>CAVYLX010000022.1:0-31829 GCA_963769475.1 uncultured Actinomycetota bacterium | reverse complement strand
ACCCGTGACTGGGAGTGCCAGCGGACCGCGCGCGACAGCACCTGGGCCTCGACGTCGCGGCCGGCGGAGACCAGCTGGTCCTGGTCGTAGGAGTGGTCGACGCGCATCACGTCCTGCTCGATGATCGGGCCCTCGTCGAGGTCGCCGGTGACGTAGTGGGCGGTCGCGCCGACCAGCTTCACGCCGCGGTCGAAGGCCTGGTGGTAGGGCTTGGCGCCCTTGAAGCTCGGCAGGAACGAGTGGTGGATGTTGATCGCCCGGCCCGAGAGCTGCCGGCAGAGCGGGTCCGACAGCACCTGCATGTAGCGGGCCAGCACGACCAGGTGGATGCCGAGGTCGTCGACCAGCCCCATCAGCTCGGCCTCCGCCTCGGGCTTGTTGTCCGGCGTCACCGGGATGTGCTTGAAGTCGATGCCGTAGGACCGCACCAGCGGCTCCGCGTCGGCATGGTTGGAGACCACGACCGGGATGTCGATCTGCAGCGACCGCGTGCTCGCCCGGAACAGTAGGTCGTTGAGGCAGTGCAGGTGCTTGGAGACCATGATCAGCGTCCGGTACGGCGCGCCCGCGTCCCAGAGCTCGTACTCCATCTCGAACTGCCGGGCGACCGACGCGAAGTCGGCGTGGAGCGAGGCGGCATCGACCGGGCCGTTGCCGCCGTCGACCACGAAGTCGATCCGCATGAAGAAGCGGTCGACCAGCTGGTCGTTGAACTGCTGGCTCTCGAGGATGTTGCCGCCGTGCTGCAGCAGGAACCCCGTGACCGCGTGCACGATCCCCGGCCGGTCCGTGCAGGAGAGGATGAGCACGAAGTCGCCGGCCGGCGCGGTCGCGCTGTTCGACTGGGCGGAGCTCGGCAGCACCATGGGGACCTCGTTTTGCAGGAGACGGTTGTTGCGGTGAACGAAACTCAGTCTGCGATACGCAACACGACCTGCGCTAGTGTCGCTTCATGCGCAACAGCCCGCAGGCGCCCAACGGGGACGCTGGCGCGGCGACCGGAGTCCAGTCGGTCGACCGGGCGCTGACCATTCTGGAGCTGCTGGCTCGCGGCGGCGAGGCCGGGGTCACCGAGGTCGCGGCCGAGCTCGGCGTCCACAAGAGCACCGCGTTCCGGCTGGTCGCGACCCTCGAGGCGCACCGGCTCGTGGAGCAGACCGAGGACCGCGGCAAGTACCGCCTGGGCGTCGGAGTGCTGCGGCTCGCCGGCGCCACCAGCGCCCGCCTCGACGTCGTCCAGGAGGCCAGGTCGCTCTGCCGGCAGCTGGCCTCCGACACCGGCGAGACCGTCAACATCGCGGTGCTGTCGGAGAGCTCGGCCCTGTATCTCGACCAGGTGGCCGGTTCGTCGGCGCTGCAGCCGCACAACTGGGTGGGCCAGCACATCCCGTTGCACGCCACCAGCAACGGCAAGGTGCTGCTCAGCGGGCTGGACCAGAAGGCGCTCGACGAGCTCCTCGGCAAGCTGTCGCCGTACACGCCGCTGACGATCACCAAGAAGTCCAAGCTCCGCGAGGAGCTCGCCCTGGTCCGCGAGCAGGGCTACGCCCTGGCCGTCGACGAGCTCGAGGTGGGACTCACGGCTGCGGCCGCGCCGATCCGCAACGCACACGGTGACGTGGTCGCATCGATGAGCGTCTCGGGGCCGACCTTCCGGCTCACCGAGGACCGCGTGGAAGAGGTCGTCGCCCAGCTCGTGGAGGCGGCGCTGGAGGTCTCGCACCGCCTCGGATGGGGTCAACGTTAGGTCACGGAGCCCCGCTGGTCCTTGACGCGAGGACCGGTCCGCAGCATTCTCAAGGGCACAACCGGGTTGCGGTGGAAGCGCTTGGTTGCGTGATGCGCAACAACTCGAGCAGAGGGTGAGCGGACCGTGCCGGATCTGTACGTCGATGGCGAGTGGGTTGCCGCCCGCGCAGGAGGACGCCGCGAGATCCGCTGCCCGGCCGACGGGAGCCTCGTCGCCGAGCTCGACGAAGCTGGGGTCGAGGACACCGAAGCCGCCATCGCCGCCGCGCACCGCGCCTTCCATGACGGACCTTGGCCGCACACGTCCGCGCGCGAGCGCGGTGACCTGCTGGCCAAAGTCGCCGACCTGCTGGAGCGCGACAAGGCCGACCTGGCCCGGATGGAGTCGCTCGACACCGGCAAGCGCCTGGTCGAGTCGGAGTACGACATCGACGACATCGTCTCGGTCTTCCGCCACTACGGCCGGGTCGCCGCCGAGGACGCCGGCCGGATGGTCGACACCGGCAACGCCGACGTGGTCAGCCGGATCGTGCACGAGCCGATCGGCGTCTGCGCCCTGGTCACCCCGTGGAACTACCCGCTCCTCCAGGTCTCCTGGAAGGTCGCGCCCTGCCTGGCCGCGGGCAACACGTTCGTGCTCAAGCCCAGCGAGCTCACGCCGCACACGGCCATCCACCTGATGAAGCTGCTCGAGGAGGCCGGACTGCCTGCGGGCGTCGGCAACCTCGTGCTCGGCGCCGGAGCGGCAGCCGGCCCGCCCCTCTCCGAGGACCCGCGCGTCGACCTGGTGTCGTTCACCGGCGGGCTCGCGACCGGCAAGGCGCTGATGGCCGCGGCCGCCGGCACGGTCAAGAAGGTCGCCCTCGAGCTCGGCGGCAAGAACCCCAACATCGTGTTCGCCGACGCCGACCGCGAGGTCGCGCTCGACTACGCACTCACCGCTGTCTTCCTGCACTCCGGCCAGGTCTGCTCGGCGGGCGCCCGGCTGGTCGTCGAGGAGTCGATCCACGACGAGTTCGTCGACGCCCTGGTCGAGCGGGCGCGAGCGGATCCGGCTCGGCGGGCCGTTCGACGAGAAGGCCGAGACCGGCCCGCTGACCAGCGCCGCCCACCGCGACAAGGTGGAGGCGTACGTCGCCGCCGGACTCGCCGAGGGCGCCGTACTCCGTTGTGGTGGCAAGCGGCCCGACGACCCTGCGCTTGCCGACGGCTTCTACTACCTGCCGACCGTGCTCGACCGCTGCACCAGCTCGATGTCGGTGACCCAGGACGAGTCGTTCGGCCCGGTGCTCACGATCGAGACGTTCGCCAGCGAGGACGAAGCGGTCGCCATCGCCAACGACAGCATCTACGGGCTGGCCGGCGCCGTCTGGACCCAGGACGCCGGCAAGGGCCAACGCGTCGCGTCCCGGCTGCGGATGGGCACGGTCTGGATCAACGACTACCACCCGTACGTGCCGCAGGCCGAGTGGGGCGGCTACAAACAGTCGGGCGTCGGGCGCGAGCTCGGGCAGGCCGGCCTCGACGAGTACCGCGAGACCAAGCACGTCTGGCACAACGTCCGACCGGCCGAGCAACGCTGGTTCGCGGGCTGAGTGGGATTGATGGGGCAGGCGTCATGAGTGCGAATCGGTACGACGTGGTGATCGTGGGCGGCGGCTCGGCCGGATGCGCCCTCGCCAACCGGCTCTCGGCCGATCCGGGCACCAGTGTGCTCGTGCTCGAGGCCGGCCACTCCGACTGGAAGATCGACCCGCTGGTGCACATGCCGGCTGCGCTGCCGTTCCCGATCGGCAACCGGCTCTACGACTGGAAGTACGAGACCGACCCCGAGCCGGACCTGGGTGGCCGCCGGGTCTTCCACGCCCGCGGCAAGGTGCTCGGCGGGTCCAGCAGCATCAACGGGATGATCTTCCAGCGCGGCAACCCGCTCGACTACGAGCGCTGGGCCGGCGAGCCGGGGATGGAGGAGTGGGACTACCTCCACTGCCTGCCCTACTTCAAGAAGATGGAGAACTGCCTGGCCGGCGCCGACGAGTGGCGCGGCGGCGACGGGCCGCTGAAGCTCGAGCGCGGCCCGGCCACGAACCCGCTGTTCGACGCGTTCTTCCGGGCCGCGACCGAGGCCGGCTATCCGCTCACCGACGACGTCAACGGCTACCGCCAGGAGGGCTTCGCGAAGTTCGACCGCAACGTCTACCGCGGCCGCCGCCTCTCCGCGGCGCGGGCCTACCTGCACCCGGTGCGCGACCGGAAGAACCTGCGCGTCGAGACCTCGGCCTTCGTCACCGGCGTCCGGTTCCAGGGCAAGCGGGCGGTCGGCGTCGACTACCAGCGCACCGGTCGCGGCAAGCGCAGTGTCGAGGCCGGCGAGGTGATCCTCTGCGGCGGCGCGATCAACACCCCCCAGTTGCTCCAGCTCTCCGGTGTAGGGGACCAGGCGCTGCTCGCGCAGCACGGCATCGACGTCGTACACCACTCGCCGGGCGTCGGCGAGAACCTCCAGGACCACCTCGAGGTCTACATCCAGTACGCCTCCAAGCAGCCGGTCTCGATCGCGCCCGGCCTGCGCTGGCGGATGCGGCCGAAGATCGCCGTCGACTGGCTGTTCTTCCGCCGCGGGCTCGGCGCCACCAACCACTTCGAGGGCGGCGGCTTCGCGCGCAGCAACGAGCAGGTCGACTACCCCAACCTGATGTTCCACTTCCTGCCGGTCGCCATCCGCTACGACGGCTCGGCGCCCACCAAGGGCCACGGCTACCAGGTGCACATCGGGCCGATGTACGCCGACACCCGTGGCTACGTCCGGATCAAGTCGCGCGACCCGCGCGAGCATCCGTCGATGCGGTTCAACTACCTGTCGACCGCCAACGACCGCAAGGAGTGGGTCGAGGCGATCCGGGTCGCCCGCGACATCCTCAACCAGCCGGCGTTCGCCGACTACAACGACGGCGAGCTCTCGCCGGGGCCGTCGGTGGAGACCGACGAGGAGATCCTCGAGTGGGTCCGCGCCGACGCCGAGACGGCGCTGCACCCGTCGTGCACCGCGAAGATGGGCGTCGACGAGATGTCGGTGGTCGATCCCGCCACGATGAAGGTGCACGGCACCGAGGGCCTGCGCGTCGTCGACGCCTCGGTCTTCCCGTTCGTCACCAACGGCAACATCTACGCCCCCGTGATGATGGTCGCCGAGAAGGCCGCCGACCTCATTGCCGGAAACACCCCCCTCCCCCCGGCCGATGTGCCGTACTACCGCTATCGGGACGGAACTCCGCTGTACCCACCCGGCGACAGCCGCAACCGTGAGGACAACGCATGAGCACGACCGAGCAGCCGGCAGTCCACGTCGAAGGCCTCTGGAAGATCTTCGGGCCGCGCGCGGACAAGATCATGAAGAGCAGTGACGCTCAGCTCTCCCGCAAGGAGCTGCAGGAGAAGACCGGCCACGTGGTCGGCATCAGGGACGTCTCGTTCGACGTCGCGCCCGGCGAGGTGTTCGTGGTCATGGGGCTCTCCGGCTCCGGGAAGTCCACACTCGTGCGGCTGCTGACCCGGCTGATCGAGCCCACGGCTGGCACGGTGCAGCTGTACGGCGACGACATCACCGCCATGAACGACAAGGCGCTGCTCGACACCCGGCGGCAGAAGGTCTCGATGGTGTTCCAGCACTTCGGTCTGCTGCCGCACCGCAAGGTCGTCGACAACATCGCGTTCGGGCTCGAGGTGCGTGGCGAGAGCAAGGGCCAGCGCCGCGCCCGGGCCCAGGAGATGGTCGACCTGGTCGGCCTCTCCGGCTACGAGAACAACTTCCCCGACCAGCTCTCGGGGGGCATGCAGCAGCGGGTCGGCCTCGCCCGGGCCCTGGCCGCCGACCCCGACATCATGATGTTCGACGAGCCGTTCTCCGCACTCGACCCGCTGATCCGTCGGGACATGCAGAACGAAGTGATCCGGCTGCACAAAGAGGTCGGCAAGACGATGATCTTCATCACCCACGACCTGGCAGAGGCACTGAAGCTCGGCGACCGGATCCTGATCATGCGCGACGGCGAGATCGTCCAGGTCGGCACGCCCGACGAGGTGGTTGCTGCGCCGGCCGACGACTACGTGAAGGACTTCGTCAGCGACGTGCCGAGGTCACACGTGCTGACCCTGAAGTGGGTGATGCGCGACCCCGAGGGTTCGGACTCCATGAACGGGCCGGTGCTGCAGTCCAACCAGATCGTCCGAGACGCAGCCCGGGCGGTGCTCGACAACCGCGGGCCGTGCCGGGTCGCCGACGGCGAGACCATCGTCGGGGTCGTCGACGACGAGGACATCCTCCGGGTCGTGGTCGCGGAGGAAGACGCGAGATGACCACCGACACCCTGCCGCCGTCGGGGCCGCCGGCACCGACCGAACGGCCAGCGAGCAAGGAGGAGCAGCCGCACATCGCCGCAGCACGCAACCGGCACACCGGGTTCAAGCTGCTCGGCATCCTGGTCGGCTGGCTGGTCCTCTTCTTCGCGCTCAAGGGGGAGAACACCCGGGCGATCGGCTTCCAGGACACCACCGGCCTGCACCGCAAGCTCAACGAGGCCCGCGACTGGGTGCAGCTCGAGGGCAAGGACCACTGGTTCTTCGGCGGCGTGCTCGGCGCGGTCGGCGACTTCCTCAACTGGGCCTTCGAGTCCGCGCAGGAGCTGGTCAGCGTCGCGGCGCTGCCCCGGCCGGTGCCCGAGATCGGCTGGATCGGGCTGGTCGCCATCGCGGCCTTCGTGACGTACGTGCTCGCTGGGATCCGGTCCACCATCCTGGTCACCCTGTCGATGCTGACGTTCGGCGTCTTCGGGCTCTGGGAGATCAGCATCGACCTGCTGATCGTCACCCTGATGACCGTGGTCTTCTGCATCCTGATCGGTCTCCCGATCGGCATCCTGATGGCCCGCAAGAAGTCGGTCTCCGCCGCGGTGACCCCGGTGCTGGACGTGATGCAGACGCTGCCGCCGTTCTGCTACCTCGCACCGATGGCGCTGTTCTTCGGCATCGGGCCGGCCGGTGCGCTGGTGCTGACGTTCATCTACGCACTGCCGCCACTCGTTCGGATCACGGAGCACGGCATCAAGTCGGTCTCCCCCACCACCGTCGAGGCGGCCCGCTCGATGGGCCTGACCCAGCGCCAGATGTTGCGCCAGGTGCAGCTCCCGATGGCCCGGCGCACCATCGTGGTGGGCATCAACCAGTCGATGATGGCCGCTCTCTCGATGGCCACCATCGCCGCCCTGGTCAACGGGCCCGGCACGGGCAAGGCCGTGGTCACGGCCCTGCAGACGCTGAACGTCGGTGCTGCCTCGGTGGCCGGCTTGGCGATCGTGGTCACGGCGATCATGCTCGACCGCACCACTACCGCCGCCAGCGAGCGTTCGACCGGGCGCACCGACGTGGGCTCGGCGAGCGGCATGAGCGTGATGCTGGCAGGGGTTGCGCTGGAGCGGCTGCCGCGGTGGGCCACCGAGGACGCCGGCAAGGGCCAGCGCCTGCCACGGCTGACCAAAGCGGGCCGGTGGCTGCTCCAGGGGCTGCTGCTGATCCCGGTGGCCTTCTTCGTCTGGCTCTCCCGCTACGACATCAACTTCGCGGAGTTCCCCGACGTCAGCGAGACCCCGGTCCTGAAGTACGTCAGCGGCGTCGAGCTGACCCGCTACCTCAACGAGTTCACCAACTGGTTCATCGGCGGGATCGACTCGGTCACGACCGCCGTCAAGGACCAGGTCACCGAGTGGACCATCAACCCGCTCCAGGACCTCTTGTCCGAGTCCCCGTGGTGGGTGATGGCGCTGGTCCTGCTGACCGTCGCGTATGTCCTGGGTGGCTGGCAGCCGGCCGCGATCTCTGCGGTCTGCCTGGCCGTCATCTTCTGGACCGGCCTCTGGCACGACGCCATGATCACCCTGGCCATGACGTTGATCGCGACCGTCCTGGTGATGCTGCTCGCGGTCGTCCTCGGCGTGGCCATGGGCCGCAACCGCCGCGCCGACCTGGCGATCAGACCGTTCCTGGACGCCTTCCAGGTGATCCCGCCGTTCGTCTACCTCGTACCGGCCTTGGCACTGTTCCAGCCCAGCCGGTTCACCGCCATCGCGGCAGCCGTGGCGTACGCCTTCCCGATCGCGACCAAGCTGGTCGCCGACGGCATCCGTGGGGTCTCGCCGACGACGGTGGAAGCTGCCCGCGCCTCCGGCAGCACCACGTGGCAGATGATCACGAAGGTGCAGCTGCCGATGGCCCGCGAGTCGCTGGTGCTGGCCACCAACCAGGGCCTGCTCTACGTGCTGTCGATGGTCGTCATCGGCGGCCTGGTCGGCGGCGGCAGCCTCGGCTACATCGTGGTCTCTGGATTCTCCCAGGACCAGCTCTTCGGAAAGGGACTCGCGGCCGGCATCGCCATCGCCGCGCTCGGGATCATGCTCGACCGGACCGCGCGGTACACCGCCGCGCGCTTCGGTCGGTGAGATGAGAGACAAAGCAGACTCCGCGGATCGCCGCGGAGCGAGGAAAGGAAGAAGCATGGCACGAGGACTACGCCTCACCCGGCACCTCGCCGTCGTCTCCGTCGTGGGCCTCGCCCTCGGCGCCTGCGGAAGCGGAGGCGGCATCGAGGACAACGAGGCGCCGGAGGGGGCCGCCGACTGTGGTGAGCTGAACATCGCCATCAACCCCTGGACGGGGTACGTCTCCAACGCGCACGTGATCGGTGTTGTCGCCGAGCAGGAGCTCGGCTGCACGGTGAGCTACCCCGAGGTGAAGGAAGAGGTCGGCTGGCAAGGCATGGCCGACGGTTCCATCGACACCATCGTGGAGAACTGGGGCCACGCCGACCTCGTCGCGAAGTACATCGATGAGCAGGGCTCGGTGCAGGACGCCGGTCTGACTGGCGGCGACGGCATCATCGGCTGGTACGTCCCGCCGTGGATGGTGGAGGAGTACCCGGACATCACCAACTGGGAGAACCTCAACAAGTACGCCGACATGTTCGAGACCTCCGAGTCCGGTGGCAAGGGTCAGCTGCTCGACGGCGACCCGTCGTACGTCACCAACGACGAAGCCCTGGTGAAGAACCTGGGTCTCGACTTCCAGGTCGTGGTCGGCGGCAGCGAGGCGGCGCTCATCCAGAGCTTCCGCAGTGCCGAGGAGAACAAGACCCCGCTGCTGGCCTACTTCTACGAGCCGCAGTGGTTCTTCAACGAGCTGGACCTCCAGCGGGTCGAGCTGCCGCCCTACGAGGAAGGCTGTGACGCCGACGCCGCGAAGGTCGACTGCGACTACCCGCCGTACGCGCTGAACAAGCTGATCTCGACGGAGTTCGCCGAGTCGGACTCGCCCGCGGTCGACCTGGTCAAGAACTTCAACTGGACCAACGAGGACCAGAACGAGGTCTCGAAGTACATCGCCGAGGACGGGATGGATCCCGACGCGGCCGCTGAGAAGTGGATCGCGGACAACCCGGACAAGGTCGAGGAGTGGCTCGGCTGACCGTCTAGGCAGCAACTGCACCACGCTCGCGCCCGGTCGGGGATTGACACCCGGCCGGGCGCGGGTGATTCTAGAGTTGTCTCGTATCGTGCGACATGTTGCGTATAACGCAACAGGCTCGACAAGCTCGACCACCGGAGGAATTGCCCATGGCCACCGTTCCCGCCACGGCAGGCGTCGTCGTCATCGGCGCCGGCATCGTTGGCAACAGCCTCGTCGACCACCTGGCCCGGCTGGGCTGGCGCGACATCGTGCAGATCGACAAGGGAGCCCTGCCCAACCCGGGCGGCTCGACCGGTCACGCCTCCAACTTCATCTTCACCGTTGACCACTCGCGCGAGATCACCGATCTGACGCTCGACTCGGTCGAGCAGTACCAGGAGATGGGCGTCTTCACGCAGTCCGGTGGGTTCGAGATCGCGCGCACCGAGGAGCGGATGGAGGAGCTGCGGCGCCGGATGTCCAGCGCGAAGGCGTGGGGCATCGAGGCCGAGCTGGTCTCGCCGGAGTTCGTGAAGGAGAAGGTCCCGTTCATCGAGACCGACCAGTTCATCGGCGCGTTCTGGACGCCGGGCGTCGGCGTCGTCGACTCGCTGCGCGCGGGCACGATCATGCGCGAGCGCGCCATGGAGTCGGGTGCGCTCACCGTCGTACCGACCGTCGAGGTCATCGGCCTGGACGTCGAGGAGGGCCGCATCAAGCGAGTGCGCACCGACGGCGGCGACATCGAGACCGAGTACGTCGTCATCGCCGCGGGCGTGTGGAGCCCGAAGCTCGGCGACATGGCCGGCGTCAGCATCCCGCTCACCCCCGCCGTACACCAGATGATCAGCGTCGGCCCGTGCCCGCAGCTGGTCGACCTCGAGGGCGAGATCTCGATCCCGATCGTCCGCGACATGGACACGTTCTGCTACGAGCGCCAGCACGGTGCCGACATGGAGGTCGGCTCCTACGCGCACCGCGCGATCCTGCACGAGCCGGAGGACATCCCCTCGATCGAGCAGGCGAAGCTGTCGCCGACCGAGATGCCGTTCACGTCTGACGACTTCGACCCGCAGCTCGAGCAGGCCTACGAGCTGATGCCGGAGCTGCTCGGGGCCGAGGGCGCGGAGATGCGCTACGCCATCAACGGCCTGCTGTCGCTGACCTGCGACGGCGCCCCGATCCTGGGCGAGAGCCACGTGAAGGGCCTCTGGACCGCAGCCGCGGTGTGGATCAAGGAGGGCCCCGGCGTCGGCCGCGCGGTCGCCGAGTGGATGACCCACGGCCACTCCGAGATCGACATCCACCACAGCGACATCGCGCGGTTCCACCCGCACCAGCAGCGCCGCGAGCACACCCGGCTGCGCACCACCGAGTCGTTCATCAAGACCTACGGGATCATCCACCCGGCCGAGCAGTACGAGTCCGACCGCGACCAGCGGCTGGCCCCGATGCACGACTCGCAGAAGAAGCTCGGCGCGTTCTTCTTCGAGACCGCCGGCTGGGAGCGGCCGCACTGGTACGAGTCCAACGCCGGCCTCCTCGAGGAGTACGGCGACCGGGTGATGCCGCGCGAGCACGAGTGGGACTCGCGCTGGTGGAGCCCGATCATCAACGCCGAGCACCTGCGGATGCGCGAGGCCGCCGGCGTGATCGACCTGAGTGCGTTCTCGATCTTCGACATCGTCGGGGTCGGCGCCCTCGACACCGTGCAGCGCACCTGCGTCGCGCAGTGCGACGTCGCCGTCGGCAAGGTCATCTACACGCCGGTGCTCAACGCGGCCGGCGGGTTCCTCTCCGACCTCACCGTGATGCGGCTCGGCGACGACCACTTCCGGGTGGTCACCGGTGGGGCGCACGGCATGGCCGACCGCAAGACGTTCACCGACCAGCTGCCCGGCGACGGCACCTACCTCACCGACGTCACCGACGACGTGTCCACGATCGGCCTCTGGGGTCCGAAGGCGCGCGACATCCTGGCCTCGCTCACCTCCGACGACGTGTCCGATGAGGGCTTCGGGTTCCTGACCTGCCGCGAGATCTCTGTGGGTGGCACCACCGTGCTCGCCTCTCGCATCTCTTACGTCGGCGAGCTCGGCTGGGAGCTCTACGTGCCGTTCGGTGACGCGGCCGGAGTCTGGGACACGTTGCTCGACGCGGGCGCGCCGCACGGAGCCGTGCCGGTCGGCATCGGCGTCTACGGCACGACCGGCCGGATCGAGAAGGGCTACCGGGCGTTCGGCTACGAGCTCGACGCGGAGCGCAGCATCATCGAGGCCGGCATGCAGCGGCCCAAGGTCAAGGCGGCCGACTTCGTCGGCAAGGAGGCTTACCTGGCGCAGCGCGAACAGGCGCCCGCGGCCGTGCTGTGCACGCTGACCGTGGACGACCACACGTCGGCGTCCGGGGTGAAGCGGTACATGCTCGGCGGCGAGCCGATCCTGACCCGCGAAGGCGGCACCCTGACCGACGGGCACGGCCACCACCCCTACGTCACGACCGCGGGCTCGGCGCCGACGCTGGGCAAGCACGTGCTGCTGGCCTACCTGCCGCCCGACCAGGCGGTGATCGGCACCGAGCTCGCCGTCTCCTACATGGAGGAGCTCTATCCCGTGACCGTCGGCTCCGTCGACGCGACGCCGTTGCTCGACCCCGAGAACGCGCGCATCAGATGAACACCCCACGACGTTCTTCGCCTCCCCCGCTGCGCTCCTCCGCCGAACAACGCCGCGGGGGCCCCGAATGACCAGTGTCCTGGTCTGCGTGAAGCGGGTCGTCGACTCGTCCGGAGAGGTGGTGCTGACCGACGACGGCCAGTCCGTCGACGGTCGTTTCGCCGGCTTCACGGTCAGCAACCACGAGGAGTGCGCCGTCGAGCTCGCGGTCCAGGTCGCTACGGCGACCGAGGGCACCGCGAGCGTGATGACCCTGGGCGACGCCGACGCCGTCGAACAACTGCGCTCGGCCCTGGCCGTCGGCTGCACCGCCGCCACCCACGTCGAGGCCGACTCGACGCTCTTCGGACCGGCCGACGTCGCGCGCGAGATCGCGGCTGTCGTCCGGGACGGCTCTCCCGACCTGGTGCTGCTCGGCAACGACGCCGCCGACAGCGGTGACTTCCAGGTCGGCATCCGGCTGGCCTACGAGCTCGGCTGGCCGGTCGTCAACGGCGCAGCCAAGGTCGCCGTCGAGGACGGCGCGGTGGTCGCCAGCGTGGCCGGCCCCGACGGGCACGAGACCTACCGCGTGCCGCTGCCCGCAGTCGTCACGGTGCTCGAGGGCGGCGTAGAGCCGCGCTATCCCACCGTGCCCGGCCGGATGAAGGCGAAGAAGGTCGAGATCGAGCAGCGCACGCCGGCCGCGGAGCCCGCCGGGCCCAAGCGGGTCCGGCTGTCCCTACCGCCGCCGCAACCGAGCGACGTACAGATCCTGGGCAAGGGTGCCGAAGCCGCGCCTGCCGTCGTCGACCTCTTCGAGCGGCTGGGGGTGTTGTCGCGATGATCCTGGTGCTGGTGGAGACCGACGCTTCCGGAGCGGTCGAGGTGTCGCGCGAGACGATCACGTTCGCCCGCAACCTGTCGGCTGCCGGGGGAGGCGTGCCCATCGATGCCGTCGTCGTCGGCGACGTGCCGGGCGGGGTCGACTCGCTGCTAGAGCAGCTGGCTGCGTACGGCGTCCGCGAGGTGCACCACGCCACCGGCGACGCGTTCGATGCCTACGGCGGCGCGGCCTGGGCGAGTGCCGTCCAGTCGGTGCGCGACGCCAAGGGCTCGGTGGTCGTCACCGCGGCCGGCACCCCGCGCGGCATGGAGGTGCTGGCCCACCTGGCCGCCCGCACCGGCGTCGCGATGGCAGCGAATGTCGTGGCGTTCGGCGGGCTCGCCCCGTTTGCGGTCACCCGTCAGGTCGTTGGCGGATCGGTGCTGGAGGAGATGGTGCTCGACGAGCGCCCGGCGGTGTTCACCGTCGCCGGCCACGCAGTGGAAGCGGTGCCTGCCGAGACGCCTGGCCCGGCCACGCTGGTCGAGACCCAGCCGGCCGTGGCCGATGCTGATCTTGTTGCCCGCGTCGTATCCGCCGAGCCACCCGAGCCGGACCTCTCCGGCAGCCTCAAGTCGGCCCGGGTCGTCATCGGCGCCGGCCGCGGAGCCGGCAGCTCCGCCGGCTTCTCCGACCTGCTCGAGCTCACCGAGCTCCTCGAGGGGTCACTCGGCGTCAGCCGCGTCGTCACCAGCCTCGGCTGGCGGCCACACCACGAGCAGGTCGGCCAGACCGGCAGCCGGATCTCGCCCGAGCTCTACATCCCCTGCGGCATCTCCGGCGCCATCCAGCACTGGGCCGGCTGCTCCAGCGCGAAGACGATCCTGGCCATCAACACCGACGCCGACGCGCCCATGGTCACCAAGGCCCACTACGCCGTGATCGGCGACCTGCACGAAGTGGTGCCCGCCATCAACGCCGAGCTGCGCCGCCGCCGGGGCTGATCTCAGCTCGGCTTGGCGTACGCCGCCACGCCGCTGTCCAGCAGCACGCAGGCCTCGTCGCCCACCGTCCACGCGTCGTGGCCGGGGTCGATGACCACCACGTCGCCGGGGCCGATCGTCATCTCCTCGCCGCTGTCGGACCGGATGGTCATCTGCCCGGACACGCAGAACCCGGTGTGGTGGACCTGGCAGGAGTCGGTGCCGGCGATCGGCTTGACGTCGTTGGACCAGCGCCAGCCGGCCTCGAAGACGCCGCGGCCGAGGGTGAAGTCACCTAGGGTGACCACGTCCATGTGGCCGTGGTCCTGGAACGGGCGGATCTCGTGCGGGGTGTCGATGCTCTGCTTGTCGGACATGGGTTCTTCCTCTGTCTCGGCCGTGCGGGAGTCGAACGAGCCTGAGATTGAGGTTCCTCCTGCCCTGCGCCTTGCACAAGCACGGCAGGATGACCGATCCATTACGCTCGCACCGGTGCCGCCTCGCAGTGCTGGTCGTGGACGGCGAGCACCTCACGGCGGCGCTCCGACGGCGGGCAGAACGGCACGGCGGCGACCGTCGCGACCGCGGCGCCGATGAGGGCGAGTCCGTGGCCGTCCAGCTGGATCGCCAGGCCGGCCAAGGGCGGGCCCACCAGGGTGCCGATCGTCAGCGCCGCGCTGACCGCCGCGAGCCCGGCCGCGGGATGTCCGGTGAAGACGCGGGCGGACCAGATGCCGTGCGCGGCGATGACCGAGGCGTAGAACGCGCCGAAGAGGATCGCGGCCACCAGCGCCCAGGCGAGCTCGGAGGTGGCGACGGCCAGCAGGCCGAGCGACGCGGCGAGCAGCACGACCGCGCCGAGGTAGCCGGCCCGCAGCCCGAGCCGCGCGAACGCGAGACCGCTGACCGAGCCGAGCAGCAGAGCAACACCACAGACGGCGTAGACCACGCGGGCAGCGGTCGTGCCGAGCCCGGCGGTCTGCATGGCGTCGACACTGAACGCCCACCACACCGCGCTGCCGGCGCCGACGAGCACGGCCGAGATCAGCAGCGGCCGCGACTTCGGGCAGAAGAACCAGCTCACGCTCAGCTGGGGCCGGCGTAGCTGCTCGGACTCGTGTGCAGGTGCGAGCCGCGTCGCGACCACACCCGTGACCACGGCGATCACGACGAAGCCGGCCCACGCGAGCCGCCACTGGTCGCCCGCCACGATCGCGATCGGGCCGGCGAGCGCGACTCCCCAGCCGGTGCCGGAGCTGATCGTCGACCACACCAGGTCGCGCCGGGACTCCTCGACGTGCCGGTCCACGATGTCGGCGTACGGCGGAAAGGCCAGTCCGGCGGCAGCTCCGGCGACGAGCACCCCGATGGCCAGCAGCACGACGCTGTTGGCGACGGCGATCGTGGCCATGCCGACCGTCGCGAACGCCGCTGCGCCGCCGACGGCGACCCGCGACCCCCATCGCGCGACCACCTGCACGACCAGCACGTTCGCGACCATGTAGGAGAGGTACGTCGCCGAGGAGACCAGCCCGGCGGCGCTCGCGCTCATGCCGAGGTCCGCGCGCATCTCCGGCAGCAGGAGCCCGTAGCCGTAGCGGGCCAGGCCGAACGTGAGCGCCATCATCGCGGTGCCGGGCACCAGCACGGCGGCTGTCGAGTGGCGGTGGGCTACCTCAGGCATGGGTCTCTGACTCCGAGAGAGTGTGGTCGAGCGGGCAGGGCTGGTGGCCGGAGCGGCAGGCAGTCCGGTCACACAGGCGACAGGAGTGCATGGCCGGGAGGAGGTCGGGCGTCGAAGCGCCGACCAGCCGCTCCAGGATCTCCTCGAGCCGGTCGCGGTCCGTGGTGTCGAGACCCGCCAGGCTTTCGGCGAGCACGGCGCCGCGGGCATCCACGAGCTTCTTGGCCAGGGCCGACCCCGACCGGGTGAGCCGCAGCCGGCGCTGGCGGGTGTCGTCGCCCGGCGTACGCCCGACCCGGCCCGACGACACCAACCGGTCGACGAGCCGGGTCGCACCGGAGCTCGTGAGGCCGAGCACGTCACCCAGCCACGACACGGGGCGGTCGGGATAGGCGAGCAGGGTGACCAGTGCCGCCTGGTCGGTGCCCGAGAGCCCGGCTGCCGTGCCGACCGCCGTCATCCGGTCGGTGACGGTGAGCGACCAGGCGCCGAGCAGGTTTTCCAGTCGGGGCATGCCGCCCATGGTAATTTACTTGACTGACGCAGGCAATAGTTCTCAGGAAGGTACGGCGGTCTCGGTCTTCTCGTTGCGCCCGCGCAGCGTGATGCTCTCGTGGCGGTCCCACTGCTGGGCCTCGTCGCCGGACGCCTCCACCGACGCGTAGGAGACGAGCACGCGGCCGGGCACGTCCTTGGCGAGCTCGGTGAGGCGGGCGGCGGCGTTCACGGCGTCGCCGATCACGGTGTACTCGAACCGGCTGGCGTGGCCGACGTTGCCGGCGACGACCTCGCCCGTGGCCACGCCGATGCCGGCCTCGATGTCGGGCACCTCCTCGGCGAGGCGGCGCGCCATCACCCGCGCGGCCGACAGCGCGGCGGCGGCGTGGTCGGGCAGCTCGACCGGAGCACCGAAGATCGCCAGCACCGCGTCGCCGATGAACTTGTTGACCAGCCCGTGCCGACGGTCGACCTCGTCGACCACGATCGCGAAGAACCGGTTGAGCATCTCCACGACCTCGGTCGGTGACCGCTCGGATGCGAACGTGGTCGAGCCGACCAGGTCGACGAACAGCACCGAGACAACCCGTGCCTCGCCGCCGAGCTCGATCGCACCGGCCGACGCCGCCTCCGCGACCTCCTTGCCGACGTGTCGGCCGAACAGGTCGCGGAGGTGCTCGCGCTCACGGAGCCCCGCCACCATCCGGTTGAACCCCGACTGGAGCAGGCCGAGCTCGGTGCCGTCGTAGACGACGACCTCACGATCCAGCTCACCACGCTCGACGTCGAGAAGGGCGTTATGCACGGACAGGACCGGAGCAACCACGGCGCGCGCGTTGAGCACCGAGGTGAAGAGCCCGAACACGAGGACGACGCCGCCGATCACCAGGCAGATCACGGCCAGCCGGGTGCGGGAGGTGTCGCCCGTGGTGAGGGAGAGGATCGCCGCGATCACCAGCCCGACGATCGGTGCAGCCGTGCCGAGGCACCAGAAGATCACCATGCGGTCGGCCACACCCGCGCCCCGCGGCCGCTCGGTGACCGGCGCCCCGGCCAGCGCCCTGGCCGAGATCGGTCGCAGCACGAACTCGGTCAGCATGAACGCAATCCCGGACACAACCATCCCAGCGATGCCGACCGTCAGCCCCGTGGTGACCGCTCGCTCGGGCTGGATCAGGACGGAGAGCAGGGTGAAGACGACGGTGCCGCCCATCCACAACAGGACCTGCATCTGGGTCAGCCGGAAGGGCACGCGGAGGGCCTGCTGCCGCTCTTTCTCGTCGGGCTCGCGGCCGCTCGTGGCCCAGCGCAGCGCCCGCAGGGTCTGCTGAGTGCCGAACAGGGCGCCGACGATCACCGCGATGGCGACGTACGTCGGCACTGCGATCGCCAACGAGACCACGGTCTCGGTCGTCGGCTTCGGAGCGGGGATCGCGAAGTAGGAGATGAGGAAGACCAGGCCCGCTCCGATCACGTTGGTCGACACCAGCATGGCGGTCAGCAGGAGCTGCACTCGGATCCGCAGTGCCCGGGCGGTCTGGTCGCTCGGGCCCAGGATCCGGGCACCGAAGGGTGCCAGCCGGCTCCGTCTTCGCGACGTGGTCACGTGGACTCGACCCGCCCAGCACCCAGCCGGTGCCGCTGCGCGAGGTCGGCGTAGTACGACGGGTTGGCCTGCACCCAGAACTCCGCGCCGGTGCCGGCGATCTCCTTCTTGACCACGGCCGGAGTGCCGGCGGCCAGGACCCCTGGCGGGAGCTGCGTCTCGGGGCTGACCAGCGACCCGGCGGCGACCATGGAGCCCTCGCCGAGCCGGGAGCCGTCGAGCATCGTGCTGCTGTTGCCGAGCAGCGCGTGGCGCTCGAGCACGGCGCCGTGGACCACGCAGCTGTGCGCCACCGTCGCACCCGGGCCGATCTCGACGACGTTGTCCGGCCCCGCATGGATGACCGAGTTGTCCTGCACGTTGGCGCCCTCCCGGACCACGATCGAGCAGATGTCGGCCCGCAGCACCGCGCCGTACCAGACGCTGGCGCCCTTCTCGACGGTCACGTCGCCGATCAAAGTTGCGGTCGGGGCCACGAACGCCTCTGGGTGGACCGTGGGGCGTTTGCCCTCGAACTCGATGAGATGCACGCGAGGAAACCTATTACGCCCACGCCGCCGGGCGGGAGGTGAGAAAATCCTGCCACCATGTCTCTCCCTCTCGGCCCCCTCCGTGGCCTGCTTGCGACGCTCGCCTGTGCCCTGGTGGCGACCCTCCTGATGACCGGCACTGCGGCCCAGGCCCGGCCTGACACCAACGCGCCGATCGGGTCCGCCCGGACCGACGAGGTGCCCGGAGTGCCCGACGCGTGCCTGGCCCGGCCGATGAAGTGCCGGCTCGGTCCCAACTACGCCGGAGCGCCGACGCTGGTGCTCTGGGGTGACTCGCACGCCTGGCAGCTGATCCCGGCGCTCAAGGCGGCGATCGGCCAGCGCAGGATCAACCTGG
Organism: uncultured Actinomycetota bacterium; assembly: GCA_963769475.1. Taxonomy (GTDB): domain Bacteria; phylum Actinomycetota; class Actinomycetes; order Propionibacteriales; family Nocardioidaceae; genus Nocardioides. The sequence goes on along the minus strand of CAVYLX010000022.1, from coordinate 13,447 downwards.
TCGCGTTCCTGTTCGGTGGGTGCCCGCCGATGGACCCCGGCCTGGACACACCTGCCGAGGTACGCGCGGCCGGTCCCTGCCGGCAGACCGCCCACAAGGCGCTGACCTACGTCACCAACGCGACGGCCAAGAAGCACGACATCCGGGTGGTCCTGGCCGGCGGCTGGGAGCTCTACCGCTACGCACTCGACCCGCTCGGTCCCGACGAGCCCGGCTGGCGTGAGCACACCAGCCCGAGCATCGCCGGCGCGGCCCAGCTGGCCGCCGTGGGGCTGCCCCGGCTGTTCCGGGTGCTCGGCAAGGCCGGAGCCCGGGTCGACGTGGTCGGCCAGATGCCGACGGTGCCCGAGAACGCTCCGGCGTGCGCACGCTCCGAGGACCCCTACGAGTGCGACCTGCCGCGTGCCGCAGCGCTGCCCGAGGCCGCCGCCAACCGCAAGGCCCTGAAGTCCCTGATGTCCCACCTGCGCGGGCCCACCCAGCTGATCGAGCCGAGCAAGTTCTTCTGCGACAGCTACGGCTGCGCCGGGCCGGGTCCGCAACGCGAGTGCGTGGTACGACGACACCCACATCAGCCTGTCCCTGTCCGCGCTGCTCGGAAGCTACTTCGCACCCACCGTCCGACGGCTTCTGTCATGACCGGGACAGGGCCGCGTTTTCCGCGGAGTTGTCCGCGGATGAGAGCATGACGCCATCATGGCTCGTTCCCTGTCCGGAGCACGCCCGCTCCTCGCCGTCCTTGCCCTTGCGCTGACGTTTTCCGTCGCGCCCGCTATCGCCGCGTCCGCGACCCCGGATCCACTCGCGCCGCGTGCCGTGACCGAGAAGCATCCGGACACCCCGGTGCTGCCGCCGGAGTGCGCCAGCGTCGCGGACCTGATCCCGCGCACGCCGAAGAGGTGCCAGCTCAACCCCAGGATCAAGGGTGCGCCCACGATCGTGCTGATGGGCGACTCCCACGCGTGGCAGATGATCCCGGCGATCCGCCGCGCGATCGGCAACCGCAAGGTCAACTTCGTCGGCTTCATCTTCGGCGCCTGCCCGCCGATGGACCCCGCGCTCGACACCCCCGAGGAGCGGCGCGAGGCCAACAACTGCCAGAAGACGGGCATGAAGGCGATGCGCTACCTGGCCAACGCGAGCCGGCAGCATCGCCGCGTCCGCGTCGTGGTGGGTGGCGCGTGGGCGATCTACGAGCACGTATGGCGCAACGGTGACCAGGTGCCGTTCGAGGGCCACAACATCCAGGGCTACCAGCGGGTCGCAGACCTGGCCCGCACCGGCATCCCGCGTCTCTTCCGCACCCTCACGGCGCTCGGCATCCCGGCCGACATCGTGGGCCAGTCGCCGTTCGTGCCGGCCAACCCGAGGCCGTGCGCGGCCGGCATGGAGCCCTACCGCTGCGCCCTGCCGCGCTCGGTCGTGATCGCCAACGAGGCGTTCAACCGGGCGCAGCTCAAGCGCTGGATCCGCGGCGTGCCCGGCAACCCGAAGGTCACCTCGCAGAGCGACTACATGTGCAGCGCGAGGGTGTGCCAGGGCACCGTCAAGGGGATCAACACCTACTACGACCACGGCCACATCGGCGCCAAGATGTCGCTGCGGCTGTCGTCGTACTTCGTGCCGACCGTCGACAAGCTGCTCAAGGGCGTTCGGTGACCGATGAGGTGACCGGGAAGCGGATGCTCACCGGCGATCGCCCCACCGGCAAGCTCCACCTCGGCCACTACGTCGGCTCCATCGAGAACCGCGTGCGGCTGCAGCACGACTACGAGTGCTTCTTCATCATCGCCGACCTGCACATGCTGACCACGCGGTCATCGCGCGAGGCGATCGACGCCATCGGTGACAACGCCCGCGACGCCGTGCTCGACATGATCAGCGCCGGCATCGACCCGGAGAAGGCGACGTTCTACCTGCAGTCCGGGCTCGGCGGCAGCATCCACGAGCTCTACACGCTGTTCCAGAGCCTGATCACCGTGCCGCACCTGCAGCGCCTGCCGAGCCTGAAGGACATGGTCCGCGACTCCGGCAAGAGCGAGATGCCCTTCGCGCTGCTCGGCTACCCGATCCTGCAGGCCGCGGACATCCTGTGCGTCCGCGCGCAGATGGTGCCGGTGGGCAAGGACAACCTCGCCCACGTCGAGATCACCCGCGAGATCGCGCGCCGCTTCAACCACGAGTACGGCGAGACCCTGCCCGTGCCCGAGGCGCTGGTCGGGGAGGTGCCGACCCTGGTGGGCACCGACGGGCAGGGAAAGATGAGCAAGAGCATCGGCAACGCGATCCTGCTCACCGACGACACGGCCACCGTGCGCCGCAAGGTCAAGGGCATGTTCACCGACCCGAACCGGGTCAGCGCGGACATCCCCGGCGAGACCGAGACCAATCCGGTGTTCGTCTACCACCGAATCTTCAACGACCGGGCCGACGAGGTGGCCGAGCTGACCGCTCGCTACCAGGCCGGCACGGTCGGCGACGTAGAGGTCAAGGACGCCCTCTTCGAAGCCCTGGAGCGGTTCCTGACCCCGATCCGCGAACGGAGGGCCGAGTACGAGTCGCGCACCGGCTACGTCGAGAAGCTGATCGTCGACGGCACCGAGCGCACCCGCGACGAGGCGGAGCTGACCCTGCGCGAGGTGCGCAAGGCGATGGGCCTCGCGGGGTCGTGGAACCGGCTCCGGCGCCGGGCCGAGCGCTACACCAAGAAGCAATGACGACGCGTCCGGATTGCAGCCATTGCGCCACCCAGGCGGGCCGCACGTCGCATACTTGACCAGGGGTTTTCGGGACCCACGGCCCGACCCACGGGCAGGAATTCAACACCACTTCGACATGGGGAGGGATCAGGCGTGAGTCTGCTGACGGCTCCCGATGCCCCCCTCACCCGCCCGGACGAGTCCCCCGCGAAGCCCACCCGGCTGAACTACCGGCCCGACATCGACGGCATCCGCGGCACCGCGGCCATCATGGTGATGGGTTTCCACGCCGGCGTACCCGGATTCGAGGGCTCCTACATCGGCCTCGACCTGTTCTTCGTGGTCTCCGGCTTCGTCATCGCCAACCTGCTGCTCGGTGAGTTCAACAAGAACGGCCGGATCAAGTGGTCCGCCTTCTACGCCCGACGCGCCCGGCGGCTGATCCCGGCCAAGGCCACGATGCTGATCGGCGTACTGCTGCTCAGCCTGTTCCTGCTCACGCCGACCGGCTCGCAGCAGGAGACCGCCAAGTCGGCCGCGGCCGCCGCGGGCTTCGTCTCCAACATCTTCTTCTGGCAGAACCAAGAGGTCAGCTACTTCGGCCACGCGCCCGGCACCGGGGTCCTGCTCCACACCTGGTCGCTGTCGGTGGAGGAGCAGTTCTACGTCGCCATGCCGTTCCTGATCCTGCTGGCCTGGCTGGTGGCCAAGCTGATCCGGAGCAACGTGCGGGCGACGCTGCTGATCGTCTGCCTCGCGCTCTTCCTGGCCAGCCTGTGGCTCGCCATCACCTGGGCCACCTCCGACCCCAAGTCTGCCTACTACCTGCCGTTCTCCCGGGCCTTCGAGTTCTTACTGGGGGTCGCGCTCTCGCTGATCGTCTCCAAGGTCACCGCTCCGTTCGCCGCCCGGCAGATCATGGGGCTGGTCGGCGGCGGGCTGGTGGTCTACGCGCTCGTCGACCCGCTGCCGACAGAGGGGTATCCCTCCTACTGGGCGCTGATCCCGTGCATGGGTGCGTTCCTGATGACCTGGGCCGGCTGCGGCAGCTCGACCCTGATCACGAAGTTCCTGTCATTCCGACTCTTCGTCGGGCTCGGTCTGCTCTCCTACGGCTGGTATCTGTGGCACTGGCCGCTGCTGGTGCTCGGCCAGGCCGTCAACCTGGCGCCGCCGCCGCTCTGGATGCGGGTCACCCTGGTGATGATCGCGCTCGGCGTCGCCTACCTGAGCTGGCGCTACGTCGAGGGCATCTTCTACAACCGCTCCGGCGGTCGTCCGAGCGGCTACACCTGGGGTCCGAAGCGGGTGGTGATGGCCGGCGTCTTCTCGATGACCACGGTGGCCGCGCTGGCGGCAGGGTCGCTGGTGGTGGCCGACGACCAGGCCGACTCCCCGCGCTGGGAGGCCGTCAACCAGCAGCTCAACGACTTCCCCGACCTGCCCGACGAGTGCGCGACCGACGAGGAGAAGATCCCGCAGCGCCCGGTGCTCTGCCGCCTCAACGGCCAGGAGAACAGCCGGGGCACAGTCGTGCTCTGGGGTGACTCCCACGCCTGGATGTACGTCCCTGCGATCGAGGCGGCCGCCGAGGACGTCGACGTCAACCTGGTCCTCTTCAGCCAGGGCAGCTGCCCGCCGTTCGATGCCGCGGACATGCCGCTGAACAACTGCGTGAAGGGCAACCAGATGGCCCTCAGCTTCATCGAGGACCTGGCCGAGCGCGGCCGCCCGTTGCGGGTGCTCCTGGGCGCCAGCTGGGAGATCTACTTCGGCGGGCCCCGGATCAACCTGTTGATCGAGCGTGGGGGCAACCCCGGCCACGAGAAGTACGTGAACGCCATCTCGAAGCTGTTCCGAGAGGGCGACGCGGCGCTGTTCGACCGGCTCGGGGAGCTCGGCGTCGGGGTCGACGTGATCGCTCCGGTGGCCGAGGTGCCGCGCAGCGCCCCGCTGTGCGAGGCCCAGCTGGCCCACTTCTACTCCTGTGACATCGCGAGCGCGGAGTCGGAGGCGGTCGACAAGGTCGCCCGCGACTGGCTCCGGGAGCAGATGAAGAAGCTGGCTGGCACCCCCCACTTCATCGACGTCAACGAGGCCTTCTGCGACGACGGTCTCTGTCGGGCCCGCGTCGGCGACATGCTCACCTACTTCGACAACAACCACCTGAGCGCGAGCTTCTCCAGCACGCTCGGTGACTACTTCGCACCCTCGCTGCAGCGCGCCGCCGACGATGCGGAAGCGTTGTCGAAGGACTGATGCGGCGAGTTGCCGTCTGGCTCGTCGCTGTGGTTGCGCTCTCCGCGGCTGTCCACTTCCTGTTCCAGGTGTACGAGCGGCCGCCGGTCAACGACCTCACGCCGACCGGACTGACGCCCCCGGCCGCGCAGCCTCCACCGGCATCGGCACCCGCGCCCGCTCGAGCGGCGAGCAACGGGCCGCAGATCGACTCCGCCTGGCTGACCCGCACGGCGCGACGGGCCGGCCTGCCGGAGCCGGCCTTGCGGGCCTACGCCACGGCCATGCTGAGGTCGCCCGACAGCTGTGCTGTCGGCTGGACGACGCTGGCCGGCATCGGGTGGATCGAGTCGCAGCACGGCACCATCGGCGGCCGGACGCTCGGCGCCGACGGCCGCTCGTCGACGCCGATCCTCGGCCCGGCGCTCGACGGCAGCGGTGGGTTCGCCGCGATCGAGGCCACCACCGAGAGCACGGCCTGGCACGGTGACCCGCAGTGGGACCACGCGGTCGGCCAGATGCAGTTCATTCCATCCACGTGGGAGCAGTGGGGCGCCGACGGTGACGGCGACGGCTCGGCCGATCCCAACGACATCGACGATGCGGCGTACACGGCGGCTCGGTATCTGTGCGCCGACGGCAACGACCTGACGTCTTCGAGCGGCTGGTCCGGCAGCGTCTTCTCCTACAACCACTCGTCGGCGTACGTCGGCGATGTGCACGCCGCGGCCACGGCCTACGCCGAGCGCACCACCCGATGACCACGGTTTTTCGGAAGCTCGGTACGCGACCTGAAACTGCATGGCAGCATTGCCGCATCATGCGTGCCACACGACTCCTCGGCCTCCTGCTCGCCACCTTCCTGAGCGTCTCGTTGCTGTCCATCCAGCCGGCCTCGGCGGTGGACCCCGACAAGGACCACACCCGGCTACCGGTGAAGTGCGCCAAGCCGGCGGAGGAGGTGCCAGCCGACGCGCTGATCTGCGAGCTCACGCCGTTCAAGAAGAACCGGCCGACCCTGATGCTGTGGGGCGACTCGCACATCTGGATGCAGATCCCCGGCTTCCTGAGGGCCGCCAAGGGACGCAACGTGAACGTGATCAGCTCCCTGATGGGCAGCTGCCCCCCGATGGACCCGAACCTGTCGTGGGAGAACCGCTACCAGATCGGCCGCTGTGCCGCGTCGAACGTGCTCGCCCTGCGCACCGTGCAGGAGCTGGCCAACGGCAGCCAGGACTTCAAGCTGGTGCTGGCCGCCAACTGGGAGATGTACGAACGCCTCCTCGTCCTGGTCAACAAGGGCCGGAAGCCTGGCAAGGGCAAGGAGTACCCCTACGCCCAGGCCAAGATCTTCAAGGCGGGCGGACCCCGGCTGTTCAAGAAGCTGGGCCAGTGGGGCGTCGACGTCGACGTGGTCCACCAGGTCGCCCGGGCGCCCGCGAAGCCCGCTCCGTGCAAGCGGATGGAGCCCTACGCCTGTAACTTCCCCCGGCGCCAGGCCTTCCGGAAGGAGGCCACCACCAAGCGGTGGCTGGAGAACCTCACCCGCCCGGTGCACGTCAACCGGATGGTCGACGTCAACGACTTCCTGTGCAGCTCCACCACCTGCTTCGCCAAGATCGACGGCGCCTGGACCTACCACGACAACTCGCACCTGACCGCGTCGATGGCCCGCCTGCTCTGGCGCTACTACGCTCCGGCGGTGTCCGACGTGGTGCCGGGCATGGTCGCCGACCCGCCCGGTGGCGGCAACGGTGGTGGCCAGCCGGTGAACCCGGTCGATCCACCGTGCCCGCTCCCGATCCTCTGCTGACCCGTCAGACCGCGTAGCTGAGCAGGACGTTCTCCGAGCCCTCCCAGCGGCGTACGTCGGTCAGGCGGAGGCCGCTCGCGGTCGCCCCCGGCCCGAAGGCCGGCAAGCCGTCGCCCAGCACGACCGGGCCCACCATCAGGTGCACCTCGTCGACCAGGCCGGCGGCGAGCAGGTCGTTCCAGAGCGTGGGGCTGCCGAAGGTCAGGATGTCGCCGCCGTCGCCCTCCTTCAGCTCCGCGATCGCGGCGTGCGCGTCGGCCTGGCGGACGATCCGGGTGGATTCGCGCCACGGGCCGGTGTCCTCCTCGGTGACGGAGTCGGAGACCACGACCTTCTCGATGCCGTCGCGGTAGATGGCCGCGATCTCGGCGGTGTCCTTGTCGATGCCCGGCATCTCCAGAGCGTTCGGCCAGAAGCCGACCATCCCCCGATAGGTCGTGGCGCCGAACAGGATGGTGTCGGCCGCCCGCATGTGCTCGGCGTTGGACCCGTTGAACGCGTGGTCCATCGGCAGGGCCATCACGTCGTTGCCGGGGCCGGCGACGAAGCCGTCGAGGGAGACGATGTTGGTGACGATCAGCTTGCGCATGGGATTTCCTCTCGTTGGTGTTGTGCTGTTATCCCTTGAGAGGACGGGTCGAGCCCGGATTCATCGGTCGCTCAGAAACTTTCCGACAATCGCTGGGTCGACATAGCCGGAGATGGCTCCGATCCGCCCGTCGCGGACGCTGAGAACGGTGACCGAGCCGGGCCGCCAGGCGCCGTCGGCGTACTGCTCGCAGGCGAAGCCGGGCTGACCGTTGATGGTGGTCGGGTGGAGCCGCCACGGGGTCGCGAACAGCCGCTCGGTGATGAAGCGCAGCACCATCTCGCGGCCGTCGAACCAGGCCGGCAGCGGCGGCATCGTGAACCGGACGTCGTCGGCGAGCACCGCGCTGATCCGGTCGACGTCCGCGGTCTCCCAGGCCTGCATGAACTCGTCGACCAGGCGGCGTACGCCCTCGTCGCCGAGCGCTGCGAGCTCCGACTGCTGGGAGGGGCCGCTGACCCGGGCTTCGATCGTGGCCCGGGCTCGCTGCATCGCGCTGTTGACCGACGCCGGTGTGGTCTCGAGCAGGTCGGCCACCTCGGCCGCCGGGAGCTGGAGCACCTCGCGCAGGATCAGCACCGCACGCTGGGTGGCGGGCAGGTGCTGCAGCGCGGCGACGTACGCCAGCTCGACGCTCTCGCGCTCGAGGTAGCTCGCCTCCGGGTCGGTCGCCCACGGCTCCAGGAAGTGACGATCGAGGTCCGGCTCCCCGAGGTCATCGACCTGGGTGAACGCCGCACCGACGTCGGGAGTGGTGACCCGCTTCTTCACGTGCTTGAGGCAGGCGTTGGTGGCGATCGTGTAGAGCCAGGTGCGCACCGAGCTGCGTCCCTCGAACCCGGCGAAGCCCTTCCAGGCACCGAGCAGCGCTTCCTGGAGCGCGTCCTCGGCGTCGTGGGGAGAGCCGAGCATCCGGTAGCAGTGCGCGAACAGCTCGCCCCGATGCTCGGCGACCAGGGTGTCGAAGTCGAGGGTGGTCACCCGCCCATTGTGGGTCAGACCGTGACGGGGACGGACTCGTCGAGCTCGTCGACCGCCGCGACCTTGCGCTCCTGCCTGACCGCCCAGACGATGCCGGTGATCCAGAGCACGCCGACGACCGCGGCGATGGCGCCGACCGCGTTGCCGGACGCGCCGAGGGCCTCGGCGATGGTCTTGGAGTTGGTGAGGATGATCAGTCCGCCGGCCGCGACGCCGAGCACACGGGCGGCGAGCTTCTTGACCAGCCAGGCAGCGATCGGGGCCGCGATGACACCGCCGGCCAGCAGCGCGAGGGCATAGGACCACTCGATGCCCTGAGAACCGAGGGCCAGGATGAAGCCGAGCGAGCCGCCGACGGCGACCACGAACTCCGAGGTGTCGATCGAGCCGACCACCTTGCGCGGCTCGAGGCGACCCGACGAGAGCAGCGTGGTGGTGCCGACCGGGCCCCACCCGCCGCCACCGATGGAGTCGAGGGTGCCGCCGACGAGACCCATCGGCATCAGGAACCTGGCCGACGGACGGCTCTTGAACGTGGGCCGGCGGCCGCCCAGCACCAGGAAGCGGTAGACGACGTAGATGCCGAGCGACAGCAGGATGCCGGCCACCCACGGCTTGGCGGTGTCGGCCGGCAGGCTGGACAGGAACGTCGCGCCCGCGAACGCGCCGACGAAGCCCGGCACGGCCAGGATCGAGACGGTCCGCCAGTCGACGTTGCCCAGCTTGTGGTGGGAGAACCCGGAGACCAGCGACGTGCCGATCTCGGAGAAGTGGACGGCGGCCGACGCGGCGGCAGGAGCTACGCCGGCAGCGAGCAGCATGGTCGACGAGGTGACGCCGTACGCCATCCCGAGCGAGCCGTCGATGAGCTGGGCGAGCAGGCCCACGAATCCGAGAACGAGCAGCTTGCGCATGGCGAAGCACCTTTCGGCAGTTCGGGACGCGCACCACGCCCCGACATAGTCGATGTGTTATCAGTAATGTACTGAATAACTAAAGATTATGGAGTGAGGCGCTTCGGTAGGTCAAATCCAGGGAGATTTCGGGCACACCACCACGCCGCCACCCAGGGACGGGGTGACGGCGCGGTGTGCCGCCGCCGCCCTTAGGGGGCGACGAGGTCGCAGACGAGCGGGATGTCGAGGGCGCCGCAGACCGTCCCGAGCGGCAGGGTGCCGGTGACGGGGGCCAGGAGCCCGATCAGGAGATCGAGACCGGCCACGTCCGGGATGCCCGGGAACGCGAAGTCCCCTAGCCCCGGGAGTCCGGCGGGGATCGGCAGCGACCCCACGTCGAGCGAGCCGGAGGCCACGTCGCAGATGCCCTGAGGCAGGCCGGCGTCGCAGAGCGGCTGGATCGGGCTGGCTCCGCCGGGCAGCGGTAGCCCCGTCGCCGCGTCGCAGATGGCCTGGGGCAGGCCGGCGTCGCAGAGCGGCTGGATCGGGCTGGCTCCGCCCGTCCCACCTGGGAGCGGGAGCCCGTCGAGCGCGTCGCAGATGGCCTGGGGCAGGCCGGCGTCGCAGAGCGCCTGGAGCGGGCCAGGCGTCGGGATCGGGGTCGGTGCCCTTCTGGCAGGCCTGGTAGCGGGCGACGGCCCGCCGTACCTGCTTCATGGCGCGCTTCTTGCCGACGCTCGCCTTCTTCTTGGCTGCCTTTGCCTGCTTCAGCTTCTTGGCGGCCTTGGCGGTCTGACGGGCACCGTCGGCCTTGCGCAGCGCCTTGCGGGCCTTGGCCACCTTGAGCTTGGCCTTGTTGAGCTTGGCGATCTTCTTGTTCGCGGCGTTGACAGCCTTCATCAGGGCGGCGCGCTCGGCCGAGCAGTCGGGTGCGGCTGCCGAGGCGGCTGCCGGTGCGGGCGCGGCCGGGGCTGCGGTGGCGCCGGCCGGCGCGAAGCTGACGACGAGCGCGACGGTCACGCACGGTGCCAGCAGATATTTCATGGCATGACGAAACACGATGGGTCTCCCTCCCCAGACGGGCGCGATCACACCCGACCGGACGAATGTAGCCCGGCGCGGGCCGTTGTGGGACCCCTTTTGCGCCAGGCTTGACCGACCGGTGGAGAGGACTAGAACGTGTTGCAGTTCGCTGGTTGGATGTTGGCGTGACCAGCGAGCCGAGCTTCAACGCCGAGGAGATCACCGCGGCGTACGCCGCCATGCACGCCCGGGTGGAGCAGCATGCCCGCAGCGGCAACTGGGACGACTTCGCGCTGAGCTTCACCGAGGACGCCGAGTACGTCGAGCACGCTTTCGGCACGTTCCGGGGTCGCGACGAGATCCGTGAGTGGTCGGTGCGGACGATGACGACGTTCCCGGGCGGCGTGATGACCGGGTTCCCGCTGGCCTGGCAGGTGGTCGACGTAGCGACCTCGCGGCTGATCTGCGAGGTGCGCAACCTGATGCCCGACCCGGGCGACGGCTCCGTGCATGAGGAGTCGAACCTGACGATCATGACCTACGCCGGCGACGGGCTGTTCAGCCGCGAGGAGGACATCTACAACCCGCTGCGGTTCATGAAGATGTCGCTGCGGTGGGCGAAGGTGGCCGAGGCCCACGGCAACCTGAGCGACGAGGGCCGCGCCTACGTCGAGCAGTTCGGCGGATTCTGACTCGGTGTCGTTTGCCAACGTCTGGGAGAGTCAGGGCATGAAGGGTGCGGCCAAGCGGATAGCGCTGGAGATCGCCGGCTGGACGCTGGTGCTCGGCGGGATCGCCGCGCTGGTGCTGCCGGGCCCGGGCCTGCTGATGCTGTTCGGCGGCCTCGCGATCCTCTCCCAGCAGTACGAGTGGGCCGAGCGGCGCCTCGACCCCATCAAGTACCGCGCGCTGAAGGGTGCCGCTGAGGGCGTCGAGACCTGGTTCAGGATCTCGCTGTCGGTGCTCGGCGCGCTGGTGCTGATCGCGTGCGGTTTCCTGTGGATCTGGAGCCCGCCGGCCCCCGACTGGTGGCCGCTCTCCGACGGCTGGTGGCTGCCCGGCGGCGTCGCCACGGCGATCACCCAGATCGGCTCCGGCCTGATCGCCCTGGTCCTGATCGTCTACTCCTACCGCCGCTTCCACAACAACCCGGACGCTGTCGCCGAGCTCGAGCAGGACATCATCGAGGCCGACGCCGAACGCCCGCACCACCACTGACCCCGGGACCCTCAGGGTCGAACCCCGGGGACGGCTCAGGGCTGCTCCCCGATGTGGCGAAGGGGCCTCCGGCGACAGGCTGCTGGCTATGACCACCACGACTGCCCAGAGGCTCGGAGGGCTCCGATGATCCGCGCCAACGCACTCACCAAGAAGTTCGCCGGAGAGAAGGGGGAGAGTCGGGTCGCCGTCGACGGCATCGACTTCGTCGTCGAGCCCGGCCGGGTCACCGGCTTCCTCGGCCCCAACGGCGCCGGCAAGTCCACGACCATGCGGATGATCCTGGGGCTCGACGCCCCGACCTCCGGCACGGTCAGCGTCAACGGTCACCGGTACGCCGACTCCTGGGCGCCGCTGCGAGAGATCGGCGCTCTGCTCGACGCCCACGCCATCCACCCCGGCCGCTCCGCGCGCAACCACCTGCGCTGGATGGCCGCTAGCAACGGCATCGGGGCGCGCCGGATCGACGAGGTGCTCGACCTGGTCGGGCTGACCACGGTCGCCGACCAGCGGGCTGGCCGCTTCTCGCTCGGCATGGGCCAGCGCCTCGGCATCGCGGGCGCGATGCTCGGCGACCCGCCCGTCGTCGTACTCGACGAGCCGGTCAACGGACTCGACCCCGAAGGCATCCGCTGGGTGCGCACGTTCGCGCGCCAGCTCGCCGACGAGGGCCGCACCGTCTTCATCTCCAGCCACCTGATGTCGGAGATGGCGCTGATGGCCGACCACCTGCTCGTGATCGGCCGCGGCTCGATCCTGGCCGACTGCTCGATGGCGGACTTCATGACCGACCACGCCGCGTCGTTCGTGCGGGTCAGGGCGCCCGCGCTGGTCGACGTGGCCAACGTGGTGGAGGCCCGCGGCGGCGACGTCGACAAGGTCGGCGGCGAGCTCCACGTCACCGGCCTCGACGCCGCCACCATCGGTGAGGCCGTCGCGGCGCGTGGCCTCGCCCTGCACGAGCTCACCCTCGTGCGGTCCTCGCTCGAGGACGCCTTCATGACCCTCACTGCCGACAGCGTCGAGTACCACGCACAGCTCGAAGGAGCCACCCGATGACCACCATGACCGAGCCCGCGGCGACCGACGCCGCGACTCAACCCGACGAGCGACGGCCGGGATTCGGGCACGTGCTCAAGGCGGAGTGGGTCAAGCTCCGCACCGTCCGCTCGACCTGGTGGACCGTCGTCGCCATCTTCGTCCTCGGTGCCGGCCTGACCATCGCGATGTGCTGGGGGAACGCCGACTGGCTGGCCAGCCCGGGCGCCAACGAGTCACCCGGCTCGTTCATCACCTGGGGCATGATGATCGCCCCGATCTGCGCGGTGATCCTCGGCGCGCTGGCCGTCACCACGGAGTACGGCACCGGCATGATCCGCAGCTCCTTCGCGGCGGTGCCCTCGCGCAGCAAGGTCGTGGCGGCGAAGGCGATCCTGGTCGCGGGTGTCCTCTTCGTGGTCGGCACCGTCACCGCCCTGGTCGGCTACTTCGGCGGCAACTACTTCCTCGATCGCGAGGGCATCGGCATGGCCCTGGAGGGCGATGTGCTGCGAGCGATGTACGGCAGCGGGCTCTACCTCGCCGGCATCGGCCTCTTCACCGTCGCCGTCGGCTTCGTGCTGCGGCACACCGCGGGCACGGTCTCGGTGGTGCTGGCGCTGATGCTGGTGCTCGGCAACATGGTGATGCTCGTGCCCGGCACGCTCGGTGAATGGCTGGAGAAGCTGATGCCCGGCAACGCCGGCGGCGCGCTGGCCACCCCGGTCTCCTTCAACCCCAACCTGTTGGAGCCCTGGGCAGGCTTCGGCGTCTTCACCATCGAGGTCGCCGTGCTCCTGGCGCTCGCGTTCGCCGTCGTACGCCGTCGGGACGCCTGAGCCGGCCGCGAAGATTTCCCCGGTCAGCCGGGGAAATCTGAACTTGTGGGCCAATGCATTGCCCGACAAGTTCAGGTTTCCCCGGCCAGCCGGGGATTCCTGAAGCGTCCACG
>CAVYLX010000021.1:0-16709 GCA_963769475.1 uncultured Actinomycetota bacterium | reverse complement strand
GGATCGCCACCAGGGCGAAGAACTGTGCCTGAGCCAGCGAGTCGGCGGTGGAACCGAACCGGTCGACGATGATCGGCGCGAGTGCGAGCGCGCCCAGCAGGAACGGGAACGAGAGGAACAGGTCGATCACGAACGAGATCACCCGGTCGAGCCAGCCGCGGGAGAAACCGGCCACCAGGCCGACGCAGACACCGATGACCGTGCTGACGATGGTGGCGATCACCGCGATCAGCAGCGACGTGCGCAGCCCGAGCAGCAGCCGGGCCAGGTTGTCCTCCGCGGTGTTGGGCGCGATGCCGAGCGGGTGGTCCCAGGTGAAGTCACCGAGAGGAGGCCCGACGATGGGGGTGCCGGTGAAGTCCGTGACCTCGACGATGTCGAGTGCGTACTTGCCGTCCTGGGTGCCCGAGATCTGGAGCAGCTCGTTGATCAACGTGGAGAACACAGCCAGCAGGACCAGCAGCAGGACGATGACACCGCACACGATCGCGACCGGGTCGCGGCGCAGCCGGCCGAACGCGATCTGCATCGGCGACCGGCCCGCGAACGTCTTGTCGGTCTTGTCCTTGCGCCGTCGACGACGGGTCGACTGCTCCTCGTCCTCCGGGGTCGGGAACTCGGCAAGAGACTCCGTTACCGGAAGGACCATGTTCACCTCACGCGCCGAGTCGGAACCAGCTGACAAGTATCGGGAGCGGTGTGCTCGCAACGAGGAACACTATGTGACGCAGTGCGCACTCTGGGACACTCATGCGTAACGATTCCGTCTCGGAGGACACGTTCAGGTTACGGCGATTCAGGCGTCAGACGGGACATCCTTCTCCGGGACGGCGTCCACACCGGCCTCCTTGCGTTGGGCCTCGGTGATCGGCGCCGGAGCGGCGGTCAGCGCGTCGTATCCGCCCCCGCTCTTCGGGAACGCGATCACCTCGCGGATCGAGTCGGTGCCGGCCAGGAGCGCGACGATCCGGTCCCAGCCGAAGGCGATCCCGCCGTGCGGAGGCGCGCCGTACTTGAAGGCCTCGAGCAGGAAACCGAACTTCTCGTCCGCCTCGGCCTCCTCGAGCCCCATGATCGCGAAGACCCGCTTCTGCACGTCCTCGCGGTGGATCCGGATGGAGCCGCCACCGATCTCGTTGCCGTTGCAGACGATGTCGTAGGCCCACGCCAGCGCGTTGCCGGGGTCGGCGTCGAAGCCGTCCATGTCCTGGGGTGCCGTGAAGGCGTGGTGTACGGCGGTCCACGCACCACTGCCCACGGCGACGTCGCCGGCAGCGGTCGCGTCGTCGGCCGGCTCGAACAGCGGGGCGTCGAGGACCCAGAGGAAGCTCCAGGCGCTCTCGTCGATCAGCCCGCAGCGCCGGCCGATCTCGAGGCGGGCGGCTCCGAGCAGGGCACGGGTCGACTTGGTCAGCCCGGCGCCGAAGAAGACGCAGTCACCCGGCTCGGCACCCACGTGGGCGGCGAGACCTGCGCGCTCCTCCTCGGAGAGGTTCTTGGCGACCGGTCCCCCGAGCTCGCCGTCCTCCTGCACGAGCACGTAGGCCAGGCCCTTGGCGCCGCGCTGCTTGGCCCACTCCTGCCAGGCGTCCAGCTGCTTGCGGGGCTGGCTCGCTCCGCCGGGCATGACCACGGCGCCGACGTACTGGGCCTGGAAGACGCGGAACGGCGTGTCCTTGAAGTAGTCGGTGCAGTCGACCAGCTCCTGGCCCATCCGCAGGTCGGGCTTGTCGCTGCCGAAGCGGGCCATCGACTCGGCGTACGTCATCCGCGGCAGCGGGGTCGGCACGTCGTGGCCGATCAGCTTCCACAACGCGACCAGGATCTCTTCGGAGAGCGTGAGCACGTCGTCCTGCTCGACGAAGCTCATCTCGATGTCGAGCTGGGTGAACTCCGGCTGCCGGTCGGCGCGGAAGTCCTCGTCGCGGTAGCAGCGCGCGATCTGGAAGTAGCGCTCCATACCGGCCACCATCAGCAGCTGCTTGAACAGCTGGGGGCTCTGCGGCAGGGCGTACCAGCTGCCGGGCCGCAGCCGGGCGGGCACCAGGAAGTCGCGGGCGCCCTCGGGCGTGGAGCGGGTCAGCGTCGGCGTCTCCACCTCCACGAAGTCGTGGGCGTGGAGCACCTCGCGAGCGGCCCGGTTGACCTTGCTGCGGAGACGGAGTGCCTCGTTGGGGCCGGACCGGCGGAGGTCGAGGTAGCGGTGCTTGAGCCGTGCCTCCTCACCGACCTCGATGTGCTCGTCGATCGGGAACGGCAGCGCGGCAGCGGCGCTGAGCACCTCGAGCTCGTCGGCGATGACCTCGATGTCACCCGACGGGAGGTTGGGGTTGGCGTTGCCCTCCGGGCGCTGGGAGACGGTGCCGGTGACCTTGATGCAGAACTCGCTGCGCAGGCTGTGGGCGACGGCCTCGTCGCGCACCACCACCTGCACGACGCCGCTCGCCTCACGGAGATCGAGGAACGCGACACCTCCGTGGTCGCGTCGCTTGGCCACCCACCCGGCGAGGGTGACGGTCTGGCCGACGTGCGCGGCGCGGAGGGCGCCGGCGTCATGGGTGCGAATCACTGCTGCTCCTTGGTGGTGACCTGCGGTCGCAGGTCTTCCTCTGGCGGGGTCCAGGTGCCGGGGTCTGCCGACACCTGCTCTCCCGATCGAATGTCCTTGACCTCGTGGCCGCCGTCGGCGCCGGCGAACCACACGAACGGGATGCCGCGGCGCTCGGCGTAGCGGATCTGCTTTCCGAACTTCTGCGGCGCGGCTGCTACCTCGGTCGGGATCCGGCGGGCGCGCAGTGCGGCGGCGATGGTCTGGCTGGCTGCCCGCGACTCCTCGTCGTTGACGGCGACGAGCACCGCGCTGGGCACGGCCCGGCTGGCCTCGAGCACGCCGTCGGCCAGCAGCGGCAGGATCGTGCGCGAGACGCCGAACGAGACGCCAACGCCTGGGTAGACGTTCTTGCCGTCGTCGGCGAGAGCGTCGTAGCGACCGCCTCCTCCGACCGACTTGAGGTGCTCGTAGCCGCTCATGAAGATCTCGACCACGGTGCCGGTGTAGTAGTCCAGCCCGCGCGCGATCCGCAGGTTGGCCTCCACGGCGACCTGCTTGCTCGTGGCCGGAAGGCAGCCCTCGATGACCGCCGCCAGCTCCGTCAGACCTGTCTCGAGCAGCTCGTCCTCTACGCCGAGGGCGCGCACCTGCTCGACGAACGAGGTGTCCGGGACCCGGATGCCGGCCAGGGCCAGGCACTGCTCGGCCTGCTCGGGCGTGGCTCCGGCCTGGGTGACGAGCTGCTCGGAGACCGTCTCGGGCGGCAGCTTGTCCAGCTTGTCGATGATCCGGATCGCTCCCGTGACATCCGCGATCCCGAGTCCGCGGTAGAAACCCTGGATCAGCTTGCGGTTGTTGAACTGGAACGACACCGGCGGCAGGGGCAGAGCTCCCAAGGCCTCCACCATCACCCGCATCACCTCGACGTCGTGGTGGAACGCGAGCTCGCCCTGGCCGACGATGTCGATGTCGGCCTGGGTGAACTGGCGGTAGCGGCCGATCTGGGGCCGCTCACCCCTCCACGCCGGCTGGATCTGGTAGCGCCGGAACGGAAACTCCAGCTTGCCCGAGTGTTCGAGGACGTAGCGCGCGAACGGCACCGTGAGGTCGAAGTGCAGGCCCAGCCCGGAGTCCGCGTCCTCCTCGGCTGCCTGCAGCCGGCGGAGCACGTAGATCTCCTTGTCGATCTCCCCGCCCTTGGCGAGCCGGTCGAGCGGCTCGACCACGCGGGTCTCGATGTTGGCGAAGCCGTGCAGCTCGAACGTCTCGGACAGCGACGCGATCACGGCGCGCTCGACGTTGCGGGGCCCGGGCAGCAGCTCAGGGAACCCGCTCAGCGGGGTCGGTTTGGTGCTCATCGGGTTCAGAGACCTCGGGTCACTTGTGCTGCGTCGCCGTCGGTCAGAAGGTCGAGCAGGAAGGGATTGGTGGCGCGCTCCCGGCCGATGGAGGTCTGGTCGCCGTGACCGGGCAGCACCACGATGTCGTCGGCGAGGGTCAGCACCTTGGTGGCCAGCGTGCGCAGCATCGTTGCGTGGTCACCCCCGGGCAGGTCGGTGCGGCCGATGGAGCCGGCGAACAGCACGTCGCCCGCGAACATGACCTCGCTGATGTCCGCGTCGTCGTACGGCGTGCGGAAGATGACGGAGCCCTCCGTATGACCGGGCGTGTGGTCGACCACGACCTTCAGGCCGGCCAGCTCCAGCTCCTGCCCGTCGCCGAGCTCCTGTACGTCGTCGGGCTCGGCCCACTCGTAGTCGCCGCCCAGCAGCATCGCGCTGGTCTCGCGGGACATGCCCATCATCGGGTTGGCCAGCAGGTGGCGGTCGGACGGGTGGATCCAGGCGGTCGCGTCGTAGGTGCCGGCGACCGGCGCCACGGACCACATGTGGTCGACGTGACCGTGGGTGAGCAGCACCGAGACCGGCTTGAGGCGGTGTTCGCGGACGATCTCGGCGATGCCGTCGGCCGAATCCTTGCCGGGGTCGACGACCACGCACTCGGACCCAGGACCCGTCGCTACGACGTAGCAGTTCGCAGCCCAGGGACCCGCGGGAAAGCCGGCAATCAACACTAGGTCAGGGTATCGAGTCCCGCGGGACCGAGCCTGCGAGGGGCCGCGAACGGGACGAGAGATCGAGTAGGGCTCGGCTCAGATCCGAGCGCCAGCGAGGAGCTGAGCGACCAGTATCGAGATCACGAGGCCAACCGTCGGACGTCGCGCCGGTATCCACCACTATCCTGGGGCACCTGTCCGGGCTCAAACGATGAAGGAACACACGCTGTGACTAGCACCGAATGGGGTCGGGTCGCCGACGACGGCACCGTCTTCGTGAAGACTGCCGACGGTGAACGCGCCGTCGGTCAGTACCCCGTTGGCACGCCGGAAGAGGCCCTGAAGTTCTACACCGACCGCTTCAGCGCGCTGGAGACGGAGGTCAGCCTCCTGGACCAGCGGGTGCGCTCGGCGGTGCTCAGCCCCGAGGAAGCGACCGAGTCGATCAAGACCGTGCGGGCCACGCTCGTCGACGCCAACGCGGTCGGAGACCTGGCCTCGCTGGTGGCGCGCCTGGACTCGCTCGGCCCGGTGATCGCCCAGCAGCGCTCGGCGCGCAAGGCCGAGAAGGCGCAGAAGGCGGCCGAGTCGAAGGACGAGAAGGAGAAGCTGGTCGCCGAGGCCGAGAAGATCGCGGCCGGCACCGACTGGCGCCATGGCGCCAACCGCCTCCGCGAGATCCTCGACCGCTGGAAGGCGCTCCCCCGCATCGACCGGGCGTCCGACGACGCTCTCTGGAAGCGGTTCTCGACCGCCCGCACGGCGTACACGCGACACCGCAAGGCGCACTTCGCCGAGCAGGACGAGAAGCGCGAGGGCGCCCGGCTGATCAAGCTGCGCCTGGTCAAGGAGGCCGAGGGCCTGGCCACCTCCACCGAGTTCGGCCCGACCGCCGGCCGCTACCGCGACCTCATGCGCGAGTGGAAGGCCGCCGGCCCCGCGCCCAAGGACATCGACGAGGAGCTGTGGAAGCGGTTCCGAGGTGCCCAGGACACGTTCTTCGGCGCCCGTGACGCTGCCGCGGCAGCCCAGGACGCGGAGTTCGCGGCCAACGCCGAGGTCAAGGAGAAGCTGATCGTCGAGGCCGAGGCGCTGCTGCCGGTCACCGACGTCGAGGCCGCCAAGAAGGCCTTCCGCGACCTCGCCGACCGCTGGGACGCCGCCGGCAAGGTGCCCCGCGAGAAGATGAAGGACCTCGAGGGCCGGATCCGCAAGGTCGAGACCACGATCCGCGGTCTCGAAGAGGAGAAGTGGAAGAAGTCCGACCCGGAGAAGTCAGCCCGCGCCGACGACATGGTCTCCAAGCTCGAACGCGCCATCGCCGAGATCCAGGCCGACCTGGACCAGGCGAAGGAGTCCGGCAACGAGAAGAAGGTCAAGGAGCTCGAGGAGAACCTCGCCTCACGGCAGTCCTTCCTCGACATGGCCAAGCGGGCAAGCGCCGACTTCGGTAGCTGATCGCCCACCGTCCGAGGAACGAGGACGGGGGCGATCGTTGGTGGTCGAGTAGCACGCCGCCGACCGAGGAACGAGGTCGCGGCGGGCGTATCGAGACCCAGTCAGGTCACTGGGACCTTCGCCGCCGATGGGTTGGGTAGGCCACTTCCGACATCTCGATACGCCGTTCGCGACTTCGCAAGCTCAGTCGGCGACCTGCTACTCGATGACCGATGCGAGGCCCTGCGCTCGCCGGCTCGCGCACGACCTCACTGAGTCACGCGGTAGGCGTCGAAGACCCCGGGCACCTGCTTGACGGCGCGCAGGACGTTGTCGAGGTGCTTGGCCTCAGCCATCTCGAACGTGAACCGGGACTTCGCGACCCGGTCGCGGGTGGTGGAGAGGTTGGCGCTGAGGATGTTCACGTGGGCGTCGGAGAGGACCATGGTGATGTCCGAGAGCAGGCGGGCGCGGTCGAGGGCCTCGACCTGGATGTTGACCAGGAAGGTCGACTGACCGGTCGGCGCCCACTCGACCTCGAGCACCTTCTCCGGCTGCCCCAGGAGGCTCGAGGCATTGGTGCAGTCGGTGCGGTGCACCGAGACTCCCCCGCCCTTGGTGACGAAGCCGAGGATCTCGTCGGGCGGCACCGGGGTGCAGCACTTGGCGAGCTTGATCCAGACATCCGGCTGCCCCTTGACGATCACGCCCGCGTCGCCACCGGCGCCGACCCGGGAGCGGCTGCGGCGGCCGGTGATCGTGACGGCCTCGGAGAGGTCCTCGCGGGCACCGTCGTCGCCGCCGTGCAGGTCGACCACGCGGCGTACGACGGCCTGGGCGCTGAGGTTGCCCTCGCCGACGGCTGCATAGAGAGCGGTCACGTCGGCGATGTTGAAGTGGGCCGCCGCCAGCATCAGCGACTCGTGGGAGAGCAGCCGCTTGATCGGCAGGCCCTCCTTGCGCATCAGCTTGGCGATCTGGTCCTTGCCGCGCTCGATCGCCTCTTCGCGCCGCTCCTTGGTGAACCACTGGCGGATCTTGGAGCGCGCCCGCGGCGACTGCACGAACGTCAGCCAGTCGCGTGAGGGTGCGGCGTTGGCGGCCTTGGACGTGAAGACCTCGACCACGTCGCCGTTCTCGAGCGTCGACTCCAGCGGCACCAGCCGGCCGTTGACCCGGGCGCCGATGGTGTGGTGCCCGACCTCGGTGTGTACGGCGTACGCGAAGTCGACCGGTGTCGCCCCGGACGGCAGCGCGATCACGTCACCGCGCGGCGTGAACACGTAGGTCTCGGCCTGGTTGATCTCGAAGCGCAGGCTCTCCAGGAACTCGCCCGGGTCCTCGACCTCGCTCTGCCAGTCGAGCAGCTGGCGGACCCAGCTCATGTCGTCGACGTCGCCGAGGCCGTCGGTGTCCCGCCCGGCCCGACCGTCCTCCTTGTACTTCCAGTGCGCCGCCACGCCGTACTCGGCGCGACGGTGCTGGGCGAAGGTCCGGATCTGCATCTCGACCGGCTTGCCCTGCGGGCCGATCACGGTCGTGTGCAGCGACTGGTACATGTTGAACTTCGGCATCGCGACGTAGTCCTTGAAGCGACCCAGCACCGGGTTCCAGCGGGAGTGCAGGATGCCGAGGACGGAGTAGCAGTCGCGGTCCTCGTCGACCAGGATCCGGATGCCGACCAGGTCGTAGATGTCGGTGAACTCGCGCTTGCCGACGATCATCTTCTGGTAGATCGAGTAGTAGTGCTTGGGTCGACCGGTGACCGTCGCCTTCACCTTCGACTCGCGCAGGTCGGCCTCGACCTGGCTGATCACCTCGGCCAGGAACTGGTCGCGCGACGGCGCGCGCTCGGCGACCATCCGCACGATCTCGTCGTAGATCTTGGGGTGCAGGGTCGCGAAGGCGAGGTCCTCGAGCTCCCACTTGATCGTGTTCATACCGAGGCGGTGGGCCAGCGGTGCGTAGATGTCGAGGGTCTCGCGGGCGGTGCGTTCCTGGCTCTTCTGCGGCACGTAGCGCAGCGTGCGCATGTTGTGCAGCCGGTCGGCGAGCTTGATGACGAGGACCCGGATGTCGCGCGACATCGCGACGATCATCTTGCGGATGGTCTCGGCCTGGGCCGAGTCGCCGTACTGGACCTTGTCGAGCTTGGTCACGCCGTCGACCATCCGGGCGACCTCGTCGCCGAAGTCCTCCCGGCACTGCTCGAGCGTGTACGGCGTGTCCTCGACGGTGTCGTGCAGCAGCGCCGCCACCAGCGTCGGCTCGGTCATGCCGATGCCGGCCAGGATCGTGGTGACCGCGAGCGGGTGGGTGATGTAGGGGTCACCGCTCTTGCGCATCTGCGCGCCGTGCATCTGCTCGGCGGTCACGTAGGCGCGCTCGATCAGCGCGAGGTCGGCCTTCGGGTGGTTGGCCCGGACCGCGCGGAAGAGCGGCTCGAGCACCGGGTTGGTGGTCTGGGACCGCGTGCCCATCCGGGCCAGCCGGGCGCGCATGCCCCGCCCCCCGGCTACACCGGCCACCTCGGGAGTGGTTTCGGGCGCACCATCCTCCCGCTGGGTGGGGACGGTGCTTTCCTCGGTCACATGTTCAGTCTAGGTGCGGGTCAGATGGTGGCGATGGCCGTCACCGGAAGGTCGCCGACGGTCTCCCGGCCGGGCAGGAACGACAGCTCCATCAGCACCGCCACACCGACGGCCACGCCACCGCACTCCTCGACCAGCTGCTGGGTGGCCTTGACCGTGCCGCCGGTGGCGAGCACGTCGTCGACCAGCAGGACCCGTTCGCCAGGGGTGATCGCGTCACGGTGCAGCTCGAGGGTGGCCTCGCCGTACTCGAGCGCATAGGAGACGGCGTACGTCGCGCGGGGCAGCTTGCCGGCCTTGCGAACCGGCACGAACCCGACCCCGAGGGCGAGCGCCACGGGAGCCGCGAGGATGAACCCTCGCGCCTCCATGCCGACGACCTTGTCGACGACGACCGCGCCCTGCTCGTCACGACCGCACTCGGCCAGTGCCTCGACCACCGTGCCGAAGCCCTCGGGATCGGCGAGCAGCGGCGAGATGTCCTTGAAGACGATCCCGGGCTCGGGAAAGTCCTGTACGTCGACGACGAACTGGGCGAGTGCCTCGGCCGCGTCCATCTGGGTCAGGGCTTCTTGCGCTTCGACTTGGTCGACCGCGACGGCTGGTTGCGACCGGCCGAGCGGCTCTCACCGACCGGGCGGCGAGGCTCCGGTGCGATGCGACCGCGACCCAGCGCGTCCGGCTGCCGCGGGCCCGCGGGCTGCGACACCGGTCCCTCGTCGTCCAGGATCACATCCGGGTCGTCGGGGTCGTCGCTGTCAGTGACCGGCAGGTCGTCGGTGAAGACCGGCACCGAGGCGTAGCGGTCGGCCTGCTTCGCGCGGGCCTTGGCCCGGCGCTCGGCGAGCACGACCTCGGTCTCGCCCTGCTTCAGGTGGGCGAGCAACGGCGTCGCGATGAAGACCGAGGAGTAGACGCCGGCCGCCGTACCGACGAACAGCGCCAGCGACAGGTCCTTGAGGGAGCTGTTGCCGAGCTGTACGGCGCTCACGTAGAGGATCGCGCCGACCGGGATCAGCGCCACGATCGAGGTGTTGATCGACCGCACCAGCGTCTGGTTGACCGCCAAGTTGGCGGCGGCGGCGTACGTCATCCTGGTCGAGCGGAGGTTCTTGGTGTTCTCGCGCACCTTGTCGAAGACGACCACGGTGTCGTAGAGCGAGAAGCCGAGGATCGTCAACACACCGGTCACCGTCGCCGGCGTGACCTGGAATCCGGACAGCGCGTAGACACCGATGGTGATCAGCACGTCGTGCACGAGGGCCACGAGCGCGGCGACGGACATCTTCCACTGTCGGAAGTAGGCCCAGATGAACAGCACGACCAGGACCAGGAAGACCACGAGACCGGTGGCCGACCGCTCGGCCACTTCTTCGCCCCAGCTGGCACCGATCTCCTCTTGGGAGATGTCCTGCTCGGGATCGGTGAGGCCGGTCGACTCCGCGATGATGCGGGTGATCTCCGTGGCCTCGTCGACGGTGAGGGGCTCGGTCTGTACGACGACGCCATCGCTGCCCTGGGTGGTGACGACGGGCACGGACGCGTTCTCGATGCCGGAGTCGGCGACCACCTCCCGCAACTCGTCAGCGGTGTCCTGGGTCGCCTGCTCGGCGGGCAGGGTGACCGTGAACTGGGCGCCACCGGTGAACTCGATGCCCATGTTGAGGCCCTTGACCGTCAACGCGAGGATCGCCAGGAGGACAAGCACACCGGAGACGGAGTACCAGAGCCAACGACGACCGATGAAGTCGATCGACCTCTTGCCGGTGTAGAGCTCGTTGCCGAGCTTCGCGAACTTGCCCATCAGGCCTTCCCTCCCGCGGCACCGGCGGTGACCGGGGCGCCCAGGTTGATGGAGTCGACGCCGAGTGCGGCGGCGTCCAGCCCGGACAGCCGGTGTCCGCGGTTGAAGAACTTGAAGTGCGCCAGCCACGACACCATCGGCTTGGTGAACCAGAAGAAGACCACGAGGTCGATCAGGGTCGAGAGGCCGAGCGCGAACGCGAAGCCCTTGACCACGCCGACGGCGAAGATGAACAGCACCACCGCCGCGAGCAGCGACACCGCGTCGGCAGCCAGACAGGTGTTACGAGCCCGGACCCAGCCGGACTCGACGGCGACCCGCATCGACTTGCCGTCGCGCATCTCATCTCGGATGCGTTCGAAGAACACGATGAACGAGTCCGCGGTGATACCGACCGCGACGATCAGGCCGGCGATACCGGGCAGCGTGAGGGTGAAGTTGGCGGCCTCGCTGAGCAGCAGGACCATCGCATAGGTGACCGCCGCTGCCACGAGCAGCGAGGCGATCACGACCAGTCCCAGGCCGCGGTAGTAGAAGAGGCAGTAGATCATCACTAGCAGCAGACCGACCAGGCCGGCGGTGAGGCCCGCGGAGAGCTGGTTGCCGGCCAGCGACGGGCCGATCGTCGAGCTCTGCACCTCGTCGCTGAACGAGATCGGCAAGGCCCCGAACTTCAGGCTGGTGGCGAGCTCGTTGGCTGTGGTCTCGGTGAAGTTGCCGCTGATCTGCGCCTGACCATTGGTGATCAGGCCCTCCATGTACGGCGAGGAGATGACCTTGCCGTCCAGGACGATGGCGAACAGCTCGCACTCGGGACCGCCGCCCGGGCAGCGGAGCGCCTCGGAGATCTTGGTGAAGTCGTCCTTGCCTGCTCCGCCGATGTCGAGGGCGACCACCCAGATGAACTCGTTCTGGGGCTGGGTCGCGCTGGCTCCGTCGAGCTCGGTGCCTTCGATGACCGCCGGGGACAGGAGGAACTTCGTAGAGGGCGAGGCCGGTTCGTCGCCAGAGGCGGGCTCGGGCTCGCTGCACGAGACCAGCGGCTTGTTGGGGTCGTCGACGATCGAGACGGCCTTGCCCTGGGCGTCCGTCAGGGTGCCGTCGGCCGTGCAGGTCAGCTCGTTGAACCTCGCGACCTCGGGGCCGGTGGGCGCCTTCTGGTAGGCGAGCGCGTCTTCGACGCTCACGTCACCCTGCGCCGCCGGAACCTCGGTCGTAGCCGGTGACTCCGAAGGGTCATCCGGGCTCTCGGAGCCCGTCGGGCTCGGGCCGCTCGACGCAGTGTCGGTGGCGGTGGGACTCTCCTCGGCGAAGCCGAGCGGCGGCCGGTTGGCGCCGTTGGGCGACTCCGAGCCGGTGGGCGACTCCGAGCCGTCCGGCGTTGCCGAGTTGGTCGGAGCTGGCGGCGCGGTGACCCCAGTGCCTGGAAGGTCGGGCGTGGCGTCGTCGCTCGGGTTGGTGTTGGGGTCGGTGGTGGGGTCAGTGGGATTTGTCGGATCCTCATTGACCTGCCCGGCACACCGGGTCGGACTCGAGTCGGTGCAGGCAACCAACCTGAAGCGCAGCTGGGCCTGGCGCTGCACCAGGTCGATCAGGTCGCGACGGTTCTGGCCGGGGATCTCGACGACCACGAACTCGTTGCCCTGCGTGGTGACCTCGGCCTCCGACACACCCTGGCCGTTGACGCGCTGGTCGATGATCGCCCGCGCTTCCTCGAGGCTCTCCGAGGAGGGGTCACCGGTTGCCTGGAGCTGGATCCGGGTGCCGCCCTGAAGGTCGAGGCCGAGCTCCGGCTTCCAGGTGCCGGTCAGCGCGACCAGGCCGTAGGTCAGGAGCACACCGAGGAAGAACACCACCAGGGTGCGACCCGGGCGGTAGGTCTTGCGCGCCATTAATTTTCCTCCGCAGCCTCGGCCTCGCCGGGCTCGTCAGTGGTTCGGTCGGCACGCTCGTCGGCCGCCGAGGGTACGACGGAGCCGATCGCCCCGCGCGCGACCTTGAGGGTCACACCGTCGGCCACCTCCACCAGGAGGTGGTCGTCGGCGAGCGCGCGCAGGGTGCCGAACACACCGGAGGTGAGCATCACCTCGTCACCCACGTCCAACGAACTCTGCATGCGTCCGAGTTCCTTCTGACGACGCTGCGCTGGGCGGATGATGAGTAGCCAGAACAGCAAAGCGATGCCAACCAGCGGCAACAGGGAGACAAGTCCCTCCACGACAAAACCTCTCAAACAAAGGATTGGGGTTGCGGCCGCGGCGAAGTACCCGGCCGGCCGACGGGTCAGTGTAACGGTGCGTGTGGCCCAGACCACGAACCGGGGCGAGCCCCGTCCGCTACTCCTCGAACAGGGTCGCGTCGCTCGTGACGGGGGTCGGCGCCGACAGGCCCAGATGGCCCCAAGCCGCGGGCGTGGCGACCCGGCCGCGCGGCGTACGGGCCAGGAAGCCGTTGCGCACCAGGAACGGCTCGGCCACCTCCTCGACCGTCTCCCGCTCCTCACCGACCGCGACGGCGAGCGTCGAGATGCCGACCGGTCCTCCGCCGAACCGCTCGCAGAGTGCGGAGATCACCGCGCGGTCGAGCCGGTCGAGGCCGAGGTGGTCGACCTCGTAGAGCTCCAGGGCGGCGCGGGCGACCTCGAGGGTGACCACCCCGTCGGCTCGCACCTGCGCGAAGTCACGGACCCGGCGTAGCAGCCGGTTGGCGATCCGAGGTGTGCCTCGGGACCGGGAGGCGATCTCGGCCGTGCCGTCGGCATTCGCTGCCACCGACAGCAGCCCGGCCGACCGTTTCACGATCGTGTCGAGCTCGTCGGCCTCGTAGAACTCGAGCTGACCGGTGAAGCCGAAGCGGTCGCGCAACGGGCCGGGCAGCAGGCCGGCACGCGTGGTGGCGCCGACCAGGGTGAACGGCGGGATCTCCAGCGGGATGGCTGTGGCCCCTGGCCCCTTGCCGATCACGACGTCGACCCGGAAGTCCTCCATCGCCATGTAGAGCATCTCTTCGGCGGGACGCGCCATCCGGTGGATCTCGTCCACGAAGAGCACGTCGCCCTCGTTGAGACCCGAGAGGATCGCGGCCAGGTCGCCGGCATGGGTGATCGCCGGACCGCTGGTCAGCCGGAGCGGGACCGACATCTCGTGGGCGATGATCATCGCCAGCGTGGTCTTGCCGAGGCCGGGCGGACCGGACAGCAGCACGTGGTCGGAGGCCCGGCCGCGCTTGCGGGCGGCCTCGAGCACCAGCCCGAGCTGCTCGCGCACCCGCACCTGACCCACCACCTCGTCGAGGCTGCGCGGGCGGAGCGCCGCCTCGACGGCACGCTCGTCGCCCTCCGCCTCGGCGGCGGTCAGCGACTGGAGATGCTGCTCCTCGGCCAGCTCGAGCTCGTGGTCGTTGGTCATGTCAGGCCTTGCTCAAGGAGCGGAGCGCGGACCGGAGCAGCGCGCCTACGTCGGGGGCATCGCCGGCCTGGTCGGACACGGCCTCGACCGCGCGCTCGGCATCCCTGGTCGACCACCCGAGACCGACCAGGCCCTGCTGCACCTGACCGCGCCACGGGTCTCCGGACATCGGTGCGCCGACGGGACTCGAGCCACTCGGCGGCCCGATCCGGTCCTTGAGCTCGAGGATGATCCGCTGCGCGCCCTTCTGGCCGATGCCCGGCACCCGGGTCAGCGTCTTGACGTCGTCGCCGGCGATGGCACGGCGTAGGTCGTCGGGAGTGAGCACCGCGGTGATCGCCTGCGCCACCTTGGGTCCGACGCCCGAGGCGGTCTGCACGAGCTCGAACATCGACTTCTCGTCGTCGTCGCGGAAGCCGAAGACCGTCAGTGAGTCCTCGCGGACCACCATGCTCGTGGGCAGCGTGGCCTCGTGGCCGGTGCGCAGCGTGGCCAGCGTGTTGGGCGTGCACATCACCTCGAGGCCGATGCCGCCGACCTCGAGCACCGCACTCGACAAGGTCACCGCAGCGACCCTGCCGCGGACGAACGCGATCATGCTCTGCTCCTCACCTGCTGTTGGGCTCGTTTCTGGATCGCGACTGCGGCGTCGATCCGGGCCTGTGCTCCCCCGCGCCAGAGGTGGGTGATCGCGAGGGCCAGCGCGTCGGCCGCGTCGGCCGGCTTGGGCATCGCGTCCAGCCGCAGGATCCTGGTGACCATCGCACCGACCTGCGCCTTGTCGGCCCGCCCGTTGCCGGACACCGCGGCCTTGACCTCACTCGGCGTGTGCAGCGCGATCGGCAGACCCCGCCGGGCGGCCGCGACGAGCGCGATGCCGCTGGCTTGGGCCGTACCCATGATCGTGCTGGAGTCGGAGCGCGCGAACACCCGCTCCACCGCCACCGCATCCGGTGCGTACTCGTCGAGCCACGCGTCGATGCCACGCTCGATCGTCACCAGCCGCTCGGCGATGGGCATGCTCGCGGAGGTGCGCAGCACGTTGACGTCGACCAGGGTCAACGGTCGCCCCACCGACCCGTCGACCACGCCCATGCCGCAGCGGGTCAGGCCAGGATCGATCCCCAGCACGCGCATCCAACCCGCCTTCCGTCCGAACGTGTGTTCGGAGACCACGCTAACCGCGAGTCAGGACCGGAACCGGTACGACACGCAGGCTCTGGCGGTTTCTAGGCTCGTCGCTGACGCTCCTCGCACCTCGACCACCGTCGGGGGTGCCTTACGCGTCGAGCGACTCCATGATCTCGTCGGAGACGTCGAAGTTCGCATAGATGTTCTGTACGTCGTCGAGGTCCTCGAGCGCGTCGATCAGGCGGAACGTCTTGCCGGCCGCGTCCTTGTCGAGCTCGACCTGGAGGTCCGGCACGAACGACGCCTCGGCGGAGTCGTAGTCGATGCCCGCGGCCTGCAGCGCCGTACGAACGGCGACCAGGTCGGTGGCCTCGGAGATCACCTCGAAGGCCTCTCCCAGGTCGTTGACGTCATCGGCGCCGGCGTCCAGCGTCGCCTCGAGCACGTCGTCCTCGGAGACCACCTTGTTCTCCTGCTCGATGGGCACGAGCACGACGCCCTTGCGGTTGAAGAGGAAGGAGACCGAGCCGGGGTCGGCCAGCGAGCCGCCGTTGCGCGTCATCACCGTGCGGACCTCCATCGCCGCGCGGTTGCGGTTGTCGGTGAGGCACTCGATCAGCATCGCGACGCCGGCCGGGCCGTAGCCCTCGTACATGATCGTCTGGTAGTCGGCGCCACCCGTCTCCGCGCCGGAGCCGCGCTTGAGCGCGCGGTCGATGTTGTCGTTGGGCACCGACGACTTCTTCGCCTTCTGGATGGCGTCGTAGAGGGTCGGGTTTCCGGCCGGATCACCGCCGCCGGTGCGCGCGGCAACCTCGATGTTCTTGATCAGCTTGGCGAACATCTTGCCGCGCTTGGCGTCGACAACCGCCTTCTTGTGCTTGGTGGTTGCCCACTTGGAGTGGCCAGACATGCGTACTTCCTCTTCTACCCGGATCGCACCAGGTCGACGAACAGTTGGTGCAGCCGGAGGTCGTCACCCATCTCCGGGTGGAACGACGTCGCCAGCAGTGGTCCCTGCCGGACCGCGACGATCCTACCGACGGCCGGTCCGTGCTCGACGCGGGCGAGTACGTCGACGTCCGCGCCCACCTCTTCCACCCAGGGTGCCCGGATGAAGATCCCGTGCACGGGTCCCTCCACGCCGGTGACCTCGAGGTCCCCCTCGAAGGAGTCGACCTGGCGCCCGAACGCGTTGCGCCGCACGGTGATGTCGAGCCCACCGAGCGTCTCCTGGTCGGCAGTGCCGTCCTCGACGCGGTCGGCGAGCATGATCATCCCGGCGCAGGTGCCGAAGACCGGCATGCCGAGCTTGATCCGGTCGCGCAACGGCTCGAACAGCTCGAAGGTCCGCGCGAGCTTGGCCATCGTCGTCGACTCGCCGCCGGGGATCACCAGCGCGTCGCAGGCTTCCAGCTCGCTGGGACGGCGAACGCCGAGGGCCGTGACCCCGATCGAGGTCAGGGCACGCAGGTGCTCGCGGACATCGCCCTGCAGGGCGAAGACACCGATCGTCGGCGTAGCAGGCGAGGTGGACACACCGTCACTCTAGGACGCGTCTCTCAGTGCTGGCCGTCGCAAGCGTCGTCCAGGACGTGCGATGGCAAGGCGCCGGCGCGAAGGCAGACTTGATTCGTCTTTCGAGCGTCCGGTAACGCCGCCAGCGTGCGTTCTGGGCGGCGCGCAGCAGGCCATGACTAGGGAGACGCGTCCTAGGTAAGGCTGGTGATGA
>CAVYLX010000020.1:0-129056 GCA_963769475.1 uncultured Actinomycetota bacterium | reverse complement strand
TCGAGGCTCCACGGCAGCCGCCGCGACACCGGATGGCGAACGAGCGGTCCTTCCGGTTGGCGTTGAGGGCGGCGGTGGTGCGGTTCCAGTTGCCGTTGCGCACCGAGTTGGCCACCACGATCTGCACGTGTACGCCGCGCTGATGCGCGTCGATCAGCGCGTTGGTCACCGCGCGGTCGTCGTAGTTCCACACCGCGGTCCGGATGAACTCGCCCTTGGCCGTGTTGCGCACCGAGCGGACCACCCGGTTGAGGATCAGTCGCTTCTGGCCACGGATGGTGGGGTCACTCAGCAGCGCCCCACTGGGCGGCGTGAACCCACGGTTCGGCTTCTTGGCCTTGACGACTGCTGCGCTGGTTTCCGGGGCCGCGCCGTCCGCCATCACGGTGGGCACGGTCGTGAGCGTCGCGGTCAGCCCGAGCAGAGCGAGGGACAACGCGAGACGACGAGGGTGGGGCATGCGTACTCCGAAACGGTGGAGGGAGCGGTCGCGAGCCCGGTCAGCTCCTAGGAGCCGCCACCACCCGCCTTACGGCGATGCATCTTAGGTGCTCCGCCGACCACCTCGGAGCCGTTTGCCTTCTCTCGGACAGGACCGTCCTTGTGCACGCCCTTCTCGTTCGAGTTCTTGCGCTCCAGCGCCTCCCGCATCTTGGCCTTGAGGTCGTCGTTGCCGCTGGCGTCAGCCATGGTTCCTCCTGGTTCGCGCTGCACATCGGTCTGTCCCACCCACCCTCGCATCCCACCCCAAGGAACGTCGACCGGGTTACGGCTTCAGCTGACGGCCCAGCGCCCCGGACAGCTCACGGGCGTACTCGAGGGTCATGTGGCCGCGGTCGCGGTGGGTGATGAAGTCGCCGACGACCACCGGGCACTTGTCGAAGGCGCAGAACCACTGCTTGGTCTCGATGTAGTCCACGCCGGTCGTCATCGCGGCCGCCTTCACGGCCCGGCGCATCAGCATCGAGCGGCGAGCGGGGTCGGACAGCCCGTCGGCCAGCGTCGCACCACGCTCGGAGATGACCGACGGGTCGAACTCCAGCCGAGGCACGTCGCCGAGCACCACGATCCGCTTCGTGAGCGGGGTCAGCGAGCTCGATCCGGTCGACCATCCCGTCCTCGATCATCGCGGCGATGTCCTGGTTGCTGTCGACGTAGTCGCCCTCGTCGGTCGACGTAGCGGTCCTGGGTGTCGGTCGACATCACGACCAGGTCCGGCTGCAGGTCCTCGATCTGCTCCTGGCTCCACTCGTGGAAGAAGGCGCAGTCGGTGTCGGGCGCCTCGGTGACGGGCGAGTAGGGCTGCACCAGCGCCGGCGTGCAGCCCTGGAGGACGAAGGAGAAGGAGCGGTAGCCGTTGCGGGTCGCGATCCGCTCCAGGGCCGGGATCCAGTGGCGCATGTGGGAGTCGCCGAGCAGCACCATCGTCTTGTCGCCGTCGGGGTCACCGCGCGGGCAGAGCGGCATCGGCTCGGGGATCCCCCAGTACTCGCAGCCGCCCAGGTCGGCGGCCACGTGGTCGGCCAGGCCGAGCGCTGCCGGATGCAGCGGGTTCGGGATCTCGGCGTCGTCCTGGGCGGCCAGCACCGAGGCCTGGACCAGCCTGATCTGCGGGTCGTTCGAGCACTGGGGTGCGCCGTCGCGGTCGCAGTACTCCGCGGCCGTGATCGCCGGGTGCTTCTCGTTGAGCTCGTTGACGAGCACCGAGTGGGCCGCGAAGACCGTCAGCCCCAGGATGCGCGACGGACGCCGGGTAGAGCGCGATCCCCCGCAGCCTGGGCTTGAAGAACGCCCGGTCGCGGAACGGGTTCTCGACGAAGCGGTACGACAGGTCGGAGAGCGCCAGCGCGGCCAGCGAGACGAGCAGCCCGAGCCAGCCGACCGGCGTCCTCCAGACCACGCCGACCATGATCAGCGCCGGCCAGTGCCACAGGTAGAAGGAGTACGACCGGTCGCCGACCCAGCGCATCGGCAGCACGGCCAGGGCCCGCTGCGGGCCCCAGGCCGCGGCAGCGGTGCCGCCGCCCAGCAGCAGGGCCGTGCCCAGCACCGGAAGGACGGCGGGCGCACCCGGCACCCTGGTGGCTCCGGTGAACGTCAGGGCCGCGAAGCCGATCATCGCCACGCCGGCCCAGGAGGCTGCTGCCAGGAGCCCTGGTGGCAGCCTGCGTAGTCGGAGCACGGCGGCGGCGGTCGCGGCGCCCAGGCCGAGCTCCCAGGCCCGGGCCGGAGTCGAGAAGTAGGCGCCGCGCGGGTTGTCGCCGACGGCGTACACGGCCCAGGCGAACGACGCCACGCTGATCGCCGCGATCGCCAGCACGACCGCGCGGCGGGCGCGGCCCCGGCTGCGGAAGAGCGCGACCAGCAGCAGCACGATCAGCGGCCACACCAGGTAGAACTGCTCCTCCACGGCCAGCGACCAGTAGTGCTGGATCGGCGGGATCGCGTCGTCCTGGGCGAAGTAGTCGGTCTCGTCGCGGGCGAACTTGATGTTGGCGGCGAAGAACGTCGCCCAGATCGTGTCCTTGAACAGCCGGATGGCCTGGATGCCGCTGAGCAGGAAGTAGCCGGCCACCACGGTCGCCGCCAGCACGAGCGTGGCCGCCGGCAGGATCCGCTTGGCCCGCCGGGCGTAGAAGTCGAGCAGGGAGACCCGTCCCCGGCGATCGGCCTCCGACAGCAGCAGGCCGGTGATCAGGAAGCCGGAGATGACGAAGAAGACGTCGACCCCGATGAAGCCACCGTGGAACGGACCGATCCTGGCGTGGTCGAGCACCACCAGGATCACGGCCAGCGCCCGCAGGCCCTGGATGTCCGGACGGAACGAACCGGACTTCTCCGAGTGGCTGCCGACCGTCGGCGTTACCTCGGAGTCGGCTTGAGGTGGAGCGTCAGTCAAGCTCGAACCAGTCGGGGACGTTCTCCCCGGTGCGCAGGTTCGGCACCCCGCTCGATCCGTCGGCGCGACGCTCGAGGATCCCCTGGGGCACCGGGCGCACGTGGTCGTGGGCCCACGGACCGAAGTAGAGCCGGTTGGTGTTCGCGATGTACTGGCGCACCATCTTGTTGGCCTTCTTGATCCGGAACAGGATCTCGTCGGACTTCTGGCCGCGGGTGCTCCAGTTGGGCGAGCCCGTGATCAGCACGTTGGCCGACTTGTCACCGTCGAAGATGCCGCTGATCGCGATGTTCTTCATGTGCAGGTAGCGCTCGGGGATGCCGTCCCGGTTGGGGTCGTAGGTGACCTCCTTGATCGGCACCGGGCCGCGTCCGCCCGGGGCCTTCAGGGCCCGGTTGACGCCTCGACCCGCCAGGGTCGTGATGATCCGGACGTCGCAGCCGCGCTCCCACAGGTTGCGCACCTGGCGGGCGATGTCGTTGCCGTAGGCGTCGAACCAGCCGGCGATGGCGATCCGGACGATGGTGCGGCGCTTCTTGTTGCCGGCGCCGTCGGTGGTGCCGACGCAGGCGACCTTCTTCAGCTCTTCCAGGATCGGGTTGCGGTTGAAGGCCGGGAACAGCGTCACCTGGTACTTGCCCAGGTCGGTCACCTTGTACGGCGCCGGGACGATCACGTCGTTGGCGTACTCGTTGAAGGTCTGCTCCAGCGCGTTGTAGAGACCGAAGTTGCGGGTGGTCACCATGTCGTTCCACTGCCGGTTGCCGGCGGGCGTGGTGAGGTTGAACGACCCGAACATGCTGATGTTCTTCGCCTTGTGGATCCGGCTGAAGATGATGTACTTCGCGTGCATGATCTTGGTCTGGCTGCGGCAGCCGCCGGTGCACTTGAGGGCGAAGCTCTTGTCGGTGGTCTTGCGGTTCAGCTGGGCCCGCGTGCGGTTCCAGTTCGCGTTGTCCACGGACCCCGCCACCACGATCTGCACGTGCACGCCACGGCGGTCGGCCGCGAGCAGCGCATTGGTGACCGGACGGTCGTCGTAGTTCCACACCACGACCCGGATGTATTCCTTCTTGGCCGTGTTGTTGATCGCAGTGATCACCCGCTGCAGGATGTTGCGGTTCTGGCCCTTGATCATGGGGTCGCTGAGCAGGGCGCCGACCGGGGGCGTCCACTTGTTGCCCTTGCGCTGCTTCGAGGCCGCAGCCGGCGCAGAGGCCGGTGCCGACACCTGGGCGGAGACCTGTCCGACGGCCCCGGCGGAGGTCGAGGTGACCACCGTCAGCGGCGCGAGCAGGCTGAGCGAGGCAACGACGATGGCGAGCCGGGCAGCACGCATGGAGAGAACTCCCTGGGGTTTGTGGCGGGGGACGTCAGGACGGGTCAGTACCGGCGCGAGGATACCTCAGCAAGTACCTACAACTTGTACTCCTCGAGGATGCGGCGGCCGATGATCATCCGCTGGATGTCGGCCGTTCCCTCGCCGATCAACAACATGGGGGCCTCTCGGTAGAGCCGCTCGATCTCGTACTCCTTGGAGAAGCCGTAGCCGCCGTGGATCCGGAACGAGTCCTCCACGACCTGCGAGCAGTACTCGCTGGCGAGGTATTTGGCCATGCCTGCCTCGAGGTCGTTGCGCTGGCCCTTGTCCTTGATCCGCGCGGCCCGGACCACCATCTGGTGGGCGGCCTCGACCTTGGTGGCCATCTCGGCCAGGCGGAACTGCACGGCCTGGTGCTCGGCGATCTTCTTGCCGAAGGTCTCGCGCTGCTGGGCGTAGGAGACGCCGAGCTCGAAGGCCCGGTTGGCCACCCCGACGCCTCGGGCGGCGACGTTGACGCGGCCGACCTCGACGCCGTCCATCATCTGGTAGAAGCCCTTGCCGGGCTCGCCGCCGAGGATCTGCTCGGCCGAGATCTCGTGGTCCTCGAAGATCATCTCGGTGGTGTCGACGCCCTTGTAGCCCATCTTGTCGATCTTGCCGGGGATGGTGACTCCGGGAGCGGTCTCGCCGAAGCCCTCCTCCTTCTCGACCAGGAACGTGGTCATGTTCTTGTAGACCGAGTCGGCACCCTCGTCGGTCTTGACCAGTACGGCGACCAGGTTGGACGAGCCGCCGTTGGTCAGCCACATCTTCTGGCCGGTGATGGAGTAGCCGTCATCCTTCTTCACGGCCTTCGTCTTGATCGCCGCGACGTCGGACCCGCAACCGGGCTCGGACATCGAGAACGCGCCGCGCACCTCGCCCAGCGCCATCCGCGGCAGGTACTTCTTCTTCTGCTCCTCCGTGCCGTGCTGGAGCAGCATGTAGGCCACGATGAAGTGGGTGTTGATGACGCCGGACACGCTCATCCAGCCGCGGGCGAGCTCCTCGACCACGAGGGCGTAGGTCAGCAGCGACTCACCGAGGCCGTCGTACTCCTCGGGGATCATCAGCCCGAAGACGCCGAGCTCCTTGAGCCCCTCCACGATCTCGGTGGGGTACTCGTCCTTGTGCTCGAGCTCGGTGGCGACCGGGAGGATCTTCTCGTCGACAAAGGTCCGGACGGCCTTGAGGATCTCGATCTGGTCCTCGTTCAGTCCGTCGGTCTCGCACAGGCGGGCCATCAACGTGCTCCTTGCTGGAAGTGACTGGTGAGTAACAAGCGGGCAACGGTAACCGGTCTCCCGGGTCCCCGACCATGATGCACGCCACTTCCGGCGGCGTTGGTCCGTGCTCACCCCTCGTTATAGTGCGGGGGTGCTACGCGTCCTGGTCATCATCCCGGCCTGGAACGAACAAGAGTCCGTGGGCACCACCGTGCACGAGGTGCGCGCCGCCAACCCGGGCGTCGACATCCTGGTCGTCGACGACGGCTCCAGCGACGCCACGGCGGCGATGGCCCGGCAGGCGGGCGCCGACGTGTGCCGGCTGCCGTTCAACCTCGGGGTGGGCGGGGCGATGCGGGCCGGCTACCGCTTCGCGATGTCCGGCAACTACGACGTGGCCGTCCAGATCGACGCCGACGGCCAGCACGACCCGCGCTACCTGCCGGAGCTGGTCGCCCGGCTGGGCCCTGGAGAAGGGGGTGCCGACCTGGTGATCGGTGCCAGGTTCGCCGGCGAGGGCGAGCCCTACAAGGTCTCCGGCATCCGGGCGCTGGCGATGAAGGTGCTCGCGCGGACGCTGAGCCGGATGGCGAAGACCCGCCTCACCGATGTGACCAGCGGCTTCCGCGTCGCCAACCGCCGCACGCTCGCCCTCTTCGCGGCCCACTACCCGGCCGAGTACCTCGGCGACACCGTCGAGTCCACCGTGATCGCCATCCGGGCGGGCTGCACGGTCACCCAGGTGCCGGTGCAGATGCGCGAACGCCAGGGCGGCCAGGCCAGCCAGACCCCGATCCGGGCCGCCATCTACCTCTCCCGCGCGGTCGTGGCGCTCGCGCTCGCTCTCGTCCGCAAGTGGCCGGAGACGCCCACGCCGCCGGTGCCGGTGGAGGAGCGGGCATGAAGTCGACGATCATCCTCGGCATCACCGGCTCGGCCGTGGTGCTGGTCGCGCTGTTCGAGATGATGCGCCGCCACCGCCTGCGTGAGAAGTACGCCGTGCTGTGGTTCTTCGTCGCCCTCGGCGTGCTCGCGATGGCGATCTTCCCTGGGCTGCTGAGCGGCCTCGCCGACCTCGCCGGGGTCGAGCTGCCGGTCAACCTCCTCTTCTTCATCGCCAGCCTGGTGCTGCTGATCATCTCCCTGCAGCACAGCTATGAGCTGGGGCGCCTCGAGGAGAAGACCCGCGTGCTGGCCGAGGAGATCGGCCTGCTCCGGCTCGAGCTGGACCGGCGCACGCGCGACACCGATGGGCACGAGCCGGCTCCGTAGCAGTCCCCCGATCACTGGGCCACACGACGAAGCGGTACGCCGCGAAGCTCAGCACCACGCAGGTCCCGATCGCGACCACCTTCGCCAGCAACAGCTCGTCGGCGACGCCCAGCACGGCGTACATCACCAGTGGCTGCGCCACCCAGAGGATCACGCCAGTGGTGGCGACGAACAGCAGCGCGTGGCGCACGGTCAGCCGGCCGGCGCCGAACGTGAAGAGCCCGTTGGCCACGAAGCTGCAGGTCATCCCGGCACTGGTCGAGACGAAGTTGGCGGCCACGATGCCGAGCTCGTCGCGGAGCACCAGGAAGAGCGTGACGTCGAGGAGGGTGTTGACGACGCCCACCGCGGCGAACCGCAGCCGCACGCTCACCGGGCCCGTCGCTCCAGCCGGGCGACCGCACTCTCCGCGCCGCGCGCGGTGAGGGCGAGGGAGTAGAGCGGCCGGTCCTGGGCCTCGACGTAGACCCGCCCGAGGTAGGTGCCGATCACCCCCATCATGATCAGCTGCAGCCCGCTGAGCAGGAACATCCCGACGCCGAGGAACGCCCAGCCGGGGACGGCCTGCTCGGGCTGGAAGAGCCGGATGCCCAGCACGTACGCCGCCAGGATGATGCTGACTGCGGACAGCACGAACCCGAGGCGGGAGATCATCTTCAGCGGCACGGTCGAGAAGCCGAGGATCCCGTTGGAAGCGAAGGCGATCATCTTGCGCAGCGGGTAGCCCGTGGTGCCGGCATGGCGGGGGTCCCGGTCGAAGAGCAGCGCCTCCTGCCGGAAGCCGACGTGCGCGACGATCCCGCGTAGGAAGCGGTCGTGCTCGCGGTAGCGGGAGACCTCGGCGACCACGCGCCGGTCCATCAATCGGAAGTCGCCGACGTTGCGCGGGATCTCGGTGTTGGCGAGCTTGTCCAGCAGCCAGTAGAAGGCGTACGCCGTGGTCCGCTTGAAGAAGCTGTCCCGCCGGCTGCGGCGCTGGGCGTAGACGACGTCGACGCCGTCCTCCCACATCGCGATCATCTCCAGGCTGACCCGGGGCGGGTCCTGGAGGTCGGTGTCCATCACGATCACGGCATCCGCGTCGGCGACCTGGTCGAGCCCGGCGGTGACCGCGACCTGGTGGCCGAAGTTGCGCGACAGGCTGAGCACCGAGACCCGAGGGTCGCTGAGCCTCAGCTCGAGCAGGCCGTGGAGCGACTGGTCGCGGCTCCCGTCGTCGACGTACACGAACTCGAACTCGAGGTCGCGCCTCGTGTCGGTCGCCTCGATCAGGGCGCTGTGGAAGGCCGCGATGTTCGCTGCCTCCTCGTAGACGGGCAGCACGTAAGCCACCTTCTGGCTCTGCACACCGAACTGGTTGATCGACTTGCTGGGCATGGGATTCGCTTTCCTCGAGAGATCGGGAGCTGGGGAACGGGAGTCACTGGGCAAGGGCGAGCACGCCCACGGCGACCGCGACGGTGGCCGCGGCCAGCCCGGCCTGGGTGGCCGTCAAGGCCCGGCGTAGTACGCGCGGAGCAGGTGTCGTGGGTGGCGGATGTTTCGAGCGCCGCTCGAGGAGCCTGGTCAGCAGGAGGCCGGCCGCCAGCGCGCAGAGCGGCGCCGCGCTGGACCAGTAGCGGGACCCGGAGATGTGCACGAACGGCTGGGTCAGCAGCGCACCCAGGCCGAGCTTCACCAGGGTGTTGACGACCTGCGCCTCGAACGGCGCCCGGAAGACGGTCAGCAGCATCGCCGCCGCGACGGCCAGCATGGCGTAGAACATGACGTTGGTCGTCGCGATCGCGACGTCTCGCAGTCGCTCGGCCGTGTGGCCCTCGTCGCCGGGCGCCTTGAGGAACTCGGCGAAGTGAGCCGGTTCGGTGGTGTAGGCCTGCACGTTGTCGACCACGTCCTGCGCGTAGCTGTGGGCGGTGACGTCGCTGCGGGCGTACGCCGACATCTGCCGCTGCACCTCGATCTCGCTGAGGCCGGTCGCGCGGGCCACCTCGCGCGAGTAGCGAAGCGGCGAGAACCAGATGCTGCTGTTGGGATCGCACTTCCCGAAGCACACGCGGTCGCGGTCGCCGAACGTGTTGGCCATGACCGTCGACACCGAGGTCGTGGTGACCACCCGGTCGCCGAGGGTGTGCGACGCGAACAGCGACCACGGCAGCAGGATCGCGACGAACGC
Organism: uncultured Actinomycetota bacterium; assembly: GCA_963769475.1. Taxonomy (GTDB): domain Bacteria; phylum Actinomycetota; class Actinomycetes; order Propionibacteriales; family Nocardioidaceae; genus Nocardioides. The sequence continues at coordinate 120,123 of CAVYLX010000020.1, read as the reverse complement.
GAACGCCGCTGCGGCGATGGCGGCCAGGCCGCGTCGTCGCTCCCTGTCCCTGAGCACCAGGAACGCCAGCACCACCGTCACGACGCCCAGGGCAGCGACGAGCAGCAGCGCGCTGGACCGGAAGTAGACGACGGCGATCGCCAGCGCCCCCAGCCGCAGGCCGTCGCGCGCGCTCGGGGCAGTGCGGTCGCCCAGCGAGCGGACCACGCCGACCAGCTCCGCGACGAGCGCGAGCACCAGCAGGCCGGCGCAGAGGTCGCCCCAGGCGCAGTAGGAGAAGAGCAGCCACATCGGCACCAGGCCGGGAAACACCAGCACCAGCCCGGCGTACACATCGCCCAGCACGCGGCGTACGGACAGCATCGTCAGCACAAGCAGCGCCGTGGTGGCCACGCCGAGGTAGGCGCGGATCATCGTGACCGAGGCGTCGGGCTCGACCACGAACAGCGGCGTGAGGAGCAGCGACATGCCCGGCATGAACCAGCCGCTCCCGACCACGTTCTGCCGCAGCTCGCCGCCGTCGATCGGCCCGAACCCGCCCAGGTCGCGCACCAGGTTGGAGAGGGCCCGCGCCCCGTCGACGTACGACGCCTCGTCGCCCACCAGCGGTGCGTGAGCGATCAGGGGGAACAGCGCGACCTTGAGCACGGCATGCGCGCAGAAGAGCGCGATCAGGATCCGGGTGCCCCTCATGACTCGGCCGCGACTGCGGCGAACCGCTTGGTGGAGAACGGCTGGTCACACACCGGGTCGTCGCTCGGCGGGGCCGACGACGGCAGGTCGAGCGCGATCGTGCCGCGCACGACGTACTCCTCCGCGCCGGGCAGTGGCTCCACGTCGGCGCTGACCGAACCGAAGCCGGGCTTCTCGAAGACCAGCCGCTCGGCACCTGCGGAGGAGCTCTGCGCGAACCCGGCCGCCTGGAAGGCCTGCTCGACCATCTCCCGGGCGGTCTCCGCGTCGACCACGTCGAACTGCAGGACCAGCTGTCGGCGGTCTCCGACGTCACCGTCGGTGCGCACCTGGTGGGGGAAGCCGAAGACGACCCCGTCGGGCAGCGGCCAGCACCCGTTGGTCAGCGCCGCCGGAGGCAGGTCGGGGCGGTAGCTACCGGTGGGGTGGGCGCGGCCGAACGAGCCGCTGAGCAGGACCAGCGCGACCGCGATCCCCACCAGAAGGGTGGTCGCGATGCGAGAGGTGCTCATGGTGAACGACGCTAGGAGCGGACCCGGTCCGGGCGCTTCGCCCTCAGGTGCCGGTGACCAGTACCTGAGGACCGAGCAAATGTCATCGAGGCCTACAACCTGACAGGATGCCGCGGTGGGCACCGAGGACGAGGAGTACGCCGCGCGGCTGAGCACACTGTCCGGCGCCCGTTGGAAACGACTGCTCAACGTGCAGGCGCCGTACCGCTGGCGGCTCCGACGTCAGCAGCTGGGACGGACCCTCGATGTCGGCTGCGGGCTCGGCCGCAACCTCGAGGTCCTGGCGCCCGGCTCCGTCGGCGTCGACCACAACCCGACCTCGATCCGGATCGCCCGGGAGCAGGGCCACGACGCCTACACCGTCGAGGAGTTCCTCGCCTCCGACCATGCGCAGCCGGGGTCCTTCGACGGCATGCTGCTCTCGCACGTGATCGAGCACCTCCCGCCGGCCGACGGGCTCGACCTGATGCGGATGTACCTGCCGTACCTGCGTCCCGGCGGCCGGGTGCTCTTCATCTGCCCGCAGGAGCGCGGCTACGCCTCCGACGAGACGCACGTGCGGTGGACCACCGACGAGGACCTCGCGTCCCTCTCCCGGGAGCTCGGCCTGACGCCGCGGAAGCTGCGGTCGTTCCCGTTGCCGCGGCGCGCGGGCCGCTGGTTCACCTACAACGAGTTCGCGGTGCTGGCTACCAACAGCTAGCGCAGCGAGGGATCGCCGCGCTCGACCAGGGCGGCCGGGATGTCGTGAGCCGGGAAGTAGACGTCGCCGAACAGCAGCGGGTGGTCGCTGATCCGGCCCAGCGTGCCCTTGTCGATGTACTGCCCGGTGAAGTCGATGTCGGTGGTGCCGAAGATCCAGTCGACGGGTCCGTGGCGCGGCACCTGGCAGGAGCCACCGACGCTGCCGCCGGCCGACGACGCCATGAGACCGGTGCCGGTGAAGCCGCAGAACGCCTCGGTGCGCTCGTTCATGTCGCCGGCGAGGATGATCGGAACACCGGGCATCGCCTCGTGCAGGTCGGTGATGTAGTCCAGCTCGATCTGGCGGGCAATCGTGCGTGAGCCCGACTGGTTGCCCTTGACCGAGGTGGAGGCGGGGTTGTGCACCCCGATCACGATCACCTGGGCCTTGGTCTCGACGTGCTCGAGCCGGACCACCGGCATGTGCAGCGTGACCTGCCACGGCACGGTGAACTCGCTGGTGGCCACCATCTTCCAGGTGTCCTTGCGCCAGGCGATCGCGTTGCCGCTGCCGTTGCCGTCGCGGAACGTGTTGTTGAGGGTGGCGCGGTGCAGGGCCCAGTCGCCGTCGGCGAGTACGACGCTGGCCTGGGGGCTCTCGAACTCGTTGAGCACCATGATCGAGGCGTCGGACCCCTCCACCCGGGCGAGGCCGTTGGCGACGCGGGTGGTGCCGGGCGCGAAGCCCGGACGGCCGCCACCGGGAGCGGTCAGGTGGTGGCCGAGCACGTTGTAGGAAGCGATCCGGAAGCTGGTCTCCGGGATCCGGGTCGGCTGCTCATCGGCCGCGGCGCCGTTGTTGGTCAGCCAGGTGAGTGGGTCGAGCGCGCGGGTCTTGCCATCCGTGCGGGCGCTCATCGACAAGCCCAGCGAGCAGCGGTCGACCGCACCCAGGTCACCGACCTCGGCCAGTGGGTCACCGGCGAGGACGAGCTGCCCGTCGGTGACCGAGGGGTTCTGGACGTGGGCGTACGACGTGGTGACGCTCTTCTCGTCCCACCGGACCTTGATCAGCCACGGGCCGGCCTCGGCCTTGTCCGAGACGACCTCGACGACGCCTGGCGTCGCCGCGACGATGGGGGTGCCGCAGGCGGCGTCGAAGCGGGTCTCGCGCGGCCCGGCCGACGCGTTCTTCACGGTCGGTGTCTCCGACGGGCCGGTCTCGGCCGGCGGCGCCTGGTTGCGCACGGTGAACGCGGTCCCTGGCGGGAGCGGCAGCCCGCTCTCGTCGGACGAGGTGACGTAGCACCGCGACGGAGCCAGTCCCGCCGTCGAGACCTGGCTGTCGACGGCCTTCACGTCGACCGCGATCTTCTTCAGCTGGTAGATCGCCTGGGGCCAGAAGCGCTCGTAGCGGAACGGGTCGGGCGTGCCGAGCACGCGGTGGATCGCGATCGTCGGCGGCAGGGTCTGCCAGGACTGGATCTCAGCCAGCTCGCGGTAGAACCGGCCGGCGGCGCGGGCACCGGTCGGCAGGTCGCCGGCCAGCTGCGCCGCGATGGCCAGCGCCTGGGCCCGCGCGGGCACGTTCAGCTCCCGGCCCCGGACGGCAGTCGCGTGAGCGGCGACGGCCTTGACCGACTTGCTCGACTTCGGCACCCGCACCTTGAGGGCGGGCGACAGGGCAGGGCGAGCACACGGGCGTACGTCGACATCGCGCTTCGGCGCCGACGACGCGGCCTGCCCGACCGCGATGGGCACCAGGCTCAGTACTCCGAGCGCGAGCGCGGTGGCGGCCACGCACGTGGCGCGGAGAGAGCGGGTGGACGAGGTGTGGGTCATGCGAACATCGACTCCCCGTCGGGGAAGATGACCCGGTTGGCCAGCCACTTGGCGCCCGCGGCGCGACGGGACATGTCCAGGCCGAAGCGGCCCTCGGAGGTGGTGAAGTAGACGGTCGCGGTGACACCGGGATCGTGCAATTCGACTTCCTCGAGCTCGATGGTCTGCAGGTCCGGCAGCAGCGCCGGGTCGGTGTCGGCGTACGCCTGCTGTCCACCGGGGGTCAGCATCGGCTTGAGCTCGCGCCACCAGCCGCCGTAGGCGACGCCGGGTGTCGACCAGGTGTCGAGCACGACCGCCGCGACCTCGGCGACGGCGGCGCGGGAGGCCTCGTCGTCGGCCCCGACGTCGCTCGAGGCCGTCTCACCCTTGTCGGGCTCCTTGGAGCCGCCGTCGAAGATGGAGTCGCCGAAGATCACCAGGGTCGCGACGAGGGTCAGGATCGCCACCGGCAGCACGACCCAGCCGACCCGGCTGAGGAACGAGCGCGGCTTCGGCTCGGCCCGCCGGGCGCCGCCCGAACGACGTTCGCTCATGTGCGTCCGCCCGAGGAGAACAGCGACGGGCGGCCGCTGTCGTTGCGGAGCGAGGCGTTCTCGGCCCGTAGCCGCTCGATCTCGCGCAGCAGGTCGGCGGTGGCGTCGAGGCTCGACTCGAGGAGCTTGTTCTTGGTGACCTGGGAGCCACCGGTCGCGGTGACGCCCTGCGGTCGCAGGTCGGCGAGGTCGCCGACGACGGGGTAGCCGCGGCTCTCGATGTGCGCGATCCAGGTCTCGGAGATCTCGGCGACGCGAGCCAGCTGGTCCTCCGGCAGGCGGACCTTCTCGCCGGCCTGGCCGCGCAGGATGGTGCCGGCGTAGAGGCGCTTGACGATGTCGCCGTACGACTTCTCGTTGCCCTTGCGCGTCATCCGTCGGTTGACCCGGCGCAGCACCTCGGTCTGCACCTCGCCCAGCGACGTGTTGGCCTCGGCCTCGGGCACCTGGATCGGGAGGTCGGTGACTCCGAGCACGGTGGCGAAGCGGGTCCACAGCAGGTCGCGTGCGGCTCCCGGAGGCGGACAGGTGACGACGTGGACGTGCTCGGCGCCGACCTGGCCGGCCCAGCGGTCCAGCACCTGGGCGGGGTCCTGCGCCCGCCAGAAGCGATCGCGGGTACGCCGGCGGGCCGGCTCTTCGGGTGCGGGCTCGGCAAGCACGGTCTCGAGGAACTCGTCGTAGCCCATCCGCCGGCCGTGCTTGACGCCCTCCTGCCACTCGGCCGGCACCTGCCGGGCCGGGTCGCGGACGGTGATGACCACGTCGACGTCGACGCCGGAGAGGTCGCCGAGGATCCGGGCGATCTGCTCCTCGGTCGCCAGACAGAGGGTCTCGCTGCTGATCACGGTCGTGCCCTGGTGGCCGCGGGCCTCTGCGGCCACTGCCGCCCAGTGCTTGCGGCCGCGCTCGTTGGAGCGCCCCCAGGTCTGTGAGCGGTCGGTCAGGTGGAGCACTGCGGCGAACAGCCGCTCGCCGTCAGCCGCCGGGAGCTGCACCCCCCGGGTGGCCAGCAGCTCCAGGTTGGCGCGCATCGTGCCCTGCACGAAGGACGTCCCGGTCTTCGGGAGTCCCACGTGGAGCACGGCGCGAGCGGCGGTCATTGCTTCCTGTCCGGGGGTCTTGGGCGCAGTCGTCCGCGCCCACGGGTGAGGCGAGCCTCAGTGTACGTGTCGTACCCCTCCAGAACTGCCGCTTCAGCCGGGGCGTCGGGCGCAGCTGAGGGTGCCGTACGACGACTCCTCGGTGTAGCCGGCGGCGGCGTAGTACTTCATCACCCGCTCGGTGTTGTCCGACTCGCCGGTGCACGCCAGATCGACCCCGAGGAGCTCGAGGGCGTCCGCGGAGTTCTGCTTGTTGGGCAGCGGTAGCTCGCCCGAGGCCAGCTGGTAGAGCAGCTTGCGCGCGTTGTTGTCGGCCTCCGGCTCGTCGATGTTCTGGATGAACCACTCCCGCGGAACGACCGGGAAGGCCTCCACCGTGTACATGGTCAACACCTTCATCCGGCGCGGCGGCAGCAGCACCTCGCCCTCGACGCCGCGGTCCGCCAGGATCCGCACGTCGGCGAGCGCCTCGGTGTCGAGCTTCCAGTCGGGGCTGTCCCGCAGGGTCACCGGGCCGCCGTGGCCGGTGTAGTCCCAGATCGGCCGGCCGCCGACGACGAGGCCGGCCAGGACCACGACCGCGGCGAGAACGGGCACCGCTCGGGCGAGGGTGCGGCGGGCCGCCCCGAGGTCGGGCACCGGTGCGGCGAGGAGCAGGCCGACCAGGATCGGGATGGGCGCGACGTACAGCATCCGCCAGAGGATCGGGCCGGCTCCGGTGACCGTGTTGACCAGCGACAGGATGCCGGGCGCGAAGACCAGGACGCTGCCGAGCGCGGCCGATCCGGCCAGCGCCGCGGGCGCACCCCGCCGGGCGAGGACGACCGCCATGCCGAGCGCGATCAGCGACAGCGCCACCATCGGCGTCTGCTCGCCCAGGATCCGCACGAACGAGTCGCGCGCCGACAGCGCGACGGGATCCTCCCCGCCGACCTCCTCGACCGACCAGGCGATCACCGCGGCACCGCTGACGAACGGTCCGATCGAGACGGCCAGGCCGCCCCAGGCGAGTGCCGAGGATCGCAGCGCGACGGCGGAGACCAACACCGCGGCCAGGATCACCGGAGCCCAGACCACAGCTGTGGGCGTGAGCCCGAAGAAGGCGATGCCGGCTGCGAAGAGCAGCCCGATCGCCGCCCAGCGACCCTGGCGGGTCTTGGCCTCGTGGGCGTCGACCAGGTAGGCCCAGATCAGTGGCATCAGCATCGCGACGGCGATCACCTTGCCCTGCCAGATCCGGACGACCCAGAAGTTGCCGAGCATCGAGTCGCCGCTGAGCATCAGGAACGCGACGGCGCCGGCGAAGACCAGGAAGGCCCGGCGCGGCGCCCAGCGGCGCGCGAGGCGCCACATCGCCAGGACGGCCAGGCACGCGGCGATCGGCGCGGCGACCAGGTAGTTGACGGTGCCCGCAAGGGTGCCGGTCATGTGGGCGACCACGCCGTAGAGCGACTCGATGGACGCGATCGGCACGCCGCCGCCGTACGGCGAGTTGAACACCTCGGGGCTGAACATCGTGTCCACCATCGAGGCGTTGCCGCGCTCGGCGACCCAGACCGAGCGGTTGAGGTAGTAGGGGTCGTCGGTGTCGGCCAGGTGCACGAAGGCAGTGAGCAGCCCGGTGCCGACCATGACCGCGAGCACGCCGAGCTCCTGCGGGCTGACCAGCCCGCGGGCTGCGGACGGCTCGGTGGTCTCGTCGGGTCCTGGCGTGACCCGGCCGGACAGCCAGCTCCAGCCCACGAGTGCCACGATGCCGAGCACCAGGGCGGCCCAGGTGAAGCGGAAGCTGCCGGTGGTCCAGATCAGGCCGCCGACCGCGGAGATCGCGACCAGCCCGAGGCCAGCCGCCAGGATGACGTCACGGCGCTGCGGGCCGGACTCGTTGATTCGGGCCTCCGCCGAGTCGGTCGGCGTGGCGGCTTCGTCGGCAGGGAGCGCCAGCCGCACCCTCCACACCAGGACGACCAGGGTGATGCCGAGCCAGATCCAGCCGCTCGGCCACAGCGACCACTGGGTGGGGAGGCCGAGGCAGTAGAGGAGCGTCCAGGCGGCGAACGAGATCACCGCGACGTCGAGCACCGCGTCGATCAGGCGCCCGACGAGCGTGTCCGGTCTCGCGCGATCGGACATCGGGGTCAGCTCCTCAGGTGTTTGGATGGTGGCGCCTGGCCGCCCGTATTATGCCCGCCATGCCACGCCTGACTGCGGTGATGCTGGCGTGGCGCGACGAACCCCTCCTGGTCGAGTCCGTCCACGCCGTGCTGGCCTCGGCAGGAGTCGAGGTCGACGTCGTGCTCGTCGACAACGGCTGCACCTCCGACGCCGTCGAGCGCCTGTCGGCCGTGGCCGGCGTGAGTGTGGTCGACCCGGGCGAGAACCTCGGCTTCGCCGGCGGCTGCAACCTCGGCGCCCGGCACGCCACCGGGGAGTTCCTGGCGTTCGTCAACGGCGACGCGGTCGTGCGCCCCGACGCGCTCGGCCACCTGGTCGCGGCGCTCGCCGACGATGTCGGGCTGGCCACCGCCTCCGTACGGCTCTACGACGAGCCCGACGTGATCAACTCCGCCGGCAACCCGGTGCACTTCACCGGGCTGAGCTGGGCAGGCGGGCTGGGCCAGCCCGCGACGGCGTACGCCGTGGGGCGCGAGGTTGCCTCGGCATCGGGAGCCGCGACGGCCTGCCGAGCGGACCGGTTCGCGTCGCTGGGTGGCTTCTGCGAGCCGATGTTCGCCTACTGCGAGGACACCGAGCTCAGCCTGCGGTCCTGGCAGCGGGGCTGGAAGGTCGTCTACGTGCCGGACGCGGTGGTGCTCCACCACTACGAGTTCTCACGCAACCCGCAGAAGTTCTACCTCCTGGAGCGCAACCGCCTGTTCCTCGTGCTCACCGTCTTCGGCCCCGGGCTGCTGCTCGGCGCCTTCCTGCCCCTGCTCGCCCTGGAGCTCGCGACGCTCGCGCTGGCGATGCGCGACGGCTGGGGGCGGCAGAAGGTCGCCGGCTGGTGGTGGCTGCTGCGCCACGCCGGCCTGGTCTGGTCGCGGCGGCGGCAGGTGCGCTCCGAGCGCGTCGTGAGCGACCGTGACCTCGCCAAGGTGCTGACCGGCGACCTGGACTTCGACCTGCCGGGGATGAGCGTCCCCACGCTGGCGCGGCGTACGTCCCGGGGATACTGGTCCATCGCCCGCCGCCTTGCCTGACCCAACGAGAAGGAGCTCCGTGCCCACCACCCACGACCCGTCGGTGCTCTCCGTCGACGCGGAGGGCATCACGCTCGCTGGGCAGGCCGACGTCGTGCTCGACGTGCTCTTCGACGGTCGGCGGATCTGGTCCTTCTGGTCCCAGCGCGACACCGAGGCCCACGAGGTGAGTGGCCAGCGCGCCGCGGCCTGGCCCCGGCCGCTGGCCAGGTTCCTCGACGGCCTCACGCGGCTGACGATCCGCAGCCATGTCGACGGGGTGGACCTGTTCGACGAAGAGCTGTCGTTCGGCAGCGGAGCCGACCGGATCAACGTCGTCAGCGGGCGCGGCGTCGAGCTGAGCATCGACAAGTCCGGCCGGATGCAGGCGACCTTCGACACCCGCAGCGCCGAGCAGGTGACTCCGCTTCTCGACTCGGTCGAGACGGTGATCGCCGCGCTGGCCCGAGCCGGCGTCGAGGCGTTCCCGGCGTACGGCACCCTCCTCGGTGCGCACCGCGACGGCGCCCTCATCGGCCACGACAGCGACGCCGACCTCGGCTACGTCAGCCGGCACACCCACCCGGCCGACGTGATCCTCGAGTCGTTCGCGATCCAGCGACGGCTGGCCGGCATGGGCTACGAGGTGGTGCGCTACAGCGGCGGCGGCATCAAGGTGATGGTGCAGGAGGGCGACGGCAACACCCGCGGGCTCGATGTCTTCAGTGGCTTCTTCGACGGCGAGGGCAACCTGATCCTGATGGGCGAGGTCCGGACGCCGTTCGAGCACGACTGGATCTACCCCCTCGGCACGACCACGCTCGAGGGACGCGAGCTGCCCGCGCCGGCCGAGCCCGACCAGCTGCTGGCGGCGATGTACGGCGCGTCCTGGCGCACGCCCGACCCGGCCTTCAAGTTCGAGACGCCGCCGTCGACCAGCAAGCGGCTCAACGACTGGTTCCGCGGCACCAGCGTCGGTCGCGCCGAGTGGGACCGTCGCTACCAGCGGCTGCGGCACAAGGCGCCGCAGCGACGCCCCGACGTGCTCGCCCGGATCGCGCTGCGGCACGAGTCGGACCTCGCGCTCGCGGTCGACCTCGGCTGCGGGCGCGGCAACAACGCGCGGTTCTTCGCCAAACGCGGGGTGCCGACGCTGGGGCTCGACTTCTCGCCGCGCGGCTACGAGCTGGTGCAGCGGGACCCGGACAACGCCGAGCTGCCGCTGGAGTTCGGGGCGATGAACCTGCTGGAGACCCGCCACACGCTGTCGTACGGCGCCCGGGTCGGCGCCACTCCTGGCCGCCGGATGGTGCTCGCGCGCCACGTCGTGGACGCCGTACCGAAGACCGGGCGGGAGAACCTCTGGCGGTTCCTGCAGGTCGCGCTCACCGGCGGCGGACGCGCCTACCTCGACTTCCTGGTGTCACCGGCCGACGAGGACCGATGGGCGCAGCGCAACCTGCTGACGCCGGTCGACCCCGACGAGGTCACGGCCGCCGTGGCCGCGCGCGGCGGCCGGGTGGTGACCCGTCGGCTGATCGGCTCGGACCGGATGGGGCTGGCGAAGAAGCGGCGCGATACGTTCTACGGGCGTCGGCAGGCATGCAGGATGGTGATCGAATGGGCGGGATGAACACGAAGCGAGTACGCGACGCCGTACTGCGCAGCCGCCCCGGCGGGACGCAGGTGGAGATCGAGCGGCTGCGGAAGCGGGTGGCCGAGCTCGAGGACGCCGTCAGCGAGTGCCGTCGGCATCACCACCGCACCGCCGAGCTGACCGACCTGGTGCAGGCGCTGCTGGTGCCGCTGGCCACGCGCGACGAGGCCGAGCTCCAACGCCTCTTGCGCGAGTACACCGAGCAGCTCGGCTGATGAGGAGGGTCTTCCTCCATATCGGTCTCCCGAAGACCGGCACCAGCTACCTCCAGTCGATCGTCTGGTCACATCGCGACGAGCTGCGCGCTGCCGGCGTACTCCTGCCTGGGCGGGAGCGCCGCGACCACCTGTGGGCCTCGCTCGTGGTCCGCGAGGACGCGAACGTCGGCCGCCGCAACCAGCGCGCCCCCGAGGCCTGGGACGTGCTGCGCCAGGAGATCCGGGGGTCACAGGGCGACGCGCTGATCAGCCACGAGTTCTTCTGCTCCGCCACGGCCGAGCAGGCGCGAGCGATGGTCGGCGCGCTGACCGATGACGGCGCCGAGGTGCACGTCGTCGTCACCTCGCGTGAGCCGCTGTCGCTGTTCACCTCCAGCTGGCAGGAGCACCTGAAGAACAAGGGCACCGCGCCGATCTCGCAGTACGCCGCCACCGTGTCCGACGACCCGACCGTGATCTGGAACTGGCGCGCGCTCGACCTCCGGCTCGTCCTCGAGCGCTGGGGTCCGGCCGTCGACGACCCCGCTCGCCTGCACGTGATCACTCCCCCGGGCCGCGACCAGCCCCGCGACGAGCTGTGGGCTCGCTTCTGCTCGGTGCTCGGCATCTCGCCGGCCATCGCCACGCCGGAGAGCTTCGCCAACGCCTCCATGGGTGTCGTGGAAGCCGAGACCCTGCGCCGGATCAACCTCTCCCTCAAGGGCTTCGACCGCGCCTTCGACCGCGGCGTCTGGATCCGCAGCTTCCTCGCCGACGACCGCCTGGTCCCGCGCGGCGGCGAGCCGTACTGGCCGGGCGAGGAGCAGATCGCCGACTGTCGCCGCCGCGGCGAGGCGGCCGTGGCCTTCGTGCGCGACGCGGGCTTCGACGTCGTCGGCGACCTCGACGCGCTCCTGGTGCCCGCCTCCCTGCCCGAACGCCGCCACCCCGACTCGGTCACGGATACCGAGGTCGCTGCCGTGGCCGTCGACCTCGTCGCCGACCTGCTGGGCGAGGTGCGGTCGCGTTCGTCCTCGGATCCGTCGGCCGAGGCTCGCCCCGGCCTGCTCCGGCGGCTGCGCAACCGTCAGGTGTAGAGGCAGAACGGATGCCCGGCCGGCCAGCCTAAGGTTTACGGCATGACAGTGGGCCTCCTCGGGAGCGGACACATGGGCGCCGGCCTCGGCTGGGCGCTCCGCGAAGGCGGCGCCGACGTCGTCACGACCCTGGCCGGCCGCTCCGAACGCTCGCGCGGCTTCGCCGACCAGGCCGGCCTCACCGTGCTGGACGACCTGGACTCGTTCGTGGCTCGTGCTGACGTCGTGCTCGTCGTCACGCCACCGGGCGCGGCCCGCGACGCGGCCGCCGACCTAGCCCTCTCCGCGGACCGCACCGGCGCAAGGCCGTTGGTCGCCGACCTCAACGCCATCGCGCCCGCAACCGCCGCCGAGGTGGCCGCCAGTCTCGCCAACGCCGGGCTCGACTTCGTCGACGGCTCCATCTCCGGACCCCCTCCCTGGGTGCGTCCCGGTGCCCGGCTCTACTTCTCCGGCCCCCGCGCCGCGGAGATCATCGCCCTCCCCTGGCTGCACGTCACCGTCACCAACCTCGGCCCCACTACCGGCTCGGCCAAGGCCCTCAAGATGTCGACCGCCAGCGTCTACAAGGGCCAGGTCGCCCTCTTCACCCAGGCCATCCGCTCCGCCCACCACTACGGCGTACTCGAAGCGGTGCTCGAGGACCTCCGCGGCGCCGGCTTCGACCTCGTCCGCGACGTCGCCATCGCCGCCACCAAGTCGGACCGCTACGTCCCCGAGATGCACGAGATCGCGCTGACCCAAGCCGCAGCCGGCCTCACTCCCGACCTCTTCAACGCCCTCGCCGTGGTGTGGGCGGACGTCTCCGCGACCGCCCTGGCGGCCGGCGATCCCGAGGGTGAGACCGCGACCCAGCGCACGGCCGCGGAGGTCGTGTCCCTGCTGGGCGCTCCTCGAGACTGACGAGGCGCCGCCGTGCACGAGCCACTCAGTCCGATCGAAATCCTCACCACCACCTTCATGTGTGTCTGCGCGCTAGGTGGAGGTGCGTACGGCTGGCTGTTCGTCGGCAATGTGCAGTCCGTGATCGGTGGCGCGCTCATCTGCGGGACCGGCGGGATGTTCCTCGCGGCGGTCGTCGGGCTTGCGGCTCATGCGGTGACCCGGTTGATCGGGCGCGGACGCAACAGCTGACGCGCCTTCCCAGGTCTCATGCCACGCCAACAACCCCGGCCATCGATGGTCCACAGGTAGGTGCCGCGGTCCAGGACGGAGTAGTCCCACGCGCTGTGGGTCTTCGCGCGGTGGTGTCGACACAGCGGTGCGGTGTTGGCTGAGCTCGTCTGTCCGCCGTCGGCGTAAGGGGTGACCTGGTCGGTGTCGCAGCGGGCTGCTGGTTTGGTGCAGTGCGGAACCGCGCGATCCAAGCACCGATCACCGACACTGCCCGCCCGGAATCAGGGGTTATCCACCGGCCTACCGGTCACGGTCGGACAACGAGTTTCCCCTTGATCCACGGGGGTTTCGAGGCTCGTCGCTGACACTCCTCGCACCTCAACCACCGTCGGTCGGGTTGGGCGCAGCTCTACAGGGTCTCGACAAGCTCGACCACCGACCCCGGATCAGCCGCCGGGGATCGTGGTGGTCGTGGTCAGGACGGAGTGGTCGGTGATCCGGGCTACCCGTGGGGTGCGTTCGAAGGCGGCGCTGCTCACCTTGAACTCCGGGGAGACGAAGATCCAGTCGAGGTGCATCGTCTTGGGCGGGACGCACTTCTTCTTGGTCGCGTAGCCACCGGTGACGGCCTTGAGGTCGGTCTGGCGGACGACCTTGCAGAAGACGACGGCGCGCTCGTTCATGTCGCCGAGGAACACCACGGGGATCCTCTTGGCGCGTTGGGCGAGGATCTTGGCGATCTCGATCTTGACCGCAGCGTTGCGCTCCCTCTGCCGCTCAGGGGTGTTCTTCGACGAGTTGTGCACGTTGAAGACCCAGATGTTGCGACCCGTCAGCTTGCTCTTGAGCCGCACCATCGCGTTCGGGCGGTGGGTGCCGATCACGGGGACCATCACGTCGACGGCGGAGACGAACTCCCACTGGCTGGTGTCCCACATGATGCTCTGCCAGACGATCTTGCCGGTGTCGACCGTGGCCGGGTAGAAGGCGTACGTCGGAGCCAGCGTCTTCTGCAGCTGGGTGAACTGGTCACCCTTGAGCTCCTGGAACGCGACGATGTCGGCGCTGGTGCTCTGCAGCATGTTGGCGGTCCACTCGGTGCGGATCCGGGCCGGGGCGTAGTTGAGGGCGCCACCGCCGGGCTGGGTGTGGTTGCTGCCGAGCACGTTGAACGACGTGATCACGGCCTGCTGGTCCAGCTTGCGGGCCGCCTCGCGCGGAGCGACGGCGCGCACTCCCGGCGGGGCCGACCTGTTGCTCCGGTCACCGCGGCCGAGCTGGCCCTGCTCGTTGTTGCCCCAGCACTGCACCCGGTTGTCGATCGTGAGGCCGCAGGTGTGCATCCAGCCCACATCGAGCGTGCCGTACGTCGACGTACCGAGGACCCGCTTGGGCGAGCGCACGGAGGTCTGACTGCCGTCACCGAGCTGGCCGTAGCGGTTGCTGCCCCAGCACCACAGGGCTCCCTGGATGTCGAGGCCGCAGCCGTGGGCGTCGCCGAGCCCGACGGAGGCCCACTTGTGGCCGCCCGCAACCGGCACCGGGCTGGTCCGGACCGTCGTGGTGTTGTCGCCGAGCTGGCCCTGGTCGTTCTGTCCCCAGCAGAGCACTTCCTGGACCTTCGTCACGCCACAGGTGGTGGACCAGGAGGCATCGATGCTGATGAAACCGCGCGACGTGGCGATCTGGGCCGGCCTGAGGTACTCGGTGAGGTTCCTGGTGCCGAGCTGGCCGAAGTCGTTGCGACCCCAGCAGTACGCGACCCCATTGGCCCGGATGCCGCAGGTGTGCCACCCACCGACCGAGACGGAGACCCAGTCGGTGATGGTCGCCACCTTGGCGGGCGACTTCTTGAGCACCTTGTTGCCGATGCCGAGCTCACCGCGGTCGTTGTTGCCCCAGCACCACATGCCGCCGTCGGTCTTCACCGCGCAGGTGTGCAGCCAGCCGGCCGACACCTGGGCCCAGCCAGTGCCCTTCAGCTTCTGTGGGGTCCAGCGTTGGGTGGCCTCCCCGATCCCCAGCTGGCCACGGGTGTTCATGCCCCAGCAGAACAGCTCTGTGGTCAGCTTGATGCCGCAGGTGGTGGCCCCGCTGGTGCTGATCGAGGCCCACTCGGTGGTGCCGACCTGCACGGGCGTGGTGCTGTCCTTGTTGGTGCCGATGCCGAGCTGGCCCCATTGGTTCTCGCCGAAGCACCAGGCGGTCGCGTCGATGCGCACCTCACAGCTGGCCTGCCCACCGGCGGCCACCTGGGGCGTGGCGACGGGCGTCGTCGGTGGCTCCGTCGGCGGATCGGTCGGGTCGCCCGCAGGGTCCGCGGATGCGCTCGCCGGAGCGAAGGAGGAGCCGTCGACCCGCCCGGTCCAGGCACCGAAGATCAGTGCGAGCCCGAGCAGGAGTACGGCGACAGGGGGGAAGATCCTGGTCGCTTTCACTCAAGGATGGTAACTGTGTGACTGGTGGGACGCCAGGGATCGCGCCCCTCGGGCGCGTCAGGCGGTGCAGGAAGCCAACGCGCTGCGGTAGCCAGGGTCCTTCTTGAGCGGGCCGGCGGTCTCGTGGATGACGCCGCTCGGCACGCCGTAGAAGCGATCGGCGTACGTGACGAGCGGGCGCCCGAACGAGCAGCCCCTGCTCTCCGCCTTCACCGCGGTGTCGCCTTCCTTGCAGCCTCGGTAGCCGGGCGGCAGCTTGGCGCCGTCGCTCCAGACGCTGTCGCACGCCGGCCAGTCGGCCGTCGGGTCCTCGGTCTCGGTCGGCTCCTCCGTGGGCGCATCGGTCGGCGTATCCGAGGCGCTCTCGGACGGCGTCTGACTCGCGCCGGTCGAGGCCTCGGGATCGGTGGCGTCGCCGCCGTCGTCGCTTCCGCACGCCGACAGCAGCGCCACGGGGATGGCCAGGGCGGCGATGACGAGACGGGTGCGCATGCCGATGAGTCTACGGCCCCGCGGGCCGGCGGAGCAGGCGCTCGATGCGTCTCTTCCGACCGCCGGCGCGCGCCACGAAGTAGTCGGCGAGGACAGCTGGGTTCTCGCGCGGCGGCAACGGCTGGTCGGGTGGCAGCTCGTCGGCCTCGCCCGTGACCGGCACCAGGTCGGCCGGGTTGCCGTGCACCGAATAGCCGGCGGCTTGCACCTCGTCGACCCACTCCTGGGTCGGGTCGGCCAGGGTCTCGCGCAGCTCGGCGGGCGTCCGGGGGCGCGGCGAGTCGCGGGAGGCGAGGAGGCCCTCGGCCCACTCCCGCTTGACGAGCCGGTTGCGATCGCCGGGTGAGAGACGCTCGCCCAAGGCAGCGTTGACGGCCCGGACCAGGGCGACCTCGGGTGCGCCCAGCGACGGGTTGGCCGCCGTGACCGACAACGGGTCGAGCAGCCCGGGGTCGACGCCGAGCGCACTGGCGTAGCGGGTCCACAGCTCGGCGCGGGGTGCGTCCGGCGGCGGGCAGATCACCAGATGAGCGCGCTCCGGCGGCAACCCGCGTCCCCAGCGCCGCAGCGCGTCGGCGAAGTCCTGGGCATGCCAGAAGTGAGGGCGTACGCCGCCCGCATCCGGTCCGGCATCGCGGCCGGTGTCGGTCCGCAGCTGCTCGCGCTCGAAGTCGGCGAACGACATCGTGGCACCCAGCTTGACCTCCTCCTGCCAGTGCGCGGTCGCCTGCCGACCGAGGTCACGTGCGGTCACCACCACGTGCAGGTCCAGGTCCCGCAGCGGCTCCAGGGCGGCGTCGATCTGCTCGACGGTGGCCCCCGCCAGCACCTCGTGGCTGATCACCGTGGTGCCGTCGAAGTCGCGCGCCCGCTGGCACAACGCGGCCCAGGTGCCGGCGATCTTCGCGGGGTCGAGGCCGAACTTGGCGGCACTCCCCCGCACCTCGACCGCACCCTCGAACATCGCGCCCGGACGGAGGAACGGATAGAGGACGCCGGCGTCGCGCAGCACGTCGCGGTGGTCGGCGAGCAGGCGCTGGAGATACGTCGTGCCGGTCTTGGGCAGCCCGACATGCAGCACGACACTCACGGGGGACATGGTGCCACCGGCCGGGCTGGGCGGCTCGGTGCCGATAGTTTGGAGTAGTGAGCACCACCCCCTCGCGCGTCTTCGCGGCCCGACTCGTCGGGCTGCCGATCTTCGACCCCCAGGGGGACCAGGTCGCCAAGGTGCGCGACCTCGTGGTGGCGATCCGCTCCGAGGCCAGCCAGCCGCGGGTCCTCGGCATGGTGGCCGAGGTCTTCGGGCGGCGCCGGATCTTCGTGCCGATGACGCGAGTGACCAACATCGACAGCGGGCAGGTCTACACGACCGGGCTGCTCAACATGCGCCGCTTCGAGCAGCGGTCGACGGAGACCCTGGTGGTCGGCCAGATGCTCGACCGCAAGGTCACCATCACGGCCGGCTCGAGCGAGGGCGTCACCGGCGCGGTCTTCGACGTCGGCATCGAGCAGGCCCGCAACCGCGACTGGGTGGTCAGCCGGATCGCCGTCCAGGAGCCCGCCAAGGCACTGCGCCGACGCGGCCAGACCCATGTCGTCGAGTGGCGCGACGTGCAGGGGCTGGCCCGCCGCGAGGAGAGCCAGGGCGCCACCCATCTGATCCACGCGCTCAACGAGATGCGCCCGGCCGACGCCGCCAACATGCTGCACGACCTCCCGCTGGACCGCCGCACGGCGGTGGCCGCGGCCCTCGACGACGAGCGCCTGGCCGACGTACTCGAGGAGATGCCGGAGGAGGACCAGGTCGAGATCCTCAGGCACCTCGACTCCGAGCGCGCCGCCGACGTGCTCGAGGAGATGTCGCCCGACGACGCGGCCGACCTGATCGCCGACCTCCCGCCGGAGACCGCCGAGATCCTGCTCGACCTGATGGAGCCGGAGGAGGCCGAGGACGTACGCCGGCTGATGTCGTACGTCGAGGACACCGCCGGCGCGATGATGACCGTCGAGCCGGTGATCCTCGGCCCCGACGCGACCATCGCCGACGCGCTGGCGCAGGTGCGCAACCCCGACCTCACCCCGGCGCTGGCCGCGCTGGTCTACGTGTGCCGCCAGCCGCTCGAGCCGCCGACCGGCAAGCTGCTCGGCGTCGCCCACATCCAGCGGCTGCTGCGCGAGCCGCCGTCGACGCTGGTCGCGGGCGCCCTCGACGACTCGATGGAGAGCCTGCGCCCCGAGGCCACGATCGACCAGGTCGCGGCCCACCTGGCGACGTACAACCTGGTGGCGGCGCCGGTCGTCGACGAGAACAACCACCTGCTGGGCGCGATCACCGTCGACGACCTGCTCGACCACATGCTCCCGGACAACTGGCGCGACCGGGCCCTCGGCCGAGGCGAGGCCACCCATGGCTGACTCGACCTCGCGCAAGGGCGGCCGGCTGGACACGCCGCTCGGCACCCGGCGCCGGCTGGTGAAGACGCCCAGCATCCGGCCGGATGCGCTCGGGGTCTTCTCGGAGAAGTTCGCCCGGTTCATGGGCACCGCGACGTTCCTGATGTACATGACCGGCGTCGTGCTGATCTGGGTGATCTGGAACGCCGCCGCCCCGGATGACCTGCGCTGGGACGTCTACCCGTTCATCTTCCTGACCCTGATGCTCAGCCTGCAGGCGTCGTACGCCGCCCCGCTGATCCTGCTGGCGCAGAACCGTCAGGAGACCCGCGACAAGGTGATCGCCGAGCAGGATCGCCAGGCCAACGCCCGCGCGCACGCCGACATGGAGTTCCTGGCCCGCGAGGTCGCGTCGCTGCGGATGGCCGTCGGCGAGGTCGCCACCCGCGACTTCGTCCGCTCCGAGCTGAAGTCGCTGTTGGCCGACCTCGACGAGCGTGGCCAGTCTCACGAGCCGGACGCTTCCGCCGATGGAGGGTCGAAACCAGCCACGAACTAGAGTTGGGGATCATGAGCACTCCCACTCTCGAGCTGGTCAACGCCGCCCTGGCGACCGTGAACGACCCCGAGATCAAGCGGCCCATCACGGACCTCGGCATGGTCGACACGGTCGTGATCGACGACGACGGTCTGGTGCACGTCAAGGTGCTGCTGACCGTGGCCGGCTGTCCGCTCAAGGAGACCATCACCAACGACGTGACCGGCGCCGTCTCGAAGATCGCCGGCGTCACCGGCGTCGACCTCGAGCTGGGCGTGATGACCACCGAGCAGCGGGCCGGGCTCAAGGACGTGCTGAGCAACGGCAAGGCCGAGCGGGAGATCCAGTTCGCGCAGCCGGGCTCGCTCACCAAGGTGTTCGCGATTGCCAGCGGCAAGGGCGGTGTCGGCAAGTCGTCGGTGACCGTCAACCTGGCGCTGGCGATGGCCAAGCAGGGCCTGAAGGTCGGCGTCGTCGATGCCGACATCTACGGCCACTCGGTGCCGGCGATGCTTGGCGTCGCCGACTCGCGGCCGACCCAGGTCGACGACCTGATCATGCCCGTGCCGACCGCCAGCGGTGTCTCCGTGATCTCGATCGGCATGCTGAAGCCGCGCCGCGACCAGGTCGTCGCCTGGCGCGGGCCGATGCTCGACCGGGCCCTGGTGCAGATGCTCGCCGACGTGTTCTGGGGCGACCTCGACGTACTTCTCCTCGACCTGCCGCCCGGCACCGGCGACGTGGCCATCTCGCTCGGCCAGCACCTGCCCGGTGCCGAGGTCGTCGTGGTCACCACGCCGCAGGAGGCCGCTGCCGAGGTCGCCGAGCGCGCCGGCACGATGGCCTCGATGATGCACCAGCGGGTCGTCGGCGTCGTCGAGAACATGAGCTTCCTCCCCTGCCCGCACTGCACCCCCGAGGGCAAGGACCACCGCCTCGAGGTCTTCGGGTCCGGCGGTGGCGATCGAGTGGCCGCCACGCTGTCTGCCCGGTTCGGCTACGACGTGCCGGTGCTCGGGCGGATCCCCCTCGACATCTCGCTGCGTGAAGGCGGCGACGCCGGCAAGCCGATCGTCGACTCCGACCCCACCGCTCCCGCTGCGCTCCAGCTGACCGCGGTGGCCGAGACGCTCGCGGGTCGCGGGCCGCGGTCTGGCCGGCCTGCAGCTGGGGCTCACGCCGACCAGTAAGTTCTAGACCGTGTTCGGGGTCGGTCTGGGCGAGTTCGTCATTGTGGCGTTCGTTGCCGTCCTCGTGTTCGGCCCCGAGAAGATCCCCGAGCTCGCCAAGCAGGCCGGCGCCATGCTCCGCAAGGCCCGCGACTTCGCCAACGCCGCGCGCGACGAGCTGCGCACCGAGCTCGGCCCCGAGTACGCCGACCTCGAGCTGCGCGACCTCGACCCCCGCACGATCGTGCGCAAGCACATCGTCGAGGCGATGGAGGACGCCGGCGAGGACGACACCAAGGTCAAGCGACGGGGCCTGCGACCGCTCGAATCCGGCGAGGCCCCGCCGTACGACGCCGACGCTACTTAGGGTCTGGAGGACACGGCCGCCAGGCCGCTGAAGGCGACCAGCACCAGACGGCCGCCGTCGGTCTCGCCGACGAGTGCCTCCACGAAGTCGTCACCGACCCGGCGCAGGACCGCCTCGAGACGGGAGCCGTCGACGAGGTGCAGCACGCTCGGCGAGCCGGTGTCCGCCAGTCCACGCAGGGCGGAGCCGATGCCGAGCCTCGTGACGGGACTCCACGCGACCTCCGGCACCGCCCGCTCCGACGCGCCGGTGACCGACTCGACGGCGGCCAGCGGCACCAGCCAGTCCTGGCCGGCGCCGCGTAGGAGGCACCAGCCGGCGGCGACCCGCTCGAGGGTGCCGGGCACGGTGCCGACACCGCGGACGGTCAGCACCAACGGGCGGTCGAGCGAGGCCATCAGCCGGCTCGCGAGCGTGACCTGGCGGTACTCGGCACGGCTGCGGTCGGCGAGGTCGGGTCCGCGCTCGGCGTCGTAGAGCGCCTCCGCCTGACCCTCGAGGTCGTCGAAGAGCGCGAACAGCTCCTCCTCCCAGCCCATGGCGGCACCTTACGGCTGTGGATGACCGGTTGACGTCACCCATCAAAGAGTCCTTGAATACATCAAACGGACGCAAACGCAAGGTTCTCGGGATGAATGACGCCACATCTGGCAGCCCCTGGCGCTGCCTGCTCACCTGGCTGGCCGCCACCGCCGCGGCTGCCGCGCTGCTCGCCTGGGCGGCGCCGGACCTCGCCGCCCGGCCCCCGACGGCTCCCTTCGACGCCTGGCTGACCTGGCTGTGCGCGGTGGCCGCGGCGCTGTGCGCGGTCTGGGCGTGGCTGGTCACGTCCGTGGTCGTGCTCGAGGCTCTGAGCCGGCGGCCGCGCCGCGCGTCGACGCCCGGCGTGCCGGCCTGGGTCCGCAACCTGGTCCTCGGCGCCTGTGGGGTCGCCGTGCTGGGCGCCACCTCGCCCGCGGTCGCCGGCGCACACCACGAGCGTGAGCACCGCGAGCGGCACAGCGTGCTCGAGGGCCTGCCCCTGCCCGATCGCGCCGAGGGACGCAGCGTCACCGAGCTCGTCGCCCAGACCATTGCGCGAACGACGACGGCGGAGCAGTCCGCGCGCTACGTCGTGCGGCCCGGCGACTCGCTGTGGTCGATCGCGCACGCCCACCTGGGCGACCCGACGCGCTGGCCCCGGATCTACGCGCTCAACCGCGACGAAGTGGGCCCCGATCCCGACCTGATCCAACCCGGTCAGCAGCTGCGGCTGCCTGAGCTGCATGGAGAGGACGTCCGATGAGCCCGTTCCACGAGAAGGTCGTCCCGCTCCGGGTGCCGGTGCCGGTGGCCACCACCCAGGGCACCCTCGCCCTGGACCTGCAACCCCGTCACGACCCGCCGCCCGGCGCGGTCGTGGCCTTCGACTCCCGGGCGCGGCGCGGGGCCGACGAGTGGGCCCGCCGGTTCGCGCAGGCGGTGGTCGAGATCGTGGGCGGCGACCGTCCGGTCTCCCAGCTGCTGCGCTGGACCGACCGCGAGATCTACGCCGACCTGCACCGTCGCGCGCTGCTCGTGGCCCGCGCCGGCGGCCACACGCCCGGCCAGGCCAGGGTGCAGCCGACCAGCCCGCGGGTGCTCAGCGTGCACACGTCGTTCGTGTCCGACGACGTGATCGAAGCCAGCGCGCACGTCAAGTACGGCGAGCGCTCCCGCGCCCTCGCCAGCCGCTTCGAGCTCCGCTCCGGCCGCTGGGTCTGCACGGCTCTGGAATTTGCCTAACCGATCCGGGCAGTGACTCCGGTCGGACCGCCGGGGGCACCGTGGCAGCGCTTGAACTTCTTGCCGGAGCCACACGGGCAGAGCGCGTTGCGGCCCACCTCGGCGAACGGGTCGTCGGCGTTGGATGCCGTCGCGCCCTTCACCTCGGCGTCGCCGTCCTCGCTCGGAGCGGAGTAGGTGAGGTTGGCCGGCTGCTTGGGGGTCTCGAGACCCTTGGCCTTGATGTGCGGGGCCTCCCGGCCGGCGAGCGCAGGCTGCGGCGCCGATGGGATCACCCGCCGCATCGGCTCCTCGACCGGCGGCTCCGCGAGCGCGCCCTGGTGCATCGGGCCGGCGTGGCGGGAGCCGTCGGCGTGGAAGTGGAACTCGCCCTCTTCCTCGTCCTCCTCGTCATCGACCTGGACCTCGAGGTTGAAGAGGAACCCGACGGCCTCTTCCTTGATGCCGTCCATCATCGCGGCGAACATGTCGAAGCCCTCGCGCTGGTACTCGACCAGCGGGTCGCGCTGCGAGTACGCCCGCAGGTAGATGCCCTCGCGCAGGTAGTCCATCTCGTAGAGGTGCTCGCGCCACTTGCGGTCGAGCACGGAGAGCAGGACGCGGCGCTCGAGCTCGCGCAGGACCTCCTCGCCCATCTCCTCCTCGCGCTGGTCGTACGCCGCGTGGGCGTCGGCCTTGAGCGCCTCGATCAGCTCGTGGCGGTCGATGTTGGTCAGCCCGCCGGCCTCGTCCTCGAGTGCCTTGTGGTCGAGCGAGATCGGCCAGAACTGCTTGAGGTCGGTCCACAGCTGCTCGAGGTCCCACTCCTCCTGGAACTCCAGGAGCGAGCCGGTGACGGTGCCGACGACGACGTCGTCGATGAAGGTGCGGATCTGCTCCTGCAGGTCGGCGCCCTCGAGCACCTCGCGGCGCTCGCCGTAGATCACCTTGCGCTGGCGGTCCATCACGTCGTCGTACTTGAGGACGTTCTTGCGGGACTCGAAGTTCTGCGACTCGACCTGGCCCTGGGCGCTGGCGATCGCGTTGGTGACCCGCTTGTTCTCGATCGGGACGTCGTCGGGGATCTTGAGCATGGTCAGCACGCGGTCGACCCACTCGGACTTGAAGAGCCGCATCAGCTCGTCCTGGAGCGACAGGTAGAACCGGGACTCGCCCGGGTCGCCCTGACGGCCGGACCGACCACGCAGCTGGTTGTCGATGCGGCGCGACTCGTGGCGCTCGGTGCCGACGACGTAGAGGCCGCCGAGGTCGCGGACGTCGTCGTGCTCGGCCGCCACCTGGGCCTTGATCTCCTCGAGGGTGCCGGGCCAGGCGGCTTCGTAGTCGTCGGCCGTCTCACCCGCGGGCTCGAGGCCCTTCTTGCGGAGCTCGGCGTCGGCGAGGAACTCCACCGAGCCACCGAGCATGATGTCGGTGCCTCGACCGGCCATGTTGGTGGCGACCGTGACTGCGCCGCGGTGGCCGGCCATGGCGACGATCTTCGCCTCGTCGGCGTGCACCTTCGCGTTCAGCACGGAGTGGGGTACGCCGAGCTTCTTGAGCTTGTTGGAGAGGTGCTCGGACTTCTCGACCGAGACCGTGCCGACCAGGACCGGCTGGCCCTTGGCGTTGCGCTCGGCGATGTCCTCGACGACCGCGTCGTACTTGGCCTCTTCGGTGCGGTAGACCAGGTCGGCCTGGTCCATCCGCATCATCGGCTTGTTGGTCGGGATCGGCACCACGCCGAGGCTGTAGATCTTGTCGAACTCGCTGGCCTCGGTCATGGCCGTACCGGTCATGCCGGAGAGCTTCTTGTAGAGGCGGAAGTAGTTCTGCAGCGTGACCGTGGCGAGGGTCTGGTACTCCTCGCGCACCGTGACGCCCTCCTTGGCCTCGATCGCCTGGTGCAGACCGTCGTTGTAGCGACGGCCCGCCAGCATGCGGCCGGTGTGCTCGTCGACGATCAGGACCTCGCCGTCGATGACGACGTACTCCTTGTCGTTGCGGAACAGCTCCTTGGCCTTGATCGAGTTGTTGAGGAAGGAGATCAGGGAGGTGTTGACCGACTCGTAGAGGTTCTCGATGCCGAGGTGGTCCTCGACCTTCGTGATGCCGGTCTCGAGCACGGAGATGGTGCGCTTCTTCTCGTCGACCTCGTAGTCCTCGTCACGGACCAGCGTCTTCACCAGCTTCGCGAACTCGGCGTACCACTTCACCTCGTCCTGCGTCGGACCACTGATGATCAGCGGCGTGCGCGCCTCGTCGATCAGGATCGAGTCGACCTCGTCGACGACGGCGAAGGCGTGACCGCGCTGGACGCACTCCTCGATCGAGCCCGCCATGTTGTCGCGCAGGTAGTCGAAGCCGAGCTCGTTGTTGGTGCCGTAGGTGATGTCGCAGTTGTAGGCCTCGCGGCGCTCGGCCGGACGCATCTGCGGCAGGATCACGCCGGTCGTGAGGCCCAGGAAGTGGTGGATGCGGCCCATCCACTCGGCGTGGTACTTGGCGAGGTAGTCGTTGACCGTGACCACGTGGACGCCCTTGTCGGCCAGCGCGTTGAGGTACGACGGCAGCGTGGCGACCAGGGTCTTGCCCTCACCGGTCTTCATCTCGGCGATGTTGCCCATGTGGAGCGCGGCGCCGCCCATGATCTGGACGTCGAAGTGGCGCTGGCCGATCACCCGCTTGGCGGCCTCACGGACGGTCGCGAAGGCCTCCGGCATCAGGTCGTCGAGGTCCTCGCCGTTGGCCAGGCGCTCCTTGAACTCCGCGGTCATCCCCCGGAGCTCGTCGTCGCTCATCTTGACGAAGTCGTCCTCGATGGCGTTGACGGCCTTCGCGACGACTTCGAGCTGGCGGATGATCTTGCCTTCTCCGATGCGGAGAAGCTTGTCGATGATGACGGGCACGGCGGGAGGACTCCTTGAAGATGGACTGCCATCCGGCTGACACGAACGGCGTGATTACTCTACCCAGCGGTCGAGAGCATCCCCATTCCACGGCTGACGAGCGTCGTTACCCTGCTCGGATGAGCGCGCACGACTCGCCTCCTCCCGGCCTCGCATCACACCTGCAGCGCTACCTGCAGGAGGGACGCACGTCGCTGTTGTCCGCCTTGGACGGGCTCTCCGACTACGACGTACGCCGCCCGATGGTGCCGTCCGGCACGAACCTGCTCGGACTGGTGAAGCACCTCGTCGGCATCGAGCTGTCCTACCTGGGCGACTCCGTGGGCAGACCATCGGACATCCGGCTCCCCTGGGTCGAGGACGGCTCGGTCTGGGATGACGCCGACATGTGGGCGACCCAGCACGAGAGTCGCGATCAGCTGCTCGGGCTCTACCGCGCAGCGTGGTCCCATTCCGACGCCTCGGTCGCCGAGCTCGATCTCGGCGCGCCCGCCAGCGTGTCGTGGTGGCCCGAGGAAGGTCGCGACACTACGTTCGGCCACCTGCTCGTGCGGGTGGTCGCCGAAACCGCGCAGCACGCCGGCCACGCGGACATCGTCCGCGAGCTCATCGACGGACTCGCTGGCGACGATCGAGAAGAGCTCTGACGAGGCGGGCCGGCGTGCGCACTACGGCAAGGTGCAGGCCGCCGCCGAAGCCTTTCGCTGAGTTCTCGGCATGCCGATCACCCCGGCAGCGCTTGGCGGGCCGGGGTGTGGGGCTTGGTGGTCAGGGCTCGTGGGTGCCGCGGTGGTCGCGGATCAGCTTGGAGGCCGTTGGGGCTGGTCCAGAGGTAGGTGCCGCGGTCCAGGACGGAGTAGTCCCACGCTGCAGTGGGTCTTGGCGCGGTGGTGCCGTCGACACAACGGCGCGGTGTTGGCCGAGCTCGTCTGGCCGCCGTCGGCGTAGGGGACGACGTGGTCGGTGTCGCACCGTGGCTGCTGGTTTGGTGCAGTGCGGGAACACGCAATGCACGTCGACCAGAGCGTTCTGGTCCTTGAGCCGGTCCGGGGCTTCGTAGGCCTCGACGTGGATGTGCTCGTTGAGGTCGATCACCGGCTTGACCGTGATCGTGGCGTCGGGGTTGCCGCACCATTCCTTGATCTGGTCCACGCTAGATCGGGGACCGGGTGTTGGCGCACCGGCCGACCGCCTCGTCGGAGACGTGGACGTGGAGCTCCAGCGGCCGCGCGGGTGCCTCGGTGTCGAACCCGAAGGCGAGCTGACGGCGGGCCAGGTCACCGAGCGCGATCGAGCGGCGTACGTCCAGAGACTCGGTCGACCCCAGGTCGGCCTGCTGCTTCGCCCCGGCCCGGAGCGCGTCCTCGAGATCCAGGGCGTCGGCGAGGTCGACCTCGGCGTCGATCCGGACGGTGCCGTCGAAGGAGACCTGGTCGAGCTGGACATCGACATGCCGCTTCTCGGCCGCCTCCCGGCGCTTCGCCTCCGCGGCTGCGGGGTCGAACCGCACCATCGCTTCTTCGACCGACGCGGTCCAGCTGCGCCCAGGAACACGAGTGCGCCACCGGGGCGAGGTACCGGTCCACATGCGCGGCACCCGCCTCGGGCAGGCAGATGGTCTGCTCGGCGATCCGGCCGGCCCGCCACAACGCCAGCTTCCCTCGCAGACCCGCTCCCACAGGCGCGGGAGGCGGTAGCGCAGCTCCAGGACCCGGCCGACCTGGGCGAACCCCGACTCGGTCGTGATCCCCAACGCTGCGGCGTACTCCATCAACGCGAACTCCGAGACCAGCGGCGCACCCGGACCTGCGACCGGGAGCGCCTTGTCGGCGAACAACCCGACACACTCGGCCGGATCGGCCTCGTTCAGCAGCGCCCACTCGATGGTCAGCTCGGCCTTCTCGACCTCAGCCCGGGAGATCTCCGCGGCCTTCGCGCGCAGCCCGTCGAGCACGGCAGCGGTGCTGCTCGTGGTCTGGGTTGCGGTGGTGGTCATGGATCAATCCAAGCACCGACCACCGACATGTCATGGTCCCGGAATCAGGGGTTATCCACCGGCCTGCCGGTCACGGTCCGGTAACGAGTTTCCCCTTACTCCACAGGGGTTTCGAGGCTCGTCGCTGGCGCTCCTCGCACCTCAACCACCGTCGCCGATTCGGCTCGACCCGCGGGTCTCGACAGGCTCGACCACCGGGACCGCTCGACGCCGAAGCCGACCACCCCGAGCAACAGTCACCAACAGAGGTCTCGACAAGCTCGACCACCGACGATGGCCCCACCGAGAGGCCGGCTCAGACCAGGGCCGAGAGGGCTGGGGCCAGGTCGCCTCGGGGCTCGATCACCACGTCGTCGAGGCCGAGCCAGCCGGCCAGGCGGTGGAGCTCGGCGGCCAGCTCCTCCGCGGTCGCTGCGGGGGCTCCGGGCTCGGCATAGGCGCCCTTCACGAGCAGCCGTCCGGTGGGCCGGTCGGCCTTGAGGTCGACCCGGCCGACGATGTGCTCGCCCAAGAGGAACGGCAGCACGTAGTAGCCGTGGACCCGCTTCGCGGCGGGTGTGTAGATCTCGATCCGGTAGAAGAAGTCGAAGAGGGCCTCGGTCCGTGCTCGCTCCCACACCAGCGGGTCGAACGGGCTGAGCAGCGAGCGCGCGCTGACCCGGCGGGGCACCCGGGCGTCGCGGTGCAGGTACGCCGGCCGCGACCAGCCCTCGACCTCGACCGGGAGCAGCTCGCCGGCCTCGACCAGCTCAGCCACGGCGGCGGCCGTCTCCTTGACCGGCATCCGGTAGTAGTCGCGCAGGTCCTGCACGGTCGCGACACCGTGCGACACCGCCGCACGCCGCACCAGCTCTCGGCTCGCCTCGGCGACAGAGGGGGTGGGCAACGCCAGGATGTCGGCAGGGATCACGCGCTCGGGGAGGTCGTAGAGCACCTCGAACTGACTGTTGCGACCGGCGATCGCCACCTCGCCCACGACGAACAGGTAGTCGAGAGCCTTGCGCGTTTCCGACCAGTTCCAGCCCCAGTGCTTCTTGTCGCGCGGCAGGTCGTCGTCGAGGTCGCGAGCCGTGGCGGGCCCACGGTCGCGGATCTCCTCGAGCACGCTCTCGATCGAGGTCGCCACTCGTCTCGACGAAACCCCACTTGCCCCGCTTGGCGCGGTACGACGCCATCCGGTGCTGCATGACCGGCCACAGCTCGACCGGCATGAACGCCTGCACGTGCGCCCAGTACTCGACCACCCGGCGCGGCTTGCGCTCGGCCGCGCGACGCAGCAGGTCGACGTCGTAGGGCCCCATCCGCGAGTAGAGCGGCATGTAGTGGGCGCGCTGGAGGACGTTGACCGAGTCGACCTGCAGGACGCCGGTGCGCTGCAGGGTCCGCGCGAAGGTGCGCATGGTCGGCGGCGCGTGCGGCGGGTCGAGGAAGCCCTGCGCGGCCAGCGCGATCCGGCGCGCCTGGGTCAGGGAGAGCGACTGCACGGGCCACACGATAGGTGCGGCCGCCGACAGGCCAGTAGCCGTTGACCTCACGAGGTCTCGGCACGCCGGTCGCGACCTCGTTCCTCGGTCGCGCGGCTTGCTCGACCACCATCAGCGGGTTCGCCCTCGTGCCTCGGGCGTCCCCACTAGGGCAGTTCGAGCAGCTTCTCCTTGACCGCGAACATCACGGCCTCCATCCGGGAGTGCAGCTGCAGCTTCTCGAGGATGTTGCGCACGTGGTTCTTGACGGTGTTCTCGCTGATGAACAGCTCGCCCGCGATCACGCGGTTGTTGTGCCCCTTGGCGACCAGCTTGAGCACGTCGAGCTCGCGCTCGGTCAGGCGGAACCCGGCGCCCGGCTCGCGCTCGGGGCGCGACATCTGCTTGAACTCGTCGATCAGCTTGACCGCCATCGACGGGCTGATCAGCGACTGGCCGTCGGCCACGACGCGGACCGCCTGGGCGACCTCCTCGATGGAGGAGTCCTTGAGGAGGTAGCCCGAGGCACCGCTCTTCACGGCCTCGTAGAGGTCGGCCTCCTCGTCGGAGACCGTCAGCATGATGATCTTGGCCGACGGGACGGCTTCCTTGATGGCCAGACAGGCCTCGATGCCGGAGCGCTTCGGCATCCGGATGTCGAGCAGCACGATGTCGGGCGCGGCGCTGGAGGCGAGCTCGGTGCCCTCGACACCGTCACCTGCCTCGCCCACGACCTCGATGCCGGGCTCGACGGCCAGGAGCATCGTCAGACCTCGACGAAACAGCTCCTGGTCGTCGACCACAAGCACTCGGATGGGTTCGTCTCCCCGACCAGCTACAGCCACCACACCCGCATCATCGCACGCTCTGGCCGGCCTGCCGCCGGTCAGTCGCCTCCCAGGTCCAGTGAGATGACGCCGTAGTCGTAGCCGCGGCGTCGGTAGACCACGGCCGGCCGCTCGCTCTCCTTGTCCACGAACAGGTAGAAGTCGTGACCAACCAGCTCCATCTCGTAGAGCGCCTGGTCGAGGGTCATCGCGGTGGCGGCGTGCGTCTTCTCGCGTACGACGAGCGGCCCGTCGCCGGTGACCGTGATCGGGCCGACCTTCCGTTCGATGATGTCGTCGGTCGACTCCACCGACTCCCGGACCGGCATGTCGGCCAGCGCCTGGCCGACGGACACCGGGGCGTGTCGCCCGTGGTGGACCCGCCGTCGGTCCGCGGCCTTCCGCATCTGCGAGGCCATCTTGTCCAGGGCCAGGTCGAGCGCGCCCATCTGGTGGTCGGCCGCGGCCTCCGCCCGGATGACCGGCCCCTTGGAGAAGGCGGTCAGCTCTATGTGGACGGCCTGGTCGTGCTGCCGTGGATTGGGTTCGCAGTCGATCTCCACATGCACCCGGATGATCCGGTGGTCGTGCTTCTCGAGTTTCGCCAGCTTCTCGGCCGCGTGCTCGCGGAACCGATCCGTGACCTCACAATGACGTGCGGTGACCACAACTTCCATGCGAACCTCCTGTTGAGATATCAGTTGGTTATCCCTGGGCTCCTCCAGGTAGGAAAGCTGGAGCCCGCCCGGCCGACCTGGTCTTCGACCCCACAACCGCCTGCTGAGACGTTCGCAGCTTGCATGCCACTACTGGCCTTCTCCCGGTCGGCGACCGCATCTAACGGTCGGGACGGGGCAGGACTTACTACTAAGCCGCACCGTGATCGCCTCCGCGAGGAAGGCTTACGTGGGCCGTTTCGCCTGCGACTGGCATCGGCTTGCCGCTCGGGTCTGTCCCGATCGACGCAACCACGGACCCGGACGGACTCCATAGAGCGACGGTAACCCGTGCACCAAGGAGGCGAAAGACCGTTCACCTGATAAAACGCTGTGCTTCCGTACGCCGCCGGGTGGCGGCCACGACGGCCGCCGCCGCGACCGTGAGCCCGACGCTCTCCAGCGCCCGCTGGGCCTCCCTGAGCGTGGCGCCGGTCGTGACCACGTCGTCGCAGACCACCACCTTCGCGCTGGGTCGCACGCGGGCCAGGCGGCGCAGGGCCGGCACCGAGCAGGCCATCGACCGGGCCAGGTTGGCGGCCCGCTCCGACGCGTCCAGGCCGGCCTGGTCGACCACCCCGGGCAGCAGCCGCAACAGCGGCCAGGCCACGGCGTCGACGCCCGCGGCGCGCAGGTGCGCGGCCGCTCCCCGGGTCATCGAGTACGTCGGGTCGTGGCCGCGCGCGCGGACGCTGGACCGCCGCGATGGCACGGGCACCAGCACCAGCGGGCCGGCCGTGCCCGAGCCGGTCACCGCCTGGGCGAGCAGCTCCGCCAGCGGCCGGCGCAGCGCGAGCAGCCGGCGCTCCTTGTGGCCGAGCACCATCGCCTTGACGGTGCCGTCGTAGGCGGCGCTGGCGTACGGCGTGACCAGCCCCGGTGGCGTCGGAGAGGGCCAGGCGACCTCGGCACCGGTCGGCAGCAGCGCTTCGCAGTCACGGCAGAGCAGCCGCCCCGGCTCGGCGCAGCCGACGCAGTGGGTGCCCAGGAGCAGGTCCCGAGCAGCGTCTCCGAGCATGCGGTCGATGCCACCAGCGACGGTGCCCGCGGGCAACCACTGGAGCTCGCGCCTGTGGAGGAGCTCAGCCGACGTAGCCGAGGCTCGTGATCGGGGACTCGCCGAGGAACGTCCGGGTGAGGGTCGGGAGGTCGATCAGGGAGGTGGGGGTGACGGCGTACTGCCGGCTGTCGGGGACGGGCGTGCCGGCCAGGCCGGTCACCTCGTCATTGATGTTGGTGGACGTCGTGTCCGTCGGGGCGCCGTCGACGGCGACCGTCTGCACGCTGTAGAGATCGGGTCGAGATGGTGCTGAGGACGGCGATGGTGGTGGTCGAGGTCCAGGCGATGTCCTTGACCCGCGGCTGGTCACTGCCACCGAGGGTGATCGCCTCCGTCGCACGCACCCGGATCACCTGGGTGTTGGCGTCCTGCAACTCGAGCCGGCCCACGCGCAGCTCGTCGACCGTCACTCCCGGCAGGCCGGGCTGGCGGGTGCGGACCACGGCCACGAAGCGGGTGCCGTCGCGGGAGACCAGGAACGACGTCACCTGGCGTCCGCTGACATCCGGCACGTCGAGGGTCGTGCGTGCGCCCGCGCTCGATGTATCTCACCTCCGCGCCGGTCCTGCGTGCGGTCCACGACCCACAGCCGGCCGGCGAAGTCCCAGGCCGGGTTGAGCAGGTCGGTGCCTCCCTCGAACACGGTGGTCACTCCGGACGCGGGCTCGCCGATCGCCGGCTCCCTGGCGGCGGCGACCAGCACCCGGCGTCCGTCCTGGCTCACCCCCGCTGCCCGCTCTCCGTCGATGCTCACCGCGAGCGACCTGAGCCGGAAGTCCTGGACCCCGAACGGCCCCGCGACCGGCACCAGCTCCTCCCGGTTGCCGGCGACCAGCAGACCGTCGCGCAGTCCGTGCAGCGCGTAGCTCGCCTGGTAGCCCGTGGGGGTGTACTGCGGCGCGCTGTCGACGTCGAACTCGCTGACGCCGCCGGGCAGCCGGATCTCCTCGTCGGAGATGGTCAGCCGCAGCGCGGTGATCTCCTCCTGGCGCAGCGTCCAGGCGAGCTGGGCCAGCATCTTCTCGATCGCGTCGGGCGAGTCGGGGGGAGGTGTCGTGCCGACCAGCCGGATGTCGGCGACTCCCTCGTCCGAGACCGGGGTCGAGAAGTCGAGCGCCATCCCGTCGGGGAAGGCGGTCGTCTCGACCCGGTCGTCGGTTGGCCCTGCGAGCAGCTGCCTCACCAAGGTGGTGGCGGCCTGGACGCCGCGCGGCACGAAGATCGGCTCCGGCACCAGGATCCGGGAGCTGCGGTCGAAGAAGTAGACGTTGGCCTGCCGGTAGCGGTCGGCGAACCAGTCGCGGGGCACCACCTGCGCGTCGGGCGGGTCGACGATCCGGTACTCGTCACCCTCGCGGACCGTCTGCAGCTGGATCACGTCCTCCGCCGGAGTCAGCGGTCCCTGCCAGGCTCCGCGCCCGTCGTAGCTTTCACCGTCGACCAGCTCGACGCCGACCGTGGCGACGTCTTCGGGCCCCACAGCGAAGTCCTGGTAGGTGATCGTGGACTCGTCCGGCTTCCAGGAGGCCTGGGACTCCTGCGCCAGGAACTCCCGGGCGACGTCGAGGCGCTGCGGCCAGGCGCGCATGGCGTTCAGGAACCCGTAGACGATGTCGGACTTGGAGGCGCCCGGCTCGGGCGGGAGGGGGTCGATCCCGAGCGGCTGGACCTGGTCGACGTTGGGCGTGCTCCGGGCGTCCACGATGGGACCGTCGACCGGCAGCTGCGAGCACCCCAGCAGCGGCAGCACGACGACGACGGCAGTCAGGATGGTCCAGGCCCTGGTCCTCACGTGCCCACCTCGAGACCGTCGCGGGCGTCCTCCGGCACGAGGGGCAGCGGGCTGTGGCGCAGCGGGGCGCCGGCCTTGCGTGGCAGCGTCAGCCGGAACTGCGCCCCCTGCCCCGGGCGGCCCCAGGCCTGCAGCCAGCCACCGTGCAGGTGGGTGTCCTCCAGTGCGATCGAGAGCCCGAGTCCGGTGCCGCCGCTGGTGCGGGCGCGAGCCGGATCGGCCCGCCAGAACCGGTTGAAGACCGTCGCCGACTCACCCGGCGCCAGGCCCACGCCGTAGTCACGCACCGCGATCGCGGCGGCCTGGTCGTCGGAGGCGAGCCGGACCACGATCCCAGCCTCCAGCCCGCTGGAGTCCGCGTGGTCGATCGCGTTGGTGACCAAGTTGCGCACGATCCGCTCGACCCGGCGGATGTCGGCCTCCGCCACGCAGGGATGGTCCGGGGCCTCCACCACTACCCGTACGCCGCGCTGGTCGGCAAGGTGGCGGGTCGAGCTCACCACGCGGTGGGCGACGTCGACCAGGTTGACGTCGTCGGCGTCGAGCACGGCCGCACCGGCGTCGAACCGGCTGATCTCGAGCAGGTCGACCAGCAGGGTCTCGAACCGGTCGAGCTCGGTCTGGAGCAGCTCGGCCGCGCGTGCGGTGACCGGGTCGAAGGTGGACCGGGCGTCGTGCAGGACGTCGCCGGCCATCCGCACGGTGGTCAGCGGTGTGCGGAGCTCGTGGGAGACGTCGGAGGCGAACTGACGCTGCACCCGGCTGAGCTCCTCGAGCTGCCGGATCTGCTTCTGCAGGTTGCTCGCCATCTGGTTGAACGACGTGGCCAGCCGCGCGAGGTCGTCCTCGCCCCTCACCCGCAGCCGCTCCTGGAGGCGGCCGGCCGCGAGCCGCTCGGCCACCCGCCGGGCCATCCGGATCGGCGTGACCACCTGCCGGGTGACCAGCCAGGTCAGCCCGGCCACCAGCACGATCAGCAGGGCCGCGGCGGTGAGCAGGGCCCGGGTCAGCAGCTCCAGCGTCTCCTGCTCCTCGTCGAGGGGGAACAGGAAGTAGAGGGTGTAGATCTCGGAGTCCGCCGGCAGCTGCAGCTGCGACCCGACCACGATGCCCGGCGTGCGGGTCTCCTCGCCGGTCTCGGGATCGGTGCGGACGATCTCGGTGAACGTGTACGCCGTCGGCGCGACCTCGGCGAAGCGCTGCTCCATCCGCGCGGGGATGGAGGAGACGTCGATGTCCAGGGTCTTCTCTGCGCCGCCGTCGGCGAGCGTGCGACCGCTGCCCACCGGACCGCCGAGGATGATGTCGAAGCCGCGCGTCTCACCGGCGCTGCGGATGGGGTCGACCAGGTCGGCCTGCTGCTGGGTCGCGTTGAGCTCGGTGCCCTCGACCGCAGCGAGCGAGTCGGCGGCCTGGTCGGTCTCGCCGTTGGCGACAGCGACCACGACCTCGGCGCGATGCTCGAGCAGGCCGTCGCGGGTCTGCTGGAGCAGGAACCACCCGACGCCGACGATGACGATCGCCGAGAGCGCCACCGTGCTGGCGACCACCCGCACCTGGATGGAGCGACGCCAGAAGGTCAGGGCCCGTCGTACGCCGGCGGGCAGCCTCACCGAGGGAACCCTCGCCACGGGTTCAGTGCTCCTTAGACGTTTCCGGCTTTGTAGCCGACGCCGCGGACGGTCACCACGATCTCGGGGTGCTCCGGGTCGTGCTCGACCTTCGACCGCAGCCGCTGCACGTGCACGTTGACCAGGCGGGTGTCGGCGGAGTGGCGGTAGCCCCACACCTGCTCGAGGAGCACCTCCCGGGTGAAGACCTGCCACGGCTTGCGCGCGAGGCACAGCAGCAGGTCGAACTCCAGCGGCGTGAGGCTGATCGAGGAACCGTTGCGGGTCACCGAGTGGCCGGGCACGTCGATGGCCAGGTCACCGATGGTCAGCGACTCGGGCGAGGCGCTGTCGGAGCGGCGTACGCGGGCCCGGATGCGTGCGACCAGCTCCTTGGGCTTGAACGGCTTGACGACGTAGTCGTCGGCACCGGACTCGAGGCCCACGACCACGTCGACCGTGTCGCCCTTGGCGGTCAGCATCACGATCGGGACGCCGGACTCGGCGCGGATCTCCTTGCAGACGTCGATGCCGTCCTTGCCGGGCAGCATCAGGTCGAGGAGCACCACGTCCGGCTTGTAGTCGCGGAACGCGTCGAGGGCCTCGTCACCGCGGGTCACCATCCGGGTGTCGAAACCCTCCTGGCGAAGCACGATCGTGAGCATCTCCGCCAGGGCGGCGTCGTCGTCGACGACGAGCACCCGCCCCTTGGGCGTGAGGCTGTCCCCGTTCGCTCCCGACTGGCTCATGCCATCAATCTTGCCAGGTCTCGATACGGCCCCACATGCCCTCGTCCCTCGGCCATGGGCCTACTCGACCTCGTCTCGCCACGCAGCGAGCTCGTTCCTCGCTCGCTGCTGCTCGCTTGACCGGGTTCCCGCACTGAGAACCCGGTCAACGCGATGGCTAGTAGCGGTACTGCTCGGACTTGTACGGGCCCTCGACGGCGAGGCCGAGGTACGCGGCCTGGTCGTCGGTGAGGGTGGTCAGCCGGACGCCGAGCGCGTCGAGGTGCAGGCGGGCGACCTCCTCGTCGAGGTGCTTGGGCAGCACGTAGACGCCGACGGGGTACTCCTCGGGCTTCGTGAAGATCTCGATCTGCGCGAGGACCTGGTTGGTGAAGGAGTTCGACATCACGAACGACGGGTGGCCGGTCGCGTTGCCGAGGTTCATCAGGCGTCCCTCGGAGAGCACGATGATCGCGTTGCCCTGCGGGAAGGTCCAGACGTCGACCTGCGGCTTCACGTTCTTGCGCTCGGCGACCCCCTCGGCCTCGAGGCCGGCCATGTCGATCTCGTTGTCGAAGTGGCCGATGTTGCCGAGGATCGCGTTGTGCTTCATCCGCGACATCTGCTCGACCGAGACGACGTCCTTGTTGCCGGTCGCCGTGATGATGATGTCGGCGACGTCGAGCACGTTGTCGAGGGTGTCGACCTGGTAGCCGTCCATGGCCGCCTGCAGCGCGCAGATCGGGTCGATCTCGGTGACGATGACGCGGGCGCCCTGGCCGCGCAGCGACTCAGCGCAGCCCTTGCCGACGTCGCCGTAGCCGCACACGACCGCGACCTTGC
Organism: uncultured Actinomycetota bacterium; assembly: GCA_963769475.1. Taxonomy (GTDB): domain Bacteria; phylum Actinomycetota; class Actinomycetes; order Propionibacteriales; family Nocardioidaceae; genus Nocardioides. Next base: position 84,419 of record CAVYLX010000020.1, on the reverse strand, counting down.
CGCCGATGAGGACGTCGGTGGCGCGGTTGATGCCGTCGATGAGCGAGTGGCGGCAGCCGTACTTGTTGTCGAACTTCGACTTGGTGACCGAGTCGTTGACGTTGATGGCGGGGAAGAGCAGCGAGCCTTCCTTCATCATGTCGTAGAGACGCAGCACACCGGTGGTGGTCTCCTCGGTGACGCCCTTGAGCTCACCGGCGATGGGGGTCCAGCGCTCCTTGGTCTCGGCGAGCGAGGCGTTGAGGACGTCGAAGACGACCTTCTGCTCGTGGCTCTTGGCCGAGGCCGGGTCGGGCGCGACGCCGGTCTTCTCCATCTCGACACCGAGGTGGACCAGCATGGTCGCGTCGCCACCGTCGTCGAGGATCATGTTGGCGAACGTGCCCTCGGGCCACATCAGGATCTGCTGGGTGCACCACCAGTACTCCTCCAGCGACTCGCCCTTCCAGGCGAAGACCGGGACGCCGGCGGGGCTGTCGACGGTGCCCTCGGGGCCGACGGCGACGGCCGCGGCCGCGTGGTCCTGGGTCGAGAAGATGTTGCAGGACGCCCAGCGCACCTCGGCACCGAGCGCGGTGAGCGTCTCGATGAGGACGGCGGTCTGAATCGTCATGTGCAGCGAACCGGCGATCCGGGCTCCGGCGAGCGGCTTGGAGTCGCCGTAGCGCTCCCGCATCGCCATCAGGCCGGGCATCTCGTGCTCGGCTAGCAGGATCTCGGTGCGGCCGAAGTCGGCCAGAGAGAGGTCGGCAACCTTGAAGTCCATGCGGCGTGCTCCTGAGGGTACGTAGGCGTGTCCGAAAGGTTAGAACGAGCCGACGCCGAAAAAGGAATCCTCGCGAACCCCTTGAGATGCTCAGTGGGCGGGCTCGGCGTCCTTCTTCTTGCCGAACGGCAGCAGATGCATCACCACGACGACCACGGCGCCGACGATCAGACCGAGGATCGCCGAGGCGACCGTGTTGACCAGCCACGCCAGGGCGCCGCCGACGCCGGACACCGCGTGGTGGACCTCTTCCTCGAGGTGGTGCACCAGGTCGTACGGCGCGTGCCAGCCGATGTCGTCGAGGCCGACGAGCTCGATGTGCCCGCCGACCCACAGCATGGCGGCGGTGCCGACCAGGGAGATGACGTTGAGCAGGTGGGGCATGCCGCGGACCAGGCCGCGCCCGATCTTCTGGCTGAACGCCGAGCGGCGTTCGGCCAGGCTCAGCCCCACGTCGTCGGTCTTCACGATCAGCGCGACGACGCCGTAGACGGCGATCGTGATCACCACCGCCACGACGGCGAGGATGACCAGCCGGCTCAGGAAGTCCTCGTCGGCCACCTCGTTGAGGGCGATGACCATGATCTCGGCCGACAGGATGAAGTCGGTGCGGATCGCCCCGGCCACCATCGTCTTCTCGGCGTCCTCACCCTCTTCGGACACGGGCAACGCGTGGTCGTCGTGTCCCCGGATCTTGCCCCAGACCTTCTCCGCCCCCTCGTAGCAGAGGTAGGCGCCACCCAGCATCAGGATGGGGGTGAGCAGCCCGGGCAGGAACTGGCTCAGCAGCAGCGCGGCCGGGAGGATGAAGAACAGCTTGTTGCGCAGCGAGCCGATCGCGATCCGCTTGATCATCGGCAGCTCGCGGTCCGCCGTGACGCCGTGGACGTACTGCGGTGTGACCGCGGTGTCGTCGATGACCACGCCGGCTGCCTTCGTGGTCGCACGACCGGCAGCGGCGCCGACGTCGTCGACCGACGCGGCCGCCAGCCGGGCCAGCGCGGCTACGTCGTCGAGCAGCCCGAAGAGGCCTGCGCTCATCGCGGTTCCTGCTCGTCAGCCATGTCGGGAAGGTTATCTGCCGCCACCGCGAGCTCCGCCGCCTGCCGGGTGTGCCGCTCGGCGTAGCCGAACGGGTCCACCACGTCGGCGAGCCGCGAGGCGACCGGTCGGCACGCAAGCAGCAGCGAGAGCCCGAGCCCGACCAGCGTGGTGATCACCAGCGACAGCACCTGGTGGTCGTCGGCCCAGCCCTGGAACCCGGCGAACTCGGCGCCCTTCACGGCGAACCCGTGGAAGAGGTAGACGATCAGCGTCGCGCTGCCCATCCGGCTGAACCAGCCGTCCATCCGCGGGACCAGGGCCAGGAAGGCGAGCGCCCCGAGGAGGCCGATCAGCAGCACCGCGGAGCGGATGCCCACCGCCTTCAGGTCGGAGGTGGTGAGCTCGGCGTACATCGCGCGGTAGTAGAGCCACTCGGTGGAGGCCCAGCTGTCGATGGTCCAGGTGACGGCCACGATCCCGGCGAAGACCGCCGCGGCCGCGACCACGACCCAGCGCGACCGCAGTCGCTCCAGCCGCTCCGGGGTCGCCTTCAGGCCGAGCACGAAGAACGGCAGCAGCCCGACCACGCGGGCGAGGTCGAGGGTGTCGGAGAACCACACGCCCGCCGCAAGGCTCAGCACCACCGCGAGGACCAGCCCGCCCGGCAGGTCCCGGAAGATCGGCGTCACCAACCGCCACAGGAACAAGGCCGAGAGGTACCAGAGCGGCCAGTGCGGGTCGACGAACAGGTCCTCGAGCTTCTCGCCGCCGACGTAGACGCGGAAGAGGGCGAACGCGGTCTCGAACAGCACGTACGGCACCGCGACCGTGCGGACCAGCTGCCACAGCCGCGGGCCGGTCCACGCGAAGCCGCGCGAGAGGTAGCCGGTGATCAGCACGAACGCGGGGATGTGCCAGGAGTAGAGGAAGTCGTAGAGGTGGTCGTTGACGGCGTTGTCGGGCAGCAGCGTCCAGGCGTGCCCGATCACGACCAGCGTCACCAACGCCATCTTCGCGTTGTCGAGCCACGGATCCCGAGTCGCCATCAGGTCAGTCCTCTACGAGACCGAGGCGCAGGTACTCGGCGGCGTAGGTGCCGGTGAGCAGCAGCGAGGCGTAGCGCGCCACCTCGCTGCCGGCGTCGGAGGCGACGGTCTCGATGCGCACGCCGCGCTCGTTGGCGGCGGCCTGCAGCCGGCCACGCTGCTCGCGTAGCGCGGGCTCGTCGGCGCCGTCGTCGAGCACGACCAGCACCGGGCGCAGGTCTCCCCCGCCCTCGGCGAACGGGTCGACGAAGACGTCGCGCGGGCGGGCCGCCTCGATCACGGGAAGCAGGTGCTCGGCGTCGCCGGCGAGGGCCGAGCGACCGCTGGTACGCCGGATCGACTCGGCCACGCGCCGGGCCGCGCGGGCGGCCAGCGTGGACCCGCCCCAGACGACCGGGTTGGCGTCGGCGAGCGCGATGGCCAGCATCTTGGCAGGGTTGACCGCGATGTCACGGTGCGGTGAGCAGGCCATGGCGACCCCGTCGAGCGCCTCCGCGACCTGCTCGGGATCGGCACTCGGGCCGAGCTCGACCTGGTGCAGGTAGGAGAGCACGACGACGGCGGTCGCGAGCTGGTCGCGGGTCGTAGTGGGCAGGATCGTGCTCCACCGACCGGCCGCGTGCATCGCCACCATCGAGTCGGCCGGGCAGGCCACCACCACCTGACAGCCGCGGCGTACCGCCTCGGCGACCGCGGAGGCGGTGCCGGTGTCGTGGCCGTCGGGAGCCAGCACCACGACCAGGTCGAGGCTGCCGGCCCAGCCGGGCAGAGCCGGCTGCGGCCAGGCGACGAACGGCACCGGGCACCACGGCTCGAGGACGGCCCGGAGCAGTCGAGAGTCGGGGCCGGCCGCGATCACCGCGCGGGGGCGCCCGTGCTGGCTGTTGGCCACCCCCTCCGCGATGGCAGTGGTGGCCTCGCCCGCCTCGCGACGGACGCGCGCGCCGGACTCGGCCAGGGTCCGCAGCCGGAGGTCCGCCGCACCGAGTGCGGTCTCGTCGTCGAGCCGGGACTCGTCGAACCAGGCAACCATCGTCAGCTCGGCTTGCGGGCTTCGTCCACCAACAGCACGGGGATGTCGTCGCGGACCGGGTAGGCCAGTCCGCAGGTCTGGCAGATCAGCTCGTCGCCCTCGAGGGCCAGCTCGCCCCGGCAGTCCGGGCACACGATGATCGCCAGCAGCGCCTCGTCGATGTTGGGCATGTCAGCTCCTGATCTTGCCGAGCACGGCATCGCGGGTCCGGACCATGGTCGCCTGGTCCTTGCCCTCGACGTTGAGCCGCAGCAGGGGTTCGGTGTTGGACGGGCGCACGTTGAACGTCCAGTCGGCGTGAGTCACCGAGAGGCCGTCGAGCCGGTCGGTGGTGACGCCGTCCTGGCCGGCGTACTCGGTCTCCAGGGCGGCCATCACCGCGTCCTGGTCGGCGACCTCGGAGTTGATCTCGCCGCTGAGCGGGTAGCGCTCGAACGACGCCAGCAGCTCCGACAGCGGCTGCTCGGTCTCGGCCAGCGCGGCCATGGCATGCAGCGCCGCCAGCATCCCGGAGTCGGCCCGCCAGAACTCACGGAAGTAGAAGTGGCCGCTGTGCTCGCCGCCGAACACGGCGTCGGTCTCGGCCATCGTGGCCTTGATGAAGGAGTGGCCGACCCGGCTGCGGACCGGGTTGCCGCCGAGCTCGGTGACCAGCTCCGGCACCGCGCGGCTGGTGATCAGGTTGTAGATCACGGTGGAGCCGGGGTGCTTGGCGAGCTCGCGCGAGGCGATCAGGCCGGTCAGCGTCGACGGCGAGACGGCTCGGCCGGTCTCGTCGACCAGGAAGCAGCGGTCGGCGTCGCCATCGAAGGCCAGACCGATGTCGGCGCCCTCCGCCATCACCTTCTTCTGCAGGTCGACCAGGTTGGCGGCCTCGATCGGGTTGGCCTCGTGGTTGGGGAACGAGCCGTCGAGCTCGAAGAACATCGGCACCATCTCGACCTGCTCGGCGCCGACGCGGCCGAAGACGGCAGGGGCGGTGTGGCCGGCCATGCCGTTTCCCGCGTCGACCACGACCTTCAGCCGGCGGCCGACGACGGGGGCCAGCGAGATCAGGTGGGCGGCGTACGCCTCGAGCACGTCGTGCGAGGAGATCGTGCCGGTGTGCTGCGGCTCGGCGAAGTCGCCCGAGATCACCAGGTCGCGGATCTCGGCGAGGCCGGTGTCCAGCCCGATCGGCTGGGCCAGGGCGCGGCACATCTTGATGCCGTTGTACTGCGCCGGGTTGTGGCTGGCGGTGAACATCGCGCCCGGCATGTTGAGCTGGCCGGAGGCGAAGTAGAGCTGGTCGGTCGAGGCGAGGCCGATCATCGTGACGTCGGCGCCCTGCGAGGCCGCTCCGTCGGCGAATGCGCCGGCCATGCCGGGCGAGCTCGGACGCATGTCGTAGCCGACCACCACCTCGGTCGCACCGACGACCTGGACGTAGGCCCGGCCGGTCGCCCGGGCGAGCTCCTCGTCGAGCTGGTCGGGCACGGTGCCGCGCACGTCGTAGGCCTTGAAGATGGCGTTGATGTTGGCAGGATCGAGCGTGCCCTGCTCCGATGAGGCCATGGCCAGACCCTAACGGGTGGGGGCGGCCCGTCAGTCGGTGGTCAGCACCCGCAGGTGACCGCGCCGAGAGGTCTCGCGGGCGTTCTCCTCGCCGGGTGGGATCCGGGTCACCGGCACCGGACGGGCGGCCTCGCGGACGGCGTCGGCCAGGGCGAGCAGGTCGTCGCCGGAGGGGCCGTGCGCGTCGTGGTCGATCGGCAGCCGCATGACCTCCCAGCCCAAGGGCGCGGACAGGCGCTCGCTGTGGGCGTCGCACAGGTCGTAGGCGTGCGGCTCGGCGTAGGTGGCGAGCGGACCCAGCACGGCGGTCTGGTCGGCGTACACGTAGGTGAGGGTGGCGACCGCCGGGCGGCCGCACGGGGTGCGCGAACAGCGCCGGGCGAGACTCACGCCGCTGACGGTACCCGGCACTGAGGCCCGGCCCGATTAGGCTCGCTGCCGTGCCCGCTCCCGTCAATCAGCCAGGCCGCCGTACCCGTGATCGACGCGGGCGGGGCATGCGCGGACCCGGCGTGCTCCCGCGGCGGCCGGGTGAGCCCGAGCTGCGCACCCGGCGCGAGCGGTTCGACCAGCTGGTGCTCGACGTCGTCACCGAGATCGACGTGCGCTGGCAGGACCGCCTCGGCCTGGTCGAGTACGCCGTCGAGGACGCGCCCCTGATCCCCGACGACTGGTCGACGGCGACCGTGCCGCTGTCGTCGCTGGTGCGCGGCACCGGTGCGAAGCCCACCCGGCTGGTGCTGTTCCGCAGGCCGATCGAGCACCGCGCCGAGACCCGCGACGACCTCGAGGCGCTGGTGCTCACCGTCGTGGTGGAGCAGGTTGCCGAGCTGCTCGGCATCGACGCCGAGCAGGTCGACCCGCGCTACCACGGCGACGACTAGTACAGGCCGGGGCGCACCTGCGGGACGAGGCTGTCGGTGACCAGCTCGACGAGTGGCACCACGGTGGCACCTTCGCCGGTCACGACCACCGAGCCCAGGACCGACGTGCCGCGGGCGGTGACCTCGACCAGCGTGGCCACCGCCGGCAGCGAGAACGTGAAGCCGCGTTGGGCGACGACATCGATGTGCTCCTTGGCCACCTGCTTGCCGGCCTTGTCCCTGGCGACCACGGTGACGGTGCCGGCACCCTCGGCGCCGGCGAGCATGACCTTCTTCTTCCCGGTCGGCGTGAGCACGGCCGACGAGGTGATCGGTTCGCCGGGCACGGCGTGGCTGAGGTCGCCGTCGACGAAGCTGCGCACGGTGGTGGTCACCGGCGCCGGTGACGTGACGAGCAGGCCGACCGCGTCCTGCAGGGCGTCCTTGGGCAGCAGCTGCGAGAGCGAGACGCGGGTCACCGCCTCGGGGGTGACTGTGATGTCCTCCACGCCCTTCGGGGTGAACACCGAGTCCTTGGTGACCACCTGCACGGACGCCCGGGTCTCGTCCTGGCCCGGGTTGGCGATCACCAGGCTGCGCTGCCCGGTGCCGGCGACCAGCCCGAGCATCAGGTTGGACGTCGCCGGTGCCAACTGGCCGGGCAGCCAGTCGCGGGCGGCGGCGCCCGCCCCCAGCTGGTCGTAGCGGTCGCGGACGGTCGCGAAGACCCGGCCGCGCGAGGTCATCACCTGGAGGGCCAGCTCGTCGCGGCGCGGGACCGTGTTGGCCAGGTTGATCTGGACCACGCCGCGTGCCGGCACGGCGACGCCGCGCAGCTCGGGCGCATCGACGATGCCGTCCTGGCCGATCAGCGTCGCGTCGATCACTGCTGGGCCGGCGTCGGGGTTGACCAGCTCGAGCACCGAGCTGTGGTGGGCTCCGGCGCCGACACCCGTGAACCACTGGTCAGGGATGGGCTCCCGGCAGGAGGCCGCAGCGAGCGGGCTGGCGAAGACGCCGCCGATGAGGCCGGGGGCGAGTCCTTTCTCACCCGTCACCACCACTGGTCCGTCACCCGTGACGGTCGTCAGGGAGTGAGCAGTGAGCTGGGCTGCGCTGTCGTCAGTGGCGGTGCCGACGCGCACTGCGACCGTCCCGCTGGCCTCGGACGTCGTGCTCAGGTAGGCCTGCGTCGCGCCGCCGGGACAGACGATGGTCGACCGGGTCAAGGCGGTGAGCTCCGGCGGCTCGGTCGCGCTGTCGGGCGAGTCGGGACGGACCAGCAGCAGCGTGGCCACGGTCAGCAGTGGCAGCAGCACGGCGAGCACCACTGTGATGTCGGGGCGGCGCACCACGGCCGCGGCGACCCGGCGGCCGGGAGTCGGCTGGTTGGACGGCTCGGTCATGTGCGCCTCGGGTTCGCGGTCGGAGCGCAGAGCACCAGCACCCACAGGATGGCCAGCCCCTGCACGATGACCAGCACGATCCGCAACCACGAGCGGGGGCCGTCCACGGCGTCGGGGTCGAGCTCGCGGGCGATCTGCCAGGCGCGGGTGCCGCGCTCGGCGCTGGCCTGGGTGAGGCCGCCGGTCGCGTCGAGGCCCGCGGCCACGTTGGCGTCAGCGGGCGCCGGGAGGACGACGTACTCGACCCCGAAGCTGGCCAGCGAGGTCACGACGTCCGCGCTGGGCCGCGAGGCCAGGCTCCGGACCACCGCGGTGAGCTCGGGGTTGTCGGGACTCAGCGCGAGGATCTCGGCCTCGCCGACCGTCACCCCGTCACCGCGCCGGATGTTGTAGCTGAGTCCGTCGTCCACGCTGCCGCGGACCACGAGGATGCCGCGCTCTGGCGCGGTCACCGAGCTCTGCACCATGTACGCCGGGATGTCGGAGTCGGCGCCGTCGAGCGGGTCGTCCAGGCCGAAGCCGAACCACGCCAGGCCAGCCAGCGGTACGACGGCGGCCGCGACCGCGGCGACCAGGACCGGCCATCGGGGCAGGCCGCCGCGGACCGCGCCGAGCAGCCCGAGCACGACGGCCACCAGGAGCGTGGCCTGCAGCACCACGAGCAGGAACCCCAGCCCGACCGGCTCGTCCGTCGCAGCCAACGAGAGCGAGACCTGGGCCAGGAGGGCGGCCAGCGCGCCCGCGACCACGGCGACGACCCAGCAGACGATGACGGGGATCCGGCTCAGCCGCGGCACCAAGGCCAGCGCGGCCAGGCCGAGCAGCAACCAGCCCAGGAAGGCCGGCGCTCCGTCGCCGACGATCCGGCCGGTCAGCATCCCCAGGTCGTCGATGCGCGCACCGGGGAGCCGGCCGATGTCGATCAGCAGTCCGGCGCCGCCGCCCGTGACGATCGCCGGAAGCCACCAGGGAAAGAGGAGCACGGGGACCGTTGCGACGGCAGCGGCGGGAGGTCCCCACACCGACTGCTCGCGAACGGCGCCGGGCACGATGGCCGCCGCGGCACCAACCACCACGAGGCCGACGACCAGGGCGAACAGCCACGCGACCGGTGCAAACGCGGTGATCAGGGCGAGCAGCATGGCGCAGCGCCACGCGGCGCGCCACCGGCCGCTGGCGTCGGGGTCGGCGAAACCGAGCGCGGCATGGGCGAACCACGGCAGCAGCACGGTGACCACCACCAGGCCGAGCCGGCCCTCACCCCAGGCACCGGAGACCACTGGCACCAAGGAGTACGCCGTGGCCCCGATCAGCAGCAGCCATCGGGGCGCACCGAGCGGGCTCACGAGCCGGCCGGCCACCCGAAGGAACCGCCAGGCCCCCCACAGCGCGAGCGGCACCGCGAACAACAGCAGCGCCGAGATCGTGACGGTGGTGCCGAGGAGCGACCCGACCAGCGCGAGCGGCAGCAGGTAGGCAGGAGCCGGCACGTCCGTGCCGGCGCCGAGCTGGTGCCACGACTCGAAGTGCAGCCGCCACCAGTCGCCGACGCCGTCGGGAACGGGCGAGAGTCCGGTGCCGGTGACCGCGCCGTACGCCGGACGGGCGAACACCAGCGCCGCGACCACGAAGACCGCCAGCGCGACGGCCACGGGGTTGGTCAGGAACCGCGCCACCACGCCGGTGTCCTCGAACTCCTCCTCGGAGTCCGGGTTGTCGAGGTCGCTGGTGTCGGCAGCGATGCGGCGCGCGGCCATCGACGACGGGTCGAGCTGTGCGGCAGCCGCTCGCCGGCGCTCCGCCACGTCGGCCGCCTGGTCGGTGAGGGCCGAGAACAGGTCGCCCACGGCATCCATGCCGTGGCGGTAGGGCAGCCAGGTCGGCGCGAGGAGTCGCTTGACCCGATCCGTGACGGCAGGCGAGTGGGACCGGGTGCGCTTGCGAGCCCGGCGGGCGGCCATGATCTGCCCGGGCTTGGAGTAGATCGAGACCAGCGCGGCCAGGTCGTCGAAGGCCTCGCCGGGTGAGCGGACCAGGAAGAACCCGATCATCCGCAGCACCGTCCCGAACGCCAACCGCACCAGCTGGAACGGCAGGTAGCGCCGCGACGAGTTGGCCAGCAACGTGTAGAGCGCGGCCCGGCGCTCCTGGTAGTGCGTGTGCCGGCCGGTCAGCGGTGTCCGGCGTACGCCGCGATGAGCGGCCTCGGCATGGAAGACGACCGAGGCCGGCACCACCAGCGTGGTGTAGCCGGCAGCCGCGACCCGCCAGCCGAAGTCGATGTCGTTGCCGAAGATGGGGAGCTGCTCGTCGAAGCCGTCGAGCTTCTCGAGCAGCTCGCGCCGGACCAGCATGCCGGCGGTGTTGACGGCGAGGACCTCGCGTACGTCGTCGTGCTGCCCCTGGTCGTACTCGCCGCGCTCGAGTCCCAGCTCGCGCCGGCCGGTGCCCGAGATCGTGACGCCGACCTCGAGCAGGCGTCGCAGCGACGGCCACTCGCGCAGCTTCGGTCCGAGGACGTCCGCCTCCGGGCGCTCGGCCGCGGCGGCCAGCAGTGCCGCCAGGGCGTCGGGTTCCGGGTTGGTGTCGTCGTGCAGCAGCCAGACCCACTCCGGCGGCTCCGGCAGCGCGTGCAACCGGTCCAGCCCGAGCCGGACGGCGGCCGGGAAGCTGGTGCCACCCGGCGCGGTCACCGGCTCTCCGAAGGCCCGCGCCAGCAGCTCGGCGCTCTCGTCGCGACTGGTCGTGTCCACGGCGATCACGCGCTCGGGCGTCACGCTCTGGGCCCGGATGCCCTCGATCACCGCGGGCAGCCACCGCGCGCCGTCGTGGCTGACCAGCAGCACGGCGACAGACGGGGACACGGACACGATCGGCAACCCTAACGGGGGTGCCTGAGGGCCTGCGAATCTCGATACGGGGCTCGCATGGATCTCGATATGGGTCGCTCAGCTCCTCGCTTCGCTTCGGATCTGAGCCGAGCCCTACTCGACCTCCCACCCTGGTCTTGGTCCTCGCAAGCTCGGACCAAGGGGTGTGAAAATGCGAGGAACCCCGGCACCAGGCCGGGGTCTCCTCGAAATCGTGAAGCTAAACCGCGCGCTTCTTCAGCTTGCGGCGCTCCCTCTCGGAGAGACCACCCCAGATGCCGAACCGCTCGTCGTTCATCAGTGCGGACTCCAAGCAGTCGTCGCGCACCTCACACGTGAGACAGACCTTCTTGGCCTCTCTCGTGGACCCACCCTTTTCCGGAAAGAACGCCTCGGGATCCGTTTGCGCGCACAGCGCGCGGTCCTGCCACCCCGCATCTTCGGCGTCCGGTTCGAGAAGGAAGAGTTCTCTCATCGGTCAACGCCCCTTTCGACCCGCTATCTCGACCCTGCCCCGTCTTGTGCTGCCCGTCTGGTGCTGCTCGAACAACACTAATGGAATTACATGCCTGTCGTACACCGGAAGTCAAGACCCGATCTGGTATAGGTGCACTGACCCTGAGTGACCAGCTCCCGCGGCGACCGGGCAGAGTACGCCGCATGGAAGCACCGATCCACCGGCTGACCGTCCTCTCGGGCGGCATGGGCGGCGCGAAGTTCCTCCAGGGCCTGCGGCACGGCATCGCCGGCGGAACGCTACCCGGAGTCGCCGCCGACGCCGAGATCACGGTCATCGCCAACACCGCCGACGACATCTGGGTGCATGGCCTCAAGGTCTGCCCCGACCTCGACACGGTGATGTACACGCTGGGCGACGGCATCGACCCCGAGCGCGGCTGGGGCCGGCGCGACGAGAGCTGGGGCGTCAAGGAGGAGCTGGCGGCGTACGGCGTCGAACCGACGTGGTTCGGCCTGGGCGACCGCGACGTGGCGACCCACCTGGTGCGCACCCAGATGCTCGACGCCGGCTACCCGCTCTCCCAGGTGACCGAGGCGCTCTGCAAGCGCTGGCTCTCCCCGCATCTTGGGGGAAGCGTCCGGCTGCTGCCGATGACCGACGACCGCGTCGAGACCCACGTGGCCGTCGCCGACCCCGAGTCACCGAGCGGGCGCCGGGTGGTGCACTTCCAGGAGTACTGGATCAAGCTGCGGGCCGAGGTGCCGGCCGAGACCGTGGTCGTGGTCGGGCTCGACGACTCGACGCCAGGGCCGGGCGTGATCGACGCGATCACCGATGCCGACCTGGTGATCCTGCCGCCGTCCAACCCCGTCGTCTCCGTCGGCACCATCCTCGGCGTCCCGCGGGTGCGGGAGGCGCTCGCGGCCACGAAGGCGCCGGTCGTGGGGCTCTCCCCCATCGTCCGCGGCACCCACGTGCGCGGCATGGCGCAGCAGATGCTCACCTCCATCGGCGTCGAGGTCAGCGCCGCCGGCGTCGGCCTGCACTACGGCGCCCGCTCCCAAGGCGGCGTGATCGACGGCTGGCTGGTCGACGAGCAGGACGCCGACGCACTGCCGGCGCTGCATGCCGCTGGGCTGTCGGCCGCCGCCGTACCGCTGATGATGACCGACCACGAGGCCACCGCCGCCATGGCCGCCGCGGCGATCGGGCTGGTCACCACGTGACCACCATCTCCGCCTTCGCCCCCGACGGCGTGCCGGAGGTGCGGGAGGGCGACGACCTCGCCGCGCTGCTCCTGCCGCTGGTCGAGCTCGCCGACGGCGACATCGTCGTGGTGACCAGCAAGGTGGTCAGCAAGGCGGAGGGCCGGGTCGTCGACGGCAGCCGCGACGAGCTGCTGCCCGGCGAGACGGCACGCGTGGTCGCGCGACGCGGCCCGACCACCATCGTGCGCAACCGGCTCGGCCTGACCATGGCGGCGGCCGGGATCGACGAGTCCAACGTGGAGAAGGGCCGCTCGGTGCTGCTGCCTGCCGACCCGGACGGGTCGGCTCGCGCACTGCGCAAGGCGCTGGCCGACATCACCGGCCGCAACGTCGGCGTGATCGTCACCGACACCGCGGGCCGGGCCTGGCGCGAGGGCCAGACCGACATCGCGATCGGTGCCGCGGGCCTGACCGTGCTCGAGGACTACGCCGGCCGCCTCGACGCGCACGGCAACGAGCTCGCGGTCACCGCACCCGCCGTCGCCGACGAGATCGCGGGTCTGGCCGAGCTCGTGGCCGGCAAGCTGACCGGCCGGCCGTTCGTCGTCGTACGCGGGCGGTCCGACCTGGTGCTGCCGGCCGGCGACTCGGGTCCCGGCGCGGGATCCCTGATCCGCGCCGAGGGTGGCGACCTGTTCGGCTACGGATCCCGCGAGGCCGTGATCCGAGCCGTCACCGGCCGTGCCGACGACCGGCGCCCGTTCGGCACTCCTGCCCCGGCCGACGAGCTGGCGGCCGCGATCGCCGGCGCCACCGGGCTTCGGGCCACCGTGGTCGCGCCCGACCTGGTCACCTGCGGCGGCCACCGCCTCGACGCGATCGAGACCCTGGCTTTCGCGCACGGCTGGGCGGTCGAGACCGGCGAAAGTCCTGGCGATCTCCGGTTGCGACCCTCCACTACGTAGACTCTGCGCGGACCTGAGCGACCTGCTCGCCGTCGCCCATCACCATCCGAGGAATTCCGAACCGTGGCCAAGCCCGCCAAGACCGAACGCCAGAAGGTCATCGACGACATCCGCAAGAAGGAGAAGGGCGCCGACAAGCGGCGCGGCTTCTTGATCGTCGGAGTCTGCGTCGCCGTTGCCGTGCTCATCGTCGGCGCCGCGGTCTACCGCCCGGTGAAGGACGCGTGGGACATGCGGTCCTACAACGACAAGGCCCTGTCGGAGATCGGCGGCCCTGCCTCGGTCTGCGGGAAGATCACGACGGAGAAGGCCAACGGCAACCAGGAGCACGTGCCCGAGGGCCAGAACGTCACCTACGACCACGCGCCGCCGGCCTTTGGCTCCCACTGGAACAGCGCCACCGCGCCCGCGACCATGTCGCGCAAGGTGTGGACGGGCGACCGCCCCGACCTCGAGGTGCTGGTGCACAACCTCGAGCACGGCTTCACGATCGTCTGGTACGACGAGACCATCGCCGACGACAGCGCCGCGATGACCGAGCTCAAGGCAGTCGGCAAGAAGTTCCCCGGCATCACCAACTACCGCTACAAGTTCTACGCCGCACCGTGGACCTCCGACGACGAGGAGGAGAGCGGCAAGTTCCCCGACGGCCAGCACATCGCGATCACGCACTGGTCCGCCGGAGGCGCCGGCGAGACCGACCCCAAGCTGCAGGAAGGGGCCTGGCAGTACTGCTCGGAGTTCAGCGGCGAGGCGCTCGACACGTTCATGAAGAAGTACCCCTACTTCGACTCCCCCGAGCCCGACGCGATGTCGGCGGAGGACCTGTAGGCCCTATGTCTAGGTGAGGTCGTCGCGCCCCTGCTGCTTGAGGGTCGCGACGACGTCCTTGACCTGCTGCGCCCGCGCGCGGGTGGTGACCAGCAGCGCGTCCGGGGTGTCGATCACGACCACGTCGTCCAGGCCGACGACCGCGATGGTCTTCCCTGACCCCGGCACCACGAGGCCGGTGCTGTCGACCGCCTGCACCAGCCCGGCGTCTCCCAGCACCGTCACGTCGGTGCCGGCGGACTCGAGGATCGTGGCCAGCGAGTCGAAGTCGCCGATGTCGTCCCAGCCGAACGACGCCGGCACGGTGACCACCCGACCGGCCGCCGCGGCGGGCTCGGCGACCGCGTGGTCGAGCGCGATCTTCGGCAGCGACGGCCAGCGCTCCTCCAGCCGTCGACGGGTCGGCCGCGATCGCGCGCAGCGATGCGGCGAACGCCGGGTCCGACAGCTCCAGCAGCTCGAGCAGCACCCGCGGCCGGACCACGAACATCCCGGCGTTCCAGCGGTAGCGACCGGTGGCGAGGTAGTCGCGCGCCACCTCGGTCGACGGCTTCTCGACGAACTCCCGGACGGCGTACGCCCCGGGATGCCCGGCCAGGTCGTCGCCCAGGTGGATGTAGCCGAAGGCCGACGACGGGAACGTCGGATCGATGCCGATCGTGACCAGCCAGTCCGCGCGCGCCGCCTCGACGGCGGTGCGGACGACGGCGCCGAACCCGTCCGGGTCGGAGATCACGTGGTCGGCCGCGAACGACCCCATCACGGCATCGGGGTGCTCGCGCTCGAGCAGCGCGGCCGCCAGCCCGATCGCGGCCATCGAGTCGCGCGCCGACGGCTCCGCGATCACCGCGTCGTCGGCCACCTCGGGCAGCTGCTCCCGGACGGCGTCGCGATGAGCCCTGCCGGTGACCACCAGGAACCGGTCCTCGACCAGCGGCGCCAGTCGGTCGTAGGTGCCCTGCAGGAGCGAGCGACCGCTCCCGGTGAGGTCGTGGAGGAACTTCGGCGACGAGGAGCGCGACAGCGGCCACAGCCGCGTGCCGGCGCCCCCGGCGGGGATCACGGCCCAGAAGTTCTCGATGGAGGACACGGGACCGGAGCCTAGTGCGCCCCGCCGTTGGCGCTGCTCAGCCGGTGAAGGACTCCGGACCGAGGCGACCCCACACCACGACGGCGGCGAGGGCGATCACGATCACGTTCGCCACCATCGGCTGCAGCTGGCGATGGCGCAGCTGGGCGATGATCGCCCCGATCACCATCACCACCAGCCCGAGCGCAGCCAGCGGCACCAGCACCGGCGCGATGTCGAGCGCCGCGGGTAGGACCAGGCCCACCGCCGCCAGCACCTCGAGCAGGCCGATCGCCTTGATGCTGCCGGGGCCGAAGCCGTCGAGGAACTCGGCTCCGGAGGCCACCAGCTGGTCCTTGGGCTGCAACAGCTTCAGGGCTCCGCTGGCCAGGAAGGCGGCGGCCAGCAGGCCCGCGATGATCCACAGTGCGATGTTCATACAGGTCCGACGACGTAGCCCGTCGGAATGTGAGGCCTCACGTTTCGGAGGCCTGCGTCGTCGTACTGGTGAAGGCACCCGCGACCGAGGGAGAGTTGTCGACACCATGAGCGATCCGAGCCTGAGCGCGGTGATGAGCGAGCGGCGTCAGCTGATCAACCTCGCCTACCGGCTGCTGGGCTCCCTGGCCGATGCCGAGGACTGTGTCCAGGAGACCTACGCCCGCTGGTACGCCATGTCCGCCGAGGAGCGGCAGGCGATCGAGTCCCCCGGTGCCTGGCTGACCACGGTCGCGAGCCGGATCTGCCTCGACCTGCTCGGGTCGGCCAGAGCCCGGCGGGAACGCTACGTCGGCGAGTGGATCCCCGAGCCGCTGCCCGGCGAGGCCACCGCCGACCTCACCGATGACCCGGCCGACCGCGTCACCCTCGACGAGTCGATCAACATGGCGTTCCTCGTCGTGCTCGAGGAGATGACCCCGGCCGAACGGGTCGCGTTCATCCTCCACGACGTCTTCCGCTACTCCTTCGCCGAAGTCGGCGAGATCGTCGGGCGTACGCCGGCGGCCTGCCGTCAGCTCGCTTCGTCGGCCCGGCGGCGCATCCGCACGGCGGATGCTCCCGCGACTCCGAGCGCCGAGTCCGCCGACATCGTCCGGGGCTTCAAGGAGGCTTGGGAGGCGCACGACATCGAGGCCCTGATCGGCCTCCTCGACCCCGACGCCATAGCGACAGCCGACGGCGGCGGTGTGGTCAGCGCCCTGCTCGAGCCGGTGCTCGGCGCGGTGGCGATCGCCCACGGGTTCGTCGACCTCGCCACCAAGGCCCCCGACCTCGAGCTCCAGCTGCGCACGGTCAACGGCCAGCCGGGTCTGGTCGCCGAGCAGGACGGCGTCATCGCGGTGGTGATCGCGTTCGAGGTCGCCGGCGACCGGATCAAGAACATCTGGGCGATCCGCAACCCCGAGAAGCTCCGGGCCTGGATGGGGTCCACCCCCACCGAGTAGCCGGGGCTAGTCTCGATGAGATGACCGAACCTTCCGATCCCTTGGACGACGGACCGTTCTTCCACGGAACGAAGGCGGACCTGCAGCCGGGAGACCTGCTCGCCCCTGGCTACGGCTCCAACTTCGGCCAGCGAAAGACGGCGAACTTCATCTACCTGGCGGCCACCCTCGATGCGGCCACCTGGGGCGCCGAGCTGGCGCTCGGCGACGGACCCGGGCGGATCTACCGCGTGGAGCCCACGGGCCCCTTCGAGGACGACCCGAACCTGACCGACCAGCGGTTCCCGGGCAATCCCACGCGGTCCTACCGCACCCGGGACCCGCTGCGCATCGTCGGTGAGGTCGAGGACTGGGAGCCGCACTCTCCTGAGGTGCTCCAGCACATGCGGGAGCACCTCGAGGAGGCGAAGCGGCAGGGCATCGAGGCGATCAACGACTGAGCTGCGGACCTGCGGTCAGTCCTCAGGGTTGATCAGCGCGTCGGGATCGAGCCGCGGCGGCACGTGCGCGAGCGCCGTCTGCACCAGCGCGGCACGGGCCTTGATCACGACCGCGCGGCGCAGCTTGCCGATGTCGTCACCCACCAGGCCGGTGACGGTGTCGCTCACCTGGCGCGGCGTGTACGTCGGCCGGGTACCCGGCGCGACGTCGACATCGGGCAGCGCCACCAGGGCCGGCAGGATCTGGCCGCCCAGGGCGTCGAGCAGCTTGAACCTCTCGTAGCGGTCCAGGCCGTCCCACACCGCATCGATGTCGGCGCCGCTCTTGCGGTACTTCCGACGGGTCGCCAGCACGGACTTGGCCGCCCCGGTCAGGGCCGCGGTGAGCTCGTGCTCGGTGAATCGCATGGCCCCAGCATGCTGCAACCGCCCAGGACCAATACTGGTGCCGTGACGACTTTCTCGGACGTGTTGACCGCGCAGCTCAAGGGCGACGCCGGCCGGCCGCTGGTCACCTTCTACGACGGCGTGACCGGCGAGCGGGTCGAGCTGTCGGTGACGACGTACGCGAACTGGGTCGCGAAGGCCGCGTCACTGCTCGTCGAGGAGCACGACCTCGAGCGCGGCGACACGTTGCGGATCGACCTGCCCCCGCACTGGCTCGGGCCGGTGTTCCTCGGTGCGGCGTGGATGGCCGGCCTGACGGTCACCGACGACGAGACCCCCGACGCGGTCGTGTGTGGTCCCGACGAGCTGCCCGGCTGGGCCGAGCGAGCCGGCGAGCTGCCGGTGCTGGCCTGTTCGTTGCTGCCGATGGGCGTGCGCTTCGCCGAGCCGGTGCCACCCGACGTACACGACGTCGGCATCGACATCTGGTCGCAGCCCGACTCGTTCATCCCCTGGGACCCGGCCGTCGACGACGACCTGGCCTACGACCTCGGCGGAGCCGCCACGACCCACGCGCAGCTGTGGGCAGCGGCCGCCGTCGGGAGTCTTCTCACCGACGGCGGCCGCCTCCTGTCGGAGGCGAACCCGGCTTCCCCACCGGGAATCGCCACCTTTACGGAGCCGCTAGCACGCGGCGGCTCACTCGTGCTGGTCGTGCAGGCCGAGCGGGATGGCATCGAGGCGACCTACGCCGCCGAGCGCGCCACCGCTCGCTTCCCTGCCTGAGACCAGGACGTCAGCCGGCCATGTCGAATCCCTCGAACCCGGCACCCAGCAGCTTGGGTGTGCCGAAGCCGGTCTCTGTCGCCTCCACGAGGTAGAGCTCCTTGGTGCCGCGGGACCGGAAGATCAGGTCGCTGTGGCCGGTCGGCTGCATCTGTACGTCGCTGATGCCGACCACCCAGTCGAAGGCCTTGGAGTTGAGAGCCAGCGACTTAGCGCCGACCAGCCCGCCCGGGCCGTTGCCGCGGTAGACCGCCATGGCGCCGTTCTTCCGGAAGATCGTGTCAGGTGCGCCGTCGGCGTCCCACAGGCCGACCGGGATCTGCTTGGTGGCGTTCACGCCGCTGTAGGCGACGTAGCTGGCGCGCATGCCTTGGGTGCCGAGGCCGGGGTAGATCCGCATGTCCCCACCGGCCGGCTGGCCCATCAGGTCCGGCCAGCCGTCGCCCGTCATGTCGCCGACCGCAGCCAGCAGCCGCACGTTGCCGAACCCGCCGGCGATCCGGACAGCGGTTCCGAAGGTGCCGTTCGACTGCCCTGGGTACAGGTAGAGATAGCCGTTGCCGGGATGGCGGAACATGATGTCGCCGAAGCCGTTGCGGTCCCAGTCACCTGCGTTCATGACCCGGTTGGCTAGCTCGAGACTCCGACCGGTAGCGATCGGCTGCCCGGTCTTGAACGCGCCGGCAGCCGTCCTCTGGATCGGCACGACGAAGGCCTGCTTGTCGCTGGCCCGCCGCACGACCAGGTCGGGCAACGGCCCCGCGCCCAGGTTGGACTCGAGCTGACGCCCGGACCAGCCGCGCTGAGCCTCGCCTGCCAGGCGCCGGATCTCGGGGATCTGGGCGTAGAGGTACTTGCCCGGGCACGCGGTCGACGCCGCATCGCGGTGTCCGTTGATCGCCTTGAAGTAGCGCTTGGTCACGTACTGCTTCATCGACGTCGCCGTCACTCCGTGCAGCGACAGCTTCCAGGCGAACAGCGCGCCGTACGCCTCGATCATCACCTGCGTCGGCTGCACCAGCTCGAAGTTGCCGATCGCGGACATCGCGAACGAGTCGTCGTTGTAGCCGAGAGTGTGGGCACCGACCACCGGACGGTCGACGCCGCCGTAGCGGCCTTCCCAGATCCGGCCGAACCGGTCGACCAGGAAGTTGTAGCCGACGTCGCTCCAGCCTCGCGACTTGGTGTGGTACGCGTAGATGCTGCGCAGGATGCCCGGCACCTGGGCCCGCGTGTAGTTGTTGGCGTTGACCGTGTGGTGCACGAAGCCCGCGTGCACCTCGAAGTAGTGCAGCGAGCCGGCGTCGCGGTCCGACTCGTCGGCGCCCCACTGGGCCCGTGAGTAGATCACCGGCTTCGGGGTGTACGTCGCCGCCTGCAGCGCGATGTCGCCGTCATCTCCGTCGGTGCGCGCGGCGACCTCACCAGGCACCGGCACCAGGCCGTCGGCGCCGGCCTCGTCGGCGGTGTCGAGCTCGGGGGTCTCCATCGTCGTCGCGGTCGGCACGCCCGGGTCGATCACGGCGAGCTTCAGGTCCGGCGGCGCCGCCCGGTCGGTGGTCACCCGGACCTGCACCTGGTCGACCTCGCCGACCAGCAGCTCATCGGTGCCGGGACGCGCGTGTGCGGCTTCCTCGCTGCCGGGATCCGGTCCGTGCTCGGCGTGGTAGTCGATCGGCATCCAGTCCGACCACGCTGCATCGGTCTGCATCCGCACCTGCACGCCGATCTCGTCTTCGTCGAGCTGCTGCCCGTGCGCCCAGGTGACGCCGACCGTGCCGTAGCCGGTGACCGGCTGGGGCAGGCTGGTGATCGTGCTGGAGCCGCTCGGCGCGACGGCGCTCTTCGCCATCAGGCTCCCGGGCGCCATCCTGGCGTTGGCCGGAGCTGTCAGCGAGTACTCCTCGACCTCGGCGTCCACGGGCCCGTCGGGCACCAGGGACTCCTGCTGCGTCGCTCGGACGTACGCCGCGAACTCCGCCGGCACGGCAC
Organism: uncultured Actinomycetota bacterium; assembly: GCA_963769475.1. GTDB lineage: Bacteria > Actinomycetota > Actinomycetes > Propionibacteriales > Nocardioidaceae > Nocardioides. The sequence goes on along the minus strand of CAVYLX010000020.1, from coordinate 64,254 downwards.
CGGGTTCATTGGCACTGGGGTTGGTCACGCCAGGTCGTCCGGTCACCACGTCGAGGGAGACGACGTTGGCGGCCGGGGTCAGCGCGGCGAGGATCAGACCGAGCGCCAGCAGCTGCTGGCAGACGGTGACGTAGCGCGCCCGGTGAGGGGTGCCTTGGGGGGGCGTTGCAGACATGTTGGGGAAGCTCCAGGTGTGGGGGAAGAGTCACACGCGTAGCAACTTTCACATGCGTCACACCGGGTCCGGAAGGGATCCTGAGTAACTACAAACTTGTAATTACCAGCCGACACGCCGACGACTTCCGACTTTGTCAAGACCCCACCAGTCACAGGGGTTTCGAGACGGCTTAGATGTCGGCGCCGAGTTCCTCGTCGTTCTCTTCGTCGGTGATGTCCCGGTCCGGGTCGTTGTCCGACGCGTCGTCGTACTTGAGGAACTTGATGCCCGCGTCGACGTCACCGTCGAAGGCCAGCTTGCCCTTGTCGAGCACGAGCACGCGGTCGCACATCTTGCGCACCGAGCCGGCGGCGTGGCTGACGTAGAAGAGGGTGTGTCCGCCGTTGCGGATCTCCTGCATCTTTTCCATGCACTTCTTCTTGAACGGCCGGTCACCGACCGCGAGCACCTCGTCGGCCAGGAAGATGTCGGAGTCGACATGGATCGCGACCGCGAACCCGAGCCGGGCGAACATGCCGCTGGAGTAGTTGCCGACCGGCGTCTCGAGGAACTTGCCCTTGATCTCGCTGAAGTCGACGATCGCGTCGAACTTGCGCTCGGTCTCCGCCTCGGTCATGCCGAGGATCGCGGCGTTGAGGTAGATGTTCTCCCGGCCGGAGAGCTGCGGGTGGAAGCCGGCGCCGGTGGCGATCAGGCCGGCGATCCGGCCCCGGGTCAGGATGGTCCCGCTGTCGGGGCGCATCACGCCGTTGATCATCTTCAGCAGCGTGCTCTTGCCCGAGCCGTTGAGGCCCATCAGGCCGATCGACTCCCCCTCCTCCACGCTGAAGGAGACGTCGTCGACCGCGGGGAAGGTGTCGCTGATGTTGCGGCCCTTGAGCGCCGCGACAGTGACCTGCTTGAACGTGCGCTGGTAGCGCAGCGTGAACTCCTTGGTGGCGTGCTCCACCCGGATCGACTCGGTCATGTCAGCCGCTCGGGGATCTTGTTCTCGAACTTGGTGAACACCATCTGCGCCAGCACCAGGACGATGAGCGCGGCACCAAGAGCTATGAACCCTCGAGTGAAGAGATGCTCCGGCAGGTCGGTCTTCGCCTTCAGCTCGGGGTCGCTGGTGGTGCCGACCCAGAAAGCCCGCTGCATGAGCAACACTGCATTGGCGATCGGGTTGAGGAGATACAGCTCCACATTGCCGAAGCGATCCTGCACGAGGGTGAACGGGTAGATCATCGGCACGCCGAACCGCACGAAGTTGGTGAGGATGTTGACGAAGCTGGAGAAGTCGCGGAAGAACACGTTGGCGACGCTGAACAGCAGGGCGAGCGAGGTGCCGAGCACCATGATGATCGCCAGCGCGAGCAGCATCGCGCCCATGCCCGCTGGGTCGGGCGCCCAGCCGTAGAAGAGGCAGACCACGGTCAGGATGATCAGCTGCGGTCCGACGTGGAACAGCGAGACCAGCATCGACGCGACCGGGAACATCTCCCGGGGCATCGCCATCCGCCGGACCAGCGCCTTGTTGCGGACGATCGAGCGGGTGCCGGCGTTGAACGTCTCGGTGAAGAAGTGCACCACGACCAGCGCGGAGAAGACATGGACCGCGAAGTTCTCGGACCCGCGGCCGATGATCTTCTGCATCACGAACCAGTAGATGAACAGCTGCGACAGCGGGTTGATGTAGGACCAGAGCAGCCCTAGGACCGAGCCGGAGTAGCGGACGTTGATCTCCCGGCGTACCAGGAGCCGCAGCAGGTAACGGCGGCGGAAGACCTCGAGCAGGCCCTGGTCCGCCGATGGTGACTTCAGCGGTGCGTCGTCGCGCGGGTCCAGGACCTCAGTCCTCTGTCCGGGCTGGAACGTCTGCTCCCAGGTCTCGGGTGAGGTCACCTCCCCGAGCTTGCCACGGTACTCCTCGGCCAGCCGCGGCCACTCGCGCCGGAACCGCTCGTGGATCTCGAAGGTCTTCTTCGCAGGTCCCGGAACTTCTCCGGGTCACGCTGGTAGAACGCAGCCGACGTGCCGTCGCTCATCGAGACGATGGCCGAGTCGTAGCTCGCCAGGCGGTACCACTTGGCGTCCATCGCGGGGATCTCCGCCTCGGGGTGGTCCTTCGCCATCGGCCGCGGCGTCTTCAGCTGCCGGATAGGCGCCAGCCCAGCGGTGACCAGCTGCGCGAGCCGGCTGGGCACCTCGACGATGCTCTTGCCCCTTGCTCGGCGGCTTCTTGCGCCGGACCGGCGGGAAGGCGTCGGGGTCGGGCTGCAGCTGAGCGTCGGTGAACTGCTTGCGGAACGCGTTGACCTCCGCGAGCTTGGTCGGCAGCACGTCATGCAGCCGGCCGGGACCGGAGAGCACGTCGAGCATCGCCTGGTGCCGGATCTCGACCGTGGAGTACTGGATCGAGACCAGGTGCGCGATCTGGTGGTTGCGGCTCTCGCGAACCATCCGGCCACCGTGCGCGTAGGGCGAGTGCAGCAGCGCCGCCACGAAGCGGTTGCGCTGGTGGAAGAAGGCCTGCCAGTCGACCGCGTCGTTCTTGTCGGTCCACGGCACGTGCCAGACCGCAGCGCCGGGGAAGGTCACGGTCGGGTAGCCGGCCTCCTTCGCGCGCAGCCCGAACTCGAGTCGTCCCACTTGATGAACAGCGGCAGGCCGAGCCCGATCTCCTCCAGCACCTCACGCGGGATCAGGCACATGAACCAGCCGTTGAAGTCGACGTCGACGCGCTTGTGCAGCCAGCGCGCGGAGCGCAGGTTGCGCGCGGCGAGGTCCCAGTCGGGGAAGGCGTCGAGTGGCGACATCCACCAGAACCGCCACGGCTGCACGATCTCGCCGAAGCTGTGCAGCCGCGAGCGGGAGTAGATGCTGAACATGTGCCCGCCCACGATCGTGGGGCGGCGGGCCAGGTCGCCGAAGGTGACCGCGCGGATGATGCCCTCCGGCTCGCAGACGACGTCGTCGTCCATCATCATCGCGTAGGTCGCAGTGCCCTTGCGGACCGACTCGAGCTGCCCGCGGGCGTAGCCCCCGGAGCCGCCGAGGTTGCCCTGCTCGATGACCCGCAGCCTGTCGCCGAGCGCCTCCTCGGCCTCGCGAACTCGGCGAGTCGACCACCTTCTGGGTGCCCTGCTCCATCACGAAGACGGTGTCGAGGTAGGGCCGGAGCTCGTCGTCGTCGCCGATCTGGCCGAGCAGCTTGGCGCAGAAGTCGGGCCGGTTCATCGTGGTGATCGCGATGTCGGCGGTGCCGTGCTGGACCCGGTCGTCGGGCACCTCGGCGGTCCACTCCGCCGACTCGACGACGGCGTCCTCGTCGCCGGCGACGACGTCGTACCAGTACCAGCCGCCGTCGACGAACGGCGTCAGGGTGAGGTCGAAGGTGAAGGTCGCCCCGCGGTCCTCGTCGCCGGTCGTCGCCGAGTCGACCCGCTGCGACCGGCCGTTGGCCATCGACTTGTAGACCGTCACCGTGGCGCCGGCGCCACGCACCGTGATCGTGAGGGTGACCTCCTTGACGACGTCCAGCGGCGCCAGTAGGAGGCGGGGAACGCGTTGAAGTAGGTGCCGAACGACAGCTTCTCGCCCGACGGCACCCGCAGCGCCGTGCGCGACTCGATCTGGTCGGGGTGGATCTTCGCCCCGGTCGAGGTCGACTGCCGGATCGCCGCGTTGTTGAGGTCCTTGGCCGCCCGGTTGCCGCCGATCTCGTACTTGTCGGCGTCGAGCCGCGCCTCCTCCGGGTCGACGTACAGCGCCAAGACGTCGGTGTCCTTGTCGATGGGCAGGATCTGCCGCTGCAGCAGCCGTCTGGGTCATTCGTCCACTCCTCCGCTCTCGAGCGGCGCTCCGTCGGCGAAGTGCGGCCTGCAGCTTGTTCTCGAACATCGACAGCGCCGACCCGATCGCCATGTGCATGTCGAGGTACTTGTAGGTGCCGAGGCGGCCGCCGAAGAGCACCATCGGCTCCTTCTTCGCCAGCTCGCGGTACTTCAGCAGCTTGGCGCGGTCCTCGGCGGTGTTGATCGGGTAGTACGGCTCGTCGTCGTCCTCGCCGAACGCGGGAGTACTCGTGCACGATCACCGTCTTGCCCGGGAGGTAGGTGCGCTCGGGGTGGAAGTGCTTGAACTCGTGGATGCGGGTCCAGGGCACCTCCTGGTCGTTGTAGTTCATCACCGACGTGCCCTGGAAGTCGTCGACGTGCTTGACCTCGGCCTCGAGGTCGACGGTGCGCCAGGACAGCCGGCCCTCGGAGTTGCCGAAGTACTCGTCGACCGGGCCGGTGTAGACGATCGGCACCTTGCCCTTGAACTCGTCGCGGACGTCGAAGAAGTCGGTCTCGAGCCGCACCTCGATGTTGGGGTGGTCGGCCATCTTGGTCAGCCACGCGGTGTAGCCGTCGATCGGCAGCCCCTCGTACTTGTCGTTGAAGTAGCGGTTGTCGAAGTTGTAGCGCACCGGGAGCCGCGTGATGATGTCCGGCGCTCAGCTCGGTCGGGTCGGTCTGCCACTGCTTGGCGGTGTAGCCCTTGATGAACGCCTCGTAGAGCGGCCGGCCGATCAGGCTGATCGCCTTCTCCTCGAGGTTCGTGGCGTCCTCGGTGGCGATCTCGCTGGCCTGCTCGGCGATCAGCGCGCGGGCCTCGTCGGGGGTGTGGCTCTTGCCGAAGAACTGGTTGATCAGGCCGAGGTTCATCGGGAGGGAGTAGACCTGGCCCTGGTACTTCGCCGAAGACCCGGTGCTGGTACTACGTGAACGTCGTGAACCGGTTGACGTACTCCCAGACCTTCTCGTTGGAGGTGTGGAAGAGGTGCGCGCCGTAGACGTGCACCTCGATGCCGGTCTCGGGCTCGGCCTCGCTGTAGGCGTTGCCGCCGAGGTGGTGGCGCCGCTCGAGCACCAGGACCTTCAGGCCGAGCTCGTTGGCGCAGCGTTCGGCGATGGTCAGGCCGAAGAATCCGGACCCGACGACGACGAGATCAGGAGTGGACACGATGGGTCAGTCTACGGATCGAGACGGAAGCGACCGCATTCCCCGCGCGTCGCGCATGGCCCGGGTCACATTCCGCGCCTCGGCCCGCCGCCGCGCAGCGGGCTGAGCAGCACCACGGCGCGCGTGATCAGCCACGGCTTGAGCCGGACCAGCGCGTTCTCGCCGTAGCGGAAGTGCACCGCGAAGAGGTTGCGGTACATGTAGTAGCCCTTCCAGCCGCCAGGTCGTGCTGCTGGTCGAAGTCGAGCTGGCGCACCAGCACGGCGTCGCGCACCGCCCAGATCCGGTAGCCCGCCCGCCGGGCCCGGATCGCGAAGTCGACGTCGTCGTAGAAGATGAAGAACGACGGGTCGGGCAGCCCGATCCCGTCGACCACCTCGCGGCGCACCATGAACCCCTCGAACGCGACGTTCTCGATCTCGACCCGCTCCGGCATCGCCGCGCGGGTGCCGTACGTCGTCTCGACCCTCGCGGTCTTCGGCTGGATCGCCAGCGGGTTGGGCAGGTCGAACCTGATCGCCGCCTTCTCGACCAGCTCGCCCGCCGGCGTCCTCGCGCACCGCCATCAGGCAGGCCTCGTCCTGGGCCATCAGCACGTCAGGCAGTCGGGCGCCGGCACGACGTCGTCGTCCATCAGCCAGATCCGGTCGAAGCCCTGGTCGTACGCCGCCTTCACCCCGCGGTGGAAGCCGCCCGCGCCGCCGAGGTTCTCGTCGGTGCGGATCGACCGAGGCCGGCCAGGCGTGCCGCGGCGAGCACCTCGCGGGTGTGGTCGGTGCTGGCGTTGTCGACCACGATCACGGCGTCGGGCGCGCGGTCGAGCGCGCGCCAGCCCCTCGAGCATCCGCCCCAGCAGGTCGGCGCGGTTGTAGGTCACCACGACGACGGCCACGGTCTCGGTCACCGTCAGGTACCTCTGGTGGCCGGTGAAGTCGCCGCGCAGCCCGGCGTACATGGCGCGGAAGCTCATCGCGATCCGGCGCGGCTGCGGCCGGTGAAGAGGTAGAACCACACCGTCTTCACCACGAACGCCAGGGCGTGCGGCCAGCCGCGGTACTCGCGCAGGTTGAGCAGGTTGTTGCGGGCCATGCAGTAGTGCTTGAGGTCGCTCGGGCTGTGGTTGTACGTCGTGCGGCCGAACATCATCGGCGTGCCGAGGTCGCCGACGCTCGGGTGGTGCACCCGGGCGCCGACGACGGTCGCGACCCGGGCGCCGGCCCGCTCGGCGCGCCACAGGTACTCGACGTCGTCGCCCCAGATGAAGAACTCCTCGCGCGGCAGCCCGATCCGCTCGACCAGCTCCCGGGTCACGAGCACGCCGTTGAACGGGATCACCACGTCGCGGATCAGCCCGTCGACGGCCGCGGCCTCGACGTCGGCCATCCGGTGCACGACGCGGGTCCCGCCGGGGAGCCGGATCGGGAAGACCAGCCGGCCGGGTCCTGCCTCGTCGACCACCACCGGGCCCCAGAAGTCGAACTCTCCGCGCGCGCCAGCAGCGTGGCGAGGCAGTCGGGGTCGGGCAGCCCGTCGTCGTCCATCAGCCAGGCCAGGTCGGCGCCGCGCTCCATCGCCCACCCGAGCCCGTCGTGGAAGCCCCCGGCCCCGCCCCGGTTCTCGGCCAGCGTGCGGTGGGTGACGCCCGGCGCCGCGAGCCACTCCCCGGTGCCGTCGGCCGAGGCGTTGTCGACCACCAGGACCTCGTCGACCTCGGGCACCTCACGCAGCCGGGCGACCAGCCGCTGCAGCAGCGGCAGGCGGTTGAACGTCACCACCACCGCCACCACCCGCACGCCGGACACCCTACGCACCAGCGGCGGCTAGGTTTGGCGGTGTGGAGACCGAGGCGATCCTGACGCTGATGCGGGAGGTCGCGGACCAGGTGATCAACCCGCGGTTCCGGCCCTGTCCGAGGCGCAGGTCGCGAGAAGAACCCCGGCGACCTGGTCACCGTCGCCGACCACGAGGCGGAGGCGCTGATCACGAGGCGCTGCTCGCGGCGTACCCGGGAGCGGTGGTGCTCGGCGAGGAGGCCTTCGAGACCGACCCGTCACTGCTCGACAAGTACGCCGCCGCCGACCACGCCTTCACCGTCGACCCGGTCGACGGCACCAAGGACTTCGTGCACGGCTAGAAGGACCACGCGGTGATGGTGGCCGAGGTGCGCGGCGGCGAGGTGAGCCGCGCCTGGATCTGGCAGCCCCAGCACGGGCTCGGCTACACCGCCGAGCGCGGCGCCGGCGCCTGGGTCAACGGCGGGCGGCTGACCCGGCCGGCCCCGCGACCGAGCCGCGAGTGGCGCGGCGTCACCAGCCGGCGCAGATGGGTGGGACGCGAGCTGCCCGGCCTGCGCCGCTCGAGCTCACCTGGGTCTGCTGCGGCGTCGACTACCCGCACCTCGTCTCCGGGCACGCCGACTTCGTGCTCTCCGGCCACGACAACCCTGGGACCACGCGCCCGGCTCGCTGATCCTGACGGAGGCCGGCGGCTACCTCGGCACCCTCGACGGCGCGCCTACGACCCGCGCGTGCGCGGCGGGGCCTGATCGGCGCCGCCGACCGGGCGACGTACGACGTGGTGCTGGACGGCTTCCACAGCTAGCCCAGCAGCGGTGCCGAGGTCCTCGGCGTCGTTGGCGGCGTAGCCCTCGTCGCGCGAGCCGATCGAGCCACCGGTGACCGTGCCCGCTTCCTCTTCTTCGTCTTGGCCGGCGGCGCGTCGCCCTCGGCGTGGTCGATGGCGGTCGCCACCTTGTCCTGGATCTCGGCGATGTCGGGGTCGGCCGGGTTGATCGTCGGCGGCACCAGCGACAGCGTGGAGACCTTCTGGCCGCGGGCCTTCAGGGCCAGCGACATGAACCGGTCGAACTCGGACGCCGGCAGGTTGGTGGAGATCATCTCGGTCGAGGCCTTGGCGATCTCCTCGAAGTTGGCGACCGCCTGTCTGCGGGCTGACCTGCTGCAGCATCGCGTTCATCACGCACTTCTGCCGCGCCATCCGGGAGTAGTCGTCGGAGCCTTCCCGGGCCCGGGCGTACCAGAGCGTCTCGAAGCCGTCGAGTGCTGCGGTGCCGGGCTCGATGTAGCCGTGACGTCGGAGCCGAGGCCGCCGACCGGGATCCGGTCGCGCACGTTGAGCTCCACGCCGCCGACCGCGTCGACCAGGCTCTTGAAGCCCTGGAGGTTGACCATCGCCCAGTAGTTGATCCGCAGCCCGGTGATGCCCTCGATCGCCATGATCGTGGCGTCGACGCCGGGGTTGTCGGACTCGGGAACAGGTCGGTGTGGTCGCCGGCCCAGGTGCTGACCCCGTTGAGGTAGCAGCCCTCGCAGTCGAACCCGTCGGGGAACTGCTGGTCCATGACCGTGCCCTCGCGGAACGGGAAGTTCTCCATGTTGCGCGGCAGGCTGATCAGCACGGTGCGTCCGGTCTCGGCGTCGATCGAGGCGACGGTCATCGAGTCGGGCCGCAGGCCCCAGCGGCCCGCCCCGGAGTCGCCGCCCATCAGCAGCACGTTGTAGCGGCCGTCGTGGGCGCCGGTGACCCTCGCCGTCGCCGGACAGCGTGACGATGAGGTCGCGCTGCACGCCGGCCAGGTGGGCCCCGAAGAGCAGGGTGCCGGCCACGGTGAGGCAGAGCAGCCCGTTGACGCTGACCACCGCGCGGCGGTGCCCGAGCCCAGCGTCAGCGGCTGGCCGAGCCGCCAGGCGTCGATGAACAGGAACGCCCAGCCGATCGCGGCCGCCATCAGCGCCAGGCGCAGCACCAGCAGCAGGGAGGTGTTGGAGACCAGCCAGAAGACCAGGTCGCGGTGCACGGCGACGCGAGCAGGGTGATCGCGAGGAGCCCGAGCAGGCCGAGCCAGATCCGCAGGGCGATCCGGCCGACCCGGCGGTTGCCGGCGACCAGCTGCGCGGACCCCGGGCGACCAGGGTCATCGCCATCAGCGACAGCGCGCGGCGGAACCGCACTCTGGCGGCGCGCTCGGACACGGGAAACATCGAGCGCCTTTCTGCTGGGGAAGAAGCAGGGGCCCGGCCAGTATCACCAGTCACATCGTCACATCCGGGTACGACGCGCCGAAACGCGAGAATTGACCCAGCGGAGCAGGTTCGCCTGCCTGCCGCAGGTCTTAGTCGGGGGGCCGGGTCGGTAATGGCGCACGGTAGCGTCAGCCGCATGGCAGATCGTCCTGGGCGCGACGGTCCGGAGGACGGGCCGACTTCGACTGGCTGTACGGCGGGGAGGGCCAACGGACGCGATCCTACTTCGTCGAGAACGACAACCCGACGCCACCCGCGCGATCCGCGCCCAGCCCGCCCGGCCGACGAGAGACGCAGGTCATGAGCGTCCAGCCCCGAGAGTCCTCGCGGCCCACACCGCCGCCGGTCGCCCCGCCGCCGGTCGGCCGCCGCCGGGCACGGCGTACCGCGGAGTGGCGGAGGCGCCAGCCGCTTCCGGCGGCCGATTCTGGTCCGGACGGTCTTGTGCTGATCCTGCTGTGGATCGTCTACCTGGTCGCGGTACCGATGTTCGCCTGGCAGAAGGTCGAGAAGGTCGCCTTCGAGCCCGGCGGCGACCGGCCCGGCGACCAGCCCGGCACGACGTACCTCCTGGTCGGCAGCGACTCCCGCGGGGACCTGACGAAGGAGGAGCGCAAGGAGCTCGGCACCGGCAACGCGGCCGGCGCACCGACACGATCATGCTGCTCCACACCGGCTCGGGCCCAACCTGCTGATGTCGATCCCCCGCGACTCCCGTCGTCTGCCGGACGGCAGGCAAGATCAACGCGGCGTACGCCTTCGGCGGACCCGAGCTGCCTCGTCAACGATCGAGGACCTGACCGGCATCCGGGTCGACCAGTACGTCGAGATCGGCTTCGGCGGCTTCGTCGACCTGGTCGACGCGGTCGACGGCATCGAGATCTGCCCGAAGCGAGCGATGAAGGACCCGCAGGCCAACCTGAACATCAAGAAGGGCTGCCAGGAGGTCGACGGCAAGACGGCTCTGGGCTACGCGCGCTCCCGCGCGTCGGCGCTCGGCGACATCGACCGGGCCCGGCACCAGCGCGAGGTCGTCTCGGCGATCGGCTAGAAGGTCGTCTCGCCCTGGTCGGTGATCAACCCGTTCCGCTACTGGCGCTCAACGGCCGCCACCCGGCTTCTTCGTCTTCGGCGAGGGCACCGCCCGGTCCGGGCGGCCAAGTGGGCCTGGCGATGACCCAGGTCGACGGCGACGGCGGGCTGACCTGCGGGGTGCCGATCGCCGACGGCTCGGCCAACTGGGACGAGGACCGGTCGCAGCAGATGTTCCAGGCGATCATCGACGACGACACCGAGGCGATCGACAAGGAGCTGTGCACCCCGACAGGTCTTCCCGAGCATCACGCGAAACTAGTGCGTGACCGACTACGAGACGCTCCTGTGGGACGTCGACGACGACGGCATCGCGACGCTCACGCTGCACCGACCCGACGCGCTCAACGCGTTCAACCTGATCATGGCCCGCGAGCTCGACAGGTCTTCCTGACCGATGCCCGCGACGACGCCGTGCGCGCGGTCGTGGTCACCGGCTCCGGCCGGGCGTTCTGCGCCGGCATGGACCTGTCCGCCGAGGGCAACGTGTTCGGCCTCGACGAGTCGGTCACGCCCACGCCCGAGGACCTGCGCGCGCACCTCACGGAGGCGCCGTACCACGACGGCGTCCGCGACACCGGCGGCCGCGTCACGCTCGCGATCCACTCCCTGCCCAAGCCCGTGGTCGCCGCGATCAACGGGCCGGCGGTCGGCATCGGCGCGACGATGACCCTGGCCATGGACCTGCGGCTGGCCTCGACCAACGCCCGAGTCGGCTTCGTGTTCGGCCGGCTCGGCATCGTGCCCGAGGCCTGCTCGACGTGGTTCCTGCCCCGGATCGTCGGCATCCAGCAGGCACTCGAGTGGGTCTACTCCGCCGAGATCCTCACGGCCGAGGCGGCGTACGCCGGCCGGCTGGTGCGCTCGCTGCACGAGCCCGAAGACCTGCTGCCGGCGGCGTACGAGCTGGTCCGCTCGTTCGTGGTCGGCCGCTCCCCGGTCGCCCTGGGGCTGGCCAAGCAGCAGCTCTACCGCAACGGCGCCGCAGCCGACCCGCTCGAGGCGCACCTGTCGGAGTCGCTGGCGATGTTCTACACCTCGATCGGCGACGGCAAGGAAGGCGTGGCGGCGTTCTTGGAGAAGCGGGCGCCGGAGTTCACCGGCAAGGCCTCCGAGCTGCCCCGCGTCTTCTAGGCCGCGAGCGTGCGGCGCAGCCGGAGCAGGATGCCCGTCAGCAGCCGCGAGACCTGCTCCTGGGTGACGCCGACCTCGGCGCCGATCTGCGACTGGGTGCGGTTCTCGAAGTAGCGCAGCCGGATGATCTCGCGGTCGCGCTCGTTGAGGGCCTCATCAGCGGCTGCAGCGCGAGCCGGGCCTCGGTCGAGGCGAAGGCCGGATCGAGCCCACCCATCTGGTCGAGCGGCGCCTCGTGGTCGGAGTCGGCGCGCGGCGCGTCGAGCGAGGCCGGCGTGAAGCAGCCGGTCGCCGCCTGCGCGGCGAGCACCAGGTCGTGGGGCACCCCGAGGTACACCGCGATCTCGTCGGCCCTCGGCGTCCGCCCGTAGGTCTGGGCCAGGTCCGACTCGGCGTTGGTGACGCGGGTCTGGATCTCCTGCACCGACCGCGGCGGCCGGACCGCCCAGCCGGCGTCGCGGAAGTAGCGCCGGATCTCGCCGCGCAGCGTCGGCACGGCGTAGCTCAGGAAGTCGTCGCCCAGGGCGGCGTCGTAGCCGCGGACCGCCTTCACCAGGCCCAGGAACGCGACCTGGTCGATGTCCTCCGACGGGATGCCCCGCCCGTGGTAGCGGCGGGCCACGTCGCTGGCCACCCGCATGTTGATCTGGATGACCTCGTCCTCGTACGTGTGTCTGGCCGCACCTCGGCTCGCTGCGGCGAGCGCGAGGAGGCGTGCGGTCTCGAGTCGTCGAAGGGTGTCGGGCAGCGGTACGGCGGGCGCGCCGGCGTCGAGAGTCGACGCCTCGCCACTGCCCATGCCGAACACCTCCGAGGGCGATGAGCGTGGCACGGCTGACGGCTCCCCACACGAGAACCGCAGCATTGGTGCCGGAAAGTTAAAAGGCCGGAGCCACCGAAGTGGGGGGATTTCGGCGGCCCCGACCTCTGTCCGCCGTACCCGGCAGACGAGCAATTATGCGACACCCTCTTAGTCATCTGTCCAGCACGGGTGTCAGAGGTCGGACTGGACCCCTGCCAGCAGCTGGCGGGCCATCACGATCCGCTGGACCTGGTTGGTGCCCTCGTAGATCTGGGTGATCTTCGCGTCGCGCATCATCCGCTCGACGGGGTACTCCCGGGTGTAGCCGTAGCCGCCGAGGACCTGCACCGCGTTGACGGTGACCTCCATCGCGACGTCCGAGGCGAAGCACTTCGCGGCGGCGCCGAAGAAGGTCAGGTCGGGGTCGTTGCGCTCGGAGCGGCCGGCGGCCGCGTAGGTGAGCTGGCGGGCGGCCTCGATCTTCATGCCCATGTCGGCGAGCATGAACTGCAGTCCCTGGAAGTCGGCGATCGGCTTGCCGAACTGCTTGCGCTCCTTGGCGTACTCCAGCGCGTAGTCCAGCGCGCCCTGGGCGACGCCGAGCGCCTGGGCGGCGATGGTGACCCGGGTGTGGTCCAGGGTGCGCATCGCGATCTCGAAGCCCTCGCCCTCGGCACCGATCATCCGGTCGCCGGGGATCCGGACGTTGTCGAGGTAGACCTCGCGGGTCGGCGAGCCCTTGATGCCGAGCTTCTTCTCCGGCGCGCCGAAGGAGACGCCCTCGTCGGACTTCTCGACGACGAACGCGGTGATCCCCTTCGACCGCTTCTCGGGGTCGGTGACCGCGAGCACCGTGTAGTACTCGCTCACGCCGGCGTTGGTGATCCAGCGCTTGACGCCGTTGAGCACCCACTCGTCGCCGTCGCGCTCGGCGCGGGTCTTCATGCTCGCCGCGTCCGAGCCGGCCTCGGGCTCGGACAGCGCGTAGGAGAATCCGCCCTCGCCGGCCGCCAGCTTGGTCAGGTACTTCTTCTTGATCTCCTCACCACCGCCGAGCATCAGCGGCAGCGAGCCGAGCTTGTTGACCGCCGGGATCAGCGAGGACGACATGCACGCCCGGGCGACCTCCTCGATCACGAGCACGGTCGCCAGCGCGTCGGCTCCCGCGCCGCCGTACTCCTCGGGCACGTGGGGTGCGTGGAAGTCCGCGGCCAGCAGCGCCGCCGCGGCCTCCTCGGGGTAGCGCCCGTGCTCGTCGACGTCGGCGGCGTACGGCGCGACCTTCGCGTCGCAGACCGAGCGCACCGCCTCCCGGATCGCCTGGTGCTCCTCGGACAGCGCGAACAGCGGGGAGTCGTTGCTCATCGGTGTTCTCCTCAGTAGGTGTAGAAGCCGCGGCCGGTCTTGCGGCCCAGCAGGCCGGCGTCGACCATCCGGGCCAGCAGCGGCGGCGCGGCGTAGAGCGGCTCCTTGAACTCCTCGTACAGCGACTCGGCCACGGCCTTGGTCGTGTCCAGGCCGATCAGGTCCGCCAGCGCCAGCGGGCCCTGCGGGTGGGCGGCGCCCAGCACCAGGCCGCGGTCGATGTCCTCGGCCGTGGCGAAGCCGGACTCGAGCATCCGGATCGCCGAGAGCACGAACGGGATCAGCAGCGCGTTGACCACGAACCCGGCGCGGTCCTGGCAGTCGATGGCCTGCTTGCCCAGCGACCCCGACACGAATGCGCGCGCCCGCTCGGTCGTCTCCGGCGCGGTCAGCAGGCTCGGCACCAGCTCGACGAGCCTGAGCACCGGCACCGGGTTGAAGAAGTGGATGCCGAGCACCTGCTGGGGTCGCTGGGTCACCACGCCCAGCTTCATGATCGGGATCGAGGAGGTGTTGGAGGCCAGGATCGCGTCCGGCGACGTGACGATCTCGTCGAGCCGCCCGAACAGCTCGGTCTTGGCCGCCTCGTCCTCGACGATCGCCTCGACCACCAGCTCGCGGTCGGCCAGCGCCTCCAGGTCGGTCACGACGCGGACCCGGGCCAGCACGTCAGCTGCGCTGTCCACCTTGCCGCGCTCCTGGCGCGCCGCAGCGACCGCTCCAGCCGCGCCTCGCCCTTGGCGGCAGCGTCGGCGTTGGCCTCGACCACGACGACGTCCAGCTCCGCCCGGGCGCACACCTCCGCGATCCCCGCACCCATCAGGCCGAACCCGACCACACCTACCCGACTCACGTCGTCCACGCGTCCTCCTGGTACTCGATTCCGAATGTATGGTACCTAGTACCAGCCGAAGGAGGAGTTCGATGTCCCAGCCCGCGGAACGGCTGCGCCAGGCCGCGTTCGACCTGTTCGAGCGCAGGGGTTCGACGCCACCACGGTCGACCAGATCGCCGAGCTGGCCGGGGTCGGCCGGACCACGTTCTTCCGGGTGTTCCGCTCCAAGGAGGACGTGATCTTCCCGGACCACACCGAGGTGCTGACCCGGGTGCGGGCCCGGCTGGCCACGGCGACGGTCGACTCGACGCCGACCGCGGTCACCGAGGCGGCCCGGCTGGTGCTCGGCCGCTACCTCGACGAGGGCGAGCTCGCCCGCAGCGCTACCGGCTGACCCGTTCGATCCCGGCGCTGCGGCCCGCGAGATCGCGCAGATGCAGCAGTACCAGCAGGAGTTCCGGGACTTCGTCGCGGCTGGACCGGCGAGGAGCCCGGCACGACCTGCGGGCCGAGCTGCTGGCGTCCTCGATCGTGGTGGCGCACAACCACGTGCTGCGGCGCTGGCTGCGCGGACAGACCGAACCCCGGAGGCCGAGTTCGACGAGGCGATGGCCTCGTGACCTCTCTGCACACCCCCCGCAGCAGCCGGGGGATCGACGGTCCTGGTCATCGAGAGCACCCGCGACGCAGACGCGGTCGCCGGCCTGTCCGCCGGGTGTTGGCCGACCCCTCCCGACCTAGATTGGGGGACATGACCGACTGGCAGGAGCCCGAGGCCGTACGCCTCATGCTCGACGACTACGAGACCTGGGCGGTCGTGGGGCTGTCGGGCGACCCCGACCGGACGGCGTACCGGATCGCGAGGTGCTGCAGCAGCGCGGCAAGCGGATCGTCCCGATCCATCCCGACGCCCCCACCGTGCTGGGCGAGCAGGGCTACGCCTCCTTGGCCGACGTCCCGTTCCCGATCGACGTGGTCGACGTCTTCCGGCGCTCGGAGGCGGCCGGCGAGTTCGCCGACCAGGCGGTCGCGGTCGGCGCCAAGGCGGTGTGGTTCCAGCTCGGCGTGATCGACGAGGCGGCGTTCGAGCGCACGACCGCGGCCGGCGTGCCGATGGTGATGGACACCTGCCCGGCCATCGAGTGGGCCCGGCGCTGACCGCCTAGGGTCCGCACAGGCTGGTCCTGGAGGCCAGCCGTTCGGCACCTGAGGTGGAGGCGTGCGCGCCCGCCGATTCCTAGCGTCGCGAGCATGACGATCCTCCTCTCCGACCCCCGGGTCTCCGCGGTGCCGGTCCACGACTGCTCCGAGCCGCTGGTGCGGCTCGAGCCGGCCCTGTCCCCGACCCGGGAGCTGGTGCGCTCCGGCCTGGCCGAGCGGCTGTACGCCGCCCACCTCGCGCTGCCGCCCGGCATCGGGCTGCGGGTCGTCGAGGGACATCGTTCGGTCGCCGCCCAGCAGTCGATCATCACGGCGTACGCCGCCGAGGTCTGCGCGGCCCACCCCGGCATCTCCGAGCGCGAGCTGGCCGTGCTCACCAGCCGCTTCGTCGCGCCGCTCGAGGTGGCCCCGCACGTGGCCGGCGCCGCCGTCGACCTGACCCTGGTCGACGCCTGCGGCGAGGAGCTCGACCTCGGCACGCCGATCGACGCGACCCCCGAGCAGAGCGACGGCCGCTGCTACTTCGCCGCCGACGGGATCGGCGCCGACGCCCGCGCGCACCGCGAGCTGCTCGCCCGGGTGCTCGGCGACGCCGGCCTGGTCAACTACCCGACCGAGTGGTGGCACTGGAGCTTCGGCGACCGCTACTGGGCCCTGGTCACCGGCGCCGCCCGCGCGCACGTACGGACCGGTGCGGGACGCGGAGGCGGCATGAGCGCGGTTGCGCACGGCCAGCCGCGCGGCGGCCACGGCCCGCGCCTGGACGTCGACCTGGCCGCGGTCGCGGCCAACACCCGGCTCTTCGCGGCGCGGACCCCCGGCGCGCTGATGGCGGTCGTGAAGGCCGACGGCTTCGGTCACGGCGCCGCCGACGTGGCCCGGACGGCGCTCGCCAACGGCGCGTCCTGGCTCGGCGTCACCTCGCATCGACGAGGCGCTCGCCCTGCGCCGGGCCGGACTCGGGGCGCCGATGCTGAGCTGGCTGAACCCGCTCGACGCCGACTTCGGCGCGGCCATCGCCAGCGGGATCGACCTGGCCGTGCCCGGCCGCGACCACCTCGAGGCGATCACCCGCGCCGGCATCGGCGCCCGGATCCACCTGCAGCTCGACACCGGGATGGCCCGCGACGGCGCCGCCCCCGAGGACTGGGCCGGCCTGTGCCGGATGGCCCGCCGGGCCGAGCAGGCCGGCACCGTGCGCGTGGTCGGGCGTGATGGGCCACCTCGGCTGCGCCGACGAGCCCGACGACCCCGACAACGCCCCCGGCCGCGCCCGCTTCAGCTGGGGCGTGGCGCGGGCCCGCGCGCCCGGGCTGCGGCCGCCGCTGCGCCACCTGGCCGCCACCGCCGCCACCCTCACCGACCCGCTGAGCCACCACACGATGAGCCGGGTCGGCGCCGGCCTGGTCGGCATCGACCCGTCCGCACACCACCGTGCTGCGGCCGGCGATGACCCTGACCGCTCCGGTGGTCGGGGTCCGCCGGGTGCGGGCCGGCACGCCGGTCGGCTACGGCCACGCCTGGTCGGCGACCGCGCGTACCCATCTGGCCTGCTCCCCCTCGGGTACGCCGACGGGCTGCCGCGCGCCACCGGGGCCGGGCGAGGTGCTGCTCGGCGGACGGCGCTGCCAGTCGTCGGCCGGATCTCGATGGACCAGGTCGTCGTCGACGTCGGCGACCACCCGGCCGACGCTCGGCGAGACGGCCATGGTCTTCGGGCCGGGCGACGCCGGCGAGCCGACCGTCGCCGAGTGGGCGGCCTGGGCCGGACACCATCGAGCACGAGATCGTCACCGGCATCGGCGCGCGGGTGGCGCGATGAGGCGGGACGAGCGGATCCGGGTCGCCGTGATCGGCGGCGGCGCGAGCTGCGAGCACGAGGTCTCGCTGGCCTCCGCCGCCGCGATCTGCCGCGGCGCTCGACCCCGGCGCTACGACGTGGTGCCGCTGACGATCGGCCGCGACGGCGTCTGGCACGACCGCGGCGCCCGTCCGATCGGCCTGACCGGCGCCGCCCAGGTGCTGCGCAGCTGCGACGTCGCCTTCCCGGCCGTGCACGGGCCGCACGGCGAGGACGGCACGCTCGCCGCCCTGTGCGAGCTCGCCGGCCTGCCCTACGTCGGCTCCGGGGTCGGCGCGGGCGCGATCGCGATGGACAAGTGGGCCACGAAGCTCGTGGCCGAGGCGGTGGGGGTCGCCACCGTGCCGGGGCGCTGCTCACGGCGGCCACCGCGCCGGCGTACTCCTGGACCCATCCGGTCGTGGTCAAGCCGGTCGCCGCCGGCTCCAGCCTTGGCGTCAGCCTGGTCCGCGAGCCGGCCGAGCTCGGCGCCGGCGCTCGACGCGGCACTCGCGCATCGACCACCGGGTCCTGGTCGAGGACCTCGTGGTCGGCCGCGAGATCGACATCGCCGTGCTGCGCCGCCCCGGCGGCGAGCCCTGGTGTCGCCCGCGCTGGAGATCGTGGGCGACGGCCTCTTCGACTACGAGGCCAAGTACGGCGGCAGCGCCGACTTCCGGATCCCGGCTCCACTGGCCGAGCGCCGCCAAGGAGCTCGCGGACGCCGCCGTCGCGGTCTTCGACGCGCTGGGCTGCGCCGGCGTGGCCCGGGTGGACTTCTTCCTGACCGAGGACGGCTGGCTGCTCAACGAGGTCAACACGATGCCCGGCTTCACCGAGGCGTCCCAGGCGCCGAAGATGTTCGCCGCCGCGGGTCTGCCGTACGCCGACCTCCTGGACCTCCTGGTCCAGGACGTCCTATGAACGGGACGCATCGCTGGGCTCGACGTCATCCGCGGGATCGCCATCGGCCTGGTGATGCTGCCGCATGCGGTGCCCGATGCTGTTCGGCGGCGCCGGCGTGGTCGGCGTCGTGATGTTCTTCGCGCTGTCCGGCTACCTCATCACCGGGCTGCTCGTCGGCGAGCTCGAGGACACCGGCCGGGTCGACCTCGGCCGGTTCTACCGTCGCCGCGTCCGCCGGCTGGTGCCGGCTCTCCTGCTGCTGGTCGTCGGCGTCGTGGTGGTGACCCTGGCGCTGGACCCGATCGGCGACCGCGGCGAGCTCGGCAAGACCGTGCTGGTCGCGCTGACCTGGACCGGCAACCTGCCGTTCGGCCACGCGAGCGACGCGACCTTCCACCTCTGGACGCTGGCGACCGAGGAGCAGTTCTATCTCGTGTGGCCGGCGCTGCTGGCGCTCGCCTTCGCGCGCGGCCGGGTCGGCGTGGCCCTGGTCGCCGCGGCCGCCGCCTGCCTCCTCGCGTGCGTCGCCACCCTGGTGTGGCTGTCCGAGTCACCCGACCTCGCCTACGCGCTGCCGACCTCGTGGGCGGTCTGCTTCGTGATCGGCGCCGGCGACCCGGATCCACCAGGAGCGACTGCGCCTGCCGGCGTACGCCGTCCCGGTGGCGCTGGCGGGACTGGCGGTGCTCAGCGTGATTCCATTGCGGGGCCACGCGCTCACCTATCTGGCAGGAGGACCAGCCATCGCCACGCTGACCGCGCTGTTGCTGCTGTCGTGGCGCACCTGGACCGAGGTGACCACGCCGGCCCTGCGCGCCCTGGTCTGGCTCGGCACGGTCTCCTACGCGGCGTACCTCTGGAACTACCCGCTCACCCTCTGGCTGCGGCCGTACACCGACCTCGCGGGACCGCTCGCCGCTGCCCTGACGCTGGCCGTGGCCGCGCTCAGCTGGCGGCTGGTCGAGCAGCCGCTCACCGCGCAAGCCCGCGGAGGTGACGGCATGAACGAGCGGCTGCGCGAGTGGTCCTTCGAGCTCTACGCCGTCGCCATCGTCTTCGCGGTGGGGGTGGTCGAGGTGCAGCGGATGAGCCCTTCTACCGCGACCTGCCCTACCTGATCATCGTCGCCGGGATGATGCTCTCGGTCGCGCTGGCCCGGAAGGTGCCCGGCGGCGCCCTGGCCGTCGTCTGGCTGGTGTGCGGGATCCAGGTCCTCTACGACCTGCAGGTGATGTTCGTCGAGCTGGCGGTCGCCGTGACGGCGTTCGGCACCGCTCGCTGGGGACGGTCGGCCGTGCTGCTGCTCAGCGGCCTGTCGATGCCGGCCGGGGCGGTGATCGCCGCGGTCTACCTCGACTCGGCCAGCTCCGCCTACTACCGCCTCGAGTCCCTGATCGACCTCGTCGGCTATGAGCAGGCGGCCCGCGTCGGCGCGTTCTCCTGGGTGGTGCTGATCGGGCTCGCCGGCATGAGCACGCTCGGCGTGCCCTGGCTGGCGGGGCTGACCCTGCGCTTCCGCGACCGGGCCCGGGAGTCGCGGGCCTCGCAGGTCGCTGCCGAGGAAGGCGCGGCGCGCGCCGAGGTGGCGGCCGAGCAGTCCCGCGAGATCGCGCAGCTGCGCGAGGACCAGGCCCGGCTGGCCCGCGACGTACACGACGTCGTCGGTCACTCGCTCGCGGTGATCCTGGCCCAGGCCGAGTCGGCGCAGTACCTGAAGGACATCGACACCGAGAAGCTCAAGCAGACCATGGAGAACATCGCGACCTCGGCGCGGTCGTCGCTGCAGGACGTGCGGCACGTGCTGACGCCGGCGAGCGCCGCCGAGCAGGCCCGGCCGGGCAGCCTCGACGCGCTGATCGCCGGGGTCAACGAGAGCGGCCACGAGGTGGTGTCCAGCGAGGTCGGCACCGCCCAGCCGCTGCCGCCGGAGCTGGAGGTCGTGGCCTACCGCGTGCTCCAGGAGATGCTGACCAACGCCATCAAGCACGGCCGCCGCGACGAGCCGGTGTTCGTCGAACGGCACTGGGAGGGTGAGCTGCGGATCGAGGTGCGCAACGTGATCGACGACCGAGGAAGAGGTCGCCGGGTCGACCCCGGGCCAGGGACTCGAGGGCATGCGCCGGCGGCTGGAGCAGGCCGGCGGCCGCCTCGACGTACGCCGCCGCGAGGAGCCCGGCGGTGCGACCTTCACGGCCACCGCCTGGGTGCCGGTGCGGTCCCGATGAGCGAGATCAGTGTCGTCCTGGTCGACGACCAGGACCTCTTCCGCGAGGGCGTGCGGGTGATCGTCGACGCCCAGGACGGCATGAGCGTGGTCGGGTCGGCCGGCGACGGCCACGAGGCGGTCCGGCTGGTCGACGAGCTCGAGCCCGACGTGGTGCTGATGGACATCCGGATGCCCGAGCTCGACGGCGTCGAAGCCACCCGCCAGATCTTCTCGCCCGACCGCGTCTCCCGCCGCGAGCGACCGGTGCGGGTGATCGTGCTGACCACGTTCAACCTCGACGACCGCGCCGCCACCGCCATCCGCCATGGCGCCAGCGGCTTCCTGCTCAAGGACACGACTCCCACGATGCTGCGCGACGCGATCCGCACCGTCCACGCCGGCAACGCCGTGCTCGCTCCGACCGACCTGTCCACGCTGCTCGAGGGACAGTTCCGCGCGCAGACGCCGACCCCGACGGCGTACCTCTCCCTCACCGACAAGGAGCAGGAGGTCTTCGGCGCCGTCGCCCGCGGCCTCTCGAACACCGAGATCGCCAGCCAGGTCTTCGCCAGCGAGTCGACGGTCAAGACCCACGTCGGCGCCATCCTGCGCAAGCTCGGCCTGCGCGACCGCGTGCAGATCGTGGTCTTCGCCCACGAGCACGGCCTGGCCGCTCGCTGACTCGGGGGCGATGAGTTCTGCCCGGCCGCCCGGTCTGCAGGGCATGGACGTACTCATGGATGGCATCGCCTTCGGCGAGTCCCCGCGATGGCATGACGGCAAGGCCTGGGTCTCCGACTGGGGTGCCGGGCGGATCTACTCCGTCTCGGCCGACGGCACACCGACGGTCGAGGCTGAGGTCGCGTCGTTCCCGCTCTGCTTCGACTTCCTACCCGATGGCCGGCTCCTGCTGGTGTCGTCGGCGGATCGAGCGGTGCTGGTGCGGGAGGCCGACGGCACCCTGACCCGCCACGCTGACCTCGCGCCCGTCGCCACGACGCCCTGGAACGACGTGGTCGTCGATGATCGTGGCAACGCCTATGTCAACAACATCGGGTTCGAGTTCGGGGAGGGCGAGTTCGCCCCGGGCATCGTCGTCCTCGTGGGTTCCGACGGCACCGTGACGCCCGTCGCCGACGGGCTCGCCTTTCCCAACGGCATGGCGGTCACCGCCGATGGCTCGACGCTGATCGTCGCCGAGTCGTACGCCGAGCAGCTGACCGCCTTCGACATCGCGGCCGACGGCATGCTCTCCGGTCGGGGCGTCTGGGCCCCGACGCCCACCGACCACCCTGACGGCATCTGCGTCGACGCTGACGGGGCTGTCTGGTACGCCGACGTCGGCAACCGGCGCTGTGTCCTGGTGGCCGAGGGCGGCAAGGTGCTGGACACGGTCGAGTTCGACCGAGGCGCGTTCGCCTGCGCGCTCAGCCGCGAGCCCGACCCGCGGCTGTTCGTCGTGGGCCAGGACTGGGGCGGGCCGGACGCCGTCGGTGGCGCCACCGGCGTGCTCGCTGCATTTGCGGCACCGGCCCCCGGCGCCGGGCACCCCTGACAGATGCAAGGCACGCCACCACCCCCGGCCGTCAGTTTCTGGCCGGGGTGTGGGGCTTGGTGGTCAGGGTTCGATGGGTGCCGGTGTGGTCGCGGATCAACTTGATGCCGTTGGGGCTGGTCCAGAGGTAGGTGCCGCGGTCCAGGACGGAGTAGTCCCACGCTGAGTGGGTCTTGGCGCGGTGGTGCCGTCGACACAAAGGCGCGGTGTTGTCTGAGCTGGTCGGTCCGCCGTCGGCGTAGGGGACGACGTGGTCGGTGTCGCACCGGGCTGCTGGTTTGGTGCAGTGCGGGAACACGCAATGCACGTCGACCAGACTGTTCTGGTCCTTGAGGCGGTCGGGTGCTTCGTAGGCCTCGACGTGGATGTGCTCATTGAGATCGATCACCGGTTTCACCATGACCTTGGCGTCGGGTTGCCGCACCACTCCTTGATCTGCTCGACGGAGATCGGGGACCGGGTGTTGGCACACCGGCCGACCGCCTCCTCGGCGACATGGACGTGGAGCTCCAGCGCGCCGCGTGGGTACTTCGGTGTCGAACCCGAAGGCGAGCTGACGGCGGGCCAGGTCACCGAGCGCGATCGGAGCGGCGTACGTCCAGCGATTCGGTGGACCCGAGGTCGGCCTGCTGCTTCGCCCCGGCCCGGAGGGCGTCCTCGAGATCCAGGGCGTCGGCGAGGTCGACCTCGGCATCGATCCGGACGGTGCCGTCAAGGAGACCTGGTCCAGCTGGACATCCACATGCCGCTTCTCGCCGCTGCTCGGCGCTTCGCCTCCGCAGCCTCGGGTCGAACCGCACCAGCGCCTCCTCCACCACCCGGTCCAGCTGCGCCCAGGAACAGGAGTGGGCGACCGGGGCGAGGTACCGGTCCACCTGCGCGGCACCCGCCTCGGGCAGGGAGATGGTCTGTTCGGCGATCCGGCCCGCCCGCCACAACGCCAGCTTCCCTGAGTCACCCGCTCCCACAGACGAGGGAGGCGGTAGCGCAGCTCCAGGACCCGGCCGACCTGGGCGAACCCGGACTCGGTCGTGATCCCCAACGCTGCGGCGTACTCCATCAACGCGAACTCCGAGACCAACGGCGCACCCGCACCCGCGACCGGGAGCGCCTTGTCGGCGAACAACCCGACACACTCGGCCGGATCCGCCTCGTTCAGCAGCGCCCACTCGATCGTCAGCTCGGCCTTCTCGACCTCAGCCCGGGAGATCTCCGCGGCCTTCGCGCGCAACCCATCGAGCACGTCAGCGGTGCTGCTCGTGGTCTCGGATTGCGGTGGTGGTCATGGAACAATCCAAGCACCGGCCACCGACACTCATGGCCCGGAATCAGAGTTATCCACCGGCCTGCCGGTCACGGTCCGGTAACGAGTTTCCCCTTACTCCACAGGGGTTTCGAGGCTCGTCGCTGACGCTCCTCGCACCTCAACCACCGTCGGGCCGGTTGGGCGCAGCTACAGAGGTCTCGACAAGCTCGACCCCCAGACGGTCAGAGGGCGATGACGAAGCCGGCAAGCATCACCAGCAGCGCCACAGCGAGCGCAGCAAGCTCCGGCAACGCGGGTTCGGTGCGGACGACGTCGGCGAGGGCGAGCTGTTCGTCGGACCGGGCCCGGATGCCGAGGCGGTCGCGGTGGTCCTCGGCGGCGGCGCGGATGCGCTGCTCGACGAAGTCGGGGTAGGAGGAGGCGGCCAGGGCCAGCTGCTCGGTGCCCCTCTTCCGCTTGGGGTGCATGGACTGGCGCAGGCTACGGCTGATGGCCGGGGAGACGAAGCGGCGCTCGCCGGCGCGGACCGCGAGGACCCGGCGTACGACGACCTCCTCGATAGCGCCGAGCGGCAGCGTCTGGGTGAAGAACATGTTGCGCAGCTCGAGGTCGTCGTTGACGATCCGCACCCCCGGGCGCAGGACCGACGACCAGGTCAGCACGGCTACGACGGCGAGGAGGCCGACGCCCCAGACGGGGTAGCCGTCGATCGCGCCGAGCACCATCAGCGCCAGCACCACTGCCAGGCCGAGCATGCCCACCACCCGCCCGTTGGTGGGCAGAAACTTCTCGATCTTCTCCTCGGCCATGCCACCTTCTCGTGAGATTGCCTCAGCGCTGGACCTCAACCCTATGCTGGCGGGTATGCCTGCATCCCCCACCACCGAGGCAACCTTCGCCGACGTGACCCGTTCCGAGGCGACGCTGCGGCGCTTCCTCCACGGACTGCCCGGCGTCGACCAGGTCGGGTGCGAGGCACGGGCCGCCAGCCTCGGCACCCGCTCGATCAAGACCACCGCCAAGGCGTACGCGCTCGACCTCGCCATCCGGATGGTCGACCTGACCACGCTCGAGGGCCAGGACACCCCCGGCAAGGTGCGCGCGCTCGCCGCCAAGGCGATGCGCCCCGACCCCGCCGACCCGACCTGCCCGGCCGCCGCCGCGGTCTGCGTCTACCCCGACATGGTGGGTCACGCCAAGGAGGTGCTCGGCGACAGCGGAGTCAACGTGGCCGCGGTCGCCACCGCCTTCCCGAGCGGCCGCGCGTCGCTCGACATCAAGCTGGCCGACACCCGCGACGCCGTCGAGGCCGGCGCCGACGAGATCGACATGGTGATCGACCGGGGCGCGTTCCTGGCCGGCCGCTACCTGCAGGTCTTCGACGAGATCGTCGCGGTCCGCGAGGCCTGCGGCAGCGCCCACCTCAAGGTGATCTTCGAGACCGGCGAGCTGCAGACCTACGACAACGTACGCCGCGCCAGCTGGCTCGCGATGATGGCCGGCGGCCACTTCATCAAGACCTCGACGGGCAAGGTGCAGCCGGCCGCGACCCTGCCGGTCACGCTGATCATGCTCGAGGCGGTGCGCGACTTCCGCGAGGCCACCGGCCAGATGGTCGGCGTGAAGCCCGCCGGCGGCATCCGCACCAGCAAGGACGCCATCAAGTACCTCGTGACCGTCAACGAGGTGGCCGGCCCCGACTGGCTCGACCCGGACTGGTTCCGGTTCGGCGCCTCCACGCTGCTCAACGAGCTGCTGATGCAGCGCACCAAGATGACCACCGGCCGCTACTCCGGTCCCGACTACTTCACGCTGGACTGATCGCCATGACGAACGTGTTCGAGTACGCCCCCGCCCCCGAGTCGCGGAGCATCGTCGACATCAAGCCGTCGTACGGCCTGTTCATCAACGGTGAGTTCGTCGACGGCCACGGCAAGGCGTTCAAGACGATCAGCCCGTCCACCGAGGAGGTCCTGGCCGAGGTCGCCGAGGCCGACGACGCCGACGTCGACGCCGCCGTCAAGGCCGCGCGCCGCGCCTACACCCGGGTCTGGTCGAGGATGCCGGGCAGGGAGCGCGCCAAGTACCTCTACCGGATCGCCCGGATCATCCAGGAGCGCGGCCGCGAGCTCGCCGTGCTCGAGTCGCTCGACAACGGCAAGCCGATCAAGGAGTCGCGCGACGTCGACATCCCGATCGTCGCCGCGCACTTCTTCTACTACGCCGGCTGGGCCGACAAGCTCGAGTACTCCGGCTACGGCTCCACCCCGCTCGGGCGTCGCCGGCCAGATCATCCCGTGGAACTTCCCGCTGCTGATGCTGGCCTGGAAGATCGCCCCGGCGCTGGCCTGCGGCAACACCGTGGTGCTCAAGCCGGCCGAGACCACGCCGCTGACCGCGCTGCTGTTCGCCGAGATCTGCCAGCAGGCCGACCTCCCGCCGGGCGTCGTCAACATCATCACCGGCGCCGGCGGCACCGGCCAGGCGCTGGTCGCCCACCCGGACGTCGACAAGGTCGCCTTCACCGGCTCCACCGACGTCGGCAAGGCGATCGCCCGCACCGTGGCCGGCAGCGACAAGAAGGTCACCCTCGAGCTCGGCGGCAAGGCCGCCAACATCGTCTTCGACGACGCCCCGCTCGACCAGGCGGTCGAGGGCATCGTCAACGGCATCTTCTTCAACCAGGGCCACGTCTGCTGCGCCGGCTCCCGCCTGCTCGTGCAGGAGTCGATCTCCGACGAGCTGCTGGCCCGGCTCAAGCGCCGGATGGCGACGCTGCGGATCGGCGACCCGCTCGACAAGAACACCGACATCGGCGCCATCAACTCCGCCGAGCAGCTGGCCCGGATCCGCGAGCTGTCCGACATCGGCGAGGCCGAGGGCGCCGGCCGCTGGTCGCCGCCGTGCGAGCTGCCGCAGCACGGCTTCTGGTTCCCGCCGACGATCTTCACCGGCGTCTCCCAGGCCCACCGGATCGCCCGCGAGGAGATCTTCGGGCCGGTGCTGTCGGTGCTGACCTTCCGCACCCCCAGCGAGGCCGTCGAGAAGGCCAACAACACGCCGTACGGCCTGTCCGCGGGCGTGTGGACCGACAAGGGCTCGCGGATCCTGCAAGATCGCCAACCAGCTGCGCGCCGGCGTCGATCTGGGCCAACACGTTCAACAAGTTCGACCCGACCAGCCCGTTCGGTGGCTACAAGGAGTCGGGCTACGGCAGGGAGGGCGGCCGGCACGGACTCGCCGCCTACCTGAAGGGAGCCGAGCAGTGAGCCGCGTCGACGTGCGCAAGACCTACAAGCTGTTCATCGGCGGTGACTTCCCGCGCTCCGAGTCCGGGCACTCCTACGTCGTCGACGACGCGAAGGGGAAGTTCGTGGCCAACGCCGCCCTCGCCTCCCGCAAGGACGCCCGCGACGCCGTGGTGGCCGCCCGCAAGGCCTTCGGCGGCTGGGCCGGCAAGACGGCGTACAACCGTGCCCAGATCCTCTACCGCGTCGCCGAGATCATGGAGGACCGCCGCCCGCAGTTCATCGAGGCAGTGCGCCAGTCCGAGGGACTGACCGCCTCTCGGGCCAACGCCGCCGTCGACGAGGCCATCGACCGCCTCGTCTGGTACGCCGGGTGGGCGGACAAGCTCACCCAGGTCGTCGGCAACGCCAACCCGGTCGCCGGGCCGTTCTTCAACCTCTCCACCCCCGAGCCCACCGGCGTGGTCGCCGTGCTGGCTCCGCAGGAGTCCTCGCTGCTCGGGCTGATCAGCGTGGTCGCCCCGGTCGTGGTCTCCGGCAACACGGCGGTCGTGGTCTCGCTCCTACCGGCGTCCACTGCCGGCCGTCACGTTCTCCGAGGTGCTGGCCACCTCCGACCTGCCGGGCGGCGTGATCAACATCCTCACCGGCTCGGCGGCGACGATCGCGCCGTGGCTGGCCGCGCACATGGACGTCAACGCGATCGACCTGGTCGGCATCGCCGGCGAGACCTGAGCTCGCCACCGACCTCGAGGTGGCTGCGCCGACAACCTCAAGCGGGTGCCGCCGGCGCGCCCGGCGCGGAGCCGGACTGGTCGCCGCGATCGCCGGTCTCGACACGATGACCGGCTTCCTGGAGACCAAGACCGTCTGGCACCCCATCGGCGTGCCCTGGAGACGCTCTGAAGCCCAAGTCATCGTCCTGGCCGGACCCTCCGGGGCAGGCAAGTCCCGCCTCGCCGAGCGGATCGGCCTGCCGGTGCTGCGGCTCGACGACTACTACAAGTCCGCCGGCGACCCCGGCCTCCCGCTGATCGAGCACGGCGCCAACGCCGGTCTGGTCGACTGGGACCACCCGGACTCGTGGCTGCCCGGCGACGCGATGGACGCGGTGCGCCAGCTGTGCGAGCTCGGCAGCGCCGACGTGCCGATCTACGACATCGCCCACGACGGCCGCACCGGCCACCGGGCGCTCGACCTCGAGGGAAAGCCGCTGTTCGTGGCGGAGGGCATCTTCGCCCAGGAGATCGTGCCCGCCTGCAGTGAGGACGGTCTGCTGGCGGCGGCGTACTGCGTCCGGCAGCATCCGGTCGTCACGTTCTGGCGCCGGCTCACCCGCGACCTGCGCGAGCACCGCAAGCCGCCGCTCGTCCTGGTCCGCCGTGGGCTCGCCCTGATGCGCGACCAGCGCCACGTCGTCGAGCACGCCGTGGAGCTCGGCTGTGAGCCGGTCACCCCCGACGAGGCGCTCGAGCGGGTCGCCACGCTGCGGACGCGGGCGCGTGGCTGACCACCTGGCCGGGCTCAAGCAGCCCGACCAGCGCTCCTGCGGCCCGTCCTGCCTGGTCGCCGCCCGGATGCTGCTCGACCCGGCGTACGCCGCCAGCGTCTCGGCCGACAACTTCGACGACGAGGTCCTGGCACTGCACCGCAAGGTCACCCGTCCCATCGACACCCGTGGCGCCCTGCAGCTGCCGTGGCCGCGCGCCATCGGCACCCCACCCTGGGCAGTGGCCCACCAGCTCTCGGCCATCGACGACGAGCGCACCTACGCCGCCCGCCTCGCCCTCCGCCGCGCCCGCGCCTTCGACCGGCTGGTCGCGGCCGACGCCCCGTCGGTGCTCTACGTCGGCAGCAAGCGCCTCCCCCGTCACGTCGTGCTCGTGGTGGGCTCCGGCGCCGACTGGCTGCGCATCTACGAGCCGAGCCGCGGCCGCCTGGTCCGCGTCACCCGCGAGGCGTTCGTCGGTGCCAGCCTCGATCTCGCCGGCTGGCCCAAACCGTGGTTCACCGTGACCGCGCGCTGACCGAGCTGAGCCTCCGGACTCATCCCGTGGCGTAGGCGTGGCGGCGATGGCCGTTGGCCTGGCAGTCCCGCTCGCTCGGGCTGTCCGCCCTGCGACCACGGCTTCGGCCTGGCTCACCGTCGGCGCCGCTGTCCAGCTGCTCCTCGTCATTGCCACCTGCTGGCTCTACGTGCGAGGACGCCGCTCTTCCGGAGTGCGCGCCTACCGACCCATCATCGGCGTCACGGTGGCTCTTGCTGCTGTCGCTGCGATCGCCCTGACCACAGCCGCAGCGAGCCGCTCGTACTGCCAGCCGGGCACGGCCGGCTACGCCGAGAGCTACTGCGAGACCTGAGCCGTGACCGAACCCACGAGTCCGGCTGACGTCCCAAGCAACCTTGTGACCCCTTTCGGCGTCTAGATTGCAGTAGCCCGTTCACGAAGGAGAACAGAGCACCTCATGTCACGCCTCATCCGCACCCTGGTCGGCATCGTCGCCGTCACCGCCCTGGTCTCGGCCACGGTCCCCGCCAACGCTGCGCCCGTGTCGGCCTCCGCCGCCGCGTCAGCGGTCCTGTTCGAGACCGGTGACCACGGCCGCGGCGTCCGCATCGTCCAAGCGCGGCTCCGCCAGATCGGCTGGTACCGGGGCGACGTGACGGGCAGCTTCGACGACACAACCCGCAAGGCCGTGCGGAAGTTCCAGAAGAAGCAGGAGCTCCCGGTCACCGGTGTGGTCGACCGCGCCACCCTGCGCGCGCTCGAGGGCCTGACCCACCGACCGACCCGCTGGGAGATGACCAACCAGCCGCCGCCGCCCGACGACCTCGACCGTCGGTGCCTGACCGGCCGCGTGTTGTGCGTCGACAAGACCACCAGCAGCCTCCGCTGGGTGGTCGACGGCAAGGTCAAGGTCAACCTCGCCGCACGCTTCGGCGGATCGGCGACCCCGACCCGCGAAGGCGCTTTCGAGGTCTACCTCAAGAGCCGCGACCACGTGTCGAGCCTCTACGACACCCCGATGCCTTTCGCCATGTTCTTCTCCGGTGGCCAGGCCGTGCACTACTCACCCGACTTCGCCGCGGTCGGCTACGCCGGCGCCTCGCACGGCTGCGTGAACATCCGGGCCAAGAAGGCGATCGCCCGCCTGTTCGACATCGTGCAGATCGGCACCCCGGTCATCGTCTACCGGAGCTGACGGCTCACGCCTCCAGGGCGACGTACCCCGGCTTGATCACGCCGTCGATGATCGCCAGCCGCTCGTCGAACGGCAGGAACGCCGACTTCATCGCGTTGATCGTGAACCACCGCAGGTCGCTCAGGTCGTAGCCGAACGCCTCGACCAGGGCGGTCATCTCGGAGGTCATCGAGGTCTTGCTCATCAGTCGGTTGTCGGTGTTGACGGTGACCCGGAAGCGCAGGCGGGTGAGCAGCCCGATCGGGTGCTCGGCGATCGAGTCGGCGGCTCCGGTCTGGATGTTGGAGGCGGGGCACATCTCGAGCGGGATCCGCTTGTCGCGCACGTAGTTGGCCAGGCCGCCCATGGTCACCGAGCCGTCGTCGTTGACCGTGATGTCGTCGATGATCCGTACGCCGTGGCCGAGGCGGTCGGCTCCGCACCACTGGATCGCCTGCCAGATCGACGGCAGGCCGAAGGCCTCGCCGGCGTGGATCGTGAAGTGGGAGTTCTCGCGCTGGAGGTACTCGAAGGCGTCCAGGTGCCGGGTTGGCGGGTAACCCGCCTCGGCACCCGCGATGTCGAAGCCGGCCACGCCACGGTCGCGCCAGGCGACCGCCAGCTCGGCGATCTCCATCGACCGCGCCTGGTGGCGCATCGCCGTGAGCAGCTGCCGCACCACGATCCGGCCCTCGGCCGCCGCCGTGCCCTCGTCGAACCCCTGCTGCACCGCCGCGACCACCTCGTCCAGGGACAGCCCGTTGGAGACGTGCTGCTCGGGGGCGTAGCGGATCTCGGCGTACACGACGCCGTCCGCCGCGAGGTCCTCGACGCACTCCCGCGCCACCCGGGCCAGGGCCGGGGCGGTCTGCATCACCGCGACCGTGTGGTCGAACGTCTCGAGGTAGCGCTCGAGCGAGCCCGAGTCGGCCGAGTCGGCGAACCACTGCCCCAGCGACTCCGCGTCGTTCGCGGGCAGCTGGTGACCGACCTCCGCCGCCAGCTCGATGATGGTCGCCGGGCGGAGCCCACCGTCGAGGTGATCGTGGAGCAAGACCTTCGGAGCCTGCCGGATCTGGTCACGTGTCGGGGCGGTAGGTTCCATCCCGATATCCAACCACCCACGGCCAGCCCCACGGCACCAGGAGGCAACGGGATGCGCACCTTCTCGACGTTCGACGAGGTGGCCGCTGCTAGCGGCGAAGAGCTCGGCACCAGCGAATGGCTGCTGATCGACCAGGACCGGGTGAACCAGTTCGCCGAGGCGACCGGCGACCACCAGTGGATCCACGTCGACGAGGAGCAGGCCGCGACCGGACCGTTCGGCGGCACCATCGCCCATGGCTACCTGACCCTGTCGCTGGTCCCCTGGCTGGGCTCCCAGGTGCTCAGCCTCGAGACGCCCGGCGCGAAGCTCAACTACGGCGTCAACAAGGTGCGGTTCCCGAACCCCGTCCGGGTCGGCAAGCGGGTCCGGGCGCACGTCTCGATGGGCGAGGTCACCGAGATCCCCGCCGGTCGCCAGATCACGCTCAAGTACACGATCGAGATCGAGGACGAGGCCAAGCCCGCGTGCGTGGCCGAGACAGTGGTGCTCCTGCTGGCCTGATCGCTACGGCCGAGGAACGAGGACCGGAGCGATCGGTGGACGTGCGTATCGAGACGTTCAGCCCACGCGGTCGATCAGCAACGGGTTCGGCTGGTACGCCGCGGCCTCCGCGATGTCGTAGCCACCCTCGAGCGAGGCCAGCGCGCGGTCGAAGCGGGCCGGCTCGTCAGTGAGCAGCGTGAAGAGCGGGTCGCCCTTGGAGACCTGGTCGCCCGGGCGGGCGTGCCAGACCACGCCGGCACCCGCCTGCACCGGGTCCTCCTTGCGCGCGCGGCCGGCACCGAGCCGCCACGCCGCCATCCCGACCGCCATCGCGTCCAACCGGGTCAGCACGCCGGACGACGGGGCGTTGACGACGTGATTCTCCTTGGCCTTCGCGAGGTCCGCGTCGGGGTCGCCGTCCTGCGCGCGGATCATCGCCTTCCAGGCGTCCATCGCCGAGCCGTCGGCCAGCTTGTCCGCCGGGTCGATGTCGTCGCGACCAGCGCCGGCGAGCATCTCGCGGGCCAGGGCCAGGGTCAGCTCGATGACGTCGGCCGGACCACCGCCCGCCAGCACCTCGACCGACTCGGCCACCTCGATGCCGTTACCGGCCGTCAGCCCGAGCGGGGTGCTCATGTCGGTGAGCAGGGCGACGGTGTGTACGCCGGCGTCCTTGCCGAGGCCGACCATCACCTCCGCGAGCTCGCGCGCGTTGCCGACCTCCTTCATGAACGCCCCGGTGCCGACCTTCACGTCCAGCACCAGCGAGCCGGTGCCCTCCGCGATCTTCTTGCTCATGATCGACGACGCGATCAGCGGGATCGCCTCGACCGTGCCGGTGACGTCGCGCAGGGCGTAGAGCTTCTTGTCCGCAGGGGCGAGCTCGTCGCCGGCGGCGCAGATCACGGCGCCGACCGACTCGAGCTGGGCGAACATCTCGTCGTTGGAGAGCGCGGCCCGCCAGCCGGGGATCGACTCGAGCTTGTCGAGGGTGCCGCCGGTGTGGCCGAGACCGCGTCCGGACAGCTGGGGTACGGCGACGCCGCAGGCAGCCACCAGCGGTGCGAGCGGCAGCGTGATCTTGTCGCCCACTCCCCCGGTCGAGTGCTTGTCGGCGGTCGGGCGCGACAGCGAGGAGAAGTCCATCCGCTCGCCAGAGGCGATCATGGCCCCGGTCCAACGGGCGATCTCACGGCGGTTCATGCCGTTGAGCAGGATCGCCATCGCCAGCGACGCCATCTGCTCGTCGGCCACGTCGCCGCGCGTGTAGGCGTCGATCACCCAGTCGATCTGGCTGTCGCTGAGCTCGCCCTTGCCGCGCTTGGCGATGATCACTTCGACCGCGTCATGCGTCGTCATCCGTTACCTCCGACGAGCACCCTACGGAAGCCCCTCAGCACGAACGTGCCACGGGTCTCCGGCTCCCCGGCCAGGGTCAGGCCGGGGTGCCGGTCGAACAGCGCTGCGAGCGACTCGGCGAGCTCCATCCGGGCCAGCGGCGCGCCCAGGCAGAAGTGGACGCCGACCCCGAACGCCACGTGCGGGTTGGGGTCGCGGTCCAGCCGCATCTCGTCGGCCGCCTCGAACACCTCGGGATCGCGGTTGGCCGAGCCCAGCAGGACGGCGGCCTTCTCGCCGGCCTCGATGGTCACGCCACCGACCTCCACGTCCTCGGTCGCCGTGCGCTCGAACAGCTGGAGCGCGGAGTCGAACCGCAGCATCTCCTCGACCGCGGCCGGGACGTCGGGGCCGGGCCGGAGCCCGCGCTGCAGCATGGCAGCGAGACCGTTGCCGAAGACGTTGACCGAGGCCTCGTGGCCGGCGTTGAGCAGCAGCACCACCGAGGCGACGATCTCGTCCTCGGAGAGCCCACCGGCGGTCGCCAGGTCGCTGATCAGGTCGTCTGCGGGGCGGGCCCGCCGCTCGTGCACCAGCTCCCGCACCAGACCGGCGAAGTCGCCGGCGGCGGCCACCGCGGCAGCCACGACGGTGTCGGACGGCGCCGTCTCGTACATCCGCACGATCGCCTGCGACCAGTGCCGTAGATCGTCGACGTGCGAGGCCGGGACGCCGAGCAGCTCGGCGATCACCAGCACGGGCAGCGGCTCGGCGTAGGCCCCGATCACGTCGAACTCGGAGCTGCTCACCTCGTCGAGCAGCTCCGCTGCGATCTCGCGCACCCGCGGCCGCAACCGCTCCACGTGTCCCCGGTTGAAGGCCGCGGTCACCGGGCGGCGTAGCCGGGTGTGCTCGGGCGGCTCGTTCTCCATCATCTGGTTGCGGTGCAGCAGGTTGAACGGCTCGAGGTAGTCGGTCGGCTCCTTGTCGCGCCACAACCGGGCCAGCCTGCGGTCGCGCTGCACTGCGCTGACGGCAGCGTGGCCGAAGACCAGCCAGCGCTGTGTCGGCTCGTGCCAGGCCACGCTGTGCCGGGAGCGCTCGGCCGCGAAGAAGGGGTAGGGATCGGCTACGACCTCGGCGGCCGAGAGGTCAATCGAGGTCGTCGGGTCCGAAGGCATCCGGCAGCACCTCGTCCATCCGCTTCACACCCGAGACGGTCATCAGGAGCAGGTCAGGGCCGCCGTTCTCGAACAGCAGCTGTCGGCACCGCCCGCACGGCATGATGATCTCGCTCTTGCCGTTGACGCAGGTGAAGTGCGTCAGCCTGCCGCCACCGGTGATGTGGAGCTGCGAGACCAGACCGCACTCCGCACAGAGCGCGACGCCGTACGCAGCGTTCTCGACGTTGCAGCCGGTCACCACTCGTCCGTCGTCGACCAGGGCGGCCGCCCCCACCGAGAAGTGGGAGTACGGCGCATAGGCGTGCCCCATCGCCTCGACCGCTTCCGCCTTGAGGGCCTCCCAGTCGAAATCCTGGTCGTCCTCTCCCACTAGCCGACGCTGCCCTTGCGGTAGATCTGTCCGTCGGCCGCGGGCATTCGTAGTCGTTGCGCGGCGAAGGCCAGGACCAACAGCGTGATCACGTACGGCGTCATGGTGGAGAAGTCGTTGGGCACCTCGTCGATCGCGAAGTACAGCGCACCGAGCAGCGCCCCGATGCCGACGATGACCGAGCCCGACACGGCGAGTCCGCTGCGCACCTGCCACACGCCGGCAGCCAGGGCGAGCACCGCCAGCGCGAGCAGCAGCGCGTGCACGGAGTCGCCTCCTTGCCGCAGTCCGAGGGTCTCCGTGTAGCCGAAGAGACCGGAGCCGGCCAGCAGCCCACCGGGTCGCCAGTTGCCGAAGATCATGGCCGCGAGGCCGATGTAGCCACGACCACCGGTCTGGCCGTCGCGGTAGTTGCTGGACGCGACCATGGCGAGGACGCCACCGGCCAGGCCGGCCAGGCCGCCGGAGACCAGCACCGCCACGAACTTGTAGCGCAGCACCTTGACGCCCAGCGACTCGGCGGCGCTGGGGCTCTCGCCCACCGACCGCAGCCGCAGACCGAAGGAGGTACGCCACAGCACGAAGTAGCTGCCGACGACCAGCAGCATCGCCAGCAGTACGAGCGCCGAGAGGTTGGTGACCAAAGCGCCCAGGACCGCCGCCAGGTCGGAGACGAAGAAGGTGTGGCTCTCCTCGATGTTGCGAAGTCCGTCGCTGAGTGGCCCGATCGTGATCGTCTCCACGTCGGGGATCTTGGGTGACTGGGTCGAACCGCCACCCGGCAGGTCGGCGAACGTGAGCGACGCGAGGTACTGCACCGCGCCGAGCGAGATGATGTTGATCGCGACGCCGGAGATGATGTGGTCGACGCCGAAGATCACGGTGGCGACGGCGTGGACGAGCCCGCCCATCATGCCCATCAGGATCGCGCCCGCGACCCCGGCCCAGGCGCCGTAGTGGTAGCCGAAGTAGGCGGCCCCCCAGGTGCCGAGGATCATCATCCCCTCGAGGCCGATGTTGACCACGCCGGCTCGCTCCGACCACAGGCCGCCCAGGCCGGCCAGCAGGATCGGGACGGTGGCGATCAGCGTCGCCGCGACGGTGCCTCGTGAGGTCAGGTCGTCAGCGCCGGTGATGATGCGCAGCAGAGAGATCAGCAGCATGGCCCCCAGGAGGGCGACGATGATCCACCAGCGCGGGAGCCTGCGGCGCTTGACGGGAGGGGCGGCGGGAGCGACGCCCGTGGCCACGGCGGGGACGCTCATGCCGGGACCTCCTTCTTCTCGTCGGGGCTCGGTCGGTCAGGTTCGTCGAGAGCCCGGGCGACGCTCTGCTGCTCGATGCGGATGCCGTAGCGCCGCACGACCTCGTAGCTGATGACCACGGTCAGCACGATCACGCCCTGGGTGATCGCGACGATGTCCGGGGACACGCCGACCAGGATCTGCAGCTTGTTGGACTGCTCGTCGAGGAACGCGAACAGCAGGGCGCCGATGGCGATGCCGATCGGATGGTTGCGGCCGAGCAGGGCGATCGCGATGCCCGCGAAGCCGAGGCCCGACTGGAACGTCGAGCCGTACTGGTAGGCGTCGCCGAAGAGAATGGGCATCCCGACCAGGCCGGCGATCGCGCCGGAGATGAACATCGCACCGATGGTCATCTTGGTGACGCTGATGCCGCTGGCGACGGCCGCGGTCGTCGACTGACCGGTGGCCCGCAGGTCGAACCCGAACCGGGTCTTGTTGAGGATGAACCAGTAGAGGAAGCCGAAGACACCGGCGATCACGAGGAAGCCGTAGAGCTCGGTGTTGGGCAGGTCGCCGAACGGGATGGACGGGATCCGGCTGCCTTCGGGGATCTCCTTGGTGCCGATCTCGTTGCTGCCCGGCTCGCGGACGGCGACCTTGCGCAGCAGGTAGGCGACCAGGCCGGTGGCGATCGCGTTGAGCATGATCGTGGAGATCACCTCGCTGACGCCTCGCGTCGCGCGCAGGATGCCGGCGATGCCGGCCCACAGGGCGCCGACCGCCATCGCGCACATGATCGCCAGCACGGTGTTGAGGTAGCCCGGCAGCCACGCCTCGCCGGCCACCACGGCGCCGGTGAACGCCGCGACGCGGTACTGCCCGTCGACGCCGATGTTGAACAGGTTCATCCGGAACCCGACGGCCACCGCGAGGCCGGAGAGGTAGAGCACCGTCGCGTTGTTGATGATGTTGGCGATGTTGCGTTCCTCGGGCACGGCCAGGATCGTGCTCCACACCTCGCCCACCGGGTCGCCGGCGACGATCAGCACGAGGCTGGTGATGCCGAAGGCCAGGATGAGGGCGAGAATCGGGGCGGCGAGCCCGAGGACCACCTTGGTCGTCCGCGGGCTCATGCGTCGTCCCCCGCTCCGGTCATCGCCGAGCCCAGCTGTTCGGGCGTCACGTCGTTGGGGTCGAACGTGCCGACGAAGCGACCCCGCAGGATCACCTCGATCCGGTCGGAGAGCCCGATCAGCTCGTCGAGGTCGGCAGAGATCAGCAGCACGGCCAACCCTTCTCGTCGGGCCTTCTTGATGTGCGCCCAGATCGCGGCCTGGGCGCCGACGTCGACGCCCCGGGTCGGGTGTGCGGCGATCAGCAGGATCGGGGTGCTGCTCATCTCGCGGCCGACGATCAGCTTCTGCTGGTTACCGCCGGAGAGCGCCCGGGCCAGTACGTCGGGACCGGGCGTGCGGACGTCGTACTCCTCGATGATCCGTAGGGTGTCGGTGCGGGCCGCACCCTTGTCGATCAGGCCGCGCTTGTTGCTCGGCGGCCGGGTCTGGTGGCCGAGCACCCTGTTCTCCCACAGCGGCGCGTCGAGCAGGAGGCCGTGGCGATGGCGGTCCTCGGGGATGTAGCCGATGCCGGCCTCGCGGCGGTCGCGGGTCGACAGCGGTGACAGGTCGCGGTCGCCGAGCACGATCGAGCCGGTGGCGCCGTGGCGCATGCCCATGATCGCCTCGACCAGCTCTGCCTGGCCGTTGCCCTCGACGCCGGCGAGGCCGAGCACCTCGCCCATGTGGATGTCGAAGGTGATGTCCTCGAGCAGCGGGCGGCCGTCCGGGCTCGGCAGCCCGAGCTTCTTGACCGACAGCAGCACGGTCTCGGTCACCGTCGACGACTCGGTGCTCGGTGACGGCAGCTCGGAGCCGACCATCAGCTCGGCCAGCTGGCGGGCGGTGACCTCCTTGGGGGAGACCGTCTTCACTGTCGTGCCGCGGCGGATGACGGTGATCTCGTCGGCGACGGAGAGCACCTCGTCGAGCTTGTGAGAGATGAAGATGACGCTGAGGCCCTCCTCCTTCAGCCCACGCAGGTTGTTGAACAGCTCGTCGACCTCCTGGGGCACCAGGACGGCGGTCGGCTCGTCGAGGATGACCACCTGGGCGCCGCGGTAGAGGACCTTGAGGATCTCGACCCGCTGCCGCGCTCCGACGCCGAGCTCCTCGACGAGGCGGTCGGGCTGGATGCCGAGGCCGTAGAAGTCGGAGATCCGGGTGATCTCGGCGCGAGCGGCGCCGCCGATGCCGTGCAGCTTCTCGGCGCCGAGGACGACGTTCTCGAGAACGGTGAGGTTGTCGGCCAGCATGAAGTGCTGGAAGACCATGCCGACGCCGTGGCTGATGGCATCTGCCGGGGAGTGCAGCGCGACCTGCTCGCCGTTGATCTCGATGGTGCCCGAGTCGGGTGGCTGCACGCCGTAGAGGATCTTCATCAGGGTCGACTTGCCGGCGCCGTTCTCACCCACGATCGCGTGGATGGTGCCGCGGCGTACGTCGATGTTGATGTCGTCGTTGGCGATGACACCCGGGAACCGTTTGCCGATGCCGCGCAGGCGGACGGAGACGGATCCTTGGTCGGCCGGCGGAGCGGCTGCTGAAGCGGTGCTGGACACGCGGCTGTGACCTCCTCGGGCGACTGCTGAGCTGCAGGCTACCGCTCAGGACGGGCGGAAAAGCAACGGAGCCGCGAGCGCGTTTTCTACGCGCCCGCGGCCCCGTCAGTTTGGTGCTGTGTCGATCAGTTGTCGATCAGGGAGTGGTCGGAACCGTGATCGCCCCGTCGATGATCTGCTGCTTGAAGTCGTCGAGCTGGTCGACGATGTCATCGACCTGTCCGCCGCTGGTGGAGTAGCCAACACCGTCGACCGCGAGGTCGTAGGTGGTGACACCGGCGGGGAACGTGCCGTCGTTGACCTCGGACAGGTAGTTGTAGACCGCAACGTTCACGTTCTTCAACATCGACGTCAGGATGACGTCCTGAACCGACGGGTCGGCGGTGTTGTACTGGTCGGAGTCCACACCGATGGCGAGAGCGCCCGCGTCAGCAGCCGCCTCGAACACGCCGCCACCGGAACCGCCGGCTGCGTGGTAGACGATGTCGGCACCGTTGTCGTACATGCCCTGCGCGGCCGTCTTGCCCTTGGCCGGGTCAGCGAAGCCGGAGAAGTCCGGGATCTGGGTGAGGTACGTCGACTGAACCTCGATGTCGGGGTTCACGGCCGTGGCACCAGCGATGTAGCCGGCCTCGAACTTCTGGATGAGCGGGGTCTCGACGCCGCCGATGAAGCCGACGTTGCCCGACTCGCTCTTCAGCGCCGCTGCGGCGCCGACCAGGAAGGAACCCTGCTCCTCGGCGAAGACCAGGCTGGCCACGTTGGGAACGGCTTCCAGGCTGGAGTCGTCGATGATGGCGAAGTGGACGTCGGGGTACTCGGCCGCGACCTTGCCCAGCGATGCGGCGTAGGCGAAGCCCACGGCGATGATCGGGTCGTAGCCGGCGTCCGCGAAGGTGCGCAGGCGCTCCTCACGAGCGGTCTCTGCCTCGCCGTCCTCGGCCTCGGACTCGGAGGTCTCGACGCCGAACTCTTCGACGGCCTGGTCCAGACCGGCAGCCGCAGAGTCGTTGAAGGACTGGTCGCCACGTCCGCCGACGTCGTACGCCATTCCGACCTTGATGTCAGAGGTGGGGGCGTCGCTGCCGCCCGGTGTGTCGTCGCCCGAACCGCCATCGTCGTCGCTACCGCACGCGGTGGCGAAGGACAGGATGCTGACGGTGAGCAGAGCTGCGAGCTTAGTACTGCGTCGCAAGACGCCTCCTAGGATTGCTATGGACGCCCTCCCGAAGGGGCGCGAGACCAGAGCAGAACCCTAGGCCCTCAATCGCTCGCGGGTACCCCCGTGACGAAGTTGTTACCTTCCAGCGATTCCGAGGCCGCGAACCGCCGCACTGGCGAGCACCTTCGCGCCGATCCCGATGGCACGTTCGTCGACGACCAGATTGCCCTGGTGGAGGTCGTACGTCGGCCCGCCGGGGCGCCTGGTGCCGAGCCGGGCCATCGCGCCGGGGACCTGCTCGAGGTACCAGCCGTAGTCCTCGCCGCCCAGGCTCTGCGGCACCGTGACCTGGCCGTGCACGCCCAGCGAGTCGTGGACCGCGGCCGCGAGCACCGCGTTGCTGGCGGGATCGTTGACCACGGGTGGCACGCCGCGGTGGTAGTCGACGAACGCGGTGACGCCGTAGGGGCGCACGATCTCGAGGATCGCCTCGCGGATGATCGGCTCGCACTCCGCCCAGGCCACGGCGTCGAGGATCCGCACGGTGCCGGACACCATGCCGCGGTCGGGGATCACGTTGGGCGCCGATCCGGCGTGCACGATCCCCCAGACCACGCTGACGCCGGCCCGCGGATCCATCCGCCGGCTGATCACGGCCGGCAGCTCGGTGGTCACCTTGGCCAGCGCGAAGGTCAGGTCACCGGTCAGGTGGGGACGCGAGGTGTGCCCACCCGTGCCCTCCAGCCGGACCTCGATCCGGTCGGCGGCGCTGGTCAGCGCCCCCGCGCGGAGCCCGATCCGGCCGACGTCGACGCCCGGGTCGCAGTGCAGCGCGAAGATCCGCTCGACCCCGTCGAGCACGTCGTTGGCGATCATGTGCACGGCGCCGCCCGGCATGACCTCCTCGGCCGGCTGGAAGACCAGCCGCACACCGCCCGGCAGCTCTCCCTGCTCGTGCACCTCGGCCAGCGCGAGCGCCGCACCGATCAGCGCCGTGGTGTGTACGTCGTGTCCGCACGCGTGAGCGACGCCGGGATTGACGCTGGCCCACGGCTCGTCGGTGACCTCCTGGACCGGCAGCGCGTCCATGTCGGCTCGCAGCGCGATCATCCGGTTGGTGCTGCCGAGGTCGGCGACGAAGCCGGTCTCCGGGAGGCGGCGTACGTCCCAGCCGGCGTGCTCGAGCTTGGCCGCGGCGAGCTCGGTCGTGCGGGTCTCGGCCCAGGACAGCTCGGGGTGCTGGTGGATGTCCCGGCGCAGCTCGACCAGCTCGGCGTCGTACTTCTCGACGACGCCGGCGATGATCTGGGAGGCGGCGGAGGGTGGTTGGGACATCACGCGAAGATTAGTTCACGCGCCGCGGAGCTCCTCGCTCGCCTCACGCAGGCGGCGTACTTCCTCCTCGAGGACCAGGACCCTCTGGATGCCGGCCAGGTTGAGCCCCTCGGCCAGCAGCTCGCGGATCCGGTGCAGCCGCTCGATGTCGTCGGGGCTGTAGCGACGGGTGCCGCCTGAGCTGCGGTCGGGGTCAACCAGGCCGCGCCGCTCGTAGACGCGCAGGTTCTGGATCTCCATGGAGACCATCTCGGCCGCCACGGAGATCGCGTAGACACCACGGGTCGGTTCGCTCATGCCGAAAATTCTAGCGCGCAGGGTTTACATCAACTTGCATTTGGAATATAACTTACCTATAACTGCTGATACACATACGGGCCCTCGCGCCCATCGATACAGAACCAGGAGGACAGTGATGTTCATTCGTTCCAGCGACCCGTTCCGCGACTTCGACCGCCTGACCGCGCAGCTGCTCGGCACCACCAACCGTCCTGCGGTGATGCCGATGGACGCCTGGCGTGAGGGAGACCGCTTCGTGATCGAGCTCGACCTGCCGGGTGTGAACCGGGACTCGATCGACCTCGACGTCGAGCGCAACGTGTTGACCATCCGCGCCGAGCGGGTTGCCCGCAACGGCGACTGGGAGGCGTTGGCCTCCGAGCGGCCGCGCGGTGCGTTCAGCCGCCAGCTGGTCCTCGGCGACAACCTCGACCTCGACCAGATCGAGGCGGCCTACGACGACGGCGTTCTCCGCCTGCTCGTCCCGGTCGCCGAGAAGGCCAAGCCGCGCAAGATCGAGATCGGCTCCACCGAAAACAGGGAGACCGCGCAGATCGAGGCCTAGGAAAGGGCCAGACCCGGCCGGGGCTCACGCAGCCCCCGGCCGGGTCTTCTGTCTGCCTCAGCGCTTGATGCGCACCACCTGGCCGGCCGGCGGCGTGCCTTCACCCGGGAGGGCGTTGATCGTGGCGAACATCCCGTTGCTGGTCAGCTCGACGTCGGCAGGCAGCGGGACGCGGAGGAAGGTCCGCGGCGTCGACTCGCCGGCCTTGATCCGGCTGATCCGGCCGGCGAAGAGCTCCGCGA
This sequence comes from uncultured Actinomycetota bacterium, assembly GCA_963769475.1. Taxonomy (GTDB): domain Bacteria; phylum Actinomycetota; class Actinomycetes; order Propionibacteriales; family Nocardioidaceae; genus Nocardioides. Next base: position 22,457 of record CAVYLX010000020.1, on the reverse strand, counting down.
CGAAGATGTCGCCGTTGCCGGCCACCGCGAGTCCGGTGGCGCTGAGCAGCCCGGTCACGACCTTGACGACACTGCCGGTGCGCGGGTTGACCGCGATAGACGCGACCGTTGGCGCCCAGGCTGCGGTCCTCGGGACCGCCCGGAAGCGAGGTCACGTAGAGCTAGCCGTCGGGGCCCATCTCGACGTCGGTCGGCACGCCCTCGAACGCGTACCGCTTCCCGGCCACGCACGCCGGCATCCCGAAGGTCTCGGCGGCCGCCGCGGTGATCTTCACCGGCAGTCGGCGGCAGCACGGCGACGGTCTGGACCTTGCCCGCGCGCGGGATCGCGAAGATGGCATTCGCCGCCGCGTCCGCGACGTACGTCGTCCGCCGGCCTGGGTCGTGGCGAAGGGGTGGGTCTCGACGATGCCCTTGTACGTCGGCGGGCCGAACTCCTGCGGGCATCTGCGCAGCGCACTCGGCGGGGAGGTTGCGGAAGCCGTAGGTGTTCTTGGCGTCCGGGTTGTTCTTCTTCTCGTAGCACGCCGATGTTGGCGATCGGGAAGGGCTTCCCGCTGCCGACCGACGGCCATGATCACGCCACGACGGTTGAACTTGCTGAGCGCGAAGAGCACGCGGCCGTCGCGCTCGGAGACCGCGCCCACCTCGAAGCCGTCCGTGTTCCCGTAGATCACCTTGGGCTTCTTCTGGCCCGGCTTCAGCTTCATCAGCAGGCCGGCGAAGTTCTGGCTGAAGTAGGTCGTGCCGTCCTTGGCCACCGCCAGGCTCAGCGGGCTGAGCAGGTCGGAGGCCAGGGTGGTCGTCGTCGGCTTGGCCGCCGACTCGGCATTCGCCTGACTGGTGGAGACGGCGCCGATTCCCGCGCCGATCAGCGCCAGAGTGGCGAGGGAGGAAGTGAGTTTTCTGCGAGCCATGAGCATGCCTTTCAGTCGCCGAGACGTTGGATTGGCCCCAGCATTCTGCGCCCGTCGTCCCGGCAGTAAGAGGTGATTGTCCCGATTTACCCAGGACGAGGGACTGGTCAGTCCCGGTCGTCGTAGGCCGCGAGGATGCGGTCGGCGGCCACCGTCGCGGGGAGCTCACCGGCCAGCAGCGCGGTCCGGATCTCGTCGCGGATGGCGCGTACGCCGGCCGAGTGGCGCAGCCGCTGGTCGAGCTCGTCGCGCACCAGCGCCCAGGTGAAGTCGAGCTGCTGCTCGGCGCGTTTGCGGGTCAGCCCGTCGTCGCCGAGGTGGTCGCGGTGGTCGAGCACCCGCCGCCACAGGTCGTCGATGCCGACGTCGTTGAGGGCGGAGCAGGTGACGACCGGCGGCGCCCACTCGTCCTTCGACCGCACCATGCGCAGCGCGCCGGCCAGGTCGCGGGCCGCGGAGCGTGCCTCCTGCTCGCGGTCGCCGTCGGCCTTGTTGACCGCGATCACGTCCGCGATCTCGAGGATGCCCTTCTTGATGCCCTGCAGCTGGTCGCCGGTGCGGGCCAGGGTGAGGAAGAGGAACGTGTCGACCATGCCGGCCACGGTCACCTCGGACTGGCCGACGCCGACCGTCTCGACCAGCACCACGTCGTACCCGGCGGCCTCGAGCACGGCCATCGCCTGCACGGTCGCGCGCGCGACGCCGCCGAGCGTGCCCGCCGACGGGCTGGGCCGGATGTAGGCCTGGGGGTCGGCCGACAGCTTCGCCATCCGGGTCTTGTCGCCGAGCACCGAGCCACCGGTGCGGATGCTGGACGGGTCGACCGCCAGCACGCCGACCTGGTGGCCCTCCGCCGTCAGCCGGCTGCCGAGCGCCTCGATGAACGTGGACTTGCCGACCCCGGGCACGCCGCTGATGCCGACCCTGACGCTCGCTCCCCGGTGGTGGAGCTGGTCGAGACCGAGCAGCAGCTCACGGGCCGCCTCACGGTGCGCGGGCTTGGTCGACTCGACCAGCGTGATCGCCTGGGAGACGGCGGCCCGCCGGCCATCGCGGACGCCCTCGACGAGCGCGGCGACGTCGACCATCAGTGACCGAGCTGCTCCCGCAGCTTCGCGAGCAGGTCGAGGGCGGACTCGGCGATGACCGTGCCGGGCTGGAAGACCGCGGCGGCGCCCATCTCCTTCAGCGTCGGTACGTCGTCGGGCGGGATCACGCCGCCGATCACGGTCATGATGTCCGGGCGGCCCTGCTCCTCGAGCGCCTTCTTCAGAGCCGGGAGCAGCGCGAGGTGGCCGGCGGCCAGCGACGAGACCCCGACGATGTGCACGTCGGCGTCGACCGCCTGCTGGGCGACCTCCTCGGGAGTCGAGAACAGCGGGCCCACGTCGACGTCGAAGCCCATGTCGGCGAAGGCGGAGACGACCACCTTCTGCCCGCGGTCGTGGCCGTCCTGGCCCATCTTCGCGACCAGGATCCGCGGCCGGCGGCCCTCGGCCTCCTCGAACTCGTTGGTCGCGTCGCGGACCTGCTGGACGAGCGTGTCTCCCGATGCGGCGGACTCGTCCCTGAACACGCCGCTGATCGTACGGATCACGGCCTGGTGCCGTCCGTAGACCTTCTCCAGCGCGTCGGAGATCTCGCCGACCGTGGCCTTCGCGCGGGCCGCGTCGACGGCGAGCGCGAGCAGGTTGCCGTCGAGCGAGCCCTTGCTGGCCCCGCGGTCGGCGGAGTTGGTCAGCGCCTCGAGCGCGCTGCGTACGTCGTCGTCGTTGCGCTCGGCGCGCAGCCGCTCCAGCTTGGCCATCTGCTGGCGGTAGACGTCGTCGTTGTCGACCCGCAGCACGTCGAGCTTGTCCTCGGCGGCGAGCCGGTAGGTGTTGACGCCGATCACCTTCTGCGCGCCGGAGTCGATCCGGGCCTGGGTGCGGGCGGCGGCCTCCTCGATGCGCATCTTCGGGATGCCCTGCTCGATCGCCTGGGCCATGCCGCCGGCGGCCTCGGCCTCCTGGATGTGGGCCCACGCGCGCTCGGCGAGGTCGTGGGTCAGCCGCTCGACGTAGTAGGAGCCGGCCCACGGGTCGATGGTGCCGGTGGTGCCGCTCTCCTGCTGCAGCAGCAGCTGGGTGTTGCGGGCGATCCGGGCCGAGAAGTCGGTCGGCAGCGCGATCGCCTCGTCGAGGGCGTTGGTGTGCAGCGACTGGGTGTGGCCCTGGGTCGAGGCCATCGCCTCGATGGCGGTGCGGCCGACGTTGTTGAAGACGTCCTGGGCGGTGAGCGACCAGCCGCTGGTCTGGCTGTGGGTGCGCAGCGAGAGTGACTTGGGGTTCTGCGGCTCGAACTCCCGCACCAGCTTCGCCCAGATCGCGCGGGCAGCGCGCATCTTGGCGATCTCCATGAAGAAGTTCATGCCGATCGCCCAGAAGAACGACAGCCGCGGCGCGAACTTGTCGATGTCGAGGCCGGCGTCGAGCCCGGCCCGGAGGTACTCGACGCCGTCGGCCAGCGTGTACGCGAGCTCCAGGTCGGCGGTCGCTCCGGCCTCCTGGATGTGGTAGCCGGAGATGGAGATCGAGTTGAAGCGCGGCATCCGGGCCGAGGTGAAGCTGAAGATGTCGGAGATGATCCGCATGCTCGGCGCCGGCGGGTAGATGTAGGTGTTGCGGACCATGAACTCCTTGAGGATGTCGTTCTGGATCGTCCCCGCGAGCTGCTCCGGCTTCACCCCCTGCTCCTCGGCCGCCGCGATGTAGAGCGCCAGCACCGGCAGGACGGCGCCGTTCATGGTCATCGACACCGACATCTCGTCGAGCGGGATGCCGTCGAAGAGGGTGCGGGCGTCGTAGATCGAGTCGATCGCGACGCCTGCCATGCCGACGTCGCCGCGCACCCGCGGGTGGTCGGAGTCATAGCCGCGGTGGGTCGCCAGGTCGAACGCGACGCTCAGGCCCTTCTGGCCGGCCGCGAGGTTGCGCCGGTAGAACGCGTTGGACTCCTCGGCGGTCGAGAAGCCGGCGTACTGCCGGATCGTCCAGGGCTGGGTCGTGTACATCGTTGGATAGGGCCCGCGCAGGAACGGGCTGAGCCCCGGCCAGGTGTCGAGCGCGTCGAGCCTCTCGAGGTGCTCGGGCCCGTAGATCGGGAGGATGTCGATCCCCTCGGGCGATGCCCAAGGCTCTCCGTGTGGTCGAGCTTGCCGAGACCTCTCCACCTTCGAGTGGGAGACCAGCGAAGCTCTTCGGGACGCTCATGCCAGCTTCTCTCTGGTCCGGGTCAGGAAGTCCAGGGCGTCGATGCCCATCGCGCATGAGTCGTCGACGTCGTCGCGTTGCTTGCCGGCGATGATCACGTGTCGGGCCCCGGCCTCACGCAGGGCAGCGATGGCCTCGCTCCCCCACTCGGCGTACGTCGGGTCGGAGCCGGCGAGGCAGACGACCGCCTGCCCGTCGTACGCCGCCAGCAGCTCGTCGACGCCCGCGGTCGGACCCGCAAGGTCGACCGCGATGCCGCCCGCTGCCAAGAGGTTGGTCGCGAAGGTGGCGCGCGCGGTGTGCGCCGCGACGGTGCCGAGGGTGGCCAGGAAGACCGGCGCCTGAGCGGGGTCGTCGCGAAGTGCCTCGAAGCTGGCGCCGTAGGCCCGGACATCGGCGAACTCGTCGTCGGCTTCGCGCTCGGGCAGGGTCTCGGCCAGGTTGGGGAACTCGGTGAGCCCGGTGATCGGCCGCTTGCGCTTGGCCACGTCCTTCTCGCGAGCCGCCACGACTGCACCGACCCGCTCGTGGAACGCGTCGAGCCCGTCGGACTCGATCCGGCCGAGCTCGTCCCACGCGGCGACCGCGAGGTCGTCGGTGAGCTTCTCGACGGCGTAGGAGCCGCCGGCCGGGTCGGCGACCTTGGCGACGTGGGACTCCCACATCAGCAGCGGCGAGGTGTTGCGGGCGATCCGGCGCCCGAGCGTCTCGGGCCGTCCGAGCGGGCTGTCGAACGGCAGCACGGTCACGGAGTCGGCGCCTCCCACGCCGGCCGCGAAGGCGGCGACGGTGGTGCGGAGCATGTTCACGTAGGGGTCGTACTTGCTCATCATCGGCCGGCTGGTCACGACGTGCTGCCGCTGCGGGATGGCTTCGGCACCACTGAGCTCGAGCACCCTCGCCCAGAGCCGGCGCGCGGCACGCAGCTTGGCGATCTGCGGGAACTGCTCGTCGGTGGCGGCGTAGCGGAACTCCATCAGCCCGGCCGCCTCGTCGACGCTGAACCCGGCGTCGGTGAGCTCGCGGAGGTACGCCGCGGCGATTGCCATCGAGTAGCCGAGCTCCTGCACGTCGGACGCGCCCCGGTCGTGGGCGACCGTGGCGTCGACGACCACGCCGAGCACGCCGGCCTCTTGGGCCAGCCGGGCGACCTCGACCAGGTGGGCGCCGCCTCCACCGAGGTTGGTGCCGGGTGCGGCCGGGGTGTCGCCGAGCACGTCGAGGAAGGCCTCGGCCGCCCCGACCTGGGCGTCACCGGCGTCGAGCACCACGGCGGCCAGGTCGAGCAGCACCTCGTCGAGCACGGCCTCGAAGTCGGTGTCGCCGTCCACGCGCAGCCAGAGCGAGGTGACGCCGCCGTTGAGGTCGAGGATCAGCTCCTCGTTGTCGGGGCGGGCGTGGAGGGCGCGGACGTCCCAGTCGCCGGCGCGGGTCGGCCGTCCGGCCGTGTGCAGGCCGTCGAGCAGGTCCGGAGTGCCGAGCGGCGCGACGTCGATGCCGTCCAGCGTCGTCCGGGTCAGCTTGTCCCAGACCAGCGCGTCGGAGTCGTCGTCGGTCATTCGCTTCATCTTGCGCAGGACGGCAGCCGTCGCCGCCTCCCAGTCGGACCGCGTGTAGCGGTCGTCCGGGGACGCGAGGTCCAGAGACCCCTGCTCAGGCTCCAGCTCGGTGGGCTCGGCGAGCCCGCCTTCGACGCTGCCGTCAACGCTCATGCTGCGCACCCTAGAAGGGTGTGGCGCCCGTCTCTAGCGAGTGTGATCTTTTTGGACGTGGGACGTGAGGTATTCCTCAACCGCCCTGGTCACGACCTCGCTCCGGCTGCGGCCGGTGTCGGCCGCGAGGCCGTCGAGCTCGAGCCGGAGCCGTTCGGGGAGCGTGACCCGGATGCCGCGCTCGTCGTCCGGGTCGATCTTGGACAGCGCCGCGACCACCACGGTGCCGAGCACGTCGAGGATGCCGACCACGCCGATGGCGCGGACCTCCGGATCTCCGATGGAGGCGCCCAGCACGATCATCACCAAAGCCAGCGCGAGCAGCCCCGCCACCAGCAGGGTCAGCCCGAGGGTCACCTGCACTCCGGGCGCCTCGCCCTTGGCCAGCACGAGGAGCAGGCAGGCCTGGGCCAGCGTCGCCGCCACGATCGCCCCGACTCCGAACGCCTTCCACAGGCCTTCGTCGCTGCCCGCGTCGGTGCTGGACCAGATCAGGAGCAGGCCGGTCGCCAGCGGCACCAGGACCGCGAGCCCGCCGCAGACGCCGACGGGCTGGTACGGCGTACCGGCCGTGGCGAGGTAGCAGAGCACCGCGATGCTCACCACCCCGATCTGGACCGTCGTCAGCAGGATCCTGGTCTCGTCGCTCCCGAAGGTGCCGCCGCCGATCAGCGCCACCACGCCCAGCAGGGCGGCGATCGAGAAGGCGACGACGGTGAGGGCGGCGATCGCCCGGCGGACGGGCAGGGTGCCGGAAGAGGACATGCCGCGGATGCTCCCACGCCTAACCTGCTGTTCGTGGCGGTCGAGTGACAACCGTCCGTGGCGCCCACCTCGTTGTGAGGTCGAAGGAGGGCAGATGAGCGACGAAGCTGGCGGCCCCACGTTCGAGGAGTTCGTGGCCTCGCGCGGTCGTGACCTGTGGCGCAGCGCCTGGCTGCTGACCGGTGACGCCCAGAAGGCCGAGGACCTGGTGCAGACGGCGCTGATGAAGTGCTGGCGGCGCTGGTCGTCGATCGCCAACGACGGCGCGGTCGAGGCCTACGTCCGGCGGGCGATGGTCACGACGTACACGGACTGGTGGCGTCGCAAGTGGCGCTCGGAGTACCCGACCGACACCTTGCCGGACGGCATCGACACCGCGGCGTACGCCGTCGAGGAACGTCAGGACGCCCTGGCGGCCCTGGCGGCACTCCCCCGCGGCCAGCGGGCGGTGCTGGTGCTCCGGTTCTACGACGACCTCACCGTGTCCCAGACCGCCGAGATCCTCGGCGTCACCGAAGGCACGGTCAAGAGCCAAACCTCACGGGCACTGGACGCACTGCGCTCCTCCCCGATGATGAAGGAGCAGGCATGACTGAAGAGCAGCTGCGCGACGTACTCGCGCGAGTGGTCCCCGAAGCCCCCGACAGCGTGGCCGACCCCGCCCCTGTCGTCCGTGCCGCCCGCACTCGCCGGCGAGCCCAGGTCGCCCTGGCCGGTGGCGCGGTCGCCGTGATCGCGGTTGCGGCGGTCGTCGGCGGGCAGGCCCTCACCGACGACGACCCGGGACCGCAGGTCGCCGAGGAGCCTTCGCTCTCGGGTGATCCCTACGCGGCCGCCTCGTGTCCCGCGGTGTTGCCCGACAGTGACAAGCTGCCTGACCTGTCCGAGGTGACCGCCGTCCGCTACTGCGCTGCCGGCTTCAACGGCTTCCCGGTGCAAGCGGGCCCGCAGGACGCCCTGCTCTCGGGCCTGGGCGACCTGGCGACGGCAGTCGCGGCGATCCCCGTCGCCGACCCGGCTCGGTGTGCCGCGGTCGACGTCATCCCGAGCGACAGCCGGCTGGCCTTCGAGCTCGCCGACGGCACACTGACCTTCGTGCCGGCAACCATGTGCACCGACGTTGCTGCTGCCAATGGCAACCTGGACGGCGCTGACGTCACCCAGGCGTTCCTGACAGTGCTGGACGCGCAGCGCGACGACTTCGGCTACGAGGCGTCCAGCGTCGACGTCGGCTGCGATGACCAGTCGAGCGCCGGTCCGGTGCGACCCGGCCGCGAACAGCTCGTCTCCGCGATGGTCTGCGGCGCCGACACCGGGGTCGAGGTCGTCGGTGACGAGCTCAAGGCCCTCGACGAGGCGTGGTCGACCGCCACCCAGGACCCAGGTGGCCCGTGTGCCCAGGAGGGTGACTACTACTCGATCGTGGCCGGCACCGACCGAGGCGACGTGGTCCGCCTGGACGTGGACCCCTGCGGCTTCGCCCAGTACTTCGGCTGGCAGGCCGACGAGCCGGCGTACGGCTTCGTGATGCCCGACGAGCTCAGCGGGAGCTGAGCGCCACCCGGACCCCGAGCGCGACCAGCACGGTGCCGGCGATGGCGTCGAGGCGGCGGCGGACGCGGGAGCGACGGAAGAACGCTCCCGCGCGGCCGACGCCGTACGCGAGGGTCAGGTAGAAGACGAGCTCGATGGCCACCTGCACCAGGGCCAGGCCGGCCGTGGTCGCGAACAGCGGCCGGTCGGCGGGCACGAACTGCGGATAGAAGGCGACCATGAAGATCGCGGCCTTCGGGTTGGCGAGCTGTACAGCGGTGCCCTCGGCGAACCGCTTCCACCACCCCCGGCCGGCCGGCTCGTCGACGGCTTCGTCGTGGCCGCCACCGCGCCAGGCCGAGCGCCACGCGCGCAGCCCGAGGTAGAGCAGGACGGCAGCGCCGACGACCTTGAGCACCACGAACGCCGTCGTCGAGACCGCGACCAAAGCGGCGAAACCTGCGGCCGCGGCGAGGGCCCAGAGGTAGAGCCCGAACTCCAGCCCGAGGATCGTCGGCACCGCAGCCCGCCAGCCTCCGGCGGCTGCGCGCTGGAAGATCAATGCCATCGCCGGCCCCGGCGACGCGGAGATCAGCAGCACGGCCACCACGAAGGCGGGCAGTAGCGCGATCAGGTCCACCCCGAAACACTAAGGTCGGTGGATGGACCGCCGCCACCTCGAATACTTCGAGCGCAGCATGTCCGACGAACGCCCATGAGCTCGCGGTGGCCGCCCTGGGTCTACGGCGGCGGCACGGAGCCCGACCAGAGGTTCAGCCTGGCCAACGAGCGGACCTTCCTCGCCTGGATCCGGACGTCCCTCGCCCTCCTCGCGGGAGGGGTGGCGCTGGACACGGTCGACCTCGACGGACCCCGCGCCTTGCAGACCGTCCTGGCGGTCGTGCTGGTGCTCTTGGGTCTCGGCTGCGCGCTCACGTCCTGGGTGAGGTGGGCGCGCACCGAACGCGCCATGCGGCACCACGAGCCGCTGCCGTCCACCATCGCCATCGCGTGGTTCGCCCTGGTCATGGTGCTGGTCGCGGCCGGGCTGGTGGTCCTGCTCCTGTGATCGGTGACCAGGTGGAGCGGACGCTTCTCGCCTGGCGGCGAACCGCCCTCTCGTTCGTCGCCGCTGGGGCGCTGATCGGGCACCTGGCCAGCGGGTCAGTGGGGCCCATCGCGGTCGCGGTGGTACTGACGGGTCTCGCGGGAGTGGTGGCCTTCGCCTGGCTGGTTCCGGGCCGTCGCGTCGCGGCGGCCGGGCTGTCCGTCGTCGTCGGCGTACTCCTCCTGAGCGGGCTGGCCCTGCTCACGCTCTACAGTCAATGACTATTGCGTCAGTAGACAAATGCTGGTTGACAGGGCTTTCCCCAGCAGCCCAAGGTGGGCCGGACCCCTGCTGGCCACCTCGGAGGCGCTGTGAACCGCTATCTCAAGGGCATTGATCCTGCGGTGTTCTGGGGGTCGGCGGTGCTGATCGCCGGGTTCGTCACCTGGGGGCTGGTCGCCCCCGACAGCCTCGGCAGCGTGATGTCCTCGGCCCTGTCCTGGGTCATCGGCAACTTCGGCTGGTCGTTCATCCTGATCGCGTTCGGTGCCCTGGCGCTGTGCATCTTCCTGGTGATCCACCCGTGGGGCGCTACCCGGCTGGGGCCGGACGACTCGCGGCCGCAGTTCCGGACGTTCTCGTGGGTGTCGATGATGTTCGCCGCCGGGCTCGGCGCCGGGTTGCTGTTCTACGGGATCGCCGAACCGGTCTCGCACTGGACCGCGCCCCCGCACGGTCTGGCCGAGCCCAACAGCGAGGAAGCGGCCCTCGTGGCCCTGCGCTACACGTACTTCCACTGGGGCTTCAACGGGTGGGCGATGTACGCCGTGATCGGCGGCGCGATGGCCTACTTCAGCTTCCGCAAGGGGCTGCCGATGCTGGTCAGCTCGACGTTCACGTCCGGTGCTCGGGCCCGAACGCCTCACGAGAAGCCGCTCGGCCGGGTCGTCGACGCGCTGGCGATCGTGGCCACGCTGTTCGGCACGGCCACGGCGCTCGGGCCTCAACGGGCTCCAGCTCAACAGCGGCCTCGACTACCTCTTCGACGTACCGAAGTCCGACGTGCGTGGCCGTGGTCATCATCGTCGTGGTGACCGCGCTGTTCCTGCTCTCCGCCACCTCGGGGGTGGAGAAGGGGATCAACTTCCTGGCCAACCTGGGCTCGATCGCCACGATCGGGCTGTTCCTGTTCTTCCTGGCCGTCGGCGGCGCGACGGTGCTGGTGATCTCCAACGGCATCGAGTCCATCGGCACCTACATCATCCAGGTGCTCCCGATGTCGCTCCAGACCGGCGTGGGCGACGAGCAGTGGATGGCGGGCTGGACGATCTTCTACTGGGCCTGGTGGATCTCGTGGGCACCCTTCGTCGGCATGTTCGTGGCCCGCATCTCCCGCGGGCGGACGATCCGCGAGTTCGTGCTCGGCGTCGTCGCGGCGCCCGACCGGGCTTCGGGTTCCTGTGGTTCGCCGTCGTCGGCGGCACCGGCATCGAGCTGCAGCGCAGCGGTGAGGCCGACATCGTCGGCGTCGCTGGCCACGCCGGAGCTCTCGCTGTTCACGGCCCTAGACGCGCTGCCGCTCCCGGTCATCAGCTCGCTCCTCTGCGTGCTGCTGATCGCGCTGTTCTTCATCAGCGGCGCCGATGCGGCGAGCGTGGTGATGGCGACCATGGCGTCCCGCGGGTCCCTGCTCCCGTCCAAGCTCGTGGTGGTGATCCTCGGCGTACTGATGGGCGGCATCGCCTGCGCGATGCTGCTGGTCGGCGGGTTGGTGGCGCTGCAACAGGCGGCGGTGCTCGGCGCGGTGCCGTTCGCCTTCGTGCTGGTCGGTGTCGCCTACTGCTGGATCAAGGCCCTGCGGGAAGAGCATCGAGATCCGAAGGGCACCGCCGATCCGGTGACCACCGGCGCGGGGAAGAAGACATGAGGCGCGCAGCGGCGGCGCTGGTCGGGCTGCTCGCCGTCGGTCTCCTGGTGGCCTGCGGCGACTCGGAGGAGCGCGATGCGTCGCAACAGCCGCAGGGCGCGTCGCTCCGGATCACGATCGGCACCCAGGAGTTCCCGGAGGCGCGGATCCTCGGCGAGCTGTGGCGCGAGGCGCTCGCGGTCAACGGCTACGCCGTCGACCTGCAGAAGGGCATCGGGCCGGCCGAGGACCTCGACGAGGCGCTCAAGGACGGTGACATCGACGGCTACGTCGCCTACACCGGCACCGTGCTGTCGATCGTCGCGGGCGAGGAGGTCTCCGGCCTGGACCCGGAGGAGACCTACGGGCAGGCGAAGGAGTTCTACGCCGGCCAGGACATGACGATGAGCGAGATGACGCCGTTCCAGAACAAGGACGCCATCGCCACCACCCCGGAGTACGCCGCGACCAACGGGCTCACCACGATCTCCGACCTGGCCGACGTACCCTCCTTCACGCTCGGCGCCCGACCGGAGTTCGAGGACCTCTACCTCGGCCTCGATGGCCTCCAGGAGGTCTACGGCCTCACCAACGCCGAGTTCGCTCCGATCGAGCTGGGCGCGCAGTACGCCGCTCTCGACGACGGGGAGGTCGACGCGGTCAACGCCTTCACCACCGACCCGCAGCTGGAGGGTGGCGACTACACGCTCCTCGAGGATCCGGACCTGCTGTTCGGCTCGCAGAACGTGGTGATGGTGGTCGGCGAGGACAAGCTCGACCGGATCGACTCCGATGCGTTCATGGCCGTGATCGCCGCCGTCAACCGCGAGCTCACCGAGGAGGCCATGGTGGACATGAACGCCAAGGTCACCGAGGGTCGTGACGAGGCCGAGGTCGCCGTCTCGTTCCTCCGCAGCGTCGACCTGATGACACCGCTGAACCTCAACTGACCAGAAGGAGCACCCCGTGCCGGACTCCAGACGCAACCCGTTCGACGGCGTCACCGACTTCTTCACCGAGCTGGGCCGCATCCGGTCGCTCGGCGTCCACGGCGGCGGCGAGCACGGTGTGGAGGCAGCCGAGCGGACCCACGCGTCCGCCTGGGTGCCGACCACCGACATCCTCGCCCACGGCGACGACCTGGTGATCCGGGTCGAGCTCGCCGGCGTGGACCCCGACGACGTCGACCTGCGCTTCACCCACGGCGTACTCACCGTCTCCGGCACCCGGACGCCCGACTACGGCGACGCCGACCAGGTCGACTTCTACGTCCGCGAGCGCTACTACGGCGAGTTCCGCCGCGTGATCACCCTGCCCGAGGGCACCGACGCGTCCCAGATCGACGCCGAGTTCGACGACGGCCTGGTCGTGATCACCGTGCGCAACTGCGTCACCCGCGACGAGAGCACGAAGATCTCGCTGGCCGACAAGTCCGACGGCGCCACCACCCGGAAGGTCAGCGACGAGTCCTGACCGCTAGCTGGCGGACCAGTCCGGCAGCTGCTGCAACGACCACCCGTTGCCGTCCGGGTCACTGAAGTAGACGAACCGACCCCACGGCTGGTCGTCGATCTCGCTGACCTCGATGCCGCGCTTGGTCAGCTCGGCATGCGCCTCCTCGGCACTCGCCACCACCATCTGCATGTTGTCCAGCGACCCCGGCGCCATCCCGGTCACCCCCTTGCCGACCGTGATCGAGCAACCCGACCCCGGCGGCGTCAGCTGCACGAACCGAACCTCGTCACTCACCTCGTGGTCGTGGTCGAGCACGAACCCCGCCTGCACGTAGAAGTCCCTCGCCCGGTCCACATCGGTCACGGGCACGGCCACCAGCTCCAGTTTCATGTCCATGCGGACAGCCTAGGAACAATTCCGGTCATCCCCGGGCCTGAATTCGTACGAGTTCAGTCGCCTCCGCAGGCGACGCCGTCGCCGTCCGCATCCAGCCCGTGGGGATCGTCGCCCCTGACTGACACCGGGCCGGTGTCGGCGCAGTCGAGATCCGGCGGGTACGACGGAATGCACGGCGAGTAGCCCGGTGCGCAGTTGTCATCCTTCGGGGGGACGTTCACCAAGGGCAACGGGGCGCAGCTCACGTTCGGCGTCGCGCGGTCGAGCTTGACATAGCGTTCCTGTCGCGCGTGCCGCTCGTACCCGTCCCTGGAGTCGTACCTCGCGATGGCCAGGCCGCTGCTGATCAGCTCCCGCCCGGCATCCGTGCCGCCCACGTCGACGTAGCGAAGTAGCCGCTCGTAGCGGTCGCGGTCCCTTACTGGCGCCGTGAGCGTCACTCTCTTTCCAAGGGTGATTCGGGACAACAGCTCGGTTGCCTTCACCGAACCGCACGCACCGTTCTCAGGCGCGTCGATGCCGACGAGTCGCACCGAGTCGCCGTTCGCCAGGTCGAGTGTGTCGCCGTCCGTCACCGAGCGCACTCGGTACGTATTGGGCTTGGGCGGCTCCGCGTCCTCCGCGGGAGGAGCCGCCTCACCTTCGACGACGATGTCGGCTTTGTCATCCGGATCATCAGCGGGCTCATCCCGGTCGACGTCCACGTCGGACTGGCCGGCGTTAGCCCCGTCGGTTGCCGGGCCATCATCCGAGAGCGAGACAATCAACCCGACCACGACGACCCCGGCAACGACCCAGCCCAGCCACGCCCGCGACTTCCGCGCTCGGTATGGCGGCGGAACCGGCGGCACCGAGCTGTTCGCGGTCCACTGGGACCCGTCCCAGAAGCGCATGTGCCCAGGAGGACCGTGTGGATCGGGGTACCAGCCGGCGGGTGCAGTCACAGACGCATTGACGCACGCAGCGTCGTCCGCGTCAGGGGTACGCCGGAAGATCACCCGAACGGCGGCCCTGTGCACACCAACGGGTCATGCCTATAGCCCCGGCCATCGTCTGCTGGCCGGGGTGTGGGGCGGGGTGATCAGGGTTCGTGGGTGCCGGTGTGGTCACGGATCAGCTTGAGGCCGTTGGGGCTGGTCCACAGGTAGCTGCCGCGGTCCAGGACGGAGTAGTCCCACGCCGAGTGGGTCTTGGCGCGGTGGTGCCGTCGACACAGCGGCGCGGTGTTGGCTGAGCTCGTCTGTCCGCCGTCGGCGTAGGGGACGACGTGGTCGGTGTCGCACCGGGCTGCTGGTTTGGTGCAGTGCGGGAACACGCAATGAACGTCGACCAGAGCGTTCTGGTCCTTGAGCCGGTCGGGGGCTTCGTAGGCCTCGACGTGGATGTGCTCGTTGAGATCGATCACCGGTTTCACCGTGATCTTCGCGTCGCGGGTTGCCGCACCACTCCTTGATCTGGTCCACCGAGATCGGGGACCGGGTGTTGGCACACCGGCCGACCACGTCGTCGGAGAGGTGGACGTGGAGCTCCAACGGCCGCGCGGTGCCTCGGTGTCGAACCCGAAGGCGAGCTGGCGGCGGGCCAGGTCACCGAGCGCGATCGAGCGGCGCACGTCCAGAGACTCCGTCGACCCGAGGTCGGCCTGCTGCTTCGCCCCGGCCCGGAGGGCGTCCTCGAGATCCAGGGCATCGGCGAGGTCGACCTCGGCATCGATCCGGACGGTGCCGTCGAAGGAGACCTGGTCCAGCTGGACATCCACATGCCGCTTCTCGGCCGCTGCTCGGCGTTTCGCCTCCGCGGCTGCCGGGTCGAACCGCACCAGCGCCTCTTCGACGACGCGGTCCAGCTGCGCCCAGGAACACGAGTGCGCCACCGGGGCGAGGTACCGGTCCACATGCGCGGCACCCGCTTCGGGCAGGCAGATGGTCTGCTCGGCGATCCGGCCCGCCCGCCACAACGCCAGCTTCCCATCGCAGCACCCGCTGCCCATAGGCGCGGGAGGCGGTAGCGCAGCTCCAGGACCCGGCCGACCTGGGCGAACCCCGACTCGGTCGTGACCCCCAACGCTGCGGCGTACTCCATCAACGCGAACTCCGAGACCAGCGGCGCACCAGGACCCGCGACCGGGAGCGCCTTGTCGGCGAACAACCCGACACACTCGGCCGGATCCGCCTCGTTCAGCAGCGCCCACTCGATGGTCAGCTCGGCCTTCTCGACCTCAGCCCGGGAGATCTCCGCGGCCTTCGCGCGCAGCCCGTCGAGCACGGCAGCGGTGCTGCTCGTGGTCTGGGTTGCGGTGGTGGTCATGGATCAATCCAAGCACCGACCACCGACATTGCTGGCCCGGAATCAGGGGTTATCCACCGGCCCGCTGGTCACGGTCCGGTAACGAGTTTCCCCTTACTCCACAGGGGTTTCGAGGCTCGTCGCTGACGCTCCTCGCACCTCAACCACCGTCGGTCGGCTCCCCCATCCACCGGATCCGACCACAGGTCGGCGTCGTCCCGATAGGCGCGCATTTCCCGGCCGGAGGCGTCGCAGTCAAGGGCGCGAAGCGGCGAAGCGAACCCTTGACGGCGTCGTCGGAGGCCGCATTGCGCCTTCGGGAGGACGACGACCACCCCGAAGAACAGTCGCCTACAGAGGTCTCGACAAGCTCGACCACCGACGGCCACCGTGTCGTCCGGGACACCCGTGCGTTGCCCTTGCAACAGGATGACGAGACTGGTCGTCTTACGTAGGAGCGGCCGGATGGGGCCGTCCGACACAGGAGGAACCTTGATGCAGCGACGTACTGGCCGCCGGTGGGCGCAGGCGAGTGTGGTGGCCGTGGCCCTGAGTGCTGGGTTCCTCAGTGGGTGTGGGGGTGACGACGACCCGGAGCCGACGGCGGTGGACACGACCGTGGACGAGCTGTCGGCGCATGACGGGGCGGTCTGCCCGGACGAGCTGCCTCAGGCAGAGGGCGTGGACACCGGGCTCGGCGGGGACGCACCGGCCGGCGAGGCGCCGACGCTGCCGGGGATCGAGGATGCCTGGGTGTGTCAGTACGCCGCGAACGAGAAGGACCCCGGGCCCGAGGGCAACGGGGACCCGTGGACCTGGGTGCTCGAGGGTGAGGCGACGCCCGTCGGCGCGGGCCAGATCCCCGACCTCCAGGCCGGTCTCAAGGGGCTGGCGCCGCCGGCGGAGCACCAGATGTGTACGGCGGACCTCGGCCCGCGCTGGCTGCTCGTCTACACGAACGGCGGCGACCTCACGGGCGCCGTCATCGACGACTTCGGCTGCCAGAGCGTGCGGCTGACCGACGAGCCGTTCGAGACCGTGCCCGGCTCGTCGACAGCCGACGGCATCGTGCCGGGGTCCCTGACCGCCCCTGCCGGCCTGCTGGACCAGATCAAGGCCGCAGGCTAGCCACCTCAGGCGGGCACCTTCGGGCGGATGTTCTGGTTGCCGGCGAAGACGTTGGCCGGGTCGTACTCGGCCTTGATCTGCGCGAGCCGGTCGTACTTCTCCACCCCGAAGGCCGCTTTGATCCGGTCGTCGCCTTCGTCGCCGATGAAGTTGAGGTAGGTCCCGCCGGTCGTGAAGGGTGCGTTGGCCTTCCGGTAGTCACGCACCCAGGCGATGTTGGCCTCGTCGTCGGCCGGGTTGTCCCAGGTCGCGAACGGGTGGGTCACCCACTGTGCGCCGCGCTGGCCGAGCGGCGTCGAGTCCGCGTCGATCCGCGCCAACGCACCGCCCCAGGGCAGCAGCAGATGCTGGGTCATCACTGAGGGGGCGCTGGCGCCCCCGGCGAGGAAGACGTCGAGAGCGTCGTCGGAGAACTCGTCGTGGTAGTCGGCACTCCAGTACTGCCGGAAGCCCGGGGGGTCGTCGATCATCGACTGCAACGCGGCGTACGGCATCGGGCCGACCAGATCTACCTCCGGGTCGAGGTCGCGGATCACCTTGACCACATCGGCACCGGTCGCCTCGTCACCGGTCCAGCAGACAGCGACACCGATGCAGGGCTGACCCTGGAGGTGTATCGGCACGAACTCCTCCGGCGGACCGCAGAGCATCACGAATGCCGTGCCCAGCTCCTCCGGAGAGTTGTCGGCCCAGTCGCGGAAGACGCGCGACACCTCCTGGCCTCGCTCGGCGGCCCAGAGCATCAAGCCGCCGATGATCATCGGCCCGACAGGGTGCAGCTGGAACTCGAGTGCCGTGACCACCCCGAAGTTGCCGCCGCCGCCCTTGCTGGCCCAGAGCAGATCCTGGTGCTGGGTATCGTCGGCCCGGATCTCCCGGCCGTCGGCGGTCACCAGCTCGACGGCCAGCAGGTTGTCGCAGCTGAGGCCGTACCGGCGCTCCAGCCAGCCCGACCCTCCACTGATGGTCAGCCCGGACACCCCGGTCGTGGACACCCGGCCGCCGGTCGTGGCCAGCCCGTGCTCCTGGGCCGCCGTGTCGAACTCCGCCCACGTGCACCCACCACCGACCCGCGCCCGGCGCGCCGTCGCGTCGATCTCGATGGCCTTCATCGGGCGTACGTCGATGACCAGGCCGTCGTCGTTGCTGGACGCGCCAGCAACCGAGTGACCTCCCGAGCGCACGGCCACGTCGAGTACGTCGGCCTTGGCCCGGTCCAGCGCAGCCTTGACATCGGCCGGACTCTCGCAGGCCGCAATGAGGCGCGGCCGCTTGTCGATCATCGCGTTGAACAGCTCGCGCTGCTCGTCGTACTCAGCCTCAGCCGAACTTATCCACTTCATCGCTAGAACCCCCAGGTCGGTTCCTTGGAACCATCCTCTCGGGCAGGGCCGGTGGCAATGGAAGAGGCTTACGTAATCCTGACGTGCTCAGTCGCGGCCTTCGTAGTCCTTGGTGCGGATGCCGATCTTGTTGCCGAGCCACACCAGAGGGTCGTACTTCTTGTCGACCACGCGCTCCTTCATCGGGATGATCGCGTTGTCGGTGATCTTGATGCCCTCGGGACAGACCTCGGTGCAGCACTTGGTGATGTTGCACATGCCGATGCCCGCGGCGCCCTGAGCCAGCTCGCGCCGGTCGTGGGTGTCGAGGGGGTGCATGTCGAGCTCGGCGTAGCGGAGGAAGAACCGCGGGCCGGCGAAGGCCTTCTTGTTCTCCTCGTGGTCGCGGACGACGTGGCAGATGTTCTGGCACAGGAAGCACTCGATGCACTTGCGGAACTCCTGGCCCCGCTCGACGTCGACCTGCGCCATCCGCCGCTTGTTGTCCGCGTCGCGCGGCGGCGGCTGGAACGCACGGCAGCTCCTTGGCCTTCTCGTAGTTGAACGAGACGTCGGTGACCAGGTCGCGGATCACCGGGAACGACCGCATCGGGGTGACCGTGATCGTCTCGGACTCCTCGAAGTCCGACAGTCGGGTCATGCAGAGCAGCCGCGGCTTGCCGTTGATCTCGGCGCTGCACGAGCCGCACTTGCCGGCCTTGCAGTTCCAGCGGATCGCGAGGTCACCGGCCTGGGTGGCCTGCACCCGGTGGAGCGCGTCGAGCACGACCTCGCCCTCGGACACCTCGACCGTGTGGTCGGCGAGCTCGCCGCCCGACTCGTCGCCGCGCCAGATCCGCATCTTCAGGTCGTAGCTGCTCACTTGGACTCCTCGAAGTACTTCTTGAGCTCGTCGGGCATGACCGGTAGCGGTTTCTCGTGCAGGTCCACACCAGTTCCGTCGGAGGTGAGGTTGACGACCAGGTTCTTGGTGCCCCACTCGGGGTTCGGACCCGGGAAGTCGTCGCGGGTGTGACCGCCGCGCGACTCCTGCCGGGCGAGCGCCGCCTTCGCGATCGCCTCGCTGACGATGAGCATGTTGCGCAGGTCGAGGGCGAGGTGCCAGCCCGGGTTGTACTGGCGGTGGCCCTCCACCTTCATCGACTTCGCGCGCACCTTGAGCGCCTCGATCTCGGTGAGCGACGCCTCCAGCTCGGACGCGGTCCGGATGATGCCGACCAGGTCGTTCATCGACTGCTGGAGGTCGGACTGGATCGTGTACGGGTTCTCCCCGCCCTCGACCTCGAACGGCGCCAGCGCACTCGTCTGCGCCGCCTTCACGTCGGCCTCGTCGACCTTGGGCCGCGTCGCCCCCAGCGAGTTCGTGTACGCCGTCGCCGCCTCGCCGGCTCGCTTGCCGAAGACCAGCAGGTCACCGAGCGAGTTGCCGCCCAGCCGGTTCGAGCCGTGCATGCCGCCGGAGCACTCGCCGACGGCGTACAGGCCGGTCACCGAGCTCTCCTGGGTGTCGGCGTCGACCTCGACGCCGCCCATCACGTAGTGGCAGGTCGGGCCGATCTCCATCGGCTCCGCCGTGATGTCGACGTCGGCCAGCTCCTTGAACTGGTGGTACATCGACGGCAGCCGCTTGCGGATGAACTCCGGCGAGCGCCGCGACGCGATGTCGAGGTAGATGCCGCCGTGGGGCGTGCCGCGGCCGGCCTTGATCTCGGAGTTGATCGCGCGGGCGACCTCGTCGCGAGGCAGCAGCTCGGGTGGCCGGCGGTTGTTCTTCTTGTCGTCGTACCAGCGGTCGGCCTCCTCGACCGTGTCCGCCGTCTCCGCTTTGAAGAACTCCGGGATGTAGTCGAACATGAAGCGCTTGCCCTCGGAGTTCTTCAGGATGCCGCCGTCGCCGCGCACCGACTCCGTGACCAGCAGCCCCTTCACCGACGGTGGCCAGACCATGCCGGTCGGGTGGAACTGCACGAACTCCATGTTGATCAGCGAGGCGCCGGAGCGCATCGCGAGCGCGTGGCCGTCGCCGGTGTACTCCCACGAGTTCGAGGTCACCTTGAACGACTTGCCGATGCCGCCGGTGGCGAGGATGACGCTGGGCGCCTCGAAGAGGACGAAGCGGCCGGTCTCGCGCCAGTAGCCGAAGGCGCCCGAGATCTTGCTCTGTCCGTCGCTGCCGTCCTTCATCACGTCGGTGACCGTGCACTCCATGAACACGTCGATGCCGAGCTGCACCGCGCGCTGCTGGAGCGTGCGGATCATCTCCAGGCCGGTGCGGTCGCCGACGTGGGCGAGGCGGGCGTACTTGTGGCCGCCGAAGTCGCGCTGGCTGATCAGGCCGTCGTCGGTGCGGTCGAAGAGCGCGCCCCAGTCCTCGAGCTCCATCACCCGCTCGGGCGCCTCCTGGGCGTGCAGCTGGGCCATCCGCCAGTTGTTGAGCATCTTCCCGCCACGCATGGTGTCGCGGAAGTGCACCTCCCAGTTGTCCTCGGGCCAGCGGTTGCCCATGGCCGCGGCGATGCCGCCCTCGGCCATCACCGTGTGCGCCTTGCCGAGCAGCGACTTGCAGACGATGGCGGTCTTCGCGCCGGCGTCGTGGGCGGCGATGGCCGCGCGCAGACCGGCGCCGCCGGCGCCGATCACCACGACGTCGTACTGGTGCCGCTCCATGCCGCCCTCGGCGGAGCCGGACATCTCGTTGCCCGTCATCGGATGACGGTCAGCGGTCGTGCTCATCAGAAGAACCTCACGTCGTTGATCACGTCGGCCGCCAGCAGCCAGATGTAGAGATCGACCAGGGCGACGGAGAACAGGGAGTACCACGCGTACTTGCCGTGGCTGGTGTTGAGCTTGGAGACCCAGGTCCAGAGCTTGTAGCGGACCGGGTGCTTGGAGAAGTGGCGCAGCCGGCCGCCGACCGTGTGCCGGCAGGAGTGGCACGACAGCGTGTAGAGCCAGATGAAGACCACGTTGATGAGCATCAGCACCGTGCCGAGGCCCATGTGGCCCCACTCGTGGTCCTCGTTGCGGAACGCCAGCACCAGGTCGAAGGTGAGGACCATCGCGACCACGACGGCGGCGTACCAGAAGTAGCGGTGGATGTTCTGCAGGATCAGCGGGAAGCGGGTCTCACCGGAGTAGGACTTGTGCGGCTCGGGCACGGCGCACGCGGGCGGCGAGAACCAGAACGCGCGGTAGTAGGCCTTGCGGTAGTAGTAGCAGCTCATCCGGAAGCCCAGCGGGAAGATCAGGATGATCAGCGCCGCCGACAACGGGAAGCCGCCGAGCGGCGTACCGAAGTCCGCGGCGTCGCCACACTTGTCGGTGAGGCACGGCGAGTAGAACGGCGACAGGTAGGGCGAGGAGTAGTAGTCCTTGTTCATGAACGCCCGGACCGTCGCGTAGACGACGAAGCACGAGAACACGACGAACGTGGTCAGCGGTGCGATCCAGTAGCGGTCGTTGCGGAGGGTGTTCTCCTCGATCTTCGCCCGGGTCGGGCCGTGCACACCTGTCGTCATTCTTCTCCCAATTCAAGGGGCCGAGTCCGCAAAGTCGTGCTGAGTCTGCACAAGGGATGCTCTTATGTGAAAGAGGCGGTCCCGTAGTACGCCGCCCTATGTTCACGTGTCGGACGTGGCGGGGTCGCAGTCAGGTCAGCCTTACTTGCCACGCTGCGCAGCATGAGGATCGCACTGGTCACCGAGACGTTCTTCCCGGCCGTCGACGGCACCACGACCACGCTCAAGGCAGTCGCAGACGGGCTGGTTGACGCGGGGCACGACGTATTGATCGTCGCTCCGGCACCCGGTCTCGGCACCTACCGCGGCTGCCTCGTGACCCGGGTCCAGCCCCTCGAGCCGGTGGGTGCTCAGGTGCGTTCGGCGCTCGACCACGTTCGGCCCCGACGTGATTCATGTCACCTCGCCCGAACCGGCTCGGTCGCAAGGCGCTCAAGTGGGCCGGACGCCATCGACATCCGCACCGTGGTCGTCGAGCAGTCGCCCGTCTTCGACCTCACCGCCGACTACTGGCGTCGCCAAGGTCGCCGAGCGCGCAGACCGCCTCCTGGTCACCTCGGACTGGATGCGCGAGCGGGTCGCGGAGTTCGGTGTCGAGGCCGACGCTGTGGACCCCGGGCGTCGACACCGCCGCCTTCACCCCGGCCCTGCGCGACCAGTGGCTGCACGACACCTGGTCGCGGAAGCGCTCGGCCGACGGCGAGCGGGTCGTGGTCGGGTACGTCGGCAGCCTGCACAAGCGCCACGGCGTACGCCGTCTGGCGGAGCTGGCCTCGGTGCCCGGCATCCGTCCGGTCGTGATCGGCGACGGCCCGCAGCGCGGCTGGCTGGAGGCGCGGCTCCCGGACGCCAAGTTCACCGGCCCGCTCCAGACCGGCGACCTGACCGTCGCGCTCCCGACCCTCGACGTGCTGGTGCACCCGGGCGAGCACGAGACCTGCTCCCACGTGCTGCGCGAGGCGGCGGCCAGCGGGGTGCCGGTGGTCGCGCCGCGCGCCGGCGGGGCGCCCGACGTGGTGCGCCACCTCGAGACCGGGCTGCTCTACGACGCGGCCGACCCGAAGGACTTCCGGCGGGCCGTCGAGTCGATCGTGGCCGACCGCCACCGGTCGCTGCTCGGGCCAGCGCGCCCGCGAGCTGTCGACCCGCACCTGGACCGACGCCGTCGCCGACCTCCTGGTGGTCCTGAATGAGCTGGA
>CAVYLX010000019.1:0-17766 GCA_963769475.1 uncultured Actinomycetota bacterium | reverse complement strand
GCGGTAACGCGCCGTCGATCGTCTCCACGGCTGCGCGCAGCTCGCCGGCGACCCAGCTCGCGTAGGCCAGTCCGGTGCTGGCGAGGAAGGCCAGGCCGGCATGCCCCGCGGTGACCGCCTGCCGGCTGACGGCGCGGAACCCCTCGAGGCCCTCTCTCTCGCGGCCGCTGTGCATGAGGAACCCCGAGAAGTACAGGTCGCCCCGGCCTCGGTCGAAGTCGTCGTACGCCGCCGCGTGGATGGCTGCCGTCTCGTCGGGAGACATGCCGAGGCGCCAGGCCAGGCTGAGGAGACCGATCCGGGCCCGGGCGGCCAGCTCGGCACGCTCGACAGATTCATCGGGCCCGGCAGCCAGATCGCGCACCCGGCGCCAGTGCCGCAGGCTGTCCGCGGGTGAGGCGGCCTGGGCCCAGTCGGCGGCGCGGGCATGCCACGCGGCCGCCTGGGCAGGGTCGTCGGCGGCCTCGTGGTGGTGTGCGAGCAGTGCGGCACGCTCGTCGAGGACGTCCGGGTAGATCCGCTCGATCGCCGCGGCGACCATGCGGTGCGCTTCCGATCGCCACTGCGACAGCTGCGACTTGTAGGTGACCTCCTGGGTCAGCGGGTGCTTGAACACGTACTCGCGTCGGGGATGAGGGCCGAGCGGGATGACCCACTGGCCACGCTCGAGCACGTCCATGGCGTCGGCGAGCTCGGACTGGCCGAGCCCCGCGACTTCCTCGACCAGCTGCCCGGGGATCTCGAGGCCGACCACCGACATGGTCTGCAGCAGCGCCTTCTCGCGCGCGGGCAGGCGGTCGATGCGGGCGGCGAGACCCGCCTGCACCGTACGAGGCAGCGCCAGCTCCGCGACGGCTGCTTCCAGCCGGTACGCGCCGCGCGCACCGGTCAGCTGGCCGTCCTCCACGAGCGCCTGGACCACCTCCTCGACGAAGAACGGGTTGCCTCCCGTGCGCGCTTCGATCAGCGACGCGAGTCCCTCCAGGGAGGCGTCGCCTCCGAGGAGCCCAGTGAGCAGGTCGCCTGTCTCCTCGGCGTCGAGAGGGCCGAGTGCGAGGCGGCCGTGCGGAGACATGTTCGTCCACGCGTCGTCGTACTCCCCGCGGTAGGTCGTGACCAGCAGGATCCGCGAACCGACGACGGCTTCGACGAGCTCGTCGAGGAACGCGTCGCTCGCGTCGTCGATCCAGTGCAGGTCCTCGAGGACCAGCACCGCGGTCTCCAGAAGGCTCCCTGCGGTGAGGGCTCGGATCGCCACCTCCAGAAGTCGGCGACGGTGGGCGACGGGGTCGGGCACGGAAGGATGCTGAGCGGGTCCGCGGCACCGAGGAACTCGAACAACAGGGGCAGGTCGTCCTCGAGCGTCGGGTCGAGAGCCAGCAGGGTGCTGCCGACCCGCTCGCGGACGACTTCCGGGTCGTCGTGCTCGCCGATCCCGAAGTGGTCGCGGTACAGAGCCAGCACCGGGAGGAAGGTGAGGTAGCGACCATGAGCCGCCCCACCTGCCGTGGTGACCGATATTCCTCGTGCGGCACAGTCGGCGACGAACTCGTGCACCAGTCGGCTCTTGCCCACGCCGGCCTCGCCGACGATCCCCACCGCGCGTCCGTTTCCGGCCAGTGCGTGCCCCAGTGCGGTCTCCAAGGTCGCGCGCTCGGTCTCGCGACCGACGAACCGCGACAACCCGCGCGTGGCCGCCGTCGCCTGCAGGCGACTCTGCGCCGGACCTCGTCCCACCAGCTCGAGGATCCGCTGGCGAGTGGGCACACCCTTGAGCTCGAACTCACCGAGCTCCCGCAGCTCGAACTCGCCTTCGACCAGGGCGGCCGTTGACGCGCTGATCGCGGTCGACCCCACCGGGGCCAGCTCCTCGATCCGTTTGCCCAGCGCCGTCGTGGTGCCGACCGGCACGAAGTCCATGTGTACGTCGTCGCCGATGGCGCCCACCACCACCTCGCCGGAGTTCAACCCGCACCGGATCGCGAACTCGACCCCGTCGTTCAGCGCCACCTCCTCGGCGAGCCCGGCCACCTCGCGCTGGAGCTCCAGCACCGCCAGGCAGGCGCGCCGGGCGTGGTCCTCGTGAGCGAGCGGAGCGCCGAAGACCGCCAGCAGGCCGTCGCCGGTGAACTGGTTGACGGTGCCCTCGAACGAGTGGACGGCACCGGCCGCGATACCGAGGAAACGATCGAGGACGAAGCCCCAGCGCTCGCTGTCCAGCGAGCGGGTCAGGTCCATCGAGCCGACGATGTCGGTGTACATCACCGTGACCTGCTTACGCTCACCCTCGATACCTGTGCGCTGGCTGAGGATCTTGGTCTCGAGCGTGGTCGGCGCCCGTAACGGGGTCGCTCCCGGCACCAGCGCCGTCCCGCAGTGCTCACAGAACCGTGCGCGCTCGGACGCTGCGTGCCCGCAGTCACTGCAGCGTCTTGACCCCATGCCTCCGCCTCGTCCCGAAAAGGCTACGACTCGGCTTTACCTCCTGTCGGGCGTTTCTGAGGATCGGTCTTAGGCGGCGCGTTGGGTGAGCGCGGGCAGGTCGAGCACGATGATGCGGCGTCGCTCGGTCCGGATCCACCCCCGCTCTCTCATCGTCCGCAACGCACCCGCCACGCTGGCGCGCGAAGATGCGGTCCAGCTCCCGAGGTCTTCCTGGGTGACGGGGAGCGCGATCTCGATGCCAGAGGCGGTGCTCTCGCCGTACCTCTCGCAGAGCTCGATCAGCCGGGCTGCCACCCGGCCGACCGTGTCCAGGTCGCCGAACTGGGCACGTGCGCGGTTGGCGTCGCGGAACCTCCGGCTGATCACGTCGATGAGGGTCAGCGCTGCCGATGGCCGCTCCTCGAGGTAGCTGCGAAACTCGGAGGCGGCCAACGACTGAGCCTCGACCGCCTCGATGGCGGTGACGTTGCTCGAACGCGGCTCGAGGTGGCTGAACGTGAGCTCGCCCAGCACGTCACCCGGCCCGCGGAAGCTGAGCACCATCTCGCGACCGTCGGCATCGACGTAGCTCGCCTTCACGTGCCCGTCGATCAGGACGAGGACCCGGTCACCGGGTTCGCCCTGCCGCATCATGATCTCGCCGCGGGCGAACCGGCGGTAGCCCCCCCGCTTCAGCAGCGCGTCGCGATCGCCGTCCGAGAGCAAGGCCAGGAAGGTGCCGACCTCTGGTCGTCCGAGCGCCACCGGCCGATGCTAGTGCCCCGACCGCGAGATTGTGTGCGCTTCGCGCACCCGCGGCACTAGCGGCTATCCCCCTTCGGGCGGGGCGCCGGAGGCGGGGGTAGGCGCGCACCGCAGCGCCGGCAGAACCGTGCCGTCGCCGATGGCGCCTGCCCGCACACGGGGCAGGTCGCCGCTTCCCCTTGCTCCATCGGGGGACGCTACGTCGGGTGTCTCCTCACAACTACCCAGTTCTGGACAGTTCGGAGAGGTAGACGATGAGTTTCCGCTCCGACCTGGGTCTGTCGGCAGGTGACGGACGTCTGGACCATGGTGCACGCGGAGCGGGCGAGGTTGCTGCGCGATCTTGAGAGCCTGGCCGACGAGCAGTGGGAGCAGCCCTCCTTCGCCCTGGGCGACGGCCCCGAGCTTCGTGGCCCGGTCGTGTCGCTGCTCCTGGCGATCTCGGGACGGCAGGTCGCCGTAGGTGATCTCGACGGCCCGGGAGTAGCCGACCTCGCCGTGAGCTGAGGCCCTTTGCGAGAGGATGGGGGCGTGGGTCAACGCGACATCGTCATCCTCGGCTCGACCGGGTCCATCGGCACCCAGGCGCTGGACCTCGTCCGCGCGAACCCGGACCGGTTCCGGGTGGTCGGGCTGACCGCGGGCGGCAGCAACCCCGAGCTGTTCGGGCGGCAGGTGGCGGAGTTCGCGCCGGCGTACTCGGGTCTGGGGGAGGACGCCTCGACCGAGGCGGCCGGGCGACCGTGCGACGTGGTGCTCAACGGCATCACCGGGGCAGTCGGGCTGCGCCCCACGCTGGCTGCGCTGGAGGCCGGCACCACGCTGGCGCTCGCCAACAAGGAGTCGCTGATCATGGGCGGCCCGCTGGTGCTCGACCGGGCCAAGCCGGGCCAGATCGTGCCGGTCGACTCCGAGCACAGCGCTCTGGCCCAGTGCCTGCGCGGTGGCTCGCCCGACGAGGTACGCCGGCTGGTGCTGACCGCCAGCGGCGGGCCGTTCCGCGGCCGGACCCGGGCCGACCTGGCCGAGGTGACGGTCGAAGAGGCGCTCGCGCATCCCACCTGGGACATGGGGCCGGTGATCACCATCAACTCGGCAACGCTGGTCAACAAGGGGCTGGAGGTGATCGAGGCGCACCTGCTCTTCGGTATCCCGTTCGACCGGATCTCGGTCGTGGTGCACCCGACCAGCGTCGTGCACTCGATGGTGGAGTTCGTCGACGGCTCGACGCTCGTCCAGGCGAGCCCGCCGACCATGCTCATCCCGATCGCGCTCGGCCTCGCCTGGCCGGAGCGGGTGCCCGACGCGGCGCCGGCCGTCGACTGGACCCGGCCGGAGACCTGGGAGTTCTTCCCGCTCGACGACGAGGCCTTCCCGGCTGTGTCCCTGGCCAGGACCGCGGGGGAGCGCGGCGGCACCGCTCCGGCCGTCTACAACGCCGCCAACGAGGTGTGCGTCGAGGCGTTCCGGTCGGGGCGCCTGGCGTTCGTCGACATCGTGCCCACTGTTGCCTCCGTGGTTGCGCGCCACGACGTACTCTCAGGGGAGACGCTCACCGTCGACGACGTGCTCGCCGCCGACGCCTGGGCTCGTGACGCAGCCGCAGAACTGATCGGGAGCCCCCAGTGACCGCCCTCTACTACGCCCTCGGCGTGGTGATCTTCGTCGTGGCCATCCTGGCCTCGATCGGCCTGCACGAGCTCGGCCACATGATCCCCGCCAAGAAGTTCGGCGGGAAGGTCACCCAATACTTCATCGGCTTCGGCCCGACCGTGTGGAGCAAGCAGGTCGGCGAGACCGAGTACGGCGTCAAGGCGATCCCGCTCGGCGGCTACGTGAAGATCATCGGCATGCTCCCGCCCGGCGCGGACGACATCGCCGACGAGGTCAGCTACGACGCCCAGGGCAACCAGGTCACCAAGATCCGCAAGTCCAACACCGGGATGTTCACGCAGCTGATCTCGGACGCCCGCGCGGCCGAGTGGGAGCTGGTCGGTCCCGAGGACAGCGACCGGCTCTTCTACAAGATGCCGTGGTGGAAGAAGGTCATCGTGATGGCCGGCGGGCCCACGGTGAACATCCTGATCGCCTTCTTCATCTTCCTCGCGGTCTACTCCACCTACGGCAACAAGACGGTCGAGGTGGTGCCCGGCTCGCCCGTGATCGACTCGGTCTCGCAGTGCGTCATCCCCTATGAGGAAGAGGGGCGCGACTGTACGGCCACCGACCCGGCCAGCCCCGCGTACGACGCCGGCCTGCGCCCCGGCGACACCGTGGTCAGCTTCAACGGCACCGCGGTCACCAGCTGGGACCAGATGCGCGACCTGATCCGCGACAACCGCGACGGCAACGCGGTGATCGTCTACGAGCGCGACGGCCAGCGGCTGACCGGCACCACGAG
This sequence comes from uncultured Actinomycetota bacterium, assembly GCA_963769475.1. Lineage (GTDB taxonomy): Bacteria > Actinomycetota > Actinomycetes > Propionibacteriales > Nocardioidaceae > Nocardioides. Next base: position 12,176 of record CAVYLX010000019.1, on the reverse strand, counting down.
CACGACGGTCGAGGCGCGACCGACCTCGGAGGACGACGAGACGCTGCGCGAGGTCGGGTTCCTCGGCGTCACGCCGATCACCCACACCGTCACCACCACCGGCGGCCCGATCTACACCCTCGAGCAGATGGGCCACATGACCGTCGACACGGTCCAGGCGCTGGCCACCCTGCCGGTCAAGGTGTGGGACGTCGCCCAGGCCATCGTCGGGCTCGAGGAGCGCGATCCCGAAGGCCCGGTCAGCATCGTCGGCGGCGGCCGGCTCGCGGGGGAGACCGTCTCGCACGACGACTTCCCGGTCGCTGACAAGGCCACGTTCCTGCTGATGCTGATCGCCGGGTTCAACTTCTTCATCGGCATGTTCAACTTCGTACCGCTGCTGCCCCTCGACGGCGGCCACATCGCCAGCGCGCTCTGGGAGGCGCTGCGTCGCGGCTTCGCCCGGCTGCGCGGCCGGTCCGACCCTGGCTACGTCGACGCCGCCAAGCTGCTGCCGGTCGCGTACGTCGTCGCGTCCTGCCTGCTGGTGATGGGCGTCGTGCTGATCATCGGCGACCTCGTCGTACCCCTCCACCTGCCTTCCTAGGCGTCACTGGTTTCGAGGCTCGTCGCTAGCGCTCCTCGCACCTCAACCAGCGTCCGACGGTGGTTGAGGTGCGAGCGCAGCGAGCGTCGAAACCCCCCGTAGACTCGACCACATGACCGCGATCAGCCTGGGCATGCCGGAGGCCCCGCCGCCGGTGCTCGCCCCACGCCGCAAGACCCGCCAGATCCAGGTGGGCAAGGTCGGCGTCGGCAGCGACCACCCGGTCTCGGTGCAGTCGATGACCACCACGCTCACCTCGGACGTCAACTCGACGCTCCAGCAGATCGCCGAGCTCACCGCAACGGGCTGCGACATCGTGCGTGTTGCCTGCCCCAGCCAGGACGACGCGGAGGCGCTGCCGGAGATCGCCCAGCACTCGCAGATCCCGGTGATCGCCGACATCCACTTCCAGCCGAAGTACGTCTACGCCGCGATCGACGCCGGTTGCGCCGCCGTACGTGTCAACCCCGGCAACATCCGCAAGTTCGACGACCAGGTCAAGCAGATCGCCCAGGCCGCCAAGGACCGCGGCACCTCGATCCGGATCGGCGTCAACGCCGGCTCGCTCGACCCCCGGCTGCTGGAGAAGTACGGCAAGGCCACGCCGGAGGCGCTGGTCGAGTCCGCAGTCTGGGAGGCCGGCCTGTTCGAGGAGCACGACTTCCACGACTTCAAGATCTCGGTGAAGCACAACGACCCTGTGGTGATGGTCCGGGCCTACGAGCTGCTCGCCGAGGCCGGCGACTGGCCGCTGCACCTCGGCGTCACCGAGGCCGGTCCCGCGTTCCAAGGCACGATCAAGTCGGCCACGGCGTTCGGCGCCCTGCTCAGCGAGGGCATCGGCGACACCATCCGGGTTTCCCTGTCGGCGCCTCCGGTCGAGGAGGTCAAGGTCGGCATCCAGATCCTGCAGTCGCTCAACCTGCGCCCGCGCAAGCTCGAGATCGTGTCCTGCCCGAGCTGTGGCCGCGCCCAGGTCGACGTCTACAAGCTCGCCGAAGAGGTGACCGCGGGCCTCGACGGCCTCGAGGTGCCGCTCCGTGTCGCCGTCATGGGCTGTGTCGTCAACGGGCCCGGTGAGGCCCGTGAGGCCGACCTCGGCGTCGCGTCCGGCAACGGCAAGGGCCAGATCTTCGTCAAGGGCGAGGTGATCAAGACGGTGCCCGAGTCGCAGATCGTGGAGACCCTGATCGAGGAAGCGATGAAGATCGCCGAGGGCATGGAGGCCGTCGACGGGGCTGCGGCTCAGGTAAGCGTCAGCTAGTCACTCCTCGTCGAGCTCGGCGTCCTTGATGATCCGCAGCCAGGCCTTGGCCTTCATCGCATGGTTGCTCGCGCGGGCCGCGGTGCGGAAGTCGCGCAGGTAGCCCGACACCTGGGTCCGGTCCATGGTGATCACGGCCGGGGCGGCCGCGAAGATGGGGGCCAGGTCACCGTTTGCCTTGGGCGCCTGCAGGCGCAGGAACTTGAAGGCGCGCATGATCGGGCGGCGCGGGTTGTGCCCGGTGAACTCCCGGTAGTGGTGCAGCTCGCCGTTCGCGAGGCGCAGCTCGAACATGTAGTCGTGCCGGTGCGTGCCGTACATCAGGCGCTCGAGGCCGTCCCAGGCCTGCGCGAACGCCTTGATCCCGTCGCAGTCGGCCCTCGTCGCGTCCTTGGCGTGCCGACCCGCCTTCGCGTAGTAGGTGTCCCACCGCCACTGGAGCTGGCTGGTCGCCTTGCTGCCGTCCGGGTTGCCGTTCTCGCCATGCAGCTGGTGGAGCTCCCTCCACTGGTGCCGGCAGGGGTTGGGGGCAGCGGCCGCATCGGCCGCGTGGAGGCCCGAGACGAGAAGTGCCGCGGTCGCGACCACGGCTCCGAGAAGGCGCATGTTCGCACCTTAAGTCGATCAACCGTCGTGATCAGGGAGGCACACCTCGTAGGCTGCCGCCCGTGCCGATGACGCGACACGGGGTCCGCCCGCTGGGGTCGGCCGACCTCGAGGCGTTCCTGGCCCTAGCGCGCCGTGACCCGGTCATCAACGTCTTCGCGATCTACCGCGCCCGCACCACCAGCCTCGAGCCGCGCTGGCTGGGCGGCGAGGTCTGGGGGAGGTACGACGGCGGCGAGCTCGTCTCCGCCTGCCACGTCGGCGCCAACCTGGTCACCGTCGAGGCCGACGACGACGACGCCCGGGCCTTCGCCGAGCGCGCGATGACGCGGATGCGCAGCGTCTCCACGATCGTCGGTCCGCACCAGGCGGTCCGGACGTTCTGGAACACCGTGGCGGGCTCCTGGGGACGGCCCCGGGAGATCCGGTGGGAGCAGCCGCACCTGGAGATCAGCGGACCCCCGCTGGTCGCGCCTGACCCGGGCGTGCGGCGTACCGACCGCCAGGACATGTCCGTGCTCTACCCGGCCTGCGTGGCCATGTACACCGAGGAGGTCGGCGTCTCGCCCGAGGTGGGCGGCAAGAGCGACCTCTACCGGGCCCGGGTCACCCAGCTGATGAGCCGGGGTTGGTCCTTCGCCAAGTTCGAGGACGGGCGGCTGGTGTTCAAGGCCGAGGTCGCCTGTGCGACCCCGGACGCCGCGCAGATCCAGGGTGTCTGGGTGCCGCCCGAGCGCCGCGGCGAGGGCATCGCGGTGGCCGGCATGGCCGCCGTGGTCGACCTGGTGCGGGAGACCATCGCCCCGACGGTCTCGCTCTACGTCAACGAGTGGAACGAGCCGGCCCGGCGCGCCTACGAGCGGGTCGGCTTCCGCGAGACGGCCAGGTTCTCGACCGTCATGTTCTGACAGGATCGACGGCGTGAGCATCAGCCGGAACCTCAAGATCCTGATCGGCGCGCTGGCGGTCAACGGGACCGTCCACCTGGCCAAGCCTGAGGTCTACGAGCCGATCATGCCGTCGTGGGTGCCGAAGCACCGTGGAGTGATCATCGCCAGTGGCGTCGCGGAGCTCGCCCTCGCTGCCGGTCTGGTGATGCCGTGGACCCGCAAGTCGGCCGGGTGGGGCGCCGTGGGCCTGCTCCTCGCCGTCTACCCCGCCAACATCAAGATGACGATCGACGCAGCCAAGAGCGACAACAAGCCGATGCTCGCTGCGACCCTGGCCCGGCTCCCGCTGCAGTTCCCGATGATCAAGGCCGCCTTCGACGCCACCAGATGATGGCGGGTGGTCATCTGACCACCGTCGCCTCGGCGCCCAACGTCGGGCCTAGCAGGAGTGCCAGCACGGCCCCGATGATCAGCGCCGCGGCCAACCCTGTTGCGATCGTCCTCATGCCTCACGCCCCTCTCACCCTGGAGACGTGAGCTCCGGCCAGAAGGTTGCGTCTAACTCGGTCGAGATGCGCCGAAGGCCACAAGTAGCCTTGCGCGCATGACTTCCTCGTCGGGGACCACTCGCTCCGCTCGCATCCTCCGGATGTCGAGCCTCTTCGTGCGCACCCTGCGAGACGACCCGGCGGACGCCGAGGTGCCGAGCCACCGGCTGCTGGTGCGGGCGGGCTACATCCGCCGGGCCGCTCCCGGCATCTACACCTGGCTGCCCCTCGGCCTGCGGGTCCTGCGCAACATCGAGGCGATCATCCGCGACGAGATGGACGGCATCGGCGCCCAGGAGCTGTCGTTCCCCGCACTCCTGCCCCGCGAGCCCTACGAGGCCACCAACCGCTGGACCGACTACGGCGACGGAATCTTCCGGCTCAAGGACCGCAAGGGCAACGACTACCTGCTCGGGCCGACCCACGAGGAGATGTTCACCCTCGTGGTCAAGGACCTCTACAACTCCTACAAGGACCTGCCGCTCTCGATCTACCAGATCCAGACCAAGTACCGCGACGAGGCGCGCCCTCGCGCCGGCCTGCTGCGCGGTCGCGAGTTCGTGATGAAGGACTCCTACTCCTTCGACATCGACGACGCCGGCCTGGATGAGAGCTACCAGAAGCACCGCGACGCCTATGTCCGGATCTTCGACCGGCTCGGCTTCGAGTACGTCATCGTCAAGGCGACCTCCGGCGCCATGGGCGGCTCGAAGTCCGAGGAGTTCCTGGCCAAGGCCGCCGTCGGCGAGGACACCTACGTCCGGTGCTCCAACTGCGACTACGCCGCCAACGTCGAGGCCGTGCAGGTGCGGCCCCCCAGCCCCCAGGCCTACGACGACGTGCCGGCCGCGCACGCCGAGCCGACCCCCGACACCCCCACGATCGACACGCTGGTCGCCCACCTCAACGAGAAGTACCCCCGCGACGACCGGCCCTGGCACGCCGGCGACACGCTCAAGAACGTGCTGGTGATCTTCAAGCACGCCGACGGCACCCGCGAGCCGGTGGCGATCGGGCTGCCCGGCGACCGTGAGGTCGACCAGAAGCGGCTGGAGGGCCAGCTCGAGCCGACCGAGGTCGAGCCCATGGACGAGGACGAGCTGCGCAAGCACCCCGCCCTGGTCAAGGGCTACATCGGTCCGGCGGCGCTCGGCGAGAAGAGCGAGTCCGGCATCCGCTACCTGGTCGACCCGCGCGTGGTCGAGGGCACCCGGTGGGTCACCGGCGCCAACATCGACGGCAGCCACGTGATCGACCTCGTGGCCGGTCGCGACTTCACGCCCGACGGCAACATCGAGGCCGCCGAGGTGCGCGACGGCGACCCCTGCCCCAACTGCGAGACCGGCTCGCTGCACACCGCACGCGGCATCGAGATGGGCCACATCTTCCAGCTCGGTCGCTTGTACGCCGATGCCCTGGGCCTCCAGGTGCTCGACGAGAACGGCAAGCTGGTCACCGTCACGATGGGCTCCTACGGCATCGGCCCGTCCCGGGCCGTCGCCGCGATCGCCGAGGGCACCCTCGACGACATCGGCCTGTGCTGGCCGCGCAATGTCGCGCCGGCCGACGTACACCTCGTGGCGGCGGGCAAGGACGAGGCCGTCTTCGCGGCGGCCGAGCGGATCGTGCACGAGCTCGACCAGGCCGGCATCACCGTCCTCTACGACGACCGCGCGGGCAAGATCAGCCCCGGAGTGAAGTTCAAGGACGCCGAGATGATCGGGGTCCCGACCATCGTCGTGGTCGGCCGGGGCGTTGCCGACGGCGTGGTCGAGGTCAAGGACCGCCGGACGGGGGAGCGGCAGGACGTCCCCACCGACCACGTGGTCGACCACCTGGTGCGGCTGGTCAGGGCCTGATCACAAGGCCGTCGACGATGCCGAAGAGGCTGGTGCGGACCTCGGCGGTGGCGAGCGCCGGGTCGTCGGCTCGGGCGGCGTAGAGCGCGGCCTCCTCGAGTGCTCCGACCAGCACGTGCGCGAGCGGTCGCACCGGCTGGTCCGGGAGCAGGCCGGCGTCCAGCAGGCCCTGGATGGCGAGCTCGACCAGGCCGAGGCCGTAGCGCTGTCCGATCTCTCGCCAGCGCTCCCAGCCCAGCGCCGCTGGTGCGTCGATCAGCACGATCCGGCTGATCTCGGGCTCTGCGCAGATCTGCAGCCAGCCGTCGATGCCGTCGTGGAGCACCGCGACCGGGTCGTCGCCGGAGGTCAGCCGCGTGGCCAGACGGTCGGCGATCTCCGCCTCGACCTGCTCGAAGACCGCCGCGAACAGGTCCTCCTTGCCGGCGAACTGGTGGTAGAGCGCGCCCCGGGTCACCCCGGCCGCGCGGGCGATCTGGTCGGTCGACACCGCGCCGAACCCGTGCTCGGCGAAGAGCGGCCGCGCCGCCGCGAGGAGTGCGTCGCGGGTGGCTGCCGACCGGCCGGCCTGGGTGCGCTTGCTTTTCATACAACCTGTCCGTAAGTTACGTACACGGTGTACGTAACAGTATCGGAGCGAACGATGTCCCACCACTCCATCGACCTGCCGGCCGGCACCATCCACTACCGCGAGTCCGGGCCCGCGGACGGGTCGCCCGTCGTCTTCGTCCACGGTTTCCTGGTCGACGACACCCTCTGGTCCGACGTGCCCGAGCGGCTCGCGGAGCAGGGATTCCACACGTTCGCGCCGACCTGGCCGCTGGCCTCGCACCGGACCGCGATGCGCCCGGGTGCCGACCTCTCGCCGCGCGGCGTTGCCCGGATCATCCTGTCGTTCCTCGAGGCGAAGGACCTGACCGACGTCACGCTGGTCGGCAGCGACACCGGTGGTGCGGTCTCGCAGTTCCTGGTCGACGAGGACGACTCGCGGATCGGCCGGCTCGTGCTCACCAACTGCGACGCCTTCGACACGTTCCCGCCCTTCCCGTTCGACCTGCTCTTCCGCCTCGCGAAGCATCCGGGCGCGAGCCGGGTGGTGCTGCAGAGCATGCGGTCGACGTGGCTGCGCAACAGCAAGCTCGGTTTCGGCTGGCTGGTCCAGCGCAAGATCGGCGCGGAGGAGAGCCGCGCGTGGGTCACGCCGTACCTCACCGATGCCGGCGTACGCCGTGACGTGGCGACGTTCGCCCGCGGCTGGTCGGCAGCCGACCTCGCCGATGTCGCCACCCGCCAGCCGAGCTTCTCCAAGCCGGTGCTGCTGTGCTGGGCGCCAGCTGACCGGTTCTTCAAGATCGGGCTCGCGCGCCGCCTCGAGTCCACGTTCCCCGACGCCAAGCTGGTGGAGTTCGCGGACGCGCTCACGTTCGTGGCCCTGGACCAGCCGGAGCGGCTCGCGAAGGAGATCGCCGGTTTCGTGACCGTCGGTGGCGGGTCCTAGTCTCCCGGCATGCCTGGAATCGACGCCGTCATCTTCGACTGGGGTGGCACGCTCACCCAATGGCACGACGTGGACTTCCACGCGGAGTCCATGGCGTTGGCCCAGGCCGTGGTAGCGGCGGGGGAGCCCGACCACGCAGCCTTCGCGACCCAGCTGCACGAGGCGGGGCGCACGGTCTGGGGACGGGCTCACTCTCACCACCAGAGCTCGACGATCGCCGACCTGTTCGACGAGGCCGGCCTGAGGCATGACCCGGACCTGCTCAGCGCCTACTACGACTTCTGGGAGCCGCACACGCCCACCGACGCCGAGGTGCGGCCGACGTGGGAGGCGCTGCGCGCTGCCGGCATCAAGGTCGGCGTGCTGTCCAACACGATCTGGCCGCGCGAGTGGCACCGGGGGTTCTTCGAGCGCGATGGCGTGCTGGACCTGATCGACGGCGACGTCTACTCCAGCGAGATCCCGTGGACGAAGCCGGCGCCGGAGGCCTTCCAGGCCGCCATGGAGGCGGTCGGCGTGACCGACCCGTCGCGGTGCGTCTACGTCGGCGACCGGCTCTTCGACGACGTGTGGGGCGCGCAGACGGCGGGCATGCTGGCGATCCACATCCCGCACAGCGTGATCCCGGCCGACCAGCTGGGCCACACCGAGGGGACGCCCGACGGGGTGGCTCACCGACTTTCGGACATCCCCGCGCTGGTCGATGCCTGGCTGTGACCGTTCGGTTACCTAATTCTGCACATTTCTGCATTGCAGATTTGTGAGGAACCGCAGCCATCGCGCTGTGCTGCACATTCCTGCATGCTCATTGACGACAGCCGATGGATACCCACCCAGCGGCCGTCACTGGCCTCTGTCCCAGGCCTTAGCGGTCCGCGTACTCGTCACTTCCGGGGAATATCTCGGGAATTCCCCGGAAGGCGAGTTCGCGGACCGCTGCTTTTACCAGGGCGTTGATGGCCCAGCGGCGCTCCTCCCGCGGGCTGTTCGCCACCAGGTAGGCGTAGGTCTCGGCGCACGACTTCTCGAGGCGCAGCGCCCTCCGCATCACCAGGTCGGGGGTGCTCAGATCGCCCGGCAGCTCGTACGCCGGCTCCGCGGCCGTCGGCTCCGCCCCCTCGTCGAGGATGGCGCGGACCAGCTGGTCGCGCTGTGAGCGGTGCTCGGTGTAGGCGGCGCCGAGGTCGGCGTACAGCGTGGGCTGAGCCGACTGCGAGGTCTGGGCGCCCAGGGCGCCGTAGACGTAGACCGCGGCGTGCTCGGTGGCGAGGGCGGTCTGTAGCGCCTCGGGGTAGGTCATCCGAGCACCGCCAGGTGCTGGGCGACGGCTGCCGACATGGTGGCCAGCAGCTTGGCGAGGCTGCCGCTCTCCGCCTGGACGGAGGCGGTGACCAGGAACTTCTGCAGGCGGGCCTCTCCTGCGAGGACCTCGCCACGGGTGCGCAGGTCGTTGGGAGTTGCCGCGAACTCGGTCTCCGTGACGCCGAGGGCCGACAGGTGGGCCAGGTGCAGTCGCTCGAGGCTCTTGAGCCTGCCGAGCCCGGATGCTGCGGCCAGCGCGGTGGTCAGCCGCTCTACGACGCTGTCGACGAGGACCTGGTCGGCGTCCACTGGCGGGACGGAGTTGCTGACCGGATCCGTCGGATCGTCGGGGGAGTCGGAGGTGCATCCACCCACGGCCAGGCCGGTCAGGCCGGTCGCCACGGCCAGCGCCGTTCGGCGGGTGGTGACGACGGGACGGGCGGGCACGGCGCGACCCTAACAACCGCGGCGACGTGTGCAGATCGGGCCACGGTGAGCGGCTATCCTGGGGAAGCACCACCACAACAGCACAGGGAGGTAACACCGATGAGCGCCAGTCACGCAGGCCAATCCGGCACTGCCGCGACGGCGACTCGGGTCGAGGAGGCGCTGATCGCGCCGCTCGCCTCCCTGGGCCTCGATGTCGAGGCGGTCGAGCTGACCGCTGCCGGCAAGCGCCGCGTGCTCCGGGTCGCGGTCGACAAGGACGGTGGAGTCACCCTCGATGAGGTTGCCGACGCCACCCGTGCGGTGGGCGAAGTGCTCGACGGCTCGGACGTGATGGGGCAGCAGGCCTACACCCTCGAGGTCACCTCGCGCGGCGTCGACCGGCCGCTGACGCTGCCGCGCCACTGGCGCCGCAACACCGACCGGTTGGTCAAGGTCACGCCCCACGAGGGCGAGGCGATCGTCGGCCGGATCACGGCAAGCGGTGAGGACAGCGCCACCCTCGATGTCGACGGCACGGCCCACGAGGTCGCGTTCGACGACGTGAAGAAGGCGATGGTGCAGATCGAGTTCAACCGCAAGCGACCCGTCGAGCCCGACGAGCCTGCGGACAGCGACGCCGAGGAGGACCTTTGATGGACATCGACATGAGCATCCTGCGGATGTTGGAGCGGGAGAAGGAGATCTCCTTCGAGGTGCTGGTCGAGGCGATCGAGCAGGCCTTGCTGACGGCGTACCACAAGACGCCCGGAGCCCGGGAGACCGCGCGGGTCACCCTCGACCGCAAGACCGGCCACGTGACCGTGCTGGCCACGGAGGTCGACGAGGAGGGCAACCCGGTCGGCGAGTTCGAGGACACACCCGACGGGTTCGGCCGGATCGCGGCGACCACCGCGAAGCAGATCATGCTGCAGCGGCTGCGCGACGCCGAGGACGAGATCAGGTTCGGTGAGTTCTCCGGCAAGGAGGGCGACATCATCTCCGGCGTCATCCAGCAGGGCCGCAACCCCGACGACGTGATGGTCGACCTCGGCAAGCTCGAGGCGCTGCTGCCGGTCAGTGAGCGGGTGCCCGGCGAGGACTACAAGCACGGCACCCGGATCAAGTGCCTGGTGATCTCCGTGCGCAAGGGCATGCGTGGTCCGCAGATCACCCTGTCGCGGTCGCACCCCAACCTGGTCAAGAAGCTGTTCGCCCTCGAGGTGCCCGAGATCGCCGACGGCACCGTCGAGATCTCGGCCATCGCCCGCGAGGCCGGCCATCGCACCAAGATCGCGGTCTGGACCGACGCGTCCGGCGTCAACGCCAAGGGCGCCTGCATCGGCCCGATGGGCCAGCGGGTGCGCAACGTGATGTCGGAGCTGCACGGCGAGAAGATCGACATCGTGGACTGGTCCGAGGACCCGGCCGAGCTGGTCGCCCACGCGCTTTCCCCCGCCCAGGTGCAGTCGGTCGAGGTCGTCGACCTGGCAGCCAAGTCGGCGCGCGTCGTCGTACCCGACTATCAGCTGTCGCTCGCGATCGGCAAGGAGGGCCAGAACGCCCGTCTCGCCGCTCGTCTCACCGGGTGGCGCATCGACATCCACTCGGACGAGGAAGCCGAGGCGCCGGTCGCGCCGGCTGACCCAGCCGACAGCTGACCGGTCATCCCCAGGACCGGCAGACCCAGCCGTCGGCGTCGATCTCGATCTCGATCGTCGAGCAGTTGGCGAGCGAGCTCGGCTCGACCTCCATCCGGGTGACGGAAGGTACGGCGAGCCGGAGCACGCCGCCGTGGCTCACGGCGAGCACGGTCTCGCCGGGGTGGGCGTCCGCGATCTCGCTGAACACGCCGCGCATCCGGTCGACCAGGTCCTGACCGGACTCGCCGCCGGGGACCTGCGCCGACAGCTCGCCGTCGAGCCAGCTGCGGAAGATCGGCACGAACGGGTCGATCTCCCGCTCGGTGCCGGCCAGGTCGCCGCAGCCGAACTCCCGCAGGCCGGCCCGGGTGGTCACGGCGACTCCCAGCCGCGCAGCGGCGATCTCGGCGGTCTGCACCGCCCGGGCGAGGGTGCTGGTCCACACGTGCGCCACCCGTCGACCGGCGAGTCCCTCCCCGAGCATCGTGGCCTGCCGGCGTCCGAGCGAGGTGAGCGAGCCGCCCTCCTCGGCCCAGCACGGGTCCTCGTACTCGGCCTCGCCGTGCCGAGCGAGGATCACCGTGGTCGCGCACTGCAGCGACGTCATCCGCACTCCGACAGCACGTGCTCGACCACCAGTTCCGGCACCAGCTGATCGTCGTCGCCGACCGACCACTCCGGGAAGTCGAAGACGGCGAGCATCAGCTGGAGCGGGTACGTCGGCGGGCCGGCGCAGCGGCGTACCTCCACGTCGTCGACGGTGAAGACGGCCATGCTGGCGTCCCATCGGACGGCGTAGGTGTGCGGCTCGGTCACGTCGATCGGCACCCGCGGGGCGGCGAAGTCGTCGGTCAGGGCAGGGTCGCGGAACGGCTTGATGCCGACGCCCACCTCGGCCGAGGGCGGGTCGGACTGCAGGGCGTTGCCGAAGATCTCGAACACGCAGATCTCGCCGCACTGCTCCTGCGCGTCATCGTCCTCGAACCCGCTCATCCACAGCGCCGCCATCGAGCGGGGCGACAGCGTCATCCGGGCCCGGATCTGGACGCGGCCGGAGCCGATCAGCCAGCCCTCGAAGTGCTCCTGCTCCTCGCGGACCTCTTGGCCATCCCGGAAGCGCAGCTGGCCGCGGGTGGAGCCCACGGGTCCCGACCAGCTGCCGGTCTGCAGGCCGGAAACGCGAAGCGGAGGGGTGTGGTCGCCGGGGCACCACACGGGATGGTCGACCGGCACGATGAGCCGCAAGCCGTCCTCGAGCCGATAGCTGGCGCGGGTCTGGTCGAGCGATGACCAGGCGGGCAGGTAGTGCGGGAGCCAGACCTCGCGGTCGAGGTCGGGGCCCTCGAAACGCTCCTCGAGTGCGTCGTTGGGCATGCGCCAAGACTAGGAAGGCGCAGCCGGGAACAACAGCTCCCGTGCGCCCGTTTCAACACTCGTGGCTCGTAGCGGTAGGGTTGTTGCTCGGTGGCACGCGATCCGAACATCTCTGCGAGCCCGGCCGACACATCCCTCACGGGCCCGGTCCGGACCTGCATCGGATGTCGGCAGCGAGTC
>CAVYLX010000018.1:0-19429 GCA_963769475.1 uncultured Actinomycetota bacterium | reverse complement strand
GTGAACTTATCACCGCGCCGCACCCCGCTCAGCGCCGTGGTCCCAGCCCGGGAGGCTCAGCCCTCTACAGTGATGCCGTGATCTGGCTGGCGATCGTCTTCGCTCTGACCAGCGCGTTCTTCACGGCCCTGTCGACGTCGGTGCAGCACCAGGCTGCCGGCGCGGCACCGGACTCCATCGGCGGGCTGTGGCACCTCCTGTGGCACCTGTCGCAGCGGCCGGTCTGGGTGCTCGGCCAAGCGCTGGGCATCGCCGGCTTCATCACCCACGCGCTCGCTGTGATCAACGGCCCCATCTCGCTGGTCCAGCCGATCATCATCACCGGCATCGTCTTCGCCGTGCCGATCCGGGCCGCCATCTCGCGCAAGCTGCCGGAGCGGCGCGAGATGGGTGCGGTGTTCCTCACCGCGGGCGCCCTGGCGTTCTTCCTGCTGGCGAGCGACCCGTCCGAGGGCGACGGCCACCCCGGTGGGCTCTCGTTCTTCTTCCTCGTCGCGGGGTGCGCGGCTCTCGGGGTGCTGGTCTTCGTGCTGACCCGGCTGGTGCGCGCGGACAACGCGCGGGCCTTCCTGATCGGCGCCTCGGCGGGGCTGCTCCTCGGCCTGGTCGCGGTGCTGGTCAAGGCGGCCGAGGAGGAGTACGACGACGGCGGGCTCTCCGAGCTGCTGACCACCTGGCCGATCTACGGGCTGGCTGCCGCCGGGCTGGGCGGAGTGGCGATCAACCAGGTCGCCTACCGCTCCGCGCGGCTCTCCGCGTCGATGCCGATGCTCAACGTGGTCAACTGCCTGGTGGGTCTGAGCTTCGGCTACCTGGTCTTCCAGGAGATCCCGCGACACACCGCGTGGGCGGTGTCGGTCGAGCTGGTGAGCCTCGGCGTGATGTGCGTCGGCCTCTGGCTGCTGGCCAACTACGAGGAGAAGCACCAGGACGAGCTCGTCCCGGTCGACATCCACGCTGGCGATCAGCGCACGTGACCCTCGCCGGTGACGACGTACTTCGTGGACGTCATCTCCGGCAGGCCCATCGGGCCGCGCGCGTGCAGCTTCTGGGTGCTGATCCCGATCTCGGCGCCGAACCCGAACTCGCCGCCGTCGGTGAACCGCGTGCTCGCGTTGATCAGCACCGCTGCTGAGTCGACCTCGGCCGCGAACCGCCGGGCCGCGGTCTGGTCCTCGGTCACGATGGCGTCGCTGTGCTTGCTCGAGAAGCGGCGGATGTGCGCGATGGCGGCGTCGAGGTCGGCCACGACGGCGGCCGAGATGTCGAGCGAGAGGTACTCGCGCGCATAGTCGTCGTCGGTCGCCTGCCGCACCCCGCCGTGGTCCTGGAACGCCTCGTCGCCGTGGATGGTCACGCCCGCCTCCTGCAGCGCCGAGACCACTCGCGGGAGGAATGCGTCCGCTACCTCGGCGTGCACCAGCAGCGACTCCGCCGCGTTGCACACGCTGGTGCGGTGGGTCTTGCTGTTCACCACGATGGCCAGTGCCTTGTCGAGATCGGCCGCGCTGTCGACGTACACGTGGCAGTTGCCTACGCCGGTCTCGATCACGGGCACCGTCGACTCCTCGACGACGGACTGGATCAGCCCGGCACCGCCGCGCGGGATGAGTACGTCGACGTGCCCGCGGGCCCGCATCAGCGCCTTCACGCTGTCGTGGGAGTCGCCGGGCACCAGCTGGATGATGTCGGCGTCCAGGCCGGAGGCGGCCGCGGCGTCGCGGAGCACGGCCACGATCGCGGCGTTGCTCGAGCGGGCGCTGGAGGACCCGCGCAGCAGGACCGCGTTGCCGGACTTGAGACAGATGCCCGCGGCGTCTGCGGTGACGTTGGGGCGGGCCTCGTAGATCATGCCGACGACGCCGAACGGCACCCGCAGCTGCCGGAGCTCGAGACCGTTGGGCAGGGTGCTGCCGCGCACGACCTCCCCTACCGGGTCCGGGAGCGCGGCCACGTCGCGCAAGCCCTGGGCCATCGCGTCGAGCCGGTCCGGCGTCAGCCGCAGCCGGTCGATGATGTTGGCCGGTGTGCCGTCCTCGACGGCGCGAGCCACGTCCTCCCCGTTCGCGGCCAGGAGCTCGTCGGCGCGGTCGACCAGGGCCTGGGCCATCATGTGGAGCGCATCGTCCTTCTCGGCCCGCGTCGCCAGGGCCAGACCGAGGCTCGCCGCGCGGGCGCGGACCGCGACCTCGATGACCGCTTCAAGTGTGCTCACAAGGTCGAGGTTAGGAAACTTCGTGGCTTCCCCACGGATCGGGCAACCAAATGGTGGGATCGGACGTCACTTCAGGTGACAGAGAAAACTCATAGAAGCGAGAACCTCGTGCCCCGACGTCGTCACCAGGTCCTGGCTGCTACCGCAGCCCTGACGCTCACCCCCATCGCCGCCCTGGCCCTCACCACCCCCGGAGAGGCCGCGCCGGCACCTGCGAGAGCCGCCGAGTCAGCGGTGAAGATGTGGGCGCCCAAGACGGTGGTGGGCTACCTGTACGGCGACAGCTTGCAGACCCGCGTCAACATCGACGCGCGGCTCATCGCCGGCTCCGACCCGTTCGAGCTGTGGTCGAACCGGACGTCGTACGCCGAGCAGATCAAGACCGTCTGGCGCTCGCCCAGCGGCGACGTGACCCTGCCCCTCGGTTCGATGTCGGACTTCAACGGACTCAAGGACTTCGTGCGGGTCTCGGTGAAGAACCTCGAGACCGGCAAGAAGCTGAAGGCGCGCACCAGGGACGTGTGCCTCAACAGCCAGGGCGAGCGGGTCCGTCCCGATGCACCGGCCCGGTCGCCGTACCCGCAGTACTGCTTCGCCAACCCCTACAGCCTCGGCTCCGTGCAGGGCATCCAGGCCGGTTGGTCCAACCCGCTCCTCAACGACGAGTGGCGCGGCCGTGGCGGCGTCCGGCTCGCGGAGGGCAAGTACGACGTCACGATCTCGATCGCATCGGCGTACGCGAAGGCTCTGAAGATCCCGGCCGTCGACGCCACCCGCACCGTTCGGGTCCTGGTCAAGCACGACCACGAGGGCCACGACCACGGAGACGGCCGCAACCACCCTGCGCCGACCGAGCCGGTCGGGAAGCCGTCGGTCCAGGAGCCCACCGGGCCCGAGCTCGACGAGGTCGACGGCCCGCGGCCGAACCTGAAGTCGCTGCCGGCCTGGGGCATCACAATGGCCAACAACGGCAACTTCCTGCGCTTCGCCGCGACGGTCTGGAACGCCGGCGACAGCCCGCTGGTCGTCGACGGCTTCCGCCGCGACAACGAGGCGATGATGGACGCCTACCAGTACTTCTTCGACGGTGACGGCAACCAGACCGGCTACCAGAAGATCGGCGAGTTCGAGTTCGACGAGAAGCCGTCGCACCAGCACTGGCACTTCCGCGACTTCGCGAGCTACACGCTGCTGCGGGCGGACAAGTCGACGGCGGCGGTGTCGAAGAAGGAAGCCTTCTGCCTGGCCAACACCGACTCCATCGACCAGACCGTGACCGACGCCGACTGGAACCCCGAGAACACCGACCTCTCCACCGACTGCGGAGAGACCGGCTCACTGTCGCTGCGTCAGGTGCTGGCAGCAGGGTGGGGCGACACCTACGCCCAGTTCCGCGCCGGCCAGTCCTTCAACCTGAAGAACCTGCCCAACGGCACCTACTACATCGCCACCATCGCCAATCCCAACAAGCGACTGGTCGAGTCGAACACCGAGGACAACGTCTCCCTGCGGAAGATCTACATCTCCGGCAAGGAAGGCGCCCGCACGGTCCGCGTCCCCAAGCTCGGCCTGATCGACGAGCCGGAGCAGCAATGGTGAGCTGACGGTCGCGTCCGGGGGTCAGCAGGTCTGGCCCTCGGCCGCATCGGCGGCGGCGGCGCGGTAGGCCCGCACCTCCTGGGCGCCCTTGCGCCAGTTCAGCAGCCAGAGCCGGGTCGCCTCCTCGGGCGACATCTCGCCGTCCCGCAGCATCTCCATGTGGTGCACGTGCTCGCGCCATCTGCGGTCCGCCTCGGCGCCCTGGTACAGAGCCTTGCCGCGCGCCGCGACCACCGTGGCGCAGCGTTCCTCGTCCGCGGTCATCGTGCCGGGGCGGGACAACGGACATCGAGCGGTCCGGTGGTAGTAGTCCACCAGGGCTGCGTAGTGCCGTCCCAGCAGCCCGCGGGCCGACAGCCTGGTCTCGTCCCAGAACGCGGTGGCCTGGTCGAGGGTGATCGCACCGGTGACCAGCTTGTTCATCGCGCCGATGTGGATCTCCCACTGCGTCAGCGAGGCGTCCGCGGCCTCGAGCGGCGGGGTCTGGGCCGCGAAGACCTCTTGGCACCGTCCCAGGCGGTCCGGCGAGGGGTCCTGGCCGGTCGGTGCCGGATCGGCCAGCTTCGCCTCGTCGGCCGACTGCTCGTCGCGCACGTCCTTGGTCGTCCAGGCCACGACGAACCAGATCAGGCCTACGACGAGCGCGCCGACCACCGCGCCGATCACGAGCAGCGGCCAGCGGGGGTCCTCGCCCTCAAGGTCCCAGTAACCCATGCTTCCCCCCAGAGGAATCCGGGGTCGTCCGGTGCGTGGGGACCACGCATCTCCCCTACCTGCTTGTACCCAGGCGATGCGCAATGCGGCGGGAAAGCCAGTGTGGGGCCCTGATTTACCTCATATTGAGGGAGCTTCCGGGCCTCAAATCACGCTGACCCGTCAGAAACGCTTCTGACGGGTCAACGTGGGTTGAGGCTGGGTCAGCTCTTGCGCTCGGTGATCTTCTCGGTGGCGGCAGGCAGGACTGTGTTGAGGTCGCCGACGACGCCGAAGTCGACCAGCTCGAAGATCGGGGCCTCTTCGTCCTTGTTGATCGCCACGATGGTCTTCGAGGTCTGCATGCCGGCGCGGTGCTGGATGGCACCGGAGATGCCGGCCGCGATGTAGAGCTGCGGCGAGACCGTCTTGCCGGTCTGGCCGATCTGGAAGGTGTGCGGGATCCAGCCGGAGTCGACCGCGGCGCGCGAGGCACCGACGGCCGCGCCGAGAGAGTCGGCCAGGCCTTCGATCGGCTCGAAGTTGCCGCCGGTGCCACGGCCACCGGAGACCACGATCGCGGCCTCGGTCAGCTCGGGACGACCGGTCGACTTGCGCGGCTCGGAGGCCACGATCTGGGCCTTCTTCGCCGAGTCGGAGATGGTCGCGGCGAACTCCTCGACCGTGCCTGCTCCGTCGGACTCCTCCGGCGGTGCGGAGTTGGGCTTGACGCAGATGATCGGGGTGCCCTTGGTGACCTTGGCGGTCACCGTGTAGCTGCCCGCGAAGACGCTCTGCGTGGTCTCCCCGCTGTCGGAGATGTCGACCGCGTCGGTGATCAGGCCGGAGTCGATCTTGATCGCCAGGCGACCGGCGATCTCCTTGCCCTCACCGCCCGAGACCAGCAGTACGGCGGCCGGCGACGTCTTCTCGACCAGCTGCTGCAGGACCTCCGCCTTCGGGGCCACGAGGTAGCCCTTCACCTCGGCGTCGTCGACGACGTAGATCTTCTCCGCACCGAACTTCTTCAGCCGCTCGGTCGCCCCAGAGGCCTTGTCGGACCCGCCGATGAAGACGGCCGACGGCTCGCCGAGACGCTTGGCGAGAGCGAGGAGCTCCAGGGTGGGCTTGGTGACGGCGCCGTCGACGTGGTCGACGAGTACCAGAACTTCAGACATGTTCGCTTCTCCCTATCCGGAAAGACCCGGAGCTCAGATGAACTTCTTGGAGGCCAGGAACTCGGTCAGCGCAGTGGCGCCCGACCCGTCCTCGTCCTTGACGATCTCGCCGGCGGTACGCGGCGGGCGCTCGTTGGTGCCGGAGACCTCGGACCACGCGACCGACAGGCCGACCTGGCCGGAGTCGACACCCAGGTCGCTGAGCGACCAGGTCTCGACCGGCTTCTTCTTCGCGGCCATGATCCCCTTGAACGACGGGTAGCGAGCCTCGCCGGACTGGTCGGTCACCGACAGCACCAGCGGCATCGTGCCGCCGATCACCTCGGTGGCGGTGTCGCCGTCACGCTTGGCCCGCACCTGGTCGCCCTGCGACTCCACGACGGAGGCGAGGGTGATCTGGGGCAGGTCGAGGCGCTCGGCCAGCATCGCCGGCACCACGCTCATCGAGGCGTCGGTCGAGGACATGCCGCAGAGCACCAGGTCCGGCGAGCCGATCTTCTTGATCGCCTCGGCCAGCACCAGCGAGGTCGCGATGGCGTCGGAGCCGGCGATCGCGTCGTCGCTCACGTGGACACCCTCGTCGGCACCCATCTGCAGCGCCTTGCGCACGGCGTCGGCGGCCTTCTCGGGGCCCACGCAGAGCGCGGTGACCTTGGTGTCCTCGGGGCTCTCGGACTTTTCCTTCAGCTGCAGGGCCTGCTCGACGGCGTACTCGTCGAGCTCGGACAGCAGCCCGTCGACGCCCACGCGGTCGACCGTGTTGTCGTCCTCGAACCGCCGATCGGCGGTGGCGTCGGGCACGTGCTTCACACAGACAACAATGTTCATGGTGGTGTGGCCGGGATCGGCCCCTCCTGTGCATTCGTGTGGGCCAACCCGGGCCGGGTTGGCGGCGTTGGGCAGGTTACCGCCGAGTCACGACCGTTTCGACACCAGTCCGCGGTGGACTATCTCACAACGTCAGCAGGGTCACACCGAGCAACAGAGCCTGCTCAGGGGTGGATCAGTTTCTCCACGACCCGGCCCACGATCAGGTAGAGGATCGCGCCGATGCCGTAGTTGAACAGAGCGGTTCGCATCTCCGCGTTGTCGCCGCTGAAGTCCTTGATCGGGTTGTCCAGGTCGAAGAACCCGAGGTCGACGCCGTTCGCGATGTCGTAGAACAGGTTGACGAGGTTGTTCTGCTCTCGCGCCTCGAGCGACACCAACAGCGCAGCGACGGCAAGCGACAAGGCGCACAGGACGAAGAGCAGCCAGACGACCCGCGAAACGATGGTTCGGAGCTTGTCTGCGTCGTACCGAGTGCTCGTGGGGTCGACCTTTTTGCCGGGCGCCTCGCCAGCCATCCCTACTACCGTCCTTCGAACTCAGCTTTTCCGGGCCCCATGTCGATGAAGGATGACATACCAATGGTGCGGTCCGTGGTCGCAAACAGAGAAGAGAACTGCTGTCTTTCGATCTCGAGTCCGGTCTCCAGATCGACCTCGAGGCCGCGGTCGATGCTCTCCTTCGCCGCTCGGAGGGCGTACGACGCCGCGCGGGAGAACTGCTGCGCCCAGGCGACGGCCTCGTCGTAGACGGTCTCGGCCGGCACCAGCCGGTCGACCAGGCCGATCGCGAGCGCCTCGTCGGCCTTCACGAACCGGCCGGTGAAGATGATGTCCTTGGCCTTGCTCGGGCCCACCAGCCGGGTCAGTCGCTGGGTGCCGCCGGCACCGGGGATGACGCCGAGCAGCACCTCGGGCTGGCCGAGCGTCGCGTCGTCGGCCGCGATCCGGAAGTCCGCGCACAGTGCGAGCTCGCAGCCACCGCCGAGGGCGTAGCCGGTGATCGCCGCGACCACGGGCTTCGGAATCCTCGCGACCGCGGTGAAGGACGACTGGAGGGCACCGGAACGCTTGACCATGTCCGTGTAGGACATGTCGGCCATCTCCTTGATGTCCGCGCCGGCTGCGAAGACCCGCTCACCGCCGTACACGACGACCGCCTTGATGTCGTCGCGGTCGGTGGCCTCAGCGGCCACGGCCCGGATCTCCTCCTGGACCTGCACGTTGAGCGCGTTCATCTTGGGGCGGTCCAGGCGGATCGTGCCGACGCCGTCGGCAACCTCGAGCCTCACGAACTCCATCAGCTGTCTCCTGTCGGTGAGTAGACCCGCATTGTGCCGCGCCCAGGTCGGGTCAGTAACAATGCCTCCCGTGACGGCCGGTCTGTGGCGCAACCTCGGAGAGCGTGCCTCCGTGTGGCCAGGCCGCAGCTTCCCGCTGGGCTCGACCTGGTCGCCGGAGTCGACGAACTTCGCGGTGTACGCCCCCAACGCCACCGCTGCCTGGGTCTGCCTCTTCGACGACGAGGGCGCGGAGACCCGGCACCAGCTCACCGAGCACACGCTGGGCAGCTGGCACGGCGCGATCCCCGACGTCCCGCCGGGAGCCTGCTACGGCTACCGGGTCGACGGGGCATGGGAGCCGGAGGACGGCTTGCGGTTCAACGTGGAGAAGCTGCTGCTCGACCCGTTCGCGCGAGCGGTCAGCGGATCGGTCGACTACGACCCGGCGATCTTCGGCTACGACCTCGAGGAGCCGGACGAGCCCAGCTCGCTGGACTCCGCGGCGTACGTCCCTCGCAGCGTGGTGGTCGGCGACGACGGCTTCGACTGGGCCGGCGACCAGCCGCTGCGACACCGATGGCACGACACCGTCATCTACGAGCTGCACGTCAAGGGCATGACCCAGCTGCACGACCGGATCCCCGAGGAGCTGCGCGGCACTTACGCCGGGCTCGCGTCCCCCGCTGTCGTCGACTACCTGAAGGACCTCGGGGTCACCGCGGTGGAGCTGCTGCCGATCCACCAGTTCGCCTCCGAGCCGGAGGTGGTGAGCCGCGGGCTGACCAACTACTGGGGCTACAACTCGATCGGGTTCTTCGCCCCGCACAACGCGTACTCGTCCTCCGGTGACCGCGGGCAGCAGGTCACGGAGTTCAAGGCGATGGTGAAGGCGCTCCACGACGCGGGGATCGAGGTGCTGCTCGACGTCGTCTACAACCACACGGCCGAGGCCGCGCCGGACGGGCCGACGCTGTCGTTCCGCGGCCTGGACGACCTCGGCACCTACCACCGGCGCAGCCTCGAGAGCGCGGGCGAGCCGTTCGACGACACCTACTGGGACGTGACCGGGTGCGGCAACACGGTCAACGCCGACACTCCCTTCGCGCTGCGGCTGCTCCTCGACTCGCTGCGCTACTGGGTCACCGAGATGCACGTCGACGGCTTCCGCTTCGACCTCGCCTCGGCCCTGACCCGCGTCGATCACGAGATCGACATGAACTGCCACCTGCTCGCCGCCATCGGCCAGGACCCGGTGCTGCGCCACACCAAGCTGATCGCCGAGCCGTGGGACGCATCGATGGACGGCTACCGGGTCGGCGAGTTCCCACCGCCGTGGGTGGAGTGGAACGACCAGTTCCGCGACGAGATCCGCGACTTCTGGCGCGGCCAGTCCTCGGGCATCCGAGTCGTCGCCACCCGGCTCGCCGGATCCGCTGACCTGTACGCCGACGACGGCCGGTCGCCGTATGCCTCGATCAACTTCGTGACGGCTCACGACGGGTTCACCGTGCGCGACCTGGTGAGCTACGAGATGAAGCACAACGAGGCCAACGGCGAGGACAACCGCGACGGCACCGACAACAACCGGGCCGACAACCACGGCGTCGAGGGCGAGACCGACGACGAGCAGATCGTGGCCCTACGCCGGCGCCAGGCGGCCAACCTGATGGCCACCCTCTGCCTGTCCAACGGCGTACCGATGATCACCGCCGGCGACGAGCGCGGCCGCACCCAGCGGGGCAACAACAACCCCTACTGCCAGGACAACGAGATCTCCTGGATCGACTGGCGGGCCGAGGACGCGTGGCTCGACGTCTACGAGGTGACTCGGGCCGCGCTCCGGTTGCGCCGCGAGCACCCGGCGCTGCGCCAGCGGCACTGGTTCGAGGGACGGCCCACGATGCAGGGCGGGCCGAAGGATCTCGCCTGGCTGCACCCCGCCGGGCGGGAGATGACCAGCGACGACTGGCACGACGCCGGTCTGTCGACGCTGGGGATGTTCGTGTCCGGACGGCCGCTGCGCTCCCCCGGCCCGCGCGGCGACCAGCAGGTCGATGCGTCGTTCGTGCTGTGGTTCCACGCTGGTGAGGAGCCGGTCACCGTGCAGCTGCCCGACAACGACTGGGTGCACGCCGGTGAGGTCGTGCTGTCCACCGATCCCGAGCTCGACATCGGCACGCCGGTGAAGATGGGTGAGCGGATCACGCTGAGCCCGCGAGCGGTCGCGGTGCTGCGCGAGACCTGACGTCGTAGCGTGGCGGCATGACCTTTCCGCGGCCTGCGGCCGAGGTGGAGCTCGAGCCGTGGCTGAGCGAGGTCGGCCACGTCTTCCTGGAGATCAGGGGTCACGACTCGGGCTGCACCTCCTACGGCGTGGTCATCGACGGCACCAGCTGGTTCGTGAAGGTCGCCTTCGGCGAGGACCGCGCGCAGCTGCGGGCGGCCGAGGCGGTGCATGCCCGGCTGCGCCATCCCGCGGTCGTGCCGCTGACCACCAGCTTCGAGACGGCCCGTGACGGGGCGGCGCTGGTCTATCCGTGGGTGCAGGGCGAGAACCTCAACGACCCGGACGTCCCCGGCGCCCTGCCGCGCGACCACCAGGCGAGCGCGCTGAGCCGGTTCCGCGCCCTGCCGGACGACGAGTCGTGGGCGGCGTACGACGTGCTGGTCGACGCCCATGTCGCCGCGGCTGCGGCCGGCCTGGTCGCCATCGACCTCTACGACGGTTGCCTGATCTACGACTTCGAGACCCGCGAGCTGCACCTGGTCGACGTCGACCTCTACTCGCCGCCGTACGTCCTCGAGGTCGACCGACAGTACGGCTCCGACCGCCTGATGCCGCCGGAGGAGTACGTCCGCGGGGCGTCTGTCGGTGAGCCGGCCACCGTCTACACGCTGGCCCGGCTGGCCTGGCACCTCGGCTGTGTACGCCGGCCCGCCCAGTTGGAAGCGGTCATGCACGCCACTCGTGCCGACCCGGGCCGGCGCCACCCGAGCGTCGGTGCCTTCGCCGCGGACTGGCGTGACGCGACGGGCACCG
Organism: uncultured Actinomycetota bacterium; assembly: GCA_963769475.1. Taxonomy (GTDB): domain Bacteria; phylum Actinomycetota; class Actinomycetes; order Propionibacteriales; family Nocardioidaceae; genus Nocardioides. Next base: position 8,594 of record CAVYLX010000018.1, on the reverse strand, counting down.
GCACTGACCAGGGCTTCTTCGGCGCCTAAGCCATCGCCACGACGCCGAGCTCGGCCGACGAGGTGAGCAGCCCGTTGCGCGGGATCACCCGCACCGTGTAGCCGAACGCGCCGCTGGTGGCCAGGGTGACGTCGCCGTCGAACCGGTGCCGGCCGCCGTCGTAGGTCTCGCCCAGGTGCAGCTCGTCGATGGTCGTCTCGGTGAGCTCGTCGTCGGAGTTGATCTTGCCGTGCACGACCTGCACCGACACGTCGTCGGTGGACAGGTCACCGAGGGACACGAAGCCGCGGACGTTCATCACCGCGCCGACCTCGGGCGCATCGCCGATGCCGCCGCTCTCGACGTGCTCGACGCGCACCGACGGCCAGTTGCCGCGCACCTTGGCCTTCCAGAGGGCCAGCTCGCGGGCACCGTTGTAGTCCGAGTTGAGGGCTCGCGAGACCTCGGTGGCCGGGGCGTAGAGCTGCTTGGTGTAGTCGCGCACCATCCGGGTCGCCAGCACCTTCGGGCCGAGCGACTTCAGCGTGTGGCGGAGCATCTCCACCCATCGCGTCGGCACGCCCTCGGCGTCGACGTCGTAGAACCGCGGCGTCACGTCGTTCTCGATCAGCTCGTAGAGCGCGGTCGCCTCGAGGTCGTCGCGCTTGTCGGGGTCGTCGACGCCGTCGGCCGAGGGGATCGCCCAGCCGTTCTCGCCGTCGTACCACTCGTCCCACCAGCCGTCGAGGATCGAGAGGTTGAGGCCGCCGTTGAGCGCGGCCTTCATGCCCGACGTGCCGCACGCCTCGTAGGGACGCAGCGGGTTGTTGAGCCAGACGTCGCAGCCGGGGTAGAGCGGCTGGGCCATGGCGATGTCGTAGTTGGGCAGGAAGACGATGCGGTGGCGGACCTCCGGGTCGTCGGCGAAGCGCACCATCTCCTGGATCAGCTTCTTGCCGCCGTCGTCGGCCGGGTGCGACTTGCCGGCGATCACCAGCTGCACCGGACGCTCGGGGTGCAGCAGCAGCGCCTTGAGCCGCTCGGGGTCGCTCAGCATCAGCGTCAGCCGCTTGTACGACGGCACCCGCCGCGCGAAGCCGATCGTCAGCACATCGGGGTCGAGAGCGCTGTCGATCCAGCCGAGCTCGGCCTTGGCGGCGCCGCGCTTCTCCCACGACCGCGTCAGCCGCTTGCGGGCGTCGACCACGAGCCGCTCGCGCAGCTGGCGCTTCACCGACCACATGTCGACGCCGGAGACCTTGTCGACCGCCGCCCAGTAGCTGTCCGTGTCGTCGGAGCCGGCATCGACGCCGTGCGACCTGGCGAGCTCGAAGATCTCCCGGGCGACCCAGGTGGGCGCGTGGACGCCGTTGGTGATCGAGCCGATCGGCACCTCGGCCTCGTCGAACGCCGGCCACAGTCCGTTGAACATCCCGCGGCTGACCTCGCCATGGAGCTGGGAGACCCCGTTGGCGCGCTGGGCGAGCCGGAACCCCATCACGGCCATGTTGAAGACCGCCGGGTCGCCGCCCTCGAAGTCCTCGGTGCCGAGCGCCAGGATCCGCTCGACGGGCACGCCGGGGGTGGCCCCGCCCTCGGCCGCGAAGTACTGCTCGACCAGGGTGCGCGGGAACCGGTCGATGCCCGCGGGCACCGGAGTGTGGGTCGTGAACACCGTGGAGGCGCGGCCGACCTCGAGCGCGGTGTCGAGGTCGAGCTGCGGACCGTCCTCGGCCACGGTCAGCTCACGGATCCGCTCGACGCCGAGGAAGCCGGCGTGCCCCTCGTTGGTGTGGAACACCTCCGGCTCGGGGGCTCCGGTGATCCGGGAGTAGGCACGCAGCGCGCGCACACCACCGACACCGAGCAGCAGCTCCTGGCGCAGGCGGTGCTCGGAGTTGCCGCCGTAGAGGCGGTCGGTGATCTCGATGTAGTGGTCGGGGTTGCCCTCGACGTCGGTGTCGAGCATCAGCAGCGGCACCCGGCCGACGCTGGCGACCCAGATGCGGGCGATCAGGTCGGGCCCGTCGGGCATCGAGATGGAGATCGTGGCGCGGGTGCCGTCGGCCTCGTTGAGCTGGGAGATCGGCAGGCCATCGGGGTCCAGGATCGGGTAGGTCTCCTGCTGCCAGCCCTCCCGCGACAGCGCCTGCTTGAAGTAGCCGTGACGGTAGAGCAGGCCGACGCCGACGATCGGGACGCCGAGGTCGCTGGCCGCCTTGAGGTGGTCGCCGGCCAGGATGCCGAGGCCGCCGGAGTACTGCGGCAGCACGGCGGTGATGCCGAACTCCGGGGAGAAGTACGCGATCGCCTTCGGGCCGTGCTCCGGCCCGCGCGTCTGGTACCAGCGATCGTCGGTCAGGTAGCGGTCCAGGTCGGCCTTGGCCGCGCCCAGCCGCTCCCGGAAGCCCTCGTCGGCCGCGAGCTCGTCGAGCCGGCTGCGGCCGACCTCACCGATCAGCCGCACGGGATCATGGCCGCAGGACTCCCACAGCCCGGGGTCGACCTCCTCGAACACGTCCTGGGCCTCGGGGTGCCACGACCAGCGCAAGTTGCCGGCGAGGTCGCCGAGGGCACCGAGGGCGTCGGGCAGGACCGGGCGGACCGTGAAACGTCGAATCGCACGCATGCATCCAGACGCTAGCGCCCTCGACTTGAACGATCCAATTTGGCGCCACATAACCATTCCCCGAGGGCGACGTTGATCGGCGGACATCCCATCTCGGACGTCGCGAGGAGCACCGATGCCCCAGCTCAGCCGCCGCACCCTGATCGCCGGTGGAATCGGTGGCAGCGCCGCGGCCGTCGCGCTCGCCTCCTGGCCGGAGGCCGTGGCCGCGTCCGCACCGTTCGTGCACGGCGTGGCCTCGGGTGACCCGCTCCCCCACCAGGTGGTGCTCTGGACGCGGGTGACCCCCTCGGTCGAGGCACTGCCCGGCTCCGGAGTCGGTCCCGACGTCAACGTCGGCTGGGAGATCTCCCGCAACGAGGCGTTCACCCAGGTCGTCGCATCCGGTACGTCGACAGCCACTGCCGGCTCGGACCACACGGTGCACGTCGACGTGCCGGGACTCAGCCCGGCGACGGCGTACTGGTATCGCTTCAGCGCCCTCGGCAGCACCTCCCGGATCGGCCGGACGCGAACGGCGGCCGCGCCGGGCACCGGGGCGCCGGTGCGGTTCGGGGTGGTGTCCTGCGCCAACTACGACTGGGGCTACTTCGTGCCCTACCGCTACCTCGCGGGACTCGACGACCTCGACGCGGTGCTGCACCTCGGCGACTACGTCTACGAGTACGCCCCCGGCGGCATCATCGGCGACTACCCGGTCAACCCGCGCAACGCGGAGCCGCTGCACGAGTGCCTCGACCTGGCCGACTACCGGACCCGGCACGGCTGCTACAAGCTCGAGACCGACCTGCAGGACCTGCACGCGGCGCACCCGATGGTCGCGGTCTGGGACGACCACGAGATCGCCAACGACACCTGGCGCGACGGCGCCGAGAACCACGACCCCGCCACTGAGGGCGAGTGGCTCAACCGGGCCACCGCAGGACGTCGGGCGTGGCTCGAGTGGCTGCCCGTGCGGCACACCGACCCGGATGACTGGTACCGGATCAACCGTCGGCTGCGCTTCGGTGACCTGGTCGACCTCTGGATGCTGGACGAGCGCAGGTTCCGCACCCAGCCCCCGCGCAGCCTGCTGTTCGGCTACGGGTCCGTGGGATCCGGGGCAAGCGCTCCCGGGGCGACCATGATCGGCGCCGACCAGGAACACTGGCTGGTCACCGGGCTGGCGGGCAGCACGGCCAAGTGGAAGGTGCTGGGCAACCAGGTGCCGTTCTTCCCGCAGATCCTGCTGGCCACGGTGCCGGGACAGGTCTCCGCCCTCCTCGGCCCGAAGCTGTCGGCGGCACTCGAGGAGCCGCTCCTCCAGCTGTACGTCGAGGACTGGAACGGCTTCCTCAAGGAGCGCCAGCGGATCGTCGACGGCATGGCCGCGATCAAGGACGTCGTCGTGCTGACCGGCGACGTGCACCAGAGCTTCGCCTCCGAGATCCCGCGCAAGCCGAACACCTACCTGCTGGACCGCAAGTCGGTCGCCGTCGAGTTCGTGACGCCCGGTGTCGCCTCGCCGTCGCTCCAGTCGATCATCAACCAGGTCGCCCCCGGGGTCGGCAACCTGCTCGACACCGTGCTCAACACCAACAACCTGGTCGCCAACCCGTGGGTGAAGTACGCCGAAGGGTTCAAGACCGGCTGCATGGTCGTGGACTTCGACGCCAACCGCACCCAGGCCGACTGGTACCTCGTCCGCGACGCCCTCGACCCCCAGAGCCCGATCGACTACGCCGCCTCCTGGACGACCAAGGCCGGAAGTGGTCGACTGACGAAGGGCAGCAGCCGGCTGGCCTGACGCTCGGCTCAGCCAGAACCTGCGCCAGTACCCAGCAGCCGCGTTTGAGACTCGTAACTTGCGGGGTTTGGTGGCATTCGCAAGTGTGGGGGGATGGTGGGACGCATACCGATCGTGGATGTCATGCCGCTGGTCGATCTCGGGAGGCAACCTGCCAAGGCGACCGTGGGTGAACCGTTCCCTGTCCGGGCGACGGTGTTCCGCGAAGGACACGACAAGCTCGGGGCCGAAGTGGTCCTGACCGGACCTGACGGCCAACCACGGCCCCCGGTGCGGATGACCAGGCTGGACGACCCGGTCGACCGCTACCTCGCCAGGGTGACCCCGGACCAGGAGGGCGCCTGGACGTTCGAGGTGCAGGCCTGGTCCGACCCGATCGCCAGCTGGCAGTACGCCGCCGGCCTGAAGATCCCCGCCGGCGTCGACGTGGAGCTGATGTTCGCCGAGGGCGCGCTGCTGCTGGAGCGCGTGCACAAGGACCTCCCCGCCAAGTCCGCCGAGCGCAAGATCCTGAAGGCCGCGATAGCGGCCGCCAAGGACACATCGCGCCCGGTCGAGGCCCGGCTGGCGCAGCTCCAGTCGCGCGAGGTCACCGACGTGCTTGCCGCGCACCCCATCCGGGAGCTGCTGACGGTCGACGGCCCGCATCCGGCGTACGCCGATCGCCGGCTGGCGCTGTTCGGCAGCTGGTACGAGTTCTTCCCGCGCTCGGAGGGCGCGACCCGCGACGCCGCGACCGGCACGGTCACCAGCGGCAACTTCCGGACCGCCGCGAAGCGGCTCGAGGGCGTCGCGGCCATGGGCTTCGACGTGATCTACCTGCCGCCGATCCACCCGATCGGCGAGGTCAACCGCAAGGGCCCCAACAACACGCTCACGCCCGGCCCCGAGGACACCGGGTCGCCGTGGGCGATCGGGTCCAAGGACGGCGGGCACGACGCGATCCACCCCGAGCTCGGCGACTTCGACGACTTCGACGCGTTCGTCGCGAGGGCGCGCGACCTCGGCCTAGAGGTCGCGCTCGACCTGGCGCTGCAGGCGGCGCCCGACCACCCCTGGGTGACCAGCCACCCGGAGTTCTTCACGACGCGGGCCGACGGGAGCATCGCGTACGCCGAGAACCCGCCCAAGAAGTACCAGGACATCTACCCCATCAACTTCGACAACGACCCGGCCGGCATCTGCCGCGAGGTGTTGCGCGTGGTCCGGCTCTGGATGAGCCACGGGGTCCGGATCTTCCGCGTCGACAACCCGCACACCAAGCCGCTGCCGTTCTGGCAGTGGCTGCTGGCCGAGGTGCGGCGCACCGACCCCGACGTGATGTTCCTGTCGGAGGCGTTCACGAAGCCGCCGATGATGCACGCCCTCGGCTCGATCGGGTTCCACCAGTCCTACACCTACTTCACCTGGCGCACCGCCCGGTGGGAGCTCGAGGACTACCTCCTCGAGGTGTCGTCGGAGTCGGACCACCTGATGCGCCCCAACTTCTTCGTCAACACCCCCGACATCCTCCACGCCTATCTCCAGTACGGCGGGCCGGCGGCGTTCAAGATCCGCGCCGCGATCGCGGCCACCAGCGTGCCCAGCTGGGGCGTGTACGCCGGCTACGAGCTCTTCGAGCACGTGGCGATCAAGCCCGGCAGCGAGGAGTACCTCGACTCCGAGAAGTACCAGATCCGGATCCGCGACTGGGACGCCGCCGAGGCCGAGGGCCGCAGCCTGGCGCCGTACCTCACCCGGCTCAACGAGACCCGGCGCGCGCACCCAGCGCTGCAGCTGCTGCGCAACATCACCATCCACTCCAGCGACGACGAGAACATCCTCGTCTTCTCCAAACGAGCAGACGGGGACATCGTGATCGTGGTGGTCAACCTCGACCCGCACGCGGCCCGGGAGACCAACGTCCACCTGGACCTGCCGGCGCTCGGCCTCGGCTGGGACGACACGTTCGACGTACACGACGAGATCAGCGGGGAGACCTGGCACTGGGGCCAGCACAACTACGTCCGACTCGACCCTCACGTCGAGCCTGCGCACGTGCTGGCGGTCCGGGCATGACGGACGAGACCCCCGTCGCGGCGTCGGCGCACGACACCACGCCGGACTGGTTCAAGACCGCGGTCTTCTACGAGGTCCTGGTCCGGTCGTTCCGCGACTCCAACGGCGACGGCACCGGCGACTTCAAGGGCCTGACCGAGAAGCTCGACTACCTCGAGTGGCTCGGGGTCGACTGCCTGTGGGTGCCGCCGTTCTTCACCTCGCCCCTGCGCGACGGCGGCTACGACGTCGCCGACTTCACCAACATCCTCCCGGAGTGCGGCACGGTCGAGGACTTCCACCACTTCCTCGACGAGGCCCACAAGCGCGGCATCCGCGTGATCATCGACTTCGTCATGAACCACACGAGTGACGCCCACCCGTGGTTCCAGGCCAGCCGCGAGGACCCCGAAGGCCCCTACGGCGACTTCTACGTCTGGTCCGACACCGACGAGCTCTACCAGGACGCGCGGATCATCTTCGTCGACACCGAGCCCTCCAACTGGACCTGGGACCCGGTCCGCCAGCAGTACTTCTGGCACCGCTTCTTCAGCCACCAGCCGGACCTCAACTACGACAACCCCAAGGTCCACGACGCGATCCTCGAGGCGATCTCGTTCTGGTTCGACATGGGCCTCGACGGCTTCCGGCTGGACGCGGTGCCCTACCTCTACGAGCGTCCGGGCACCAACGGCGAGAACCTCCCGGAGACCCACGAGTTCCTGCGCAAGGTCCGCAGGTTCGTCGACGAGAAGTACCCCGGCAAGGTGCTGCTCGCCGAGGCGAACCAGTGGCCGGCCGACGTGGTCGACTACTTCGGCGACTTCGAGTCCGGTGGCGACGAGTGCCACATGTGCTTCCACTTCCCGGTGATGCCGCGCATCTTCATGGCGGTCCGGCGCGAGTCACGGTTCCCGATCTCGGAGATCCTGGAGCAGACGCCGCCGATCCCCAACGGCTGCCAGTGGGGCATCTTCCTGCGCAACCACGACGAGCTCACGCTCGAGATGGTCACCGACGACGACCGCGACTACATGTGGAACGAGTACGCCAAGGACCCGCGGATGAAGGCCAACATCGGCATTCGCCGGCGCCTGGCTCCGCTGCTGGACAACGACATCAACCAGATCGAGCTGTTCACGGCTCTGCTGCTCTCGCTCCCCGGCTCGCCCGTCCTCTACTACGGCGACGAGATCGGCATGGGCGACAACATCTGGCTCGGTGACCGCGACGGCGTACGCACGCCGATGCAGTGGACGCCCGACCGCAACGCGGGCTTCTCCGTGGCGACGCCAGGAAAGCTGCACCTGCCGGCGATCCAGGACCCGGTTTACGGGTACCAGAGCGTCAATGTCGAAGCCCAGCTCGAGAACTCCTCGTCGCTGCTGCACTGGACCCGTCGGATGATCCACGCGCGGCGGCGGCACCACGCATTCGGCCTCGGCACGTTCTCCGACCTGGGCGGGTCCAACCCGACCGTGTTGTCGTACGTCCGCGAGCACACGCCCGATCCTGCGGATGAGGACGGCACCGACGTCATCGTCTGCGTCAACAATCTCTCCCGCTTCCCGCAGCCGGTCGAGCTCGACCTGCGTAAGTTCGAGGGGCTGGTGCCGGTCGAGCTGCTCGGCGGCGTGCCGTTCCCGGCGATCGGCGAGCTGCCCTACCTGCTGACCCTGGGCGGCTACGGCTTCTACTGGTTCCGGCTCACCGACCCCGACAACCTCAAGGGCGGCGTTATCTCGTGAACCCCGAGGCGATGAAGAGCTACGTGGCCGACGCCCGATGGTTCGGCGGCAAGGGGCGCGAGTTCGAGGTCACCGACGTACGCCGCCTGGCCGAGCTGCCGATGCCGGCCGACGGTGCCCGTCTGTTCGTCAACCTGGTCGAGCTCAGCTACGAGCCCGGTGACGTCGAGATCTACCAGGTCCCGCTCGTCTACTACGACGAGCCGCAGCACCGCCTCGACCATGCCTTCGTCGGCTGGTGGGAGGAGCCCGACCTCGGCTGGGTGCACGCCTACGACGCCCTGCACGACAAGGAGGCCATGGCCGCCTGGCTGCGCGAGTTCGCCGGAGTCGACCCGTCAGCCCTTCGAGACGCCTCGTCCCTCGGCTCCTCAGGAACCGGGGAGGGCGCGACGGGTCGACCTGGAGGGCTCAC
>CAVYLX010000017.1:0-71032 GCA_963769475.1 uncultured Actinomycetota bacterium | reverse complement strand
GGCCTGCATGACCCACGTGTCGGACCACGATCTCGTCCTCGTCGTCGATTTCGGCGCCCAGTACGCGCAGCTGATCGCCCGCCGGGTCCGTGAGGCCAGGGTCTACTCCGAGATCGTGCCGCACACGATGCCGATTGCCGAGATGCTGGCCCGCGGGCCGAAGGCGATCATCCTGTCCGGCGGGCCGTCGTCCGTGTACGCCGACGGCGCACCCGGCATCGACAACGCGCTCTTCGACGGCCAGGTGCCGGTCTTCGGCATGTGTTACGGCTTCCAGCTGATGGCGCAGGGGATGGGCGGGCAGGTCGCCGAGACCGGTGCCCGCGAGTACGGCCGCACCTCGGTCTCGGTCTCGAAGCCCGGCACCCTGCTCGCCGAGATCCCGGCCGACCACACCGTCTGGATGTCCCACGGTGACTCGGTGACCGCGGCGCCGCCCGACTTCACCGTGCTCGCCTCGACCACCGGCACGCCCGTGGCCGCCTTCGAGTCGCTCGAGCGCCGGATGGCCGGCGTGCAGTGGCACCCCGAAGTGATGCACACCGAGCACGGCCAGCGGGTGCTCGAGCACTTCCTGCTCCAGATCGCCGGCTGCCGGCCGACCTGGACGATGGTCAACATCGTCGAGGAGCAGATCGAGGCGATCCGCACCCAGATCGGCGACCGCGGCCAGGCCATCTGCGGCCTCTCCGGCGGCGTCGACTCGGCCGTCGCGGCCGCGATCGTGCAGCGCGCCATCGGCGACCGCCTGACCTGCGTCTACGTCGACCACGGGCTGATGCGGCAGGGCGAGACCGAGCAGGTCGAGCGCGACTTCGTCGCCGCCACCGGTGTCGACCTGAAGGTGGTCGACGCGGAGAAGCAGTTCCTCGATGCCCTCGCCGGCGTCTCCGACCCCGAGGAGAAGCGGAAGATCATCGGCCGCGAGTTCATCCGCGTCTTCGAGGCGGCCGAGGCCGAGGTGCTCGCCGACGCGGTGTCGGGCGCCGACGGCGACAAGGTCGCCTTCCTCGTGCAGGGCACGCTCTACCCCGACGTCGTGGAGTCCGGTGGCGGCGCCGGCACCTCCAACATCAAGTCCCACCACAACGTCGGCGGCCTGCCCGACGACCTCGAGTTCGAGCTGGTCGAGCCGCTGCGCACGCTGTTCAAGGACGAGGTCCGCCTGGTCGGCGAGCAGCTCGGCCTGCCTGCGGAGATCGTCTGGCGCCAGCCGTTCCCCGGCCCCGGTCTCGGCATCCGGATCATCGGCGAGGTCACCCGCGAGCGCCTCGACATCCTCCGCGAGGCCGACGCCATCGCCCGCGAGGAGCTCACCAGGGCCGGCCTGGACCGCGACATCTGGCAGATGCCGGTGGTCCTGCTCGCCGACGTCCGCTCCGTCGGCGTACAAGGCGACGGCCGCACCTACGGCCATCCTGTCGTGCTCCGCCCGGTCACCAGCGAGGACGCCATGACCGCCGACTGGGCCCGCCTGCCCTACGACGTCATGGAGCGCATCTCGACCCGGATCACCAACGAGGTCCGCGAGATCAACCGGGTCACCGTCGACATCACGTCGAAGCCGCCCGGCACGATCGAGTGGGAGTAGCTGCTAGCCGACGACCTTGATGGTGCCGAGCTTGCTGGGCGCCCCTGAGGCCAGGCTGCACGAGAGCGGCGTGCCGGGGATGGGTTCGCCGTCCTGGTTCGCTGCGTGGAGCCGGAAGCTGAGCGGCACCTTCACGGCGTAGGTGCCGGGCTTGGTGAGCTGGAAGCCTTTCGCGACCCCGGTGGCCCTCAGGGTGAGCGGCCCGCGCGCGGGCAGGGCCGTCCGGGGCAGCCGGAGCCCGGTCAGCGCGACCTTCTTGGCGCCGACCCGGTAGAAGGCGTCGGTCGCCTTGCCGGAGATCGCCGTCACGCCGAGGAACTCACGGGCCGCGGCGACGAACGCCGCTGGGACGACCACCCGGACCTGCACCCGGCGGTCGGAAACCTTGTCCCCGCTCCTGACCCTCGCGGGCAGGTTGACCGACGTGGTCCCAGCCACCGTCTGCGGGCCGAAGGGCGTGGCGCACGCGTAGCTGGTCGTGATCGAGGCCGGCTTCGCCTCGGCTGCCGGCCCGGCGGCGACAAGCGCCGTGGCGGCAATGGTCGAGATGGCGGCCGCGACCATCCAGGTGTGCAGTCGACGTGGGTTGGACATGGGGTCGACCCTAGACAACGGGGTAGAAAGTAAAGGAATCTTCCCCACGGCGCGGCCGACGGTGTGACACTCACGGTATGAACTTCTCGACCAGGCAGCCCGGGCTGCGGCTGGCCGCGTGCGCCGCCATTGCGGCCGTAGCCCTGGCGCCTTCCCTGGCGCACGCGGCCACCATCAACGGCACCGGCGGCAACAACAAGATCAACGGCACGTCGAAGGCCGACACGATCAACGCGAAGGCCGGCAACGACACGGTGCTCGCCAAGGGCGGCAACGATCTCGTCTACGGCAAGTCGGGCAACGACCTCCTCGACGGCGGCTCGGGCGACGACAACCTCCAGGGGTCGACCGGCGCCGACAAGCTGATCGGCGGCGGCGACAACGACACGATCTCGGGCGCGACCGGCAACGACAACGGCATCGGCGGCGACGGCAACGACAAGGTCGGCCTCGGCGACGGCGACGACTTCGGTTACGGCCAGGCCGGCAACGACCAGGTCGACGGCCAGCCCGGCGTCGACGTCGTCTACGGCGGCGATGGCAACGACCACGTCTCCGGCGGCGACGGCCCCGACAAGGTGCTCGGCGAGGCAGGCGACGACGAGCTCGACGGCGGCCCCGGCGCGGACAAGCTCTACGACGGTCCCGGCAACGACACGATGACCGGCGACCAGGACGACGACACGATCTTCCTGGGTTCGGGCGCCGACCACGTCTACGGCGAGGAGGGCTTCAACGTCGTCTACGCCAACCCCAACGACGGCGACTACGACGACATCTGGTGCGGCTGGAAGAAGGACCAGAACTACGGCCAGGTCATCTACGCCGCCCCGACCGGCACACCGCTCGACATCACTCCCGGGCCCGCGCTACTTCGGCGACAACGTGAAGTGCTGCAGCATCTGGATCAAGGACCCGGACGACGGCACCCTGACCAAGCTGGCCGAGGCGCCGCAGATCCTGTGCTCGACCGCCAAGGTCAAGGCCAAGGGCAGGCGCTAAGCCAGCGGCACGATCACGTCGGCGGCGAACCGCTCCATGCCCTCGAGCTTCTGCTCGAGTGTGGCGTCGACGCCGTGGTAGTACGCCCACGGCATCGTCCAGGTCTCGGTGACGCCGGCGGCCTCGGCCGCCTCGAAGTGCTCGGGTAGGAAGGCGTCGGAGAGCGCGGTGATGATGGAGAAGTCGCCGGTGGCGCCGGTCTCCTCACGGATCTCGCGCAGTCGGGTCGCGTGGCGCGACGCCTCCTCGATCGTGTAGATGTCGCCGACCCAGCCGTCGTGGCGGGCCGCACGGGCGAAGGCGATCTCGGACAGGCCGCCGATGTAGATCGGGACCGGCGCGGACGGCGACGGGTTCATCATCATCCGCGGCGCAGAGTAGAACTCACCCTCGAACTCCGTCCAGCCCGGCTCCCACAGCGCCTTCATCAGCGCGATGCCCTCGTCGGTGCGCTTGCCGCGCGTGGAGAAGTCCTGCCCGAGCAGCTCGAACTCCTCGCGGCACCAGCCGATGCCCACGCCCAGCGAGATCCGGTTGCCGGACAGGGCCGCCGCGGTGCCGACCGACTTTGCCACCTGGAACGGGCTGCGCAGCGCGGCGACGTAGATGCTGTTGAAGAACCGGACCCTGGTCGTCACCGCCGCCAGCGCGCCGATCAGCACCCAGGTGTCCGGCCAGTCGGCGTCCAGGTCCCAGCGGCGCTTGCCGTCGGGCGTGTAGGGGTACGGCGTCTCCAGCTCCTCCAGGTCGACGACGTGGTCGGGCACCGAGATCGCGTGGTAGCCGAGGTCGTCGGCCGCCTTGGCGAGCGGGATCAGGTGGTCGGTCTGCTGGAAGGCGGTGACGATGGAGAAGCGCACCCGCCCAATCTAGAACATGTTCTAGTGTGCGGGCGCTAACTGAAGATGCTGTACCCGCCCGGCCCGACGGCGAAGCCGATGATGATCAGCACGATGCCCCAGAGCATCTCGCCCTTGAAGAGCTGGAAAATTCCGGCGATGACCAGGATGACGGCGAGGATCCACAGGATGAACATCGAACCCGGTGCCCCGTAGGGCTCGATTGCATGTGTCGAACGGGCTTAACGTGGGCTCCTCACCACGCTCACTCGGGGGTCACCATGCGCCGTACGCCGTTCATCGCCCTGTCCGCAGCCGCTGCCGTCACCTGCGCGCTGACGCTCTCTGCCCAGCCCGCGTCGGGCGGAGGCGGCGGGCATCATGACCACCACGCGGACACCGTGCGGTTCGCGACCTTCAACGCCTCGCTCAACCGCACCCGCGCCGGCCAGCTGGTCGAGGATCTCTCGACACCGGGCAACGCCCAGGCGCGCAACGTCGCGGAGACGATCCAGCGGGTCGATCCCGACGTGGTGCTGATCAACGAGTTCGACTACGACCCCGCGGCCGTCGACCTGTTCCGCGACAACTACCTCGAGGTGAGCCAGAACGGCGCGCGGCCGGTCCACTACCGCTACTCCTTCGTCGCGCCGTCCAACACCGGCATCCCGAGCGGCCACGACCTCGACAACAGCGGGACCATCGGCGGCGGCAACGACGCCTTCGGCTTCGGCGAGTACGCCGGCCAGTACGGCATGGTCGTCTACTCGAAGTACCCCATCGACACGAGGAAGGTCCGCACGTTCCAGAAGTTCGAGTGGGCCGACATGCCGGGCGCGATGCTGCCCGACGACCCCGCGACGCCCGCGCCGGCCGACTGGTACTCGCCCGCCGAGCTCGAGGACGTCCGGCTCTCCTCCAAGTCGCACTGGGACGTGCCCATTCGGATCGGCCACGAGAGCGTGCACTTCCTGGTCTCCCACCCGACTCCACCGGTCTTCGACGGGCCGGAGGACCGCAACGGCACCCGCAACTTCGACGAGATCCGGTTCTGGGCCGACTACATCTCGGGCGGCCACCGCGCTCGCTACATCTACGACGACCGCGGCCACAAGGGCGGGCTGCACCACCGGGCGACGTTCGTGATCGCCGGCGACCAGAACTCCGACCCGCTCGACGGCGACTCGGTGCCCGGGGCCATCCAGCAGCTGCTGGACCACCCGAGCGTCAATGACCACGACGCCCCCACGTCGGCCGGCGGTCCCGAGGCGACCGCGCTGCAGGGCGGGATCAACACCACTCACGAGTCGGACCCGATCTACGACACCGCCGACTTCGCCGACACCAACCCGGGCAACCTGCGCGCCGACTACGTCCTGCCGTCGCGCGACCTGCGGATCAAGCGGTCGGCGGTGTTCTGGCCGACCACGGACAGCCCGCTCTACCGGCTGACCGGCGCGTTCCCGTTCCCGACCTCGGACCACCGGCTGGTCTGGATCGACGTGCGCTGAGCCCTACTTCAGCGCGACGACCATGTGACCCTTGAACCGGTCGGACGCGTTGCGCTTGTGCATGCGGACGATCACGTCACCGGAGAACCCGACGCCTCCTTGGCGGTCGGCCAGCACTCCGTCGAACCGCAGCGGGACGCCGGTGTTCCACTGATGCAGGGTCTTCGAGCTGGGACCCTCGGTCGAGGTGGTGTGCCCCAGTCGGTCCGTCCGGCAGCTGTAGGACGGGTTGGCCTCGACACTCCACGGGAACCCGACGCTCACGTCGACGTCGATGTCGCACCCGCTCTGGTACCAGCCTTGGCTGATGTCCGCCTTGATCCGCCAGCGCTCAGTGCTGTTGCAACCGGCACCGAGGGTTGGCCAGCCCGTGACGTGCACCGCAGGGTTCTTGAGCTCGAAGCCGAGCCAGTTCTTGGTGTTGTGGTTCCAGGAACCGTCAGGGTTGCGGTAGGCCCATCGCCAGCGGCCCACCATCGTGGCAGTGACCTCGATGAACGCACAGCGGTCGAGTCGCCCGGACCGGAAGACCCAGTTCTTGCGGTACTTCGCCACCTTCGTCCGGGTCGGGTTGTCCCCGCGAGCAGCCGCGGTTTCGGACGCCTCACTGCCGACAGCGACAGTCCCGTCGGTCAGCGCCACGATGAGTGAGAGCAGCAGCGCCAGCAGGCACATCGTCGCGGTGCGTCGCTCGTTGATCTGACGAATCACATGAACTCCCGATAGTCCGTGTCTGGACTCCGTCGCTCAGGACGGAGTGTGTGCGTTACCGACGATGCTAGATGTCGGCGTCTTCGTCGTCGATGATGTGCATGGCCGCCTCTTCGGCGGAGGCGGCGGCGCCGTCGATGCCGATGTCGTTGCCGACCAGGTCCTTCTCGTAGTCCTCGCCGAGGCCTTCGTTGGGGTCGACCAGGCGGCCGGCGCGCACGTTGCCGACCTCGTGCTCGTCGTCCTCTTCCTGGTCGTCGTCGGACACCTCGGCGTACGGGTCCGCCTCGGGCTCCTCCTGGCGCATCCGCTGATCGAGGGTCTCGCCGGTGGCCTCCTCGTACGGCGTGTTGCCGAAGCCCTCGCCCACCGACCACTTCTCGGCCGGTGAGAAGCCGCGATCGAGGACGTCGCCGACCTCCTGGTCGTTGAGCGAGTCCTCGGGCTGGAGCTGGTCCTCTGAGTCGAAGTCGTTGGAGCTCATGCTCGCAACGTACTCCTGCTGGTGTCGGGCACGCCGTACGTCGTGGTCCGCTCGCGCACCGGGCGGTCGATGCCGGCCCCGATCTCGACGAGCTCGGCCACGGTCTTGGCGGATCCGTGCTCCGAGCCCGCCATCCGCGAGATGGTCTCTTCCATCAGGGTGCCGCCGACGTCGTTGCTGCCGGCCTGGAGCATCGCGCGGGTGCCGTCGACGCCCAGCTTGACCCACGAGGTCTGGATGTTCTTGATCCGCCCGTGCAGCAGGATCCGGGCCATCGCGTGCACGGCCAGGTTGTCGCGCATGGTGGGGCCGGGGCGGGCAACGCCGGCGAGGTAGATCGGCGAGGAGGTGTGCACGAACGGCAGCGGCACGAACTCCGTGAATCCATTCGTCTCGTCCTGGATGCGGGAGAGCACCCGGAGGTGGCCGACCCAGTGGCGCGGGTTGTCGACGTGGCCGTACATCATCGTGGACGTCGTCGGCAGCCCGACCTTGTGCGCGGTGCTGATGATCTCGATCCAGCTCCTGGCCGGCAGCTTGCCCTTGGTCAGCACCCACCGGACCTCGTCGTCGAGGATCTCCGCAGCGGTCCCGGGCAGCGAGCCCAGACCGGCCTCGCGGGCCTTGATCAGGAAGTCCTCGACCGACAGGCCGGTGCGCATGGTGCCGTTGACGATCTCCATCGGGCTGAACGCGTGGACGTGCATGTCCGGCACCCGCTGCTTCACCGCGGTGACCAGCTCGAAGTACGCGTCGGCCGGCAGCTCGGGGTCGATGCCGCCCTGCATGCAGACCTCGGTGGCGCCGAGGTCCCAGGCCTCCTCGGCCCGGTCTGCGACCTCGTCGAGCGACAGCGAGTAGGCGTCGGCATCGGTGCGGCGCTGGGCGAACGCGCAGAAGCGGCAGCCGACGTAGCAGACGTTGGTGAAGTTGATGTTGCGGTTGACGACGTAGGTGACCTCGTCACCGACGGTCTCGCGGCGAAGGTCGTCGGCCAGCCGGGTCACCTGGCGCAGCAGGTCGCCCTCGGCGGTCATCAGGGTCAGTGCGTGCTCGTCGGAGAGATTGCCCGGGTCGCGCTCGGCGGCCTTCAGTGCAGCGACGCCTTCCGGTTCGGTGCTGCCGGTGGTCGAGCTTGTCGAGACCCCCGTGAGCGCCGCTGCTTCCTTCACCGAGTCCCAGTCGCCGTAGACGCCGGCGAAGTCGGAGCGCCGGTCGTTGGTGCGGCCCTCGGTGTCGACCGCGGAGTGCAGGTCGGTGCGTCCGACCGAGGCGAACCCGCCGTCGGGCTCCTGCCACGGCAGCCCCTTCGGCCGTACGCCGGCCAGCGCGAGCCCGTCGTCGGTGGCGAGTGCCGCGACGTGACCGGAGATCCGCGGGTCGAGCCAGGGCTCGCCGGCGACGACGTACTCGGGGTGCACGGTCAACCTGGCCTTGAGCTCGAAGCCGCACTCGGCGGTGATCGAGCGCAGGCGCTCCAGCGAGGGCCACGGCCGCTCGGGGTTGACGTGGTCGGGGGTCAGCGGCGAGACGCCGCCCCAGTCGTCGACGCCGGCCTCGAGCAGCAGCCGGCACTCGACGAGGTCCACCAGGTTGGGCGGCGCCTGGACCCGCGCCTTGGGGCCCAGCACCAGGCGGGTGACGGCGATGACCGCGCGGTACTCCTCCAGACCCAGGTCGTCGGTGTGGCGCATGGCCGTGTCGGGCTTGGCCCGGAAGTTCTGGACGATCACTTCCTGCACGGCCCGGAACTCCTGGCTCACCTTGCGCAGGGCGAAGATCGTCTCGGCCCGCTCGGTCAGCGTCTCGCCGATGCCGACCAGGAGACCGGTGGTGAACGGGATCGACAGGCGACCGGCATCCTCGAGCACCCGGAGCCGGACGTCGGGGTCCTTGTCAGGCGAGCCGTAGTGGGCCTCGCCCTTGGTCTCGTAGAGGCGGCGGGAGGTGGTCTCCAGCATCATCCCCATCGAGGGGGAGACCGGCTTGAGCCGGTTGAGCTCCTCCCACGACATCACGCCGGGGTTGAGGTGGGGGAGCAGCCCGGTCTCCTCCAGCACCCGCACCGCCATCGCCCGGATGTAGGCCAGCGTCGAGTCGTAGCCCTGCTCGTCGAGCCACTCCTGGGCCTCGGGCCAGCGGTCCTCGGGACGGTCGCCCGAGCGTGAACAGCGCCTCCAGGCAGCCCAGCTCGGCACCCTGCCGGGCGATGTCGAGGATCTCGTCGGGGGAGAGGAACATCGCGTGGCCGGCGCGCCGCAGCTGGCCCGGCGACTCCACGAACGTGCAGTAGTGGCACTTGTCGCGGCACAGCTTGGTGACCGGGATGAACACCTTGGGCGAGTAGGTCACCACGCCCCGCCCATCGACACTGCGGCCGGCGGCCACCAGCCCCGCGTCGCGCACCTTCGCGGCCGCGGCGGTCAGTCGGTCGAGGTCGGCGCCGGTGGCGGCCAGCAGCGCGGTCGCCTCGCCGAGATCCAGGGCGGCACCCCGCTCGGCGCGGGCCAGCGCACGGCGTACCTGCTGGGGGGTGGGGGCGTCAGGCATGGTGATCCAGGCTAACCGCGCGTGGCCCGGGGAGATTCCCCGGGCCACGCGCTGGAACGCTCTCGAACGCGTTGGTCTAGACGAGCACCTTCTCCTGCTCCTCCGCCCCTGGCGGAGGCGCCGACTGGTCACCTCGGTCGAGCTTGCTCGGCCACCAGATCTTGCCCCCGAGATCGAGGTTGATGGCGGTCACGAGGACCGACCTCACGATCATGGTGTCGAGCAGGACGCCGAGCGCCACGGCAACGCCGAGCTGCGCCAGGAACACCAGTGGCAGTGATCCCAGCACCAGGAAGGTGGCGGCCAGGACGAGGCCCGCCGAGGTGATCACGCCGCCGGTGGACGACAACGCGATCAGCGATCCCTTGCGGGTGCCGTGCTGAGCCGTCTCCTCCTTTACCCGGGTCATCAGGAAGATGTTGTAGTCGATGCCCAGGGCGACCAGGAACACGAAGGCGAACAACGGGAACCCTGGATCGGTGTGCGCAAAGCCCTCGTTGACCTCGAAGAGCCCGATCCTGGTGAACACCTCAGTGAACAACACGGCCGAGATGCCCAACGCCGCACCGAACGACAACACCACCGTGCCGATCAGGATCAGCGGGGCGACCAGGGCCCGCAGCAACAGGATCAAGATCAGGAGCACCACCACCAGCACGATCGGGATGATCACCCGGTTGTCGCGTTCGGAGGCGATCTTCGTGTCGAGGTAGAACGCCGAGCCGCCACCCACGAGCGCGTCGGCGCCATCGACGCCATGAGCAGCGTCACGGGTGTCCTCGACGATCGCGAAGGCGTCGGTGGACGAGATGTCTGCCCCGATGGTCGCCTCGAAGTAGGAACGACCATCTCCGATGTCCTGGACTGGTGTGGGTACGCCGAGTCCGTCGATACCAGTCAGCGCCTCCTGGACGGCCTCGATCTGACCACTGTTGGCGACGATCTGGGCCGTGTTGGAGGTATCGGAGAGTCCGTGGTCGACGAGCAGCGTCTGACCCTTGATCGAATCGAACTCCTTGGTGTAGCTCTCCTCGGTGGACAAGCCTGACGGGTCGAGTTTGAACAGGCCGAGGCAGGCGATCAGGAGCAGACCGGCCGTGACCACCCACACAAACCGAGGGCGTGGCGCGATCCGGCCGCCGACGCGCGACCAGAAGCCGGTGCCGGTGGGCTCACGCGAGCCAAAGTCCGGTCGGCTGTGGACCTTGGTCCAATGCTCGATCGCTACCTGGATGAGGGCAAGCAAGCCCAGGACCGCGGCAAATCCGCCTAGCCCGCTGAGAAAGCCACCGCCCCCTCCACCGATAGCGCTGCCCAAGATGCTGACGACGATTCCGCCGCCGATCATCGACGCGCCGAGGACAACCCAGGTGCGGTGGTGCTCCTTCTGCGGACCGAAGATCCAACGGCCGCACACGACGAGCAGAGCGGGGAGCAACGTCACCATGACCAGGAACGTCACCGAGACACCGACAGCCAGGACGGGCCCGAGGCCTGCCGTGGAGTTGAGGTCGGAGAAGACCAGGCAGAGCAGCCCGATGACCACAGTGGCCGCGCTGGCCAGGATGGCGGGCGTGGCCCGATGCAGCGCGAACGCCATTGCCTCGTGGCGGTCGTCGTGACGACGGAGCTCTTCTCGGTAGCGAGCGACCAGGAGCAGGGCGTAGTCGGTGCCGGCCCCGATCACCAGGATGCCGAGGATGGACTGACTCTGGCCGTTGACCGTCAGGTCGGCGTACTTCGCAAGGAGGTAGACCACGCCGCCCGAGATCATGTAGGCGGACACCGCCGAGATGATCGGCAGTAGCCACAGGAAAGCGCTGCGGTAGGTGAGCAGCAGGATCACGATCACCACGAGCAGAGTGGCGAAGATCAGGTTGGTGTCGATGCCCTCGAAGGCCTCGGACGCGTCGGCGGCCTGCCCCCCGAACCCGGCGATGTGGACGGTGACACCGTCGATCTCGGCGATGTCGCGAACGTCGTCGGCGGCATCAGGGATGTCGAGCCAGCCGTTCTCGCCGAAGTTGAACGTGAACGCGAGATAGGCGACCTCACCGTCGTCGGACAGGAGTTGGGGCACGGGTTGACCCTGGGCCTCCGCTGCCGCCGCCGCATTGGGCGTGAACACGCCCTTGTCGGTGTCGACCCCGTCGACCTTCGCGATCTCCGCGGCTTGCGCGTCCATCGTTGCGAGGTCCTCGGCGGTGAGCCCGCCCTCCCGTTCGTAGACGACGAGGGTCGGGATGTCGTTGGGGTCGACGGTGCCGGTGAGCTCCTCGACCACCTTGGTCGACTCAGCGGAACCAGGGAGCCAGGACGACGCCTCGTTGTTCTGAACGTCGATCAGCTTGGCGTTGAGGGGGGACATGAGGCCGACGATCAAGATGACACCGGCGAGGACTATCCATTTGGTGGCTCGTCCGGTGAGTTTTCCGGCTATTTGACGATGCATGGGGGAACTCTTTCAGTAGGCGCCGACAGTCCGCATCAGGGTTTCCCCCTATCTGACTGCGTTCCCACAGAAACTTCATCGTTCGTTTAGCAATCAATCTTTGAGAGGGCTCTCAGCCAGCTTTTTCACCTGCGCCAGGCGGTCGTCCCAGGCGCGTCCGATGCGATCCAGCTCCCGTGCTACGTCGCTCAGTCGCCCTCCCAGCGCCCGGTGCACGACCTCCCGCCCCCGCTGCTCGGACTCGACTAGACCAGCCTCCCTGAGCACCTCCACGTGCTTGACGATCGCCTGCCGCGAGATGGGGAACTCCCGGGCCAGGGTCGACGCGGACGCCGGCCCCTGGCCCAGCCGCACCAGCAGCTGCCAGCGCGTCTCGTCGCCCAGTGCCGCGAACACGGGTGGCAGCGCCGTCTCGGTTGTCACGTGAGGTGGGTGCGGGCCGCGGCGAGCTCGATGGCCCAGCCCTCGACGTTGCCCTCGCGGGCCTTCAGCCAGGTAGCGCGGTCGTCGCTCAGGCTCGAGAAACCGCTCTCGCTCACCTTGAGCACGACGCCGCCGTCGCGATCCTCGATCCAGAACTCGACCAACGTGCTCTCGCCCTCGTCGCCGAGCCAGCGGAACGCGGCGTACGTCGGCTCGGTGAGCTCAACGGTGCGGATCCGGAAGTCGCCGTGCTCGGGATCGTGGACCACGACCACGTGGTCGTCCACGCGCTCGACGTCGGGGTCGGAGTTGATGGTGCCGGAGTTGATCCACCAGCCAGGCTGGGAGATCAAGGCCCAGACGCGTTCCGCTGGGGCGTCGATGTCGATGCTCCGGTCGATCCGGTCCAGCTCGTCCACGGCGTTGGTGTTGGTCATGGCTGCGTTCCTCTCGTCGATGATGTGCAATCACACAGTTGCAGATCATGGAACGCAACCTGAGTTGCAGAGCCTGTTGAGGTGTCGCAGGTCGAAACGCACTCAGCTGTAGAGGCGGTCCAGCACGTCGGCGTACTTCTGGTTGACCACGCGCCGCTTCAGCTTGAGGGTCGGCGTGAGCTCGTCGCTCTCGGCCGTCCACTCGACCGGCAGCAGCTCGAACGCCTTGACCTGCTCGGGGCGCGAGAGGCGCTCGTTGGCCGCATCGACCGCGGCCTGCGCCATCGCCAGGATCGCGGGCTTCTGGGCAAGGTCGGCGAGGTCCTGGAACTCCACCCCCAGCTGCTGGGCGACCAGCGGCGCGATCTCGGCGTCGAGGGTCATCACCGCGACGACGTACGGCTTCGCATCGCCGATGGCCATGGCGTGGCCGATGATCGGCGACTCCTTGAGGTAGTTCTCGATGTTGGAGGGCGCGATGTTCTTGCCGGAGGAGGTGATGATCAGCTCCTTCTTGCGGTCCACGATCGAGACGAAGCCGTCGTCGTCCATGGCGCCGATGTCGCCGGTGTGGACCCACCCGTCCGCGTCGATCAGCTCGCGCGTCTGCTCCTCGGCCTTGTAGTAGCCCGACGTGTTGACCGGGCCGCGGATCAGCACCTCGCCGTCCTCGGCGAGCGAGACCTCCATGCCCGGAGTGGCTCGCCCGACGGTGCCCAGCTTGAAGCTTCCTGGGCCGTTGGCGGTGACGGCGCCACAGGTCTCGGTCATGCCGTAGACGTCGAACACCTTGAGGCCGAGGCCGGCCATGAACTTCGCGACCTCCAGCGGCATCGGGGCCGCCGCGGATGCCGCCCACTTCACCTGGTCGAGCCCGAGCAGCAGCTTGAGGAAGCCCAGGATCGCCTCGTCGGCCTTCTGATAAGCCTCCTCGATCTCGGGCGTCATGGTGCCGCCGACCTGCTGGGCCTCGACCCAGGCGAGGCCTGCGGCCATGGAGTTCTGGACCATCTCGACGTTGGCGGGGTCGGGGTCGGCGGCGAGCTTGGCGGAGATGCCGGTCTTGATCTTCTCCCACACCCGGGGCACGCCGAAGAACGACGTCGGGTGCACCTCGCCGAGGGTGGCCAGCAGCTGAGCCGGGTCGCCGATGACGTGGATGTGACCGCCGATGATCTCGGGGACGTAGATGCCCAGCGTGCGCTCGGCGATGTGCGCGAACGGCAGGTAGCTCACCTGCCGCTGTGGCCCGTCGAGACCGGCGCCCTCGAGGGTGCTGACCGCCTCGTACATCACGTTGTGATGGCTGAGCACCACACCCTTCGGGCTGCCCGTGGTGCCGGACGTGTAGAGGATCGTGGCCGGCGACTCCGCGCTGAGCTCGGCAGTGCGGGCGGTCACCTCGTCGGCGTGCGCGGCGCGGTACGCCGCACCGGAGGCGACCAGGTCGGCCCAGCTCAGGAACTCGTCACCGTCGGGGACGTCGCCGGCGTCGATCACCACGACCTTGAGCAGGCTCGCGGACGCGTCGATCGCGGTGGTCCAGCGGGCCAGGTGGTCGGCGTTCTCGAGGATGGCGACGGTCGGCTCGGACTGGGCCGCGATGAAGGACACCTGCTCGACCGACAGCGTGTTGTAGATCGACATCGGCGTGGCCGCCGCGTGCACGATGCCGATGTCGGCGATCACGTGCTCGATGCGGTTGCTGGCCATGATCGCCACGTGGTCGCCGGTCTGCACGCCGAGCTCGATCAGGCCGGCCGCGACGTCGAGGCCGAGCTCGCGGGTCTCCGTCCAGGTCAGGGTGCGCCACGACTCGCCCTCGGGCACGTCGTGCTTGTCGGAGTACGCCGGCTGGTCGCCGTACTTCTCCACGGTGTCGGCCAGGGCGTCGGCCAACGTGCGGCCGGCCACCTGCTCCTCGATCTCGGCGCGCTTGGCGAGTACGTCGGTCATGTGCTGTCTCCTGGTCGAGGTGGGCCGAGCTGGGTCAGATGCCGAGCATGCGACCGATGATCTCCTTCTGGATCTCGGTCGTGCCGCCGTAGATGGTCTGGATCCTGCTGTCGACGTACGCCTTGGCGATGGGGTACTCGAGCATGTAGCCGTAGCCTCCGTGCAGCTGCACGCCCTGGTCAACCAGCTTGACCTGCAGCTCGGTGGTCCACCACTTGGCCATCGACGCCA
This sequence comes from uncultured Actinomycetota bacterium, assembly GCA_963769475.1. Lineage (GTDB taxonomy): Bacteria > Actinomycetota > Actinomycetes > Propionibacteriales > Nocardioidaceae > Nocardioides. The sequence continues at coordinate 56,251 of CAVYLX010000017.1, read as the reverse complement.
GCGCGGTGTCGACCTCGCCGGCGTTGAGCTTCATGATGCAGTCGTTGACGAAGACCCGCGCGATGTGGACCTCGGTGGCCATCTCCGCCAGCAGGAACCGGTTGTGCTGGAACTTGCCGATCGGCTTGCCGAACGCCTCGCGCTGCTTCGCGTAGTCGAGGCAGAGGTCGAGCACGTGCTCGCAGGCCGCCACCGCGATGGCGGCGATCGCGATCCGCTCCTGGGGGAGGTTGGACATCAGCGAGATGAAGCCGGAGCCCTCCTCGCCGAGCAGGTTCGCCTTCGGCACCGCGACGTTGTCGAAGAAGAGCTCGGAGGTGTCCTGGGCCTTCAGGCCGATCTTCTCCAGGTTGCGGCCACGCTCGAAGCCCTCCATGCCGGCCTCGACGACCAGCAGGCTGATGCCCTGGTGGCCGGCGTCGGGGTCGGTGCGGGCGACCACGATCACGAGGTCGGACATGATGCCGTTGCTGATGAAGGTCTTGGAGCCGTTGAGCACGTAGTGGTCGCCCTTGTCGACGGCGCTCGTGCGGATGCCCTGCAGGTCGCTGCCGGCGCCCGGCTCGGTCATCGCGATCGCGGAGATCAGCTCACCGCTGACCAGCCCGGGCAGCCAGCGCTGCTTCTGCTCCTCGTTCGCGAGGTGGCTGATGTAGGGCACGATCACGTCGGTGTGGACCGGGAAGCCGATGCCGCTCGCCCCGACCTTCGTGATCTCCTCGGCGACGATCGCGTTGTAGCGGAAGTCCTTGATCTCGGCCCCGCCGTACTGCTCCTCGACGTCGAAGCAGAGCAGCCCCTGCTCGCCGGCCTTGAGCCAGACCTCGCGGCTGACCTGCCCGTCCTTCTCCCACTGGTCGTGGAAGGGGACGACCTCCTTCTCCATGAACGCGCGCACGGTGTTGCGGAAGTCCTCGTGCTCCTGCTCGTAGATCGAGGGTCTGTCGGGCATGGGTCTGCTCCTCCTGATCGTTGGGTTCAGCGCAACTGTGACAGCGACACTGTCACAATACAAGAGGCTCTACTGTGACAGTCATGAGCGCCCTGCTGACCATCGACGAGCTGGCCTCGGCAGTGGGGCTGACCGTGCGCACCACGCGCTACTACGCCAGCCTCGGCCTGATCCCGGCCCCGATCCGGCAGGGCCGGGTGGCTTTCTACGACGACGCCCACCGCGCCCGGCTCGAGCTGGTGCGCGCGCTCCAGGACCACGGGTTCACGCTGCAGGCGATCGAGGGGTTCCTGGGCAGCCTGCCTGCCGCGGCGACCGTCGAGGAGCTCGCCCTGCAGCGCGCGATGCTGACCTCCTGGACGCCCAAGCCGCCCGAGCAGCTGACCCACAAGCAGCTCGAGAAGAAGGCCGGACGAGCGCTGTCGGACGAGCACATCCGGCTGCTGGTCATGCTGGGCGCGCTCGAGCACAGCGACGACGGCTACGTCGCGATGCCCAACCTCCAGGTCGGAGTCGGCCTGCTCGACGTGGACATCCCCGAGGGCAGCATGGAAGCCGCGGGCGAGTCGATCCAGCGTCACATGGGGTCGCTGGTCGAGGAGCTGACCGAGATCCTCCGCACCCAGGTGCTCGAGCCGTTCCGGCGTGAGGCGCACTCGCCCGAGGACGCCGCCCGCCTCGAGAAGACGATGGCCAAGCTGCGTCAGCTGACTCTCGAGGCCGTGGTCACCGGCTTCCAGCGGGCGGCCAACGACGTGATCACGCGGTCGCTGGCGCGCTGAGCCCGCGGAGCGTCAGCTGACCCATTCCTTGACCTGCGCGATGGTCGCGGCCGGGTCGTCGCTGGCCGGGGTCACCGACAGGTTCGTGATCCCGGCCTCGCGGAAGGCCTCGATCTGTTCCTTCACGTAGGACTCCGGACCGACCAGGTTGCCGGCCTCGAGCCACTCCATCGGCACCAGGGCCTCGGCGTCGCGCTTGTGGCCGTCGAGGTAGAGGTCCTGGATCTCCTTGGCCTCCTTCTCGTAGCCGTACTGGCACGCGAGGTCGTTGTAGAAGTTCTTGCCGCGGGCGCCCATGCCGCCGACGTACAGCGCATAGATGGGGCGCATGAAGTCGAGCATCCCCTTCACGTCCTCGCCGATCGCGAGCATGCCGCCGGCGTTGACCTCGAGCGGGCGCCAGGTCGGGGGAGCGCTTCGCGTTGCCCTTCGCGAGCGCCTCGCCCCAGACCTCCTTGGCCTTGCCGGGGTGGAACAGCCACGGCAGCCATCCGTCGGCGACCTCGGCCGTCATCTCGACGTTCTTGTCGCCGAGCGCCGCGACCCAGAGGGGTACGACGGGGCGCTCGGGCTTGTTGAGCAGCTTGAGGGGCTTGCCGAGACCCAGGCCCTGGCCCTCCGGGAGCGGCAGCTTGAAGATGCCGTCGCTGACCAGCGGCTCGCGGCGCAGGCCCATCCGGATGATCTCGATGATCTCGCGGGTGCGGCCGATGGGCTTGTCGTAGGCGATGCCGTGGAAGCCCTCGATGACCTGCGGCCCGCTGGCCCCGAGGCCGATCACGGCGCGGCCGCCGGAGACGTTGTCGAGCCCGGCCGCGGTCTGCAGCAGGGCGCCGGGGGTGCGCGAGTAGACGTTGAGGATCGCGGCGCCGATCTCGACGGTCTCCGTCTTCGCTGCCAGGTAACCCATCAACGTGGGGGCGTCGAAGCCATAGGGCTCGGCCACCCAGATCGTGTCCAGGCCCGCCTTCTCGAGGCCGGCCACCTGGTCGGCGGTCTCGCGCGGGTTGCCGGCGTAGACGAGCGGCATCGAGAGCTTCATGTGGTCCCCTGGGATCGGTCGCGGGTGGTCGCACCCACTGTGACAACTTCACTGTCACGATGGCAAGTGGGTGTGACATCCGGCTCAGGAGTAGCGGTGGCTCTTCGCCGCGTGACCCTGCTCGCGGGTGCAGGTGCGTCCGCCCATGTTGCGGTGGCCGCAGAGGGCTTCCTCTTCGGCGGCCGCTGGCTCGGCCTCGGCCGGCTTCGGTGCGGATCGCTCCGCAACCTTCCGGGCCACCGTCGGCTTGGCGCCGGGTGTCGCCCCTCGTGCCTGCTGTTGCGCGTAGCGCGCCTCGCGCATCGCGCGCAGTCCGTCCATCTTGCTCATCGTCGGCTCACGCCCCTGACCCTAGGCGCGAGCTCCGACACTTCGCGTCAGGCGCGGCTGGGGCTCAGCGCTTGCTTGCGCGCACGAGCTTGATGAACGCCAGTGTTCCGGCCGCGAGGGTCGCCACCGTGAGGACCGTCCCCGCGAGACCGTCACTCACGTCGACCACCGAGGACAGGATCGCGAGGACGCCGAAGGTGATCACCACGACCAGGACGAACAGGCCCAGCGCCGTTGCGATGATGAGAGTCTGCTCCTCGCGCTCCTCCTGCGTCCGCACACGTCCATCATGCCTCGGCGTCCTCCAGGTAACGCCCGGTTATCGCAGCTGGTCGCCCCGTTGCAGGGGGTCAGCAGTGCGGACAAACCGGCGTTACAAGTCGCGTCGGCGCCGTCAGCGACTCTCGCGCATCAGGAACAGGGCGTACGCCGCGACGGACTTCGCGTCGGTCATGGTGCCGTCGCTGATCATCCGCTCGACGTCGGAGCGCTCGAACCAGGCCGACTGCATGTCCTGTTCCTCCAGCTCGCGCTGGTGAGCGTGTTGGGTCAGGTCGGTCGCCAGGAAGACCACGCACTGCTGGTTCAGCGTGCTGGGCATCGTGTCGAGGGTGCCGAGCAGGGTCAGCGTGCCGGCCACCAGTCCGGTCTCTTCACGCAGCTCCCGTGCCGCAGCTGCGGCCGGGTCGGTGTCCAGCTCGTCGGTGCTGCCCGAAGGGAACTCCCAGCGTCGACCGGCGACCGGATATCGGTACTGCTCGACGAGATGCAGCCGGTCGCCGTCGACCGGGATGACCATCGCGCAGTCCGCGGTGTCCACGACGCTGTAGGGGCTACTGGATCCGTCGGCGCGGCGCACCGTGTCCCTCCGGACCGTCAGCCAAGAGTCCGAGTACACCTGCGTGCTGTCGATGGTCTCCACGTCGACCAGTGTCCCTCCACCACTAGGTTTCGACGCGTGAACGTCCTGCGCACGCCCGACGAGTGCTTCACCGACCTGCCTGGCTACTCCTTCGAGCCGCACTACGTCGACGTCGAGGCGGACGACTTCGAGCCCATCCGGATGCACTACGTCGACGAGGGCCCGGAGGACGGGCCGGTTGCCCTCCTGCTTCACGGTCAGCCCACCTGGTCCTACCTCTACCGGAAGGTCGTGCCCGTGCTGGTCGCAGCCGGGATCAGGGTGATCGCGCCGGACAACATCGGGTTCGGGCGGTCCGACAAGCCGGCAGTCAACACCGACTACACGTTCGCCCGCCACATCGAGTGGACCCGGAGCCTGGTCACGCAGCTCGACCTCGACGGACATCACCCTGGTCGCACAGGACTGGGGTGGGCCGATCGGGTTCAGCGTGTTGGCAGCCGAGCCGGACAGGTTCGCGCGGGTGGTCGCGGCCAACACGATCCTGCACACCGCCGACCCAGCGCTGGCCGACCAGGTCGAATGGGCCGTCCACGGCACCGGAGAGTCGCGGGTGGTGATCGAGGAGGCCTTGCTCGACTACTTGCTCTACACCCAGCGTGCGCCCGAGCTGCGCGCCAGCGACTTCGTCGGCGCCGCCTCCACCCACCCGCTGGCACCAGAGGTGCTGGCGGCGTACGACGCCCCGTTCCCCGATGCCAGCTACACCGCCGGTCTCCGGCAGATGACCGCGCTGCTGCCGCTGACCCGCAACGACCCCGGTGCCCGGATCGGCAGGAGGACCATGCGTGCCCTGGAGCAGTTCCAGAAGCCGTTCGTGACCTGCTACTCCGACGGCGACCCGGCGACCAGGGGCTGGGAGAAGGTGTTCCAGGAGCGGGTGCCCGGAGCCAGGAACAAAGAACACCCGACGATCCAGGGCGCCGGCCACTTCCTGCAGGAGGACGCCGGCGAGCAGCTCGGCCGCACCATCGCGGACGTGATCTCGGGCTAGAACATCCTCAACGCGTTGCCGAGGGGGTTCGCGAGGCTGGCGGCGTACTCGGTGGTGAGGTGGTCGGTGTCGCGGTAGGAGAGCGTGCCGCCGATCACGACGGGACAGTCGTCCAGGTAGCAGATCCACGGCGTCGGGTCGACGACCTCGGTGCCGGTCGAGCGAGCCGCTGCGACCGCGACGTCGGCGAGGACCTTGGAGCGCTCCTCGGGCTCGAACATGCACTCGCGCAGGGACGAGTCGCCCTGGCTCAGGCAGGTGCCGGGGTCGTCGGACCGCTTCGGTACGTCGCGCAGGAGCACGACCCGCTCGGCGGACGCGTCGAGCTCGCGGAACAGGTCCTCGTAGCCGTCGGACAGGAGGTCGGCAACGGCGTCGACGTCCTCGTAGCGCTGGTCGCCTTCGTAGACACCGTTGACGGGCGGCGACGACGCCACCACCACGAGGTCGGGATCGATCGCGTCGACCTGGTCGATCACCCAGTCCTGGAAGTCGTCGCACTCGGTGAACGGCCGGTCCTCGCCGAGCGGGGCCACGGTCACGTGGGCGGCGGTGCACTGGGGCTTGACCAGGTAGTAGGCCCGCCAGCCGGCATCGTCGCTGATCACGTCGAACGCCGGGATCCAGGCCCGGGCATGGGAGTCGCCGATCACGACCACCGTGCGCGAGGCGTCCGGGTCGCCTCGCAGGCAGAGCAGCCGGACGTCCTGCTCGTAGTCGCAGTCGCCGACGTCGGCGACGCTGTCGCGGATGTCGAGCAGGTTGGGGGTCAGGTCGCTCGGCACGGCTTGATCCCTGCGGGCAGCGTCGACCGACGCGCGCACCAGGTCGACGGCACCCGCGTGGTGGTCCTCGTCGTCGTCCGTCGAAGAAGCAGCGACGGCGATGGCCGGGTTGTTGCCGTGCTCGCCACCCTGGTAGCCGGTCCATCCCCACGCCGCGGCGCAGGTCAGCACGACCAGGGTCATCGTCGCGGGGTACAGGATGAGCGCCCGCGGCACCCGCAGCGCCTTGGCCGGCCGCCCGGTCCGGAACGGCGTCTCCACGAAGCGGTAGGTGGCGTACGACAGCGCGAACGTCGCCCCGATCGCGGCGGTCGTCTCCAGCGGCGTCAGCGACCGGGCGAGCGCACGCTCGGTGAGGATCAGGGCGGGCCAGTGCCAGAGGTAGAGGGAGTAGGACCAGTCGCCGATGGTCCGCATCACCGGGTTGTCCAGCAGCGGCCAGGTGACCGGTGCCTCCTGGCCGGCGCCGGCCAGCAGGAGCAGTGCCGTGCCCACGACCGGCAACGCGGCGGCGTACCCCGGGAAGGCGGTCTCGGACGTGAAGCCGATGCACGCTGCCACGATCGCGCCGAGGCCGAGCACGGCCAGCACCGAGCCACCCTTGCGCCCGATCCGCTTGAGCAGCGCTGGGGAGGCCAGGGCGATCATCGCGCCGAGGCCGAGCTCCCAGGCCCGGGTCAACGTGGAGAAGTACGCCGCCGCGGGCTCCGCCGCGGTCTGCACGACCGACCACGTGAACGACGCCGCGGTGACCGCGAGCAGCATCGCGAAGACCGCGCGGCGCGGGAGCCGGCGCTGGTCGGGGCGGCCGCGCCGGGCCAGCTTGACCAGGCCGAGACACAGCAGGAGCAGCAGCGGCCAGACGACGTAGAACTGCTCCTCGACCGCGAGCGACCAGTAGTGCTGCATCGGGGAGACGCCGCTGCCCTGGGAGAAGTAGGAGATGTCCTGCTGGGCGAAGTTGATGTTGGCCACGAACAGCGCCGACCACACCGCGTCGAGCACCACCTGGCGGGCGTCGACGAGGCTGAGCACGACCATCGAGGCGATGACCGTGACCACGGTGACGAGGGTGGCCGCCGGCAGGATCCGGCGGGCCCGTCGCGCGTAGAACGCGGTCAGCGAGAACCGGCCGCTGCCGAGCACCTCGCGGAACAGCAGGCTGGAGATCAGGAAGCCGGAGATCACGAAGAAGACGTCGACCCCGACGAAGCCTCCGGGCAGGAACGGCAGGCCGGCGTGCCCCGCGATCACCGTCAGTACGGCGAGGGCACGCAGCCCTTGGATGTCACCCCGGATGTCTCGCCCCATGCCCCATCACTTGCGTCTCGTGTCCGGTCCTGAAGATACCAACCCGTGGGTGCGTTCCGAGGGACAACGCCCACCTCTGGGATCATCGCTGACCTGTGCCGTTCCACCCAAACGAGGAGCTGATCGTGACGACGTACCGGATTGCCGTGATGGGCGGTACCGGGCCCCAGGGCAAGGGTCTGGGCTACCGCTTCGCCAAGCACGGACACTCCGTCGTGCTCGGCTCGCGCGCGGCCGAGAAGGCCGTGCCCGTGGCGGCCGAGGTCACCGAGCGGCTGGCCGGCGTCTCCGGTGCGGGTGAGGTGACCGGCGCGGCCAACGCCGACGCGTGCGCCGACGCCGACGTGGTCCTGCTCGCGGTGCCGTACGACGGCCACGACGAGCTCGTTGCCACCCTCCCGCTGGCCGGGAAGATCGTCATCTCCTGCGTCAACCCGCTCGCCTTCGACAAGCGCGGCGCCCACGGCCAGGTGATCGACGGCGGCGAGGGCTCGGCCGCCGAGTCGGCTCAACGGCTCGCCCCCGAGGCGACCGTGGTCGGTGCCTTCCACAACGTGTCGGCCGTCGGCCTGTGGGGCGACGACGAGTACCTCGACGAGGATGTCCTGGTCGTCGGCGACGTGGTCGAGGCCAAGGAGGTCGCGATGGAGCTCGCTGCGTCCGTCACCGGCAACGTCGGCATCGACGCCGGCAAGCTCCGCCTGGCCCGCCAGCTCGAGCCGTTCACCGCCGTACTGATCTCGATCAACCGCAAGTACAAGGTGCACTCGGGCGTCCGGATCTCCGGCCTCGATCACTGAGCGGATCGTTGCTGCTTCATCACGGTATGTAGCCGAACCTGCGCTTCCCACGGTGAATTCACCATGGGATGCGGCGCTTTCCCTGCATACCGTGATGAAGCGTCAGTGCCGCCCGTTCCACGAGTCCCAGAGCTTGGCGTAGGACCCACCAGCAGCGACCAGGTCGTCGTGGGAGCCGAACTCAGAGATCACGCCGTCCTCGACCACGGCCACCCGGTCGGCGTCGTGCGCCGAGAAGAGGCGGTGGGCGATCGCGATCACGGTGCGGCCGTGGAGCACCGCGGCCAGTGACCGCTCCAGGTGGCGCGCCGCCCGCGGGTCGATGAGCGAGGTTGCCTCGTCGAGCACCAGGGTGTGCGGGTCGGCCAGCACCAGCCGCGCCAGCGCGATCTGCTGGGCCTGGGCAGCGGTGACCGAGCGTCCGCCGGATCCCACGACGGTGTCGATCCCGTCGGGCAGCGAGTCGACCCAGTCGAGGGCGTCGACCGCATCCAGGGCCGACCGGATCTCGGACTCACCGGCGCCCGGAGGCGCGGCCAACGCCAGGTTCTCGCGGATGGTGCCGACGAAGACGTGGTGCTCCTGGGTGACGAGAGCGACGTGGCCGCGCAGGTCGCCGAGCGGCAGCTCCACGAGCCCGACCCCGCCGACCGTGACCGAGCCGGTGCGCGGTGGGTGGATGCCCGCGAGCAGCCGGCCCAGGGTCGACTTGCCGGCCCCGGACGGCCCGACCATCGCGATCCGCTCACCGACGCCGACGTCGAGATCGATGCCGTGGAGTACGTCGCGGCCTTCGACGTACGCGAACCGCACGTCCTCGGCCTCGAGCTTCTCGTTGAGCGGCTGCGCGCCGGAGACCTCGCGGTCGTCGGGCACCTCCGCGACGCCGAGCAGCCGGGCCAGTGACGCGGCGCCCATCTGCAGCTCGTCGAGGATCGAGATGATCCGGTCGACCGGGTCGATCAGCATCTGCACGTAGAGCGTGGCCGCGGTGACGTCGCCGAGCGACACCTGCCCCTGGGTGTAGAGGTAGCCGCCGAACAGCAGCGTGCACACGGTCGGGATCAGGTAGCTGATCTCCATGCTCGGGAAGAAGACCGTGCGCAGGTAGAGCGTGTAGCGCTCCGCGTCGTAGGACCCCTTGATGTCCCGGTCGATCGCCTCGAGCCGCTCCTGCCCGAGACCCAGCGCCTCGACGGTGCGGGCGCCCTCGACGGTCTCGGTGAGCGTGGCGTTGATCTGGGAGTACGACGCGCTCTCGCGCAGGTAGCCGGCCTTGGCGCGGGCGAGGTACCAGCGCAGCCCGATCACCAGTGGAGGTACGCCGAGCAGGCACGGCAGCGCCACCCACCAGCCGACGCTCAGCGCCGCCGCGAAGGTCAGGATCGCGGTGACCACGGCGATCGCCCATTCGGGCAGCGCCCAGCGCACCGACCACCCGAGCTGTTCGACGTCGCGGTTGGTGCGGGTCAGCAGGTCGCCGGAGCCGGCCGACTCCACGACGCCGACCGGAAGCGCCAGCGCGTTGCCGACGAAGTCCTCGCGCAGCTCGGCGAGCACGAGCTCGCCGAGCACCTGGCTGATGTAGCGGGCGTAGCGGGTGAGCACGGTCTGGAGCAGCAGGAACCCCGCCAGCACCATGATCAGCCGGTCGACGTGCCCGGTCGTGGTGCCGGTCTCCACCGACTCGACCAGGTCACCGAGCAGTCGCGGAGCCGCGAGGGCGGCGACCGCGGCCAGGCCGTGGAGCAGCACGGCACTCCACAGCATCCGCGGGTGGCGCTTGGCCAGCCGCCGGACGTAGGAGCGCAGCGCGGGGCCGCCGGCGATGGGGAGGCTGGTGTCGGTCATCCGACTTCGACCTCCCGGGTGACCACGTAGCGGTACTCCGGAGACGACTCCAGCAGCTCGGCGTGGGTGCCGGTCGCGACGATCCGTCCGTCGCGCAGCAGCGCGACCTCGTCGACGGCGTCGAGCATCAGCGGGCTGGTCGAGGTCACGACCGTGGTCCGGCCGGCGCGGTGGCTGCGCAGGCGGGCGGCGATCCGCGCCTCGGTGTGGGCGTCGACGGCCGACGTGGGCTCGACCAGGACCAGGATCTCGGGGTCGCTCGTGAGCGCCCGGACCAGCACCAGCCGCTGCCGCTGGCCGCCCGAGAAGGTGCGGCCGCGCTCGGCCACGATCGTGTCCAGGCCCTCGGGCAGCGGGTCGAGGATGTCGTCGGCCGATGCGGTGTCCATCGCGCGGTCGAGTACGCCGCCGCCACCCCGACCGGTGACGTCGAGGCTGTCGACCAGGCGTCCGGAGAAGAGCGCGGCGCCGGTGTCGGAGACGACGATCCGGCGGCGTACCTCCTCGCGGGTCAGGGCCGAGAGCGCCACCCCGCCCAGGGTGACGTCGTCGTCCGGCTCGGGGGCACACATGCCGAGCCGGTCGGCCAGCGCGGCCGACTCGTCGGGCTGCTCGCTGACGATGGCCGTGATCGTGCCGGGCCGGATCCGCAGGCCGGTGCGGGCGTCGACCAGCTCCGACATCGGCGGCGGCGGGGCTGGCCGGCTGGTCGGGGTCGGTCCAGTCGGCGTCGAGGGCCAGCACCCGGCAGACCCGCTTGGCCGAGACCCGTCCGCGGATCAGCTTGTTGGCGTACTCGGTCGCGGTCCGCAGCGGGATCATCAGGAACGCCGAGTAGCCGTAGAAGGCCACCAGCTCACCGGCAGAGATGTCACCGGCGACGGCCGAGCGCGCGCCCAGCCACACGATCACGACCACGAAGACGCCGGGCAGGAAGACCTGGAGCGCGTCCAGCACCGACTGCAGCTTGGCCACCTCGACGCCGGCCTTGCGGGTGGCCTGCGACTCGCGGCGGTAGCGCTCGTGGAAGACGTCCTCGCCGCCGATGCCGCGCAGCACCCGGAGGCCGCCGACGATGTCGCTGGCGGTGTTGGAGAGGTCGCCCATCAGCGCGCGCTGGCGATCGCTGCGCAGCTGGAGCGGCGCGAGCAGGGGACCCACCAACAGCATCAGGGCAGGTACGCCGAGCAGCACGACCAGCCCGAGGGTCACCGAGGTCTGGAGCAGGATCACGGCGACCAGCAGGAACGAGACGATGGCACCCGCGAAGCGCGCCGACACGTCCATCACCTGGCCGAGGTGGGAGATGTCGCTCGTGCCGATCGTGACCACCTCGCCGGTCGACACCTTTCTGGACAGGGTGCCGCCGAGCTCGACGGTCTGGCGGCCGACCAGCTGCACGGTGCGGTACGCCGCGACCAGCCAGTTGGTGACCGCGAACCGGTGGCGCATGATGCCGGTGACGGCCTGCACCAGGCCGATCGCGAGCATCAGGCTCGCGTAGAAGACCAGCTGCCCGCCGTCCTTGTCCGCGACGCCGCGGTCGATCGCGCGCCCGATCACGAACGGCATGACCGCCTGGCTGCTCATCCAGATGATGCCGAAGGCCATGCCGCCGGCGAGGGTCCGCCACTGCTGTCGGGCGAGCCACCAGAGGAACCGTCCGGGTGAACGGTGATCGGCGATCCCTGGGTGGTCGAGAGGGAGTCGCTGCACTGGCCCCACTCTACGAAGCCGGAGGCTCCTCCAGCGACCGATTTAGAGCCCGCAGGAGTCCTTCGCGAAGCCGAGTGCGTTGCCCATGCCGTCGGGGCTCATCCGGACCACGATCTCGCCGGGCTTGCCGTCGAGCACGAAGGCCACCCGGAACGCCGTCGCCCCGCCGCCCTCGAGGAACGCGTGCACGTCGCATCGTGACGGCTTGACCGGCAGCTCGATCTCGGTCGGCGGGTCGTCGCCGGCGATGCGCAGCTTCGGCGCCCACGCCGCAGGACCCTCGGAGGAGTTGAGCAGGTGTGACCCGGAGATGTGGTCGATCACCAGCTCGTGGCCGCGCACGCCGGTGGGCGTGATCAGCAGCGTCAGGGTGCCGACCGCGCCCTCGCCCGAGCCGTCGTCGGGCACCTCGTCGCTCCAGCGCACGTCGGCCACCGCGGCCAGAGCCAGCTCCTCGCAGCGCCCGGTGAGGAAGCGGCCGACCACGTCGGTCGGGTCGGTGACCGGGATCCGGTCGACCTTGCCGGCGTACGCCACCTCGAGCGTGCCGCTCTCGGCCTTCCCCGGTACGTCGGCGCAGGGCGGCTCGGCCGGCAGGTAGAGGTAGTAGCCGCGCTCGGACTGCGCCGGGTTGGTGCGCAGGTTGTCGCCGATGAGCGGCTTCGCGAGCCGTGGGTCGCGGTAGACGATCCGGGTCGGCGTGACGTCGTGGGTCGTGTCGTTGTCGATCCAGACCTGCATCCGGCCCAGGGCCACGTCGATCGACGACTGCCGCATGTCGCCGATCAGCTTGCCGCTCGGGGGCGGGTCCTCGGGGTAGGGCAGCGGGCTCAGCGTCGGGACCGCCGTGTCCGACGGCGGGGACGAGTCGGGTGCCGTGGCGGGGTCGGTGCCGCCGTCGTCGCTGCAGCCGGCCAGCAGCGCCACGACGAGGAGCACCCCCAGCGGGCCGGTGGCCCGCCTACGCATCGGAGTGGATCCGGAAGGGGAAGGCAACGAGCAGCACGAGGGCGATCAGCGCCATCACGGCAGCGACGACGATGGCCTCGCCACGGTCGACCACGACGTCGAAGACGAACCAGATCACGCCGACCACCAGCACGGCGACGCACGCCAGCGCCGTCCGCGCCATCACGGTGCGCCGCCTGCACGACCTGGGCCTTCACGTGGTGGCCGGAGAGCCGCCGGTGCACGGCCACCGGGGTGAGCACCACGGCGGTGGTCACCCCCGCCAGCAGCACCAGCACCAGGTACGTCGTGCGCTGCACGTCGTCGAGGTCCGCGAACCGGCTCTGGAACGGCAGCGTCAGCAGGAAGCCGGCGGTGAGCTGTACGCCGGTCTGCATGACCCGCAGCTCCTGGAGGATGTCCGCGAACTTGCGGTCTGCCTGTTGCTCGTCGCTCTCGTCGCGGGCCATGGCTCCATCCTCCGTCTCAGGTGGCCAGGTCGTCCACGACCTCGGCCCCTGGCAGCTCGGCGAGGAGCCGGCCGGGCAGCAGCAGCTTGGAGCGGCGTACGCCGGAGCCGATGATCGCCACGTCGATCTCGGTCACCCGGGCGTCGACCAGGAGCCGCCACTCGCTGGGCAGGCCGACGGGGGTGATCCCGCCGTACTCCATGGCGGACTCCTCGACGGCCCGGTCCATCGACAGGAACGACGCCTTGCGCACGTCGAGCAGCCGCTTGACCCGGTTGTTGACGTCGGCGCGGGTGTCGGCGCGCACCACGCAGGCCGCGATCCGCTCCACGCCGTCGCGGCGCCCGGCGACGATCACGCAGTTGGCGCCGGCGGACATCGGTACGTCGTAGGCCTCGCTCATCGCGGCGGTGTCGGCGAGCTCGGGGTCGATCTCGACCACGGCCACCTCGTGGCTCGACGGCCAGGCTGCCGAGCGCGGCCACCACGGGCGGGGCGAGCAGCTCGGGATGGTCGGCCACCGGGAGGGACGTGAGGGTCTCGAAGCTCGGAAGATCCATGACCCCATCGTCGACCACGGCTCGCGCTTCCCAGGTCGCGGCCCGAATAAACCGGTATCCGTACTCCAATCCGGGTTTGTTCGTGGTGGGCCAGGGGATGAGGCGAGCACACGTTCTCGAGGAGGATTGCCGATGTCCGAGCAGACCCTGCTGACACCTACCGGTCGCCAGCGACTGGACTACCTGCGCAAGCGCTACGGCGACGCCAGGTACGTCATCGAGCACGAGACCTGGGGAGCCGAGATCCGCGGCGCGATCGCGATCCGGATCGACGCCACCGGGTGGGTGACCGACGTGCGCGTGCTTCGTCTCGACGACCAGCTCCGCGAGGTCCCGACCTTGGTGCAGACCCTCAAGGAGGCGTACTCGAGCGCCGAGCTGACCCGCCTCGTGACCAACGCCAACGAACGCGGCCCCATCGACCCGGAGGCGGTCCGCCGGGGTGAGGACCTGCTGGCCGGCCGCCGCCGGATCGTGGCGCCCGAAGATCGCGAAGCCACTGCCCATCACCCGTCCGCAGGGCCCGGTCACCCCGCGGCCCCGCACCCTCGAGGTCGCCGGTCGCGACCGGGTCTTCCACGGCACCTCCCGCAAGGGAGAGCTGACGGTCGGCATCCGGCGTACCAACGGCCTCGCCGAGCTCGACGTCGACGCAGCGTGGCTGCGGACGACCACCCCGCAGCTGCTGCGGTTCGTGTTGAAGGAGGCCTTCAACGCGGCCTACGAGGAAGGAGAGACCAATGATTCCTGACGAGGGATATGGCGATGGCCGCGACGGACGGTGGGAGGAGCCCGAGCTCCCGGCCGGTGCCGGTGAGCCGCATGCCCCCAGTGGTGGTTTCTCCGTCCAGGCCCAGGACCTTGTCAACGCCTCCAAGGAGTGGGACGAGCTGTCGGGCGACATGGTCGACGTGCGGATGAAGTGCGAGACCGGGTGGGGACTGCCCGGGATCTTCGGCATGGCCGACACGCTCTACACGGTCGGCCGGCTCCACGACGCCTTCAACCAGAAGGCCTGCGACGCGGCCTGGGACGGCCACGTGATCACCGGGCTGGTCGCCAACGGTCTGGTCGAGGTCGCCAACGACTTCTCCGACACCGACACGACGACCGGCGAGAACTTCCGCGACTACAAGAGGGTGATGGACTGATGGCCGAAGAGACGAAAGACCCTGAGGTCTTCCTGACCCAGGTCAACGACGCCATCGAGGACCTCTCCGGCGCGATCGGCGACTTCCTCGAGAAGATGGCCAACTTCGTCAACGACCACCTCACCGAGGCCGGCGTGCTCGGCGGCGCCGCCGCTGGTTCGGTGTTCGGGCCGCTGGGCACGATCGCCGGCGGCATCATCGGCGGGCTGACGGGCAACGAGCTGGAGGAGAAGTTCGAGGCCGCGTGCGACGAGGTCCGCGAGAAGTGGGACAGCACGGTCGGCGGCATCCGCGAGGCGATCGGCGCGATGATCGGGGACCCGCTGCAGATGTCGGAGATCTCCAGCGACTACCGCGACGCCGCCCGGACCCTCGGCATCCACACCAACGACCTCAGCTCCACCGCGAGCATCCTGCGGGGGAGCTGGGACGGGCGGGCGTTCTTCGCCTTCATGGAGGTCAACACCCAGCAGACCGCCGCCGTCACCGGCCTGGGCCGGCAGCTGATCACCGGCGCCGACCTGATGGACAAGTGCAGCGAGCGGCTGGTCAAGCAGTGGCTGGCCCAGATCAACAACATCGCCCAGGCCACCGCCGACTTCATCAACGTGGCCGGCGACCTGGGCGACATCGGCAACGCGCCGACCTTCGAGGCCGGCCCGGCCACCAAGCTGATCGGTGCGGTGCTGAGCAACGCCAGCACGATCCTCACCGACTACGGCACCTACGTCGCCGAGCTCGAGATCGACTCCGGCGGTGACTGGGACGGTCTCGACGCGGCGTACGGCACCAACGGCCTGCCCGAACGGGCAGTGGCCCGAGGTGCACGACGCCAGCCGCGGCGCCATGAACGGGCCCTGGGACAGCAAGTAGGTCGCTAGCAGGTCAGCGCTGGGGGATCAGGATCCAGGCCACCACGTAGGCGACCAGGAGACTGCCGAGCCCGAAGATCGCGCCGACCACGGTGAGCACCCGGACCAGGGTCACGTCGATGCCGAAGTAGTCGGCGACCCCGGAGCAGACCCCGCCGATCATCTTGTCGTCGGAATTGCGGGTCAGGCGCTTGTATGTCTGGGTGGTCATCGGTTCTCCTCGGGAGTGTTCTCGGTGGTCTCGGTGTGTCTGTGGTCTCAGTGGTGTCAGCGGTCTCGGTCGGGGTGACCCAGCCGCTCTGGCTCAGGGCCCGGTTGCGCCGGGCGGGGATCACGGTGGCGAGCACTCCGGCGATACCGGCGGCGACCCACGGGATGGGCATCAGCCAGCGGATGTCGGATCCCTCGACGGTGTCGGAGGCGACCAGCGCCCACACGACGGTGAGGCCCAGGAACGCGACGCCCATCACGAGGTGACCCACGTTGATCGGGTGGCGTCCGCTGTCGGGGGCCGGCTCGGCGGGGTGTTGCTGCTGCATGGGGATGGTGGTGTCGCTCATCAGTTGGACCTCTCTGCGCTGTCGATCTCGATCTCGCCGAAGACGACCTCGGCGTCGATGTTCAGGACGGGTCCGCCGGGGGTGCCGACGTACGTCGTGTCGGCCGAGTCGCTGTGGGTGCTGCCGAACAGCTTCGTCTGGCCGTCACCCTCGAGGTTCGCCTCGACGTTCGCGTCCAGCCCCGCGGGCAGCAGCACCTCGATGTGGCCGAAGTGGACGTCCAGCTCGAGCGTGCGGCCGTCGAGCGCCTCGATGTCCTCGATGTCGGTGAGGTCGAGCTTGATCTCGCCGGCGGTCAGCTCGTAGCGGGAGTCGAGCGACGCGGCGCTCAGGGGCCGCTGGTCGACCTGGCCGAAGTCCCAGTCGTCGGCCGCGGTCGCACCGGCGGTGCCGACGGTCGCGACCAGACCGGCGAGGATCAGGCCCCCGGCCCGGCCGTAGAACGCTCCGACGGTCAGCATCACGCCGGTCACGGCGAGGGTGAGCGCCGGGTAGGCGGAGTCGGTGATGTCTGCTCCGGCCGCATCGGCGATGGCCAGGGTGCTGAGCCCCAGGGCGATCAGGCCCATGGTGTACCAGAACAGGATCGGCCCGCGCTTGCGCGGGTTGCTGCGCTCGCGCTGGACGGCCGCGGCGTACGTCGGGGGGTAGGTGGGCGGAGCCGCGGCGTACGGATTGGGAAGGGGCGGGGAGGGCGTACGCGAGCCGCGCGCACTCACCACGACGAAGATGATCAGGCCGATGATCGCGAGCGGCCACGGGAAGCCCCAGCCACCCCACGAGTCGCCGAGCAGCGCCAGGAACGCCAGGCTGCCGACGAGCACGAGGGCCACGGTGCGGCTCCGGTCGTCGAGGTGCAGCTTGGCGTCGGGGCGGCCGTCCTCCGGCACCAGCAGCCAGCAGGCGCCGTAGATGATGAGGCCGGCGCCGCCGAAGAAGACCAGCACCACGAAGACCACCCGGACGATGACCGGGTCGATGTCGAAGTGGCGAGCGATCCCGCTGGCGACGCCCGCGATCTTGCGGTCGAAGGTCGAGCGGCGGAGGCGACCGAGGTCGCGCATCTCCTCGCCGGTGACGCGGGGGCCGTCGTCAGGGCCGGGGCCGGGGCCCGCAGGTCCCGACGGTGCTTCTGGTGGTGTGGTGGTCATGGCTCCACAGTGGTCGCTCCGGGCCGCTGACACCATCGGGGACGACCCTGGTCCTGCGGCGATTCGGGGTCTCCGGCGTCAGGGTCAGGCCGGGGTCGGCCCTCATGGGGCGGAGCCCTCTGCTGTGTGACGATTGAGGCCACATGACCACCGTGCAGGCCCCGCCGGGCCACCAGTACCGCCGCGCGACCCGCGACATCCACGAGCCGATCGTCGGCGGCGTGGCGTCCGGCCTTGCCCGGCACCTGGCCGTGCCGGTGCTGTGGGTGCGGATCGTCTTCGTGCTGGGCACCGCTCTCGGCGGCCTCGGTGCCGCCTTGTACGCCGGCCTCTGGATGTTCCTGCCGGCCGAGGGACAGTTCGACCGCGAGGCCCCCGGCCTGGAGAGCGCGCGCCGCGGCGGGCGTCGACCGGGCCGGATCCGCCGGCTGACCGACTCGGGGCCGCTGATCACGCTCACCGTGCTCGGGGTCGGCGTGCTGGCCCTGCTGCAGGCGATCTTCGGCGGTGGCGCCCTGCTCTGGCCGGTCGTGTTCGCCGTCGTCGGCATCTCGCTGCTGTGGCGACAGGCCGACGAGGCGCAGCGCGAGCGCTGGGTCGACAGCTCCGGTCGGATCAACCCCGCGCGCCTGGTCTTCGGCGGTGGCGGCTGGGCCGACTACGCCCGGATCGCGGCCGGCGTGGGGCTGCTCCTGTCGGCGATCTTCATCGTCGGCTTCGGCGACGGCTCGATCGAGACCGCGCGCACGGCCCTGATCGCCGGGGGTCTCGGCATCATCGGCATCGGCATCGTGGTCGGCCCGTGGGTCTTCCGGCTCGCCTCCGACCTGACCGCCGAGCGCGAGGAGCGGGTGCGCACCCAGGAGCGGGCCGACGTGGCCGCCCACCTGCACGACTCCGTCCTGCAGACCCTCGCCCTGATCCAGAAGAGCTCGGGCGACGCCGCGACCGTGGCCCGCCTGGCCCGGGCCCAGGAGCGCGACCTGCGCTCGTGGCTGTTCGCCGGCGAGGCCACCGACGAGCGTTCGGTCGCCAGCGCCCTGCGCGGGGTCGCGGCCCAGGTCGAGGACACCCACGGCATCTCCGTCGACGTGGTGAGCGTCGGCGACTGCGACATGAACGACACGCTGCGCCCGATCGTGGCGGCCACCCGCGAGGCGCTGAGCAACGCGGCCAAGCACGCAGGCACTCCCCGCGTCGACGTGTACGCCGAGATCGGGGACTCCGCGGTCGACGTCTTCGTACGCGACCGCGGCCGCGGGTTCGACCCCGAGGCCACTCCGGAGGACCGCTACGGCGTCCGGCACAGCATCATCGACCGCATGCAGCGACACGGCGGAACCGCCGAGATCAAGACCACCATCGGCGAGGGCACCGAGGTGCGGCTGCACCTGCCCCGTGAGGAGACCCAGTGAACGACCCGAAGCTCATCTCGGTGGTGATCGTCGACGACCACGCCATGTTCCGCAGCGGCGTGCGCGGCGAGCTGGCCACGATCGGCGCCGGCGTCGTGGACGTCAAGGCCGAGGCGGCCGATGTCGACGAGGCCGTCGCGGCGGTCGCGCTGCACCAGCCCGACGTCGTACTCCTCGACGTGCACCTGCCCGGCGGGGGAGGCGTCGAGGTGATGAGGCGGGCCCAGTCGCCGGACACGCAGTTCCTCGCGCTCTCGGTGAGTGATGCTGCGGAGGACGTGATCGGCACGATCCGCGGCGGCGCCCGCGGCTACGTCACCAAGACCATCACCGGCCCCGAGCTGGTCTCCGCCATCCGCCGGGTCTCCGACGGCGACGCGGTCTTCTCGCCCCGGCTGGCCGGCTTCGTGCTGGACGCCTTCGCCGGCTCCATCGACGTAGCCGCGGTCGACGAGGACCTCGACCGGCTCACGGAGCGCGAGCGCGAGGTGATGCGCCTGATCGCCCGCGGCTACGCCTACAAGGAAGTGGCCAAGGAGCTGTTCATCTCCATCAAGACCGTGGAGACCCACATGTCGTCGGTGCTGCGCAAGCTGCAGCTCTCCTCACGACACGAGCTGACCCGCTGGGCCTCCGACCGCCGCCTCCTCTGAGCCTCTGGCCGGGGCTCAGCTGATCAGCGAGTCGAGGTTGAGGTACTCCGCCGAGTCGCCCTTGATGGCCACGCTGCGGCGGCCGTCCAGGGCAACCGGTACGTCGCCGGCGACCGTCACCCGGCGTACCTCGCGGCGCTGGTGGTCGAAGTCGGCGACGGCGTAGTGCTGGGTGGCCCGGTTGTCCCAGATCGCGACGTCGCCCTGCTGCCAGGTCCAGCGGATCGTGTTCTCGGGGCGGGTGACCCGCGACTGCAGCAGGTTGAAGACCACCGACGACTCCTGCTCGTTGAGGCCGGTGAACCTCTTCACGAAGTGCCCGAGCACGAGCGACCGCTCGCCGGTCTCCGGGTGGACGCGGACGACCGGGTGCTCGGTCTCGAAGACCGTCCGCTGGAAGTCGGTGCGGGTGAAGTTCGCGTCGGCCTCCTCCTGGCGGCACGCCGTTCTCCGTGTGCTCGGCGTAGTCGTACTGGTTGGAGTGCACCGCCCACAGCGAGTCGACCAGCGCGCGCAGCGCCTCCGGCAGCGTGCTGTACGCCGCGGCCGTGTTGGCCCAGATCGTGTTGCCGCCGTAGTCCGGGATCGTGTGGCCGCGCAGCACCGAGAACGCCGGCGGGGCGTCGACGAACGTCACGTCGGTGTGCCAGCTGTTGGCCGCCATGCCCCGGTTGGCGGTGAGAGCGAGCACGTGCGCGCTGCCGGTGTTGACGGTCGGGTGCGCGGTGGTGAGCGGGCCGAGCAGCTGGGCGAACGCGCGGTGCTGCTCGTCGTCGAGGTGGTGCTGGCCGCGCAGGAAGACGACCTTGTGCTCGAGGATGGCCGCACGAAGCTTTTCGACCTGGATCGGCGCGAGGTCGCCCGAGAGCTCCAGCCCGTCGATGCGGGCGCCGATCCTGCCGCCGAGGCGGTGGACGACGGGGTCGGTGACGTGCTGGCGGTCGATGTCGACGGTGGTCATGGTGGTCCTCCCGAACGGTAAATGAGTTAGTACAGTCGATTACTTCACTTAAGGTATCACCCGTTTGGTGGTGGCCGAAGTGGGTACTGCGGGCGCACCCGTCCTGGAAGGCCTCTGCCATGAGTGAAGCCATCGACACCCGGCCCGTAGACGAGACAGACGACGGGGGACTCAGACGCTCCATCACCGGCCGGCAGCTCTTCTTCTACACCCTCGGTGACGTCCTCGGCTCCGGCATCTACGTCCTGATCGGCCTGGTTGCGGCAGCCGTGGGGGGAGCGTTCTGGATCGCCTTCGCCCTCGGTGTGACCGTCGCCGCCATCACCGGGTCGGCGTACGCCGAGCTGGTCACGAAGTATCCCCAGGCCGCGGGGGCCGCGCTCTACGTCAACAAGGCGTTCCGCAATACACCACTGACGTTCCTGATCACCGTGTCGTTCCTGGCCGCAAGCTTCGCGGCCACCGGGTCGCTGGCGTCCGGCTTCTCCGACTACTTCGCCACTCTCTGGGATGCGCCGCCGGCGCTGATGGTGTCGCTGGTCTTCCTGCTGTTGCTGGTGATCGTCAACTTCATCGGCATCACCGAGTCGGTGGTCATGAACATGGTGATGACGTTCGTCGAGGTGGCCGGCCTGATCATCGTGCTGATCATCGGCATCTGGTTCATCGCTCAGGGCAACGCCGACTTCGGCACCCTCGTCGAGTTCGATGTCTCCGGTGACTACGGCAACCCGGCACTGGCCGTTCTGGCTGGCATCGCGTTCTCGTTCTTCGCCATGACCGGCTTCGAGAACACCGCCAACGTCGCCGAGGAGACGATCGACCCGCACAAGGCGTTTCCCCGGTCGCTGGTCGGCGGCATGGTCGTGGCCGGCGTCGTCTACGTCCTGGTGTCGATGGCAGCGGCGCTGACGGTGCCGACCGACACGCTGGCGGAGTCCCCCGCAGCCCTCCTGGAAGTGGTCGAGGCCGGGATCCTGCCGATCTCGACCGACTTCATGACGACGCTCTTCTCGGTGATCGCGTTGATCGCGATCACCAACACCACCCTGGTCACGGTCGTGACCCAGCCGCGGATCCTCTACGGCATGGCCAACGAGGACGTCGTACCCGGGATGTTCAGCAAGATCCACGCCACCCGGCGCAGCCCCTGGGTGGGCCTGATCTTCAGTGGCCTCGTCGTGGCCGCGCTGATCGTGATCGGCACCCTGGCACCCTCGGTCGAAGGCGAGACCCTGGTCGGCCGGCTCGCAACGGTGACGGTGGTGTTCCTGCTGTTCATCTACGCCTTGGTGATCGTGGCCTGCCTGAAGCTGCGTGGGCAGGACGAGGACGAGAAGACGTTCCACGCCAACACCCCGCTCCTGTTCGTCGGTCTGGTCGGCAACCTGGCGATCCTCGCCTTCTCGATCTACGACGACTACACCTCGCTCTACTGGTGCGGCGGTCTCCTGGCGGTTGGCCTGGTCCTGTACGTCATCGAGCAGGTCTTCGGCAGCCGCACGCCACGTCCTGCCGCGGACGAAGCGGAAGGGGTCTGACATGCATGTCATCGTCGCCACGGACGGGTCGAAGCAGTCACTGGTGGCCGCTCGTCACCTGAAGTCCTTCGCCGACCCCGCCAAGATCAGCGATGTCTCGGTCATCGCGGTCATCCGCCCGCTCGCCTCGGTGTCGTTCGCCGACGAGCTGTCCCCGGTCGACAAGCGCCAGGCGGACGCGCAGTCGCTCAGCTTCCGCAGCGCAGCCGAGAGCGCGGTCGACGTGGTCGCCAGTGAGTTCGACGACTGGGGTCCGAAGGTGCACCGGCGCGTCCGTAGCGGATCGCCGGCCAATGAGCTGATCAAGGCCGCCCGTTCACTCTCCGCCGGCCTCGTCGTCGTGGCCAGCGGCTCGCGCGGGCTCAGTGAGTCGGTGCTGGTCGGCAGCACGGCTCAGCGGGTGCAGCACTACGCGCCCTGCCCCGTGCTCGTGGTGCGACCGAAACCTCGGACGAAGAAGCGCTGACTACTCTCGATTCGTGGTTCGTCGGCTGTGTCTGGCTCTCCTGGGAGCGGTTCTCGTCCTGACCGCTTGTGACGACGCCTCGCCCAGCCCGTCACCACCGGCTGCCTCCGACCCCGTTGAGCGATCGCCGGCGACGCCCCAGGATGAGCCGATGGCCGAGTCCACCAGCCAGCCTCCGGAGCCGGCGTACTCCTCGTGGGAGCTGGGAACGCAGCCACTGCCGCTGCGCCCGGACGGCTTCGGCGTCGCGCGGCCGACGCCCAAGACGCTCCGCGATCGGCGCTACCCGACCGACGACCTGCTGCCGCCTCCTCCTGGCAAGAGGTTCGCGTCGACGATCGGCCCGATCACCCCGGAGCTGCGCAAGCGGATGGGCACGACCTGGGCGCCCGAGTGCCCGGTCGGACTCGACGAGCTGCGCTACCTGACGGTGTCGTTCCGGGGCTACGACGGCGCGGCACACACCGGCGAGATCGTGGTCGCGGCCTCGGAGGCGGAGGGGGTGGTGTCCGTCTTCCGGGCGCTGTACGCCGCCGACTTCCCGATCGAGGAGATGCGGCTGCCCGGCACGGCCGATGTCGAGGCGCACCCGACCGGCGACGGCAACAACACGGTCGGGCTGGTGTGCCGCGCGACGACCGGCCAGTCGCAGTGGTCGGCGCATGCCTACGGGCTGGCGATCGACCTGAACCCGTTCGTGAACCCCTACCTCCGCGACGACCTGGTGCTGCCGGAGCTGGCGGGCAGCTACCTGGACCGGACCTGGCGCCGGCCGGGGATGGTGTTCGACGACGACCTGGCGGTGCGGGAGTTCGCCAGGATCGGGTGGTCGTGGGGCGGCGACTGGAACTCTCTCAAGGACTACCAGCACTTCAGCGCCCTGGACCGGTGACCACCGGCTCACCTCTCAGTAGGGTGCGCGCATGGAAACCCTGCGCCTGATCCTGCTGGTCATCCACATCCTCGGCTTCTCGGCACTCATCGGTGGGCTGCTCGCCCAGGCCGGCCCAGGGGAGAAGAAGGTCAACGGCGCGATGCGCGACGGCGTCGGCACCGCCTTCCTCGCCGGCCTCGCGCTGGTCGGCGTGCTCCAGGCTGACGACAAGGACGTGGACAACACCAAGATCGCGGTCAAGGGCGTGATCGGCCTGGTGCTGCTGGTGCTGGTGATGGCCAACGCCCGCAAGGAGCGCATCCCCAACGGCCTCTGGGCGGGGCTGCTGCTGCTCTCGATCGCGAACGTCTGCGTCGCGGTGCTCTGGTCCTCAGCGCACGCCTGAGCGAGCCCACTCCGGCGCGCCGGCCTCGCCCCAGCCGCCGAGCACCTCGACCTTCAGGCCGAGCATCTTCTCGCGCTGGTCGTGCATCAGCCGGGTCGCAGCCTGACCGAGGTCCGCGACGAACCTCGACTCGTCGACCCGGGTCAGCGTCCCCGGAGCGATCTGTACGGCGAACTGCGTCATGCCCACCGACGTGACCGTGACTGCGCCGTCGTCGGAGGAGCCCTCGACGGCCAGCTCCGCGCGCCGACGCTTGAACTCCGCCTGCTCCCGCGTCAACGACTCCGCACTGGGCCGGACCGTGTCTCCGTGCTCCGCGGACCTGAGGTCGTAGAACGCCTTGGTGCGATCCACGAACACCAGTCGTGCGGTCCGGGCGAGCTGCTCCTCGATCTGCGCGGCGTTCGCGCGGTCGTAGTAGCCCGGCAGCATCGAGACGCTGATCGAGGAGTTGCCACGCAGGGTCACGAACACCTGCTCGTTGGGAGAGACGGTCGTGACCTCGGTGTCCTCCCACGCCTGCTTGAAGTCGAACGGCTGCGACATCAGACCGTCCCCATGTTGTCGTGGCTGTGGACGCTCCCGCGCGGTACGTCGGCCAGCGCGGGGCGGGGGAGGCAGAAGCTGTTCCAGTTGTTGGCCATCGCGTCCGCGGCGGCCTGCACCGCGTTGCCGATCTGCGTCTCTGCCGACTTGATGTCCCTCTTGATCTCGCCGAGCGCACGCACGAGCTCGTTCAGGATCGTCTGGGGGTTGTCGTTCGCGAGGCTGAGCTCTCTCGGTGTGCCGGTCGCGACCTTCACCTTGTCCTTCTTGTCCGGCTCGGTGGCGAGGTCCATCCCGGTGCTGGAGACGGTCACCCCGGCACCGATCACGGTCACCACACTCAGCGACGCCCCGCCGCTCGGTACGGCTCCCGCGACCGCGACTGCGGCGCCGGCGACCTTGAGGATCGCCTTCCAGTCGTCGGCCGTGCTCTCGTCGACGTGCCGCATCTGCTCGGTTGCGTTCTTCGACAACGCATCGAGGTCCTCGCGGACGGTCTGCCACACGGCCGCCTCCGCATTGAGGGCATGGCGCATGAGGTAGTAGGCCTGGAACAGCGACGACGTCGTCGGCACGAAGTTCTGGCCGTAGTTCAGGAAGAAGCTGTCGGCCGCCTTGCCGGTCCAGTCGTCGATCTCGATCCCGGCACTGGAGACGCCCGTCAGGTCGCT
This sequence comes from uncultured Actinomycetota bacterium, assembly GCA_963769475.1. GTDB lineage: Bacteria > Actinomycetota > Actinomycetes > Propionibacteriales > Nocardioidaceae > Nocardioides. The sequence continues at coordinate 31,521 of CAVYLX010000017.1, read as the reverse complement.
GTTGGCCGGCTCGGGCGGAGCCTTCAGCGGATCCTCGCCGTACTGGTTCGCCTGGAAGCCCTCGGTGGCCAGCTTCTGCATCGCCTCGAGGAGGTTCTTGACCTTCATCTCGAAGTCCTCGGGTGCGGGGATGTCGAGGAAGTCGTTGTAGACGGCGGTCACCTCGCCCTCGGTGAGCGACCATTCCGGCGGCACTCCGTTCTCGGGGTGGCGCACGGTCTCTCCGGCCTCCTTCGCCGCCTGGTAGAGCTCGCTGGCCCGACCGGGCAGCTCCGCGACGTCGAAGGTCATCCGTCGATCTCCTTCCGGCGCCGGTCGAACTCGTTCATCGCCTCCGTGTCGGTCGTCTTGAAGTCGTTGGCGGTCCACACCAACCGGTCCGCGACGTCGCGCAGCGTGGTCTCGGTGTCCTGGGTGGCCTTGTTCAGCTTCTCGAGGAGGCCGTCCATCGCCGGTCCGGGATCGGCCCCGAGGCCGCCGCCGCGCTGGGTATTGCTCGAGGCAATGACCGGGGTGTTCAGATAGGCCGAGTTGAAGTCGTCGGCCACCCCGGGGAGGATCTGCTTCCCCATCTTGTAGATGTTGCCGAGCTCTGCGCCGAGCTCCGCGCCCGTCAGTCCCATGTTGCCTCCTGCTTGCTACTACCTAGTGGCCACCTTTCTGCCCGCACATCGGCCCGGGAAAACATCCGAGGCTGGCCCGCCCGCTGTCCCCGGCGCTCCGTAGGCTGGGACGCAGCATGAGTACTCCGATCCCCCTGCCCGGTTTCGACGCCGCGCTGCCGACGAGCCGCGCACCACTCGCCGCGGACCGACGCCCGAGGAGCTCCTCGAGGGGCTCAACGAGCCTCAGCAGGCGGCCGTCCGCCACGCCGGCACTCCGCTGCTCGTGGTGGCCGGCGCCGGCTCGGGCAAGACCCGCGTGCTGACCCGCCGGATCGCCTGGCTGATCACCGAGCGCAAGGCCCACCCGGGCTCGATCCTCGCGATCACCTTCACCAACAAGGCCGCGGCCGAGATGAAGGAGCGGGTCGAGGAGCTGGTCGGCCGCCGCGCGCGCGTGATGTGGGTCAGCACCTTCCACTCCGCCTGCGTGCGGATCCTGCGCAAGGAGATCGACAAGTTCGGCTACAAGTCCAACTTCTCGATCTACGACGCACAGGACCAGAAGCGGCTGATGACGCTGGTGCTGAAGGACCTCGACCTCGACCCGCGCCGGTTCCAGCCGGGCGCGGTGCTCCACTGGGTGTCCAACCACAAGAACGAGCTGCGCGACCCCGAGGAGGCCGCCGCCGACGCGAAGAACGGCTTCGAGGAGTCCTACTCCGCGGCGTACACGCTCTATCAGCGGCGGCTGCGCGAGGCCAACGCGCTCGACTTCGACGACCTGATCATGACCACGGTGCACCTCTTCCAGACCTTCCCGGAGGTGCGCGAGACCTACCGGCGGCGGTTCCGGCACGTGCTGGTCGACGAGTACCAGGACACCAACCACGCGCAGTACGCCTTCATCCACCAGCTGTGCGCCGACCAGATGGAGGAGCCGCTGGCCGCCGGCGAGGAGCCGGCGGAGCGGGTCGAGCCAGCCGAGCTGATGGTGGTCGGTGACGCCGACCAGTCGATCTACGCCTTCCGCGGCGCCAACATCCGCAACATCCTCGACTTCGAGCAGGACTTCCCCAACGCGACCTCGATCCTGCTCGAGCAGAACTACCGCTCTACCCAGACCATCCTCACCGCCGCCAACTCCGTGATCGGCCACAACAAGGGCCGCAAGCCGAAGAAGCTGTGGTCCGACGCCGGCGACGGCGCCCGGATCGTCGGCTACGTCGGCGACGACGAGCGCGACGAGGCCAGGTTCGTCTCCGAGGAGATCGACCGGCTCACCGACGACGGCGCCAAGGCCGGCGACATGGCGATCTTCTACCGGACCAACTCCCAGAGCCGAGTGTTCGAGGAGGTGTTCATCCGCACCGGCCAGCCCTACAAGGTGGTCGGGGGAGTGCGCTTCTACGAGCGGCGCGAGGTGCGCGACGCGCTCGCCTACCTGCGGATGCTGGTCAACCCCGACGACCAGGTCTCCCTACGCCGGATCCTCAACGTGCCCAAGCGCGGCATCGGCGACCGTGCGGTCGAGTGCGTCAACGCCCTCGCCGAGCGGGAGCGGATCACGTTCTGGGAGGCGCTGCGCCGGGCCGACCAGGCGCCGGGGCTGGCCACCCGCTCGCTGACCCAGATCAAGGGCTTCGTGGCGATGGTCGAGGAGCTGCAGTCGATGGTCGCGGCCGACGAGCGCGCCGACGTGATCCTCGAGTCGGTGCTCGCCCGCTCCGGCTACCTCGAGGAGCTCGAGGCCTCCGACGACCCCCAGGACGAGACCCGCGTCGAAAACCTCGGCGAGCTGGTCGCCGTTGCCCGCGAGTTCTCCGACGACCCGACGGCCGGGCCGTCCGCCGACCCCTCCGATGTCGAGGCCGGCCTGGTCGCGCCCGGCCTCGGTGACTTCCTGGAGCGGGTCGCGCTGGTCGCCGACACCGACCAGATCCCCGACGAGCCCGACCCCGACCGGCCCGGAAGACACCGGCGTGGTCACCCTGATGACGCTCCACACGGCCAAGGGGCTGGAGTTCCCGGTGGTGTTCCTGACCGGTCTCGAGGACGGCATCTTCCCCCACTCGCGCTCCCTGGGCGGCGACCCGGCCGAGCTCGAGGAAGAGCGCCGGCTCGCCTACGTCGGCGTCACCCGCGCCCGCGAGCGCCTCTACGTCTCGCGGGCGGTGATCCGCTCGGCCTGGGGTGCGCCGAGCCACAACCCCGCCTCGCGGTTCCTCGACGAGCTGCCGATCGACCTGGTCGACTGGCGCCGCACCGAAGCCGCCCAGACCAGGTGGGACCGCCCCGACCTGGCCAGCGGCTCCGCCGCCCGCCTGGGCGACCCGACCTCGGCCGGCCGCCGCAACTTCTCCGCGGCCGCCGCCCGGGCCGACGCCGCCGCCAAGGCCAAGCCGGCCCGCGAGATCCCGTCGCTCGAGCCCGGCGACCGGGTGCTCCACGACTCGTTCGGCATGGGCACCGTGGTGGCCATGGAGGGCGCCGCCGACAAGACCGTCGCCTCGATCGACTTCGGCTCGGAGGGCGTCAAGCGGCTGCTGCTTCGCTATGCGCCGGTGGAGAAGCTCTGACCGACCCGGCTCGGGTTGCCGTGGTGGTGGCTCGACCCGGCTTGTCTTGACGCTGGGAGGGGCCGACCCGGCTTGTGTTGACGCTGGGAGGGGCCGACCCGGCTTGTGTTGACGCTGAGGCCACGCGTGACGCTGAGCCGACCCGGCTTGTGTTGACACGCCACGAGGGTCGACCCGGCTTGTGTTGACGCGCCGGGTCGGCGTCGTACGGCGTGAAGAAGAGCCGGGTCGGCGTCGTACGGCGTGAAGAAGACCGCGCTCGACGCGTGCCGGTCGGCAGCTACGGGGTGACGCCGTGCACGACGAAGGCCGCGTAAGGGTCGACCGGGTCGCCGCCGCCGGGGCGGACCTCGACGTGCAGGTGCGAGCCGGTGACGTGGCCGGTGGTGCCGACGGTGCCGATCACCTCGCCGGCGGTGACGGTCTCGCCGGGCTCGACGAAGATGTCGGTCTGGTGGCAGAACCAGATCTCGGTGCCGTCCTCGAGCGTGAGCACGGTCTTGTTGCCGTAGGAGCCGTCGTAGCCGGTCTCGGTGATCACGCCGTTGGCGATCGCCATGATCTGGTCGCCGGTGTCACCGTTGAAGTCGAGGCCGGTGTGGTAGCTCGACCAGAGGCCGTACTCGCCGAAGGTGGCGGTGATGATCGAGTTGGCGAGCGGCAGGACCCAGCGGTTCTCGGCGAGGATGCCGGCCTGGTTCTCGGCGGACTTGGCCAGCTGGCCGAGCTCGGTGGCGCGCTGCTCGGCCTGGGCCTCGGCAGCGGCCACGAGATCGGCGGAGGCAGCCTCGCCCAGGGCCTCGCGATCGAGTGCTGCGGGAGACCGGGCGGCCGCGGTCGGAGAGGGCGCTGACGTTGCCGACGGCGCTGGAGCCGCTCAGGGCGCTCGCCTGCTGGAACTTGGAGGGCTCGTTGCCGGCCAGCTGGGGCGCGGCGGAGAAGACCGCGCCGCCGACCGAGAGGGCCAGGGTGGCCACGCCGAGCAGCACGGGCGGCGGACGGCAGGCCCTTGAACAGCGGTCCGCGCGAGCCGGCGTGCCGGACCGCCTTGCGCTTGCCGGCCGGCGGGGCGGCCTTCGGGAGCGGCAGCTCGAGCGGTGGGCTCGTGGTCGTTGAAGTGGTGCGTGGCCTCGCGCTCGAAGATGACCGCAGGCGCGGCCTCGATCGGGGCGGCCTCGAGCGGCTCAGGCTCGTCGAGGGCGCGGCCGGCAACGCGGCGACCGGAGTAGGAGGAGGTCTTTTTGGGGCTCACCGAGGCAGAGCGGCGTGGGCCGCGACGATCTCCTCGGTGGTTTCCCATTGACAGTGTCTCCGGTGCTTCCAGTCGGTGAATGTGTGCTTCCCAGCACAAGAACGAGCAGCCAAGACCATAACGGATAGGTCACGGTCCGTGAAATGCCGGTCCGGACATTGTGCATAACCGGACGCCGGCCCGAGGCGTTACGCCCGATACTGTGCGCACATGACCGCAGCAAGCACAAACCGGCGAGTCCGCATCGTCGTCGGCAAACCCGGCCTCGACGGACACGACCGCGGCGCGAAGATCGTCGCCCGGGCGCTGCGCGACGCCGGCCACGAGGTGATCTACACCGGGCTGCACCAGACGCCCGAGCAGATCGTGGAGACCGCGATCCAGGAGGACGCCGACCTGATCGGTCTCTCCGTGCTCAGCGGGGCACACATGACGCTGTTCAAGAAGCTGATCGAGCTGCTCGCCGAGCGCGACGCCGGCGACATCCTCGTCTTCGGCGGCGGGATCATCCCCGAGGAGGACATTCCCCTCCTCGAGGAGATCGGCGTCGCCAAGGTGTTCACGCCTGGGGCGACCACGACCGAGATCACCGACTGGGTCGCGGGTCAGTTCGCCGACGCCTGAGCCGTACGCCGCCGCGATATGCCGTGCGTCACGTCAGGTGTCCACCCTTCGTCGTGGTCACGGGACGGGACTAAGGTGCGGCGAGAACCCCCAAAGCTCTAGGCGCGGCCGCACGGGCCTGCGCCCTCATGTAAGGACATGGTGGATCAGTGGACCTGATGGAATTTCAGGCGAAGGAGCTCTTCGCCAAGCATGACGTACCGGTGACCCTGGGCATCGTGGCCAACACCCCCGCGGAGGCGCGCGCGGCAGCCGAGGAGCTCGGTGTCGTCGTCGTCAAGGCGCAGGTCAAGGCCGGCGGCCGCGGCAAGGCTGGTGGCGTCAAGCTGGCGAAGACCCCCGACGAGGCCGAGGAGCACGCCACGGCGATCCTCGGGATGCAGATCAAGGGCCTGACCGTGAACCGGGTGCTGATCGCGCCGGCCGCGAGCATCGAGGAGGAGTACTACTTCTCCTTCCTGCTCGACCGCGCCGACCGCCAGTACCTGTGCATCGCGTCGGTCGAGGGCGGCGTCGAGATCGAGGAGGTCGCCAAGACCAACCCGGACGCCGTCAAGAAGATCCCGATCAACCCCGGCACCGGTGTCGACGAGGAGAAGGCCCGCGCGATCGTCGCGGAGGCCAAGTTCCCGGAGGCGCTGACCGAGCAGGCCGTCAACATGGTCCAGAAGCTGTGGCAGGTCTTCGTCGAGGAGGACGCCACGCTGGTCGAGGTCAACCCGCTCGCCCGGCTCGAGGGCGACGTGCTCGAGGCGCTCGACGGCAAGGTCTCGCTCGACGAGAACGCCGAGTTCCGGCACGAGGACCACGCCGCGTTCGAGATCCGCGAGGAGGCCGACGCGCTCGAGTCGAAGGCCAAGGACAAGGGCCTCAACTACGTCAAGCTCGACGGTGCCGTCGGCATCATCGGCAACGGCGCGGGCCTGGTCATGTCGACCCTCGACGTCGTCGCGTACGCCGGCGAGAAGCACGGCGGCGTCAAGCCGGCCAACTTCCTCGACATCGGCGGCGGCGCCAACGCGCAGGTGATGGCCGACGGCCTCGACGTGATCCTGCACGACGAGCAGGTCAAGAGCGTGTTCGTGAACGTCTTCGGCGGCATCACCGCCTGCGACGAGGTCGCCAACGGCATCGTCGGAGCGCTCGACATCCTGGGCTCCGAGGCCACCAAGCCGCTCGTCGTACGCCTCGACGGCAACAACGTCGACGAAGGCCGACGCATCCTCAACGAGGCCAACCACCCGCTGGTGACCCTCGTCGACACCATGGACGGCGCGGCCGACAAGGCCGCCGAACTCGCCAACGCCTGAGACGGAAGAGTAAGAGAATGTCGATCTACCTGAACAAGGACTCCAAGATCATCGTCCAGGGCATGACCGGTGGGATGGGCTCCAAGCACACCACCCTCATGGTCGAGGCGGGATCCAACATCGTCGGCGGCGTCAACGCCCGCAAGGCCGGTACGTCGGTCGAGCTGGGCGGCAAGGACCTCCCCGTCTTCGGCAGCGTCAAGGAGGCGATGACCGAGACCGGTGCTGACGTCTCGGTGGTCTTCGTGCCGCCGGCGTTCACCAAGGACGCCTGCATCGAGGCCATCGACGCCGGCATCGCCCTGCTCGTGGTCATCACCGAGGGCGTGCCGGTGCAGGACTCCGCCGAGGTGTTCGCCTACCTCGACGGCAAGTCCACCCGGATGATCGGCCCCAACTGCCCGGGCATCATCACGCCCGAGGAGTCGCTGGCCGGCATCACGCCGCACACGATCGCCGGCAAGGGCCCGGTCGGCCTGGTGTCGAAGTCGGGCACGCTGACCTACCAGATGATGTTCGAGCTGCGCGACTACGGCTTCTCGACCGCCATCGGCATCGGCGGCGACCCGATCGTCGGCACCACCCACATCGACGCCCTCGCGGCGTTCGAGGCGGACCCCGACACCAAGGCGATCGTGATGATCGGCGAGATCGGCGGCGACGCCGAGGAGCGGGCCGCGGCGTACATCAAGGACCACGTGACCAAGCCGGTCGTCGGCTACGTCGCCGGCTTCACCGCTCCCGAGGGCAAGACCATGGGCCACGCCGGCGCCATCGTCTCCGGCTCATCGGGCACCGCGGCCGCCAAGAAGGAAGCCCTCGAGGCCGTCGGCGTCAAGGTCGGCAAGACGCCCTCCGAGGCAGCCGACCTGATGCGAGAGATCCTCAAGACCCTCTGACCTGCTGTTTTCCCGTTGACCCGTCACGAGCCGTCTCGAAGGGCTGACGGGTCAACGTGATTTTGGGGCTAGACCTCGGCGCGTTGGTAGTCACTGCACGCAGTGATCTGGGAGCCCTTGCGGTAGCAGAGCTGGATTTCGATGTCGGCGCCCTCGTAGGTGTCCCAGGTGCCGTTGTCACAGTTGCCGGCGCCGGCCGCGTGCAGGATGCGTGAGGGGTTCACGCGGCCGACGAAGCGGAAGTGCCCCTCGATCGACAGCCCGTCCTTCAAGCTGTCGCAGGTGAGGGTCTTGTCGCCGACATTGAACCAGCTCACCGATCCCCGTGAGGTCACGATGGATTCGTCGGAACCGGCCGACGCCGCCGGCGCCCACACGAGCGTGGCGACGATCCCCGCGATGAGAGTGGCGAACAGTACGGCGGTCCTCCGTGCCATCAGATGCATGCTGCTCCTTCCGGTTGAGTGCCAAGCCGGTCTGCTCGGCTCCTCAACGACCGTAGGAACCGATCGGCCGCTCTGGTAGGGAGAGATGTCCCCAACGTGCGATGACAGTTGTCACCTTCGGGTCGCGCCCGGTGGTCGAGCTTGTCGAGACCGCGCAAGCGACGTACCCAAACCACCACTGTGGCTGACCGCCTAGCCGCAGCCGGCCTCGGTGAAGGTGCACATCGCCGCTACGACGGCCGCCGCGGTCTCGGACTGGTAGGCGATCTGGCCGCGAATGTCGGCCTCGAGGTCCGGGCCGGCCCCACCTTCGTTGGCGGTCGTGTCGATCAGCACCGAGTGACCCACCCGGATGAAGTGGAGCACCTGCATGCCGACGGCCGGCGCCCCCTCGAACTCACTGGTCTGTACGACCGCGTAGGACTCACCGCCCATCTCGGTCGGGACCACCCTCCAGAAGGACTGGAAGCCCTGGCTGTCGATCTCATCCTGGGGACAGTCCTGGAAGAGCTCGAGACTCTCCGCCAGGTACGCGGCGGCTTCGTCGGCGTCCGCGAAGGTCAACAGTTCTCGGGACCGGTAGTCCGTGACGTTCGTCCATCTCGCGCGCAGTGAGTCTTTGCCGATCGGCTTCAGGAGCTCGACACCGCAGGGTGAGACGGCGAAGAGCTCGATGTCGCGACCGGGACCCTCCAGGCCGTAGCTGCCTCCCTCGCTGTCGGTCGGCCAACCGACCGCTAGGGGGAAGCCATCAGGGATCTGGGTGAGTGGGGCAGCGGTTGGCTCGGGAGCGGCAACGCTGTCGTCGCGGGCGCCGAGGATCGCGACAGTGGTGGCCAGCACGGCTACGGCCAGCGTGGCGCCGAAGCTGGCCATCACGCTCGTCCGACTCATCGGCTGCCCCTCCTCGTCTGGTGCTGTCCAGAAGGAGACGCGCGAAAGGGCGGGTTGGTTGTCGACCGTGCGTTGAAGGTCAGGTGGTTTCGAGGCTCGCTGCGCTCGCACCTCAACCACCGTCCGGGTGCACCCGGTGGTCGGGCTTGTCGAGACCTAGGCGCAGCCGGCTTCGGTGAAGGCGCACATCGCGGCGATCGGTTCAGCGGCCTCGTCGAGGGTCGCTTGGAGGTCATCGTCACCGCTGGGATAGCCGGCGTGACCACCGTGGTCGAGCACGAGCACCGCGAGCCCGACGCGAACGATGATCGTGGTCGCACCGAACGGTGAATTCCCGCCCTCCATGGTGTCGCGGGCGAGGATCGCCCAGGACTCGCCTCCGGCCGTGAGCTGCTGCACCTCGTAGTTGGTCACGTAGCCGGCCTCGTCGACCTCGTCCTGCGGGCAGGCCTGGAAGGCGTTGACGAGGGCGGTGACCGCGGCCACGGCTGCGTCCGCGTCCTGGTACGACGTGAGCTGCCTGGTCCGGTAGTCCTCCGGCCCGTTGTGGACCGCGGTCACGCGGTCGGAGTGGGCGGGGTCCGGAGCGTTGGCGCCGCAGACCGAGAACACGAGGGGCTCCTGGTCGCGGTCGGGGCCGGTGATGGTGCTGTCGCCACCCGGCTCGGGCCATCCGGCAGTGAGCGGGAAGTCGTCCCAGATCGCAACAGGGGACTCGCCCGAGGGCGGCTCGCCGGCGTCGTTGCTGCAGGACTCGTCCGAGAACAGGCAGACGAAGCCGTTGACGATCGGGGCGAGCTGGTCGGCGTCCTCCTCGAGGAAGCGCTCGTGGTCAGGTCCTGGATAGACCTCTCCGGTGCCCGACGCCGCGAAGATCGCGTTGCCGACACGCACCACGTGCCACCAGATGCCGCCGATGGTCGGCTCGCCGTTCTCGAGGTACGTCGTGCTGACCGTGTAGGACTCCTCGCCGAGCTGCCGTTCGGAGATCTGGTTGACCCACGTGGTGGTGGTGAAGTCCTCGGTGGGGCACTCCTCGACAGCGTCGACCACGCCGTCGATGACTGCACGTGCTTCGTCGACCGAGCCGTAGAGCCGCAGCTCGCGGGAGTCGGTGTACTCGGGTCCGGAGGCATGCGCGGCCAGGCGGTCGAGCACACCACTTTCGGGCAATCCGGCCGCGTCGCACATCACCATTTCGGCAATACCTTCACCGCCAGCGGTTGCGACCACCGGCTCTCGGCTCTCGTTCTCCGCCATGCCGGTGGTGATGTCGATGCCGTCCGGGAGCGTGACCGAGGGAGACGGAGCGGGTGGCGCCGGGTCGGGCGAGGCGTCGCCGTCGCCCCGCGTGCCGAGGATCGCCAGCGGAGTGACGATCACGGCCACCGCAAGAGCCGCGCCCGCGCTGGCCAGCACGGTGTTGCGGCGGCGGAGGCGGTCGCCCCGGCGGCGTACGTCGGAGGGCGGGAGGGGATTCATGGCAGGTCCTGGGTCGAAGCTCGAGAGCCGCTCGTCGGGTTCAGACATGGCTCACTCCTCCGGGTTCGTCGGACAGCAGCGCGGCGAGCGCCGTGCGCCCGCGGCTGAGGCGGGCCTTGATGGTTCCTTCGGGTACGCCGACCTCGACGGCCACGGCGTGCACCGGTAGGTCGGCGATGTGGTGGAGCACGAGGGCCCGTCGTTGGCTCTCGGGCAGCTGCCGGAGCGCCGCGACCAGCGCGACGTGCGACTCGTCCACGGCTGGAGCGACCACCGGCGGAGAGACCGCCCGGTCGGGCGACCTCCGGCCGCGAGAGGTACGCCGCCACCGACTGACCGCGAGGCGGTACGCCGTGGTGCGCACCCAGGCCTCGGGGTGCTCGGCCTTCGCCAGCGAGCGGCGGTGCGCCCAGGCCTTCACGAAGGCTTCCTGCACGCACTCCTGGGCCTCGTCGCGATCGCCGATCATGGCGTAGACCTGGTTGGTCAGCCGTCGGAACGACGCGGTGTAGAACTCGTCGAACTCCCGCTCGTCCATGCCAGGGATACGCCTGGGCTCAGGGATTGGTTGCGTCCGGCTTCGGCATTTCGACCAGCCGCGCCAGCGCCCGGTAGGCCAGGTCGACGAATGCGCCGTCGGCCATCTGCACCCGCGGCGCCGGCACGAAGGAGACCTGGGCGACCGCGATGCCGCGGCGCATGATCGCCATCGTGTAGTCGACCGAGCGCTTGTCGGAGACCTGCACGGTGACCTGCCAGGCGGTGAGCGAGGTCTGGCGGTCGTCGAAGTTGGCGACCTGGACGACCTCGGTGCCGAGCTGGTTGTCCTCGGCCTCGCAGGTGCTCAGCTTGCGCCGCACCTCCTCGACGAACAGCTTGGCCCGTCGCTCCGGCAACGTCGCCACGGTCTCCGTCAGCCCGAACTCCGCCGGCAGCTCCGCCTCGGGGATCAGGAACTGGCGGGTCCAGTTGGCCGAGAACGCCGCCTTCTTGAACGTGCCGTTGAACGACGCCAGGTCGCACCGGGTGGCGGCCAGGTTGGTGGTGGCCTGCGTGGGCTCGGTGCCGACCCACGGCAGCGCGATCCGGGTGACCGGGGGCAGGTCGAGCTCGGTGAGCATGGCCGGGGCCTTGCCGACCGGCAGCGGTGCCACCAGCCGCGGCTTGGGCGTGCCGGAGCACTCGCCGCCCTCGGGCAGCGTGCAGAGCGCGGACACGGCGGAGGCCAGGAGGGTGGTGTTGCCGTTGACGTCCGGCCGGGCGGCGTTGCCGACGACCGTCGCGGTGGTGGTCGTGAACTGCCCCGTGCGCGCGACGCCGACCGCGAGGGTCGTCAGCGGGTCGTCGTACATGCGGAGGACGACCAGCATCGCCTGGTCGCCGAGACCTTCCACGCGACGCGTCGAGATCAGCTGCGCCCGCTCGACGGTGCACCCGCCGTACCACCCCAAGGTGGTCGCGAACGCCCGGCGCGCGGCCGGAGCCGTGTCGGACAGCTCGGTGGCCTGGATCGCCGACCGGGCGGGTCCCTTGCCGGCCTCGGACTCGAAGTTGCGCACCAGCGCGGCGGTGCCGCCGGGGTCGGCGTAGCGCTCCTGCTGGCACGGCAGGTCCAGGCCGCTGCCGTCGGAGTTGTTGTCGGTGGTCGCGCTCCAGCGCTTGCCGCCGATCGCCGACTCGATGTCGGACTCGCCGACCATCACCTGCGGGGTGAGCGAGGCCGACTCGCCGTCGAGGATGGTCTCGTTGGCGGGTGCCGCGGCCTGCGGGGAACGGTCCAGAGCTCGGGCGTACGCCGGCGGCATCGGTGACCATCGAGCCGGTGACGAGCAGCGCGGCCACCGCGGCCACGGCCCCCACCGTCGTGTGCGTACGCCGCCGGGCCGACCCCGCACGCCGGATGATCGAGCCGCGGGGCCACCGGGCGTCCACCACCATCGGCAGCAGCGGCTCGAAGGCGGAGCGGACCTCCGCCGCGGGCACGTCGCGGTGGAGGGAGAACTGGGTCACCGCCGTGCCGAGCTCACGCTCCGCGTCGTCGAGCGGCAGGCCGATCTCGCGCGCCATCTGCGGCATCGTGACCGCGGCCAGCTGGGTCAGCAGCAGCGCACGCCGCTGGGTGATGGTCAGCTTGGCGAGCGCGTCGAGGGTGGCCTTGACGTCGGGGTCGATGTCCTTGTCGCGGTGCCAGAGCCGCGCGGTGTGGCGGCGCTGGGCGTGGCGCCAGGCCTGCGGGCGCACGGACTCCTCGGGGTCGTCGAGCGCCGAGACCTTCCGCCAGTGGTGCCAGGCCACGATGAAGGAGTCGCGCACGGCGGCGCGGGATGCTGCGAGGTCGCCGGTCAGCGCGTAGGTCTGCAGCAGCAGTCGCTCGCGAGCGTCCTTGTAGAACGTGTCAAAAAGATCCGGGTCCCTCATAGCAGCCCCCAACGGTACGCGAGGAGCCTGACTTTCGGGCCTTCGGCGTGGGAACGCGGACGCCCGCCGGGCCCGGGCGATGATGCCAGTGCCATGACCTCGCTGTTGCCATCCAGGACATCCGCACCCGACGACGCGCGCCACGACCTGCGACACCGCCGGCCGTTGGTGCCGCTGGCGTTCGCTGGCGGCGTGGTCGCCGCGGCGTCCACGTTGGTCGTCTTCATGGCCATCGGCATGGCCGGGTGGTTCCTCACCGACGGCGGCGCCCACGGTGCGCCGCGCGACGGCCTGCGCGTCGGCGCCCTCGGCTGGCTGCTCGGCCACGGCTCCGGCGTCACCGTGGAGGGCGCCGCGATCACCGCGATGCCGCTGGGCGTGACCCTGGTCTGCGCCTGGGCGATCTGGCGGATCGGCCAGCGGGTGGGCGACTCCATCTCGGGCCACGGCCCCGACGCCCAGGGCATCTCCGACGGCGAGCGCGACTGGACGGTGCCGCTCGCCTCCGCACTCTTCGCGATCGGCTACGTCGTCACGGCGATCCTCGTCGTCAGCGTCGCCGCCACTCCGTCCACCGACCCCAGCACCGCCGGTGTGGTCGGCTGGTCGCTGGCGCTCTGTCTCTTCGTCGGCGCACCGGCCGTTGCCGTCGGCGCCGGCCGGGCCGCGATCTGGCTCGCGATGGTGCCGCTGCCCGTGCGGGCCGCACTCACCCTGGCCCGGACCCTCCTGCTCGCGTGGCTGGCCGTCTCCCTCGCCGCCTTCGCAATTGCGCTGATCGTCGACTTCGACACCGCCGCCAACATCATGAGCCAGCTCGACGCCGACGCCGGCGACACCGTGCTCTTCGTGGTGCTCGCGCTCCTGGTGCTGCCCAACGCAGTTGCGTTCTCCGGCTCCTACCTGATCGGCCCCGGCTTCACCGTCGGCACCGGCACCCTGGTCACGCCGCAGAGCGCAGTGATCGGCGCGCTGCCGATGTTCCCGATGCTGGCCGCGCTGCCCGACAACGGCCCGGCTCCGGCGTGGACCACCTGGCTGCTGGCGCTCCCGGTGCTGGTCGCCGCGCTCGCCGCGGCCTGGGTGCAGCGGAGCTTCCCGACCGTGCGCTGGGACGAAGGCGCCCTGCGTGGCTGCGCGGGCGGCATCGCGGCGGGCATCGGCTTCGCGGTCATCGCTGCCTTCGCCGGCGGAGCGGTCGGCCCCGGGCGGATGCGCGACGTGGATCCTCTCGTCGGCGACGTACTCCTCCAGGCGGTCACTGTCTTCGGCATCGGCGGCCTGCTGGGTGGGCTGGCGATGACCTGGTGGCAGCGGCGGACCGCGCCCGAGGTCGAAGAGCCCGCCTCCTAGACTCCATGGGTGCCTACCGCTGATCCTGCGCGCCTCGTCGTGCTCGTGTCCGGGAGCGGCACCAACCTCCAGGCCCTGCTCGACGCCTGTGCCGATCCGGCGTACGGCGCCGAGGTGGTCGCCGTCGGAGCCGACCGCGACGGCATCCAGGGTCTCGAGCGCGCGGAGAAGGCCGGACTGCCCACCTTCGTCCAGCGGGTCAAGGACCACGACACCCGCGCCGACTGGGACCTGGCGATGGCCGACGCGGTCGGCGAGCACCACCCCGACCTGGTCGTCTCGGCCGGCTTCATGAAGCTCGCCGGCGAGGCCTTCCTCGATCGCTACGCCGGCCGCTACGTCAACACCCACCCCGCGCTGCTGCCGTCGTTCCCGGGCATGCACGGGGCGGCCGACGCGCTGGCTCACGGCGTGAAGGTCACCGGCGCCACGCTCTTCGTGGTCGACGGCGGCGTGGACACCGGCCCGATCGTCGCGCAGACCGTGGTGCCGGTCGAGGACGACGACACCGTCGAGACGCTGCACGAGCGGATCAAGGTCGCCGAGCGCCAGATGCTCGTCGACTCCGTGGGCCGCATGGTCCGCGAGGGCTTCACGATCACCGACAGAAAGGTCCGTTTCGGACATGGCTGACCTCGCAGAAAATGGACGCAGCTCCATCCGTCGAGCGCTCGTCTCGGTCTACGACAAGACCGGGCTCGAGGACCTCGTCCGCGGCCTGCACGACGCCGGCGTCGCCCTGGTCTCGACCGGTGGCTCGGCCGCGCTGATCGAGGGCCTCGGCCTGCCGGTCACCAAGGTGGAGGACCTGACCGGGTTCCCGGAGTGCCTCGACGGCCGCGTGAAGACGCTGCACCCCGCCGTACACGCCGGCATCCTGGCCGACCGCCGCCTCGACTCCCACGTGCAGCAGCTGAGCCGACCTCGGCATCGAGCCGTTCGACCTGGTGGTCAGCAACCTCTACCCGTTCACGGAGACCGTCGCCTCCGGCGCCTCGCCCGACGAGTGCGTCGAGCAGATCGACATCGGCGGGCCGTCGATGGTGCGCGCGGCCGCCAAGAACCACCCCTCGGTCGCCATCGTCACCTCGCCCGCCCGCTACGCCGACGTGCTGGCCGCCGTCGCCGCGGGCGGCTTCACGCTCGAGCAGCGCAAGGCCCTGGCGGCCGAGGCGTTCGTGCACACGGCGACCTACGACGTCGCGGTGGCCTCGTGGATGGGCAACGTGCTGACCGACACGTCCGAGGGCAGCGGCTTCCCGGCGTGGGTCGGCGCCACCTGGGACAAGGCCTCGGTGCTCCGCTACGGCGAGAACCCCCACCAGAGCGCCGCCCTCTACCTCAACAGCTTCACGCCCGGGCTGGCCCAGGCCACCCAGCTGCACGGCAAGGAGATGTCCTACAACAACTACGTCGACGCCGACGCGGCCCGGCGCGCGGCGTACGACTTCGAGCTGCCGGCCGTCGCGATCATCAAGCACGCCAACCCGTGCGGCATCGCGGTCGGCGCGGATGTCGCCGAGGCGCACCGCAAAGCCAACGACTGCGACCCCACGTCGGCATTCGGTGGCGTGATCGCGACCAACGTGCCGGTGTCGGTGGCGATGGCCGAGCAGCTGCGCGAGACCTTCACCGAAGCCATCGTCGCCCCGTCGTACGACGACGGGGCAGTGGAAGTGCTGCAGTCCCTGCCGAGAGGCGGCAAGAACATCCGGATCCTGGTCTGCCCGCCCATGCCCCGCGGCGGCGCCGAGATCCGCCCGATCTCCGGCGGCCTGCTGATGCAGCAGCGCGACCTGGTCGACGCCGACGGCGACGACCCCTCGACCTGGACCCTGGCCACCGGCGCGGCCGCCGGCCCCGAGGTCCTCGCCGACCTCGCCTTCGCCTGGAAGGCCTGCCGCGCGGTGAAGTCCAACGCGATCCTGCTCGCCAAGGACGGCGCCTCCGTCGGCGTCGGCATGGGCCAGGTCAACCGCGTCGACTCCTGCAAGCTCGCGGTGACGCGGGCGGGGGAGCGGTCCAAGGGAGCGGTCGCCGCCTCCGATGCCTTCTTCCCCTTCGAGGACGGCCCCCAGATCCTGATCGACGCCGGCGTGGCCGCCATCGTCCAGCCCGGCGGCTCCGTCCGTGACGAGCTGACCATCAAGGCCGCCGAAGCCGCCGGAGTCACCATGTACTTCACCGGCACGCGGCATTTTTTTCACTGATCGCTACGGCGGAGCCGGAGCGATTGTTGTGAAGGTCGAGTAGCGACCACGACCGAGCTTGCGAGGTCGTGACGGAGCGTATCGAGACCCGGTCAGGTCCAAGGACACGCGAACTCAGCGCGGACCGGCACCTTTTCGAGTGACTTCCGTTAACCCCGGGTAACAGGTTCTCGGCGATCACCCCCAGGAGCTCACATGGCCCGCCGCGCCACCCTCGGTCTCGTCGTCGGAGCCGTGCTCGCGGCAGCCCTCTCGGTGCCGACTCCGGTCACCGCAGAAGAGGGCCCGTGGGCGCCCGGCCCCGAGCTCTACGGCCACGTTGTCACCAACGACGTGCCCGTCGAGATGGAGGACGGCCGGATCCTGCGCGCGGCGATCTACACGCCGACGGTGCTCGGCACGGATGACCCCGCACCGGGTGAGTTCCCGGTGATCCTGGTGCAGACGCCGTACGGCAAGACCGTCAGCGCGTTCGGCGTCGGCGCGGTCAACCCCTACCTCGTCCACCGCGGCTACATCGGCGTCGCCGTCGACGTGGCCGGCACCGGCGGCTCCGAGGGCCAGTCGATGCTCTTCGGCGAGCAGGAGGCCAAGGACGGCGCCGAGCTCGTCGAGTGGGCGGCCGACCTGCCGGGCAGCAACGGCAACGTCGGCACCCTGGGCGGCTCCTACCTCGGCATCGACCAGGTCTTCACCGCCGCGGCGGTCGGCCCCGACTCGCCGCTCAAGGCGATCTTCCCGATCGTCACCGCGTCCGACCCCTACCGCGACCTGTTCGTCGCCGGCGGCATCGTCAACATGGAGTCGAGCCTCGGGCTGATCGCCGGCTACTTCGGCCTGCGCACCCTCACCCCGCCCGCCGAGCGACCCACCGACCTGTTCGACGCCCTGCGGCTGATGCTCGAGCACGGCCTGGCCGGGATCCCGTTCGAGCTGACGACCGGGCTGGACGCGCTCTTCCAGCAGGGACGCGTGTACGACGGCCCCTACTGGCAGGAGCGCGCCCCGCAGCGGGTGCTGCAGCAGGTGGTCGACAACGGCATCCCGGCGTACATCGTGGGCGGGCAGTACGACGTCTTCCAGCGCGGCGAGCCGCTGCTCTACAGCGGTCTGCAGAACGCCTTCTCGGGTCGCTCGGTCTGGGAGCCGATGGCGCCCGGGCAGGCTGCGACGCCGCGCTACCAGCTGCTCACCGGCCCCTGGGACCACGGCAACGCCGGCGCGGGGCTGGACCTCGACCGGATCCAGCTGCAGTGGTTCGACCACTGGCTCAAGGGGCTCGACACCGGCATCACCGACACCACCAAGCCGATGCACGTCGTCGACACCGCCGGCGGCGCCTACGACCTCAGCGGCTACCCCGACGCGAGCGTCACCCCGACGGCGTACCACCTCCAGCCGAAGTCGGGCCTCGCCCCCGCGCTGCCGACCACCACCACCGGCGCCGCCACCGTGGCCTGGAAGGGCATCTCGCTGTCGTGCCAGCGCTCGCTGAACCAGTGGGGCGCCGGCGTCTTCCGCGACGCCTACGAGGCGTGCCGCCAGTACGGCCTGCTCTCGATGCCGCAGCCCGGCGACGCCCACTTCGACACCGCCCCGCTGACCCAGCCCATGAAGCTCGCCGGACCGGTCGGCCTGCGCCTGCAGGCGACCTCCACACGGCCGGAGGCGATGTTCGTGGTGACCCTCCAGGACGTGGCCCCCGACGGCAAGGTCATCGACATCACCGCCGGCGCGCTGCTCGGCTCGGCCCGCGCCATCGACCCGGCCAAGAGCTGGCCCGGCGTCGACGGCGTCTACCAGCTGCCCTACCACCCGCACACCAAGGCGGCCGAGCAGGCGATCAAGGTCGGCAAGGTGACGACGTACGACGTCGAGCTGCGGTCGGCGTACACGACCGTCCCGGCGGGCCACCAGCTCCGGGTGCTCGTGCAGACCGGCGACCTCCCGCACCTGCTGCCCCCGCCGATGAAGCTCCTCGACCTGCTGCTGGGCGTCTACGCGATCCAGACCAACAAGCTCCACCCCTCAACCCTCAGCCTCCCCATCCTGAACTGACCGACGACTTCGGTGGCCGTCAGGGGTTCGGTGGTCGAGTAGGCCGAGCCGCTAGGCGAGGCCGTCGGGGGTTCGGTGGTCGAGTAGGCCGAGCCGCTAGGCGAGGCCGTCGGGGGTTCGGTGGTCGAGTAGGCCGAGCCGCTAGGCGAGGGCGTCGGGGGTTCGGTGGTCGAGTAGGCCTAGCCGCTGGGCGAGGCCGTATCGAGACCCGAGCCGACCCCGACGCTGGTTGAGGTGCGAGGAGCGCAGCGACGAGCCTCGAAACCACTGTGCCGCCGATGCCAGCCCGTCTGACACACTTCCGGTCGTGACTGCGCAGACCCTCGACGGCACCGCCACGCTCAAGACGATCAAGGCCGAGCTCGCGGAACGCGTCGCCGCGCTGAAGGCGCGGGGGATCCATCCGGGACTCGGCACGGTGCTGGTCGGCGACGATCCCGGCTCGCACTGGTACGTCACCGCCAAGCACAAGGACTGCGCCGAGATCGGCATCGAGTCGATCCGGGTCGACCTGCCGGCCACCGCCACCCAGGCCGAGGTCGAGAGCCGCATCGACGAGCTCAACGCCGACCCCGCCTGTCACCGGTTTCATCGTCCAGCAGCCGACGGGGCTCGACGAGTACGCGCTGCTCTCCCGCGTCGACCCCGACAAGGACGTCGACGGCCTGCACCCCGTCAACCTCGGCAAGCTCGTCCTCGGCGAGGCCGGCTCGCTCCCGTGTACGCCGATCGGCTGCATCGAGCTGCTCCGCCGCCACGGCGTCGAGATCAAGGGCGCCGAGGTGGTCGTGGTCGGCCGCGGCATCACCGTCGGCCGCCCGATGGGGCTGCTCCTCACCCGCCGCAGCGAGAACGCCACCGTCACCCTCTGCCACACCGGCACCCGCGACCTCGCCGCCCACACCCGCCAGGCCGACATCGTGGTCGCCGCCGCCGGCGTACCCGGCATCATCAGCGGCGACATGGTCAAGCCCGGCGCGGCCGTCCTCGATGTCGGCGTCTCCCGCGTCGACGGCAAGCTCGCCGGCGACGTCGCCCCCGAGGTGTGGGAGACCGCCGGCTGGGTCTCGCCCAACCCCGGCGGCGTCGGCCCGATGACCCGAGCCATGCTGCTCTCCAACATCGTCTCGATGGCCGAGCAGTCCTGACCGTGACCGAGGCCGAGCCGGACGAGGTACCTCCCGTCGAGGAGGAGCGCCGCTACCCCTCGACCATCGGCGGCGCCTTCTACCTGCTCATCCTCGGCGCCATGGCCGCCGGGATCGTCGCCGCGTACGTCGACGACTGGCGCCTCGGCGTCCGCATCGTCGGCGCTCGCCCTCGGCGCTCGCCGCGGTCCTCCGCCTGGTCCTCCCTCAACGCGACGCCGGCATGCTCGCCGTCCGCCACCGCCTGGTCGACGTCGCGATCCTGGCCGCCATGGGTGCGGCGTTGATCTTCCTGGCCGGGGACATCCCTGGCCCGACTGTCTGAGGCAGCCGGCCGCGCCATTCCGCCCAGAATGACGCACGCCCTCGGCTCGCCAGAAAACCCGGTCGCTCGTCGCGAGGTCGTCGTATCTTCCGCCCTTTGGATTCACTCGACCGGCAGCGGGATTGTTGGCGTATAGAACGCCAGACTTGCTTCTGGCGCGCTCGACACTTGATTCAGGAACTCTTGCTGATACCGCTTCGCGCGCTCAATGCGGCCATCGTTCTGCTGAGGGATCAAGTTGTTGAAGGCAGCGGGATATTTGGCTTCCAACTTTGCCGCGAACTCTGGCTCGACCGACCTCGCATAGTGGAACTGACCCACGATGCGGTTCCCAGCTGCCTGTTGGCCCTGCCCGATGGCTTCAGCGTGCCCGGCAAGGCCATACCTTTCGACGAAGTAGAACTCGCGACGAAGTCCTGCTTTGAACCGCTTGCGGAGGCGGGGGCGCAGTTCATCCGATATCGCCAGTCCCGTCACGAACATCGGCTGCCCGAATTTGAACGACCTTGTTTTCGCAGGGTTCAAATCAAATCCATTGGATGCCAGTTCAGCCGCGACCTCACTGCTCACGTCGAACCCGTCCTTAGCGCTGAACGACAGGTCGTCGGCGTAGCGCGTGTAGACGAGGCCCCGTTCAGCCGCAAGCGCAACCATCGCTTCGTCAAACGTCGCTAACACAAGATTCGAGATCCGAGGGCTCGTCCTGGCGCCGAGTGGTAGCCGGCCGCTACACGACACCAGACGGCTGAGCATAGCGGCGGCGTCCGCGCCGAAACCTACCTGATGCAACGCCTTACGGACCTGGGCTGTCCGTGTGCTCGCAAAGAAATCCTTGATGTCGAACTTCTGTAGGTATGTGGCTCCAGTGTGAGGCAAGGCATTCGTGTGCGTGGATCGTCGGGCGACGAATCCGCTGACCTCTTTCCGTGTCGCTAGGTCCAGGGGGAACAAAAGTGAATTGATTCGACGATGAACCGCATCTAGATAATCTGGCCGGGACTGAGATGGTTCGAAACCTGCCGCGAACCCAAAGAATTTGCGCATCATAACCGTGGCCAGAGTCGCAGGTCGCTGCGAGATTCTCCAGCGCTAACGCCGACTTTCCGAGCGGAACCTCCAGCGAAGTAACAGACTGGTGGCACGTGAACTCGAATGTGGTGCCGGGGGTGCCATAGCGGAAACCTCACACATCACATGGTCACGGGGACGACTCGTCCCAAAAACTGCAGCACCCCCAGCATCTACACTATAGGGTGTTTCCGCCCGCCCAGGTGCCGGTCGTCATCGAAATCGATGAGGTACGCGTAGCTTCTGCCCAGCGCCACGAAGCGCCGCTCTTGGAAGTCCAGGGCGCCTCCGAGAGGTGCACCCGTGTGACGCCGAGCACGTAGTCCGTCGCCGCTAAGCACGGTGCAGATTTCGTACCTCGGAGCGCGGTTGCCGACTCGATACCTGCGATCGAACTCTGCAGAACTGACCAGATCTTTCCATATAGCGAATCCATCGTCGGATTCTGCTCAAAGACGACGGTGAGATCGTAATCGCTGTATCGAACAAGGACGCTCGACAGCAATGTGCCGTACATTGTCACGAGCAAGTCGGTCATTTCGCGCCGGGCGACATTTCTTGAATAGGCGGCATAAGCTCGATAGTCGATCGAATCCAATGCCGCGAGGAAACTGTTCCTAACCGACTCACTGTCGTCAGTGAAATGATACCCTACCTCGGCGAACCGTTGCCGTTTGGCCGGATCAAGCCACAGCGATGCGTCGCCAAGGGCACGGCCATGAGCGGCCATTATCGCTGATTCCGCCGCGGCGACATCGTGATAGGCAGTGGCACCGACCAGCGTCAGCAGATCGTTCGCTCCGGTTCCCGATTCGTCCAAGAACAGAAGCACCGACGGACGGTCTTGAGGATGTTGGGGTTTGCGGACCACGTTCAGACGTTAGCGGCAGAGGACACCCAGCGCGGGAACGACGACTCTCCCAAGTGAGCGCGCGTTGACATGTCGATCTGTTCCGTAAGCAACCAGTTCTAGTCGCCATCCCGTTCTGGGCGAGCGGGCGCCCGTGCGCTCGGACTAGGGGGTCGTCGACAACCTCCGCGGATCCAAGAGCGCCGTAAGCGATCGACTGGTCTGACTGATGAATCCGAACTGAGCCGTCCTTGAATCGCATGATGCGGCGGTCAAAACGTTCGGCGGGCTGAACGGGCCGACCGCCGAAGAAGTCGACACCCGAGTCATCGCGCCAAACGAACGGCTCACAAACGCCGTACTGGTAGGTCCTCGCGACTTGCGGCACTCCGCTACTGATCAAGAATGCCCCAGCAGTTGGTCGCCGGATCCAGCGCCCAGCCACGACGCCTACGGCCGCACTCACCACGCGGATGGCGCCGACATCTCAGACGGCTCTTGACCGGGTGTCGATGACAAATGCGCTTGCTGCGCAACTCATTGAGCGACACAGTTCTCAGCCGCCTTCGTCGCTGCGTCGATGACCTCAGCGAGTTCCTTCGGCGTCAAAGTGCCGATGGAGAACTCCTTCGCCTTCGCCCTCACTTCCTTGTCTTCTGTGACGATCACCCATGTGTCGGAGAAGAGGTCCTCTGTGCTGAGCACGACGGCCATGGCAACGAGGATCGGATCGGCGGTGCCCTTGTAGCTGTAGAGGTTGACCAAACCCGTGTGCCCCACTGGGACTGTCTTCATCACGTCTGCCAACTGCGCAAGCATCGCAGGGGTCACTTCGATGGTGACTGGTTCTAGAAGCGCCGCATGCTTCGCCCTCCGGGACTCGTAGGCGACCTCGGACGGGACTCGACATTGCTCCTGGAAGAATGCGGACCTCTTCCTGTCCCCAAGGGGGCCGAGCGCATTGTTGTCGATCAGGTACTTGGTCACGGCCGTCACAGCGCCGCCCTGTAGTCGCTGATCGCGCGGTCATTGCGGTGGGCGTTCGAGAACATGACGCGGCAGAAGTCGCTCGTCTTGATGGTCCCTGCGTCGTAGAGAGCGAGCATGCGTCGCGAGCACTCGTGCCCGTTGTACTTCCTGAGCGCGTTCATCGGGAGCATCCTGTTGCGGGGAGTCTTCTCAATCTTGTCGAAGGCGTCCTTGAGGTCGTTGAGGTGCGCCTCCGCTTCGTCGCGGGTCACGAGCTTCAGGCGCTGGGCTCGCATGACCACTGCGCTCGGTGTCACCTTGAACACGTCAGACGCTGCTCGGATGGCATCCAGATCGCTTAAGTCAGCACGGCGGAACTCGGCCTCAGGCATCAGGATCTCTGCCGTCAGCCAGTACTCGCGGTTCGACTTCTCCTCGGTGGTGTGTCCGTTGTAGGTGACGGTGGCGAACCGTCCTCGCGCAACGAGCACCGCCATGAGCGTCAGGGTGAAGATCCGTCGCCCGGTCGGCTCGAACGCCTCTCCCTCGTTGCCACTGGCGATGAAGATGAAGGGCAGCTTCGTGTCCTTCACCGTCATGCCGCTGAAGATCTTGCCCTCCGGCAGCCGCTGCGGCATCAGGTCCTGGACGCTCTGTGCGACGAGGATGTTCTTGGCTTCCAACTTCTCGACCAGAAGGTTGAGGGCATCGCCCTTCTTCTTCGTTCCCCTGAGTTCCATGGGGTTGAGGTCGAGCGCTGCCATCAGCCTCGCGGCGTCCTCGGCGATGGGCGCCTCGGACTTCTTGAGAATCCCCGACGATGGGGTTTCGGTCGAGGGTCTTGTCCTTCTTCATCCAGTCCTGCTTGAACTGGAGGTTCTTGACGATGAGCTCTACCTGCGCCAGGTCCACGTGATGCCGCGAGTTCATGGAGAACTCGCGCTTGGCGCTGAAGCCCTGAAGCAGCCGCTCCTGCTTGATTCGGAGCTGCTCTTCCACCACATCGCGGGGAGCGAAGAACAGCGGGTACGGGATCTCAGCCTTGCGGGCGTGGTCGACCAGATCCTTGAAGGAGACGGAGCCCGTCTCTAGCGCCCTGGTCACCTTGGCGTAGCTGCGGACGACCGACTGCTCAAAAAGTGCCGCGAAGACCTCGCGGTCGATGGGCGTGGCGACGCGATCGAGCGTCACGTTTATGTGCATTCACGTCACCGCCTCCCTTCGTCTATGGCAGCGCTCCAGCCTGCGCCTCCGCGTGCTCGGTTCAAGGACGACACGCTCAGTGATCCCCGGTCCCTCTCGCGCCCGCAGGTCAATCGCGGTCTTCCAGTCGGCGCGCTTCGCCGTTGAAGAAGTAGATGAGGCTGCTGACGATCATCAGGCTCTGGACCGCGTTACGGCGGGTGTACTGCTTCGTGCTGACGGTGGGGCAGTCGCGTTGCGGCTAAAGGTGTGCGGCACCGGCAGTCCCTCGTTGGGGAAGAACTTCTGCCACGCCTGCCAGGTAGGGGCGAGCGCGATGTACTCATGTGCGGTGAACTCGTCATACGCCGCGTTGGTCCGCTTGCCCCGCTTGTCGGGGGTGTAGAGGTGCCGGTCGGCGCCGAAGTAGGTGTTCACCATGGAGTCGAGCAGCGACCCAATGAGCGCCTGAGCCGCCTCCGTGTGGCCAGCCTCCAGAGCATCAAGGGCCCTGAACGCCATGGGGACGTACGGCGCGACAGCGTCGGTCTCGCACCCCTCGACTACGGCGCGACAGTCGGCGAGATCGCCTTCCATCGCCGCCCAAGGATGTCCGAGGCAACCGCGCTCCAACGACCCCTGCCGCGCACGGGCTCCGCCCACTCCGGCCACCAACAGCGTAGGTTGCAGTCGCGTCACTTCGCCGCCTGTCCCCTGCATCCTCAGCACTACGGCCGCGCACCTATACGGTCGACGCACACTCCCGTCTTGGTCACTCGCGCCGATCGAATCGGCGCCGCGGCCCTCCATGCCCCGCTTGACGATGAGGTGCTCGCACGCGACTCGGGGTGCGCAACGGCAGGGCGACGTAGTGCGGTCATTGGCTCCTGCTATCGGGCGACGTGGGCCGCAGATCGAAATTCATGTTTCGCTCCGTCCGACCGGTCAGAAGCCTATGTTCGCTCCCGTGAGTCGCCGCGCCGTCGCCCCCATCCTCCTTGTCGGGCTCGCCTTCACGCTGGTCGGCTGTGCTGGCAGCGACGGGAGCGGCGATAGAGACAGCGCCCAAACGGGACCACGCTTGACTCGAGCAGAGGAGGCGTCAGATGCGATCCGCGACTCAGTACCGAGCATCTCCCGAGGCGGTGCCGATAACAGAAGACAACGACCCGAACGACCTGATTGGGCGACCTGACGGGTATGTGGCTGCGGTCGTACTAGTCGATCCCCGCTCCGACGACGAATATTCACTGTGCCGGGACGGTGCCATCGGTGTTGACTGCGGGGCCACGATCGAACAATGGCCCGATGAGGCAGCCGCCGAGCAGAGGGCGACCAGATTCAAGAGTCCATCGCCGCGGACCCATCCTTCCCAGCGA
The DNA here is from genome assembly GCA_963769475.1 of uncultured Actinomycetota bacterium. GTDB lineage: Bacteria > Actinomycetota > Actinomycetes > Propionibacteriales > Nocardioidaceae > Nocardioides. The sequence continues at coordinate 6,473 of CAVYLX010000017.1, read as the reverse complement.
ATACGGCTACGTCGAGGGCCCAATCCTTCTTCCGCGTCTCCGGCTACCTCAAGCCATCAGAGGCCGCGGAATACGAAGCCGCCTTCACCAGTGATTATCAGTCTCGGCTCAACCAAGCGAGCCGGCGTACGACGCTTCTGTCGCCACCGCCGACGAAAAGTGGGCGGAGTACTCTGCGACTGGTGACGAAGGCAGGCATTTCCTAAGCGCTACTGGGCCTCGACGCGCGCCGATGCACAAGCCACCGAAGACTCGGCCTGTAGCCGGACCCAGGAGCAGATGAACGGGGCAGTCGTTGTTCCGTGACATCTATACAGACGCCGACTTCGAAGCCGAGCGTCTGTTCTACATGGCTTACTGCCCCGAGCAGCTGCCGTTGTTTGATGCTGCGCTGGCTGGTAGCACCGGGGACCCAGCCGAGGAGACCAGCACCACGGCCGCGCCCACCCCGGTATCGATGTCCACAGCCTGCCAATTGTTGTTCCCGGGCAAACAGCAAGGCGAAATGGCCAAGATCGCGGACTTCATCCTTGGGAACACCGAAGCCACGCCGAAAACCTTCCGGCAGTTCAAGGGCAACGTCGCCGAGATCGCTGACATCGCTACCGTCGCGCCCGACGAACTAGCCGTCCAACTCGACAGCCTGGTCGGGTCCCTCGACGCGTACATCGCGGACCTCGAAGCTACGGGCTCCGGCACTCTCGACACCACGACCTACAAAGCGGCCGGACTTAGAGGTCACGAATATCTGCCTGAACCACATGTGAACGAACCCGCCTGCGATCCGCTCGCATTGCGGTAACGCACGCAACCGAGATGGATGTCCCTCGATGGCGCATCGTGACGCCCGTGCCGGTCTCAGCCTCAAGTCTGTGCGCCTGGAGGTTCGCTGTCGTGCCGCGAGCCGAACACTGGTTCAGACATCGCCAACTCCTCGGCTTCTCCGATCGCGCAGCCCAACACGAAGGTCTCCACTCTGTGAGTGTCTTTGCCGACAAAGACAAGCCTCCCCACGCGACGCATGATCTGGACAGTCACACCCACCGGAAGTGGCGGATCTGCCTTCAACTAGCGAGGCAACGACCCCCGGCGATACGTCGGACAGGCGTGCGTGGCACGCCTACTCTGACGTCATGCGACGGGGACTGGTCTTTGCGACTGCGGTGTCTTGCTCCTCGGCGCATGTTCGGATGAGCTCGGGCGATCCGGACGCGACACCGACGGCGACCGTCACGGTCACGGACAGGCCCCAGTCATCGAGCCGGAACCCGATCCCACGCCGAGCGAGGGTGACACCGTACGCCCCTAACATTGGCGACCGCGCGCTGAAGATCGGCGATACCCGTGTGGGTCAAGCCATCCGGACCACGCTGAAGACCGTCAAGTATCCCTACCCCCCGGACTACGCTCGCGAGCCCGACGCTGGGAACGACTTCGTTGGTCTGGAGCTAGAGCAGTGTTACGACGAGGACGCTGAGGTCGACCCGGAGTACCCCGATACGACGACCTACAACGGCGACTGGGTGGTGTTGGACCCGCAGGGATTCGAGTACGGCGGCGACGGCTCAAGCTGGAACGATTGGCCGGCGCCAAAGTTTCCGGAGTCCGTGACTCTGAACCCCGGACGCTGCTACAAAGGCTGGATCTCACTCCAGGCTCCCAAGGGAACCAAGATCGCCTCGCTGGTCTGGCGGCCTGGCGGCATCGAGACCGCCGAATGGCTGCCCAAGAATTAGCCGTGCGTCACTGACCGCTGTCCGGCTCGGTGCGAAGTTGCGCCACCACGCAGTCACCCGCTCTTGTTCAGATCGCAGGTAAGCAGGTGTGGCGCTGGATGTATCCTTCGCCGCCAAGGGGCTCAAGCAGAGCTGTCCGACGCGCAAGCTCTTCTCGTGGCCGACGAATTGGTGATTGACGGTTAGCTGTTGGCAAGCGATCAAAAGGCCGACCCGCGCATGTTTGCGACGGCATCGCTCGTTACCTGGTTTTTTCCGGCGTTGATCGGGGTGACCGGGCCGTGATGGTCGGCCGTTCGGAAAGTGATTGTCCGCAGGTGGCATCCGGCCGTTCCGGTGCTCGGTCTAGTGTTCCGTCGTGGCCAGCTCCTCCGCCCGGCGTCGACGGCGAGCTGCGATACGTGCTGCTTCTTCTCCAGCCTGCGCCAAGAACGGATACCTCGACCAAGCGGCCGCTCGGGAGGCGTTGGCCGTAATTCTCGATCGTGGCAGGTACAACGGAGCGAGGCCTGTTCGCGTGTACCCGTGCGATATCTGCGACCTCTGGCACATCACATCTAAGCCGAACAAAGGCCGCACGCCTCCGTGGGGCCTCGACCCAAACTGGCGGCGGCCTGCCGCACCCGCGAGCGGCCAACCCGATTCGAATCCCTAGCGTCATTGCGCCGCATACGGTTCTTGGGCTCGTCGGTGCTGCGAGACCGCCGATCTGGCAAGGTTCCGTGACGAAGACGTTCGAAAGGACTTACGAAAGACATGGCACTTCGGTGGTACACGCTGGTGGTCGACTGTCAGGACGCGAGGAAGCAGGCGGCGTGGTGGGCACAAGCTCTCGACTGGACGGTCATCCATGAGTCGGACAAGGAGTGCGTGATCGTTCCGTCGTGGGCTGACGACACAGTCATCCGAGCGACGCCATGGGAGCGGGTCGGCCCAGGAATGGTCTTCGTCCCCGTGTCCGAGGGCAAGTCCATCAAGAACCGCTTGCACATCGACCTGGCTCCGCACATCAGCCAGAACCGCGATGCGGAGATCGCTCGCCTTGAGCGTTTGGGTGCCAGAAGGATGGATGTGGGGCAGTCCGACGCCGCGACGTGGACGGTGCTGGCCGACCCCGAGGGCAACGAGTTCTGCGTGCTCAGCTCTCGGGAAGAGTAGCCACCGCCAGCCAACTGGGCACGCGGCAACTGACCGTCCGGATCCGGCAACCGAGATCCGGCATTTGTAAGGCTGCGTCTTTCCGGCGAGCCGGGCGCCGCCTCCTCGACCCGCAGCGCTGTGATGGGATCGCGAGCAAGGGTCGTGTTGGTCCGGCTCCTTGGTCGATTGGCTAGGTCACGCTCCGGAGCCGTGGGTGAGCCGAAGGAACTCGAGATGGCGCTCGTACTGGTCGAGCACGTCGTCGATGAGCTGGGTGTGCGTGTAGCCCATGACGTCGTAGCCCTGGCCGCCGTCGCGCAGGTGCACCTCGAGGCGCGAGTAGACGTCATTGCCGCGGGGTGCCCAGCCGCCGTAGGCCGGCACCGGGACCGGGACGTGCTGCACCTTGTAGGAGAACGGCAGCTCCGCGGTCACGTCCGTGGTGAGCTCTATCGCGGGCTGTCCGTGCTCGTCGACCGACCTGACAACCTCGGCGCGCACGCTCTGCTCCGCGAGCTCGCCGGCCACCTCCTCCAGGGCAGGGGCCACCACCGAGGAGAGGAACTCGTCCGCCTTCTCCTGGTCGGGGAACATCATCACCCTCCGCATCCGTGCCTGCCACGGCACGTGGTGGCGCCCAAGCCCCTCGGCAAAGCTGCGGCCCGAGAGCACGCCCGGAAGACTGCCGGCGCGACTGTCCGCCATGAACGCCTCCACCGAGAGCGCCTTGTACAGGCCCCACATCACAGCGAGCATCACGAACGCGAAGGGCAGCCCGATGATCACCGTCGCGTACTGGAGGGCGAAGATGTCGCCGGCAGCCAGGATCGCCAACGTGAGGGCGCCGGTGGCCACCGCCCAGAAGATACGCAGCCAGGGGCTGGCGTCGTCCTGGGGCGTGGGCAGTCGTGAAGACAGGTTTCCCATCACGAGCGCCCCGGAGTCGGCGGAGGTGACGTAGAACAGGAGACCGACCAGGATCGCCAGGCCGGCGACGAACGGGAAGGCGGGGTACTCCTCGAGCAGTGCCCAGAGCCCGTCGGAGGGGTCGACGGCCTCCGAGGCGACCTTGGTGAACGAGACATTGCCCCGGCGGATCTCGTCGAGTGCGGCGTTGCCGAAGATCGAGATCCACATGACGATGTAGCTGAACGGGATGATCATCGTCCCGGCCACGAACTGCCGGATCGTCCGGCCGCGAGAAATCCGGGCGAGGAAGAGCCCGACGAAGGCCGCCCAGGCAATCCACCAGGCCCAGAAGAACAGCGTCCAGAAGCTCATCCAGTCGCCGGTGTCCTGGTAGGCGAACGTCTGCATGGTCATGTCAGGGAACAGCCGCACGAAGTCCCCGACGTTGAGCACCAGGGCGTTGAGCAGGTAGGCGGTGCGTCCGGTGACCAGCACGAAGAGCGCGAGCAGGATCGCCAGCAGCACGTTCAGCTGTGAGATCCGCTTGATGCCCTTCTCGACCCCGCTGACTGCTGAGGCAGTCGCGATCACGACGGCCAGGATGATCAGCGCGCTCTGCACCGCCAGCCCCTGCGGTAGGTCGAAGACAACGTTCAGCCCCACGTTGAGGCTGACCACCCCGATTCCGAGCGAAGTGGCGACACCGAAGATCGTGCCCAGCACTGCAGCGGTGTCGGTGGCGTGGCCGATGGGACCCTCGACCCGCTTTCCGATCAGCGGGTACAACGCCGATCGCACCGCCAGCGGCAGATTCATCCGGTAGGCGAAGTAGGCCAGCGCCATCCCCATCAGGGCGTACATCCCCCACCCGCTGATCCCGTAGTGGAACAGCGTCCACGCGGTGGCCTCCCGGGCGGCCTCGACACTCTCCCCCTCGATCACCGGCGGTGAGATGTACTGCGTGACCGGCTCGTAGACCGCGAAGAACATCAGGTCGGTGCCGATGCCGGCCGCGAACAGCATCGCCGCCCATGCTCCGGTGCTGAACTCTGGCTGGGAGTGCTCCGGACCGAGGCGCACCTTGCCGAACCGCGATATTCCCACGAACAGCACGAAGACCAGCACCGCAGTGGTCAGCGCGACGTAGTACCACCCGAACCATTTCGAGACCCACCCGACGATGGACTCGAGCGTGCTGAAGGCGTGCTCGGGTGCGATCACGCACCACAACGTGACGGTCACGGTGACCGCCGCCGAGGTCACGAAGACCGGCCAGTTCAACACCGCCCGGGAACCCGAGGGCTCGGAGCGAACCATGGGTGCGGCAGGGTCGGTTTCTGTCATCGCTGTTCTCCTGTCATCACCCGGTCCACCACTACGCGTGGACCGCGCCGGTGCGGCGTAATTGCGGAGGCCCGCTGGACGGCACCTGCGCCACACCAGCGTCGTTTCGACGGATGGGCACATCGGGTCGCACCATCGGTGGCATCACGCCACTGGTCAGCGACAACGAACTTCGGCACGTCGATCCTGTAGGCCGCAGGGATGGTTTCTGCCTTCAACGAAGCGGAACTACACGGATCCGTCAATTGCGAGCCGGCGCCCCTGCCCCGCGATCAGGCCCTGGGACCTCTCAGCGAGGCCCAAGAAGCGGCCTACCCAACGCCAAGGCCGCAGCGATCCGGATGGCTCGGAATGGGCAGAGTTGCGGGTGAGACCACGCGTCAGTCCAGGCCGCGTCACGCCGCCGCGATCCGGACGGTCTTCGTGATGAGCGGTAGCGGTAGCGGTCACGAGAGTGCTGTCATGAGAACTGGCCCTTGCGAGATCACCGGCGTCTGTTCGGAGGGGGAGGCTATGTGGCAATCGGACGGCTGGGAAGTCCGCACCCGGATCGGAGTGGTGACGCCGCACGCTGACGTGGGTCCGGAATCGGAGATCAGGGCCATGGCCCCCGAGACGTTGGGGGTGCACGCCGCTCGGGTTCCGTTCGCAGCCATGGCGACCGGTGGCGACATGGACCCGACGATCCCGCTGGCGCCGGTCAAGGCCTTCGTCGAGCCGCCCCACATCGACGACGCGGTCTCCTCGCTGGCCGCAGCACCCCTCGCGGTCATTGGAGTCGGCTTCACGAGCTCTGCGTACGTCATCGGAGCGGATGCCGAGAATGCCATGGTCGATCGACTTCAGAGCCGCAGTTCCCGCATCAGGGTCGTCGCCACCTGCGCTGCCGCTGTCCATGCCCTTCAACGACTCGGGGCGGACAGGGTCGCCCTTGTCGATCCTCCGTGGTTCGACCGAGAACTCGACCTGCTGGGCGCGAAGTACTTCATCTAGGAGAAGAGGTGGTCTTCCATGCACCCTGCGCTCTCCCGAGCAACCAGCGGAGCATCAATCCACCTGAGCTCTACGACTGGATACGCGCGCACACGCCCGACAGCGCCCAAGCAGTCTTCGTGGGTGGCAACGGCTTTCGAAGTGTCGGCATCATCGCCGCACTCGAGGAGGACCTGGGACGACCCGTCTTGACGGCCAACCAGGTCCTCCTGTGGGGCATGCTGCGAGCGATCAGGTCTCGCATCCAGCCCAGTGGGTATGGCCAGCTGTTCACACTCGACGACTGACCCCGATCTCGCCGAGGATGATTCCAACCGTCCGCCCTGCCCTCGATACGCGCGCGCGAGAAGA
>CAVYLX010000016.1:0-67234 GCA_963769475.1 uncultured Actinomycetota bacterium | reverse complement strand
TGCGCGCCCGAAGGGATTCGAACCCCTAACCTTCTGATCCGTAGTCAGATGCTCTATCCGTTGAGCTACGGGCGCCGGCTGCTCCGCTGAGCAACCCGACGAGGATAGCCGACCTCATGAGGGTCGCTGAAATCGGCCGAGGCCGCCCCGGGTCGGTGCCGACGACCAACCTCGACGCTCACGTGACCCGCCCCACCGCCCCTTGATCGATCCAATAGGAGCCTCCGTGAGCCCGCGTTACGCTCAGCCCATCGCGGGGCTCGCTACTCGATTTATGCGTCCCTCCGCCCGATAAGAAGCCGCGACAACGACGCCGCGCGATCCACAGCAACTCCACGACTAAACCGCCGACACGCTCGGCGGCCGGAGGCGCCGAACCGGCTGGGCGACCAGCGACGGCGACCTCCGCGAATGCGCGAGAGGGAACATCAGGCATGACGGCCGATACGCAGGCACCCACCACTCATCAGGACCCGCCGACGACTCACCAGGGCATCCTCGACTTCGTCAACGAGGTCGCGGCGATGACCCAGCCGGACCGCGTCTACTGGTGCACCGGCTCCGACCAGGAGTGGACCGAGCTCACCGAGGCTCTCCTCTCCACCGGCACGTTCACCCGCCTGAACCCCTCCATCAAGCCGAACTCCTTCTACGCCGCCTCCGACCCGATCGATGTCGCGCGCGTCGAGGACCGCACCTACATCTGCTCGGTCGACGAGAAGGACGCGGGGCCCACCAACAACTGGATGGACCCCAACGAGATGAAGGCGCTCATGCGCAACCTCTACCAGGGGTGCATGAAGGGCCGCACGATGTACGTGATCCCGTTCGTGATGGGCCACCTCGAGGCCGAGAAGCCGATGTTCGGCATCGAGCTCACCGACTCCGCGTACGTCACCGCCTCGATGCGCGTGATGGCCCGGATGGGCACCAACGTCCTCGACAAGATGACCGAGCTCAACGCCGAATTCGTGCCCGCGCTGCACTCCGTCGGCCACCCCCTCGCCGAGGGCGAGGCCGACGTCAAGTGGCCGTGCAACGACACGAAGTACATCGTGCAGTTCCCGGAGGAGCGCGCGATCTGGTCCTACGGCTCCGGCTACGGCGGCAACGCGCTGCTCGGCAAGAAGTGCTACGCGCTGCGCATCGCCAGCGTGATGGCCCGCGACGAGGGCTGGCTCGCCGAGCACATGCTGATCCTCAAGCTGACCAGCCCGCAGGGCGTCAAGAAGTACATCGCGGCTGCGTTCCCGAGCGCCTGCGGCAAGACCAACCTCGCCATGCTCGAGCCGACCGTGCCGGGCTGGAAGGTCGAGACGCTCGGCGACGACATCGCCTGGATGAAGATCGGCGACGACGGCCGGCTGTGGGCGGTCAACCCGGAGTACGGCTTCTTCGGCGTCGCCCCCGGCACCAACGAGCACACCAACCCCAACGCGATGAAGACCATCAACAAGGGCAACTCGGTCTTCACCAATGTCGCGCTCACCGAGGACGGCGACATCTGGTGGGAGGGTCTCGAGAACCCGCCCGCCAAGGCCACGTCCTGGAAGGGCGAGCCGTGGACGCCGGACAGCGAGGAGCTGTCCAGCCACCCCAACAGCCGCTACTGCACCCCGATCAAGCAGTGCGACATCCTCGCAGCTGAGTACGACGACCCGCGCGGCGTGCCGATCGACGCGATCCTGTTCGGTGGTCGTCGCAAGACGACGGTCCCGCTGGTCTTCGAGGCCCGCGACTGGACCCACGGCACCTTCCTCGGCGCCACCCTGTCCTCCGAGACCACGGCCGCGGCCGTCGGCGCGGTGGGTGTGGTGCGGCGCGACCCGATGGCGATGCTGCCCTTCATCGGCTACAACGCCGGCGACTACTTCAACCACTGGATCACGGTCGGCAAGGACAACGACGCCGCCAAGCTGCCGAAGATCTTCTACGTCAACTGGTTCCGTCGCGACGACGAGGGCGGCTTCCTGTGGCCCGGCTTCGGCGAGAACAGCCGGGTCCTCAAGTGGGTCGTCGAGCGGATCGAGGGCCAGGCCGACGCGGTGGAGACGCCGATCGGTTACGTGCCGACGTCCGACGCCCTCGACACCGACGGTCTCGACATGAGTGACGAGGCCCTGGCCGCGGCCCTCCTGGTCGACCCCGACGAGTGGAAGGCCGAGATCCCGCAGATCCAGGAGTGGTTCGAGAAGTTCGGCGACGACCTGCCGGCCGTGCTCTGGACCGAGCTCGACGGACTCAAGGCCCGCCTCGGAGTCTGAACCACCACGCAGCGCTGACACGGGCACCGACCTCATGGTCGGTGCCCGTGCTGCTGTTCAGGGTCGATCGGCCCGCCACAGGTCAGCGTGCTCCCTCACGAAGCTCGACACCGGGATCGGCGGGTTGCCGGTCACCCGCTCCACGTCTCCTGTCACCTCGGCGAACACTCCGTCGCGCACCCGCTGCATGACCACCCGCCACTGGTCGGCCAGCCACGGCGGCAACCCCACTTCCGAGTCGTCCGCCGGCGGATCGGCAGCTACTACCGGGCGGCCCACCGAGGCAGCGACGACCCCAGCCACGGCACCGGTGGTCAGGGCCTCGGGTCCCGTGATCTCGTACGCCGCACCGGCACTGCCCGAAGGGTCGAGCAGGGCTGCCACCGCAACCGCCGCGATGTCGCGGGCGTCGACGAACGCGATCCTGGCGTCGCTGCCCGACAGGGGCAGCACCCCGTCGTCGCGGATGGAGTCGAGGTAGTAGCGGGGGTCGGTCAACACCTGGTGGAACCACGAGGGGCGGAGCAGGGTCCAGCTCGGAGCCTGCTCCGTGACGGCGCGCTCGGTGCGTCGCTCCCACGAGGTGTCGGCGTACGCCGCTGCCCCCTGCTCCGACAGCAGGACCAGGTGAGCGTCGGGCGCCATCGCCGCGAGCCGGGCCACGCGTTCGGGGGCGTCCTCGAGGTCGGGGCGCATGACGTAGACCCCGTCGACTCCCGCAACCGCCTCGGCCCAGGTCGCGGGCTCCTCCCAGTCGAAGGGCACAGCCAGCACGGTCCCGGAGCTCTGCCCCGGTGCGCTGGAGCCGGCTCGCACCGGCACCCCCCGCGCCGCGAGCTGGGCCACGACCTCGCGACCCGTCTTGCCGCGCGCTCCGGTCACCAGCACCGTCGTTTCGGCCATCGGAACCTCCAAAGTGTTTGAGTGTCTCAAGTAGTTCGCAACAGAACCACAATTCCTTGAGCGAATCAAGCAATCGCTACACTTGCCTCATGGCCGTGCCTTCAGGACCCGTGGCTCCCGCGACGGAGGCAGAGGCGGCGTTCTTCGACTTCGTCGATGCCTACGACCGCGCCTACGAGAGCGCCGCCGTGAGCCGATCGCTGACCGGCGCCCAGGCGTGCGTGCTGGGTCGCCTCTCCGAGCCGCGGGGCATGGGGTCGCTCGCCGAGGAGCTCGGGTGCGACGCCTCGAACATCACCCAGATCGTCGCCCGCCTCGAGACCCGCGGCCTGGTCAGCCGCGCTCCGGACCCCGCGGACGGGCGGGGGCGGGTGATCACTCGGACCTCGGCCGGCGACGAGCTCAACGCGGACTTCGAGCGGTCCTTCGAGTTTGCCCGTCAGGCGACCAAGCGTCTCTCCCGCTCCGAGCAGGACCAGCTCACGACCCTGCTCCGCAAGGCTCTCGGCGGCTGACCGGATCTCGACGCGCCCCTCGCGACCTCGTGCCTCGGTCGCGGAGCTCGCTCGATCTCGTCTCGCGACACAGTGCGCTCGTTCCTCGCGCTCTGCTGCTCGCTTGATGTGGAATCATGCGACCTCTCGGGGTGGATGGAGGCCAAGGGACCCGCGAGGAGGGAACGACGCATGTCCAGCTACGGTCCGGACGAGCGGGAGCTCTTCGAGACAGGCTCCGCGACGCTGTACGACGAGATCGTCGCCGCCGGCGGACTCCCCGCTGACGATCCCCGGATCGCCGACGGCGCCCAGCAACGAGCGGCCTTCGACCTGCTCGTCGAGCTCGGCCTGGTCCAGCTCGACAAGTCCACGGACACCTGGCTGCCCGAGGACCCCAACAGCATCCAGTCGCGGGTGGTCTCCCCGCTGAGCCACGAGGGCGCGAAGCTGCTCGAGGAGTCCTCGCACTGGGCCCGTGCCTTCGGCACCCTCAACCAGTCGTGGCGGCGCTCGCCCGCCTCGCAGTCACGAGGACCGTTCTCCTACCTGCACGGGGAGGCGATCGGCCCGTTCCTCGCCGGCCTGGTCTCGGAGGTCGAGGAGGAGCTGCTCACCGCCCAGCCGCAGACCGGCCGAGACGCGCAGAGCCTGGCCGCCGCTGCGCTGCGCGACACCGCCGCCCTCGAGCGGGGCATCACCATGCGCACCCTCTACCAGCACAGCGCTCGGCGCAGCTCGGTCACGCACAAGTACGTCGCGGCCGTCACCGCCCGGGGCGCGGAGGTGCGCACGCTCGACGAGTTCTTCAACCGGATGATCGTGATCGACCGGCGGGTCGCGGTGATCCCCGGCGAGAACCTCGGCGTGGCGATCGCCGTCCGCGAGCCGGCCGTCGTCGCCTATCTCGTGGACGTCTTCGAGCGGGCCTGGGAGCGCGGTCGCCCGTTCACCAACAAGGACAGCTCGATGATGCGGGAGATCGCCGCCGAGCAGCGCTCGATGACGATCCGGATGCTCATCGAGGGGCACGCGGACCCCGTCAGCGCGAAGCGGCTCGGCGTCAGCCCCCGCACCTATGCCGGGTACATCGCGGACCTGAAGGCGGAGTACGAAGCGGACACCCGCTTCCAGCTGGGCTACCTGATGGGCCAGCAAGGGGTCTCCGGGCACGAGCCCGGGGGTGACGGCGCGGACCACGACTAGGCATCGGCTACCCGGGCCGGGCGTACGGCGGCCGCGCCTTCTTGACAACGCGGATCGGCCGATGGCGAAATGAGCCGAGGGCGGTGACTCGAGTCTGTTTCGAGTCACCGCCCTCTTCCGTTGAGACCGGCCAGGGGGGTGGCACTAGGGCCGAACAAGTGGGGGGAAAAGTTGGGCCCCGGTCTCACGTCTGTGGGTTGGCTACCGGCCGCTGCCGGAGAAGCACAGTCCTCCGCAACCCCAGCTCGTATCTCTGCTGGCCTCGGCCGGAGCAGCGACCCCGATCAGTCCGAGGCTCACCGCCAACGCGGCCACCGCCATGCACACCTTGCGTGCGAAGTTCATAGTCCCCACCTTCTATGCCCCAGGCCTACGGTCGGCCCTGAGAGGAGTCTCAGGGCAGGGAGCGACCGCGCGGGAGGGATTGCTTGGTTCATTTATCTGCAATGCAGTTTTACGCACTGCGGCCGTTACGTCCAGCCGTCGTCCCGACGTTGACCCGTCACAAGTCCTTCTGACGGGTCAACGCCAGGCGACCAATCTGCGGAGGCGGCGGGATTTGAACCCGCGAGAGGTTTTAACCTCAACCCGCTTAGCAGGCGGGCGCCATAAACCGGACTAGGCGACGCCTCCTCCGCGACCCAGGAGCCAGGCTCCTCGGACAGCCCGCACAGGTTACTAGCAGCCCCGGCGGGTGGACGAATCGCATCCGCTCTACAGAGGCTGGAGTCCGTGGCCGTGCTGGAGCCGGGCGCGGAGGTCGCTGACGAAGTCCTCGCGGTCGGCCTCCAGGGCCTTCATCGGGACCACGGTCGAACCGCCGTCGTGCAGCCTGAGCTCGATGCAGGGGGCTCCTCCGGGTGACGTGGCCCCGGCGTCCTTCACGTCCGCCCACCTCGCCTGCTTCACCCCGGCACCGCGCACCAGGCCGACCCGGTAGCCGTCGGCCTCGAACCGGACGACGTACGCCCGGTTGCGCAGCCACCAGCCCAGCCCGAACATGCCGACGACGCCGAAGCCCAGCAGAATCGTCAGCAGGTCGCCCGGCCAGTCCGCGACGGCCACCAGGGCCGTGGCCGCGAACATCAGCAGCGCGAGGCCGACGAGGTAGGAACCGACGATCCGCGCCACCAGCAAGGGGGCGAGCCGATAGGCGGACACATCTGGCTGGCTCATGGGGTGATTGAACAAGACACCGGATTTCGGTCGGCATCCGGCCTTGTTAGGAGCCGCGATCAGAGTCATGCTCGGAACCCCGGGCGCGAGGAGCTGGTCGCATGGCCATCGTCACGACAGGCATGACTGCCGCACTGCAGGGTCTGGAGCAGTCGCTCGACGCACCCCGCCGTGACGGCATCGCCCTCGGCAACTGGCGCTGGACCGTCCGCCAGCGGATGGCCGCGGTGCGCGACGCGCTCGTCGGCGAGGTCGGCGACCCGGACGACGGCTGGCTGGCAGCCAGGGGCGGTACGGCGTTCCGCGAGCGCAACGCCCTGCTCGGCCGGATGATCGAGATCGGCCCCCAGGTGCTCGAGAGCCCCGACGTCGAGGCGATCCGGCTCGAGGTCAAGCGGCTGCTCGCCGACATCGGCCGCCACATGCAGCGGCTCAACGACCTGGCCTACGACGAGGTCGAGCTCGAGCTCGGCGGCTCCGAGTAGCTAGAGGTAGCTAGAGCTCCACCGACTCGCCCAGTGGGATCCGGACGTACGTCGCGCCGCCCTCCCCCTCGAGCCAGGCGTCGATGTTCTTGAGGCCGAGCTCGCTCAGCAGCGCGTCATGGATCGGGAACGCCCGGGCCGGGCGGATCGCCCGCAGCATCTCGATGGCCTCGCGATGCTTGAGCCAGGGACCGGACGACGGCACCAGCAGTGTCTCGACCGGCTCATCAGGAACGAACACGGAGTCGCCGGGGTGGTAGATCCCCTCGACGATGCAGCCGCAGGTTGGGACAGCCGGGCAGGCCGTCGATGATCTCGGCGTGCTGGCCACCGACCGCGCGCACCGAGAACCCCGCCGAGGTGAACGTGTCCCCGGCGGCGACCGTGGTGCCGCCGAGCTCGTCGGCCAGGCCGGCGTAGGTGTGCACGGTGAGCTCGGGGTTGGCTGCGCGCGCGGCCTTGAGCTGCTCGACGTCGATGTGGTCGCCGTGCTCGTGGGTGACGAGCACCGCGGTGGCACCGAGCAGCGCCTCGTTCTCGGAGTACTCGCCGGGATCGATCACGAGCACCTGGTCGCCGTCCTCGAGACGCACGCAGGCATGGCCGTACTTGGTCAGTCGCACTCAGAAAACCTACGGCAGAGGGGGCGGGATTCGAACCCGCGGCTGACATCTCTGCCAGCGATCGCTTTCAAGGCGATTCCGATCGGCCACTCCGGCACCCCTCCATGTCGGTGCGCGAGCGCACCGGCCCTGGGAGTTTAGAGGAGAGCTAGAGCTAGAGAAGCGCGCGCGTGCGCGGGGGCTCCGGCCGGACCGCGGCGGCGCCCTCGGCGACCCGGGCCCGCCGGCCCCGACGGCCGCCCGGTGGTCCGGTGATGGCCAGGTCCAGCCGGATCACCAGTGCACCGATCACCAGGCCGACGACCATGCCGTAGACCACCGACAGGGAGCTCTCGCGGATCGTGATGGCCGGGTTGACGAGCGAGTTGGCTGCGGCCGACGTAGCGGCGACGCCGAAGGCGCACACCCACCAGCCCTGCCGGCGGCGAGCCCGCATGTGGCAGCCCCAGGCCAGCGCGGGGATGCCGAGCACCGTCTCGATCGGCCGGGGGAAGGCGCCGAGGGTGGAGCGCGACCAGCGGACGACGTCGAGCAGGCTCTCGACCAGGCCGGGGGTGCCGTAGCGGCGGAGCAGCTCGGCGTACAAGAGCGTGACGACGAGCACCACACTGCCGATCGAGACGACCACCGCGCCTCGCCGGCCCAGGCCATGGAGGCCGGCTCCCAGCCGGTAGACCAGGAAGAACGCGCCGGCCAGCGACAGGGCGAAGGTGGCGTACTCGAACCGGACCACCGCGATGGCCGGCTCGAAGCCGACGGTCGCCAGCGCGCCGACGCCGCCGATCGCCATCGCGATCACGACCTCGCGGATGACGTGCAGGAAGCGCACGGCCGGCACCGTCGCCATCACGCCCAGCACGGCCGCGATCACACAGGTCATCACCGCGGCTCCCGTGCGGAGGTAGTCCTCCTCGGTGACCAGGGTGATCACGCCGACCGCCAGCGCGAGGCTGCCGAAGACGATCGGGCGGCCGCCGGTGCGGGCGGCCAGGGTGGCGGTGAAGGTGACGGCGATGGTGACGGCGCCGACCCCGTCCAGCCAGTCGGGGCCGACCGGCACGATCGCGGCGACGAGAGCGCCCAGCCCCAGCAGCGTCAGCGTGCAGAACACGGTCGCGGCAGGAAACCGCCGGCGCTGCTGATCGGCGGGTCCGGACACAAGGGACGAGGTTACAGACGGCGGTTCGCGAGCGAGGGGTTGGTGGCGCGGGCCGAGATAAGAGTCTCGTGGTCCAGCTGCGCCCGCACCACGGCCGGTCCGTCGCCGGCCTCGGCGAGCACGTCACCGAGCGGGTCCACGATGAGGGAGTGCCCGCTGTAGCGCGGGCCGGGCTGCGCGGCCGCGGCCACGAACACGGTGTTCTCGATCGCCCGGGCCCGCACCAGAGTGGTCCAGTGGTCCACCTTGCGGGGGCCGGCGACCCAGGCAGCCGGCAGCACCAGGAGCTCGGCCCCACGGTCGACGAGCATGCGGGCGAGCTCCGGGAACCGCAGGTCGTAGCAGGTCATCAGCCCCACCTGCCAGCCTCCGATGCTCACCACGGTCGGCCCGATGGGTCCGGCCACCAACCGGTCGGACTCGCGGTAGCCGAACGAGTCGTAGAGATGGATCTTCCGGTACGCCGCCTCGGCAGCGCCGCGCATGACCAGCGTGTTGTTGGGCCGGTCCGGGTCGGCGCTGGTCTCGAACATGCCGGCCACGACAGTGGTGGACCGAGCGGCGGCAGTGGCCGCCACCTGCTGGACGAACGGGCCGTCCAGCCCCTCGGCGTACTCGCTGACGTCGGAGCCGGCCTCGCCGAAGTCGCGGGCGAACGCCTCGGGGAAGACCACGAGGTCGGCACCCTCGGGCGTGAGCTCGGCCAGCCGGTCGCGGTTGACGGCCGGGTCGAGCCCGGCTGCTTCCTGGACCAGGGCGATCTCGAGCGTCGTCACGCCCCCAGCCTGCCACCCCGGGGCGATGCGACACTTTCGCCATGGGGGATCTGACCAGCTTCTGCGCGGTGATCCTCGCCGGTGGGCAGGCGGCGCGGCTCGGTGGCGTCGACAAGGCCTCGGTCGAGGTGGACGGCCGCACGCTGCTCGCGCACACGCTCGACGCGGTGATCGACGCGGCCGAGGTGGTCGTGGTCGGCGAGCCGGTGCTGACCGACCGGCCGGTGACCTTCACCGTCGAGAGCCCGCAGGTTCGGCGGGCCGGTGGCGGCGCTGCTGACCGGCTGCGACGCGCTGCTGCGGACGACGCCGACGATCGTGGTGCTCGCCGTCGACATGCCCCGGCTCAACGCCCACACCGTCCGGCGGCTGCACCAAGCTGCCGGCGACGGCGACGGAGCGGTGCTGGTCGACCCGACCGGGCGGCGACAGCTCGCGTTCGTGGTCGACCGGGAGCGCCTCGAGGCGGTACGTCCGGACCACGAGACCCAGCACGGCATGGCGCTGCGCGAGCTGCTGAGCCAGCTCGAACTCACCGAGGTCGACGCCCTCGGCGACGAGCACCGGGACGTCGACACCTGGCGGGACCTGCTTGACATCCAGGGAACTTGAGCATTCCCGGACCAGGATTCGGGGTTGCGAGCGGTGAGGACTCCGAGCAGTCTGGTCAACGTGAACCTCCACGACTGGATCGACGAGCTCTGTGATGTCCTCGACATCGAGGCAGAGGTCGACGAAGGTCTGATCTCGGACCTCGTGAAGCTGACCAAGGAGAACGTCGAGCCGGCTGCTGCTCCGGTGACGGCTTTCCTGCTCGGGGTGGCCGCCGGCGAGAACGCCGATCCGGACGCGGTCGAGAAGCTGGCCGCGCGGGCCCAGGTGCTCGCCGAGGGCTGGGACCGGCCGGCCGGTGCGCCCGACCCGATCGACATCGACGACGAGATCCCTGACGACACCGGGGTCGACCACACTGCGGACGAGCTCGACGAGCTCGACGCATGAGAGCAGTTGTCGCCGATGGTGCGGGTGGTCCCGAGGTTCTGAGCGTCGCCGACGTACCCGACGTCGAGCCGGGCCCGGGCGAGGTCGCGATCGCGGTGGCCGCGACGGCGGTCAATCGGGCCGATCTCCTGCAGAGACAGGGCTTCTACCCACCGCCGCCCGGCGCGTCCGAGGTGCTGGGCCTGGAGTGCAGCGGTGAGATCGCGGCCGTCGGCGACGGTGTGACCGACTGGCAGGTCGGCGACCAGGTGAGCGCGTTGCTGGCCGGCGGGGGCTACGCCTCCCGCGTGGTCTGTGCGGCCGGCCAGGTGATGCCGGTGCCCGGCGGCGTCGACCTGGTCAGCGCGGCTGCCCTGCCCGAGGTGGCCTGCACGGTGTGGTCGAACGTGTTCATGGTGGCCGCGATGTTGCCGCAGGAGTCCTTCCTCGTCCACGGCGGCGCCGGCGGCATCGGCAGCTTCGCCATCCAGCTGGTCCACCAGCTCGGTGCCCGCGTCTTCACGACCGGCGGCACGCCGGAGAAGCTCGCGTTCTGCGCCGAGCTCGGCGCAGACGTGACCATCAACTACCGCGACCAGGACTTCGTCGAGGTGGTCCGTGAGCAGACCGACGGCGCCGGCGTCGACGTGATCCTCGACAACATGGGCGCGAAGTACCTCGGCCGCAACGTCGACGCCCTGGCCACCGAGGGCCGCCTGGTCGTGATCGGCATGCAGGGCGGCACCAAGGGTGAGCTCGACCTCGGCATCTTGCTGCGCAAGCGTGGGGCCGTGATCGCCACCGCGCTGCGCAGCCGGCCGGTCGCTGAGAAGTCCGCGATCTGTGCGTCGGTGGTCGAGCACGTCTGGCCGCTGGTCGCCGAGGGACTGGTGCGGCCGATCGTGCACACCACCATGCCGTTGGAGGAGGTCGCCGCCGCCCACGAGCTGATGGAGTCCGGCGACCACACCGGGAAGATCGTGCTCACCCTGTAACGCCTAGGCTTGCCGCATGAGCGAGCAGCCGCAGGCAGAGCAGCCCGACGAGCAGGAGCAGCACGTCGTGATCATCGGTCCCGACGGACAACCCGTGGGCTCGATCCCGGCCTCCGCACTCGCGGACGACGGTGAGGGGAGCGACGAGGGCGAGCGGGCGATCACCGACCTGGTCGAGCAGCCGGCGAAGGTGATGCGGATCGGCAGCATGATCCGGCAGCTGCTCGAAGAGGTGAAGTCCGCACCGCTCGACGAAGCCAGCCGCAACCGGCTCAAGGAGATCCACCAGGCCTCGATCGACGAGCTCGAGCAGGGGCTGGCACCGGAGCTGGTCGAGGAGCTGAACCGGCTGGCGCTGCCGTTCTCCGACGACGTGACCCCCTCCGACGGCGAGCTGCGGATCGCGCAGGCCCAGCTGGTCGGCTGGCTCGAGGGCCTCTTCCACGGCATCCAGACGGCGATCTACGCCCAGCAGATGGCGGCCAAGGCCCAGTTCGAGCAGATCCGCAGGGCGCTCCCCGCCGGGATGCTGCCCGCGGAGGCCCAGCAGAGCCAGCCGGGCCAGGACGGGCAGCCGGGCGACGAGAAGCCGCCCAGCAGCGGCATGTACCTCTAGCCGTACGTCAGTGGCGCGGCCGCGCCAGGCGGCGTACGACGGCGAGCCCGAGCAGTCCGATGAGCACCAGCGCGAGCCCGGGGGCGGCGACGCGGGTGAGCGACGCCGGGTCCTCGGTGTTGACCGGGCTGAACGTGGCGGTCGGCGGCTCGGGTGGCACCGGATCGCGGCCTTCGCCGAGCAGGTTCTCCACCTGGGTGATCAGCTGGGCGTTGGCGACCGTGGTGCCCCCGCAGCCGGTGGCCGTGAAGCCCTCGTCGGACTCGACGAAGAAGACATAGTTCTCGCCCCGCTCGAGCTCGCGGGTGCAGTTGGCGAAGGCGCCGGTGGTCACCACGTCGACGGTCGCGGTGGTGATCATCCCGCCCTTGTAGACCCGCTCGACCTGCACGGTGCTGGTGCGCGAAGAAGGAGTGTCGCCGGCGCCGGCCGGCGGCGTGATCTCCTCGACGGTGCCGGTGAAGACGGCGCTGGCCTCCCTCACGTGGTCCTGGACCATCCCGGTGGTGCCGCCGGCCGCGAGGCAGGTGCACGGAGCCGCGGCCGTGGCGCTGCCGGCCGGGCTGAGCAGCACGCAGGCTCCCGCCACGAGGAGGACGGCGAGCAGTCGTCGGAGGCTGGACACGAGCCCCATCAGAGCAGATGACACCAAGCGACAACTAGTCGGGGCGACGGGTGTACTCGACCATCTGCTGGTTGCGCGAGTGCCCCCACTCGCCGATGTAGCGAAAGTCGAACGGCGTCCGCTGGGCGGCGTAGCGGAGGTCGCGTCGGTAGTACCAGTACGCGTTGCGCTCGGTGTAGGACCGGCCGCGGACGCCGTCGATGGGGTAGCCGGGCGGGCGCTCGGTGAACGTGGCGAAGAACCTGCCGCCGGGCTTCATCACCTGCCCCAGGCGGTGCAGGCAGAGCCGGACGTGGTTGAACGAGACGTGGGTGAAGACCGACTGCGCAATGGCCATGTCGAACCGCACACCGAAGTCGGCGTCGAACCGGTCGGTCATCCGCAGGTTCGCCAGCGGCAGCCGGGCCCGCGCCTCGTCGTCGAGCTCGACCCGGTAGCCGGTCTCGATCACGTCGGCGCTGATGTCGATGCCGTAGTAGTTGCCAGGGTCCAGATGGCGTACCAGGAAGCGACCGGCACGGAAGGAGCCACACCCGACATCGAGAAACCTCATGTCGGGAGCCAGCCCCTGGGCGACCAGGAAGTCGAGCTGGGTCTGCCCCATCTCGTCCCAGAAGCCGCCGACGAAGCCGCGGTGCCGGCCGGCCGCGATCTCCTCCTCGGAGAACTCCTTGGTCTGGTAGTCGGGCATCGGATGCTGCGCCTCGATCCGGCGCTCGACCCGAAACTCGTTGCCGGGCTGGTCGGGTGTGCTCACGAGCCCATCATCCCCATCAGCACCCGCGCCACACCGTCGTCGTCGTTGGAGAGGCAGACGTGGTCGGCGACGGCGATCACGGCCGGGTCGGCGTTGGCGACGGCGTACGACGTGCCGGCCCACTCGAGCATCGCGATGTCGTTGGGCATGTCGCCGAAGGCCACCGCGTCGGCGGCGGCCACGCCGAGCTCGTCGGCCAGCCGGGCCAGGGTCGCCGCCTTGGTGATGCCCACCGCGCTGATCTCCATCAGGTGGTCGCCGGACCAGGTCGGGGTGGCCAGGTCACCGACCGCGGCCACTACTCGTTGGCGGAACTCCACCGGATCGAGGCTGTCATGCTGCACGAGCAGCTTGACGGCCGGCTCGGTCCAGATGTCGGCGAGTGTCCCGACCGGGCTGTCGGGCGGCGAGCCGTGGTGGTCGACGAAGCGGCGGTCCATCGCGATGCCGGACAACGTCTCGACGGCGAAGCCGGCGTCGGGCACGGCCTGCTCGATGGCCTCCACCAGCCGCAACCCGGCCTCCACCTCGATGCCACGTAGGTCGCGCACCCGACCGGCCGCGACGTCGTACCAGATCGCGCCGTTGCTCACGATCGCGAAGCCGTGGCGCCCCACCATCGGCCACAGGTCGTCCATCCAGCGCAGCGGGCGCGCGGTCACGATCACCACCGGCACGTCGAGCTCGTCGAGCTCGGCCAGCACCCTCCGGGTCAGCTCGGAGACGGTCCCGTCGCTGCGCACGAGCGTCCCGTCGAGATCGGTCGCGACCAGGCGAGGGGGCATCAGCTGAGGGCCGGTCGCGCCATCACCAGTTCGCCGTCCTCGTTGCTGCCGCGCAGCTCGGTGAAACCGCACTTGGCCAGCACCCGGATGCTGGCGGTGTTGTCGGGCAGCACGCTCGCGCGCAGTCGTACGCCGACCCGTTGGGTCTCGGCGATCAGGGCCTGCACCGCTTCGGTGGCGATGCCCTGGCCGCGGACCCCCTCGACCAGGCCGTAGCCGATCTCGGTCTCGCCGTCGGTCGGCGGCCCGAAGCAGCCGATCGAGCCGACGGCCAGCCGGTCGAGCACGATGTGGCGCGGGCCCCACGGGTCGGCGCCGTCGCGCACCATCGACGCGGCGTCGACATCGTCCTGGCGCGGGTAGTCGACGTGCCAGCGGTCCTGGCGGCGGCCGGCCAGCATGTCGGCGGCGTCGTCGTGGCTGATGACCACCAGCCTCAGCCGCGGGGTGCTGATGAGTGCGGGCAGGTCCATCAGAAGTACTGCTCCAGCTCCACGGCCGCGCCGTCCTCGAAGACCGACACCGTGACGTCGTCGGCGGCATCGATCACCTCCTGGATGGCCTGGCCCATGGCGACCCCGCGACCGGCCCACTGGAGCATCTCGATGTCGTTGCGGCCGTCGCCGATCGCGAGTACGTCGGCTGCCTCGACACCGAGCTCGCGGCACACGTGCTCGAGCCCGGAGGCCTTGTCGACCCCCACCGGAGAGAGGTCGAGCCAGGCGGTCCAGCCGACCACGTAGTTGGTGCCGTGGAGGCCCAGCTCGTCGGCGAGCGCCACGAAGTCGTCGGCGCTGGCCTCGGGGTCGCGGATGATCACCCGGCTCACCGGACCACCCACCAGGTCCTCGAGGTCGGTCTGGATCATCTCGCCCGTCAGCTCCCCGTCGGGGAACGGACCGCTGACGCGGTAGCCGACACCCCGCTCCTCCACTGCGACCAGGGCGGTGGGCTGCCGCTCGAGGATCGCCTTCACTGCGGGGCGCGCGTCGAAGGTCTCCTCGTGGACCACCTCGAGCGGCGGGTAGCGGAAGAGCACGGCGCCGTTGCTGGCCACGACCCAGACGCGCTCCCCTGTGTCACCCGGCTGACCACGCAGGTCGAGCAGGTCGGCGATCCGGGTCATGCCGTGTGGCGAGCGGCCGGAGGCCAGCACCACGTGGACGCCTGCCTCGAGGGCACGCTGGACGGCGTCGTAGACCCGCGCCTCGATCTGCTCATAGGTCATCCCGGCACCCTCGACCCACTTGAGCAGGGTGCCGTCGATGTCGAGCGCGACCAGTCGCGGAGTCCAGTCGCTCACTTCTCGAGAGGCTCCAGCACGTCGCGGCCCATCCACTTGCGCAGGGCCTCCGGCACCACCACCGAGCCGTCGGCCTGCTGGTGAGTCTCGAGGATGGCCACGATCGTCCGGGTCATCGCGCAGAGCGTGCCGTTGAGCGTCGCGACCGGACCCACGTCGCCGCCGAACCGCCCGCGGGTGTCGAGTCGCCGAGTCTGGAAGTCGGTGCAGTTGGAGGTCGAGGTGAGCTCGCGGTACTTGCCCTGGGTCGGGATCCACGCCTCGCAGTCGAACTTGCGCTGCGCCGACGGCCCGAGGTCCCCGGCCGCGGTGTCGATCACCTGGTAGGCGAGCTCGAGCTTGTCGAGGAACGCCTTCTCGATCTCGAGCAGCCGCTGGTGCTCGGCGTAGGAGTCCTCGACCGTCGAGTAGACGAACATCTCGATCTTGTCGAACCAGTGCACCCGGATGATGCCCCTGGTGTCCTTGCCGTGCGAGCCGGCCTCCTTGCGGAAGCACGGGCTGAACGCCGCGTAGCGCAGTGGCAGGGTGTCGCCGTCGAGGATCTCGTCGGAGTGGTAGGCCGCCATCGGCACCTCGCTGGTGCCGACGAGGTACATGTCCTGGCCCTCGATGCGGTAGACGTCGTCGGCGGCCTGGTCGAGGAAGCCGGTGCCGTCCATCGCTCGCTGGTTGACCATCGACGGCGCGATCACCTGGCTGAAGCCGTGCTCGCGGGCGTGCTCGTTGGCGAGGTTGATCAGGGCGAACTCGAGCTCGGCCCCGACGCCGGTGAGGAAGTAGAAGCGTCCGCCCGACACCTTGGCGCCGCGCTCGAGGTCGATCGCGCCGAGGATCCGGCCGAGCTCCACGTGGTCGCGCGGTTCGAAGTCGAACTCCCGCGGGGTGCCGACGGTCTCGAGCACGACGAAGTTGTCCTCGCCGCCGGCCGGGGCCTCGTCGGCCGCCAGGTTGGGGATCGACCAGAGCGCGTCGTGCCACTCCTGCTCGGCGACGCCCTGGGCGGCCTCGGCGTCCTTCACCTCGGCCGACAGGGTCTTGGTCTGCGCGAGCAGCGTCTGCTTCTCCTCGCCCTGCGCCTGCGGGATCAGCTTGCCCAGCTGCTTCTGCTCGGCCCGCTTGCCCTCGAACACGGCGATCGCCCGGCGCCGCTCCGTGTCGGCGGCAAGTGCGCGGTCGACCACCTCGTCGGACAGCCCGCGCTTGGCCTGGGCGGCTCGCACGCGGTCTGGGTCGTCACGGAGGATGCGGGGGTCGATCATGGTCAGAGGCTATCCGCCGGGTAGGACCCTCCTCACCCCAGTTGCTGGTGTGCCCATACTTGTCCGCTGTCCACCAACGCGTCACCGACCAGAAGGAATCCGATGCTCGATCGTTCTCGCCGGGTGCAGCTCGGCTGGGCAGCGGTCTGCTTCGGGCTGCTCCTGGCCCTGAGCATCGGGGTGTCCCAGGAGTGGACCTGGCTGGCAGATCTCGACGCCCGCGGGCGGTCGGCCCGGGAGTGGGCGATCGACGACGCTGGTCTCCGGCACCCGCTTCGCGGCATCGAGATCGCCTTCTCGGCGGTCTGGCTCGGGTTCTACTCGCTCGTCCTCGCCGTCCTGCTCTGGTCGCGCAAGCACCGGCGGGCGGCGGCGTACGTCGTGCTGGTGATGGCCGCGTCGTACGGCGCCTTCCGGGTGCTCAAGCTGATCGTCGACCGCGACCGGCCGGAGTGGCAGGCGATCGTCGGCCGCCACGGCTCGCTGGCGTTCCCGTCCGGCCACGCCACGATGACCTCGGCGTTCGCGGTGGTGCTGATCGTGCTGGCGGTGATGCTGCTGCGGCGCGCCAACATCCGCCGCCTCGTCGGCCTCCTGGCCGTCCTGCTGGCGGTCGTCGTCGGCCTCGACCGGGTGCTGCTCGGTCGCCA
This sequence comes from uncultured Actinomycetota bacterium, assembly GCA_963769475.1. GTDB lineage: Bacteria > Actinomycetota > Actinomycetes > Propionibacteriales > Nocardioidaceae > Nocardioides. Next base: position 50,174 of record CAVYLX010000016.1, on the reverse strand, counting down.
CTACCCCAGCGACGTCGTGGGCGGAGTCCTCCTCGGCGTGGGGCTGGCCCTGCTCGGGCTGGCGCTCTACAGCCCACTGCCGCGCAGCCACGCCGAGAAGGTCGACCCCCTGCCCGAGGCGTATCCCTCCGGCCGGAAGGTCGCCGTCGTGCTCAACCCGATCAAGGTGGAGGACGTCGGTCAGTTCCAGGCGATCGTGGACTCGATGGCCGCCGAGGCGGGCTGGTCGGCACCGACCTGGCACCTCACCACCATCGAGGACCCCGGCACCGGCCAGGCCGAGCGTGCCTCGGTCGAGGGTGCCGACCTGGTGATCGTGTGCGGCGGCGACGGCACCGTCCGCGAGGTGTGCGCGGAGCTCGCCGGCACCGGCATCCCGGTCGGCATCGTGCCTGCCGGCACCGGCAACCTGCTGGCCCGCAACCTCGACATCCCGCTCTACATCCGGGCCGCGATCGACATCGCGCTCACCGGACAGGACCGGGCCATCGACATGGTGTCGGTCACCGGCGACGGCATCGACGACAGCCACTTCATGGTGATGGCCGGCATGGGCTTCGACGCCGCGATCATGGAGGGCGTCAACGAGCAGATCAAGGAGAAGGTCGGCTGGCTGGCCTACGTGCTCTCCGCCCTGAAGTCGCTGATGTTCCCGGTCAGCCGGGTCGAGATCTCGATCGACGGCGGCGAGCCGACCAGCCACCGGGCCCGCACGATCGTCGTGGGCAATGTCGGCTACCTCCAGGCCGGCATGCCGCTGCTCCCCGACGCCGCCATCGACGACGGCCAGCTCGACGTGGTGATCCTCTACCCGCGGCGGTTCCTCTCCTGGGTGCCGCTGGCGTTCCGGGTACTCACCAAGCGCACCCGCACCGACGACACCATCAACCGGATGACCGGCCAGACCGTCTCGATCACGGCCGCCACCGACGTGCCGCGACAGCTCGACGGCGACTCCATCGGCCCCGGCAAGCAGCTGCACATGGCGTGCATCCACGGCCGGCTGCTGGTGCGGGTGGCTCGGTAGAGGTTCAGGTTCCGTCAAGACGCCGGCGTACGCCGTCAAGGAAGCGTCAAGGCAGGCAGTGTCGGGCGTCGGCACGACCTACGAATGAGGCGTGACCGATCTCGTCTACATCCTGCTGACCCTCGTGGTCTTCGCCCTGCTCGCCCTGCTCGTCGGAGCCCTTGACCGCCGGCTCGGCGACAAGTGAGCGAGCTCGCCCCGGCGCTCGGCCAGATCGCGATTCTCGTGGTCGCCCTCGCCGTGGCCGTCCCGTTCCTGGGGCGGTACCTGGCCCACGTCTACACCTCGCCGAAGCACCTCGCTGTGGAGCGCGTGACCTACCGAGCACTGCGGGTCGACCCCGACGCCGACCAGCACTGGCGCACATACGCGCTGTCGGTGCTCGGCTTCTCCCTTGTCGGCATCCTCGCGCTCTTCGGCTTCGGCCGGCTGCAGCAGCACCTGCCGCTCTCCCTGGGGTTCCCGGCCCTGCCGAGCGACGGCGCCTGGAACACCGCGGTCAGCTTCGTGACCAACACGAACTGGCAGTGGTACTCCGGTGAGGCCACCCTCGGGCACCTCATGCAGATGTCCGGCCTGACCGTGCAGAACTTCGTCTCCGCCGCTGTCGGCATGGGCATCGCCGCGGCCTTCGCCCGCGCCCTGTCCCGCAACCGGGCCGAGGGCCGGGTCGGCAACTTCTGGACCGACCTCGTGCGCGGCGTCGTCCGGGTGCTGCTGCCCATCTCGCTCGCCGCGGCGTTCGTCCTGGTCCTGTTCGGCGTGGTCCAGACCCTGGCGACCAACGACCTCATGCAGACGCTGACCGGCGGCAGCCAGGAGCTGACTACCGGTCCGGTTGCCTCACAGGAGGCGATCAAGGAGCTCGGCACCAACGGTGGCGGGTTCTTCAACGTCAACTCCGCCCACCCGTTCGAGAACCCCACGGCGTTCACCAACATCTTCGAGGTCTTCCTGATCCTGCTGATCCCGCTCGCCATGGCCTGGGCCTTCGGCTTGATCGTCAAGGACCGCCGCCAGGGCCTCGCGATCATGACGGTCATGGTCGCCCTGCTGGGTGTCTCCATCGCACTGCTCACCTGGGCGGAGATGGCCGGTCCCGGCACGGCGCCCGCCCTGGCCGGTGGCGCCATGGAGGGCAAGGAAGTGCGCTTCGGTACGGCGGCCTCGGCGCTGTTCGGCGCGGTCACGACCGGCACCTCGACAGGTGCAGTGAACTCCATGCACGACTCGTTCACCGCCCCCGGCGGCGGCGTCGCGATGTTCAACATGATGCTGGGTGAGATCGCCCCCGGCGGCGTCGGCGCCGGTCTCTACGGCATGTTGATGCTGGCCGTCGTGACCGTCTTCCTGGCGGGCCTGATGGTGGGCCGCACGCCGGAGTACCTCGGAAAGAAGATCGGTCAGCGCGAGATCGTGATGGTCGCGCTCTACGTCCTGACCACGCCCGTGCTCGTCCTGGTCGGAGGCGCGGTCGCCCTGACCGCCGCCGACGGACTGGCCGGCCTGCAAGCCAGCGGGCCGCACGGCCTCTCCGAAGCGGTGTACGCCGTCACCTCGGCGTCCAACAACAACGGCAGTGCCTTCGGCGGACTGACGTCGGGGACACCGTTCTGGAACACCCTGCTCGGCCTCTGCATGCTGCTCGGCCGCTTCCTGCCCATCGTGTTCGTGCTGGCCCTGGCCGGCCGGTTCTCGAGCCAGCAGCAGCTGCCACCCGGCGCCGGCACCCTGCCCACCCATCGACCACTGTTCGTGGTCCTCCTCAGCGGCGTCGCCCTGGTCGTGGTCGGTCTGACCTACGTGCCCGTGCTCGCCCTCGGTCCGATCGTGGAGTCCCTCTCGTGAAACTCAGTCTGTCTGAAGCGCTCCCCGGAGCGCTGCGCAAGCTCGACCCCCGCGAGCTCGTGTCCACCCCCGTGATGCTCGTGGTCGAGATCGGCGCCGTCGCCACGACGGTGATCTCGATCGCCGACCCGAGCACGCTCGGCTGGTTGGTCACCATCTGGCTGTGGCTGACCGTACTGTTCGGCACGCTCGCCGAGTCGGTGGCGGAAGGTCGCGGCAAGGCCCAGGCGGCGAGCCTGCGGGCGCTGCAGCAGGAGACCACTGCCCGGCGGCAGCGCCCGGACGGGTCGCTCGAGGACGTGCCGTCCACGTCCCTGACCACCGGTGACGTCGTGGTGGTGACAGCCGGCGAACGGATCCCGGGCGACGGCGAGGTCGTCGAGGGCATCGCCTCGGTCGACGAGTCGGCCGTCACCGGCGAGAGCGCACCGGTGATCCGCGAGGCGGGCGGCGACCGCAGCGCGGTCACCGGCGGCACCGTGGTCCTCTCCGACCGGATCGTGGTCCGGATCACCTCCGAGCCCGGGCAGTCGTTCGTGGACCGGATGATCGCCCTGGTCGAGGGGTCCGAGCGGCAGCGCACTCCCAACGAGATCGCGCTCAACGTGCTGCTCGGCTCGCTGACCGCGATCTTCGTCGTGGTCTGCGCGACGCTGTGGTTCTTCGCCGACTACAGCGGTGCGCGGCAGCCCCTGATCGTGCTGACCGCACTGCTGGTCTGCCTGATCCCGACCACCATCGGCGCGCTGCTCTCCGCCATCGGCATCGCGGGCATGGACCGGCTGGTGCAGCGCAATGTGCTGGCGATGTCCGGCCGCGCCGTCGAGGCGGCCGGCGACGTCGACGTGCTCCTGCTCGACAAGACCGGCACCATCACCCTCGGCAACCGCCAGGCCACCGAGCTGCTCCCCCTCGACGGCGTCAGGCCCGAGGAGCTGGCCGAGGCGGCTGTCTTCTCCTCGCTCGCAGACCCGACCCCCGAGGGACGCAGCATCGTCGCCCTGGTCGGTGCCGAGCGCGCGGTGCCCGATGGCGCCGTGCTCGTCGAGTTCTCGGCGAGCACCCGGATGAGCGGGCTCGACCACGGCGGTCGGGAGGTGCGGAAGGGCGCGGCATCTGCGGTGACCGCCTGGGTCGGTGCCACCGTCCCTCAGCTCGACGAGCTCGTGCAGGAGGTCAGCTCGACCGGTGGCACGCCCCTCGTCGTGGCCGAACGTTCGGCCAACGGCGCGCGGCTGCTCGGCGTCGTACACCTCAAGGACGTGGTGAAGCCCGGCATGCGCGAGCGCTTCGACGAGATGCGCGCGATGGGCATCCGCACCGTGATGATCACCGGCGACAACGCGATCACTGCCAAGGCGATCGCGGCTGAGGCCGGCGTCGACGACGTGCTCGCCGAGGCCACCCCCGAGGACAAGCTCGCGCTGATCCGCAAGGAGCAGGAAGGCGGGCGAATGGTCGCGATGTGCGGTGACGGCACCAACGACGCCCCCGCGCTCGCCCAGGCCGACGTCGGCGTCTCCATGAACACCGGCACGTCGGCCGCCAAGGAGGCCGGCAACATGGTCGACCTCGACTCCGACCCGACGAAGCTGATCGACATCGTGGAGATCGGCAAGCAGCTGCTGATCACGCGCGGTGCGCTGACGACGTTCTCGGTGGCCAACGACGTGGCGAAGTACTTCGCGATCCTGCCGGCCATGTTCGCCACCGGTTCACACAGTGCTTTCCCGGAGCTCGACGTCCTCAACATCATGCAGCTGTCGAGCCCCTCGTCGGCGATCCTGTCCGCCGTCGTCTTCAACGCGCTGGTGATCATCGCGCTGATCCCACTGGCCCTGCGGGGCGTGAGCTACCGGCCCTCGTCGGCAAGTGACCTGCTCCGCCGCAACCTGTTGATCTACGGAGTCGGCGGGCTGGTGACGCCGTTCCTCGGCATCAAGCTCCTCGACCTCGTCATCTCCCTGATCCCGGGCATCTAGTCATGACTACTCGCGTGGTTGAGGTGCGAGGCCGCCCGCGGCCGAGCCCCGAAACCACCACTGAAAGGACCTCTCGATGAAAGACCTCTATGCACTGTTTCGCCAGAGCCTGGCCGGCCTGCGGATGCTGATCGCCGCGACCTTGCTGCTCGGCCTGGCTTACCCGCTGGTCGTCACCGGTGTGGCCGCGGTGGCGGCACCGTGGCAGGCCAACGGGTCGCTGGTCACCGCGACGGGCGCCCACACCAACAACGCGTCCGAAGCCGTCGGGTCGCAGCTGCTCGGGCAGCTGGTTGACGACCCGGCGCTGTTCCAGCCGCGGCCCTCGGCGGCCGGCGACGGCTACGACACGCTGTCGACGTACGGCTCCAACTACGGGCCGGAGGACCCCCGCCTGGTCGCCGCCATCAAGGAGCGCCAGGCCGAGATCGCGGCGCGCGAAGGTGTGCCCGTCTCGGACATCCCGCCGGACGCCGTCACGGCATCGGGCTCGGGGCTCGACCCGCACATCTCGGTTGAGTACGCCGAGCTCCAGGTGCCGCGCGTCGCCGAGGCCAACGACCTCGACGAGGCCGACGTACGCCGCCTGGTCGACGACAACACCACCGGCCGGGTGCTCGGCGTGCTGGGTGAGCCGGCGGTCAACGTGCTGATGCTCAACATCGCGGTGCGTGAGCTCGCGAACAGCTGAGCGGGATACTGCAGTCATGGAGGACTCGCCCCGGCGCGGGCGGCTGACGGTCTACCTCGGCGCGGCGCCGGGCGTGGGCAAGACCTACGCCATGCTCGGCGAGGCCAGGCGCCGCCACGACCGCGGCACCGATGTGGTGATCGGCTACGTCGAGACCCACGGCCGGGCCCACACCGAGGAGCAGCTCGCGGGGCTGGAGGTGCTGCCGCGGCGGACCCTCGGTCACAAGGGCGCGGAGTTCACCGAGCTCGACGTCGACGCGGTCCTCGCTCGGAAGCCGGCCGTCGTCTGCGTCGACGAGCTCGCGCACACCAACGTGCCGGGCAGTGCGCGGGAGAAGCGGGCCGAGGACGTCGAGGTGATCCGGGCGGCCGGCGTCGACGTGATCACCACGGTCAACATCCAGCACCTCGAGTCGCTCAACGACGAGGTGGAGCGGATCACCGGTGTCCGGCAGCGCGAGACGGTGCCCGACGAGGTGGTGCGCACCGCCGACCAGATCCAGCTCGTCGACATGTCACCCGAGGCGCTGCGACGGCGGATGGCGCACGGCAACATCTACAAGGCCGACAACATCGACGCCTCCCTGACGTCGTACTTCCGGGTCGGCAACCTGACCGCCCTGCGCGAGCTGGCCCTGCTCTGGCTCGCCGACCGCGTCGACGACGCCCTCGGTGACTACCGGCGGGCCCACCAGATCGAGCACACCTGGCCCACCAAGGAACGGATCGTGGTCGCGGTCACCGGCGGGCCCGAGAGCGAGACCCTGATCCGGCGGGGCGCGCGGCTCGCGCAACGGGCAGCGGGGTCCGAGCTGCTGGCCGTGCACGTGATCGCGACCGACGGGTTGCAGAGTCCCGACGAACGCCGGATCGCTCGCGCCCAGCAGCTGGTCGCCTCGCTCGACGGCACGTTCCACTCGGTGGTGGGCGAGGACGTCTCCGCAGCGGTGGTCGACTTCGCCGCCGGCGCCAACGCCACCATGATCGTGGTCGGCGTCTCCCGCCATGGCCGGCTGCGGCGGCTGTTCACCGGTACGACGGGGGACCGGATCGCGTCGCTGGCCGGGTCGGTCGACGTCCACCTGGTCACCCACGACGAGGTGGCCAGGACCGCACGGACGCGAGGGGTGCTGTCACCGCTCTCGCGGTCGCGGCAGGTGACCGGCTGGGCCGCGGCCGTCGTGGTGCCGCTGGCGCTGACGTGGGTGCTGCAGGAGTTCCAGGACACCGACCAGCTGCCGCTCGCAATGCTGGGACTGCTGGCCGCCACCGTGCTCGTCGCCCTGGTCGGCGGGCTGCTCCCAGCCCTGCTGGCATCCATCGTCAGCTTCGTGGCGCTCAACTACTTCTTCACCCCGCCCGTCCGCACGCTCACGATCGCCCAGCCCAGGAACGTGCTGGTGCTGGTCGTGTTCGTCGCGGTCGCCGGTGGCGTGGCCTCCGTGGTGGACCGAGCCTCCCGCCGGGCCGCCGAGGCGGTGCGGGCCCGCACCGAGGCCGCGACCATGGGCGGGCTGTCGCGATCGGTGCTCACGGGACAGGACACCGCCGAGGCGATCGTGGCGCGACTCCGCGAGACGTTCGGCCAGGCCGCCGTCTCCCTGCTGGCCAAGGCGCAGGCCGGGTGGGTGGTGGTCGCTTCGAGCGGCGGTCGGTGCGCGCAGACTCCCGACGAGGGCGACACCAGGGTCCGGGTGGACGACGACCACGTCCTGGCGCTGTGCGGTGAGCCGCTGCGCGGGTCGGACCAGCGGGTGCTCGAGGCGTTCGCGGTGCAGACCTCGCTGGTGCTGGAGTACCGCCGCCTGAAGCTGCGGGACGAGCGCGCCGCCGCGCTGGAGTCGGCCGAGGCCACCTCCACCGCGGTGCTGCGCGCGGTCTCCCACGACCTGCGCACCCCACTCGCGACGATGCGCGCCTCCGTCGACGGACTGGTCTCCGGCGACCTACCGGACGCGGACCGCAAGGAGCTGGTCGAGTCGGTCGCGTCGTCGACCGAGCAGCTCGAGCGCCTGATCGACAACCTGCTCGATCTGTCCCGGTTGCAGACCGGCCTGCTGAAGCCGCAGCTGCGGGCCCGGTCGCTCGACGAGATCCTGCCGCTCGCGGTCGCCGGCCACCCGCCGGACGCCGTGGTGCTCGAGGTCGACGAGTCGGTGCCGATGGTCTCCACCGATGCCGGGCTGCTGGAGCGCGTTGTCGCCAACCTCGTTGGCAACGCGGTGCGGGTCTCGGCCGGCCGCCCGGTGCGGGTCCAGGCACACGTCATGCCGGCGACCGTCGAGGTGATGGTGGTCGACCAGGGACCCGGCGTACCCCCTGAGCAGCGGGAGCAGATCTTCGAGCCGTTCCAGCGGCTCGACGACACCTCGCCGGGCGGTCTCGGCCTCGGTCTGGCGGTGGCCCGCGGGCTCACCGAGGCAATAGGTGGGACCCTGTCTGCGGAGGACACTCCGGGAGGCGGGCTGACGATGGTGCTGGCAGTGCCGAGATCAACGCAGTGAGCAAGGTGCTCGTGGTCGACGACGAGCCCGCGCTCGCCCGGGCGCTCGCGATCAACCTGCGCGCCGCCGGGTGGGACGTCGTGACCGCCGCCGACGGTCGCTCGGCGCTCGAGGCCGCGGCCACCGTGCACCCCGACGTGATCGTGCTCGACCTCGGCCTGCCCGACATGGACGGCACCGAGGTGCTCTCCGGCCTGCGCGGCTGGACCAAGGTGCCGATCGTGGTGCTGTCCGCCCGCCAGCACGGCGAGGACAAGGTGGAGGCGCTCGACCTCGGCGCCGACGACTACGTCACCAAGCCGTTCGCGATGAACGAGCTGATGGCCCGGCTCCGCGCCGCCGTACGCCGCGCCGAAGGGCCTACGCCCGAGGTGTCGCTGGTGGAGGTCGGCGACATGGCCATCGACCTGGCCCGCAAGCGGGTCACCCGCGACGGAGCCGAGGTGCGGCTGACTCCCACGGAGTGGTCGTTCCTCGAGCTGCTCGCCCGCAACCTCGGCCGGGTCCTGTCCCGCGAGCAGATCCTGCGCGAGGTCTGGGGGCCGGGCTACGAGCGCGAGACCCACTACCTCCGCGTGTACGCCGCCCAGCTACGCCGCAAGATCGAGGTCAACCCCTCCCACCCGAGGCACCTGATCACCTCGAGTGGGCTGGGCTACGTGCTGGAGGCGTAGCTCAGCCGCCCAGCTCCACCACCCGGACGCCGTCGAACTTGCGGAAGTCACGGTCGAAGGTGACCACGGTGCCCCCCAAGGTTGCTGCCGCAGCGGCGAGGTAGGCATCGTTGATCAGATTTGCGGAGGCCGTGCTGGCAGCACAGATCTTCGCGAACTCCGTCATGGTTCGCGGATGAGAGGCGTAGGTGGCGTAGTGCCCCTGCGCCGTTGTTGCTGTGACGAACGCCCACACCTGCTGGAAAGTCGCGGGCTTTTCCACCACGCGCCGGTTGGTCATCAAGCGGCAGAACGTCATCCAGATCAGGTCCGGGACGGTGAACGGCTCCCCGAGCAACGCCTCTTCGGCCGACCACGACCGAGCTGCGACGTGATGAACGTGGCTGGGGCGATAGAGGGCGACCAGGACGTTGGCGTCGAGGACCTTCATCACACATAGTCCGAGAAGTCGCCGTCGGCGGCATCCAACATCGAGGCGTTGCTCGTCGGGTCGACTCCCGGCGCGAAGCCGGTGTCGCCCTCGAACACGGGCAGTGGCGGGCCGACTACGGGCTTGGGCATCGCGAGGTAGTAGTGAAGCGACATCTCGACCAGATCGCCGAGCGTCTTGCCCTGCTCGGCCGCCCGCTCCTTGGCCAGCAGGAGCAGGTTGTCGTCGATCGTGACGGTCGTGCGCATGTGATGAGGATAGCATCACCCCGAGCGCATCACTCGCATCACTCGCATCACTCTGCTCAGCCCTGGCAGCGACTGAGCTCGCCCGAGGCGACGTCCTCGCAGAAGGTGCCGAGGTCGATGGCGGTGAGCTTCGGGCCTCGGTCGAGCGTCCACACGTAGACGGTGAACGGGGCAGCGGAGTCCGACGACGTCATCGGCGGGCCGACCCGGGTGTACATCCGGTTGTCCGCGCCCACCCAGGTGCGGAACGGTGTGGCGTCCTCGCTGAACCCGCCGCCGAACGGCGCGCCGTTCGTCTCGACCGCGATCAGCTCGCCGGAGAAGCCGTCGGGTCCGGTGGCGACGTAGGTCAGCGTGGTCGAGTCGCCGCCCTCCTGGGACACCAGCAGGGAGAGGCCGTCGACCATCCCGATCGCGATCGTCGTGGCGTGGACCTGTGGTGCCCAGCCGGCCGGGATCGGCCACCGCTTCTCGCCGTAGCTGGTCGTGGTGATCACCAGCTCGACGTCATCCTCCTCGACACTCCCGCCGGTGACCGTGCCCTCGAGCGCGATCGTGTCCGGGCGACCGTCGAAGTCGACGTCCTCGGAGAACGACTCGCCCACGCCGATCAGGTCGGTGTTCTCGGGGAAGAACCCCGGCAGGTCCTCGGCCTCGTCGCCGGCGCACGGCCGGTGCGTGTCCTCGACCTGGCTGATGCACAGCTGGTCCTGGGCCACGGGCACCAGCCGGAGCCCGTCGATCTCCCACGCCCACACCTGAGCGGCGTAAGGGTCGGGCACCTCGAAGCTCATGCCGTACCTGGGGAAGCTCCGCACCGACCGCGACGAGAAGAGCGAGGTCTCGTCGGGAGAGAGCCACCGGTCAGTCGCATAGGCCAGGTCGGCGTCGTCTGGGTCGGGCACGTCACCCCAGGTCAGGGGCGCCGAGTCGTCCTGCTCGAGCTCTACGAGCTGGCCGTCGACCAGGTCGACCACGAGCCAGTCGCTGCTCGCGAGACCGTCTTCCGCGTCGCGGTTGAGCATCAGCTCCTCGGCGCCGTCACGGTCGAGGTCGACGGGATCGATGAAGTTGATCGAGACCTCGCCACTGTCCACGATGCCGAAGACGGCGTCGCCGCCACTGAGATCGGACTCCAGCCGGACCCGCGGGCCGATCAGCTCGCCGGGCTCGGTACGCAACCGCACCCGGTCCACGGTGCCGTCCCCGTCGAGGTCGGCTCCCTGCCGGTAGGTCACCGGCCAGTCTCCACCGACGTCGGTCTGCGGGTCGAGCGAGGGCGACGGGCCCTCGGTGACCGGTGGGCTCGGGGAGTCGTCGGAGCCCAGGCCGCCGATCACGAAGGGCGCCGCGATCGCGGCGGCTGCGGCGGCGATGCCCACGGCGTAGACCGCCGGGCGTCGGAGAAAGGTGACGGGCGCGACGGCCTCGGGCACCTCGGGGGCCCGCAGGTCCTCCGGCTGCACCTGGTCGGCCCGAGCGGCCAGGGCGGCGATCAGTAGGTCTTCGGTGGTGCTCATCGCTCCCCCTCCGGGTTCGTCGTGGTGTTGAGCACGCGTTCGAGCGCATCCAGCGCCCGGCTCGCGGTGGACTTGACCGTGCCCCGCGAGACGCCGAGCGCGGTGGCGATGTCCGACTCCGAGAGATCGGACCAGTAGCGGAGCACCAGCACCTCACGCTGGCGGGGCGCGAGCGTGCGCAGGGCGGCGAGCACCTCGCGGTGCTCCTCGGCCAGGAGGGCTCGAGACTCTGGTGCCTCGAGGTCTGGTTCGTGTGGTGGCGAGTACGCCCGCGCGGTACGCCGGCGGCGTAGCGCCGAGCGCGACCCGTTGACCACGGAGGTCCGCAGGTAGCCCAGCGCCGCCGAGGGTTCGCGCAGAGCGCTTCGGCGCGCCGCCAGTGCCGCGAACGCGTCGTGCACGACATCCTCGGCGGACGCCAGGTCGTCGACCAGCAGGATCGCCAGCCGCACCAGGGACACCCGATGCGCGGCGTACAACTCGGCCAGCTCATCGGTCCCGAGTCCACTGCGCGACTTCACGTCTGTGGTCATACCCCTAAGACGCCCGGACCGCACCGAGGTTGCGCGGCCCGGCGGAATTTCACTCCGCTGCCGGCGGGCCCCCGGGCACGACGAAGTCCTTCTGCCGGATCAGGAACAGGCAGAGGACACCGGCGGCGAACGCCATCACCGCGGCGATCGTGGTGATGTGGTTGAGCGCGTCGACGAAGCTTGAGGTGGCGAGGTCGGCGATCCGGTCGCGGAACTGCTCCGGGGCGGCCGCTACGACGCGGTCGACCTGACCGCCGGTGATGGCAGCGGCGATCCGGTCCGACTGGTCGGCGACCGGCGTGCCCTTCAGGCCCGTGCTCACCCCGTCGGAGACCTCGTGGCTGAAGATCGAACCGAGCATGGCGATCCCGGTGGCGATGCCGACCTGCCGGAACGTCGAGTTCACGCCCGAGGCCATCCCCGCCCGCTCGGGCGAGACCACGGCGACCGCGGTGGAGGCGAGCGGCGGGTTGATCATGCCGATGCCCACGCCGCTGACCAGCAGGCCCGGGACCAGGTGGGTCCACGACGAGCCGGGCTCGATGCCGAGCACGAGCAGCAGGCCGACGCCGAGGATCAGGAAACCCGGCCCGATCAGCCACTTCGCCGGCACCGTCTGGGTGAGCCGCCCGGCAATCGCCGCCGCGACGAAGGACGCGCCGGACAGGAAGAGGAACCGGACGCCGGTCTCGACGGCGGAGTAGCCGAGCACGTTCTGCACATAGAGCACCAGATAGGCGAGCAGCGAGAAGATGGATGCCGAGACCCCGAACGCCGCGACCAGGCCGCCGGTGAAGGTCGGCTTGCGCAGCAGCGTGAGGTCGAACATCGGGTCCTTCTGCACGAGCTGGCTGACCACGAACACCACCAGCAGCACGCCCGAGGCGACCAGGCAGGAGACCACCGTGCCGTCGGACCAACCCTCCTGGCCGGCCCGGATCAGGCCGTAGACCAGGGCACCGAGCGCGAGGCTGAACGTCACGAAGCCGATCCAGTCCGGCCTCCCGGCGCGCGGGTCCTGCGACTCCTGCACCTTCAGCCGGGCGATCGCCAGCGCGACCAGGCAGATCGGGATGTTGACGAAGAAGATCCACCGCCAGGACAGACCGCTGGTCAGTACGCCGCCCAGCACCGGACCCAGCGCCACCGCCACACCGGTGGTCGCGCCGAACGCACCGAACGCGACGCCGCGGTCGCGGCCCTGGAACGCCGAGGCGATCAGGGCGAGCGCCGTCGCGAACATCGCGGCGCCGCCGATCCCCTGGAAGGCCCGGGCCAGGGTGAGGAACAGGGTGTCTTGCGCGGCGCCGCAGGCGATCGAGCCGATCGTGAACAGCGCCGTGCCGATCATGAACATCAGCCGCCGCCCGAACAGGTCGGCGAGCGATCCCGCGGTCAGCAGCAGGGCGGCGAGGCTGAGGGCGTAGGCGTCGATCACCCACTGGAGGTCGGACAGGCTGGCGTCGAGCTCGGTCTGGATGTCGGGCAGCGCGACGTTCACGATCGTGATGTCCAGCAGGAGCATGAAGATGCCGATGCAGACGGCCGCCAGGGTCCACCACTTGGCGTCGGAGGCGTCGCCGGAATCCTCGGGCAGGCCCGTCGGAGAGCCCACGCGGCGGTCGGTCATCGGAGAACCTTTCGCTGGTTCGACAACTACATCATCGACCGCCTCAGCAGAAGCGCTAGCGGCCGACCCGGATTGTCTTCCGCAGGGTGTCCCGCTGCCCCGACGTGTCGACGACCGTGAGGGTGACGGTGTGCTTGCCGCGACCGCGGTAGACGTGCCCGACACTGCGGCCGGTGGCGCGCTGCTTGCCGATCTGCCACCGGTACGCCGTGATCCGGCCGTCGTCGGAGGAGCCGTCGGCGCGGAAAGTACAACGCAGGCCGTGGCAGCGGACGGAGAACCTGGCCGTGGGCGGCGGGTCGGCGTAGACCCGCAGCAGGAGGTCCGGCGAGCCCGGCCCCCGGCTGCTGATGACCCCGCGGGTGCCGTTCTCGAGCAGCCGGTCCTGCGCCTGCCGCGGCCCGAGCTTGGGCTGCTCGGCCCGGATCAGGGCCAGGGCACCGGTGACGTGCGGCGCCGACATCGACGTACCGCTGTAGGCCACGCCGCCCGTCGTGCCCACCTTCGCACCGATGATGTCCACGCCGGGCGCGAAGATGTCGACGCACTTGCCGAAGTTGGAGAAGCCGGCTCGGACATCGGAGCGGTTGGTCGCGCCCACGGTCACCACCTGGGGCTCGGAGCCCGGTGACTCGAGGCAGGCGTTGCGGCCCGAGTTGCCTGCGGCGACCACGACCGCGACGCCGTGGTTCAGCAGGCCGCGCGCTGCCCGATCGAGGGACGGCACCCGCGAGCTGGTCGACAGCGACATGTTGACCACCGCGGGTGACTGGTGGTGGGAGGCCACCCAGTCGAGGCCCGCCAGGAACTCGGAGGCCGATCCGGAGCCCGCGCAGTCGAGCACCCGGATCGCGTGCACGGTGGCGCGCTTGGCGACGCCCCAGCGGGTGCCGGCCACGGTGCTGGCCACGTGGGTGCCGTGACCGTTGCAGTCGCCCCAGGCGGCGGGGTTGGGCCCGGAGAGCAGGCCGCCGACGAAGTTGCGGCCCGCGCCGACCCGGCCCGTGAGCTCCTGGTGGCCGGACAGTCCGGTGTCGACGATGTAGACGTGCGCGCCGCGGCCGGCGCGGTCCGGGTAGTGGTAGCGGCCGTCGAGCCGGCGATGCGGCTGGTCGGACCGGTCGAGGTTCCAGCTCGGGTTGCGCTCGGTCGCCGCGGCGGTGACCGGCACGTCGAGGGAGACCGACTCCACCAGCGGGTTGCTCCGCAGGGCGGCGACTGCCGCCGACGGCAGCCGGGCCGCGAAGCCGCGCAGAGCGGTCTCGTAGGTCAGGGTGACCACGCCGCCGACGCCGGCGACCAGGGAGCGGGCCAGGGTCGGCACGGGGCGGCTGAGCGTGCCGGGCTGCGCGTCGCGCAGGACGACGACGTACGCCGCGACCGGCTCGGCGGGAGCGGTCTGGGCGGGCGAGATCCCGACCGCCGCCAGGGTCGAGGCGGTCAGGCACAGCGTCGCCAGGACACCTCGTCGTTTTCCACCCACGCCCGGACAACCCGTCCGGGGCACCGGAGTTACGCGCGGGCGGCTGCTACTGCTTCTTCCTCTTCCGGCGAGAGCTGCTGGTCGCTCTTCCAGGCCCCGATGTTCTTGGCGTAGGTGCGGGCCTCGCTGCGGCCGTGGATGGAGGTCAGCACGACCCCGTTCCCGCTCTCGTCGAGCAGCGCCAGCGACCACGACAGGTGGCCGCCCATGTCGCCGAACGCGTCGTAGCGGACCACGGCCAGGTGGCGCAGGGCCTCGCCCGCCTCGGCGCTGAGCGCCGCCACCTCCTGCCGGAGGCCGAGCACGTCCTCGGGCAGGGCGTCGACGTCTCCGCGTGGCTTGGGCTGGCGGCGTAGGGCCACGCCCAGCGCCGCGAGCGATATCAGCAGAGCAAGTACGGCGACGACGACCACGCTGCCGACACTAAACTCCACGGGTGACCGATCAGCGACGCATCGCCTACCAGGGCGAGCCCGGCGCCAACTCCCATGCGGTGTGCGAGCAGCACTACCCCGACTGGGAGGCGGTGCCCTGCGCGTCGTTCGAGGACGTCTTCGCGGCGGTCGTGAGCGGCGAGGCAGAGCTCGCGATGATCCCGATCGACAACTCGATCGCCGGCCGGGTGGCCGACATCCACCATTTCCTGCCCGACTCCGACCTGCACATCATCGCCGAGCACTTCCTGCGGATCCGCTTCCACCTGATGGGCGTGCCCGGGTCGTCGCTGGACACCATCACGACTGCGCACAGCCACGTGCACGCGCTCGGCCAGTGCCGCAAGATCATCCGCGAGCACAATCTGAAGACGGTGATCGCCGGTGACACCGCCGGCGCTGCCCGCGAGGTGGCCGAGGCGGCCGACCCGACCCAGGCCGCGATCTCCCCGCCCATGGCCGCGGACATCTACGGCCTCGACATCCTCGCGGAGGACGTCGAGGACGAGGACCACAACACGACCCGCTTCGTCGTGCTCTCCCGCGACTACGTGATGGCGCCGGCCGACAACGGGCCGGTCGTGACGTCGTTCATCTTCAACGTGCGCAACCTCCCGGCGGCCCTCTACAAGGCGCTCGGTGGCTTCGCGACCAACGGCGTCAACATGACCAAGCTGGAGAGCTACATGGTCGGCGGTGCCTTCACCGGAGCCACGCAGTTCCTGGCCGAGGTCGACGGCCACCCCGACGACATCGGGCTCAAGCGGGCGCTCGAGGAGCTCGCGTTCTTCTCCACCGACGTGAAGATGCTCGGCGTCTACCCCGCCGATCCCTTCCGAGGCGACTAACGGTGCGCGAAGGGGTCCGGCGGCTCGTCGAGTCGTCGTGGTTCCAGTGGACGATCATCGCGGTGATCCTGGTCAACGCCGTGATCCTCGGGCTCGAGACCTCGCCGAGCTGGACCGACCGCTACGGCGACGAGACCTCCGTCGTTGGCTGGGTGACGGTCGGCATCTTCGTGGTCGAGATCGCGCTGCGCCTGTACGCCGCCGGGCCGTCGTTCTTCCGCGGGCCCTGGAACCTCTTCGACTTCTTCGTCGTGCTGATCGCGCTCATCCCAGGCGGCGGCTCCTACTCCGTGCTGCGGGTCCTGCGGGTGCTCCGGGTGCTGCGCCTGCTGTCGACGGTGCGGTCGATGCGGATGGTCGTGGCCGCACTGGTGCGCACCGTGCCCGGCATGGCCTCGATCGCGGCCCTGCTCGCGATGCTGCTCTACATCTCCGCGGTGGTGGCCACCCAGCTGTTCGGTGACATCGACCCCGACAACTTCGGCTCGCTCGGCGACTCGCTGCTGGCGATGTTCCAGATCACCACTGGCGACGACTGGGCCAACGTGATCCGCACGACCACCGACACCGAGCCCGTGGCGTGGCTGTTCTTCATCGCCTACATCGTGCTGGCGACGTACATCGTGCTGAACCTGTTCATCGCCGTCGCCGTGCAGGCCCTCGACCGGGAGACCGAGGAGACCACCGACGAGGCTGTGCTGGAGATCGAGTCCGCGATGGACGACTCCACCGCAGAGGTGCTGGCGGCCATCGCCGATCTGAAGGCCCAGGTCGCCTCGCTCGAGACCCGGCTCGGGAGCGGGCACTCGTAGTTGAAAGACTGACGACGTGGAGCTCGCGGCCGTCGTCCTGACCTTCGGGGCGATCTTCGTCGTCGAGCTGCCGGACAAGACGTTCCTGGCGACGCTGGTGCTGTCCACCCGCTACCGGCCGCTGCTCGTCTGGATCGGGGTCGGCCTTGCCTTCGCGGTGCAGACCGGAGTCGCGGTCGCGCTGGGGCACGCGGCGTCGTTCCTGCCGCCCGAGGTGGTGCAGGGCGTCTCCATCGCGTTCTTCCTCGTCGGCGCCGTCGTGCTGATCCGCGAGGGACGCAGCCACCAGCAGGCCGACGAGGACGAGTACGCCGAGCGCGCCCGACCCGCCACCGGCATCCGCGCCGTCGCCGCGTCGTTCCTGATCCTGTTCGCCGCCGAGTGGGGCGACCTCTCCCAGCTGCTGACCATCTCTCTGGTCGCGAGGTACGAGGCACCGCTCAGCGTCTTCGTCGGCGCCCTGGCCGCTCTGCTGACCGTCAGCGCGCTCGCGGTGATCGTCGGCCGCAACCTGCTGCGCTGGATCCCGATCCACACCCTCCACTACGTCGGCGCGGCCGTGTGCCTGGTGCTCGCCGCCCTCACGGCGTACGAGCTGCGTCTCCTGACCTCATAGAGTGCCGACATGACCGCGACCCACGGAGCCGACAGCGAGGTCGGGCGGCTGCAGACGGTGATGTTGCACCGGCCCGGCAACGAGCTGAAGCGGCTGACGCCCCGCAACAACGACAAGCTGCTCTTCGACGCGATCCCGTGGGTCGCGCGGGCCCAGGAGGAGCACGACGCGTTCGCGGAGACGCTGCGGTCGCGCGACGTCGAGGTGCTCTACCTGACCGACCTGCTCACCGAGACCCTCGAGCAGCCGGACGCGCGGGCGCACGCGATCAAGGAGGCGCTGGCCGACCTCGACCTCGGCGACACCATGCGCGGCTACCTGGAGGGCCTGCTGGGCGACGCGTCGCCCGCCGAGCTCACCGGCTACCTCACCGCCGGCATCCGCAACGACGAGGTGCGCGGTGGCTTCGGGCTGGTCACCTCGCTGCTCGCGTACGACGACTTCCTGATCGACCCGCTGCCCAACCTGCTCTTCACCCGCGACTCCTCGGTCTGGATCCGCGACCGGGTCGCGATCACCTCGCTCGCGATGCCGGCCCGCAAGCGCGAGACCGAGCTGACCGAGCTCATCTACACGCGGCACCCGCGGTTCGTGGGCACGCCCCGGATCCACGGCTCCCACTACGAGCACGTGGAGGGCGGCGACGTACTGCTGCTGTCGCCGGGCGTCGTGGCCGTCGGGGTCGGCGAGCGGACCACGCCGGCCGGTGCCGAGCGCCTGGCCCGGCAGATGTTCCAGTCCGAGCTCGCCCACACCGTGCTCGCGGTGCCGATCGCGCAGGAGCGGGCGACCATGCACCTCGACACGATCTGCACCCTGGTCGACGTCGACAAGATGATCGTCTACCCCAACGTCGCCGACTCGCTGGTCGCCTACACGGTGACCACCCACGGCTCCGAGCCCGACGGCGACCTGCTGCTCGACGTCGCCGCCGGCCGAGCCGTTCCTGGTCGCGGCCGCGAAGGCGATGGGCATCGACACGCTCAGCCAGATCGACACCGGCCTCGACCCGGTCACCGCCGAGCGCGAGCAGTGGGACGACGGCAACAACACCCTCGCCCTCGCCCCGAGGGTCGCCGTGGCCTACGAGCGCAACGACGAGACCAACGACCGCCTGGAGGACGCCGGCATCGAGGTGGTCCGGATCGCCGGCTCCGAGCTCGGCTCCGGCCGGGGCGGGCCGCGCTGCATGAGCTGCCCGATCGCACGGGAGCCGCTGGCCGTCACGTAGTCCGGTGGTGCAGCCAACCCGCCCGTGGTGCTGGACAGCCTCATCGCACTCGGGGATCATCACGCCCGGAGGGTTCTGACCCCGAGTGGCACCGAAAGGCTGACCATGGCTTCGTTCTTCGAGAATTTCACCCCGCAAGAGGTGGCGCGGATCAGCGCGGCCGGCCGCCGGCTGAAGCTGCCCGAGGGCTGGTCGCCCATCTGGGAGAACACCCCGGCCGACAAGGCCTACATCCTGCTCGACGGCACCGTCTCCGTGCGCCAGCACGGCGAGGAGATCGCCCAGATCGGCTCCGGTGAGATCTTCGGCGAGGCCGGCATCGTCGGCCACCACCTCCGCAACGCGAGCATCGTGGCGCTGACGCCGCTCGACGTCATCCACTTCACCAACGACGACGTGCGTGGGCTGATGGAGGAGATGCCGTCGTTCAAGGCGGCGCTCGACGAGGTCACCCAATCCCGGCAGGGGTGAACGAAGCCGACGACCAGCCCGACCTCTCGGAGGCGCTGGAAGTCCTCGAGTCCTACCTCATGGGCGAACCGCCCAGCCTCACCCGCGTCCAGGTCGCGGAGCAGGCAGGCGTGCCGCTCGAGGTCGCCCACGAGCTCTGGCGACTGCTCGGCTTCCCGACCCAGACCGACGACGCGATCGCGTTCACGCCCGCCGACGTACAGGCGCTGAGGTACACCAACGACCTGATGGAGCTCGGCATCCTCAGCGCCGACCGGCAGGCGGCGCTGGTGCGCACCTGGGGCCGTTCGTTCGCGCGCCTGGCCGACTGGCAGACGAACCTGCTCACCACGGTCGCGCTCGAGAGCGGGGCCGATCCGGTCGAGACCCTGGGCCAGATGACCGAGGAGGTGCTGCCGCGGGTCGACGCGCTGCAGAGCTACGTGTGGCGACGGCACCTGGTCAGCGCCGCCAACCGCACGCTCGCGGTCGAGAAGCCGGGCTCGGCGGTGGCCGACCTGGCCGTGGTCTTCGTCGACATCGTCGGCTACACCTCCCGCAGCAGGACGCTCTCGGAGAGCGAGCTGGTGGAGTGGCTGGAGTACTTCGAGGGCGAGAGCGTCGGCCTAGTGGTCGACCGCGGGGCCAGGATCATCAAGAACATCGGCGACGAGGTGCTGCTTGTCGCCGACGACATCGCCGCTGCGGCCGACATCGCGCTGGAGATGACGCGACGCGGCGAGGACGACGACGACCGTTTCCCCAGTGTCCGCGCGGGCATCGCCTTCGGGCCGGTGGTCAGCCGGCTGGGCGACGTCTTCGGCCCGACCGTCAACATCGCCGCGCGGCTGACCTCGGTCGCCCGGCCCGGCACGGTCCTGATCGACCGCGGCGCCTACGAGGCGCTCTCCGGGCGGACCGGCGAGGCCGAGGACGCGCCGGACCACCGCGACGAGGAGTCGGCGTACTCCTTCCGGCGGATCCGCCGGGTCTCGGTCAAGGGCTACTCACGCCTGCACGCGTGGTCGCTGCGCGCTAGCGAATAGTGACCTGGCGGTTGGCCAGCCCGGAGCGGGCGGCGCGCTGCTCGGTGGTGAGGTCGGAGGAGTCGGCCAGCGCCTCGTCGAGCGCGGCCCGGAACTTCGCCGCCGGCTCCTCGAGCACCTCGGCGCCCGTGCCGACCGGCAGGTCCCAGACCGGCGCAAGCAGTCCGTGGGCGCGGAACATGCCGACCAGCCGGGCGTCCGGCACGATGACGTCCTGGCCGGCAGCGTGCAGTCGCGACAGGGCATCGAGCAGCTGGTTCTCGGGCTCCGGCATCACCCAGCGCAGGTGCTCCTTCGTCCCGACGTCCGTCCAGTACGCCGCCTCGACCGACGCCAGCCGGGAGGTCGGCGTGGCGGACTCGTTGGCCTGCTCGAGCGCGCCGGCCATGCCGTCGGTCTCGTCGACATCGCTGACCCAGTAGTCGAAGCCCTCGTGCACGGTGACGTCGAGCGTCTTGTTGGTCAGCAGGTCCTGGAGCCGCGGCCCCTCGCCCGGAGGGTCGGTGAGCCCGACGATGCCGGGCTCGGCGTCGAGCGCCTTGAGCAGCACCGCGGCCAGGTCGCGCGACGGGTCGCCGAAGCTGTGCTGCACCTGGAGACCGAGCCAGACCTCGCCGCTGTCGCGCGACATGGCCGGCGCGGCCATCGGGAGCAGGGTGCAGAGCTGGACCGTGCGGTCGGTGTCCTTGACGCTCAGCGGCGCGGTGGCCGCGGGCACCAGCTCGCGCAGCGCCACGATGTCGCACTCACCCGGCAGCCCCTCGAAGGGGCGGCCGACGTACACGTCCGTGGCCCCGCCGGGTGCGCCGTGGCACGCCTTGTAGCGCTTGCCGGAACCGCACGGGCAGGGCTGCCGGGGTCCGACTTCACCTTCGGCGAGGGCAGGGGCTTTGGTGCGAGAGCGCTTGGCCATGGCGGAGAACTTACTTGTCGAGCAGCTCCATCATGTACGCCGGGCGGTCGCTGATCACTGCCTTGACCTCGTTGTCCAGGCAGATCTGCAGCTCCTCCTCGGTGTTGACCGTCCACACGTGGATGTCGTGGCCGGCCCGCGCGATCCGGCGCCCGAGCTTGGGGTGCTCGCGGAGCTCGGCGATGCCGGGCCCGACGATCCAGTCCTTGCCGATCATGCGCCGCAGCATCGGCCAGTACTGCGCGCGGTCGATCAGCTGCACGATCTGCACGTCCGGAGCCATCCGCTCCACGCGCTGCAGGGCGGTGAACGAGAAGCTCATCACCCGCACCGGTGAGCCGGGCTGGTCCCAGCCGAAGTCGCGCAGCATCTCCACGACGCGCTTCTCGACCAGGCCTCCGTAGCGCGTCGGGTGCTTCGTCTCCACGGCCACCTCGACCCGGCGCTCGTAGTCGGCGACCATCTCCAGCAGCTTGCGCAGCGTCAGCAGTCCGTCGAGGGTCTCGTCGCGGTCGGGCGCCTCGTCGTCGAGGTCCTGCCACGGGTTCTTCCACGCCGCGAAGTCGAGCTCCGACAGCTCGGAGAGCTCCATCGTCGACACCGAGCCCTTGTGCTGAGCGGTCCGCCGCAGGTCGCGGTCGTGCACGCAGACCAGGTGCCCGTCGGCGGTCAGCCGCACATCGCACTCGAGGCCGTCGGCGCCGGCGTCCAACGCGGCCAGGTAGGCACCCAGGGTGTGCTCGGCGTTCTCGTGGCTCGCACCTCTGTGGGCGACCACTTGAGGGCGCGGCCGCTCGCTCATGCCTCCATTGTGACCCCAACCGGCGGCCGGCGCCGCCAAGCTACGCGGCGCGGTGGTGGGCCTTGTTGGCGATCCGGCGGTGGCCATGCTGGTCGACCGGCTCGAGGCGGCGCTCACTTGACCAGCAGCGCGACCCGTCGGAGCCCGAGGGCGCAGACCGGGAGGTAGGCAGGAGCCCACCAGGGCGTCTCGAAGGTGACCCGGCAGCCGGTAGACGTCGGGGTGACCCGGTGACCGGTCGCGGGCACGCCCGCCACCTTCCAGGCCCAGTAGGCGCCGGGCTCGAAGGCGGTCACCTCGAAGGGCAGCCACAGCCCCGGCGGCACTTTGACCCTGCCCGTCGTGCCGGCCTCGAACCGGTCACCGTCGGTCTCACCCGCCAGCACCGACGGGCCCCAGCGGTGCCAGGTCGTCGGATCGGTGAGCAGGGCCCAGGCCCGGTCGGCAGGGGCCTCGATCACCATCGACACCGACCAGGGAGACCAGAGGATGCCGGGGAGCCGGGTGCGAGCCATGCCTCTTGTCTACCGGCATGTCTACCGGGCGCCGCCTGAGGGTCCTCAGCGGCCGCGCAGGAACTTCCCGAAGTGCGGCACCGTGAACGCCACGCTCCCCCGCTCCGCGGAGAACACCAGGCCCTTCTTGATCAGGCCGTCGCGGGCCGGCGAGAGCGACTGCGGCTTGCGGTCGAGGTGGCGGGCGATGTCGGCGGTCGCGATCGGCCCGTCCGCCTGGTCGCGACCGAGGTCGGCCATGGCGGTCATGTAGTCGCGCTCGGCGGGGGTGGCCCGGTCGTAGCGGGCGCCGAAGAAGCCGATCGCGAGCTCGGCCTCCGCCTCGGGTGCGGCCTCGCGGACGTCGTCGGGCGTGATCGGGTCGCCGACGGCGGCGTCCCAGGTGACCTTGCCGTAGGCCTGCACGAAGTAGGGGTAGCCGTCGGTGAGGCGGTAGAGCTCGTCGATCGCGGCGTCCTCGAAGGTCACTCCCTCGGTTGCTGCCGGCACCCGCCAGGCGCGCTCGGCCATGTCCCGCGGCAGGCGGTCGACGTTGACGTAGCGGAACAGCCGCTCGGCGTACGACTTCGAAGCGGCGAGCGCGACAGGCAGGTGCGGCAGGCCGGCGCCGACCACGACCAGCGGTGAGCCCTGCTGGCTGATCTCGTGGCAAGCACCGCAGATCGCCGCCAGCTCGTCGGTCGAGATGTCCTGCATCTCGTCGACGTAGAGCGCGATGCCGACCCCGAGGTCGCGGGCCAGCGACGCCACGTCGCCGAACAGCTCGACCAGGTCGAGCTCGAGGTCACCCGAGTCGGCACGGCCCTTGACCGCCACGGCGTCGACCGGTGGGGTCCAGCGCATCCCCTTGCGGTCAGCCTGCTGCGTACGCAGTGCGAACGACTTGAGCACGCCCGCCACCGCCTCGACGCGGTCGGGGTCGCGGTGCCGGTGGGAGACCTCGCGAACCGCGGCGTGCACCGCCTGCGCGACCGGGATCCGGATGCTCTGGTCGGGGCGGGCCTCGATCTTGCCGGTGCCCCAGGCCCGCTTCACCGCCTGGCCGCGCAGCGCGTTGAGCAGCACGGTCTTGCCGACGCCGCGCAGTCCTGACAGCACCATGCTGCGCTCGGGCCGCCCGGCCGCCACCCGTTCCAGGGTGATCTCGAACTGCTCCAGCTCGCGGTCGCGCCCGGCCAGCTCCGGCGGGCGCTGCCCCGCCCCCGGTGCGTACGGATTGCGGATCGGATCCATGTCAGGACCGTATCTGCGTATCTACCCTTTTCCTTAGAGACTCGCCCCTTGCGGGGTAGTCCCGGGTCAAAGGCGGGTGAAATCGGCGTAATCCGCCGCCACTGACCCGGGACTACCTCGCGTCAGGCGCCGTGGGCGAGGCGTTCGACGTGCTCGGTGAGGGCGGTGGCGTAGGTCTGGGCGAGGCCGGTGCGCAGCATCTCGATCAGGGCGGGCACCTCGTCGACGGCGAGCCGGAAGGATCCGGCGCAGACGTTGTCGCGCCAGAGGGACAGTACGACGAGGCCGGACTCGTGGTGCCAGCTGACGCGGAGCGCGCGGTCGCCTCCACGGGCGTCGATGAACACCGAGCCCGTCCGAGGAAGCGGACGTGCGGCAGGCACCCCTCCATCATGCTCCTCAGAGCCAACAACCGTCCACGGTCGCACCTAAACTGACGGAGTGCCCGAGCTGCCCGAGGTGGAAGCGCTGGCCCTCGACCTCCGGGGGCGGCTCGACGGGCGCGCCATCGTCAAGATCCACGTCGCGGCGTTCAGCGCGCTGAAGACCTACGACCCTCCGCTGTCCGCGCTGGAGGGCACGATGGTCGACGACGTCACCCGGCACGGCAAGTTCCTCGACATCCACGCCTCGGGCCTGCACCTGATCTTCCACCTGGCCCGCGCCGGCTGGATCCGGTGGCGCGACGAGGTGCCGACGATCCCGCCGAAGCCCAGCAACAAGGTGCCGCTGGCGGTCCGCGTCGTGCTCGACGACCAGAGCGGCCTGGACGTCACCGAGATGGGCACCAAGAAGTCGCTGGCCGCGTACGTCGTCCGCGACCCGCAGGACGTGCCCGGCATCGCCCGGCTCGGCCCGGATCCGCTGGCCGACGAGTTCACCATCGACCGGTTCCGGGAGATCCTCGAGGCCGAGGGCCGCAAGCAGATCAAGGGCGTACTCCGCCACCAGGGCACCATCGCCGGCATCGGCAATGCTTACTCCGACGAGCTGCTGCACGCCGCCAAGATGTCGCCGTTCAAGCCCGCCAACAGCCTCGACGACCAGGAGCTGGAGACCCTCTACACCGCCATCCGCGGCGTGCTCGGCGACGCCGTCGAGCGCTCGCGCGGCCTGGCCGCGAGCGAGCTGAAGGGCGAGAAGAAGTCCAACCTCGCCGTCCACGGCCGCACCGGCCAGACCTGCCCGGTGTGCGGCGACGTCGTGCGCGAGGTCTCCTTCGCCGACTCCAGCCTGCAGTACTGCGCCACCTGTCAGACGGGGGGCAAGCCACTGGCGGATCGGCGGATGAGTAAGTTGCTCAAGTGAGTGAAATCCCCACGGCCGCCATCGAGGGTGTGCCCGACCCGCTGCCCGAGGAACTCTCCGTTCTCGACGTGCGCGAACCGTTCGAGTGGGACCACGGCCACATCGACGGCGCCATCCACATCCCGCTGATGGACCTGCCCGAACGCCTCGACGAGGTGTCGGGAGGCCAGACGCTCGTGGTCTGCAAAGTCGGCTCCCGGTCGGCCCAGGCCGCGGCGTACCTCCTCGAACAGGGCTACAACGTGGTCAACCTCGACGGCGGCATGCTCGACTGGTCGGCCGCCGGTCGCGCCATGGTGAGCGAGACCGGCCGGCCACCACAGGTCGTCTAGCGGGTCCTACTGCGGTAGGTACTCGCTCGGGATCAACGAGTGGTACTCGCTCGGGATCATGCTGAGGATGTCGCCCGGATCCATGGTCAGGAGATCACTCGGGTCCATGGTGAGGAAGTCGCTCGGGTCGATGCTGGGGATCTCGGGCATCTCGGTGCTGGAATCCGTCGGCTCCTCCGTCGCGGCATCGGTCGGGCTGGCCTCCGGGTCCGTCGGGTCGCCACCGCAGGTCTCCTCGACGTAGGTGAAGAAGGCCTCGCCCTTGACGTTCTCCTCCTCGGAGAACTGGTCCTCGAAGTTCTCGAAGTCCTCGATGCTGGTGAAGTCACCGGGGTCGAGGTCGTCGGCCCAGTCCATGAGGAGCTCCATGCCCTCGCGGGCCTCGTCGGGCATGTCCTCCGGCGTGCCGAGGTCGTCGAGTGCGTCGGCGTAGTCCTTGATCGCGCTGACCATGGTCGACACCTGCTCTTCCTCGGGTGCCTCGAAGTCGACGCCGAGGAACGAGTCCATGTAGTCCTGATAGGGAGCACAGAACTCCTCGACCGAGGCGTCGCCGCCGGTGTCGCTCGAGTCGTTGTCGTCCTTCGCGTTGTCGTCGCCATCGTCGCCCGAGGTCAGGGCCACGGCGGCACCGACCACACCCGCGACCACGAGCACGATGGCGGCGATGATCACGGCCAGGGCCTTGCCGTTGACCCCACCTCCGCCTCCCGTGGGAGGCATGGACGGGTACGTCGGCCCGCCCGGCGGTGGCGGCGGACCGCCGGCGGGAGGACCCTGGGGCGGCTCGTACGGCGGGTAGCCGGACCCGCCCGGCAGGGGGCTCTGCGGAGGCGGGCCCTGCGGCGGCGGTCCCTGGGGCGGGGGCCCCTGAGGCGGTGGCGGCGGCCCTTGGGGTGGTTGCGACATCACGGTCTCCTCTTCACAGTGGCGGGTCTCCGAACGGTGACTCACAGTGTTGGGTCGCGTAGTCCTCGAACGCCTCGGTGGCCGCCATCTCATCCTCGGAGAAATCCTCTCCGAGGTGCGCGAGGTTGTCGACGTCACCGGGGTCGAGCTCGGCGGCAGCCCGGACGATCACCTCGAAGCCCTCGCGGGCCAGGTCGGGCATGTCGTCCGGCGTGCCGACCTTCTCCAGGCCCTTGGCCCAGACACGCAGCGCCTCGACCATGGCCACCTCCTGGTCCTCGGCAGGGGCGCTCGGGTCGATCTCGGCCATGTCTCCGGAGAAGAGACGGAAGTAGGCGTCGCAGAAGTCGTCGAGGGAGGCGTCGTCGGGGGGTCCGGAGCTGTCACCCGAGCACGCTGACAGGGACACGACCAGCAGCAGTGCCGCCGAGCCACCCAGCGCGCGGATGCCGACCATCCCAGTCCTTTCGCTCCTGGCGCAGTATGAGAAAGGGCCGGCCCGCCTGTCGGAACAAGCGGGCCGACCCTGTCGTTCAGCGGCTCGTCGAGCCGTCGATCAGGGAGTCGGGAGGTCGCCGATGTCCCCGACGCAGGCCGTCGCGGCGAACGTGAAGAACGCCGTCACGTCCGCGACCTCGTCCTCGTCGATGCCGAGCGCGTCGGCGAACGCCTCGTCGTCAGCGGGGTCGGCGTCCTCGAACGCCTCGATGTCGTCGGCGTCGACGTCGGCCAGGAAGCCGATGAAGACCTCGAACCCGTTGCGGGCGTCCTCGGGCATGTCCTCCGGGGTGCCGGTCTCAGCGAACTTGTCGGCCACCTCGTTCGCGGCGTCGGCCTGCTCGTCTGCCGAGCCGCCTCCGCTCAGGTCCGAGGTCACGTCGGTGAAGACCTTGCAGAAGTCCTCGGTGCTCGCGTTGTCGGGAGCATCGCCGGCATCGGCGCCACCACCACCGCCGCCGCCGCCATCGTCGTCTCCACATCCGACGAGCGACAGCCCGGCGATCACGACCGCGGCTCCGGTCGCCAGAGAGCGCTTGAGCTTCATCTTGGTTCCTTCCAGTTCGTCTCTCACACACGTGCCGCGGTCACTCTCGCAGCATGCGGCCCAGGAGGGCCAGACCCCTCGTCGAGGGGTGGTTCAGGGAGTGGTGGGCGTCTCGCTCGGAGCGACGTAGCACTTCTGCGACGCATAGGTGATGAACGCGATCACGTCGTCGGCGTCCTCGGTGTCGATGCCGAGCGCGTCGGCGAAGGCGTCGGCGTCCGGATTGGCCTCGGCGAACTTCTCGATGTCGTCCCCGTCCACGCCGGAGAGGAACTCCACGAACACCTCGAACCCGTTGCGGGCGGCGTCGTCCATCTCTTCCGTAGTGCCGACCTCGGCCAGCTTCTCCGCCGCGATGTGCGCGGCCTCCGCTTGCTCGTCCGGGTCGTCGTCCTCGCTTCCGATGCTGTCGTCGTTCCAGACGGCGCAGAAGTCCTCGACGCTCGCGTCGTCGGGAGAGTCACCGGCGTCGCCGACCTCGGCGGCGTCGCCGGCGTCGCTGGCATCCCCGCCACCGCCGCCGCCGTCGCCGTCGCCGTCACTGCTGCAGGCGGCGAGAGAGAACCCGGCGATCACGACCGCGGCTCCGGTCGCGAGAGCGCGCTTGAGCTTCATCCCAGTTCCTTCCGGTTGTCCCCCAGGGGAGGTCCTCACGCGAGTCGTGCGGCGTGGACCAGCGGGACCCTTCCCATTGGCTGGCTATTCATTCATGCCGGGTCGGGTGCCCGCAACGAGGTGGGGCCGGGGACGCGGAGTACGGCGGGGAGTCGGGTCAGGTACTCCGCCCGCGACACCTCGACCACACCCAGGGTGTCGAGGTGCGGCGTGACCCATTGCACGTCGATCAGCCGCTGGTCGCGGTGCTCGTCGGACAGCAGCTCGACCAGCCCGACCAGGGCGACCTTGGAGGCGTCGCGGGCCCGGTGGAACATGGACTCGCCGGCGAACAGGCCGCCGATCGCTACGCCGTACAGCCCGCCTTCGAGGCGACCGTCGCGCCACGCCTCCACCGAGTGCACCCAGCCGAGCTCGTGGAGGCGGAGGTACGCCGTGCGGATCCGGCCGTCGATCCAGCCACCTGAGCGCCCGGGGTCGGCGCTGGCCGCCAGCACCTCGTCGAACGCCGTGTCGACCCGGATCTCGAAGTCCCGCACGGACCTCCGCAATGATCTGGAGACCACCAGCTGGTCCAGCGGCAGCACCCCGCGCAGGGCCGGGCTCCACCAGGCCATCGGGTCGCGGGGGCGGCCGACCGGCATCGGGAAGAGCCCGCGTCGGTACGCCGCCAGGATGGTGCCCGGCTCGAGGTCGGCGCCGATGCCGACCAGGTCGTCCTCGGGGTCCCACGCGGCCGGGTCTCCGAAGTTCCACCGGGTCGCGGGCGGCTCGACGGGCTGGGACACGCGTCCGACGTTATGCCCGGATCACTACTGTTGCCCTATGGGCGTCACCCAACGGGTCGGCAAGCAGCTGGCCCCGAAGATCACTGAGCTCGCACCGGGACTCACCTCCTCGTTCGTGCGGCAGGCGCTCGACCGCGCGATCCGAGGTGTCGGTCCGCTGCCGCCCGCCGCTGACGCGGCCGACAAGCAGCTCACCGAGCAGGGCGGCAACGTCGACCGCGCGATCCACGAGGTGATCGAGAACCACGTGCGCTACGCCGGCGCCCAGGGCTTCGTGACCAACCTCGGCGGCCTGGTCACGGCCGCCTTCCTGATTCCGACCAACGTCACCGGGCTGACCCTGATCCAGTGCCGGATGGTCGCGGGCATCGCCCACCTGCGTGGCTACGGACTCGAGGACCCACGGGTGCGCAACGCGATCCTGGTGACCATGCTCGGCGAGGACTCGGTCAACCGCCTGGTCAAGAAGAAGAAGATCCCCGCCCCACCGATGGCGCTGGCGACCGCGCCGATCCACGACGCCAGGCTGGACCAGACGATCTCCACCGAGGTGGCCCAGGAGCTGATCAGCCGGGTGGCCGGCAAGCGGCTGGCGACCACGATCGGTCGTCGGGTGCCGGTGGTCGGTGGACTGGTCGGGCTGGGCGCCGACGGGTTCGGCACCTGGCGGATCGGCCGCTACGCCGACCGCGAGCTCCTGCCGCGCGCAGTCCGGTAGGCCTTCAGCATTCCCGCGGCCGAGCTTGCCGGTCTGGAGCCGGCGGACGACCTTCTCGCGCAGGCGGTACGTCGGGCGCAGGTAGGAGCGCTCGAGCGCCCGGTGTGCCTCGTCGAGCTCGCCGGTGAGCCGCTCCTCGGCCTGCCGCAGCCGCGCGGTCTCCAGCAGCAGGGCCCCGATCGCGTCGACGCCGGCCCGGGCCACCTGGGCCTCGACCGGCTTGTCGGGGTCGGCCCACACCTCGGGCGGAGTGCCGACCAGGTCGTGGAGGTCGCCGACGACGTCGTAGCCGCGCTCCTCGATCTCGGTCGTCCAGGCCGTGGTGAGGTCGGCGACCCAGGGGTAGAGGTCGGGCGGCAGCCCGAGCCGCGGTGAACGGGTGCGCTGCGACAGGGTCTGGTGGGCGAGCAGCTCGCGCACCAGGGGGCGGTAGTCGGCCGGCGGCAGCACCCGGTGGGCAGCCACGTTGATCCGGCGGACGAGGGCGGTCTCCGGCACCCCGAGGGACGGGTTGTGGCGCTCGACCTCCAGGTCGAGGTCGATCCCGTCGAGGCCGAACGCCTGGCTGAACCGTTTCCACAGCAGCTCCGGCGCACCTCCCGGAGGCGGCACGGTGACCAGGTGGATGCGCTCGGGCGGCAGGTCGTGGCCCCACCGGTTGAGGATGTCGGGGATCTCCTGCACGCCCCAGAACCAGCTGCCGATCCGCGTGGACCGCGACGGGTCCTGGATCTGCTCCAGGAACTTCGCGTAGGTGAGCTGGCTGCGGTGCTTGACGTTCTCCTGCCACTCGGCCGGGATCTGTCGCGCCAGGTCGCGCACCGAGAGGATGACGTGGATCTCCGCGCCGTCGTCGTGACCGAGCGAGGTCAGGGCGCGGCCGACCTGCGTGCGCGAGGCGGTGGCCAGGATCTCGTGGCTGACGATCGAGGTGCCGTCGTGGGCGCGCACCTTTGCCGCCAGCTCGTCCCAGGCCCCGATCGCCTCGGCCTCGAGGCCGCCCCACGGCATCCGCATCAGGTCGAGCGCGGCGAGGAAGTGGCTGTCGAAGCGGTCGGCGGGGTAGCGGATCCCGGCGGAGGCGAGCGGGCCGACGTTGCGGAACAGCACGTCCTGGAGGTACGACGTGCCGGTCTTGGGGGTGCCGACGTGCAGCAGCACGCGCCGCGTCATCGCACTCCCCTCTCCAGCAACAGCCGCAGGGCCAGGGTCAGCACCCTGGAGTCGTCCGGCTCGGAGCCGGCGCCGGGTGCCGACGCCACCAGGGCGTCCGGGTCGCCGTGCACAGCGTAACCAGCGAACAGCAGCGCATCGCGCATCCGGACCGCTCGCCGGCGCACCCACTCCTGGTGCCGCTCGGGGACGGCCAGGGGGTCTCCGGGCGCGTCCACCAGGCGCGGGCCGAGGCCCCTCAGCAGCAGCTGGGTCCGCAGGTCCGGGAGCACCAGCAGGCCGAGGGCCGCACCCACGCGCCGGGCCAGCTCGACGGCGTCGGCGGAGTACGCCGGATGCGCGGGCACGCGGCGTACGCCGACGAGTCGCGGCAGCAGCGTGGGGTCGAGCACGATCTCGACGCGGTCGCGGCCGACCCGGTGCTCCCAGGTGTGGGCCGCGGTCACCAGGTCGACCCGTGGTGGCACGCGCGGTCGGCCGGCGAAGCGTCCGAGCCACTCCGGCCATGGCGGCGCACCCTCCGAGAACGACCGGATCGTCCACGCGTTGGTGAGCATCGTCGCCAAGTCCGTGCCGAGCACGTAGACGGTCGCGCCACGGCTGCCCGGCGGTCGCCCGCGGTGGACCAGCTCGGCCCGCACGGGGTCGGCGAGCCAGGGGTCGCCGACCAGGCGGTAGCGGCGACGCCACGGCCGCAGGTTGCCGGGAGCGGGCTCGGGCGGCAGGCCGTCGGCCACGACGTCGTCGGCGATCAGGCCGCTCGCGACGCGGATCAGCTCGGAGTCGGGGAGGTCGAGCGGCTCGATCGGCCGCGGGCCGAACGCCGTCTCCTCGACCGCGCCGACCAGCTCGAGATCGGGCGTGCCGCGCCCGGGAGCGCTCGCCTCGAGCACCCGCTGGGCGAGCGCCTCGGTGGGTCGGCCGGCGAGGTTGAGGCGGCGGAGGAGCTCGAGCTGCTGGGCGCCCGGAAGGTAGCGGCCATGGGTCTCGGCGTCGGCCTCGACCGGGCTCACCCGCCAGTCGCGCCAGGTCGTCGTACCGCCCTCGCGCAGGTGGGCCACCCACCCCCACGCCAGTCGCTGCCCGCTGTCGGCCACCGGTCTCACTGGTGGCGGCGGCGCGCGGTCTGCCGCCGGACCTTGGCTATCAGCTGCTGGTCGGGGTCGGGCCGGCGGGCCGCTTCGCGGGTCATCGCCGAGAGCGCGTCGAGCGCCACCTTGAGCTGTCGCTTGGTGGAGACGCGGTCGGGGTCGACGTAGCGCTCATCGGGACGCGGGGGCAGCGGGCGCAGGTCGTCGATGTCGCCGACCACGTGCACTCCGCTCCCCTTGAGCCACTCGACCCAGGTCTCGGTCTCGGCCTCCGCCCACGGGTACATCCGCTCGGGCAGCCGGACCGGAGTGGAGCGGCCCTGGACCAGGGAGTTCTGCGCGAGCATCTCGCGGATCAGCTCGTCGAAGGAGGCCTCGCGGCGGGTGGCCCGCTTCATCCTGCGGTTGAGCTTGCGGATCACCTGGGTCTCGGCCACGCCGAGGGACTGGTTGTAGCTCGTGCTCTCCCGCGGCGCCCACGCCAGGTCGATGCCGACCACCTCGCAGAAGCGCTTCCAGAGCAGGCCCTCGCCGGATCCGCTCGGCGGCACCGTGACGACATGGATCCGCTCGGGCGGGAGGCCGGCGCCCCAGCTCGTGAGCACCGACGGGATGTCGAGGGCCCGGTAGAACCACGGCCGCCCGTGCTCGAGCCGGTCGAGGTAGCTCTTGTAGCTCCACTTGCGGCCCTGCTTCACGCTCTCCTGCCACGACGCCGGGATCTGGCGGGCCAGGTCGCGCGCGGTGTAGACGATGTGGAGCTCGCTGCCCTCCAGGTCGCGCTTGGCGCGCGCGATCGCCTCACCCGGCGCGGGCGCGAGGATCTCGTGGCTGATCACCGAGATGCCGTTCTTGCGGCGGACCCGCCGGACCAGCGCGTCCCAGTTGCCCTCGGCGTGCCCGCGCGGGCCGCCCCAGTCCTGGCCGAGCAGGTCGAGGGCGGCGCGGAAGTGGAACAGGCCCGGGCTCACCATCGGGGAGCGGCCGGGGAAGTGGACGCCGTTGTCGGCCAGCGTCTTCGCGTTGAGGGCGAGCCGGTCCTGCAGGTAGGTGGTCCCGGTCTTCGGGGCCCCTACGTGGAGGTAGACACGGCTGCTCACGTGCCCGATTGTGCCAGGGCCCGGACCGCGGCCGACGGGCTCGGTCGGCCGAGGTGCCCGGCCATCCAGACGCTGGTCGCCACGAGTGAGGTGAGGTCGACGCCGTGCTCGATGCCGAGGCCGGTGAGCAGCCAGACCAGGTCCTCGGTCGCCAGGTTGCCGGTCGCGCTCTTGGCGTAGGGGCAGCCGCCGAGTCCGCCCGCGCTGGCGTCGAACGTGGTGATGCCGGACTGGAGAGCGGAGTAGGTGTTGGCGAGGGCCTGGCCGTAGGTGTCGTGGAAGTGCATCGCGAGCTGGTCGGTGGTCATGCCCGCGGTCACGAACGCGTCGATGAGCGTGGTCACGTGGCCGGCGGTGCCGACGCCGATCGTGTCGCCGAGGCTGAGCTGGCTGGCGCCGAGGTCGAAGAGCCGCTTGCCGACGCCGACCACCTGCTCGACGGGCACGTCCCCCTCCCACGGGTCGCCGAAGCACATCGACACGTACGCGCGGACGTCGAGGCCGGCATCGCGGGCCCGGGTGACGGTCGGCTCGAACATCGCGAACTGCTCGTCGAGGCTGCGGTTGAGGTTCTTCTGCGCGAACGTCTCGGTGGCCGACCCGAAGATCGCGATGTGCTTCAGCCCGAGCTCGAGGGCCCGGTCGAGCCCGCGCTCGTTGGGCACCAGCACCGGGTGGTCGCGCCCGGCCTCGCCCAGCTGGTCGATCAGCAGGGTCATCAAGTCGCCTGCGTCGGCCAGCTGCGGCACCCACTTCGGGTGCACGAAGCTGGTGGCCTCGACGATCGGGAGCCCCGCGGCGACGAGGCGGCGTACGAACTCAGCCTTGACGTCGGTCGGCACCAGCGCCTTCTCGTTCTGGAGCCCGTCGCGCGCGCCGACCTCGTAGATGGTGACCTTCTCGGGCAGCTTCACCGGGGGTCTCCGGTTCCTGAGGAGGCGAGGGACGAGCCGTCTCGAAGGGCCTTGACAACGAACAGCCTCGCGCCCAGGGCCACCTGCTCGCCGGCCCTGGCGCCGACGTCGGTCACCGTGCCGGCGAAGGGCGCCTTGAGGGCGAGCTCCATCTTCATCGCCTCGAGCACGCCGAGCACTTGGCCCTCCTCGACGACCTGGTGCGGCTCGACGCGCACGTCGAGAACGGTGCCGGGCATCGGGGCCGTGATCGTGCCGTCCCCACCCGCCGCAGCCTGGTCGCCGAAGACGTCGGGCCGGGTGAACACGTGACGCTGTCCCTGGTACGACACCTCGACGATGTGCGGCTGCACGTTGACCAGCGCGCGGACCCGGTGGCCGTCGACGACCGCCTCGAGCACGTGCTGCTCGGCGCTGATCTGCCGGAACGGCACGCCGTCCACCGTGCCGCAGGCACGGTCCACCACGACCTCGCGGTCGAGCTGGACCAGGGTCGGTGCCGGCGGAGCGCCGAGACGGAACCCGTCGGCCTGGAACGGGTGACCGGAGTCGGAGGCGGCGAGCATCGCGGAGATCCACGCAGCGAGGCGCCGCGGCAGCTCGTCGTCGGGCCGCGGCACCTCGGCGGTGTCGAGCCACGCGGTGTCGATGGTGGCGTCCCGGAACTCGTCGCTCGCCACCAGCGCGCGCAGGAAGCCGGCGTTGGTGGTCAGGCCGAGCACGCCGGTCTCGTCGAGGGCGTCGATCAGCGCCCGTCGCGCCGACTCGCGATCCGGGCCGTGCGCGATCACCTTGCCGAGCATGGGGTCGTACGACGTGCTGACCACCTGCCCCGACTCCAGGGCATGATCGACCCGCACCGACGTCGCCCACCTCACGATCGTGGCCGTGCCGGCCTGCGGCAGGAAGCCGCCGAAGGAGTCCTCGGCGTACACCCGGGCCTCGATCGCGTGCCCGGAGAGCGTGATGTCGTCCTGCGCGATCGGCAGCGGCTCTCCGGCCGCGACGATCAGCTGCAGCTCGACGAGGTCGAGACCCGTGACCAGCTCCGTGACCGGGTGCTCGACCTGGAGGCGGGTGTTCATCTCCAGGAAGTAGACCTCGTCGGTGTCGGTGTCGAGCAGGAACTCCACCGTGCCGGCGTTGACGTAGCCCACCTGCCGGGCCAGGTCGACCGCGGCCTTGGTGACGCGGCGCCGGATGGCGGCGTCGATGGTCGGGGCCGGCGCCTCCTCCAGCACCTTCTGGTGCCGGCGCTGGGTGGAGCAGTCGCGCTCGAAGAGGTGTACGACGTTGCCGTGCGAGTCGCCGATGACCTGGACCTCGATGTGCCGGCCGTGCTCGACGTACTTCTCCACCAGGATCGTCTCGTCGCCGAAGGCGGCCAGGGCCTCGCGCTTCGCGGCAGCCACGGCCTCGTCGTAGTCCTCGGCCGCACGGACGATCCGCATCCCCTTGCCGCCGCCACCGGCCGCGGCCTTGACCAGCACCGGGAATCTCGATACGTCCGCTCGTCCCTCGCGGCCTACTCGATCACCGAAAGACTCGGGGTCACCGCGCGGCACAACAGGCACGTTCGCGGCCACTGCGATCTCGCGGGCGGCGTCCTTGCGGCCCATGCTCTCCATCACCGCCGCCGACGGCCCGACCAGCTGGATGCCGGCCGCCTCGACCTCGGCGGCGAAGGCCGCGCGCTCGGACAGGAACCCGTAGCCCGGGTGGATCGCGGCCGCGTTGGACTCCCGGGCCGCGGCGACGACGGACTCGATGTCGAGGTAGCTCGAGATCCGCACCGCCTCATCGGCTGCGTGCACGTGCGGCGCGTCGGCGTCGGCGTCGGTGAACACCGCGATGGTGCGGATGCCGAGCCGGCGGCAGGTGCGGATCACCCGGAGGGCGATCTCGCCGCGGTTGGCGATGAGAACCGAGCTCATCATGAAACATCACCACGAGCCATCGGGGCCCCCGTGGCGTTGTTCGCGGGGGAGCGAAGCGGAGGAGGGAAGAACGTCATGGGGAAATTTCACATCCGGAAGATGCCGTAGGAGGGAGCCGGGATCGGCGCATGCGCGGCCGCGGCCAGACCCATGCCGAGGACCCGGCGGGTGTCGACGGGGTCGATCACACCGTCGTCCCAGAGCCGGGCGGTGGAGTAGTAGGGCGAGCCCTGGGCGTCGTACTGGTCCCTGATGCCGGCCTTGAACTCCTCGGTGTCGTCCTTGTCGGCGCCCCGGACCTCGGACAGCACGGCCGCAGCCTGCTCGCCGCCCATCACCGAGATCCGGGCGTTGGGCCACATCCACAGGAAGCGCGGGTCGTAGGCGCGGCCGCACATGCCGTAGTTGCCGGCGCCGAACGAGCCGCCGATGACGACGGTGAACTTCGGCACCACCGAGCACGCCACCGCGGTGACCAGCTTGGCGCCGTCGCGCGCGATGCCGCGGTTCTCGTACTCGCGGCCGACCATGAAGCCGGTGATGTTCTGCAGGAAGACCAGTGGGATGCCGCGCTGGTTGCAGAGCTCGATGAAGTGCGCACCCTTGAGTGCCGACTCGCTGAACAGGATCCCGTTGTTGGCCACGATGCCGACGGGGTGGCCCCAGATCCGCGCGAACCCGGTCACCAGGGTCTCGCCGTAGAGCTGCTTGAACTCGTGGAAGCGACTCCCGTCGACCATCCGCCGGATCACGTCGCGCACGTCGTACGGCGTCCGGGTGTCGGTCGGCACCACGTCGTAGAGCGTGGCCGGGTCCTCGGCAGGTTCCTCGACCTCGCGCACGTCGTACGGCGCGGGGGCGGGGCGCTCGAAGGTGTCGACGATCGAGCGCACGATCGCCAGCGCGTGCGCGTCGTCCTCGGCCAGGTGGTCGACCACGCCGGACTTGCGGGCGTGTACGTCGCCGCCACCGAGGTCCTCGGCGGTGACCACCTCGCCGGTCGCCGCCTTCACCAGCGGCGGGCCGCCGAGGAAGATCGTGCCCTGGTTCTTCACGATCACGGTCTCGTCCGACATCGCCGGCACGTAGGCGCCGCCGGCCGTGCACGAGCCCATCACCGAGGCGATCTGCGGGATCCCGCGCGCCGACAGGTTGGCCTGGTTGAAGAAGATCCGGCCGAAGTGCTCGCGGTCGGGGAAGACCTCGTCCTGCATCGGCAGGAACGCGCCGCCGGAGTCGACCAGGTAGATGCACGGCAGCCGGTTGTCGGCCGCTACCGCCTGCGCCCGCAGGTGCTTCTTGACGGTGATCGGGTAGTAGGTGCCGCCCTTGACCGTCGCGTCGTTGGCCACGACGACGCAGTCACGGCCGCTCACCCGGCCGATGCCGGTGACGACGCCGGCGGACGGCACCGCGTCGTCGTACATCCCGGTCGCGGCGAGCGGACTGAGCTCGAGGAACGGGCTGCCGGGGTCGAGCAGGCGGTCGACCCGGTCGCGCACCAGCAGCTTGCCGCGGTCGGTGTGCTTCTTGCGCGCCGACTCGCTGCCGCCCTGGCGAGCCACGCCCATCCGGTCGCGGAGCTCGGCGACGAGGTCCTTCAGATCACTACCCACCCGGTCAGGTTAGCGATCGTTAACCAGATCGTCCATGTCGACGGCCTGGCCGGTGGTGGCGCCGTAACCGCGGTCGACGGCCGTCAGCAGGTGGGTCAGAGCCGCATCGCGCGCCGCGGGGTCGGCGCCCCGCAGCGGGCCCTCGAGATGGAGGACGGAGAATCCATGCACGGCCGACCAGCAGCTGAGCTCGGCATCGGGACGCTGGGCGGCCGCCAGCCAGCCCACGGCGACCAGGTCGTCGAGGCAGTCACAGAGCATCTGCAACGGGTCCGGGGAGACCTCCTCACCGTGCCCGGCGACGGCCGGGTAGGCCACGAAGACGACCCGGAAGAGGCCCGGCTCGGCGAAGGCGAAGTCCACGTAGCCGCGACCGAGCTCGGCCAGCCGGCGCCGGGCCCGATGGACCGGGTCGGCGCTCTGCACCCCGTCGAGCCGCTGCTGCGCGGCGACCACGAGCTCCGCGAGGCCGCGCCGCGCGACCTCCTCGATCAGCTCGTCGCGGTCGGCGAAGTGGCGGTAGGCAGCGTTGTGGGAGACCCCCACCCGGCGGGCCACCTCGCGCAGCACCAGCCCCTCGGGGCCGAGCTCCCTGGCCAGGCTGACCGCCGCCTCGACCAGCGTGGGCCGGAGGTTCCCGTGGTGGTACGTCGATGTTGACATCAGCAACATCCTAGGGCACCCTCGATGTTGACAGCGTCCACATTCGATGTTCCGAGGTCTGCAATGCCCCGCAAGCCCGCGATCCTGGCGACGGTCTGCCTCGCCGTGCTCACCATCAACCTCGACACCACGATCGTGAACGTCGCCCTGCCGAGCTTCGCGACCGAGCTCGACGCCGGCACCCGCGAGCTGCTGTGGATCGTCGACGGCTACAACCTGTCGTTCGCCGCGCTGGTGCTGGCCATGGGCAGCGTCTCCGACCGCTTCGGCCGGCGACCCGCGCTGCTGGCGGGCCTGGCCGGCTTCGCGCTGAGCAGCGTCGCGGCCGCCATGGTGGACAGCTCGGGCGCCCTGGTGGCGCTGCGGTTCGTGATGGGCACCAGTGCCGCGCTGATCTTCCCGACCACTCTCTCGATCATCTCCAACGCCTTCACCGAGCGCCGCGAGCGCGCGGCCGCCCTCGGCCTCTGGGGTGCCGCGGTCGGCGTGGGCGTGGCTGCCGGCCCCGTTGCTGGTGGCTGGCTGCTCGAGCACTACTCGTGGCCGAGCGTCTTCTGGGCCCTGGTGCCGGTCGCCCTGATCACGATCGGGATGACCCTGGCGTTCGTGCCCGAGTCTCGTGACCCGGCGGTGCCGCCGCTCGACAGGACCGGACTGCTCATCTCTGTCGCGATGCTCGGCCTGCTCACGTTCACGATCATCGAGGCGCCCGACCACGGCTGGCTGAGCTCGCGCACGCTGCTCGGCTTCGCGGGCAGCATCCTCTTGCTGCTGGTCTTCGTCCGCGTCGAGCGGCTGGCCACCAACCCCATGCTCGACGTCCGGCTCTTCACCGACCGCAGGTTCAGCGCCGCGTGCGGGGCGGTGACGGTCGCGTTCTTCGCGCTCTTCGGCTTCATCTTCCTGATCACGCAGTTCTTCCAGTTCGTGCGCGACTACTCGCCGCTCGGCACGGGCCTGCGGATCCTGCCGGTCGCCATCTGCATCGCCGTGGCCTCGGTCCTGGGCGGGTTCCTGGCTCCGCGGATCGGCACCAAGGTCGTGGTGGCCACCGGCCTCGCGATGCTCGGGTCGTCGTTCCTGTGGATCTCCGACATCGAGGTCGCCTCGTCGTACCCGATGGTGATCGTGCCGCAGATGGTGCTGATGGGCCTCGGCCTCGGACTGGTCACCACTCCCGCGACCGAGTCGATCCTGCAGGTGCTCCCGCCGAGCCGGGCCGGCGTCGGATCGGCGGTCAACGACGCGACCCGCGAGCTCGGTGGCACCCTCGGCGTCGCGGTGATCGGGTCGCTGTTCTCCTCCTTGTACGGCGCCCGGCTCGTGGAGCTGCTGCAGGGCCGCGTCGATCCCGGCCAGCTCTCGGCCGCGGAGGACTCCGTCGGTGCGGGTGACTCGCTCGCCACCCAGGGCGGGTTCATCGCCTCGGCGGTGGACGACGCGTTCCTGGTCGGTCTCTCGGCCGGCTGCCTGGTGATCGGCGTGCTCTGCCTGCTCGGAGCGGTGGCGGCGGCGATCGCGCTGCCCGGCACCCGCACCGCCGCTGTGCAACCCGAGGATGCCGACGTCGTACGTTAACGAACGCTAACCTTGGCTTCGTGAGCGTTGAGGTAGTGCCGAGCCGTCGCGACCAGATCGTGGCCACGGCAGCCGAGCTGTTCGCGGCCCGGGGCTTCCACGGAGTCTCGGTCTCCGAGCTCGGCGCCGCGTGCGGTATCACCGGCCCGGCGCTCTACAAGCACTTCGCGTCGAAGGACGCGGTGCTGGCGGACATGCTGGTCTCGATCAGCGAGCAGCTGCTGGCTGTGGGCCGGGAGCGAGTGCGGGCAGCCGATGGGGCGGGCGACGCACTCGCGGCGCTGGTCGACTGGCACGTCGACTTCGCGGTCCGGCAACGAGCGCTGATCGTGGTCCAGGACCGCGACTGGGAGTCCCTTCCGCCCGACGCCCGCGAGCAGGTGCGAGCGCTGCAGCGCAAGTACGTCGACCTCTGGGCGGCCCAGCTCCGCGCGGTCGACCCACAGCTCGGACTGACCCAGGCCCGGGCGACGGCCCACGCTGTCTTCGGGCTGATCAACTCCACGCCGCACAGCGGCCGGCTGCCCGACGCGGCCATGCGCGAGCTGCTCCGCGACATGGCGCTGCGCTCGATCGGACTGGACGGCGCAGCCACGTAGGCTGACCGAATGCGAAGGGCGAGGCTGCTGGTGCCGGTGGTGGCCGCCGTCCTCGGGCTCGTGGCCGGCTCGGTCACCGCCCTGGTCGCGGCCGACGATCCCGACGATTCCACCCCCACCGCCGACCCCCTTCACCTCGGCATCCCCCTGGTCAACCTCGACTGCACCGGCGAGTCGCTGCTGCTGGTCGCGCAGGGCAGCTCGACCCCGCCGCTCGCTGCCTCGGTCGCCAACAACCCGGACCTCGAGCTGCGCTACCTCCGGCCCGAGGAGTCGTGCGACACGCTCTACGCC
Source organism: uncultured Actinomycetota bacterium (assembly GCA_963769475.1). Classification (GTDB taxonomy): domain Bacteria; phylum Actinomycetota; class Actinomycetes; order Propionibacteriales; family Nocardioidaceae; genus Nocardioides. The sequence continues at coordinate 10,022 of CAVYLX010000016.1, read as the reverse complement.
CCGCAGAGCCAGGGCGTGCCGGACTACGCCGTCTACGCCGGGCCCTACGACGGGATGCCCGAACCCTGCGAGCTGCGGATGAGCGCCGAGCACAGGGGCGACACGGTCACCAGGCTGGCAGCCGGCAACGACACCTTCGTGAAGTGCCTCTGCGCCCTGCCGGTGGCGGACTTCCCCGACCTGACTCCCGGCATGGACCCGGACCCGCGCATCGCCAACTACGTCCGGTCGCTGCAGAGCCTGCTGGTCGATCTCGACAACCAGCGCGAGCTCGACGGTGAGGACGGTCCGTTCTTCAAGATCACCGGCGTCACCGGTGTCTACGACGAGGCGACCCAGACCCGGATCGAGCAGTTCCAGGACGAGGGCGTATTCACGGAGAGCGAGCGCGGCAGCGTGCTCTACGCCACCTGGAAGGAACTGACCGACGACACCTGCCTGCTCTACGATTTCTAGCTGCTCAGAAGAGGTGGTCGATCGGGCGCTCCGGGTCGTCGACCAGCTCGAGGATCCGGGCCGCGCGTAGCGCAGCGTCGACGGCGGTCTCGAGCGCCGGGTCGGCTCGGTCGTCCGAGTCACCGACGCCGCCGAGCTCGTGCAGCTGGGCGAGCAGCTGGTCGCGAGGCAGGCCGCGCAGCTGCAGGAGCACGAACGGGTCGGCCTCGATCAGCCAGGTGACCTGGTACATCACGGCCAGCGCGTGCACGCACGGGTCCAGCCACGCATCGCAGGTGCACGACGCGTCGAGCTCGGTGCCGAACGGCAGCAGCTCGACCCCGGCCTCCTCGGCGTGCTCGACCAACGAGTGCGGCAGCTCTCCGGCGAGCAGGGAGCCGATGCGTCCGGCCTGCGCACCGATCACCTCGACCAGCGCGGTCGACGCTGCCTCCTCCAGCACCGGCAGCGCCACCGAGGCGGTGAAGAGCCCGTCGCCGTCGGGCACCGACGCCACGAACAGCCCTGTGCGCACAGTGATGCCGCCGATGCTGCCGGACCGCGACAGGGCCCGCGCCTTGCGCAGGTCGGTCTCGTTGAACGCCGACTCCTCGGTGCCCCGCACCCACGCCTTGCCCCACCAGGTGGTGGCGCGGGCCGCGCCCCGACGCGGCCGCTGCTGCGGATGCACGACGGTGCTGCTCGGGAGCGTCATCTGCGGTCCCGGCGCAACGTCACCAGGTCGCGCAGCTCCTCGTTGCTCAGCTCGGTCAGCGCGGCCTCGCCCCGGCCGAGCACGGAGTCGGCGAGGTTGCGCTTGCGGGTGAGCAGCTCCGCGACCTTCTCCTCGATCGTGCCGCGGGTGACCAGCCGGTGCACCTGCACGGGCTTGGTCTGCCCGATCCGGTAGGCGCGGTCGGTGGCCTGGTCCTCGACGGCGGGGTTCCACCAGCGGTCGACATGGATGACGTGGTCGGCGCGGGTGAGGTTGAGGCCGGTGCCGCCGGCCTTCAGCGACAGCAGGAACACGGGTACGCCGCCGGCCTCGGGCCCGGCCTGGAAGCGAGCCACCATCGCCTCCCGCTCCCGGACGGGCGTGCCGCCGTGCAGGAACTGGTGCGGCAGCCCGGCCTTGGTCAGGTGGGCCTCGAGGAGCCGGGCCATGGCGACGTACTGGGTGAAGACGAGGGCGGCGCCGTCCTCGGCCAGGATCGTGGCGAGCAGCTCGTCGAGGAGCTCGAGCTTCTCCGAGCGGCCGGTCAGCCGCACCGCGCCGGACTGCTTGAGGAACTGCGCGGGGTGGTTGCAGATCTGCTTGAGCCCGGTGAGCAGCGCGAGCACCAGGCCGCGGCGGGTCTCCACGTCGGCGCGCTCGATCCGCTCCATGGTGTCGCGCACGAACGCCTCGTAGAGGACGACCTGCTCCTGGGTGAGGCCGAGTGGGTGGTCGGTCTCGGTCTTGGCCGGCAGCTCCGGCGCGATGCCGGGGTCGGACTTGCGGCGGCGGAGGAGGAACGGGCCGATCAGGTCGGCGAACTGCCGCGCCTTGCTCGGCTCGCGGCCCGACTCGATCGGGGCCGCCCAGACCTTGCGGAAGGCGTTGCGGCTGCCGAGCAGCCCGGGGGTGGCCCAGTCGAGGATCGCCCACAGCTCGGTCAGGTTGTTCTCGACCGGGGTGCCGGTGAGCGCGACGCGAGCGCGGCTGGGGATGGTGCGCAGCGCCCGCGCGGTCGAGGCCTGGGGGTTCTTGACGTGCTGCGCCTCGTCGGCGACGACGAGGTCCCACGCCACCGTGGCGAGCTTGGCGGCGTCGCGGCGCATGGTGCCGTAGGTGGTGAGCAGGAAGCCGCCGTCGAGGTCGCCGAGCTCGCGGTCGGCGCCGTGGAAGCGGCGTACGGCGACTCCGGGGGCGAACCGCTCGATCTCCGCCTCCCAGTTGCCGAGCAGGCTCGCGGGGCAGACCACCAGCGTCGGGCCCGGACGAGCGGTGCAGGTGGAGCGCGATCAGGGTGACCGTCTTGCCGAGACCCATGTCGTCGGCGAGGCAGGCGCCGAGACCGAGCGAGGTGAGATCGGCGAGCCAGGTGAGGCCGTGGCGCTGGTAGTCGCGCAGCGTGGCGCGCAGCGCGGCCGGGGGGTCGATCGGCTCGCGGGTCGCGGCGGTGAGCAGCTGGTCGCGCACCTTGAGCAGGCTGGCGCCGACCACGACGGGTGCCTCGTTGGCCTCGTCGGAGTCGGTGGAGAGGTCGACCTGCACGACGCCGGTCAGCGCCGCGGCCACCGCCTGGGCCGGCTTGACCGTGCGGAGCAGCCGCTTGCGGGCCTTGCGCGCCATGGCCGGGTCGACGACGGTCCAGCTGCCGCGCAGCTTGAGCACCGGCGAGGCCGAGGCCGCGAGCTGGTCCATCTCCTCCTGGGTCAGCGGGTCGCCGTGGAGCGCGAGCTGCCAGTTGAACGTGAACAGCGTCTCGGCCCCGAGCAGTGGGTCCTGGAGCGGCTCCTCGTGCATGCGTGCCGGCTCGGGCGGCGGTCGAGCACGGTGGTCGCGGTCAGGTCGCGGCCCAGGCTGCGCGGCCACAGCACGTCGATGCCGCGAGCCTTGAGCGCGCCGACGCCGTCCTCGAGCAGGCTCGCGATCTCCTCGCCGTCGAGCGTGATCTCGTCGGGCACGCGCAGCTCGAGCAGCCGGTCGAGCACCGGCCACGCCTCGGCCGCGCCGCGCAGCGCGATGCTCGCGTGGGTGCGCGCCCGGTCGCCGAACCCGTGGCTCGCCTCGGTGTCGGTCCAGAGCAGCGCGGCCTCGCAGAGATGCAGCGGGTCCTGCTCGTCGTGCACCTGCGCCACGAGGCGTACGGCGCCCGCGACCAGCTCCTCCTCGTCGGCCTCCACCCGCAGCGAGATCCGCACCAGCTGCGGGAGGTCGCCCGCCTTGCGCTGCCTGCAGCGCCCGCGCCTGGAGCCGCTCGGTGAACGTCGCCGGGTCCGTCGACCTTGCGGTCGGGCCACCGGCGGCGCGGCGGCGGCGCGCTGCGGGGCATCGTGTCGACCACGGACTCGAGCACGTCGCGCACCAGCTGCTCGGCCGTCGCGGTGTCGAGGTCGGCGGCGTGGCGCGAGCTCGCCAGCCGGCTGATCCGGTCGGTGTCCTGGCCGTCGAGGAGCGTGGCCCGCCAGTGCGGGGCGCCACCGGCCGGCTCGAACTTGCCGGCCGCGACCAGCTGCATGCCGAGCAGCGCGGCGCCCGCCAGCAGCCCGACGCTCGGGTGCACCTCCTCCTCGCCCGGACGCCGTAACGCCCGGGCCAGCACCGGCAGGGCGGCCCGCATCGGCAGCGCGAGGGTGCGCCGCTCGTCGCTGAACTCGACCACGCCCTCGCGGGGCGGATCGGCTGCCCGGAAGGTGGCAGGACCGGTGACGGGCACGAAGCTCAAAGGCAGACCTCGGGGGCGGCGCGGGAGGGGACTCAGACGCTAACGCCTCGCGCCGACACGAAGTTCCGCCCGCCGCGGTAGTCCCGGGTCAGTGGCGGGTCAAACCGCCGATTTCACCCGCCACTGACCCGGGACTATCGGGCGAAGCGGCCGGTGATCGGCGGCAGGTCCTTGAGGGTGACGATGCCGGGAGGGGCGGCGACGACGGCGGGTACGGCGTTGGTCACCGGCATCGCGGTGTAGATCATGCCGAGGCCCATGAAGCCCTCCTCGGGCCAGTCCTTCGGCGGCAGGCAGTGGATGACGGTGCGCATGTTGGGCACGCCGAAGACCTGGATGACGTGGCCGTGCGCGAGCGGCTTCGGCGGCGTCGACGTGGTCGCCCATCGTCCAGTTGAAGCCGACGCTGACGACGTTGCGCTCGCCGACCCAGCCGCGGTGGTAGCCCATCACGCCGCCGATGGTGCCCGCCGGGATCTGCATGAAGCCGAGGTCGGTGTCGCCGGTGGCCGCGGTGAACTCGACGTCGAAGGTCATCCGGTCGAGGGTGACGCCGATGGCGTCGGCCATCATCGCGGCCGACTCGGCGAAGACCTCGCTCTCGCGGCGTACCGTCTCGGCCAGGCCCGGGGTGTCCGGTGCCTGCGAGAAGCCCATCGCGGTCTGGGTCTCGGCCGACTCGTACGTCGAGCAGTCCACCGACTCGGTGATCCGGATCTCGTCGACCCGCTCGCACGACCCGCTGAGCACCATGCCGACCAGGTTGGTCATCCCGGGGTGCGCGCCGCTGCCGAAGATCGTCGAGCTCGCCCTGCTGGCAGGCCTTCTCGATCCGGGCCCGGTCCTCGGGCGGTCTGCTTGCCGCCGGTGATCCAGGCCGCGCTGGTGCAGACGTTGACGCCGCTCTCGAGCAGCGCGACCAGCTCGTCGATGCTCGGCCACAGCGGGTTGTAGCAGCAGGCGTCGGCGCCGCAGCGCGAGCAGCGCGTCGACGTCGTTGGTCGCGAGTACGCCGGTCGGCTCGGCCAGGCCGCACAGCTCGGCGGCGTCCTTGCCGACCTTGTCGGCGCCGTGGGCGTAGACGCCGACCAGCTCCAGGTCGGCGCGGCCGATGATCGCGTGCAGCGAGCGCCGCCCGATGTTGCCGGTCGTCCACTGGATCACGCGCAGGGGCTGAGCTCATGCGCCCAGACTAGAACGTGTTCTAGGGGTGGGTCACGAGAGTCGCACAGCCCATGCCTTGAGAGTTATATGCTTTCTGTGGCATGCTCAGGCCATGCTCTCGACGTTCGAGGTCGCTCGCGCAGCCCATCCGGCGCTCGATCCTGGACCGGCTGCGGGACCGCGAGCATCTGGTCGGAGAGCTCGTCCGAAGCCCTCGAGCTCAGCCAGCCGCTCACGTCCAAGCACCTTCGGGTGCTGCGCGATGCCGGGTTCGTGACCGCCCGCGTCGACGGCCCCCGTCGCTGGTACGGACTCCGGGTCGAGCCCCTCGCCGAGCTCGACGAGTGGCTGACGCCGTACCGCTGGCTGTGGGAGTCCCACCTCGACCGCCTCGGCACCCACCTGGACTCGATGCCCGACGAAGGAGACACCCGATGACTGACGACCTGAGCTTGCACCGTCGACGACCGCCCGACGGTGCGCGTCGAGCGGCACTACCCCCACCCGATCGAGAAGGTGTGGCGGGCGGTGACCTCCCCCGAACACCTAGCGAGCCTGGTTTCCCGATCCGCTGTCGAGCTCGAGCTTCGTCCCGGCGGCGCGATGCGCTTCCCGGCGTTCGCCGGCGACGATGCGGCGAAGCCGGGATCGGTCGAGACCGGTCGAGCGCACCGCACCTCCTCGCCTTCACCTGGGGCACCGACCGGCTGACCTTCGAGCTCGCTCCCGACGGCGACGGCACTCGCTTCGTGCTGACCCACTGCCTTCGACGACCGGGCCGGCGCGGCCAGCTTCGCGACCGGCTGGGAGTCGTGCCTGGCGGGCCTGCGCAGCGTGCTCGCCGACGAACCCGTGCCGGCTCCGGACCGCGGGGTCGGCCCGGCACGAGGAGCTGGTCCACGAGTTCGGGCTCGACCGGCCGGAGGTCACCGAGCTCGGCCGACGGGTGGACCGTGCGCTACGAGCGCCAGCTGACGTGCCCGGCCGAGGTGGCCTGGGACCTCTGGTTCGGGCACCGACCAGGTCACCGGCGAGCAGCGCCGGGCCCCGGCCGTCGGCGAGCCGCTGACGCCGTACATGGCGCCGGACCTCGTGATCGGCACGATGACCGACGTCGACGAGCCGCAGCTGCTGGCCTTCGACGTGGCGCCCGACCGGCGGGCCCGGCGACCACGTGCGCGTCGAGCTCGACGCCTGGCACCGGCCACGGCGCCCGGCTGGTGCTCACCGTGTCCGGCACCGACCCCGCCGAGCTGGACGCCGCGATGGAGCAGTGGGGTGGCGGCGCCGTCGGGCACCTGGCCAGCGAGGCCGCGCGCTGGGCGCTGGCCAACTCAGCCGCGTAGTCGCGGCATCACGTCGGCGGCCACCTGCTCGAGCACCTCGACCGATCCGGCGTACGGCTCGCTCGACCGCGGCCAGTGGCTGATCACGTCGGTGAACCCGAGCTCGGCCGCGCGGCCGGCCATCTCCTCGAAGAGCGCCGACGACTCTGCAGCGAGAACCGTGCGGCGCCGAACTCCGGCGCGTTGTCGAGCAGCAGGTAGCGCGGGAACGGCGCCGGGTCGCGGCCGGCCGCCACCAGCGCCTCGTCGAGGGTCTGCCGGGCCACGTCGAGCGCGGCCCACCACTCCTCGTCGGTCTCGCCGAGCCGCCGGTGGTCACCCAGCCGTCGCCGGTGCGGGCGGCGTAGCGCACCGAGCGCGGGCCGTTGCCCGCCACGAGCAGCGGGACGTCGCGCAGCGGCGGCAGGGTGCGGGCGTCGGCGGCGGAGAACCACCGGCCGGTCGCGGTCACGTGGTCCTCGGTGCGCAGCCGGACCAGCAGGTCGGTGAACTCCTGGAACCGGTCGACCCGCTCCTTCACCGTGAGCTCGGGGTTGCCCAGGATCCGGGCGTCGAGGTCGCCGCCGGTGCCGACGCCGAGCAGGAACCGGCCGCCGGAGATGTCGTCGAGCGCCTGCACCTCGCGGTGGAACGCCACCGGGTGCCGGAAGTTGGGCGACGCCACCAGCGTGCCGAGCCGGATCCGGGAGGTCACCGTCGCGGCCGCCGTCAGCGTCGGCATCGCGCCGACCCACGGCGACTCGGGCAGCCCGCCCCACACCAGGTGGTCGTAGGTCCAGGCGTGGTCGAAGCCCAGGTCCTCGGCCGCCCGCCACCGCGGCTCCGCCTCGGCCCACGGGAGGTCGGTCAGGATCGTGAGTCCGAAGCGCATGCTCGCAGCCTAGAACCGGCTAGAACTGGGTGGCGAGCACCAGCGGCAGCACCTCGGCGGCGCCGCCTCCCGCAGGTCGCTGGGCGGCCACGGTCAGCGTCCACCCGGTGACGACCAGGTCGTCGACGAGCAGCACCCGGGCGCCGTCGGGAGCGTCGGCGTCGAGCCGGAACCGGCGGCGCACCGCGGCGACCCGCTGGGCGGAGTTCGTCGCGCCCTGGCCGGGCCGGACGTCGGGGTCGACGATCGCGTAGCGGCCGAGCACCGGCACCTGCAGGTAGCGCGACAGCCCGTCGGCGAGGTCGGCGGTCAGCGTCGGGCGGGTCGCCGACTCGACGACCACGATGCCGTCGACCTGCGGCCGCCAGTCGCCGAGCACCTCGACCATCGCCTCGACCAGCGGCACCGGCACCGGGCCGTCGGGCGGTCTCCGTCGCGGAACAGCTCGCGCAGCGCCTGGCCGTGGCCGAGGTCGGTGAGCCGGGCGATCGCCCGGCCCTCCTCGGCGCCGTCGCGCGATCCTCCCCTTACAGGTCGAGCCCGAGGTTGGCCAGCGCGGTCGGCCACATCTTGCGCGGCTCGACCACCACGCCGGGACGCGCCAGCCGCGCCGCGGCCTCCTCGACGGCGGCGTCGGACACCTCGCCCGAGAGCGCCAGCCCGCCGCAGTTGTCGCACCGGCCGCACGTCGGCCGCCTCGGGGTCGTCGAGCTGGTCGCGCAGGAACCACATCCGGCACTGGTCGGTCGCGAGGTAGTCGAGCATCGCCTGCTGCTCGCGCTCGCGCGCCTCGGCGCACCCGCCGGTAGCGCTCGGCGTCGTAGGCCCACTCCTGGCCGGTCGCCTCCCAGCCGCCGCGGACCCGGCGGACGGCGCCGTCGACGTCGAGCACCTTGAGCATCGTCTCGAGCCGGGTGCGGCTGAGGTCGACGTGGGTCTCCAGGGCGGCGGTGCTCATCGGCCGGCCCGCCTCGGCGAGCACCGCCAGCGTCTGCCGCACCTGCTCCTCGCGCGGGAACGCCGAGCGAGGCGAAGTAGGCCCAGATGTCGCGGTCCTCGATCGCCGGCAGCAGCACGACCGTCGGCGCTCGGTCGGTGCGCCGCGGCCGGCACGGCCGACCTGCTGGTAGTAGGCGACCGGCGACGGCGGCGCGCCCAGGTTGACCACGAAGCCGAGCGTCGCGTCGAAGCCCATGCCGAGCGCGCTGGTCGCGACCAGCGCCTTGACCGTGCCGGTCGAGCAGGGCCTGCTCGAGCGCCTGCCGCTCGGTCGGTCTCGGTCTGGCCGGAGTACGCCGCGACCGTCGTGGCCGCGCGAGCGCAGGTAGTCGGCGACCTCCTGGGTCGCGGCGACGGTCAGGCAGTAGACGATGCCGGAGCCCGGCTGCTCGGCCAGGTGGTCGGCCAGCCAGGCCAGCCGCTGCTCGGCGGTCGTGCAGCCGCACCACGCCGAGCCGCAGCGACTCGCGGTCGAGCGAGCCGCGCAGCACCAGCGGTCGTCGGTCGCCGCAGCTGCTCGGCGACGTCGGCGGTGACCCGGGCGTTGGCGGTGGCGGTCGTGGCGAGCACCGGGATGCCGTCGGGCAGCTCGCCGAGCAGGGTGCGGATCCGGCGGTAGTCGGGCCGGAAGTCGTGGCCCCAGTCGGAGATGCAGTGCGCCTCGTCGACCACCAGCAGCCCGCAGGTGGCGGCCAGCCGCGGCAGCACCTCGTCGCGGAAGCCGGGGTTGTTGAGCCGCTCGGGGCTGACCAGCAGCACGTCGACCTCGCCCGCGGCGATCGCGGCGTGGGTCTCCTCCCACTGCTCGATGTTGGTGGAGTTGATCGTCACCGCGCGGATGCCGGCCCGCTCGGCGGCCGCGATCTGGTTGCGCATCAGCGCCAGCAGCGGCGAGACGATCACCGTCGGGCCGGCGCCCTGCTCGCGCAGCAGCAGCGGTGGCCACGAAGTAGACCGCCGACTTGCCCCAGCCGGTGCGCTGCACGACCAGCGCCCGGCGCCGGTCGACCGCCAGCGCCTCGATCGCGGCCCACTGGTCCTCGCGCAGGACCGCGTCGCGGCCTCCCGGGCCCGACCAGCGCGCGCAGGTGCGCCTCGGCGCGGCGGCGTACGTCGGTCGGGTCGCGGTGGTCATCCCGCCTGTCTACCAGCGACAGCCGACGACCTGCGTCACTCCTCCCCAGGGAGGCTCAGGGCGGGTCAGCTACCACCACTGAGCCGGCCGTCGCCGGGAGGCAGGTTGTAGGTGATCTGGTGGAGCGTTTCGCCTGCGGCCCGGCCTGTGAGTAGAAGACGTCCGTGCACGGCTGCGAGTACACGCCGGGGCTGATGAAGAAGGCCCCGTTGTTGACGCACAGCGGCGGCGCTGCCTCGTACAGCCCGTCGACTGCGTTCCAGGCCGCGGGGATCAGCGTGTTGCCGTTGATCCACGGCGTGCCGAGCCCGAGGCAGCCCTCGGAACCGTTGGTCGGGTTGTAGGCGTTGTAGACCGTCATCGGCCTCGGCGCCACGAGCGCGCCAGCGACCAGCTTGCGCGCGTCGGTCGAGGTGTCGTTGAACGTTGCGCCCAGGCCTGAACCGGAGGATAGACGCATCCCCAGTTCAGCGGCGGCCCGCCGATGGCGACGGTCGCGGTGTGGGGACCCGCCGACGTGCTGGTGGTCATCGAGATGTCGGTGATGGAACCACTGACGTTGACGCCGGACGACGTGGGTGTGGCACACGCAGCAGGGCCACAGGACGTCGTGCTGAACGTCCCCGGGCCGCCGAACGATG
>CAVYLX010000015.1:0-34787 GCA_963769475.1 uncultured Actinomycetota bacterium | reverse complement strand
TGCCGACCCGGACGGGTCGGCTCGCGCACTGCGCAAGGCGCTGGCCGACATCACCGGCCGCAACGTCGGCGTGATCGTCACCGACACCGCAGGCCGGGCCTGGCGCGAGGGCCAGACCGACATCGCGATCGGTGCCGCGGGCCTGACCGTGCTCGAGGACTACGCCGGCCGCCTCGACGCGCACGGCAACGAGCTCGCGGTCACCGCACCCGCCGTCGCCGACGAGATCGCGGGTCTGGCCGAGCTGGTCGCGCAAGTTGACCGGCCGGCCGTTCGTCGTCGTACGCGGGCGACCCGACCTGTGCTGCCGGCCGGCGACTTGGTTCGGCGGGATCCTGATCGGCGCCGAGGGTGGCGACCTGTTCGGCTACGGATTCCGCGAGGCCGTGATCCGAGCCGTCACCGGCCGTGCCGACGACCGTCGCCCGTTCGGCATCCTTCCGGCGGCGAGCTGGCGGCCGCGATCGCCGGCGCCACCGGGCTTCGGGCCACCGTGGTCGCGCCCGACCTGGTCACCTGCGGCGGCCACCGCCTCGACGCGATCGAGACCCTGGCTTTCGCGCACGGCTGGGCGGTCGAGACCGGCGAAAGTCCTGGCGATCTCCGGTTGCGACCCTCCACTACGTAGACTCTGCGCGGACCTGAGCGACCTGCTCGCCGTCGCCCATCACCATCCGAGGAATTCCGAACCGTGGCCAAGCCCGCCAAGACCGAACGCCAGAAGGTCATCGACGACATCCGCAAGAGGGAGAAGGGCGCCGACAAGCGGCGCGGCTTCTTGATCGTCGGAGTCTGCGTCGCCGTTGCCGTGCTCATCGTCGGCGCCGCGGTCTACCGCCCGGTGAAGGACGCGTGGGACATGCGGTCCTACAACGACAAGGCCCTGTCGGAGATCGGCGGCCCTGCCTCGGTCTGCGGGAAGATCACGACGGAGAAGGCCAACGGCAACCAGGAGCACGTGCCCGAGGGCCAGAACGTCACCTACGACCACGCGCCGCCGGCCTTTGGCTCCCACTGGAACAGCGCCACCGCGCCCGCGACCATGTCGCGCAAGGTGTGGACGGGCGACCGCCCCGACCTCGAGGTGCTGGTGCACAACCTCGAGCACGGCTTCACGATCGTCTGGTACGACGAGACCATCGCCGACGACAGCGCCGCGATGACCGAGCTCAAGGCAGTCGGCAAGAAGTTCCCCGGCATCACCAACTACCGCTACAAGTTCTACGCCGCACCGTGGACCTCCGACGACGAGGAGGAGAGCGGCAAGTTCCCCGACGGCCAGCACATCGCGATCACGCACTGGTCCGCCGGAGGCGCCGGCGAGACCGACCCCAAGCTGCAGGAAGGGGCCTGGCAGTACTGCTCGGAGTTCAGCGGCGAGGCGCTCGACACGTTCATGAAGAAGTACCCCTACTTCGACTCCCCCGAGCCCGACGCGATGTCGGCGGAGGACCTGTAGGCCCTATGTCTAGGTGAGGTCGTCGCGCCCCTGCTGCTTGAGGGTCGCGACGACGTCCTTGACCTGCTGCGCCCGCGCGCGGGTGGTGACCAGCAGCGCGTCCGGGGTGTCGATCACGACCACGTCGTCCAGGCCGACGACCGCGATGGTCTTCCCTGACCCCGGCACCACGAGGCCGGTGCTGTCGACCGCCTGCACCAGCTCGGCGTCTCCCAGCACCGTCACGTCGGTGCCGGGAGACTCGAGGATCGTCGCCAGCGAGTCGAAGTCGCCGATGTCGTCCCAGCCGAACGACGCCGGCACGGTGACCACCCGACCGGCCGCCGCGGCGGGCTCGGCGACCGCGTGGTCGAGCGCGATCTTCGGCAGCGAGGGCCAGCGCTCCTCCAGCGTCGACGGGTCGGCCGCGATCGCGCGCAGCGATGCGGCGAACGCCGGGTCCGACAGCTCCAGCAGCTCGAGCAGCACCCGCGGCCGGACCACGAACATCCCGGCGTTCCAGCGGTAGCGACCGGTGGCGAGGTAGTCGCGCGCCACCTCGGTCGACGGCTTCTCGACGAACTCCCGGACGGCGTACGCCCCGGGATGCCCGGCCAGGGCGTCGCCCAGGTGGATGTAGCCGAAGGCCGACGACGGGAACGTCGGATCGATGCCGATCGTGACCAGCCAGTCCGCGCGCGCCGCCTCGACGGCGGTGCGGACGACGGCGCCGAACCCGTCCGGGTCGGAGATCACGTGGTCGGCCGCGAACGACCCCATGACGGCATCGGGGTGCTCGCTCTCGAGCAGCGCGGCCGCCAGCCCGATCGCGGCCATCGAGTCGCGCGCCGACGGCTCCGCGATCACCGCGTCGTCGGCCACCTCGGGCAGCTGCTCCCGGACGGCGTCGCGATGAGCCCTGCCGGTGACCACCAGGAACCGGTCCTCGACCAGCGGCGCCAGTCGGTCGTAGGTGCCCTGCAGGAGCGAGCGACCGCTCCCGGTGAGGTCGTGAAGGAACTTCGGCGACGAGGAGCGCGACAGCGGCCACAGCCGCGTGCCGGCGCCCCCGGCGGGGATCACGGCCCAGAAGTTCTCGATGGAGGACACGGGACCGGAGCCTAGTGCGCCCCGCCGTTGGCGCTGCTCAGCCGGTGAAGGACTCCGGACCGAGGCGACCCCACACGACTACGGCGGCAAGGGCGATCACGATCACGTTCGCCACCATCGGCTGCAGCTGGCGATGGCGCAGCTGGGCGATGATCGCCCCGATCACCATCACCACCAGCCCGAGCGCAGCCAGTGGCACCAGCACCGGCGCGATGTCGAGCGCCGCGGGTAGGACCAGGCCCACCGCTGCCAGCACCTCGAGCAGGCCGATCGCCTTGATGCTGCCGGGGCCGAAGCCGGCGAGGAACTCGGCTCCGGAGGCCACCAGCTGGTCCTTGGGCTGCAAGAGCTTCAGGGCTCCGCTGGCCAGGAAGGCGGCGGCCAGCAGGCCCGCGATGATCCACAGTGCGATGTTCATACAGGTCCGACGACGTAGCCCGTCGGAATGTGAGGCCTCACGTTTCGGAGGCCTGCGTCGTCGTACTGGTGAAGGCACCCGCGACCGAGGGAGAGTTGTCGACACCATGAGCGATCCGAGCCTGAGCGCGGTGATGAGCGAGCGGCGTCAGCTGATCAACCTCGCCTACCGGCTGCTGGGGTCCCTGGCCGATGCCGAGGACTGTGTCCAGGAGACCTACGCCCGCTGGTACGCCATGTCCGCCGAGGAGCGGCAGGCGATCGAGTCCCCCGGTGCCTGGCTGACCACGGTCGCGAGCCGGATCTGCCTCGACCTGCTCGGGTCGGCCAGAGCCCGACGGGAACGCTACGTCGGCGAGTGGATCCCCGAGCCGCTGCCCGGCGAGGCCACCGCCGACCTCACCGATGACCCGGCCGACCGCGTCACCCTCGACGAGTCGATCAACATGGCGTTCCTCGTCGTGCTCGAGGAGATGACCCCGGCCGAACGGGTCGCGTTCATCCTCCACGACGTCTTCCGCTACTCCTTCGCCGAAGTCGGCGAGATCGTCGGTCGTACGCCGGCGGCCTGCCGTCAGCTCGCTTCGTCTGCCCGGCGTCGCATCAGCACGGCAGAGGCGCCCGCGACTCCGAGCGCCGAGTCCGCCGACATCGTCCGGGGCTTCAAGGAGGCTTGGGAGGCGCACGACATCGAGGCCCTGATCGGGCTCCTCGACCCCGACGCCATAGCGACAGCCGACGGCGGCGGTGTGGTCAGCGCCCTGCTCGAGCCGGTGCTCGGCGCGGTGGCGATCGCCCACGGGTTCGTCGACCTCGCCACCAAGGCCCCCGACCTCGAGCTCCAGCTGCGCACTGTCAACGGCCAGCCGGGTCTGGTTGCCGAGCAGAACGGCGTCATCGCGGTGGTGATCGCGTTCGAGGTCGCCGGCGACCGGATCAAGAACATCTGGGCGATCCGCAACCCCGAGAAGCTCCGCGCCTGGATGGGGTCCACCCCCACTGAGTAGCCGGAGCTAGTCTCGATGAGATGACCGAACCTTCCGGGCCCTTGGACGACGGACCGTTCTTCCACGGAACGAAGGCGGACCTGCAGCCGGGAGACCTGCTCGCCCCTGGCTACGGCTCCAACTTCGGCCAGCGAAAGACGGCGAACTTCATCTACCTGGCGGCCACCCTCGATGCGGCCACCTGGGGCGCCGAGCTGGCGCTCGGCGACGGACCCGGGCGGATCTACCGCGTGGAGCCCACGGGCCCCTTCGAGGACGACCCGAACCTGACCGACCAGCGGTTCCCGGGCAATCCCACGCGGTCCTACCGCACCCGGGACCCGCTGCGCATCGTCGGTGAGGTCGAGGACTGGGAGCCGCACTCTCCTGAGGTGCTCCAGCACATGCGGGAGCACCTCGAGGAGGCGAAGCGGCAGGGCATCGAGGCGATCAACGACTGAGCTGCGGACCTGCGGTCAGTCCTCAGGGTTGATCAGCGCGTCGGGATCGAGCCGCGGCGGCACGTGCGCGAGCGCCGTCTGCACCAGCGCGGCACGGGCCTTGATCACGACCGCGCGGCGCAGCTTGCCGATGTCGTCACCCACCAGGCCGGTGACGGTGTCGCTCACCTGGCGCGGCGTGTACGTCGGCCGGGTACCCGGCGCGACGTCGACATCGGGCAGCGCCACCAGGGCCGGCAGGATCTGGCCGCCCAGGGCGTCGAGCAGCTTGAACCTCTCGTAGCGGTCCAGGCCGTCCCACACCGCATCGATGTCGGCGCCGCTCTTGCGGTACTTCCGACGGGTCGCCAGCACGGACTTGGCCGCCCCGGTCAGGGCCGCGGTGAGCTCGTGCTCGGTGAATCGCATGGCCCCAGCATGCTGCAACCGCCCAGGACCAATACTGGTGCCGTGACGACTTTCTCGGACGTGTTGACCGCGCAGCTCAAGGGCGACGCCGGCCGGCCGCTGGTCACCTTCTACGACGGCGTGACCGGCGAGCGGGTCGAGCTGTCGGTGACGACGTACGCGAACTGGGTCGCGAAGGCCGCGTCACTGCTCGTCGAGGAGCACGACCTCGAGCGCGGCGACACGTTGCGGATCGACCTGCCCCCGCACTGGCTCGGGCCGGTGTTCCTCGGTGCGGCGTGGATGGCCGGCCTGACGGTCACCGACGACGAGACCCCCGACGCGGTCGTGTGTGGTCCCGACGAGCTGCCCGGCTGGGCCGAGCGAGCCGGCGAGCTGCCGGTGCTGGCCTGTTCGTTGCTGCCGATGGGCGTGCGCTTCGCCGAGCCGGTGCCACCCGACGTACACGACGTCGGCATCGACATCTGGTCGCAGCCCGACTCGTTCATCCCCTGGGACCCGGCCGTCGACGACGACCTGGCCTACGACCTCGGCGGAGCCGCCACGACCCACGCGCAGCTGTGGGCAGCGGCCGCCGTCGGGAGTCTTCTCACCGACGGCGGCCGCCTCCTGTCGGAGGCGAACCCGGCTTCCCCACCGGGAATCGCCACCTTTACGGAGCCGCTAGCACGCGGCGGCTCACTCGTGCTGGTCGTGCAGGCCGAGCGGGATGGCATCGAGGCGACCTACGCCGCCGAGCGCGCCACCGCTCGCTTCCCTGCCTGAGACCAGGACGTCAGCCGGCCATGTCGAATCCCTCGAACCCGGCACCCAGCAGCTTGGGTGTGCCGAAGCCGGTCTCTGTCGCCTCCACGAGGTAGAGCTCCTTGGTGCCGCGGGACCGGAAGATCAGGTCGCTGTGGCCGGTCGGCTGCATCTGTACGTCGCTGATGCCGACCACCCAGTCGAAGGCCTTGGAGTTGAGAGCCAGCGACTTAGCGCCGACCAGCCCGCCCGGGCCGTTGCCGCGGTAGACCGCCATGGCGCCGTTCTTCCGGAAGATCGTGTCAGGGGCGCCGTCGGCGTCCCACAGGCCGACCGGGATCTGCTTGGTGGCGTTCACGCCGCTGTAGGCGACGTAGCTGGCGCGCATGCCTTGGGTGCCGAGGCCGGGGTAGATCCGCATGTCCCCACCGGCCGGCTGGCCCATCAGGTCCGGCCAGCCGTCGCCCGTCATGTCGCCGACCGCAGCCAGCAGCCGCACGTTGCCGAACCCGCCGGCGATCCGGACAGCGGTTCCGAAGGTGCCGTTCGACTGCCCTGGGTACAGGTAGAGATAGCCGTTGCCGGGATGGCGGAACATGATGTCGCCGAAGCCGTTGCGGTCCCAGTCACCTGCGTTCATGACCCGGTTGGCGAGCTCGAGACTCCGACCGGTAGCGATCGGCTGCCCGGTCTTGAACGCGCCGGCAGCCGTCCTCTGGATCGGCACGACGAAGGCCTGCTTGTCGCTGGCCCGCCGCACGACCAGGTCGGGCAACGGCCCCGCGCCCAGGTTGGACTCGAGCTGACGCCCGGACCAGCCGCGCTGAGCCTCGCCTGCCAGGCGCCGGATCTCGGGGATCTGGGCGTAGAGGTACTTGCCCGGGCACGCGGTCGACGCCGCATCGCGGTGTCCGTTGATCGCCTTGAAGTAGCGCTTGGTCACGTACTGCTTCATCGACGTCGCCGTCACTCCGTGCAGCGACAGCTTCCAGGCGAACAGCGCGCCGTACGCCTCGATCATCACCTGCGTCGGCTGCACCAGCTCGAAGTTGCCGATCGCGGACATCGCGAACGAGTCGTCGTTGTAGCCGAGAGTGTGGGCACCGACCACCGGACGGTCGACGCCGCCGTAGCGGCCTTCCCAGATCCGGCCGAACCGGTCGACCAGGAAGTTGTAGCCGACATCGCTCCAGCCTCGCGACTTGGTGTGGTACGCGTAGATGCTGCGCAGGATGCCCGGCACCTGGGCCCGCGTGTAGTTGTTGGCGTTGACCGTGTGGTGCACGAAGCCCGCGTGCACCTCGAAGTAGTGCAGCGAGCCGGCGTCGCGGTCCGACTCGTCGGCGCCCCACTGGGCCCGTGAGTAGATCACCGGCTTCGGGGTGTACGTCGCCGCCTGCAGCGCGATGTCGCCGTCATCTCCGTCGGTGCGCGCGGCGACCTCACCAGGCACCGGCACCAGGCCGTCGGCGCCGGCCTCGTCGGCGGTGTCGAGCTCGGGGGTCTCCATCGTCGTCGCGGTCGGCACGCCCGGGTCGATCACGGCGAGCTTCAGGTCCGGCGGCGCCGCCCGGTCGGTGGTCACCCGGACCTGCACCTGGTCGACCTCGCCGACCAGCAGCTCATCGGTGCCGGGACGCGCGTGTGCGGCTTCCTCGCTGCCGGGATCCGGTCCGTGCTCGGCGTGGTAGTCGATCGGCATCCAGTCCGACCACGCTGCATCGGTCTGCATCCGCACCTGCACGCCGATCTCGTCTTCGTCGAGCTGCTGCCCGTGCGCCCAGGTGACGCCGACCGTGCCGTAGCCGGTGACCGGCTGGGGCAGGCTGGTGATCGTGCTGGAGCCGCTCGGCGCGACGGCGCTCTTCGCCATCAGGCTCCCGGGCGCCATCCTGGCGTTGGCCGGAGCTGTCAGCGAGTACTCCTCGACCTCGGCGTCCACGGGCCCGTCGGGCACCAGGGACTCCTGCTGCGTCGCTCGGACGTACGCCGCGAACTCCGCCGGCACGGCACCGGGTTCATTGGCACTGGGGTTGGTCACGCCAGGTCGTCCGGTCACCACGTCGAGGGAGACGACGTTGGCGGCCGGGGTCAGCGCGGCGAGGATCAGACCGAGCGCCAGCAGCTGCTGGCAGACGGTGACGTAGCGCGCCCGGTGAGGGGTGCCTTGGGGGGGCGTTGCAGACATGTTGGGGAAGCTCCAGGTGTGGGGGAAGAGTCACACGCGTAGCAACTTTCACATGCGTCACACCGGGTCCGGAAGGGATCCTGAGTAACTACAAACTTGTAATTACCAGCCGACACGCCGACGACTTCCGACTTTGTCAAGACCCCACCAGTCACAGGGGTTTCGAGACGGCTTAGATGTCGGCGCCGAGTTCCTCGTCGTTCTCTTCGTCGGTGATGTCCCGGTCCGGGTCGTTGTCCGACGCGTCGTCGTACTTGAGGAACTTGATGCCCGCGTCGACGTCACCGTCGAAGGCCAGCTTGCCCTTGTCGAGCACGAGCACGCGGTCGCACATCTTGCGCACCGAGCCGGCGGCGTGGCTGACGTAGAAGAGGGTGTGTCCGCCGTTGCGGATCTCCTGCATCTTTTCCATGCACTTCTTCTTGAACGGCCGGTCACCGACCGCGAGCACCTCGTCGGCCAGGAAGATGTCGGAGTCGACATGGATCGCGACCGCGAACCCGAGCCGGGCGAACATGCCGCTGGAGTAGTTGCCGACCGGCGTCTCGAGGAACTTGCCCTTGATCTCGCTGAAGTCGACGATCGCGTCGAACTTGCGCTCGGTCTCCGCCTCGGTCATGCCGAGGATCGCGGCGTTGAGGTAGATGTTCTCCCGGCCGGAGAGCTGCGGGTGGAAGCCGGCGCCGGTGGCGATCAGGCCGGCGATCCGGCCCCGGGTCAGGATGGTCCCGCTGTCGGGGCGCATCACGCCGTTGATCATCTTCAGCAGCGTGCTCTTGCCCGAGCCGTTGAGGCCCATCAGGCCGATCGACTCCCCCTCCTCCACGCTGAAGGAGACGTCGTCGACCGCGGGGAAGGTGTCGCTGATGTTGCGGCCCTTGAGCGCCGCGACAGTGACCTGCTTGAACGTGCGCTGGTAGCGCAGCGTGAACTCCTTGGTGGCGTGCTCCACCCGGATCGACTCGGTCATGTCAGCCGCTCGGGGATCTTGTTCTCGAACTTGGTGAACACCATCTGCGCCAGCACCAGGACGATGAGCGCGGCACCAAGAGCTATGAACCCTCGAGTGAAGAGATGCTCCGGCAGGTCGGTCTTCGCCTTCAGCTCGGGGTCGCTGGTGGTGCCGACCCAGAAAGCCCGCTGCATGAGCAACACTGCATTGGCGATCGGGTTGAGGAGATACAGCTCCACATTGCCGAAGCGATCCTGCACGAGGGTGAACGGGTAGATCATCGGCACGCCGAACCGCACGAAGTTGGTGAGGATGTTGACGAAGCTGGAGAAGTCGCGGAAGAACACGTTGGCGACGCTGAACAGCAGGGCGAGCGAGGTGCCGAGCACCATGATGATCGCCAGCGCGAGCAGCATCGCGCCCATGCCCGCTGGGTCGGGCGCCCAGCCGTAGAAGAGGCAGACCACGGTCAGGATGATCAGCTGCGGTCCGACGTGGAACAGCGAGACCAGCATCGACGCGACCGGGAACATCTCCCGGGGCATCGCCATCCGCCGGACCAGCGCCTTGTTGCGGACGATCGAGCGGGTGCCGGCGTTGAACGTCTCGGTGAAGAAGTGCACCACGACCAGCGCGGAGAAGACATGGACCGCGAAGTTCTCGGACCCGCGGCCGATGATCTTCTGCATCACGAACCAGTAGATGAACAGCTGCGACAGCGGGTTGATGTAGGACCAGAGCAGCCCTAGGAACGAGCCGGAGTAGCGGACGTTGATCTCCCGGCGTACCAGGAGCCGCAGCAGGTAACGGCGGCGGAAGACCTCGAGCAGACCCTGGTCCGCCGATGGTGACTTCAGCGGTGCGTCGTCGCGCGGGTCCAGGACCTCAGTCATCTGTCCAGGGCTGGAACGTCTTCTCCCAGGTCTCGGGTGAGGTCACCTCACCGAGCTTGGCGCGGTACTCCTCGGCCAGCCGCGGCCACTCGCGCCGGAACCGCTCGTGGATCTCGAAGGTCTTCTTCGCGAGGTCCCGGAACTTCTCCGCGTCGCGCTGGTAGAACGCTGCCGACGTGCCGTCCCGCATCGAGACGATGGCGGAGTCGTAGCTCGCCAGGCGGTACCACTTGGCGTCCATGGCCGGGATCTCCACCTCGGGGTGGTCCTTCGCCATCGGCCGCGGCGACTTGAGCTGCCGCAGGGGCGACAGGGCCGCGGTGATCAGCTGCGAGCGGCGGCTGGGCACCTCGACGATGCTCTTCCCCTTGCGCGGCGGCTTCTTGCGCCGGACCGGTGGGAAGACGTCGGGGTCGGCCTCGAGCTGGGCGTCGGTGAACTGCTTGCGGAACGCGTTGACCTCGGCCAGCTTGGTCGGCAGCACCTCGTGCAGGTGGTCGGGACCGGAGAGCACGTCGAGCATCGCCTGGTGCCGGATCTCGACGGTGGAGTACTGCATCGAGACCAGGTGGGCGATCTGGTGGTTGCGGTTCTCGAAGAGCAGCCGCCCGCCCTTCGGGTACGACGAGTGCAGCAGCGCCGCCACGAAGCGGTTGCGGACGTGGAAGTACGCCTGCCAGTCGAGGGCGTCGTTCTTGTCGGTCCACGGCACGTGCCAGACCGCGGCGCCGGGGAAGGTCACCGTCGGGTAGCCGGCCGCCTTGGCGCGCAGGCCGTACTCGGAGTCGTCCCACTTGATGAAGAGCGGCAGCGAGAGCCCGATGTCGTCCAGCACCTGCCGGGGGATCAGGCACATGAACCAGCCGTTGAAGTCGACGTCGACCCGCTTGTGCAGCCAGCGACTCGAGCGCAGGTTGCGCGCGGCGAGGTCCCAGTCGGGGAACGTGTCGAGCGGCGACATCCACCAGAACCGCCAGGGGTGCACGATCTCGCCGAAGCTGTGCAGCCGCGAGCGCGAGTAGATGCTGAACATGTGGCCGCCCACGATCGTGGGGCGGCGGGCGAGGTCGCCGAACGTGATCGCCCGGATGATGCCTTCCGGCTCGCAGACGACGTCGTCGTCCATCATCATCGCGTACGTCGCGGTGCCCTTGCGGACCGACTCGAGCTGCCCGCGGGCGTAGCCGCCGGAGCCGCCGAGGTTGCCCTGCTCGATCATCCGGAGCCGGGAGCCGAGCGCGCCCTCGGCCTTCGCGAACTCCGGCGAGTCGACCACCTTCTGGGTGCCCTGCTCCATCACGAAGACCGTGTCGAGGTAGGGGCGGAGGTCGTCGTCCTCGCCGATCTGGCCGAGCAGCTTGGCGCAGAAGTCGGGGCGGTTCATCGTGGTGATCGCGAGGTCGACGGTGCCGTGCTCGGCCCGGTCCTCGGGTACGTCGGCGGTCCACTCGGCCGACTCCACGACCGCGTCGTCGTCGCCGGCGATCACGTCGTACCAGTACCAGCCGCCGTCGACGAACGGCTTCAGGGTGAGGTCGAAGCTGAACGTCGCCCCCCTACCAGCAGAGTCCTGCTCGCCGGTCGTCGCCGACTCGACGCGCTGGGCGCTGCCGTTGGCCATCGACTTGTAGACGAGGACCGTGGTGCCGGAGCCACGCACGGTGATCGTGAGAGTGACCTCGGAGACGACCGACCAGCGGCGCCAGTAGCTGGCGGGGAAGGCGTTGAAGTAGGTGCCGAACGACAGCTTCTCACCCGACCGCACGCGCAGCGCCGTGCGCGACTCGATCTGGTCGGGGTGGATCGAGGCACCGGTCGCGGTGGTCTGGCGGATGGCGGCGTTGTTGAGCTCCTTGGCCGCCCGGTTGCCGCCGACCTGGTACTTGTCGGCGTCGAGCCGCGCTTCCTCCGGGTCGACGTACAGCGCCAGCACGTCGAAGTCGCGGTCCACCGGCATGATCTGCCGCATCAGCAGTCTCTGGGTCATTCGTCCACTCCTCCGCTCTGCAGCGGCGCTCCGTCAGCGAAGTGCGGCTGCAGCTTGTTCTCGAACATCGACAACGCCGAGCCGATTGCCATGTGCATGTCGAGGTACTTGTAGGTGCCGAGGCGGCCTCCGAAGAGCACCATCGGCTCCTTCTTCGCGAGCTCGCGGTACTTCAGCAGCTTCGCGCGGTCCTCTGCGGTGTTGATCGGGTAGTACGGCTCGTCGTCCTCTTCCGCCGCGCGGGAGTACTCGTGGACGATCACCGTCTTGCCCGGCAGGTAGGTCCGCTCGGGGTGGAAGTGCTTGAACTCGTGGATCCGGGTCCAGGGCACCTCCTGGTCGTTGTAGTTCATCACCGAGGTGCCCTGGAAGTCGTCGACGTGCTTGACCTCGGCCTCGAGGTCGACCGTGCGCCAGGACAGGCGGCCCTCGGAGTTGCCGAAGTACTCGTCGACCGGGCCGGTGTAGATGATCGGCACCTTGCCCGTGAACTCGTCGCGTACGTCGAAGAAGTCGGTCTCGAGCCGCACCTCGATGTTGGGGTGGTCGGCCATCTTGGTCAGCCAGGCGGTGTAGCCGTCGGTGGGCAGGCCTTCGTACTTGTCGTTGAAGTAGCGGTTGTTGAACGTGTAGCGGACCGGGAGCCGGGTGATGATGTCCGGGCTCAGCTCGGTCGGGTCGGTCTGCCACTGCTTCGCGGTGTAGCCCTTCACGAACGCCTCGTAGAGCGGGCGGCCGATCAGGCTGATCGCCTTCTCCTCGAGGTTCGTCGCGTCCTCGGTGGCGATCTCGCTGGCCTGCTCGGCGATCAGCGCCCGGGCCTCGTCGGGGGTGTGGTTCTTGCCGAAGAACTGGTTGATCAGGCCCAGGTTCATCGGGAAGGAGTAGACCTGCCCCTGGTACTTCGCGAAGACGCGGTGCTGGTAGCTGGTGAACGTCGTGAACCGGTTGACGTACTCCCACACCTTCTCGTTGGAGGTGTGGAACAGGTGGGCGCCGTAGACGTGCACCTCGATGCCGGTCTCCGGCTCGGGCTCGCTGTAGGCGTTGCCGCCCAGGTGATGGCGGCGCTCCAGCACGAGGACCTTCAGACCTAGCTCGTTGGCGCAGCGTTCGGCGATGGTGAGGCCGAAGAAACCGGAGCCGACGACGACGAGATCTGGAGTGGACACGATGAGTCAGTCTACGGATCGAGACGGAAGCGACCGCATTCCCCGCGCGTCGCGCATGGCCCGGGTCACATTCCGCGCCTCGGCCCGTCCTCCGCGCAGCGGGCTCAGCAGCACGACGGTCGCCGTGATCAGCCACGGCTTGAGCCGGACGAGCACGTTCTCGCCGTACCTGAGGTGCACGGTGAACAGGTTGCGGTACATGAAGTAGCCCTTCCAGCCCGCCAGGTCGTGCTGCTGGTCGAACTCGAGCTGGCGGACCAGCACGGCGTCGCGGACCGCCCAGATGCGATGGCCGGCGCGGCGGGCGCGCACGGCGAAGTCGACGTCGTCGTAGAAGATGAAGTACGACGGGTCCGGCAGGCCGATCTCCTCGACCACGTCGCGGCGGACCATGAACCCCTCGAACGCGATGGCCTCGATCTCGACCCGCTCCGGCATCGCCGCGCGGGTCCCGTACGTCGTCTCGACCATCGCG
Organism: uncultured Actinomycetota bacterium; assembly: GCA_963769475.1. Lineage (GTDB taxonomy): Bacteria > Actinomycetota > Actinomycetes > Propionibacteriales > Nocardioidaceae > Nocardioides. The sequence goes on along the minus strand of CAVYLX010000015.1, from coordinate 21,556 downwards.
GTCTTCGGCTTGATCCGCAGCGGGTTGCTCAGGTCGAACCGGACCGCCGCCTTCTCGACCAGTGCCCCGCTGGCGTCCTCGCGGACCGACATCAGGCAGGCCTCGTCCTGGGCCATCAGCACGGTCAGGCAGTCGGGAGCCGGCACGACGTCGTCGTCCATCAGCCAGATCCGGTCGAAGCCCTGGTCGTACGCCGCCTTCATCCCGCGATGGAACCCGCCCGCTCCTCCGAGGTTGTCGTCGGTGCGGTCGACCTGGAGGCCGGCCAGCGTGCTCGCGGCCAGCACCTCGGGGGTGTGGTCGGTGCTGGCGTTGTCGATCACGATCACCGCGTCGGGCGCGCGGTCGAGCGCTCCCAGACCCTCGAGCATCCGGGCGAGCAGGTCGGCGCGGTTGTAGGTCACCACGACGACGGCAATCGTCTCGGTCACTTCAGATACCTCTGGTGGCCCGTGAAGTCGCCGCGCAGGCCGGCGTACATGGCGCGGAAGCTCATCGCGACCCGGCGCGGCTTCGGCTTGGTGAAGAGGTAGAACCAGACGGTCTTCACCACGAACGCCAGGGCGTGCGGCCAGCCGCGGTAGGCGCGCAGGTTGAGCAGGTTGTTGCGGGCCATGCAGTAGTGCTTGAGGTCACTCGGGCTGTGGTTGTACGTCGTCCGGCCGAACATCATCGGCGTGCCGAGGTCGCCGACGCTCGGGTGGTGCACCTTGGCACCGACCATGGTCGCGATCCGGGCACCGGCCCGCTCCGCACGCCACAGGTACTCGACGTCGTCGCCCCAGATGAAGAACTCCTCGCGCGGCAGCCCGATCTTCTCGACCAGCTCGCGGGTCACGAGCACGCCGTTGAACGGGATCACGATGTCGCGGATCAGCCCGTCGACCGCCGCGACCTCGACGTCGGCCATCTGGTGCACCACGCGGGTGCCGCCCGGGAGGCGGATAGGGAAGACCAGGCGGTCGGGGCTTGCCTCGTCGACCACGACCGGGCCCCAGAAGTCGAACTGGTCCTGCCGGGCCAGCAGCGTGGCCAGGCAGTCGGCGTCGGGCATCCCGTCGTCGTCCATCAGCCAGGCCAGGTCGGCGCCGCGCTCCATCGCCCAGCCGAGCCCGTCATGGAACCCCCCGGCCCCGCCCTTGTTCTCCGCCAGGGTCCGGTGCGTCACGCCCGCGCTCTCGAGCCACTCGCCGGTGCCGTCGGAGGACGCGTTGTCGACCACCAGCACCTCGTCGACCTCGCCCACCTCACGAAGCCGGGCAACCAGTCGCTGGAGCAACGGCAGGCGATTGAACGTCACCACCACCGCCACCACCCGCACGCCGGACACCCTACGCACCAGCGACGGCTAGGTTTGACGGTGTGGAGACCGAGGCGATCCTGACACTGCTGAAGGACGTCGCGGACGAGGTGATCAACCCGCGGTTCCGGGACCTGTCCGACGCGCAGGTGTCGGAGAAGAACCCCGGCGACCTGGTCACCGTGGCCGACCACGAGGCAGAGGTGCTGATCACCGACGCGCTGCTGGCGGCGTACCCGGCGGCGGTGGTGCTCGGCGAGGAGGCGTACGCCGCCGACCCGGCGCTGCTCGAGAAGTACGCCGCCGCCGACCACGCGTTCACGGTCGACCCCGTCGACGGCACCAAGAACTTCGTGCACGGCAAGAAGGACCACGCGGTGATGGTGGCCGAGGTGCGCGGTGGCGACGTGACCCGCGCGTGGATCTGGCAGCCCCAGCATGGGCTCGGCTACACCGCCGAACGCGGTGCGGGCGCCTGGGTCAGCGGCGGTCGGCTGACCCGGCCGGCCCCGCCGACCGAGCCGATGGAGTGGCGCGGCATCACCAGCCGGCGCCGGTGGGTGGGTCGCGAGCTGCCCGGGCTGCGGCCGCTCGAGCTCACCTGGGTCTGTTGCGGCGTCGACTACCCACACCTGGTCTCCGGGCACGCCGACTTCGTGATCTCCGGCTACGACAACCCGTGGGACCACGCGCCCGGGTCGCTGATCCTGTCGGAGGCCGGCGGCTACCTCGGCACGCTGGACGGCGAGCCCTACGACCCGCGCGTGAGCGGCAAGGGCCTGATCGGCGCCGCCGACCGGGCAACGTACGACGTGGTGCTGGACCGCTTCCACAGCTAGCTCAGCAAGCGGTGCCGAGGTCCTCTGCGTCGTTGGCGGCGTAGCCGTCGTCGCGCGATCCGATCGAGCCACCGGTGACCGTGCCCGCCTTGTTCTTCTTCGTCTTGGCCGGCGGCGCATCGCCCTCGGCGCGGTCGATGGCGGTCGACACCATGTCCTGGATCTCGGGGATGTCGGGGTCGGCCGGGTTGATCGTGGGCGGCACCAGCGACAGCGTGGAGACCTTCTGGCCGCGGGCCTTCATCGCCAGCGACATGAAACGGTCCAGCTCGGACGCCGGCAGGTTGGTCGACATCATCTCGGCCGAGGCTTTCGCGATCGCCTCGAAGTTGGTGAGCGCCTGTTGCGGGCTGACCTGCTGCAGCATCGCGTTCATCACGCACTTCTGCCGCGCCATCCGCGAGTAGTCGTCGGAGCCCTCCCGGGCCCGGGCGAACCACAGCGTCTCGAAGCCGTCGAGCCGCTGCTTGCCCGGCTCGATGTAGTCGTAGACGTCGGAGCCGAGGCCACCGATCGGGATCCGGTCGCGCACGTTGAGCTCGACGCCGCCGACGGCGTCGACCAGGCTCTTGAAGCCTTCGAGGTTGACCATCGCCCAGTAGTTGATCCGCAGGCCGGTGACACCCTCGATCGCCATCATCGTGGCGTCGACGCCGGGGTTGTCGGACTTCGGGAAGAGATCGGTGTGGTCGCCCGCCCAGGTGCTGACGCCGTTGAGGTAGCAGCCCTCGCAGTTGAACCCGTCGGGGAACTGCTCGTGCATGACCGTGCCCTTGCGGAACGGCGCGTCCTCCAGGTTGCGGGGCAGGCTGATCAGCACCGTGCGCCCGCTCTCGGCATCGATCGACGCGACGGTCATCGAGTCGGGTCGCAGGCCCCAGCGGCCGGCCCCGGAGTCGCCGCCCATCAGCAGCACGTTGAAGCGGCCGGAGTGCGCGCCGGTCACGGTGCCGTCGCCGAACATCGTGACGATGAAGTCGCGCTGTACGCCGACCAGGTGCGCCCCGAACAGCAGCGTGCCGGCGACCGTGAGGCACAGGACGCCGTTGACGCTGACCGCCGCGCGGCGGTGCCCGAGGCCGAGCGTGAGCGGTTGCCCGAGGCGCCACGCGTCGAAGAACAGGAACGCCCAGCCGATCGCGGCCGCCATCAGGGCCAGCCGCAGCACGAGCAGGAGCGAGGTGTTGGAGACCAGCCAGAAGACCAGGTCGCGATGCACGGCGATGGCGAGCAGGGTGAACGCGAGCAGCCCGAGCAGGCCCACCCAGATCCGCAGGGCGAGCAGGCCGATCCGTCGGTTGCCGGCCACCAGCTGCGCCGACCCCGGAGCGACCAGGGTCATGGCCATGAGGGACAGCGCACGGCGGAACCGCACTCTGGCGGCGCGCTCGGACACGGCAGGCATCGAACGCCTTTCTGCTGGGGAAGGAGCAGGGGCTCGGCCAGTATCACCAGTCACATGCGTCACAGGCGGGCAGGACGCGCCGAAAATCGCGAGGACGTGTCCTAGCGGAGCAGGTTCGCCTCCCTGCCGCAGGTCATCGTCGCCAGGTCGGTCATGGCTCGCACGGTAGCGTCACCCGCATGGCAGATCGTCCTGGGCACGACGGACCCAAGGACGGGCCCGACTTCAACTGGCTGTACGGCGGCAAGGGCCAACCGGATGCTGATCCTCCACTCGACGAACCCCCCAACCCCGACGCCACCCGCGCGATCCGCGCCCAGGCGCGTCCGACCGACGACGCGACGCGGGTGATGGGCGTCCAGCCGCGAGAGTCCGCGCGACCCACACCACCGCCGATCGCCCCGCAGCCGGTCGGCCCGCCGCCGGGCACGCCGTACCGCGGAGATGGCGGAGGCGCCAGCCGGTTCCGCCGGCCCAGGTTCTGGATCCGCACGGTGTTCGTGCTGATCCTGCTCTGGATCATCTACCTCGTCGCGGTGCCGGTCTTCACCTGGCAGAGCGTCGACAAGGTCGCCTGGGAGCCCGGCGGTGACCGACCCGGCGACCAGCCCGGCACTACGTACCTGATGGTGGGCAGCGACTCGCGCGAAGGCCTCTCGGACGAGGAGCGCAAGGAGCTCGGCACCGGCGACGCGGCCGGTGGCCGCACCGACACGATCATGCTGCTGCACACCGGCGACGGGCCCAACCTGCTGATGTCCATCCCCCGCGACTCCCCCTACGACGGCGGGAAGATCAACGCGGCGTACGCCGTGGACGGGCCGGAGGGCCTGGTCACCGCGGTCGAGGGCCTCACCGGCATCCGCGTCGACCACTACGTCGAGATCGGCATGGGCGGCGTCGTCGGCATCGTGGACGCCGTCGGCGGCATCGAGATCTGCCCCAAGCGAGCGATCAACGACCCCAAGGCCAAGCTGAAGATCAAGAAGGGCTGCCAGGAGGTCGACGGCAAGACCGCGCTCGGCTACTCCCGCTCCCGCGCGTCCGCCCTCAGTGACCTGGCCCGGGTGCAGCAGCAGCGCGAGGTCGTGTCGGCCATCGGCTCGAAGGTGGTCTCGCCCTGGTCGGTGATCAACCCGATCCGCTACTGGCGGCTCAACGGCGCGCTCCCCGACTTCTTCGTCTTCGGCGAAGGCATGGGACCGGTCCGCGCGGCCCAGTGGGCGCTGGCCATGACGCGGGTCGACGGCGACGGCGGCCTGACCTGCACGGTGCCGCTCGCCGACGGCTCGGCCACCTGGGACGAGGACCGGTCGCAGAAGATGTTCCAGGCGATCATCGACGACGACACCGAGGCGATCGGCAAGGATCTCTGCACCCCGTCGGGTCTTCCCCGGAGCGTCACGCGAAACTAGGTGCGTGACCACCTACGAGACGCTCCTGTGGGACGTCGACGACGACGGCATCGCGACGCTCACGCTGCACCGACCGGACGCGCTCAACGCGTTCAACCTGATTATGGCCCGCGAGCTCGAGCAGGTCTTCCTGACCGATGCCCGCGACGACGCGGTGCGCGCGGTCGTGGTCACCGGCTCCGGCCGGGCGTTCTGCGCCGGCATGGACCTGTCCGCCGAGGGCAACGTGTTCGGCCTCGACGAGTCGGTCACGCCCACGCCCGAGGACCTGCGCGCGCACCTCACGGAGGCGCCGTACCACGACGGCGTCCGCGACACCGGCGGCCGCGTCACGCTCGCGATCCACTCGCTGCCCAAGCCCGTGGTCGCCGCGATCAACGGGCCGGCGGTCGGCATCGGCGCGACGATGACCCTGGCCATGGACCTGCGGCTGGCCTCGACCAACGCCCGAGTCGGCTTCGTGTTCGGCCGGCTGGGCATCGTGCCGGAGGCCTGCTCGACGTGGTTCCTGCCGCGGATCGTCGGCATCCAGCAGGCACTGGAGTGGGTCTACTCCGCCGAGATCCTCACGGCCGAGGCCGTGTACGCCGGCCGGCTGGTGCGCTCGCTGCACGAGCCCGAAGACCTGCTGCCGGCGGCGTACGAGCTGGTCCGGTCGTTCGTGGTGGGCCGCTCCCCGGTCGCCCTGGGGCTGGCCAAGCAGCAGCTCTACCGCAACGGCGCCGCAGCAGACCCGCTCGAGGCGCACCTGTCGGAGTCGCTGGCGATGTTCTACACCTCGATCGGCGACGGCAAGGAAGGCGTGGCGGCGTTCTTGGAGAAGCGGGCGCCGGAGTTCACCGGCAAGGCCTCCGAGCTGCCCCGCGTCTTCTAGGCCGCGAGCGTGCGGCGCAGCCGGAGCAGGATGCCCGTCAGCAGCCGCGAGACCTGCTCCTGGGTGACGCCGACCTCGGCGCCGATCTGCGACTGGGTCCGGTTCTCGAAGTAGCGCAGCCGGATGATCTCGCGGTCGCGCTCGTTGAGGAGCCTCATCAACGGCTGCAGGGCGAGCCGGGCCTCGGTCGAGGCGAAGGCCGGATCGAGCCCACCCATCTTGTCGAGCGGCGCCTCGTGGTCGGAGTCGGCGCGCGGCGCGTCGAGCGAGGCCGGCGTGAAGCAGCCGGACGCCGCCTGCGCGGCCAGCACCAGGTCGTGGGGCACCCCGAGGAACACCGCGATCTCGTCGGCCCTCGGCGTCCGCCCGTAGGTCTGGGCCAGGTCCGACTCGGCTTTGGTGACGCGGGTCTGGATCTCCTGCACCGACCGCGGCGGCCGGACCGCCCAGCCGGCGTCGCGGAAGTAGCGCCGGATCTCGCCGCGCAGCGTCGGCACGGCGTAGCTCAGGAAGTCGTCGCCCAGGGCGGCGTCGTAGCCGCGGACCGCCTTCACCAGCCCCAGGAACGCGACCTGGTCGATGTCCTCCGACGGGATGCCCCGCCCGTGGTAGCGGCGGGCCACGTCGCTGGCCACCCGCATGTTGATCTGGATGACCTCGTCCTCGTACGTGTGTCTGGCCGCACCTCGGCTCGCTGCGGCGAGCGCGAGGAGGCGTGCGGTCTCGAGTCGTCGAAGGGTGTCGGGCAGCGGTACGGCGGGCGCGCCGGCGTCGAGAGTCGACGCCTCGCCACTGCCCATGCCGAACACCTCCGAGGGCGATGAGCGTGGCACTTCTGACGGCTCCCCACACGAGAACCGCAGCATTGGTGCCGGAAAGTTAAAAGGCCGGAGCCACCGAAGTGGGGGGATTTCGGCGGCCCCGACCTCTGTCCGCCGTACCCGGCAGACGAGTAATTATGCGACACCCTCTTAGTCATCTGTCCAGCACGGGTGTCAGAGGGCGGACTGGACCCCTGCCAGCAGCTGCCGGGCCATCACGATCCGCTGGACCTGGTTGGTGCCTTCGTAGATCTGGGTGATCTTCGCGTCGCGCATCATCCGCTCGACGGGGTACTCCCGGGTGTAGCCGTAGCCGCCGAGGACCTGGACCGCGTTGACGGTGACCTCCATCGCGACATCCGAGGCGAAGCACTTCGCGGCGGCCCCGAAGAAGGTCAGGTCGGGGTCGTTGCGCTCGGAGCGGCCGGCGGCGGCGTAGGTGAGCTGGCGGGCGGCCTCGATCTTCATGCCCATGTCGGCGAGCATGAACTGCAGTCCCTGGAAGTCGGCGATCGGCTTGCCGAACTGCTTGCGCTCCTTGGCGTACTCCAACGCGTAGTCCAGAGCTCCCTGGGCGACGCCGAGCGCCTGGGCGGCGATGGTGACCCGGGTGTGGTCCAGGGTGCGCATCGCGATCTCGAAGCCCTCACCCTCGGCACCGATGATCCGGTCGCTGGGAATCCGGACGTTGTCGAGGTAGACCTCGCGAGTCGGCGAGCCCTTGATGCCGAGCTTCTTCTCCGGCGCTCCGAAGGAGACGCCCTCGTCGGACTTCTCGACGACGAACGCGGTGATCCCCTTCGACCGCTTCTCGGGGTCGGTGACCGCGAGCACCGTGTAGTACTCGCTCACGCCGGCGTTGGTGATCCAGCGCTTCACGCCGTTGAGCACCCACTCGTCGCCGTCACGCTCGGCCCGGGTCTTCATGCTCGCCGCGTCGGAGCCGGCCTCGGGCTCGGACAGCGCGTAGGAGAATCCGCCCTCGCCCGCCGCCAGCTTGGTCAGGTACTTCTTCTTGATCTCCTCACCACCGCCGAGCATCAGCGGCAGCGACCCCAGCTTGTTGACCGCGGGGATCAGCGAGGCCGACATGCACGCTCGAGCGACCTCCTCGATCACCAGCACGGTCGCCAGCGCGTCGGCTCCCGCGCCGCCGTACTCCTCGGGCACGTGGGGTGCGTGGAAGTCCGCGGCCAGGAGCGCCGCCGCGGCCTCCTCGGGGTAGCGCCCGTTCTCGTCGACGTCGGCCGCGAACGGCGCGACCTTCGCGTCGCAGACCGAGCGGACCGCCTCCCGGATCGCCTGGTGCTCCTCGGACATCGCAAAGAGCGGGGAGTCGTTGCTCATCGGTGTTCTCCTCAGTAGGTGTAGAAGCCGCGGCCGGTCTTGCGGCCCAACAGTCCCGCCTCGACCATGCGTGCCAGCAGCGGGGGTGCGGCGTAGAGCGGCTCCTTGAACTCTTCGTACAACGACTCGGCCACGGCCTTGGTCGTGTCCAGCCCGATCAGGTCCGCGAGCGCCAACGGACCCTGCGGGTGGGCCGCGCCCAGCACCAGTCCGCGGTCGATGTCCTCGGCCGTGGCGAAGCCGGACTCGAGCATCCGGATCGCCGAGAGCACGAACGGGATGAGCAGCGCGTTGACCACGAACCCGGCCCGGTCCTGGCAGTCGATGGCCTGCTTGCCGAGCGACCCCGACACGAATGCGCGCGCCCGCTCGGTCGTCTCCGGAGACGTCATCAGGCTCGGCACCAGCTCGACGAGGCTGAGCACCGGCACCGGGTTGAAGAAGTGGATGCCCAGCACCTGCTGGGGTCGCTGGGTCACCACGCCCAGCTTCATGATCGGGATCGAGGAGGTGTTGGAGGCGAGGATCGCTTCCGGCGACGTGACGATCTCGTCGAGCCGACCGAAGAGCTCGGTCTTGGCCGCCTCGTCCTCCACGATCGCCTCGACCACCAGCTCGCGATCGGCCAGGGCATCGAGCTCGGTCACGACGCGGACCCGGGCCAGCACGTCAGCTGCGCTGTCCACCTTGCCGCGCTCCTGAGCGCGCCGCAGCGACCGCTCCAGCCGCGCCTCGCCCTTGGCGGCAGCGTCGGCGTTGGCCTCGACGACGATCACGTCCAGCTCCGCCCGGGCGCACACCTCGGCGATCCCCGCACCCATCAGGCCGAACCCGACCACACCTACCCGACTCACGTCGTCCACGCGTCCTCCTGGTACTCGATTCCGAATGTATGGTACCTAGTACCAGGCCGAAGGAGAAACTCGATGTCCCAGCCCGCGGAACGCCTGCGCCAGGCCGCGTTCGACCTGTTCGAGCGTCAGGGGTACGACGCCACCACCGTCGACCAGATCGCCGAGCTGGCCGGCGTCGGCCGGACCACGTTCTTCCGGTTGTTCCGCTCCAAGGAGGACGTGATCTTCCCGGATCACACCGAGGTGCTGACCCGGGTGCGGGCGCGGTTGTCCACCGCCACCGTCGACTCGACGCCGACCGCGGTCACCGAAGCAGCCCGGCTGGTGCTCGACCGCTACCTCGACGAGGGCGAGCTCGCCCGCAGCAGGTACCGGCTGACCCGTTCCATCCCGGCGCTGCGCGCCCGCGAGATCGGGCAGATGCAGCAGTACCAGCGGGTGTTCCGCGAGTTCGTGCGCGGATGGACCGGCGAACAGCCCGGTCACGACCTGCGCGCCGAGCTGCTGGCCTCCGCGATCGTGGTGGCGCACAACCACGTGCTCCGCCGCTGGCTGCGCGGGGAGGCCGATGCGCCGGAGGTCGAGTTCGACGAGGCCATGAGCCTGGTGACCTCGCTGCACACGCCACGCACTGGCACCCGCGGGGCCACGGTCCTGGTCATCGACAGTGCCCAGGACGCGCAGGTGGTGGCCGGCCTGGTCCGCCAGGTGCTGGCCGAGCCGGGTTCGTCCGCGACCTAGATTGGGTGACATGACCGACTGGCAGGAGCCCGAATCCGTACGCTTGATGCTCGACGACTGCGAGACCTGGGCGGTCGTGGGGCTGTCGGGCGACCCCACCCGGACGGCGTACCGGATCGCGCAGGTGCTCCAGCAGCGCGGCAAACGGATCGTCCCCATCCATCCCGACGCCAAGACGGTGCTCGGTGAGCAGGGCTACGCGACCTTGGCCGACGTCCCGTTCGCGATCGACGTGGTCGACGTCTTCCGGCGCTCGGACGCGGCGGGCGAGTTCGCCGACCAGGCGGTCGCGGTGGGGGCGAAGGCGGTGTGGTTCCAGCTGGGCGTGATCGACGAGGCGGCGTTCGAGCGCACGATCGCGGCCGGTGTACCGATGGTGATGGACACCTGCCCGGCCATCGAGTGGGCCCGGGGCTGACCGCCTAGGCCGCACCAGGCTGGTCCTGGAGGACAGCCGATCGGCACCTGAGGTGGAGGCGTGCGCGACCGCTGATTCCTAGCGTTGCGAGCATGACGATCCTCCTCTCCGACCCGCGGGTCTCCGCGGTGCCGGTCCACGACTGCTCGGAGCCGTTGGTGCGGCTCGAGCCGGCCCTCTCGCCGACCCGGCAGCTGGTGCGCTCCGGCCTCGCCGAGCGGCTGTCCGCCGCCCACCTCGCGCTTCCGCCGGGCATCGGGCTGCGAGTCGTCGAGGGACACCGTTCCGTCGAGGACCAGCAGTCGATCATCACGGCGTACGCCGCCGAGCTCTGCGCAGCGCACCCCGGCATCTCCGATCGCGAGCTGGCAATGCTCACCAGCCGTTTCGTCGCTCCCCTCGAGGTGGCGCCGCACGTGGCCGGTGCCGCCGTCGACCTGACCCTGGTCGACGCGTGCGGAGAGGAGCTCGACCTCGGCACGCCGATCGACGCGACGCCGGAGCAGAGCGACGGCCGCTGCTACTTCGCCGCCGACGGGATCGGCGCCGACGCGCGGGCGCACCGCGAGCTGCTCGCCCGGGTGCTGGGCGACGCCGGCCTGGTCAACTACCCCACCGAGTGGTGGCACTGGAGCTTCGGCGACCGCTACTGGGCCTTGGTCACCGGCACCGGTCGCGCGCACTACGGACCCGTGCGGGTCGCGGAGGCGGCATGAGCGCGGTCGCCCACGTCCAACCGCGCGTTGGCCACGGCCCGCGCCTCCACGTCGACCTGTCCGCGATCGCGGCGAACACGCGGCTGTTCGCCGAGCGGACTCCTGGCGCGCTGATGGCGGTGGTGAAGGCCGACGGCTTCGGTCACGGAGCGGCTGACGTGGCGAGGACCGCGCTGGCCAACGGCGCGTCCTGGCTGGGTGTCACCACGATCGACGAGGCGCTCGCCCTGCGCCGATCCGGACTCCGGGTGCCGACGCTGAGCTGGCTGAACCCGCTCGACGCCGACTTCGGCGCGGCCATCGCCAGCGGGATCGACCTGGCCGTGCCCGGCCGCGACCACCTCGAGGCGATCACCCGCGCCGGCATCGGCGCCCGGATCCACCTCCAGCTCGATACCGGGATGGCCCGCGACGGCGCAGCCCCTGAGGACTGGGCCGGCCTGTGCCGGATGGCCCGCCGGGCCGAGCAGGCCGGCACCGTGCGCGTGGTCGGGCTGATGGGCCACCTCGGCTGTGCCGACGAGCCCGACGACCCCGACAACTCCACCGGTCGCGCCCGCTTCAGCTGGGGCGTGGCCCGGGCCCGCGAGGCCGGGCTGCGGCCGCCGCTGCGCCACCTCGCCGCCACCGCGGCCACCCTCACCGACCCGCAGAGCCATCACACGCTGAGCCGGGTCGGCGCCGGACTGGTCGGCATCGACCCGTCCCACACCACAGTGCTGCAGCCGGCGATGACCCTGACCGCACCGGTGGTCGGCGTGCGCCGGGTGCGGGCCGGCACTCCCGTCGGCTACGGGCACGCCTGGTCGGCGACCCGGCGTACCCACCTGGCTCTGCTCCCTCTCGGGTACGCCGACGGGCTGCCGCGCGCCACCGGTGGCCGTGCCGAGGTGCTGCTCGGCGGTCGCCGCTGCGCGGTCGTCGGCCGCATCTCGATGGACCAGGTCGTCGTCGACGTCGGCGACCACCCGGCCACCCTCGGTGAGACGGCCGTGGTCTTCGGACCCGGCCACGCCGGCGAGCCGACCGTCGCCGAGTGGGCGACCTGGGCGGACACGATCGAGCACGAGATCGTGACCGGCATCGGATCGCGGGTCGCTCGATGAAGCGGGACGAGCGGATCCGGGTCGCCGTCATCGGTGGCGGAGCGAGCTGCGAGCACGAGGTGTCGCTGGCTTCCGCTGCTGCGATCTGTCGGGCTCTCGATGCCCAGCGCTACGACGTGGTGCCGCTGACCATCGACCCCGACGGCGTCTGGCACGACCGCGGTGGCCGCCCGATCGGCCTGACCGGCGCCACCCACGTGCTGCGCAGCTGCGACGTGGCCATCCCCGCCGTACACGGGCCGCATGGGGAGGACGGCACGCTCGCCGCGTTGTGCGAGCTCGCCTGCCTGCCCTACGTCGGCTCCGGCGTCGGCGCGGGCGCGATCGCGATGGACAAGTGGGTCACGAAGCTCGTGGCCGAGGCGGTCGGGGTGGCCACCGTGCCGGGAGTGCTGCTCACTGCGGCCAGCGCGCCGGCGTACTCCTGGACGCATCCGGTCGTGGTCAAGCCCGTGGCCGCCGGCTCGAGCCGCGGCGTCGGCCTGGTCCGCGAGCCTGCTGAGCTCGGCCCGGCCCTCGACGCGGCCCTCGCCATCGACGACCGGATCCTGGTCGAGGACCTCGTGGTCGGCCGCGAGATCGACATCGCGGTGCTGGGCCGCCCCGGCGCCGAGCCCTTGGTGTCGCCCTCGCTCGAGATCGTGGTCGACGGCATCTTCGACTACGAGGACAAGTACGGCGGCCAGGCCGACTTCCGCATCCCCGCTCCGTTGGCCGACGCGGCCGCCAAGGAGCTCGCGGACGCGGCCGTCGCGGTCTTCGACGCGCTGGGCTGCGCAGGCGTCGCCCGGGTGGACTTCTTCCTGACCGAGGACGGCTGGCTGCTCAACGAGGTGAACACGATGCCCGGCTTCACCGAGGCCTCCCAGGCGCCGAAGATGTTCGCGGCCGCGGGGCTGGCCTACTCCGACCTCCTGGACCTGCTGGTCCAGGACGCCCTGTGAACGGACGCATCGCTGGGCTCGACGTCATCCGCGGGATCGCCATCGGCCTGGTGATGCTGCGCCATGCGGTGCCTGATGTGCTCGGCGGCGCGGGCGTGGTCGGGGTGGTGATGTTCTTCGCGCTGTCCGGCTACCTCATCACCGGGTTGCTCGTCGGCGAGCTCGAGGAGACGGGCCGGGTCGACCTCGGTCGGTTCTATCGCCGTCGGGTCCGCCGGCTGGTGCCGGCGCTCCTGCTGCTGGTCGTCGGGGTCGTGGTGGTCACCCTGGCCCTGGACCCGATCGGCGATCGCGCCGAGCTCGGCAAGACCGTGCTGGTCGCGCTGACCTGGACCGGCAACCTGCCGTTCGGCCACGCGAGCGACGCGACCTTCCACCTGTGGACGCTGGCGACCGAGGAGCAGTTCTATCTCGTGTGGCCGGCGCTGCTGGCGCTCGCGTTCGTGCGTGGCCGGGTCGGCGTGGCCGTGGTCGCCGCGGCCGCCGCCTGCCTCCTCGCGTGCGTCGCCACCCTGGTGTGGCTGTCCGAGTCACCCGACCTCGCCTACGCGCTGCCGACCTCGTGGGCGGTCTGCTTCGTGATCGGCGCCGGGACCCGGATCCACCAAGAGCGGCTGCACCTGCCGGCGTATGCAGTCCCGGTGGCGCTGGCGGGACTGGCGGTGCTCAGCGTGATTCCATTGCGGGGCCACGCGCTCACCTATCTGGCAGGAGGACCGGCCATCGCCACGCTGACCGCGCTGTTGCTGCTGTCGTGGCGCACCTGGACCGAGGTGACCACGCCGGCCCTGCGCGCCCTGGTCTGGCTCGGCACGGTCTCCTATGCGGCGTACCTCTGGAACTACCCGCTCACCCTCTGGCTGCGGCCGCACACCGATCTCGCCGGACCGCTCGCCGTGGCCCTGACGCTGGCCGTGGCCGCGCTCAGCTGGCGGCTGGTCGAGCAGCCGCTCACCCGCAAGCCTGCGGTGGTGACGGCATGAACGAACGGCTGCGCGAGTGGTCCTTCGAGCTCTACGCCGTCGCCATCGTCTTCGCGGTGGGGGTGGTCGAGGTGCAGCGGATGAGCCCGTTCTACCGCGACCTGCCCTACCTGATCATCGTCGCCGGGATGATGCTCTCGGTCGCGCTGGCCCGGAAGGTGCCCGGCGGGGCTCTGGCCGTCGTCTGGGTGGTGTGCGGGATCCAGGTCCTCTACGACCTGCAGGTGATGTTCGTCGAGCTGGCGGTCGCCGTGACGGCGTTCGGCACAGCTCGCTGGGGACGGTCGGTCGTGCTGCTGCTGAGCGGGTTGTCGATGCCGGCCGGGGCGGTGATCGCCGCGGTCTACCTCGACTCGGCCAGCACCGCCTACTACCGCCTCGAGTCCCTGATCGACCTCGTCGGCTATGAGCAGGCGGCCCGCGTCGGCGCGTTCTCCTGGGTGGTGCTGATCGGGCTCGCCGGCATGAGCACGCTCGGCGTGCCCTGGCTGGCGGGGCTGACCCTGCGCTTCCGCGACCGGGCCCGGGAGTCGCGGGCGTCGCAGGTCGCTGCCGAGGAAGGCGCGGCGCGCGCAGAGGTGGCAGCCGAGCAGTCCCGCGAGATCGCGCAGCTGCGCGAGGACCAGGCGCGGCTGGCCCGCGACGTGCACGACGTCGTCGGTCACTCGCTGGCGGTGATCCTGGCCCAGGCCGAGTCGGCGCAGTACCTGAAGGACATGGACACCGAGAAGCTCAAGCAGACCATGGAGAACATCGCGACCTCGGCTCGGTCGTCGCTGCAGGACGTGCGGCACGTGCTGACGCCGGTGAGCGCCGCAGAGCAGGCCCGGCCGGGCAGCCTCGACGCGCTGATTGCCGGGGTCAACGAGAGCGGACACGAGGTGGTGTCCAGCGAGGTCGGCACCGCCCAGCCACTGCCTCCGGAGCTGGAGGTCGTGGCCTACCGCGTGCTCCAGGAGATGCTGACCAACGCCATCAAGCACGGCCGCCGCGACGAGCCGGTCTTCGTCGAACGGCACTGGGAGGGTGAGCTGCGGATCGAGGTGCGCAACGTGATCGAGACCGAGGAAGAGGCCGCCGGGTCGACCCCGGGCCAGGGGCTCGAGGGCATGCGACGGCGCCTGGAGCAGGCCGGCGGCCGACTCGACGTACGCCGTCGCGAGGAGCCCGGCGGCGCCACCTTCACGGCCACCGCTTGGGTGCCGGTGCGGTCCCGGTGAGCGAGATCAGCGTCGTCCTGGTCGACGACCAGGACCTCTTCCGCGAGGGCGTGCGGGTGATCGTCGATGCCCAGGACGGCATGAGCGTGGTCGGGTCGGCCGGCGACGGCCACGAGGCGGTCCGGCTGGTCGACGAGCTCGAGCCCGACGTGGTGCTGATGGACATCCGGATGCCCGAGCTCGACGGTGTCGAGGCGACGCGCCAGATCTTCTCGCCCGACCGTGTCTCCCGCCGCGAGCGACCGGTGCGGGTGATCGTGCTGACCACGTTCAACCTCGACGACCGCGCCGCCACCGCCATCCGCCACGGCGCCAGCGGCTTCCTGCTCAAGGACACGACTCCCACGATGCTGCGCGACGCGATCCGCACCGTCCACGCCGGCAACGCCGTGCTCGCGCCGACCGACCTGTCCACGCTGCTCGAGGGACAGTTCCGCGCGCAGACGCCCACCCCGACGGCGTACCTCTCCCTGACCGACAAGGAGCAGGAAGTCTTCGGCGCCGTCGCCCGCGGCCTGTCGAACACGGAGATCGCCAGCCAGGTCTTCGCCAGCGAGTC
Organism: uncultured Actinomycetota bacterium; assembly: GCA_963769475.1. Taxonomy (GTDB): domain Bacteria; phylum Actinomycetota; class Actinomycetes; order Propionibacteriales; family Nocardioidaceae; genus Nocardioides. Next base: position 6,014 of record CAVYLX010000015.1, on the reverse strand, counting down.
GACGGTCAAGACCCACGTCGGCGCCATCCTGCGCAAGCTCGGCCTGCGCGACCGCGTGCAGATCGTGGTCTTCGCCCACGAGCACGGCCTGGCCGCTCGCTGACTCGGGGGCGATGAGTTCTGCCCGGCTGCCGGGTCTGCAAGGCATGGACGTACTCATGGACGGCATCGCCTTCGGCGAGTCCCCGCGATGGCATGACGGCAGGGCCTGGGTCTCCGACTGGGGTGCCGGGCGGATCTACTCCGTCTCGGCCGACGGCACACCGACGGTCGAGGCTGAGGTCGCGTCGTTCCCGCTCTGCTTCGACTTCCTGCCCGATGGCCGGCTCCTGCTGGTGTCGTCGGCGGATCGAGCGGTGCTCGTGCGGGAGGCCGACGGCACCCTGACCCGCCACGCCGACCTCGCGCCCGTCGCCACGACGCCCTGGAACGACGTGGTCGTCGATGATCGCGGCAATGCCTACGTCAACAACATCGGGTTCGAGTTCGGGGAGGGCGAGTTCGCCCCGGGCATCGTCGTCCTCGTGAGTTCCGACGGCGCCGTGACGCCCGTCGCCGACGGGCTCGCCTTTCCCAACGGCATGGCGGTCACCGCCGATGGCTCGACACTGATCGTCGCCGAGTCGTACGCCGAGCAGCTGACCGCCTTCGACATCGCGACCGACGGCACGCTCTCCGGTCGGGGGGTCTGGGCCCCGACGCCCACCGACCACCCGGACGGCATCTGCGTCGACGCCGACGGGGCTGTCTGGTACGCCGACGTCGGCAACCGGCGCTGTGTCCTGGTGGCCGAGGGCGGCAAGGTGCTGGACACCGTCGAGTTCGACCGGGGCGCGTTCGCCTGCGCGCTCAGCCGCGAGCCCGACCCGCGGCTGTTCGTCGTGGGCCAGGACTGGGGCGGGCCGGCCGCCGTCGGTGGCGCCACCGGCGTGCTCGCTGCATTTGCGGCACCGGCCCCCGGCGCCGGGCACCCCTGACAGATGCAAGGCACGCCACCACCCCCGGCCGTCAGGTTCTGGCCGGGGTGGGGGGCTTGGTGGTCAAACCGGATGGGTGCCGCGGTGGTCGCGGATCAGCTTGATGCCGTTGGGGGTGGTCCACAGGTAGGTGCCGCGGTCCAGGACGGAGTAGTCCCACGCCGAGTGGGTCTTGGCGCGGTGGTGCCGTCGACACAACGGCGCGGTGTTGGCTGAGCTCGTCTGTCCGCCGTCGGCGTAGGGGACGACGTGGTCGGTGTCGCACCGGGCTGCTGGTTTGGTGCAGTGCGGGAACACGCAATGGAGGTCGACCAGGCGTTCTGCTCCTTGAGGCGGTCGGGTGCTTCGTAGGCCTCGACGTGGACGTGCTCGTTGAGATCGATCACCGGCTTGACCGTGATCGTGGCGTCGGGGTTGCCGCACCATTCCCTGATCTGGTCCACGCTGATCGGGGACCGGGTGTTGGCACATCGGCCGACCGCGTCGTCGGAGAAGTGCACGTGGAGCTCCAACGGCCGTGCGGGTGCCTCGGTGTCGAAGCCGAAGGCGAGCTGACGGCGGGCCAGGTCACCGAGCGCGATCGAGCGGCGTACGTCCAGGGATTCGGTGGATCCGAGGTCGGCCTGCTGCTTGGCCCCGGCCCGGAGGGCGTCCTCGAGATCCAGGGCATCGGCGAGGTCGACCTCGGCATCGATCCGGACGGTGCCGTCGAAGGACACCTGGTCCAGCTGCACATCCACATGCCGCTTCTCGGCCGCTGCTCGGCGCTTCGCCTCCGCCGCCGCCGGGTCGAACCGGACCAGCGCCTCTTCGACCATGCGGTCCAGCTGCGCCCAGGAACAGGAGTGGGCCACCGGGGCGAGGTACCGGTCCACATGCGCGGCACCGGCCTCGGGCAGACAGATGGTCTGCTCGGCGATCCGGCCCGCCCGCCACAACGCCAGCTTCCCATCGAGACCCGCTGCCATAGGCGCGGGAGGCGGTAGCGCAGCTCCAGGACCCGGCCGACCTGGGCGAACCCGGACTCGGTCGTGATCCCCAACGCTGCGGCGTACTCCATCAACGCGAACTCCGAGACCAGCGGCGCACCCGGACCCGCGACCGGCAACGCCTTGTCCGCGAACAACCCCACACACTCGGCCGGATCCGCCTCGTTCAGCAGCGCCCACGCGATGGTCAGCTCGGCCTTCTCGACCTCAGCCCGGGAGATCTCCGCGGCCTTCGCGCGCAACCCATCGAGCACGGCAGCGGTGCTGCTCGTGGTCTCGGATCGGGTGCTGGTCATGGATCAATCCAAGCACCGACCACCGACATAGCTGTCCCGGAATCAGGGGTTATCCACCGGCCTGCCGGTCACGGTCCGGCAACGAGTTTCCCCTTACTCCACAGGGGTTTCGAGGCTCGTCGCTAACGCTCCTCGCACCTCAACCACCGTCGGGCCGGGTTGGGCGCATCTACAGAGGTCTCGACAAGCTCGACCCCCAGAACTGTCAGAGGGCGATGACGAAGCCGGCAAACATCACCAGCAGCGCCACAGCGAGGGCAGCAAGCTCCGGCAACGCGGGTTCGGTGCGGACGACGTCGGCGAGGGCGAGCTGTTCGTCGGACCGGGCCCGGATGCCGAGGCGGTCGCGGTGGTCCTCGGCGGCGGCGCGGATGCGCTGCTCGACGAAGTCGGGGTAGGAGGAGGCGGCCAGGGCCAGCTGCTCGGTGCCCCTCTTCCGCTTGGGGTGCATGGACTGGCGCAGGCTACGGCTGATGGCCGGGGAGACGAAGCGGCGCTCGCCGGCGCGGACCGCTAGGACCCGGCGTACGACGACCTCCTCGATAGCGGCCAGCGGCAGCGTCTGGGTGAAGAACATGTTGCGCAGCTCGAGGTCGTCGTTGACGATCCGCACCCCCGGGCGCAGGACCGACGACCAGGTCAGCACGGCTACGACGGCGAGGAGGCCGACGCCCCAGATGGGGTAGCCGTCGATCGCGCCGAGCACCATCAACGCCAGCACCACTGCCAGGCCGAGCGTGCCCACCACCCGCCCGTTGGTGGGCAGAAACTTCTCGATCTTCTCCTCGGCCATGCCACCTTCTCGTGAGATTGCCTCAGCGCTGGACCTCAACCCTATGCTGGCGGGTATGCCTGCATCCCCCACCACCGAGGCAACCTTCGCCGACGTGACCCGTTCCGAGGCGACGCTGCGGCGCTTCCTCCACGGACTGCCCGGCGTCGACCAGGTCGGGTGCGAGGCACGGGCCGCCAGCCTCGGCACCCGCTCGATCAAGACGACCGCCAAGGCGTACGCGCTCGACCTCGCCATCCGGATGGTCGACCTGACCACGCTCGAGGGCCAGGACACTCCCGGCAAGGTGCGTGCGCTCGCCGCCAAGGCGATGCGCCCCGACCCCGCCGACCCGACCTGCCCGGCCGCCGCCGCGGTCTGCATCTACCCCGACATGGTGGGTCACGCCAAGGAGGTGCTCGGCGACAGCGGAGTCAACGTGGCCGCGGTGGCCACGGCCTTCCCGAGCGGCCGGGCGTCGCTCGACATCAAGCTGGCCGACACCCGCGACGCGGTCGAGGCTGGCGCCGACGAGGTCGACATGGTGATCGACCGGGGCGCGTTCCTGGCCGGCCGCTACCTGCAGGTGTTCGACGAGATCGTCGCGGTCCGCGAGGCCTGCGGCAGCGCCCACCTCAAGGTCATTCTGGAGACCGGTGAGCTGCAGACCTACGACAACGTACGCCGCGCCAGCTGGCTCGCGATGATGGCCGGCGGCCACTTCATCAAGACCTCGACGGGCAAGGTGCAGCCGGCCGCGACCATCCCGGTCACGCTGATCATGCTCGAGGCGGTGCGCGACTTCCGTGAGGCCACCGGCCAGATGGTCGGCGTGAAACCCGCCGGCGGCATCCGCACCAGCAAGGACGCCATCAAGTACCTCGTGACCGTCAACGAGGTGGCCGGCCCCGACTGGCTCGACCCGGACTGGTTCCGGTTCGGCGCCTCCACGCTGCTCAACGAGCTCCTGATGCAGCGCACCAAGATGACCACCGGCCGCTACTCCGGTCCCGACTACTTCACGCTGGACTGATCGCCATGACGAACGTGTTCGAGTACGCCCCCGCCCCCGAGTCGCGGAGCATCGTCGACATCAAGCCGTCGTACGGCTTGTTCATCAACGGTGAGTTCGTCGACGGCCACGGCAAGGCGTTCAAGACGATCAGCCCGTCGACCGAGGAGGTCCTGGCGGAGGTCGCCGAGGCCGACGACGCCGACGTCGACGCCGCGATCAAGGCCGCGCGACGCGCGTACACCCGGGTCTGGTCGAGGATGCCGGGCAGGGAGCGCGCCAAGTACCTCTACCGGATCGCCAGGATCATCCAGGAGCGCGGCCGCGAGCTCGCCGTGCTCGAGTCGCTCGACAACGGCAAGCCGATCAAGGAGTCGCGCGACGTCGACATCCCTATCGTCGCGGCACACTTCTTCTACTACGCCGGCTGGGCCGACAAGCTCGAGTACTCCGGCTACGGCTCCACCCCGCTGGGCGTCGCCGGCCAGATCATCCCGTGGAACTTCCCGCTGCTGATGCTGGCCTGGAAGATCGCCCCCGCCCTGGCCTGCGGCAACACCGTGGTGCTCAAGCCGGCCGAGACCACGCCGCTGACCGCGCTGCTGTTCGCCGAGATCTGCCAGCAGGCCGACCTCCCGCCGGGCGTGGTCAACATCATCACCGGCGCCGGCGGCACCGGCCAGGCACTCGTCGCCCACCCGGACGTCGACAAGGTGGCCTTCACCGGCTCCACCGACGTCGGCAAGGCCATCGCCCGGACCGTGGCCGGCAGCAACAAGAAGGTCACCCTCGAGCTCGGTGGCAAGGCCGCCAACATCGTCTTCGACGACGCCCCTCTTGACCAGGCGGTCGAGGGCATCGTCAACGGCATCTTCTTCAACCAGGGCCACGTCTGCTGCGCCGGCTCCCGCCTGCTCGTGCAGGAGTCGATCTCCGAGGAGCTGCTGGCCCGCCTCAAGCGCCGGATGGCGACCCTGCGGATCGGCGACCCGCTCGACAAGAACACCGACATCGGTGCCATCAACTCCGCCGAGCAGCTGGCCCGGATCCGCGAGCTGTCCGACATCGGCGAGGCCGAGGGCGCCGGCCGCTGGTCGCCGCCGTGCGAGCTGCCGCAGCACGGGTTCTGGTTCCCGCCGACGATCTTCACCGGCGTCTCCCAGGCCCACCGGATCGCCCGCGAGGAGATCTTCGGGCCGGTGCTGTCGGTGCTGACGTTCCGCACCCCCAGCGAGGCCGTCGAGAAGGCCAACAACACGCCGTACGGCCTGTCCGCGGGCGTGTGGACCGACAAGGGCTCGCGGATCCTGAAGATCGCGAACCAGCTGCGCGCCGGCGTCATCTGGGCCAACACGTTCAACAAGTTCGACCCGACCAGCCCGTTCGGTGGCTACAAGGAGTCGGGCTACGGCAGGGAGGGCGGCCGGCACGGACTCGCCGCCTACCTGAAGGGAGCCGAGCAGTGAGCCGCGTCGACGTGCGCAAGACCTACAAGCTGTTCATCGGCGGTGACTTCCCGCGCTCCGAGTCCGGGCACTCCTACGTCGTCGACGACGCGAAGGGGAAGTTCGTGGCCAACGCCGCCCTCGCCTCCCGCAAGGACGCCCGCGACGCCGTGGTGGCCGCCCGCAAGGCCTTCGGCGGCTGGGCCGGCAAGACGGCGTACAACCGTGCGCAGATCCTCTACCGCGTCGCCGAGATCATGGAGGACCGCCGCCCGCAGTTCATCGAGGCAGTGCGCCAGTCCGAGGGACTGACCGCCTCTCGGGCCAACGCCGCCGTCGACGAGGCCATCGACCGCCTCGTCTGGTACGCCGGGTGGGCGGACAAGCTCACCCAGGTCGTCGGCAACGCCAACCCGGTCGCCGGGCCGTTCTTCAACCTCTCCACCCCCGAGCCCACCGGCGTGGTCGCCGTGCTGGCTCCGCAGGAGTCCTCGCTGCTCGGGCTGATCAGCGTGGTCGCCCC
>CAVYLX010000014.1:0-10436 GCA_963769475.1 uncultured Actinomycetota bacterium | reverse complement strand
GAATCGGGTCCAGGCCGAGACCGACACCCGCAACGTGGCCTCTGCTCGCGTGCTCGAGAAGCTCGGCTTCATCCGCGAAGGCACGCTGAGGGAGGACTGCATCGTCAACGGCGACGTGTCGGACTCATGGGTCTACGGGCTGCTCCGGCGGCAGTGGCAGCCCGGTCTCGATGGTGGCCTGCCGGCTGGTCGTGTCGACCAGTAGCCGGAAGACGTCGGGTCGGTTGTAGTGGCCGGTCGGGTCCATGAAGCGGCGGGCCGCGGCCACCTCGGCCAGGTCGACCTCGGCGATGAGCGTTTCCTCGGCCTCGCGGACGGGACCACCGACCAGCTCACCGTTGGGCCCGAAGATCACGGTGTTCCCCGGCTCGATCCAGGGGCCGTGCTCGTCGACGAAGGCGGCCGGGACCAGCCGGTCGCGGTTGGGGAAGTCCGCCGGAATCTGGTCGACGTGCAGTACCGGATTCACCCCGACGACGTACATCCGGTTCTCCCGGGCCAGGTGCTGCATGCTCGCGACCCAGCCATCGCCCTGGGCCAGGGTCGGCGCCAGCCAGACGTCGACGCCCTGGGCGTAGAGGTGGAACCTGGCCAGGGGCATGTAGTTCTCCCAGCAGATCAGCCCACCGATCCGGCCGTGCTCGGTGTCCACCACCCGCAGCGTCGATCCGTCCCCCATGCCCCACACCGTGCGTTCCGAGCCCGTCGGCACGAGCTTGCGGTGACGGTCGACCAGCCGACCTTCTGGAGAGAAGTACAGGACCGTGTTGAAGATCGTTGACCCGTTCGGCTCGCGCTCCTGGACCCCGACGACCAACCACAGGCTGTGCTGCTCGGCGATCCGCGCCAGTCGGTCTGCTGCGGGACCCGGGATGACCACCGCGTTGTCCACGAGCATGGCGAACCAGTCAGCGTCGCCGTCCCAGATCGGCCGCGTGTCGATCCAGATCGGCGTCCCCGGCACGAAGACCTCCGGGAACACCACGAGCTGCGCGCCCTGTTGAGCGGCATCGGCGGTCAGTTCCTCGATCCGGTCGATCGTGGCGTCGCGGTTCATCAGCACGTACGTCGCCTGCACAGCCGCGATCGTCAGTGAGGCCATGGCGGACCCTCCCTTCAACCTGGAGAAGAGCCTGCCGCACCGGGACGTGCCCGTCCATCCACCCTGCGCCTTGTCGGCGCGGTGTCACAGTCGTCTCGTGGTGAACAGAGTGGTCCCGTAGACCTCGTCCACTTCCTTACGCTCGGTCTCGATGAACCCAACCTTTGCCAGCACCCGGCGAGAAGCGGTGTTCCAGTCCCACACCGTGGCCCACAAACGCCGGTATCCGGACTGTCTCGCCTGGTCAATGACCGCCAACGAGGCCTCGGTCGCGTATCCCTGACGCCAGACCCGGCGTAACAGCTCGAACGCCAGCTCCGGCTCCCCTTCGGACCCTCGTCCGCTGTCGATCAGCCCGCAGTAGCCGATGACGTCTTGAGTGGCCTTCCGCTCGATCGCCAGCAGCCCGATTGACGAGGGGTGGTTGGTGCGGATCGCCTCCTCGAGGTCTGCGACCGTGGGGTGTCCATCCGCGTCGATTCGGCGGTGCGGGGGCACTCGTGGGTCACGTTCGGTCCACAGCTCCCGCTGGACGACCGCCTCGGCCACCCGCCAAGGTCTGAGAAGCAGGCGACCCGTCTCGAGCACAACCTCGCCGCCCGGGGTCACTCCACCCTCCATGACAGCGACCCTCTCATGGGCGAACGCACCGTCTCCCGCAGCCGATAACTTTGAGCCGTGCCTCGCAACCGGACCCTTGCTTGCGTCTTCGCCCACCCGGACGACGACGCCTACGGCGTTGCGGGCAGCGTCGCACGCCACGCCGATGACCCCGACTTCAGGTTCGTCCTGATCCACGCCACGTACGGCGAGCAGGGGGACATCCGAGAGGGGTTCCCGGCCACCCGCGAGACGCTCGGATCCGTCCGGAAGGCAGAGGATGAGGCTGCTTGGCGTGCGCTCGGACGCGTGCCCGACCGGCACGAGTGGCTGGGCCTGCCGGACGGCGGCGTCGCCGACGTTCCGTTCGACGACGTTGTCTCGGCGGTCGCGCAGATCCTCGACGAGGAGGACCCCGCTGTGGTCGTCACGTTCGGGCCCGACGGCATCTTCGGCCATCCCGACCACATCGCGATCGGGGCAGCCACCGACGAGGCCTTCGCGCGACTGCGCTCCGAGACCAGGTCAGGCTTCCGGCGGCTGACGCACGGCGCGGTGCCGCAGTCGGTGTTCGAACGTTGGAACCGCCAGCGCGCCGAGCTCGGGCTGTACACCTTCGATCCGACGCAGATGTACCACATGCGCGGCGTACCGGATGAGCAGATCGGGATCGTCGTCAACTGCCGAGAAGCCGCCAGTCGCATCGTTGCCGGCCTGAGCGAGCACAAGAGCCAGCTGCATGTGATGTCCGACGACCCCACCAACACCGACCAGTGGGAGCGGCGCGTCGGGCGGGAGTGGTACGCGATCGCCTGGCCCGAGCGCGGACCCGAGGCACCAACGCTGAGCGATCTCTTCGAAGGTCTCGAGTAACTCAGCGTTGGCCGGGGATCACACCCGCCGGCCTCCGCGGACCCTGCTCAGGATGAAGAGCACGAGGGCGACAATTGCGAGGATGATGAGAATGGTCCACAACACGATGAGACTCCGTTCAGCAGGTCCGACAAGCTTCCCTCGGACAGGCCCCTATGGCCGTGGTGAGCCGGTACCCGACCCGTTCTTGCCCAAACAGCGACGGGTGTGACAGGGGCTCAGAAATGACGAAGATCCGGACCTAGTTGCAGGTCCGGATCTTCCTTGTCTCTTGCGAGATCACTCGGTCGGGCTGACAGTGTGCTGGCTCAGGACATCCCGGACACATGTCTCAGGACATCCCGGACATCGATGTCTCACGACAATCAGGACAGCTGACCCAGTCCAGGTGTCTCACGAGGCGGGCGGTGTCATGGCACCTGTCGAGATGGTCCTGGCATGTCGAAGGCCCGCCTGGTCATCACCGCCGTCATCACCGAGAAGCGACCTGTCGCCGAGGTCGCCCGCGACTACCAGGTGGCCCGGTCCTGGATCTACGAGCTCCTAGCCCGCTACAGAGCCGAGGGCGAGGCCGCCTTCGAACCACGATCACGCCGCCCCAAGACCACGCCACTGGCAACACCACCCAGCCAGGTCGACCGGGTGCTGCGACTACGCAAAGAACTCACTGAGGCCGGGTTGGACGCCGGCGCCGACACCATCGCCTGGCACCTGACCCACCACCACCAAGTCACCTTGTCGCGGGCCACCATCAACCGGATCCTGAACCGGGCCGGCGCGGTGGTCCCCGAACCAGCCAAGCGCCCCAAGTCGTCCTATCTCCAGTTCGAGGCCGACCAACCCAACGAGACCTGGCAGTCCGACTTCACCCACTACCGACTCGCAGGCGGCCTCGACGTGGAGGTCATCACCTGGCTCGACGACCACTCCCGTTACGCCCTGCATATCTCGGCCCACACCCGCATCAGCGCCAAGGTCGTGGCCGACACCTTCACCGAAACCGCAGCCCAGCACGGGTATCCCGCATCCACGCTGACCGACAACGGCATGGTCTACACCGTCCGGTTCGCCGGCATCGGCCGCCGCGGTGGCCGCACCATCCTCGAGCATCAGCTACGCCGCCTGGGCATCACCCAGAAGAACTCCCGGCCCCACCACCCCACCACCTGCGGAAAGGTCGAACGCTTCCAACAGACCATGAAGAAGTGGCTGCGTGCCCAGCGCGACCAGCCCACGACCATCGCCGAGCTGCAGACCCTGCTCGACGGTTTCGCCGCCGAGTACAACCAGCGACGACCACACCGCTCCCTGCCCCACCAGGCAACCCCAGCGACCATCTATGCCGCCCGTCCCAAGGCCACTCCCGGCACCAACCGCGACAACGACACCCACGACCGTGTCCGGACCGACAAAGTCAGCAAGTCCGGCAGCGTCACGCTCCGCTACAACGGACGCCTGCACCACATCGGCATCGGCCGAACCTACGCCGGAACCTACGTCCTGCTGCTCATCGAGGACCTCCACATCCGGGTCGTTCACGCCGCTACCGGAGAGCTCCTCAGAGAAGCTTATCCTCGACCCCCACCGCGACTACCAACCCACCGGCCGACCACCCGGACCCACCAAAACGCAAACACCCGGACCTACGTTTCCGTAGGTCCGGGTGTCCTCGATGTCCTGAGACATCACACGGTCGGGCTGACAGGATTTGAACCTGCGACCCCTTGACCCCCAGTCAAGTGCGCTACCAAGCTGCGCCACAGCCCGAAGCCCGGCGGTGTGGCTGCCGGGGCGCGTGAAGATTACCGCAGCCCGTGGCTCAGCCAGGAATCGGGCTCACCGCACCGCGGCGCTGTCGTTGCTGATCTTCAGCGACGAGGTGTCGACGGCGACGAAGGCCGAGGCGGGGATGGTCTTGAGGTCCTCGATCAGGCGCTCGGGCCAGCCGGCGTGCTGCTCACCCTGGAAGAACCACGGGGAGCCGTTGTCGGCGAGGACCAGGCCGTACTTCTTCATCGCGGCGACCACCGCCTTCGCCTCGTCCGAGAGCCCGGCTGCCGACCAGGAGGCCTTGAGCTTGAAGCGGGCGCCCATCGGTGGGTAGGCCAGGCTCGAGGTGGAGCCGGCGTCGTGACGGGCCGGCCAGAGGTGGTGGCGGCTGGTGACGTCGGTGGTGAACCGGATGGCGTGGTCGACCTTGCCGGCCCGCACCTCGTTCCAGCGCAGGAGGCCGGGCAGGATCGGCAGGCCGGCCGCGTCAGCAGACGTCCACCCGTCGGGCCGCAGCTTGTTGCTAGCCAGGGACCACACCGCACCGGAACCGGCGCTCCAGCTGCTGCCGCGGACCCGGGTGGCGTACAGCTCGAGGAGCCGGCAGGTGCCGGTCTCGACGATGATCGCGTGCCGGTCGCCGTCCGACCCGCGGCCGCCCTCGATCCGGGTGTCCGAGCCGAGCGGGTAGCGCACCCGGTCCGACTCGGCGGCGTACTGGAAGGAGACGCGTACGTCGGCGTGCTGCGGTTTCACGACGGTCACCGGGATGCCGTAGTCGGGCCCGTCGCCGAACGACGGACCGAAGTCGGGATGCAGGTCGACGTCGGTCGACATGTGCGAGAGCCACTGCCGGCTCCGCGGATGCACCGGCAGCCGGCGTACGTCGGCATGCCAGTAGTTGTTGCTCGGGAACTGCGAGCACTTGGTGCCGGCGACCGGCTTGTCGGCAGCGCCGCGGGACGACTCGACCGCCTGGGCCGGAGCGACCAGGCAGAGCAAGGCCACGAGGGTGACGAAACGCGGTGCCGGCTGCACCCTGGCATGCTCGCCCACCCCGTCCGGGGTGTCCACCTCCGATCAGGTCAGGCCTTGGACCCGATCAGCTCGAGCACTGCGATGGTCAGCTGCTTGACGTCGTCCTCGCTCATCTCCGCGGCCTGCAGCAGGGTCACCTGCACGACCGTGTCACCGATGAGCACCGCGCCGGCACCGATGACGCTGGCGCCCATGCCACCAGTGCCGCTCCCGGCCACGACGAACGCCTCGTCGCCGACGCCCTCGAGATCCTCGACCTCGCCCTCCACGACCGCAGTCACGCCGGACCGGGTGCCCTCGAAGCCGCCGGCGAAGTCGTCGACGGTGGTCTCGTTGAGCGCCGCAGACGCTGCGCGAGGATCGGCGTTCTGGGTGAAGTTGCAGCCGCCGCCAGGGATCTCCTGGGCCACGACCGGGCCGCCCAGCACGTCGCCCATCTCCTCGGCCGTGATCAGCCCGCAGATGCCGAAAGGTCCGCTCGCCTCCTCAGCGGTGTCCTCGGACTCGGTGACGTCCGAGTCCGGCTCGTTGCTCGACGCCGACGGAGAGTCGTCGGCCTTGCCACCGTCGTCGCCGTCGTCACCGCCGCAACCTGCGAGAAACAGCGTGGCCAGGACGGTGGACACCGCGAGGGTGCGAGTAAGAGACATGTCGAGAACCTAGTGGTCCGAGGGACTACAGACGGTGACCCCCAGGGTTAAATCAGCGCTTGCGCTTTTCCCGCGGACGCTGCTGCAGGATGATCGGCGTCCCCACGAACCCGAACTCCTCGCGCAGCCGGCGCTCGATGTAGCGCTCGTAGCCCGCGTCGAGCTTGCCGCTCGTGAACAGGATGAACATGGGCGGCGCGCTGCTGGCCTGGGTGCCGAACAGGATCTTCGGCTGCTTGCCCCCACGCACCGGGTGCGGGTGCTCAGCGACCAGGCGACCCAGGAAGCCGTTGAGCGCACCGGTGGTGATCCGGGTCTCCCAGCCCTCCAGCGCCTTGTCGATCGCCGGCACCAGCCGGTCGATGTGCCAGCCGGTGCGAGCGGTGACGTTGATCCGGGGTGCCCACTGCACCTGCACCAGGTCGCGGTCGATCTCGCGGTCCAGGTAGTAGCGGCGCTCCTCGTCGACCAGGTCCCACTTGTTGAACGCGATCACCAGCGCCCGACCGGCCTCGCGGACGGTCTGCAGGATCCGCACGTCCTGCTCGGAGAGGGGCTGGCTGCCGTCGACCATGAGCACGGCGACCTCGGCGCGGTCGATGGCGGTCGTCGTACGCAGCGAGGCGTAGTACTCGTGACCCGACGCCTCCTTGACCCGCTTGCGGATGCCGGCGGTGTCGATGAAGCGCCAGGTGCGGCCGCCCAGCTCGACCAGCTCGTCGACCGGGTCGACGGTGGTGCCGGCGACGTTGTCGACGACGACCCGCTCCTCACCGGCCAGCTGGTTGAGCAGCGACGACTTGCCGACGTTGGGCTTGCCGACGATGGCGACCCGTCGCGGTCCACCGGGCTCGGCGTCGCGGTCGGGCGGCGGCTCGGGCAGGGCAGCGAGTACGGCGTCCAGCAGGTCACCCGAGCCGCGGCCGTGCAGCGCGGAGACCGGCCAGGGCTCACCGAGCCCGAGGTTCCACAGACCGAACGCCTCGGCCTCGGTGCGCGCGTCGTCGACCTTGTTGGCGGCGAGCACGACCGGCTTGCCCGACTTGCGCAGCACCTTCACGACCGCCTCGTCGGCGTCGGTGATGCCGACCGTCGCGTCGACGACGAACAGCACCGCGTCGGCGAGGCTGATCGCGATCTCGGCCTGGGCCTTGATCCGCTCGGCCATGCCCCGCGCGTCGGGGTCCCAGCCGCCGGTGTCGACCACGGTGAAGGCGCGGCCGTTCCAGTGGGCGTCGTAGGACACCCGGTCGCGGGTGACGCCCGGGATGTCCTCCACGACTGCCTCGCGGCGGCCGATGATCCGGTTGACCAGCGTCGACTTCCCGACGTTGGGACGACCGATGATCGCCAGAACCGGAACCGGGCCCGTGACCTCGGCCTCGGTTACCTCACTCATGCAGACTTCTCCGTGACTCCCCCACCGGGGTCGGGCTCGCGCTCGCCCTTCGGCAGCGGTCCGGGGAGCTGCCGACCGGTCAGCTCCAATGCAGCGTCGAGGTCCTGGAGCATCCGCTCCCTCAACCGCACCGACGCTGCCCCAACGGTCTCACGGGTACGCGGCCAGGGCGATTTCTCGAGCGTGATCGGTTCACCGAAGTACATCTCCAAGGTGGACCCGCGGGGCGGCATCGAGTTGGTCGTGCCGCCGGGCTCCCGGGTGCCGATCATGATCACCGGCACGATGGGGGCGCCCGTCACCATGGCGAGGTAGGCAGCGCCGCGGTGGAACCGCTGCAGGTCACCGGCGCCGCGACCGCCCTCGGGGAAGATGCCGACGGCTCCCCCGTCGCGCAGCACCCGGAGGCTGGTCTTCACGGCCAGCGGGTCGGTCTGGAACCGGTCGACCGGGATCTGGCCGGCCTTGAGCAGGAACGGCCCCAGCCGGCCCTCGAACATCTCGAGCTTGGTCAGGGCGTGCACCGGACGCGGCGCGAAGATCGCCAGGATCGGTCCGTCGAGCACGCCTACGTGGTTGGCGGCAAAGACCACCGGTCCCTGCAGCGGGACCCGCTCCGGGTGGTGCTGCAGCACCTTGAAGCGGCGGCGGATGACCGTCCGTGCGGTCGGGCGCAGCCGGGTGATCCGGAACGTCGCGGGGGGTTTGATCTGGTCGGTCCGCGGCAGCTCGAGGTGCTCCGAGTTCATGTGCGCACCCGGGTCACGAGCTCCGAGACGAGGTCGATGACCTCGTCCAGCGTGTACGCCGTGGTGTCGATGTGTACGGCCCCATCGGCCATCACCAGCGGCGCGGTGGCGCGGCCGGAGTCGATCCGGTCGCGCTCGATCAGCGTCTCCTGGGTGGCGGTGAGGTCGGACCCGCCCTCCTCGGCGGCGCGGCGCGCGGCCCGGGCGACCGGGTCGGCGGTGAGGTAGACCTTCACCGGCGCCTCCGGCCAGACCACGGACCCGATGTCGCGGCCCTCGACCACGATGCCGGCGCCGGACGCGATCTCCCGGGACACGATGCCGCGCTGGAGCTCGAGCAGCCGGGCCCGCACGTCAGCGACGGTGCTGACCGGGGAGACGGCCGCGTTGACGGCCTCGCCGCGGATCTCGACGGCCACGTCGACACCGTCGACGTGGATCGTGGGCGCACTGGGATCGGTGCCGGACTCGATCAGCGGCTCGCCGGCCCGGGCGGCCACTGCGTCCGGGTCGAGCACCGGCGACGCCCTCGCGGAGCATCCACCAGGTCATCGCCCGGAACTGGGCGCCCGTGTCGAGGTAGTGCATCCCCAGCCGCTGGGCGACGCCGCGGCAGGTGCTCGACTTGCCGGAGCCGGAGGTGCCGTCGACGGCCACGACCAGGCCCTCGTTTGGCGTGCCCTCAGGGCCGAAATCGGTGCTGCTCACGGGGCGTGAGCCTACCGGTGAGTCACCCAACCACGAGATTCGAGCGACTCAAGGAGATGGTCGAGTCGCTCGACGGCCACGACGAGCTCCACGAGCCCCACCGGGCGGCCCGGATCGTGGTCGATCCGCACGTCCTCGATGTTGACCTCGCTCTCGCCGGCATCGGCGAACAGCCGCGCCAGCTCCCCCGGATGGTCGGGCACCGCCACGAACAGCGAGGCCATCGGCCGCACCGGCCCGCCGTGCTTGCCGGGGATCGCTCGGGTGCCGTCGACACCGCTCGCCAGCACCGCCTCGAGACCGCCGCGATCGCCGGTCGCGAGAGCCGCGATCACCTCGTCCAGGCGCTCGCGGACGCCGCTCAGCAGCGCCCCGACAGCCGAGGCGTTGGCAGCCACGATCTGGCCGTAGAGCACGGGGTCGCCCGCGGCCACCCGGGTGACGTCGCGGACGCCCTGTCCCGAGAGCGCGAGGTGGGCGGCCGGAGCATCGGTCAGCGCGCCCGCGGCGAGCACGGCCAGGAGGTGCGGCAGGTGGGAGGTGCGTGCGACCGCCAGGTCGTGCTCCTCGGGGCTCATCCGCACCGGCACGGCGCCGCAGAGGAGCACCAGCTCCTCCACCAGGGCCACGGCGGCGGGGTCGGACGTGGCATGCGGCGCGATCGCCCACGGGCGCCCGTCGAACAGCGAGCTGGTCGCCGCCAGCGGCCCGGAACGCTCGCTGCCGGCCATCGGGTGGCTGCCGACGTACCGCTCGGCGCCGGGGAGCCCGGCCACGGACGCCGCCGGCCCGGCCTTGACGCTGCCGACGTCGGTGACGACGGCGTCGCTGCCGGTCAGGGCGGCGGTGATCGACGCGGCGAGGTGGTCGGGCGGCACCGCGACCACCACCAGCTGGGGTCGGTCGCCGTCGGCCCTGGGTCGGCCGGCGCCGAGCCCGGAAGCGGTGCGCAGGTTGTCCTCGGAGACATCGCTCAGGAACACCTCGAGACCGGCTGACCGGCACGCCAGCGCGATCGAGGTGCCGAGCAGTCCCGCGCCGACGACCTCGACCGGGCCGGTCAGCCCGGCGTCGGCGTCACTCATCCGGGCAGCTCGCGCACACGGGTGAGGTCCTTGCGCAGCGCTGCGGCGCCGTGCAGGTAGACGTGGGTGATGTCGGCGCGCGGCAGGTAGGTCTCGACGTGGGCCATCATCCGGACCACCCGCGGCATGGAGCCCTCGATCTCGAGCTCGCGGGCGCAGATCAGCGGTACGTCGCCGAACCCGAGCCGCCGGGCGGCGTACGCCGGGAACTCGGAGACCAGGTCGTCGGTGGCCGTGAAGATCACCGAGATGAAGTCGTCGACCTCGAGCCCGTTGGCGGTCATCACGTCGGTGACCATCTCGGCGACGCGCTCCAGCATGTGGTCGCGCTCGTCGACCTCGAGCTGGGTGGCGCCGCGTACGGCTCTGACATGCACGCGGGCGATGCTATCGGGCTAGAGCTGGGCTGCCTCGAGCAGTTCGCCGAGCTCGTCCAGAGTGAGGTCGCGCAGCCCGCCTGGC
>CAVYLX010000013.1:0-61328 GCA_963769475.1 uncultured Actinomycetota bacterium | reverse complement strand
TTGCTGAATGCGTAGTGAGCGAGGGCGTGCCCGGCCTCGGCCGCCAGCCCGCGCCCCCAGGCCCATGGGGCGAGCTGGTAGCCCAGCTCCAGGTCGTCGGCAGCCGGCGGGAGCGGCAGGATCTGGCCCGAGCCCACGACTCGGCCGTTCTGCGTCTCTTCGATCACCCACCGGCCACTCGGGCGCCCCTCGGGTCCCGGTGGTGTGGCGACCCATCCCGTGATCACCGCGCGCATCTGGTCGAGGTCACGCACACGATCCATTGCCGGCGCCAGCCACCGGCAGACCTCCGGGCTGCCATAGATGTCGAGCGCCCCCGCGGCGTCATCTTGATGCCACGGACGCAGGTGCAACCGCGGCGTGCTGATGGTCGAACCGACGATGGTGACCTCGTGAGTCAACGTTGCTCCTCGATACCGGACGGCGCACCCGATGGCGCGACTACCGGAGATGACGCTACTCCGAATTGGACGAATTCGTCCATCGCGTCCACCGCTGCGTGAAGGCGCAGTGAGGCCGAAGCCAGGACGAAAGAGATGCAGTCTCCCAGGCACTAATCCGGTGTGAAGCATGGACAGGCATGAGATCTGGGCCCATCGAGGCACAAACCCATCTCCATGCAGCACGAGGGAGACGAAGTCGAGGCTGCTGCGCAGTGATACTGCGCACGTGGCACCAAAGCACTCGACGACGTCTAATTCGAATCTCGCCGTCGGCCCGAGCGCCGACCGGCACCATAAGGGAGTTTGCAGATGGATCCGAGCCGCGCGCACGAGATGATCGAAAGTGAACGGGAACGCATCAAGGGCCTCCTCGCGGGCTTAGCCACCGAACGAGCGGGCGACGTGAGAGCCGCCGCGGATGCGACAACGTCGCTCTTCGACACGGCGAACCCACTCGCGCACGAGCTTGTTGACGACGCGCTGGCCGAGCAGTTCACTGCACGGTTGGCAGCACTCGACAGGGCCAGCGATCGCCTGCAGACAGGCACCTATGGTCTTTCGTTGCGCAGCGGTCGTCCGATCCCCGACGAGCGGCTCGAAGCTGACCCCGCGGCGGAGCTTCTCGTTGATGAGGCGGGGTGAGTGGGCCCGATGGAGTTGACGGACGCAGCGATCACTCTCCCCTGCCAAGATCCCAAGAAGGGCGCCATGTTCTGGGCGCACGTCCTCGGCCTTCAACGTCGCAGCCACGCCGGCGCTAAGTCTGTGGCGGTCCTGGCCACGGTTCCCCAGTACTTCTTGCGTGCGGGATCCGAGACGAGAGTCGGGAACAGAGTCCGCCTCGACCTCGTCCCGACGATCTCGATGCCGACGCCACCCGCCTTCGTGAACTCGGGGCGACCGAGGTGCGTCGCGACCGTTGGCACCCATGTCGAGTCGATCACGTTCCTCGACCTCGAAGAGGAACCAGCTCAGTAGGACTGCCTCGCCCCTGAGGCTCGATGAATCACCGTTGGCGCTCTGCTCGCTGCAGGGCTCTGAAAGGAGGGCACACGTGCCCGAGTCACTTCAAGAACTGCAGGTCGGCAACAACGAGCTGGTCAGCGCCGATCACATGCCCACTGCGCTGACGGCCGGGACACTTGTCTTCGATGACGGTGCAACCCAGGTGTTCACCCTGGATGGCCACACCACCTATACGGATCGTGGTCGGCCCAGCCAGGGCGACTGGTCGGTTCTCGGCGAGGGGGAGTTCGTGTCCTTCTGGCCGCCGGACTACCGGGCAACCTACGTGGTGCGTTGGATCGTGGCCGAAGGTGCCATCGCAGGGCTGAGCTTCACGGAGGCAAGGCGCGGGACTCGCTACGAGGGTCGCTATCTATGAGGGAGCGCCAGCAGCATGTCCTGAGCCGCAGGCCCACTTTGGGCGTGGCGTTCAGCTGTCCTGGATAGGGGTTTCGCGTTGCTGTACGTGTCCCGAATGACCTCCGCCAGGCCGGTGTCCGGCTCCCAGTGAGCCATGTTGCTCGGACAGTAAACCGGCTTGCCGCGTGATCCTTGGGTGAACCTTCGACAGCGCCTGTCGACTTGTGTATTCCCAAGATCGCGTCCGGGGTAACCACACCTACGTGCTGCCCCGGGTGTGCCAGATGCGGCGGGGAGGATGGTCTCGGTGGACCTAGGAATCGTCGATGCGTTCGGGCTCGACCCCTCGGTCGTGCACCTGAACCACGGCGCCTTCGGTGTCGCACCGAGGTCGGTCCGGGCGGCAGCGGAAGGTTGGCGCGAGCGCGCCGAGCGCAACCCTCACCGCTTCAACCGCATCGAGCTCCCAGGCCTCATCGCCCGGGCTCGCGATCAGGCAGCTGACTTTCTCGGCGTTCCGCCGAGCCAGGTCGGCTGGGTCCGCAACGTCTCCGAGGGGGTGTCGGCGGTGCTCGGGTCGCTTGATCTCGCGCCGGGTGACGAACTGGTGACGAGTCGGCACGGCTACGGAGCGGTGCGCATGGCTCTGCAACAGTGGGCACAACGCCGCGGTGCCGTCGTGCATGAGGCGATCTTTCCGATCGGGGCCACGGACGATGAGGTCGTCGAGGCCTACGTCGCTGCGTGCTCGCCGCGCGCCAGACTCGTCGTCGTCGACCAGATCACTTCTCCAACCGCGAGTGTGCTTCCGGTCGCAGCGGTTGCGGCAGCCGTCGACCCACCCGTTCTCGTCGATGCTGCGCACGTACCGGGATCACTGCCCACCACGGTGGCGGGCCTCGGTGCGACCTGGTGGGTGGGGAATCTGCACAAGTGGGCCTACACCCCGCGTGGAACTGCCCTCCTGTGGCGCTCCCCATTGGCTCCGGCCACGTGGCCGAGCGTGCTCTCCTGGCAGATCGAAGACGGCTTTGCGGCGTCCTTCGACTATCCCGGAACGTGGGACTACGCATCGTGGCTAGCCGCCCCCGCTGGCCTGGCCTTCTGGACACAGCTCGGCGGGTGGGAGCAGGTCGACAAGCTCAACTCTCTCGTGACTGCAGGTCAACGCCATCTCGCCAGCCTGCTCGGCACAACCCTTGACGACCTGCCAGCTACTGCGGCGCCCACCATGAGACTCGTGCGGCTGCCCGAGGGCGTCGTTCGGGGGCGGACAGACGCCCAACGACTCTACGAATCGCTCAGCGTGGAACACCGAATCGAGGCGGCGCCCATCCACTTCGAGGGGGTCGGCTACCTCCGTGTGGCGGCGGCGCCGTACAACACGATTGATGACTACGACAGACTCGCCGACTCACTGAAATCTGAGTCACTGAATTCCGTGTGAGCCATAACGCGCATGGCACAGGCCGGCCGTCAAGGACTACCCGAGGGGCGGGTCCGCGGGCTTCGCGCGACGCCGCATGTTGGCTACAGACTTGGCTACCTGTTGCGACGGAAGCAATCTCCTGACCGGCATCTTCGCTGGTCAGGAGATCTGTCGGTACGGCATCAGGGACTCGAACCCCGAACCCGCTGATTAAGAGTCAGCTGCTCTGCCAATTGAGCTAATGCCGCGTGTGGTGAAGCGACCCAAAGGTTACCAGCGGCCGACGCGTCGGAAAAATCGGTGCGGGGTGGGTGGGCGGAGGCGATTCGCCGGATACCGTGCTCCTGGACGGTCGTCCGTGGGGGACCTTTTTGTCAGGACCGTCCAACGTTGCGTGACTCGGCGCGCCAGAGCTCTCAAAGTAGGTCACGATGCAACGCTCCCTCCGCTCGGTTACCCGACCCCTGGCCCTGTTGGCCCTTCTCGTTGGCGGGCTCGTTGCCCTTCAACCGTCGAGCGCACTCGCCGCTCCCATCTACAAGTACAACGCCACCGTGGGTGGCACTCAGATCGTCGCGCTCGGCACTGCGATCCGTTCCGACCTGACCTCGGTCGCCGCGCTGGACGGGTTCGCCTTCCCGGCGACGAACGCCAACGCGCTCGCCAACGTCGGGGTGCCCGGTCTCCTCAACGTCGGCGCCGTCACGACCAAGGCGGAGGCGACCACCGCCGCCGGCACGGACCAGATCGTCGGGACAGCACGGACCGCGGCCATCAACCTGCTCGACGGGCTGGTCACCGCGGACGCGGTGGAGACCCGGGCCTACGCGACGCAGACGGGTACGACGTTTGCGGGCAACAGCGACACCGACCTGGTCAACCTGCACATCGCCGGCTCGGACCTTCCGCTGCAGATCGGCCGCAACTTCAAGATCGGCATCCCGGGTGTCGCCCTGGTCACGCTCAACGAGCGCAACGTGGACACGACCGCGGCCGGCATCAGGGTCACCGGCTCGGCCATCAAGATCGAGCTGCTCACGGGCCTGGGCGGTGCGCCCATCGGGAGCACCATCGTGGTCAACCCGGTCTCTGTCGGCTTCGGCCTCGTCGACCCGTTGTCGGTGACTCCGGTCAGCGGCTTCGCCTACGGCACCAAGATCGCGGCCAGCGTGCTCGGAGCGGTCAACGTCAACTCCGGCGCGACCGCGGTGACGACGGTGCCGCTCGGCGGCACGGGTGGTCGCACGCTCACCAACGCGACCGCAGCCGTCGACCTCCCCGGTCTCCTGAGCCTCGGCGCCATCGAGTCCACCTCGATGGCCACGTCGCTGCCGGTGACGGAGACGGCTGACGTCCTCAACACCAACAACACGGCGCGGGTCAACGTGCTCAACGGCCTGGTCACCGCGACGGCAGTCAAGGCGTCAGCGCGAGCCACGCGGCCGGCGGGCGGGCCGACGGTGAAGACGGCGAGCTCGCAGGTCCTCGACCTGAAGGTCCTCGGCATCCCGATCAAGCTGAGCGCAGCGCCCAACACGAAGTACAAGGTCCTGGGCATCGTCACGATCACGGTCAACGAGCAGATCGCCACGGCCAACGGCATCACGGTCCTGGGTCTGCACGTCGTGGGCGGACCTCTGCTCGGCAACCTCGCCGGGATCGACGTCCAGGTCGCCGTCGCATCGTCGAGCGCGGGCTAGCGGGACTCGAGTACGGCCTGGGCGGCGTTGTGGCCGCCCAGGCCCGAGACCGCGCCCCCGCGACGGGCGCCGGCGCCGCACAGGAACACCGCGGCCGCGCCGGTCTGCACCCCCCACCGCGCGGACGGCGCGTCGAGCAGTGACCGGTTGGGAGCCCACGGCCAGTCCAGGTCGCCGTGGAAGATGTGGCCGCCGGGCATGGCCAGGTCGCGCTCGATGTCCTGCGGGATCCTGGCCACGATGCGGCGCTTGCCGTCCTCGTCGCGGACGATCCGCTTCTTCAGCGGCTTCACCAGGTGCTGGTCGATCGAGGCGGTCGCCCGCCCGACAGCCAGCGCCTTCGTCGACTCCGGGTCCTCGTCGAACAGGCGAGCGGGAGTGTGCAGGCCGAAGTAGGTGAGCGTCGGGAACCCGTCGACGACGTGGCAGGTGAGCTCGCCCGGCAGGGCCGTTGGCATCTGACCCGCCGCGGCCTGTGTGTACGCCGTCTCGAGCTGGTCATAGCCCTGGTTGAGGTGCATCGTGCCGGCGAAGGCGACCGCGGGGTCGATGCCGGACTGCAGCTCGGGCAGCTCGTCGAGCACGAAGGTGATCGTGAGCTGGGCGCCCTCGGGCTTGGAGTCCGGATCCTCGGGCTCGCCCATCAGGATGCGCAGCACCCAGGGCGCGACGTTCGCCAGCACGAACCTGGCGGAGACCGTGTGCGAGCCGTGGTCGTGGTCGTAGCTGACCTCGGCTCCGGCGGAGTCGTCGCCGCAGCGGATGGCACTGACGCCGACACCGGTGACGATCTGAGCACCCGCCTCCTGGGCCGCGCGATGCAGCGCGTCGGTGACCGCACTCATCCCGCCGACCGGCACTTTCCACTCACCGGTGCCGTCGCCGACCAGGTGATAGAGGAAGCAGCGGTTCTGGATCAGCGACGGGTCGTGCATCGAGGCGAACGTGCCTCTCAACGCATTGGCCGCGACCAGCCCCCGCACCGTGTCATCGGCGAAGCGACGCTCGATCGCGACACCCAGGGGAGTGGTGACCAGGTCGCGCCAGGTGTCGGCGTCGACCTGGTCGGCGATCGTGCGCTCGAGCGGCAGCGGGCCCAGCAGCGTCGGACCGACGACGTCGGTGAGCCGCGCGCCCTCGGCGTAGAACTCCAGCGACTCGGGCGTGCCCGCCGGCTGCTGGGAGGTCAGGGCGAGATCGAGCCCGAGCTGGTCGATCAGCTGCTGTGGCAGTGCGGCCTGGCGTGAGTAGAGCGCCCCGCCGCCAGTGTGGCCGAGACGCTCCAGCAGCTGCACCGACAGCCCGGCCCGAGCGAGGTAGGCGGCCGCGGTCAGACCGTTGTGGCCGCCCCCGACGATGACCACGTCGTAGTCCATTGATCGACCCTATGCCCTGCTCCGAGGCGGTTCCTCCCGGAATATCAAGCATTCAACTACCGTTGGGGCAGGTGACTTCGAAGGGGGTGGGCCAGATGCCCGCAATCACCGTTGACGACCTGACTGTCCTCGACCGCCTGCGCGAGCCCGGACTGGGTGACCAGCCGCGGCCGGTGTGGCAGATCAGCACCGCACCGACGGGCTACGAGGGGGAGGGCTTCCCGGTGCGCCGCGCGTTCGCGGGCATCGACCTGCAGCAGCTCGACCCGTTCGTGATGATGGACCAGATGGGCGAGGTGGAGTACGCGCCGGGCGAGCCCAAGGGCACCCCCTGGCACCCGCACCGCGGCTTCGAGACCGTCACCTACATCATCGACGGCGTCTTCGACCACCAGGACTCCCACGGTGGTGGCGGCTCGATCACCAACGGCGACACCCAGTGGATGACGGCCGGCTCCGGCCTGCTGCACATCGAGGCGCCGCCGGAGTGGCTCGTGGAGAAGGGCGGCCTGTTCCACGGCATCCAGCTCTGGGTCAACCTGCCGCGCGACGCCAAGATGAACGCCCCGAAGTACCAGGACATCCGCTCGGGCGAGGTGCAGCTGCTGACCTCCGCCGACGCCGGCTCGTTGGTCCGGGTCATCGCCGGCACCGTCGACGGTCACGCCGGCCCCGGCTCGACGTTCACGCCGATGTCGCTGGTGCACGCCACCATCGAGCCCGGCGCGCAGCTCGAGCTGCCCTGGCCGGTCGACTTCAACGCTCTGGTCTACGTGCTCAACGGCAGCGGCTCGGTCGGCACCGGCGCGGACGCCGCACAGCCGATCCACACCGGCCAGTCGGCCGTGATGGGCACCGGCGACTTCCTGACCATCACTGCCGACAAGTCACAGGAGAGTCGCTCGCCCAAGCTGGACGTGATCGTGGTCGGCGGCCAGCCGATCCGCGAGCCGCTCGCGTGGGCCGGCCCGTTCGTGATGAACACCAAGTCCGAGGTGCTCGAGGCCTACGAGGCCTTCCAGCGCGGCGACTTCGGACACATCCCGGCCTGAGTCACGCCGATGGCCACGGGTTAGGGTGACCTAACCATGGCCAGGATCTACCGCGACGCGTACGGCGTCCCCCACGTCCGGGCCACCACGGTCCTCGACCTCGCCCACGGACAGGGCGAGGTCGTCGCGCGCGACCGCGCGTGGCAGCTGGAGTGGCTCCGGCGTCGGGCCACCGGCACCACCGCCGAGATCTTCGGCGAGGCCGGCCTGCCGTGGGACCGCTTCGCGCGACGGTCGCTGCTGGCCGACACCGCCCGCCGGGCCCACGACGTGCTCGACGAGGAGACCACTGCCTTCGTCGCGGCGTACGTCGACGGGGTCAACGCCGGCCTGCACGCGGACGCGCCCGAGCTGGCCACCCTCGGCATCGAGCCGCAGCCCTGGCCGGAGTGGATGCCGCTCGCGACGTTCCACGCGCAGCACCTCCTCTTCGCGAGCCTGGGCACCGAGATGTGGGAGCGGCGGGCCCGGGCAGTGCTGGGCGACGACGCGGCGCTGCTCTCCCACGAAGGTCCGGTCTCCAGTGGCAGCAACGCCTGGGCTGTCGGCGGCGGCCGCACCGCCAGCGGGCAGCCGCTGATCGGCGGCGACCCGCACCGGGTGATCGAGTCGCCCGGCGTCTACCTCCAGATCCGGCTCGCGTGCGACGAGTTCGACGTCGCGGGCTTCACGTTCGCCGGCGTGCCCGGCGTACAGCACTTCGCGCATGCGGGCGACGTGGCCTGGGCGATCACCAACGCGATGGGCGACTACCAGGACGTGCACGACGCCGGCCCGGTCGTGGAGTCGTGGTCCGAGACGATCGAGGTCCGTGACGGCGGGCCCGAGGAGGTCGTGGTCGAGGTGACCGAGCGCGGCCCGGTGTTCACCGACGGGCTCAGCTTCAGCGGTGCCTCGACGGTCCTCGGCGACCTGGGGTTCAACGCCCTGCTGCCGCTGCTCCGCTCGCGCACCGTCGACGACGTCGACCGCGCACTCGACGCCTGGGTCGAGCCGGTCAACAACGCCGTCATCGCCGACCGCCACGGCGCGGTTCGCTACCGCCTCGCCGGGCGCATCCCCCTGCGAGAGGGCGAGGAGTGGACCGGTTGGCACGGCCCCAACCGCGCCGAGATCCCCGCCGACGGCCAGGTCGTGACCGCCAACGAGCGGCGCGGCCCCGAGAGTGACCTGGTCGGCGCCGACTTCGCGCCGGCGTACCGCGCCGATCGCATCCACGCGCTCCTCGACGGTCGCGACGACCTCACCCCGGCCGACTTCGGAGCGATTCACAACGACACCCTCCTCGCGACGGTCGCGCTGCTGCGCGGGCTGGTGCCGGGGGAGTTCGACGACTGGGACGGCCGGATGGACGCCGGCTCCGCCGACGCCGCACGGTACGCCGCCTGGCGCAACGCGTTCGTACGCCGGATCGCGGCCGAGCCGGTCTTCGCGCCGTTGCACGAGCCGATCGCCGACCTGCTCCACGGACCCTGGCTCGACGTGACCGCCCACATCGGGCTGGCCCTGCCGAGTCTCGTGGCGGCCGGCACGCCGTACGGCATCGACGTGCGTGAGCTGGCCAGGCTCGCGCTCGACGACAGCCGCGACCACCCGGCGACCTGGGGCGCGACCCACGTCGCCACCCCGATCCACGCGTTCGACGGCGTCGGGCTCACCCCGCCCGAGCTGCCGCTGCTGCCGGTCGACGGTGACGGCGACTGCGTGCGCTGCACGGGTTCGCTGCCCGGCGTCACCGACGAGGCCTACCGCGGGTCGGTGGCCCGCTACGTCTGGGACCTCTCCGACCGCCGGGCCAGCGGCTGGGTGGTCCCGCTCGGCGCCGACGGCCACCCCGACCACGCCCACCACCTCGACCAGCTGCCCCTCTGGGCCGCCGGCGAGCTGGTGCCGCTCGTCACCGACTGGGACCAGCTCACGGAGGAGCGCCCATGACCGACCTCGACCTGGCCATGCGGCTGCTCGACCCGGCCCAGGAGGCCGGCCTGATCCACAGCTGGGTGACCCAGGAGCGAGCCAGGTTCTGGATGATGAGCGACTACACGGTCGACGAGGTCCGCGAGGTCTACCAGTGGATCGACGCACAGGACACCCACGCGGCGTACCTCGTGCTGCTCTCCGACAGTCCGGTCGCCCTCTTCCAGACCTACGACCCGCGCGCGGAGGAGATCGGGAAGCACTACGACGTGCGGGACGGCGACCTCGGCTTCCACCTGCTGATGGGTCCGAGCGACACACCGGTGCCGGGCCTGACCGCCGCCGTCATCGACTGCGTCGGCACGTTCGTGTTCGCTGATCCCGCCGTCAGCCGGATCGTCGGCGAGCCCGATGCGCGCAACACCAAGATGCAGCGCCTGGTCGACTCTCGGAGCATGGACCGGGCCGGCATGGTCGAGCTCGAGAAGAAGCCGGCCACGCTCATCTTCTACACGCGCGAGCAGTTCCAGGCGGACCGGGTGCAGTTTTGACGCATTCGGGGTATCTCTTAGGTAAGGGAGAACCTTGGAGGGAGGTCTCGTGGACACCGACACGTTGATCTGGATCATCGTTGCCGTGGCCGCCGTACTGGCAATGGCCGCCGTGGTGGTGATGGCTCTACGCACGAAGCGGGAGCATGAGCTGGAGGGCCGACGGGAGCAGGCCGCGGAGCTGCGCGAGCAGGCGACCGCGACCGGACCCGACGTCACCGACGCCCAGCTGCGGGCCGAGGAGGCGGAGGCGAGGGCCAGCCTGGCGCGCGCGGAAGCCCAGCGCGCCGACCAGCAGGCCGAGCAGGAGCAGCAACGTCTGGCCGCGGAGGAGGCGGGACAGGAGCACCTGATTCGGGAGGCGGACCGGCTGGATCCTGACGTCGACCGACGCGGCGCCGATGGCACCGGGGGGAGCCACCGGGCCTGAGTCAGAGGTCCTTCTCGAACCACGCCTCGGCGTAGGGGTTGTCGTTGTAGCGCTCGATCCGTGCGTAGCCGGCGCGCCCGTACATCGCGATCGCCTCGGTGAGCGTGCCGTTCGTGTCGAGGCGTACGACGTCGTGCCCGAGGCGGGCTGCGAGCTGTTCGAGGTCACCGAGCAGCCGTGAGCCGAGGCCGGCGCCCCGCCAGTCGGGGTGGACCCACATCCGCTTGATCTCGGCGACTCCGTCGCCGAGGTCGAGCACGCCTCCACAGGCGACCGGGCGCCCGTCGCTGGTCGCCACCAGGTAGGTGCCCTGGGTGTCCGGTGGGCCTGGGTCGAAGCCGTGGGGGAAGCGACGGTCGAGCTCCGCGAAGTAGCGGCCCACCGCGTCGGCGGCCACCGGGTGCTCGGGGCCGACCTCGAGCAGCCGGACGGTGGCGGCGCGGACGAGCAGGTCGGCAGTGGACAGGGCTTCGGAGAGTCGCTCGCGCTGCCGCTCGGTGAGCGGCTCGATCATCGACTCGGCGTGGCTCTCCGAGCGCTCTTCGAGCCGTTGCAGCGTCGCGCGGCCGCGTCGCGTCAGGGTGACCATCCGGCGCCGCCGATCCGCTGGGTCGGGCCGGACCTCGACCAGCCCGCGCTCGTCGATCGCACGCAGCAGCCGGCTGAGGTATCCCGAGTCGAGGCCTAGCCGGTCACGCAGCTCGCGCACCGACGCCCCCGTCGCGCCGATCTCGAAGACCAGGCGGGCCTCGCGCAGCGGCATCCCCAGACCGAGGAACGACTCGTCCAGCGCGCCGATCCGCTGGGTGTAGGTCCGGTTGAAGCGGCGCAGCGTCTCGGTGTGCCTCACTTCTCTGACTTTAGTCAGAGAAGGGGCACTGCTCAATACCGATCAAACGGCAGATCTACCCCCCGGCAAGAATGCTCGCCGTGAGCACCCAGAGCCGCGACGTGGTCCCGCTACGCGAAGCCACCAAGGCCTGGTTCGCGATCTCGCTCCAGACCTTCGGCGGCCCGGCCGGGCAGATCGCGGTCATGCAGCGGACCCTGGTCGAGGAGCGGCGCTGGATCGGCCAGCAGCGCTTCCTGTTCGCGCTGTCCTACTGCACCCTGCTGCCCGGTCCGGAGGCCCAGCAGCTGGCGACGTACGTCGGCTGGCTGCTCAACGGGGTCAAGGGTGCGCTCGTCGCCGGCATCCTCTTCGTCCTGCCCGGCGTCGTCGCGCTGCTGGTGCTGTCAGGCATCTACGTCGCCGCCGGCGACACGACCCTGGTCGAGGCGGTGTTCCTCGGGCTCGCTCCGGCGGTGATCGCGATCGTGATCCAGGCGCTGATCCGGCTCGGGAGCAGAGGGCTCACCCACCCGGCCCTGGTCGGGCTGGCGGTGGCGTCGTTCCTGGCGCTGACGTTGTTCGCGGTCCCGTTCCCGGCCGTGGTCGCGGTCGCCGCGCTGATCGGCTGGCTGCTGGGCAGGGCGATCCCGACCCTCACCACGGCGAAGGCGGATGCGGCCGACGACGGCCCGGCGCCGCTGATCAGCGACGACGCCCTGCACGCCGAGCGGCCCTCGGCTCGGCGCTCGGCGACGATCCTGGCGATCGGCCTGGTGCTCTGGGCGGCACCGGTGGTCCTCGCCGGCGTCGCGTTCGGCCGGTCCAGCATCTTCGTGGACCAGGGGCTGTTCTTCTCAGGGGCGGCCGTGGTCACCTTCGGTGGCGCGTACGCCGTCCTCGCCTACGTCGCGCAGCAGGCCGTCAACGTCTACGGATGGCTGGCGCCCGGGGAGATGGTGCGCGGGCTGGCGCTGGCCGAGACCACTCCCGGACCGCTGATCATGGTCGTCCAGTTCGTCGCCTTCGTCGGGGCCTACCGCAACCCTGGGTCCCTCGACCCCTGGGTAGCCGCGCTGATCGCGGCGCTGCTGGTGACCTGGGTGACGTTCGTGCCGTCGTTCCTCTTCATCCTGGTGGGGGCGCCGTACGTCGAGCGGCTGCGCGGCAACCGCGGCCTGGCCAGCGCGCTGACCGGGATCACCGCAGCAGTGGTCGGAGTGATAGCCAACCTGGCGCTCTACTTCGCGCTGCACACCCTCTTCGACGAGACCACTCGCGTGACGGACGGGCCGTTCGGCTTCGACGTGCCACAGCTCGAGTCGATCCAGTGGGCGGCGCTCGCCATCACCGCCCTGGGCTGCGTGCTGATCTTCCGGCTCCGCTGGTCGGTGCTGCGCACGCTCGGAGCCTGCGCCCTGGCCGGCCTCGCGGTGGGGCTGGCCCAGGCTCTGTGATCGAGGCGGCGCGAAATGAAAGGTCCCGCCGCCAAGGCCTTTGGCGGCGGGCAGTCAGTCGGGCGGCCTAGTCAGGGAAACTACCGCCGTCCGCAGTGCTTGGGAGCAAGAGGGAGAGCGGGCGGTCGCTCGAACAACCGGGGCGAACGCTATTGATACCTGGGACGCCGTGTCCCACGAATGACCGCGACCGCCGAAAACTTTGCCAAGAGGGCCGGAGACGGCGACTGCCCCGACCGGCGTACCGATCGGGGCAGTGCTTGCCTGGGGTGAGTAACGGGACTTGAACCCGCGACATCCGCCACCACAAGGCGGCGCTCTACCAGCTGAGCTATACCCACCAGGTCGGTCATGGCGCTAGCCACGACCATCGAAGATTGTAGACGGATCAGGCGGTGTCGCCGGAATCGGGGGCGGCGATCCCGGTGAGTGAGCCGCCGTGCCGGTCGGCGACCTGCTTGGCCGTCACCGCGTCCGGTCCGGGCGCGGCGACGAAGACGGTCTCGCGGTAGTAGCGCAGCTCCTCGATGCTCTCCTGGATGTCGGCGAGCGCCCGGTGGTTGCCGCGTTTGGCCGGTGCGGAGAAGTAGGTGCGCGGGTACCAGCGCCGCGACAGCTCCTTGATCGAGGAGACGTCGACGATCCGGTAGTGCAGGAACGCATCGAGGTCGGGCATGTCGCGCACGATGAAGGAGCGGTCGGTGGCGACGGTGTTGCCGGCCAGGGGCGGGCGGCTGCCCTCGGCGCAGTGCTGCTTGATGTAGGCGAGCACCTGCGCCTCGGCCTCGGCGAGGGAGATGCCGGTGTCCAGCTCGTCGAGCAGCCCGGAGGTCTCGTGCATCGTCCGGACGAACGGAATCATCTGGTCGAGGGCCTCCGCCGGGGGCTTGATGATCAGGTCGACGCCCTCACCGAGCACGTTGAGATCGAAGTCGGTGACCAGGGCCGCCACCTCGATCATCGCGTCGGCGCGCAGGTCGAGCCCGGTCATCTCACAGTCGATCCAGACAAGTCTTTCGCTCACGGTCTGCCACCCTACCCACCGGTCTTGCCAACTCTCAGGTCGCGCTCAGGGCTGCTGTCTAGAGTGACCCCCGTGAGGGAGTGGTTGGGCCTGCTGGCGAGGCTGGTCGTCGGCGGCGTATGGATCGCTGCCGGCGCGCTGAAGCTCACCGATCCCAACGGCAGCGTGGCTGCCGTGAAGGCCTACGAGCTGCTTCCTACGTCGCTCGTGGAGACGGTGGGCTACCTGCTGCCGGCCCTCGAGGTGGTGGTCGGCCTGGCCCTCATCCTCGGCGTCCTGACCCGCGGCGCGGCCGTGATCTCCGCCCTGCTGTTCGTGGCGTTCATCATCGGGATCGCGTCGGTCTGGGCCCGTGGGATGGAGATCGACTGCGGCTGCTTCGGCGGCGGCGGAGCCAACCCTGATGCCTCCTCGGACTACCCGTGGGAGATCGCCCGCGACGCCGGCCTGCTGCTCCTCTCCGGCTTCCTGGTCTGGCAACGCAAGACGCGGCTGGCTCTCGACTCCGTGCTGTTCCGCCGGCGGACGCAGGAAGACCTCGAAGCGGAACTCGACAACAACCTGACCGACGACAGAGAAGGCGTTTGATGTCCACCAAGAAGAACAAGGCCGCGGAGCGCGCCGAGCGGGCGGCCGCGCTGCTGCGGGAGCAGCGAGCGCGCGAACGCCGCCGCAACCTGATCACGGGCGGCGTCGTCGCGTTGGTGCTGGCCGGCCTGGTGGTCGTCGGCATCCTGATCAGCCGGGGCAGCGACGTCGAGGCCAGCGCGGCCGGGGGCAGCGACTACGGCGTCACGATCGGCGACCCCGACGCGGACCACCAGCTGGTCATCTACGAGGACTTCCTCTGCCCCGGCTGCGGTCAGCTGGAGGCGCAGTCCAACGAGGAGCTCCAGCAGCTGGCCGATGACGGCAACGTCTACGTCGACTACCGGCCGTTCAACCTGCTCGACCGGCTGGGCGACTACTCCGCACGCGCGGCCAGCGCGTTCGGCGTGGTGCTGGACGAGTCCGGGCCCGAGGTCGCCAAGGAGTTCCACGACCTGCTGTTCGCCGACCAGCCCGAGGAGGGCGACGAGCCCTACCCGGACGCCGACTGGCTGGTGGAGAAGGCGGTCGAGGCCGGCGCGGTCGAGGCCGACGTACGACCTGGCATCGAGGAGGGCGAGACCGACTTCTCCAAGGAGGCCACCGATGAGGCCGAGGCCGCAGGCGTGACCGGCACCCCCACCGTCATCCTCGACGGCGACGTCTTCAACGGCTCGGTCGAAGAGCTCCTGGAGGAGCTGCAGTGAGCTCGTCGCCGTCACTGGGCGACTTCATCGCGAAACTGCCGAAGGCCGAGCTGCACGTGCACCACGTCGGCTCGGCGTCACCGCGGATCGTCAGCGAGCTGGCCGAGCGCTACCCCGGCACGGTGCCGTCCGACCCGGACGCGCTGCGTTCGTTCTTCGAGTTCCGCGACTTCGGCCACTTCATCGAGGTCTACCTCGCGGTCGTCGCCCTGATCCGCACGCCGGACGACATCCGCTACCTCACCTACGAGGTCGCCCGCGAGATGGCCGAGGGCCAGTCGCTGCGCTACGCCGAGCTGACGTGTACGCCGTACACGTCGGTCATGGCGGGGGTGCCGATCGAGGCCTACACGGAGGCCATCGAGGACGCGCGCATCTCGGCCGAGCGCGACTTCGGGCTGGTGCTGCGCTGGATCTACGACATCCCGGGGGAGTTCGGGGTGCCGTCGGCCGACGCGACCATCGGTTACGCGCTCGACCACGCGCCGGAGGGACTGGTGGGCTTCGGGCTCGGCGGACCCGAGGTGGGGGTGTCGCGGCCGCAGTTCGAGTCGCACTTCGCGGCGGCTCGGGCGGCCGGACTCCACTCGGTGCCGCACGCCGGCGAGACCACCGGGCCCGAGACGGTGTGGGACGCCGTACGCCTGCTCGGAGCGGAGCGGATCGGGCACGGCACCTCGTCGGCACAGGACCCCGCGCTGCTCCAGCACCTGGCCGAGCACGGCATCCCGCTCGAGGTGTGCCCGTCCTCCAACGTCGCCACCCGGGCGGTGACCTCTCTCGCCGAGCACCCGCTGCCGACGTTCGTCGAGGCCGGTGTGACGGTCACCATCAACTCCGACGACCCGCCGATGTTCAGCACCAGCCTCAACCAGGAGTACGAGATCGCGGCCGACCTGCTGGGGCTCGACGAGGCCGGTGTCGCGGACCTGTCGCGGGCGGCCGTGGCGGCGTCGTTCGCACCCGAGGACGTGAAGACGAGGCTGCTTCAGGAGATCACGGATTTTGTGGCTGCGAACCCCTTGCGCGGCGCCGCCGAGGCGGAGTAGAACTGTCCCTGTCGGAAGGACTTCGGTCCGGAAGACACGAGGCCCGGTCAACTCATACTTGACCGGGCCTCACCTATTTCCTAGGCGCCGTGCGCAACCCGGGGCAGAGCCCCGTTCACGTCCCCGCAACCTCATACTCCGCAGGGCCTTGACCTTTTGTATCCCGCAGCCGCCCGCGATCGCGGGACCTGCGTCGCGTGTCGCGCCGGGGGCGTCGGGGTACCGCCCAGGACATGTCGCCCCTCCCGGCCCTGTCGCCGATGGCCACCCTGATCGACGCCAACTGGCTGGACTACCTACTGGTCGCTATCTACTTCGCGTTCGTGCTCGGCATCGGCGTGATGGCCAGACGCTCGATCTCGGACTCGATCGACTTCTTCCTGTCCGGCAGGTCGCTGCCGGCCTGGGTCACCGGTCTGGCGTTCATCTCGGCCAACCTCGGCGCCGTCGAGATCATGGGCATGTCGGCCAGCGGAGCGGAGTTCGGGCTACCGACCGTCCACTACTTCTGGGTGGGCGCGGTCCCGGCCATGCTGTTCCTGGGCGTGGTGATGATGCCGTTCTACTACGGCTCCAAGGTGCGCTCGGTCCCGGAGTTCATGCTGCGCCGGTTCGGCACCGGTGCGCACTTGGTCAACGCCACCAGCTTCGCCGTCGCCCAGCTGCTGATCGCCGGCATCAACCTGTTCCTGCTCGGCACGATCGTGCACGCGCTGCTCGGCTGGCCGCTGTGGGTCGCGCTGATCGTGGCCGCTGCCGTCGTGCTGTCCTACATCACCCTCGGCGGCCTGTCGGCGGCGATCTACAACGAGGTGCTGCAGTTCTTCGTGATCGTGGCCGCGCTGCTGCCGCTGACCCTGATCGGCCTGCACCGGGTCGGCGGCTGGGGCGGCCTGCAGGACAAGATCACCGACTTCGCCGACAACGCCCCCGGCTCGGCCGCGGTCGCTCCGGCCGACCAGCAGCTCAACTCGTGGCCGGGGCAGGCGCTGTCGGGTTTCGACTCCGAGCTGCTGTCGGTGATCGGCATCGTGTTCGGTCTCGGGTTCGTGCTGTCGTTCGGCTACTGGACCACCAACTTCGTCGAGGTGCAGCGGGCGATGGCCTCCAACTCGATCTCGGCGGCCCGGAAGACCCCGATCATCGGGGCCTTCCCGAAGATGTTCGTGCCGTTCATCGTGATCCTGCCCGGCATGATCGCGGCGGTGCTGGTCAGCGAGATGGTCGACCTCAAGGGCGGCGGGACACCGTCCGGTGGGGCTTCGGGGGAGGGTGTCGCCTACAACGACGCGCTGCTGCTGCTGATGCGCGACGTCTTACCGAACGGCCTGCTCGGCCTGGCGATCGCCGGGCTGCTGGCGGCGTTCATGGCCGGCATGGCGGCCAACATCTCGGCGTTCAACACGGTCTTCAGCTACGACCTGTGGCAGCGCTACATCCGCAAGGACAACGACGATGACTACTACCTGCGGATCGGGCGGATCGCGACCGTCGGGGCGACCGTGATCGCCATCTTCACCGCCCGGCTGGCCAGCAACTTCTCGAACATCATGGAGTACCTCCAGACGCTGTTCGGATTCTTCAATGCACCGCTGTTCGCGACGTTCATCCTCGGCATGTTCTGGAAGCGGATGACCGCGACGGCGGGCTGGGTCGGGTTGGTCTCCGGCACCCTGGCTGCGATGACGGTGGCCTTCCTCAGCGAGGACACGTTCGGCTCCGCGAGCCAGGGCGTGATCGGGGTCGGCGGCCAGGGAGCGGCGTTCCTGGCGGCGGGTGCGGCGTTCGTGGTCGACATCGCCATCAGCATCGTGGTCTCGCTCGCCACGAAGCCGAAGACGTCCGAGGAGCTCCGCGGCCTGGTCTACTCCGAGACACCGCGCGAGGACCTGGTGGACCCCGACGAGGCGGCCCTGCCGTGGTACCAACGCACCCTGCCCCTGGCCGGCATCGCCCTCGGCCTCGTGATCATCCTCAACCTGGCCTTCTGAGAGGTACGTCGTGAGCGACAGCAAGCACACTGCCGGCATCTTCGACATCCGCAACATCATCGGAGCCCTGCTCGGCATCTACGGGATCGCCCTCCTGCTCGCCGGCATCTTCGCCGACACCGCGCCCGAGAAGACGGGCGGTGTCAACGCCAACCTGTGGACCGGCCTCGGGCTGGCGGCGGTGTCCGCGATCTTCCTGGTCTGGGCCAAGTGGAAGCCGACCGTGGTGCCCGACGAGGTCGAACGCGCCGGCGACGACCCCACCCGCCCCGCGCCGCGGCGTACGCCGCCGGGCTAGGGCGTCAGGCGGGTTCCGGCTCCTGCTGCAGCCGGATCTCGTACTCGAGCACCGAGCGCAGCTTGGTCGCGAGCACGCGAGTGGCGATCCCGCCGGTGGCGTCCTTGACGATCACCTCGACGTGCAGACCGTTCTCGTCCGGGCGGGCGACGGCCGCGGCGCCGCTCGGGAGCGTGAAGAGGACGTGGCTGGCGTTGGTGCTGCGCACCGTCACCATGTCCATGCTCGCAAGCACGCTGGCGACATGTGGCCAGTCACCCTCGATGACGAGGACGTGCTCGACCAGCTGGCCGCGAGCGGGGGGACGGGCTTGCACGACGCAAGGTTGCCAGACGCAGTGCTTGCTGAGAGGTGAATCCAGCAAGCAGCTACGCGAGCGGCCCGACTGTGACCGACGTAACTTCGTCGCCGCAGGAGCGTTTGTCTGGTACGTAGAAAGGCTCCCTCATGCTGCATCGCACCAGCCCGCCAGAGTTCGGTCGACGTCTGTCGATCCGTTCGGGGCGCGTGCCCGGCATGTTCGTGGCGGGCCTCCTGCTGGCGTCGTTCTTCGTCGCCGTAGGTGGCGTCGCGCAGCCGTTGATGCCGTCGGCGTACCCAGCGGTCCCGGATCGTTGCCCCGAGCCGGACCGGGCGTTCGCGCCCAAGGTCGTGCAGATGCCCGGCGTGCTCAAGGCGTCCACGGTGCTCGCGCTCAAGCGAGACCGGCGCGGCGTCCCGCGCACCCCGCCGCTGACGGACCGCGGCAAGTGGCAGTTCGCGTGGGACAAGCCGGCGAACATCCGGCCGGGCATGCACCGCGGCAACGTGAAGCTGAACGCCCACACCTATCCCGACGGCTCGGCCCTGGGCAACCGCCTGCTGCGTGAGCTCCACGTCGACCAGCTGATCGTCGTGCTCGGAGCCGACGGCCAGCGGCTCTGCTACCAGGTGACGCGGCGGTTCCAGGTCTCCGGTGACCGGGGTTACCCGCCCTACTACTCCACGACCGGGGCGCCGAGGCTGGCGATCCTGGTCTGCTCCGGACGCCGGCGCGGTCCGGGCGACTGGAGCCACCGCACGATCTGGTACGCCAAGCCCTACTACGGCTGACCAGATCTCTATCGTGGGCTCATGAGCGATCGAGGCGTCATCGTCGTGGGTGCCGGTCCAGGGGTGAGCGGGTCACTTGCCCGCTCGCTCGCGCGCGAGGGCTACGACGTCGGGCTGGTCGGCGTCGACACCGAGGTGCTCGAGACCCTGAGCGCCGAGTGCCGCGACGCAGGCGCGACGGTCGAGTGGGTCGTGGCCGACGTGACCGACGCCGTCGCCGCGACCGAGGCCATCGCGGGTCTGGGGGAGCGGCTCGGCAGCGTCGACCTGCTGCACTTCAACCCGAGCGCGTTCACGGGCAAGAACCCGATGGAGCTGACCGCAGCCGAGCTGCTCGCCGATGTCGCGCTGGGAGTGGGCGCGCTACTGACGGCGGTGCAGGCGGCGCGGAAGTTCATGCGCAGCGGCGGCAGGGTGACCGTGACGGGGAGCATGGCGGCCGACCAGCCGTCGCCCGGGGCCGCGTCGCTGGGCGTGCAGAAAGCCGGCGTACGTAACCTCGTGCGAAGCCTCGACGCCACCTTGGAGCCCGACGGGATCCGGGTCGTGACCGTGACCGTGCGCGGCTCGCTGGGCAGGACGGGGCCGTTCACGCCCGACCTCGTCGCCGAGGCGCTCATCGCCGCGTCCCGCCAGCCCGAGGACGACTGGCACACCGAGGTGCCCTACGAGGGGCCGGTTTCCGACTAGGAGCCCGTCACCCGCCTACCATGGCACCGACGCCGACCACGACCGACGCCAGGATCGCGGCCGGCGCATGACCGGCGGCCTCGAGGTCGGGGTAGACCTGCCAGTGGGTCAGGTAGATCCACAGGCTGGCTGAAGCGACGACCTGCACCGACCCGGCCACGCATCCCGGGAAGAGGCACCGGCCGAGCCCACAACAGCAGCGCCACGCTGGCGGCCACGACCAGTTCGCGCTGGAGGTCGCCGAAGAAGCCGAGCAGCCCGACCGGCGGCGGTCAGCCGCGACCAGCGCGCGCTGCCGATGCGGTCCGGGCCTCGGCGGCGGCCCAGCCGAGAGCCAGCACCCAGAGCACCACGGCGAGCGAGTACTTCTCCGTGCCGCTGTGCGTCGATCCCGACCAAGAGATAGCGGGCGAGGAGCGCCACCCCGACCACGACCATCGCGGAGGCGAACGGGTGCGCGCCGCTGCCAATTCTCCAGCCGGCGCACGGCCAACAGCGCAGCCAGCCCGAGGTAGGCCCAGACCAGCGCCTCGAGGAACCAGAACTGCCAGTCGTTGCTCCACCCGTCGGTGCCGACCAGCCCGTTGAGGTAGAACGCGGTCGTGATCCGGTAGTCGCCGGTGACCAGGGCACAGCCAGCTATCCACGGCGGATGCGGGTACGACGACCGCCAGCGAGCGACGCCAGGATCCTGCGGATGCGTTCGCGGCGGCCGGCCACCCTGAGCGTGAACCTGGCGAGGTTGAAGCCGGCGACGACGAGCAGGATGTGGGCGCCGCCCGGGATCATCCAGACATCGGTGTGGGTGAGGACCACCATCAGGATGGCGAGCGGCCCGCAGCATCGCGCCGATCTCGACGGGGGTTGTGAACCGCCGCCGGCGGCGGGTCGTCGCGGTCCAGCTCGCCGATGCTCAGGTGCGGCCAGTCACGCGGCAGGTGACCGAGGTAGCGGGCCAGGTGGGTCGAGACCTCGACGAACGAGAGGGAGTCGCCGCCCAGGCTGGTGAACGTGTCGGTGTCGGCGATGTCGGTGCGACCGAGGGCGACGGCGTAGAGGTCGCGGACCGAGGTCGACTGGTCGTGGCCTCGGCGAGGGTTCCGCGAGGCCGCTGCGTGGTGGGCGAGGGCGGCGTAGTCACACTTGCCGGCGCTCGGTCCGCGGGATGCTCTCCACCCGATGGGCGCGGACGGCCCCAGGCGGCACCGACGCGAGCCGGGCGACCTGCTCGCGGACTCGGCGTCAGCAGCCGAGGCTGGGTGACGAACGCGTGCAGACGTCTCGTCGATGGGCGACCACGCTGGCCGTCGGACCCGGTCTCGCCGAGCTGCCGCTCCAGCCGGTCGAGGTCGACCCGCAGACCGAAGACCTTGGCGCAGCGGTTCGAGCCGCCCGGTGATCTCGAACAGGCCGTCGTCGGCCTGCCGGGCCAGGTCGCCGGTGCGCAGCTCGGGGGTCTCGGGCCCGCGCGCCAGGTCGTCGACGTGCTCGGCGTAGCCCATCATCACGTTGGGGCCGGTGTAGACGAGCTCGCCGACGTCCGGGTCGATGCTGCTCGGGCAGCGGGTCGATCCGGAGCTCACCGCCCGGCACCGGGATCGCCGATCGACGTAGGGCGCTCGGCCGCCATCGCCGGCGGCAGGTAGGCGATCCGGGCGGTGGCCTCGGTCTGCCCGTACATCACGAACAGCTCCCAGCCCCTGGCGGCGCCCGAGCTCGGCGTAGCGGGTGACCTGCTCGGGGGCCATCCGTCCGCCGGCCTGGGTGACGTAGCGCAGGCTGCGGCAGGTCGCGGTCGGCGAAGTCGCTCGCGTCGAGGAGGTCGAACGTGTACGGCACGCCGGCGAAGCTCGGTGGCGCCAGTGGACGCGCGCGAGGTCCCAGAAGCACTCGTCGGCGACCGAGAGGTCGGTCAGCACGACGGAGGCGCCGGCGACCAGGTGGCTGGTCAGGACCGAGAGGCCGTAGCAGTAGTGGAGCGGGAGCGAGGTCATCGCGCGGTCGGTCGGACGCAGGTCGAGGTACGCCGCGATGCTGCGCGCGTTGGCCTCGATGTTGGCGCGGGAGAGCCGGACCAGCTTGGGGGAGCCGGTCGAGCCGGACGTCGAGAGCAGCACGCGCCAGCTCGGGGTGCAGGTCGTGGCCGGGCTGCCGGGCGCGTAGGTGCGGACGATGTCGGCCTGGCGCTCCGCGTCGCCGGCGGCCGACGACCAGCACCGGATGGCGGGCCGACGAGCGCGGCCAGGTAGGTGACCACGGTCGCCACGTCGTTGGCCGCCTCGAGCAGCACGCAGACGGCGGGCGGTGCCGAGCTCGAGCGGCGCGGCGTCGCGCACCGCCTCGCGCGAGCTCGGCGTAGGTCACGCGTCCCGTCGCCCGCGATCAGGGCCGGGTCGCCCGGCGCGCCGCCGAGCAGGAACAGGATCGGTGGTGGCCTCGGACGGGTCGGGCGGTCGCCTCATCGCGCGCCTCCGCGGGGCGAAGCACAGCGCCTCGCCGATCAGGCCCAGCCGGACCCGGTCGCCGGCGCGAGGCACCGCGTTGGCCGGCGTGCGGGCGGTCACGGTGCCGGCGTATCCGCTGACGCGCGCGCGGATCGTCGCGTCGTGGCCGAAGAAGCTGACGTCGACCACCTCAGCGTCGACGCCGCCGACAGCGCCGGCCGGCACGCACCTGGAGCTGCTCGCGGACGGATCGCCAGCGATCACCGGGCCGGACTCGACGCGGCCGCGCACCGGCACTGTTCCGAGCACGCAGCTCGCCATCAGCGTGCCGTCTGCACCCGTCGACGAGGTCGCCGGGCAGCAGCGCCGCGTGGCCGAGGAACCCCGCGACCCGCTCGTCGGCGGGGGAGAGGTAGATCTGGCGCGGGGCGTCTACCTGGAGGAACCGGCCGTTGGCCATGACTGCAACCTGGTCGGCCAGCGAGAGCGCCTCGCCCTGGTCGTGGGTGACGAGTACGCCGGCGGCGCCGCTGGCCTGCAGCGCCCGGACCACCGCGCGGCCGGTCTCCTCGCGGAGCCCGGCGTCGAGGGACGAGAACGGCTCGTCGAGGAGCACCAGCGACGGGCGTGGCGCCAGCGCGCGGGCCAGGGCGACCCGCTGCTGCTGGCCGCCGGAGAGCTGGTGCGGGATAGCGGCCGGGCCAGGTCTCGGGGCAGCTCGACCAGCTCGAGCAGCTCGGCGACGCGGCCGCCGACGCCCCGCCGCTGCTCGCGCGGAAGCCCGAAGGCGATGTTGCGCGCGACGTCGAGGTGCGGGAAGAGCGCGCCCTCCTGGGGCACGTAGCCGATGTCGCGCTTGCCGCGAGGGCACCGACCGGCCCCGCTCCGACCATCGACCGGCCGCCGAGCAGCGATCGAGCCCTCGTCGGGGTCGAGGAAGCCGGCGATGGTCGCGGAGCAGCGTGGTCTTGCCGCACCCCGACGACCCGAGCACGGCGGTCACGCCCTCCTCGACCTTCAGGTCGACGCCGGTCAGCACAGCCTGCGCCCCGAACGACAGCGTGCAGCCCGATCACGTCCAGCGCGGTCATCGCATTGCTCCGACCGTGACCCGGCTCAGTAGCCAGGTGGCGGGGATCGAGAGCACGATCAGAGCCAGCGCGTACGGGGCCGCGGCGCCGTACGCCACCGACGAGGCCTTCGACCAGAACTCGGTCGAGAGCGTGGATGTGCCGATCGGCGACAGCAGCAGGGTCGCCGTCAGCTCCGTCGAGACCGCCAGGGACACCAGGGCTACAGCCGCGCCCAGCCCCGGGAGGATCAGCGGGAACGTCACCCGGGCGGCCGCGCGCGGCCCGGTGCAGCCGAGCGAGCGCGCGACGTCCTCGAGCACCGGGCGGTGCCAGCTCGAGGGTCGACCGGACGCTGACCAGCGCCCGGGGCAGGAACAGGATCACGTAGCCGAGCACCAGCAGCGGCAGCGTCTGGTAGATGCCCGGCAGCGCTCGGATCGAGACGGTGACCAGGGCCAGCGCGACCACGATGCCCGGCAACGCGCTGGTCGTGTAGGTGCTTCGCTCGACCAGTGTGGTCACCCACCCTCGGTGGCGGACGGCGAGCCAGGCCACCGGGAGCGCGGCAGCGGTCGCCAACCAGCCCGGCCACGAACGCCAGGCCGAGCGTGGTGGTCGTGGCCGCGGTCAGCTCACCGAGGTCGACCGCCGTCGAGGATCCGCGGATCAGCCACCGGGCCAGGCTCACCAACGGCACTCCGAGCGACAGCGCAGACAGTCCGAGCAGGACGGCGACCACAAGCGGGCGCCGTCGGCCGAGGTTGATCCGCTCGGCCGGACGGTTCGCGCCGGGTCCCACCCGGGAGTGGACGCGGCGGCGGCGCAGCAGCAGCTCGAGCCCGAGCAGCCCGAGGCAGAAGGCCACCAGCACCGCGGCCAGCAGAGTGGCCTGCGGGCCGTTGAAGGCGGTGCCGTACTGCTCCAGGATCGCCGTGGTCAGGGTCGGGTAGTTGAGCAGCTGCAGGGCGCCGTACTCGGCGAGGAGATGAAGCCCGACCAGCAGCGACCCGCCCAGGACCGCCGGTGCTGATGGCAGGCAGCACCACCCGGCCGAACGTCGCCACCGGCCCGTTGCCCAGCGAGGTGCTCACCTCCTCCAGGCTCGGGTCGAGCCGACGCAGAGCCGCTACGGTCGGAAGGTAGACCAGCGGGTAGTAGGAGAGGCTGACCACCAGCACCGCGCCCCAGTAGCTCTGCACCGCGTGGGTGGTCGAGACCCAGCCGTAGCCGTTGACGAACGCCGGCACCGCGAGCGGTGCGCACATCACGGCGTGCCACCACCCGCGAGCCGGGTACGTCGGTGCGCTCGACGATCCACGCGCAGCCGACGCCGAGCGCCGCGCTGAGCGCGACCCCGCCGACGAGCAAGCCGGGTGGTGTTCCACAGCAGCTCGCCGATCCGCGGCCGGACCAGGAAGTCGAGGGCCGCCCGCGGCCCGAGGTCGGACGACGGACACCACGACGTACCCGAGCGGCACCAGGCACAGCACGGCCACGACCAGCCCCGCCGCAGAGCGGGGCGGCGTGGAGCAGGAAGTCGGTCTCGCGGGGCGGCCCGAGAAGGCGACGCGCGTGGTGGTCATGGTCAGAGGAAGCCGACCTCGGTCATCAGGTCGACGACGGCCTGGCCGTCCAGGTCGGAGACGTTGACAACGCGGAGGCTCCAGCTGAGTCGAACGGCTCGACGGGCGGGTCCAGCGTCACGGCCGGGTTGAGGGGGTACTCCAGCGCGTAGCTGTCGGCCAAGCCCTGCTGACCGGTCTCGCTGGTGAGGAACTCGACGAACTGCTCTGCCTCGTCCTTCTTGTCGCTCGAGGCGAGCACACCGGCGCCCGAGACGCTGACAAAGGCGCCGGGGTCCTGGTCACGGAAGAAGTACAGCGCGCTGTTGTCGCTGACCTCGCCCGACTCGGCCTGGTCGCGGTTCCAGTAGTAGTGGTAGATGATCCCGACCTCGGACTCGCCGGCGTTGACCGACTCGAGCACGACGTTGTTGCCGTCGTAGACGGTGCCGTTGTCCTTGATGCCCTCGAGCCACGCCCGGGTGGCGTCCTCGCCCTCGAGCTCGAGCACGGCCGCCACGATCGCCTGGAAGTCGGCACCGGTTGGCGAGAACGAGATCCGCCCGGCCCACTCCGGGTTCGCGAGATCCATGATCGAGGCGGGCAGCTCAGA
Source organism: uncultured Actinomycetota bacterium (assembly GCA_963769475.1). Classification (GTDB taxonomy): domain Bacteria; phylum Actinomycetota; class Actinomycetes; order Propionibacteriales; family Nocardioidaceae; genus Nocardioides. The sequence goes on along the minus strand of CAVYLX010000013.1, from coordinate 35,648 downwards.
CTCCTCCACCAGGTCGGTGTTGTAGACGAGCACTGTCGAGCGGCGACGAACCCGGTCCACAGACCGCTCGTGGGCCGGAACTGAGCCGGGATCGGCGACAGTGCGGACCCGGGCAGCTTCGCGAAGAGGCCTTCGCTCTCGACCTGCGACATCGCGGGGGAGTTCTCGGTGAGGAAGACATCGGCCTTGGACGCATCGCCTTCCGCGACCAGCTGCGCCGACAGCTCGAGGTCCTTGCCGTTGCGCAGCTCGACCTCGATGCCGGTCTCCTCCGTGAACGCCGGGGCCAGCTCCTCGATCAGCTGCTCGTGCTGGGCGTTGTAGACCACGATCGACGGGCCGTCGTCCTCGTTGCTGCAGCCCGCAGCGGCAAATGTGGTGATCAGGGTCAGGGCAAGGAGGATCGGCGCGCGTTTCATGGTTCCTTCGGGTATTTAGGGTTGGCTAACCATAGCGGCCCCAGCTCGGTGCCGATCCGGGCCAGCTCGGCCTGGACCGACGCCGGCTCGAGCACCTCGACCATCGACCCCCAGCCGGCCAGGTTGCGGGCGATGTCGCGGGGAGTCGGTGCCGCCACGCGCACCCGGCTGCGCCCGTCGTCGAGCTCGGCCTCGGTGTGGCAGTGGCGGCCGAAGTGGTCGCGCAGGATCGGCACGAACCTGGTCTCGATGAGCAGGGTCGCCCAGGTGCGCGACCGCTTCTGCTCGACCTCACCGACCACCCGCTGCCAGGCGGCCTCGAGCTCGAAGTCGTCCGGGCGCTCGGCGGGCTCGTCGGTCGGCTCGGCCTCGACCACCCGGTCGAGCCGGAACGTGCGCTGGCCGCGCTCGGTGCCGGCGATGAGGTACCAGATCTTGTCCTTGTCGACGAGGCCCCACGGCTCGACCAGCCGGACGGAGCGCTCTCGCGCGCTGTTGGTGTAGGTGAGCCGCACCTTCCGGCGACGGACCACAGCGGTCTGGAGCAGGTCGACCAGCTCGGGGCGAGGACGGTCGACCCCGCTCCACTTCGTGCGATCGGTCATCGTGGCGCTCGCGGCCGCCTCCGCGTCGGCGCGGAAGGTCTGGGGAAGGGCGCGCACCAGCTTGCGCAGCGCGGTCTTGGCCTCCCCGGAGACCGACGCGGCCGGGCCGACGAGCAGGAACAGCGCCTGGGTCTCGGTGGCCGACAGGCCGGTGAGGTCGGTGCGGGCGCCGCCGACAAGGGACCAGCCGCCGCCCCGGCCGGCCTGCGGATAGACGGGGATGCCGGCAGCCGACAGCGCCTCGAGGTCGCGGCGGGCGGTCGCGACCGACACCTCGAGCTCGTCGGCCAGGTCGGCGGCAGTCACCCGCCCCCGCTGCTGGAGGAAGAGGAGGGCGGCCACGAGCCGGTCTGCGCGCATGTCCTCAACTTCTCTCACAAAGTGATCAGTTGATGAGCACTTTAGGTCGGAGCATTGAAGTTGTCACCTACCGACGACCCAGCGAACACCACGAAAGGCGGTCACCATGCTGCGAGGACTCACCACCGTCAACTTCTTCGCCGACGACCTGTCGGCCGCGATCTCCTGGTACACCGAGCTCCTCGGCATCGAGCCCTACTTCGTCCGCGAGATCGACGGGGCGCCGGCGTACGTCGAGTTCCGGATCGGCGACTTCCAGCACGAGCTCGGCTTCATCGACGGTAAGTACGCACCGGAGGACCGGTCGGGCGGCGCGATCACCTATTGGGCGGTCGACGACGTCGCGGCCGCCTTCGAGCGGCTGCAGGCTCTCGGCGCGACCGTGCACCAGCCCGTGATGGAGCGCGGCCCGGGATTCGTCACTGCGTCGGTCATCGACCCGTTCGGCAACCTGCTCGGCGTCATGTACAACCAGCACTATCTCGACGTGGTCGAGAAGGTCGGTGCCTGACGTGACCGTCGTCAACGGAAGCAGCGTCGAGGCCTGGCGCGAGTGGCTCGCCGCCAACTCCCAGTCCGAGACCGAGGCGTGGCTGGTGATCCAGCACAAGAACAGCGGCGTGCCGGGCATCCGGATCGAGGAGGCCATGGAGCTGGCCCTCTGCTTCGGCTGGATCGACGGGCTGCACCAGAAGCACGACGCCGGCAGCTCGCGGCTCCGGTTCACCCCGCGCCGGCCCAAGAGCACCTGGAGCGCCGTCAACCGGGAGCGGGCCGAGCGGCTGATCGAGCAGGGATTCATGACCGAGGCCGGGCAGGCGATGATCGACCTCGCCAAGGAGACCGGCACCTGGCAGGCGGCGTCGGATGGAATGCCTGCGGACCTGCAGGTGCTCATGGACGGCAACGCTGCGGCGGCGTCGAACTTCGCGGCGTTCCCGCCCTCGTCGCAGCGCCTGATCCTCGAGTGGATCGGCGCCGCGAAGAAGCCCGAGACCCGTCTGCGCCGGATCAGCCGGACGGTCGAGCTCGCGGCTGACAATGTCCGGGCGAACCATCACTGAGCCGCGGCTGGCCGCATGGATCGGCGGGGCCGTGGGCACCGGATGAGTCCCCGATGCGAGGAGGGAACTGATGGGTGGCGCTGGGCTGCCGGGTCTGATCTTCGCGGCTCTGCTGCTGCTGGCGGTCGCAGCCGTGCTTCTACTTGTCGTGCCGTGGATGAAGCGCCAGCGACAGGCCGTTGAGGAGATGTCGGACCCTGCCGTGCCGACCCTCGACTACGAGGTGCCGGAGGGCCAGGACCCCGCGGCCGTGGTCACAGCCCTCCACCACGACGGCTTGACTGCTGTCGGAGAGCTTCGCAATGGTCGACGGCTGGTCCTGATCGAGTTGACTGACGCCTCCGGCGACATCCGGCCGCGGGCGCGTTCCGCGATCGCCAAGGCTGCCCTCAATCTCGAGGGGGACTCGGCGGCGGGCACCGAAGTCAGGTTTCTCGACGAGCTTTGAGGCGGTGTTGGAAGACTACTCGTCACCCGTCAGGTTGAAGCCGCGGAGCCGGCGACCGGTGAGCCAGACGCCGAGCACGATCACCGCGGCGGCGGCGATGGCGGCGTACCCTGCGCCGAGCTCGCCGAGCTCGACGTCGGAGATCGGCTCGATCAGCGCCGCTGCCCAGCGGGTCACGCTGAAGAAGCGGATGCCGCTGAGCAGGCCGCCGAGCAGGCCCTCCCAGATGAGCAGGTAGATCAGGCCGATCACGACGGCGTGGCGGTTCATCACCGACAGGAACGCGAACAGCGAGCAGTAGGTGATGCCGCTGACCAGGGCGCCGATGGCGAACCCGATGCCGAGGGCAGGCTCGTCGGACATCAGGATCAGGCCGGCGACGAGCACCGGGATGACGGCGAAAGCGATGACGCAGCTGGCGGCGACCACCAGCTTGCTGATCACGATGGTGTAGCGGGAGATGGGCTTGGCCAGCAGGTAGGAGATCGACCCGTCGTCGATCTCGGTCGCGAACAGCCCGGACGTCGCGAGCAGCGCGATCAGGGGAACGATCACGCTGAGTCCGAAGCCGGCCATGGTCTGCCTGGCCGCGTCCTCGTCCACGCCGACCAGCACCCGCACGAGGACCGCCAGTCCGATCAGCACCACCGGCAGCGCGAACAGGATGATGCCGCGACGCCGGCCGAAGATGCTCCGGACGCCGAGCCGGACGATGGTGGAGGAGATCATGCGGACACCAGGTAGGCGAAGACGCTCTCCAGCGACTCGTCGGTCGGGCTGACCTCGAGCAGTCGGATGCTGTGGTCGCGGGCCAGCCGGGGGAGGACCTCGCTGAACCGGCCGAAGTCGGACGCCTCGACCTCGATCCCGCCCTCCGACCGCAATCGTGCGCCGCGCACCGATGCGTCGGCGAGCAGCGCGGAGGCCATCGCCCGGTCGTCGGAGGTGCGGAGCACGAACCGGTTGGGCCGGTCGGTCATCAGCCGCCGGATCGCCCCGAAGTCTCCGGAGGCCGCGTGTCGTCCGGCGACCACCACCTCGATCTGGCGGGCCACCTGCTCGACCTCCTCCAGGATGTGCGAGCTGAACAGCACCGTGCGGCCCTCTGCGCCCATCGTGCGCAGCAGCTCCATCAGGTGCATCCGCTGCCGCGGGTCCATGCCGTTGAACGGCTCGTCGAGGAGGAGCACCGACGGGTCGTGCACCAGCGACGACGCCATCTTGATCCGCTGCCGCATGCCCTTGGAGTACGTCGAGATGGTGCGGTCCTGAGCATCGCTCATCTCCACGAGCGCGATCGACCGCTCGGCGGCCGCGCCCGGGTCGGCCAGCCCGTGCAGCTCGGCGTTGGCGACCACGAACTGGCGCCCCGTGAGGTAGTCGAACAGCGCCTCGCGCTCCGGCACCAGGCCGATCTTCTGGTAGACCGACTCGTTGCGCCACAGCGGCTCGCCGTCGAGCGTGACGGTGCCGGTCGACGGGGCGAGGAAGCCGGACATCAGCGCGATCAGGGTCGACTTGCCGGCGCCGTTGGGCCCGAGCAGGCCGGTCACCCCGGGCTCGATCGTCATCGAGACGTCGTTGACCGCTACGACGTTGCGGTACCACCGCGACACGTGGTCGATCCGGATGGTGCTCATGCGGGGTCCCCGCGGCGTTGTCCGGCGGAGGAGCGCAGCGGGGGAGACGAAGAACGTCGTGGGGTGGCGTTCATGTCGTCACCCGCCGGTAGCGGAGCAACAGCGCGCCGATCGAGCCGAGGACGGTGAGCAGGGTGGACACGAGGTAGAGGACACCCATGCCGTCGCTGGAGGGCGGCGTCGGGGTCGCCTCCGGTGAGTCGAAGAGGTAGACCTGCAGGCCGTTGACGAGCGTGTACGGCGAGAACAGCCCGGCGATCTCGCCCACGGTGTCCCTGCCGACCTCCTCGGAGATCCCCTGGATGGTCGTCACCACCGTGTAGGTGACCAGCAGCACGACGATCACGGCCGCCACGGCCAGCCCCCGGCGGACGGTCAGAGCCGAGACCAGCGCCGCCAGCCCGGAGAGGCACGCGGCCAGGAGGAACGCGCCGAGGAGGGCGGCCAGGAAGTCGCGGGTCTCGTCGCCCACCGGCAGGTCGGCGAGCAGCCCGCCGACGTACATCACGAGTAGGGGAGTGCCGATCAACACGAACGTCGCCACGATCAGCGACGCCAGCCGCGCCAGCACGTACGTCGTGCGCCGCATCGGGCGGGCGAGGTAGAGCGTGATCGTGCGGAACCGGAGGTCGCGGGAGAGCAGCGCCGGCGCCTGCGAGGCGACGAAGACCGAGATCAGCAGCTGCGTGGTGATGGGGTACGTCGAGTAGGCGACGATCTGCTGGTCGAGGTCGAGGATGTTGCGGGCCTGCACCAGCACGCCGACCAGGATCAGGGCCGGGAGGACCATCAGGCCGAGGAGGATCATCGGCAGCACCTTCGAGCGGCCGGACCGGCCGAGGCCGAACGCGTTGCGCAGCCCGGTCACGAAGAACGTGCGCGCGACCGCCCGCTCGCCGAGCCGCGGGCCGGCGTAGGGCCGGTAACCGAGGTCGTGGATGACCGCGGTGGCAGGCGCGGTCGTGGGGGGCTCAGACGGGTTGGACACTGCCCGCACCTCCTTCGCGGAAGACGTCCTCGATGCGGTGGTGCCGCTCCTGCAGCCGGACCAGGCCCAGGCCGAGGTCGATGGTGAGGTCGCGGACCACGTCGTAGGTGGCGTCGTCGCGGATCTCCACCTCGATCAGGTGACCGTCGGCCGGCCGGGCGGTCAGGCCCGCCTCGACCAGCGCCTGGCCGAGCAGCCGGTCCGCGTCCGGGAGCCCCTGCACCTCGACCAGCAGGCTGCCGGTGCGGTGCAGGAAGTCGCTGGTGGCCGAGGAGCGGAGCAGCCGGCCGCCGTCGAGGACGACGACGTGGTCGCTCACCCGCTCCAGCTCGCCGAGCAGGTGGGAGGTGACCAGGACCGCGATGCCGAAGTCGGTGCCGATCCGGCGCACCAGCGCCAGCATGTCGTCGCGCGACGACGGGTCGAGCCCGTTGGTCGGCTCGTCGAGCAGCACCAGGCGAGGGTCGTGCACGATCGCCTGGGCCAGCTTGGCCCGCTGCTTCATGCCGGTGGAGTAGCCGCCCATCGGCCGGTAGCGCTCCTCGGCCAGACCCACATGGCGGAGTACGTCGGAGGCGCGCTCGCGGGCGGCGGCGTACGGCAGCCCGGACATCTGGCCCATGTGCACCACGAAGTCACTGGCGGACACGTCGGCGGGCAGGCAGTCGTGCTCGGGCATGTAGCCGACCAGCGACCGGATCAGCCCGCCCTCGGTCGTGACGTCGTGGCCGAGCACGTGGGCCGTGCCGCTCGTCGCTGGTGTCAGTCCGAGCAGGATCTTGATCAGCGTCGACTTGCCGGCGCCGTTGGCACCGACCAGCCCGGTGACGCCGTCCCCGACACTGACGTCGAGCTGGTCCAGCGCGGTCACACGCGGGTAGCGCTTAGTCAGCCCCACGGTTTCGATGACCACGACGTCAACGTAGCCGCTGGCTAAAGAAGTCCGCGACGCCGCAGCAACCGCTCGACCTCGGCGTCGCGGCCCCGGAACTCCCGGAAGGACTCGAGGGGGTCGCGCGATCCGCCGATGCCGATCACGTACTTCCGGAAGAGATCGCCGTTGGCGCGGGTGAGGCCGCCGTTCTCCTTGAACCAGTCGACGGTGTCGGCGTCGAGCACCTCGCTCCAGATGTAGGAGTAGTAGCCGGCGCTGTAGCCCCCAGCGAAGATGTGGGCGAAGTACGGCGACGAGTAGCGCGGTGGCACGGCCGGTAGGTCCAGGCCGACCTCGGCCAACGCCTCGGCCTCGAACTTCGCCACGTCGTCGACGGTGGCCTCCGGACCCAGCTCGTGCCAGGCCAGGTCCAGGAGGGTGGCGGCGAGGTACTCGGACGTGCCGAAGCCCTCGTTGAACGTCTTCGCCGCCTCCAGCCGGTCGACTACCTCCTGCGGCAGCGGCTCGCCGGTCTCGATGTGTACGGCGTAGTTGGCCAGCACCTCCGGCCACATCATCCACATCTCGTTGACCTGGCTGGGGTACTCGACGAAGTCGCGGAAGACATTGGTGCCGGCCAGCTTGGGATAGGTGACGCGGGCGAGCAGGCCATGCAGCGCGTGCCCGAACTCGTGGAACAGAGTGGTCGTCTGGTCGTAGGTGAGCAGCGTTGGCTCTCCCGCCGCCGGCTTCGAGACGTTGAGGTTGTTGACCACGATGGCGGTGGGCATGTCGAGCAGTGTCGACTGGTCGACGAGGCTGTTCATCCAGGCCCCGCCGTTCTTCGAGTCGCGCGTGTAGAGGTCGAGGAGGTAGAGGCCGACGGGAGTGCCGTCCTCCTCCTTCACCTCGAAGACCCGCACGTCGGGGTGGTACGCCGCGAGGTCGGTGCGCTCGGTGAACGTGATGCCGAAGAGCCGGCTCGCCGCGAAGAAGACCCCGTCCCGGAGCACGCGCTCGGCCTCGAAGTACGGCCGCAGCGAGGCCAGGTCGACGTCGTACGTCGACTCGCGGACGCGCTCGGCGAAGTAGGGCCAGTCCCAGGGCTCGATCGGGTGTCCGGCCTGGCGCTCGAGCGCCTCCTGCTCGGCCAGCGCGTTCGTGGCGGCCACCGGCGACATCCGCTCCAGGAGGTCGCGGACCGCCTGGGTCGAGCCCGCGGTGTTGTCGATGGTCTCGACCGCCGCATGGCTGTCGAAGCCGAGCAGGTTCGCTCGCGCCGCCCGCAGGCTCACCATCTGCAGAAGCGTCTCGCGAGTGTCGTGCCCGTTGCCCCGGCTGCCTCTGGCGCGCTGCGCCTCCGAGAGGCGGCGCCTGGTCTCGCGGTTGGTGAGCGACGCCAGGTAGGGGTGGCCCGTCGGCAGCAGGAGGGTGAGCACGTACTTGCCGTCGAGCCCCCGCTCGCTCGCCACGGTCGCCGCGGCGGAGATCTCGCCGGCCGTGAGCCCGTCGAGCTCGGCGACGTCGTCCACGACCAGCGCCAGGTCGTTGGTGTCGGCCAGCAGGTCCTGCTCGAACTGGGTCTGCAGCGTGGAGAGCTGACCGTTGAGCTCCTTCAGGGTCTGCTTCTCGTCGTCGGAGAGTCCGGCGCCGGCCAGGGTGAACTCCGTGTAGTAGCGCTCGACGAGGTACTGCTGCTCAGGTGCAAGATCCGCACTGTCCTCGTGCACGGCCTTGATGCGGGCGTAGAGCTCGGAGTTGAGCCGGATCGCATCGTGGTGTGCGGCGAAGCGGGCGGCGTACGCCGTCTGCAGCTCCTGGGTGGCGGGGGTCGAGTCGGAGCTCGTGTTGTTGAAGAAGACCAAGGTGGCCCGCCGCAGCAGCTGCCCGCTGAACTCCAGCGGCACGAGGGTGTTGTCGAACGTCGGGTCCTCGGGGTCGGCGACGATCGCCTCGATCTCCGCCACCTGCTCGGCCATCCCGCGGTCGAACGCCGGCGCGAAGTGGTCGTCGGTGATCTCGCCGAAAGGCGGCAGCGCGTAGGGCAGCTGGCTGGGCTCGAAGAAGGGGTTGCTCACCGGGCAACCATAAGGACGGTGGCCAGTGATTTCCGTAAGCGGTTCGTCATCGCCAGGTGGTTGCCGGCCGGGAGCGGTATGCCGGACAGTCCAGGTCATGACCGACGACCTGGACTTCACCGGCCTAAGGCCACGTTCATCAACTGCACGCTGAAGCGGAGCCCCGAGCTCTCCCACACCGAGGGGCTGGTGGACGCGAGCGCGGCGATCATGCGCAAGCACGGCGTCTCGGTCGAGGTGATCCGGGCCGTCGACCACGACATCGCCACCGGCGTCTACCCGGACATGCGCGAGCACGGGTGGGAGACGGATGCCTGGCCCGACCTCTACCCCGGGTCCTCGACAGCGACATCCTCGTGATCGCCGGCCCGATCTGGCTGGGGGACAACTCGAGCATCACCAAGCAGATCATCGAGCGGATCTACGCGTTGAGCGGGATGCTCAACGACAAGGGCCAGTACCTCTTCTACGGACGGGTGGCCGGCTGCCTGATCACCGGCAACGAGGACGGCATCAAGCACTGTGCCCAGAACGTGCTCTACAGCCTTCAGCACGTCGGCTACACGATCCCGCCGAACGCCGACGCCGGCTGGATCGGTGAGGCCGGCCGGGTCCGTCCTACCTCGACCCCGGCAGCGGCGGGCCGGAGAACGACTTCACCAACCGCAACACCACGTTCATGACCTGGAACCTGATGCACCTCGCGAGGATGCTGAAGGACGCCGGCGGCGTTCCCGACCACGGCAACCAGCGCTCGGAGTGGAACGCCGGCGCGCGGTTCGACTTCGAGAACCCCGAGTACCGCTCCTGAGCTAGGCCGGCTGGGGAGCGAGCAGCCGGCCCAGGTTGGCGGGGTCGAAGAAGTCGGCCGGCGAGACGGTGCCGGCGGTGATGCTGACGAAATCGTCCATCGCCGCCTGGTTGCCCGCATCGTTCCGAGCAGCTGCTGCATCTCGGGCGGGTGGCGGCTTCCATCGTGGCGAGCTGGGTGTGAACTCGTAGATCGGCAGTACCTGGTCGTCTCGGGCCTGTTGGTAGGCGGCCATGGCGTCTTCGAACGTGGCGCGGCCGGCTGAAGGTCTCGTCGAGGGCGATCGGCGCACAGCTCGGCGTCGCGGAATGCGTCGGTGATCCCCTGGGCGGTGATCGGGTCCTTGGTGTAGCCGGCGTCGCCGACGAGTGCCCAGCCCGGGTCCGTAGGGAGTACGGAAGAAGTTGGGCACGGCCGCGCCGACGAAGCGCTCCTCGCGGATGGCGCTTGCGACGCGCTCGGCGAACTCTGGCGCCAGTTGGAGGGTCTCGAGGTAGTTGGCTTCGACGTCGGCCTTGTATGCGGTCGGACTCGGCGTAGGGCCAGCCGACGACGAGCAGGGTCAGCCCGTCGTTGGTGGGCATGGCGGCCCAACCCCGATCGGGGCGGACGAAGATCTCGAACCCGTCGACCGGCAGATCGCTCCAGTAGGTGTAGTAGCTCCACTGGAGCATGGGCTTGTCGTTGTACTGCGCTCGGCGCCGACCGCCTTGGCGACACGGGAGTTGCGTCCGTCGGCGCCGACCACCACCCGCGCCCGTTCGACGACGGTGGCCCCGCCATTGCTGCGCCCGCGGATGCCGACGACCGTTCCGTCCTCGACGATCACGTCCTCGACGCTGAACCGCTCACGTACCTCGGCGCCGGCCGCGGCCGCGGCGTCCACGAGGATCTTGTCGAGCACGGTTCGGCGCGGTGCGTACGCCGGTCGAGATGCCGTCGGAGCGGACGCGGGGTGCCGGTGATCGTGAAGGGTCCGAAGTCGAACGAGTAGCGCTCGACGGCTGGGCAGCCCGTGGCGGTGACCTCCTCGAGCAGACCCCACCGCGCAGGGCGGCGATGCCGGGCGCGTGGATCACGTGGGTCGAGACGGTGTCGCTCGGGAACGTCGCCCGGTCCACGACGAGCACTCGGTAGCCCTGGCGGGCGAGCAGCATCGCGGTCGGTGCACCGGCGCATCGGGCGCCGACGATGATGGCGTCGTAGTCCGTGTCCATCTCGGTCTCCTGTCGTTCGTGCTGCATCGAGAGTCGCAGCGGTGCGTATCGGATGGGGCCGGGAGTTCTTACGAAGCGGAGACGGCTGCGCCAGATGCTGTCGGTGGGGAGCAGAGCCTGGGACATTGGGCTCATGTCCAAGGTCCTGGTGGTCGACGACGACCACACCGTGCGTGAGGTGGTCGTGTCCTACCTGCGCGCGCACCGCCACGACGTGGTCGAGGCGGCCGACGGCGAAGAGGCGCTCAAGGCGATGCGCGAGCCGACCCCGCCGACCTGGTGGTCCTCGACCTGATGCTGCCCGGCATCGACGGGCTCGAGGTCTGCCGGCAGCTGCGCGCGACCAGCGACGTGCCGGTCATCATGCTGACCGCGCTCGGCGAGGAGACCGACCGCGTCGTCGGGCTGGAGCGGGGCGCGGACGACTACGTCACCAAGCCGTTCAGCCCGCGCGAGCTCGCGCTGCGGGTGGACTCGGTGCTGCGCCGGGCCGGCGAGAGCGAGGCGCCGCGGCCGGGCCGGGTCACCGACGGCGACCTGGTGGTCGACAACGACCGGCATGCGGCGTACCGCGAAGGCGCGGAGCTGCCGCTCACGCCCGCGAGTTCGACCTCCTCCGCTTCCTCGTGGCTCACCCGGGCCAGGCGTTCTCGCGCGACGAGCTGCTCCAGCAGGTGTGGGGCTGGTCGTTCGGCGACCAGTCGACCGTGACCGTGCACGTACGCCGCCTGCGCGAGAAGGTCGAGCCGGACCCGACGATGCCGGTCCGGCTGGTCACGGTCTGGGGCGTCGGCTACCGGTGGGAGGCGGCGTGACCAGCGACCAGGTCGAGATCGTGCTGATCACCGCGGCCTGGTCCGGCGGGGTGGGCTTCGTCGGGCTGCTGCTGGCGTGGACCCAGCGCCACCGCTCGTTGCGCGTCCTGACCGCGGGCGTGGCGGTGGTGGCGGTCGCCGCGGTGCTGGCCGGGATGCTCGGCACCGCCCGCGCCATGTTCCTGTCGACCCACGACTTCGAGGTGTCGCTGCTGGTCTCGCGTGGTGGCCGGGTTGGTCGGGATCGGGTTCGCGGTCGCCGTCGGGGCGGCGTTCTCCGCGCTGGTCTCGCGCCCTGCGCGACGAGGCCAGGAGGTTCGGCGACAGCGGCGAGTTCGTGTCGTCCGGGGCCGGCCCGGCCGAGCTGCAGGAGCTCTCGGCAGGAGCTCGCCAGGACGAGCCTGCGGCTGCGCGAGTCGCGCGAGCGCGAGGAGCGGCTCGAGGGGAGCCGGCGCGAGCTGGTCTCCTGGGTCTCCCACGACCTGCGTACGCCGCTCGCCGGCCTCCGCGCGATGACCGAGGCCCTCGAGGACGGGCTGGCCGAGGACCCCGCCCGCTACCACCACCAGATGCGCAGCGAGGTGGACCGGATGGTCCGGATGGTCGACGACCTCTTCGAGCTCTCGCGCATCCATGCCGGAGTGCTGAAGCTGTCGCGTGCAGCGGGTGGCCCTGGGTGACCTGGTCAGCGAGGCGCTCGCCGCGGCCGACCCGATCGCGCGGGCGCGCCACGTCCGCGTCGGCGGCCGGGTCGAGCAGGGGCTCGACCTGGTGCCGACCCGACCGAGCTGTCACGGGTGATCTCCAACCTGGTGATGAACGCGATCCGGCACACGCCGGCCGACGGGGTCGTCTCGATCGAGGGTCGCGCGGTGCCCGAAGGCGTCGAGCTGAGCGTCGTCGACGGCTGCGGTGGTCTGAGCGACGAGGACATGGAGCGCGTCTTCGACGTCGGCTGGCAGGGGAGTGCGGCCCGCAGTCCTGAGGCCAGCGCGCACGGGCGAGGGGCCGGTCTCGGCCTGGCCATCGTCCGGGGATCGTCGAGGCCCACGCCGGTCAGGTCGCGGTGGTGAACGAGTCGCCCGGGCTGCCGTTCCGGGTCCTGCTGCCGGCGCGTTAGGGGGGAGGGGTGAGGAGGAAGAGGATAGCTGTGCCGGAGTTGAGCCGCGGCCCGATGGGTACCGCGTGCTCCCAGGCCCGCCGGGGGTCGTTGTCACTCACACATCGGAGGGTCCCGTGAGCTCAGATGCCATCGTCATCCTGAAGAACGACCACAAGGAGATCCGCAAGCTGTTCAGTGACTTCGAGAAGCTGGGCGACGGCGCGCACAAGAGGAAGGGCCAGCTCGTCTCCAAGATGATCGAGCCGTTGACCGTCCACACCTACCTCGAGAACGAGGTCATGTACCCGCGGGTGCGCGAGCTCCTGCCCGAGGTCGAGGACGACGTCCTGGAGCCCTACGAGGAGCACCACGTCGCCGACGTGCTGGTGATGGAATTGGACGCGATGAAGCCCGACGCGGAGCGGTTCGACCGCCAAGACCACGGTGCTGATCGAGAACGTCCGCCACCACATCGAGGAAGAGGAAGAGGAGTGGTTCCCGAAGGTGCGGGACGGGCTGTCGCGCAAGGTGCTGCAGGAGATCGGCGCCGAGATGGAGGCAAAGCGGAAGAAGGCTCCGCGACGCCCATCCCAGCCCGGAGCGCTCAAGAAGACGGTCGACGCTGTCATCAAGTGACGCCGAGCCAGGGCACGGCTTCAGCACCACCCTGACCGGTCAGGACCTGCTGCGCCTGGCTCCGAGGTAGGACGGCTCCCGCAACCGGCGTACCCAGTCGTAGGGCTCGAGTCCTGGGACCTGGTTCAGCATCGGGTCGAAGGAGATCCCGCGGTCGTCGTCATCCCCATCGGGCAGCAACCACAGGTCGGCGAAGCGATGCCACGGCCCGGCGACGGTGGCCCAGCTGAGCCCGAAGGTGGTGTCGTCGGTCCGCTCGGCGCCCAGGAGCACCGCGCCGGCCGGGGTCCGGTAGGGGAGGAGGGTCGTCATCGGCCGTCCGAAGTGGCGGCTCGGGGTGAGCAGGAATCTCGTGAGGCGCCCGTGACCCGTCGTGGCGAAAAGGAGGTCACCTGGGCTGCCGCCCGGGTCAATCCGGAGTGCCAGACCCTGGATGTCGGGCAGCCAGGTGGGGAGGCCGACAGCCTGCGAGAGCCGGGCGAGTACGTCGGTGGAGCCGACGTCGTCCAGCAGCGGCACGCCGGACGGTTCGGCCGAGCCGTGGCGATCCAACCGGCCGCGCACCACGGTCCCTCGCGGGTGGAGCGGCTTGTTGGCCGGGCGTACTGCGGCAACGCCCCTGATGACGGTGGACAGCAGTCGACCGGAGACATCAGCAGCGGAGGTCTCGAGTCGGCTCAGATCAGGCATCCACACCGGTATCCCGCAGGGGCCTGGCCATGTGCGGCGTCAGACGCTCTGCGGGAGGAGATCCCGCTCCGCACCGCCTTGCCAGTCGACCAGCATGACGGTCGCGTCATCGTGCAGCACGGCGCCGTCGTCGGCGAGGAGAGCCCTCCGCAGCAGCCGCAGCGTCTCAGGGGGCGAGTCTGCTGTCCCACTTCGGCGGAGGCTGTCCTGGAGGCCGTCGAGACCTAACTGGCTCCCGTCGGGGCGGCGAGCCTCGGTGACGCCGTCGGTGTAGAGGACCAGCGAGTCGCCCGGGTCGAGCTGCTCCTCGTGGACGACCACCTCGGTCTCGAACATAGGGAGACCCAGGGGCGTCGCCGAGCCACCATCGAGGACCTTGCGGACCTGGCCGGCGCGCAGTAGGAGTGGCGGGGGGTGGCCTGCGTTGACCCACCGGAGGACTCCGGTGGTCGGATCCAGCTGAGCGAGGACGGCGGTGACGAAGAACTCGTCGCCGAAGTGCGCAGCCACGGCCGCATCCATTGCCGCATAGGTCTGGATGAGGTCGAGCCCGGTTCGCCTGCTGTGTCGGTACGTCGCCACGGCGAAGGTCGACAGACCCGAGGCCGCCAACCCGTGGCCGACGCCGTCCAGCACCGCGAGATGCGTCGTCTCGGCGTTGACGGCGTAGTCGAACGCATCGCCGCCGTTCTCGTAGGCCGGCTCCAGCATGGTGGTGATGACCAACCCGTCGGTGGCGAAGGTCATGGGCGGAAGCACCGACCACAGGAGCTCCGCACCCACGTCCAGCGGCCTGGTCCGCTGGGCCAGTTCCAGGGCGTCGCCGTAGGCCCTCTTGGTGATCAGCAGCTGAGCAACGGCGTGGGCATACCGTTCCAGCACCAGGGAGAGATCCTGGGCGAGTTCATCGGTCTCGCCGACCGGGACCTCCAGCTCGAGCACCCCGACCCGATCGGTGCCGTCGATCAGTGGAACGAATGCCCGGCGCCGGCCGTGCGCCGAGCCCGGAGCCTCGACGATCAGGGTGGTCCTGAACGCCTCGCCCGCCTGGGTGGTGTCGATCTCCTGCGCCGCGCGTGGGGGCGACGCCGTGCTGGGGAGCGGCATCAGTGCCGTGTACTCGTGATTGACCACGTACACGACCGGTGAAGTGGCGTCGAGCGCGCGGATCAGCTCCTCGACGATCACCGTGCCGACGTCCGATGGGCGGCTCAAGTGGGATCGCTTCAACAGCCCCTCGAGGAGCTCGGCAGCCTGCTGTTGGACGGTGTCGTCCACCGCGAAGTGGTCCCCATGCCCGAGTGCGTGGCTCATCCGAGCCGGTAGCCGACGGAGCCGCCCGGCAAACCCCGCGCCCGTCAGCAGTGGCGCTCGAGCAGCTGGACTCAGATGTTGGTGGGGATGTGCATGACGGTGCCGCCGTCGACGACGAACTCCGAGCCGGTGGCGAACGACGACTCGTCGCTGGCGAGGAACACCACGAACGCCGCCACCTCCTCGGGCTGACCGGGGCGTCCGAGCGGGATCGGGATCAGGCCCTCGGGCATCTGGTCGGTCGCTGGGGTGCTGATCCGGCCCGGGTGCAGGGAGTTGACGCGGATGCCATGCGGCGCGAGCTCCATCGCGACCGACTTGGTGAGGCCGGTGAGGCCCCACTTGGAGGCGACGTAGCCGTGCGCCCACGGGGTGCCGCGCAGGCCCTCGATCGAGGAGGTGTTGATGATCGAGCCGCCGCCGGCGGCGATCAGGGCGTCGGCCGCGGCCCGGATGCCGAGGAAGGCGCCGGTCAGGTTCACGTCGAGCATCTGCTGCCACAGCTCGCGCTTGTAGCGCTGGAGCTGTCCGCCGTTGAAGATGCCGGCGTTGTTGAAGAGCACGTCGAGCTTGCCGAACTCGGCCACCGTGAACGCGACCGCGCTGCGCCAGTCGTCGTCGCTGGTCACGTCGAGGTGGACGTACCGCGCGGAACTCTGCCCGAACTCCCGGCAAAGCTCATCGGCAAGGGCCTGGCCCTCCTCGTCGAGGAGGTCACCGATGACGACCTTCGCGCCCTCGGCCACCAGCATCCGCGCGCTGGCTCCGCCGATGTTGCGCGCGCCGCCGCTGATCAGCGCGACCTTGCCCTCTACACGTCCCATGCGCGGCACGATAGCGTCGTTTCCGCCCAGGTAGAACACGTTCCAGTTCAGGAGACTCCATGACCATCCGCGTCGCCCAGGTCAGCACCGGCAACGCCGGCAAGCTCACCCTGCGCCAGCTCATCGCCGACGACCGGTTCGAGCTGGTAGCCGTCTCCACGTCGACGCCGGAGAAGGTCGGCAAGGACGCGGGCGAGCTCGCCGGGGTGGACACCGTCACCGGCATCGCCGCCGTCGGTGACCTGGACGCGCTGATCGCGGCCGGACCGGAGTGCGTCGTCTACTGCGCGATGGGCGACACCCGGCCGGTCGAGGCCACCAACGACGTCCGCAAGCTGGTCGAGGCGGGCATCGACGTCGTCGGCTCGGCGCCGGGCACGCTGCAGTACCCATGGGGGACCATGCCCGAGAAGGTGATCGACAAGGTCGAGGCGTCTGCCCAGGCGGGCAACGCATCGGTCTACATCACCGGCGTCGATCCCGGTTTCGCCAGCGACCTGGTGCCGCTCGCCCTGGCCAGCACCTGCCAGCGGATCGAGCAGATCAAGTGCTACGAGCTGGCCGACTACGCGACGTACGACGGCGCCGAGGTGATGTTCGACCTGATGGGGTTCGGCAAGCCGGTCACCGAGACCCCGCTGCTCTTCCTGCCCGGCATCCTGGGAATGGCGTGGGGCACTGCGATCCGGATGCTGGCCAAGGGCCTCGGCATCGAGGTCGACGAGATCGTCGAGCAGTGGGAGGCGGAGCCGGCGCCCGAGAGCTACGACATCGCCGCCGGACGCATCGAGAAGGGCACCATCGCCGCCCTGAAGTTCTCCATCAGCGGCATGGTCGCCGGCCACCCCGCGATCGTGATCGAGCACGTCACCCGGACCCGCGACGACCTGCGTCCGGACTGGGCCCGGCCGGCCACCGGCGGCGGCTCCTACCGGGTCGAGATCACCGGCGAGCCCAACTACGTCGTCGACGTCGTGCCGAGCAGCGACCACGGCGACCACAACCACGCGGCGATCGTGGCCGCGTGCGGCCGGATCGTGAACGCGATCCCCGACGTCCGCGCCGCCGAGCCGGGCATCCGCACCACCCTCGACCTGCCGCTGCCGACCGGCCGGGGCACGTACGTGGCACCGGCGATGTAACGCTGCGACTCCGCCCTCCGCTGTAGGGGATGTCCCTCACATCTCTGTCCGGAGGTATCCCATGTTGTCCTCGACCAAGCTGCGCCTCTGCGCCGCCGGCACGGCCCTTGCGGTGGCTGCCGGAGGTGCCGTCGCCACTGCTCCGTCGGCTCAGGCCGCCGAGCGCACGTCGATCACCATCGCGGCCACGAAGTCGGTCGTGCAGCTGGGCCGCACCACCACCATCCGTGGGTTCCTCAAGACGCGAGGCGCCGACAACGACGGCAAGGTCGTCACCCTGCTCGCCAAGCCCGCCGGTGCGGCCGTGTTCGTGCCCGTCGCGGCGGACACCACCGGTCCGCGCGGCCGGCTCTCGACCCAGGTCATCCCCGAGACGACCACCAAGTACCGCTGGGTGTTCGCCGGCGACGCCGAGCTCCGGTCCTCCCGCAGCGGAGTGCTCACGGTGCGGGTCAAGGTGCCCTCCAACCCGCCGGGCACCGGCAACAAGCTGCGGACCTCGTTGTCCATCCGGGCCGACCGCAGGCGGGTCGGCCTCGACGGGACCACCTCGATCATCGGGCGCCTCGCCTTCAAGCGGCACTCGCTGCCCGGCAAACGAGTCCTGCTCCTGTCGATGCCGCGCGGTGAGAGCGCGTGGAGCTACGAGGCGACGAAGCGCACCAGCGGCAACGGTCGGGTCGGGTTCATGGTCGGCCCCGAGGTCGTCACCCACTACCGCCTCGTCTTCCCCGGCACCGCCGTCTTCCGGGCCACCCGCAGCGCTGTGGTCAGGGTGGCCGCCCGACCGACCGCGCTGAGCATCTCCGCGTCCGACTGGCGCATCAAGCTGGGCGAGACGGTCACCATCTCCGGGGTCCTTACCAAGGCCGGCACCCCGGTGGCGGGGCAGAACGTCACGTTGCGGGCGAAGACCACCGCCCGCGGTGACGACTTCGAGACCGTGGCAGCGGCCACCACGGGGCCGGACGGGTCGGTCATCTTCCCCCAGTCGCCGACGCGCGACATGCTGTACCGACTCGTCTCCGCCCGTGGCCCCGGCACCCCCTCGGCTCGCAGCGAGGTGGTCGCGGTGATGGTGGCGCAGGATCTCCGGACTACCTGATCCTCGGAGTGACGAACGAGAATCCTGACGTGGCCGTCCCCGAGCGTGTCGACGAGACCGTCTCCCCGCCTTCGAGGGAGCACGGCCCCGACGACACCCTCGGGGACGCGCTGCGTCGCGCGCAGGCCGGGCGCGAGGACGGCTTCGTGGTCCTGTGGCGCACCCTCCAGCCCCCGTTGCTGCGCTACCTCACCGTGCGCGGCGAGGCCGCACCAGATGACATCGCGGCCGACACCTGGCTGCACGTGGTCCGCGACCTGTCACGATTTCGCGGCGGGCCATCGGAGTTCCGCGCGTGGCTGTTCACCATTGCTCGGCACCGCGCCGTCGACCAGGGCCGGGCCCGGGCCGCACGACCCGATGTCGCCGTCGCTGAGGTCGACCGCGGTGAGGTGGTGCCGAGCGCGGAGGTCGACGCGCTGGGGGAGATGTCGACGTTCGCGGCCTGCCGGCTGGTGGCCACCCTCCCCACCGACCAGGCGGAGATGGTGATGCTGCGAGTGGTCGTCGGCCTGGACGTCGGGCAGGTCGCCCGCATCGTCGGGAAGCAGCCGGGGACAGTCCGGGTCGCTGTCCACCGAGCGCTGCGGACCCTGGCCGATCGATACCGAACGGAGATGGAGCGATGAGCGGTCGACGAGGACCGGACGGTTTCGACGAGTACGCCGGGGAGCCGTGGCTGGAGGCGTTGCGGGCGCCGGGCTCGGAGGCCGAGCTGAGCGGTGAGACCCAGGCGGTCTCCGCCTTCCGCAAGGCGGCCGCCTCCCCGCGGCGCCGTCACTTCGGGCGGCTCGGCGCGGGCGGCACGGCCGTGGTCACGGTGGTCGCGCTCTCCAGCGGCGTCGCGGCGGCGGCGTACACGCAGTCGCTGCCGGAGCCGGTGCAGCGGTGGGCGCACGACATGCTCGGCGAGGTCGGCGTACCGCCCGTTGACGAGCCCCGGGTCCGCCGGACCGAACCGGAGGCCGCGGCCGATGAGGAGGTCACCCTTGACCCTCCTTCGAGCACGCCCAGCGACCAGCCGTCGCAGCCTGCGGATCCCTCGCCGTCCTCTGGGGAGGATCGGCCCGGCCGCGCCGATCCGTCGCCCACAGCCCCGGTGACTCCCACCCCGACCCAAGGCAGCAGCCCCTCGTCGAGTCCGACCACGGCTCCGTCCAGCACCCCCACGGTGACGCCGACGCCACCGCGGCCGCGGCTGACCGCCAGCGCCGACAGCAGGGTCGTCACTGCCGGCGAACAGGCGCTCGTTGCCGGCACCGTCGCCGACCGGGACGGCCTGCCTCTCGCCGACGTCGAGGTGACGCTCTACGCCCGCACCCGGACCCAACCCTGGACGGCGGTCGGCGGTGGCGTGAGTGACGCAGACGGTGCGGTCAGCATGAGCGCGTCCATCGCCGAGAACACCTCGCTACGGCTTCGGGCCGATCGTGGCCGCCCGAGCGAGCCGGTCAGGGTCCGCTCCCGCCCGACGGTGGTGGCATCGGCAGATGTCACCGGCATCATCGCGACCACGAGTGGCGCCATGGCCGGCGACACCGTCGAGCTGCTGCGGGTCAAGCCGAGACGGCTGGTGCTGGAGCAGACGGCGGTGCTCGGCGAGAGCGGTCAGGTGACGTTCGCCGTGGAGCCAGGGAAGAGGTCACGGGCCTACGTCGTCCGGGTCCTGCGGACCCCTCGGCACCTCAAGGCTCGCTCGCAGGCCGTGGCGATGCCGTCTCAGTGAACGGCGAAGCCCACCCAGGAGCCGACGACAAGAGTGCCGATCAGGATCTCGATCCGCCGCGACCAGGCCGCCGGGTAGAGCCGATCCTCGAAGTAGTGCGCGATGAAGCCGCGTTCGTCCAGGCCCGGCCGGCCGGACCCCTGGCGTCCCCAGTTCTCGACCACAGAGAGTGGACAGGCGCGCCGCCAGATCGCCATCCGCGCACCCCAGATTGCGGACGCAATGTGGGGGATCAGGATCCACGGGACCAGCCAGGCCAGGAACCCGCCGAGCACCGTGAAGGCAACGAATGCCATGTGCGTCACCAGGGCGGTGAAGGACGCGAAGCGATGCACATGGTGAGTCTATGCGCGCACCACTGAGGGGCGGCTCAGCCGGGCTGGCCGACCAGGCCGGCTGCCTCGATGCCGGCGAGTGCGGCTTCCTCGTCGTGGTCGGAGGTGTCGCCCGTGACGCCGACCGCGCCCAGCAGGGCGCCGTCCGCGTCGCGGACGAGCACGCCGCCGGGCACCGGCACCAGCGCACCGACCGAGTGGGTCACGGCGGCGATGAAGAAGGGCTGCTGCTCGGCGCGCGCCATCAGCCCGCGCGAGCCCATGCCCAGGGACACCGCGCCATGGGCCTTGCCGTAGGCGATCTCGAACCGCTTGTTGGACGAGCCGTCCTCGCGCTCGACCGCGAGCACGTGGCCGCCGGCGTCGAGGACCACGACGGTCAGCGGATTGAACGCCGAGCTGCTTCCGGCAGCACGGGCGCCGGCGATGATCTCGCGAGCCTGGGAGAGGGACAGGGTCATGACTGGACCTTCATGGTTTGGCCTTTCAGAGTGCGACGCCGGCGGTGGAGGATCGGTTCGGTGTAGCCCGAGGGCTGGGTGAGCCCCTCGAAGACGAGGTCGTGGGCGGCGGCGAACGCCTCGCCGTCGTACGACGGGCCCATCGGCTGGTAGCCCTGGTCATCTGTTTGGGCAGCCTGCTGCTCGTCGACCACGTCGGCCATCCGGCGGAACGCCGCCTCGACCTCGTCGGCGGTGACGATGCCGTGGCGCAGCCAGTTGGCGACGTGCTGGGAGGAGATCCGGCAGGTGGCGCGGTCCTCCATCAGGGCGGTGCCGTGGATGTCGGGGACCTTCGAGCAGCCGACACCGTCGTCGACCCAGCGCTTCACGTAGCCGAGGATGCCCTGCAGGTTGTTCTCGATCTCGGCGGTCTTGTCCTCCTCGGACCATCCGGACACGGCGTCCTGATCGGCCAGCGGGACGGTGAGCAGCTGCTCGATGGTGCCGCGCCGCCCGCCGGCGAGCTCGCGCTGCCGGGCCGCGACGTCGACCTGGTGGTAGTGGAGAGCGTGCAGCGTGGCGGCGGTCGGCGACGGCACCCAGGCGCAGCTCGCGCCGGCCTGCGGGTGGCCGATCTTCTGCTCGAGCATCGCGGCCATCTCGTCGGGCATCGCCCACATGCCCTTGCCGATCTGGGCCTTGCCCTGGAGTCCGCAGGCCAGGCCGATGTCGACGTTCTGGTCCTCGTAGGCCTTGATCCACTCGGTCGACTTCATGTCGCCCTTGCGGATCATGGCGCCGCCGAGCATCGAGGTGTGCAGCTCGTCGCCGGTGCGGTCGAGGAAGCCGGTGTTGATGAAGGCCACCCGGCCGCGGGCGGCGTGGATGCAGGCCTTGAGGTTGGCCGACGTGCGCCGCTCCTCGTCCATGATCCCTAGCTTGATCGCGCCGCGGCCCAGCCCGAGCAGGTCCTCGACCGCCGCGAACAGGTCGTCGGTGAACCGGACCTCGTCGGGCCCGTGCATCTTCGGCTTCACGGCGTACATCGACCCAGTGCGCGAGTTGGACAGCTCGCCGCGGCCCTGGATGTCGACCAGGCTGCACAGCGCGGTCATCACCGCGTCGAGGATGCCTTCCGGCACCTCATTGCCGTCGACCAGGATCGCGTCGGAGGTCATCAGGTGGCCGACCTGGCGCACGAACAGCAGCGACCGGCCCGGCAGCACGACCTCGCCGTCGGGGCCGTCGTAGACCCGGTCCGGGTCGAGGTGGCGGGTGAACGACGAGCCGCCCTTGGCCACCTCCGCGGTCAGGGTCCCCTGGTTGAGGAGGAGCCAGTTGCGGTAGCCGGCGACCTTGTCCTCGGCATCGACCGCAGCGACCGAGTCCTCCAGGTCCATGATCGTGGAGACCGCGGACTCCAGCAGCAGGTCCTTGACCCCAGCGGCGTCGTCCTTGCCGATCTCGTGGGTGCGGTCGACCTGGATCTCGACGTGCAGTCCGTGGTGGACCAGGAGCACGCCCTCGGGGTCAGCCGGATCGCCGCGGTGGCCGACGTACTGGGCGGGATCGGCGAGTGCCGACTCGCGGTCATCGAGGCGGACCGTCAGCGCGCCGCCCTCGGTGGAGTAGCCGGTCGCGTCGGCGTGGCTGCCGTCGGCCAGCGGGAAGTGCTCGTCGAGGAAGGCCCGCGCCCTCGCGATCACCGCGGCGCCGCGCTTCGGGTTGTACGAAGAGCCGCGCTCCTGGCCGCCGTCCTCGGGGAGCGCGTCGGTGCCGTAGAGCGCGTCGTACAGCGATCCCCACCGGGCGTTGGCCGCGTTGGCCGCGAACCTCGCGTTGAGCATCGGCACGACCAGCTGCGGGCCGGCCTGTACGGCGACCGCGTCGTCGACGCCCTCGGTCTCGATGCTGAAGTCGGCCGGCTCGTCGACGAGGTAGCCGAGGTCGCGCAGCAGCTGGAGGTACGCCGCTGGGTCGTCGATCGGCCCGGGATGGGCGGTGTGCCAGTCGTCGAGCTGCTGCTGCAGCTCGTCGCGACGGGCGAGGAGCTCGCGGTTGCGGGGAGCGAACTCGGTGAGGATCGCCTCCACGCCGGTCCAGAACGCGGACTCGTCGACGCCCGACCCGGGCAGCGCCTCGTCGCGCACGAACGCGTGCAGCTCGGGCGCGACCTGCAGCCCGCCGACGGTGATCCGGTCAACCATGAGCTCCTACTTCCCTGTTACCGCAATGCGGAATAGTCTTTCCGCAATATAGAAGGTTCGCGCGAGCACGACAAGGAGGGGACGCATGGTGGTCGACGATCTCGCCGACGCCCGGCCCGCGGGCGGCGTGCAGTCGGTCGAGCGGGCCTTCGTCCTGCTCGAGGCGCTCGCCGACCAGCCGCGTCCGCTGGGGGTGACCGAGCTGGCCAGCGCCAGTGGCCTCTCGCTCGGCACGATCCACCGGCTGCTCCGGACCCTGGTCGAGCTGGGCTACGTCCGGCAGGACCACTCCCGTTCCTACGGGCTGGGCCACGCCCTGATCCGCCTCGGCGAGCACGCCACCAGCGGCCTGGCGTCCTGGAGCAGACCGCTCTTGGAGCAGGTCGTCCGAGAGGTCAACGAGTCGGTGAACCTTGCCGTCCTCGAGAACGACCAGGTCGTCTACATCGCGCACGTGCCGTCGTCGCAGTCGATGCGCACGTTCACCGAGGTCGGCAGCCGGGTACCTGCCCACAGCACCGGCGTCGGCAAGGCCATGCTCGCGCAGCTGGGTGATCCCGGGCTGCGCGCGCTGGTCATCCGCACGGGACTGCCGAGCGCCACGCAGCACACGGTGACCGACCCCGACCAGCTGGCGACGGAGCTGCAGGACGTCGCGCGGCGTGGTTTCGCCATGGACGAGGAGGAGCAGGAGCTGGGCGTGAGATGCGTGGCCGTGCCGGTCATCGGAGCGGTCCCGCCGCTCGCAGTGTCCGTGTCCGGGCCACGCTCGCGCGTCACCGACGAGCTGGTGCAACAGGCCGTGCCTCTGCTCCAGGAGGTCGCGGCCGCGATCGCCAACGAGACAACCCGCGACGAAGGGCAACGACAGTGAGTGACATCCAGGTGCTGGTGAAGGAGCTCGGTGACGACGTCGTCGTCACCGACTCGGAGCGGATGGAGAAGTACCGCTGGGACCGGGCCAACGATCCCGACGCGGGCGTCCCGCTCGCCGTGGTCCGCGCCGGATCGACCGAGGACGTGCAGGCGGCGGTGCGGTTCGCGGCCGCCCACGGCATCCCCGTGGTGCCGCGCGGCGCGGGCTCCGGGCTGTCGGGCGGGGCGTCCGCGGTGTCCGGCTGCCTGGTCGTGTCGACGGAGCGGATGCGGGCGATCGAGGTCGACTCCACCACCCGGACCGCAGTGGTGCAGCCGGGGCTGATGAACGCCGAGGTGAAGGCGGCCGCCGCCGAGCACGACCTCTGGTACCCGCCCGACCCGTCGTCGTACGAGATCTGCTCGATCGGGGGCAACATCGCCACCAACGCCGGCGGCCTCTGCTGCGTGAAGTACGGCGTCACCACCGACTACGTGCTGGGCCTGACCGTGGTCCTCGCGGACGGCACCGTGGTCCGGCTCGGCGGTGCGCGGCTCAAGGACGTGGCCGGGCTGTCGCTGACCAAGCTGTTCGTCGGCTCCGAAGGGACGCTGGGGATCGTCACCGAGATCGTGCTGCGGCTGATCCCGAAGCAGCAGCCGCGCGCGACGCTGGTCGCGACGTTCGCGACCCTCGACGACGCCACCAACACGGTCCTCGCCATCACCCGTCGCCTGCGGCCGTCGATGCTGGAGTTCATGGACCGGCCCACCATTCACGCGGTCGAGGACATGACCAAGATGGGGCTGGACCTCGACGCCGCCGCGATGCTGGTCATCCAGTCCGACGAGCCGGCCGGCCATGCCGCTGCCGAGTGCGAGCTGATCGCGTCGCTGTGCGAGGACAACAAGGCCATCGAGGTCTTCTCCACCGCCGATCCCGACGAGGGCGAGGCGTTCGTCGTCGCCCGCCGCAACGCGATCCCGGCCGTCGAGCGCACCGGGACCCTGCTGCTCGAGGACGTCGGCGTACCCCTCCCGCAGCTTGGCGCCCTGGTCGACGGCATCGCCGACATCTCCGCGAAGCGCGAGGTGACCATCGCCGTCGTCGCCCACGCCGGCGACGGCAACACCCACCCGCTGATCGTGTTCGACCCCGCGGATGCCGACATGGCCGAGCGCGCGCAGACGGCGTACGGCGAGGTGATGGAGCTCGCGATGACCCTCGGCGGCACCATCACCGGCGAGCACGGCGTCGGCCGCCTCAAGCGGCCCTGGCTCTCGGACTACCTCGGCCCGGACGTGCTGGCGCTCAACCAGCGGATCAAGGACGCCCTGGACCCGCAGGGCATCCTCAACCCGGGAGCCATGTTCTGACAGCTCCCGTTCGGACGCTCCGTGCGAAACTCGCCCGGTGATCGGACGCCTCACCTGCCTCGTCATCGACTGCCCCTCGCCGCGCACCCTCGCTCCCCTCTACGAGGAGCTGCTCGGGCTGACTCGAACCGAAGACACTGACGGCTGGGTCACCCTCGGCGAGCTGGACGCACCACCGCGAGTTGCTCTGCAGCAGACCGACAGCTATGTCGCGCCCGAGTGGGGAGCGCCAGGAGTCCCTCAGCAGTTGCATGTCGATGTGCTGGTGGACAACCTGGACGACGCAGAAGCGCAGGTCCTGGCCTTGGGTGCGCGGCTGTTGGACGGCTCGGACAAACCGATCGGCTTTCGGGTGTACGCCGACCTGTAATCCATTGATTACAGGAGGCGTGATGAATCGCAGAGTCCTGAAACTGCAAGCCGGTGAGATCGAGTACGTCGACACCGGCGGGCCGGGCCCGACGTTGGTGCTTCTGCACGGCGCCCTGATGGATGAGGGGTTGTGGGAACCAGTGATCCGGCACCTGTCGGGCATCCGATGTGTCGTGCCGATCCTGCCGATGGGAGCGCGTCGGATCCCGAGGGCGGCCGATGCCGATCAGAGCCCGGTGTCACTGGCGAGACTGGTCGGAGAACTCATCGAGGCGCTGGCCCTGCGAGAGGTCGCGTTGGTCGGCAACGACACAGGGGGAGCGATCGCTCAGCTGCTCGTGGCGGAGAACCCCGGTGCCGTCGATCAGCTCGTGCTGGTCTCGTGCGACGCGTTCGAGAACTTCCCACTCGGATTGCCCGGCCGCACCATGGCGGTGGCGTGCTCGATGCCAGGGGGCCTGCGGATGGCGATGAGGTCACTGAGGTTGCGCCCGCTGCGCCGGCTGCCGATGACGTTCGGATGGATGACCAAACGGCCCATTCCCTCAGAAGTGTTCGACAGCTGGCTCGACGCCTTCGCTGCCGACCGCCAGGTCCGCCGAGACGTGCACAAGATGATGAGGTCGGTCGACCGATCCCAGCTCGTCGATGCCGCCGGCCGACTCGACGAGTTCCAGGGGCGGAGCTTGGTCATCTGGGCAGCCGAAGACAAGGTGATGCCCCTCGACCACGCTCACCAGCTGTCCGGGGTGCTCGGTGATGCTCGTGTGGAGCTCGTCGCCGACAGCTACACGCTGATCCCGCTGGACCAGCCCGAACAGCTGGCAACGCTCATCAACAGCTTCGTCCGCGAGGCGGCGGGCTACCGACGTACGGGGTAGCGCAGGTGGAGGGCGCGGCGCCCTTGCACCACCACGGGGTCCTCAAGCAGGAGGTGGCCACGGTCGAGCGTGGAGAAGTAGGGGATCCCCTCGCCGAACAGCACCGGCACGAGGCTGACGCAGACCTCGTCCACCAGGCCGAGCTCGAGTGCTTGCTGGGCGATGTTCGCGCTGGCGACGGTCACGTCCTTGTCGCCGGCGATCTCCTTGGCGCGCTCGATCGCCGTGTCGACTCCGTCGACGAACGTGGTCTTCGGCCATCGCTCCGCAGCGTCCGCAGGTGCTTCGTGGGTCACCACGACGACCTGCGCACCGCTGGGGTGGGTGTCGTCCCAGCCGCTGGCGATGTCGAACAGTCGGCGCCCCGTGACGAGTGCGCCGGAGTTCTCGGTCAGCTCGCGCAGCACGTCGGCGCTCGCCTGGTCGACGTCGAACGCGACCTCGTCGTAGTGGCTCTCCACGGACTCTTCCCCGGCTTCGTACCAGTCGAAGAGCTCGCCGACCTGGTTGTCGGGATCGGCGATGAATCCGTCCAGCGACATCGTCATGTGGGTGAAGACCTTGGCCATTGTGGGGCGCTTCCTCAGAGTGTTCATCACATCGATCCCAGGCTAGGCAGGATCTCGGCGTCCGGCGTACGTCCGGCGACGTAGATCGGCATACGTCCGGGGCAGACGTCGACGATACGAAGCCATGACCAGTTCAACACCACTGTCTACGGCCACGGTGTCATGTCGGGGTAGCCCTCCCTCAACTGTCGGGCTACCTGCACTGTGGAGAGGTCCGTTCGTTCCTAGCGTTGTCACACATGATCTCTCGCCTGGTCGCTCCGACCGCCGCCCTTGCCCTTGCCCTCGCAGTCATCTCCGGCCCTTCTCCTGCCGTGGCGGCACCCGCCCCCTTCGTCACTGCTGCACCCGCGGCGGACGACACTCCGTCACCGCCGTCACGCTCGACCCTGCTCAAGGCCGCTCGGCAGGTGGTGGCCACCGGGGTCCCCGGCGTCATCGTCGCCACGCGTGACGAGCATGGCGCTCGGACGCTCGTGGCGGGCAAGCGCAGCAGGCACGGCAACCGTCCTCCGCGCGCGGGCGGGCAGGTCCGCATCGCAAGCGTCACGAAGACGTTCACAGCCACCCTGGTGCTCGACCTGGTCGCCGACGGTCGGCTCGGCCTCGATACGCCGGTCCGTCGGTACCTGCCGGGGTTGCTGCCGTACCCGGAACGCATCACCGTCCGTCACCTCCTCCAGCACCGCAGCGGCCTCTTCGACTACGGGAACGTGCTCTGGAAAACCCCCCGGCGCGCGTACAAGTCGCGCTATCAGGACCTGTCGCGCAAGCATCTGCTCCGGATCGCGACCCGGCGTCCCCTCCAGTCTCGACCGGGAGGCCGCTTCCTCTACTCCAACACCGACTACGTGGTCCTGGGCCTGCTCGTGGAGAAGGTGACGGGCCGCAGCTTCGCCCACGCGCTCTCGCGCCGGGTGCTCCGCCCCGCGGGTCTGAGCCACACCTTCGTGCCAGGGCACGATCCGAGACTTCCGCGGGCCGCGATGCGCGGCTACGACGTCGTCCATGCCTCCGGCAGACTGACCGATCTGACGGCGTACAACATGTCCGTGGCAGCCCACAGCGGCGACCTCGCCTCCACCGTGCACGACATGAACCGCTTCTATGCGCAGCTCCTCGGAGGACACCTGCTGCCGCCTCGGCTGCTGCGGCAGATGAAGTCGGGCCGGCCGGCCTTCCCGGGTTTCGAGTATGGATTGGGGCTCGGCCAGACCGAGATGTGCGGCCAGCAGGTCTGGGGACACGTCGGCAGCGTGCCCGGCTACGGCACCCACTCCTTCACCAGCACCGACGGTGGCCGACAGATCACGGTCTCGGTCAGCCGAGGACTCACCCTCGACACCGACTCCGCGAACGCCATCAACCAGCTGGTTGCCACGGAGTTCTGCGGCGACAGCTGAACGAGGTGAAGTCAAGCAAGCTTGACACCTTCTGGCGTGTCAAGCATGCTTGTCTTTGTGAAGAACGTCGTACGCGCCCTCCGGTCCAGCAGGAGCCTCTCGCAGGCCGACCTGGCAGCCGCCGTGAGCGTGTCACGACAAACCATCAACTCCATCGAGACCGGGCGCTACCTGCCGTCGCTACCCTTGGCTATCGCGCTCGCCCGGTACTTCGAGACGACAGTGGAAGAGGTCTTCGATGTCGACAACTGAAGGTCGGACCAGCCCAGGGACTCGTTGGATGGTCCCGGGCCTAGCGCTACTGATCGGCTTGGGCTACCTCGTGGCCGGGCTGCTGGGAGACAACGCCGAGTTCGGGGTCGTCGGGCTACTGGTCATGGTGGCCTTCGGTGCGGCGTTCCTGCTCCTAGGCGGACGCAGCGAGACCGTCGCAGGACTGCTGGATCGACGCGACGAGCGGATCAACGCCCTGGACCTGTCAGCAACGGCGTTCGCCGGAATGGCTGTGATCTTCGCGGTGATCCTCATGTTCATGCTCGAGATCGCACGCGGTCAGGACGGTTCGCCGTACTTCGGGCTCGGCGCGTTGGGCGGCGTCGCTTACGTTTCCTCGCTGGTGTATCTCCGATTCCGTCGCTGAACAACGACCCTTGTTCTGACGGGTCTGACGGTTCTGCCGCGAATCTCATAGCCTGCGCCCATGGCCACCTTCACGCTCACCTGCATCGGTGACGACCGCCCGGGGCTCGTGTCCGACCTCTCGGCACCGATCAGTGCCCACGGCGCGAGCTGGAAACGCAGCCAGATGGCGCGGCTGGGCGGCAAGTTCGCCGGCATCCTGTTGCTCGACGTCCCCGATGACCGGGCCGAGCCGCTCGTCTCGGACCTGACGGCACTGAAGGACGTCGGCCTGCTGGTCACCCTCGAGCGGACCGACACCCCCGCCGAGCCCCTGTCGATGCGCATGAGCCTGGAGCTGCTCGGAGCCGATCGCCCAGGCATCGTGGCCGAGATCTCCACCGCCCTCGCCGGCCAGCGAGTGAGCATCCACGAGCTGAGCACCGATGTCCGCGAGGCGCCGATGTCCGGGGGGCAGCTGTTCGAGGCGCAGGCCGTGCTCGAGGCTCCGCCGGCGACCAGCATGGATGACCTGCGGTCGATGCTCGAAGCAATCGCCGACGAGCTGATGGTGGAGATCAGCCTGTCGGACGCCGAAGAACCGACCACTCAGGTGTAGCGCCCCCGGCAGGATTCGAACCTGCGACAAACGGATTAGAAGGCCGTTGCTCTATCCAGCTGAGCTACGGGGGCCCGGGGACGAATGTCCGGAGCAAGTATGCCAGCCGAAGTTCCCCGAATCCGGGCATGACGAAGGCTCGAGCCGGTCCTAGCGTCGGCAGATGAGGAAGCGGCGGCTGGGATGGGCTGGATTGCTGAGTGTGGTCGCGCTGGTCGCGGTCGCGTCGAGTGGGAGTTCCGCGCCCGAGGACGGCACGGTGCGCTTCAGCGCGGTCGGCGACTTCTCGTCCTCCACGGCCGCTCGGGGCGTGCTCGATGGCATCGGGGCGCTGGACAACGACCTGACCATCGCCCTGGGCGACCTGTCGTACGGCGCCACCGGTGCCGAGCAGGCCTGGTGCGACCTGGTGACGACGCGGGTCGGGGCGGGGTACCCGTTCGAGCTGGTCTCCGGCAACCACGAGAGCAACGGCCAGAACGGCAACATCAACGACTTCTCCGCCTGCCTGCCCAACCAGCTGCCGGGTGCGGTCGGCACCTACGGACGCCAGTACTACGTCGACGTGCCGCAGGCCGAACCGCTGGTGCGGTACGTGATGATCTCGCCGGGCATCCCGTACCCGGACGGAACCTGGTCGTACGCCGCCGGCACCCCTCGCTACAACTGGACCGCGGCTGCGATCGACGAGGCCAGGGCCGACGGCATCCCGTGGGTCGTGGTCTCGATGCACAAGCCGTGCCTGTCCGTCGGCGAGTACCCGTGTGATCCCGGGGCCGCCATCCTCAACCTCCTCGTCTCCAAGAAGGTCGACCTGGTGCTCTCCGGGCACGAGCACCACTACGCTCGCACCAAGCAGCTCGCGCTCGGCACGGGCTGCGCTGCCATCGCTCCGGGCTCCTACAACGCAGCCTGCGTGGCGGATGCGGACTCCAGCCTGAGGAAGAGCGCCGGCACCGTGTTCGCGACGGTCGGCACCGGGGGAGTCGAGCTGCGCGACATCTACACCGCCGACCCGGACCTGCCGTTCTTCGCAGCCACGTCCGGTGCCAACCAGTCGCCGACGTACGGATTCCTCGACATCGGCCTGACCACAGAGACGCTCGAAGCGGACTTCCTGGCCACGTCGGGGGCGGGCTTCGACGACGGCTTCACGATCACCCAGGGCATCGAGCCTCCCAACGTCCCACCAGTGGCAGCCTTCAGCTCCTCGGTCAGCGATCTGACGGCGACCTTCACCTCGACCTCGACCGACAGCGACGGCACCGTGGTGGGGCTCGCCTGGGACTACGGCGACGGCACCACCGGGACGTCGGCCACGCACACGTACGCGGCAGCCGGGACCTACAACGTCACGCTGCAGGTCACCGACGACGACGGTGCCCAGGACGACATCACGCATCCGGTGACGGTCACCGACCCGCCATCGGTCCGGTGCCATTCGCCACCGACAGCTTCACTCGTTCGTTGACCGGCGGCTGGGGCAGCGCCGACACCGGCGGGGTGTGGACCAGGACCGGCTCGGCGACGCCGTTCACCGTGGACGGCAAGGGCAAGATCCGGATGGCCTCGGCGGGGTCGGGTCCCGGTGCGACCCTGGCCGGCACATCGACCAACACCGAGGTGCGGGTCGAGATGGCCTCGGACAAGGCGGCCACTGGGGGTGGCATCTACCTGAGCGTCGACCCCCGGGTGGTGGGGAGCAGCCGCTACTTCGCCGACGTGCGGCTGCTGTCCACCGGTGCGGTGTCGGTGACGCTCGGCCGGATCGCGGGCGGTGAGACCGCGCTGCAGAGCCGCACCGTCACGGGTCTGACCTACACGGCGGGAACCGTGCTGCAGGTGAAGGTCCAGGCATTCGGCACCTCACCGACCACGCTGCGGGCCAAGGTGTGGCGCGTCGGGACGGCCGAACCGGGGGCGTGGACCGCGTCGGTGACGGACGCGACGACCGCGCTGCAGGCGGGCGGGGGCGTCGGGCTACGCACCTATCTCTCGTCGTCCGCGACCAATGCGCCGATCGTGGCCTCGTTCGACAACCTGTGGGCGGGCCCGACGGGCTGATCGTCGCGAGCGAGCCGTTCCGCGCGGCGGAACGCGATCCTGGGTCTGCGCGGGGGGTCGGCCGAGAATCGCGCCATGTGCCTATACGAGCGTCCGGACGCGGCTCATGCCGACCGATGAAGCAACCAGCGCCGCCGCAGATGTTGCTCGAAGAGGCCGTGCGGGCGCGCCGGACGGTGACTCCCGTTCGTCACCTGCTCGGCCCAGATGTCGATGCGGCCTACCACGTGCAGGCAGAGCTGGTACGACGCCGGGTGGCAGGCGGCCTGCGGGTCGTCGGCCGGAAGATCGGACTCACCTCTGCTGCCGTGCAGGCACAGCTCGGCGTCGATGAACCCGACTTCGGGATGCTGCTCGACGACATGGCACACCTCGATGGCGACGTCATCCCTAGCTCGAAACTCCTCCAGCCGAAGGTGGAGGCCGAGGTGGCGTTCGTGCTCGCTCACGACCTCGACGGGAGTCCCGATCCGACACGGGTGAGGGCAGCTGTCGGCTACGCCGTGGCGGCATTGGAGATCGTGGACAGCCGGATCTCCGACTGGGACATCTCCATCATCGACACCGTCGCGGACAACGCATCCAGCGGCCTCTACGTCGTGGGACCCCGACAGGTGCCGCTCAGCGAGCTGGAACCTCGCGACGTAACGATGTCGTTGTATGTCAACGGCCAGCTCGCCTCCCAAGGCACCGGGCGGGACTGCCTCGGCGATCCGCTCGAGGCACTGGGCTGGGTCGCTCGGACGGCGCACCGCATCGGCCAGCCCCTGCGCGCCGGGGAGATCGTGCTGACCGGTGCGCTCGGGCCCATGGTGGCGATTTCGCCGGGAGACCATGTCAGCGCCGAACTGGCGGGCTGGGCATCGTGAGCGCTCATTCGGTGAGGAGTCCACATGACCAAAACGACAGTCGCAATCATCGGCTCCGGCAACATCGGCACCGACCTGATGATCAAGATCATGCCAGTGTCAGAGACGCTCGAGATGGGCGCGCTCGTCGGCATCGATCCGGCCTCCGACGGCCTCGCGCGCGCGCGGCGACTGGGTGTGCCGACCTGAGCACGGGGGTGTCGAGGGCTGATTGCGTTTGCCGGCTTCGACGAGATCGAGATCGTCTTCGATGCGACCTCGGCCGAGGCCCACATGGACAACGCAGCCCAGCTCGCGCCGTACGGCAAGCAGCTGATCGACCTCACACCGGCGGCGATCGGGCCGTACGTGGTTCCCGCGGTCAACCTTGAGCAGCATCTCGACGCGCCGAATAGTCAACATGGTCACTTGCGGCGGGCAGGCGACGATCCCGATCGTCGCGGCGGTCTCCCGGGTGCGCCCGTCCCCTATGCCGAGATCGTGGCGTCGATCGCCTCGAAGTCGGCGGGGCCGGGCACGCGCGCGAACATCGACGAGTTCACCGAGACGACGCCGCGGCGATCGAAGAGTGGGCGGCGCGCGCCGGGAAGGCGATCATCATCCTCAACCCCGCCGAGCCGCCGCTGATCATGCGCGACACCGTCCTCTGCCTCATCGGCGACGCCGACACGACGTCGTTCGGGCCTCGATCGACGCGATGGTGGCGAGGTGGCAGCCTACGTGCCGGGCTACCGGCTCAAGCAGGAAGTGCAGTTCGAGCCGGTCCGGCGACGCGCCCGTGCATACCCCGTACCCGAGGCGGCGCCAGTCACACATCAGGTCTCGGTGTTCCTGGAGGTGGAGGGCGCGGCGCACTACCTGCCGGCCTACGCCGGCAATCTCGACATCATGACGTCGGCCGCGCTGCGGATCGCCGAGACGCTCGCGATGCACGACACGCCGGGAGGTAGCTCTGATGACCAACGTCTACATCCAGGACGTCACGCTGCGCGACGGCATGCACGCGATCCGCCACCGGATCGACCCCGAGCGGTCCGCGAATCGTCTAGGCGCTCGACGCCGCAGGCGTCGACGCCATCGAGGTCGCCCACGGCGACGGCCTCGCCGGCTCGATCGCTCAACTATGGCCTGGCGCCACAGCGACTGGGATTGGATCGAGGCGCCGCCGACGCCGCTCGACTGCGCGCCTGACCACCCTGCTGCTGCCGGGCATCGGCACGATCGAGGACTGCGTCGCGCGCACGACCTCGGCGTGAGGTCGGTGCGCGTCGCCACGCACTGCACCGAGGCCGACGTCGCGGCGCAGCACATCGATGCAGCGCGCGAGCTCGGCATGGATGTGGCCGGCTTCTTGATGATGAGCCACATGAGCCGCCGGACGAGCTGGCCGCGCAGGCGAAGCTGATGGAGTGCTACGGCGCCCACTGTGTCTACGTCACCGACTCGCGGCGGCGGCTGACGATGGACGGCGTGCGCGACCGCGTCCGAGCCTATCGACCGGTGCTGGACCCGGAGACCGAGATCGGGCATCCACGCGCACCAGAATCTGTCGCTCGGTCGCGAACTCGGTCGTCGCCGTCGAAGAACGGGCGATACGCGTCGAC
Source organism: uncultured Actinomycetota bacterium (assembly GCA_963769475.1). Classification (GTDB taxonomy): domain Bacteria; phylum Actinomycetota; class Actinomycetes; order Propionibacteriales; family Nocardioidaceae; genus Nocardioides. The sequence goes on along the minus strand of CAVYLX010000013.1, from coordinate 1,574 downwards.
GCGTCGCTCGCCGGACATGGGCGCGGGTGCCGGCAACTGCCCGCTCGAGGCGTTCGTGGCCGTCGCGACCTTGATGGGCTGGAGTCACGGCTGCGATGTGTTCAACCTGCAGGACGCGGCCGACGACCTGGTGCGCCCGCTGCAGGACCGGCCGGTCCGGGTCGACCGCGAGACGCTGACGCTCGGGTTACGCCGGCGTCTACTCCAGCTTCCTGCGGCACGCCGAGACCGCGCGGCAGCGTATTCGGCTCGACACACGCTCGATCCTCGTCGAGCTGGCCGGCGACAACATGGTCGGCGGACAAGAAGACATGATCACCGACGTGGCGCTCGACCTGCTCGCCGCAGATAGGTGACCATTCACCCGCCGTTGGGGTGATCTCGGGGCTCAGGTCCTCCTCGCGGGACAACCCGATCCCACTACCTGAACTCGCGATCCAGGCTGCCGCGCGCCCATGCACGGTTGGTGGTGTGCGCGTTCCTGCTGGCTCCTGGAGGTACGCGGATTCGTCCGTTCCAGTGGTCGGTACAGGTCGGTTGTCGGTGGTAGCTGCGGCGAGGTTTGCTCTCACGATCACGACGAGCGACAGCGAACCCAGCACCTCGGTCCGCACTCGGTGAACGCTCCCCGATCCTACGATAGGAACGAATATGGCAATCAGAAGCACGGTGGGCGCGGGAGAGCGTCTGTGGGGCCCGTTCCGGGGATCCAGCCGCCTGGTGCTGACCCTGGCGACAGCGGTTCTTGCATGCAGCTTGGCCGCCTGTGGAGACGATGAAGGCGGGGGAGACGGTGCTGACGACCAGAACCTCAACTCCGCATCCGTCGAGGAGCTCTACCAGCAGGCGAAGGACGAAGGCGGCCTGACGATCTACACGCCGTTGAACGAAGAGGCAATGGCAGACGTCGCAGAGGCGTTCAACTCGACCTATCCCGGCATCGACGTCGAGGCGATCACGCTGGGTGTCGACGATCTCGTTGCGAGGGTGAACACCGAACAGCAAGGTGGTAAGTTCGTCGCCGACGTCATCACCGAGGACGGCATCCACACGAGCCAGCTGATCTCGGTCGATGCCCTGGCGCCATACACGCCGCAGGCCATGCCCGATCTCCCGGATGGCGTGGAGGACGTTCCCGAGGGTTACGAGTCGATTGCGTTCGTGACCACCCGTGCAGTCGCCTACCGGACCCGAAGACACTCCAGCAGAAGGGGATCGAGCCCCAGACGTCGCTGGAGGACTTGACCAAGCCCGAGTGGAAGGGCAACTTCTACGAGATGACGCCGCACGGTGCCGACATCTACACGTCCCTGGTGGCAGCGATCGGGGCGGACGAAGCGAAGGATCTGCTCGATCGGCTGGGGGCGAGCCAGCCCCGACTGGTCGAGAGCAACAGCCAAGGCATCACGCAGGTCCAGGCCGGTGGGCACGGCTGCGGCGATCTCGTACGGCACCTGCGCCGCGCGGGCGAAGGCTTCGATTCCGGACAGCGTCGACTTCTTCAACCTCAACCCACTGCTGACCGTGCCCTACTTCCAGGTGCTGGCCAAGGATGCGCCGAACCCGGCGGCTGC
>CAVYLX010000012.1:0-730720 GCA_963769475.1 uncultured Actinomycetota bacterium | reverse complement strand
AGCCCCTCGCCGAGCTCGACGAGTGGCTGACGCCGTACCGCTGGCTGTGGGAGTCCCATCTCGACCGCCTCGGCACCCACCTGGACTCCATGCCCGATGAAGGAGACACCCGATGACTGACGACCTGAGCTTCACCGTCGACGACCGCCCGACGGTGCGAGTGGAGCGGCACTACCCCCACCCGGTCGAGAAGGTGTGGCGGGCGGTGACCTCCCCCGAACACCTAGGAGCCTGGTTTCCCTCCGCTGTCGAGCTCGAGCTTCGTCCCGGCGGGGCGATGCGCTTCCCGGCGTTCGCCGGCGACGATGGGGAAGCCGGGATGGTCGAACGGGTCGAGGCGCCGCACCTCCTCGCCTTCACCTGGGGTCAGGATCGGATGACCTTCGAGCTGTCTCCCGACGGCGACGGCACTCGCTTCGTGTTGTCCCATGCCTTCGACGACCGGGCGGGTGCGGCCAGCTTCGCGACCGGCTGGGAATCGTGCCTGGCGGGCCTGCGCAGCGTGCTTGCCGAGGAACCCGTACCGGCTTCGGACCGCGGGGTGGCCCGGCACGAGGAGCTGGTGCACGAGTTCGGCCTGGACCGGCCGGAGGTCACGGACTCGGCCGACGGGTGGTCGGTGCGCTACGAGCGCCAGCTCACGTGCCCGGCGAAGGTGGCCTGGGACCTGTGGTTCGGGGTCGACCAGGTCACCGGCGAGCAGCGCCGGGCTCCTGCCGTGGGCGAGCCGCTGTCGCCGTACATGGCACCGGACCTCGTGATCGGCACCATGACCGCTTCTGACGAGCCCCAACTCCTGGCCTTCGATGTGGCCCCCACCGGAGGTCCCGGCGAGCACGTGCGCGTCGAACTCAACCCTGGCACCGGCCACGGTGCCCGGCTCGTGCTGACCGTGTCCGGCACCGACCCCGCCGAGCTGGACGCCGCGATGGAGCAGTGGGGTGGCGGCGCCGTCGGGCACCTGGCCAGCGAGGCCGCTCGCTGGGCGCTGGCCAACTCAGCCGCGTAGTCGCGGCATGACGTCGGCGGCCACCTGCTCGAGCACCTCGACCGATCCGGCGTACGGCTCGCTCGACCGCGGCCAGTGGCTGATCACGTCGGTGAACCCGAGCTCGGCCGCGCGGCCGGCCATCTCCTCGAACAGGCCGACACTCTGCAGCGAGAACCGAGCGGCGCCGAACTCCGGCGCGTTGTCGAGCAGCAGATAGCGCGGGAACGGCGCCGGGTCGCGACCGGCCGAGGCCAACGCCTCGTCGAGGGTGTGCCGCGCCACGTCGAGGGCGGCCCACCAGGCCTCGTCGGTCTCCGCCGAGCCGCCCGTGGTCACCCAGCCGTCGCCGGTGCGCGCGGCGTAGCGCACCGAGCGCGGTCCGTTGCCGGCGACGAGCAGCGGCACGTCGCGCAGCGGCGGCAGGGTGCGGGCGTCGACAGCGGAGAACCACCGCCCGTCCGCGGTCACGTGGTCCTCGGTGCGCAGCCGCACCAGCAGGTCGGTGAACTCCTGGAACCGGTCGACGCGCTCCTTCACGGTGAGCTCCGGGTTGCCCAGGATCCGGGAGTCGACGTCGCCGCCGGTCCCGACGCCGAGCAGGAGCCGACCGGCCGAGATGTCGTCGAGCGCCTGCACCTCACGGTGGAACGCCACCGGGTGCCGGAAGTTCGGCGCCGCCACCAGCGTGCCGAGCCGGATCCTGGAGGTCACCGTCGCCGCCGCCGTCAGCGTCGGCATCGCGCCGACCCACGGAGACTCGGGCAGCCCGCCCCACACGAGGTGGTCGTAGGTCCAGGCATGGTCGAAGCCCATGTCCTCGGCCGCGCCCCACCTCGGCTCGGACTCGGCCCACGGGAGGTCGGTCAGGATCGTGAGTCCGAAGCGCATATCCGCAGCCTAGAACCCGCCTAGAACTGGGTGGCCAGTACGAGCGGCAGCACCTCGGCGGCACCGGCCTCCCGTAGGTCACCCGCGGCCATGGTCAGCGTCCAACCGCTCACGGTCAGGTCGTCGACGAGCAGCACCCGGGCGTCGTCCGGGAGATCGGCGTCGAGTCGGAACCGCCGGCGCAGCGCCGCCACCCGCTGGGCGGAGTTCATCGCGCCCTGGCCGGGCCGGACGTCGGGGTCGACGATCGTGTAGCTGCCGAGGATCGGCTTCTGCAGGTAGCGCGAGAGGCCGTCGGCCAGGTCGGCGGTCAGCTTCGGGTGGGTCACCGACTCGACGACCACCAGGCCGTCGACCCGCGGCTTCCAGTCGCCCAGCACCTCGAGCATCGCCTTCACCAGCGGCACCGGCACCGGGCCGTCGGGCGTCTCCTCACGGAACAGGTCGCGCAGCGCGTTGCCGTAGCCGAGGTCGGTGAGTCGCGCGATGGCGCGGCCGGCCTCGGCACCCTCCTTGATCTTCCCGGAGAGCGGGATCCCCAGCGAGCTCAGCGCGGTCGGCCACATCTTGCGCGGCTCGACCACGACACCGGGACGCGAGAGCCGGGCCGAGGCCTCCTCGACCGCGGCGGCCGACACCTCGCCCGAGAGGGCCAGCCCTCCGCAGTTGTCGCAGCGACCGCACTCGGCCGCCTCGGGGTCGTCGAGCTGGTGCCGCAGGAACCACATCCGGCACTTGTCGGTCGCCAGGTAGTCGAGCATCGCCTGCTGCTCCCGCTCGCGCGCCTCGCGCACCCGCTGGTAGCGCTCCTCGTCGTAGGCCCACTCCTGGCCGGTCGCCTCCCACCCGCCGCGGACCCGGCGTACGGCTCCGTCGACGTCGAGCACCTTCAGCATCGACTCGAGGCGGGTGCGGTTGAGCTCGACCCGGGCCTCGAGGGCGCCGACGCTCATCGGGCGCGCTTCCTCGCGCAGCACCTCCAGGGTCTGCCGAACCATCTCCTCGCGCGGGAACCCGACGGAGGCGAAGTAGGCCCAGATGTCGCGGTCCTCGATCGCCGGCAGCAGTACGACGGCAGCGCTCTGGCCCGGCGCGAGGCCACGGCCGGCCCGGCCGACCTGCTGGTAGTAGGCGACCGGCGACGAGGGCGCGCCGAGGTTGACCACGAAGCCCAGCGCAGCGTCGAACCCCATGCCCAGCGCGCTCGTCGCGATCAGCGCCTTGACGGTGCCGGTCGCCAGCGCCTCCTCGAGCGCGAGCCGCTCGGTCGTCTCGGTCTGTCCGGAGTACGCCGCGACGTCGTGCCCGCGCGAGCGCAGGTAGTCGGCGACCTCCTGGGTGGCCGCCACCGTGAGGCAGTAGACGATGCCGGAGCCCGGCTGCTCGGCCAGGTGGTCGGCGAGCCAGGCCAGTCGCTGCTCCGCAGTCGTGAGGTGTACGACGCCGAGCCGCAGCGACTCCCGGTCCAGCGAGCCGCGGAGCACCAGCGTCTCGGTGCCCAGCTGCTCGGCGACGTCGGTGGTGACCCGGGCGTTGGCGGTGGCGGTCGTCGCGAGCACGGGGATGTCCCTCTCTACGCTTTCGGTCCCTGAGGAGCCGAGGGACGAGGCGTCTCGAAGGGCACCGAGCAGGGTGCGGATCCGGCGGTAGTCGGGCCGGAAGTCGTGGCCCCAGTCGGAGATGCAGTGCGCCTCGTCGACGACCAGCAGCCCGCAGGTAGCTGCCAGCCGCGGCAGCACCTCGTCGCGGAACCCCGGGTTGTTGAGCCGCTCCGGGCTCACCAGCAGCACGTCGATCTCACCGCTGGCGATCGCGGCGTGGGTCTCCTCCCACTGCTCGAGGTTGGTGGAGTTGATGGTGACCGCCCGGATGCCCGCGCGCTCGGCGGCCTGGATCTGGTTGCGCATCAGCGCGAGCAGCGGAGAGACGATCACCGTCGGCCCGGCGCCCTGCTCGCGCAGCAGCAACGTGGCCACGAAGTAGACCGCCGACTTGCCCCAGCCGGTGCGCTGCACCACCAGCGAGCGCCGCTTGTCGACCGCCAGCGCCTCGATCGCTGTCCACTGGTCCTCGCGCAGCTGCGCGTCCTCGCTCCCGACGAGCGCGCGCAGATGCGCCTCCGCCTGGCGGCGTACGGCCTCGCGGTCGGTCACAACGGTGGTGGACATGGCTGCCTGTCTACCAGCGACAGCGGACATCCCGCCCCGGCGCCCGAGCCGCCTGTGGATAGTCGCGCGGAACTCAGACCAGCCACACCCCGTCGCGCATGATCGTGCGGTCCGCGATCTCGTCGACCTCGCGCCAGGCCTGGACCCGCACCGGCTGCAGCACCAGGAAGACATAGCCCTCCGAGCCCCTCGGGTCCCAGTCGGCCTGAGCGGCGTACGCCTCACCGAGCGGTCCGGAGTCGGTGGCGTCGACGGTCCGATCGAGGCGGGCATCGACCATCGTCACGTCGCGGGTCGGGCCGATGGCCAGCCGACCACGGCCGGAGGCGGCCAGGTCGCGGGCGGTGCGGGAGCGCTCCTTGACCGCGATGACGAGTCGTTCGTCGACCCAGGCCACCGACAGCGGCACCAGGTGCGCCTCGCCGGCCGCGGAGGCCGTGGACACCCAGACGTCGATCTCGGGCGTCGCCCACATCGCCAGGGTGTCCGACTTGCGGGTGACGGCATCGCGCGGCATGGGCGCAGTCTGCCAACACCGGAAAGGCAACGGCCCGTGGATCCCCCGGATCCACGGGCCGCTGCGCTCGTGGGCGGTCAGCTACCCCCACCGAGCCGGCCGTCGCCGGGCGGCAGCTGGTACTCGATCTCGTAGTAGTGGTTCGCGATCGGACCGACGAGGCCGCTCGTGATGTTCGTGCACGGCTGCGAGTAGAGGCCGCCACCGAGCGCGAAGGCACCGTTGTTGACGCACATCGGCGGCTCTGCGACGTACAGCCCGTCCGCCGGCACCCACACTGCCGGGTTTGCCAGCGAGCCGGCGTACCACGGGGTGCCGAGCCCGAGGCAGCCCTCGTAGCCGTCGGTGACGGGCTGGTAGTTGGCATCCGCGTCGGTGCCACGGGCGGTCCAGGTGATCGTCTTGTGCGCGTCGGTCGAGGTGTCGTTGAACGTCGCGGGCAGCCCGACCGGCATGATCGCGCAGCCACTGCTCAGGCCCGGCCCGCCGATGGCGGTGGTCAGCGTGTGTGGACCGGCCGAGGTGGTCGTGCTGGCCTCGATCGAGGTGACGTAGCCACTGGTGCCGACCCCCTGCGACACCGGCGCCGTGCAGGCCGCGCCGGTGCAGGCGGTCGTGCTGAAGGTCCCGGGGCCGCCGTACGACGAGGACGCAACGCCGATGGCGCTGGACTGCGGCGACTCACCGACGGCGTTGACCGCCGTCGCCTTGTAGTAGTACGTCGTGCCGACGACGCCGGTCGTGTCCTGGTAGCGGCCCGTCGGCAGGTCCGTCGCGATCAGGCTGTAGCTGCCACCGACCGTGGTGCTGCGGTAGAGCCGGTAGCTGGTGATCGGGCTCCCGCCGGTGCAGGCGCTGGACCACGTCAGCTCGACGCTGCCGACCTGTGACACCGCGCTCGGCGAGGGTGCACAGGGCACCGCCGAGCTGACCACCACCGTCGTGGTGCGAGAGCTCCCCGCCGCCAGCAGGTCCCCGGCGTACGACGCGGTGATCGTGTTGGGGCCCACCGCCAGGGCAGAGGTGGTGAGGGTCGCCGTGCAGGGTGCCAGCAGCACCAGGCACGGGGACAGCCCGGCGCTGCCCAGGGTGACCGGTGGCCCGCCGTTGGTCGCGGAGAAGGTCACGCTGCCGGTCGGGGTGACCAGCAGGCCGCCGAGCCCGAGCACACTCACCTTGGCCGTGAGCGTCACCGGGGTGCCGACCAGGACCGGGCTCGCCGAAGCCTGGACCGTGGTGCTCGTGGGCAGGATGCCTGCAGCCTGAGCGGGCACGGGTGCGACCAGGAGGCCGACACCCAGCCCGATCGTGGACAGGGCTACCGCCGCTTTGCGGCGGAGCCCTCCTCTGTGGTTCTTCATGGAGCACCTCGGTATCTGTCATGCACAGCGGCACCGAGAACGGCCCCATGGCCACCACGACCAGCGTGATCCCGCGAAGAGTCCCGCACATGGCCCATCCAGGTGGTTCTCTTATGACCCGTACGTGTCATCTGCCGCTCAGGCTCCGAGCAAGAGGATGCCTTACGTGAACACACCAGGTAAGCGGGTCACCGGCCCGGACCCCCTGGTTCCGTATGTGCCTCGCCTGGTCGTCGAGTGGCTCGAGTCAGCACCTGAGCAGACCCATCGAACGATTCGCGGGACGGGTGTGTTCGCCGACATCTCGGGATTCACCAACCTCACCGAGCGCCTGGCGAAGCAGGGCCGGGTCGGCGCCGAGGAGATGGGCGACACCCTCAACCTGATCTTCGACGAGCTGCTGGGGGCCGCCTACCAGTACGGCGCCGGGCTGGTGAAGTGGGGCGGCGACGCCGTACTCCTGCTGTTCGAGGGTGAGCACCACCCGGCCCTGGCCGCCCGGGCCGCCCAGGAGATGCAGCGGGTGATCGAGCGGATCGGCCGGGTCAGCACCTCGGTCGGCACGGTCCGGCTGCGGATGTCGATCGGCATCCACTCGGGTGACCTGGACTTCATGCTCGTGGGCAGGCACTTCCGCGAGCTCATCGTCACCGGGCCCGGCGCCAGCCTCGTCGCCCAGATGGAGACGGCCGCAGAGGCCGGCGAGATCGTGGTCAGCCCGGCGACCGCCGAGCTGCTCGAGGACACGGGTGCCCAGTTCGGCGCCGCCAGGGGCGGCGGCCTGCTGCTGGTCGATGCCCCGGTGGTCGCCCCGGCACCGGCCGAGCCCCGTTCGGTCGACCGCTATCGATCTGCGCACCGCGCTTCCGGCCTCGCTCGCGGAGCACGTGCTGGCCGCCGAGGTCGCCTACGAGCACCGCAACATCGCCGTCTGCTTCCTCGAGTTCACCGGGGTGGACGCGCTGCGGGCGTCCTCCGGCGTCGAGGCCGTCGCCGAGGCGGTCGCCCACGTCGTCGATGCCTGCCAGGAAGCGGCCACGGCCAACCGGGTGACCTTCCTGTCCTCCGACATCTATCCCGACGGCGGGAAGATCATCCTCGTCTCGGGTGCGCCGGTCAGCGCGGGCGACGACGCCGCACGGGTCCTGACCGCGGCTCGGCAGGTGCTCGACTCGCCCCAGATCCTGCGCGTGCGAGCCGGCGTGAACGTCGGTCGCGTCTTCGCCGGCAACTACGGCCCCTGGTTCCGGCGCGTCTACTCCGTCACCGGCGACTGCGTGAACCTCGCCGCGCGGTTGATGGCGAAGGCCGGTCCCGGCGAGCTGATCGCGAGCGCCCTCGCCCTGCAACGCTCCCGCACCCAGTTCGAGACCGATCCGCTCCCGCCGTTCGCGGTGAAGGGAAAGTCGGACCTGGTCGAGGCGGCCGTCGTCGGTCGCGCTCGCAGGGCGGAGCCGAGTCCGGGCGCTCACCGAGCTCCCGCTCATCGGACGTGACCTCGAGATCGAGGAGCTCCTGACGGCGATGACCTCGGCGGGCGCGGGCCAGGGCCGGGTGGTGGAGCTCGTCGGGGAACCCGGCATCGGCAAGTCGCGACTGCTCACCGAGCTGGTCGCGCAGACCGATGCGCCGGTTCTGTGGATGGATGGCGACATCTACGCCACCGGCACGCCGTACCAGCCGTTCCACCAGCTGTTCGCGCAACGCCTCGGCCTGAGGCCCGGTGACACACGCGGTGCCGAGCGCCGGGTGCGGGCCGTCGTCGCCAACCTGACCCCGCACCTGGAACCTCTCCTCCCTCTGGTCGGCGCCGTCGCCGGGCTCGACGTGCCGACCACTCCCGAGGTCGAGGCGATGGAGCCGGAGGTGCGCAAGCTCGCCCTGGAGGCCACGACCAGCGAGGTGCTGGGTGCGCTCTTCGCCGAGCCGACGCTGCTGGTGGCCAACGACGTCCAGTTCATGGACGAGGCGACCACCGACCTGCTCGACCGACTGATCGCGGACGCTCCGTCGCGCCGCTGGCTGATCGTCACCGCCCGGCTGCCGACCGCCGAGTGGCAGCTGACTCCTGCTGCGCACACCACCTCGCTGGAGCTCCAGCCGCTCGCGCCGGAGGCGGCCGACGTCCTGCTCGCCCGGGCCATCGGTGATCGGCACGTCCCCGCACACCGGATGGCGGCCCTGGTCGAGCGCGCGGACGGGAACCCGCTCTTCCTGACCGAGATGGCCGCCGGGATCGAGTCACTCCTGGGGGTGAGGCGATCCCGGACTCGATCGAGGCGATCATCGCGTCCCGGATCGACCGGCTCACCCCGGCGCACAAGTACCTGCTGCGCGCGGCCTCGGTGCTCGGCATGAACCTCGACCCCGGCCTGCTCGACTCGGTGATGGCGCGGCTCGACGGGGTCCCGCCGGGCAATGCGCACATCGGCGAGCTGGGCGAGTTCCTCGAGCGCAACGACGACGGCACCTACAGCTTCTTCCACCACTTGGTGAGGGAGACCGCCTACGAAGGCCTGCCGTTCCGGCGCCGCGTGCTCGTGCACGCCACCACCGCCCACATGGTCGCGAGGACGCATGACGGCGGCCCCGGACCGGCGTTCCTCCTGTCGCTCCACTGCTTCCAGGGTCAGCTGTACGCCGACGCCTACGAGCACTCCAAGCGCGCAGGCGCCGATGCTCGAGAGCTCTACGCCAACACCGAGGCAGCGGAGTGCTACCAGCGAGCGCTCGCGTCCGCCCGACACCTGAGCCCGCGGGACGAGAGCGACGTCGCCGCTGTCTGCGAGGCCCTGGGCGAGATCTACGAGTCGCTCGGCGATCTCGACGCGATGGAGGACTCGCTCCGCCAGGCCCGGGTCCGGCTGCGCTCGGACGCCCGGGCGCAGGGACGGCTCGCCCTCAAGACGGCGGTGCATCGTCGCCTCAGCGGGCACTACTCCGACTCCCTGCGCTGGGTCACCCGGGGGCGCAAGGCGCTGGTTGGTCTCGACGACCCGGAGTCGCGCAAGCTGCGGGCCCAGCTGGCCGAGCGCTACTCCCAGAACCTGTTCGTCCAGGGCAGGTTCAGCGGTGCCGTCCGCTGGGCCGACACCGCCATCGAGGAGGCCCAGCTCGGCCGCGATCCGCAGACCCAGGCGCGGGCCCTGGAGACCCGCAGCCTCGCCGACAGCTTCTCGGGAAGGCGGGTCGACCTAGAGCTCGCGGCCCGGTCGTTGACGCTCTACGCGAGCATCAACGACGTGAAGGGGCTGGCGCGCGGCCACAACGTGATGGGCCTGCTGGCGTTCGGCAACGACGAGTGGATCGTCGCCCTCGAGCACTACGAGCAGTCCGCCGAGGCCTACCGCCGGGTGGGCAGGCAGCTCGACATCGCGCTCATGCAGGCCAACGCCGCCGAGATCCTGATCTCTCAGGGTGAGCTGGAGCGAGCGGAGTCGATGCTGGCCGACTCGATGCGGGTCTGGCGCGGCACCAAGGCGCTGGGAGAGCGGGCGTTCGGCTTCAGCCAGCAGGGCCGGATCGCGATGGCGAGGGCGGACTACGCCGAGGCCGCGCGGCTGTTGGAGGAGGCACGGTCCCTGCACGAGGAGGTCGGTGAGACCTACGAGGCCCTGACGGTCGAGGCGCTGCAGGCCGAGTGCAGCTACCTGGCCGGAGATGCGCAGGGTGCGCTGGACCGCGCAGAGGTGGTGCTCGGGCGCAACGTGGAGGTCGGCCTGCACCTCAAGCACTTCCAGCGGATCAAGGGTCTGGCCCTGCTGGGCCTCGGGCACCAGGAGGCCGGCGAAGGCAGCCTGCGAGAGAGCCTCGCGGCTGCCCGGGCCTCAGCTGCGGCGTACGACGAGGCGCTGGCGCTGCTCGCGCTCGCGCGGGCCGGCGGTGCGTCCGATCGCGAGCTCGCCGCGCTGGCGCGGCTCCGGACCTGGGTGCGCAAGCACCTGGGCATCGACCTTCCGGCGGCCTGAGGGCGCGGGCTCAGGCAGCCGGCCCCTTGTCGCGTACGTCGGCAACGCCGGCCATCGCCTCGCGGAGCTCGGCGAGCCAGTCCTCCTCGTGCTGGCCCACCAGGCGCACGCACCAGGCCAGGGCCTCGGACCGCGACCGGGCGACGCCGGCCTCGACCAGGGTGTCCAGCACCAGCCGGTTGGGCTGCCGCAGCCGGGTCATCACCGGGGCGGCGACGTGGGTCCACAGCTCGCTGTGCTGTGACTCTCCTTGGCCCACCTTCACCCCCCACGACACCTTGCGCTCGTAGCGGTGCTCGGCCTCCCGGGCGATCTTGATCCGCGCGTCGCGGGTCTCCTCGCGGAACGCGCTCGCGCGACCGGCCCGCGCCTCGGCCTGCTCCACCTCGGACTCGCCGGAGGCGATGTCGTCGATCGTGAGCACGACGGTGATCTCCTCGCGGTCCACCGTCACCGTGGCGGGCTCGGTCGTCCACTCCTTCGGCAGGCGACCGGAGAACCAGCCCTGCACCTTCTCCTGCTGCTCGGTTGTAATCATGTAATCAAGATTACAACGCATCGCAAGGAGCGCCTCAGCGGCGGCCCAGGACGGCGAACATGGTCACCGAGAAGAACGCGTCGACCGCCGCGACCACGTCCTGCTCGTAGGTCGCTGCCTCCTCGGCAGAGACCTCACCCTCGGCGACCGCCAGCTCGAGGGGTACCCGGAGGAGGTCCAGCTGCCGGATCACCTCATCGGGCATCAGCACCGCCGTGGCGGCGATGTCGGGGTCGACCGCGAGCCCGGCCCGGTGCAGCTGGCCGCGGAGCAGGCGACCCGAGAAGGGGTTGGCCATCAGTCCCCACGCGAACGTGTTGAGCCGGCGTACGACGTCGGGGTCACCCATCGACTGGACGCTGGTGCCCCAGTCGGAGTCGACCACCACCGCGCGACCGCCGGGTGCCAGGACCCGCGCCAGCTCCCGCGCCGCGCCCTCCGGATCCTCGAGGTGCTGGTAGACACGCTCGCAGCGGAGGACGTCGACCGAGCCGTCCGCGAACGGCAGCGACAGCGCGTCGCCATCGGTGAACGTCGCCCCGACTCCCTCGGCCGCTGCCCGCGCCTCGGCCTCGGCGCGCAGGCCGGGGTGCGGTTCCACGCCGATGGCCTCGCCGTCGGTGCCGACCAGGTGGGCCACATTTCCCCGTCGGAACGACGTGGGCGTCACGGCCAGCGGCGGTTCACTGTCGGTGCTCATCGAGGCAGTCCTCACCCGAGAACCGTGCTGGTACAGGGGCTTCGAGGCTCGTCGCTGGCGCTCCTCGCTCCTCAACCACCGTTGGTACGACTACCAGATGCGGACGCGAGCCCCCGGGTCGAGCCAGAGCCCGTCGCCCTCGGCGGTCTCGAAGACCTCGTGGAACTCGTCGAGGTTGCGCACGATGTTGGCCCGGAACTCCGAGGGGCTGTGCGGGTCGATGGTCAGCAGCTGACGCTCCTGCTCGATCCGGCGCTTGGTCCGCCAGACGTGGGCCCAGTTGAGGAAGACCTTGCGGCGGTCCTCGACCGACGCCTGGCCGCCCTGCGAGATCACGAAGGCCTTGTGGGCGATGGTCAGCCCGCCGAGGTCGCCGATGTTCTCGCCGACGGTGAGCGCGCCGTTGATCTTCTCGTCGGGCAGGTTGCGCGGCGAGAAGCCGTCGTACTGATCGATCAGCGCCTTCGACTTCACCTCGAACGCCGCCTTGTCGTCGGCGGTCCACCAGTCGTTGAGGTTGCCGGCGCCGTCGTACTGCGCGCCCTGGTCGTCGAAGCCGTGCCCGACCTCGTGGCCGATCACGGCCCCGATGCCGCCGTAGTTCTCGGCGGGCTCGCCGTCGGGTGAGAAGAACGGGCTCTGCAGGATGCCGGCCGGGAAGCAGATCTCGTTGGTGCCCGGGTTGTAGTAGGCGTTGACGGTCTGCGGGAGCATGAACCACTCGTCGCGGTCGACCGGCTGCCCGATCTTGCGCAGCTCACGGTCGGTCTCGAACGCCGAGGCCGCCGCGACGTTGCTCATCAGGTCGTCCTTGCGGATCTGCAGCGCCGAGTAGTCGCGGAACCTCTCGGGGTAGCCGATCTTCGGCCGGAACGTGTCGAGCTTCTCGTAGGCCTTCTGCTTGGTCTCCTCGCTCATCCAGTCCAGCTTGGAGATCGACTCGCGGTAGGCCGCGATCAGGTTGGCGACCAGGTCGTCCATCTGCTTCTTGGACTCCGGCGGGAAGTGGCGGGCGACGTACTCCTTGCCCACGGCCTCGCCCAGCGCACCCTCGACCAGGCCGACCCCGCGCTTCCAGCGGTCGCGCAGCTCGGGGGTGCCGTTGAGGGTGCGGCCGTAGAAGTCGAAGTTGGTCTCGACGAAGTCGTCGGTGAGGTACGGCGCCGCCGACCGCAGCACGTGCGCCAGCAGCCAGGCCTTCCAGTCCTCGATCGGCACCGACTCGAGCACGGTCGACAGGTGCGCCAGGAACGACGGCTGGCGGACGCACACCTCCGCGAGCACCAGCTCGGCATCGATGTCGGAGGCGCCGAGGTTGGTGACGTAGGCGTCCCAGTCGAACGCCGGGCACAGCTCCTTGAGCTCGGCAGCGGTCATCAGGTTGTAGCTCTTCTGCACGTCGCGGGTCTCGGCCCGCTCCCAGTGGCCGGCAGCCAGCTGGGTGTCGATGCCGAGGATCGTGGCCGCCGCGGCGGGGGCGTCCTCGTGCCGTCCGAGCGCGAGCAGGTCGGTGAGGTAGCCGACGTACTTGTCGCGGATCTCGGCGAACTTGTCGTCTCGGTAGTAGGACTCGTCCGGCAGCCCGAGCCCGCCCTGGGTGATGTGGAAGAGGTAGCGGTCGGAGTTGCGGTCGTCGGTGTTGACGTAGCTGCCGAACAGCCCGTGGCCGCCGATCCGCTCGAACTCGCCGAGGAACGCCGCCAGGTCGCGCACGTCGCGCAGCGCCCCGACCGCGTCGATCAGCGGGCGGATCGGACGCGTGCCCTGCTGCGCGATCCGGTCGGTGTCCATGAACGACGCGAAGAGGTCGCCGATCTTGCGCGCGTCCTCTGCGTCCCCGGCCTCTGCAGAATCGGGTGAGCCCTCGGCCAGCGACTCGATGATCTCGCGCACGTGCTGCTCGGCGGTGTCCGCCAGGGTGACGAAGGCGCCCCAAGTGGACCGGTCGGCCGGGATCTCGGTCTCCTCCAGCCAGCGGCCGTTGACGTGCCCGAACAGGTCGTCCTGGGGCCGGATGTCGGGGTTCATGCCCTCGCGGGCGTCATCGAGGATGCTCACCTTTCTGACCCTAACCGGCCGCGGCGAACGCCTCACCAGTCAGCACCGGTACGACGGCACTGACGTCGAGCTCCGCGGCCATCAGCACGTCGTCGCGGAAACCGGCTGTGACCAGCTCCTGCCCGCTGACGCTGGCCAGCAGATCTTCCTCGAAGCGGTGGAACACGGCCGAGAACTCGTGAACCGCGAGCCGAGCCCCCGGGCTGAGGCTGCTGTCGGCCGGGCTGAGCGCGCGCAGCACCGCACCCGCACCCCACAGGTCTTCGATCGCGGGACGCAGCGAGCCGTCCGGCCAGCGCTCGCCGGCCGCGACCACGGCGACCTTCGCCCCAGCCGAGACCTGCGGCGCGAGCCAGCGCGCGACCGCTACGTGGTTGCGCAGGCAAGCACCGACCACGGTGAGCCCGGAGTCCGCCAGGCCGAAGCAGATGGAGGAGCCGTTGGGCGAGGGCAGCACGATCCGCTCGACACCCTCGACCCGCGACATCGCGGCCGGCGACAGGGTGACGCCGCCCTCGCCGCGGTCCTCGAACCGGCCGATCGCCAGCACCGCGTCGCGCTCCGCGGCGTACTCCTCGGCGCGGGAGCCCTTCCACACATAGGGAAAGACGGTCATGCCGCGCTCCACCGCAACGGTCAGCGTGGTCGTGAACGACAGCACGTCGACCACGACCGCGATGTCGGAGTCGACCGCCATCGCGGCCGCACCGGTCGGGCCCCAGTCGAAGCGGAACTGCTCAGTCACGGACCCGGACGACGGACTTGCCCAGCGTCTTGCGGTCGTCCATGTCGACCAGAGCCTGCCCGAAGTCCTCGAAGTCGTAGACCGCCCCGATCGGCGGCTTGACCACGCCGCTCTCCAGCATCGGCACCAGGGCCTTCCACTGCTCCTGCATGTAGCCGGGCCGCAGCATCGCGTAGGCGCCCCAGCCGACGCCGCGGACGTCGATGTTGTTGAGCAGCAGCCGGTTGACCTTCACCTCGGGGATGCCCTGCCCGGACGCGAATCCGACGACCAGCACCCGGCCCTGGGTGCCCAGCGACCGCAGCGAGTCGGTGAACCCGTCGCCGCCCACCACGTCGAGCACGATGTCGACGCCCTTGCCACCGGTCAGCTCCTTGACGGCGTCCTTGAAGCCGTCGGCGAGCACCGCCTCGTCGGCCCCGGCGTCGCGAGCGACCTTCGCCTTCTCCTCGGTGCTCACCACCGCGATCGTGCGGGCACCCATCCCTTTGGCCACCTGGATGGTGGCCGTGCCGACGCCGCCGGCGGCGCCGTGCACCAGCACGGTCTCGCCCGCCTGCAGGTGACCGCGCTCGGCCAGCGCGAACTGCGCGGTCAGGTAGTTCATCGGCAGCGCCGCGCCCTCGTCGTACGACAGGTTGTCGGGCAGCGGGAACGTGAACATCGCGGGGATGGCGGCGAGCTCCTGGGCTCCGCCGTAGCCACCGACCGCGGCGACCCGCTGGCCCGGCTCGAAGCCCGGGCCGCTCACGACCGTGCCGGCGACGTCGACGCCGAGCGAGAACGGCGGCTCGGGCTTGATCTGGTACTCGCCCCTGCTCAGCAGCAGGTCGGGGAACGAGACGCCGACCCGGTGCACCTCGATCAGTACGTCGTCGGGACCGGGCGTCGGCTCCTCGATCTCGCGGACCTGTACGTCGGACGGACCGGTGGGCGTGACGACCTGGGCAGCGCGCATGCCCGTCACGCTAGCGGGGCACTAGCCAGGGTTGACGATCCGGTTCAGCTCGAAGTGCATGGGGTCGGTGTAGTTCCAGTCGCCGCCCCAGCCGAAGCCCCACTTCTTGAAGGCGTCGACGACTCCGCGGTCCATCTCGCCGACCGTGCCGCGCTGGTTGTCCTGCACGTTGATGTCGAGCGCCAGGCCGAAGGCGTGGTTGGACAGCTGGGTGGACCCGGCGATGAAGCGCGGGTAGTAGCAGCCGGCGAAGTCGTCGGGATGGATCTCGTCGGCCAGCCCGCGGGAGACGATGTCGCCCAGCGCCGCCTTCAGCTGCGGAATCATCGCCTCGTTGCAGGTGACCTGGCCGAGGATCGGCACGGTCGCGGTGACGATGTGCTCGCGCACCCAGGCCGGGTCGGGGATCACCCGGCCGCCCGAGACCGTGTATCGGTAGGTGCCGACGGCGTCGGCGTAGGTGCCGACCAGGACGGCCGTCTGGGCGGCGTCGGGGTCGAGGCCGAGCTGGCTCGCGATGTCCATCATCTGCACGGAGCCGACCTCGCCGACCAACCGCCGGATCGGCCCCTGCAGGCTCTGCGGCGACGCTGGCTGGGTCGAGATGACCAGCGCGTTGTGCTGGTCGATGCCCAGCGTCTCGCCCCACTTCTCGTTGACCACCAGCTCGATGGTGGGCACCTGCGGCGCATAGGCGCCGACGTGGATCCGCGGGGCGTCCTCCGCCACGTCGAGGGTGAGGAAGCCGTCGGAGTCGAGCGGCAGCCGCTTCTGCAGCTCCTCGACGCTGGCGATCTCGCCGCCGGCGAGCCGGTCCCACTGGGGCTGGAACTGCGCGCTGCGCGGTTCGGTGAACCGGCGGTACTCCGCGGCGTCGACGGCCGCGATGTCGTAGAGCCGGTTCTCGATCGGCACCTGCTTGACCGAGATCGTGGTGGTGGCGGCAACGCCCTCGAGCCGCGAGATCCGCTTCACCAGACTGGCGGGCAGCGGGCCGCTGCCGATCACCATGATGTCGGCGGGCAGCAGCGGGGTCTCGACCTGGCCCGGCGGATCCATGGCGTGCTCGGGATCCAGCACGGCGGACGGGGTGGGGTCCGGCTCGGTCGGGGTGACGACGTCGCTCGGCTGGTCGGTCGGCTCGGGAGTGGCCTTCCCGTCCGGAGGCATCGCTGCAGGCCGCCAGGAGCGCCAGGGTCGTCACCGCCCCTGCCACCCAGGCGTGCCTCCCCCGCTTGGTCCCCCTCATCGCCCGTCCAGGGTATGCGGGCGCGGCAACGGTCACGTGGGTTTCGAGGCTCGCTGCGCTCGCACCTCAACCACCGTCGACGGCGGGCGCCTGCTCGTCGAGCACGGCGTTGCGGATGGTGAACCACGAGACCACGCCGCCGGCGACCAGCATCACCGCGCAGATGATCATGGCCGAGCGGTAGCCCTCGTTGAAGACCGCCGGGATGTCGTAGTCGTCGCCCATGAGTCCGACGGCCACCGGCAGGGCGGCGACCGCGAGCAGCGAGCCGGCCCGGGCGACCGCGTTGTTGACGCCGCTGGCGATGCCGGCGTGCTCGTCGGGTGCGGCGGCGAGCACCGTCGCGGTCAGCGGGGCGACCATCAGCGCCAGGCCGAGACCGAACACGGTCACCCCGGGGAGTACGTCGACCCAGTAGTTCACGTCGGCCCCGATGGCGAGCAGCATCAGGCAGCTCACCCCCATCACGATCGGGCCGACGGTCATCGGGATCCGCGGACCGATCCGGGCACCGAGCTCGCCGCCCTTCGCGGCCAGGAAGATCATGCAGATGGTGATCGGGAACGTGGCCAGGCCGGCCTGCAGCGCGGTCCACCCGCTGACCGCCTGGAGCTGCAGGGTGATGAAGAACATCGACGCCCCGAGGGCGGCGTACACGAGCAGGGTCATCGCGTTGGCGGCGCTGAAGGTCCGGTCGCGGAAGATGCCGAGCGCCAGCATCGGCGCCTTCTCGCGCTGCTCGACCACCACGAACCCGACGGCAGAGAGCACGGCCACCACCGCCGCGACGACCGCCAGCGTGCCGCCCCACTGGATCAGCGCGTAGGTCAGCGCGCCCAGGGTCAGCGTGGCGAGCGTGGCTCCGACGACGTCGAAGTGCGTCGAGGCGTTCGGGTCCTTGGTCTCCGGCACGTGCCGCTGCGCGACGATGATCGTCGCCGCCGCCAGCGGCACGTTGATCAGGAAGATCCAGCGCCAGTGGGCGAAGTCGACCAGCGCGCCACCCACGAACGGGACCGAGCGCGGCGGCGATGCTGCCGAGCCCCGTCCACGCGCCGATCGCCTTCGGCCGGTCCGAGGCCACGAACGCGCCCTGGATCATCGCCAGGCTGCCCGGCGTCAGCAGCGCACCGCCGATGCCCTGCAGCACCCGCGCGATGATCAGCAGTCTCGGGGTTGGGCGCGAGGCCGCACAGCAACGAGGCGATCGCGAACCACGCCGTGCCGATCACGAACACCCGGCGCCGGCCGAAGCGGTCGCCCAGCGAACCGCCGAGCAGGATCAGGCTGGCCAGCGAGAGCAGGTAGCCGTTGGTGATCCACTGCAGCTCGCCCAGCGAGGCATCGAGGTCCTCGCCGATGCTTTTCAGTGCGACATTGACGACAGTGCCGTCGAGAAAAGCCATTCCCGACCCCAGGGCCGCGGCGAGGATGACCGCCCGACCGGTCGGCGTACCGAGTCGTACGCCGGCAACCTGGGGATTCTCACTCACCCGCAAGAGACTAGGCTCTCTCAATGGCCCGGGCGAGCGATCAACGGCTGGTCGACCATGTCGACCGGATCGCACACGAGCATCCACCGATCCAGCTCTCGTCGGTCGACTTCACGGTGACCAAGGCGCGCGAGCTCGACGCCCGCTTCGGCCACGTCCTCGACTACATGGCGCGTGTCGAGCTCGAGGTCGAGAAGAACGTCGTGGAGCTGGCGATCCTGCTGCCGGACCCGCCCGACATCGACGTGCACTTCTTCCGCGACGTCTGGGCACCCCAGGAGATCCAGCACGGGCTGATCCTCGACGAGCTGCAGCGCCACCTCGACCGGCCGGCAGCGCAGCCCGATCTCTCGATCGGCGCGAAGATCAAGGTGCTCGGCGCGCTGGGCCACGCTGGCATCTTCCAGGACGTGTCCCGGATGCTCTACTACCTGACCGGGGTCGCCACCGAGCGCTCCGCCGTGCTCGCCTACAACATGCTGTACGACGGCATCGTCGAGCTGGGCGAGGAGGGCATCGCCCGCACCGCGATCGGCCAGATCAAGCGCCAGGAGCCCGGCCACTTCGCGTTCTACCAGATGTCCGCACGCCAGCACTGGCACCGCTTGGCCGGCTGGCAGAAGTGGCTGGTCCGCAAGATGCGGGCGATCTCGTTCGCGCCGGTCGGCGCCTACAACCCCGAGCAGTCGGCCGACTTCGGCGAGGTCATGTCGTCGCTCGGGATCACCCAGGACGTCGAGGACTTCACCCAGCAGATCGCCCGGGTCGAGCGCGACCTGCTGTTCGCCGAGCACGAGGGGCTGACCGTGCCGCCGTACGTCGCGCGCACCTTCCGCGACGCCGTCGAGCGGGCCGCGGCCCGGGCCCGATCAGCCGCGTAGGACTCGGGCCGCGATCCAGGCGATGTCCTCGCCGGTCTCCCGCGGTGGGCCGGAGGGCTGCATCACGTGGCTGAGCACGACGCGGACGACCATGTCGATCGCGGCCTCGAGCTGCTTGCGGTCCAGGTCGACGTCGTAGGGCTCGATCCGGTCGGCCAGCACCACCTTGGCCACGCCGAGCAGTGACTCGGCGTGCGTGGTGAGCAGCGGCAGCAGCTCGGTGTCGGCACCGTGGGTCGCCGAGACGACGGCGTGCAGCAGCCGGTTGTCCTGCGCGTGCTCCAGCACACCGACGCAGGCGCCGCGGATCGCCGCCACGATGTCGCGCGGGTGACGGTCGAAGGCGACGCTGACGATGGCGAGGAACCGGTCCAGCTCGCGCAGGATCATCGCCTCGGCCAGGCCGGGCTTGGTGCCGATCTCGTTGTAGACGGTCTGCCGGCTGACCCCCACCTCGTCGGCGAGCTTGGCCATGGTGACCTGCGACCACCCCACCTCGGAGGTGAGCCGCACCGCCGCCTCCACCACGCGGTCGCGCATGGTGAGGGCGGGGTCGGCGGTCACACCGACGAGCGTAGTCATCCTCCGGCCATCATTCGACAAGCGTCAGCGCGAGCACCGGGCAGGCCTGGACGGCTGCGTTGACGTGCCCGCGGTCGGCGTCGTCCGGGCGTCTCGTTGAGGACGTGCATCTCCTCGTCGTCGTCGAGCTCGAAGAAGTCGCTCGCCATCGCCTCGCACATGCCGAGGCCCTCGCACCTGTCGCGGTCGACCTCGATCCTGAGCGCTCATGTCGCGTCCACCTTCTCGACGGGCACGAAGTCGGATGCCTCGCGCACCCCACAGTCGGGGCAGCACCAGTCGCGCGGGATGTCCGCCCACGCCGTACCGGCAGCGAAGCCCTCGAACTCGTTGCCGACCTCGACCTCGTAGGTGTAGCCGCACCCGGGGCACCGGGCGGCCATCACCTCGTCGGCCAGCAGCGCAGCTGCGTCGGCCTCGGCCTGCTCGGCAGCGGCGATCTCGGCAGCCGTCGGCTTGGCCGGCGGCGGGTACTTGGCCAGCATCTTGTCGCGCTTGCGCGGGCTGATGTTGGCGAGCGTCAGGTCGCCACCGAAGTGCTCGACCACCCGGTGGTCCATCACGCGGCGGTACAGCGGCGGCACCAGCGAGAGCACGATCATGCCGGCGTAGCCGGTCGGCAGCACCGGGGACTCCTCGAAGTCGCGCAGGGTCTGGTAGCGCCGGGTCGGGTTGGCGTGGTGGTCGCTGTGGCGCTGCAGGTGGTAGAGCAGCACGTTGGTCGCGATGTTGTTGGAGTTCCAGGAGTGCGAGGGGTCGACCCGCTCGTAGCGCTCCTTGCCGGGCTGGCCGACCCGCTGGCGCAGCATCCCGTAGTGCTCCATGTAGTTGACGACCTCGAGCAGCGAGAAGCCGACGATCGCCTGGACCACCAGGTAGGGCAGGATCCCGACGCCCAGCCACACGGTCAGCGCGCCGAAGAGCACCGCCGACATCACCCAGGCGTTCAGTACGTCGTTGCCGACCCGGAACGGGTGCTGGTTGCGACGGGCGTAGCGGCGCTTCTCGATGTTCCACGCGCTCTTGAGGGAGCCGAGCACGGTGCGCGGCCAGAACTGGTAGAAGTTCTCACCCATCCGCGACGAGGCGGGGTCCTCGGGCGTGGCGACCCGCACGTGGTGGCCGCGGTTGTGCTCGATGTAGAAGTGGCCGTAGAAGCTCTGGGCCAGCGCGATCTTGGAGAGCCAGCGCTCGTTCTCCTCGCGCTTGTGGCCGAGCTCGTGGGCGGTGTTGATGCCGATGCCGCCGATGCAGCCGATCGAGATCGCGAGCCCGATCTTGTCGACCGTGGCCAGGTCGCCGCCGATGCCGAGCGGGTCACCGCGGGCGATGAGGTACATCGCGCCGACGAAGCCGGCGTACTGGATCGGCAGGAAGAGGTAGGTGATCCAGCGGTAGTACTTGTCCTTCTCCAGCGCCTCGATCGCGTCGTCGGGCGGGTTGGACTTGTCGAGACCGGCGAACAGGTCGATCGACGGCACGATCGCGAGGATCACGACGGGGCCGATCCAGAACCACGCGCCGATGCCGGTGAGCGAGCCAGAGGCCGTAGCCGGCGAAGGCCAGGGACGGTACGACGAGGCCGATCAGCCACAGGTATCGCTTCTTGTCCGTCCAGGCATCACTGGATCCCTCGGGAACCGTGCTGTTGGCGATCTGGTCGCTGCTCATGTCTCTCACCTCTCGGCTGGCTTTACAAGACGGTAGCGTTTGTAAACCAAATTGACAAGAGGAGGGGATCTGTAAAGCGCGGTGGTCACGCCTTCGGCTGGCGAACCTCCGCGGCCCGCACCATCACCAGGTCGAACTCGATCGCCCGCAGGGTGGGCGCGTCGCGGGTCACCGGGTACACGCCGACCGCCTCGAAGCCGGCCGACTCGTAGATCTTCCACTGCTCCGGCAGCCGCGGCATCCCGTCGTAGATCGGCACGCAGGAGACCTCCGACTGCATCGCCACCACCCGGCCGAGCACCGCGCCGGCCCCCTCGAAGACCTGGAGGTCGAACCCCTGGGTGTCCATCTTCAGGTACGCGCGCACCTCGTCGAGACCTTCGGTGACGTCGTCGATCACCGAGTCCAGCCGCCTGATCTGGATCGTCTCGGTGGTCTGCTGCTGCAGCTTGTCCGACCACCCCTTGCCGAACTCGCTCGCCGGCAGCATCGAGCTCATCGTGCCGGGAACCCGGTTGATCTCGGCCGTGCCGTCGTCGGCTCCCAGCGCGTAGGGGTACACCGACCAGAGCTCGTCGCCGTCGGCGGCCTGCTGCAGCCGCGCGTACGGCTCGGCCACCGGCTCGAAGGAGGCGATCCGGCCGCGGTAGCCGATCTCGCGCAGGCCGGTCGCGTACTGACCGATGTTCGCGCCGACGTCGAGCACCACGTTGGCCTCCGTGGCCCGGAGCAGCCGCGCCACCTCCTGGCTGACGAAGAACTCGCCCACCCGCTTCTGCGCCATCGACAGCTGTCGCCGCAGCCGTTCGTCATCGACGAGGAGGTCGACCCCCAGGTCGTTGCGACCCATCTTCACCACCTGGCGCTGGCCGGAGCCGGCGGGCTGGACGTCGTTCTTCTTCCTGCGCACCGGGCGACACTAGCGGCCTCAGTCTGCTGCGCGGGCCTGCTCGATCATCGTGAGCAGCTCTTCGTTACCGAGCGCCCGGGCCCGCTCCTCGAGGACACCGAGGTCGAGGCCGCGATCCGCGACCGGCTCCGCAGACTTCAGCAGCTGCGCGAGGTCGGCGACGGTCGTCGCGAGCGCGAGGTCCCCGGACGGCTCGGCATCGGCCGCCGCCGAGGTCAGGTCCGCCGTGGCGGTGCTGGTGCCGCCGGTCTCGGTCGAGGTCCAGCGCACGGTCGCCGTGCCGATCGTGGCGCCGGGCTCGACACCCTCGGCCAGCCGCACCTCGTAGAGCGCGGTGGCCCGGTGGCCGGCGCCGAGCTCGCCCGCGTCGACGTCCATGTCCTCGAAGTCGTCATCGGCGATCGCGCGGTTGTCGTAGCCGATCAGCCGGTACGACTCCACCAGCTCCGGGTCGAACTCGACCTGGGTCCTCGCCTCGCCGGCCACGGGCGTCAGCGTCGTGGTGAGGTCGGAGCCGAACAGCTGCTCGGCCTCGTCGAAGGTGTCGACGTAGGAGTAGAAGCCGTCGCCGAGGTTGGCGAGCTGCTCCATCAGGTGGTCGTTGTAGTTGCCCATCCCGTAGCCGACGGTGACCAGGTGGATGCCCTCGGCACCCTCCTCGGCGATCTGCTCCGTGATCGATCCCGGGCCGGTCCGCCCGACGTTGGCCACACCGTCGGAGCACAGCACCACGAGGTTGACGGCGTCCTCGTCGAACGACTCACGGGCCTGCTGGTAGCCGAGTCGGAGACCGGCCTCGAGGTTGGTGCTGCCGCCCGGCTTCAGCGCCTCGACGGCGTCCATGATCTTGTCGGTCTGCCGCACCGGCGTCGGCTCGAGGATCGGCGTCGCCTGGTCCTCGAACGACACCACCGAGACCGTGTCGTCGTCGTTGAGCCGGTCCGCCAGCAGCGCGAGCGATGACTGGACCAGCCCGAGGCGCTCGCGGATGTCCATGCTCCCGGACCGGTCGACGACCAGCGTCACGTTGACCCGGGGCCGGTCGGCCCGGTCGACCTCGCGAGCAGCGACCCCGACGCGCACGACCTGGGTGCCGTCGTCCAGGCTCGGCGCGACGCCGGTCTCGGTGGTGATGCCGAGGTCGTCGTCGATGGGTGCGGAGTCGGCGTACTCCATGGAGTTGACCCACTCCTCGACCCGGATCGACTCGGCCGGCGGCGCGAAGCCCTGCGCCAGCAGCGACCGGCCGACCCCGAAGGAGCCGGTGTCCACGTCGAGCGCGAACGTCGAGAGCGCGTCCTCCGCGGTGCCGACGAAGCCACCCGTCCCGGCGTCGACGAACTTGTTGTCCTCGGTGGGACCCGGGATGTCGGGCAGCTCGGTGACCCCGCCCCCGTCCTCGGCCGAGGTTGCGTACGGCGCCGTGCCGGACATCGCCATGTCGCCCTCGGCAGCCGACTCGAAGTCGTCGTAGTACGACTCCGCGTCGATGCCGCGCGACTGCGGCGGCTCGGTCCGCTCGTCGGAGCTGCACGCGGTCAGCGTGATCGCGCCGGAGACGGCAAGGACGGCCAACGTCAATGGGATGCGCTTCATGCCCCCTCGGACGCCGCCCGTCCACACCCGGTTCCACGCTGACCCGTCAGGAACGTTACTGACGGGTCAGCGCACGAGTCCAGGGGTCGAAATTGTTACCGGGATCGCCCCCGCAGGTCACGTGCCTGGGTTCACAATTGGCTGGTGCAGATGGCGACCATGGGGAGAGGCCGTGAGCGAGACCGAGGAGCTGACCCGAGGCACGCCTGAGGCGTGCCGTCGCTGCGGCGAGCCCGCGGGCACCTTCCGGTTCTGCCTCAGCTGCGGCGCCGACGTGGTCGCGCCAGTGCCGGCCGCCGAGGTGGCCAAGCCCCCCTCTCGCCTACGCCGGGTGCTGCGGCGGATCGTCCGGCTACGCACGCCGCTCGTCGTCCTGCCGGCGCTCGCCGGGCTGGCCGTGGTCGGGGGCATGGGCGCACAGCTGCTGACGGAGGAGATCCCGCCTCCGGCGCCCCGCACCCAGATCGTCTGCTGGGACGGTAGCGAAGCCTCCTCGATCGACCGCTGCGTCCAGCCCACCGGCATGGAAGGCCTGCGCTGGGTCTTCCCGACGTTCCACCCCAACCGCGACAACTGCGTGGACGTGCTGGTCTCGCACCCCGAGTACCTCCGGCCGGCGATGTACCAGTGCGACTTCAAGGTCCCCAAGGCGTGGGTCACGGTCACCTACAACGAGCTCGCGACGGTCGAGGCGGCGCGCAAGTACTTCGAGAAGGTGTACGCCGACGCCGAGCGGGAGCAGGTCCGGACCGCCGAGGGCACTCCCTACCGCTACATCTGGCGGCAGCAGACCGACGAGGGCTACGCGCTGGCCGCCATGTACATCGACTACCCGTACGCCGTGGAGATCCTTGCGAAGTCGTCCCGCGCGCGTGACGACGCGTTGCGCAAGCTGGACTTCCGGCACCCCGACAAGCTGAGCGAGACGCTCGGCTACTGCAGTGGCCTCGGATGGCGGCGGCGACCGCCTTCGGCACCTCGGAGTCGAAGACCGACGGGATGATGAAGCTCGGGTTGAGCTCGTCGTCGCGGACCACCAGCGCGATCGCCTCAGCTGCCCGCAGCAGCATGTCGACGGTGATCTCCGAGGCCCGGGCATCCAGCAGTCCTCGGAAGACGCCGGGGAACGCGAGCACGTTGTTGATCTGGTTGGGGTAGTCGGAGCGGCCACTGGCCACCACGGCGGCGTACTTGCCGGCCTCCGCCGGGTCGACCTCCGGATCGGGGTTGGCGAGCGCGAAGACGACGGGGTCGTCGGCCATGTCCGGGATCCACTCGGCGTTCAGCACGCCCGGCGCACTGACGCCGATGAAGACGTCGGCGCCCTCGAGGCCGGCCCGGAGGTCGCCCCGCACGCGACGCGGGTTCGTCACCTGTGCCAGCTCCTGCTTGGCGCCGGTGAGCGCCTCGTCGTCGGCCGACAGGCAGCCCTCGCGGTCCCAGACCACGACGTCGGTGACGCCGGCGGCGAGGAGCAGGGTGACGATGGCAGTGCCGGCGGCGCCCGCACCGGCCACGACGACCTTCGCCTGCGGGAGCTCCTTGCGGACCACGCGCATGGCGTTGGTGAGGGCGGCCAGCACCACGATCGCCGTACCGTGCTGGTCGTCGTGGAAGACCGGGATGTCCAGGCTCTCGCGCAGCCGCTGCTCGATCTCGAAGCACCGCGGCGCTGCGATGTCCTCGAGGTTGATGCCGCCGAAGCCCGGCGCGATCATCTCGACCGCGCGAACGATCTCGTCGGTGTCCTGGGTGGCCAGGCAGATCGGCCAGGCGTCGATGTTGGCGAACCGCTTGAACAGCGCCGCCTTGCCCTCCATCACCGGCAGCGCGGCGCCAGGCCCGATGTTGCCGAGACCGAGCACCGCTGAGCCGTCGGTGACCACGGCCACCGAGTTGCCCTTCGTGGTCAGCCGCCACACGTCCTCGGGATGCTCCGAGATCGCCATGCTGACCCGGCCGACACCGGGGGTGTAGGCCATCGAGAGGTCGTCACGGTTGCGGAGCGGGACCTTGCTGGCCACCTCGATCTTGCCGCCGATGTGCAGCAGGAAGGTCCGGTCGCTGACCTTGTAGACCTCGACGCCCTCGACCTTGTCGACCGCCAGCTCCAGCTCCTTGGCGTGGTCGGCGTCGGCGGCCGAGCAGGTCACGTCCACGACCAGCCGCGTAGTCGCGGACTCCGCGACGTCGATCGCGGTCACGATGCCGCCGGCCTGGGCGATCGCCGTCGCCACCGCCCCCACCACCGCGTGGTCGGGCGCCGTGTGCAGGCGCATGGTGATCGAGTACGACGAGGTTGTTGCGGAGCGGGCCACACGACCACCTTCCTGCCAGTGCGTGGTTACCGGCAAGTCAGGTCTGCGCGCTGGACCGTTGTGGTCCTAATGGTCGTAGTCCCAGCGTCAGCGGGGCACGCCGAGATGATCCAGCAGGTTCTTCGAGAACCGGTCGCCCATAGTGGCCATCACGCCCTTCATCGCGGCCCGCACAGCGGGGCCCGACACCTTGGGTAGCGGCGCCTCGAGACAGATCTCGAGGCTGGTCTCCAGGCGGGTGGATCCACCGGGGCCCTCGGACAAGTCATACCAACCGTTGACGCCGGCCCTCTCCGGCGTGCCTTCCGGCGGCTCGTGGTGGAACTCGATCCGGCGGTGCTCCTCGAACACCATCCGCTCGGTGAACGCCGGCGCGAGCTTGCGACCCAACAGGTCGAGGCCCGTGAGCTGCCACCGCCAGTGGTCACCCTCGGCCCGGATCTCCTTGACGAACGGCGTCAGCCGCGCGACCAGGTCGGGGTCCACCAGCGCCTTCCAGATCGCGGCGCGCTCGGCGGCCACGTCGGCCCGGGCGGAGGTCGTTGCAGAGAAGACGGCCATGGGGGCCGTTACCCAGCGAGGGCCTTCTCGATGTCGCCGCTCAGCTTCTCGGGTGCGGTCGTCGGCGCGTAACGGTCGATCACGTCGCCGTCCTTGCCGATCAGGAACTTGGAGAAGTTCCACTTGATCTTGTTGCCCATCAGCCCGCTCTTCTGCTCCCGCAGCCACTTGAACAGCGGGTGGGCGTCGTCGCCGTTGACGTCGATCTTGCTGAACATCTGGAAGCTCACGCCGTAGTTGCGCTGGCAGAACTCAGCGATCTCGTCCTCGTGGCCGGGCTCCTGGTTGGCGAACTGGTCGCACGGGAAGCCCAGGACGGTGAAGCCTGCCTCGCCGTACTGCTCGTGCAGCTGCTGCAGGCCCTCGAACTGCGGGGTGAGACCGCACTTCGACGCGGTGTTGACGACCAGCACCACCTTTCCGTCGTACGACGAGAGCTCGATGTCCTGCCCGTCGATCGCGGTGGCCGAGAAGTCGCGAAGAGTGGTCATGAGAGCAAGTCTGACATCCTGCTCAACATGGCTCAGGTGACGTCCGATGCCTGGGTACCGGTGTCGCCCGACGTGGCGTTCGCGGTCTCCCAGACGACCGGTGAGGTCCGGCTGGCCTGGGATCCGTTCATCCGCCGCCAGCACCTGGTCGACGCCGACCGGCCCGCCAAGGGCGTGCGCACCGTGACCAAGGCGAGGGTCGGCCCGACGATGCTCAGTGAGTATGCGTCGTACCGGCCACCTACCTCGGTCGGCATGACCATGGTGGAGGGCCCGTGGTTCTTCCGGACCTTCGGCGCCGGCTGGCGGTTCACGCCGGAGGAGCGCGACGGGGCGCCCGGCACCCGGACGGTCTGGAAGTACACCTACGCCGTCCGGCCGTCGTGGCTCCGATTCGTCGCCGAGCCGATCGGGCAGTGGCTGCTGGGCCGCGAGATCCGGGCCCGGATCGCCGCCTTCGCCCGCGCCTGCGAGGACCCGGCCGTGCTCGGATCGCTGGAGAGCTAGCCGATCATCCGACCGACGGCCTGCGCCGGCTGCTGGTAGCCGACCGGGTTCGCGAAGCCCGCCAGCTCCACCACCACCCGACGGTCTCCCAGGTCGAGGGTGACGGTGTCGTCGGTCTTCTCGACCACCTCGCCCTTCGCGACCCAGACGTCGCCGACCTGCTCGAGCTCACCGCCGGGCCTGCAGCGCTGCACGTCGTCGGTGGCGACCATCCGCAGGGCCGGGCGCCGGCCGAGGGTGCCGCCGAAGCGCCAGGTCAGCAGCGCGATCAGCAGCAGGATCAGGTCGGCGACGATGGTGAGGCCGAGCACCAGGTTGCTGGTGTTCTGGCCCTCGACCCGGAACGTCGACGGGCTGTCGGGCAGCACCCGCACCTCGAGCTGCTCGGTGGCCACCGCTTCGTCGTACGTCGCGCGGCTGACAGCCACCGACCACTCGCCGCCGTCGGGATCGATGTCCTCGGGGTAGGTGAAGTCGAGGAAGTACTTCGGGTCGTCGTCGGGCGGCAGCGTGCCGTGGTCCACGACCGTCGCCGTGACGTCGACGCCGTCGCGGTCCAGTTGCGAGTCGGTCCAGGCGCCGTGGGCGATCGGGAGGTTGATCACGGCGGCGAGCAGGATCAGGACCAGGAGGGTCC
Organism: uncultured Actinomycetota bacterium; assembly: GCA_963769475.1. Lineage (GTDB taxonomy): Bacteria > Actinomycetota > Actinomycetes > Propionibacteriales > Nocardioidaceae > Nocardioides. The sequence goes on along the minus strand of CAVYLX010000012.1, from coordinate 702,932 downwards.
GGAGTCGAGGGCTCATCTCGCGCCCTCCCCCCACCGGTCGACGTACACGCGCTCGGTCAGGCTCCTGCGGACGCGGGGGCGCTGCTCGCGCTCGCGATCGCGCTCGCTGACCTCCGCCGGGTCGCCGGAGACCCCGACGGCGATGCCGGTGATCACCCGGAACCACGGCGGCACGCCCAGGTCCTGCGCCACGGCTTCCTTGTCGAAGCCCGCGAACTGGTGGGCCTGCAGACCCATCGCCACCGCCTGCAACGTGAGGTGGGCCGCCGCCTGGCCGAGGTCGTAGCAAGCCGTGCTCTCGCCCTTGAAGCCGCCATCGTCGACGTCGTCTCCAGGGTCGGGCGCGACCCGCGCCGCGGTGATGAGTACGACGGACGCGCGCGGCACCCAGGTGCTGTTGCCGCGACTCAGGCGCGGGACCAGCGCCTGGTGCGCGATCCCTCCGCGGCGGGCGACCACCATCGCCCACGGCTGCAGGTTGCCCCAGCTCGGCGCCCACTGGGCGGCGCGCAGGAGCAGCTCGAGCTCGTCGTCGCCCAGCTCGTGGCGGTCGTCGAAGACGCGGGTGCTCCAACGGGAGCGCATCGGCTCGGCCAGCGACAGCTGGTCGTCCGCGTCGGACTGGGGCACGAGGTCAGTATCGGGCAGTCTCCGTGCCTCAGTAGCGGAGCCGCGCAACGCGGCCGCCGCTACCGGCGGCCCAGCACGAGTGGTCCGCGGTGCAGTCCAGCGCGTGGTAGCCGGTGTCGCTGATCGACGTCCAGGTCCGGCCGCCGTCCCAGCTCAGGCTGCTGCCGCCGGTCGGGCCCGACTCGCCGACGCTCACCAGCACTCGGCTGAAGCCGGACAGCCAGGCGGCGTCCTCCGCGAGCACCTCGAGGTCGCCGCCGTTGCGCCAGCTCCCGCCCCCGCGGGTGTACGCCGACGCGTCCGCGCCCACCTCGGGCGCCGCGAAGTCGCCGCCGACCGCCACGCCCTCGTGCGGGTTCTTGAACGCCAGGCCGAACACTCCGGCCGCTTCTCCTGCCGGGATCGTCGAGTCGGTGGCCTCCCAGGTGCGGCCGCGGTCGGCCGAGTGGAAGACCCTGGACACCGCGCCGCCCGAGCCGAACCACGCGTGCTTCCCGCTGATCACCAGGCAGTCGCCGCTCGCGGCGAAGTTGAACTCGCCGGTCGAGTCGGGCATGCCGTCGTCCGGCAGCACCTCCCAGGACTGCCCGCCGTCGTCGGTGCTGATGATCCGGAACTTCCCGTCGACCGGGTCACTGACCGCCAGGCCCCGCTTGCCGCCGGGGTAGAAGTCGAGGCAGTTGTAGAACGCCGCCTCGTCGGTGTTGCGGAAGGTCTCGGTCCAGGTCTGCCCGCCGTCGGTCGTGCGGTAGATCCGGGACGCCTCGCCGGGCCCGATCGCCAGCACCAGCGCCGCGTCGGCGCTCCGGGCCTCCACGTCGCGGAACTGCAGACCTGCGCTGTCGGGCGGGCTGACGTCCTGCCACGTCGCGCCGCCGTCGGTGGTGCGCCACACCGACCCGGGTCCGCCCGCGGTCGTGCTGCCGCCCCCGGCCCAGGCGGTGTGCCGGTCGACCGCATCGAGGCCGCGGAAGCTCTGGCCCGCATCCACCACCACCTCCCGCCACGACAGGTGGCGGAGCTGACCTGCCTCCGCTGGTGGACCGACGACTACGACAGGGGAGGCAAGGGCAACAGCGAGCGCCCCGAGAAGGATTCGCATGTCTGGCACCTTGCCCGGGCTACCGGCTCGTGTCCAGGGCACGGTGCATGCTGGGCCTGGTGATGCCGGTGTGGTTGGAAGCGGGGCTCTGGGGCCTGCTGGCCGGCGGCGCACTCGTGGTGGGCGCACTCGTCGCGTGGTTCGCGCACGTGCCGCGTCAGGTGGTGGCGTCGGTCATGGCCTTCGGCGCGGGCGTCCTGATCTCCACCCTGGCCTTCGACCTGGTCGACGAGGCGGAGACCACGGGTGGGCTGACCGCGACCCTGATCGGCCTGGTGGGCGGCGCGATCGCGTACGTCGCGGCCAACATCGCCCTGGCCCGCCGCGGCGCCGCCCAGCGCAAGCGGTCGGAGCAGCAGCCAACGGAGGAGGAGATGCAGGGCAGCGGCACGGCGATCGCCGTCGGCGCCCTGCTCGACGGCGTACCCGAGTCGGTCGTGCTGGGCATGACCCTCCTCGGGGGCGGCGGCGTCGGCGTACCGGTGCTCGCGGCGATCTTCATCTCGAACCTGCCCGAAGGCCTCTCCAGCGCCGCCGGCATGAAGAGGAGCGGCCGCAGCGCGCGCTATGTCTTCGGTGTCTGGGGCGGGATCGCGGTCGCGAGCGGCATCGCCGGACTGCTCGGCGCCCTGCTGCTCGACGGTGCCTCGCCCGAGTCGATCGCCGTGATCACCGCCGTGGCCGCGGGCGCGATCCTGGCCATGGTGGCCGACACGATGATCCCCGAAGCATTCGAGCGCACCCACATCTTCACCGGTCTGATCACGACCCTCGGTTTTGTGGTGGCGTTCGCCATCGACCGGGCGTGAGGCTAGGCCCGTGGCGCCACCGAAACCCCTAGGCCGGACGCACCGCAGCCGCCGCGATGAGGGTCTCGGCCGCCCGCCGGGCGTGCGCCGCCGCCTCGGGCGACCCCTCGATCGCGGCTGTGGTCTGCGCGCCCTCGGCCAGGATCGCCAGCTGGGGAGCGAGGGAAGCATCCACCCCAGCCGCGGCCACCAGGAGCGACAGCTGGTGCTGGAACGTGCGCTTGTGCTCGCGGGCGTATGCCGCCACCTCGGGTGAGCTGGGGCCCAGCTCGCCGAACGCGTTGATGAACCCGCAGCCGCGGAAGGTGTCCTCCGCGAACCATGCCGCCAGGTAGTCGTAGACCGCGAGCAGACGCTCGCGCGGGTCGTCGAGGGCCTCGACCGCCGCCGTCAGGCCATCGGTCCACATCGCGTGTCGCTTGCGCAGCACCGCCAGAACCAGGTTGTCCTTCCCAGGAAACAGCGAGTAAAGACGCTTGAGGGAAACGCCGGCCGCGGTGCGGACGTCGTCCATGCCGACCGCTCGGATGCCGCGCGCGTAGAAGAGCTCGTCGGCGGCGTCGACCACCTGCTGCCGCAGGTCTGAGGTCTTCTCTGCCATCGAAGGGATTCTCTTCCTCTGATGTGGGGTTGTCTGGAGAACCATCGTTCTCTATAGTAGCGGAGAGCCGGAGAACGCACGTTCTCCACCAACGAAAGGGATCGTCATGGGCTACATCAAGGTCGGCACCGAGAACTCCACCGACGTCGAGCTGTACTACGAGGACCACGGCACCGGTCAGCCCGTGGTGCTGATCCACGGCTATCCGCTCGACGGGTCGTCGTGGGAGAAGCAGACCGCCGCGCTGCTCCAGGCCGGCCACCGCGTGATCACCTACGACCGCCGCGGCTTCGGCCGCTCCAGCAAGCCCACCACCGGCTTCGACTACGACACCTTCGCGGCGGACCTCAAGGGCGTGATCGACGCCCTCGACCTGCGCGATGTCGTGCTCGTCGGCTTCTCCATGGGCACTGGCGAGGTCGGCCGCTACCTCGGCACCTACGGCTCGGACCGTGTCGCCAAGGCCGTCTTCCTCGGCTCGCTCGAGCCCTACCTGCTGCAAGCCGACGACAACCCCGACGGCGTACCGCAGAGCGTCTTCGACCCGCTTCTCGCCGCCGTCCAGGCCGACCGCTACGCGTTCTTCACCGAGTTCTTCAAGGGCTTCTTCAACACCGATGAGCTCCTCGGCAACCGGTTGAGCCAGGAGGCGCTCGACGCCAACCAGCAGCTGGCCTACAACTCGTCGGCGCACGCCTCGGTGTGGGCGCAGCCGACCTGGCTCACCGACTTCCGCGGTGACATCGCGAAGGTCGACGTGCCAGCCCTGATCGTGCACGGCACGGCCGACAACATCCTGCCGATCGACGCCACCGGCCGGCGCTTCGCGAAGGCGCTGCCCACCGCGAAGTACGTCGAGATCGACGGCGCCCCGCACGGGATGCTCTGGACGCATGCCGACGAGGTCAACGAGATCCTGCTCGGCTTCCTGGCGGCTTGAGCAGGAGCGGCCCTCCGCTCGGCGAAGTGGTCGAGCGCAAGCTGGACCGCAGGAAGACGTGGCCGCGCCGGAGGTCAAGTCCCAGCGGCGGGCCAGGTGGGCGAACGAGGCTGGTGCCAGCTTCCCCGTGACCCGAGCAGCCGACGCTCCCATCCGGATCTAGGAAGGCCACGCGGTCAGGGGTCGATCCGCAACAGCAGCTGGTCGTCGTACGCCGTCGTCCAGACCTCGCCGTCGAGCACCACGAGATCGCCACCACTGGTCAGGTCCTCGGCGGTGATCTGCTGCCTGCGCTCGCCCGTCTCGCGGTCGAGCCGGATCAGGAAGTCCATGCCGTTGCGCACCCACACCGAGTCGAAGCCACCAACCAGGTGGCCCTGCACGGCCTGCTTCTGGACCGCCAGCCGAGCGACGACCTCGAGCGTCTCGGGATCCAGCCGCAGCACGTCGGATCCGACGCAGGTCCAGACGGCGTCGTAGGAAGTGCCGATCCCTGAGCAGAGATTCGTCGCCCCGAGGTTCGCCGACCTCGCCACCTCGTTGGTCGCCGGGTCCACCGGAGCGGGAACCCTCCGAATGCAAAACTCCCAGCCAGAGACCTGACCGGGAGCTAGCGTGTGAGTGCGCGAGGGGGGATTTGAACCCCCACGCCCTTTCGGACACTGGCACCTGAAGCCAGCGCGTCTGCCGTTCCGCCACTCGCGCGAGTAAGCCGGGCAAGGCTATCCCAGCGTCTGAAGCATCCCCAAACCGGCGCGGTGCGTTCGACGGAGGCACAACATCGGCCGATACGATCGATGGAGCCCAGCGCGAGCTGGGCACGTTCGCATGCCGTGGACTCGGCTCAGACGACGCGGAGAGGAGGCTCCATGGGTGGACTGCAGAAGTTCGAGCAACGACTGGAGCAGATGATCTCCGGGGTCTTCGCCCGCGCCTTCCGCAGCGCGGTGCAGCCGGTCGAGATCGCCGCCGCCCTGCAGCGCGAGTGCGACAACAACGCCCAGATCCTCTCCCGCGACCGGCGCCTGGTGCCCAACGACTTCCACGTCGAGCTCTCGCAGACCGACCTCGACCGGCTGGCGCCGTACGACTCGGCGATGGCCAAGGAGCTGATCGACCAGGTCCAGGACCATGCCGACGCCCAGAGCTACGTCTTCCCTGGACCGGTGAAGATCGCATTCGAGCCCGCCGAGGACCTGACCACGGGTCGGTTCCGGATCCGCAGCCAGGCGCAGGCCAAGGTCACCGGCCACAGCACCCACACCCAGGTCGCCCGGGCGCGGGCGCTGCTCGAGGTCAACGGCACCCGGCACCCACTGCAGCCTCCGGGTCTCGTGGTCGGCCGCGGCACCGAGGCCGACCTCCGCATCAACGACCCAGGGGTCAGCCGCAAGCACGTGGAGTTCCTGGTGCTGTCGCCCGGATCCGAGACCGAGGACCCGGACCTCGAGGTCCACGACATGGGCTCGACCAACGGCATGCTGGTCAACGGCCGCAAGGTGCCGCGGGCCACGTTGCGAGACGGCGCCGAGGTGAAGATCGGTACGACGACCATGACGGTGCGGATCGTCCGCGACGACGACGGGGGTCACGGTGTCTGAGCTCACCCTGTTCCTGATCCGGATCGCCTACCTCGCGATCCTGTGGATCTTCGTGCTCTCGGCGATCTCGGTGATCCGATCCGACATGTTCGGCGCCCGGGTGCCGGAGGGCGCCCGCACGGTGCCCGGCAACCCGAAGCAGAAGCCGCCGCCGAAGCGCCGCGGCTCCCCCTCGCAGGTCGTGGTGACGTCCGGCAGCAACAGCGGAGCGACGGCGTCGCTCGCCGAGGCCCCGATCCTGATCGGGCGCGGCACCGACGCGGCCATCCGGCTCGACGACGACTACGTGTCCACCCGCCACGCCCGGATCGCGGCCTCCGGTGACCAGTGGTTCGTGGAGGACCTCGGCTCCACCAACGGCACCTACATCGGCACCGTCCGCATCACGCAGCCCACCACCATCACGCTCGGCACCCAGGTCCGGATCGGGAAGACCATCCTGGAGCTGCGGAAGTGAGCCTGCGCCTCCACTACTCCGCGATCTCCGACGTCGGACGGGTCCGCAAGGACAACCAGGACTCCGGGTACGCCGGCCCCTGGTTCCTCGCTGTCTGCGACGGCGTCGGCGGGGCGGCGCGGGGCGACGTCGCCTCGAGCACCGCGATCCAGGAGCTGCGCACGCTCGACACCGCTCCCACCGAGACCGACCTGCTGGACCGGATCACCGAGGAGATGCACGAGGCGCACGTGCGGATCGGGCGCCTGGTCGACGAGGACCCCGCCCTCAACGGCACCAGCACCACCGCGACCGTGGCCCTCTTCGATGGCTCCCGGGTCGGCATCGGCCACGTCGGCGACAGCCGCGGCTACCTCTTCCGCGACGGCGAGCTCTCGCAGCTGACCACTGACCACACGTTCGTGCAGAGCCTGATCGACGAGGGGCGGATCACCGACGTCGAGGCGCGGGTGCACCCCCATCGCAACCTGATCCTCAAGGCCCTCGACGGCATCCACGAGGCCGAGCCCGACCTGTTCATGCTCGAGCTGGTGCCGGGCGACCGGCTCTTCCTCTGCAGCGACGGCGCCTGCGGCGTCCTCGACGACGGCCGCCTGGCCGACGTGCTCTCCATGGGCACCCCCGACTACGCCGCTGTCGAGCTGGTGCGCGCGAGCCTCGAGGCCGGCAGCTCCGACAACGTCACCTGCATCGTGGCCGACGTCGTGACCGAGGAGGCCGCGGCCGCCGACCCGGCGTACCACGAGCTCGAGCCGATGCTGGTCGGTGCGGCCGCCGAGCTGCGTCGTCGACCCGGCCGCGCCACCATGGCCAGCGGCGTCGGCAGCCTGTTCCGCGGTCATCGCTCGGGTGACACCGGCGAGCTGGAGCCGATCGACGCCGAGCTGCTCGACGAGCTGCCGTACGCGATCAAGGCCGACCCGATCGATCCCGAGGCCGCCCGCTACGCGCCCCGGCCGCCCGCCCGCTACCAGTGGGCCAAGCGGCTGCTGGTGCTCGCGGTCGTCATCGGCGTCGTGTGGGTGGCGGCCGCCGCGGCCTGGTCGTGGACCCAGCGGCAGTACTACGTCGGCGAGCAGGACGGCGTCGTGACCATCTTCCGCGGCATCAACGCCGACCTGCCCGGCATCTCCCTCTCCGAGCCCTACCAGTCCTCCGACGTCGACCTGGCCCGGCTGCCCGAGCTCGACGCCGAGCGGGTGCAGGACACCATCGAGGTCGACGACCTCGATGCGGCGGAGGCCGCCGTGCAGGAGCTGGCCGAGCTCCAGGAACCCGAAGAGGCGCCGTGATGGCCCGCCGGGCAGCGACCTCACCGGCCCCGAGCTTCCTCGGGTTCGTGCATCGACGCCGCCGCGGCGCCGAGCTGTTCCTGCTCGTGCTCGCCCTGCTGGTCGGAGTCGGCGGCTACGCCGCGGTCGGCATCGGCGTCGAGGGACACGTGCCGGCCGACATCGTCGCGTACGGCGGCTGGCTGGCCGCGCTGATCGTGATCGCGCACCTCGTGGTCCGCGCCGTGGCGCCGTACGCCGACCCGGTGCTGCTGCCCGTGGTCGCCGCGCTCAACGGCCTCGGGCTCGCCGTGCTCCACCGCATCGACCTCGCCGACGACACCACCTGGGCACGCCAGCAGCTCACCTGGATGACGGTCGGGGTGGCGCTGTTCGTGGCCACCCTGCTGCTCCTGCGCGACCACCGGATCCTGACCCGCTTCACCTACACCGCCGGCCTGCTGGCGATCGTGCTGCTCCTGCTGCCGATGGTTCCCGGCATCGGCAACCAGGTGAACGGCGCCCGGATCTGGATCTCCGTCGGGCCGTTCGGGCTGCAGCCCGGCGAGATCGCCAAGGTGCTGCTGGTGATCGCCTTCTCGGGCTACCTCGTGCTCCACCGCGACGCGCTGGCCCTCGCCGGCCGCCGCTTCGTGTTCGTCGACCTGCCCCGCGGCCGCGACCTGGGCCCGATCCTCGCGATGTGGCTGGTCAGCCTCGGCATCCTGGTCTTCCAGAAGGACCTCGGGTCCAGCCTCCTCTTCTTCGGCCTCTTCCTGGTGATGCTCTACGTCGCCACCGAGCGGCCCGGCTGGCTGTTCGTCGGCGCGCTGATGTTCTTCGGCGGCGCGCTGCTGGCGTTCCGGCTGTTCGGCCACGTGCAGAACCGCGTCAACATCTGGCTCGACCCGATGGAGTACTTCGACCAGACACCCGGCAGCGGCCAGATCGTCGAGTCGCTCTTCGGCATGGCCTGGGGCGGGCTGATCGGTCGTGGCTTCGGCGAGGGTGACCCCGGCCGGATCCCGTTCGTGCACTCCGACTTCATCGTCGGCGCCATCGGCGAGGAGCTCGGCCTGACCGCGGTGATCGCGGTGATCCTGCTCTACGGCCTGATCGTCGAGCGGGCGCTGCGGGCCGCGCTGATCTGTCGCGACGGCTTCGGCAAGCTGCTGGCCACCGGCCTCGCGGGCGTCTTCGCCCTGCAGGTCTTCGTGGTCATCGGCGGGGTGACCCGGCTGATCCCGCTCACCGGCCTGACCACGCCGTTCCTGTCCTACGGCGGCTCCTCGCTCATCGCCAACTGGGTGATCATCGCGCTGCTGCTGCGCGTCTCCGACCAGGCCCGGCGTCCCGTGCCGGACCTGTCGGCCGAGGGCCAGCAGCCGACGGACGACCAGACGACGCAGGTGATCAAGCTATGAATCTCGATACGCACTCGCTCGTTCCTCGCTCGCACTACTCGATCACCGAAAGCACATGGAGGACGCACTCGCTCGTTCCTCGCTCGCACTACTCGATCACCGAAAGCACATGGAGGACGCACTCGCTCGTTCCTCGCTCGCACTACTCGATCACCGAAAGCGCAGAGAGGCGGGCTCATGAATAAACCGATCAGAGCGATCTCCATCTTCTGCATGTTCCTGTTCCTCGCGCTCATGGCCAACGCGAGCTACCTGCAGTTCTGGGCGGCCGACGGCTACAACGACGACCCGCGCAACCGGCGGATCATCGAGGCGGCGTTCTCCCGCGAGCGCGGCGCGATCCTGGTCGGGCGCGACCCGATCGCGGAGAGCGTGCCGAGCGACGACGAGTACAAGTTCCAGCGCACCTACAACACGCCGTTCGCCTACGCCCCGATCACCGGGTTCTTCTCCTTCTACACCCAGACCGGCCTGGAGCAGACCCAGAACGCGGTGCTCTCCGGCGAGGACCCGCGGCTGTTCGTGACCCGGCTGGTCGACATGCTCAGCAACGACGAGAACCAGGGCGGCAGCGTCGAGCTGACCATCGACCCCGACGCCCAGGAGGCGGCGTACAACGGCCTGGCCGACAACCCCGCACTGCCGGGCGCGATCGAGGGTTCCGTGGTCGCGATCGAGCCGAGCACCGGCAAGATCCTGGCGATGGTCTCGCTGCCGTCGTACGACCCCAACAAGCTGGCCTCCCACGACCTCGGCTCGGTCGACGACACCTACCAGCGCCTGCTCGCGGACCCCGCCGAGCCGCTGATCAACCGGGCCACCTCGAAGCGGCTGCCGCCCGGGTCCACGTTCAAGCTGGTGACCGCGGCCGCGGCCATCGAGAACGGGCTCTACGAGTCCGACGACGACGTGCCCGCCGGCGCGATCTACGACGTGCCGCAGACCAGCTCCGACATCGGCAACGACGGCCGCACGGCGTGCGACCCCGACGAGATCTCGTTCGCGACCGCGATGGAGAACTCCTGCAACACGACCTTCGCCCGGATGGCCAACGACGTCGGCGCCGAGAAGATGCTCGAGCAGGCCGAGGCGTTCGGCTTCAACAGCGACTACCTCGAGGACCTGCCGCAGGCCCAGTCGAACTTCCCGGAGGACCCCAACGAGCCGGAGACCGCCCAGACCGGCATCGGCCAGTTCGAGGTGTCCGCGACGCCGCTGCAGATGGCGATGGTCGCCGCCGGCATCGCCAACAACGGCGTGGTGATGCGCCCCTACCTCGTCAACAAGGTGCAGTCGGCCGACTACCAGGACCTCGAGCAGACCGAGCCCAGCGAGCTCACCGAGGCCGTGTCGTCGTCCACCGCCGAACAGCTCACCGAGCTGCTGGTGTCCACCGTCGAGAACGGCACCGCCAGCCCGGCCCAGATCCCGGGCGTCAGCGTGGCCGGCAAGACCGGCACCGCGCAGAGCGGCATCGAGTCGGTGCCGCCGTACGCGTGGTTCGTGTCGTTCGCGCCGGCCGACGACCCCCAGGTGGCGGTCGCGATCGTGATCGAGTCGGCGCCCGGCATCGACCGCGGCGAGATCGCGGGCGGACTGCTCGGTGGCCCGATCGCCAAGGCCGTGATGGAGGCGGTGCTGCAGTGACCGACCACAGCACCGGATCTGGCGGCACCGGATCGGGGGAAGCGAGAGCTTCGTCGACGACTCCCGCCGCTACCGGCTCGACTCCCGGATCGCCACCGGCGGCATGGGTGAGGTGTGGCGCGCGACCGACACCGCCCTGAGCCGCGAGGTCGCGGTCAAGGTGCTCAAGTCGGAGTACGCCGACGACCCGGCGTTCCGCGAGCGGTTCGCCATCGAGGCCCGCCACGCGGCGGCCCTGCACCACCCCGGCGTGGCCGGCGTCTACGACTTCGGCGAGGCCCACTCGGCCGGCATCGCCGACGGATCGGGCGTGCCGCGGCCCTACCTGGTGATGGAGCTGGTCGAGGGCGAGCCGCTCTCGACGCTGCTGCGCCAGGGCGCGTCCTCGGGGCGCGACCTCGACCGCGACGCCGTACGCGACCTGCTGGCCCAGGCCGGCGAGGCGATCGGCGCCGCCCACGCGGCCGGCATCGTGCACCGCGACGTGAAGCCCGCCAACCTGATGGTCACCCCGAGCGGGCAGCTGAAGGTCACCGACTTCGGGATCGCCCGGGCCACCGACGGCGCCGGCATCACCCAGACCGGCGCGGTGATGGGCACCCCGCAGTACCTCTCGCCCGAGCAGGCCCAGGGTCTGCCGGCCACGTCGCGCTCCGACGTCTACTCGCTCGGCGTGGTGGCGTTCGAGTGCCTGGCCGGGCGCCGGCCGTTCGAGGCAGACTCGCCCGTCGCTACGGCCCTTGCCCACATCCGCGAGCCGCTCCCCGACCTGCCCGCCAACGTGCCGGCCGACCTGGCTGCCGTCGTCCGCCGTGCGCTGGCGAAGGACCCGGCCGAGCGCTACGCCGACGGTGCCGAGTTCGCGGCCGCGCTGCGCGACCCGGCCACCGAGCTGCTCCGGGAGGCCCCGGTCGTGCCGGTCGCAGTGCCGGTGGCGACCGCGGAAACCACCCAACTGCTGCCGGCGACCGCCTCGCCGCCGGTGCCACCAGCCGCGCCTCCGTCGACTCCCAGCCGCGCGGCCAGGCGGAGTCCCTGGCTCGCCGTCGTCGTCACGCTGCTCGCGGTGGCCCTGGTGGCCGCCGTCGTGCTCCTCATCACGACCGGGGACGACACCGACACCCCGCCGACCGACGACTCCACCCGCCCGAGCCGGACACAGTCTCCGAGCCAGGAGGACACGCCGACCGAGCCGGAGACGACACCCACGTCCGAGGACACGAGCGAGCCGCCGCCCTCGACCGAGCCGACCGAGGTGCCGACGACCGAGGCGACGGATCCGCCCACCACGGCACCGACCACGCCCCCGACCACGCCCCCGACCACGCCGCCAACCACGGCACCGACCACGCCGACCGCTGCCGCGAGCGTGCCGACGGCCGAGGCCACGGCGACCCCCTGAACCTCATGTTGAGAAAGAGAGCCGGATGAGCAACTCGCAACCGACCGTCGTCGGTGGCCGCTACGAGCTCGGTGAGCTGCTGGGCCGCGGCGGCATGGCCGAAGTGCGCAAGGGCACCGACACCCGTCTCGGACGGGTCGTGGCCGTCAAGCGTCTTCGCACCGACCTCGCCAGCGACGCCACCTTCCAGGCCCGCTTCCGCCGAGAGGCGCAGTCGTCGGCCTCCCTCAACCACCCCACGATCGTCGCCGTCTACGACACCGGCGAGGAGCCGTCCACCGACGGCACCGGCGTCGCCCAGCCCTACATCGTGATGGAGTACGTCGCCGGCCGGACGCTGCGCGACATCCTCCGCGAGGGCCGCAAGATCCTGCCCGAGCGGGCGCTGGAGATCACCAGCGGCGTGCTCTCGGCGCTCGACTACAGCCACCGCGCGGGGATCATCCACCGCGACATCAAGCCGGGCAACGTGATGCTCACCCCGAGCGGCGACGTGAAGGTGATGGACTTCGGCATCGCGCGGGCGATCAGCGACGCGCAGTCGACGATGACCCAGACCGCCGCCGTGGTCGGCACGGCGCAGTACCTCTCCCCCGAGCAGGCCCGCGGCGAGACCGTCGACTCGCGCTCCGACGTCTACTCCGCCGGCTGCCTGGTCTACGAGCTGCTGACCGGCCGGCCGCCGTTCGTCGGCGACAGCCCGGTCGCCGTGGCCTACCAGCACGTGCGCGAACCGGTGACGCCTCCGTCGGACCACGACACCGCCCTCCCGCCCGAGGTCGACGCCATCGTGATGAAGGCGCTGACCAAGCGCCTCGAGGACCGCTACCAGTCCGCGGCCGCGATGCGCAGCGACATCGAGCGCTACCTGGCCGGCCGGCCGGTCGAGGCCGCGATCGCCGCGCCCGTACCCGAGACCGCGGCCACCGCCGTGGTGCCGTCGGTGGCGCACCCGGTCCCGCCCACGCCGGTGAGTCCGCGTCCGCTCCCCGACGAGGACGACTACGACGAGCCGCCGCGCAGCCGGGCCGCGCTCTGGGTGCTGCTCGTGCTGCTCGTGGTCGGCCTGATCCTGGCGGCGTACTTCCTGTGGCCGCGGCTGTTCGAGTCGCCGCCCGAGCAGGTGCAGGTGCCCGACACGATCGGCCTGAGGGAGGCCGAGGCCCGCGACCGCATCGGCGACGCCGGGCTGACGGTGGGTCGAGGTCACCTCGCGGCCGGACGACACCGTCCCGGCCCGCAGGGTGCTCGAGCAGGAGCCTGGCGCCGACGACTTCGTCGACCCCGGCACCGTGGTCGACCTGGTCATCTCCGAGGGCAAGCCCGAGGTGGCTGTCCCGCAACGTGGTGACCATGCAGCGCGGTGATGCCGCCGCCGAGCTGCGCAACGCGGGCTTCGACGTGGAGTTCGAGAAGGAGGAGTCGGACGAGGACCGCGGCCAGGTGCTGCGCACCGAGCCTGCGGCGGGCGTCCTGGCCGCCGACGGCTCGTCGGTGACGATCTTCTACTCCGACGGCAAGGAGAAGGTGCCGAACGTCGTCGGCCTGCAGCAGGCCGAGGCGGAGCAGGCGATCACCGACGCCGAGTTCGTGCCGTCGGTGGTGGAGTCCAACGCCACCACCGAGCCGGCGGGCACCGTGATCCAGCAGAGCCCCGAGGCCGGGGCAGACGCCTCCGGAGGGATCGACGATCACGATCGTGGTCTCGACCTACGTCGAGCCCACGGAGGATCCGACCGACCTCCCGACCGACTCCGACGGAGACGCCGTTCCCGCCGCTCGAGCGCGAGGCGAGGCTGGAGTAGGCGGCCCGGCTCAGCCGATCGGCTCGGCGTAGCGCAGGTCCAGCAGGCCGTCGTACGCCGGCGCCTCGATCCGGTCGTCGGACTCGAGGTTCCAGCCCACGCCGATGCTCGGGGTGTCGGCGTCGCTGCGGTAGGCGGCGACGTCGTCGTCGCGGTCGATGGCCGACTCGATCTCGCTCGGGCTGCCGATCGCGGAGATGACGTAGGGCTGGGGGTAGGGCACGCCCTGGATCAGCACGGCGTTGCCCTCGCACTTGATGCCGGTCGTGGACACGATCCGCTGGCCCTGGAGCGTGATCGCCTCCGCGCCGCCCTGCCACATCGCGTTGACCACGGCCTGGATGTCCTGCTGGTGCACGACGAGACGGTTGGGGTTGATCTCACCGTCCTCGATCACCTGGTCGGCCACCTCGTCGGAGGCGTCGGAGAGGGTGACCGTCACTCCGGGGCCGCTCACGCCTTCCAGGCCGGCCGGGCCCGAGGCCTCGTCGATCCGGCGCTGCAGGCGGGAGACCGCCTGGTCGTCGACCGAGGCGGTGATCGTCTCGACCTCCGCCTTGAGGGCGGCGATCTCGAGCCGGATGTCGTCGTACTCGTCGGACTCGGCCTGGGCGAGCGAGGCCAGGTCGGTGTAGCGACCCGGCCGCAGGTCGGTGCCCTCGCTGTTCTCGTAGCTGACCGCGAACAACGCTCCGCTCAGCAGCACCACGACCGGGGTGCCGATCCGCCAGACCGCGCGGCGTCGCCGGGGCCCGGCCGACAGCGGGCCAGGGCCTCCCTCTTGCTCTACGGTCATGGCGACTAAGGTAGCCCGCGTCCTGTGACGTGCCATGACCGTGATCGATGGAGCAAGCCGTGCCCGAGTCCAAGCCCAAGCAACAGTTCACCGACCCCACCGCGGGTCCGTTGCTCAGCGTGCGCTTCGGCGTGGCCCTGCTCTTCATGGCGCTCGGCGTCGCCTGGATCCTCTACTACTACATCGGTGTCCGCCCCGACCCGACCGTCTTCGACGACGCCGGCAAGCCGCAGGCCCCGGGTGGCCCCAACTTCATGGGCGAGCTCGGTGAGTGGAACTACCTGATCGGCTTCGGCCTGTTCTTCCTCGGCCTGATCATCTCCGCGCACCCGAAGACCCCGCTCGGCCGCGGCCGCGGCGTCGTGGTCGGGATGATGGGCTGCTTCATCCTCGGCCTGCTGTGGATCTGCACGTTCTACGTGATCAGCGACGACGTCTCCGAGCTCGCGATCTTCAACGACCTCGGCCAGAAGAACCTGATGGTCGGCATCGCCTTCATGGCCGTCGGCTTCACCTTCGCCACCCGCTGGGAATAGCCGACCCGGCTCTCCTTCACACACCCGGGCGTCGACCCGGCTCCTCTTCACACACCCGGGCGTCGACCCGGCTGATCTTCACGCGCCCGGGCGTCGACCCGGCTGATCTTCACGCGAACGCCGGCGACCGGCACGATTCGCCATCGGCAGGGTTCATCCACAGCTGGGGATGAACCTGTGCAGAACTACACAGCTGTCATTAGCTGAGCCGGATCGACGCTCTGAGCGTCAGCTAAAGCCGGTCGCCCTCCTGCGTCAGCTCAAGCCGGTCGGCCCTCCTGACGTCAGCTCAAGCCGGATCGGCCCCTCCTGACGTCAGCTCAAGCCGGATCGACCCCTCCTGACGTCAGCTCAAGCCGGATCGACCCCTCCTGACGTCAGCTCAAGCCGGGTCGACCCCTCCTGACGTCAGCTCAAGCCGGGTCAGGTGAGGGCGGCGGTGCGGACGACGACGGCCGCCGCGATCAGCAGGGCCACGAGCACCAGGGCGCCGACCTGGAGCAGGGTCCGGCGCTCGCGAGGGGCGTAGACGAGGGCTCCCGCGATCGCGGCGCCTCCGAGGAAGCCGCCGAGGTGGCCCTGCCAGGAGATGTTGGGGACCGCGAACGTGAGGAACACGTTGACGGCGATCAGGATGAGCAGCTGGCGTACGTCGCCGCCGACCTTGAGGGCCACGATCAGCAGCGCCGCGAACAGGCCGTAGATCGCGCCCGAGGCGCCGAGGGTCGCCTGGTACTCGGGCGCCGCCCACAGGACCACGGTCGAGCCGGCCAGCAGCGACAGGAAGTAGAGGGCCAGGAAGCGGACCCGCCCGAGCGCCACCTCGAGCTGCGGGCCGATCACCCACAGCGCGAACATGTTGAAGCCGATGTGCAGGAAGCTCACGTGGGTGAAGCCGGCGGTGATGATCTGCCAGTAGCCGCCGTCGACGAACCCCGGCATCCAGGTGCCGAAGCCCGCGCACTCGGCGCGGTTGGTGTCGAAGGCGGTGCCGCTCGAGACGCACAGCCCGTTGGGACGCAGCGCCAGCAGGTCGACCAGCCGGCTGCCGTTGCCACCGGTGACGGTGACCGCGAACCACACCGCGACGTTGATCGCGATGATCACGCCCGAGGTCAGCGTGGCGTCGGTCGACCGCATCCCGCCGTACGCCGTCCGGCCGGCCCGGGTGGACTTCTTGCCCTCGGCGATGCAGCTGGGGCACTGGAAGCCGACCGCCGCGTCGTTCATGCAGTCAGGGCAGATCGGCCGGTTGCAGCGCTGGCACCGGATGTAGGTCTCCCGCCCGGGGTGCCGATAACAGGTCGGCACCCCAGGCTCGGGCGGGTGCTGGCTCAGCCGACGACCTCGACGGACTCGATGGTGACGGGTTCGATCGGGCGGTCTCCGGCGCCGGTGGGCGCGGACTCGATCGCGTCGACCACGTCGCGGCTCGCCTGGTCGGCGACCTCGCCGAAGATCGTGTGCTTGCTGTTCAGCCACGGGGTCGCGCCCACGGTGATGAAGAACTGCGAGCCGTTGGTGCCCGGGCCGGCGTTGGCCATCGCGAGCAGGTAGGGCTTGTCGAAGACCAGCTCGGGGTGGATCTCGTCCTTGAACGTGTAGCCGGGGCCACCGGTGCCGGTGCCGAGCGGGCAGCCGCCCTGGAGCATGAAGCCGGAGATCACGCGGTGGAAGCCGAGGCCGTCGTAGAACGGGCCGGAGCGGCCGTTGCCGGCGTCGTAGGACTTCTCGCCCTTGGCCAGTCCGACGAAGTTGGCCACCGTCTCCGGAGCGTGGTTCGGGAACAGGTTGAGGGTGATGTCACCCTTGTTGGTCTTCAAGATGGCCTGCTGGTCAGCCATGGCCTGCCCTTCTGTGGGTACCGGTGGGTCTGGATCGCTCCGACGATCCTTGCACGCGCACACCAGACGCGGGGTGGCCGGGTTTGTCCCGACATGGTGGGATGGAAGGCATCGCCACCTCGAAACCAGTAGGAAGGCTCGGCAATGGGATTGCGAAGCAAGAAGTCACTGATCGACCAGGCGGGGGACTACGTCGACCAGATGAAGCCCCACGCCGAAGCTGCCATCGATTCCGCGCGCGACTTCGTCCAGGACACGGTGGTTCCCGCCCTGGCCGATGCCCGCGAGAAGGCCGGGCCGGCCATCGCCGACGCCCGGGAGAAGGCAGCCCCGGTGATCGCTGCCGGCGCCGCGAAGGCGGCCGAACGGGCCACTGCCGCCCGTGACCTCGCCGACGCGAAGGTAGCCGAGCTCAAGGGCGAGCAGCCGAAGAAGAAGGGCAAGCTCAAGCGGTTCGTGCTGTTCGCCGGCATCGCCGGTGGTGTCGCGTTCGTCGCCAAGAAGCTCCAGGGCGGCGCCCAGAGCGACAACTGGCAGTCGTCGTACAACCCCTCGCCGGCACCCACGCCCCCGCCGACCCCGTCCGCGCCCCAGTCGGGCGCCGACGACACCGGCGGCGCGTCACCCGACGAGGCACTCTCCGACGCAGCCGAGGAGGCCCACCCCGTCTCCACCCCCGACGACCCCGCCGACGTCGTCGACCTCGAAGAGGGCAAGAAGAAGTAGCACCTGTCTTTCCGCTGACCCGTCCGCACTCCTCCGGTTCCTGAGGAGGCGAGGGACGAGCCGTCTCGAAGGGCTGACGGGTCAGCGTCATTTCTGGAGCCTTTCGTAACGGAACTTGGACGGGCGACGGCTTGAGTCGGGATCGACGGGTCCCTGTGCCTGGAACCCGTCCCCCGACGAGAGGTGACGACGATGCCCGGACCGACTTCCCAGACGGCGACGAAGGCCGGGCCCTCCCGGCGTTCAACGCGGATCGCAACCGGCGCCGCGTCAGTGGCGGCGCTCGCACTCGTGCTCGGGAGCCCCGCCTCGGCGGGGATCGCCGGCTCCGACCGTGGCGTCACCACGCCCGGTGGCAACGGCGGCATCGTCTTCACCCTCGAAAACGCCGACGGCCAGCAGCTCCATGTCCTCGATCCAGCGACGGGGGTGCTGCGCGAGCTGACCCACCGCGCAGGTACCGACGCCGTCTACCCCGACTGGTCGCCTTCCGGGCACCAGGTCGTCTTCGAGGCGGACCGCAACGACCGGGCCAAGATCCAGGTGGTCCGGGCCGACGGGACGCACCGGCGCACGCTGCGGCCGGGGCTGACCGGCTACCTTGGACAACCGGCGTTCGTGCCGCACAGCCGGCTGATCGTCTTCGAGCGCAACGACCCGGCCAGCGGTGACGACAGCCTCTGGACCATGCGCCGAGACGGATCTCACCCGCGGCGGCTGACCACCAACCCGTTCCCAGGCCAGGGCGGCGACACCGACCCGAACGTGTCGCCCGACGGGCGCACGGTGAGCTTCGTGCGGGTCTCGGTCTGGGACGACAAGCAGGCGCTCTACTCGGTCCGCCTGGACGGCACACACCTGCGCCGGCTGCTGCCCTACGCCGCAGACGTGGCCGTGAAGCACGACTGGTCACCGGATGGTCGGCACATCGTCGTCAGCGTCAACGCCAACGAGGGTTCGCGGCCGAACGCTTCCGCGAACGTTGCCATCCTCCGGCCCGACGGGAGCCACGTGCGTCGGCTCACCCACTTCACCGGACGCCACATCAACGCGCTGGTCGGTGGCTTCTCACCGAACGGGAAGTGGGTCGTCTACCGGGTCGAGACCGGCGGCGACGAGGGAACGCTGCCGGGAGGGAAGTACGCACTGATGAGGATCAGCCCTCGCGGTGGGGAGCCCGAGCTCGTCGCGGCGATCGACGGGCGCCCCCGCTCCTCGGACTGGGGCGCGTCCGCCGGCTGATGCGTCGCTCAGGGCCGGTTGGCGTCGACCCAGAGGTCGATCTGCTCCCACCAGCCGAACAGCCAGTCGATGCGCTCGTCGCGGCCGGCCGGGATCTCGGCGCGCGGCACCGTCCACCACCGCATGACCAGCTGCTTGTCCATCGGCAGCTCGCGCCAGACGTCGCCGACGGTGAGCATGTGGTCGAGGCCGGTGTGGGCGACCAGGACCACGTCGGCTTCGGGCGCCGCGTCGAGCGCGGCGATGAAGCCGCCCGGCCGAGGGGCCAGCACGTTGGTCATCGCCTCGGCCCGGTCGGCCATCCGGTCCATGCCCAGCTTGCGCAGTCGCTCGATGCCGCGGGTCCGCCGGGCCTCCGTGAAGTTGCCGCCCTCCGGGAAGATCACGAACGCGTCGTTCTCGTCCAGACCCGTGGCCAGGTTGGCGATCTGGCTCTCGAGGTCCTCGCCGACTCCGGGACCCCCCTTTGGGTTGGGGGTGATGAACTTCGCCGGGATCCGGCGCAGGATCACGTCGATGGCGGGGTCCCACGCCAGCGTGTTCTTGAGTACGACGCGGGGCTCGCGCGCGTACCAGTGCATCAGCGCGTGGATCAGCGTGAACGAGTCGCCGGGCCCGGCGTGACGGCAGGCGACCAGGATCGGCCGGCCGGGGTGGGCGTCGGGTGCCGGGCCGTCGGTGACGATGGTCAGCTTCAGCACCCGCCTGGCCTCGGTGAAGAAGACGAACATCACGCCCTGCACCAGGTCGTAGTGGATGCCCTCCCAGTAGGGACGTCGGATCCGCCAGCCGAACCCGCTGGCCAGCCACAGCCCCAGCAGCACGACGAGCAGCAGCGCCTCGATCGTGAGGTACATGACGAAGACCCACATCAGCCGCAGCGCCCGCCAGTGACCCGGCAGCAGCGGCGACAGGGCGGCCGCGGCGAGCAGCCACAGCGGCGCCGTGATCCACACCAGTCCGGCGAGCAGTACGACGACCGGCGCGATCACCACCCGGCGTACCACTCTGATCATGTGTGCTCGCGGAGATAGGCGACGCTGGCCTCGTAGGTGCTGTCGATCCGCCGCACGATGCTGCTGAAGTCGCGCGCGGCCCAGATCGTGTCGTCGCGGTCCGAGGTGCCCTTGGCCGGGAGCACGTGGCACTCGACGCCGTCGGGCAGCTCCGACAGCTCCCGCTGGAACCGGTGTCGCCGCGCGATCTCGAAGGAGACGCGGGCGACCTCCCACGGCCGCTTCGGCACCGTCAGCGGCCGGTCGATCCGGCCGACCTGCAGCACGAACACCCGGGTGGCGCCGAGCTGGACCGCGCGGCCGAGCGGGATCGAGTTGACGATGCCGCCGTCGAGGTAGTGCTCGTCGCCGACCTTCACCGGCGGCAGCAGCCCGGGCACCGCGGCGCTGGCGACCACCGCGTCCACGACCGGGCCGGAGTCGAACCAGTGCTCCGCCGCCCGCTCGATGCTGGCCGCGCACACCTGGAAGCGCACCGGCAGCTCCTCGATGGTGAGGTCGCCGAACTCCTCGATCAGGCGCTGCTTGATCGGCTTCGAGGAATAGATGTGGGTGCCGGTCGACACCGCCCGCCGGACGGTGCGCAGCGGGGTGTCGCCGACGCCGGACTCCTTCGGGCTGGCGCTGCGCCACAGCTCGGTCAGCCGTTGGATCACTCCGGCGTCCGGCTGGCGGGCGACCATGGCGCCGTTGAGGGCGCCGACGCTGGTGCCGAGCACCAGGTCCGGAGTGATCTCGCGCTCGAACAGGGCCCGGAGCATGCCGACCTCCACCGCGCCGAGCACGCCTCCACCGCCCAGCACGAACGCGGTGGTCATCGGGTCAGGCCGCGGACGAGGAGACGAGCTCGGGGTTCTCGGCCCGCACCTTGAGGTTGACCTGGTGCTCGACCCAGAAGATCAGCAGCGGGACCAGCCCGGCGATCAGGGTCAGCAGCGTGAAGCCGATCGACCAGTTCGCCCGGCGCGAGAGCAGGAACGCCACCACGACGTAGACCATGAAGACCCACCCGTGGACCAGCCACATGACACTGGCGTCCTCGCCGAACTGCTGGAGGCTGCTGCCGTCCGTCAGGGCGTACTTGAGCACGAACGCCAGAGTGCAGAAGGCCAGCAGTACGCCGACGATCAGCGCGAGCACCCGGTAGAGGTTGAACAGGCTCATCACGGCTCCACCCTAGGACCCACCAGCTCGGAGTCGGCGGCCCCGTCGCTGTCATCGTCGTCGCCAGGGTCGTCCGGGTCCCGCTCGTTGACGTAGCGCCACCAGATGAAGGCCGCGAAGGCGCCGAAGAAGCACCACTCGATGGCGTAGAGCAGGTTGCGCAGGGCGGTGAAGCGGCCGACCTCCGGGAGCTGCTCGAGGGTCGCCGCCTCGAGTCCGGCCTCGGGCTCCTGGGCGACGGCGTACGCGCCGTAGAGGTCCTGGTCGACGTGCTGGAGCAGGTCGGCGGTCCGCACCTGCGGGAGTACGTCGTCGGACGGGTCGTCGTCGGGCTCGCCGGTGCCCTGCGGTGGGCTGGAGCCAGCCGACCAGCTCCGCGGTGCCGGTGGGGGCGGCCGGCGCCTCGTCGAGCGACGGCGTCCAGCCACGCACGATCGGGAGCGCCGGGTCGTCGGCCGTGTCGACCGCGAGCGGCGTCACCACCCAGTAGCCGTCGGCGCCGTCGTGCTCGCGACCGGAGACGTAGACGGTGCCGTCGGGCACCCAGGTGCCGGCGACGGTGACCGGCTGACCCACCTTGTCGCCGGGGAACCGGTCGTCGGGACCCATCACCGAAGCCAGCGGCTCCGGGTCGAGCCGGGTCAGGTCGATCGACTCGGCCGTGCGCCGGTCCTGCCACGCGTCGTACTGCCAGTAGCCGAGCCAGCCCGCACTCCCCACCGCGACCAGCGCGAGCAGGTGCGCGCCGATCATCGTCGGAGTCAGCAAGCGGCGCACGAGACCCAGCGTAGTAAGTGCCGTTAGGGTCCTCGGGTGCCCCTGACCAGCGAGCAGTCGACGTGGTTCGCCGACGCCTTCGGGAAGATGACGGCCACGATGGGTCAGGCCCTGCTGGGCAAGGACCAGGTGATCCGGCTGACCCTCACCTGCCTGGTCTCTGGTGGCCACCTGCTGCTCGAGGACCTGCCCGGCACGGGCAAGACGATGCTGGCGCGGTCGCTGGCCAACACCGTGCGCGGCAGCCATGCACGGATCCAGTTCACCCCCGACCTGCTGCCGACCGACGTCACCGGTGTCACCATCTACGACCAGCACAAGCGGATCTTCGAGTTCCACCCCGGTCCGGTCTTCCACGACATCGTGCTCGCCGACGAGATCAACCGCGCGTCGCCGAAGACGCAGTCGGCGCTGCTCGAGGTGATGGAGGAAGGTCACGTCACCGTGGACGGCGTCACCCACGACGTGCCCCGGCCGTTCATGGTGATCGCCACCCAGAACCCCATCGAGCAGGCCGGCACCTACCGGCTGCCCGAGGCGCAGCTCGACCGCTTCCTGATGAAGGTCTCGGTCGGCTACCCGGACGCCGAAGCGACCGAGGCCGTGCTGATGGAGTCGGCCGTGCGCGACCGGGCCGCCCTGGTGAAGCCGATCGCCACCACCGAGCACATCGAGCGGATGATCGCGCTGGCCACCGAGGTCCACGTGGATCGCGCGCTGGTGCGCTACGTCCGGCAGCTCGCCGAGGCCTCCCGCAGCCACGAGCAGGTCTCGCTCGGACTCTCGACCCGCGGCTGCCTCGCCCTCGTCCGGGTCGCCAAGACCTGGGCCGCCGCGGCGGGCCGGACCGCCGTCGTACCCGAGGACATCAACGTGCTGGCCGAGCCGGTGATGTGCCACCGCCTGCTGCTCGACCCGCAGGCGCAGTTCAGCGGCGTCGCGGTCGGCGAGGTGATCGCCGACCTGCTCGCCGCCGTGCCTCCCCCCGTCGACCGCGGCTGACGCACTGACCGTGGCAGACCTCGCGCTCCCCGACCTCGGCCGTCCGCTACGACGGGTGCCGGGACCGCTGCGGGTGCTGACGGCGACCGGCCGGGCGGTCCTGCTGCTGGCGGTGGGCGGTCTGGCGCTCGGCGTGATCGGCGGGTTCGCCGAGCTGTTGCTGCTCGGGGTCCTGTGCGTCGTGGTGCTGGTGCTGGCGCTCGCCGTGGTGCGGCTGCCGAGCCGGGTCACGGCGCGACTCCAGCTCCGGCCCACCCGGACCATGGCCGGCGAGACCGGCGCCGGGTCGCTCGCGGTCACCAACGTCGGTGCGCTCCCGCTGGGCAGCACCGTGGTCGAGATCGAGGTCGACCATCGGGCGGACGTCGCGCCCATCGCGCTCCGAGTGCCGGCCCTTGCCCCCGACGCGTCGGCCACCACGGACTTCGTGGTGCCGCCGCTCCCGCGTGGCGTGCTCCGGATCGGGCCGGCCCGGATGCGCCGCACCGACCCGCTCGGGCTAGCGGTCAGCCGGGCGACCTGGGCGGCGCCGGTCGATCTCTTCGTCCGGCCGCGGATGGTCGCGATCGACGCACTCGGCATCGGCTTCGTGCGCGACCTCGAGGGCACGCCGAGCGACGAGATCTCGATGAGCGACCTCGCGTTCCATGCCCTGCGCGAGTACGTCAGCGGCGACGACCTGCGCCACGTGCACTGGCGGTCGTCGGCGCGGACCGGTGAGCTGCACGTCCGGCAGTACCACGACACCCGGCGCAGCCATGTCGTCGTGCTGGTCGACGAACGCACCGAGGCCTACTCCCGGCCCGCCGAGTTCGAGCTGGCGATGAGCATCGCCGCCTCGGTGGTGGTGCGCTTCGCGCAGGACGACTTCTCCCTCACCTTCGCCTGCGGTCGCGAGCAGGTGAGCGGACCCACCGGACCGGTGCTCGACGCCTGCTGTCTCGCGGTGCGGGCTCCCGGTGACCTGCTGGACGCCGCCCGTCGGGCCGCCCAGCACGCCCCGGACGCCAGCCAGCTGGTGATCGTCACCGGCAGCGCCGCGGACCCCGCCGGCGTACAGCAGGCGCGGGCGGAGTTCGCCCGCGACGTCCGGCCGATGGTGCTGCGCGCCGACCTGACCGTCGACCCGGCCGACCCGCCGTTCGTGCCCGGCACGGTCACCGTGCCCCGGCTCGAGCAGCTGCCGCGGCTGCTCTCGACCTACGCCCGCGGGAGCCTGGCAGTGAAGCCCCGCATCGTCGACCAGGACTGGGTCGACACCGTGCTTCATCGCGGTCCTGAGCACGATCGCGCTCTTGGCCTGGGAGTCGACCTACCGCGGCCCCGGCCTGTGGATCGCCGGGCTCGGCGCGATCCTGGTCGGCATCGGCGTGGCCGTCACCGTGGTGGCGCTCGGTGGCGGCCTGGACTTCGTCGGGCTCGGGCTGGTGCTCGTCTACACGTTCGGGTCCGGGCCGGTTGCCGGCGATGCCTCCCTGGGTGCGGGCCTCCCCGGCACCATCGAGGGCTGGCCGCTGCTCGTGGGCACCCACCCGCAGATCGATGCGTCCGGTCCGGCGCTGCTGCCGGTCGTGATGCTGTGTCTCTTCGCGGCCGGCATCGCCACGGCGCTGGCGATGCGCTCCGATCACGCCGCCCGGCCGCTCGCGCCGATGGTGCTGCTGCTGGTCGCGGCGCTGCTGCTCTCGCGCACCGAGCCGGTCAGCGTGATCGTCGGAGGCCTGGTCTTCGGGGTGATCGCCCTGGTCTGGCTCCAGGTGCGTGGCGGCCAGGCTGAGGTGGCCGGCGCCGCGCCCGACACCGACCGGCGTGCCCGCGCGATCGCGGCCGCCGCCATGGTGGCCGTTGCCGCGCTGATCGCCACGCTCGTTGCGGGTGCCGCCTCCGGCAACGACCGGCTGGTCCTGCGCGGCCTGCTGCCGGCGTACGACGTCTCCGGGCTGCGCACCCCCCTCGACGACTTCCGCAACTACACCAAGCGCCAGCCCGTGCCCGACGGCAACGTGTTCACCGCCGAGCTGCTGACGGTGGAGGGCGCTCCGGCCGGCACCAGGATCCGGTTCGCCGCGCTCGACACCTACGACGGCACCCACTGGGCCGCCGACAACGACACCGACCCGGAGCGCACCGACGACCGGTTCCTGAGGTTGTCATCGACCGTCGACAACCCTGCCGACGGCGATCGCGCCGAGCTCGTGGTGACCCTCGGCGAGGGGTGGGCGCTGCCCTGGGTGCCGACCGCCGGCAGTGTGCAGGGCTTCGACTTCCTGGGCGAGGGGAACGAGGCGGAGAAGGAGATCCTGCGCTACGACCCCGCCACCCAGACCGCGGTCACCACCGACGAGCTGGCGCCCGGCGACGACTACGTGATCGACACGGTCCTCGCGGAGACCAGGGTCGGCCGCGACCTGGAGCCGTCGACCGCCCTCGACGACGACCTCTACGACAGCGCGGAGTTCCTCGACCCCGCCGTGCTCGGGTGGTCGCTCGGCGCCGAGTCGCCCGTCGACGCAGTGCTGCAGGTGGCCGAACGGCTCAAGCGCGAGGGCCGCTACAGCGACGACTACCCAACGGGCCAGTCGCCGCTGCGCCTGGGCATGGAGTTCGTGCTGACCGAGCCGTCGGTCGGCAACGACGAGCAGTACGCCGCCACCATGGCGCTGATGGCCAACCGGCTGCGGGTGCCGGCCCGCGTCGTCGTCGGTGCGGTGGTGCCCGAGAGCGGTGTGGTCAAGGGCAAGGACGTCACCGCCTGGGTGGAGCTACGTGCCGACGACGGCACCTGGGCGACGCTCGACTCTGACCGCTTCATGGGGCATCGGCCGCCGCCGCGCGACCCCGCCCCAGGTGCGCAGCGCCCCGAACGGATCTTCCCCGAGCAGACGCCCGACAACCAGTCGCCCGAGCAGCGCCCCGAGCCGCAGCGGCCTCCCGACCAGAATCCCGAGCAGCCCGACGACGCCGACCCGGCGGCCGAGCCCGACGCGGGGCCGCCGATCTGGCCGTGGCTCGGGCTGCTGCTGCTCCTGGCCCTGCCCGGCGTCGTACCCGCGCTGAAGTGGTGGCGCCGCCGACGTCGGCTGTCCGCACCCCGCGTGAGCGAGCGCTACGCCGGCGCCTGGCTGGAGCTGGTCGACCAGGCCCGCGACCTGGGCCGGCCGGTGCCGCCGGGGCTGACCCGGCCGGCGCAGGCGCGCACGCTCGAGCGGGGGGCCGAGCTCGCGGCCGAGGCCGACGTGAGGATCTTCGGCGCCGAGGAGCCGGATCCGCGCGAGGCCGAGGCCTTCTGGGCGCTGGTCCGCGACGAGCGGGCGGGCCTGACCGCGACGTACTCCCGCTGGCAGCAGCTCCGGGCCGCGCTCAGCCTCGCCTCCCTGCGAGGTCGCCGCCGGTAACTGGTCGGACCACTTGACCTCCGGCCACCAGCCGCCCTACGGTGGTCGGCATGCCGCTGCAGCCGATCAACCGCCGTTCCGTGCCCGACGAGGTCTTCGACCAGGTGCTGGCCGAGGTCGTCGACGGCGAGATCGGCGCCGGCGAGCCGCTACCCAGCGAGCGCCGGCTGGCCGAGGTGCTGGGAGTGTCTCGACCGGCCGTGCGCGAGGCGCTCCAGCGAATGGCCCAGACCCGGCTGCTCGAGGTGCGCCACGGTGGCGCGACCACGGTCCGCGACTTCAAGCGCTACGCCGGCCTCGACCTGCTGCCGCAGCTGCTCGTACGCCGCGGCACGCTCGACGCCTCGGTCGCGCGCAGCATCCTCGAAGCCCGACTTGCCGTCGGCCCGAGCGTCGCCGCCCTGGCGGCCCAACGCGGCGGCCCCCCGCTCGCGGCGCAGCTCACCAGCACCCTGGATGCCCTGGCGGCCGTCGACGACGGGCCCACCGCCGACGTGGAGCGCCAGCTGCACGCGCTGGAGTTCTGGGACCAGGTTGTCGACGCCGCCGACTCGCTGGTCTTCCGGCTGATGTTCAACAGCCTGCGGGCGGCGTACGAGCCCGCGCTGGAGGCGCTCGCGGCCGCCATGGCCGAGGAGGTCGGCCAGGTCGAGGCCTATCGCGTGCTCACCGCCGCGATCGGCGCCGGCGACCCCGACACCGCACGTGCGGCCGCCGAGCGGGTGCTCCGCCCGGCCACCGACAACCTGATCGCTGCCCTGGCAGCGCTGGACGCAGAGGAGACGACGTCATGACCAAGGTCAGCCCAGAGATCGAGACCATGGCCGCCGAGCGGCTCGCCAAGGACGAGGACCGGATCACCGGCAGCCGTCGTACGAACGTCTCGCTCGGCCAGGCGTGGAAGTCGTTCTGGAGCCACCCGAGCCCGTTCCTGATCTCGACGTTCCTGGTGGCCGCCATCGTGGCCCGGGTCGTCGTCGGCGGCGGCTCCTGGTGGGAGCTGCTGATCCCGGCCGGGCTGATCGCGCTCTTCCCGGTGATCGAGTGGGTGATCCACGTGATGATCCTGCACTGGCGCCCGCGCCAGGTCGGGCCGGTCAAGATCGACTCCCTGCTGGCCCGCGACCACCGCGCCCACCACGCCGACCCCCGCGACATCCCGCTGGTGTTCATCCCGTGGAAGGCGCTGGTCTGGCTGCTCCCGCTGTACGTCGTCGAGGCCTGGCTGTTCACGCCGACCACGTCCAGCATGCTGACCCTGCTGGTGTCGATCTACGGCATCAAGTTCGCCTACGAGTGGACCCACTACCTCGTGCACAGCGACTACCGGCCGAAGAGCCGCTGGTACCGCTCGGTGTGGCGCAACCACCGGCTCCACCACTACAAGAACGAGCACTACTGGTTCACCGTGACCAGCGCCGGCACCGCCGACCGCCTCTTCGGCACCTACCCCGACGCCGCGACCGTGAAGACCTCGCCCACCGTGAGAAGCCTGCACGCCGCCGAAGGTCTCTGACACCATCCTCCCGTGATCCATCACCTCAACTGCGCCACGTTCCGACCACTGCTGGGCGCGCCGATGGTCGCGCACTGCCTGCTCGTCGAGCGGCCCGAAGGCCTGCTGCTCGTCGACAGCGGCTTCGGCACCGGCGACCTCGCGGACCCGAAGCGGCTCGGCCAGCCGTTCCGCGCCCTGGTGCGTCCCGACGCTCGACCCGGCGGAGACGGCGGTGGCTCGGATCCGGGCGCTCGGCCTGGACCCGGCCGACGTCACCGACATCGTGCTCACCCACATGGACCTCGACCACGCGGGCGGGCTCGGCGACTTCCCCCAGGCGCGCGTGCACGTCTACGAGACCGAGCTCGAGGCGGCGCTCGACCCGCCGACGTTCATGGAGAAGGGTCGCTACGTCGCGGCCCAGTGGGCGCACGGTCCGCAGTGGGTCCGCCACCGCGCGGCCGGCGACGAGTGGCTCGGCTTCTCCGCGGTCACCGCGCTGGGGGACGACGTCGTGCTGGTGCCGCTGCACGGGCACAGCCGAGGCCACATGACCGTGGCCGTACGCCGCCCCGATGGTGGCTGGCTGCTGCACGCCGGCGATGCCTACTTCAACGCCGGTGAGAAGTCCGCGCCGCGCACCTGCCCGCCGACGCTGCGCGCGTTCCAGACGATCACCGCGCAGGACAACAAGCTGCGCCACGCCAACCAGGACCGGCTGCGGGAGCTCCACGCCGCACAACGCGACGAGCTGACCGTCTTCTGCGCCCACGACGCCAGCGAGCTCGAGGCATTGACAGCAGTGGTCGCGCTAGTCGGCGCAGATCGCGAACGGCAGCTTCTTCTCCAGCGCCAGCTGGGCGGCGACCACGGGGTCGCCGATGTTCCATCCGATCCGGCCGCCGAGCGGGTCGGCCGCCGGCCGCTGGTAGCCCAGCCCGAACTCGGGGTCGGTCTCGGGCAGCGTCTCCGGCAGCAGCATCCGGTCGAAGACGTCCGATCGCTCGGGGCCGAGCCGGACCGTTGCCAGCTCACCACCGAAGGTGACCGAGAAGGCGCCGAGCTCGTCGATGCGGTCGACGTCGGCGGCCGGCGACGGAGCCAGGGTGTCCTGCACGCCGGCACCGAAGACGTCGTCGAACGGGAAGGCAGTCACGGGTCACGTACGTCGAGGAGCCCGGCGTACCGACCAGCGCTACGAGCTCGGGCTCGGCCGCCCAGCTGTCGCTGCCGTCGTCCGCCGCGTTGAGGACCACCAGGTGATCCTCGCCGCGCACCACGGCACCCGCCAGCGGTCCGACGCCGGCGTCGACGGCGCGGATGATGTCGCCCATCGGCAGGTCGTCGCGGATCTTGAGCACCCAGCCAACGCCGTCGGGCCCACCGAAGTGCGCCTCCCAGGCGACGTCGTCCTGCGACCACCCGTACTCGCTCTCGAGCTGCGTCGTCGACGTCGCGCAGCATCCCGCCGAGCAGCAAGGGCGCCTCGGTCTCGGCGTCGCGCCAGAACGCATCGCGCAACCGCTTCGGGTCCGCCCCGGTCAGGTCGGGCACGCCGAGCTGTAGCCGGATCTGGTCGAAGTCGGTGACCGCCAGGTCGACCGCGTCCGTCGGCACCAGCGACAGCACGGCCTGGTTGGCCTCGGCCTCCGCGTCGAACGTCGGAGCAGCGGTCGGCGTCTCGCCGAACGACGGCGCCGTCCTTCGGATCCGAGTCATCGGAGCATCCGGCAAGGGCAGAGCAAGGACAGAGCGAGCACGGTCGCGACCAGCACTCCTCCCCATGACCTCACGGGCAGAGTCTGCCACCTCGGGCGGTGGCACCGTGGTCGATCCGCGGCCGGCGCGAACCCGCCGACGGCGTCACCTACGCGTAGGCCTGCCTGTCGAATCCCCAGTCGGACGAGAAGAGCGGCACGCTGCTCCGCCTCGACCGGCTCGTGCACGCCGCGCCCGAGGCGAACATCTGGCGCGACCTCGAGTTCCGTCGGATCCCGGGACACTTCGGCCCGCCTGGTTCCTGCCGGTCGCCGGGGCCCACTACAAGTTCACGGAGCCCGTGAGCTGACGTCGTTACGCTCGACCGTGGGCGTGACCGGCTGTCAGAATGCTGATCGGCAAGAGCCAGCCCCGCTCGGGCCTGCCTAGAGATGGAACGCCCATGACGTCGAGACTGGAGACCGACTATCTCGTAGTGGGCGCCGGCCTGGCTGGGATGTCGTTCGTGGACAGCGTGCTCGGTGCGACCGATGCCGACGTCGTCATGGTCGACCGGCGGCCGGCGCCGGGCGGGCACTGGGTGGACTCCTATCCGTTCGTCAGGCTGCACCAGCCCTCAGCCTGGTACGGCCTGGGCTCTGTCGACTTGGACGACGACCGGCTCGAGGTGGACGGGCCCGAGATCGGACAGCACGCCCGGGTGAGCGGAGTGGACCTCCGGGCGTACTTCGCAGCTGCCATGCAGGACCGCTACCTGGCCTCGGGGCGGGTGCGGTACTTCCCGATGTCCGATCACCTGGGCGAGGGCCGCTTCCGCTCGCTCCTGGGCGCCGGTGACAGCGAGGTGACGATCCGGCGCGCGATCGTCGACGCGGCGTACACCCCCTCGGAGACGCCGGAGACGTATGCGCCCCCGTTCTTCGTGGGCGACGGGACGACCGTGGTCACACCCTCCGGACTTGCCCGGACCACCACACCGGAGGCCCCGTTGGTGATCGTGGGCACGGGAAAGACCGCGTTCGACACCTGCGTGTGGCTGCTTCAGCACGGATGCCCGCCGGAGCGGATCACCTGGGTCCGCACCCAGGAGGCCTGGGTCAACAATCGCGCGTACCTGCAGCCGGGAGCGCAGTCGGTCCGGACCGTCGAAGGGACTGTCTGCTGGCTGGAGGCGACGGCGGCCGCCACCTCCCTGGACGAGGTCTACGAGCGGCTGGAGAGGCAGCAGATCATCTTCCGCATCGACACCGAGCAGTGGCCGTCGGTGTTTCGCGGACCGACGCTGAGCACTGCCGAGCTCCAGCAGCTCCGGCGGATCCGCAACGTCGTGCGGCTCGGTCGACTCCTGGAGGCCCATCCGAACCACATGGTCCTGGAGCGGGGCGAGCTCGCCGTCGCGCCAGGCACGGTGTACGTGCACTGCGCCGCCCCTGGGTTGCCCCAGAACCCACTGATCCCTGTGTTCGCTCCCGGCCGCATCACCGTCCAGTACCTGACTCGCGCGAGCATGTCGCTCAGCGGCGCGGCGATCGCCCGGGCAGAGGCCTTGGACGTGCCCATCGAGGAGAAGAACAGGCTCTGTCCTCCGAGCCCGGTGGCCGCCACGCCGTTGACCTACCTTGAAATGCTGCTGACGGGGCTCTCCACCGAGAACCTGTGGCGTAGACACCCCGTCCTCGGCCAGTGGCTGGAGAGCACGCGACTCAATGTCACCCGCTCCGTCCCCGGCCGGGACATCGGGCCAGAGCATGCGGCGCTGTACGGGCGCCTACTCGAGGCGGTGGTGCCGGCGTACACGAATCTCGCCGAGTTCAGCGCAGCGTCCCGTGGCTGAGGCCGAACTTTCCGGCCACAACTCGCGACAGGACGGTGGAGCCTAGGGGACTCGAACCCCTAACCCCCTGCTTGCAAAGCAGGTGCGCTACCAATTGCGCCAAGGCCCCTGGGACGACGGGTCAGTTCTTGTCGACGGTGTCGGTCGCCTCGGCCCAGAGTGCCTGCTCGGCCTTGCCCTCGTCGATCTTCTTCTTCGCGAAGATGGCGCCGGCGATGCCGACCGCGAGGAGCAGGATCTTCTTCACTTCTTGCCCTCGTTGAGCTTCTTGTTCAGGACGACCGCGCCGACGGCGGCCAGGACGACCAGCAGGAACTTCTTCATCGGATCTCCAAGGTGTCGAGAATCGGTGGTGGTGGGCCTAAGAGGACTTGAACCTCTGACCTCTTCCTTATCAGGGAAGCGCTCTAACCGTCTGAGCTATAGGCCCGGGAAACGCAGCGTCCGTGAGGACTGCCAGCGCGGAACATTACCTCACCCTGGAGGAGGGCAAGAAATCGGTAAACCGGCTCAGTGGTTGTCCTCGGCGAGGGTCACTTCGACACCACCGAGGAGCGCGGCGGACATGTTGTAGAGGAACGCGCCGAGGGTGGCGACCGCGGTCAGGAGTACGACGTCGACGGCCGCGACCAGCATCGTGAAGCCGAGCACCCGGGAGGTGCCGAGGTAGTTCTCGATGTCGAAGTCCGCAGTCTCGGGGCCGCCGATGCTCTCCTTGACGGTGTCGTTGATCGAGGTCCAGACACCGGCGCCGTCGAGCACCGTCCACACCATCGCAACCGCGACGACCGTGACCACGCCGAAGGCGATCGAGAGCAGGAACGCCGACTTCATCACCGACCACGGGTCGATCCGGGTCAGCCGCAGCCGGGCCCGGCGCGGGCCGCGACTCTGCGCCGCCGCCTTGGTGGCCGGCTTCTTCTCGGGCTTCTTGGACGGCGCCGTGCCGTTGGGCTCGGCGTTGGTCTTGTGCTCGTCAGTCGCGGTGGTCAGCTTGGCCTGGATGCGCTCGGCCAGGGACGGGCGGACCACGGTGTCCTCCGCCGACGGCGGCGCCACCGGCGGTGCTCCCTTCGGCGCTCCCTTGGGAGCTGCCTTCGGCGCTCCCTTCGGAGGGCTGCTGGGGGGCGGCCCGGGCGGGGGCGGCGGGAGGGGACGCCGGGGCGACGTCGTGTCTGCCGAGCGCTCTGTCATCAGCCTTCACTGTCCCCTTGGTCACCTGGATCACTGGCGTCCGACCCGTTCGAGTCGGCCGCGGACCCTTCGATTGTGACATCCGCGTCCTGATCAGGCGAAACTTCGGTCTCGTCCGTGGTAGTGGTCTGGTCGTCCTCGGTGATGTCGGCGTCCTCGCCGTCACCCACCTCGTCGACCACCCTGGCCTCCACCGAGCGAGCCACGACGGCGACCGCGTCACCCTCCTTGGGCGTCACGAACTTCACCCCCATGGTCGAGCGACCGGTGGGCCGGAAGTCCTCGTTGATCGGGCTGCGTACGACCTGACCGTTCTGGGTGATCGACAGCACCTCGTCGCCGTCCTCGACGATGAAGCCGCCGACCAGTCCGCCGCGGTCCTCGTTGGTCAGGGCCATCGCGCGTACGCCGAGACCACCGCGGTTGGTGGTGCGGTACTCGCTGATCCGCGACCGCTTGGCGAAGCCGCCGTCGGTGATGGTGAAGACGTACTGGACCTGCTGGCCGATCTCCTCGACGTCGGCCTCGTCGGCGTCCTCGACCGCGATCTGGGCGGCCCGGATCACCGACATCGACAGCACCGCGTCGTCCTTCGACCGGAACTTCATGCCGGAGACGCCGGACGTCGCCCGGCCCATCGGCCGCAGCTGGGAGTCGTCGGCGTGGAAGCGGATCGCCGATCCCTTGCGGGAGACCAGCAGGATGTCGTCGTCGGCATTGACCAGCTCGGCGCCGATCAGCTCGTCGTCGTCCTCGCGGAAGTTGATCGCGATCACGCCGGCCTGGCGAGGGCTGTTGTAGTCACCCAGGCGGGTCTTCTTGACCAGGCCGTTGCGGGTGGCCAGCACCAGGTAGGGCGCCTGCTCGTAGTCGCGGATCGCCAGCACCTGCGCGATCGACTCGTCCGGCTGGAAGCTGAGCAGCCCGGCCACGTGACCACCCTTGGCGTCGCGCTGGGCCTCGGGCAGGTTGTAGGCCTTGGTGCGATAGACCCGGCCGGCGGTGGTGAAGAACAGGATCCAGTGGTGGTTGGTGGTCGCGATGAAGTGCTCGACCACGTCGTCGCCACGCAGGGTCGCGCCGCGCACGCCCTTGCCGCCGCGCTTCTGGCTGCGGTACTGGTCCGAGCGGGTCCGCTTCGCGTAGCCGCCGCGGGTGATGGAGACGACCAGCTCCTCGTCGGGGATCAGGTCCTCCATCGAGAGGTCGCCGTCGGCCGCGATGATCTGGGTGCGTCGCTCGTTGCCGTGCTTCTCCACGATCTCCGCGAGCTCGTCGCCGACGATCTGCCGCTGGCGCTCCTCGTTGGCGAGGATGTCCTCGAGGTCGGCGATGATCCGCTCGAGCTCGGCCAGGTCGTCGATGATCTTCTGCCGCTGCAGGGCCGCGAGCCGGCGTAGCTGCAGGTTGAGGATGGCATCGGCCTGGAGCTCGTCGATGCCGAGCAGCTCGATCAGGCCCTCGCGGGCGTCGTCGACCTCGGGCGAGCGCCGGATCAGGGCGATCACCTCGTCGAGCACGTCGAGTGCCTTCACCAGGCCGCGGTAGATGTGGGCGTCGGCCTCGGCCTTGCGCAGCCGATAGCGAGTACGCCGCTGGATGACCTCGATCTGGTGGGTCACCCAGTTGCTGATGAACTGGTCGACGCTCAGGGTGCGCGGCACGCCGTCGACCAGGGCCAGCATGTTGGCGCTGAAGTTGGTCTGCAGCTCGGTGTGCTTGAGCAGGTTGTTGAGCACGACGCGGGCGACACCGTCGCGCTTCAGCACGATGACCAGGCGCTGTCCGGTGCGGTCCGAGGTGTCGTCGCGCACGTCGGCGATGCCCTGCACCCGGCCGGAGTCGGCGAGCTCGGCGATCTTCAGCGCCAGGTTGTCGGGGTTGACCATGTAGGGCAGCTCGGTGATCACCAGGCAGGTCCGGCCCTTGGCGTCCTCGTCGATCTCGATCACCGCGCGCTGGGTGATCGAGCCGCGGCCGGTGCGGTAGGCCTGCTCGATGCCCTCGCGGCCGACGATCAGCGCGCCGTTGGGGAAGTCGGGGCCCTTGATCCGCTCGATCAGGGCGTCCTGCAGCTCCTCGCGGGTCGCGTCGGGGTGCTCGAGCGCCCACTTCGCGCCGTCGGCGACCTCGATCAGGTTGTGCGGCGGGATGCTGGTGGCCATGCCGACCGCGATGCCGGCGGACCCGTTGACCAGCAGGTTCGGGTAGCGCGACGGGAGCACCGTCGGCTCCTCGGAGCGCCCGTCGTAGTTGGGCTGGAAGTCGACCGTGTCCTCGGTGATGTCGCGGACCATCTCGAGCGCCAGCGGCGCCATCCGGCACTCGGTGTACCGCATGGCCGCGGCCGAGTCGTTGCCCGGCGAACCGAAGTTGCCCTGGCCGTGGATCAGCGGGGCGCGCATCACCCAGGGCTGCGCGAGGCGGACCAGGGTGTCGTAGATCGCGGTGTCGCCGTGGGGGTGGTACTGACCCATCACGTCGCCGACCACGCGTGAGCACTTCGAGAAGCCGCGGTCGGGGCGGTAGCCGCCGTCGTACATCGCGTAGAGCACGCGCCGGTGCACCGGCTTCAGCCCGTCGCGTACGTCGGGCAGCGCCCGGCCGACGATGACGGCCATCGCGTAGTCGATGTAGGCCCGCTGCATCGACGTCTGCAGCTCGACCGGCTCGACCCGGCCGCCGGGTCCCAAGGGGGTCTCGGTCACGATTGCTCTCTCTCGGTGGTTCTAGACATATCTAGGTTTTTTGCTAGCAACCTAGATATCCAGGAAGCGGACGTCCTTGGCGTTGCGCTGGATGAAGGACCGGCGCTGCTCGACGTCCTCGCCCATCAGGATCGAGAAGATCTCGTCGGCATGCGCCGCGTCGTCGAGGGTGACCTGCAGCATCAGCCGCTGGTCGGGGTCCATCGTGGTCTCCCACAGCTCCTTGGCGTTCATCTCGCCGAGACCCTTGTAGCGCTGGACCGGGTTCTCCTTGGGCAGCTTCTTGCCCGCGGCCTGGCCCTCGCGCAGCAGCGCGTCGCGCTCGGAGTCGGAGTAGACGAACTCGTGCTCGGCCGGCTTGTTCCAGCGCAGCCGGTAGAGCGGGGGCTGGGCCATGTAGACGTGGCCGTGGTCGATCAGCGGCCGCATGAACCGGAACAGCAGCGTCAGCAGCAGGGTGTTGATGTGGTGGCCGTCGACGTCGGCGTCCGCCATCAGCACGACCTTGTGGTAGCGCAGCTTGTCGAGGTCGAACTCCTCCTGGATGCCGGTGCCGAGCGCGGAGATGATCGACTGCACCTCGGCGTTGCCGAGCACCTTGTCGAGGCGCGCCTTCTCGACGTTGAGGATCTTGCCGCGGATCGGGAGGATCGCCTGGATGCGCGGGTCGCGCCCCTGTCGCGCTGAGCCGCCGGCCGAGTCGCCCTCGACGATGAAGACCTCGCACTCCTCGGGGTTGGTCGACTGGCAGTCCGAGAGCTTGCCGGGGAGTCCGCCGCCGCCGAGCAGGCCCTTGCGCGACCGGGCCAGGTCGCGCGCCTTGCGCGCGGCCATCCGGGCCTGGGCCGCGGCCTGCGACTTGCGCACGATGTCGCGACCCTCGGCCGGGTTCTGCTCGAACCACGCACCCAGCTGGTCGTTGACGATCTTCTGGGTGAAGCCCTTGGCCTCGGTGTTGCCGAGCTTGGTCTTGGTCTGGCCCTCGAACTGCGGGTTGGCCAGCTTGATCGAGATGATCGCGGTCAGGCCCTCGCGGATGTCGTCGCCCTTGACCCGGTCCTCGGGCTTCTTGATCAGGCCCCACTCCTCGCCCCAGTGGTTGACCAGGGAGGTGAGCGCCGCGCGGAAGCCTTCCTCGTGCGTGCCGCCCTCGTGGGTGTTGATGGTGTTGGCGAAGGTGTGCACCGACTCGGCGTACGACGTGTTCCACTGCATCGCGAGCTCGAGGCTCATCGTGTTGTCGTCGGTGACCGTCTCGGCCTCGAAGTTGATGACCGACGGGTTGGCGACCTGCTTGCTGCGGTTGAGGTGCTCGACGTAGTCGACCAGCCCGCGCTCGTACTTGAAGACCTGCACCGAGCCGCCGCCGTCGTCCTTGCGGATCGCGTCGTTGCCCGAGGCGTCCACCTCGTTGTCGATGGTGCCGTCGTGCACGGCCTCGACGAGCTCCTCTGCAGCAGGGCGCTCGTCGTGGATCACGATCTCGAGTCCCTTGTTGAGGAACGCCATCTCGCGGATCCGGCTGGTGATCGTCTCGAGGGAGTAGTCGGTCTCCTCGAAGATCTCGGCGGAGGCGTAGTAGGTGATCGTGGTGCCGGTGCGCTCGTCGGGCTCCATCGGACGCACCTGCTCGAGGTCGCCGTCCGGCACACCGATCGTGAACGTCTGCCGCCACACGTGCCCGCGGTTGCGGACCTCCGCGATCAGCCGCGTGGACAGGGCGTTGACCACGGAGATGCCGACGCCGTGCAGACCTCCGGAGACCTTGTAGCCGGCGCCGCCGAACTTGCCGCCGGCGTGGAGCAGGGTCAGCGCCTGGGTCAGCGCGGGCAGGTCCTGCCCGGGCGCGGTGTCGGTCGGGATGCCGCGGCCGTTGTCCTCGACCCGGATGGCACCGTCGGCCTGCAGGGTCACCACGATGCGGTCGCAGTAGCCGGCCAGGGACTCGTCGACCGCGTTGTCGACGACCTCCCAGATCAGGTGGTGCAGGCCGCGCGCGCCGGTCGAGCCGATGTACATGCCCGGGCGTTTGCGGACGGCTTCGAGTCCCTCGAGGACCTGGATCGCGGAGGCGTCGTAGTCACCGTTGTCGGTGTCGGACGGGGGGATCTGAGCAAGCTCCTCGGACACGCAGACCTCTTCACTCTTACTTGGGCAGCTATGCAGCTGTAGACATGCAGAAGGTCGCAGAACTGGAGTGGCGTTGGGGGCCTCACCGGCACTGACGACCGATGTCCATGATAGCGCCCTGAGGCCCCAGAACCACGTACCCATCCACAGGAATGGGGGGATGAGCCGTCAAATCACGCTGTCAGCGGCGCGGAACCGTCCCTCGGAGCGCCGCGCAGGGGGGCCGCTGGGGGCCCATACGGCGAAACGGCCCGCAGATCGGCAGATCGAGCGGGCCGCCGCTCAGCCGTAGGTGTCGCGGGGGCCGCGTCCGTCGCGGGAGGACCGCAGCCCCTTCTTCCAGTTCGGCAGGTGCGGCCCGAGCACCTCGATCAGGGTCACGGTGTCGTGGCCCAGCTCCTCGTTGAGCCGGCGTACGACGGTGGGGGAGAGGAGCCGCAGCTGGGTCGCCCAGGCGGTCGAGTCCGTGCGCACCACGAGCTTGCCCTCGGTGAACGACTCCGGCGTGCAGTGGAGCGCGACCTCTTCGCCGACGAGCTCCGGCCAGCGCGCGAAGACTCCGCGCATCCGCAGGTCGAGCTCCCAGCCGTGGTCGTCGACCAGCCGGGACACGACCGACTCGAGCGGCTGGGGGTCGCGGTCGTCGGGGTGGGCTCCGGTGACCCGGTTGCGGGTGGTGGGCCGGTCCTTGTTGCGGTAGCGGGCGCGCTGCTTCGGCGTCGCGCCGGCGGTCGCGCGGGTCAGCGCCTTGGCCAGGTCGAGGCCGTCGTCGTGGTGCGGCTCTTCGTCAGTCACGCGTCACCTCCCCGTCGCCCACTGCGTAACGGACACCCGCCAGCACTTCCGGTACGTCGGCCGCCACCGCTGCGGTGACCAGCACCTGCTCGGCTCCGGCGACCAGCTCGGCGAGCTGGCGCCGGCGTTCGGTGTCGAGCTCGGCGAAGACGTCGTCCAGGATCAGGATCGGGTCGTCGCCGTCATCGCGCAACAGGTCGAAGGAAGCGAGTCGCAAGGCGAGCGCGAACGACCACGACTCACCATGCGACGCGTAGCCCTTCGCCGGCAGGTCACCCAGCGCCAGCTGCAGCTCGTCGCGATGCGGGCCGACCAGGGAGATGCCGCGGTCCAGCTCGTCGTCGCGCCGGCGCTCGACCTCGGCCATCAGCGCGTCGGTGAGGGCGGCGCGGTCCGGGAGCTCGTCCAGCTCGGCGAGCGCCGGGATCGACGACCTGTAGTCGATCTTCGCGTCGTCGCGACCGGCGCCGCGGGCCACCGTCGCGTAGGCCCGGCCGACGTACGGGCGCAGGGCGTCGACGAGGCGCAGCCGCTCGTCGAGCAGCTCGGCGCCGACCCGGGCGAGGTTCGCGTCCCAGACGCCGAGGGTCGCGAGAGCCGACTGGCGGTTGCCGAAGCGGGCCGACTTCAGCAGCGAGTTGCGTTGCTTGAGCACACGGTCGTAGTCGGCGCGGGTGCCGGCCAACCGAGGAGTCCGCAGCACCAGCAGGTCGTCGAGGAAGCGGCGCCGGTCCGAGGGGTCGCCCTTGACCAGGGTGAGGTCCTCGGGCGAGAAGATCACCGTGCGCATCAGGCCGACCAGGTCGCGCACCTTCGGCAATGTCGACTTGTTGATTCGTGCCCGATTGGCCCGGCCGGGGTTGAGCTCGACCTCGAGCACCGCGGTGCGCCCGTCCTTGACCACGGCCGCGCGCACGATCGCCTGGTCGCTGCCGGCTCGTACCAGCGGCGCATCGGTCGCGACCCGGTGCGAGGACAGCCGCGAGAGGTAGTCGATGGCCTCGACCAGGTTCGTCTTGCCCTGCCCGTTGCGGCCGATGAACGCGGTGACTCCGGCGTCCATGGGCACGTCGACATCGGCGTACGACCTGAAGTTGTGGAGGGTCAGGTGCGAGACGTACAAGGGCGGCCGATCGGGTCGGAGTGATGAGCGCCGCGGCAGTCTACGCTTCGCG
Organism: uncultured Actinomycetota bacterium; assembly: GCA_963769475.1. GTDB lineage: Bacteria > Actinomycetota > Actinomycetes > Propionibacteriales > Nocardioidaceae > Nocardioides. Next base: position 663,692 of record CAVYLX010000012.1, on the reverse strand, counting down.
GCATGACCCAACCTCCTTATGACCCCGCTGCTGGTTCCGAACCCGAGCAGCCGGTCGACCCGGCCTCGGCCGCGCCCCCTCCGCCGCCCCCGCCCCCCGCTGCCGAGAACCCGTACGGCGCCCCGCCGCCGCAGTACGGCCAGCCGCCGGCCGGAGCCGGCCCGGGCTACGCCGCCCAGGGCTACGCCGCACCGAGCGGCCCGTTCTACGTCTCGGTCATGGGCCAGGAGTACGGCCCCATGGACGTCAACCAGCTGGCGGGCATGGTCCAGAACGGCCAGGTCAAGGCGGAGACCATGGTGCGCTCGGGCGCCAGCCCGGCGTGGTTCGCCGCGCGCGAGGTGCCCGGCCTGTTCTCCCAGAAGGAGTGGCTGACCACGCTGCTGCTCTCGATCCTGCTCGGCAGCTTCGGCGTCGACCGGTTCTACCTCGGCTACACCGGCCTCGGCGTCGCCAAGCTCCTCACCTGCGGTGGCCTCGGCATCTGGAGCATCATCGACATCATCCTGGTCGCGATCCGCAAGATGACCGACTCGGACGGGCGTCCCCTCCGCTAGTTCTGGACGGCGGTCACGCCGGGTTGGCGTCCCCGCCGGGAGGCGGCGGGGTGTGCACGGCGTGGCCGCCGAACTGGTTGCGCATCGCGGCGATCGCCTTCATCGCCGGGCTGTCGTCCTGCCGTGAGGTGAAGCGGGCGAACAGCGAGGCAGCGATGACGTTCATCGGTACGGCGTTCTCGATCGCGGCCTCGACGGTCCAGCGTCCCTCGCCGGAGTCGTCGGCGTAGCCGCGCAGCTTCTCGAGGTGAGTGTCGTCGCGCAGCGCCACGACCAGCAGGTCGAGCAGCCACGAACGGATCACGGTGCCTTCGCGCCACGAGTCGAAGACGTCCACGACGTTGTCGACGAGGTCGGTCGCCTCGAGGAGCTCGAAGCCCTCGGCGTACGACTGCATGATCGCGTACTCGATGCCGTTGTGAACCATCTTGGCGAAGTGGCCGGCGCCGGGCTGCTGACCCGCGTGCACGAAGCCGGAGTCGCCCTCGGGCCGCAGCGCGTCGAAGGCCGGCTGCACCTTGGCGACGTCGTCGTCGGAGCCGCCGCACATCAGGGCGTAGCCGTTCTCCAGGCCCCAGACCCCGCCGGAGACGCCGCAGTCGACGAAGCCGATGCCCTTCTCGGCGAGCATCGCGGCGTTGAGCTGGTCGTCGGTGTACTTGGAGTTGCCGCCGTCGACGACCAGGTCGCCCTCACCGAGCAGGTCGCCCAGCTCGCGGATCGTGTCGCGGGTCGGATCGCCGGCCGGCACCATCACCCAGACCACCTTGGGGGAGTCGGGCAGCGCGTCGACCATGGCCGCCAGGCTCTCGGCGTCGGCGAGCTCGGGGTTGCGGTCGTAGCCGACCACGGTCACCCCGCGGTCGCGCATCCGGGTGCGCATGTTGCCGCCCATCTTCCCGAGGCCGACGAGTCCGATGTGCATGCGGTTCCTCCTGCGATGGGCGGTGCTGTCTCCCTCTACGAAAGCAGACGGCGGGGCATCAGCAGATAGCGGAACCCGGAGTCCTCGCCACCGTCCTCGACCGCGCCACTGATCACGACGGGCTTGGAGGCCTGGGTGAAGGCCAGCTCGACCACGGCTTCGTCGATGGCGGTGAGGCCGTCGAGCAGGAACTGCGGGTTGAAGCCGGTGGTGATGTCCTCACCTTCGATGATCGCCTCGAGCGACTCCGAGGCCTGGGCCTCGTCACCGGATCCGGCGTCGAGGGTGAGCACGCCGTCGCTGAACGCCATCTGCACCGCGGTGTTGCGCTCGGCGACCAGGGAGACGCGCTTGACCGACTCGATCAGGGCGAGCTTGTCGACCTTGGCCGTGGTCAGCTTCTCGGCCGGGAACAGGCTGCGCACCTTGGGGAACTCGCCGTCGAGCAGACGGGTCGTGGTCCGGCGTACACCGCCGGGGCCGGTGCCCTCGAACCCGATCAGTCCCTCGCCGGACCCGCTGGTCGACAGGGCGATCGTCACCTCGGTGCCGGCAGTGAGGGACTTGGCGGTGTCGCCGAGCACCTTCGCGGGCACCAGCGCGGCGAGGGTGTCGTCGGGAGTGTTGGGCGACCAACCGAGCTCGCGCTGCGAGAGCCGGAAGCGGTCGGTGGCGAGCAGGGAGATGGTGGAGCCGTCGATCTCGAGGCGTACGCCGGTCAGCACCGGCAGCATGTCGTCGCGGCCGGCGGCGGTCACGGCCTGGGCGACCGCGTGCGCGAACGCCTCGCTCGGCACGGTGCCGGTCGCGGTCGGCATCTGCGGGATCGTCGGATAGTCCTCGACCGGCAGCGTCTGCAGGGAGAACCTCGCCGAACCACAGGTCAGCGAGACCCGGGCGCCGTCGATCGTCATCTCCACGGGCTTGGCCGGCAGGCTGCGGCAGATGTCGGCGAGCAGCCGGCCGCTGACCAGGGCACGACCCTCATCCGCTACCTCGGCGGCCAGGGTTGCGCGTGCGGATGTCTCGTAGTCGAAGCTCGACAGCACCAGGCCGTCGTGGCTGGCCTCGATCAGCAACCCGGCGAGGACGGGAGCACTGGGCCGGACCGGAAGGCTGCGGGCAGCCCAGGCGACGGCATCGGCGAGCACGTCGCGATCGACACGAAACTTCACGGGAGGTCCTTCGGTGTGTCGGGACACAGGTTGTGGGAGACGAATCCTGCCACGCGGGGTGCCTTGTCCACAGTGGGGTGCGCGGAGTGATGTTGACGGATCATCGACCTATGTAGAGATGAGTCGTAGTCGTAGGGTCGGTGGAAACTGTGGATGACGGTCGTTGGTGCAGGTCAGAGGCGTCAAGCGCCGGTGCAGGAACCTGTGGAGTTCGACGCCCGATTGCGCGCGGGCTGTGGAATCGGATCGGCCCTGCGGAGCGGTGTGCACAGCGTCCACAGATCCTCCCCGTGTAGTTCGTACCTCGGAGCAGCGTGTCGTGCACAGGCCGGTCAGGACTGACGGGCCTGCATCTTCACCCGGTTGGTGAGCTCGCTGACCTGGTTGAAGACCGCCCGCCGCTCGGCGAGCAGCTGGTTGATCTTGCGGTCGGCGTACATCACCGTGGTGTGGTCGCGGTTGCCGAACTGGGCGCCGATCTTCGGCAGCGACAGGTCGGTGAGCTCGCGACAGAGGTACATCGCGATCTGCCGGGCCATCACCAGGTGCCGGCCGCGGCTCGGGCCGGTCAGCTCCTCGATCGAGAGGCCGAAGTACGCCGCCGTCTGGGCGATGATCAACGAGGCCGTGATCTCGGGCTCGCCGCCCTCGGGGATCAGGTCCTTCAGCACGATCTCGGCCAGGGTCATGTCGACCTCCTGGCGGTTGAGGTTGGCGAACGCCGTGACCCGGATCAGCGCACCCTCGAGCTCGCGGATGTTGGTCTGGATCTTGGAGGCGATGAACTCCAGCACGTCGGGCGGCGCAGTGAGCCGGTCCATGGCTGCCTTCTTGCGCAGGATGGCGATCCGGGTCTCGAGGTCGGGCGGCTGGACGTCGGTGATCAGGCCCCACTCGAACCGGTTGCGCAGCCGGTCCTCGAGCGCCTCGAGCCGTTTCGGCGGGCGGTCGGAGGTCAGCACGATCTGCTTGTTGGCGTTGTGGAGCGTGTTGAAGGTGTGGAAGAACTCCTCCTGGGTCTGGGTCTTCCCCTCCAAGAACTGGATGTCGTCGATGAGGAGCACGTCGACGTCGCGGTAGCGCCGCTTGAACCGGTCCTGCCGGTCGTCGCGGATCGCGTTGATGAACTCGTTGGTGAACTCCTCGCTCGACACGTAGCGCACCTTGGCGCCGGTGTAGAGGCTGCGCACGTAGTGGCCGATCGCGTGCAGGAGGTGGGTCTTGCCCAGTCCGGACTCGCCGTAGACGAGCAACGGGTTGTACGCCTTGCCGGGCGCCTCGGCCACGGCCACGGCCGCGGCGTGCGGGAACCGGTTGGAGGAGCCGATCACGAAGGTCTCGAAGGTGTACTTCGGGTTGAGCCGGGTCTCGAGCGCCGAGGGCTTGAGGTGCTGGTGCTCGGAGGGAACGCCGATGTGGTCCACGGCCGGACCCGGCGGGCAGTGGGTCGATCTGGCTACTTATCGACATATCGATAGGTGGATTGATCGCTTCGTCGATGGGGCTCGCCTCGACGGGCGGCGCGACGGGCGGCGAGGGATCCAGCGCGGCACTCACCGTGACGGCGATCCGGATCTCTCGGGCGAAGCGCTCGGTGAGCGCATCCTCGAGCTGTCCGCGGAGCCGGCCCTCGAGCTGGGACCGGGTGAAGTCGTTGGGCACCGCGATGATCGCGGTGCTCTCATGGAGGGTCACTGGTTCGCTCTCGCGCAGCCAGGCCTGCTGGTGTGGCTGCAGATCGTCGACCACGCCTCGCCAGGCCTGCTCGAGCGACTCGTTCGCATCGGACTTCGGTTCGGACACGGGCTGTTCCACCGGTTCCCTCCGCCTTTCAGGGGGCCGTGGCGGATCCACCCTGGCCGGGCAGCCCGCCGCATTTGTTCCACAAGTTTGTCCACAGGTTGTGAACCCGGCTCCGATGCTGTGGACAGAGCCGGTCCGAGACACATCTGAAGGCCCATCCGGGAGATGTTTCCGCAGGTCAGACGCCCTTTTCCGCCTCTTGTGGCGGGGGTCACACGACCTGCTGTCCCGGTGGATCTTCGCGATGGCGGGGAACCTCGTTGGCTGCGAACTTAACCCCCAGCGGAGGGCTCGGGCAACCCTTCATCCACAGGCCAGACGAGCGAAGGTTCCCGGTGTCCAGCCGACTCGCGGGGAGGGTGGCGCGCGGGTTTGACCCTGTCGAGCGCCACCGCGTACCGTTGGCCGGTCACCTGGGTCGCTCGACGGGTGCCGCATGTCCACGCAGGTCCTGCGTGGGCGGGCGGTGCCAGCCGAACGCAGTGCTGTCGCCCGATCCGCCCGGTGGGTCCCTGAGCAACTAAGGAACAGTGTCGTGAGCAAGCGAACGTATCAGCCGAACAACCGCCGTCGTCACAAGACGCACGGCTTCCGCCTGCGCATGCGCACCCGCGCCGGCCGGGCCATCCTTTCCGGCCGCCGCCGCAAGGGCCGCAAGAGCCTGGCCGTCTGAGACCGGTCGCAGGTCTTGCCCACCGGTCCGGCCGTGTCGGTCTGACCCCGTGCTGCCAGCGGTCCACCGGCTCACCGACGCAGATGTCTTCCGCCAGGCGGCCCGCAGCGGCCGCCGGGCGGCGAGCCGCACCCTCGTCACCCACCTCCTGGAGGCCGGCGACGAGGGCAACTCTCCCGTCCGGGTCGGGTTCGTGGTCAGCAAGGCCGTGGGCAATGCCGTGATCCGCAACCGCGTGAAGCGCCGCCTCCGTCCCCTGGTCCGGGAGCAGATCTCTCTGCTTCCGGCCGCCGGTGTGCTCGTCGTTCGGGCGCTGCCCCGGGCCGGGTCGGCCTCGAGCGCGGAACTGCGGGCCGATCTCGGCCGTTGCCTGGAGGGGGTGCGCGGATGAAATACGTCTTGATCGGCTTGCTCAAGGCCTACCGCGCAGTCATCAGCCCGCTCTACGGTCAGGTCTGCCGCTACTACCCGTCCTGCTCGCAGTACGCCCTGGATGCCATGCGCGAGCACGGCAGCATCAAGGGCAGCTGGCTAACTGTCCGGAGGCTCGCTCGCTGTCACCCGTGGGCGGCCGGCGGCGTCGACCACGTCCCGCCGCGGCGGGACGCCACCAACTCAACGCATCATCACCAAGGAGCCTGACCAGTGGGAGTCTTCGGCGATATCGGCAGCTTCATCATGACGCCGCTCTACTACGCGATCTCGGCGATCATGCTCGGCTGGCACAAGCTCTTCGAGACCATCGGCCTGGACCCCAAGGGCGGTCTCAGCTGGGCACTGTCGATCATCGGTCTGACGCTGGTCATCCGGATCTGCCTGATCCCGCTGTTCGTCAAGCAGATCAAGTCCAGCCGCAACATGCAGCTGATCCAGCCCAAGGTGAAGGAGCTGCAGAAGAAGTTCGGCCACGACCGGCAGAAGCTGGCCGAGGAGACGATGAAGCTCTACAAGGACGCGGGCACCAACCCGTTCGCGTCCTGCCTCCCGATCCTGCTGCAGATGCCGATCTTCTTCGCCCTGTTCCGCTTGCTCGACCAGGCCGCCAAGAACGACTCCGGTCGCGGCTTCCTGACCAACGAGAAGGCCACGGAGTTCGGCCACGCCAAGATCTTCGGTCAGATCCCGATCTCGGACACGTTCTGGAACTCCGGACCGTGGTCCACGGAGAACCCCCACGTCGGGGTGATGATCGTCGCCGCGATCCTGGTGCTGGCGATGACCGCCACGACGTTCACCACGCAGCGTCAGCTCATGCGCAAGAACATGCCGGCGGACGCCCTGACCGGCCCCTACGCCCAGCAGCAGAAGATCCTTCTCTACGTCCTGCCCGTGGCTTTCGGCCTGGGTGGCGTGGCGTTCCCGATCGGCGTGCTCCTCTACTGGACCACCTCGAACCTGTGGACGATGGGCCAGCAGTTCTACGTGATCCGCAACAACCCGGCTCCCGGCACGCCTGCGCACAAGGCCAAGGAAGACCGCGACCAGGCGAAGGCCGCCAAGCACGGTGGCGTCGCCACCGTGGCGGGGGCCGTCGAGGCCCCGCCGGAGGAGCAGGTGGACCGTCGTCCCGCCGTCCGGCAACAGCCGAAGAAGCAGACCCGCGCGCAGCGCGACCAAGCCCGCTGGAAACCCGGGCAACCCGAACACACCGAAGAAGAAGAACCGAGGAGGCAGCAAGTGAGCTCCGACAGCTCCCCAGTGGAGGACGTCGTAGAGGACGGGCCGGATGAGGCCGAAGAGATCGACTCGAGCGAGGAGTCGGCCGTGGAGCTGGCCGAGGAGTCCGCCGAGGAGTTGGACGGCGTCGAGCTGGATGGCGACGACCCGGAAGGGGACGACCAGGACCCTGACGAGGACGTGCGGGTCAAGGACCTGGAGCAGGAAGGCGACATCGCCGCCGACTACCTGGAGGAGCTGCTGGACATTGCGGATCTCGACGGCGACCTGGACATCGACGTCGAGGGCGACCGGGCCGCGGTCTCGATCGTGGGCGCGGACCTGCAGCAGCTGGTCGGCCGTAACGGCGAGGTGCTGGACGCGCTGCAGGAGCTGACCCGGCTGGCGGTCTACCGCGAGACGGGGGACCGGTCCCGGCTGATGCTGGACGTGTCCGGCTTCCGTGCGGAGAAGCGCGAGCGGCTTGTCGAGCTCGCCGGCGAGATGGTGGAGAAGGTGCGCGCCAGCGGCGAGCCCGTCTCGCTGGACCCGATGACCCCGTTCGAGCGCAAGGTGGTGCACGATGCCGTGGCAGCGGCCGGCCTGAGCTCGGAGTCGGAGGGCGTGGAGCCCCGCCGCTTCGTGGTGGTGCTTCCGAGCTGAGCGACCCCGATGTTTCACGTGAAACGCCCTCCACGCCCGCTGCGGCGCGGGGGGCGTTTCCGCTCGACCGCCTGGGCCTGGCGGAGCGATACGCCGAGCTGCTGGCGACCGAGGGCGTGGTCCGGGGCCTGATCGGCCCGCGCGAGGCGCCACGCCTGTGGGAGCGGCACCTGCTGAACTGCGCCGCCCTGTCGGAGGTGATCCCGCAAGGGTCCACGGTCTGCGACATCGGCTCCGGTGCCGGGCTGCCGGGCCTGGTCCTGGCCATCGCCCGGCCGGACGTGGTGATGACCCTGGTCGAGCCGCTTGCTGCGGCGGACCACCTTCCTCGAGGAGGTCGTCTCCGAGCTGGGCCTGGACCAGGTGACAGTCGAGCGCGGCCGGGCCGACGCCCTGCATGGCGTGGCCCAGTTCGACGTGGTGACCTCGCGGGCGGTCGCACCCCTCGGCCGGCTCCTCGAGTGGTCGATGCCGCTGGTGCGACCCGCACGGTGCCCTGGTTGCGATGAAGGGGAGCTCGGCGGCAGAGGAGGTCCTCGAGGCCCGACCGGCCATCGCTCGGATGCGCACGTCGACGCCGGAGATTCTCGAGCTGGGGGAGGGTGACTCCACAGCCACCGTCGTCCGGGTTACCTGGGCCGATCCGACGCGGGTATCTTGGCCGCCTGCGGGTGGTCGCGCCACAGGCCCAGGACCCCGATCATCGACATCCAAGAAGCGGAGGAACGCTAGATGACCGATGAGTTTTCCACCGGTCCGGAGACCCCCTCCGAGCGTGCCTATCCACAGGGCCAGACCACTTTTCCACAGGCTGAGCCCGATCCCGGCCGACGACGAGTCCGCGGATTCGGACGACGATGTTTCACGTGAAACCGGCCTCCGACCACCCTTCGGAGTGCCGACCGCCGCCGACCTCGCGGTCGTCGTCACGGACTTCGACGAGACGCACTCCGCTGGCCCAGGCGGCCCAGCACAGCGTCCTGGCCCGGGCCGACGCGGCCTCCCGGCCGCAGATGCCCCGGCCCGAGGCGACCCGCGTCTTCGTGGTCGCGAACCAGAAGGGCGGCGTCGGCAAGACCACCTCCACGGTGAACATCGCGGCCGGACTGGCCCAGCTCGGCCAGCGCGTCCTGGTGATCGACCTCGACCCTCAAGGGAACGCCTCCACCGCGCTGAACGTCGAGCATCGCCGCGGCGTCCCGTCCATCTACGACGCGCTCGCCGACGGCGCCCCCCTGGCCGACCTGGTGCAGGCGTGCCCCGACGTCGCGGGCCTGTTCGTGGTGCCGGCGACCATCGACCTGGCCGGTGCGGAGATCGAGCTGGTCAGCGTGGTCGCTCGCGAGGGCCGGCTGAAGAAGGCCGTTGCCGGCCACCCGCTGGTGGGCGGGCAGAGCGAGGCGGGGGAGGACCGCTACGACTACGTGCTGATCGACTGCCCGCCGTCGCTGGGGCTGCTCACCGTGAACGCGCTGGTCGCCGTGCGACGAGATGATGATCCCGATCCAGGCCGAGTACTACGCCCTGGAGGGCCTCACCCAGCTCCTGGAGACCGTCGACATGGTGCGCGCGCACCTGAACCCCAACCTCGCCGTCACCACGATCCTGGTCACGATGTACGACGCCCGCACTCGACTGGCCTCCAACGTGGCGGAGGAAGTGCGCAAGCACTTCGGCGACCAGGTGCTGAAGACCGCGATCCCGCGCTCCGTGCGGATCTCGGAGGCACCGTCGTACGGCCAGACGGTGATGACCTACGATCCCGGTTCACCAGGCGCGCTCAGCTACTTGGAGGCCGCGCGCGAGATTGCCACCATGGGAGCGCCGCTGTGAGTCGTCCGCAACAGCGACGCGGCCTGGGCCGCGGGCTCGGCTCGCTGATCCCGACCGCGCCGACCGAGACGCCGGAGTCCGACCGAGAGCCAGCGACCAGGCGCTCGCCCGACCTCGCTCCGGTGGCCGGCGCCTACTTCGCCGAACTGCCGATCGCCCAGGTGACCCCGAACGCCGTGCAGCCGCGCCAGGTCTTCGACGAGGAGGCGATGGCGGAGCTGGTCCACTCCATCAAGGAGGTCGGCCTGCTCCAGCCGGTGGTGGTCCGGAAGACCGGCCCCGAGCAGTACGAGCTGGTGATGGGCGAGCGCCGGCTGCGCGCGTCGCAGCAGGCCGGGCTGACCACGATCCCGGCCATCATCCGGGAGACCGACGACGTCGACATGCTGCGCGACGCGCTGCTGGAGAACCTGCACCGATCGCAGCTGAACCCGCTGGAGGAGGCCTCGGCCTACGCCCAGCTGCTCGACGACTTCTCCTGCACCCATGAGGAGCTGGCCAGCCGGATCGGTCGGTCCCGACCCCAGATCAGCAACACCCTGCGGCTGCTCAAGCTCAGCCCGGCCGTCCAGCGCCGGGTCGCGGCCGGCGTCCTCTCGGCCGGGCACGCCCGGTCGCTGCTGGCGATCGAGGACCCCGACCTCCAGGACCGGCTGGCCCAGCGCGTGGTGGCCGAAGGCATCAGCGTGCGCGGCCTCGAGGAGATCGTGGCCGTCGGTGAGACCGGTGGTGCGGGGCAGCGAACGGCCCGCCGCCGGCCCACCGCGCCGGGCCTGACCGAGCTGGCCGACCGGCTCTCCGACCGGCTGGAGACCCGGGTCAAGGTCGAGCTCGGGCAGCGCAAGGGCAAGATCACCGTCGAGTTCGCCTCGCTCGACGACCTCCGTCGGATCGTCGACGTGATGGATCCCCGCAACCGGAGCGACCGCCCGATCTGAACTCGACGCGCCATCCCTCGGCGACTAAGTCAGATATAGTCGACATTAGTCGACTTATCGACGTAGCTACTTGTCGGCTTGTCGCTGACGACGCTTCTCGGCCCGGTCGCGCTTCTCCTGCGACGTCGAGGACCGCCGCCTCCTCGAGCGTGGGCGCGCTGCCGCCGTACCTCGCCGGCAGCCACCACGAACCCGGGGGCTGCTCCTCGGCGGGGTAGGTGCGGATGGTCTCGTCGAGCATCGAGCTCATCACCCGGTGCAGCTCCGCGGTCTCGGCGACGGAGTCGGCACCGGTCGGGTGCAGTGGCGGGCCGACCCGGATCGCGATCGTCTTGCCGCGCGAGAAGTCGCGCGGGTGGTCCTTGGTCATCATCCGCTGGGTGCCCCACAGGATCACCGGCACCAGGGGCACGCCGGCCTCGGCCGCGATCCGGACGGCGCCGGTCTTGAACTCCTTGAGCTCCATCGCCCGGGAGATGGTGGCCTCGGGGAAGATGCCGACCGCCTCACCGTTCCTGAGGTACTCCACGGCCTTCGCGTACGACGCCAGGCCGTCGCCGCGGTCGACCTCGATGTGGTGCATCGACCGCATCAGCGGACCGCCGAACCTGTTGTCGAAGATCTCGCGCTTGGCCATGAACCGGACCTTGCGGCCGGACGGGTTGCCGGCCAGGCCGCCGTACACGAAGTCGACGTAGCCGATGTGGTTGACCGCCAGCATCACCCCACCGGTGCGCGGCACGTGGTCGGTGCCGGACATGTGGAACTTCTGCCCCAGCAGCCGGAACGCGGTCTTCGCGGTCAGGATGACGGGCGGGTAGGTGATGTCGCGCAAGGAGTGACTCCTGGAGGCTGGTGGTGGGCTGGTCAGCGACGCGTGGCGAGGAAGTCGGCGATCCGGCCGATCGCCTCCTCGAGCACGTCGACGTCCGGAAGGGTGACCAGCCGGAAGTGGTCCGGCTCCGGCCAGTTGAAGCCGGTGCCGTGGGTGACCAGGATCTTCTTGGCGCGCAGCAGCTCGATCACGAACATCTCGTCGTTCTCGATCGGGTAGACCTCGGGGTCGAGGCGCGGGAAGCAGTAGAGCGCCCCGTGCGGCTTCACCGAGGAGACGCCGGGGATCTCGTTGAGCAGCCGGTGCGCGAGCATGCTCTGCTCGTAGAACCGCCCGCCGGGCACGATCAGCTCCTCGATCGACTGGTAGCCGCCGAGAGCGGTCTGGATCGCGTGCTGGGCCGGCACGTTGGCGCACATCCGCATGTTGGCGACCAGGGTGAGGCCCTCGAGGAAGTCGGCCGCGATCTCCTTGGGGCCGGAGATCATCACCCAGCCGGTGCGGTAGCCGCAGACGCGGTAGGCCTTGGACAGGCCGCTGAAGGTCAGGCACAGCACGTCGTTGCCGGCGGCCTTCGCCGCGTGGTGGTGCACCGCGTCGTCGAACAGGATCTTCTCGTAGATCTCGTCGGCGAAGACCACCAGGTCGTGGCGGCGGGCGATGTCGACCATGCCCCTCGACGATCGCCTTGCTGTAGACCGCACCGGTGGGGTTGTTGGGGTTGATGATCACGATCGCGTGGGTGTTCTCGGTGATCTTCGACTCGATGTCGGCGAGGTCGGGGTTCCACTCGTTGGTCTCGTCGCACAGGTAGTGCACCGGCTTGCCGCCGCACAGCGTGATCGCGCCGGTCCACAGCGGGTAGTCGGGCGCCGGCACCAGGATCTCGTTGCCGTCGTCGACGAACGCCTGCAGCACCAGGGAGATCAGCTCGGAGACGCCGTTGCCGATGAAGACGTCCTCGACGTCGCAGTCGCGCAGGCCCTGCTGCTGGTAGTACTGCGCGACGGCGGTGCGCGCGGAGTAGATGCCCTGGGAGTCGCTGTAGCCCTGCGACTCGGCCAGGTGGTGGGTCACGTCGGCGAGGATCGCCTCGGGGGCCTCGAAGCCGAACGGCGCCGGGTTGCCGATGTTGAGCTTGAGGATCCGGTGGCCCTCTGCCTCGAGCCGCTGGGCTTCGACCAGGATCGGACCACGGACGTCGTAGCGGACGTTGTGGAGCTTGCGGCTCTGTCGGATCTGGCGCACCCGTTGCATCTTCTCAGGCCGCGCTGCCTACGATCGCGTCTCGCGTCCGTCCACGCTTCTCTGGCGCCGACGCGAGGTCACACTGGTTCCATGTCGCGCAGGATCGGCCGGCTGACCCTGGACCGTCTCGACGCCCTCGGCGAGCTCGAGACGCCGTGCCGCACCTGCCTGTTCTGGGAGCTCGATCCGTACGCCGGGCGCGCGTCGCGCAGCCCGCCGCGTGCGCCGAGCGAGAAGGACGCCTGGCTCTCGGAAGTCCTACGGGAGTGGGGCTCCTGCGGTCGCGTGGCCCTGATCGACGACCAGCCGGTCGGCTACCTGGTCTACGCGCCGGCTGCCTTCGTGCCCGGCGCCGGCGCCTTCCCGACCGCGCCGGTCTCGCCGGACGCCGTGCTGCTGACGATGGCGTACGTCGATCCGGCGTACGCCGGCGGCGGGCTGGGCCGGATGCTGGTGCAGGGCATGGCCCGCGACCTGATCCGGCGCGGCGGCATCCGCGCGGTGGAGGCGTTCGGCGACACCCGCGGCAAGCGCAGCTGCGTGGTGCCGGCCGACTTCCTGGGCAGCGTCGGCTTCAAGACCCACCGCCCGCACCCCACCACCCCGCGGATGCGGATGGACCTGCGCTCGGCCCTGACCTGGAAGGACGAGGTCGAGTCGGCGCTGGAGCGGCTGCTGGGCGTCGTACGACCGAAGCCCGCCCCTGCGCCGGATCGGCGACTGGGACGGGCTTCGGATGAAGCTGGGTGACCGTCAGGTCAGGCGATGAACTCGGACAGCTCGTTGAGCAGCGCCGCCTTGGGCTTGGCGCCGACGATGCTGCGCACGACCTCGCCGCCCTGGTAGACGTTGATCGTCGGGATGCCGGTGACCCGGTAGGACGACGGGGTGACGGGGTTCTCGTCGACGTTCATCTTCAGGAAGGTGATCTTGTCACCGTGGGCGGCTTCGATCTCGTCGAGGATCGGGGCCACCTGGCGGCACGGGCCGCACCATTCGGCCCAGAAGTCCACGAGGACCGGCTTCTCTGACTTGAGCACCTGTGACTCGAACTCGGCGTCGGTCACGGCTGCGATGTTGCCCACGGTTGTCTCCTTCTTCGGGTGAACACAAAGGTCTAATAGCAGTCAACACCAGTGCGGGGACATGTGTTCCCGCCACGCGGTGCTGGGCGGTTCAGGCCGTGACCGGCTCCTGGTCGGACGGCGCCTCGGCGCGCGGCCGGCGGTCGAGGCGGCGTGGTCGAGCGCCGCGAGGTAGCGCTCGGCGTCGAGCGCGGCGGCGCAGCCGGTGCCGGCGGCGGTGATCGCCTGGCGGTAGTGGTGGTCGACCAGGTCGCCGGCGGCGAAGACGCCGGGCAGGTTGGTCGCGGTCGAGGGGTGGTTGACCAGCACGTAGCCGTCGTCGTCGAGGTCGACCTGGCCGGGCAGCAGCTCCGAGCGCGGGTCGTGGCCGATCGCGATGAACAGCCCGGTCGCGGGCAGCTCGCTCTTCTCGCCGGTCACGGTGTCGTCGCAGCGTGACGCTCTCGAGCCGGTCGCTGCCGTTGATCGTGGCGACCTCGGAGTTCCAGACGATCTCGAGCTTCGGGTCGGCGAAGGCCCGCTCCTGCATGATCTTCGAGGCGCGCAGCTCGTCGCGGCGGTGGATCAGGGAGACCTTGGAGCCGAAGCGGGTCAGGAACGAGCGCCTCCTCGAGAGCGGAGTCGCCGCCACCGACGACGGCGATGTGCTGCTCGCGGAAGAAGAAGCCGTCGCACGTCGCACACCACGAGACGCCGCGACCCGACAGCTCCTCCTCGTTGGGCAGGCCGAGCTTGCGGTAGCCCGAGCCCATGGCCAGGATCACCGAGCGCGCGGTGTAGGTGTCGGTGGCGGTCTTGACGACCTTGGGGTCGCCGGTCAGGTCGACCTCGACGATGTCGTCGGCCACCAGCTCGGCGCCGAAGCGCTCGGCCTGGGCGCGCATCTCGTCCATCAGGGCAGGGCCCATGATGCCGTCGCGGAAGCCGGGGAAGTTCTCGACCTCGGTGGTGGTCATCAGCGCGCCACCGGCGGTCACCGAGCCCTCGAAGACCAGGGGCTTCAGGGCGGCGCGGGCGGCGTACACGGCGGCGGTGTAGCCGGACGGGCCGGAGCCGATGATGATCACGTTGCGAGGTCTCGGACATGCCAACTTCTCTCGATTTCGGGTACGTCGTCTCAACCGATCGTAGGCGAGCGGCATTCCCGCGGCACGCGTGACCAGCGGTCGGGCTCAGCCGGCCTGGAGGGTGGTCGAACGCAGCGACTCGCCGGTGCCGCAGCGCAGCAGGTCGACGATCTGGGACTCCCCGGTGACGGGCCGGTAGGCGAGCACCGCGGGCGTGCCGTCGAAGAAGACGGGCACCAGCACCCCGGGGCCCCAGGCGGCGGCGCGCGCACTCGAACGCCCGGTCGGTGACCACGTAGCCGGACGGGAGCTGGTCGCGCGGTGAGCTGGACGAACTCGCCGTCGACGGCGTCGTCGGGGATGGCCCGGCGCAGCTGGTTGACGTCGGCGGTGAAGCGGTCCGCGCGGACGCGGCCGACCGGCACCGAGCGGTCGGGTGCCTGGGCGTCCGCCGTCGACGGCTTCTCGCTGGGCGCCGCCTCCAGGTCGTCGCCGTCGGCGCCGTCCTCGGCGGAGTCCGGGGCGCCCGCTCGGCGTGACGGCAGCGTCGCCGGCGCCGCCGCCGGCGTCGCTGTCGCTGCCGCCCTGGATGCCGTCGATCTGTCCCACCCCGACGCCGATCGCCACCACCGCGGCGGCGGCGACCAGCACCACGGCGGCCCGGCGGCGACGCCAGGGCGGGGCTACGACGTGCCCGGTGGCGGCGGCCGGAAACCCGTCCTCACCCAGACCGACGAGCACCCGGTCGAGCCGGGCCGCGACGTCGGCGGGCACCGGCTCGGTGGCGCGCGCCTCGGCGAGCAGGCGGCGTACGGCGGCCTCCTGCTCGGGCGGCAGCTCGCGCTCCTCGTCGGTCATGGGATCACTTTCTCGGGATGGTCAGGCGGGCTCGGGTCGGGTGCCTCGCCGGGTGGTGCTCGGGGCGCCTTCTCGGATCGGACGGGCGCCGCGGTGTCGGGGTTCCCCGACGGGAGGTGGTCGTCGTCGTCGGTCGGCGCCCATCAGGTGCTCGAGCATCCCGGCGAGCCGCGCCCGTCCGCGCGAGCACCGCGACTTCACGGTGCCGACGGCGCAGTCGAGGATGTCGGCGGCCTCGGCGACCGAGTACCCCTCCATGTCCACGAGCACCAGCGCCGCGCGCTGCTCGGCGGGCAGCGACGCGGAGCGCGGCCAGCACCTGCGCCCGCCGCTCGTCGCGCACCGAGAGCGTCGGCAGGGTCCTCGGCCGGGGCGGTGGCCACCGACAGTGAGCCGCGGTCGCCGTAGTCGTCGAGGTCGTCGGGCAGCGCCTCGGTGCGGCGTACCTTCGAGGCCCGGATCCGGTCCAGGCAGGCGTTGACGACGACGCGGTGCAACCAGGTCGTCACCTGCGCCTCTCCGCGGAACGAGCCGGCCCGGCGGTACGCCGCGATCATGCCGTCCTGCAGCCCGTCGGCGGCGTCGTCGGGGTTGCCCATCGTGCGCAGCGCCACGGCCCACAGCCGGTCGCGGTGGCGGACGAAGAGCACCCCGAAGGCGTCGCCGTCGCCGTCGACGTGGGCGCGCAGCAGCTCGGGATCGGTGCGAGGGTCCTCGCTCACGCTCACCGCTGTCACCGCTCACTCACCGTCGTCGACCGCCGCCACCCGCACGTCGCCGACCGCGCCCCGGAAGCCGTCGTCGCCGGCGGGCAGCGAGGTGAGCCAGACCACCAGGTACCGACCGGTGACCGGCTCGTCGAGGTCGAGGGACAGACTCTCATCATCGGCGGTCTCGGTGCCGACCGGATCGAGACCGGCGACCTCGGTGGGAGCGCGTGTCGGTGAGGTAGAGCGTGACGCCCGGTCGGCGCGCCGACGAAGGACACGTCGACGCCGGAGACCTGCCGCGGCTCGCCGAGGTCGATCACCAGGCCGACGCCGGTCTTCAGGCCGCCCGGTCCGAACTGCTGCTCGTAGGACGACGTCTGCCAGGCGGTCTGCGGATCACCGTCGACCGCGAGTGGCGCGTCCTCGGGGTTCTCGCCGCCGTCGGTGCCCTGCGGGTCGAGGTCGCTGGCCAGCAGACCGGTGACCTCGACCAGCGTCGGCTCGGTCGACTGCGACGTCGACGCGGTCGGGTCGTGGTCGGGCTCGGCGCCGAGCGGGGTCTTGCCGCGGCCCAGGTTGTAGGCGACGACCAGGACGATCAGCAGCACCAGCCCAGCCGCTACGCCGGCCGCCAGCCGGAGCCAGCTGCGACCGGGCACCTCTCCGGTGATCGCGGTCAGGCCGGTGTCGGAGCCGGTGCCGGTGTCGGTCCCGAACTTCGCACCGGTGGTGGGCTTCGGCTTGTTGCCGTCGAACGGCCAGTAGCCGTCGGCCGACCGGTCGAGCTGCTCGACCCCCGGCTTGGACGTGCGCGCGGGCGCACCGTCGGTCGGCTCGGGAGCGAAGAGCGGTCGCTCGGGATGCTTCTCGAACGGCGGCGGCGGGGGCGCCGGCGTGGTGCGCTTCTCCAGCCACGACACGTCGTCGATGCCCTCGCCGAAGATCGGCAGACCGGCTTCGGTCGGCAGCTCCTCGAGCGGCTGGCCGGGCGGGTCCGCCTCGGTCACCGACGGCGGCTCCGGGTCGGGCGCCGGCCCGGGTGCAGCTCCTTCGGCGGCTCGGGCTCCTCGCCGCCGATCACCGGATCCGCCAGGCTGGGCAGCACGACCTTGCCGGAGTCCGGGCAGCACCGGCAGCGTCTCGCGCAGGGCGTCGGCCATGCCCGTCGGGTCGCCGACGTACGCCGCCAGGAAGTCGGCGATGCCGCGGGCCGACCCGACGCCGATCGCGCGGCGGCTGTTGTGGTGGGCGTGCAGCACCTCGTCGCACAGCGCGTCGAGCTGGCCGGGGATGCCGGCGCGCACCCGCCGCGGTCGCAGCACCTCGCCGTGGTGGACGGGCGCCGACGGCACGCTGGAGGCGGACACCCCACCCCAGCGGCCGGTCAGCGCGCAGTAGAGGAGTCCGGCCAGGTCGGAGACGTCGGTGGCGATCCGGTCGCCGGCCAGCCCGTGCATCGCGGCGTCGACGCACATGCCGATGATCTTGACCTCGCCGTGCCGGTCGATGAGCACGTTCTCCGGCACCAGCCGGCCGTGGGCGACGCCCGCGGCGTGGGCGGAGGCGACCGAGTCGGCGACCTCGGCGACCAGCCAGGCCGCGCGCCGCGGGCCCATGGCTCCGATGGCGCCGACCAGGATGTCGAGCGAGGTGCCCGAGCCCCACTCGTTGATGACGTAGGCGATGTCGTCGACCTGCTCGGCGTCCAGCACCCGCAGGATGCCGCTGGTCGTGCACGTTGGCCGACCGCCGCGCGGCCTCGAGCAGCGCGGCTGCCCGTTCGTCGTCGGCGGAGATGACGTGCACGGCGACGTGGCGCTCGAGCACCGAGTCGCGCGCGCGCCAGAACCGCCCGCCCCCACTCTCCGCGAGCAGGTCCACGAGTCGATAACGACCGGCGAGCACATCTCCCGGCCGGACCGAGTGCGGCACTACGTGGTCGTCCTCCCCTTCGCGTTCTCGCGGCCGTCGTCTGTGCGACGGCCTCTGGTCATCGTAGGACGCGTCAGGGCTTCCGCCCGACCGGAATCCGCCGCCGTCACCTGATCGACCACCGAGGTGACCTCGTGCAGCCGCAGCAGACGGGCCAGCCACAGGAAGACGACGACGGCCACGAACGTGATCGCCCAGCCCCTGCAGACGCCGCGATCGCCCAGTGCGGCCGGTCGGTCAGCGAGTGCACCGCCCACCCGGCGCCGAACGCGACGGCGGTGGTGCCGACGGTGATGATCAGCAGCACCACGAGGAAGCCGACCAGCGCCGGCGTCTCCAGGCCGCCGAGCCGTCGCCGCAGCACGGAGTAGGACACGATCGAGCCGACGACGTACGACGCGGTGTAGGCGAGCACCAGCGCCGGCGCGGTGTGCTCGTCGTCGGCTGAGCCCGACCAGCACGAGCGCGGCGACGATGTTGGTGACCGCCGACGGCGCACTGGATCAAGAAGACGGTGCGGGTCTGCTCGAGGGCGTAGAAGCCGCGCAGCATCAGGTAGTGGACGGTGAAGAAGACGATGCCCGCGCCGAACAGCGACAGGGTCGGCACCGTGTTGTCGTAGGTGAGCCGGCCGGCCGCCGTGGCCCCAGACCACGTTGGCGATGTCGGGCGCGACGATCGGGCAGCAGGGCGGCGAACGGTACGACGACGGTCAGCGCGGTGCGCAGGGTCGAGGCCAGCGTGTGCGCGAGGCCGGCGAGCTCGCCGTCGGCGGCCCGCTGCGAGAGCCGCGGCAGGATCGCGGTGGCCAGCGAGACCGTGATCACCGCGTGCGGCACCATCACGATCAGGAACGCCGCGGAGTAGACCGTGGAGCCGGTGGCCGTCGACGCTGCCGCCGGTCGGTGCCGCCCGAGGCCGAGCCGGACCACGACCGTGTAGGCGATCTGGTTGACGACCACGAACAGCACGGTCCAGACGCCGAGCTTGAACGTGTGGGCGAGACCGGTGTCGCGGAAGTCGAAGCGGGGGCGGTAGGTGAAGCCCGCCGACTTGCAGGTACGGCACCAGGATCAGCAGCTGGGCCGCGATCCCGACGGTCGAGCCGATGCCGAGCAGCAGCTCCTGGTCGCTGCTGAAGGCGCCGGTCGCCTCGTCACCGCGGGCGGCGCCGAAGGCCACGAGGTAGACGACCAGCACCGCCACCGAGATCACGTTGTTGGCGATCGGCGCCCACATCATCGGCCCGAAGCGGCCGCGGGAGTTGAGGATCTGACCGACCAGCACGAACATGCCGTAGAAGAAGACCTGCGGCAGGCAGAAGCGGGCGAAGTCGATCACCGACTGGCGCTGCTCGGCGAGCGACGGCGTCGCCCCAGGAGCCGTCGAGGTAGAGCGACATCACGATCGGCGCGGCGACGACCAGCAGCACCGTGACCACGGCCGAGGAACAGCGCGGCCAGGGTGATGACCCGGTTGGTGTAGGCCTCGCCGCCGTCGGCGTCGTTCTTCATCGCGCGCACCAGCTGCGGCACGAGCACGGCGTTGAAGACGCCGCCGGCCAGCAGGATGTAGAGCATGTTCGGCACGGTGTTGGCGATGGTGAAGATGTCGGCGTGCAGCGAGAGGCCGAGCGCGGCGGCGAGCAGGGTCGACCGGACGAAGCCGCTCAGCCGCGACACGACCGTGCCGGCCGCCATCACCGCGCTCGAGGCGAGGATGCCCGCCTGCTCGCTCTCGGGCGACGGGGTGATGGTCGGCTCGGGTTCGGTCACGTCGCCGTCTCCAGCGGGGCGTCGGCGGCGGGGTCGACCACGGTCGGCGCCTCGGCCGCTCGGCCCCGGCCGCGCACCCGGCGGAACAGCCGGACCAGGATCGCCAGGAACAGCAGCCCGACGCCGGTGCCGATGATCAGCCAGATCACCACGCTGACCTGGGCCGAACGGATCGGCAGCTCGTCGGTCTCGCCGAGCGGGTTCCCGTCGACGTCGGTGACGGCCAGGGTGACGTTGGTGACGCCCACCCGGTTGGCGTGCGCGTCGAGCACGACCGTCGCCCGGCTGTTGGCGGCGAGCTCGACCGGCTCGATGGGCTCGATCTCGACGCCGCCGTCGGAGCGGCGCCACGACGTTGACGGTCACGGGCTGGTCGAGCTTGTTCTCGATCACGGTCGCGAAGCCGCCCGTCGCTGCCGGAGAGCGTGACGCCGGGGCCGGCGCTGATCGTGACCGAGCCGAGCTGGTCGGCGATCCACCGCTGCGCGGCGACGCAGGCTGCTGCGGGCGGTGATCGGGGTCGTCGCGCGACGCCGTACGACGACGCCGGCCAGGGCCTCGGTCGGTGACGGTCTCCGAGACCTCGGTGTTGAGGGTGAGCAGGTTCTGCAGGGTCTCGCCGGCGGAGATCAGGTCGTCGGCGGCCGTCGAACGTCGGCGGGTCGAGCTGGCGACGCTCTGGCTGGCGGGGTAGTCGAGCTCCTCGGGGTCGACGATCGTGCCGTCGCGGTCGGTCGCGTCGGCCGACGGTGGTGAGGTCGAGCCAGTCGACGTCGAGGCCGGTGAAGAACGCGCTGTCGGCGTCGCCGGGCTCCCACTCGAGCGGCAGGGCCACGAGCAGTGGGTGGCGACCGGGGCTCGAGCAGGCGGACCGCCGCCTCGCTCAGGATCCGCTGCCGCAGCTGGAGCGAGGTGAAGCGGTCGCCGGGTCGGGGGCCGCCGTCCGCGGCGCCGGACGACAGGATCGCCGACGGTCTGGCCGCCGACGTCGGCGACGCCGGGAGGTCGGCGCCCGAACATCCGGTCGGTGACCAGCACCGTGGTGTCGTCGCGCGACGAGCTCGAAGCCGGCGGGGTTGAGGTAGCCGCTGGGCGAGACCACCGTCGGGCGGGAGGTCACGCCCGCGCCGGTCAGCACGGTGCTCGGGCGGTCGCGGGCCAGGTCGTAGAGCTCGGGCGTCGAGCTCCGCGGCCGCGGCCACGTCGAGGTCGCCGTACGGCAGGCCGAGCACCTCGTCGTCCTGGACGGCCGCCTCGAAGCGGTCGAGCCACGCCGTCGCCGCGTCCTTGGCAGCCTGCTCCTCCTCGGTGAGCTCGCGCGCCTCGGCCGGCGCCGTCGTCGGGATCCGCGCGTCTCCGAGGGGTCGCTGCTCGGGGTCTCGTCCGGCTCCTCGTCGGCGGGCGGTGCGCTGGGGCCGAGGTACAGCGGCGGGTTGCCCAGCGCGAGGCGGCGGACGGCGTCGGGCACGGCCGGGTCGACCAGCCAGGTCACCGGGGCGCTGCCGGCCGAGTCCGCGAACTCGACCAGGTCGCCGCAGCCGGCCGCCGACGCTCAGCGTGCGCGCCCAGTGCTGGAGTCCCTCCAGCGAGCCGTCGTCGGCGTACGGCAGGTAGTGCGCGGATCGGCAGCACCAGCGCGGTCTTCGACCTCGCCGGGGGTGCTGGCGGGGACGTAGGGCAGGAAGTGCGGGCCCGGCCGTCGGCGATGTCGTCGCGCGGTGACTCGGAGCTCTGCCCCAGGGCGTGGACGCCGAACCAGTAGACGCCGGCGCCGTCGACGCTGCGAGGTAGGCGCTGTCGGCACGGTGAGCGAGAACGGCTCGGTCTCACCCGGAGCGAGCTCGCCGACGGTGGCGTACGGCGCTCGTCGACGATCCGCTCGCCGACGTCGAGGCGTCGGGTCGGCGGCGGCGGCCTCGGCCAGCTCGGCCTGGCTCAGTCATCGGGGCGTCGTCGAGGAAGCGAGTACAGGTTGACCGCGTCCCAGGCGTCGTCGTCCTGGTTGGTGACCGTGCCGGTGACCTGGATCGGACCGTCCGTGGGGAGGTAGCCGGGCGTCAGGCTCGTCGATGGTGACCTCGAGCGGCGGGCTCGTAGCGCGGCGCCGGCGGCGCCGGCGCGCGGCCGCGGCGGCCGCGACCGGCGGCCGACGCAGCAGGAGTCGCCAGGCACCGCCACCAGGGCAGGCAGGAACATCGACCGGCGGACCACGGTCCGAGGGTATAGGGGCGCGCGGCCTAGACTGAGCGCGCCGTGCCCGGAGCCCTAGAGTCGACTCCCGTGTCCGCCCCCGCCGCCAGCCGCTCGACATGGCCGCCGCGCAGCTCGCCGTCACCGACGAGCTGGCCCGGATCGCGGTCGGTCACCGGCGAGCTCGGCGAGCTGTTCGCGGAGGCCGGCCACGAGCTCGCGCTGGTCGGCGGCCCGGTGCGCGACGCCATGCTCGGGCCGCCGGCACAACGACCTCGACTTCGCCACCTCGGCGCGGCCCGACGACACCGAGCGGCTGCTCTCCGGGCTGGGGCGACGCGCTGTGGGACATGGGCCGCGACGTTCGGCACCATCGGCTGCCGCAAGGGCGAGTGGGTGGTCGAGGTG
This sequence comes from uncultured Actinomycetota bacterium, assembly GCA_963769475.1. Classification (GTDB taxonomy): domain Bacteria; phylum Actinomycetota; class Actinomycetes; order Propionibacteriales; family Nocardioidaceae; genus Nocardioides. The sequence continues at coordinate 641,361 of CAVYLX010000012.1, read as the reverse complement.
ACGACGTACCGCTCCGACGTCTACGACCCCGAGTCCCGCAAGCCGGCCGTCGACTTCGGCGACACGCCTCGCCGGCGACCTGGGCCGGCGCGACTTCACCGTCAACGCGATGGCGGTGCGGATGCCGGGCCAGGAGTTCGAGGACCCGTACGGCGGCGTGGTCGACCTCGCGCAGCCGGCTGCTGCGCACGCCGGGCCGCCCGGAGGACTCCTTCTCCGACGACCCGCTGCGGATGATGCGGGCGGCGCGGTTCGCGGCCCAGCTCGGGTTCACCGTCGACCCCGCGGCGGTCGCGGCGATGACCGACATGGCCGAGCGGATCACGATCATCTCGGCCGAGCGGGTGCGCGACGAGCTGGTCAAGCTGGTCTGCGCGCCGTACCCGCGGCTCGGGCTGGCGCTGCTGGTGGAGACCGGCCTCGCCGAGCTGGTGCTGCCCGAGCTGCCGGCGCTGGCGCTGGAGCGCGACGAGCACCACCGCCACAAGGACGTCTACGAGCACACGCTGACGGTGCTGGAGCAGGCGATCGACCTCGAGCCGCGGCTGCCGGCGAGCGGGCCCGGACTTCGTGTCGCGGTTCGCGGCGCTGATGCACGACGTCGGCAAGCCGCGGACCCGGCGGTTCGTCGACGACGGCACGGTCACCTTCCACCACCACGACGTCGTCGGCGCCAAGCTGACCCGCAAGCGGATGCAGGCGCTGCGCTTCTCCAACGACGAGACCGAGGCGGTCGCCCAGCTGGTCGAGCTGCACCTGCGCTTCCACGGCTACGGGTCGGGCGAGTGGACCGACTCCGCCGTACGCCGCTACGTCCGCGACGCCGGCGACCAGCTGCGAGCGGCTGCACGTGCTGACCCGCGCCGACTGCACCACGCGCAACCAGCGCAAGGCGGACCGGCTCCGGCGTACCTACGACGACCTCGAGGAGCGGATCGCCCGGCTCGTCGGAGCAGGAGGAGCTGGCCTCGATCCGGCCCGACCTCGACGGCAACCAGATCATGGAGATCCTCGGCATCCGCCGCGGGCCGCGAGGTCGGCGAGGCCTACAAGTTCCTGCTCGAGAAGCGGCTCGACGACGGGCCGATGAGCGAGGAGGCGGCCCGCGAGGCGCTGCTGCGCCTGGTGGGCAGGACGGGGCGAGCAGTGAGCCTCGCCGAGCGGGTCCCCGAGCTGGGGCACCTCCCGCTCGGCGCCGCGCCCACTCCGGTGCGCCGGCTCGACCTCGGTTTCGCTGCCGAGGTGTGGGTGAAGGACGAGTCGGTCTTCGGTGACGGCGCGCTGGGGCGGCAACAAGGTCCGCAAGCTGGAGTGGATCATCCCCGAGGCGCACCGCCGCGGCTCGAAGACCCTGTTCACGGTCGGCGGCATCGGCACCCACTGGGGCCTGGCCTGTGCGGTGTACGCCGCCGACCACGGACTGCGGACCGTGCTCGGGCTGGTCGACCAGCCGGTCGACGACCACGTGCGGCAGCAGCTCGATCGACTGACGGCGTCCGGTGCTCGGATCCACCGCTACCCGACCGCGCGCCGGCTGAAGCTGGCGGCGCCGTACCTCTTGGCGAAGTACCGGCCGTGGTACCTCCCGGCCGGCGGCTCCAACCCGTTCGGCACGCTCGCCTACGTCGACGTCGCGCTGGAGATCGCGGCCCAGGTCGAGGCCGGTGAGCTGCCTGCGCCGGGAGCCGTCGTGGTGCCGGTCGGCTCGGGCGGCACCGTGGCCGGGCTGACCGTCGGCTTCGACCTCGCCGGCCTCGACTGCCTGGTGCTCGGGGTGGTCGTCAACGACATGCTGCGCCTCGACAACTGGTCGATGATGCGGCTGGCCAACCGCACCTCGATCCTGCTGACCGAGAGCGGCCTGTCCGGCGCGCGGCTGTTCACCGAGGGCGACTTCGACCTGCGTCGCCGACTGGCTGGGCACGACGTACGGCGACCCGACCCGGGAGTCGGTGGCGGAGGTGGCCCGGGCCGCGGAAGCCGGGCTGGAGCTCGAGCCCGTCTACACCGGCAAGGCGCTGGCCGCGATCCGCGACCTCGACACCCGCCTCCCAGGACCGGTGCTGTGGCTCAACACCCACGGCCCAAGGTAGTGACGTGGCGCACGTCACGTAACCGAGACAGCGCGTCACAGGTATCAGTAGGTTGCCCGGCATGCCTGAGACCAAGCAGCACGCACAGCTCGAAGCCACCATCGACGTCGCCGCGGAGCCCGCAGCGGTCTGGGCGATGGTGTCCGACATCGAGCGGATGGCGTCGTGGAGCCCGCAGGTCGTCCGCACCAAGATCAAGGGCGGCGGTGTGCAGCAGGGCACCAAGTTCTCCAACCTGAACCGTCAGGGACTCCTGTTCTGGCCGACCAACGGCAAGGTGGTGCGGTTCGACCCCCACCGTGACTTCGCCTTTCGGATCGCCGAGAACCGCACCATCTGGTCCTTCGAGCTGGAGCCCATCCCCAACGGCGGCACCCGGATCACCCAGCGCCGCGAGCTGCCCGACGGCATCTCGGGCCTCTCGCTCAACATGACCAAGGTGGCGCTCGGCGGCGTACCGAAGTTCACCGAGAGGCTGCGGGTCGGCATGCAGCAGACCCTCGAGCGGATCAAGGCCGAGGCCGAAACCGCCTGAAGTACGGTGCCCCGGTGACTGATGACCGAGCACCTCTGCTGGAGGACAGCATCGAGATCGACGCCCCGCCGGAGACGGTCTGGGCGCTGGTCTCCGACATCGAACGGATGTCGTCGTGGAGCCCGCAGGTGGTGCGCAGCACCGTGAACGGCGACGAGGTCGGCCTCGGCACGACGTTCACCAACGAGAACCAGCAGGACGACGTCGCCTGGCCGACGAACGCGAGAGTGGTGCGCTTCGAGCCGCCGCGCGACTTCGCGTTCAAGGTCAAGGAGAACCGGCTGGTCTGGTCCTTCGAGCTCGAGCCCCTGCCCGGCGGTGGCACCCGGGTCACGGAGCGCCGCGAGTGCCCCGACCAGATCACGGACCTGTCGATCGGCTTCACCGAGAAGTACCTCGGCGGCGTCGAGGCGTTCACCGAGCGCCAGCGCGCCGGCATCCGCGAGACTCTCGAGCGCCTGAAGGCCGACGCCGAGTCCTGACCCGCTGAGTCATCCGCGACGCTAACCTCCACCATGAAGTTCTGGGACCTCTCGGGACCGGAGATGGCTGCCGCCGACGCCGCGCCGTGGGACGGCCCGTGGGCGAGCACGATGCGCCCGCTCACGATGCGGGCGATCACGCGGCTGTACGTCGCCGGGATGATTCTCGGCGTCCAGGCCTCGGCCGCGGCATTCGCTCTCGGCGTCGTCGAGGGCGATGAGGTGGCTCATCCGGGGGTGCTCCGCCTTCTTGCACTCCTCCTGCTCGCTGTCGCCCTGGTCATAGCGATTGCTCTGGTGGCGGTGCCGGCCGCGCAGTTCCGGCGTCTGACCCCCCTCACCGGCATGTTGATCATCCTCAGCATGGGCCTTGCCTCGACCGTGGGTGTCTGGGCATCGGGACCGAACTTCGGGGTCGCAGCGGTGTTCTACTTCGAAGCGCTCCCGCTGGCCTTCTACACCCTCCGGATGCGGTGGGCGCTGCTGGCGGCCGCCAACGCAGTCGGCGGGTGCGGACTGGTGATGTTCCTCCAGCCCGGATGGGTTGCACCTGCCGTGTTGTGGTTCATCGTCGCGACCACGGTGGTCGCTGTGGCGTGGCACCTGGGCTTCTTGGCAGAGCGTGCAGAGAGCTTGGCCGCGTCCGAACGTGCAGCGCGGCTGGAGCTGGACGACCTGAACCGCACGCTGGAAGACCGGGTGGCGGCGCAGGTGACCGAGATCGAGCGGCTCGGGGAGCTGCGGCGGTTCCTGACTCCCCAGGTCGCGGACGCGGTGATGTCGGCGGATGCCGAGGCGATCACCCGTCCGCACCGACGCCAGATCGCGGTGTTCTTCTGCGACCTCCGCGGCTTCACGGCGTTCACGCGCGACTCCGAGCCCGAGCAGGTCATCGCCAACATCGATCAGTACTACCGGACCGTCGGCGAGGTGCTGCAGCGCCACGACGCGACCATCGGTGGCTACGCCGGCGACGGGATCATGGCCTACCTCGGCGACCCCGTGCCGCATCCGGAGCCGGCGCGGGCGGCGGTGCGGATGGTGACCGAGCTGCGCGGTCGAGCTGGATCGGCTGGTGGCGGAGTGGCAGCGCCGCGGCCACGACCTCAGCTACGGCATCGGTCTGGCCTTCGGCTACGCCACCTTGGGCGTGGTCGGGTTCGACGGACGCTACGACTACACGCCCGATGGGTGGGGTGGTGAACCTCGCTGCGCGGCTGTGCGGCAAGGCCACCGCGGGTCAGGTGCTGCTCGACCAGGCGACGTACGCCGAGCTCGAGAGCCCGACCGCGGGCGACCCCGTCGAGGGGATCGAGCTCAAGGGTCTCGGCGCCCAACGCGCCTACGCCCTCGAAATGACGCTGACCCGTCAGGAACGTTCCTGACGGGTCAGCGTGGTCTGCGAGCTGGGGAGGGTTACTCCTCGCCGCGGATGAAGGCTTCCACGCGGGCGCGGCCCTGGTCGTCGGGCAGCTGCACCGGCGGGCTCTTCATGAGGTACGACGACGCGCTGATGATCGGGCCGCCGATGCCGCGGTCGAGGGCGATCTTCGCGGCGCGGATGGCGTCGATGATGATGCCGGCCGAGTTGGGGGAGTCCCAGACCTCGAGCTTGTACTCCATGTTGAGCGGGACGTCGCCGAAGGCGCGACCCTCGAGGCGGACGTAGGCCCACTTGCGGTCGTCGAGCCACTGCACGTAGTCGGACGGGCCGATGTGCACGTTGCGCGAGCCCATGTCGTGACCGATGTTGGAGGTCACGGCCTGGGTCTTGGAGACCTTCTTCGACTCCAGGCGGTCGCGCTCGAGCATGTTCTTGAAGTCCATGTTGCCGCCGACGTTGAGCTGGTAGGTGCGGTCCAGCACCACGCCGCGGTCCTCGAACAGCTTCGCCATCACGCGGTGGGTGATGGTGGCGCCGACCTGCGACTTGATGTCGTCGCCGACGATCGGGACGCCGGCGTCCTCGAACTTCTTGGCCCACACGGGGTCGGAGGCGATGAAGACGGGCAGGGCGTTGACGAAGGCGACGCCCGCGTCGATCGCGCACTGCGCGTAGAACTTGTCGGCCTCCTCGGAGCCCACCGGGAGGTAGGAGACCAGCACGTCGGCCTTCGCGTCCTTGAGCGACCTGCGACGATGTCGACCGCCTCGCCGTCGGCCTCCTCGATGGTCTCGCGGTAGTACTTGCCGAGCCCGTCGAGGGTGTGGCCGCGCTGGACGATCGACGCCGAGTCGGCGGCACGTCGGCGATCTTGATCGTGTTGTTCTCGGAGGCCTGGGTGGCCTCGGAGAGGTCGAAGCCGACCTTCTTGGCGTCGACGTCGAACGCCGCGACGAACTCCACGTCGGAGACGTGGTAGTCACCGAACATGACGTGCATCAGACCGGGGACGTTGCCCGCGGGATCGGCGTCGCGGTAGTACTCCACACCTTGCACCAGGGAGGTGGCGCAGTTGCCGACTCCGACAATTGCTACTCGAACCGAACCCATCGGGTTTCCTTCCTCGTTGCTGTCCGTGTGTCAGTGCACTTCTTGAAGTTCGTGGGGCCCTCAGGTCTGGGGCTGGCGTGCGGCTGCATCGGCTGGTCGGCGGTTGCGCTCGGCGTTGATCAGGTCCGAGAGCCAGCGCACCTCGCGCTCGACCGACTCGACGCCGTGCCGCTGGAGCTCGGCGGCGTAGCGGTCGACCTCCTTCTGGGTCATCGACAGCTGGTTCTGCACCCGGTCGAGACGCTCCTGGAGGCGGGTACGCCGGCCCTCGAGCACGCGCAGCCGGATCTCCATGTCGGTGCGACCGAAGAACGCGAACCGGATGTCGAAGTTGTCGTCCTCCCACGCGGTCGGACCCACCTCGGACATCAGCCGCTCGAACTCGACGGTGCCGGCCTCGGTGACCTGGTAGACGATCCGCGGTCGACGGGTGACCGGCGTCGGGGTCGGCGCCTTCTCCTCGATCAGGTCGCCGCGCAGCATCTTCTTCAGCGCGGGGTAGAGCGAGCCGTAGGACAGCAGCCGCGCTCCACCCGAGCATCAGGTTCAGCCGCTTGCGCAGCTCGTAGCCGTGCATGGGTCCCTCGTGCAGCAGTCCGAGGACTGCCAGCTCGATGGTCTCTCCACGACGTGCCATGCGACCTATCGTACCGATATATCCACGGGATGCGAACTTTCGAAGGCCGAGCGGTGAACGAGCGGCGGTATCGCCCCGGTGAGGCAGCCGACACGACCGGGAACTGGGTCGCTGGGCCCGCTTGCGTACCCTGGTGAATCGCGCGCCCGGCGTACGCCGCAGCGCGCCGTCTTCCCCGCACCCCCGATCATGGAGCCGAAGGTTGGCAGGCAAGCGCAGCGCTGACGGAGCCGGCAGTCGACCGACCCCGCGGAAGCGCAGCACGTCCGGCAGGACGCCGCCGCCCGGCGACCAGCGGGAAGACCGGCAAGAACGGCAAGCCGAAGCCGCCGCTGACCCGCAAGCGGTCGCGCGCTCCTGGTGCTCAAGTGGGGCGGGATCAGCGGCGCTCGCGCTGGTGACGCTGATCGGCGGCGCGTTCGTCTTCCTCTACCAGACCATCGACATCCCGGACCCCAACGAGGACTTCCGAGACCCAGACGACGTTCGTCTACTACGCCGACGGCAAGACGAGCTCGGCACGCTTCGCCGACCCAGAACCGCGACGCGATCCCGCTCGAGCGAGATGCCCGACAACATCAAGGACGCCGTGGTCGCGGCGGAGAACCGGCTTCTGGACCGACAGCGGCATCGACCCCAAGGGCATCCTGCGCGCGGCGTTCAACAACGCCTCGGGCAACTCCGACGCAGGGCGCGTCGACGATCACCCAGCAGTACGTCAAGATCCTCTACCTCACCCAGGAGCGCTCCTACAAGCGCAAGATCAAGGAAGCGATCCTGTCGCTGAAGGTCCAGCGCCAGCAGACCAAGGAGGAGATCCTCGAGGGCTACCTCAACACCATCTACTTCGGCCGCGGCGCCTACGGCATCCAGGCCGCGGCCGCAGGCGTTCTTCAAGAAGCCGGCCAAGGAGCTCGACCTGCGCGAGTGCGCGGTGCTGGCCAGCGTGATCAACAACCCGACCCGCTTCGACCCGGCCAACGGCAAGGAGGCGCAAGCAGGACCTCAAGGAGCGCTACGACTACGTGCTCGACGGCATGGCCGAGATGGACGACGATCACCGCGACGAGGCCGAGAAGGCCGCAGACGAAGCTGCCGAAGTTCCCGAAGATCCCGCCGGAGAGCACGTACGGCGGCCAGAAGGGCCACATGCTGACGATGGTGCGCAAGGAGCTGCTGCGCACCAAGGACGACAACGGCGAGTTCTTCACCGAGGACGAGATCGACGGCGGCGGGCTCCGGTCACCACGACCTTCACCGCGAAGGCGATGGACGCCGCCGAGCAGGGCGTGATCGAGGCCGCCCGGAGGGCTTCAGCGACAAGGAGCTGCACGTCGGCGTCGCCAGCGTCGAGCCCGGCACCGGCGCGGTCCGCGGCTTCTACGGCGGCCAGGACTACCTGCAGTCGCAGCTCAACTGGGCGGTCGCCGGCGGCCAGGCCGGCTCGACCCTCAAGCCGTTCGCGCTCGCCGCCGGCATCAAGGACGGCTTCTCGCTCAAGGACACCTTCGACGGCAACTCGCCCGTACGAGCTCCCCGACGGCACCGACGTCGAGAACCAGGGCGACGAGCGACTACGGCACCGCGGTCAGCCTGATCAAGGCCACCGAGGACTCGATCAACACCGCGTTCATCGACATGACGCTGGCATGGACGACGGCCCGGAGAAGATCGTCAAGATGGCCAACGCGATGGGCATCCCGCCGGACGAAGGCGCGCAAGAGCGGCCCGGCTTCCCCAACGAGACCCCGGGCCTCGAGCCGGACACCGGCGTCGCCCTCGGCTCGCGACGGTCAGCCCGATCAACATGGCCAACGGCTACGCGCACCATCGCCAACGGCGGCGTCGCCGAGAGCCCTACATCATCGAGAAGGTCGTCGACGCCGACGGCGAGGCGCTCTACGAGCACAAGGTCCGCCGAGGCGAGCGGGCGATCTCCGAGGACATCGCCGCCGACTGTCGCTACGCCCTGCAGCAGGTCGTCGAGGCCGGCTCCGGCGACGCGGCGCCAGGCGCTCGACCGGCCGGCCGCCGGCAAGACCGGCACCGCGACCAACGACGGCGGCGACGTCGTCGTCGTCGTGGTTCGCCGGCTACACCCCGCAGCTGGCGACCGCGGTCATGTACGTCCGCGGCAAGGGCAACGGCCAGCTCGACGGCTGGCTGCCGTCGAGTTCTTCGGCGGCGACCTACCCGGCCGAGACCTGGACCGCGGTGATGCAGCGCCGCGCTGGAGGGCGTAGACGTCGAGGAGTTCCCGCGAGCCGGTGTACGTCGACGGCGAGGCGCCGGCCGACGGCCACGAGCACGTCCCGCCGCCGCCGAAGCCGACCAAGACGCCGTCGCAACGACCGAGGAGCCGACCGAGGAGACCGCCGGAGCCGACCGAGCCGACGCCGAGCCGACCGACGCCGACGCCCGCCGACCGAGCCGACCGAGCCGACCGACGCCGACCGAGCCGACGGAGCCGACCGACACCTGCCCGCCGACGGCGGCCGTCCGGACGCCGACCCGGACGACGCCGGCGGAGCGCGCCCGGACGGCCGCGGCCACCGCGACCGAGTCGCGGTGGATGCGCTGGCCTCCGCGGCCGCGTAGCCGGCGCCGGTGACCGACGCGCACGTCCACCCGACGCGGACGACCCCGTCGTCGCCGCGCTCAGCGAGGGCGTGGGCGGCCCGCTCGGGCGCCGCGCGGCCGGGCACCCGTGGTGGACGCCGGTGCGCGTCGTGCTGCTGCTCACCGCGCTTCTGCTTCGCGCTCGGCATGGTGCAGAAGAGCCGGCTGCTACGACGACACCTGGTCGGCGACGGGCAGACCCGCTACACCCACATGTGCTACTCCGACCTGCCCTACCTCTACACCGGCCGCGGGCTTCGTCGAGCTGACTGGCCCTACTCCGACGACGAGCAGGTCCGGGCGCGCTACGAGGTGATGGAGTACCCCGTCGGCATCTCCTACTTCGCCTGGGGCACCGCCGTGGGTCACGCACTGTGCTCACCGGCGTCGCCCGACCTCGAGCGACCGCGACGACCAGGACCGCCGGCGCGCTGTTCGGCGCGAGCCCGACGTGCAGCGCGAGATGCCGGCTGTTCGTCGTGGTCAACGCGCGTCGGCTTCGCCGCTGCTGGCGCTGCTGGCGGCGTGGCTGCTGGCCGGGGTCAACCCGCGGCCGGCCCTGGGACGCCGCGCTCTTCGCGCTCTCCCCGCGCTGGCGCTGACCGGCCTCATCAACTGGGACCTGCTCGCGGTGGCGCTGGTCGCCGGCGCGCTGTGGGCGTGGGCCCGCGGACGGCCGGTGCTGACCGGCGTGCTCATCGGGCTCGGCACGGCCACCAAGCTCTACCCGCTGTTCCTGCTCGGCGGGCTGCTGGTCATCTGCCTGCGCGACGAGCGGCTCCGCGACTTCGGCCTGGCGACCGGCGCGGCGGTCGGCCGCCTGGCTGGTGGCCAACGCGCCGGCGTACCTCACCGGGCACGGAGCAGTGGAAGGTCTTCTGGACGCTTCAACTCCGACCGCGGCGCCGACCTCGGCTCGATCTGGCTGGTGGTCGCGCAGGCCGCCGACCACGACGTTCGACGCGACACCGATCAACATCTGGTCGTGGGCGTTCTTCGGCGCCCTGGTGCGTCGGCGTCGCTGGTGCTCGGGCTGCGCGGCGCCGGCGACGCCCGCGGCTGGCGCAGCTCGGCTTCCTGGTCGTGGCCGGCTTCCTGCTGGTCAACAAGGTCTACTCGCCGCAGTACGTCCTGTGGCTGCTGCCGCTCGCCGTGCTGGCCCGGCCGCGCTGGCGCGACCAGCTGATCTGGCAGGCCGGCGAGGTCCTCTACTTCGCCGCGGTGTGGTGGTACCTCGGCGGCTACCTCGCGCCCGGCGGCGGCGCCGACGCCGGCTTCTACTGGGTCGCGATCGTGCGTCCGGATGCTCGGCGAGCTCTACCTCGTCGCGATCGTGGCGCGCGACATCTGGTGGCCCGAGCACGACCCGGTGCGCGCCGCCGACGCGATCCGCGACTCAGGTGACGACGACCCGGTCGAACGCCGTCGCGGTGTAGCGGACCCGCACGTCGACCTCGTCGCCGACCGTCGGGCACCGCGGCGCCCGCGGGCAGGAACAGCATCGAGGCCTGCATGTGCGGCGGCTCGGCGAACAGCCGCTGCTTGCCGTCGATCGCAGAACGGCGAGCGCACGAAGCCGGCGGCGTCGAGGCCGCCGCGGGCCACGGTGGCGGCGCGGTCCGCGCAGCGACGGGTCGCCGGTCGGCGCCTCGAGGCCGATGCCGTGGGCGGTGCCGCCGCTGACGACCAGCAGGTGGCCGGCCTTCGGCGCGGAGCGGCCGCGGTAGCCGAACGCGTCGCCGCGCTCGACCGCGTGCACGTCGAGCACGGTGGCGCGTCACCCGCAGCGCGCCGCGGTCGCCGAGCCACAGGTCGGTGCCGATGCGCGGCCGGATCGTGAAGTCGGCGTACGCCGTGCGCAGCGAGTCGAGCTCGGTCGTCGGTCAGGTGGCTGACCCAGACCGTGGTCGGCGCGAGCCCGGCGCCGACGACGTCGGTCAGCAGCCGGCTCGACCTCGGCGAGGTGGGCCGCCGTGGGCCAGCGGCAGGTGCAGCGCGACGCCCTCGAGCCGGGCCGCCGGTGCTGCGGCGCAGCCGTCGGCGAGCTCGCCAGAGCTCGCGCGGCGCTCGAGGCCGTGCCGCCGCATGCGTGGTCAGCCGCTCGAGCACGAACCGGGCGCCGGGCTGCGCGCGTCGAGCAGCGCCGCGAGGTCGTCGAGCCGGCTGACGGTGTGGATCACCCGGTCGGCCAGTGCTCGGCGTCGAGGTCGGGCGACGAACGGGCGCCAGGGCGTCAGCACCAGCAGGTCGCCGGCGAACCGGTCGGCGACCTCGGGCAGCTCCTCGTAGGTGCCGACCGCGAGGGTGTCGACGCCGAGCCACGGTCGCAGCCACTGCGCTTGCGGGCCAGCCGGCCGAGCCCGAAGCCGTAGCCGTTGCCCTTGGCCACCGGCACCAGGCCGGGGTGCGCGTCGGCGACCGCGCGCAGGTGGGCGCGCCAGCGCTCGCCGTCGACGGTCAGGGTGAGGCACGTCGATCAGCCTCGCCGCGCTTCATGTAGAGGTCGAACGCCTTGTAGAGCAGCGGTTGAGCGGCAGGTCCCACTCGCCGACGTACTCGACGGCCTCGCCGCCGGTGCCGACCTTGAACTGGATCAGCCCGACGTGCGAGTCGTCGGCGTCGAGGGTGTCGGTGATGCCGCGCAGGTCGTAGACGTCGGCGCCGGCGGCGAGCGCGTCGCGGATCATCGCCCACTGGACCGCGTTGGAGCCGCGGACCTCGCGCTTCTCGGTGGAGGAGGCGCCGTAGGAGTACCAGGCGTGCGCGCCGACCCGGATCGCGATCGTGGCCGCCACCAGGTCGCCCTCGTGGCGGGCGAGCCAGAGCGGATCCGGTCGGGGTCCTCGGCGCGACAGCGCCTCGACCATGGTCGCGAAGTAGGCCAGCGGCCGCGGCGTGAAGTGGTCGCGCTCGGCGGTGTGCGACGTAGAGGTCGTGGAAGCGCCTTCGAGGTCGTCGGTGCTGCCGTCGACGACGGTCACCTCGACGCCGGACTTGTCGGCCTTCTTGATGTTGCGGCGCCACAGCTGGTTCATGCCCTTGAGCACGTCGTCCTCGGTGCGGCGGCCTCGGCGAGCGGGATCTGGAAGATGTACTGCGGCTGCCCGGCCGCGAAGCCGCCCTCGGCGACCTGCGGCCGCCAGCCGAGCTCGCGCAGCTGCGCGACGACGCGCGCGCCGACCGGCGTCGCGCTCGGTCGGGGCCAGGTCGCCGAGGCGGCGTACGCCGTCGTCGGCGATGCCCTCCTTGACCTGCGCGGCGGTCCAGCGGCGGGTGACCACCGGCGGGCCCATCCGGACGCCGAAGGCGCCCTGCCTTCTTGAGGTGCGCGGTCATCGGGTCGAGCCAGTCGGCCGAGGTCGTCGCCGGCCCAGTCGATGACCGGGCCCTCGGGCAGGTAGGCGAGGTAGCGCTTGAGCTTGGGCAGCTGGCGGTAGAGCACCAGCGCGGCGCCGACCAGCGTCGCTCGCCGTCGAACCAGCCGAGCGACTCGCGCCGCCACTCGCTCTTCACCTGCCCCAGGCCGGCGTCTGCAGGAAGCTCGCCGACCGTGCTGCTCGACGAAGGCGAGGTGCTCGGGCTCGGAGATCGGACGGACGGTCAGCACCACCCGAGGCTATCGGGCGGTCAGAGTCGCTCGCGCAGCCAGTCGAAGTCGGCGACGTGCTCGCTCGGCGCCGCCCGGGGTCTCGCAGACGACGGGGGCGCCGGCGTCGCGGACCACCGAGGCCAGCAGGTCGGGGTCGATCTTGCCGGCGCCGAAGTTGGCGTGGCGGTCGGCGCCGGAGTCGAACGTCGTCGCGGCTGTCGTTGCAGTGCACGAGGTCGATCCGGCCGGTGATCTTCAGGACGTCGTCGACCACGGTCTCCAGCGGCGTTGCCGCCGGCGTGGGCGTGGCAGGTGTCGAGGCAGAAGCCGACCATGTCGAAGCCCTCGGCCGATGGAGATCGCCTCCCACACCCCGGCGATCCGGTCGAGGTAGCGGGTCATCGCGTTGGTGCCGCCGGCGGTGTTCTCGATCAGCAGCGGGATCTTGAGGTCGGTGGCCTCGACCGCCTTGCGCCAGTTGTCGAAGCCCTTGGCCGGGTCGTCGTCGTCGGTGACGTGGCCGCCGTGCACGATCAGCCCCTTGGCGCCGATCTCGGCCGCGGCGTCCATGTGCTGCTGGAGGAGCTTGCGGCTGGGGATGCGCTGGCGGTTGTTGGTGGTGGCGACGTTGATCAGGTACGGCGCGTGCACGTAGAGGTCGACGCCGGCCGCCTCGGCGTCGGCCCGGAGCGCCTCGGCCCCGGCGTCGTAGGCCGAGCACCGGGCCCTTGTAGCTCTGCGGGTTGCCCAGGAAGAACTGCACCAGGGGCGCCTTGCGCGCCTTCGCCTCGGCGATCGGGTCGGTCTGCTCGACGTGTGCTCCGATGGCGAGAGTGGTCATGGAGCCATCGTAAGGACGGACGCCGACAGGGTGGTCGGGGCGGCGGTCAGGGCAGCGTTGACCGACGGCAGCAGCGCCGCCGCCAGCTTGAGCGCCGCGCCTTGTTCGTCGTGCCGACACTGAGCACGACGCCCTGGTCGCCCTCGGAGACGTAGCCCTGCGGCACCGGACCGCCCACTGCAGGCGAAGGCCTCGTCGCCGGCGTCGGGGACCTCGCGCACCGGCCCCGTCGCAGCTCGCCCGGGTGCCGTCGGCGTACGCGTCCTGGTCGCTCTGCTGGACCAGGATGACCGTCAGGGCGTTCTGCCGAGTCCGAGGCGGCGTTGAAGATGCAGGTCAGCGGCGCTGGCGCCGACCAGGCCCATCTCCTCGCCGAACGCCTCCGACACAGCGGCCACGGGGAGCAACGGGCAGTCGTCGGTGGAGCCGGGCGTGGGTGCTCGGGATGTCGGTCGGCGGGCCGTCGGGCTCGTCGGTCGGGTCCGAGGACGGCGGACTCTGTGTTCTTGGTCTTGTTCTGTCCCAGGCTTCTCGGTGCTGTCGCTGGTGGCCTCGTCGGTGGGCTGGGACGACGACTCGCTGGAGGGCTCGCTCGTCGAGTCGGAGCTCCCGGGCTCGTCGTCGCCGCATCCGGCGCAGGAGGAGAAGCGGGACCAGGAAGGCGGCGGCCAGGCGGCGGGGCGTGCTCATGGCGACCACCCTAGAAGGGTCGTGCCGCCGACGCTGCAAACGGGGTCCGAGCCTGGATTACCGGCGCCGTCGTACGCCGCTGTTAATCTGTGCTGTCGTCCGCGAGGCGCCCACCGATGGGCTGTCCCGCTTCGACACCCGCAAGCCCTCCTGCCACGGAGAGACCGTGGCCGCTGAGTCCAGAGGAGGTGGCGCTTTGCGCGCATACGAAGTCATGGTCATCCTCGACCCGAGCCTCGAAGAGCGAACCATCGAGCCGTCGCTCGACAAGTACCTCAACGTCATCCGCAAGGACGGCGGCACCGTCGACAACGTCGAGATCTGGGGACGTCGCCGGCTGGCTTACGAGATCCAGAAGAACGCCGAGGGCATCTACGCCGTCGTCACGCTGCAGGCCGAGCCGGCCACGGTCAAGGAGTTCGACCGCCAGCTCACCCTCAACGAGTCCATCCTGCGCACCAAGGTGATCCGGCCCGACGCTCACTGATCGATCAGTGGACACCTGTGGACGAGCACTACCCACCGTCGGCGGCTGCGGCTTTGATGGGCCCCGACACCTTTGCATCAGGCACGGACCAAGCTAGGGAGACCTGACATGGCAGGCGAGACCGTCATCACCGTGGTCGGCAACCTCACCGACGACCCGGAGCTCCGCTTCACCCCGTCTGGGGCGGCGGTGGCCAACTTCACGGTGGCCTCGACCCCCCGCACGCTCAACAAGCAGACCAACGAGTGGGAGGACGGCGAAGCCATGTTCCTCCGCTGCTCGATCTGGCGGCAGGCGGCGGAGAACGTCGCCGAGTCCCTCCAGAAGGGTGCTCGCGTGATCGTGCAGGGCCGCATGCGAGCCCGCACGTGGGAGACCCGTGAGGGCGAGAAGCGGACGTCGTTCGAGATCGATGTCGACGAGATCGGTCCGTCGCTGCGATGGGCCACGGCCAAGGTCGCGCGGGCCGGACGGTCCAGCGCGGGCGGCGGTGGCGGCTACAGCGGTGGCGGCCAGCAGTCCGGCGGCCAGGCCGACGACCCGTGGGCGACCACTCCGGCTGCCCCGCAGGGTGGCGGCCAGCCCCAGGGCGGTGGTGGCGCCCCGACCGGCGGCGCAGCTCCCGCCGGTGGCGCAGGACCCGTGGGGCGCTCCTGGCGTCGGCGGCGACGAGCCTCCGTTCTGATCCAGACCAACCAACCCAAACCGAAACCATTCCGGCACTCAACCCACTCCAGGGGCCGGGCTTCTAGAGAGGAAGCACCACAATGGCAAAGGCAGTCATTCGCAAGCCGAAGAAGAAGGTTTGCCAGTTCTGCAAGGAGAAGGCGACCGGTGTCGACTACAAGGACACCGCCCTGCTCCGCAAGTTCATCTCCGACCGCGGCAAGATCCGCGCGCGGCGGGTGACCGGCAACTGCGTCCAGCACCAGCGCGACGTGGCCATCGCAGTCAAGAACGCCCGCGAGGTCGCTCTCCTGCCCTACACGTCCACCGGTCGCTGACCCGGACCTGAGAGGAGCAGACAGATGAAGCTCATCCTGACCCAAGAGGTCGACGGCCTCGGGGCTGCCGGCGACGTGGTCGAGGTCAAGGACGGCTACGGCCGCAACTACCTCGTGCCGCGTGGCGTCGCGATCCGCTGGACCCGTGGCGGCCAGAAGCAGGTCGACTCGATCAAGGCCGCGCGCACCTCGCGCTCGGT
Organism: uncultured Actinomycetota bacterium; assembly: GCA_963769475.1. Classification (GTDB taxonomy): domain Bacteria; phylum Actinomycetota; class Actinomycetes; order Propionibacteriales; family Nocardioidaceae; genus Nocardioides. Next base: position 625,690 of record CAVYLX010000012.1, on the reverse strand, counting down.
CCGCGACCACGACCACGCCGCGGAGATCAAGGCCAAGCTCGAGTCCGGCCCGGTCGACGTGAAGGTGCGCTCCGGTGCGGGCGGTCGCCTGTTCGGTGCCGTCACCGTCACCGACATCGCCGACGCGATCGCGGCCGTCTCCGGCGAAGGCGTCGACAAGCGCACGATCGTGGTCACCAACCCGATCAAGTCGCTCGGCGCCCACCAGGTCTCGGTCAAGCTGCACGACGACGTGTCCGCCTCCGTGGCGCTCAACGTCATCCCCGCCTGACCCAGTCACTTCAGCAGGCCGTCCTCCTTCGGGAGGGCGGCCTGCTGCGTTGCTAGGACCGCTTCGGCCGGCCGATCGACTCGTCGACGGGTGGGGCGCCGGCCCAGGTGCGGCTCGAGTAGCTGAACAGCAGCCAGACCGCCATCACGTAGACGACGAAGCGCACCAGCTCCGCCGGGTCGGCGAGACCGGTGGTCCCCGCGCCGAAGACCAGGATCGGCGCGACCATCACGATCACGGTCGCGGTCACCACGATCCGCAGCCACCGCGCGGGCTTGGGCTCGCCCGCCTCGATCGCGGCCAGGGCCAGCGCGTGGAAGAGCAGGCCGACGAAGGCGAACTGCGGGAGGTACGCCGCCCACGCCACCGCGGGCTCACCGTCCGCGAGCCAGTCGGCGACCTGCGGCACGGAGAGCGGCACCGAGGCGGCAAGGGCGATCAGGCCCAGGGCGCGGACGGTGTCGCGCAGCGGCAGCTCCTCGGGCAGTCCGCGGACGCCGTACAGGATGAGCAGCCAGCCGAACGGGTCGAAGTAGGCGTCGTAGCCGCCGAGCGCCGGCCACTTCGCCTCCAGCACCACGAACACGAAACCCATCGCGATCGCCTGCAGGGGTTTCATGCGCGAAGCCTAGTGCCGCGTGTCAGAAGTCATTGTGCGCTTCGCGCACACATGGGCACGCGCCTCGCTTCGTTGGAGTCGCTTGAATTGACCCGCCAGTCCGGCGCTCCTCCGCCTCGCGATGCACACACCCTGAGCACGCCAACCGATCAAGCACTTCCGACTCGCGACACTAGCGGTCAGCGCGCGACGCCGGTGACCAGCCAGCGGTCGGTGCGCGCGCGGCGCAGCAGCGCGACCAGCCGGGCACCCATGAACAGCGTGCAGAAGCTGACCCAGATCCACACCAGCCCGCCGCCGGCGACCCCGAGCACGATCGCGACGGGTGCGTAGACCACGAGGATGACGGTGCCGGCCCAGGCCAGGTAGGTGCCGTCACCGGCGCCGATGAGCACTCCGTCGAGCACGAAGACCACGCCGGCGACCGGTTGCCCGATCGCGGCGACGAGCAGCACGGCGACCAGCCGGTCCTGCACCGCCGCGTCGCTGGTGAAGAGCGCACCCAGCCAGGGGCTGGCCGCGGCCAGGCCGGCCCCGGTGACCAGGCCGCTGACGACGCCCCACTGGATCATCCGGCGAGTGACCGCCCGCGTGGTGACCACGTCGCCCGCGCCGAGGTAGCGGCCGGTGATCGCCTGGGCCGCGATCGCGATCGCGTCGAGCACGAACGCCAGGAAGCTCCACAGCGTCATCGCCAGCTGGTGGGTGGCGATGTCGACCGTGCGGCTTCCGCCGTCGGGAGGGTCGGAGGTCGCGACGGCGTACGTCGTCACCAGCAGGGCGGCCCGCAGGGTGATCGTCCGCACGACCAGGGCGACCGCGGCATGGGCCGCGGCCAGGATCCCGCGACGATCAGGTCCCAAGGAGGCGCCCTCGCGCCGCGCGGCCCGGACCACGACGGCCAGCAAGGCAGCTGCGCTGGCCACCTGGGCCAGCACCGACCCGATGGCCGACCCCGCGATCCCCAGCCCGTCGAACGAGCCGACGCCGTAGACGAGCAGCAGGTTGAGCACGATGTTGAGGGCGTTGCCACCGACCGCGACGACCAGCGGGGTACGGGTGTCCTGCAGCCCGCGGAGCACGCCCGTCGTGGCGAGCATGACCAGCAGCGGGATGGTGCCCAGGAAGGCGATCCGCAGGTACGTCGTGGCGTGGTCGGCGACCTCGCCCCCGACGCCGAACGCCGACACGAGCGGCCCGGTCGCGGCCACGCCGGCCACCGTGGTGAGCGGCCCCGATCAGGACCGCGAGCCAGACCCCGTCGATGCCCTGGGCCAGGGCACCGGACCGGTCGCCGGCTCCGAGGTGGCGGGCGACGCTGGCGGTGGTGCCGTAGGCGAGGAAGACGCACAGCCCGACGGCGGTCTGGAGCACCACGGCCGCGATACCGAGCCCGGCCAGCTCCGGAGTGCCGAGATGGCCCACGATGGCGGCGTCGCTGAGCAGGAAGAGGGGCTCCGCGACCAGGGCCAGGAACGCCGGTAGCGCGAGGCGGAGGATCTCACGATCGTGCGGCCGGGTCATATGGTCATTTCGGGCTATTTCCTCGGTGGACAAGCTTGTGGAAATCGTGGCAACCGGCTCGATGTCGACAAAGCCACTAGGCCTCCACCTGGTTACGTGCAGGTAAACGCTTCCATCTGCCAACTAATTTCGCTGCACACCCGGTGGACCACGTTTCCGCAGGTCAGAGCCGGGTTGACCGCCTGTGCCGGCGCTGTTTCCACAACTCGTCCCCATCCTGTGCACAGTTGCTTGGCGCGTCGTCCACGGGCAGCAGCAGGTTATCCCCAGGGCCTGTGGATGGGCCCCTATCAAAGGGCCACCGACCCGCGTACGGTCACGGCTCTGACTTGGGGTCTCGGGTGGGGTAGGAGTTGTGCAGAAGTGGGGCGAACGGCGTTGTCGGTGCACACAACTACCGTCGACGACACGGTCGTGGACGACCCGTTTCGGCGACCGGATCGATCACTCTTGAAGCACGGCATCGACATCCGCTCACAGGGCCGGTCAGCGGGCAGATCAGTGGGGCAACCAGTGGGGGGAGGGCACCGATGAGCGTCACCGAGTCGGACACCCGGTTCCCACCGCCGGACGACCGCCCGTTCGAGGAGTGGGGCGACGGCCCGGCCCCCTACGCGCCCGGCGAGGCACCCCGCTCGCCCGGCGACCGCACCCCGCCCCAGGACATGGCGGCCGAGCAGTCGGTGATCGGCTCCATGCTGATCTCCAAGGACGCGATCGCCTCGGTCTCGGAGGTGCTGCGCGGCCCCGACTTCTACCGGCCCGCCCACGAGACCATCCACGACGCCATCATCGACCTCTTCAGCCGCGGCGAGCCGGTCGACATGGTGACCGTCGCGGCCGAGCTCAACCGCCGCGGTGAGCTCCAGCGGATCGGTGGCGCGCCCTACCTCCACACGCTGGCCGCCAACGTGCCGATCGCGGCCAACGCCGAGTTCTACGCCCAGATCGTGCGCGAGTGCGCGATCCTGCGGCGGCTGGTCGACGCCGGCACCAAGATCGCGCAGCTCGGCTACGCCGGCGAGGGCCAGGTCGACGACATCGTCGACCGCGCGCAGGCGGAGGTCTACCAGATCACCGACCGGCGCACCGCCGAGGACTACGCGCCGCTCTCCGACATCATGGACAAGGTCCTCGACGAGATCGAGGCGATCGGCAACCGCGAGGCCGGGCTCTACGGCGTGCCGACCGGCTTCGCCGAGCTCGACGACCTGACCAACGGGCTCCACGCCGGCCAGATGATCATCGTCGCCGGCCGTCCCGCGATGGGTAAGTCGACGCTCGGCCTGGACTTCTGCCGGGCGGCCTCGGTGGCCAACAACCTGACCAGCGTCTTCTTCAGCCTGGAGATGACCAAGTCCGAGATCACCATGCGGCTGCTCTCGGCCGAGGCCAAGGTGCCGCTCAACCACATCCGCAACGGCCGGATGGACAGCACCGACTGGGACAAGATGGCCCGCCACATGGGCAAGATCTCGGCGGCCCCGATGTTCATCGACGACTCGCCCAACATGACGATGATGGAGATCCGCGCCAAGGCCCGCCGGCTCAAGCAGCGCCACGACCTGAAGCTGATCATCATCGACTACATGCAGCTGATGACCTCCGGCCGCAAGGTCGAGTCGCGCCAGCTCGAGGTCTCGGAGTTCTCCCGGCAGATCAAGCTGCTGGCCAAGGAGCTCGAGGTCCCCATCATCGCGCTCTCGCAGCTCAACCGTGGCCCCGAGCAGCGCGGCGACAAGCGCCCGATGATGTCCGACCTGCGTGAGTCGGGATCCCTCGAGCAGGACGCCGACATGGTGATCCTGCTCCACCGCGACGACGTCTACGAGAAGGAGTCGACCCGCCCAGGCGAGGCCGACCTGATCGTGGCCAAGCACCGCAACGGCGCGACCCGCGACATCACCGTGGCCTTCCAGGGCCACTACTCCCGCTTCGTCGACATGGCCCACTGACCCGCCACCTGTCACAGAGGCCCGGCGGCCGGCGTCTTCATGTCCAACCGAGGACAGGAGACGACGATGACCAGCACCGCCCGCGTACCCCGCACCGAGATCACCGGCATCTACGGAGGGCTGCTCAAGTTCGGCATGCGCAAGATGCTGGGCAGCGTGCCCGAAGGGGTCGAGGTGATGTGGAACCACCCCCGCGCCCTGAAGGACACGATGAAGTTCGGCCGCAAGGTGGACAAGTGGGACGAGCTCGACGCCAGCCTGGCGTCGTTCGCGACCATGGCCGCGGCGGCCACGATCGGCTGCAGCTTCTGCCTGGACCTGCACTACTTCACGGCCCACAACAAGGGGCTCGACGAGGCCAAGGCACGGGAGGTGCCGCGCTGGCGGGAGTCGGAGGTGTTCACCCCGGTCGAGCGACGGGTGATGGAGTACGCCGAGGCGGTGTGCCAGACCCCGGTGGCCGTCACCGACGAGATGGCGGCCGCCCTGCTCGCCGACCTGGGGCCCGCTGGCCTGCTGGAGCTGACGAACCGGGTCGGCATGATGAACTTCGCCGCCCGCGGCAACGTCGCCCTCGGCATCCGGTCGGCGCACTTCGCCGAGGCGTGTGGGCTGCAGCCGCTCGCGACGCCAGTAGTCTCCACGCGATGAGCGAGGACCCCTTCGTCACCCACCGGCGGCTGCTCTTCACCGTCGCCTACGAGATGCTCGGCCTGGCGGTCGACGCCGAGGACGTGGTGCAGGACGCCTGGCTGAGCTGGAGCAAGGTCGACCAGAGCGAGATCCGCGACCCGCGCGCCTACCTGGTGCGCATCGTCACCCGGAAGGCGCTCGACCAGCTGCGCCGGGTGAGCAGGCGGCGCGAGGACTACTTCGGGCCGTGGCTGCCGGAGCCGCTGCTGACCAGCCCCGACGTGGCCGAGGACGTCGAGCTGGCGGACAGCCTGTCGATGGCGATGCTGCTGGTGCTCGAGACCCTGACGCCGACCCAACGAGCGGTCTTCGTGCTCCGCGAGGTGTTCGAGCTCGACTACGACGAGCTGGCGGAGGCGGTGGGCAAGAGTCCGGCCGCCGTCCGCCAGATCGCCCACCGGGCTCGGGAGCATGTTGCCGAGCGCAAGCCGCGCGGGGCCGTCTCCACCGCGGACACCCAACAAGCACTGGAGGCGTTGCAGCGAGCGGTCTCGACCGGCGACCTCCAGGGTCTGGTCGACCGGCTCGCACCCGATGTGGTCGCCCTGGGCGACGGCGGCGGCATCAAGCAGGCGCTGCCGCGGCCGGTGGTGGGCGCCGGCAAGGTGGGTCGCCTGTTCGGGGTCGGCATCGAGCTGATGGGCTCACGGATGACGTCCGAGCTCGCCCAGGTCAACGGCTGGCCGGCACTGATCATCCGGCTGGACGGCGAGCTCGACAGCGTGATCTCGATGCGGGTCGAGGACGGGCTGATCAGCGCGATCTACACCGTGCGCAACCCCGAGAAGCTGTCCCGGATCCTCGAGGAAGCAGGCGTCGGCCGCTGACGGATCAGGCCGGAGCCAGCGTGGCCGCCATGGCCGCGATGTGCGCCGGCGTCGAGCCGCAGCAGCCGCCCACCAGGTCGATGCCGATCCCGGCGAGGCGGGCCGCATGGGCCGACAGGTCACCCGGGGTGGCGTCGTACTCGAAGTGGTCACCGACCACCTGTGGCAGACCGGCGTTCGACTGTGTGACCAGGAGCAGGTCGCCGGTGCGCGCGTGCGCCATCTCGGCGGCGATGACCTCCATCTCGGCCGGACCGCGCCCGCAGTTGGCGCCAACGGCATCGGCGCCCGCCGCGGCCAGGTGGGTCACCGCGTCGCCCGGGCGAACGCCCATCATCGTGCGCAGGTTGGTGTCGAAGCTCATGGTGACCATCACCGGAAGCTGAGGCGCGACCTGCCTCGCTGCCGCGAGGGCCGCGTCGGCCTCGCCGAGGTCGCTCAACGTCTCCACCAGCAGCAGGTCGACACCTCCGTCGACCAGTGCCGCGATCTGCTCGGCGAACAGCGCCTGCGCGTCCTCGGGCGTGAGGGTGCCGAGCGGGGTCAGCAGCTCGCCGAGCGGTCCGATGTCGCCGGCGACGAGCAGTCCGCGCACGTCTGCCACCGACCGCGCCAGCTGGGCCGCGTTCCGGTTGACCTCGGACAGCCGGTCGCCGAGGTCGTGCATGTCCAGCCTCGGCCGGGTGCCTCCGAACGTGTTGGTGGTCAGCAGCCTCGCTCCCGCCTCGGCGTACGCCGTGTGCGCGGCCCGGACCGCCTCGGGGTTCTCCAGGTTCCAGAGCTCACCCGGTGCGCCGTCCTCGAGACCGCTGTCCTGCAGCAGGGTGCCCATGCCACCGTCGAGCAGCACGGGCCGGTCCGCGCCCAGCAGTGCCGCGAGCCGGTTCACTGACCGAGCCCGTCGAGGTAGCCGGCGATCCGCTCGGCCGGCCACTCGGCGTCGAGCTCGCCGGTGACCCGGTCCAGCGCTTCCGCAGGAGTTCCGTCGGCCGCGGTCCACGGGGTGCGGTCCCAGCCCGCGAGGTAGTCGTCGGCACCGGACTCGCCGAGGCGCATCGCCGCCTCGTCGATCGCCTCCTGGAACCGTGGCGCCAGCTGGGCCTTGACCATCTCCTCGCCCGCCCGGGCCGCGACCATCGACGGCAGCTCACGCCACCGGGTCACCTGGTATTCCGTCACGCCCCGAGCCTAGGTCGTCAGCGACCAGGCCCGAGACAGACTCTGCTCATGCAGACACGAGAGATCGGCAACGACACCGTCGGACGCGTGGAGGTGGGTGCGATCGGCCTGGGGCTGATGACCTTCGACCAGACCGGCACGCAGCCGCGCGAGCAGCTGGCTGACACCGTCCGGGCGGCCCTCGACGCGGGCGTCACCCTCTTCGACTCCGCCGACGCCTACGGCCCGGGCGACGAGCTGGGCGCTGACGCCCAGGGCGCCAACGAGCGCCTGATCGCCTCGCTGCTCGACGAGCTCGGGGTGCGCCATCTGGTGCTGCTCGCGACCAAGGGCGGACACGTGCGCACCGAGGGCGGGGGCTGGGACCTCGACAGCTCGGCCGGCTACCTGCGGAAGGCCGTCGACGCCAGCCTGGACCGGCTCGGCGTAGAGCAGATCGCGCTGTGGCAGCACCACCGGCCCGACCCCAAGGTGGACTACGACGACGTCATCGGCACGCTCAAGGAGATCGCCGACTCGGGCAAGGTCCGCATGGTCGGGCTCTCGAACGCCGACCCGGACCAGATCCGCCGGGCGCACGACGTGCTGGGCGACGCGCTGGTGAGCGTGCAGAACCAGTTCTCACCGGCCTTCCGCAGCAGCCACCCCGAGATCGGGGTCTGCGAGGAGCTCGGCCTGGCCTTCCTGCCCTGGAGTCCGCTCGGCGGACTCTCCGACGCCAAGGCGCTGGCCGAGCACCACCCCGCCTTCCAGCAGGTCGCCGACGAGCGCGGGGTCAGCGCCCAGCAGGTCGCGCTGGCGTGGGAGCTCGCGCAGTCGCCCGTGGTCATCCCGATCCCCGGCGCGAAGCGCCCGTCGTCGATCATCGACTCCGCAGCAGCCGCCGACCTGGTGCTCTCGAACGATGAGCTGGCCCGCCTCGACGCGAGCTGAGCTCCGCTCCCCTCCCCTTCCTACCATTCCCCTCACCTCCCACCCCATCACCGCTCCTTCCGCACCATGTACTACCGCACCCAGCGCTTCTCCAGCGCTTCGCACCAGCATCCCGTGACGCACTGCCATCACTGGTCTGCACGGCCCTGTCCTGGGACTTCGATCCCCCCCCGGACCTGTACGCCGTGGTCGCCGGATCGACGGCGCGCTCGACGGCTTTCACGACCTGCCCGACCGGCCCACTTCGGGGCCCCGTCGGGCCTCTACGAGCCGCCGGCGCCACCGCCTCGCCCGTCGACACATCCGGCCGCCGACCGAGCCACATCGGCAGCGCCGCGCTCGGCACGTCGATCACTACGTCTACCGCTGGTTCGGCCCGGACCGCCCATGCCTACAACTCCGCGACGATCCGGGCCTTCGATGATCTGTACGGCGGCGGGCGGATGCTGCTGGTCGCCGGTAACCAGCGGACTGCCGCCCTGGCCGCGGGCCTGATCCTGGTCGCCGAGAGCAGATCTGGCACGCCCGGACCAACATCATGGACCTGATGGACAACGCCAAGAAGGCCTTCGAATCGTCGTTCGGCGTGTCTCGTCGATGCTCACCGTGGTCAAGGCGTTCCGACCTGACGGCCGCGTTCGTGCCCGGCGGGGCGTGGCAGCGCGGATGCTCGGCCAGGTGGCGACGTCGACCGGCTTCCTCAAGGAGGTGCTCCCCAAGGAGCCCGCCACGGAGACCCCCGAGCTGTCCGGCGGCAACGCCACGCGATCGCTGGGAAGCTCGACGACGCCCTGCTCAAGCTCCGCGCAGCTCTTCTACCGAGGGCGAGGTCTACTACTCCTCGACCCTGCTCCATCGTCTTCGACCACGCTGCGACTTCCACATCACCCGGCGGGGCCCCATCCCACCCCCCCTCGTGCAACAATCCACCCATCTCTCGCTACCCACTCCCAATCCCCCCCCCCCCCACCCCCCCCCCCCCCCCCACACCACCCACTACAACTCACCCTCCACTACCCCTCCCACACTCCCCCCACTCCCCCTCCCCCCCCCCCCAACCCCCCTCAGGCCGGCCGGTAGGTCAGGTTCAGCACCCCGCTCTTGAACGTCTCGCTGTTGGCCAGCTCGAGCGGGTGGGTCGGGGTGTCCTCGAAGAGCCGCTGGCCCGTACCGACGGCGATGGGGTGCACCAGGAGCCGGAGCTCGTCGAGCAGACCGTTGGCCAGCAGCCACCGCACGGTGGTGGCGCTGCCGGACATGCCGATGTCGCCGTCGATGCCGTCCTTGAAGGCGCGGACTGCCTCGGGGTCTCCCGGCAGCACCGTCGTGTTGGTCCAGGTGGGGTCGGTGAGCGAGCTCGAGATGACCCACTTCGACATGGCGTTGAACTGGGTCGCGATGGGCTCGTCCTCGCTGCTGGGCCAGTACGCCGCCCACTCGTCGTACAGCTTGCGGCCCATCAGCATGCCGACGTTCGACTCGATGCCGGCGCCGACCGCCGCGCCCATCTCCTCGTCGAAGTAGGGGAAGTGCCACTGGTCGGGTGCCTCGACGACGCCGTCGAGCGCGATGAAGAAGTTGGAAATGATCCTGCCCATGATGGTGTCTCCTTGGCCTGATTGGTGCGCCCAGGCTAGGCAGCGGGTCAGGCCTCGGTCTTGTACAGAAGCGACAGGGGTTCCGGCTCGTTCTGCTTGCGCAGCTGGGTCGCCGTCCGGCCGATGTAGCGGGTGAGCGACCGTGCGAGGTGGGGCTGGTCGTAGTAGCCGAGCTGGTGCACCACGTCGAGTGGCGCCCTACCGTCGGCGAGCAGGAGTGCGGCCTCCCTGGCCCGCTCGATCTGCCGGATCGCACCCAGGGTGAGGCCGGTGCCTGCGGCGACGCGGCGCTGCACGGAGCGGGCTCCGACCATCGGCAGGAGGTCGCCGCCGATGGCGTCGGGCACGAGCGGGTCGCGCACGAGCACGCCCTCGCGCACCAGCCGGTCGACGAACACCTCGGCGTTGTCGAAGGTGGGCAGCTCCCACTCCACGCCGCCCAGCACGAACTGCTTCGTGGTGACGTGCAGGCAGCTGAGGTGGGCGTCCACCAGCCGCGGCACGGGCAGGTGGGGCATCGTCGTGCCATAGGAGAAGGTGATGCCGAACGAGTCCGTCTCGTCGGGCACCGCGGCCGTGGTGGCACCGGTCTCCGGACCTCCGGCGGCGACGAACACCCGTCCGTCCTGCTCCCAGAAGACGAGCTCCCAGGTCGAGGTGGCCACCGAGGTCATCTGCTCGACACCGGAGCTGCGGCTCCGCCACACGCGCCCGACGTACGGCGAGTCCGACGGGCGGTGCTCGATCTCCAGCGCCATCTCAGAATTTTCGCACGGAGGTGTCGGATGAGGCGTGAGCCGTTCGTGGAAGGGGCAGAAACCAACCCACCACGAGAGGAACCAGCCACCATGGCCACCATCGCAGTTCACGAGTTCATCGCCCTCGACGGAGTCTTCGAGTCTCCCGTCTGGACGTTCGACTACGGCTTCGCCCCGGAGATGGGCGAGACCCTCGGCGCGATCACCGACGCCTCGAACACGATCCTGTTGGGCCGCAACACCTTCGAGATGTTCGCGCCCGCCTGGCGCGACCGGACCGCGGAGGACGACCCGGGCGCGCCGTTCTTCAACGAGACCGAGAAGTTCGTGGTCGGCACCGACGTGCCCGTCGACGAGTGGAGCAACTCCACGTCACTCGGTGCCTACGACGCCGACAAGATCCGCACGCTCAAGGAGGAGCGCGAGGGCGTCATCTACATCTCCGGCAGCGGCCAGCTGGTCCGCGCGCTGCTGGCCGAGGAGCTGGTCGACGAGCTGCACCTGTTCGTCTACCCCGTCGCCCTCGGCGAGGGCGAGAAGTTCTGGAGCGAGGGCCAGGGCCCGACCAAGCTGGCCCTCCAGGCCCAGGACGTCTACCCCAACGGCGTCGTGCACCTGTCCTACGGCCCGGCGGCCCAGGTCGACTAGCGTCTGCGACGTGACCTTGGACCTGTTCGCCGGGATTCCCGTGAGCGACTACGCCGCCTCGTTGGAGTGGTACCAACGGCTGCTCGGCTCGGAGCCGAGCATGGAGCCGCACGACACCGAGGCGGTGTGGGAGCTCGCGGAGCACCGCTCGATCTACATCGTCGAGATGGCCGACCATGCCGGTCACGCGAGGACCACGCTGTTCGTCGACGACCTCGACGAGCGGGTCGACGCGATCGTGGCGCGGGGGATCGAGCCGCTGGACCGCGAGACGTACGGCAACGGCGTGCGGAAGGTGACCTTCCGCGATCCCGACGGCAACGAGATCGGGTTCGGCGGCGGACCGGTCGACTGAGGTCAGCCGTCGGCAGGCAGGACGCGGTAGCCCAGCAGGAGCGTGCCGGCGTCGGTGGTGTCGCTGTCGATCAGCTCGAGCCGCGCGATGGTCGGCGCCGCCCTCGAACAGTCGCCGGCCGCCGTTGGCGACGGCCGGCGCGACCACCAGCGCCGGAGCTCGTCGACCAGGTTCGCCGCGAGCAGCGACTGCGTCAGCCGGATGCTCCCCGTGGATGCCGATGTCGCCGCCCCCGCCCTGCTTCAACCGGGCAACTGGTCGATCGCGGAACCCGTGATCACCGTGGTGTTCGCCCACTCCTTGGTCGGCTCGCTCGAGGTAAGACGTGCTTCTGGGTGTCGTTGACGAAGCTCGCGAAGGGCTCCAGGTCCGACGTCGGCTCAGTAGTCGACCCAGTAGTCGAAGGTGCCCCTGCCGAGCAGGATGGCGTCCTGGGTGCCGATGACCTTGCCGAGGTTGTCGAAGATGGCCCGGCTGCCGTCGGCCATCCAGTCGCCTGGCTCCTCGGCGACCCCGTCGAGGGACAGCAGTTGGTACAGCACGACCTTGCGCATCGGTGAGCTCCTCTGTGGTGGTGAGCTACTGAAGGTAGTTCTCCACCTCGGACACCGGTCGGACGGCGGCCTCGTCGGGGTTCTCGCCGTACTCCTGACGAGCCTGCCGCTGGCGCAGCAGGTCCCAGCACTGGTCGAGCGCCTCCTCGACAGCGAGTGATCTCGGCCTGCTCCTCAGCCGGCTCAGTCGCCGCGCTGCCGGCGCTCCCGCAGCTCGTGCTCCCGATCCACGAGAACCTGACCTGCTCGAGGATCTCCGTCTGGTCCACGGTCACTCCTTGTGGTCTGGTGGCAGCCCGAATTTCGAAGGTACTCCGGCCGCTCAGCGGAGGCCAGAGAGAGCGCTGCGGGCGGCGAGGTAGCCGCACATGCCGTGCGCGCCGGCGCCCGGCGGCGTGGCGGCCGAGCAGAGGTAGACGCCCGGGGCGCCGGTGGCGTAGGGGTCCAGCGCCAGGCGGGGGCGGAACACCAGCTGGAGCGCGTCGTTGGCGCCGGTGACGATGTCGCCGCCGACGTAGTTGGGGTTGTGCCGCGGCCAGGTCGGCCGTGCTGGACACGTGGGTCGCGCGGATCCGGTCGCGGAAGCCGGGGGCGAACCGCTCGATCTGCCCGGTGATCGCCTCGGTCGCGTCGCCGTCGTAGCCGGCGGGCACGTGGGCGTAGGCTCAGACGGGATGCACGTCGCCCGGCGACCGGCCGGGGTCGGCGAGGTACTGCTGGCCGACCAGGACGAACGGCCGCTCGGGCATCCGGCCGGCGGTCACCTCGCGCTCGGCGGCGGCGATCTCCTCGAGGGTGCCGCCGAGGTGGACGGTGCCGGCGCGGCGCGACGGCTCGTGGGTCCACGGCACGCCGCCCTCGACGGCGAGTCGACCTTGAAGGCGCCCGGGCCGTGGCGGAAGCGGCGGTAGGCGCGGCGGACCCGGCGGGGGCAGCCGGTCGCCGAGGATGCGCGGCCGCGGCCGGGGCGAGGTGTCGAGCAGGACGAGGTCGGCGGCGCCCAGGTCGCGTACGTCGGCGCACGCGGCGCCCGGTCTCGAACGTGCCGCCGTGCTCGTCGCAGCGCTGACGACGCGCGTCGCGGATGGCCCGCGAGCCGCCCTCGGCGACCGGCCAGCCGTAGGCGTGGCGCGGCGGTCGTCAGCGCGAGCCCGATCGCGGACGAGGCGGGCGCCGACAGCGGGCGGAAGGCGTGGGCGGCCATGCCGGCGAACAGCGCGCGGGCCTCGTCGCGTGCGCCAGCGGCGGGCGAGCAGCGTCGCCGGCAGCAGCGCGCCGGCAGCCCGAACCGCGCGAGCTGCAGCGGGTGGCGCGGCACGTGCAGCACCGGCTGCAGGAACTCCTCGGCGATGCGCGTCGAAGCGCTCGGTCAGCGGGCCGAACAGCCGCGCGCCAGCCGGCGCCCGTCGGCCCGAGGCGACTCGGCGGTCTCGTCGACCGAGCGGTGTACGGCGGCGCCCGCCCGCCGTCGAGCGGATGGGCTGAACTCGATCTCCGGCCAGCGCCAGTGCAGCCCGGCGCCGGCGAGGTCGAGCTCGGTCGCAGAACGGCGACGCGACGGCCAGCGGGTGGAACGCCGAGCACTCGTCGTGGAGCAGGCCGGGCAGGGTCAGCTCGCGGACCGCGACGCCGCCGCCGAGCGTCGTCGGCCGCCTCGAGCACGGTGACCTCGACGCCGGCCTCGGCCAGGGTCAGCGCGGCGGCCAGCCCGTTGGGCCCGCTGCCGACGACGACCGCACTGGTCACGACGGCGGTCCGGGTGACGGTCGCGACCGGAACGGTGCTGCCGACGTCGTAGACCGGGTAGTCGGGCCCGTCGGTCGGGCCACGGCTGCCGGTCGAGCATGTCGTGCACCTCGACCTGGCCGCGCTCGAGCAGGCCGGTCGGCGGCGTCGTAGATCCGGTAGTCCTGGGTCAGCGTTGAACATCGGCTGCGACTCGAGCAGATCACCCGCAGCTCGCCCGGCGCGAACTCGCAGCGCGCCTGGACGGCCGCCAGCAGCTGCTCGTCGTGGAGGTGGCCCTCGCCGAAGTTCCAGCCGAGGGCGAAGCCGGCGATCAGCTCGCCGTCCAGGATGGTGACGTCCGGCTCGCCCTGGGTGACCCGGTCGATCAGGCCGTTGATGGGCGCGGCCGTGGGTGTGCATCGCCCGCCAGCCCTGCACCTTCTGGCCCAGGATCTCGGCGGTCGCCGGGTCGTAGAGCGTCTCGAGCTGGTGCGACCGGAAGCCGGCAGGCCGTCTTCAGCTGGTCCTCCATCCGGTCCGCGGCGTCGCCCCGGAACAGCCAGACGCTGGTGGCCCAGTTGCCGGCGTAGTAGCGCATCGCGGGCAGGAACGAGACCTGGTCCGGGCGCAGGTTGCCGAGCACCGGCAGCAGCACCAGCGACGGCAGGATCACCAGGAGCAGCAGCGGGTTGTCGAGGTCCCAGACGGTGAGGTCGCCGTGGGCGCCGAAGAGGTAGTAGAGCGAGAAGAGGAAGAAGAGGTTCCACTCCAGCGGCACGCCCATCGGCACCGTGGACAGGATGTGAGGTGGAAGACCATCATGTAGATGACGGCCGCCCAGGTCAGCGGGCCGCCCTGGCCGAAGAAGACCAGGAAGAGCGGCACGCCGAACTCGGTCGCGGTGCCGGCGTGCGCGAGGAACCGCGGGATGCCGGCGGCTGCAGGTCCTCGGGCGGGTTGCGGTACATCTTCCGCTTGAGCCACCTGCTGCGGATCAGCGGCGCGTTGCTCATCATCGTGGCCACGACGAACGGGAAGTGGTGGTTGAGCTTCGAGGTCGCCGCGCCCCACCACAGCGCGAGCATCACCAGCTTGAAGCCGATGAACATGTCGACGTAGGGGAAGAAGAAGACCAGCAGCGACAGCCAGTACTGCTCGCCGCGGGCGGCCAGGAAGATGGTCTGGTCGCGCAGCCCGAGCAGGGCCAGGCTGACGATCAGCGGCACGGCCTCCCACGGGTCGAGGAAGCCGACGCTGCCGAAGCCGGCGATCGTCTCGCCGTCGCCGGGGCGGGTCAGCAGCCAGCCGGCCGAGGCGAGGACGGCGGCGTACAGCGCGACGTCGAGGACGGTACGCCGGTCGCCGCGGGTGCCGCGGCACCTTGTCGGGCCACGGCGGCAGCCGGATGGTGCCCGGGCGCAGCCAGTAGAGGATCGAGCCGATCGGCGGGTTGAACTTGCGAGGTCAGCGGGCCCGAGCCGCAGCCCAGGCCGATCACCTCGTAGAGCAGGGTCCAGACGATCAGCTTCTGGTAGACGATCGGCGCGTCCCACCACGGCGAGATGTCGAAGACCGAGCCGATGCCGGGCGTCAACGAGATGACCAGCGCCGCGCCGGCGAGGTAGAAGCGCGCACTTGACGACGTACAGGAGATAGACGGCGGTGGGGCTGCCGAAGCCGTGCTCGACCCAGTGGCGGGCGGAGATGGCGACCCGGTCGCCGCGAGGCAGGGCCCGCCAGGTCTCGATGTCGACGTCAGGGAGCGTTGGCGCCATGAACCCCATGCGGATCTCCTTGCGATCTCCCGACCAGCGTCAGGTGGGCACATCGTAGGACCGAACCCACCCACGCGCCCTCTATCGTTCTCGGGTGCAGCAACCCTGGGTCGTGGTCGTGGGCGGCGCCAACCTCGACATCAAGGCGCACAGCAACCGGACCGTCGAGCCCGGCACCAGCAACCCGGGCGTCACGGCGCTCGCGCCGGGCGGGGTCGGCCGCAACGTCGCGGAGGGGCTCGCCCGTCTCGGCACGCCCACCGCCCTGGTGGCCGCGGTCGGCACCGATGCGTTCGGTGACCGGGTGCTCGACGCGACCGCGGAGGCCGGGGTCGACGTCGGTGCGGTACGCCGGATCGATGGGTCCACCGGCACCTACACCGCCGTGCTCGACGCCGATGGTGAGCTGGTCGCTGCCGTCGTCCGACATGGCTGCCACCGAGCAGCTGGCGCCCGCCGACATCGACGCCGTCGCTGACCCGATCGCGGGCGCCCGGCTGGTGGTGCTCGACGGCAACCTCGCCGCCGCCACCCTCGACCGGGCCGCCGAGCTCGCCCACGCGGCCGGGGTGCGCGTGCTCGTCGAACCGGTCAGCGTGCCGAAGGCGCGGTTGCTGGCTCCGCTGCTGCGGGCCGACCGCCCGGTGTTCGTGGCCACTCCCAACGAGGACGAGCTGGCCGCACTCGGTGGCCTGGCCGCGCTGCACGAGCGCGGCGTCGAGTGCGTATGGGTACGCCGCGGCGCCGAGGGCTCGACGTACACCGACGGCTCGGGCACGACCACGATCGCCGCGGTGCCGGTGACCGAGGTGCTGGACGTCACCGGGGCCGGCGACGCGATGCTCGCCGGCTTCTGCCACGCCCTGCTGGCTGGCGCGACCCCGGCCGAGGCGGCGGCGTACGGGCACGCCGCGGCGGCCCTGACCATCGCCAGCCCGCACACCGTCCGACCCGATCTGACCGACGCCCTCGTCAGGAGCCTGCTGCCGTGACCCCCAAGGATTCAACACAGCCACATCCCTCTCTCGAGATCACCGACGAGGTGCGCGAGGCCCTCGCGACCGGCCGGCCGGTGGTCGCCCTGGAGAGCACGATCATCAGCCACGGCATGCCCTACCCGCAGAACGTCGCGATGGCCGTCGAGGTCGAGGGCATCATCCGCGAGCACGGCGCGGTGCCGGCCACGATCGCGGTCCTGCACGGCCGACCGCGCATCGGCCTCTCCGCGGACGACCTCGAGCTGCTGGCCAGCCATGACGATGTGGCGAAGGTGAGCGTGCGCGACCTCCCGCTCGTCGTCGCCCGCGGCGCCCACGGCGCCACCACCGTGGCCGCGACCATGCGGCTCGCGGCGATGGCCGGGATCCGCGTCTTCGTCACCGGCGGGCTCGGCGGCGTGCACCGGGCGCCACGACGTCGTTCGACATCTCCGCCGACCTCACCGAGCTCGCGCGCACCGGCGTCGCGGTGGTGAGCGCCGGGGTGAAGAGCATCCTCGACATCGGCCTGACCCTCGAGACCCTGGAGACGCTACGGCGTGCCGGTGCTGGTGCACGGCAGCGACGAGTTCCCGTCGTTCTACTCGCGCGTCAGCGGGCACGCCGCACCCAACCGCGCCGACTCGGCGGCGGAGATCGCTGCGGTGATGCACGCGCACTGGCGGCTCGGCCTCGACGGCGGCCTGGTGATCGCGAACCCGATCCCGCCCGAGGACGAGATCCCTGCCGACGAGATCGGCGTGATCATCGACCAGGCGCTGGCTGACATGGACCGGCTCGGCATCATCGGCAAGGACGCGACGCCGTACCTGCTCGGCCGGATCGTCGAGATCACCGACGGCGCCTCGCTCACCGCCAACATCGCGCTGGTGCGCGCCAACGCCCGGCTCGGCGCGGCGATCGCGACGGAGTACGCCGCTACGTCCCCGTGACGTAGGGGCGGATGCTGATGCCGAGCTCGACGCTGGCCGCGACGACCACGTCGCGCTCCAGGGGTGCAGCGGTCGGTAGAGGACCGTTCGCACGCCGAGGCGGTGCATCGGGAGCGCGCCGCCGGTCTGCGACTGGAAGCCGCCGAGCACGAAGTCGGCGGCCTCGATCAGGTCACCGGTGGTGTAGCCGCCGCCGGGCTTGATCACGTCCATCGCGGCGACCGGCGCGCCGCTGGCGTCGGTGACCTGGAGCCGGTCGCGCGCGGACGTGACCGGCTCGGCCGGGTCCGGGCAGGAACTCCAGGACCACCTGGCCGTCGGGGCCGGTCGCGGTGGTCGTCTCGCCGCGCGTGATGGTGGCGACCGCCGTGTCGCCGCGGGTCACCAGCGTCGGCTCACCGTCGACGGTCGGCACGGTGAGCGTGGGGCCGTCGGCGTACGTCACGACATGTGCGCCGGCGCTGCCGTTCTTGAAGCCGAAGAGGATGCCGAGCTTCTTGCCGGCCCCGTCGGCCCCGCTCTGGAGCGCGGTGGCGAACGGCTCCTCGCCGCCGTCCTCGACGAACTTCATGGTCAGGGCGTTGTTGAGCTTGCGGCCGACGGGCTGCGTCGATCACGGAGACGGCGGGCGGCTGGCTGGAGCCGGGGCCGTAGATCTCGGAGGACATGGGCAAAGGCTAAGGTCCCCGGGTGCTTGTCGACGCCGTGGTCGCGGCGTGGACCACTACGTGGCCGGTGCTCGCCTTCCTCCTGCTGATCGCTCTGGTGAGCGACCTGTGCGCCGACGCGAAGGTCTTCGACGTCGCAGCGCATCTCGTGGCCCGCGCCGGCGGCGGACACACCCCGCTTCTCTTCGCGCTCTACTGCGCCCTGGCCACGGTCACCACGATCACCCTGGGCATCGACACCACCGCCGTGATGCTGACGCCCGTCTCGCTCGCCGTCGCCTCGGAGCTCGCCCTGCCTCCGCTGCCGTTCGCGTTCGCCACCGTGTGGCTGGCCAACGCGGCGAGCCTGCTGCTGCCGATCTCCAACCTCACCAACCTGCTGTCCGTCGAGCGCAGCGGCCAGCATGCCGGCGACCTTCGTCGCCGACCTGTGGCTGCCGCAGGTGGTCGGTGCTCACCGTCGTGCTGGCCGTGCTGGTCCTGCGGCACCGCCGGTCGATCAGCGGCAGGTACGCCGTCCCGCGCGGCCTGCCCCAGCACGACCGCATGCTCGTGGTCGGTGGCAGCGCCGTCGCCGTGGCCATCACCCTGGCCGCCGTGGCGGGGGTGCCGCGCCTGGATCGCTGCCGGCTCGGGCCTGGTCGCGCTGGTGGTGCTCTGCGGCGTGCGGGCACCCCGGCTGGTGCACCCGGCCCGGCTCGTGCGCCTGGTGCCGGCCGCGATCCTGGCCGGCACGTTCGTGCTGTTCGTGCTCGTCGAGCTCGCGCTCCAGGGCTTCGACCCCGGCCCGGTCGCCTGGCCGAACGACGTGGCGGCGCGCCGCCTCCGGAGCCGGACTCTCGAACCTCGTCAACAATTTGCCGGCGTGGCTGGCGCTGTCACCCGTGACGTCGCCCGCCCAGCAGCCGGCGCTGCTGGTCGGGGTCAACGTCGGCGGCATGCTGCTCCTCTGGGGATCGCTCGCCAACCTGCTGTGGCGGCGCCGCTGCCGCCTCGCAGGGCTGCACGTCAGCTGGTTGCAGTTCGCTCGCGAGGGACTGCTGGTCGTCCCGCTCGCCGTCGTGCTCGGCGCCCTCGTCAGCCGTTGACCCGTCAGAAGATCTTCTGACGGGTCCATCCGGCGACCGCGGCCAGCAGGAGCAGGGTGCCGACAACCCCGAGCACGCCCAGCCGTTCGCCGAGCACGACCGCCGCAGCAACGGCAGCGGTGACCGGTTCGAGCAGTGTCGCGATCGCCGCCGCGCTGCCGCTCACGGTGCGCAGCCCGGCGTAGAGCAGCGCATAGGCGAGCGCCATCGTGATCACGCCCAGGTAGAGGAGGGTGCCGACGGCCACGGGGTCGGCGGTGACCAGCGGGCCGCCGCCGAGCAGCGCCAGCGGCACCAGCACGACCGCACCCACCGAGGTCGTGGTGGTGGTCAGGGCAAGTGGTGTGGTCTGCCCGGCGATGCGGCGGCCGAGGGCGGCGGTGAGCGCGAACGCGGTGCCGGAGCCGAGGGCGGCGAGCACGCCGGCGACGGGACGGGGACCGGTCTCGCCGAGGCCCGACGCGGCGCTGACGAGCACCAGCCCGGCGATCGCCGTGGTCAGCACCGCCAGCATCGCGCGGCTCGGTCGGCGCCGGTGGTGCACCGCCTCACCCACCGTGAGGAGCACGGGCGCGATCCCGAGGCTGACCACGGTGGCGACGGTGACACCGACGCTGACCACGGAGGCGAAGTAGAGGGCCTGGTACCCCGCGGTGAAGACGCCGACCAGCACGGCGTACGCCGGATGCTCACGAAGGAGCGTGATCACCGCCGACGACTGGTGCCGGGCCAGGAGCACGACGACCAGGGCCGCGGTGGCGATGACCATCCGCCAGGCGCTGATCGTGAGCACCGACATCGACACGTGGTCGCGGACTATTTCGAGGGCGAGGCCGCCGGTGCCCCAGAGGACTCCGGCCAGGGCGACCTGCAGCAGCCCGAGCCGGGAGGACTCGCGCGTGACAGTGGACTGGTGTGACATGACGGGGTGCTCCAAGAAGTCGAAGGTGTGGGGGCGTCTGGAGCACGCCAAGAGGTGCTCCGGTCAGCTGACCGGAGGCGGAAGCACGAGTCGATGCGTCGTCACGGGGGACATCCTGCCCGGTCAGCCCTGTCGGTGCACGTCGTTAAGGTGGCGAGCGTGGCCGAAGGTCCGGGTGAGGACGCCGATCTCGTCGCCCGGCTGTGTGCCGGGGAGGAGTCGGCGTTCGCGCTGCTCCTCGACTCGTGGTCCGGCGGCATGCTGCGGCTGGCCCGCAGCATCGTGACCACCGAGGCCAGCGCTGCCGAGGTCGTGCAGGAGACCTGGCTGGCCGTGGTGAAGTCGGTGCCGGGGTTCGAGGGCCGCTCGTCGTTGCGCACCTGGGTCTACCGGATCCTGGTCAACACCGCGAAGCGTCGCGCCAGCCAGGAGCAGCGGGCGGTGCCGTGGGCGAGCCTGCAGCTGGGCGACGAGCCGACCGTCGACCCCGATGCGTTCCAGGGCGCCGACGAGCCCTACCCCGGCCACTGGCGCAGCTTCCCCGAGCCGTGGCCGAGCAGGCCGTGGTGGGCAAGGAGACCCTCGAGGTGATCCGCGCGGCGGTCGAGCGGCTGCCCGCCCAACAGCGCGCGGTGATCACCCTGCGCGACATCGAGGGCCTGACCGGGCCGGAGACCTCTGAGCTGCTCGACCTGAGCGAGGGCAACCAGCGCGTGCTGCTGCACCGAGCCCGGGCCACCGTCCGCCGCGAGGTCGCCGACTACCTGGGGAAGGATGGACCTCGATGAACGACGACGAGCTGGTCTGCGCCGAGGTCGTCGAGCTGGTCAGCGACTATCTCGACGGAGCTCTGCCCGAGCCCGAAGCGCGACGGGTCGCCGAGCACCTCGACGGCTGCCCCGGGTGCACGACCTACTTCCAGCAGGTGCGCGCCACGTCCGCGGGTTTGGGACAGGTCGAGGCGGACGAGCTGCCCCCGGAGCTCCGCGCGAGCCTGCTCGAGGCATTTCGGGACAGATCCGTGTAACGCTGGGCCGGCTCGTGACTCTGAACCTTCATGAGCATCGCGACCGAAGAGCCCCAGCAGTCCCTGACTGTGAAGCAGACCGTCGGCCGGCGCCTGCGACCGCTGAACCTGGCGGTCTTCCTGCAGTCGCTGGTGATCTGGTTCGCCGCGGAGAAGCTGTTCCTCAGCGAGATCGGCTTCACCCCGGCCGCGATCGGGCTGATGGCGGCGGTGTACGCCGGCGTCGTACCGCTCGTGGAGTTCCCGTCCGGGATCCTCGCCGACCGATGGAGCCGCCGAGGGGTGTTTGCCGTGGCTTGTGTGTCGATGGCGGGGTGCAGCCTGCTCGGTGGGCTCAGCGACGGGGTTGGCCTCTACCTCGTGTCCGCGGCCTTCCTGGGCATCACCCTCGCCACGCAGTCCGGCACCGTCGACTCGATGGTCTACGACCTGTTGGTCGAGGAGACCGGCGACGGCACCGACTTCACCCGCCGGATCGGCCGGGTGCGCCTGCTCGAGGGCCTCGGCCTCACCGCCGGCGCACTGCTGGGCGGGGTAGTCGCCGAGCTGAGTGCGCCGCGGGCTCACCTACTTCGCCACGATCCCGCCGGTGCTGATGGCGATCGTGGCGGTGCTGAGGTTCAGCGAGCCGCGGCTGCACCGCACCGAGGAGCGGGTCTCCCTGCGCGAACAGCTGTCGGTCACCCTGCACACCATCGGCGACCGGGGCGCGGTGATCCCCGTGCTGCTGCTGGGCGCGGTGGCCGGCGTCGCGCTGCAGCTGGTCTTCGAGTTCGGACCGCTCTGGCTGGTGGCGCTGGCGGTGCCGGCCGTCGCTGTTCGGACCGCACTGGGCGGCGCTGACCGCCACCTACGGTCTCGCCGGGGTGCTGGCCGCGCGGATCCCCTGGCACCGCACCGGTGTGCTCGTGGCCCTCGGTGTGGTGATGACCGCTGCCAGCGCCACGACCGCGGTCAGCCACGGCATCGCGGCCGTCCTCGTCGCGCAGTTCGTGCTCGCGCTGGCTCTGGCGCTGGTCGGCATCCACGCCTCGCAACGCCTGCACGACGCGATCCCGTCGCAGGTGCGAGCCGGCGTCGCCTCGGGCGCCAGCACGGTCGTCTGGCTGGCGTTCGTGCCCGCGGCCCTGGCCTTCGGCTGGCTGGCCGAGGCCGTCGGCGTACACCGCGCGGGCTGGCTGCTGACCGGGCTGGTGGCGATGTCCGCCGTGCTCCTGCTCCGGCTGGCCGTCGCGCCGCCGCCCCCTGCCGAGCTCACCTGCGCCGAGGTGGTCGAGCTGGCCACGGAGTACGCCGACGGCGAGATGCCGGCTGCTGCCGCGGACGCGGTTGGCGAGCACCGCAAGTGGTGCCCGGGGTGCGATCGCTACGTCGACCAGGTCCGCGAGCTGGTCAGGGGGCTGGCGTCCCTGCGATGAGCCCGGCCAGGCCGTCGAGCACCAGGTCGAGCCCGAACTCGAACTCCTTGCCGTAGTCGTAGCCCGGCTGGAGCACGTGCTCGGTGGTCAGCTCGCGCAGATGGGGATACTCCTCCGCCGGCATCCCGGCCAGGATCATCGCGGCCAGGTCCGCGGTCTCCTCCGGGCTCTCGAACGGCAGGCTGCTGTCGGTGAGCGCGAACCCGTAGAGGTAGGCGTCGACCGCCGAGATCGCGTGGGCGGTCTGCTCGACGGAGAAGCCGCCTCGCCGGAAGCACCCGAGCATCGCGTCGAGGTGGCGGAGCGTGTGCGGCCCGGGTGCCGAGCGGGAGTTCATCAGCGGTGTGGCCCACGGATGGCTCCGCAGCACCTCGCGTGCCGAGATCGTCCGGCGGCGAGTGGCGTTGCGCCAGCGGGCGCGCGGGCTCGGCAGCTCGATCTCCGCGAACACCGCATCGACCATCCCGTCGAGCAGGTCGTCCTTGCCCGACACGTAGGTGTAGAGCGACATCGCCTCGACCCCGAGCTCCTCCCCCAGTCGCCGCATGCTCAGCGAGGCGAGGCCCTTCCGGTCGGCGTACGACACCGCTGCGGCGAGCACCTGGTCGCGGCTCAGTCCGGCGCGGGCACCGCGTCCACGTCGCGCTACTTGACTCATGGTGCTACCTTACAACGTAAGAAGAACTTACAGCGTAAGAAACACGAGGAGTCGAGATGCACGCAATCGTTCAGGACGAGTACGGCGACCCGAGCTCGGTGCTGCGTCTCGCCGAGGTGGAGAAGCCCGAGCCCCAGGCCGGCGAGGTGCTGGTGCGGGTGCACGCGGCCGGCGTCGACCGCGGGGTCTGGCACATCGTGACCGGACTGCCCTACCCGATCCGCCTGGCGGGCTATGGCTTCCGCCGGCCCAAGCGGCCGTCGCCGGGCATGGACCTGGCCGGTGTCGTGGAGGCGATCGGCGCCGGCGTGACCGGGGTCGACATCGGCGACGAGGTCTACGGCAACACCAACGGGTCGTTCGCCGAGTACGCCGCCGTGACGGCCACCAAGCTCGTGCCGAAGCCGACCAACCTGTCCTTCGAGCAGGCGGCCGCGGTGCCGATCTCCGGCTTCACCGCCGTCCAGGCCGTGCGCGACCGCGGTGCCGTGCAGGCCGGACAGAAGGTGTTGGTGCTCGGCGCTTCCGGCGGTGTCGGCCATCTCGCGGCCCAGATCGCCGTGGCCTACGGCGCCGAGGTGACCGGTGTCGCCCGCACGGACAAGCTCGACCTGGTGCGTGGGCTCGGCGTCGCCCGGGTCATCGACCACACGGTCGAGGACGCGCTCGACGGAAGCACGACGTACGACGTCATCATCGACACCGGCGGCCACCGCCGCCTCCGCGACCTGCGGCGCGCGCTCACCCCGCGCGGCCGGCTGGTCATCGTCGGCTCCGAGACCGGCGGGCGGTGGCTCGGCGGCACCGACCGCCAGATCCGGGCCGCGCTCTGGTCGCTGGTCAGCCGCCGCACGATGGGCTCCTTCATCTCGAAGGAGGACCCCGCCGACCTGCGCGTGCTGACCGAGCTGATCGAAGCCGGCTCGGTGACGCCGGCAGTCGACCAGGTCCGTCCGCTGGCCGACGCGGCCGTCGCCCTCGACCTGCTCACCAGCGGTCAGGCGCGCGGAAAGCTGGTGCTGACTCCTTGAGCCGGGCCGGGGCGCAGATCCGGTAGCTCTCGGTGACCGCCTCCCCCACCTCGCTCCAGTCGGTGTCGTCGCCGATCACCATGCCGACAGTCGTGGGCGACCACGGCGGCGAGAAGTAGGGCAGCCCCGCCTCGGCGTAGAAGACCAGCTCGTCGCCGGCCGCGTGGAAGGTCAGCACGGTCGCCGGCCCGTCGAGGCCGGTGGCCAGGGCGTACGACGCGGGCGTGCCGTCGACGACCACCAGCGTGTGCGCGACGGTCGTCGAGCCGACCCGCCACCGCACCCCGCGCCAGGCGTCCTCCTCGCGGATCTCCGCCAGCCCCTCGACGATCTCCCGCAGCCGCGCGACGTACTCCTCGGGTGGCGGGTGCGCGTCAGCCATGCCGAAACGCTATCCGCCCCCACCGACAAGCTGACCCGTCAGAAGATCTTCCGACGGGTCAGCAGAAGTCAGACGGCGAGTGCTGCGTCGTCCTCGTCCACCGCGCGCTTCCAGTCCTTCTTCTCCGCGCGCCAGGCCTCGTCGGTGCGGCCGCGGCGCCAGTAGCCCGAGGCCGAGAGGCGGACGGGCTCGAGGCCGCGCTCGCCGCGCAGGTGGCGGCGGACCTCGCGGACGAAGCCGGCCTCGCCGTGGACGAACGCGTCGAAGTCGCCGCGCGGGAGCGCGGCTGTGGTGACCCGGTCGACGAGCTCCTCGCCCGGACCGAGGTTGCTCGCGGAGCGGTGCACCCAGTGGACCTCGAGGGTGCCGGGGCTGTCGAGCGGGAGCTCCTCGGCGGCGTCCTCGACCTCGGCGTACACGACCACGCGGCGGCCGGTCGGCACCCGCTCGAGCGAGGCGGCGATGGCGGGCAGGGCGCTCTCGTCGCCGACGAAGAGGTGCCAGTCGACGTCGCCGGCCGGCGCGTAGCCGCCGCCGGGTCCGACCATGCCGATCTCGTCGCCGGGCCGGGCGGCGACCGCCCACGGACCGGCGATGCCCTCGTCGCCGTGCACCACGAAGTCGATGGTCAGCTCGTGGCTGGAGGCGTCGTAGGAACGCACGGTGTAGGCGCGCTGGACCGAACGCTCACCCTCGGGGAACTGCAGCTTCACGTAGTGGTCGGTGCACTCGCCCACGGGCAGGTCGGCGAGCCCGGGACCGCCGAGCACGACGCGCATCAGGTGCGGCGTCAGTGGTTCGGTCCGGATGACCGTGGCCGTCCGGGGGACGCGCTGCGGCCGTACGGGTGCGTCGGTGCTCATGGTCCTCCTCGTAGCGAAACAACTTAGGTAAGCCTAACTCGGGATGCCTGGATCGTGGCATCGGGGTTCTCGGGGTGGAGTTCAAGGGATGGGCCAGGGCACCCACTCATCCGAAAAGGTCGTGGGATCTGTTGGAATGTGCGCATGGTCCTTGGCTTTCTGAAGCGCCGCATCGCCAAGTTGGTGCTGGCTCGCTCCACCCGCAACGGCCTGGACCTGCGCACCCTGAAGATGCTGCCCGACTCCGTGACGATGCCGCTGCAGCGCGTCGGTCTCGACCCGATGCCGCAGATGGCCACGGTCCGCGCCGAGGAGCCGGTGAAGAAGCTGGCCGACCTGTTCGGCATGGGCATCTGGCTGGTCAGCGGGTACGACGAGGCGCGCGGCGTGCTCGCCGGCGGCGACGCGTTCAGCAACGACATGACCCGGATCGTCACCCAGAACAGCAAGGACGCGAAGGACCAGATCGGCGGCCTCGGCATGACCGACCCGCCGGGGCACACGATGCTGCGCAAGCTGCTGACGCCGGAGTTCACCAAGAAGCGGCTCGCGCGGCTGGAGCCGCGGATCGAGGCGATCGTCAACGCCAGGCTGGACGCCATGGAGGCGGCCGGGCCCGAGGTGGACATGGTCGCGGAGTTCGCGTTCCCGGTGCCGTTCGAGGTGATCTGCGAGCTGCTCGGCCTGCCTGTCGAGGACCGCGCCTACTTCCACAGCCTCGGTGCGGCCCGCTTCGACCTCAGTGCCGGCGGCACGGGCATCTTCGAGTCGGCCGGTGAGTCGCGCGAGTTCCTGATCGCCGCCGTCGCCAAGCAGCGCAGCAACCCGGGCGAGGGCCTGATCGGCGGGCTGCTCGCCGACCACGGTGACGAGCTCGACGACGTCGTCCTCGGCGGCCTGGCCGACGGCGTGTTCCTCGGTGGCTACGAGACCTCGGCCAGCATGCTCGCCCTCGGCAGCTACCTGCTCGCCCAGCACCCCGCCGCGATGGAGATGCTCCGGCAGGACACCGCCACCGCGGACCGCGTGGTCGAGGAGCTGCTGCGCCACCTGACCGTCGTGCAGCTCGCGTTCGTCCGGTTCCCGCGCGAGGACATGATGATCGGCACCCAGCAGGTCAAGGCCGGCGACGTCGTCGGCGTCTCGCTGCTCGGCGCCAACCGCGACCCGGCGCTGACGCCCGATGCCGACACGTTCGACCCGACCCGCGAGCCCACCCGCCACCTCGCCTTCGGCCACGGCCTGCACCGCTGCGTCGGCGCCGAGCTGGCCCGGATGGAGCTGCGGATCGCCCTGCGCGCGCTGGCCACCCGCTTCCCCGACCTCACCGTGACCGCGCCTCCGGAGGAGCTGGAGTTCCGCAAGCTCTCCGCTGTGTACGGCGTGGAGAAGCTGCCCGTCCGGCTCCGCGACCCGCACCTCGCGCCCGCCTGAACCTTGCCGAGCCCTGCCACGATGGCGGGATGAGACACCTTCTCGCCGTGGCCGCGGTCGGCGCCGTCGTACTCACCGGCTGCTCGGACGACCCCGACAACGAGCCGAGCGACGACACGGTGACCAGCTCTCCGGACGCGACCCAGTCCGAGCCCGCGCCGACCTCCGAGCCGCCCGGCTCGCCCGAGCCGGGACCGATCAAGGCCGAGGACCTGGTCACCGGGCTCACCAGTCCGTGGGGGCTGATCGCCTTCGACGACGGCTCGCTCCTGATCAGTGAGCGCGACACCACCGACATCAAGCTGGTGCCGGCCGGCGGCGGTGACGCGAAAGTCGTCGCCACCATCGACGAGGCGATCCCCGAGGGCGAGGCCGGGCTGCTCGGCCTGACGACCACCGCGGCCGAGGACCGGGTCTTCGTCTACTACACCGCCGACGACGACAACCGGATCGCCACGATGACCTGGAACGGCCGGCGCCTCGGCGAGCCGCAGGTCATCTTCGACGGCATCCCGAACGGCGACGGCAACCGCCATGAGGGCGGCCGGCTCGCGATCGGCCCCGACGACCTGCTCTACGTCGCCACCGGCGAGACCGGCAGCACCCCCGAGCTGGCCCAGGACCGCGACTCGCTCGGCGGCAAGATCCTGCGGCTCACGCTCGACGGCGAGCCGGCGCCCGGCAACCCGTTCGACACCGCCGTCTACAGCTGGGGCCACCGCAACGTCGAGGGCATCACCTTCGACGACCGCGGCCGTCTCTGGGCCTCGGAGTTCGGCGACTCCACCTGGGACGAGCTCAACCTGATCGAGGCCGGCGGCAACTACGGCTGGCCGGAGGTCGAGGGCTCCGCCGACAACGACGAGTTCGTCAACCCGGCAGCGGTGTGGAAGCCCGAGAACAACTCACCCTCGGGCCTCACGTTCTGGGAGGGCTCGCTGTGGATGGCCGGCCTTCGCGGCGAGACCTTGTGGGAGATCCCGCTCGAGGGGAACCGGGCCGGGGCAGCCGGTGCCGCACTTCCAGGGCGAGTACGGCCGGCTCCGCACCGTCGAGGTCACCGCCGACGGCTCCGGACTGCTGCTCGCCACGTCCAACACCGACGGCCGCGGCTCGCCCAACGACGGCGACGACCGGCTGCTCCTGGTGACCCGCTAGCGCGGACGGATCGCCCGCACCAGCCCCAGCAGCGAGCTGCGCGCGAACCCGCCCCAGCTGAACGCGTCGTCCCAGACCCGGATCCTGCCGTCGACGACCTCGAACGTGCCACGCACCCAGAACGAGTTCTCCCAGCGGCCGAACCGCAGGATGTCGGTGCGGTCGGTGAGCACGATCTCGCCGTCGGCTGCCACGTGGTGCATCACCGCCGCGAAGCCGACGTTGCGCTTCTTCATGTCGCGCAACATCCCCGCGACCCGAGACCCCCGGATCGTGGGCATGCCGGTGTTGCGCCACTCCACGTCGTCGTGGAGCAGCGCCACCGAGGCCTCGGGGTCGGTCTCGAGGAGGGCCAGGAAGTCGCGGACGATCTGCTCACTCTTGATCATCCGCGCAGCCTAGGGGCCCCGCTACTTGCTGGCGGCGAGGCGGTACTGCCGCACCGACAGCGGGGCGAAGATGGCCACGATGACGGCCGCCCACAGCAGGGTGTAGACAGCGGGGTTCTGCATCGCCCAGGAGTCGGGCACCGGGACACCCCCCGCGTTGCCGAACAGCTCGCGGCAGGCCTGGGTGACCGTGGAGACCGGGTTCCACTCCACGAACGTCTTCAGCACCCCGTCGAAGCCGGACATCGGCACGAACGCGTTGGACACGAACGTCAGCGGCATGATCACGATGAACGAGGCGTTGTTGACCACCTCGACGCTCGGCACCAGCAGCCCGACGTAGGCCATGATCCAGCTGATCGCGTAGGCGAAGACCAGCAGCAGCAGGAAGCCGAGCACGGCGTCGACGAAGCCCTCGCGGATCCGCCAGCCGACCAGCAGCCCGGTCAGCGCCATGATCACCAGGGTGATCACGTTGTAGAAGACGTCGGACGTGGTGCGGCCGACCAGCACCGCCGACCGCGACATCGGCAGGGACTTGAACCGGTCGATGATGCCCTTCTGCATGTCGTCGGCCAGGCCGTAGCCGGTGAACGTCGCGCCGAAGACCACGGTCTGCGCGAAGATGCCGGGGACCAGGAACTCCTTGTAGTCGACGTTGCGGCACGTCGATCACGCCGCCGAAGACGTAGGCGAACAGCAGCACGAACATGATCGGCGAGATCAGGACGAAGACCAGGATGTCGGGCACCCGCTTGATCTTGATCAGGTTGCGCTTGGCGACGATCCAGCCGTCGATCAGCGCGCTGACGATGCCGCCCTTGCGGACGATGATCTCTTTGTCCTGCACGGCACTCATGCCGGCACCTCCTCGGTCGCCTTGGAGCTGTCGCTCTCGGTCTCGTCTCGTCCTCGGCGGCGTGGCCGGTGAGGGCGAGGAACACGTCGTCGAGCGTCGGCCGGCGCAGGCCGATGTCGAGCACCTCGATCTTCTGCTCCTCGAACCCGCGCAGCACCCGCAGCAGCGCCTGCTGCCCGTCGTCGACCGGCACGTTGAGCGCCCGCCCGTTGTCGCCGACCTGGATCTCGCCCCGACCTGCTTCGCCGAGCACCCGACTTGCGGCGTCGCGCTGAGCCGCGTCGGCGAGCACGATCTCGATCCGCTCGCCGCCGATCTGCGACTTCAGCTCGTCGGCCGTGCCGCGGGCGATCGCGGTGCCGTGGTCGATCACCACGATGTCGTCGGCCAGCCGGTCGGCCTCCTCGAGGTACTGCGTGGTCAGCAGCAGGGTCGCTCCGCCCGACACCAGGTCGCGGATCACGTCCCACATCTGCTGGCGGGCGCGGACGTCGAGGCCGGTGGTCGGCTCGTCGAGGATCAGCACCGGGGGCGCGGCCACCAGCGCACCGGCCAGGTCGAGCCGGCGCCGCATGCCGCCGGAGTAGGTCTTCGACGGCCGGTCGGCGGCATCGGCGAGGTCGAACCGCTCGAGCAGCTCGCGCGCCCGATCGCGGGACCGGGCCTTGCTCAGGCCGTAGAGCCGGCCGACCATCTCGAGGTTCTCGTAGCCGGTCAGGTGCTCGTCGACCGCGGCGTACTGCCCCGAGAGACCGATCCGCGCGCGGACGCCGGAGGGGTCCTTCAGCACGTCGACGCCGGCGATCGAGGCACTGCCTGCGTCGGGCTGGATCAGCGTGGCCAGCACCCGCACGGCGGTGGTCTTGCCGGCGCCGTTGGGGCCGAGCAGCGCCAGCACCTTGCCCTCAGGAACGGCGAGGTCGAGGCCCTTGAGCGCCTCGACCTTCTTGTATCGCTTGACCAGCCCGGTGGCCAGGATCATGTCACCCATCGCATCTCCCTCTCGTCAGTCCGACAGCGTAGAGACCAGCACCGACACCAGAACTCATCCGTCTGTGGCAACGCGTTCGAGAGTCGCCGTGTTGCATGCGCTAGACAGAATTGTTGAAATGTCTCACGATGGCGACATGACGTCGCTCGTGTCACCCGAGGTCCGCTACCGCCCGGGCGGGGGCGAGGCGTGGCGCAGCCCGTGGGCGATGTACGCCGCGCTGCGCGACCACGACCCGGTGCACCACGTGGTGCCGGAGCGGCGCCCGGACGACGACTTCTACGTGCTGAGCCGCCACGCCGACGTGATCGCGGCGGCGACGGATGCGCAGACGTTCAGCAGCGCCGACGGCCTCTCGGTCGAGTACGGCGAGCTGAAGAAGCTCGGCATGGCGGACAACCCGCCGATGGTGATGCTGGATCCCCCCGACCACACGACGTTCCGCCGCCTGGTCTCCCGCGGCTTCACGCCGCGGCAGGTGGTCAGCGTCGAGCCGGCGGTGCGCGCGTTCGTCCGCGAGCGGCTGGACCGGCTCGTCGATGCCGGCGGCGGCGACATCGTCGCGGAGCTCTTCAAGCCGCTGCCGAGCATGGTCGTCGCCCACTACGTGGGGGTGCCCGAGGAGGACCGCCAGCAGTTCGACGGCTGGACCGAGCCGATCGTCTCGGCCGCCTCGTCGGGCAACGCGCTGGGCGCCGCGGAGGCGGTGACCGAGATGCTGGCCTACTTCGCCGAGCTGATCGAGCGCCGACGCAAGGAGCCCGGCGACGACACCGTCTCCCAGCTGGTGGCCACCGGCGTCGGCGACGACGACCGCGGCCTGATGTCGATCCTGGCCTACGTCTTCACGATGGTCACCGGCGGCAACGACACCACCACCGGCATGCTCGGCGGCGCCGTCCAGCTCCTCCACCAGCGACCCGACCAGCGCGCTTTGCTCGTCGACAACCCCGAGCTGGTCAAGGACGCGGTCGACGAGCTGCTGCGGCTGACCTCGCCGGTGCAGGCGCTGGCCCGCACGGCCACTCGCGACGTGGAGCTCGACGGCGGCACCATCCCGGCCGGCCGCAAGGCCCTGCTGCTGTACGCCGCCGCCAACCGCGACCCGCGCCGCTACGGCCCCGACGCCGACGAGCTCGACGTCCGCCGCAAGCCGGGACAGATCCTGACCTTCGGCCAGGGCAACCACTTCTGCCTCGGCGCCAACGCTGCGAAGATGCAGGCGCGGGTGGCCCTCGAGGAGCTGCTCGCCCGCTGCCCGGACTTCGAGGTCGACGTCGAGGCGGTGGTCTACGCGCCGGGGCCGTACGTGCGCCGGCCGTCATCGGTGCCGTTCCGCGTGGGGTGAAGGGGGTCGGATGACCGGCTGGCTCGGTGACGAGCGCGCGCAGCTCGCGGCGCAGCGGATCCTCGACGCGGCTGCTGAGCTGTTCGTCGAGAAGGGTGTCGCCGGCGTCGGGATGGGCGAGATCGCGAAGGCCGCCGGCTGCTCGCGGGCGACGCTCTACCGCTACTTCGCCGACCGCGGCCAGCTGCACATCGCGTTCGTGCATCGCGAGGCGCTGCGGGTCGGCGAGCTGGTGGCCGCCGAGCTCCGCGGGATCGACGACCCGGCCGAGCGGGTGACGACCGCGGTGCTGAGCGCCGTACGCCAGGTGCGGTCGGCGCCGACGCTGGCCGCGTGGTTCCGGGAGGGCGACGCCGCGCTGTCGGCAGATCTCGCCCAGTCGTCGGCGGTGATCGAGGCACTCGGCATGTCGGTGGTGGGCGACGCCGCGGCCGCGCGCTGGATGGTGCGGGTGATCCTGTCGCTGCTCACCATGCCCGGCCGCGACGAGGCCGACGAGCGGGCGATGGTGGAGCGTTTCGTGACTCCGACCGTGGCCGCGAGCATCGTGAGTGCTCAGGGAGCAGCAGCCCGCAGCTTCTCGAGCAGTGGTCCGGCCGCCTCGTCGAGGAAGCGCTGCTGACCCTGGTCGCCGACCTGCACCAGTGCGACGTCGGTGAAGCCGGCCTCCCAGAACGCGCCGACCGCCTCCACGATCCTGTCGAGGTCGGGTCCGCACGGGATCGACTCCGCGACATCGTCGGGAGTGACGAACTGGCTCGCTGAGGAGAAGCCGGCGGTGGTCGGCAGGTCGGCGTTGACGTCCCACCCACCGCCGAACCATCGGAACTGCTCGTGCGCACGTTCCACCGCGGCCTTCTCGTCAGGGTCCCAACAGATCGGGAGCTGTCCGATCGCCTTCGCACCCGACGGCCCGATCCTGCGTGCTCCCTCGGCGGCGTTCCACGCGTCGACCAGCTCGGATTTCGGCTCGACTGCGATGAGGTGGTCACCCAGTGGGGCGAACTCCTCGATGGCCCGGTCGCCGGCGACCGCCAGCCCGATCTCGATCGCCTCGTCCGGCAGGTCCCAGACCCGCGCCGAGTCGACGTCGAAGTACTCGCCGCGGTAGGTGACCAGCTCACCGCCGTGCAGCTGCCGGATGATCTCGACGGCCTCGACCAGCATGTCGTGACGACTCTGGATCGCCGGCCAGCCCTTGCCAACCGTGTGCTCGTTGAGGTTCTCGCCGCTGCCCAGCCCCAGCGTGAACCGGCCCTCCGACAGCACCCCCAACGTCGCCGCCTTCTGCGCCACTACCGCCGGGTGGTAGCGGATCGTCGGGCAGGTCACGTAGGTCATCAGGTCCACGCGCTCGGTGGCGTGGGCGACGGCGCCGAGCACCGACCAGGCGTAAGCCGAGTGCCCCTGCTCGGTGAGCCACGGCGAGTAGTGGTCGCTCATCACCTCGAAGTCGAAGCCGGTGCGCTCCGCCGCCACGGCGTACTGCACGAGATCGCGGGGGCCGCTCTGCTCGGTCATCAGGGTGTAGCCGAAGTTGGTCATCCACCCCGGTATCCCCAGGGGAATCGGCGATAACGTCGGGTCATGACGCCCGCAGATGTGCTCATCGACGCGTTCCAGCGGCTCGCTGACAAGCTGCCGAGCATCCTCGACGGTCTGACCGAGGACGACCTCGCGTGGCGGCCGGCCGCCGACGCCAACCCGATCGGCTGGCTGGTCTGGCACCTGGTCCGGGTGCAGGACGACCACGTCGCCGAGGTTGCGGCGATCGAGCAGGTCTACACCGCCCAGGGGTTCGCGGACCGCTTCGCCCTGCCGTTCGACCCGGCCGCGATCGGCTACGGCCAGAGCACCGAGGAGGTCGGCCAGGTCCGGGTGGCGGCCGGGCTGCTGCTCGAGTACGCCGAGGCGGTGCACCGCCAGACCCTCGACTACCTCGGCGGCCTCACCGCCGACGACCTCGACCGGGTCGTCGACGACCGCTGGGACCCGCCGGTCACCCTGGGTGCCCGGCTGGTCAGCGTGCTCAACGACGACACCCAGCACCTCGGCCAGGCCGGCTACGTCCGTGGGTTGCTGACGACGCGGTAACGCACGAACGACGGCACCGCGATCGCGGCCACGACGGTCAGCAGCACCACCAGCAGCCCACCGCCGGCAGCCGCTGTCGCCGTACCGACCATCGCGGCGGAGGCTCCGTGCGCGACGTCGGCCACTCGCGGGCCGCCGGCCACGACCACGATGAAGATGCCCTGGAGCCGGCCACGTACCTCGTCGGACGCGGCGGTCTGGAGCATGCTCATCCGGAACGCCGCTGAGGCCATGTCGGCCGCCCCGCCGACGATCAGCATCAACACGGCGGCGATGAGCATCGGACGCTGCCAGCCACCTCCGGCGCCCGCCAGCCCGACGGCCACGCCGAAGCCGGCCATGGACAGCCCCCAGACCAGGATGCTGACGATCACCGCCCGGCCGTGCGCGGTGACGTGGGAGACCCAGCCGGAGAAGACACCGCCGAGCACCGCGCCGGCCGGGATGGCGGCGAAGAGCAGCGCGAACGCGAGGCCGCCCTCCTCCGGCCCGAGGAAGCTCTCGTGCGCGATCTCCGGGAACAGCGCCCGCGGCATCCCGAAGACCATCGCGATCAGGTCGACGACGAACGACATCATCAGCACCGGGTGCCCACGCAGGTAGACGAAGCCGTCGATCACCGACCGCAGGCCCGGCGTACCCGACTGCCCGCCCTCGACGGGCAGGCGCGGCAGCCGGACCACCGCCCAGAGGGTCGCGACCAGCGTGACGGTGTCGATCAGGTAGAGGAACTCGAAGCCGAGCACCGGGATGAGCGCGCCCGCCGCGAGCGGCCCGGCGATCGCGCCGGCCTGCATCACCGTCACGTTGAGCGAGTTGGCGGCCGGGAGCAGCTCGGGACTGACCAGCTTGGGCAGGATCGCCCAGCGGGTGGGCTGGTTGATCGCGAAGAACGCCTGCTGCACCGCGAAGAGGCTGAGCAGCAGCCAGACGTTGCCGCCGCCGAGGGCAGCCTGGGCGTAGAACGCGGCGCTGGTCGCGATCAGCCCGAACGTGGTGATGATCAGGAGCGTGCGGCGGTCCATCACGTCGGCGAGGGCCCCGCCCCACAGCCCGAAGACGACCAGCGGCACGAGTCCGAAGACACCGGTCAGTCCGACGTACGCCGACGACCCGGTCTCGGCGTAGATCTGCGCAGGCACCGCGACGACGGTCAGCTGCGCGCCGATCACGGTGACGATGTTGGCCAGCCACAGCCGGCGGAAGTGGAGGATCCGCAGCGGCCGGGTGTCCGCCACGATCCCTCTCATCCGCACGACCCGAGAATCTACGTGGACCGGTCGGCCCGACTCGAGCTGGTCGAGGCTCGTCGCTGTCGCTCCGCGCACCTCAACCACCGTCGGGGCGCTGGCCGCGATGACTTCCCGTCGCTCGGTCGGTCTACCGATCATGGACAAGAACAAGAAGCAGGTGGGGCCGCTCGACGTGAGCTTCACCGAGACGTTGCAGAAGTCTCCGGCCGAGGGTGGCTGGACCTACGTCGTGTGGCCCGGCTCGGCGGACTACTTCGGCACCAAGGGGCTGGTGAAGGTGCGCGGCACCATGGACGGTGAGGCGTTCGAGAGCTCCTTCATGGCGCTCGGCGACGGCACCCACAAGCTGCCGGTGAAGGCCGCCATCCGCAAGCGCCTCGGCAAGGGCGAGGGCGACGCCGTCGAGATCACCCTGCAGGAGAGGCTGGCCTGACCCGGTTGGCGAGCGTGCTCAGTCCTTGATGCCCGCCACCTGGTCGAGGTGCTGGAGCAGCTCGTGGGCGGCGAGCTCGATCTTCTTGTGTCGCCACTCGGCAGCGCGGTAGACGCACGCGATCAGGCCGGTGCGGTGGATCCGCCGCAGGTCGCCGTAGACGAACCCGTAGCGGGCCTTGGTCTCGTCGTTGGCGCCCTGGGTGAGGCCGAGGTGCCACTCGGCGTACTCGTCCCAGGAGTGTTTCTCGAGGTAGGCGTTCTCCGCCTCGGCATTGGGCTGTACGTCGCCCCAGTCGCTGTCGAGCACGTACTGCTTGGCGTCGATCCGCTCGCGCGCTCGCGCGACGGCTGCGTCGTTGACGGTGTAGCTGGCCATCGACCCAGCATCGCTGACGCAGGGCGGATTACGGTAGCGATATGTCCGACCATCCCGCGCCGTCCAAACGACGGTCGCGGGCGTGGTGGCTGCTGAGCCCGGAGTTCGCGCGGGTGGTGGTGTTCGCGGCCGCGGTGACGCTGTTCTCGGTGCAGGTGCCGCTCGGTGTCGACGTGCACGGGATCTCCGTCGGAGCCTCGCTGGTGCTGGGCCTTGCCCACGTCGCCGCCGCGCCGCTGGCGCTGTGGTTCGCCCGCCAGGCGGCCGTGCTGTCGATCGCGGCCAGCTCGTTGCTGATGCTCACCGTGGTCGGCTCCGGCGAGGGCATCTGGCCATGGGGCGTGGCGCCGATGATCACCCAGGTGCTGGTGATCGGCGTGCTCGCGTTCGTCGCGACCGGTCCCGTCGCCGCGATCACCTTGATCGGGTCGATCGCCGCTTCGACAGTGATCGCGGCCGCGGCCAACCCGGAGCGGGCGATCGGCTCGTCGTGGTCCAACGTGATGCTCTTCGCCGGCATCGCGATCATGGCCGGCGCCCTGGGCGCCGTCGTGCGGCAGGCCACCGACATCGGCGTCGACCTGCGCCGTGAGCGCGAGAAGAGCGCCGAGGCGCAGGCCCAGCGTCTGGTCGTCGAGGAGAAGTCGCGGGTGGCCCGCGAGCTGCACGACGTGATCGCCCACAACATGTCGCTGATCACCGTGCAGGCCCGCTCCGCGCCGCACCGGCTGCCCGGCCTGGCGCCCGAGGCGAGCGAGGAGTTCACCCAGATCGCCGCGCGGGCCGCCGACGCGCTGGCTCAGATGCGCGGCGTCCTCACGGTGCTGCGCACCGAGCCCGGACAGTCCGGGCTGAGCCCCGCCCCGTCGGTGCTGCAGGTGCCCGAGCTGGTGGCGTCGGTGCGCGAGGCGGGCCAGGACGTCGAGCTCTCCTGGCAGGTGCCCGAGGACACGGCCGTGGGCGACGACGTCGGCGCGTCGGCGTACCGGATCATCCAGGAGGCCCTCAGCAACGTCCGCCGGCATGCGCCGACCACCACGGCCGACCTCAGCGTGACGGTGGAGGGCGAGGAGCTGGTGGCCCGCATCGACAACCCGTTGTCGGAGGCACTGGTCAGTCCCACCGTGGCCGGCCACGGTCTGGTCGGCATGCGCGAGCGAGCGGCCGCAGTCAGCGGCCGGATCACCGTTGGTGAGTCGGAGCCCGGCCACTTCACGGTCGAGGCGCGGCTGCCGCTGCGACGGAAGCTGCCGACCCCGTGACCATCAAGGTGGTGGTCGTCGACGACCAGGAGATGGTGCGGGCCGGGTTCGCGGCACTGCTCGGCGCCCAGCCCGACATCGAGGTGGTGGCCACCGCGGCCGATGGCGCCGAGGGGGTTGCCGTCGTCCGCCGGGTGACGCCTCGACGTCGTGCTGATGGACGTGCGGATGCCGGTGCTCGACGGGATCGGCGCCACTCGCCAGATCCTGCGCGAGTGTGGATCGACGGCTCCACGAGTCGTCATGCTGACGACGTTCGACGCCGACGACTACATCTACGAGTCGCTGCGCGCGGGCGCCAGCGGCTTCCTGCTCAAGGACGCCTCGCCGACCGAGCTTGCCGAGGCGGTCCGGGTGGTGGCCGCGGGCGAGGCGCTGCTGGCGCCGTCGGTCACCCGTCGGGTGATCGAGCAGTACGCCGCCACGTCCCGACGCAGGCCGGGCAAGAACCCGCGGCTGGCCAAGCTCACCGACCGGGAGCGCGAGGTGCTCCTGCTCGTCGCCACCGGTCGCTCCAACCAGGAGATCGCCGCAGCGCTGGTGCTCGCCGAGCAGACGGTGAAGACCCACGTCAGCCGGATCTTCGGCAAGCTCGACCTGCGCGACCGCGCCCAGGCCGTGGTGCTCGCGTACGAGACCGGGCTCGTGGTGCCCGGCTGCGACTGACCCGTACTCCGGTAGGGGGTCTGGTTGGCTCCGGCGGGTGACGTCCGGGCGGCAACCGGCTGCCTAGCGTCGCGCCATGTCGACGATGACGGAAGTTGTCCCTCGCCCACGCGAGCGCCAGGTCAGCCTCTACACCGACCTCTCGCGCCGGATCCGGGACGAGGGACTGCTGCGCCGCCGCACCGGGTGGTACGCCGCCCGCGCCGCTGGCCTCCTCGTCGCCTTCGGAGTGGCCTTCGCGCTGCTGCTGACGCTCGGCCAGACCTGGTGGCAGCTGCCGGTCGCGGCCCTCTTCGGCATCCTCTTCACCCAGGCCGCGTTCCTCTCCCACGACGGGGCGCACCGCCAGATCTTCGCGTCGGGCAAGGCCAACGAGTGGGCCTCCCGGATCGCCGGCGACCTCGTGGTCGGGCTCAGCTACGGCTGGTGGATGCACAAGCACTCGCGTCACCACGCCAACCCCAACAAGGTCGGCGCCGACGACGACGTCGCTCCGGGCGCGCTGATCTTCACCAACGAGGACGCCGACGCCCGCGGCGGCCTGACCGGCTGGCTGACCGCCCGCCAGGGCTGGCTGTTCTGGCCGCTCACCACGCTCGAGGGACTCAACCTCCACGTCAGCGCCGTGCAGACCGTGCTGGGCAAGGGCCCGGTCACCCATCGGCGCACCGAGATCGCGATGCTCGCCGTCCGCCTGATCGGCTGGCCGGTGCTGGTGATCGCGGTCCTCGGCCCAGGTCTCGGCGCCGCGTTCCTCGGCGTACAGCTGATGGTCTTCGGCGTCTACATGGCCGGGTGCTTCGCGCCGAGCCACATCGGCATGCCGATCGTCCCGAAGGACGTGTCGATCGACTTCCTGCAGCGCCAGGTGCTGATGTCGCGCAACATCCGCGGCGGCCGGTTCGTCGACTGGGCCATGGGCGGGCTCAACCTCCAGGTCGAGCACCACCTCTTCCCGAGCATGCCCAGTGTCGCGCTGCGCCAGGCGATGCCGATCGTGCGCGAGCACTGCGCCACCCACGGCGTGCCCTACACCGAGGCCAACCTGTTCGAGGCCTACGGCATCGTGGTCCGCTGGCTCAACGAGGCCGGCACGGGTCGGCTGGACCCGTTCGACTGCCCGTTCGCCGCGCAGTACCGATAGGGCACTAACCCTCGTTCGGCACCGGCTGGTCGTCGTCGCGGGCCCCGAAGACACAGATCTCGTCGGGGTTGAGCGCGTCGCCGGCCCAGCTCGCGATCTGGCCGCGCGAGCGCCGCGAGAACAGCGCCCGCCACAGCTCGTACGCCGGCACCGTCAGCTCGGTCCCGCCGGCGCCGTACTCCCCGGCCTCGGTCCGGACGGTCACCGGTCGCTCGCCGAGCATGTTGGCGGCGACCCCGTCGAGCACGGGCTGCCACAGCTGGGGCAGCAGCTCGTTCTTGCCGAGCGTCTCGTGGAGGTCGGCGTGGTGGACGCTGATGTCCCAGATCGGAGCCGGACGCGGGCGGTCGCTGACCGCGTCGACCAGGGCGTCGGCGTTGTCGCGCATCTCGCTGACCAGGTCGGTCACCTGCAGTCCAGCGCGTCGTCGTCGAGGTCGGTGGCCAGCGCGGCCACGGCCGCCACGTTGTCCTTGTACAGCCGGGCCCAGTCGGTCAGGTGCGCCACTAAGGTCCCGGGTAGAAAAGTCACAGGAATCTCGGGAGAGGTGTCGTATCCCGTTGCTCCCGTTCGTGGAGAGGGTGAGAGGCGGCCGACCGGGCGCCCCCAACATGAGGAGATCGCAATGACCCAGTACCTGCTTTCGGTGAACGGAAACGTCGACGAGGACGCCGCCAACCCGATGACCCCCGAGGAGATGCAGGAGGTCTTCGCGGCCGTCGACACGTTCAACCAGAAGGTCCGCGACGCGGGCGCCTGGGTGTTCGCCGGCGGGCTGATGCCGGTCGAGCAGGCGACCACGGTCGACAACACCGGAGACGCGCCGATCATCACCGACGGTCCGTACGCCGAGTCGAAGGAGTACCTCGGGGGCTTCTGGATCATCGAGGCGCCCGATCTCGACGCCGCGCTCGCGTGGGCCAAGGAAGGCTCGGCCGCCTGCGCCGGAAGGGTCGAGGTCCGCCCCTTCCAGGACGAGCCCCCCAGCGCGTGATCGATCCCGCTCCTGCGATCGAGCGGACCTTCCGTGAGGAGTACGGCCGGGTGGTCGCCTCGCTGACGCGGCGCTTCGGTGATATCGACATCGCCGAGGACGCCGCCAGCGAAGCGCTCCTGGTCGCCCTCGAGAAGTGGCCGGTCGACGGCACGCCCCCCAACCCCGGGGCGTGGCTGACCATGACGGCCGGCAACAAGGCCATCGACCGGATCCGCCGAGAGAAGCAGCGGGACGCGAAACACCAGGCGGCCCTGATGACCCACGACGACACACCCCACGAGCCCGTTGGCTTCGTGGAGGACGACCGGCTCCGGCTGATCTTCACCTGCTGCCACCCCGCCCTCGCTCCCGAGGCGCGGGTGGCCCTCACGCTGCGGCTGCTCGGCGGACTGACCGTCGCCGAGATCGCGGCTGCGTTCCTGGTGCCCGAGACCACGATGGCCCAGCGGATCACCCGCGCCAAGGCCAAGATCAAGGGCGCCAACATCCCCTTCCGGGTGCCGTCGGCCGAGGACCTCGCCGAGCGGCTCGCGACCGTGCTGGCCGTGCTCTACCTCGTCTTCAACGAGGGCTACCTCGCCTCCTCCGGCGACGACCCGCTGCGGGCCGAGCTCACCGACGAGGCGATCCGGCTCGGCCGCGTGCTCCGCGGGCTGCTGCCCGACGAGCCGGAGGTCACCGGCCTGCTGGCGCTGATGCTGCTCACCGACTCGCGCCGCTCGACCAGGGTGGCCGGTGGCGAGCTGGTGGCGCTCAACGAGCAGGACCGCGGTGGCTGGGACCACGCGCTGATCGAGGAGGGCCACGGGCTGGTCCGCGAATGTCTGGTCCGCAACCGGCCCGGCCGCTACCAGCTGCTCGCCGCCATCAATGCCGTGCACACCGACGCGCGGGCCTGGGCCGACACCGACTGGACCCAGATCGCCGCGCTCTACCAGCAGCTCCTCGCCATCGACCCCAGCCCGATCGTCCGGCTCAACCGCGCGGTCGCGATCGCCGAGCTCGACGGCCCCGAGGTGGCGCTGGCCGAGGTGGACCGGCTCCCGACGATCGAACCCAGCCTGACGACGTACCACGCCTGGCACGCGACGCGGGCCGACCTGCTCCGCCGGCTGGGCCGGAGCGCCGAGGCGCGGGAGGCCTACGACGCCGCCATCGCCGCCACCGACAATCCCGCCGAGCAGGCCTTCCTGACCCGCCGACGCGGCCAGTTGTCGGCGAACGGCAGATGAACAACCAGTGTCGTGAAAAAGTTGCTGGGTGCAGCTCATCGCCTGGCGACTCCTGGTCGCGCTCAGCGCCGCCACCGGTGTCGTGCTGGCCGCGCAGGTGTACGACGTGTGGTGGACCGCGCTCAGCCAGCTGGCCTGCTGCGCGGTCGCGGTCAGCTTCGCGGGCCTGGCGGCGTACCCGCTGCTGACCGGCCGGCGCGAGCCACGCTCGCCCTGGTTGCAGGGAGCGCTGGCCACCACGATGACGCTCGTGTGCCTGGCCTACCTGCCGATGCAGAACGGCAACGTCACCCAGGGCTGGTCGGTGCTCGAGCACGTGGTCACGCCAGCGCTGGTCGTGGCCGACTTCGTCTTCGTCACGCGCAACCAGGCCGAGGTGCGCTGGTGGCATCCGCTCAGCTGGATGCTGCCCCTGCTGGCCTACGCGTGGTGGTACGTCGGCAGCGACCTCCGCGTCTATGAGGCCCTCGACCCGAGCCGCACCGGCATCTTCACCACCCAGCTCGCACTGCTCGCGGCGCTGGTGCTCGCCGCCGGCTTCCTTTTCTACGGTGCGGGACGTCGCCATCGCGACCTAGTGTTGGTGGAGTGACGACGACTCCGCTGACCCTGCCCGACACCGAGCACGCCGAGGAGTGGGTCACCGCCCGCGCCGCCGACGGCATCGCGAAGGCCCGCGAGCTGGTCGACCAGCTGAAAGCCGATCCGCCCGGGGATGCCCTGGCCACGCTGCAGCAGTACGACGAGGTCAGCCGCCAGCTGAGCAACGTGGGCGCGATGGGCTCGCTGTTCAGCAACGTGCACCCCGAGGAGGCCGTGCGCGACGCGGCCGAGAAGGCCGAGCAGGACGTGCAGCGGGTGGTCACCGAGCTCAGCCTCGACCGCGACCTCTACGAGGTGTTCGCCGCGCTCGATGGCGGTGCCCTCGACGACGAGGCTGCTCGGCTGCTCGCCAAGATCCGGCAGGACTTCTCGCGCTCCGGT
This sequence comes from uncultured Actinomycetota bacterium, assembly GCA_963769475.1. Taxonomy (GTDB): domain Bacteria; phylum Actinomycetota; class Actinomycetes; order Propionibacteriales; family Nocardioidaceae; genus Nocardioides. The sequence goes on along the minus strand of CAVYLX010000012.1, from coordinate 583,664 downwards.
GTCGACCAGGACGAGGAGACCCGCGCCCGGATCACCAAGATCCAGGAGCGGATGACCGAGGTCGACCAGGAGTTCAGCAAGAACATCCGCGACGACACCCGCTCCATCCGGGTGGCGCCCGAGCGGCTCGCCGGCCTGCCCGCCGACTGGCTCGAGGCGCACCCCGCGGACGACGACGGGCTGGTCACGGTGACGACCGACTATCCCGACTCGGTGCCGACGCGGATGTACGCGCACGACCCCGACGTACGCCGCGACATGGCGGTCGCCTTCCTCACCGTCGGCTGGCCGCAGAACGACGCGCTGCTCAAGGAGCTCTTCGACCTGCGGCACGAGATGGCCAACCTGGTCGGCTACGACGACTGGGCCTCGTTCGACGCCGACGTGAAGATGATCAAGAAGGGTCCGGCGATCCCGGAGTTCATCGACAAGATCGCGGCGGTGGCCGAGGAGCCGATGCGGCGCGACCTCGAGGTGCTGCTCGACGCGGTTCCGGCAGGACGTCCCCGACGCCGAGGTGATCGACTCCGCCGACAGCCAGTACTACATGGAGCAGGTCCGCAAGGACCAGTTCGAGGTCGACTCGCAGCTGGTGCGCACCTACTTCGACTTCCAGAAGGTGCGCAAGGGACTGCTCGACGTGACCGGTCGCCTGTTCGGCGTCCGCTACGAGCCGGTCACCGACGTACAGCTCTGGCACCACGAGGTCGCGGTCTACGACGTGTACGACGTCGATGGCGACGCTCCCGAGAAGTCACAGCCTCGGGGCCGGATCTTCCTGGACCTCCACCCGCGCAAGGGCAAGTACAACCACGCTGCGCAGTTCACGCTGACCGAGGGCGTCGCCGGCCGGCAGCTGCCGGAGGGCGTGCTGGTCTGCAACTTCTCTCGCCAGCTGATGGAGCACGACCACGTCGTCACGCTGTTCCACGAGTTCGGTCACCTCGTGCACCACATCCTCGGCGGCCGGGCCCAGTGGACCCGCTTCGCCGGCGTCGCCACCGAGTGGGACTTCGTCGAGGCGCCGAGCCAGATGCTCGAGGAGTGGGCCTGGGATGCCGACGTACTGCAGAGCTTCGCGACCAACGAGGCCGGCGAGCCGATCCCGGCCGACCTCGTGGAGCGGATGCGCCAGGGCGACGACTTCGGCAAGGGCATCTACGCCCGCACCCAGATGTTCTACGCGTCGATGTCGTACTGGTTCCACACCGAGCGTCCCGACGACCTGGTCGCGCGGATGAAGGAGCTGCAGGCCAAGTACGCCGCGTTCCCCTACATCGAGGGCACCCAGATGTTCGCCAGCTTCGGCCACCTCGGCGGCTACAGCTCGGCCTACTACACCTACATGTGGTCGATGGTGATCGCGAAGGACCTGTTCAGCGCCTTCGACTCCGCCAACCTCTTCGACGTCGAGATCGCCGGCCGCTACCGCGACCGAGTGCTCGCCCCCGGCGGCACCAAGGACGCCGCCGACCTGGTAGCCGACTTCCTCGGCCGGCCCTACACCTTCGACGCCTACGCGGAGTGGCTCGCCAGCTAGTCACATCCGTCCCAGGAATCCCCGGCTGGCCGGGGAAATCTGCACTTGTCGGGCAATGCATTGCCCCCCAGGTTCAGGGATCCCCGGCTGACCGGGGATTCCTGGGGCTTGTGCGCACCCGACAACAATGCGTACACTCGCGATATATCGCGTAAGGATCGCGATATCACGACGTAACAACGTACGAAGGAGGTCCGGTCATGGGACACGGACGAAGCAGACAAGGCCCACCCTGGGCACAGCACGGCTGGGGCGGCGGGCAGTGGGGCGGCTGGGCCGGAGGGCCCGGCTCCGGGCACGGCCGCCGAGGCGGACCGGGAGGGCCCGGTGGACCGCCGCCGTGGCTGGCCGGCCTGTTCGGCATGGGCCAGCCCGAGCAGCGACGCGGGCCGCGGGTACGCCGCGGCGACGTGCGCTCGGCGATCCTCGACGTGCTGCGCGCAGCAGCCGAGCGCGAGGAGTCGATCAACGGCTACCAGGTGATCCAGCAGATCGCCGAGAAGAGCAAGGACGCCTGGCGTCCGAGCCCCGGGTCGATCTACCCGACCATCCAGCAGCTGCAGGACGAAGGGCTGGTCGAAGAAGACCAGGAGCGCGGACGGCGCACGCTCCGCCTCACCGGCGCCGGCGCCACCTACGTCCACGAGAACGCCGACGAGCTCGCCGCCGTGTGGGCGCCGTTCGAGCGCGACGAGCGGGCGCAGCGTGAGTCGAGCGGCGACTTCGGCGACCTGAAGCCGGAGATCGGCCAGGTCATGGGCGCGGTGTGGCAGATCCTCACCCAGGGCTCACCGGCCCAGCGGGCCGCCGCGGTCGAGATCCTCGTCGAGACCCGGCGTCGCCTCTACGGCGTGCTGGCCGACGGCACCGAGCAGGAAGACGACGAGACAGGAGAAGAGCGATGACCAGGGAGCAGACCGGATTGCGGATCAGTGACGCCGACCGCGAGCAGGCGGCGTCCGACCTCAGCGAGCACTACGCCGAGGGCCGGCTGACGCACGACGAGCACGCCGAGCGACTCGACGCGGTGTGGACGGCGCGCACCCGCGCGGACCTCGCGCCGATCTTCGAGGACCTGCCCGCGCAAGGCGCAGCGCCCGCCAGGAGCAGCATGGCCTGGCCGCGGGGTCATCGGCGCTGGCACGGCGTGCCGTTCCTGGCGGTGTTAGCGGTGCTGATCGTGCTCACCGCGGTGACGCACCTGCCGTTCTGGATCCTGATCTTCTTCATCGGCTGCGGCTTCTTCAGCCGCCGCGCCCGGATGCACACCGCGTACTGATCGGGGCTAGATCCAGCCCATCCGCCGCGCGATCGTGCAGGCGTCGTGCCGGTTGGCCGCGTTGAGCTTGGTCATCGCGTTGGACAGGTAGTTGCGCACGGTGCCCGGCGACAGCGAGGCCCGCGCGGCGATCTCGTCGATCGGGGCGCCGTCGGCGGCCAGCTCCAGCACGTCCGCCTCACGCGGGGTCAGCGGGCTGTCGCCGGCGGCGATCGCCTCGGCGGCGAGCTCGGGGTCGACGTGCCGGCCACCTTCGTGGACGCGGCGTACGACGGATGCCAGCGTGGCCGCTGACGTGGTCTTCGGCAGGAACCCGCGTACGCCGGCTGCCAACGCCCGCTTGAGATGCCCGGGTCGCCCGTGGCTGGTGACGATGACCGCGCCGCACGACGGCAGCAGCTCGGACAGGCGCTCGGCCACGGCGATGCCGTCGAGCCCCGGCATCTGCAGGTCCAGCACCGCGACGTCGACGCGCTCCTTCACCGCCATCGCCACGGCCTCGTCGCCGGTGGCTGCCTCGGCGACCACCGACAGGTCGTCCTCGAGGTCGAGCATCTGCGCGAGCGCGACCCGGATCAGGTGCTCGTCGTCGGCCAGCAGGATGCGGATGGCTTCGCTCACTTGGTCTCCTCGGCCGGGCCGTCGCCGGGCAGCGTCGCGACCAGGGCGAACGACGAGTCACGCCGGCCCGCGGTGAGCGACGCCCCCAACGGCGCCAGCCGCTCGCGCAGCCCCTCGATACCCGAGCCGCCCTCGGCAGCGGCGACGTTCACACCGTCGTTGGTCACGACCAGGTCGTCGGCCACCCACTCGATGGTGACCAGCTTGGCCGATGAGTGTCGAAGCACGTTGGTGACCGCCTCGCGGACCACCCAGCCGGCGGCCTCCTGCCAGGCGTCGGGCACCCCGTCGACGGCCAGCCGCACGTCGATCCCCGCGGATCGCAGCAGCGACCGTGCGCCCTCGAGCTCCTGGCCGAGGTCGATCGCGCGGTAGCCGCGGGCCAGCTCGCGGGCCTCGCGCAGCGCCTCGTGGGCGATCCCGCGCACCTCGAGCATCCGTTCGCCCGCGCGCTCGTCGCCGCGCTCGGCCAAGGTGGCGGCCAGCTCCGACTGCACCGCGATCGTCGAGAGTCGCCGGCCGAGCACGTCGTGCACGTCGCGCGAGAAGCGCAGCCGTTCCTCGGCAACGGCCAGCGCCGACTGCGCGCTCTTGGCCTGGTCGAGCTCGGTCACGACCTGCAGCAGCCAGAGCGAGATCCGGACCGTGGAGATCAGGAACGCCACCATCAGCAGCGCGACCAGGTAGAAGACCGGCTCGCGCATCCCGATCACAGGGACCGCCGCCACCGCCAGCACGACCACCACCACGGTGCGGGTGTCGGTCAGTCCGCCGAGCGTCCACGAGGCCACCAGGAGCACCATCATGCAGACCGGGACCCGTAGGTCCTCGTGCTGAGTCAGCGCGAAGCCGACGGTGGCCAGGCACAGCACGACGAAGGGACCGAGGCTCCGCCAGGGCAGCGGGCCCGGTCGAGGATAGAGCGAGAAGACGTCGCGCATCGCCATCGTGCCGGCTCCCGCCAGCACCACCCCGGCCACCACCGCTACGACGAACGCCGCGGGGGTGTCCTGGACATCGGCGTCGGGCCCGGCCGACAGCAGCACGAACGCCACCGACAGCCAGGTGAAGACGTAGAGCGACTGCCGGGTGTAGAGGTCGACGCGCTCGACCTGGGACAGCCGACCCCAGCTCCACCGCATAGCGGCCACCTTAGGTGCCCACTCAGGTCCTGGGCTCCCACTGCATGGAGCGAGCGGCGAGCCACACCGCCAGAGCGGTCCAGCCGACCATCACCAGCAGGGGCTGGCCCGCGGCCGCCCAGGTGCCGGCGAAGTCGAGCGTGCGCTCGGTGCCGCCGTCGCCGAAGCCGAACCAGCCGACGCGCACCAGGTCCATCATCGCCGCGCCGGGAGTCAGGTCGACCCAGCGCTGCACCTGGTCCGGCATCGCCGCACTCAGCTGGCCGATCACGGCCAGCAGGATCACCGGCATGCTCGTGAGCTGTGCGGCCTCGGCGTTGCGGGTCCAGGCGGCGGTCCAGAACGCGAAGGCCACGAACAGTGCGCAGGCCAGGATCGCCGCGACGACGTAGACCACGATGTTGAGCGGCCACGGCTGGCCGAGCACCATGGCGACCGGCACCGCGACCACCGCGACCACGAGGGCGATCGCAACCCCGGGCAGCGCCATCGCGCCGAGCAGCTCGAGGTCGCGGGTCTCGCCGGTGCGCAGCCGCTTGAGCACGAGCTCGTCGCGGCGGGTGACGAACTGCGACAGCAGGTTGTAGTAGACCGGGAACAGCATCGCGAAGGTCAGCGTGGTGATCACAGCCGACACCCCGATGCCTTCGTCACCGCGGTCGCCGACGAACAACAGAGCAAGCGGCGCGAGCGGGAGCACCAGTCCGTAGACCATGGCCAGCCGGTTGCGCAGCATCAGCAGCGCGTTGAAGCGACCCAGCCTCGCCATGCGGGGCAGGGAGATGGCGGTCAGGCCGGTGAGCGTGGTCATCGCAGGGCTCCTTCGGGTGCGGGGGTGACGGCGTCGGTCGGGTCGGTCCCGTCGGCGATGCCGAGGAAGACCGCCTCGAGGCTCGCGGTCCGGGCCTCCAGCCGTTCGAGGCGTACGCCGTGTTGCGCCGCCCGGCCGAGCAGGTCGGTCAGCACGCCCTGGAGGTCGTCGGTCTCGATGGTCGTGGTGCCGTGCTCCTCGATCACCCGCCGGGCGTCGAGGTCGGGCAGCCACGGCAGCTCGCGCAGCGTGCTGAAGCTGATCGTCGAGGGGTGACCGGCCGCGATCTCGGCCGGAGTGCCCGACCGGACGATCCGCCCGGCGTGCATGATCTCCAGGCGGTCGGCCAGCGCCTCGGCCTCCTCGAGGTAGTGCGTGGTCAGCAGCACGGTGGTGCCCTGGTCGCGCAGGCCGCGGATCAGCCGCCACACGTCGCGGCGGCTCTCGGGGTCGAGCCCGGTCGTCGGCTCGTCGAGCAGCACGACGTCGGGGTGACCCATCAGCGTGCACGCGAGGTCGAGCCGCCGCTGCTCGCCGCCGGACAGCGCGCGGACCCGTACCTCGGCCCGGCCCTCGAGCCGCAGCATGGTCAGCGACTCGTCGACCGAGCGCGGGTTGGTCACCGTCGCCCGCCACATCAGCAGCGTCTCGCGGACGGTCAGGTCGCCCGAGAAACCGCTGCGCTGCAGCAGCACTCCGGTGTGCCGGCGTACCTCATCCCGGTCGGAGACCGGGTCCAGGCCGAGCACCTGCACCGTCCCGCCCGAGCCGACGGCGAGTCCCTCGATCACCTCGAGCGTCGAGGTCTTGCCGGCGCCGTTGGTGCCGAGCAGTGCGGTGATGGTGCCGGCCGGCACGTCGAGGTCGACTCCGCGCACCGCCTCGAAGGCGTCGTCGCCGGTGCCATAGCTGCGGCGCAGGCCGGTGACCCGGATCGCGGGTCCGTCGCCGAGAAAGAGTTCGGTGTTCATGTCTCCACGCTCCCGCACGGCGGCGGTCAGCGGCAGTCCACAGCCTCACCAGTCACCCATGACGCATGTCATCTCCGCGGCGGGTAGGGGCTGCCCTTACCTCCGGGGTAATCGACCCGACGACGTCCTCGCGACAGGCTCGAACCACTCATTCACCACCAACCAGGAGGACCTCATGACCACGATGACCGACACCGTCCGCACCTTCGCGACCACCCGCGACGACGGCCGCTTCCTGCGCCTCTCGCTCCGGCTGGACGCCGCCGCGTCGGGCGCCCTCGGCGTCCTCTCGCTCGCCGCGGCGCCGGCCCTGGCCGACCTGCTCGGGCCCGGCACCGGCGCCCTGCGCGCGGTCGGCGCCTTCCTCGTCGTGTACGCCGCGGGCCTCGCACTCCTCGCCGGGCTGCGGTCGATCCCGCGACCGGCCGCGTGGACCGTCGTGCTCGGCAACCTGGGCTGGGTGGCCGGGAGCGTGGTGGCTGCGTTCGCGGTGCACGACCTGACCACGGTCGGCACCGTCGTCGTCCTCGCCCAGGCTGCCGCGGTGCTCACGTTCGCCGATCTGCAGGCGATCGGGCTGCGCCGGGCTGGTTAGTCCGCGGCGGCCAGCAGGTCGTCGAGCCAGGCGAAGCAGCGCTCCGACAGCTCGGCGAGGTCGCCGTTGACCGGCACGAGCGCCTCGACCCGTGCGGCGAGGTCGGCGGGCAGGTCCTCGCGCAGGTAGCGCAGGCCGTAGTCGTGCCGCCACGGGCAGTGCTGGACCCGGAGCAGCCGCACCACCGGCGCGAGCCCGAACCGCAGATAGAGGTCCACGGCCTCGGCCACGTGCCCGCGCCGGACCGCCCGGTTCACCAGCCACTCGCCGGTGGCCCGTCGCTGGCGCACCTGGTCGACCGCCTCGGCGATCTGCTCGGCCTGCCGGTCCGGGTCGTCGTCGCGCAGCTCGACCAGACCGTCCGGGTCGTGCAGCACGATCGGCCGGCCATGGCGGCGTACGTCGACGAACCGGTGCGCATCCGAGAGGTCCGAGAGGTGCAGGTCGATCATCCGGGTCGGCTGGTCGAGCAGTCCCGGCCGCGGATGCAGGTTGAGGAAGCACTGCCGACCGTCCGGGTAGGTCGCGAGGGGCAGCTCCCACACGTCGGGCAGCTCGAAGTCGGCCCTGGCCCGGGCCAGCGTCCGGTCGTAGACCCGGTGGACGGTGCCCGGGGTGCACAGCATGTCGACGTCGAGGTCGGAGTGCTCGTCCCAGCCGCCGGTCGCCGCGGAGCCGCCGACCCAGACCACCAGCACGTCGGCGTCCTCGACGGCGCGCTCGCGCAGCCACCCGAGCCAGTCGTCGTACCGCGAAAGGTCGGGGCTCACCGGCTCAGTATGAGTACTGTCCTGCCGTGACCACGACCCCTTCCTTCGAGCTCGGCGACGACCACCTGCAGCTGCGCTCCTGGCTTCACGACTTCGCCGCCGAGGTGATCCGGCCGGCGGCTTCCGAGTGGGACGAGCGCGAGGAGTTCCCGTGGCCGGTGCTGGAGGAGGCCGCCAAGGTCGGCATCTACTCGCTGGACTTCTTCGCCACCCAGAGCTTCGACGAGACCGGCCTCGGCCTCCCGATCGCGATGGAGGAGCTGTTCTGGGGTGACGCCGGCATCGGCCTGGCCATCGTCGGTACCGCGCTCGCCGCCGCGGGCGTCGCCGCCAACGGGACGCCGGAGCAGGTGGGCGAGTGGGTGCCGCAGATGTTCGGCGAGCCCGGCGATCTCAAGCTGGCGGCGTTCTGCTCCTCCGAGCCCGACGCCGGCAGCGACGTCGGGGCGATGCGCACCCGGGCGATCTACGACGAGGCCGCCGACGAGTGGGTGCTCACCGGCACCAAGACCTGGGCCACCAACGGCGGCCTGGCCGACGTGCACGTGGTCACCGCCGTGGTCGACCCCGAGCTGCGCACCCGCGGCCAGGCCAGCTTCGTCGTGCCGCCCGGCACCAAGGGCCTCAGCCAGGGCCAGAAGTTCTCCAAGCACGGCATCCGCGCGTCGCACACCGCCGAGGTCGTCCTCGACCAGGTGCGGGTGCCCGGCGCCTGCCTGCTCGGCGGCAAGGAGAAGCTCGACGCGAGGCTGGCCTCGGCCCGCGACGGCGCCCGGTCTGGCGGCTCCAACGCCAGCATGGCGACCTTCGAGCGGACCCGCCCGGCAGTGGGCGCGCAGGCGGTCGGCATCGCGCGGGCGGCGTACGAGGTGGCGCTGGACTACGCGAAGACCCGCGAGCAGTTCGGCAAGGCGATCATCGAGAACCAGGCGATCGCGTTCACCCTGGCCGACATGGCGACCTCGATCGAGGCCGCGCGACTGCTGGTGTGGCGGGCGGCCTGGCTGGGCGCGCAGAAGCGGCCGTTCGAGAAGGCCGAGGGCTCGATGTCCAAGCTCTTCGCCGGCGAGACCGCGGTGCGGGTGACCACCCAGGCGATGCAGATCCTCGGCGGCAACGGCTACACCCGCGAGTACCCCGTCGAGCGGATGTCGCGCGACGCGAAGATCTACACGATCTTCGAGGGCACCTCGGAGATCCAGCGGCTGGTCATCGCGCGCACCATCTCGGGCGCTCCCATCCGCTGAGAGAGGGCTAGTCTCAGGCTCCGACGAGCATGAGGAGACACCGTGGCGGGAAAGTTCAGTGGCAGCGCGGTGATCGACCGGCCCATTGCCGAGGTCTTCGACTTCCTGGCGGCCGGGACCAACGATCCGAAGTTCAGCCCGCGGGTGCTCTCGATCACCAAGGAGCCCGAGGGGCCCTCGCGCGTCGGCACGGTCTTCGTCAGCAAGACCAAGGACGCGGGAGTGAAGGCCGACCGCCGGTTCGAGCTCACCGCTCTCGAGGCACCGACCACGATTCGGTGGGCCGAGCGGTCCAAGAACATGGTGACTGCCGAGGGTGGCTACGACCTGGAGGATCTCGGCGGGACCCAGACCAGGGTGACGATCTTCAACACGCTGGAGGGCCACGGCTTCGGCAAGCTGATCGTCGGGTTCGCGCTGAAGGCCGCCGCCAAGGACGCGGACCCCCTGGCGCAGCGCATCAAGAGCGCCATCGAGGCGAGCTAGGCCGCCTGCAGCGCCGGAATGACGGTCTCGCTGATCAGCCGCACGCTCTCCCACGACGGCTCAGCCGGCAGTCCGCCACACGCCGGGTGGCTGGTGACCAGGCGGATCGCCCTGCTCCGGCACTGCTCGATCAGGTCGTCCGGTGTCAGTACGGCGTACACGCCCTTGGCCTGCATCTGCTCGACGGTCTGCGAGTCGTCGCGGACGTACGACGTCACCGACGCGCCCCGCCACGACTGGTAGCCCTGCGCGTCGGCCAGCAGGTGCTGCCCGTAGTTGCCCCAGAACGCCTCGGGGTCCTCGGCGCAGAACACGTTGGCCGGCCCGGGGGGCGCCAGGATCGCGATGCCGGGCTCGCGTCCGTGCGCCCGGCACTCGTCGTTGTAGAGGTCGCGCAGGGCGGGGTCGGCATCCTGTGGCGCGAAGCCGAGCCCGAGCCGGGCCGCGCGCTTCGCGGCCGTGCGTGTGCCTCCGCCGTAGGAGAGGTAGGGATGCGGCTTCGTGTACGGCGCCGGCGTGACCTCGCCTGCCTTCCAGATCCGGAGCAGCTCCTCGATCCGCGCCTCGATGTCGCGCCCGCGGGTCTTCCAGTCGCGGCCGTAGAGCGCGTACTCCTCCTCGCGGTAGCCGAGTCCCATCGTGTAGCTGACCCGGCCCTTGCTGAGGTAGTCGAGGACCGCGATGTCCTCGGCCAGCCGGGGTGTCTCGTAGAGGTTCACCAGCAGCGCCGAGACCGAGATCGGGATCCGGGACGTGACCGCCGCGAACGCGGAGGCCACCAGCATCGGGCTCGGCAGGTAGCCGTCGTCGGCGGCGTGGTGCTCGGACACCATCAGCGCGTCGTGCCCGTGCTGGTCGACGTACTCCGCCTGCTCGACGGCCCGGGCGAAGATCTCCTCCCGGGTCGCCGCGTCGGCACCCGGGGCGCGGAAGTCGTACCGGACGACGAAGTGAGCCATGCGCCTACCCAACCAGAGAAACTGGAACGTGTTCTAGAGCCGACCCGGCTCGAGTTGACCTGGACAACGGTCGACCCGGCTCCAGGTGACGTCGAGAAGGCGTCGACCCGGCTCATGTGGCCGGTGAAGTCGAGCCGGGTCGCGCTACAGGTCGATGGCGCGGTTCACCCACACCGACGTGGTCTGCATGCCGACCTTCTCGTAGAGGCCGAGCGCTCCGGTCCGCGAGTCGGTCGAGAGCTCCGACCTCGTGCACCCGTGCTCGCGGGATACGCCGAACGCGTCGATCAGCAGGCACTGCGCCAGGCCCTTGCCCCGCTGGTCCTTGCGGGTGGCGAGCTTGTCGACGTAGCCGTAGTCGACGTTGTGGTGGATCTGCGCGAAGCCGACCACCTCGCCCTGCGGATCGACGGCGACCCGGAGGTTCCAGGGCTCGAACCCGGGCCGCTGCATCACGCTCGCCGAGAAGTCCTCGAAGCTCTGGCGCTCGCGCACCGACCACTCCAGGAAGGCGTCCTCGACGACGGTCCAGCAGGCCTCGTACTCGTCTGGCCGGGCCTCGCGGATCGGGTAGCCGGCCGGCGGCTCCCGGTCGGGGATGGTCGCGCCCTCGGGCAGCTCCAGCACCCAGCTGGTCCAGCGGACCCGGTAGCCGAGCGCCTCCAGCAGCCGGTCGCCCGGCGATCCCTCCGGCACGGGCATACCGACCACTGACGCGCCACCCTCGCGGGCCTTCTCCTGCATCCAGCCGGCGAGTGCCGTGCCGATGCCGCGGCCACGATGGTCGGGATGGACTGCGGCGTCGCCACGGTCGCCGCCCGAGACCTCGGCGTACGCAACCAGGTGGTCGCCGTCGAAGACGCCGACGGTGCTGGCCGCGACGTCGAACGACGGCCGCGCCCAGTCGCTGACGATGTCCGCCTCCTCGATGACGAGCTCACCCAGGTCGTGCTTCTCCTGGGCGGCCATCACCTCGTAGACCGCGGTGGCATCGGGCTGATCGAGCGGCCGTTCGGTCAGGCCGTCGGGGAGGTTCAGTGGTGCGGGCACGCCAGATATGGAAGCAGGAAATGCGACGCGGGGCTGCCGATTTTCGGCAGCCCCGCAGTCGAGTTGGTTGAGCTGGTGGTCAGGCGCTCTTGATGGCCGAGATGTCGAACTCGAGCTTGACCTTCTCGGAGACGAGCACGCCGCCGGTCTCGAGCGCGGCGTTCCAGGTGAGGCCCCAGTCCTTGCGGTTCACGGTGGTGCTGCCCTCGAAGCCCACGCGCAGGTTGCCGAACGGGTCGAGCGCCGAGCCGGTCTCCTCGAAGTCGATGCTGACCGACTTGGTGGTGCCCTTGATGGTCAGGTCACCGGTGATGGTCCAGTCGCTGCCGTCGCGCGCGACGTCGGTGGAGACGAAGGTGATCTCGGGGTTGTTCTCGACGTCGAAGAAGTCGCCGGAGCTCAGGTGGCCGTTGCGGTCGGCGTTGCCGGTGTCGATGCTGGCGACCTGGATGCTGAGGTTGACGTGGGAGTTCTTGGGCTCCGCGGTGTCGATGTTGGCCGTGCCGGTGAAGTCACGGAACTGGCCGCGCACCTTGGTCACCATCGCGTGCCGGGCCGTGAAGGCGAGGCTGCTGTGGGCGGTGTCGATGGTGTAGTCGCCGGTGATGTTGGCAACGGCGGTGGTCGAGGCGTCGAACTCGGACATGTGGAGCTCCTTGGGGGTGAGGTTGAATGCTTAACAACCGCTAAACAGAACTCCGGTCCGTTTCTATTCCCGGGCGCTCCCAACGAAAATGCAGCAGAGCCGCGGACCCGATGTGGGTCCACGGCTCTGCTCTGGTCGGTCGGTTGCTGTGGCGCTCAGGCCGCGTGCGTCACGCGGGGCCTGGCGACCTCCGCGACGTCCACCCACGTCGCCTGCATCCGGGTGCGACCGCGCTCGTCGACGACGGGGAACCACCGCAGCTCAAGCCTGCTGGCCACCTTGGAGTCGGACACGGGACACCTCCTGTTCATGTTGCGTTCACCTATAGTAACCCATTCCCACATCGGCCACCAGAAATCACCGAAACCCGGCGCGCTCGCTCCATTCCGGGCTCGCTGGGGTGCGTGGCTGAGCCGATCCGCTCCACAACCGTCAGATCGGCCGCAGTTGGACTGATCACTCCCGATCCCCAGTTCCCGGCAGTCCTGCCCGAATGCGGGCAGGAAGTTGCCATTCGTTGCGAATACCCTCACAGTTCTGGATGTGTCAGCGGATCCAGCGCTCGTCGACCATGTGATTGCCGGCACCGGACTCACCCCAGCCGAAGCGCGTCGGTTGATCGAGGACGTGGTCGCGTTCCATGCCGAGTCGCTCGAGAGCTACGTACGCCGCCGGCACACCGAGCTGAAGACCTACGGGGCCAAGAACCCCGAGATCTTCGCCCGGATCTCTGCGGAGCTGCACGAGCGTGTGGTTGCCGCCCCCGAGCTCAGCGAGCGCCAGCTGCGCCGCATCGTCTACGGATAGGAACACCCACATGTGCGGGATCGTCGGATACATCGGAGGCCAGCAGGCGGCGCCGCTGCTGCTGGAGGGGCTGACCCGGCTCGAGCACCGCGGCTACGACTCGGCCGGCCTGGCGGTGCTCGGTGGGTCGTCGGGTCCGACCCTCAGGGTCGCCAAGAAGGCGGGTCGGGTGCGCGACCTGGCCGACGCGATCCCGAAGAGGTTCGCCGGCCGGGTCGGCATCGGCCACACCCGCTGGGCCACCCACGGCGCGGCCAACGACGAGAACGCCCATCCGCACGTCGATGCGAAGGGCGACGTCGCCGTCGTGCACAACGGCATCATCGACAACGCCGCGGCGCTGCGGCACCGGCTGGCCGACCTGGGCGTCGAGCTCGTGTCCGAGACCGACACCGAGGTGCTGGCGCACCTGATCGGGCGGTCCGAGGCGGACACGCTCGAGGGCAAGGTGAGCGAGGCGCTCGCGCAGATCGAGGGCACCTACGGGATCGCGGTCGTGCACGCGGGCTTCCCCGACCGGCTCGTGGTCGCCCGCAACGGCAGCCCGCTGATCATCGGTGTCGGCGACAAGGAGATGTACGTCGCCTCCGACCTGGGTGCGCTGGTCCGCTACACCACGACGGTCGCCCACCTCGACGACGGCGAGATCGCCACGGTGACGGCGACCGGCTTCACGACGTACCGGCAGGACCTCTCGACCACCGCCCGAGCGGCGACCAAGCTCGACCTCGACCCCGCGGACTACGACGCGGGCGAGCACGACTCCTTCATGCACAAGGAGATGCTCGAGCAGCCGGCCGCGGCGGAGCGGGTGCTGCGGGGCCGGCTCGACGAGCGGTTCGGCACCGGCCACCTCGGCGGGCTGAACATGGACGCGCGCGAGACCCGGGCGATCCGCCGGGTGAAGATCCTGGGCTGCGGCTCGGCGTACTACGTCGGGCAGATGGGGGCGGCGCTGCTCGAGGAGCTGGCCCGGATCCCGGCCGACGCGGAGGCCGCGTCGGAGTTCCGCTACCGCAACCCGATCATCGAGCCCGACACCTTGTACGTCGTCGTGAGCCAGTCCGGCGAGACCGTCGACACTCTGCTGGCGGTGCAGGAGATCCGCCGCAAGGGCGGGCGGGTGATCGGCCTGGTCAACGTGGTCGGCTCGGCGATCGCTCGCGAGGTCGACGGCGGGATCTACCTGCACGCCGGGCCGGAGGTGGCGGTCGCCTCGACCAAGGCGCTGACCACGATGTTCCTCGGCTTCGCCCTGCTGGCGCTGCAGCTCGGCCGGGTGCGCGACCTGTCCATCGCCGACGGCAAGCGGCTGATCGCGGGGCTGCAGCAGCTGCCGCAGCAGATCGAGTCGATCCTCGAGCGGGAGGAAGAGCTCGCCGAGGTGGCCGTCGAGCTGTCCCGCGCGGAGAGCCTCTTCTTCGTGGGCCGGGTGCGGGGGTTCCCGGTCGCCCGTGAGGGAGCGCAGAAGTTCAAGGAGATCAGCTACCGCCATGCGGAGGCCTACCAGACCTCCGAGCTCAAGCACGGCCCGCTCGCGCTGATCTCGCCCGAGGTGCCGACGGTCGCGATCGTGCCCGCCGACGAGCTGACCGATCGCAACGTCGGGGCGCTGCACGAGATCGCCGCGCGCGGCGGCCCGCTGGTGGTGATCACGCACGCCGACGTGGACCTGGGCGAGCTGACCGCCCGCCGGATCGACGTACCCCGCAACGAGCGCGAGCTCGACCCGATCCTGATGACCATCCCTTTGCAGATGCTGGCCTACCGCGCCGCCCTCGAGCTGGGCCACGACATCGACAAGCCGCGCAACCTGGCGAAGTCGGTGACGGTCGAGTAGCGAGGTGAGGCAGCACACCGCAGCGACGAAGCAGCCGGCGCCCCCCGCACGCATTACCGTTGGCGGGTGAACACATCAGAGTCCGAGCCGTCGGCCGTCTCGTTCGCCGACCTCGGACTCGGTGACGCCGTCCTCAAGACCATCAAGGACGTCGGCTACGAGAGCCCGTCGTCCATCCAGGCCGAGACCATCCCGCCGCTGCTCGCCGGCCGCGACCTGGTCGGCCTCGCGCAGACCGGCACCGGCAAGACCGCGGCGTTCGCGCTGCCGATCCTCGACCAGCTCGACATCAAGCAGAAGAGCCCGCAGGCGCTGGTGCTCGCGCCGACCCGTGAGCTCGCCCTGCAGGTCTGCGAGGCCTTCGAGAAGTACGCCGCCCACACCCGTGGCGTGCACGTGCTGCCGGTCTACGGCGGCCAGGGCTACGGCGTGCAGCTGTCCGCCCTGCGGCGCGGCGTCCACATCGTCGTCGGCACCCCCGGCCGGATCATGGACCACCTGGAGAAGGGCACACTCGACCTGACCCAGCTCCGGTTCCTGGTGCTCGACGAGGCCGACGAGATGCTCAACATGGGCTTCGCCGACGACGTCGAGACGATCCTCGCCGACACCCCCGACGACAAGCAGGTCGCGCTCTTCTCGGCCACGATGCCGGCACAGATCCGGCGGCTGTCGAAGAAGTACCTCAACGACCCCGTCGAGATCACGGTCAAGAACAAGACCACGACCTCGGCCAACACCACGCAGCGCTACCTGATCGTCAGCTACCCGCAGAAGGTCGACGCGCTCACCCGGATCCTCGAGGTCGAGAACTTCGAGGGGATGATCGTCTTCGTCCGCACCAAGAACGAGACCGAGACCCTCGCCGAGAAGCTCCGCGCCCGCGGCTTCTCCGCCCAGGCCATCAACGGCGACGTCCAGCAGACCCAGCGCGAGCGCACCGTCAACCAGCTCAAGGACGGCAAGCTCGACATCCTGGTCGCCACCGACGTCGCGGCCCGCGGCCTCGACGTCGAGCGGATCAGCCACGTCGTCAACTACGACATCCCGACCGACACCGAGTCCTACGTGCACCGGATCGGCCGCACCGGTCGCGCCGGCCGCAAGGGCGACGCGATCTCGTTCGTGACCCCGCGGGAGCGCTACCTGCTCAAGCACATCGAGAAGGCCACCCGCCAGCCGCTCACCCAGATGCACATGCCGACCGTCGACGACATCAACACGACGCGGCTCGCGCGCTTCGACGACCAGATCACCCAGGCCCTGGCCCACCCGCAGGTCGGTTTCTTCCGCGACGTGGTGACCCACTACCTCAACCGCAACGACGTGCCCGAGGTCGACGTCGCCGCCGCGCTCGCGATCGTGCTGCAGGGCGACCAGCCGCTGCTGCTCGACCCCGCGCAGGAGCGACCGCAGCGTCCCGAGCGCAGCGACCGCCCGGACCGCGGCGACCGTCCCGACCGCGGCAAGCCCCGTGGCGACAAGCCCGAGCGCGCACCCCGGCGCGGCGTCGGCGACGAGAACCTCGCGACGTACCGGATCTCGGTCGGCAAGCGCCACAAGGTCGAGCCGCGCCAGATCGTCGGCGCGATCGCCAACGAGGGCGGGCTCAGCCGCGGCGACTTCGGCCACATCTCGATCCGCCCCGACCACTCCCTCGTCGAGCTGCCCAAGGAGCTGCCCGAGTCGGTCTGGGACGCCCTGCGCCAGACCCGGATCAGCGGCAAGCTGATCGAGCTGAAGCGCGACACCGGTGCGCCGTCGCGCGACCACCGGCCCACCGCCGACTCGACCCACAAGAAGAAGCCGCGCCAGAAGTCACGCGAGCAGTAGGGCGCGAGGAACGAGCGCGCTACGTCGCGAGACGAGGTCGAGTAGTCGTCGCCGACCGAGCTTGCGAGGTCGCGAAACGGCGTATCGAGACCACCGGGCCGGTCAACCCAGCCCGACGGTGGCCTGGTTCCGTTGACCCACCAAGGTCTCGATACGGCCTCGCCCAGGGGCTCGGCCTACTCGACCAACGAGACCTCTTGCTACGCCGGCAGCACCAGACCGTGGTCGAGCATCAGCAGGTCGCGGTCGAGTGACGCGGCAGCCACCTGGCCGGCCCCGGCGGCGTTGAGCACCGACGACACGGGCATCGGCAGCGCGGCTGTGTGCGCGAGGTCGCCGGCGGCGTAGATCCCCGGCTGGCTGGTCCGGCCCATCGCGTCGACCTCGATGCAGCCCGAGGCCAGCATCGACAGACCGAGGTCCTCGGCGAACGGCGCCGACTGGCCCCAGGTCGTGGCCACGAACAGGCCGCCGACCTCGAGCTTCGTGCCGTCGACGAAGACCGCTGCCGCTCCGTCGTCCGTAGCCTCGAACGCCGCGACCTCTCGCAGATCGACAGGGATCCCGGACCGGGCCAGCAGGTCGGTGGTCTCCTGGTCGGGCCGGCCACCGTCGGCGAGGATGGTCAGCCGCGACGCGATCCGCGACACCAGTAGCGCAACCATGGCCGTGTGCAGCACCGAGCCCAGCACGGCGACGTGCTTGCCGCTGAACTCGTGACCGTGGCAGTAGGGACAGTGCGCGGCCACGGTGCCGAACAGCTCGGCGAGACCTGGCTTGTCCGGGAGCGTGTCGCGCACGCCGGTCGCCAGCACGAGCCTGCGCGCGCCGACCCGGGAGCCGTCCGCGAGCTCGACCCGGAAGTCCTCGTCGCCCTCGACCTTCACCCACGTGGCTGTGGCGTCGCAGACCGTGACGGTGGTGTACGCCGCGAGGTCGGCCCGGGCAGCCGCGCGCCACTCCGCCGGCGGCGTGCCGTCGTGCGTGACGAAGTTGTGCAGGTGGTCGGCCGGCGCGTTGCGGTACTCGCCCGAGTCGAGCAGCAGCACCGTGCGGTGCATCCGGCCGAGGGTGAGCGCGGCCTGCAGCCCGGCCGGGCCACCGCCGATCACGACCGCGTCGTACCGGCCCTGGTCGATATTCATGGTTGTCGTCATCGTGCATCCTTCCGCTGAAAACTTGTGTCTACGGCAAGGATGTGACTTCATGTTGACATGAAGTCAAGTGACAGTTTGCTGGAGTGGTCGATCGGCGAGATCGCCGGACGGTTCGACCTCGAGACACACGTGCTCCGGCACTGGGAGGACGTCGGCCTGCTGCTGCCGGCGCGCGACTCGGCGGGTCGCCGTCGCTACGGCCGCGACGAGCTGGTGCGGGTGGCGGTGATCCTGCGCAGCAAGGCCGCCGGGATGAGCCTGGAGCAGATCGGGGTGCTGCTCGACTCGGACTCCGCGGACCGGCACCGGATCCTGCAGCAGCACCTCGACGACCTCGCCGTGCGGATGGACGAGATGGCCCGGTCGCAGGCGATGACCCAGCACGCCCTGAACTGCCGGGCCCACGACATCGCGACCTGCCCCCGCTTCCGGGAGGGCGTCGAGGACCTGCTGGCAGGGAAGCCTCACCGCTTCCAGCTACAGCACTAGACAGTTACCCACCAGTAGGGCTTAAGTGTGACCCGCGCCACATTGCCGTGGCGTGTCCATGGGGGATACCTCGGAGGTCACGTTGCTCGCTCGCTCCCGGCTCCTTGCCGTCGTCGCTGCTCCACTCGCCCTGCTCGCTGCGCTTCTCGCACCGACCACCCCGGCCCAGGCCGCCGGTGAGTCCTACGTCGCCCTCGGCGACTCCTACGCTTCCGGCACCGGCACCCGGTCCTACATCAGCGACGGCACCAGCTGTCAGCGGTCGACCTACGCCTACCCGAAGCTGATCGCCGCCCAGAAGGCCTACGTGCTCAACTTCCAGGCCTGCTCCGGCGCGACCGTCTCGACGGTCACCAACAACCAGCTCGGCGCCCTGACCAGCTCCACCAGGTTCGTCACCATCTCGGTCGGCGGCAACGACGCGGGCTTCTCGAGCGTGCTGACCGAGTGCGCTCTGCCGGGTTGGGCCAGCAACTGCAACGGGAAGATCGACACCGCCCAGACGTTCATCAACAACACGCTGCCCGGTCGCCTCAACACGCTGTACTCCTCGATCCGCAGCCGCGCCTCGATCGCCAAGGTCGTGGTCGTCGGCTACCCGCGGATCTTCAACGGTGAGGACTGCAACGCAGGGACGTTCTTCTCACCGGCGGAGGAGACGCGGCTGAACCAGATGGCCGACCTGATCAACTCGAAGATCTCGGCTGCAGCGAGTGCCCGTGGCTTCACGTTCGCCAACCCGACCAGCCGGTTCATCGGCCACGCGGTCTGCGACGACACCGAATGGCTCAACGGGCTCTCGAACCCGATCGGTGAGAGCTACCACCCCAACCGCCTGGGTCACTCCTCCGGCTACACCCCGCTGATCAGCCCGCTGCTCAGCTGAGCCGCTCGATGGTCCAGGCGGTGTCGGCTGGTAGAACCGACGCATGCGATCTCGGCCGGCCGCCTGGGCCATCGTCACCACCCTTGTCCTCAGCCTGACCGCCTGCTCGGGCGACGACGAACCCGACCTCGAGAGCGCCGACGGCACCGCGGAGACGCTGGCGGCCGCGCTGGCCTCGGGTGACCTCTCGGGTGTCGGCTTCGCCGGTGAGACGTCCGAGGACGTGACCGCGTTCTACACGAAGACCGTCGAGAACCTGGGTGAGATCACCCCTACGGTCGAGGTCGCGTCGGTGGAGGAGAAGGACGACGCGGCCACCGCCACCCTCGCCTGGTCCTGGCCCGTGGGGCCGGAGGGCGAGGAGTGGACCTACGAGTCCGAGGCCGAGCTGGCGCGTTCCGCCGACGACCGGTGGGAGGTCACCTGGCACCGCAAGGTGGTCGAGCCCAGTCTCACCCAGGGCACCGTGCTCGACCTCACTCCGATCGCACCGCGGCGCGGAGACATCACTGGCGCGGGCGGGCTGGCGCTGATCACCGCCCGGCCCGTGGTCCGGGTGGGCCTGGACAAAGGACAGCTCGACAGCGGGGTGTCGGCCGCGGCCCGCGCCCTGGCCGAGCTGGTCGACATCGACGTGACGGCGTACGTCGCCCTGGTGAAGGCCGCAGGCGACAAGGCGTTCGTGGAGGCGATCGTCTACCGCCAGGAGGAGGTGCCGGCCGAGGTCACCAGCGGCTACGCCGACATCCCCGGCGGGCTCCTCGTCGCCGACGAGATCCCGATCGGCCCCACGCGCGGCTTCGCCGCGCCCATCCTCGGCACCGTCGGCGAGGTCACCGCCGAGATGATCGATGAGGACCCCGACCTCTACGAGATCGGCGACGAGGCCGGACTGTCCGGACTCCAGGCGCGCTACGACCAGGACCTGCAGGGCACGCCCGGAGCGGTGGTCAACGCGGTCGCCTCCGACGGCCGCGAGCGCGAGCTGTTCCGGGTCGAGGCCGGCAACGGCAAGCCGCTCAAGACCACGATGGACCTCGACCTCCAGCTCGCCGCCGAGTCGGCCCTCGCCGGGGTGGGTCCGGCCAGCGCGATCGTGGCGATCCGCCCGAGCACCGGCGCGATCCTCGCGGCGGCCAACGGCCCGGGCAACAACGGCTACAACATGGCGACCTACGGCCAGCTGGCTCCCGGCTCGACGTTCAAGAGCGTCACCAGCCTGGCCCTGCTGCGGGCCGGCCTCGGGCCGGAGTCGATCGTCTCGTGCACGCCGACCATCGTCGTGGTCGGGAAGAGCTTCAAGAACTACGACGACTACCCCTCCAGCGGGATCGGCGAGATCCCCTTCCGCACCGCCCTCGCCCACTCCTGCAACACCGCCTTCATCTCCGAGCGGGACCGGCTTGGCGACACCGACCTGGCCGACGCGGCCGCCTCCTTGGGCCTGGGCATCGACCACGACCTGGGGTTCCCGGCGTACTTCGGCAGCGTCGAGCGGCCCGAGACCGAGACGGAGAACGCCGCCGACATGATCGGCCAGGGCAAGATCCTCGCCTCGCCGATGGTGATGGCGACCGTGATCGCGTCGGTGCAGCAGGGCGAGCTCGTGGTGCCGCGACTGCTCCAGCGGGTCGAGGTCGAGGCGCCGGACCACAAGCCGCTGACCCCTGAGGAGGCGAGCACGCTCCAGTCGATGCTCCGCGGCGTGGTCACCAGCGGCAGTGGGGCCGCGCTGGCCGACGTGCCCGGACCGCCGGTGATCGCGAAGACCGGCACGGCGGAGTTCGAGCGGGACGGCGCGATCCTCACCCACGCCTGGATGATCGCGGCGCAGGGCGACCTGGCGGTGGCGGTGTTCGTGGAAGAAGGGGCATCCGGCTCGCAGACGGCCGGTCCCATCCTGGAGACGTTCCTCCGGGCGGCCCGTTAGGCCCCGAGCATGAGCGAACCCCCCGCTGCATGGGGTCAGCGAGGGGTTCAGTCGACTTCAAGGTGCTCCCTCCGAAGTACGACGGGTACAGATTACGACCTAGGACAAGTCTCGTCAGCCTTTTGGTGGGATCGAATCTGGTGCAAGAGTGATTCTCATGAGCGCACTGGATTTGCTGGGCCCGGACCAAAGAAACCTCTTAGTGGGCGGCGACTGGCGGGAGGCCGAGCAGGGCGCACGCCTCGAGGTTTTCGACCCGGCCGACGGATCCGTGATCACCGACGTGGCCGACGGCACCGCCGCGGACGCCATGGACGCGCTCGACGCCGCGGTGGACGCCCAGGCGGAATGGGCGGCCACCCCGCCGCGCGACCGCGGCGAGATCCTGCGTCGCGCCTACGAGCTGCTCACCGAGCGTGCCGAAGGTTTCGCCGCGCTGATGAGCCTCGAGATGGGCAAGACGCTGGCCGAGGCGAAGGGCGAGGTGACCTACGGCGCCGACTTCTTCCGGTGGTACGCCGAGGAGGCGGTGCGCATCCACGGCCGCTGGATGAAGGCGCCGGCGGGCGGCAGCCGGATCCTGACCCTGAAGAAGCCGGTCGGACCGTGCCTGTTCATCACGCCCTGGAACTTCCCGCTGGCCATGGGCACCCGCAAGATCGGCCCGGCGGTCGCGGCCGGCTGCACGATGGTGGTCAAGCCGGCCTCGCAGACCCCGCTGACGATGCTGGCGCTGGCCGCCCTGCTTGGCGAGGCGGGGTTGCCTGACGGCGTACTCAATGTCGTGACGACGTCCGACGCGGGCGGGCTCGGCCAGACCCTGATGGCCGACGACCGGCTGCGCAAGGTGAGCTTCACCGGCTCGACCCCGATCGGGAAGAGCCTGGTCAAGCAGGCGGCCGACAAGCTGCAGCGGGTGAGCATGGAGCTCGGCGGCAACGCGCCCTTCCTGGTCTTCGACGATGCCGACGTGGACGCCGCGGTGACCGGCGCGATGGTCGCCAAGATGCGCAACATGGGGGAGGCCTGCACGGCGGCGAACCGCTTCCTGGTGCACGAGTCGGTGGCCGAGGAGTTCGGCGAGAAGCTGGCCGCGAAGATGGGTGCGCTGAAGCTCGGACGCGGCCAGGACGACGGCGTCGACGTCGGTCCGCTGATCGACGAGAAGGCGGTCGAGTCGGTGAGCCAGCTGGTCACCGACGCCGTGCACGACGGCGCGAAGGTGCTGGTCGGCGGCAAGGCGCCCGACGGCGAGGGCTACTTCTACGAGCCGACCGTGCTGCTCGACGTGCCGGCCGAGTCCGCGATCAACGTCGAGGAGATCTTCGGTCCGGTCGCGCCGATCACGACGTTCGCGACGGAGGACGAGGCGGTCGAGCGGGCCAACGACACCGAGTACGGCCTGTCGTCGTACGTCTACACGCGCGACCTGTCCCGGACCATCCGGCTGGCCGAGTCGATGAACTTCGGGATGATCGGCGTCAACTCCGGCCTCGTCTCCAACGCCGCCGCGCCGTTCGGCGGCGTCAAGGCGAGTGGCTTCGGCCGCGAGGGTGGCTTCGAGGGCATCGACGAGTACCTCGACCTCACCTACCTCTCCATCGCTGCCGACTGACCCCGTCGATGGAGACCCGCGGGCCGGCCAAGGAGCTGTACGAGCACTTCGCGCAGGACTGCGACTCTCCCTGCTTCCTGGAGTGGGCGCTCGGGGTGGCCGGTGACCCGGAGGTCCGCCACTGGCTGGAGACGCTGCCGGAGGACAAGCGGCAGCCGAACCTGGTGTTCGCGGCCGCCCGCTGGCACGACGTCCCGGCTCCCGGGCCGTATGCCGGGTTGCGCGAGGCGCTGCTCTCGGACGACGGCAGCATCCGCGCGACGATCCTGGCGAGGGCCACCCAGACCAACGAGGCCGGGCGGCTGGCGACCCTGGTGCCGGCGTTCGCGATGCTCGCGGCCGGCGAACCCATCTCCCTGCTCGAGGTCGGCGCCAGCGCGGGCCTGTGCCTCTTCCCCGACCGGTGGGGCTACGAGTGGGCGACCGATGACGGCGTACGCACGGCGGGTCCGGCTGCGCCGACGCTGCGCTGCACCGTCCGCGGTGCCGGGCAGCTGCCCCCTGCGCCGCCGACGATCGCGTGGCGCGGCGGGATCGACCTGCACCCGCTCGACGTGACCGACGCCGACCAGATGGCGTGGCTGTCGATGCTGGTCTGGCCCGAGCACGACGACCGTCGCGACGCAGCTGCGGCGGGCCATCGAGGTGGCCCGCGCCGACCCGCCGGAGATCGTGGCCGGCGACCTCTTCGACCGGCTGCCCGGCCAGGTCGAGCGGGCCTCGCGGCACGGTCGGGTCGTGGTGTTCCACAGTGCGGTGATCGCCTACCTCGCGGACCCGGATCGCGAACGCTTCCACGACCTGATGGCCGAGCTCGTCGCCGACGGCGCCTGTCACTGGGTCAGCAACGAGGGGCGTCGCGTGCTCCCAAGGGTGACCGCTGCAGCGCCTTCGGATCCCGATCGGCCGGAGCACTTCGTGCTCGGCGTCGACGGACTGGGAGTGGCGTTGACGCACGGGCATGGACGCTCGATGACGTGGCTGGCTTGACCTCAAGTTAACTTCAACTTGTCGAATGGGGTCATGCAAGCCATTCGCCTCCATGAGTTCGGTCCCGCCACCAACCTGGTCCTGGACGACCTGCCCGACCTGAGCCCGGCCGACGGCCAGGTCCGGGTGGCGGTCGAAGCCAGCGGGGTCCACCTGGTCGACACCGCGATCCGTCGGGGTGAGCCCGGCCCGTTCCCGTCGCCGGAGCTGCCGACCATCCCGGGCCGCGAGGTCGCCGGCGTCGTCGACCAGGTCGGCACCGGCGTCGACGCGACCTGGGTCGGCCGCCGGGTGGTCGCGCACCTCGGGCCGGTGCCTGGCGGCTACGCCGACCAGGCGGTCACCGATGTCGCCAACCTGATCCCCGTGCCCGACCACGTCAGCCTCACCGACGGGGCCACCGCCCTCGGCACCGGCCGGACCGCGCTCGGAGTGCTCGAGCTCGAACCGCCCCGCCCCGACGACACGGTGCTCGTGCCGTCGGCGGCCGGCGGGCTCGGCTGGTTCCTCGTGCAGTCGGCGCTCAAGGTGGGCGCACAGGTGGTCGCCGCGGCCGGTGGGGCCGAGCGGACGGCGGCGCTCGCCGACCTCGGCGCCAGCCTCGTCGTCGACTACACGCAGCCGGACTGGGCCGACCAGGTGCGCGACCGGTTCGGTGGCGTCACCCTCGTGTACGACGGCGTCGGCGGAGACCTCGGACGCACCGCGCTGGAGCTGCTGCAACCCGGCGGGCGACTGGTCATGTTCGGGTTCTCGTCGGGCACCCCGACCCGCTTCGACAGCGGCGACCTGGTGAGCCGCAGCCTCTCCGCGGGCTGGAGCCTCGGCCCTCGCATGTTCGGGCTCCCCGGCGGGATCAAGGGGCTGGCCGAGCGGGCGGTGGCCAAGGTCGCCGAAGGGGAGTGGCGGCCGCTGGTGACGACGTACCCGCTGGCTGACGCGGCGCGCGCCCATGCCGATCTCGAGGGCCGCCGGGCGCTCGGGAAGGTGCTCCTGGTGGGTGAGCGATGAATTCGGTCGACCTTGTCGGTCCACACCTACAGACTGAGTACGAGGAGATCCGATGACCGAGCAGCTGACGGCGGCGACGCCGACACCCGAACCGGCGTCCGGCCCGACGACCGGGCCGAGTGGGCGCAAGCTGCCGCGCGCCCTCACCCCCTTCCGCCACGCGGCGTACCGCAAGCTGGCGGTCGCGCTGGTGCTCAGCACCTTCGCCTCCGGGCTGTGGGTGGTCGGCCTGGTCTGGGAGGTCATCCGGATCGGTGGCGGGCCTGCCCAGCTGTCGTTCGTCTCGACCGCGGCGGCCGTCGGTGTGATCCTGCCGGCCCTCCTCGGCGGCGTGGTCGCCGACCGGGTGCCGCAGAAGTCGATCCTGCTCGTCGTGGCTGCCGTCGAGGCGGCCGGCATGGGCCTGGTCGCCACCCTGTCCCTGACCGACGCGACCCAGGTCTGGCACCTGGCCGCGGTCTCGTTCGTGACCGGCATGGGCTTCGCGTTCTACTACCCCGCCTACTCCGCGTGGCTCCCGTCGCTGGTGCCCGAGTCGGACCTGATGGCGGTCAACGGCTTCGAGGGCATGGTGCGCCCGACCATCGGTCAGGCCATCGGGCCCGGCGTGGCCGGCGTCGTGATCGGTGCGGTCTCCCCGGGCGCAGCGATCCTGCTGGCTGCCGGCGTCTCCGTGGCGGGATGGGTCGCGCTGACCGCGGTCCCCAAGACCCCGGTCCGCCGCGAGGTAGACCCCGAGGCGCCGCCCACGAACGCGATCACCTCGGCGTTCCGCGACATGGGCGAGGGCTTCGTCTACATGGTCCGCACGCCGTGGCTGCTGGCCACGCTGCTGTTCGCCTCGTTGATGATCCTGGTGATGATGGGCCCGCTCGAGGTCCTGATGCCGTTCCTGATCAAGGACCGCCTCGGCGGTGGGCCGGGCGACCACGCGTTCGTGCTCGCGGCCTTCGGCATCGGCGGCGCCGTCGGCTCGCTGGCGATGGCGTCGATGAAGATGCCGCGGCGCTACCTCACCTGGATGAACATGCTGTGGGGCGTCGGCTGCCTGCCGTTCATCGCGATGGGAGTGGCCACCGCGGTGTGGCAGGTCGTCGTAGCCGCGTTCGTGCTCGGCGTCTGCTTCTCGGCACCGATGGTCATCTGGGGCACGCTGCTCCAGCGCCGGGTCCCGCCGCACATGCTGGGCCGCGTCGCCTCGCTCGACTTCTTCGTCTCGATCAGCCTGATGCCGGTGTCGATGGCTCTGGCCGGCCCGGTGTCGGAGGCGATCGGCCTGCGGATGACGTTCTTCATCGCCGGCATCGCCCCGGGTGTCTTCGCGGCGCTGGCGATCGTGCTCGCCAAGCTCCCCGCCGACGAGCTCGCCCACCCGCTCCGCGACACGGAGGACGAGAACGACTCTTCGGCTGACCTGGTGTCCTGAGGCCCCGGTGGCTGTCGGCCAGTCACCCTGGCCCCAGCCGTTGCTGCTTCATCATGGTATGTCGGTCAGTCTCCGCTTCCCACGGGTTGCTCACCATGGGAAGCGGCGGTTCGTCTGCATCCCGTGATGAAGCAGCAACACCCCACCACCCAGCCACCGGTCCCGTCAGTGCTGCTCCAGCGACTCGAGCACCCGCTCGTTGTGCCGGTGCCCGACCGCCTCGTAGCCGACGACCGACACCCACGGCGTCAGCGCGAGCACCAGCACGCACCACACCATCGGCACCCCGGCCGCGGCCATCACGACCCCGGCCGCGAGCACCACGAAGGTGCCGATGATCAGCACCAGGTGGAACGGGTCGAGGGTGCGGGTGATCTGGGCGTAGAGGCCGTAGAGCGCGAGCCCGAAGACGGCGAGCGGGATGGCGACCGACCAGACCGTGGTCATCGCGCTCACGTGGTACTCGTCGTCGCCGAGGTGGTACGCCGCCACGTGCAGGCCGGCGCCCACGCCGACCAGGGCGCCGAAGAGCACCATCTGCTCGTAGCCCCAACCGAACGAGCGCTCGCGGTGGGCATGGAGCAGATGCCCGTGCGGGATCACGAAGTAGCTCCACCAGAGGCCGAAGATCATCGCGGTGCCGGCGAAGCCGAGCACGGCAGCGTCCACCGACCAGCCGTCGGCGATCACCGAGCGCAGCGCGATCACCGTGCCGAGCAGACCCTCGCCGAGGGTGATGATCACCAGCAGGCCGTAGCGCTCGGCGATGTGGTGCGGGTGCCACGGCGTGCCGCCGTAGCGGGTCTCGGCGAGGACCGGGCCGGCGAGCTCGAGCAAGGCCAGCGGGATGATCACGATGAAGAACACCCCGACGGACAGCTCGGCGAAGACGAGCAGGCACCACGCGATCTGGGACAGCAGGATCGTGAGCATCATGACCTGGCACAGCCGGCGCCGGCCCTGGTCCTGCAGGCTGGCCCGCCACCACTGCAGGAGCATCGGCACCCGCATCACGACGTAGCCGATCACCATCACCGTGTTGTCGACGTGGTCGCCCTCGACCAGCGACTCGAACATCGCCGGTAGCCCCAGCGCGAGGATCAGCACGCCGACCATCTGCACCATGGTCAGCAGCCGGTAGATCCAGTCGTCGGTGTCGTAGGCCGACGAGAACCAGGTCCAGAAGATCCAGGCCCAGGTCACCGCGAAGATCGCGAAGCCGAAGCCGATCAGGCCTTCCTTGGTGTGGTGGTGCGCGATCTGCTCGGCCAGCTGGTCGGCGGCCGCGCCGTACGCGATCACGAAGGTCAGGTCGAAGAGCAGCTCGAGCGGTGTCGCCGCCCGGTGGCTCTCGGACGGGTCGCGCCCGCCCATCGGAAGCACGGTGTGCGTGGTCCGGTCGCCCATGCGCCGGAGTCTATGGTCAGACAGCGGTGCCGAGGGTCGGCGCCAGCCCCTGCCGCGAACGGATGCCGAGCTTGCGGTAGACCCGCGACAGGTGCCACTCGACCGCCTTGACGCTGACCACGAGGTGCTCGGCGATCTGCCGGTTGGTGAGGCCGTCGGCGGCCAGCCCGGCCACCCGCAGCTCCGCCTGGGTCAGCGAGGCGACGGCCTCGGTCTGCGCCGGATGCGGCGTCTCGCCGAGCCGCTCGAGCAGCCGGCGGACCCGGCTCTGCAGCGGCCACAGCTCCTGCTGGCCGGCGTACAGCTCGGCGCCCCGCAGCAGCTCGACCGCCTCGGTCTCGTCGCTGGGCTGGGAGCCGAGCATCAGCAGCCCGGCGATGTCGGTGTCGATCTGGGCGGCCAGCCGGCTGGCGATGACGCCGGTAAGAGCGGCCCGCGCGTCGCGCAGCAGCTGCAGCCGCTGTCCGACCGCGTCGGCGTTGGCCAGGGTGCGCAGCGACATCGAGACGGCGTACGGCGAACCGGAGCGGACCGCCTCCTCGTGGTGCTCGACCGCGAGCTGCCGCACGTCGCGGCGACCGGTGCGCACCATGGTCAGCACCGCACCCGCCCGCCACGGCGCGACGTCCGGCGGCACGGGCAGCCCACCGGCGCGTTCGCCCGCGGCCAGGTAGAGCGGGATGGCGTGCTCCGGGTCGCCGAGCACGGCGGCCAGCTCGGCCAGGGAGAAGGTGGCGATGGCGCCGGCCACGCCGTCGAGCTGCGGCGAGCGGCAGGAGCTCGACCCGCAGCGCCGCGGCCTCGGTGAGCTGTCCCCGGGCAAGCCGGCAGTCGACGAGTGGCGGCGAGCAGCGTCGCCTTGTCGACATCCTGGAGCGTCGGCTGCCTCGGCGTCCTCGGCCACCTCGGTCAGCTCGCGCAGGGCGACGAGCACCTGGCCGGCGCGCAGCAGGGCGCAGGCCACGTTCAGTCGCGCGACAGCGGCGCCGCGCCCCCCGATGACCTGCATGGCGGTCAGGTTACGAAGCCAGCGGAGGCCCCGTACCGCGATTGACCTCGAACGACGCAGGTGGAATAGACCGGTGTCGGCCGAGGTAGGCCAGCAGGTGGTCCTCCGCGGAGCCGTCGTCATCGACCTCGAGCACGGGCTCGAAGAGCGAGCCCGCGGTCGTGCGGCGACACCAGGGCGTCGGCGACCGGCAGCAGGCTGGCGGCCAGCGCCTCGGGGATCGGGCGTCGCCGCGTGCCGATGGCTTGGGCGACGTCCCAGCCGTGCACGGTGATCTCCAGCGCGGCAGCCACCACGACGACCGACGCGGGCGCCACCTGGTCGCCGATCGCGATCACGTCCGGGCGCTCGCTGCTCCATACGCCGAGCAGGGCGCAGGCCTTCTGGCGCAGCGCCTCGGTGCGGGCGGCGACGGGGATCCGGGGCTCGAGCGACACCGCTCCGTCCGCCCCTTCCGAGAACGCGTCGAGGGCGTCCTCCATGTGGGCGAGCAGCTGGCCGAGGTCCCACTCACTGCACGGCGTACGCCGGGAGAGGGCGGGGTCGGCAGCTCTCGAGCTCCGCGAGGATCCCGCGCGTGTAGCCGAGCGCGCGATCGAGGAGCTCGATCGCCAGATCGAGCTCGCTGTGCGCCGGCATCACTGCCCGCCGGAGGTCTCGGGTGTGTAGTCGGCCGGGAGACTGCGTCGGCAGCCCGAACTTCTCGAACAGCGAGTGGTCGAAGAACGCCCCCACGTGCTTGACCTGCCCGCCCTCGAGCTCGAGCACCTGCAGGTGGAACGGCTGGAAGGAGCCGTCGGCGGTGCGCATGTAGAGGCCGTACGCCGGCTGGCCGTTCGCCGTCGTGGCGATCATCGGCATGTCGTGGACGCCGCCGGGGCAGTTGGTGTCGATGAGCTCGCCGATGGTCTGCGGGCCGACGTACCAACCGACGAACGGCGGCATCTCCCACACGGCATCCTGGGTCAGCATCGTGACGATGGCGTTGATGTCCTTGCGCCAGAAGGCCTCGACGTAGCGCTGGAGCAGGACCTCCTGCTCGGGCGTGAGGTTGGCCTCGACGGTGTCCTCGGTGAGGCCGCGCTCCTGCATCTGGGCGTGGGCACGCTGCAGGGCGGAGTTGACCGCCGCGGTGGTGGTGTCGAGCGCCTCGGCGGTCTCGGCGGCCGACCAGCGGAGCACGTCGCGCAGGATGAGCACGGCGCGCTGGCGGGCGGGCAGGTGCTGGAGGGCGGCGACGAACGCGAGCCGGATCGAGTCGCGCTCCTCGACCACGACGGCGGCGTCGGGCACGGGCTCGAGCCAGGCGATCTCGTGGTTCTGCTCGAGGGCGTCACCGGCCATCGAGTCGGACGTGCCGAGGCCGGCGGGCAGCGGGCGGCGGGGACGGCCCTCGAGGTTGGTCAGGCAGACGTTGGTGGCGATGCGGTAGAGCCAGGTGCGGACCGAGGAGCGACCCTGGAAGTCGGCGCTCGCCTTCCAGGCGCGCAGGAACGTCTCCTGCACCAGGTCCTCGGCCTCGTGCACCGAGCCGCTCATCCGGTAGCAGTGGGCGAGCAGCTCGCGCTGATAGCGCGTGGTCAGGGTGTCGAAGTCGGTGAGCTCGGCCGTCGAGTCCTCGACCTGTCCCGAGATCTCCGTCGTCATTGTCGCCGTCCCTTGCTCGGTTTCGAGTGCCGTCATGGGCCTGCTCCTGCCTCGTCAGTCTGCCCCGCCGTCAGAGGGGTAGACCAGCCCCGCGGCAGAAACTCATCGGAGGTTGACCGATTTCTACCCAGTTCTTGCGGGGCGCCCGGCGAGGGCCAGCGCGCGCTGGGCGGTGGCGACGGCGCGCTCGCGGTCGACGGGCACCAGGCCGATCCGGGTACGCCGGTCGAGCAGGTCGTCGACGTCGGCAGCACCCTCGTGGGTCACGCCGAAGACCAGCTCGGCGAGCGTGGCCGGGATGTCGTCGGCGACCGGGGCGAGCAGCTCGTCGTCCTGCAGGCCGGTGACCTCACGAGCGTTGATGAGCACGAGCTCCGCGTCGGTGCCGAAGCGGCGGACCAGGCGGGGCGGGAGCTCGAGCGCAGCCAGCTCCGGGCGGGAGGCCGCGCCGAGCAGCGGCAGCTCCTTGGTGCGGCACGGGCCAGCAGGCAGCGCGGCGTGGGCCACGGCCGCGTCGACGGCGTCCTCGGCCATCTGCCGGTACGTCGTCAGCTTGCCGCCAACGATCGTGACCACGCCGGTGGTGCTGGTGAGCACCGCGTGCTTGCGGGACAGGTCGGCGGTGGAGCCCTCAGCAGTGTCGAGCAGCGGGCGGAGGCCGGCGTACGCGCCGATGACGTCGGAGCGGTGCAGCTGACGAGCGAAGGCCGCCGAGACCACGTCGAGCAGGAAGCCGATCTCGGGCTCGGTCGGCTCCGGCACGTCGGGCACCGCGCCCACGACGGGCTCGTCGGTGAGGCCGACGTAGATGGTGCCGTCGGGCTGCGGCAGCACCAGCACGAAGCGGTTGGACTCGCCAGGGATCGGCGCGAACACCGACACCGACAGCCCGGGCAGGGTCTCCTTGCGCAGCACGACATGGGTGCCGCGGCTGGGGCGGAGGTTGACCTCTTCGACGAGGTCGCCCGCCCAGACGCCGGTCGCGTTGATGACGGTGCGGGCCCGCACGCTGTGGAGCGTGCCGGAGAGCTCGTCGCGGAGCTCCACGCCCTTGCCGGTGGCCGAGACCACCCGGGCGCGGGTGCGCACCTCCGCACCGAGCGAGGCCGCGGTGCGGGCGATCGTCGTGACCAGTCGGGCGTCGTCCTCGAGCTGACCGTCCCAGGAGAGCAGTCCGCCGCGGAGGCCGGCCGAGCGCAGCGCGGGGCGCCAGCTGCATCACCTCGGTGGCGGAGAGCTTGCGTGGTCGCGGCAGGGTCTCCGACTCGGTGCCGGCGCTGCGGCGCAGCACGTCGCCCGCCATCAGGCCGGCGCGGGCGAAGAAGGCGCCGAACCGCGACATCGACGAGTTGACCGGCACCATGATCGGCATCGCGTGGGTCAGGTGGGGTGCGGTGACCTCCATCAGGATGCCCCGCTCCACGGCACTCTCGTGCGCGATGCCGACCTGGCCGCTGGCCAGGTAGCGCAGGCCACCGTGCACCAGCTTCGACGACCAGCGCGAGGTGCCGAACGCCAGGTCGTGGGCGTCGACGGCGAGCACCGACAGGCCGCGGCTGACCGCGTCGAGGGCGACACCGGCGCCGGTGACGCCGAGCCCGATCACGACGACGTCGACCTCGGAGGGCGCGTCGACCAGGCCGGGGGTGATCCGCGTGGCCGTCATGGCAGCAGGGCCTGTCGAAGAAGCACGCCGAGCTCGGCGTCGAGCTCGGCCTCGGTGACCTGGTCGTCGACCATCGTGTGGGTCGACAGCACGAAGCCATGGGCGGCGAGCAGCAGGCCGCGCGCGATGGCGACAGGATTGCCGGCGCGGATCTCGTCGAGCTTCTGGCCGGCGCGGATCGCCTCCTCGGTCAGGTCGAGGATCAGGTCCTGCGAGCGGCCCCTGCGCGCGAGCAGGTAGGGGAGGATCAGCTCCGGGTCGAGCTCGATGATGCGGACGAAGAGCTCGTTGTCGCGCAGCACCCGCACCGTGCCGATGATGCTGGCCGCCAGCCGGTCGACCGACGACGTGATGTCGTCCTGGTCAGCGACGGCGGCCTCGACCACCCCGGTCCACTCCCGCGTCATCAGGTCGCCGAGCAGCTGCGGCATGTCGGACCAGGTGCGGTAGATGGTCATCCGCGAGACGCCGGCCCGGCGCGCGACCTCGGTGAGCGTCGTACGCCGCCAGCCGACGTCGAGGATGCAGGCCCGGGCGGCATCGAGATAGTCGTCCCGGGGTTCGCTGTTGTGACGAAGTGACGTCATGTGTCACACTGTAACACATGAGCACCTTCGTACAGACCGAGATGCACCCCAGTCGCTGGGGCAACCCGGACGCCGCCACCGACC
The DNA here is from genome assembly GCA_963769475.1 of uncultured Actinomycetota bacterium. Lineage (GTDB taxonomy): Bacteria > Actinomycetota > Actinomycetes > Propionibacteriales > Nocardioidaceae > Nocardioides. The sequence continues at coordinate 551,163 of CAVYLX010000012.1, read as the reverse complement.
TCCCGGACGCCGCTCGCGGCCTGATCGAGATGGTCTTCGGCCTCGACAACCGGCCCGCCGTCGAGGACGTCAAGCTCCCGGAGTCCGGCCTCGCGCCCGAGCTCGTCGAGGGTCTGCGCGACCTGCTCGGCGCCGACCACGTGCTCACCGACGACCAGGCCCGCCGGCTGCGCACCCGCGGCAAGTCCACGCCCGACCTGCTCCGGCAGCGCGCGGGCGACCTGTCCGACGCACCCGACGCCGTGGTCCGGCCCGGCACCCACGACGAGGTGGCGGCCGTGCTCGCCTTCGCCGTCGAGCACCACCTGGCGGTCGTGCCGTTCGGCGGTGGCACCTCTGTCACCGGCGGGCTGGTCGCCCGGCGCGAGGGCTACGCCGGCCTGGTCTCGCTCGACCTGATCCGGATGAAGGGCCTGCTCGCCGTCGACCACACCTCCATGACCGCGGTGCTCGAGCCGGGCCTGCGCGGCCCCGAGGCCGAGGCGCTGCTGGCGGCGGAGGGGCTGACGCTCGGTCACTATCCGCAGTCGTTCGAGTACGCCACGATCGGTGGCTTCGCCGCCACCCGGTCCAGCGGCCAGGCCAGCGCCGGCTACGGCCGGTTCGACGCGCTGGTGGTGGCCCTGCGGGTCGCCACGCCTCGCGGCGAGCTGCGGCTCGGCAGTTCGCCCTCCAACGCGGCCGGGCCCGACCTGCGCCAGCTGATCCTCGGCTCGGAGGGCGCGTTCGGCGTGATCACCGAGGTCACCGTCCGGGTCCGCAAGCTGCCCGCCGAGAAGGTCTACGAGGGATGGCGCTGGCCGTCGTTCGCGGCCGGGTGCCGATGCCATGCGCACCCTCGCGCAGGCCAACCTGCTGCCGACCGTGATCCGGCTCTCCGACGAGGCCGAGACCTCGATCAACCTCGCGCGCCCCACCGAGATCGGCGCGGACGGTACTGACATTTCTGGACACGGCGGTTGCCTGATGATCGCCGGCTACGAGGGCGAGCCGGCCGCCAACGCCGCCAAGCGCGCCGCGGTCACCGCCGTACTCACCGACCTCGGCGGCACCTGCCTCGGCGAGGAGCCCGGTCAGGCCTGGGCGCACGGCCGCTTCAACGCTCCCTACCTGCGCGACTCGCTGCTCGACGTCGGCGTGCTCGTCGAGACCCTGGAGACCGCGACGTTCTGGTCCAACCGCGAGGCGCTGTACGCCGGCGTGAAGACCGCGCTCGAGACCTCGCTCGGCGAGGGCACGATCGTGCTCTGCCACATCTCCCACGTCTACGAGACCGGCTGCTCGCTCTACTTCACGGTCGCCGCGAAGGAGAGCGCGGACCCGCTGCCCCAGTGGCAGGCGGCGAAGGTCGCGGCCAGCGACGCCATGGTGACCGCCGGCGCGACGATCACCCACCACCACGCCGTCGGCACCGACCACAAGCCGTGGCTGACCGCGGAGATCGGCGAGCTCGGCGCCTCGATGCTGCGCGCGGTCAAGGCCGACCTCGACCCCACCGGCATCCTCAACCCGGGGGTGCTGATCCCGTGACGAGGTCGTTCACGTTCCTGGTCAACCCGTCCTCCGGCGGCGGTGCGGCGCCCGAGGCGGTCGTGCCTGTCGCCCGGCTGCTGCGCGAGGCGGGCTCGACCGTCGACGTCACCTACTCGCCCGGCCCGAAGGCGATGGGCGGCCTGGTGGCCGAGGCACTCGACCGCGGCGACGTGGTCGTCTCGGTCGGCGGCGACGGCATGCTCTCGTCGCTGGCCGGCGCCGTGTCGACTGCCGGCGGCACGCTCGCCGTGCTCCCGGCCGGCCGCGGCAACGACTTCGCCCGGATGCTCGGCCTTCCCGAGCACCCGGCCGAGCAGGCCACGCTGCTCCTGGAGGCCGACGTACGCAAGGTCGACCTGATCTCCTACACGCTCCCCGGTGCTCCCGAGCGCCGCGTCGCCGGCTCGGTCTACTCCGGCGTCGACGCGCGCGCGGGCGAGATCGTCGACCGGGTGCACTGGCTGCCGCGCAAGCTGCAGTACCCCTACGCCGCCGTCCGCGCGCTCGCGACCTACCGGCCCGCGCGCTACCAGGTGACCGTCGACGGCGAGACCCGCGACTACCTCGCCGCCAACGTGGTGGTCGCCAACTCCGCCTACTACGGCAAGGGCATGAAGATCGCCCCCGACGCCGTGATCGACGACGGCCTGCTCGATGTCGTGGTGATCGAGGCCGCCGGCAAGCTCGACCTGATCCGCTCGCTGCCCAAGGTCTACGACGGCAAGCACATCGACCTGCCCGAGGTCACCGTGCTGCAGGGGCGCCGGGTCGAGATCCGGGCGGCCGCCCGCGTGCCGGTGCCGGTCGGTGGAGACGGCGAGGCGCTCGGCGTACTCCCCGGTCTCGGCGAGGCCCCAGCGGTGGTCGAGGTCCTGCCGGCGGCGCTCTCGATCATCGCCTGAGCCCCGTCAGCTGGTCTGGGTGTTGACCGGCTTCCACTCGTAGGGCTGGACGACGACGAAGCCCGGGCCGTGGAAGGCGTACTGGAAGGCCTCGCCCGAGCCGCCGCGGATCAGCGAGGACATCTTCATGCTGTTGACCACCTGGGGCACCAGGTTGGCCGACCAGGCGACGCAGGCCTGGGTGTCGACGTACGTCGGCTGCTGCGAGCAGTCGAGGAGCACCGGCTTGCCGACGGTGCACAGTGCGACCGTGCCCTGGCCGTGCACGGTGGTGTTGAAGAGACCGCCGGCCAGGATGCCCGCGCCCTTGACCCGGTTGATGTCCCACTCCAGGGACGAGTCGAAGGCCAGCAGGTTGCGGCCGTTGACGCTGAGCGCGTCGCCGGTGAGCTCGACCAGGAAGATGTAGCCGGCCTCGTTGGCGAAGAACACCTCGCCCTGCCCGCTCACCCGCATCAGCGGGTTGTCCTCCGAGGTGACCATCTTCTTCAGCAGCTTGCCGACGCTGCCGGCCTTCTCGTGGGTGAACTCGACCTGGCCCTGGAAGGCCACCATCGAACCCTTCACCGCGAGCACGTCGTCGCCGAGCACGACCCGCAGCAGCTGCGAGTTCTGCTGCGCGAAGCGCTGGGTGGCCTGGACTTCCTGGTTGGACTGGTCGAACAGCTCGCTCTGCATCGGGATCCCTTTGGTTCGTTTGACGTGGCCCCCACGGTTCTACCCGATCGCCGCGCGGTAGGCACCTGCGGCCACTAGGGGATTGGGGCCAATTGGCCCCAATCCCCTAGCGCCCGTAGAGCGGTATGCCCTGGCCGCGTCCACGGCCGTCCACAGGTGCCGGAGCTGGACTCCCGCTCTGTGCGCTCGCCGCACTAGCGTCCACCGGCATGCTGGTGAGCGGACGAAAAGCGTCGGAGATCTTGAGGGAAGCAGGGCTTGGTCGCGAGGAGTCACGGAGACTCCTTCTCGCGGGGTTCGCTGGCGAAGCGGTACGCACGGCCGGCGCCTTGTTGTACGACGATGATCGCGTCCGCGGTCTCGCGGCCCGGTCACCCCTGGCCGCCAGTTCCGTGGACGACGCCTGTCCGTTCGGCCTTTTTGTCGGACGGATCGCGCGAACCCGGCCATTTGCCGTTGCGCAGGGCCGGAGATCCCTCGAAGAGGCCATGGGCAGAGGTTGGGCACTGCATCTCTACGGGCGCATCCTCATCGCCAGTCGTATCGAAACGTTCGGGCCGATGCCCTTCGTGGCCACGATGTGCGGATTCGTCGCGTTCGGCGCCGACGCCACGAGCGTCGGTCCAGGTCCGGACGGATCCACCAGGTTCACTCTCACGAAACCAGGTAGCTGGTTCGAAGCAATGGAGGGGCGGCGGTTGCTCGCAGGAGCCAATCGCAGCTGTTTCATCTGGGGCTGGCCATCGGGAAGCAACAACCGGTAGCCCTCAGCCGAACGTCCAGACCAACAGGCCGGTGGGCACGCCCGCCGTCACGGTGTACGACGGCTCGTCGGTCATCAGGAACGCGTCACCGGCAGCGAGTGGCGCGGCCAGCGACGACCGCAGCAGCGCGCCGGTAGCGACGAACGCGTGCACCTGCGGGGCCGCGGGCAGTGCGATGGATCCGCGCCCGTCGAGCCGGCCGGCCAACAGCACGGCGTCCGGCCGGGGCTGAGCGATCACGGCCAGCTCGTTGGTCGGGATGGTCGCCGGCGCCACGGTGTAGCCGGGCTCGGGGTCGCCCTCACCGGGCCTCAGCCACATCTGGATGAACCGGCACGGCCCGGTCGTCGGTGGCGTGCTCGGAGTGGTCGACGCCGTCGCCGGTGGAGAGGACGGCGACAGAGCCGGCCTCGACGACCGTGGTGGATCCGCTCGAGTCGACATGCCGCAGGGCACCGGAGACGACCCAGGTCACGATCTCCAGATCGCTGTGGTGATGGGTGTCGAAGCCGCGGCCGGACCCTAAGAGGTGGTCGTCATGACAGACCATCGGCCCGAACCCGAGACGCTCCGGGTCGTAGTGCTCGCCGAACGAGAACGAGTGATGGGTCACCCGTCCCTCCGCGCGCTCCACGAACCGGTCCGAACGCCTGAGAATCTCGACTGTCACAGGCAAGATTGTGCCGGTGCAGTACCCACAGCTCCCGCCGGGCTTCCGCTTCGGCACCAGCACCGCGGCGTACCAGATCGAAGGGGCGATTTCGGAGGACGGCCGGGGCCCGAGCATCTGGGACGCCTTCACCGCACAGCCGGGCCGGATCAAGGACGGTTCGTCGGGTGAGGTGGCGTGCGACCACTACCACCGGCTCGACGAGGACGTGGCGCTGCTGAAGCGGCTGGGGGCACCCGGCTACCGCTTCTCGATCGCGTGGCCGCGGATCCAGCCGTCGGGAAGGGGGGAGCCCAACGCCGCCGGGCTCGACTTCTACGACCGCCTGATCGACAAGCTGCTGGCCGCCGGCGTACAGCCGATGGCGACGCTGTACCACTGGGACCTGCCCCAGGCGCTCGAGGACGACGGCGGCTGGCTGAACCGCTCGACGATCGACCGGTTCGCCGACTATGCCGCGATCGTCGGGGAGCGGTACGCCGACCGCGTGGAGCACTGGATCCCGGTCAACGAGCCCAACGTGGTCACCATGCTCGGCTACAGCATCGGCATGCACGCGCCGGGGCGGACCTTGATGTTCGATGCGCTCCCGGTCGCCCACCACCTGCTGGTGGCCCACGGCCGCGCGGCGATCGCGCTGCGTGAGGCCGGCGCGACCAGCGTCGGCTGCGCCAACAACCACGCTCCGATGTGGCCGGCCAGCGACGAGCCGGCCGACGTCGGCGCGACCAAGCTGTTCGACGCGATGTGGAACGGCATGTTCCTCGAGCCGATGCTGCTCGGCCGCTACCCCGCCGACCTCTGGCCGCTACTGGAGGACGTGGTGCGCACCGGCGACCTCGCCACCATCCGGCAGCCGCTCGACTTCTACGGCGTCAACTACTACAACCCGATGAAGATCGGTGCGGCTCCCGAAGAGGCCGAGATGCCGTTCGAGTTCCGAGAGCTGGTCGGCTACCCGACCACCGACTTCGACTGGCCGGTCGTGCCCGACGCGCTGCGGGAGTGGCTGATCATGTTCCGCGCGCGGTTCCGGGCCGCCCTGCCGCCGATCATGATCACCGAGTCCGGCTGCTCCTACGGCATGGGCCCGGACGCCGACGGCGTCGTCGACGACCAGCCCCGCATCGACTACCTCGACGCCCACCTGCGCGCAGTAGCCGAGGCGATCCAGCGCGGCGTCGACGTACGCGGCTACTACACGTGGTCGCTGATGGACAACTTCGAGTGGAACGAGGGCTACACCCAGCGCTTCGGCCTGGTCCACGTCGACTACGACACCCAGGTCCGCACGCCCAAGCGTTCCTTCCAGTGGTACGCCGACCTGATCGCCGCCCAGTCATCCGGGTGATCGAGCTTGTCGAGATCCGCCGATCAGCTCCGACGTACCGGTGACAGTGCCGCGAGGCACGATGACATCGACACCGAGGAGCAGCCATGAAGTACGTCATCCTGATCCACTCCAACCCGCAGCCGTGGGGACACCCGACCGGCAGCTACAACCCGGCGTTCCAGGCACTTCCGGCCGAGGAGCAGGCACGGATGGACCGGGAGTTCGAGGAGCTGTTGACCCAGCTGCACGCCGACGGCGAGCTGGTCACGGGCGAGGCGCTCGGTGACCCGTCGACCTCGCGGATCTACCGCTGGGACGACGGCACCGCGCTGGCCACCGACGGTCCCTACTCCGAAGTGAAAGAGCACCTGGCGGGCTTCTTCCTGATCGATGTCGCCAGCCGGGAGCGCGCCGAGGAGATCGCGGTGCAGTTCGCGAGCCCGGGCGACACGATCGAGCTGCGCCCGTCGATGGGGCCGGGCGGCGACGATCAGTAAGCAGACGCTCGAGGACGTGTGGCGCCGCGAGGCACCGCACGTCCTCGGCGCGCTGGTCCGCCGCTACGGCGACTTCGACGCCTGCGAGGACGCGCTCTCCGACGCGATGCTCGACGCGACCCGGCAGTGGGAGCGCGACGGGGTGCCCGAGCAGCCGCGCGGGTGGCTGATCCGGGTCGCCTCCCGACGGCTGGTCGACCGGCTCCGCAGCGAGCTGGCGCGCGATGCGCGCGAGGCGAGGGTCGCCGTGCGCGAGGAGGCTCCGCCGCCGACCGAGCCGGACGACGCCCTGCACCTGTTGTATCTCTGTTGCCACCCCGCGCTGACCACCGCGTCGCAGGTGGCGCTGACGCTCCGCGCCGTCGGCGGCCTCACCACCGAGCAGATCGCGGCGGCGTTCCTGGTGCCGGTGGCGACGATGGCCCAGCGGATCAGCAGAGCGAAGGCCACGCTCCGAGCCGCAGGCGCGCGCTTCGAGGAGCCGCCGGCCGACCAGCTGGCCGGTCGGCTGGGCGCCGTCCGCCATGTCCTCTACCTCGTCTTCAACGAGGGCTACACCAGCAGCGGGGGCGAGCACCTCGTCGACGTCTCGCTGACCCGTGAGGCCATCCGGCTCTGCCGTGAGCTGACCGCCCGGCTCCCCGACGACGACGAAGCTGCCGGGCTGCTGGCCCTGATGCTGCTCACCGCCGCCCGCACCCCGGCCCGCACCGACGCGTACGGCGACCTGGTGCGTCTTGCCGACCAGGACCGGTCGATCTGGGACGAGGCCGAGATCCGGGAGGGCGTCGCGATCCTGGAGACGATCCTGCCGCGCGGTCTGGTCGGCCGGTTCCAGCTCGAGGCGGCGATCGCGGCCGTGCACGCGGAGGCGGAGAGCGCCGATGCGACCGACTGGCTGCAGGTCGCCACGCTCTACCGGATGCTGGAGCAGGTCGCGCCGAGCCCGGCGGTGACACTCGGGCGGGCCGTCGCGGTCGCGATGTGCGACGGCGCGCCCGCCGGCCTGGTGATCGTCGACGGCCTGCTCGAGGACGAAACGATGCAGCGGCACCACCGGACCCACGCCGTACACGGTCACCTGCTGGAAATGGCCGGCCGCGAGGCGGAGGCGCTCGAGGCCTACCGGACCGCGGCCCGGCTGACCACGAGCATCCCGGAGCAGCGCTACCTCAACTCCCGCGCTGCCGCACTCGGCCCCGCCCACTAACCTGTCGGGCATGTCGTCGACGACCCCTGGGGAGCTGCCCGTCAAGCGCCGGGTCGTCTTCGTGGTCGGCTCCGGTCGTAGTGGCACCAGCACGATGTCCGGGGCGCTGCAGACCCTCGGCATGCACGTGCCTCAGCCGGAGGTGCAGGCCGACGACACCAACCCCAAGGGTTTCGGCGAGCCGCAGTGGGTGGTCGACTTCCACGACGAGCTGCTTAAGCGCTGCAACGTGCAGGTCAGCGACGCCCGGCCGTCGGCGTGGTTCGAGTCCGGCAAGCTCAGCACCTTCGAGCCGCTGCGGCAGCGCCTGCACGAGTGGCTCGAGCCGCAGTTCGCGGAAGGGCCCGAGCTGGTGATCAAGGACCCGCGACTGGCGTGGTTCATGGGCCTGTGGCGCTCGGCGGCGCTGCGCTGCGATGCGACGCCGGCGTACGTCACGATGCTGCGGCCGGTGACCGAGGTGGTGGGCAGCAAGCAGCAGCACTACGGATCCAAGTTCGGCGAGGTCAACCGCACCGCCGCCTGGGTCAACATGATGCTGCACACCGAGCGCGGCACCCGCGGCTCGGCCCGCGCGTTCGTCCGCTACGGCGACCTCCTCACGGACTGGACGGTGCCGCTGTTCGGGATCGGTCGGGCCTTCGACCTGGCCGCGGTGCAGTCCGCGTCGGCCAACGACATCCGCGCCGTGCACGCGTTCGTCGACCCCGGCCTGCGCCGCGTGCAGCTGACCTGGGACGACATCGAGGTGCCGCCGCGGCTGCGCGAGATCGCCGAGGAGAGCTGGCAGCACCTCGACCGGCTGGCCGACGACGACGGCGACACCCCCGAGGTGCACGTGGTGCTCGACCAGCTGCGGACGGCGTACGCCGAGCTGTACGACGAGGCGGAGGCGATCGCGCAGTCGACCGCGCTGGCTGCCCACCGTGACGGCCTGGCGCAGCTCCCCGCTCCGTCGACGACGAGGAGCGGCGTCGACCGGGTGCCGCACGGCGTCCGCCGGATGGTGCCGGCGAGCGCGCGCCGCGGGATCCGCAAGGCGCTGGGGCGGGAAAGGTGACTGCGCCCTCTCCTGGGCCCGACATCCCCACGCTCGAAGGGCTGTCGGACTACGACGTCACCTGGCCGTGGCACGACGACAAGCTGCCCTCCGGTCTGACCTGTGTCTTCCGGGTCAAGAACGAGGCGCGCAACCTGCCGTGGGTGCTGCCGCCCATGTTCGCCGCGGTGCAGCACGTCGTGCTGGTCGACAACGGTTCCGACGACGGCACCCTCGAGGTCGCTCGCGAGACCGCTGAGAGGGTGGGCGCGCTCGACCGGTTCACCGGGACGACGTACCCCTTCCAGGTCAGCCGCGCCGGAGCCGAGCACCTCGCGACGCCTCCGGACTCCGTGCACTCGCTGACCCACTTCTACAACTGGTCGTTCTCCCACGTGCGCACCAACTACTCGATGAAGTGGGACGGCGACATGGTGCTGACCCGCGAGGGGGTCGGCATGCTCGCCGACCTGTCGTGGCAGCTCGAGGACTCCAACGCGGTGGTGGCGTTCCCGCGCCACCCGTTGACGATCGAGAGCGAGTCGGTGGCGTGGATCGACCTCGGCTTCCGGTTCCTGGAGCCGTGGATCTACCCGATGGGACCGGAGTTCACGTTCGTGAAGGCCTTCGAGTGGGAGGTGCGGGAGTTCCCGACCTCGTCGGAGCGGATCATCGCGCCGGAGGGCATGGTGGTCGAGCTGAAGTGGCTGGACACCAACGAGTTCGCGCACTGGACCAGCACCGACGACTTCGAGTCGTCGCGCGCGCCGCGCAAGCGCCGCGAGTGGGAGGTCTACAGCGCGCTGACCGAGGGTCGCGGCGAGGACGTCGAGGGGCTGCACCGGATCGAGTCGCCCCCCGGCGTACACATCATCGACCACGTGACCTCCACCTGGCTGCCGCAGGCGGAGCGCCCGCTGGTACGCCGCCCGGGGCGGCTGGATGTCTGACCTCGCCGCGCCGGCCCAGACCTTCCTCGACCAGGCGGCCGACGCGCTGCTGGTGACGGCGGGCTCGGAGGTCGAGCCCGGCAAGCACTCGCGCGTCCTGGTCGCGGTGGCCGACCGGGGTGAGCTGCGCCAGGTCGTGGTGCCGCGCGAGGTGCGGTCGTCGACGATCGGGGTGTGGCTCGACTCGGCGACGTCGGCGCTGTCCTTCCTGCCCCGGCCGACGCCGAGAGGCCCGTCGTTGACAGGGATTCGCTCTCGCGCGGAGGGCGACGGGTGGCTGTGCGTGCTGCGGTTCGACCGTCCGATCTCGGTGGGAGTCGTGGTGGCCGAGCTGGCTCGCCAGTCGGTCGCTGCCTCCACGCGAGTGCTGCCTCCGGCTGCGGTCGACCTGCGCGTCATCAACCCCATCGGCTTCGATGCCGACGCGAGCGAGCCGGTGGTGCCGCTCTCCTCCCTTGATCTCTCGCGGGGCGTCACCGAGGAGCTGGTGCGGTCACTGCGACCCGTGCTCGGGGTGCGCGTCGACACCGACCTCGACGACACCGCGCGGCTGGCTCTGGCCGCGGCCGGGGTGCCGCTCGACCTCGTCGACGTGACCGACCGCGCGGCTCGCGAGGAGCAGAGCATCGTCGCTCGCCGGGCGGCGATCGACGAGATCGTGCCGCCGTCGACCTGGCCGGCGGTGAGCATCGTGATGGCGACCAGGCGGCCGGAGATGCTGGAGCACGCGCTGGCCCAGGTCGCGCAGCAGCGCGGGGTCGAGCGACTCGAGCTGGTGCTGGCCCCGCACGGGTTCGACCCCGGCCCGCTCAGTGCTGCCCAGGTCGTGCCGCAGCCGGAGTCCGTGGTGTTCGGTGAGGTGCTCAACGCGGCGGTGGCTGCGGCGAGTGGTGACGTCGTACTGAAGATGGACGACGACGACTGGTACGCCCCCGACTTCGTCGCCGACCTGCTCCGAGCTCGCGCCTACAGCGGCGCCGACCTGGTCGGCACGGCCGACGAGTTCTACTACCTCGCCGACCGCGACCTCACCGTGCAGCGACGCCATCCGGGCGAGTTCTACACGCAGTGGGTCGCCGGCGGCACGCTGATGCTCGACCGCTCCCTGCTCGCCGACGTCGGTGGCTTCGCCCCGGTGGCGAAGCACGTCGACCGCCACCTGCTCGACGCCCTGCTCGCCGTCGGCGCCACGATCTACCGCACCCACGGCCTCGGCTATGTGCTCCGCCGCAACTCCGACGGCCACACCTACGACGCCGACCTCGACAAGATCCTCGACCCCGCCCAGCTCGTCGCCACCTGGCCCGGCTTCCACCCGAGCCGTCTCCATGCCGACCCGGCTTGAGTTGACGTCTGGGGGGTGTCGACCCGGCTTGAGTTGACGTCTGGCGGTGCCGACCCGGCTTGAGCTGACGTGTGGCGGTGCCGACCCGGCTCGTCTCGACAAGCCGGGTCGACGGCGTACGGCGTCAACAAGAGCCGGGTCGACACCTCTCCAGCGTCAACAAGAGCCGGGTCGACGTCCTACGACGCCGGCAAGAGCCGGGTCGGCACCGGTCAGCGGCGGCCGAGGCCTCGGGCGGTCCAGCCGGCGGAGCGCCAGGCGTCGAGGTCGAGGGCGTTGCGGCCGTCGAGGATCTGCTTGCGGCGTACGACGCCACCGACCGCCTCGATGTCGACCTCGCGGAACTCCGGCCACTCGGTGAGGTGCAGGACCAGGTCGGCGTCGCGGACTGCTTCGAGGGCGGAGTCGGCGTAGTCGAGCGTGGGGAACACCCCGCGCGCGGTCTCGTTGGCCTGCGGGTCGTAGACCGTCACCCGGGCGCCGCGCAGGTGCAGCTTGCCGGCGATGGAGAGCGCCGGTGAGTCGCGCACGTCGTCGCTGTCGGGCTTGAACGCCGCACCCCACACGGCGATCCGCGATCGCGCGACGCTGCCGCCGAGCATCGCCGTCGCCATCTTCGAGACCCGCACCCGTTGGCGCTGGTTGATGTCGTCGACCTGCCGCAGGAACGACATCGCGTCCTCGACGCCGAGCTCGCCGGCGCGGTGCACGAAGGCGCGGATGTCCTTGGGCAGGCAGCCGCCGCCGAAGCCGATGCCGGCGTTGAGGAAGCGGCGGCCGATCCGCGCGTCGTAGCCGATCGCGTCGGCGAGGTCGACCACGTCGGCGCCGGCCGCTTCGCACACCTCGGCGACGGCGTTGATGAAGGAGATCTTGGTGGCCAGGAACGCGTTGGCCGAGACCTTCACGAGCTCGGCGGTGGCGTAGTCGGTGACCAGCAGCGGGGTGCCGTTGTCGGTGATCGGCGCGTAGAACTCGGTCAGCGCCTTCTCGGCGCGGTCCGAGGCGACGCCGAGCACGATCCGGTCCGGCTCGAGGGTGTCCTTGAGGGCGAACCCCTCGCGCAGGAACTCGGGGTTCCACACCAGCTCGGCATCCGAGCCCGCGGGCGCGGTGGCCGCGATCTCCGCCGCCAGCCGGGCAGCGGTGCCGACCGGCACGGTCGACTTGCCGACGACGTACGACGGGCCGGTGAGGTACGGCGCCAGCGAGGTCACCGCGGCGTTCACGTAGCTGACGTCGGCGCCCATGCTCGACTCGAGCTGCGGCGTGCCGACGCAGACGAAGTGCAGGTCGGCGAACGCGCCGGCCTCCTCGTAGGAGTCGGTGAACCGCAGGCGTCCGCTGGCCACGTGCTTCGAGAGCAGCTCCGGGAGCCCGGGCTCGTAGAACGGCACCCGCCCCTCGGTCAGCGCTTCTCGCTTGGCGGCGTCGATCTCGACGCCGAGCACCTCATGGCCCAGCTCTGCCATGCATGCTGCGTGCGTCGCTCCGAGGTAGCCGCACCCGATGACCGTGATCTTCACGATGCGGAGTCTATGAGCCGCCGGACGTCAGGGAAGAAGCGAGGCGGTGAACGATCTCCTCCAGTCGGTCGGCGCTGGTGCCGAAGTTGAGCCGCACATGACCGGTCAGGCCCGGGCTGGTAGTCGTGCCCGGGCGCCAGCCGGACCCGCCCGCGCTCCAGCGCCACCGCAGCCGGGTCGTCGTGGCCGTAGGCGCGCAGGTCGATCCAGGCCAGGTACGTCGCCTCCGGCCGCCGCATCCTCGCCTCGGGCAGGTGGTCGGCGAGCAGCTCGGTCAGCAGCGTGCGGTTGGCGTCGAGCCGCGCGCGCAGGGCGTCGAGCCACGCGTCGCCGTGCGCGTACGCCGCCACCGCAGCGACCACGCCCATCGGCGACCACGAGTCGTTGCGGACCATGGGTGCGCCCTGGAGCTGCTTGCGGGCGACCTCGTCGGGCACCAGCACCTGTGCGCAGCGCAGCCCGGCGGTGTTGAACGCCTTCGACGCCGCCACCACGGCGATCGCATGGTCCTGGGTGCCGTCGAGGGCGAGGTAGGAGAGGTGCTCGGCGCCGGGAAGCACCAGCGGCGCGTGGATCTCGTCGGAGATCACCCGGGCGCCGTGCCGCAGCACCACGTCGCGGATGCCCTCGAGCTCGGCGCGGCTGAACACCCGCCCCCACGGGTTGTGCGGCTGGGTCAGCAGCAGGGTGCGCGCACCGGCCGCGAACAGCGCGTCCAGCCGGTCGAGGTCGATCTCGGCCCGCTCCGCGTCGGGGTCGACCACGAGGTCGACGCGTTCGCGCCCGGTGACCTCGGCGATCGCCAGCTGCGGCGCGTACGCCGGCACCGGCATGATCATCGGCCCGGGATCGCTGAGCACGTCGAGCGCCACCCGCACGCCGGCGGTCACGTCGACGACCGGGTGCACGATGCCGGGATCGACGGCTTGGCCGAACTGCCGCTCGGCGAAGCCGGCGTACGCCTCTCCGAGCTGGCCGCCCCACCCGAACGGCGGGATAGCCGACCATCCCGATGTCGATCGCCTCGTGCAGCGCCGCGGTGATCTCGGAAGCCGGGGCGAAGTCCATCTCGGCGACCCAGGCGGGCAGCACCCCGGGCGCGACGGCACCCCACTTCTCCGGCAGTGCTCGGCGGGCCTCGTCGTCGGTGAAGTCGCGGATCACCTGACCGAACCTAGCTAGCCACATCTAGAGGCGAGCAACCACCCGGGTGCCCTGCTCGATCGCCCGCTTGGCGTCGAGCTCGGTGGCCACGTCGGCGCCGCCGATCACGAAGCGTCCGTCGGCGAGCAGTTCGCGCACCGACTCCTGGCCGGCGCACAGCACGACGTGGTCGACGTCGAGCACCCGCGGCTCGCCGTCCACGGTGAGGTGCAGGCCGGCGTCGTCGACCTTCTCGTACGTCGCACCGCTGACCTGGGCGACCCCGCTCTGCTTGAGCACGGCCCGGTGCGCCCAACCCGAGGTCTTGCCCAGCGCGACGCCGATGGGTGTGGTCTTGCGCTGGATCAGGGTCACCTCGCGGATCGGCGTGCGCGGCTTGCGCTCGGTCAGGCCGCCGGGGTGAACGGCCGGGTCGCCGACGCCCCAGTGCGACATCCAGTCGTCGAGGGCGTCCGCCGGATCGTGCGTCAGCCAGTGGCTGACGTCGACGCCGATGCCGCCGGCGCCGATCACCGCCACCCGCTTGCCGGGCACGACCGTGCCGTTGAGCACGTCGGCGTACGTCACGACCTTGGGGTGGTCGATGCCGCCGAGCTCGGGGATCCGCGGGACGACACCGGTCGCCACGATCACCTCGTCGTACGCCGCCAGGTCCGCGTCGGTGGCCTCCGTCGAGAGACGCACGTCGACCTCGAGCACCTCGAGCCGGCGACCGTAGTAGCGCAGCGTCTCGGCGAAGTCCTCCTTGCCGGGCACCGCCATCGCCAGCCGGAACTGGCCGCCGATCGCCGGCGACTTCTCGAACAGCGTGACCGCGAAGCCGCGCTCGGCCGCAGACACGGCGGCAGCGAGCCCGGCCGGGCCGGCACCGACAACGGCGACCGTCGCCGCGCGCTTGGTCGGCCCGAGCACCAGCGTGGTCTCGCGGCAGGCGCGCGGGTTGACCAGGCAGGAGGCCTTCTGGTTCTTGAACACGTGGTCGAGGCAGGCCTGGTTGCACGCGATGCAGGTGTTGATCTCGTCGGCGCGACCGGCTGCCGCCTTGTTGAGGAAGTCGGGGTCGGCCAGCAGCGGCCGGGCCATCGAGACCAGGTCGGCCTCGCCGGAGGCGAGGATCTCCTCGGCCATCTCGGGACTGTTGATCCGGTTGGACGCGCAGACCGGCACCGACACCTCGGCCTTGAGCCGGGCTGTCGCCGATCGCCAGGCGCCGCGCGGCACCTGCGTGATGATCGTCGGCACCCGCGCCTCGTGCCAGCCGATGCCGGTGTTGAGCACGGTCACCCCGGCCTCCTCCAGCCCGTGGGCGAGGTCGACGACCTCCTCCCAGGTCTGGCCGCCCTCGACCAGGTCGAGCAGGGAGATCCGGTAGATGATCGGGAACTCGGCGGGCACCAGCTCGCGCGACCGGCGCAGGATCTCGAGCGGGAAGCGCATCCGGTTCGCCGCGGACCCGCCCCACTGGTCGGTGCGGTCGTTGGTGCGCGCGGCCAGGAACTGGTTGATCAGGTAGCCCTCCGACCCCATGATCTCGACCGCGTCGTAGCCGGCCTTGACCGCGAGGGCGACCGACTCGGCGAAGTCGGACGCGGTGCGGTCGACGGCCTTGGTGGAGAGCCGGCTCGGCTTGAACGGCGTGATCGGGCTCTTCTTGTCCGAAGCGCTGACGCTGAACGGGTGGTAGCCGTAGCGGCCCGCGTGCAGCACCTGCAGCGCGATCGCGCCACCCTCGTCGTGCACCGCGCCGGTGACCTCGCGGTGCCGCATCGCCTGCAGCCGCGTCGACATCTCGGACGCCAACGGCTTCAGCCAGCCGCGCTTGTTGGGGGAGTAGCCGCCGGTGATGATCAGGCCGACGCCACCGCGGGCCCGCTCGGCGAAGTACGCCGCCAGCTCCGGCAGGTGCCGGGCGCTGTCCTCGAGGCCGGTGTGCATCGACCCCATCACGAGCCGGTTGCGCAGCGTCAGCGAGCCGATCGGGTACGGCGAGAGCAGATTCGGGTAGCCGGTCACGAGTGGGCCTCCAGGTACTCGGTCAGCCACGCGATCCAGGTCTCCTCCATGAGGATTCCGCCGCGCAGGACGAGGTAGTGGTCGAGCTCGAGACCGCTGAGGGCAGTTGGGTCCGGGTAGTCGCGCTTCATCAGCTGCTGGTAGTGGTCGAGCCGCAGGTAGTGGTCGGCGAGGTTGGCCCGGACGACGTCGAGCACCGCGCCGCGGTCGCCGAAGCTGGCGCCGCGGAGCTTCACGGCCAGGTCGCTGCGGAGCGGGTCGGACGTCGTCGGCTCGGCGAGCCACGTCGCCAGCGCCTCGGCTCCGGCCGACGTGACGGCGTACACCTTCTTGTCGGGACGGCCCGCCTGCGCCACCTCGGTGGGCCGGACCCAGCCGTCCGCGTCCATCCGGCCGAGCACGCGGTAGATCTGCTGATGGGTGGCGTGCCAGAAGAAGCCGATCGACCGGCTGAACCGTTTCGCCAGGTCCAGCCCGCTCGCCGGCTGCTCGCTCAGCGCCACCAGGAGCGCGTGCTCGAGTGCCATGGCCCCATGGTGGCGTCACCTATGCAACTAGTTGCAACCCTCCGTGGCGCGCGTCACTCCGCCTCGTCGACCAGCCGAGCCTTCTCCTCGGGGTCCAGTGCCATCCACGCCTGCTCCCAGGCGCGGGCGCCCTCGAGGGCGAGCCGGGAGAACTCCGGGTCGTCGGCGAGCGACCGGAACTCCGCCCGGCCGGCGAGCACGTCGTCGATCCGGCGACCCAGCGGCGTGCCGTCGTGCTGCTCCGACAGGGCCGCGAGCGAGTCCCGCAGGGCCCGGGCGGCCACCGCGTCGCCGTCGGTGAACTCCAGGACCGAGTCGTGCGCCGGATCGTGGCTCACTCGAACCCCGGTGGCACGTGCGCGAGCCGCTGCTCGGTGGTGAGGCCGTCGTGCTCCTCGGGAGACGCCCAGGTCGCCCCGTCGGCCAGCCAGATCGCGCGGTAGGCCCGGGCGCCCTCGGGCAGCGCGTCCTCGTAGCCCCACTCGACCTCGCAGCAGGGGCAGATGCCGTACGACGGCGTCCGCCCGTCCTCGCCCCAGATCAGGAAGTCGGTGTAGTAGCCGCACACCCGGCAGTTGTGCAGCGGGTCGCGGCCGGGGCCCACCGTGGTGTCAGCCATTGAGGAAGTACTCCCAGTTGTTGGGGAACCGGTGCTTGGTCGGGTCGGGCTTGAACATCGTGTTCATCACCCCGTCCTTCGACATGATGCCCAAGGTATTGGTGTCGGGGTTGTAGCGCAGGATCGCTCCGTCGCTCTCCCGGATCCGGGTGTAGGTGCCGGGTGGCGGATCGGTCATGAACTTCTTCGCGCCCTCGACGTACTGCTTCGAGTTGGCGAACTCCGGGAACTCGCCCTTGTGCTTGTTGAAGTGCTTCAGCGCGTTCTTCTGGTTGGCGCGGAACCGCCCGGTCCAGCGCCCGCCGCTCCACAGCTGGCTGTTGATCCCCTTGCTGGCGTTGCGGGCGGCCCGCACGTTGCGGAACTTGGCGAGGGCGGTCCGGATGCTCCGGATCTTGGGCAGGGTCCGGGCCATGGTGCCGATCGCCCGGATCGCCTTGAGCGCCGCGAGCACCTTGATGATCTTGCTGGCGCACGAGATGGCCCGGCTGACCGCGACGCCGGCACCCACCGCTGCCGCCCCACCGAACGTGAAGAAGCTGGCGATGCCACTGACCACCGCGGTGGCGCCGATCTCGATGGCGAGGTCGCGGAGCAGGCCCTTGATCGTCTCCCGGGTCGACTCCACCTGCTCGGCGTAGTCCTCGCAGGCCTGGCCGAGGTCGGTGCAGTGACCGGAGAGCTCGGTGATCTGGGTGCGTACGTCGTTGATCGCGCTACGCGCCAGCGGGACCTCGGGCGAGCGCTGGCCCTCGAGCATGGTGCGCGCCGAGTCGCACTGCCCGGTGAGGTGGGAGATGGATGTGCCCATGCTCTTCCACGCGGTGGCGGCCTCGCGCAGCTTGCCGGTGTCGGCGTTCGGCCAGCCGTAGCCCTGCAGGTGGTCGACCACCAGGTTCCAGAACTCCGGCAGGTCCTCGTTGTCGCCACCGAGCGACGTCGGAGGGGTGTAGTCGGCCACGTCGACCGGGCCCTCCGGGGGGAGGCCGCCGTTGCCGTCGTAGATCGGCGGTGGCTTCTTGTAGACCGAGTCGGCGTTCGCGCGGCGGTGGTTGTCGCCGGACGCGCTGGTCAGCGTGCCGAGGGTGGCCAGCGCGGCGACCAGGTCGGCGCAGGCTCCGACGGTGTCGCGGGCCGCCTCGTCGTACGTCGACGCGAACTCCGCCGAGGTGGAGTCGTCGCCGGCCATCGCGCCGAACCCGCTGAGCTTGCCGGTCAGCGACGTGAACGAGATCGCCGCGACCTGGTTGCCGCCGAACAGGGCATCGGCCGCGCTGTCGTAGCCCGAGGGCGCAACGTCGAGCTTCACTGGACCTGCCGCCACATGTCGAGGTTGGTGCTCGCCGCGCCCGTGTAGTTGCTGTGCGCCAGGTCGGCTGCCTCCCGCAGCTCGGTCAGGGCACCGTGCATCGCGGTCATGCCCTTGGTCCACTCCTCCTGCGCCTCGCGCTGCGCGTCGGCGGCCAGGCCCTCCCACTGCGACTGCAGCACGGCCATCTGTCGCGCGAGGTCCTCACCGAGCCGGGTCAACTTGCCTTCGCAGCGCACCAGGTCGTCGACGATGTCGGACAGCTCGTCGGGGTCGATCGAGAACGCGTCGTTCATCAGCCCAACCTCGCGATGATCTTCGCGGAGATGGCGTCCAGCGCCTGCTGGGACCCGTCGTCGGCCTGGATGAAGTCGCGGTGCGCCGCGTCCAGCAGCTGCTGCATCGCCAGCAGCCCGTCGAGCACGTCGCCGGCGGCGACCTTCCAGTCGTCCCAGGCGTCGACGAACGAGTCCGCCGCGGCGCCGGTCCAGCCGGCCCGCAGGAATCCGCTGACGCGGGCGTCCGCCGCGTCGCGTGCGTCGGTCAACGTCTCGGCGCCGTTGCCGACGTCGCTGATGGCCGTCCGGAACGCCTCGTGGATCAGCTCTACTCCCATGTCGCGCAGACCTGCCCGCCCGGCGCCCAGGTGAAACGTGACCCCTGCCACCGTGACAGCAGATCTGTCACAATCGCCCGCATGAGCTACGAACTGGGCCAGGGCACCGGGCCGCTGCGGGGCGTGAAGGTGGTCGAGATCGCGGGCATCGGGCCCGGGCCGCACGCGTGCATGATCCTGGCCGACCTCGGTGCCGACGTGATCCGGGTCGAGCGGCCGGGCGGGCAGCTGCTCGCCGGCGGGGCGAGCATGCTGCTCAACCGCGGGCGTCCGAGCGTCGCGCTCAACCTCAAGGACCCCGAGGCCACCAAGGTCGTGCTCGATCTGGTCGCGCAGGCCGACGTCGTCGTCGAAGGCATGCGGCCCGGCGTCGCAGAGCGACTCGGCCTCGGCCCCGAGGACTGCCGGCAGGTCAACGAGCGCATCGTCTACGGCCGGATGACCGGCTGGGGGCAGGACGGGCCGCTGGCCCAGGCCGCCGGCCACGACATGAACTACATCGCGATCACCGGCGCGCTGCACATGATGGGCCAGGACAAGCAGCGCCCGCACTTCCCGGCCAACCTGGTCGGCGACTTCGGTGGCGGCTCGACGTACCTGGTGATCGGCATCCTGGCCGCGCTGCTCGAGGCCAGGCTGAGCGGCCAGGGGCAGGTGATCGACGCGGCGATCGTCGACGGCACCGCCCACCTCAACGCGATGACGTCGGCGTTCCTGGTCAGCGGTGGCTTCAAGGAGGAGCGCGGCACCAACCTGCTCGACGGCGGCGTGCCGTTCTACGACATCTACGAGACCTCCGACGGCAAGCACCTGTCGGTGGGCGCGCTGGAGCCGCAGTTCTTCGACGCGCTGGTGACCCTGCTCGGTGTGAAGGAGACCTGTCCGGGCCAGGAGTCACCTGACCGCTATGACGAGATGCGCAAGGTCTTCACCGAGACCTTCCTGCAGAAGACGCAGGCCGAGTGGGTCGAGATCTTCGAGGGCACCGACGCCTGCGTGGCCGGGATCATCCCGATCAGCGAGGCCTCGGAGCACCCACACCTCAAGGCCCGCGAGACCTTCGTCGAACGCGACGGCATGGTGCAGCCGCAGCCGGCTCCGCGGTTCTCCCGCACCAAGGCGTCGCTGAGCACCCCGCCACCGCGCGAGTCCGGCCAGCAGACCCGCGAGGCACTCACCGCCTGGGGCATCGCCGACATCGATGGCCTCCTTGACCGCGGCGTCGCCGTACAGGTCGACTGACGCCATGCCTGACAACGCGACTGAGCACGTCGACGTCCTGATCGTCGGTGCCGGCCTGTCCGGCATCGGGGCCGCCTGCCAGATCACCGAGCACCTGCCCCACAAGAAGGTGGCGGTGCTCGAGAGCCGCGAGTCCAGCGGCGGCACCTGGGACCTGTTCAAGTACCCCGGCATCCGCTCGGACTCCGACATGTTCACGTTCGGCTTCCACTGGCGTCCGTGGCCCAGCGACACCGCGCTCGCCGACGGCCCGCTGATCCTCGACTACCTCCGCACGGTCGCCGAGGAGTACGGCGTCGACCGGCTGATCCGCTACCGCCACAAGGTGCTCAGCGCCGCCTGGGACTCGACGACCGCCACCTGGACGGTCGAGGTCGACCACGACGGCGAGCCGAAGCAGATCACCACGAACCTGCTGTGGGGCTGCTCCGGTTACTACGACTACGAGCGCGGCCACGAGCCGGAGTTCCCGGGCGCCGACGAGTTCGCCGGCGAGATCATCCACCCCCAGCACTGGCCCGAGGACCTCGACTACGCCGGGAAGAACGTGGTCGTGATCGGCAGCGGCGCCACCGCCGTGACGCTGGTGCCGGCGATGGCGGGCACCGCCGCCCACGTCACGATGCTGCAGCGCTCCCCGTCGTACGTGCTGTCACGGGCGGGCCGCGACCCGGTGGCGAGGCTGCTCGGCAAGCTGCCGACCAAGCTGTCCTACCCGGCGGCCCGCTGGTCCAACATCCTGCTGTCGATCGGCACCTACAACCTGGCCCGACGGCGGCCGGGGCTGGTGAAGAAGGTCCTGCGCAAGGCGACCGCCAAGCAGCTGCCCGACGGCTTCGACGTCGACCGCCACTTCAGCCCGACCTACAACCCGTGGGACCAGCGGCTCTGCTTCGTGCCGAACGGCGACCTGTTCAAGTCGATCCGGCGCGGGCAGGCGTCGGTGGTCACCGACACCATCGAGACGTTCACGAAGACCGGGATCCGGCTCACGTCGGGCGAGGAGCTCGAGGCCGACATCATCGTCACTGCGACCGGTCTGAAGATCCTGCCGTTCGGCGGCATAGCGCTGACCGTCGACGGCGAGCCGGCCGAGGCCTCGGACACGATGGCCTACAAGGCGCTGATGCTGAGCGGCATCCCCAACTTCCTCTACACGATCGGCTACACCAACGCGTCGTGGACGCTGAAGGCCGACCTGGTCTCGTCGTACGCCGTCCGCCTGCTCAAGCACATGGACGCCAACGGGCTGCGCCAGGTGGTCGCCGTGAAGGACCCGAGCGTTGGCGAGCAACCGTTCATGGACTTCAGCTCCGGCTACGTGCTGCGCGCGCTCGACAGCCTGCCCAAGCAGGGCGACCGGGCGCCGTGGCTGCTGAAGCAGAACTACATCACCGACCTGCGCACGATCAGCAACGCCGACATCGACGACGGCGTGCTCGCGTTCGCCGAGTGAGGCATGCCGCTTGCCTGATCGGGCACTGGAGGTGGTCCATGTCCGTCAACTCTGGAGGTCCACCACCATGGGACTCGATGACAAGCTCAGCAACAAGGCCGAGGACCTGAAGGGCAAGGCCAAGGAAGGCGCCGGCAAGGCGACCGACGACGAGCAGCTCGAGGGTGAGGGCAAGGGCGACCAGGCCTCTGCCTCTCTGAAGGACGGTGTCGAGAAGGTCAAGGACGCCGGCAAGGACGTGAAGGACGCCTTCACGAAGTAGCACTCCGACCGGGAGAGGCGCGCGGTTGCAGAACTCACTACAGGGATGGCTCCGGCGCTCCCTGTGGGACGTCGTCCCTCGCGACCAGCGCGACTCTCCCGAAGGGCTGCGCCGACGGCGGCTGGTCACGGCCGGCTTCGTGGTGGTCGGCGCCATCGTGCTCGGCCTCTCCTTGCGGATCGAGCCGGGCAGCGCGTGGTTCTACCCCGCCAGCCTCGGGCTCGCAGCGGTGTGGGCGGTCGGCGCGTTCGCGTCCGGTCCGCTCCACCTCGGCCGGATCGCCCGGGCCGACGCACACGTCCGCCCGATCCTCACGCCGATCGCGCTGGGCCTGGCGCTGGCCGCGGTCTTCGTCGTCGGCGGGCTGATCGTCCGCCAGATCGACGCGCTGGAGCGGCAGGTCAGCAGCATCCTCGACTTCGCCGACCAGGGGTCGCTGCCCATCCTGGTCGTGGTCACGGCCGTCAACGGCGTCGCCGAGGAGCTGTTCTTCCGCGGGGCGGCGTACGCCGCCATCACCCGGCACCCCGTCGCGTGGACCACCCTCGCCTACGGCGTCGCCACCGCCGCGACGGGCAACATCATGCTGGCCTTCGCGGCGTTGCTGCTCGGGCTCGTGGTGGGCCTGCAGCGCCGGGCATCGGGCGGCATCCTGGCGCCGATCCTGACCCACGTCACGTGGTCGCTCTCGATGCTGTTCGCGCTGCCGGTGCTATTCGGTGCGTGACTCCTCGACCGCGCGGCGGACCGCCTCCTGGTAGCTCACCGGCTCGCCGGGCACGACGTCCTTGATCGAGTCGTCGTGCACCACCACCTCGGTGCTCATCGAGTCGATCAGGTTGCGCCCGGTGGTGGCGTCGACGTCGGTGACGAAGCCGATCCATCGAGACGACAGGCTGGGCGTCAGCACCGGCACTGTCACCACCGGCACGCGATGGCCGTTCATCACCTCAGCTGCTTGCTGGAGCATCTCGACGTACGACAGCCGGTCGGGGCCGCCGATCTCGAAGACCCTGCCCATCGCCTCGTCGTTGCCGATCACGCCGACGAGGTAGCGCACCACGTCGTCGATGCCGATCGGCTGGCTCAGGGTGGCGGCCCACTTGGGCACCACCATGGCCGGCAGGTTCTTGACCAGCTGGCGGGTGATCTCCCAGGAGATGCCGCCGGCGCCGATCACGATCGCGGCCCGCAGCACTGTCACCGGCACGCCCGACTGACCCAGCAGCTTCTCCACCTCGCGCCGCGAGCGCAGGTGGGCCGACAGGTTGCCGTCCTCCTCGCCGAGCCCGCCGAGGTAGACGATCTGGCGTGCGCCGACAGCAGCGGCCGCGAGCCCGAACCCCCGCGCTGCCTCGGCGTCCTTCCGCTCGAAGTCGTCGTCGTCCAGCGAGTGCACCAGGTAGACCGCGACGTCGACACCGTCGAGCGCCTCAGCGAGGGTCCCCGGGTCGTGCACGTCGCCGAACACGCTGTCGCCGGGGCCGTCGTAGTCCTCCGGGTTGCGGGTCATCGCCTTCACCGCGTGCCCGCGCTCGATCAGCTCGGGCACGAGCCGCTTGCCGACGAAGCCGGTGGCGCCCGTGACGAGGACGGTCGAGGGGGAGGTCACCGGGCTGAGGTACCCAGATCCCGGCCGTCCGGAACTTCTCTGGCCGCCCCGAGCGTCAGGAGTGCGTAACCCTCGTCATCGGAAAGATCCGGATGCCCCGCCTCGGAACGATTGCAGCGGCCTGCGTCCTGGGCAGCGAGCTCTCGTTGCAGGGGTCCGGTGGAGGAGGGTGAGGACTATGGCGATGCCCGGGCCTACTCGGGACAGAGGATCGAGGTGAGGCTCGGAGTCGGAACCGACGCGGGGGGCGTCTAGACCGCTCGAGGTAGTCCTGGACACGACCAAGAGCCGCGCTTAAATTCGCTCCCAAGTCGGGGGACCCTTGTCGGAAGGCCAGTCCCTTGTCTCGAGCCCTCACATTTCTCGCGACCGCAGCCCTGCTGCTGGTCGGCTTCACCTTTGCGGTCCCGGCCCAGGCGGCCGCCCCGATCCCGACCACCACGGTTCTCACCGTCGAGGACGGCGACGCGCCGTTGGGCCACGTGGTCCTGACCGCGGTGGTGACCTCTGAGTCCGGTACGCCGACCGGTTCCGTCACCTTCTCCGACGGCGAGCAGACGGCGGTCGTCGCCGTCGACGCGTCGGGCAAGGCGACCATCGTCGGGGAGACCGGCGAGAAGTACGTCAACACGTTCACCGCGACGTTCACCGGCACCAACGGCTACGGCAACAGCAGCGACTCGGTGACCAAGGCGGTCTCGTACGCGATCATCTGGGACCCGGAGCCCACCGTCGCGCGGCTCCAGCCCTTCAAGCTCACGCTCACGTTCGCCACCCGCGTGCACGACCGCGACGGCGACCCGCTGGTCGGTCAGCGCGTGGCTTTCAGCCTGCTGGCAAAGATTCCGAGCATCTACGACCAGAACCCGAAGGCCGGATTTCCCGTCTGCGAGGCGGTAGCGGACGCCACCGGCCTGGCGACCTGCAAGGGCTCGATCTCCACTCTGCTCGGGTCGGTCCTCTCGTTGCTCCTCGGCGGGGCCTACGCCACCGAGATGAGCGGGCCCTTCCACGGGGAGCAGTTCACGAAGCTGCCGGTGGTCCTCAACAGCTGAGGGATCGGGCGGCCCGAACTTTCGGGCCGCCCTGAGCATCAGAGTGTTCGACCGTCTCGGAAGGACACCTGATGCTTCACGTTCGCGCTTCTGTTCCCGGCGCCGTACTCGGCCTGCTGGCCGCCGTCCTCGCCGCTCCGCTCGCTGCGACCGCGGGCGACACGCCGACCTGCCACGACGAACCGGCCACGATCGTGGGCGCGCCGGGGGAGGCGCTGACGGGAACGCCGGGCGACGACGTCATCGTCAGCAGCGGTGGCGGCTCGGTGACTGCCGGCGACGGCGACGACACGATCTGCCTGCGCGGTCGGGGCCACGCGACCTGGGAGGTCGACGGTGGCCCGGGTGACGACTACCTGGACTCCGGTCTCCTCGGCCCTGAGGAGACGCCGACCCTCGTCCTGGGGCCGGGCAGCGACGTGATGCGGGGCGGGCCGGCCGCGGAGGTCGTGAGCTCGTTCGACGATGGCGAGCCCGACGACATCCGCACGGCAGGCGGGGACGACGACGTGATGTCCCAGGTCCTCGAGGGGGCGAACACCGACGTCGTCTCGCTTGGCCCGGGGGACGACCGCCTGGTCTACGAGGGCACGCCGCACCCAGACGCTGCCTTCGCCGGCGGCCCGGGGATTCAACGCCTTCTTCCTGCCGATGGTCAACGGCGCCACATTCATCGGCGGTCCCCGCGCAGAATGGGTCTCGGCTCCGCTGCGCCTGACCGCGCTCATGGGTGGCGGCAATGACCGGGTCAAGGTGGGCCAGGCCGACGTCATGGTCGACCTGGCGAAGGATCGGATTCGCGTGCGAACCCCGGATTCTCAAACGAGCGGACGGCTCTCGATCGAGAACGTGATCGTCCGGCGCGCGAGAGCGCTGACCCTGATCGGCGACGAGAAGGACAACAAGCTGCTCGCGCTCTACGGGTGCGCCAGCGCCATCAGCGGCGGTGGCGGCGACGACCTGCTGATCGTCGGCACGAAGGATTGCCTCGGCCGGGTGAGCACGCTGGCAGGCGACGCCGGTGACGACATGCTGCGTGGACGCGACGGTCGGGACCGGATCATCGGTGGGCCAGGTGCCGACCGAGCCGACGGCCGCGGTGGCCGGGATCTCTGTGTGGCCGAGATTCGTCGGCACTGCGAGCTGCGCTGAGCGCCCCGATGCAGGTCAAATCGACTAATACCGGTAGAGTCTTTACCAGCAGCCAGTCCAGTCTTGCCTCTGGCTCCCTGCGCTTCCCGGAAGTCAAACACCGGTTCGGCGCCCCTCTTCTGAGGTACCTGTCGTAACACCCCGCCGCCGGCGGGAAGACTTGGTGAGACACACCAACGTAAGTGATCCCACGTGAACTCTGCTGTGCCCACGTCTGCCCTCGGCTTTTCCGAGCTCGGCGTGCCCCCCAACCTCGATCGCGATCCTCAAGGCCCGCGACATCACCTCCCCTACCCCCATCCAGGCCGCGACGCTGCCCGACTCCCTCAAGGGTCGCGACGTGCTCGGCCGCGGCCGCACCGGCTCCGGCAAGACCTACGCGTTCCTGCTGCCGATGGTGGCCCGCCTCTCGGCGACCGGACGGCGTACGGCGCCCAAGTCGCCGCGCGCCCTGATCCTGGCTCCCACCCGTGAGCTCGTCGGCCAGATCGAGCAGGCGCTCGCGCCGCTCGCCAAGGCCGCCGGCCTGACCACGCAGACCGTCTTCGGTGGCGTCGGCCAGGGCCCGCAGGTCCAGGGCCTGCGCAACGGCGCCGACATCGTGCTCGCCTGCCCCGGCCGGCTCGAGGACCTGATCCAGCAGCGCCACTGCAACCTCGGCGCGGTCGAGATCACCGTGCTCGACGAGGCCGACCACATGGCCGACCTGGGCTTCCTGCCTGCGGTCAAGCGGATCCTCGAGCAGACGCCCGGCAACGGACAGCGGATGCTGTTCAGCGCCACGCTGGACAACGCCATCGACGTGTTGGTCAAGCGCTACCTCGACAAGCCCGCCGTGCACGAGGCCGACTCGGCGCAGTCGCCGGTCGCGAAGATGGACCACCACGTGCTCCACATCAACCGGGAGCACCGCGTGTCCGTGCTGGTCGACCTGGCCAGCGCGCCGGGCCGCACCATCCTCTTCACCCGCACCAAGCACGGCGCCAAGGCGCTGGCCCGCCAGCTCAACAAGAGCGGCGTGCCGACCGTCGACCTGCACGGCAACCTGAGCCAGGGCGCGCGCACCCGCAACATGGAGGCGTTCCACTCCGGCAAGGCCACCACGCTGGTCGCGACCGACATCGCCGCCCGCGGCATCCACGTCGACGACGTGGCGCTGGTCGTGCACGCCGACCCGCCCATGGAGCACAAGGCGTACCTGCACCGCTCCGGTCGTACGGCGCGAGCCGGCGCCGCGGGCACCGTGATCACGCTGATGACCGACGACCAGCGTCGCGACGTCCAGCAGCTCACCCGGGCGGCCGGCATCAAGCCGCTGACCACCCGCATCGACAACGCGTTCCACCCGATGCTCACGACCCTCGCCCCCGGCGTGCGTGAGCTCCCCGGTGGCCTCGCCCAGACGCCTGGCGACAGCTCCGGCGGCCGGTCCTCCGGCGGCGGTGGCGGCGGTCGTCGCAGTGGCGGCGGTGGCGGTGGTGGCGGTGGTCGTTCGCGCAACGGTCAGGGCGGCGGCAAGTCCGGCGGCCAGGGTGGCGCTCCGAAGTCGGGCGGCTCTCGCGGTCGCTCGGGTGGTCGCAAGCCCCAGTCGTCCGCGCCGGTCGCTCGAGCGGCGGCCACAGTGCCGCCTCGTTCAGCGGGCGGCGCTAGCCGCGCGGGTTGCGGGCGGTGCGGGCCACGGCCGCCTCGTAGGCGATCACCAGACCGCCGACCGACAGCGGCTTGAGCCGCTCCATGACCTCGCGGAAATGCTCGGAGCGGTCGTCGCCGTAGAGCGGCGCCAGCTTGTCGCTGATGACCTCGTAGAGCTCCTTGGCCATCTGCTCTCCGTGCTCCTGGTAGACAGCCGCTGCTGCGGCGGCGACCTCGCGCGGGAAACCGAGGTCGAGCAGCCGCACGCCGATCGCCAGCTGGTTGCCGGCGACGAGGTACGACGTGTCGCGGCGCCGTAGCACTCCCAGAGCCTGGAGGGTCGCGACGTCCTCCTCGGACAAGGAGCGGCCGGCCTTGGCCTCGAGCTGGTCGTGGTCCATCTCGACAGGGAGGTCGGACTGCCAGGGTGCGAGCATGGTGCGCGCGAGCGCGATGTCCTCAGGCGTGGCGTCGGCCGGGATGCCCGCGACGTAGCGTTCGATCGCCGAGAGCGTGAAGCCGTGGCTCTGCAGCTCCTGCACCAGCTCGAGCCGGGCCACGTGCTCGGGGGAGTAGTAGCCGGAGCGACCGCGACGGATGGGCGGCGGCACCAGGCCCTTGGTCGTGTAGAAGCGCACGTTGCGCACGCTCATGCCGACCCGGCTGCACAGCTCGTCCAGGGTCAGCAACCCGTGGGGGTCGACGGCCATGTGACTCCTCGCACGTTGGGACACCTTGACGATAGTGACAGTATTAGTGTCACAATCGTTGAGGCGCAACCCGACACACTCACCAAGGACGGTCATGGCAGAAGCATTCGTGTACGACCACATTCGTACGCCGCGGGGCAAGGGCAAGGCCAACGGCTCCCTGCACGAGGTCAAGCCGGTCGACCTGGCCGTCGGACTCCTCCAGGAGATCCAGGGCCGCAACCCCAGCCTCGACGCCAACCGCGTCGACGACGTCGTGCTCGGCGTGGTCTCCCCGGTCGGTGAGCAGGGCGGCGACATCGCCAAGACCGCGGCCCTCGCGGCCGGCTACCCCGAGACCGTGGCAGGCGTGCAGCTCAACCGCTTCTGCGCCTCCGGCCTCGAGGCGGTCAACCAGGCAGCCTCGCGGGTGCGCGGCGGCTTCGAGGACCTGATCCTCGCCGGCGGCGTCGAGTCGATGAGCCGCGTGGCCATGGGCTCCGACGGTGGCGCCTGGGCGTCCGACCCCGCGCACCGCGCTGACCACCGGCTTCGTGCCGCAGGGCATCGGTGCCGACCTGATCGCGACGCTCGAGGGCTGGAGCCGCGAGGACGTCGACGCGTTCGCCGCCGAGTCCCACCACCGGGCCGCGAAGGCCTGGGCCAACGGCTACTACACCGAGTGCATCGTCCCGGTGAAGGACCTCAACGGCCTGACCATCCTCGACCACGACGAGACGATCCGTCCCGACACCAGCGTCGAGGGTCTCGCCGGCCTCAAGCCCAGCTTCGCCGGCATCGGCGCCGACGCGGGCTTCGACGACGTAGCGCTCGAGAAGTACCACTGGGTCGAGAAGATCAACCACGTCCACCACGCCGGCAACTCCTCGGGCATCGTCGACGGCGCCGCGCTGATGGCGATCGGCTCCGAGCAGGTGGGCAAGGACCTCGGTCTCACCCCGCGGGCCCGCATCGTCTCGGCCGCCGTCTCCGGCGCCGACCCGACGATCATGCTCACCGGACCCGCCCCTGCCGCGCGCAAGGCGCTGGCCAAGGCCGGCCTGGAGGTCGAGGACATCGACCTGTTCGAGATCAACGAGGCGTTCGCCGCGGTCGCGATGCGGTTCATGCGCGACCTGGACATCAGCCACGAGATCACCAACGTCAACGGCGGCGCGATCGCCATGGGCCACCCGCTCGGTGCGACCGGCGCGATGATCCTCGGCACGCTCATCGACGAGCTCGCCCGCCGCGACCTCAAGCGCGGCCTGGCCACGCTCTGCGTCGGCGGCGGCATGGGTATCGCCACGATCGTCGAGTTGGTCTGAGCGAGGAACGAGCTCAGGGCAACTCATTGGTGGTCGAGTAGCGACCGCCGACCGAGCTTGCGAGGTCGCGATGAGCGTATCGAGACCCGGTCAGTTTCAGGACACAGTCTTCTCCGCCATACAGAAGGACAACGAGACATGAGCACCACTGCAGTTGACACCTCCGCTGTGCGCTACGAGCGCGACGCCGACGGCATCGTCACCCTGACCATGGACGACCCGACGTCCAGCGCCAACACCATGAACCAGATCTACATCGACTCGATGGCCGCTGCCGTCGACCGGCTGTACGCCGAGGAGGCCGACGTCACCGGCGTCGTCGTCGCCAGCGCGAAGAAGACCTTCTTCGCCGGCGGCAACCTCAAGGAGATGGTGAAGGCCACCAAGGACGACGCCGCGGAGATCTTCGCCCTGGGCGAGGCCGTCAAGGCGGGCCTGCGCCGGCTCGAGACGTTCCCGAAGCCGGTCGTGGCCGCGATCAACGGCGCCGCGCTCGGGGGCGGCTACGAGATCTGCCTGGCCTGCAACCACCGGATCGTCGTCGACGACAACTCGGTCTCGCTCGGCCTGCCCGAGTCGAGCCTCGGCCTGCTGCCCGGCGGTGGTGGCGTGACCCGCACGGTCCGCCTGCTCGGCCTGCAGCCGGCCCTGATGGACGTCCTGCTCCAGGGCACCCAGTTCAAGCCGGCCGCGGCCAAGGAGAAGGGCCTCGTCGACGAGCTGGTCGCCACCCGCGAGGAGCTGATCCCCGCAGCGAAGGCCTGGATCAAGGCCAACCCCGACGCCAGCCAGAACCCGTGGGACCTCCCGGGATACAAGATGCCCGGCGGATCGCCGAAGTCGCCCGCACTGGCCGGGTTCCTGCCGGCGTTCCCGGCTCTGCTGCGCAAGCAGACCAAGGGCGCCGTCTACCCGGCCGCCCGCGCGATCCTGAGCGCCGCGGTCGAGGGCGCGAGCACCGACTTCGACACCGCCTCGCGGATCGAGTCGCGCTACCTCACGAACCTGATCATCAACCAGGGCTCGAAGAACATGATCCAGGCGTTCTTCTTCGACCTGCAGGCGATCAACTCCGGCTCGCTGCGTCCTCAGGGCATCGAGCCCTGGAAGGCCACCAAGGTCGGCGTGCTCGGCGCCGGCATGATGGGCGCCGGCATCGCCTACTCCTGTGCCCGCGCGGGCATGGAGGTCGTGCTCAAGGACGTCGCCCAGGACGCTGCCGACAAGGGCAAGGCGTACTCGGAGGGCCTGCTCGACAAGGCCATCTCCCGCGGCAGGTCCACGGAGGAGAAGAAGGCCGAGATGCTCGGTCGGATCACCGCCACCACGGACCCGGCCGACCTGGCCGGCTGCGACCTGGTGATCGAGGCGGTCTTCGAGGACCCGTCGCTCAAGCACAAGGTGTTCGCCGAGATCGCCTCGCACGTCAACCCTGACGCGCTGCTCTGCTCCAATACCTCGACGCTGCCGATCACCGAGCTCGCCGAAGGCGTGGACCGGCCCAAGGACTTCATCGGCCTGCACTTCTTCAGCCCCGTCGACAAGATGCCGCTGGTGGAGATCATCCGCGGCAAGGAGACCTCCGACGAGGCGTTGGCCAAGGCCTACGACGTGGTCCAGCAGATCAAGAAGACCCCGATCGTGGTCAACGACAGCCGCGGCTTCTACACCTCGCGGGTGATCGGCACGATGGTCCTCGAGGGCCTGGCGATGCTCGGCGAGGGCGTGCACCCGGTCTCCCTGGACCGGGCGGCGACCCAGGCCGGCTACCCCGTCGGCACGCTGCAGCTCTCCGACGAGCTCAACCTGGAGCTGATGCTCAAGATCTCCACGGCCACCGAGGAGGCGGCCGCTCGCGCGGGCACGCCGTACACGGAGCACGCCGGCACCGCGGTCGTGAAGAAGATGATCGAGCTCGGCCGTCCGTCGCGGCTCAAGGGCGCCGGCTTCTACGACTACGTCGACGGCAAGCGCCAGGGCATCTGGCCCGGGCTGGCCGAGGCGTTCCCGGTCGCCGAGCAGCAGATCCCGTTGCAGGACATCAAGGACCGGATGCTGTTCGCCGAGGCCCTCGAGACCGCGAAGTGCTTCGAGGAGAACGTCATCACCTCCGCCGCGGCCGCCAACATCGGCTCGATCATGGGCATCGGCTTCCCGCCGATGACCGGTGGCGCCGCGCAGTTCATGACCGGCTACGAGCACGCTGAGACCGGCGAGATCGGCCTCGCCGCGTTCGTGAAGCGGGCCGACGAGCTGGCCGCGAAGTACGGCGCGACGTTCGAGGCGACGGCGTACCTCCGTGACCTCGCGAGCTCCGGCGGCTCCTTCCCCGCCTGATCAGACCCTCCCGGACCATCGAGAAATGGCCGATCGGTCATTTGAGTTCTCGGGGCAGGCGTCGGTGACCTCGGTGACAATCGACGGGTGAGGGAGAGGGAGAACGCCTCACCCGTCGTCGACGTGCGAGGTCTGCACGTCCGGTTCGGCGAGGTGGAGGCGGTTGCGGGCGTCGACCTGCAGGCGTACGCCGGGCAGGCGACCGCTCTGCTGGGGCGCAACGGCGCCGGCAAGTCGACCACGATGCGCGTGCTCGCCGGGGTCGTCCCGGCGACCGCCGGCACGGTGCTGGTGGCCGGCTTCGACATCCGCAAGGAGACGCTGCGCGCCAAGCAGGTCGTCGGCTACTGCCCGGACGTCGGTGGCCTCGTGCCGCGGGCCACTCCCTGGGAGCACCTCCAGCTCGCCGCCCGGATGCGTCGGCTCGACCGCTGGGAGGACCGCGCCCGTGACCTGCTCGAGCGCTTCGAGCTCGGCGACGTCGCCCACCGGGTGACCGCCGGCTTCTCCCACGGCATGGGCCGCCGGCTCTCGGTGGTCCTGGCCGCCCTGCACGAGCCCGACGTCCTGCTCCTCGACGAGCCGTTCGACGGCGTCGACCCGATCGGCGTCGAGGCGACCTTCGACGTGATCAGCGACGCCCGGGCGCGCGGCGCCTGCGTGCTCGTCTCGACCCACCTGCGCGAGCTGGCCGTCGAGTCCTGCACCACCGTCAGCGTCCTGCGGGGCGGCTCGGCGGTCGCGACCGTCACCGCGCCCGAGATGGCAGGCGAGGAGGGCGCTCGTGTCTACCGCCGCCTTCTCGAGTAGGCCAACCTGGCGGGCGGTCGCGGACGTCGGGCACCTGGTGCGCTTCCGCGCCTCGGCCGTACGCCGGCGCTGGACGTTCCGCTGGGGCGCCGGAGTCCTGGTCGTGGTGACGCTGGCGGCGGCCTCGCTGCCGGCGTTCCTGCCCGGCGCGGGCGGACCCGGCAAGGCGTTCGACGTCGTGCTCCTGATGCCGACCGCGCTGGCCGCGTTCCTCGCGCTCGGGATCGTGTCGGCGGCAGCCTCGGGTGGTGGCCGGGAGCTGATCAGCCGCGATGCCTCGGCGGTCTTCCCGATCAGCCCGACCACGGACCACCTGGGGGCGCTGCTCCTGGCGCCACTCAACATCGCCTGGCTGTTGCAGACCTGGATGCTGCTCGGCAGCACCGCCTTCGCCCTGGGCAACCAGGTCTCGCTCATCTCCGCGCAGGTGCTCGTGCTGCTGTGGGTCGCGACCGCGACGGCCACCGCGCAGGCCGTGGCCTGGGGGCTCGAGGGCGCCCGTCGGGTGCCGCACGGTGTCATCGGCGTGCGCGCCCTGGTCGCCGGGCTGCTCGGAGCCGTGCTCGGCCTGCAGCTCTCGGGCAACCTGCTGGCCGTCTTCGACCAGGTCCCGACCCAGCCGATCGTGCTCGGCATGCTCACCGGATTCGACCTCCGGTGGCTGCAGACCGTCGGCCTGCTGATCGGGCTGCTGATCGTCGCCGTCGTCGTGGGGGCGATCCCCGCCCACCTGGCCGCCCGCCGCATCCCGCGCGACGAGCTGCGCGTCGAGACCGGCACCTTCGCGGCCCGCCGCCCGCCGTACTCCGACCTCACTGCCCTGATCCGCACCGACCGCGGCTCCGTGTGGCGGGCGGTGCCGATGCGTCGAGGCGTCGCCGTGCTCGCCGTCGGTCCTGGGCTGGTCGCCCTGCTCGGTGACCTGCCGTGGAGCTCGATGACGGTGCTGCCGGGGCTGGTGGCCTCGGGTGGTGCGCTGCTCTTCGGGGTCAATGCCTGGTGCCTCGACGGCCGCGGAGCCTTGTGGCGCGAGAGCCTTCCGGTGAGTCCGGGCACGGTGTTCGGCGCTCGCGCCTACGTGCTCGCGGAGTTCCTGCTCGCGGCCTCACTGGCGACGGTCGCGCTGGCCGCGGTCCGGGCCGGCGTCCCGAACCTCTCCGAGCTGATGGCGCTGGTCTGCACCCTCGTCGTGGTGACCATCCAGGTGGTGGCGGCCTCGCTCCGCTGGTCGGCCCAGCACCCGTTCGCCGTCGACCTGCGCTCGGCCCGCGCCACTCCGGCACCGCCGCTGAGCATGGTCGGCTACTCCACCCGCCTGGCCGTCAGCACGACGCTGACCAGCCTGGTCTTCTCCGGACTCTCGCGGGTGCCGGACTGGCGGATCCCGGTGCTGATCGCCGTGCCGTTCGTCTGCTGGTCGCTCTTCCGCCTCAACCGCACCTACCGGCTCTGGCTCAACCCCGTCGACCGCGCCCGGATCATCACCACGGTGGCCGTCTAGCTACTCTGCCGACCATGCCCGCTGACTTGGGGAGTGACGAGAGCCGGCCGGTTCGGGACGAGGACACGTTCGACGTGGAGGCGGTCGCCTCGTGGCTGCGCGACCACGCCGAGATGTTCCGCGACGACCTCGTCGGTACGCCCGAGGTCCGGCAGTTCGCCGGCGGCGCCTCCAACCTCACCTACCTGCTGGCCTATCCCGGCCGGGACCTGATCCTGCGCCGCCCGCCCGCCGGGGTGAAGGCGGCCGGCGCCCACGACATGGGCCGGGAGTTCACGATCCAGTCCGCGCTCGCGCCGCTGTTCCCCTACGTCGCCAGGATGGTCGGCCTCTGCCAGGACCAGTCGGTCATCGGCTCCGACTTCTACGTGATGGAGCGGCTCGACGGCATCATCCCGCGCAGGGACTTCCCGTTCGAGCTCCCGGTCGACCAGGTGAGCCAGCTGTGTCGAGAACGCGCTCGAGGTGCTGATCGCCCTGCACTCCGTTGACGTGTCGCAGTCGTCCGAGCTGGCGGCGTACGGCAAGGGCGACGGCTACGTCGCGCGCCAGGTGAGTGGGTGGAGCAAGCGCTACGGCGACGCCCGCACCGCCGACACCGGCGACTGGAGCGACATCATCGAGTGGCTCGACGCGCACCAGCCGCGTGATGTCGGGCAGGCGCTGATCCACAACGACTACCGCTTCGACAACATGGTGCTGGACGCCGACGACCCGACCAGGATCATCGGCGTGCTCGACTGGGAGCTGGCCACGATCGGCGACCCGATGATGGACCTCGGCGGCCTGCTCGCCTACTGGGTCGAGGCCGGCGACGACGACTTCTTCCAGCAGTTCCGGAGGCAGCCGACCAACGCACCGGGGATGTGGACCCGCGACCGGGTGGTGGCCCACTACTGCGACCGGATGGGGTTCGAGGTGACCCCCGAGCAGTGGCGCTTCTACGAGGTCTTCGGCCTGTTCCGGCTCGCGGTCATCGCCCAGCAGATCTGGTACCGCTACGTGCACAAGCAGACGACCAACGAGGCGTTCGCCGTGCTCGGGATGGCCGTTGGCTACATCGAGACCCGGTGCCGCTCGCTGGTGAACGCCTGATGGGGCAGATCCTGCTGGTGCGGCACGGACAGGCCTCGTTCGGCGCCGAGGACTACGACGTGCTGTCCGAGACCGGCTGGGAGCAGGGTCGGCTGCTCGGAGCCTGGCTGGCCGAGCGCGGCATCGCGCCGACGGCGCTGGTGCGTGGCGACATGCGCCGGCATCGAGAGACGCTGGAGGCGATGCTCGACGGAGCCGGCTGGACGAACGTCGAGACCCAGATCGATCCCGGCTGGGACGAGTTCGACCACCTGGGGCTGATGCGGGGCTTCCCGCCGTTGCCTCCCGGCCACACTCGCCAGGAGTTCCAGGCGGCGTTCGAGCAGGCGACGGCGGTCTGGGTGGAGGGCGACGGAGGCGACTTCCCCGAGAGCTTCGTGGCGTTCGTGGACCGGGTGCGACGAGCACTCGAGCGGGCGGTCGCTCTGGCCGCAAGCGGGGAGACCGCCGTGATCGTGAGCTCCGGCGGGCCGATCGCCGTGTCCTGCGCCCAGCTGGTCGACCCCGAGGCCTCGGCCCGGAGCTGGGCGCGGTTCAACACGGTGACGGTCAACTCGTCGGTGAGCCGCGTGGTCGTCGGCTCCACCGGTGCCCGGCTGCTGACCTTCAACGAGCACGCGCACCTGACCCCCGACACCCTCACCTACCGCTGACGCGATGTCCGACCAGACCACCAACGCGCTGATCGCCGTCGCCCTCGGCACGGTGGTGGCGATCGTGCTGCTGATCCCGACTGCGGCCGTGCAGTACCGCCGCGACGGACGCCTCGGGCCGGGTGACCTCTCCATCCTGCTCTCCGGCGCGGTCTACGGGCTGGCGCTGTGGACCTACACGCTGCTGCCCGTGCCGCCCGCCGGTGCGTACGCCTGCCAGGGCAAGCAGCTCGACCCGTTCGGCTCGATCCGGCTGATCTGGTCCGGCGACTCAGGCGGTCCGCTCGGACTGGTGCGCGACGCAGCGTTCCTGCAGGTCGTGCTGAACGTGCTGCTGTTCGTGCCGCTCGGCTACTTCATCCGAGTCATCCTGCGGCGCGGAGTGGTGGTGGCCGGCCTCGCCGGGCTCGCCATCTCGCTGCTGATCGAGGTCACCCAGCTCACCGGCGACTGGGGTCTCTACGACTGCGCCTACCGGCTCTTCGACGTCGACGACCTCGGCGTCAACACCCTCGGTGCGATCGGCGGCTCGTTGCTGTCGGCGATCTTCGTCGACCGCCAGCCGAAGGAGGTCCGGCTCCCGACCACGGTGTCGTTCGGCCGACGTCTCGTCGGCATGGTCTGCGACGTCCTGTTCGTCGTGCTGGTCGGTGCGACCGTCGCGCTGGGCTACCGGGCGGTCGCCGACGACCTCGACGTGCAGACCTGGCTGCAGCTCGGCGTGCCGTTCGTGGCCGAGGCGCTGTGCGTGCTGGTGCTCGGCCGCACGGTCGGAGAGTGGGTGGTCGACCTGCGCACCCGTCCGAGGCGGCGCGGTCCCGTGATCCTGTGGCGTCTGGTCAAGCTGGCTGTCGGGGTGGGGCCCCTGCTCGGGCTCGCGCTGCTCACCGGCTGGTGGGTGGCGCTCGGCCTCGCGGCGTACGCCCTGCTGACGGTGGTCAGCAACCCGGTCGCCGGGCTCGAGCTCGAGATCGACCTCGAAGAGACATAAAAAGTCAGGCTTGACTGTTTGTTGCGACTAGGGGACGCTGGCGGACGTGTCCACCCCGTCGACCGTCCGCGTCCCGCAGGAGGAGCGCACCCGCGCGATGCGGGCGCGGCTGCTCGAGGCGACCGTCGACTGCCTGGTCGAGCGCGGCTTCAGCGGTACGTCGACCACGCTGGTCTCCGAGCGGGCCGGAGTCAGCCGGGGCGCGCAGCTGCATCACTTCCCGACCAAGAACGACCTGGTCGTCGCCGCGGTCAAGCACCTCACCGTGGTCCGTGGCGCCGAGCTGGTGGCGGCGGCCGAACAGATGCCGAGCGGACCGGGGCGGACCCGCGCCGTCCTGCAGATGCTCGAGGACCACTTCACCTCCGCGGTCTTCAACGCCGCGCTCGAGCTGTGGGTAGCAGCCCGCACCGACCCCGCGCTGCTGGCCGAAGTGGAGCCGCTCGAGCAACGGGTCGGCCGCGAGGCGCACCGGCTCACCGTCGAGGCGCTGGGCGCCGACGAGTCCAAGCCCGGCGTCCGCGAGCTGGTGCAGGCGACGCTCGACCTGGTGCGCGGCCTCGGGCTGGCCAACACGATCACCGACGACACCCGCCGGCGCGGCCGGATCCTCGACGAGTGGGCGCGCGTCCTCGACCGCGCCCTCAAGGAGAAGCAGTGAACGACCTGCTCGAGACCCTGCTGACCGACCTGACCGCCGAGGGCGACCAGCTCTGGAGCGCGGTGGCCGGCCTGGACGACTCCGCCGACGGGGGCTGGGCGACCCCGACCCCCGCACCCCGCTGGACGGTCGCCACCCAGATCGCCCACCTCCTCTGGACCGACGAGGCGGCCACCGCGGCCGCCCACTCGATCACGCCCGAGGGCAAGGAGGCGTGGGACGCCATCGTGCTCGAAGCCATGGGCGACCCGTTCGGCTACGTCGACAAGGGAGCCGAGGAGGTGAGCCGGCTGTCGCCCGAGGCGCTGCTGGCCCGGTGGGGGTCCGCGCGCACGGGACTGGCGACCGCGCTGCGGGAGTATCCCGAGGGACAGAAGATGCCGTGGTTCGGGCCGCCGATGTCGCCGACGTCGATGGTGACCGCGCGCTACATGGAGACCTGGGCGCACTCCCTCGACGTCTACCAGGCGCTCGACCTCGAGCCGGAGATCACCGACCGGATCAAGCCGGTCGCGCACCTGGGCGTGCGCACCCGCGACTTCGCCTACGGAGTGCACGAGGAGACGCCGCCCACCGAGGAGTTCCGGGTCGACCTGGCCGCTCCGTCCGGCGACATCTGGTCCTGGGGCCCGGACACCGCCGCCCAGACCGTGACCGGATCGGCGTACGACTTCTGCCTGCTGGTGACGCAGCGCGTCCATCGCGACGACACCGACCTGGTCGCGTCCGGCGCGGATGCCGAGCACTGGCTGACCATCGCCCAGGCCTTTGCCGGGCCGCCCGGAGAGGGGCGGGTCTCGACAAGCTCGACCACCGGGGACGTGACGTGATGCGGATCGGCAACTGTTCCGGCTTCTACGGCGACCGCATGTCCGCGATGCGCGAGATGCTCGAGGGCGCCAGCGATGGGCAGAGCCTCGACTACCTGACCGGCGACTACCTCGCCGAGCTGACCATGCTGATCCTCGGCAAGGACACGATGAAGGACCCGTCGCTCGGCTACGCGCGGACCTTCGTGCGCCAGCTCGAGGACAGCCTCGGGCTGGCGCTCGAGCGCGGCGTGAAGATCGTCAGCAACGCCGGCGGCCTCAACCCCGTCGGGCTGGCCGACCGGCTCCGTGAGGTGGCGAAGGGCCTCGGCCTGGACGCCAAGGTCGCCCACGTCGAGGGCGACGACGTGCGGAGTCTGGGCTTCGAAGGAGCCCTCACCGCCAACGCGTACCTCGGCGGCTTCGGCATCGCCGCCGCCCTCGGCCAGGGTGCCGACGTCGTGGTCACCGGTCGCGTCACCGACGCCTCGCTCGTGGTCGGTCCGGCCATCGCGCACCACGGCTGGACACCGACGTCGTACGACGAGCTGGCGGGCGCCGTGGTCGCCGGCCACATTCTCGAGTGCGGGCCGCAGGCGTGCGGCGGAAACTTCTCCGGCTTCAAGACCCTCCCGCACGACGGCAAGCCGCTCGGCTTCCCGCTGGCCGAGATCGCGGCCGACGGCAGCTGCGTGGTGACCAAGCACGACGGCACCGGCGGCGCGGTCACGGTCGACACGGTGACGGCGCAGCTGATGTACGAGATCCAGTCGACCGCCTACCTCAACCCCGACGTGACCACCCACCTCGACTCGATCCGGCTCACTCAGGAGGGCCCCGACCGCGTGGGGGTCTCGGGCGTCACCGGCGCCGCGCCGCCGTCCCAGCTCAAGGTGTGCGTCAACGAGCTCGGCGGCTTCCGCAACTCGATGGAGTTCGTGATCACCGGGCTCGACCTCGACGCGAAGGCCGACTGGCTCCGCTCGCAGCTGGAGCCACAGCTGAAGGCCGAGTCGGTCACCTGGACCCAGACCGCCTCGCCGCTCGCCGACGCCGACACCGAGGAGGGCGCGTCCTGCCTGCTGCGGTGCACCGTGATGGACAGCCAGGCCGACCCGGTCGGCAAGGCGTTCACCGGCCCGGCGGTCGAGCTCGCGCTCTCGTCGTACCCCGGCTTCACCATGACCGCACCACCGGCCGGTCCCACGCCGTACGGCATCTACCGGCCCGAGTACGTCGACCGCTCGGCCGTCACCCACACCGTCGTGCACCACGACGGAAGCCGTGAGGAGATCGCCGACCCGACGGAGTTCTCCGAGGCCGACCGGGACGCCGGCCGGCGGCCCTCGCCCTACCCGGCGCCGCAGGACTCCGTGAACCGCCGGATGCCGCTCGGCACGTTCGTGCACGCGCGGTCGGGCGACAAGGGGGGCGATGCCAACCTCGGGCTGTGGGTGGCCCACGACGACTCCGACAAGTACCCCGCACGCGTGACCTGGCTCAGCAAGATGATCACCCCGAAGAAGATCCGCGAGCTGGTGCCGGAGGCCAAGGACCTCGAGGTCGAGGTGTTCGTGCTGCCCAACCTCGGCGGGGTCAACGTGCTGATCCGCGGCCTGCTCGGCGCCGGCGTCGCTGCGTCGACCCGCTTCGACCCACAGGCAAAGGGCCTCGGCGAGTGGGTCCGGTCGCGGACCGTCCACATCCAGGAGGACCTGCTGTGATCAAGCGAGCAGCGACGCGCGAGGAACGAGCGCGGCGCGTCAGCGAGACGAGGTCGAGTAGCCGTCGCCACCGAGCTTGCGAGGTCGCGAAGCGGCGTATCGAGACCACCGGTGTGGCCTACCCAACCCGACCGCGGCCGAGCTTCCGATGACCTTCTGTGGTCTCGATACGGCCTCGCCCGGGGCTCGGCCTACTCGACCAGCGAGGGGCGGAGCACATGAGCGACGAACGACAAGCACTGCGCGAGGTCGCGACCGAGTTCGTCCGCCGCGAGGTCGAGCCGCACCTGCAGGACTGGGAGGACGCCGGCACGATGCCGCGAGAGCTCAACCAGGCCGCGGCCAAGCAGGGCCTGCTCGGCGTCGCGTTCCCCGAGGACGTCGGCGGCGGGGGCGGCGACCTGCTCGACACGATCGCGATGCAGGAGGCGATGTTCGAGGCGGGCGCGTCCAGCGGCCTGATGGCCGGGCTGTTCACCCATGGCATCGCCCTGCCCCACATCGTCGCCTCAGGTAACGCGGACCTGATCGACCGGTACGTGCGGCCGACCCTGGCCGGGGAGACGATCGGCTCGCTCGCCGTCACCGAGCCGGGCGGCGGCTCCGACGTCGCCGGCATCCGCACCACTGCGGTCCGAGAGGGTGACGAGTACGTCATCAACGGCGCCAAGACGTTCATCACCAGCGGCGTCCGCGCCGACTTCGTGACCACCGCGGTACGCACCGGCGGGCCCGGCCACGCAGGCGTGAGCCTGATCGTGGTCGAGGCCGGCACGCCCGGCTTCACCGTCGACCGGTCGCTGCGCAAGATGGGCTGGCACTGCTCCGACACCGCAGAGCTGTCGTACGTCGACGTGCGGGTGCCCGCTGCCAACCTGGTCGGCCAGGAGCACCACGGCTTCTACCAGATCGCCGAGCAGTTCGTCGTAGAGCGGATCGGGCTGGCCGTGCACGCCTACGGCATCGCGTCCCGCTCGCTCGCCCTGACCGCCGACTACTGCCGCGACCGCGAGACGTTCGGCAAGCCGCTGATCGCCAACCAGGTGGTCCGGCACAAGCTGGTGGAGATGCGCCGGCAGGTCGAGGTCGCCCGCGTCTACACCCACGAGATCGCCGCGCCGGCACGTCGAGGGAGAGAACGTGATCGCCGAGGCCTGCCTGGCGAAACAGACCGCATGCGACGCCGCGACGTACGTCTGCGACCAGGCCGTGCAGCTCCACGGGGGCACCGGCTACATGCACGGGACCGAGGTGGAGCGGCACTACCGCGACGCCCGGATCCTGCCCATCGGAGGAGGAGCAACCGAGGTGCTGACCGATCTCGCCGCCAAGCTGTTGGGGTACGCGTCGTGAGGCCGCTGGGCGGCGAGGTGTCGCTGCACGTGGACGCCCCGCCGGAGAAGGTCTGGGCGCTGGTCAGCGACGTCACCCGGATCGGCGAGTTCTCGCCCGAGACGTTCGAGGCGAAGTGGACCCGAGGGTCCACCGGTCCCGAGGTCGGCGCGTCGTTCAAGGGCCACGTGAAGCGCAACGGCGTCGGGCCGACGTACTGGTCGCCCTGCCAGGTGACCAAGTGCGTGCCCAACGAGGTCTTCGAGTTCGCCGTCGGCACCGACGACGTGACGCTCAACAACTGGGGCTACCGGCTGGAGCCCGAAGGAAATGAACACAGTGGCACCGGCACGAAGGTCACCGAGTACTTCCGCCTCGAGCCGTCGCTGCCGCTGCGCATCTACTGGACGCTGCTCGGCCGGCTCCGTGGTCGCACCAACGAGCGCGGCATGCGGACCACCCTGGAACGGATGAAGGCGGTGCTCGAGGCATGACCAACCGTGAGGCGATGCTGGAGAAGCTCGCCGACCTCGACACCGAGGTCGCCAAGGCCGTCGGTGGCGGTGGCGAGCGCAACGTCGACCGCCACCACGCCCGCGGCAAGCTGATGCCGCGCGAGCGGATCGAGCTGCTGATCGACGAGGGCTCGGCGTTCCTCGAGCTGAGCCCGCTGGCCGGCTGGGGGTCCGACTTCGCGGTCGGCGCCAGCGTGGTCACCGGCATCGGGGTGATCGAGGGCGTCGAGTGCCTGATCACCGCCAACGACCCGTCGGTCAAGGGCGGCGCGAGCAACCCCTGGACGCTGAAGAAGATCTTCCGCGCCTCGCAGATCGCCGACGAGAACGGGCTGCCCAGCGTCTCGCTCGTCGAGTCCGGTGGTGCCGACCTCCCCACGCAGAAGGAGATCTTCATCCCGGGCGGGCGGTCCTTCCGCAACATCACCCGGGCCAGTGCCGACAAGCGCCCGAGCGTCGCCCTGGTGTTCGGCAACTCCACCGCCGGCGGCGCCTACGTGCCCGGCATGAGCGACTACACGGTGATGGTGCGCGAGCAGGCCAAGGTCTTCCTCGGCGGCCCGCCGCTGGTGAAGATGGCGA
Organism: uncultured Actinomycetota bacterium; assembly: GCA_963769475.1. Lineage (GTDB taxonomy): Bacteria > Actinomycetota > Actinomycetes > Propionibacteriales > Nocardioidaceae > Nocardioides. The sequence goes on along the minus strand of CAVYLX010000012.1, from coordinate 509,030 downwards.
CGGGTGAGGAGTCCGACGACGAGTCTCTCGGCGGCGCCGAGATGCACGCCCGCACCTCCGGTCTGGCCGACTACCTCGCCGAGGACGAGCGCGACGCCATCCGGATCGGCCGTCGGATCGTCGCCCGGCTCAACTGGCGAAAGGCGGGTCTCGATACGGCCTCGCCTAGCCGCTCGGCCTACTCGACCACCGAGACGTCTCGATGGTCGCGTATCGAGACCTACGCCGAACCGGACGAGGACCCGGAAGGCCTGCTCGACCTGATCCCGACCGACCTCAAGGAGCCGTTCGACCCGCGCGAGGTGATCGCGCGGATCTGCGACGGCGTCAGCGCCGCCAACGGCCAGGTCTTCGACGAGTTCAAGCCGCTCTACGGGCCGTCGCTGGTGACGGGCTGGGCGCAGCTCCACGGGCACCCGATCGGCATCCTCGCCAACGCCCAGGGCGTGCTGTTCAGCGAGGAGGCGCAGAAGGCGACGCAGTTCGTGCAGCTGGCCAACCAGACCGACACGCCGCTGCTGTTCCTGCACAACACCACCGGCTACATGGTCGGCAAGGAGTACGAGCAGGGCGGCATCATCAAGCACGGCGCGATGATGATCAACGCGATCAGCAACAGCACCGTGCCGCACCTGAGCGTGATCATGGGTGCGTCGTACGGCGCCGGCAACTACGGCATGAACGGCCGCGCCTACGACCCGCGCTTCCTCTTCACCTGGCCGAGCGCGAAGTCGGCCGTGATGGGTCCGGCCCAGCTGGCCGGCGTGCTGTCCATCGTGGCCCGGGCCGCCGCCGAGGGTCGCGGCAAGGACTACGACGAGGAAGCCGATGCCGGCATGCGGGAGTTCATCGAGGCCTCGGTGGAGGAGCAGAGCCTGCCCCACTTCCTCTCCGGCATGGTCTACGACGACGGCGTCATCGACCCCCGCGAGACCCGCAACGTGCTCGGCATCTGCCTGTCCGTGATCGACAACAAGGCGTACAGCGGCACCGACCGCTTCGGCGTCTTCAGGATGTGATCAAGCGAGCAGCAGCGCGCGAGGAACGAGCGCGTTGCGTCAGCGAGACGAGGTTGAGCAAGCCCCGCGACCGAGGAACGAGGTCGCGACGGGCGCGTCGAAACCCAGTAAGCGGAAGGGCAACGTTGACCATGCATGGCAACAGAGGGGGGACGCAGTGATCCAGCGACTCCTTGTCGCCAACCGCGGCGAGATCGCGAGCCGCGTCTTCCGGACCTGCCGCAAGCTCGGCATCGAGACCGTGGCGGTGCACTCCGAGGCCGACGCACAGCTGCCGTTCGTGCGCGAGGCCGACGTCGCGGTGCTGCTGCCCGGCAACAGCCCGGCGGAGACCTACCTGCGCGGCGACCTGATCATCGACGCCGCCCGCAAGGCGGGGGCCGACGCGGTCCACCCGGGCTACGGCTTCCTCTCCGAGAACGCCGACTTCGCCCGCAGCGTGATCGACGCCGGGCTCACCTGGGTCGGCCCGGACCCGAAGTCCATCGACCAGATGGGCTCGAAGATCGAGGCCAAAGCGCTGATGGTGGCGGCCGGCGTGCCGGTGCTCGACAGCATCCACGTCGAGGACGCGACCGAAGAGCAGCTACCTCTCCTGGTCAAGGCGTCCGCCGGCGGAGGCGGCCGCGGCATGCGCATCGTGCGCGCGCTCAACGACCTTCCGGCCGAGGTCGAGAAGGCCGAGGCCGAGGCGGCCTCCGCCTTCGGTGACGGCACCGTCTTCGTCGAGCCCTACGTCGAGCGCGGCCGCCACGTCGAGGTGCAGGTCTGGGGCGACGCCGAGGGCACCATCGCCGTGCTCGGCGAGCGCGACTGCTCGATCCAGCGCCGTCACCAGAAGGTGGTCGAGGAGGCGCCCGCGCCCGGGAAGTTCACCCGGGGCACCCGCGACAAGATGCACAAGGCCGCCAAGGCCGCGGCCGAGACGATCGGCTACCAGGGCGTCGGCACCGTCGAGTTCCTCTACGACGAGGAGACCGAGCGCTTCTTCTTCCTCGAGATGAACACCCGCCTCCAGGTCGAGCACCCCGTCACCGAGATGGTCTTCCACCAGGACCTGGTCGAGCTACAGCTCCGCACGGCCGAGGGTGGACGGGCCAGGATCCAGTTCCCCGACAAGCCCGACGGCTACGCGATCGAGGTCCGGCTGTACGCCGAGGACCCGGCCGAGGACTACCAGCCGCAGAGCGGCCTGCTGACCCGCTTCGAGATCCCGACGGGCAACGGCGTGCGCGTCGACTCCGGCTTCGAGTCCGGCAGCGAGGTGTCCACCCACTACGACGCCATGCTCGCCAAGGTGATCGCCTACGCGCCCACCCGGCACCAGGCGGCCCGCAAGCTGGCCGGTGCGCTCTCGAAGGCGAAGATCCACGGCGTCCTCACCAACCGGGACCTGCTGGTCGGGATTCTCCGCGACCCGGGGTTCCTGGCGGGCAAGGTCAGCACAGCGTTCCTCGAACGTGAAGAGGTTTCGAGGCTGGTCGCTAGCGCTCCTCGCACCTCAACCACCGGGGCCGCGGTTGCAGCGGCGGTCGCGCTGGCGGAGGCCGCAGGCGAGGCCAGAACCGTGCAGCGCGGCATCCCGGTCGCCTGGCGCAACGTGGTCTCGCAGCCACAGCGCACCGAGTTCGCAAGACGACATCGTGGTCGAGTGGCAGGGCGGCCGCACGGGCTACCTCGTCGACGGCCACACGGTGGTCGAGGCCGGCCCCACGTCAGTCACGCTCGAGACCGACGGCATCCGCACGACGTACGACGTCGCCATCTCTGGCAACGCGGTCGACGTCGACTCGACCGCACGGCCACGTCCGGCTCGACAGGGTCCCGCGGTTCGTCGACCCCGCCGACGCGGTGGCCAGCGGAAGCCTGCTGGCGCCGATGCCCGGCACTGTCGTGAAGCTCCTGGTCGAGCAGGGCGCGGAGGTCGCCGCAGGCGACGGTGTGCTGGTGCTCGAGGCCATGAAGATGCAGCACACCGTGAGCGCGCCGCATGCCGGCACGGTCGCCGAGATCAACATCCAACCCGGCACGCAGGTCGCGGCCGGCGAAGTACTCGCCGTAGTCGAAGGAGAAGAAGCATGAGCACGTTCACCGAGTCCGAGGAGCGCCAGGAGCTGCGCAAGCAGGTAGCCAAGCTGGCCTCGAAGTACGGACGCGAGTACTTCATCGACAAGGGCCGGTCGGGCGGGAAGACCACCGACCTCTGGCTCGAGATCGGCAAGAACGGCTACCTCGGCATCAACATCCCCGAGGAGTACGGCGGCGGCGGTGGCGGCATCGGCGACATCGCCGCGGTCTGCGAGGAGCTGGCGGCGCAGGGCTGCCCGCTGCTGATGATGGTGGTCAGCCCCGCGATCTGCGGCACGGTGATCACCCGCTACGGCACCGAGGAGCAGAAGCAGCGCTGGCTGCCCGGCATCTGCGACGGCACCAGCACGATGGCGTTCGCGATCACCGAGCCGGACGCCGGCACCAACACCCACAACATCACCACGACGGCGCGCCGCGACGGCGACGAGTGGGTGCTGACCGGCCGGAAGGTCTTCATCTCCGGCGTCGACGAGGCCGACAACGTGCTGGTCGTCGCGCGCACCGAGGACGCCAAGACCGGCAAGGTCGAAGCCGGTGCTGTTCGTCGTGCCCACCGACGCGGACGGCTTCGAGGCGCAGCCGATCCCGATGGAGTGGGTGAGCCCGGAGCTGCAGTTCTCGGTCTTCATCGACGACGTCCGGCTCCCGGCCGACGCCCTGGTCGGCGACGAGGACGGCGGCCTGGTGCAGCTGTTCGCGGGCCTCAACCCGGAGCGGATCATGGCCGCGTCGTTCTCCAACGGCCTGGCGCGGTTCGCCCTCGGCAAGGCGACGTCGTACGCGAAGGAGCGCACGGTCTTCCAGGGACCGATCGGCTCGCACCAGGCGATCGCGCACCCGCTGGCGGAGAGCCACATCGCGATCGAGATGGCCCGGCTGATGACCCAGAAGGCCGCAGCGCTCTACGACGCGGGCGACGACATGGCCGCGGGCGAGGCTGCCAACATGGCCAAGTACGCCGCAGCCGAGGCCGCCTGCGACGCCGCCGACCGTGCCGTGCAGACCCACGGCGGCAACGGAGCCACCCAGGAGTACGGCGTCGCGGGCCTGCTGGTCGCCACCCGCGTGGGCCGGATCGCACCGGTCTCGCGGGAGATGATCCTCAACTTCGTGGCCATGCACTCCCTGGGATTGCCCAAGTCCTACTGACCGCGCGGCTACCGTAGGCAGGTGGGAGTCCTCAACGGCGTCGACCGTGCGCAGCGGCGATTTCCGCCGTTGGGCGTGCCGATCGCCGTGTTCTACAAGTTCTACGACGACCAGGGCAACTACATGGTCGCGGCGATCACCTACTACGCGTTCGTCGCGATCTTCCCGCTTCTGCTGCTGGCATCCTCGATCCTGGGCTTCATTCTCCAGGGCAACGAGGACCTGCAGGAGACGGTGCTGAACTCGGCCCTGGCGCAGTTCCCGATCATCGGCGACGAGCTCGGTCGTCCGGAGGGTCTGCAGGGCTCGACCTCCGGCATCGTCGTCGGCTTCCTGGTGGCGCTCTTCGGCGCCTCGGGCCTCGGTCAGGCCATCCAGAACACCATGAACACCGCCTGGGCGGTGCCGCGCAACAGCCGGCCGAACCCGTTCTTCACCCGCTTCAAGAGCCTGCTCCTGCTGACCATGGCCGGCTCCGCCGTGCTCGCGGTCTCCGTGCTGTCGACCCTGGGCGCCAACACCGAGGTGTTCGGCTCCGGCATGAACCGCACCATCCGCACCGCTCATCCTGCTCGCGACCGTCGTGGTGGTCGGGCTGGTGCTGACCGCCCTGTCTCGCGTCGCCACCACCCGCCACGACTACGTCGGGCGTTCCTGGCCCGGCGCATTCACGGTGGCCGTGCTCTGGCAGGTCCTCCAGTACGTCGGCACGTGGTACGCCACCACGGTGTTGACCGCCACCGGCACCATGAACCAGACGTTCGCCCTGGTGCTCGGGCTGATCGGGATCATCTACCTCGCGGCGATCATCGGCGTGCTCGGCATCGAGGTCAACGTCGTGCTGGCGCGCAAGCTCTGGCCGCGCTCGCTGATGACGCTGTTCACCGACAAGGTCGATCTCACCGACGCCGACCGGCGTACCTATGCCGGGCTTGGTGCACATGAACGTGCTCAAGGGCTTCGAGTCGGCCACGGTCCGGTTCGAGGGGCGCGACGGCGACACGCACGAGATCGTGCTCGAGCCGAAGACGCCGCCCAACGGGATCCCGATGACCCGGCCGCCACAGACCGAGCAGGGCACCGAGACCAAGCCGGCAGCTCAGCCTCCGGATCGCAGCGGCACGAACCGGTAGCCGCCGTGCCGGCTCACCGCGACGTCGTCACCGTCGCGGACGACGAGGAGCATCGTGCTGGCCACCGGGATCACCATCCGGCCGCCGTCGGCGACCTGGGCGACGAGCTGCTCCGGCAGTTTCCCGGGGTCGGCCGAGACCAGGATCCGGTCGAACGGCGCCTCGTCCGGCAGGCCCAGCGTCCCGGCCTCTGCCTGGCGGATCTCGGCCCACGGCAGTGACGTGCGGGCCAGGTTGGCGGCGCCGAACTCCACCAGCTTCGGCTCGAGCTCGACGCCGATGACGCGTCCGCGTGGTCCGGTCAGGTGGGCCAGCAGCGCGGTGGTCCACGCCGAGCCCGATCCGAGGTCCAGCACGCGGTGACCCGGCGCGACCTCGAGGAGGCGCAGCATCGCCTCGACGGTGCGGGGCTGCGAGTTGGTCTGACCCTGCCCGATCTCCAGCGGTCCGTCGTACGACGCCCGCCTGATCTGGGCGCTCGGCAGGAAGCCCTCACGTGGGATGGCCGCGAACGCGGCCGACACGGCGTCCACTCCTCCACTGAACCACGTAGGCCCATTCTCCTGCGCTACTGCGAGGTTTCGTTCAGGATCGACCCGTGATCAAGCTCTATGCGGTGATGAGCGTCATCAGCTTCGCGCTGGTCGTCTACTGCGTGATCGACATCATCGGCACCCCGGCGCAACGGGTCCGCAACCTGCCCAAGATGGTCTGGCTGATCCTGGTCCTGTTCTTCCCGCTGCTCGGCTCCATCGCCTGGTTCGCGGCCGGCCGTCCCGAGAAGACCGCCCGGGCTCCCAAGGCCCACGAGCGCGAGACGCCGCAGTACCCGGAGTACAACCGGCCCGGCCGCGCCGCCGCCGCCGACCCGGAGAAGGACGAGGAGTTCCTGCGCCAGGTCAGGGAGCGCGCCGAGGAGCAGCGCAAGCGCTACGAGGCCTCACGCAAGCAGGAGCCGCCGGCGGAGCCCACCGAGTAGCTCGTCACTCAGGCCGAGGCCGTCCGAGAGATAGCCGTCGATCGACCCGTAGGCCGCGGTCGCGGCGTCGTAGGCGGCCGTCAGGTAGGCCTCGTCGGCGACGAGCACCCGCTCGTAGACGGCGACCTTGTCGGCGCCGAGATGCTCGCGGACCATGCCGAGGTACTTCTCGCGGGTCGCCGTGGAGACGGTGTTGGTGAGCAGGTAGTCGCGCCGGATCACCTCGTCGGCCACGCCGGCGACATGGAGCAGCAGCGCCGCCGCCCAGCCGGTGCGGTCCTTGCCGGCGGTGCAGTGGAAGAGCTGGGGGCCGGCGGCAGTGGCCAGGCGGGTCAGCAGGTCGGCGAACGACGCGCGACCGCCGGGATGGTCGACGAACCCGCGGTACACCGAGCGCATCACCTCGGTGCCGTCGGCAACGGTCGCCAGTGTGGCCACCGAGTCCATGGGGATGCCCTTGACCTCGAGATGGGTCCACGTCGCGCCGGGTACGCGGACATCCGGATGCGCCTCGACCTCGTCACCGCCGCGCAGGTCGTAGATGTCGGTGATCCCGAGGCCCGCGATCGTGCCGGCGTCCTCGTCGGTCAGCCCGAGCTCGTTGGAGCGGAAGAACACGCCCGCGCGCAGCCGCGTGCCGTCTGCGCTGGCGTAGCCGGGGCCGGTCACGTCGCGGAAGTTGTCGGCCGACGCGAGCCGGACGAGCTCTTCGCCGAAACGGCTCTGCTCGGCGGCGTCGGTCACCGGGACATCTTCCCCGCTGGCGGTCACCGCCGCGGCGGCAGGGGGATGAACATCGAGGTGCGGGCGGCGTACTCCGGGTAGCCCGGGCGCTGCATCATCGTCTGCTCGAGCAGCTTGGCGCCGGTGGCAAAGACCAGGAAGTAGGTCATGGCCAGGGGAGCGAGGACCGTGGCGAGGCCGGCGACCCAGCCGGAGCCGAGACCCCCGGCCAGCCACAGCCCCCAGGCGACAGCGGCGTCGCCGAAGTAGTTGGGGTGGCGGGTGAAGCGCCACAGGCCCCGGTCCATCACCGGTGGGCGCTGCTCCTTGGGGACCTCCTTGTACGCCGCCAGCTGGGCGTCGCCCACGGCCTCGAAGATCACGCCGATCAGCCACAGGGTGGCGCCGACGATGACCACTGGCCACCACTCGACCGCCAGGACGACGCCCACCATTACCGGCAGCGACACCAGCCACATGGCGAAGCCCTGGATCGCGAACACCTTGCGGACGGCTCGGGCCATGCCGACCTGGTCGATCGTGCCGCCCAGCAGCTTCTCGTAGCGCGGGTCCTCCCCCTTGCCGCGTGCATGGTGGCCGATGTGGAGCGCCAGTCGGAGACCCCAGACGCTGACCAGGCCCACCAGCAGCCACCGGCGGGCCGGGCTGCCTTCGTCGGCGAGGGTGCCGATCAGGCCCGCGACGACGGCGATCAGCACGAACCCGAGACCCCAGGCCACGTCGACGACCGCGGCCCGGTTGAGCCGGCGGGCCATCAGCGCGGTGGTCACCATCAGCGCGGCTGCAGTGACCAGGCCCGCCGCCAGCACGACGGCCACGGTCATGAGCGGCGTACCCCCGACTTGGTGAAGGTCAGCTGGTTGACGTCGATGTAGCCGGAGGCGAAGCCGGCCCGGGAGTACTCCAGGTAGAAGTGCCACATCCGCAGGAACGTCTCGTCGAAACCGAGCCCCAGCACCTGCTCGGAGTGGGACAGGAACGCCTCGTCCCACAGCCGCAGGGTCGCCGCGTAGTGCGGGCCCATCGAGTGCCGGTCGGTCAGCCGGAGCGCGGTGTGCTCACAGGCGATCTCGTCGGTGACCTCGACCGACGGCAGGAAGCCGCCGGGGAAGATGTACTTGTTGATCCAGGTGTAGGTGCGCTTGGTCGCGTGCATCCGGTCGTGCGGCATCGTGATCGCCTGGATCGCGGCGCGGCCACCGGGGGCCAGCACCTGGTCGATGGTCTCGAAGTAGGTCTGCCAGTACTGCCAGCCGACCGCCTCGATCATCTCCACGGAGACCACCGCGTCGTAGGTGCCGGTCACGTCGCGGTAGTCGCAGAGGTCGACGGTCACCCGGTCGGCACACCCGGCGGCCGCGATCCGCTCCTCGGCGAGCACCTTCTGCTCCACCGACAGCGTGATCGTGCGCACGGTCGCGCCGCGACGGGCGGCCCGGATCGCGAGCTCGCCCCAGCCGGACCCGATCTCGAGCACCCGGCTGCCCTCGCCGACACCGGCCTGGTCGAGCAGGCGCTCGATCTTGCGGCCCTGGGCGGGCTCGAGGTCGGCCCGGGTCGCGGTGCCTGGGTCGTGGAAGAGAGCCGATGAGTAGCTCAGCGTCGGGTCGAGGAAGAGCTCGAACAGGTCGTTGGACAGGTCGTAGTGGTGCGCGATGTTGCCCTGGGCGTTCGTGGCGTTGCTCTTCTGCCACCGGGGCGGTCGCGCGACCACCAGCGAGCGCAGCTTCTGCAGGTTGCGCGGCACCAGGTGCTGGATCTCCGAGCAGAGCACGGTGAGGAAGCCACCGAGGTCCTCCGCGTCCCAGGCGCCGGTGAGGTAGGCCTCGCCGAAGCCGATCAGCTGGTCGCGCCCGATCCGGGCGAAGAACTCGTCGGGTCGGTGTACGACGGCCACCGGGCCGCCGCGGCCCAGGGTCTCGTCGCCGATCACGACGCTGACGTCGAGGCGGCCGACCGCCGCCCGGAAGAGCCGACGCGCGACCCGCGCGGCGATGGCGGACTGCGGGCCGGTGGGCAGCTCGTCGAGTCCGGGCCAGTAGTTGGCCGAGACTCGGTTGGCGGTAGTCGTCATGTCGTCTCCTCCTGTCGGTGAGGGGGTGTGGGTCGGGGTTGGACGGGGAGCCGGCGGAGCCACAGCCAGATGCCGTGGAGCCGGATGAGCAGGGCACCGCGCAGAGCGGCGGGAGCAGCCCGGAGCGGTCCGGCCGCTGTCCGGTGCCCCGACAGCGATGCGCTGAACCTGGCGCCGTCGTCGGTGACCAGGGTGACCGCGATGTCGAGGCGCTCGCCGGGCACCGGCACCGCCAGCTCGTAGGTGCCGTCGGTGCCGTGGAACGGCGAGACGTACATCGCCTTGGGCACCGTCGCGCGCCCCTGCTCGTCGGGGTGCACGAGGTAGGCATGCCGGTCGCCGTAGGTGTTGTGCACCTCGACCACGGTCGCGGCGAGGTCGCCGTCGCCGTCCCAGCACCAGAACACCGAGATCGGGTTGAAGCAGTAGCCGAACGCGCGAGCGTTCGCGGCCATCAGCACCCGACCGCCGGTGACGTCGATGCCGTGCTGGGCCAGGAAGGCGTGGATGTCGAGGTGGTCGCGCGCCTCGAACCTCCCGAGGACGCCGTGGTCGGGCAGGTCGTCGAGGTCGACCAGCCAGGTGTGGCTGCGGTGGGTGAACGTTCGCTTGAACGGCGCGCGGCGGGTGTGGCGAATGGTGACGTCGTAGATGGAAGGGGTCTCGATACGGCCACCGAACTCTCCTTCGATGGACGGTGTCGGGGTATCGGTGGTCGAGTAGCTGGAGCGAGGAACGAGCGACGGCGTATCGAGACCCGGCCACGACAACCCGAGCCGCTCGGCCGCCGCCAGCCCGGATCGTCGCACCGTCCTCGTGGAACCCCCAGCCGTGGTAGGCGCCGGCGAAGGCGATGCGTTCGGTGTGGATCTCCGGCAGCCGGCGCTGGGCGGCGACGGAGGTCGGGTTGTAGAGCGGGTGCTCGTACTCCATCCGGTCGATCACGGTGGCCGCGTCGACCAGGTGCTCGCCGCCCAGGGTGACCAGGTAGCGGGTCTCGGTGGGCAGCCGCTGCAGCCGGGTGAGGTCGTAGGTGATGACGCCGGGGCGCGCGAAGTTCCAGGACGCCCAGGCGTTCCGCGAGTGCGGCAGCAGCGAGGTGTCGGTGTGCAGCAGCGCGGTGTTGGCGGGAGTAGGGCAGGTCCTCCAGCACCGACCGCTGGAGCGGGGTCGGGGCGGCCAGCATCGAGAGGGCCTGCGCGGGATGGGTCGCGATGACTACTCCGTCGTACGCCGTCACCTGGCCGTTGCCGTCGGTGATCTCGACGCCGGCCGCGGTGTCCAGCACCGAGGTGACCTTGGTGCCGAGGCGGACCTCGTGCAGCTCGGCGGCGACGCGTCGGACGTACTCGTGCGAGCCGCCGCTCACCGTGCGCCACTGCGGCGAGCCGAAGATGCCGAGCATGCCGTGGTGCTCCAGGAACGTGAACAGGTAGCGGGCCGGGTAGTCCAGCGCGACCGCAGGATCGCAGGACCATACGGCGGCCACGAGCGGCTCCATGAAGTGGCGCACGAAGTACGCCGAGAACCGGCCGTGGTCGAGGAACTCCCGAAGTGTCACGTCGGCCGAGCCGACCGGCCGCGCGACCTCGCGCTTCGCGAGCCGGTGGAAGCGCGGGATCTCGGCGAGCATCCTGAGGTAGCGCGGCTGCCTCAGGTTGGCGGCGGTCGGGAACAGGCCACGCCGCCCGAGCGCACCAGCCCACTCCAGGCCGCTGTCGTCGTCGCGGATCGACATCGACATCTCGGAGGCCTGGGTCGCCACTCCGAGCTCCGCGAACAGGCGCAGCAGCACGGGGTAGGTGCGCGGGTTGTGCACGATGAAGCCGGTGTCGATGGCCAGCCCGTCCACGAGGTGAGTGTCGGCATGACCCCCGAGCCGGTCGTCGGCCTCGAAGAGCGTGACCTCCGCGGTGCGGGAGGCGACGTACGCCGCGGTGAGTCCGGCGACGCCGGAACCCACGACGGCGATCCTCGCCGTCGTTGTCTGCGTGTTCATCAGGTCGGGATGGAGAAGAGCGCGACGGGTTCGGACGTGGGCTCCTGGGGCGAGGTGCCCTCGGGTTCGACCGTGATCCCCACTGCCTGTGCGCCGCGCGCGTCGCCGACGAGCAACCTTGGTGGCATCGGGCTCCACGGGCATCACTCCGGCGGGGACCATGTCGGCCCCGCGCTGGTACCAGAGCTGGTAGACGCTGCCGGCGGGTGGCGCAGCCATCCCCTCGGTGACGATGACCGCCTTGTCCACCTTCCTGGAGACCACCACGGTCGCCTTCGAGCCATCCTGGAACTCCTGCACGATCCGCTTCGCCTCGTTGTCGCGCAGGATCTGCTCGGCGACGGTGTACTCGGGGCCTTGTGAAGGCTCGTCGCTCGTGAGCTGCTGGACCACGACTGCGCCCGATCCGAGCACCGTCACCGCAGCGGCGGCGACGAGGAGTCCCTGCCACCTGCGGCGACTGGGTGGGGTGATCGCTCTCTCGGCGACCACCGGCGGGATCGGCCGGACCGTCGTGATGCCGGCCAGCACCGACTCGCGGAGGGACGATGGGGGCGCGGTCTCGGCGAGGGCGGCCAGCAGGGCTGACGCCTCGCGGAGCTCGGCGACCTCGGCCTGGCACTCCTGGCACTCCGAGAGGTGCCGCTCGAACTTCGCGCGTTCGAGATCGTCGAGCGCGTCGATGGCGTAGGCGCCGGACAGCGCATGCACATCGGTCATGACGCAACTCCCATGGTGTCTCGGAGCCGGATGAGTCCGTCTCGGATCCGGGTCTTGGCGGTGCCGACCGGTAGGTCGAGCATGCTCGCCACTTCTGTGTGTGTGTAACCCCCGAAGTAGGCCAGCTCGAGCGCCTCGCGCTGGACGGCCGTGAGGCTCTCCAGCGCGTTGCGCACCCTGCGGGCCTCGATAGAGGCGTGTGCTGCGTCTGCCGTCGAGTCATGCTCGATCGTCTGGTTGCGCTGCTCGTACGAAGTGTCGCGGCGGGTGGACGCCTCGGCCGACCGCACTCGGTCGACCGACTTACGGTGCACGATGGTGAGCATCCAGGCTTGGGCGCTGCCCTTGGCGGGGTCGAACCTGCTGGCCGTCCGCCAGATCTCCAGGAACGCCTCCTGGGCGACTTCCTCGGCCTGGGCCGGGTCGCGGACGATCCGGACCGCGAGCCCGAAGACCCGTGCCGAGGTGGCGTCGTACAGCTGGGCGAACGACTGCTGATCCCCGCGCGAGGCGAGCCTGAGGAGCTGGCTCAGCTCGGCAGCCGAGTCAGCCCGCGCCGACGCCTCCCCGAAGGGAGAGGCGCCGGCCGGCTGGATCTGCTCCATGAGTGATCTTCTCGCGTTCTGCTCGGTGAGTCGAACGTCAGCCGGCAATGCCGGTGAGGACCTTGTCGATCACGTAGACCGTCGCGTTGGCGGTCGGGATGTTGCCGCAGATCACGTTGGCGGTCACGGTGCCGTCGCTGACGGTCATGCCCGACTCGTCGCCCTCGACGGTGAGGGTGCCACCGGCGAGGGTGTCCTGGTCACCGACGACCGCGGCCGGGTCGTTGTTCGCGGGGAGCACGTGGTTGGCCAGCACCGTGTAGAGCGCGCTCTTGTCGGCCTTCTTCGCGGCCTCGTCGAGCAGGCCCTGCAGCGCCTCCGGCGGGATCTCCGCGAACGCACCCTCGAAGGGAGCGAAGACGGTGAGCGCCTCCTGGCTGTTCAGCGTGTCGCCCAGTCCGTCGACGGCGCCGACGGCGGCCACGAGGGTCTGCAGCAGCGGGTTGTTGCTCGCGGCCGTGGCCACCGGGTCGTTGACCATGCCGTTGAACGAGCCGGCTCCGTCAGCGGGGACCTCGCCACAGCCGGCACCGAAGGTCGCGGCACCGGCGTCGGTGGTCTCCTCCTCGGCAGGCGTCTCGACGGGGGCCTCCTCCTCGGGAGACTGCGAGGTCGTGTCGTCGGCCGAGCTCGAGGGCTCGTCGTCGCTGCCACAGGCGGCGAACGTGAAGGACAGGGCGATGACCGCGGCTGCGGCGGTACCGCGGCGGAAGGTGTTGAGCTTCATGGAGGTGGAGCCTTTCGTTGGTTGGTCTGACATGAGGTGTTCGGAACTGGGGGCTGTCCGGATTGGGGAAGAGAGCCAGGTCACTCGACGCGCAGGATCAGCGTGTGGATGCCGCTGGAGCCTTCGGGGAAGGGCTCGGCGCGGACGTCGGTCTGGACGTCGCCGTCGGCGTCGGTGACGCGGGCGGCGACGTTGTGCTGGCCCTTGGTCGCGTCCCACTTGTAGAACCACTGGCGCCAGTAGACGCTGCCCACCTCGGGCCCGAGCTCGGCGTCGCTCCACGCGCCGCCGTCGATCTTCACCTGCACCTTGGCGACACCGCCGTCGTTCTGGGCCCAGGCGACGCCTCCGATGATGGTCTCGCCGGCCGGGATCTCGGCCAGCGACTTGGGGGTGTCGATCCGCGCGGACGGCTTGATCGGGGCGTTGGTCGCCCAGTCGCGCTCGGTCCAGTACGCCTCTTCGTCGGCGTACGTCGTCAAGGTCAGCTTGGTGAGCCACTTGGTGGCGCTGATGAACCCGTAGAGGCCGGGGATCACCATCCGGGCGGGGTACCCGTGCTCGCGGGGTAGCGGGTCACCGTTCATGCCGAGCGCGATCATGGCGTCCCGGCCGTCGGTGGCCAGCTCGAGCGGCGTCCCGATCTTCATGCCGTCGAAGTCGGTGCTGAGCAGCTGGTCGGCCTTCGAGCCCACCCCGGCCTGTTCGAGCAGGTCAGTCAGGCGGACGCCGATCCAGCGGGCCCCGCCGACGTACGGACCACCGACGCTGTTGGAGACGCAGGTGAGCGTGATGTCGCGCTCGATGAGCGGCATCTCGAGCAGCTCGTCGAAGGTGAACGTGAGCTCGTTGTCGACGTCGCCGTCGATGGTCAGCGTCCAGTCGTCGATGTCGACGATGGGGGTGTCCAGCCGGGTGTCGACCCGGTAGAAGTCCTGGTTCGAGATCCGCAGCGGCGTGATGCCGTCGAACTGGGTCTCGAGCCCGGTCGGCAGTGGTTCGGCCGCCGACGCCGGAGTCGGGAACGCGATGTCGCCGATCTTGGCGCGGACCTTGCCGATGAAGCGGCCGGCTCCGCCCATGACGGCCGCGGTGGCGGCCAGGGCACCCATGGCGATCAGCACGCCGCGGCGGCTGGGCGGGGCGCGATGCGTCGAGACGGGCACGGCGACGTCCTCGCCGTCGGGCGTGGCCGCCTCCATGGGGTGCGCTCGCGGCTCGGCGGGCAGCGGCGCCCGGGTGCTCCGGTCCAGCCACCACAGGGCGGCCACGGCGACGAGAGCGGACACGACACCGGGGACGACGTCGACGAGCTCGGCGGCCGGGCGGCGGATCGCGGCGGCACCGGCGACGGCGACCAGGAGGACCAGCAGGGCGGCGCCGTTGCGGAAGCGACGGCGCGCCAGCAGCCCGGCGATCGCAGCCAGCACCAGCACGCCGGCCATCACCGAGCCGATCAGGATCGGCTTGTCGTTGCTGCCGAACTGCCGGATCGCCCACTCCTTCATCGGGGTGGGCGTCAGGTCGATCACGGTCGAGCCGACCGCGAGCACGGGGGAGGAGTCGGGGTTGAGCAGGGCGGCTACGAGGTGGCCGGCGGCGACGCCGACCAAGGTGGCCAGCACCCCGAAGGCGGCGTAGAGCAGACGTCTCGGCATGCAGGTTGTTCGGAGCGGACCCGCGCTCCGGATGGCGCTACGGCAGGATGATCCGCATGTCCGACGCACCCACCGAGCTGGTCCACTACGCCGTCGTCGACCAGATCGCGACGATCACCCTGGACTCCCAGCACAACCGCAACGCGCTCTCGCGGCAGCTGGTCACCGAGCTGTTCGCACACCTCGAGGCCGCGGACGCCGCCGACGACGTGAAGGTGGTCGTGATCCGCGCCGAGGGCAAGGTCTTCTGCTCGGGGGCCGACCTGTCCGAGGCCTCGGCCGACGGGATGGAGGAGGGCGCGCGAGCGATGGTCGCCATGCAGCGCCAGATCGTGGCGCTGAGCAAGCCGGTGGTGACCCGCCTGCACGGCGCGGTGCGCGCCGGCGGCATCGGCATCGTGGCGGCGTCCGACATCGCGATCGCGGCCGACGACACGACGTTCGCGCTGACCGAGGTGAAGCTGGGGCTGGCCCCGGCGGTGATCTCGCTGACGGTGCTGCCGCGCCTGACCTCCCGGGCGGCCGCCCTGACCTGTCTCTCCGGCGAGGTCTTCACCGGTGCCGAGGCGGCCGAGATGGGCCTGGTGACCCGGGCGGTCGCGGCCGACTCGCTCGACGACGCCGTGACGTCGGTCTGTGCCTCGCTGGTGACCGGGGCGCCGCAGGGACTCCGCGAGACCAAGGCCCTGCTGGCGCGCGACCTGCTTGCCCGCATCGACGCGGGTGCCGACGACATGGCCACGCTCAGCGCCCGCCTGTTCGGGTCGGACGCCGCTCGCGAGGCGATGGTGGCCTTCCTGTCTCGCAAGAAGTAGTCAGATTGCGTCCCGATTCAGATCCGCGGCGTCTGCCCTTGTAAAGTAGAGAACTTGCCGTTTCCTGGGGAACCGGCCTCCGTGGGGTGGATCGTGCGAGGGGAAGCAAAGCTTGACTGAGGAGCTGGTGGAGCGCGAGGTCGCTCACGAGCAGGGGTTCGTGGACCGGGTCTACGCGCAGCTGGAGTCGGCAGGGAAAGCGGCCCAGCAGCTCGCGCGCGAGGGTCAGAACCGCGGGAAGCTGGGCCACGAGGGTGGCCTGGTCGAGCGCGACGCCATGGTCTTCCAGGCCGCGAAGCGGATCGCGCAGCTCGACGCTGCCCACGAAGGGCCTGGTCTTCGGCCGGCTCGACCTGCAGGCGACGCTCGACCCCGAGCCCCGCTACATCGGCCGGATCGGCCTGCGCGACGCCAACATGGACTCGATGCTGATCGACTGGCGCGCACCGGCGGCCGCCGTGTTCTACCAGGCCACCGCCGCCGACCCGCAGAGCGTCGTACGCCGCCGGGTGCTGCGTTGCATCGGCCGCAGCGTGACCGGGGTCGAGGACGAGCTGCTCGACGCCGAGGCGCTCGAGGAGTCGGGTGCCGACCTGCCGATCATCGGTGAGGGCGCGCTGATGGCGCAGCTCTCCCGCGCCCGCGACCGGTCGATGCACTCGATCGTCGCCACCATCCAGGCCGAGCAGGACCTCGCGATCCGCGCGCCCAGCAAGGGCGTGGTCACGATCTCCGGCGGCCCCGGCACAGGCAAGACGGTCGTGGCACTGCACCGCGCTGCCTACCTCCTCTACAACGAGCGCCGCCGCTACGAGGCCGGCGGCGTGCTGGTGGTCGGCCCCAGCGGAGTCTTCATGCGCTACATCGAGCGGGTGCTGCCGAGCCTCGGCGAGACCGCGGTTGCACTGCGCTCGCTCGGCGAGGTGGTCGACGGGCTGCGCGCGACCCGCCACGACGAGCCGGCGGTCGCCGACGTGAAGGGCTCGGTCCGGATGGGCGAGCTGATGCGCCGCGCATCGCGGCAGCAGGCGCCGGGGAGCCCGTCGGAGTTCCGGGTGTTCTGGTACGACACCAACATCGTGCTCGACCGCGGCACGCTCGGCCGCGTCCGCCGCCAGCTGATGTCGCAGGGCCGCCGCAACCGGCAGGTGCCCCGGGTCGCGGGCGCGCTGCTCGACGCCATGTGGCGCCAGGTGCGCACCGAGCGGGGCCGTGAGCGCGGTCGCGAGAAGTTCGACGAGGACCTGCTCTCCGACGACGCGTTCCTCGACTTCGCCCTGGCCTGGTGGCCGCCGCTCGACGCGCCCACCGTGCTGTCGTGGCTGCGCGACCCGGAGCTGCTGGCCCGGGTGGCCGACGGCGTACTCACTCCCGAGGAGCAGCGGCTGCTGACCAAGTCGTGGGCAGGCGACGGCGCCCAGCCCATCGACTTGTCCGTCGAGGACGTGCCGCTGATCGACGAGCTGCGCTACGCGCTCGGTGACGTGCCCCGGCGTACCGAGGACGAGCGCGACGACCCGCTGACCCTGATCGAGGGCGCGGTGGACATCCAGGAGCTGATGACCGCCTCCGACCGGGAGTACGCACCGACCGGCCGGGCCTGGGCGCCGCCCACCCACAGCATCGACGACGACGCGTTCGCGCACGTGCTGGTCGACGAGGCGCAGGACCTCACGCCGATGCAGTGGCGGATGGTCGGCCGCCGGGGCCGCACCGCCTCGTGGACGATCGTCGGCGACCCGGCGCAGTCGTCCTGGCCGGAGCCGGCCGAGTCGGCGGCCGTGCGGGCGGAGGCGCTCGAGGGCAAGCAGCACCACGAGTTCCACCTGTCGACCAACTACCGCAACTCGGCCGAGATCTACGAGTTCGCCGCGCTGTACGCCGAGCGGGTCGGCCTCGACGCCGACCTGCCGACCGCGGTGCGGTCGACCGGCCAGGAGCCGGTGGAGATCACCGGGTCCGCCGACATCGAGGCGGCCACCCGGCAGGCGGTGGCGGACACCGCGGGCCAGGTCTCGGGCACGGTCGGCATCGTGGTGCCGGTGGCCCGGCGCTCCGAGGTCAACGCCTGGCTGGCGTCGTGGCCGGAGTTCGCGGACGCCGCGCCCGGTGCGAAGGCGGCGGTCGACTCGTCGGTCAGCCCGTCGGGCACCGACCGGATCGTGGTGCTGACCGGCCTCGACACCAAGGGGCTGGAGTTCGATGGGATCGTCGTGGTCCGTCCTCAGGAGATCGAGGACGAGTCGGTGACCGGGCGATCGACTCTCTACGTCGTGCTCACCCGGGCCACCCAGCTGCTCACGACTGTCAGCTGAGACCCGAGCGCTCGACCGGCCCCATGGCGGCCGAGCAGCTCGGGATCAGCGAGAGCCGCCGGAGAGCCGCCCCTCAAGCAACGGAGACACCCTCTTCAGCGGTCTCCGTGAAGGGCACGGCGCGGTAGTTGTCGAGGACCCGCAGCACGGCGGCGTGGGTCTGCAGGAGCTGACGGTGCGCGGCCCGCAGCTCGGCCTCGGTCATGTCGCTGTCGAGCTGCGCCTCGCAGGTGTGCTGCCAACGTGTCCGGAGGGCGTTGACGAGGCCGTCGCGGTCGCCGAAGTACTCGGCGTACTCCTCACGCCAGGCCAGGGTGCCGGTCGAGTCGGCCTCGGCGGCCTCCACAACCTCGCGGATGATGCGGTAACGCTCGTGGGTCTCGGTCCAGGTCATCGTTCTGTCCTCTTCGTGGGTCGCGGCGTTGGTCGCCGCGGTCACCAGACAGAGGGGTGGGCCGGCCGGTCAGATACGAGAAAACTCGATGTATCACGGTGCTTGGTGGCGACTCCTACATACGAGACCATTGGCTCGCCCCGGGGGACCTGCCCCTGAGCGAGGAGGTCGACGGCATGGATGCGTCCGACCCTCTTCCGGCCCTGGTCTCGCGAGCGCGAGAGGGAGACCAGGATGCATGGAATGCGATCGTCGAGCGGTACCTGCCGCTGGTCTGCGGGCTGGCGCGCCGCTACCGACTGTCCGACGCGGACGGCGACGACGTGGGTCAGGTGGTCTGGCTGCGGCTGGTCGAGAAGCTCGGCGACCTCCGCGAGCCGGCCGCGCTGCCGGGGTGGATCGCCACGACCACCCGCAACGAGTGCCTGCGGGTCATCGCCGGGCGGAAGCGGATGACGCCCGTCGACCCCGTGGAGTCCGCGACCCTCGCGGGCGTCACCGACGACGTAGCCGGCGCCGACCTGGTCGCCGCCGAGGAGCGCCAGGCGCTGCGCGACGGCCTGGCCGCACTGCCCGCCGACCGCCGCGAGCTGCTGATGATCCTGCTGACCGACCCACCCGTCCCGTACGCCGACATCAGTGAGCGGCTCGGTATCCCCGTCGGCAGCATCGGACCCACCCGGGCCCGGGCGCTCGAACAGCTGCGCAACACCCCCGCCATGCGGGCCCTGATCGGAGGTAACCGGCCATGAACGAGTGGTCCGACGACGAGCTGATGGCCGCACTTGCAGAGGCGGTCGCCGAGGGCGACGCCGTCACCGACCGCCGCCGCGCGGACGCCCAGGGGGCGTTCACCTGGCGCACGGTCGACGAGGAGCTGATGGAGCTCCTCCACGACTCGTCACTCGAGGCGGGCGCCGCCGTACGCAGCGCCGGCGAGACCACCGAGCGCGTGCTCTCCTTCGGCGCCGGCGAGCTCACCCTCGAGCTCGAGCTCGACGGCGACGTGGTGATCGGCCAGGTACTCCCCGGCCAGCTGGGCACGGTCGCCCTGCAGCGCATCGACGCCGAGCCGCGCACCTTCGCCACCGACGAGGCCGGCTTCTTCCGGATCCAGGGTGTCGCCCCGGGCCTGGGCAGGTTCGTGGTCACCGTGTCCAACGGGACCCTGACCACGACCTGGGTCAACCTCTGATCGCTACATGAAGGGAGGGCCGAGGCTCTTCATCTGGCCCGCACTCGCGTCGGTCTTCGTCGGCGCGGCTGCCTTCAGTGCATCGCGCGCGGCTCGTGCACTGACCTTGTGCTTGCTCATGTAGGCGGCGATGGCGCCGGTGACTATCGGCGTGGCGAACGACGTTCCGCTCCACTTGGCCAACCCCGTGAAGTCGCGGACGATGCCCGGGGGCGTCTGCGGCTCGTAGGTCGTGTACCTGCCGGTCGGGAACGCGTTGACCAGGTCGCTGCCCTGGGCCCAGACGTCGACCCACCTGCCGTAGTTGGAGAACTTCGACTTCTTCCCGTTGGCATCCAGCGAGCCGACGCCGACCACCCAGGGGAAGGCTGCCGGCCAGAACTCCAGGTTGGTCGAGTCGTTGCCGGCCGCAGCGACGACCAGTGGCAATTCATCGCCCTTGGCCAGTCTTCGGTTGGTGTAAAGCGCCTCGAAGCTCACCAGCGGGTGGTTCTGGTAGGTGTAGGTACCCGCCGAGATCGAGACCAGGTGGGGCTTGTCGCGGACCGCTTCGGCGAGCTCGGCGGCGATCTGGGACTCGAGCACTGCCCCACCCTTGGTCAGCACCCCTTCTACCTCGATCGTGGTCGCCGGAGCGAGGCACTTGATGATGCCGGCCACGAAGGTGCCGTGCCCCGCGTACTCGTGGATGTCGGCAGGGTTGACCTGCTCGTCATCGCCCTGCACGCCGGAAGCCAGCCACGGGGTGTCGCTGTCCGTGGCCGCGTCGGCATACCAGCCGGTGTCGACCACGGACACCTTCACGTCCGTGCCCGCGCTCTGGTCCTTGTTCCTGGCCGGCACGGGACGACCCGAGGTCGGCAAGTCTGGTTCGGTGGCGGGGCACAGCTTTCCGATCATCGTCACGTAGAGGATGTGGTCGGGGGTGGCTATCCAGTAGCGCTCCTGGTCCTCTTCCGGCAACTCGGCCTGGGACTGCTCGCCCCGTTCGCGGAGGTCGTCGTGGAGCTCGTCGAGGACCTCGAGCACGTCGACCGGCTCGCCGGAGAGCCGCTCCGGGAGTTGGTAGACGTCGAGCCCTGGCACCCGCTCGTCCACGACCACACCGACGCCGTTGTAGGTGTCCTGTCGTTCGCCGAAGAAACGATCCAAACGCTCGCGGTCGTCGCGCCGCACGAGGAGATGGCCGGGACGGTAGAGGAACTCGGCGTCGGCGTCGTCGTCACTCTTGCCTCTTGCGACCGAGACCTGCCCGTCGAACGCGCGCCGGATGATGTCGAGCTGCACCTGCTTCGTCTGGCGGCTGAGGTCGCGCTCGGGCCGGATGATCGATGGGCGTTGAGGTCGCTCTGGGCGGAAGATCCTGCGAATCCACGAGAACAGGCCGTTGGACGGCTGGACACCATCGGGATCGGTCATGGGAGCTCCTGGCTAGATGGCCGGATGTGCCCGAGCGCGATCGCTACGGTAGTGGCGGGCGAGGACCCCCTGTCAAGACACGAGGCCGGATGAGCGAGGACCTGCGCGAGCTCGCGCTACTCGACCCGCCGAGGGCCGAAGCGGCCGCGCGGAGCGCCATCGCTGGCGCGGGTGATCCGCCGACGCTCTCGATGGCGCACCAGGCTCTCGGCATCGCTCTACGCCAGCAAGGGCTGATGGACGCTGCCGCGGCCGAGCTCCGCACAGCACTGCGCCTCGCGAGGCTGACGGATGCAGATCACGTGGCCGACGTGCGCGCCTCTTACGGCACCACTCTGGCCTTGGCTGGGCACACACGAGCGGCTCTTCGCGAGCTCGACCGAGCCGCCGATGAAGCCGGCGACGAGATGCGGGCGAAAGTATTGATGCGTCGGGCGGGCGTGCTCTCCTACCTGGGCCGTCAGGAGATGGCGCTCGTCGACATGTCCGCCGCACTCGATGGGATCCGCCGATCGGAAGATCGTGGATGGGAGGCGCGCACACTCGTCACGCTGGGCCACATCCAGATGACCCTGGGGTCACTTGGGGATGCAGAGCGATCATTTGACGAAGCGTTGCACTTGTTCCGCGGCGCCGGCGAGGACGTCGAGGCAATCGATGCGATCCAGAACCTCGGAGAGGTCGCCTTCCGCCGCGGCGACCTCCCACGCGCCCTCGCCATGTTTCACGAGGTTGCTGACGCGCTGGTCGCCGTCAACCGCTCCAGACCTGAAACCGTCGTGGGCCGTGCGGTGGCCTACCTCGCGGCGGGCTTGTCGTCCGAGGCTGTTGAGGTCCTCGCGACGACGCTGAGCTCGATGCCGCTGCAACCCGTCAGCCACGCGGAGATGCTGCTAACCCTTTCCCAGGCGCAACTGGCGAATGGCGAGTCTCGATCCGCCCTGGCAAGCGCTACCGAGGCGCGCAGAAGTCTCCGCCGGCAAGGGCGCACGTGGCACGAGCTTCGGGCCCGACTGGTTCAGGTGCAGGCACGATTCCAGCTCCGCGACTCGAGGGGGTTGGCAGAGCTGGCCAGGATGGTGGCCGATCGTCTCCATGCGGAGCAGGCGGACGAAGCGCCGGTGGCGCTGCTGATCGCCGGGCAGCTCACCACCGGTCCTGATCGCTCGGCGCTGCTATCTCGAGCCGCGGCGTACGCGAGCAGGCCGAGCGCCTTGGTGCGGGCCAGCGCGTGGCTGGCGGCCACCCTCGCAAGAGAGGCGGAAGGCGACCGCGCAGGTGTGCTGCGCGCCTGCGGCCGAGGGCTGGCGGCGCTCGACGAGCACAGGCAGACCCTGGGCAGCTCGGAACTGCGAGCGCTGGCGACCACCCACGGCCGGGAACTCGCGACGGTCGCGCTGCGGCACGCGGCCACCAGTGACGCGCGCACTCTGTTGCGGTGGAGCGAACGATGGCGGGCGACAGCGCTGGCGCAGCCGCCGGTCACTCCGGACGGAGAATTATCGCCGGAGCTCGCGGCGCTGCGTGACAACGGCCGGCGCTTGGCGGAGGCGCGGGCGGAAGGTGAGCCCACCGAGCAGCTCGAGGCGGAACGGCGACGGCTTGAGCGTGCGGTCCGCGCGGGTCATCACCGGCTCGTCGGTCAGGGAAACCTCGTAGACCCGCGGCTCGACGTCGAACGACTGGTTGCTGACGTTGGCGATGCAGCGCTCGTGGAGCTGGTCGATGTCGATGGCGTGCTGCACGTTCTCGTTGTGAGCGGCGGAAAGGTCCGCCGTCGCGTCGCAGGCATGACGGCGCAGGCACTGGAGCTGGGCAACCTGGCTCAGTTCGCGCTGCGACGAGCAGCTCGTGGTCGGCCGTACGACCCCGGCGACCTGGGCGGCCGGCTGCAGCAGACGGTGCTCGGTGATGCGGTCCGGCTGCTGCCCGATGGCCCGGTGGTGGTGGCGCCGACGGCACGGCTGCACGGCCTCCCGTGGGCGTTGCTGCCGACGCTGTGCGAGCGTTCGTTCAGCATCGTTCCGTCGGCTGCGCAGTGGCTGCGGGCAACCGCGGCCACGACGAATGACGAGCGGCTGGTGCTGCTGGTTGGGCCGGGCCTCGACACGGGTGGGGCGGAGGTGCCGGTGCTCGCGCAGCGCCATGCGGACGCCGTACTCCTCGACGGGGACCGCGCCACTGTCGAAGCGGCGATGAGCGCGCTCGACGGCGTCGGGCTGGCGCATGTGGCGGCGCACGGGCACTTCCGGGCCGACAGCCCCCTGTTCTCCTCGCTCGAGCTGGCCGACGGTCCGCTGACGGTGCACGATCTCGAGCGACTCCGGGTGGCACCGCATCGGCTGGTGCTGTCGGCGTGTGAGTCCGGCGTGCTCGCTCCGGTCGGCGCCGACGAGCTGCT
The DNA here is from genome assembly GCA_963769475.1 of uncultured Actinomycetota bacterium. Taxonomy (GTDB): domain Bacteria; phylum Actinomycetota; class Actinomycetes; order Propionibacteriales; family Nocardioidaceae; genus Nocardioides. The sequence continues at coordinate 485,593 of CAVYLX010000012.1, read as the reverse complement.
CGGCCTGGCTTCGGCGCTCTTCTCGATCGGCACCGCCGGCCTGGTGTCCAGCGTCGCCGAGGTCAATGACGAGGCCACGGCGGTGCTGATGGTCGAGCTGCACGACCGGCTGGCGCAGGGTGGCGGTCTCGCAGACGGCCTGCTGGCCGCCCGGGTCGCAGCCTCAGGCGACCCCACGCGAGAGGCGACTGCTGCGGCCTTCCTGGCGCTCGGGGTGTGAGCTCACCGGGAGGTGCTCGTAGCCGCGGAGCACCCGGGTGTTGCGACGGACGGGCAAGCCCGAGACGCGAAGGTCGGGACGCCGTTCGTAGAGGGTGCGGAGCCCGACCACACCTTCCAGTCGAGCGAGTCCGGCGCCGAGGCAGAAGTGGATGCCTTGCGAGAAGGCCAGGTGCTGGTTGGCGTTCGGCGCGGGTCACGTCGAAGGTCTGCGGGTCGGTGAAGACGGCGGGATCGCGGTTGGCGCCTCCGATGTAGGTGAGGATCGGCTGGCCCTGGGGCACGCCGATGCCGTCGACGTCGGTGTCCGTGTACGCCTGGCGGATGGTGACCTGCACCGGTGACTCGAAGCGCAGCACCTCCTCGACGGCGTTGCCCCAGCCCGACGGGTCGTCCTGGAGCTGGCGCAGCTGGTCGGGGTGCTGGTCGAGGACGCGGACGGCGTTGCCGAGCAGGTTGACGGTCGTCTCGAAGCCCGCGCCGAGCAGCAGCAGCGCGGTCGCCCGCAGCTCGAGGTCGGTGAGCCGCTCGTCGCCCTCGAGGTTGGCGAGCTTGCTGAGCAGGTCGTCGCCGGGGGCGCGGCGGATGGTCTGGATGTGCTGGTGCAGCCAGTGGTTCAGCTGGCGGATGTCGTTGCGGGCCGCCTTGTGGCGGGGCCACGACAGCGAGGGGTCGAGGGTGGCCGCGGCTCCGTTGCCCCAGTCCAGGAGCTGGCGGTGCATGTGGTCGGGCACTCCGAGCATGTGCGCGATCACCGCAACGGGCAGCAGGGCGGCGTAGTCCTCGACGACGTCGAAGTGCTCGGTGTCGGCCAGGTCGTCGAGGAGCCGGTCGGCGGTCGCCTGCACCATCGACTCGAGGTCGTTGACCGAGCGCGCGGTGAAGGCGCGGGAGACGAGCCGGCGGTAGCGGGTGTGGTCGGGCGGGTCCATCACCAGCATCGACGGCGGCTCGACCGGCCCGACGGACCACGGGTCGGCGACGGCGCGCAGCAGCCGCTGCGCAGGACCGGGCAGCCCGGCCTGGCCGCCGGCGACGCCGAAGTCGGGGCTGCGCAGGACGGCGGTGCCGAGCGCGTGGTCGACCGTCACCGGGATGACCCTGCCCATGAGCAGGCGCCCCCGCGAGCGGATCTCCTCGTACGTCGGGAACGGGTCGTCGATCAACCGCGGGTCGAGCTCGAGGCGCGACATCACGTCGCCGCGCTTGCGCGGCTCGCTTGAACATGCCGCGGGCCAGCCCGTAGCTCAGCGACCAGCTGACCGCCGAGCGCGCGGTGACGCCGGCGGGTCGCTCGGCGAGCTCACGAAGCACGGGCGATGGCCCCGGCGAACATCGATGCCCGGGCGCCGCCGGCGTACCGATCGAGGATCCGCAGCACGCCTGCGTTGCTCCTGTGGAGCTCTCTGTAGCGCTCGTCGAGCACGTCCTCCGGGAGGTGGCTGTCGAGCTGGGCCTGGCAGGTGCGCTCCCAGCGGTGACGCAACGCGGCCAGCAGGCCGTCGCGGTCGTGGAAGTAGACGGCGTACTCGTCGCGCCAGGGGAGGGCTCCGGTGGGATCCGCCGTGGCCGCCGCTTCGACCTCGCGGATGATGCGGTGCCGTTCGTGAGTCTCGGTCCAGGTCATGTCCGCAAATCTAGGCAGCCGCGGCCGTGCGGGCATCGCGCCGGAGGACGCACTTGCGCTCCTACCCAGGTAGTAGTCCGCGGCCTGCCGGAGACGGATGGCAGGGAGGCGTCGTGGTCCTACGCTGGACGCATGCTTGCCACGGCACAGACCCTGGCCGTGCGCTTCCGCGACCGCGTGGAGAGCAAGGGCCTCGAGCACGGGCTCGGCTATCCGTGGTGGGTGCCGATCTCCAGTGCCCTGGCCATGCTGGGCGCCACCGCCTTCGCGCTCGCACAGCGCGATGCCCTGGCCGAGCCGACGTGGGTCACGCTTTCCTTGCTCCTCGTGCTCACCCCTCATGTGCTGCATTTTGCTTTGCCGTTCTGGGTCCCCTGGTGGGTCGACGCCCCACTGGTGCTGGGCGCCCTGATCTGGATCCTGACCGAGCCGACCGGGGCCAACGGTGCCGAGTACGTCGTGCCCCTCGTCGCCACCTTCCTCATCGCCGAGACAACTGTCACCGAGGGCGTGCGTGCCGGAGGCCTGGTCACCATCGTGGCCACCGCGGCCATGGTGATCTTCGACCCGGGCCCGACGGCAGGTTCCGACGTGGCGCTGCTCGTCCTGACCAGCGACATCGGGTTCTTCATCGGCTTCACCATGCGGTGGCAGATGCGGGCCCTGGCAGCCGAGCGGACCGCCCGAGCTCAGGAGGCCGAGCGGGCCACCCTCGCCGAACGGCAGCGGATCGCCCGCGAGATCCACGACCTGGTGGCGCACTCGCTGAGCGTGACCATGCTGCACGTGGGTGGCGCCCGGCAGGCGCTGGTGGCCGGCGACGACGGCGTACCCGATGTCGAGGACGCCCTTGCCGCGCTCGCTGACGCCGAGCAGGTCGGGCGCCAGGCGATGGCCGAGATCCGGCGTACCGTCAGCGTGCTCGCCACCGAGCCCGCGGGCGCCCATCCACTGCCGTGCGCCGAGGACATCCCGGAACTGGTCGGCCGGCTGCGCGACGCGGGCCATCCAGTGACGTACGACGCTCGCGGCGACCTCACGCATGCTCACGCCGACCGCTGGGCTGGGTTTCTACCGGGTCCTGCAGGAGGCGCTGACGAACGCGACCAAGCATGCGCCGGGTGAGCCGGTGGCGGTCAGCGTGGACGTCGACACCCGACGGGCCCACCTCGCCGTACGCAACCCGCGCAACGGCGCCGTGCCTGCGGCCACCGACGGCTCCGGCACGGCGGGGATGTCGTCGCGGGCCGAGCAGCTCGGCGGCACCCTCCTGGCGGGTCCGGACCCTCAGGACTCCGGTCAGTGGCTGGTCGACCTGTCGATCCCGGTCGGCGCACCGTGGCTCATGTGTGCGGTCAAGAAGGTGTTCGGATGAGTGACGAAGCAGGCCGTGCGCGTGCTGCTCGTCGACGACCAGGAGCTGATCCGCTCCGGCCTGCGGCGGATCCTGCGCCGACGCAGCGGCTTCGAGGTGGTGGCCGAGTGTGCCGACGGGTCCGAGGTGACTGCGGCTCTCGCCGAGCACGAGGTCGACGTGGTGCTGATGGACCTGCGGATGAAGAACGTCGACGGCGTCGAGGCGACCCGCCGGGTCCGCTCGGACTCGGCCAATCCGCCGGTGCTGGTGCTCACGACGTTCGATGACGACGAGATGGTGTCGGGTGCGCTGCGGGCGGGCGCGGCCGGCTTCGTGCTGAAGGACACCCCGTCGGACGACCTGCTGCGCGCCGTACGCGCCGTCGCCGCGGGCGACTCCTGGCTCGACCCGTCGGTCACCGGCCGGGTGCTCGAGACCTACCGCCGCCAGCCCGCCGCCGTCGCCCCGCCCAGCCTCGACTCCCTGACCGCCCGCGAGGTGGAGGTCCTCGGCGCCATCGGCCGCGGCCTCTCCAACGGCGAGATCGCCGACGCCCTCCACATCTCCGAGCTCACCGTGAAGTCCCACATCGGCCGGATCTTCACCAAGCTGAACCTGCGCGACCGTGCCGCTGCTGTGGTCTGTGCGTTCGAGACCGGGCTGGTCTCGGCGGGTAGGTCGACCACACGGTGGTCGAGCAGCGGGACGCGAGGCGCACTAGCCGAGGCCGCTGTCGAGACCCTGTAGCTGACACGGAAACTTGACCCCACACCCCTTGCGCTGGGCGGGTAGCAGGCATACCATCGAACATACGTTCGAACGCAGACTCCGCTCGGGAGGTGTCATGCAGGCCCACGACCTCGAGGACTGGACCCACGCCCTCACCGAGTACGCCGGCCCGGCCACCGACACCGAACGCATCGACACCTTGCGCCGCCTGGAGATCCTCAAGTGCGCCGCCGAAGCCCTCCAGGCCGAGGTCACCGCAGCCTTCGACGCCTCCCAACGAGCCGACCAAGCCGCCGCCGGGGTACCTCCCGAGCGGCAGGCCCGCGGAGTCGCCGGGCAGGTCGCCCTCGCCCGCCGAGAATCACCCCATCGCGCCCAACGCCACCTCGGGCTCGCGAAGATCCTGGCCACCGAGCTGCCCCACACCAGAGCCGCCTTCCGGGCCGGTCGGATCACCGAGTGGGCCGCCACCGTGATCGCGAGGGAGACCGCGTGCCTGCCGTTGGAAGACCGACGGACCGTGGACGCCAAGCTCGCGTCCGATCCCGACCGGCTCGAGGCGATGGGGATCGGGGAGCTCGAGGCAGCAGCCAAGAAGCTCGCCTACCAGCTCGACCCCGCCTCGTTCGTCGAACGCCGCCGACGAGCCGAAGAGGACCGCCGGGTCACCCTGCGGCCGGCCCCGGCTGGGTCGACGGCTACGGGCCCGTTCCGGCCGACCTCGCCCGAGAGATGGCCACTAGCGAGCAGACGTGGCTGCGGCGCCTCTACACCGCACCGACCACCGGCGAACTGGTCGCGATGGACTCCACGGCCCGGATCTTCCCCACCAAGCTCGCCCAGTTCCTCCGCCTGCGTGACCAACGGTGCCGCACCCCCTGGTGCGACGCCCCCATCCGCCACGCCGACCACGTCGAAGCCGCCGCCGACGGCGGCCCTACCACCGCGACCAACGGCCAAGGCCTCTGCGAGGCCTGCAACTACAACAAACAAGCCATCGGCTGGCGAGCCAAACCCAGACCCGGCCCCGGCCACGAAGTCGAAACCATCACCCCGACCGGCCACACCTACAGCTCCACCGCACCAGCCATCACCGAACGATTGAGCCTTGCCGTCTAGGTTGACGCAATGGTGACGACGTCGAAGCTCAACTGGTCCGAGACCGTCACCTACACCTCCGCGCGTCTCGACTCACCGACCTCCGTCGCCGAGGTGCAAGAGCTGATCGCAAGCAGCGATCGAGTCAAGGCGATCGGATCGCGCCACTCGTTCAACGACGCGGCAGACACCGACGGCGTCCAGGTGAGTGTGGCCGGGCTGCCGCCGACGATGGTGGTCGATCAGGCAGGCGAGGCACCAAGGACCGTGACCTGCGCCGCCGGTCTGACGCATGCCCAGGTGTCCGAGCACCTGCACGGGGTGGGAGCGGCCTTCGCCAACCTGGCGTCCCTCCCGCACATCTCGGTCGGCGGCGCCATCCAGACCGGCACCCATGGGTCCGGGCTCGCGAACGCCGCGCTGTCCGCGTCGGTCACCGCCGTCGAACTCGTCGATGCCCAGGGGGAGCTGCGACGCCTGACCCGCAACGACCCCGACTTCGACGCCGTCGTCGTTGGTCTGGGCGCCTTCGGTGTGGTCACGTCGGTGACCCACGAAGTGGTCGATGCGTTCGACGTCGAGCAGCACGTCTTCGAGCGCGCTCGGTGGGACGCCGTGCTCGGCCAGCTGCCGGCGCTGATGGGCAGCGGCTACAGCGCCAGCCTGTTCGCCCGCTTCGACTCGGACCACGTCGACCAGGTCTGGGTCAAGCAGCGCAGTGACGCCCGCACCGATGTCGCCCGCGACCTGCTCGAGGCCGCAGGCGCCACCGCAGCGACCCGCGAGCTGCACCCCCTGCCGGACACCCCAGCCGACAACGTCACGCCGCAGCTCGGCGCGCGCGGCGCCTCCCACCTCCGGCTACCGCACTTCCGCCACGACTTCAAGCCGGGGCGCGGCGACGAGATCCAGACCGAGTACCTCCTCGACATCGACGACGGAGTCGACGCGATCGAGGCCGTACGCCGGCTCGGTCACCTCGTCGCGCCGATCCTCCACATCGCCGAGGTCCGCGCGGTCGCCGCCGACGACGCGTGGCTGAGCCCCTCCGCCGGGCGCGACAGCCTGGCGATCCACTTCACCTGGCAGAACCTCCCCGACCAGGTCGCCGCGGTGGTGCCGCGACTCGAAGAGGTGCTGCTGCCTCTGGGCGCCAGACCCCACTGGGGCAAGGTCTTCGCCTGCGGTCACGAGGACCTGCGCAAGGCCTACCCCCGGCTCGATGACTTCGCCGGTCTGGTGGCCGCCTACGACCCGACCGGCAAGTTCGAGAATGCGTACCTCCGACGCGCTCTCGGCAGGTCGTCGCGCACGGCTTGACCTTGCCCTTGGGGGAAGACCCACGGTGTCCTCACCGGTGACCGTCACCGGAGACGAGGATGGGCCCATGACGTACCTCAGCATCGGCGACTTCGCCCGGGCCTCGGGCCTGACGGCGAAGGCACTCCGGCTGTACGACGAGCTGGAGCTGGTGGTCCCGGCGAAGGTCGACGACCACAACGGCTATCGCTGGTACGCACCGGAGCAGCTCGAGCGGGCGCGGCTGGTGGCCAGCCTCCGACTGATCGGCATGCCGCTCTACCGGATCCGCGAGATCGCGGCCCTTGGAGGCGTGGCCCGAGCCGCCGAAGTCACGGCGTACTGGCGGCAGGTCGAGGCCGACCACCGATCCCGCCGGGCCGTGGTCTCGTCGCTCGTCGAGCAGTTCCATGCGAAGGAGCCGACCATGAACAGCACGACCCCCACCTGGAGCATCCGCGCCATTTCTCGCTACGAGCAGGGCGCCCGCGCCACTCAGCAGGACGCGAGCTACGCCGGCGCAACCCTGTTCGCGATTGCTGACGGATTCGGCAAGGGTGACGCGGCGGCTTCAACGGCGATCGATGCTCTCGCCAGGCTCGACCATTATCAAGGCGACGACCCGGCTGGTGCCCTCCAGAGCGCTGTCGCGCGGGCCGCCGAGGAGGTCACCGGTGGTCCCGAGGGTGACGGGTCGACACTGACCGCGCTGTGGCTGCACGACGGTCAGGCATTCAGCGCCCACGTCGGCGATTGCCGGCTGCATCGCATCCGTGATCGTCGGGTCGAGCTGCTGACCCACGATCACACCATGGTCCAGGCACTGTTGGAGGAAGGAAAGCTGACCGAGGACGAGACGGCTACTCATCCACACCGGGCGCTGCTCAACAGGGCGTTGGACGCCTCGGCCGAACTCGATCCTGACCTCGCCGTGCACGACGTCGTCGCGGGGGACAGGTTCGTGCTCACCAGCGACGGCGTCCATGCGGTCGTTGGCCGGGACGAGCTCTCGACTCTGCTGGTCGCCGACGCGCCCCTCGACGCCATCGCGACCGACGCGGTTGCCGCAGTCGAAGCGGCAGGCGCTCCGGACAACTACAGCCTCGTGCTCGTCGAAGTGGCCTGATCGGCTACCAGGCCGGCTCAGTCGCTCGGCGCGAGGAGCAGTTCGGGCAACACGTCGCAGAGCCAGTCGACGATCTGCTGGTGGGTCCAGCCGCGCTCGCGGCTGAGCAGGTAGTAAGTCGTGTCGCCGTACGTCGTGAGCAGGACGTCGGTGGCGCGCGCCCGGGTGGAACGGAGCTTGCCCTTCTTCTTGGCGAGCAGGTCGATGACCTCGCGGAAGGCAACGGTGCGCAGCTGCTCGTGCATCTCGAAGGTACGACGAACTTCCTCGTCGGTGAGTGCGGCAGCGCGCAAGATCTCGCTCACGGTGCTGGCTCGTTGGAACAGCGGCGCGGCACCCCGGACGAAGTTGCGGAGTGCTGCGGCCGGGTCCGGCTCGTCCACCATGGCGCGCCACCAGTCGGAGTCCTGGGGGATGGTCGGTTCTTTCTCTCCCATCACGAGCAGGTCGATGAGTGCGCTGATCAGCTCCGCCTTGGTGTGGAAGACGAAGTAGATGGTCTGAGTGGCGACGCCCGCCCGCTTGGCGATCGAGGCGATGGTCGCGCCGTGGTAACCGCGCTCCTCGAACTCGATCTCGGCTGCGTGCAGGATCTTGCGCCGCGTGGCCTCGGACTTCTCCCGTCGGGACCCCTTGACGACCGCCATGATCGGGCAGACTATAGGACTCTCTCACTAGAGTGACACTCTAACGTAGGAGTCTAGTAATGATTCTGACCTCATCACCCGCCCTTTCCCAGCGCACGGGGTACGTGCGGCGAGCCGGACTGGTCTGCCTTGCCGCCGGCCTGTTGGGCGCCGCGTCGGGGATCTTCCTCACTCTCGTCGACCCGTCCGTGCCGGACAGCCGGTTCAGCTACCCCCTCACGGCGGGAGCGTTCGTCGTGATCCAGCTGTGGTTCGCGGTGCAGCACCTCGGGCTCCTCGCTGGCCAGCACGCCCTGTGGACGAGCGGTGCACTGGGCGCCTCCCGTCCGGCCCGGATCGGCCACCTGACCGCGCTTGCCGGAATGGCGCTGCTCACCGTCACGGAGGTGCTGGCGATCTCGGCCGCATCCTCGCCGTACCCCAGCGACCGCACGGACCTCCTGGACGTCAGCTATGGCGTGGCCAGCCTCGCCATCGGCGGGGGATTCGTGATCGCAGGTGTGACCGGCCTCCGCGCTCGCACTCGTCGGGGCCTGCTGCGGTGGCTGCCCCTCGCACTCGGCATCTGGGTCTTCGTGCCGATGACCCCGATGATCATGGCCGGGTTCGTGCCGGCGCGGTTGTCCATCACCGGCTGGATGCTCCTGTACGCCGCGCTCGGCTGGGCTCTGTACCGCGACCGCCCAGCGAGAATTGCCGGGGAGCCGGGAGAGGTGCGCAACTAGAGTTCGGTCATGACTGCCACGCCACTCAATGCCAAGGACGCCATCGCCGCGCTCCAGGGGCACGAGGCGTGGGCGATCATCCGGCGCTCGACCCGCGCGGGCGACCGCGACACGGTCGGCCTGGTGGGCGGGCGGCGTACCGAGGTGGAGTCGCTGCTCGACGTACCGCTCGAGGAAGGCGTGCCGCCCGACGGGCGGGTTGCCGACCGGCTGCTGGCGATCCCGTTCCGGCAGGTGCGGGAGCGCGGCTTCGAGGCGCACGACGACGGGACGCCGCTGGTCGTGGTCGACGTCGAGACGGAACTGGAGTTCTCGGTCGCGGAGATCGTCGATGCGATCGACGACACGGGCGTCGAGTTCGCGGACCGCGGGGGTTTCGAGACCGACGACGAGGAGTACGCCAAGCTGGTCGAGGCGATCATCCACGACGAGATCGGGCAGGGCGAGGGAGCCAACCTGGTCATCGGCCGCCACTACCGGGCGAAGCTCGCCGACTGGGGCGTGGCCGGCGCGCTGAGCGTCTTCAAGCGGCTGCTCGAGCGCGAGCGCGGCGCCTACTGGACCTTCGTGTTCTTCACCGGCGACCGCTACCTGATCGGCGCCAGCCCCGAGCGGCACGTCACGATCCACGACGGCGACGTGCGGATGAACCCCATCAGCGGCACCTTCCGGATCCCGCGCGAGGGCGACGTCAAGGGCAAGCTGCTCGACTTCCTTGCCGACGAGAAGGAGATCTACGAGCTCTTCATGGTCGTCGACGAAGAGCTCAAGATGATGTGCGACATCTGCCACGAGGGCGGCCAGGTGCTGGGCCCGTTCCTCAAGCCGATGAGCCACCTCGTGCACACCGAGTACCTCCTCGCCGGCCGCACCGACCGCGACCCCCGACAGGTCCTGCGCGACACGATGTACGCCGCCACCGTCACCGGCTCGCCGGTCGAGAACGCCTGCCGGCTGATCAAGGAGTACGAGGCGGAGGGCCGCGGCTACTACGGCGCGGCGCTCGCGATCCTCGGCCGCGACGCCGGTGGCGGGCCCGAGGTCGACAGCCCGATCGTGATCCGCACCGCCGAGGTCGACCTCGAGGGCCGGCTCAAGGTCACGGCCGGCGCAACGTTGGTGCGCGACTCGGACCCGGCGTACGAGGTTGCGGAGACGCACGCCAAGGCCGGCGGCATCCTGAGCGCGTTCGGTCTGGTGCCGCTGGCCCCCGCGCCCGACACCAACATCGCCGAGCTCGTCAACGACGAGGACGTGCTGCTGAAGCTCAACGCGCGCAACCGCCGGCTCAGCACGTTCTGGCTGACCGACCAGGCCGGGTCGCCGCCCGACCCGCGGCTGGCCGGCAAGAGCGTGGTGATCCTCGACGGCGAGGACGACTTCGTGAACATGCTGCGCCACGTGCTGAGCGTGATGGGCATGACCTCGCGGGTGGTCCGGCACGAGGACTACGTGCCGGGCTCGCTCGACGGAGACGACCTGGTCATCGTCGGGCCCGGCCCGGGTGACCCGCGCGATGGCGTCGGAGCCGAAGATCGCTCGGGTCCGGGAGGCGGTGGCCGAGCTGCTCGCCAGCGGCCGGCCGTTCCTGGCCGTCTGCCTGGGGCACCAGACGCTCTGCCACCTGCTCGACATCCCGCTCGACTACAAGGACATCGTCTTCCAGGGCACCCAGTCGCCGATCGGCGTCAAGGGCCGCACCGAGCGTGTGGGCTTCTACAACACGTTCGTCGGGAGGGTCGGCGACGGCGACGTGCTGCCGCCGGGAGTGACGGTCGACAAGGACTCGCCGAGCGGCGACATCAACGTGCTCACCGGACCGCACTACCGCGGCATCCAGTTCCACGCCGAGTCGATCCTCACCGAGCACGGGTTCGACCTGGTGCACGAGCTCGTCGGAGATCTGCTCCTTCGGTGAGTGACCTCCCGGACGTGGTCGTCGTCGACCACTACGACTCCTACACCTGGAACCTCGTCCACCTGGTCGCCCTCGTCACCGGTGTCATGCCGACGGTGGTGCAGCACGACCAGGTGTCGGTGGCCGACGTCCTCGCCCATTCCCACGTCGTGCTCTCGCCCGGCCCCGGCCACCCCGACCAGCCGGCCGACTTCGCGGTCGGCCGCGAGGTGCTGATCGCCGCGACCCGGCCGGTGCTCGGCGTCTGCCTGGGCATGCAGGGCCTGGTGACGGCGTACGGCGGCACGGTCGAACGGGTGCTCCCCGCACACGGCGAGGTGGCCACCGTCGAGCACGACGGGAGGGGCGTCTTCACCGGGCTCCCTCAGGGTTTCGACGCGGTGCGCTACCACTCGCTCGCGGCGATCTCGCTGCCCGACGTCCTGGAGGTCTCGGCGACCTGCGGCCCGGTGGTGATGGGCGTCCGCCACCGATCGCTGCGGCTCGAGGGCGTGCAGTTCCACCCCGAGTCGATCCTGTCCGAGCACGGCGCGCAGCTGGTCGCCAACTTCCTGGGGGCGTCGTGAGCCAGGCCGACCCCGTCGCGTTCTTCGAGGAGGTGGCCGCCGAGCACGCGCGCTGCTTCTGGCTCGACGGCGGCGGCGCGCGCGAGTGGTCAGGTCGCCAGTCGATCATCGGCTGGCTCGACGAGTCCGACCTCTCGCTCTCCTACGACGCGGCCAGCCGGGAGGTCACCCGCCACGTCGGCGGGCGGTCCGACGTGGTGGGTCACGACGTGTTCGCCGCGCTGGATGCGGAGCTCGAGGCGGGCGACAGCTCCGAGCAGTGGTTCGGCTACTTCGGGTACGCCGCCCGCCCCGACCGACCGGCCGCTCCCGGGTCGCTTCCCGATGCGGTGTGGATGCGGGCCGGGCACGTGCGGATGTTCGAGCATGCGACTCCGGAGGGTTCGAGGCTCGGCGCTGGCGCGCCTCGACACCTCAACCACCGTCGAACCGGCCTACGCAGTTGCGTTTGCCCGCGTCCAGGAGGAGCTGCACGCCGGCAACTCCTACGAGGTCAACCTGACCCACCGCCTCGAGACCACGAGCGACCTCCCACCCGCGGAGGCGTATCTCCGGCTGCGCCAGCTCAACCCTGCGCCGTACGCCGGCTTCCTCCAGCACGACGTCGAGGGCGCGCGAGCCTGGCTGCTGAGCTCGTCGCCGGAGCGCTACGCCCTGGTCACCGCCGACCGGACCCTCGAGACCAAGCCGATCAAGGGCACCACCGCCGCGTGGGGCCGACGCCGCGCAGGACGAGGAGCACCGCCGGCACCTGGCGGAGGACCCCAAGTACCGCGCCGAGAACCTGATGATCGTCGACCTGCTCCGCAACGACCTGTCGATGGTCTGCAAGCCCGGCACGGTCGAGGTGCCGACGCTGATGGAGGTGGAGTCCTACGAGACCGTCCACCAGCTGGTGTCGACGGTCCGCGGCCGGCTGCGCGACAGCGTCAGCACGGTCGAAGCCCTCCGAGCCCTCTTCCCGGCCGGCTCCATGACCGGAGCACCCAAGCTGCGCACCATGCAGATCATCGACGTCGTCGAGTCGACGCCCCGCGGCATCTACGCCGGCGCGTTCGGCTGGGTCTCCGGCGACGGCCGCGCCGACCTCGGCGTCGTCATCCGCTCGCTGATGACGGCCGGCGACGGCCGCTACCTGCTCGGCACCGGCGGCGGCATCACGGTGCTCTCCGACCTCGAGGAGGAGTACGCCGAGGCGGCGGTCAAGGCGGAGCGGCTGCTGCGGGTCTTCGACTAGTCCGACTCAGGAGCAGCGGCCGAGAACTCCGCCAGCACCGACCGCACGCCGCGCACCATCTGCGCCGCGTCGTAGGGCTGCGGGTCGACCACGTCGACGGTCTGGATCAGGTCGCCGTTCTGCACGAAGCCGCTCACGAACAGCTGGCGGTCGTCGAAGTCGACCACGATCCTGGCCGCGTCGGCCCCTGCCACCCGCACCTGGCGCACGTCGTCCGGATCGAGGTCGGTCATCGAGTCGAAGACGGCGTCGAGCCCTTCGGGGAACAGCAGGTAGTTGGCGTCGATGGCCGGGTCCCCGTCGGCGGCCGGGGCGAACGTGCACTTGGGTGAGGAAAGGGATCCCGCGTCCATCGTGTAGTCGGCAGCGAACCACTCCGAGACCGATGCCGCGTCGAGGGCGTCGCACGGGTTCCAGAGGCCCTCGGTCGGCGCGCCGGTCGGGCCGGCCGCGGGCGGGTCGTCGTCGCCGCACGACGTCAGCAGGAGCAGCGCGGCCAGCACTGCGAGTGACCGGCGCACCTCAACCACCGACGGCTGGCGCACTTGCGGATGTGGGACTGCCCGGGATCGACAGGGTCAGCCTCGCTCCGCCGCTGGCCGAGCTGCTCACCTCGACGGTGCCGGAGTGGCGGTCGGCCACCTGGCGCACGATCGAGAGGCCGAGCCCGGAGCCGGGCATCGTCCGCGACTCCGTGGCCCGCCAGAACCGGTCGAAGACGTGCGGCCGGTCCGCCTCGCTGATGCCGGGCCCGTCGTCCTCGACGGTGAGCACCCCCTCGACCAGCCGACAGCTGACCCGGCCACCGGGGGACTCCACTTGGCTGCGTTGTCGAGCAGGTTGGTGATCGCTCGCTCGAGCGCGGCGGCGTCGCCGATCACCCACCACGGGTGGGCCACGACGTCGAAGCTGAGGCTGGGCGCGCGCAGCCGGACCCGGTTGAACGCCTGGTGCACGATCTCGCTGAGCTCGAGCTCCTCGACCACCGACGCGGCGGGGTCCTCCCGGGCCAGCTCCATCAGGTCGCCGATCAGGGTGGTCAGCTCGTCGATCTGGGCGCGGATGTCGGCGAGCACCTCGGCCCGCGCCACCGGTTCGAGGCTCGGTCCGTCGGGTTGGTCGGACTGGGTGAGCAGGTCGATGTTGGTGCGCAGCGAGGTCAGCGGTGTACGCAGCTCGTGGCCGGCATCCGCGACCAGGCTGCGCTGTCGCTCGCGAGAGGCGTCGAGCGCGGTGAGCATCTCGTTGAACGCCGCGGCCAGCCGGGCGACCTCGTCGTCGCCCTCGACGGGCAGCGGTCGCAGGTCCTCGGTGCGGGCCTTGTCCTCGACGGCGGTGGTCAGCCGGCGGACGGGTCGCAGCCCGTTGCGCGCGACCAGCCAGCCTGCGAAGCCGGCAACGATGACGCCGACGGCGCCGAACCCGATCATCACGATGCCCAGGCTCGACAGCACCTTCTGCTGTTGCTTGAGCGACTGCGCGATCACCAGTGCGGTGTCGTTGTTCCTGGTCGGGACGGCGACGACCCGGTACTGCTGGTCGCCGACGCGCACGGTGCGCACGCTGTCGTGCGAGTCGCCCCTCGCCACGTCGAGCTCGGGAGCACCGAGCGGCAGCCGGGGATCCATCTGGTCGAGGGCGACGGCTTGGCCGTCGGCGTACACGTAGGCCATCCGGACGTCGGCCGCACCCAGCAGAGAAGGGGGGACCTCGGTCCGCTCGAGGAACGCGAACGTGGCTGCGGTGTGCGCCCGCTCGCGCAACGAGTCATCGAGGCTCGACTGCAGCTGCATCCGGGCCGTGACATAGGCACCCGCGGCGACGAACGCCACCGCCAGGCCCACCGCCATGGTGGTCAGCAGGATCACCCGGCTGGCCAGGGAGCGCCGGTACGTCCAGCGCCCCTCGCCCGACAGGACGGGGGGTGCGGCGAGCAGGTTCATGCTTCCTTCAGCACGTAACCCACACCGCGGACGGTGTGGAGCAGGCGGGACTCGTCCTCGGCCTCGGTCTTGCGGCGCAGGTAGCCGACGTAGACCTCGAGGGAGTTGGCGGTGGTGCCGAAGTCGTAGCCCCAGACCTCCTCGAGGATGAACGACCGCTCGAGCACCCGGCGAGGGCGGCGCAGGAACATCTCCAGCAGGGTGAACTCCGTGCGGGTCAGCTCGATCGAACGGCTGCCCCGGGTCACCTCGCGGGTGGCGACGTTCATCGACAGGTCGGAGAACGTCAGCGTCTCCTCGGGCACGTCCTCGTGCGGTACGACGCGGCGGAGCAGGGCGCGCAGCCGGGCCAGCAGCTCCTGCAAAGCGAACGGCTTGGTGAGGTAGTCGTCGGCGCCGGCATCCAGCCCCTCGACGCGGTCGCCCACGGCGTCGCGGGCGGTGAGCACGATGATCGGTACGTCGTTGCCAGCGGTGCGCAGCGCACGGGTGGCCTCGAGGCCGTCGAGCCGCGGCATCATCACGTCCATCACCACGACGTCCGGGCTGACCGCACCGATCCCCGCCAACGCCTCGGCCCCGTCGCCGGCCAGGTGCACGTCGTAGCCGTTGAACTCCAGCGAGCGCCGCAGCGACTCACGCACTGCTTTGTCGTCGTCGACGACGAGCACGCGGGGTTTCGGAACGGACGGCGACACGCACCAACTCTGCCAGTTCGGCCTGAGTGACGCCTGAGAGTCAAGCGAGCAGCAGGCGCGAGGTACGAGCGCACTGCGTGGCGAGACGAGATCGAGCGAGCCCCGCGACCGAGGAACGAGGTCGCGACGGGCGTGTCGAGATCCCTAGACGTACCGGGCGGCGCTGTCGGCGGCCTTGGCGCCGTAGCCGCCCCCGAACAGGCACGCGTGCACGAGCATCGGGAAGAGCTGGTGCAGCGCGGCGCGGTCCTGCCAGCCGTCGGCCAGTGGCCACGCCTCGTCGTAGGCGTCGAGCACGCGAGGCAGGTGCGGCAGCCCGAACATGCTCAGCATGGCGAGGTCCACCTCCCGGTGTCCGCCGTACGCCGCCGGGTCGACGTACGAGACCCGGCCCGGTCCGCTGCCGGGCCGGTGGGTCCGGTGGGCTCGATGCCCCAGAGCACGTTGCCGTTCCAGAGGTCGCCGTGCAGCCGGGCCGGCGGCTCCTCGGGCACCAGGTCGGCGAGCTCGGGATGACCGCCTCGATGGTGGCCGCCTGGGCATCGGTCACCGCGCCGCGGTCGCGGGCCAGCTTGAGGTAGGGCAGCACCCGGCGGACGGCGTAGAACTCGGCCCAGGTGTCGGCGGTGCGGTTGGGCATCGGCAGCCGCCCGATGAAGCCGTCCTGCTCCGCGCCGAAGCACGGCGCGCCGGCCTGGTGGGTGGTGGCGAGCGCGCGGCCGAAGTTGGCCGCGGCGTCGGTGCTGTTCTTGCCGGACTCGATCCACGCGATCACCAGGCACTCCTGGTCGACGCCGAGCACCTCCGGCACGTGCACGCCGCCCTCGACCTCGCCCAGCCAGCGCAGCCCCGCAGCCTCGCGCTCGAAGAAGTCGGCGGGGGCGTGGGGCAGCGTCTTCATCAGCGCGGTCTTGCCGTTGCTGAGGCGCAGCTTGGTGGCCGTCGAGATGTCACCGCCGGCGACGGGGGCGGTGGCCACGACCGAGGCGCCGAGCAGCTCCTCGGCGCGGCGGGCGACCAGCGGCTGCCGGGTCATGAGCGTTCGGACTGCCGGTCGAGCATCGTGTCGAGGGCCGCGACAAGCGCGACGGAGGTGCGCTCGACCATGTCCAGCACCTCCTCGAAGCCGCTGTCGCCACCGTAGTACGGATCGGGCACCTCCCCACCCGGTTCGCCAGGGTTGAGCGCAGGGTCGAAGTCACGGTAAAGACGCACCCGGCCAGGGTCGATCTCGGCGCCTGCGGTCACGTCGCGGAGGTTCTGCGCGTCCATCGCCAGCACCAGGTCGTGCTCCTCGAGCCACGACGGCGCGAACTGCTGGGCGCGGTGCCGGGTCGCGTCGTAGCCGGCGGTGGTCAGGGTGGCGGCCGCGCGCCGGTCCATCGGGTGCCCGATGTGCCAGTCGCCGGTGCCGCTGCTGGCGACCGTCACCCGGTCGGACAGCCCCGCGTCGACCAAGTGCTTCTGCAGCACCACGTCGGCCATCGGCGAGCGGCAGATGTTGCCGAGGCAGACCAGCGCGACGGAGTAGTGGCCCGGCCGCCGCGGAGGAGGGAGTTCCGGCGTCACGACCGCTCGGCTTCGGGCCCGATCAGGCCGTCGACGATCCAGGTCGTGATGGTGATGATGATCGCGCCACCGACGGCCGGCCAGAAGCTGTCGACCCGGAAGCCGATGTCGAGCTCCTTCGCCAGCCACCCGGTGAGCATCAGCATCAGGGCGTTGATCACGAGCAGGAACAGGCCCAGCGTCAGGATGATGAACGGGATCGACAGGATCGTGAGCACCGGCTTCACGAACGAGCTGACCACACCCAGGATCAGGGCGACCAGGAGCAGCGGCAGGATCTTGTGCTCGATCTCGTTCCAGCCGTGCCGCGGACCGGTGAAGCGGATGCCGTCGACGATCCAGGCGGCCGCAGCCAGGGCGATGGCGGTGGTGATCAGCCAGGTAATGAAGCGCACGCCGACAGTCTCTCAGGCGAGTTGTAGCGCCTCGATGATCTCGGTCTCGGCGTCCGCCAGGTGCTGGCACAGGAACGCGGTCGCGCCCGGGATGTCGTCGTCCTCCAGCAGCCGCACCAGCGCGGTGTGCGACTCCGCCTGGTCGTGCGCGTTGCGCCGCAGCCGGTCCACCTGCGCTAGCGCCAGCTTGAGCTCGTCCATGAGGCTGTCGGCCATGTGCACCAGGCGCTGGCTGCCGGTCAGGCCGACCAGCGAGACATGGAAGGCCAGGTGGCGCTCGTTGAGCTCCTGGTACGACGCTCCCTCGCTGACCGCCGACGTGTAGGCCTCGAGCGTCGACCGCACCAGGGCGCGCTGCTCCGCCGTCGCCTCCGGCCAGCGGCGTACGCCGGCACCCTCGAGGATCCAGCGCGCGTGGCAGACATCGCTGACCGACTCCGCCTCGGGCGTCGCCACGCTGACGCCGCGGTTGGGCTCGCGGGTCGCCACGCCCTCGGCGACGAGCACCGTGAGCGCCTCGCGGACGGTGGGGCGGGAGACGCCGAGCGACTCGGCGAGGGCGAGCTCGCGCAGCGGCGTGCCGCTCTCCAGCTCGCCGTCGAAGATCGCGCGGCGCAGCTCCTGGGTGATCCGCTCGACCGTGGACGAGAGCTCCAGATGCAGGCTGGCGAACTGCTCGGACTGAACTCGTCCTGGGGCCTCGGGCATCCCCCATTGTTGCGCGTTCTTGCGCGGGCGGCATCCGTGCGCCACACTGAGAATGTCAGATTGTCTGACAATCTATCGCGTGACCAGGGAGGCCATGTTGAGCCAGCTGCTGTGGGGACACCACTACGTCGGGGTCGAGCCGACGCATTTCCGCGTCGACTACGCGATCAACCCCTTCATGGATCCCGCCGTCCAGCCCGACCCGGCGCGCGCGCTCGAGCAGTGGCACGAGCTGGTCGCCACGCTGCGCGGCCTCGGTGCCCGGGTCGACGTGGTGCCGCAGCGTGCCGACGCGCCCGACATGGTCTTCGCGATGAACCTCGGCCTCGGGCTCCGCACCGCCAGCGGCGCGCAGCAGGTCGTGATGTCCCACATGCGCTACCCCCAGCGCCGGATGGAGACGCCCACCGCCGAGGCGTGGTTCGCCGACCAGGGCTGGTCGACGTCGTACGTCGGCCGCGATGGCGTGGGCGCCCACCTCGAGGCCGGCGACGCGTTCGCCTTCGGTGACGCCCTGGTGGTCGGCTACGGCCCGCGCACCGAGGAGCTGGCGCTCAAGCACCTGGCCATCGACCTCGGCGTGCGCGTGCGCGGCGTCCGGATCGCCCACCCGGGGATGTACCACCTCGACCTGGCGTTCTGCCCGCTCGACTCCCGGCGCGCGATGGTGTGCCCGGACGCGCTCGACGCGTCCTCCGCGGCCGCGCTGCTCGAGCTGATCCCGGAGCCGCTGATCCTGACCGAGGAGGAGGCGCTGACCACGTTCTGCGCCAACTCGGTCGTCGTGGGCGACACCGTGGTCATGCCGGCCTGCCCCGACCGGGTGCGGACCCAGCTGGAGGCGTGGGGCTTCGAGGTGGTCGTCGTCGACGTCTCCGAGTTCCACCTGGCCGGTGGCTCGATCCGCTGCCTGACCAACCCCGTGGACGTCACCCTCGGCCGCGACCTGGCCCTGGTGCCCGGCGGAGAGGTCTTGCTCCCTCGGTAGCGTCGTCGCCATGTTCCCAGTAGGCGGCGTGGGCGTGATGCTGGTGGGCGTCGCCCTGTCCGGGCTCGTCTGCCTGGCACTCGTCGCCGCGTCCCGGCGGCCGGATGGGCCTGCCCGGAGCCGTCGTGCTCGGACTTCTGGTCTGGTCGGTCGTGGTGATCGGGCTGATCACGCTGATCCCCGCCAACGGAGCGCCCGGCATCGTCTCGGCCGAGGACCGGCTGGAGACCTGCTCGTGGGACATCGGCGGCCCGGCGCCCGAGGGCTTCTGGATCTTCTCCGGCGGCCAGCGCCTGCTCAACCTCGCGGTCTTCGTGCCGTCTGGTGCCCTGCTCGTGATCCTGGCCGCGCGCCGGCTCCGGTGGTCCTGGGTGATCGCGCCGATCGGGCTGGCCGGGCTGGCGGCGTACTCGGTCGCGATCGAGTGGGCCCAGCTCGAGCTGGCCCGCCTCGACCGGGCGTGCGACGTCACCGACATCATCGACAACGTCACCGGCGCGCTGCTCGGTGGACTGCTCGGCATCGGACTTGCCGCGGTGCTCCGCCCGTGGCGACGCAACTAGTGCCCCGCGTGCGCAGTCCCTTGCGCTTCGCGCACACATGGCACGCACCTCGCTTCGTTGGAGTCGCTTGAATTGACGCTGCCAGTCCGGCGCTCCTCCGCCTCGCGATGCACGCACCCTGAGCACGCCAAGCGGAAAGGGACTGCGAACGCCCGGCACTAGAGTCGCCCGCATGGCCCACCCTCAGCCACGCCCCCACGTCGCGGAGATCCCGACCTACGTCCCCGGCAAGCCGCCGGTCCCGCGCGAGGGCCTGACGACGTACAAGCTCTCCTCCAACGAGAACCCCTACCCGCCGCTGCCCGGCGTGGTCGCGGCGGCGGAGGCGTCGGTCGCGGTGATGAACCGCTATCCCGACATGGGCAGCAGCGCGCTCTACACCGCGCTGTCGGCTCGGCTCGGCGTGCCGGCCAGCGACATCGCAGCGGCCACCGGGTCGGTCGCGCTGATCTACCAGCTGCTGAGTGCCTTCTGCGACCCCGGCGACGAGGTCGTCTACGCGTGGCGGTCGTTCGAGGCCTACCCGATCGCGGTCACCACCGCCGCCGCGACGTCGGTGCAGGTGCCGGTCACGGCCGACGGTCGCCACGACCTCAAGGCGATGGCCGCGGCGGTCACCGACCGCACCAAGGTGCTGATGGTCTGCACGCCCAACAACCCGACCGGCCCGGCCGTGACCCAGACCGAGCTCGACGAGCTCCTGGCCGCGGTGCCGTCGCACGTCGTGGTCGTGGTGGACGAGGCGTACGTCGAGTTCGTCCGGATGGACGACGCCGTCGACGGCCTCGCGACCTACCGCGCCCACCCCAACGTCGTGCTGTTCCGCACCTTCTCGAAGGCCTACGGCCTGGCCGGCTTCCGGGTCGGGTACGCCGTCGCGCACGAGCCGATCGCCGCCGCACTGCGCGCGGTGTCGCTGCCGTTCGGGGTCAGCGCGGTCGCCCAGGCGGCCGCGATCGCCTCGCTGGATGCCGAGGCCGAGCTGTTCGAGCGGGTCGACGCGTTGGCGGCCGAGCGCGAGCGCGTGGTCGCCGGGCTGCGCGAGGCCGGCTGGCCGGTGCCCGAGCCCCAGGGCAACTTCGTCTGGTTCGAGCTCGGCGACCGCACGGCCGAGTTCGCGGCCGCGGCCGACGACGCCGGCATCGTGGTCCGCCCGTTCGCCGGCGAGGGCGCCCGCGTCTCCATCGGCGAGACCGAGGCCAACGACCGGCTGCTCCGGGTGGCCGCGGCGTTCACACGCTGACCGGCTCGGCCGGCCGCCGGTCCATCTCCCGCCAGCGCGGGTCGACGGCCGGCAGCATCGTGATCACGAAGTACGCCGCGCCGCAGGCCACCATCGCGAAGCCGAGGCTCCACGAGTCGACCAGCAGCCCGCCGACCAGACCGCCGAGCGGCATCAGTGCGAAGCACATCGCCGTGGTGAGCGAGGAGACCCGGCCCACGAGGTGGGAGGGGATCCGCTCGAAGATCACCGCGCCGAGCACCGGGTTGATGAAGCCCGACGCGAACCCACCGACCACGAAGACCGCCAGCACCGCGGCCAGTGGTGAGTCGAACGCGAAGATCGCGAACCGCGGCAGCCCGCAGAGCAGGAACGCGAACAGGTAGGTCGCGGTAGCGCGGCAGCCTGGCCGCCCACATCGCCGCGCACATCGCACCCAGGGCCGAGGAGCCGCTGAACACCGCGAACACCAGGCCCAGGGCCGCCGCTCCCTCCCCGGAGTCGACTGCCCAGACGGGCATCAGCACCGTCGCCCAGGCGATGTCGAGCAGGTTGGTCAGTGCCACCATCACGCTGATCCCGAGCAGCAGGCGGTCGGCCCGCAGGAAGTCCCAGCCCTCCTTGAGCTGCTCGACGTACGGCGCCGGATCGCCCTCCGGCACGTGCCCCGCGCCCAGTCCGACGGTCGCCCATGCCAGCACCAACGCCGACAGCCCGAAGCTGGCCGCGTCGATGAAGAGAGCGTTCTGCGCGCCGAGCGTGGCCACGAGCAGCCCGGCCAGGCCGGCGCCGAGCATCGACGCGGTGCGCTCGACGGTCGAGTCGAGCCCGGTCGCCCGCTCCATCGGTACGCCGGCCCGCTCGACGATCGCCGGCACCAGGGCGTCCTTCGCGCCGTCGCCGGGACCACGCAGGGCTCCGGCGAACGCCACCAGGACCAGGAACGCCGGGAACGACAGCAGTCCGGTGTTGTGCAGCAGCGGGATCAGGGCGACGACCACCAGTGATGCCAGGTCGCAGGTGATGGCCACCCGCCGCGCGCCGGCACGGTCGATGACCGGCCCGCCCAGCACCTTGAACACCACCAGCGGCAGCATCTCGGCCAGCGCCACGAGGCCGGTCTTGGTGGCGCTGCCGGTCTGCTCCAGCACGAACAGCGGGATCGCGATCATCGACACCCGGGTGCCGGTGATCGAGAGCGCCTCGGCCGTCAGCCAGCCGTAGAGCGGTCTCCTCATGGCCGGTCCTGCGTCGCCTGCCCCGGACGCACATAGGCGCTGAGCTGCACCACGAACTGCGCGGCGTCCTCGTCGTCCTCGTCCTCGACGTCCTCCATCGTGGCCTCGAGCGCTGCGATGACGGCCTTGGCCCGACGCGGCGTCAGCCGGTGCACCCAGTCGCTGAACGTCGCGGCCTCACGCCACTCGGGCGGCAGCAGCGGCCGCTCCTCCATGGCCTGTTGCAGCATCTCGGTGTAGACGACCGCGATGGTCTGCAGGTACGCGTCCAGGTTGTCGTCGTCGTCGCCCGTGCCCGCCTCCGGCTCCGGCGTGTACGTCGACTGGTGCGCCGCCTTCCACCAGCGCTCGCGCCCGGTGCCGCGCTCCTCGTCGTCGACCACGAAGCCGTGCTGGGCCAGCTGTCGCAGGTGGTACGACGTCGCGCCGGTGTTGAGTCCGAGCCGAGCCGCCAGCGTCGTGGCCGTCGCTGGTCCGTCGAGGCGTAGGTAGCCGAGCATCCGCAGCCGGACCGGGTGGGTCAGTGCGCGCAGCTGGTGCGGCGACGGAGTGATCGAGGTGGCGTCCATCCGCCGATCCTAGAACCGCAAAGAGAACTATGCAAACAAGTCTTTGCAGTTTCGGCAACCTGGCCGTCACCTGGCGGCTCTACCGTGGTGGACATGGACCAACCGCATGTGGTCGTGCTGTTCGGGGCGACCGGTGACCTCGCCCGACGCAAGCTGCTGCCGGGGCTGCTCCGCCTGTGGGAGGCCGGGCTGCTCGAGCAGGCCCGGATCATCGGCACCTCGCTGGAGGACCTCGACGACGAGCAGTTCGAGAAGTTCGCCTCCACGGCGTGCCAGGAGTTCGGCCGAGGAGCCTTCACCGCAGAGCGGTGGGGGCGGTTCGCGGCCGGGCTCTCGTACGTGCCCCAGAGCGCCGGGCCGGAGGCGCTGGCCGCGGCGGTGCACCGGGCCGAGGACGAGCTGGCCGCCACGAGTGACCAGGAGGTCGCCCGGCTGCACTACCTCAGCGTGCCGCCCAAGGCCGCCCTCGACGTGATCGCCCAGCTCGATGCTGCAGGCCTGGTCGAACGGTCGCGGATCATCATGGAGAAGCCGTTCGGCACCGACCTCGCCTCGGCCCGGAGCCTCAACGCCCGCGTCCACGAGGTCTTCGACGAGTCCCAGGTCTTCCGGATCGACCACTTCCTCGGCAAGGAGGCGGCCCA
This sequence comes from uncultured Actinomycetota bacterium, assembly GCA_963769475.1. Lineage (GTDB taxonomy): Bacteria > Actinomycetota > Actinomycetes > Propionibacteriales > Nocardioidaceae > Nocardioides. The sequence continues at coordinate 462,508 of CAVYLX010000012.1, read as the reverse complement.
GAACATCCTGGCCTTCCGCTTCGCCAACGGGCTTTTCGAGCCGATCTGGAACCGCAACTTCATCGACCACGTGCAGATCGACGTGCCCGAGACCCTCGGCCTGGAGGACCGGACCGCGTTCTACGAGGGCACCGGCGCCTACCGCGACATGGTGGTCACCCACCTGATGCAGGTGCTGGCGTTCATGGCCATGGAACCGCCGACCTCGCTGGCGCCCGGGCCGATCGGTGAGGAGAAGCTCAAGGTGTTCCGGTCGATGCGACCGATCGAGCCGGCCGACGTCGTTCGTGGCCAGTACGCCGGCTACCTCGGCCAGGACTCGGTGGCCGAGGACTCCGACACCGAGACGTTCGTGGCGCTCAAGGTGGAGATCGACAACTGGCGCTGGGCGGGTGTGCCCTTCCTCCTGCGTACCGGAAAGAAGCTGGCCGAGGGCGCCCGGATCATCTCGATCGCGTTCAAGGAGCCACCGCTCTCGATGTTTCCGGCCGGGTCCAACGCCGGCACCCAGGGTCCCGACCACCTGACCTTCGACCTCGCCGACCAGTCCCGGATGTCGCTGTCGTTCTACGGCAAGCGGCCGGGGCCGGGGATGAAGCTGGAGAAGCTGTCGATGCAGTTCGCGACGCACGAGACGTCGTCGTCGGCATCGGTGCTCGAGGCCTACGAGCGACTCATCCACGACGCCATGCGCGGCGACCACACGTTGTTCACCACGGCGGACGGCATCGAGACGCTGTGGGAGAAGTCGGCGCCGCTGATCGAGCACCCGCCGCCGGTGCGCACCTACAACCCGGGCAGCTGGGGCCCCAACTCGATCCACCAGCTGGTGGCCCCGCACGCCTGGCGGCTGCCGTTCGAGCGCAGCTGGCGCGACCCGAACGCCCTCGGTTCCTGAGCCCTCAGGCGCCGGTCGCCGGCCGCTCGTCGTAGGGGTGGGTCAGCTTCGCGAAGTCGATGGTCCGCTTCGCGTTGGCCAGCGAGGTGACCACCGCGGTGCCGATCGGTCCGGTGCGGTCGAAGACCGCGGCGGTGCCGACGGCGATCCCGTCCTGCTCGACCCGATCGACAGCGCTCAGGCCGATCTCGGTGCCCACGGGTTCGCGGGCGAGCGTGAGCGTCACGTCGGTGTTGATGTACTCCACGCCATCGCTGCCCCAGTTGGTGACCAGGCTCGCGCCGTCGGCGACAGCTGCGGCCGCGACGTAGCCGGTCAGCGGCTCGCCGGCGACGACCGGGATGGCGGAGTTCCACGACTGCTTGCGGGATGCGTTCTGGTGCTGGCCGAAGCTCTGCGACCAGCCCGCCGAGCTGAAGAAGTAGGGCACGTGGGGCTCGTCGGTGACCGGCGCGATGTCCTCCGGAGGCGGCGCCGGCCGCTCGGACGGACTCCAGATCTCACCGGGAGCCGACTCGGTCGGCTTCAGGAAGAGCGCGCTCGCCCGGGCCACCTGCCGGTCGTCCTGGGAGAGCATGACGTCGACCAGGCACAGCCGCGGTCCTTCGCGCACCACCTCCGCGGTCAGCAGGCAGGGGTCCATGGTCGCGGCCCGGAACAGGTCGACCGTGGAGCGGGCGCCGACCAGCTCGGTCCGGCCCGCGGACCGCACCGCCTGCTCGCCGCTGCGCGCCAGGGCCCCGCTGATCGCGACGCCGTGCATCTGGTTGCCGCTCCACATGCTCTGGGCCATCTCGGTGGGGACGAGCAGGTCGCCATCGGCGCGGAAGAAGGAGAGTTCGGACACCGGGCCATTGTGTCGGTCCTACCAGGACACCTCGCCGCAGTGCCGGGCGTCGGACTCGACCTGCAGGGTGGCGTGCTCCACGCCGTAGCGGGAGAGCAGTACGTCGCGGGCCTCGGCGAGCAGCGGAGTGGCGTCGCAGTTGGCCACCAGGTGGGCGGTCGCGACGTGCATGCCGGAGGTCAGCGTCCACAGATGGAGGTCGTGGACCTGCTCGACACCGGTGACCTCGCGCAGCGCCGACTCGACCTCGGCAGGGTCCATGCCGGCCGGGGCGTGCTGCCCCAGCACGGCGAGCACCTCGCGGCCGAGCATGACCGCGCGCACCGCGACGAAGGCAGCAATCGCCACGGCCACCGCGGTGTCCCACTCGGCGTCGCCGGTGCGGGCGACCAGGATGCCGGCCCCGACCACCCCGACCGAGCCGACGGTGTCGGCCATGACCTCGAGGTAGGCGCCCTTCACGTTGAGGCTCTCGGCGGCGCCGCCCCTGAGCAGCGCCAGGGCCACCAGGTTGACCAGCAGGCCGATCCCGCCGACCACGATCATCGGGCCGGTCGCGACGTCGACGTCGTCACCCATCCGGCTGACCGCCTCGATGCCGACATACGCCGCGGCACCCAGCATCAGCAGCACGGTCAGCCCCGAGGCGAAGACCTCGGCGCGGTAGGACCCGAACGTGCGGCGGCCGGTGGTGTCGCGCCGCGTCGCGATCCGGGTGGCCGCCAGCGCCGCGCCCAGGGCGACCACGTCGGCGGCCATGTGGCCGGCATCGGACAGCAGGGCCAGCGAGTCGGCGATCAGGCCGTAGGTCAGCTCGACGACGAAGTACGCCGCCACCAACCCGAAGGCGACCGCCAGCCGCCAGCGATGCCGGGCGCCGGCGTGGCCGTGCCCGTGACCGGCTCCCATCAGTGCCTGCCGGAGAGGTCGTGGTCGGCTGCGGCGTCGCCGGTCGCCGACAGCACTTGCTCGGCCTCCGCCAACAGGGCGCGGACCAGCGTCGGCTGTGCGAGCGAGAACATCGAGGACCGGCCGACCGGCCGCGAGGTGACCAGGCCGCAGTCGCGCAGGCAGGCGAGGTGCTGGGAGACCGTCGACTGGGCGAGCCCCAGATGGGCGACCAGGTCGACCACGCGGTGCTCACCGAGGAACAGGTGGCGCAGGATCGTGAGCCGCGACGGCTCGCTCAACGCATGGAAGATCGCGGCCACGCCCTGGCCGGTTGCGGCTTCGCTCGGGAGCGCTTTCATCGCCATCCACCGATGATAGCCCGACTGCGCGGTTAACGCTTTTAGATGATGACGAGTAGTCCGTTCGGGCCATAGAACTGTGGTCAAGTCGTGGATCCGCCGCGGCTCTGGTCCTCGCTAGTCTCCTACCTTCATTGGTGCTGGGGATGCCTACCAGCATGGGGACGGGAAGCGAGATCAGGCCATGCGTGCACTCAAACTGGCAGGCGTTCTGAGCCTGTTCCTGCCGTTGCTCGGCGTCGTGTCCTCCCAAGCCGGCGCAGCACCCTCTGTCAGGTCGGCTGTGGCGACCACCGATGCGTGCGGCACCGTGCTGAAGAAGTCGACCGGGGCGAACTGGACCTGCACCTTCGTCGACGACTTCAACGGCACCGCCCTCGACCGCACCAAGTGGTACGTGCAGACCGCGACCCCCACCGGCAGCAACGTCGCTCGCTCCTGCCACCTGGACAGCCCGCACAACGTCGCCGTGTCCGGTGGCAAACTCCGCCTCACCGTGCGCAAGCTCGCCCAGCCCGTGCAGTGCGCGGGCAAGACGGCCGGCTACAGCTCGGGTCAGGTGTCGACCTTCTGGAAGTGGAGCCAGCAGTACGGCCGCTTCGAGGCGCGGATGAAGAACACCGCCGCCACGGCCCAGGGCCTGCACGAGGCGTTCTGGCTCTGGCCGGACGCGCGGGTGCCGTCGATGGCGTACTGGCCGGCTGCCGGGGAGATCGACATCGTCGAGACCTACTCCTACTACCCCAACCTGGCCATCCCGTTCCTGCACTACACGTGGAACGACAACGGCGGCCCGTGGCCGGGGCGCAACACTTCCTGGGACTGCGCCGCACAGCGTGGGGTCTTCAACACCTACACGCTCGAGTGGACCGCCACCCGGATCGAGATCTTCGTCAACGGCAAGTCATGCCTGGTCAACACCACGGGCGACCCGGCGTTCCGGAAGGCCTACATCATGGCGTTCACCCAGGCACTCGGGACGGCCGGCAACGACTACGCCGGCACGGCACCGCTGCCGGCCACGCTCGAGGTCGACTACGTCAAGGTCTGGAAGTAGCACCCCGTTTGCTAGGACATCCGATAGTCGGACGCCCTCGCTGATTGGCCGTTGTCGGTGGCGCGCGGGTATCTTTTTCGCGCCAACGAATGTGGCCCCGATCACAAGCCGCACCACCCTCGCGGTGACGTCTCCTGGGACGGGTCGGACCAGCCACCCGACCGGCGGAGACCCCGCGGGCGGCGACCCGAAGGAGTGCGCGTGACCGACGTTGAACCAGTACAGACGTCCGGATTCGGCCCGGGCCTGGCGGAGGTCTTCGGACCCTCGCAGCAGGACGGCGGGCCCGATCTGATCCAGCTCCTCACTCCGGAGGGCGAACGCGTTCACCACCCCGAGTTCGATCGTGACTTCAGCGAGGAGCAGCTCCGCGGTTTCTACCGCGACATGGTGCTCACCCGCCGCATCGACACCGAGGCGACGGCGCTGCAGCGTCACGGCGAGCTCGGGATCTGGGCCCAGCTGCTCGGCCAGGAGGCTGCCCAGATCGGCGCCGGCCGCGCGCTCCGGCCGCAGGACTTCGTGTTCCCGACCTACCGCGAGCACGGCGTCGCCTGGTGCCGCGGCGTCGACCCTCTCAAGCTGCTCGGTCTCTTCCGGGGCGTCGACCACGGCAACTGGGACCCCAAGGACCACAACCTCGCGCTCTACACGCTGGTGATCGGCGCCCAGACCCTGCACGCCACCGGCTACGCGATGGGGGTCCAGCGCGACGGCGACGTCGGCACCGGCGACCCGGACCGGGACGCCGCGGTGGTCGCCCACTTCGGCGACGGCGCGAGCAGCCAGGGCGACGTCAACGAGGCGTTCATCTTCGCCGCGTCCTACAACGCTCCGGTCGTCTTCTTCTGCCAGAACAACCAGTGGGCGATCTCCGAGCCGATCGAGCGCCAGACCCGGATCCCGCTCTACCAGCGGGCCCTCGGCTTCGGGTTCCCCGGCGTCCGCGTCGACGGCAACGACGTGCTGGCCACCTACAGCGTCATGCAGGCTGCGCTGCAGCGGGCCCGCGACGGCCAGGGCCCGACCCTCGTGGAGGCCTACACCTACCGGATGGGCGCCCACACCACCACCGACGACCCCACGCGCTACCGCCTCTCCGACGACGTCGAGAACTGGAAGCTCAAGGACCCCATCGCCCGCATGAAGGCCTTCCTCCGGCGCAACGGCTGGGCCGACGACGAGTTCTTCGGCGCCGTCGAGACCGAGGCCGACGCCCTGGGCGTGACCCTGCGCGAGGGCACCAAGGCGATGCCCGAGCCGCAGCCGCTGGGCATCTTCGACCACGTCTACTCCGAGATCACGCCCGAGCTCGAGGCCCAGCGCGACGGCCTGGCGGCGTACCTCGAGTCGTTCGAGGGAGTGCACTGATGACCGAGCTGACGCAGGAGCGCAACCCCAAGATCACCCTGGCCAAGGGCCTCAACATGGGCCTGCGCCGGGCCATGGAGGACGACCCCAAGGTCCTGATCATGGGCGAGGACGTCGGCAAGCTCGGCGGCGTCTTCCGGATCACCGACGGACTGCAGAAGGACTTCGGCGAGGACCGGGTGATCGACTCGCCGCTCGCGGAGTCCGGCATCGTCGGCACCGCGATCGGCATGGCCATGCGCGGCTACCGCCCAGTGGTGGAGATCCAGTTCGACGGGTTCGTCTACCCGGCGTACGACCAGATCGTGTGCCAGCTCGCGAAGATCCACTTCCGCAGCCAGGGCCGGGTCAAGATGCCGATCGTGATCCGGATCCCGTTCGGCGGTGGCATCGGCGCGGTCGAGCACCACAGCGAGTCGCCGGAGGCGCAGTTCGCGCACACGCCCGGCCTCAAGGTGGTCGCCTGCTCCAACCCGGTCGACGGCTACTGGATGATCCAGCAGGCCATCGCCAGCGACGACCCGGTGATCTTCCTCGAGCCCAAGCGGCAGTACCACGCCGACAAGGCCGAGCTCGACGACACCATCACGCCCGAGCCGCTGTTCACCTCGCGCGTGGTCCGGCAGGGCAGCGACGCGACCCTGCTGGCCTACGGCCCGATGGTCAGGACCTGCCTCAAGGCAGCCGAGGCCGCGGCCGGCGAAGGTCGCTCGCTCGAGGTGATCGACCTCCGCACGCTCTCGCCGCTCGACATGGACCCCGTCTTCGAGTCCGTACGCCGCACCGGCCACGCGATCGTCGCCCACGAGGCGCACGTCAACCTCGGCATGGGCGCCGAGCTGTCCGCGCGGATCACCGAGCAGTGCTTCTACTCGCTGGAGGCACCGGTGCTCCGCGTCGGCGCCCCCGACACCCCCTATCCGGCCTCGCGGATCGAGGAGGAGTACCTCCCCGACCTCGACCGGGTCCTGGACGCCGTCGACCGCAGTCTGGAGTTCTGAGATGGCCGAGTACCTCCTCCCTGACGTGGGCGAAGGCCTCACCGAGGCCGAGATCGTGACCTGGAAGGTCAAGGTCGGCGACGTGATCGCCGTCAACGACATCGTGGTCGAGATCGAGACCGCCAAGTCGCTGGTCGAGCTGCCGTCTCCCTACGCCGGCACCGTGACCGCGCTGCTCGTGCCCGAGGGCGAGACCGTGGCTGTCGGCACCCCGATCATCTCGATCGGCGAAGCGGCCATGGATCTCTCCAACCCCGCCGCCAGCGGCGGTGGCGAGGGCGAGTCGCTGGTCGGCAAGGTCAAGGCCGACCGCGGCGCGACCCGGCGCGCGCGACGCAAGCCGATCGTCGAGGCAGTCGGAGAGTTCACCGCTCGCGCCGATCTCCACGACACCTACAACCAGAACGCCACCCAGCAGCACGAGAAGGTCGAGCACATGGTCTCGGCCGTCGTCGGCGACGCCGAGCGGCAGGGCACCTCGCCCGACGCTCCGGTGCCGCCCCCGGCCCAGGAGCCCGCGCCGACCTCGGCGCGCGCCCAGGTGCTGGCCAAGCCGCCCGTCCGCAAGCTGGCCAAGGACCTCGGCGTCGACATCGGCTCGCTGGTCGCCAGTGGTCCCGGTGGAGCGGTCACGCGTGCTGACGTGGAAGCTGCCGCGTCGTCGGACGTCGAGCCTGCCGAGACGGGGATCTCGACGAGCTCGATCACCGGCGGTCGCTCGACCAGCGGCGAGAGGGAAGTTCGCGAGCCGATCAAGGGCGTGCGGAAGATGATGGCCGCCGCGATGGTGCAGTCCGCGTTCACCGCCCCGCACGTCACCGAGTGGGTGACCCTCGACGCGACCGGCACCATGCAGTTCGTCGACCGGCTCAAGAAGCGGCGCGAGTTCAAGGACGTCAAGGTCTCGCCGCTGCTCGTGCTCGCGCGCGCGGTGATGCTCGCGATGCGGCGTACGCCGGAGATCAACTCCTACTGGGACGAAGCCGCCCAGGAGGTCGTGTTCAAGCGCTACGTCAACCTCGGCATCGCCGCGGCGACTCCGCGGGGACTGGTCGTGCCCAACGTCAAGGACGCGCAGGACCTCTCGCTCCTCGAGCTCGCCGGTGAGCTCAACCAGCTCACCGCGACGGCTCGCGACGGCAAGACGCAGCCGGCCGAGATGAGCGGTGGCACGTTCACCATCACCAACGTCGGTGTCTTCGGCGTCGACGCCGGCACGCCGATCATCAACCCGGGCGAGTCGGCGATCCTGTGCTTCGGCGCGATCAAGAAGCAGCCGTGGGTCGTGGACGACGAGATTGTCGTCCGCCACGTGACCACGCTGGCGCTGGCGTTCGACCACCGGCACATCGACGGCGAGAAGGGCTCGCGGTTCCTTGCCGACGTGGCCGCGATCGTGGAGGACCCGGCCGCCGCGCTCCTCTTCTAAGGCGACGAAGTTGCGCACAATGCGCAACTAGCATCACCAAGATGCTTGCATCACGCAGATCCACATGCCAAGGTGGCGGGAGTCACACTTGGAGGAAGACATGGATCTGCAGCTCTTGGCGGCACTCGTCATCGGCATCGCCACCATCGTGGTGCTGGTGCTGGCGACCCGGCTGGACGCCTTCGCCGCTCTCCTGATCGCGGCACTGGTCACCGGCTTCGTAGCCGGCTCCAACCCCGTCGACACGATCGACTCGATCGTCGCAGGCTTCGGCACGACGCTAGGCAACATCGGCATCGTCATCGGCCTCGGGGTGGCCGTGGGCAAGATCCTGGAGGTCTCAGGGGGCGCGGACGCGTTGGCTCGCGCGTTCCTCCGGGCCTTCGGCAAGGGCCGCGAACCGTGGGCGATGGGCACCACGGGTGCGCTCGTCTCGATCCCGGTCTTCTGCGACTCGGGCTACGTGATCATGAACCCGCTGGCCCGCTCCATCGCCCGGGCCAAGCAGGGCGGCTACGTCACGATCGCCCTCGCCCTCGGCTGCGGCATGACGCTCACCCACCACATGGTGCCGCCCACCCCTGGTCCGCTCGGCGTGGCCGGCATCCTCGGCACCGACCTCGGCGCGCTGATCCTCGCCGGCCTGGTGTTCGCCATCTTGCTGCTCCCGGTCGTGGTCACCTACGCCAAGTGGATCGGCCCCCGGCTCGAGGATGACGTGGTGCCGGCAGTGCGCGCGGCGGTCTACGAGTCCAGCTCGGCCGGCGCCGGCCATCGGTCGGGCGGGACCGCGACCCTCGCCTCCGGTGAGGAGCCGCCCACCGACATCGAGTCGGACACCAGCGAGCTGGGCGCCTCGCCGACCGGCGAGCAGCACAGCCTGGGAGCGATGGTCGCTTCGCTGCCCCTGCTGGTACCCCTGCTCCTCATCGTGGCCAACACCGTCGCCACCGCGATCGACAAGAACAACAAGGGCGTGCTCGGCCCGGAGGACCCCTACGAGCCGGCGCCGTGGGCCGAGGTTCTGCTCTTCATCGGCAACCCTGTCGTTGCCCTGCTCATCGGCCTCGTCCTGGCCGTTTACGTCCTGCTGCCGCGGTGGACACCTCGAGCCAAGGTCACCGGCTGGCTCTCGGATGCCGCGGCTTCCGCCGGCTTGATCCTGCTCATCACCGGCGCCGGCGGCGCGCTCGGCCAGGTGCTGCGCGACTCCGGTGTCGGCGACGAGCTCGCCTCGACCATCGCCGACCTGAGCCTTCCCGGCGTACTCGTTCCGTTCCTGATCGCCACCCTGGTCCGGATCGCCCAGGGCTCGGGCACCGTCGCGATGATCACGGCCGCTTCGGTGTCGGCCCCGCTCATCACCGGCCTCGATCTCAGCACCCTGGCAGCGGCCCTCGCCTGCTGTGCCGGCTCGATGGTCTTCAGCTACTTCAACGACTCCTACTTCTGGGTGGTCACCCGTTTCACCGGCCTCGACGGGATCGCCGCGATCAAGGGCTGGTCGGGCATCACCACAGCCGCCTGGCTTGGTTCGCTGCCGCTGGTGCTGATCGCCGGTTGGGTGCTGTGATTCGAGATCCGAACCCGAGGGTCGGACCGGTACTCGTCGTCGCCGACGACCTCACCGGCGCGAACGCGACCGCCGCCGGGCTGGCCCGCGCCGGAATGCGGGCGGTCACCGTGGCCGCTGGTGCCCAGCCGGAGGTCGTCGCCGAGTTCGTGAGTCGCTTCGACGCCATCGTGGTCTCGGCCGACAACCGGCATGAGGCTCCTGCGGCGGCCGCGGACCAGGTGCGACGCATCCTGCGCGCCGGATGGCCGGCGAGCCTGGTGGCCAACCGGATCGACTCCACGCTGCGCGGCAACGTCGGCGCCACGACGGAGGCCCTGCTCACCGAGCTCGGCGAGCTGACGGAAGGACGCCGGGTGGTGGCCCTGTGCATCCCGGCACATCCCGATGCGCAGCGCCAGACCGTCGGTGGCGTGCAGCTGCTGGCGGGCCGCCGGCTCGAGGAGACCGAGCTGGCTCGAGATCCTCGGAGCCCGATCGAGCACTCCGAGGTGGCGGCGCTGCTGCACCAGCAGACCGAGCTACCGGTCCAGGTCATCCCGCTGGAGACCGTGACCGGTCCCGCCGGGCCGCTGGGCAGGGCCCTGCAGGCTGCCGTCGACGAGGGCACGGCAGTAGTCGTGGCCGACGCCCTCACCGTCGACCACATCGAACGCGTCGTCGCGGCTGCGGTCGAGGTCGACGACGTGGTCTGGCTGATGGTCGATCCCGGGCCCGCGACGGTGGCGATGGCGGGGCACCTCGGCGGCGGTCTGCGGCCCGAGGGCGCGCCGTACCTCGCAGTCTCCGGCTCAGCCACGGAGCTGACCCGCCAACAGCTGGCTCGACTGATGGCCGAGCGTGACGTCGTGGTCGTCCGCCTCGACACGGATGCGGCCGGGGCGCCCGAGGTGGACCGGACGGCGGTCCGGCTGACCGACGCCATCGCGCAGGCCATGCCTGGGCAGGTAGTGCTCGTGGCCTCGGTGTTGGACGAGAGCGATCTGGTCGTCACCGACGCAGCCGTTGAGATCCCCGCTGCGCTGGCCCGGATCGTCCGCCGGGCGCTCGAGCCCTCGCGCATTGACGGCCTCTTTCTCACCGGCGGCGACGTCGCAGCAGCCTGCTTTGCCGAGCTCGCCGCCGACGGTCTCGATGTGACCGAGGAAGTGGTCCCGCTCGCGGTCGGCGGCACCTTCGTCGGAGGCCCGTGGTCCGGACTCCCTGTGGTCACCAAGGGTGGCCTGGTCGGCGACGGCAACACCACCGTCCAGTGCCTGGAGTTCCTCGAGACTGCCGTGGCCGCCGCCCGCCGCCACGTCGCGCCAGCCCGTTCCCGAATCCACTGACAGGAGATCCCATGACCTCGACCTCTGATCCAGCACACCCGCCGGTCCTCGCCCTCACCCTCGGCGATCCCGTGGGCATCGGCCCCGAGATCACGGCGCGCACCCTCGCCGAGTACGCCGCCGACGACACACATCACGGCATCGCCGTCGGTGACGCCGAGGCGTTCCGACGTGGTGTTCAAGCCGCCCGACTCGATGTCGAGGTCCGCGAGGTCTCCGACTTCTCGACCCCGGCAGCCGGCGCCGGCGTGATCGACGTGTTCGACATCGGCGTCCTTGGCCCGGACCTGCCGGAGTGGGGGGTGGTCGACGAGCGGGCCGGCCGCGCCGCCGTCACCGCGATCGAGGTGGCGACCCGCGCCGCGATGGAGGGTGCGGTCGACGGCGTCGTCACCGGGCCCATCCACAAGGAGGCCATCTGGGCCAGCGGGAGCAAGCACCTCGGGCACACAGAGATGCTCGGCGAGCTCACCGGTGTCACCCAGCAGGACACGATGTTCGTGGTGCGCTCCGAGCAGACGCCCGACCACCACCTGAGGATCTTCTTTGCCACCCGGCACGTGTCGCTGCGCCAGGCGCTCGACCAGCTGACCCGCGACCGCCAGGTCGACTCGATTCGCCGGGCCCTCCAGGCGCTGCAGGTCTACGGCAGCGACGCTCCCAGCTTGGCGGTCGCAGCCGTCAACCCGCACGGCGGAGAGAACGGCGCGTTCGGTCGGGAGGAGCTCGACGAGATCATCCCCGCTTGCGACCTGGCCCGCGAGGAGGGGCTGGACGTGCACGGGCCGATCCCCGCCGACTCGGTGTTCCACCAGGGTCTCGCGGGTCGGTTCGACGGCGTCCTGTCGCAGTACCACGACCAGGGACACATCGCGGCGAAGACCTACGACTTCAATGGGACCATCTCGGTCACCGTGGGGCTTCCGATCCTGCGCACCTCCGTCGACCACGGGACTGCCTTCGACATCGCCGGGAGCGGCAAGGCGGACCACGGCACCATGCGATCGGCGTATCTGGCGGCAGTCGACTACGCACCGTTTGTCCCGAGGATGCGGAGCACCTACGGTTCCTGACGTGTCCTCCCCTCGCGCAGCGACCAAGGCCCGCCACGCGAGCCTGCTGGCGCTGCTGAGGGACGGTTCGACGTCGGTCGAGGAGCTCTCCGAGCAAGTCGGAGTGTCCGAGTCGACGGTGCGCCGTGACCTCGAACGCCTCCGCGCGGAGGGCGCTGTCGCCCGGACCTACGGCGGGGCCATGGTGACCGCTCCCTTCCACGAGCGGTCGATCTCCGAGAGCGCGAGTCAGAACCACGCCGCCAAGGTGGCCATCGCCCGGGCCGCGCTCGCCATGGTGCCGACCGAGGGGTTGGTCTTCCTCGATGCCGGCACCACCTGCGGCGAGCTGGCCCGTCTGCTCGTCGACAGTGGGGCGCACAGGGAACACGGACTGCTCACGGTGGCCACTCGTGGCCTCGAGACCGCGGTGGCACTGGCGGACGCCGAGCACATCGACGTGATCATGCTGGGCGGCAGGCTGCGCCGGATGAGTCATGGGCTGGTCGGTCCGCTGGTCGATCTGGCCATCGAGCGGTTGGCGTTCGACGTGGCATTCCTCGGTGCAGACGTCATCGATCCGGACCGTGGCGTGGGCGAACCCACCCTGGAGGAGACCTCCGTCAAAGAGCTGGTGGCGGCTCGGTCCGGCCGCACGGTGGTCCTCGCCGACCGGACCAAGCTGACCGCTCCCCCCACGCCTGCCTGGACCCGACTGGACCGTGGCTGGACGTTGGTGACCGATGATCCGTCCGCAACGCTCACCGAGCGGTGCGCGGCCTCAGGGGTCGAGCTGATCGCCGCGTCGTAGGTGCCGGCGCTGTGGAGGCTCGTTGGAGTGAGCCGAGCACTTCGGGGTAGAACGGAGTGATGACCAATCTCGGATACCCCGAGCCTGGCGAGCTGCTCGGTCCCTACCGGATCGTGCGCCGCCTGGGCTTCGGGGGCATGGGCATGGTGTTCGAGGCGATGGAGGGCACCCTCAACCGCCCGGTCGCCCTGAAGGTGATCTCGTCACACCTCGCCGATGACGCCGGCTTCCGGGCCAGGTTCGTGCACGAGGCACGGGCGCAGGCCTCGGTGCGGTCGCCGCACGTGGTGACCGTGTTCTCGCACGGCGAGGCCGACGGTCGCCTCTACATCGCCACCGAGCTGGTCGACGCGGGCGACCTCGGCCGGCTGGTGCAGGAGCACGGCGCTCCGCCGCTGGCGACGGCGCTCGACATCATCGCCCAGGTCGCGTCCGGCCTCGCCGATGCGCACGCGGTCGGACTCGTGCACCGTGACATCAAGCCCGCCAACGTGTTGCTCCGCCGCCGCCAGCACGGCGTCCAGGCCTACCTCGCCGACTTCGGGATCGCCCGCCAGGTCGACGCCACGTCAGGGCTGACCCAGATCGGCGCCACCGTCGGCACCCCGTCGTACATGGCACCGGAGCTGCACACCGGTGGCCAGGCAGGCGTGGCGAGCGACATCTACTCCCTGGGCTGCCTGCTGTGGGCGGCGATCACCGGCACCGCGCCGTACGCCGGCACCTCGGACTACCAGATCGTCAGCGCGCACCTGGCGCAGCCGCTGCCGCAGCTGCGCCCCGGCGCACCGGCCGCGGACGCCGTCAACCAGGTGCTGCGGCAGGCTCTCGCCAAGTCACCGACCGAGCGCTACACCGACGCGGCGGAGATGAGCCGCGACCTGAAGGCAGCGGCATCGCTCGCGGAACGATCTGGCGAGCTGCCGGTGCCCGCGCCGCGCGACCCGGCCGTCACACAGGTCCGCAGCCAGGCGAACCCCAGGAGCAAGCGTGGCAGCCGGGTCGGACTCGTCGCCGCCCTGCTCGTGCTGCTGCTGGCCGGCGGCGTCGGTGCGGCAGTCGCGCTGGTCACCGCGGGCGACGAGTCCGCCGACCCGGACCCGACTCCCTCTGCGTCGTCCGCAAGCACGTCGAGCGAGTCGAGCCCGACGCCCTCGGACGACGAGGCACACGCGATCGCCAGCCTGACCGACGCCCTGGTCGAGCAGGGGATGATCGGCGAGGACAGCGCGACCGTGCGTCGCCGAAGGCTTCGTCGCAGGAGTAGGGCTCGATGCGCTGATCGAAGCGGGCTTCTTCGACGAGGACTTCAACTACGTCGACCAGCCGCAGGACGCGATCACGCCCGAGATGCAGGGCGTGCTCACCTCGGTGATCGCCGACTGCTCGCTCTCCGGGCTGGACACCAGCCCGCCCTAGAGCTCGATCGGACCGACGTCCCAGCCCTCCGGCGCGATCGGGTGCAGGATCGCGTCGGTGCCACCGTCGGCGTACACGACCGAGCCGACCATCAGGCTGCTCGCGTCGGAGAGCAGGAAGCCGATCAGGGCCGCGATCTCGCCCGGCTCGCCGGGCCGGCCGACCGCGGTCGGATAGCTGTCGGCGAACTGGCCGAGCAGCGGGTCGGCGCGGAGCTGCTCGGTCATCGGGGTGGCCACCATGCCGGGCGCGACCGCGTTGAGCCGGATGCCCTGCCCGATCCACTGCTCGGTCACGCCCTCGCGCCGCGCCCACCAGGCCAGCGCGGCCTTCGTGGCGGGGTAGACCATCACCGAGTCGACCTCGGCTGCAGCCGCGCGCGCGGCGGGCTCGTCGTCGCGCAGGCAGTGACCGGCGACCGACGCGTTCCAGCCCGGCATGCCGGTGATCGAGTTCGAGGCGATCAGCACCACGCTCGACCGCCCGGCCGCGGCCAGCTGCGACCGCAGGCCGCGGACCAGCCCGACCGCGCCGAAGAAGTTCACCGACACCACGAGCGCCGAGTCGACGCCGGTGAAGCCGCCGAGCCCGGCGCACGGCACGAGTCCGTGTACGACGTCGGTCAGCTCCTGCACTCCGGCGACCGCGGTCGCGCGGCCGGCGCCGGTGGACAGGTCGGCGATGACGTCGGCGTCGCGCAGGTCGACGGTGATGACGCGGTGACCCTCGTCGCGGAGCAGGGACGCGGTGGCCGCGCCGATCCCGCTGGCAGCTCCGCTGACGATGTAGGTCTTCACTGGTCCTTGATCCGCACCAGGCCGGCGAGGGTGGCGACGTAGGCCGTGCCGTCGGGTCCGAGGTAGATCGACGAGTAGTGGTTGTTCCACTGGATGCCGGTGCCGGTCAGCCTGCTCCAGACGGTCTGACCGGTGCGGATGTCGATGGCGGTGAAGTACCAGGCGTCGAGCAGGTTGCCCCCCAAGAGTCCCAGCACAGCAGGGAGCTTCGGCTTGGTGTAGGCGTAGAGCAGGCCGTTGCCGAGCGAGGCCTTCGCGACCGAGCTGGGCGCGATGGAGTCGTTCGTCCAGCCGACGTGACAGCCGTCGTCCTCGACCATCACGCGCGCCAGGCCGGGGGTCGTGGTCTGGCCGAGGATCGTCGACGTGGGCCCCTTGTATCCGTAGTTGTTCTCGATGATGAACGAGTTGCCGGCCGCGACCAGGCTGTTGTCCGTGGTGCCGGCGTTGGCTGCCAGCACCGGCACGGCGCAGTGCAGCCGGTCCACCACGCCCTCCCGGCGGTCGTAGACCAGCACCTGGGTCTGCGGGTCGGCGTTGTCGTTGATCGCGATCCAGCGGTCGCCGAGGAGGGTCGGGGTCGTGCCCGAGCCCTGCGACAGGTTGCCCGGCTTCAGGCGGGAGCCGCGATCGTAGACCTCGCGCCAGGTGACCTGGGGCAGACCGTCGGCGTCGGCGTCCAGCCGGTAGAGCGCGTGGGTCGAGACGACGTACATGCCGCCGGTCTCGTCGGTGGACACCGAGTTGGTGACCTCCTCACCCTCGGGCAGCTGGGTCACCCGCACCTCGCCGGTGTCGCGGTCGAGGGTGCCGACGGCACCCTGCTGGGTGAAGAACCAGATCCGTCCGTCCCAGTCGGGCATGGTCGCGATCAGGCAGTCGTCGGCCGCAACGTGGCTCGCCAGGGACCACTCGTGCTCCTTGACCAGCTTGCCGCTGGCCTGCACCCGGACCTTCAGCACGGTCTTCTGTCCCGTGGTCGCGTAGGCGATGTCGTCACCGTCGAGGAAGAAGTAGGTGCCGCCGCAGATGTCGGTGAACGGGTTCGCGCCGGTGAGCAGGTTGCGCGCCGAGGTGCGCATCTCGGAGATCGGGCGCAGCGTCACGGGGTCGATCACCATCAGGCCGAAGCCCTCGAGGCCTCCGCACAGACCGACGATCCGTCCGTGGGAGTCGAACGCGATCGTCGCGCACTCCCGCACGCCGTACGACGCCGAGGTGACCTTGAGATTGCGGCCGAGCGGGCCGCTCACCTCGTAGGCGTCGGACGCGTAGGCGTCGTTGTGCATCGAGTTGGTGCCGTTGGGGGAGAGCCAGGGGTGCTCCGGGATCGGCGGGTGCGCCAGCGGCTGCGCGACTGCGGGTGCCCCCACGAACTTCGGCACGAACAGGTCGGTCGGCAGCGACGGGATCGGCAGTCCGGCGATCGCGGGGATCGGGGGCAGCGTGATCTCGGGCGGGGCCGGGCTGGCCGCGGAGGTGGGGGCCAGCATCGTGGCGACGAGGGCGGCGGCGGTCGCCAGCCCCGCCGCGTAGGTGCGCAGACGCGTCATGCGAGGACTGTAACCGCAAGGTTACATTCTTGGAATAGACTGCCCGGATGAGGGAGAACCCAGTGGAGGCGCCAGTGCCGACCAAGCCTCGCGGGCGCGAGCAGGTGCGGTCGGCGGTGCTGAGCGCCACCAAGGACCTGGTCGCCGAACGCGGTCCCGATGGCTTCACGGTGCGCGAGATCGCCACCCGGGCCGGCATCAACCACGCGCTGGTGCACCGCCACTTCGGCACCAAGGCGGACGTGCTCGAGCAGATGCTCGCGGCCGACGCCGAGGCCGTGGTCAACGCCGTCCTCGATTCGGGCCTGCCCACCAGCGCCATGATCGAACAGGGGAGCGCCTCGGGCGAGGTGGTCGCCCAGCTGCTCGACCTGCTGGCCGAGCGGCCGTCGTACTGGCGGACCTTGGTGCACGCCGTGCTGGACAGCCCCGAGGCTGCCATCCCGGGCACCTCCTCGACCACCGACCTCTTCTCCGGCCTGTGGCGCGACACCGACGACGACCGCGCGGTCCCGACCTCGGTCGCCGGCCTGACCGTGCTCGGCTGGCTGATCTTCGGCAAGTTCATGACCGACACGACCGGCGCCGACCCGGACGAGGTGAAGCGCGCCGTCGCCGACAAGGTGTCGGCACTGTTCACCGCTGACGGCTAGGCGGTCACGGGGTGCTGGCCCTCGCCAGCACTCTCTCCACTCCCGCCAGGAAGACCCTGCTGACCTGACCGGCATCGCCGAGGCAACCGGCAGTCATCGCTCCGTCGCGGAGGAGGACGAACAGCTCGGCCGACTCTTCCGAGCGCTCGTCCGACACAGGGCCGAACAGGGTCCGGACGAGCTCGGCGAACCACGACCGGTGGCGGAGGATCGCCTGGTGCACCGGATGGTCGACGTCGGGATACTCGGCGGCAGCGTTGAGGAAGGCGCAGCCGCGGAAGGCTGGGTTCTCGATCTGACCCACGATCGCTTGCGCGACCGCCCGAATGCCTTCCTCTGGTGACTGTCCGGGAGTGGTCAGCGACGCGATGCTCTCGCGCTCGAACTGACTTGCCGACTCCAGGTAGGCGACGACGAGATCTTCTTTGCCCGGGAAGTGCCGGTAGAGCGTCGATCGCGTGATCTGGGCCCGGTCGACGATCTCCTCGATGCCGACCGCATGGATCCCCTTGGCGTAGAAGACCTCGGTCGCGGTGCGCAGCAGGCGGTCGCGGGGCGCGGACTTCCGTGGAGGAGATCCAGGTGCAGCAGTCACTCGCTCATCCTAGCCCGCAAGAAGAACGAACGGTCGGTTGACTTCTTGGGCATGCAGGTACAAGATCGGACCGATCGTTCTGTCTCTTTCGTTCATCGTCATCAAGGAGCCCCGCCATGACCGTTGCACCCTCGACCCCGACCACCCGGACGACGACTACCGACACAGCGCTGCCCGCGCTTCGACCCCTCTACCTCGCGCGCTTCGCGTTCGCGGTGGCGTGGGCTGGCCTGTTCGCGCTCACGTCGTCCCCCTTCGGATCGGCCGCACTGGCACTGGCCGTGCTCTACCCCGTGGTGGACCTCGCCGCTGCAGGGATCGACGCCCGGTCAGCAGCGGCGGCCGGCAGGCCGACGTTCGCCCTGCGCCTCAACATGGCCATCAGCGCGGTCGCTGCGGTGGCCCTCGCCGCTGTCGGCACCGGTGACGTGAGCGACGTACTTGTCGTCTGGGGTGCCTGGGCCATTGCCTCGGGAGCGGTCCAGCTTGCTGTTGGCATCCAGCGCAGGGGGCAGTCCGGCCAGCTCCCGATGATCCTCAGCGGTGCGCTGTCGGTCGTCGCGGGCACCTTCTTCGCGGTGTCCGCCGCCGATGCCACGACCTTGAGCTCGATCGCTGGCTACGCCGTGGCCGGCGGACTGTTCTTCCTCGTCTCGGCCCTGCGCCTGGGCCGGAAAGCCCGTCCCTGACGAATGCGCGGACCCCGCTACTACTAGCTCAGACCCGCGCCTCACGGTGCACCGGCAGCCGGGGTACGCCGCCCAGGCCCAGCCGGTAGCGGGTGTGGTCCGGATAGTCCGCGAGCTTGCGCCACAGCGCCGAGTGGGCTGCCCACGGCAGCGGATCGTCACCGCGGTGCCAGCTCTCGCCGAAGGCGATCCAGACCGGGGTCCAGTGCATGGCGCAGTCCCACGCACCGCGCTTGGCCAGCAGCATCCGTCGCCGGATCTGGAAGGCGAGGCGGGGGCCGTCGGTCGCTACCCCGGCGGAGGCGACCGACCAGACCCACAGGTCTCGCGTCGCGAGATCCAGCTCCAGCTCGCCCAGCACCTCAGGATCGACCAGGACGGTCGCCACGTTCTCGTGCGGTGGGCGCCTCACGCCAGGAACGCTACGCGTTGTCCGCTCGGGCAGCCAGCAGTTCTGCTTCCTCTTCCAAGGTCAGCCCGGTCTTGGTGTACGCCGGCTCCGACCGCATCCAGGCCAGGGTGTCGCGCGCGGTGTCCGCGATCGGGCGGGTCGTGAGGCCGGCGTCGAACGAGGTGGTCAGGTCGTGATTCATCATCCCGTCGTAGTCGGGCCGCGGCAGCCAGAGCGGCACTGACCGGTCGCCGCTCCAGGGCGCGACCTTGTGCTCCGTCAGGAACTCCTGGTCGACCCACACCAGCTCGGGTGAGGCGCCGACGCCGGCCGCCGTCTCGACGATCACGTCCTCGAGACGCATCGCCGGCCCGGTGCCGTCGTAGGCGCCCTCGGTGCGCGCCTCGGCGCAGTCGACCATCCAGGACGCCAGGTCGCGCACGTCGATGATCTGGACGAGGTCGTCGGGCGACCCGGGGGCGAGCACCGTCTCGGTCGCCTCGCTGAGCCGCCAGGGCCAGTAGGTGTAGCGACCGCTCGGGTCGCCGGGGCCGACGATGAGGCCGGGCCGCACCACCGTCGACGTCGCAGCGCCTTCCTGCACCGCCTGCTCGCAGGCGACCTTCATCGCGCCGTAGACCTCGGGTGCCGACATCGGGTCCTCGTCGGTGTGGATCGGGTCATGCAGGGGCAGCGTGTCCGGCCGCCCGCCGGGCGTCGCCTCGTCGGAGTAGACGTTGATCGTCGACACGAACACCCAGTGGGCGTCGGGGAAGGCGGCCACGGCCGAGCGCACCCGCGACGGGTGCCGGGCCACGTCGACGACCGCGTCGAAGCCGCCCCACAGGTCGGCCGGCACCGGTTGGTCGCGGTCCCAGGTCACGTGCCGGGCGCCCTCGGGCACCGACCCGGACTCGCCCCGGCACGCGCAGGTCACCTCGTGCCCGCGGCGTACCGCCTCTTCTGCCGTCGCCTTGGACAGGAACACCGTGCCGCCCAGCACCAGGAGTCGCATGCGACAACGGTGCCCCGAGCGGCTACAAGAGTCCACCAGTCGACCCAATGTCGAGTATTTCCATGGACTATGCGTAGTATTCCGACCGAACTAGTCATGTCTCCGAACTTTAAGGACAATTCCGTGCCTAGATCCTCGTCCCGCCGGCTCAAGCCGGCGCTCCTCATCTCGGTCCTGGTCGGTCTCGTCGGCTTCTCCGCCACCGCCTGCGGAGGTAGCGCGGGCGCCGACGGCGGCGGAGAGATCTCCACGATCCGCTACCAGTCCAGCCCCGGGTTCGTGGATCCGCTCGAGCTGGCCGACGCGCTCGGCTACCTCGAGGGACTCGAGCTCGACAAGGTCGGCGACGTGCAGGGCGGTCCCGAGAGCCTGCAAGCACTGGCCACCGACCAGATCGACATCTCGGCGGCTGCGTTCTTCGGCGCCTCGGCGAAGCTGATCGCCAGCGGAGTCCCGATCAAGGCGGTCGTCGCGACCTACGGCTCCAACGACCAGGTCAGCTCCTCGGTGGTCACTCTCGAGGACTCCGACGTCGACTCAGCCGAGGACCTGATCGGCAAGAAGGTCGCGGTCAACACGCTGGGCGCCAACGCCGAGGCGGTGCTCGACACCTACCTCAAGGAGGAGGGGCTCAGCCAGGACGAGATCGACGAGGTCACCCTGGTGCCGCTGCCCGCGCTCAACTCCGAGGCCGCGCTCCGGGAGGGCCAGGTCGACGCCGCCTACATGGGCATCGGCGCGCTGAACGCCGCCATGGCGCAGGGCGGGCTGAAGGTGCTCGCCACCGACGTCGACTTCGTCGGCCCCTACAACGGTGGTGGCTTCCACCTGACCGAGAAGTTCATCAACGAGAACCCCACCACCACCGAGACTCTCGTCGCCGGCGTCGCGAAGGCCAACGACTACATCGCGACCCACAGCCGGGACGAGGTCGTCGACGTGATCGACAAGTACCACGACGAGAAGGGCAGCCCGGAGATCGCCGAGACCCTCGTCAACTGGGCAGGCACCAACGGCGTGGCGACGACGGGCGGCGTCATCCAGGACTCGGACGTCACCATCTGGCTCCAGTGGCTCGAGGACGAGGGCGAGGTCGAGGCCGACGAGGTCACGCCGGAGGACGTCTTCACCAACGAGTTCAACCCGTTTGCCGAGGAGGAGAAGTGAGCAGCAGCATCGAGCTGAGGGACGTAGGCCAGACCTTCCAGGTCCGTGGCGACGAGGATCGCCAGCTGCGTGACTTCGTCGCCCTGGAGGGCGTGGACCTGAAGGTGGCAGCGGGCGAGTTCCTCGCGCTCGTCGGCCCCAGTGGCTGCGGCAAGTCGACGGTGCTCGACCTGGTCAGCGGGCTCACCAAGCCCAGCTCGGGCACGGTGCTCGTCGACGGCGAGGCCATCACCGGCCCGGGCCTGGACCGCAGCGTGGTCTTCCAGCAGTACACCCTGTTGCCGTGGCGCACCGCGGTCGCCAACGTCGAGTTCGCGCTCGAAGCGGTGGGCGGGCTGACGAAGGCGGGCCGCAAGGAGCGGGCCCAGGAGTACCTCGAGCTGGTCGGCCTGACCGAGTTCGCCAACCGCTACCCGCACGAGCTCTCCGGCGGTATGAAGCAGCGCGTCGCGATCGCCCGCAGCCTGTCCTACCGGCCGGAGGTGCTGCTCATGGACGAGCCGTTCGGCGCGCTCGACGCCCAGACCCGCGAGCGCCTCCAGGAGGAGCTCGTGCAGATCTGGCAGCGCACCGGCACGACGGTCGTCTTCATCACCCACGACATCGAGGAGGCCGTCTTCCTCGGCCAGCGGGTCGCCGTGATGAGCAACCGGCCCGGCCGGATCAAGGAGGTCGTGAACATCGACCTCGACCGCAGCGCAGCGGGCGAGGTCGACATCCGGTCGACGCCGGAGTTCGCGGCGTACCGCCACCTGATCTGGACCACGCTGCGCGAACAGCCGTCGCGGAGCCATCTGGAGGAGGTCGAGCGCGTTGCCTAGCGTCCTCGAGGAGCGGACCGAGGCCCGCCCCAACCCCCGTCAGGAGGAGGCGGCGAAGGTCCGCCACGTCTCCCGACACCGCGGCCGGGCCGTCCGGTTCGGCCGCGCCCTCTCCGGACTCCTGGTCCTTGCCCTGATCTGGGAGTTCGCTCCCCGCCTCGGTCTGGTGGACCGCTACTTCGTGCCGCCGCTGAGCGAGGTGCTCGACGAGTGGTGGCAGGTCACGAAGTCCGGCGAGATGTTCGACCACGTGAAGGCCAGCCTGGCGCGATCGGGCCTCGGCTTCGGCCTGGCGGTCTCGACGGCGATCCCGCTCGGGGCGGCCATCGCGTGGTACTCGCCGATCCGCGAGATCCTCACGCCGGTGCTCGAGATCTTCCGCAACACCGCCGCTCTGGCGCTGCTGCCGGTCTTCATCCTGATCCTCGGCATCGGTGAGACCTCGAAGGTCGCGATCGTCCTGTACGCCTGCTTCTTCCCGATCCTGCTCAGCACGATCAGCGGGGTGGCCAACGTCGACGCGCAACTGCTGCGCTCGGCGCGGGTGCTCGGGCTGTCGCCGGTCGCGACGTTCCGCAAGGTCGTCTTCCCGGCTGCGGTGCCGACGATCTTCACCGGCATCCGGATCTCCGGGGCCGCGGCGATCCTGGTGCTGATCGCCGCCGAGATGATCGGCGCGACCGAGGGTCTCGGCTTCCTCATCACCTACTCGCAGTTCAACTTCCTGATCCCCAAGATGTACGCCGGCATCCTGACCACCTCGGTGCTCGGCCTCGTCATCAACTACTCGCTCGTCGCGCTGGAACGCCGGTTCTCGCGCTGGCGCGCCTGACCCGAGAGGCGACCACCGTGTCCCACGACAAGCAGATGATCATGAACGCCTTCCTGATGACCGCCGGTCATCATGAGGCGTCCTGGCGGCTCCCGGACAACGATGCCCGGGGCGCGCGCGACGTGGAGTACTTCCAGTACCTCGCCCGCACGGCCGAGCGCGGCCTGCTCGACTCGGTCTTCTTCGCCGACGGCCCGTTGCTCTGGGACGTCGCACGACGGCCCGCGGAGACCGTCGACCCGACGCTGCTGCTGACCGCGATGGCTGTGGTCACCGAGCGGATCGGACTGATCGCGACGGCGACCACGACCTTCGAGGAGCCGTTCAACCTGGCTCGGAAGTTCGCCTCGCTCGACCTGATCAGCAAGGGTCGCGCGGGCTGGAACATGGTCACCACCGGCGTCGAGGCCGCGGCCGCGAACTTCGGCGACGGACCACTGCCGACGCCGGCCGAGCGCTACTCGCGCGGCGCGGAGTTCCTCGACGTCGTACTCGGGCTGTGGGGTGGCTGGGACGACGACGCCGTCGTCGCGGACAAGGCGCGCGGGGTCTACATCGACCCGACGCGGGTGCGACCGCTCCACCACCAGGGCGAGCACTTCTCGGTCGCCGGTCCGCTCAGTGTCGGACGCAGCCCGCAGGGCCACCCGGTCATCGTGCAAGCGGGCTCGTCACCCGCGGGCATCGAGCTGGCCGGGCGCTACGCCGAGGCGGTGTTCACCGCGCAGCCGACGATCGAGGAGGGCCGCACGTTCTACGCGACCCTCAAGGCCGCGACGGTGAAGGCCGGACGCAACCCCGACCACGTCAAGGTGCTGCCGGGCATCGTGCCGATCCTCGGCGGCACCGAGGCCGAGGCCAAGGACCTCGAGCGGCGGCTCGACGAGCTGGTCGTCCTCGACCACCCGCTCCGCCAGCTGGCCGAGCAGACCGGCCTCCCGGTCGAGGAGCTGCCCCTGGACGAGCCGCTGCCGGACAACATCCGCGCAGTCGACGACATCCGGGGGATGACGAGTCGCTACCAGCTGACCGTCGACATGGCCCGCCGGGACAACCTCACGGTCCGTCAGCTGCTGCTCAAGCTCGGCGGTGGCCGCGGGCACCGCACCTTCACCGGCACTCCGGAGCAGGTCGCCGACTCGCTCGAGCTGTGGTTCACCACCGGCGCCGCCGACGGCTTCAACGTGATGCCGCCGGTGCTGCCCGCCGGGCTGGACTCGTTCGTGGACCAGGTCGTGCCGATCCTGCAGCAGCGCGGCCTGTTCCGCACCGAGTACGCAGGCTCCACGCTGCGCGAGCACTACGGTCTGCCGATCCCGGCGGACCGGGCCCGCGAGCGGGAGGGCTCCGCCCTCACCGCCTGATGGTTCGTGAAGGTCGAAACCACAGCTCAGTCCCGGGGCGGGGTGCTCTTGCCGAGGAGCCAGGCGTCGAAGAACGCGGTGAGCTCCTTGCCGGTGCTCTCCTCCATGTAGGCCAGGAACTCCTCGCGTCCGGCGCTGGCGTTCTGGTTGGCCTCGGGCCAGCCGCGGAGCATGGCGAAGAACTTCGCGTCGCCGACCATCTCCCGCAGCTCCTGGTACATCAGGGCAGGTCCGTAGTAGACGTTGGAGGTGCCGAAGAAGTCGGGGAAGTACGCCGCCGGCGGACCGGCCTGGGCCCGGAGCTCTTCCTCCGCGCCCGCCCACTCGTCCATCTTGTCGGCGACCGTGACGCCGTCGCGCTCGGCCTCCCACATCCCCTGCAGGTACATCGCCATGCCCTCGTTCATCCAGACGTCACGCCAGTCGTTGGGCGTCACCTGGTCGCCGTACCACTGGTGCGCGAGCTCGTGCACGATCACCTCGGGCGACAGCGTGTAGGCCGTGTCGCCGAGCGTGACCATGGTCTGGGTCTCCATGCCGCTCTCGGAGTCGACCACCACGGTGCCGAACGTGTCGAAGGGGTAAGGCCCGAGCAGGTCCTCCAGCCACGCCATCGCCTCCGGCGTGCCCTCGAGCGCGCCGAGCGGGTCGGGATCCGACCGCGGCGTCCAGTAGGTGATCGGCACTCCGCTCTCGGACTCGTCGCGGGTCATCTCGAAGTCGCCGAACGCGCTCGTGACGAGGTAGGACGCCGCCGGCTCGGCGAGGTGCCAGGTCGTCGAGCGCAGCCCGTCGGCCTCGCTCACCTCGAGCAGCTCACCGTTGGCGACCCCGGTCCACGGCGCGGGCACGGTCAGCGTGAAGTCGTAGAGCGCCTTGTCGGCGGGCTGGTCGTTGACGGCGTACCAGGTGAAGGCGCCGAACGGCTCCTGCATGGTCCAGGTCTCGCCGTCCTCGGTGATCGTCCACCCTGTCGTGTCGATGTCGATGCGCTGGACGGGCACCTCGACCGGCTCCGGCGTGCCGGCGTAGGTGATCTCCAGGACGTAGCGAGCGTCTGCCTGCACCGGATAGGAGACGACCAGGTCCTTGCCGACCTTCTCGTAGTCGGCGGGTTCGCCGTCGACCACCAGCTCCTCGACCTCCAGCGGCTCGCCGAAGTCGAGCTGGAACTGGTCGGCGGTCTCGGTGGCCCGGAAGGTCAGCCGCTCGAAGGCCTGCAGTCGCCGAGCCGCGGGGTTCCAGGTCAGGTCGAGCGCGTAGTGCAGGGCGTCGACGCCCGGGTCGCCGACCTCGGGGTAGTAGGAGTCCTCGCGCGGCTCGCTCAGTGCGACGTCGAGGTCAGCTACCTCAGGCTCGGCGGAGGGCACCTGCGACGGGACGACCGTCGGCTCGACGGTGGCCGGCTTCGCGGCAGCGTCGAAGGCACACCCCGACAGGAGGAGCGCTCCGGCGACGAGCCCGGACACCAGCCCGGATGCCGGCCTGGCCGGACGAACCATCAGCTCTCCCGGAGCATCGGTCGGGCCAGCCGCCGGCCGTGGTGGATCTGCGCCTTCACGGTGCCGAGGGGGAGGCCGACCTGCTGGGCGATCTCGTCGTAGGACATGCCGTAGACGTCGCGCAGCAGCAGCGGCTCGACGTACTGCGGATGGTCGCGCTCCAGGCTCTCCATCGCCTCCAGCAGGTCCAGCCGGGTGCCGGCGATGACGCTGGTGGTGCGCGGGTCCGGACGGTCGAGCACCGGAGAGGCCGGGTCGCCGGCGGCTCCGCTGGCGACGGCCTGGTTCTTCATCCGGCGGTACGTCGTCCGGGCGGCGTTGACCGCGACCACGTGGGTCCACGAGGTGAAGCGGCCGTTGCCGTTCCAGGCGCTGACCTTGGTCGCGATGTTGATCAGTGCTTCCTGGCAGGCGTCCTCGGCGTCCGGGGTGTAGGGCAGCACGCCCCGGCAGACGTTGAGGATCCGCGGCCGGATGGCGCTCAGCACCTCGTCGAGCGCGGCCGCGTCTCCGGCCTGCGCGCGGCGGGCCAGCTCGTCGATCTCGTCGGGCTCGAGGGTCATGGCGACATCCTCCCCCGAAGGCACGAATAGCATGCAGGGGTGTCGGAGGTTTCGGGGTCATCGCGTGGCATGCCCGACCGTCTTGGTCGGTACGCCGTACGACGCCGGATCGGCTCCGGCGGCTTCGCGACGGTCTGGCTCGCCTACGACGAGCAGCTCGACGCCCCGGTCGCGATCAAGGTGCTCGCCGACAACTGGACCGACGACCACCACGTCCGCACCCGCTTCGTCGAGGAGGGCCGGTTCCTGCGCCGGGTCGAGTCGCCCCACGTGGTGACCGTCTACGACGCCGGCGAGCTCGACGACGGCCGCCCCTACCTGGTGATGAGCTACGCCGACCAGGGCACGCTCGCCGATCGGCTCCAGGTCGGCGGGCTCACGTGGCGCAGACCATCGAGGTGGTGCGCCAGGTCGCGTCGGGGCTGCAGGCGCTGCACGACCGCGGCGTGCTCCACCGCGACATCAAGCCGGCCAACGTCCTGTTCCGCACCATCGAGGGCCCGTCCGACACCCGCGAGCTGCGGGCCATGGTCGGCGACCTCGGCCTCGGCAAGGCGCTCGACATGTCGTCGCGGCTGACCATGATCGCGGGCACGCCGTCGTACGTCGCTCCCGAGCAGGCGCAGGGCGAGCGCCCCGACGCGCGCGCGGACCAGTACTCCCTCGGCGTGCTCACGTACCTGCTGCTGAGCGGCCGCACGCCGTACGCCCACGCCAGCCTGGGTGCCGCGGCCACCCCCGGCCCGCCGCCGAGCCTCTCCACCTCCGACCGGCAGTTCCCGGCCGCTGCCGACGACGCCGTACGCCGCGCGCTCGCCGTCGATCGCGCCGACCGCTGGCCCAGCGTCACCGCGTTCGCCGACGCGCTGGCCGTCTCCCTGGACGAGTCGGTCGGCGAGGAGGGACACATCGGACCTCGGTGGCTGCCGCTCGACCCCGAGCTCACCCAGCCCGGCGCGGCGCCGTCACCCAAGCCCGCGACCGGCTCGCTGGCCGAGCCCACCCCGCCGCCGGCGCGGACCCTGCGTCGGGTGCTGGCCGGCGTCGCGGCGCTGCTGGTCCTGGCGGCCGGCGGCGTGGGCGGCTGGTTCATCCAGGGCGCCGGCGGTGACGACGACGAGGTGATGGTCGAGGACGAGACGGGCCAGCTGGAGGTGACCGTGCCCGGCGACTGGGACCTGGCCGTCGGGGACGACGGCTGGCGCCCGCCGGTCGCCGATGGTGAGGCGGAGGTCGGCTTCGCGGCGCTCTCGGTCGGCACCCGCAGCGACTGGAACCAGCCCGACGTCGCCGCGGAAGGCGTCTTCGTCGGCCTGTTCGCGGGCACCGAGCTGCCGACGCTGATGCCGCAGCACCCGGAGTGCGGCGATGCCGACAGCCCGGTCGACCGACGGCGAGCTGTCCACGACCGTCGTCCACACCGACTGTCCCGAGGGAGTCACCGTCGAGCGCGTGGTCCAGGTCGCCGGCAACCGGCTGATGTGGGTGCAGGTCCGCAGCCAGGACCGGCGGACCGCCTCGCAGGTGCTCGACAGCGTCGAGACCCACGGGCTCTAGTCGACCGCGCTGACGCCGTCCCTGATCCGTGCGAGCAGGTCGATCAGGCCGTCCCGATCGCGCTCGCGGCCGACCACCGCGATCCAGACGTCGGCCAGGTCGTCCGGGTTGGTCGACACGAAAGTCTCCATGGCAACCCGGCGGTAGCCCTCGCTCACGTAGTTGGCCACGAAGGTGTCGTTCGACTCCGACTCCAGGTCGAAGTCCGCTACGCCCTCCGCGCCACTCAGGTTCTCGATCCGCTCCTCGAGTGCGGACGAGATGGCTTGGAAGTTGTTGCTCACCAATCGCACCCGCACGAAGAACGTGTTGTAGAGCGGCTGGCCCGGCTCCGTCCACTTCCACTCGCCCGCACTTGGAGTTGTTGCGAAGCCAGCCGTCCGGCACCGGCACCCGCACCACGAACGGCTTGGCGCCGATCTTCTCCAGGTGGGTCGGCTGGTTCGGCGCCAGAGGCGACGTGTCCTGGTCGTCGAGGACCTCGATCTCGGGATTGCCCGGCATCGACGGCGAGGTAGCCAGCACCGGCGCCGCGTCGACGATGCGGCTCGGCGCCTCGTCGTCCTGCAGCGCGCGCAGCCCGAACCCGCCGGCCACGCCGAGCACGGCGAGCAGCCCCAGCGTCCCGAGCCGTCGAGGATTCACGGCGCCACCGTAGCCGGAATGGGCTTGTGACACTTGATGTGCCAGAGTGTCGGCAGGTGTCACAAGACGATCCAGGGGAGTGTCATGACCGAGGTCCTGTTCGACAAGCACCGCGACCGGCTGGAGGCGGCGGTGGCCGCCTGCGCGTCGCGCGAGTACTTCTCCGCGTTCGACGAGTCGCCCTCGCCGCGGATCTACGGCGAGAGCGCGGCCGCCGACGGCAAGGCCGCGTTCGAGGCCTTGCTGGACCAGCCGTTCCCACTGACCACCCCGGGCGCCAGTGCGGACGGGGGAGGCGTCGTGGCGACCGAGCGGTCGCCGTTCGGCTTCGACCTCGGCGTGACCTACCCGCGGGTGACCGATGTCGACGCGCTGCTGGCTGCCTCGACCGACGCGATGCCGGCGTGGCGCAACGCCGGCCCGGCCGGCCGCACCGGCGTCTGCCTGGAGATCCTCGAGCGCCTGCACGCCCGGATCTTCGAGCTCGCCAACGCCGTGCAGCACACCAGCGGCCAGGCCTTCGTGATGGCGTTCCAGGCCGGCGGCGCGCACGCGCTCGACCGCGCGCTGGAGGCGATCGCCTACTCCTGGACCGAGATGACCCGCACGCCCGCGACCGCGGTCTGGGAGAAGCCCGGCCGCGGTGAGCCGCTGCGGATGGAGAAGACGTTCACGGTCGTGCCGCGCGGCGTGGCGCTGGTGATCGGCTGCCGGACCTTCCCGACCTGGAACTCCTGGCCCGGCCTGTTCGCCTCCCTGGTCACCGGCAACGCCGTCGTGGTCAAGCCGCACCCCGGCGCGGTGCTGCCGCTCGCGATCACGGTGCAGGTCTGCCAGGAGGTGCTGGCCGAGGCCGGCTACGCCGCCGACCTGGTCACCCTCGCCGCCGAGGACCCGGCCGACAAGCTGGCCGCGACGCTCGCGATCCGGCCCGAGGTCAGGCTGATCGACTTCACCGGCGGCAACGCGTTCGGCGACTGGCTGGAGGCCAACGCGCGCCAGGCGACGGTGTTCACCGAGAAGGCCGGCGTCAACACGGTCGTGATCGACTCGACCGACGACTTCGCGGCGATGTGCCAGAACCTCGCGTTCTCGTTCTCGCTCTACTCCGGCCAGATGTGCACCGCGCCGCAGAACATCTACCTCCCGGCCGCCGGCATCGCCACCGACCAGGGCCAGAAGTCCCCGGCCGAGGTCGGCGCCGGCATCGGTGCCGCGCTCGACGGGCTGCTCGGCGACGACGCCCGGGCGGTCGAGCTGCTCGGCGGTGTCGTCGACGCCGGCGTGCTGTCGCGGCTCGAGTCCGCGTCGGGTCGCGACGGCGTCGTGGTCGCCTCGCGCACGGTCACGCATCCGGCGTACGCCGACGCCACGGTGCGGACCCCGGCCATCCTGTCGCTCACCGCGGCCGACTCCGACGTCTACGAGACCGAGTGCTTCGGTCCGGTCGCCTACCTGATCGAGACGGCCGGCACCGACGAGTCGATCGCGCTGTTCCGCGACACCGTGCAGCGCCGCGGGGCGATGACCGCCGCCGTCTACTCGTCTGCCGAGCCGGTGGTGGCCGACATGCGCGAGGCCGCGCTCGACGCGGGCGTCGCGCTGTCGGAGAACCTGCACGGCGGCGTCTTCGTCAACCAGTCCGCGGCGTACTCCGACTTCCACGGCACCGGCGCCAACCCGGCCGCCAACGCCTCCTACACCGATGGCGCGTACGTCGCTTCCCGGTTCCGCGTGGTGCAGTCCCGCCGTCACGTCTAGCCGGGGCCGCCACTAGCGTTTGGGCATGCCGAACCTGCTGATCCGGGGTGCGCGCCTGGTGCCCCTGGCGCCGGGCGACCGCGCGCCGGACCAGCCGGTCGACGTGCGCGTCGCGGACGGCCAGGTGGTCGAGGTCGGCCCCGGGCTGACCCGGCCCGAGGGCGTGGCCGAGGTCGACGCGGACGGGCGCTGGATCGTGCCCGGGCTGTGGGACCAGCACGTCCACCTCGGCCAGTGGACCCTGGCCCGGCAGCGCTTCGACCTGATCAGCGCGACCAGTCCCGAGGAGGTCGTGGCCCGCGTCGGCGAGCACGTCGCGGCCGCGCCCGGCCGGCCGGTCATCGGCTGGGGGCACCGGCCGGGCGGCTGGGCCCACTCCGGCAAGGTCGCCGACCTCGACGCGGTCACCGGCGTCACGCCGGTGGTGCTGATCGCCGGCGACGGCCACCATGCCTGGCTCAACAGCGCCGCCCTGGCCGCGCTCGGCCTGCCGCCGCGCGAGGGCCCCGACGAGACCGTGCGCGAGAACGAGTGGTTCGCGGCGTACTCCCTGCTCTACGAGCTGACCGGCACCGACGGCACCTCGCCGGCCGCCTACCGCTCGAGCCTCGAGGCCGCGGCCGCGCGCGGCGTGGTCGGGCTGGTCGACTTCGAGTTCGTCGGCGGCGTGGCCGAGTGGCTCGAGCGCTGGGACGCCGGCTGCGACCTGCTGCGGGTCCGGGCCGCGACGTACATCGACGGGCTGGACGACGTCACCCGGCGCGGCCTGCGGTCGGGCGACCCGCTCGACAAGGACGAGCGGCTCACGATGGGGCCGCTCAAGATCATCAGCGACGGGTCCCTCAACACCCGCACCGCCTGGTGCTGCGAGCCGTACGCCGACGGCGACCGCCTCGAGCTCCCCAGCGGTGCGGCCAACCTCACCGAGCACGAGCTGCGCCACCAGCTGGCCCGCGCCCACGTGTCCGGTCTCGAGGTCGCGACCCACGCGATCGGCGACGCCGCCGTCGGGAGCCGCGCTCGACGCCTACGCCGCCACCGGCGCCCGCGGGTCGATCGAGCACGCGCAGCTGATCACCCGCGCCGACGTACGCCGCCTCGCCGAGCTCGGCCTGCGGGCCAGCGTCCAGCCGGCCCACCTGCTCGACGACCGTGACCTCACCGAGCAGATCTGGCCGGGTCGCGCCGAGCGGTGCTTCGCGTTCCGCTGGATGCTCGACGACGGCGCCGCCCTGGTGCTCGGGTCCGACGCCCCGGTGTCACCGCTCGACCCGTGGCTGGCGATCGCGGCCGCGGTGCACCGCAGCGACGACGACCGCGAGCCGTGGGGCCAGGAGCAGGCCCTCACCGCACAGGAGGCGCTGGCCGCCAGCGTCGACGGCCAGCCGATGGTCGCGCGGGGCTCGCGCGACGACCTGGTGCTGCTCGACCACGATCCGCTGGCGGTGGCCGACGACCCGCGGTCCTACCTGCGCGGCATGTCGGTGGCGCTCACCGTGATCGCCGGCGAGGTCGCTCACTCACAGGTCTAGCTCGCGCAGCTTGTCGACGATCAGCAGCGCCACCGCCGCCTGCTCCTCCGGCACCGGGTGCAGCTGGTTGCCCCGGCTGGTGTCCTCGGTGAGCAGCGGGTTGACCCACGGTTCATCGGCGCAGACGTCGTGCCCGAGGCTGGCTTTCTCGACGTTGACCCACTCGACACCGGTGTCCTTCGCGGCCGCGACGATCGCGTCGTTCTGGGCCGCGACGATGCTGTTGATGTAGGCGTAGTCGCCGGCCGCGAACGGCACCTTGTCCGGGCAGGTGCCCTGGTCCGGGAGGATCTGCGGGTAGGTCACCATCACGATCGTCGCCTGCGGCGCCTCGTCCTGGACGTCCTCGATCACCGACTTCAGGTTGCCCTCGAGGTCGGACGACCTTGTCGAGCAGGACGTCGCCGTCGGGCGTGGCGTTGGCGTCGGCGCAGGGCGAGCCCTCGGGGTCATCGGGGGCCAGCTGCCAGCACTGGCTCAGCCAGAGCGAGAACACGAGCTCGTCGTTGCCGCCGAGGCCGATCGTGACCAGGTCGGTCTCCTCCGACACCGCGTCGAGCTGTGGGTCGACGCCGAGCTTCGCGGAGTCGGTCACGGCCCCGGTGTCGACACCCGAACAGCTGACGTCGGTCAGCACGGCCTCCGGCAGCTTCTCCACGAGCAGGTTGGGGTAGTTGTGGTCCGAGCGCACGCACGGGTCGGCCTCGTCGGTGACCGGCACGCCAGGTGCCGCGGTGTAGGAGTCGCCGAGCGCGACGTAGCGGTTGATGCCGTCGTCGGGCGGCGGGTCGTCGTCCTGGCAGGCGGCCATGGACACGAGCAGGACACCCGCCAGCAGCGGGAGAGCGAACCGCCTCACAGCACGTCCAGGATCAGGTCGGCGACGGCGCGCTGCTCGACCGCGAACGGGTGGAACGCCGCGGCCCGGGTCGGCACCGGGTCGATCCCGGCCACCCAGGGGTCAGTCGCTGCAGACGTCGTGACCGACGCTGGCGGCCGTGACGTCGACGTACTCGCCGCCCTCGATCGACTCGGCCGCCTCGCGCTGGGCGTCCGACATCTGCTCGTTGATGCCGCGCACGTAGGGGTAGTCGCCCTTGGCCAGCGGCACCCGGCCCCGGCAGTAGCCCGTCTCGGGGAGCAGGTGCGGGTAGCTGACGACGAGGATCCGGGCCTCGGGGGCGCGCTCCCTGATGTCGCGCAGCGCCTTCTTGAGCCGCTTGCCGATGATGACCACGCGCTTGGCGAGGTAGTCGTAGCCGGTGGGCCGGATCAGCCGGTCCTGGCAGGGGGAGCCTTCGGGGTCCTTCTTGGCCAGCTCCGCGCAGCGGCCGAAGAGAGTGGCGAACAGCCGGAAGTCGTTGTAGCCGATGCTGATCGTCACCAGGTCGGTGTCCTTGGTGAGCGCGTCGAGCTGCGGCGGGTGCTCGATCGTGCCGTAGTCGCGGACGTCCCACATGTGGTGGGTGGCCGCACCCGAGCAGCTCACGTCGATCAGCTCGGCGTCGGGCAGCGTGTCCGCGACCAGGTTGGGGTAGTTGCGGTCGGACTGCAGGCAGCCGTCGAGCCAGTTGGTGCCGGGTACGCCGTGGGCGGCCGTGTAGGAGTCACCCATCGCGACGTAGAGGTAGGGATCCGTGCCGGGCAGGGGATCGGACGTCCGGACGGTCGGCTCCTCGGACGGCTGGGCGGACGACCGGCTCTCGCACGCGGTCAGCGTCGAGCGCGAGCAGCAGTGCCACGAGGAGCGGTGCCAGGACGGCGAGGCCGCGCGCAGGGCGGCGGAGTCCGTCAGGCATGGGAAAACCGTATGCGGTCGCGCCTCATTTCGCTGAGTTGTCGCGCATGGCGAGAGCAATCGTGAGATTCAGGACCTCTTCGGGGTCATCCAGCCGGTCGCCGTACAGCTCCCGGAGCTGGCTCATCCGGTAGCGGACGGTCTGCGGATGCACGAACAGGGCCTCCGCGATCTCCTCGCGTCGGCCGTGGTGCAGCAGCCAGGCGCGCAGGGTGTCGGCGAGCTTCTCGGCCGAGGCCGGGCGCAGCGTCGCCAGCGGGGCGAGGGCCTCGGCCCGCAGGTCGGCCAGGGCGGCGGCATCGGCCCGCAGCACCAGCTCGGACAGGTGGGTGTCGGTGTCGCCGGAGAGCCCGAGCGAGCGCGCCCGTAGCGCCCGGTCGTAGGAGGTGCGCACCTCCAGCCAGGGCCGCGGCGGGCCGGCGACCGACCCGCGGGAGTCGATCGCGCGCAGCAGTGCCTGGCGACCCCGGCCATGGGCGTCGGGCACCAGCAGCAGCACGCCCTCGTCCAGGTCGGGCAGGTCGGCGGCCTGCAGGGTCCGCGGCGAGAGCTCCGACAGGACCGGCCGCACCTGGGCCTCCGGCACGATCAGCGCGGTGAGCGTTGTCGGCGGCGCCCAGTCGGCCCGCTCGGCCGCGGTGGCGACGGTGGCCTCCGACGCCCCGGACAGCAGGTGGTGCGCGATCCGCTCGAGCAGCCGCTGGCGGACCCGGCCGGTGGTGTCCAGCTCGTCGGTGTGGCCCGCGACGCTGGCGGCCGACAGCTCGTCGATGTAGGCGAACACCAGCTCGGCGAAGGAGGCGAGCGTGTCCGGCGGCATGTCGTTGGCCACCGCGGTCGTCGAGAGCTGACGCCAGGAGACCCGCGCGCCGATCCGGTACGCCGCCAGCAGTGCCTCCGTCGTCCGCCCGCTGCGTGCCTCGCCCCGGCCGAGCTGGTAGGCACCCTCGACGGCCGGCGCGGCGGGCGAGCGCGGGTCGGCGCCGCGCCGCCCGCTGGCGAGCGTGAGGAAGCCGCCGAGGGCCAGCTGGACGGCGTTGCGGATGGTCTCGCCCATGGGTCCGCTGAACGCGTCGGTGTAGCTCGGCACCTCGTCGATCACCGCTGCGACCACGAGCTCGGCGACCCCGGGGAGCTCGGCCCGCATGGCGTCCACGGCGTCCGGATCCAGGCGGAGTTCGTGCCCAGCGGTGGTCCGGGGTGCCCGACGGGCCATTTTTTGTCTCCTACGAACAAATGTGACGTAGTCCGTTCACGTCACCTCAGACAGGACTTTACCCCCAGCGCGTAGCACTATGGAGGCATGAGCTCGTTTGCCCTGCACAAGACGTCGCCGCCGCGCCGCGGCCTGCGCGGTCGCCTGCGCAACTTCGCCGAGGCGGCGATCACCCCGCTCGAGCTGCACGACGTCCTCGATGTCTTCCACCCGCTGCGCTCGGGAGCAGAGCTCCGTGGCCGGATCGTCTCGGTGCACCCCGAGACCGCCGAGTCCGCGACCATCGTGATCAAGCCCGGCAAGGACTGGGCCGGCCACGTGCCCGGCCAGTACGTCCGGGTCGGCGTCGAGGTCGACGGCGTGCGCCTGTGGCGCACCTACTCGCTGACCCACGGCCCGCGCCCCGACCGCTGCATCAGCCTCACCGTCAAGGCGATCCCCGACGGCGTCGTCTCCAACCACCTCGTGCACCAGGCGCGTCGCGGCCAGATGATCCAGCTCGAGCAGGCCGAGGGCGAGTTCGTGCTGCCCCAGCCGATCCCCCAGAAGCTGCTGCTCGTCACCGCCGGCTCCGGCATCACGCCCGTGATCGGCATGCTGCGCAACCTCTACTCGCGGGCGACCAACGTCGACCACCGACATCACGCTCGTGCACGTCAACGTCAGCTCCGACACCGCGATGTTCCGCGACGAGCTCCGGGCCCATGCCGCCGCCGGCCACATCGAGCTGGTGGAGCGCTACGACGAGAGCCACGGCGTGCTCGACGTGAACCACCTGGACACCCTGGTGCCCGACCTCGACGAGCGGCTCACCTACGCCTGCGGTCCCGCCGGCCTGCTCGACGCCCTCGAGGCGCATCACGCGGAGCGTGGCCTCGAGCTCACCACCGAACGCTTCCGGCCGGCTGTCTTCGCCGAGCCGGGCGAGGGCGGCTCGCTCTCGTTCGCCAGTGGCGTCACCGTCGACGCCGACGGCTCCACCCCGATCCTCGACGCCGCCGAGGGCGCTGGCGTCCTGATGCCCAGCGGGTGCCGGATGGGCATCTGCATGGGCTGCGTCCTGCCGCTGAAGGAGGGTGCCGTGCGCGACCTGCGCAACGGCGCGCTCACCGTGGCCGTCCCCGGCGAGACGCCCCCCGCCGGAGTCCCGATCCAGACCTGCATCAACGCCGCCGCCGGCGCCTGCACCATCGACCACTGACTCTTCGGAGGTTCCCATGACTGTCATCACCAAGCAGCCCGTCAACCCGATCGCCCACCTCACCCCCGAGGACATCGAGCAGATCGGCATCGAGCTCGACACCATCCGCCAGGACGTCATCGACGCCCGCGGCGAGAAGGACGCGGCGTACATCCGCAAGGTCGTCGACGTCCAGCGCAAGCTCGAGCTCGGCAGCCGCGCCGTCCTCCTGGTCTCGATCTTCCCGCCCGCCTGGGTGGCCGGCACGGTCGGCCTCAGCGTCGCCAAGATCATCGAGAACATGGAGATCGGGCACAACGTCATGCACGGCCAGTGGGACTGGATGCGCGACCCCAAGATCCACTCGAGCACCTGGGAGTGGGACAACGCGTCGACGTCGGAGGGCTGGAAGCACTCGCACAACGAGGTGCACCACACCTACACGAACATCATCGGCAAGGACAACGACCTCGGCTACGGCATCATGCGGGTCGACGAGGACCAGCGCTGGCACCCGTTCATGCTCGTGCAGCCGCTCTGGAACTTCGTCAACGCCTGCGTCTTCGAGTACGGCATCGCTGCCTACGACCTGGAGCTCGGCCGCAACCTGCGGCTGCCGAAGGAGAAGCGCAGCGAGGAGTTCAAGTCGAACCTCAAGAACACGCTGGCCAAGATCCGCCGGCAGGCCACCAAGGACTACGTCGTCAACCCCGCCCTGGCGATCCCGACCGGGTCCTTCCTGCCGACGCTGGCCGCCAACGCCACCGCCAACCTGGTCCGCAACCTGTGGACCCACTCGGTGATCATGTGCGGCCACTTCCCCGAGGGCGTCGAGACGTTCGAGAAGAAGTCGATCGACGACAACGAGACCCGCGGCGACTGGTACGTCCGGCAGATGCTCGGCTCGGCCAACATCAGCGGCTCCAAGGCCATGCACTTCATGACCGGCCACCTCTCGCACCAGATCGAGCACCACCTCTTCCCCGACCTGCCCTCGCGCCGCTACCCCGAGATCGCTCCGCGGGTGCAGGCGCTGTTCGAGAAGTACGACCTCAACTACCACACCCAACCTCTGCCGCAGCAGGTCTACTCGGCCTGGCACAAGGTCGTGCGACTCTCGCTGCCCAACGGCTGGCTGGCGACCACGACCCCGAAGAACGCGCCGAAGCAGCTCGGTCTGCTCTACAAGATGGCGACCGGTGGCCCGAAGGTCCGCCGCGCCGCCCAGGCCCGGCTGGAGCAGCAGGCGCGCAAGCTCGTCGCCTGAGTCAGGGGCGGTACGTCGTCTGGCTGTGCGGGTCCTTGCCGAACGCGAGCACCTTGGCCGGCGGGACGACGTAGACCCAGGGTTCGCTGAGGTCACCGCTGGTGAAGCCGTCGTCGGCGGCCTGCCAGTCCCAGTCGGCGCCGTACTTGTCGCGCCAAGCCTTCGCCAGGGGTTCGAGCGCTTCGCGTCCGGTGACGCGGCGGGCCTCGCCCTCGACGACGACGTCGGTGCCCTGCTTCCAGGTGTTGGCGCCGGTGGTGACCGCGACCTGGGTCCCATGTTCGAGGTTGACGTGCTTCTGCTCGCCGGCGCCGGTGCAGAACGCGAAGGTGCCGTCGTGCCACACGCCCACCAACGGAGTCACGTGCGGGCGGCCGTCGGCGCGAACGGTGGTCAGCCAGTAGAGCTCCGCCTTCGTCAGGAGCTCTTCCACGGCGGGCCAGGACGGGGAGGTGGCCTGCTCGGAGGAGAACCGCTGGTCGAGTGTGCCGTCGGAAGTCATGGCAGTACCGACCGGGCCCGGGGGCTCGATTCATCGGTCCGGGATGGAACCCCGTCGCCCCGAGCGGACATATCGGGGTATGACTGACGGGATCCGGACACTCGAGGGGATGGACGTGAGCGACGACGACCTGGTCGAGCAACTCCGTTCGGGTGACCCGGAGTCGCTGGCCATCCTGTTCGACGAGCATGCCGACCGGATCTACAACTTCTGCTTCCGCCGCACGGCTTCCTGGGCGTTGGCCGAGGACGCGATGTCCGCGGTCTTCCTGGAGGTCTGGCGGATCCGCGACCGCGCCACCACCCATGACGGAGCCGTGCTGCCCTGGCTGTACGGCGTCGCGACCAACGTCTGCCGCAACGCGAGCCGCGCTCATCGCCGGCAGCTGGCTCTGGTCGCCCGGCTGCCCGATGCCACTCCGAGCCTCGACCACGCCGACGGCGTCGCCGAGCGCGTCGACGACGAGCGGCGGATGGCCCGCCTGGTCGCTGCCATGCGCCAGCTCAGCCCGCGCGACCAGCAGGTGCTGACCCTGGTGGCGTGGGACGGCCTGACCTACGAGCAGGCCGCGGCTGCCCTCGACGTACCGGTCGGCACCGTGCGCAGCCGGCTCTCCCGATCACGGCAGCGCCTCACCGAGATCCTCGCCCATTCCGATTCGGCCCAGCCCGACCCGAGCCCGAAGGACGACCGATGACCGACGAGAACCTGCCCCCGGAGCGCCCGCTTTCCGACCAGGCCCGCGCCGTGCGCAAAGCCGACCTGATGCAGCAGGTCCGCGGGGAGAGCCGTGCCCGCCGGGGCTGGGCCGTCCCGGCCCTGGCGGCCGCCTCCGTCATCGCCGCGGTCGCGGTGGGCGGGGCCATCCTCGCCTTCGGCGACGACCCGGAGCCGCGGACGGGCGTGCCCGCAGGACGTGGTTCGGCCGAGCCGTCGACAGCACCCGAGGTCCCGACCAGGGTGACCTCCGCACCGGCCGTGCCGTCGACCGTGCCCGGCGAGGACAGCAGCTCGGGTCCCGCCGGCGACTTCCCCGTGCAGGAGCCGCAGGCCTGCGGCGACGTGCGCATTCCTCTGCCGGGCGCCACGGAGCTCTCGTCGATCGAGATCGGCGACACCACGGTCCGGCTCTACGGCAACGCCGAGAAGTGGATCGTCTGCGACGAGTGGGCCTCGCTCGACGGCGGCAACGCGACACTCCTCCACCCGCACGCCTACGGGGAGCCGCTCGACAAGGCTCAGCTCGGCATCAGCATGAACTTCTCCATGGACGACCCGAACATCGGTGAGTACTTCGCCGGCGGAGCGCTGCCCGAGGGAGTCGAGTCGATCACCTACACGTTCGACGACGGCCACGTGGAAGAGGCTGTGTTCGACGGTGACATGTGGGCGATGGCCTACTTCGCCCAGGGCCGCGACATCATCCACGGCGCGACGGTCGACGTGGTCACCAACGGTTCCTCGGAGCAGTTCACGCTCCGCGGCATCGAGGACTTCTGCACCCAGTCGAACCACGGCTGCTGATCGGGGCCGCTGGCGGCCTCGGTAGGGTCCAGCGCAGTCCCGTCGACTGCCCGCTGACCCCCTCGGAGGCCGCCCGCATGCCTGCACCGACCCGCGCCGTCCGCTGGATGACCCTCGCCGCGATCGGTGGCGCGCTGGTGGCGACCGTGCTGGCCGTGCCCGGCTCGGCCGCCGCGAGCGACGCGGACCAGCCGACGCTGCCCCCGCCGCCGTCGTACGCCGATCACCTGGCGCGCACCGACGACGGTGACCTGGGCAACCCCGGCTACCACTACGCCGCCGCCCACACCCAGGTGCTGGAGTCGCCGGCCGACGGGCTGCGCGCCACCCTGAGCGTGCACCGCCCGGGTCAGGTCCGGGGCCGGCTCGGGCAGCACTCGCTCGGGCAGATCGCGGTGGGCCACTCGCTGGACAGCTCCTACCTCGAGGCCGGCTACCGGCAGTACCTGGACGGGCCCCGCCTGTTCGTCTACTGGCGGCCGGCCGACGGCAGCAACACCTGCTACAACTTCGGCTGCGGCTTCCGCCCCAAGGGGCCCGGCATCCGGCCAGGGGCGATGCTGACCCCGGAAACGGAGATCACCATCGCGTTCCAGCACATCGGCAACAAGTGGTGGCTGAAGATCGACGGCAAGCGGACCGGCTACTACCCCGACCGGCTGTGGCGCGGGAAGTTCAAGGGCACCGACTTCGCCCAGCTGTACGGCGAGGTCTACACGCACCAGCGGCAGCGGATCTGTGCCGACATGGGCAACGGCAAGCCGGCGCGCGATAAGGGCGCGGCGTACCTGCGTGACGCCCGGTGGCTCGGCGGACCGAAGGTGAAGCTGCACCAGGCCACCACCGTGCGCGAGGTGCACAGCTACGGCTTCCGGCTGACCGGCGACAACTCGTTCCGCTACGGCGGCCCGGGGGCCTGCTGATCGTCGCCCTTTAGCTCCTCGCGCAGCTGGTCCTGCTTCTGGCGGCGCTTGATCTCGCCCTGGGCCAGGCCGATCGCGATCAGCACCGGTACGACGTACTTGGCCTTGTCGAGCAGCCACCTCACCCAGCCGGGCAGGTTGATGTCCGGCAGGTTGGGGCTCGGCAGGTCGGGCCACGGGAGGTCCGGCAGGTTCGGCCAGGGGAGGTGCGGGAGGTCCCAGTCCGGCAGCGGGATCCGGAACGCCAGCCGCGCCAGCAGGATCGCCACGATGATCGGCACCACGACCTTCGCGACGCCGATCACGGTCTGGATCGCCGCGTAGCGCTGCGGGTGCGCCCGGATCTTCTCCTCGTACGCCGCCGCCTTGGAGCCCGGCTCCGGCACCAGGTCGATCCCCCCGAGGCCGGTGAGGGCCTGCTCGGGTTCGTCGAAGATCGTGGCGCGGATGCCGTGGCCGAGTCCGCTGAACCGGACCGCCAGCGCGCCGAGCTCCGGCCGGTCCTCGGCCTCCATCCGGAGCTTGTCCTCCATGGCCTTCTTCTCGGCGACCAGCTCGTCGTCGACGTACCAACGCACCTGGTGGTTCATCGAGCCGCGGGCCACGACCCGGTGGGTGTGACCGTTGAGGGTCAGCTCCCAGGTCTGGTCGGCGGGCTCGTCGGGCATGACCATCACGCTAGGGCCGCGCCCGGGCCGCCCACATCAGCCGAGGGTCGACCGCGCTACGACTTTGGTCAGGGGTAGCTGATCCCGGTGGTCTGCTCGCTGAGCTCCCACAACCGGTGCTGCGCCTCCTCGTCGTAGGACCGCCGGTTGCTGGTCACCACCTGGGGCGCGCCCGACATCTCCTTCAGCCCGCTCGGACCGCAGTAGGTGCCGCCGGGCAGATCGGCGGTCGCGGCCATCAGCGTTGGCCAGGCGCCGGCCGCGGCGGACTGCGAGACCGCCTTGATGGTCGCGTCGAGGATCGACGCGATGCCTCCGGAGGACCGTCCGTACTGGCCGTTGGCCGCCAGGTGGGTGCCGGCGAAGCCCGGGTGGGCGGCCAGCGCCATCACCGGCAGGCCGGCCTCGCGCAGCCGGCGCTCGAGCTCGTAGGTGAAGAGCAGGTTGGCCAGCTTGGTCTGCGCGTACGCCGGCCAGCGGGAGTAGCGGCCCTGCTGAGTGTGCGGGTCGCCGAGGGGTGCGGACCGGGCGTAGCGGTGGAACTGTGAGGACACGGTGACCACCCGTGCGCCCTCGCTCGCGACCAGCTGAGGGAGCAGCAGGCCGGTCAGCAGGAACGGCCCGAAGTGATTGGTGGCCAGCTGCAGCTCGAGGCCGTCCGCAGTGCGCTGGTGGGTCGTGCCCATCACGCCCGCGTTGTTGACCAGCACGTGGATCGGGCCCAGCCGCGTCGCCTCGGCCGCTGCGCTTCGCACCGAGTCGAGGCTGGACAGGTCGACCGTCAGCCGCTCGAGCAGCGCGGTCGACACGTCGGCGCGGATGGCCTGCTCCGTCTCGTTGAGCCGGGCCTCCGTGCGCCCGGCGAGCACCACCCGGGCACCCCGGCGCGCGAGCTCGAGGGCGGTGTGATGGCCGAGCCCGCCGACCGTCGTGCCGGTGACCAGGACGGTCCTGCCCGGCCTGGTCGGGGATGTCGGCGAGACGCCACACGTCGGTGGCGGCGCCGGGTGTCACGGGGTGGTGGCCAAGGCGTCGAGGATCTGCTGGCCGATGGCGTCGTCGCCCTCGACCGCGATCGAGCCGGGCTCGGGCGTCCGTCGCCCTCCGGCCTGGACGATGAACGACTCGCGGTCCATCCGCAGCGTCACCGTCGGGGCGTCCGGCACGTCGTCGAGCCGCTCGCCACGACCCGCGTCGTTGACCGTGTAGGGGTGAGGGTCGTGCCCGGCGATCTCGAGCACGGCGGTGGTGCCGGCCGGTGCACCGACCCGCTTGGCCAGCACGAAGCCGAGCGTCTCGGCGAGGTAGTCAGCGGTGTGCCTCGCCGGAGCGCCGTCCATGCCACCGGGCCGGCCGACCGCGCGGCGTACGTCCTGCTCGTGCATCCACACGTCCAGCGGCCGGTTGCGCAGGAGGGTCTCCCAGTTCCAGGGCACGCCGCCGAAGATCGTCGCGGGCTTGGCCTGACCGTCGGTCGGAGGGTCGGCGAGGAGTGCGGTGTGCCGCGAGGTCGCGGCCTCCCGGATCTCGTTGATGATCGCGTCGGGAGTGGCGTCGCGACGGTTCATGACGCCGATCTCGGTGTAGAGCCCCATCAGGCTGGTGACGTGCGGTGGCTCGCCGACGTCGGCGGTCTCCTCGGGGGCACCGGCCAGGATCCCCTCGAGGTGCGCGGTGTGCGCGGCGCAGGCCCGCACGTCCCAGCCGGGCAGGTCGGTCGGCTTCGACCACTGCTCCTCGGGGAGGTCTCCGAGCAGCTCGGTGAAGTCGTTGATCGCCTGCCACCAGACGTCGATGTAGCCGGCTAGGCGTTCCTGGTCCGTCATGCCGTCACCTTAGTGTCCGGAGTTCGACGTCCTTGCGCGCTCCGCGCGCCCATGGCACGCACCTGGCGGCGTTGGCGTCGCTCGACGTGCGCCCAGCATGGCAGCGCTCCGCCGCCTTGCGATGCACGCACCCTGAACACGCCCACCGCATAACGACGCCGAACTCCGGACACAGGGAATGATGCGGGCCGTGCGCAGAGTCGTCTTCTCCGTGGTCGTGGTGCTGGCGCTCGCGACTGGTTGTCTGGCCAGCAAGGAGACCCGGGAGGGCGCCGACA
Organism: uncultured Actinomycetota bacterium; assembly: GCA_963769475.1. Classification (GTDB taxonomy): domain Bacteria; phylum Actinomycetota; class Actinomycetes; order Propionibacteriales; family Nocardioidaceae; genus Nocardioides. Next base: position 419,853 of record CAVYLX010000012.1, on the reverse strand, counting down.
AGCTCGAGGACGCGCTCGGTACTCCGTCGTGGGCCGAGTCGGTCGACGTCGCGGCATCGCTGAGCGGGCTGACCGACGACGAGGTCATGACCTACGTCGTGCTGAAGGACGACGCGACGGCGGACCAGATCGCCGACTTCGTGCTGGCCCACCCCGACCGGGTGGCCGACGCGGACCTGGACCTGGGGTACGCCGACCTGCGGTTCGAGACCAGGAAGGGCGCGTCGTTGACCGTGCCGGCCACTGACGTCACCGACCATGACGCCGTGCTCGCCGGCGTGGAGCGCTGGCAGAAGCGTGGTGCCGATGCTGGGCATCGACCCGACGGCCGAGCTCTCGAGGCAGACGGGAGCTAGCGCCTACACCGCCACGCTCCCGGGAGGGCCGGGCGTGGTCGCCGACCTCTTCGGGGCGCTCCGCAACGATGACTCCCTGGCCGCACCCGCCGACAGCTGGTCGGTCTCCAGCGTGGTCGGCGACCTGTCGATGTCGCTGACGGCGCCCACCCTGCCGAGCCCGGCCGATGTCCGGGGCTGGGTGGATCTGGTCGACGCGCTCGACCTGTTGCCGCCCCGCTTCCAGGCGGTCTCGCTGGCAATGCAGCGCCATGACCCGCACGCCGGTGTGGACCTGAGGATCCTGATGCCGGCCGACGTCACCCGCGAGAACATCACGCCCGCCAACTACGGCGACCAGCTCTGGCCGGCCCTGCAGGCACAGCTCCGGGCGATGGCCGGCCTGCGCGGCGGCTGGAGCTACCTCGTGCAGTGGGCACCGCAGGACATCCCCGACTACTCGACGATCCTGCTGTCACTCCTCGACGACCAGGAGCCGATCGACAACCACGACCCGGCGTCGCTGTGGAGCCTGCAGGCGGGGGAGTACGTCGACGGGCTGTGACTTCAGGGCCAGAAATCAGCCCTTCGCCAGCATCACGGCGATGCCGAGCATGGTCAGGCCGATCAGCACGTCGAGCACCTGCCAGGCGCGGGCGCTGCTCAGCAGACCGTGCGCGAGGCGGGCGCCGTAGCCGAGCCCGCTGAACCACAGCAGGCTCCCCAGGCAGGCGCCGGCCGCGAACCACCACCGGCTGTCGTGCGTGTTCGCGATCGAGCCCACTAGGAGCACGGTGTCGAGGTAGACGTGCGGGTTGAGCCAGGTGAGTGCCACCGCGGTGGTTGCGGCCCGGGCCATGGTGGCCGGGCCCTGCCGGGCGGCTTCGAGCGTGTCGGCCTTCCGCGCGCGCAGCAGCGACATGACGCCGTACGCCGTCAGGAACGCGACGCCGAGCCACCGGACCACGTCGATCGCCCACGACGCCTCCTCGACCACCACGCCGATCCCGCCCACCCCGGCCAGGATCAGCACCAGGTCGGAGACTGCGCAGATCGCGACCACGATCCCCACGTGCTGGCGCGCGAGACCCTGGCGCAGCACGAACGCGTTCTGCGCGCCGATGGCGATGATGAGCGACAGTCCGGTGAGCAGACCGGCCCCTGCTGAGGTGAGCATGCCCTCGAAACTAGGTCGTCAGCACTGTTAAGGCCAGCGAATGATTCTCACGAACCATTAGCATTGCTTCATGTCGCTCCAGCCCGCCCAGCTCGACGCCCTGGTCGCCGTGGTGGAGCAAGGCACGTTCGACGCTGCGGCCCGACGGCTGCACGTGACGCCGAGCGCGATCAGCCAGCGGATCCGCGCGCTGGAGTCGGCTGCCGGGCAGGTGCTGGTCCAACGGTCGACCCCGTGCCGCGCGACGCCGGCCGGGGAGACGTTGCTCCGGCTGGCCAGACAGATCCGGCTGCTCCACGACGAAGCCGACCAGGCGCTGGCGGGAGCGCAGCAGGAGGTGGTCGACCTACCGGTCGCCGTCAACGCCGACTCGCTGGCCACCTGGCTGCGGCCGGTGCTCCAGGACGTCGCGGCCTGGGAGGGTGCCGTGCTCCGGCTGCACGTCGAGGACCAGGCGTTCTCGGCCGACCTGCTGCGCAGTGGTGAGGTGCTGGCCGCAGTGACCTCGGACCCGAGCCCGGTGCAGGGCTGCGTGGTCGAGCGGCTCGGCACTCTCCGCTACACCCCGGCTGCCGCACCGGACTTCGCGGAGCGCTGGCGACGGGGTCGGGGCTACGACTGGGCCCGGATGCCGTTCGTGGTGTTCAACGAGAAGGACAGGTTGCAGTACGACGTCCTCGCCGCCCGCGGCGTGACCGAGCCGCCCCCCGTCGTGCACCGGGTGCCGAACTCGCACGACTTCCACGAGGCGGTCCGCGCCGGACTCGGCTGGGCGGTGATCCCCGACCCGCAGCTGCTGCCGGACCTCGAAGCCGGGCGCCTCGTCGTACTCGCTCCGCGGGAGCACGTCGACGTCGAGCTGCACTGGCAGCGCTGGCGCCTGGACTCACCCGCCCTCGACCGCCTGACCGAGCTGGTACGCCGTGCCGCCCGCGCCGGTCTCAGGCCTCGTAGCGCCGCTCGGTGACCTCGGTCGCGCCGGCCACCGGCCGCGCGCGCCTGCTCAGGGCGACCGCGAGCACAAGCGCCAAGATGCCGACCAGCAGGAAGATCCAGCCGAGCGTGTTGCCTGCGATGGCGTCGTCGACCTCCGCTGGGAGGTCAACGGCGCCGGTGACCAGGATCAGCCCGAGGACGATGAGAACGATGCCGACTCCAATACCCATGGCTCCCGGTACCCCGTTCAGCCCCGAACTGACGCTGACCCGTCAGAAACGTTCCTGACGGGTCAGCGGGTGGAGTAGTCGGGGAGGCCTTAGAACGCTGCCTCGTCGAGGTCCATCAGCGACAGGTCGGTGGCCTGGGCGATGGCGAGCTCGGAGCTGATCCGCGGCAGGTTGGTCTGCGCGAAGAACTGCGCAGCGGCGACCTTGCCCTCGTAGAACGCCTGGTCCTTGCTCGCCACAGAATCAGACTCCGTGCCGGCGAGCTTCTCGAGCGCGACCTCGGCCTGGCGCAGCAGCAGCCAGCCACAGACCACGTCGCCGAGCGCCATCAGCAGGCGGCTGGTGTTGAGGCCCACCTTGTAGATGTTGCGGAGCTCGCCGCCCTCGGCCGACGCGTCGGCCGACATCAGGTCGTTGATCATGTGGCCGACCATGGCGTTGCAGTCCTCGAGCGCCTTGGCGAGCAGCTCGCGCTCGACCTTGAGCCGGCCGTTGCCGGCCTCGGACTCGAGGAACTTCTGGATCTCGGCCGCGAGGTGGCCCAGCGCCTTGCCCTGGTCCTTGACGATCTTGCGGAAGAAGAAGTCCTGGCCCTGGATCGCGGTGGTGCCCTCGTAGAGGGTGTCGATCTTCGCGTCGCGGACGTACTGCTCGATGGGGTACTCCTGCAGGAAGCCGGAGCCACCGAAGGTCTGCAGCGACTCGGTGCCGAGCAGCACCCACGAGCGCTCCGAGCCGTAGCCCTTCACGATCGGGAGCAGCAGGTCGTTGACCGCGGCGGCGAGCTTGGTCGCCTCCGAGTCGGAGTCGCCGTTGTGCTCGGCGATCATCACCTGGTCCTGCCACGACGCGGTGTAGAGCACCAGCGCGCGCATCGCCTCGGCGAAGGACTTCTGCACCATCAGGGACCGGCGTACGTCGGGGTGGTGGGTGATCGTGACGCGCGGCGCGGTCTTGTCGGCGGCCTGGGTGAGGTCGGCGCCCTGCACGCGCTCCTTGGCGTAGTCGAGCGCGTTGAGGTAGCCGGTCGACAGCGTGGCGATCGCCTTGGTGCCGACCATCATGCGGGCGTTCTCGATCACCTGGAACATCTGCGCGATGCCGTTGTGCACCTCGCCGAGCAGCCAGCCCTTGGCGGGCTCGCCGCCACCGATGGCGGAGTCGCCGAAGGTGACCTCGCAGGTGTTGGACACCTTGATGCCCATCTTGTGCTCGACGTTCGTGACGTAGGCGCCGTTGCGCTCGCCGGTCAGCTCGCCGGACTCGTGGTCGAAGTGGAACTTCGGCACGATGAAGAGGCTCAGGCCCTTGGTGCCGGGGCCACCCACGCCCTCGATGCCCGCGGGGCGGGCCAGCACGAGGTGGATGATGTTCTCCTGCAGGTCGGACTCACCCGAGGTGATGAACCGCTTGACGCCCTCGATGTTCCACGAGCCGTCGTCGTTGGCGGTGGCCTTCGCGCGACCGGCGCCGACGTCGGAGCCGGCGTCCGGCTCGGTCAGCACCATCGTGGTGCCCCACTCGCGGTCGACGACCAGCTGAGCGATGCGCTGGTCGCGCTCGTTGCCGTTGCGCGCGATGACTCCGGCGAAGGCCGGGCCGCAGCCGTACATCCAGATCGGTGCGTTCGAGCCGAGCACCATCTCGGCGATCGCCCAGTTCAGCGTCGAGGGAGCCGGGGTGCCGCCGAGCTCCTCGGAGATCTGCAGCCGCCAGTACTCGGCGTCCATCCACGCGCGGTAGCTCTTCTTGAACGACTCGGGGAGCGGAGCGCTGCTCGTCGCCGGGTCGAAGACCGGCGGGTTGCGGTCGCTGTCCTCGTACGACGCCGCGAGGTCCTCGCGGGACAGCCGGTCGACCTCGCTCAGGATCGAGCGTGCGGTCTCACCGTCGACCTCACCGAACGGGCCACTGCCGAGGATCTCGTCTCGACCCAGCACCTCGAAGAGGTTGAACTCGATGTCGCGGAGGTTGCTCTTGTAGTGGCTCACTGACCCACCGTTTCTGTGTCTCGGGATTCGGCCTCGACGTATGCTACTTGTCGGTAACTTAATGATAGGAGGGGTGTTGCGCCGAAGCAAGCCAATGCGCCCATAGGTGAGCCGGATCTCCTTGTTTGATGGGGGATTCCCGTCCCGGGCACCCCGTCGACAACGTCTGGTTCGGGCGGCCAGAAGACGCCTAGGTGCAGTGACTGGATCGAGAAATCTGACACACTGGACCCATGCGAGTTTCCGCCAAGTCCGACTACGCCCTGCGCGCTCTGATCGAGATGGCGGGCAGGGCCGACGGGCGGGCGGTCAGCGCCGAGGAGCTCGGCAAGCTGCAGGAGATCCCCCACGGGTTCCTGCAGGCCATCCTCGCCGACCTGCGCCGGGCCGGGATCGTGATGTCCCAGCGTGGCCAGTCCGGCGGCTGGCGGATGGGTCGCCCCGCTGACGGCGTCACCGTGGCCGACGTGATCCGGGCCGTCGACGGCCCGCTGGTCTCGGTCTACGGCCTGCGACCGGAGTCGGTCAGCTACAACGAGTCGGCCGACGTGCTGCAGCACGTGTGGATCGCTGCCCGCCGGTCGCTGCGCGACGTCTTCGAGGCGGTCTCGATCCAGCAGCTGGCCGACCACAAGCTGCCCAAGGCGGTCACCTCACGCACCGCCGACGACGACGCCTGGCAGCCCCACTAGACCCGGCTCACACCCGGGTCAGGCGGCGAGCGAGAGCGACGCCGTACCGAAGCCGACCGTGCGGCCCAGCTGGCGCCACACGTCCTCCGACCCCTGGTCGGCCCTGACCTCGAGCACGTGCAGCCGCTCCGGCTTGCGCACGGCCCGGCCCCAGCGCTCGAGCGCCCCCGCGATGTCCTCGCCGGCGGGGGCCACCAGGACGACGTGGACGGCGAGCCCGGGCAGCTGGTCGACCAGCAGGTCGATCTGCTCGGGAGCGGCACCGGCGAGCAGCGGCTGGCTGAGCACGAAGTCGTTGCTGCCCTTGGCCTTCAGGATGCGTCGGCAGATCCGCGCCCAGGTGCCTTCGACCTCGCGCCGCTTGTAGCCCCACGCCTTGTGGGTGCGAGTCATCTCGATCGCGGCGAGGAACATCTCGCCGGCGTTCTCCGGCGCCACGGTCACGCCGAGCTCTGCCAGCGCGTGCCGGTAGGTGAACAGCGCCTGCTCGACCGACGAGTCGCCCACGAGACCGACATGGAGGAAGACCTTGCGCTTCTTGGCCATGGCGCCAGGGTGCCCGACCCCCATGGCTCGCCGGTGAACGTGAGGTGACGTGGGCACCGTTTTCGGTGGTCGAGTAACCGCCGAGGGACGAGGCGGCTGTATCGAGACCTTCGGTTGTATCGAGACCTTCGGTTGTCGAGTAGCCGCCGAGGGACGAGGCGGCGTATCGAGACCATCGGTTGTCGAGTAGCCGCCGAGGACGAGGCGGCGTATCGAGACCTCGGTTGTATCGAGACCTTCGGTTGTCGAGTAGCCGCCGAGGGACGAGGCGGCGTATCGAGACCATCGGTTGTCGAGTAGCCGCCGAGGGACGAGGCGGCGTATCGAGACATAGAACGTGTTCCAGTTTGGGCTTACGATGACGCTCATGATCACGTCCGACGCCATCATCTGGAACGCCCCCAACGACCCGCACCCGGCCCGGTCCGCGTCCCAGCGCTCCTACTCCGCCGTCGCCAAGGGCGACCTGGCCGAGTGGCTCACCGTGTACGCCGAGGACGCGGTGCTCGAGGATCCCGTCGGCCCGTCGATGTTCGACGAGGAGGGCAAGGGCCACCGCGGCCACGAGGGCATTTCGGCCTTCTGGAAGCTCGCCATCGAGCCGATCGAGAAGTTCGAGTTCCAGATCACCGACTCGTTCGCCAACCCCGGCAGCAACACCTGTGCCAACATCGGCCGGATCCGGACGTCGTTCGCGGACGGCTCGAACACGACCACCGACCTGATCATGGTGTACGTCGTCAACGAGGACGGGCGGGTCGCGTCGATGAAGGCCTACTGGGAGCCCGACCGCACGATGGCGTCGTTCCGAAAAGAATGACCTCCTTGCTGTGACTTTCCTGCGGCTGGGTGCGTCTAAAAGGTGACGCCAGCCCAAGGAGTGACATGTCGACCGATCGAGGAGTTCGAGGATTTCGCGCTAGCGCGGACCCCCCAGCTCTACCGCTCCGCGTGGCTGCTGTGCGGCGATCGCCACCAGGCCGAAGACCTCGTCCAGGAGACCCTGGCCAAGGTGTACGTCCGGTGGCGCCGACCGTTGGCCAGCCGCATCGACAACCCCGCGGCGTACGCCCAGACGACGCTGACCCGCACGTTCCTCAGCGCGAAGCGCCGCCGCAGCAGCTCGGAGCTGCCCTGTTCCGATCAGTTCTGGGCCGACCTGCCGGATGCACCTGGTCGCCGACGAGACCGCGCTCAGTGACGTGCGGTTCGCACTGCGCGACGCGCTCGCCAGGCTCTCGCCGGCGGACCGGGTGGTGCTCGTCCTGCGCTACCTCGACGACCTCAGTGTCGAAGAGGTCGCGGACCGGATGGGGACCTCGCCCGGTGCTGTGCGCAGCCGCTCGTTGCGCGCGCTGGAGCGGATCCGCGGTCGCGTCGACCTGTCACTCGCCTTCAGGAAGGAAGCACGATGAACTCCACGGACCACCAGCTGGAGGCGCTCTTCCGCGACTCCTCTTCCGACCTCTCGCCGGACGTCGCCGACCTGGTCGCGGGCGGGATCGCCCGGGGCCGAGCACGCCGGCGTCGTCAGGGAGTCGGGGCAGCGCTCGCCGCGGCCGCCGTCGTCGGCGTCATCGGCGTCGCGGCGAGCGTCGGTCCCGGCCTGGTCGACGGCCGCGACTCCGCTCCTGGCTTCGCCACGACGCCGGAGCCCGTGAAGCCGACCGAGAAGCCGGACGTCACCCAGCCTCGGCAGGACATCGACGCCGACCTGGCGATCGGGGCCGAGGACGTCCCCTCGGAGATCGCCTCGATCGTTGCCGGAGACCTGCCCGAGGCCCTGGAGAACCTGGGCCCGATCCTGCAGGACGACACGTTCCCGCTCGTGGACACGGCTCGCAACAAGGTCGTGCACTTCCGCTGGGCAGGCACCCTGACCACGTTCGTCATCGAGCCCGCGGCCAGCCTGGCAACGTGCGAGCAGTTCGCTGCCGAGGGTGACGCTGTCTGTGAGGTCGTCGACGGCCTGGAGATGCTCACCTGGGGCCCGAGCCTCGGTGACCAGGTCACGGCGCAAGGCGTCCAGGTGTGGCAGCACGGCTACGCCGTGAGCGCGCTCTCCTACAACGCTCCGGACGGCAAGGAGGTCCCGCCGATCATGGACGACCCGGCGATCAGCCTCGCGCAGCTGGCCGAGATCGCAGCCAGCGAGGTGTGGTTCGAGTAGGCGTCAGGACTTCTGGAACTTGGTGATCACCGCGGGGTGGTCGGTGCGCAGACGGTGCATCACGAACCAGTTGGCGATCCGGAACTTGCTGCGCCGCTCGGCCATCACGTAGTCGATCCGCCAGCCGGGACGGTAGCCGGCAGCGCTGTAGTTGTTCTCCAGGCGCAGCGGACGGGTGATCTGGCCCTTCACGAGCTGAGGACTGTGGTCGCGGCTCTCGGTGACGTTGCAGTCGCAGAGCGCGATGAACTGCTGCTTCCTGGGAGTCGCCTGCCCCACCTCGCGCACGTTGGCGGCCATCCGCCAGAACGCACCGAGGCGCTGGCGCTCCCGCCAGTTGGGGCCGCCGGTGGCGCGGTCGTGGATCAGGTTCGGCATGTGGAAGCTGATCGCCCGGATCTGGTGACCGGTCTTCTTGTGCTCCAGCACCACGACCACGCCGTACTGGGCGATGGCGGTGTGGCCGGTGTTGCGGCGCCAGGTGTGCTTGGCCAGCAGGCGCGGGAAGGACTTCTTCTCGCGCCACACCCGCTTGTCGTAGGCGATCGGGTTGTCGTCGGTGCCGTCAGCAGCGGTCGGCATCCGCAGCGCCCAGTGGTCCGGCAGCGCCGCCCGCAGCTCACGCTTGGTGTCGCGCCGCTCCTGGAAGCCGATCACGGTGGGGCGCCTCGCGGCGATCACCTTGCGCACGTCGTGGCGCACCGAGTTGGGCCCCAGCTCGTGGCTGAGGTTGAGCGTGGCGATGCGGAAGCTGGACTTCTTCCGGGCCTTGTTGTCGCGCTCCGGCTTCGCAGCGGCGACCGCTGGCGCATCGTCGCTCACAGCCGGCGCGACCGTGACCAAGAGGCTCAGGACAAGGGCCGCCAACAGGCCGAGAACGAGCGTGCGGGCACTGGCCAAGATCCGGGGCATCCGAACAACCTAGGGGGCCCACCGGTGGGCGGCGCAAGTCGAGGAGCCTCGATCTGGTCAGTCAAGCACCCCTCCTAGCCAGGTCACCAACGGGTCCAGAGCCCGCCAGTCGTCCCGGATCCGCTCGAGCAGGGCGGGCGACCGGATCTCCTCGCCGAAGCCGTACGGCTTGCCCGCGATGATCTGCTTGCGCCGCAGCAGGTCGATCCGGACGTGCTCCTTGTCGTAGCCGCGGGGCGCTGTCTTGAGCTGCTCGCCACCGATCTCGAACCCGTTGTTCTCGAGCTTGGTGAGGATCCGCTTGAGCTGCGGCCCGGTCCGGTCGTCGGCGATCGCGTCGCGGATGGCCGCGAGGCGCTCGCCCGAGGCCTCGTAGAAACCACCACCGACGCGTACGCCGCGCGGCGAGAGCTCGACGTACCAACCCATCGAGGGACCGGCCGGCACGAACGCGCCCTGGTGGGTCTTGTACGGCGTCTTGTCCTTGGCGAACCGGACATCTCGGTAGGGCCGGAAGATCTTCGCCGTGCCGAACTCCGGCTCGAGCGCCTCGCACAGCGCGCTCATCGGCGCCTTGACGGCGTCGTCATATACCGCCCGGTGTGCCTCCCAGAAGCTCTTCGAGTTGTCGACCTCGAGGTCGTCGTAGAAGTCGAGCGCGGCGACGGGGAACCCGGTGAACTCCACGGATCCGACCCTACGGCCCCGGCAACGGGGCGGTGGAAGTGCGTCACCGCCCCGTCCTGCCGGGACGCGGGGGGCCATAGCCCGGCACCAGTACAACGCGGCGGGACCGCCCGAGTGACGGGTTAGGAGCAGTGATTAGTGAAAAGTCAATGATCCGGATGGGCCATATCTTGGAGCGGATGACGAGATTCGAACTCGCGACATCGACGTCGGGTGCAGTGTCGCGCTCGAGCGCGACCTGGAGTGGCGACCTGGCAGTGGCGACCTGGCGCGGCGACCGGAGTGCGACCTGGAGTGGCGACCCGGAGTGGGAGTGGAGTGGGAGTGGAGCGGATGACGAGATTCGAACTCGCGACATCGACCTTGGGAAGGTCGCGCTCTACCAACTGAGCTACATCCGCCTGGCACCGCATCGGGCGCCGGGCGCACTCTATCGCGCGAGATTGCCCGAGCGAAGCCGTTGCGCTCGTGCGGACCGCTCCTCAGGGGTGAGGTGGCGCCCCGAGCCGCCGGTGACGCTGCGCGATACCTTGTCCGCGTGCTGCTGTCAGACCGCGACATCCTGGCCGAGATCGACGCAGGCCGGATCGGCCTCGACCCATGGGACCCGGGGATGGTGCAGCCCTCATCGATCGACGTCCGGCTCGACCGGTTCTTCCGCGTCTTCGAGAACCATCGCTACCCCCACATCGACCCGGCCGCCGACCAGTCCGACCTGACCCGGCTGGTCGAGCCCGAGGGCGACGAGCCGTTCATCCTCCACCCCGGCGAGTTCGTGCTGGGGTCGACGTACGAGGTGGTCTCCCTGCCCGACGACGTCGCCGCGCGGGTGGAGGGCAAGTCGTCGCTGGGTCGCCTCGGTCTGCTGACCCACGCGACCGCCGGCTTCGTCGACCCCGGGTTCTCCGGTCACGTGACTCTCGAGCTCGCCAACGTCGCGACCCTGCCGATCAAGCTCTACCCCGGCATGAAGATCGGGCAGTTCTGCTTCTTCCGACTCTCCTCGGCCTCCGAGCATCCCTACGGGTCGGCGAAGTACGGCTCCCGCTACCAGGGCCAGCGCGGCCCGACGCCGTCGCGCTCGTTCCAGAACTTCCACCGCACGCCGATCTGACCCGTCTGGCCGCGCCCTTCCGAGTCGCGTAAGGTGAGCCTTACTTAGTCTTGCCTAACTCCGAGGATGCGTTGATGACCACCACCGAACAGACCGGGCTGCCGATGCTCCTCGACGAAGTCGAGGTGGTCCGCGTCGAGCGCCTCTCGCCCAGCTTCGTCCGGGTCGAGCTCGCCTCGCCGGTCCTCGCCGACTTCGGAGTGGACGGGCCGCTCTACGACCAGCGGATCAAGCTGATCTTCCCGGGCGAGCAGGGGCTCCCGACGTTCGACCGGAGCAACGAGGAGGCCGCGATGGCCTCCTGGTACGGCCGCCCGGAAGAAGAGCGCGGACACATGCGCACCTACACGATCCGCGACGTGGTGGGCGAGGGCGTGGACACCCGCCTGGTCGTCGACTTCGTGATCCACGCGCCCGACGAGCCGTCGGGCCCGGGTGGTGACTGGGGCGCCCACGCGAAGGTGGGCGACCGCGTGATCACGATGGCCCCGCGCCGCGGCCTGCCGTTCGGCGGCATCGAGTTCGACCCGGCTGGCGCGACCCAGCTGCTCCTGGTCGGTGACGAGACCGCGCTGCCGGCCATCGCGCGGATCCTCGAGGACCTGCCCGAGACCGCGAAGGGGTCGGTGTTCATCGAGGTGCCGCTCTCCGACGACATCCAGGAGCTGCGCAGCCTCCCCGGCATGGCGGTCACCTGGCTGCCGCGCAACGGCCGAGCTCGCGGGTCCGAGATCCACGGCGCGGTGCTCGACCTGCTCGGCGCCGACGTGGCCGAGCCGGTCATCGACGAGATCGACCCCGACCTGTGGGAGACGCCGACGTACTCCTCCTCCGGCGAGGAGGTCGACGTGCCGGTCAAGACCGTCGGCCACGACTACGACGGCCTCTACGCCTGGATCGCAGGCGAGGCCAAGGTCGTCACCGGCCTGCGCCGCGCCCTGGTCAAGGACCTCGGCATCGACCGCCACCAGGTCTGCTTCATGGGCTACTGGCGCGTCGGCGTCTCCATGAAGTCCTAGTCTCGATACGCCGTTGCTCGTCCCTCACAACGGCTACTCGACCACCGGAAGCGTCAGCGGACAGGCAACGTCAGCACCGACGGGTACTTCGCCGAGGTGTAGATCGTCAGCGGCGCTAGTTGGCTGGGCAGGTCGGGCAGCGGCGCGAGCAGGTGCGGGATGTCGAAGGCCTGGATGCTGATCCGCAGCCGGTGGCCGGGCAGGATCGCCGCGCCGGTCGGGAAGATCTCCACGTCGATCGGCACGATCTTCCCCCGCGCCAGCTTGCTCTTCGCGCCCTTCGTGAACGGGTGGTAGGGCTGGATCAGCTTGCCGTCGAGGTAGCGGGAGCGTCCCTTGAGCAGCGCGCGGTGGGCGATCGTCTGCCAGCCGCCCGTGAGCCGCGAGACCTTGCCGTTGGGCGCGACGTCCGAGACGGTCACCGACAGCATGCCGTCGCCGGTGAGCGCCGAGGTGTAGAGGCGCGCGTTGATCGGACCCTGGAACCGCAGCGTCTTCTTCAGCGGCGCGGTCTGGAAGACCGGGCCGAGGGTGTCGTTGAACTTGTTGTTGGTGAAGCACGGGTTCTTCGGCCACAACGCGTTGACGATGCCGGCGGTCCACTGGTTGGCCGAGCGGGTGCACAGGCCGGTGACCGGGATCCCGGGCACCAGCGCCTTGCCGGGCTTCGCGCTGCCGGTGGTCAGCACTCCGCGGTCCGAGCCGACGCGCGCGTCGCCGGACAGGCGGAACGACTTCGCGGACAGGTCCTTGGCGATCCACTTGTCGGTGCGCACCCAGCGGCCGCTGCCCTGCTCGAAGTAGGTGAGCGGCTTGATGTCCTTCAGCAGCCGGGCGTCCTTCTTGCCCATCACGTAGCGGTCGAACCAGCGCAGCTGCACCTCGGCCAGCTCGCCGTAGCCGGCGCGGCCCACCTCGGCTCCTGACGACCCCTGCAGGTGGTCCCAGGGACCCCAGATCATCCGGGTCGGCACGCCCTTCTTCTGCAGGCGCTCGAACAGCAGCGGCGTGCCGCGCTGGAACAGGTCGTACTCGCCGCCGACGAAGAAGGTCGGCACCTGTGACCTTGTCGATCACGTTGATGGGGGAGCGCTCCTGGTAGAACGGGCCGTCGTACGCCGGCTGCCCGCCCAGGATGGCGTTGACCATCAGCGGCACGGTGAAGGTGACGGCGGCCATCAGGTGGTCGGTGAGCATCTGGAAGCCGGCGGCCGGCTCCTCGACGCCGTACGCCGGCGGCACCAGCCCGGTGCCGGTGACCAGGCCGAGCCACAGCGGGATGAAGCCGACGTCGATCTGGCCGCCGGAGGCGACCACGTCGCGGTAGACGTCGGCGGCGGGCACCTGCGGGAAGATCGCCTTCAGTCCGGCGGGGTGGTACGACGCGGCGAAGATCTGGGAGATGCCCATGTAGGACGCCCCCATCATGCCGACCCGGCCGTTGCTCCACGGCGCGCGGTGGGCCCACTCGACGACGGCGGCGGCGTCCTTGGCCTCGCGGGCGCTGAACGCTCCCCACCTGCCATGGGAGGAGCCGGTGCCGCGGGCGTCGACGACCAGCGTGGCGTAGCCGCGCTTCACGAAGTACTTGGGGTCGGAGCCGGCGAGCACGGCTCCCGCGCCGGCGCCGAGCACGGTCTTGTTGTACGCCGTCACGGTGACCAGCACCGGCACCTTGCCGGACACCGGCTTCCCGTTGGCGAGGGCCGGCAGAACCAGATCGCCGCGCAGGACGACACCGTCCTCCATCCGGATGGGGAGGTCCTTCCGGGTGACCGACTTCGGGTACTGCTCGCCCCGCGGCTTCCACTTGGACTGCTTCGCGACGAGAGGTGCTGGGGCGGGGGCCGCGAGGGCGGCCGATGCGGTGGGGGCCGGGCTCGCGGTGCTGGCGGTAGGGGCCAGGAGCGCTAGGGCGAGTGCTGGTGCGGCGACGAGTCGGATCGTGCGACGGCCCTGCGGCATGTGGCGGTCTCCCTCTGTGTGTAACCCCCAGTAACAACGGGAGTCACTGTGCAGGAGTCACGGCGGCCGCGGGACGAATTGTGACCGCGGTCACCCGTCCAGGCGGTCGGCGACCCGGCGGAGCCTGCTGGCGATCACGTGGCGGCGGTGGTGGTGGTTACGAATCCGGGGGCTCGAAGCCGCGCTGACGCGCTCCTTGATCTGCTGGCGGGCGACTGCTTCGACGAGGATCTCGTTCATGGTGGTGCTCCTTGCTGTAGATGAGGCATGAGTGGTGAGGTGGGGCTCGGTGGGTGAGGGTGTGCGTGTTCACTTCTCGGTCAGGACGATGTCGCCGCTGACGGTCTTGGCGCGGAGCTCGACGTAGTCGGCACCGTCTTCGGGCTCGCCGGCCCCGGTCAGGCTGGAGCGGATCCGGCCGGACACGGTGGACACGTCGGTCCACACCGGCACTCCGGCCGGTACGCCGACGTGCACGTCACCGGAGGCGCCCTTGGCGGTGACCCGGCCGCGGTTCGCGGTGCCGATCACCAGGTCGCCGCTGCCGGTGGTCAGCGCGACGTCGGCCTGCGACTCGTTGACCTTGAGGTCGCCCGAGCCGGTCTTGACGACGGTCGGGCCGTCGGCGGTGTCGATCTTGACGTCGCCGGAGCCGGTCGAGATCGAGACGGCTGCGCCGGAGCGGCCGACCATGATGTCGCCGGAGCCGCTCTTGATCCGCAGCTCCTGCTCGGCCGCGGCGAGCTGGACGTCGCCGGAGCCGGTCTCGACCAGGCACTGGCCGGTGACGGTGTCGACCTGGACGTCGCCGGAGCCCGACTTGACGTGGGTGTTGGAGTAGTGGCCGGTAGCGCTCAGGTCGGCGCTGCCGGTCTTGGTCTGCAGCCGGCTGTCGGTCGGCACGACGATCTCGATGTCGAGCTTGCGGTTGCCGCTGAGGAAGCCGGTGCGGTCCTTGGGCGCGATCACGCTGAGGTGGTCGCCCTCGAGGTCGACCATGACGCGGTCGGCGTCGTGGCCGGTGACCTGCACCCGCGACTCGGTGGTCTCCTCGGCCCGGACCGCTACGGTCCCGGCGCCGAGCTCGACGTACAGCTTCACGGGCTCGTGGGTCTCGAACTGGTGCTCGCTCATGGTGACTCCTGGTTGAGGGTGTGCCTGCCCACGCGGCCAGCCTGAGTGCTGGTCGCGGGGTCGGACTTGATGTGGTTTGCCCTGGGCTGGGCCGAGATTCAGACCCAGCCGGTCATGCGGCGGTCGCCGCGCTTGCCACCCCCGAAGGGGTCGTTGTTGCCGCCCATGAACGGGATGCTCGAGAGGTCGACGTCGACGGTGATCGCGTGGTTGCCGTCGCGGGTCGCGGCCCGCAGGACGTTGACCAGCCAGGTGTTGAGGCTCTGGCCGGCGGCGGCCGCGGCGTCCTCGGCCTTGGTCTTCACCGACTCCGGCAGCCGCAGCGTGATCCGGGCGACGCCACCGTCCTCCTCCGGCTCGGGGGCCTTCGGTGGCGGGGGCGGCAGGGGCGGGGCGGGCGGAGCCGCGGGCGCGTGGACCACGAAGTCGAGGTCGCGGCCGTCGAGGCGTACGTCGACCCCCCCGGCCGGCATCTCGGCGGTGATCTCCGACGCAGCCTGGCTGATCGCCTCCATCAGCGCCAACCGGGCCGCCGGGTCGAGTGCGAACGCCAGCCGCTCCGCGGCCTGCTTCAGCTCCGGACCCGCGCCCTCGGCAGCCGAGACCAGGTCTCGACGGAGGCTGTCGACGTACGGCGTGATGTCCATGTGCATCACCCTGACATCAATGTGACGTCATGTCAAGCCACCGTGATGTCAATTTTGGCGTCAGGTGGTGTCACGGTGCCGGCGGGGCCGATTCGGGCAGCCCCTCTGCCCCAGGTCACAGGGCGAGTTCTACCCGTGGGCCGATGTGGGAAGAGGGTCCGAACCCGAAGCATTGCTGCCATGACCACAACACAGATCACGAGCCACGCGGAACCGGTCGTCACGGTCCGCGGGCTGTCCAAGTCGTACGGCGGCCGGGTGGTCGTCGACGGGCTCGACCTCGACGTCCACGCGGGCGAGGTGCTGGGCCTGATCGGCGCCAACGGAGCCGGCAAGACCACGACCGTCGAGATCCTCCAGGGACTCCGGCGGCCCGACACCGGGCACGTGCGCGTGCTCGGCCTGGACCCCATCAAGGACGCCGACCGCCTGCGCCCCCAGCTCGGCAGCCAGCTGCAGAGCTCGGCGCTGCCGGACCGGATGCGCGTCTCCGAGGCGGTCGCCCTGTTCACCGGGCCGCGGGCCAAGGACGGCGACGCGCTGCTCGAGCAGTTCGGACTGGCGCACAAGCGGCGCAGCCCGTTCGCCGGCATGAGCGGCGGTGAGCAGCAACGGCTGTTCCTGGTGCTCGCGCTCCTCAACCAGCCCCGGCTGGTGATCCTCGACGAGCTGACCCAGGGCCTCGACCCCTCGGCCCGTCGTGAGGTCTGGTCGGCCGTGGCGAAGCTCCGCGACGCCGGTACGACGGTGATGCTGGTGACCCACGAGCTCGACGAGGCCGAGGCCCTCGCCGACCGGGTCGTCGCGATGCGCGGTGGCAAGGTGCTCGACCAGGGCACGCCCGCCGAGCTGGTCGCGCGGCATGCCGGCGAGGTGACGGTCCGGTTCGGGCTGCCTCCGGTGTCGTCGACCGTGACCATGGCCGTGACCGCCGAGACGCTGCAGGGGCTCAACCGGCTCCCCGGCGTACACGGCGTCGCGCATGAGCGCGACCAGGTCAGCATCCGTGGCGGCCGCGACGTGATCGCCCATGTGGGTGCCTGGCTCGTCCAGCGCGGTACGCCGATCCCCGCCGACCTGCGGGTCGACATCCCCGACCTCGAGACCGCTCTGCTCACCCTGCTCGACCAGCCCGAGACCACCCCGATCGGAGTTGCGGCATGACCACCACCCTTGCCCCGCCGACCGCCGTCCGCGCCCATCCGTCACCCGCCGGCTGCTCACCTCCGAGCTGCGGCTGATGATGCGCGACCCGCTCACGCTGACCTTCGTGCTGGTGTTCCCGATCGTGACCATGCTGATCATCGGCGGGTCGTTCGGCACCGAGCCCGACGAGGCGTTCCCGGTCAACCCGTCGCACTGGTACGTCGCGTCGTACTTCACCGTCGTGATCGGCGCGACCGGCCTGATCATGCTGCCGGTGCACATCGCGTCCTACCGAGAGCGCGGGGTGCTGCGCAGGTTCGCTGCGTCCGGCTTCCCGCGGTGGTCCTTCGCGCTGGCGCAGCTGGTCATGGGGCTGATCGCGATCGTGATCGCCGGCGCGCTTCTGCTGGCCGTGGCGGCTCCCGTCTACGGCATTCCCACGGTGGAGGAGCCGCTGCGGGTGCTGGCCGGCGTGACCGTCGGCTCGGTCGCGTTCGTCGCGATCGGGGTGCTGCTCGGCACGCTGCTGCCCTCGGCGCGGGCAGCCCAGGCGATCGGCCTGCTGCTGTTCTTCCCGTCGTTCCTGCTGGGCGTCGGCGGGCCGCCGCCCGAGGCGATGTCGGACACCCTGCGGAACATCTCCGACGTGCTGCCGCTGGCCCTGGTCAACCAGGCGATCCGTGAGCCCTGGCTCGGCCTGGGTGGCGCGACCGGCTCGTTGATCGCGGTCACCATGGTGGCGATCGTGGCGTCGGCCCTGGCCGCGCGACGTACCGCCCTCTGAGACCTAGGCTTCCGCCCATGACCGACCGAAGAGTGCGACTGGCGGCACCTGCCGTCGTCGCACTCTTCGCGGTCGTGGGGATGGTGCTGTGCCACCAGTTCACCGCGCTGACGGTGCCCGTCGGGGTGGCCGTGATCGTGCTCGTGGCCGCGCTGGCGTGGCGGGACCTCACCGGCTGGCCGCTGGCCGTCGGGCTGCTGCCCGTTGCTGCCGGCTTCGTCGTGCTCGGGCATGAGCAGTCGTCGAACGTCGGCTGGTTCGGCATCTGTGCCATCGGTGGCTGGATGGCGCTGGTCTCGCCAGCGCGCGAGGCAGTTGGCCTGGGCGGGGCGCTCGTGGCCGTGTTCGTGGGGCAGTGGGTCAACCAGTCCGACGAACCCGGCTGGGCGGCGTGGATCGCCGGCACGGTCTTCACCGTCGTCGCGTGCATCTTCGACCGTCGTCAGCGGTCGTTGCTGGCCCAGCTGCACGAGGCCCAGGCCGGGCTCGCCGACCGGGCCCGCGCCGACGAACGCAACCGGATCGCCGGCGAGATGCACGACGTGATCGGCCACGCGCTGACGGTGTCGCTGCTCCACGTCAGCAGCGCGCGGCTGGCGCTCGACGACGACCCGGAGGTCGCCAAGGAGTCGCTCGCCGAGGCCGAACGGCTCGCCCAGCAGAGCCTCGCCGAGGTGCGCGCAGCGGTCGGACTGATGCGCAACCACGACCCCAGTGCGGTGGCGCCGATGCCTGGCGCCGGCGATGTGGTCGAGCTGGTGGAGTCGTTCCAACGGGCGGGTACGACGGTCGAGCTGGCCGTCGACGGCGACCTCGCCTCGCTCGGCGCGACCCGCGGGCTCGCGGTCTACCGGATCGTGCAGGAGTCGCTGACCAACGCCACCCGGCACGCCGCAGGCACGCCGGTGACCGTCCGCATCGAGGTAGGCAGAGGAGACACGACCGTGACCGTCACCAGTGCGGGAGCGCCTGAGCCGGACCCTCGCGAGGGCTCGGGAGTGCTCGGCATGCGGGAGCGGGCCGAGGCGCTCGGCGGTCGGCTGCTCGCGGGTGCCTGGCAGGGCGGCTGGCGGGTCGAGGCGGTGCTGCCGTCGTGAGCAATGGGGCGACGGTGCGGGTGCTGCTGGTCGACGACCAGGAGCTGATCCGCGCCGGCCTGCGCGGCATCCTCCGCACCCGCTACGGCTTCGAGATCGTCGGCGAGCTCGACAGTGGCGAGGGCGTGGTCGATGCCGTCACCGAGCTGACGCCGGACATCGTGGTGATGGACGTCCGGATGCCCCGAGTCGACGGAGTGACCGCAACCCGACAACTCCGGGCGATGGCGGATGCGCCGCCGGTCCTGGTGCTGACCACTTTCGAGGACGAGGAGATCCTGGCGGGCGCACTGCGCGCGGGTGCCGCGGGCTTCCTGCTCAAGGGTGTCCCCGCCGAGGACCTCCAGCGGGCTGTGCGCACAGTCGCCGCCGGCGAGTCCTGGCTGGACCCCGCGGTCACCGGACGGGTGCTCTCGGCCTACCGCGACGGAGCCGCGCCGGCACTGCCGGGCTCGGAGGTCGACGTACTCACTCCGCGCGAGCGGGAGGTCCTCGCCCTGATCGGCGCCGGCCTCAGCAACACCGAGATCGCGGCCTCCCTCACCCTCGGGGAGGGCACCATCAAGACCCACGTCGGCCACATCTTCGCCAAGCTCGACCTCCGCGACCGCGCCGCCGCCGTGGTCTTCGCCTTCGACCACGGTCTGGTGCAGCCGGGCGGTCGTTGATCTCGTTGACCCGTCAGAAACGTTTCTGACGGGTCAACGAGAAACGGGTCAGATGTCGAAGAGTGAGCCGGCGCCGCCGATGTCGGTGTCGGTCTTCGGCCGGTGCGCCTCGCCGCTGCTCGCCGGCTTCGGCTTCTCGTCCTTCTCGTCCTCGGGCTCGTCCTTTGCCTCGGGCTCCGGCTCCGGCTCGTCCTCGGCCTCGGGCTCGTCCTCGGGCTCGTCCTTGGCCTCCGGTGTCGGCTCCGCCGCCTGGGCCTCGGGCGCAGCGATGTCGAACAGGGATCCGCCCTCAGAGATCGAGCTCGTGGCTGCGGGCGTTTCCTTCTTCTCCGGCTCGGGTTCCGGGTCCGACTTCGCCTCGGGCTCGGGCTCCGGCCTCGGGCTCGGGCTCCGACTTCGCCTCGGGCTCGGGCTCTGTCTTGGACTCGGCCTTGATGTCGAACAGCGATGTGGCGCTGCCCAGAGCGCTGGAGGTGTCCTTCTCCTCGGCCTTCGGCTCCTCGGCCTTCGGCTCCTCGGTCTTCTCCTCGGCCTTGGGCTCCGACTTCGTCTCGGGCTCGTCCGCCTTGATGTCGAACAGCGAGCCACCGGACGACGCCGGCTCGGCCTCGGGCTCGGACTTCTTCTCCGGCTCCGGCTCCGGCTCGGACTCAGACTTGGCCTCGGACTCGGACTCGGCCTGGTCGTCGTCACCGCCGACGTCGAACAGCGACCCACCGGAGCTGGCCGGCTTTGCCGCCTTCGCCTCCTCGGCGGGAGCCTTGTCCTCGTCGGCCGTCTCGGACTTCGCGGGGGTGTCGAAGAGCGACGATCCGCCGGAGGCCTTCGCGGCCGGGCCGACGTCAGCGGCCTCCTTGACGGTGGTCTCGTCGGACGCCTCGTCGCCGCCACCAGGCTCGGTGGGGCTGGCCTTCGCGGCCGGAGCGGGGGTGTCGCCACCCTCGCCCGGCTTGCGCTTCGTCGCGACCTGACCCTTCACCGACGCGAGCAGCATCTGCGCGACGTCGAGCACCTCGACCTCTTCGCGGGCATTGCCCTCGGCCTGGGCGGCGGTGAGGCCGTCGTCGAGCATCACCCGGCAGAACGGGCAGCCCACCGCGATCTGGTCGGCACCCGTGCCGACCGCCTCCGCAGTGCGGGCGTTGTTGATCCGGGTGCCGATGGTCTCTTCCATCCACATCCGGGCACCGCCGGCGCCGCAGCAGAACGAGCGCTCGGAGTTGCGCTCCATCTCGACGTACGTCGCACCGGGCAGTACGTCGAGCAGCTCGCGCGGCGGCTCGTAGACGCCGTTGTGGCGGCCGATGTAGCAGGGGTCGTGGTAGGTGATCGACCGCTTGTGCGCGCCCTCGCCCTCCTTGACCGGGGTCAGCTTGCCCTCGCGCACCAGGCGGTTGAGCAGCTGCGTGTGGTGCACGACCTCCAGCTCGATGCCGAAGTCCTTGTACTCGTTCTTCAGCGTGTTGAAGCAGTGGGCGCAGGTCGAGACGACCTTCTTGACCTTGTACTCCTTGAACGTCTCGACGTTCTGCTGCGCCAGCCCCTGGAACAGGAACTCGTTGCCCGCGCGGCGGGCCGAGTCACCGGTGCAGGTCTCGCCGTTGCCGAGCACTCCGAACGAGACGCCGGCCATGTCGAGCAGCTCGGCGACGGCCCGGGTGGTCTTCTTCGCGCGGTCCTCGTAGGCGCCGGCACAGCCGACCCAGAACAGCCAGTCGACCTCTTCGAGCGACTCGATGGTGTCGCCGACGACCTTGACCTCGAACGGCAGGTCCTTGGCCCACTCCATCCGCGCGGTGGCGGAGAGGTTCCACGGGTTGCCCTTGTTCTCCATGCCCTTGAACAGGCCGTTGAGCTCGGAGGGGAAGTTCGACTCGACCAGCACCTGGTAGCGGCGCATGTCGATGATGTGGTCGACGTGCTCGATGTCGACCGGGCACTGGTTGACGCAGGCGCCGCAGGTGACGCACGACCACAGCACGTCGGGGTCGATGACCCCGCCGCCGGTCGGCTCCCAGGCGTAGCCCTCGGTCTCGCCGACCAGGGGCCGGTCGAGCTCCTTGACCGCCGACTCGGGCAGCGAGGCGCGGTCGGCATCGGGGCCCGCGAGGATCGCCGGACCCTTCGCCATCGCGTGGTCGCGCAGCATCAGGATCAGCATCTTGGGCGAGAGCGGCTTCTCGGTGTTCCAGGCCGGGCACTGCGACTGGCAGCGACCGCACTCGGTGCAGGTCGCGAAGTCGAGGATGCCCTTCCAGCTGAAGTCCTCGATCGAGCCGACGCCGAGCTTGGCGTCCTCGTCGAGGTCGTCGATGTCCTCGAGCATGACCGGCTTGCCGGCGTTCATCAGCGGCTTGGCCGCACCCAGGGCCTGCGGCCGGCGGGAGAACAGCACGTTCAGTGGCGCCACGAAGATGTGGAGGTGCTTGGAGTGCACGACGTCGACCAGGAACACCAGCATGACGCCGATGTGGAGCAGCAGTCCGACGCCCTCGAGGGTCGAGGAGTCGGGAAGGATCTTGCCGAGCGCGGTCGAGACGAAGGCGCCGTCGCCGTACGGGAAGTTGTGGGCGGCCGCCGCGGCGCCGCGGAACAGGAACAGCGTCCAGATGACGTTGAAGATCATGAACAGCACGAGCCACGCGCCGCCGGTGTGCGAGCCCGAGAAGCGCGACTGGCGGCCGAGCCGTCCCGGCGACTCCTTCATCCGGATCAGGGCGAACGTGCCGATGCCCAGGAGGCACATGAGCGCGATCAGGTCCTGCGCGAACCCCAGCAGGTCCCAGTGGCCGACGATCGGGATCGCCCAGTGCTCGTTGCGCGAGAGCAGGATGCCGTACGCCTCGAGGTAGACGGTGCCGAGGATCAGGAACGCCCAGAACACGAAGAAGTGCGCGGCGCCCGGGATCGACCACTTGAGCAGCTTCTTCTGGCCGAAGACCTCGATCACCTGGGTGGCGACCGCGCGGCCGAGCCGCTTGGTCACGCCCACGACGCGGTCGGGTGCGGGCTGGCCGCTCGTGATCAGCCGGAACAGGTAGAGGACCCGCCGGCCGGTGATCGCCAGCGCGGTGACGGTCCCCAGGACACCGACAACCAGAACCCACAAAGCCACTTCGTCACTCCCAATCAGCCAGACGATGCGCCGAGCCTAGGGCCAGCGCAGGCTCCGCCCGGTTCCCTGGACACGTGAGAAGAATCCTACCGACAGGTAACCTCGTTCAGGCACGCACCCGCAGCGTGGCCAGCCGGCCCGACCTGGTGAAGCCGAGGTCGACCATGACCTTCTCGCGACCGCGCTCCGCGCAGATGCCGTACGTCGTCCCGATCCGGGTGTAGGGCTGACCCACCTTCTTCATCACGGCAGTCGTGGACATGCCGGGCTTCAGCAGGCTCTGGATCTTCGGCACCGACTTGCGGAGCTGGGGGTTGCGGCAGGAGTCGGGGTTGATGCCCTCGGCCCGTTCCCACATCTGCAGGTACGCCTCGGCGCCGCGAGCCATGTCGTCGACGATCTTGGTGCCGTCGCGCCCGGCCACCTTGCGGAGGTCCTGGATCCAGTCGGGGTAGAGGCCGTACTGCGCGACGCCGTCCTTGTTGATGTCGTAGACGCGCTTGCCGGCCACCTGCCGGTCGACCCTGACACCGTTGATCCCGGTGAAGGGATAGGTGACCTTGTTCTTCACGCTGTTGCCGCGCGGGTTGCCCTGCGCGCCGAGGCCGTTGATGTCCGCGCCGTATCCGAACCCGAAGTAGTAGCGCTTGTCGGCCCAGCCGAGGTGGCGGCGCCACTTCTCGACGAAGCCGGTCGAGTCGCCGGCGTAGGGGGTGATGAAGCCGCCGGCCTGGTAGATCCGCGGGTAGGCGTCGGGCGTCGACCAGGAGTGGCTCGAGATGACGCCGGGGTACTTCAGCTTCTCGATCTGGTCCATCGCCGCCTGCCGCGCCTTCACGCTCAGGTGGTCGGGGTCGAAGATCATGTCCCGCTTCGCGAGCCCGGAGATGGTGTGCGCACCGAGCGAGCTCAGTCCGCGGCGGTTGCAGTGCAGCGGCCGTCCGTAGAGCGGCAGCGCCGGCAGCAGCTTGCCGAAGACCTCACCGATCGCACCGAACAGCGCGTCCTGCTGCGCCGCCCCGATGTCGGGCAGGGCGACCTGCGAGTGGTCCGACGACTCACCGTCGGCCGGCGCGCAGTGTCGCATGTCCCAGAAGGTGCCGGTCTCCAGGAAGTTCGCCGCGTTGACCACCGCGCCCGTGGCCCCGTTGTCGCCGGCCACGCCACCCAGCGCGTTGTCGAACTTGTTGACCAGCTCCATCTGGCGCACACCAAGGCGGTGCATCTCGTCGAGCTGCCGGTCGATGTCTGCAGCGGTGCAGGCGGGGCGGTCCGTGCCGAGAACGGCCTTGAAGGTGCAGCCGAACGGGACGCTGGTCTCGATACCCATCACCACGGCCAGCTTGCCGTCGTTGATCACCTTGCGGGCCTGCCAGGGGGTCTTCACGATCCGGTAGAAGCCCTTGCCCGGGCCGCCGAACTGCGCGTCGATGTAGTCCTGGAACTCGTACATGTCCTTGGCCTGCAGGCGGATGGAGTCCATGTCGTCGCAGGAGTTGCGCTTCAGCGGGTAGATCTTGCAGAGCTGGTTGTTCTCGACCAGGAGGTTCACGAACAGACGCTGCCCTCCGCGCCAGGAGCGTTCGAGCCACTTGTAGTAGGTGCCCTCGTGGGTCAGCGAGTTGGGGGCGGGCCAGTCCTTGAACGTCGGCCAGCCGACCGGGTCGTGCCCGACCCCGCCGGAGAAGAAGGACTCGAGGATCGCGCCGTAGCCCTTGGTCTGCTCATGGTCCTGGCAGTCACGAAGGGCGTAGGGGGCGCCGTACTTGTGCCACGGGCGGCCGCAGTGCACTCGACCGCCGAGGAACTCGAACGCCATCCCGTGGGTGTGGGCGTCGACGTAGCCGCGCACCTCCTGGAGCGGCGAGACCCCGGCGTGCGGGTCGCCGCTGATGTCGACCCCGGCCTCGGGGTAGGCGGCGCAGCCCTTCGCCAGCGCGAGGGCGTACTTCGCCGGTTTGCTTCTGATCGTGAGCTTCTTGCCGCTGCCGGCGAGGTCGCGACCGTTGGGCAGGGTGAACGTGAAGCGGTTGCCGACCTTGCGGACCGTCCACTCGGCGTCCGGGCTGGGGCCGGGGTCCAGCCCGGCGCCGTTGCTGCCCGCGAGGAACTTCCGGTCCTCGCTGTAGAGCAGGTAGGCGCCGAGGTCCGTGGGCTTGAACGTGAAGCGGCCGCTGTTGCCGAGCGAGTAGCACCCGTTGGCCATCGCATAGCGGGTCTGCGGGACGCGGGTGCGGGCCGGGTACGCCGTGACCGTGGTCAGCTGCGGGTCCGGCAGGGCGCGCTCACGGGCGACGTACGCCGCGCTGGCGCGTCGCTGCGCAGCCGTGGTGGGGTCCTGCGTGGCCTTGCCGACCTCGCCCGCCCGGGAGACGGCGTTCTTGGTGGCCGGGTCGCCGTGGCTGTGCGGCGGAGCGCCCACCGGGTCGACGTGGGGCAGCCCCAGCGACGCCTTGGCCTCCTCGTTGGCCTGGGTGAGGGTGCCCGGCCTGGAGTCGCCGTACGACGGGATGGCGACGACCGAGACGACAACAGCTGTGGCGGTCCCCAGGGACCACCACAGCTGTCGACGAGAAGTTCTATCGGTTGCGCTCACGCAGTCCTCCTTGGCCGCCCCGTGACACAACGGTCACGGTGTGGCGGAGGTTACGCGTCGTTCAGGTGTGGGGGACGGCTGCCGGGATCGGCATAGGGCACAGATCCCGGCAGCCTGGCGCGGCCCCCCGCGCCGTCTGTGGGACTACCGACGGGCCCGCTTGATCCCGACGACGGCCGTACCGAGGTCGATCACGGCGAGGCTGCCATCGAGCAGGTGGATCCGCAGCGCGACGACCTCCAGACCGTTGTTGGTCTGCTTGATGACGTTCTCTTCCAGCTCGACCAAGCCGTCCAGATCGATCTGCTCGATCGGGATCGAGGTCGGTGAGCCGTTGAGGACGACCTCGAGCACCTTGGTGCCGGCGCTGCTGCGGGTGACCTTGCCGCCTTCACGGGTCACCGTTGCGACACCGACGATGCCGTTGATGACCAGCGCGCCGTTACCGATGTCGACCGTGGCCACGTGACCCACGGCGGTGCCGGTCGCCTTCTTGTTGGACTGCGAGCCCTTGACGCCGGCGTGCAGGCCGCTGACCTCCAGCAGAGGGGGAATGTTGACGCCGGCGACCGTCTTGACGACCGGCTTGCCCTCGGTGCCCTTGCAGGGCATGAACTGGACCGGGGTCTGACCGACCGAGACCAGGTCACCCAGCACGGATGCCTGGGCGCCGACGGCGTTGCCGTAGAAGAGGCCGCTCTTGATGCCGTCGCCGATGGTGGCCTTGGTCTGGCCGACGATCGCCTTGACCTCGTTGGGCGTGTTCGGGAACACGCGCAGGTCGATGACGCTGGTCACGGCCTCGGCGCCGCTGGCGTTGGACGGGGTGCGGCCGACACCGATCGAGAGCCGGAGCAGGCCGACGACGGTGAGTGGCTTGCCGACGGTCGGGATCGTGAGGCCGACCGGCTTGCCCCCCGTCGGGGTGAAGGTGATCGAGGCGATCTTGCTGGAGATCGATGCGTGGAAGCCCTTGCTGTCGTGGTAGGCCCGCGACTGAGAGCTGAGCCCGTTGATGTCCAGGCTGCCGAGCTTGCTGTCGAAGATGTTGAGGTGGGCGATGTCGTGGCTCGCGTACGAGGACACGGTGCCGCCGACCTTCTGGGTCCAGGTCCTCGAGGTGACGCCGCGCACGGTGAGCGGCTCGAGGTTGGCGTTGGCGATGTAGTTGCGCTTGTTGATGCCGGACTTGTTGGTGCAGCTCAGCGACATGGAAGCCGTCTGGCTGGAGTCGACCGGCAGCGGACCGCCGATGACGCGGGTGCCGTAGGAGGTGGCCGTCATGCCGAAGTCGGTTTCGACCGGCTTCTTGGCGGCTAGCTCCGAGGCGCTGGATGTGGACGCTGAGCCGGCTACCAAGGTGGTGCCGGCGAGCGCCAACGCAATCGTGATGGGAATGATGCGACGCATGGTTGGGGGGCCTTTCTAGCTGGAGACATGCAGCGATGCCCCCGGGGAGCACCGACTGGGCTGAATCGTACCCAATTTAGGGGATTTGATGAATCCCAGTTAGCACAGTGGACCAATTTGCCTTTGGATGCGTCATTTCCGTGTGTGCCAGAGTTCAACGCGTGACTTCCTCCGACGGATCGAATACCCCTTCCCGGTCGCGGGCGACGCTGACCGGCATCAGCTCCCGGGCCTGGGAGCATCCCGCTGACCAGGGCGCGCTGGTGGCGCTGCGCAAGCTCAAGGGCTTCGACACGGTGCTGAAGGCGGTGTCCGGGCTGGTCAACGAACGCGCGGTACGGCTGGTCTTCCTCGGGTCGGCCGTTCGGGTCGACGAGCGGCAGTTCCCGCAGCTGCACTTCCTCCTCAACGACGTGGCCCGGGTGCTGGACGCCGAGGAGATCCCGGAGATGTACGTCGCCGCCAACCCGGTGCTCAACGCGATCACGATCGGCATGAACAAACCGTTCATCGTGCTCAACAGCGGGCTGGTCGACCTGCTCGACGAGGACGAGCTCCGGTTCGTGGTGGCGCACGAGCTCGGCCACGCGATCAGCGGCCACGCGGTCTACCAGACCCTGCTGCAGCGACTGATCTCGCTCACCGGGGTGCTCAACACGATCCCGCTCGGCGGGCTCGGCATCCGGGCGATCGTCGCCGCGCTCTACGAGTGGTCGCGCAAGGCGGAGCTGTCGGCCGACCGGGCCGGCCTGCTGGCGACCCAGGACCCCGCGACCGCCGGCCGGGTGCACATGCAGCTCGCCAGCGGCGGTCACCTCGAGGATCTCGACCCGACGTCGTTCTTCGCGCAGGGGCAGGAGTACCTCGACGGCGGCGACCTTCGCGACTCGGTGCTCAAGCTGCTGCTGATCGAGAACCGCTCGCACCCGTTCGCCGTCGTGCGCGCGGCCGAGCTGCGCCGCTGGGTCGACTCGGGCGAGTACACCCGCTACGTCAGCGGCGGCTACCCGCGCCGCGACCAGGACGACGACGCGAAGGCCACCGACGCCGCGAAGGCAGCTGCGGCCAGCTACGCGGAGAACTTCCAGCAGGCCCAGGACGTGCTCGGCAAGCTGGTGCACGACGTCGCCGGCGTGGCGGGGAGCGTCAAGGTGTGGCTCGACGAGAGGCTGCGTCGAGGAGACTCCTGATGCGGTGGGCGATGCTCACGCTCGTCGCCGTCCTGCTGCTCACGTCGTGCAGCGAAGACTCGCCAGAGGAGCCGGCCCCTGCACCCGAGCTGTCCACCAACGAGGCGGCGGAGCTCTGCACCGAGATCGTCAACCAGGCGGTCGTCGGCCCCGACCTCCCGTCGCCGGACCAGGTGTACGTCGGCGTGCTCGGCGCGATCGCCGACGGCGGGGAGCCCGCGGCCGCGACCCGGGCGACCTGGGCCAACGAGCTGACGGACCACCTCGAAGCCGCAGCGGCCACCAAGGAGCGGCTGACCTCGGTCGCTCCCGCCGAGGTGGTGAGCTCCTACGACGGCGCGGTGGAGGTACTGGAGCAGCGAGCCGGGGCCCTGACCGACGGCACCTGGGTGCAGGTGCGCGTGGCCTTCGGGAAGCGGATCGACCCGCCCGACGTGGGCGTTGGTGACTGCGCCGTGGTCTTCACCCCCTACCTGGTGCAGCCGCCCGAACAGTGGCGGGAGTTCACCGCCGACGCGGCGACGATCTGCACCGAGATCGCGAACCGCCGGCTCCTGGGTGGCTTCGCCGCCGACAGCGACCGAGGGCCGACGGACGCCGACATCGACCAGGCACTCGGCCGGATCGCCGCAGAGTGGCGCAGCACCGCCGACGACTTCGCGATCATCGACGCCGCGACGTCGCCGGCACCGAGCGCCTGGGCCGCGCTGGGCGACCTGGCCGCCGAACGCGTGGCGACGGCCGAGCAGCGACGCGCCGCGATCGCCACGTCCAACGACGCGGCGATCGCGGCGGCGTTCGCAGAGCCGGACTACCGGCTGCGAAGCTTCGGGTGGGAGCTGCTCCTACTCGAAGGACGCAGCTGCGGCGGACTCACGGCCTGAGCCCTGTCGGGCAGCGCCGTCAGTAGAACGTGCGGCGGGTGCCACCGATCGGCACCAGGTTCAGGATCAGCCCGACGATGGCGAGGATGGCGCCGATCGTGGTGAGGATCGGGATCTCGGCAACGAGACCGATGACCAACAGAATCAGTCCGAGAACAACCATTGTTCTTCGCTCCTTCCCCCCATGGGAAAGGCCCGGTACCCGAAGCAGGGTGGGGCAATCAGCCCAGCTTCTGGATCGCGTCGTGGATGCTGAGCGTGCGTCGCGCCGACTCGACGTGCAGGTTCTCGATCATCCGTCCGTTGTAGGTCACCACACCCGAACCCTGCCCTGACTCCCAGGCCTCGATCATCCCGCGGGCGTCGTCGACGGCCTGCTCGCTGGGTGCGAAAGCCTCGTTGGCGCCCTCCACCTGGCCGGGGTGGATCAGGGTCTTCCCGTCGAAGCCCATCTCGCGTCCCTGCTGGCACTCGGCCAGGAATCCCTCGGTGTTCTTCACGTCGTTGTAGACGCCGTCGAGGATGACCTTGCCGGTGGCGCGGGCCGCGAGCAGCGCCAGCGAGAGCCCGGTCAGCAGTGGGTGGCGACCGGGCACGTGTTCGGCGTACAGCTCCTTGGCCAGGTCGTTGGTGCCCATCACGAACACCGTCAGCCGGTCGGAGGCGCTGCCGATCTCCTCGGCGTGCAGCATCGCGTACGGCGTCTCGATCATCGCCCAGAGCTTCGTGTGGTCGGGGGCGCCGGCCGCCTCCATGCCGTCGACGAGAGCGCGCACCGCGTCGGCGCTGTCGACCTTCGGCACCACGATCGCGGCCGGACCGGCGGCAGCAGCGGCGCGCAGGTCGTCAGCGTGCCACTGGGTGTCGGCGCCGTTGATCCGGACGGTCAGCTCGCGGTTGCCGTAGTCACCGCTGGTGACGGCGGCACAGGCCGCGTCGCGAGCGGTCGCCTTCGCGTCGGGCGCGACCGCGTCTTCGAGGTCGAGGATCAGACCGTCGCAGGGGATGGTCTTCGCCTTCTCCAGCGCCCGCTCGTTGGAGCTCGGCATGTAGAGGACGGAACGACGGGGACGGAACTCCATCATGAGACCTCGATCGCGTCGTACTGCTTCTTCAGCTCGGGGTCGATCGCGGCCAGCTCCTCGGCCAGCCGCACCATCACCAGGCACTGCTTGAGCGAGGCGTCGTCCTCCATCTTGCCGTCGAGCATCACCGCGCCGGTGCCGTCGCCCATGGCCGCCACGACCCGGCGGGCGTGCTTGATGTCCTCGACGCTGGGGCTGAACACCCTGTTGGCGATGGCGATCTGCTTCGGGTGCAGGCTCCAGGTGCCGACGCAGCCGAGCAGGAACGCGTTGCGGAACTGGTCCTCGCACGCCACCACGTCCGCGATGTCACCGAACGGCCCGTAGTAGGGGTAGATGCCGTGCATCGCGCAGGCGTCGACCATCCGGGCGATCGTGTAGTGCCACAGGTCCTGCTGGTACGTCGTGCGGTCGGCATTGATGCCGGCCTCGTCGTTGGTGGCGGGGTCCTGGCGGACGAGGTAGCCGGGGTGGCCGCCACCGACGCGGGTGGTCTTCATCCGACGGTCCGCGGCGAGGTCGGCCGGGCCGAGGCTCAGCCCCTGCATCCGCGGGCTCGCGCCGCAGATCTCCTCGACGTTGGCGACGCCGCGGGCGGTCTCGAGGATCGCGTGCACCAGGATCGGCCGGTCCAGGCCGGCCTTGGCCTCGAGCTGGGCGAGCAGCCGGTCGACGTAGTGGATGTCCTCGGCGCCCTGCACCTTCGGCACCATGATCACGTCGAGCTTGTCGCCGATGGCGGGGACCAGCGTGGTCAGGTCGTCGAGCGCCCAGGGGCTGTCGAGGCTGTTGATCCGGGTCCAGAGCTGAGTCGGCCCGCCCTGCCCAAGATTGGCAGTTTCCTTCGCGATCCGCACCAGCCCCTCGCGGGCGGCCACCTTGTTGTCGGCCTTGATCGCGTCCTCGAGGTTGCCGAGCAGCACGTCGACGCTGCCGACCATGGCCGGGATCTTCGACGCCATCTTCTCGTTGCTCGGGTCGAAGAAGTGGATCGCGCGGCTCGGGCGGGCCGGGATCTCGGTCGGCGGCGTGGGCGCGCCGACGGCGAGCGGTCGGAAGAAGTCCTTGGCAGAGCGGGGCATGGGCGGAAACTACCCCGCCCGGCTACCGATCGGTATGACGGATCTCTCGGTCAGCTCTCGGTCAGCTCGTGGTCAGTTGGCGGTGCGCGCCAGCACCAGCTCGTCGAGCGCGGTCCGGAACGACGGCATCTCGTCGCTCAGCGCGCGCACGGCCTCGCTGGTCAGGTGGATCAGCTCGAGCGGCGTGAGCGCGACCACCGAGGCGGTGCGCAGCGAGTGCCGCACGATGGCGGCCTCGCCCATGATGTCGCCGGGCCCGAGCTGGGCGATCTCCGCGCCGTCGCGGCGGATGGAGACGGTGCCGTCCAGCAGGATGTACGCCTTGTCGGCGCCGGTCTTCTCCCAGATGGGCGACCAGCCCTGCGGAAGCGTGACGTGCCTGCCGGCGGAGGTGATGCGGGCGATCTCCACCGGGGTGAAGTTGTCGAAGAAGGTGTCGGCCATGGCACCGATGCTCCTCGCTCCTGCGCGGTTGTCCATGAAGTCACGGCGTGATGGCGCGCACAGGTCGATCGCTCCCGCCTGGGTTGTGGGCGAGAGCACAGGGTTCAGGGCCGACGGCGCCGGAAGATCCCCCGCCGTCGGGGCGGCGCGGGTTGCGGCGCGGGGCGCGATCGCTGCGCCGCAAGCTGCGCCCGACGGGCCACCCGGCGCTCGCGCCAGGCCGCGACGGTGGCGTCGACGTCGCGCGGCTGGGTGATCAGCGGCGGTCCGTCGACGGGCGTGTAGCGAGCCTTCAGCACCCGGGCGTTGAAGGTCTCGACCTCGCGGCGTACCTCCGACTCCGCGGACATCGCGTCGAGCCGGTCGTCGAGCTCGGCGTCGTCCTTGCGCAGCTGCAAGGAGGGAGGGAGTACGCCGGTGACCTGCTCGCGCTCGATCAGCTTCTTGATCCACCAGTCGGGGTCGTGCTCCGACCCGAGGCCCTGGATCGGCTTGCCCGCGCCGGGCAGGTTGTCGAACTCGCCCTTGGCCATCGCGACCCGGATCTGCTGGTCGACCCAGGAGGCCTGGTTCTGGATCCGCGCGGCCGCAGCCGACTTGCCGGTCCGCCTGTCGCTCTCCGGCTCGGAAGGGGGTCGGGACTCCTCCGCCATGTCGACAATTTACCCGGCGGTCCCTAGGACCAGCTGCCTCGGTGCACCACATCGGTCCACGGAGTGCGGGGCCGGCGGGTGGGCGAGCCCGCCGCGCCGGTGGAGTCGGCGCGGTGGCCGATCGTGATCACACCGATCGGGTCGAACGTGTCGGGGATGCCGAACTCCGCTCGGATCCGGGGCTCGCCCGGCGGGTGGACCCCGAAGAAGCAGGCGCCGAGGCCGGCGTCGGTGGCGGTCTGCAGGATCAGCAGCGCGGCCATGGCGGCGTCCAGGTGCCAGAACGGCATCGGCCAGCGGGCCTCGTCGCGGTCGGTCCAGCCCTTGTCGTGCTGGGCGTAGCGGTCCAGGTACGCCGCCTTGCTGGAGCACGGGAGGATCACCACCGGCGCGCGCATCATGCCGGTCAGCCACTCGTCCGGGGCGGTGTCGTCGGTGGACGCCGCCCAGAAGCGGCCGACGTCGTCGGGGGTGTCCAGTCGCAGGAACGCCCAGCCCTGGCTGAACCCGGCACTGGGGGCGTGCGTGGCGTTCTCGAGCGCACGGTCGATGATGGCCGGGTCCACCGGCCGGTCGGCGTAGTTTCTGACCATCCGGCGACGGCGGACGACGTCCTGGAACTCCATGGGGGTCAGTATCTGCCTCGCAGGCGTTGCTCCAGCTGGGTGGCGGTGGCCCTGACCGCTGTGGCGATCCCGGTGGTGTCCGCGTCGGACTCGAACGTGACCGCGATGCTCGCGACCGGGTGCGCGTTGTGGTCGTGGACCGCGGCGGCAACGCTGGCCAGGCCCGGCGTCACCTCGCCGTCCTCGGTGGCGTGTCCGCGCTGGCGGGTCTCGGAGAGCACGGCGCGCAGCGCGGTGGGTGACAAGGGCCCGATGCCGTGCCGGTCGACGAAGGCTGCTCGGTCCGGGTACAGCGCGCGCACCTGGCTGGCAGGGAGGGCGGCCAAAAGCGCGCGGCCGCTGGCCGTGAGGTGAGCCGGCAGGCGGACACCGACATCGGTGACCAGGGAAGGGCGGCCGCGGGCGCGCTCCTCCAGGACGTAGAGGACGTCGCGCCCGTGCAGAACGGCGAGATGGGCGCTCTGGTCGATGCGCTCGACCAGCGCCGCGAGGGGCCGGCGGGCGATCCGCTGCAGGGGTGCCTGGCGGGAGTAGCCGCTGCCGACCTCGAAGGCCGCCACCCCGAGGCCGTAGGTGCGTTCGTCGGCGAGGTGGACCACGAAGCCGTGGTCGATCATCGCCGTGAGCAGGTGGTACGCCGTGCTGCGCGGCAGGTCCACGGCCTGCACGATCCGGGCGAGGGGCACGGGGTGCGGCTGGCTGGCCAGGAACTGCAGGACGCGCAGGGTCCGCTCCGCCGCCGGCACCTGGCTCATGGAGTCGACCGTAGCCGTATGTCTCGTATCCGAGACACCATTGGACCGCCGAGGGTGGTCGGCGGTGGCGCGCGGGTCTTGGATGGGGGCATGGATCTCGTCGACGTCAGCACCGGCCCCGTCTCGTTCGCCGACCTGGTGCGCGTCGCGCGCGACGGAGCACCTGTCGGACTGACCGACGACGCCCGGGCCGCGATGACCAGGTCGAGAGCAGTGGTCGAGGCGCTCGCGGCGGCGCCCACGCCGGCGTACGGGATCTCGACGGGGTTCGGCGCGCTGGCCACCCGCCACATCCCGACCGAGATGCGCGCGCAGCTGCAGCGGTCGTTGGTGCGCTCGCATGCTGCGGGCTCGGGGCCCGAGGTCGAGCGGGAGGTGGTGCGGGCGCTGATGCTGCTGCGCCTCTCGACGCTGGCGACCGGCCACACCGGCGTCCGCCCGGAGACGGCGCAGCTGGTGGCCGCGCTGATCTCGGCCGGCATCACGCCGGTGGTGCACGAGTACGGGTCGCTCGGCTGCTCCGGCGACCTGGCCCCCTTGGCGCACTGCGCGCTGGCGCTGATGGGTGAGGGATCGGTGCGCGACGCGTCGGGTGCGCTGGTGCCGGCGGCCGAGGCGCTGGCCGCGGCCGGGCTGACGCCGGTGGAGCTCGAGGCGAAGGAGGGGCTGGCCCTGATCAACGGCACCGACGGCATGCTCGGCATGCTGGTGCTCGCGATCACCGACCTACGCCGGCTCCTGCGCACCGCCGACATCGCGGCCGCCATGTCGGTCGAGGGTCAGCTCGCCACCGACCGCGTCTTCGCGCCGGAGCTGCAGGCGATCCGGCCGCATCCCGGCCAGGCGCTGTCGGCTGCCAACCTGGTCGCGCTGCTCGCCGACTCCGGAGTGGTGGCATCGCACCGGGGCCCGGACTGCAACCGGGTCCAGGACGCCTACTCCCTGCGCTGCTCACCGCAGGTGCACGGCGCCGCCCGCGACACCGTCGAGTACGCCGCCACGGTGGCCGATCGCGAGCTCGCGTCCGCCGTCGACAACCCCGTGGTGCTGCCCGAGGAGGGCCGCGTCGAGTCCAACGGCAACTTCCACGGCGCCCCGGTCGCCTACGTGCTGGACTTCCTCGCGATCGTGGCCGCCGATGTGGCCTCGATCAGCGAGCGCCGCACCGACCGCTTCCTCGACAAGGCCCGCAGTCACGGGCTGCCGCCGTTCCTGGCCGGCGACCCGGGCGTCGACAGCGGGCACATGATCGCGCAGTACACGCAGGCGGCGATCGTCTCCGAGATGAAGCGGCTGGCCGCCCCGGCGTCGGTCGACTCGATCCCCTCCAGCGCCATGCAGGAGGACCACGTGTCGATGGGCTGGTCGGCCGCCCGAAAGCTGAGGCGTGCGGTCGACGGCCTGACCCGGGTGGTGGCGATCGAGGTGCTCACCGCCGCCCGCGCGCTCGACTTCCGCGCGCCGTTGGTCCCGTCGCCGGCCACCGGAGCCGTCGTACGTCTGCTGCGTGAGGCCGGCATCGAAGGACCCGGCCCCGACCGCCACCTGTCCCCGGAGATCGAGACGGCCTTCGAGCTCGTGCAGTCCGGTGCCGTCGTACACGCTGTTGAAGAAGTGATCGGAGAACTGCGATGAACAACTCGCCAAAGAATCCAAGACTGCCGATCCATGCCGCGCGCGGCACCGAGCTGACCGCGCGGTCGTGGCAGACCGAGGCGCCACTGCGGATGCTGATGAACAACCTCGATCCCGAGAACGCCGAGCGCCCCGAGGACCTTGTCGTCTACGGCGGCACCGGCAAGGCCGCTCGCAGCTGGGAGGCGTACGACGCACTGGTGCGCACGCTGACCACGCTCGGTGACGACGAGACGATGCTGGTGCAGTCGGGGAAGCCGGTCGGGGTGATGCGGACCCATGAGTGGGCGCCGCGGGTGCTGATCGCCAACTCCAACCTGGTCGGCGACTGGGCCAACTGGGAGGAGTTCCGGCGGCTCGAGGACCTCGGGCTGACCATGTACGGGCAGATGACCGCCGGCTCCTGGATCTACATCGGCACCCAGGGGATCCTGCAGGGCACGTTCGAGACGTTCGCGGCGGTGGCGGACAAGCGGTTCGGCGGCACCCTGGCCGGCACGATCACGCTGACCGCCGGCCTCGGTGGCATGGGCGGTGCGCAGCCGCTCGCGGTCACCATGAACGACGGCGTCTGCATCTGTGTCGACGTCGACCAGGCCCGGATCACCCGGCGCATCGAGCACCGCTATCTCGACGAGCAGGCCGACGACGTCGAGGACGCCGTGGCCCGCGCCGTCGCAGCTCGCGACGAACGGCGTCCGCTGTCGATCGGGCTTCTCGGCAACGCCGCCGAGGTGTTCCCGCGGCTGCTGGAGATCGACGCGCCGATCGACATCGTCACCGACCAGACCTCGGCGCACGACCCGCTCAGCTACCTGCCGCTCGGAGTCTCGGTCGAGGACTGGCCCGACGCGGCGGACCGCGACCCGGACGGGTTCACCAAGGACGCGCAGGCCTCGATGGCCGCACATGTGCGGGCGATGGTGGAGTTCCAGGACAAGGGCGCCGAGGTCTTCGACTACGGCAACTCCATCCGCGACGAGGCCCGCAAGGGCGGCTACGACCGGGCCTTCGAGTTCCCGGGGTTCGTGCCGGCGTACATCCGGCCGTTGTTCTGCGAGGGCAGGGGCCCGTTCCGCTGGGCCGCGCTCTCCGGCGACCCGGCCGACATCGCGGCCACCGACCGCGCGATCCTCGAGCTCTTTCCTGACAACGAGCGGCTGCACAAGTGGATCAAGATGGCCGGGGAGCGCGTGCACTTCCAGGGACTGCCGGCCCGGATCTGCTGGCTGGGCTACGGCGAGCGCCACCTGGCCGGGCTGAAGTTCAACGAGATGGTGGCCTCCGGTGAGCTCAAGGCGCCGCTGGTGATCGGCCGCGACCACCTCGACTGCGGCTCGGTCGCCTCGCCGTACCGCGAGACCGAGGCGATGCTCGACGGCTCGGACGCGATCGCGGACTGGGCGATCCTCAACGCCCTGGTCAACACCGCCTCCGGCGCCACCTGGGTCTCCTTCCACCACGGAGGCGGCGTCGGCATGGGTCGCTCGCTGCACGCCGGCCAGGTCTGTGTCGCCGACGGCACCGACCTCGCCGCTCAGAAGATCGAACGGGTCCTCACCAACGACCCGGGCATGGGCGTGATCCGGCACGTCGACGCCGGCTACGACCGGGCCAGCGAGGTGGCCGCCGACCGCGACGTCCGCATCCCCATGTCAGAGTCCTGACGTGCCCGACGACTTCGAACGGATGTGGTCCGACCTAGCGCCGGTCGGCCGCTCAGCGGAGTCGGGCGGCTACTTCCGCCAGCCGTTCACCTCAGCGGAGCGCGAGCTCGACGCGTGGTTCGGCGAGCAGGCCGCGGCCCGGGGTCTCCGGGTCGAGACCGACGAGATCGGCAACGTGGTGGCGTGGTGGGACGCGGGTGACGGACCCGGCGTGCTCACCGGCTCGCACCTCGACTCCGTGCTCGACGGCGGAGCGTACGACGGCCCGCTCGGTGTGGTCTCCGCGCTGGCTGCTGTGGATGCGCTGCGCGATCGCGGTTTCGTGCCGGCCCGGCCGATCGGGGTCTCGGTGTTCGTGGAGGAGGAGGGGTCGCGCTTCGGCCTGGCCTGCCTGGGGTCGCGGCTGGCGACCGGCGCGATCACCTGGGAGAAGGCGCGGGAGCTGCGGGACCGCGACGGCGTGGCCTTCGGCGATGTCGTGGCCGGTGGCACGTCGAACCTGCTGCGAGGGTGTCGGGACGTTCGTCGAGCTGCACGTCGAGCAGGGCCGCGACCTGGTCGACCGCGCGGCGGCGGTCGGGGTCGCCAGCGAGATCTGGCCGCACGGGCGCTACCGGTTCGACTTCTCCGGTGAGGCCAACCACGCCGGCACCACCCGGATGGAGGACCGGGTCGACCCGATGCTGACCTATGCGATGACCGCGCTGGCCGCCAACAAGCAGGCCCGGCTGGCCGGGCAGCGGGCGACCTTCGGGCGGGTCGAGGTGGCGCCCAACGGCACCAACGCGGTGCCGTCGCGAGTGACTGCCTGGCTGGATGCGCGGTGCTCGTCGGACGACGCGTTGGCCGAGCTGGTGGCGGTGGTGACCCGTCAGGGCGAGGAGCGGGCCGAGCGCGACGGCACCGGCCTGTCGGTGACGGCGGAGTCGGTGTCCGGGTCGGTCGCCTTCGACGGCGACCTGGCCAACGCGATCGCGACCGACCACGGTGGCGGCGACTGGCCGATCATCCCGACGGCCGCCGGCCATGACGCGGGGATCCTCTGCGCCGCCGGGATCCCGACCGCGATGCTGTTCGTGCGCAACCCGACCGGCGTCTCGCACTCGCCGGCCGAGTCGGCGTCGATGCCCGACTGCCACGCTGGTGTTGCCGCTCTCGCGGACACGTTGGAGAGGCTGGCTCGGTGACGGCGGCGTACCTGCTCGAAAGAGCCTGGGTCGACGGTGCGGTCCGCGACGACGTGCTGGTCGAGATCGACGACGGGCGGTTCACGACCGTCAGTCCGGACACGATCGGCGTGCACATCACCCGGATCCCGGGCCTCACCCTCCCGGGCCTGGCCAACTGCCACAGTCACGCCTTCCACCGGGCGCTGCGCGGGCGGACCCAGCGCGACCGGGGCACGTTCTGGACCTGGCGCGACCAGATGTACGCCGTCGCGCAGCGGCTCGCTCCCGACACCTACTTCGCGCTCGCCCGGGCCACCTACCGTGAGATGGCCGCGGCCGGGATCACGACGGTCGGGGAGTTCCACTACCTGCACCACCGCGCCGACGGCTCGAGCTACGACGACCCCAACGCGATGGGCCGCGCCCTGATCGAGGCCGCCCGCGAGGCCGGTATCCGGATCGCCCTCCTCGACACCTGCTACGTCTCGAGCGGGTTCGGGGCGCCGGTCGAGGGCGCGCAATTGCGCTACTCCGACGGCGACGCGGACCGCTGGGCGACGCGGGTGGCCGACCTGTCCGGTGACGACAGCACGGTGATCGGCTCGGCGATCCACTCCGTCCGGGCCGTGCCCGCGGAGCAGCTGGCCACCGTTGCCGAGGCGGGCAGCGGCCGCCCGCTCCACGTGCACCTGAGCGAGCAGGTGCAGGAGAACGACGGCTGCATCGCGGCGTACGGCGCCACCCCCACCCAGCTGCTCGCCGACCACGGCGTGCTCGGCCCGATGACCAGCGCCGTGCACGCGACCCACCTCACCTCCGACGACATCGCCCACGTCGGTGCGACCGGCACCCGCAGCTGCTTCTGCCCGACCACCGAGCGCGACCTCGGCGACGGGGTCGGCCCCAGCCGGCAGCTCCACGACGCCGGCAGCCCGCTCACGCTCGGCTCCGACAGCCACGCCGTGATCGACCTGTTCGAGGAGATGCGCGCGGTCGAGATGGACGAGCGGCTCGCCACCCACCAGCGCGGCCACTGGAGCGCGGCCGAGCTGATCACCGCGGCGACCGCGACCGGCCACGCCAGCCTCGGCTTCCCCGATGCGGGGGAGATCAGGCAGGGCCACCGGGCCGACCTGGTCACCCTCGACACCTCCAGCCCGCGCACCGCCGGCACCGGCGCCGACGAGGGCACGGCCGTCTTCGCGGCCACGGCGGCCGACGTCACCCAGGTGATGGTCGACGGGCGGATCGTCTTCGAGCAGGGTGACCGCGAGCGGATCGGTCGCGACCTGGCCGACGTGATCGACAGACTGCACGTATGAGTAGCACCGTCCTCACGAACATCGGCGAGCTCTTCACCGACCCACCGATCACCCAGGCAGCGCTGGTCATCGAGAGCGACAAGATCGCCTGGCTCGGCCCGGCGGCAGCGGCTCCGCCGGCAGACGCCCAGCTCGACGTCGGTGGTCGCGCGGTGCTGCCGGGCTTCGTCGACTCCCACTCCCACCTGGTGTTCGCGGGCGACCGGGCGCCGGAGTTCGCGGCCCGGATGGCCGGCGAGGCGTACGCCGCCGGCGGCATCCGGACCACCGTCGCCGCCACCCGCGCGGCCACCGACGAGCAGCTCACCGCCCACGTGGGCCGCCTGGTCGAGGAGATGCGCCGCCAGGGCACCACCACCTTCGAGACCAAGAGCGGCTACGGCCTCAGCGTGCACGACGAGGCCCGCAGCCTGGCCGTGGCCAGGCAGTTCACCGACGAGACCACGTTCCTGGGCGCCCACGTCGTCCCGCCCGAGTACGCCGACGACCCGGCCGGCTATGTCGACCTCGTCACCGGCCCCATGCTCGAGGCCGCGGCTCCGCACTCGCGCTGG
Organism: uncultured Actinomycetota bacterium; assembly: GCA_963769475.1. Taxonomy (GTDB): domain Bacteria; phylum Actinomycetota; class Actinomycetes; order Propionibacteriales; family Nocardioidaceae; genus Nocardioides. The sequence continues at coordinate 380,416 of CAVYLX010000012.1, read as the reverse complement.
ATCGATGTGTTCTGCGAGACCGGTGCCTTCGACGCCGACCAGGCCCGCGCGATCCTCGACGCCGGGGCCGCCAAGGGGCTGCGCGGCCGGCTGCACGCCAACCAGCTCGGCCCCGGTCCGGGTGTCCAGCTGGCCGCCGAGCTCGGCCTGACCGCCGTCGACCACTGCACCTACCTCACCGACGCCGACATCGACGCCCTGCGCAGCTCCGGCACCGTGGCGACCCTGCTGCCGGGCGTCGAGTTCTCCACCCGGCAGCCCTATCCCGACGGCCGCGGCCTGCTGGACGCCGGCGTCCGGATAGCGATCGCCTCCGACTGCAACCCGGGGTCCTGCTTCACCAGCTCGCTGCCGTTCTGCATCGCGCTCGCGGTGCGCGAGATGGGCCTGACGCCCACCGAGGCGGTGCGCGCGGCCACCGCGGGCGGCGCCGCCGCCCTGGACCGGACCGACATCGGCGTCCTCGCGGTCGGAAAACGGGCCGATCTGGTCGTCCTGGACGCCCCCAGCCACGTACATCTCGCCTACCGCCCCGGCGTACCCCTCGCCGCTCAGACCTGGATCGGTGGACGGCCCGTCTAAGGCACCTCCGACGGGCTACCTCAGAGATAAGGCACATGCCCCATGTGCCGGGCTACCTCAGAGAGCGAATCTCTACTCACCACCGAAAGCAACTGAGGAGCCTGAGATGTTCGACAACAACCCGTACTTCCTGCAGAGCGAGATCGACTACCGCGCCGAGAAGGTCAAGCGAGGCATCACCGTACGACGCCCCCGCAACCGCAAGGCGCAGGTCCGCCGCCAGGCGCACCAGACCCAGCCCAACAACTGACGGCGGCGGCGCCGCAATGTCGCCGGCTATGTCGGCAGCACAGGACATCATGGAGCCTGTGGCCCACACCAGCGAGACGATGATCGGCAGAGACGCCGAGCTGACGGAGATGGCTTCGTTGCTCGGCGTCTTGTCGTCGTCCACGACTGAGCGTGCGGCCCGGCCCGGCATCGTCCTGCTCTCCGGCGACGCCGGTGTGGGCAAGACCCGGCTACTGATGGAGCTGCGCGACCTCGGCCAGACCGAGGGCTGGCAGATCCTCGCCGGCCACTGCCTCGACTTCGGTGACAGCGCGCTGCCCTACCTCCCGTTCTCCGAGGTGCTCGGTCGCCTCGCCACCGAGCTCCCCGACGTCGTCGACCAGGTCGCCTCCGTCCACCCCGCCCTGGCTCGGCTCCAGCCAGGGCGCCGGGTGCGGTCCGCGGGCGAGTCCGACGACGACGAGTCGTTCCACCGCTCGCTCGACCGCGCCGACCTGTTCGACGCCGTCCACGGCGTACTCGAAGCCGCAGCCGAGAAGGCTCCCGTGCTGCTGGTCATCGAGGACGTCCACTGGGCCGACCAGTCGACCCGCGACATGCTGGGCTTCCTCTTCCAGCGTCCGTTCGCGGGCCAGGTCTCGATCGTCGCGTCCTACCGCTCCGACGACCTCCACCGTCGCCACCCGCTGCGCAAGCAGGTGGCCGAGTGGGCCCGGCTGCGCGGGGTCGACCGGCTCCAGCTCAGCCCGCTGTCCGAGTCGTCGGTGCGCGAGCTGGTGGCCGCGCTCGCCTCCGGCCACGTCAACGAGACCGAGCTCATCGACATCATCCGCCGGGCCGACGGCAACGCGTTCTTCGTCGAGGAGCTGGTCGCCTCCGGTGCCGGCCGCTGGCTCCCCGACGACCTCGCCGACGTGCTGCTCGTCCGGCTCGACCGGCTCGACGACAACTCCCGCCAGGTGGTGCGGGTGGCGAGCGTCGCCGGTCGCAAGGTCAGCCACGACCTGCTCGTGGCTGCGTCCGGCCTCGGTGCCGACGGCCTCGACGAAGGCATCCGCAAGGCCGTCGAGATGAACGTCCTGGTCGCCGGCGCGGGCTCCTACTCCTTCCGCCACGCACTCCTCGGCGAGGCGGTCTACGACGACCTGCTGCCCGGCGAGCGGGTCCGGCTGCACTCGCAGTACGCCGCCGCCCTCAGCGACGGCACGGTGCGCGGCACCGCCGCCGAGCTCGCGCTGCATGCCCGCAAGGCGATGGACCTCGACACCGCGCTGACCGCGTCGATCGAGGCGGGCAACGAGGCACTCTCCGTCGGCGGACCCGACGAGGCCGCCCACCACTTCGAGCAGGCGCTGGAGCTGCTCTCCGACCCGGCCCGCTGCGAGGCCCTCGACATCGACCTGTCCAAGCTGACCGTCAACGCGTCCGAGGCGCTCAGTGCCAGCGGTGACCCCGAGCGCGCGGCGGCCGTGATCCGCGAGCAGCTCGACCGGCTCCCCTCCACCGACGTCCCGCCGACCTGGCGGCCGCGGATGCTGAGCGCCTACGCCCGGGCGTTGATGATCATCGAGACCCCGATCGACCCGCTGCCCCTCTCGGCCGAGGCGGTCGCGCTGTCGCCCGAGGGCGAGAGCGGGCTCCGGGCCAAGGTGCTTGCGACGCACGCGCAGATCCTCGGCTGGTTCGGCGACCCCGAGGACGCGCAGACGACCGGCATGGAGGCGCTGACGCTGGCCGAGCGCCTCGACATGCCGATGCTGGTCTCCGAGATCATCACCACGCTCAGCGGCCTGAAGAAGTCCGGCCCGCGCGAGGCGCTGCGCGCGGCCCTGACCGACGCGGTCGAGCGGGCCGAGCGCACCGGCGCCCTCCACGCCGAGCTGCGTGGGCGCTACCTCCTCGGTCGCTCCCACGAGGACGCCGCCGAGTGGGCCGAGGCCGACCGCTGGTTCCGCTCGGCCACCGAGCGCGGCGTCGAGGCCGGGCTGCCCTGGGCGCCGTTCTGCCTCGAGGCTCGCTGGCAGCTGGCCTGGGTCAAGGTCGTCACCGGCGAGTGGGACGAGGCGATCCGGCTGACCGAGATCAGCCAGGAGGACGGTGCGCCGGTGATCCCGCGCGCGATCCTCGAACCCATCCGCCTCTCGGTCCTCTTCGGCCGCGGCACCGACATCGACGACCGCCTCGCCCGCCTGCGCGGCTACTGGGAGCGCGAGGGCAGCGTGGCCATCCACGCCGCCGACCTCGCGATCCGCTCGGCCGGCCGTCGCGGCGACGCGAAGGCTGCGTTGGCGGCGTACCAGGACGGCGTGGGCGTGCTGAGCAAGATCTGGCACGAGTGGTTCGGTGCCCGGATCCGGCTGGCCGCCGTCACCCTCGACGCCATCAGCCGGGCGCTGCCGCAGATCCCTGCGGGCGAGCGGGAGGAGTGGGCCGGCCACATCGACCGGCTCCACCTCGACGGCGTCACCGTCCTGGACCGCTACACCGACCCGTCCGGCTTCTGGGGACCCGAGGGCCGGGCCTGGTCGAAGCTGCTCGACGCCGAGACCCTGCGTGGCCGCTGGCTGGCCGGGGTCGACGCCCCGCCCCAGGACGTCCTGGTCGACACCTGGCGCGAGGCCGAGCACCTGTTCGCGGAGTTCGGGCACGTCGCCGAGCTGGCGCAGGTCCGGGTGACGCTGGCGGGCATCCTGCGCGCCACCGGCGACACCGCCGGGGCCCGCAAGCTCGGCGACCTGGCCCGGGCGACCGCGAAGTCACTCGGCGCGAAGCCGATGCTCGACGAGCTGAAGTCGATCGGCAGCAGCGCGAGCAGGAGCGACTCCTCGACCTCCGACACCCTGACCGCGCGCGAGGCCGAGATCCTGGCGCTGGTCGCCGAAGGCCGCAGCAACGGCGAGATCGGCAAGCAGCTGTTCATCAGCGCGAAGACGGTGAGCGTCCACGTGTCCAACATCCTCGGCAAGCTGGGCGCCGCCGGCCGCACCGAGGCGGCCGCGATCGCCCGGCGGCGCGGGCTCCTCGGCTGAGGTTTGTCCGGGCATGGATTTCCCCGGTCAGGGCACCTGAGTACGTTGGCTTCACCCGACTAGAGGAGGACGCATGACCACGACACCCGAAGAGCCTCTGAGCGACGACGACATGAGCACCGCACCAGCCGGAGACGGGGGTCTCGGTGGTGGCGGCGACGCCGACGGCACGGATGGCGGAGACTCCGACGGCACGGATGGCGGTGACTCCGACGGCACCGACGGCGGTGACTCCGACGGCACCGACGGCGGTGACGCTGACGGCACCGACGGCGACGCAGCCGACACCACCGACGGCGACGCGTCCTGACCGCACTCTCTCTGCTCAGCGGTGACGCCCAGACCTTTCTGACAAAGGTCTGGGCGTCCCGCGTTCATCTCCACCAGGCCGACCCCGCCGACCTGGTCGGTCTGCTGTCCCTCGACGACGCCGACCACCTGCTCACCTCAACCGCGATCCGGACTCCGTCGGTGCGGCTGGCCAAGGACGGCTCGGTGCTGCCGGAGTCGGCGTACACGCGCAACGCGACGTTGGCCGGCAAGCAGCTCACCGGCCTGGTCGACCCGCGCAAGGCACTGGCGCTGTTCGACGACGGCGCGACCATCGTCTTCCAGGGGATGCATCGCTACTGGCCACCGCTGACCCAGCTGATCGCCGAGCTCGAGCTCGAGCTCGGCCATCCCTGTCAGGCCAACGCCTACCTCACTCCGCCCGGCTCCCAAGGCTTCGCCGTACACACCGACACCCACGACGTGTTCGTCTTCCAGACCGCCGGCCACAAGCAGTGGGAGGTGCACACGCCCGACGGCGTCGAGGACATCCGGCTCGAGCCGGGTCTGTCGATGTACCTCCCCACCGGCACCCCGCACGCCGCCCGCGCCCAGGACACCGTCTCTCTCCACGTCACCCTCGGCATCAACCAGCTCACCTGGCGCGGCCTGATCCGCCGCACCATCGAGTCGCGTGCTCGACGAGGTGCCCGACGACCACCTGCCGGCCGGCTACCTCGACGACCCGGCCGAGCTGGCCGCCGCCCTCGCCGGTCGCCTCGGTGACGTCGCCGCGTCCATCGTCGGCGCCGACCCGCGGCTCGCCGTCGAGGCAGAGGTACGCCGCTTCCTGACCGGCCGCAGCCCCCGCCTGCCCGGCGGCCTCACCGACGTCCTCGCGGTCCGCGACCTCACCGACGAGTCGGTGCTGCGCCGCCGCGCCGGCCATCCCTGCGTGCTCATCGATAGCGACGAAGGCCGCCTCGAGGTGCTGCTCGGCGACCGTTCGCTCGACGTGCCGGCCCGGGTCCGGCCGGCGATCGAGCGGATCCGCGAGCGGTCCGAGCTGTGCCCGGCCGACCTGGCGGACCTGCTCGACGAGGAGAGCCGCCTGGTGCTGTGCCGCCGCCTGGTGCGCGAAGGGCTGCTCGAAGTCAGGTGACCACCCCCTTCCGGTGCGCCGCCTCCAGCGTGCTGCGCGACGAGCCCCTCGCCGGCACGGCGTCGACGATCCGCGCCTTCCTGCTGATCGAGGACACCGGGCCGTGGGGCACCGACGCCCTGCGCGACGCCCGGCTGCCCGACGGTCTCGGCGACCGGATCCGCGAGCAGGCCGCGGCGGCGCGGGTCCGACCGCTGCTCATCCGGCGCCCCGACCGCTCGGCCGTCGACGGCCACCGGGTCTTCGCGGCGTACGCCGACCCGATCAGCCCCTGGCTGGAGTCGGCCACGCTGACCGACCTGCACCACGTGCTCGACCTGGACCTGGTCGGGCTCCGCGCCGGGCGGTCCAGCGGCATGGAGCGCGACGAGTCGTCGATCTTCTGCGTCTGCACCCACGGCAAGCACGACACCTGCTGCGCCGAGCGCGGGCGTCCTGCCGCCGCTGCTCTGGAGGCAGCGCACCGCGACCACACCTGGGAGGTCTCCCACATCGGTGGCGACCGGTTCGCCGGCAACATGGTGGTGCTCCCGCACGGCCTCTACTACGGCCGGATCGACGCGGTCACCGCGCTCACGGTCGCGGGCGCTCACTCCGGCCGGCGAGCTGGACCTCGACCACCTGCGCGGGCGGTCCGGGCTGCCGACCGCTGCGCAGTACGCCGAGGTCGCTCTGCGCCGCGACCTCGCCGAGACCCGCAACGACTCGGTCAACTTCGTCTCGAGGCAGGTGGAGGGTGCGCTGACCGAGGCGGTGTTCGACGTCGCCGGCAGCCGCTTCGCGGTCCGGGTGACCACGCGGCACGACCCCGCCGAGCGGCTGACCTGCAGTGCCCTGCGCGACAACCCCATCCCGGTGCACGAGCTGGTCGACGTCCGTAGGATCTGACGGTGGCCATCCTGGAGGACACCCTCGAGCTCACCAACCGGCGGTTCCGGAGGATGAGCGCTCTCGGTCGCGGCGTCCCGACGCCCAGGGAGTGGGGGTCGCTCCCGGCCGGACCCGGCTGGCCGGCACTGGCCCAGACCGCGGCTCTGCTGCGGTTCCGCCACCGCTTCCACCCCTACCTGCGGAAGAAGTACGGCGACACCTTCACGGTGCGGCTGGCTCCGGGTGGTCGTCCGCTGGTGTTCTTCACCCGCCCCGAGCACGCTAAGGAGATCTTCGCCGGCGACCCCGAGGTCTTCCACGCCGGCAAGGGCAACGCGATCCTCGGCCCGATCATGGGCGAGCACTCTCTGCTCCTGCAGGACTCCATGGAGCACAAGCGGGCGCGCAAGCTGCTGATGCCGGCGTTCAACGGGCACGCGCTGCGCGAGTACCAGTCGATGATCTCCGAGCTCGCGGCCGACGAGGTGACCCGGTGGAAGCCGGGCACGGAGTTCCGCTCGCTCGACCGGATGAACGCGCTGACCCTCGAGGTGATCCTGCGCGTCGTCTACGGCGTCAGCGACGAGACCCGCCTGGCCGCACTGCGTCCGCGGATCAACGCCACCGTCGACATCAGCCCGGCGATCCTGCTCGGCTGGGCCTACCCGAAGCTGCAGCGCTACCGCCCGTGGAAGCAGACGATCGAGAACCAGCAGGAGCTCGACCGCCTGATGTACGCCGAGATCCGTGAGCGCCGCGACGCGACCGACCTCGACGACCGCACCGACGTGCTGTCGCGCCTGCTGCGGGCCGGCACTGGGCCTGATGGGGAGGGCTCGCACCCCGACGACGTACTCGACGACACCGAGCTTCGCGACCAGCTGATCACGCTGCTGCTCGCCGGCCACGAGACCACCGCGACCGCGCTGTCCTGGGCGCTCTACGAGGTCGGTCGCTCACCCGAGCTGCTGCGGCGTACCAAGGAGGCGGCCGACGCTGGGTCGTCTCTCGGGCAAGATGCCGACAGCGACGCGTGGCTCGACGCGGTGCTCAAGGAGTCGATGCGGCTGCACCCGGTGATCCCGATGGTGGTGCGCACCCTGATGAAGCCCGCCACGATCGGCGGCGTGGACCTGCCCGCCGGCGCCACGGTCGGGCCGTCGATCATCGTGGCCCACCAGAAGAGCGACAACCACCCGGACCCGTGGACGTTCCGGCCCGAGCGGTTCCTCGGGGGCAACCCGCCCACCAACACCTGGATCCCGTTCGGTGGTGGCGTCCGTCGATGCATCGGCGCCGGCTTCTCCCTGATGGAAGGCGTCGCGGTGCTCCGCGAGGTCTTCCGCCGCTGGGACGTGACCGCCGTCGGCGACGACGTGCCCAAGGTCCGCAACATCACCAGCGTCCCGAAAAACGGTGCGCGGATCCGAGTCTCCCCTCGGTAGTTTCCCCCGGTGACCTGGGGAGACCGGCTGCGCGCGCTGCGCATGGACCTGACGCCGTGGCGCGCGTCGAAGGACTTCCGGCTGCTGCTGATGGCCGGCACCGTCTTCTACCTCGGCGGCATGGTCAGCTACGTCGCGATCCCCTACCAGGTCTACGTGCTGACCGGGTCCAACTTCGCGGTCGGCGCGATCGGGCTGGTCGAGCTGGTGCCGCTCGTCATCTTCGGCCTGTACGGCGGCGCGCTGGCCGACCACGTCGACCGGCGCAAGCTGCTGATCTGGACGGGCGTGGCCCAGGCGGTCTTCACCGCCGTGCTGGCGGTCAACGCGTTCCGCGACGACCCGAGCATCGTGCTGATCTTCGTGGTCGCGGCGATGCTCGCGAGCGCCGGCTCGATGCAGCGACCGAGCCGCGAGGCGCTGATGCCGCGCACCGTCCCGCACGACCAGCTCACCGCAGCCCAGGCGCTGACCAGCTTCGGGATGCAGGTCGGCGTACTGGTCGGGCCGTTGGTCGGCGGTCTGCTGGTCGCCTACGTCGGCATTGGCTGGTGCTTCGTGGTCGACATCGTCGCCCTGGCCATCGCCACCCTTCTCTATGTCGCGATGGGCAGCTACCCGCACCGCGCCGAGACCACGCCGCCCAGCCTGCGCGGCATCGGCGAGGGCCTCACCTATGCCCTGCGCCGCCGCGACCTGCTCGGCACCTACCTGGTCGACATAGCCGCGATGCTGCTCGCGATGCCCGTCGTGCTCTTCCCGGCCCTGGTGGAGGAGGTCTTCGAGAGACCTGAGCTGCTGGGACTGCTCTACGCCGCCGAGACCGTCGGCGCGATGGTCGCGACGGGTCTGAGTGGCTGGACGTCGCGGGTCAGCCACCACGGCCGGGCGATCGTGATCGCCGCGGCGGTCTACGGCGGCTGCATCGGCATGGCCGGCCTGATGCCGAGCTTCTGGCTGGTGCTGGTCTTCTTCACGCTGGCCGGCTCAGCCGACATGATCTCCGGCATCTTCCGCGGCACGGTGTGGAACCAGACCATCCCCGAGTCGATGCGCGGCCGCCTGGCCGGGATCGAGATGCTGTCCTACTCCGTCGGCCCGCTCGGCGGCCAGGTGCGGGCGGGCCTCACCGCCGACCTGTGGTCGGTGCGGGGCGCCATCGCCAGTGGTGGCTTCGCGTGTGTCGCCGGGGTCGCGGTAACCGCCGCGATGCTCCGCGACTTCTGGTCCTACGACGCCCGCACCGACGAGCACGCGGTCGCCGAGCGGGAGGCCCGCAGGGCGGCCGGCGAGAGCTAGTGCCTCAGGGCCGCCCAGACCAGGCAGCCCAGCGAGGCAGTGGAGGTCACGGCGCGAGCGATGTTGAGGCGCACCCAGTCCGACTCGAAGGCCACTCTCACCGCACCCAGGTCGGCGATCTTGTCGATCGGCCCTGCTGCGTCGATCGCGTCGTTGAGCGGGATGTTGCCGGCGACCGTGATCACCACGGTGGCCAGGGCGAAGGCCGCGCCGGCGATCGCCCACTTCCGTCCGGACCCGTCGGTCGTCGCGATGGCGGCCGCGGCCAGCAACGGGGCACCCATGAAGGTGAGCATGAAGACGGGGTTCACGATCGCGATGTTCATCTGCTGCATCGCGTGCACGAAGGTGCGGTCGTCGACCCGGGCCAGGCCGGGCATCACGCCGGAGGCCCAGGTGTAGTAGGTGCCGGCCTGCAGCCCGCAGGCGAGCGAGGCGGTGAGCAGGACTGGGGAGCGCAGGGTCTCGAGGATCTCGGTCATGAACCGATCTCATCCCACAACCGCGAGACGATCCATGGTTGTCGGTCTGAGTTCCATGCCTCATCGTCTCGCCGCTCCCAAGCAGAAACCGGTGACAACGAGCCCGGAACCCGCGGGTTACGAACGGGTTACACCGGTCCAGTCATCGATTGAGACCCCTCTTAAGGGGTGCTTGAATCCGACGGTCGCAGGCGTCGCACGCCCGCGTTCTCGGGACTTGACGCAAAGGGACATGGGACATGCGCGTAAGTGCCACGATCGATTCCGCACGCACGACGAACGGGCACCCGCGCAGAACATCTCGTGCGCGACTCACCTTCCTGAGCATCATCGCGATGCTGGCCGGCCTGCTGGCCGCCGCTGGGGGAACGGTGGCGCCGGCCAACGCCGTCCAGGCGCTGGGCAACGACGTCGTGCCGTGGAGCAACGGGTGGTCGTGGACCTACGCCACCAGTTTCAAGTACGTGGCCGAGGAGGCCAACGTCACGATCAACGAGTCCCTCACCTACACCGTGGCCGGCGTCGAGGACTTCGAGGGCCACGAGGCGTACCGGCTGAACATCACCGGCACGATCACCGGCGGCAGCGGCACGGCCGCGGTCGAGGGCATCGGCAATGCCAGTCTGGGCAGCTTCTCCGGCACCGTGACCGGCACCCGGTTCGTCCGCGTCTCGGACCTGGCTCTGCTTCAGGAGACGCAGGCGCAGAACCTCAAGGCCACGGCGACCGTCGTCATCATCTCGGCCCCGATCACGGCCTCCCTCAACCTGCAGCTCAACCCGTCGCCCAGCTGGAAAGCGCACAACTTCCCCCTCAACGCCGGCGACAACTGGCAGATGAACGAGAGCATCGACTACACGGGGGGCTTCACCTACGACGCCGGGAGCTACGGCGGCGGCACCGACACCTTCGCAGGCACCCTGCCCTTCCAGGCGCCGGTCAACGTCAGCTCGGCGACGATCAACCCCGGTATCGGGACCGTCACCACTGACCTGATCAGCGCGTCCAGCGCCGACGGCCAGACCGTCGACAACATCTGGTGGTCGCCGACGTTCAAGAACGACGCCCGCGAGGTCCTCCAGCTGCCGCTGGACGGAGCCGCCCTCACGCTGACTCGGAACCTGACCAGCGCCTCCATCCCGGCGCCGACCACCACCATCAGCCAGACCATCATGCCGTCGCTCTCCTGCGCCGGCGGTCAGGTCGCGGTCACCGGCCAGCTGAGCACCTTTGCGGCCGGTGTGCCGGTCACAGCGAGGCTCGACCAGTCCCAGATCAACCCGGGGCAGGAAGTCACGGCCACGGCGAACACCACGGCCAACGGCAACTACAGCATCCCGCTGACCGTGCCGGCGGACAACGAGGGGCTGTCCAAGAACGGCTCGCGGGCCAACTGGGGCGTCGTCGTCTCCGCGCCGGGCGCGACCAACGCGAAGACGCTGGTGGTCACCAACCAGAACTGCACCACCCTCACCTACACCGGCCCCGCCAGCGCCATGCAAGGCGGTCCGGGGCTCGTGAGCGCGCAGCTCACCGACCTCGGCGGCGGACCCGTCGGTGGCCGCACCGTCACCTTCGCGATCAGCGGTGGCGGCACCGCCAGCGCCACCACCAACGCATCCGGCGTGGCGTCGACCACGATCACGGTGCCGGGGCCTCCGCGTTCGGCCACCATCACCGCTTCGGTGGCCCAGTCCGGCACCCAGACCGCTGCCAGTGACACCAAGCCGTTCACCGTGACCAAGGTCGCGACCTCGACGAACGTCATCCCCTCGGAGTCGCCGGCCACGATCAACGAGCCGATGACCTTCACCGCCTCCGTGACCCCGACGCTGGCCGGCAGCCCGACCGGCTCCGTGCAGTTCGCGGTCGACGGCACCAACTTCGGCGCCGCTGTGCCTCTCGCTGGCGGTTCTGCGACCAGCGCCGCATACGTCCCGACCGCACTCGGCAACCAGGTCGTGACGGCGACGTACCTCGGGGACACGAACTTCGCAAGTAGTGCCTCTGCCGGCGTCGAGTTCCTAGTGCGCCCGCCGCTGTTGGCAACCACCACGACGTCCGGGGTCTCCCCGGCGGCTGCCGTCTATGGACAGACGATCGACCTCACCGCGACGGTCGCCGCGACCGGCGGTGGTGCGACGCCGACCGGCTCGGTCATCTTCAAGGAGGGTGGGACGACGCTGGGCAGTGCACCGCTCGTGGCCGGGTCTGCCAGCACGACCATCCCGGCGCCCGGGGTCGGAAGCCACAGCATCGTCGCGACCTACTCCGGCGACCCCACCTACCGCGTGAGCTCGGCCGCCCCCAAGACCCTCACGGTCGCCAAGGCCGAGGTGGACGTGGACGTCGTGTCGTCCGACACCTCGACGGTGTCCGGTGAGTCGGTGAACATCACCGCGAGCGTTTCCCCTGTGGCTCCCGGTGGAGGTACGCCGAACGGGAGCGTCCAGCTCATGGTGGACGGCTCCCCGGTCGGCGACCCAGTGGTCCTCACCGGCGGCTCAGCCGCCTTCCCGCCGCTCACCTCACTGCTGGCGGGCGCCCACAACGTGGCTGTCGAGTACAGCGGAAGTGCGAACTACGAGGACGGGTCGGGCTCGGTCGCCCAGGACGTGACCAAGGCCGCCACGACCACGATCCTGAGCGCGGACCCGTCGCCCTCGGCCCAGGACCAGAACGTGACCTTCAAGGCCCACGTCTCGCCGCTCTCGCCGGGATCCGGCTCGCCGACCGGCACCATCGTGTTCACCAGCAACGGCGAGACGATCGGAGCTGCACCGCTCGTCGCGGACGAGGACGGTGGCAGCACGGCGTCGGTCACCACAGCGGACCTCGCGCCCGACTCCTACAGCGTCAACGCGAGCTACGACGGCGATGCCGCCTACCAGTCCAGCGTGGCGGCGCCGCTCAGCCACACCGTGATCGCGGGTATCGCGATCGTGCCGACCGAAACCGTGGCCAGCTCGACCCAGAACCCTTCGGTGTTCGGTGAGCTGATCAGCTTCACCGCGACCGTGGAGGCCGACAACGGCAGCACGCCGACCGGCTTCGTGCAGTTCTCGGTGGACGGTGCGAACCTCGGCGGCCAGGTCGCGCTCGACGCACAGGGCTCGGCAGTGAGCACGCTCATCGCCTCTCCGGACCCCGGCAGCCACACGGTGATCGCGTCATTCATCCCTGACGCCGGCTTCGGCAGCAGCGGCGACATCATCACCCAGACCGTGGCCTCCGCGGGCGTCGACCTGGATGTCGTCTCGTCGGCGCCGGCGAGCACCTACGGCCAGTCCGTGACGTTCACTGCGACGGCCACCTCCCTGCAGGCCGACACCGGCTCGCCGGCAGGCTTCGTCCAGTTCAACGTGGACGGCCAGCCCCTCGGTGACGCCGTGGAGCTCGTCGACGGTGTGGCGACCAGTCCCGCCGTCGCGAACCTCCTGCCTGGGGCCCACCCGGTCTCGGTGACCTACTCCGGTGACCTGCACTTCGCACCCGCGCTGGGGTCCCTCACCCAGAACGTCGCGAAGGTCGCCACAACGACCACGCTCGCCACGTCGGCGACGGCGACGTCGTTCGGCCAGCCGGTCACGCTCACGGCGACGGTCGACCCGGCGCTCAACACCCTGGGCAGCCCTGGCGGCTCGGTGAGCTTCGTCGACGGCAGCACCACGCTGGCCACCGTGCCGGTGAGCGCTGCGGCCGGCAGCAACGCCACCGCCAGCCTCACCGTGAGCAACCTCGGCGCCGGACCCCACCCGATCAAGGCGGTCTACTCCGGGACCTCGTCGTTCGAGCCCAGCTCGTCGGCGGTCAAGACCGTGACGGTGGCCAAGCAGGCGACATCGATGTACGCCCAGGCGGCGGTGGTCAGGCTGCTTCCGCTAGGGCTCCCGCTCGGCACGCTGAAGGTGACGCTCACCTCGGCCAACGGCCCCGTCGCCGGTGTGCCGGTCGTGTTCACGGTCGGGGGCGCCACTGTGTGCACGTCGACCACGTTCTCGACCGGTGAGGCCTACTGCAGTGCCAGTCACCTCCTGGTCCAGCTCATCCTCTTCAACGGCTACAAGGCGACCTACGCCGGTGATGCCAACTACCTTCCCTCCTCCGGTAAGGCAGGAATCATCAAGTGATCCCGTCAGCAGAAGGAAGTTCCATCGTGCGTCGACTCATCGCGGCCCTGGCCGTCGTAGCACTGGCTCTCGGGTTCACCCTCAGCTTCGTCGCGTCCGCCGAAGCGACCGTCACCGCGCCTGCGGCGAATACGGTGCTCAAGGGCCAGGCGACGCTGAGCTCCAGCGGCGTCAGCGATGGCAGCCTGTGTGTCAACGGCAACAAGCCGCGGGTGACGTTCAGCCTGATCAACTCGGCCAACGTCACGGTGTACACGTCCTTCCAGGAGGGCACCGGCGCCAAGACGGTCGACATCAAGACCCAGGACTATCCCAACGGGGCCTACACGGTGCGCGTGGTCGAGGCGAGGCGGAGCGGCACGCTCTTCTGCAGCAACCCAACGCCGGTGACCACCAACGTGCCGGTCACGATCGCCAACGTCGTCGACCTCGCCTACACGGGCGCTACGTCCGGAGCGCAGAACACCGTCGTCGGGGCGTCCGCGATCCTGACCGACCCGAACCTGGCCTCCCAGGTGCTGCCCGGTCGATCCGTCACCTTCACCCTCGCCGGCGGCACCGGTGGTCCGGTCACCGCGGGTGGCACCACCAACGCTGCAGGTGTGGTCAGCACCGGGATCGCGGTGAACGGACCACCGCGGACCACGACCATCACCGCGACGTTCGCGTCCACCCCGTTCTACGCCGCGAAGTCGGTCTCGGTGCCGTTCACGGTCACCAAGAACGCCACCTCCACCATCCTGACCCAGCCCTCGCCGGTCGTGCACGGCCAGGCCACGAGCTTCACGGCCGCGGTCGTGCCCACCAACGGCACCAGCACTCCGACCGGGACCGTGCAGTTCACCGTCGACGGTTCCGACTTCGGTGCGCCCGTGCCGGTCGGGGCCGGCGGCGTAGCCACGTCGGTCAGCACCAGCACGCTGAGCACCGACACCCACCTGATCGGTGCGGTCTACAGCGGCGACGACAACCTCGAGCCCAGCACCGCAGCGGCCAAGAGCCAGGTGGTCGATCGGGCTGCGACCAGCACAGTCCTCACGAGCAGCGGCTCACCCACCCGCTTCGGGCAGGCGGTGACCTTCAGCGCGCAGGTCTCGGTCGTCGCACCCGGCGCCGGCCAGCCGACCGGCGGAGTCCAGTTCAACATCGACGGTGCGCCGTTCGGCACGGCACGGCCGCTGGTCGGAGACACGGCCACGCTGACCGTCTCGAGTCTGACCGTCGGCAACCACGACATCGAGGCCGTCTACGGCGCGACGACCGACTTCGCCTCCAGCTCGTCGGCCACCCTGTCGCATGGTGTCGACCTGTCTGAGACGGCGGTCGACCTGACCTCGTCATCGCCCACGGCGGTCGCGGGTCAGACCGTGAACTACACCGCCGCGGTGACGGCGGTCGGCCCGGGTGCCGGCGATCCGGGCGGCACCGTCCAGTTCGCCGTCAACGGCGTCGACTTCGGTGCTCCGCAGCCGGTGCAGGGTGGCGTCGCCACCTCGCCCGGCATCAGCCACCACTTCGGCACGCACCTAGTGACCGCCGTCTACAGCGGAGACGCCGGGTTCGCAGGTAGCAGCGACGGCCTGGACCAGAATGTGGTCGCCGCATCGACCACGACCGCGCTCTCGACGTCGCCCAACCCGTCGGTGTTCGGCCAGCCAGTGGTCGCGCGCGCCGAGGTCACGACCAACGCGCCCGGTTCCGGCACGCCCGAGGGCATCGTCCAGTTCTCGGTCGACGGAGTGCCCTTCGGCGCCGCGGTGTCGACTGACGCCGGCGGCGTGGCCGAGCTCCCGCTGACGAACCTCGAGATCGGGAGCCACACGGTCTCTGCCAAGTTCTTCAGCGGCAACGACGACTTCAAGTTCAGCAACTCCAACGTGGTGACCCAGCAGGTCAACCAGGCCGCGACCGCCACTGCGGTGGTGACGTCGGGGTCGCCCTCGGTCTACGGCCAGCCGGTGACCTTCACCGCCACGGTCTCGGTGTCGGGTCCCGGCGCCGGAGCACCGTCGGGAACGATCACGTTCGCTGATGGAGCAACTCCGCTGGGCACGTTCCCGGTCAACTCGGGCACGAACTTCCAGGCGTCGGTGACCACGTCGAGCCTGTCGGTCTCCCAGCACGCCATCACCGCCACCTACTCGGGTGACGGCAACTTCCTCGGCAGCAACAGTTCGGTCATCCAGAAGGTCAACCGGGCACAGACCTCGACCGTGGTGGTCTCGTCGAACAACCCGGCGCAGACGGGTCAGCCGGTCACGTTCTCGGCCACGGTCCTCCCGGTGGCCCCGGGAGCCGGTCTCCCGACCGGCACGGTGAGGTTCAGCGTCAACGGCGCGAACCTCGGCGGACCGGTGACCTTGTCCGGCGGAGCGGCGACCAGTCCCGAGTTCGCGTCGCTGTCTCCAGGCACGTACGTGATCAGGGCCACCTACAGCGGTGACCCCAATTTCGTGACCAGCGTTGGTCTCCTCGACGCCGGCGTCGGGCAGGGCATCACCAAGGGCTCCTCGGTGACCACGCTGGCCTCCAGCAACCCGAGCTCGGTGCCCGGTGAGCCCGTCACGTTCACCTCGACCGTCAAGTCCGTCGCACCCGCGACCGGTCAGCCGTCCGGTGTCGTCCAGATCTGGGAAGGATCGGTGCTGGTCGGCGCGACCAGCCTGAGCCCCTCGGGCCCGGGCACGTCACAGGCCACGTTCGTGACCTCGACCCTCTCACCGGGTACGCACTCTCTCCGGGCGGTGTACGTCGGCAACTTCAACTTCACGGGCAGCCAGGACACGACTGCGCAGTCGGTCGGCCAGGTGGCCACCGTCACCGGGATCCAGTCGTCGAAGAACCCGTCGACGTTCGGTGACGCAGTGACCTTGACGGGAGTGGTCACGCCCACGGCCTCGGCGCCGGGGAGCCCGACCGGGACGGTCACCTTCACCGAGGGCGGCGCGGTGCTGGGCACGGCGCCGGTGACCACCGTCGGTGGTCAACGTCAGGCATCGATCACCCTCGACTCGCTGTCCGGTGGCACGCACGAGATCAAGGCGACGTACTCCGGGGATGCCACGTACGGCGGTAGCTCCTCGGCGGCGTACGCCCAGGTCGTGCAGCGAGCGGTGAGCACCCTCGCGGTCAACAACGTGATCGAGGTGCTCGGTGACAACGGTGGCCGGGTCCGCGCGACGTTGACCGGCAACGATGGTGCTCCGCTCTCCGGGCAGACGGTGACGTTCTCGACCTCCCAGACGATCGGGACCGCCGAGAACTTCATCTGCTCCGGGATCACCAACAGCAGCGGGCAGGTCCAGTGCAGCAACTCCAACCTGATGCCGGGTGTCATCGTCAACGGTGGGTTCGACGGCCACTTCGTGGGCAACGCCGACTACCTGCCGGCGGATGATCACGCGGTCTACGTCGGCTAGGACGACAGGGTCCGCGGGCGGTCAGGCCGCCCGCGGTCCCAGGTCCACGGTCTCGGCGATGGTCTCGAACACGTCGCAGTAGTCCCAGTAGTCCTGGCGGGCGACCGAGCAGGTCAGCGTGACGTCCAGGCCGTCGGCGTGCCACGACCACTCGTCGCACAGCACGTCGACTCCACCGACCCGGTGCGCGAAGCGCCGGTAGGAGACGTCGTGGCCGAACAGGTCGAACTCGTCCTCGTCCTCGATCGCGAAGTCGTGCAGCTGGTCGGCCAGCTCGTCAGCGCGGGCCGAGTCGCAGCGCAGCACGACCTCGGGTCGGAAGCCGCTGACGGGCATGGGTGCGCTGGCCGCGACGAGGACGCCGCGGTCGGGCGCCGTCGTACGCCGCCAGCTCGGTGGAAGGGCGATGCCAAGGTCGGTTGCCATGGCGGGACCCTGCTCGGCACGGCCGGTGCCCCAAACCAGGGCGGTCGGCGCCTGTGGACGGGAGCGTCAGCGAATGGTGCCGACGCCCGGGATCAGGGGCAGGTCCAGCGCTGTCACCCAGCCGGACGGTAGGTCGTTGACGGCCGGGACGGCGTTGAGGGCGCGCATCCCGGTGGCCAGGCAACCGGCGACCGCGGGGGCGCGCCCAGAGCCGTCGGTGAACCGGAACGCCGTCTCCTGGCTGATCGACGGCGAGCCGTCGATGTCGACGCGGTAGACGTCGTCGGCGGAGCCCGCGGGCCAGTCGGGTGCGGCATCCAGCCCGATCCGGTTGACGTGCTCGAGCGAGATCACCTCCCGGCCGTCGTGGATGCCGTTGATGGTGAACCGGATCGCCGCGACCTCGCCGGCGTTGATCACGCCCTTGGCGGTCTTGCGCTCCTCGGGGGTCACCCACTTCTCCCAGGTGGTGGTGATCTCGTCGAGCTCGATGCCGGCGGCGTGCGCGATCATCGGCACGGTGGCACCCCACGCCATGACCAGCAGGTCGGGGATCTCGAGCAGCGGAGTGAAGTCGGGCGAGCGGCCGATGCCCATCTCGTCCTCGTAGTCGCCCTCGTAGTCGGTGTAGTCGAGCAGCTCGGACGCGCGCACCGACCGGACCTCGCCGCACAGCCCCATCAGGGTCAGGGGGAACAGGTCGTTGGCGAAGCCGGGGTCGATGCCGGTGGTGAAGCAGGACGCCCCGCCCTCGGAGCAGGCCTCGGTGATCGGGTCGATCCAGTTCGCGGGGTTCTGCGACATGCCGGGCCACACCCAGGGGGTCATCGCCGTGGAGCAGACGTCGATGCCGGCGCGGAGGAACGCTGACATCACCCGGATGTTCTCCTCGGCGTGCTGGGCCGTCGGGCCGTAGTGCACGACGGCGTCCGGCTTCAGGGCGATCAGCTCGTCGACCGAGTCGGTCGCGATCACTCCGGTGGTCTTGATGCCACAGATCTCGCCGGCGTCCTGGCCCACCTTGTCGGGGTTGGAGACGCCGACCCCGACCAGCTCGAAGACGGGGTGCCGGACGATCTCGGCGATCACCATCTTGCCGACCACGCCGGTGCCCCAGACGACGATGCGTTTGCTGTTCACGGTGGTCCTATCTGTCGAACGCTTGGCGGACCTGGTCCTCGGTGAGGCCGTAGTCCTTGAGGTCGTACTTGTGGGACGGCTTGGCCGAGCCCTGCCTGGACTCGCGGTCGATCTCCTCGATGGCGGTCTGGGCCTCCGGAGTCCAGTCGAGGCCGAACTGCTCGTAGATGCCGCGGGCGGTGCCGATCGGGTCGGCGAGCAGGTCCTGGAACGCCACGTCGGCGAACTGCGTCTGGTCGTACTTCGGCCGGGCGTCGTGGAAGGCGTGGAAGGACCGCGACCACAGGTCGAGCTGGGTGTGGCCGATGACGCCGCCGACGTAGGTGTCCGAGTGTCCGACCGTCGTCTCCGCCGAGAGCGAGCACGACGAGGCGATGCAGGTCACCGGCTCGCGGTGGGTGTAGACGATCAGCGCGTCGGGATAGACCGCCATCAGGGCGTCGAGCGCGGTCATGTGCGAGGGGTTCTTGAGCACCCAGCGCTTCTCGGGGTCGTTGAGGCCGACCAGCTGGAGGTTCTGCTTGTGGCGCGCGTAGGCGTCGGTCCAGTCCTGGCCCTGCAGCCACTCCGTGTAGCGCGGCAGGTTGGCCAGCGACTCGTAGGAGTTGGACTTGCCGGTCTGCCGCAGCAGCCGCCAGCACTCCTCGACGGTCGTCGCATCCATGTAGTGGATGCCCATGAACTCGGGGCTCTCGACGTGGTGCGCGGTGAAGGCCGTCTGCATGGCAGTGAAGATCGGGTCGGACTCCCAGGTCTCGCGCGGCGGCCGCGGCTGGGGGTACTGCGTCAGCCACATCTCCAGCCCCTGCGCCTGCGGGTCGGCGTGCAGGAGCCGGTGCAGCGCGGTGGTGCCGGTGCGCGGCAGGCCCATCACGAAGATCGGGTGCTTGATCGGTACGTCGGCGTGCTCGGGATGAGCCGTGAACTGCGCCTGGGTGAGCAGCACGCCCACCAGGGCGGACTTCACCTCCGAGCGCTGGAAGTAGTTGCCGCGCGGCGTCAGGCCGGCCTCGGGCGAGGAGAGGTCCTCGGTCAGGACCCGCAGCCCCTCCTCGTGGGCGGTGCCACCGAAGTCGCTCATGCCGGTGGTGCGCACGGCCGCGGCCACGATGTCGTCGTAGGAGCCGACATCCGGACGCTCGCGCACCATGATGTTGTCAGTCGTGGAACTCACCACAGTCCACGGTCAGCATCTGGCCGGTGACGGCCGATGCGAGGTCGCTGGCCAGGAAGAGCGTCGCGCGGGCGACCTCCTCCGACGACGCGAGCCGCTTGAGGTCGGTCGGGCCGGCGCGGTCGACGTAGATCTCCTCGTGGGTCTTGCCCTCGACGGCGGCGAGGTAGTCGAAATAGCCGCGGTTGACGTCCTCGTAGATGTACGACGGCGCCACGCTGTTGACCCGGATGCCGCGCGGGCCGAGCTCGGTGGCGAGTGACGAGGCGAGGTGCTCCAGCGCCCCCTTGGACAGCTTGTAGCCGGCGTACTCCGGCTGCGAGCTGAACGCGACGCAGGAGTTGAGCATGATGATCGACCCTTTGCTCTCCGACAGCGCGTCGGCGAACAGGGCGGAGAGCCGCAGCGGCGCGAAGACGTTGGTCTCGTTGACCTTGGCGAGCTTGCGCGGCTCGATCTGGGTGATCGGGTCCATCGGCGGGATCGTGAACGCGTTGTTGATGACGCAGTCGACCCGGCCGAACGCCTCGAGGGTCCTGTCCCGCAGGTTGACCCGCGAGTCCTCGTCGGTCACGTCGGTGACCACGCTGACGACCTTGACGCCGTGTCCCTCGAGCTCGGCCTGGAGCTCGTGGAGTCGCGACTCCGTGCGGCTGGCGATCACCAGGTCGGCACCCATCTTGGCGGCCTCCACGGCCAGGGAGCGGCCGAGCCCGGGGCCGATACCCGAGATGACGATGACCCTGCCCTTCAGGAGGGGGACCGGCTGGTAGCGCTCCTCGATCGAGGTGTCGTGGGCTTCGGCGTAACCGAGGTCGGTGCTCAAGAGATCATCCTTCGGGCTACGGAGCGCTGCCGGGCGGCGATGCGCTCGGCGTACTCCTCGGTGGTGATGGGGGTGTAGTGCGGCAGGTGCTGGTGTACGTCGGCGAGCTTGACGATCTCGATGGTCGGGCCGTCGGCTTCCTGGGTGAGATCGCGCTCGAGGCGCTGCCAGCGCAGCATCATCGAGCCGGTGCGGTGGCCGGTGGTCTCGAGCCAGTTGGCGATGCCAGGGTTGCCCTCGGAGACGACGAACCGCATCTTGCCGTCGGGGTCGGTGACGGCCTGGGCCTTGGTGAGCGAGGTCTGGTGGGTCTCGTAGTCGGTGGAGGCGTACCAGTCGGAGCCGATCTGGATCCCCTGGTAGGAGCAGTCGGTGCACTCCGGCACGGTGACGACCATCGCCTCGTCGTGGGCGAGCTCGTAGTGGCCGATCGACGACCGCTGCGAGGCCAGGCCGCCCGGGGTCGACTGCGGCGCGGTCAGGGTGTTGACCGGTTCCTTGTACTGGAAGAACTGGGGGAAGGCGAACCACGTCTGGATGCTGCCGACGAGGCTGCGCGCGGCCACCTCGTACTTGCGGGCCAGCAGCTTCTCGGTCAGCGGCTTGGCCGGCTGGTCGATGGTGTCGGGCCGCTCGATGGTGAGCGTGCCGCGCTCCTCGGCGTCCCAGTCGTTGAAGACCTCGCGCACGATCATGGTCTTGGCGCCCGGCTCGGCGGTGTAGGTGAACTCGAAGGTGCCGTCGTCGGCGACCTCGAGCTCGCGGTCGTCGAACGCCATCAGCGAGGTGGCGGCCGAGTCGGCGCTGTAGGTGCCGCCCATCACCTGGAACGACAGGTCGGCGCTGGTGCCGCGACGGCCGCGGACGACGTACTCGACCCCTTCTCGGAGGTAGGCGTTGAAGTAGACGGCGTCGGGGTTGTCGAGCCCCTGGCGCGAGAACTGGTGGGTGGGGTTGATGAAGATCGGCCGGTCGAGGTCGTAGTCGAAGGCCATCTGCATGGCCATCCGGATCCGTCCCGCGAGGTAGTCATAGCCCTCGAGCCGGTCCTGCTCCGTGCGGATGAACGGCGCGTTGGCGATCAGCTCCTCGGCCTCCGCGATCGCGTCCTGCAGCGGTTTCGTGAGATTGAGGCTCTCGCTCACCTCAGCCCGCCTTGTGGATGATCGACTCGGCGTAGCGGTTGAGGTTGTCGATCTTCTTGTCCAGCGGCTCGGTGTCGGGTCCCTTGATGTAGGGCACCCGGAAGCCGACGATGCAGTCCGTGACGCCCTTGTCCTCGAGGCGCTTGATGCCGTCGAGGTCGTAGGCGTCGTAGGAGATCACGTGCACCTCGAAGTCGTCGCGGGTGTCGCCCTCCTCCTTGCGGATCTCGGCCAGCCGGGTGAGCAGCCGGTCCAGCTCCTCGCCGTCGCCGCCGGCGTGCATCCAGCCGTCACCCTTCAGCACGGCGCGGCGCAGCGCGGCATCGACATGGCCGCCGACGAGCAGCGGGATCTTCTCGCTGGCGCCGGGGCACTGCTTGAGCTCGTCGACCTCGTAGAACTCACCTTTGTATCCGAAGAACTCACCGGTGGTGAGGCCGCGGAGGATGTCCATGCACTCGTCCATCCGCTTGCCGCGCTTGGCCCAGTCGACGCCGAGGTTGGCGAAGTCCTCGGGCCACGGCGAGATGCCGACGCCGAGACCGAGCCGGTTGCCGGAGAGGAAGGCCAGGGACGAGGCCTGCTTCGCCACCAGCACCGGCGGGCGGACCGGCAGCTTGAGCACGAACGGCGTCAGCCGCAGCGTCGTGGTCACGGCGAAGAGGTGGGCGCACAGGATCATGCACTCGACGAACTCCTTGCCGTCCAGGAACTCCCGGTCACCGGTGTCGGTGTAGGGGTACTTCGAGTCGGAGTCCTTCGGGTAGATCAGGCTGTCGGCCACGGTCATGGAGGTGTAGCCGGCCGCCTCGGCGGCCTGGGCGAGCGGCGCGTAGTACTCCGCCTGGGTCATCGCCTCGGCGTACGAAAATCGCATTCCCACAGACTAGAACGTGTTTCAGTTTTGTGCCAGAGTTCAGCGGTGGACCTCCAACAGATCAGCGACCGGCTCGAGATCACCGATGTGCTCATCCGCTACACCCGGGCCATCGACACCGGCGACTGGGACAGGCTCGACACGGTCTTCACGCCGGACGCCGCGATCGACTACACCGAGTCCGGCGGGATCGCCGCCGCCTTCCCCGAGGTGAAGCCGTGGCTGGCCGAGATGCTGCCGGCGTTCTTCCCGAAGCGGATGCACACCCTGGGCCAGCTCGACATCGCCGTCACCGGCGACGAGGCCACGTGCTCGGCGTACTTCCACAACCCGATGCCGATGGACGACGGGCAAGGGGGCGAGAAGATCGTGGAGTTCGGCGGGATCTACCACCACACGCTCGTGCGTACGCCGGATGGCTGGCGCAGCCGCAAGCTCCACGAAGAGGTCGTCTGGCGGCGTGGGATTTAGGGAGAGGATTGTGACCCCGGAGGAGCTCGCCAAGCGCAAGGAGCAGCTCGCCCACCCGGTCGTGCCGAAGGTGATCAAGACCATGGCCCGGCTCCAGGTGAAGGCGTTCCGGCTCACCAACGGGCGGATCGGGAGCAAGTGGCGGATCGGAGCCGGGTTCCGCAAGCCGGTGCCGACGCTGCTGCTGGACCACATCGGCCGCAAGTCGGGGGAGAACTACACGACCCCGCTGCTCTACCTCGATCACGGGCCTGACCTGGTCGTCGTCGGCTCGCAGGGCGGGCTGCCGAAGGACCCGCAGTGGTTCCACAACCTGGTCGCGCACCCCGAGACCAGCGTGCGGCTGCGACGCGAGGGGGTGCGACAGGTGCGCGCGCGGGTCGCCGAGGCCGACGAGCGGGCCGATCTGTGGCCCCGCCTGGTCGCGCTGTACGCCGACTTCGCGGACTACCAGGCCGTGACCGACCGGATCATCCCCGTTGTGGTCCTGGAGCCCCGCTGAGGGACAATAGGTCCATGGCCGATCAGGATCCGACTCCGACCAAGCGTGGTGAGCACCCGGTGCTCACCGGGCTGCTCGCGCTCATCGGCGTTGCGGTCGTGGTCGGTCTGATCCTCGGCGGCGGCGCCCTGGCCGCGACCAAGGTGCTCGGCATCAACGACGACGGCACTGCCGACGACGATGCCACCTCCGGCGACACGCTGGTCCTGCCCCACCCCGAGCGGACGGCGTCGCCATCGGGCCCGCTGGTGACGCTCGAGTCCGACCCGACCAGCGGCCCCGAGACGGGTGACATCGAGGAGTCGGAGAGCACCAAGCCGGAGAACCTGATCTCGCTGTCCGCCGGGCAGACCGCCGTCGGCCCGATGGACCAGATCGACCTCACCGGCGTCTATCCCGGCGGCGAGGGCGCGATCCTGCAGGTGCAGCGACTGGAGGGTGGCAAGTGGGCGGACTTCCCGGTGCCCATCTCGGTGAGCGACGAGACGTTCTCGACCTACGTGCAGACCAGCCAGCCCGGCCTCAACCGCTTCCGGGTGATCGACACCGCCAACGGCGCGACGTCCAACGACGTGCGGGTCGTCATCGGCTGACGTCGTTCCGCGCGGTCGCGAGCCGGCGTACGTCGGCATCGTGGGTCCAGTAGCCCACCCACCAGGTGCCGAGCAGGGCCAGCCCGCCGATCACCAGGCACGCCGTCGCCAGCGGGGCCACCGCGGCGATGGCTGACACCAGCAGCGGACCGCCGGAGATGCCGAGGTCGCCGCAGAGTCGCCAGCCACCGAGGAACTGCGACCTTCCCTCGATCGGTGCCGCGTCGGCGCCCAACGTCATGACGATGCCGGAGCCCAGCCCGTTGCCCAGGGCGATCAGGGCCACCACCGCGCTGACCGTCAGTGCCGAGTGCGTCAGCGGGAGCAGCAGGGCCGCGATGCCCACCGACAGCACGACCGGTACGGCGACCACTGTGCGGCCGTAGTGGTCCATCAGCCAGCCACCGGGGAAGAAGAACGCGATGTCGACCGCGGCGGCGAAAGCGAAGATCAACGACGTCGTGCTGGCGTTGAGACCGATGTGGTCGGCCCACAGCGGCAGCAAGCCGTTGCGCACCGAGCGCGATGCCGAGATCAGGATCACGGCGACCCCGAGGGTCAGCAGCAGGCGCCGGTGGGCGACGAGGACCGACCGGACGCTGACGTGCCCCGTCTCTCGTTGCTGGCTGCGGGACTCCGACCCCAGGTCGGGCATCAGCAGGGCCATCAGGCCGGACGTGAACGACAACGTGGCGGCCAGCAGGAAGACCGCCCGGAGGTCGAACACGTGGATCAGTCCGGCACCCAGGAGCGGGCCGATCAGGATGCCAACGCGGTGGGACCCGCCCAGCGCCGCCAGGGCCCGAGCGCGGTGCGTGGGCGGCACTGCCTCGATCATGAACCCCTGCCGGGCGAGCAGGAACGCCGACCAGGTCATCCCGCTCAGCACCACCGCCAGTCCCAGGAGCAGCACCGACGGGCTGAATGCGGCCGCCACCATCACGGCGCAGTCGACCAGTCCGCAGCAGAAGAGCATCCGGCGTTCGCCCATCCTGGCCACCAGCGCTCCCGCGGGAAGCGACGCGAGCAGCTGGCCGATGCCGAGGAGACCCACGACGAGGGCGGCGGTGCTGACGTCGGCCCCCAGGTCGCGCGCCCGCAGGGCCAGGATCGGGAGCACCGCCCCGTGTCCGGTGGCATTGACGATCGTGGGGCCGTACGCCGTCAGCCAGATGTCCCGCAGCCGGAAGGTGGAGGAGTCGGCTGGGGGCACGCGTCCATTGTCGGAGGTCAGCCAGGGATCCAGTCGAAGACGTCCGGGTTCGGGCCGGTCCGGCCGGCCTCGCCACGGTCGAGGGCCGTGATCGCGGTGACCTCTTCGGGCGTGAGCGAGAAGTCGAAGATGTCGAAGTTCTCGCGCATCCGCTCCTGGTGCATCGACTTCGGGAACACGATGTCGCCACGCTCGATGTGCCAGCGCAGGGTCACCTGCGACGGCGGCCGGCCGTGCGCCGCGGCGATCTCGGTGATCACCGGGTCGTCGAGGACCTTGCCCTTGGCGATCGGAGCCCAGGCCTCGACCTTGATGCCGTGGCGGTGGGATCCCTCGCGGGCCGCGTCGTTGGCGAAGTAGGGGTGGACCTCGATCTGGTTCACGGCCGGGATCACGCCCGTCTCGTCGATGATCCGGTCGAGGTGCGCGGGCTGGAAGTTCGAGACGCCGACCGACTTCACAGCCCCGTCGGTCACCAGCGCCGACACTGCCTGCCAGGTCGAGACGAAGTCGCCGTCGTACTGGGTGGGGAGCGGCCAGTGGATGAGGAACAGGTCGACCTGGTCGAGCCCGAGCAGCTTGCGCGACTCGTCGAAGGACCGGCGTACGTCGTCGGGCCGGTGGTTGGAGTTGTTGAGCTTGGTCGTGATGTAGAGCTCGTCGCGCGGGATGCCGGAGCTGGCGATGGCCTCGCCGACGCCGGCCTCGTTGGCGTACATCTGCGCGGTGTCGATGTGGCGGTAGCCGACCTCGAACGCGCTGCGCACGGTCGCCGCCGTCTCCGGCGGCGGCACCTGGAACACCCCGAACCCGAGCTGGGGGATGGTGGTCGTGTCGTTGAGGGTGATCGGGGCGACGGTCATGTGGTCACACAACCAGGCTGGCGCCCGTCTATTCCAACCGGGGTTGCCCGATCTGTGAGGCTTGGGAGGTGGAGTTCACCGATTACGACACCAGGCTGGCGGCGTACGCGATCATCGTCGACGACTCGACGGGGTCCGAGCGGGTGCTCCTCGCGCTGTGGAACGAGGCCGACGAGCCCAAGTGGACCCTCCCCGGCGGCGGTGTCGAGCTCCACGAGTCGGCCGAGGAGGGTGCTGTCCGCGAGGTGCGTGAGGAGAGCGGCTACGACGTCGAGCTGACCGGCCTGCTCGGGGTGCACTCCTACGTCGTGCCGGCCGAGCGCCGCATCTCCCGGCCGCGGCGCCCGATGCGGGCGGTGCGCGTGATCTTCGCGGCGCGGGTGGTCGGCGGCGAGCTCACCAGGGAGGTCGACGGCACGACCGACGAGGCCCGCTGGTTCGGATGGGACGAGATCGCTTCGCTGCCCCAGGTCGGACTGGTGGAGATCGGGCTCGACCTGTGGCGGGCGACCAACGTCCGGGGCTGAAGCAACCAAAACGTCGGCTCGTCCCTCGATCATGGTGAAGGCATCACCGGGCTGGAGCGACAGGGAGTCAGATGTTCGGCGACAGGCGTCGGCACGCGGAGTTCACCGCGTTCGCGGCCACGGCACAGCAGCGGCTGTTCCGGCAGGGCTACCTGCTGACCAGCAGCCGCGAGGCCGCGCAGGACCTGGTGCAGACGACGCTGACCAAGATGTACGTCGCCTGGCCGCGCATCGACAACCCGTCGGCGTACGCCTACCGGACGATGGTGCGCGGCTTCCTGGAGGTGCGGCGCCGGTCCGATCGCGAGCGGGAGCTGCACGACCTTGCCGACGGCGCGCGACCGCAGTCCGACCCGGCGCACGTGCTCACGGTGCGGGCGGCTCTCGCTGAGCTGCCGCCGCGGATGCGGGCCGTAGTGGTGCTCCGCTACTGGGAGGACCTCAGCGTCGAGCAGACCGCGACCGCGCTGGGGTGCACGACCGGGACGGTGAAGTCGGCCGCGAGCCGCGGTCTGGCCCAGCTGCGCGAGCTCCTCGGCGAGGCCTTCGACGAACGCGTCGCCACCACATCCAACGAGGAGAAGCCATGAGCCCGATCACCGAAGACCTGCGCGCCCGCCTCACCGCTGAGCTCGACCAGCTCGGACCGATGCCCGACCTGGCGCCGCAGGCAGCCCGCGCCGGCGCCCGGGTGCTCCGGCGCCGTCGGCTGGCCGCGGGCTCGGCCCTCGGGGTCGCCGCGGTGGGCGGCGGTGGCTTCGCGGCCTCCCTGGGCGATGGGTCGCGATCCGACTCAGTGGTGACCGACCCCTCCGGGTCTCCGTCGGTCGCGGCGCCCGTTGACCCGATGGCCGACGGCACCGTGACGACCGAGGAGTGGCACGAGGCTGTCCGCGGCACGCTCGAGTCGCTGCTTCCAGCTCGCTACGGCGCGGTGACGACGGCGCCGGCCGAGCGCAGCCGCGCCCAGCTGTTCACGACGGCCGGCGGCGACCCGCGGCTGCAGATCGGGCTCGGAGTGGGGGGAAGGGATGCCACCGACAAGACGAGCTGGAGCTGTGCGTCCCAAAGTGAGGCGCGGCCGTTGCTGACGTGCGCCGAAGCGGAGCTCGCTGACGGCTGGCGCGCCGTGGCCACCACGGAGCTGACCGGTGCGACCTCCGACGGTGGTGCGCCGGCGTACGGCACGGCGCTGCTGTTCGTGAACGACGGGGTCTTCTTCCAGCTGTCCGCCGCTGAGCTGGGCTGGGACGGCCTCGAGCCCAACGGCCCGGCCAACCTCACGGCCCAGGAGCTGGTCGACCTGGCGTCCACGCCTGCGTTCCTGGAGATGGTCCGGGTGGGCGTCGAGTGGCGGCTGGACCAGCCCGAGCCGGTCGGCAGCATCGTGGAGACGACCGACCCGGTATGGCCCACGCCGTAGCGTGAGTGCATGAGAGCGCACCGCGGTCGGCTCGTTGCGATGGCGGGGTTGGTCGCGCTCGCAGCTGGCGCCTGCGGTGCTGAGCAGGGGCCGCGGGTCGACGGACCGTCGGACGAAGGGCCCTCGCCCATCGAACGCGATCCGGAAGCGATGTACTCCGTCGCCGCGGATCCCCACGCCACCCTCGGGGAGATCGTCGAGACAGGTATTCCGGTCTCCGTGGCAGTTTCTGGCTCCGGTGGCCGGCTGATCGTCTACCTGGCGGGGGCCGTGGACGACGAGGGCACGGAGCATTCGGCCTGGCGGTTCTACGACGCAGACGGGGAAGTACTCAGCGAAGGGCGCGGGGAGCAGGTCGGTGCGGCGGCGTACGTGCGTCCGATGGCCTTGGGGGTGTCCGGCGGCGTGCTGTTGTGGTCCCCCTCGGTGGGCGAGTCCGCCTTCGAGCTGGTCGACGACGAGGGGGTGGTGAACCCCGTGGAGACCGTCTTCGAGAACGTCCCCACGGAGCCCGGGGACCTGGTGATCCATGCGGGCTACGGCCTCTACGTCATCTACCGGCCGAGCGAGCGGACGGCGTACCGACTCTCGCCGTCGTCTCTCCTCGACTACCTCCCGACCGCTGCCATCGACAGCGAGGGTGGGGTCTGGGCGTTGGGCGACCGGAACCAGCACACCGCCAGGGTGCTGTACTCCGCCGACGGGGGTGACCCGTGGCAGGAGTCGCAGATCGCGCTGCGGCAGGGGTCGTACCCCGCGCACATCGTCGCCACGGAAGACAAGGTTGCCATCCCGGTCGTCGGCGACGGGGCGGACCTGTACAAGCTCACCGCGCTCTACGTGCGCGATGCGGTGCAACCCGCTGAGGAGCCGTGGCGGTCGATCGACGTCGGCCCCATCGAGGAGGGGATCTGGATGCTTCCGCCGATCACAGCGGTCGATGAAGAGCGGCTGCTGATCGGCGATGATGCCGACTGGTACCTCGGGTCCGAGGACGGCGACTGGGCCGCGGTGCCGCTGCCCAGCTCCGGCCGCCACGACCGCTGGCACCTGACCTACGCGAACGAGCGGCTGTACGCCTATGGAGGAGCCCTCGGGTCGGCGTACGTCTCCGACGACCTGGGCGAGTCGTGGGACGAGCTCCCTCGGTGAATCTGCGGGCGCTCGGCGCGGTAGTCCTCCTGCTCGGTCTTGTCGGATGCTCCGAGGACGACGGGCCCAGTGGTGCCGGTCCCTCGTCGACGCCGCAGACGCCGAGCTCGGCCCCCTCGACGCCGGCTCCGGAGGCCGAGCCCGAGCTGGCCATCGTGGGACACGCGACGCGACCGCAGCTCGACGTCGACAAGAGGACCGCGCGGCGGCTGATCTCCGGTGAGCTGGACAGCTATCGGGGGCTGCGCGTCGTCGAAGGTCTTCGGGCCGTCGAGCGCGATCCGGACGCGGTTGCCGTCGTACCGCTGGACCGGGTCGGCCCGACGGTGGTCGCGGCGCGGGTGGCGGGCGAGGATCCGGTGCGCAGTCATCCGGAGGCCATCACGGTGACGGTGACCGGCGACATCATGCTGGTGCGCGGCGTACCGGATGCGGCGGCGTCGTTGCGGCCGATGTCTCGTCTCCTGGGTCGGGCCGACCTCACGGTCGGCAACCTCGAGAGCACGTTGTCGCTGAACGGCGAGCCCACCCAGGGTGGCGACTCGTTCGGTGGCACGCCGGCGTTGCTCCCGCTGTTGCGCCGCGCGGGCTTCGACGCCTTGTCGCTGGCGAACAACCACACGGGTGACTACGGCCCGGTCGCGCTGGTCGAGACCGTGGAGCGGATGGCGGCAAGCGCGATCGAGGGGTTCGGTGCCGGCGCCACGCTCGCCGAGGCGAGCCGGCCCGCGGTGCTCGAGGTGGACGGCACGAGGTTCGCGTTCGTGGGGTTCAACGCGATCGGCGAGACGCCGCAGGCCTTTCCCGGTGAGCTGGGCGCGCTGTCGGTGCGGATGCCGCCGCGGACCGGCACGGTGATCAACCAGGGCGACCTCGACCACATGGCTGGGGTGGTCCGCCGCGCCTCGCAGCAGGCGGACGTGGTGATCGTGCTGCCGCACTGGGGTGAGCAGTACACCCACACGCCGTGGCCTGAGCAGCGCACGGTGTCGGAGCGGCTGGTCGCCGCTGGAGCGGACCTGATCGTCGGCGGTCATCCGCACTGGGTGCAAGGGATGGACGACGTCGATGGCGTGCCGGTCATCCACTCGCTCGGCAACTTCGTCTTCGACATGGACTTCTACCAGGAGGTGCTCGAGGGCGTCGTCATGGAGACGACGTGGTGGGGTTCGGAGCTGAAGGCGTTCCGCCTGGTGCCGTACGCGATGGAGATCGGTGAGTACGTGCCTCGCCCGGTCGCGGGCGCAGGCATCCTCGCTGACGTGTGGGGATCCAGCACCGGTCCCTTTGCCGGCTAGCGGAGCCAGGCCAGCACAGTTCGGATGGTGCGTTCGAGCTGGGCCGGGTTGATGACGTCGGGCGTGTCGGTGGCGTCGTGGTAGCCGCCGTACGACGTGCCGCCGAGGCGTACGCCGGGGAGGCCGTCGTCGACGAACGACTCGTGGTCGCTGGAGGAGTGGTTGGTCTCGAGCAGCGTCTCGACGCCGGCTCGCTCGGCCGCGGCGGCAAGCTCGGCGCGCATCGGCGACGGCTCGGAGACGCTCTTGATCGGCAGCACCTCGCCGACGCCGACCCGGTCCATCGACACCATCCCGCGCAGGCTTCGCTTCTGTTGGGCGGTCAGGCTGGCGACGTACGCCCTGGAGCCGTAGTGGTGGTCGTCGTCGCCCTCGCCGCGTGGCTCCTCAGATCCGAATGCGATCAGCACCACCGGCAGCCGGGTCCGGGTGTCCTGGGTGGCATCGGCGATGGCCAGCAGTGAACCGATCCCGGACGCGTTGTCCTCAGCGCCTGGTGCCTGGGGGACCGTGTCGAGGTGCGCTCCGATCGCGAGCCACGGCTCGCCGGGCACCACGTCGCCTCTGGTGGCGATCAGGTTGACGCTCGGCCCGCCGTCCACGGGCACGCCCCACGACACCCCGCCCGGCGTCGGGAATCGCTGCCGCGTCACCTCCCACCCGAAACCCTCGAGCCGCTCCTGCACGAACTCAGCCGCCTCGAAGTACGCCTCCGTATGCCCCGGCCGCGGCCCGATCTTGTTCGCCAGGTGGCTGACCGCCCGCACCGCAATCCCGACCCTGGCGTCGTCCGGGCTGACCTTGGGAGTAGGCGTCGGTGTCGGTGTCACCGGCTCGGTCGTCGGCGGGGCGCTGGTGGGTTCGCTGGTCGGGCTGGTGGAGATCGTCGGTGTCGCGTCGGGCTCGCCGTCGTCCGTCCCGGAGCAGGCGGTCAGCAGCATCACCACACCAACTACCGGAGCCCACCGTTTCACTTGTTCAGACTGTCACTCGGGTGGTCGTCCTGGTGTGTTCGGTGGTCGAGCTTGTCGAGACCTCGCAAGGAAGATGCCAACCGGAGGCGACGATGGTTGCGGTGCGAGGAGCGTCAGCGACAAGCCTCGAAACCCTGTGGAGTAAGGGGAAACTCGTTTCCGGACCGTGACCAGCGGGCCGGTGGATAACCCCGAAACCGGGCCATCAATGTCGGTGGTCGGTGCTTGGATTGACTCATGGCCAGCACCGCATCCGACATCGTCACCCGGGCCACCACCGCGGCCCGGGTGCTGTCGCGCGTGCAGGCAAACCGGACCATCGCGGACACGGCCGAAACGGAGATTCTCCAGCTGGCGGTGGAGTGGGCCCACGCCCACCCAGCCCTACCCGGTGACGAGTCGTGGCAGGTCAACCTCGGTTCGGCCACCAACTTCCTCGAAGACCCCGGGCACGCCGATGAGGAGGCGCTGGAGAACTACGGGATCCCCGAGGTCCACTGGGCTGCACCGGCCTCCTTCGCGTCCGCGAACGGCATGTCAACGGCGTCGGGGAAGTTCCTGATCCGCGACGCCCTGATCCTTTGCCACCGACTCCCCTCCATCTACGCCCGGGTGGTCGCTGGGCAGGTGCAGGTGTGGCGGGCCCGGCGGATCGCCCAGGCCGTGCTCGGTGCCCCGGCTGATGTAGTCGACCACATCGACGCCACCCTGGCCCGGATCGCGCACAAGGTCGGGTTGGTGACCCTGACCCGGGTCCTGGACGAGGCGATGCTGGCGCTGCATGCCGAAGAGGTCGAGATCGCCCAAGTCGAAGCCATGAGCCACCGCCACGTGACCGTCGATGACCGCTCGGCCGGACTGAACCATGGGATCAGCGACCTCTCGGGCCGCGGCGACTGGAAAGACCTCCACGACTTCGACCAAGCCCTCTCCGCTCTCGCGCACAAACTCGGCGACACCCCCGAAGGGGAGCACGAGACCTTCGACACCCGCCGCTCGATGGCCCTCGGCGTGCTCGCCGACCCCGCCCGCGCCTTGGCCGTCCTCAACGACCAGGAGGCACCGGCGCCGGGCAAGGAGACCACCCTCTACCTCCACCTCACCGACGACGCGGTCGCCGGCCGGGACCCGGTGGGTCGCAACGAGACCAACGGACAGCCCACGTTGGAGCAACAGATCCGGACCTGGTGCGGCCGTACGGATGCCCACCTGACCGTGAAGCCCGTGATCGACCTCAACACCGAGGAAACCGTCGAGGCCTACGACGTCCCCGACCGGATCAGAGAGCGCGTGATCCTGCGCCACAGGACCTGCGTGTTCCCGTGGTGCACCCGACCAGCCCGCCGCTGCGACCTGGACCATCGCACCCCCCACGCCCGCGGTGGACCTACCGCCGACGCGAACCTCGCACCCCTGTGCCGACATCACCACCGACTCAAGACCCACGCCGGCTGGCGATATACCCAGGTCGCACCAGACCGTTACCTCTGGTCCGACCCACACCAACAACACTTCCTCCGCGACCGCGACGGCACCAGCACCTTCACGGGCTTCGACGACCCCTGAAGTGCTGCTCCCGAAACGTCAGAGCCAACGCGCGGGCGCCCAGGACGAACCCGAACAGCAGCAAGGTGAACCCGACGAACGTGTAGGCCCGCAGGCCGGGGGTCATCCGGGGGCCTACGTCGGCGACGATCAGGATCACCCCGCAGAGGGAGACGGCGGCTGCGAGGCCGGCGACGACGGCTTGCTGGACCAGGCCGGTGACGAAGGACTGCTCGCGGCGTTCGCCGAAGAGGGAGAGCCGCACGGTGAGGCGGCCGCCCTCGAGCTGGTCGGTGATCCGGTCGATGCGGCGGGGCAGGCGCTGGAGCATCGGCACCAGCGTGGCGAGCTGTGCCTCGAGCTGACCGCGGACGGCCTCGGGTGTCATCCGGTCGCCCACCAGTGCCCGACCCTGCGACCGAGCGGCGGTGGCGAGATCGATCCCGGGGCTGATGATCTGCAGAGCGCCTTCCAGGGCGCCGAGTGCGCGGAAGGCAGCCGCAATCGGAGGGGGTACGGCGAAGCCGTGGTCGAGGACGATCCGGAACAGCGCGACGAACATCGTGGCGGAGCCGCCGTCGCCGACCCGCATCACGAGCTGCCCGACCTCGCGTTCGAGGCGTCGGTCGTCGAGGTCGGCGGGGCGGTCGAGCAGGTCGATGAGTGCGTCGGTCGCCGCGATCGAGTCCTGGCGGTCGATCGACATCAGCAGGGCTCCGAGCGAGCCGCGGGTCGCCTGGTCGAGGCGCCCGACCGACCCGAAGTCCAGCAGACCGAACCGCCCTTCGGCGTCGACGAAGATGTTGCCCGGGTGGAGATCGGCGTGGAAGACGCCATCGACGACGACCTGTCGCATCACGCAGCCGAGCAGGGTCTCGGCCATCTCCCGCCTGCGCTCGTCGTCGTACGCCGCCAGGTCGGCGCCGACCTGGCTGATCGGCCGACCGGGCAGCAGCTCGATCACCATCACCCGGCGCCGGCTCAGCTCCGGCCAGGCCCGCGGCACCCGCACCGGCCCGTCCGGGTCGAGCGTGCCCGCGACCGCCCGCATGTTGGCCAGCTCGACCCGGTAGTCGAGCTCCTCCTCCAGCGAGGTGGCGAACCCACGCGCGAGGTCGCGCACCCCGAGCCGGCGCCCCCAGACGGTCGAGCGGTCCAGCCAGGCCGCCAGCCGCAGCACGATGTCGAGGTCGGCGGTGGCCTGGCGGCGAGCGTCGGGCCGCTGCACCTTCACCACGACCTCCGTGCCGTCGTGCAGCCGCGCGGCGTGCACCTGGGCAACCGACGCGGCAGCCAACGGCGTCGGGTCCACGTGAGCGAACAGCATCGCGACCGGTCGGCCCAGCTCGGCCTCGATCACGGGCGCGACCGTCTCCCAGGGCTCGGGTGGCACGTCGCTCTGCAGCGACGACAGCTCAGCGACGTACGCCGGCGGCAGCAGGTCGGCGCGGGTCGACAGCATCTGGCCGAGCTTCACGAAGGTGACCCCGCCCTCGGTGAGGGCGAGCCGCAGCGACCGCGCGACCGCGGATGCCGGCTGGTCGGGGGCGGAGCGCACCGGCCGGAGGTAGGCGCCGAGGCCGTGCCGGGTCGCGATGCGGACGATGGCCGCATAGCGCCGCGACCGCCGCCCCCGAGCCGGCAGCGACCGGAGGAACGCGACCGGGTGCGGCAGCGTGCCGGTCGGGAAGACCGCCTCGAGGATCGACAACAGCGCGATCTCGAGAGCGAGCGTCCACGCGAGGACCAGCATGACGACCAGGAACAGCGCGGCCCGTCCGTCACCCGTGGTCGGCTCGGAGTCCAGCTCGATCACGCGGGCCACCCAGTCGAGCAGCGCCGACGCCGAGCCGCCGACGAGGAGGCTCAGCAGGATCGTCCGCGGCCAGCCGACCGGCACGCCCAGGAGCCGGCGTACGACGAACGCGACGACGACCGCGTTGAGCAGCGAGCTGACGATGACGAGTGCCGAGGTCACCCGTCCCAACCTATGTCGGGTGACACCATGGACAAATGCTGAGGGCGAGGGTCATCGCAGCGGTGCTCCTGCTGCCCGGCCTGCTCGTGGGCTGCGACGACGACCAGCCTGCGGCCACTGACTCGGCCGAGTCGAAGATCATCGAGGCCGGGTACGCCGCACTGGTCGAGGTCTCCGGGCAGGGCCAGGTGCTGGTCTCCTACGAGTGGCCACCGGAGGACGACGAGGGCACCTACCGCTCGGCCTGGCGGCTCTACGACGAGTCGGACCAGCCGGTGGCCGAGGGCAAGGGTTCTCGTGAGGAAGGAGTAAGCGCGCAGCCGAGGCTGTGGCCGCTCCCGGAAGGCTTCCTGATGAGGCGACCGTTCTACTCCAAGGACCTCGAGCGGATCGACCCCGAAGGAGACGTGAGCCCGGTCCCGTTCGTTGACCGGTCGCTGCCAACCAAGGCCGGCGACGTGCTGGTGACCGAGCCCTCCCAGACCAGGGCCAGGTTCTACCGGCCGTCCGACGACACGACGTACCGTCTCCCCGAGCTGCCGCGCGGCCTCAACAGCGTGGCGATCGACCGGATCGGCGGGGTCTGGGTGGTGCTCGGCGGCGATGCCGGCGAGACGATCTACTCACGCGACGGTCGTGCGCCCTGGCGCATGCTCGACCACGACCTCCCGCCCGGCTCCTATCCCGGTCAGCTCCAGGCCTCCGGCGACACCATGCTGCTCCCCTTGCTCAACACCAAGTCGTCCGATGCTCCGTCGGTCACCGGCGTGCTCACCCAGGACCTCGAGTCCCCGGGACGCTGGGACCGGATCGAGGTGGCCGGCGTCGACAGCCGCCGCTGGGTCGAGCCGACGGTCGCGGTCGTCGCACCCGGTCGCCTGCTCCTGGGCGAGTGGGGGCCGCACTGGTACCTCGGGGGCGGCGGCAGATGGACCCGCATTGCCCTGCCCGACCAGGAGAAGCACGAGGACTTCGACCTCGAGCTGGAGGGGGACCGGATCTTCCTCAGTTCGACCGACGAGCCCGGGCTGCGCTGGTCCGAGGACCTCGGCCGGACCTGGCACGACTTCGCCCGATGACCGGGAACAATCGCCGGTCGGCTACCGTTGCAACCACTGAGCAAAGTTGAGTCGATCGAACTCAACTACAGACGTAGCAACAACGGAGGTAACAACCATGGCACGAGCTGTCGGCATCGACCTCGGTACGACGAACAGCGTCGTCGCGGTCCTCGAGGGTGGCGAGCCCACCGTCATCGCCAACGCCGAAGGTGCCCGCACCACCCCCTCGGTCGTCGCATTCGCGAAGTCCGGAGAGGTACTGGTCGGCGAGGTCGCCAAGCGGCAGGCGGTCACCAACGTCGACCGCACCATCCGATCGGTCAAGCGCCACATGGGCACCGACTGGTCGCAGCAGATCGACGACAAGACCTTCACGCCCCAGCAGATCAGCGCGTTCGTGCTGCAGAAGCTCAAGCGTGACGCGGAGGCCTACCTCGGCGAGCCCGTCACCGACGCGGTGATCACGGTGCCGGCGTACTTCTCCGACGCCCAGCGCCAGGCGACCAAGGAAGCCGGCGAGATCGCGGGCCTCAACGTCAGCCGCATCGTCAACGAGCCGACCGCGGCCGCGCTGGCCTACGGCCTCGACAAGGGCGACGACCAGACCATCCTCGTCTTCGACCTCGGTGGCGGCACGTTCGACGTGTCCCTGCTCGAGATCGGCGAGGGCGTGGTCGAGGTCAAGGCCACCAGCGGTGACAACCACCTCGGTGGTGACGACTGGGACAACCGGGTCGTCGAGTGGATGGTCAAGAAGTTCAAGGACAACTACGGCATGGACCTGGCGGCCGACAAGATCGCCAAGCAGCGTCTCCAGGAGGCTGCGGAGAAGGCCAAGATCGAGCTGTCGTCGTCCAGCGAGACCACGATCCACCTGCCCTACATCACCCAGGGCGAGTCGGGCCCGCTGCACTTCGAGGAGAAGATGACGCGCGCCGACTTCGTGAAGATGACCTCCGACCTGCTCGACCGCACCCGTGAGCCGTTCAAGTCGGTGCTCAAGGACGGCGGCGTCGCGGTCAACGACATCGACCACGTCGTGCTCGTCGGTGGCTCCACCCGGATGCCCGCCGTGAGCGAGCTGGTCACCGAGCTGCTCGGCGGCAAGGAGCCCAACAAGGGCGTCAACCCCGACGAGGTCGTCGCCGTCGGCGCCGCGCTCCAGGCCGGCGTGCTCAAGGGCGAGGTCAAGGACGTGCTGCTCCTCGACGTCACCCCGCTCTCCCTCGGCATCGAGACCAAGGGTGGCGTGATGACCAACCTGATCGAGCGCAACACCACGATCCCGACCAAGCGCTCCGAGATCTTCACGACCGCTGACGACAACCAGCCGTCGGTGGAGATCAAGGTCGCCCAGGGCGAGCGCCAGATGTGGCAGCAGAACCAGCCGCTCGGCAACTTCGAGCTGACCGGCCTCCCGCCGGCTCCGCGCGGCGTGCCGAAGATCGAGGTCACCTTCGACATCGACGCCAACGGCATCGTGCACGTCTCCGCCAAGGACCAGGGCTCCGGCAAGGAGCAGTCGATGACGATCTCCGGTGGCTCCGCGCTGTCGAAGGACGAGATCGACCGGATGGTCAAGGAGGCGGAGGAGTACGCCGCCGAGGACGCCTCGCGTCGCGAGGCCGTCGAGTCCCGCAACCAGGGCGACCAGCTCGTCTACACGACCGAGAAGTTCCTCGGCGAGAACGAGGAGAAGATCCCGGACGACGTGAAGACCGAGGTCCAGGCCGACGTCGACGCGCTGAAGGCGATCCTCGAGGACGCCGAGGCGTCCGCGGAGACCATCAACGCCGGCATCACCAAGCTGGGTGAGTCGAGCCAGAAGATGGGCGCCGCGATGTACGCCGCCGCCGAGGCCGAGTCGGCCGCTGCGGGTGGCGCCACCGGAGCGACGGGCGAGTCCGACGACGACGTCGTCGACGCCGAGATCGTCGACGAGGAGCCGACCCCCAGCGACGATGACGAGGGCGAGACCAAGTGACCCAGGCCCCCGACGAGGGCTCCCCTGACAACGGACCTCCCGAGGAGCCCGAGGACATCATCATTCCTGACGATCTCTCCGAGATGGACGAGGTTGTCGAGGAACCAGCAGAGGAACCGGTCGACCTCGAGGTCCAGCTCGCCGAGCGGACGGCCGACCTGCAGCGACTGCAGGCGGAGTTCCTCAACTACAAGCGGCGGGTCGACCGCGACCGTGACCTGATCCGCGAGAACGCGACCTATGCCGCGCTCGCGCCGATCACGGAAGTGCTCGACACCATCGACCGGGCGCGCGAGCACGCCGAGCTCGACGGCGGCTTCAAGGCCGTCGCCGAGCAGCTCGAGCGGGTGGTGGCCGGCATCGGCCTCATCAAGTTCGGCGCGGTGGGCGACCCGTTCGACCCGACCAT
This sequence comes from uncultured Actinomycetota bacterium, assembly GCA_963769475.1. Lineage (GTDB taxonomy): Bacteria > Actinomycetota > Actinomycetes > Propionibacteriales > Nocardioidaceae > Nocardioides. The sequence continues at coordinate 341,916 of CAVYLX010000012.1, read as the reverse complement.
CCACGAGGCCCTCTCCCACATCGGCGAGGACCCCGAGGTCGAGGTGACCACCTGCAAGGTGATCGCCAAGTCGGGCTACAAGATCGGCAACCGGGTGCTGCGACCGGCCCAGGTGCTGGTGGTGGATCCGGCCACGCCGGTGACCGAAGAGGACTGAAGGGAGGTGCGCGATGGCTGACACCGACGGCATGAGGGCCGACTGGGCCCAGAAGGACTTCTACCAGGAGCTCGGGGTCAAGAAGGACGCCACGACCGACGAGATCAAGAAGGCCTACCGCAAGCTGGCGCGCGCCAACCACCCCGACTCCAACCCCGGCGACACCGCGAAGCACGAGAAGTTCAAGTCGGTCGCCGAGGCCTACGACGTCGTCGGCGATCCCGAGAAGCGCAAGAAGTACGACGAGATGCGCTCGCTCTACGGCGGGGGTGGCGGCTTCGGTCGCGGCGGCGGCGGTGGGGGCTTCAACCTCGACGACCTGCTGCGCGACCGGGCCGGCACTGGCGGCGGTGGCTTCGGCGACGTGTTCGGCGACCTCTTCGGTGGCGGCCGGCGTACCCAGCAGGCGCGACCGCGTCCGCAGAAGGGTCAGGACGTCGAGACCGCGGCGACGATCAGCTTCACCGACGCCATCGACGGCGTCACCATCTCGCTGCGGCTGACGTCCGACGCCCCCTGCCCCGACTGTTCCGGCACCGGCGGCAAGCCCGGCACCAAGCCGCACATCTGCCCGGAGTGCGAGGGCGCCGGATTCGTGGTGTCGTCGGTCGGCGGCGCGTTCTCGATGAACGAGACCTGCCCCAGGTGCGGCGGCCGCCAGCTGATCTACGACGAGGCGTGCCCGACCTGCCACGGAAGCGGCTTCGGCATGTCCGCCCGCACGATCCAGGCCCGGATCCCGGCCGGGGTCAAGGACGGACAGAAGATCCGGCTGCGCGGCAAGGGCGGGGCCGGCGAGAACGGTGGTCCCGCGGGCGACCTGTTCGTCAACGTGAAGGTCTCGGCCCACCGGGTCTTCGGCCGCAAGGGCGACAACCTCACCATCGCGGTGCCGGTCTCGTTCGACGAGGCCGCGCTCGGTGCGGACATCAAGATCCCCACGCTGGGTGGGGCTCCGGTCACTCTCAAGGTGCCCGCAGGCACGCCCAACGGCCGCACCTTCCGGGTGCGCGGCAAGGGTGCCCGCAAGTCCGACGGCACCAACGGCGACCTGCTCGCCACCGTCGAGGTGCAGGTGCCGGCCAACCTCGACGAGGCCGCCCGCCAGGCCGTCGAGGCCTACCGCGAGGCGACGTCCGGCCAGCCTCTCCGCGCCAACCTCTTCGAGTCATGACCTTCAATCCCGGCCCACCGCCGCCCGACGCCGCCGTCTACGTGATCAGCGTGGCGGCCGAGCTCAGCGGCCTGCACCCGCAGACGCTGCGCACCTATGAGCGGATGGGCCTGATCACTCCCGGTCGCACGGCCGGCGGCGGGCGCCGCTTCAGCAGTCGCGACATCGACCTGCTGCGCGAGATCGCGTCGCTCACCTCGGCCGGCATCGGCATCGAGGGCGTACGCCGCATCCTCGAGCTGGAGCACCGGGCCGCGGCGCTCGCCGCTCGCAACCAGGAGCTGGTGGCCGAGCTCGAGGCGACCCGCGAGGCGCTTCGCCAGGCGGTCACCGTCCGGCGGGCCGAGGGCCTGCCGCAGAACAAGCTGCCCGTGCTCCGCCAGCAGGCACCCGACCAGTCGATCGTGGTGTGGCGCCGCGGGCGCTGATCTTAAGAGACCGTTCGGTTTCCGTTCACCCGCCGACCTGGCTTGCTCGGTGAGGCTATGCCCGTCGTTCGTCACCCGCTGGCTCGGGCAGCCTTCGAGAGAGACCACGCGTGAACCGCTTTCGCCTGCTCCTGTCATTTCTGCTGCTCTCCGTAACGCTCTCGTTGGTCGCCTCTCCGGCGCAGGCAGCGCCGGATCCGACGGCGGTGAAGATCAACGAGTTCTCCTCTAACAGCCCCGACTTCGTCGAACTGATCAACACCGGCGCCGAGACGGTGGACCTGACCGGCTGGGTGCTCAAGGACGGCACCGACAACAACTCCTACACGTTCCCGGCCGGCAGCAGCATCGCCGCGGGCGCGATCAAGGGCCTCAGCGGCGAGGAGGTCGAGTTCGCGTTCGGTCTCGGCAACGGCGACGCGGTGCGGCTGTTCGCCCCGGGGGCCGTGCTGATCGACTCACACAGCTACGCCGCGCACCCGCCGGCCGGGAAGAGCTGGGGGCGCTGCCCCGACGGCACCGGCGCGATCGTGGCCACCCAGTCCGCGACGAAGGGTGCCCCCAACACGTGCGCCGTCCCGCAGACCGCGGTGAAGATCAACGAGTTCTCCTCCAACAGCCCCGACTTCATCGAGCTGATCAACACCGGCACGGGTCCGGTGGACCTGACCGGCTGGGTGCTCAAGGACAGCTCGGAGAACAACTCCTACACGTTCCCCGCGGGCAGCAGCATCGCCGCGGGCGCGATCAAGGGCCTCAGCGGCGAGGGCGCGGACTTCGCGTTCGGCCTGGGCGGCGGCGACGCGGTCCGTCTGTTCGCCCCTGGCTCGGTGTCGATCGACTCCTTCGCCTACCCGGCGCACCCGCCGGCCGGCAAGAGCTACGGGCGCTGCCCCGACGGCACCGGCGCCATCGTGATCACGGCTGCGGCCACCAAGGGCGTCGCCAACCAGTGCGCGCTTCCGGGAGGCGCCGAGAACATCAAGGTCAACGAGATCGAGTCGGACCCGAACGACCTGGTCGAGCTCACCAACATCGGCGAGACGCCGGTCGACATCTCCGGCTACCGCCTCAAGGACAACGACGACACCCACAGCTTCGCGATCCCCGCCGGCACGACCCTCGCGGCCCACGGCTACCTCGTGGTCAACGTCGACCCGGGCTTCGGCCTCGGCAAGGGTGACTCGGTCCGGCTGTACACGCCGGACGGCGCGAACTTGCTCGACTCCACGACGTACCCGGCCGACACCCACGCGGCCACCTGGGGGCGCTGCCCCGACGGCACCGGCGCGTTCGGCGTGACCACCTCGACCCTCGGCGCGGCCAACGTGTGCGGCCCGACCGGTCCGCCGGAGGTGAAGATCAACGAGGTCGAGTCCAACGGCGACCAGGTCGCCGACTGGGTCGAGCTGAAGAACCTCGGGACCAGCCCGGTCAACGTCTCCGGCTGGAAGATCGTCGACGGCGACCCGTCGCACGCTGCGACCCCGGTCGTGGTTCCCGCCGGCACCACGATCCCGGCCGGCGGCTACTACGCGATCTACACCGAGATCAACCAGAGCCCGGGCTTCGGCCTCGGCGTGGGCGACTCGGTCAACCTCTTCCTGCCCGACGGCACCACCGAGGTCGACACGACCACGTGGGGCGCGCACGCCGCCACGACCTGGGGCCGCTGCCCCGACGGCACCGGTGACTTCCGGGTCACGACCACGTCGACCCGCGGCCTGGCCAACGCCTGCAGCCCGGTCCGGATCAACGAGATCGAGTCCGACGGCGGTACGCCGGGCGACTGGGTGGAGCTGAAGAACATCAGCGCGGACCCGGTCGACATCTCCGGCTGGGTGTTCAAGGACAACGACGACGCCGACGTCTACACGTTCCCGGCCGGGACCACGGTCGCGGCGAACGGCTACCGCGTGCTCGAGGCAGCCGACTTCGGCTTCGGACTCGGCGGCGGCGACTCCGCCCGGCTGTACGACGCGAGCAGCACGCTGGTCGAGTCCTACACCTGGACGGCCCATGCCCTGCAGACCTACGGCCGGTGCAAGGACGGTGTCGGCGAGTTCGCGGACACCACGGCGCCCACCAAGGGCGCGGCGAACTCCTGCCCCGGCCTGGAGACCGGCCCCTGGCCCGGCAGCCAGACCGTGGAGACCGCCGACCTGACCGGCACCTTCCTCCAGGACCTGTCCGGCCTGGTCTTCGACCCGACCGACCCGGACGTCCTGTGGGCCGCGCAGAACAAGCTCGGCACGCTGTTCAAGATGGTCCGCGACGGCAACAACTGGGTGCCAGCGGCCGGTTGGCCGAAGGACCCGAAGTTCCTGGGCGGCGCCGGGGCACCGGACACCGAGGGCATCACGATCGGACCCGACGGGTTCGTCTACCTCGCCTCCGAGCGCGACAACTCCGCCAGCGGGGTCAGCCGGATGTCGATCCTGCGCTACGACCCGAGCGCGTCCGGCTCGACGCTGACGCCGACCAACGAGTGGAACCTGACCAGCAAGATCCCGGCCGCCGGCGCCAACCTCGGCCTCGAGGGCGTCACCTGGGTGCCGGACAGCTACCTCGTCGACGGTGGGTTCGTCGACCAGAGCACGGGCACGGCGTACACCCCGTCCAGCTACCCGCTCCACGGCACCGGCCTGTACGTCGTCGCGGTGGAGGACACCGGTGACCTGCACGCCTTCGCTCTCGACAGCGACGGCACCACCTCGCACCTGGTGGCGACCATCGACGGTGGCTTCCCGCACCTGGCCGACGTGAGCTACGACGCCGAGCGGGCTCGTCTCTGGGCGGTCACCGACGACACCCACGACGGCAAGACGGCGTTGCTCGAGGCTCAACGCGAGCGGTGCGTTCGTCGTCGACGGCGCCTACGACCGCCCGGTCGGCATGCCCAACCTCAACAACGAGGGACTGGCGATCGCGCCGCAGTCCCGCTGTGTCGCCGGCAAGAAGGAGGTCCTCTGGGCCGACGACGGCGACACCGGCGGCAACTCGCTGCGCCGCGGCGCCATCGACTGCACGGAGCTTCCGGCGCCTTCGCTCTCGGTGTCGGGCGTCGTCCGCAACCAGGACGACGCACCGGTGGCCGGTGCGTGTGTCTACCTCTACACCTCGCAGGCGGCGCCGTCGGCGTCGTACGCGTCGTGCACGCAGGCGGACGGCTCCTACTTCGTGCCGAACGTGACCGCAGGCTCCTACGAGATCGCGGTCTCGGACCCCGCGGGCGTCTACGCCACCACCTGGCTCCAGGACCCGGTCACCGTCGACGGTGCGGAGTCCGGTGTCGACGTGCAGCTGGCTGAGGTCGCCAACGGTGCCGTGACCGGCGCGGTCACCAACCAGGCCTCGGCGGCGATCCCGAACGTGTGCGTGTTCGCCTACGAGAAGGACGTGACGACCCAGGCGTCGTACGCCTCGTGTGCCAATGGCGCCGGCGAGTACGGCATCTACGGGATGGCGGCCGGCGACTACGACATCGCGTTCTTCGACCCGGCGGGCGTCTACGCGACCAAGTGGACGATGGCCGTGGCCGTGCCTGGCAACGGCGCGGTGACCGTCGACGCGGTGATGTCTGCGGTCTCCGCCGGTGCCGTGACCGGAACGGTGACGGCGAGCGGCAACCCGGTCGGCGGCGTCTGTGTGTACCTGTACCTGAACCCGGCCGGCCCGGCGGCGTACGGCACCTGCACCCAGGCCGACGGCACCTACTACCTGGGCAACGTCACCACGGGCTCCGACTACCGAGTCGGGTTCGCCGACCCTTCCGGTCAGCTCGTGACCCAGTGGTGGAACACCACCACCGGTGGTGCTCCGGCGTACGCCGGCGGCACCCCGATCACGGTCACCGGAGGCACCACCAGCGGCATCGACGCCGTGATGAGTCCCGTCCCGTAGCCGTCGCCTTCTGTTCACGCGGTGGAGGTCCGGCCGCTTCTAAGAGCCGGTTGGCTTGCCGCTGACGGGCTCTCGGACCCGCTTCTGTCCCTCGTCACTCAGCCCTGGAAAGTTGGAGCCCACGCATGTTCACCCGGAAGCGGATCGGTGCGGCCCTCGGCCTCGCCGTCGCGGTCAGCGGCATCGTCGCCGCACCCTCACCGTCTGTGGCCAACCCGGCCGGCACCGCCCTCGTCATCAGCGAGGTCTACGGCGCCGGAGGCAACTCGGGCGCCAACTTCAACGCTGACTTCGTCGAGCTCTACAACCCGACCAACGCGGCGATCGCGCTTGCTGGCAAGGGATTGCAGTACCGCAGCGCGGCCGGCGGTAGCGGCGGCGTGGCCGCGCTCAGCGGCTCGGTGCCGGCCCACAGCACCTTCCTGATCCGGGTCGCGCCGACCGGCGCCAACGGCGCCGCGCTGCCGACCCCCGACCTGGTCACCTCGACCACCCTGAACATGTCGGGCTCCGCCGGCCAGGTGCTGCTGCTGCCCAACACGTCCGCGTTCAGCGGCTCGGGCAACGTCGCGGGCAACGCCGGTGTGATCGACATGGTCGGCTTCGGCACGGGAGTCAACACGTTCGAGGGCGCCCAGACCGGGACGAACCTCACGGCGACGACCTCCGCCCAGCGCAGCGCGACCGGCACGGACACCGACCACAACGCCAACGACTTCAGCGAGGCAGTGCCCACGCCGAAGGTCGCGGGCGGCGGCGACCCCGACCCGGGCGGGGACCCGGTCGAGGCGACGATCGCCGAGATCCAGGGCACCAACACGGACACCTCCCCGCTGTCGGGCGACACCGTGATCACCGAGGGCGTGGTCACCGCGAAGTACCCGGGCGGTGCGGGCACGTTCAACGGCATCTACATCCAGACTCCCGGTAGCGGCGGCAGCACCAACGCCACCCCGGGCGCCTCCGACGCGGTCTTCGTGTTCGGCAGCAACTCGCAGCCCGCCGGCGTCGAGGTCGGTGACTCGGTCGAGGTGACCGGCGTGGTCAGCGAGTTCAGCGGCCTCACCGAGGTCACCCCCGGTGTCGGCGGAGTCGTCGAGGTGGCCTCGCTCGGCACCACGACCCCGCGCACCACGGTGCCCGGCACCGACTGCGCCCTGCCCGGCACCGCCTGCCTCACCGGCGCAGCGCTCAGCGCCGCCCGCGAGGCGTTCGAGGGCGAGCTGTTCCAGCCCACGGGCAGCTACACCGTCACCGACGTCTACGACGGCTCGGCGTACACCGGTGGCTCCTCCAGCTCCAACTTCTTCGGTGAGATCGGCCTCGCGGCCGAGTCCGACTTCCCGTTGATCACGCCCACCGAGGTGATCGACGCGCAGAACTCCAGCGGGATCGCCGCGCGCAAGGCGTACAACGACGCGCACCGGCTGATCCTCGACGACGGCGCCGCCGTCACCTACTGGAACACCAGCAACACCGGGGAGATGGACCAGCCCTTCCCGTGGATGACCGTGGGCAACCAGGTCCGGGTCGGCGCGGGTGTCACGCTTCCCGAAGCCGGTGGTCCTGGAGTTCCGCAACAGCACCTGGAAGCTGCAGCCGCAGACCCAGGTGACGACCGCCGGCGCCGACCGGGTCGCGTTCGAGCAGAACCGGCCCGCCGAGCCCGAGGACGTGGGCGGCGACCTGAAGCTCGCCACGTTCAACGTGCTCAACTACTTCACCACGCTGGGCGAGGACTTCGGCGGCTGCTCGTCGTACAAGGACCGGCTCAACAACCCGATCGCGGTCAACCAGTGCCCCGGCAACGGCCCGCGTGGTGCGTGGAACGACGCCAGCTTCGAGCGCCAGCAGGCCAAGATCGTGAACGCGATCAACACCATCGACGCGGACATCGTGTCGGTCGAGGAGATCGAGAACAACCTCGTCGTCGACGGTCACGACCGGGACGAGGCGCTGGCCGCCCTGGTGGACGCGCTCAACGCGGACGCCGGCCCCGGCACCTGGAACTACGTCGAGTCGCCGGCCGAGGCCTCGACCCCCACGAACGTCGCCGAGCAGGACGTGATCCGCACTGGGTTCATCTACCAGCCCGCGACGGTCGCAACGGTCGGCGAGTCGGACATGCTCTTCGGCTCTTCCGCGTTCACCAACGCGCGGGAGCCGTTCGCCCAGGCGTTCAAGGCCGTGGGGTCCGATGACGCCGACGGCTTCGCCGTGATCGGCAACCACTTCAAGTCCAAGGGCAGTGGCCCCGACGACGGCACCGGGCAGGGTCTCTCCAACGGGGACCGGGTCGCCCAGGCCAACGCGCTCTCGGCGTACGCCGACGACTTCGCGGAGCAGCGCGGCGTCGACGCGATCTTCCTCACCGGCGACTTCAACGCCAGCTCGCAGGAGGACCCGATGCAGGTCCTCTACGGCGACGGCTACACCCGCATGGCCGCCCCGAACAAGTACTCCTACAGCTTCGACGGACAGTCGCAGTCGCTGGACCACGTGCTCGCGAACCCGGCCGCCGACGAGATGGTCACCGGCGTCGACATCTGGGAGATCAACGCCAACGAGACGGTCTTCCAGCAGTACAGCCGGTTCAACTACAACATCGCGCCCCTCTACACCGAGGGCCCCTACAGCGCGTCCGACCACAACCCGGCGGTCGTCGGCATCGACGTGCCGGACACGGGGACGACGAAGACGATCCAGGTGCTCGCGACCAACGACTTCCACGGTCGCCTGCAGAACAACACGACCAACACCGAAGCCGGTGCCGCGGTGCTCAGCGGGGCGGTCAAGCAGCTCCGCCAGGAGAACCCCGACACGGTCTTCGCCGCGGCCGGTGACCTCATCGGGGCGTCGACGTTCGAGTCGTTCATCCAGAACGACAAGCCGACCATCGACGCCCTCAACGAGGCCGGCCTCGACGTGTCCGCGGTCGGCAACCACGAGTTCGACCAGGGGTACGACGACCTGGTCAACCGCGTGATGGCCGACTACAACGCGACCACCAACCCGGAGGGTGGCGCCGAGTGGCAGTACATCGGTGCCAACGTCCGGATGCGCGACGACCGGTGACCCGGCCGTGCCGGCGTCGTGGATCAAGGACTTCGACGGAGTGCAGGTCGGCTTCGTCGGCGCGGTGACCGAGGACCTGCCGTCCCTGGTCTCACCGGCCGGCATCGCCGACATCGAGGTCACCGACATCGTCGACTCGGTCAACGACGAGGCGGACGAGCTCGAGGCCGAGGGCGTCGACGTCATCGTCCTGCTCGTCCACGAGGGTGCGGAGACGACCAACGTCGCCTCGGCCACCAACGACTCCAACTTCGGCGACATCGTCAACGGAGTGGACGAGAACATCGACGCGATCGTCTCCGGTCACACCCACCTCGCGTACAACCACGCGATCCCGGTGCCCGAGTGGGCCTCCGAGGGCCGGCCGGTCACCACGCGTCCGGTCGTCTCGGCCGGTCAGTACGGCATGAACCTCAACCAGCTCGAGTTCACCGTCGACACCGCGACCGGTGACGTCGAGGGCGCTCGAGCAGAACCTGCTGGCGCTGAAGTCCAACGCCACGACGTTCAACTACCCGGCCGACCCGGCCGTCACGGCGATCGTCAACGCCGCGGTCGACCGCGGCCGACACCCTCGGTGCGGCGGAGCTCGGCGAGATCGGTGGCGCGTTCAACCGCGCCAAGCTCTCCAACGGCACCGAGAACCGGGGTGGCGAGTCCACGCTGGGCAACATGCGTCGCCGAGGTCCAGCAGTGGGCCACGGAGGACGAGGCGTTCGGTGCGGCCGCAGATCGCGTTCATGAACCCGGGCGGTCTCCGCGCGGACATGACCGGCACCGGCAGCGGGGCGTTCCCGCGGGTGCTGACGTACAAGCAGGCCGCCAACGTGCAGCCGTTCGCCAACACGCTCGTCAACATGCAGCTCACCGGCGCGGACATCAAGCTCGCGCTCGAGCAGCAGTGGCAGCGCGACGGTGCGGGCACCATCCCGAGCCGGCCGTTCCTGCGGCTCGGTGTGTCCGAGGGCTTCGAGTACACCTACGACCCGGCCCGCCCCGAGGGCGACCGGATCACGGGGATGTGGCTCAACGGCGAGCCGATCGTGCCCGCCACGGCGTACTCGGTCACGGTGAACTCGTTCCTGGCCTCCGGCGGTGACAACTTCCGGGCCTTCAACAACGGCACGGAGAAGCGCGACACCGGCCAGGTCGACCTGCAGGCGATGGTCGACTACCTGGACGAGTTCGCGTCGGACTCCCCGCTCGCGGTGGACTACTCGCAGCGCGCGGTCGGCGTCAGCTTCCCGGGCGGTGCACCGAACCAGTACCTGCCGGGTGGCACGGTCGCGTTCGACCTCTCGTCGCTGGCCATGTCGACGGCCGACGACACGAAGGACAACCAGGTCGCGGTGTCGCTCGACGGCACGGAGCTGGGCACCTTCCCGGTCGACAACACGATCGGTACGGCGGTCTTCGACGAGTTCGGCACCGCGTCGGTCTCGGTGACACTGCCGGGCAACGTCGCGAGCGGCGCGCAGACGCTGGTCGTCACCGGCGCTGCCACCGGCACGGAGGTCACGGTCCCGATCACCGTCGGCTCGCTCGGGTCGGTCTCAGGTGTGGTGAGCAACCAGGACGATGCGCCGGTCGCCGGTGCGTGTGTCTACCTCTACACCTCGCAGGCGGCGCCCTCGGCGTCGTACGCGTCGTGCACGCAGGCGGACGGCTCCTACCTCGTGCCGGGGGTGACGCCGGGCAGCTACGAGGTCGCGGTCTCTGACCCGTCGGGCACCTACGCCACGGAGTGGCTGGCGAGCCCGGTCGTCGTCGATGGCGCCGAGACCGGTGTCGACGTGGTGCTCGCTGCGCTGGCCAATGGCGCGATCACCGGCTCGGTGACCGACCAGGCTTCCGCGGCGATCCCGAACGTGTGCGTGTTCGCCTACGAGGAGGACGTGACCACCCAGGCGTCGTACGCCTCGTGTGCCAACGGTGCCGGTGAGTACGGCATCTACGGCATCGCCGGCGGCGACTACGACGTCGCGTTCTTCGACCCGGCGGGTGTCTACCCGACGCAGTGGTCGACCGGCAGCGCCGGTGGCGCGCCGTCGCAGGCTGGTGCGGTCGCAGTGGCGGTGCCGGCGAACGGATCCGTCACGGTGGACGCGGTGCTCTCGGCCGTGACTGCCGGTGCGGTCTCCGGCACGGTGACTGCTGGTGGCAACCCGGCCGCAGGGGTGTGCGTGTACCTGTACACGAACCCGGCCGGCCCGGCGGAGTACGGCACCTGCACCCAGGCCGACGGCACGTACTACCTGGGCAACGTCACGGCCGGCTCCTCCTACCGGGTCGGGTTCGCCGACCCGGCGGGTGAGCTGGCTACCCAGTGGTGGACCGGCACGGCTGGTGGAGCTCCGGCGTACGCCGGTGGCAGCCCGGTCACGGTGACCTCCGGGTCGACCACCACCGACATCGATGCGCAGATGGCGGCCACCCCATGAGCGCGGGCGTCATCACCCGGCTGCGGGCCGTGGCGATCGGAGGGATCTCGGTCCTGGTGGTGCTCGCGGCGGTCCTGTACGTCGTCGCCCCGAGCCGGCCGGTGCTCGAGCTCACCGTGAGCGAGCTGACCGATCCGCCGGCGTACGACCTGGACATCACCGCCGACTACTCCCTGGCCGCGGCGACCGTCGCAGCCAAGGCCAAGTACAAGGAGACGATCTACGGTCAGGTGCGCTCGCCCGCGGGGATCCCGGTCACCCGGGCCCGCGTGGTGATCCGGGGTGCCGCGCCGAAGGTCCGCGGGATGAAGGCCACCATCCGGATCGACGGGACCAAGGCGTTCCGCTCGATCGTCCGGCTCCGGCCGGGCACGTACGACATCAACCTGCTGCTGCGGGCTGACGGTCGCAACCAGAAGGTGTCGGTGACCAAGCGGCTCCGCAACGGTCGGTCCTACCAGGTGCTGGCGGTCGTGCGGGAGAGCGGCATCGTGACCATGCTGCCGATCTCGAGCTACTGAGGCGATGACGCAACCGAGCTCGGCGCCGCGTCGGCGTCGTCCTCGGCACGCGACCAGAAGCGATCAAGCTGGCACCGGTGGTGGCGGCCCTGAAGGCCTCGCCGCTCTACGAGCCGCTGGTGATCTCGACCGGCCAGCACCGCGCAGCTGCTCGACCAGCTGCTTGCGCCGTTCGGGATCGCGCCCGACGTCGACCTCGACCTGATGGAGCCGGGCCAGAGCCTCACCGACCTCGCGGGGCGGGCGGTCCGCAGGATCGGCGAGGCACTGGCGCAGCTCCGGATCGACGTGCTGGTGGTCCAGGGCGACACGACGACGACCATGGCGGGTGCGCTGGCCGGCTTCTACCAGCGGATCCCGGTCGCGCACGTCGAGGCCGGGCTGCGCACGGGCGACCGGTTCGCGCCCTACCCCGAGGAGGTGAACCGGCGACTCGTCACCCAGCTCGCCGACCTCCACCTCGCGCCCACCGAGCACGCGCGCGCGGCCGCTGCTCGCCGAGGGCGTCGACCCGGCGACCGTGGTCGTCACCGGCAACACCGTGCGTCGACACCCTCTTCGAGACCGTGCGCCGCCGTCGGCCGTACGCCGGCTCCGACGCCGCCGCGCTGACGCGAGATCGAGCGCGTGCCCGGCCGGGTGGTGCTGGTGACCGCGCACCGTCGCGAGTCCTGGGGCGCGGGCCTGTCCGGCGATCGCCGAGGCGGTCGCGGCCCTGGTCGAGCAGCGCCCCGATGTCCGCGTCGTCTTCCCGATGCATCCCAACCCGGTCGTGCGGCAGTCCGTCCTGCCGTGGCTCGAGGGTCGCGACCGCGTGCTGCTCACCGACCCGCTCGACTACGCCGGACTTCGTCCGGCTCCTCGACCGCGCCGACCTGGTCATCACCGACAGCGGCGGGATCCAGGAGGAGGCCTGCTCGCTGGGCACCCCGACCCTGGTCACCCGCGACACCACCGAGCGACCCGGAGGGTGCCGAGGCCGGCGGGCTCCTGCTCGTCGGCACCGACCCCACGACGATCCGGGCCGCGGCCAGCCGGCTGCTCACCGACCCGGCGGCGTACGAGGCGCTGGTCTGCACGTCGCTGCCGTTCGGTGACGGCCACGCCGCCGACCGCGTCGTCGACGCTCTCGCCCGGCTGCACCCCAGCGGCCGAACCCGCACACCAGGAAGTCGAACCCACCGCCACATGCGACACCGTCTCCGCTCCGTCATCCCCACCGCCCTGCTGGCCCTCGTGCTCGGTGCGGCCGGCGTCCTCTCGGGCTGCTCCTCGGATCCCGAGACCCCGGATGCCGACGCATCGACCGCCGCCGACCCGACGCCGACCGCCCCAGAGACCACTGAGGCGTCCGTCGGACCCGGCCACCGACCCCGACTCGCCGTTCGTGGTGGCGGCCAGCGCCGTCGCGACGCGGAGCGTCGACCAGGTCACCCAGCTGCACGCGATGGGCGTGGCCACGACGGGACAGTCGGCCGACTTCCCCACCGAGCAGATCCCGATGCTCGCCAAGGCGATCACCGGCTCGCTCGGCGAGCTGATCCGGACGGCGACCCTGATGACGCCGCCGAAGGACAGCGCGGCGGCCGACCTGGTGACCACGCTGGAGTCCTACCGCACGCTGTCGCGCGAGCTCCGCAGCTGGGATCCCGAAGGGGACCCGCTGCCCGACGGCCTGGTTCGACACGCTCGGCACGACCGACGACGAGTGGACCGCATCGCTCGAGGCCCTCGGCGAGCTCTCCGGCGCCGACCTCCTCGCCGACCTGCCGCCGCTGCTGATGCCGGAGCCGGCGTGAGCATCGACCTGACCGTGCTCAGCTGGGTGATCGCGCTGATCGTCCTCTACTACACGGCTCTGTTCGCGGTCAGCTGGTTCCGCCGCCCGCCCCCCGATGCCACCTCGCGTCCGTTGATGGTCGTGCTGGTGCCCGCCCGCAACGAGGAGCTGGTGCTGGAGACCACCCTGGCCTCGCTCGCCGCGCTCCACTACGACGGCGAGCACCGGGTGCTGGTCGTCAACGACGCCTCGACCGACGCGACCGAGGTGATCAGCGAGACGTGGGTGGCCCGTGACCCGCGGTTCCGGGTCAGCCACCGCCGGCCGCCGGAGGCCGGACAGGGCAAGAGCGAGGTGCTCAACCACGCGCACGCGCTGGTCACCGGCTGGCTGCGCGACGACGACCCCTGGCTGAGCGGTCGTCGAGCCCGAGGACGTCGTGCTGGTCATCGTCGACGCCGACGGCCGGCTCCAGGAGGACGCGCTGCAGAAGGTGGCGCCGTACTTCAACGACCCCAGCGTCGGCTCGGTGCAGATCGGGGTCCGGATCGCCAACGCCCGGGCCAACGCGCTGGCGCGGATGCAGGACATCGAGTTCGTCGGGTTCAGCTGGCTGGTCCAGATCGCCCGCGACTGGTTCGGCTCGTCCGGGCTCGGCGGCAACGGCCAGTTCACCCGTCTCTCCGCGCTGATGCAGCTGCCGGGCGACCCCTGGCGCCGCGGTGCGCTCACCGAGGACCTCGACCTCGGGCTGCGCCTGGTGCGGGCCGGGTGGCGGACCCGCTTCTGCCACCTGACCTACGTCGACCAGCAGGGCCTGGACGCGTGGCGTCCCCTCCTGCGGCAGCGCACCCGCTGGATCCAGGGCCACTACCAGTGCTGGCGCCACCTCGGTGGCCTGGCCACCGCCCGCCAGACGCCACTGGCCGCTCGGCTCGACCTGATGCTCTACCTCGTGCTGGTCGTGACCGTGATCCTGGTGTCGTTCACGGTCGTGGTCGGCGTCCTCGGCGCTGCCGGCCTGGTCACCGTCACCAACGACTTCCTGCTGTTCGTCCCCTACGGCGAGCCGCGTCGGGTCGCGAGCCTGGCCTTGTCCGTGCTGCCGCTGATGATCTTCCTCGGCACCTACCAACGGCACAGCGCGCACCCGTTCCGCTGGTACGAGCTGCCCGCCGCCGCGCTCGCCTTCACGCTCTACGGCTACGTGTGGCTCTGGGTCTCGCTGCGGGCCCTGGTCAACCTGGCGCTACGGCGCAACAACTGGGTGAAGACCCCTCGCCTGGCCGCCGACGTGTCCTAGTCGCCGGACGGGACGGTCGCCGCGATCACGGTGCCGTCGGCACGCAGGGTGCCGGCGGGGTTCTCCGGCTCGCCCTCGAGCCGCGGGCCCTGGTGCTTCAGCGGCACCACCACCGGCGCGTCCGGGCCGACCACGACCTCCTCGTCGCGCACCGAGAACGCCAGATGGCCGGTGCCGTCCTCGACGGTGAGCTCGAGCTCGTCGGAGCGGACCGTGATCCGCACCCGGGTGCCGTGCAGCGTGATCCGGAAGGTCAGCGACTCCCACTCGTCGGGCAGGCGCGGGTCGAGGCACCACTGGCCCGCACCGACGTCGCGGAAGCCGCCGAAGCCGGAGACCAGCGAGCTCCACACGCCACCGGTCGACGCGACGTGCACGCCGTCGGAGGTGTTGGCGTGCCGGTCGGCGAGGTCGACGAAGAGCGAGGCCATGAAGTAGCGCAGCGCGAGGTCGTGGTAGCCGACCTCGGCCGCGATGATCGACTGCACGACCGCCGACAGCGTCGAGTCGCCGGTGGTGATCGGGTCGTAGTAGTCGAAGTCCGCCTTCTTCTGCTCGAGGCTGAACTCCTCACCCTGCAGGAACAGCGCGAGCACCACGTCGGCCTGCTTCAGCACCTGGAACCGGTAGATCACCAGTGGGTGGTAGTGCAGCAGCAGCGGCCGCTTCGAGATCGGCGTGCTCTCGAGGTCCCACATCTCGCGCTCGAGGAAGTGGGAGTCCTGCGGGTGGATGCCGAGGTGCGCCTCGAACGGGATCGACATCTTCGCCGCGCACCGCGCCCACTCGGCCGGCTCCGACTCCTCGAGGCCCACCCGACGCACCATCTCGGCGTACGCCGTGGGGTGGGTGTCGGCGAGGGTGTGCACCGCCTCGGCGGCCCGGCGCAGGTTGAACCG
This sequence comes from uncultured Actinomycetota bacterium, assembly GCA_963769475.1. Taxonomy (GTDB): domain Bacteria; phylum Actinomycetota; class Actinomycetes; order Propionibacteriales; family Nocardioidaceae; genus Nocardioides. Next base: position 326,235 of record CAVYLX010000012.1, on the reverse strand, counting down.
CGCCATCACGTTCGTATAGAGGTTGTCGTTGACGACCGTCGTGTACTCGTCGGGGCCGGTGACGCCGTGGATGTGGAACGCGCCGCTGTTCTCGTTGCGCCAGAACCCCAGGTCCTCCCACAGTCGCGCGGTCTCCACGAAGATGTCGATCGCCTGGCGGTTGAGGAAGTCGACGTCGCCGGTGGCGCCGATGTACTGGCTCAGCGCGTAGGCCACGTCGGCGTCGATGTGGTACTGCGCGGTGCCGGCCGCGTAGTAGGCAGAAGCCTCCTCGCCGTTGATCGTCCGCCACGGGAACAGCGCGCCCTTCTGGGTCAGCTGCCGGGCGCGGGTCCTGGCGGAGTCGAGCAGCGAGTAGCGGAACCGCAGCGCGTTGCGGGCCATCCACGGGCTCGTGTAGGTGAGGAACGGCATCACGTAGATCTCGGTGTCCCAGAAGTAGTGGCCGCCGTAGCCGGAGCCGGTCACTCCCTTGGCCGAGATGCCCTGGCCGTCGGCGCGGGCCGCGGCCTGGATCACCGAGAAGAGGTTCCAGCGCACCGCCTGCTGGATGGCCGGCTGGCCCGGCACCTCGACGTCGCCGCGCTCCCAGAAGTCGCTGAGGTACGACGCCTGGTCGGAGAAGTGCTTCTGCACGCCCTCCTCGCGGACCCGGTCGAGGGTGCGCTCGCAGCGGTCGAGCAGCTCGTGGGACGGGACCACGCGGCCGGTGTGGTAGCTGACCGTCTTGGTCAGCCGGATGGTCCGTTCCGGCTCGGCCTGGATCCGGTAGATCGTCTTGGCGATGTCCTCGTGACTCTCGATCCGGGACGTGAACGCGTTGGTGGTCTCGAGCTGGTGGTCGGCCGCGACGGCGATGGTCATGCCGCTCTGCGCGCAGTGGTAGCCGAGGCACAGGCGGCCGTCGCTGTGGTCGACCTGATGGGTCTCCGGCACCAGCACCCGGTGGCTGAACTTCTCCGCCTTGCGGGGGTCCATGCCCTGGTCCTTCAGGGCGAGCAGCACCTGGTGCTCGCTCTCGCCGTCGGCCCGGTTGAGCAGCTGCGAGGAGATCGAGACTGGTGCCTCGGCGTCGAGCAGGGTCACGTCGAAGGTCATGATCGCCAGGTGGCGCTGGGTGAACGACACCATCCGGCGGCTCTCCACCCGGACCCGCTTGCCGCTCGGCGTACGCCAGAGGACGTTGCGGGACAGCACCCCGGTGCGGAGGTCCAGCACCCGCTCGTACTCCAGCAGGTCGGCGGTGGACAGCTCGAGCGGCTCGTCGTCGACGTACAACCGGATGATCTTGGCGTCGGGGGCGTTGACGATGGTCTGGCCGACCTTCGCGAAACCGAACGCCTCCTCGGCGTGCAGGATCGGCCAGGTCTCGTGGAACCCGTTGAGATAGGTGCCGTTGGTGTCGAAGTCGCGGCTCTCCTCGTAGTTGCCGCGCAGGCCGAGGTAGCCGTTGCCGACGCTGAACAGCGACTCGGTGGTGCCGAGGTCGCTGTCGTCGAAGCGGGTCTCGACCAGCCGCCACTCGTCGATCGGGAAGCGGGTGCGGTCGAGAGGGTCGCGGGCCGGCGGCGCCTTGTGCGACGGACCGGGTCCGTGCGGGTTCACAGGAGCTCCGCCAGGTCACTGACGACGAGGTCGGCGCCCGCCGCGGTGAGCGCGTCGGCACCCGCGCCCCGGTCGACCCCGATCACGAGCGGGAACCTCCCGGCCGCACCGGCGGCCACGCCGCTGGTCGCGTCCTCCAGGACCACCGCCTGGTCGCGGGCCACGCCGAGCTCGTCGGCCGCCTCCCAGAACGTGTCCGGAGCAGGCTTGCCGGCCAGCCCCTTCTCGGCGGCCACCCCGCCGTGCACGACGGACGTGAAGAAGTGGGTCACGCCGGCGGCCTCGAGCACGGCCGGGGCGTTGCGCGACGACGACACGATCGCCATCGGCATGCCCCGCGCCGCGCAGGCTCTCGAGCAGCCGCAGCGATCCCGGGTACGCCGTGACACCGTCGTCGCGCAGCACCTCTCCGAACGCGTCGTTCTTGCGGTCGCCCAGCTCGGTCACCAGCTCGTCCGGCGCCGGGATGCCGCGGGACTCGAGGAACGACCGCACGCCGTCGTAGCGCGGCTTGCCGTCGACGTAGTCGTAGTAGTCCTGGTCGGTGTACGGCTGGGAGATGCCCTGCGACGTGAGGAACTCGTTGAACATCTTCGACCAGGCGTGCATGTGCACCTCGGCCGTCGGTGTGATCACCCCGTCGAGGTCGAACAGCACTCCCTCGTAGTCACCCCAGTCGACCGCCATGCCTAAAACAGTAAGGGTCAGTGCCCCGCCGATCGTCGTAACGTCCGGCGAGCGTTCCTGTTACTTCAGGTATACGAAGGGCTACCCTCGGCCGGGTCGGACCCGTCGTGGGGTGGTCACAGACGAGGAGCGCGCATGGACTGGCTCAGCGAATGGGCGGGCGACCTCGACTGGTTCGCGTTCGTGTCCATCCCGGTCTTCACCGGCGTCATCGGCTGGCTGATCAACTGGTCCGGCCTGGTGATGCTGTTCAGCCCGGTGCAGTTCCACGGCATCCGGATCCCCGGGCTGCGCGAGCTCGGCACCATCCTCCCGCGCAAGCTGCAGGAGGTGCCCGGCATCCTCCAGGGCGGGCTCGGCTGGCAGGGCATCGTGCCGGCGCGGGCCGCCAAGATGGGCTCGATCGCCGTCGACAAGGCGATCGCCAAGCTGGGCACGCCGGGTGAGTTCTACCAGCAGCTCGAGCCGGACAAGATCGCCGAGCACATCGTCACCATCTTCCGGCCGGAGATCCCACAGCTCGTCAACGAGGTGATGCTGGCCGAGCACCCGCGGCTGTGGCGCGACCTGCCGCGACCGGTGAAGGATGCCGTCTACGAGCGGGTCCAGGCCCAGCTGCCGTCGGTCGTCGGCACGGTCACCGACGAGATCGGGATCCACATCGACCAGCTGCTCGACCCGAAGATCATGGTCATCGACCACTTCCAGAAGAACCCCGCGCTGGTGGTCCGGATCTTCCGCGACTTCGGTCAGCGCGAGCTGGACCTGATGGTGCGGTTCGGCTTCATCTTCGGCTTCCTGCTCGGCATCCCGGTCGCCGTGATCGACAGCATCGCCCACCAGGCCTGGCTGCTCCCGGTGCTCGGCATCGTCGTCGGCTGGACCACCAACGCGCTCGGCATGTGGCTGATCTTCGAGCCGCCCGAGGAGAAGCGGATCCTCGGCATCAAGGTGCACGGGCTCTTCCTGCGCCGCCAGGACGAGGCCGCGGAGGTCTACGCCCAGATCATCGCCGACGACGTGATCACGCTCGAGCGGATCGGCGACTTCCTGCTCGACGGACCGCGCGGCGACCGGACCCGGCAGATGCTGGCCACGGCCCTGCGCCCGGCGATCGACCAGGCCGCGGGTCCCGCTCGCGGCGCCGTCCGCGTCGCCGTGGGTGCCGCCCGCTTCGACAGCATCCGCGACTCGGTGGCCCAGCAGGCGGTCGGCCGCACCCTGACGCCGTTCAAGGACCCGGAGTTCAGCGCGCGGCAGGCGGACAAGATCCGGACTCTGGTCGCCAGGCGCACCAAGGAGCTGCCTCCGACAGACTTCGTGGACATGATGCGCTCCGCCATCAAGGAGGACGAGTGGATGCTCTACGCCCACGGCGCGATCATGGGAGCAGCAGGTGGCGTCCTGCACTTGTTGATCTTCGGAGCCCAGGGTGGTTGAGCAGGATGGTTGAGCAGTTGACGTCGGTGGGGGACCACGACGAGGAGCCCGGCAGGGCGCTCGACGCGATGCCCGGCCTGGCCCGCGTCGCCGCGAGCGCTGCTCTGCACACCACCGAGTGGAGCGTGAAGACCTCGGCCAAGGGCTGGCTTCGGGTCGGCCGGGCCGTCACCCGGCCCGACGAGGCCGCCGCCCTGGCCCGCGACGCGACCCGTGCGGTCAACGTGATCAGTGAGCTGGCGCGATCGGTGTCGTCGGGGGTGCCGGTCTCCCGGGCGCTGATGACCGCGGGGGAGGCCCTCGGCGGGCTGGTCGAGAACCCCGAGATCGTCAACGGCACGGTCGTCGACAAGCCGGAGTCCTCGAGCCTGCGCGACCGCGGCGCCGAGCTGCTCCACCGCTCGCGTGACGTGTGGAACACCGACAAGGGGCACCCGGCCTTCGACCGGATCCTCGACGAGCTCGCGCCCGACGAGGGGCGGATCCTGCTGCTCCTGCTCAAGGGTGGGCCGCAGCCCAGCGTCGACGTGCGCACGGGCGGCCCGATGGGCATGGTGAGCAGCCACCTGATCGCGCCGGGCCTGACGATGATCGGCGCCCGCGCCGGCTGTCGCTACCTGGACCAGGTGCCGTCGTACCTCAACAACCTGTTCCGGCTCGGCCTGGTGTGGTTCTCCCGGGAGTCGCTGCGCGACCCGCTGTCCTACCAGGTCGTCGAGGCCCAGCCCGACGTGCTCGACGCGATGCACTCGGTGCGCTTCGCCAAGGTGGTCCGGCGCAGCATCCACCTGACGCCCTTCGGCGAGGACTTCTGCCGCAGCGTGCTGGTCGAGGACGAGACGGCGGCAACCGCTGCGTTCCCCGTGCACTCGCCGCCGCCGGCGAGCGAGTCGGGCGAGCCTCCGTCGCAGTCCTAGCTCAGCGGACCACAGGCAGGGTGAGCTGCTGACCGCGGCCGGAGGCGATGGTCACCGGGGTCACGACCAGGCCGCCGCGGTAGTTCTCCGACGGCGCGGAGATCACCAGCCGGATCCGATGACCAGGAGCGAACCGGTGCACGATCGCCGGCAGCGTGATCGTCACCGGACGCCGCACGTCCGGGATCCGGATCGGCGCCTCGAGCCCGCGGATCATGCTGGCCTTGCCGTCGGGCCCGACGTCCATCAGCTTCACCGACAGCACGAGCTGGCCGGTCGGGCCCAGCGACTGGGTGGCGGCCGCGGCCGGGGCCTGGACTCGCACGGTGACCTTGGGTGAGCCGACGACGTCCACGGCCTTCGTCAGCTTCGGCGTCGCCCAGGCCGCGAAGGTGCCGGGGATGTCGACGGGCGTCTCGAACGGGGCCAGGCCGAACGCGTCGGTCGGTGCGGTGCTGGTCGGCAGGGGCGTCGCCAGGAACGCCTGCCGACCGGGGCGCGCGGCCCCGGTCACCAGGTCGCCACCGCCGGACAGCCGCCAGGTGTGACGGGTGCCGACGGGGAAGCTGTCGGACGTGGCGTACGCCGGGGTGGCGATGCCGGAGTAGCGGACCCAGTCGCGGAAGTAGGCGAACTCGGGGCCGGTGTCCGACCTTCTTGTCCTTGAGGTAGTGGTCGAACCAGTTCACGACGCGGGCGACGTCGTACTGCTTGGCCGGGTCCGGCCGGCCGCCGTCGTACTCGCCCGGCGCCGGGCCGCCGGAGTGGCCCCACGACTGCCAGATCATCTTCACCGGGGTGCCCTGCGCCTGCAGGGTGCGGTAGGTGGCGACGGCCTCGTTGAGGTTGAAGAGCGTGTCCTTCTGGCCCTGCAGGAGCAGGGTCGGGATCCGGACCTTCTGGAGGTACGACGACGGCGAGGCGCGCCGGAGGTCGCGCACCGAGCCGGCCTGGAAGAAGCCGGTCACGCCGGCGGTGACCAGGCTGGTGCAGACGAACGTCGGGAAGTTGGGGCAGAGGAAGAGTCGCGCGAGGTCGACCTGTGCGTTCTGCACTCCCGAGATCACGCCGAAGGCCGTGAACCCCAGGCCCCAGAACAGCTTGACCGCACCAGGGGTGCGCGTGGAGACGCCCTGGCTCTGGGCCGTGTTGTTGGGACCGAGGGAGTAGGAGAGGTCGTTCCAGGTGATGAACGGGACGATCGTGTCGAGTCGGCGGTCGACCGACGCAGTGGCGAGCTGGACCGCGCCGCCGTAGGAGCCGCCGGTCATGCCGACCCGCGGGTCGTGGCGCTTGTCGAGGGCCACGACGTCCAGGCGCGGAGCCGGTTGCTGGTGGGCGGCGTCGCGGAAGGCGATGCCCTTCGCGCCGCCGAGGTAGCTGATCAGCTGCGACGCGGCGCGGCCGTCGAAGCGCGGGTCGTCGAGGGTGATCTTGCAGCTCGATCCGCCGAAGCCGAGGCCGGAGTAGGACAGCACCACGTAGCCGCGGCCGGCCAGCATCCGGGCCATGCCGCGCTGGTCGTTCTTGGAGCCGCCGAAGCCGTTGGTGGTCAGCACTGCCGGCGCCCGGTGCTGCTTGGTCGCGGACGCGGGCCGGTAGACGTCGCCGATGACGTCGCAGGTCCGGGTGGCGCCCTTGGGCCCGACGGTGACCTTGAAGTGCAGCGTGGTCACGGTGACCTTCTGAGCTGCGGCCGACGACTGCGGCGCTGGCGACAGTACGGTCAGCATGCCGACGGTCAGCAGCATCGCCGCAAGTCGATGGACGTGGGTCACGAAGCCTCCAGAAATCCTCAAGTTGAGTGGAACAGACTCAACTTTGGGGGCGTTGTTCCGAGTGACGAACCACCCATTCACCAGGAGAATCGCACACATGAGCCAGTTCGGGGCCGAGAAGTTCACGACGCGCAGCCGCGAGGCGATCGAGGCCGCGCAGCTGTCCGCGACGACGGCCGGCAACACCACCACCGAGCCGATCCACCTGCTCGTGGCGCTGCTGCGCCAGCAGGAGGGCACCGCCCGGACCATGATCAGCAAGGCCGGGGTCGACGTCGGCGCGCTGACCGCGCAGGCCGAGGCGGCGCTGGCCGCGCTGCCGAGCGCCAGCGGCGCCACCGTGCAGCAGCCCGCGGCCTCGGCGTCGCTGACCCGCGTGCTCGCGGGCGCGCTCGACCTCGCGTCGGGCATGAAGGACGACTACGTCGCCACCGAGCACCTGCTGATCGCGCTCGCCGGCACCGAGTCGAGCGCCCAGAAGCTGCTCGCCGACGCCGGCCTGACCGAGGCGGGCCTGCGCGAGGGGCTGACGGCCGTGCGCGGCAACCGCCGGGTCACCTCGCAGGACGCGGAGTCGACGTACGAGGCACTCGAGAAGTACTCCGTCGACCTCACCAAGGCGGCCGAGGAGGGCCGGCTCGACCCGGTGATCGGCCGCGACGCGGAGATCCGGCGCGTGGTGCAGGTGCTCAGCCGGCGGACCAAGAACAACCCGGTGCTGATCGGTGAGCCCGGCGTCGGCAAGACCGCCGTCGTCGAGGGGCTCGCCCAGCGCGTGGTGGCCGGCGACGTGCCCGACTCGCTCAAGGGCCGCCGGGTGCTGAGCCTCGACCTGGCCGCGATGGTGGCCGGCGCGAAGTACCGCGGCGAGTTCGAGGAGCGGCTGAAGGCCGTGCTCGAGGAGATCAAGGACGCCGGCGGGCAGATCATCACGTTCATCGACGAGCTGCACACGGTCGTCGGCGCGGGCGCCGGCGGCGACTCCGCGATGGACGCCGGCAACATGCTCAAGCCGATGCTGGCCCGCGGCGAGCTGCACATGATCGGCGCGACCACGCTCGACGAGTACCGCGAGCGGGTCGAGAAGGACCCTGCTCTGGAGCGTCGCTTCCAGCAGGTCTTCGTCGGCGAGCCCAGCGTCGAGGACACCGTGCAGATCCTGCGCGGCATCCAGGAGAAGTACGAGGCGCACCACGGCGTGCGGATCACCGACTCCGCGCTGGTGGCTGCCGCGACCCTGTCCGACCGCTACATCTCCGGCCGGCAGCTGCCCGACAAGGCGATCGACCTGATCGACGAGGCGGCCAGCCGGCTGCGCATGGAGATCGAGTCGTCCCCCGAGGAGATCGACGAGCTCCGGCGCCAGGTGGAGCGGCTGAAGATGGAGGAGTTCGCACTCGAGAAGGAGAGCGACGACGCCTCGAAGGAGCGGCTGGCCATCCTGCGCGCCGACCTCGCCGACCGCGAGGAGGAGCTGCGCGGGCTCGAGGCCCGGTGGGAGCAGGAGAAGACCTCGCTCGAGGGCGAGGGTGAGCTCCGGCGCCAGCTCGACCAGCTGCGCAGCGAGGCCGAGAAGCTGCTGCGCGAGGGCAACCTCGAGCAGGCCAGTGAGATCCAGTACGGCCGGATCCCCGAGCTGGAGCGGCAGATCGAGCGGGTCGAGGCGGCCGAGAAGTCAGAGCTCGAGCCGTTGGTCGGCGAGGAGGTCGGTGCCGAGCAGATCGCCCAGGTGGTCGAGGCCTGGACCGGCATCCCCACCGGCCGGATGCTCGAGGGCGAGACCGCCAAGCTGCTGCGGATGGAGGAGGTCATCGGCGAGCGGCTGGTCGGCCAGGCCGACGCCGTACGCGCGGTGAGTGACGCCGTCCGCCGGTCGCGGGCCGGCATCGCCGACCCGAACCGGCCGACCGGGTCGTTCCTGTTCCTCGGGCCGACCGGCACCGGCAAGACCGAGCTGGCCAAGTCGCTGGCGGACTTCCTGTTCGACGACGAGCGGGCGATCGTGCGCATCGACATGAGCGAGTACTCCGAGAAGCACTCGGTCTCGCGGCTGGTCGGGGCCCCTCCGGGCTACGTCGGCTACGACGAGGGCGGCCAGCTCACCGAGGCCGTGCGCCGGCGCCCCTACTCCGTCGTCCTGCTCGACGAGGTGGAGAAGGCGCACCCCGAGGTCTTCGACATCCTGCTGCAGGTGCTCGACGACGGCCGGCTCACCGACGGGCAGGGCCGCACCGCTCGACTTCCGCAACACCATCCTGATCCTGACCAGCAACCTCGGGGCAGGCCGGTCGCCCGACGAGGTGATGGCGGCGGTCCGGGCCAGCTTCAAGCCGGAGTTCCTCAACCGGCTCGACGAGATCGTGCAGTTCCAGACGCTGGGCAAGGACGACCTCGCCCACATCGTCGACCTGCAGCTCGCGCTGCTGGAGAAGCGGCTGGCCGTACGCCGGATCAGCATCGACGTCACCGACGCCGCGCGGGCCTGGCTCGCCGAGACCGGCTACGACCCGGCGTACGGTGCCCGGCCGCTGCGGCGCCTGATCCAGACCGCCATCGGAGACCCGCTGGCCAGGCTGCTGATCGGCGGCGAGGTCGTCGACGGCGGACGGGTCACCGTCGACGTCGGCGGTGAGGGGCTCGTCCTCACCTGATGGAATAGGCCCCATGCCTCCCACCAGCCCGGCCCTCGCACGGCCCCGTCAGGTGACGCTTGCGGGCTGGCTGATCGTGGTGGGTTCGGTGCTGGTGGTGCTGGCGGCCTACGAGCGGATGTCCGGGCTGCACAGTCTGGAGACCCAGGAGGCGATCTCCGACTTCCTGTCGCGGCCCCCCGGCAACGAGCTGGGGCTGAGCGTCGACGATGCCCAGTCGCTGCTCCGGGTGCTGGCCCTGGTGGCGGGCGCCTCGGCCGCCGCGGCGGCGATCCTCGGCTACCAGGTGCTGAGCCGTTCGCGCAGTGCCCGGGTGGCGCTGACCGTGCTCACGGTGCCGCTGTTCGTCGGCGGGATGGCCGTCTTCGGCTTCCTGGCCGCGCTGGTCGTCGTGTCCATCGTGATGCTGTGGTTCCAGCCGGCCAAGGACTGGTTCGACGGGAAGGCCCCGGTGGCTCCCGTCGCTGCGGCCGCCTCGGAGGCCCGGCCCCGCCCGGCTCCTGCTCCACCCGTGGTCGCACCGCCGACCGTTGCTCCTCCTCGACCGACCTCGGTGACCGCCGCCGGCATCGTCACCTGGGTGACCTGCGGCCTCGGCCTGGCGATCATGGGGATGACCGTGCTGGTGCTGCTGGCGGCGCCGGACCTGGTCTTCGACGAGGTACGCAAGCAGGACCCGAACTTCGGGGAGGACGGCCTCACCGAGAGCGAGGTCCGGCGGGCCGCCTTCATCGGCTGCGCGATCGCGGGCCTGTGGTGCGTCGCTGCGATCGGCTTCGCGGTCGCCGCGTTCAACGGCTACCGGTGGGGATGGCGGGCGCTGCTGATCTCGACGTTCGCAGCCGGCATGGGTGCCTCGCTGCTGATGCTCGGCAGCCTGGTGATGCTGGTGCCGCTCGCCGCCGCGGCCGCCACGGTCGGGCTCCTGCTCCGTCCGGAATCCAGGGCATGGTGTCGCAGAACCCCGCGCAGGCGTGATTCAGTGTCGCCATGAGCGACCCCAACAACCCGCCACCCGGAAACCCGTACGGCGACCCGCCCCCCAGCAATCCGTATGGCCAGGCGCCGCCGCCCCAGCCCCCCGCCTACGGCCAGCCGCCTCCGGCATACGGCCAGCCGGCCATGCCGCCCGTGTCGTACGGCGGCGGCGACCCCGACAAGCGTCCCGGCACCGTCACCGCGGCCTCGATCATCACGATCGTGCTGTCCGCGCTCAGCCTCGCCGGGTTCGGCGTCCTCGCGATCATCCTCGCCGCCGCGCGCGACGACATCATCGACGAGCTCAACCGGGAGATCGAGGGCCAGCCCGGCTTCGAGGACATCAGCGCCGACGACCTCGCGAACATCATGATCGTGATCTTCGTGATCCTGGCCATCTGGTCCCTGATCGCGATCATCACCGCCGTGCTCGCCCTGAAGCGGCAGAACTGGGCCCGCATCGTCACCGTCGTCTCGGCCGTGATGACCGCGCTGTTCAGCCTCCTGGGCATCACGTCCGGGCTCTCCGCGATCACGTTGATCGGCGCGGTCGCCGTGGTGATCCTCTACTTCACCGGCGGCGCCGGTGAGTGGTACCGCAACAAGAACGCGCAGCCACAGCTGCCCGTCGGCACCACCCAGCCCTGGGGCTAAGCCCTGAGATCAGCCTCGGCCAGACGCCGGGTGCCGTCCTCGATCACGCCGCGTTCCTTGCAGAACGCCCAGCGGACGAGGTGGCGCCCGGCGTCCGCGCTGTGGGGGTTGGCGGGGTCGTAGAAGACCTGCGCCGGGATCGCGACCACACCGGCCCGCTCCGGCAGGGCCAGGCAGAACTCCATGCCGTCCTTCCAGCCGAGCTCGGACACGTCGGAGCTGGCGAAGTAGGTGCCGTCCGGCACGAACGACCTCGAGCCCGGCGGCCCGCAGCCCGTCGCAGAGCAGGTCGCGGCGCTCGTGCAGGTCGGCCGCGAGCTGTTTCGGGAAGTCGGCGTAGTCGTCCAGGGCCGCGGCGATCGCCGGCTGCAGCGGCGAGCCCGACGTGAACGTCAGCCACTGCTTGGCGGCGAGCACCGCGCTGACGAGCTCCGCCGGCCCGGTCGCCCAGCCGACCTTCCAGCCGGTGAACGAGTAGGACTTGCCGGCGCTCGAGAGGGTCAGCGTCCGCTCCCACATGCCGGGCAACGTCGCCAGCGGGAGGTGCTCGACGTCGTAGGTCAGGTGCTCGTAGACCTCGTCGGTGATCACCACCAGGTCGTGCTCGATGGCGACCTCGGCGACGGCCGAGAGCTCCTCGCGGGTGAGCACGCACCCGGTCGGGTTGTGCGGCGAGTTGAGCAGCACGAACCTGGTCCGCTCGGTGACCGCGGCCCGCAGCTCGTCGACGTCGAGCCGGAAGTCGGGCGCGCGCAACGTCACCGGACGGCGTACGCCGCCTGCCATCTGGATCATCGCGACGTACGAGTCGTAGTAGGGCTCGAGCACGATCACCTCGTCGCCGGGGTTGACCAGCCCGAGCAGCGAGGCGGCGACGCCCTCGGTGCAGCCGGTGGTGACGACCACCTGGGTATCGGGGTCGAGCTCGATGCCGTAGTGCCGCTGCTGGTGGCGGGCGATGGCCTGGCGCAGCGGGGGGACGCCGAGGCCCGGTGCGTACTGGTTGGCGCCGTGCTGCAGGGCCGCGACCGCCTCCGCGATCACCTCGGGTGGCCCGTCGACGTCGGGGAACCCCTGGCCGAGGTTGAGCGATCCCGTGCGGACCGCCAGCGCGGACATCTCACTGAAGATGGTTGGAGGGATGCCGTGCAGTCGCGTTGCCATGACTTGGGGGCGGAGCATGGGCGACTAGCCTGCCACTGTGACGACGACCGATGACTCGTTAGCCGCCGACATCGACGCCTGCTGCCGCCTGACGGGGGAGTTCACGCTCCGCTCGGGGCAGGTGGCGACGGAGTACTTCGACAAGTACCTGTTCGAGGCCGATCCGCTGCTGCTCGCCCGCGTCGCGCGGGAGATGATCCAGCTGGTGCCCCAGGGCACCGACCTCCTGGCCGGGCTCGAGCTCGGCGGAGTGCCGATCGCCACCTCGATCAGCGGCATCCTCGGCATGCCCACCCTCTTCGTGCGCAAGCAGGCCAAGACCTACGGCACGGCCAAGCTCGCCGAGGGCCCCGACTTCGCCGGCAAGAAGGTCACGATCATCGAGGACGTGATCACCACCGGCGGTGCGGTGCGCGACGCCGTGACGGCGCTGCGCGAGATGGGCGCGATCGTGGAGGTGGTGGTCTGCGCGATCGACCGCAGCCCCGAGGGCGAGAACCCACTGGCCGACGTCGGCCTCGAAGTGCGCGCCGTACTCACCAAGGCCGAGCTCGACGCCGTGCACGTCGGCTGATCAGCTGTCGGCCGGCTCCAGCTCTTCGGCCGGCTCGTGCTTGTGGTGGCGGCGGTGCCGGATCCACTCGTAGGCGATCGGGATGACCGACAGCGCCAGGATGGCGAGGATCGCGTAGTCGATGTTGTCGCGCAGCCACGGCACCCGGGTGCCGAGGAAGTAGCCGAGCAGGGTGATGCTCAGCACCCAGAAGAGCGCGCCGACGAAGCTCCACAGGAGGAACCTGCGGCGGTCCAGGCGGGTGACGCCGGCGACCACGGTGACGTAGGTGCGCACGAACGGCACGAAGCGGCCGATCACCAGCGCCTTGTTGCCGTGCTTCTCGAAGAACGCCTCGGTCTGGTCGAAGTACTTCTTCTTCAGGATCCGCCCGTCGCGCTTCGACAGCGGCGGGCCGAGCGCCCGCCCGATCTCGTAGCCGGCGATGTTGCCGAGCATCGCCGCAGAGGTGAGGAGCACCAGCGCGATCACCAGCTCGATCCCGTGGTTGCCGGAGAAGACATCGATGTCGTCGGTGGCGATGAAGACGCCGAGCGAGAGCAGCAGGGTGTCTCCGGGAAGGAACGGGAAGAAGAGGCCGCACTCGACGAAGATGATCGCCAGGCTCACCCACAGGAGCTCCGCGCCGAACCGGTCGAGAAGGTACTCCGGCTCCATCCAGTCCATGCCCAGCAACAGGGGCTGGAGCAACGGGAGCATCATCGACGTCACGGCCTAACGGTACTTGTCGATTCCACACGCCGCCTCGGGTTTCACCCCGGTCCTACCCTGACTCGCATGGACCCTGAGCCAGCCGACGAGCGGGCGCCGTACGACCCGATGCCGCACGGCCCGGAAGAGGTGGGCGTCGGGCCCTGGACCGGCCCGCTGCCGGAGGGTCCGGAGTACGACGCCACGCTGCTCGCGGAGGGCGATCGCCGCAACGTCGTCGACCGCTACCGCTACTGGACGCTCGAGGCGATCGTGGCCGATCTGGACACCCGCCGCCACGACTTCCACGTGGCGATCGAGAACTGGCAGCACGACTTCAACATCGGCACCATCGTCCGCACCGCCAATGCCTTCCTCGCCGCCGAGGTGCACATCGTCGGCAACCGCCGCTGGAACCGCCGGGGCGCGATGGTGACCGACCGCTACCAGCACATCCGCCACCACGAGACCGCCGCCGAGCTGGCGGCCTACCTGAAGGAGCGTGGCGTCGCGCTGCTCGGCATCGACAACCTGCCGGGCTCGGATCACCTGGAGACGATGGAGCTCCCGCGCCAGGTCTGCTTCCTGTTCGGGCAGGAGGGGCCGGGCCTCTCGGCCGCTGCTCGAGAGGCCTGCGACGGCACCTTCTCCATCGCCCAGTTCGGCTCCACCCGCTCGATCAACGCGTCGGCCGCCGCAGCCGTCGCGATGCACTCCTGGATCCGCACCTACGCCGACCTCGGCGGCGACGACGCCTGGCGGGGCTAGCCGCTAACCGGCCCGGGTGACCACCAGGCGAAGTCGCTCCAACCCACGTGAGGCATGGCTCTTCACGGTGCCCTCCGAGATGCCGAGCTCGCTTGGCCGTCTCCGCGACCGACAGCCCGAGCCAGTGCCGCAGCACCACCACCTTGCGCTGCATCTCGGGGAGCGTCCTGCAGCGCGTCGATCAGGGCCGAGCGGTCCTCGACCGCCAACCCCGTCGGCGCGGCAGGGTCGTGACCGTCGAGCCCCGGCCGCTCGCGGCGCCAGGGCCGCCGGTGCTCGTCGATGTTGGCGCGCACGATGATCTGACGGACGTAGGCCTCCTCGCGGCCGTCGCGCCGGAGGCGTGGCCAGGCGGCGTAGAGCTTGGCCAGCGCGGTCTGGAGCAGGTCCTCGGCCTGGTTCCAGTCGCCGCAGATCGTGTACGCGATCCGGCGGAGGTGCGTCTGGCGGGCGAGCACGAACTCCGTGAACGCCGCGTCGCGCTCTGCGGTCCTCATCGCAGCCCCTCGCCGCCGGCGTACTGGGCGCGGGAGTGCTCGAGGAACGCATCGAGGGTGTCGCCGCCGACCGATGCCGGGACGGGGAGTAGTCGGGGTTGCGGGGGTCGCGCGCCAGGACGTACCAGGTCTTGCCCTCGACCAGTGACCTCGGCGACGGCGGTCTCGTCGCCGGCCGTCGTAGTTGTCGGGCATCGACGGGTCTGTCGCGCTGCTCGACGAGCGTCACGCCCTCGGCGCGGCTGCAGGTGCCGTCGTCGGCGAACTCCACCAACGGCTTGGCGGGCCGCCCTGCCTCGAGCGGGTCCTGCTCGGCAAGGAAGTCCTCGAGCCGTCGGAGCGCCACGTAGGCCGGCACGCTGCTCGAGCCGGCGCGTGCGACCAGGTACCACTGCACCGTCGTCGCCGAGCTGGAGCTCCAGCCGATCCTCGGACCCGGGCGAGCTCCAGCCTGCGGATCTCGGTGACCCTGTCGCCCGCAGCGCGGACGCCGTCGCCCTCCCAGTCGACGCCACGCCGCCTCGGGCGCAGCTGCCGGTCGGCGCGGCTTCGTGCTCGGCCGACTGGCGCTGCCGGTCAGCGGGTCGGTGGCGCCGCTCGTCGCCCGCCGACCGCGGCGAAGCCGCGCTCCCCGCCACCACGATCAGGGCGACGGCGGCGGTGGCGCTCGCCGCCCGGCGCCGGAAGAGGCGCGGCGACCGGCCGCGATCCGCTGCTCGACGGGCCGGTGGGCCGGCTCGTCGGCGAAGGACTTCTCGAGCTCGTCGGTGAGGTTCATGCCTGGTCTACGGATCCGGGGACCGTTCGGTTGTCACCGACATCACACCATTAGGGTTGGCGGCATGCCTATCGCCACCCCTGAGAAGTACGCCGAGATGCTCGATGCCGCGAAGGCCGGCAGCTTCGCGTTCCCCGCGATCAACGTCTCGTCGTCGCAGACGCTGAACGCCGCGCTCAAGGGGTTCGCGGATGCGGGGTCCGACGGCATCATCCAGGTCTCGACCGGTGGCGCCGAGTACCTCTCCGGCCCGTCGGTCAAGGACATGGTGAGTGGCTCGGTCGCGTTCGCGGCGTACGCCGCCGAGGTGGCCAAGCACTACCCCGTCCAGATCGCGCTGCACACCGACCACTGCCCCAAGGACAAGCTCGACGGCTTCGTGCGCCCGCTGCTCGAGATCTCCAAGGAGCGGGTCGGCCGCGGCGAGGACCCGCTCTTCCAGTCGCACATGTGGGACGGCTCCGCGGTGCCGCTCGAGGAGAACCTCCAGATCGCCGAGGAGCTGCTGGCGCTGGCCGCGGCCGCCAAGATCATCCTCGAGGTCGAGATCGGTGTCGTCGGTGGCGAGGAGGACGGCGTCGCCAACGAGATCAACGAGCAGCTCTACACGACTCCCGAGGACGCCATCGCGACGATCAAGGCGCTGGGTGCCGGCGAGCAGGGCCGCTACCTGACCGCGCTCACCTTCGGCAACGTGCACGGCGTCTACAAGCCCGGCAACGTCAAGCTGCGCCCCGAGATCCTGCGTGAGTGCCAGGCGGCCGCGGCCAAGGAGCTCGGGCTCGCCGGCGACGCCCGGCCCTTCGACCTGGTCTTCCACGGCGGCTCGGGATCGACCGCCGAGGAGATCGGCGCGGCCGTCGACTTCGGCGTCGTGAAGATGAACGTCGACACCGACACCCAGTACGCGTTCACCCGCCCGGTCGCGGCGCACATGTTCGCCAACTACGACGGCGTGCTGAAGATCGACGGCGAGGTCGGCAACAAGAAGATGTACGACCCGCGGGCGTGGGGCAAGGCCGGCGAGGCCGGCATGGCCGAGCGCGTGGTCGAGGCCTGCCAGAACCTCCGCTCGGCCGGCACGTCGATCGGCAGCTGAACAGCTCCCTCAGGCGATCGCCATCGCGAAGACGTGCAGCGCGCCGTTGCCGGGCAGGACCACGAACTCGACGGTCTTGCCTGAGGTCGAGCGGCACCGAGTTGGCGAACATCCGGTAGGCATACGCCGCATCGCCGTACCCGCTGGGCCGGTTGCGCCCGACGCTGGACGCGACCAGCGTCGCGCCGTGGGCGGTCGGCTCCTGGAACGACCAGTTCGGGAAGCCGGTGCGTGCCGGTCGAGGAGCTGCCGTCGGTGTAGAAGACGGTGACCGGTCCCGCGGCGCCGTAGGTGCTGCCCGAGCCGAGCAGCACGAGCCGGTCGCCCGAGCCGCTGAGGAGATCGCCTGACCTGCGTCGCGACGTTGCCCGGGCGTGCCCGGGGCGACGTCGGGCATGGTCAGCGTGGCGCCCAGCGCCTCCACCTCGGCCCCTCTGCCGAGCACCGACGTCGGCCAGCTTCTGCGCGGAGAAGCTGTTGCCCTCGCTGTCGAAGGTCGCCGGCCGTCGTGGCGCTCTCGTCGGTCACGCCGACGTTGTTGTACGCCGCCGCGAGGTCGGCGAGCGGCTCGCCGGAGCGTTCCACCCGGGTGCCGGTCGCCGTACCCGCCCCGTCACCACCGCGGTAGGTAGCGGTCGCCGTGAACGTCCGGGCTGGAAGCCGGGGCGCTTCTCCGGCACCCGGACCCGAAACGTGACGGTGGCCTGGTCGCCCGGCCTCACCACACCCGAGACGGATGGTGAGGCCGGAAGTCTGCCACCCGGTCGGCACCGCGCAGGCTCACCTCAGCTTGCGCATCGTGGCGCTGGAGGGGTTGCCGATGGTGACCGGCACCTCGACGATCGCTCGGTCCTGTCGAGGTCGACCGCGCCGATGTGACGACGTCGTGGCTGCTGTCGGCCAGTGCCGAAGTGGCCGTGCGTCAAGTCCGCCAGGCGAGACAGCGCACGCGCCGCTGCGGCGTCACGGCACGGCGGGCATCTCGGACCGGGGCGAGTCGAGCCCGACCCGGGGCTTGCGCCAGGCGCCGCGGGTGAAGTCGGGGATCTCCACCGGCTTGCCCTTCTTGGCGAGCGACTCGACGCTCAGCGGGATGGGCGAGCACCAGACCGCTGAGTCGTAGACGTCGATGTCGGGCACCAGGCCGGCACGCATCAGCTGGATCGTCCTCCACTGCAGGACGTAGTCCATGCCGCCGTGGCCAGCGCCCTCCGCGTCGTCCTCGAGCTCCTTCCACAGCCAGTGGTCGAACTCCTGGCGCATCTCCGAGAAGCCCTGCCAGGTGTCGCCGGTGTGGAACGGCTCGGCGTACACGCGGGCACCGGTCGGGTCGGCGCCGACGTAGTCCTCGAAGATGCCGTGGCTGCCCTCGATCGTGTTGATCCGGCTGTAGGGGCGGGGCGCGCTGACGGCGTGCTCGGCGCGGATGGTGCGGCCGCCGGAGGTGGTGATCATGCAGGTGACCGTGTCGCCGTTGATGTACTCCTCCTTCCACGAGCGGTGGTCGCGAGGGATGAAGCGCTCGCGGTAGTCGGCCAGCCCGCGCGGCGCCGTGGAGGTCGCGGACAGCGACACCGCTCGGTCGCCGCGGTTGACGTCCATGGCGGCGGCGATCGGTGCCAGTCCGTGCATCGGGTAGAAGCTCGCGGTGCTGCGGGTGTGCCAGAGCCGGCGCCAGTCGTCGGTGTAGTAGCCGTCCTCGAAGAGCAGCGCGCGCAGGTCGTGGAGGTAGCCGCCGTGGCCGCTGGTCACGTCGCCGAAGACACCCTCGTGCGCCATCTTGAGCATCGCCAGCTCGTTGCGCCCGTAGCTGCAGTTCTCCGCCAGCAGCAGGTGCTTGCGGGTCTGCTCGGAGGTGTTGACGAGGTCCCAGAGCTCGTTGAGCTGGGTGGCGATCGGCAGCTCGACGGCGACGTGGGCGCCGGCCAGCAGCGCGGCCCGGGCGTGCGGGTAGTGGAACTCCCACGGGGTCGCGATGTAGACGAGGTCGAGCTCCTCGCGGTTCAGCATCTGCTGGAACGAGCCGCGCGTGCCGCCGTACTCCTTCGGGCGGGCCTTGCCGCGGGACTCGAGGTCGTCGGCGACGCGGGTGGCCCGGTCGGCGCGGATGTCGCAGACGGCGACCACCTGGGAGCCGGGTACGTCGGCCCAGCCGCGGGCCATGCCGCTGCCGCGGTTGCCGAGCCCGATCATCCCGACCTTCACCACGTCGTGGGGCTCGAACGCCTGGTTGACCATCGAGCGTTGGCCGGCGGCTCGGGCGGGGGCGATCGTCGCGCCGACGGAGCCGAGCCCGAGGGCGAGACCTCCGGCGGCGGCGGCTGTGCCGATGACTCCGCGGCGGGAGAAGGCGGTGGTGGTGGGCGCAGAAGTACTGGTGGGCATGGAGATCACTCCGAGTAGTGAGTAGTGGATGCCTGCGCCTGCAACCCTTGCCGCCGTCGAACGATCGTGTCAATAGATGATCGGAAAGTGGTCAAACCGATCACAAATGAGCAAAATCAAGCACGTGTCGGCGTCCCACCGAATCCGGCATGAGCCGGCCGCTCGAACAGCGCCGCGGCGATCAGGCCCAGCACCAGGACCGCCGTCGGCACCAGCATCGCCTGGGCCATCGACTCGGCGAACGCGGCCTGCACGGGACCCGGCAGCTGCGTGGCGCCGCCCTCCGGGGTGAACGAGGTCGGCAGGCTGTGGGCCGCGAGCCGGGCGTCCATGACCAGCGCGATGGCGGCCGAGCCGAGCACGGCGCCGACCTGGCGGGTGGCGTTGTAGACGCCCGCGCCAGCGCCGGCCTGGTGGAGCGGCAGGTTGCGGGTGGCCGTGGCCGAGTTGGGTGCCCAGACGCCCGCGTTGCCGACGCCGAGCAGCGCCATCGGCACCAGGATCTCCCAGGTGGCCGAGTCGGGGGTCATCACCAGGGTCAGCCAGTACAGCGAGCTGATGATGGCGACGAAGCCGACCGTGGTGATGCGCGCGCGGATGGATCCGGTCGGTGAGCCGGCCGACGACCGGGGCCAGCCCCATCGTGGTCAAGGCCATCGGCACCAGCAGCAGTGCCGACTGGGTCGGGCTCAGCCCGCGCACCAGCTGGGCGTAGAGCATGATCGGGATCGCCATCGACGTCATCGCGAAGCCCATGGTCGTGATCGCCACGTTGGCCAGCGAGAAGTTGCGGTCGCGGAAGAGACCCAGTGGCACCAGTGGCTCGCGGCGGTTGTAGTGCTGCCAGACCACGAAGCCGACCAGCACCACCACGCCGGCGACGATCATCCGCCAGACCGTGATCTCTCCGGTGATCCGGCCCCAGTCGAACTGGTGGCCCTCCTGGATGCCGAACACCAGCAGGAACATGCCGGCTCCGCTCAGGACGACGCCGATCCAGTCGAAGCGGTGGGTGTTGGTCTCGAGCTTCGGCACCAGCCGCCACGCCAGCGCGAACCCGATCACGCCGACCGGGATGTTGATGAAGAAGATCCACTCCCAGCCGAAGCCGTCGACCAGCAGCCCTCCCACGATCGGGCCGACCAGCATCGCCATGCCCGCGGTCGCGCCCCACAGCGCCATCGCCTTGCCGCGCCTGGCCTGCGGGAAGATCCGGGTGATGATCGCCATCGTCTGCGGGGTGATCATCGAGGCGCCCAGACCCTGGAAGACCCGGGCCACGATCAGCATCTCGATCGAGCTGGTGAGGCCGCACCACAGGCTGGCCGCGGTGAAGAGCGTCAGACCGGCCAGGTAGAGCCGCTTCGGGCCGTAGCGGTCACCGAGCCGGCCGGTGATCAGCACGGGGACGGCGTACGCCAGGAGGTAGGCGCTGGTCACCCAGACCACGTCGTTGACCTCGGCGTTGAGGTCCTCGATCAGCGCCGGGGTCGCGACGGAGACGATGGTCGAGTCGACCAGGATCATGAAGAAGCCCAGGCACAGCGCGAACAGGGCCGGCCACGGGTCCTTCTCCTCGGTGGAGGTCGATGACGAAGGAGCGGTCTGGGTCACGGTCTCAGTGAACACCCCGCCTGCGACACTGATTCCTATGAGTCACATGGATCTGATGGCCGGACCGCCCCCCACCGAGCTCCCCGAGGATCCGGCGGTTGCCGAGCTGGAGACGGACTCGCCCGTCGAGGTCGCCCGCCGCCGCCCGGCGTCCCCCGCCGCCTGGGCCGCGCTCGCCACCCAGGCCCGCGCCGACGGGGCCGACGAGATCACCGTCTACGCCTACGCCCGCGTCGGCTACCACCGCTCGCTGGACATGCTGCGCCGCAACGGCTGGAAGGGCCACGGCCCGGTGCCGTGGGAGCACGAGCCCAACCGCGGCTTCCTCACCTGCCTGGCCGTCCTCGCCCGCGCCGCCCAGGCCATCGGCGAGGACGACGAGTGGCAGCGCTGCTCCGAGTTCCTACGCGACTCCAGCCCGACCGCGTACGACGCCCTGCTGGGCTGAGGTTCGCGCACCCGCTGCTTGTAACTCAGGGTTCTGAGCACTAGCAAGGTGTTCGAACGCCTGGGTAGATGGCCCAACACTGAGTTACAAATGTGCTGCGAACGGCGAGCTCCCACGGTCATCCACAGGCGGGTCTCAGCAGGAGGCGCGGAACTCCGGATGGTGCGAACCTCGGCGCCATGCATCCGGGCGTCCACGCAAGCTTCGCAACTAACCACGGCCTGATCACGCGCGCAGAAGCTCTCGACCTCGACGTGAGTCCACTCGAGATCGCTCATCTGGTGCGCAGCGGGCAGTGGGTGATCGTGCGACGCGGCGTGTACGCCGATGCCCAGTTGTGGGCGACCCTCGATGAATACACCGGACGACCGCTCTTGCGAGCTCGCGCCGCCCTTCGAAAGATGCGGCGAGCGTGGGTGTTGAGCCACGACTCGTCTGCGCATGCACTCGGGATGGCGATCGTGCCTCCGGAGGATCCGCACGTGCACATCACTCGGCCTGGCTTCACCGGAGCCTGGACGGAGTTCGGGGTGAAGCACCATTTGGCGCGCTACTTGCCTGAGCAGGTGGTGGTTGCCCAGGGGCTGCGAGTACTGGATCCGGCTCGGACCGCGGTCGACATCGCGCGCGAACGCGGAGTGCAGGACGGTGTGGCTGCCTGCGACTCAGCCTTACGGCTCGGCGTGCCGAGGTCGTCGCTGGTCGCGGCGTACGAGCCGATGCGTTCGTGGCCTGGGGTGAGAAGTGCACGGGCCGCCGTCGACCTCGCCGATCCCGGTGCGGAGAACCCCAACGAATCACTGGCCCGGCTCCTGGTGATCGAGCTGGGACTGGGAACCCCTCAGACTCAGTTTCCGCTGATGCTCGCGAAGGGAGTGGTCTGGTGCGACCTCCAGCTCGGGAACCACATCTTCGAGGTCGACGGGCGGATCAAGTACCTGCCACCTGAGCGCGGAGGTGTGGCCTCCCGACGCATCGAGGACGTGCTGTGGGCTGAGAAGAAGCGCGAGCGGGCCATTCGTGCCGAGGGTCTCGGAGTGTCTCGCATCCTCTGGGAGGACTACTGGGGCGATCGGCGTCGCGAAGCGCGGGCTCGGCTGAGGGCCGACGTAGAGGAGACGATCGCCCGGTTCGGGCCGAATCTGTCCGAGCGGCTGGCGCGTCAGGCGGCCGAGATCCGTGCCGGCAGGAGCGCCTGACCGCTGGCTCGAGGCGGCCGGCCTGCCTTCTTGTAACTCAGTGTTGGAACCACTACTCGAGTGTTCGAACACCCTGTTAGTTGGCTGAACCCTGAGTTACAAGCGGGCGCGGCGACCTCAGCCCGCGAGGAGGGATCGCACGCGGTCCGGGCCGAGGGCGACGAAGAGGGTCGGTAGGCGCGGGCCGCGGTCGGCGTCGACCAGCAGGTTGTAGAGGAGCCGGAAGAAGTCCTTCTGGTCGGCCTTGACCTCGTCGGTCGGCGGGTCGTCGAGCTCGAGGCCCCTGCCCAGCTTCGGTACGCCGTAGATCAGCGTGGTCAGAGTCTCCGAGTCGAACGACGCCGGCAGCCGCTCGAGCAGCTCTTCGAGCCACGCAAGCTCCTGCTCGGTGAGGGCACCCAGCCGTTCCGAGTCGGGAGCAGTGCGGACCGTGGTGCGATCCTCGGCGGCCACGAACTCCGAGGTCCAGGTGGTCGCCTTCGAGAGCCGTGGCTCGAGGTCGGAGACCGAGTCGTGGGCGAAGCCGGCGTCGGCCACCGTGCTGGAGATCAGCTCGGCCGATCCGGCGGTCACGTCGGCCACCGACGAGAGCAACCGGAACGGCGCCACGACTCGCGGGGTCGGCAGCGTGCCTGCGGCGACGGTCGCCGAGGCGCGCTCGAACGCGAGCACGGCGGCGTCGCGCTTCTCCGGGTCGCCGGCCTTGCGGGTGAGGGCGTCCCACTCGTCGTAGAGGCGGACTACCTCGGGGCCGAAGTCGATCGTGAAGGGCTGGCGCGGCTGGCGGCGCACGTAGAGCCAGCGCAGGATCGGCGCCTCGAGGATCCGGAGGGCGTCCGAGGCCGTGGGCACGGCTCCCTTCGACGACGACATCTTGGCCATGCCGGCGATGCCGACGAAGGAGTAGCCGAAGTAGACCGGCATCGGC
Organism: uncultured Actinomycetota bacterium; assembly: GCA_963769475.1. Classification (GTDB taxonomy): domain Bacteria; phylum Actinomycetota; class Actinomycetes; order Propionibacteriales; family Nocardioidaceae; genus Nocardioides. The sequence continues at coordinate 303,381 of CAVYLX010000012.1, read as the reverse complement.
CAGTCGAAGATCGCCGTCACCAGCTCCTTGCCGACGGTGAACGACGAGCCGGGCGTCGCGTGGTCGTCTCCGGCCGGCTCGAAGTTGACCTTCTCGAAGGCCCAGCGCATCGGCCAGTCGACCTTCCACACCAGCTTGCCCTCGTTCTGGGTGGCCAGGTTGGTGACGCCGTGGAAGTCGCACACCGAGCAGGTGTAGGCGAGGTCGGTGGTGTCGTCGTCGTAGGACGTCACCTGGGTGGTGTCGCGACCGCACTGCCGGCAGTAGGGCTTGAAGGGGAACCGGGCCGCGGTTGTCTCTTCATCGGCGCCCCCCTCATCGGCAACGGGCTCGGCCTTGGTGCGGTAGGTGGCCATGACCGCTTCGATGTCGTCGCGACGGGCGACCGCCGCCAGCACGGCGTCGCGGTAGTGGCCGCTGGTGTAGCGCTCGGTCTGGCTGATCTGCTCCATCTCGACGCCCATCTCGGCGAGGGCCTCGAGCAGCGGCGCCTTGAAGCGCTCCGCCCAGCTGGGGTACTCACCGCTGGGGTCCGGTACGGCGCTCAGCGGGCGCCCGATGTGCTCGCTCCAGGACTCGTCCACCCCGGCCGGCACCTTGCGGAACCGGTCGTAGTCGTCCCACACGTGCAGGTGCCGCACAGGCACCCCGCGGCGGGCCAGCTCGTCGGCCACGAAGTGGACGGTGAGCACCTCGCGCAGGTTGCCGAGGTGGACCGGGCCGGACGGGCTGATCCCGGACGAGACCGTCACCAGATTGCCCTCGCCGGCGTGCCGCACAGCGTCGTCCGCGGCGCGGGTCACCCAGTCGAAGGGGTCTCCGGACTTACCTCTGGCCACGGGGCGCAACGCTACCGGGCAGCACCATCGAGTACGCCGCCGGCTCGATGTGCCAGGACCGCTGCCGCTCCGGTCCGTAGATCTCGCCGTCCGCGCTGCACCAGAACCTCTCGCCGGTGATCGACACGGTGGTGGCCCGGTAGCTGTCCACGTCGTCGCGCTCCTGGTGGGTGGCGAAGCCGAGGCGGGCGGCGTAGAGAAGCCGGGCGAGGGGTCCGACGGCCCGGGAGACCATCACGTCGAGCCGCCCGTCTCCGGGATCGGCGTCGGGGGTGAGCTCCGTGCCGCCGCCGACCGACGCGCCGTTGCCCACCGCCACCTGCAGCACCTGCTGGTCGAGGTCGTTGACCACCTTGCCGTCGATCTCGACCCGGAGCCGGATGAGCGGCGGCTTGAAGGCCGTGATGGCGGCCCCGATCGGATAGCCGAGCTTGCCGAGGTTGACCTTGCCTACGCCGACCGCGCCGAGGCGCTCTTTCCACCGACCCGCACGCCGGCTGGCCTGCGCGCCGGCACCGACGTGCACTCCGTTGACCGCGATCTGGCCCACCTCGTCGACGATCAGGTCCATCGGTTGCGGGGTGCCGTCGAGGAGCACCTGCGCGGCTTCCTCCATGTCGAGGGGGATGTTCAGGGTGCGGGCGAAGTCGTTGCCGGTGCCGAGGGGGAGCAGGCCCAGCACGCTGCGGCCCAGCTCGTGCCGCTTGTAGAGGCACTTGATCACCGCATGCAGGCTGCCGTCGCCGCCCGCGACCACGATCCGGCGCGAGCCGGCGCGGTGCAGCACGCCGTCGAGCTCACCCGGGTCGCCGGTGGCGGCAACCTCCACATCGGTCCGGGTGCGCAGGACCCGCAGAGCCGCCTCGAGGGACTCCTCGTCGGCCGTGCCGGCACCGCTGTTGGTGATCACGAGTAGGGGGTCCATCGCCTCGGACCCTAACCTGTGGACCGACAGGCTCTTCTGACGAGAGGTAGGACATGCCGGCCATCGCCATCATCGGCGCCCAGTGGGGCGACGAAGGAAAGGGCAAGGCGACCGACCTTCTCGGCAACCGGGTCGACTACGTCGTGAAGTTCAACGGCGGCAACAACGCCGGCCACACCGTCGTCATCGGCCAAGGAGAAGCGCAGCAGAAGTACGCCCTGCACCTGCTGCCCAGCGGCATCCTGACGCCCGGCTGCACCCCGGTGATCGGCAACGGCGTGGTGATCGACATCGACGTCCTGTTCGAGGAGATCGACGCCCTGGAGAGCCGCGGCGTCGACACCAGCAAGCTCAAGGTCAGCGCCAACGCCCACGTCATCGCCGACTACAACCGCAGCCTCGACAAGGTCACCGAGCGCTTCCTCGGCACCCGCCGGATCGGCACCACCGGGCGCGGCATCGGCCCGACGTACGCCGACAAGATGAACCGGATCGGCATCCGGATCCAGGACCTCTTCGACGAGAAGATCCTGACCCAGAAGGTCGAAGGCGCGCTGGAGCTGAAGAACCAGATCCTGAGCAAGGTCTACAACCGTCGCGCCGTCACCGTCGAGGCGACCGTCGAGGAGCTGCTGAAGCACGCTGAGCGGCTCGCGCCCATGGTCTGCGACACCGGCCTCCTCCTCAACCAGGCGCTCGACCGCGACGAGATCGTGCTGCTCGAGGCGGGCCAGGCCACGCTGCTCGACGTCGACCACGGCACGTACCCGTTCGTCACCTCGAGCTCGGCCACCGCCGGCGGCGCGTGCACCGGCTCCGGCATCCCGCCGATGCGGCTCGACCAGGTGATCGGCATCGTCAAGGCGTACACGACCCGCGTGGGCGAGGGCCCGTTCCCGACCGAGCTCGAGGACGACTTCGGAGAGCACCTGCGCAAGGTGGGCGCCGAGTACGGCACGACGACCGGTCGGCCCCGACGCTGTGGCTGGTACGACGCGGTGATCGCGCGCTACGCCGCCCGCGTCAACGGCGTCACCGACTTCGTGCTCACCAAGCTCGACGTGCTCACCGGCCTCGAGCAGGTGCCGGTCTGTGTGGCGTACGACGTCAACGGCGTCCGCCACGACGAGATGCCGGTCAACCAGAGCGACTTCCACCACGCGGTGCCGATCTACGAGTACCTCCCCGGCTGGTGGGAGGACATCAGCACCGCCCGCACGCTGGACGACCTGCCGCCCAACGCCCGCGCCTACGTGACCGCGGTCGAGGCGATGTCGGGTGCCCGGATCTCGGCGGTCGGCGTCGGCCCGGAGCGCGACCAGACGGTCGTGGTGCACGAGCTCATCTAGCGCCGGGCCGCGACACCACTAGGGTTGAGGCCCGTGAAGACACTCGTCATCGGCACCGGCGGACGCGAGCACGCACTGGTCCGGGCACTGGCCGCGGACCCAGGGATCGACGAGGTGCACGCGGCACCCGGCAATCCCGGGATGACCGCCGTCGCGACCCTCCACGACGTGGACCCGATGGACGGCGAGGCGGTGGCCGCGCTCGCTGAGCGCCTCGGCGTCGGGCTGGTCGTGGTCGGACCCGAGGCGCCTCTGGTCGCCGGCGTCGCCGACGTAGTGACCGCGCGCGGCATCCCGGTCTTCGGGCCGACCGCCGCGGCAGCGCAGCTCGAGGGGTCGAAGGCGTTCGCCAAGGACGTGATGGCCGCGGCCGGCGTGCCGACCGGGCGCTCCTTCGTCTGTGCCGACGAAGAGGAGATCGAGCGAGCGCTCGTCGAGTTCGGCCCCCCGTACGTCGTCAAGGACGACGGCCTCGCCGCCGGCAAGGGCGTCGTGGTCACGGTGGACCAGGCCGAGGCGCGCGAGCACGCGCTCGCCTGCGAGCGGGTCGTGATCGAGGAGTTCCTCGACGGGCCCGAGGTCTCCCTCTTCGCGATCACTGATGGCACCACCGTCTACCCGCTCCTGCCGGCCCAGGACTTCAAGCGGATCCACGACGGTGACGAGGGTCCCAACACCGGCGGCATGGGCGCCTACACACCGCTGCCGTGGGCGCCGGCCGACCTGGTCGCCGAGGTGCTCGCGACCGTGCTCCAGCCCACCGTCGACGAACTGGCGAAGCGCGGCACTCCCTTCACCGGCCTGCTCTACGCCGGTCTTGCGCTGACCTCCCAGGGCGTGCGGGTGATCGAGTTCAACGCCCGCTTCGGCGACCCCGAGACCCAGCCGCTGCTGGCCCTCCTCGACGCGCCGCTGTCGCCGCTCCTGCTCGGCGCCGCGACCGGCACGCTCGACCAGGTGCCGCCGCCCACGTGGCGGGACGGGTCCGCCGTGGCCGTCGTGATGGCCAGCGCCGGCTACCCGGCCTCGTCGTCCAACGGCGACGTGATCACCGGCATCGACGCGGCCGAGGCGATCGACGGAGTCCACGTGATCCACGCCGGCACCGCCATGGCCGGCGACGACCTGGTCACCAACGGCGGCCGCGTCCTCGCCGTGGTCGGCACCGGGGCCGATCTCGCGGGCGCTCGCGAATCGGCGTACGACGGTGTCGCGGCGATAGAATTCGAGGGCAGCCAGCACCGCAGGGACATCGGGTCTCGATACGCCGCCTCGTCCCTCGGCGGCACTCGACCACCGAAAGAGTCCGGATGACCGTCCCGAACGTGCTCGCCACCAGGTACGCCGGCGCCGACCTCGCCGAGATCTGGTCTCCCGAGCACAAGATCGTCCTGGAGCGGGAGCTCTGGATCGCGGTGCTCAAGGCCCAGCGCGACCTCGGCATCGAGGTGCCCGACGGTGTGGTCGAGGCCTACCAGGACGTGGTCGCGAAGGTGGACCTCGACTCGATCGCCGCGCGCGAGCGGGTCACCCGCCACGACGTGAAGGCGCGGATCGAGGAGTTCAGCGCCCTCGCCGGCCACGAGCACATCCACAAGGGCATGACCTCGCGCGACCTGACCGAGAACGTCGAGCAGCTGCAGATCAAGCAGTCGCTGGAGATCCTGCGCGACCGCTGCGTGGCGACGCTCGCGCGGCTCGCCAGGCTGGCAGCCGAGCACGAGACCACGGTGATGGCCGGCCGCTCGCACAACGTGGCGGCGCAGGCGACCACGCTCGGCAAGCGGTTCGCGACCATCGCCGACGAGATGCTGATCGCGCTGGAGCGGGTCGAGGACCTGATCGCCCGCTACCCGCTGCGCGGCATCAAGGGCCCGATGGGCACCGCCCAGGACATGCTTGACCTGCTCGACGGCGACCCCGACAAGCTGGCCGACCTCGAGCAGCGCGTGGCCACGCACCTGGGGTTCGAGCGGGTGCTGACCAGCGTCGGCCAGGTCTACCCGCGCTCGCTCGACTTCGACGTCGTCTCCGCACTGGTCCAGCTCGTCGCCGGGCCCTCGAACCTGGCCACCACGATCCGGCTGATGGCCGGCAACGAGCTGGTGACCGAGGGGTTCCAGGAGGGGCAGGTCGGCAGCTCGGCGATGCCCCACAAGATGAACACCCGCTCGACCGAGCGGGTCAACGGCCTCGCGGTCGTCACCCGCGGCTACCTGTCCATGATCGGCGAGCTCGCCGGCGACCAGTGGAACGAGGGCGACGTCTCCGACTCCGTGGTCCGCCGGGTGGCCCTGCCCGACGCGTTCTTCGCGGCCGACGGCCTCTTCCAGACCTTCCTCACCGTGCTCGACGAGTTCGGCGCCTTCCCGGCGGTGATCCAGCGCGAGCTCGACCGCTACCTGCCGTTCCTGTCCACCACCAAGGTGCTGATGGCCGCGGTGCGCAACGGCGTCGGTCGCGAGGCGGCCCACGAGGCGATCAAGGAGGCGGCCGTCGGCACGGCGCTCGACATGCGCCGCGGCCAGGCCGACAACGACGTCTTCGCCAGGCTCGCCGCGGACGCCCGGCTCGGGCTCACCGCGGAGCAGCTCGACTCGCTGGTCGCCGACCCGATCACGTTCACCGGCGCGGCGGTCCAGCAGACCCAGGCGGTCGTACGCCGGGTGGCCGAGGTGGCCGCGCGCCACCCCGAGGCCGCGGCGTACTCACCCGGCGCGATCCTCTAAGGGAGACCGTCGGCCAAGGCATGCGCGAGCAGTGCCTGCGCCGTCCACCGCATCTGGCGAGCGGCCTTCGCCCTGGACAGCCCCGCGATGTCGGTCAGCCACACGAACGACTCGATGCCGGTCGCGCTCCGGATGGCGACAGCCAGCCGGCGGATCTCGGCCTTGCCGAGCTGCGGCTCCAGCGGTGCCATCGCATCTGCGAACCACCCGATCGCCCGACCCTGCCGCAGCGGGAGGTCCTGGTTGCCCTCGAGCGAGAGTCGCAGCATCGTTCGCTGCTGGGCCTCGGTCTCCAGCACCAGCCCGACGAACCGCTCGACCGCCAGGTCGAGACGCGCCGCGGGGTCGTCGCCGGCGTCGTCCGGCAGCAGGGACGACTCGTCGATCTCCGGATGTGCCGCGACCAGGAGCGCGGTCTGGCTGGGGAAGTAGCGATAGGCCGTCGTCCGCGACACGGATGCTCGCTCGGCCGCCTGCTCCACCGTCGGCGAGGGCGTCCCGCTCTCGATCAAGGCCCGGGTCGCCGCGATCAGCTCGTTGCGGGTGCGGGCCTTCTGCCGGGTGCGGCCGGACTCCTCGTACGCCGTTGACATACCGCTCATGGTACCTTAATGTCGTTATGGGACATGAGTCCCATAAAGCGCAGTAAGGAGACGTCATGAACACACTGACAGCCACGGTCCGGCAGCAGGGTGAGGGCGAGCAGCTCTGGTTCTGCGGCGGCGGGATCTTCACCTGGAAGGTCACCGGGGCAGAGACCGGTGGCGCGTTCTTCATCATCGAGGACCAGCTAGAGCAGGGGAAGGTGACGCCTCTGCACCTCCACCCGGATGCCGACGAGACCTTCTACCTGATCGAGGGCGAGATCCTGGTGCACATCGACGGCAAGGAGACCACCGTCGGCGAAGGCGGCCTGGCGATGTTCCCGCGCCGCGTCCCGCACGCCTTCATGGTCACCTCACCGACGGCCAGGATGCTGTCGTTCCAGAACCCCGCTGCCGGCGAGGCGTTCTACCGCCACGCGAGCGAAGCCCAGCCCACGCCGGTCGACTTCGACCGAATCCGGGCGGCCGCCGAGGCCACCGGAGCGATCGAGATCCTCGGGCCGCCGCCGTTCGCCACGTAGCGCTCTAGGCGCGGGCTTCGCCGCCCCAGTTGGCCAGCTTGGTGGCCACGGCATGCAGGTCCGCGCGCCAGACGTCCTCGGGGCCGGGCGGGATGAGGTCGTCCCAGTTGATCGCGTCGGCGCCGCGGACGCCGGCCAGGCGCTCGGTGCGGGCGACGAACCAGACGTGGCAGTGGGCGCCGCCATCGCCCCAGCGGTGCACGTGTGCCCGGCCGATGTTGGGCAGGTGCTCGAGGATCCGGACCAGCCGGTTGGTGATCCGGCCCATCTCGGAGGCCAGGTCGTCGTCGAGCTCGCCGAAGTCCTGGTGCTCGCGGGTGTTGAGGAGGAGCACCAGCGGCAGCCCGGACGGTGCGCCCCGGTGGATCAGCACCCAGCGCTCGTCCTCCCAGACGACGCGAGCGGGGTCGGCGATCTCGGCGCAGGCCTTGCACGCCTCGCCACCTTCTTCGCCGAAGCGCGGTGACTCGTCAGCGGGGGGTGGCAGCACGTTCGGCGCCACCTGTCCCACGGCGACGACCCTGGCATAGACCTCTTCGGCTGTCTCAGGCATGCGGCATAGGGTGCCAAACGGCTTTCCCGGGTCAACGGTCGGGCCGTCGATCACCAGGCAACTGCCCCAGCCGAGCTGAGGAACCTCCCGCCGGGAGGACCGGGCCGTACTACGGCGAGGTCGGGTCGGTCTGGTCGGCCAGCGACCCCATCGTCGACGAGACGTTGATGATCCGCGGGACACTGCGGGAACGCGCCGCTACGACGTCCGGAAACCGCTTCCGTAGGCTGCTGCCCATGACCGACCTGGGCATCCCCACGGCACCCGAGATCGAGGGCGCGCGGCACCTCCAGTCCGGCAAGGTGCGCGACCTCTACGTGCTCGAGTCAGGCCCGCACGCCGGCTCGCTGCTGATGGTCGCGAGTGACCGGATCTCGGCGTTCGACTTCGTGCTGGACACGCCGATCCCCGACAAGGGCGAGATCCTGACCCGGATGTCGCTGTGGTGGTTCGAGCAGCTCACCGACCTGGTGCCGAGCCACATCCTGTCCACCGACGTGCCGGAGTCGGTCCGCGGCCGGGCGGTCGTGTGCGAGCGGCTGGAGATGTACCCCGTCGAGTGCGTGGCCCGTGGCTACCTGACCGGCACCGGGCTGCTCGACTACCGCGCCACCGGAGAGGTGTGCGGGATCGCACTGCCCGCCGGGCTCGAGGACGGCAGCAGGCTGCCGGAGCCGATCTTCACGCCGGCGGCCAAGGCCGCGCTGGGCGACCACGACGAGAACGTCTCCTACGACGCGGTCGTGGCCACGGTCGGAGCCGACCTCGCGGCGCAGCTGCGCGAGCTGACGCTGGCGGTGTACGCCCGGGCCGAGGGGATCGCTCGCGAGCGCGGGATCATCCTGGCCGACACCAAGTTCGAGTTCGGTGCCCGTCCCGACGGCACCATCGTCCTGGGCGACGAGGTGCTCACGCCCGACTCGTCGCGCTTCTGGCCGGCCGACGAGTGGTCGCCCGGACGGTCGCAGCCGTCGTTCGACAAGCAGTTCGTGCGCGACTGGCTGCTGTCGCCCGAGTCCGGCTGGGACCGCGACTCCGGCGAGAAGCCGCCGCCGCTGCCCGCCGCAGTCGCCGACCGCGCCCGCGGCCGCTACCTGGAGGCCTTCGAGCGGCTCACCGGTCAGACCTGGTGACACCCGTCCGCTTCGACGTGCCGGCCGAGGTCGCGTTCGACTACCTGGTCGACCCGGCCAACCGGCCGCTGTGGCAGTCGAGCCTGACCGCGGGTCGAGGACGTGATGGGCGAGGTCGGGGTCGGCCAGACCTGGGTCGACGTCACCGTGCCGCGCCTGCGACCGCGGATGGAGACGACCGAGCTGGTCCGGCCGCGCCGCTGGACCGAGCGGGGCACCTGGCGGTCGTTCTCCGCGACGCTCACCCTGACGTTCGAGCCCGCCGGCGAGCGGCTGCGACGTCGGCATCGAGATGGAGCTCCACGCGCCGCGGCCTGGCCGCGCCCGTGGCCGCGGCGCTCAGCCGGCTCTCGCCCGCCGCCGTACGCAGCGACCTGAAGCGGGCTGCCCGGCTGCTTGCCGGAACCCACTAGGTTGACCCGCATGACGACGTACAACCTGGCCAGCCTTCTCGAGGACAGCGCGGCGAGCTACCCCGACCGCGAGGCGATCGTCCTCGGCGACACCCGCCTCACCTACGCGCAGGTCAACGGCGCCGCCAACATGGTCGCCAACCTGCTGGCCTCGCGCGGCATCGGGAAGGGCGACAAGGTCGCGCTCAGCTGCGCCAACCTGCCGTACTTCACGATCGTCTACTTCGGCATCCTCAAGGCCGGCGGGACGGTCGTGCCGCTCAACGTGCTGCTCAAGGGTCGCGAGGTCGCCTACCACCTCGGCGACTCGGACGCGAAGGCCTACTTCTGCTTCCAGGGCACGCCGGAGCTGCCGATCGGGCAGGAGGGCCACGCCGGCTTCGAGCAGGCCGACGGGTGCGAGCACTTCTGGATGATCACCGTCGACCCGGCCGCGGAGTCGCCCATCGAGGGCACCGAGACGCTGGGCCAGGGGATGGGCGGCCAGGCGCCGACGTTCGAGACCGTGGCGACCGACGAGGACGACACCGCGGTCATCCTCTACACGAGCGGCACGACCGGCCAGCCCAAGGGCGCCGAGCTGCGGCACCGCAACATGCGCGACAACGCGTTCATGGGCGAGCAGCTCTTCGGCGCCAACGCCGAGGACCCCGACACCTACCTGTGCGTGCTGCCGCTGTTCCACTCCTTCGGCCAGTCGGTGATCCAGAACGGCGGCTTCGCCTACGGCGGCACCGTCGTGATGCTTCCGCGCTTCGACGCCGATGCGGCGCTGAAGACGATGCTCAAGGAGAAGGTCACCTTCTTCGCCGGCGTACCGACCATGTACTGGGGGCTGCTCGGCGCCCTCGACGGCTCCGGCGTCGACGTCAAGGAGCTCGCCGACAACCTCCGCGTCGCCGTCGCCGGCGGCTCGGCGCTCCCGGTCGAGGTGCACAAGGAGATCGAGAAGAGGTTCGGCGTCACGATCCTGGAGGGCTACGGGCTCTCGGAGACCTCGCCGGTCGCGAGCTTCTCGAAGTTCGGCGAGGACGTGCGGGTCGGCTCCATCGGCACGCCGATCCCCGGCGTCGAGATGAAGCTGCTGCAGGCCGACTCCTGGGACGAGGTCGACGACGGCCCGGACGCGATCGGCGAGATCGCGATCAAGGGCCACAACATCATGAAGGGCTACTACAACCGGCCCGACGCCACCGACGAGGTGATCAACGACGGGTGGTTCCGCTCCGGCGACCTCGGCCGGCGCGACGAGGACGGCTGGTACTACATCGTCGACCGGTCCAAGGACATGATCATCCGCGGCGGCTACAACGTGTACCCGCGCGAGATCGAAGAGGTCCTGATGACCCACCCGGACGTCTCGCTCGCCGCCGTGATCGGCGTACCTCATGAGAGCCACGGCGAGGAGATCAAGGCGGTCGTCATCCTCAACGACGGCGCCACGGTCACCGAGCAGGAGCTCCTCGACTGGGGCAAGGAGCAGATGGCCAACTACAAGTACCCGCGGCACCTGGAGTTCGTCGACTCCCTGCCGATGACGGCCACCGGCAAGATCCTCAAGCGCGAGCTCTCCTGAGGTGTCCGTCGGACGTGCCGTCGGGCTCAGCATCGCCGGTCTGATGGTGCTGATCGGTGGGGTCTGGACCTTCCAGGGCCTGGGCTACATCGACGGCAGCTTCATGACCGACTCCCGCGCGTGGGCGACGATCGGTCCGATCGTGGCCGGCCTCGGCGTCGCGCTCGGAATCGTGGTCGTGCAGGGCCGCAAGGAGTAGCGGGCTGTCTATGCAAACGGATCCGGCGTGGCGCCGGGCAGCTGGCTGAGCAGCTCGCGCGCCTGGGCGGCGACCTTGTGCTCGACCAGCACCTCGTAGCGGGTGGCCACCACCTGGGTCACGGAGGAGAAGTCGCGCTGGCCCCGGGTCATCGCGTAGCCGACCAGCGCCCAGATGAGTCCGAAGAGCGCACCGAAGAGCATCGTCGAGATGATCGTGACGAACGCGTTCTCGTCGGTGAACAGCGTGAAGATGACGCCGATGAACAGGCCGAACCAGATGCCCGAGAGGACACCGCCCATCGCGACGCGGCCGGTGGTGAGCCGGCCGGTGATCCGCTCGATCCGCTTGAGGTCGGTGCCGACGATCATGCACTGCTCGACCGGGAACTTGTTGTCGGAGAGGAAGTCGACCGACTTCTGCGCCGCCGCGTAGTCGTCGTAGACCGCCAGCGACTGGGGGAACTCCAGCTTGAGCGGAGAGGTCGGGTTCATTCCGCGGGGCATGCTCATGTGTCCAGTGTGCCCCCTCCTAGGATGGGTGCCGTGCCCCGAGTCGTCGTAGACGTCATGCCCAAGCCCGAGATCCTCGACCCGCAGGGCAAGGCGGTGCTCGGAGCCCTGCCCCGGTTGGGGTTCGCCGGAGTGAGCGACGTGCGTCAGGGCAAGCGCTTCGAGCTCGAGCTCGAGGGTGAGATCACCGACGACCTGCTCGCCGAGGTGCACAAGATGGCAGAGATGCTGCTGTCCAACCCGGTGATCGAGAACTTCGAGGTCCGGGTCGTGGAGGACGCGTGAAGGTCGGAGTCGTCACCTTCCCGGGCTCGCTGGACGACGTCGACGCGCAGCGCGCGGTGCGGTTCGGCGGGCACGAGGCGGTTGCGCTGTGGCACGGCGACCACGACCTGCAGGGAGTCGACGCCGTCGTACTGCCCGGTGGTTTCTCGTACGGCGACTACCTGCGTTGCGGTGCGATCTCCCGCTTCTCGCCCGTGATGACCGAGGTGATCGAGGCCGCCGGCAAGGGGATGCCGGTGCTCGGCATCTGCAACGGCTTCCAGATCCTGTGCGAGTCGCACCTGCTGCCGGGCGCGCTGATCCGCAACGACCACCGCAAGTTCGTCTGCCGCGAGCAGCGGCTCTGGATCGAGAACAACCGGACGGCGTGGACATCGTCGTTCGCCGAGGGTGCTGAGGTGACGATCGTCCTGAAGAACGGCGAAGGCGGCTTCGTGGCCGACGAGCCGACGCTGGACCGGCTCGAAGGCGAGGGCCAGATCGTGGCCCGCTATCTCGGCGACAACCCCAACGGTTCCCTGCGCGACATCGCCGGCATCACCAACGAGCGCGGCAACGTCGTCGGCCTGATGCCCCACCCCGAGCACGCGGTCGAGGAGCTGACCGGCTCGGGCACCGACGGGCTCGGCTTCTTCACCTCGCTCGCCGCGGCCACGTTCGCGTGAGCCCACTCAAGCTGTTCCGCCGGGTGGCGATCGCCGAGGCGGTCACCTGGTCGCTGCTGCTGATCGGCATGTTCCTGAAGTACGTCACCCAGACGACCGAGCTCGGTGTGCGCGCCGGCGGGATGCTGCACGGCGTGGTGTTCGTGGCGTTCTGTGTCACGACCGTGGTGGTGGCGATCGACCAGCGCTGGTCCGTCGGCCGCACCGTGCTCGGCCTGGTCTCGGCGGTGCCGCCGTTCTTCACCGTGCTCTTCGACCTGTACGCCGAGCGCCGCGGCTGGCTCGCCACGACCTGGCGGCTGGTGGCCGGGTCACCCGAGCGGGCGCTCGACCGACCGGTCGGGTGGCTGCTCCGCAACCCCGTGCGGGGGGTGCTCGCCGGCGCCGCGGCCGTGGCCGCGCTCACCGGCGTTGCGCTGCTGGTCGGCCCGCCTGCCGGCTAGCGCTGATCCCTAGCGCTGGGCCTTGTTCATCGCGGCCCAGGAGGCCGGGTTCATCACGCCGGAGACCTCGATGTCGACGTTCTTCTGCCAGCCCCGCAACGCGTTGTGGGTGCGCAGGTCGAAGGTGCCGGTCGTGACCAGGCGGAGGTCGGGGTAGGTCGCGTTGAGCGCCCGCTGCACCCGGCGTACGCCGGCACCGACCGAGCCGAACTTGAGGATCGGCTGGTCACCGGAGGCGAACAGGGTCACCCAGTTCTTCCGCGACCAGACCTGCTGGACGGGGAAGCCCGTCCGGCGCTGCCACTCCTGCACGGAGGCGAGCAGCTGCGCGTTGAAGGTGCCGCCGAGCTGCCCGGTGTAGAGACCCTTCTCCTTCAGCAGGCACTGCAGCGCCTTGACCTGGTCGGCCGGCGACACTTGGCCCGTCTTCGTCGGAGCGCGCAGGGCGTCGTAGCGGTAGAAGCCGATCCGGGTCTTGCTGCAGCGGTTCTCGGCAGTCGCGACCGAGCCCTTGCCGACATCGAGGAAGTTGCTGTCGATGTTGATCCGGACGCCACCCCAGGTCTCGTCGTGGCCGCCGATGTACTGCTTGACGCGGCCACCGGGGCGCCAGCCGTCCTCGCGGAGGTAGGAGCTGCTGGTGTTGGCGACGCCGTCCCAGCGCGCCAGCCAGATGGCGTCGGGCAGCGCGAACTTGCCGGGCCGGTTGACCCGGGCCTCGTCGAGCATCTTGATGCCGGAGCCGGCGCTGGAGTAGACCCCGGCCTTGTAGCCGAGCGAGCGGACCTGCGTCACCCAGCCGCTGAGGAACTGGAGCGCGGACTCCCGGCAGTGGGTGTCGCCGAGGTTGAAGCCCTCGAGGTCGTACCAGAGCGTGGATCCCGCCACGATGCCGAGCGCCTGCGCGGCGGCGACCGACCGGCCGCCCTCGGTGGTGCCCTGGCCCTTCGCGATGCTGTAGCCGTTGTCCTGGCCGGGCTTCGGGTTGATCTTGAAGTCGTCCCTGTAGCGCGGGAACCGCGGCTGGCACGACGCCTGCGGGCCGAGCGTGATCGGCAGCAACCGCCAGCCCTTGCTGAGCTGGGTGCTGACCCACTGAGCCGTCAGGTTCGGCTGGTTGCGGCAGGCGCGCGAGTCGCCGGAGATGTAGATGCCGACCGCCATGAACGGCGAGTGGTTGAGCCAGGTGTTCATCGCGCCCTGGGTCGGAGTGAGGCACTGGTCGAAGCCGAAGCCCCTGAAGTTGCCGGGCGTGACCGGGTTCGTGGCGACCTGGGTCGTCGCCGTGGCCGTCGTCGTGGCCGTCGTCGCTCCGACGGACGCCGGCAGGGTCGTGGTCATCAAGGCGGCGGGAACCACGATGACGGCGAGCAGGCTGAACAGGCGGGACATGGCGAGACTCCAGGGACGGCGTCGATCAACGGGGAAGGGCCGTGCCGGGTCACCCTAACCCCAGTAGTCACACCAGTAACAGAGATCCCGGGGAACTACAAGACTGTAGTTCCCCGGGATCTCCTGCTCCGAGCCTCAGGCGGCCTCTACGAACGCCGGCTCCCGCCGCGGCCGCGACAGCGTGAGTGACGCCGTCACGGCCAGCAGCGCCAGCACCGTCGAGGTGAGGAAGCCCGCCTGGGCGCCCGGCAGGAACTCGCCGGGCACCGCGCCCGCGGCGTACACGGACACGATCACGGCCAGGCCCACCGCGCCGCCGAGCTGCTGCATGGTCTGCAGCAGACCGGAGGCGGCGCCGGCGTGCTCGGGCTCGACACCGCGGAGCACCAACGAGGTGGTCGGCATGAAGATCAGGCCGGCCGCGAGACCGTTGAGCAGCATCGGACCGAAGACCGCGCCGGCGTAGGTGTCGGTGGCGCCCGCGGTGCTGATCCACGCGAAGCTGGCCGCCAGCGCCAGGGCGCCGATGGCCTGCAGCGGGGCCGCGCCGTACCTCTCCACCAGCCGCGGCGTGAACCGCGACATCGTGAAGACGCCGACCGTCAGCGGGAGGAAGGCCAGCCCCGAGGCGAGCGGCCCGAAGCCGAGCACTTGCTGGACGTACTGCACGGCCAGGAAGAACATCGACAGCTGGGCGCCGAAGATGAACGCCATCACGAGCAGGCTGCCGATCCGCTGCCGGTTGCGCAGCAGGGCCGGGCGCAGCATCGGGTGCTCGACCCGCTGCTCGGTGACCGTGAGCAGTGCGAGCAGGGCCGCACCGATGGCGAGGCCGCCGACGGTCCGCGCGGAGGCCCAGCCCTGGTCGGGTGCGCCGATCAGCGACCAGACGATGGCGACGGCCGCGCCGGTCGCGGAGGCCGCGCCGACGAAGTCGAACCGACCGGGCCGGCGAGGGGTCTCCTCGACGAACCGGCGCGCTGTCGCCAGGATGAAGATGCCGATCGGCACGTTGATGAACAGCGTCCAGCGCCACGACCCGAGGTCGGTGACGACGCCACCGAGCAAGAGGCCGAGGGTGCCGCCGCCGGAGGAGACCGCGGCGAACAAGGCGAGCGCGCGGTTGCGGGCCGCCTCGTCGGGTGCGCTGGTGGTCAGCAGGGCGAGTACGCCGGGAGCGGCCAGTGCCGCGCCGATGCCCTGGAAGGCGCGGGCGCCGACGAGCATGCCCGGGTCCTGCGCGAGCCCGCCGACCAGCGAGGCGACGGTGAAGAGGGCCAGGCCGAGCTCGAAGACGCGGAGCCGGCCGAAGACGTCGCCGAGGCGACCGCCCAGGAGGAGCAGCCCGCCGAAGGCGAGCGTGTAGCCGTTGAGCACCCACGACAGGGCCGCCGGGCCGAAGCCCAGGTCGGCGTCGATGTGGGGGAGGGCGACGTTCACGACCGTCATGTCGAGCACCAGCATCAGCTGGGCCCCGAGCACGATCGCGATGCCGGCCGCCGCGCGGCCGGCGTTGTCAGGCAGTTCGGTTGGAGCGGGCTCTGCCGATCGGGCAGAGCGGAGGGTGTCGGTGGACATAGGTGAAGGTCCTGTTCTGGCCCTGGAACAAGTCTGCGGGCCGAGGTACATTAGATCCGGAGGATGGCTCCGCTTCCTCAGCAACCATACGGAGAGTGTCTCCGTTTAGCAAGGGCCGAAGGGAAATTTCTGATGCGCGCCGATGCTCAGCGCAATCGCGACCGGATCGTCGAGGTCGCTCGCCTGGTCTTTCGCGAGCAGGGCTACGACGCCTCCCTCGACGAGGTCGCCAAGCGGGCCGGGGTCGGGCCGGGGACGCTCTACCGCCACTTCCCGAAGCGCGAGAACCTGATCGACGCGATCATGCAGTCCTGGGTCGAGTCGGTGGAGGACGCCGCGGAGAAGGCACTGGTAACCGAGGGGTCGCCCCGCGACGTGCTGCTGACCTGGTTCACCGAGTACGTCCGGCTGATCAGCCTGCACAAGGGCGGCCCGGCCAAGATCACCACGGCCATGGGCGACCCGTCGTCGCCGATCAGCCACAAGTGCCAGGTGCTGCGCACCGCGACCGAGCAGGTCGTCGAGCGGTTGCGAGCTGACCGAGCCCTGCGTGACGACGTCGACTCGCTGCAGATCGCCCGCCTCGTCGGCGGCGTCGCGACGGTCGCCGACCAGGGCGAGCTCGACGAGGCCGCCGTACGCCCGATGCTCGTGGTCCTAGCCGACGGGCTGCTGCGCTAGCCCCAGCGCACCGCCGGTAGATTGGCGGCGTGCCAGAGTCCCGCATCGCCGCACTCGACACCGTCACTCTCGCCACCGAGGATCCTCACCGCGAGCAACCCTGGGCCGACCTCGGTCTCAAGTCCGACGAGTACGCCCGGATCCGCGAGATCCTCGGCCGCCGCCCGACCAGCTCGGAACTGGCGATGTACTCGGTGATGTGGAGCGAGCACTGCTCCTACAAGAGCTCGAAGGTGCACCTCGCGCAGTTCTCCGAGCTGGCCCAGGAGACCCCGGTCGGCAAGATGCTGGCCGGCATCGGCGAGAACGCCGGCGTGCTCGACATCGGCCAGGGCTACGCCGTCACGTTCAAGGTCGAGTCGCACAACCACCCGTCGTACGTCGAGCCCTACCAGGGCGCCGCGACCGGCGTGGGCGGCATCGTCCGCGACATCCTGGCCATGGGCGCGCGCCCGGTCGCCGTGATGGACCCGCTGCGGTTCGGGCCGCTGGACGCTGACGACACCCACCGCGTGCTGCCCGGGATCGTGGCCGGCGTCGGTGGCTACGGCAACTGCCTCGGCCTGCCCAACATCGGGGGCGAGGCGGTCTTCGACGCGTCGTACCTCGGCAACCCGCTGGTCAACGCACTCTGCGTCGGCGTGCTGCGGCACGAGGACCTCCACCTGGCCAAGGCCTCCGGAGCCGGCAACCAGGTGATCCTCTACGGCGCCAAGACCGGCGGCGACGGCATCGGCGGCGTCTCGATCCTGGCGTCCGAGACCTTCGAGAGCACGGGTCCGGCGAAGCGGCCGAGCGTGCAGGTCGGCGACCCGTTCATGGAGAAGCTGCTCATCGAGTGCACCCTCGAGATCTTCGCCGCGGGGCTCGTGGCCGGCATCCAGGACCTCGGCGGCGCGGGCCTGTCGTGCGCCACCTCGGAGCTGGCGAGCGCCGGCGACGGCGGCATGCACGTCGAGCTGGACCGCGTGCCGCTGCGCGACTCGACGCTGGCGCCCGAAGAGATCCTGATGAGCGAGTCGCAGGAGCGGATGATGGCGGTCGTCGAGCCCGGCGACGTCGAGGCGTTCCTCGCGATCTGCGAGAAGTGGGACGTCGACGCGACCGTGGTCGGTGAGGTCACCGACACGGGGCGGCTCCAGATCGACTGGCACGGCGAGCGCGTCGTCGACGTGCCGCCGCGTTCGGTCGCGCACGACGGCCCGACCTACCACCGCCCGTTCGCCCGCCCCGGCTGGCAGGACGAGCTGCAGGCCGACCGCGCCGAGCGGCTGCCGCGGCCGGCCACCGGCGCCGAGCTGCGGGAGACCCTGCTGCGACTGGCCGGCTCGCCGAACCTCTGCGACAAGTCGTGGATCACCGACCAGTACGACCGCTACGTGCGCGGCGACACCGTGCTCGCGCAGCCCAGCGACAGCGGCATGATCCGCGTCGACGACGAGACCAACCTCGGCGTCGCGATCTCCACCGACTGCAACGGGCGCTTCGCCAAGCTGGACCCGTACGCCGGCGCGCAGCTGGCTCTGGCCGAGTCCTACCGCAACGTCGCCACCGGCGGCGCCCGGCCGCTGGCGATCTCCGACTGCCTCAACTTCGGCTCGCCCGAGGACCCCGACGTGATGTGGCAGTTCGCCGAGGCCTGCCGCGGCCTCAAGGACGCCTGCGCCGAGCTCGGCATCCCGGTCACCGGCGGCAACGTGAGCCTCTACAACCAGACCGGCGAGACCGCGATCCTGCCCACACCCGTGGTCGCGGTGCTGGGCGTGATCGAGGACGTCACCCGGCGCACGCCGACCGGTTTCGTCGCGGCCGACGAGCGGATCTTCCTGCTGGGCTCCACCCGCGAGGAGCTGTCGGGGTCGGAGTGGGCGCACGTCGTGCACTCGCACCTCGGCGGCACGCCGCCGATCGTCGACCTCGCCGCAGAGCGGTCGCTGGCCGAGCTGCTGCTCGAGGCGGTCGGACTCGTCACCAGCGCCCACGACCTGTCCGACGGCGGCCTCTCCCAGACGCTGGTCGAGTCGTGCCTGCGCAACGACATCGGCGCCACGGTGACGCTGGCCGGCGACGTGTTCGTCGGGCTGTTCTCCGAGTCGACCGCCCGCGCGGTGGTCACCGTGGCCGAGGCAGATGTCGAGCGGCTGACCGCGCTCGCCGAGCGCCACGGCGTACCGATCACGCAGCTCGGCACCACCGGTGGCCACGCCCTCGAGGTGGTCGGCGAGCTGAGCATCGACCTGTCGATCGTCCGCGACGCCTGGGCCTCGACCCTGCCGGCCGTGCTGGGCTAACGCGCCTGGCTAAGTTGGTTCGCGGTCACGCCTACCATCCTGACGTGAGCGATCTGGTGGTGAGCGACCGGCTGACCATCCCGGACGACGAGCTGAGCGAGCGGTTCTCGCGCTCGTCGGGGCCCGGTGGCCAGGGCGTCAACACCGCCGACAGCCGGGTCGAGCTCTCCTTCGACCTGGCCGGCTCGCCCTCGGTGCCGGCGTACCTGCAGGAGCGGATGCTGTCGCAGCTCGAGTCGCGGCTGGTCGGCGGCGTACTGACCATCGCGGCGAGCGAGCACCGCAACCAGCTCGCCAACCGCCGCGCCGCCCGGGAGCGGATGGCCTCGGTGCTGCGCGACGCCGCCGCACCTCCGCCGCCACCTCGCCGCCCCACCAAACCGACCCGAGGCTCCAAGGAGCGGCGGATCGCGAACAAGAAGCGGCGCGGCGAGATCAAGCGCGGGCGGCAGGGCCGCCATGACGCAGTGAGCTGCACCGTCGGACCCTGCTGCGCCTCCCGGCCCTCGGGCTCGTAGGTGCGGCGCTGGTCGGCTGCGGCGAGGATGCACCCGTGACGCAACCCGACGGCCCGACCAACGGCCGGGTCGACTACGGCGACGACCCCAGCCAGTACGCCGAGCTCACGCTCCCCGGCGGTGACCCGCGCGGCGTCGTGGTGGTGATCCACGGCGGGTTCTGGAAGGCGGAGTACGACGCCTCCCTCGGGCGGCCGCTCGCGGCGAGCCTGGCCGAGCAGGGCTGGGCGGCGTGGAACCTGGAGTACCGCAGGGTCGGCAACGGTGGCGGTGCGCCGGCCACGTTCGACGACATCGCGGCCGGCATCGACAAGCTCACCGACCTCGGGCTCGACCTCTCGACGGTGGTCACCCTCGGCCACTCGGCCGGTGGCCACCTGGCGGTCTGGGCGGCCGCGCTGCCTGGCGTGACGGCCGCGATCTCGCAGGCCGGGGTGATCGACCTGCAGGCGGCGTACGACCAAGGGCTGGGCGGCGGGGCGGTCGAGGCGTTCCTCGGACACCCGCCAGGCCCTCCCGACGAGCGCTACGACCCGATCTCCCAGGTGCCGCTCGATGTGCCGGTGTGGTGCGTGCACGGCACCGACCGACGACATCGTGCCGATCTCCCAGTCCCGGTCCTACGTGGCGGCCGCGACCGCCTCCGGCGGCCGGGCCGAGCTGGTCGAGGTCGCGGGCGACCACTTCGTGGTGATCGACCCGACGTCGCAGGCCTGGGAGCAGACGCTGGCGATCCTGGACGAGCTCGGCTGAGAGCCGCTCAGCCCAGCGGCAGGTTGCCGACGACGTCGACCTTGCGCGTGTACGGCGCGTCGATGTCGCCCTGGACCGCCTGCCGGACCAGCGTGTAGGTCCGGTGGAAGACGAGGTCCTTCGGCACCTTGCCGGAGACGGTGAAGACCAGGAAGCCGGCAGCCCCGCCGGCGAGGACCTTCTCCTCGAGGATCCGGCTCGGTGACTGGCCGCCGAGCTTGCTCTTCTCCCGGCTCGAGGCGACGGTGTACGTCGCGCCGCCGCCGGTCGCCGTGTAGGCGGTGAACGAGGTCAGGTCGCTGGTCAGGCCGATGACCACGAAGGTGCTGCCCTTCGGGGCCCACTCGCCGTCGACGAACGGGACCACCACGGTGTCGGACCGCGTGCAGGTGAACGTGGCCTGGACCAGCGGTCCCTCGTCGAGCCAGCCGTCGCTCGGGCAGGGCTTCAGCTCCTCGGAGTACTGAGTCGGGTCGAGGTCGTAGAGGCCCTGCGCCAGGCCGGCCTTCCGCTTGCCCGACACGAGGTCGAGGGTCTGGGTCTCCCCGGCGTACTCGACCTGGATCTCCGCCTTCTTGCCCGAGCCCTCGACGGCGACGTAGTAGGCCTCGATCGACTCGCCGTTGCGCGCGACCTCGGGCGGAGCCAGCGTGTACTCCTCGCCGCCGCTGACCAGGGTCATCTCGACCGGGAGCGCGCGCCCGAAGACGCGGGCGAGCGTCTCCATGTCGGCGGTCCGGAACGTCCAGGTGATCGGCAGGAAGACGCCGCCGTCGGGTGCGGTGCGCGCCTCGTGCTCCCGGGTCTCGTCGGCCACGAGGCTCGTGATCGGCTTGCCGGCCCGGATGTCGAGCCGCCCGCTGGGCAGCATCAGGGAACCCTTCGCGGAGCCTTCGGTGTCGACGCCTTCGCGGGCCTGCACGATGTCGCCGACGCCCGTTGCGTCGGACGGCTCGTCGGACCCGCAGGCAGTGAGCGGGAGCAGGACTGCGAGCAGGGTGAGGACGAAGATGTGTCGGGAGGGGCGCGCCACGGGGAACAGTGTGGACTACCCGACAAGCGGGCCGGGCACGAAGTCCAGATCACACCGGCGGCAGCAGCTGGATCTTCTGCCAGATCTTGCGGGACATGTCGTTGGTCAGGGCTTCCAGCGTGGACACGGTGTTGAGCACGACCGAGTCCCGCGACTTCTCGGCACACAGTGCCGCGGTCTTGCCGGTGAGGCTCAGCAGCTCGGAGCAGTAGTCGAGGTAGTTCTCCATCTCGGCCCGGTCCAGGTTGACCTGGGGACTCGCCGAGGTCTCGCGGAAGGTCTGCTTGAGCCGTTCGGGGTCCTTGGTGAGCTGGTGCATGTCGATCACGTGGGCGAGCGACCGGAGCCGGTGGAGCAGGTCGAGCAGCTGCCCGCGCTCGAGCCGCTCCGGCACGTTGAAGAGGAAGTAGACCGCCAGCGCCACGAAGATCAGGTCGTTGACCGCCGACTCGATCAGCGGCACCCAGTCGAGCGAGTTGTCCCTGCCGGAGTCGATCACGGCGTCGCGGGTGGCGAGCACCAGGAGCACGGCCGTGGCCGCGACCAGCAGCCCCAGCAGCATCCGCGAGATCATCCGCGCGGTCCGCAGCCGGCCGCGGATGTCGGCGGCGTCGACCGCCACGTCACCCACCAGGTCGGCCAGCTCGCCGGCCACCAGGCGCAGGCCCCGCTCGGGGAACCGGGCCGCGATCCGGCCCTCCAGCCGGCGTACCGTCTCGAGCACCGGCTGGGCCTGGAGCTGGTCGAAGCGGCGCGCCGTCACGACCCGCACTGTAGTGAAACGCCGTTGACCCGTCAGAAGATCTTCTGACGGGTCAACGAGGTTTGTCGGTCAGCTGCTGTTGCGCATCGCCTTCAGGCCGACGGCGAGGCCGAGGGCGGCGACGACGGCGGCGCCGACGAAGCCGTAGGCGATCGTGTCGGCCGGGTAGCTGCCGGCGAACAGCTCGCGGGAGGCCTCGACGATGTACTTCATCGGGTTCAGGTCGGACGCCGTCTGCAGCCAGCCGGGGGCGCCGTCCAGCGGGAGGAGTACGCCGGCGAGCAGCAGCAGCGGGAAGATCAGCGTCTGCTGGACGGTCCAGAACAGCCAGTCCTGGTCCTTGGCGGCCAGGGCCAGCGCGAAGCTGAGGGCGCCGACGCCGATGCTGAACAGGCTGAGCATCACCACCGCGATCACCACTCCCGGCAGGTGCAGGTCGAAGGAGAACGGCGTCACCACCGCCACGATGATCGCGGTCTGCATCAGCATCGGCACGACCTCCTTGAGCGACCGGCCGACCATCAGCGAGCTGCGGCTGAGCGGCGAGACGAGGAGCCGCTCGTGGGAGCCGCTCATGATCTCCTGGGTCAGGTTGGCGCCGGTGAAGCTCGCGCCCATCAGGGCGGTCATCGCGATGATGCCCGGCACGAACCACTGCAGCGCCGAGCCGTGCTCGACCTTCGGGAGCAGCGGCGCGAACAGGCCGAGGAAGACCAGCGGCTGCACCATCGCGAACAGCACCGACGCGGGCTCGCGGAAGACCGGCTTGAGCTCGCGGACCATGACGTTCCAGGTGTCGCCGACGAAGCCGGGCGCCTGCGGCTGGGTGGGGCGGACCGGCTCTGAGGTGGTGACGCGCTCGATCTGGGTGGTCTCGACGATCGTGGTCATGCTGCTGCTCCTTCGCTGACGGTGTTCTCGGTCTGGGTGGTCTCGTTGCTCTCGCGGAAGCTGCGTCCGGTCAGCTCCAGGAAGACGTCGTCGAGGGTCGGCCCGACGACCTCCATCCGGGTCACCGGCGTGCCGGCCGCGGCCAGGTCGGCCACCAGTCCGGGCGCCAGGTCGCGGCCGTGCGCCACCCGGATCGCGACGTCGTGACCGGACACGCTGACCGTCGCCGAGGCGATCCGGGCCGCCTTCGCTGCCGCCTCGGCGACGTGCGCGTCGGAGGCGAAGCCCAGCGAGACCAGGTCGCCGAGGCCGGACTTGAGCCGGCTCGCGCTGTCGTCGGCGATCACCTGGCCGTGGTCGATCACGATCACCCGGTCGGCGATCGCGTCGGCCTCCTCGAGGTAGTGGGTGGTCAGCACGATCGTGGTGCCGATCTCCCGGTTGAGCCGCTGGATCTGCTCCTGGAGGTTGACCCGGTTCTGCGGGTCGAGGCCGGTCGACGGCTCGTCGAGGAACAGCAGCCGGGGTGAGTGCACCAGGCCGATGGCGACGTCGAGCCGGCGGCGCTGGCCACCGGACAGGGTCGAGACGGGGCGCCGCGCGTGCTCGGTGAGGTCGAACGCATCGAGCAGCTCGTCGGCGCGGGCGTTCGCCTGCGCCCGGCTCAGACCGTGGGCGCGCCCCTGGCTGACGACCTCGTCGCGGCCGCGCTGCTGGTGGCCGGCGGCGTTGCCCTGGCCGACGTACCCGATCGAGCGGCGTACGTCGCGGTGCTCGCGGACCACGTCGAAGCCCGCGACCGCGGCGGTGCCGGAGGTCGGCGGGATCAGCGTGGTCAGCATCCGCAGGGTGGTCGACTTGCCGGCGCCGTTGGGACCGAGGAAGGCGATCAGCTCGCCGTCCTGGACTTCCAGGTCGAGGCCGCGGACCGCCTCCACCGTCTGCTTGTGCCGCGTGAAGGTCTTGGTCAGGCCTTGGGTGCGGATGACTGCTTCTGGGTGCTGGGTAGTGGTCATGAGAAGTACGCTATGAAGGCTTTAGGCCAGTTTCTGTCCTCAATAGAAACCAGTCTGGTCTCGACACGCTCGCTCGTCCCGCACCCGCTTCTCGACCACCGAAACTGAGTCGCTCGCGACACTCTGCTGAGGAGGCACATGAACACCAGCGCCCGGATGCTCCGCCTCCTCTCCCTGCTGCAGACCCATCGCTACTGGCCCGGCGAGGAGCTGGCCGACCGGCTCGAGGTCAGCGGTCGCACGCTGCGGCGCGACATCGACCGCCTGCGCGAGCTCGGGTACGCCGTCGACGCGTCGCGCGGGGTCGCCGGCGGCTACCAGCTGCGAGCCGGCGGGTCGCTGCCGCCGCTGCTGCTCGAGGACGAGGAGGCCGTGGCGATCGCGGTCGGCCTCCGCACCGCCGCGGCCGGCTCGGTCGGCGGGCTGGAGGAGACGTCGGTGCAGGCGCTGACCAAGGTGATCGCGCTGATGCCGCCGAGGCTGCGGCGGCAGATGGATGCGCTGAAGTCGCAGACCGAGTCGCCGGGTCCCTGGGCCGGCGGGTCCGACGGTCGATGCCGGCGTACTCACCTCGCTGGCGCAGGCCTGCCGCGACGACGAGCCGCTGAAGTTCGACTACACCGCCAAGGGCGCCAAGCCCACCCATCGCTGGGTCGAGCCACACCGGCTGGTCTCGCTCGGCCGCCGCTGGTACCTCGTCGCCTACGACCGCGACCGGCAGGACTGGCGGTCGTTCCGGCTCGACCGGATCAGCAAGCCCGAGACGACCGGCCAGCGGTTCCGCCCGCGCGACCTGCCCGCCGAGGACGCGCTGTCCTTCGTCCAGTCCGGCATCCGGCAGATGCCGGCGCGCTTCCCCGTGCGGGTACGGGTCGAGGCGGCAGCAGACGTCGTCCAGCGGGCGGTCGGGCGTTGGGGACGAGGTCGAGCCGCCGACGGCGACGGCTGCGTGCTGGTCATGAACGTCGACTCGCTCGAGTGGCCGGTGATGGTGCTCGCCCAGGTCGGCGCGCCGTTCTCGGAGGTGGAGCCACCCGAGCTCCGCGACGAGATCGCCCGGGTGGCCGGCCAGTTCTCCGCTACCGCGTCACTCGACCCGGACCTTCGGTAGCCCGCGCGGCCCCCACCAGGCGCGCTCGCCGAACAGCCGCATCACGGCCGGCACGACCAGGCAGCGGATGACCAGGGCGTCCAGCAGTACGGCGGTGGCCATGCCGAGGCCCATCTGCTGGAGCATCCGATCGGGGGAGAGGATGAAGGCGCCGAAGACCACGATCATGATCGCGGCCGCGGCGGTGATCACCCCGCCGGTGTGGGCCAGACCCTCGCGCACCGCCACCACCGCATCGCGCGGTGCGGTGCCACTCCTCGTGCATGCGCGAGATCAGGAACACCTCGTAGTCCATGGACAGGCCGAACACGATCGCGAAGATCATCACCGGCACGTACGCCTCGATCGGACCGGCCTCGGCCCAGAGCCGGCCGTCCTGGAAGACCAGCTTCATCACCCCCAGCGAGGCGCCGATGGAGATCAGGTTGAGGATCGCCGCCTTGACCGCGACCACCACCGACCCGAACACCAGCAGCAGGAGCAGCGCCGAGAGCCCCACCACCGCCCCCATGAAGAGCAGCATCCGGTCCGACACCGCCTCGGCGAAGTCGATCGCCGCCGCCGTCGAGCCGCCGACGAGATGTGCGTCGCCGAGCTCGCGCGCGCAGGGTGTGCACCAGGTCCTCGGTCTCCTCCGCCTGCGGCGAGGTCTCGGGGAAGGCCAGGCTGGTGAACATCTCGCCGTCGGGGCTCGGCTCCGGCGGTGTCGCGAACGCCACGCCGTCCGTCCCGGCCACCTGCGTCGTACGCCGACTTCGCCTCGGCCTCGGTGCCGACGGTCGCCACGATCAGCGGGCCGTTGGCACCCGCTCCGAAGCCCTGCTCGGTCAGCTCGTAGGCCTGCCGCGAGGTGGTGCTCGGGTCGTCGTTGCCGGCGTCGGCGAAGCCGAGCCGCATGCCGAGCGCGGGCAGCGCCAGCAGGGTCAGCGCCACCAGGGCGACCACCAGCGCCGGCCACGGCCGCGCCTGCACGACGTCGGCCCAGCGCCGCCACATCCGGCCCGGCTCCCGCTTCGCCTTGGCCGCGTGCTTGCGGACGCTCCGCTCGATCCGGCCGCCGAAGATGGTGAGCAGCGACGGCAGCAGCGTCAGCGACGCGAGCATCGTCATCAGCACGGTGAGGCTGACGCCCAGCGCCACTCCCTGCAGCGAGCCGAGCCCGAGCAGGTAGAGACCGAGCAGCGCGATCATCACGATGACGCCCGCGAAGAGCACCGACCGGCCCGCGGTGTCGAGCGCGGTGCGCGCGGCCGGTCCGCGCTCGGCCCCGGCGACCAGCTCGCTGCGGTAGCGAGCGAAGACGATCAGGGCGTAGTCGATGCCGACGCCCAGCCCGACCAGCATCAGCACCGGCGGGGTGTAGTCGGGGATGGTCACGACGTGCGAGGCCAGGCTCACCGCACCGAACGTCGTACCGACGGCGAAGAGGGCGGTGATCAGCGGCAGCGAGGCCGCCAGCAGGGACCCGAAGAGGAACAGCAGGATGATCAGCGCGGCCAGCATGCCGGCGCCCTCGGACCCGCCGCCCGCCTCGCTCTCCTGCACCTCCCTGACGGCGTCTCCCGAGAGCTCGACCCGGAGCCCGGCGTTCTCGAACTCCTGGGCGGTGTCGATCACGGCGCGTACGTCGTCGGGGTCGTTGTCGCCCGAGATGTTGTCGAGCTGCACCTGGGCCAGGCCGATGGTGCCGTCCTCGGAGATCGAGCCGGGCGCCCCGGGCGCCTGCGCGGCGGCGACGCCGTCGAGCTCGGCCACCGCCTCGACCAGCTCGGCGACCGTCGGGCGATCTGCGCGATGCCGTCGGGCGCCTGGATCACGATCGTCAGGCTGTCGTTCTCCTGGGTCGGGCGAGTGCTCCTCGAACGCATCGAGGAGCTCCTGCGACTCCGTGCCGGGCAGCGAGTTGTCGTTGCGGTAGTCGCTGCCGACCGACAGCGAGCCGGCGGTGATCGCCACCAGGGCGACCACCCACAGGCCGATCGCCCACCAGTGGTGGCGTTGCGACCAGCCGGCCAGCCTGGTCATCCGGGTGTCCCGCAGCGTCGGGCTGGTGCTGCAGCGTGTCCGTCATCGTCGAGTCCTCATGCATGCGTAGACGGTCTATATGTAGACAGACAACGTAGAGCACCTATGTGTAGTCTGTCTACATGACACCGGACGCCCTCCGTGGACACCTCGACTCGCTGATCCTGGCCGTGCTCGAGCACGAGCCCCGCCACGGCTACGCGATCATCGAGGCGCTCCAGGTGCGCAGCGGCGGCGAGCTCGACCTCCCGACCGGCACCGTCTATCCGGCCCTGCGCAGGCTGGAGGCGGCCGGCCACCTCAAGAGCGCGTGGGCGACCGCAGGCGGCCGCAAGCGGCGTACCTACACGTTGTCCGCCTCCGGCCGGCGCGCGCTGGCCAAGCAGCGCGCCGAGTGGCGGACGTTCTCGGCCGTGGTCGACGGCGTGCTGGGGAAGGCGTGACGTGACCGTCGGACTCAGGGACATCCCCGATGCGGCTAGGCAGCGATATCCACGATGATCGCGGCCATGACCGTCGCGCCCTACCTCGCCGAGCTCGACGCGGCCCTGGTCGGCCCCCGACGCGTGCGCCGCGACCTGATGCAGGAGGCGAGCGACCACCTCGACGACGCCACCGACGCCTACCTCCGTGCCGGCTACGGCCGGGCCGAGGCCGAGCGGCAGGCGGTCGCGGACTTCGGGTCCGTCGACGAGGTCGCGCCGGCGTTCCAGACCACGCTGGCCGTGGCGTCGTCGCGGCGTACTGCCTGGATCCTGCTCGCCGTCCTGATGATCCAGCCGTTCGCCTGGGACGGCCCGTTCTCGAACCACGCCGCGCCGCCCGACGGCCTGCTCTTCGCGTTCCTCGACACCGGGGTCGAGTACGTCGGCGGCGCCATGATCGCGGCCGCGATGCTGCTCGTCGCCGCCACCGGCATCGGCAACCGGTGGTTCCACGCCGGTCGCGGCATCGCCCGGCTGACCGGCCTCGTCGTGATCGGCTCGGCCGTCACGATCAAGGCCATGGGCGTCACGATGGTCCTGCTCAGCGGCGGCTTCGCCCTCGGGCCCTGGGTGATGGTCCTCGTCTTCCTGCTGGTGCCGTTCAGCGTCGCGGCCACCTCGGCCCGACGCACCCTCGCCACCTGCTGATGGCGGGCCGGCTCACCCCCGCCGACCCTGCCGCGGTCGACGCAGCACTCGCCCGCGTCGCCGCCGGCGAACCGGACAAGGCAGATCTGCGGATGCTGACCAAGCACTTCCTCGCGGTCCTCGAGGAGCGCGCGCCCGGCCACTCGGTCGAGGTCAGGGTGCCGCCGTACGCCGCGGTGCAGGTGATCCCCGGCGTCCGCCACACGCGCGGCACGCCCCCGGCCGTGGTCGAGATGGACGCGGCAACCTGGATCGCCCTGGCGACCGGCGAGCTGACCTGGCCGGAGGCCGAGCGCGACGGCAGTCCGAGCGTCGGGCGAGCGAGCCGACCTGACGCCCTACCTGCCCCTCACCGACCGCTAACCGACTGCTAACCGAGTAGCCCGCTACGGGTAGGGCCCGAGCCCGCGGGTGCGACAGTGACCCGCTGCGTTCCCGACCGAAAGACATGGGCCCCATGACCCGCTCTGCTGCACTCGCCACGATCCGTCGCGCTACGCCCGCGCTGGCCGCCACCGCGTTGGTGGTCGCGCTCCTGCCGACGGTTCCCGCAGCGGCGGTCCCGACCGGCGCCGCCCGCGCGGGCGGCTGCACCATCACGGGCACGCAGGCCGACAACACGCTCGTGGGCGGTTCGCGCCAGGACATGATCTGTGGCCGCGGTGGAGACGACCGGCTGTCGGGCAACGACGGCAACGACAAGCTGCGCGGCGGCGGTGGCGACGACACCCTCACCGGCGGCTCCGGCAACGACGTGCTCGGAGGCGGCAAGGGCAACGACACCCTGGACGGCCGCGACGACTCCGGCGCCCGCGACGTGCTGAGCTGCGGCCCGGGCGAAGGCGACCGGGCGCTCGCCGATGCCCGCGACGTGGTGCGGTCGAGCTGCGAGACCGTGGTCCAGACCGATCCTCCTGATGTGCCCGGGGAGCCGAGCGGCTCCGGGGAGGTCAGGGCGGCAATCCTGCCCCCCTGCCCGCCCACCTGACGATCGACCCGAGCAGCAAGGCCTACGGGGTCCGCGAGCCCGGCACCACCTCGGCACCGCAGATCTTCAAGGTCACCAACGACGGCGGGTCCAAGAGCCGCAGCGTCAGCGTCGGCCTCACCGGGTCGGGCAGCAACCATTTCGTTCTCACGCCATCACCTGCGCGGCTTGCTCCTGCCGGGCTTTTTTTTTTTTTTTTTTTTTTTTTTTTTTTTTTTTTTTTTTTTTTTTTTTAAAAAAAAAAAAAAAAAAAAAAAAAAAAAAAAAAAAAAAAAAAAAAAAAAAAAAAAAAAAAAAAAAAAAAAAAAAAAAAAAAAAAAAAAAAAAAAAAAAAAAAAAAAAAAAAAAAAAAAAAAAAAAAAAAAAAAAAAAAAAAAAAAAAAAAAAAAAAAAAAAAAAAAAAAAAAAAAAAAAAAAAAAAAAAAAAAAAAAAAAAAAAAAAAAAAAAAAAAAAAAAAAAAAAAAAAAAAAAAAAAAAAAAAAAAAAAAAAAAAAAAAAAAAAAAAAAAAAAAAAAAAAAAAAAAAAAAAAAAAAAAAAAAAAAAAAAAAAAAAAAAAAAAAAAAAAAAAAAAAAAAAAAAAAAAAAAAAAAAAAAAAAAAAAAAAAAAAAAAAAAAAAAAAAAAAAAAAAAAAAAAAAAAAAAAAAAAAAAAAAAAAAAAAAAAAAAAAAAAAAAAAAAAAAAAAAAAAAAAAAAAAAAAAAAAAAAAAAAAAAAAAAAAAAAAAAAAAAAAAAAAAAAAAAAAAAAAAAAAAAAAAAAAAAAAAAAAAAAAAAAAAAAAAAAAAAAAAAAAAAAAAAAAAAAAAAAAAAAAAAAAAAAAAAAAAAAAAAAAAAAAAAAAAAAAAAAAAAAAAAAAAAAAAAAAAAAAAAAAAAAAAAAAAAAAAAAAAAAAAAAAAAAAAAAAAAAAAAAAAAAAAAAAAAAAAAAAAAAAAAAAAAAAAAAAAAAAAAAAAAAAAAAAAAAAAAAAAAAAAAAAAAAAAAAAAAAAAAAAAAAAAAAAAAAAAAAAAAAAAAAAAAAAAAAAAAAAAAAAAAAAAAAAAAAAAAAAAAAAAAAAAAAAAAAAAAAAAAAAAAAAAAAAAAAAAAAAAAAAAAAAAAAAAAAAAAAAAAAAAAAAAAAAAAAAAAAAAAAAAAAAAAAAAAAAAAAAAAAAAAAAAAAAAAAAAAAAAAAAAAAAAAAAGGCCGACCTGACCGCGCACCTGCCGCTGGCCTCGGAGTTAGGTTTGCTCGCATGAGCAACGACTCCACCGACATCCGCGCCAAGGTCCAGTCCGTGCTGCCCGGGATCCGCAAGGACCTGGAGGACCTGGTGCGGATCGAGTCGGTGAGCGCCGACCCGGCGCGCGCCGGCGAGGTGCAGCGCAGCGCCGAGGCCGTGGCCGAGCTGTTCCGGGCCGAGGGCTTCGACGACGTCGAGATCGTCAGCGCCGACGGCGGCTTCGCCCGCCGTGATCGCCCACAAGGCGGGCCCGGAGGGCGCGCCGACGGTGCTGCTCTACGCCCACCACGACGTGCAGCCCGAGAACGACCACGCCGACTGGGACTCGCCCGCCGTTCGAGCCGACCGAGCGCGGCGACCGGCTCTACGGCCGCGGCGCCGCCGACGACAAGGCCGGCATCGCCGCCCACCTCGGCGCGATCCGGGTCTTCGGCGACGACCTGCCGGTCAACGTCACGATGTTCATCGAGGGCGAGGAGGAGGTCGGCTCCGACACCCTCGCCGGGCTGCTCGACGAGTACCAGGAGCGCGCTGCGCGCCGACGTCATCGTGATCGCCGACTCCGGCAACTGGGACATCGGCGAGCCCGCCCTCACCACCAGCCTGCGCGGCCTGGTGCGGGCCGACGTCGAGGTGCGCACCCTGACCCACGCGGTGCACTCCGGCATGTGGGGCGGCCTCGTGCCCGACGCGCTGATGACCCTGAGCCGGCTGATCGCCAGCCTGCACGACGACGCCGGCAACGTCGCGGTCGCGGGCCTGCACAGCGGCCCGGCCGCCGACGTCGAGTACCCCGAGGCGCGGCTGCGCGCCGAGTCCGGCGCCGCCGCCGGCGTCCAGTGGATCGGCGACGGCTCGATCGTCGAGCGGCTCTGGACCAAGCCGGCGCTCACCATCACCGGCATCGACGCCCCCAAGGTCGACGGCGCCAGCAACACCCTGGTCCCCGCGGCCGCGCGCCAAGATCAGCCTGCGCGTCGCGCCCGGCGACACCACGGAGAACGCCGCTGACGTGCCTGCGCAAGCACCTCGAGGCCACGTGCCCGTGGGGCGCCGCAGCTCACCTCACGGTCGTCGACACCGGCGAGGCCACCCAGATCGACGCCACCGGTCCGGCGTACGACGCCGCGCGCGCCGCGTTCGCCGAGGCCTGGGACGGCACCGCGCCGGTCGACATGGGCGTCGGCGGCTCGATCCCGTTCATCGCCGAGTTCCTCGAGGCGTTCCCCGAGGCCAGCGTGCTGGTCACCGGCGTCGAGGACCCCGACACCCGCGCCCACGGCGCCAACGAGGGCCTGCACCTCGCGGAGTTCGAGAAGGTCGTGCTCGCCGAGGCGCTGCTGCTGCGCAACCTCGGGCCGGCTCCTTGGAGGCTGAGCCAGCCCTGCTTGTCACGGTCAAGGGTGTAACGTTCCGCGAGCATCTGCACCTCGGGAGTCTGCCGGGGCCTTCCGGCACCGATCGGGTGGCCGCCACGATGTCCGCACGTCCGAGACCGACCAGCCACGCTGCCTCGGTCGGCCGCCGAGCTTCGTCGGCTACGTCCTCGGCGGCACCACGCTGATCGCCGCCGCCGACCTTCGTCGACGCGCCGCGCCGCCCGCGCCGCGCAGATCCCGACGTTGCCGCAGATCCCCGAGCTCTACGACCTCAACGACTTCCTGACCGACGCGCGCCGGCCGACTGCCAACCTGATCACCATCACCATCCACGAGGACGGCACGGCGTCGTTCGCGCTGCCGCGGTCGGAGAACGGCCAGGGCATCACCACCTCGACGGCGATGATCATCGCCGAGGAGCTCGACCTGCCCCTCGACAAGGTCGAGGTGACGCTCGCCGACGCCCGCCCCGAGCTGCTCTTCAACCAGCTCACCGGCGGCTCGAACACCACGATCTCGACGTACACGCCGATCCGGGTCGCGGCCGCGTCGCCAGGGTGCGCTGCTCGACGCCGCGGCGATCCTGCTCGGCGACGAGGTCGCAAGCTGATCGCCAAGGCCGGCGTCATCCACGGCGCCCGACGGCGCCTCGGCGACGTACGGCGAGCTCGCCGACGGCCGCGGCCGCGAGACCAAGCCGGTCGAGGTGCAGCTCAAGGACGACGCCGACTTCCGCGTCGATCGGCACCGGCCAGCCGCGGTCGACGCGCCGACGCCGTG
Organism: uncultured Actinomycetota bacterium; assembly: GCA_963769475.1. Taxonomy (GTDB): domain Bacteria; phylum Actinomycetota; class Actinomycetes; order Propionibacteriales; family Nocardioidaceae; genus Nocardioides. The sequence goes on along the minus strand of CAVYLX010000012.1, from coordinate 271,082 downwards.
ACCGGCCAAGAAGTCTTCACCACCGACCTGAGGTCAAGGGCGCGCTGCCGACCATGGTCTGCCGGCGCCCCCACGCTCAACGGCACGCCCGAAGCGCCTGGTCAACAGGAGGCCGATCCTGAAGATGCCCGGCGTCAAGAACGTCGCGCATCGTCGACACCGGCGTCGCGGTCCGCGCCCAGACCTTCGGCCAGTGCATCGACGCGATCCGGGCGCATGAAGGTCGAGTGGAACCCCGGCCCGGTCGCCGGGCTAGTCCGACGAGGACATCGTCGCCGCGCTCCAGGCGGCGGAGCTGCCGCTGCCGCCGCGCTGCCCGACAACCGCTCGCCCAGACCGTCGAGCGGCGACTTCCTCTTCTACTTCCGCAGCAACTCCGCGATGGACACCAACTCCGCCATCGCCGACGTCCGCCCCGACGGCGCCGAGATCTGGGCCGGCCTGAAGTCACCGATCACCGCGCAGGCAGCGATCGCCGAGGCGGTCGGGCTGCCGAAGAACAAGGTGAAGGTGCACGTGATGCAGGGCGGCGGGTCGTTCGGCCGCCGGCTGTTCTTCGACGGCGCGCTGGAGGCCGCGAAGATCTCGCAAGGCGATGGGCAAGCCGGTCAAGCTGATGTGGCACCGCGCCGACGACGCCCGGGTCGGCCGCGGCCACCCGATGGCGACCAGCCGGGTGCAGGCGCTCTACAGCGGCAAGCAGGTGCTGGGGTTCATCCAGAGCCACACCAGCATCGAGACCGACTTCCGCCACGGGCTGGGCGAGATGATCACCGCCAACGTCGCCGACCTGCCGACCGGCCTCGGCAACCTCGGCTTCTCCGAGACGGTCTTCACGCTCACCCAGGAGGTGCCCTACAACTTCGGGGTCGTCGCGCAGACGCTGATCGAGACCGACGACCGGTTCAACACCGGCAGCATGCGCAACATCTACTCACCCGACGTACGCGCGGCCGGTGAGCTGGTCGTGGACCAGCTGGCCGCCAAGTTCGGCATGGACCCCTACAAGTTCCGCCGCAAGCACCTCCGCAACGACCGCGTCCTGGCCGTGCTCGACAAGGTCGCGCAGGTCGGCGGCTGGGGGCGGCGCTGCCGGCCGGCACGGCCCAGGGGATCGCGATCCACAAGGAGTACAAGGGCGCGAGCGCCTGCCTGGTCGAGATCGACTGCCGGCCGGAGACGGTGAACCGGGAGGTCCGCGACGGCGTGACCGGCCCGCGGGTGACGAAGGTCGTGTTCGCGATCGACGTCGGCCTCCCGATCAACCCGCGCGGGCTCGAGGCCCAGATGCAGGGCGGGATCAACGACGGCATCGCCCTGGCGCTGACCTCGAGCATGCACCTGCGCGACGGCCACTTCCTCGAGGCCAGCTGGGACAACTACTTCTACACGCGGCAGTGGAACACGCCGTCGTCGGTCGAGGTGATCGTGATGCCCGAGACCACAGGCGTGCCGGGTGGCGCGGGCGAGGCCGGCGTCGCCGCGAGCTTCGCCGCCGTCGCGTGTGCCTACGCGCGGGCCACCAAGACGATGCCGACGTACTTCCCGATCAACCATCTCGACCCGCTGGCGTTCACGCCGAAGCCGTTCGTGCCGCCCATCCCGCCTCGCCCACCAACGGGCTCAAGCTCACCTACTGAGGATCGGAGCCCGCCATGCCTACCCAGACCTTCATCCTCAACGGCCAACCCGTCACCCTCGACGTCCACGACGACGTGCGGGTGCTGTGGGTGCTGCGTGACCTGCTCGGCGTCACCGGCCCGAAGTACGGCTGCGGCATCAACGTCTGCAAGGCCTGCACCTCCCACATCAACGGCAAGGCGTTCAACCCGTGCTCGGTGCGGGTCGGCGACCTCCAGCCGGACGACGAGGTCACCACGATCGAGGGGCTGCCCGACACCGTCGGCGCCGACCTGCACCCGATGCAGCAGGCCTGGCTGGAGCGCGACGTCGCCCAGTGCGGCTACTGCCAGCCCGGCCAGATCATGGCCGCCGTCGCCCTGGTCAACAAGGCCAAGCGCGAGGGCCGCGAGGTCACCGAGACCGACCTCCAGGACATCCGCAACATCTGCCGCTGCGGCAGCTACACCCGGATCCGGGAGGCGATCCTGCAGGGCGCTCGCGCCATGTAGCGACGCGCCCTCCTCGCTTTCGCGTGTGGTGACGTTGTCTGTGGCGTGTGTGGCGCCGCCCTCGATGGGCTGGCTGACCTTGGTGAAGACGTAATTTCCATCTGCGCCTGCCGTCCGTACCGCTGCCCGGCCCTCGCCGACGCCGACTCCAGCGGGTCGGTCAGCAGGATTGACGCGCCTGCACCGAGGACATCCTTGCCATTCGGGCAGAGTTTTGAAGATCTGGTCGATCGGCAGAGGTCGCGCGTCATGGTGTGAACGACGACTTCGTAGCCACTGATTCCGGTGCTGCCAGCAGGTCCGCTGGGACCGGTAGAGCCTGACGGACCGGAGGGTCCAGGGTCCGATGGACCAGATGGACCAGATGGACCAGATGGACCACTAGGACCACTAGGACCGGTCGAGCCCGGAGCACCGGACGGGCCTGTGGGACCCGGGGATCCCGACGGACCTATCGGACCTGCCGGACCGGAGGGCCCGGGAGAGCCTGGCGTGCTTGCCCGCCACCTTGGTTCCAGGAGATCGCCTTCTCGTTGTAGCTGCAGGCCGTCTTGGTCGTCGATGATCCGGAGCTTGCCCACGACGTTGTCGCCGGTGTTGGAGATCGTGTAGCAACCGTGGATGGTGCCGTCGCCGAGATGGCGCGACCGCGAACCCCCCGATCGCGATGCAGCACCCCACAGCAAAACGCCTTCCGCTCAGCACACCCCTCCTAGACTCCCCCAGGGCCGGCCGCGCTCCTTTTCCATTAAGTCACGACAGACACTAGACTTATCTCCTGCTTTCGGGTGACGATCTCCCACCGCATTGCTGTCATCGGTGGAGGAGCCAGCGGCGTCCTGACCGCGATCAACCTCCTCGCCGCCGATACCGACCACACGCTCTCGGTGACGATCCACGAGGCGAGCGGCATCGTGGGTCGGGGGATCGCCTACGGCACCTGCGACCCGCGCCACCTGCTCAACGTCCGTGCGCGGCACATGAGCGCCTTCACCGACATCCCGTCGGACCTGCTCGACTGGGCCGCCCGGACCGGCCGCGACGTCGACCCGCAGGGCTTCCTCCCGCGGATGGAGTACGCCGCCTACCTGCAGGACTGCCTCGCCGCGGTCGCCGACCACCGGCTGACCGTGCGGGCAGGGCAGGTCGACGACGTCGTACCGACTCCTGATGGCTTCGAGCTGCATGCGGCCGGCGTGGTCAGCCCGGCCGACGCGGTCGTGCTCGCCTACGGCAACCAGCGGCCCCGGCCGCTGACGGTCGACGGCGACGTGCTGCCCGAGGCAGTCGTGGCACCTCCCCGACCCCTGGGACCTGGCTGCCCTGCACCGCCTGCACGCCGACGCGTCGGTGCTGGTCGTCGGCTCGGGGCTCACCGCCATCGACACGGCGATCACCGCGCTCGAGGAGCACCCTGATCGCAAGGTGACGATGGTGAGCCGGCACGGCCTGCTCCCGCACCCGCACGTCGAGCAGCAGTCGACCGCGTGGGTCAGCCCGGTGCCGACCGGCGCGCTCACCGCGGACCGCCTGGCCGAGCACTTCACCGAGCAGGTGGCGTCGGCGGAGGCCAGCGGCGTCGGCTGGCGGGCGGTCGTCGACGGCCTGCGCAGCCCCACCCAGAGCCTGTGGCTGCGGCTCGACCTGGCCGAGCGCCAGCGCTTCCTGGCCGAGTACTCCCGCCACTGGGAGGTACGCCGGCACCGGATGGCGCCCGACGTCGCCGCCCGCATCGCCGGTTACGAGGAGGCAGGCCGGCTCACGCTGCTCACCGGCGAGCTGACCGGCATCGCCGACCGCGGCGACCGGTGCGTCGCGCGAGTCGGCGCCGACACCTCGCTCACGGTCGATGCGGTGGTCAACTGCACCGGCCCGCTGACCGACATCACCCGCAGCTCCGACCCGCTGCTGCTCGCCCTGCGCGAGCGCGGCCTGGCCTCGCCCGACCCGCTCTTCCTCGGGGTGGCCAGCACCGCCGCCGGCCAGCTGCTGGACCCCGAGGGCCGCCCCGTCCCCGGCCTGTACGCCGTCGGTTCCCCGCGCAAGGGCGTCCTCTACGAGTCGACCGCGATCCCCGAGATCCGCGCCCAGGCGTCGGAGGTGGCGCGCAGCCTGCTGGCGTCTCGAAGGGCGACCCGCGTACCGGCGAAGCAGTGAAACGCCGACCTACCTCCTAGACTCGGGGGGTGCCCTACGAGTACAGCCGCGGTCCTCGACCCGGTGGCGACGGACGGCTGACGGCGGCGCTCGACCCGCACGACCAGGGCCCGCAGGACGCCTGCGGGGTCTTCGGAGTGTGGGCTCCCGGCGAGGACGTCGCCAAGCTCACCTACTTCGGCCTCTACGCGCTGCAGCACCGCGGCCAGGAGTCGGCCGGCATCGCGGTCAGCAACGGCCGCCAGATCCTGGTCTACAAGGACATGGGTCTGGTCTCGCAGGTCTTCGACGAGACCACCCTCGACTCCCTCAAGGGCCACCTCGCGATCGGCCACTCCCGCTACTCCACGACCGGCGCCAGCACCTGGCACAACGCGCAGCCGACGTTCCGGCCCACGGCCGACGGATCGCTCGCGCTCGGCCACAACGGCAACCTGATCAACACCCACGAGCTCGCGCAGCTGGTCGCCGACCTGCCGAGCGACCCGGGTGAGCTCGACATCCACGCCCGCGACCTCGAGTCCACCAACGACACCGGCCTGGTCACGGCTCTGCTGGCCCACCACCCGGACACCTCGCTGGAGCAGCGAGCCCTCGAGGTGCTGCCGCAGCTGCAGGGCGCCTTCTCGTTCGTCTGGATGAACGAGGACACGCTGTACGCCGCCCGCGACCCGCAGGGCATCCGGCCGCTCGTGCTCGGCCGCCTCGACCGCGGTTGGGTCGTGGCGTCGGAGGACTCGGCGCTCGCCACCATCGGCGCCAGCGTCGTCCGCGAGGTCGAGCCCGGCGAGATGCTGGCCATCGACGAGCAGGGCCTGCGCTCCCATCGCTTCGCCGAGGCCGACCCCAAGGGCTGCGTCTTCGAGTACGTCTACCTCGCCCGCCCCGACGCCACCATCAGCGGCCGCAGCGTGCACGAGGCCCGGGTCGAGATGGGCCGCGAGCTGGCCCGGCAGTTCCCAGTCGAGGCCGACCTCGTGATGCCGGTGCCCGAGTCGGGCACCCCGGCCGCCGCCGGCTACGCCGAGGAGAGCGGCATCCCGTTCGGCCAGGGCTTCGTCAAGAACGCCTACGTCGGGCGCACGTTCATCCAGCCCAGCCAGACCCTGCGCCAGCTCGGCATCCGGCTCAAGCTCAACGCCCTGCCGCACATGATCCGCGGCAAGAAGATCGTGGTCGTCGACGACTCGATCGTCCGCGGCAACACCCAGCGGGCCCAGGTGCGGATGCTGCGCGAGGCGGGTGCGCTCGAGGTGCACGTGCGGATCTCCAGCCCGCCCGTGCGATGGCCCTGCTTCTACGGCATCGACTTCGCCACCCGCGCCGAGCTGATCGCCAACGGGCTCGACGGCGACGAGATCGCGGCCAGCATCGGGGCCGACAGCCTCGGCTACATCACGCTCGAGGGCATGATCCAGTCGACCGGCCAGAAGTCCGAGTCGCTGTGCAAGGCGTGCTTCACCGGCGAGTACCCCATCGATCTGCCCGACGAGAGCCTCCTCGGCAAGCACCTGCTCGAGGCCACCCTCGCCTCGCCCACGCTGGGCCGCGAGCTGCCCGTGCTCAACAACCCCTGAGGATGCCGTGACGGAGCCCAACGCGTACGCCGAGGCCGGCGTCAACATCGAAGCGGCCGACACCGCCATCGAGCTGATGAAGGGCTGGGTGGAGAAGGCGCGGCGCCCCGAGATGATCGGCGGCATCGGTGGCTTCGCCGGCCTCTTCGACGCCTCGGCGCTGACCCGCTACGAGCGGCCGCTGCTGGCGACGTCCACCGACGGTGTCGGCACCAAGGTCGCGATCGCCCAGGCCATGGATGTCCACGACACGATCGGCTACGACCTGGTCGGCATGGTGGTCGACGACCTCGTGGTCTGCGGCGCCGAGCCGCTGTTCATGACCGACTACATCGCCACCGGCCGCGTGGTTCCCGAGCGGATCGCCGCCATCGTCAAGGGCATCGCCGAGGCCTGCATCGAGGCCGGCTGCGCCCTGATCGGCGGCGAGACGGCCGAGCACCCCGGACTACTAGGCCCCGACGAGTACGACGTCGCCGGCGCCACCACCGGCGTGGTCGAGGCCGACAAGCTGCTCGGCCCCGGCCGGGTCCGCCCGGGCGACGTCGTGATCGCGATGGAGGCCAGCGGCCTGCACTCCAACGGCTACTCCCTGGTCCGCCACGTGCTCCTCGAGAAGGCTGGAATGGCGCTGGACCGCGACGTGCCCGAGCTGGGGCGCACGCTCGGCGAGGAGCTGCTCGAGCCCACCCGGATCTACGCCAAGGCCTGCCTCGCGCTCGCCGACGCCACCGAGGTGCACGCGATGGCCCACGTCACCGGCGGCGGCCTGGCCGCCAACCTCCGGCGGGTGATGCCGGAGGAGCTCGGCGCCTCCCTCGACCGCGCCACCTGGACCCCGCAGCCGATCTTCGACCTGGTCCGCCAGGTCGGCTCCGTCTCCCAGGCCGACCTCGAGGCGACGCTCAACTGCGGCGTCGGCATGGTCGCGGTGACCCCTCCCGACTCGGTCGGACCCGCGATCGAGCTGCTCGCCGAGCACGGCATCCGGGCGTGGGTGGCCGGCCAGGTCTCGGTCGATCCCGAGCAGTCCGCGACCGTCGTGCTCACCGGCCAGCACCCCGGCTGGACGGCCTGAACCAAGTTTTTCGTGTGACATCGGTCCCGGGTGTGCGGGAACAGCCACCCAGCAGGTAGCGTTACGGTCACGAGAATCTATTGAGAAGTCCGGGTGCCCCCTGAGGGCTGGGCCCCGGCCGAGCGTGCGAGGGGGCTGACCCTATGGGGCGCGGCCGAGCTAAGGCCAAGCAGACGAAGGTCGCGCGCGACCTGAAGTACCGCACTCACGAGACGGACTTCAGTGCGCTAGCGAGCGAGCTGCATGGCGAAGACAAGAACGACACCGACCAGCTTCCTCCCGAGGAGCTCGACAAGTGGTCGGACCTCATCGAGCCTCAGCGCGACTGACTGAGCTCAGCCAGATAGATCCCGCGTAGCCGTCCCACGGCGCGCATGCGCTGTTCGGCGAGCCGGTCGGCCGCCACGGCCGGCGGCACGCCGTCGGCTGCGGCGAGCTGGAGCACGTTGCGGGTGGTGTCGAAGATGCCCGTAGCGCGCTGCTTGGCGCGCTCGAACGAGAACCCGTCGAGCTCGTCGGCGACCTGGATCAGGCCGCCTGCGTTCACGCAGTAGTCGGGCGCGTAGATGATGCCGCGGTCCTCGAGCGCCTTCTCGATGCCGGGGTGCGACAGCTGGTTGTTGGCGCCGCCGCAGACGATCCGGGCCGACAGCGTGTCGACGACCTCGTCGGTGAGCGCGTCACCCAGCGCGCACGGCGCGTAGACGTCGAGCCGGGAGGCGACCAGCTCGGTGTCGGAGGCGACGACCTGGACCTGGGGGTACGCCGCCAGGATCCGGTCGACGGCCGGCCGGTAGGTGTCGGTCACGACGACGGTCGCGCCGTCCTCGATCAGGTGGCCGACCAGGTGGCTGCCGACCTTGCCGACGCCGGCGACGCCGACGGTGCGGCCGGCGAGCGTCGGCTCGCCCCAGGCCACCTCGGCCGCGGCGCGCATGCCCTGGAAGACGCCGTACGCCGTGAGCACGGAGCTGTCGCCGGCCCCGCCGTGGGCGGTGGTCCGGCCGGTCACGAACTCGCACTCGCGGGCGATGTGGTCCATGTCCTCGGAGTAGGTGCCGACGTCGCAGGCGGTGTAGTAGCGGCCGGCGAGCGACTGCACGAACCGCCCGTAGGCGCGCAGCAGCGCCTCGGTCTTGAGGGTGGCCGGGTCACCGATGATCACGGCCTTGCCGCCGCCGAGGTCCAGGCCGGCCAGGGCGGCCTTGTAGGACATGCCGCGGGAGAGGTTGAGCACGTCGCGGATGGCGTCGTCGGTGGAGGCGTAGGGATAGAAGCGGGTGCCACCGAGGGCCGGCCCGAGGGCCGTGGAGTGGATCGCGACGATGGCGCGAAGGCCGGTCGTCGAGTCGTTGGCGAAGACGACCTGCTCGTGCTCGGAACCGAGCTCGAATACGTCGGTGGGGACAGACATGGATGGTGTCCGATCTCTGGTGCGTAGCCACCTCGTGGGTGGCGTCCTGGCGTCGACCGCAGGGGTGGCGCGGTCCAGGTCAAGGGTAGACGGGTGCGAGGGCCCCGGGCCCGAGCCTCGAAACCACCATCACCTCAGAGCAGCGAAGTGACCGCGTACGCGACGCCGAAGGCGGCGACGAACACGAGCAGGCTGATCAGCACGATCGGCCAGAGCGGGCGACGCTCGGCGGTGGTGTCCTCGGTGCCCTCGGGCGTCTCCCACAGCGTCAGCTGGTCGGGCCCGGGGCTCGGCGTCGGCAGCGAAGCCCGCAGCGCCGCGGTGAACGACTCGACGTCGGGCCAGCGGTCGGCCGGGGCCGGCTGGAGGGCGCGCAGCAGCACGTCGTCGACGGCGGCCGGCAGGTCCACGATCTGCGACGGAGCCGGTGGGAGCTTGGCGCCGGACAGCTCGCTGATCGTGCCCGTGCGGACCAGCCGGCCGGTGAGCATCTGGTAGGCCACGGCAGCCAGGGCGTGTACGTCGGCCCGCGCGTCGACACCGATGCCGGTGGCCTGCTCGGGTGCCATGTACGACGGGGTGCCGACGACCTGGGTCAGCCCGGTCGCGTGCAGCATCGCCTTCGCGACGCCGAGGTCCGCGACCAGGAGCCGGTCGCCCGCGGTGCCGCCGCTGCGGAGCAGGAGGTTCTGGGGCTTGATGTCCCGGTGGATCACGCCCTGGTCGTGCAGGACAGTCAGGCCGGCGCCCGCCTGGGTGATCAGGTCACCCACCCGCGCAGGCGGGAGCGGCTCTCCCGGGTCGACGAGCGTGGCGAGCGAGCCGAGGTCGGCGTAGGTCATCACGAAGTAGGGCGTGCCGTCGACCTCGCCGATGTCGTAGACCCGGACGATGTGGTCGGAGTCGGCCTGCCGGAGGATCCGGGCCTCCTCCAGGAACCGCTCCCTGACGTCGAGGCGCTGCGACCAGTTCTCGGCCAGCGCCTTGACCGCGACGTCCGATCGCAGCTCGGCATCGTGGTACAGCCAAACGGTCGCGAACCCGCCCACCCCGAGACGGTCCACCCGTTCCAGGCGGCCGAGACGTTCCGGGAGGGACACGCTGGGTATGGTGCCAGACAGTGACGGACGTCGATCTGGAAGACCTGGCCACGAGGGCTGCAGCGGGCGACCGCGACGCTCTCGAGCACCTGCTTGCCGAGATCCAGCCGCGGGTCCGCAGGATCTGCGGCCGGATGCTGATCTACCCCGAGGACGCCGAGGAGGCGACCCAGGACGCGCTGATGCTGGTCGCCACCAAGATCGGCAGCTTCGCCGGGCGCAGCAAGTTCACGACCTGGCTGCACTCGGTGGCCTCCAACAGCGCCCGGTCGACGTACCGCACCCTGAAGCGGCGCAGCGCCGAGCGACCCACCGACGAGCTGCCCAGCAACCCCGACCCGCGCACCACCAGCGTGATCGCCGGCAGCCGGCTCGACCTGCTCGAGGCGCTCGAGACCATCGGGGTCGACCACCCCGAGCTGGTGGAGCCGCTGGTGCTCCGCGACGTGCAGCAGCTCGACTACGCCGAGATCGCCCGGCTGCTCCAGGTGCCGCTCGGCACGGTCAAGTCGCGCATCCACACCGCCCGCCACGCGGTGCGCCCGTTCCTCGCGGTGCACGACTGACCTCTTCCCGCTGGTGCCTGCAACGCCCACAATGACCGCATGGGGCTGCTCTCCAACCTGAAGCAGATGCGCGAGGCGATGAAGTCGGGCGTCTACTCCGCGAACCCGACCGATGAGCAGCTGGCAGCGATGACCCCCGAGCAGCGCGAGGCCGTGGGTCAGCGACAGGCGTTCGTGGAGAAGGCCAAGGCCGACGCCGTCGAGCAGGCACGGCAGGCCGGGGCTGACCTGCTGGCGGCGAAACCGGTGCACGGTCCCGCGGGGGAGTTTCTCTATCCCGAGATCGCCCACGCGGCCGATGCGGCTGCGGCGTACGCGGCGATGAGTCCGAAGGAGATGTTGGGCCACTCGCTCCAGCAGATGAAGCAGGCCTACACCGGCAGCCAGGCGTCGCTGCCGGAGCAGCCGCAGCTCGATCCCGCGCAGCGCGCCGCTGTCCACAGCCAGGAGGTGGCGGCCCGCATCTCGGCCCGCCGGCCGTACCTCCCCGAGACCGCCGTGGTCGTGCGGTCGCACCGGATCGGAGCGTCGGCCGGCGACGCGATCGAGACGCTCGTCCAGCACCTCGGAGCGACCGGCCTGGCCGCGCGGCCCGACCTCGTCTACGGCGTCTACCAGGTGCCCGACCACATCGGCGTCGGCTTCCTGCAGTCGGAGAAGAAGAGGTACGTCGAGTGGGAGATCGTGCACGCGCCGCTACCTGCGCTCTCGCCGACGGCACCAGCGGCGGCGGCCTTCTTCGGGGCGGAGCAGCGCTGGGTGGGGCGTCGCATCGGTGACCCGTCGGTGCTCGACGAGGACCTCGGGCTGGCCTGGCTGAGCGGCGCCGAGGTCGGCCCGGACGGCTGCCTGGGGGTGGCCCGCGTCCTGCGCACCAAGGACGTCTCCACCGGTGGTGGCGACGACAGCGGTGAGAGCTACACGATCAGCCACGTGATCGGCGCGGTGGCGCTGACGCCGGTCGCCGACCAGGCGTCGTTCCAGCAGATGGCAGCCGCGACGCCGCTGGCGCTGCCGGTCGAGCCGGCCGGCGTACACATCGAGGTGCTGAACTGGCGGGCGGTCGCCCGCGCGGTACATCCCTACAGCGGCGACCCGATGCTGGTCCCGTCGCCCTTCCCCTACCTGCCCTCGTCGGGCACGGAGCTGATGTACGCCTACCTCGAGGTGGTCGGGGTGCTGCCGGGCGACTGCTACAGCGCCCAGGTCACCGAGGACAGCGCCCGCGACCTGCGCACCTCCAAGCAGAAGGGGATCTTCACACTGACCACCAACATCGGCACGTCGCTGCCCTGCGCCGACGGCACGGATCGCCGACGGGTGCAGGGCGGTTCGCGGGTGGTGGTCGCCTACCGCGACCGGCCCGAGTACGCCGCCGGACGTGAGCGCTGGGCCGCCTACGAGCGCGAGGTGCTGATGACCGCGCTCGCCAACGAGACCCACGTCCGGCGGCCGGTGGAGGAGCCGAGCATGCACTGGGCGCCGGGCGGGCTGCGCGGTGTGCTCCGCGCTGCCGAGAAGGTCGCCGACGTCATGTACTACCTCGACGAGAACGGCCCGACCGACTTCGACAAGATCCCGCCGCACCGCTACTGCTGGCCGCCGGCGGACGCCACGTAGCTCAGAGCACTCGGTCGAGCATTGGTCGCATCAGGGCGATCTCGGCGGTCTGGGAGACCTTGATGTCGCCGGCCAGCTCCATCACGCGCACGTCGCTGCCCTTGCTCTCCACGGTGTCCGCCATCCGCAGCGCTCCCTGGTGGTGGCCGATCATCCCCTCGAGGAAGAGCCGGTCGAACTCGCGACCGCGCGCGGCGGCCAGGGCGTCCAGCTCCGCCGGCGTCAGCATGCCCATCATCTGAGCGGAGCCACCGTGACCGCCGTGCCCGTCCTCCGGCTCTGCGGTGATGCCGTGCTCCTCGAGCCACGCCGACATCGAGATGATCTCGGGTCCCTGCGCCGCGCGGATCCGGGCGGCCAGGCCCCGCACCTCGGGGTCCACCGCGTAGCGGTGGGCGAGCTTCGCCATCTCCACGGCCTGAGCGTGGTGCGGCACCATCATCTGCATGAAGGCGATGTCGGCCTGGTTCGGCTCGGTGGCGATCGGTGACACCGGCGCACCGGTCAGCGCTTCTTCGCCCGGTTCGCCGGGCTGGATCACCGTCACGTCGTCGCTCGGCTCTGCCGATGCGCTCGGCGGGGAGGACGACGGTGTCGCGTCCGGATCGTCCGAGGACCCACCACAGCCGGCGAGGAGTCCGAGCGTGAGCCCGGCTACTACCGTTGAGTAGGTAAAGAAAGTTCTGTCCCGAGTCTTGTAACGCATGGTGAGTTCAAGGTACGACGGTCACACCAGTTGTGCACAGCCTGCCTCGGAAGGGCCCTGCCCATGTCTCGGATCACCTCGGCGACCCGCTCGCGCCGCACCCGCTCATCGATCATCACCCTGCTCGCCGCCCTGGCGATCGTGCTCGCCGGACTGTCCGCGGTCTCGCAGGCCCACGAGGGACACACCACCGCAGCCAGCAACAGCGAAGAGGGCTGCCCACCAGCACTGCTCAAGAAGCTGCGCAGGGCCGGCGACAACTTCGGCAACGGCTGCAACCTCGCCGGTGGCAACCTGGCCCAGCTCGACGACAGCGACACCGTCCTGCCGCCCGGATCCACGGCCAGCAGCAAGAACCTCAGCCTGGTCGCGAACCTGCCCAAGCAAGGGCCGTTCGCCCCCGAGGGCGCGTTCAACAGCGACCTGGCCTTCAAGGGCAACTACGCGTTCGCCGGCAACTACGACGGCTTCATGGTCTACAACATCAAGAAGCCCACCCGGCCCGAGGTCGTGGCCCAGGTGCTGTGCCCCGGATCGCAGAACGACGTCTCGGTCTGGCGCGACCTGCTGATCCTCAGCGTCGACTCCAGCCGCAGCGACGACTCGTGCGCCAGCACCACCCAGTCGGCGACGGTCAAGGACTCATGGGAAGGCATCAGGGTCTTCGACATCTCCGATCCCGCGTCGCCCCGTTACGTCGCCGCCGTGGAGACGCCGTGCGGCTCCCACACCCACACCCTGGCCCCGGACGACAGCGGCCAGAACCTCTACGTCTACGTGTCGTCGTACTCGCCGAACGCGACGTTCCCCGACTGCCAGCCTCCGCACGACTTGATCAGCATCGTGAAGATCCCGCGCAGCGCGCCCGACGCGGCGTTCCTGAAGGCGACCCCGGTGCTGTTCCCCGACGGCGGCAACCCGACCAACACCAGCGGCTGCCACGACATCACCGCCTACCCGGAGCGCGACATCGCGGCCGGTGCCTGCATGGGTGACGGGATCCTGCTGGACATCTCGGACCGGGAGAACCCCGTCGTCACCGAGCAGGTGCGCGACACGGTCAACTTCGCGTTCTGGCACTCGGCGACGTTCAGCAACGACGGCGACAAGGTGGTGTTCACCGATGAGCTCGGCGGTGGCGGCGGCCCGACCTGCAACCCGACCGTCGGCCCCACCCGCGGCGCCAACGGCATCTACGACATCGTCGGTGGGCAGCTCGAGTTCCGCAGCTACTACAAGATCGACCGGGTCCAGGCCAACACCGAGAACTGCGTGGCCCACAACGGGTCCCTGATCCCGGTCAAGGGCAAGGACCTGATGGTCCAGGCGTGGTACCAGGGCGGCATCTCCGTCTTCGACTTCAGCAACTCCGCGAAGCCGAAGGAGATCGCCTGGTTCGACCGCGGCGCCCTGTCGGCCGACCGGCTGATCCTGGGTGGTTCGTGGTCGGCGTACTGGTACAACGGCTACATCTTCTCCAACGACATCCAGAAGGGCCTGGACGTGCTGAAGCTCGACGACAAGCGCGTCAAGGGAGCCAAGAAGATGAAGGAGTTCAACCCGCAGTCACAGCCGTCCTTCAACGGCTGAGTTTCGAGGCTCGTCGCTGGCGCTGCTCCTCGCGCCTCAACCACCGACAGCGTCAGCGCCGGAGGTGACCGACCAACGCGTTGGTCACCTCGGTGGTGCTGGCGGAGCCGCCGAGGTCGCGGGTCCGGGTCGCGGGAGTTCGCAGCGACTCCCTGATCCCTTCCATCAGCTCGGTCGCCGGCTCTTCGTGACCGAGGTGGTCGAGCATCATCGCGGCCGACCAGAGCGTGCCGATCGGGTTGGCGACTCCCTGGCCGGCGATGTCAGGGGCGGAGCCGTGCACGGGCTCGAACATCGACGGGTGCTCCCGGGTCGGGTCGAGGTTGGCCGACGGCGCGATGCCGATGCTGCCGGCCACCGCCGCGGTCAGGTCGCTGAGGATGTCGCCGAAGAGGTTCGAGGCGACGATCACGTCGAAGCGCTCCGGCTCGAGCACGACCTTGGCGGCGAGCGCGTCGATGAGCTCGGAGTCCCAGCGCACGTTGGGGTGGTTCGCGGCCCGTTCGGCCACGACCTCGTCCCAGAACGGCATGGTGTGCACGATGCCGTTGCTCTTCGTCGCCGAGGTGAGGTAGCCGCTGCGGCGCCCAGCGAGCTCGAAGGCGTAGTCGGCGATCCGGCTCACCCCGACCCGGGTGAACACCGACTCCTGCATCGCGATCTCGTCGGGGAACCCGCGGTTGATCCGACCGCCGATCTCGCTGTACTCACCCTCGACGTTCTCCCGCACCACTACAAGGTCGACCTCGCCGGCTCTGGCGTGACGCAGCGGGCTCTCGACGCCTTCGAAGACGGCGATCGGTCGCTCGTTGACGTACTGGCGGAAGTGCCGGCGGATCGGGATCAGCAGACCCCAGAGCGAGACATGGTCGGGTACGCCGGGCCAGCCGACCGCCCCGAGCAGGATCGCGTCGTACTTGCCGAGCTGGTCGAGGGCGTCGTCGGGCATCATCGTGCCGGTCTCGGCGTAACGACGGCAGGACCAGTCGAACTCGTCGTAGGCCAGGTCCAGGTCGTGCACCTCGGCGAGCACGTCGAGCACCCGTCGGGTGGAGCCGACGACCTCCGGACCGATCCCGTCACCCGGGATGACGGCGATGCGCTGGGCCATGTTGTCAGCCTAGGCCGACAACGCTGACCATCACCGGCAGCAGCAGGATGATCAGGATCGCGCCGAGGACGTCGAACGAGAAGCCCGACCGGATCATGGTCGTGATCGGCACCACCCCCGAGCCGTAGACGATGGCGTTCTGTGGTGTCGACACCGGCAGCATGAAGCCGAACGATGCGGCAAACGTCGCGGCCAGGGCTGGCACGAACGGATTGATCCCGGCAGCCATCGCGATCGGGATGATGATCGGCACCACCACTGCGGCCGAGGCGGTGTTGCTCGTGGTCTCGGAGACCAGGATCGCCAGCGCAACAGCGAAGGCCGTGATCGCGAAGGTGCTGGCAAGGCCGAGGCGGTCGAAGGCGCCGTTGCCCATCGTCTCCGCGAGGCCCGTCGACGCCAGCAGTGAGCCGAAGATGATGCCGGTGCCGAACAGCACGATCGTGCCCCAGTCGATCTTGGCGGCGTCGCTCCAGCGCAGCGTGAACTCCCGCTCCTTCCAGTCGGTCGGCAGCAGGAACAGCAGTGAGGCGCCGAGCACCGCGACCACGCCTTCGTCGAGCCGGTTGCCAACGGTCTCGTAGGCGCTCGAGTCGGTGCCGGCGATGATCCCGACGATGCCCGGGACGATCCACAGGGTCACGGTGACGGCGAACGCGATCAGGGTGTTGCGCTCGGCGACGGAGAAGTCGCCCAGCTTGGCGCGCTCCTCGTCGACGTACTCCTCGACCCCGTCGATGTTGCGGATCTCGGGCTTGTTGATGAGCAGGATCACCGCACCGAGTGCGACGAACATCAGCGCGCAGATCGGGGCGGCCATGATCATCCAGTCGAGGAAGGAGATCTTCTCGCCGGTGGCCTCCTCGATCAGGCCCCGGCCGATCAGGTTGGGCGGCGAGCCGACGGGCGTGAGCAGCCCGCCGACGCTCGCGCCGTACGCCAGCATCAGC
This sequence comes from uncultured Actinomycetota bacterium, assembly GCA_963769475.1. Taxonomy (GTDB): domain Bacteria; phylum Actinomycetota; class Actinomycetes; order Propionibacteriales; family Nocardioidaceae; genus Nocardioides. Next base: position 255,081 of record CAVYLX010000012.1, on the reverse strand, counting down.
ATCAGGGCAGCACCGACCCGGAGGCGGAGCGGGTCGAAGTCCTCCTCGACGACGCCCTGGCTCTGCAGCAACTTCGCGATCACGGCCAGGATGCCGATGGCCGTCGGCAGCAGCATCGCGACGGTGGCGGTGTTGGAGACGAAGGCCGACAGCATGCCGGTGATGGCGCCGAAGGCCAGGATCACCCGGAACGTCGACTTGCCGATACCGGGGAAGTTGAGCACGAACATCGCGAACCGCTTGGCGAGACCGTGCTTGAGCATGGCTTGGGCCAGGATGAAGGCGCCGATGAACGTGAAGACGGTCGAGGACCCGAACGGCGCCAGCGCCTCGTCGGCCGTAGCCACGCCGAGCAGCACGATGGCGCCGATGCCGATGAAGCCACCGACCGGGATCGGCACCGGCTCGGTGATCCAGAGGACCACCACGCCGAGCAGCACCGCGGCCAGCGTGTGCTGCTTGTCGTCGATGCCCAGAGGCAGCAGGAGCATCACGATGGTGGCCAGTGGCGCGAGCACCAGGCCGACCGTGCGGCGTCCCTTCTCGAACCTCTCCTCACCCTCGGAGAGCTGTTGCTCCCCGAGGCTGCGGTACGTCGCCGGCCGCATGAATGCTTGATCGACGTCGGTCTTCTTGGACGCGTTCTCGCCTGTCGTGGTCATGCCTACTCCCGAGCTCTGGCAGATGCGATCCGCATCCCGTACCCGATTCGGTTCGTCCCGCAATCGTTCTCAGGTGCGAGCGACGACCACGGCGCCGTGGCTGCCGTAACCGACCAGCGGCCCGCCCCAGCGGGCGCCGTTGAAGCCGATCATCAGCCAGTTCCCGTCGTGCTCGACGAGCGTCGGCCACGAGATGTTGGAGGGGTACGGCGCATCGATCTCGTCGGTCTCGGCGAGATCGAGGTCGAAGACGGGGTAGCGCTCGCGCTGGCCGCGGCGCCCCTCGCGGCCGTCGCTGGCCAGCACGCGCCACGTGTCACCGATCCGGTGCAGCGTCGTGCCCTCGGTCGAGCGGCGGTCGTCGGCGGCGGCGCGCAGGGTCAGCGAGTCGAGGTCGGGACCCTCGGCGACCACCGGGTAGAAGCGGAAGAACTTGGCTGCGCTGACGTAGCCGGCCAGCCAGCCTTCGCCCGTGCGGACCAGGTGGGGGTCCCAGACACCGACCGAGCGCAGCCCGGTGGTCGGCAGCGCCAGCGGGCGGGTGTCGAGCACGTGGGTGCCGGTGGTCAGGTCGGCGCGGCTCTCGGCGAGCGTCACCGAGACCGTCGCGTCGTCGCGGTGCCGGTCGAAGTCGCCCCAGGTGCTGGTGGCAACCTGCCAGCTGTCGCGGTCGCGGAAGAGATGGCTCGCGTGGTCGCCGTACACCCCCGGCCGGTCGGCGCGACGGAAGAACAGGTCGGCCCGGTGGGTGAGCGCGAAGCTGTCGGGGTCGAAGTGCCACACGGACGTGTGACCGGTGGCGAAGGGTCCCGGCCCCGCGCTGGTCGCGGTGAGCAGCACGTCGTCGCCCTCGCGGTACGCCGTGCCGTCGGCGTTGGTGACCAGGCGCAGGTCGCGCAGCCCGACCTGCCCGAAGCGGCCCGACCGCACCTCGGCGACCGGGCCGGTGGCCGAGGGTTCGACGCGCGCAAGCCAGGCCTCGTCATGGGTGTCCACCCGGTCGGTGAGGTCGACCCGGCCGCGCGCCTGCCAGTCGCCGCCCTCGTGCGACAGCACCACCACGTGGGTGCCGGTGAGGGTGAGCGCCACTCCCTCGACCGCGCCCTGCGGCCGGCCGTGCCGCCGGCTGCGGTGCGTGGTCGTCGTGCCGCCGGCCGTCACCTCGAGGTGCAGCCCGCGATCGTCGTACGCGCCGAGCAGGGTGACGTCACCGCTGGCCAGCGCGAGCTCGACCCGACCCGGCCCGGTGACCAGGGCCTCGACGGCGAGGTAGGGGGCGACCGGTTGCTCGAGATCGGTGTCGGGGAGCACCAGGGCGATTGGTCTGGTCCGGTGGACGACCTCGAATCGAGACAGCACGCGGCGAGAGTAAGGCGTGGCCGCATCGGCGGGAGGCCTCGCGTGGTACCGGCTCACGCAGGCGCCGCCGTCGTCAGGGGTCGCGCCGTCCGGGTCCGCTGCCGACGCCAGAAGCCGCAGCCGTGGTCACACCCGACACGATCCGACCACCGCTGGTGGTGTCGGCCGCGGATGCCAAGGTGGCCGTGGTCGGGTCTGCCGCGAGTCTTCGTCGGCTACCCAGTTCGTGGTCGTCTACCGCGACCGACGTGCAGGTGCACTCCAGCCCGGGGGCGTGCTGGGGCCGATCTGATGGTCATGACATCCGCGGGGTACCGGACCTTCCTCCTGAAGGAGTCTTCATGGCTACTCATCGAGCCTTCCACCGCGACCGATCGTGAGCCGCTGCGCGGCATCGCGATGCTCGTCGGCGTGGTCTTCCTCGTGGTGGGAATCCTGGGCTTCATTCCGGGCATCACGACCAACACCGGCTTCCGCGACCCGACCCGCGACGACTACGTCTCGAGCAACCCGCTGCTCGTCGAAGCGGCCGTCGATGGTGCTCACCGCCAAGACAGGCGGCGCCGACGTGGCCGGCGCCGCGGCGGCCGCCCTCGCGCTCGCCGCCCAGCGGACGCCTATCCGGCAAGAAGAAGCCAGGCTGATCCGGTCCGCCCAGGACTGGCTGGCGCAGGCCGCTGAAGCTGCGCAAGGTCTGGGCCAACTGCTGCTACCAGCAGGACACCTGGCTCGACGACTTGGAGTTCGCAGGTCGAGTCGGGCTGCCGACCTGCTTGGCGTCGTACTTCTCCGATGCGCTGAAGTCGCCTCAAGTCCGCCACGGCAACGGCAGCCAGGGCTGGCAGGTCTCGATCGACTGCTACGACATGGCCGCGCTGCCCGCCGCCGAGCTGTGCGGCCTCCTCGGTGTGCGCCCGAAGGTGAGCGCCGGAGTGAAGCCGATGCCTGCCGGATCCTGCGCGCCGGCGGTGCCGACGCGGCGTGCACGCCTCGCTCGCCGTTCGGCGGCGCCGGCTCCTGCCGTGGCGCGCGTGCACGGTGCGTCACCGGCGCCCGGTCGTTCCTGGTCGGCGGCGGCGCGCCCGACCTCGGTCTGGTCTACGGTCTGCTGATCGTCCACACGACGCCAACTTCGTGGGCGTCCGCTTCCGGAACGACGCTGCCCGTACAACTGGTTGCACTTGGGCCCAACCGACCCAAGGGTGCGATCGTCGGCGGCCCGGCGCCGGTCGCGGACATCAAGGCCAACAGCAGCGATCCGTTCGTGCCAGGTCCGTTCGACACCGCGACCGTCGGGGTCGGGATGGCCGCGCTGGGTCTCCTCGGTCGGCTCGCCTCAACGCCTCCGCGAGAGGAGTTCGCCGCATCTCTCGCGGCGCCGCGTGCTCAGCTGATGACGAGATCCGTGTCGGCCCAGTAGGCCTTCATGCTGGTGATCCTGGCGTCGTCGTCGAACGTCATCACGTCGATCGGCGAGAGCGTGAAGGTCTGGTCGCCGGCCTTGGTGGCGAGCTCGAACTGGAACGCCGCCTCGCCGCTCGCCACCCGGGTCGTCAGCAGCGTGCCCACCTGCTCGAGACCCTCCAGCGTCGCGTAGAACTCGCGGATCGACTCGCGGGTCGTGCGCACCTCCGAACCCACCGGATCCTCGACCGTCGCACCGTCGGCGTACAGCGCGACGATCTCGTCGGCAGTGCCGTTGGACACGAGGTCGACGTAGCTGTTGATCGTCTCGAGGATGCGGTCGTTGCTGGCGGCCATGCGGTCTCCTGGGCTGTGTAGAACGTGTTCTCGTTCCGCACAAGGTAGCCGTCGCTATGTTGATGTGGTGAAGGTTCTCCTGACCGGGTCTGCCGGTTTCATCGGCAGCGCGGTCGGGGAACAGCTCGCGGCGGACGGCGACGAGGTGGTGCGGGTCGACCTGATGCTCGACAGCGCCCACGGCGCCGCGACGCCGCCGGAGGACACCCATCAGCTCGACGTGCGGGATGCGGGATCCGCGGAGTGGTCGTCCCTGCTCGCCGGCGTCGACGTGGTGTGTCACCAGGCGGCCCTGGTCGGCGCGGGGGTGCGGGTCGGCGACCTACCTGCCTACGCCGGCCACAACGACCTCGGCACCGCTGCCCTCCTGGCCGCGATGCACGACGCCGGCATCGACCGGATGGTGCTGGCGTCGTCGATGGTCGTCTACGGCGAAGGCCGCTATGCGTGCTCCGACCACGGACCCCAGGTGCCGGGCCCCCGCTCCGTCGAGGCCCTCGACGGCGGCGACTTCGAGAACCACTGCCCGGTGTGCGCGGCCCCCTTGGCGTGGGAGCTGGTCGATGAGGACGCCCGGCTTGATCCACGCAGCAGCTACGCCGCCAGCAAGCTCGCCCAGGAGCACTACACGTCGTCCTGGGTGCGTCAGGCCGACGCCTCTGCGGTGGCCCTGCGCTACCACAACGTCTACGGACCGGGGATGCCGCGGGACACTCCCTACTCAGGGGTCGCGGCCATGTTCCGCTCCTCGCTCGAGCGCGGCGAGCCGCCGCAGGTGTTCGAGGACGGGCTCCAGGTGCGCGACTTCGTCCACGTCTCCGACGTCGCCCGAGCCAACGTCGTCGCCATCCGGGCCGTCGCCGACGAGGCACCCGGCCGCTACGCGGCGTACAACATCTGCTCGGGGCGCCCGATCTCCATCGTCGACGTGGCTCGCCAGGTGTCGGCCGGTGCCGGTGGCTCGGTCGGGCCCGAGGTGACCGGCGGCTACCGCCTCGGCGACGTCCGCCACATCGTGGCCTCGCCCGAGCTGGCCCGGCGCGACCTCGGGTTCACGGCGCAGGTCGCGCCGGACCAGGGGCTGCGCGACTTCGCCACCGCACCGCTGCGCGCGTGAGTCGCTACCAGCTCGTGTAGAGCAGGTGCTGCAGCGCAAGAGCCGTGGCGAGCTGCGCGCCGAGTCCCCACCTGCGCCAGCGATCCGGAAGCAGTGCGAGCGACAGCGAGAGCCACGGGACGAACGGCAGCCAGATCCGCTCGACCTCCGACTTCGACATCCCGGACAGGTCGGCGATGACGATGGCCATGGCGGCTGCGGACACGAGCAGGAGGATGGTGCGATCCGCCCGGCGGGCTGTCGCCGCGAGATGGGCCAGCCCGGCTCCGAGAAGTGGTCCGGCACTGAGCAGCAGGGCGGCCAGGTTGCCCCAGACCCAGTAGGAGTAGGGGCGGTCGTCGGCGATGCCGTCGTGGTAGCGGTCGACGAGGACCGGGTAGGCGTCCCACCAGGCGAAGCCGGCCGCGGCGAAGCCGAGCACGACCGCGAGGGCCGAAGCCGCGGCAATCGGCAGGGGAAGCCAAGATCGCGCGCTGACCAGCACCGCGAGAGCCAGCAGCCCGAGCAGCGGCAGTCCGTAGGACAGCAGCACGCAGTAGCCGAGCAGCAGCCCGGCCAGCACCGACCAGGCGACCATGCGGCCACGGCCGGACGCGGTTGCGGCGACGGCAAGCGCGGCCAGGCCCCAGGCGGCGACCGCGGCGAACATCGCGTCGGCCGACACCGCCATGAACACCGCGGCCGGAGTCAGCACGACGAACGGAGCCGCCCTGCGGGCGATCTCCTCGGCGCCCAAGGCGCGCATCGTCACCAGCACCGCCGGCGCCACGCTGGCTGCGATCGCCGTGACGACGAGGCCGGCCTGCAGGTCGCCACCGAGCCCCAGGCGGACCAGCCCGACGAAGAAGAGCAGGGCCCCCGGCGGGTGGCCCGCGACGTGGGTGACCCAGTTGTCCTCGGCGTCATAGGGGATCCGGTCCACGTACGTGTCGAGCATGCGACCGATGTCGTCGGTGTCGCGCGCGGTCTCGAGGTACTCGTACGGGTTGCCCAGGACCCGCGTGATGCCGTCCTCGCCGTCGACCAAGGCGAGCGCGAGCAGCCAGGCCAGCCCCACGGCGTACGCCGTCAGCAGCAGGCCGCGCCAGGACAGCCGGGCCACCACCGACTCGGCGTAGCGCCACCCGAGGCCGGCGACCACGACAGCCAGCAAGGAGGCCCAGGCGAGCTTGGGCATCCAGTAGCCGTGCAGTGGCGGGAAGGGGGACTCGTCGTCGCGCCGCGCGGCCGTGTCCCAGTCGAGGAGGTGGGGCAACGTGATCGCGGCGGCCACGAGCAGTACCGCGACGACCAGGCCCAGCCAGGCCGCGCGGTGTGATGCGGCACGCTGGGCGGTCGCCATGGCGCCGAGCATACGGACGTCATCGCACCGTAAGGCTTGGCAAGCCGATGGGCGCCCGGCTCCGAATACCTTCGTGATGATGCCGACCTGCGACCTGATTCTGCCGTGCCGCGACGAAGGCCCCGCTCTCGTGGAGCTGCTGCCGCGGGTGCCCGAGGGCTTCTCGGTGATCGTGGCCGACAACGGCTCCACGGACGACACCGCGGCCGTCGCACGCCGACTCGGGGCGATGGTGGTCACCGAGACGACGCCGGGCTACGGCGCGGCCGTGCACGCCGGTCTGGACGCGGCGACCGCGGAGTACGTCGCGTTCATGGACGGCGACGGATCGTTCGACCCCGCCGACCTGGTGGCGATGCTGGGCGACGTACACGAGGGCCGGGCTGACCTGGCGGTGGGCCGCCGCCGCCCGGTGAGCTCGCGCGTCTGGCCGTGGCATGCGCGGGCCGGCAACGCCTTGATCGTCGCCTGGCTGCGCCGTCGGATCGGCATGACCGCCCACGACATCGCACCGATCCGGGTGTGCCGGCGCGACCAGCTGCTGGCCCTGGATGTGCAGGACCGCCGGTTCGGCTACCCCGTAGAGCTCCTGCAGAAGGCCACCCTCGGCGGCTGGCGGCTGGCCGAACGCGACGTCGCGTACCACCCGCGTGCTGCCGGCACCCGGTCGAAGGTGTCCGGGTCGGTTCTCGGCACCGCGCGGGCCGCCCACGATTTCTGGGCGGTGCTTGCGTAGTGCGGATTCTGGTGGTCGCCAAGGCTCCGATCGCGGGCCTGGTCAAGACGCGGCTCGGCACCGTGGTCGGCGCCGCCGCGGCTGCGGAGCTCGCCGCAGCGGCCCTGCTCGACACGCTCGATGCGGCAGCGGCGGCAGTGGGGCCCGAGGGTTGCCACCTGTCGCTCGCCGGCGACCTCTCCGATGCCGTGCGCGGTGCGGAGATCACCGACCTGCTGACGGGCTGGACGATCACGGCACAGCGCGGCGAGGGCTTTGCTGCCCGGCTGGCCGCCGCTCACCTCGATGCCGGGGCGGGCCCGGTCGCGCAGATCGGCATGGACACCCCGCAGGTGACCGCGCGCGACTTCGTGCGTGTCTTCGTCGATCTGGCCGAGGCGGACGTCGTGCTCGGGCCTGCCGGCGACGGCGGCTGGTGGGTCCTGGGCCGTCGCGACCCGCAGGCTGTCCAGGCTCTCGCGCACGTCGCGATGTCCGAGCCCACGACGTACGCCGACACCCGGATCGCCCTGGGCGCCGGCGGGCAGCGGGTGGCGATGACGTCGCAGCTGCGCGACGTCGACACGGTCCAGGACGCCGAGATCGTGGCGGCTGGCGCACCGCATACTCGCTTCGCCGCGGCGTGGCGGGCCGTCGCGCGGGTCGCCTCATGACCCTCGCCGACGACTCGTTCTCGACCGTCTTCTCTGCCGCGCTGCAGGGCAACCCCTGCGCGGTGCTCGGCCTGGGTGACGCCCCGCGCGACCTGCCGGTCGCCGACTGGACCCGCGAGGCCGACGCCGATGACCACGGGATCCTGGCCCTCTGCGAGGGTCCGACCCTCGACATCGGGTGCGGTCCGGGGCGGCTCGCGGCGGCTCTGGCCTACGCCGGGCAGCACGTGCTCGGGATCGATGTCGTCCACGAGGCCGTCGGCCAGGCCAGGGATCGCGGTGTCCCCGCGCTCCACCGCGACGTGTTCGACGCCCTGCCCGGCGAAGGCCGGTGGCACACGGCCCTGCTCGCCGACGGAAATGTCGGCATCGGCGGCGACCCCGTGGCCCTGTTGTCCCGGATGCGGCAGCTGATCGACCCGCGCGGGAGAGTGGTCGTGGAGCTGGCCGAGCCGGGCACCCGGTCGATGTCGGTCTGGGCCCGGCTGGAGTGTGACGGCACCAGGAGTCGCCCGTTCCGATGGGCGGTCCTCGCCGCCGACGACATCGACCCGGTGGCCCAGCAGGCCGGATTGGCGGTCGCGGCGACCCGAGCCATCGGCGAGCGCTGGGTGGCCGTGCTGCGGGAGCGGCGATGAGACGCATGCCCGCCGTGCCGACCCCCGAGGCCTTCCCGTCCCGGCTCCGTAGCCCGGCGGTCGCCGCGCGGGTCGGTCTCTGGCTCGGCATCTGCTTCGGCATCTGCTTCCTCACCGGACTGATCAGCCACTACGCGCAGGAGCCGAGCCACCCGATCCCGTTCCCCACCAGCCCCTCGTGGGGCTACCGCGTCACCCAGGGGCTCCACGTCACCACGGGTGTCGCATCCATCCCGCTGCTCCTGGTCAAGCTCTGGAGCGTCTATCCCAAGCTCTTCGAGCGGCCGCCGTTCGGCAACGTGCGTCGTCTTGCCGTGAACGCCCTGGAACGGGCCTCCATCGGCGTCCTCGTCGCGGCCGCGATCTTCCAGCTCACCACCGGGCTGCTCAACTCAGCGCAGTGGTACCCCTGGGCTTTCTCGTTCCGGACCACCCACTACGCCGTCGCCTGGGTCGCGATCGGCGCCCTGCTTCTGCACATTGCCGTCAAGCTGCCGGTGATCCGCGACGCCCTCCTGGGTGACGTCGAGGACACCACCCACGACCGACCCACGGCTACGCAGGCCGGACCGATGTCGCGGCGGGGACTGCTCCGGACCACCTGGACGGCCAGCGCGATCGCGGTGCTCACGACCGCCGGCAGCACCGTCCCGCTGCTGCGAGACGTCTCGATCTTCGGGGTTCGCTCGGGCGACGGACCTCAGGAGATCCCGATCAACAAGTCCGCGAAGGCGGCCCAGGTCACCGGCCTGGCCACGAGCTCTGCGTGGCGGCTGCACGTCGTACACGGAGCTCGGTCGGTCGTGCTGACCCGCGACGAGCTGCTGGCGATGCCCCAGCGCACCGAGACCCTGCCGATCGCGTGCGTCGAGGGCTGGAGCGCCAGCGGCGAGTGGACCGGGATCCGGATGAGCGACCTGCTCGAGCTGGTCGGAGCGCCCACCGGCAACGACGTGCTGGTCGAGTCGATCCAGCCGGCCGGGGCCTTCCGGGACTCGACGCTGCAAGCCAACTTCGCCCAGGACGACCGGACCCTGTTGGCGCTGACGCTCAACGGTGAGCCGCTGGCCCTCGACCACGGTTTTCCGTGCCGGGTGATCGCCCCCAACCGCCCCGGCGTGCTCCAGACGAAGTGGGTCGGCCGGATCGAGGTGCTGACGTGAGGAAGGTCCTGGGGGCGCTCGGCGTCGGCATTGCGGCGTACGGCGGATGGCTCCTGCTGAGCCGCACCGACAACGCCCAGCTCCTCGACGCGGGGATCTGGCTGGCGTCCGGGGTGGTGCTGCACGACTTCGTGCTGACCCTCGGGGTGCTCGTAGCCGGTGCCCTGGTGCTGCGCCTGCTTCCCGAGCCGGCCAAGGCTCCGGCCGTCGTCGGCATGGTCGTGCTCGGCGCCCTGACTCTCGTGGCGTTCCCTGTGCTGGGCAGCTTCGGGGCCAGGGACGACAACCCGACCCTCCTCGACCGCCCCTACCTGGCGTCGTGGCTGGTGGTCTTCGCGCTGACGGTGCTGACAGTGACGGCGGCGAGCCTGCTGCGATCCCGGCTTCGATCGCGACGGGGTCCGCGCAGTCCAATCTGATCGGGCTCGCGCGCCGAACTACCGAGCGACAGAAGTTGAAATCCCCAGCGTCACGGATCGGAAACCCCCATGAACTCCTCCATCACCCGCAAGCTCGCCGGCGCGGCCGGCCTCGTCCTGCTGGCTGCCCCGCTCGCCGCCTGTGGCGGCGACTCAGACGCCGCCGACGGTGCCAGTGCATCGAAGCCCGAGCCCGTCGCCGTCATCGAAGACGTCAAGGGTCAGACCACCGCGGTCACGCTGGACGCGGGCTTCGCCGACGCCCTCGAGTCCCTCGGCCTCGCTCCCGGCGTCGTCGGCTCCGCAAAGCTGACCGACGGTGCCCTGGTCTTCCCGATCAGCGGCGGCAACGTGTCGGTCTTCGAGCCGGGCTCCGTGCCCAACTACGTCGTCGGCCAGCTCCAGCACGAGGGATCCGGCTTCACCCTCACCGCCGGCGACACCGAGGTCACCATCGGCAACCTCAACGTCGACCCGGGCGTCTCCCGCGTCTACGGCGACGTGCTCGTCAACGGCGAGCCGGTCGTGTCCAGCGCCTACATCTTCCGGCTCAACGGAAGCACGTTGAAGCCCCTCGCAACCGAGGGCAACAACGCGATCCTCGAAGGCACCAAGGTCTACGTCTCGGACGTGGCGGCCGGACTGCTCAACGACACGTTCGGCACCGAAGCGGTGACCGACGAGCTGCTCGTGGGCGTCGCCAAGATCACCGTCAACACCAAGTAGCACCCCGCTTCAATCGGGTCGTGTGCCCGAGGCCGCCCCTGGAGGTGGGCCTCGGGCACACGACCATCTCCTGACGACCTGCCCGCCTCGTAGGGTCGGCCCATGCCGAACAACGACCTCGACCAGCTCGCCAGCGCCTACTGGGACCACCACCTCGAGCACAACCCGACGGAGGCGCATCTCCTCGGTGACTACCGCTTCGCCGGTGCCTACGAGGACGCCAGCCGAGAGACCGAGGAACGTCAGGTCGAGGCGCTCCGCACTTTCGCCGCCGACGCCCTGGCGATCGACCCGGCCGGGCTCGACGAGGACGAGCGGATCACGCGCTCGGTGCTGGAGCACGACGCGACCACCCGGGCCGCCCTCTTGGAGACGCGGCAGGACGAGATCGGCGTCGACCCGATCTTCGGTCCGCAGGTCGGGGTGCCGATCGTGGTCGACATGTTCTCGCTCCCCGATGCGGACGTGGCCGAGGCGCTGATCGACAAGCTCGGTGGTGTCGCGCGCAACTTCGGACAGCTCGCCGAGCGCCTGCGCGAAGGGGTGGCGGCGGGGCGGGTGCCGGCGGCGTTCGCGGTCGCAGGCGTGGTCGAGCAGCTCGACGCCCAGCTCGCGGGCTCCGTGTCCGACGACCCCATCCTCGGCGCGGTGCCGGCTCCGCCGGACAGTGTCGACGAGGCGGCCTGGCGGGAACGCATTGCCGGCGTGGTCGAGCAGCAGGTCCGTCCGGCGATCGCGGCGTACCGCGACGTCCTGCGCGACGAGGTGCTGCCGGTCGCCCGACCGGACGACCGCTGCGGGCTCAGCTGGCTCGACGACGGGGCGAGCTCCTACGCCGCGCTGCTGCGCTACTCGACGACGACCGACAAGTCGGCCCAGGAGATCCACGACCTCGGGTTGGCGCAGGTGGAGAAGCTGGCCGAGGAGTATCGCGGCCTCGGGCCGGAGGTCGTCGGCACCGACGACCTCGCCCAGATCTTCGAGGCGATGCGCACCGATCCCAAGCTGCACTTCGAGCGCGGAGAGCAGCTGGTCGAGGCGTCAGAGGTCGCGATGGCCCGGGCCTGGGACGCCATGCCCGAGTGGTTCGAGGTGCTGCCGCAAGCGCCGTGTGTCGTGAAGGCGACGACGACCGGTGCCAAGGCGTTCTACTTCCCACCGGCTGCCGACGGGTCGCGCGGAGGCACGTTCTTCATCAACGTCGACGACGCGTCCTCCTGGGGGACCTTCGAGCTCGAGGCGATGGCCTTCCACGAGGGCATCCCGGGCCACCACCTCCAGCTCACGATCGCTGCCGAGCTGACCGGCGTACCGGAGTTCCGCAAGTTCATGGCCAACAACGCGTATGCGGAGGGCTGGGGTCTCTACACCGAGCGCCTGGCCGACGAGATGGGCCTCTACTCCAGCGTCGTCGACCGGATGGGCATGTTCGCCGCCGACTCGATGCGCGCGTGCCGGCTGGTCGTCGACACCGGGCTGCACGCGTTGGGCTGGAGCCGCGAGCAGGCGGTGCGCTACATGGCCGAGAACTCACCGTTGGCCGACGGCGTGGTGCGACCCGAGATCGACCGCTACATCACCAACCCCGGACAGGCCACCGGCTACATGGTGGGCCGCCTCGAGATCGAGCGGATCCGCGCCGAGGCCGAGGCCCGCCAGGGTGCGGCGTTCGACGTACGCCGCTTCCACTCGGCCGTGCTCAACTCCGGTTCGATGCCGCTCGGCGTGCTCGACGAGTTCGTCACCGCGAGGCTGGCGTAACAACCACGGGGGTCCCGGACACTACTCCCACATGGGCAAGGAACGGGACGTCCCCGGGTTCACCGAGGTCTGGCACCGCGACGGGCCGCGGGTGGCGGCGTACGCGCGCCGGCACGTCGCGGCCGACGCCGTCCCGGACGTCGTCTCCGAGACGTTCCTGCAGGCCTGGCGGCGGTGGAGCGACGTACCTCAGCCACCGCTGCCCTGGCTGATCGGCACCGCTCGCAAGGTGGTGGGCAACCAGCACCGTGGCGAGACCCGGCGGCGGGCACTCCAGCAGCGGCTGGTGCTGCTCGGTGATGCCGCGCGGTCGGCGGAGGACGCCGGCCTGCTCGCCACCGACCGGGTCGAGGCCCTGGCGACCCTGGCCGCCCTTCCGGAGGAGCAGCGAGAGGCCCTCCTGCTCGTCGCCTGGGACGGCCTCACCCCCGAACAGGCGGCCGCCGTGATGGGCGTGCGTCCCGGCACTTTCCGCGTCCGGACCCACCGGGCCCGCGACGCAGCTCAACGCGTACTCGACCTCTCCGAATCACCCTCCCGAAAGGTGGCACCCCATGAACGAGCCCTTCCCCGCTGACCGGATCAGCGCACTCGCGCCCCTCCCGGAGCACCTCGATGAGGAGTGGGCCAACGCGACGCTGGCGCGCATCCTCGCCGACGAGCCGGTGCGGTCGCGGGGTCAGCACCGACGGCGCCTCGCAGCGGCAGGCGTCGCCGGCGTACTCACCCTCTCGGCCGGAGCGGCCTTCGCTACGGGGTTGGACCCGATCGGCGTCGTCAAGGACACCCTGCTCGACTTCGCCGATGACCCGAACACGACGGGCAACAACGTCGGCACCATCTACGACCCCCAGCTGGTTGCCCAGTTCGAGCGAAGCAACGGCCAGGTCTTCGCAGTCTGGATCGCGAAGACCTCCACGGGAGACATCTGCGACGCCCAGACGGTGAGCGACGCAACCTGGGACGGTGTGGGCTCGCTGGAACCCAGCGAGCTCGAGTACGGCTGTGCGGCCGACATCGACGATCCGAACGACCCCGGCAACGTCATTCGGCGGACCCGGCCCGACCAGCTCGGCGCCTTCTTCACGGAGGCCGGCGACACGATCCTCTACGGCATCTCGCCGTACGCCGAGGCCGTCCAGGTGCGCGTCCAGGCCGTCGGCGTCGACCGGGTCCTCCCGGTGCGCGCCGACTCGCTCGGCTACGGCGCCGCTCTGCCCGGCGCCGCGGATGCGGCGTCGTTGGAGCTGACCTTCGTCGACTCGGCCGGCCGGACGCTCGGCAGCAAGACCGTGGTTTCGAACAACAACTAGGGCCGCACCTCGTGGGCCGCCAGCAGGGTCTCGACAGCGGCCCGGGTCGCGGGAGTGGCGCCTCCGCGGACCACGGCGTAAGCGCCCGCGCCGTCGAAGATGAGAGTCAGCTGCACCGCCAGCAGGCCGGCGTCCTTGACGCCGGCCTCGCGGGCCCGCTCCTCGAAGAACTCCGTCAGGGCCAGCTTGTGGCGGCGGGCCACGACCGAGCCCGGGTGGTCGCGGTCCTTGAGCTCGGTCGCGGCGCCGACGAAGGGGCAGCCGCGGAAGCCGGGGTCGGCCGACAGGGTGGTCAACGCGTCGAAGACGCCGAGGATCCGCTCGCGCGGTGAGCACGCGTCGCCCGGGTCGCCCAGGGACCGGAGGGCCTCGCCGCGGGCCTCGAGCATGGCCACGATCACGTCGTCCTTGCCGGTGAAGTGCTGGTAGAGCGAACGCTTCGACACCCCGGCCTCGGCGCACAGCCGGTCGACACCGACGGCTCGGATCCCGTCGGTGTAGAACAGCTGCTCCGCCGCCGCGACCAGCCGGTCGCGGGCGCCGGGCTTGCGCCGCGTCGGGGTCTCGGTCATGGGTCCATCGTAGAGGCGGACTTGCCGAAAGTAAACCGATCTGTGTACCTTCGGAGCAGAACGTACACCGATCGGTGTACATCAAGTCTCCAGGAGATCCCATGACCGACCTCGCCCATCAGACCGTCCTCGTCACCGGCGCCAACCGCGGCCTCGGCAAGGAGTTCGTCGCCCAGCTGCTCGAGCGCGGCGTGGCCAAGGTGTACGCCGGCGCCCGCGACGAGAGCGCCATCGAGACCACGGACGCCCGCGTCGTACCCCTCCGGCTGGATGTGACCGACCCGGAGTCGGTGCGCCTGGCAGCAGTGGCCGCCTCCGACGTGACCGTCGTGGTGAACAACGCCGGTCTCTTCGCGTCGACGTCCGTGCTCGACCCCGACACCTCGGCCCTGCGCCGGGAGCTGGAGGTCAACCTGATCGGCCCGCTCTCCGTCGCGTCCGCCTTCTCCGCGCCGGTCACGTCGGCCCGCGGCGCGATCGTCAACGTCGCCTCCGCCCTGTCCTGGGCCGCGCTCGGCCAGACCTACGGCGTGTCGAAGGCAGCCCTCTGGAGCGCCACCGACTCGATGCGGTTCGAGCTGGCGCCGCAGGGAGTGCAGGTCGTCGGGGTGTACGTCGGCTACGTGGACACCGACATGGTGGCGGCGGTCGAGGCGCCGAAGTCGGACAAGGCCGACGTGGTGCGCCAGGTGCTCGACGGTGTCGAGGCCGGCGCGCTCGAGGTGCTCGCCGACGAGACCAGTCGCACGGTGAAGGCGAACCTGCACCGCCCCATCCAGGAGCAGTTCCCGCAGCTCGCCGAGAGCGCCTGACCCAGATGACGAGAGCCGCAGGTCGATGACCTGCGGCTCTCGTAGCTCGTGGGCAGGGGCGGGGTCGAACCGCCGACCTTCCACTTTTCAGGCGGACGCTCGTACCAACTGAGCTACCTGCCCGAGCGAGTCGAAACCATACCGGAGCGCACCCCGGGTCACGAAAGTGGCGGCCGTGTCCTGAGTCCGTACTCGTTATGCGGTTGGCGTGTTCAGGGTGCGTGGATGGCAAGGCGGCGCAGCGAAGCCATGCTGGGCGCACGTCGAGCGACGCCAACGCAGCGAGGTGCGTGCCATGGGCGCGCGAAGCGCGCAAGGACTTTGGACTCGGGGCACCTAGAAGGCGGAGACGCTCTCGGGAGCGCGCTGGGGGCGGCTCAGCGCGCGGACCACGTCGGCCTGCCCGTGCCGGCGTACGGCAACACCGGTGAGCAGGGCCAGGACGGGCGTGGCGGCGTCGTCCGGGAAGACCGGGGTGGGGAGACCCACGCTGGCGGCGAGGTCGTCGGAGTGCACGACGGTCTCCATCATCCGGGTGGTCAGGAAGTCGTCGGTCGTCAGCGACCAGCCCTGCCACGGGATGAGCACAGCGTCCGGCTCCCGCCGGGAGTCCAACAGTCCCGGAAGTGTGGCGATGGCCTCGCGGCCCTCGGCCAGCACGGCGTCGGCCCCGGCGGCCGCACCCGCGTCGCTGCCGGTGCGGATGCCGACGTTGGCCTCGTTGTCGAGGTCGCCCTGCAACCAGGCGGCGCGGTCGTAGTGCTCGAGCAGCGGGATGGGGTCGCCATCGGGCTCGGCCTGGAGCAGCCGGGCCGCGATCACCGCCTGCTGCACCAGGTGGTGGGTGAGGCCGCCGACGCTCATGCCGGCGCACGCGCTCTCGGTGTCCCACGCCGCCCGGACCTCGGTCGAGGAGGCCAGGCTGTGAGCGATCTCGGCGGCTTCGACGAAGGCGAGCTGGTGCGGCGTCATGAGGACGAGGCTACGACGCGGTTTGGGCGGCCAACAGCGCCGCCCCTATGCTGTTCGGGCAGTTCCGGCCCCCATCGTCTAGCGGCCTAGGACGTCGCCCTTTCACGGCGGTAGCACGGGTTCGAATCCCGTTGGGGGTGCAGCATCAACAGCCCCGCCCCCGGATTGGGAGTCGCCGCCGACGATGGGTTAGAGTCACGACCGCTTCACCAGAACGTAGGCAGCACATCCTGGCCCCGTAGCGCAGTTGGTTAGCGCGCCGCCCTGTCACGGCGGAGGCCGCGGGTTCGAGTCCCGTCGGGGTCGCTCAGCACCACACCACCGCTCCAGATCACGCATCTGGGGCGTTCGTGCATTTCACGCCCCCGTCCCGAGCTTGCGAGGGGCGGATCAGGGCGGGAGATTGAGTAGGGCTCGGCTCAGACCCGAGCTTGCGAGGGGCTGAGCGACCCGTATCGAAATCACGCCCGTCACAATGGGCGGGTGCCCATAGAGATGAGCCCCGAGCACTTCGACGCGCTGGTCGACCAGGCCCTCGACGGGATCCCCGACGAGCTGGCGTCGCTGGTGCGCAACGTCGTGGTGCTGGTGGAGGACGAGCCGCCGGCCAACGAGCCCAACGACCTGCTCGGCCTCTACGAGGGCGTGGCGCTGACCGAGCGCACCGGCATCCCCGATGTGTTCGAGCTGCCCGACCGGATCTTCATCTTCCGCGGCCCGCTCCTCGACCTCTGCGAGACCGAGGCCGAGCTGGTCGAGGAGGTCCGGATCACCGTGGTGCACGAGGTGGCGCACCACTTCGGCATCGACGACGACCGCCTGCATGACCTCGGCTACGCCTAGGCCACAGCGAACCCAAGGGCACCCGCGCCGAGGGCCAGGCCGAGCGTGACCGTGGCGTACGCCGCCCCGCGCCGGCGGCCGAGCTCGGCGGCTCTGCACCGCGAACGACGAGTACGTCGTCAGCGCACCGCAGAAGCCGACCCCGACCAGCGCCAGCTGTTCGCCGTCGAGCGACCACCCGCTGCACAGGCCGAGGACGAACGACCCGGCGACGTTGACCAGCAGGGTGCCCCAGGGCCAGTCGTCGTCGAGCCACGACGCGACGAGGAACCGCAGCGGCGCGCCCACCAGCGCACCGAGCGCCACCAGCAGCGCGCTCACGTCTCCGCCACCTCGTTGACCAGCGGCATGCGCTGGCGCACCAGCACCACGCCGATCACGCAGCAGAGCACCGACCCCACCAGGTACGACGCCGCCAGCAGCGGGTCGCCGCGGTCGAGCAGCGAGCGGGTCTGCTCCGAGGCAGCGGACATGGTGGTGAAGCCACCGAGCAGGCCGGGGCCCAGCGCAGCGGCCCAGGCTGCCGACGTACGGACCAGGCGAAGGCCGGCCAGGCCGGCCAGCGCGGCCGAGCCGGCGAGGTTGATCGAGAAGGTGGTCCAGGGGATGCCGTCGCCGTCGGGAAGCCACGAGCCGAGCGCGAACCGAAGCAGGGCGCCGACCGCCCCGCCGACCGCTACCGCGGCCAGCGCCCGGGGGCTCGGGGTCACGAGACGCTGGTGCGGGGAACGGGGGTCTCGACGGCGGACGCCCAGGCCATCGGGAGCTCCCCGACGCTCTGGCGCACTACCTCACCCAGGAACCACTTCTGGAACGTGACCTGCTCGGGGCTCCGCGCCAGCGAGAGCAGGCGCTCCTCGCGACAGAACGCGTCGGCGAGGTCGAGCAGCTCGATCAGGCGCTCGACGCGGCCGGCGTCGGGTCGATGCATCACGACGTCGAGGTCGACGTGGGTCTCTCCGGCGGCCTCCGCGGCCAGCACCTGGTCGGCGCCGAGGTCCTGCCGCAGCGGCTTCTCCAGCGACCCGAACAGGTCGGACAGGCTCTTCGCGAGTGGGTACTCCTGCTCGTGGGCCAGCGCCAGCAGTCGCACCTCGCGGCGCAGCTCGCGGTAGTGCCGCTGGAAGGCGGTGTACGCCGCCACCGGGACGTTGCGGATGTCGAGCGCCACGCTGTCGCCACCGGCTACCGGCCCGAGATCCTCGACGTCGACGCCGGTGATCACGCCCTCCCGGCCACTGTCGGAGAAGTAGGCGGCCGGCGTGAACCACACGACCTTGCCGTCGTCCTCGATCTCGGCGCCCCAGGCGTCGGAGGCGCGGGCCACGATGTTGAGGCCGCGCCCGAACGTGAGCAGCTCGGCCTCGAGGTCGTCATGGTCGATCGGCTCCGGCAGGACCGGCTTGTCGGCGGAGGTGTCGCGCACCTCCACCCGCGGGTGCTCGCGAGTACCGCGCACGGAGACGTGGATCGGCGGGGTGGCGTGGAGCAGCGCGTTGGTGACCAGCTCGGAGACGCCCAGCTCGGCGCACTCGGTCAGATCGCCGCGGTTGATGTCGGCGAACGTCGCTGACACCCAGCGGCGTGCATCTTGCACGCCGCGAGGTCCAGAGCCCAAGGACAGGGCTGGCCGGTTCAGTGGCACAGGAGGCCTCCGACGGGGTGGCAACGAATTCGAAGCAGGGTTAGTCCATTCTCGGCTGGTTTACCCCCTCAAACGAGCAATGAAACCCGAAGTCATTGCCTTTCTGCCGATTAACCGACGCGGGCTGTCCTCGTGTGACGCACCAGACGGTCACCTGGATTGGGATTTGGGGCTGTCGCAGCGGGAGAATGGATACCAGGAAAGAACCCCACATCCGACCCCGGAGGTCCTCGATGACCGAGCCGAACACCGCCAACAGCGTCACGTCGCCGGCCGGTGACCGGCACCAGGTGGTCGTGGTCGGGTCCGGCTTCGGTGGCCTCTTCGGCACCAAGGCCCTCCGCCGCGCGGACGTCGACGTGACCATGGTCGCGAAGACCACCCACCACCTCTTCCAGCCGCTGCTCTACCAGGTGGCGACCGGCATCCTCTCCGAGGGCGAGATCGCCCCGCCGACCCGCGAGGTGCTGAGCGGCCAGAAGAACGCCCGCGTCCTGCTCGGCGAGGTCACCGGCGTCGACCTGGCCGCCCGGACCGTCACCTCCCACGTGCTCGGCCGCGAGACCGTCGTGCCCTACGACTCCCTGATCGTGGCTGCGGGCGCCGGCCAGTCCTACTTCGGCAACGACCGCTTCGCCGAGTTCGCCCCCGGCATGAAGTCGATCGACGACGCCCTCGAGCTGCGCGGCCGGATCTTCGGCGCCTTCGAGATGGCCGAGATCGGCGCCACCCGCGGCGACAACGTCGACCACCTGCTCACCTTCGTCGTCGTCGGTGCCGGACCGACCGGCGTGGAGATGGCCGGGCAGATCGCCGAGCTCGCGCACCGCACGCTCAAGCGCGACTTCCGGGCGATCAACACCCACACGGCGCGCGTCGTGCTCGTCGATGCCGCGCCGCAGGTGCTGCCTCCGTTCGGCGCCAAGCTCGGCGCCTGGACTGCCAAGCGGCTCCAGGAGCTCGGGGTCGAGGTGATGCTGGGCGCGATGGTCACCGACGTCGACGAGCGTGGCCTCGAGGTGAAGCACAAGGACGGCCGGGTCGAGCGGATCGAGGCGGTCACCAAGGTCTGGGCGGCCGGCGTACAGGCCAGCGAGCTGAGCAAGACCCTCGCCGAGCAGACCGGCGCCCCGCTGGACCGTTCCGGCCGGATCGGCGTCAACCCCGACCTGACCCTGCCGGGCTATCCCGAGGTGTTCGTGGTCGGCGACATGATCTCGCTCGACAACCTCCCCGGAGTCGCGCAGGTGGCGATCCAGGGCGCGAAGTACGCCGCCAAGGAGATCGACGGGCGCCTCAAGGGCAAGCCGGCCCAGAAGCCGTTCAAGTACTTCGACAAGGGCTCGATGGCGACCATCAGCCGCTTCCGCGCGGTCGCGATGATCGGCAAGATCCGGGTGACCGGCGTGATCGCCTGGCTGATGTGGCTCGCGGTGCACCTCTTCTACATCACCGGCTTCAAGAACCGCGTCACCGCGGTCCTGCACTGGTTCATCTCGTTCCTCGGCCGAGGGCGCTCGGAGCGCACCGCCACCGAGCAGCAGATCTTCGCCCGCAGCGCGCTGGCCCGGCTCAAGCGGGGCGCGACCGACCTGGTCTCCGCCCCCGGTGAGTACGACGACGTGGTCGAGGCCCGGCGCAAGGAGCTCGAGGAGCAGGCCCTCGAGGAGGCGCGGCTCACCGACGACGGCGTCCGCGGCGTGAAGGTCTCCTGATCTCGATACGGTCCCGCTCGTCCCTCGCGGGCACTACTCGATCACCGAGGCGGCCTTCGGCGGTTACTCGAAGTAGCGAGGTGCCGGACCATCGGGGTCCGCTGCCGCGAGACGCTCTCGCGCCCACTTGGGCAGGATGAAGAGGCCCTCGGCCTCGACGGTCACGCCTTCGGGACCGATGAGATGGCCCTTGGCCCAGGTCTTGTAGCCCTCGCTGCGGTCGATCCAGGCCTCGGCGCGCAGGTCGCCGAGCGGGGTGCCCCGGCGGTAGGTCAGGGTCAGGGTGGCCGTCATGCCCGGCTTCCCACCGGCACCGGCTGCCTCGCCGAGCATCTGGTCGAGGATCATCGACGAGACCCCACCGTGCACCAGGTTGGGCGGACCCTCGTAGGCGGCACCCAGGTGGAAGTCGGACCACGAGAAGCCGGTGTCGTCGTGCTCGATGACCAGGGGCGGCGCCGCGGCGTTGCGTACGCCGACGACGGTGTTGCCCCACGGCCGGCCGCGCCCCTCGCCGCCGAACCGGACGCCGTAGGGGCCGTCGAGCTGCTCCTTGCGCAGCCGCTCGGTGATCGCGTCGACCTCGGCCTGGGCGGCGCGGATCTCGTCGTCGTCGACCAGCGTCCGGATCGTTGCGTCGACCAGGCCGCGCACCGAGTCCGTCAGCCCGCCGTAGAGGACACGCTGGCGCTCGAGCTCCTCGGGACTGATGTCGTCCTGGATGTAGCCGACCATGGGGCCACTCTAGAACACGTTCCAGTTTTGGGGGCTGGTGAAATGGAGGCATGACCCGCCTGCACCTGCCCGACGTCGCCCTCAGCGAGAGCTGGCAGTCGGCCATGCTCGAGTTCGGCGACGAGGTGGTGCACGGCGCCGGCTTCTGGCACCGCCCGGAGGAGGAGCGGCGCGACTTCACCGCCGAGGCGTGCAAGAAGTTCGTCGACCAGCTGCTGACGTTCGCCGACCACGACCGAGTCCTGCCCGAGGGCATGGTGCACTGCGACTACTACTGGGTCGTCGATGGTGATCCGGGCCAGCCGGAACAGGTGGTCGGCTTCCTCGCCTTCCGGCACGAGCTCAACGGGTTCCTGCTGGAGGAGGGCGGCCACATCGGCTACGCCATCCGGCCCAGCCGGCGGCGCGAGGGCCACGCGACGCGCGCCCTGGCCCTCGCCGTACGCCGTGCGGCCGAGCTCGGTCTCGACCGGGTGCTGGTGACCTGCGATGACGACAACCGGGCCTCAGCGGCCACGATCGTCGGCAACGGCGGCGTCCTGGAGGACGTCCGCAAGGGCAAGGAGCGCTACTGGATCGACACCGGTCACTCAGCGGGCCGGTAGCGCCACAGCACTTCCATGAAGTCGTTCGGGTCGACGATCGAGGAGTCGACCACGAACGGCCGCATCGTGCCGCGGCCGAAGAGCACGCGCCAGTCGCGCTGACCGGGAGTGCCCTGCACCTCGATCGGCGTGTAGTGGCTCGAGAGGTCGAACTTCAGGTGGAGGCCGCCCTGCCTGATGTCGAGCTGTCCGCCCTTGACCGCCATCCGGGTGAGCGGAGTGCCGGCCCGGACCGCCCAGGTGACCAGCAGGAGGACGCCGAGGGTCGCGGCGAGCCCGGTGGTCACGGGACCGGGCTGGTCGTAGGCGAGGTAGCCGGCGCCGGCGGTCGCGAGGAGCACCAGCACCAGGACCGTGCCCATCAGCCGGCGGGCGCCCTTCTTCGGCGGGAACCGCACGGTGGTCGATACACCTGCCGGCGTGGCGGTGCGCTCCGGTCGCACTGGTTCCGGAGTCGGCTCGGGTCGCTTCCGCAGCGGCTCGACCGGGGCCGGCGGCGCGGTCACGATCGGTGCTGCCGCGACCGGCGCAGCCACGACCGGTGCCGGCCGGGCCTCGGCCGGAGACGCGCGCAGGATCCCGAGGATGTCCTGGCCGGCCTGGCGCCCGTCGGGGCGCGACAGTGCCTCGGCCACCCTGGCGCGGGTCGCCGACACCATGCCGGACGTGACGGCCGGCGTAGAGCGACGGCGTCCCTCTGCTTGGTCAAGCGTTTCCGGACGCGCTGCGGTGGCGTCGTCGAAGTCCATCAAAGTCACCCTCCCCGGCTCCCTTACGGCCAATCTAGCCCGGGCCGACGCGTGGCGCTGGCAAACAGATCTAGGCGTTGGTGAGCCAGTCGCGCACGGCGACCAGGGTCGTCGGACCGACGTTGGTGGCGAGGCTGTCGGCCAGGTCGGCGACCGAGACGGCCGCCAGCGAGGTGCGCCAGGCCAGCTCGGCGTCGGCCATCGCCTTCGCGATCACGCACGGGAGGCGGCAGGCCTCCTTCGTCGCCGCGAGCGGGCCGCGTTGCCGGATCTCGGTGCAGCGGAACGCCGGCTCGGCGCCGTCGACGGCCTGCACGATCTCGAGCACGCTGATGTCGGCCGCGTCGCGGGTCAGCAGGTAGCCCCCGTCGCGGCCCTCGGTGGAGCTGACCAGCCCGGCCCGGGAGAGGGCCTGGAGGTTCTTGGCGAGATAGGTGCGCGAGACGTCGTGGAACTCGGCGAGTCGCGCCGACGGCACCGGCCCTTCGGCCTGGCTCAGCACCATGCAGCAGTGGATGGCCCACTCGACCCCGGCCGACAGCTTCATGTGCCGATGATACCCGGATTCCAAGTGTCCGAGTTATTTGGTACTGTCTCGGACAACTGTTGTCCGAGTTAAGGAGCACGCCATGCGCATCGCAGTTGCCGGCTCGACCGGCATGGTCGGAACCCTCGTCGTCGACGCGGCCGAGGCCGCAGGCCACACCGTCGTCCCCATCACGCGGGCCGCCGGGATCGACCTCACCAACCCGGTCGGCCTCGACGAGGCGTTGGCTGGAGTCGACGTGGTCGTCGACGTCACCAACGAGGTGGACTACGCCACCGCCGCGGAGTTCTTCGAGGTCGTCGGCACCAACCTCGGCGACGCGGCCACCCGCGCCGGGGTCGATCGCACCGTCGTGCTGTCGATCATCGGGATCGAGCTCGTGCCCGAGCACCCCTACTACGTCGCCAAGATGGCCCACGAGCGCGCGCACCTGGACCACTCGCCGGGCCTGCAGATCCTGCGGGCCGCGCAGTTCCACGACTTCCCGGGCCAGGCCATCGGCTGGGGCCGCGACGGCGGCACCACCACGGTCGACGACATGCTCTCCCAGCCGGTCGCTGTGACCGAGGTTGCCCGCGTGCTGTTCGAGCTGGCCGCGGGAGAGCGCGAGGGTGAGCTCGTCGAGGTCGCCGGCCCGCGGACCGAGCAGATCGCCGACCTGGCGCGCAAGGTCGTGGCCCGGCGCGGCGAGGACCTGACCGTGATTCCGCGGGAGGCGTTCGAGCCGATCAAGAACGGTGCGCTGCTGCCCGGCCCCGGCGCCGTCATCGCCGGCCCCACCTTCGACGAGTGGTTGGAGGCCGTGTCGGCCTGACGCCGATACGCTCCCGACGTGCACCACATCGGGATCGACCTCGCCTGGGGAGAGCGCCGGCCCACCGGCGTCGCGGTCCTCGACGAGGCCGGCCGGTTGGTGCACCTCGCCACCGTGGGCAGTGACGAGGAGATCGTCGCCTCCCTGGCGGCGTACACGGACGGGCCGTGCGTGGTCGGCATCGACGCTCCGCTGATCGTCACCAACGCCACCGGGTCGCGGCCGGCGGAGAAAGCGCTGGCCGCCGACTTCCGGAGCTACGAGGCCGCGCCGCACCCGTCCAACACCGGCAAGCCGGAGTTCGCCGACGGCACCCGGGGCGCCCGGCTGTGCCACCGGCTCGGCCTCGACATGAACCCGAGATCCGGCCGCGAGCGGCGCGCCATCGAGGTCTACCCGCACCCCGCGACCGTGGTGCTGTTCGGGCTGCCGCGCACCCTGAAGTACAAGCAGAAGCAGGGTCGCGACGTCGAGCTGCTGCGCCGTGAGCTGCTCACCCTGGTCGGCCTGGTGGAGACGATCGTCGAGACCGGTCCCGAGTGGGACATCCTGCGCGGCCAGGTGGAGGTGGCCGGCCGCAAGAGCGAGCTGCGGGTCGTCGAGGACCAGGTCGACGCGGTGCTGTGCGCCTACATCGCGCGGCTGGCCGACCTCGAGCCGAGCCGGCTGACGACGTACGGCGACTTCGAGACCGGCTACATCGTCACCCCGACCCTGCCGGCCGACCTGCCGGACGACCCGGTGCGCCGAGCAGTCCAGGAGTACGCCGCGCAGCAGCCGGCGCTGATCGAGGCCGGCGAGCAAGCCGTCGCGCTCGTCATCTCGATCCTCGACGAGGCCGGCATCAACTACCTGAGCGTCACCGGGCGGACCAAGAGCGTGCCGAGCTTCGCGGAGAAGTCCGCGCGCACGCTCGAGGGGGAGCTCCTCTATCCCGATCCACTGCGCGACATCACCGACCAGATCGGCGTCCGGATCATCACCTACGTGCACAGCGACGTGGCCGCCGTCGCCGGTCTGCTCGGCGAGCAGGTGGTGGTGCACGACGACCGCGACCTCGGTGAGGAGACCGCAAGCGAGGGCCGGTTCGGCTACGCCAGCCGCCACCTGCTGATCGGCCTCGACCACGGCCGGCGAGCGTCGGTGCAGATCCGGACCGTGCTGCAGCACGCATGGGCGGAGTTCGAGCACGACATCCGCTACAAGGGCACGGTGCCGGCCGAGCACGCCCCGGACTTCGACCGCCGCTTCACGCTCGCCGCCGGTCTGCTCGAGCTGGCCGACCGGGAGTTCTCCGCGATCCGCGAGGCGCTCCGGCCCCACGCCCCGGGCACGGCCGAGGAGAGCGACGACCCACGGCTGGACCCGCGCGAGCTCGCGGCCTTCCTCGCCGGACAGTACGCCGACGCCGGCTGGTCGCGCACCGACCACTACGCCTGGATCTCGGGGCTGCTGCTCGAGCTCGGCATCACCTCGCTCGACGAGCTGAGCGAGGCGCTGCGCGAGACCGACGACCTGTCCCTCAACCAGCGGATGGACTACCGCTACCCGCCGGGCGCCGTACGCCGCCTCGACGACGCGCTGCTGGCGGCGTTCGGCGAGCGCTACGTGGCCCTGCACGGCAACGAGCACCGGGTGCCGTTGTTGAAGCAGCGGCTGGCCAAGATGCGCGGCGGCCAGTAGCGCTACGGTCGGCCCCATGAGAGCCGTGGTGTGCGAGAAGACGACGCTCGAGGTCGCCGACGTGCCGGCGCCGGTGCCTGCCAAGGGCCAGGTGGTGCTGAACGTCGTGGCGTGCGGGATCTGCGGCTCCGACCTCCATGCCCGCAAGCACTCGGACGAGATGGCCGACGCCGCGGCGGCGAGCGGCTATGCCCACGTGATGCGTCCCGAGCACCGCGTCGTGCTGGGCCACGAGTTCTGCGGCGAGGTCGCCGACTACGGACCCAAGACCCGCGGCTCGGTGAAGCCGGGCACGCCGGTCGTCGCGTTCCCGCTGGTGCGGCACGACGGCGGAGTCCACCCGACCGGTCTGAGCGAGCTCGCCCCTGGCGGCTACGCCGAGCAGGTGCTGGTCGAGCAGTCGCTGATGCTCGAGGTGCCCAACGGCCTCGCCCCCACGACGGCCGCGATGACCGAGCCGATGGCGGTGGCCCTCCACGCCGTACGCCGCGGAGAGGTCGGCAAGGGCCAGGTCGCCTACGTGATCGGCTGCGGGCCGATCGGCCTCGGCGTGATCGCGATGCTCAAGGCTTCCGGCGTACGCCGGGTGGTGGCGAGCGACTTCTCACCCGGCCGCCGCGCGCTGGCGACCGCGATGGGCGCCGACGTGGTGGTCGACCCGGCCACGGTGTCGCCGTACTCCTCCTTCAGCGAGAAGTTCGTGACCGCCGAGGGCCTGATGGACATCGCCGTCGGCGCGATGGAGAAGCTGCGCGCGGTGCCGATGCTGCCGTGGTGGCAGGTGCTGAAGGCCGCCGACGCGGTCGGCGCCTCGCCGTCCGGCCCGGTGGTCTTCGAGTGCGTCGGCGTGCCTGGCGTGATCGACGACGTGATCGCCAGCGCACCGATCTACACCCGTGTGGTGGTCGTCGGCGTCTGCATGGGCGACGACCAGATCCGGCCGTCGATCGCCATCAACAAGGAGATCGACCTGCGGTTCGTGCTCGGCTACACGCCACAGGAGTTCCGCGAGGCGCTGCATCTGCTCGCCAACGGCAAGGTCGACCCCACGCCGCTGGTCACCGGCTCGGTGGGGCTCGACGGAGTCGCCGGGGCCTTCGATGCCCTCGCCGACCCCGAGGCGCACGCCAAGATCCTGGTCGACCCGCGCAGCGACGCGACGCTCAAGCTCGGCGGCCCGGCTTTCAGATTTCCCCGGCTGGCCGGGGAAATCTGAACATGTGGGGCAATGCATCGCCCACCAAGTACAGGGAGTGCCCGCCCAGTGGTGCTGGAGTTGCACGCGGGACGGCTCAGGCCAGCACCCGCAGCAGGCCCTCCTGCACGGTGGTCGCGCACAGCCGGCCGCTGCGGTCGTAGATCTCGCCGGTGCAGAGCGCGCGTCCGCCTCCGGCCCAGGGGCTCTTCTGGTCGTAGAGGAACCAGTCGTCGATCGCGAGCGGCGCGTGGAACCACACGGTGTGGTTGATTGTGGCGAACTGCAGCTGCCCGCCCTGGAAGGTCAGCTGGTGCGGGCCGAGGGCGGCCGAGAGCAGCAGCAGGTCGGAGCAGAAGGCCAGTGCTCCTGCCTGCGCGAGGTCGCCGTGGTCGATCGGCTGCCGCGCCCGCAGCCAGACCCGCTGCTGCGGTGGCGCCTTCACGCCGCGAGTGGCGGCGGCCCGGGCCGGCAGCTCGGGGAACCTGGCCTCGATGTCGGCGGCCTCGGACAGCCAGCCGAACCACAGCAGGTTGTCGGGGTCGTCGGCGAACATCTCCTCCGCGGACTGCAGGTCCTCGGGAGGTGGCGCGGTCATCGTCGGCAGCTGGTGCTCGAGCCCGGTCTCGGGCGTCTGGAAGGTGGCGGTCATGGTGAAGATGACGCGGTCGCCCTGGGACGACTCGACCCGACGGGTGGTGAAGCTCCCGCCGTCGCGCACCTTGTCGACCTCGTGCTCGACCGGCAGCTTCGGGTCGCCCGGCAGCAGGAAGTGCATGTGGGCGGAGTGGATGTGCCGCGCCGGGTCGACCGTGGTGCCGGCAGCGAGCACGGCCTGGCCGGCCACCTCGCCGCCGTACAAGCGGGTCAGCGGGGTGTCGTAGACGCCGCCACGGAACCGGAGCGGCCCGACCTGCTCGAGCGAGAGGCGTCGGGAGATCGAGGGCACGTGGGTCACGCGCCGATGTTCCCATCCCGCTACGTTGCTCCCATGAATGAGGCGGTCCTCGTAGAGGCGCGTGACGGCGTCCAGATCATCACCATCAACCGACCCGAGGCGAAGAACGCGCTCAACGGCGACGTGGCCCGCGGCATCGCCGCAGCGGTCGACGAGCTGGATGCCAACGACGAGCTGCGGGTCGGTGTCCTCACCGGCGCCGGCGGCACGTTCTCGGCGGGCATGGACCTCAAGGCGTTCCTCACCGGCGACGTACCGCTGGTCGAGGGGCGTGGCCTGGGCGGCATCACCGAGGCGCCGCCGCGCAAGCCGCTGATCGGTGCGGTCGAGGGCTGGGCGGTCGCCGGCGGCTTCGAGCTGCTGCTCGCCTGCGACCTGGTGGTCGCCTCCGCGACCGCGAAGCTCGGTGTGCCCGAGGTCAAGCGCGCCCTGGTCGCCGGGGCCGGCGCGGCGCTGCTGCTGGCACAGCGGATCCCGCAGGCGATCGCGCTCGAGATGCTGCTGACCGGCGAGCCGATCACTGCCCAACGCGCCGCCGAGCTCGGACTCGTCAACCGGCTGACACCCGAAGGCGGAGCGCTGGACGGTGCCCTCGAGCTCGCCGCGACGATCGCGGCCAACGGCCCGCTCGCGGTGGCGGTCAGCAAGCAGGTCGCCCGCTCGGCCCCCGACTGGACCTTCGAGGACGGCTGGAAGAAGCAGAGTGAGCTGATGGCGCCGGTGTTCGTGTCCGAGGACGCCATGGAGGGCGCCACAGCGTTCGCCGAGAAGCGCCCGCCGGTCTGGAAGGGCCGCTGAGCCACCCGCCGCTTGTAACTCAGGGTTTAGCGAACTCCTGGAGTGTTTGAACACTCGGGTAGTTGATCCAACACTGAGTTACAAGCAGCGGGAGCGGGACCGACCAGGAGCTGCCCGGGGACCGGTCTCCGTTGTCCGGTCTGTCACCATCTGCGGGTGCGTGGATTCCTCTCGGGCGTGACCGCCCTGCTGGCTGCCCTGATCCTGCCGGTGGCGATCACCGCGGTGTGGACCGCCGAGCGGGTGACCGACACCGAGGGCTACGTCGGCGCGGTCGGCCCGCTGGCCGATGACGAGAACGTGCAGGAAGCGCTGGTCGACCGCCTCGAGCAGTACGCCGCCGACGTGGTCGGCCTCGGCCAGCTCCCTGAGGCCCAACAGCAACCGGCCCGGCTGGCCATCCGGGGAGCGGTCGGCGCGGCCGTGACCAACTCGGCGTTCCGACCCATCTGGGAGGCCGCCAACCGCGAAGGTCATGCCGAGCTGCTCAGGACGCTGCGCGACGACAGCGCCGGCGCGATCCAACCGCTCGACCTCTCCGTCGTCGTTGACGCGGTGCTCGACGCGATCCGGGCGCAGGGCCTGCCCATCCGCGATGTAGAGCCACCCGCGCTGGTGTTCACTCCTGACCACCGCCAGCTCCGCGCGGCCCAGGAGGGCTATCAGGCGCTCAACGCGGCCCGCTTCTGGCTCCCGGTCGGGTGGGTCGCGCTGGTGGCGATCACGCTGCTCGTTGCCCGGCGACGACTCCGCGCACTGGCGATCCTGGCCGGCGCCTCGCTGGTCTCCGTGGCACTGCTCTGGCCGGTGCTCGGGGCGGTGCGATCGGGCGCAGTCGACTCCGCGCAGACTGCCGACCGCGACCTTGCCGCTGCCGTCTGGGACGCGGTGACGAACAGCCTGGACCGCAGCATCCTGGTCGCGGTCCTGCTGGCCGGGGCGGCGCTGATCGTCTCCGTCGTGCTCACCGTCGTCGGCGGTCGGCGCACCGCGGACCGAACCTGACCACAGTTGTTACGCAGCCCTCTCAATCTCGTCGGTAAGGAGTCATCGGCAGAAACGCCGGTGTAACGCCGCGTCCCGAGGATGAGGCTCCCCTAGTTCGAGGAGCCTGTTTTGTTACCAGCTTCAGTGCGACGTGGCGGCATCGGCCTGGCCGGTGCCCTCGTTGCGGCGGTCCTTCCCGGCCTGCCACTCAACGCGGCCGCTGCCGCCCCCGACCCCGACCCGACTCTCGCCTCCGGGGGCGACTGGACCGTGACCCGCGCCGCGGGTGGCTACGAGGTGACGATCGACCTGGCCAAGCCGCTGCCGATGAGGTCGGACGCGCCGACCATCGTCGTCGACGGTGAGGCGATCGGTATCGCCACCGAGTCCGCCGACGGAAGGTCGCTGTCCGTCTTCACGGCGGACCCCTCCGTGGTCCGGGCCGACGTGGTGGACGCCGGCTGGGCGAGCCAGTCGGCGTCGTTGACCACCTCGGATGACACCGCGGTGACCAAGGTGCCGGAGGCCGCGGCGGCGGCGCTGCCGGTGGACCCGGCTCAGCACGGCACGTACGACTGGACCGAGTCGATCTACAAGTTCGGCGAGCAGAGCATCGACCTCGCCGCCATCGGCGGCGTCAAGGGTGAGCTCGAGGGCAAGCTCTACCTGCCGAAGACCGGAGGCGCGCGGCCGACGGTGATCCTGCTGCACGGACGGCACTCGTCCTGCTACGGCGACGGCGAGCAGAACCCCCTGCGTTGGCCCTGCCCGGCAACGCCGACGTCCGCGCCGGCGCGGCTCTCGATCCCGAGCTACCTCGGGTACGACGGCACGGCCAGAGCGCTGGCCAGCAACGGCTACTCGGTGGTCTCGATCTCGGCCAACTCGATCAACGCCAACGACAACCAGCTGGCGGCCGACCAGGGAGCCCAGGCCCGCGGCCAGCTGATCCTGGACACCCTGACCATGCTGAAGAACGCCAACGCGGGTGCGGCCGTGTCCTACTTCGACGCCTGGAAGAACCGCACCGTCACCCTGGGCCAGGCCCTGACCGACGGCACCGCAGCACTGGCCGAGCGGGCGGGCGCGTTCCTCACGCCGGTCGAGCCGCTCGACACGGTGACGGCCACGGACCTGGTCGGGAAGTTCGACCTTTCCACCATCGGCCTGATGGGTCACTCGCGCGGCGGTGAGGGTGTCACCTACGCGGCCACCCTCAACAACGCGCTGGCGCAGCCGTGGGCGATCAAGAGCATCCTGCCGCTGGCTCCGGTCGACTTCGCTCGGATGACCGTGCCGGACGTGCCGATGAACGTGATCCTTCCCTACTGCGACGGTGACGTCTCCAACCAGCAGGGCCAGCACATGCTCGACGACTCGCGCTATGCGTACGACGACAACGTGCTGCGCACCGGCACCTGGGCGATGGGCGCCAACCACAACTTCTACAACACCGTGTGGACGCCCGGCCTGTTCTCCTTCAGTGTCAGTGACGACTGGAGTGGCAGCGCCGCCCGCAGGGTCGAGCCGATCTGTGGCACCGACCCGACCGTCGCCGCGACCTCGATCCGGATGACGGCCGCCGAGCAGTACGACATGGGCACGGCGTACATGACCGGCTGGTTCCGGCTGACCCTTGGCGGGGAGAACCAGTTCCTGCCGATGTTCGACGGCTCCGGGCAGGTCCCTGCATCGCTGAACGGCGAGGACGTGCGCACCATCGCGACCGGGCCGGCCACCAAGCGAAGCACGATCACGACGTTCGAGGACACGACGTCCTTGGTCCGTACGTTCGGCACGGCCACGGCCGCCCCGTGCGCCAGCGTGAGCGGCCGCACCGTTCCGCAGCAGCTGCCGGCGTGCAGCACTGCGTCCGGCGCCACCGCGACCATCCCGCACTGGACGCCGGCCTCCAACGGCGGCAATGTGCCGGCCACCCCGGTGACCCGGATGATGTGGACGTCGGACACCGGTGAGGTCCGCGTGTCGGTGCCGTCGTCGGCGCGCAACGCCAGCGGCTTCGAGCGGCTCTCCGTCAAGGTGGCCGCCGACGAGACCGTGGCCACGGGCACCGACCTGAAGCTCAGCGTGCTCGACGGCGCGGGCCACACCTACTCGAGCCTGGTCTCGGCGCTCAACCCGCAGGCCCTGGTCCGGTTGCCGACGTCGGCGACCTCGACCGGTCTGTCGACGCTGAAGAAGACCGTGCTCCAGCAGGTGAACGTCCCCGTCTCCGCCATCGCGGCCGCCGGGGTCGACGCCACGGACATCCGCGAGGTGCGGTTCACCGCGGCCGTGGGTGCCGACGCCGTGACCAGCGGCGCGGCGTACCTGTCCGACCTGGCGTTCGAGACCTCGTCGATCGGCACGGCCGCTCCGGGAGCCGAGCCGGTCATCGACGTGTTCGCACCGAACGTCGACGAGGGCAGCGGGCCCGGCACCGTCGACCTGGCGGTCTACCTCGACAAGGCGACCACCAAGCCGGTCACCGGCTTCGTGTCGCTGCTCGGGTCGACCACCAGCCGTGCCGGTGCCTCGATGGAGAAGGTCACGTTCGCACCGGGCGAGACCTGCAAGGTCGTCACCTCGGCCCTGCAGGGCGACACCCTCGCGAGCACGACCAACGTCACGACGCTGAAGGCGAGCGTGATCAACACCCGTGGCGCCGTGATGGGCAAGAAGGCGGTCGTGTTCACCAACGTCCGCGAGGACGACGGCACCCTGCCGAGCGGCACTCCGCCTGTTACGCCGCCGACGCTCCCGCCGTACGGCGTCCCCGGTGCGGCCTGCGCGGAGCTCGCGTCGGTCAGAGCCGGCGGGACCCTGACGGCGCCGCCGGTGCCCCCGGGCTCCAGCGCGCTGGTCAGCGGTGGTGGCTTCCGGCCAGGTGAGGCGGTCACCGTGAGCGGTGTCGGTCTCGCTCCGGTCACCGTCGTGGCCGACAGCAACGGGGCGATCGCTGCCTCGCTGGCCGTGCCGTTGGCGATGGCTCCTGGTGTGGTCAAGCTGACTGCGGTCAGCGCCGGCACGGGAAGGACGTCCACGGGTGAGCCTCTCCACGCTCACGCCGACCACGACGGTGCTGACCTGGTCGCCGACCGTGATCGAGATCGGCAAGCCGGTGACGTTCACCGCGACCGTGACCGGTGGGTCGGGCAGCGTCGAGTTCTTCGACGGACCCACCTCGCTGGGCACCGCTGCCACCGTCTCCGGTGCGGCCACCCTCACGGTGCCGGGTTTCGGAGCCGGGCAGCACACGGTGAAGGCGGTCTTCGGTCAGACGGCCACGGCGATGTCGTCGACGTCGAACTCGGTCACGTTCCTGCTCCACCAGATCGACCCGACGCTGATGTTCTCGGTGACCCCTTCGACGACCGTCTTCGGCACCGGCGCGACCGGCACCGTCGTGGTCGGCGGAGCCACCGAGGGCGAGGTCGAGATCACCATCGGTGGTCGCTCGGCGAAGCTGCCGGTCAACAGCTCGGGCAGGGTGACGTTCCCGTTCTCGAAGACGTTGGCGGCGGGCAGCTACACCCTCGGCGCGAAGTACCTCGGCAGCGAGGACGTCGAGGAGTCCGGCACCGTCACGGCGACGTACGTCGTCACGAAGGCGCCGACCCGCCTGACCGTCACTGCTCCGGCGTCCGCTGATCCGGGCGCGAACGTGAAGGTGAAGGTCAAGGTCGCCGGCCGGAGGGCCGGCGTGCCGATCACGGGCACCGTCGTGCTGAAGGTGATCGGCGGATCGACCAGGACCAAGGTGCTCACGGGCGGGAGTGGCGACCTGGCCACCTTCACCGTGAAGGCGCCGAAGTCGGGCAAGAAGCTCAAGGTGAAGGCGACGTTCCGCCCCACCGGCAGCTACGCGCCCAGCGGGCCGACGACCCGCACGGTGCAGCTCCGCTGATCGCGGACTGACCCGGGCGACGGGTGGGCGGGCTGCTGCTCCCGCTCACCCGTCGTCACGTCAGCGCGAACCGCACCAGCAACGCGCGGTGGTCACTGTTGAGACCGGGGATCGTGCGCTGGTCGATGAACTTCAGGCGCTCCTGGCGGACGTCCTTGCGGGCGGCGTACACGTAGTCGATCTGGCGTCCGCTGATCGGGTGGGTCGGGGCGATGTCCTTGCCGAGCACGGCGTACGACGACACCGCGCGGCCGGCGAACATCCGCGACAGTCCGCCGACGGGACGTTCGCGCGCTTCGGCGCGGGCGTCGACGTTGTAGTCGCCGGTGCCGATCACCCACCGCCCGGGCGCCCGGTCCCACATCCGCGCCATCCGGGTGAGCTGCGTCCGCGCCCGCGCGGAGTTGTACGTCGGCCGCCAGTGACCGGGCCTGTCGAGGTTCTCGATCGCCTGCGGTAGATGGGTGTTGAGCACCGAGACCAGCTCGCCCGTGTCGCGGTCGCGGAGCGTGACCCGGATCGCGTAGCGGTCGCCGAACGGGTAGCGGCCGGTCTCGTCGGAGATGCCCCTGGCGACCAGGCGCTGGTCGGCGCCGACGAGCTTGAACTCCGAGGGCCGCCACGACACGGCCAGCTCCTTGGCGCTGTTGGGGAAACGTTTGGTCGTCCAGCCCTGCGACTCGATCGCCGAGAACACCGGCGCGCTGTCCCACGCTTCCTGCCAGCCGATGATGTCGATGTCGGGATTGGCGGCCAGGGTGCGTGCGTCGGCCAGCATGTCCGAGTAGCTGAGCTGGCGGAACACGTTGAACGTCGCGACCCCGACCACCTGCTTGGGGATCGGCTGGAGCACCGGGCCGGCTTCCGGCGTACCTCGCTCTGCCGAGTCGGCGGCCATCCGTTCGCCGGTCTCCGCGGGTTGACCGGACGACAGCTGGACCTGCCCCTGCGGCTCGCCGGCACTGGCGCCGTCGGAGGAGCTGACCAGTGGGGCGATCGCGAAACCGAGCACCGTCACGGCGATCAGCAGGAGCGGCGGCCCCGTCCAGGGGGCACGCTCGGCTGAGCCCACGGTCCCTCCTCGGTCGGCGGCAACGCTTGCCCTCGTCACGCTAGTGGCGCATTGCCATGCCACCAGGGATTGCGGCGCCGTGTCGGAGGGGCACCGAAACGCCCGACCCGGCACTCGCAGGAAGTGCCGGGCCGGACGTGCCCTATTCGCTACGAGATCTTCTGCAACGCCCCCGGCCCGAAGAACGGGCCGACGATGTAGATCCCGTCGCTCACATCCACGCCGCCCGGCGTGACCAGCTGGTCAGGCACGAGCTCGTGGTTGTGCGTGTGGTGGTGGTGCCGCTTGATCAGGAACAGCCCACCGATCTCGGCGCCTTCCACGCCGAGCTCCAGCTGCAGGAAGCCCATCTTGGACAGCGACAGCGCATAGATGCCGCGGTGGCCGGACGCGAGGTCGGTGATCGAGGTCAGTCCGTCGGCGTAGCGCTTGCAGTCGCCGGAGTGGGGGTCCTCCGGGTCGCAGACGGCGTCCTCGGAGCCGGGCTTGATCCGCCAGACCTGCGAGGTGCCGGGGGTCGCCGGGAAGCCGCGCAGCTCACCGACGTACCAGTAGCCGTCCTTGCCAACTGTCACCGACGTAGCAACGGCTTCCGCGAGAATCAGGGTGTGCGCCGGCGGCAGCGGGTCTCCCTCCTCGGGCGGCACTTCTGGAAGACCCTCCGGCACCTCGACCGAGCGTGGCATCAGGCGGGCGACGGTCACGATGTCCCCGGTCTTGGGCCAGACCCGCAGCAGGTCGTTGCCCGCGGCGTCGGCGACCAGCACCGTCCCGTCACGCAGGACAGCGAGTCCGAACGGGTTGCTCTCCTCGGGCGGCCCCTCCTGGTTGTAGGGGTCGTGGTCGCCGGCCTGGTACTCGCCGATGTTGGCGACAGGCAGCGGGGAGTCCCATCCGGGGCGCCACTTGTAGAGCGTGGCGGCGGCGGGCGGGAGCGGCTCGGTTTCCTCAAGGCTCAACGCGCGCATCTCCTCTTCGGGCGGTCCGCCGGCGGCCCCCGTCAGGAGGTAGATCGAGCCGTGGTGGCCCTGGGCGATCGCCGGTGGCAGGCCGCCCGGCAGGCTCCCGAGCGGGATCACCCGCGCCGGCTCGTGCCGCTTCTCGATCACCAGGCTGAAGCCGCCGCCGCTCTCGGTCACGAGCGTCACTCCGCGGCCGAGGGCGTCGATGCCGCGGGGGCCGTTGAGAGCCGCGATGGTGGTCAGGGTGTCGTCATCGTCGGTCCGTGGTGGCCTCCGCCGGCGAGAGCCGGAGCCCCCGCGAGCGCGAGACCGAGCGCCGTCGCGACGGCGCCGATCCGTGCTGTTGTCGTCCGCATGCCGTGTCCCTCCGAGCTCGCAAGCTGAGGAGTCCCTCTCCCGGAGTCCTGCCTAACCCCCGAACGGACACGGCGTCATCCCCCAAAGTGACCAGTCCGGCGATCTTTCTGGCCCCAATTCACAGGCAGTACTCCAGGGTGACGCGCTCGCGGGACCCGGACGTTATGGTGAAGAAGCCGAGGAAGTCGTCGACGTTGCGTTCACTTCGTCAGTCCGAGGTGAACAGCTAGTCCATTCGACCGACTCAGCACTGGGTCGGCAGTGAGGCCCCATGTCTTTTCTCGGAACAGTCACAGCCGCGCCCGCTGAAGCCTGCGCGCCCGCGCATCGCCCCAGCCTGGTGATGGTGATCCGTCGAGTCTCGCTGAGCCTCCTGATCGCCTGCATCATCCCGGCCACGCTGTTCTATGTGGCGCTGCAGGTCGCCGGGGTCTGGACCGCCATCGTCGCCGCGCTGGTGTGGTCGTACGGCGCGATCGTCTGGCGCAAGGTGACGCGGCGGCGTACGTCGGGCCTGCTGATCCTGACCGCGGCGCTGCTGACCGGGCGCACGGTGATCTCGCTGATCGCCGACAGCACCTTCCTCTACTTCCTGCAGCCGATCATCAGCGACGGCATCGTCGCCACGGCGTTCCTGCTGTCGCTGGCCACGGCCCGCCCGGTGGTGGCCCGGCTCGCCGGCGACTTCTACCCGATGGACCACGAGCTGCACCTGCGCCCGCGGATCCAGCGTCTCTTCTGGTGGCTGACCGCGATGTGGGCCGCGATCTGCGTCGGTCGCGCCCTGACCAGCCTGTGGCTGCTGACCTCGCAGTCGATCGAGACCTTCGTGCTGGTCAAGAGCATCTTCATGCTCACCCTCAACGTGGTCGCCGTCGCGGTGACCATCGGCGCCTCTGCGCTGGTCGCCCGCAAGGAGGGCCTGATGGGCCCCCGCCCCGCCCCGGTCCCTGCCTGAGCGGTCGCTCGTAAGTCGGCGCGAGATTCCTTGACCGCGGCTGTCGTATCCGGCGTACGCCGTTCGTGGAGTGAGTGAGGCCACTACGAACCGACGCGGACAAGGAGCCACTGCCATGTGGGACACCATTCAGACCAACGACCTGCACCTCTCTCACGACCTGCCGTGCCCCCGCTGCCAGCACGCGGCGCACACCTACCTCG
This sequence comes from uncultured Actinomycetota bacterium, assembly GCA_963769475.1. Taxonomy (GTDB): domain Bacteria; phylum Actinomycetota; class Actinomycetes; order Propionibacteriales; family Nocardioidaceae; genus Nocardioides. Next base: position 218,342 of record CAVYLX010000012.1, on the reverse strand, counting down.
CGTGCAGCGACACCTGCGCGTGCGCGCCCACGGTGATGCCCGGCCAGGTCCAGCTCGCCGCCTGAAAGGATGGCCCGGTGCGTCGCGCCGTGGCTCCTCTGCTCGCCGTGACCGTCGCGCTGGTGCTCGCGGACTCCGCGGTGGTGACGCTCGCGTTGCCCGACATCCTCCAGCACCTGGATGCGTCCGTGGGACAGGTCGCCTGGGTGCTGATCGCGTTCAACCTCGTGCTGGGACTCGGCGCCGTACCGGCGGCCATGGCCTTCACTCGGGCGCAGCCGCGGATGTTCACGGCGGCCGGGATCGCGGTGTTCGCGGGCGCCTCGGCGTGGTGTGCGGTGGCGGGGTCGATCGAGGTGCTGATCGCGGCCCGGTGCGTGCAGGCGCTCGGAGGCGCGTTCGCGTTGGTCGGGTGCCTGGAGCTCCTGGTCGCGGAGCGCGGCGAGCGTCGCGGTGTCGCGGCGTGGGTCACCGCAGGAGTGGTCGGTACGGCGACCGGGCCGTTCGCGGGCGGGCTGCTGACGGAGGCGTTCTCGTGGCAGGCGATCTTCGTGGTGCAGGTGCCGTTCGCGGTGCTGGCGGTGCCGGCGGCGCTCGCCGTACGTGCCGCACCGGAGGTCGCGCCCGACCGGCACCGGCCGGCCGTGCGCCCCAACCTGACCCTCGCCCTGCTGTCGGCGGCGCTGACGGCGGCGTTGTTCCTGCTGGTCCTGCTCCTGGTCGAGGGCTGGCGCCACTCGCCGGCGACCGCGGCCGTGACTGTGTCCGTCGTAGCGCTCGCGGCTCTCGGCGCGCGACCGATCGCCCGTCTCCTGCAGCCACCGCCCGAGGTCGAGGTCGCGGTGGGCTGCTTCCTCGTTGCCGGCGGGCTGGTCGGTCTCGCGATCCTGCCGTCGTCCGACCTCGGCTGGACGATCGCGCCCCAGGCGCTGGTGGGCCTCGGGCTCGGGCTGACCGTCGACCGGCTCACCTCGCAGGCGATGGAGATGCGGCTGCCGAGAGTGCGGCACGCGGGCTGGACCATCGGCGCCCGTCACGTCGGCGTCGTCGTGGGGCTGGCGATCCTGACGCCGGTCTTCACCGCGGACCTGCGGGACGCCGAGGTGCCCGCACAGGAGGCGATCACGTCCTTGGTGCTCGACGCTCCGTTGAAGCCGGACGACAAGATCGCGGTCGCCGAGGCGCTCGGCCGCGAGCTGACCGGGCAGCAGGGTCAGATCCCCGACCTGCACCGTGCCTTCGCGACGCTGGACCTCGAACCCGAGGAGCGGCCAGCCGCGGCGCAGCTCGAACGCGACCTCGACGAGCAGCTGGAGCGCGCCGCGACCTGGGCCTTCCGCGACTCGTTCCTGTTCGGCGCCGGCCTCGCGCTCCTCGCCCTGCTCACCGTGATCGCGCCGCGACGTAGGACGTCGCCATGACCGACGTCGCTCGCAAGGCAGCCATGCCGGTGGTCGCGCTGGTCATGGTGGCCGGCGTGCTCGGGGTCCAGCTCGCCAACGGGGGAGGGACGTTCGAGCCGCTCCGTCCGGCCGACCCTTGCGTCGCGCGAGAAGTCGTCTCCGAGGCCGACGGCATCGACGGTCTCACCGAACAGCTCGTGCTGCTCGGCATCGATGGCGCCGCCTGCCGTCTCGACGTCAGCCGGGAAGCGCTGACGCTGGACCTCGCGCAACCCGGCACCCGCACGGACGCCGAGATCGACGCCCTGCGCGAGGGCCTGCTGACCGCCGTACAACGGATGAAGGACGACGGCTCCCTGCCGGCCGCGTCCGAGCTGGTCAACGAGGCACTCGACAACGCAGACCTCAACGGCTTCCTCGAGGCCGCGATCCGAGCCATCCCGGACTCCGTGGTCGACGCAGCGCTGAAGACCGACGACGTCCTCACCCGCGCGATCGAGGACCTCGACCTGCGCGACATCCTGGCGAACCTCGACGACCAGAGCGATCTCAACCAACAGGTCGAAGCCGCCGTCACCCAGGCCGTCAAGGACTCCCTCGTCGACCGCCTGCGCAACCTGCTCTGATCGGTAGGGGACTAGCGGGAGCCGACCGCGTCGAGCACAGCCGCGAGGGGCTCGAGGTCCGCGATGAGCTGGTCGAGCTCGCTCCGCTCCAAGATGTCGTACGCCGGCGCGGCCAGGTCGTCGGTGAGCGACTCGACCCTCTCCTTGGTCTCCCGGCCGGCGTCGGTGAGCCGCCTGGAGTCGTCGACGAGGCCCCGGGCGCGCATCCCGTCCACCACCGCTGCCAGCTGGGCGGCGGGCAGGTGGTGGATCCTGCCGAACTTCTCCGCGGGCATGCCCTCGAAGAGCGCGTGGAGCACATGGGCCTCCGTCCCGCCGATGCCCTCGGCGACCAGGGCGGCGATGTGACCGTCGCCGCGGTGCTCGCGCAGCAGGTTGGCCGCGTGCCAGAGCCGGGTCAGGGGCTCCTCGGGCAGGGGGAGCGTGCGGACCGCGGCGTACATGACCCGTCCCTCCGTCGGGGCACTCGTCGCCGCCTTGGTGGCGAGCTCGGCAGCACGCGCGACACCAGGATCCTCGGCGAGGTCGCCGAGGATCCGCCGCAGAGCCGCGACGCTGCCCTGCTCGCGAGCGGCGATCGCCGCCTCGGGTGGAGCCGTGTCCCAGACGCGGGGGATGTGCCGGGCGGCCTCGCCCTCGGCGAAGTTGTAGAAGAGGGCGTGGACCACCTCGGCCGGGACCAGGCCCAGGGGTGCGGCCCGTCCGGCGAAGTAGGCGTCCCAGACGTTGCGGTGGCCGAGTGCCATCAGCGCGTCGGTCGGTTCGTCGGCCTGGTAGGTGACGACGGCGATCGGCTCCACGAGCCGGAACATGCGGCGGGCAGTGGACTCCATACGTCGCGACGCTAGCTGAGCTCTTCGACGATCCCGATGATGACGCCGGCGGGACCGCGGACGTAGCCGTAGCGCACGTAGTTCTCGTACTGCGCGATCTCGCCGACCAGCTCGCCGCCATGGGGGCGCAGGCCGGCGAACGTCTCCTCGACCGAGTCGACGACGAACGCGAGGCGAGGGATGCCCGGGACGTTGACGGGTGCCCTCGGTGCACTGGTGGTGGACACCGGGTGCTGGAACACCGACAGCTCGACCCGGCTGTGACCGTCCGGGGTCTTCAGCATCGCGATGTCGGCTCGGACGTCGTCCAGAGCGATGAGCTGGTCCGCCCATTCGCCCTCGACCGTCGCCCGGCCCTCCAGCTCGAGCCCGAGGGCCTCGAAGAAGGCGATCGCGGCGTCCAGGTCCTCGACCACGATGCCGGTGTGGTCCATCCGCTTGATGCTCATGCGGTCACCTCGTAGCGCATGATGACCACGCCGGTGTCGAACCCGGTGGCGTCGACCAGCTTCAGGTCCTGCGAGTCCTCGAACACGCGCGTCCCCTTGCCGCGGGACGTCGGGCAGACCAGCAGCCGGACCTCGTCGACGAGGCCGTCGGCCAGCAGGGAGTGCATGAGCTGCAGGCTTCCCCACAGCCAGAGGTCCTTGCCGTCCTGCTCCTTGAGCTCCTTGATGGTGGCGGCCGCGTCGCTGGTCACGGTCGCGGCGGGGAAGTCGCCCCAGGGGGCCTCGTCCAGCGTCGACGAGGCGACGTACTTGGTGTGGCTGTTGAGCTTCCGGCCCCACTCGCCCTGGTCCTCGGCGTACGGCCAGTAGTCCTTGGACTGGGCGTAGGTGTTGGCCCCGAGGATCATCGTGTCGACCGAGTCGATGAACCCCATCATGCTCGTCCTGGTACGGCGTGGTCTCGGTGTCGGAGAACGGCTCGGCCGGCCACGAAGCTGAGCCCGCCGTCCTCCTCCGCGGCGATGTTGTCGACGGTGACCCACTGCTGGACGATGAGCTTTCGCATCTTCACTTTTCCTTCTGGTCGACCCGGACGGGCAGGTGGTACTCGCGGCGGACGGCGATCCCGTCCACGGACAGGTCTACCCCGTAGACGTGCAGCGAGATCGCGGTGACGTCGCCGGTGTTGTGCACCCGGTGGATATCTCCGGGCGGCGCGAAGCCGCTGACCTCGCCGACGCCGCTGGCGACCCGGCCGATCTCGGTGAGGTGGTCGCCGTCGTCGCGGTAGAGCGTCTCGTACTCGACTCCCTGGATCACACCGAAGGCGCACCAGGCGACGTGGTCGTGGATCGACGTGAGCTGTCCGGGCCGCCACACCAAGCCCTTGACCGAGAAACCCGGCTCGGTGTGGAGCAGGACGCTGACCAGGTTGTCCGGGTCACCCTGGCGCTCTTCTGCGGTGAGCAGGTCGGGGCCGGGCATCCCGGCCCGGAGGACGTCCGCGACTGCGAACGCCGTACGACGGGGATCGAGTCCGCGTCGGGTCTGGTCCCGGATTCCGTCCAGGAGATCGGCCAGCCCAGGTCGGGTCGGTGTGGTCAGGATGGTCATCATGGATTCAGGATGGTCCGGATAACTCATGACGTCCAATGCCTATCTTCGTGGAAAATCATAGATAGAGTTGATGAATGCTGGACGTCAACCGCCTCCGGATCTTCGCCGCTGTGGCCCGCCATGGGTCGGTGACCGCCGCTGCCCACGAGCTGCACTTCTCCCAGCCGTCGGTCAGCCACCACCTCGCGCGGCTGGAGGCCGAGACCGGGGCGCAGCTGTTCCAGCGGGTCGGCCGCGGCATCCGGCTGACCGAGGCCGGCCGGGTGCTCGCGGAGCGCGCGGCGGAGATCGTCGGGCGCGTGGAGTCGGCTGCCGCGGAGCTGTCGGCCCATGTCGGGCTGAGCGCGGGCCGGGTCCGGGTCGCGACGTTCGGGTCGGTGATCGTGTCGATGATGCCGGAGGTCACGGCCAGGCTCGCTGAGCAGCATCCGGGCCTCCGGGTCGAGCTCACCGACACCCACCCACCGGAGGCACTGGCGATGCTGCGGGCCGGCGAGGTGGATGCGGCCATCGTGTTCCGCTATGACGAGACCGCGCCCGACCCCGACGGCATCCGGCTCACCTACCTGCGTGACGACCAGACGTACCTGCTCACCACCGGGCGCCAGCGCAAGGTCTCCCAGCACCGCGACGCCCGCTGGGTGGCCGGGTGCGACCGCTGCCGGGCGCATCTGGTCGAGGTGTGCGCCCGAGAAGGTTTCGAGCCGCAGATCGCCCACTCCACCGACGACATGGTCACCATCCAGGCGCTGGTGGCTGCCGGGGCGGTCGCGACGATGCCGGGACTGGCCCTCGGCGCCCACCACCACCCAGGCGTCAACGCCTACGAGATCCCGGGCGCTGTGAGACACATTTACGCCGCGACGTACGGCGACCCACCCGACCCTCCCGCCACAACCGCGCTGCTCGAGGTGCTTCTCTCACTCCCCTGAGGCCGATGTGACTGGCTCGTAACCTCGCGGACGTGACAGTCTCGCGGCGACGGCTCCGGAGGCGGGCCGTCGGGTCTGGAGGTCCAGCGGGTGTTCTCTCGGATTGCGATCGTGAACCGCGGCGAGGCCGCGATGCGGCTGATCCACGCCGTCCGTGACCTGAACGCGGAGGGTGGGCCGCCGATCCGGACGATCGCGCTCTACACCGACGAGGAACGCACCGCGATGTTCGCGCGCGAGGCCGACGAGGCCTACGCGCTCGGCCCGGCCTCGGCGCGCCCCTACATCGACCTCGCCGTCCTCGAGCGGGTCCTGGTCGCGTGCGAGGCAGACGCGGTCTGGGTGGGCTGGGGATTCGTGGCCGAGGACCCCGCGTTCGCGGACCTCTGCGCTCGCCTCGGCGTGACCTTCATCGGCCCGAGTGCCGACGCGATGCGCAAGCTCGGCGACAAGATCGGGTCCAAGCTGCTCGCCGAAGAAGTCGGTGTGCCGGTCGCTCCGTGGAGCCGCGGTGGCGTGGACACCCTGGAGGCGGCGCTGGCAGCTGCGTCCGAGATCGGCTACCCGCTGATGCTCAAGGCGACCGCCGGGGGAGGCGGCCGCGGGATCCGCAAGGTCGACACCGCGGCCGAGCTCGAGGACGCCTACCAGCGCACCCGTGACGAGGCCGAGCGCGCGTTCGGCAGCGGCGTGGTGTTCCTGGAGCGGCTGGTGACCGGTGCCCGCCACGTCGAGGTGCAGCTGATCGCCGACAGCCACGGCACGGCCTGGGCGGTCGGTGTCCGCGACTGCACCATCCAGCGGCGCAACCAGAAGGTGATCGAGGAGTCGGCTTCGCCGCTGCTCGACTCGGACCAGACCGACGAGGTCAAGGCGTCTGCCGAGCGGCTCGCCATCGCCGTCGGCTACGTCGGCGCCGGCACCGTCGAGTTCCTCTACCACCCGGGCGAGCGCACGTTCGCGTTCCTCGAGGTCAACACCCGGCTCCAGGTCGAGCACCCGATCACCGAGGCGACCACCGACCTCGATCTGGTGAAGGCGCAGATCCACGTCGCGGCGGGCGGCCGGCTGGAGGGCGCCAAGCCGCCCGAGAAGGGGCACGCGGTCGAGGCCCGGCTCAACGCCGAGGACCCGGACCGCGACTTCGCTCCGTCGCCCGGCCGGATCGCCCTGCTCGAGCTGCCGTCGGGGCCGGGCATCCGCGTCGACACCGGTGTGGGCGAGGGCGACACCATCCCGGCCGACTTCGACTCGATGATCGCGAAGATCATCGCCTACGGCCGCACCCGCGACGAGGCGCTGGCCCGGCTGCGCCGGGCGATGTTCGAGACCACCGTCGTGATCGAGGGCGGCGCCACCAACAAGAGCTTCATCCTCGACCTCCTCGACCAGTCGGAGGTGATCGACGGCAAGGCGGGCTGGGCCGACACCAGTTGGATCGACCGGGTCCGCGACGAGGGACGACTCGTCGTCCACGAGCACTCCGGCATCGCCGTGGTCGCCGCCGGCATCGAGGCCTACGAGGACGAGGCCCAGGTCGAGATCACCCGACTGCTGGAGAGTGCTCACGGCGGGCGTCCCCAGGTCCAGCACAAGGTCGGCCGGGCGGTCGACTTCAAGCTCCGCGGTACGGCGTACCAGGTCACCGTGCTGCAGATCGGCCCCCAGCGGTTCCGGGTCGGCGTCGCTGCCGCGGGAGCCGAGCACGACGTGGTCGCCGACGTCGAGCGGCTGGACGAGTTCCACACCCGGATGACCGTCGGCGGCGAGCACTACCGTCTGGTGACCGCGACCCACGGGCCCGTGCACATGATCGAGGTCAATGGCGTGGCCCATCGGGTCACCCGCGACGAGGGCGGCGTGCTGCGCTCGCCTGCCCCTGCCCTCGTGGTCGCGTCGCCGGTCGCCGTCGGCGACCTGGTCGCGGCGGGCGCACCCGTGCTGGTGCTGGAGAGCATGAAGATGGAGACGGCGGTGCGCGCGCCGTTCGCGGCCCGGGTCCGTGAGCTCCTGGTGATGACGGGCAGCCAGGTCGAGACCGGCGCCCCGCTGGTGCGGCTCGAGCCGGTGGAGGACGACGCCGGCGACGAGCAGGCGGCCCCCGACGAGACGGCCCCGGCCCTGGACCTGCCGGCACCTGCCGTCGCGGCGTCCCGGGAGGAACGCGCGACGCGAGCCCGCTCGGACGTCTCCGCGATCCTGATGGGCTACGACGTCGACCCGAGCGACGAGGGCGCCCGGATCCTCGACTACCTGGCCGCTCGCGACGACCTGGTGGCGGCCGGCGGCAACGTGGTGTGCGACGAGATCAAGCTGCTCGGGCTCTTCGCCGACCTGGCCGAGCTGAGCCGCAACCGTCCCGCAGGTGAGGACCTCCACACCGAGCTGCGCGTGCACAGCTCGAAGGAGCACTTCCACGCGTTCCTGCAGAGCCTCGACGTGGAGCGCGGCGGGCTGCCCGACCAGTTCCGCGACCGGCTGGCGAGGGTGCTCGCCCACTACGGCGTGACCGACACGGACCGGACGCCCCAGCTCGAGAACGCGGTGTTCCGGATCTTCCTGGCGCAGCAGCGGTCGACCCCCGACGTACTGCTGGCGACCGAGGTGCTCCAGCGCTGGATCTCCGAGCCACCGCCGACCGAGGAGCTCGCCGCCGCGTCGCGCAACCTGCTCGAGCGCCTGGTCAGGTCGACCCAGCTGCGGTTCCCGGTCGTCGGCGACCTGGCCCGCAGCACCCGCTTCCGGTGGTTCGACCAGCCGCTGGTCGATGCCGAGCGCTCCAGCGTCCTGGCCGGCGTCCGCGACGAGGTCGCAGCGCTGGCGGCCGATCCCGACGCGCCCGACCGCGCCGAGCGGATGGAGGCGCTGGCAGCGATCCCTGAGCAGATCGTCAGGTTCCTGGCCGAGCGGCTCGAGGACGGCGTGCCCGAGCAGGAGCCGATGCTCGAGGTGCTGGTCCGCCGCCACTACCGCGAGCACGACCTGCGCGGCCTCATCTCGGTGCCCCGGGCCGGGCGCACGTTTGCGCTGGCCGACTACACGCTCGACGACCGGCCGACCCGGCTGGTCTCGACGCTCGGCACCATGGCCGAGCTGACCGACCCCGCCAGCGTGCTGACCAAGGCGATCGGCGACGAGGTCGCAGCCCGCAACCCCGGTGACGACGCGGTGATCGACCTCTACGTGCACTGGCCCGCGGCCCCGGACTCGCCCGACGCGGCGACCGAGGAGCTCGCTCGGATCGTCGGAGCGCTGCCGTTCGCGCCCGACGTACGCCGGATCGCGGTCGCGGTCTGCCCGGGCTCGGGTCGGCCGGTCAACTACTTCACCTACCGCCCGCTCCCCGAGGGCGGTGTGGTCGAGGACGACCTGGTCCGCGGCGTGCACCCCATGGTCGGCCGCCGGCTCGACCTGTGGCGGCTCCGCAACTTCGTCGTCAGCCGCATCGAGGCGCCCGAGGACGTGCTGCTCTACGAGTGCGTCGCGCGGGAGAACCCCGCCGACCGCCGGCTCGTCGCGCTCGCGCAGGTGCGCCAGCTGGCCGTCGTACGCGACGAGGAGGGGCGGGTCACGGCCCTCCCGCACGCCGAGCGCGCGGTCGAGAACTGCCTCGAGGCGATCCGTCGGGTGCGCACCTCGCGCGGCGCTGCCGGCAGCAAGCTCGACTCCAACCACGTCTGGGTCCAGGTGTGGCCGGACGTCGAGGCCGATCCCGACCAGCTGACCGCGCTGCAGGGGAAGATCACGCCCCTGACCGACGGCGCCGGCATCGCCGAGGTGGTCGCGCAGGGCCGGGTGGTCGGCCCGGACGGCACCGCGACGCCGATCGCGATCAGGTTCCACGCCCGGCCCGGCGCCGGCGTCACGGCTTCGCTCGAGGCGCCGCCGACCGAACCGCTGCAGCCGCTCGACGAGTACAACGGCAACGTCGTCCGCGCCCGCCGCCGCGGTCTCGTCTACCCCTACGAGCTCGCCGGCGTGCTCACCGGACCCAACGGCGGCTTCGTCGAGTACGACCTCGACGACACCGGTGCCCTGGCACCCGTCACCCGCCCGCCCGGCCTCAACAAGGCCGGCATCCTGGCCGCCGTGGTGACCACCCCGACCGCCTTGCACCCGGAGGGCGTCACCCGGGTGGTGCTCTGCGGCGACCCGACCAAGGCGCTCGGCGCCGTGTCGGAGCCGGAGTGCTCCCGGATCATCGCGGCGATCGACCTCGCCGAGCGGATGCAGGTGCCGCTGGAGTGGTTCGCGCTCTCCGCGGGCGCCCGGATCTCGATGGACTCCGGCACCGAGAACATGGACTGGGTCGCGGCCGGCCTGAAGCGGATCATCGAGTTCACCCAGGCGGGCGGCGAGATCAACGTCGTCGTCGCCGGCATCAACGTCGGGGCGCAGCCGTACTGGAACGCCGAGGCCACGATGCTGATGCACACCAAGGGCATCCTGGTGATGACCCCCGACAGCGCGATGGTGCTGACCGGCAAGCAGTCGCTCGACTTCTCCGGAGGCGTCTCGGCGGAGGACAACTTCGGCATCGGCGGCTACGACCGCGTGATGGGCCCCAACGGCCAGGCGCAGTACTGGGCGCCCGACCTGGCCGGCGCGTTCGGTGTGCTGATGGCGCACTACGACCACACCTACGTCGTGCCCGGCGAGTCCCGGCCGCGCCAGGCCGCCACCACGGACCCGTCGGACCGCGACATCTCGTCGTTCCCGCACTCGACGCCCGACAGCGACTTCACCACCGTCGGCGAGATCTTCTCCGCGGCCACCAACCCCGACCGCAAGAAGGCCTTCGACATCCGCACCGTGATGCGGGCCCTGGCCGACCAGGACCACCAGACCCTGGAGCGCTGGGCCGGCATGGCGGACGCCGACACGGCCGTGGTCCAGGACGCCCACCTCGGTGGCTATCCCGTGTGCCTGCTGGGGATCGAGTCGCGGCCGGTGCCGCGCCGCGGGTTCCCGCCCACCGACGGTCCGGACATCTACACCGCCGGCACCCTCTTCCCACGCTCCTCGAAGAAGGCGGCCCGGGCGATCAACGCGGCCAGCGGCAACCGGCCGCTCGTGGTGCTCGCCAACCTGTCCGGCTTCGACGGCTCACCGGACTCGATGCGCAACCTGCAGCTCGAGTACGGCGCCGAGATCGGCCGCGCCATCGTCAACTTCGACGGCCCGATCGTCTTCTGCGTCATCTCCCGCTACCACGGCGGCGCGTTCGTGGTCTTCTCCAAGGCGCTCAACCCGAACATGACCGTGCTCGCCCTCGAGGGGTCGTTCGCGTCAGTGATCGGCGGCGCCCCGGCGGCCGCGGTGGTGTTCGCCGGCGAGGTGGAGAAGCGCACGTCTGCCGACGGGCGGCTGCAGGCTCTCGAGGAGCAGATCGCGGAAGCCACCGGCTCCGAGCGGAGCCGCCTGGTCGTCGAGCTCGCCGACCTCCGGGCCGCGGTGCGTCCGGAGAAGATCGGCGAGGTCGCGGCCGAGTTCGACGGCGTACACGACATCCACCGGGCGGTCCGCGTGGGTTCGGTCGACGAAGTCATCACCGTCGCCCAGCTGCGTCCCCGGGTGATCGAGGCGATCACGCGCGGCCTCGCGCAGTAGTCCTCGGCGCGTCACGGTCAGGTCGCTGGTCGAGCTTGTCGAGACCTCTGTGGCTGACTGTGTCTCGGGGTGGTCGGCTACGGTCCGGAACGGACGATTGGGTTACGGTGGTCGAGGTGCGAGGAGCGCCAGCGACGAGCCTCGAAACCCCTGTGGACTAAGGGGAAACTCGTTATCCGACCGTGACCAGAGGATCGGTGGATAACCCCAAATCAAGGTCAGCAATGTCGGTGGTCGATGCTTGGATTTGATCCATGACCAGCACCGCATCGACCAGGCATCGGGGACACCCGATCACGGTCGCTGCTGCCGAATTGCACGAGACTTTCGACGAGCTGGTCGAGCAGTCGACGTGGTCCATGACCGACGAAGAAACACGGGCAACGCTGCGCGAGCTGACCCGGGCCGAAGCCCGCTTGGCCGAGCTGAAGCTCAGGGTCGCAGCCCACGGCGAGGCCAACCGGGTCGGTGTCGAGGCCGGCGCAACGAGCACCGCGAACTGGTGGGCCCACGAGACCAAGCTCACCCGGACCGCAGCGCACCGCGACCTCAAGTTCGCCCAAGCCCTCGACACGGAACTCCATGAGCCGGTACGCCGAGCACTGGCGGCTGGGGAGGTGCTGGTCGACCAGGCGGCGGTGATCGTGCATGCGGTCGACGCGCTCCCCGAGGACGCAGAACGGTGGGTGAAGCCGAAGGCGGAGCAATGGTTGCTCGACCATGCGGCCGACAGTGACGCCAAGGCGCTGCGGATCCTCGGCAGGCGGATCCTGGAGGTCATCGACCCCGCCGCAGCTGACGCTCACGAGGCGAAGCTGCTGGAGCGGGAAGAGCGAGCTGCGGAGGCGGCGGCGTTGTTGCGAGGTGTCCGTGAGATCCGGGTAGGCCCAACGCCCACCACAACATCCCTGGAGCAAAGGCGGAGACACCAGCATCACCAACGGACGACTCCTATGTCCCCGCCACCACGCCCTCGCCCACCGCGCCACCGACTTCCACCGACGTAGATAGGCCGCCTCGCGAGCCAGCCTCAGAAGCCGATCGGCAGGCCGGCGTAGTTCTCGGCCAGACCGGTGGCGCCGGCCTCGCTTGAGGTGACCCACCGCAGCTGGGAGAGCCGGAGCTCCTCCTCGAAGGGATCGCCGGAGGTGTGGAGCATCGTGGTCATCCACCACGAGAAGTGGGTGCAGCGCCAGACCCGGCGCAAGGCCGTGTCGGAGTAGGCGTCGGCGAGCCGGGGGTCGTCCTTGCGCAGCAGGTCGACCAGGGCGGGAGCGAGCAGCGCGACGTCGGCGACCGCGAGGTTGAGGCCCTTGGCGCCGGTCGGCGGCACGATGTGGGCGGCGTCGCCGGCCAGGAAGAGGCGGCCGTGGCGCATCGGGGCGGCGACGAACGAACGCATCGGCAGCACGCTCTTGTCGGTGATGGTCCCGGGGTGCAGGTGCCAGCCGTCCTGGCCGTGGCCGAGGCGGATGGCGAGGGCGTCCCAGATCCGGTCGTCGGACCACTCGGCGGCGTCGGTCTCGTTGGGCACCTGCAGGTAGAAGCGTGAGACCTCGGCCGATCGCATGGAGTGCAACGCGAAGCCGTCGGGGTGGTAGGCGTAGATCAGCTCGTCGGTCGACGGGGCGACATCGGCGAGAATCCCCAACCAGGAGTAGGGATACGTCTTCTCCCAGGTGGCCGGATCGGGTACGGCGTGCCGGCTCGGGCCGAACGATCCGTCGCAGCCGACGACCACGTCGGCGAGGATCCGCTGCTGGGTGCCCGAGGCGTCGGTGAACGTCAGCGAGGGCCGGTCGGTCTCCAGGTCGTGCAGGGCGGTGTCGGAGACCTCGTAGTGGACCTCCTGGCCGTCGGCGGTGCGAGCCGCGACCAGGTCCTTCTGCACCTCGGTCTGGCCGTAGACCCACACCGAGCGACCAGTGAGGTCGACGAAGTCGAGGTGGTGGCGCTCCCCTCTCTCATCGGACCCGGGCCACTGCAGGTAGATGCCGCGGTGCTCGTCGCCCTCGCGCGTCAGGCGGTCGCCGAGCCCGCACGAGCGCAGCAGGTCGACGGTCGCCTGCTCGAGGATGCCGGCGCGGATCCGGGAGGCGACGTACTCCTCCGAGCGGGTCTCGACCACCGCCGACTCGATGCCCTCCTGGGCCAGCAGGTGCGCGAGGAGCATGCCAGCGGGGCCGGCGCCGACGATGGCCACCTGCACGCGCCGCTCTGTCATCGCCCTAGTCAACGCGCGGACGGCTGGCGCCGCCATACCCAACTTCCGCTGAGCAAAATCAGCGCGACAGCTGCCGGCCGATGCCGTGCGCCGCGACCTGCAGTGCTGAGACGAGTCGTGGCCGGTCCTTCTTGAGCGACGGGACCACGATGCCGAGCGCGGCGACGACGTCCGGCCCGCGCCGGATCGGCACGGCGACCGAGCACGCGCCGAGGCTCATCTCCTCGACCGTGGTCGCGTAGCCCTCGCGGACGATCCGGGAGAGCTGGCGGCGCAGGGTGCCCGGCTGCGTGACGGTGTACGCCGTGATCCGATCGAGGTGCCCCAGCACCTCCGCGTGTACGTCGGCGGGCGCATGCGCCAGCAGCACCTTGCCGACGCCAGTGGCATGCATCGGCAGCCGCGACCCGACGGTGCTCACGACCGGCACCGAGGCGTGGCCGCGCAGCCGCTCGAGGTAGAGCACCTCCGCGCCGTCGCGGACCGCGAGGTGCACGGTGGCCAGCGTGGCACCGTAGAGATCGTGCAGGAACGGCGACGCCGTCTCGACCAGTCCGGCCTGCATCGGAGCGAGCAGCCCGATGTCCCACAGCCTGCGGCCGACGACGTACTGGCCCGACGAGGTCTTCGCCAACGCGCCCCAGGCCACGAGCTCCGCCACCAGCCGGTGCGCGGTGGGCAGCGGGAGGTCGGCCCGCGTGGCGAGCTCGGTGAGGGTCAGCCGCCGGTGGTCCTCGTCGAACGCGCCGACCAGCGCCAGCGCCCGACCGGTGACGGTGGCGCCGGGACGGGAGACATTGCCGGCCATCGGGCCAGTCTTCCACTGGTCGGAAGCGCATAGGCTCACGCTGGTGAACAACGGTGCAGAGGAAGTGCCCGACCTCGGTCCCGTGCCGATCCGCCTGCCGGTCGACGAGGGCCTGGTCCAGAGCCTGGTCACGGCCCAGTTCCCGCAGTGGTCGGGCCTGCCGATCCGGCGGGTGGCGGACGAGGGGTGGGACAACCGGACCTTCCATCTCGGTGCGGAGCTGATGGTCCGGGTGCCCAGCGCGCAGGAGTACGCGCTGGCCGTCGAGAAGGAGCAGCGGTGGCTGCCGGTGCTGGCACCGCAGCTGCCGTTGCCGATCCCCGAGCCCGTGGCCCAGGGGGTGCCCGGCGAGGGGTATCCCTTCCCCTGGTCGGTCTACCGGTGGCTCCCGGGAGACCCGGTGAACCGCGAGGACGTCACCGACCTGACCGGCTTCGCGACGACGTTGGCGGACTTCCTCACGGCACTGCGTGCGGTCGACACCACCGACGCTCCCGCCCCGGGCCTGCACAACTGGTATCGCGGCGGCACCCTGCTGACCTACGCGGCGCAGCTGGAGGCGGACGTCGAGACGCTGGCCGACGTCATCAGCGCTGACGCCGTCACCGAGATCTGGCAGTCCGCGCTGGCGGCCACCTGGGACGGCGAGCCCGTCTGGTTCCACGGCGACGTCGCGACCGGCAACCTGCTGCAGCGGGACGGCGCACTCGCGGCCGTGATCGACTTCGGCACCTGTGGCGCGGGGGACCCGGCCTGCGACCTGGCGATCGCCTGGACCCTGCTGACCGGGGAGAGCCGGGCCCTGTTCCGCGATCGCCTCGGCGTGGACCCGGGGGAGTGGGCTCGCGGGCGAGGGTGGGCACTCTGGAAGGCCCTGGCCGTCCACGCCTCCTACGTCCGGGACGGCGAGTCCGACCCGACCTCCCGACGCGTGCTGGACGAGCTCATCGCGGAGCACCAGGGCGACTGACCCCCGTCGACTCGCGCAGCACCAGCTCGGTCGGCAGCACGACCTGGGGAGGCGCCGACTCCGCGGAGCGCACCGGCCCCACCGCGTCGAGCAGGATCTCCACCGCGCTCCGCCCCACATCGGCGTGTACGCCGCCCAGGGTGGTCAGCGTCGGGGTGCACAGGTCGGCCGCGAAGATGTTGTCGAACCCGACCACGCTCACGTCGTCGGGCACCCGCACCTTGCGCTGCGCCAGCCGCTGGATGGCGCCGATTGCCAGCAGGTCGTTGTGGGCGACGATCGCGGTGGCGCCCGCGTTGATCGCGCCGTCGGCAGCCGCGCCGCCCTGGGAGACCTTCGGGGTGAACGGGCCGATCCGACGGGCCTCGAGCCCGAGGTCGGCGGCCGCGGTGCGCAGCGCCGACCAGCGGGTCTTGGCCATCCAGGAGTTCTGCGGCCCGGCGAGGTAGATCAGGTCGCGGTGGCCGAGCGAGGCGAGGTGCTCGACGATCTGCCGGCAGCCCTGCACGTGGTCGAGCACGACGCTGGCCAGCCCGGGCAGCTCACGGCTCATCAGCACCACCGGCCGTTGGGCGGCGATCTGCCGGAGGTTCTCGTCGGGGAGCCGACTAGCGGCGAGCACGAAGCCGTCGACCGAGGAGACCAGCCGCTGGATCTGGTCGTACTCGATCCGCGGCGACTCCTCCGCGTTGACCAGCACCAGGGTGTACTCCGACGCGCGGGCGCGCATCTCGGCGCCGCGGATCAGCTCGAAGTAGTGCGGGTTGGTGATGTCGGAGACCACCATCGCCACCGTGTGGTGGCGGCCTGACAGCAGGGCGCGGGCATGCGGGTTGGGCCGGTAGCCGAGCTCCGCCGCCACCGCCAGCACCCGCTCCCGGGTCGTCGCGCTCACGCGCGTGGGGCTCGAGAAGGCGCGAGACACAGTGGAGGTGGCGACCCCGGCCGCGGTGGCGACGTCGTAGATGGTGGGCCCCGGCACGCGGTCACTCAAGCCGATCTGGCAACAGCTTGGCAACCCCTTGCCACGCTGTTGTCGCGCTCCCTAGGTTCGCGTGCTGTGACGCCAGACACAGAACGCGACGCCGGCCCGCTGGGCCGTGTCCGATCGCTGTTCACGACACCGCCCAGGTGGCTCGCCCGGGTCATCAAGGTGATCACCGGCATCGAGCTGGGCATCGGCGTGGTCGCGCTGCTGCTCATCTTCTTCCTGGTTCTGGCCCAGGCGGCTCAGCGCCACCTGCCGGTGGACGGCTGGCCGTGGACGGGCGAGCTGGCCCGGTTCTCGCTCGTGTGGCTGACCTTCGTGGTCGCCGGCGTGCTGGTCACCAGCGACTCGCACATCTCGATCGAGATGATCGACGTGGTCAAGAACCCACTGGTCCGCCGCATCGTGCGGGTCATCTCGTGCCTCACCGTCGCCGCCGTCGGCGTCGCGCTCACCGCCGAGGCCTGGGAGCTCGTGCAGGACCAGGGGGTGCTGAAGTCACCCGCGATGCGGATGCCGATGTCGTGGCTCTACGCCATCTCGATGATCGGCTTCGTCAGCACCACGATCCGAGCCACGATCGCGGCGGTGCAGTACGCCGTGCTCGGCGCGCCGGGGCCCGACCACGGTGACCTGCCGGAGCTGAGCGCCCTGTGAGTCTCCTGGTGCTGTTCCTGTTGATCACCGGCCTGATGGTGATCCGGGTGCCGATCGCGTTCGCGTTCATCGGCCCTTCGCTGCTCTACATGATCACCACCGACCAGTCCGTCGGCCTCGCCCTGCGGCTGGTCGCCAACTCCACCGCGAGCTTCCCCCTGCTCGCCGTACCCCTCTTCATCCTGGTGGGCTGCCTCGCCAACCACGCCGGCATCGCCGACCGGCTCTTCGACTTCGCCCTGGCTCTGCTCGGTCGGGTGCGAGGGAGCCTCGGCTACGTCAGCGTCGGGGTCAGCGTCGGTTTCTCGTGGATGAGCGGGTCGGCCGTGGCGGACGCCGCCGCCCTCGGCAAGCTGCAGATCCCGGCGATGCTGCGCAGCGGCTACTCCAAGAAGTTCGCGCTCGGTGTCACCGGGTCGGCCGCTCTGATCGCGCCGGTGATGCCGCCGAGCATCCCTGCCGTGATCTACGCCGGCCTGGCCGCCGTCTCGACCGGTGCGCTGTTCGCGGCGTCGGTGGTGCCGGCCCTGCTGATGGCGGTCGGGTTGTGCGTCGTCGTCTTCTTCCTGGTCCGTCGTGACGACAACATCCAGCGCACCGAGTTCAGCTGGGCGCGGGTGCGCACCACCGGGCTCGGGGTGATCGCTCCGCTGGGTGCGCCGGTGGTGATCCTCGGCGGCATCCTGGGCGGGATCTTCACGCCCACCGAGGCGGCGGCGGTCGGTGCGGCGTACATGGCCCTCCTGGGTTTCGGCTACCGCACGCTCAAGATCCGCGACCTGCCCAAGGTGCTGGTCGAGACCGTGGTGACGACGGGCAGCATCATGCTGATCGTCGCGTCGGCCAACCTGCTCGGCTACATCTTCGCCAGGGAGCGGGTGCCGCAGGAGATCTCCGAATGGGTCACCGGCCTGACCACCGACGCCACCGTCTTCATGCTGCTGGTCTTCGTCCTGTCGATGGTCCTCGGCACAGCCCTCGACGCGATCGCCGTGCTCACGCTGACGGTGCCGATCCTGCTGCCGATCTCTGCGACGTACGACGTGGACCCGATCGCGCTCGGTGTGCTGATGATCCTGTCCCAGATGATCGGCCTGCTCACGCCGCCCGTCGGCACCGTGATCTTCGTCCTGCAGGCCATCGCCAAGGCGACCATGTCCGAGGTGTTCTGGGGAGCGCTGCCGTTCATGATCCCGCTGGTGCTGCTCTGCTTCGGCATCATCTTCTGGCCCGATGCGATCCTCTACCTCCCCGAGAAGTTGGGCCTGTGATGGCCCAGGACTCAGCACCGCGGCAGTCGATCCTCACCGGGCTGATCGGCCAGGGCGTCAAGCCGTCGCTGACCCCCGAGATGCACGAGCGCGAGGCGGAGCGGCAGGGGATCCGCTACGTCTACAAGACGATCGACCTTCCTGATGACCGCGTCGACGAGTCCCACCTGCGCCGGCTGCTCGAGGCGGCGGTCGAGCTGGGCTTCGACGGGCTCAACGTCACCCACCCGCTCAAGCAATCGATGATGTCGTTGGTCGACGAGGTCACCAGTGACGTGGCCGCGATCGGCGCCCTCAACACCGTCCTGATCAGCGACGGTGCGACCGTCGGTCACAACACAGACGTGTCCGGCTTCGGCCGCGCGTTCACCGAAGGACTGCCCGGCGCGGCCCTCGACGAGCTGGTGCTTCTCGGGGCGGGCGGTGCCGGTACGGCGGTCGCTCACGCACTGGTGCGGCTGGGGGCCCGCCGGGTGCAGGTCTTCGATCCGGACGCTGCCCGGGCGGATGCCCTGGTGCGGTCGGTCGAGGCGTCCGGCCCCGACGCGGACGTGCGGAGGGTGCTGGGAAACCACCTCCCCAGCGCACTCGCCTCCGCGTCGGGGCTGGTCAACGCCACCCCGGTCGGCATGGCTGCCCACCCCGGCTCACCGCTGTCGCCCGGTCTGTTGCGCGCCGATCTCTGGGTCGCCGACATCGTCTACCGCCCGCTGGTGACCGACCTGCTCAGCGCGGCCCGAGCCCTGGGCTGTCGGACGCTGAGCGGCGCCGGCATGGCCGTGCACCAGGCGGCCGACGCGTTCGAGCTGATCTCCGGCCGCCCGGCCGATCGCGCGGCGATGGTCCGCGACTTCGACGCGATGGTCGCCGAAGAGGCAACCGGACCACCACAGACCTCAGATGGGAACCCTCCCGAGGAAGGAACCAGAAATGTCAGCTAGCAGGAACCGAAGAGGCGCGGCCCTTGCCGCGTGCGCACTGTTGCCGTTCATGGCGCTCGCCGCGTGCGGCGACGACGACGAGGGGGGCGGCGAGGACGGCGGCACGATCGAGATCGAGCTCGCCCACAGCTACACCGAGGCCCAGCCCCAGCACCGCTGCGGGGCCCAGGTCATCGCCGACGAGGTCGCGAAGGCCGACGCCGGGATGACGGTCGAGGTCTTCTCGGCCAGCCAGCTCGGCGCCGACGCGGACCGGATCGCTTCGGTCGTCTCGGGTGACATCGACATCGACATCCAAGGTGCCTCGGCCCTCGGTGCGATCTACGAGCCGGTCGCCGTGCTGGATGCGGCGTACGCCTTCGACGACGGCGAGCACCTGGCTCGCTTCTTCGAGGACGACGCCTCCGACGACCTGCTGCAGAGCTTCGAGGACGAGACCGGGGTACACACCCTCGGGGCCTGGTCGGCGGGCATGCGCCACTTCACCGCCAACGAGCCGATCCGTGAGCCGGCGGACCTCGACGGGCTGCGGATGCGGTTCCCGAACTCACCGCAGTTCCTGATGAACGCCGAGGCGCTCGGGGCGGACGCGACGGAGGTCGCCTACGAGGAGCTGTTCCTGGCCCTGCAGCAGGGCACGGTCGACGGTCAGGAGAACCCGATCGTCAACATCGACGCCAGCAGCCTGCAGGACGTCCAGGACTACATCAGCCTCTCCTCGCACCAGGCCAACTCCAACCTGGTGATCATCGGTGAGGTCTGGAACGAGCTGTCCGACGAGCAGCAGGAGGTCCTGCAGGCTGCGGTCGACACCGCCGTCGAGCAGGTGCCCGGCTGCGTCGAGGAGGACGAGCAGAAGACGCTCGACAAGTGGGCGGAGTCCGGCGACCTCGAAGTTGTCGACGACGTCGATGTCGAGGCGTTCCGCACCCAGGTCGACTCCTACCTGACCGAGAACTTCAACGACGACCAGCTGGCCGTCTACGAGGCCATCCGGGGCACCGCCGAGTGAAAGGTGAGGTCCAGACGTTCACGGGGCCCGTCGCCGCGGCTGAGCTCGGGTCGACCCTGATCCACGAGCACATCTTCGTCGGGCACCCCGAGCTGGACCTCAACCTTCCGCATCCGGAGTGGGACGAGCCGAGGCTGATCGAAGCGGCGGTCGACGGGCTCGAACGCCTGTGGGCGCTGGGGATCCGCACCGTCGTGGACCTCACGGTGCTCGGCCTGGGCAGGGACGTGGGGCGGGTGGCCGAGGTGGCCGCCCGCACCAGCGTCCGGCTGCTCGCCTCGACCGGCTACTACACCGCCGACGTGCTGCCGGCGTACTTCCACACCCATGGGCCGGGCCTGCTCGTCGACGGCCCGGACCCGCTGGTGGAGCTCTTCGTCCGCGACATCGAGACCGGCATCGCCGACACCGGGGTCCGCGCGGCGATGCTCAAGGTGGTCACCGACCAACCGGGCATCACCGACGACGTACGCCGGGTGCTGATCGCCGCGGCGGAGGCACACCTGCACACCGGCGTGCCGATCACGACCCACACCCACGCGCCGTCGCAGAACGGCCGCGACCAGCTGGCGTTCTTCCGGGAGTGCGGGGTCGCGCCGGAGCGGCTGATCATCGGGCACTGCGGCGACAGCCAGGACCTCGACTACCTGCGCGAGCTGATGGACGCGGGCGCGACGATCGGCCTGGACCGCTTCGGCATGGAGCACGTGCTGCCCGATGAGGCGCGCATCGACACCCTGCTGGCGCTGCTGCGGCTGGGCTACGCCGAGAAGATGGTGCTGTCCCACGACGCGGCCTTCTTCAGCCGGGTGACTCCGCCGTCGTGGCGAGCCAGCCACGTGCCCAACTGGCACCTGGAGAACATCTCTCGCCGCGTGCTGCCTCGGCTGGTTGCCGAGGGCGTGACCGATGAGGTCCTGCACCAGCTGATGGTGGTCAACCCCGCGCGCCTGCTGGTGCCCGGGCTTCGGGGAGGAGCGATGACGCTGCGCACGTCGATCGCCACGGTCTGCCTGAGCGGCACCCTGGTCGAGAAGCTGCACGCCTGCGCGGAGGCGGGGTTCGACGGGGTCGAGATCTTCGAGCCCGACCTGGTCGGGTCGCCCGAGAGCCCCGAGGAGATCGCCGCTCTGGCCCGGCGGCTCGGGCTGACCCTCGACCTCTACCAGCCGTTCCGCGACGCCGAGGGTGTCACCGAGGAGCTGTTCGCCGACGTCGTACGCCGGGCGCGGGCGAAGTTCCAGCTCATGCAACGCCTCGGCATCGACACCATGCTCGTCTGCAGCAACGTCGGCACCGCCACCATCGACGACGACGAGGTCTCGGCCGGCCAGCTGCGCCGGCTCGGTGACGAGGCCGCGGCGCACGGCGTCCGGCTGGCCTACGAGGCCCTGGCCTGGGGGCGCTACGTCGACGACTACCGCCGCGCCTGGAGGATCGCGGAGCTCGCCGACCATCCGGCGGTCGGGGTCTGCCTCGACAGCTTCCACATCCTGTCGCGCGGCCACGACCCCGCGGCGATCGAGCAGATCCCCGGCGACAAGATCTTCTTCCTGCAGCTGGCGGACGCACCGGCTTTGACCATGGACGTGCTGTCGTGGAGCCGCCACCACCGGCTGTTCCCTGGCGAGGGGACCTTCGACCTCGCGGCCTTCGTCGGCCACTGCCTCGCGGCGGGCTACGCAGGCCCGATGTCGCTGGAGGTCTTCAACGACACCTTCCGGCAGACCGACGTGCTGCGCACGGCCCAGCAGGCGAAGCGGTCGCTGACCTGGCTGGAGGACCAGGTGGCTCAGCTGCCGCGTGCGACCCGCCGGGCCGACGGTCCGGTGGCGCTGCCCGAGGTCGACCAGCCGGTGGCGTTCGACTTCGTGGAGGTGAAGGCGGAGGACACCGGCGACGTCGACGTGCTGCTGCGCCAGCTCGGCTTCACGTTCCGAGGCCGCCACCGCAGCAAACAGGTCCGGCTCTGGACACAGGGCCAGGCGCGGGTGGTCTGCAACGAGCAGCAGGCGCGCGACCTGGCGCCGACCCTGGCCGCGGTCGGCTTCGAGGTGGTCGACCCGGCGACGTCGGCAGCGCGGGCCCGAGCCCTCGATGCGCCCGCGGTGTTCCGGCGTACCGACGCCCATGACGCGGACCTGCCGGCCTTCCGGGCGCCCGACGGCACCGAGGTCTACCTGTCGACGATCGCCCGGGCCGACGCCGGCTGGGTCGCCGAGTTCGAGGGCGGTGACCAGGTGCCGCCCGACCCGCTGCTCACCGGCGTCGACCACGTCAACCTGGCCCACCCGTGGCAGAGCTTCGACGAGGCGGTGCTCTTCTACAGCAGCGTGCTCGCCCTCGAGTCCGGCACCAGCCAGGACGTCGCCGCGCCGACCGGGCTGGTGCGCAGCCACGTCGTGCGCAGCAGCGACGGCGCCGTGCGGCTGGCGCTCAACGTCGCTCCGCAGGCCTTCGAGCACCCACAGGGCTTCCCGCAGCACATGGCCTTCACGACCGACGACGCCCTGGCGGCGGCGCGCGCCGCCCGCTCACGGGGGCTCCGCCCGCTACCGATCCCGGCCAACTACTACGACGACCTGGTCGCCCGCTTCGACCTCGACGGAGACCAGGTCGGGGAGCTGCAGGAGCTGGGCGTGCTCTACGACCGCGACGGCGACGGCGACTTCACGCACTTCTACACCGAGACCGTCGGCGGCGTGTTCCTCGAGGTCGTGCAGCGCCGGGGTGGCTACCAGGGCTACGGCGCCACCAACGCGTCGGTGCGCCACGCGGCCCAGCACCTCCGCTAGGCGGGCTCGCGCAGCTGCGCCGGCACTGTCGACAGCGCGAGCACCGCGCAGACCGCCGCGACCGCGAACGCGTAGAAGCCCCACGGGTAGGCGATGCCGGCCGTCACCAGGGCGCCTCCGAGCGACGGGCCGATGATCGCGCCGACCCGGCCGACGCCGGCGGCCATGCCGAGGGCGGTGCCGCGGATCTCCGGCGGGTAGAGGTGGCCGACGAACGCGTAGACCAGCACCTGAGCGCTGAAGACGAAGATGCCGGCTGCCATCACCGCGGCGTACACGAGGACGGAGCTCTCCATCTTGATCGACAGCGCCGCGAGGAACGCCGCGGCCAGCCCGAACCACAGCAGCACGGTCCGCTTGTTGCCACGCGCGTCCGAGATCTGGCCGGCGACGAGCAGGCCGATCACGGCGCCGATGTTGAGGATGAGCAGCAGGCCGGTGCCGGCCTTGATGGAGTAGCCGGCCTCGCCCATGATCGTCGGCAGCCAGGTGTTGAGGCCGTAGACCAGCAGCAGACCCATGAACGACGCGACCCACAGGCCGATGCTCACGCGGAGGTAGCGCCCGCGGACGACGTCGCTGCTGCGCACCGCCGCCACCCTCGAGGTGCCGCTCTTCTTGTCCGCGACGGCCTGGAGATAGGTCTCCGACTCGGGCAGCTTCGCCCACAGCACGGGCAGCGCCAGCAGCCCGGCGACGCCGCCGACGACGAACATCGACTCCCAGCCGTAGGCGTCGATCAGCCACAGCGCCAGCAGCGCGGTGAGCACGGCGCCGACGTGGTAGCCCGTCATCATCCGGGTGACCGCCGAGCCACCACGGCCCGGGCTGGCGTGCTCGCTCATGTAGGCGAGGGCGGTCGGCAGGCAGGCGCCGAGCCCGAGGCCGGCCAGGAAGCGGAGCACGGTGAACTGGGTGACGTCCTGCGCGAACGCGATCGCGATCGTGAGCACGGAGAACACCGCGATGCTCGAGATCAGGCTGACCCGCCGGCCGAACCGGTCCGCGAGCGGGCCGATCGTGACCGCGCCGATGCCGACGCCGACCAGGCCGATCGTGGACGCCGTGGTGAGGCTGGCCGCGGTGAAGCCGAGGTCACCGGTGGCCTTCAGGGTCGGGATCACGGCGCCGATGACGACCAGGTCGAAGCCGTCGAGGGCCACCGCGATCCAGCAGAGCAGGACCGGCCAGAAGCCGCCCGGGCGGGCGTCGAGTGCGGAGCCGGCGGTGGTCGATGTCGATGGAGAGGTGCTGGTCATGCGTCTTCCTTCCGAGAAGGTCTGAGCTCCTCCACCGTGGCAGCGATCACAGCACGGGCAACAGCCCGCCCTTCCGGTCAGTGGAAGTCCGGGCGTTGGCGTCGTCGGATCTCGTCGTAGCGTGCTCGGCGTGACCGAGACTGGTGAGCCAGGCGCGAGATCTGCGACGAGATCGCGGAGATCGCAGCGGAGTCCGACGGCACGGAGCCGCAGCCGCACCTCGACTACCCGCCGTACCGCAGCAGCCTGCTGCGCCACCCCACCAAGGCCCTGCATCCCGTCGACCCCGAGGGGGTCGAGCTGTGGGCGCCGGCGTTCGGCGAGCGCGACATCGACCCGCTCGAGGCCGACCTCACGATCCAGCACGCCGGCGAGCCGATCGGCGAGCGGATGATCGTGACCGGTCGCGTGGTCGACGGTGACGGACGGCCGGTGCGCCACCAGCTCGTGGAGATCTGGCAGGCCAACGCCGGGCGGTCGCTACATCCACCAGCGCGACCAGCACCCGTCGCCGATCGACCCCAACTTCACCGGCGCGGGCCGCTGCCTGACCGACGCCGACGGCACCTACTCGTTCACCACGATCAAGCCCGGGCCCGTACCCGTGGAAGAACCACCGCAACGCCTGGCGGCCGGCGCACATCCACTTCTCGCTGTTCGGCACGGAGTTCACCCAGCGGATGGTGACCCAGATGTACTTCCCGGGCGACCCGCTCTTCGCGCTCGACCCGATCTACCAGTCGATCGTCGACCCGAAGGCGCGCGAGCGCCTCGTGGCGAGCTACGACCACGACGTCACCCAGCACGAGTGGTGCACCGGCTACCGCTGGGACATCGTGCTCACCGGCAGCCACCGCACCCGCGATGGAGGACGACGGCATGACGCTCGCCCCCACGCCCGGCCAGACCGTCGGCCCGTTCTTCGCCTACGCGCTGCCGTACGACGGCGGGCCGGAGCTGGTGCCCGCCGGCCACCCCGACGCCGTCCGGCTGCACGGCCGGGTCCTCGACGGCGCCGGCGACCCGGTGCCGGACGCGCTGCTCGAGCTCTGGCAGGCCGACGCCCGACGGGGTGATCCGCGCAGCAGCCGGGTTCGTTGCGCCGCGACGGGTTCACGTTCACCGGCTGGGGCCGGGCCGCGACCGACGACGAGGGCCGCTACAGCGTTCACGACGGTGCTCCTGGCCCCGCTGAGCCTGGCGCGGCGGCGTTCTTCGCGCTGACGGTGTTCGCGCGCGGCCTGCTCGACCGGCTGTTCACCCGGGTCTACCTGCCCGGCGACGACGCGGTGCTCGCCGCCGACCCGCTGCTCGCCTCGCTGCCGTCCGAGCGCCGGGAGACGCTGATCGCCGCGCGCGACGAGACCGGGTTCGTCTTCGACGTCCGGCTGCAGGGCGAGGGCGAGACCGTCTTCCTCACCTATCCGCGACACTGACCTGGTGAGCGACCTCTTCTGGCCGGGCGACGACCGCGCCGGCGACCACCTGACGCCGACGCGACGTTCCTCGAGGCGATGGTCGCCGTCGAGGAGGCCTGGCTCGACGGTGCTCGGGGTCGAGGGCGTCGAGCCTGCACGGTCGACCTCGACGACTGGCTCGACGGTCGCGGTGGCGCTCGTGGACATCGAGTCCGGCGGCAACCCGGTCATCGCGCTGGTCTCGAGCCTGCGCGCCGGGCTAGCGGCGCGACAGCCGGAGGCGGCCCGCTGGCTGCACCGCGGCCTGACCAGCCAGGACGTCGTCGACTCCGCGCTGATGACGATGGTGCGCGACGCGGTCGCCGACGCTCGTCACCGAGCTGCGCCGGCTCGTCCGAGCGCCTGGCCGAGCTGGCCGTGACGCACCGGGACACCCCGATGGTGGCGCGCACCCTGACCCAGCACGCCGTGCCGACCACGTTCGGCCTCAAGGCCGCGCCTGGCTGACCGGAGTGCTCGACGCCTGCGACGACCTCGAGCCGGCTGACCTTCCCCGTGCAGGTCGGCGGCGCCGCCGGCACCCAGGCCGCCATCGTCGAGCTGGGCCGCGATCCGGCCGGCGGCGCGAGCCGCGGCTGGCGCAGGGCGCTCGGCCTGGCCGACGCGCCGCCGTGGCACACCGCGCGGCGCCCGGTCACCCGGATCGCCGACGCCCTGGTCGCCTGCACCGACGCCTGGGGCCGGATCGCCGAGCGACGTGCTCACGCTGTCGCGGCCCGAGATCGGCGAGCTGAGCGAGGGGGTCGGCGGCGGCTCGTCGACCATGCCGCACAAGGCCAACCCCGTGCTCTCGACGCTGGTCCGCCGCGCCGCGCTGACCACGCCCCAGCTCGCCGCCACCCTGCACCTCGCCGCGGCCGAGCAGGTCGACGAGCGGGCCGACGGCGCCTGGCACGTCGAGTGGGACACGCTGCGCGACTGCTCGTGCGCCGCACGTTGGTCGCCGGCGCCCAGACCGCCGACCTGGTCGACGGAGCTGCGGGTCCATCCCGACCGGATGGCCGCCACCCTCGACGGCCGCGCGCGACGACGTCCGGCGCCGAGCAGCGCGCGATGGCCGAGCTCGCCGGGCACGAGCCCGTCGGCGACTACCTCGGCGCCGCCGGCGAGCTGGTCGACGCCGTGCTCGCCCGGGCCACGCACGCCACTTGGAGGAGACCGCGTGACCCCCAGCATCACCGCCGTCCGGATGAGCGGAGCCGAGCACCGGGCCGAGCTGCCGCTGCTCGTGCTCGGCCCCTCGCTCGGCACCTCGGCCGCGACCCTGTGGACGGCCTGCGTCGCCCGACCTCACCGACGCGCTTCGACGTGCTCGCCTGGGACCTGCCCGGCCACGGCCACAACCGGTCCGTCCCCGAGGAGCCGTTCACGATGGCCGAGCTCGCAGCCGGCGTGCTCGCGGTGGTCGACGACGTCCTGGCCGAGCGCGGCGAGGTCGCAGGCTCCTTCTCGTACGCCGGCGACTCGGTCGGCGGCGCGGTCGGCCTGCAGCTGCTGCTCGACGCGCCGGCTCGCGTGCGCGACGCGGTGCTGGTGTGCACCGGCGCCAGGATCGGCGACGAGGCGAGCTGGTCGAGCCGGATCGAGCAGGTGCGGTCGTCCGGCACCGCCGGCGCTGGTGCCGGGCACGGTCGAGCGGTGGTTCGCGCCCGGGCTTCCTCGACCGACAGCCGGAGATCGGGCAGCGCGCTGCTGCATGCCCTGCGCGACGCCGCCGACGAGGGCTACGTGCAGGTGTGCGCGGCGCTGCGCGACTTCGACGTCCGCGACCGGCTCTCCGAGATCGAGCGCGCCGGTGCTCGCGGTCGCCGGGGCCCACGACCCCGCGACGCCGACAGCCGGCTCTGGCCGCGATCGCCGACGGCGTACGTAACGGGCAGCTCGTCGAGCTCGACGACGTCGCCCACCTGGCCCCGGCCGAGGCGCCCGAGGAGGTCGCCCGGCTGATCCGCCGCCACGCCCTCGGCGAAGGGCCGGCCGAGGGTCTCCGCACCGTGCAGGAGGTCCGCGACGCCGGCATGGCCGTGCGCCGCGAGGTGCTCGGCGACGCCCACGTCGACCGCGCCACCGCCGGAGCCACCGACCTCACCCGCGACTTCCAGGACTTCATCACCCAGTACGCCTGGGGCGGCATCTGGACCCGGCCCGGCCTCGACCGGCGCAGCCGCTCGCTGATCACCCTCACCGCCCTGGTCGCCCGCGGCCACCACGAGGAGCTCGCGCTGCACCTGCGGGCCGCCCGCACCAACGGCGTCACCGTCGACGAGATCAAGGAGCTGCTGCTGCAGACCGCGATCTACTGCGGCGTCCCCGACGCCAACACCGCCTTCCGGATCGCCCAGGCGGTGCTCGACGAGGAGAGGTCCTAGGCTCGAGGCATGGCCGACGCGGAGACCAGGCGCGTCCCGGGCGACGAGTTCGTCCAGTCGCTGGCCCGCGGGCTCGAGGTGATCACGGCGTTCGACGCCGACCACGCCGCCATGACGCTGAGCGCGATCGCGACCCGCGCCGGCCTGAGCCGCGCGACCGCCCGGCGCTTCCTGCACACGCTCGTCGAGCTCGGCTACATGCGCTTCGACGGCAAGCAGTTCACGCTGACGCCGCAGGTGCTGCGGCTCGGCACGGCGTACCTCTCCGGTCTCGGGCTGCCGCAGCTCGTCCAGCCGCACCTCGAGCGCCTCACCGCCCAGGTGGGCGAGTCGACGTCGGCCGCGGTGCTCGACGGCTCCGACATCGTGTACGTCGCCCGCGTGGCCACCACGCGGATCATGACCGTCGGCATCACGGTGGGCACCCGGTTCCCGGCGTACGCCACCTCGATGGGGCGGGTCCTGCTGGCCGCCCTGCCGGAGGACGACCTGGCCGCCTACCTCGCGGCCACGGATCTCACCTCGCTCACCCCGCGCACCATCCACGATCCCGCGAAGCTACGGGCCGAGCTCAAGCGAGTGCGCAAGCAGGGCTGGGCCCTGGTCGACCAGGAGCTCGAGCCCGGGCTCTGCTCGGTCGCCGCGCCCGTGCACGACGGCACCGGCGTGGTCGCGGCCATCAACATCTCGACGTCCACGCACCGGCATCCCAAGCTCCCGAAGGAGTACGTCGACGCGGTGGTCGCCACTGCCATGTCCGTCAGCACCGACCTCGACGAGAGGAACGTTCGATGACCGATACCGCCGCCCTCACCGACCAGGTCATCGCAAGCTTCGCCGGAGCGGCGACTCCGCGGTTCCGGCAGCTGATGGAGAGCCTGGTCCGACATAGCCACGATCTGGTGCGCGAGGTCGGGCTGACCGAGGCGGAGTGGGAGGCGGCCATCGACTTCCTCAAGCGCGCCGGCGACATCACCGACGACAAGCGGCAGGAGTTCATCCTGCTGTCCGACGTGCTCGGCCTGTCGATGCTGACGATCGGGGTCAACCAGCCGGCCCACCCGGATGCCACCGAGGCGACGGTGTTCGGGCCGTTCTTCGTGGAGGGTTCGCCCGAGATCCCTATCGGCGGTGACATCGCGCACGGTGCCAGCGGCCAGCCGTGCTGGGTGTCCGGGACCGTCCGCAGCACCGACGGCACGCCTGTCGCCGGAGCTCGGATCGACGTCTGGGAGGCCGACGACGAGGGGATGTACGACGTGCAGCATCCCGACGACCGCACCCACGGCCGCGGCCACCTCTTCGCCGACGACGAGGGCCGCTACGGCTTCTGGGCCGTCACTCCCACGCCGTACCCCATCCCGCACGACGGTCCGGTCGGCGACCTGCTGAGCGCGGGCGGGCGGGGCGCGATGCGGGCGGCGCACCTGCATTTCATGGTGGCGGCAGACGGCTACCACCGGCTGGTGACCCACATCTTCGTGCGCGGCGATGCCTACCAGGACAGCGATGCCGTCTTCGGGGTCAAGGAGTCGCTGGTCGTCGACTTCGTCGAGCAGCCGGCCGGGACACCCCCACCCGACGACGACCCCGGCCGCCGGACGGTCGCCGGCAGCTGGACGCGGGCCGCGTTCGACGTGGTGGTTCTCCCGACGTAGAATGTTCACGAAGCGGACGAACGTTCGACATACGAACATTGTCCACCCGAACCTAGGAGTGTCGTGACCTCTGCCTTCCTGTACGCCGCCACCCGCACGCCGTTCGGCAGGTTCGGCGGTGCGCTGGCGGACGTACGACCAGACGACCTGGCCGCGGTCGCGCTCAACGGGGTGCTGGCCAAGGCCCCCTCGCTCGACCCGGGCGGCATCGGCGACGTGGTCTGGGGCTGTGCCAACCAGGCCGGCGAGGACAACCGCAACGTCGGCCGGATGGCGGTGCTGCTTGCCGGACTACCGGTCTCGGTGCCCGCCACCACGGTCAACCGTCTCTGCGGCTCGAGCCTCGACGCCGCGATGATCGCCTCGCGGACGATCGAGACGGGCGACGCCGACGTGGTCGTGGCCGGTGGCGTGGAGTCGATGACCCGCGCGCCGTGGGTGCTGCCCAAGCCGTCGAAGGCGTTCCCGCCCGGCAACGTCACGGCCGTCTCGACCACCCTCGGTTGGCGGCTGGTCAACGACCGGATGCCGGCGGAGTGGACGGTGTCGCTGGGGGAGGCCAACGAGCTGCTGGCGGAGCGGTTCGGCATCTCCCGGGAGCGGCAGGACGAGTTCGCGGCGCGCTCGCACCAGCTGGCCCACGCCGCCTGGGAGGCGGGGTTCTACGACGACCTCGTGGTCCCGGTCGACGGCGTCGACCTGACCCGCGACGAAGGCATCCGGGCGGGGTCGACCGCGGAGAAGCTGGCCGGCCTGAAGCCGGCGTTCCGCGACGCCAATCAGGGGGGCACGATCACGCCGGGCAACGCCTCGCCGCTCAACGACGGTGCCTCGGCGGTGCTGATCGCCAGCGAGGGCGCCGATGTCGGGGTCCAGCCGCTGGCCCGCATCGCCGGCCGTGGCGCACATGCACTGCTGCCGCAGGACTTCGGCTTCGCGCCAGTCGAGGCGGCGGACAAGGCGCTGGGCCGGGCCGGCATCACCTGGGCCGACGTGTCCGCGGTGGAGCTCAACGAGGCGTTCGCGGTGCAGTCCATCGCCTGCGTCGACGCCTGGAAGATCGACCCCGAGATCGTCAACGCCCGCGGTGGCGCGATCGCGATCGGCCACCCCTTGGGCGCCTCCGGCGCGCGCATCCTCGGCACCCTGGCCCACCGGCTGCGCGACGAAGGCGGCCGCTACGGTGTCGCCGCGATCTGCATAGGGGTCGGCCAGGCGCTGGCCGTGGTGTTGGAGAACGTCACGTGATCGTCTGCGAGACGACCGACGAAGCGGTGGCCGGCGTCGAGGACGGCTCGACCGTGCTGATCGGCGGCTTCGGGATGGCTGGCATGCCGGTCGACCTGATCGACGCCCTGATCCGGCACGGCGCGACCGACCTGACCGTCGTGTCCAACAACGCCGGCAACGGCGACACCGGGCTGGCCGCGCTGCTCGCTGCCGGGCGGGTCCGGAAGATGGTCTGCTCGTTCCCGCGCCAGTCCGACTCGTGGGTCTTCGACGCCCTGTACCGCGAGGGGAAGATCGAGCTCGAGGTGGTGCCGCAGGGCAACCTCGCCGAGCGGATGCGGGCCGCGGGTGCCGGGATCGGGGCGTTCTTCTGTCCCACCGGCGTCGGCACCCCGCTGGCCGACGGCAAGGAGGAGCGCGAGATCGACGGCCGCCGCTACCTCCTGGAGTACCCCATCCAGGGCGACCTGGCCCTGATCGGCGCCCATCACGCCGACCGCGCCGGCAACCTGGTCTACCGCAAGACCGCCCGCAACTTCGGCCCGGTGATGGCGACCGCCGCGACCACCGTGGTCGCCCAGGTGCGCGAGATCGTCGAGGTCGGCGCGATCGACCCCGAGGCCGTGGTCACGCCGGGGATCTACGTCGACCGGGTGGTGTCCGCATGAGCTCTCAGCAAGGACGAGCTGGCCGCGCTGGTCGCCCGCGACATCCCCGACGGGTCGTTCGTCAACCTCGGCATCGGCCAGCCCACCACCGTCGCCGACCACCTGCGCCCGGGCTCCGGCGTGGTGCTGCACACCGAGAACGGCATGCTCGGCATGGGTCCCGCCGCCACCGGCGACCAGGTCGACCCCGACCTGACCAACGCCGGCAAGATGCCGGTCACCGAGCTGCCGGGGGCGTCGTACTTCCACCACGCCGACTCCTTCGCGATGATGCGCGGCGGCCACCTCGACGTCTGCGTGCTCGGCGCCTTCCAGGTCTCCGCGACCGGCGACCTGGCCAACTGGCACACCGGTGAACCCGATGCGATCCCCGCCGTCGGCGGCGCCATGGACCTCGCCATCGGCGCCAAGCAGGTCTTCGTGATGATGTCGCTGTTCGCCAAGGACGGCACCCCCAAGCTGGTGCCGGAGTGCACCTACCCGCTCACCGGCATCGGCTGCGTCAACCGGGTCTACACCGACGTCGCCACCTTCGACCTCGGTCCGGACGGCGTCGTGGTCACCGAGACGTTCGGCATCTCCTACGACGAGCTGGCCGACCGGCTCGACGTCGAGCTGAGACTCGAAACCACCTGAGACTCACCGTTCCTCGGGGTGGCCGTCGTCCTCCCGAAGGCGCAACGATGCGGCCTCCGCCGGCCTGTCAAGGGTTCGCTTCGCCGCTTCGCGCCCTTGACAGGCCCGGCTCCGGCCGGGAACTGCGCGCCTATCGGGACGACGCCGACCTGTGGTCGGCTCGGGTAGGGAACTGATGGTTGGGCCACGGTGGTTGAGGTGCGAGGAGCGCCAGCGACGAGCCTCGAAACCCCTGTGGAATAAGGGGAAACTCGTTATCCGACCGTGACCACGGGACCGGTGGATAACCCCTAAATCCGGGCCGGCACTGTCCGTGGTCGGTGCTTGGATTTGATCCATGACGAGCACCGCATCGACCAGGCATCGGGGACACCCGATCACGGTCGCTGCTGCCGAATTGCACGAGACTTTCGATGAGCTGGTCGGCCAGTCGACGTGGTCCATGACCGACGAGGAAACCCGGTCGACGCTGCGCGAGCTGACCCGGGCCGAGGCCCGCCTGGCCGAGCTGAAGCTGCGGGTCGCAGCCCACGGCGAGAAGAATCGGGTCGGTGACGAGTCCGGTGCGACCTCGACCGCGAACTGGTGGGCACATGAGACCAAGCTGACCCGGACCGGCGCCCACCGCGACCTCAAGCTCGCCCAAGCCCTCGACACCGAGATGCACGAGTCGGTACGCCGAGCACTCGCGGGCGGGAAGGTGCTGGTCGACCAAGCCGCAGTCATCGTGCATGCGGTCGACGCACTCCCGAACGACGCCGGACCCTGGGTGAAGCCCAAGGCAGAGCATTGGCTGCTCGACCAAGCCGCCGACCACGACGCCAAAGCACTGCGGATCCTGGGCAAACAGATCTACGCCGTCATCGACCCGGCCGCAGCCGACGCCCACGAAGCCAAACTGCTGGAGAAGGAAGAGCAAGCCGCCGAAGCAGCCGCGATGTTCCGGATGCACGACGACGGGCACGGCAAGACCCACGGCAAGTTCACCGTCCCCACCGAGTACGCCGCGAAGATCAAGAAGGCCCTCCAGGCGCTGATGTCGCCTCGCCACCTGTCCGCGGTCGGCCAAGAACCCGACCTGTCCGCGGCGACCCCACACCGGGCCGGGCTGGCGTTCATGGCCTACATCGACCGCTACCCGGTCGAAAAGCTCCCCAAGGCCGGCGGCATGAACGCCACCGTCGTGGTCACCATCGACCACCAAGTCCTCTTCGACGACCTCCAGCAGGCCGGCCTCCTCGACACCGGCGACCGGATCAGCCCCGCCGCCGCCCGCCGCCTGGCCTGCCGCCACGGCATCCTCCCCGCCGTCATGGACGGCAAGTCCAAGGTCCTCGACCTCGGCACCAAGAAACGCTTCCACAACAACGACCAGCGGCTGGTGTTCACCATCGAACAAGGCGGCTGCACCGCCGATGGCTGCGATATGCCCGCGTCGATGTGCGAAGCCCACCACCCCCTGCCCTGGAGCAAAGGCGGACCCACCAACCGCGACGGCATCTGGCTCTGCCCCACCCACCACCGACGAGCCCACGACACCCGCTACGACACCACCCACCACCCCAACGGCAAAGTCACCTTCCACCGACGAACGTAGGCCGAGATGCAGACCACTTCAGACAATCGGCAATCGGTCGAACCAACGCGTGCCTCGGTGCGAGCCCATCTCGGCCCGCCGTGGCAAGAACGCTGATCGGCGTGAGCGGATGTGCATCGTTTCGGGACTAGTCGATGCACTGCATCCAGCGACCGGCGTACCACTGCCCATCGGCTAGCTGGAATACCTCGATCTGCATGACGCGGCGCTTTCGCGCGTTCAGCAAGTCAACGATCTCCGCGGGCTGATGGTCTTGGCCGCTGGCCGGGGCCTTGCCTTGGATTCGAAGGCCAACGATCGTGGGATCAACCTTTGATGTCAGACGACTGTCCAGGTCTTCGCGGGTTGCCGCGTGGGCCAGGTCTTCGTAGCGGCTCGTGCAGTCACCACCAGCCGGGTAAGTGACCTGACCGTCTGGTGAACAAGCTGTCAACGCGAGCATGGTCGCAACCGCCAGGAGCCGGATCACGAGAAACGGCACTAGGTCATCCCTTCCGTTGGATGTCCTTCTGACGAGGCGGCCCGGGCCCAGGTTCCCTTCATCCCTGCCTTGCCGCCAGTGAGCCGTGATGAGTGTGCGCTCAGCGGTATCAGCGTCGAGCTGCGGCAGACCGGCTTGTATTACGGCTGACCAATCCGACTTGGCGGCTGTGCGCACGCAAGCGCTATGCCAGCAGCTACGGAGGCCGCCAGGAATCCCATGCCGACACTGAACATGCTCGCTAAGCCGCTCATGGCCAAGACAACCGTTGCTGTGAGCGCGAACGCTTTGCGGGGGCTGTCTTCAGGCGTGATCGCTGCAGCCGCCGCAGCGCCGGTGCCGACCAGCATGAGCGCAGCCCACGGAAGCACGTCCCCGAACGTGTTGTTGCCTTCAGCCGCTATCAGTGCCAGATACGCGGCCGTGGTCAACGCGGCGATCCCGGCAGTCACCCATGCCCACACACTGGAAGTGATGCCGGTGGCTCTCACTACAGGGACGCTACGCCCTTCAAGGTGGGGAGCCACTGGCGACAGTCCGTACCTGACTCCAGGCCATCGCTCCTCGTCTTCGAGTGGGCTGCGTCGTCGTCGCAGTTGTTGCGGGGCGTCCGTAGGGTCGGTGCATGCCTGAAGCGCATGAGCACCCAATTGCCTACACCGCGCTCCGACCGGGCACGCCGGTGCAGACGAGCGACGGGCACCACTTCGCCTCGGTACAGGCGGTGCTGGTCGACGAGAAGGTCTCGGTGTTTGACGGCATCCTCGTCCAGACGGCGGAAGGCACCCGGTTCGTCGACGCCGATCAGATCGGCTCGATCTACACCACCTACGTCTGCACGACACTCTCCGCGGAGCAGGCGGCCAACCTTCCGCTGCCCGAAAGGTCGACCTTGATCGAGATCAAGCCGGCGAGGTCTGTGGCCGAACGGTTGGGCCGGATGTTCGGTCGGGGAAAGCGGTAGGACCTCGGCGGGTGGGTCAGGTTCCGAACGGGGCGGTTGATCTCGGTGGCGTCGGTCCCGTCTAGGACGCAGCCCTGTCCAGTGCCCTCGCGATGATCAGGCGCTGGATCTGGTTGGTGCCCTCGAAGATCTGCATCACCTTCGTCTCGCGCATGTAGCGCTCGACCGGGAAGTCCTTGGTGTAGCCGGCGCCGCCGAGCACCTGCACGGCGTCCGAGGTGACCTTCGCGGCGTTGTCGGTGGCGACCAGCTTGGCGATCGACGCCTCGCGGCCGAACGGGCGGCCGGCGTCGCGGAGCCGAGCGGCGGCGAGGTACGTCGCCCGCGCGGACTGGATGGCGGCGTCCATGTCGGCGAGCAGGAAGGCCAGGCCCTGGTGGTCGATGATCGGCTTGCCGAAGGTCTCCCGCTCCTGGGCGTACTTGACCGCGACGTCGAGCGCGGCCTGCGCCACACCGGTGGCGACGGCCGCGATGCCGAGCCGGCCGTTGTCGAGGCCGGCCAGGGCGATCGAGAGGCCTTCGCCCTCTTCGCCGATCCGCCGGTGGGCCGAGACCCGCACGTCCTTGAACATCATCGTCGCGGTCGTCGAGCCGGTCAGGCCCATCTTGCTCTCGGGGTAGTCGGCGGTCAGGCCGGGAGTGTCGGAGGGGACCAGGAAGCAGGAGATGCCGCGGGCGCCGTCGTCCGACGTACGGGCCATCACGGTGTAGAAGTCGGCCTCGCCACCGTGGGTGGTCCAGGCCTTCTCGCCGTTGATGACGTACTCGTCGCCGTCGCGCACCGCGCGGGTGCGCATCGCCGCCGGGTCGGAGCCGGCGTGCGCCTCCGAGAGGCAATAGGCGCCGAGCTGGTCGCCGCCGAGCATGTCCGGCAGCCACTCCTTCTTCTGTACGTCGGTGCCGGCCGTGTAGAGCGGGAAGCACGACAGCGCGTGCACGCTGGTGCCGACGCCGACGCTGGCCCAGCCGCCGGCAACCTCCTCGAGGATCTGGAGATAGATCTCGTAGGGCTGGCCCCCGCCGCCGAGCTCCTCGGGATAGGGCAGCCCGAGCAGGCCCGCGTGGCCGAGCGTGCGGAACACGTCGCGCGGGAACTCGCCGTTGCGCTCGGCCTCGTCGACCCGCGGACGGAGGTCCTTGGCGACGATCGAGCGGGCGACGGCGAGGAAGTCTTCGGCTTCGGAGGTGAGGAGAAGGCGATCGACTGGAGGCATGCCCTCAGAGTACCCCTGGCAGTACCAAGGAGCGTAATCCGGTACTCCAGGGGGTTTCATCTGCGACAATGGCTCCGTGCCCACCTCCGATCTGGTTCGCGCGCGTCCTCGGGGGCGGGCCGAGCAGGTACTCGACGGACTCATCGAGATCTTCCTCGATGAGGGGTTCGCGCACCTCGGCGTCGCCGAGATGGCAACGCGCCTGAGCTGCTCGAAGTCCACGCTGTACGCCGTGGCGCCGAGCAAGGAGCAGATCGTCACCGCAGCGGTCCGCCACTTCTTCAAGACCGCCACCGAGCGGGTCGAGGCCACCGCCGCGCGGGCGCACACCGACGAGGACCGCCTGCTCGGCTACCTGCAGGCCATCGCCGAGGAGCTGACCCCCGCCGGCCAGGCGTTCATCCGTGACGTCGAGGGCTTCGCTCCGGCGCGCTCGATCTACCGGCGCAACACCGAGGCCGCCGCCGACCGTGTCCGCGAGCTGGTCGAGTCGGCGCTGCCCGCCACCTCGACCACCGACCCGCACTTCGTCGGAGCCGTCGCGGCGCTCGTCATGGAGTCGATCCAGCGTGGTGCGATCCAGCAGGCCACCGGCCTCGACCACGCCGAGGCCTACGCCGCTCTCGGCGACCTGCTCGCCCGCTCCCGCGACTAGGGCACCGGCTCAGCCCGAGGGGTCGAGCACCAGCTTGCCCACCACTGCGCGGCTCTCGATCAGCTCGTGGGCCTGCGCCGCATCCGACAGAGGCAGCACGGTGACGGGCATCTTCACGCGCCCGTCGGCCAGTCGGCCGAGCACCTCGGAGAGCGCCAGCGCGGGCTCCCGCGGGTCGAGGTCGATCACGTTGCGGACCACGAAGCCCGCCACGGTCTGCCCTCGCGGCAACAGGTGCCGGACGTCCAGCATCGCCGGGGACTGGGTGGCCGAGCCGGCCACGACGTAACGGCCGCTGCGCGCCAGCGCCGGCAGGATCTGACCGAAGAGGGGTCCGCCCACGCCATCCACGATGACGTCGAAGCCACCTGGCGCGACCTCCCTCAGCCGGTCTCGCAGGTCAGGGTCGCCCGGGTCGAACGCCGCCGCACAGCCCTGGTTGATCGCCGCCGCCCGCTTCTCGTCGGTCGACGCGAGGGCGGTCACGGTCGCCCCGGCCTCGAGCGCCAGCTGGACGGTCCAGCCTCCCAAACCACCGGTGGCGCCGGGGACCAGGACGGCGTCGCCGTCGCCGACCCGGCCGTAGCGGTGCAGGGCGTACCAGGCAGTGACTCCCTGCAGGAACGCCCCGGCCACCTGCGCGTGTGTCAGCGGTACGTCGACCGCGAAGGCCAGAGTCTCGGCGACGACGACATGGTCGGCGTAGCCTCCGCCAGCCTCGAGGAAGAGCGCAACGGGGGTTCCTTCGGCCAGCCGCGCACCCGGGCCGGAGCGCACGACGACGCCGGCAGCTTCCATGCCGGGCACGTGCGGCGTGGTCTGGTCCTTGCGGTACTCACCTCGCCTGACCATCGTGTCGGCGAAGTTGACCCCGGCGGCGCCGATCGCGACCAGCACCTCACCCGGCCCGGGCACCGGCATCGGCTCGGAGCGGACGACGAGCTGCTCCGGCCCCCCGAACTCATCGATCCTCACCACTCGCCGGGTGGCGTGGACCGTGGTCATGGCCGGTCCTGCCTGAGCAGGTCGAAAGCCCGCTCGAGCTGGTAGGGGATCGCTTCTGCGAACAGCTCCCAGATCGGGTCGACGCGCTTGCCGGTCCGGTGCAGCCGCACCTTCGACGGAGTGATCGCAGCAAGGCGGTAACACATCAGCGCGTGGTACCAGTGCGGCCGCTGCAGGCTCAGACCCGACGCCGCTTCGTACCACTCGTAGAACTGCTCGGGCCCGGGGTGCCACGTCATCGACCCGGCCCGACCCGGTCCCCAGCACCGAGGGTCGTAGATCGTCGCCAGCCAGCCGAGATCCCAGCCGGGATCGTTGAGGGTCGTGTTCTCCCAGTCGAGCACCGCCGTGAGCCGCTCGCGGTCGATCATCCAGTTGTTGCTGTAGAAGTCGCCGTGGACCACGTGCGGGTCGGCCGTCGCCGGCGCGGTGCGCAGCAGCTCGGCGCCCAGCTCCTGGGTCCGGGCGATCTCGCCCGGCACTTCCGACTTGAGCAGCAGCGGCACCCACTGGGCGATGTCCTCCGCCCGGGTGGCGGGCACCGCCCAATCGGCGTCGACCAGTGGCTGCACCGGAAGAGCGTGGATCTGTGCCAGCGCGTCGACCGCCTGTCGAAAGATCGCGTCCACCACGGTTCGCGCGGGGTAGCTCTGGCCCTGCTCGAAGATGTCGGGCAGGGGAGCGCCGTCGACCCGGGTGACCACCAGGTAGGGAGTGCCGAACCAGCGCTCGTCGTGCGACGCGGCCCTGACCTCGGGGACAGGTACGCCGGCGTCGTGGGCGAGCCGGAGCACGGGCGCGAACCGGACCACGTCG
Organism: uncultured Actinomycetota bacterium; assembly: GCA_963769475.1. Lineage (GTDB taxonomy): Bacteria > Actinomycetota > Actinomycetes > Propionibacteriales > Nocardioidaceae > Nocardioides. The sequence continues at coordinate 179,675 of CAVYLX010000012.1, read as the reverse complement.
AGGTTGTTGCTGTGCCGGACGCCGATGGGCGGCACCCGCAGGATCAGCTCGTCGCGCAGCCCCCGGCCGACCACGGTGAAGCCGAAGCTGATGCCGGAGTGCCCGGGCATCCTGGCGACGTCCTGCACGGTGACCTCGCGGCCGTAGCGGTCCTCCGCCCACCCCTGCAGGTCGCGAGGTACATCCCTCCCGTTGGCGGTCACCACGGCGTACGCCTCACTCGCTGTAGCGGGCCAGCTCGGTGCGCGCGATCGACCGAAGGTGCACCTCGTCCGGCCCGTCCCCGATCCGCAGCCACCGGTTGATGGTGTACATCGCGGACAGCGGGACGTCTGGGCCGACGCCCATCGCTCCGTGCGCCTGGATGGAGCGGTCGATGACATTCTGAGCGGTGGCCAGGGCGGCCACCTTGATCATGGCGATCTCGTTCTGCGCCCCCTTCGCGCCCACCTGGTCGATCGTCCACGCAGCCTTGAGGATCAGCAAGCGGCTCTGCTCGATCTCCATCCGCGACCGGGCGATCCACTCGCGGACCACGCCCTGCTCCGCCAGTGGACGACCCCACGCGATCCGGGAGCTGACCCTCCGACACATCAGCTCGAGCGCGCGCTCGGCCGCCCCGATGGCGCGCATGCCGTGGTGGATGCGGCCCGGTCCGAGCCGCGCCTGGGCCACCGCGAACCCGGCCCCCTCATCGCCGAGGAGGTTGCCGACCGGCACGCGTACGTCGGTGAAGGAGAGCTCGTTGTGGCCCTCCCGGTCCATGAACCCGAACGTCGTGAGGCTGCGTCCGAGCTCCACGCCGGGCGCGTCCATCGGGACCAGGACGACGCTGTGCTGGCGGTGACGCGCGGCGTCCGGGTTGCTGCGCCCGACCACGAACGCGACCTCGCAGCGAGGGTCGGCCGCGCCCGTGATCCACCACTTCCTGCCGTTGAGCACGAGCTCGTCGCCGTCCCTCTCGATGCTCAGCGAGATGTTCGTGGCATCAGAGCTGGCGACCTCGGGCTCGGTCATGGCGAAGCAGGACCGGATCCTCGCCTCGAGCAGCGGCTCGAGCCACCTCGACTTCTGCTCGGGGGTGCCGAAGACCGACAACAGCTCCATGTTGCCGGCGTCGGGCGGTGAGCAGTTCAGGACCTCGGGGGCGATGAAGCACCTGCCGGTGAGCTCCGCCAACGGCGCGTAGTCGGTGTTCGACAGCGGAGTCGACCACGGCGTGTGATGAGGAAGGAAGAGGTTCCAGAGGTCCCGGGCCCGGGCCTCCTGCTGCAGCTCGGCCAGCACCGGTGGCACGAAGTGCGGGTCGCCGGACTCCTCGATCTCCGCCTGGTAGCGAGCCTCCGCGGGGATCACCACCGTGGAGAGGAAGTCGTCGAGCCGCTCGTGCAGCTCCGCCGCGTGGGCGCTCATCTCGAAGTCCATGACACCTGTTCCTGGTAAGCGGAAGGACTCCCGAATGTTATCGGGTATTAACTAACTGCGGCAATGCCTGACAAGATCCAAGAGTTCTGAGCCTTACCCGCTTTCCGATGGTGGGAAGGAGTGAATAACTGCTAACATCCCCGCACCACACGCCCCAGGGCGTTCTCGAAGGTCGACGGAGGTAGCCGATGGTCCAACGCACTCGCGACCCCGCTCGCAAGGAGAAGATCCTGGAGGCAGCCGCCGGGCTGCTGGCAGGCAACGGGTTCCACTCCGTGTCGATGGCCGACATCGGCGAACGCGCGGGCATCACGGGTTCCGGTATCTACCGGCATTTCGACAGCAAGGCCGCGATCCTGGTCGTGCTCTTCGAGCAGGTCATCGACGCGTTGCTCGAGGACGGCCGGGTTGCGGTGGAGAACACCCCCGATCTGCACGAGGCGCTCGACAAGCTGATCGCCGGCCAGGTGGACTTCGTGGTGGCGAAGCGGCATCTCGCGCAGGTCTACCACAACGAGATCCAGAACCTGCCGCAGGACGACCAGGTCCGGCTGCGCCGCAAGCAGCGCCTCTACATCGAGGAGTGGGTGCACCTGCTCGGTGAGCTCGACGCGTCGCTCGACGAGTCGATGGCGAGGACCCTCACCCACACAGCGATCGGCGCGATCCAGTCGACGCTCTTCCACCAGGTCAGCATTCCCGAGGACGACCTGCGCGACGTGCTCAGCCGGTCGGCCATCGCCGTGCTGCGAGCCAGGTCGTAGCCGGCCTCGGCCGTTCAGAGCGTGAAGAACTGCACGTAGTCGGCGACGCACACCGGCCGCTCGACCGAGTCGGACTCGAAGAAGAACCGGATGGTCGCGCGTACGCCGGCATCGTCGGCGTCCGCGGCCAGCAGCGTCGCCGTGGCCCGGACCCGCGCCCCCGCAGGCAGTGGTGCCGGGAACCGGACGCGGTCGTAGCCGTAGTGGAACATCTGCGCGAAGCCTCGGAACTCGACCATCGAGTAGAGGAAGCGGGGATGGAGGGCAAGTGTCAGCAGACCGTGGGCGATGGTCCCCCCGAACGGCGTGCTCCCGGCCCGCTCGGGGTCCACGTGGCCCCAGTAGTCGTCACCGGTGACCGCGGCGAACCCGTCGATGAGGGGCTGGTCGACCGTCAACCAGTCCGAGATGCCCAGGACCTGGCCGACCCGCGCGACGAGCTCGTCGTAGCCGTCGATGACCAGGGCTGGTGTCGTCTGCACCTCGCTCACGAGCCGACGGCTTCCACCCGGGCGCTCAGCTGCTCGACGAGGACGTTCTTGCGGACCTTGCCGGAGATGGTCACCGGGAACTCCTCGATGAACACCACTGAGGTCGGCTTCTTGTAGCTCGCCAGCCGGTCGCGGCAGTGGTCGATGATCGCCTCCCTGCTGACCAGGGCGCCCTCGCTGCGGCGGACGACGGCGCACACGGTCTCGCCCCAGCGCTGGTCCGGCAGACCCACGACCGCCACCTGCTCGACGCCCTCTACCTCCGCGATGACGTGCTCGACGTCGGCGGGAAAGATGTTCATGCCTCCGCTGATGATCAGGTCGCGGGCCCGGCCGGCGACGTAGAGGAAGCCCTCGTCGTCGCGTCGCCCGAGGTCACCGGTGTGCAGCCAACCGTCCTCGACGAGGTTGCGGGTCGCCTCGGCGTTGCCCCAATAGCCGGGGGTGACCGCCGGCCCGCGCACCTGGATCTCACCGACCTCCTCGGGAGCGCACTCGCTGCCGTCGTCACCGACGATCCGGATCTCGTTGAAGATGGACGGGAGGCCGGCCGATCCGATCTTGTCGAGGAGCCGGTGCTTTGGCACGAACGTCGGCGTTCCGCCGCCCTCGGTCAGGCCGAAGACCTGGACGAAGTCGGTGTGCGGGAACGCCGCCTGTGCGCTCCGGATCATGTCCTCGGACAGCGGCGACCCACCGCACATGATCATCTTCAGGCCCGTGGTGTCGAGCTCCGCCAGGAGCTCGGTCTGCTGGAGCACGTCGTGGAGCATGGTCGGCACCCACAGCACGTGCGTGATCCGCTCCTCGGCCAGGTAGCGGAGGATCTGGGCCGGATCGAAGCCGCCCGACGCGCGGAGGTGGACGGTGCCTCCCTGCTGGAGCATCGCCATGGTGAAGTCGTGCCGGCCGCCGATGTAGTTGAGGTCGAGCGCGACGTAGTTGGAGTCTCCCGGCCGGATGCCGAAGTCGATGATCTGCTGCGTGTTGTTCCACAGCACCGTTCCGTGCGACCAGATGACGCCCTTCGGGTCACCCGTGGTCCCCGAGGTGTAGATGATCTCGTGTGCTGCCGACATCGGCGGCGAGGGTGCGGCCGGCAGCTCGCCGGACGAGGCGTCGCACCAGGCGGCGTACGTCGTGTCGGCGTCGGCGCATTCGCCCAGCGAGACGATCAGGTCGAGGTCCGGCAGCTCGCCGGCCCGACGGGCCGCGGCCAGCGCACCGACGTAGTCGGGATCGGCAACGAGGACGTGGGACTGAGATCGCTGGAGCAGCCGGACCCGTTCGTCGCTGGAGAGCCGCCAGCTCATCGGCACCAGGATCCCGGCCGCGCCGGAGACGCCGAACTCGACCTCGAAGTACTCGATGCAGTTCTTGGCGGTGATCGCCACGCGCTGCTCGGGTTGGAGTCCGGCTCCCAGCAGGGCGTTGCCCACCCGGCGCGAGCGGTCCCTGAGCTCACCGTAGGTGCGGCGGGAGTCGTCGATGACGACGGCGACGGCATCCTGGCTGACGCCCGCTCGCTCGATGATGTGGCTGACGTTGAGGAACTCCCAACGTGCGACGGCGGGAGTCGTCTGGCCTGGCAGCTGTTGCTCCATCGACGCGACCGGTCCCTTCCAGCTAGTGGTCGTGCGGCACCGAGTGGTGACCACCCTGAGATCGAGGTCACGTTACTGCTGGTTCACCTAGGGCACAACCGTCCGTCGGCACCGTCTCGACCCGCGATCGGACTGGATTTGGCACCAAACAGGCGCGGCTGAGCGCATCTGGCGGCATCTGGCGGTAGCTGAGGGCAGGGAGCCGGCCCTGAGTGAGATCACTATTTTAGTGAATCGGTATTGACAAAGGTCTGCGCGCTGTGACTTGATACACACGCTTCGCCGCGATCGTTCTGAACCCGATCGCTTGCCCGACCACCGCGACCGTGCAGAGGAGCCGACACATGGGTCACGCGGAAGCGCCGCCCGCAGTCCGTCAGCAGCGGTCACTGCGAGAACGTGCAGGAAACGCGGAGCAAGGCGTGCTCATCCTGGTGCTCGCCGTCGCCCTGATCGGGGTCGGCGCCGCCACCACGGACGGGTTCCTGTCGGTCGGCAACTTCAGCACCGTCCTCCAGCTGACCCTCGGGTTCGGCATCCTCGCGGTGGGCGAGGCGACGGTGGTGCTGGCGAAGGGCGTCGACCTCTCGATCGCGGCCGTGGCCGCGGTCTCGGGGCTGGTGACGCTCGAGCTGATGCAGCGCGGCATGTCCGAGCAGTCGGCGATCGCGACGATGGTGGTCTGCGCGCTCGCGATGGGCGCCCTCAACGGCGTCCTCGTCGCGTACGCCGGTCTGCCGGCCTTGTTCGCCACGCTCGGCACCGGCTCGCTCTATCTCGGAGGAGTGACCGTCTGGCTGCTCGACTCGAACATCTACACGGTGCCCGCGGGTTCGGCGATAGCCAGCATCACCGAGTCCGACGTGCTCGGGGTCCCGACCTACTTCCTGGTCGGTGCCCTCGTCTTCGTCGCCGCCTGGGTGATGTGGAACTACACGACCTTCGGCCGGATGCTGCGCGCGATGGGCGACAACGCCGAGACCGCCCGGCTGGACGGGCAGCCCGACCGCCCGATCCAGGTGGCGGCGTACGTCTGGTCGTCGGCGCTGGGTGTGCTGGCCGGCTACATCCTGCTGAGCCTGACCGGAAGCGTGCTGACCAACGGCTCGGCCTTCAGTCCGCTGCTGTTCACGACGCTGACCGTTGTCGTCATCGGCGGCATCTCCCTCAGCGGCGGCAGGGGCTCGATCCTCGGGCTCGCGGCCGGCACCGCGTTCATCGGCGTGATGGACAACCTGCTCACGCTGCACAGCTTCTCGCCGGCATCCGAAGACCTCACCCGCGGCCTGGTGCTGCTCGGTGCGGTCGTGCTGGACGCCTGGCTCCACCCGCGAGATGACGAAACGTCCAAGAGCGAGGACCTCTGACCCCTCGTCGAGTGGTCGGTCTACTGCAGTTCAAGGAGAAAGAATGAAGAAAGTACTCATGGCGCTGGCCCTGGTGGCGGCGATCGTCCTCACCGGCTGCTCGACGGGGTCGGACTCCTCGGGGGGCGGCAGCGAGAGCGACGGGGAGAACGTCGTCCCCGACACGGTCCAGCCCAACGAGCTGCGCGACATCGTCCACGAAAGTATGAAGGGCAAGCGGGTCGCCTACGTGCCGCTCCTCTTCGAGGGCTACAAGATCACCCAGCAATGGGGCGCCGCCCTGAAGCGGGTCGTCGAGATGGAGGGCGGCACGTTCGAGGTCTACGACGCCAACTTCGACACCGACCAGATGATCCGCACCATCAACGGGCTCATCCAGGGCGAGGACGCGGACGTCCTGATCCTGCACAACCCGGACGTCAGCGTGCTGACCCAGCAGATCGAGGACGCCAAGGCGGCCGGCATCTACACGATCGTGCTCAACCTGATGTCGAGCCAGACCGGTGACGCCTTCATCGGCGCGGACACCCAGAGTGCGTCGCAGGACATCACCAACCGGGCCATGGACGACTGCGAGGGCAAGGGCAAGAACCAGATCGCCATGATCAACGGCCCGGGCACCAACGGCTTCGACCAGACCTTCGCCCGCGGCGTCAACGCCGCTGCGGACGAGCGCGGGTTCGAGGTGGTCGCCGAGACGAAGTCGAACTACCAGGTCGACCTGGCGAGCCAGCAGGCCACGACCCTGGTCCAGAAGTACAAGGGCGACCTCTGCGCGATCATCCTGCCCTGGGACGTGCTGGCCATTCCGGCCGGCAAGTCCGTGGAGCGGGCGGTGAGCCAAGGCGTCGTCGATGCCGGCGACGTCGGGATCTACAGCCTGGACGCATCGTCCGAGGGCTGCGACGCCGTCCGCGACGGCACGATCACCGCCCTGGCGTCGTACGACGTCCCGGGGATCGGCAGCGCGGCTGCCGTCGTGCTGCAGAACATCCTTCAGCTCGGACTCGCGCCGGGCAGTACCCACACCGCCGCGTACGTCGACCACGTGGTCCTGGACCGCGACAGCGTCGACGACATCGCGACGGCTTGCTACACGGGAGAGTGAACGAGTGGCCACTGGAGTCATGAGGCCGGGTCGGCGGACGCCCTCGGTCGACGGGTTCGTCCTCACCGGACAACCCGCTCGGTCGAGGCTCGCGCCGCAGCGCACGATCGCCGACGCGCTCAAGAAGCGATGGATGGAGGGCGCAGTACCGCTGGCACTCGCAGCAGTCCTGTACTTCTGCATCCTCGGCATGACTCCAGTGGGCTTCTCGGACAACGAGGCCATGCTGAACGAGACGGCGCAGATGGGCCTCCTGGCCATCGGCCTGACGTTCGTCATGGTCGGCGGCGGCATCGACCTCTCCATCGGCTCGATCGCGGCCGTCACCGCGATCGGCTCGCTGGTCGCGCATCGGGCGTGGGAGCTGCCGATGGGACTCGTGGCACTCGCGTGCCCCGTGGTCGGTGCCATTCTCGGCTCGGTCAACGGCTTCCTGATCGCCAAGCTCGGCACCCGACCGTTCATCACCACCCTGGTCACGCTGCTGACGTTCCGAGGCATCGTGAAGGTCCTCCAGGCCGAGTACGGCGAGGAGCTTGCGTTCGCGCGACCATCGTTGGTCTGGGACTTCCTGGCCCGCGGAAGCATCGCCGGGGTGCCGACGACGTGGTTCCTCTTCGCGGTCGTCCTCCTGCTCGGCCACCTGTGCCTCACCCGGTCGCGATGGGGCTGGTGGATCACCTCGGTCGGCTCGGACCGCCGGTCAGCTCGGCGTAACGGGATCCCGGTCGAGCGCGTCGTGCTGGTCACCTATGTCATCTCAGGTGCGCTGGCCGGGACCGCGGGGCTGCTCGCCTCGGCCCGGTTCGGGCGCGCCGACGCGTCGGTCGCTCAGGGCTGGGAGCTGATCATCCTGACCGCTGTCGTCCTCGGCGGGGTCTCGCTCCAGGGCGGCCGCGGGTCGGTCCTCCGGGCCGTCGTCGGCGTACTGGTCGTGGTGGCCCTGCAGCAGGCCACGATCCTGATGCAGCTGAAGAACGGCTACTACTCCGTGATGCTCTCCATCGCGCTGCTGGTCTTCGCACTGCTGGACCTCAAGTGGGGCAAGTACCGGCACCGGTTCGCGGAGAAGATCTCGGTCGACCCGAGCAGGCAGGATCCCGACCCGCTCGAGGACATCACGCAGCCCTCGTCGAAGTGGGCGATCAACGGCGATCTCACCGCTGCGCCGCCGATCGGCCTCGGTCGCCTCGAGGGCGCAGAGGACATGGTGCTCGACGCGGACGGCAACCTCTACTGCGGCGACCGCCGCGGCTGGGTCTGGAAGTTCGACGGGCCGGACTTCGAGCACGGGCGGATCTTCGCCCGGACCGGCGGGCACCCCCTCGGGCACGCCTGGGACCTGGAAGGCCGCCTGGTCACCGCCGTGTCGGGCATGGGCGTGATCCGGGTCAACCACGACGGCACCACCGAGCTGCTCTCCAACCAGGTGCCGCGCAGCAGGTTCTCGCTGCACGACGACTCCGCGATGCGGTTCGCCGACGACCTGGACGTGGCACCGGACGGCTCGATCTACGTCTCGGACTTCTCCAGCCGCGTCGGCGCCGCCGAGTACCCCATCGAGCTCGTCGAGATGCGGGCCAACGGGCGGCTGATCCGGATCGACCCAGACGGCACCTCCGAGGTCGTGATCAAGAACTACGCGTTCCCCAACGGGGTCTGCACCAGCCAGGACGGGCAGTCGATCCTGGTCGCCAGCACCCTGCTCTACCGGGTCGACCGGCTCTGGATCGCCGGCCCCAAGAAGGGCCAGCTCGAGCCGGTGCTGCAGAACCTGCCCGGGTGCCCCGACAACATCAACCGGGCCTCGGACGGCAACTACTGGATGACGTTCGTCGCGATGCGTACGCCGCTGTCGGACCTGATCAACCGCTACCCCAAGATCCGCCGGCGGATGACCAAGGAGCTCCCGGTCGACGATTGGCTGCTGCCGCAGCTGAACGTCTCGTGCGTGCTGAAGTTCAACGAGGCCGGCGAGATCCTGCGGGTGATGTGGGACGAGACGCTGGAGAACTACCCCATGGTCACCTCCGTCAAGGAGTACGACGGCGTGCTCTACCTCGGCGGCATCAACAACAACCGGCTGGGCCGACTGGTCCTCGACCCCTCGGAGGTCGGCGACATCGACACCAGCCGGGTGCCGGGCAGCACGGTCGGCCGCGAGAAGTCGGAGGTCAACGCATGAGCGGCTTCGGCACCACGCTCAAGGAGCTGATCAACCCGAGCTGGGTCCGCCACAACGCGGTCCCTCCGCTGGAGGCGGGTCTGCGGCCCAACCAGAAGCTCGACCGGGCCGAGCTGGTGGCGGAGTCGTTCGAGGTCTTCGACATGGTCGCGCTGCCCGACGGTTCGGTCGCGATGGCCCACGACGACGAGCTCTACCGGTTCCGCGACGGCGTCGTGGGAGAGGTCATCGTCCGGCTGGACGGCGCGGTGACCGCGCTGGCCGTCGTGGGCTCCACCTTGGTCGCGGCCGTCCACGGCCGGGGTCTGGTGGACGTCGGCACCGACGGGCAGGTCACCACTCGCTCGGATGACCCGCGCCTCTCCTCCTGCGTGACGGCGATGAGCGGCCTCCCCGACGGGTCCCTGGCCGTGACCGTCGGATCGGCGACGCACACCTACGCGCAGTGGAAGCACGCGCTCGTGGCCGGCGACCGGTCGGGCAGCGTCCTGGTGGTCGAGGACCGTGGTGGCCCGGCTGCTGTGCGGGTGCTTGCCGACCGGCTGGCCTGGCCGGCCGGCGTCTGCGAAGACCGTCGCGCCCAGCTGCTGGTGAGCGTCGCCAACGCACACCGCATCGACACGGTCGACCTGTCGACGGGGCGGTCGAAGCCCCTGCTGACCAACCTGCCGGCGTACCCGGGCCGGATCGCGACGTACGGCGACGCCTGGCTCGTGTCCTTCCCCTACGTGCGCAACCGGCTGTCGGAGCTGCTCCTGGAGGAGCGGGACTTCGTGGACCAGATGGTGAGCACGATCAGCCCGGACGAGTGGATGGTGCCGCGGCTTCGCAACGACAACCCCTACACAAGCGCGCTGCAGCTCGGACAGCTCCGTGTGCTGGGGGTGCTGAAGCCGTGGGCGCCTGCCCGCAGCTACGGACTGCTCGGCGTGCTGGAGAGCTCCGGTCGCTTCGCCGCCGGCTACCACTCCCGCGTCGACGGTCACCAGCACGGCGTGACCAGTGCGGTACCGGTCGCGGACGGGATCCTGGTGGGCGTGTGCGGCAGTCGCAACCTGCTCCTGCTGAACGAGGAGGCGGCATGAGCGAGCACCTCCAGCCAGTCGTCGCCCTGCGCGGGCTGTCCAAGATCTACGGCGGCAACCTCGCCCTCAACGCGGTCGACTTCGACGTCTACCCGGGTGAGGTCCACGCTCTCGTCGGCGAGAACGGCGCGGGCAAGTCGACGCTCGCGAAGATCATCAGCGGGGCTGCGGACTACGACGACGGAGTGCTCGAGTTCGACGGCGTCCAGCAGCGCTGGGGCAACCCGGCGGCAGCCTCGGACGCCGGCGTCACGATGGTCTACCAGGAGACCTCGCTGGTGGAGCAGATGTCGGTGGCCCAGAACCTCTTTCTCGGTCGCGAGAAGGTCTTCAACCGGCTCGGTCCGCTCAACATCGCGGCCCGGGCGATCCTGAACTCCTACAACTTCCAGATCCGCCCCGACGTGATGGTCGGCAGCCTCGGCGCCGCCCAGAAGCAGATGGTGGAGATCGCCCGCGGACTCCACCGCGAGGCGAAGCTGATGATCCTCGACGAGCCCACGGCGACGGTCACCCCGGAGGAGAAGCAGCAGCTGTTCATGTCGATGCGGTCGATGAGGGACCGCGGTGTCGGGATGGTCTTCATCACCCACAACATCGAGGAAGCGCTAGCGGAGGCCGACCGGATCACCGTGCTGCGCGACGGCGTGGTCCAGGCCTGCCTGCCCGCCGCCGAGCTCGACCGCGAGAAGGTCGTGAAGATGATGGTCGGCCGCGAGGTCGAGTACACCCGGCGACCGCCGGGCCGGGAGCCCGACTCGCTGCCTCTCCTCGAGGTCGACAACGTCACCCTCGTGCCGTCGGTGCGCAACATGTCCTTCTCGGTGTACGCCGGCGAGATCCTGGGCATGTCCGGGCTGGTCGGCGCCGGCCGCTCCGAGGTCGCCCAGATCGTGGCCGGTCGCCACAAGCGCCGGCGACTCCGTGGCGGCGAGATCCGGCTGGCCGGCACGCCCGTGCGGTTCCGGACGCCCCGGCAGGCGCGCAAGCTGGGCATCGTCTACGTGACGGAGGACCGCAAGGCCGCCGGCATTTACGGCCAGCTCTCGATCGCGGAGAACATCACGCTGGGCCACCTGAGCAGCGCGAAACGGTTCCCGTTCTGGGCGACGCCACGACAACGCAAGCGGATCGGGGCGACGTATGTGGAGAAGTTCCGCGTGCGCACGCTGGAGCCCAGTCGCGCGAAGCTGGAGGAGCTGAGCGGCGGCAACCAGCAGAAGGTGGTGCTCGCCAAGTCCCTGACCCGGCAGCCGCGGGTCGCCATCATCGACGAACCCACTCGTGGGGTCGACGTCGGTGCGATCGACGAGATCCACGCCATGATCCGCCGTCTGGCCGACGACGGCGTCGCGGTGGTCGTGATCTCGTCGTACCTGCCGGAGGTGCTCGCGCTCGCTGACCGGGTCCTGGTCGCGCGACAGGGGCACATCGTGGCGGAGTTCAGCAGTGACGAGGCCACGGAGGAGAACATCATGTTCGCCGCCGTGCACTGACCGGCCACCCGCGGTAGCGAATCCGCAACAACTTGTCCGGGGATGGCCGGTCCAGCGCCCAAGGTCAGCTCAAGCCCTGTGTTGAGGGACTTTCCAGGACCACTGCACCCGGCTTGACCCACCCGAAGTCTGCAGGCATAGTGAATCGGAATTCACTAACGAGGAAAGAGTGACGATGACCGACGAGCGAGTGGTGCTGATCGGAAACGGCCAGGGCTTCTGGGGCGACTCGAGCCGAGGCCCGCTCCAGCTGGTGCGCGGTGGGGGCATCGACTACCTGACCATGGACTTCCTGGCCGAGGTCACGATGAGCATCATGCAGAAGCTCCGGGCCCGGGACCCGGAGGGCGGCTACGCGACCGACTTCGTCAGCCAGCTCGAGCAGATCCTTCCCGAGTGCGTCGACCGGGGCATCAAGATCATCGCCAACGCCGGAGGGGTGAACCCCGCGGCCTGCGCCGCAGCAGTCGCCGCTGTCGTAGAGCGGCTCGGCCTCAAGGTCAACGTCGCCACGGTCGCCGGCGACGACATCATGGCCGACCTCCCGGCCCTGATTGCGGGCGGTCACCGCCTGACGAACCTGACCAGCGGCCAGGCTCTGGTCAACCACCTCGAACGGGTCCAGAGCGCCAACGTCTACCTGGGCGCGTTCCCGATCGCAGAGGCGCTGGCCGGCGACGCGGACGTCGTCATCACCGGCCGGGTCACGGACCCGTCGCTGGTCCTGGCTCCGCTGATCCACGAGTTCGGCTGGACCGCCGACGACTACGACCGGCTGGCCGCCGGGACGGTGGCGGGGCACATCCTCGAGTGCGGCACGCAGAGCACCGGCGGCAACTACGACCGGTGGGCGAGCGTGCCCGACCTCGCGACCATCGGCTACCCCATCGCCGAGGTCTCCGCGTCGGGCGACTTCGTGGTGACCAAGAAGCCGGGCACCGGTGGCCTCGTCGACGTGGGCACCGTCACCGCGCAGCTGCTCTACGAGCTGGGTGAGCCCACGCGCTACCTCACACCCGACGTCATCGCTGACTTCACCTCGATCCGGCTCGAGCAGGACGGCCCCGACCGGGTCCGGGTCTCGGGTGTGCGCGGAGCCGCGCCGACCGACTCCCTCAAGGTCTCGGTCAGCACGCGGGAAGGCTGGCGGACCACCGCCCAGCTCACCGTCGGCGGACCCGACGCGGCCGCAAAGGCCCGGCTGACAGCCGACATATTGTTCGCCCGGCTCGCGGAGGACGGCGTCACGTTCCCCGAGGAGGACCGCCTGGTCGAAGTGGTGGGCCAGAACGTGCTCTACCCCGACATGCTGGCCGGTCACTCGTCGCCGGAGCCCTCCGAGGTCGTGCTGCGGGTTTCGGTGCGCGCGGAGAGCAGGAGCGCGGTCAACCGGCTCGGGGCCGAGCTCGCCTCGTTGCTGACGTCGGGTCCTCCGGGGCTGACCGGCTTCGCAGGAGGACGACCCAAGGCGAGCGAGATCATCGGGTTCTGGCCCGCGCTGATCGACAAGTCCTCCGTGCGCGCGGTGGTCGAGGTCAGCGAGGTGGCGGCATGACCCGGTCACTGCAGCTCCGGGAGATCGCGTCGGCCCGCTCCGGCGACAAGGGCGCCGACGCCAACGTCGGCGTATGGGCGGACAACCAGCCGGCGTACGACTTCCTGGTCGAGCACCTGACGGCCGAGCGGGTCGAGGACCACTTCGCGAGCCTCTGCAAGGGCGGGGTCGTCCGCTACGAGCTGCCCAACCTGCGCGCCCTGAACTTCATCCTGCTGGACTCCCTCGACGGTGGCGGAGCCGCGTCGCTGCGCACCGATGCCCAGGGGAAGACTCTGTCACTCGGCCTGCTGCAGATGGTCGTCGACGTGCCGGACGAGCTGGCTCCATGAACGTCCGCATCGGCATGGCGGACGCCGACGACCCGCGCGTCCTGGACGCTGCGGCCCTGCTGGCCGGGGCCGGAGAGGTCGTTCCTGTCCTCTTCGGTGTCGGTTCGTCCCCGGTCCCGACCGGGGTCGAGGTGGTGCGCGAGAGGGCAGGCACCACTCCTCTCGAGCAGCTGGCCCGCGCACTGGCCGATGCGCGGGTCGTCGCGGGCGTCTCGGGCAGCGTGTCGACAAGTGCCGAGGTGATCCGGGCCGGCATTCGCCAGCTCGCGCCGCTCGGGCTGGTGTCGAGCTGCTTCGCGATGCGGCACCCGGACCGCTGGGTCAGCTACACCGACTGCGCCGTGGTCCCCGAACCCACGGTCGAGCAGCTGGTCGACATCGCCCTGGCCGCTGCCGACCACCACAGCAGGATGTTCGCCGAGCCGGCCCGGGTGGCGATGCTGTCGTTCTCGACGCTGGGCAGCGCCGACCACGTGCGGGTCCAGCGCGTGCGCGAGGCCACCGAGCGCCTGCGCCGCAGCAGGCCGACGCTCCTGGTGGCCGGCGAGATGCAGTTCGACGTGGCGGTCGACCCCGACGTGGCCCGGCGCAAGATGCCGGACTCGCCGGTCGCCGGCCAGGCCAACGTCCTCGTCTTCCCGTCGCTGGAGTCGGGCAACATCGCCTACAAGGTCGCCGAACGGATCGGTGGAGCCCGGGCCCTCGGGTCGTTCGTGCTCGGGCTCTCGCACCCGTGGGTCGACCTGTCCCGCGGCTGCTCGGTGGCCGACATCGTGGAGACCGTCGACCTCCTCGTCGGGTGCCGTGACGCGATGAGGACAGTCGGATGAAGGTCCTCAAGAGCAGCTTCGACCTGGGCTCCGAGGTCGCGGAGTCGAACCGGGCCGGCAACCTCGAGCGGATCGCCGAGCTGGACCGCCAGCTGCAGCTGGCGATCGACGGCGGCGGCGACGTTTACGTCTCGCGCCATCGCGCCCGGGGTCGGCTGCTCGCACGCGAGCGCATCGAGCTCCTGCTCGACCAGGACGCGCCGTTCCTCGAGCTGGGTGGCGTGGCGGCGTGGGGCACCGAGTACGCCGTGGGTGCCAGCGTGGTCACCGGCATCGGTGTGGTCAGCGACGTCGAGTGCATGATCGTCGCCCACGACCCGACCGTGCGTGGAGGTGCCTCGAACCCGTACACCTGGAAGAAGGTGCTGCGCGCGATGACCGTGGCGCGCGAGAACCGGCTGCCGACGATCAACCTCGTCGAGTCGGGCGGTGGTGACCTCCAGCGGCAGGCCGAGCTGTTCGTCCCTGCCGGACGGCTGTTCCACGAGCTGTCGGCCCTGTCGGCGGCCGGGGTGCCGACCATCGCGCTGGTGTTCGGCAACTCGACGGCCGGCGGGGCGTACGTGCCCGGCATGTGCGACTACACGGTGATGGTCCAGAACCAGGCGAAGGTGTTCCTCGGCGGGCCGCCCCTGGTCAAGATGGCCACCGGCGAGGACGCCGACGACGAGAGTCTCGGCGGCGCCGACATGCACGCTCGCACGTCCGGGCTCGCCGACTACCTGGCCCGCGACGAGCACGAGTGCCTGGCGATCGGGCGCGAGATCGTCGAGCACCTCAACTGGCGCAAGCTCGGTCCCGGCGCCACCGAGCCTGCCGACGAGCCGCTCCACTGCGCCGACGACCTCCTCGCGATCGCGTCGGTCGACCTCAAGGTGCCGTTCGACCCGAAGGAGGTCATCGCGCGCATCGTCGACGGGTCGCGCTTCGAGGAGTACAAACCCGTCTACGGCACCGCCCTGGTGACCGGGTGGGCGTCGATCCACGGCTTCCCGGTCGGGATCCTGGCCAACGCGCGGGGAGTGCTCTTCAACGAGGAGGCCAAGAAGGGCGCCGAGTTCATCCTGCTCTGCAACCAGACCGACACCCCGCTGGTCTTCCTGCAGAACACCACGGGCTTCATGGTCGGCACCCAGTACGAGCAGAACGGGATGATCAAGGACGGCTCGAAGATGATCAACGCCGTCACCAACAGCAAGGTGCCGCACCTCACGGTCAACATGGCGGCGTCGTACGGCGCAGGCAACTACGGCATGTCCGGTCGGTCATACGACCCGCGCCTCCTCTTCACCTGGCCCAACTCCAAGACCGCGATCATGGGGCCCGAGCAGCTCGCGGGCGTGATGTCGATCGTGGCGCGGCAGGCCGCGGCCACGGCGGGGCGGGCCTTCGACGAGGAGGCCGACGCCGTCAAACGGGTGGCCCTCGAGGAGCGCATCGAGGCCGAGTCGCTGGCTCTGTACATGAGTGGCCAGTGCTACGACGACGGCGTCATCGACCCGCGCGACACCAGGGACACGCTCGGCATGGCGCTGTCCATGTGCCACTCCAACGAGATCGCCGGGACCCGCGGGTTCGCGGTCTTCCGGATGTGAGCGGGACGTGATGATCAAGAAGGTCCTGGTCGCCAACCGGGGAGAGATCGCCCGTCGCGTCTTCCGCACGTGCCGCGAGATGGGCATCGCCACCGCCGCCGTCTACTCCGACCCGGATGCCAGTGCGCCGTTCGTGCTGGAGGCCGACGAGGCCGTGCCTCTGGGCGGGTCGGGACCTGGTGAGTCGTACCTGCGCGCCGACCTCGTGATCGCCGCGGCCAAGGCAGTGGGCGCCGACGCCGTCCACCCCGGCTACGGGTTCCTGTCGGAGAACGCTGAGTTCGCCCGCGCCTGCCAGGACGCCGGGATCATCTTCATCGGTCCCTCGGTGGAGGCGATCGAAGCCATGGGCTCCAAGCTGACGGCCCGCGAGATGATGGAGCGCGCGGGAGTCCCGGTGCTTCCCGGTCGGGACCTGACCGACGTCGAGGACGACAAGGTCGTGGCCGTCGCCGACGACATCGGCTGGCCGGTGCTGGTCAAGGCGTCGTTCGGTGGCGGGGGCCGAGGGATGCGCGTGGTCCGCGACCCCGACGCGCTGGTCGAGGCGATCGCCTCCGCCAGACGCGAGGCCGGGTCGGCGTTCGGCAACGACACCGTCTTCCTCGAGCACTACGTCGACGAGCCACGACACGTGGAGATCCAGATCTTCGGCGACACCCAGGGCGACATCGTCCATCTCAACGAGCGCGAGTGCTCGATCCAGCGCCGGCACCAGAAGATCATCGAGGAGTCGCCTTCGCCGGTCGTCGAAGACGCGCTCCGTGAGCGCATGGGTTCGGCGGCGGTGGAGGCCGGCCGGGCGCTCGGCTACGTCGGCGCCGGCACCGTCGAGTTCCTGCTCGCGCCGTCCGGCGACTTCTTCTTCCTCGAGGTCAACACCCGCCTCCAGGTCGAGCACCCGGTGACCGAGCTGGTGACCGGTCTCGACCTGGTCCGGCTGCAGCTCGTCGTAGCGTCCGGGCTGCCACTGCCCGACGAGGCGCGGCACCCGCGGCTTCGCGGTCATGCGGTCGAGGCCCGGTTGTACGCCGAGGACGCCGCCAACGACTTCTTGCCCGCCGCGGGCCGGCTCGAGGTGTTCGAGGTGCCGGACGACCCTGGCATCCGGCTCGACAGCGGTGTGGTCTCGGGCGACGTGGTGTCCACCAACTACGACCCGATGCTCGCGAAGGTCATCGCCTACGGGTCGACCCGCGAGGAGGCAGTGGCGCGGCTGGCCCGCGCCCTGCGCCGGTCGCGTGTCTACGGCGTCACGACGAACCGGTCCCTGCTGGTCGGCGTACTCGAGAGCGCAGAGTTCGCCGCCGGTGAGGTCGACACCCACTTCCTCGACCGGCAGCACCCGCGGGACCTGATCGAGACCGAGGGCCAGGGTGTCGAGCGGGCAGCGGTGCTCGCAGCCGCCCTCTCGAGCCAGGCTTCCCGGCGGGGAAGAGCGCGAGTGCTCGGCTCGGTCTCGTCAGGCTTCCGCAACGTGTCGTCGCAGCTCCAGACCCGTGCCTTCCGGCGGGGCGACCGGGAGATCGCCGTCGGCTACCGCCTCGGCCGCAGCCCCCACTTCGAGGTCGACGGCGCGCCAGTGGATGCCGACGTCGTCGCCTGTCGGCCGGGGCTGGTCGACATCGTCGTGGACCGAGTACGCCGCAGGCTCGTGGTGCACGAGACCCTCTCGGTCACGTATGTCTCCTGGGCCGACGGCACGATCGAGCTCGCCAACGTGCCGCGTTTCCCCGACTCCTCCGACCACGTCGAAGCCGGATCTCTGATCGCGCCGATGCCCGGCACCGTGGTCCGGGTCGCCGTCGAGGAGGGCGACCGGGTGACCGCGGGTCAGACCCTGATCGTGCTGGAGGCAATGAAGATGGAGCACGCAGTCACCGCAACCGTGGACGCGATCGTGGCCAGCGTGCCGATCAAGGCCGGGGCGGCCGTGGACACCGGCACCGTCCTCGTCGTGCTCGAGGAGGAAGCCGGTGACGACCATGAGTGAGGACGTCCTCTACGACGTCGCCGAACGCGCGGCCTGGATCACGATCAACCGGCCCGAGGCCCGCAACGCGCTCAACCTCGGCGTCCGCACCGGCCTCAAGGAGCGCTTCGAGGAGGCCGAAGCCGATCCGGAGGTCGACGTCATCGTGCTGACGGGATCGGGTGACCGGGCGTTCTGTGCCGGCGGCGATCTCAAGGAGATGGCCCACAACCAGCTGACCATCCCGCCGTCGGACTTCGTGCCCCAGCCAAGCCGCACCCTGATGCTCGAGAAGCCGGTGGTCGCCGCGGTCAACGGCGCCGCGTTCGGAGGTGGCTTCCTGCTCGCCCAGTCCGCCGACCTGGTGATCGCTGCCGACACCGCGACGTTCGCCATCTCGGAAGCCAAGGTCGGCAGGGGAGCGCCGTGGGCGGCGCCCCTCCCGTGGCTGGTGCCGCCGAGGGTGGCCATGGAGATCCTGGTGACCGGCGACCCGCTGTCAGCCCAGCGGGCCTTCGAGATCGGTCTCGTCAACCGGGTGGTCCCCGCCGCCGAGCTCGTCGATGCGACCCGCGCGCTCGTCGAGACCATCGTCGCCAACGCACCGCTCTCGGTCCGCGCCGCCAAGAAGATGGTGTACGCCGTCGCCGAGCACGGCCGCAGCGCAGCCTTCGAGGAGGCCGAGCGGATCTGGAAGCCGGTCTACCTCAGCCGGGACGCCCAGGAGGGACCACTGGCGTTCTCCGAGAAACGCCGCCCCCACTGGGAGGCGCGGTGAGCTCTGAGGTCGTCGCCGGTCTGTTGGCCGACGTCGATGCAGAGCGGGCAGAGCTGGTCGGCTTCCTGCAGGACCAACCGGAGTCGGCGTGGGCGACACCCACACCGGCCGAGGGCTGGGACGTCCGCGACCAGATCGCCCACCTGGCGCACTTCGACAGCATGACGCGGCTCAGCATCACCGAGCCCGAGGAGTTCGTGGAGTTCCGCGACTCCCTCCCTGACCTCCAGGTGTACGTCGACGGCATCGGCGACATCCATCGGGGCCGGTCCGGCCAGGAGCTGCTGCGGTGGTGGGAGGTCGAGAACGCCAGCCTTCGCCAGGCTGCGGCCGCAGCCGACCCGACCGCCCGGGTGCCGTGGTTCGGCCCGTCGATGAGCCTGGCCTCGAAGCTGACGGCGCGGCTCATGGAGACGTGGGCGCACGGCCAGGACGTGCTGGACGCACTCGGTGGGAAGAGGCAGCCGGCCGAGCGGCTGCGGCACATCGCGCGGATCGGGGTCCTGGCGTTCCCCAACAGCTACCGGACCCGCGGCCTCGACGTTCCGACCGCCGGCGTCTTCCTGTCGCTGACGGCACCGTGCGATGAAGGCGTGTGGGAGTGGGGCGACCCGGCTGCCGAGTCACGCGTGACCGGACCGGCCGAGGACTTCTGTCTCGTCGTCACCCAACGCCGCCATGTGGACGACACCGCACTGGTGACGCAGGGCGAGGTCGCCAGGGAGTGGATGGAGATCGCTCAGGCGTTCGCGGGGCCTCAGGGTGCGGGCCGCAAGCCGGGTCAGTTCGGCTGAGCGGCAGTCGGCTTGGCGCCGGGCACGGTGATCGCGGCGATCGCCGTGGTGATCGGCACCGCCAGCACCAGCCCCAGGCTGGTGACCAGCGAGCGCACGACCTCCTGCGAGATCTCCTCGGTGGAGAGCAGCACCCCCATCGGAAGTCCGTAGAGCTGCAGCACGAGCAGCACCAGCAGTGCGGTGCCGGCGTACGCGAAGAGGATCGTGTAGATCGCGGAGGCGATGTGGTCGCGGCCGATCCGCATGGCGCTGGTGAAGAGGTGGCGGCGCGCGGCGGCGGGTGCGGCGGAGCGCAGCTCCCACACCGATGAGGCCTGGGTGATGGTCACGTCGTTGAGCACCCCGAGTCCGGCGATCACGACGGCGCAGGTGAGCAGTCCCGTGAAGCTGAGGTCGCCGACGTACGACCGGAGCGCGTTGCCGCTCTCGTCCGCGACGCCGGTCAGTCGGCTCGCGCCGACGAAGATCGCGCCGAGGCCGGCCGTCAGCGCGATGCCGAGCAGGGTGCCGGCCAGGGCCGCGCTGGTCCGGATCGAGAGCCCATGGGTGGTGTAGAGGACGACGAACATGATCGCCGAGCACCCGACCAGTGCGACCAGGAGCGGGGTCTCGCCGACGAGCAGCGCCGGCAGCATGAACGTCCAGGCCACCACCGCTGTGAACCCGAGCCCGATCAGAGCGAAGAGCCCGCGGAGCCGGGCCACGAGCAGCACGACGACCACGAACAGGATCGCGAGCAGCCACAGCGTGCCGGACCGCCCGGTGCCGAAGTAGTTGTAGGCCTGCGGGGTCTCGTCGGTCTCCGGGGTGCTGATCAGCCGGATCGTGTCGCCCTTCTCGAGCCCCGACTCGCTGACCTCCGGCGGCACCGCCACCCGCACCTCGGTGCCCTCGTCGTCGCCGTCGGAGATGGTCGCCTCCACAGCACCGCAGTCGTCGGCCGGCGCGACCTCGGGGCAGGCTGGCTCGGCCTCGTCGACCGTGGCGTTGGGGAAGGTCACGCCCGGTGCCGAGAACGTGACGGAGTCCTGTACGTCGTTGACCTCGTCGCCGTTGGGCCACAGCAGGACGACGCCGACGACGGTGGCGACGGCGATCAGCCCGAGCGCCCACAGCAGCACCAGCCGACGTGCGCGTGGCACCTCGAAGTCATCCCCTGCGCGGTGCGCGTGTCCTGCCCCCATGTGCAGATTGTCTCGCGGGCCGGTGGCGACCTGGCGCCATGTCCACACCCCGCCAGGGCCAGCCCTGTCGTCGGACCCGCACGAGCGCATAGAAAGTAAAGGACTCATTTCTCGGACCCCTGGAGACACTCCATGCGCCACCCCACCCCCCGAATGCTCGGTGCCTCCATCCTGTGCGCCGGGCTGGTCATCGCCGGGCCGACGTCCTACGGCGACGGCGAACCCGTCACGCTCGACCGCGCCCCCGACTCGGTGATCGAGCTCGCCGGACCCGACCGGGTCCGGCTCACGACCGTCGACGAGTCCGGACACTCCCTGCTGCAAGCACTGCCGCGAGCCGATGGGAGCACGCCTGGCCTGATCGTGACCACCGAGGGCTCGGGCACGACCGTCCAGGCCGCCGACAGCGCCGCCGCCGCGACTGTCGTCAGCGGGACGGCGGGCGCGCAGGGCACGTCGGCCGAGGAGGAGCTGTTCGAGCTCCGGTTCGAGGTCATCGGCCGCGACGGCCGCCCCGCCATCGCACACATCAACATCTTCGACGTCGTCAGCGGGGAGTTCTCCGCCTACCGCAACCTGCCCGGCGACGACGCCAGCATCCTCGTGCCCCGAGGCACCTACTCGTTGATGGCGATGGTGACGACGATGCAGCGCGACAAGCCCAGCACCGACTACGAGGTGACCATCCAGAGTCTCTCGCTCGTCGGCGACCCCGAAGTGACGGTCTTCGGCGACCGCACGGTCACCTTCGATGCCCGCAAGGCCGAGCCGGTCGAGGTGCGCACGCCGAAGCACCGGACCAAGGTCAACAACGCAGGCGCCATGGAGCTGGGCTACACGCGGACCGCCGCGAGCGGTGAGTCCATCAACGTGGTCGACCATCCGACCCTCATGCTCGACGAGGGCTTCTACCTGCAGCCGACGGCTCCCGTGCGGGTGGGTGAGCTGCAGACTCGCGCCCGGCTCCGGCTCGAGGCGCCGGACATCGAGCTCAGCGCGACGCGGGTCGGCGAGCTGCACCCCGAGTACTACGACCGGGTCTGGTTCTCGGACCAGTCCTCACAGTTCCCCGTGCACGACGGCCGCCAGGAGCTCCGCGTGGTCGACGTCGGCCGCGCAACCGCGAAGGAGCTGGCCGGCCGCAACCTGGACGGAGCCATCGCGGTGGCCGAGCGCTCCGACGACGTCGCGGTGGCCGACCAGTCCAACGGCGCGGCCGAGGCCGGCGCGGCGCTCGTCGTCATCTACAACGACTCACCCGGCGACAACGGCGACCCGGGCCAGACCGGCACGCTGCTCGAGGTGCCGACGCTGCGGCTCAGCCGCGCAGAGGGTCGCGAGCTGGTCGATCTGCGACCCAGGGACCGGGTCTCGGTGCAGGGCGAGAGCGTGACGCCGTACGTCTATGACCTGCTGCTCAAGGAGGACGGCGGGATCCCCGACGACCTGACCTACACCGTGCGACCGGGCGCGGGCGGCAACGCGTTCACCCAGGTCCGCGAGTTCCACGGGCAGCCCACGAAGGATTCGACGTTCTCAGAGGCGGCGTACGCGTGGCAGCCCGGCGAGACGTTCTCGGTGTCGAGGTTCTTCCCGGTCCGCGGGGGCACCCAGACCCGGCAGGAGTACCGGCTCGCTGACCGCGAGACCGGCTGGAGCCTCTCCACGACCACGCCGGAGATGACCTACAACGCCCTGTTCCCGCACCCGCCGGTGCTGCGGATGGGGCTCCGTGAACCGAACCCGCGGACCTACGCCGCGGGGGAGCGATCCGCCCAGCCGTCGGGAGCCGCACCGATCACCGCCGGGATCGACCCACTTCGGCCGATCGAGCGGTCGGGCGACCGGATGCGGGTCAGCATCTCGGGGTTCCTCGATGCCGACGGCAACATCGGGTCGGCGTACACGAGTGCGGGCATGAGCACGTTGCTGCGGATCTCCGCCAACGGTGAGCTGCTCGGGGAGACGACCTCCACCCCGGGTGGGGTCGCCCAGCTGCCGGCCGGCGACTCGACGGTGACCATCGAGTTCACGGCCGACAACCCGCAGTCGTGGAACGAGCTGTCCACCCGCACCGACAGCACGTGGACGTTCGACTCGCCCGCGGTGCCCGAAGGTGAGCTCGAGCTGCAGCGGGCGATCCGCGCCGACTACGACGTCGACGTGGACCTCCGCAACCGGTCACGTGGCCGCAATGTCGACCTGAACCTTTCCTACCTCAACGGGCTGCCCGCCGACACGATCGGCGAGGTCACCCTCAAGGCGTCGTACGACGACGGCCGGACCTGGCGCGCGGCCACCGTGCGCCCTGGGCCGGGCGGTCAGCACTGGGTGCTGCTGCCGCCTGGGCGCGGCTTCGTGTCGCTGCAGCTGCACGCGGCAGACGACACCGGGTCGGCGCTAGAGCAGACGATCATCCGTGCGTGGTACGTCCGGTGAGCGCTCGGTAGGCAGCCAGCCGAGTCGGACCGCCTGCACCCCGGCCTGGAACCGGGTCCGGACGTGCAGGTGGTCCATCATCTCCGCGACCCGGCGGCTGAGGGTGCGGCTGCTCGCCCCGAGGTGCCGGGCAACGACGTCGTCCTTGGCGCCCGAGGCGAGGAGCGCGGCGAGCTGGCGGTCGGTCAGCTCGTCGCCGCCGTCGGGCGCGACGATCGGGGTCGCCTGCGCCCAGACCAGCTCGAAGAACTGCACCAGCGCGTCGAGCAGTGCGGACGGCCGGATGCAGAGGGCCGCCTCGACCACGTCGTCGACGCTGACCGGCAGGATCGCGAGGCGTCGGTCTCCGATCGCCAGCTTCGTCGGCAAATTGGCGTGCACGCGCGAACGCTCGCCCGCGCGGGCCGCGTCCTGCGCCGCCTCCAACGCGCCGGGAAGCTCGAGCGCCTCTGGCGCGTAGATGCCGCGCACCGTCACCTCCTCGCGCAGCAGCGAGCGCACCGAGCTGTCCGACCTCGCCGCGTCCGCGACGTACGGCGGCCGGTCGAAGACCAGCAGCTCCTCGCGAGTGCTGGCGATCACCTGCTCGAACCTCGCCGCGATCGCCGGCCGCCCGACCACCACCTCGACGATGTCCTCGGGCCGGTGGCGCTCCTCGGCCGGCATCTCGGCCAGCAGCTCCCGGGCCGCGAGCTTCGCCCTGACCAGCTCCTCCTGCCGCCGGGAGACCAGCACGTCGATCGCGACGTCCGGCCGCGCCGCCCGCATCCGGACCGGCTGGCCCGGCAGCCGACTGACCATGCCGAGCTCCTCCAGCCGGCCCAGCGAGCACTCGACCGCGGGCTCGTCGCGCTCCAGCGCGACCGCGAGCTCGTCGACTCCCGCCTGGGTGCGCGAGAGCAGCTCCCGGTAGACCGCCTCGTCGTCGGGAAGGACACCAATCGACTCCAGCATTGCCTCATGATCCGACGTACGTAGGGCTAGTACCAACCGAGTTCTCGCAGCTGGGCCTCTCCGAGACCCACGGCGTGCCCGACCTCGTGGCCCAGCACCTTCAGCACCCTGGCCGGCACGTCCTCAGGACGGCGGCACACGGCGAGGATCGGGATCCGGTACAGCGTGATCGTCGACGGGAGCGTGCCCGGCACCCGTCCGCCCCGAGTCGTCGGGATGCCGCGGAAGACGCCGAGCAGGAGCTGGCCGGGCTTCCGTTCCTCCACCGGCTGCTCGTCCTCGACCAGGACGGCGATCTCCCGCATCATCGGTGCGACGAACTCCGGCAGGGAGTCCATGGCGTCCACGACCATCGCCTCGAACTCCTCGGTCGACACCGAGTCGGGTTGCATCGCCCACCTCACCTCTCAGCGGAATCCTCCCTCTGGGGCAAAGCGCCCGAAATACCAGGAGGGCCTCCACCCTGGGGTGAAGGCCCTCCTATGGCCGCTGCTCCCCGCTCGGAGAATGGCGAAGACTCTCTGAGCGGGTGCTTGCCTCCAAGTTAGGCGGATGTGCGGCCATCCGTCAGTGTCCAATGGTCCTAGGACCTTCGGGCAGGCGCTGGGGTCGAGTCAGCGGTGGGCCCTGTGGGACTCGAACCCACAACCAACGGATTAAAAGTCCGGAGCTCTGCCAATTGAGCTAAGGGCCCGGAGTCCGCTCGGAGGCGGTCCGGGGAGAGCCTACGACGCCTCCCCGGCCGCCTGATACTCGGCGCGGTCACGCCCGCGTTGCACATCGTTCACGCCTGCTGAGCAGATAGGTGGCTCCCGGAAGGTTTGGATGGGCCGATCTGTTGGTACTCTCGCTAGTGCAACAGGTGCAAGTTCCAGCTGGTTTGACGCCCGCGGAGTTTGTGATCCAACGGCGATTCTGGTTTGTGGTGTTCCAATCACGGGTCGGGACGACGTGTCACCGCACCTGATGCGGGTCGCTGAAGTGGCGACTTTCGTTCCGATAACAGGAGTAACGAGCACATGGCTCAAGGCACCGTGAAGTGGTTCAACGCTGAGAAGGGCTTCGGCTTCATTGCACAGGAGGACGGCGGCGACGACGTTTTCGTGCACTACTCGGCAATCCAGACCCAGGGCTACAAGTCCCTGGACGAAAACCAGAAGGTCGAGTTCGACGTCACGCAGGGCCCCAAGGGCCCGCAGGCGGAGAACGTTCGCGCTCTCTGATCTTCGCTGATCAGGAGACGATTCGAGTCTTCAATGTCGAGGCCCCGCGGAAACGCGGGGCCTCGTCCCATTTTGATGAAACCTGCGCGATGACTCGTTCGGAAGCCGCTGTATGACCCAAATTGACCAGTGGGAAAGCAGAGGTTTGACCGTAGGCTGGATGGGAAGGATCGCTCGGAACGGCTGCTGACATGCGAGGAGAGGGGGCCGAGCCCATGCACGACCAATTCGACGTGACCCTGGAGGATGCCGACCTCCTCGGCGAGGTCGAGCTGACCACCAACCTGATCATCGCGGCCAGCGAGTCCGAGGATCATCTCAGCGCGGACGAGATCGACCGGATCCTGGGCGTCGTTCCGCAGCCACCCGCCCCGCGCCGAGAGGCCTGAGGGCGGCTCAGCAGGTCGCGAAGAGCAGCGGCCCGTTCGACAGGTCGGAGAGCACGTAGTTGCCCTCTGTCGGCGTGAGCTCCATGGTCACGACCAGCCCGTCTGCAGTGACCGGCCCCAGCTCGAAGCGGTCGGTGAAGTCGCCGCCCTGCCCGGGTGCCGGGCCGTCAGCCAGGACCGCCCGGGTGTCGGCGTTGGTGCGGGCCTGCTCCTCCGTCTCGAACCCCATGGCCACCCGAAGGTCGCCGTCGGGGTCCTTGGTCATGGCGAAGCCGGTGAGCGGGTTGATCTCGCCGGCGGCCGCGAGCAGCTCGGCGCCCTGGTCCTGGTCGATGTCGTCGGCCTGCCCCATGGAGAGCGCGCCGCACACCTGGTCGCCGGTGTAGAACGCCCCGGAGAGCGGCGCGGCTCCCTCGTCGATGCTCGCGACGACGTCACCCAGGCCGCCGGAAGGGGCCTCGTCCTCGGTGGCCGCTTCGGCGGCAGCCTCGGCCCCTTCGATGGTGTCGCTCGTGAAGATCAGGTGCTCCTCGGCGTCGAGGGCCACGAACCCCAGCTCCGGCGTGATCTGGGTGCTGATCCGCGCGAGCAGGTCGGGGCCCCCTTCCCAGACGCCGGTGTCGGTCGACGGCTCGGTATAGCCGAGCTCGGTGAGGCGGTCGGCGATGTCGCCGAAGTCGGTCGAGTCCGGCAGGCCGAGGGTCACCGCGGCGGAGGCCTCGGACTGGGTGAACAGCTCCCAGTCGACCGTGGCCGGCGAGAACCCGAACGGGCCGTGCATCAGGTCGGCCGACTCGGCCAGCGCCGAGGTCGAGGTCAGGTCGGCCTCGTACCCCAGATCGATCAGCTCGGCGACGTCGGATGCCGCGGAGTCGGTCGAGAGCTCGAGCTCCAGCTCGTCGCGTACGCCGCCCCAGTCGGTCCAGGACAGCCGCTGGGCGTCGGCCGGAGCCAGGGCCATGGCCCGCTCCAGGTCCGAGCGGTTGGCGTCGCGCCACCGCTGCACTCCCATGACCGCTCCGGCTGCCAGGAGCGCGACCACCACGACCACGACACCGGTCATGGTCAGGCGTTTCCGGGTCATCGTCCTCGATCCTGGTTCTGTTCGCCCACTGTTCGGCCGGTGGTGTGAGACTAATGCCGTGCCCGAGGCAAAGGACGTGCAGTCCGCCGGAGTCGTTGTGTTCCGACCAGGCAAAGAGGTGCTCCTGGTCCACCGCCCCAAGTACGACGACTGGTCGTTTCCCAAGGGCAAGCTGGACCGTGGCGAGCACCCGACCACGGCCGCCGTTCGCGAGGTAGCGGAGGAGACCGGCCTGCATGTGCGGCTGGGACCGCCGATCTCCGCCCAGCGTTACTCGGTAGGGCAGCGGATGAAGACGGTCCGCTACTGGACCGGACGGCCGATGGGCGATGACGACGTGGGCGGCTACCTCGTCAACGCCGAGATCGACGACGTCGAGTGGGTGCCACACGAGAAGGCCACGGAACGGCTCTCCTATCCCCGCGACGTCGAGACGCTGACCGAAGCGCTGGCTGCGCGACAGCAGACCGTGCCCCTGATCGTGCTGCGCCACGGTCAGTCCCGCTCCCGCAAGGCCTGGCGCCGCGACGACCGGGTCCGCCCACTGCTGCAGCTGGGGCAGCTCCAGGCACAGCGGCTGGTACCGGTGCTGGCGGCGTACGACGTCCGCCGGGTGATCAGCTCCAGCAGCCTGCGCTGCCTCCGGACGGTCGAGCCCTACGCCGACATCGCTGGGCTGGAGATCGAGGAGACCGACCGGCTCAGCGAGGAAGATGCCACCCAGAAGAAGGTGGACAAGATCGCGGAGGCGGCGGTCGAGGCCGCCGTGGACGGCAAGCGTGGGGTCCTGCTCTGCACCCACCGGACCGTGCTGCCGCTCGTCTTCGACGCCATCGGCCTGGTCGACCCGCAGCTGGAGAAGGGCGAGCTGCTGGTCGCGCACCTGCGCAAGGGCAGAGTCGTGAGCACCGAGCGCCACCTCGTGCGGTAGGCCCGGGCTCCGGTCCCGAGGCTCGTTCACGTGATGTCCGTCTCAGCCTTGGTTGGGCGTTGCCGACTGGGCAGTTCGTATTCACCGCTCGTTCACCCTCGGCCACGGATCCGGACACCTGTGCTCCCTACGTTTCCTGACGTCAGGCATCACCAGACGAAACAGGAGAACGAAGTGAAGAGCACTTCCATCCGCCGCGCGATCGTGCCCGGCATCGCCGTGATCGGCCTCATGCTGAGCGCATGCGGCGGAGATGCCGAGGGCAGCGGTAGCGGCACCGACAGCAGCGACGTGACCGGCGACGTGCTGGTCGACGGGTCGTCCACCGTCTACCCGATGTCCACTGCAGCTGCCGAGCTGCTCCGCGAAGAGGCGCCCAAGGTCAAGGTGGCCGTTGGTGAGGCCGGCACCGGTGGCGGGTTCGAGCGCTTCTGCGCCGGCGAGACCGACGTCTCCGACGCCTCCCGTCCGATCAAGGAGGACGAGGAAGCACCGATCTGTGCGGACGCCGGCATCGAGTACACCGAGCTCCAGGTCGCCACCGACGCGCTGACCGTGGTCGTGCACCCCGACCTCGCGGTCGACTGCCTCACCACCGACCAGCTCATCGAGCTGTGGGCGCCCGGCTCCACGATCAACAACTGGAACCAGCTCGACCCGAGCTTCCCCGACCAGGAGATCAGCCTGTTCGGTCCTGGCACCGACTCCGGCACCTACGACTACATGGCCGCTGACGTGATCGGCGACGAGTCGGAGACGACCCGCGACGACTACGAGGCATCCGAGGACGACAACGTCCTGGTGCAGGGTGTCGCGGGCACCGAGGGTGCGACCGGCTACTTCGGCTACACGTACTACGAGCAGAATGCGGACTCGTTGAAGGCGCTGGCGATCGACGACGGAAACGGCTGCGTCGAGCCCTCCGCCGAGACGGCCCAGGCCGGCGAGTACACGCCTCTGGCCCGCCCGCTGTTCATCTACGTGAACAACGCCAAGTACACCGACAACGAGGCCACGAAGACGTTCGTCGACTTCTACATCGAGAACCTCTCGACGATCGCCGAGTCGGCCCTGTTCATCCCGCTGAGTGACGAGCTGTACGACGAGACGAAGACCGCTCTCGCCGGCATCTCTGGCTGACCGGGAGTACCTCTTCAGATGAGTGTCACCACGACGGCAGGCCCGCCTCCCGGGGCGGGCCTGCCCTCGGGCCAGATCGACCTCCGGGGCAGGGCCCGACCGGCCGAGAGCGTGATCAAGGTCCTCCTTGCGGGCTCGGCATTGCTGTCGATCGCCATCTCTTTCGGCATTGTGATCGCGCTGGTCCGGCCCGTGATCGACTTCCTCAGGGACGTGCCCTTCGGCGACTTCTTCGCCACCGACGGCGAGTTCGCGGTGCTCCCGCTGCTGAGCGGCACTCTGGTGGTGACCTTCATCGCGCTGATCGTCGCGGTGCCGCTGGGGCTGGGCGCGGCGATGTACCTCTCGGAGTACGCCAGCCCGCGGGCCCGGAAGATCCTCAAGCCCACTGTCGAGCTGCTGGCCGGTGTGCCGTCGGTCGTCTACGGTTTCTTCGCCGTGGCGTTCGTGACCCCGACCCTGCTCCAGAAGATCCTCAACCTCGAGGTCAACTTCACCAACGCCCTGGCAGCCGGTGTGGTGCTCGGCGTGATGATCGTCCCGACCATCGCCTCCCTCTCCGAGGACGCGATGAGCGCGGTGCCGCAGGCGATGCGGCAGGGCTCTCTGGCGATGGGCGCCAACCGGATGCAGACCACGCTGCGCGTGGTCTTCCCCGCGGCCCTGTCCGGCATCGCCGCCGCGATCGTGCTGGGCATGTCCCGCGCGATCGGCGAGACCATGATCGTCGCCCTCGCTGCCGGCTCCCAGCCCAACCTGTCGCTCGACATCCGTGAGGGCATGCAGACGATGACCGGCAAGATGGCCTCGCTCGCGGGTGGCGAGAACGCCGTCGGCTCGACCTCGTACAACTTCTTGTTCGCCATCGGCCTGCTGTTGTTCGTGGTCACCCTGATCATCAACATCATCAGCATCGCCCTGGTCCGACGCTTCAGGCAGGTCTACTGATGGCTATCGACACCCGCGCCGCGCGCGAGGTCACCACGGCGATCGCCACCGGACGCAACAAGGACCGCAACCCAGCGTCCATGATCTTCCTGGCCGCCCTGTGGTTCTCGCTGTTCTTCGGCGTGATGGTGCTGTTGGTGCTGATCGTCAACACCGTCATCGACGGCTCCGCGCGCTTCGACGCCAACCTGATCACCGCCTACGACTCCACGCTGCGTCCCGAGGAGACCGGCTTCCGGGCCGGCATCCTGGGTTCACTCTGGATCATGGTCGGCACCGCCCTGCTGGCCATCCCGCTGGGCGTCGCGGCCGCGGTCTACCTCGAGGAGTTCGCGGACAACCAGACTTGGTACAACCGCTTCATCGAGGTCAACATCCAGAACCTCGCGGCCGTGCCGTCGATCGTGTACGGACTCCTGGCGGTGGCCGCGCTGGCGCTGATCGGGTTCACCGAGACCGGCGTGGTGCTCGGCGGTGCCGTGGCGCTGGCGCTCCTGATCCTGCCCGTCATCATCATCACCACCCGGGAAGCCGTCCGGGCCGTGCCGCGCGACATCCGGCAAGGGTCGCTCGCTCTCGGCGCCACGGTGTGGCAGACGACCTGGCGGCAGACGCTGCCGTCGGCGGTGCCCGGCATCGCGACCGGCACGATCCTGGGGCTGTCGCGGGCGATCGGTGAGGCAGCACCTCTGTTGGTCATCGGGGTCGCCGGCTCGGTGGGCTTCGACCCTGACGGGCCCATGTCGCAGGTGACCGCGCTCCCGATGCAGATCTACTCGCTCGCGGCCAACCCCCAGGAGATCCTTCGCGAAGCGGCGTCGGCAGCCATCATCGTCCTGCTGGCGATGATCCTGCTGCTCAACGGCCTGGCCATCTTCATCCGCAACAAGTTTCAGCGATCCTGGTAGGAGACCGACCCATGACTCAGCCCGCAACCGCCACTACGCGGAGGGACGACCACGAGATCAGCTCGCTGGCCGACGCGCACGCCGACGTCGAGCGGGAGCTCCCGGATGCGCCGCCCAATCCGGTCATCGAGGCGCTCGGGCTCAACGTCTTCTACGGTGCGTTCCACGCCGTGCACGACGTGAACCTCCAGTTCGGGAAGAACGAGATCACCGCGCTGATCGGCCCCTCGGGCTGTGGCAAATCGACGGTGCTGCGCTGCCTGAACCGGATGAACGACCTGGTCGCCAGCGCGCGGGTCGAGGGCGAGGTGACCTACCACGGCCAGAACATCTACGCCGCGGCCGTCGACCCGATCGCGGTGCGCACCAACATCGGCATGGTCTTCCAGAAGCCGAACCCGTTCCCGAAGTCGATCTACGACAACATCGCCTACGGACCACGGGTCACCGGCATGAAGGTCGACAACATGGACGACCTGGTCGAGAAGGCGCCTGCGCGACGCGGCGCTGTGGGACGAGGTCAAGGACAAGCTCAAGCAGTCGGCGTACGGCCTGTCCGGTGGTCAGCAGCAGCGACTGTGCATCGCGCGGACCATCGCCACGAAGCCCGACGTCATCCTCATGGACGAGCCCTGCTCGGCCCTGGACCCGATCGCGACCTCGCGCATCGAGGACCTGATGATGGCGCTGCGCGACTCGTACACGATCATCATCGTGACCCACAACATGCAGCAGGCGGCTCGGGTCTCCGACCGCACGGCGTTCTTCACCGCGCGGCCCGACGAGACCACTGGTGACCGCACGGGTCTCCTGGTCGAGTTCGACCGGACCACGAACATCTTCGCCAACCCGAACGACAAGCGCACCGAGGACTACATCTCCGGTCGCTTCGGCTGAGCCGGCTCAGAACACCTCGATGATCAGGTGCAGCACCCAGTAGCTGATGGCGGCGACCAGCGCGGCCATGGGGGCCGTGAGCACCCAGGCGGTGAGGATCGACCTGGCCACGCCCCAGCGCACGGCGGAGACTCGCTTGGTGGCACCGACGCCCATCACCGCTGAGGTGATGGTGTGGGTGGTCGAGATCGGCGCCTCGAAGACGTACGCCGTGCTGTAGAGCACCGAGGCCGCGACCGACTCGGCAGCGAAGCCGCGCGGCGGGTCGAGGTGGATGATCCGGCGCCCGAGCGTGCGCATGATCCGCCACCCACCGGAGTAGGTGCCCAGGGAGATCGCGGTAGCCGCGGCGATGATCACCCAGAGCGGGAGATCGTCGTCGGCGCCGACGTAGCCACCCGACAGCAGGGCCAGGAAGATCACGCCCATCGTCTTCTGCGCGTCCTGCAGGCCGTGGCCGAGCGCCATGGCGGCCGCGGAGACGGTCTGCGCCAGCCGGAAGCCGCGGTTGGTCTTGTCCGGGTTGGCCTTCCGGAAGATCCACATGATCGCCAGCATCACCAGGAAGGCGATCGAGAAGGCCGACCAACGGCGACAGGATCATCGGGATGACGACCTTCTCCAGCACGACGTCCCAGTGGGCGCTGGCGCCGGCTGCCACGGCCGCGCCGACCAGCCCGCCGATCAGCGCGTGCGAGGAGCTGGACGGGAGGCCGAAGTACCACGTGGTGAGGTTCCAGGCGATCGCGCCGATCAGCCCCGCCATCACGATCACCAGGCGCATGCGTGCCGTCGCCCGGACTGATCGTGTCGGAGACGGTGTGGGCGACCTTCTGCCCCAGGAAGGCGCCGACGAAGTTCATCACCGCCGCCATGAGGAGCGCGACCCGTCGGGGTCAGGGCTCGGGTGGAGACCGACGTAGCAATTGCGTTGGCCGCATCGTGGAAGCCGTTGGTGTAGTCGAAGACCAACGCCACCACGACCACCGCGATGATGATCGCGAGGTCCACAGTCAGCTCTCCTTGACGGCGATCTGCTCCACGATGTTGGCGACCTTCTCGAACGCGTCGATCGCCCCCTCGAGCGACTCTTCGACGTCCTTGAGCTTGAGCACCTCGATGGTCTTGAACTCGCCGGAGAACAGCTTGGCCAGGATCCGTCGGTGGTTGCGGTCGCCGTCGTTCTCGAGCCGGTTGATCTCGATCCAGTACTCCTCGAGCGACTCCATCGACCGCAGGTTCGGCATCGCCGCGGCAGTGAGCTCTGCGCAGCGCTGGAGCACGTCGACCTGTCCGGCGAGCTCGGGCGGGAGGACCTTCACCTCGTAGAGGAGGATCAGGTCGACCGCCTCGTCCATCATGTCCATCACGTCGTCGAGGCCGGACCCCAGCGAGTAGATGTCCTCGCGGTCGAACGGCGTGATGAAGGTGCTGTTGACCTTCTTGATGAGGTTGTGGGTGGTCACGTCGGCAGCGTGCTCGGCGGCCCGCATCCGACTGGCGACGTCCTGCTTGTCGGAGTCCTCGGCGAGCATCTCTGCCAGGAGCGCGGCTCCGGTGACGAGGTGCTCGGCCGCCTCGGTGAAGAGGTCATAGAACGTGCCGTCGACCGGACGAAAGCGCAAAGCCACGAAGAACTCCTGGTCTGGCGGAGGTGAACGTCAGTCATGCTAGGGGGTCCGCTCCGCCGGAGCGCAAGTGAGGGCGGCCTACTGGACTAGCTCGGACTAGCGGTGCCGCCGCTGCCGTCTCGATGAACGCCTCCTGCAGGTGTACGCCGCCGCCGTTGCGGACCCACGATCCGTCGGCCTGCAGCTCCCAGGCGTTGGTGTCGGGGTGGAAGGCCAGGTCCAGCAGTCCGCGGATCGAGTCCACGCTCTCCTCGGTCGGGAGCTTGACCAGCACCTCGACCCGCCTGTCGAGGTTGCGGTGCATCATGTCGGCCGACCCGATCCAGGCGACCGGGTCGCCGGCGTTCTCGAACCAGAAGATCCGGCTGTGCTCGAGGAACCGGCCGAGCACGGAGCGGACCGTGACGTTCTCGGACAGCCCGGGCACGCCCGGTCGCAGGGCGCAGATGCCGCGCACCAGGAGCTCGACGGGCACGCCCGCCTGCGAGGCGAGGTAGAGGGCGTCGATGACCCCCTCGTCGACGATGGAGTTGGCCTTCATCCGGATCCGGGCCGGCAACCCGCTCTGGTGGTTGCGGATCTCCTTGAAGATCTGGTCGACCAGCCCGGAGCGCACCGAGTCGGGCGCCACCAGCAGCTCGGAGTACTTGGCGTTGCGCGACCAGCCGCTGAGGTTGTTGAACAGGTGGGCGACGTCCTCACCGATCTTCTCGTCGGTGGTGATCAGGCCGATGTCCTCGTACATCCGCGCGGTCTTGGAGTTGTAGTTGCCGGTGCCGATGTGGGTGTAGCGATGCATGCCGTCGGGCTCGTCGCGCACCACCATCGCCAGCTTGCAGTGCGTCTTGAGGCCGACCAGGCCGTAGACGACGTGGCAGCCGGCCTGCTCCAGCTTGCGGGCCCACCGGATGTTGGCCTGCTCGTCGAAGCGGGCCTTGATCTCGACGATCACCAGCACCTGCTTGCCGGCCTCGGCCGCGTCGACCAGGGCGTCGATGATGGGGGAGTCGCCGGAGGTGCGGTAGAGCGTCTGCTTGATCGCGAGCACGTGCGGGTCGGCCGCCGCCTGCTCGATGAAGCGCTGCACGCTGGTCGCGAACGAGTCGTAGGGGTGGTGGAGCAGCACGTCGTGGCGCTTGGTCGCCTTGAACACGTCGACGGGTGCCGCCGACTCGACCTCGGCCAGCCGGAAGTGCGTCGTGGGCACGAACGCGGGGAACTTCAGGTCCTCCGGTCCGAGCGTTGGCGATGCCGTGCAGCCCACGGAGATCGAGCGGACCCGGCAGCCGGAACACCTCGTCCTCGGACACCCCGAGCTCCGAGATGAGCAGCTCGAGCACGGAGCCCGGCATCGACTCCTCGACCTCGAGGCGCACGGGCGGGCCGAACCGGCGCCGCAGCAGCTCCTTCTCGAGCGCGGCCAGGAGGTTCTCGGCGTCGTCCTCCTCGACCTCCACGTCCTCGTTGCGGGTGACCCGGAAGGTGTGCGCCTCCAGCACCTCCATGCCGGGGAAGAGCCGCTTGAGGTGGGCGCCGATGACGTCCTCGAGCGGCACGAACCGGGTGTTGCCCAGCGCCACGAAGCGGTGGAAGGTCGGGGGGACCTTCACCCGGGCGAAGTGCTCCTTGCCGGTCTTGGGATTGCGGATCAGGACGGCCAGGTTGAGGGAGAGGCCCGAGATGTAGGGGAACGGGTGGGCGGGGTCGACGGCCAGCGGGGTCAGCACCGGGAAGACCCGGTCCTTGAAGAAGCGCTTGGTCTGCTTCTGCTCCTCGCTGCTGAGGTCGTCCCAGCGCACCAGCTCGATCTCGTGCTCGCGCAGCGCCGGCACGAGCTCGTCACGGAAGAGCCGGGCCTGCCGCTCGCTCAGCTCTCGGGTGCGGGTCCAGATGCTCTTCAGCACGTCCAGCGGCATCAGGCCGGAGGCGGCGCGGACGGCGAGGCCGGCCGCGATCCGGCGCTTGAGTCCGGCCACCCGGACCATGAAGAACTCGTCCAGGTTGCTGGTGAAGATGGCCAGGTAGCGGACGCGCTCGAGCAGCGGGAGGCTGCGGTCCTCGGCCAGCTCCAGCACCCGCTGGTTGAACCGCAGCCAGGACAGCTCGCGGTCCAGGAAGCGGTCCTCGTGCTCCGCCAGCGCCGCGACCGCCTCGGGCGCGGGCTCGTACGGTGCCTCGACGTCGTAGGGCTCGTCCGGGGCGCGTTCGCCGTCGGCCAGGTCCACGGCGTCGGGGACGATCTCGAGAGACATGCTCAGAGTCTGGCACCGGAGGGTGAACGCAAGGTGACGGCCGATAGGTTGGCCCGTCGTGAGCGTGGGCGAGAAGATCGAGGCCGGAGCCCTGCGCACCGGGGTGAACCTTCCCGAGCGGCTCCAGCGGGCGCTGGTCGGGCGGCCGGTGGTGATCGACGGGCAGACCCTCGCCGTCGACACCCAGGTGATGCTCAAGCTGCAGCAGGTGGCCCGGGTGCCGCTCGCCGAGACGCTGCCGATCCCGGAGGGTCGCCTGGAGATCCTGCACCAGTCGCGGGTGACCGGAGGCACGCAACCGATCGGCGCGGTCCGGGACCTCCCGGTCGGCGATCTGCCCGGGCGTCTCTACACACCGACCGAGCCCGGCTCGGGGCTGCTGGTGTTCTTCCACGGCGGTGGCTGGATGTACGGCGACCTCGACTCCCACGACGCCTCCTGCCGGTTCCTCGCCGAGCGGTCGGGTGCGCGGGTGCTCGCCGTCGACTACCGGCTCGGACCGGAGCACCGGTTCCCCGCGGCGTACGACGACGCGCTGGGCGCCTATGCGTGGGTGGTCGACAACGCCGCCTCGCTCGGCGCTGATCCCAGCCGGCTCGCGGTCGGCGGGGACTCGGCCGGCGGCAACCTCGCTGCGGTCACCGCGATCGAGGCGGCACGCCGCGGCTGGCCGCTGGCCTTCCAGCTGCTGGTCTACCCGTGCACCGACTTCGCGCGGGACACCCGCAGCTTCGAGCTCTTCGCCAGCGGGTTCTTCCTGTCCCAGCGGTTCATGAACCTCGCCAACGAGAGCTACCTGCCGCCCGGCGCCGACCTGCTCGACCCGCGCATCTCGCCGCTGCACGCGGACCTGCCGGAAGGGCTGGCGCCGGCGTACATCGCCACCGCGGGTTTCGACCCCTTGCGCGACGAGGGCGAGGCCTACGCGCGCAAGCTGGTGGAGGCGGGGGTGGAGGTCGAGCTGAAGCGGTTCCCCGACCAGATCCACAGCTTCTTCAACGTCCTGGTCCCTGGCAGCAGTGCCCGCGCCGCCAACGCCGAGATCGCGGCCAAGCTGCGCGCCGCGCTCTGAGCTGGCTCAGAGCTCCGGGCGCCACTGGCGCAGGTTGCGCACGAAGCCTTCGGCGTCATCGAGCATGCCGGCGCGGATCACGAACGGGTCCAGCGCGCGGCGGAGGAACCTGACCTCCCAGTCGCGGTCGCCGGGCTTGCCGCTCATCTCCACCTGGGTGCGCTCGTTGCGCAGGTCGAAGCGGTGCTTGGAGTCGCCCTGGTCGATGTAGACGATGCCGCGGTTGACGCTGATCTCGATCGGGGGCACCCGGGTCGTGCTCAGGAACCACAACAGCGCCACGGTGATGGCGAGCATCAGCAGACCCAGCCCGACGCTGCCGCTGAAGAAGG
Organism: uncultured Actinomycetota bacterium; assembly: GCA_963769475.1. GTDB lineage: Bacteria > Actinomycetota > Actinomycetes > Propionibacteriales > Nocardioidaceae > Nocardioides. The sequence continues at coordinate 142,907 of CAVYLX010000012.1, read as the reverse complement.
CCACCAGGGCGGCCAGCCCGGACACGATCGCGCAGCCGATCAGCGATCTTCGGCAGGTTGGGGTCGCTGCCCTCGGCCGCGCCGGAGACCGGCTCACCGACGGGAGCCGGGCCATCGAACAGCGACAGCGACTGCTCGTCGACTGGCGGCTCGACGTACGCCGCAGCCGCCTCCTCCTCCGCATCCGACGCGTCCAGCAGGGCCGTCAGCTGGGCCTCGAGCTCGCGCACCTTCGCCTCGGCGACCAGCCTGGCGTCGTCTGCCGCGCGGGCGTTCGCCTCGGCCTGCAGCCGGGCCACGTGCTCCTCGTGGATCCGGACCTCGGCCGCGACGCGGGCCGCCTCAGCCGCGGCGAGCCGCGCCGCAGCGGCGCGGTCGTCGGTCGGAGGGGGGCCAGCGGTCGTCATCGGTTCTGACAATAGCGATCGTGGGCTCTCCCGTGGACCAAGTGGGGCCGCACCCGGCCCCCACGGTCACGCCTCTACGAGTCGCTCGCAGTCGCAGACGACTCGATAGACGTCAGGCCGTGTGCCGGCGGCGTCGGCTCTTCGTCGTCGAGCTCCTCAGCGATGGAGACGACGAGCCCGCCGAGGAGGAAGCCGATCACGGCGGTGGTCAGGACCGCGGTGCTCGCGGTCCGCGGCGCCGCGTGGTGGTCGCCGTCGTGGGCTCCGCCGTGGTGGTACTCGTGGGTCAGCGCGTGACCCTTGCCCTTGTCGATGAGGTAGCGGTTGACGGGGACGGCGGCGACGAAGGCGGCGCTCAGGGCGATCATCATGCCGACCCAGAAGATCGGGTTGACCAGGCCGGAGTCCATGGCGCCGGGGATCACGGCCATGACCAGGTTGTCGACCAGCTCCATGGTGATGATCGAGAGCGTGTCCGCTGCGAAGACCACGCTGAGCGCTGCGAAGAAGCCGAGCCCGGCCTGGATGAGCGGCAGCGTGGACAGCGCGTAGCCGAACAGGAAGGCCAGGCCGACCGCGATCACGACGGTGACACCGGTCGACAAGCCGAGAGCGGTGCCGATCATCAGGCCGGCGATCTCACCGATGGCGCACCCGGTGAGGCAGTGGACAGTGGCACTGATGGCCATGGCGTTGCGCGGACTCATGTCATCGATCCTAGCTCTTGACGAGATACCATAGGGGGGTATAGTACCAAGCATGAGCGAGCACCAGCACGGCTACATCCACGACAAGGACGCCTACCTGCGGCGCCTGCGCCGGATCGAGGGGCAGGCCCGCGGCCTGCAGCGGATGGTCGAGGAGGAGAAGTACTGCATCGACATCCTGACCCAGGTCTCCGCCATGACGAAGGCCCTGCAGTCGGTGGCGCTGGGCCTGCTCGACGAGCACCTCAGCCACTGCGTCGTGGACGCCGCCAAGACCGGCGGCCCCGAGGCCGAGCACAAGATCAAGGAAGCGTCCGAGGCAATCGGGCGACTCGTCCGTTCCTGAGAGGTAGAGCAATGAGCGAGAGCAGCTACACGTTTTCCGGCACCGTCACCGGCATGACCTGCGGCCACTGCGTCGCCTCGGTCACCGAAGAGGTCTCAGGAGATCCCCGGCGTGAGCGCCGTCGACGTCGTCCTCGAGACCGGTGCCGTCACCATCACCAGCGACCAGCCGGTCGACGACGCTGCCGTTCGCGCGGCCGTCGAAGAGGCCGGCTACCAGCTCGCATGAACACCCGGACGAAGGTCGCCGGCTTCGCGCTCGGGCTCGCTGCCGTCTTCGCGATCACCCTCGGCATCGGCAACGCCGTCGGCGAGGTGACCGAGCCACCCCCGAAGCACGAAGAGGCCCACGGGGGCGGTCATGGCGGGTCGGAAGCGACCAAGGCCGCGGACATCCCGGGAGGACTCATGGTTTCGCAGGACGGCTACACGCTGGAGCTTGCCGAGGAGCAGGTGCAGCCGGGCAACGACGTCGGCGTCGCCTTCACGATCAGCGGCCCGGACGGGCAGCCGGTGACGGCGTACGACGTCGAGCACGAGAAGCAGCTGCACCTGATCGCCGTACGCCGTGACTTCACCGGCTTCCAGCACGTGCACCCGGTGCTCGGCGCCGACGGCACCTGGACCACCGACCTCGACCTCACCTCGGGCCAGTGGCGCGTGTACGCCGACTTCAAGGCGACCGGCGCGGACCCGCTGACGCTCGGGGCCGACCTCGCCGTCAGTGGCGACTACGAGCCGGTGACCCTGCCCACCGAGGCGCGGACCGCCGAGGTCGACGGCTACACCGTCACCATCGAGGGCGACCTCGAGGCGGGCGCTGACGCCGAGCTCACGCTGTCGGTGTCCCGCGACGGCAAGCCGGTCACCGACCTGGAGCCCTACCTCGGTGCCTACGGCCACCTGGTCGCACTGCGGGCGGGCGACCTCGCCTACCTCCACGTCCACCCCGACGGCGCGCCCGGCGACGGCAGCACCGAGCCCGGCCCCGAGGTGGTGTTCTACGCCGCCGTGCCGAGCCCCGGCAGCTACCACCTCTACCTGGACTTCAAGCACCAGGGAGTGGTCCGCACTGCCGCGTTCGCGCTGGAGACGCACCCGGAGCACGCTCATGAGTGACATCGAGCTGGAGATCAGCGGGATGACCTGTGCCTCCTGCGCGAACCGCATCGAGCGCAAGCTCAACAAGCTCGAGGGCGTCGTGGCCACGGTCAACTACGCGACCGAGAAGGCCAAGGTCAGCTATCCCGACACGCTGGTGCCGGAGGACCTGGTGACCACCGTCGAGCAGGCGGGCTACGGCGCCAGCCTGCCGAACTCCACCGCGGAGGCGCCGGACGCCGAGGACCCGACCCGGTCACTGCGGCAGCGCTTGCTGATCTCGATCGTGCTGACGGTGCCGGTGATCGCGATGGCGATGATCACGCCGCTGCAGGTGGACAACTGGCAGTGGCTCTCGTTGACCCTCGCGGCGCCGGTGGTGGTGTGGGGCGCGTGGCCGTTCCACCGCGCTGCTTGGACGAACCTGCGTCACGGCACCTCGACCATGGACACGCTGATCTCGCTGGGCACGCTGGCGGCGCTCGGCTGGTCGGTCTACGCGTTGTTCTGGGGGACGGCAGGCACGCCGGGGATGACCCACCCGTTCCGGTTCACCATCGAGCGCACCGACGGCGCCGCCAACATCTACCTGGAGGCCGCCGCGGGGGTGACCACGTTCATCCTGGCCGGCCGCTACTTCGAGGCCCGGTCCAAGCGCCGGGCCGGTGCGGCCCTGCGGGCGCTGCTGGAGCTCGGCGCGAAGGAGGTCGCGGTGCTCCGCGATGGTCCCGACGGACCGGTCGAGGAGCGGATCCCCACCGAGCAGCTGGCCGAGGGCATGCGGTTCGTGGTGCGCCCCGGCGAGAAGATCGCCACCGACGGGGTGATCGAGGAAGGTGTCTCCGCCGTCGACGCCTCCATGCTCACGGGTGAGTCGGTGCCGGTCGAGGTCGGGCCGGGCGACGCCGTCGTCGGAGCGACCGTGAACGCCGGCGGGCGCCTCGTGGTCCGCGCCACGCGCGTGGGCAGCGACACCCAGCTCGCCCAGATGGCTCGGCTGGTCGAGGACGCCCAGAACGGCAAGGCCCAGGTGCAGCGCCTGGCCGACCGGATCTCGGGGTTCTTCGTGCCGATCGTGATCGCGCTGGCCGTCGGCACCCTCGGCTTCTGGATCGGACAGTCTGATCCTTGGGCAGACGGGCTGGCGGGCGCGTTCACGGCAGCCGTCGCGGTGCTGATCATTGCCTGCCCCTGCGCGCTCGGGCTGGCGACGCCGACCGCGCTGATGGTCGGCACCGGTCGGGGCGCCCAGCTCGGGATCCTGATCAAGGGCCCCGAGGTGCTGGAGTCCACCCGGCGGGTCGACACCGTCGTACTCGACAAGACCGGCACGGTCACCACCGGCCAGATGACGCTGGTCGACGTGGTCGCCGCGACCGGTGAGGACGCCGACGACGTGCTGAGCCTGGCCGGCGCCCTGGAGGACGCCTCGGAGCACCCGATCGCCCAGGCGATCGCGGCCGGGGCCCGGTCGCGGGTCGGGACGTTGCCGCGGGTCGAGGACTTCGCGAACCTGGAGGGGCTCGGAGTCCAGGGCATCGTCGACGGCCACGCCGTGCTGGTGGGCCGCCCGCGACTGCTCGAGGAGTGGTCGCAGCACCTGCCGGCCGAGCTCGAGCAGGCCCTGGCCGACGCGCAGGCCACCGGTGGCACCGCAGTTGCGGTCGGCTGGGACGGCGCCGCGCGCGGCATCGTCGTGGTGGCCGACGCGGTCAAGCCCACCTCTGCCGAGGCGATCACCCAGCTGCGTGGGCTCGGGCTGCGGCCGGTGCTGCTGACCGGCGACAACGAGGCGGTGGCCCGCTCGGTCGCCGCAGAGGTCGGCATCGACGCGGACTCGGTGTACGCCGACGTACTGCCCGCCGACAAGGTCGACGTGGTCAAGCAGCTGCAGGCCGAGGGCCGGGTCGTGGCGATGGTCGGCGACGGCGTCAACGACGCGGCCGCGCTCGCCCAGGCCGACCTCGGCCTGGCCATGGGCACCGGCACCGACGTCGCGATCGAGGCCAGCGACCTGACCCTCGTGCGCGGCGACCTCCGGGTGGCGGCCGACGCGATCCGGCTGTCCCGGCGAACCCTGACCACGATCAAGGGCAACCTGTTCTGGGCCTTCGCCTACAACGTCGCGGCCATCCCACTCGCCGCAGCCGGCCTGCTCAACCCGATGCTCGCCGGAGCCGCCATGGCCTTCTCGTCGGTCTTCGTGGTCAGCAACAGCCTGCGCCTGCGCGGCTTCAAGCCGCTGACGTCGCAGTAGCTGACTGTTGCTCGGGTCTGCAGCGAACTGTTCCTAGGGGTGCTCGGTCCGGCGGTTCCAGACGGTGGTTGAGGTGCGAGGAGCGTCAGCGACGAGCCTCGAAACCCCTGTGGAGTAAGGGGAAACTCGTTATCCGGACCGTGACCGGCGGGCCGGTGGATAACCCCTGATTCCGGGCCAGGAGTGTCGGTGCCGGGTGCTTGGATTGATCCATGACCACCACCGCAACCCAGACCACGAGCAGCACCGCTGTCGTGCTCGACGGGTTGCGCGCGAAGGCCGCGGAGATCTCCCGGGCTGAGGTCGAGAAGGCCGAGCTGACCATCGAGTGGGCGGTGCTCAACGAGGCCGATCCGGCCGAGTGTGTCGGGTTGTTCGCCGACAAGGCGCTCCCGGTCGCGGGCCCGGGTGCGCCGCTGGTCTCGGAGTTGGCGTTGATGGAGTACGCCGCAGCGTTGGGGGTCACGACCGAGTCGGGGTTCGCCCAGGTCGGCCGGGTCCTGGAGCTGCGCTACCGCCTCCCGCGGCTGTGGGACCGGGTGACCTCAGGGAAGCTGCCGTTGTGGCGGGCGGGCCGGATCGCCGAACAGACCATCTGCCTGCCCGAGGCGGGTGCCGCGCATGTGGACCGGTACCTCGCCCCGGTGGCGCACTCGTGTTCCTGGGCGCAGCTGGACCGGGTGGTCGAGGAAGCGCTGGTGCGGTTCGACCCGGCAGCCGCGGAGGCCAAACGGCGGGCAGCGGCCGAGAGGCGGCATGTGGATGTCCAGCTGGACCAGGTCTCCTTCGACGGCACCGTCCGGATCGATGCCGAGGTCGACCTCGCCGATGCCCTGGATCTCGAGGACGCCCTCCGGGCCGGGGCGAAGCAGCAGGCCGACCTCGGGTCCACCGAGTCCCTCGACGTACGCCGCTCGATCGCGCTCGGTGACCTGGCCCGCCGTCAGCTCGCCTTCGGCTTCGACACCGAGGCACCCGCACGGCCGTTGGAGCTCCACGTGCACGTCTCCGACGAGGTGGTCGGCCGGTGTGCCAACACCCGGTCCCCGATCTCGGTGGACCAGATCAGGGAGTGGTGCGGCAACCCGGACGCCAAGATCACGGTCAAACCGGTCATCGATCTCAACGAGCACATCCACGTCGAGGCCTACGAAGCACCCGACCGGCTCAAGGACCAGAACGCTCTGGTCGACGTCCATTGCGTGTTCCCGCACTGCACCAAACCAGCAGCACGGTGCGACACCGACCACGTCGTCCCCTACGACAACGGCGGCCCGACCAGCTCAGCCAACACCGCGCCGTTGTGCCGACGGCACCACCGCGCCAAGACCCATTCAGCGTGGGACTACTCCGTCCTGGACCGCGGCACCTACCTCTGGACCAGCCCCAACGGCCTCAAGCTGATCCGCGACCACACCGGCACCCACGAACCCTGACGACCAAGCCCCACACCCCGGCATCCCAACGAATGCCGGGGACAGTGGCGTGCCTCAGTAGACCAGCGCCTGCACGTCGGGCTTCAGGATCTCCTCGGCGAAGACAGCGGCTCCGGCGATGCGGATGCCGGGGAGTACGTCGGCCTCGGTGATGTCGCGGCGCGCGGCGCACTGGGTGCAGACGGTGACCTGGCCGCCTGCGACCACCGCGGCGAGCAGATCGGCGAGGGGCGTGGCCAGGGGGAGCTCGAAGGCATCGGCGCGACCGGGTACGCCGAACCAGGCGGCTTCGCCGGTCAGCCAGAGCGAGACGTCGGCGCCCGCGGCCACGGCCGTGGCCGCCACGGTGAATCCCTGGTTGCAGCGCTCAGCCTCTTCGGCTCCGCAGGTGACTTTGACGGCAAGTGAGCGGGTCATGTCGTTCACCCTAGAGTGGACGTGTGGCGTTCGAGATCCCCGACAACCTCCACCCCAACTGCTACCCCGTCGCCTGGCTGCTTGGCACCTGGCGCGGCAACGGCCACGGGGACTACCCGACGATCGACAAGTACGAGTTCGGGCAGGAGCTGATCTTCGCCCACGACGGCCGACCGTTCTTCCACTACTTCTCGCGCGCCTGGATCGTCGACGAAGCGGGCGAGAAGGTGCGCGACGCCGCCCTGGAGACCGGCTTCCTGCGCTGCCTGGAAGGCGGCAAGCTGGAGCTGCTGCTCACCCACAACACGGGATTCGTCGAGATCTACTACGGCACGGCGGACAGCGGGAAGCTCGACCTGACGACCGACGCCGTGGTCCGCACCGAGACCGCCAAGGAGTACGTCGCCGGCAAGCGGCTCTACGGCAACGTCGAGGGTGACCTGCTGTACGCCTACGACATGGCCGCCATGGGAGAGGCCCTGCAGCCCCACCTGTGGGCGCGGCTGCAACGAGCATGAGCGAGACCGTCGACCAGGACTGGCGCAAGCGCCTGCGCGAGCGGGGCTATCGCCTGACGCCGCAGCGCGAGCTGATCCTGGAGGCGGTCAACGCCCTGGGCCACGCCACCCCCGACGAGGTGCTGGCCGAGGTCCGCACGCACTCGTCGGCCGTCAACGCGTCGACCATCTACCGCACCCTGGAGGTGCTCGAGGAGCTCGGCCTGGTGCGGCATGCCCACCTGAGTGACCGTGCCCCGACCTACCACTCGGTGACCGGACACGAGCACTTCCACCTGGTCTGCCGGAATTGTCAGCGGGTGGTCTCGGTTGAGCCAGATGTGGCCGCCGCGCTGACCGATCGGCTGCGCGACGAGTTCGACTTCCAGGCCGATGTCGGGCACCTGACCATCTTCGGCCGCTGCACGAACTGCGAGGAGTGATGATGAAGAGCCCCCTGCTGGACCTTCCGGGAGCGGTGGCCGCCAACGGCATCGATGCACCGGTCGCGGCCCACTACGGGTCCTTCAACACCGAGCAGCGCGCGCTGGTGGCGGGCGAGGGGTTCGTCGACCTGTCGCACCGCGACGTGGTCCGGATCTCCGGGCCGGACCGGCTGACCTGGCTCCACTCACTCACCACCCAGCACCTCGAGAGCCTGGCTCCGGGCGTGGCAACCGGCGTACTCATCCTCAGCCCGCAGGGCCACGTCGAGCACGCGTTCTTCGGCAGCGACGACGGCGAGGCGTTCACGGCCCACACCGAGCCCGGCCGGGCGACGGCGCTGGTGGAGTTCCTGGAGCGGATGAAGTTCATGATGCGGGCCGAGGTCGCCGACCTCACTGACGAGCTCGCGGTCACCTGGCGGCCCGCGAAGCTGGACGGCGGCGACGCACCCGAGGGCGCGTACGCCGGCTACGAGCTCGTGCAGCGCGACCGACTCGGCGCGTACGCCGAGGCCGCCGGGCCGCCGGCCGGCATCTGGGCCTTCGAGGCACTGCGGATCGCGCGCGGTGAGCCGCGGTTCGGCCTCGACACCGACGAGCGCACCATCCCCAACGAGGCCGGCTGGATCGGCCCGGCCGTACACCTGGACAAGGGCTGCTACCGCGGACAGGAGACGGTGGCGCGCGTGCACACGCTCGGCCGCCCGCCGCGCCGGCTGACCCTGCTCCACCTCGACGGTTCGGAGAACCGGCTGCCCGAGATCGGCACCGACCTGATCCTGGGCGAGAAGGTGATCGGCTTCGTGGGGTCGTCGGCGCGCCACCACGAGCTCGGCCCGATCGCGCTGGCGATGGTCAAGCGCAACGTCGCCATCGACGCGACCCTCAGCGTGGACGGGATGCCGGCGTCGCAGGAGGTCATCGTCGACCCCGACGTGGGCCTGCACGTCCGCGCCCGCCTGTGAGCGCAGGCAGCTGGGTCCTGGTCGTGGCCGTGGCGGTCGCCCTGGGCTTCGGCTTCTATCGCGCAGCCACGGACGGACGCTTCCGGGGCACCCACCGGATCAGGCACGCCGAGGATCCCGCCACGCCCGCCGACGATCCGGCCGCGGACTCGGCCTGGCAGTGGGTCGCGGACGCCGCGCCCGCGGCGCTCGCAGGGGAGCGGGCAACGCTGGTGCAGTTCTCCTCGGCGTTCTGCGCGCCCTGCCGGGCCACCCGGCGGGTGCTCGGTGAGATCCCCGGGATGGTGTCCGGGGTGACCCACGTGGAGATCGACGCCGAGCACCACCTCGAGCTGGTCCGCCGGCTCGGCATCATGCGCACGCCCACCACGCTGGTCCTCGGACCGGACGGACACGAGGTCTCGCGCGCCAGCGGCGTACCGGTCGCGGCCCAGGTCGTGGCCGCGATCGGCAAGCTGCCGACGAGCTGAGCTAGAGGCTGGGCCGCCAGTGGCGGACGGCCTCCGTGAACGGCTCCGGGTCGACCAGACGGGAGTTGATCTCCACGGGGGAGAGGCCGCGCCGGACCAGCAGCATCTTCCAGTCCGCGTCGCCGGGGTCGCCCACCACGTCGACCGTGGTGCTGTCGCTGGTCAGGTCGAAGCGGTGCCGGTTGTCGCCGTGTACGACGTCCAGCAGCCCCTCCTCGAGCGAGACCCGGCTGGTGGTCGCTCCAGTGCGGAGCACGACCAGGACCGCGGCCAGCGTGATCAGCGCCGCCAGGATGCCGCCGTAGCTGACCAGGTTGCCGTTGATCGCGATCAGACCGACGACCACCGCACCGATCGCGGCGATCGACTGGGCCGCGATGAGGAGGCCGCGCTGGGTGTGCGCCGCGTGGTAGCTCATCGCGCCGCTGGTTGCCGCGGGCGCGGCGGGCGCCGCCGCCGGGGTGGCCAGCGGCTCCGTCGCGGGTGAGGCGATCGCTGCCAGTAGCGGGGTGGAGCGGACCATCGTGTCGTCGACTCCCTCGTCGACTGCTTCGTCGACTACCTCGTCGACTGCTTCGTCGGCCTCGAAGATCGTCGCCACCGGAGCCGGCGCGACCTCGTCGACCGGCGCCTCGGGCTCGGCTTCCTCGTCCTCGAGGTCGTCCTCCTCGAGGTCCGCAAGGATCTCCAGCTCGTCGGGCTCGAGCAGCTCCTCGATGGCCTCGACCTCGTCGGTCGCCTCCGGGCCGTCGGTGACCTCCTCGGCCTCGACCAGGCGCAGGGTGTCGAAGCCGCTGGGGGCCTCCACCTCGACCTCGGGCTCTGGCTCGGGGTCCAGGTCCGGCGCTGCGAGCAGTTCCGGTGCTGCTAGGAGGGAACCGGCTTGATCAGCCTCCGCGTCGGTGTCGGCGTCGGGGGTGCTCGTCGGGGACGAGTCACTCTCCCTGGCCTCGACCGGCGCGACCGCGCGAACGGTCCCGGCTGCGACTCGGCCAATGGCCGAGCGGTGCGGAACCAGGCGCGCTGCTTTCGTCCACCCACCGGCTCGGGTGCGGGCGGCAGGACCGGCGCACGGCCGTCGGTGGCGGCCGACGCAGACCCCTGGTCGTCGTCGAAGTGGTCGTCGTGGTCGAGGTCGGCCTCGACCTCGACCTGCGGCTCGGCTACCGCGGCCGGCTCGGGGTCCTCGGGCTCGGCTGCGACAGGCTCGGGCTCGATGGCCGCCGGCGACGGAGGCGGAGCCGACTGGGTCACCTGGGCTGCGAGGGCAGGCATCGGGGTCGGGCGGCCGAGGGCAGCAGTGCCACCACCGACCGCGGAGACCAGCCGGGCGCGGGCCTCGGCGAGCTGGATGGCCAGGTCGGCCGCCCGGGTCTCTGCCTCGGCGCGAGCCTGAGCGTGCCGGGCGGCGGTGCGCTCGGCGTCGGCGCGGGCCTGGGCCTGCTCGGCGGCGACCCGCTTCGAGCTGGCCAGCTGCTCCTCGGCGAGACGCAGGGCCTCACGGTGCTCGCTCAGCGAGGCCTCGGCGTGGATCTGCGCGTCGCGGGCACGCAACTCGGCTTCCTTTCGTTCGACGGACGCCGCCTCGGCGGCCACCGCCTGGGCGCGAGCCGACTCCTCGGCCTCGAGCCGGGAGCGGGCCGCCTCCTTCGCGGCCTCCTCCAGGGAGCGGCGGGCCTGGCTGGCGAGACGGGCCTCCTCGGCGAACGCCGCGGCCTGCTCCTGCCCGGCAGCGGCGGCCTTCTGTGCCTCCTCGACCAGCTCGATCTGGGCCTTCGCGGTGACCTCGGCCTCGCGGCGAGCGATGTGCGCCGCCTCGGCCTGGCTGGCCTGCTCGGCTGCCGCGGCCTCGGCGATCTGACGCTCCTCGAGAGCGCGGACCGCGAAGGTCGCGTGCTCCTCGGCGCTGGCCGCAGCGGCGTCCGCGATCGAGCGGGCCCGCTCCTCGGCCTCGGCGGCAGCCTGGTGTGCCTCTTCGGCGAGAGCCGCGTGGCGGGCGGCGGCGCGCTCGGCGGCGGCCCGGGCGGTGGTCTGCTCGAGGGCGGCGGACTGCAGTCGCTCCCGCTCCTCCTCGCTCTGGGCGACGAAGGTGGAGTACTGCTCGGCGGCCGTGGCGGCCGCCTCGGCGATCTCGCGAGCGCGGTCCTCGGCGCGGGTGCGCTCGGAGAGCGCCTGCTCGGCGTGGGCTGCCTGCGCCGCGGCCGACTCGTCGGCCAGGCGCCGTGCCTCGGCCTGGTCGGCTGCTGCCTGCTCGGCCAGCTGCCGGTCGGCGAGCGCCTGGCGGGCGAAGTTGCTGTGCTCCTCGGCGTCGGCTGCGGCCGCGTCACCCAGGGCGCGGGCCCGCTCCTCGGCCTCGGCCGCGGCCTGGTGGGCCTCCTGGGCCAGCGCCATGTGGCGGGCGGCCTCCTGCTCGGCCGCGGTGCGGGCCTCGGCCTGCTCGATCGCGGCCGACTGGAGGGTCGCCCGCTCCTGGTCGGCCCGTCGGACGAACTCGGAGTACTCAGCCGCGGCTGCCGCCGCTGCGTCCGCGATCTCGCGGGCCCGGTCCTCGGCTGCGGCGCGGTCGGCCAGCGCCTGCTGCGCTACGCCGGCCTGCTGGGCGGCTGCTTCGTCGGCGGCCCGGCGGGCCTCGGCCTGCTCGGCAGCGGCTGCCTCGGCGGCCCGCCGCTCGTCGAGCGCCTGCCGGGCGAAGATGCCGTGGTCGTCGGCCTCGCGGGCTGCGGCCTCGGCGAGCGCGCGGGCCCGCTCCTCCGCCTCGGTGGCGGCTTCGTGGGCGCGCTGGGCCAGGTTGATGTGGCGGGCTGCCTCGCGCTCGGCGAGGGTGCGGGCCTCGGTCTGCTCCACTGCGGCAGAGTGCAGCTCGCTGCGGAGCCCCTCGGCCTCCTGCACCAGGGCGGCGTACTCCTCCGCGGCGGAGGCGGCGTCCTGGGTGAGCCGGCGGGCGCGCTCCTCGGCGGTGGCCTGGTCGGAGATGGCCCGCTCGGCGCGAGCGGCGTGCTCGCGGGCGGACTCCTCGGCCTCGTAGCGAGCGCGGGACGCGTCCTCAGCGGCCTGGGCCTGCGCGAGCGCTGCCTCCTCGGCTGCCTCGCGGTCGGCCATGATCGACACGACCCGCTCGGCGAGCTCGCTGGCGTGGCGCTCGGCGGACTCGCGGCGGGACGCCTCGGAGTCGGCCAGCGCGATGTGCTCGCGGGCGGCGCGCTCGGCGGCCTCCCTGGCGCGGAGCTCGCGCTCCGCCAGCGACTCGGCCATCGCGCGCTGCTGCACGTGCTCGGTCGCCGATCGCTCGGCTTCCTCGCGGGCTTCGTGAGCCTTGGCGGCCGCGAGCGCGTGGTCGCGCGCGAGGCGGTCGGCCTCGGCGCGGGCCTGAATGGCTTCGCGGGCAACCTCCTCGGCAACGAGGCGTTCGGCGGCCTGCTCAGCGGCGGCAAGCTCAGCGTCACGGCGCAGCTTGACGGCCTGCTCGGTCGCGGAGGAGTAGTGCGAGGATCCAGAGGTCATGTCGAGTGGTGTCAGTTCCGTGTGGAGGGATACGACAAATACGAGGCGGCCGCCCCCGTTGCTCCGACCGTCCCGAGTGTCCGATGCTACTCATCGAATCGGCTCGTCGGGAGGCGGTACGGAGTCTCCGGGGTTACAACTCAGGACGCCATTGACGCACGACATCGGTGAACGCGACCGGATCGACCGTTCGGGAATCAACGGTGACCGGCGGCATGCCCCTCCGAAGTACCTGTAACTTCCAGTCCCGATCGCCCGGGCTGCCGACCATCTCGAGCACGGTGCTCGGGCTGGTCAGGTAGAAGGTGTGGTGGCTGTTGCCGAACATCAGCTTCAGGGTGCCGTCCTCGACCGAGACGTCGCTGGCCGTCGACGTACGCCGGAACGCGACGAACAGCAAGGCCGCCGTGACCAGGCACAGGATGATCCCGCCCGCGTTGAACAGGGCGTTCTGCCAGACCAGCAGACCGATCCCGATCAGGCCCAGCAGTGCCACCCCGGCCGCGACGAGTCCGAGCGTGCCCGCGCTCCGGCGGTTGTGGTAGCTCTGGCCGGTCTCGGCAGGCTCGACCACCGGGGATTCTGGCTCGGGTTCTGGTTCTGGGGGCTCGACAAGCTCGACCACCGGTTGGGTCCGAGCGCGACCACCGGTTCGGGTCCAGCGCGACCACCGGTGGTTCCGGCTCCGGTTCTGGTTCTGGTTCCGGGGTCTCGACAAGCTCGACCACCGGTGGGTCCGAGCTCGACCACCGGTCGGGTCCAGCTCGACCACCGGGGGTGGGGGCTCGAGGGGCACGACGGGTAGGGACGTCGGGGCGAAGGCCGGGTCGAGGTCGTCGACCGGCTCGGGTTCCGGGTCCGGGTCGGGCGGAGGTTCCCGTTCGAGGAGGGGGTCGACCCAGGGGGCGGTCAGCGGGTCGAAGCCGGCCACCGCCTCCTGCACCTTGCGCAGCTCCGCCACCTCTTCGGCGTACGCCGCCACCCGCTCCTCGGCCTCGGCGCGGGCCGCGGCCTCGGTGTCGGCGATCCGGCGGGCCTCAGCGAGCTCGGCCATGGCCGTGCGCAGGGCGTCCTCGTCGGCCGCCGCGTCGGTCTCCAGCCGGGCCGCCGTCGCGGCTTCGGCCAGCGCGCGGGCGGAGGCGTGCTCGTCGGCGATGCGGCGGGCCTCGGCGAGCTCATCGGCCGCTGCCTGCATCGCCTCCTGGTGGCGCTGGGCCGTCTCCTCGGCCAGAGTCAGCGCCTCGGCCGCGATGGCTTCGGCTTCGGCCTTGGCGGCCAGCGCTGCCGCCGCCTCGGCCTCGGCGGCCTGGCGCTGCTCGACCGCCTCGCGGCCGAAGAGCGCCTGCTGCTCCGCGGCAGCCGCCGCCTCCCGGGCCAGGGACTCCGCGGCCTCGGCCGCATCCAGCGCGACGCGAGCCGCCTCCGCCTGCTGGTGGGCCGCCTCCTCGGCGGCCTCCCGCGCGCGGACGTGTTCTGACAGCGACTCCTCTGCCGCCGCCAGCGCATCGCCGGCCCGACGGGCGAACTCCGTGTGCTCCTCCGCGCTGGCCGTTGTCTGCTGGGCCAGCTCGCGGGCGCGGGTCTCGGCGTCGTCGAGGGCCACCCGGGCCGCCTCGGCGAGCTCCGCTTGTTCGCGGGCCGCCGCCTCGGCAGCCAGCCGGGCCTGGATCAGCCCTTGGGCTGCCTGCTCGTGCTCGCCCCGACGAGCGGTCTCCGCGGCTGCGCGGGCCCGGTCCTCGGCGTCGTGCAGGGCCGCCTGGGCCTCGTCGGCGCGGCGCAGCTGGGCCTGCGCCTCCGCCTCGAGCGCCTGCCGATCGGCGAGTGCGCGTTCGACGTACGCCGCATGCTCGGACGCCGTCGCGGTCGCCACCTCGGCCAGCTCGCGCATGCGTTGCTCGGCCGCGATCCGCTCGGCCTCCGCCACGGCCACCTGCGTGGCGAGCTCCTCGGCCCGACGGTCCGCCTCCACCCTCCGGGCGCGCTCGGCCTCGGCCTCAGCGCGGGCGCGGTCGGCCTCGCGCAGCAGGAGCTCGCCCCTGGGATCCTCGGGCAGCGGGGCGACGAGTGACCGCTCGGCCGGCAGGGGCCCGGTCGGCAGCTTTCCGCGAGAGGCCCGTTGCGGGGAGTCCGGCGGCTTGGGGTCGGCGAGGCCGACATGGAGAGCGTCCGCGATCACCTTGCGGGCGGCCTGGTCCTCCAGCCGCAGGCGGGCGGCGCGGGCGTCGGGCGTCTCGACCAGGGCGAACGGGTCGTTGGCCGGCGTCCTCCGGCAGCTCCTCGACCTCGACCTCGGCCTCGGCCTCGTCGTCCGGCTCGAGCTCAGGTGCCGACACGACGCGGCGATCGAGCCGGGCCGAGTCACGGATGAACGCGTCGGCGTCGGCGGGGTCGAGCTCCCCCAGCTCGGCGTCGTGACGCCGGTGCCAGCGCGCGCTGCGCTTGGGGTCGGATGGCTCGGACAGCCGACCACCCGCAGGAGTCGACTCGTCCCCATCGTCCGAGCTCATGGCGACGAATGCTACTCACGCCGGAACCCACCACGTGGAAGAAGACCGAGACAGCCTGAGACGGCTCAGCGTGGTACTGCACGTGCGTGTCCTCTGCGGCGTGGTCGAACCCGAGCCCGGAGTAGACGTGCACGGCCGGCGCGTTGTCGGATTCCGTGTAGAGGAGCACCTCGTCGACGCCGCTCGCGACCAGGTGATGCAGGCCGGCGAGCGTGAGCAGCCGGCCCAGCCCGCGGCCCTGGGCGGCCGGCGAGATGCCGACGACGTACACCTCTCCCAGGCGCTCGTCGTGGCGCTTGGTCCAGTGGAACCCGAGGAGCGTGCCGTCGGTGTCCACGGCCAGCAGCAGTCCGGCCGGGTCGAACCACGGCTCGCCCATCCGCTCGGCCAGGTTGTCGGCGTCCATGTGGCCCTGCTCGGGGTGCGCCGCGAAGGCGGCGGCGTTGACGGCGATCACGCCCTCGGCATCCGAGTCGCGGTAGCTGCGGATGGAGACGTCGCGCGGCAGCACGAGCTCGGGCAGCGGCACCGAGCTCGGCCGGCGCATCACCCAGAGCTCGCGCGCGCGTCGCATCCCGTGCCGCTCGGCCAGGCGAGCCGCGGCCGGATGGTTGCCGTGCGACCAGGCCGACACCGGGTCACCCGACTGCGAGCGCCTGGTCGGCGAGGCGTCCGCCGATCCCGCGGCCGCGCGCGGGGGGTGCGACAGCCAGGTCGAGCTCGCCGTCGCGCAGCAGGGCGAACCCGTCGGTGCCCTCCACCCAGTGCGCGAGGCCGGTCAGCCCGCGGTGCTTGAGCCGCAGCGATGCGGCTTCGTCGAGCGGATCGTGGCCATCGGCCGCACGACTCGAGTCGCGGACGGCCGAGATCACGTCGAGCGGGTCGGTCACCCGTTCAGACTAGGCGTCCTGCGTCGCCTCGGTGTCAGCCATTCGGGCCGCGTCGGCCTTCGATTCCTTCTCCTTCATCGGCAGCACGAAGCGGTAGCCGACGTTGCGGACGGTGCCGATCAGGGTCTCGTTCTCGGGCCCGAGCTTGGCGCGCAGCCGGCGTACGTGGACGTCGACCGTGCGGGTGCCTCCGAAGTAGTCGTAGCCCCACACCTCCTGCAGGAGCTGCTGGCGGCTGAACACCCGGCCGGGGTGCTGGGCGAGGAACTTGAGGAGCTCGAACTCCTTGAAGGTCAGGTCGAGCGGGCGCCCACCGATCTTGGCGGTGTACGTCGCGTCGTCGACGAGCACCTCGCCGGAGCGGATCACGTGGGCCTCGGGGTCGGCGGCCTCCCGGGCAGCGGCGAGACGACCGATCGCCAGCTTGATCCGCGCCTCGAGCTCGGCCGGACCGGACGTGTGCAGGATGACGTCGTCCATGCCCCAGTCGTGGACGACGACCGCGAGGCCACCCTCGGTGACGATCAGGAGGACGGGCACGTCGGTGCCGGTCGTGCGGATCAGGCGGCACAGGTCGCGGGCGCCCGCGAGGTCCTGGCGGCCGTCGACGAGCAGGAGGTCGGCCTCGGGGGCCTCGAGCAGCGCGCTGCCCTCGGCGGGCAGGATCTTCACCTGGTGGCCCAGCAGGGCGAGCCCCGGCAGCACCTCGGCGGACGGCTGGAGGGCGCTGGTCAGCAGCAGCAGCGTGCTCATGTGGTCTCCTCCCTGTTGGGCGGGACCGAAACGCGACGTTGGGCTCCGGCTGGTTGAACGTTGGAGGGAGAATACCGAAACGTGAGGGACACATGGACGGATCCAGGCGTGAATGAGACACAGAGCATCAGGGTTCGTTACTGGGCAGCGGCCAGAACAGCCGCGGGCTGTGACTCGGAGGAAATACCGGTGACCGGTCCGATGACCCTCTCGGACGTGCTCGCCGAGGCGCTACGCCGGCACCCTGACACCCGCCTCGCCGACGTGCTGGGCGTCTGCTCGGTGCTGCTCGGCGACCGTCCGGTCGCGACCGAGGACCCAGGCGAGGTGCTGGTCCCGCCCGGCGCGACGCTGGAGTTCCTGCCGCCCTTCGCGGGCGGCTGACGGGGCGCCCTCCTAGACTCCCGGCTCGGGACCGCATGAGAGCGAGGAACGAGACGTGCTGATCGAGACCATCAAGGCCGACCTGCGCGCGCAGGTGCACACCAACTACGGCACTGGCGGTCGCCGCCGCCACCGAGCTCGCTGTCTCTGCCGGTCTCGACGCGCAGCCACGTTCGAGGTGCGCGACGGCACCGACAACGGTCTGCCTGACGCGAGCTTCGACCGGGTCTGGGTGATGGAGTCCTCCCACCTGATGCCCGACCGCGAGGCGCTGTTCTCCGAGTGCGCCCGGGTGCTGCGACCCGGCGGCCGCCTCGTCCTCTGCGACCTGATCCGGCGACGCGAGATCCCGTTCCTCGAGCTGCGCGAGCGGCGCGAGGAGTTCGCCGTGCTCCGTGCCGCCTTCGGCGCCGCCCGGATGGACCCGCTCGACGTCTACTCGGCGTACGCCGCGAAGGCGGGGCTGGTGCCGGACCAGGTCACCGACCTCACGACGGCGACCCTGCCGACGTTCGACCGGTGGCAGGACAACGTGACCACCCACCGCGCCGAGGTCACCCGGATCCTCGGGGAGGAGAGCGTCGACGTGTTCGAGCGCTCGCTCGGGATCCTGCGTCGACTTCTGGCAGGACGGCACCCTGGGCTACGGGCTGTTCTCCGCCGACCTGCCGGGCTGAGGGTGAGTCGAATGCTGAAGACGATCCTCGCCGACATGCGATCGCACGTGTCCGTCCACTACTCCGGCCTCTTCTACTGGTCGGCGTCTTCGGCAAGACCCTGCTCACCCGGCCGTCCACGTCACGGTCCTCTTCCGGATCGGGTCACCCTCTACAAGGTGCCGCCGCTGCGACCGCTGTCGTTCGTGCTGCGGCGATCAGCGTCGTCTGGGGAGGCACCGAGATCCATCCCGGCACCCAGATCGGGCCCGGGCTGTGCATCGTGCACAGCAGAAGGTGTCGATCGGGCCCGGCGTGATCATCGGCTCGCAACGCCCGGATCGGGCAGGGCGTCAGCATCGCGCGGCGACAAGGGCCCGGCCGCGCCGGCTCGCGGCAGGGCTTCCCGGTGATCGGCAACAACGTGACCGTGGCGCTCGACGCCCTCATCCTCGGCCCGGTGACCGTGGGCGACGGGGCCTTCGTCGGGGCCCAGTCGCTCGTGCTCCACGACGTTCCGCCGCGCACCCTGGTCAGGGGCTCGCCCGCGACGGTGGCCCGCCACCTCGACTAGCAGACCTGACAGGCCCGCCCCCTCAGCCCGTCTCCCGTGACCGGTGCCGCAGAATGTCGTTGTCCCACCGTCAGCACAACCATCGCTCGAACAGCTAAGGAATCTCGTGGCCACCAGAACCGTGAGGCGGTAGACCGCCTGCCGGGCCACGGTCCGTTGAGGAGCTCGTCGCTGCCGATCTACCTGGCAGCTTCGGGGCTGGTCGCGCGTGCTCGTGTACGTCGGCACGCTGGGCCTGGTCTTCGCGCTGGGTGCCATCGGCGCCGCCGTGCTGGTCGTGTTGCTGGCCATCCTGGGCTCGGAGAAGCTGGGACTGCTGCTCCTGCTCGGCGCGTTCTTCACCGCACCGATGTACAAGGGAGTCGCCCTGACCCAGGGCGCTCCCGTGACGGCAACCGACCTCCTGTTCTTGGCGGCCTTCGGTCTGCTCCTGCCCAACCTGATGAGGGGCCGGGCCCACCTGCCGTCGCTGTACTTCATCGGGGTGGGACTTGTCTTCGCGACGGGCCTGATCGCCTCCGCGACCTCCGATCAAGCCCGCGGGCCAGCCTCTTCGCGCTGACGCTCTGGATGGTCGTGATGCTCGGGCTGCCGCTGGCGATGGGGCTGCTCGGCCCCACCGGGCTGCTCGTGGACCTGATGGCCGCGTCGTTCGTCGCCGGCCAGATCTTCAGCTTCGGCTACGGCATCGCCCGCGGCTACATCTGCCAGGGCCGTCACTACGGGCAACGCCACCCACCCCAACTACTTCGCCGAGTCCGGCATGCTGGCGCTCGCGCTGCTCATCTACCTGGCCTACCGCTACCGAGACCGACTGGATGCTGCTCATCCTGCCGGCCGCCGCGATCTGTGGCGCGTCGGTGATCCTCAGCGGCAGCCGCGCCGCCACGCTGGTGGTCGCGGTGCTGGTGCTGATGGTCCCGGTCGTCGAGCGGTCCCCGGTGACCGGGTTCCTGCTGGCCGTCTGCGGTGCGCTGGCCTTCTTCCTGCTGCCGATCGTCGCGGGCTACGCCGGCACGGGCTCCTCGATCGCACGGCTGGCGGGCGACGACGACATCAGTGGCCGCTACTCCAACCAGGCGCGGTCGCTCCACATCGAGGAGGGACTAGACCGGTTCTTCCGACATCCGTTCCGAGGCTCGGGCGTGCTCGAGGAACTCCTCTTCGAGGTCCACAACAACTTCCTCGAGGTCGCCATCGCGATCGGGATCTTCGGTCTGGTCGGCTACCTGATGGTGCTCTACACGTTCGCCCGGCCGATCTTCGCCAAGCTCGAGTACAGCCGCCTCTGCTACGGCGTCTGGGCCTACATCGGCTTCGGCGCGACCGTCCCCGGCCTCTACGACCGCACCATCTGGTCGGTCATGGCGCTCAGCGCGGTGGCCGTGGTCGAGTACGAGCGCGCGGCGCACCGGCAAGGACGATGCCGAGCTCGCCCGCGCTCACCAGCTGGTCCGGGTCTCGGCGATCCACTTCGCTGACACCCGTCGCGCCTGAGAGACTTGTCCGCACCACTCGTAGAGAAGATCCGGAGAGCACACGATGAAGACCACGCGGGGCGCCGCCCACGTCGTCAAGAGGGCCCGCCAGACCCCCGCCCTCTTCAAGAACTTTCCCGGCGTCTTCCGCGCCCTGGCCCTGTCGGAGACCCGCTGGGCGAGCAAGGAGCTCACGTTCAAGCTCCGCAACGGCTACACGGTGGTCACGCCCAACGCCGACGGCGCCCGCTTCCCGCTCTACGAGGTCTTCGGCGACGACGGCTACCGGCTCGAGGAGCTCACGAAGGGCGTGGACCCGGACGCGACCGTGCTCGACGTCGGCGGTCAGATCGGCAGCTTCTCGCTGGCCATCGCGAAGACCCTGCCGCAGGCCAAGATCCACGTCTACGAGGCGTCCCCGACCAGCGCCGGCTACGTCTCGCGCAACATCAACGCCAACGGGCTGCAGGGCCGCGTCACCGTGCACGCGAAGGCGATGGCCGGCGAGGTCGGCGAGTTCACGTTCGTCGACAGCGGTGACGCCAGCGGCCACAACGGCCTGACCGCACCCGAGGGCCTCGGCTCGGAGGTCACGGTGCCGAGCGAGAGCTTCGACAACGCCGTGAAGGCCGCCGGCGGCAACGTCCAGATCGTGAAGATGGACGTCGAGGGCGCCGAGTACGACATCGTGCTCCGCAGCGACCCGGCCTCGTGGTCCGAGGTCCGCAAGGTCGTCATGGAGTACCACCCGGTCGCGGGCCACTCGCTCGACGAGCTCCTCGAGTTCTTCGCCGCGGTGGGTCTCGAGCCGACCGCGCACGACCGTGGGCTGCGGGAGGGCCTCGGCGTCATGTGGCTCGCCCGGGCCGCAGCGTGACCCGACTGCCACCAGCAGTCCAACCGCTCTGGCCGCTCGCCAAGAAGGCGCACCGACTCGGCGCCCGAACGGTCGGAGCCGTCTCCCGACGTACGACGAGCAACCAGGTGCTGCCCCGCACCGCGACCCTCTCGTCGAGGGAGAGCGCGAACCTCGAGCCGGAGTTCGTCCGCCACCACGTGGCGAGCGAGGCGACCAAGGTCGTCCGGCCGCTGCCCAGTGGATCACCGGCCGACCACTGGTACTTCGCCTCGATCCTCGAGCACGAGGTGCCGGAGACGTTCGTGCTCGACCTCGACCGCGGCACCGCTGGTCGGCCCGCACGTCGCGGTGGTCACGCCCGGCGGCCGCCTCGACTACGAGACCAGCCACTACTTCGGACTGCACGACTGGCGCGAGCACCCGGTCTTCCTGAACCCGGCCCCCAAGCCGCCGCAGGAGGTCGACGGCACCCTGCTCGTGCTCGCAGCCCGGGCGACGGTCGGCAACTACTACCACTTCCTGATGGACGCGCTGCCGCGGCTCGGCATCCTCGAGGAGGCCCTGCCCGGCGTGCAGCCCGACGCCTACCTGGTCGACACCTCCACCCGCTACCACCGCGAGCTGCTCGGCCTGCTCGGCCTCGACTCCGCGCGGCTGCTCTCTCCGGCGCGCGGGCAGTCGCTGCGGCCGGAGCGCCTGCTGGTGCCGTCGCTGCCCAACGTGAGCACCCTGGCCGCGCCCGCGACCACGGCCTGGCTCAACGAGCACCTCCCGGCCCGCGACGTACACGACAAGCCCGAGCTGCTCTACATCACCCGGGGCACCACCAAGCACACCCGCCGGATGGTGCGCGAGGAGGAGATCCGTCAGCGGCTGGCCAAGCGCGGCTTCGTCACCCTCGACCCCGGCACGGTCTCGGTGCAGGAGCAGATCGACCACTTCGCGGCGGCCCGGGTGATCGTGGCCCCGCACGGCGCGGCGCTGACCAACCTCAACTTCTGCCGACCCGGCGTACGCCTGCTGGAGATGTTCGCGCCGGGCTACCTCAACCCCGGCTACTGGTCCATCGTGAGCAACATCGAGGACTCGAAGTACCGCTACCTCGTGGCGCCGACCCCCCGACCGCCGCGGCGGGGCGCCAGGCTGCTCGGCGTCATGCACGACATCGACCTCGACCCGAGCGCCGTCGACGACGCACTCGACGACCTGCTGTCCGACCTCTAGGAGACCGAACACCCATGACCACCGACAGCGGTGCCGGTCCGACGGACCAGACGTTGGCCAACCGGCTGCGCGAGCGAGCGAAGCTGGTCGTGCGCGGAGTGCTCCAGCGGGCGGACCTCGACGTCTCCCGCGGCACCTACACGAACCGGCTGGCGCGGACCCTGGACGCCCGGGGCATCGACTGCGTCCTCGACATCGGCGCCAACGTGGGTCAGTTCGCCACCCTGACCAGGCGGTCGGGGTTCGGCGGCCGCATCATCAGCTGCGAGCCGCTCACCGGCGCGTTCGGCCAGCTGAGCGGACGGGCCGCCGGCGACGACCTGTGGGTGCCGCTGCACACCGCGGTCGGGCGCAGCGCCGGCGAGACGACGATCAACGTCTCCGCCAACTCGTTCTCCTCGTCGGTGCTGGAAATGACCGACGCCCACCTCACCAGCGCCCCCGGCTCGGGCTACATCTCCAGCGAGACCGTGCCGATGACGACGGTGCGCGACCTGGTCGCCGAGCACTCGCTGGACCCCGCGCACACCCTGCTCAAGATCGACACGCAGGGCTACGAGGAAGAGGTCCTGGCCGGGGCCGGCGACCTGGTCGGTGAGTTCGCGGCGATCCAGCTCGAGCTCTCGTTCGTCGAGCTGTACGCCGGCCAGCAGCTCTTCGATGACCTCTACACGCGCATGCGCGGGCTCGGCTACCGGCTGCAGATCATCGAGTCGGGCTTCTCCGACGCGACCGGCCGGATGCTGCAGTGCGACGGGCTCTTCGTGCGGATCGCCGACGACCCTGCCGAGGACTAGCGCCTAGCGGCGGCTGTTGCTGAGAATCTTCTCGAAGCGGTCGGCCAGACCCGTCAGCGCGAACTCGCGCTCCGCGAAGTCACGGGCTGCGTACCCGAGCTCCTGCCAGCGCTCGCGGTCGGCGAGCACTTCGGTCACCCAGTCGGCCGCCTTCGGCAGCGAGCCCTCGTCGGGAGGCAGCACGCAGCCGCCGACCTCGGTGACCAGCGCCGAGGCGAGGTTCTCGCTCGGCATCAGGCCGAGGATCGGGCCGGCCGGCACACAGGTAGGAAAGGGTCTTGGAGGGCACGGAGAACGCGCCGGCGTCCTGCTCCAGCAGCACCACCAGGACGTCGCCCGAGCCGAGCACCTCCGGGAGCTGCTCGTAGGGCTGGAACGGCAGCAGCGTGAGCGGTACGTCGAGGCGCTCGGCCTCGGCGCGCAGCAGGTCCTCGGCCGGGCCCTGGTTGACGACCACGAGCCGCACGTCCTGGCCCTGGTCGATGACCTGACGCGCCAGGCCCACCAACAGCGCGGGGTTGTGCTTGAGCCCGAGGGTGCCGGAGTAGAGCAGTGTCTTCGTGTCCTCGAGGCCCTGGTCGATCGCCCAGTTGTTCTTCCGCTCGACGGGGAAGATCTCGTCGAGGGGTGCCCAGTTGGGGATCACCGTGACCTTGTCGGCCGTGCCCCACTCCTCGTGCACGCCGACGAACGAGTCGGCGATGACGACCACAGCGGCAGCCTGGTGGGAGCACCAGCGCTCCGCGACCTCGATGCCCTTGGCCACCAGCCGGAACTTCGGCGACAGCTTCCCGCCCGCGAACGAGCGGATCGCGACGGCCTGGATGTCCTGGTGCCAGAGCACCCAGGGCAGCCGCATCACGAGCATCGCCACGGTGAAGATCGCCAGGGTGGGGATCGGGGTGTTGCCGACCAGCGCCACGTCGGGGCGGATCCTGCGGGTCTGGCGGGCCAGCTCGAGGCCGAGCCTGAGCTCCTGCACGAGGCGTCGTCCGAACCGCATCTTGTCGATGACGACGCCGCGACCGATCGACTCGAACCGGATCGACTCGCGCGGACCGGCCGTCAGGTGACCCTTGCCCGAGACGTACGCCTCGCAGTAGGAGTGCGTGACGTTGTGGCCGCGCTGCGCGAGCTCGCGGCTCAGCTCCACCTGGAAGGGGTGGCCGCTGTAGTCGTGCACCAGGATCCGCATGGCGGGTGACTCAGCCCTGGGAGCGCTTGACCTGGTCGTAGACCCAGGCGTAGGTCTTCGCGAGACCGTCGGCCAGCGAGATCGACGGCTCCCAGCCGTAGGTCTCGAGGATCTGCGTGTTGTCGGAGTTGCGGCCGCGGACACCCTGCGGTGCGTCGAGCTTGTAGTTGCGGTCGCACTTGATGCCCGCGATGCCCTCGACGATGTCGACGAGCTGGTTGATGGAGACCAGCTCGGAGCTGCCCAGGTTGACCGGCTCGGCGCTGTCGCCGGCCAGGATCATCTGCGAGCCCTGCACGCAGTCGTCGATGTACATGAAGCTGCGGGTCTGCTCGCCGTCGCCCCAGATCTCGATCTCGTGGTTGCCGGAGATGGAGGCCTCGGCGATCTTGCGGCAGACGGCGGCCGGGGCCTTCTCGCGGCCACCGGTCCAGGTGCCCTCGGGCCCGTAGACGTTGTGGTAGCGGGCGACCCGGTTGGTCATGCCGAAGTCCTCGGCGAAGTGGCGGCACATCCGCTCGGTGAAGAGCTTCTCCCAGCCGTAGCCGTCCTCGGGCATCGCCGGGTAGGCGTCGGCCTCCTTGAGGGCGGTGATGTCGGTGTTGGTCTGCTTGTCGGCGGCGTACACACACGCCGACGAGGAGTAGAAGTAGCGCTCCACGCCGTGGTCGCGCGCGGCCTGCAGCATGTGCGTGCTGGTCAGCACCGTCAGCATGCACAGCGCCTTGTTGTTCTCGATGAAGCCCATGCCGCCCATGTCGGCAGCGAGCATGAACACCTCGCGGGCGCCTTCGGTGGCGGACATCGCGTCACCCAGTAGCGACAGGTCGCCCTGGATGTTCTCGGCGTCGGGGTGCACCTGGTACCACTCCGACTGGGGCTTCACGTCGACCGACCGCACGCTCTTGCCCTGTGCGAGCAGGTCCGCCACGAGCGCACCGCCGATGAAGCCACCCCCACCAGCCACCAACACGTCAACGTCTCGAGCCGTCACCGAAAACACCCTTCGCCTGCCCCATGTCCCTTTACTGTCTGGGATTAAACGAGCGTGCTTGAGGATGGTCACGCACCCGACAAGAACCTGTTCTCTTTCGGTGGCATAGGCTCACTCGGATGAAGCGCGCGTTCGTCACCGGCATCACCGGCCAGGACGGCTCGTACCTGGCCGAGCTCTTGCTCGACAAGGGCTACGAGGTGCACGGCCTGGTCCGCCGCTCGTCCCTGCTCAACCGGGGCCGGATCGACCACCTGCACGACAACCCCGACCTCCAGCTCCACTACGGCGACCTGACCGACGGCGTCAGCCTGGTCAACCTGGTCCGGATGATCGAGCCGCACGAGGTCTACAACCTCGGCGCGATGAGCCACGTCAAGGTCTCCTTCGAGATGCCGGACTACACCGCCTCGACCAATGCCATCGGCACCCTGCGGCTGCTGGAGGCGATCCACGCCGCCGGGCTCGACTGCCGCTTCTACCAGGCCTCGACGTCGGAGATGTTCGGGTCGACCCCGCCGCCGCAGAACGAGGACAGCAAGTTCCACCCGCGCTCGCCGTACGGCTCCTCGAAGCTGCAGGCGCACTGGGTCACCATCAACTACCGCGAGGCCTACGGGCTGTTCGCGGTCTCCGGCATCCTGTTCAACCACGAGTCACCCCGCCGCGGCGAGAACTTCGTGACCCGCAAGATCACCAAGGCGGTCGCGTCGATCGCGGCCGGCATCCAGGACCACGTCGAGCTGGGCAACCTGGACGCTGTACGCGACTGGGGCTACGCACCGGAGTACGTCGAGGGCATGTGGCGGATGCTGCAGGCCGACGAGCCGACCGACTACGTGCTCGCCACGGGCGTCGGCCACAGCGTGCGCGACTTCTGCGCCGCGGCGTTCTCCCACGCGGGGTTGCGGTGGGAGGACCACGTCAAGCACAACGACAGCTTCGAGCGTCCCGCCGAGGTCGACGCACTGATCGGCGACGCGGCCAAGGCGAGGGAAGAGCTCGGCTGGGTGGCCAAGACCCACGCGCCCGAGCTGGCCCGGCTGATGGTCGACAACGACCGCGAAGACGTGGCCCGCCTTCTCGGCAGCTGAGTCCTCTTCTCCCACCAACTGACAGAAAGACGGCCCCCGCATGCGCATCGCGGTCCTGATGACCGGACTCACGGCGTACCAGGCCACCTGCTTCCAGGCGTTGGCCCGCCTCGGCAACGACCTCCTCCTGGTGCACCCGCCGTCGATGGCCTACGCGCCGTTCGAGGCGGCCGAGTTCAGCGAGTCGGTGCGCACCCTGCCGTGGGCCGACAACGAGCAGATGCCGACGCCCGAGACGCTGCTGCCGGTGGTCGAGGAGTTCGCCCCCGACGTGGTGATCATGTGGTCGTGGTCCGGCAAGGGCTACCGCGCGGTGATGAAGGCCTACAAAGGCAAGGCGCTGCGGGTGGTCTTCACGAGCAACTTCTGGCACGGCACCTGGCGCCAGGTCGCCGGCTTCGCCCTGCACCGCTTCTACGTCGACCCGCTGTTCGACGCCGCCTGGGTGCCCGGCGAGCGGTCGGAGGCGTTCGCCCGGCGGATCGGGTTCTCCGGCGGGGACATCATCCGCGGCGCCAACTCCGCCGACGTCGACCTTTTCAAGAGCGACCACCGCACCGGCGCCGAGCTGGCTTCCCGGCGGCGGTTCCTGTTCACCGGGCGGCTGATCTGGCACAAGGCACCCACCCTGCTGGCCGAGGCCTACCGCGCCTACCGTGAGCAGGTCGCCGAGCCGTGGGACCTCGACGTCGTCGGTGACGGTCCGCTCAAGAGCGACTTCGCCGGTATCGAGGGTGTCCACCACCGCGGTTTCATGCAGCCCAAGGAGCTCGCCGACCTGATGCGCGAGTCGTCCTGTCTGATCCTGCCCTCACACATCGAGTGGTACGGCGTCGTGGTCCACGAGGCCGCCGTCGCCGGCCTGCCCGTGATCTGCTCCGACGGGGTCGGCGCCGTCCCGCACCTGCTCCAGGACGGCTTCAACGGCTGGACCGTCCCCGCCGGCGACCGCGAGGCCCTCACCCAGGCGATGGTCCGGATGTCCTCGATGCCCGAGTCGCGGCTCGAGACCATGTCGGAGGGCAGCCGGGCTCTCGGCAGCCGGCTCAGCCCTGAGATCTGGGCGCTCAACCTGCACGAGGAGCTCGCGCTCCGCCTGCCCGGGTCGCGTAGCGCCTAGCGACGCCAGCGGGGACTAGCGGAACCGCAGCACGAAGACCCCGGAGTGGGCCTTGCTGTCGGCCTGGCGCCGCAGCATCACCGCCCGCAGCAGGCGCAGGCCGCCCGGCGTCTTGTCGATCGCGGTCTTAATCGCGTTCTTGCGGCGTGAGCGGCCGTGCGAGCGCAGCCACTCCCGGCTGTACATCTCTTCGGGCAGCCACCGGCGCGTGTGGTGGAGGAGCTCGAAGTCGAGCCGGGCGGCGTACTCGTCGATGGTGCGGTCGCCGAGGAAGAAGAGGTGGTCACCGAGGTTCCAGTGCAGCATGTGCGACTTCTGCGCCCCGGGCACCATCTCGCCGGTGGCCATCACGACGATTCCACCAGGGCGCAGGATCCGCCGCAGCTCCTCGAAGGTCTGGCGCGGGCTGGAGAGGTGGGAGAACACGTTGATCATGCTCACCACGTCGAACGAGTCGTCGGGCAGACCGGCGTCCTCGACCGGCACGCCGTGCACGGTGAAGCCTCCGACCCGGCGCGCGGTCTCACGTCGCTCGGCGTTCAGCTCCAGGCCCTCGGGCTCGAAGCCCGCACGCTGGGCGAGCTGCAGCAGCAGGCCGGCCCCGCAGCCGATGTCGAGCCAGCGGCCACCGCCGACGTGCTCCTGCCGAGACTGACGAAGGTCTGGAACCTCGCCTCGAGGATGCGCTCCGCCGCGAGCTGGCGCGTCGCCGAGAGCATCTCCTGCGTGCCGGCGTAGTGGCCTTCCTCGATCTCGGTCATCCGCCGGTCCAGGGCGGGCATCTCCTTGATGTACAGCAGGTCGCACTTTCCGCACTCGCCGAGAGTGATGCCGTTCTCGGAGAAGAGCGGCTGCCAGTTCGTGGCTCCGCAGCAGTCGCAAGGCACAGGGTTCACGAGTTAGTCCTGTTGGGTAGTTCGGATCGGTCAGCTGTTCGTCGGGTCCGGCGGGCGGCGGAAGAACACTCCGTCAGCCTGCAGGACGGGACCCCGGGGGCTGGTGAACCCGTGGGCAACAGCGACCAGCTCGAAGCCCGAGTCATAGGCGTACGAGACCGCTTCGTCGACGAGCATGCCCCCAGAGTAAAGGGGGACGAAAGACAGCTCGAGCTGGATGCCCAGACACGAGGCGAGGGTCGCCTGGCCACCGGCCAGCACCTGCTTCTCGAAACCCTGGGTGTCGATCTTGAGGAACGGCCGGGCACCGGACGCGAGGTGGGCGGGAGCCAGGTCGTCGAGGCGAGCGACGTCGATCTCCTCCGTGCCCACGTAGTCGACGTGCGGGGCCGCCGCCCGGTGCTCGTCCTCCATCGGCAGCAACGAGCTGCTGTCGCTGTTGGAGGCGATGTTGATGGTCTGACGACCGGGGGCGTCGCCGAGGGCGGTGTGCAGGGTGGTCCAGTCCCCGTCGTCACCGCGCCGCGGTGGAGAGGTCGGCGAACGCCGCGGCCATCGGCTCGAAGGAGACGATCCGCCCGGTGTAGCCGAACTGCCGGAGCTCCTCCGCGCATAGCCGCCGCGAGCCGCGCCCACGTCGAAGACGGTGTCGATCCGGTGGGCGGTCAACATCGCCTGGCGACGCCAGGCAGGATGGCGCTGGACCGCGAGCCCGCGGCGCCCGAGACCTCGAATCACGGCCTGGCTGACCCACGACATCCGCTGTTCCTTCCACCGCCCGCACAGGATGACGGCAAGATAGCGTCCCGGTGCCGCGTCGGAGACGGCGGTACCGGGACAGAGACGAGAAGGAGCACCGCGTTGCCCACCACCGTGATCGTGGAGCCCGACCCCGGAGGTCACCGGTTCCAGGCCGTGGCGACCCTGACCGAGGTCGCGGAGCGGGACGGCGACGTGCTGCTCCTGACCTCGCAGGGTGCGCCCGAGGACCCGGCGTTCGCCGTCTACCTCGAGGACGTCCAGGTCAAGGTCGAGACCCCGTTCTCCGCCATCTACCCGCCGACCCGCGAGATGGCCGAGGCGGTGGCCGACGCCTGTCGGCGGATGGATGTGTCGACGGTGGTGGTGATGGACGCCGACCAGTCGCTCAAGCGCTGGTGGTACGTCGCGCCCGCGGCCTTCCGCGGGGTACGGCGGCCGCGGGTGGTGTTCATGCTGACCCGCTACCCGGCCAAGCTCGCTCTCACCGACTGGCGTGGCTGGAAGCTGCGGGCGCCGAAGGCGGCCCTGGCCGTGGCCGCGATGGCCACCGGGTCGCTGCACCGCACGGCCGGGTTCGCCGGTCGCGACGACATGTCGCGCGGCTGGATCGTCAAGCGGACCCGCGACCCCGACGTCTGCTCGGCCCACTCGAAGGACCGCGCCGCGATCCGCGCGGAGCTCGGCCTCCCGGCCGACCGGCGGCTGGTGGGCATCTTCGGGGTGATCGGGGAGCGCAAGAACGCACCGCTGATCTGGGAGGCACTCGCGAGCACGCCGGATCGAGGCTGACCTCGTGCTGGCCGGTGGTGTGAAGCCTGAGGTCGCCGCGTGGATCGACGCGCTGCCGCCGAGCGACCTCGGGCAGGTGATCGTGCGCGACGGGTTCCTCAGCAACGAAGAGCTCGACAAGCTGGTCGCCGCGGTCGACGTCGTACCGATCGCCCTGACCAACAACGGACCCAGCGGGATCATGGGCAAGGCCCTGGCCGCCGAGGTGCCCGTCGTCACCGCCGGGTCGGAGGTCCGGGCCCGCGAGCTGCTGGCCACCGACGGCGGCGAGCTCGCCGACGAGCTCACACGCCGACAGCCTTGGCGCGGCGATCGAGCGGGTCTTCCGGCGCGACCCCGACCGCCCCCGCCGCAGCGCCGTCCCCCCTGCCACACCGCGAGGAGTTCGCCGATCAACCTCCTCGGCGTCGAACCCGCTCGGACCCGGCCCCAGGTCCGCTAGCGTTCCGCCCAGTCGTCGCGTCCCCCGCCGCAGCAAAAGCCAGGACAGTGCCTGTGAACCCCCGACTCCGTGCCGTTGCCAAGACGGCTGTGCTGGCTGTGAACACCCCCGTCGCCAAGGCCCGCGCAGCCCGCGCGATCGCGCGTGAGCCGCGCCCGGTCAAGCTCGAGATCGGCGGGCTGGAGGAGCGCCCTGGCTGGCTGGTGACCAACGTCAACGCGACCGCCCGCAACTACCTCGACGCCACCGTCCGGCTGGCCGTTCGCCGACGGCGAGCTTGAGTGTGTGTACGCCGACAACGTGATCGAGCACATCACGCTGGAGCAGGGCCGGGCGATGCTGCGTGAAGCCTACCGGTGCCTCCAGCCGGGTGGCGCGATCCGCCTGGTGACGCCCGACCTCGGTGAGCACATCGAGCTCTACCGCAAGGGTGCGAGCTCCGTGGACAGCCCGGCGGCGGTGGCCTACCGCGAGATGGGCCTGACCGTCGAGCACCCCATCGACCTGGTCCGGATCCCGATCGCGACCTTCGGGCACCACCTCGGCTACCTCTACGACTACGACACCCTGGCCGCCGAGCTGACCAAGGCGGGATTCGCGGACCCGCAGAAGTTCGGACCGGGCGACAGCTCGGCATCCAGGTGATGCGCGGCCTCGACAAGCGTGCTCACGAGGGCGGCGCGCAGATGGCCGTCGAGGCATCGAAATAGCCGACGTGTCCCTGACCACCTCCGAGGGCCTCGGGTTCCGCGACCTCGTCTTCTCCGACCTGGCGCGCTACCGCCCGCACGAGCGGCCCACCTGGCGCGGCGTGCTGATGCGCTGCGCGTCCAACCCCGGCATGATCGCCTCGCTCATCCTCCGCGCCCAGCAGATCGCGGTGCGCAAGGGAAAACTGCGTCGGGCCTTCGCGCTGCGCACCCTGGGCATGGTGCTGGTGAGCGCCGACTTCGTGCCGGGCATGGACGTCGGCCCCGGGCTGCTGATGCCGCACCCCAACGGCGTGGTGATCGGCAACGGCCTCAAGGTCGGCGCCAACGTCACCTTCGGCGGCGGCGTCACGGCCGGCGTGAAGCAGCCCGACGTGAAGGGTGGCGGCTTCCCCGAGGTGTGCGACGGCGCGATCGTGCTGGCCAACGCCGTACTGGTCGGGCCGGTGCGGGTGGGCAAGCACGCGCAGATCGGCGCCAACTCCGTGCTGCTGGCCGACGCCCCGGACTACGCCGTGATGTTCGGGATGCCCGCCCGCAAGATCGCGGAGCGGGCAAGGGCATCATCCCCGGCTCCTACGAGGAGATCGGCTGACGGGTCCTCCGACCAGGACTGACAGATCTCGCACGACGGCTCCCCGAGCTCTGGGTCGTGACCGGCCACGAACTCCGCCACGTCGGGGGAGTGGATCAGGTGCTTGTGGGCGGCGACCTTGTCGGTCGACCAGCCCCACCAGCTGATCCGGAGCAGCGCCTCGCGCACCGGCTCCTCGAAGCGGAAGCGGATGTGGCGGGCCGGGTTGCCGCCGACGATGGAGAAGGGCTCCACATTCTTGGTGACCATCGCCCGCGCGGCCACGACCGCGCCGTGCCCGAGGGTGACGCCGGAGGTGATCACGGCTTCGTAGCCGACGTAGCAGTCGGCGCCGATGGTGATCGGGCCCTTGCCGAACACCGAGCCCGACGCGCTGACCCACTCGCCGTCCTCGATGTGGGAGTGCAGGGTGCTGACCCAGTCCATGTGGTGCTCGCCGCCGGGGATGAGGGTGGCGGAGTAGTGCAGGGCGCTGTAGGGCCCGACGGTGATCTCGCCGGGCTCACCCGGGTAGGCGAGCATCGTCTTGGTAATGGGATACGACGGGTACGCCCAGGTCATGCGCTCGTCGGCCTCGTCCCAGTAGACGATCTGGTGCCCGGTGATCCAGGCTCGGACCTTCGACCGCAAGCGGGTCTTCTGCCGAGCCAGGAAGCCCCCGGTGACGTGCGGACGCAACTCAGCTTTCACGGGCCGCAGGCTACTCCGCAGTCCGCACCTCGCGTGGCCGACCACCGCGAAGTGTGGCCGTCGTCTCGGCCGTCGCGTTCCGGCACGCACCCCGCGATGCGTGGGATAGCGTGTGCCCGCCATTCGTCTAGGAGGAGCTCTCTCACCATGGGTTCGCAGCAGCAGGCAGAGCAGGCCGTCCGTGAGTTCGTCGCGCGGGTCAAGCCCCTCGTGACCGACCTCGACCTGGACACTCCGCTGTACGCCGACGGGGTCGGCCTCGACTCCCTCGAGACGGCCGAGCTGTCGGCGACCCTCGAGGACACCCTCGGCACGGACCCGTTCACGGCCGACGAGATGCCCCAGACGATGCGCGAGATCCTGTCCTTCTACGACGCGGTCCCGACCGAGGCCTGATCAGGCTTGATCGAACTCCTGCGCCGCGCCGCCGCTGAAGACCCAGCGCGCGCGGCCATCGTCACGCATGACCTCACGGTCAGCTATGGCGAGCTGACGACTGCTGCCGAGCGCGCCGCTCAGCGGCTGCGCGCGCGGGGGATCACCCGGATCGCGGTGGCCGATCACGAGGCCCTGCCGGTGGTCGCCCTGCTGGCCGGGGCGTCGGCCGCCGGCGTCGAGGCCTGCCTCTACCCGCCCAACCCGGCCGACGAGGTGCAGGACCTGCTGGCCAGGTTCGACCACGACGTCGTGGCCACCGACCGCGACGACCTCGAGGCGCCGACGGTCGTCGCGATCTCCGAACTGATCGGCGACGCCGGCGAGGAGCCGACGGCCGAGGAGCTGCCGACGCAGCGCCCGCACCTGGTGCTGACGACCGGCACGACCGGCGCCCCGCGAGGTGTCCGCCACGACTGGAGCCGCCTCCTGCGCGGCACCGGCCGGATCAAGCCGGCCGGCGACGAACGCTGGCTGCTGGCCTACGGGCTGCACCAGTTCGCGGGTCTCCAGATCCTGCTCCATGTCTTCGCCGCCGGGGCGACGCTGGTCGCCCCCGCCCCGCGCCGGCCGCGCGAAGGTCTGGCTGCCATGCGCGCGCTCGGGGTGACCCACGCGAGTGCCACGCCGACGTACTGGCGCTTCCTGCTGGCCGAGCTGCGCTCGGACGGCGGACCGGTGCCGGAGCTCCGCCAGGTCACCATGGGTGGCGAGGCGATCCCGGGTCCGCTCCTCGACGAGATCCGGCGCAGCTTCCCCGAGGCCAACGTCTCGCAGGTGTACGCCGCCTCCGAGTTCGGCTCCACCGGCTCGATGCGCGACGGCCGGGCCGGCCTGTCCGTCGACGTCCTCGAGCGCGGCGACGACGCCGACGTGGCCATGAAGATCGTCGACGGCGAGCTGTGGATCCGCTCCCGCACCGGGATGCTCGGCTATTACGGCGAGACCCCGGTGGACGCCGACGAGTGGCGCGCGAGCGGCGACCTGGTCGCCGTCGACGGTGACCGCATCGTGTTCCTCGGCCGCTCCTCGGAGATCATCAACGTCGGCGGGGTGAAGGTGCACCCGCTGACCATCGAGGAACGCGTCAGCGCGGTGCCCGGCGTCGACGTGGCCCGGGTCTACGGCCGCAAGAACGCCATGACCGGACAGATCGTGGCCCTGGAGGTCGTCGCCGACCCCGGTGCCGACCAGTCAGGCGCTCGACGCGGCCATCCGTGCCGCCTGCGCGGACCTTCCGTCCGCCTCCCGACCCCGTAGCATCCGTTTCGTTGCCGAGATCAGCATGGCCGGCAGCAAGATCGTCAGGAGAACCACCGGTGAGCAGTGAGCCCCGCGTCGTCATCATCACCGGCGGGAGCCGCGGCCTCGGAGCAGGGCTCGTGCAGGCCTACCTCGATGCCGGCGACCGGGTGGCGACCTGTTCGCGCAGCAGCACCGACCAGGTCGAGAAGTGGGAGAGCGACCCCGCCACCGCCGACCGGTTCCTCTTCGCGCCGGCCGACCTCGCGAAGGTCGACGACGCGACCAGCTTCGTGGCGGCGGTGATCGAGCGCTGGGGCCAGGTCGACGTGCTCATCAACAACGCCGGCGTCGCCCGCGACGGCGTGCTCGGTCTCACCACCGACGAGGACATCGACATGGTCGTCGACCTCAACATCAAGGGCACGCTCTACATGAGCCGCCTCTGCAGCCGGCGGATGCTGGCCCGCGGCAGCGGCTCGATCGTCAACATCTCCTCCATCGTCGGCCGCTCCGGCTACCGCGGCCTCGCTGTCTACAGCGCGACCAAGGCCGCGCTCGACGGGCTCACCCGGGCCCTGGCCCGCGAGCTGGGCTCGAAGGGGATCACCGTCAACGGCATCGCGCCGGGCTACCTGCGCACCGAGATGAGCCATGGCCTCGACGAGGCGCAGCTGCAGCAGATCATCCGGCGCACGCCGGCCGGTCGGCTGGGCGACCCCGACGACGTCGCCCGCGCCTGCCATGTTCCTGACCGACCCCCGCAACTCCTACGTCACGGGCCAGGTCATGGTGGTCGACGGTGGCCTGACAGGCTGACCGCCGTGTCAGAGGAGCCCCTGGACCCGGGGACGCGCCCGTTGTCCACCGTGCTCTGAGCGACCGAACGGCGGCCCGACCGCGAGGTCCCGTGGTGGCTGCTGACCGGGGCGGGGATCCTGACCCAGCTCCTCACCATGGCCACCGGCGTGATGGCTGCCCGGATGCTGGGTGTGGAGGGCCGCGGCCAGCTGCTGCTGGTGGCGACCCTCGGTGGCGTGGCCTCCCAGCTTACGCTCGGCGGCAGCCTGCCCAACGCGATCACCAAGCAGCTCGCCGAGAGCGGGGTCACCGCCCGCGACGGGCTGCACGGCATGACCCTGCGCTGGGCGCCGATAGCCCTGGCCGCGGCGGCGGTCGGGGGCGGCTACTACCTGTTCCTCGAGTGGGACGCCGACGCTCCCGACAAGTACCTCCTGGCCTTGGGCGTGCTCGTGTGGTCCCTGCAGTCGATGGCCTCGCGAGTGCTGATGGGCGCCATGCTGGGGGAGGGAGCCCGCCCGATCCACATCGCGCTGACCGGCGTGCTGCCGCAGGCCGCGGTCGTCGCGGTGATCGGCACCGCGCTGGCGCTGGGGGTGACCTGGAACGCCGTCGAGGTCACCGCCGTCACCGTCGCCTGCACGGTGCTCGTGCTGCTGGCCCGGCTGCGCCTGCTCGCGCCGTCGACCGGCCGGACCGAGGACCAGCTCGACACCGCCGAGCTCAACCGGCTTGCGCGGCGTACTCACATCGGGAGCGTCGGTCCCATCGACGGTCTGGCGATCGACCGCCTGCTCGTCGGCTCGCTGCTCGGCACCGCGCCGCTCGGTCTCTACTCCGTCGCGGTGGCGCTGGCTTCGCTCAACAACATCTTGGGGATGTCGCTGGGCATGCTCGCGCTGCCCCGGGTGGCGATGCTCCAGAAGGACCCCGAGGCCGAACGCCGTTATGTGCGGGCGTCCCTGCTGCTCTCAGTCGTCCTGCTGGGCGCTGTCGTGGGCCTGCTCGAGCTGACCATGGGGCCCCTGATCCGGATCGCGTTCGGCACCGACTTCGTGGCCGCCACCGAGTGCGCCCGCTGGGTGGTGCTGGGCAGCGGGCTCCTCGGGTTCCGCCGGGTGCTCATCGGCATCCTCCAGGGCCGTGACCGCGGTCGCCTGGCCTCGGTCGTCGAGCTCGCGCTGACTCCCGTGCTGGTGGTCGGCGTCGTCGTTTCCGCGGCGCTGGACAGCCTGGTCCTGGTCGGCGTCTCGATGACGGTCATCGGCGCCGCGGGATGCCTGGTGCTCGGCATCGCCGTGGTGCGCTCGGCTCCGCACGTGCCCGCCACCGAGACCCAGGCCTGACCAGAACCTGTTCTTCATCCGGAACGCCGCCCGGCGGGGTCGCACGCGAAGGATACTGTTCGCGGCCCTCCGCTCATCCCTCCGACGCAGAAACCGACGGGAGTCACCCCTTGCCCTCGCCACTTCCCCTTCCCATCCGAGTCCTGGTCAAGGGCGCATCCACGGTCAACTGGGTGTCCTGGATGGGTGGTCCGCGCACCGACTTCACGTTCCCGCGAGCCATCGAGGCGCAGCTGGCGGCTGACGGGCGTCCTTCCGAGTCCGCGCGATCACGATGACGTCCGAGCAGACCCACAAGATCCTGGCCACCTGGCAGAGGGAGGTCCTGGGCTTCTCGCCCGATGTGATCGTGCTGGTCTACGGGCATTTCGAGTCGATCCACCTGTTCCTGCCGCGGTGGCTCGAGCGGCACGCCAACAGCCTCAAGGCGAAGCCGCGACGGCTCTCGTCGCTCTACCGCAAGCACCTGCTGCGGCCGGTCTGGATGATCCTGGCGAGGTTCCAGGCCCGGCTGGACAAGCGTCTCGACCCCACGATCCGGCGCGGGCGGCCCCGCCGGGTCGCGGCCGACCTCGAGCGCTACATCCACCACGTGCAGAAGGTCGGCAGCCCGCTGGTCCTGCTGTTCGAGCTGCTGCCACCGGCAGAGCGCTACCAGTCCTGGTTCCCCGGCATGGGCGCCCGGATCGCGGTGATGAACGAAGCGATCGCCGACGTGGTGCGGCGCGTCGACCTCCCGAACGTCCGTTACGTCCGGATCTCCGAGCTCGTCGACAAGTACGCCGACGGCAGCCAGGAGATCGCGACCCCCGACGGCTTCCACTACTCGCCCGAGCTGCACCGGGAGATCGGGATCGCACTGGCCCAACAGATCGAGGAGTGGGCTGACACTCAGCCCCACCTGGCTGTCGATGGAGCCGGGTTCGACCCGACCGACGGACCGTCCGGACGGGCGGGACGTTGAGCGACTCACAGGATCGTAGGATTCCCGCCATGGTCAGCACCCCACCGCCGCTCGGCGCCAAGCAGCGCCTCGCGCGCATCCTCCCTGCGGCACTGGTGAGGTGGCTGGACCGTCGCGTCTTCGCCGTCCGGCGGAGGCGGATCCGCTCTGTGCACGGGTTCTTCGGGATGCTCGGCTACAACGTGGTCAAGCGCAAGGACTACTACTCGACGCTGCCAGTCCTCGGCGAGATCGAGGAGACCCGGGCCCGATGGGACCGGCCCTCGGCGCTGACCGGCGTCGACGTCGACGTACCGGACATGCAGAAGCGGCTCGACGTGCTCGCCGACCGGTGGGAGGAGGAGTTCCTCGCCGAGACCGGCGACTACCTGGCCAACACCCGCAAGGGCTTCGGACCGGGCTACCCGCAGTTCGACGCGCGGACGCTCTACTACATGCTCCGCGAGCACAAGCCGGCCCGCTACCTCGAGGTCGGGTCGGGGCTGTCCACCTTCTACGCATCGCTGGCCGCGCGCCACAACGCCGCCGAGGGCTCGCCGCTGCAGATCACCTGCATCGAGCCGTATCCGTTCGAGGCCCTGAAGTCGCTGCCGGACTTCGAGCTGATCGAGGGGTTCGTCCAGGACGTGCCGCTGGACGTCTTCGAGTCTCTCGAGGCCGGCGACGTGTTCTTCATCGACTCCTCGCACGCGCTGAAGATCGACAGCGATGTGGCCTTCCTCTTCCTCGAGGCGCTGCCGCGGGTGAAGCCGGGCGTGCTGGTGCACATCCACGACGTGCACTTCCCCTACAACGGCCCGTTCCCCGCCGACACCTGGCTGTTCGGCGAGCGGTGGCCGGTGTACTGGAACGAGGCGATGGTCGTGCAGACGTTCCTGGCCTTCAACTCGGCCTTCGAGGTGCTGCTGTCGGTGCCGATGATCCGGCACGAGGACGAGGCGTCGCTGAGCGATCGGTTCCCGACGTACACGCCGCTGGCGAAGGACCCGAACCCGCCGTCGTCCCTCTGGCTGCAGCGGACCAGCTAGCCGTAACTACTGCGGATCAGGACTTACGGCGGCCCTTGCCGTCGCTCTCCTCGTAGTAGTAGTAGTAATAGCTGTTGGTCGACCGCTTCGGGATCATGTTGACCACGACGCCGAACAGCCGTCCGCCGACCTGGTTGAGACGCGCGATGGCCTCGCCCAGCTGGTCGCGGGTGGTCCTGCCGTGCTTGACGACCAGGATCACGCCGTCGGCCAGGGTCGCCAGCACCGAGGCGTCGGCGACGGGCAGCAGCGGCGGCGCGTCGATGATGACCATGTCGTACTCCTCGCGGAGCGCCTTGATCAGGTCGTGGGTGACCCGCGACTGCAGGATCTCGGTCGGGTTCGGCGGCTTCGCGCCGCTGGCCAGGAAGTGCAGGCCGCTCGGCTCGTGCACCTGGATGGCGTCCTGGACCTCGGTCTTGCCGACCAGGATCGTGGTGAGGCCGACCGCTGCGTCGAGCCCGAGCAGGCCCGCCACGCGCGGGCGGCGCAGGTCGGCGTCGATGATCAGGGTCCGGCGGCCGGTCTGGGCCAGCGCGACGGCGAGGTTGGTCGAGGTCATCGTCTTGCCCTCGCCCGGCACGGCGCTGCTGATCACCAGGCATCGCGGCTGCTCGTCGAGGTCGAGGAACTGCAGGTTGGTGCGCAGCAGTCGGAACGCCTCGGTGCGTGGCGCGAACGAGCCGAGGTTGGTCAGGAGCGGGCTGTCGCCGATCTCCTTGTCGAAGCCGACGCTGGCCAGCACCGGCGCGACCGTGACCTCCTTGATGTGCTCCTGGGCACTGATGGTGCGGTCGAGGATCTCTCGGGTCAGCGCGGTCGCGATGCCGATCAGCAGGCCGACCAGGCCGGCGATCGCCAGGTAGAGGATGGTGCGCGGTGCCACCGCGTCCGGATCGTAGGTCGCGTCGTCGGTGACCGAGGCCAGGATCTGCGCCTCGTCGGCACCCTCGGGCGTCTCGACCGAGGTGAGGTACTCGGCGTACCGTCCCGGAGAGCCAGTCGGCGACGTCTGCGCCTGGCGCGCGTCGGGGTCGCGGACCGTGAGCTGGATCAGGGTGGTGCCCTCGGCACCACCTCGGCCGTGACCCGGTCCGCCAGCTGGCTCCGGTGAGAGGTCGAGGTCGAGGTCCTCGATCACCGTCTCCATCAGCTGGGTGCTGGTGGCGAGGTCGGCGTAGGTGATCGACGCGGCCCGCGATGAAGTAGCCCTGCGCCGCCAGGTCCGCGGTGCTCTGAGCGTTGACCGAGACGAAAACCCGCGCCTTGGACTCGTACTGAGGAGTGGTGCGCCACGAGATGAACCCAGCTGACGGCCGAGGGCGACGGCCACGAGTGCCACCACGCTGAGCCAGCGTCGACGGATCACTTTGAAGAACTGCTTGAAGTCCACTCTGGGCCTTTGATTCGGTCGTGGGGGGCGGGGTTCGTCTGAACCAGAGGATCGTAAGCCACCGGGACCGGCGACTCGGACGGGTCTCCGGTCTCGATAGGCACTAACGTTTCGGCCGCGTGATCGTTATTCGGAATGCATGCTCCTCTGGGGCGCATGTTGCTAGTCTTCACACGCACTCATGGGGGTGCGCAGATAGGGGAAAAAGCGTCATGAAGTTTCGGATCGGCTTGGTAGTCGGTGCGGTTGCCTTCGGGCTCGCGCTCGTGAACCCCACAGCATCCGCATCGCCAATCACGGTCGGGACTGCCGCAGCTGCAGACCCCTATCCCCGCACCGTGAAGACCCTGTGCGACGCGAGGGCTCTGAAGAACCCGTACCGCTCCGGCAAGAAGGAGCGCTGGCGGATGATCATCATCGAGAACTCCACCGACCTCCCGCGGGTGCGGCTCAGCTACGTCAAGCAGCGCAAGCTGCCGAGCGGCCGCTGGGCGACCGTGAGGAAGTTCCGCCCCAAGCGCTACTACCACGGCAAGCCCATCAACCTGCCGTTCCAGACCACCCGCAACGGCACGTTCCGCGTGATCGTGAAGACGAACTTCAAGCCCACGTCGCAGTTCCGCAACTGCCGGGACAGTTTCGTGTTCCACGTTGCCGGTGGCCCGAGCCCGCGCCCGAGCAACCAGAACAACAACAACAACGACAACGACAACGCCAACAACCCGGGTCAGCTCCCAGGCACGGGAAACCGGAACGGCTGAGTCCCGGCGACCTGCCGGAAGTTCGTCCGCTGCGGACGAGGTCCTCGAGGGGCGTCCGTGACGACGATGAGCAGGGAGACGCGTCCGCGTGGTGCCTGAACGGCGGCGACGTAAGCGTGGCGCGCGGCGCCGGCGCCGGATCCTGATCGGCGCCGCGATCGCGGCGGGCGTTGTCGCGATCGCGATCGCTTGGTCGGTGTTCGTCGCGCAGCAGGTCTACTCCGACCTCCGTGACGTCGAGGACGACGCGCGCGCCCTGTCCGACGCCATCGGCGAGGGCGACGTCGAGCGCGCGCAGGAGCTGCTGGCCGACTACGAGGAGAGCAGCAGCTCGGCCGCCGACGCCACCGACGGGATCACCTGGCGCCTCTTCCAGAAGGTCCCGTTCTACGGCGACGACGCCCGGGCCGTCGCCCGGGTCTCCGAGGTGCTGGCTCGTCTCGGTCCCGAAGGCGTCAAGCCGCTGGTCGACTCGGCCGAGAAGGTGTCGGCCCGCGCCTACGCCCCCAAGGACGGCCAGTTCCCGCTGGCCGGCATCGCCGCGCTCGAGGGCCCGGCGATCCAGAGCTACGAGGCGTTCCACCAGGCCTCCACCGAGTTGTCGGGGTACCACACGGAGAACTTCGTCGATCCGCTGGAGCAGTCCTTCAACCAGCTGCGCAGCCAGATCGACACCGCCGAGACGGCGCTCGAGACCGCCGCGCGAGCGTCGCGGATCATGCCGGCGTTCCTCGGCGCCGACGGCGACCGCAACTACCTCTATGTCTTCCAGAACAACGCCGAGGTGCGCTCGACCGGCGGGCTGCCCGGCAACATCTCGCTGGTCCACGCCGGCGACGGGCAGGTGGAGATCACGCGCCAGGCCAGCGGAGCCCAGCTGGGGGAGGCCCCGGAATCGGTGCTGCCGCTGACCAACGAGGAGCGCGCGGTCTACGGCAACCAGCTCGGCACCTACTTCCTCGACGCCAACTTCACGCCCGACTTCCCACGTGCCTCCGACCTGTGGCGGGCCCGCTGGCAGGACGAGTTCGGCGACGACATCGACGGTGTCTTCACCGTCGACCCGGTGACCCTCTCCTACCTGCTCGACGCCACCGGTCCGGTGGCGGTCAAAGGCGTAGAGCTCGACACCACCAACGTCGTCCGCGTGGTCGAGAACCTCGTCTACCTGAACGTGCCCGACCCCCTCGCCCAGGACGCGTTCCTCAACGCTGTGGCGAAGAAGGTCTTCGACACCTTCGCCGACGGCGCCGGCGACCCGGTGAAGGTCATCCAGGCGTTGTACCGCGGTGTCGCCGAAGGTCGGGTGCGGATCCACTCCTTCACCGACATGGACCAGGCCCAGATCGACGGCACCGAGATCGCCGGGGAGCTGGAGGTCGAGCCCGATCGCACCCCCCACGTCGGCGTCTACTTCAACGACGCCACCGGTTCGAAGATGTCCTACTACCTGAACTACACGGTCGACGTCGCCGCGGTCTCGTGCACCGACGGCGAGCAGGAGCTCCTCGGCCGGATGGAGATCTCGTCGCGGACGCCGGAGAACCCCGAGTCGCTGCCCGAGGCCATCTCCGGCTTCGACGACTTCCGCGACCCGTTCATCGAGCACGGCCAGCAGCTCGTCGTCGGCGA
This sequence comes from uncultured Actinomycetota bacterium, assembly GCA_963769475.1. GTDB lineage: Bacteria > Actinomycetota > Actinomycetes > Propionibacteriales > Nocardioidaceae > Nocardioides. The sequence continues at coordinate 101,347 of CAVYLX010000012.1, read as the reverse complement.
CATCTTCGCGCCGATCGGCGGCACGATCAGCAACATCTACCTCGACGGTGAGATCCTCGATCCACCGGTCATCGACCGCTTGAACGGCCGACAGCTGGTCTCGCTGGCCTTCCTGTTCGAGCCGCGCGAGACCCATCTGGTCACCTGGGACATGACCACGGGGCCGGACCAGGACGGCGACACGACCGTTGCGGTGACCCCGGGAGTGACACCCGAGAGCGAGTCGACGATGGTGCCGTCCGCCTGCTGATCTCGAATCGTGGACGATAGGTCCAACATTCGAGACGCCGATGTGCCCGGGTGCGATCGGCTCCCTAGGGTGAAGCCATGTTCTCGACCTGGTTGACCAAGCGACGCGCGGTGGACAACTGCCGCGTGCGCTCGTCCCTGTGTCGAATGTCCTGACGCTGCCATCCCCACCTAGTTTACTGACTCAGTAGATTAAAGTCCTGGGTGGCGCGCACGCTGCGTCACGTCCCCAGCCCGCCAGGACAGCCAGGAGCCGTCATGACCAAGCAGATCGACCCGCGTGGACCACAGTTCACCGCCGCGGTGACCGCGGTCGTGCTCGCCGTCGTACTCGTGACCGCGCCGAGCGCGTTCGCGACGGCGCTGCTCGCTGTGCAGGCGGTCCTGTTCGGACTGGGGGCCGCGGTCGGCGTGCAGCGCACCCCGCACGCGTGGGTGTTCCGGACCCTGATCCGGCCCCGCCTGGCCCCGAGCGAGGACTGGGAGGACCCGGCTCCGCCTCGGTTCGCGCAGGCCGTCGGCTTCGGTTTCGCCGCGGTCGGCCTGGTCGGCTTCGTCGCCGGCGTGACCGCCCTCGGCCTGGTGGCCACCGCCTTCGCCCTGGTCGCGGCCCTGCTCAACGCCGTCTTCCGCTTCTGCCTGGGCTGCGAGCTGTACCTGATCATCCGTCGGATCGCCGCTTCGGGCGACCGCCGACACGACATCGTCACAACCAACTGAAAGGCACCACAACATGACCCGCGAGAGCTCTCTCGTCACCGCCCAGTGGGTGGAGGACAACCTCGAGACCCCGAACGTCGTCCTGATCGAGGTCGACGAAGACACCACCGCCTACGACAAGGGCCACATCAAGGGCGCCATCAAGCTCGACTGGACGACCGACCTGCAGGACCAGGTCCGTCGTGACTTCGTCAGCAAGGAGCAGTTCGAGGCGCTCCTCTCCGGCCGCGGCGTCGCCAACGACGACACCGTGGTCCTCTACGGCGGCAACAACAACTGGTTCGCTGCCTACGCCTACTGGTACTTCAAGCTCTACGGTCACCAGGACGTCAAGCTGCTCGACGGCGGTCGCAAGAAGTGGGAGCTCGACTCCCGCGAGCTCACCGACGAGCTGCCGTCGCGCGAGGCCACGTCGTACTCGGCGCAGGACCAGGACCACACGATCCGGGCCTTCCGCGACGAGACCGTCGCCGCGATCGGCGTGCAGAACCTGGTCGACGTGCGCAGCCCCGACGAGTACGCCGGCCGGCTGCTCGCTCCCGCGCACCTCCCGCAGGAGCAGGCGCAGCGCGCCGGGCACGTCCCGACGTCGATCAACGTGCCGTGGAGCAAGGCGGCCAACGACGACGGCACCTTCAAGTCCGACGACGAGCTGCGCGAGATCTACGGCGAGGCCGGCCTCGACGACGGCAAGGACACCATCGCCCTCTGCCGGATCGGTGAGCGCTCCTCGCACACCTGGTTCGTGCTGAAGGAGCTGCTCGGTCACCAGAACGTCAAGAACTACGACGGCTCCTGGACCGAGTACGGCTCCCTGGTCGGCGTACCGGTGGCCCTCGGCGACGAGCCCGGAGAAGCCTGATGTGCGGCGCGACCAAGGGCGGCCTGTCGCTCGACGGAGTCAACGTGGCCAAGGAGGCCGTGATCCAGGGCCAGGTGGTCCGGGGTGGCGAGCCGGTCGGCAACGCCTACGTCCGGCTGCTCGACGGCAGCGGTGAGTTCACCGCCGAGGTCCCGACGTCGGCGACCGGGCACTTCCGGTTCTTCGCCGGCGAGGGCGACTGGACCCTGCGCACCCTGGCCCCCAAGGCCGAGCCGGTGGACAACCAGGTGACCGCCTCGGTGGGCAACGTCGCCGAGGTCACCGTCACCATCTGAATCTCGATACGCCGCCTCGTTCCTCGGCGGCTACTCGATCACCGAACCCGAGACGCCGCCTCGTTCCTCGGCGGCTACTCGATCACCGAACCCGAGACGCCGCCTCGTTCCTCGGCGGCTACTCGATCACCGAACCCGAGACGCCGCCTCGTTCCTCGGCGGCTACTCGATCACCGAAAGATCCGCGAGAGCGTTGACCCGTCAGGAAAGTTTCTGACGGGTCAACGTCATTTCGGCCCTCGGGCCCGGGCGCTGCGTTGGTGTCCGACTCGAGGGGTCGGCCTGGACCGCGTCAGTCGCGGCCGGTGGAACGGCCTCATCGACCGCCGGGTCAACACGGGACACCTGCGCCTGTACTCCGCCGAGGGCCTGTCCACCCTGCTCGGAGAGGTCGGCTTCGCCGAGGTCGAGGCAACCCCCACCGTCCACTACGGGTCGACCACGGACTTCCTCCTCCACAAGGAGGGGCCGCTGCGCATGCTCAAGCCGGCGACCAAGCTGATCGACGGCCTGATCGAGCGCCACTGGGCGCCGCGCAACGCGCTGATGGTCTACGCCCGCAGGCCCGACGCGGTCTAGACCGCTCTACGAGGCGATCCCGCGAGTTCACGGAACTGGCCTGCCGCTGTCACCCGTAAGAGGCAAACTTACGGGCGGGAGAACAGGGAGCATGTCGACGTACGTGGAGGACGTGGGCATGGGTAGGCGACACCGCTATGGGATGAATCCGGTCGCGGAACGGCAGCGCAAGGTGTTCTTCCAGCGCATGGGCATCAGCCTGCTCATCGGCGTCGCCCTGTTCATGGTCTTCATGGCGGTCACGGCCACCTGAGCGTCGTCACCGCTCCAGCAGCAGCGTGATCGGGCCGTCGTTGACAGACTCCACCCGCATGTCAGCGCCGAAGACCCCGCGTTCGACGTGCGCGCCGAGCCGTTCGAGCTCCGCGCACACGGCGTCGTACGCCGGCTCGCTCACCGGTCCGGGCGCGGCCGCCTCCCAGGTCGGTCGCCGGCCCTTGCGCGCGTCGCCGTACAGAGTGAACTGGCTGACCACCAGCACCGGGGCGCCGACATCGGAGGCGGACTTCTCCTCGCGCAGGATGCGCACGCCCCAGATCTTGCGGGCCATCCACGCGATGTCGTCGGGCCCGTCGGTGTGGGCGATGCCGAGGTAGACGAGTATCCCCGCGTCGATCGAGCCGACGACCTCGCCGGCCACGCTCACCGACGCCCGCTCGACCCTCTGGATTACCGCTCGCACGGGCCGATTCTGGCAGCATGACTCGCCATGCCCGACGTACCCGCTCGAGGCCCTGCTCATCACCGTCGCCCCCACCGGGGCCGAGACCAGCAAGGCCGACTGTCCCCAGCTGCCCACCACGCTCGAGGAGCTGGTGGCTACCGCCCGCGCGTGCGAGGCGGCCGGCGCGGCGATGATCCACGTCCACATCCGCGACGACGAGCACCGCCCGACACTCGACCTCGGGCGGCTCACCGCCACCGTCGATGCCCTGCACGAGAGCACGGACCTCGTGGTGCAGCTCTCCACCGGCGGCTCGGTGCACGACCCGCTCGAGCAGCGGCTCAAGGTGCTCGACGCCGCCCCCGACTCGTGCAGCCTGACCATGGGCACCACCAACTTCGGCGACGACGTCTTCTCCAACCCGTGGCCGTTCGTGTGCGAGCTCTACCAGCTCAGCCAGGAGCGCCAGGTGGTGCCGGAGTTCGAGCTGTTCGACCTGGGCCAGGTGGCGGCGCTGCGGCGGCTGCTCGACAAGTTCGGCCTGCCGTACGGCGGCCGGGTGCACTGCGACTTCGTGATGGGCGTGCCCGGCGGGATGCCCGGCACCGCCGAGGCCCTGGTGGCCGGCGTAGCCGCCCTGCCACCGGAGGTGACGTCGTGGTCGGCGACCGGCATCGGCCGGACCACCCTCGCGGTCGGCCTCACCTCGCTGGCCAAGGGCGGGCATCTGCGGGTGGGCATGGAGGACGTGCTCACGATCAGCCGCGGCGTGCCGGTCGAGAGCAACGCGCAGCTGGTCGAGCGGGCGGTGGAGATGGGTGCCCTGGCCCAGCGTCGGCCGATGACGACCGCGGAGGCCCGGACCCTGCTCGGCCTCAGTGACTGAGGCTCAGCAGCGGTCGTAGTCGTCGTCGAGCCGGACGATGTCGTCCTCGCCGGTGTAGGAGCCGGTCTGCACCTCGACGATCACGAGGACCTCGTCCTCCAGGTTGCAGATCCGGTGCGCCTGACCCACGGCGACGTCGACCGACTCGGTCGGTCCGACCAGCCGGGTCACGCCGTCGACGACGCAGGTCGCCTTGCCGGTGACGACGACCCAGTGCTCCGCGCGGTGCGCGTGGGTCTGGTAGGAGAGCCGCTGCTGCGGCTGGACCACGATCCGTTTCACCTTGAAGCCGTCGCCCTCGTCAAGGACCTGCCACTCGCCCCACGGTCGCTCTTCGCGATCGCCGATCATGCTCGTCCTCGTCTCTGGTTCAGGGTGTGCACACAGTTAAAGAACGAACGCCGAAAAGGGCACGGTCCGGATGTGTGATCAGCGCCGCCGGTACAGACCGGCCAGCGCTGGGCGTACGTCGGCGAGGTAGACGAACGCAGCGATCGTGAACACGATGTTGAGGATCCCCGAGGCGAGCAGCAGCTGGATGACCACACCCAGACCCAGGATCAGGCACCAGGCGGGCTTCGTGAGCTTGCCGGCGGCGACGTACGCCTCGTTGGAGTAGAGCAGCGCGTTGACGAACGCGAAGATCTTCACCGCCAGGAGCACGAACATCACCAGCAGCATCACGCTGGCCTGCAGCTCGAAAACCATGGGCACAGCGTATCCGGAGACGACGAAGCCCCCGGAGCTCATACCTCCGGGGGCCTCGTGCGGGGGGCTGCGCTCAGAAAGACGTCACTTCTTGGCAGCGGTCTTCTTCGCGGTGGTCTTCTTGGCGGCCGGCTTCTTGGCGGTGCTCTTGCGGACAGCCGACTTCTTGGCGGTCGCGGTCTTGGGCGCGTCGACGGAGTCGGCGACGTCGTCCAGGGTGCCGGCAACCTCGCCGCGGAGACGCTTCAGCGTGGTCTCGCCGCGCTTGGCGAGCTCGGCGTAGGTGTCGGTCACGGTGGAGACGTTGTCGTTGACGACGGTCTGCACCTTCGCGGCCTGCGCCTTGGCGTCGGCCTGCAGGTCGGCGATGCGGGCCTCGACGGCCGCACGGCGCGCCTTGGCGTCCTTGGTCACGGCGTCGACGCGGGAGTTGACGACGGTGGTCGCCTGCTGACGCAGGGCCTTCGGCTCGAGCTCGATGCCCTTGACGTTCTTCTGGACGTCGGCAACGCGGCCCTGGACGTCCTTCTGGACGCCGGCGAAGCGCTTCTGCACGTCGGCAACGGTCTCGCGCACGTACTCGACGGCGAGGTCGGTGGCGCCGATGCCCGCGTAGAGCGGACGCGCGACGGGGGTGGGGATCTCGAGGGACTTGATGTCGAACTTGGCCTTGGCCATGTCAGTTCTCCTTCTCGGTGGTGGGGGTGGTGGTGTTCTCGTCGTCCTCGGCCGGTTCCGGGGCGTTCAGCGCCAGGAACGACGAGTAGACATCGAGGAGCGACTGCTTCTGTCGCTCCGTCAGCCCGGAGTCGGCCAGCACGGCCAGCTCGACACTGCTGCCGGTCGGACCTCCGACTCCGTCTTCCAGGCTCAGGATCCCGGCGCGGATGTAGAGCTGTTCCGCGGAGATCCGGAGTGCCTTGGCGATCTGCTGCAGCACCTCGGCGGAGGGCTTGCGCAGACCACGCTCGATCTGGCTCAGGTAGGGGTTGGAGACGCCGGCCTGCTCGGCGAGCTGCCGCAGGGAGAGGCGCGATGCGACGCGCTGCTCCTTGAGGTAGTCACCCAGGGACTCGACGGTCTTGCCGACCTTGCCTTTTGCCATGACCCCATCGTGCTAACTCCAGCTAGCAAAATGCAAACTGAGTTAGCGTGACTTGCTTCACAGCGCTCTGGTCACGCTCAGAAGCAGGCGCGGATCTCACCGACTGGACGGCCGCCGCCGAGGAGGGGGACCACGCCGGTGGCGCGCAGGGCAGGTCCGTCGACTCCGGCCTCGGCGTCGACGCCGCTGCGCACCAGCGCCGCGGCCATCAGGGTCGGCCGCACGCGGGGGGCGCCGTCGTCGGTCTTCGACGCGAACGCGCGGCCGTCGGGGAGCGCGATCGCGTAGCAGGACTCGGCGCCGGCCTTGCCGATGGCGCCGGGGATCGACCGCAGCAGGGCGAGCTCGTCGCGGGTGGTGCCGGACACGAACTCCGGGTGCCGGCGGATGCCGTCGGCGATCAGGCGGGCCGGCCCGTCCTCGGCGAGGGCGATGGTCCGGAACGCTCGGGCCAGGCCGGTCAGCGAGCACGACAGCAGGGGCGCGCCGCAGCCGTCGACGGCGATCGCCTCGATCGGTTCGCCGGTGTGCTCGGAGAACGTCGCGGCGATCGCCTGCTGCAGCGGGTGGTCGGGGGAGAGGTACGTCGCGGTGTCCCAGCCGTTGACCACGCAGGTGACCAGCATCCCGGCGTGCTTGCCGGAGCAGTTCATCGAGATGGAGTCCTTGGCGCGGCCGGACCGGATCGCCGCCTCGCGGGCCGCGTCGTCGAGCGGGTGGTCCGGCGGGGTCTGCAGAGCCGACTCGTCGAGGCCTCCGACGGCCAGGATCCGGCGTACGCCGTCGAGGTGGAAGTCCTCGCCCGAGTGGGACGCGCAGACCAGCGCGCGCAGGTCGTCGGGCAGGTCCAGTCCGAGCTGCACCATCGCCAGCGCCTGCAGGGGCTTGTTGCACGACCGGGCCAGGATCGGTGCCTCGATCGCGCCGACCGACCAGTCGACCGAGCCGTCGGCCGCCAGGGCGACGAGCGATCCGTAGTGATGGCCCTCGACGAAGCCGGAGCGGACGATCTGGGCGACAGGCACGGGTACGGACACGCCCACACCCTAGAAGCCGACCGCGTCCCTGATGCTTTCGACGACGTCGAGCCGCTCCTGCCACGGGTCCTCGGAGCTCACCTGCGGGCCGTCGTTGGTGAACTCCATCAGACCGTCGCCGGCCTCGGGCCAGTCGACACCGTCGCAGGACGGCGTGCCGGTCTTCGCGAACGACGCCCAGCACTCGCTGACACCTTCGGCCAGGTGCTCCACGTCGGTGACCCCCTTGCCTTCGTCGACCCAGCCGAAGACATAGGGCAGGTCGGAGCCGTGGATGGCGCCGCCGAGGGCCTCGACCGTCTTGTCATCCGCGATCTCGAACCGGTAGCGGTAGGTCGGCGCCCGGTCGGCGTGCTGCTCGGCGAGGTAGCGAGCGGGCTCGGTGAAGATCAGGTCGGCGAGGAAGTGGAGGTTGCGCTCGCCGTCGTCGTCGTCGTACGCCGCGTCGACTTCGGCCTCGCGGCCGGCGGTGTACCTGTTCATCTCGGCCAGCGGGTCGATGCCCAGCGACGGGTAGTAGCTCGCGGGCAGCTCGACGTCGGTGCTGCCGGTCACGTAGGGCACGGCCGCCTCGCGGCCCTTCGCGAACGCGTCGGCGGGCGAGAGGGGCAGGGCCCGGTCCAGGATCGGGAGCTCGTTGAGGAGCTGGTACGCCGGCATGGTGGCGATCGCGGTGGTGTCGAGCTCGCGCAGCGTCGCCGCGTCGGCCTGGGGGAGATGGATGTCGGCTGCCATCGCCTCGCCCTGCGCGGCTGCCGCCTCATAGCTGAGCGGGTCCTCGCGGCCCAACCCCGAGCCCGAGATGGCGCGGTCGAACAGGCCCTCGGCGAGCGGGGAGCTCATCAGGTAGTTGACCGACGCGCCTCCCGCGGAGATGCCGAAGATGGTCACCGAGTCGGGGTTGCCACCGAACTCCGTGATGTTGTCCTGCACCCAGTGCAGCGCCGCGACCTGGTCGAGCAGGCCGAAGTTGGCGATCGGTCCGTCCTTGCCGTTCTCCTCGGCCAGCGCGGGGTGGGCGAAGTAGCCGAGCCGGCCCAGCCGGTAGTTGACCGAGACCACGACGACGTCGTGCCCGACCAACCCGCTGACGGTGTTGATGTTGAGGTTGCCGTTGCCCGCGGCCAGCCCGCCGCCGTGGAGCCAGACCATGACCGGGAGGTCTTCCTTCTCCGTGTCCGGCCGGAACACGTTGAGGTAGAGACAGTCCTCCGAGGAGTTCTCGGAGACGTGTCCCTTATCGAGCTGGACGCACTCGCTCTCGAACTCGTCGGCAGTGCGGGTGTCCGACCACGGAGTCGGCGGCTCCGGTGGGCGCCAGCGCTGGTCGTCGACCGGCGGGGCGGCGTACGGGATGGCGAGCCAGGAGCGCACCCCGTCGTCAGCCACGCCGCGGAGGGTGCCGTCGTCGATCGTGACGTCGATGTCCTCCGGGGGCGAGAAGAGACAGCCGGTCCCCGTGAGCACGAGCCCCAGCGCGAGGGCGGCGCCGAGCAGCGCGCGGCGTCGACGGGCCATGATGCTCCTCTGCTGAGTCCTGGGGGGCCGGGAACGGCACTGACGAAAGGCTAACCAGCCGCCGGTGGCAGGATGAACGCGTGTCGAACCCCGTCGTGCCCCAGCACTGCCCCACGCCGCGGGAGCTCGACGACCTCGAGCTGCTGAGCAGCGGGGCGCTGGCGCCGATCGCCGCATTCAACGAGCCGGGCAGCCCGGTAACCCTGGCTCTGCCGCCCGACGTGCTGGCCGCCGCCGCGGAGTCGGGCGAGGTCGAGCTGGTCGACCCAGAAGGCCTGCCGCTGGCCCGGGTCACCCTTGGCGACGACGCCTGGCCGGTCACGACGCTGACGCACGCCCAGTACGGTCCCTTCCGGCGGCTCTACCTCAGCCCTGAGCAGGTGCGCGAGCAGCACGCCGGCCGGACCTTCGTGCCGGTCACCGACGCGCTGACCGATGAGCAGGTGCGCGAGATCAACGGCCTGGGGCCGGTGGTCCTGCTCGCGCTGGTCGGTCACGGCACGCCCGATCTGTCGCCCGTCGCGCTGCTGCGCGCCACGCTGCTCGTGGCCGCCCATCTCGACGCGGTCGTGGTGGCGGTGCCGCTCGCCGCCCACGGCGACCCGCAGGCCGACCACGAGCTGGGGCTCCAGGTCGTCGGCAACTACGCCGGCCCCGACCCGGTGCACGGGCTCCAGGAGGGCGGCGAGCTGCCCCTGGAGCTGACCGAGATCGTGGCGCGCGACCAGCCGGAGCCCGCGGACCAGGGGTTGGTGCTGTTCTTCACCGGCCTCTCGGGCAGCGGCAAGTCGACCCTGGCCCGCGCCCTGACGGACCGCCTCCTCGAGCAGGGCCTGCGCACGGTGACCAGCCTCGACGGTGACGTCGTACGCCGGAACCTGTCGGCCGGCCTCACCTTCTCCAAGGAGGACCGGGAGACCAACATCCGGCGGATCGGCTGGGTCGCGGCGGAGATCTCGCGGCACGGCGGTGTGGCCGTGGTCAGCCCGATCGCGCCGTTCGACGAGACCCGACAGCAGGTGCGGGCGATGGTCGACGAGGCCGGCGGCGCGTTCTTCCTGGTGCACGTGGCCACCCCGCTCGAGGAGTGCGAGCGCCGCGACCGCAAGGGTCTCTACGCCAAGGCCCGGCGTGGGGAGATCCCGGAGTTCACCGGCATCTCGTCGCCCTACGAGGAGCCCGAGGACGCCGACGTACGCGTCGACACCACCGGCCGCTCGATCGAGGACGCCCTCGACGACGTGCTCGTCGCGCTGCGCGACGCCGGCTACGTCGACCTGAACGAAGAAGTAGTTGAAGAGGAAGAAGAGGAGACGCTGGTCGAGGTGCGAGAAGCGCCGGCGACGAGCCTCGAAACCACTCCAGACAACGACCGCCTCCATGTCCTCTTCGTCTGTACGGCGAACATCTGCCGCTCGCCGTTCATGGAGCTGACCGCGCGCGACCTGGCCGGCCCCGATGCGACGGTGACCTTTGCGAGCGCCGGCACCCACGGCTTCCGCGAGCACCCGATGGACGTGGTGATGGGCAAGGCACTCGGCTCGCGCGGGCTGGGCAACGACGAGTTCCTGAGCCAGCCGCTGACCGGCGAGCTGATCGAGGAGGCCGACCTGGTGCTGACCGCCGAGGCCTCCCACCGCACGTTCATCCTCGACGACCATCCGTCGACGTTCCGCAAGGTGTTCACGCTCGGCCAGTTCGCGGAGGCGGTCCGGACCCTCAGTCCCGACCTCGCCGGGCGCGACCTGCTGCAGGCCGCTGGCGAGCGCAGAGGTGGGGCAGCCTCCGAGCTCGACGTCCGTGACCCCTACGGGCGCGGGCCGGAAGCGGCCGAGTCGTGCGCGGAACAGATCGACGAGCTCCTGCGCGTCGTCGTGCCTGCCCTGACCGGAACCAGGAAAGTGACCGCATGACCGATCTGCTGACGTCGGACTTTCCGGCCATTCTCGCGGCCGGCTTCTTCGTCGGGATCGTGGTCGGCCTGACCGGGATGGGCGGCGGCGCCCTGATGACGCCCGCGCTGATCTTCCTGGGCGTCGGTCACACCGCCAGCATCGTCACCGCTGACCTCACCGCCGCCGCGATCTACAAGACCGGCGGCGCGATCGTGCACTCGCGCGAGGGCTCACCCAACCTCAAGCTGGCGAAGTGGCTGATCATCGGCTCGGTGCCGATGGCCTTCGCCGGCCCGCACCTGCTGGCGGCTGTCGTGGATCCCGACGACATCGACGACGTGCTGAAGATGGCGATCGGGTTCGCGCTCCTGCTGGCGGCGACGACATACGCGCTGCGGCTCTACATCAACCTGCGGCGGGTCCGCGCCGGCGGTGGCGGTGGCGACCCCCACCCGCAGATCCGGCCGATCCCGACCATGCTCGTCGGCGCGCTCGGCGGCCTCCTGGTCGGCATCACCAGCGTCGGCTCCGGTTCGGTGATCATGGTCGCCCTGCTCATGCTCTACCCCGGCCTCTCCGCCGTGCGGCTGGTCGGCACCGACCTGGTGCAGGCGGTGCCGCTGGTGCTGGCGGCCGCGATCTCCAACATCCTCGTCAACAACGGCCTCGACTGGGGCCTGACCATCCCGCTGGTGCTCGGCTCGGTGCCGGGCACGATCCTCGGCAGCAAGCTGGCGCCCAGGGTGCCGCAGTCGTTCATCCGGCGGGCCATCGTCGTGGTGCTGACCATGTCCGGCGTCGCGCTGCTCGACAAGGCCGGCTGGGCTCCGCTCGGCACCGAGGAGACCCACCCCATCCTGATCGGCGTTATCGGCATCGCCATGGTCGTGCTGGTGCCGCTGATCTGGGGGTTGCTGCGCAAGGAGCAGGGGTTGCCGATGTTCGGCGCCCCGACCGTGGCCGAGCTGGAGGACCCGTCGTACACGGCGAAGGCTGACCGGCCTTCCAGCAGTCCACAGCCCTGACCCGATGTTCGTCCTGAGCAACGCCATCCGCGACTACGCGTGGGGCACGACCGGCGACCTCGCCGAGTTCGTCGGGCGTACGCCGAGTGGCGGGCCCGAGGCCGAGCTCTGGATCGGTGCCCACCACGGGGCGCCTTCCCGGCTGCCGGACGGGCGTGCGCTCGACGAGGTCATCCGGGACGACCCGCTCGCGATGCTCGGCCCCGAGGTGCGGGAGGCGTTCGGCGACCGGCTGCCGTTCCTGATGAAGGTGCTGGCCGTCAACGAGGCGCTGTCGCTGCAGGTGCACCCGAGCACGGAGCAGGCACAGGCCGGTTTCGCCCGGGGCGACGGGAGCTACCCGGACCCCTGGCACAAGCCCGAGCTGGTGGTGGCGCTGTCGCGCTTCGACGGAGTGGCGGGCTTCCGGGAGGTCACTCGCACGGCGGAGATCCTCCGGCTCCTGTCGCTCACCTGGGCGGACGAGGTGGCCGATCGTCTCCTGGCCGGCCCGGCCGACACGGCTCTGCGCGAGGTGGTCACCGAGACCCTCGCCCGGTCGGGACCCGAGCTGTCGGCGCTGATCCGCGAGCTCGGTGCGGCCGCCAGGGACGCCGACGTCGCCGTTGATGTCGAGGCGGTCCGGGTGTTCGACATGCTGGACGACCTCGCGACTCGCTACCCCGACGACCCCGGCGTACTGGTCACGCCGCTGCTCAACTACGTCGTGCTCGAAGCCGGCGAGAGCCTGTTCGTCGACGCCGGCGTGATCCACGCCTACGGCTCGGGTTTCGCGCTCGAGATCATGGCGTCCTCCGACAACGTGGTGCGGGCGGGGCTCACCGGCAAGCCCAAGGACGTCGAGGAGCTGCTGTCGATCACCGACTTCACGCCGCACGCCCCGCCGCCGCTGGCCGAGGCCGAGGAGTTCGTGCTCACCCTCGGTGAGACCCCTCTTGAGGTGCTGCCGGAGACGGGGCCACGCGTGGTACTCGTGCTCGACGGCGAGGTGGAGCTGACCACCGACGGGGGCCGGATCACGGCCCGCAAGGGCGAATCGGTCTTCGTGCCCCACGCTGACGGACCCCTGCAGGTCCACGGAGCGGGCAGGGTCGCGGTAGGAAGCGTCCCCTAACTACTGTGTCTCAGTCGACAATCGCGTCGTCTTCGTGATGCCTGCAGCCCCTCGCTAGAGTGTGGTGCTGCTGTCCACCCGAGAGGTTCCTTGGTTCACCCATGACTCAAACGCATGCCGACTACCGGCTGAGCCAGCTCGACCAGCTGGAGGCCGAGTCGATCCACATCTTCCGTGAGGTCGCAGCCGAGTTCGAGAAGCCGGTCCTGATGTTCTCCGGCGGCAAGGACTCCATCGTCATGCTGCGCTTGGCCGAGAAGGCGTTCTTCCCCGCGAAGATCCCCTTCCCCGTGCTGCAGATCGACACCGGCCTCGACTTCCCCGAGGTGCTCGAGACCCGCGACAACTGGGTCAACCGGCTCGGCGTACGCCTCGTGGTCGCCAGCATCGACGACGCCATCGCCAGCGGCGTCGTGGTCGACGACGGAAAGACCTCGCGCAACCGGATGCAGACCGCGACGCTGCTCAACGCGATCGAGGAGAACGGCTTCACCGCCGCCTTCGGTGGCGGGCGGCGCGACGAGGAGAAGGCCCGCGCCAAGGAGCGCGTCTACTCCCACCGCGACGAGTTCGGCCAGTGGGACCCGAAGATGCAGCGCCCCGAGCTGTGGAGCCTCTACAACGGCCGCCTGCACGAGGGCGAGCACATGCGGATCTTCCCGATCTCCAACTGGACCGAGCTGGACATCTGGGACTACATCGGCCGCGAGGGCATCGAGATCCCCAACATCTACTTCTCCCACCAGCGCCGCGTGTTCGAGCGCGACGGCATGCTGATGAGCGAGACCCCCCTCAACCCGCTGCGCGAGGGCGAGACCGTCGAGGAGCGCACGGTGCGCTTCCGCACCTGCGGCGACATCACCCTGACCGGGTGCGTGGAGTCCACCGCCTCGACCATCCCCGAGATCATCGACGAGATCGCCATCGCCAAGCTCACCGAGCGGGGCGCCACCCGTGGCGACGACCGGTTCTCCGAGGCAGCCATGGAGGACCGGAAGAAGGAAGGCTACTTCTGATGCCCGACACCACCCCGACCAGTGGCGAGTCCACCGCGACCAACATGGACCTGCTGCGCTTCGCGACGGCGGGCTCCGTCGACGACGGCAAGTCCACCCTCATCGGCCGGCTCCTGCTCGACTCCAAGTCGATCTTCGAGGACCAGATGGAGGCCGTCGAGGCCACCAGCGCCGTCCAAGGGCTACGACTACACCGACCTCGCGCTGCTGACCGACGGTCTGCGCTCCGAGCGTGAGCAGGGCATCACCATCGATGTGGCCTACCGCTACTTCGCGACGCCGGCCCGCAAGTTCATCATCGCCGACACCCCGGGCCACGTGCAGTACACCCGCAACATGGTCACCGGCGCCTCGACCGCCGACCTCGGCCTGGTGCTCGTCGACGCCCGCCAGGGCCTCACCGAGCAGTCCCGCCGCCACGCGGTGATCCTGTCGCTGCTCCGGGTGCCCCACCTCGTGCTCGCGGTCAACAAGATGGACCTCGTCGACTTCTCCGAGGAGGTCTACGACAAGATCCACGCGGAGTTCACGCAGTTCGCGACCAAGCTGAACATCCCCGACCTCGTGGTCATCCCGATCTCGGCGCTCAACGGCGACAACGTGGTCAACCGCTCCGAGCAGATGAGCTGGTACTCCGGCCCCACGCTCATGCACCACCTCGAGCACGTGCACGTGGCCTCCGACCGCGACCTGGTCGACGTCCGCTTCCCCGTGCAGTACGTCGTCCGCCCCAAGTCCGACGAGCACCACGACTACCGCGGCTACGGCGGCATGGTGGCCGGCGGTGTGCTCAAGCCGGGTGACGAGGTCGTCGTACTCCCCAGCGGCATGACGTCCAAGATCGCCGGCATCGACCTCTTCGACCAGGAGATCACCGAGGCGTTCCCGCCGATGTCGGTGACCGTCCGCCTCGAGGACGACGTCGACGTGTCGCGCGGCGACATGATCGCCCGGGTCAACAACGCCCCGCAGCCCAGCCAGGACATCGACGCGATGGTCTGCTGGATGACCAACGCGCCGCTCAAGCCGCGGCAGAAGCTGGCCATCAAGCACACGACGCGCACCGCGCGGGCGCTGGTGAAGGACATCCAGTACCGCCTCGACGTCAACACGCTGCACCGCGACCAGGAGACCAAGGAGCTCGGCCTCAACGAGATCGGCCGCATCCAGCTGCGCACCACCGTGCCGCTGCTCTGCGACCCCTACTCGAAGAACCGCACCACCGGCTCGTTCATCCTGATCGACGAGGCGACCGGCATCACCGTCGGCGCCGGCATGATCAACAACGCCAGCTAAGTCATTCCACGTTGACCCGTCAGAAGATCTTCTGACGGGTCAACGTGCATTTCAGGCCAGGTAGGCGTCGAGGGCGGTCATCGCGTCGGTGGGGATGAAGCCGGTGGCCTCGAGCTTGGCCAGGCTCAGGGTGCTGTGGAGCGGGCGGGGTGCCATGTCCTTGTCGGCGGCGTACTCGGCCGTGGTGCAGGGCGTGATGTCGGCTGCCGAGCGGCCGGACCGCTCGAAGACCGCTCCCGCGATGTCGGCCCACGACATGGGCGGGCCGCCGTTGCTGACGTTGTAGGTGCCGTACGCCGCCGCCGACCCGAGCAGGTGCACCGTCGCGCGCGCCAGCTCGTCGGTGAACGTCAGCCGCCCGACCTGGTCGGAGACCACGGTGGGGGAGACGCCGTTGCCGGCGAGGGTCTGCATGGTGCGCACGAAGTTCTTGCCGTCGCCGATCACCCACGAGGTGCGCAGCACGTAGTGCCGCCGCGCGGTGGCGACCGCGATGTCGCCGGCCGCCTTGGCCTGCGCGTAGACGCCCAGCGGTGAGAACGGCTCGTCCTCGGTGTGCTCCGCCGCGCTGCCGTCGAAGACGTAGTCGGTCGAGTAGTGCACCAGCGTCAGGTGGTGCTCGTCGGCGAGCTTCGCCAGCACCGACGGGACGGACGCGTTGGCCGCCCAGCACGCCACCCGGCCCTCGGGGGTCTCCGCGGCATCCACGGCGGTGTACGCCGCCGCGTTGAGCACGACGGCGTACTCGTGCCACGGCCAGGCGGCGACTGCGGCCGGGTCGGTCAGGTCGAGCTCGTCGAGATCGACCAGGTCCGCCTCGGGCAGGACCGCAGCAAGCGCGCGGCCGAGCTGGCCCTTCGAGCCGGTGATCAAGGTCTTCTTCGGCGGCATCGGCGTGACCGCGTCGAGGGCAGGGTTGTTGAGGTCCTTGTCGGAGATCTCCGACTCGGCCAGCGGGATCGGCCACGGGATCGCCACCGTCGGGTCGGCGAGGTCGAGGGCGGGGTAGGCGACACCCGGCCGGTAGTGCTCGTTGACGAGGTAGGTGTACGCGACGCCGTCGTCGAGGGTCTGGTAGCTGTTGCCGACGCCGCGAGGCACGAAGACAGCCGTCGCCGGGTTGAGCTCGATGGTGAAGGTCGCGCCGAAAGTCTCGCCTTCGCGCATGTCGACCCACGCGGCGAAGGCCCGTCCGTTGGCCACCGAGACGAACTTGTCCCACGGCTCGGTGTGGATCCCGCGGGTCGCCCCGCGGGCGGAGTTGAACGAGATGTTGTTCTGCACCGGCCCGAAGTCCGGCAGCCCGAGCGCCACCATCTTCTCGCGCTGCCAGTTCTCCTTGAACCAGCCGCGCGCGTCCTCCCGGACGTCGAGCCGCAGCACCACGAGCCCGGGGATGGGCGTGGTCTCGAGCGTCAGAGGGTCGCTCACTACTGCCCCTTCGCGGCGTACGCCGACTCGGTGGCCTCCTTGTGCGGGCGCCACCAGTCCTGGTGGTCCTGGTACCACTTGATCGTGTCGGCGAGCCCGGACTCGAAGTCGGCGAAGCGCGGCACCCAGCCGAGCTCGGTGCGCAGCTTGCCGGCGTCGATGGCGTAGCGCATGTCGTGGCCGGCGCGGTCGGTGACGTGGTCGAAGGCGTCCTCGGGCTGGCCCATCAGCGTGAGGATCAGCCGGACCACCTCGAGGTTGTTCTTCTCGCCCTCGGCGCCCACCAGGTAGGTCTCGCCGATCCTGCCCTGCTGGAGGATCGTCAGCACCGCGGAGCTGTGGTCGTCGGCGTGGATCCAGTCGCGGACGTTCTCGCCGCTGCCGTAGAGCTTCGGGCGGATCCCGTCGATGACGTTGGTGATCTGGCGGGGGATGAACTTCTCGATGTGCTGCCACGGGCCGTAGTTGTTGGAGCAGTTGGAGATCGTCGCCTGCACGCCGAAGCTGCGGACCCACGCGCGCACCAGGTGGTCGGAGCCGGCCTTGGAGGCGGAGTAGGGGCTGCTCGGCTGGTAGGGCGTGTCCTCGGTGAACTTCTTCGGGTCGTCGAGCTCGAGGTCGCCGTACACCTCGTCGGTGGAGATGTGGTGCAGCCGGGTGCCGGCCTTGCGCACCGCCTCGAGGATCGTGAACGTGCCCATCAGGTTGGTCCTGATGAACGGGCTCGGGTCGGTCAGCGAGTTGTCGTTGTGTGACTCCGCGGCGTAGTGCACGACCGCGTCGGCACCGGCGACCAGTGGGTCGACGGTCTCGGCGTCGGCGACGTCGCCGACGACGAGCGAGACCCGGTCGTCGGGCAGCCCCGCAAGGGACTCCTTGCTCGCCGCGTAGGTCAGCTTGTCGAGGACGGTGATCCGAGCCTCGGTGTGGTCGACCAGGTAGTGGACGAAGTTGGAGCCGATGAACCCGGCGCCGCCGGTCACGAGTATGTGCTGCACCCGAGTCATCCTAAGTGCCCTGGGCGCGGGGCCCCGTACCGGTTGGCGTGCTCAGGGTGCGTGCAGCGCAAGGCCGAGGAGGGCCGGACTGGCAGCGTCAATTCAACCGACGAGAACGCAGCGAAGTGCGTGCCATGTGTGCGCGAAGCGCACGGGTGTTCCGCGCCCAGGGCACTACGATCAGGCAGATGCGAGGCATCATCCTGGCCGGTGGCACCGGTAGTCGGCTGCATCCGATCACGCACGCTGTGAGCAAGCAGCTGATGCCGGTCTACGACAAGCCGATGATCTACTACCCGCTGTCGACGCTGATGCTCGCGGGCATCAAGGACGTGCTGGTGATCACCACCCCGCACGAGGCGGAGCCGTTCGTGCGGCTGCTCGGAGACGGTTCGCAGCTCGGCATGTCGATCACCTACGCCGTGCAGCCGTCACCCGACGGGCTGGCGCAGGCGTTCATCATCGGCGAGGAGCACATCGGCGACGACCGGGTCTCGCTGGTGCTGGGCGACAACATCTTCTACGGCTCCGGCATGGGCACCCAGCTGCGCCGCTTCCACGACCTCGACGGCGCGGCGGTCTTCGCCTACCGGGTCTCCGACCCCACGGCGTACGGCGTGGTGGAGTTCGACGACGACGGCGTGGCCCTGTCGCTGGAGGAGAAGCCCGCGAAGCCGCGCAGCCCCTACGCCGTGCCGGGCCTCTACTTCTACGACAGCTCGGTGGTCGGCCGGGCCAAGGACCTGAAGCCGTCGGCCCGTGGCGAGCTGGAGATCACCGACCTCAACCGGCTCTACCTCGACGAGGGCAGGCTGCAGGTGGAGGTGCTGCCCCGCGGCTCGGCCTGGCTCGACACCGGCACCTTCGAGGACCTCAACGACGCCAGCAACTTCGTGCGCGCGATCGAGAAGCGCCAGGACACCAAGATCGGCTCGCCCGAAGAGGTCGCCTGGCGGATGGGCTTCATCGACGACGCCGGCCTCGCCACGCTGGCGGAGGGCCTGGTCAAGAGCGGCTACGGCACCTACCTGCTGGAGCTGCTCGACGAGAAGTCCCGCCCGTAGCGCCACCGCCCGGTGGTCGAGCTTGTCGAGACCTCGTGAGCCGATCTCGGGAACCTAGCCGTTCACCTCACGACGTCTCGACACGCGCGGTCGCGACCTCGTTCCTCGGTCGCGCGCCGCTCGACGACCAACGATCGCAAGGGTCCTCGTTCCTCGGCCCTTGCGATCAGTACGCTCCGGCGCCCTCGGGGCGGACCACGACGCGGAGGGTCTTCAGCATGATGTTGAGGTCCTGCAGCATCGACCAGTTGTCGACGTAGTAGAGGTCGAGGCGCACGGTCTCCTCCCACGACAGGTCGGACCTGCCGGAGACCTGCCAGAGGCCGGTGAGGCCGGGGCGTACGTCGAGGCGGCGGTTGGTGTCGCGCTCGTAGTTGGCGACCTCGAGGGGCAGCGGCGGGCGCGGGCCGACCAGGCTCATGTCGCCGCGGAGGACGTTGATCAGCTGGGGGAGCTCGTCGAAGGAGTACTTGCGCAGCCACGCGCCGGGGGTGGTGATGCGCGGGTCGTCCTTGAGCTTGAACAGGCCCGACTCGTAGCCGGTCTGCGCGTGCAGCTCGGCCAGCTTGGCCTCGGCGTCGATCACCATGCTGCGGAACTTCAGGCACGAGAAGAGCTCGCCGTCCTTGCCCACGCGCTGCTGCCGGAAGAGCACCGGGCCGCCGTCGTGGAGCTTCACCCGCAGTAGGGCGATCAGGAAGATCGGGCTGAAGAGCACGATCAGGCCGAGCGAGCCGACCACGTCGAAGAGGCGCTTGCCCCAGCGGGCGGCCTCGGTGGCACGCGGCGGGTCGACGTGGATCAGGGGGAGACCGCCGACGGGGCGGAACTTCACCCGGCCACCGGAGACCTCGGTGACGCTCGGGGCGACGACCACCTGGACGTCTTCCTTCTCCAGCGCCCACGCGATCCGGCGCAGCTCGCTGGCGGAGTTGACGGCGCCGCCGGCGAAGAACACCAGGTTGGCGCGCGACGCGAGCACCGACCAGGTGATCTCGTCGGTGTTGCCGATGATCGGGATGCCGCGCGGGGTCTCGCCGGTGCCGTCGGACCCGGGGCACAGCGCGCCGACCACCTCGTAGCCGAGCCACGACTCGCGGCGGAGTACGCCGGCGATCTCGTCGATGTGTCCGGGCGAGCCGGCGATGACGACGCGGTAGCGCAGGGCGCCGTTGACGTGGGCGCGGTGCACCGCTCGGCGCAGGACCAGGCGGCCGACGATCAGCGCCGGGACCGCGATCACGAAGGCGAGCAGGAAGAAGCCGCGGGAGAGCTGGTACTTGGCGAGGTAGCAGGTCACGCCGATCAGGCCGGCGGTCAGCAGGCTCGCGTGCACCACCCGCTTGTACTCGTCGGGACCGGC
Source organism: uncultured Actinomycetota bacterium (assembly GCA_963769475.1). Classification (GTDB taxonomy): domain Bacteria; phylum Actinomycetota; class Actinomycetes; order Propionibacteriales; family Nocardioidaceae; genus Nocardioides. The sequence goes on along the minus strand of CAVYLX010000012.1, from coordinate 81,521 downwards.
TCCGAAGACGCTCGCGCTGTAGCCGCCGAACGCGACGATCGCGAGCAGCCAGGCGACGATGATGACCGGGGCGATCCAGCCGACGTTCTCGTGGGCGGCTTCGACGCTGGTCGGGCTGAACATGTCGAGCCGGAGGCGTCCCAGGATGGCCAGGCCGGTCGAGACGGCGATCACGAGCGCGTCGAGCGCGAACGTGGTGGCGGGCAGGTAGTGGAGGGCTCGGGACGGTGCGGCCGGAACGATCCGCGCACGTCGTACGGAGAGAACCGTCATCGACGTCTAAGCCCTTCCACGGGGAAAATGGACGATCTCGCCGGCTCCCGAGGCGGGCGAGTCATCTGTCCAACGCAGGTGCGTGCGGAAAGTCACGACCCCGGTATAGACCGGCGTTATTCAACCAAAGGGTTGACAGTGAGGAGCGGTCTTGTCTAGGGTTCTCAACCATCGAGTTGATTAGGAGGTGACGCCGTGACGGACCAGCTGTCTCGCGTCTTCCAGGCCCTGGCCGATCCGACCCGTCGCGACCTCGTCGCGCGGCTCGCGACGGCCGACGCCACGGTCGGCGAGCTCGCCGCGCCGTACGACGTCAGCCTCCAGGCGGTCTCGAAGCACCTGAAGGTGCTCGAGGACGCCGGCCTGGTCACGAAGACCCGCGACGCACAGCGCCGCCCGGTGCACCTCGAAGCGGAGGTGTTCGACCTGATGACGAAATGGATCACGAGGTACCAGCAGGAAGCCGAGGAGCGCTTCCAACGGCTCGACGCACTGCTGGCACGTATGGACGACGAAGAAGCACCGACCGAACAGCCCCTCAAGAAGCAAGGAGAAGCGTCATGAACACGAGCAACGACACCAGCAACCGCGAGGCCACGATCGTGCCCGACCCGAACGTGCCGACGATCACCATCACCCGCGAGTTCGACGCCCCGCCCGAGCGGGTCTACCGCGCCTGGGCCGAGCCCGACCTGGTCAAGCAGTGGATGGGACCGCGCTCGGTGGACATGAACATCGAGGAGTGGGACTGCCGCACCGGCGGCAGCTACCGCTACGCGGCCGCCCGCGACGGTGAGGAGGTGGCCCGCTTCTACGGCTCCTTCCACGAGGCCCGGCCGGGTGAGCGACTGGTGCAGACGTTCAGCTGGGAGGGCATGCCCGACGCGGTGTCGCTCGAGACGATGACCTTCGAGCCGCTCGAAGGCGGTCGCTGCCGGATCGTCTCGACCTCGGTCGTCGACTCGATGGAGGCGCAGGCCGCGATGATGGCCAGCGGCATGGAGGTCGGCATCAACGAGGGCTACGAGAAGCTGGACGAGCTGCTCGCCAGGGGCGAGGTGTGAACGCCGCTGCCGAGGAGCACCGGTGGGTCGCCGGCGGCTTCACCGAGCGGGTCCTGGGAGCGACCGACTGGGACGCGCCGGCGCCGGTCGACGGCTGGACGGCCCGCGACGTCGTACGCCACCTGGTCGAGTGGTTCCCGGCGTTCCTGGAGAACGGCGCGGGAGTGCGCCTGGACCGGGGCCCGTCGGTCGACGACGACCCGGTCAAGGCGTGGCAGGTCCACAGCGACGCCGTGCAGGCCCTGCTCGACGACCTGAGCACGCCGGCCAGGATGCTCGACAATCCCCACATCGGGGTGGTGCCGCTCGACGAGGCGGTCGACCGGTTCTACACCTCCGACGTCTTCATGCACACCTGGGACCTCGCCCGGGCGACCGGTCAGGACGAGACGCTCGACCCGGAGAAGTGCGCGGTGCTGCTCGAGGGCATGACGCCGATGGACGAGATCCTGCGGGCCAGCGGGCAGTACGGGCCGAAGGTCGAGGTGCCTGAGGACGCCGACGTACAGACGAAGATGCTCGGTTTCATCGGGCGGGACCCCCTTCCGTAAGGCTGACGGGCATGAAGGTCCTGGTCACCGGCGGCGCCGGCTACATCGGGTCGGTCACGGCCAAGGCGCTCGAGGAGGCCGGCCACACGCCGGTGATCCTGGACTCGCTGCTCAACGGCCCGCTGGCGTTCGTCCGCGACCGGATCTTCTACGAGGGCGACATCGCCGACCGCGACGCTGCTGCGGCGGATCGTCGGCGGAGCACCCCGACATCGACGCGACCATCCACATGGCCGCCCGGATCGTGGTGCCGGAGTCGGTCGAGAAGCCCTACGAGTACTACCGCGACAACGTCGCCAAGTCGCTCGAGCTGTTCGACGAGCTCAACGCGCTGGGGCTAAGCCGCGGGTGCTGTTCTCCAGCTCGGCCAGCCTCTACGCCACCAAGGACAGCTTCGAGGTCACCGAGGAGGACCCGCTCGACCCGCACGTCGCCGTACGCGCGGACCAAGCGGATGATGGAGCAGGTCCTCGCAGGACATGGCCGCGGCCACCGACCTGCGCGCGATCATCCTGCGCTACTTCAACCCGATCGGCTCCGACCCCGACCTCGAGTCGGGCATCTACGCCAAGGAGCCGTCGCACGTGCTCGGCCAGCTGGTGATGGCGGCGCGCGGCCTCAAGGACTCGTTCACGATCACCGGCATCGAGCACCCCACCCGCGACGGCACCGGCATCCGCGACTACATCCACGTCTGGGACCTCGCGCAGGCGCACGTCCGCGCGGTCGAGCGGTTCGACGAGGTGATCGCGGCCGTCGGCGCGCCCAGCACGGTGATCAACGTCGGCACCGGCGACGGCGTGACCGTGCGCGAGCTGGTCGCGTCGTTCGAGAAGGTCTTCGGCCACGCGGTGCCGATCGCGCGAGGCGCCGCCGCGGCCCGGGCGACGCCGTCGGCGCCTTCGCCAACGTCGACAAGTCCGCGCGAGCTGCTCGGCTGGCGCACCGAGCTCACCCTCGACGACGCGATCGCCTCCGCGCTGGCCTGGGGCGAGAAGCGCCAGGAGATCCTGGGCTACGAATGACCCGTGCGCCGGCTGCGCGGTGGTCGCCTCTCTCGTGGTCGCTGGTGGCGACGCGTGTCGACGGCCGGGCCCGCGACCGCGACCCGTCCGCGCCCGGAGGCTCCGCGCAGCGGCCGAGCTGCCGCTTGGCCGGCCGGATCGTCGTGCTCGACCCCGGTCACCAGCTCGGCAACCACAACTTCCCGCGCCAGATCAACCGGCCGGTGCCGGCCGGCGGCTTCCGCAAGCCGTGCAACACCACCGGCACGGCGACCGACCGCGGCTACGCCGGAGGCGACGTTCGTCTGGCAGGTGTCGCGGCTCGTCCAGCGCCGGCTCGAGGCGCTGGGTGCGCGCGTCGTGCTCACCCGGCACGCCAACAGCCAGCGAGCGGTGGGGGCCGTGCGTCGACGTGCGCGGTCGGGCCGGCAACCGGCTCGGCGCCGACCTCAAGCTGAGCATCCACGCCGACGGCTCGCGTCGCCGCGGGCGCCCGCGGCTTCCACGTGATCGCCCCGGCCGACCGGCGCGGCCTGGACCCACGACATCTTCGGCGCCTCGCGGCTGCTCGCCGTCGACCTGCGCGCGGCGCTGCGCGCCGGGGGCTTCGCCGGCGCCAACTACATCGCCGGCGGCGACGGGCTCGACTTCCGCGGCGACCTCGGCACCCTCAACCTCTCCGACGTGCCGACGGCGATGGTCGAGCTCGGCAACATGCGCAACGCCCGCGAGGCGCGGCGGATGACGAGCCCGGCCGGGCGGGCGGCGTACGCCGCAGCGCTGGTCGCCGGCGTGCGCCGCTACCTCGGCGGCTAGATTCGGCGTCATGCCACTCGACGCCGGGACCGCGGCTCTGCTCGACCTGATCGCGAGCTCCGGACATCCGGCGACCCACGAGAGCACGCCGCGGACGCCCGCCTGGGCTACCGCGCGCTGCTGGTCGGCGCCAACGGCGAGCAGGTGCCGGTCGGGCGGTCGAGGACCTCACCGTGGCGGGCCGCCCGGCCCGGCTCTACCGCCCGGAGGGTGACGGCCCGCGGCCGACGCTGGTCTTCCTGCACGGCGGCGGGTTCGTGATCGGCGACCTCGACACCCACGACCAGACCTGCCGGCGGATCTGCAGCGGCGCCGACACCGTGGTGCTGGCGGTCGACTACCGGCTGGCCCCGGAGGCGGCGTACCCCGCCGCCGTCGAGGACGCGCTGGCGGCGGTGCAGTGGGCGGCCGACCACCAGGCCGAGCTGGGTGGAGGCGACCTGCTCGCGGTCGGCGGCGACAGCGCGGGCGGCAACCTCTCGGCGGTCGCCGCCCAGGAGCTGCCCGACCTGGTCGGCGCGCAGGTGCTGATCTGCCCCGCCACCCACGTCGCTGGCGACTACCCCTCGCGCACCGACAACGGGAAGGGCTACTTCCTCGAGTACGCGACGATGCTGTGGTTCTTCGACCACTACTCCGCCGGCGACGCGACGCTCGACCCCGACGACCCGCGCCTGTCGCCGCTACTTCGGCAACCTCGAGGGCGTCGCGCCGGCGCTGGTCGTCACGGCGGAGTTCGACCCGCTGCGCGACGAGGGTGAGGCGTACGCCGACCGGCTGGCCGAGGCGGGCGTCGACGGTCGACCGGGTGCGCTACGACGGCCTGGTGCACAACTTCCAGGACATGGGCCAGTTCAGCCCGGCGGCCACCGCTGCCACCGACGACCTGGTCGCGCCGCATCCGCGCCCTGCTGCACCGCTGACGACCATGATCGCCACCCACCACTGGGACGACTGGACGCTCGACGACCTGGTCGCGGCCAAGGGCGACCGCAAGGTCAGCCTGGTGGTGCCCGCGCGCAACGAGGCGGCGACGGTCGGCGACGTGGTCACCCGGGTCCGGGAGGCCCTGGTCGACACGGTCGTCGCTGCTCGACGAGATCGTGGTGATCGACTCCGACTCCACCGACGCGACGTACGCCGTGGCCACCGACGCCGGCGCGGTCGTGCACCGCTCGGCGGAGATCCGCCCCGACCTCGGCAGCTACCCCGGCAAGGGCGAGGCGATGTGGAAGTCGCTGTTCGTCACCACCGGCGAGGTCATCGTGTTCATGGACGCCGACCTCACCGACTGGGACACCCACTTCGTGCCCGGCCTGCTCGGCCCGCTGCTCACCGACCCCGGCGTCGGGCTGGTCAAGGGCTTCTACGAGCGACCGCGGTGTCGACGGCGGCGCCGCTCGACGGCGGCCGGGTGACCGAGCTCGTCGCGCGGCCGCTGATCGCGCTGACCTGTCCCCGAGCTGGCCGGCCTGCGTGCAGCCGCTGGCGGGGGAGTGGGCGGTGCGGCGGTCGCTGTTCGAGACGCTCTCGGTGCCGACCGGCTACGCCGTCGAGCTCGCCGCGCTCCTCGACACGGTCGCGCGCCCACGGCACCTCGACGCGATCGCCCAGGTCGACCTCGGCCGCCGCGCGCACCGACCACCAGCCGCTGCTCGACCTCGGCGGCGATGGCCACCCAGATCCTGGCCGCCGTCGAGCGCCGCCGCGGCCGCGAGCCGGGCGAGGTCTTCCTCACCCAGTACGAGTCGCGAGCGGCAGCCTGCGCTCGGTCGAGCGCGCCGTGATCACCGTCGAGCGGCCGCCGGCGGTGTCGGCATGACCCTGCGGCTGCGGCGGCACGAGTTCGCCGACGACGCCACGCTGATGATGGCGATCGTCAACCGCACCCCCGACTCCTTCTACGACAAGGGCGCGACCTGGGCCGAGGACAAGGCCTTCGAGCGGGTGGCGCTGGTCGTCGAGCAGGGCGCCGAGATCGTCGACATCGGCGGCATCAAGGCCGCACCCGGCGTCGAGATCGACGAGGCCGAGGAGAAGGCGCGGGTGGTCGACTTCGTGGCCCGGGTGCGCGAGGCCTACCCCGACCTGGTGATCTCCGTCGACACCTGGCGCGCCGAGGTCGGCGACGCGGCCTGCGCGGCCGGCGCCGACGTCCTCAACGACGCCTGGGGCGGCGCCGACCCCGAGCTGGTCGACGCCGCCGCCGAGCACGGCGCCGCGATCGTCTGCACCCACACCGGCGGGGTCGACGCCGCGGACCCGCCCCTACCGGATCGAGTACGACGACGTGGTCCGCGCCGCCATCGACGACACCGTCGCCTACGCCGAGCGCGCGGTCGCCGCCGGCGTCGCCCCGCGAGTCGGTCGTGATCGACCCGGCCCACGACTTCGGCAAGAACACCTTCCACTCCCTCGAGCTCACCCGCCGGCTCGGCGAGATGGTCGCCACCGGCTGGCCGGTGCTGGTGTCGCTGTCCAACAAGGACTTCGTCGGCGAGACCCTCGACCTGCCCGTCGGCGAGCGGCTCACCGGCACCCTCGCGGCGACCGCCGTCTGCGCGCTCGCCGGCGCCCGCATCTACCGCGTGCACGAGGTCGTCGAGACCCGCCAGACCGTCGACATGGTGTGGACCATCGCCGGGCGCCGGCCGCCGCAGCGCGCGATCCGGGGGCTCCAGTGACCCGGCCGACCGGGTCGTGCTGGTGCCGGGCGTGCTCGCGCTGCTGCCGGAGTACGCCGGCCTCGAGGACCCGTCGCCGAGCTGCGGGCCGCCTGCCTCGACGCCGTGGCCTGGCTGGGCGACGACGTGCGCGGTGCTGGCCGACGCCGCAGGGCGCGCGGGTGGCGGCGTACCTGCTGTGGCTGCGACGCAGCTCGAGCCGGACGCGGCGCACGACGGACGACCGTCGGTCCTGGTGGTCGGCAACGGCAGCGCGAAGCGCTACCGAGAAGGCGCCCGGGCACCTCGACGAGCGGGCCGCCGCCTTCGACGAGCGCCTGGGGCCGCGCCTGCGCTGCCGGCGACCTGACCGGCGTCGACCTGGCGCTCGGCGACGAGCTGCTGGGCTGCGCGTCGACGGCGATCGGCGCAGCTGCGCGGAGCTGCTGCACGGCGAGGCCGCGACCGTGGACTACGACGACGACCCGTTCGGGGTGCAGTACTGGGTGATGAGGTGGCAATGCGAGTCCTGATCGGTCCCGACAGCCGACGACCTGGCGGCGCTCTACGCCGCGCCGCAGTCAGCCGTGGCTGCGGGTCAACATGGTCAGCACGCGTCGACGGCGCCGCGACCGGCGAGTCCGGCACGAGCGGCTCGATCAACAACGCACGCCGACAAGCGGGTCTTCGACACCCTGCGCGGGCTCGCCGACGCGATCGTCGTCGGCGCCGGCACCGCCCGCACCGAGGGCTACCGGCCGGCGGCGGTGCCGATCGTCGTGGTCAGCCGGCGTGGCGAGGTGCCGCCGACCCTGCGCGGCGCCGGCGCCGGGCAGGTCTGCTGGCGACCTGCACCGCGCTCCCGCACCTCGACGAGGCCCGCGAGCTGCTCGGCGCGGACCACGTGCTGGCCCTCGGCTCAGCACCGGGTCGACCTGGCCGCGCTCAAGCAGGCCTGGTCGACCGCGGCTGGCGCGACCTGCTCTCCGAGGGCGGACCGCACCTGCTCCACGAGCTGCTCGCCCAGGGCGTCGCCGACGAGGTCTGCCGCCACGGTCGTGCCCGAGGCTGGTGGCGGGCACCAGCCCGCGCATCGTGGAGGGCCCGCCAGCTCGACGTACCCCTCGACCTGCGGCTGCTCCTCGAGGACGACGGCACCCTGCTCGGCCGCTGGTTCGTGCGCCGATGAAAGGATCGGGATGACGCTGCCGGTGATGGAGCCCGACCTGTGGGAGCGGGGCGCCGAGACCCTGGAGGAGTGGTCGCGGGCGATCGACGAGGGGCCGTTCGCCTCGCTCTGCTTCGGCGAGCGGATGGCCTTCGACAACCCCGACACGCTGACCCTGCTGGGCGCGGTCGCCGCCTGGACCTCGCGGGTCCGGCTGGTGACGACGGTGATCGTGCCGCAGCTGCACGAGCCGGTGCCGCTGGCCAAGGCGCTCGCGACCGCCGACCAGCTCAGCGGCGGCCGGCTGAGCGTCGGGTTCGGGGTCGGCGGCCGCGAGGAGGACTACCGCGCGGCCGCCGCCGACCTCGGCACCCAGACCATGGCCGGCATGGCCGAGCGGGTCGCGGTCATGCGCCGGGTGTGGGCCGGCGAGAAGGTCACCGAGGCGCGCGCCCGGTCGGGCCGCCGCCGGTGCAGCCCGGCGGGCCCGAGCTGCTCGTCGGCACGATGGGACCGAAGACGATCCGGCACGCCGCCGCCTGGGCCGACGGGCTCGCCGGGTTCACGCTCGACCTCGACCCGGCGGCCGGCGGCGGCGCTGTTCGACCTGGCCCGCGTCGGCGTGGGCCGACGCCGGCCGGCCGGCGCCGCGGCTCACCACGTCGTTCTGGTTCGCGCTCGACGACGGCGACGGGAGCGCCCGCGAGCAGGTGCACCGCCACCTGCGCCACTACATGAACTGGCTCCCCGTCGAGCTCGTCGACGCCATGGCGCCGACCACCGGGTTCGCCGGCACCGAGGCCGAGCTGCGCGACCTGCTGCGGCGCTTCGAGGACGCCGGCGCCGACGAGGTGCACCTCATCCCGACCGGCTCCGACGTCACCCAGGTGCACCGGATCGCCGACTGGTCGCCTGACCGATAGTCCGCCACGTATGGCACCTGAAATCGGGCATCTGAGGTGCCATACGTAGCGGACTATCGGGAATGCCCGGTCGCCCCGAGGAGGTTGGGTAGGCGATGACTCCCGACGACTCCCGCCGTATCTCACTGCTGCTCGGACTCCTCTTCGGCCTGGCCGGGCTGGGGTCCGCGTCCGCTGCGATCGCGGTGCCGCTCGTCGCCGAGCACTTCGATGTGAGCGTCGGCGTCGGCACCTGGATGATCAGCGTCTACGTGCTGATGCTCGGTGTCGCGACGGCGGTCTACGGGCGCGTCTCCGACCTGATCGGCCCGCGGATCCCGTTCCTGGTCGGCATCGCACTGATGGTCATCGGTGCCATCGGCGCGGCGCTCGCGCCGACGTTCGCGCTCCTGATCGTGGCCCGGATCCTGCAGGGCGCCGGTGTGGCCGCGATCCCGACGCTGGGCGTGGCGATCATCAGCGCCCGCTACGACGGCGACATCCGCGGCCTGGCGTTCGGCCGGCTCGCCGCGATGGCGGCGTTCGTGACCTGCCTCGGCCCGCTCCTCGGTGGCCTGCTCGAGGAGGTGGCCGGCTGGCGCGGCGTGCTGGCGCTGCCTGTGCTCGGCCTCGTGGTGGTGCCCGTTCATCTGGCGCGCCCTGGTCGGCGAGGGGTCGCGCGCCCAGCTCGACATCTTCGGCGCCCTGCTGGTGGCCGTGACCGCGGCCGGCCTGATCCTGGTGATCCAGTCGCCGTCGAGCGGCTTGGTCGTGGCGCTGGTCGGCGTCGGTCTGCTCGCGCTCGGCACGCCCGGCGTCGCGTCCCAGGTACGCCGCCGGCCGCACGGCTTCCTGCCCGCGCTCGGTCATCGGCAACCCCGCCGTCGTGCGCAGCGCCCTGGCCGCGGCCGCGATCCCGGCCGCCTGGTTCGCCCAGCTGGTCGCCGTGCCCGCCGTCCTGGTCGGCGACGGCTGGGAGCCCTACCAGGTCGGCCTGCTGCTCGTGCCCAGCGCCGCGATCGCGCTGCTCGTGCCGCGGCTGACCAGCGGCCTGCTGTCCGGCTTCGGGCCGACGCGCGTCGCTGGGCGTGGCCGGAGGGCTGGCGACCGTGGCCCTGCTGCTCGCCGGCCTCGGCGCCGCCGTGGTCTCGCCGGTGCTGCTGAGCGTGCGGTCTCCCTGGTCACCGTCGCGTTCGGCATCGGCCAGCCCGCGCTCAGCGCCGCCGTCGGTGAGGCGGTCGACCTCGACGTCCGCGGCGTCGCGCTCGGCATCGCCACCCTGGTCTTCATGACCGGAGGCTCGGTCGGGTCCGCGGTGGTCGGTGGCCTCGGCGACGTGATCGGCATCCCCGTCCAGCCTGGTGCTGCTGGCGCTGCTCCCGGTGGTCGGCCTGGTGGCGCTCCTGCCCGAGCTGCGCCGGGTGCCCGAACCCGCCTGACTCTTCGCTGCTCCCGCTACCGTTGCTGCCGTGAGCATGCGGCGTCGCGACGTGGACGAGCCCTCGGTCTGGGTGGTCGCTGCGGCCTGCTCGCTGGGTTCGTCGCGCTGCTGTGGGTGATCGAGATCATCGACGCGGCCTCCGGCAACGACCTCGACCAGTACGGCGTACACCGCGCTCCGACGAGGGTCTGCTCGGCATCCTGTTCGCGCCGCTGCTGCACGGCGGCTGGACCCACCTCGAGGGCAACTCCCTCCCCGCGCTGGTCCTGGGCTTCCTGGTGCTGGTCTCCGGCATCGCCCGCGGGCTCGCCGCCACCGCGATGATCTGGGTCGTCGGCGGCGTCGGCGTCTGGCTGGTCGCCCCCGGCAACACCGTCCACCTCGGCGCGTCCGTGCTGATCTTCGGCTGGCTCGTCTACCTGATGGTCCGCGGCATCTTCAGCCGCAGCGCCGGCGAGATCATCCTCGGGCTGGTGCTGTTCTTCATGTACGGCGGCCTGCTGCTCGGCGTGCTCCCCGGCCAGCCGGGCATCTCCTGGCAGGGCCACCTGTTCGGCTCGATCGGCGGTGCGCTCGCCGCCGTGTTCCTCAGCGATCGCCGCACTCGCTCGATCGTCTAAGCCGAGCAGCTCGTCCTCGACCGGCCTCGACGATCCGGATGTCGCCGGACGGCGCCGTCGCCGAGCGCCGCGAGGGCCTGCCTGGTAGTCCTCGCTGTGGTACGCCGCCACTGCGGCCTCGACGCTCGGGAACTCGATCAGTGTCGTCCGGTCGGTGGTGCCGGACTCGAAGGCGTGGACGGCGTTGCCGCGGGCCAGGAAGCGACCACCCGAGGCACGCATCGCCGGGCCGGCCAGATCGGCGTACGCCTGGAGCTTGGCCTCGTCGGAGACGGAGCGGAACGTGTTGATCCAGAAAGCGCGAGTCATGTGCCCATTGTCCGCGACGGGCCTAGCCTTGCCCGGATGAGGTGGATCCTCGGCGGCGCTGCACTCGTTGCCGCGACCCTGCTCCTGCTGACGACCTGCTCGCCGTCGCCGGAGTCGCTGGCGGATGACGGCCGGGACCTGCCCGGCGTGATCCAGGTCGCGGTCCGCGAGAACAGCGGTAGCGACGGCATCCCGTTTGCGACGATCCCCAAGAACGTCTCTGTGCTGATGGAGGCCGATGCCTCGGCGGACGACGTCGAGGCCGTCTTCGACGAGTACGCCGACGAGATCGACGACGGCGACGTCGACAGCGTCGTGGCGACCGGTGGGGCTGGCACACGGAGGCGGGCACGGCGGTGCCGCGAGGGCAGGAAGCGACCGCCGGAGGCGCGCATCGCTGGCCCGGCCAGGTCGGCGTACGCCTGGACGTTGTCCGGGTCGGGACCGAACGGAAGGTGTTGAGCCAGTAGGCGCGGGTCATGCGCCCATTCGCGCCACGCCCTGAAAGCGGCGCTCAGGTGCTCGCGCGGCGGACCAGGGTCGGCGGGAAGATCACCCGCATCGCCCGCGCCGTACGGTCACCGTCGATCTGCTCGAGCAGCAGCCGGGTGGCCTGCTCGGCCATCTCCCTGATCGGGTTGCGGATCGTGGTCAGCGGCGGGTCGGCCCGCTCGGCGACGCCGAGGTCGTCGTAGCCGACGATGGCGACGTCCTCGGGCACGGTCCGCCCGAGGGCCTTCAGCACCCGCAGCGCACCGACGGCCATCAGGTCGGAGGCCACGACGATGCCGTCGAGGTCGGGATGCCGGTCGAGCAGCTTGGCCGCCGCGGCCTCGCCACCGCGCTCGGTGAAGTCGCCGTGCTCGACGGCGCTCGTCGCCCAGCCCGGCGGCCAGCACGGCGCTGCGCCAGCCGGCGAGCCGGTCGATGCCGGCGCTCATGTCGCGCGGTCCGGCGATGGTGCCGATCCGGCGTGCGGCCGCGCGAGATCAGCTCCTCGGCCGCCTCGCGGCCGCCGGCCACGTTGTCGGTGTCGACGTAGGCCACCTGGTCGGCGCTGTTCCACGGCCGGCCGATGAAGACGCAGGGCAGCTGGAGGTCGGCCAGGTGGTCGGCCAGGCGTGTCGTTGCGGTGGTGGGAGACCACCAGCGCGCCGTCGACGTGGCGGTTGCGCAGGTAGCGCAGCGTCCGCGCCTCCTCCTCGCCGGGCCGGGCCAGCAGCAGCACCAGCTGGAGGTCGCGCTCCGACAGCACCTGGGTGGTGCCGCGCAGCGTGCGCGGCGAAGAACGGGTCGGCGAAGACGCGCTCGTCGGGCTCGGGCACCACCACCGCGATCGAGTCGGTACGCCGGGTGACCAGGCTGCGGGCGGCGGGGTTGGGGGTGTAGCCGAGGGTGCGCACGGCCGCGTCGACCGCCGCCTTGGACTTGGGCTGACCCGGTCGGCCGCCGTTGATCGCGCGGGACGCGGTGGCCCGCGACACGCCGGCCAGCGGGCCACCTCGTCGAGCGTCGGCGAGCTGCGCCGTGCCGCCGACGCGCGCCACGCTAGTCGACCGCCTGATCCGCGTGGTGGCAGCAGGCCGGTGGCTGCGACGTCGGCGTACCAGTAGCGCGCTGGCCTTGGGCGTGCGCTGCTGGGTCTCGTAGTCGACGTAGACCATGCCGAAGCGCTTGGTGTAGCCGTAGGCCCACTCGTAGTTGTCGAGCAGCGACCACTGGAAGTAGCCGCGGACGTCGACGCCGGCTCGCCGATCGCGGCGTGCGTCGGCCCGCAGGTGCGCGTCGAGGAAGGCGATCCGGTCCGGGTCGGGCACCGCCGCCGTCGGCGACCGGCGCGTCGCGGAAGGCGGCGCCGTTCTCGGTGATGAAGATCGGCGGCACGTCGTAGTCCTCGTCGAGCCGGAGCAGCAGCCGGGTCAGGCCCTCGGGCTGGATCTCCCAGCCCGCTGTCGGTGCGGGGCAGGCCGCGGCTGGGGAAGGTGACGTCGTCGCAGCCGACGAACGGGCGTGACGCACCGGTCGCGGCGGGTGCTCGCTGCCGTCGTCGACCGGCGCGGCCAGCGGCCGGCCGGACACGGTGTCGCCGCGGTAGTAGTTGACGCCCAGCAGGTCGAGCGGCTGCGAGATCAGCGCCAGGTCGCCGTCGGCGACGACCTCCTGCCAGGCCCGCCCTGCCAGGGCAGCGCGGCGGTGTCGTCGAGCAGGTCGGCGGGGTAGCCGCCGCGCAGGATCGGGTCGAGGAAGACCCGGTTGTGCAGCGCGTCGATCCGGCGGGCGGCGTCGCGGTCGAGCTCGTCGGTCGGGTCGTCGGGGTCGGCCACGGTCAGGTTGAGGGTGATGCCGAGGTCGGCGGGTCGCCGCGGCGCCGCAGCTCGTCGACGACCAGGCCGTGGCCGAGCATCAGGTGGTGGGCGGCGACCAGGCCGGCCACGCCCTCCTGGCGGCCGGGCGCGTGCTGGCCGCCGGTGTAGCCGAGGAACGCCGAGCACCACGGCTCGTTGAGCGTCGTCCAGGTCGGCACCCGGTCGCCGAGGGCGTCGTACAGGGACAGCGCGTAGTCGGCGAAGCGGTACGCCGTGTCGCGGTTGGTCCAGCCGCCGGCGTCCTCGAGGGCCTGCGGCAGGTCCCAGTGGTAGAGCGTCAGCCACGGCCGGAGGTCGTTGCGCGAGGAGCTCGTCGACCAGCCGCTGGTAGAAGTCGACGCCGGCCGGGTTGACCGGCCCGCCGTCGGGGCGCACCCGCGCCCACGACGTCGAGAAGCGGTAGGCGTCGAGGTCGAGCGACCGCATCAGGGCGACGTCCTGCGGGCATCCGGTGGTAGTGGTCGCACGCGACGTCGCCGGTGTCGCCGCCGATCACCGCGCCGGGCACCCGGGAGAAGGTGTCCCAGATCGAGGGGCGGCGGCCGTCCTCGGCGGCGGCGCCCTCGATCTGGTACGCCGCGGTGGCGGCGCCCCAGGCGAAGTCGGGCGGGAACTCGACGGTCGCACCAGGGGTGGCGGTGTCGGCCATGGGGCGGAAGTGGTGGGAGTGGTCATCCCTTGACAGCTCCTTGCATGATGCCGGTCACGAACTGCTTGCCGGTCGCGATGAACAGGACGAGAAGAGGGATGGTGGCCAGCGTCGCGCCGGCGAGCACCAGGGCGTAGTCCTTGTAGTAGCCGCTCTGCAGCTGGTTGAGCGCGATCTGCACGGTGGGGTTGTCGCCGGGCAGCACGATCAGCGGCCAGAAGAAGTCGGTCCAGACGTACATGAACGTGAACAGCCACAGCATCGCGGCGGCCGGCCGGGCGGCGGGGACGGCGACGTGCCGGAAGATCCGGAACATCGAGCAGCCGTCGACCCGCGCCGCCTCGACCAGCTCGTCGGGGATCGGCGTCGACGAGGTACTGCCGCATGAAGAAGACCCCGAAGGCCGTGACGATCCAGGGGATGATCACCGCCCAGACGCTGCCGGTCCAGCCGAGCTTCGCCATCAGGATGAACAGCGGCACGACGCCGAGCTGGGTCGGCACCGCCATCGTGGCGATCGATGAAGCCGAGCAGCGCGATGTTGCCGCGGAACCGCAGCTTGGCGAACGCGAAGCCGGCCAGCGTGCCGAAGAACACCACCGAGGTCGCGGCGACGCCGGAGATCAGCAGGCTGTTGCCCAGCGCCTTCCAGAAGGCGACGCTCTCGAAGACGCGCTGGGCGTTCTCGAAGAAGTGGCCGCCGGGCAGCAGCGGTGGCGTCTGCCGGGCCATCACCTCCTTGGTGTGCGAGCCGATCAGGAACGACCAGTAGAGGGGCGCGGCCGAGCCGAGCACGAACGCGGTCAGCAGGCCGTAGACGAGGAAGCCGGGGCGCTTGGTCATCGGCGCATCCCTCGCAGGGTGCCGACGCGTCGGCTGACCAGCCAGGTTGACCAGCGCGAACACGACGATCACCAGGAACAGCAGCCAGGCGGTGGCGGAGGCCCGGCCCAGGTCGCGCAGGTGCCAGCCGAAGTCGTAGATCAGCATGGTCAGGGTGCTGAACTGCCGGTCGCTGCCGCCGTTGCGGGCGATGGTCTCGTCGAACAGCCGCGGCTCGGCGAAGATCTGCAGCCCGCCGATGGTCGAGGTGATGATGACGAAGATCATCGTCGGCCGGATCATCGGGATGGTGATGCTGACGAACTGCCGGATCCGGCCGGCGCCGTCGAGGGCCGCCGACTCGTAGACGTCACGCGGCACCGCCAGCATGGCGGCCAGGAAGATCAGGGCGTTGAACCCGGTCCAGCGCCAGTTGACCATCGACGCGATCGCGATGTGGCTGGCGAACCGGTCGACGTGCCACTGGATGGGCTCGAGGCCGATCCAGGTGATGGCGTCGTTGATCAGGCCGTAGCGGTCGCCGAAGAGGCTTCCGAAGATGATGGCCACGGCGGCCGGGGAGACCACGAACGGCAGCAGGATGCTCATCCGCCACAGGGTCCTTCCGCGTAGGTGGCTGTCGAGCAGCCCGGCCAGGCACACGGCGATCACGATCTGCGGCCCCGACGACAGCAGGAAGATGCTGATCGTGTTGACCAGTGACTTCATGAAGTAGGGGTTGCCGAGCACGTCGCGGTAGTTGTCCAGGCCGACGAACTCGCCCTTGCCGCCGATCAGGCTCCAGTCGAAGAGCGAGACGTAGGCCGTGTAGACCAGCGGGAAGAGGCCGACCACGGCGAACAGCAGGAAGAACGGCGAGATGAAGAGGTACGGCGAGTACCGCACGTCCCACGTCGAGAGGCGCTGCCGCCAGGTGAGCGGCCGGGCGGTCGGCTCGGCTGGTGGGGTCTTCCCGCCGGGGACGCCGTGGTGTCGTCCCCGGCGGGAAGCTCGAGGTGGGTCATCGGAACTGGTTGATCACCCGGTCAGGACAGCTGCTCGACGTCGCTCAGGAAGGTCTCCCAAGAGTCCGCCGCGTTGTTGGAGCCGTCGTCCACCCGGATCACCGCGGCCTGGAAGGCCTGCAGGATGTCGGAGTACTTCGGGCCCTTGAAGGGCTGGACCTCGATGGCCAGCGCCCGGTCGGAGAGGATCGACCCGGTCGGGGCGTCGTTGAAGAACGGCGTTGACCTCCTCGGTGAGGATCGGGTCACCGAGCGCGTCGGTCTGGCTCGGGAACGCGCCGATGGCCTGGAAGGCCTTCAGCTGCTGCTCGGGCGCGGTGATCCACGCGGCGAACTCCTTGGCCTCGTCCGGGTGCTCCGACTGCGCGGGTACGACGAGGAACGAGCCGCCCCAGTTGCCGCCGCCGCCGGGGAACGCGTTGGCGATGTCCCAGCCCTCGACGCCCTCGGCGTTGCCCTCGATGACACCGAGCATCCAGCCGGGGCAGGCCATGGTGGCGAAGCCGTCGTTCTGGAAGGAGGCGGTCCAGTCGTCGCTCCACTGGCTCAGCCGGGTCGACAGGCCCTTGTCGGCGTTGGTGGTGACGGCCTCCCACACCTCCTGGAGCTCGGCGTTCTCGACGTTGATCGTGCCGTCCTCCTCCTCGAAGGGGAACTCGACCTGGTTGAGCATCGCCTGGGCGACGCCGCCGGACGAGTCGTACCACGCGGTGTCGGGCATCGCTTGGCGACGAACTCCTCGCCGACGGCGAAGTAGTCGTCCCAGGTGCCGAAGAGGGCAGCGACCTCTTCGCGGTCGGTCGGCAGGCCGGCCTTCTCGAACAGGTCGGCGCGGTAGCAGATGCCCTCGGGGCCGCTGTCGGTGCCGTAGCCGATCATCCGCCCGTCGGCGTCGGTGCCGGCGGCTGCCTTCCAGTCCAGCCAGCGGCCGTCGAGCTCGCTGTCGGTCAGGTCGACGAAGGCGTCGGACTCGGCCAGGATCGCGGGCATGCCGTCGCCCTCGATGGCCTCGATGTCGGAGAGGCCCGAGCCGGCCGCCAGCTTGGTGAAGAGGTTGTCCTTGGCGTCGTCCCAGGTGCCGACCTTCTTCTGCTCGACCTGGATGTCGGGGTTGGCGGCGTTCCACTCCTCGATGAGGTCTTCGTAGCCGAACTCGTTGAAGGTGGCGATGGTCAGCTTGACGGGGCCGTCGCTCGAGCCGCCGCCGTCGTCGTCGCTGCCGCAGGCGGCGGTCAGACCGACGACCAGGGCGCCGACGGCGCAGAGTGCGAGCCCGCGCCGGATGCGGGCCCTGTGGGTGGATGAGTGCTTCACGTTTGAACGCTCCTACCGTGTGCGGTGACCCGGGCGGGCCTGGTGCGGAGGCGCTTCGCGGTGTGAGAGCGCTTCCACTTGAGTTCGTGGAACAACATGACACCCGTCACATGCGGTGTCAACGGTGAGCGCGGAAACAATGGAACGGGCTCCGGACAAAAGGTGGGAGCGCTTCCATCGATTCACGCGGAACGCCGCCTCAGTCGGCCAGCGCGGCGGCGAGCGCGGAGATCTGGGGCAGTGGGGCGGCGTAGCCCGGGAAGTAGGCGCAGACCCGCTCGGCGACGTCACCGAAGCGGCGGCGGATCTCGGCGGCGCACTCCTCGCGGCGTGCCGCGGACGGCCAGGGTCGCGACCATGTCGTCGGAGACCAGGTCGATCATCGCGCCGATGTCGCCGGTCTTCGAGAGCGCGTTGAGCTCGGGCTGCAGGTCGGCCCAGCCCTCGACCTCGAGCACCGGGAGGTACGCCGGCGTCGAGCCGTAGAACGCCAGCAGCCCCCGGACTCCGGTCGCCGCCGCGGCCTGCTCCTCGGGCGTCTCGCCCATCGCGCAGATCACCTGCGGGCAGATCGCGAAGCCGGCCGCGTCGCGCCCGGCGCGCGCCAGGCCCTCGGCGACCGCGGGCATGGTCCGCTCCTGGAAGTGCCGCAGGCTGTGGAACGGCATCACCAGCAGGCCGTCGGCCACCTCGGCCGCGGTCCGCGTCATCACCGGACCGAGCGCTCCGAGCAGCACCGGCGGCGCGCCGTACGGGTTCGGCGCCGGGCACGAACGTCGGCGGCATCAGCGTGTGCTGGGTGTGCTCGCCGCGGAAGTCCAGCCGGGTGCCGTCCTGCCACGAGGTGAGGATCGCCTTGACCGCCTCGACGATCTCGCGCATCCGAGCGGCGGGCGGGCTCCAGGTGGCGCCGTACCGCTTCTCGACGTGCACCTTGATCTGCGACCCCAGCCCCAGCCGGAACCGGCCGCCCGACATCAGCTGCAGGTCCCACGCGGCGTGGGCGAGGTGCATCGGGCTGCGCGGCATCGCGATCGCGACGTTGGTCATCAGCTGGGTCTCGACCACCCCGGCCGCGGCTGCCAGCGGCAGGAACACGTCGTGCGGACCCTCGAACGTGAAGAGCCCGTCGACGCCGGCCCCGACGAGCTCACGGGCGCGGTCGGCGGCCTGGTCGGGACGGGCGTCGAGCTGGACGTCGAGGAGCACGCGGTCAGTCTGGCAGCCGCACGTACGCTGCCCGGGTGACCTCCTACCTCGTGGTCGGCGGCGGCATCATCGGCGCCGCGGTCGCGGCGCGGCTGCAGGTCGTCGACCCCGGCGCCGAGGTCACCGTGTGGGAGAAGGAGCCGGCGCTGGCCGCCCACCAGACGGGCCGCAACTCCGGGGTGGTCCACGCCGGCCTCTACTACGAGCCCGGCTCGCTGAAGGCGCAGCTGTGCCGTCGCGGGGTCGGGCTGCTGAAGACGTTCTGCGCCGAGGAGCAGATCGCCTACGACGAGTGCGGCAAGGTGCTGGTGGCGCTCGACGCGACGGAGGAGTCGCGGCTCGGCGCGATCGAGGAGCGGGCCCGGGCCAACGGCGTCCCCGGCGTACGCCGGATCGACGCGGCGGAGCTGCGCGAGCTCGAGCCGCACGTGCGCGGCGTGGCCGGCCTGCACTCACCGACCACGGCGATCGTGGACTTCGCCGCCGTCACCCGGGCGCTCGCCGGCCGGGTCGAGGCGCGCGGAGGGACGGTGCGGCTCGGAGTCGAGTGCACCGCGCTTGCGCGAGGAGCCGGGCGGCGTCGTCGCCAACGACGGCCGAGACGGTTCGACCGCGTCGTCCTCTGCGGCGGTCTGCAGAGCGACCGGCTGGCGATGCTGGCCGGCGGCGACCGCGACCCGCGGATCGTGCCGTTCCGCGGCGAGTACTACCTGCTGCGCCCGGAGCGGCGGTCGCTGGTCAACGGCCTGGTCTACCCGGTGCCGGACCCGCGCTACCCGTTCCTCGGCGTCCACCTGACGCGGCGGATCGACGGCGAGGTGATGGTCGGGCCCAACGCCGTGCTGCGCCCTCCGCGACCTGCGGCAGGCTCGCGGCGTACGCCGGCTTCCGGACGGTTCGCTCGCCAGCACTGGCGCACCGGCGTGCGCGAGCTGGCCGGCTCGCTCAGCAAGCGGCGCTTCGTCGCGGCCGCCCGGCGCTACGTGCCCGAGCTGGCGGTCGACGACGTCGTGCCCGGACCGAGCGGCGTGCGCGCCCAGGCGATGGACGCCGACGGCAGCCTGGTCGACGACTTCCGGGTCACCGTGCGCGGCCGCGTGGTCGCGCTGCGCAACGCACCCTCGCCCGGCGCGACCTCGAGCCTGGCGATCGCCGAGCACCTGGTCGACCAGGTGCTCGCGTTGGGCGACCCGTCAGCAACATTTCTGACGGGTCAGCGGACGAGAGCTACTTGGCGGCCTTGCGGGCCCGGGAGGCGGTCTTGGCGCGGTCGTTCTGGTCGAGCACGAGCTTGCGGATCCGGACCGCGTCGGGGGTGACCTCGACGCACTCGTCCTCGCGGCAGAACTCCAGGCACTGCTCCAGCGACAGCTTGCGCGGCGGGATCAGCTTCTCGAACGCGTCGGAGGTGGCCGAGCGGATGTTGGTCTGCTGCTTCTCGCGGGTGATGTTGACGTCCATGTCGTCGGCGCGGGAGTTCTCGCCGATGATCATGCCTTCGTAGACCTCGGTGGTCGGGTCGACGAACATCACGCCGCGCTCCTGCAGCGAGGTCATCGCGTGCGCGGTCGCGGCGCCGGCGCGGTCGGCCACCAGCGAGCCCGAGTTGCGGGAGCGGATCTCGCCGGCCCACGGCTCGTAGGCCTCGAAGATGTGGTGGGCGATGCCGGTGCCGCGGGTCTCGGTGAGGAACTGGGTGCGGAAGCCGATCAGGCCGCGCGCCGGCACCAGGAACTCCATGCGCACCCAGCCGGTGCCGTGGTTGGTCAGCTGCTCCATCCGGCCCTTCCGGGTCGCCAGCAGCTCGGTGATCGTGCCGAGGTGCTCCTCGGGAGCGTCGATGGTCAGTCGCTCCATCGGCTCGTGGACCTTGCCGTCGATCTCGCGGGTGACCACCTGCGGCTTGCCGACGGTGAGCTCGTAGCCCTCGCGCCGCATCTGCTCGACCAGGATCGCCAGGGCCAGCTCGCCACGGCCCTGCACCTCCCAGGCGTCCGGGCGCTCGGTGGGCAGGATCTTCAGCGACACGTTGCCGACCAGCTCGCTGTCGAGGCGGTCCTTGACCAGCCGCGAGGTGACCTTGGTGCCCTTGACCCGGCCGACCAGCGGCGAGGTGTTGGTGCCGATGGTCATCGAGATCGCCGGCTCGTCGACGTGGATCAGCGGGAGGGCGATGGGGTTGTCGGCGTCGGCGAGGGTCTCGCCGATGGTGATCTCCGGGATGCCGGCCACGGCCACGATGTCGCCAGGACCCGCGCTCTCGCCGGGGTTGCGCTCCAGGCCGGTGGTGACCAGCAGCTCGGTGATCTTGACGTTCTTGATCTCGCCGTTGCGGCGGATCCAGGCGACGGTCTGGCCCTTCTTCAGGATGCCCTCGTGGACCCGCACCAGGGCGAGGCGGCCGAGGAACGGCGACGCGTCGAGGTTGGTGACGTGGGCCTGCAGCGGCGCGCCCTCGGTGTAGACCGGTGCCGGGATGGTGTCGACGATCGTCTTGAAGAGCGGCTCGAGGTCCTTGCCCTCGGGCAGGGTGCCGTTGTCCGGCTTCTCGAGCGAGGCGATGCCGACCTTGCCGCTCGCGAAGACGACCGGGAAGTCGAGGGCGTCCTGGCTGTGCGACTCGTCGAGCAGGTCCATGAACAGCTCGTAGGTCTCGTCGACGACCTCGTCGATGCGCGCGTCGGGCCGGTCGACCTTGTTGACCACGAGCACGACCGGCATGTCGGCGTTCAGCGCCTTGCGCAGCACGAACCGGGTCTGCGGCAGCGGGCCCTCGCTGGCGTCGACGAGCAGCACGATGCCGTCGACCATCGACAGGCCGCGCTCGACCTCGCCACCGAAGTCGGCGTGGCCGGGGGTGTCGATGATGTTGATCGTCATGCCCTCGGGAGCGGATGGCCCGTTGTAGTGGATCGCGGTGTTCTTCGCGAGGATCGTGATCCCCTTCTCGCGCTCCAGGTCACCGGAGTCCATGACGCGGTCGGCCACGGTCTCGGCCTGGTGCACGGTGAACGCACCCGCCTGGCGGAGCATCGCATCCACGAGTGTGGTCTTGCCGTGGTCGACGTGCGCGACGATCGCGACGTTGCGCAGGTTGGCGGTCTTGGTTGCAGACATGGGTGTACGCGGTTCACTTCCGGTGGGGTCAGAGGGCCCGATGGGCCTTGGCGAGTCTAGTGCGGGGCACACCGAACCCACGATTCCGTCGGGTACAACTGGGACGTGACCTACGTCAGGGTGCGGCGTACCGGCGGCTTCGTCGGCCGCCCGGTCGAGGCCGCCGTCGACCTGGACTCCGACGACGACCGCGTCGTCGAGCTGCGCGAGCTGGTCGGCCGGTTTGCCGAGCAGCCGATCCACGCGACCAAGCCCTACCCCGACGGGTTCAGCTACGAGTTCGAGGTCGAAGGTGAGTTCCGGCGGGTGTTCGAACGCGACCTGACGCAGGACCTTCGGCGGATCGCCGAGCTGGTCCTGCGCCAGGGTGAGACCTTCTAGGCACCGCTGCCGTACGGCCTGGTGATGATCTCCAGGTTGTGGCCGTCCGGGCCCTCCCAGTAGACGCCGCGGCCGCCATCGTTGGTGTTGATCTCGCCCGGGCGGCTGTGGAACGGGTCGGCCCACCAGTCATGACCTCGGTCGCGGATCCGCTGGTGGATCCGGTCGAACTCCTCCTCGCCGACCAGGAAGGCGTAGTGCTGGCTCTCGAAGTCGCCCCGAGCCTGCATGAAGTCGAGGCTGACGCCGTTGTCGAGCTCGAGCACGGCGAAGGGACCGTACGTCGTCGGCGCGGGAAGCCCTAGGGTCTCGGCGACCTCGCGGGCCGCGGCGTCGCGGTCGGTCACGTGCACGATGGTGTGGTTGAGATCGATGGTCATCAGCGCCTCCAGCGGGCCGGCGTAAGTGGAAGTGTGGTCTCCGCTTCTACCGTACGGTGTGCCCATGGCGATGCGAGCCGACGCCCGGCGCAACCTCGAGCAGCTGCTGGTCGCCGCCCGCGACGTGATCGTGGAGAAGGGCGCGTCGGTGCCGCTCGAGGAGGTCGCGCAGCGTGCAGGCGTCGGGATCGCGACGCTGTACCGGCGCTTCCCCGATCGCCGCGCGCTGCTGAAGGCCGTGGTCCTGGACGCGCTCGTGCGCACCCGGCAGGCGGCCGAGGAGGCAGCCGAGGTGGAGGACGCATTCGAGGCGCTGGCCACCTACCTCCGGGCCGCGTTGGAGCTCCGGGTCTCGGCGGTCATCCCGCAGGTGCTCGATGTGCTGGATCTCGAGGATGCCGACCTGGCCGAGGCCCGCGCCGGGTCGTCGCGTGCTGTCGATGTTCTGGTCCAGGGCGCCCACCACGCGGGTGCGCTGCCCGGGGATGTGACCTTCGCCGACATCGGCATGATGCTGGTGCGGATCGCGCGTCCGCTGCCGGGCCCGATCCCGATGGAGCAGAAGGACGAGCTCGCGCGTCGGCACCTGGAGCTCTTCATCCGCGGGCTACGAGCTCCCGCGGAAGGGACGTTGGACGGCCCGGCCCTGTCGCTCGACGACCTGTCCGCGATGGTCGGCAGAGAGCCGGCGTCAGGCGAGCGCGCGGTCTAGCGCGGCTTCGACGTGCAGGGTCGTGCAGGGGAAGACGGGCAGCTCTGAGTCGGCCTGGTGCACCAGCAGCTCGAGCTCGGTGCAGCCGAGGATGAGGCCGCCGGCGCCGGCGTCCCAGAGCTCCTCGATCAGGCCGACCACGGTCCGGCGCGAGCTGTCGAGCACCTTCCCGTGCACCAGCTCGTCGTAGATGATCTGGTTGACGGCTTCGTGGTGCTTGGCGTCGGGCACCAGCACCTGCAGCCCGTGACTGGCGATCCGGTCGGTGAAGAAGTTGCGCGACATCGCGAAGGTGGTGCCGATGAAGGCCACCGACTCCACCTGCTGCTCCTTGCAGGCGTCGGCGACCACGTCGGCGAGGTGGAGCAGCGGGATGCCGACGGCAGCCTCGACCTGCTCGGCCACCCGGTGGAACGTCGTGGTGCAGAGCATCAGGAAGTCGGCGCCCGCGCGCTCGACGCCCTGCGCGGCAGTGGCGAGGATCGCGGCGACGTCGTCCCAGCGTTCGTCCTCCTGCAGCGCGGTGACCTCGGCGAAGTCGACGGAGGCCATCACGGTCTTGGCGGAGCTGAACCCGCCGATCCGCTGCTCGACTCCGAGATTGAGACCCTGGTAGTAGGCGGCGCTGCTCTCCCAGCTCATTCCGCCGATCAGTCCGATCGTCTGCACGGACGGCAGTCTGTCACGGCCCCCGGGACCGTGTCGCTGGCTAGTCCGAGACGCGGTGCACTTTGTGCTGGGCGGCCTGGGCGCGAGGGCGGATCACGAGCTCGTCGATGTTGACGTGGGGCGGGCGGGTGACCATCCAGGTGATCGCGTCGGCGATGTCGTCGGCGGTGAGCGGGTCCGGCACGCCGGCGTACACAGCGTCGGCCTTGGCCTGGTCGCCGTCGAAGCGGACCAGCGCGAACTCCTCGGTGCGCACCATGCCCGGCGCGATCTCCATGACCCGTACCGGTTGGTCGAAGAGCTCGAGCCGCAGGGTCTCGGTGACCACCTGGGTGCCGTGCTTGGCCGCGGTGTAGCCGCCGCCGCCCTCGTAGGCGATCCGGCCCGCGGTCGAGCCGACGTTGAGGATCGCGCCCGCGCCGGAGGCGATCAGCGCCGGCAGCAGTGCGCGGGTCACCTGCATCAGCCCGATCACGTTGACCTCGTACATCTGCCGCCAGTCGTCGCTGGAGGCCTCGGCCACCGGGGTCGCGCCGCCGAAGGCGCCGCCGGCGTTGTTGACCAGCACGTCGAGCCGGTCGCCGACCGCGGCCGCCAGACCCGGCGACGGACTCCTCGGACGTGACGTCGCAGGCGACGGCCGTGCCCCCGATCTCGGCGGCCAGCGCCTCGATCCGGTCGGTACGCCGCGCGGCACAGATCACGTGGAAGCCGGCGTCGGCCAGCCTGCGGGCGGTCGCGGCGCCGATGCCGCTGCTGGCCCCGGTGACGACGGCGATGGGAGAGGACGAAGGAGAGACGCTCACCGGCACATTGTGTCGCGCTGTCGGTGGCGGATGTTCTGGTGGTGGGCACGAAGCTCGGAATCGCGTTCCCACCCGGCCTGCCTCCCGAGCGCATCAGACCCGTGGTCGAGATGGTGGCTCAGGCGGGCGTCGACGAGCGATGGCAGACTGATCGCTTGGCCCGTCTCATCGTTCTCCGGAGGTGACGCCCGCGTGGGTGCTCGCACGTACGCCGGCACGACCGGTCTGCTCGGCGGCGCGGCCTGGGTGGCGCGCTACTTCGTGACTCAGGACGGCTTGTGGTGGGCGGGACTCGCCCTGCTGACCCTGGCCTGCTGCTCGGCCGGAGCAGCCCTGGTCAGCACCAGCGCCCCCGCGCTGAGGTTCTTCGTGGCGCTGGCGTTCCCCGCGCTGGTCGCCTCGGTGTGGTGGGTGATCCGCGACGGTGTGAGCGACACCGAGGCGGTGGATGCGGCCTTCGGCGCAGGCGTGGCGCTGGTCGCCCTGGTGGCCCTCTCGACCTCTCGGGGAATGGCAGCGCGCGACGCGTAGTTGATGAAGGGTGGAAGTCTGCCCGGACCAGCCACCTGTCAGGAGAGCCAGAGTGAGTGAAGGCACGCCGATCCGGCGTCTGGCCATGATCAGCGTGCACACCTCGCCGCTCGACCAGCCCGGCACCGGTGATGCCGGTGGCATGAACGTCTACGTGATCGAGGTCGCCAAGCGGCTCGCGGCCCGGGGGATCGAGGTCGACATCTTCACCCGCGCCACGACGTCGGCGCTGGAGCAGATCGTGGAGCACAGCGACGGGGTCTCGGTGCGCCACATCCACGCCGGTCCGTTCGAGGGGCTGACCAAGGACGAGCTCCCCGGCCAGCTCTGCGTCTTCGCCCGCGAGGTGCTCCGCGCCGAGGCCGGCCAGCCGCTCGGCCACTACGACATCGTCCACTCCCACTACTGGCTCTCCGGCCAGGTCGGCGCCCTGGCCCGGGACCGCTGGGGCGTGCCGCTCATCCACTCGATGCACACCATGGCCAAGGTGAAGAACGCCGCGATGGCCGAGGGCGACATCCCCGAGCCGGTCGCCCGGATCATCGGCGAGCAGCAGGTGGTCGAGGCCGCCGACGTACTCATCGCCAACACCGACCTCGAGGCCAAGCAGCTGATCAACCTGTACGACGCGGAGCCGGGCCGTGTCGAGGTGGTCAACCCTGGCGTCGACCTGTCCGTCTTCCGCCCCCGCGAGCGCGCGCAGGTGCGCACCGAGCTCGGGCTCCCGGTCGACGCGCACGTGCTGCTCTTCGCCGGCCGGATCCAGCCGCTGAAGGCGCCGGATGTGCTGCTGCGCGCGGTGGCTGTGATGCTCGAGCACAACCCCGACCTGCGCTCGCGCCTGGTGGTGCCCGTGGTCGGCGGGCCCTCGGGCAGCGGCCTGGAGCGCCCGACCTCGCTGGCGTCGCTGGCCGACGAGCTCGGCATCTCCGACGTGGTGCGGTTCGTGCCTCCGGTCTCGCAGGACCGGCTCGCGCGCTGGTACGCCGCCGCCACCCTGGTCGCGGTTCCGTCGTACAACGAGTCGTTCGGGCTGGTCGCGGCCGAGGCGCAGGCCTGCGGCACCCCCGTGGTCGCCGCCGCGGTGGGCGGGCTGACCACCGTCGTCCGCGACGGCCGCAGCGGGCTGCTCGTCGACGGCCACGACGCACTCGGCTGGGCCAACGCGCTGGGCAAGGTCGTCGCCGACCCCGAGCTGCGCGAGCGCCTGGCCGCGGGCGCGATCACGCAGGCCCGGGAGTTCTCGTGGGAGGCCACGGCGGAGCGCACGCTCGACGTCTACCAGCGGGCCCACTCCCTCATGCGCGAACCTGCATGATTGCTGCATGACCAACAAGGCCGCCGACATCGTCCGCGGCTACCTCGCCGATCAGGAGATCGAGTTCGACGAGGTGTCCGACGGGGTCTTCTCGTTCAGCCTGCCCGGTGAGAAGAAGCTGCAGACCGCCGTCCGCCTCGACCTCGGCCCGCACGCCCTCGGCGTCCACGCGTTCGTCTGCCGCAACCCCGACGAGAACCACGAACGCGTCTACCGCTGGCTGCTCGAGCGCAACCTGAAGATGTACGCCGTCGCGTTCGGCGTCGACCCGCTCGGCGACATCTACCTCGACGCCCGGCTGCCCCTTGCGTCGGTGTCCGACGAGGAGCTCGACCGGCTGCTCGGCTCGGTGCTGTCCTACGCCGACGAGTCGTTCAACGCGATCCTGGAGCTGGGCTTCAGCAGCGCGATCCGCAAGGAGTGGGAGTGGCGCAAGCTGCGCGGTGAACCCACCCACAACCTCGAGGCGTTCCGTGGCTGGCTCGAAGCGGGCGACGCCTCAGCGAGCGAGCAGGACCGCACCGAGGGCCAGTAGTGCGGGGAACGCCTGCACCGCGAGGATCCGGACGCTGACCGTTGCCGCGCCGTACACACCGGCGACGATGACGCAGACGAGGAAGAAGATCTTCACGTCGTCCTGCTCGGACGCGAGGCCCCAGACGAGGCCGGCGACCAGGAAGCCGTTGTAGAGGCCCTGGTTGGCCGCCAGCACCTTGCTCGCCTCCGCGAACTCCGGCTCGTTGCCGAAGGTCTTCAGGCCCATGGGCTTGGTCCACAGGAACATCTCGAGGACCAGGAAGTAGAGATGGAGCGCGGCCACCAGGCCGACGAGCACGACCGCGACGGCGTCCATGCCGTCAGCATGTCAGGAGGCGACTGGCTCCGGCTTCATTTCGGTGACCCGCGGCTTGCGGCGCGTCAGCAGCACGCCGGCGATGCACAGCGCCCCGCCGACGAACGCCAGCCCGGGCGGCACCTCGCTCAGCATCAGCCACGCCATCAGCGTGGTGATGAACGGCACCAGGAACGTCGTGAGCGCGAACTTGCCGGCATCCGACTGGTTCAAGGCGTAGGCCCAGGTGACGAACGCGAGCGCGCTCGGCACGATGCCGAGGTAGATGATCCAGATCAGGTCGGAGGCGCTCGCGTCGCCGACGACGCCGACCAGCTCGACCGACCACGGCAGGCAGGCGATCGTGCCGACGACGTAGAACCAGAACGTCATCTCGAGCGCGGTCATGCCACCGCCGAGCAGCTTCTTCTGGGTGATCACGCCGACCGCGAAGGTCACCGCCGCCAGCACCGAGAGGAGTACGCCGACCAGGTCGCCGTTGCCGCCGCTGGACGAGGCGCGGCCGATGATGACCACGCCGGCGAAGCCGACAGCCAGGCCGATCACCACCCAGCGGGTCAGCCGCTCCTTGAAGAAGAACGTGGCCAGGAACGCCACGATGATCGGCCCGATCTGGATGATCAGGGCGGCGGTGCCGGCGTCGATGCGGCGCTCGGACTCGTTGAGCGCGACGTTGTAGATGCCGATCCAGGAGATGCCGCCGAGGGCGATCAGCGGCCACTCGCGCCGGGTCGGCAGCCGCCGCCGCGTGGCCGGGCACGGAGACCCGGACCATCACCCCGAGCGCGACCACCGCGACCACGCAGCCGACCGAGGCTCAGCGACCCGGGCGGCACGTCCTCGCCGAGGTGGCGGATCGCCACGAACGCCGATGCCCAGGCGACGCAGGGTGAACGCCACCGCAGCAACGGGAAGCCAGGGTCGCGTGGTCACCTGCTCAACGCTAGCCAGTCGAGGCCGTCGACCGCGCGCGGTTTTCGGTCACGTCACCGCGACTTACCGCCGTAGTCCGCAAATCGGCTAGAGATCCAATTTGTAACCGAGGCCGCGGACGGTGACGAGGTACTTCGGCTCGCTCGGCTCGGGCTCGAGCTTGGCGCGCAGGCGCTTCACGTGGACGTCCAGGGTCTTGGTGTCGCCGACGTAGTCGGAGCCCCAGACGCGGTCGATCAGCTGCCCGCGCGTGAGCACCCGGCCCGGGTTGCGCAGGAACATCTCCAGCAGCTCGAACTCCTTGAGCGGCAGGCGCTGCTCGTTGCCGTCGACGGTGACCACGTGGCGCTCGACATCCATCCGGACCGGGCCGGCCTCGAGGGTGTCGGGCGACAGGTCCGGGTCCAGGCCGCGGCGCAGGACCGCGCGGATCCGGGCGACCAGCTCGCGCGGGGAGTAGGGCTTGGTGACGTAGTCGTCGGCGCCGAGCTCGAGCCCGACCACCTTGTCGACCTCGTCGTCCTTGGCGCTGACCATGATCACCGGCACGTTGGACGTCTGCCGGATGGTGCGGCAGACCTCGGTGCCGGGAATGCCCGGCAGCATCAGGTCGAGCAGCACGATGTCGGCACCGTTGCGGTCGAACTCGACGAGGGCGGCGTTGCCGTCTGCGGCGATCGCCACCTCGAAGCCCTCCTTGCGCAGCATGTAGGCGAGAGCGTCGCTGTAGCTTTCTTCGTCCTCGACGACGAGTACCCGGGTCACGGGCGGTCCTCCTGATTCATGATCGGTCCGATCTGTGCGGCTTGAGTGCTGGGGAAGGGTCAGGGTGAATGTCGACCCCTGGCCCTCCACCGACCACACTCGGACCTCGCCCCCATGGGTGGCGGCGACGTGCTTGACGATTGAGAGTCCCAGACCCGTGCCCCCAGTGGAACGGTGCCGGGCCGGGTCGACGCGGTAGAAGCGCTCGAAGATCCGGTCGATCTCGGTGGTGGGGATGCCGATGCCCTGGTCGACCACGGAGATCTCGACGTTGCCGTCGGCGGCCTTCGTGGTCACCAGCACCGTCGCCATCTTCGTCGGAGTAGCTGACGGCGTTGGCCACCAGGTTGGCGACGGCGGCGGTGACCTGCTCCTCGCTGCCGAAGACCTTCAGCCCGGACGTGCCGCCGGTGACCACCGAGATCCTCTTGGCGTTGGCGTCGATCGCGCTGGTGTCGACGGCCACGTCGATCACGTCGTCGAGCGAGACCGGCAGCGGCGACTCGAGCGGCTCGTCGCCCTGCAGCCGGGACAGCTCGATCACCTGCTGCACCAGCCGCGAGAGGCGGTCGCTCTCGGTGAGCATCCGGCCGGAGAACCGGCGGACCGCCTGCGGGTCGTCGGCCGCGTCGCTGACCGCCTCGGCCAGCAGCCGGATCGCGCCGACCGGGGTCTTGAGCTCGTGGCTGACGTTGGCGACGAAGTCACGGCGTACGGACTCGACCCGGCGCTCGCGGGTCCGGTCCTCGACGAGGGCCAGGACCAGCCGGGAGCCGAGGGGAGCGACCCGGGCCATCACGTGACGCGAGGGGGCGGCCGGCCGGCTCATCACCAGCTCGGCCTCGCGGATCTGGCCGTCCTGCCGGACCTGGCTGACCAGGTCGGCCAGCTGGTCGGAGACGAGGCTGGTGCCGCGCACCAGACCCATGGCGTACGCCGGCGCGGAGGCCTTCAGCACGACGTCGGACTCGTTGACGACGACCGCGCTGCTGCGCAGCACGGACAGGACGCCGGCGACGCCGGCCGGGACGACGGGCTCCTCGCGTGACCGGACGGCCCTGTTGCTGGCGGTCGCTGATGTGCCACGCGAGTACGGCACCTCCGGCAACGACGGCGCCGACCACCGCGGCGAGGAACGCCTGCGTCGTCGGGTCCACACTCAAAGCGTACGGCCGTGTTCACGCGGATTTCGCCGTCAGAGGCGCGGCTTCGCAACGTTCACCGCTCGTTCACCCATCGACCCCGAGCGGTCATTCGGCCCCTCTACGCTCCTCGCATGCGTGAGGTCTTCCAAGAGCAGCTGGAGTCGATGTTCGACGAGCTCGCCGGTATCGGCACCAAGGTCGAGACCGCGATCGGTCTGGCCACCGAGGCGTTGATGACCGGTGACGCCGAGATCGCCGAGCGGGTGATCTCGGCCGACGCCGAGATCGACCGGGCCCGGGAGCGGGTGGAGGACTCGGCGTTCTCGATGCTCTCCCTCCAGCAGCCCGTGGCCGGCGATCTCCGCACGGTCGTCGCGGGCCTGCGGATGGTCAGCGAGCTCGAGCGGATGGGCGACCTCTCGGTCCACGTCGCCAAGATCGCCCGGCTGCGGGTGCCGCACATCGCCGTACCCGAAGAGGTGCGGCCGACGATGAACCGGATGGCCCAGGTGGCCGCCGACATGGTGCACCGGGTGATCGAGATCATCACCGCCCGCGACGTCGAGGCGGCGATCGCCCTCGGCCGTGCCGACGAGGAGATGGACCAGCTCCGCCGGACCAGCTTCACCGAGCTGCTGGCCGACAACTGGACCCACGGCGTCGAGGCGGCCGTCGACATCGCCCTGCTCGGTCGCTACTACGAGCGGATCGCCGACCACGCCGTCTCGGTCGCCAACCGCGTGGTCTTCGTGGTCACCGGCGAGTACCCGACGACCGTCGACGCCTGACCGCTTCGCGGGGTAGTCCCTGACGAAATCGGGGTGATCCGGCGGATCGACCCCGATTTCGTCAGGACTACCGCGCCAGTGGGCTAGCGGCCCTGGTTGGCGACGGCGCTGCGGCTGCGGCTGCGGCCTCGGGGTCGAGGTAGCGCCCGCCCTTGACCACCGGGCGGAACGAGTCGTCGAGCTCGTAGACCAGCGGCATGCCGGTCGGGATGTTGAGGCCGGCGATGTCGTCGTCGCTGATGTCGTCGAGGTGCTTGACCAGCGCCCGCAGGCTGTTGCCGTGGGCGGCGACCAGCACCGTGTGCCCGGCGCTGCAGGTCGGCGGTGATGTCGGACTCCCAGTAGGGGAGGAACCGCTCGATGACGTCCTTGAGGCACTCGGTGCGAGGCAGCTCGTCGCCGAGGTCGGCGTACTGCGGCAGCCCCGCCGGCGAGAACTCCGAGTCGTCGTCCAGCGGCGGCGGTGGGGTGTCGAAGGAGCGGCGCCAGAGCATGAACTGCTCCTCGCCGAACTCCTCGAGCGTCTGCTTCTTGTCCTTGCCCTGCAGCGCGCCGTAGTGGCGCTCGTTGAGCCGCCAGGAGCGGCGCACCGGGATCCAGTGCCGGTCGGCGGCGTCGAGCGCGATGCAGGCGGTGTTGATGGCCCGCCGCTGCAGCGAGGTGTGTACGACGTCGGGCAGCAGCCCGGCCTCCCGCATCAGCACGCCACCGCGCTCGGCCTCGGCCCGGCCCTTCTCGGTCAGCGCGACGTCGACCCAGCCGGTGAACAGGTTCTTGGCGTTCCACTCGCTCTCGCCGTGGCGGAGCAGGATCAGGGTGTGCGCGTCCATCAGTTGCTCCTAGTGCCGTGCGAGCGTCTTCGGGTGCTCGCAGGCAGTAGGCACCCCGTTGGTTGTCGAGTGGCTGCACGCCGCGAGGCGCGCGGGCGGCGTCGTCGTGACAGGCCTGTCGTACTGGTCCGCACTGGGTGACGACCGGGCACCGTCGCGAGCTCGACCACCTCGCCGTTGGCGAAGGTCAGGGTCACGTCGTAGACCTCGCCGGCCTCGAAGGTGCCCTCGATCCGGATGCCGGCGTCGTGCAGCTGCGCGCTACCGCCCGCGGGCACCGTGACCGGCTCGAGATCCGCCTCGGTCTCGTCGGTGCCGCTGGTGACGCCGGTGAGCACGATGTCCTTGTCGATGTCGTTGTTGGCCAGGAGGCCGACCAGGGTGCCCGAGTCCGGCTGCCCGGCGACGATCAGCACGTTGGCCGCGTCGACGGTCGCCTCCTGGCTGGTCTTGCCGGCGGTGTGGTCGTTGACCCGGTCGGTGGCGTAGTTGAAGCCACAGGAGCTCAGCACGGGGGCGAGCAGCAGCGCGCCGATGGCGAAACGCAGGGTGCGGCGAGAGTGCCGAGTGTGCATCGTCAAGCCTTCGCAGGTCGGTCCGGTTGTCAGCGTCGCTCAGCCTAGCGGTCGCGAGCCGCGCTCATTGCGCGAGGCCGACGCTGCTGCCGACGAAGCCCATGGCGGCCACGATCAGCACGATGTACGTCGAGGCGAGGGCCAGCAGCTTGGTGGCACCGAGGCGGAGCCCGAGCTTCAGCGGCAGGTAGGTCCAGCCGTCCTCGTTGTCCGCGACCAGGCCCCAGATCGAGCGCAGGAAGTGGACGCCGATGCCCAGCAGCCCGGCCAGCACGGTCATCGCGGGCTCGGGCGCGGCGCCCTCCGCGGTGCCGCCCCAGCCGCCGTACGACAGGTAGGCGGGGTAGAGCGCGAACGAGATCGCCCAGGGCAACCACGACAGCACCCCCTGGCGCAGCACGACGTTGCCGAGCATGCCCGTGGCCAGGGAGAGCAGGTAGCAGCTGCCGGCGGTCACACCGGTCGCGATCGAGAGGGGTACGACGAGCAGGACGGCGCACGCGAGCGCGAACCAGGCGGTGCCCGGGTCGAGCTTGCCCTCCCCGATCGGCTTGCCGGACGCCTGGTGGCGGGCGTCGCGGTTACGGTCGACCAGGTCGTTGTGCCAGCCGAGGATGGTCTGCCCGACGAGCACGGTGGCGAGCACCACGACGGCCTCGCGTCCGGGGCGGCCGGCCACCACGGCGGCTCCGCCCATCAGCAGCGCGGTGAGGACGGCCTGTTTCGGGTGCGCCGCCCGGAGCAGCAGCAGTGGCCAGGCGTCGCGGATCGACAGCGACGGGCGGGGGCGTCGGCGGTCGCGGGTGATCCGCCCCGGCGGGGACCCCGGCACGTCCGGCGACGGCTCGGACGCCGTACGACCGGCTGGGTCGGGCCCCTCCCCGGCGCTCGTGCCTCGCTTCCAGCGTTGCGTGATCGCCATGGCAGGCAGTATCGACCACGGCGGCGAACCCCGTCGGCACCAGGGTCAACGGGTCATCCGGCTCCGCTCACGAAGACCCGTTCGATAAGAGCGGGCCCACCACACGAACCGCATCCTGTCAACCTCGCGACAAGCCTCTGACCTGCGGAAACGTCGAAGGAGCGGATTCCCGGGCGTGTTAGAATGAACACCTAGGAAGGGGTTCATCACATATGACTTTCACCGTCGGCGAAACGGTTGTTTATCCAAATCACGGGGCCGCAGTCATCGAGGACATCGAGATGCGGAAGATCAAGGGGGAGGATCGCGAGTACCTCGTGCTTCGCATTGTCGCCCAGCAGGACCTGGTCGTGCGCGTGCCCGCGTGCAACCTGGATCTCGTCGGAGTTCGCGACGTGGTCGACAAGGAAGGGCTCGAAAAGGTGTTCGACATCCTGCGGGCCGAGCACGTCGAGGAGCCGACCAACTGGTCGCGCCGCTACAAGGCGAACCTCGAGAAGCTGCACAGCGGTGACGTCATGAAGGTCTCGGAGGTCGTCCGCGACCTGTGGCGCCGCGAGCGTGACCGTGGCCTCTCGGCAGGCGAGAAGCGGATGCTGGCCAAGGCGCGCCAGATCCTGGTCTCCGAGCTTGCGCTGGCCGAGCACACCAACGAGGACAAGGCCGAGACCATGCTCGACGAGGTCCTCGCCAGCTGAACCCCGTTCAGACAGACCCGACGGCCCCCAGATCCTGGGGGCCGTCGGTGATTTCGGGCCCCGGGTCTCGATACACCCGCTCGTCCCTCACGGGCTGCTCGACCACCGAAAGCCGTACGTTGGGGTCATGGATGACCAGCCGCTGGCCCTCGGGGCCGTGATCGAAGCAGGGACGGGGCTCGCTGCCGTTCACGCTCATCCACGGCGAGGCGCTGGTGGCCTGCGCCGCCTGGGCTCTCGGTGAGTCAGGGGTGACGCCGGTCGACCTCGGCACCGAGTGGGCCGGCCTGGTCGACGGGGGCGAGCCGTTCGTGCTCCACGACAGCCTCTGCCCGATGACGCCCGGCAGCTTCATCGCCGAGTGCCTGGTGCGGGCGGTCGAGAGCGACACGGTGGTGGTCGGCGTACGACCGGTCACCGACACCGTCAAGGTCGTCCGCGACGGCGTTGTCGGAGAGACCGTCGACCGCGAGACCCTGCGCACCGTGGCATCGCCGATCGTGCTGCCGCCGCGGGTCGTTGCGGAGCTGGACGCCCTGCCGGCCCTGGACTTCGCCGAGATGGTGCGTCGCGCTGGAGAGCAGGTTCGGGGTCGAGTACGTCGAGGCGCCGGCGTCGGCTCGGCGGGTCACCTCAGCGGACGACGTGGCGGTGCTAGAGGCGCTGACCCAGCCGCTCCGCTAGGGCGACGTCCTCCGGGAAGGTGATCTTCAGGTTGCGCGCGCTGCCGGGCACCGCGACCACCTCGACCTGGGTGTAGCGCTCCAGGCAGGCGGCGGTGTCGGTGCCGTCGAACCCGTCGTCGTCGGCCCGTCGGTAGGCCTCCAGCAGGACCGCGGCCCGGAAGGCCTGCGGTGTCTGCACGCCGTGCAGCTCGGCACGAGACCAGCGGGCGCGCCGACCACTGGTGGCAGCGGCACTGTCGGGATGGCGCCGCCGTGCTCGCGGGCAGCGGCCAGCACGGCTGTGAACAGGTCGGCGCCCGCCAGCGGGCGAGCGCCGTCGTGGATCGCGACGACATCGATCTCGCCGTCCTCGATGTCGGCCGCCAGCGCTCGGAGCGCCGCCCACTCCGACCCGTGCCGGGTCTCCCCACCGTCCATCAGCAGCACCTCGCCGTCGCCGAGGTGGGGGGCGAGCGCCTCGGCGACCGCGTGCTCCTCGCCGTGGCGGACCACGACCAGCACCCGGTCGACATCGGCCAGGGAGAGGGCGTCGCGCACCGACCAGGCCAGCACCGGGGCGTCGGCCAGCGGCAGCAGCACCTTGTTGGTCTCGCCGCCCACGCGCGTGCCGGCGCCGGCGGCGAGGATCACGACGGCGGCGGGCACGGGCGGATCTTACGGGCTGGTCAGGGTTCGTTTTCACGGCTGTTACATACGGAAACAGGGCGAGAACACGGCCGACCTAGGTTCTCGCCATGGCGCCCCGCGGACCGATCGAGGAATGGCAGCCGGTGTGCCGCCTCGCCGAGCTCGAGGTCGACCGCGGCGTCACCGCGCTCGTGCACGGTCAGGCGATCGCGATCTTCCGCACCGGCGACGACACCGTCTACGCGCTCGGCAACCACGACCCGTTCGCGAAAGCGTCGATGCTTGCCCGCGGGATCGTCGGCACCCGCGGCAGCGTGCCGTTCGTGGCGCCGGTCGCCCACAAGCACGCGTTCGACCTCCGCACCGGGCGGTGCCTGGACGACTCGCACGTTGCCGTGCCGGCGTACGACGTCAAGGTGGTCGAGGGCGTCGTGCTCGTCGGCCACCGCAAGGTGGCAGCCGCCTAGCTGCCGGTCAGAGCCCCTGCGGCAGCTCCGCGGTCATGATGTCGTCGCCGCCGAAGACCGCGTCCTGCCACACCAGCCGGTCGCCCGAGACCGCAGGGAAGCCCTGCTGCCCGCGCTCGTCGAGCAGGCTGTAGATGACGCCGGTCTCCATCGAGTAGAGGTAGAGGTCGGTGTCCACGGTGCCGCGGCCGCTGTCCTCGGCCACGCCGCCGCCCAGCGACCCCACGGCCTCCGGCCAGATGGCGTAGTCGCCGTTGAGCGCCGAGCCGTAGGGGACCGCGTTCTCGGTCAGCAGGGTGCTGCCGCCCGAGCCGTCGAGCAGCACGGCGACCTGGTTGTCGTCGAGGGCCAGCACGCGGCCGCCTGCCGTCGAGACCGAGAAGATCGCGCCGTCCATCGCGCCGACGTTGTCGACCGAACCGTCAGCCGGGTTCCAGAGGAAGACCTGGCCGCCGTCGGTGCCGAGGGCCACCTGTCCGTCACCGGTGCCGACCGCGGTCACCGAGCTGATGCCGGCTCCCTGCAGGTCGAGCTCGGTGAGCTTGCCCTTCGGGTCGACGAAGTACGCCGTCCCGACGACCTCGTCCGACCAGGCCGCACCGGCGTCCGATCCGGCGAGGCCGGCGTTGACCGTGGCCTGACCGAAGGAGCCGAGCACCTGGCGGTCTCCGGACTCGGGGTAGAAGGCGACCTGGCCGGCGCCGTTGAGATCGGGCAGCTCGAGGCTCACCAGCGAGTCGCCCGCGTAGGCGACGTAGAGGGCGTCGCCGGAGCGGCTGGCGGGCTCGCCGCCGACCACGCTCGCGGACGCAAAACCGGTGAGTGCACCATCGGCGCTGAGGTCGACCCAGGCGACGTTGTCACCGGAGACGGTCGGCGCGAGCTGGGTCTGCGGTGAGGAGACGACGACCTGGCCCAGTGCGTTCGAGGCCGGGGTGCAGTCGGCGCAGAGCTTGTTCTCGTCGAACAGCTCGCGGGCCACCCGGAGGATCGTCGGGTCCGCATCGGCTGCCTGGATGGTCTGCTCGACCGCGTTGCGCGCCTCGAGGAAGCCCGAGGTCGGCCCGAGCTGCGTGGTCAGCGCGGCGTACACGATCTTGTCGAAGTCGGTAGCGAGCTTGGACTCGTTGCCGCTCACGCCGTCGATCTGGGCCAGCCGGGTGCGGATGCTCCACAGCGCGTTGCTCCAGATCAGCGAGTTGGAGTGGACGCCGCCGTTGTCGTTGTTGTCGCCCGTCAGGCCGCGGAAGCGGAGGCCGGTGTTGAGCAGGTAGAAGTAGTCGGCGTAGGTGTTGCCGCTGAGCATGTTGCGGACCGCCAGCTCGCCGTCGATCTCGGACGTGCACAGGAACTGCGGCTCGGGCACCCGCGTGCAGCCGAGCTCGCCCAGCTTCTCGTCGTCGGCGCCGGTGACCTGGTTGCCGATCACGTTGCCGAAGTAGTCGGAGAACGCCTCGTTGAGCGCTCCTGGCTGGCCGGAGTAGATCAGGTTGGCCGAGGAGTCGGTGACACCGTGCGTGATCTCGTGGGCGGCGACGTCGATCTCGACGAAGTTCTCGAGGCCGCCACACGGGGCGCCGTAGACCATCTGCGGTCGCGGCAGGCTGTCGGTGAAGTAGGCGTTGCAGAAGTCGGAGCCGCCGAGGTTGACGGACGAGACCAGCGAGGAGCCTTGGTCGTCCCAGGAACGCCGGCCGAGCGCGGCGTAGTAGTCGTAGATGGTCCGGCTGATCGCCTGCGCCGCCACGGCGTCGCCGTTGCGGAAGGTCGGCGAGTCGTTGGACACGAGAGTGCCCGGCAGCTGGCTCTCGTCGAGACCGTCCATGTCGTAGGTCTCGATGCCGCCCTGACCGGTCGCCGGGTCGTAGGTCGGGGTGGTCGGGTCGATCAGCGCGATCACGCCGTCGCGCTCCATGCCGGTGGCAGCGACCTCACCCATGGCCCGGCTGCTGCCCTGCACCGCGACCGCGTCTCCCTCGGCGGCGGAGACCCGGGTCGGCGCGAGCAGCCCCGAGGCCGACGATCGGGACGAGGACGGCATCATCGTCAGACCTTCGGCCGAGTCCGCCCGGACGTCGATGACGGCACCGGTCTGCGCGTCGACGTAGTACGTCGCGTCGAGGTTCACCGCGCCGATGTCGGAAGTCGCGGCACCGATCCGCACCGCCCACACGAGCCGGCCGTCCGCGATCGGGACGATCGCCAGGGTCGGCTTGCCACGGGCCACGCCACCCGACGCCGCGCGAGCGGTCTGGGCTGCCGTCTTGGCTCCGATGGTGGGCGCGGTGACGGGGGTGAGCGCTGGGAAGACGCGACCGCGGACGGTGTTGACCCGGGTGCTGGTGTCGGTGACCTCGAGGCTGAAGACGAGCTGACCGTCGACCACGGGCACGCCCTGCAGCTCCTGGGCGGCGCGCACGCTGACCACGTCGGCGATGGTGGGTGCCGACGGTTGCCCCAGGGTCAGCTCCGAGGCCTCCACGCCGAACAGGTCGTCGCCGTACTCGTCCATCAGGGCGGTGATCGCCGCCTTCTCGTCGCCACCGTCGGTCGCCTGGTAGCGGCCACCGGAGAGCTCGCCGAGGTAGCCGGTCACGTCGTCCTGGCGGCCCACCCAGCCGGACGACGTGGCGTCGCGCAGCTCGGCGATGGCGTCGGTCAGGTCCTGTACGCGAGAGGCCGCGCCATCGGGGTCGGACTGCCGGAAGGTCGCCGACACGGTCAGGGTCAGCGGCTCCGCGCCGTCCTCGCCGAGCGAGGTGCCGGTGTCGCACGCGGAGAGGCCGAGCACGGCAACGATCAGGGCCGGCGCCAGTGCTGCGCGGAGCCCGCATGGAAGTGACGCCGGACATGTGAGCCCTTTCGAACGGTGCCGCGATTGTCGAAGCGGCCGGGATGGGTGTCAACCGCGCGCGCCCATCGGCGCGTGGTTCGTCCTGATCCGCTAGACCGCTGCCGGCCAGCTCACCGCAAATCGTCGCGGATCCCGCTCCGGACTGTCATCATGCGGTCGAAGTTCGTCCGATTCCGGAGGTCTGCCGTGCCTTGTCCCACCTGCCAATCCGACAACCCGGAAGTGGCGGCCTTCTGTCACAAGTGCGGTGCGTCGTTGCGCCCCGACGCCTCCGGCGTACGCACCTATGCGGTGGCCTCGTCGGAGGGCGTGAACCAGTTCGCGCTGATCTCGACGATCATGCCGCACACCAGCCGCGAGACAGCTGACAACTATCGCTGGGCGATGATCATCAGCAGCGTGCTGATCATCGGCGCCACGGCCCTCGGCCTGCTGCCGATCGCGATCGCGGCCGCCGCGTTCCTGATCCCGCTGGCCTACCTCGTCTACATCTACGACGTGAACCTCTGGGAGGACGCGCCGGCCAAGGTGGTGATCGGGCTCTTCTTCGTCACCGGGGCGCTCGCGATCGTGGTCTCGCTCTTCTTCTTCGAATGGGTCTTCGCCAACCAGTTCCAGTCGTTCGTCTCCGGTGGCCGCTCCCGAGGCGGCATCGACTCGCTCTCCATCTCGGCGCTGCTGATCTTCGCGGTGCTGCTGCCGGTCGTCGCCGAGGTGGTCAAGAACCTCCCGGGTGCGCTGCTGGCCCGGCTCCCGCAGTTCGACGACATGATCGACGGCCTCACCTTCGGCGTCGCCGCGGGCACGGCGTACGCCGCCTTCGAGACGATCGTGCTCTACCGCGGTGTCTTCACCTCCGAGACGTTCCGCACCGAGTCGGGCATCGCGACCTGGATCGTGATCGTGGTCAACCTGATGGTGGTCAAGTCGCTGATCTACGGCACCGCCACCGGCATCGCGGTCGCCGCGTTCTCCGGCAAGGGCGAGGGCTACGACGGCTTCACGAACTACTACCTGAAGAACTTCGCGTTCGCCGCCGGCATCAACGTCGCCTACTGGCTCGGCGTGCGGCTGCTCGCCTACCTGCCGTTCGGCCAGGCCCTCGGCCTGATCTGGGGCTTCGTGATCCTCGCCGTGCTGGTGATCCGGATCCGGGTGATGATGCAGGCCGCGCTGCTCGAGGCGGCCATCGAGGACGCCGCGAAGTCGGACGTGTCGAAGCACGACACGTTCGTCGAGACGTTCTGCCCCGAGTGCGAGAACATGCTGCTCGTCGGCTCGCAGTTCTGCATCGCCTGCGGCACCTCGGTCCGCTCGACCTCGCACCAGACCCGCAAACACATGAACACCGAGCATGCCGACGCCCCTGCGGCCGACGGGGGTGTGGCATGACCCAGCCTCCCCTGCCTCCGCAGCAGCCTCCTGTCCCGCCGCAGCAGCCGGCGCCGACCCAGCCGATGCCGGCCGCGGCACCGCCGCAGGCACCTCCGGCCGGCTACTACCCGCCGCCCCCTCCGGGCGGCTACCCGCCCATGCCGCCGCCTCCGGGCAGCCTGCACAAGTCGGGCAAGGGCAAGACCATCGGCATCATCGTGGCCGGCGTCGTCGGCGTCGGGATCCTCGGTGGACTCGGCGCGGTCGTGTTCGGCGGCGGAGACGACGACAAGGACGACGTCTCGACGTCCGAGGCCAACGGCAACGGCTCGGGCATCCTCGACCCGGACCCGGTCGGCAGCGCGACGCCGCAGCCCGACCCGACCGACGAGCCGACCACCGAGCCGACCGACGACCCGACCACCGAACCGACGGTCGAACCGACCGAGGACCCGACCACGCCCCCGGTCGACGGCGACACGACCACGATCGGTTCCGGCATCCAGGTGTTCATCCCGGAGGGCTGGGAGATCGGCGGTCAGGGCAACGACGACGTCGGCCTGACCAGCGGTGACGGCAGCTGGGCCTACGTGCTGACCGGCGTCGACGACCCGTCGGTCGAGGCGTCCGCGGTGCTGAGCGCCAACCTCGACACCATGCTGCCGCCCGACAACTACAGCCAGCTGAACACCTCCGACGTACGACCGCTGACGGCGTTCGGCTCGGTCGTGTCGATCGCGGTGATGGACTACGAGGCGCTCTGGGTGGACGCCCAGTCCTCGATCCCGCTGCACGGCCAGGTGTACGTCGCGGTGCGCCAGGACGGCGTCGTCGTCCTGATCGCCGTGGAGCACACCCCGCCGGGCGACTTCGAGGCGACCATCGGCGACTGGGGCCCGGTCGTCGACAACACCTTCGCCCTCCTCGGCGGATCGTAGCCGAGGCTGGGTCTCGACCAGCTCGACCACCGGTCGTCGAGCTTGTCGAGACGCCGTGCGGATCCGGCTACTCGTTGGCAACGATGAGCGCAGTGGCGATGGCGGCGATGCCTTCGCCGCGGCCGGTGAGGCCCAGGCCGTCGGTGGTGGTCGCTGAGACGGTGACGGGGGCGCCGAGCGCTGCGGAGAGCGCTGCCTCGGCATCGGCGCGGCGCGGGCCGATCTTGGGGCGGTTGCCGATGACCTGCACTGCGACGTTGCCGACGTCGTAGCCGGCCGCGCGCACGCGCAGTGCGGTCTCGGTGACCAGGGCGGCGCCGGACGCGCCGGCCCAGGCGGGGTCGTCGGTGCCGAAGTTCGAGCCCAGGTCTCCCAGTCCGGCTGCGGAGAGCAGCGCGTCGCACACGGCGTGGGCGGCGACGTCGCCGTCGGAGTGCCCGGCGAGGCCCTGGGTCTCCTCCGGCCAGGACAGCCCGGCCAGCCACATCGGGGTGCCGTCGGCCAGCCGGTGTACGTCGGTGCCGACACCGACTCGAAGCTGTAAGGACTCCTGGTTCACCCGATGATCATGCCTGAGCGACAATCACAGGTGTGGAGTCCTCTCGCGTCCGGTGGTGGGCGGCCGGCTTGATCGCCGGCGCGGCCGGCCTGGCCACCAGCTACCTGGTCGCGTCGCTGCTCTCGATCCGCGAGTCTCCGGTCGTCGCCGTGGCCGATCTGGTGATCCGGCTGACGCCCGGCCCGATCGCGCGCACCGCGATCGACATCCTCGGGCACGCCGACAAACCGGCCCTGCTGATCGGCATCCTGGTGATCATGGGCGTGGTCTTCGCCGGCCTCGGCAGCCTGTCCCGCAGCAACTGGTGGGCACCCGCGATCGGCTACGCCGCCCTGGCGGCGGTCGGCGCGGTCGCGGTCCTGTCGAGCAACGGCGCCCACGTGACCGACGCGCTGCCGGTCGCGATCGGCTTCGTGACCTGGCTGGTCGCGCTGTCGGTGCTCACCGAGCCCCTGCGCCGAGCGGCCGAGCCGCACGATGCCACCGACGAGACCGCGGCCGCGTCGCGCCGCGGGTTCCTGATCGGTGCCGGGGCGATGGCCGGCGTGGCGGCCGTGCTGGGCGTGATCGGTCGGGTCGTCGGTGGCGGCCGGCGCAAGGTCGAGGAGACCCGCCGGCTGCTCCGGCTCGAGGAGGTCACCGAGCCGCGGATCGCCGGCGAAGGCGCGCATCGGCGTCGACGGGGTGTCGCCGTGGATGACGCCCGCTGACGACTTCTACCTGATCGACACCGCCATCGTCCGACCGGCGATCGAGCCCCAGGAGTGGACCCTGCGGATCCACGGCATGGTCGACCGGGAGATCACGCTGACCTACGACGAC
Source organism: uncultured Actinomycetota bacterium (assembly GCA_963769475.1). Taxonomy (GTDB): domain Bacteria; phylum Actinomycetota; class Actinomycetes; order Propionibacteriales; family Nocardioidaceae; genus Nocardioides. The sequence goes on along the minus strand of CAVYLX010000012.1, from coordinate 39,575 downwards.
CTGGTCGCCCGGGAGTTCACCGAGAGCTGGATCACCCTCAACTGCGTGTCCAACCCGGTCGGCGGCGACCTGATCGGCAACGCCTGGTGGAGCGGGATCCGGGTGGCCAGCCTGCTGGCCGAGGCCGGCGTCGACCCGGAGGCGGACGCCGTACTGCAGACCTCCGCCGACGACTGGACCTGCGGCACCCCGCTGTCCGCGCTGACCGACGACCGCAACGCGATGCTCGCGGTCGCGATGAACGGCCGCCCGCTCCCCATCGACCACGGCTTCCCGGTGCGCACCATCGTGCCGGGCCTCTACGGCTACGTCTCGGCGTGCAAGTGGGTGGTCGACTGGGAGGTCACCAAGTTCGACGACATCACGGCGTACTGGACCGAGCGGGGCTGGGGCGAGTTCGGCCCGGTGAAGATGTCGTCGCGGATCGACGTGCCCAGGTCGGGCGACGACGTGGCCGCAGGGCTGGTCACCTTCGCCGGAGTGGCGTGGGCGCAGCACACCGGCATCGAAGCGGTGGAGGTCGCCGTCGACGGCGGCGCCTGGCAGCAGGCGATGATCGCCAAGGTGCCCAACGAGGACACCTGGGTGCAGTGGAGTGCCGTGGTCGACGTCGAGGCGGGCGACCACCTGGTGAAGGTGCGCGCCACCGACCGCAACGGCATCGTGCAGACCAGCGTCGAGCGCGACGTGCTGCCCGACGGCGCGACCGGCCTGCACGAGCTGGACTTCACCGCCAGTGAGAGCAGCTAGGGCAACGGGTGGGCGGCGTCGTGGATGACGTAGACGGTGCCGCCAGAGGTCGGTAGCCAGGCGTTCTCGAACTCGCCGCGGTCATAGGTACGCCGCACCCCGGCCCGGTTGGTCGACGCCGGGTCGTTGACCACCACGTCGCCGGACCGGGTGAAGCCGACGATCACCAGCAGGTGGCCGTTGGACGACGAGACCGGCGAGCCCGTGAGCTCACCGGAGCCGTAGGAGATCGAGGCCACGATCGGGATGCCCGCGGCGATGTAGGCCTCCGCCTCGCGCAGCGACCGGAGCCGGGTGACGAAGGCCTTGCCCGCCCGTGGCGCGGCGTACGCCGTGTTGAACGCCCAGTTGCCCGTGCCCTCGTAGGTCGAGTCGTAGGTCATCCGGGCGGCGTAGTCGACCCACGGGTCGGGGTGGCCGGCCGGCACCCAGCTTGTACGCCGCCGGGGCGGGCAGCGCGTCGTAGTAGCCGAGCACCATCGAGGTCGACGTGGGCGAGCACCAGGCCTGTCCACCGCTGCCCCACGCGGGGTAGTGGCCGCGGTGGACCATCTGCGAGTAGCGCGGCACGTCGAGCACGATCCCGCGGCCGGGCCCGGGCTGGGATGCCGTCACCGGTCCGGCCGGCAGCCGCGACGCGACCGCGCCGACGGTGTCCACGCTCGGCGAGCCGGTCAGGCCCGCGCGCCGGAGCAGCAGCACCCTGACCTGGTACGCCGCCACCCCGGCCGACGACGCGGACTCCCACGTGTCGACGTTGACCTTGCCGAGGTCGTCGGTCTGTCCCGAGACGGTCTGGCGCCTGGTGTGCCGGTCGCCCGAGGTCCAGCGGCCCATGACGTCCCAGCTCGAGACCTTGCCGCCGGCGTTCTTGGCGCGGACCTGCACCTCGAGCCAGGTGTCGCTCGGCGTCAGCGCCGACCACGAGGGGATCAGCTCGGTGAGCGCGAAGCCCGGGGCGACCCACGGCGAGTCCCACGACCCCTGGTCGTAGGTGTGCCCGGCATAGCGGCGTACGGCGGTCGGGTCGGCGAGGACCAGGCGGCTGTCGGTGACCTTGGTGCCCGCGAACGTGCCTGCGCGCCACTCGCCGGCGCCGTCCCACTGGGTGTAGGCGATCTGGCGGGTGGCCGCGGCGCGCTCGGCTCCGGCGGATGGCACGGCGACCAGCATCGCGCACACGAGGCAAGGATCGCGAGGCTCAGGCGCATCGTTCCAAGGTACGTCACACCAGCCCCAACAGTCACACAGGTCAAGCGAGCAGCAGCGCGCGAGGAACGAGCGCGTTGCGTGGGCGAGACGAGGTCGAGCGAGCCCCGCGAGCGAGGAACGAGGTCGCGACGGGCGCGCCGAGACCAGGCGAGTAGTACGGCTACGTCCCCGAGATCGGCGCACGAGGTCTCGATCCGGCCTCGCCCAGGGGCTCGGCCTACTCGACCCACCAAAACTTCGTTGTTGCGCCGAAAATGCGTCGGCGACGATCATCTCTAGACTTGCCGCGTGACGTTCCGGCTGTATGACACTGCGACCCGCGAGGTCCGTGACTTCGTTCCCCTCGAGGAGGGGAAGGCGGGTCTCTACGTCTGCGGTCTCACCGTCCAGTCGGAGCCCCACGTCGGTCACGTCCGGTCGGGCGTCAACTTCGACGTGCTGCAGCGCTGGCTGCGCCACCTCGGCTACGACGTGACGTTCATCCGCAACGTCACGGACATCGACGACAAGATCCTGGTCAAGGCGGCCGAGCAGGGCCGGCCTTGGTACAACCTCGCCTACGCGATGCACCGCGAGCTCGACCGCGCGTACGCCGCGCTCAACGTCGCGCCCCCGACCTACGAGCCGGGCGCGACCGGCCACGTGCCGGAGATGATCGAGCTGATCGGCGAGCTGATCGCGCGCGACCATGCCTACCCCGCCGAGGACGGCTCGGGTGACGTCTACTTCGACGTGCGGTCGTGGCCGGCGTACGGCGAGCTCACCCGGCAGGGCCTCGACGACATGGAGCCGGCCACCGACGCCGATCCGCGCGGCAAGCGCGACCCTCGCGACTTCGCGCTCTGGAAGGGCCACAAGAAGGAGACCGAGCCGGCGACCGCTGCCTGGCCGGCGCCCTGGGGTCCGGGCCGGCCCGGCTGGCACATCGAGTGCTCCGCGATGGCCGGCAAGTACCTCGGCCCGGCGTTCGACATCCACGGCGGCGGCGTCGACCTGCGCTTCCCGCACCACGAGAACGAGCAGGCCCAGGCGCGCGCCGCCGGACGCCCGTTCGCGTCGTACTGGATGCACAACGCGTGGATCACCACGTCCGGCGAGAAGATGAGCAAGTCGCTCGGCAACTCGCTGACCATCCCCAACGTGCTCAAGGACTACCGCGGGATCGAACTTCGCTTCTACCTCGTTGCCGCGCACTACCGCTCGCACGTCGAGTTCAGCTTCGAAGCGCTCGACGAGGCGGCCGTTGGGTTCCGGAGGATCGAGAACTTCCTGGAGCGCTACGGCGTCTCCGGCGAGAGCGGCGAGCTCCCGCAGGCCTTCGTCGACGCCATGAACGACGATCTCGGCACGCCCGCCGCGGTCGCGGTCCTCTTCGACACGGTCCGCGACGCCAACCGCAGCGACGACCCGCAGGCGCAGGCCGCAGCCGTCGTGGCGATGCTCGACGTGCTCGGCCTCAATCCCGGCCGATCCCGCGTGGGCGACCACCGGCAGCAGCGACGCCAAGCTCACGGCCGCGGTCGATGTGCTCGTCGCCGGACTGCTCGAGCAGCGCAACCGGGCGCGCGCCGACAAGGACTTCGCGGCCGCCGATGCGATCCGCGACCAGCTCAAGACGGCCGGCATCGAGGTCGAAGACACCCCCGACGGCCCGAAATGGACGGTGAGCTGATGCCCGGGGTTTCGAGACGCTCGCTTCGCTCGCTCCTCAACCACCGACTAAGGAACTGACGTGCCGGGTAATTCGCAACGCAAGGGGTCGGTACGCAAGACCAGCAAGAAGCCGACCGCCGGATCCGGAGGCCGCGTCAAGCGCGGCCTCGAGGGCAAGGGACCGACGCCCAAGGCGAAGGACCGGCCGTACCACAAGACCTACCGGTCGCAGCAGGCCGACTCGACCACCACGAAGCGGACCCCATCCCGCTCGCCGAAGCGCAAGAGCAGCTCGGACGCCGAGTGGATCGCCGGGCGCAACTCGGTGGTCGAGGCGCTGCGTGAAGGCGTGCCGATCAACGGCCTGTACGTCGCCGAGGGCGCCGAGCGCGACGCCCGGCTGCGCGAGGCGTTCAAGCTCGCCCAGGACCGCGGCATCCCGCTGTCCGAGGTCAGCAAGGTCGAGCTCGACCGGCGCACCGACCGCGCCGTGCACCAGGGGCTGGCGGCCAGGATCCCGGCGTACGAGTACGCCCATCCCGACGACCTGCTCGAGGCTGCGGCCGCGGCGAACGAGAAGCCGCTGATCGTCGCTCTCGACTCGGTCACCGACCCGCGCAACCTGGGTGCCGTCGTCCGCAGTGCGGCCGGCTTCGGCGCACACGGCGTCGTGATCCCCGAGCGCCGGGCCGCCGGCATGACTGCCTCGGCCTGGAAGACCTCGGCCGGCGCCGCCGCGCGGATCCCGGTCGCCGCGACCGTCAACCTGGTCCGGCAGCTGAAGGCCTACCAGGACGCCGGCTGCATGGTCGTCGGCCTCGCCGCCGACGGCGAGGTGTCGTTGCCGGACCTCGACCTTGCCGACGGACCACTCGTGCTGGTGGTCGGGTCGGAAGGTGCCGGGCTGTCGCGACTGGTCAAGGAGACCTGCGACCAGCTGGTCTCGATCCCGATGGCCAACAGCGTCGAGTCGCTCAACGCCGGGGTCGCCGCCTCGGTCGCCCTCTATGCCATCGCCGAGGCGCGCAGCTGAGCTGGTGAAGAACCGCCGCACGATCATCGTCGGCACCGCGTACGTCGCGGTGTGGGCGGTCCTCGCGCTGCTGATCTCGCTCGCCTTGTTCCTGCAGAGCAACCGGACCGTTTCGGTGGCCAGCCACGACGCCGTGCTGGCGCCGGACTTCTCCGGCGAGGTGGTGGTGCACACCGGGCCGGTGCTGCCCGATCTCCGGGTCGACACGGGCTGGTATGTCGGGGTGGACGTCCAGCTCGGCAAGACCGATGCTCCGTCGACCGACGCGCTCGTCAAGCGCTACGCGTTCATCGCCAGCCAGCCCGACGGCCCGATCGACGTGGTCCGCGACGCCGTCGTGGGGATGGCGTTCGACGCCGCTATCCGGGGCGCAGTGCTCGGGCTCGTGCCACTGCTGCTGTGGGCGGTGGTCGGGCCGGCTCGGCGCCGGGAGCTGTGGCGCCGGTTGCGCAGCCGCAAGGGCGCGGTCGCCGGCCTGATCCTGGTGCTGATCGCGGTCGGCCTCTGGGCGCCGTGGCGATCCGACGAGGAGGTCGGGCCCGCCGAGACCGAGTGGATCACTCTCGCCGAGTTCCTCGGCCCGGCGATCCGGGTGCCGGACGAGCTGAACGAGGTCGAGGTGCTGAGCAGCGCCACGACCAAGCAGACCCGGCGGCTGATCGAGAGTGCCGTCGAGACCTACGACAAGAGCGTGCAGTTCTACGCCGCCGCCGAGGAGGCGGCGGGTGAGCTCGAGCTGCGCCCGCCCGAGGACGGCGAGACCGTCGTCGTTCTGGTCTCGGACCGCCACGACAACATCGGCATGGACGCAGTGGCGCGCGCGATCGCCGACCAGGGCGGGGCGACGGCCGTGTTCGACGCGGGCGACGACACCTCCACCGGATCCCAGTGGGAGGCTTTCTCCCTCGACTCGCTGACCGCGGCATTCGACGACCTGGACGGCCGCTATGCCGTGCCCGGCAACCACGACCACGGGTCGTTCGTCGGCAGCTACCTCGCCGACAGCGGCTGGACCGTGCTCGACGAAGAGGTCGTCGAGGGGCCGGGCGACTTCAACATGCTCGGTGTGCCCGACCCGCGCTCGAGCGGGCTCGGCACCTGGCGCGACGAGGTGGGGCTCAGCTTCGACGAGGTCGGCACTCGGTTGGCCGACGCTGCCTGTGCCTCCAACGACGAGGGCGAGCGGGTCGGCACGATCCTGGTCCACGACGCCAACCTGGCCGACGAGGCACTCGAGCGCGGCTGCGTCGACCTGGTGCTCGGGGGTCACCTCCACAACCAGGTGGGTCCGACTCCCGTCACCGGCGAGAACGGCGAGAAGGGCTACAGCTTCACCACCGGCACGACCGGCGGGGCGGCGTACGCCTTCGCTCTCGGCAGCACGATCCGGCGCGCCGCCCAGGTCTCGCTGGTCACCTACGCCGAGGACGGCATGCCGTCCGGCATCCAGGCCGTGGTCCTGCAGCCCAGCGGAGAGTTCGTCGTGGGGGAGTTCGTGGCGCTCAGCTACGAGTGACACTGAGCCTTGCCATACCCGACACGGGGGAGCAACACTTGTCAGAGCCTCGGGTACAGGACGCTTCGGCCCTAGGGTGCCCACATGGCTACGAGTACGAGGGAACGGCTGGTCGAAGCCGCGAACCGCGCCTTCGCCGAGCACGGCATCACCGGCGCCTCTCTCGTGGAGGTGACCCGGCAGGCGGGACAGCGCAACCGCGGCGCCGTCCACTACCACTTCGGCGGCCGCGACGAGCTGCTCGCGGCGGTGCTCGAGCAGCACGCGGACTTTCTCGCCGAGCGCGAGGGCGAGCTGCTCGCGCTGGCCAAGTCCCGGCCCGCCGACGACGTCGTGTCGGTCGTCGAGGCGGTCGTCCGGCCGTGCGTCGAGCTCGCGGACAGCGGGGAGAGCGGCCGCAACTACGTCGAGATCGTCGGTGAGCTGATCGAGCAGGACCCCGTCCACCCGGAGCGCGGACGTCGAGGCGATGCTGGCGCGCACGGGCGGCTACGAGGTCTACGCGTTGCTCGCGGAGCGGGTCCCCGAGATGGACGAGGGCCTGCGCGTCGAGCGCTTCGCCCTGATGACGTCGTTCGTGGTCGGCTCGGTCGCGCGCCGGGTGCGGGCGAAGGCCGTCGGGCCCGGGGCGCGGGAGTCGCCGCTCTCCGACGAGCGCTTCGTCGCCAACCTCGTGATCATGGCGACCGCGATGCTGGGCGCGCCGCTCGTGCCGCTCGATCTGTGATCGCTGTTCGCGTGGTCCGCCACGCGTCGCCCATCGAGGCGATCGAGGTCCAGGACATCGAGACGCCCGAGCCGGGAGCCGGAGAGGTGCGGGTCGCCGTCGCGGCCGCCTCCTTGAACTTCGGCGACATCGCCCGGTGTCGCGGCGGCGTCGCGGCCGTGATGGCGGAGCCGCCGTTCACGCTCGGCATGGACGTGGCCGGCGTCGTGGAAGCCGCCGGCGAGGGAGCGGAGGACTGGCTCGGCAGGCGGGTCGTCGGCATCTGCCCGCAGTCGCTGGGCGGCCTCGCGGAGCGGGCCCTCGCGGGCACGTTCTTCGACGCGCCGCCCGAGCTCTCCGACGTCGAGGCGGCGGCGTTCACGCTGCCCTTCCACATCGGCTACCTGGCCCTGCACGAGCGGGCGGCGCTGCAGCCCGGCGAGACCGTGGTCGTGCGGGGCGGTGCCAGCGCGGTCGGTACGGCGGCCATCCAGCTCGCCGTCGCCGCCGGTGCTCGGGTGATCGCGATCGCTGGTGGTCCGGAGAAGGCCCAGCTGTGTCGCGACCTCGGGGCGGAGCGCGCCATCGACCAGGTCGTTGAGAGCGTCTTCGACGTGGTCATGGATGAGACCGGTGACCGGGGCGCCGAGGTCATCTTCGACCCGATCGGCGGCGAGCAGACCGAGACCATGTGGACCTGCGGCGCGCTGGGCGGCCGCTACCTGGCGGTCGGCTTCAACGACGACCCCGAGTCGGGCCTCACCGGTCGCGCGCTGCGCAAGCTCTCGATGGCCAACATGACGGCGATGGGCGTGATCCTGGCCTACCTTGACGTGCCCCGGGCCTACCGGCAGTTCGGGGTCAACCCGTTCCCGCCGGAGACCGGCCGACGGGTGCACGCCGCGCTGCTCGAGCTGGTCGCCGACGGGAGGATCCGGCCGACCGTCGGCCGCACGATCGGGCTCGATGACGTCGCCGCCGCGCTCGAGGACCACGCCGCCCGGCGTACGTCGGGGCGGACGGTGGCTACTCCGACGACGCCGAGGTGAGGGCCTCGTCGGGGCGCTGCGGCAGCACCTTCTCGACGTAGTCGCGGGCGGCGTCGAAGATGTCGACCTCGTGGCCCGCCTGCTCGGACAGGTACCACCGGTGCTCGAGGATCTCGTGGAACAGCTCTGCCGGCTCGAGCTTGCCGCGCGTCTCGGCCGGCACCAGCCGCACGATCGGCTCATAGACCTCGGTCAGCCACCGGTTGGCGACCAGGCTGCGGTCCTCGCGGCCGAGATCGTAGTGGGCAGTGAAGGCGGCGAGGTCGTTGAGCATCCGACGGGCCTGGGCCTCTTCCACGTTGAGGCCGGTCAGGGCCTGGAGCTCGCGGCTGTGGTGCCCGAGCTCGACCACCTTCGGCTGGATGCGGATCTTGTCGCCGTCGAAGTCGGTCACGATGTCGAGCTCGTCGACGTCGAAGCCCAGGTCGTTGAGCCGCTCGATCCGCTGCTCGATCCGCCACATCTCGTCGGCGCCGAACTCCTCCTCGACGGTCAGCTCGTCCCACAGTGCGTGGTAGCGCTCCTCGAGCAGCTCGACGATGCCGTGCGCCTCCAGGTTGTCGTCAAGAGTCTCGCTGGCCTGGAGGTCGAGGAGCTCGGCGAACACGTTCTCCTTCGCGACGGTCAGGTCGTACTCGCGCATGTTCCTCGACAGCGTCGGCTTCAGCTCGCCGGTCTCGGCGTCGACGAGGTAGGCGGCGAACCCGCCGGCGCTGCGCCGGAACAGCACGTTGGAGAGCGACACGTCGCCCCAGAAGAAGTCAGCGAGGTGCAGCCGCACCAGCAGCACGACCAGCGCGTCGATGAGGGACGGCACGTTGTCCGCCGAGAGGCCGTGCGCGAAGAGGCTGCGGTAGGGCAGGGAGAAGCGCAGGTGCTCGGTCAGCAGGGCACTCGGCAGGGGCTCACCGCTCGCGTCGGTGCGGCCGGTCACCACCCCCATCGGCACGACGGCCGGCATCCCGATCCGCTGCAGGTCGCGCAGCAGCCGGTACTCCTTGAACGCGATCTCCTCGACCGTCTCCTTGGCCGCGTAGGTGCGGTCGCCGAGCCGCACGATCCTGACGACGTGGCGCGACAGCCCGCGGGGGAGCGGGACGACGTGCTCTGTCCAGTCCTCCAGCGGCGTCGACCACGGCAGGCTGAGCAATGCCGGGTCGGGTCGGCTGGCGACAATGTGGAGCGCCACCTACGGCATGTTACGGCTCGAGCCGGACGGCACCCGGTCCGTAGGCGGCCAAGGCGTCGCCCGGGTTCATCAGGGCGCAGCTGCGCAGGCTCAGGCAGCCGCAGCCGATGCAGCTGTCGAGCCGCTCGCGCAGCAGCTCGATCCGGCGGATCTGCTCGTCGAGCCGCGGTCGCCAGGTCTTGCTCAGCCGGTGCCAGTCGGCTTTGGTGGGCGCCCGGTTGCCGGGCAGCGTGGACAGCGCCTCCCCGATCTCCTCGAGGCTCAGGCCCACCCGCTGCGCCGTCCGGATGAAGGCGACGCGGCGCAGCGTCGCCTTCGCGTAGCGCCGCTGGTTGCCCGACGTGCGCTCGGAGTCGACCAGGCCCCTCGACTCGTAGAAGCGGATGGCACTCGTGGCCACCCCCGAGCGCTCCGCCAGCTGTCCGATCGTCATGAACTCCACCGCCCCACTCTTTCTCGACCTCAAGCGAACTTCAAGTTGGTCTCGATACGCGTTCGCTCGTTCCTCGCTCCGCTACTCGACCACCGAATTCGGTTGTCGAGTAGCCCGCGAGGAACGAGCGGGCGTATCGAGACATAGAACCTGTTCTAGGTGTGCGATAAGTTCCGGCCATGTCGCAGACCGAAGATCCCAAGCCTCCCCGCGTCGTCGTCATCACCGGAGCCGCCTCGGGCATCGGCTTCGCCACCGCCGAGCTGTTCCGCGACGAGGGCGCGGTCGTCTACGGCCTCGACATCTCGCCGACCGTGCCCGACGGCGTGACTTACGTCGAGTGCAACGTCGGCGACCGGGAGTCGGTCAACTCCGCGATCGAGCGGTGCGCCGCCGAGCACGGCCGGATCGACGTCCTCGCCAACGTCGCGGGCATCGTGCAGTTCGGCCGCTTCGAGCAAATCACCGACGCCGAGTGGGACCGCGTGCACGCGGTGGACCTCAAGGGTCCGTTCATGCTGATGCAGGCCGCGCTGCCCTACCTGAAGGCGTGCCGCGGCAACATCGTCAACGTCTCGTCGGTGGCCGGCCGGGTGCCGCAGGCCTACGCGACGGCGTACTCCGCGGCCAAGGGCGGGCTGACCCAGCTCACCAAGTCACTCGCCCTCGAGCTCGCGCCCGACCGGGTCCGCGTCAACGCCGTCTGCCCCGGCACCGTGGACACCCCGATCGTGTCCCACGTCGCCAGCATCTTCCCCGACGGCCTCGACGACCGGGTGATGGACCGGCTGATGATGATGCTGCCCGGCAAGGCGATCACCCCCGCCGAGCTCGGTTCGGCGATCGTCTACCTCGCCTCGCCCAACGCCCGGATGATCACGGGATCCATCTTCGCTTTCGACGGCGGCATGAGCTAGTCACCGCTGGCCTGTCTAGGATTGCCGCGCACGAAGTCGTGCGTGCCGCGTTAGCTCAGTTGGCAGAGCGTCGCCCTTGTAATGCGAAGTCGAGAGTTCGATTCTCTCACGCGGCTCTGTCGGTGGCCGTTCATAAAGTCGCCAGTATGTTCGAATGTCGTGGCCGCAAGGAAGTGGTTCAGGGTCGTCCGAAGCGCGTCTACTGCAGCCTTCGATGTCAGCAAGCCTATGCACGCAGGCTTCTGTTGGAACGCTGGCTGCTGACGGGGCAGGCCCTCCCACCAAGTGGCCGTGGCCATTACATTCGGACGTTCATTGCAGAACAGCAGGACCATCGTTGTGCCCTGTGCCGCCAGGCCGAGCTTTGGAACGGGCAGACATTGGTGATGGTGCTCGATCACATCGACGGTGATGCCGACAACAACTCCCGCGAGAACCTCCGACTGATCTGTCCCAACTGCGACTCACAGCTGCCGACGTACAAGAGTCGCAACCGTGGTCGAGGGAGGCATTCGCGTCGGGCCAGGTACGCAGCAGGACAGTCGTACTGACCCACAGTGCTGGCTCGCTAGGATCGCGGCCATGCCGACCCCGACCCCCCTCTTCCTGGTGGGCGTCGGGCGGTCCGGCACCACGGCCCTGGCCGACGTGTTCGCCGAGCATCCCGAGATCGTGATGGGGATGGAGCGGTTCAAGGGCCTGTGGGGTCCGCGGCTCGACGAGATGACGCCGGAGCTGTTCGAGCGCGAGCGGTTCTTCGACTTCTCCGACGGCCTCACCAACATCCGCCCCGACGTCGACCCGCGCTGGGCCCGGCTCTACGAGCGGCAAGAGGCCAAGTGGGACACCGCCCGCTACGTCGGCGACAAGATGACCAAGGTCCGCATGGATCAGCTGTGGGACAAGCTGCCCGAGGCGAGGTTCGTCTGCATCGTGCGGGCGCCCGAGGACGTCGCCGCGTCGTGGGACGCCCGGGCCAACCGCGAGTCCGACGTCAACTGGCCGGAGCGGCTCAACAGCGAACGCGCGATCAAGGTCTGGAACGTCAACAACACCCGGATCCGGCGGGCCGCGCGACAGCATCCCGAGCTGGCCCTGGTGGTCGAGTACAAGTCCTTCTTCAGCGACGGCGAGGCGACCAGCCTGCGCAAGGCGCTGGACTGGCTCGGTCTCGACTTCGCACCCGAGGTCGCGACGGCGTTCACCGCCGCACACCAGCTGTACCTGGATCGGATCGCCGGCAAGGAGCGCACCCTGTCACCAGAGGCCCAGGAGCTCGTCGACGCCAACGTCAGCCCTGGTCTCTGGAAGCACCTGAAGAAGCTCGCGGTCTGACTACCGCAGCTGCCTGACCTCGAACGTCGACGGCGGCACGGCGATCGCCTCCTGCGCGGCGATCAGCTGGATCTCTCGGGTGCCGGCAGCCAGCGTTGCCTCGAGCACGGCGTAGACCGAAGCCGTCGTCCGGGCCAGGGCCTCAGCGGGTGAGCCCGTGGTGAGCAGGTGCGCGAGGTAGAGGGCGGCGGTCACGTCGCCGCAGCCGTTGGGACTGATCGGCAGCAGGGGAGTGGTGACCGCCCAGGCGCCGGCGTCGGAGACCGCGACCACGTCGATCTCGCCGGCATCGTCGTCGGCCAGCACGCTGGTCACCAGTACGTCGCGCGGGCCGGTGTCGCGGACGACGTCGACAGCGGCGAGCACCTCGTCGAGCGTCCGCGTGGTGCGCCCGGACAGGAAGTCGAGCTCGAAGTGGTTGGGCGTGATGATGTCCGCCAGCGGGACTACCTCGTCGCGCATGAACTCCGGGATCCCGGGCCGCACGAACATCCCCCTGCCGACGTCGCCCATCACCGGGTCGCAGCAGTAGACCGCGTCGGGGTTGGCCGCCTTCACCTGCGCGACAGCGTCGAGGATCACCGCGCCCATCGCCGGGTCGCCCTGGTAGCCGGACAGCACCGCGTCGGCCTCGCCGAGCACGCCGCGGTCGGCAATCCCCGCGATCACGTCGGCGACGTCGGACGGCGCGAGCAGCGGGCCGCGCCACTCGCCGTATCCGGTGTGGTTGGAGAAGTGCACCGTGAACACCGGCCACACCTCGTGCCCCAGCCGCTGGAGCGGGAAGACGGCCGCCGAGTTGCCGACGTAGCCATAGGCCACCGAGGACTGGATCGACAGGATCTTCACGGCCTCATCGTGGTGGCGGGACCCTGTACGCCGCAAACTAGAACAGGTTACAGTTGCGTCCATGGCCAAGAGGGACAGCTACCAGAACGAAGCCGACTACGTGGTGGTCGGATCCGGCAGCTCCGGTGCCGCGATCGCGGGACGGCTCGCGGAGTCGGGGGCCAGCGTGATCGTCCTCGAGGCCGGCAAGAGCGACGACCAGTTCCTGGTGAAGAAGCCCGGGATGATCGGCCCGATGCACTCGGTGCCCGAGATCAAGGCGAAGGTCGACTGGGGCTACTACTCCAGCCCGCAGAAGCACCTGCTGGACCGCAAGATGCCCGTGCCGCGCGGCAAGGTGGTCGGCGGCTCGAGCTCCATCAACGGCATGGTCTACGTGCGCGGCAACCGCGCCAACTACGACTCCTGGGCCGCCGAGGGCAACACCGGCTGGAGCGCCGACGAGGTCAACGCGGCGTACCTCCGGATGGAGGACTTCGAGGACGGCCCCAACGACTACCGCGGGGCCGGCGGGCCGATCAAGGTCACCCGCAACAAGACGCCGCAGGAGGGCTCGCTCCAGTTCATCCAGGCCGCGTCGGACACCCTCGGCGTGAAGATCCTCGACGACTACAACGCGGAGTCGCAGGAGGGCGTCAGCCGGATGCAGCAGAACGCTGCCGACGGCCTGCGCTACAGCGCCTCGCGTGGCTACATCCATCACCTCGCCCCGCCGACCCTGGAGCTGCAGACCGAGGTGCTGGTGACCAAGGTCGTGATCGACAACGGCCGCGCCACCGGCGTCGAGGTCACCGACCAGGACGGCTCCACGCGCACCGTGCGAGCGGGCAAGGAGGTCATCCTCTCGGCCGGCTTCGTCGGGTCCGCCCAGATCCTGATGCTCTCCGGCGTCGGCCACGCGCAGCACCTCACCGACAACGGCATCCAGGTCGTCGCCGACCTCCCCGTCGGTGACAACCTGCACGACCACCTGTTCCACGCGCTGACGTTCCACACGACGTCGTCGAAGATGCGCGGCAACGCCTTCTTCTTCGGCAAGGGCGTGGCCAAGGAGGTGATGCGGCCGGGCAAGTCGTTCCTGGCCAACACCGTCTTCGAGGCGGTCGCGTTCATGCGCACCTCGCAGGCCGCCGACGTACCCGACCTGCAGCTGCACCTGCTGCCGTGGTCCTACGTCTCGCCCAACCAGGACGAGCCGATCCGCCACAAGGTCGACCCGCGTACGTCGCTCACCCTGCTCTCCACGCTGATCTACCCGCGCAGCCGCGGCACGCTCCGGCTGGCGTCCGACGACCCGACTGCGACGCCGATCATCGACTTCCAGTACCTCGCCGACCCGGCCGACCTCGAGGTGCTCGCCGAGGGTTCGGAGATGGTCCGCGAGATCATGGCGGGCGCTGCCTTCGGCGGTGCCGTCAAGGAGGAGCTGCACCCCGGTGCGAGCCTCAAGGGCCAGGAGCTGCGCGACGCCATCCTCAACCGGGCCACGTCGGTCTACCACGGCGTCGGCACCTGCCGGATGGGCGTCGACGAGCTCGCCGTGGTCAGCCCCGACCTGAAGGTGCGCGGCATCGAGGGCCTCCGGGTCTGCGACGCCTCGATCATGCCGTCGATCACCGGCGGCAACACCAACGCACCCGCGATCATGATCGGCGAGCGCGGCGCTGACTTCGTACTAGGACGGAACTGACCCATGGCGCTCCAGCGGCCGGCCTCGATCACCGACGCCTTCCTGCAGAAGCTCGTCTCCCGGGTGCCCTCGACCGCCGGCGGCACCTGGAAGCTCACCGAGGTCTACACCGGTGAGGTGCTGGTCGAGCTGCCGCAGTCGACCCCCGCGGACATCGAGCAGGCGTACGCGACCGCCCGGGCCGCCCAGGTCGAGTGGGCCGCGCGTCCGCTGTCCGACCGGCTCGCGGTGTTCAAGCGGGCGCACACGCTCTTCATCGACAACGCCCAGACCACTGCCGACCTGATCCAGGTCGAGAGCGGCAAGAACCGGCGGATGGCGATCGAGGAGACCTGCGACCCGGTGATGGTGATGAGCCACTACCTCAAGCGGGCGCCGAAGCTGCTGGCGTCCGAAGAAGCGCGGCGGGCCGGTGCCGATGCTCAGCAGCTCGACCGAGATCCGTCAGCCCAAGGGCGTCGTCGGCATCATCGCGCCCTGGAACTTCCCGTTCGCGACCGGCATCTCCGACTCCATCTCGGCGCTGATGGCCGGCAACGCGATCGTGCTCAAGCCGGACAACAAGACCGCGCTCTCCCCGCTCTACGGCATCCAGATGCTCGAGGAGGCGGGGCTGCCGAAGGGTCTGTTCCAGGTCGTGTGCGGCGAGGGTCCGGACGTCGGGCCGACGCTGATCGACAACGCCAACTACGTGATGTTCACGGGCTCTACGGCGACCGGCCGGGTGATCGGCGAGCGCGCCGGTCGCAACCTGATCGGCTGCTGCCTGGAGCTCGGCGGCAAGAACCCGATGGTCGTGCTCGAGGACGCCGACTTCGACGAGGTCGTCCAGGGCGCGCTGTTCGGCGCCTTCGGCAACACCGGCCAGATCTGCATGCACATCGAGCGGATGTACCTCCCGTCGTCGCGCTACGAGGAGTTCAAGACCAAGTTCGTCGCGGCGACCGAGGCGCTGAAGCTCGGGGCGTCGTACGACTTCGGGATGGACGTCGGCTCGCTGGTGTCGCCCGACCACAAGGACCGCGTGCAGTCGCACGTCGACGACGCCGTCGCCAAGGGCGCGACCGTGGTCACCGGCGGCAAGGCCCGTCCCGACCTCGGTCCGGCGTTCTTCGAGCCGACCATCCTCGAGGGCACCACCAAGGACATGCTCGCCGGCCACACGGAGACGTTCGGGCCGGTCGTGTCGCTCTACAGCTACGAGACCGTCGACGAGGCGGTCGCGCTGGCCAACGACACCGACTACGGCCTCAACGCATCGGTGTGGGGCGGCGACGTCGACGCGGCCTGCCAGGTGGGCAAGCGGATCGAGTCCGGCAACGTCAACATCAACGACATCCTGGCCACGGCGTTCGCGTCGAAGGGCACGCCGTCCGGCGGCGTGAAGAAGTCGGGCGTCGGCGCGCGGCACGGCGACCAGGGACTGCTGAAGTACACCGACGTGCAGAATCTCGCGGTGCTCAAGAAGCAGGTCATGGGCGCGCGCCCGGGCCAGGACTACGACAAGTACGTCAAGAGCATGCTGTCCGGCCTGAAGATGATGCGGAAGACGCGGATTCGCTGACGAGGTCTCGATACGGCCTCGCCTAGCGGCTCGGCCTACTCGACCACCGAGAGTTCGTTGGTCGAGTAGGCGCGAGCGAGGAACGAGCGAGCGCGTATCGAGACCCTCCGTGCTCGGATCGGGTACACCTAGGGCATGAAGCCGACCCGAGCCATCGCCCTGGGTGCCGCAGCGCTGGGCGCCGTGGCGGTGCGCGACGTGTTCCAGCGCAAGCACGCGATCCTGCGCAACTACCCGGTGGCCGGCCACCTGCGGTTCCTGCTCGAGCGGTTCGGGCCGGAGCTGCGGCAGTACATCGTCACCTCCAACGACGAGGAGCGGCCGTTCAGCCGCGACCAGCGCCGCTGGGTCTACGCGTCGTCGAAGCTCGAGAACTCCTACTTCGGGTTCGGCACCGACAACGACGTGGAGAACGTCGTCGGCTACCCGATCATCAAGCACCGCACGTTCGCCGGTCCCGCGGCGTCGACCGCACGGCACGCCGAGGAGGGGGTGCCGCTGCCTGCCGCGAAGGTGGTGGGGGCCGCGCGCGGCCGAGCCCGGGCCTTCCGCCCACAGTCGGTGGTCAACATCTCCGGCATGAGCTTCGGGTCGCTCTCCGCGAACGCCATCGAGGCACTCAACCGCGGTGCGGCCCTGGCCGGCTGCCTCCAGAACACCGGTGAGGGCGGGCTGTCGTCGTACCACCGCAACGGCGGCGACATCGTCTTCCAGATCGGGACGGCGTACTTCGGCTGCCGGGACGAGGACGGCCACTTCGAGCTGTCGCGGCTCAAGGACCTCGTGGCCAGTGCGCCGGTGCGGGCCCTGGAGATCAAGCTGTCGCAGGGCGCGAAGCCCGGCCTCGGCGGGATGCTGCCGGGCGCCAAGGTGAGCGAGGAGATCGCCGAGATCCGCGGCATCAAGGCCGGCGTCGACTGCGCGTCACCCAGCCGGCACGAGGTGTTCGGCGACGTCGACTCGATGCTCGACTTCGTCGAGATGCTCGGCGACGAGACCGGACTGCCGGTGGGCATCAAGTCCGCGGTCGGCAACATGAGCTTCTGGGACGACCTGGTCGAGCTGATGAGCAGCGGCCAGCGCGGCGTCGACTTCGTCAACATCGACGGCGGCGAGGGTGGCACCGGTGCGGCGCCGATGGTGTTCGCGGACTCGGTGGCCTATCCGTTCCGGATCGGTTTCACGCGAGGTCTACCGCCGGTTCGCGGCAGCCGGGCTGACCGACGACGTCACGTTCGTGGGTGGCGGCAAGCTCGGTCTGCCCGAGAACGCCGTGGTCGCCTTCGCGCTCGGCGTGGACGTCGTACAGGCGGGCCGGGAGGCGATGCTGGCGGTCGGCTGCATCCAGGCCCAGAAGTGCCACACCGACCACTGCCCCACGGGCGTCGCCACCCAGAACGCCTGGCTGCAGCGCGGGCTCGACCCGACCCTGAAGTCGGTGCGGGCGGCCAACTACGTGACGTCGCTGCGCCGCGACCTGCTCAAGGTCAGCGAGGCGATCGGCGTCGAGCACCCGGGTCTGATCAGCGCCGACGACGTCGACCTGCTGAACGGGACGCAGTCGCGGAGGTCGTTGCGCGAGATCTACGACTACCAGCCGGGTTGGGGCGAGCTCGGGGCCGACCTGCAGCGCTCGATCCGGGAGCTGATGCACCCGCCTGCCCCGGAGAGACCGCCCACCGCCTGATCCGTAGGGTCGTCGCATGAACGACATGACCTACCGCCCCCTGGGCGACTCCGGCTTGATGGTCAGTGCCGTCGGCATCGGCTGCAACGCGTTCAGCGTGCGGGTCGACCTCGACGGCGTACGCGACATCATCGCTGCGGCCCGCGACACCGGAGTCACGCTCCTCGACACGTCGGACACCTACGGCCAGCCGAGGGGCGGCAGCGAGGAGCTGATCGGCGAGGCGCTGAAAGGGCAGCGCGACGCGTTCGTGCTGGCGACGAAGTTCGGCATGGACATGCAGGGCGCCAACGGCGAGGACCACGGCGTCCGCGGGTCGCGCCGCTACATCCGGCGGGCGGTCGAGGCCAGCCTGCGGCGGCTGCAGACCGACCACATCGACCTCTACCAGTTGCACACTCCCGACGACGTCACCCCGATCGAGGAGACGCTGTCGACGCTGACCGACCTGGTGCGCGAGGGGAAGATCGGCTACCTCGGCTGCTCCAACTTCGCCGGCTGGCAGGTCGCCGATGCCGACTGGACCTCACGCACCTCGGGGCTGGAGCGCTTCGTCAGCGTGCAGAACCGCTACTCGCTGCTCGACCGGACGATCGAGGACGAGGTGGTGCCGGCCTGCGAGCAGTACGGCCTCGGCGTCCTGCCGTTCTTCCCGCTGGAGTACGGCCTGCTCACCGGCAAGTACCGCCGAGGAGAGGCGGCACCCGCCGGGTCGCGCGCCGCACTGACACCGGATCGCCGGGCCTGGCTCGACAACGCCGACTGGGACCGGATCGAGGCCCTCGAGAAGTACGCCGCCGAGCGCGGCCGCACCATGCTCGACGTCGCCATCGCCGGCCTCGCGGCTCAGCCCGCGGTCGCGTCGGTGATCTCTGGCGCCACCAGTGGCGACCAGGTCCGCGCCAATGCGGGAGCTCTCAGCTGGGAGCCGACCGAGGAGGACCTGGTCGAGCTCGACCGGATCACTGCGACCTAGGCGACCTGCAGCGACCGTTTCGACAGCCCCATCCAGAAGCCGTCGATCACCTGGATGCCCGGTGCGTCCGCCGAGCTCGCGGCACCGAGGGTGACGAACAGCGGGGAGTAGTGCTCGACGGTCGGGTGGGCGTAGGGCATGCCCGGCGCCTTCTCGCGGTACGCCGCCAGCTCGTCGACGTCCCCGCGGGCCATCGCCTCGCCGGCCCACGCGTCGAAGTCGGCCGACCAGCCCGGAGGCGTCGCGTCCAGCTGCCACGAGGTGAGGAAGGGCAGCCCGTGGGTGAGGAACCCGCTGCCGACGATCAGCACGCCCTCGTCACGCAGCGGGCGCAGCCGCGCGCCGAGCTCGAGCAGGCGCTCGGGGTCGTGGGTCGGCAGCGACAGCTGCAGGACCGGGATGTCGGCGTCGGGGTACATGATCCGCAGCGGCACCCAGGCGCCGTGGTCGAGTCCGCGCGAGGTGTGCTGGTGGACCGGCTCGGTCGCCGGCATCAGCTTCGCGATGGTTGTGGCGAGCGCGGAGGCGTCGGGGGTCTGGTAGGTCATCCGGTAGTACTTCTCGTCGAAGCCGCCGAAGTCGTAGACCAGCGGGGCACCGCTCGCGCTCAGCGAGACCGGTGCCGACTCCCAGTGGGCGCTGACGATCAGGATCGCCTTCGGGCGAGGCAGGTCCGCGGCCCAGGCCGCGAGCTGCCCGGACCACGATGGGGTCGTCGAGCAGGGGTGGCGCGCCGTGGCCGATGTAGAGGGCGGGCATCCGGTCGTTCATGATTCAACTAGTCTAGTCTGTTCACCACCCAACGACCAGTCGACCGGCGCGGCCCCCTGCTCGACCAACAGCCGGTTGACCCGGGAGAACGGTTTCGAGCCGAAGAAGCCTCGGCTCGCCGACAGCGGGGACGGGTGCACCGACTCGACCCACGGGATCGGGCCGAGCGCCGGGCTTGAGGCTCTGTGCGTCGCGACCCCACAGGATCGCGGCGCACGGAGCGCCGGCCTCGGCCCGGCGTACCAGCACCGAGATCGCGTGCTCGGTGATCTCCTCCCAGCCCCGCCCGCGGTGCGACGCGGACTCGCCCGGACGCACGGTGAGCACCCTGTTGAGCAGCATCACGCCCTGGTCGCTCCACGGCGTCAGGTCGCCGCTGCGCGGGGGCACGATGCCGGTGTCGGCGCGCAGCTCGACGTAGATGTTGACCAGGCTCCGCGGCAGCGGCCAGACCCCTGGGTCGACCGCGAAGCTGAGGCCGATCGGGTGCCCGGGAGTGGGGTAGGGATCCTGGCCGACGACCAGCACGCGTACGTCGGCGAGCGGCCGCTGGAACGCCCGGAAGACGTGCTCGCCGGCCGGCAGGTAGCCGCGACCGGCCGCGACCTCCTCGCGCAGGAACTGCCCCATCCGGGCGATCCGGTCCTCGACCGGTGCCATCGCCTCAGCCCAGTCGGCCGCCATCAGCCCCTTGTCCACCATGCCCGCGAGCGCGCTCATGGCCGCACGCTAGTTGTTGACCCGTCCGCACCCCGGTTCCTGAGGAGCCGAGGGACGAGGCGCACCGAAGGGCTGACGGGTCAACGAGTGAACTGGGCGGCTTCGGGAGGTACGTCGCGCGGCCGCGCTCGCCGACCTCGACCGCCAGGATCGCCTGGTGGCCGGCGTCGCCGGCGATCGCCGACTGGTTGGCCACCAGCACCTTGGTGCCGAGGAAGGTCGCGCTGCACGGGGTGTCGAACGGGATCGGCGATCCGTTGTCGCCGGTGAACGGCAGGTCGGGGAAGCGGTCGAGCTCCTTGCCGGTGGCCGAGAGCTCCACGAGCTGGGCGGTGAGTCCGGCCATCGCGATGTAGATGTGGCCGGAGCGGCCGATGCCGAAGCCGTC
Source organism: uncultured Actinomycetota bacterium (assembly GCA_963769475.1). GTDB lineage: Bacteria > Actinomycetota > Actinomycetes > Propionibacteriales > Nocardioidaceae > Nocardioides. The sequence continues at coordinate 19,137 of CAVYLX010000012.1, read as the reverse complement.
GGGAAGCTCGGCCGGGTAGCGAGGTCCACAGCGTCGAGAGCCGGCCGGGCCGGCCCTGCGCGGTGACCGGCAGCCGGAACAGCGCGCCGTTGGTCGGCAGCGTGCGCGCCACCCAGAGTGGTCTGCTGGCTGATCAGCAGGTCGTGCTGGCTCTTGCGGTAGACGATGCCGGTGGTGCCGAACTCGACGCCCTGCAGGTGCCGCGAGGCGAACCACTTCGAGACGGTGCCGTCGCGGCGTACCTTCCAGATCACGCCGTCCGCGTAGTCGGTGACCAGGAGGTTGCCGCCGGGCACCCAGGTCGCGTAGTTGGGGACGGCGCCGTCGGGCAGCCGGGCCACCCGGGTGAACTTCCCGGTCTCGATGTCGAGCAGCAGCACCGAGGAGGTCGAGGTCTCGAGCAGCACCAGCTTGCCCTTGCGGGTCTGGTTGGCGACCTGGACGCCGTGGTGGCCGAGCACCTGCCCGGGCACCGTCCACGACTGCAGCAGCTTGCCGGTGGGCGACCACTCGAAGACCTTGGACGGCTGCTGGGTGCCGCGCGTCGTAGCTGCCGGCGTAGACGCGGCCGTTGCGGTGCGCGAAGACGTACGCCGGGAAGCCCGGCGCCGGCACCGGCGCGAAGACCGTGGTCGTCCACTTCTCCGGCGCCGCGGCCTCGACCGGGCTCAGCAGGGTCGAGGCGAGCAGCAGTCCGACCAGCGCGACCAGGCGCCTCAACGAAGCGTCTCCACGACCTCGTCCGCCGGCGCGCTCGCCGGAGCGCACGGCGCCGTCCATGTAGCCCGACCAGTACGTCGAGGTCTCGGTGCCGGCCCAGTGCACCCGCCCGAACGGCTGGCGGATGGCGGAGCCGTACTTCACGAACGAGCCGGGCGCGTGGATGGCGGTCGGGCCGCCGACGGTCCACCGCTCCTTGGTCCAGTCCTGCTCGGTGTAGTCGATCGGGTGGAGCGCCTGCTCGCCGAACAGCGCGGCGAATCCCTGCAGGACCGCCTTGCGGCGCTGGGCCAGCGGCAGCCGGCCGTACTTGCGCCAGGTGGAGCCGCCGACGAACGCCAGCAGCACGCCGGGATCGCCGTCCTTGGGGCAGTTGTCGAAGACCGCGCGGGCCGCGCCGCTGTCGTTGACGCCGAAGCCGTTGAGACCGTCTTCGCGCCAGAACGGCGTCTTGTAGACCGCGTCGCACTTCATCAGCTGGCCCATGTCCAGGCTGCTCAGCAGGTGCGTGCGCCGGGCCGGGCAGCTTCGGGAACCAGTCGATGTCGAGCACCAGCGGCGGCGGTGCGGCGACGATCACGCGCTTGCAGGACACCTTCCCCCGCTTGGTGTGTACGACGGCGCCATGGCCGTCCTGCTCGATCTTGGTGACGGCTGCGCGCAGCGCCACGACGTCGCCGAGCTTGCGCGCCATCCGCAGCGGGATCAGCTGCGAGCCGCCCACGAAGCGCCGCTCCTGGGCGCCGTTGGCGGTGTCGGAGTTGCGGGCGAACGTGCCGACGGTGCTCTCGTTGCCGGAGCAGGCGACGTACCAGATCGTGAAGAGGAGCGAGAGCTCGTCGGGGTCGGCGCCGAAGCCCGGCTGGGTCCAGGACTTGATCAGGTTGGTGACGCCGCTGGGGTTGAGGATCGCCTTGTCGCGGATGAACTGGCCGAGCGTGATCGCGTCCCACTGCGCGGCCTTCGGGTGCGTCCAGGGGGAGTCGACGTCGATCTCGGCCGCCATCTCGTCGATCTCGCTGAGCAGCAGGAGGGCGTCGGGAAGGATCGTGAGGTCGGGCGGGACGGTGCCGTTGTACTCCTGGCGGCCGGTCAGCGACGAGATGTAGACGCTCTTGCCGGTGTTGTACTCCAGGAAGGTCGGCACCTCGAGCCGTCGCGCCAGCCGGAGGATGTGGTCCTGGGTCGGCCCGACGAACGCGCCGCCGGCCTCGATCACGCCGCCCTGGCGCAGCGTGTGGTTGAGCACCCGGCCGCCGACCCGGTCGCGGGCCTCGACCACGAGCACCGACCGTCCGCTGCGGGCGACCTGCCGGGCCGCGACCAGTCCGGCGATGCCGGCGCCGACCACGACCACGTCGACCTTCGCGGGCAGCGCGCCCTGGAGGCCGCGAGGGCCGTCGCCGGCAGCGTCGGCTGCCAGCTCGGTGAGGGCGCCGATCCCGAGGGACGAGCCGAGGGTGGCGCCCGCGAGCGAGGCGCCTCCGAGGACGCCGCGGCGGGTGATCGAGGGGCCGGTCATGAGGACTCCTGAGCGCAAACCTGAAAGTGTGTCAGTTTCGGGTTCGTACCCTACACTGCGAAATCATGACCGCGGAACGAGCGAGCGGCCCAGCCAATGGTCCGATCTTGCGCAGGGTGCCGGCGCAGGCCCGGAGCCGGCGCCGCGTCGAGAAGATCCTCGACCAGGCAGCGCGGCTCGTGGTCAGCCAGGGCGTCGAGTCGCTGACCACCCGCGACATCGCCGCCGCGGCCGACGTGCCGGTGGCCTCGCTCTACCAGTACTTCTCCGACAAGGAGGACGTCCTGCTCGCCCTGGCCGAGCGCGACATGGCCGAGATGGACGACCAGGTCGCTGCCGATCTCGCGGAGCTCGAGGTGCTCACCGTCGAGACCGTGGTGCGCACCGCGATGCTCGCGTTCGTGAAGGTCTACCACCGGCGCCGGGCGTTCGTGGAGATCTACCTGCGGGGCCGCACCAACCTCGCGGTGCACAAGTTCGGTCGTGAGCACAACGCCCGGATCGCCGAGACCCTGCGTGCGTTCGCGTTCGAGAGCGGACTCGCCACCGACGAGCTGACCGAGGCCGTGGCCGGTCTTGCGATCGAGGTCGGCGACCGCATCTTCCAGCTCGCGTTCGAGCAGGACTCGGACGGCGACCCTGTGCTGATCGAGGAGGGCATCGCGATGATGACCGCCTACCTCCACCGTTACGCGACGCCCCAGGGCCTGGGCACGTGAGCGCACGCAACGATGTCGCTCGCGCCGCCCGCCGGCTGGCCGAGGCCGGCCTGCTGATCGGCACCGCCGGCAACGTCAGCCTGCGCACCAGCGAGCTCGTGGCCGTCACCGGCACCGGCGTCGTGCTCGAGGACTGCACAGCCGCGCAGGTGACCCTGGTGACGCTCGACGGCGAGGTCGTCGACGGCGCGCTCGCCCCCACGTCCGAGCTCGACCTGCACCTCGCCGTGTACGCCGACACCGACGCGGCCGCCGTCGTACACACCCATGCGCCGTTCTCGACCGCGGTGGCCTGCGTGCTCGACGAGCTGCCGGTCATCCACTACCAACAGCTCCTGCTCGGCGGCGCGGTGCGGGTCGCGCCCTATGCCACGTTCGGCACACCGGAGCTGGCCGCCCACGTCCGAGCGGCCCTGGTCGACCGCCAGGCCGCGCTGATGGGCAGCCACGGCTCGGTGGCGATCGGAGCCTCGCTCGACAAGGCCGTCGAGCACGCACTGCTGCTCGAGTGGCTGGCTGCGCTCCACCACCGCGCCAGCGCCCTCGGTGAGCCGCGGGTGCTGACCGACGACGAGCAGACCGCCGTGGTGCTGGCGGCGCTCGAACGCAACTACGGATCCACCTCTGTCATCGGCAAGGAGAACGCATGAAGATCGCCACCGTCGGCGTGCACGTGCTCGACACGCACGTGATCGGCATCGAGTCGATCCCGGACGGCTCGGACGGCGCGCTGGTCGAGACGATCCGGATGTCTCCTGCCGGCACCGCCGGTGGCACGGCGGTGATCCTGGCTCGGCTGGGCGCCGAGGTGTCGTCGTACGGCGCCGTCGGGGAGGACCCGATCGCGGACTCGCTGCTGGCCCTGCTGACCCGTGAGGGCGTCGACGTCTCGGGGCTGGTGCGCAAGGCCGACCAGCAGACCTCGGCGTCGGTGATCCCGGTGCGCCCCAACGGCGACCGGCCGGCCTGGCACTGCATCGGCGCCAACGGCGCGTTCACGCCGGACGACCTCGACCTCGGTGTCGCTGGACGGCATCACCCACCTGCACCTGGGTGGACCGGAGTTCCTCGGCGGTGAGGCCGCCGGCAAGCTGCTCGCCCACGCGCGGTCGATGGGCGCGACCACGTCGGTCGACATCCTGGCGCCGGGCGACCCGGACCTGTTGGCGTGGATCGGCGACGCCCTGCCGCACACCGACTACCTGCTGCCCAACGACGAGCAGGTGCTCGGCTTCACCGGTGTGTCGTCGCTGGCCGAGGGGGCGCGGGCCCTGCTGCTGCTCGGGGTCGGCTGCGTGGCCGTGACCCAGGGCGCGAAGGGCGCGCTGGTCGTCACCGCCCACGAGGAGGTCGAGGTGCCGGCGTACGCGATCGACGTGGTGGACACCACCGGCTGCGGCGACGCGTTCTCGGCCGGCTTCCTCCGAGGGCTGTCGATCGGCCGCGACCTGCGCGGGGCCGCTGAGCTCGGTTGCGCGACGGCGGCCCAGGTCGCGCAGGGCCTCGGCACCGACGCCGGCTCCTACTCGCTGGAGTCCGTCGAGAAGTTCGCAGCAGAAACTCCTACGATCGGCTGATGAGCCGCAAGGCCAAGGTCGCCGACGTCCACCAGCTGGCCAGTGCCATGCCCGGCGCCAAGGTCGTCGAGGGCGGCAAGACCGTCTACCAGGTCAGCAACCGCAGCTTCATCTTCTTCCGCAACCCACGGCCCGACGCGTTCGACCCCGAGACCGGCGAGCGCTACGACGACGTGATCGTGTTCTGGGTGGAGTCGGAGGAGGAGAAGCTCTCGCTCGTCGACGACCCGTCGACGCCGTTCTTCACCACGCCCCACTTCAACGGCCATCCGTCGGTGCTGCTGCGCGGCTCGCGAATCGGTGAGCTCGACCTCGACGAGCTGACCGAGGTCGTCGCCGACGCGTGGCTGGCCCGCGCCGGCAAGCGCGCCCGTGGCCAGTGGCTCGCGCAGCGATCGCTCGACTGACCGGCTGGGTCGCCCGACTAGCGTTCCTGGCATGTCATCCGAACCCACCGTGGCCGACAACCCTTCCGCCAGCCGCTTCGAGATCACCGTCGACGGGAAGGTCGCCGGCTTCTCGGAGTACGAGCGCAGCGACGGGGAGATCGAGTTCACCCACACCGTGGTCGACGACGCCTACGAGGGTCAGGGTCTCGGCAGCATCCTGGTCAAGGCGTCCCTCGACAACGTGCGCGGCGACGGCGTTCAGGTCGTCGCCAGCTGCCCGTTCGTGAAGAAGTACATCGCCCGGCACCGCGAGTACGCCGACCTGCTGGCGCCGGGCAACTGAGCAACTGAGCAACTAGGGGCTCACATCCCGCAGTTCGGGGCACTCCAGCTCTGTCCGGCCCGGACGTCGACGTGCACGTGGTCGTTGTGGTCGGGGTAGCCGGGACCGAAGATGCCGCCGAACCCGGCGTAGCGCGCGTTCTGCGCGATGCTGCACAGCGGCGGGCCGACCAGGTCGATCGCGGTGCCATAGGTGTGCTGGCCGGTGCCGCTGCCGCCGACCTGGCGGTCGCAGGCCTGCGAGCGGAAGCCGGACGTCACGGTCAGCGGCACGTCGCCCATCCGGTGCCGCAGCGCTTCGGCCCGCCACATGGCGCGCAGCAGGTTCTGCTGGACGGTGGCGGCGCTGACCGATCCGCCGCTGTAGCCGCCGGCGCCGCAGCCACCGTCGACCTCGGCGTAGGAGAAGTGGGCGGGGGTGCAGTCGGCGTCCTGGAGCGCGTAGATCTTCGCGTACGTCGCCGGCCCGGCGACGCCGTCGGCGGCCAGACCGTACGACGACTGGAAGCCGCGCACGGCCGCGGTGGTCTGCGCGCCGAACGACCCGTCGATGGCCATGTTGACGCCGTAGCCGGCGTGGCCGGCAACTCGGATCTGGAGCTGGGCGACGTCGTCGCCGGAGGCACCCTGGCTGAGGTTGCGACCCCAGGTGTAGCACTCGTCGGCGTGCGCGGGTGGCGCCGCGGTGGCGGTCAGCGCGACCAGGCAGGTGAGTGGGAGCAGCAGGGCGGTGAGGGCGGCGCGGAGTCGGGACATGGGGACACGCCTTCCGTCAGGTCGGCGTCCTCAAACCTCAGGGAGCCAAGGCGCGCGAGCTCGCCGACTTGTGCCGGCGGGTCTTGCTGGTGCCGATCTCCAGGCTCGTCGTCGGCGTCGGTGGACCACTGGGAGATCCACTCGTCCATCACCCGCCACGTGCTGTTGCGGGCGGCCCGGCCGGTCAGCATGCCGAGATGGCCGCCGGGCACGATCTCGAAGCGCACCTCGCGCGAGCCGGTCAGCAGCGGCACCACGGCCTTGACCGCTGGCACCGGCGCGATGCCGTCGGTGGCGCCGCCGAAGACCAGCACCGGCGCCTTGATCTCGGCCAGCGCGATGGTGCGGTCGTCGAGCTCGAAGGAGCCGCCGACCAGGGCGTTGGCCTTGACGAAGCGGTGGTAGAGCTGGCCGAAGGTCCGGCCGGGGTAGGCGATCATGTTGTCCATGAAGCGGTCGACCGCTTCGACCTGGGCGAGGAAGTCGGCGTCGTCGATGTGGCTGGCCAGCGCGATCGGCTTGGTCACCAGCTTCTGGAACGACGAGAGCTGGAAGGCCCACTTGACCAGCGGCTTCGGCGCGCCGCCCAGCAGCTGGTAGCCGCGGGTGATCGGGCCCTTGCCGTTGGCCCAGTTGAGGAGCGGGCGGAGCGGAGCCACCATCGGCACCAGGCTGACGTCGATGGGGGAGCCGACGACGGTCACCGAGGCGATGGGCAGGTCCGGGCTGTCGGCCGCGGACAGCAGGGCGAAGATGCCGCCGAGGCTCCAGCCGATCACGTGCACCGGCCGGCCACCAGCGTGCGCCGAGACCTCGCGGATGGCGGTCGGCACCACCTCGTCGATCCAGTGCTCCATGCCGAGCGCGCGGTTGCGGAACGACACCTCGCCGTACTCCACCAGGTAGGTGGGTCGGCCGGCGCCGACGAAGTGCTCGACCAGGGAGCAGCCACGACGCAGGTCGAAGCAGAGGGCGGGCGCGGCCAGTGGCGTGACGAGCAGGACCGGGTCGCCCTGCTCCTGGACCTTCGCCGCCGGGCGGTAGTGGTAGACCTCGCGCAGCGTGCCCTCGTCGATGAGCGTCCGCGGCATCGTCCGCAGGTCCGCGAGGCCGCCGTAGAACACCTTGTGCGCAACGTTGTTGGCCGCGGACACCACCTGGTCGGGCTTCGGGATGAGGTCCACGAGAGGAAAGTTACTCCTCAGGGACTGGGGGGCGGCTCCGGATCATCCACTTGTAGATGTCGGTGAGGGGCTCGAAGCCGTAGCTCTCGTAGAGGCCGTGGGCGTCGTTGGTGGCCAGGAGGGTTCGCCCCACGCCGTAGTCGGTGAGGGTCTCGAGCGTCGTGGCCATCAGCGCCTTGCCGACGCCACGACCGCGGCCGGCCGGTGCGACGTAGACGTCGCAGAGCCACGCGAAGGTCGCGCGGTCGGTGACGATCCGGGCATAGCCGACGAAGTCGTCGCCGTCGTACGCCGCGAGGTTGACCGACGCGGCGACGGCCCGCTCGACGACGTCGAGCGGACGGCCGAGTGCCCAGTAGGCGTCGGTGGAGAGCCAGTGGTGGACCGTCGCGACGTCGATGTCGTCGGGGTCGACGACGACCCGGATGGGCGGCTGAGTCACGACTTCTTGGCCGGCCGGGTGGCCTTGCCGTGGGTGTTCTGGTTGCCGGAGAGCTCGGACATGAAGCTCTCGGCCCAGGCCACCACGTCGTGCTGGATGACCTGCTTGCGCATCGCCTTCATCCGGCGGGTGAGCTCCTTCTCGTCGGCCTGGTACGCCTCGAGCAGGGCGGTCTTCATCCCGTTGATGTCGTAGGGGTTGACCAGCCAGGCCTGGCGCAGCTCGTCGGCGGCACCGGCGAACTCCGACAGCACCAGCGCACCGTCATCGGTGAACCGGCAGGCGACGTACTCCTTGGCGACCAGGTTCATGCCGTCGCGATAGGGCGTGACCACCATGATGTCGGCGGCGCGGTAGAGCGCGGCCATCTCGTCGCGGGGGTAGGAGGCGTGCAGGTAGCTGATCGCCGGCCGCCCGATCCGGCCGAGGTCACCGTTGATCCGGCCGACCAGGCGCTCGATGTCGTCGCGCAGCCGGCGGTAGTGCTCGACCTGCTCGCGCGAGGGCACCGCGACCTGGACGAAGACGGCGTCCTCGACGTCGAAGTGGCCGTCCTTGATCAGCTCGCTGTAGGCCCGCAGCCGCGCGTAGATGCCCTTGGTGTAGTCGAGCCGGTCGATGCCCAGGAAGATCTTGCGGGGGCTGCCGAGCGCCTCGCGGATGTCGGAGGCCCGCGTCGCAACCGAGTCGGACTTGGCGAGCTTCTCGAAGCCGGCCGCGTCGATCGAGATCGGGAACGCCGCTGCTCGCACCGTCCGGCCGTCGGGCAGGTAGATCAGGTCGCGGTGGGTCTTGTGGCCGACGCGCTGGCGGACCAGACGGACGAAGTTCTGCGCGCCGCCCGGCAGCTGGAAGCCGACCAGGTCAGCGCCGAGGAGACCCTCGAGGATCTGCCGGCGCCAGGGCAGCTGCTGGAACAGCTCGGCCGGCGGGAACGGGATGTGCAGGTAGAAGCCGATGCGTACGTCGGGGCGCAGCTCGCGCAGCATCTGCGGCACCAGCTGGAGCTGGTAGTCGTGGACCCAGACCGTGGCGTTCTTGGCGCAGAGCTCGGCAGCCTTCTCGGCGAAGCGGCGGTTGACCGACACGTACGAGTCCCACCACTCCCGGTGGAACTCCGGCTTGGCCACCACGTCGTGGTAGAGCGGCCACAGGGTGCCGTTGGAGAAACCTTCGTAGAAGAGCTCGATCTCCTCGGGGTTCATGCTCAGCGGCACCAGCGCCATGCCGTCGTCCTCGAACGGCTCGAGGTCGCCCTCGGTGCCACCCGGCCAGCCGACCCAGACTCCGTTGCCGGCGCGCATCACCGGCTCGATCGCACTGACCAGTCCACCCGGTGAGCGCCGCCATCCCGGCTTGCCGTCGCTCAGCGTGACCCGGTCGACGGGCAGGCGGTTGGCGACGATCACGAGATCCCAGGACATGACCTCACCCTAGGTGGTGGGGCCATCGAGTCGGGCTAGCCCGACGCCGAGGTCTCGTGCTGGCAGGATCGGCCCCGGCGCCGCCGGAACCTAGCGTGGATGCCATGACGGAGACCCTGCCCATGACCACCATTCCCGAGCCGGCCGATGGCCGGTACGCCGCCCGGGCCAGCGATGATGCAACGGCTCGGGCGCGACACGGCGTACGGACTGTCGGCCCTGCCCCTGTGCATCGTCGGCTTCGTGGTCGTGGTCACCGGGCTGTCCCTGAGTGCCGGGCTGCTGGTGATCTGGGTCGGGCTGGCCGTGCTGACCGGCACCATGTTCGCGATGCGCGGGCTGGCGCACCTCGAGCGGCTCCGGCTCCGCAACCTGCTGGGCCGCCCGGCGCCCTCGCCGTTCTACAAGGTGGCGCCGCAGGACGCCGGGCCGGTGCGCCGTCTGCTGACCCCGCTGCGCGACGCGCAGTCGTGGCTGGACTCGCTGTGGGGCATCGCCGGCTTCGTCACCGGCATCATCGCGTTCGTCTTCACCGTCACCTGGTGGGCCGGGGCGCTGGGCGGGCTCACCTACTGGTTCTGGCAGCAGTGGCTGCCCAACGACGACGTGACCCTGGTCGAGCTCATGGGCCTCGGGCAGGGACAGCGCGCCGAGAGCCTGCTCTACCTGGCCTTCGGCTTCGCGTTCCTCTTCACGCTGCCCTTCGTGCTGCGGGCGGTGAGCGCGACCCACGCCGGGCTCGCGTCGGCCCTGCTGTGCAGCCGCGCCGAGCTCCAGCAGGAGGTACGCCGGGTGGCCGGCAGCCGCGACTCCGCCCACCGTGCCGAGGCGGACTCGCTGCGGCGGCTCGAGCGCGACATCCACGACGGGCCGCAGCAGCGGCTGGTGCGGCTGACCATGGACCTCGGCCGGGCCCGCAAGCAGATGACCGACGACCCCCAGCTCGCGAGCGAGACCATCGAGTCGGCCCTGACCCAGGCCAGGGAGACCGTCGACGAGCTGCGCTCGTTGTCGCGCGGCATCGCGCCGCCGCTGCTCGTGGACCGTGGCCTGCGGGTCGCCCTCGAGGAGATGCTGCGGGGCAGTGTGGTGCCGGTGCAGCCGACCATCGACGTACCCGATCATCTGCCGCCGCACGTCGAGACCGCGGTCTACTTCGTGGTCTCCGAGGCGCTCACCAACGTCGCCAAGCACAGCGGTGCCGAGCAGGCCTCGGTCTCGGTGACCGCGGCCGACGATGCGGTGACCGTGGTGGTCGAGGACGACGGCATCGGTGGCGCCCACGAGTCGAAGGGCCTCGGCCTGGCCGGGCTGCGCCAGCGCCTCGCCGGTGTCGACGGAGTGCTCGACGTCAGCTCACCCGCCGGTGGTCCCACAGTGCTCGCGGCGAGAATCCCCGTATGAGGATTGTCATCGCGGACGACTCGCTGCTGCTGCGCGAGGGGCTCCAGCTACTGCTCACCGAGGCCGGCCACGAGGTGGTTGCGTCGGTGGGTGACGGGCCGGCGCTGGTGCACGCGACGCTGCACGAGCGGCCGGACATCTCCGTCGTCGACGTACGGATGCCGCCGAGCCACACCGACGAGGGCCTGCGGGCCGCGGTCGAGGTGCGCTCGCAGTGGCCGGAGGCGCGGCTGATGGTGCTCTCGCAGTACGTCGAGGTCTCCTACGCCGACGACCTCCTCGCCGACGGCCAGGGCGGCATCGGCTACCTGCTCAAGGACCGCGTGAGCGACCTCGACGACTTCCTCGCCGGGCTGACCACCGTCGCCCAGGGCGGCACGGTGCTCGACCCGCTGGTGGTCCGTCAGCTGATGTCGCGCAACAGCGACCCGCTCGCTGCTCTGACCAACCGGGAGCGTGAGGTGCTGTCGCTGATGGCCGAGGGTCGCTCCAACGCCGCGATCGCCGAGGCGCTGACGGTCACCCTCGGCGCGGTCGAGAAGCACACGCAGCGGATCTTCGCGAAGCTCGGCCTGCTCCCCGACGACGACGCCGCCCACCGCCGCGTCCTCGCCGTGATCAGCTACCTCCGGTCCTGATTCGGCAGCGCGGGCCGGTGTCGCTGCTTCATCACGGTATGTAGACGAACCGCCGCTTCCCACGGTGAGCAACCCGTGGGAAGCGGAGACACCCCTGCATACCTTGATGAAGCGTCAACGGCGGGCCCCCACCTGGCGCAGCACGTCGTCGATCTGGCGCATGATCAGCAACGTCTGTTCGTGAGGGACCAGCGGGCTCTCCAGGAGTCCCTCGCTCAGGCAGCGGCCGACCTCGGCGATCTCGTTGCCGTAGCCGCGGCCGATCACCTGCTCGGCCCCCTCGATGCGGACCGGCTCGCCGTCGACCGGCGTGAAGACGGCGTACGCCGGATGGTGGAAGGAGTCGGGCACGTCGATCCGCCCGGTGTCGGTGGCGATCGACGCGGTGCGCGACAACCACGACGTCATCGATGCGGCCATGGTGGCGAGCGCGCCGCCGGGGTAGCGACCGGCGATGCTGACATCGAGGTCGTAGCCGAGCGGCGAGAGCTCGCCGAGGGCGGTCAGCTCGCTCGGCCGGACCGAGCATCAGGTGGGCGAACGTCAGCGGGTAGATGCCGACATCGAGCATCGCGCCCGCACCGAGGGCGGGGTCGAAGATGCGGCTCTCCGGCGGGCCCTCGAACCTGGCGCCGAGCTCGGCCCGCAGGTGCCGCGGCGTGCCGAAGCGTCCGGCGGCGAGCCCCTCGCGCAGCGCGATCGCGACGGGATGGCAGGCCGTCCACATGGCCTCCATCAGGAACCGGCCGTGCTGACGGGCCAGCGCCATCATCTCCTCGGCCTCCGCCACGGTGACCGTCACCGGCTTCTCGCACAGCACGTGCTTGCCAGCCGCGAGGGCGATCCGGACGTTGTCGAGGTGCATGGAGTGCGGGGTGGCGACGTACACGACATCGACGCTGGGGTCCGCGACCAGCTCCTCGTAGGACCCGTGGGCGGTGGCGCCGCCGTACTCCGCGGCGAAGGCCTGTGCCGCCTCGATCCGCCGCGAGCCGACGGCCGCCAGCTCGGCGCCTGGCGTCAGCAGCAGGTCGTGTGCGAACGACCGAGCGATGCCGCCGGTCGCGAGGACGCCCCAACGGACGGGCGGAACGGTCATACGGCGAGGATAGGCGTGTCGGCGATCCTAATAACATCGTTGTGATTCGTCCTCTACAGTTGCTTTCGGAACGGGACGACGACACCTCCGGGAGACCTGCGCATGGATGCCCAGCGCGACACGCGGCACGACCCCCAGGACGAGGGGAGCCGGCTCAGCGACCGCGATCGCGAGATCCTCGAGTTCGAGCGCCAGTGGTGGAAGTACGCCGGCGCCAAGGAGACGGCCGTCCGCGAGCAGTTCGACATGAGCTCGACCCGCTACTACCAGGTGCTCAACGCCCTGATCGACCGTCCTGAGGCGCTGGAGGCCGACCCGTTGCTGGTCCGTCGCCTACGCCGGCTCCGCTCGCAGCGGCAGCGCCAGCGCTCCGCGCGCCGGCTCGGCTTCGAGGTCTAGGGATGCGCCGACGCGACCAGCGCGGCGCGATCCTTCCGTCGCCGGTCGTGATGCTGAGCATCATCGCGGTCGCCATGGCCGCGATCGCCTTCGTGGCCACCCGTGGTGACGAGCCCACCGAGCGCGAGGTCACTCCCGTCGCGCAGGAGCCGCAGACAACGCAGTCGACGCCGTCGTCCACGCCGACCGTGAAGCCGAAGCCGCCCAAGCCCGAGATCCAGCGCGGCGAGATCTACGTCGAGGTCTACAACAACTCCAACATCTCCGGCCTGGCCGGCCGGGTCGCCGAGAAGGCCACCGGCGCGGGCTGGAAGGTCGTCGGCAGCGACAACTGGGTCGGCACCATCCCGGCCAACACCGTCTACTACCCGAAGCGACTCAAGGAAGAGGCCGAGCTGCTCGCCCTCGACCTCGGCATCAAGCGCACCTACCTAGCCGTCGCCCCGATGAGGCTCGACCGGCTCACCGTCATCCTCACCGGCGAGATCTGAGCCGACCCGGCTCGGGTTGACGCTCACACGCGTCGACCCGGCTGCTGTTGACGCTCACACGCGTCGACCCGGCTGCTGTTGACGTACCGCGCGCGTCAAGAAGAGCCGGGTCGACCCCTCCGTGACGTGAAGAAGAGCCGGGTCGACCCCTCCGTGACGTGAAGAAGAGCCGGGTCGGCCCTAGTTCTGGACCCGCAGCGACTCCGGGGCCACGCCGCCACCGCGGTGGATCTCCTCGACCAGGTCCTGCAGGGCGGTGAGGGCCACCCGCTGCGACATCGGTCCGTAGGAGACCCGGGCCACGCCCAGCTCCTGGAGCCGGGCCAGCGACGGCCCGCCGGGGATGCCGATCAGGGTCAGCCGCTGGGGTCCGAACGCCTCGACCAGGGTGGCGACCTGCGTCTCGTCGAGAAGCGCCGGCACGAACACGGTCGGCGCCCCCGCCTCGAGGTAGGCCTTGCCGCGCTCGAGTGCGTCGGCGAAGGACTCGGCCGGGTCCCGGTCGCGCGCCTTCGCGAAGGCGTCGGTGCGGGCGTTGAGCACGAAGTCGGGCACGCCCTCCGCGGCGGCGGCCTTCATGATCGCCTCGACCTGGGCCGCGGCTTCCGGGAGCGGCTTGAGCTGGTCCTCGATGTTGGCACCGACGACTCCGAGCCCGATCGCCCGACGGATTGCCTCGGGCGCGTCGCCGTAGCCGCCCTCGAGGTCGGCCGTCACCGGCACCTCGACGGCAGACACGATCCGGCCGACCATCTCGAGCATCAGGTCGAGGGGGATGTTCTCGCCGTCGGGATAGCCGTACGTCGCCGCGATCGAATGGCTCGCCGTGGCGATCGCCTTCGTGCCCGGGGTGTCAGCCACCACCCTGGCGCTGACCGCGTCCCAGGCGTTGACCACGGTCAACAGCTCGGGGTCCTGGTGCAGCTGGAGCAGCTCGGTCGCGCGTGCCTTCACATCGGTCATGCTGGGGTGAACGAGGCATCGGGGAGGGTTGTTCCCACCGGTCGTGATTGGGTGGTGGGGTGGAATTCACGTCGGTCGAAGGCGAGCAGAAGTACGCCGCTGTCGTCCGCGCCGCCGCCGAGACCGTCGTCGGCCTCGACTTCGACGGCACCCTGTCGCCGATCGTCGACGACCCGACGCAGGCCCACATCCACCCCGATGCCAGCGACGTCCTGGTCGAGCTGGCCGAGCAGGTGCTCGCCGTCGCCGTGGTCACCGGTCGGCCGGCCCGGCAGGCGCTCGACCTCGGCGGGCTCGAGGCCGTCGGCAACGCGATCGGCGACTCGGGCAAGGAGCTCTACCTCTTCGGGCAGTACGGCAACGAGCGCTGGAGCTCGACCAACCGGCGGGTGGTGAGCCCGCGGCCGCCGGCCGGGCTGGCCAGCTTCGAGCGCGAGCTGACCCGGCTGCTACGCCGGCTCGACGCCACGGACGCGTACGTCGAGGACAAGGGTCTGGCGGTCGCCGTACACACCCGTCGGCTGGACGATCCCGAGGCGGCGTTCGAGCGACTGCTGCCCGCGATGAAGGAGCTCGCCGCCCAGCACGACCTCGTGGTCGAGCCCGGGCGCAGCGTGATCGAGGTCCGCTCGCACGGCATGCACAAGGGCCTGGCCGTCGACCTCCTGGTCGAGGAGCTCGGCGCCGGCGGCCTGGTGTTCGCGGGCGACGACCTCGGTGACCTCGAGGCCTTCGAGGCGGTCGCCGTACAGGCGAAGGCCGGCCTGCCGACGCTGCTGGTCTGCTCCGCCTCGGACGAGCAGAGCGCGCTGCGGTCGCTCTCCGACGTGGTGGTGGCCGGTCCCGACGGAGTGCTCGGGCTGCTGCGCCAGCTGGCCGCCGACGCCCGCGATCTGCGCGCCTAACCGGGCGATTTCAGCGGTCCACATGGCGGGACCCGTGTACGCATCCTGAGACGCGCTCCCGTAGTGTTTCCACCAGCTCATCCAGAGGGACTGAGGGAACGGCCCAGTGAAGTCCCGGCAACCGCCGCGTGCCCCCCGTACTGCCCCAGTGCAGAACGGTCGCGGAAACGGTGCCAAATCCGTCCCGGACCGCGAAGGTCGCGCCGGGAAAGATGAGAAGGAGGACTCATGAGCACCGTTGTCGTTGACACCAAGACGCCCGCCCTGCGCGAAGGCGCGTTCGGCCATGCCCGGGCGCTGTCGTGCCGCGAGTGCGGCCACGAGGTCGAGCTCGGCCCGCACTACGCCTGTCCGGAGTGCTTCGGTCCGCTCGAGATCGCCTACGACTTCCCGGCCATCACCCGCGAGCAGATCGAGGCCGGCCCCAACAACATCTGGCGCTACAAGGCTCTGCTGCCGGTGCCCGACGACATCGAGCAGAGCCCCAACATGGAGCCCGGCTACACGCGGCTGCTGAAGGCGGGCAACCTCGGGCGCGAGCTCGGCATCGACAACCTGTGGGTCAAGGACGACAGCACCAACCCCACCAACTCCTTCAAGGACCGGGTCGTGGCCTGCGCGCTGAGCGCCGCCACCGAGTTCCACTCCAAGGTCTTCGCCTGTCCCTCGACCGGCAACCTCGCCAACGCCGTGGCGGCGGCCGGCGCCCGGGCCGGCATCAAGACCGTCGTGTTCATCCCGAGCGACCTCGAGACGCCGAAGCAGGTCAACTCGGCCGTCTACACCGACTCGCTGGTCGCCGTGAACGGCAACTACGACGACGTCAACCGGCTCGCCTCCGAGATCGCGGGCGAGGAGGAGGGCTGGGCGTTCGTCAACGTCAACGTCCGCCCCTACTACGCCGAGGGCTCCAAGACGCTCGGCTACGAGATCGCCGAGCAGCTCGGCTGGCGGCTGCCCGACCAGATCGTGATCCCGGTCGCGTCCGGCTCGCAGCTCACCAAGGTGCACAAGGCCTTCCAGGAGCTGATCAAGCTCGGCCTGGTCGAGGACAAGCCCTACAAGGTGTACGGCGCGCAGGCCACCGGCTGCTCCCCGGTCTCGGTCGCCTACAAGGCCGGCGTCGACGCGATCCGCCCGGTCAAGCCGGACACCATCGCCAAGAGCCTGGCCATCGGCAACCCGGCCGACGGCATCTACGTGCTCGACATCTGCCGCGAGACCGGCGGCGCGGTCGAGGACATCACCGACGAGCAGGTCCGCGACGCGATCGTGCTCCTGGCCCGCACCGAGGGCATCTTCACCGAGACCGCGGGCGGCACCACCGTCGGCGTACTGAAGAAGCTGGTCGAGACCGGCCAGCTCGACACCACCCTCGAGACCGTCGTGATCAACACCGGCCACGGGCTGAAGACGCTCGACGCGGTGGCCGGCTCGGTCGGCCCGCGGGCCACCATCGACCCGTCGTACGCAGCCTTCGTCCAGACCGGCATCTGAAGCACAGAGGAGAGAGATCCCGTTGAGCGTTTCCGTCCGCGTCCCCACCATCCTGCGCACCTACACCGGCGGCGAGTCGGAGGTGACGGCGTCGGGGGACACCCTGGCCGCCGTCCTCGACGACCTCGACGCGAGCTACTCCGGCATCAAGGGCCGGATCCTCGACGACAACGGTGAGCTGCGCCGCTTCGTCAACGTCTACGTCGGCAACGACGACGTGCGCTTCCTCGACAACCTGGCCACGCCCACCCCGGAGGGCACCCAGATCTCGGTGATCCCGGCGGTCGCCGGGGGCTGACCGTCGCGGGCCGCTTGGGACACCGATTGGGACACCGGCTGGGTCACCCGCACCATGCGCTGACGGCCACGGCGGCGAGACGGTGGCCGCATGACACTCCCCTTCATCCCGGCCTCGACCGACGACCCCACCGCGACCACCCCGCCGCCGTACTCCCGGGCCATCCAGGTGGCCGCCGGCCTGAGCCTGGTCCTGGCTGGGCTCCTGAACGGGCTGCCGCAGTACCTCACCGAGGTCTTCACGCCCGACCTGGGCTTCTCCGAGCAGATCGCGTGGGGGGCTACCCACGAGCTCGCCCATCGCACCGAGCAGACCCTGCTCGTCGTCAGCGCGCTCTTCCTGCCGCTCGGCCTGCTCGGCCTGGCGCAGGTCACCCGCTGGTCCGCGCCGAGGCTGACGCTCTGGGCGGCGCCGCTCCTGCTGTGGGGGATGTGGGGCTTCCACAACGTGCTCGCGATGGGATACGTGGCCGGCACGGTCACCCCGACGGTGCTGCCGGTCGCCGACGCCGTCGAGGTCAACGACGCGCTGCCGGGTGATGTCGGCGTCATCGTCACCGCGCTCGTCCCGCACCTCTTCGGCTCGTTCTTCGGGATCCTGCTCCTCGCTATCGCTGCCTGGCGGTCGGGGCGGTTCTCCCGCATCGCCTGTGCGCTGGTGATCGCCTTCCTCATCTGGGACTTCCTGCTGCCGTCGTACGGCGTCCTGGAGCCGCACCTGCTCCTCGCCGTCGGCTTCACGTGGCTGGGCGGGACCCTGATCCGCCTCCCAGCGTCGCGGTGGCGCGGTGACCGGACCAGCTGAACCACCCACCCGGCCGGTCCAGCGCGCCCATACTGAGCAGATGCGGCCGGCCTCCGCGGCAGGGACCCGGGCCGCCCTCCTTGCGTGGGCGGCCGGGGCGCTCGCGCTGGTCGGCACCTCCGTCACCCTGGTGCTGCTGGCCGACGGCGACGGCGACCTGCCGTGGAAGCCGCTGCTCCTGCCGGTCCTGTGGGCGGTGCCGGGGGTGCTGGTGGCCGCCGGCCGCCCACGCCTCGCCGTGGGCTGGCTGATGCTGGCCGTGGCGCTGTGCTTCGTCGGCATCGGGCTCGCCGACGCCTATCTCCACGAGGCCGAGCCCGGCGCTCCTGCGGCCGCCTGGGCGGTGTGGTGGCTCGACCGGGGTGCGGCGGCCCTCGTGCCGTGCGCGCTGCTCGCCCTGCTCCTGCTCCCCGACGGCCGCCTGCCCACGCGCGCGTGGCGACCGGTCGCGGCGGTCGCCGTCGGTGGCCAGGCTCTGCTCGTCGTCGCGTTCTGGTTGCTGCGGGGCCCGGCGGCGGGCCCGGACTCGTCGGCCCCGGCCGGGTTCGCCGAGAGCGCGAACCCTCTCGGCGTCCTGCCGTCCGGCCTCACCGCGTACGTGGAGGGCCTCGACACCGTGGTGCTACAGCTGCCCATGCTGCTGGTGCCGGTGGCGATCGGGCACCGGCTGGTGCGGAACAGACACGACGCCGCTCAGCGCCCCCGGCTGGTCGCCCTGCTGCTGGCGGCCACGATCTTCGCGCTGGCGCTCGTCGCCGGCAGGCTGGTCTGGCCCGCCGCCGGAGACGTCTTCGACGTGCTGGGCAGCGCCCTGCTCGCCACGGTCATCACCGGCACGGTGCTGGGCGTCCGTCAGGGCGAGGTCGAGTACGCCGTGCACCACGCGTTCGTCTTCGCCGTGCTCACCATGGTCGTGGCCGGGACCTACGTGCTCGCCTCCGCGGTGGCAGCCGGTGCGGGGGCGGACCTGCCCACCGCCGGCGCGGGCGTCGTGGCCGCCGTGGTGGCCCTCGCGCTACTGCCGGTGCGGACGGCCCTCCAGCGCCTGGTCGACCGTGTCATGCACGGCGACCGTCGCGACCCCTACGCCGCGCTCAGCCGGCTGGCCGCGGGCACCCACGTCGCGCCGACGACCGCCGACGCGCTCTCGGAAGTGGCGGCCACGGTGGCCACCGCCCTCCGGGTGCCGTGGGTGTCGGCCGGCTACGCGGACGAGGAGGTCGAGCGGGGCCGGACGCCGGTCCGCGCGGCGTCGGCGACCGTCCCGATGTTCTCGGGCGCCGACGAGGTCGGCCGCCTGACGGTGGCCTTCGACGCCTCGCGCCGGTGGCGCACCCAGGACCAGGACCTCCTCTCCGCCCTGGCCCGCCACGGCGGGATGGCGGTGCATGCGGTCGCCCTCGCCTCGTCGCTGCGGGCCAGCAGGCAGCGGCTGGTCGAGGCCCAGGAGGAGGAGCGACGACGGGTCGGCCGCAACCTGCACGACGAGCTGGGACCGACCCTGGCCTCTCTCGCCATGCAGCTCGGCGTGGTGCGCACGCTGGTCGCGACCGACTCTCCCGCG
>CAVYLX010000011.1:0-1407978 GCA_963769475.1 uncultured Actinomycetota bacterium | reverse complement strand
GGCCGTCGGTCTGGTTGGCGAGACCGGGTGACTCACGCCTAGAACTCGTTCGAGGTTTGGGCCATGCGAAACGCCATCGACTCTTCGGGTCACTCTCTCTGATCCGCTACGGCGCCGGGTGGCCGTCGCGCTGGCGGCCACGACCGTGCTGATCGGCGGCACCCTGGCGGCAGCGGAGGACCCGGTTGTCCCCCAGCCTGTTCCCGAAGCGCAGTGCGGGCCGGGCTCGCAGCCGGAGACGACCCCGCTCCAGGGCCGGGTGCCGAAGGCTGACTTCGACTCGGGTCGGGCGCTGCTCGGCTACACCTGCAACACCGAGCAGGTGGTCGACACGGCGCGACCGGCGGTTTCAAGACGCTGCGCTACACCGACGTACAGGGACACACCTGCGCGTTCTACGACTCCTCGCGGATCTTGGGACTGGACGCGGTCACCAACCTGCTCAACGGCACCGGCCTGGGCGTCGGGTGCTGGACATGTCCGACCCCGCGCACCCACGCAAGACCGCGAACCTGATCAGTCTGGCGATGCTCAGCCCGCACGAGTCGCTGCTGGTCAACCAGGCACGCGGCCTGCTGGTCGGCGTCCTGGGCACAGCCGCCACCGCGCCTGGGGTACTGGACGTCTACGACGTGCGCACCGACTGCCGCAAGCCGAAGCTGCTCTCCTCCACCCTCTCCGGGGTGTTCGGCCACGAGAGCGGCTTCGCACCCGACGGGCAGACCTTCTGGACGGCCGGCTCCGCCGGGTTCAACGTCACCGCGGTCGACCTCGCGGACCCGCGCCGGCCGCGCACCTTGCTCACGAAGTTTTCGTTCGTCGCACACGGGCTGCGCTTCTCGGACGACGGGAACACGATGTACGCCGCCAACATGGGCACTCCGTCGGGCAACGCGATCCTCGACTACCCCAGCCTCCAGATCTACGACGTCTCGCAGGTGCAGGCCCGGGTCAAGAACGCGAAGATCGCGAAGATCGGCGAGCTCGACTGGCCCGGTATCTCGATCCGCAGGTCGCCGAACCGTTCCACCGCGACGGCCGGACTACGTGCTCGAGGTCGACGAGTTCACCGACTGGTTCGGCGACGGCTGGAGCGTCGACTTCACCAACGGCCCGGTCGGTGGAGCCCGCATCATCGACGTCACCGACCCGACGTCGCCGCAGCTCGTCTCCGACATCCGGCTCGAGGTCCACCAGACGGAGAACCGGACCAAGGAGGTCAGGTCCGACCCGGGTGCCAATCTCCCGATCGGCGGCTACTCCGCTCACTACTGCTCGGTCCCGACCCGCGACGCCCCGAACCTCGCTGCCTGCTCGATGATCGGCTCGGGCCTGCGCATCTTCGACATCCGCGATGTCGAGCACCCTGTCGAGGTCGCCTACTTCAACATGCCCTCGAAGAGCGGCGGCAGCGCCCTGTCCCAGCCCGCCTGGGATCCTGCGAACAGCTCGGTCTGGTACACCGACGGCAGCAGCGGGTTCTACGTCGTGCGGCTGACCAACGGGGTCCAGGAGCCCTGCCCTGACCAAATTGGTGGCAAAGTAGCCGTCATGGCGGACTCGCAGTCCCCTCCCCCCGGGCCTGGCTGGTGGCTCGCGTCCGACGGACGCTGGTACCCGCCGCAGCCGGCCGCGGCCCCACCTCAGCTGTACCCGCCGCCCAAGAAGAGCAGCTCGGGCTGCCTGATCGCGATCGGCGTCGGCGCCGTCCTCCTGATCGTCGTCCTCGGGCTCATCGGCTACGTGGTCTACCGGGTCACGGGCGCGGTGGAGGAAGTGGCTGACGGCATCACCATCGGCGAGGTCGACTGCCCCACCGAAGCAGACGTCTCCGACCTCGTCGGGTCCGACGTCACGCTGGTGATGTCCGGCAACATCGGCGTGGCGGCCGGCTGCAACTACACCGGCAACGGCGACCGGCGCCGGCGTAGCCATCGTCAGCGGTGCCGGGCTGATCGCCGACGAGGTGATCGCCGAGCTCGAGACCGAGGCCGAGTCGCTGGGGGTGGAGGTCACCTCGATCGACGTCGGCGACGACGGCCGGGCATTCGGCTCGCCGATGCGCAGCGAGGCCGCCACCAAGGCCGACGGCAAGATCGTGCAGGTGGAGATCTTCAGCGAAGGCACCGAGCCGATCGGCGACAAGTCGGACGAGGCCGTCGAGCTCCTCGAGCAGTACGTCGATCTGAACGCCGACTGACGAATCTCTACCAAAGTGGGTTAGAATTCCGGAACTGGTTGCCCAACGCAACTAGTTCCGACAGGAGACACCACCCAGTGCAATCCGCTCGCACCGGCCGGCGCCGGCTGACCTTCGCCGTGCTGGCCGTGTCGGTGTCGTCGTTCTCCCTGCTGCAGTCGCTGATCGTGCCGGTGCTGACCACGATCGAGCGCGAGTTCAACACCGACCAGAACACCGTCACCTGGGTGCTGACGGCGTACCTGCTGAGCGCCTCGATCGCCACTCCCCTGCTCGGTCGGATCGGTGACGTGGTCGGCAAGACCCGGATGCTGGTCATCTGCCTGTTCGCCCTCGCGGTCGGCTCGCTGCTGGCGGCGCTGGCGCCCACCATCGGCTGGCTGATCTTCGCCCGCGTGGTCCAAGGACTGGGTGGCGGTGTGCTCCCGCTGGCGTTCGGCATCGCCCGCGACGAGTTCGAGGGCGAGGTGACCCGGGCGCTGAGCGTGCTCGCGTCGCTGACCGCGGTCGGCTTCGGCTTCGGCATCGTGATCGCCGGCCCGATCGTCGACGTGACGGGCTACCAGGGCCTGTTCCTGCTGCCCATGGTCGCGACCATCGTCGCCGGCACGGCCGCGCTCGTCTTCATCCCCGAGTCCCCCGTCCGTACGCCGGCTCGTCTCCCGCTGGTGCCTGCGGTGCTGCTCGCGATCTGGCTGATCGCGCTGCTGCTGGCGCTGAGCGAGGGCAACCAGTGGGGCTGGACCTCACCGCGGATCCTGGCGCTCTTCGGCGCAGCCCTCGTCGGCACCGCCGCGTGGGTGCTGGTCGAGCGCCGCGTGCCGGTGCCGATGATCGACATGAACATGATGCGGCTGCGCGGGATCTGGACCACCAACGCGGTGGCCGGCCTGGTCGGGTTCGGCATGTTCGCGTCGTTCGGGTTCCTGCCGCAGTTCCTGCAGACGCCGGAGGCGGCGGGCTACGGCTTCGGCGCGACCATCTCGGAGTCGGGCTGGCTGATGCTTCCCTCGGCCGCCATGAGCTTCGTGGTCGGCTTCGGTACCGCCACCCTGATCCGGCGCTTCGGCGCCCGCGCGGTGATCGTGACCGGGGCGGTGACCATGAGCGCCACGTTCTTCGCGATCGCGCTGTGGCACGACTCGACCTGGCAGCTCTACCTGTCCACGACCGCCCAGGGCTTCGGCTCCGGCCTGGTCTTCTCCAGTCTCGCCGGCGTGGTCATCGCCTCGGTGCCGCCGGAGCAGACCGGCGTGGCCAGCGGGATGAACGCCAACATC
The DNA here is from genome assembly GCA_963769475.1 of uncultured Actinomycetota bacterium. Lineage (GTDB taxonomy): Bacteria > Actinomycetota > Actinomycetes > Propionibacteriales > Nocardioidaceae > Nocardioides. The sequence continues at coordinate 1,404,498 of CAVYLX010000011.1, read as the reverse complement.
CGCACCATCGGGGGATCGATGGGCGCGGCCGTGATGGCCGGCATCGTGACCGCGAAGCACGGACCGGCCGGCTTCCCCGTCGAGAGCGGCTACACCATCGGCTTCGTGGTCCTCGGGGTCTGCATGCTCCTGGCTGCCGTCGCCGCCAGCATGATCCCCGACATCCACGAGCAGGACACCGGCGGCCGGCTCGCCGACGCCGACAACGCCGAGCTCGCCTACATCCCCGGTGCCAGCGGTCCCGGCCCGGGGTCCACTAGCTCCGCAGCGTGATGACCTGCACCAGGTCGCGGGCGATCTCCGCCGGCGTCCAGGCGAAGCGTGACCCACTTGCCGGCGCCGAAGAGCTCCGTCTGGTCGCTGGAGTACGGCGACGTCGGGTCCTCGTTCTGCCCGTAGGTCAGGATCGTCCGGGCGTCGACCTTCCCGCCCTTCAGGAACGCGATCGCCTGGATGTGCGAGGAGCCGTAGGTGATCGGCCGGTACTTGTCGGTGTTCGCGACCGGGTTGCGCGACGCGAGCGCGTTGGCGTTGCCGGCCTCGTCGCCGGTGCCACCGCCGAGCCCGATCGGCGGAGCCCCGCGGTCGCCAGCGACCTGGAGCGTGCCCCACTTGGCGTCGAACGGGATCTTCCGCTGGCGTAGCGAGGCGATGCCCTCCGCCATCGCGCGGACCACGACCGCGTTGGTGGTGTTGAGGCCGCGCGGCGTGGTCAACGGGTCGGCCGCCGAGAACGGCACCCGCCAGGGGTTGTCGGGCAGCCGCTCGATGAACTCCTCGAAGATGTGCGTGCCGACCGAGTCGCGTTCGGAGCGGCCGTCCCACTTCTTCAGGACGGCGCACGCGGCAGTCTCGCCGGTCGCGGCACAGACCTCGTCGAGGTCGCCGTTCTGGCGCATCACCTCCGCGGCGCGCAGCCGGTTGGCGTGCTCGTGGCCGCGCAGGCTCGCGGGCGTCTCCTTCTTCCCCGATGCGAGCCGGTCGATGACGTACTGCATCACCATCTTGGTGCGCATCGTGCGCACGCAACGCTCGCAGCCGATGATGTTGGCGAATCCCTCGAGCCGGGTGGCCGGGTTCGGCAGCCAGTAGGAGTCGTTGGCGTTCATCACCCAGTCGCGGCGGATGACGTCGGGCAGGTTCTTCGGCCCGAGGATGCCCGGGCGCTGCGCGTCGGAGTCGGCCCCCCACGCGCACTTGCCGTCGGCCAGGTTGCCGTTGAGGCCCGGCAGGCCGGCGACCTGGTTGATCAGCCGGCCGACCACCGTCAGGCACCGCTGGGCCAGCGCGTTCGAGACGTTCGGCACCACCGAGTGGTCGGCGTACAGCACGTTGCCCTGGCGGTCGGCCGCAGTGGTGTTGACCCACGGGATGCCGCCGCCGGCGTCCTGCCGGCGCAACAGGTCGCGCACGTTCTTCGCCTTGCCCATGTTGAGGAAGCTGTCGACCGTGCGCAGCTGCTCGGCGTTGGCGTCGCGGATCGCCCAGAAGCTGATCGGGCTCCACGACATCAGCTGGGCCGGGTCGTCGATCACGTAGCCCTGCGGCGTGCGGTAGAGGTCCTCGGTGACCGTGCCGATCGACCCGTCGGGCTTTCGGACCTGCACCTTCACGATCCGGCGCTCGGCGTGCTTGAGGCCGCCGCCCTGGGAGAGGTACGCCGTGCCTGGGCCGACCGTCAGGTACTCGTACGGCGTGAAGCGGTACGCCGTCGACACGGTGTGGCTCCAGGCGACGTTCTCGTTCCACCCGATGTTGACCGCGGGCGACCCGATCAAGGAGGCGCCGGCGACGTTGTACCTGCCCGGGATGGTCAGGTGCTGCTGGGTGAAGTGGTAGCGGCCGCGCCACGGGAAGTGCGGGTTGCCGAGCAGCATCCCCTTGCCCGTCGACGAGGCGTCGCCGCCGATCGCGGTCGCGTTGGAGCCGAACGGCGTCGCCGGGTCGCGGCCGAGCGCCTTCAGCAGCGCGTCCTTGTCGATGTCGGCGGCCTTCAGCGGAAGCTGCGGCAGGCCAGGGTCGGTCAGGCTGGGCGGCGACGCGGTGACGATCTGCTTGAGGAACACGCCACCGCTGGCGAGCAGGTTGGCGAGGTAGACGCCGTACCAGAGGTCGAGCTCGGTGGCGTTCGGCTTGAGGTACTTGTCGCCCTGGCACGCCGGGTCGGTGACCTTGTTGCTGCGCAGCCACTTGTTGATGCCGGCGACGTAGCCGCGGACCATCTCGCGGGTCTGCTTGCCCGGGCCGGCCTTGGACGCCAGCAGCTTCTCGACGACCTTGCGGTTGTGCAGGTCGGTCACGAACGCGTCGACCTGCAGGTTGGAGGCCTCGAGCGTGACCTGGTCGTCGTAGCGCCCCTTCGGCCCGAACCAGAGACTGCGCTGGCCGCGGCCGGTGATCAGGGTGTCGGCCAGGGTGCAGATCGACGACGACGCGGCGGCGTAGCCGCTGCCGTAGCCCAGGGAGCCGAAGTTGGCGGCGGTGATGTGCGGGATGCCGTGCTTGGTGATCCGGATCGTCGCCTCGTACTTCGGCTTCGCCCGCTCCGCGGCAGCGGCGGCCACCGGCGCCGGGCTGCCCACGGCAACGCTCGGCTGGAGGGCGCTCCCGAGCGGCACGAGCGAGAGGCAGGCGACCAGGGCGATCAAACGGGGTCTTAGCACGTCGTCTCAACGGCTGGGTGTGACCGTGGTTACGTGCCTAGAGGTAGAGGCCCGCGGTCTCGTCGCCGAGCCGGTCGGCGGCGACAGCGTGTACGTCGCGCTCGCGCATCACGACGTAGACATCGCCGTGCACCTCGATCTCGGCCTTGTCCTCGGGGTCGAACAGCACCCGGTCGTTGACCTGCACCGAGCGCGCGTGAGGACCGACCGCGACCACGCGGGACCAGGAGAGGCGCCGGGCGCCCATCGCGGCGGTCGCCGGGATCACGATGCCGCCCGACGAGCGGCGCTCACCGGACTCGCTGTCGACCTCGCACAAGAGGCGGTCGTGCAGCATCTTGATCGGTGTCTTGTCGGACATCGCTGGGTTTCGGGCTGGCTTCAGGACGCGACCTTGCGGATGAGGACGAACAGCGCGACGACCCCGACCACGCCACCGACCACCTTGAGGATGTTGTCGGTGCGCGGCTGACCGGTCTGCGCGTCGACGAAGTGCGCCTTCATCGATGCGGTCTCGCGGCTGATGATGGTCTTGGGGCTCGACCGGTAGAGCAGCTGGTCGATCGTGACCGCCAACCGCTCGCGGGTCTCTTCGATCTCACGCTCGAGGGCAGACGGGTCTTGGCTCACTGGTGCAGGTTACCAACGGTGGTCGGGTCGAACCCGAACGGGAGTTCCAATCGGTGGGCAGCCATCAGCGCGCCGTCGGTGAGGATGTCGTACGTCGTCCCGTCGGCCACCACGTTGCCGTCGCTGAGCACCACCGAACGCGGGCACAGCTCGAGGGCGTAGGGCAGGTCGTGGGTGACCATCAGCACGGTCACGTCGAGCGACCGCAGGATGTCGGCGAGCTCTCGCCGCGAGGCCGGGTCGAGGTTGGACGACGGCTCGTCGAGCACCAGGATCTCGGGCTGCATGGCCAGCACCGTGGCGACCGCGACCCGCCGCCGCTGGCCGTAGGACAGGTGGTGGGGCGGCCGGTCGACGAACTCGGTCATGCCCACCATCTCGAGGGCGGTCATCACGCGGGCGTCGAGCTCGGCGCCGCGCAGCCCGAGGTTGGTCGGCCCGAACGCGACGTCGGCCCGGACCGAGCCCATGAACAGCTGGTCGTCGGGATCCTGGAACACGATGCCGACCCGGCGCCGGATCTCGGCGAGGTTGGTCTTCTCGACCGGCAGTCCGCTGACCGACACGCTGCCCGCGCCGGCCTGGAGGATGCCGTTGAGGTGCAGCACGAGCGTGGTCTTGCCGGCGCCGTTGGGGCCCAGCAGGGCCACCCGCTCGCCGGAGTGGACGTGGAGGTCGACGCCGAAGAGCGCCTGGTGGCCGTCGGGGTAGGCATAGGCGAGGCCGCGGACGTCGAGGACCGGCGTCATCGGCGCGCGCCTTGATTTGCGCCGTCGTAGCCACGCGAGAGCATCGCCAGGTGCACGCGCTCGCCGCGCTCGTAGGAGCGGATGAACAGCGCACCGAGGGTGCGGGCCAGCGCCGGCCAGTGACGCGGTGAGCGCGGCTCGGCGCCGCGCGAGCGCATCGCGACGAGCATCCGGCCGAGGTCGGCGGAGACCACGTCGAGGTAGCGGATCATGAAGCCCATGATCTGCACGATCAGCTCCGGCATCCGCAGCCGGCGCAGGCCAAGAAGCACGTCGCTGGGCTCGGTGGTCGCGGCCATGGTCAGCGACGACATCACGCCGATCGTGCCCTTGATCGCCAGCCCCCACGCGGCCATCAGACCCGGCTCGGAGACGCTGAGGCCGAGCACCTCGGTGCGCGGGCCGGTCGCCACGAACGGGATCAGCACCGCGAACACCAGGAACGGCACCTCGATCACCATCCGGCGTACGACGTAGAGCAGCGGCACGCGGGAGGCCAGGATCACCCCGATGACGACGGCGAGGTAGCCGGCGTACGCGGCGTACCAGTCGCGCGGCGTGGCCACGACGAGGAGCACGAAGCCGACCAGGGCCAGCAGCTTGAGGTGCGCCGGAGCGCGGTGGACGGCGCTGTGACCGTGGTAGTGCAGCCGGTGGCCGTGCCCTGCGCCCACCGGCTAGCTGCTGGTCTCTGCGGACCCGCGCCGGCGGACGGCGTAGGCGATGCCACCCATGAGCACCAGCACCATCAGTACGCCGGCGACCCCGGCGATGCCGCCACCGAGGCGCTCGTCGTCGACGCCCTTGGTGCTGTAGTCGGCGAACGGGCTGTCCGCGGTCTTCGGCTCCTCAGCCGAGTCGAGGAACCCCGTCTTGCCGGCGACGAACTCCAGTCCGTCGGGGTGGCTGCTCGCGTAGTAGCTGCCGAAGCCCGCGACGAGCAGCGCCAGCAGGAGCCCGACCGCGAAGAACCGACGCCCGCGCATCAGGCGACCGCCTTGCGGATCTCGAGGTCCTTGGCGGCGGCGAGTCCGCGCGCGCCGTAGACCAGGTCCGGGCGGGAGGCGACCACGGCCGCGATCACGAGGCCGGTCACCAGCCCCTCACCGGTGCCGATCACCGTGTGCCAGCCGACCATCGCGGTGAACACGTCGCCGATCTCGACGGGCGCGGTGCCGCCGATCGCGAAGAGCAGGGTGAAGACGGCGGCCACCAACGGCACCGACACCAGCCCAGCGATACCGGCGGCCGGCGCCACCATGGCGAGGCGCTTCGGCAGCACGGCGCGCAGCCCGCGGAAGATCGCGTAGCCGAAGAAGCAGCCGCACAGCGCCATCAGCGTGATGTTGGTGCCGAGCGCGGTGATGCCGCCGTCGGCCATGAACAGGCTCTGCACGAGCAGCACCACGCTGATGCACAGCGCACCGGTCCACGGACCCACGAGCACGGCGGCCAGCGCACCTCCGAGCAGATGCCCACTGGTGCCGGCGCCGACCGGGAAGTTCATCATCTGTCCGGCGAAGATGAAGGCCGCGACGAGGCCGGCCATCGGCGCCGTACGATCGTCGAGCTCGGTGCGGGCCTTGCGTAGTGCGACCGTCACGCCCGCTGCGGCCACCACTCCGGTGGCCACTGAGGTGGGCGCGTCCAGGAACGCGTCGGGTACGTGCATAACGACGATCGTAGGCTATTGCGAATAGATTGCGATAACCGATTCCGCCAGGAGGAACATCCGTGAGCCAGACCCCTCGCCTCTCCCCCGGAGACCAGGCCCCCGACTTCACGCTCAGCAACGACGCCGGCGAGCAGGTGTCGCTCAAGGACTTGCGCGGCGGGAAGGTGATCGTCTACTTCTATCCCAACGCGATGACGCCCGGGTGCACCACGCAAGCCTGTGACTTCACCGACTCGCTCGACTCGCTGAAGGCCGCCGGCTACGAGGTGGTCGGCATCTCCCCCAACCCGCCGGAGAAGCTGGCGAAGTTCCGCGAGCGCGACCACCTCACGATCACGCTCCTGTCCGACCCGGACAAGAAGGTCCTCGAGGCGTACGGCGCGTTCGGCGAGAAGAAGCTCTACGGCAAGGTCGTCGAGGGCGTGATCCGGTCCACGTTCGTGGTCGACGAGAAGGGCGCCATCGAGCAGGCCCAGTACAACGTGAAGGCCACCGGCCACGTCGCCAAGCTGCGCCGCGACCTCGGCCTGGGCTGAGCCGTGACGCCGACGCAGACGTTCCTGGACGCCGCCGAGGCCTTCGCCGACCAAGTCGCCGGCCTGCCGCGCGACCTGGTCGGGCCGGGCCTCGGCGAGTGGGACCTGCGGTCGCTGGTGGGGCACACCAGCCGTTCCATCGTGACCGTGAGCACCTACCTCGACCAGCCAGTGGACCACGTGGAGATCGAGTCCGCTGCGGCGTACTACGTCCGCATCGGCGAGTTCGACCTCAACTCCGCTGACATCGTCGAACGCGGCCGCCAGGCCGGCGTCGCCCTCGGCGATGACCCAGCTACCGCGGTCCGCCGCTTGGTCGAGGCGGTGGCAGACGATCTGGTGGGCGTGGTCTCGGATCCGGTGATCACGACCATCGTCGGGGGCATGCGGCTCAGCGACTACCTGCCGACCCGCACGTTCGAGCTGGTCGTGCACGGCCTCGACATCGCGGCCGCCGTGGGTGCCTCTTGGTCACCACCGCCTGAGGCACTCTCGGAAGCCGCGGTGCTGGCGGCGCAGATCGCCGCGCGTCGCGGAGACGGTGCGCGACTGCTCCGGCTGGTCACGGGGCGGGAGCCCGGCGGAATCTCGGTCGTGTGACCTGCCGGGCCTATTGCAACCTTCTCAGCGGCGTTAGCGTCTTCTCGGTGTGCCCGACCAAGGGCCCACCCCTCAGCGGGTTTCCGTACAGCCCAGAAACGAGAACCTCATGCGTAAGACCCTCATCGGCGCCGCCGGCACCGCCGCAGCGCTGACCATCAGCCTCGCCGGACCGGCCAGCGCCGAGCGGTTCGGTATCGACGACCCGATCGAGAGCGGCCACGGCGTCGACCTCGTGGCGGTCTCCGTCGTCAACGCCGAGAAGAACCTCCGCGTCACCCTGACCCACAACAACCTCCGCCGCAGCCCCGCGAGCGGCGCCGGCGGTTCGGTCTACATCGACACCGACCCCGAGAACAAGGGACCCGAGCTGGTCTTCACTGGTGGCTTCTTCGCCGGCACCGACTACCGCCTCCTGACCACCGAGGGCTTCGGCGTCGGTCAGTGGGGCGAGCCGGTCGACGGCTTCTACATCTTGAAGCTGGACTACGCGAAGGAGAAGACCTCGATCCGGATCTCCCGCAAGGCGCTCGGTGGCGCCGAGGACGTCCGAGTGGCCGTGCGGGTCTCCGACAACGAGATCGTCGACTGGATGGGCAAGCCCCGCAGCTACACGCTGTGGCTCGCCCAGGGCTGACTCGTCAGAGGAAACGGCGTAGCGCCTCGACCGACTCCGTCGGGATCTTCACCGCTATCCCCTCACCGATCGCGCGCAGCTTCCACTGCACGCCGTCGCGGAAGATCTTGGCCATGGCGAGCCCGGTCTGCGGCATCCCGCCGGTGAGGGTGTAGCGGGCGAGCTCGACGTCCTGGTCGTCGACCAGCCGGCAGTAGGCGTTGTTGATCCACTCGAACGTGTGGCCCTGGTAGCTGCTGACCAGGAACACGATCGTGTCGATCCGCGGGTGCACCCGGCTCAGGTCGACGGTGAGGCGCTCGTCGTCGCCCTTGCCGTCGCCGGTGAGGTTGTCGCCGAGGTGCACCACGGACCCGTCCCGGGTCTCCAGGTTGTTGTAGAAGGCGAGGTCGGCGAGCTGGCCGTCGGCGAACGCGACCGCCGACGCGTCCAGGTCGATGTGCGGGGCGCCGGTGCCCATGGGGCCCGCCGTCCGCAGCTTGTCCCAGCCCAGACCCACCTGCAGCCGGGCCAGCGGCTGACCGTCGTCGCCGGCCAGCAGCAGCTCCTGGCCCTGGGTCAGCTCGATCACGGTCGTTCCTCCTGTTGTCGGTTCCTCGAACCTACGAGATCGGGGCAAGCAGTGGCCCTAGACTCGTGCGCGCCAGCCGGAATGGTGGAACAGGCAGACACGCAGGGTTTAGGTCTCTGTGCCCTTTGGGCGTGGGGGTTCGACTCCCCCTTCCGGCACCACCGACCTCAGGAGACGCGACATGAGCCAGCCGCCGTGGGAGCCGCCGACCCCGCCGCCCAACGTGCCGCCGCCTCCCAACGTGCCGCCGCCGCCCAATGTGCCGCCGCCGACGCCGCCCCCGGGCTACGGCGCTCCCCTGCCGCCCCTGCCGCCGAAGAAGAGCCGGACCGGGCTGATCATCGGCATCGTGCTCGGCACGCTCCTGGTGATCGGTGCCGTCGTGCTCGCGGTGGTGCTGGTGGCCGGCTCGGACAGCGGGTCCGACGACAGTGAGGCCAGCGACGACGAGACCACCAGCGAGCCGGGTGAGTCGGAGTCGCCGGAGGAGTCCGAGACTCCTGCCCAGCCCGCGGGTGACGTGCTCGAGGGTGAGGGCTACACCTACGTGCTCCCGGACCAGTGGCAGGACATCACCGACGTGGTGGTCGGCCAGACCGGCACCGAGACGATCGACACGACGAGCGCACCGGGCGCCTCGCTCGAGACGGCAGCCGCGAACCTGATCGTCGAGGCAGGCGCCGCCAACGGCGAGACCGACCTGGAGGCCGCCCGCGACCAGGTGAGCACGAACCTCGGCAGCGTCGTGGGTGCGACTCCGGTCGAGATCGACGGCCCCAACATCGGCGGCGTGGCGACCGTGGGCCTGGAGGTCACGTCGACCAGCCCTGGCGGCGTCAAGGTGCTCCAGACGGCGTACGTCACGCTGCTGCGCGACACCTACTACGTGATCGGCTACAGCCGCGAGTCCGGCAGCTCCGACTACGACGACGACTTCGAGGCGATCCTCGACTCCTGGGTGTGGGAGTCCTGAGTCACTAGGGTGCCCGCATGGACGGAGCACTCACGGAGGTCGGCCTGCCGATCGCCCTCGGCATCATCATGTTCGGCCTGGGGCTCGGCCTGACCGTCGCCGACTTCCGGAGGGTCGGGAAGCACCCGAAGGCCGTAGTGGTCGCGTTGAGCTGCCAGCTCGTGCTGCTGCCGGCTGTGTGCTTCGGGCTGGTGCTGCTGTTCGACCTGCCCTGGCAGCTCGGCATCGGCATGATGCTGCTCGCCGCGTCGCCGGGTGGCACCACCGCCAACCTGTTCAGCCACCTCTTCCACGGCGACGTGGCGCTCAACATCACGCTGACCGCCATCAACTCGATCATCTCGATCGGCACGCTGCCCCTGATCACCAACCTCGCGATCAACTACTTCGACCGGGGCGACGACGTGTCGATGCCGCTGGACGAGGTGGCGAAGGTCTTCCTGCTGATCCTGGTGCCGGTGGGGCTCGGCATGCTGGTGCGGGCCAACAAGCCGTCGTTCGCGGCCGCGATGGACAAGCCGGTCCGGATCGGCTCCGCGCTGATCCTCGCGATCCTGGTGCTCGGCATCCTCCTCGAGGAGCGCGACAACGTCGGCGCCTACCTCGCCGACGTCGGCCTGGTGGCCGCGTTGTTCTGCGCCATCAGCCTGGTCGTCGGGTACGTCGTGCCCAGAGCCTTCGGCGTGGTCGAGGACCAGGCGATCGCCTCGTCGATGGAGATCGGCGTGCACAACGGAACGCTGGCCATCTTCGTGGCCGAGAACGTCCTCGACAACACCGAGATCGCCGTCCCGGCAGCGGTCTACTCGCTGCTGATGTTCGTCCTGGCCGCGGGCTGGGGTGCCGTGATCAGCAGGCGCCTGCGTCAGCCCGCGGAGAGCACCTCGGCCACCTGAGGAGCGATCTCCCGCAGGGCCTTGCCGCGGTGCGAGATCGCGTCCTTGTCCGGCACGGACAGCTCGGCCGTCGTGACGTCGGGGCGCTCGTCGGCGACGAAGAGGACGTCGTAGCCGAACCCGCCGCTCCCCCGGGTCTCCCGGATCACGTGTCCGTCCATCCGGCCCTCGACGACCAGCTCGCGGCCGTCGGGGTGGCAGAACGCGACCGCGCACACGAAGTGGGCGCCGCGGCGGTCGTCCGGCACGTCGCTGAGCTGCGACAGCAGCAGCTCGTTGTTGCGCGCGTCTGCCTTCGGTGGCCCGGCCCAGCGAGCGGAGAGCACACCGGGCATGCCGTTGAGCGCGTCGACGCAGAGGCCACTGTCGTCGGCCAGGGTCGGCAGGCCGGTCGCGGCCAGGCCGGCCCGCGCCTTCAGCAGCGCGTTGCCCTCGAACGTCGGCTGGTCCTCGACCGGCTCGTCGTACGCCGCCACGTCGTCGAGGCCGGCCACGGTCACCTTGGGCAGGTGCTCGCGCAGGATGCGCTCCATCTCGGCGAGCTTCTTGGCGTTGCGGGAGGCCAGGAAGACCCGACCCGGCTCAGCCAACGGAGAGCGCCTCACGCTGCATCCGGGTGAGATCGGCGCAGCCCTTCTCGGCGAGGGCCAGCAAGGCGTCGAGCTCGGCGCGGTCGAAGGCCGCGCCCTCGGCCGTGCCCTGCACCTCGACGAACTTGCCCTCACCGGTCATCACGACGTTCATGTCGGTCTCCGCGCGCACGTCCTCGACGTAGGGCAGGTCCAGGCGCGGCACGCCGTCGATGATGCCGACGCTGATCGCGGCCACCGACCCCGTCAGCGCGGCCGACACGTTCAGCTGGGCGCAGGCGTCGGCCAGGGCGACGTAGGCGCCGGTGATCGCGGCGGTGCGGGTGCCGCCGTCGGCCTGCAGCACGTCGCAGTCGAGCTGGATGGTGTTCTCGCCCATCGCCTTGTAGTCGATCACCGCGCGCAGCGACCGGCCGATCAGGCGGCTGATCTCGTGGGTGCGCCCGCCGATCCGGCCCTTGACCGACTCGCGGTCCGAGCGGGTGTTCGTGGAGGCCGGCAGCATCGCGTACTCCGCCGTCACCCAGCCCAGGCCCGACCCCTTGCGCCAGCGCGGCACGCCCTCGGACGCCGAGGCGGCACAGAGGACCCGGGTCTTGCCGAACTCGATCAGCACCGATCCCGCCGCGTGGTCGAGCCAGTTGCGGGTGATCGTGATCGGGCGGAGCTCGTCGTCGGCACGGCCGTCTTCGCGGGTCATGAGGAGCGAGCGTAGTAGTGGAGCAACCTCCGGGAGCACCGCACCCGTCAGGAGGGGTGAGAGACCATTCACCGACGAAGGGAGAACGGGTGCGGACCACCGACCGCGACGCGGAGTTCACGGGCTTCGTCACGGCGCACAGATCGCGGCTGCTGAGAGCAGCCCGCCTGCTGGCAGCAGGCGACGAGGCACTCGCCGAGGATCTCGTGCAGACGACCTTGACCAAGGTCTACCTGGCCTGGCCGAAGGTACGCCGGGCCGACGACCCCGTGCGCTACGCCCACCGGATGCTGACCAACGCGTTCATCGACGACACCAGACGGGCCTACCGGCGCAACGAGAAGTCGCTCGCCGAGCCCGCCGACCCGGGCCTGCCGGATCCGGAGCCGGCCGACGACACGGTCCGCCAGGTCGTGCTCGCGGCGCTGGCCGGCCTCGCGCCGCAGCAGCGGGCCGTCGTCGTGCTCAGGCACTGGCTCGACCTCGACGTCGAGACCACCGCCCAGACGCTCGGCTGCACGACCGGCACCGTCAAGTCCACCAACTCCCGGGCACTCGCGCACCTGCGCGCCGCCCTCACTCCCCTCACCGACGACCTCACCACCAGGAGCATCTGATGACCGAACTGACCAAGCTTCTCGACCGCGCCAGCGACCGCGACGAGACGAGCCTGCCCCTCGCCAACGACCTGGCCCGCGGCCGCGCGGCACTCCGCCGCCGTCGGGCGCGCACCGTCCGGATCGGCTCCATCGCCGCCACCGCGGTGATCGCGGCCGGCGTCGTCGGGGTCAACGCCCTCGACCGCGGCCCGGAGACTCCTGGCGTCGTCCAGGGCGACAGCGCCGTCGGCGTCCAGCTGGTCGCGGCCAACGCCGAGGCGGGCCCCTACACGTTCGGCAAGCTGCCCGAGGGCTGGGAGGTCCAGGGGATCTCGCCGTCCGCGGTGACCATCGCTCCCCCGGACGCTGCCGACCAGGAGGTCAACAGCTTCGCGGGCAAGCTGGTCATCCTCTACGACCAGAACACCCCGTCCGGCGACACGGTGTCGGTCGGCGGTCGCGACTTCTACCTCAACGGCGACAGCGACACCCACATCGTCTCGGTCGTGACCGAGGCCGGCCAGCCCGAAGGGACCGTCACCGTGCAGTACCCCGTCTCGGCCGGCTGGAGCCAGGACACGATGATCGAGTTCCTCGACGCCGTGGAGGTCAACGAGTCGGCTCAGCCTGGCGTCGGGTAACCGCCATCCGCGCGGCCCAGGGACCCAGGTCCCTGGCCCGCCGGCCGACCCACGGCGCCCCCTCGGCGACCAGCCACGCAAGATCGCGTCGCCAGCTCGGGGGGAAGCCACCCGCCGGCTCGCGGCACGGCGGCGGGAAGCTCAGACCACGCTCACGCAGCAGCTCGGCGTACGCCGCAGCAAGAGCGCGGTGGCCACGCTCCGACGGGTGCAGCCGGTCGACCGACCAGAACGCCCGCTCGCGCACCTCGGGGCGGGTCGCCAGGTCGAGCCGGATCCCGCCGTACGTCGTGTGGACCTCGTCGTAGATCCGGTTCACGGTCTCGATGCGCTCGAACAGCGGTCGGCGCAGCAGGGCCGGCAGCCCGAACACCTCACCGTGGTCGTGGAACCTCGCGGTGATCAGCTCGGCGCCCACGTCGTGAGCGCCTGCGCACACGTCATCAGCTCGGTGCGCATGCGCGGTGGGTCCCACGTCGAGCGCATGGTGTCGTTGACGCCGACGATCAGCGACGCGTGCGTCGGCCGGTGCGCCAGGGCGTCGTCCAGCTGTCCGGCCAGGACCGCGGTCGAGGTCGCGCCGGAGACCGCGAGGTTGCAGAACGAGACGTCGTACGACGTCGCCAGCGCGTCGGCCAGCAACCGGGCCCACCCTCGCCAGCCGCCACCGGGCACCGGGTCGCCCACGCCGACGGTGGTGCTGTCGCCGAGGGCCGCGAAGCGGAGATAGGTGGTGGGCACGCTTCAAGAGTCGGGAAATGCGGTACGGGACACGCACCTTCCGGTGACGTGTCCCGCAACACTGTCGTGACCAGTCTGTCGGACGTTACTTGAACTCGATCCGCAGCAGCCGCTGGATGCCGAGGAACAGCGGGATGATCAGCCAGATCGTGCCGGCCACCGCGATCTGCGCCCACTCCTGACCGGTCGGCGTGTAGTCACCGTCGAACAAGGGGATCTGCGCGGTGTTGAACTCGATCCACGGCGCGACCTTCTCGAAGCCGTCGCTCAGGAAGCCGAGGAACCCGACCACGGTCGGCAGGATCAGGCTGTAGACGAAGTAGCCGACGATCGCGGCGGCGGTGTTCATCAGCAGCATGCCGATGGCGAACCCGATGAAGACAGCGATCAGGTTGGCCAGCACGAAGCCGTTGAAGACCAGGTTGCCGTCCAGGGCCCAGCTCGGCGAGCTGCCGTCGAGGGAGCCGATGATCGTGCCGATCGCTGCAGTGACCGCGGCGAGCACCATGACGGCCGCGGCGAGCACGATGCCGGCCAGGAACTTCGCTATCACCACCCGGGAGCGCCGAGGCTCGAGGGTGAACGTCACCAGTCCGTTGCGCTGGCTGGACTCGCCCGTCACCAGCATGATGATCAGGATCGGCAGGAACGACGTGAGCACTGCCCCTGCGATGCCGAGGAAGTCGAGGTAGTCCTGGGTGTTGTCCGGGAGCGCGAAGCCGAGGATGATCATCACGACCAGGCACAGCCCGACGATCGAGCCGGCGAACCAGCGGCCGGCCCGGGTGTTGAGGGACTTGCGGAGCTCGACCTTCGCCAGCCGGCTCATCGGGACGTGCGGGGTGGCCGAGATATCCATCGGCATCGGTGTGGCAAGGGTGGTGCTCATGCCTGTGCTCCTTGGGTGTCGTCGCGCTGGGTGTCAGAGGTGAGCTCGAGGAAGAGGTCCTCGAGCCCGGCGGCGCCGGTGCGCAGGTCGGTCAGGACGACGGACGCCTCCAGGGCGACTCGTCCGACCTCCTCGGGGGCGCAGCCGACCCGCAGGCCTTCTCCCTCGGGTGAGACCGAGTAGCCCTTCTGCCTCAGGGCCTCGCCGAGCGTCGCGTTGTCCAGCGACATCGCCAGCGAGCTGACGTTCTTGTCCATGGCGAGCAGCGTCTTCTTGTCGCCCTGGGCGACGATCCGGCCGTGGCCGATGAGGATCATCTCGTCGGCGATCAGCTCGACCTCGTTGAGGAGGTGGCTGGAGAGCAGCACGGTGCCGCCGCGGTCGGCGTAGCCCTTGAGCAGGCCGCGCATCCAGCGGATGCCGGCCGGGTCGAGGCCGTTGGCCGGCTCGTCCAGGATCAGCACCGCCGGGTCACCGAGCAGCGCGTGGGCGATGCCGAGGCGCTGCTTCATGCCGAGCGAGTAGTTGCGCAGGCGACGCTTCGACTCCGCCGGCGTCAGCGAGACCATCTCGAGCATCTCGTCGACGCGCGACTGGGGCAGGCCCATGGTCTCCGCACCGACATTGAGGATCTCGCGGCCGGTGCGGCCGGCGTGCTGCGCCGAGGCGTCGAGCAGTACGCCGACGTGGCGGCCGGGGTTGGGGAGATCGCGGTAGAGGTGGCCGCCGATCGTGGTGCGTCCGTGGGTCGGGTTGGTGAGCCCGACCATCACTCGCATGGTGGTCGTCTTGCCAGCGCCGTTGGGCCCGAGGAAACCGGTGACCCGGCCGGGCTGCGCCACGAAGCTGACGTCGTCGACGGCCTTGAAGCCGCCGTATGTCTTGGTGAGACCTTCGACTGTGATCATGACCGACAGCCTGCCCCACCGCACCCACCTCAGGCATCGGCCGCGCGGATGTGTCGTCCTGACCAAAGTAGGGGTCGGCCACGACCCTGGCAGCCTGCGCCGGGGACCGTCCCGGCCCTAGCCTGCATGCGTGGACCGCCCCAAGCCCGAGGAGTACCAGCCGCAGCTGGGGTGGTGGGGTCACGCCTGGCGCACCCTGCTGATGGTCTCGATCAGCGTGGGACTGTGGTTCACCGTCGCCGAGCACCAGACCGACCGCATGTTCCTGATCGACATCGTCGTCGGCCTCCCGTGCGTGGTGCTCGTCTTCTTCCGCCGCCGCTGGCCGGTCACCGTCGCGGTGATCACCGCGGTGCTGAGCAGCGTCTCGTCGCTGGGCGCCGGACCAGCCACGCTGGCCTTCGTGTCGCTGGCCACCCGGCGGCGGTGGGTGCAGATCGTGCCGCTGGCCCTGCTCAGCCTGGCCGGCGCCCAGGTCTTCACGAAGGTGCAACCGACCACGTCGAGCGACCCCGAGTGGCTGACCCTCACCACCAACGTCATCTTCCTGGCCGCCGTCTCCGCCATCGGCATGTACATCGGGTCGCGCCGCGAGCTGCTCTGGACCCTGCGCCGCCGCGCCGAGCGGGCCGAGGCCGAGCAGGAGCTGCGAGTCGGGCAGGCCAGGGCCAACGAACGTGCCCGGATCGCCCGGGAGATGCACGACGTGCTGGCGCACCGGATCTCCCAGATCTCGATGCACGCCGGTGCGCTGGCGTTCCGCACCGATCTGGACGCCGAGGCCATGCGCGGCAGCGCCGCGGTGATCCAGGAGAAGGCGCACGAGGCGCTGACCGACCTCCGCGGCGTGCTCGGTGTGCTCCGCGACGACCAGACCGGCGAGCTGCTCAACCGCCCGCAGCCGACGTACGCCGACCTGCCCGGCCTGGTCGAGGAGGCCCGCGAGTCCGGCCTCCACGTCGAGTACCTCGACCGCATCGACCCGGCCGAGTCCGTACCGGACGTGGTCGGCCGGACGCTCTACCGGATCATCCAGGAGGGCATCACCAACGCCCGCAAGCACGCACCCGGCGCGCTGCTGACCGTCGAGGTCGGCGGCAGTCCCGACGACGGCATCGACTTCCAGCTGCGCAACCCGCTGGGCTTCGGGCCGAGCTCGACACCCGGTGCGGGTCTCGGCCTGATCGGGCTGTCCGAGCGCGCCGAGCTCCGCGGCGGCCGGCTGGAGCACCGGCGCGACGGGCAGTCGTTCGTCCTGAAGGGATGGATACCGTGGGCGGCGTGAAAATCCGGGTGCTGATCGTCGACGACGATCCGTTGGTGCGGTCGGCCCTGAGCCTCATGCTCGGCGGTCAGCCGGACGTCGAGGTGGTCGGCGAGGCCCCCGACGGCCGTCAGGGCGTCGAGCAGGCCAAGACCCTGTCCCCCGACGTGATCCTGATGGACATCCGGATGCCCGTGCTCGATGGTCTCGGCGCCACCCGCGAGCTGCACGCGCGGCCGGACCCGCCGCGGGTGATCGTGCTGACCACCTTCGACGCCGACGAGCACGTCCTCGGCGCGCTGGCCGCGGGCGCCGACGGCTTCCTGCTCAAGGACACCCCTCCGACGGCCATCCTCGACGCGATCCGCAAGGTCGCCGCGGGCGACCCGATGCTGTCACCGTCGGTGACCCGCACCCTGATCGACCGGGTGCGCAGCGACGCAGGCGACGACCGGTCCGCCGAGGCGAGGAAGCGGCTCTCGGTGCTGACCGAGCGGGAGCTCGACGTGGCCCGGGCGGTGGGCCGCGGCCTCAGCAACGCCGAGATCGCGAAGGACCTCTACCTCTCGGTGCCGACGGTCAAGGCGCACGTGTCGCGGCTGTTCGAGAAGCTCGTGGTCACCAACCGCGTCCAGATCGCCATCTGCGTCCACGACGCCGGGCTGGATCAGAACTCGTAGACCGCCCCGGGCCGCGCCAGCTCGACCGGCCCGTCGAAGGCCGCCTCGGCCTCGGCCAGCGCGTACTTCTTGTCGTGCCACGGCGGGATGTGGGTGACCACCAGCCGCTCGGCTCCTCCGCGGGTAGCCGCGTCGGCGCAGTCGGTGCCGGTGAGATGCAGGTGCGCCGGGTTGTCGTCGCTCTGGCGGAACGACGCCTCCGCGAGCAGCAGCTGGGTGCCGGCCGCGACCTGGTCGAACCCGGTGCACGGGCCGGTGTCGCCGCTGTAGCCGATCGTGGCTCCGTCGGCCGAGATCCGCAGGCCGTAGGCGTCGACCGGGTGGTCGACCTCGATCGGCTCGATCGTGAACGGCCCGATCGAGAAGACACCGTCGAACACCAGGAACTCGAACTCCTCGTGCATGCCCGGGTCGAGCGGCAGGTCGTAGGCGCGGGCCATCCGGTCGGCGGTGTCGGGCGGTCCCCAGACGGGGATCCGCGGCTGCGGCCCCAGGGGGTTGTACTTGCGCATCACGTAGAAGCCGCACAGGTCCAGGCAGTGGTCGGAGTGCAGGTGGCTGACCAGCACCGCGTCGACGGTCAGCGGGTCGATGTAGTTGTGGAGCGGGCCGAGCGAGCCGTTGCCCAGCTCGAGCAGCACCCGCCACGAGCGGCCGTCGTGGTCCGCCTCGAGCAGGTAGCAGCTGGCCGCGGAGTCCGGGCCCGGGTAGGAACCGGAGCAGCCGATCACGGTGAGCCTCATGCGAGCCCCCCGGCGAACTGGCCGGCCGCCACCATCTCCGGGCCCAGGAATCGGCGGCCGATGGTCTCGAACTCCTCGGGCGACCCTGTGGTCGAGAAGGAGTACGCCGGCTCCCCACCGGGCCGCATCAGCCCGGTGTCGGCGAGCATCTTGTAGACGTCCTTGGCGCACTCCTCGGCGCTGCTGACCAGGGTCACGTCGTCGCCCATCACGTAGGAGATGACGCCGGTCAGCAGCGGGTAGTGCGTGCAGCCGAGGATCAGCGTGTCCACGCCGGCGTCGGTCAGCGGGTCGAGGTACTCGTGCGCTGCGGCGAGCAGGTCGTCGCCGCTGGTCACGCCGGCCTCGACGAAGTCGACGAACTTCGGGCACGGCTGGGTGTGCACGCTCAGGTGCGGCGCGGCAGCGAAGGCGTCGTCGTAGGCACGCGACTCGGCGGTCGAGCGGGTGCAGATCACCCCGATCCGGCTGTTGCGGCTCGCGGCCACGGCCCGCCGCGCGGCGGGCAGGATCACCTCGACGACCGGCACCTCGTAGCGCTCGCGGGCGTCGCGGAGCATCGCGGCGCTGGCGGAGTTGCACGCGATCACCAGCGCCTTCACGCCCTGGTGGACCAGGTGGTCGAGACACTCGAGCGCGTACTCGCGCACCTCGGCGATCGGTTTCGGCCCGTAGGGCTGGCGGGCGGTGTCGCCGACGTAGAGCAGCGACTCGTGCGGAAGCTGGTCGATCACCGAGCGGGCCACCGTGAGTCCACCGAATCCGGAGTCGAAGATGCCGATCGGGGCATCGATGATCGCGGGGCTCACGGCTGGCACAACAGGCAAGGCTAAGCCGTCGAGGGGATCAGCGCATTGTGTCGCGCGTCTCCCTCCCCTGATCCCGTACGCTCAGTCGGTGCAGAAGACTCGGATCGCGGGCGCCTGTGCGCTGCTCGTCAGCCTCGCGCTGGTCGGGCCGGGCCCGGCCGCCACCTCCGCCTCCGAGCCCCTTCCGGCACCCCGAGGACCCGAGCCGCACGTGCTCGCGATCTCGATCGACGCACTCAACCCGACTGCACTGAGCAAGCTCGGCCCCGAGCGCGCGCCGGTCCTGCACCGCCTGATGGCCGAGGGAGCCTTCACGCTCAACGCCCGGAGCCAGGTCGAGGAGACGGAGACGCTGCCCAACCACACCAGCATGGTCACCGGGCGCCGGGTCCTGGCCGCGCGCAACGGCCACGGCGTCACCTGGAACGTCCATCGTCCCGGCACGACCGTGCAGGCTGCGGCAGGCGAAGCCGTCGACTCGGTGTTCACGGTCGCGCACGCGGCGGGCTCGACGGCGTTCTTCGGGGCGAAGCAGAAGTTCTCGATCTTCAACCGCTCGTGGAACGCCGACATCGACCGCATGCTGATCCGCGACGGCGACGACCTGAACGTGATGAAGGCGGCCCGCACCGACCTGGTCACGGGTGCGCGCGACTTCACGTTCGTGCACTTCGGGCACGCCGACGCCGTCGGCCATGCCGAGGGCTTCATGTCGCCGGCGTACCTCAACGCCGTACAGCAGGTCGACGGCATGGTCGGCCAGCTGATCGAGGCGATCGAGACTCATCCCGAGCTCGCCGGCACCGTGGTCATCCTGACCGCCGACCACGGCGGCAAGGGCACCCGCGGTCACTACGACGCCACGAAGTACGTGAACTACCGGATCCCGTTCGTGGTCTGGGGTTCCGGCGTCATCCACGGCGATCTCTACGCGATGAACCCGACGTACGCGGATCCCGGGCGCAAGCGAGTCCTCTACTCCGGGCGGCAGCCGATCCGCAACGGCGACCTGGCGAACCTCGCCCTCGACCTGCTCAGCCTGGGCCCGGTGCCGGACAGCAAGTTCGACGTCAAGCAGCTGCTCAGCGTCAGCTGACCTGCCGGCGGCACAGGCAGAAGACATTGCCCTCCGGGTCGGCCAGCACGTGCCAGGTCGAGTCGGCGCGCTGACCGACGTCCACCGGGGTCGCACCCAGCTCGAGGAGCCGCTTCAGCTCGCTCTCCTGGTCGCGGTCCTCGGGGTTGATGTCCAGGTGGATCCGGTTCTTGCCGGTCGGCAACCCGTCCGGCACCCAGCGGAAGTCGATCTCGAAGGTCCCTCCCTCGGCCGGCGCGATGGTGACCCCGTCGGGGCCGTGCTCCGTCTTCTGCCAACCCCGGCCCGAGACCTCCCAGCCGAGCACGTCAGCCCAGAACGCCCCGAGATTCTCGGCGTCGGTGCAGTCGATCGGGAGGGACATGATGCGGCTCGACATGGTGGGGCCTTTCGGGAGGTCGGTGCACGGCTACGCCGGCGATGACCAGTGCGACGCCGAGCAGCTCGAGGACGGTCGGGACCTGGGAGAGCACGACAGCGCCGAGGACGGTCGCGGTGGCGGGCAGCAGGCTGACCAGGAGCGAGTACGTCGCCCGCGCCAGCCGGGCCATCGCGAGCTGGTCGCAGACGTAGGGGATCACCGACGACGAGATCCCGACCCCGACTGCCGCGGCCAGGGCGACCAGGTCGTTGATCGCGGGGACGGCGTCGGTGATGCCGACCGGCAGCGCGACCATCGCGGCGATCATCATGGCGAGGGCGAGCCCGTCGATGCCCTCGACCTGACCGCTCGTCGCGACCCTGTGCCCGAGACCGATGTAGAGCCCGAACAGCACTGCGTTGGCCGCCGCGAACGCCAGGCCGAGCGGGTCGCCGACCAGGTGCACGTCGGTCAGCAGGTAGACCCCGCCCACCGCGAGCAGCAGCGCGGTCACGTTGCGACGCGATCGGGCCGCTCCTGCCGCGAGGGCGATCACCGGCAGGAACTCGATCGCCGCGACGGTGCCCAGCGGCAGCCGGTCGATGGCCAGGTAGAAGCACGAGTTCATCACCGCCAGCACCACTCCCCAGGCGAGCAGGAGCCGCCGGGTGGCGCGGTCGAGCGACCCCCAGAGCCGCCACGGGCGGCGCCACAGGGCGAAGACCAGGGCCGCGACCGCGATCCGCAGCCAGGCCACCCCCAGCACGTCGATCCGGACGAACAGCAGGACCGCGAAGGCCGGGCCCAGGTAGTGGAAGACGGCGCTCACCGCGAAGTAGGCGTGCGGCGGCACGCGCTCCTGGACGGTGGTCATGGCCTTAGACTAGAAAGGATCCCGGGGTATACCCAGGCATGATCGAAGGCGCAACAGGAGTTCTGATGGTTCGAAATATCGCCAAGCGGGATGATCGCCTACAGAACGACGATCCGCTCCTCGACGCCACCAATCGCGGCCTCCTGGCCGCCCTCAGCGCGCAACCCGCGGGCCAGCATGGTCGAGCTCGGCCGGCAGGTCGGCATGTCCGCACCCGCGGTGCGCGAGCGGGTCACCCGGCTCGAGGAAGCGGGCGTGATCCGCGGCTACCGGCTGGACATCGATCCCGCGGCCATCGGCCTCCCGGTCGCCGCCTGGGTGCGGATCCGGCCCGGGCCCGGGCAGCTGCCGAAGCTCGCGGAGCTGGCCGAGCGAACCCCTCAGGTCAGCGAGTGCCACCGGATCTCGGGCGAGGACTGCTTCCTGCTCAAGGTGCACGTCGCGCGGATCGAGGACCTGGAGGCGGTGCTCGACAGCTTCCTCGTGCACGGTCAGACCACCAGCTCCTTCGTGGTCTCCACGCCGGTGCCGGCCCGACCGGTGCTGCCCGTCTAGGCGGTCCAGGCGGTCACGCCCAGAGCTGGCCCTCGAGGCGGTCCTCCGCCTCGTCGACGGTGCCTTCGTAGGCGCCGGTGGAGAGGTACTTCCAGCCGCCGTCGGCGACCACGAACGCGATGTCGGCGGTCTCCCCCGCCTTGACCGCCTTGGTGGCCTGGCCGAGCGCGGCGTGCAGGATCGCGCCCGTGGAGATGCCGGCGAAGATGCCCTCGAGCTCGAGCAGCTCCCGGGTCCGGCGTACGGCGTCGCGCGGCCCGACCGAGAAGCGCGAGTCGATCAGGCTGGCGTCGTAGAGCTCCGGGACGAAGCCCTCGTCGAGGTTGCGCAGCCCGTAGACGAGCTCGCCGTAGCGCGGCTCCGCAGCGATGATCTTCACGTCCGGCTTGGCCTCCCGGAAGTAGCGGGAGACGCCCATCAGGGTGCCGGTGGTGCCGAGCCCGGCGACGAAGTGCGTGATCGACGGCAGGTCGGCGAGCAGCTCGGGGCCGGTGCCCTCCTGGTGCGCGAGGGCGTTGGCCGGGTTGCCGTACTGGTAGAGCATCACCCAGTCGGGGTGCTCGGCAGCGACCTGCTTGGCGACCCGCACGGCCTCGTTGGAGCCGCCGGCAGCCGGCGACGACACGATCTCGGCGCCCCACATCGTGAGCAGCTGGCGGCGCTCCACCGACGTGTTCTCCGGCATCACGCAGACGATCCGGTAGCCCTTGAGCTTGGCGGCCATGGCAAGCGAGATGCCGGTGTTGCCGGACGTCGGCTCGAGGATCGTGCAGCCGGGCCGGAGCAGCCCGTCCTTCTCCGCCTCCTCGATCATCTTCAGCGCCGGGCGGTCCTTGATCGAGCCGGTGGGGTTGCGGTCCTCCAGCTTCGCCCACAGGCGCACGTCCGGGCTCGGCGACAGCCGCGGCAGGCCGACGAGCGGCGTGCCGCCCACGGACGCGAGCAGGTTGTCGTAACGCATGCACCCAGGATGACATCCACCGATGGGATGACCCCGTTTGCCCCTGGTTGCCCGATGTGCGAGACGGGGTCGAGCGCCAGGCTGGTTCCATGCCCAACGAGCCCGCCGTCCAGGTCGACGCCACGGCCTGCGCACTGTCGGAGACCGACCTGGGCCAGGCCGTGCAGGCCCTCGTCGAGGCCTGGGCCGGCGACCATGGCTCCAAGGCCGACCTGGTCGTGACCGGCGAGGTGCGCCCGCTCCATCCCGAGGTCGAGGCCACGGTGCTGCGGGTCACCCAAGAGGCGCTCGCGAACGTCGCGAAGCACGCCCGCGCGCAGCGCGTCGGCATCACCCTGAGCTACGAGGACGACGAGGTGATCCTCGACGTGCGCGACGACGGCGTGGGCTTCGAGGCCGATCACCCGCCCGGACCTCGCTCCTTCGGCCTGCGGGGCATTCGGCAGCGCACCGAGCGCCTCGCCGGCGCCCTGGCCGTCGAGACCGAGCCCGGACACGGCACCGCGATCTCGATGCGGCTTCCCGCCCTCGCGAGGGGTGCGGCGTGATCACCATCCTCGTCGTCGACGACCATCCGGTCGTGCGGGACGGAGTGATCAGCATGCTGTCAGCGGTCGACGGCTTCGAGGTGGTCGGCGATGCCGACAACGGGGTCGACGCGGTCCGGTTGACGGCCTCGCTGGACCCCGACGTCGTGGTGATGGACCTGCGGATACCCGGCGGCGGAGGGGTTGATGCCGTGCGCGAGATGCAGCGCCTCGGGTTGCGGGCGTCGGTGCTGGTACTGACGACGTACGACACGGACTCCGACACCGTGGCCGCCATCGAGGCCGGAGCCACCGGCTACCTGCTCAAGGACTCTCCGACCGAGACCCTGGTCGCCGCGGTGCGGGCGACCGCCGAGGTGCTGTTCGTGAGCGAGGCGACGGTCAAGACGCACCTCGCGCATGTCTACGAGAAGCTCGGCGTCACGGATCGAGCTGCGGCCGTGGCGACGGCGTACGAGCGAGGGATCCTGGGCTGACCCGGCTCACGTAGCCCGCGGCCTCGGTGCGGTTGCTCACGCCCAGCTTGCTGAGGATGTGGCTGACGTGGTGGCCGGCCGTCTTCTCGCTGATCACCAGCGTCTCGGCGATCCGGGCGTTGGACATGCCCAGGGCGATCAGCTCGAGCACCTCCTCCTCGCGGGCGGTGAGGATGCCGTCGGTGTGCGACCGCCCGCCCGTGCTGCCGCCCAGCTCGCGCACCAGCGCGGAAGCCGCGTCGGTGGCGCGCGCGGCGCCGAGCTCGCGGAACCCTGCGAGCGCCGTCCTGGCCTCGTCGATCGCGGCCTCCGGCGCCTTGGCTGCCAGGGCGTGCGCCAGCTCGAGGCGCGCCTCCCCAGCGTCGAGCGGCATGGCCAGCGCGAGGAACGCGGCCAGCGCCCGGCTGGCCGGCTTCGCCGCCTCCTCGAGATTTCCGGCTGCCCGGGCCACCCTGGCGGCGGTGAGCTCGGCCTGGGCCGTGGTCAGCCGCATGCCGCACGCGGCGGCGAGGTCCTTGAGCTGCTCGGCCGCCTCCCGCGCTCCGGCCAGGTCGTCGCTGGCGAGTCGGGCGTCGACGAGCACCGCCAGCTGCTGGGTGGTCCGGATGGCATCGCCCTCGGCAGCGACCACGCCGCGCTCGATGAGCGAGACCGCCGCCTGGGGTCGGCCCTCCGCGATCCGCAGCAGGGCCAGAGCCCGGAGCGACGACGGGTGCTCCTCCCGGCCGGCCAGCAGCTGCTCGGCCTCCGCCAGCCGTCCCTGCCTCACCCGCAGCTCCGCCAGCGCGGCGACGGTGGGCGCCCCCATCTCCGGCACGTAGCGCGCGTGCGTCGCCAGCGACGCCTCCAGCGCCCGCTCGGCCTCGGGCCAGTGTCCGGTGGCGACGAGCACGTCGGCGTGGACCGAGCGACAGGTGCCGAACAGCGGCGCCGCCTCGTTCTTGCGGGCGAACTCGTCGACCAGCTCGCACCACTCGGTGGCACGCTCCCACTCCCCGGCGCTGGTGGCGGCCATGATCAGGTTGCAGTAGGCCTCGGCCAGGGTGTGCACGTTGCGCACCCTGCCGGCCGTCGCTGCTGCCATCGCCTCCTCGAGCAGGGCC
Organism: uncultured Actinomycetota bacterium; assembly: GCA_963769475.1. Lineage (GTDB taxonomy): Bacteria > Actinomycetota > Actinomycetes > Propionibacteriales > Nocardioidaceae > Nocardioides. Next base: position 1,380,030 of record CAVYLX010000011.1, on the reverse strand, counting down.
ATGCCGCGCTCCACGCGACCCGCGGACATCTCGGCCCGGCCCAGCAGGCTCACCGCGAAGACCTCGAGGTCGTCGGCTCGACTGCGCCGCGCGACCTCCACCGCGTGGGTGGCATGTGCGATCTGGTCGGCCACGTTGGTGGCGTGGCGGGCCCGCTCCACGGCGACCCATCCGTGTCCCGCGCAGTCGGGCAGGCCTTCGAGAGCCCGGTCGGCCCGGGCCAGCCACCCCCGCGACGCCGAAGCGCGTCCAGCGACGTAGTGCTGGTGGGAGACCCACACAGCGGTCCTCGCCGCGTCGTCGCAGCTGCCGGCGTCGACGTACAAGCCGAAGGCGTGCTCGCGTGAGCTGATGGCCTCGGCGATCTCGCCGGTGAACCACAGGGCCAGGCCGAGCCCGTCGCGTGCCTCCGCGGACTCGCCGCGCGCGAGCACGGCCTCGAATGCCTGCCGCGCTTCGTCCCAGCGGGCTTCCTCGAGGGAGCGCTGTCCCGCGCCGAGCTCCGCGAGTCCCTCCATGGGGGCATGGTAAGGGCACGAGATGGGGATTTCGCCCGATGCGTTGCGGACTTACCAAAGGGCACGCTGGCAGCCGACCTCAACGAAAGGGCAACACACAATGACTACAGGACTTGGGTACGACGAGCTGAAGACCAAGCACGCCGGAATGTGGGCGTCGGGCAACTACCCGCTGATGGTGGACACGTTCCTCCTGCCACTGGGACCCCGGCTGGTCAACGCGGCCGGGATCGAGCCCGGCCAGCGCGTCCTCGACGTGGCCTCCGGCACCGGCAACGCGGCGATCCCCGCCGCCCAGCTCGGCGCCAAGGTCACCGCCAGCGACCTGACCCCCGAGCTGCTCGAAGCGGGCCAGGCCCGCCCCGAGGCCGCCGGCCTCGACATCACCTGGACGCCGGCCGACGCCGAGAACCTGCCGTTCGAGGATGAGTCGTTCGACGTCGTGATGTCGTCGATCGGCGTCATGTTCGCGCCGCACCACCAGGCAGCCGCCGACGAGCTGGTGCGGGTCTGCCGGCCGGGCGGGAAGATCGCCCTGCTCAGCTGGACGCCCGAGGGCATGATCGGCAACCTGTTCGCCACCATGAAGCCGTTCGCGGCACCGCCGCCGCCGGGAGCCTCGTCGCCGCCGCTCTGGGGCAGCGAGGAGCACGTGCAGGGGCTGTTCGGTGGGCGGGTGAGCTTCGAGACCCTCGAGCGGGACAACCTCGAGATCACGGCCTTCCAGAACGCCCGCGACTACGGCGAGCACTTCAAGGCCTACTACGGCCCGACCATCGCCGCGCGGGCGAACGCCGTCAAGAACGGTCAGGACGGCGCGTTCGACGCGGCCGTCGACGAGTTCTGCGACAAGTGGGACCGCGGCACGCCGGACCAGGCGCGCTTCGAGAAGGAGTACCTGGTCGCGGTCGGGACCAGGGCCTGAGTCAGCCGCCAGCGACGGCGGGCAGGACCACGACCTGGTCGCCGTCGCTGAGCTCTGCCTCGAGACCACCGATGAACCGGACGTCCTCGTCGTTGATGTAGACGTTCACGAACCGGCGGAGCTCGCCATCCTCGATGAGACGCTCCTTGATGCCGGCGTGGTTGGCCTCGAGGTCGTCGATGAGAGCACTCAGGCTCGCACCGTCGGCCGTGACGGCCTTCTCGCCCGCGGTGTAGGTGCGCAGGATGGTGGGGATCCGGACCTCGATGGCCATTACACGCTGCTCCTCAGTTGGGCCACGACGTTGACCTCTTCCTCGGTCACGACGCCGTCGACGATTCTGTAGGACCTGAACTCCACCGGGCCCTCGTTATTCCCGTGCTCGCGCGTGCTGACCAGCACATAGTGCGCGCCGGGCTCGCTGGCCAGGCCGATGTCGGTGACGCTCGGGTAGGCCTCGGTCGCGGTGTGCGAGTGGTAGATCACGACCGGCTCCTCGTCGTTCGCGTCCATCTCCTTGTAGAGCTGGAAGAGATCGGTGGAGTCGAACTCGTAGAACGTCGGGCTGCCCGCGGCGTTGACCATCTCGACGTACCGCTCGGGGCGGTCGCTGCCCTCGGGGCCGGCCACGATCCCGCAGGCCTCGTCGGGGTGGTCGCGCTTGGCGTGGGCCACGATGGCGTCGTACGTCGCCTGGTCGATCGTCAGCACGATGCCAGGGTAGGCGGTCGCTCGCGACCGACGGTCAGTCCTCCAGCGACTGGACCAGCGTCTCCTGCAGGTAGCCGACCCACTCGTAGATGTCGTGCGCCTGGGCGCGGGGGTCGTCGTCGGGCAGCGCCAGCCAGTACTCCTCGTCGCCCTCCTCGACACCGAGCCGGGTGGCCAGGGCCAGCCGCAGGTCGGTGAAGGAGCGCATCCAGATCTCCGCCGACGGCGGGTCGAGCTCGACGTCGATGATCAGCCCGTCCTCGGTCAGCTGCGGCGGCAGGCCGGCCTCCTCGAGGGCGTCGATGATCGTGATCGCGGCCCGCGCCTTGCCGTCGCGCAGCGTGCCCTCGGTGAACCGCCGGAACTCCGAGGCGGCCTCCTCGTCCTCGGCGTACGCCGTGGGGAACAGCCGGGCGAGGACGGGATCGTCGGGCTCCGCGGTGGGACCGGAGAAGTCCATCATCGCCTCGAACGGGTCCTGGTCGTCGCGCGGCACCGCGGCCTCGTTACGCAACAGCTCGACCAGCTGGGAGGCCAACGAGCGCAGCAGGTCCGCCTCGAACCCGGTGAAGTTGGCGATGACCCGCTGGCTGCGGCGATGGCGCGTGAAGCCACTCACGTCGGTCTACTCCTGCTTCTGCAAAGTGGCCCACAGGCCGTACTCGTGCATCGCCTGCACGTCGCGTTCCATCTCCTCGCGGCTGCCGGTGCTGACCACCGACTTGCCGTCCTCGTGGACCTCTCGCATCAGCTTCTCGGCCTTCTTCTTGGCGTAGCCGAAGTGCTTCTGGAAGACGTAGGTGACGTACGACATCAGGTTCACCGGATCGTTCCAGACGATGGTGACCCACGGCGTCGCGAGGACCGTGATCTCGTCAGGAGTGAGGTCAGGTTCGACCTCAACCGGGCTGGCGGCGGACACAGGCTCATGGTGGCACACTCCCCTCCATGAGCTCAGGCAGCGTTGGTCCGGACCTCGAGGTGCGCGTCGACGACGGCGCCCTGTGGCTGACCCTGAATCGCCCCCACGTGTTCAACGCGATGACCGGCGAGATGGCCGACGAGCTCGCCGAGCTCGCGGAGGAGGCCGTCGCGCGTGACGACGTACGCGTGGTGGTGATGACCGGCACCGGAGCGGCCTTCTCGACCGGCGCCGACATCTCCGGTGAGAACGCGCACGAGCACTTCGACGTCACCGCGATGGACCGGGCCAACCGGATCATCCGGGCCATCATCAACCTCGACAAGCCGGTCGTCGCGGCGGTCAACGGGGTCGCCGCCGGCGTCGGTTGCTCTGCTGCGCTGGCGGCCGACATCGTGGTGGCCAAGCAGTCGGCGTCGTTCCTGCTGGCCTTCGCCCGCGTCGGCCTGATGCCCGACGGCGGTGCCTCGGCGACGGTCGCCGCGTCGATCGGCCGGGCCCGCGCGATGCGGATGGCCCTGCTCGCCGAGCCGCTCACCGCACAGGAGGCCTACGACGCCGGCCTGATCACCCACCTGACCTCCGACGAGGAGTTCGACGAGGTGGTGGCGAAGCTGGTGCGCCGGCTCGCCGCCGGCCCGCCCCTCGCCCTGGCCGCCACCAAGCGCGCGATCAACGCAGCCACCCTCACCGAGCTCAACGGCGCCCTCGAGCGCGAGCGCACCGGCCAGACCGTGCTCATGCGCACCGCCGACATGGCCGAAGGCATGCGGGCCTTCACCGAGCGCCGTAAGCCGGTCTTCCGCGGGGAGTGAGCTGGCGCGCGCTTCCGCATGTAACACGCTGTCCACCGGTCTTCCACGCCGCGCAACGGCGTGGAACGAGTCGTCAACAGCGTGTTCCATGGAGCACGGCGACGAACCCCCCAAGAAACGTTTGACAGTACGCCGTCACGTCGGGCAGACTCCCCAACAACCCTTGGGAGGTCGTCATGGACGAGATCGTGCGGCTGCGGTCACTGGCGCATCCGCTCCGGCTGCAGATGCTCTCGCTGCTGACCGCTTCGGCGATGAGTGCCGCTGAGGTGGCCCGCGAGCTGGGCATCACGCACGCCAACGCGTCGTACCACCTGCGACTGCTCGCCGACGCCGAGCTGATCGTGGTCGAGGGTGAGGAGCAGATCAGGGGCGGGACGGCCAAGCGCTACCGCCACCCGTCGACCGCTCCGAGACGCCCGAGCCAAGGAGCTCGCCGCGCAGGTCGGTCCATGGGGAAGGAGCTCGTCCGCCGGTTCGAGCACCGCCACCCCGACCCGCCCGCCGTGTTCACCGACGCCGAGCTCTGGGTCAGCCCCGAGGTGTGGCAGGAGGCGACCGAGCTCGTGAAGCGGGCCTCGCTGCTTGTCCACGAACAAGCTCAGCGACCACGCACCAAGGGCGCGCTCAAGACCAACCTCACCGTTGCGGCGTTCCGGATGGAGCGATGACCCGCCGGCAGACGCTCGCGCCGCTGCGCGAGCCGAACTTCCGCTACTACTTCCTCTCCCGGCTGGTCGACCGGGCAGGCACGACCATGGCCGGTGTCGCGCTGGCCTTCGCCGTGCTGGAGGTCAGCGACTCGGCCACCGCACTCGGCACGGTGCTGGCCGCCTACAGCATCCCGATGGTGATCTTCATCCTGGCCGGTGGCGTGCTGGCCGACCGGTTCGGGCGGACCCTGGTCATGCAGTCCACCAATGTCGCCTCCGCGGTGAGCCAGCTCGCGATGGCAGCCCTGGTCATCACCGACACAGCGGAGCTGTGGCACATGGTGGTGCTGGCCGCCCTCAACGGGACGGCGACGGCGGCGGGCATGCCGGCCATGGCCGGCATCCTCCCCCAGCTCGTGCCGCGCGAGCAGCTCAAGGAGGCCAACCTGCTGCTCGCGGTGCCCGAGAACGCGCTGATGGTCCTCGGGCCCGCGATCAGCGGCGTGCTCGTGGTCACCATCGGGCCCGGCTGGGCCCTCGCGGTCGACGGTGCCACCTACCTCGCCGCCACGCTGCTGCTCGCGCTGGTGCAGATCCCGCCGCCCCTGCCCCGCGAGGAGAAGCCCGGCGTGCTCGCCGACCTGCGCGAGGGCTGGACCTACCTCACCTCGACGACGTGGCTGTGGGTCGTGGTGGCGTCGTTCGGCTTGCTCAACGCGATCACCGCCGGCGCTTTCAACACCCTCGGGCCGGTGCTGGCCATCCAGAGCGACATCGGCGAGAGCGGGTGGGGACTGATCCGCTCGGCGCAGGCCGTGGGGTTCCTCGTGTGCTCGCTGGTGACTCATCCGGATGCACCTGCGGAGACCGCTGCTGTGGGGCATGCTCGCGGTGTCGCTCGAGGGCGTGCCGATGATCGTCCTCGGGCGTGGAGCCCGTGCTGGTCGCCGCCGTGGTCGCCGGCGTTCGTTGCCGGGTTCGGGGTGCAGGTCTTCGGCCTCGGCTGGGACCTGGCCATGCAGGAGCACGTGCCCGACGAGATGCTCTCGCGCGCCTACTCCTACGACATGCTCGGCTCGTTCGTGGCCATCCCGGTCGGCCAGCTCGCGTTCGGCCCGCTCGCCATCCTCTTCGGCGTGCAGAAGGTGATGCTGGTCGGCCGGGATCGTCGTACGTCGCGCTGGCCCTGCTGACCTTGCTGTCGCGGCAGGTACGCGCCCTCGAGCGCGTCAGCACCACTTCTCAGCCAGTGCCCGGATGACCCGCAGGTTGCGGTTGGTCGCCACCCCGAGCGCCTTCTCCACGTCGGCGTTGCTCAGCCGGGCGTGGTGGTAGGGGTCCATCACCAGCAGGTGCACCGCCCGTCCGCGCACCCGCGCGAAGTCCCGGTCGTCGCCGAGCTCCTCGAGCATCTTGGCGGTGGCCGCGGTGGGCTTCTCCTTCAGCAGGGAGACGTAGTGGGTGCCGCCGTGGTCGCCCGCCACCTTCTCGGCGTCGTCGACGATCTCGCAGATCTCGGCCTGGGTGAACACGATCGTCGGCACCTCGAACCCCTGCCGCTCGGCGTACGCCTTCTCCAGCGCGTCCTCGATCTTGGCCCGCGAGCGCAGCGTGGTCGTGAACCGCACGTTGCCGGTGTTGATGTGCGTCGCCACGTCGGTGAACCCGGCCGCCTCGGTGGCCGCGACGATGTCGCCCTTCGCGAACTTGCGGTTCGCACCGAGGTTGATCGCCCGCAGGAATCCGACATAGGTGGCCATCCCGATAACCTGCTGTGCGTGGCAGCCGAGGTCAAGGACCAACCCGACGGTCGCGCCTCGCGTTGGGACAGCCATCGTGAGGGGCGCCGAGCCGAGCTGGTCGCCGCCGCCGTGCGCGCGATCGACGAGCACGGCGCCGACGTGCGCGTCGCGGAGATCGCGGCCGAGGCCGGCGTCAGCAAGCCGGTGCTCTACCGCTACTTCGCCGACAAGGACGAGCTGCACGCGGCGGTCGGCATCTACGCCGCCGACGAGGTGCTCGAGGCGTTCGTGCCGGCGATCCTCGGCGACGGACCCGTGCGCGACCGGATCGCCCGCGCGATCGACGCCTACCTGCAGGTGATCGAGGAGCACCAGCAGGTCTTCCTGCTGCTCGTCCGCCGCGGGCCGGGCGAGGACCCGCTGGCCGACGGGAAGTCGCGGATCGCCTCCACCGTCGCCAGGATCCTCGGCAACACCCTGGGCCAGGCCGGCGTCGACACCGCGGCCGCGGACGTCTGGGCGCAGAGCCTGGTCGGGCTGTGCCTCAACACCGGCGAGTGGTGGCTGGAGCAGCGGACGATGTCGCGCGAGCGACGCGTGAGCCGCTACCTCGCGTCGTTCACCTGGCACGCCTTCGAGGGCGCCGCCACCGAGCTCGGCGTGCCGCTCTCCGCCCTGGGCGAATAACCCGTCGCGCGGCCGCGCCCCGAGCACCTACCCTCGTCCACGGCGAGATCAGCAGCCGGCCAGGTGTGCCTGGGGGCCGGTACTGCGCGTTGTACCTCCCAACCCTCCTCCTCTCTGGCAGAGAGGTCCTGGCATCCGCGCTCACGCGCTGGGGGTTCGACTCCCTCCACCACAAGGGCGGGTGGACGGCGACAACAGCGGCGCATCGCCAGCGGCCCGGATCGGTCAGCACGACGACCGGTGCCCCGCGACGCGTCGTGTCGCCGTCCACCTGTTCGAGCGCGACAACCCACAACTGAATCCTGGACACGGCACCACAACCAACGAGAGGAGGCAGCCATGTCCCTGTTCCCCACCATCACCGTCCACTACAGCCAGCGCGTCGTCGAGTACGTCGACGGCGCCGGCACGCGCGTGCTCGAGCCCGGTCGACACCGTCGTCGTCGGCGCGCGCTCTACCAGACGGTGTTCGTCCTCGACCGCATCGAGACCATCGCCCCGCAGGAGGTGCTGACCTCCGACGGGGTGTCCGTGCGCGTCACCGCCGCGGTGCGTTGGGGCATCGAGGACCCACAGCGGTTCGTCGAGGCTGCCCTCGAGCCGGACCGCGTGGTCTACCTCGCGGTGCAGATCGCGCTGCGCGAGGCGCTGCTCGACGTCGACGCCGAGTCGATCGTGCGCCACGCCCGACGCGAGCTCACGCGCACCCTCACCGAGGTGGCCCGCGCTGCGGGCGACGAGGTGGGCATCGCCGTGCGCGAGGTCGTGGTCAAGGACGTGATCCTGCCGCACGAGCTGCGGTCGGCGTACGCCGAGCTGGTCACGGCCAAGGCCCGCGGTGCCGCGCAGCTGGAGGCCGCGCGTGCCGAGACGGCCGCGCTGCGGTCGATGGCCAACGGCGCCAAGCTGCTCGACGAGCACCCGGCGCTGGCCCGGCTGCGGCTGGTCCAGGCGCTGCCGCCCGGCTCGCCTGGAGCTGACCACCGGCGAATGATGCACGGCATGCGGCCGAGAGGCGCGAGTCTAGTCTCGGCCGCATGCCCTGCGACTTCTGCGGCAAGGAGTTCGACCCGATCTCCACGCGCTGGCTCTGCCCGCACTGCCATGTGAAAGCCAACTGCTGTGACGGCGCTCCGCTGCCCGCAGCGAAAGGCTGCATCGCTCAGAGGTTGCCGCGGGCGTCCTGCTCGCGCTCGATCGCCTCGAACAGCGCCTTGAAGTTGCCCTTGCCGAAGCCCAGCGAGCCGTGCCGCTCGATGAACTCGTAGAACACCGTCGGCCGGTCGCCCATCGGCTTGGTGAAGATCTGGAGCAGGTAGCCGTCCTCGTCGCGGTCGACCAGGATCTTGCGCTTCTTCAGCTCCTCGATCGGCACCCGCACCTCGCCGATCCGGGCGCGCAGCTCGGGGTCGTCGTAGTAGGAGTCGGGGGTGTCGAGGAACTCGATGCCGTTGTCGCGCAGGATGTCGACGCTGCGCAGGATGTCGTTGGTGGCCAGCGCGATGTGCTGGCAGCCGGCGCCGTCGTAGAACTCGAGGTACTCGTCGATCTGCGACTTCTTCTTCGCCACCGCCGGCTCGTTGAGCGGGAACTTCACCCGGTGGTTGCCGCTGGCGACGACCTTGGACATCAGCGCCGAGTAGTCGGTGGCGATGTCGTCGCCGATGAACTCCGCCATGTTCGTGAAGCCCATGACCTTGTTGTAGAACTCCACCCACTCGTCCATCCGGCCGATCTCGACGTTGCCGACGCAGTGGTCGACGGCCTGGAACAGCCGCTTCGGGGTGGCCCTCGCGGCGCGCGACCGTGGTGGTGCGGGCGACGAAGCCGGGCAGGTAGGGGCCGGTGTAGCGGCTGCGGTCGATCAGGGTGTGGCGGGTCTGGCCGTACGTCGCGATGGCGGCCATCCGCACGGTGCCGTGCTCGTCGCTGACGTCGTGCGGCTCCTCGAGGATCGTGGCGCCGACCGACCGCGCATGGGTGATGCAGCGGTCGACGTCGGGCACCTCGAGCGCCAGGTCGACGACGCCGTCGCCGTGCCGGCGGTGGTGCTCGAGCACCGGGCTGTCGGGCGTGACGCCGCCGGTGAAGACGAACCGGGCGCTGCCCGAGCGCAGCACGTAGGTCTTGGAGTCGCGGGTGCCGGTCTCGGGACCGCGGTACGCCTCGAGCTCCATGCCGAGCGCGAGCTGGTAGAACGTCGCCGTCTGGGTGGCGTTGCCGACCACGAAGCAGACCGCGTCCATGGCGGTCACCGGGAACACGTCGCGGCTGGCGTCGTACTCGACCAGCCCGACCAGCTCCTTGAGCTGCTCGAGGGTGAGGTCGGCCTTGAGCTCGTCTGGGGTCAGCGTCATGAGGCATACCGTGTCGTGGCCGCGCAATCTGTGCAACAGTACGACGACACACTGGACAATCTGCACAGCACGAGGGGTCATCGTGGACGATCTGGACCGCACTCTGATCGATCTGTTCGCCGACGACCCGCGGGTCGGGGTGCTGGAGGCCTCGCGCCGGCTCGGGGTCGCCCGCGGCACCGTGCAGGCCCGGCTCGACAAGCTCGAGCGCTCCGGCGTGGTCACCGGGTGGGGCCCGGACCTGTCACCGGAGGCGCTGGGCTTCCCGGTGATGGCGTTCCTGACCCTGGAGATCACCCAGGGCGCCGGCCACGAGGTGGTGGCCGAGCACCTCGCGCGGATCCCCGAGGTGCTGGAGGCCTACACGATCACCGGCACCGGCGACATGTGGTGCCGGGTCGTCTCGCGCAGCAACAGCGACCTGCAACGCGTGATCGACAGCGTGGTCGGTTTCGCCGGCATCACCCGCACCTCGACCGTGATGGCCCTGGCCACCCAGGTGCCCTACCGGGTGCTTCCGCTGGTCACGTCGCTCAGATCGACGGACTGATCTCGATCCGGGTCGCGCTGGCCTCGCAAGCTCGGCCTGCGCCGAGCCCTACTCGATCTCCCGCCCCTTCAGGCCTTCGCAAGCTCAGGCCTGGGGCGTGAAGATCATGCAGGTCGAGGTCGCGTGGGCGACCAGCCTGCCCGACCCGTCGAACAGCTGGGCCTGGGCCAGCGCCGTACGCCGCCCCGCTGGAGCACCGAGCCCTCGGCCCGGAGCCGCCCCGACTCGGTCGTGACCGCCCGCAGGAACTTCACGGTCAGGTCGAGCGAGGTGTAGCCCTCGCCCGGCTTCAGCGTCGAGTGGACGGAGCAGCCGGCAGCGGTGTCGAGCAGGGTGGAGATGACGCCCCCGTGCACGGTGCCGAGCGGGTTGTAGTGCCGGAGCTCGGGGTCGAGCTCGACGCTGATCGAGCCCGGCACGCCGTCGAAGTTGATCAGGCCCAGGGTCTCCGCGATCGGCGCCGGCGGGAGCCTGCCCTCGAAGATCGCCAGCAGCTGCTGGTAGCCGTCCATGCTCGCGAGGTCCAGCTCGTTGCGATCCTGGGTCTGGGTCATGGATCCAGCCTGCACCTTGGTTGCTGAGTCTGTCAACGAGACTTAGGCTGTGACCATGGCCACCTCGCCCCCCACGATCGCGCCCCCGGCCCTGAAGTACTCCGCCGACAACTGCACGATCGGCCGCACCATGGCGATCCTCGGCGAGCGCTGGACCTTCGTGGTGATCCGCGAGGTCTTCAACGGCATCCGGCGCTTCGACGACATGCGGCGCCGCACCGCGATCCCCCGGCAGGTGCTCACCGACCGCCTCGGCCGTCCTGGTCGACCACGGCCTCCTGCGCAAGGAGCCCTACCAGGTGCCGGGCGAGCGCGCCCGCCACGAGTACCGCCTGACCCAGAAGGGCCTCGACCTCTACCCCGTGCTGGTCGCCATCGCACAGTGGGGCGACCGCTACCTCGCCGACCCCGAGGGCCCGCCGGTCGAGTTCCGGCACCGCGACTGCGGCGCGGCCATGACCGTGGTCGCGACCTGCGCCGCCGGACACCAGGTCGACGACGTACGCCGGATCGAGCCGCAGCCCGGCCCCGGCGCCCGGCTATGCCGTGCTAGCCTGAGGCCGCCCAGCCGAGACGCGGCGGCCACGACCTTCGCGCCGACCTGGTCGGCGTCGAGGTCGCCGAGGGTGACGATGCCGACGCTGGCCTCCAGCCCGGCCAGCCCGAGGATCGGCGCGGCCAGGCCACGGGCACCCGGCTGCAGCTCCCCCGCCGTCATCACGTACGCCGCCGAGTCCGACCTCGACGAACGGCCGAGCAGGATCGCCTTGCCGGCCGCGCCCTGGTCGAGCGGATGGCGGGCCCCGATCCGGTAGCTGACGTGGAAGTCGGTCCACGACGGCTCGACCACCGCGAGCGCCAGCGCCTCTCCCCCGTCGGCCACGGTGAGGTGGGCGGTGCACCCCAGCCCCTCGGCCAGCTCGCGCAGCACCGGCGCGGCGACGTCGCGCAGCACGGGCTGCACCGCCGCGGCCAGCGGCAGCACGCCCGAGGCCGACGTGCAGCCGGCCGCGCGAGTCCTTGCGGATCAGGGAGTGCTGCTCGAGCGTCGTCACCAGCCGGTAGACCACGGTGCGGTTGACCGCCAGCCGATCGGCCAGCTCGGTGACCGTCAGGCCGCCGTGCGCCCCCGCCAGCACCTCGAGCGCCCGCAACCCTCGATCGAGAGTCTGCGAGGTCTCGGCGGGCATCCTCGGATGCTATCCCTGCAACGCGTCAGGAGCTCTTGCGCGCAGCCCATTCGCGCACCCGGTCGATCCGCGCCTGGAGCTGCTCCGCGTTGGCCACGGCGGCGGCCGGACCGCCGCACTCCTTGCGCAGCGCCGCGTGGGTGATGCCGTGCGCCTGCCCGGAGCGGTGGTGCCACGCGGCGACCAGGCCGTTGAGCTCGCGGCGCAGGATCGCGAGCTGCTCGTGGGTCGACACCTGACGCACCGAGTCGGCGTCGGGGTCGCTCTTGCGCTTGCGGGCCCGCTCGCTCTGCCGGTTCTGGAGCAGCTCCCGCATCTGGCCGGGCTCGAGCAGGCCGGGGATGCCGAGGAAGTCCATCTCCTCCTCCGACCCGACCTGCACCTCGCCCTCGTGGCCGAAGGTGGCGCCGTCGTAGAGCACGTGGTCGAACTGCGCGTCGGAGCCCAGCGCCTCGAACGGCAGCCCCTCGTCGGGCTCGGTGTCGCCGGCCTCGGCCCGGGCGAGCAGCTCCTTCTCGGCGGCGAAGAGGTCGTCCTCGTCGGTGATCCGGCGGCCCAGCACGTGGTCGCGCTCGAGCTCCATCTCGGCAGGCGAACCCCAGCAGGGTCGGCACCGACGGCAGGAAGATCGAGGCGGACTCGCCGCGGTTGCGGGCCCGCACGAAGCGGCCGATCGCCTGGGCGAAGAACAAGGGCGTGGCCGTGGTGGTGGCGTAGACGCCGACCGCCAGCCGGGGCACGTCGACGCCCTCGGACACCATCCGGACGGCCACCATCCAGCGCTTGTCCGAGGTGGTGAAGTCGGCGATCTTCTTCGACGCCGCCTTCTCGTCGGAGAGCACCACGACGGGCGCCTCACCGCTGACGGTGCGGAGCAGCTTGGCGTAGGCCCGGGCCGACTCCTGGTCGGTGGCGATGACCAGGCCGGCGGCGTCGGGCACGTGGCGGCGTACCTCCGAGAGCCGCTTGTCGGCAGCCGCCAGCACCGACGGCACCCACGAGCCGGCCGGGTCCAGCGCGGTGCGCAGGGCCTGGTTGGTCAGGTCCTTGGTCAGCGGCTCGCCCAGGCGCGCGGCGATCTCGTCGCCGGCGCGGGTGCGCCACTGCATCTCCCCGGAGTAGGCCAGGAACATCACCGGCCGCACCACATGGTCGGAGAGCGCCTGGGCGTAGCCATAGGTGAAGTCGGCGACCGAGCGCGGGATGCCGTCGTCGCCGGGCGCGTAGGTGACGAACGGGATCGGGTTCACGTCGGACCGGAACGGCGTGCCGGTCAGCGCGAGGCGCCGGGTCGCGGGCTGGAACGCCTCGCGCACACCCTCGCCCCACGACAGCGCGTCGCCCGCGTGGTGCACCTCGTCGAGGATGACCAGGGTCTTGAAGCGCTCGGTGCGGATCCGCATCGCCAGCGGGTTGACCGCGACGCCGGCGTAGGTCACCGCGATGCCGAGGTAGTCGCTGGAGATCTTGCCCTTGCCTGCGGAGTACGCCGGGTCGATCGGGATGCCGGCCCGGGCCGCGGCCTCGGCCCACTGCAGCTTGAGGTGCTCGGTCGGCGCCACGATCGTGACCCGGTCGACGATCCGGCGGCCGATCAGCTCGGCGGCAACCGAGAGAGCGAAGGTCGTCTTGCCCGCGCCCGGCGTCGCGACGGCCAGGAAGTCACGCGGTTGGCGCCCGACGTAGTCGGCCATCGCGGCCGTCTGCCAGGCGCGCAGGGAAGGTGCCGTGCCCCAGGCCGCGCGCTCCGGCCAGGCCGGGGTCAGCGCGGGGGTGAGGGCGGCAGCGGTGAGGTCGCTGTCGCCGCCCGTCACTCGTCGTTGTCCTCGGGCTTGAGACCCTTCCAGATCTCCTCGCACTCCGGGCAGACCGGGAACTTCTCAGGGGCGCGGCTGGGCACCCACACCTTGCCGCAGAGCGCGACCACGGGCGTGCCCATCACCATCGCCTCGGTGAGCTTGTCCTTGTCGACGTAGTGAGAGAACTTCTCGTGATCTCCGTCCTCAGTGGGGACGGTGCGCTCGTCCTGGCGCACATCGGTGTCGACAGCGGTGGAGCCGAAGCCGAAAGAAGTCACGGCTCCACTCTATGCCTTTGCAGGGACAGCTCCGGGTCGACGGGGTCACCCCCACCGGGTCGGATCTCGAGGTGGAGATGGGGACCGGTGACGTTGCCGGTCGCACCGACGGTGCCGATCACCTGGCCGCGGCGCACGCTCTGTCCGGGCACCACCGACTGGGTGTCCTGGTGGCAGTACCAGACCTCGGTGCCGTCGGTCAGCCGGACGACGGTCTTGTTGCCATAGGCGCCGTCGTACGCCGTCGACACGACCACTCCGGTCGCGATGGACCGGATCGGCGCGCCGATGCTGGTGGCGAAGTCGAGGCCGGTGTGGGCGGCGGACCAGTAACCGCTGACGGCGCCGAAGCGACCGGTCAGGTGGTAGCCGCGCACCGGGACCAGCCAAGGCTCGCGGGCGATGGGCTCGGCCGCGACGAGGTGAAACTCCGGCAGCTCGGGCTCCGCGACGGTCGCGCCGTCGGTCGTGCTGCCAGGCGTCGCGGTCAGGGCGACGCCGCCGATCACGGCCATCAGGATCGCGGGCGCGCCGAGGCGCAGACGGGCTAGGTGACGCATAGAGAAGGGTGCTTTCAGTCGGGGACCGCTAACTCCTGCAAGCGGTTTGCTAGCTCGAGTCAGCCAGAGCCCCCTGCCGGGTCTCAAGTCGAGAGCACCCCCGCGCGTGGCCCCCGTCACACGCGAAACGGCCGCTCCCGCTCAGCACAGCCGGAAAACGCGAGCAGCGTCACTCCCGGGATTTCGGTGATCGAGTAGCCGCCGAGGGACGAGGCGGCGTATCGAGATCAGTTCAGATCGGGGTCCGCGGGCCGGGTCGAGTGCATCGCGAGATCGCCCGGCTGGCGCCGCAGCACGTCGCGCCACAGGTCGCTGGCGTCGCTGCGGAAGACGTCCTCGGCCCGCCCCGGGACGACGTACCAGTGCCCCTCGGCGATCTCCTCCTGGAGCTGACCGCTGCCCCAGCCGGCGTAGCCGGCGAAGATGCGCAAGCCGTCGAGGCTCCCGGTGACCAGCTCGACCGGCGTATCGAGGTCGAGCAGTCCGAGCTGGCCGGACACTCCCCGGAACCCGACGTTGTCGTCGACCGTGGCGCTGAGCATCGCCACCGCCAGGGCGCCGTCGGTCTCGACCGGCCCGCCCTGGAAGAGCACCTCCGGCTCGGCGACCACCTCGGCCCAGCCGCCCAGCACCTCGGAGACCGCCAGGGCGGTCGGCCGGTTGAGCACGACGCCGAGGGCGCCGTCGTCGTTGACGTCGAGCATCAGCACGACGGTCTCGGCGAAGTTGGGATCGAGCAGGGCCGGTGTCGCGAGCAGCAGCATCCCCTCGCTGACCACCGCTGCCGTCTCTGTCACCGGGCCATCATGACCCAGGCTCGGGGCGTACGACAGCCCCGGTGCCGACGCGGGGAGGGAGGGTGCGCCGACTCCGAGGCTGCCAAACCAGCTCGGGGGGCCGTTGTCCGTGGATCAGGCCGCCACGACCGCCTTCAGACGCTCGAGGAGGCTGGGTTGCTTCGCCTCTACGGTAAGCGTCGAGACGCCGCGGTGGGAGTGCCTGGCCCGAGTTTCCAGGGCGGCACCCACGGGCACCGCGCTCGCGTCGTCGATGCTGGACTGCCCGGCCATCGTGGCCAGCAGCATGTGCTCCTTGACGGTCGCCTTGTTCATCGCTTCGGCCATCGCCTCGTCGAGAGGCTCGGCCCGGTAGTGGTCGAGGATCCGGCGTACGCCGGGCAGGTCGTCGGCTGCGGCACCCCAGGCCGCCTCGACGGCACGACCGAGGTCCAGCGGCTGGTCCAGCAGCTCGCGCTCGATGTGTCCGGCCAGGCGGGTGTGCCACTTCAGCTGGAGGGTGGCGAGGAGCGTGAGCTCGTCGCCGAAGGTCTCGGTCACGCCGGCCACGTCCATGGGTAGGACGCCGTCGCGGCGAACGTTCGCCGTGGCGATCACGGAGCGCAGGATCTCGCCCCGGTTGTGGAAGGACTTCCAGGTCATGGTCAGCTCCTTATGGATGACTCACATACCGTGAGTACGTACCAAGGGTATGGACCCGACTACTGGTATGCCAACTATTTCAGTCGTGATTCCCGCCACCTCGGTTTCCGCTGTGTAACAGGTGACGACAGGGGTGGGGTCCTATGCTCGGCCGATGGCCAAGTCCTCGGTGAGCAAGCTCGTCCCGAAGGTGCCCAGCGTGGGGTCGAGCCGCCGGGCGGCGTACTCCGCCTCCACCAAGCGGGCCCTGGTCGACGTCGCGGAGGACCTCTTCACCGACCACGGCTACGCCAACGCCTCGCTCGACATGATCGTCGCCGGCGCCCGGGTCACCAAGGGCGCGCTCTACCACCACTTCTCGGGCAAGCAGGCCCTCTTCGAGGCGGTCTTCGAGCGGGTCGAGGCCGACGCGTCCAAGACCATCCAGCGGGCGCTCAAGGGCAAGCGCGACCCGTGGGAGAAGGCATTGGCTGGCCTGCAGGCGTTCCTCACGATCGTGCAGGAGCCGCGCTACCGCAGGATCGTGATCGCCGAGGGGCCATCGGTGCTCGGCTACGAGCGGTTCCGCGAGCAGGAGGAGCGCTCGACGTTCGCCAACGTCGTCGAGATCGTCCGCTCGGTGCTCAATGCCGGCACCTGGGAGCTCGACGAGGAGATGCTCCAGACGTTCGCCCGGATCTTCTTCGGCACCATGTCGGCCGCCGGAGAGGTGGTGGCCACCTCGGACGACCCCGAGCTGGCCGCCCGTCGGGTCGAGGCCGCGGTCGGCTTCCTGCTGGCCGGCATCCAGGCCCTGGTCGAGGACGGCATCGAGCTCCCGCCGCTGTTCGGCGGCGAGGAGGACGAGGAACCGTCGGAGGACTGAACCCCTACGGCTTGTAGGTGATGCCCCCGGAGGTCTGCGGGAGCAGCTCGATCCAGACCCGTCCCGCCGGCACCGCGAGCTTGTCGCCCGCGTCGGTCTTCAGCGTGACGGCGGAGTCGAGCGCCTTCTTGCTCCAGGTCCCCTTCACCAGCCGACCATCGTGGAAGAGCAGCGCCGGGCCCGAGCCCTCGAACTGGGTCTCCGGCACCGAGTTGCCGGCCGGGTCGGTGTAGCCCGCGTCGCCCACCGGCACCGACAGCACCAGCACCGAGTCGGCGGGGAACTCGTCACCGTCGGCGGCGTAGGTGTTCTCGTTGACGTAGTGGCCCTTGCGGAAGGCCCAGTTGGTCGTGTGGCCGCCGAAGCTGGCCGCGAGCGTGGTGACCGGAGCGCCCTTCGGCAGGTCGGCCGCCGTGCCCCAGGGCAGGTAGTCGTGCGGCCGAGCGCTCTTCTGCTTGATCTCAGCGGCCACCTCACCGAGGTGGGCGAAGAGGTCGTACGGCGCGTAGCGGCTGCTGTTGCGGAACAGGCCGGGCGAGCCCTCGGAGTGGAAGTCGATGCCGGCGTCGCTGATCCGGGAGATCGTCACCGAGGCCGCGCCACTGGTCACCATGTCGCCGTCGACCGGCGAGACGATGCCGATGTCGCTGGCCCGCATCGACCGCACCGGGCCGGCCTCCTGGGGGAGGTCGGAGTAGTAGAACGCCGCGAGGCGGGTCACTCCGCCTTCGACCAGTTCCTCGACCACGAGGTCGGCCGAGCCGAGCCCGACCTGGGGAGCGCTGGACGGCGTGTTGTCCATCTTCAGCACCAGCACCGGGTGCTTCTTGGCGGCGGACTTGCCCTCGGGCAGCTCCTCGCCGGTGAGCGGCCAGGTGTCGAGCACGACTGACTCGCCGTTGCTCCCCGGCTCGTCGCCCGCAGCCAGCGGGTCTGAGTCGTCACCGCCACCGCAGCCGGCCAGGGCCAGTCCGCTGGTGAGGAGTGCGGCCGAGAAGGCCGCGAGGACGCGTGTGGATCGCACGGAAAAACTCCGATCCTCTACTGAATTGGTCGACTTCCAGTGTGGCTCCGGTCTGTCGGCAGAACTGGCCGACACGCCACACGGTCTCGATCTGCGCCGATCAGCCGAGCTTGGCTCCGCCGTCGACGTACAACGTCTGTCCGGTGATGTACGACGCCTCGTCACTGCACAGGAACGCGGCCGCTGCGGCGATGTCCTCGGGGAACCCGACGCGTCGCACGGGGTTGGCCTCCGCGTTGAGCTTGCGGAACTCGTCCACGTCCATCTTCAGCCGGGCCGCGGTGGCGTCGGTCATCTCCGTCGCGATGAAGCCGGGGGCGATCGCGTTGGCGTTGATGCCGAAGGGGCCGAGCTCGATGCCGAGCGTGCGCGTGAAGCCCTGGACCCCCATCTTCGCGGCCGAGTAGTTGGCCTGGCCGCGGTTGCCCAGCGCGGAGACGCTGGAGAGGTTGAGGATCTTCCCGTACTTCTGCTCGACGAAGTGCTTCTGAGCGGCCCTGGTCATCAGGAACGCGCCCTTGAGGTGCACGCCCATGACCAGGTCCCAGTCGTCCTCGGTCATCTTGAAGAGCAGGTTGTCGCGGGTGATGCCGGCGTTGTTGACGAGGATGTGGATGCCGCCCAGCTCCTCGACCACGCGGGTCACCGCGGCGTCCACGGACTCGGCGTTGCTGACGTCGGCACCGATGCCGACGTGCTTGCCGGCTGGCAGCTTGGCAGCCGCGTCGGCGGCGGCCGACTCGTCGAGGTCGATGATCGCGACGCTGGCGCCCTCCTCGGCAAACCGCGTCGCGGTGCCGAAACCGATGCCTCGTGCGGCTCCGGTGACCACCGCTACTCGTCCGTCGAACCGACCCATCAGTGCCTCCTGCTCAGCGAAAACGTCCGTCGTCACCCTAGCCACTGGTCTCGTGGGTCGACGTCGGGGTACTCGCTGACTATCTCCAGCAGGGACGCGGCTGTGTGCTCGTAGCCGTAGGTGGCCGCTGCGAGCAGCGCCTCCTCCCCCTGGTCGGCGGTCATCGACGGGGGCACCACGAGCAGGCGCAGGGTCGTGCCGGGCGTGAGCTGCACGTCGATCCGATGGGTGTCTTCGTCGTTGGTGAACGCGTGGGCGATCGGCGGCAGGTCGTCCCAGTCGGCGGGTGAGACCTCGACGCGCACGATCGTGCCGAGCTCCGCGAGCTCCGCAGCCAGCCCGATCAGCTCGGCGGCCAGGTCGCGGCTCTGCGGCCACCATCCACCGTCCAGGCTCCCTCGCCCGATGTCTGTGGCCAGCCGAAGTCGTTTCATTCCAATGCTGACCGTAGTCGCCTTGCATAGTCCGCCGCTTCGCCCTCGGCGTACTTGGTGCGCGGCCAGAAGAAGCCACGCAGCCCGTCGCCCTTCGTCCGCGGCACCACATGGAGGTGCAGATGGGGCACCGACTGGCTGACCACGTTGTTCATGGCCACGAAGCTGCCCTGGGCGCCGAGCTCGGAGACCACGGCCGTCGCCAGCCGCT
This sequence comes from uncultured Actinomycetota bacterium, assembly GCA_963769475.1. Lineage (GTDB taxonomy): Bacteria > Actinomycetota > Actinomycetes > Propionibacteriales > Nocardioidaceae > Nocardioides. The sequence goes on along the minus strand of CAVYLX010000011.1, from coordinate 1,360,937 downwards.
GGGCGGCCTCCAGGAACCCGTCGCGCAGCCCGGCCGGCAGCTCGGGCAGGGTCACCACGTGCTCGCGCGGCACCAGCAGCAGGTGACCCTTGAACACCGGGCGGATGTCGAGGAAGCCGAGGAAATCGGTCTCGTCGAGCACGATCTCGGCGTCGACCTCGCCGGCGACGATCTGGCAGAACAGGCAGGGCTTGGCGGCGGTCATGGCGTTCAGCCCAGGACCGGGAACCGGCGCTGCTTCGCGAGCTCGTCGAGCGCTTCCTGCATCCGGCCGCGGACCACCTCGTCGACCTCCGCGATGTCGGGGTCCTCGCCGAACTCCGCGCGAATGTCGATCGGCTCGAGCACCTGGGTGACCAGCTTGCTCGGCAGCGGCAGGTTCGGCGGGAACGCGAAGGTCAGCCCGAACGGGAAGCCGAACGCCACCGGCAGGTACTTCGTGCGCAGCAGCTTCTGCAGCTGGAGCACCTTGGCCAGGAGCTCGCCGCGCCACAGGACGTACATCTGCTCCTGGCCACCGATGGTCACGACCGGCACGATCGGCACGTTCGCCTCCAGCGCCGTGCGGACGTAGCCCGTGCGGCCCTCGAAGTCGATGGTGGTGCCGAGCCGCGACGGCCGGAAGACGTCGTAGTCGCCGCCCGGAAAGACGATCGTCGTGCCCCCGCCGGTCAGTACGGCGTGCGCGTTCTTCCGCGTGGCCGGCAGGAACCCCACCTTGTCGAAGACGTTGCCCGTCCGCCGGTCGAGCCAGAGCATGTCGTGGGCGAGCACGTAGAGCGGCGCGTCCATCCCGTAGTGGTCGAAGTAGGCGACCGCGATGACCGGCACGTCCATCGCGATCAACCCGCCCGAGTGGTTGGACACCACCAGCGCGCCGCCCTCGGCCGGGATCCGCTCCACGTTGCGCACGTCGGAGCGGAAGTAGAACTTCGTGGCCATCCGCAGCAACGGCATGAACCGGCCGACGTACTCCGCGTCGCGGAGCGAGAGGTCGGGCTCTTCGGGTTCTACGTCTGTCACCCGGCAGACGGTAGCGGCTAGCGGAGCCAGTCGTCCCGGGCGTCTACAGCGGAGTCCGGGTAGTCGGCGAACACGGCGTCCACCCCGGCGTCGAGGAACGCGGTGATCTCGGCGTGGATGTTGCCGAGCGCGTTGGGGTCGGTGCCGCGCCGGAAGTTGGTGGCCATGAACTGGTTCTCGTCGCGCAGCGTCCACACCACGACCTGGAGCCCCTCGCGGTGCGCCCACTCGACGACCTGGCTCGGAGCGCCGGTGGTTCCGGTGGTCGGGTTGCGCGGCAGGACGAGGTCCTTGGTCGGCGCCACCCAGTCGGCGTACTTGCTGACCTGGCGGAGGCCGTCGCGAGTCACCCGGTTGGCCTGGTTGGCGTCGACGAGCTGGGCGATGGGCGTGCGCACCATCGTGTCGAGCTGCTTGAGGTTGTCGACCTCGAAGGACTGGATAACGGCCTTCGCGTTCTTGCCGTCCAGGTGGAACTTCTTGAGCGTGCGCACCAGCGGCTCCTCGAGGGAGAGCCCGATCGAGTCGAAGTACGTCGGGTGCTTGGTCTCGGGGGCGACGCCGATCTTGCGGCCCTCGCGGCGGGACTCGTCCTGCACCAGCTGGATCACCTCGGTGAAGGTGGGGATCTCGAAGCGGCCGTCGTAGCGGGTGTTGCCGGGCCGCACCTGCGGCAGCCGCTCCTTGGCCCGGAGCGTCTTCAGCTCGCGAAGCGTGAAGTCCTCGGTGAACCAGCCGGTGAACTGGACGCCGTCGATGGTCTTGGTGGTTCGTCGGTCCGCGAACTCCGGGTGGTCGGCCACGTCGGTGGTGCCGCTGATCTCGTTCTCGTGACGGGCCACGAGCACGCCGTCCTTGGTCGAGACCAGGTCCGGCTCGATGTAGTCGGCGCCGAGCTGGATGGCGAGGCGGTACGCCGCCAGGGTGTGCTCGGGGCGGTAGCCGGAGGCACCGCGGTGGGCGAACACGAGTGGGTCGGCTGTCCGGTGCCGGGCCGGCGCATCGACCAGCGAGCCGGCGCCGGCCGATCCGGGTGCGACCAGGGCGACGGTCGCGAGGCTGCCGAGGATCAGCAGGTTGCCGAGGAGAAGGGAGAACGTCCGAGAGATCCGAGAGGTCATGCCGGGAGTCGACCGGCGCCAGGTGGACGGCCGGTGGCTACCCGACGAGGGCGGCGTTAACTGAGTCCGGGTAGTCGGCGAACAACCCGTCGACACCAGCCTCGACCAGCGCCGCGACCTCTGCCCGCCAGTCGCCGGCGGCGTTCGGGTCGGTGCCGCGCCGGTACCTGGGAGCGAGGAACTGGTTCTCCGCCCGCACCGTCCACGCAACCACCCGGAGCCCGGCCCGGTGCGCCTCGGCCACCATCGCGTCGCCGGACAACACGAAGTCCTTGTGCGGCCCGACCCACTCGGCGTACGTGCTGATCTCGCGGAGCCCGCTCGGCGTCAACCGCTCGGCCTGGTGCAGGTCGACCAGCTGCACGATCGGCACCGACGTCATCCGGTCCAGCAGCCGCAGGTTGTCGATCTCGAAGGACTGGATGATCACCGGAGCGTCGGGGCGGTTCCGGCCCGCCGCTTCCAGGGAGCGGACGAGCGAGCTCTCCATCGCCAGCCCCAGCGAGGCGAAGTACGACGGATGCTTGGTCTCGGGGACGACCCCGATCTCGCGGCCGGTCCGCCGGCCCTCGTCCGCGGCCAGCTGCAGGACCTCGTCGAACGTCGGGATCTCGAAGCGACCGTCGTACGCGACGTTGCCGGGCCGCACCTGTGGCAGGCGCTCTGTCGCCCGCAAGGTCTTCAGCTCGGACAGGGTGAAGTCCTCGGTGAACCAGCCCGTCACGCTCACGTCGTCGATGACCTTGGTCGTCCTCCGGTCGGCGAACTCCGGACGGACGGCAACATCCGTCGTCCCGAGCAGGTTGTTCTCGTGCCGGGCGACGAGCACGCCGTCCTGTGTCGGCACCAGATCGGGCTCGATGTGGCTGGCTCCGAGCTCGATGGCGAGCCGGTAGGCCTCGAGCGTGTGCTCGGGGCGGTAGCCCGATGCGCCGCGGTGGGCGATCACCAGCGGGTGGGACGTCGGCGCCAGTGTGGGGGCGAGCAGATGGGCGTCCGAGAACGTCGTAGCCATACGTCGACGGTCGCTCGGGACAGTGGCCGGGCGGCGGAGCCGACATGAACGCCGAACGGACAGCCCCCGTAAGTTGGGGAACATGCCTGATCAGATGCCTACCCGCGAGCTCAACGACGGCAGCACCCTGCCCGCGATCGGCTTCGGCACCTACCCGATGAGAGGCCGCGAGTGCGTCGACGGCGTACTCGGTGCGCTCGAAGCCGGCTACCGGCTGATCGACACGGCGGTGAACTACGGCAACGAGGCCGAGGTCGGCGAGGCGATCCGGACCTCGTCGGTGCCGCGCGAAGAGATCGTGCTGACCAGCAAGCTGCCCGGCCGGCACCATGCGTACGCCGACGCGAAGGCCAGCGTGCGGGAGTCACTGGGCCGGCTCGGCCTCGACTACCTCGACCTCCACCTCATCCACTGGCCGAACCCCAGCGTCGACCAGTACGCCGAGGCCTGGCGGGCCCTGGTCGAGCTGCGCGAGGAAGGCCTGATCCGGTCGGTCGGCGTCTCCAACTTCACCGAGGCCCACCTGACCCGGATCATCGACGAGTCCGGCGTGACGCCGGTGGTCAACCAGATCGAGCTGCATCCCTACTTCCCGCAGGTGCACATGCGGGCCGTCAACGCGCGCCTGGGCGTGCTCACCGAGTCATGGAGCCCGCTCGGCAAGCGCCAGGCGCCGTTCTCCGAGCCGGTCGTCGCCGCTGCTGCCTCGGCCCACGGCGTGACGCCCGGCCAGGTGATCCTGCGCTGGCAGGTCCAGCTCGGCGCCGTACCGATCCCCAAGTCGGCCACTCCCGAGCGGCAGCGGCAGAACCTCGACGTGTTCGGCTTCGAGCTCACCGACTCCGAGGTGGAGGCCATCACCGCTCTCGGTCGTGCTGACGGGCGGCTCTTCGGTGGGGATCCGGACGTCCACGAAGAGATGTGAGGATCACCGGTGTGATTCACCGTCTCGGGTTGCTCCCGCTCGCCCTCGTCTGTGCACTGCTGTCCTGAGCGGTCCTCTGTCAGAGAGTGACCTGAGTGCCGACGTTCATGTCGTCGGCGTCTTCGACAGCCTCGAACAGGTCCTCCAGGACCCGGTCGTACGCCTCGTGCCAGTCATCACCCAGACCCCATGCCGCGTAGGAGACTCGCACTTGTAGTTCGTCCACGAAGCAAACCTACCGAGTGCGAGACCTCTGAACTGACTCTTGCTATTCGAACGTGTGTTCGATAGGCTCGCGGCATGCATCACGACACCGCGGACCTCGACGCAAGCGCCACCCTGGCGCGGCTCGAGACCGTCGTACGCCGGCGCCGACAGGCCGAGGTCGACGACCTGATGCTGGTGCTCCACTACTGCGACCTGCACTCCGCCATCCCAGCCGACCGCGGGCCTGGAGGCGAGCAGCTCGGCGACCTGGGCGGCGACGGCACGCCGGGCGTCCAGGAGCTCGCGTTGGTCGAGCTCGGCATTGCCCGGCAGGTCCACACCCATTCCGTGCGCTCCGCCGCCGCCGACGCCCTCGACCTGCGACACCGTCTCCCCCACACCTGGGACCAGGTCCGAGACCTCGAAGCCGAGGTCTGGATAGCCCGCCGGGTCGCCTCCATGTCCCGCAAGCTGTCCCTCGAAGCCGTCCGGATCGTCGACCTCGCCGTCGCCGACGCCATCACCGGCCAGTCCCCCGCCCGCGTGCTCGACCTCGCCGCCGCCAAGGTGATCGAAGCCGACCGGGCCGCGCACGATGCCGCAGTCGCGGCCGAACGCCGCAAACGCTTCGTCGGCATGACCCGCGTCGACGAGCACGGACTGCGCACGGTGATCGCCCGGACGACCGCTGGTCATGCCGCCGGCGTCGTGGCCACCGTCGACCGGATCGCCGACATTCTGAAGCAGCGGGCCGAGTACGCCGACATGAGCGTCGACGAGCTGCGCTCCGAGGCCTTCGCCTGGCTGGCCCGACCCGAAGACGTCCAGGCCCTGTTCGACGGAGCAGCCGAGCCCCACCAGCATCGACAGCGGGTCACCCTCTACATCCACCTCAGCGAAGCCGCGGTCCACGCCAGCGATGGTGTCGGACGGGTCGAGGGCCTCGGCCCGCACACCCTGCAACAGATCGTCGACCTACTCGGCCACGCCCACGTCACCGTGAAGCCAGTGATCGACCTGGCCGATCAGGTCAGCGTCAGCGCCTACGAACACCCCGAGACCATCAAGGAGCGCATCCACCTGCGCTGGGGCGGCGACGCCTTCCCCCACGCCACGCGGACGACTCGCAACGTCGACTACGACCATGCCGTTCCCTACCAACCCAACGGACCACCTGGGCAGACCAACAGCCACACCAGCCAACCGCTGTCTCGCACAGCACATCGAGCCAAGACCCACCTCGGCTACCGCTGCAAACCCCTGCCCACCGGCGAAGTCATCTGGCGAACACCCCGCGGGCTGCACCGTATCGTCGACGCCACCGGCACCCACCAGATCGACGAATCCGAGTACAACGCCTGGCTCTCGGACAAGCCACTCGACCGCGCCCTGGCCCGACTCAGCCATCGGCTGCGCACGGGAGCCCTGGCGGTCACCATTCGGTAGCGGCAGACGCTGGAACCGATCCTCGGGTGGCGGTGTAGACACCCCGTGGTGAAACTCCGGGTGTCCGGACCCCTTCTGGCCCTTGCCCTGCTGACGATCGCGTGTTCATCGGACGGGCAGGAGCCTGCGTCTGCCCAGACGCCAAGCGCCGCTCCCAACCCCAAAGCCTGTCCGGTGACGCTGGGGAGCCCGTTCGAGCCGCCTCCCGGCGTTTCCTCAAGTGCGCTCTTCGGCTCCGGAAGCTCGTTCGGCAACGGGAGCCTCTGGGTGGGCGGACTGGCGCCGAAGGGCATCGTCGACTCGGCCGACATGAAGTTCGGGTGGTGGCGGCACGTGAGCGGCCAGCTGAAGATCACCGGCCGACGACTCGACGCAGCCGCCCCTCCCCTGCAGTCATCCGTCCCATCCGGGTACGGAACCACCGGCTTCCAGGCCAGCGGGGTCGACTTCCCAACGGAGGGCTGCTGGGAGGTCACGGGGGCGGTCGGCGCAACGAGCCTGACGTTCGTGACGGAAGTCGTGCTCGCCCGCCGATGAGTTTTCGGCGCTCGGGTGGTCGGCACGTCCATGAAGCTTCTCCTGACGTCCGCTGGCGTCAAGAACCCGAGCATCCAGGACGCCCTGGTCGACCTCCTGGACAAGCCGATCGCCGAGTCCAGCGCCCTGTGCATCCCCACCGCGTCGTACGGACACCCCAGCTCCAGCCCTGAGCGGGCCTGGGGCTTCATCAGTGGGCAAGAGCCCCGAACGCCGATGTGCGAGCTGGGGTGGAAGTCCGTAGGAGTGCTGGAGCTCACCGCGCTGCCCAGCATCGACCAGGATCGCTGGGTCTCCTGGGTGCGAGAGACAGACGTGCTGCTGGTCGGCGGCGGCGACGCGTTGTACCTGTGCCACTGGATGCGGGAGTCCGGGCTGGCGGATCTCCTGCCGTCGCTGCCCGAGACGGTCTGGGTGGGGCTGAGCGCCGGGAGCATGGTGATGACCCCGCGGATCGGGGCGGACTTCGTCCAGTGGAAGCCGCCCACCGGTGGCGACAGCACGCTGGGCGTCGTCGACTTCTCGATCTTCCCGCACCTGGCCGACGAGGGACAGCCGGGCAACACCATGGCCGAAGCGGAGAGCTGGGCGGCCGAGATCGCCGGCCCGGCGTACGCGATCGACGACGAGACCGCCATCAGGGTGACCGACGGCACCGTCGACGTCATCTCCGAGGGAAAGTGGCGAGCCTTCCCCTAGGGCCGGACATGACAGAGACGACGTGGCCGCGCGTAGCGCAGGCACACGTCGTCCACGGTCTCGTGGAGCTGGCGGGAATCGAACCCGCGTCCTCGAGCGTCGAACCAGGTCTTCTCCGGGTGCAGTCTGCATTGACGTTTTCTCAGCCCCGGCGCTCGCACAGACACGTCGCCGACGGACTCAGTCAGGTTTAAGTCCCGATCACCCCTCCTGACTGGAGGTGAGCAGCAAGTCTTCTAGATGACGCCAGGGTCCGGGACGAAGACGGGTGCCCGGTCTGACGCTTCGATCACCGCTCAGGCGGCGAGAGCGAAGGAACTGCGCTTAGCGTTGGCAGTTATAGGTTTCCAGCGATCGTTAACGAGATGACGCTGGCTTCTCGACCCGCTTCCCCTGGAACTAACGTCCCAAGTCGAAACCGATCAGCCCCTCTTGAATTGTGCTTCGATCGTACCTGCATCAACGGACAGGACCTATTGACTATTCCTGCAGGTCAGCGCGCCGCCCGAGAGGAACCCATGCCGAGCCGCCCGATCTCCCTGCTCGCCACGCTCGCCATCGTCCTGACCGCACTCGCCGGGATCGCGCCTGCCTCGGCGGCGCCCACGGTGATGTGGCTCTGCCACCCGGATCTGGCGAACAACCCCTGCGAGATCCCGCTCGACACCACGATGCAGCGCGCCGACGGCACGTCCTCGGTCTCGACGCCCCAACGACCGCCGTCGGCCAAGCGCCCGGTCGACTGCTTCTTCGTCTACCCGACCGTCTCCAACGACCTCTCGACCTACGCGAAGCTGAAGCGCAGCCCCGAGGTGGTGTCGATCGCGAAGTACCAGGCGGCGAGGTTCAGCCAGCACTGCCGGATGTTCGCGCCGGTCTACCGCCAGAGCACCATGGCGAACCTGGTGCTCGGCCTGGTCGGCCTGCCCCGCCAGCGGGGGCCTGGCTACGCCGACGTACTGGCCGCCTGGCGCGACTACCTGGCCCACGACAACTACGGGCGCGGCGTCGTGCTGATCGGCCACTCGCAGGGCTCCTTCGTGCTCCGGCAGCTGATCGCCGAGGAGATCGAGCCGCACCGCCAGGTGCGCGAGCGGCTCGTCGGCGCGATCCTGCTCGGCGGCAACGTCGAGGTGGCCAAGGGCAAGCTGGTCGGCGGCGACTTCGACCGGGTCCCGCTGTGCTCGAAGAAGGGACAGGCGGGCTGCGTGGTCGCGTTCTCGACGTTCGCCTCCGACCCGGGAGCCAAGGCCACGTTCGGCAACAGCAGCGAGCTGAGGCCGGGGCTCGAGATCGCGTGCACCGATCCGACGCGTCTCGCGGGCCGGGCCCGACAGCCCTTCGCCGCGATCCAGCCGAGCGAGCCGTTCGCGCTCGGTCTGCTCCGCCTCGCCATCGTCGCGACCTACAAGGGCGATGTGCCGACCGCATCGACCACCTGGGTCAGCCCTCCTGACCGCTTCACCGGCGGCTGCCAGCGGATCAACGGCCACCACGTCTTCCGCTACCGACCGACGGCGGGGTCACGCACGCCGGCCGAGTTCCCACCCGGGTGGGGCACCCACACCGTCGACGTCAACCTCGGACTGGGCAACCTGACCCGGATCGTGAAGCTGCAGTCCAGGACCTGGCTACGCGCGCACTGACCGTCAGCGCCGCAGCCACGCGGCGAGGGTGCTCGCGCCCGGTCCGGCCAGCCGCTCCAGCACGGCGGAGCGGCCGCACATGACCGCGCCCAATGCTGCCGCCGGTCCGCTGACGACCGGCCCGGAGCCGTGCGACCACTCGAGGTCGGTGGCGGCATAGGTCACCTCCGGCAGCCGGCCGGGCACGAAGCCGGTGCGCGCCTTCCGGGTGACCAGGAAGTCGAGCGAGTGCTGCCACGGGTCGGCTGGCCGGTCGCTGGGCAGGCCGAGCGGTACGGCGATGTCCTCGCGGTGCACGAGCACGTCGGTCAATGGAGCGTGCCAGTCCATGGTCGGCGGGCTGAAGTGGCTCTCGGCGTGGTCACGCAGGGCGGCAGCAACCTCGGCCTGCCCGAGCGAGCGTCGGCGATCGACGAGGTGCTCGCTCGCGGCGTCGAAGCTGCCGCGGCCCTTGACCAGGGCCTTGGCGAAGTCGGCGTACGACGAGGTCGGCCCGACCATGACGTGGGCGGCGACGTCCTTGACCGTCCACTTCCCGCACAGGCTCGGGGTCTGGAGCTGCTCGTCGGTCAGACCCTCGACCAGGTCGGCGAGCGCGCGGCGCTCGGAGGCGATCAGGTCCCAGTGAGTCATGGGCGTCAGTGTGTCGGAGCCCGCTGCTCCCCGAACAGCCGCACCCCGTTGTCCCAGCACACCGCCCGCAGCCAGTCGTCGCCGAGGTCGAGCCGCGCGAGGCCCTCCAGCTGGTGCGCGTAGGCGTACGGAATCGTCGGGAAGTCGCTGCCGAGCAGCACCTTGGGCTCGAGGTCGGCCAAGCGCGGCACGAGCTCGGCCGGGAACGGGAAGAAGAAGTCGGTGAACACCATCGTCGTGTCGAGGCAGACCCGCTCGTGGGTCTCGGCGATCTCCAGGAACTCCGCGAACTCCGGCGCGCCCAGGTGGGCCACGATCGCGGTCAGCTTGGGATGACGGGCCAGCACCCGACGTAGTGGCTCCGGTCCGGTGAAGTCGTTGCCGACAGGTCCCGATCCGGCGTGGATGACGACGGGCACGCCGGCGTCCGCGAGGACGCCCCAGGCCTGGTCGAGCAGTGGGTCGTCGAGGTCGAACTCCCCCACCTGCACATGCACCTTGAACACCTCGACGCCCTCGTTGACCAGCCCCTCGACGTACGCCGCAGCATCGGGCTCGGGGAAGAACGTCGCCGACCAGACCACCTCCGGCACGTCGGCAGCGAAGTCGCGCGACCAGTCGTTGAGGAACGACGCGACGCCCGGCTTGTGGGCGTAGGGCAGCGTCGAGAAGCGGCGTACGCCGAACGACCGCAGGATCTCGACCCGCTCCTCGAGCGACTGCCGGTAGCGGATCGGCCACTCGCGGCCGATCTTCGGGCCGGCCGAGTCGAAGACGGCCCAGACCGCCTTCTGGATCGCGGGTGGGAGGAAGTGGGTGTGCGCGTCGAACAGTCCTGGGAGGCCGAGCCCCTGCCAGAAGGAGCGAACGCTCCCCGCATCCTGGCCAGCGTCCGCCTCAGTCATCCATGCCCTTCAGGCGACGTCCGACCGCCTGCTCCTGCTCGCGGTCGGCCTGGCGCTCGGCCAGGGCCTGCCGCTTGTCCCACGACTTCTTGCCCTTGGCCAGCGCGATCTCGACCTTCGCGCGGCCGTCGACGAAGTAGAGGGCCAGCGGGATCACGGTCAGGCCCTTCTCGTTGACCCGCCGCTCGATCTTGTCGATCTCGACCCGGTTGAGCAGCAGCTTGCGCTTGCGACGGGCCGCGTGGTTGGTCCAGGTGCCCTGCGTGTACTCGGGGATGTGTACGCCGTGCAGCCAGGCCTCGTGGCCGTCGATGTCGACGAAGCCGTCGACGAGCGAGGCGCGGCCCATCCGCAGCGACTTCACCTCGGTGCCCATCAGCACGAGCCCGGCCTCATAGGTGTCCTCGATGGCGTAGTCGTGTCGCGCCTTCTTGTTCTGCGCCACGATCTTGCGCCCGGTCTCCCCCTGTTGCTTGGCCATGGGTCAAGTGTCTCAGGGTCTCGACAAGCTCGACCAACGAGTTACATGTAGCCCATGGGATCGACGGGCTCGCCGTTGCGCAGCACGGTGAAGTGCAGGTGGCAGCCGGTGGACCAGCCGGTCGAGCCGACGTAGCCGACCACGTCGCCCCGGCCGACCCGGTCGCCCTCGCCGACCTTGTAGCCCGACATGTGGTTGTAGACCAGCGTCAGGTTGGCGCCGTTGACGTTGCCGACGCTCAGGTAGAGGCGGTTGCCGTAGACCTCGTCGTAGTAGGTCTCCACGACGGTGCCCGGGGCGGCCGCGTAGAGAGACGAACCGCAACCGGCTCCGAAGTCGGTGCCGTTGTGCAGGCCCCAGTAGCCGTAGATCGGGTGGGTGCGGTAGCCGAACGGCGAGGTGACCGAGCCGTTGACGGGGTAGTCGAGGAACCCGTCGGAGGCGCCGCTGAACGTCTGCTGGTGCTGGGCCTGCGCCCGGCGAGCCGCGGCGAGGATCTGCTGCTTGATCCGCTCCTCGCGCTTCTTGAGCTCGCGCAGGACCTGCGCGTCGTGAGCCCGGGCCGCGATGGCCTGCTGGCGAGCGGTGCGGCTGCCTTCGACGTAGCCGCGCACCCGTTCGGTCGCCTCGATGGTCTGTGCGACCAGGCTCTCGGTGGTGGCGAGGTTGACCGCCGCGGCGCGGCGCTGGTCCTCGGCGTCCTCCTTGGCGTCCTCGACCTCCTGCTCCTGGTCCTTGAGGCGGGCCTGGGCGACGCGGAGGTCGGCGTAGATGTCGGTCTCGCGGGAGACGATCGCGTCCTCCGCGGCGGCACGGGTGGTGAGGTCCTCCAGCGAGTCGGCGTTGACCAGGGCCGTGAAGGCGAGCAGCTGCGGGTCGCCCTGCTCGTAGATGTTCACGATCGAGTCCGTGACCTGCTCACGGCCCAGCGCCACCGCCTCGCGGCCGGCCTGGAGCGCGTCGCGAGCGGTCACCAACCGCGCCTCGGCGGCGACCAGCTTCTCCTGGGTCTGCGCGTCGCGCACCCGGGCAGCAGCCAGCTGGTCGCGGACGCGGGCCAGCTCTGCCTGGGCGGAGGTCAGCTGGGCCTGGGCGCTGGCCAGTCGGGCAGTCGCCTGCTGGGCCTGCTTGCTCGCGTGCTCGAGCTCGTCGTGCGCCTGCTCGATCCGGTTCTTGACGTGGTCGCGCCGGTCCTCGAGGTCGTCGTCAGCATGGGCCGCGACTGAGCCGAGCATCACCGCGCCAGCCACGACGGCCGCCGCGAGACGCTTGCCAGAAGCGCTGGGGAAGTAGCGCACAGGTCTGCCTTAGCGTTCGGGGAAGTGAACGCGTCGACCGTAGACCGCTGGACTCAGACTTTGCTGTATTTGCGGGTCAGCAGGAGTGTCGGAATCATCGTGAGCAGCGGGCCGAGGATCGCCACCACGATCGCGGTGAACCAGAAGTCCTCCCAGCCCACCCAGGGCAGGAAGCTCAGCTTCTCCTGCGCCCGGTCCAGGATGCCGAACTTCATGAACGCCGCCAGCGCCCCGCCCGACAAGGCCACGCCGAGGGCAGCCATGAACAACGCCTCGAAGACGAACGGCAGCGAGATGTAGAGCGACGAGGCACCCACCAGTCGCATGATGCCGATCTCCTTGCGGCGGGCCAGCGCTGCCAGCCGGACCGTGTTGGCCACCAGCAGCAGCGCGGCGAGCACCAGCAGGAGCGCGAACGCCAGCGAGCCCCACTTGATGTAGTCGATGCCGAGGAAGATCGGCGCGAGCTCGTCTCGGAGGTCGTTGAGATAGCTCACCCCGTCGAGTCCCTCGACCGCGCTGGTGATGCCCTGGAACTCGTCGGGATCGTCGAGCGTGATCCGGTACGACGACCGCAGGTCCTCAACGGTCACCGGCGCGTTCTCGCCCTCGAACTTCTCCGGGCCGATCAGCTCCTTGGCCTTGTCGAAGGCGACCTGCTGGTCCTCGAACTCGTAGGAGTCGACCTCGGGGTTGTCCGCGATCGTCTTCTCGATGATGTTCTGCTGGGCAGGAGTGACCTCGCCGAGGCAGGCCGGGCGGTCGTCGTCGGCCTTGCAGAGCCAGACGGTGATCTGGAGCTCGCTGCCGAGGTAGTCGATGGTCTTGTTGGCCTCGCGCTGGGCGATGACGCCCAGTCCGACCAGGGTCAGGGAGACGAAGAGGGTGAGCACGACCGCAACGTGCATGGAGACGTTGCGACGCAGGCTCTGCCCGAGCTCGGTGAAGAGATGCCGCACGCGATCAGGCCCCCGTGGCGTAGCCGCCGCGAGCCTCGTCGCGCACGAGCACGCCGTGGTCGAGCTCGATCACCCGCTTCAGCATCCGGTCGACGATCGTTTCGTCGTGGGTGGCCATCACGACGGTCGTGCCCGTCTCGAGGTTGATCCGGTCCAGCAAGTTCATGATTCCTTCGGACGTCGTGGGGTCGAGGTTTCCGGTCGGCTCGTCGGCGATCAGGATCATCGGGTGGTTGACCACGGCTCGCGCGATCGCCACCCGCTGCTGCTCACCACCCGAGAGCTCGTCGGGCATCCGGCTCGACTTGCCCTGCAGGCCCACCAGCTCGAGGGTCTCGGGTACGACGCGCTGGATCTCGCGGCGCGACTTACCGGTGACCTGCATGGCAAAGGCGACGTTCTCGTCGACGGTCTTGTTGGGCAGCAGGCGGAAGTCCTGGAAGACGGTGCCGATCTGGCGGCGAAGCCGCGGGACCTTCCAGCCGGCCAGCCGGTTGATCTCCTTGCCGGCCACGTAGACCCTGCCGGCGGTCGGGCGGGTCTCCCGGAGGATCAGCCGCAGCGCGGTCGACTTGCCGGAACCGGAGGCCCCGACGAGGAAGACGAACTCCCCCTTCTCGACCTCGACCGTTACCTGGTCGAGAGCCGGTTTTCCGGGGCCTGGATAGGTCTTGGAGACCTTCTCGAAGCGAATCACTGGCCCGAGGTTAGCCGAGGGGGTGCGGCCGATCGGGGAGCCGCCCTCGCTGGTGTGGCGGTCGCGTTAACGTTTGTGCCCGTGCCCAAGGCCCTGATCGCGCTGCTCACCGCGCTGGTCGCGACGGCGGCCGTGGTTCTGGGCATGGTGCTCAACCGGGACGCCGACGAGCCGGACGATGAGCCCGTGGCGTACACGTCGACTCCGCTGGCGGCGTACGAGACCGACGGCGTCGCCCTGACCCGCGACTCGTTCTGCGACGGGGTGCCCACAGAGGCGGCGGTCGAGGCCCTCGGCGGCGAACCCGAGTCGGCCATGGCCTACGACAACGGCGAGCGGGCCCGGCTCAGCGACAAGGTGACCGACGTCGCCCACGAGTTCGGCTGCACGTGGCTGACCACGGGCGTGACCGCACGGGCGCTGGGTGTTCGCGCCACCGGTCACCACCCGCTCGGCCCGCGAGCTCGCCCGTGAGGTCCGGACGGAGCCCGGGTGCGAGCCGGTTGCGGACGCGCCGGACTTCGGCAAGCCGTCGGCGGCGCTGGTGTGCGAAGTCGGCCAGCGGGTCGAGGTGTCCTACCGCGGCCTGTTCGGCGACGCCTGGCTCACCTGCACGCTGTCGGCCGCCCCCGGCGTACCGCGCCCGGAGCTCACCGACCGCGCCGGACGCTGGTGCGTCGCCGTGGTCGAGGCCGCGCGGGCTCGACTAGTTCTCTTCGGCGCGCTCGGCGCCGCGACGCCAGCGGATGCCGGCCTCGAGGAAGCCGTCGAGGTCTCCGTCGAACACCGCGGTGGGATTGCCGACCTCGTAGCCGGTGCGCAGGTCCTTGACGATCTGGTAGGGGTTCAGCACGTAGTTGCGCATCTGGTCGCCCCAGCTCGCGGCGACATCACCCTTGAGCTCCTTGATGTGCGCGTCCTCCTCGGCCTTCTTCAGCACGAGCAGGCGGGCCTTGAGGATCGCCATGGCGCTGGCCTTGTTCTGCAGCTGGCTCTTCTCGTTCTGGCAGGAGACGACCGTGCCGGTCGGGATGTGGGTGAGCCGGACCGCGGAGTCGGTGGTGTTGACCGACTGACCACCGGGGCCCGAGGACCGGTAGACGTCGACCCGCACGTCCTCGTCGGGGATCTCGATCTCGTCGGTGCGCTCCAGCACCGGCACCACCTCGACCGCGGCGAAGCTGGTCTGGCGGCGGCCCTGGTTGTCGAACGGGCTGATCCGGACCAGCCGGTGGGTGCCGGCCTCGACGCTCAGCGTGCCGTAGGCATACGGCGCGTGGATGGCGAAGGTGGCCGACTTCAGGCCGGCCTCCTCGGCGTAGGAGGTGTCGAAGACCTCGACCGGGTAGCCGTGCTGCTCGGCCCAGCGGGTGTACATCCGCATCAGCATCTCGGTGAAGTCGGCCGCGTCGACGCCGCCGGCGCCGGAGCGCACCGTCACGAGCGCCTCGCGGGCGTCGTACTCGCCGGCCAGCAGGGTGCGCACCTCGAGGGTCTCGACCGACTTCGCGATCTTGCGCAGCTCGTTCTCGGCCTCGGTCAGCGTCGCCTGGTCGCTCTCCTCGCGGCTGAGCTCGACCATGATGGTGACGTCGTCGAGCCGGCCCTGCAGCTCGCTGAAGCGGTCGACCTGGCCCTGCAGGTCGGAGAGCCGCCCGGTGACCCGGGTCGCGTTCTCCTGGTCGTCCCAGAGGTCGGGCGCGGCCACCTGCTCGCTCAGGTCGGCGATCTCGGTGCGCATGGCGTCGAAGTCGAGCACCTGCTCGATGGTGTGCATCGTCGCCTGGAGCTGCTTGATCTCGGTGTCTAAGTCGGGTCCTGCCACAAGGAACAAGGTTACGGGCTCAGGCCCAGGCGTGCCTCATCGCTCGGTCGTGGCCACCTGCGGACAGACGGTGCGGAGGAACGCGACGACGGCCCGGTTCTCGGACGGACGCCCGAGCAGCGTCCACGAGTGGCCGTCGGCGGCGCCGATCTCGACCCCGTGCACGATGCCGGCACCCAGCATGCCGAGACTCCCGCTCCGCATGGCGACCACTCGAGTGACCTCCGTCGGCCGCTCGTGCAACACCTGGAGCAGCTCGCGGAGGTCGGTCGCCGCGTCCCGCCGCTCCCGCCACGAGCCCACCAGACCGCCCAGGCTGGCGAGCAGCAGGAGCAGGCCGGCGACGAGCACCGAGACCACGGTGTCGTCGGACAGCAGGCTGGCCAGCGTGAGCACCCCACCGGCGAGCATGCCGATCACCATCACCACGATGACTCCGCCCAGCCGGCGACGCGTGTGCTCCACGACCGCCTCGACCAGCATCCAGCCCTCGGGCAGCCGCCGCGGCACCATCGCGACCACGGCCATGACGAGCAGGATGAACCCGACCTGGGCCCAGCCCCAGCCGGCGCCGCTGAACAGCATCAGCAGCCCGGCTACGCCGAGGATCAGGCCGAACCAGCCGGCCGGGACGTAACGACCGGTCAGAGCGGTCGACCGAACACCTGCGCGACGTACCAGACATCGCCGCCCTTGCGGGCCGCGAGTCCCATCTGGCGGTAGCCGCGGTTGAGGATGTTGGCGCGGTGACCGGGCGAGGCCATCCAGCCCCGCACCACGGCGCTCCCGTTGGCGTAGCCGTAGGCGACGTTCTCACCGACCGACCCGAGCCCGCACCGGTTGAGGATGGGCCCGAGGTCCTGGTGGAACATCCGGCGCTGGTTGGCCATCTTGGTGGCCTGGGCCACGGCGAACCGCTGCACACACGCGCTCTTGGAGAGCCGGGGCAGGTTGCGCGAGGTCCGCTCGGCGTTGGTCGCCTTGCGGGCCTGGCTGGCATAGGTGGCCTCCGGCGTCGGCGCCGAGGCGGCGGGCGACGTGAGCAGAGACGCAGGCAGGAGCATCGCCACGACGAGCAGGGCGACACGGAGCAACAAGCCACGCTTGGTCATGCGCGCACGCTACTCCCCGGGTCCAGCCGCGTTCAGGCGTTTTCGCAAGCCCGCGACACAGCTCTCGATCATCCGGTGGTGGTTCCAGCGCAGCACCGGTCTCAGGGCGTACGACGCCACGCCGAGCAGGCCGGTCACGGTGACCTCCTGCTCGAGATCCATCCGGGTGCCGGACCCCTCGTCGGACAGCCGCCAGCGCACGTAGCCGTCGAGGTCGCCCGAGACCGCAACCTCGAGCACGGGTGCGTCCCGGGAGACGGCGTGCAGCACCAGGTCGAGGCTGTAGGGCAGGGCCGAGCGACAGACCACCCAGGCGTCGTCGGGCCCCAGCGAGGCGACCGCGCGCACCTGCGGCCACCACTCCGGGTAGCGCTCGAGGTCGACGATCGTCGCGGCGACCTCGGCGGCCGGCGCGTCGACGTACCAGCTGCCGTCGAAGGCGTACGCCGCGCTCACAGGTCCAACCGCCTCGTGAGCTGTTCGAGGGCGCGGGCAGCGTGGCGGCGTACGTCGGGAGCCTCGTCGTCCAGCCGGGCACTGGACGATCGCGACGTGCTCGGTGTCGCCGACCGCGGCCAGCGCCCGCATCGCCTGGCTGCGGACGCGCGGCAGCTCGTGGTCGGCCAGCGCGGCCGCCCCGTCGCCGGCGCCAGCGACCTGGTGGCGGGCGGTGACCTTGAGGCACATCTCGGCGGGCCGGTAGTGCTCGTCGCCGAGGCCGGCGACGATCGCTTCGGTGGCCGCGTCGTCCCAGACGTGCAGCAGTCCGCGGGCGCCCCAGGTGCGCAGCCAGTAGTCGGCCCAGACCGTGGGGTCGTGGGATTCGTGGCCGGTCAGGTAGGGCAGCACGTCGAGGTGGTCCGCGCGATCCGCCCCGCCGAGCAGGTCCACACAGACGGAGACGAACGCGGGGGTGCCCAGCCGCGCGGCGAGCTCCGCGACCAGCTCGGCCACGGGCGCCTCGAGGTCGCTGGGAGGAGGGAGGGGCACCTGCCCATGATGCCGCGCTACGGTGCCGACATGACGAGCCTCCCCGACCTCCTCGACTCCGCCCGGGCCTGGGCCGCCGAGGACCCGGACCCGCAGACCCGCAGCGAGCTGGAGGCGATCATCGCCGAGGTCGAGGGTGGCGGGGACTCCGCCGACCTGGCCGACCGCTTCGACGGCACCCTGGAGTTCGGCACGGCCGGGCTCCGCGGCGCGCTCGGCGCCGGCCCCAACCGGATGAACCGGGTCGTGGTCACCCGAGCCGCGGCCGGCCTGGCGGCGTACCTCCTCGAGCAGGGTGCGGGCGCCCACGGCGGCTCCGTGGTGATCGGCTACGACGCCCGCCACAACTCCGACGTCTTCGCCCGCGACACCGCCGAGGTGATGACCGGCGCCGGGTTCACCGCCCACGTGCTTCCTCGCCCGCTGCCCACCCCGATCCTGGCGTTCGCGATCCGGGAGCTCGGCTGCGCGGCCGGCGTGATGGTGACCGCGAGCCACAACCCGCCGCAGGACAACGGCTACAAGGTCTACCTCGGTGACGGCACCCAGATCGTGCCGCCGGCCGACAGCGACATCGCCGCCAAGATCGCGGCCGTCGGTCCGCTGGCCGACATCCCGCGCGGCACCTCCGGCACCGTGCTCCGCGAGGACATCGTCGACAGCTACCTCGACACCGTCGCCGACCTGGCCGAGGACGGCCCGCGCGACCTCTCGCTCGTCTACACGCCGATGCACGGCGTCGGCGGTGCGTCGGTGCTGCAGGTGCTCGAGACCGCGGGCTTCTCCGAGCCGTGGATCGTCGAGCAGCAGCACCAGCCCGACCCCGACTTCCCGACCGTGGCGTTCCCCAACCCCGAGGAGCCGGGGGCGATGGACCTGGCGATGGCACTCGCTGCGAAGCAGCAAGCCGACCTGATCGTCGCCAACGACCCCGACGCCGATCGGTGTGCCGCCGGCGTACCCGGTCCGCAGGGGTGGCGGATGCTGCGCGGCGACGAGGTGGGCGCGCTGCTGGCCCACCACCTGCTCTCGCAAGGCAAGCAGGGCATCTACGCCGCCTCGATCGTGTCGTCCTCGCTGCTCGGCAAGCAGGCCGCGGCCGCCGGGCAGGAGCACGTCGAGACCCTGACCGGCTTCAAGTGGATCGGACGGATCGAGGGGCTCGCGTTCGGCTACGAGGAGGCGCTCGGCTACTGCGTCGACCCGGCCCACGTGCGCGACAAGGACGGCGTCTCGGCGCTGCTCCTGCTCTGCGAGCTGGCCGCGAAGCTGAAGGCGGAGGGCCGCACGCTGGTCGACCTGCTCGACGAGATCGCAACGCAGCACGGGCTGCACGCCACCGACCAGATCTCGGTGCGGGTCACCGACCTGAGCGTGATCGACGACGCGATGGAGCGGCTGCGCACCAACCCGCCGACCTCACTGGGCGGCCTCGCCGTCGAGCTCGCCGAGGACCTCTCCGAGGGGGCCGGTGGCCTGCCGCCGACCGACGGCCTGCGCTACCGACTCGCCTCCGGCGCCCGGGTGATCGTCCGCCCGAGCGGCACCGAGCCCAAGATCAAGTGCTACCTGGAGGTGGTGATCCCGGTCGACCCCGACGACGGTGTCGACGCCGCGCGCATCAACGCCGCCGGCCGCCTCGACGCCATCGGCAACGACATCAAGGCCGCGGCGGGGCTTTAGCGCGTCGTGCTGACGCTTCATCACGGTATGTAGCCGAACCGCCGCTTCCCTTGGTGAATAGCCCGTGGGAAGCGGAGGCTGGCCTGCATACCTTGATGAAGCAGCGACAGAATCAACCCGTCGCCACTCACTTGTCGGCGCGCACCCGCCTGGTCGCGGCCCGAGAGACCCACCCCACGAACCGCTCGAGCGGCCCACGACGATCCAGCGCGACGAAGAGCGCGCCGATCCACAGCAGCACCAGGACGTGCCAGCCGTAGTTGGTGCGACTGTCCTCGTCGGGCGGCCAGAGCAGGTCGGTGCGCAGCACCACATGGAGGCTGTAGAGGGTCAGGGTCATCGTGCCGGCGCCGAACAGCACGGCGACCGACGCGCTCGGACTCGCCCTCGGAGCAGCCCGACCAGCAGCAGGCAGCAGCCGATCACGGCCAGGGCGCAGCCGATGGTCTGGGCCAGGTCGAACGGCGTGGAGCTGTGCGGCGAGTCCACGAGCAGCCACTGCCAGTGCTCGCCGCGCGGGGTGACGCCGAAGAGTCCGCCTTCTCCGGCGCGGAGGTCCGCCGGGTCAGCGAGCAACCGGGACACCGCAATGGCGACCACGGCGAGCGCGATCCCGGAGCCGGCCAACCCCGCCTGCACCGACCGGCGGGCCAGGTCCATCCGGCCGACCGCCAGGCCGACCAGGAGATAGGCGAGCCAGGGCACCACCGGGTAGTAGCCGGTGACGGTCAGCTCGGTGAGCAGCTGCCACGGCTCGGCGAGGCTCTCGAAGCTCGGCACCTGGAAGGACCGCTCCGGCAGGTGCGGCCGCACCAGGTGCGAGACCACCGGCACGGCCACGACCCAGCACGCAGCCAGCACCAGCAGCGAGCGCACCTTCAGGCGCACGAACATCAGGCCGAGGAGCAACAGCAGCCCGTAGTAGGTCAGGATCACGGCCAGCCCTGACTCGAGCTCACCGAGCCCGAGACCGATGAGGGCGATCAGCACCGCCCGGACGACGACCCCGGCCCAGCCACGCGGTCGATCGGCCAGGAAGGCCAGGGTCACGCCGAGCAGCACCGCGAACAGCGCAGCGGCCCGGCCGTGGGCCAGGTCGTGGCCGACGTCGTCAGTCGGCAGCACGTGCACGGCCACCATGCCGAGCAGCGCGAGACAGCGCGCTACGTCCAGGCCGACGATCCGACCCGGAGCGGCCATCAGAACCCGAGGCGCCTCGGTCCGGAGGCGTTGCGGACCACTTCGCCCTTCTCCTCCGCCGTGGTCTTGAGCGCCGCCTGGAAGGCGACCATCTTTTCGCGCAGCTCGGGCTCCGTGGCCGCGAGGATGCGGACGGCGAGCAGGCCGGCGTTGCGGGCTCCGCCGACGGCGACGGTGGCGACGGGGACACCGGAGGGCATCTGCACGATCGAGAGCAGGGAGTCCAGGCCGTCGAGGTGCTTGAGCGGCACCGGTACGCCGATCACCGGCAGCGGCGTCACCGACGCGAGCATCCCGGGCAGGTGGGCTGCTCCCCCGGCGCCGGCGATGATCACCGACAGGCCGCGGTCGGCAGCCTGCTTGCCGTAGGCCAGCATCTCCTCGGGCATCCGGTGGGCGGAGACCACGTCGGCCTCGAACCCGATGTCGAACTCGGTGAGTGCCTCCGCGGCTTCCTTCATGACCGGCCAGTCGGAGTCCGACCCCATCACGATGCCGACGCGCGTCTCGCTCATGTCACTCACTCTCGTTTCCCAGGTCGCCGCGGAACCACGCGGCGGCGTGCCGCGCGCGCTCCAGGCAGTCGTCGAGGTCGTCACCGTAGGCGTTGACGTGGCCCACCTTGCGGCCCGGCCGCAGCTGCTTGCCGTAGAGGTGCACCCGCAGGTGCGGGTCGCGGGCCAGTGCGTGCGGGAAGCCGTCGTACAGGCGGCCGACCTGGTCGTCGGGACCGCCCAGGATGTTGACCATCACCGTCCAGCGAGCCCGCGGCGCGGGCGAGCCGAGGGGCAGGTCCATCACCGCGCGGAGGTGGTTCTCGAACTGCGAGGTGACGGCGCCGTCCTGGCTCCAGTGGCCGGTGTTGTGCGGGCGCATCGCGAGCTCGTTGACCAGGATCCGGCCGTCGCGGGTCTCGAACAGCTCCACCGCGAGGATGCCGGTCACGTCGAGGGCGCCCGCGATCCGCAGCGCGATCTCCTGGGCCTGGCCGGCGAGGGCGGGGGCCAGATCCGGGGCCGGCGAGATCACCTCGCGGCAGATGCCGTCGACCTGGGTCGACTCCACGACCGGGTAC
Source organism: uncultured Actinomycetota bacterium (assembly GCA_963769475.1). Classification (GTDB taxonomy): domain Bacteria; phylum Actinomycetota; class Actinomycetes; order Propionibacteriales; family Nocardioidaceae; genus Nocardioides. The sequence goes on along the minus strand of CAVYLX010000011.1, from coordinate 1,339,460 downwards.
GCCGCCGCCTGACCGCTCGGCGCACGCGCCACCAGCGCGGACAGCTCGCGCACGAAGTCGACCCGTTCCTCGGCCAGCAGGCTCACGCCCAGCTCCGCGGCCGCGCGCAGCGGCTCGGCCGCGTCCGCAGCTGACGAGACGAACCAGACGCCCTTGCCGTCGTAGCCGCCGCGGGTCGTCTTCAGCACGCACGGCAGGCCGAAGGCCTCGACGTCGGCCTCGGTGGCCACGATCGCGTTGCGCGGGCAGGGCACGCCCAGCTCCGCGAGCCGGGCCCGCATCACGCCCTTGTCCTGCGCGTGCACCAGGGCCTCGGGCCCGGGCCGCACCGCGATGCCCGACTCCGCCAGCACCCGCAGGTGCTCGGTCGGCACGTGCTCGTGGTCGAAGGTGACCACCGCGCAGCCGTCGGTGACCTTCTTCAGGGTGTCGAGGTCGGTGTAGTCGCCGACGACCTGGTCGGGGATCACCTGCGCGGCCGAGACGCCCTCGGCCTCGGCCAGCAGCCGCAGCGGCAGACCGAGCGCGATCGCCGGCTGCGCCATCATCCGGGCGAGCTGGCCGCCCCCGATGACCGCAAGCGTGGGAGCGAGGTCGGACACGTGCCAAAGGTTAGAGCAGTGATTGGTGGCCGTCCCTGATCGGTACAGTCACCGCCGTGAGCGAGCCGCCGTCCAAGAAGGAGATCCGCGCCTTCCTCGACGACCTCGACCCCGCCGAGATCGGCGGCCCGATGCAGGCGGCGGTCGTGAAGGCGTTCCAGCGCATCTACCACCGCGCGGCCCGCCGGACCTGGCACGACGTCTGGTACCGCGGCACCCGCCTGCACGTCTACCCGACCGACCTGTGGGTCTACCAGGAGCTGGTCGAGGAGCTGAAGCCCGGCCTCGTCGTCCAGACCGGCACCTACCGCGGCGGCACCGCGCTCTTCCTCGCCGACCGGATGCAGATCATCGGCCGCGGTCACGTGGTGACCATCGACGCCGAAGCTGAGGCCAACCGCCCGCAGCACCCGCGGCTGACCTACCTGACCGGCCCGCCGACGGCCGCCGACATCGTCGACGAGGTGCGCAGCCGCCTCGATGCCTCAGCGCCGGCGCTGTTCCTCCTCGGCGCCGGGACCACGAAGGACGAGGTGCTCGCCGAGCTCGAGAGCTACGCCCCGCTCGCGCCCGCCGGCTCCGTGGTCGTGGTCGAGCACACGCATCTCGACGGCCCGGCCGAGGCGCTGCGAGGAGTTCCTGGGCACCACGTCCGACTTCGAGGTCGACGCGCGCGGCGACCGCCACTTCCTCACCCAGAACCCGTCCGGGTTGCTGCGCCGCGTCGTCGGGACAGAGCGAGGCCGGCGCCGCGGCCGCGTCCGCCACCCTCGATCTCGACGCGACCACCCCGGCCGTGCGGACGCTGGAGTCCCTGGCCTTCGACGGCGACGACCCGCACGTCGTGCTGGTGCTGCAGGCCTTCGAGCCGCAGTCGTTCTTCGCCGGCATCAAGACCGCCGTGCTGGCCGCGGCCCGGCTGGCTGGCGAGCTCGGGCACGGCCTGCGGGTCGTCGTCGTCCAGCCGGCTCGCGCCAGCACCCACGACGAGGCGGCAGCGGCTCTGGCCGCGATCGTGCGCGAGGCCGGCCTGCCCGAGGTCGCCGACTCGCTCCGGCTGAGCACGCCGATGGCGCCGGACATCGGCGGCCACAACGGTGACGACGTCTGGGTGGCGACGTACTGGACCACCGCCTGGGCGCTGAAGACCCTGGCCCGCGCCGGCCGGGTCGCGGCGGACCGGGTCGTCTACCTCATCCAGGACTTCGAGCCCGGCTTCTACCCGTGGGGCCCGCTCTACGCCAAGGCCTACTCCACCTACGACGCCGGCTTCCGGCCGCTGGTCAACTCCGCCTCGCTCGCCAAGTACGTCGCCGACGTCTCCCCCACCACTCCCGACGTGGCCTTCGCCCCCGCCCTCGACCTCGGGCCGCTCCACGCCGCCGCCGCGAGCGTGGCGACCGGCGCCGGACGGCGAGGTGCGGGTGCTCTTCTACGCCCGCCCCGGCAAGCCGCGCAACATGTACGCCGCCGGGCTGGAGGCGCTGCGGCTGTGGGCCGAGCAGCTGCCCGACGGCCTCACCGGCGTGGTGCGGTTCGCCGGCGAGGAGATCGCCGACGAGGTCGACCTCGGGCCGCGGGCCAGGGTGGAGATGCTCGGCAAGCTCAGCTACGACGGCTACCACGACCTGCTGGCCGACAGCGATGTCGGGCTCGCTCTGATGCTCAGCCCGCACCCAGGACACCTGGCGCTCGAGCTGCCGCTGGCCGGCATCCCGACCGTGACCAACGACTTCGCGGGCTACCGCGACGAGTGGGTCACCGGGCTGACGCGTGAGTGGCACCGACCCGACCTCCATCGCCGAGGCGCTGGCTGCGCACCACCGAGACCGCGCGCGGTCTGACCGAGCACGTGCCGCACGACTTCCGGCTCGACCTCGGGGTCAGCCTCGAGCAGGCGGTGTCGCGGATCGCACAGGGGCTTCGGTCTCGAACCGCAGGCCCTGGCCACGGATCGTCGTGATCAGCGTCGGGTGACGGGTGTCGTCACCGAGCTTGCGGCGTACCCAACCGAGGTGCACGTCGATGGTCTTCGACGAGGTCCAGAACGTCGTGCCCCACACGTCGCGCATCAGCTCGTCGCGGGTGACGATTTCTCCGGCGCGCGTGATCAGGGCGCGCAGGAGGTCGAACTCCTTACGCGAAAAGATCACCTCGGTGTCCCCCACCCAGGTGCGCCGGCCCTCAGGATCGAGCCGGACGTTCTGCACCTCGATCACGTGGTCAAGGTAGGGATACCCGAACCACCGCGTCGCGGTATTCGGGAAATTTACCGATCCGGAATTATCAGCAGTTCTCTTACTTCTCGGACTAATGACGCCGTACGGCCACCGGTTCGACGATCCCGAACCCGCGCACCGGACGCCCTGGAAGCCGCCGGGTCTCGAACTGGTCCTCGGGCAGCAGCTCCGCAGTTGCGGCGTCGATGATGATCCGGTTGCGGCGCGCGACCCCGGTCAGCCGGGCGGCGAGGTTGACCGGCGGACCGAAGACATCGCCGAGCCGCATCAGCACCGGTCCGCTCGCGAGACCGACCCGTACGTCGGGCATCCGGGAGTCGCGGCCGATCACGTTGATGATTCCCTCGGCCGTGTCGTAGCCGGCGATCGGGTCGTCGTTCACGAACAGCACCGAGTCGCCGATGCTCTTGATCACCCGGCCGCGCTGGCCGGCCACGACGTCCGCGCACCGCGACTCGAACACCTCGACCAGGTCGCCGATGCGGTCGTGGGCCAGCTCGTTGGACAGCGCCGTGAAGCTGACGATGTCGGCGAAGCCGACCGTGAGCTGCACCGTGTGCAGGTCCTCCTCGTCGGCGCCCATCGCCTCCATCCGGCCGGCCGCCGCGGCCACGTGGCGGCGCCAGGCATAGATCAGCAGCTCCTCGAACGGCGTACCGATCTCGTCGATGATCCGCAGCCCCATCTCCATCCGCGTCTCGGTCGCGTCGTCCCGCCGCGCGAGCTCCTCGACGCGGTGCACGAGCGCCGCGACCTCCCAGTCGGCCAGCTTGGCCATGGTCTGGCCGACGGCCCGGGTCAAGGTGACCGCGAGGTCGAAGTCGACCAGGCCGCCGTCGATCGCGCCGACCAGGGTCGAGACCGCGGCGAGGTCGGACTCGGTGAACGCCTTGGCGCCGCCGGCCTCGGGGAAGCCGAGTGCGCGCCACAGCCGACGGGCCTGGTCGAGCGTCAGACCGGTCTCGGTCGCTACCTCGGCGGCGTTGTAGAGCGGTTCCTCGCCGAGGATCGCACGCCCGAGCTGGGCGTCCGGCTCAGACTCCTTCATCGGTGTGCGGATGGGGTTCCCGGACATCGGAGACGAGGTTGTGGATCAGCAGCTTGGTCTTCTCGACGCGCGGCACGTCGTGCAGCTCGACGGCGCCGTTGGTCGACGCGTCGGTGATGATCAGCGTGCCGCAGCCGAACGGCCGGTCGATCAGGTTGATCTCGATCGAGACGTCGCTGACCCGCTTGAGCGGGATGTCGTGACCGCGGCGGGTGATGATCCCCCAGCGCGTGATGATCCGCCGGTCGGTGACGGCGTGCACGGCGGCGAGCCACAGCAGGAACGGCCGGAGCACGAACCAGAGGATGCCGACGCCGACGATGATCCAGACGACCAAGGTCACGGTGTCCTGGTCGATCCAGCGCTGCACCGCGGCGCCGATCGCCAGCATGACCACGAGCCAGAACACTGCCGGGAAGAGAGCCTTCGGGTGCTGGCGCATGCTCATCAGCACGTTTTCGCCCTCGTTGAGGAGCTTCTTGGAGATGGCCACGTCAGGACTATCTCACTGGAGAGGTCGCACGTGCACTACATCGCCGGCACCGACGTGGCGCTCGCCGTCGTCGGTCGCGACCACGAGCTGGCCGGTGGGGTCGATGCCCGTGGCCCGCCCCTCGAGCACGGATCCGTCGGGCAGGTCGACCCGCACGTCCTGGCCGACCGTGACGCAGGCCTTCGTGTAGGACTCCAGCACTCGCATGCCGTTGAGGTCGCCGCCGGCCTGCCAGGCGTCGTACGCCTCCCGGATCGAGGCCAGCACGTCGAAGAACACGTCGGTGCGGTCGCTCTCCTCGCCGGACTCGATCGACAGCGAGGTCGCCTGAGGCACCGGCAGCTCGTCCTCGGTCATCGAGGTGTTGAGTCCGACACCGACGACCGCGGCGGGCCCGTCGGGGGTGTCGATCCGCTCCACGAGGATGCCGGCGACCTTGCGCTCGCCGATGAGCACGTCGTTGGGCCATTTCACGCCCGCGTCGAACCCGCGCGCCTTGAGCGCCTTGTCGACGGCGTACCCGGTGAGCAGCGGCAGCCACGGCCAGGAGCGGGTGGGCGCGGTGGGCCGCAACAGCAGTGAGAACGTGAGGGCGGAGCGTGGCGGCGTCTCCCACGTCCGGTCGAGGCGGCCCCGGCCCGCGGACTGGTGATCGGCGATGACGACCAGGCCCTCGGGCGCACCCGCCTGGGCCCGCTCGATGGCGACCGCGTTGGTCGACGGCGCCTCGTCGAGCACCTCGATCGTCACGTCGGCCACCTGATGCGGGTTGCCCGCCAGCCGGGCCTTGTCGAGGGGTGGGCGCGCGGCTGGGTCAGAGGTCACGGGCACTAGATTGTCCTACCGACCCGAGCAAGGCCAACAGAACGTAAATCAGGGAGTCAGTCACGTGAGCGCACCCAGCTTGGAACGACCTGGCGAAGGCACCGACGTCCCCACGGACATCGACATCCACACCACGGCCGGCAAGCTGGCCGACCTGGAGCGGCGCCTCGACGACGCGGTGCACGCGGGCTCGGCCAAGGCGATCGAGAAGCAGCACGCCAAGGGCCGCAAGACCGCCCGCGAGCGGATCGAGATCCTCTTCGACGAGGGGTCGTTCGTCGAGCTCGACGAGCTGGCCCGGCACCGGTCGACGGCCTTCGGGCTGCAGGAGCGGCGCCCGTACGGCGACGGGGTGATCACCGGCTACGGCACCATCAACGGCCGCCAGACCTGCGTCTTCAGCCAGGACTTCACGATCTTCGGCGGCTCTCTCGGCGAGGTCTACGGCGAGAAGATCACCAAGGTGATGGACCTCGCCATCAAGACCGGCTGCCCGATCATCGGCATCAACGAAGGGGCCGGGGCGCGCATCCAGGAGGGCGTCGTCTCGCTCGGCCTCTACGGCGAGATCTTCCGGCGCAACGTGCACGCCTCGGGCGTGATCCCGCAGATCTCGATGATCATGGGCTCCTGCGCCGGCGGCCACGTCTACTCCCCCGCGGTCACCGACTTCACGGTCATGGTCGACGGCACCTCCAACATGTTCATCACCGGCCCCGACGTGATCAAGACCGTCACCGGCGAGGACGTGACGATGGAGGAGCTCGGCGGCGCCCGGACCCACAACACCAAGTCCGGCAACGCCCACTACCTGGCCTCCGACGAGGACGACGCGCTCGAGTACGTCAAGGCGCTGCTGTCGTTCCTGCCCCAGAACAACCTCGACGAGGTGCCGTCCTACGACGACCCGGCCGACCTCGAGGTCACCGACCTCGACCGCTCGCTGGACACCCTCATCCCCGACTCGCCCAACCAGCCCTACGACATGCACGACGTGTTCACCGCAGTGCTCGACGACCAGGAGTTCCTGGAGGTCATGGAGCTGTTCGCGCCCAACCTGATCGTCGGGTTCGGCCGGGTCGAGGGCCAGTCGGTCGGCATCGTGGCGAACCAGCCGATGCAGTTCGCCGGCACCCTCGACATCGACGCCTCCGAGAAGGCTGCGCGGTTCGTGCGCTTCTGCGACGCGTTCAACATCCCGGTGCTGACCTTCGTCGACGTGCCCGGCTTCCTGCCCGGCACCGACCAGGAGTGGAACGGCATCATCCGCCGCGGCGCCAAGCTGATCTACGCCTACTCCGAGGCGACCGTGCCGCTGATCACCGTGATCACCCGCAAGGCCTACGGCGGCGCCTACGACGTGATGGGCTCCAAGCACCTCGGCGCCGACATCAACGTCGCGTGGCCGACCGCGCAGATCGCCGTGATGGGTGCCCAGGGCGCCGTCAACATCCTCTACCGCAAGGAGCTCGCCGAGGCGGCCGAGGCCGGCACCGAGGCCGAGAAGCGCGCCGAGCTGATCACCGACTACGACGACACGCTCGCCAACCCCTACCTCGCGGCCGAGCGGGGCTACGTCGATGCCGTGATCTCGCCGCACGAGACCCGGGCCGAGGTCGTGCGCGGCCTGCGTCTGTTGAGGTCGAAGAGGGCGACCCTGCCGGCGAAGAAGCACGGAAATATCCCGCTGTGAGTGACGACCAGCCCGAGCCCCAGCCGCTGCTGCGGGTGGTCAAGGGCGACGCCACGCCGGAGGAGGTGGCCGCGCTGGTGGCCGTCCTCGCCTCGGTCGGCGGCGCTGCGGCGCCGACCCCCCGGCATACACCTCAGTGGTCGGCGCACCATCGCAAGGTGCGCGTCACTCTCCCCCACGGCCCCGGCGGGTGGCGCAGCAGCTCGCTGCCCCGCTGACGCCGGTGCCGCTGCTTCATCACGGTCTGCAGCCGAACCTCCGCTTCCCATGGTGAGCAGCCCGTGGGAAGCGGCGTCTTCCCTGCATACCTTGATGAAGCAGCAACGCAACAACCGCGACCTCAACCCAGGCGACGCAGCTTGTCCTGCACTCGTCGAGCGGTGACCCGCGGCCGGTCGAAGTCGCTCCAGATGATCCGGACCATCCGACAGTCCGTGACCGCGCGGATCAGGTCCTCACGCTGCTTCTCGGCGAAGACCACCTGTCCTACGTCCTGGCCGGGTTGCAACAGCCGGCCGTACTTGACCTTCCCGTCGAACTCGCCCATCAACCCGTGGTCCGGCCAACCCCAGTCGCAGATCCCGATCAGCTCGCCTGCGGAGTCGTAGACCTCGTACTGCAGTTGCGGCGCCGGGATGTGGCTCGCCCAGAAGAGGTGCCGACCCAAGGACTCCCCCGCTGACGCCGACTTTCCGTCCGCCATCCGCACTGGCAGGTGCATCGACCGCATGAACGGCCACTGCTCCATCAGGCCGAACTGCTCCTCGAGACGTTCGGGTGTTGCCAGTTTCAAGCGGAGCAGTCCGTCCGCGATGACGAGCCGAGCCGCGGGAACCTTGGCTCTGGAGCCAGCTTCCAGCACACACCGCTCCGGGATCAGCACCCGATGACCCTCGCGCTCGACGACCTCATGGTCGAGGCTCACTCCCTCGTGATGGACGACGTCGCCCTCGATCCGGCCGGCGCCGCCATCGAGCCTGGTCACGTGGACCCGCCTGAGATCGAGGTCCCACGTGGGGATGCCCCAGTCGATCACCCCCGACACGTGGCTGAGGGCAACGGTCGGTCCCAGAGAGTGCGTCACCGCCGCGGACCGGACGCGGTGACGGCCCTCGTCGTCGAGCTGGGCCCAGACGTCAGTGAAGGTGTAGTAGCCCCGGCGGATCCGGTACCAGATCTTGAACCTGACCGCGCGCGCCATGGCCTTGTCGTCGTAGTCGCAGTCGCGGGCGTCGGCGCGAGTGAAGAAGCCTCGGTCCTCGACCAAGTAGCGGAGCGGATCCATGCCGAACAGCGTCCGCGCAGGACCCCGCCGTCCGCGACGGGCGGCGGCCTCCCTGTGGACAACGGCGGCTCTCGGAAGGCGTGTGCACGGCAAGTGGGCCGTCGTGCGTGGTCGGATCGTTGATGCTCCATCACGGTATGCAGCCGAACCGCCGCTTCCCATCGTGAGCACCCCGTGGGAAGCGGCGTCTTTCCTGCATACCTTGATGAAGCAGCGACAGGCGCGCACCGCCGACTAAGGTCACCGCGTGACCACGCTCGTCCTGGCCTCGGCCTCACCCGCCCGGCTGGCGACCCTGCGCAGCGCCGGCATCGAGCCGGTGGTGATCGTGTCCGGGGTCGACGAGTCGCAGGTGACGGGGTTGGCGCCGGCCGAGCTGGCGCTGCAGCTGGCCGAGCTGAAGTGCGCGGCCGTGTCCCAACGACTGGCAGAGCGTGCCGAGGTGCCAGCAGGAGCGCTGGTGCTCGGCTGCGACTCCGTGCTCGAGCTCGACGGCGAGGCGCTGGGCAAGCCGGACGACGCCGCCGGCGCCGTACGCCGCTGGCAGGCGATGCGCGGCCGCAGCGGCGTCCTCCACTCCGGCCACTCCCTGCACGACACGGCCAACGGCAGCACCGCCGCGGCGACCGCGTCGACCACGGTGCACTTCGCGGACCTCACCGACGACGAGATCACCGCGTACGTCGCCACCGGTGAGCCGCTGCACGTGGCCGGTGCGTTCACCGTCGACGGGCTCGGCGGCGCGTTCGTCACCGGCATCGAGGGTGACCACCACAACGTGGTGGGCGTCAGCCTGCCGCTGCTGCGCGAGCTCGCGCTCGAGCTCGGCCACTCGTGGACCGGGCTGTGGAACCTCAGCCCGTGACTCAGCCCGTGAACAGCGAGGCGGCCTTGCGGGCCGTCTCGACCACGCCGTAGACCAGCGGGATGCCGACCACGGCCCAGGCGACTGCGAGTCGTGCACTCATGCCGAGCTCCTCTCGAGCTGATCGTCCGCTGGTTCGTGGAAGCGTTCGGACACCGGCCGGATCAGCAGGTTGGCGACGAACCCGACCGCAAGCACGCCGACCATGGTGAGCAGCGCCGGCTGGTAGGCGTCGGCGGTCAGCTCGCCGGGCGTGCCCTCCGCGTCCAGGAACGCGTTGACGATCAGCGGACCGGCCACACCGGCGGCCGACCAGGCGGTCAGCAGCCGGCCGTGGATCGCGCCGACCTGGAACGTGCCGAACAGGTCACGCAGGTAGGCCGGCACGGTCGCGAACCCGCCGCCGTAGAACGAGATGATCACGGCCGCGAACAGCACGAAGAGCGCTGTGGTGCTCGAGCCGATGGTGGCCAGCAGCAGGTAGAGCCCGAGTCCGAGGCCCAGGTAGAGCACGTAGATCAGCTTGCGGCCGATGACGTCGGACGTCGAGGACCAGACGAACCGCCCACTCATGTTGGCGATCGACAGCAGTCCGACGAAACCGCCCGCAGCGGCCGCGCTGACGCTCGACGTGCCGCCCTCACGGAAGAAGTCCTGGATCATCGGCGAGGCCTGCTCGAGGATGCCGATGCCGGCGGTGACGTTGCAGAACAGGACGACCCAGAGCAACCAGAACTGCGGCGTCTTGATCGCGTTGTCGGCCGACACGCTGGCGGTGGTGACCAGGCTCTTCTCGGCCACCTGCGACGGGTCCCAGCCCTCGGGCTTCCAGTCGTCGGGTGGCACCCGCACCGTGAACGCGCCGAACATCATGAACGCCAGGTAGACCAGGCCGAGGGTGACGAACAGCATCATCACGGCGTGGCCGCTGGCCACCGAGTCGAGGTCGGTGGACACGTACGACGAGTCGTAGATCTCCATCAGCCGACCGCTCAGCGGGCTGGCGATCAGCGCGCCGCCACCGAAGCCCATGATCGCCATACCGGTGGCGAGACCGGGACGGTCGGGGAACCACTTGATCAGGGTCGACACTGGCGAGATGTAGCCGATGCCGAGCCCGATGCCGCCGATCACGCCGTAGCCGAGGTAGACCAGCCACAGCTGCTCGGTGCCGATTCCGATCGCCCCTACGAGGAAGCCGGTCGACCAGAACAGCGCCGAGGTGAACATGGCCGCGCGCGGGCCGTTGCGGTCCACCCACTTGCCCATCACGGCGGCCGACAGCCCGAGCATCACGATCGCGATCGAGAAGATGATGCCGACGGCGGTGAGGCTGGTGTCGAAGTGGCTGACCAGGGCGGTCTTGTAGACGCTCGTCGCGTAGGCCTGGCCGATGCAGAGATGGACGGCGAGCGCGGCGGGTGGGATCAGCCAGCGGCTGTATCCCGGACCCGCGATGGTGCGCTCGCGCGCAAGAAACGATGGCAGCACGACAGTCTCCCGAGTGGTTGAGTCGTCAAGCAGCCACCCCGTACCCAGAAGGTGGTCGAACCAACCCTCTACGGGGCCTTCACGGCCAGGACCGGGCAGGGCGCGTCGATGAGCACCTGCTGCGCCACGCTGCCCATGATCATCTTGCCCACCGGCGTACGCCGCCGCAGACCGATCACCAGCAGCTCGGCGCCGACCTCGCCGGCGACGCGGATGATCTCCTCGGCGACGTCGGGTCCCATGGCCTGCCGCACCGAGGTGGTCGACGTCGGCTTCCGACGCCAGCCGCTGCTCGAGCGTCGGCCACGCCGGTGTCGCCGAGGTACTTCTTGTCGATCAGCGAGTCGCCCCGGGTCGCGTTGACCACGACCAGGTCGGTGCCGCGCAGCCGCGCCTCGGCGAGGCCGGCCGTGAGCGCTGCCTCGCCGTGCTCGTTGGGGATGTAGCCGACGACGACGGTCATGCCGCCACCTCCTCCTTGGGCTCCTTCGAGCGCGGACGGACCCGGTCGATCACGATGGGCGCCAGGATGGCGATCACGATGATCACGTAGACCGCGACGGCCAGCCCCTCGTTGAACAGCCCGCTGATGTCGCCGCTGGAGATGTCGAGCGCCTCGCGCATCTTCACCTCCATCAACGGACCGATGATCACGCCCAGGATCAGCGGGAGGATCGGGATGCCGAAGCGGCGTACGGCGAAGCCGACCAGGCCGAAGACCAGCAGCAGCGCGATGTCGAAGGGGTTCTGGTCGACGGCGTAGGCGCCGAGCGAGGCGAAGAACAGGATGCCGGCGTAGAGCTGCGGTCGTGGGATCTGGAGCAGCTTGGCCCACAGCGGCGCCAGCGGCAGGTTGATCACCAGCAGCAGCGCGTTGCCGATCAGCAGACTGGCGAGCAGGGTCCAGATCAGGTCGGGCTGCTCGGTCATCAGGCCGGGGCCCGGGCTGGATGCCGTAGGTCTGCATCGCGGCCAGCAGGATCGAGGCGGTGGCGGTCACCGGGAGCCCGAGCGCCAGCAGCGGCACGAACATGCCGGCGGCGCTGGCGTTGTTGGCCGCCTCGGGCCCGGCGACGCCCTCGATCGCGCCGTTGCCGAACTCGTCCTTGTTCGCGGGCGAGCTTGCGCTCGGTGATGTAGGACAGGAAGGTCGGCGTCTCCGCGCCACCGGCCGGCAGTGCCCCGAACGGGAACCCGAGTGCCGTGCCGCGCAGCCACGGCTTCCACGAGCGGCGACCAGTCCTCGCGGCCCATGAACGGGCGGCCGACCGGGATCACGTCGATCGGCTTGCGCCGCAGGTGGGCGGCGATCCAGAGCGACTCGCCGATGGCGAACAGGCCGACGGCGACCACCACGATGCTGACGCCGTCGATCAGCTCGGTCAGGCCGGCGGTGAGCCGGGCCTGGCCGGTGGACTTGTCGAGGCCGATCAGCCCGATGGTGAGACCGATGAAGAGGCCGATGAACCCGCGCAGCTTGGAGGTGCCGAGCACGCCGGTGACCAGCACCAGCGACAGCAGCATGATCGCGAAGAACGACGGTGCCCCGACCTTGACCGCCTGCTCGGCGATCGACGGCGCGAGGAAGGCCACCAGCAGCGTGCCGATGGTGCCGGCGATGAACGACCCGATCGCCGCCGTGGCCAGGGCCTGCGCGGCTCGGCCCTTCTTGGCCATCTTGTTGCCCTCGATGGCGGTCATCACCGACGCGGACTCACCGGGGGTGTTCAGCAGGATCGAGGTGGTCGAGCCGCCGTACATGCCGCCGTAGTAGATGCCGGCGAACATGATCAGCGCCTGGGTCGACGTCGAGGCCGTAGGTGATCGGCAGCAGCAGCGCGAGGGCCATGGCCGGGCCGATGCCGGGGAGTACGCCGACGAAGGTGCCGATGAGCACGCCGATAGCGGCGTAGAGCAGGTTCTCGAGCGTGAATGCGCTCTGGAAGCCGTCGAGAAGCAGGTCGAAGGTGTCCATCAGAGGATCCCGTCCAGGATGCCCGGGAGGCAGGGGCACGTCGAGGCCGCTGTAGAAGAAGTACCAGGACCCGACCGACAGCACCGCGCCGACGATCAGGTCCCGCACGAGGGTGCGACTGCCCAGCGCCCAGGCGCAGCCCGGCGAACAGGAACGCACCGGTGATCGCCCAGCCGAGGACGTTCACCAGCAGCAGGTTGAGGAGCAGGATCCCGACCAGCTTGCCGACGGTCGGCCAGTCGGCCGGCGAGGTCGGGTCGATGTCCTCGCCGTCCTCGGCCTCGCCGACATCGCCACGGGAGGTGGCCACCGCCAGCCCGATGGCGAGCAGGATCATCCCCGCGCCGATGACGTAGGGGAAGACCCGCGGTCCCACCGGGTCGCCGAACCCGACGTTGAGCCCGCGGGCGTCGATCAGGGTGTAGAGACCGACCGCCGCGAGCACCGCGGCCAGCCCGTACTGCGCCTTGTCGACCGGGTGCTCGGCCGCCTGATGGGTTGTCTCTTGCTCACTCACAGCAGCCCCAGATCCTCGAGCGTCCCGGAGACCCGCTCGTCCTGTTCCTCGAGGAACTCCTCGAAGTCGTCGCCGGTCTTGAAGTCGTCGGTCCAGCCGTAGCTCTCCAGCTGTTCGGCCCAGGCCTCGGTGTCGTGCATCTCCTGGAGGTAGCGCGACCAGCTCGTCGCGGCGCTCGTCGCTGATGTCCGGCGGAGCCAGTACGCCGCGCCAGTTGAGGAAGACCAGGTCGATGTCGCTCTCGGTGAGCGTCGGCACGTCCTTCAGCGCTGTCTTGCGGCTGGTGCTCCTCACCCGAGACGGCGAGCACCCGCAGGTCGCCCGACTCGATGTCGGGGAGGAACTCGGCCAGTCCTGAGAAGCCGACGTCGATCTTCTCGCCGAGCAGGGCGCTCTTCAGCGGGCCGCCGCCGTCGTAGGAGACGTAGTTGACGTCGTTGGCGTCGATGCCGATCGCATCCGCCAGCTGCATCGGGAACAGGTGGTCGGGCCCGCCCGGTGAGGAGCCGCCGCCGACGGCGAGGCCCCCTGGGTCGTCGGTCCAGGCCTCGACGAGGTCGTCGATCGTCTCGAACGGCGAGTCGCCCGGCACGATCACCCCCTCCGGCTCGCTGATCAGCTGGGCCAGCGGCGTCGCGTCGGTGAGCCGGAGCTCGTTGCCGAACGAGTAGAGCGACCCGACCACACCGAGGCCGACGGTGATCAGGGTGTGCTCGTCACCGGTGTCGCCGACCATGTCGGTGAACGCGTTGGTGCCGCCCGCGCCCTCGATGTTGTCGACCGTGATGTCACCGCCGGTGATGTCGGCGTCCTCCATCACCTTCACCGCCGCCCGCCCGGTCTGGTCGTAGCCGCCGCCCGGGCGCGTTGGGGATGATCATCAGGATGTCGCGGGGGTCATCACCGCGGGTGACGCCGCAGCCCACCAGGGGCGCGACCAACAGCGCCGCCAGCAGACCGACGAGCGCCGACTCTCTCCGAGGATGTCGCACGCGCAGCAACCTACTCCCTTACGGGCACGTGAGCCGGGTCGTCGTAGATCTCGACCAGGGTGATCGGCCGCTTGAAGACGAAGATGCGGAACAGGTAGAACCGCGCGCCGAGACCCAGGGCCGCGCCGATCAGGTTCGCGGAGACGTTGTCGGCGACGGGGCCGTCGAGGCTCAGCACGCCGCGGCTGAACCACAGGCACAGCACCGGCAGGATCATCGTGGCGACGTTGATGGCGGCGTACGCCGTCCACCCGCCGTCGGCGTGGCTGGGCGGGCGGTGCCGGAACGCCCAGTTGCGGCTGCCGTGGTAGCTGATCACCATGCCGACGCTGTGGGCGAGCACGTAGGCCAGGTAGGGCTGGCCGGAGAGCGGAGCGCTGCTGTCGACGCCGAACCCGTGCACCAGGAAGTTGAACAGGATCAGCGCAACGAGGGTGGCGACGCCGCTGACTGCGGCGTATTTGCCCAGTTCAGCGCGCAGACGCACGGCGCGGCTGGGCATGGCAAATCTTAACCCGGCTACTCGACGGGCAGGCCCAGACCTCGCGCGATCAGCATCCGCTGGACCTCGGAGGTGCCCTCACCGATCTCGAGGACCTTGGCGTCGCGGTAGAGCCGGGCGACGGCGTACTCCTCCATGAAGCCGTAGCCGCCGAAGATCTGGGTCGCGATCCGGGTCGCGGTGACGGCCGACTCGGTGGCGTAGAGCTTCGCGATCGAGGCGGCCTGCTTGAAGTCCTTCACCGGCGCGCCGGCGTCCTTCATGGCGGCTGCCTTGTAGGTGAGCAGGCGGGAGGCCTGGAGCATCACCTCCAGGTCGGCGATCTGGAACGCGACGCCCTGCTTGCGGCCGATCGGGCCGCCGTAGGTCTGCCGCTCGCCGGCGTACTGGACGCTGAGGTCGAGGCAGGCCTGGATGCAGCCGACGGCGAGCGCGGCGATCGCGACCCGGCCGTCGTCGAGGATCGCGAGGAACTGGGCGTAGCCGCGGCCGCGGTCGCCGAGCAGGTTGGCCTCGGGCACGCGGACGTCCTCGAAGCTCAGCGGGTGGGTGTCGGAGGCGTGCCAGCCGAGCTTGTCGTAGGCCTTCTCGACCGTGAAGCCGGGCGTGCCGCTCGGCACGATGATCGCGGAGATCTCGGGCTTGCCGGCTTCGCTGACACCGGTGCGCGCCGTCACGGTCACGCAGGAGGTGATGTCGGAGCCGGAGTTGGTGATGAACTGCTTGGCGCCGTTGATCACCCACTCGCCCTCGGCGAGCTCGGCCCGGGTCGCGGTCGCGCCCGCGTCGGAGCCGGCGCCCGGCTCGGTCAGGCCGAAGCCGGCCAGCTTCTCGCCCGCGACCAGCTCGGGCAGCCAGGTGTCCTTCTGCTCCTTCGTGCCGTAGGTGAGGATCGGGTTGATGCCGAGACCCACGGCCGCCTCGAGGGTGATGCCGATCGACTGGTCGACCCGGCCGATCTCCTCGATCGCCACGCACACGCTGGTGAAGTCGCCGTCGTCTCCGGCGCCGCCGTACTCCTCGGGAGCGGTCAGCCCGAACAGCCCGAGCTTGCCCATCTTCTGCACCACGTCGACCGGGAAGTGGTGGTCGCGATCCCACTGCGCGGCGTGGGGCGCGATCTCGGCCTCCGCGAACTCGCGGACGCTGCGGCGGAACTCTTCGTGCTCGCGGGACAGCTCGTAGGTCATGCCGACACAATAACCGCCAGGTTAGCGATTGTTAACCTGACGAATCACGGCAGTCTCAAGGCAGCGTCAGGCCGGTGACCAGCAGGCCGGTGGTCAGGTCGATCAGCCGGTCCGGGTCGAGTCCGTCGGGTCGCTCGAGGGCGATCCGGAGGCAGGCGTTGAGGGTGACGCCGAGCGCGAGGTAGACCCGCGCATCGACCTCCTCGGCCGTCAGTCGTGGGGCTTGCTGGGCGGTGAAGATCCGGGCGAACTGTCCCAGCTGCTGCTCCACCGCCGGCAGGCGTTGGCGTGGCTGCCGAGCGGCACCTCGTCGAGCAGCGCCTTGACCACCGGGCCGTGCTCGACCAGGGCGTCGACCAGCGTCGAGACGACATGGCGTACGCCGGCGAACGGCTCCATCCGCACGGCGTCGACCATCGCCTCGGTGAGGTCGGCGACCACCGTCTCGGTCACCCGGCGCCGTAGGTGCTCCATCAGGTCGGCGCGGTCCTCGAAGTAGCGGTAGAGCGAGCCGACGCTGACCCCGGCCTGCGCGGCGACCCGGTTCGTGGACAGCCCGGCGTAACCGCGCTCGGCCAGAACCTGAGCAGTCGCCGTCAGGATGCGGTCGCGCATCTCCTTCGACCGGGCCTGGACAGGCTTGGTGCGGGGCATTGCCGCCGCCTCCGAAACGCGAGTAGAACCTGAGTGGTCGCTCACCTTATCGTTGAGGCGTGACCGATGTCGTGCCCGACCGCCCGACGCCCACCCGGTTCGGCGCCGATCTCGCCTGGTCCGAGAAGGCGGCCCGTCCGCTGCGGCTCGTCGCGGGTCCGGGCGCCCGGGCCACCGCGGCGGAGCTGGAGCGACTGGCTGCGGGCCTGCTGCGTCGCGACGAGCCGGCGGCCGCCCTGGCGAGGGCGCTCCGCGAGGACCGCACGGTGACGATGGCGCAGATCCGCTCGGCGCTCGACGACGGACCGACCCCTGAGTCCCCCGCGGCTCTGCACGACTTCTTCGCGACCGTCGAGCATCGCCCCGACTGGGTCGACGACGGGCTGCTCGAGCGAGGCGGACGGGCCTGCCGCGCGTTCGGTCTGGACACGGCGCTGGTGCTGACGTTCGGGTCCTTGCTCGGCGGCTACCGGACCTCCGCAGCCCTGGAGCCGCTGGTGCGGACCGGGCGGCTGACCGGCGAGGAGACGCTGCGCCGGATCGGCGAGACCACCGCCTGGTGGCGAGGCGTGACCGCTTCGGGTGGGCTCGAGCGCGGTGGCGAGGGCTGGCGGCTCGCCGTCCACGTCCGGGTCATGCACGGCCTGGTCAACCACCTGCTCGAGCAGGACCCGACCTGGGACTGGGAGCTCCGCGGCGTACCGATCAACCAGTACGACCAGGCCTCCACCCTGGGCGTCTTCTCGACCTCCTTCATGATCCACGCGCGGCTGCTCGGCGTGCGCATCTCCCGAGCGGACTCGGCCGCGATCATGCACCTGTGGTCGTACGTCGGCTGGCTGATGGGCGTCGACGAGGAGTGGCTGCCGCGCACGGAGCGTCAGGGCCGGAAGGTGCTCTACCGGATGCTCTCCCACGACCCGCCGCCGGACGAGAGCTCCACGGCTCTCGCGGCGGCGCTGATGAGGATCTACGACCAGTCGCCGATGAGCGCGTGGAGGCGGCGGTTCGAGCGGGAGCGCGGGCTCAGCGTTGCCACCTGGCTGCTGGGGCCGGCGGCCATGCGCGACCTCGGGCAGCCCGCGCGGCTCCCTTGGTATGCCTTCTTCCGGATCGCCTCGAACGCGTTCTGGAGCCAGGGCGTCGGACGCCTGCCGGGCGGACAGCAGAAGCTGATCGACCGCGCCGAGCGCTGGTACGCCAAGGAGATCGCGCGCCTCTACCCCGGCGAGACGCCGCACGTGGGGGCGTTGAGGCTCAGCCGCAGTTGTCGCAGATCCCGGTGGCTGGCAGGGCCATGAAGCAGGTCGGGCACACCGCGATGGGCTTGTCGCTCTTCGCGACCCGCTTGGGCGCCGGTGGCTTCGCCTCGCGCGGAGCCCGCGCCGCCCGGGCCGGGCGGTTGACGGTGACGGACAGCGGCGCGGGCTCACCGCCGCCGGCCGGGGCCGATCCGGCCCACTGGTAGCACTCCAGCCGGAGCCGGGCAGCCGGGAGGTCGTCGTGCGGCGAGACCACCAGTGAGTCCAGCGGCGGCTCGCCGGTGGCGTCGCAGTAGCGCGCCAACGGACCCAGCACCTTGTCCAGCCACTTGCCGTAGGGACGGGTGGTGCGGATGCCGGACGCGGCCTGGAGCTCCTCGGCGAACTCCGCCTCCCGAACCACCGCGTGATAGGTCTCGGCCGTCCGGCTCAGCAGCTCGTGAGCAACCCGGACCCAGGCCTCGAGAGCGACCGTCTCCGAGGTAGGGATGTCGTCCGCTTCGTACCAGAAGCCCTTGCGTTCCTGTATGTACTCGGACACCTGACCGAGCATATGCGGCACGAGCGATACCCTGCCGGGCGGAGTTCGAATGCCCAGACCAGGAGTCCACGTGCCCGACAGCAAGCCCCTCGAGAAGGTCCTCATCGCCAACCGGGGCGAGATCGCCGTCCGGGTGATCCGGGCCTGCAAGGACGCCGGCATCGGCAGCGTGGCGGTGTACGCCGACCCCGACCGCGACGCGCTCTTCGTGCGGCTGGCCGACGAGGCGCACTCGCTGGGCGGCTCGACCCCCGCTGAGTCCTACCTCGACATCGCCAAGATCATCGCCGTCGCCGAGAAGGCCGGCGCCGACTCGGTCCACCCGGGCTACGGCTTCCTGGCCGAGAACGCCGAGTTCGCCCAGGCGGTCATGGACGCGGGGCTCACCTGGATCGGTCCGCCGCCGTCGGCGATCGAGGCGCTGGGCGACAAGGCCAAGGCCAAGCACATCGCCGACAAGGCGAACGCGCCGCTGGCCCCCGGCACCAAGGACCCCGTCAAGGACGCCGACGAGGTCGTGGCAGTTCGCGAAGGAGCACGGGCTGCCGGTCGCGATCAAGGCGGTCTTCGGCGGCGGCGGTCGCGGCCTCAAGGTCGCCCGCACGCTCGAGGAGATCCCGGATGCCTTCGAGTCGGCGGTCCGCGAGGCGGTCACGCGCGTTCGGCCGCGGCGAGTGCCTGGTCGAGAAGTTCCTCGACAAGCCGCGCCACGTCGAGACCCAGTGCCTGGCCGACCAGCACGGCAACGTCGTGGTGGTCTCCACCCGCGACTGCTCGCTGCAGCGCCGCAACCAGAAGCTGGTCGAGGAGGCGCCCGCGCCGTTCCTCACCGACGCCCAGACCTCCGAGCTCTACGAGTCGTCCAAGCGCATCCTCCGCGAGGCGGGCTACTACGGCGCCGGCACCTGCGAGTTCCTCGTGGCCCAGGACGGCACCATCTCCTTCCTCGAGGTCAACACCCGGCTCCAGGTCGAGCACTGCGTCTCCGAGGAGGTCACCGGCATCGACCTGGTGCGCGAGATGTTCCGGATCGCGGCCGGCGAGGAGCTCGGCTACGACGACCCGGAGATCCGCGGACACTCGATCGAGTACCGCATCAACGCCGAGGACGGCGGCCGCAACTTCATGCCGGCACCCGGCACCCTCACCGCGTGGGAGCCGCCCAGCGGCCCCGGCGTCCGCCTCGACGGCGGCTACGTCAGCGGCGAGACCATCCCGGGCGCGTTCGACTCGCTGATCGCCAAGCTGATCGTCACCGGCCGCGACCGCACCCAGGCGCTGGAGCGCTCCCGCCGCGCGCTCGCCGAGTTCGTGGTCGACGGCATGCCGACCGTGATCCCGTTCCACCGCGCCGTGGTCGACGACCCGGCGTACATCGGCGACGGCGAGACCTTCTCCGTCTACACCCAGTGGATCGAGACCGACTTCGACAACCAGATCGAGCCGTACGCCGGCGACTCGGCCGAGGCCGACGAGCCCGCCGAGCGGCAGACGCGTCGTCGTCGAGGTCGGCGGCAAGCGGCTCGAGGTCGTGCTCCCCGGCGGCCTCGGCGGACTGGCGTCCGGCCCCGCCGGAGGTGCCAAGAAGCCGAAGCGCGCGGGCGGGAAGAAGGCCGGCGCCGCCGCCAGCGGCGACGCCGTCACCAGCCCGATGCAGGGCACGATCGTCAAGATCGCCGTCGAGGAAGGTCAGGAGGTCGCCGAGGGCGACGTCGTGGTCGTCATGGAGGCGATGAAGATGGAGCAGCCGATCAAGGCCCACAAGTCCGGCACCGTGACCGGCCTGCAGGCCGAGGTCGGCGCCACCGTCACCAACGGCGCCGTGATCTGCGAGTTCAAGGACTGACTAGGCCCTAGGGCAGCTCGCAGCTCGTCCGCTGTTCGGCGTGCAGGCAGGTGTCCTGGCCCGGGCCGGCGCGCACCTCGTCGAAGCCGGTGCCGGCGTCGATGCGGTCGGCCAGGTTCGAGCCCCAGATCCGGTCGTTGCCGCTGTAGGTCCACGCGCGCAGCGGGCTGTCGGCGCCGGCGTACACCTCGTCGGGACCGATGGTGCCGTAGAAGCTGAACGGCACACCGACTCCGACGTGGACCCGCTCGGTGCTGGCGATGCGGCCGACGAACACGTTGTTGAGCGCCAGCTGCTCGATGCCGAGGTTGACCAGCACCTGGCGCGGCCCGGGCGCGGTCGCGTGTACGTCGATGGTCACGTCGTCCCGGCCGGACCCGCCCATCAGCTTCACGTGGTCGCCGATTCCGACGGTCAGGTAGAGGAAGTCGTCGCCCTCGCCGCCGAAGATCCGGTTGGGACCTACGCCGTTGGCCTCCACGAGGTCGAGACCAGGGCCGCCGCGCAAGGTGTCGGAGCCGACCGTCCCGATGACCACGTCCTTGCCGTCGCCACCGGAGATGGCGTCGTCGTTGACGCCCTCGGCCCCCTCCTGCGCTCCGTCAGAATCGCCGTAGAGGTGGTCGTCGCCGCCCCGCCCCAGGATCCGGTCGGCCCCACCCTTCCCGTCGATCTGCTCGACGAAGTCGCTACCCGACAGGACGTCGTCCGCATCCGTGCCGACCAGCCTGAGGCCCCCTCGGGCGTAGATCGTGTCATTGCCGTCCCCGACCGCGCTGCGTTCGGCCAGGTCGACCACGACACCTGCTGGCGCGCTGTTGAACGTGATCGACTCCGGAGATCCCGTCGCCACGGTCGACCGGCTCGTTGCCGATCTCGAGGGTGTCGTCGCCGGGTCCCCCGTCCAGCCAGTCAGGGCGGTAGCCGCTGCCTGCCCGGTTGTCGACCCAGCGCGCCTTGCCGGCGAACAGGACGTCGTCGCCTTCCTCGCCGCGCAGCCGGTCGGCACCGTCGCCGCCGCAGATGACGTCGTTGCCGTCACCACCGAGGATCCGGTCGTTGCCGCCCAGACCGGCGATGACGTCTCGGTCCGGGCGTGCCGGTGAGGACGTCGGGGCCCTTGGTGCCGACGATGGTCGCGACCTTCCCGTCGCACAGGGTCGGTGCCGCCTGGGCCGCGGTTGCGGGCACCACCAGAGTGGCGCCGGCCAGCACGGCCAACGTGATCAGTCGAGTTCTCATGGAGTCAGCACCTCACAGTCGTGTCGCATCTCCGCGTTGAGGCAGGTGTCGGTGCCCTGCCCCATGTGCACTTCGTCGTCGCCATCGCCGGCGTCGACGAAGTCGTCATGGCTCGACCCCCACGACGACGTCGTCACCGCCGTACGTCCAGGCCCGGAGCAGCACAGCGGGGTCCGCGTCCACCCGCTCCGCGGCATCGGTGCCGTAGTAGTCCACGGTGAGGTTCTCGCCGAGCCAGACGTCCTCCACACCGGCGATCCGGCCGGTGACGATGCCCTCGCGCGCGATGGTGCCAGGATCCATCCGGACCTCGAGGACGCCGTCGACCGGGTCCGGCCCGATCCCCGGCGCATCCAGGTCTGCGTCATCGAGCCCCGCACCGCCGTCGAGCACGTAGCCGGCCTCCTTCGTGACCTTGACCGACACAGAGTCGTCGCCCTGGTCGCCGTAGACCTGGGAGGGCTCCCGGCTCCGGGAGTAGACGTTGTCGTCGCCCGAGCCGCCCCGGAGGACATCCGACCCGCGCCGACCGCCCACGTCGTCATCTCCGGCGCCTCCGTTGACCACGTCGTGGTCGCTCGGTCCGCGAAGGTTGTTGCCCTCCTCCTCCGCGTCGAGCAGGTCGTTCCCGCCACGACCCTCGATCAGGTCGTCGCCACCGAGCCCGGAGATCACCTCCCACCTCCCCGATCCACGGAGCACGTCGTCGTGCTCGGATCCTTCGATCTCCAGCCCCCGCTGTGGCGCGATCGTGTCGTGCCCCCACCCGGTGGCGGTGCCCGCGGCCAGGTCGAGGTCGATGCCGCGCGGAGCGGAGCTGAAGTCGATCAGGCCGGTGACGTCCCACTGGTACAGGGACTTCTCCGCGCCCGTGTCGAAGTGGTCGTCGCCGCTGCCGCCGTCGAGCCGGTCCCAGGCGTGGAAGTCGGCATAGTCGTGGACATACTCGGACTTACCCGCGAACAGCCGGTCGTCCCCGCCCCCGCCCTCGAGCAGGTCGGCGCCGTCGTCGCCGCAGAGCACGTCGTCGCCGCCCAGGCCGCGGATCTGGTCGCCGCCACCTCGGCCGACGATGACGTCGCGGCCGGGCGTGCCGGTGAGGCGGTCGTCGCGCGGCGTACCCACGATCGTGGCTCTCTCCCCGTCGCAGCGAGGGACGGCCGCCTCAGCCGGGAGGGTCGGCAGGGTCACGGCCGCGCCGCCGAGCACGGCCAGCGCTAGGAGTCGGGTTCTCATGTCAGGTCTGATGCACCGAATGGCCGATCGGTTCGCGCGGCTAGATTCTCGGTCATGCAGACCCCCACGCTTCGCGAGCCCAGCCAGCGGGTGAGCCCCAAGGCGCGGCTGATGTGGCAGCTCGGCAACTTCACCGAAGGCCTGTTCATGATCGCGGTGGCGATGGGTGTCGTGCTGGCGTGGGACGCCATCGACTTCCGCTGGTGGATGGTCGCGATCGCCGTCGCGCTGCTGGCGGCGTACGTCGCCGTGGTGCCGCAGTGGCGCTACCTCGTGCACCGCTGGGAGGTCACCGACACGGCGGTCTACACCCAGACCGGCTGGTGGGCGCGCGAGCGCCGGATCGCGCCGATGTCGCGGATCCAGACCGTCGACTACGCCGAGGGACCGGTCGCGCGGCTGTTCGGGCTGGCCACGGTCACGGTCACCACCGCGTCGGCCGCAGGCGCGCTGCAGATCGCCGGCCTCGCCAAGGCCCGCGCACTGCAGCTGGTGGACGAGCTGACCCTCAAGGCGGACGCCGTCGAGGGCGACGCCACGTGAGCGAGTGGCAGCGGCTCGACCCTCGGATGCTGCTCGTCCATCCGATCCGCGAGATCGGGCGCTTCATCATCCCGCTGCTGGCGTTCTTCGTCGCGGGCAGCGCCACGGAGAACCCCTGGCAGTACCTCACCATCGCGATCCCGATCGGGCTGGGCCTGGCGCGCTACCTGACCACCAGCTTCCGGATCAACGGCGAACGGGTGGAGCTGAAGCGCGGGCTGCTGAGCCGGCACGTGCTCTCGACCCCGCTGGACCGGGTGCGGACCGTCGATCTCACCGCTTCGCCGATCCACCGGATCCTCGGCCTGACCACCGTGAAGATCGGCACCGGCACCGCGTCGACCGGTCAGGACGAGAAGCTCGACCTGGACGGGCTGCCGGCCGAACGGGCTCGGCAGCTGCGGGCCGAGCTGATGAGGGTCTCGACAACTTCGACCACCGACGACGGCTCGACCACCGAGCTCGGTCCGGCCGAGCCGGCGCCGCCGCCCACGGTGCGGTTCGAGTCGTCGTGGCTGCGGTTCGCCCCGTTCACGAGCAGCGGCCTGGTGATCGCGGCCGCGCTGCTCGGTGGCGGCAGCCAGCTCCTCGGCAGCTTCGGGGTCTTCGATGAGCTGAACGTCGACGCCCGTTCCGTAGCAGCGCCCATCGCCGTGATCGCCGTGATCGGGGTGCTGATGCTGGCGGTCGCCGCCGTGGTGCTGTCGGTGGTCGGCTACCTGGTCACCAACTGGGGTTTCCGGCTCGCCCACACCGACCGGGCCTGGCACGTGACCCGAGGCCTGCTCACCACCCGCGAGACCAGCCTGGACGACGAACGCGTCGCCGGCGTCTCGATCGGGGAGCCGCTCGGCCTGCGCGCCGCCCGCGGCGCCCGGCTCAACGCGATCGCGACCGGGCTGCGCGCCACGCAGCAGGGCAGCTCGGCCCTGGTGCCGCCCGCCCCGCGAGCGGTGATCGACCAGGCTGCCGTCGCCGTGTCCGGCACCGAGGCCGCGGTGCTGGCGCCGTTGCAGGGCCACGGCCCGCAGGCTCGGCGGCGGCGGTACGTGCGCGCGCTGGTCCCCGCCCTCGTCCTCACCGCGGTGATCGCGGCGCTGGTCGCCGTCGGCGTGCTGGCGTGGTGGCTGCTGGTCACCGCCGGGCTCGTCGTGGTGGCCGCCGTCGGGCTGGCCGCGGACCGCAGCCGGGCGCTCGGGCACCTTCTGGTCGACGGCCACCTCGTTGCCCGCTCCGGCAGCCTCCTGCGCAGCCGCGACGTGCTCTCCACCGAGCACGTGATCGGCTGGAACTTCCGGTCGACCTGGTTCCAGCGCCGGGTCGGCCTCACCTCGATGGCCGCCACTACCGCGGGCGCGAGCGGGTCGGTGGCCGTGCTCGACGTGCCGGAGCCGATGGCCGTCGAGCTCGCGGATGCGAGCGTTCGTGGACTGGTGGAGCAGTTCCTCCTGCCGCGCTCATAGGGTTGCGCCCATGTTCTCCAAGGTGCTCGTGGCCAACCGCGGTGAGATCGCCATCCGTGCGTTCCGGGCTGCCTACGAGGTCGGCGCCCGCACGGTGGCGGTGTTCCCCTACGAGGACCGCTGGTCCGAGCACCGGCTGAAGGCCGACGAGGCCTACGAGATCGGCGAGCGCGGCCACCCCGTGCGCGCCTATCTCGACCCGGCCGCGATCGTCGAGGTCGCCAAGAGCTCGGGCGCCGATGCGGTCTACCCCGGCTACGGCTTCCTGTCGGAGAACCCCGAGCTGGCCGAGGCGTGCGCCAACGCCGGCATCACCTTCGTCGGCCCCACCGCCGACGTGCTCACGCTGACCGGCAACAAGGCCCGCGCGATCGCGGCGGCCAAGGCAGCCGGCGTACCGACGCTGGCCTCGGTCGAGCCGTCCACCGACGTCGACGCGCTGATCGAGGCGAGCAGCGAGCTGCCCTACCCGCTGTTCGTGAAGGCGGTCGCCGGCGGCGGCGGGCGCGGGATGCGCCGGGTCGACGACCCGTCGAAGCTGCGGGAGGCGCTCGAGATCTGCATGCGGGAGGGCGAGGGCGCGTTCGGCGACCCGACCGTCTTCATCGAGCAGGCCGTGGTCGACCCGCGCCACATCGAGGTGCAGATCCTCGCGGACAACCACGGCAACGTGATCCATCTCTTCGAGCGCGACTGCTCGGTGCAGCGCCGGCACCAGAAGGTCGTCGAGATCGCACCGGCACCCAACCTCGACCCGGAGATCCGGAAGCGGATGTGCGCGGACGCCGTGCGGTTCGCGACGGAGATCGGCTACCGCAATGCCGGCACGGTGGAGTTCCTCCTCGATCCGGACGGCAACTACGTCTTCATCGAGATGAACCCACGGATCCAGGTCGAGCACACCGTGACCGAGGAGATCACCGACGTCGACCTGGTGCAGTCGCAGATGCGGATCGCAGCCGGGGAGAGCCTGGCCGACCTCGGGCTCTCGCAGGAGACCATCGTGGTGCACGGGGCCGCGCTGCAGTGCCGGATCACGACCGAGGATCCCGCCAACGACTTCCGGCCCGACACCGGCATGATCACCACCTACCGCTCGCCGGGCGGCGGTGGCGTCCGCCTCGACGGCGGTACGACGTACACGGGTGCCGAGATCTCTCCCCACTTCGACTCGATGCTGGCCAAGCTCACCTGCCGCGGCCGCACCTTCGACATGGCCGTGGAGAAGGCGCGGCGGGCCGTCGCGGAGTTCCGGATCCGGGGCGTGACGACCAACATCGCCTTCCTGCAGGCCGTGCTCAACGACCCGGAGTTCGCGTCCGGCAACATCACCACCTCGTTCATCGAGACCCACCCGCACCTGCTCCAGGCGCGCGGGCAGGCCGACCGGGGCACCAAGCTGCTGCACTACCTGGCGCACGTGACGGTCAACAAGCCGCACGGAGAGGCGCCGGTGACCCTCGACCCGGCGACCAAGCTGCCGCCGACCCGGCTCGAGGTCCCGGCGCCCGACGGCAGTCGCCAGCTGCTGCTCGAGGTCGGGCCCGAGGAGTTCGCTCGCCGGCTGCGCGCCCAGGACCGGGTGGCGGTCACCGACACCACGTTCCGCGACGCCCACCAGTCGCTGCTCGCGACCCGGGTCCGCACCCGCGACCTGGTCACCGTGGCCGGCCATGTCGCGCGCACCACCCCGGAGCTGTGGTCGCTGGAGGCCTGGGGCGGCGCGACGTACGACGTGGCGCTGCGCTTCCTCACCGAGGACCCCTGGGACCGGCTCGCCCAGCTGCGCCAGGCGGTGCCCAACATCTGCCTGCAGATGCTGCTGCGCGGGCGCAACACGGTCGGCTACACGCCGTACCCCACGGCGGTGACCAACGCCTTCGTCGAGGAAGCCGCGGAGACCGGCATCGACGTGTTCCGGATCTTCGACGCGCTCAACGACGTCGAGCAGATGCGCCCGGCGATCGACGCCGTGCGCGCCACCGGCACCACCGTGGCCGAGGTCGCGCTCTGCTACACCGGCGACCTGTCCGACCCCGGCGAGCAGCTCTACACGCTCGACTACTACCTCGCGCTCGCCGAGCGGATCGTCGACGCCGGCGCGCACGTGCTCGCCATCAAGGACATGGCCGGGCTGCTGCGGGCGCCGGCCGCGCGGACCCTGGTCGGCGCGCTGCGGGAGCGGTTCGACCTGCCGGTCCACCTGCACACCCACGACACCGCGGGCGGCCAGCTGGGCACCCTGCTGGCCGCCATCGAGTCCGGCGTCGACGCGGTCGACGCAGCCTGCGCCTCGATGGCCGGCACCACCTCGCAGCCGGCGATCTCGGCGCTGGTCTCGGCCACCGACCACTCCGAGCGCGAGACCGGGCTGTCGCTGTCGGCGATCAACGCGCTCGAGCCCTACTGGGAGGCGACCCGGCGGGTCTACGCACCGTTCGAGTCCGGCCTGCCCTCTCCCACCGGCCGCGTCTACCGCCACGAGATCCCCGGCGGCCAGCTCTCCAACCTGCGCCAGCAGGCGATCGCGCTCGGCCTCGGTGAGAAGTTCGAGCAGGTCGAGGACATGTACGCCGCCGCCAACGACATCCTCGGCAACATCGTCAAGGTCACGCCGTCGTCGAAGGTGGTCGGCGACCTGGCGCTCTACCTCGTCGGCATCGGCGCCGACCCGGCCGAGTTCGCCGACGACCCGGCGAAGTTCGACATCCCCGACTCGGTGATCGGCTTCCTCAACGGTGAGCTCGGCGACCCGCCCGGAGGCTGGCCGGAGCCGTTCCGCACCAAGGCCCTCGAGGGCCGGACCTGGAAGAAGCCGTCCGAGACCCTGACTCCCGAGCAGGAGGAAGGTCTCGCCGGCAGCCAGGCCGTACGCCGCAGCACCCTCAACGAGCTGCTCTTCCCCGGGCCCACCAAGGACTTCCGGGAGTCGCGCGAGCGCTACGGCGACGTATCGCTGCTGCCGACACTCGACTACCTCTACGGACTGCGCCAGGGCGAGGAGCACCCGGTCGAGCTCGGTGAGGGCAAGACCCTGATCCTCGGCGTACAGGCGATCAGCGACGCGGACGAGCGTGGCTACCGCACCCTGATGGCCCTGATCAACGGCCAGCTGCGCCCGATCAGCGTCCGCGACACCAGCGTCGCCTCCGAGGTCGCCGCCACCGAGAAGGCCGACACCGCCAAGCCCGGCCACGTCGCAGCGCCGTTCCAGGGCGCGGTGACGGTGGCGGTGGCCGAGGGCGACAAGGTCGCGGCCGGCGACACCGTGGCGACCATCGAGGCGATGAAGATGGAAGCCTCGATCACCGCGCCCGTCGACGGCACCGTCGAACGCCTCGCCTTCTCCGGCACCCAGGCCGTCGAGGGTGGCGACCTGGTGCTGGTCCTGTCCTGACCGTGGCGGACACTCGGCCCGGCGACCAGCACGGCGAGCACGGCCCGGTGGTCGCGGGCGTCGTCACCGCGGTCGTCGGGTTCAGCAGCTCGTTCGTGGTGGTCCTGGCCGGGCTCATCGCGGTCGGCGCATCGCCCGCCCAGGCGGCGTCCGGGCTGGTGGCGCTGCTGGTCTTCACCGGCGCTGGGCATGCTCTGGCTGAGCGTTCGTCACCGCGTGCCGATCACCCTGGCCTGGTCGACGCCCGGCGCCGCCCTGCTGGTGTCCACCGGCGCGGTTGCTGGCGGCTGGCCCGCCGCGCTGGGCGCGTTCATCGTCACCGGCCTGCTGATCCTCGCCACCGGGCTGATTCCGCGGCTCGGGGACCTGATCGCGGCCATCCCGCCCGCGCTGGCCCGCGCGATGCTCGCCGGCGTACTGCTGCCGCTGTGCCTGGCGCCGGTGACGGCCGTTGTCGACGAGCCGGTGCTCGTTGGCCCCGTGGTCATCACCTGGCTGGTGATGCAGCCGATCAGCAAGCGGTGGGCGGTGCCGGCCTCGCTGCTGGTCGCGCTCGCGGTGGTGATCATCGAGGCGGGGTCCTCCGTGCCGGCGGGCGACCTGGTGCCGTCGCTGACCTGGACGACTCCGCACTGGTCGCTGTCGGCCGTGGTGAGCATCGCCCTTCCTCTCTACGTCGTCACGATGGCCTCCCAGAACGTGCCCGGCGTCGCCGTGATGTCCAGCCACGGCTACGACGTGCCGTGGCGGGAGACCATGACCGTCACCGGTGTCGGCACGGCGCTCGGTGCTCCGTTCGGCGGGCATGCCATCAACCTCGCGGCGATCACCGCCGCGCTGACCGCGGGGCCCACCGCGGGCCGCGATCCCTCCCGGCGCTGGATCGCGTCAGTGACCGCGGCCGGGTGCTACCTGGTCCTCGCCGCGGCTGCCTCGGCCTTGAGTGCCCTGGTCGATGCCGCCCCCGGCGGCGTCATCCAGGCGGCTGCCGGGCTCGCCCTGCTCGGCACCCTCGCC
Organism: uncultured Actinomycetota bacterium; assembly: GCA_963769475.1. Lineage (GTDB taxonomy): Bacteria > Actinomycetota > Actinomycetes > Propionibacteriales > Nocardioidaceae > Nocardioides. The sequence goes on along the minus strand of CAVYLX010000011.1, from coordinate 1,310,541 downwards.
TCGTCGCTGAGCGAGGCACTCGAGGACCCGTCGGAACGTGAGTCGGCGGTGGTCACGTTCATCGTCGCGGCGTCCGGCATCACCGTGCTCGGGGTGGGCGCCGCCTTCTGGGCGCTGGTCGCCGGCCTGGTCGTGCGGGCAGTCATCCGCGGCCGACCCGGCTCTTCTTGACCCCCTACGACGCCGACCCGGCTCTACTTGACCCCCTACGACGCCGACCCGGCTCTACTTGACCCCCTACGACGCCGACCCGGCTCTACTTGACCTCCTAGGACGCCGACCCGGCTCTTCTTGACCACGCCAACTCAAGCCGGGTCGACACATCCCCACGCCAACATCAAGCCGGGTCGACACATCCCCACGCCAACTCAAGCCGGGTCGACACATCCCCACGCCAACTCGAGCCGGGTGGCTCAGGTGATCTTGAACCAGGTCGAGTTCAGGCCGAAGACGGAGCGGAAGGACTCACCGGAGATCTTCGTCGAGGTGAGGGTGCCGACCAGGCGGATCGACTCCACCCGGCCGCCCCACTGGCCGTTGCCGTCGCGGGTCACGACCTCGGCCGACTGGAAGGTGCCGAGCGCGGGGTAGGCCTTCTGCACCTCAGCCGCGGTGACGGAGTCGGTCCAGCCGCGGAAGACGGTGTCGAACGGGTCCGCCTTGGCGGGCAGGTAGGGGAAGCCGCCCTGGGAGGTCCAGCCACCGTTGCTCGCGGAGAACTGGGTGAACGCCGGCAGGCCACCCGAGGTGAGGATCTGCCCGGCCGTGGCCGCGATCGCAGTGTTGGACGCGGTTTCCTCATCGCTGTAGCCGCCGTAGACCTGGCACGCAGTGGTGTCGCAGATCTGGTAGTGCGAGGCCTGCGGCTCCCGCCGCCCGAACGCCGCATAGGTGCGTGCCGCCACGGCCTGCGCTTGCACGGCGGCCGGCTTCCAGGACGCCGGCACCTCGCGCGGCACGACCCCCTTGAGGTAGTCGTCGAGCGGCAGGATGTTGACGGTGTCGCCCTTGATCGCGCGCAGCGTGCCCCGGTAGGCGACCCGCGACTTTGCGGTCACGAACAGCGTGACCGGCGCGCCTGCCGCCGAGAACTCCGCAGCACCCTTCAGCGTCGTGAGCGTCCGCCACGAACCACGCAGGAAGTCCACGCGACTGCGGCTACCGGGCAGGGGCGTGATCCGCCACCGCGTGGCGGTGGGCTTGGCAGCGCTGAGCTTGATCTTCCTCGGGCCGGCCACCTGCGCAACGGTCAGGCCGGAACGGGCCGCGACCATCACCTCGCGGGTGACATCGGCGCCGATCCGCACCGAGATGGTGCCGGCTGCACGACCCGCCTGGAGGCCGGGGTAGTAGAAGCCCAGGATCTGCTGACGCGTCTGGCCGTCGGACGCGCGGCTCTGGGCGCCGTACTGCGACATGCCGTGGCCGTGGCCGAAGCCGTTGCCGATCAGTTCGATGGTCGCGCCGCGCTGGGCCCGGTCTTCCCGGGCGGCGGCGGGCGAAGTCAGTGAGGCGGCAAGGCCGAGAGTGAGTACGGCGGCAGCGATCCGAGAGAGCATCCGGACACGGTACCCGTGGCCTGCTCGCGGCCTTGTCGAATTCGTGTCGGCGCGTGAACTTCAGATCCGGTGCAGCCTCCGGGCCGCCTCGGCGATGGACCCGCTCATCGACGGGTAGACCGTGAACGCCTGCGCCAGCTGATCGGCGGTCAGCGACTCCGCGACCGCGATCGAGACGGGGTGGATCAGCTCGCTGGCTCGCGGCCCGACCACCACGCCACCGACGACGATGCCGGTGCCGGGACGGCAGAAGAGCTTCACGAACCCGTCGTGCACGCCCTGCATCTTGGCCCGCGGGTTGCCCGACAGCGGCAGCATCACGACCTCCGCCTGCATCTCGCCGGCATCGACGGCCTGCTGCGACCAGCCGACGGTGGCGATCTCGGGGGCGGTGAAGACGTTGGACGAGACCTTCTTCAGGTCCAGCGGGTGCACGGTGTCGCCGAGGAAGTGCCACATCGCGATCCGGCCCTGCATGGCGGCGACGGAAGCCAGCATCAGTACGCCGGTGCAGTCGCCGGCGGCGTACACGCCACGGGCGGAGGTGCGCGAGACCCGGTCGACGTTGACGAAGCCGCCGTCCTTGAGGATCAGCCCCGGCCTCCTCGAGCCCCAGGTCAGCCGTCTTGGGCACCGAGCCGAGCGCCAGGATGCAGTGGGACCCCTCGACGGTGCGCCCGTCGGTGAGGGTCACAGTGACGGTGTCGCCCGAGCGGGTGACCGACTCCATCCGCGACTTGGAGAGCACGTTCATGCCGCGGCGCTTCGAGACCTCCTCGAGCACGATCGACGCGTCGGCGTCCTCGCCCGGCAGCACCCGGTCGCGCGACGACACCAGCGTGACCGGCACGCCCAGGGCGAGGTAGGCGCTCGCGAACTCCGCGCCGGTCACACCCGACCCCACGACGATCAGCGATGACGGCGGCTCGGTGAGGTCGTAGACCTGCTCCCAGGTCAGGATCCGCTCACCGTCCGGCTGGGCGCTCGGCAGCGTGCGCGGCGCGGCTCCGGTGGCGATCAGCACCGCATCCGCGTCGTACGACGCGTCGCCGACGACGACTCGACCCGGACCGTCGAGGCGGCCGCGGCCCTGCACCACCTGCACGCCTTCACGCTCGAGCCGGCTCGCGATGTCGGCGGACTGGTCCGCAGCCAGCTGCAGCACCCGCTTGTTGACCTTGCCCAGATCGACGTGGACGCCGTCCTCTCCGATCATCACGCCGAGCTCGTTGGCCATCGACACGTCCGTCATCAGCTCAGCTGTGGCGATCAGCGTCTTGCTCGGCACGCAGTCGGTGAGCACGGCCGAGCCGCCGATGCCGTCGGAGTCGACGACGGTGACCTCGGCGCCGAGCTGCGAGGCGACCAACGCCGACTCGTAGCCGCCGGGTCCCCCGCCGACGATGACGACGCGCTCTGTCATATCAGCGGGCCATGTCAGAGGTTGATCATGTGGCCGGCGATGCCCTCGACGGCTTCCTTCATCGCCTCGGACAGGGTCGGGTGGGCGAACACGTTGCGGGCCACCTCGTCGGCGGTGAGGTCCCACTGCTGCGCCAGGGTCAGGGCCGGCAGCAGCTCGGTCACCTCGGGCCCGATCATGTGGGCGCCGATGATCTCGTTGTGCTCGGCGTCGGCCACGATCTTCACGAAGCCGACCCCCTCGGCCATGCCGCGGGCCTTGCCGTTGGCCGAGAACGGGAACGACGCCACCTTCACGTCGTAGCCCTTCTCCTTGGCCTGCTCCTCGGAGTAGCCGAACGAGGCGATCTGCGGCTGGCAGAACGTCGCTCGCGGGATCATGTCGAAGTTGATCTCCATCGTCTCCGCGCCGGCGATCGTCTCGGCCGCCACGACGCCCATCGACTCGGCGGTGTGGGCCAGCATCAGCTTGCCGGTGACATCGCCGATCGCGTAGACACCGTCGACGTTGGTGCGGCCGCGGGCGTCCACCTCGATCGCGCCCCGATCGGTCAGCTTGATCCCGGCGGCCTCGAGCCCGTAGCCCTCGATCCGCGGCGCGAACCCGATCGCCTGCAGCACCTTGTCGGTCTCGAGGACCTCTTCGCTGCCGTCCTTCGAGACGGTGACCTTGACCTTGTCGCCGCTGTCGTCGATCGACTCGACCTTGGTCGAGAGCAGCACGTTGACGCCGAGCTTCTTGTACTGCTTGAGCAGCTCTTTGGACACGTCGGCGTCCTCGGTCGGCACCATCCGGTCGAGGAACTCGACGATGGTCACGTCGACGCCGAAGTTCTTCATGACGTAGGCGAACTCGACCCCGATGGCGCCGGAGCCGGCGATCACGATCGAACCGGGCAGCTCCTCGTCGAGGATCTGCTCCTCGTAGGTCACCACCCGCTCGCTCAGCGACGTGCCGGGGACCAGGCGGGTCACGGCGCCGGTCGCGATGATCAGGTTGTCGCAGGTGTACGCCGTGGTCTCCCCAGAGTCGGTCTCGACGGAGACCCCCGTGCCGCCGGTGAGGGTGCCCCAGCCGTCGATCTCGGTGATCTTGTTCTTCTTCATCAGGTAGTGCACGCCCTTGGCACTCGCGTCGGCGACGCCGCGGCTGCGTTGGTGGGTCGGGGCGTAGGCCATCGTGGCGTCGCCCTCGATCCCGAACTTCTTCTTCTCGTGCGTGATGATGTGCGCGATCTCGGCGTTGCGCAGGAGAGCCTTCGACGGGATGCAGCCGATGTTGAGGCACACCCCGCCCCAGTACTTCTTCTCCACCACAGCAACCGACTTGCCGAGCTGCGCAGCACGGATGGCGGCGACGTACCCGCCGGGGCCGGCACCGAGGACCAGAACATCGAAGTGAGTCACACAGCCAGCCTAGTGCCGGGCCGAGAAGGCTGCCGATAGCCTCTCCACGTGACCCTGTACGCCGCCTACGGGACCAATCTGGACCCGGCTCGGATGGGATCGCGCTGCCCCCACTCGCCGCTGCACACGACGGGTTGGCTGACGGGCTGGCGGCTCACGTTCGGCGGCGAGGAGCACGGCTGGGACGGCTCTCTCGCCACGATCGTGGAGGACCCCATCGACCAGGTGTTCGTCGCGGTCTACGACGTCACGCCGGAGGACGAGTCGTCCCTCGACAGCTGGGAGTCGGCCGACTCCGGCCTCTACCGCAAGACCAAGGTGCGGGTGGCCACCATGAACGGCGAGCTGGTGGTCTGGACCTACGTCCTCGACGCCTACGAGGGCGGTCTGCCGTCGGCGTCGTACCTCGGTGTGCTGGCCAACGCCGCCGAGGCGGCCGACGCTCCGGCGGACTACGTGGCGGCCGTGCGACGACGACCTTGCAGGTCAACGGGCCTTTAGCCCTCCGCCCGGACGGCTACAGTTCCCGGTCATGAGCACGCCTTCTTCGCCTCACGACCTCGCCGCCGAGGCAGCAAAAGCGCTCGCCGAGCTCACCGGCGTGCCGAGCCACGACGTCGCCCTGGTGCTCGGCTCCGGCTGGCTGCCCGCCGTGGACGCCCTCGGCGAGGCCACGGCCGAGATCAACACCACCGACCTCCCGGGCTTCTCCGCGGCGGCCGTCGCCGGCCACTCGGGCAAGATCCGGTCGATCAGGGCCGAGTCTCCCGAGGGCGATCGCAACCTGCTGGTCTTCCTCAGCCGGACCCACTACTACGAGGGCAAGGGCGTCGCGGCGGTCGTGCACGGCGTCCGGACCGCGGCCGCGGCCGGTTGCCGAGCCATCGTGCTCACCAACGGCTGCGGCGGTCTGAAGGACACCTGGACCCCCGGCACGCCGGTGCTGATCAGCGACCACATCAACCTCACCGGCAAGTCGCCGATCGAGGGCGCCAACTTCGTCGACCTCACCGACCTCTACTCCAGCCGCCTTCGGCAGATGTGCCGCGAGGTCGAGCCGACCCTCGACGAGGGCATCTACGTCCAGTTCCCAGGGCCCCACTACGAGACCCCGGCGGAGATCGGAATGGTCCGCGCCCTCGGTGGGCACCTTGTCGGGATGAGCACCACCCTGGAGGCGATCGCCGCGCGCGAGGCCGGCATGGAGGTGCTCGGAATCAGCTTGGTCACTAACCTCGCTGCGGGGATCAGTGGCGAACCGCTGAACCACGAAGAAGTGCTCGAGGCGGGCCGCGACGCCGCCTCTCGTATGGGGGAGCTGCTCGGACGGATCGTGCCCAAGATCTGAAGGACAGAGTGAGCTGACATGGCGGAGACCAGCCAGGCCGAAGACACGCGCCAACGACTGATCGAGGCGGCCACCCGGGAGTTCGCCGAACACGGCGTACACGCGGCCTCCTTGCTGGAGGTCACCCGGCAGGCCGGGCAGCGCAACAGGGGCGCCGTCCACTACCACTTCGGCTCCCGCGAGGGGATGCTCGTCGCGGTCCTGGAGCAGAAGGTCGACTACCTCGCCGAGCGCGAGCGAGAGCTGCTCGCGCTCGCCCGGAAGAGGCCGGATGACGACCTCGAGTCGGTGGTGGCGGCTTTCGTCCGCCCCGCTGTCGAGCTGAGCGACCTGGGCTGGGAGGGCCGCTGCTACCTGGTGATCCTGGCCGAGCTGGTCGAGGACGACCGCGAGAAGCTCGACCCCGAGGTCGTGCGCGCCCTGGAGCGCACCGGCGGCTGGGAGGCCTACGAGCTGCTCGAGGCTCGCACGCCACAGATGTCGGACGCCCTCCGCGCCGAGCGCCTCTCGCTGGTCACCGGCTTCATCATGCGGGCGGCCGCCGACCGGGCCCGCAACCGCGAGCGCACGATGGCGCGGCCGCAGCTCGAGACCGAGCAGTTCATCGTCAACCTGATCGCGATGGTGGTGGGGATGCTGACGGCACCAGTGCAGAGCAGCGACGCAACGTCGTGAGCTAGGCGGAGTACTGGAAGTCCGGCTCGAGGGCCGCCGCCCGCACGAACCCAGCGCGCCGGTCCATCAGCTCGCTGTCGACGAGGAGCTCACCGCCGTCGTCGGAGAGGAACAGGTCGCCGTACGCCGCGATCCAGGCGTTGAAGACCGGCCCGGACAGGTGCTGCTCGAAAGCCGCACGATCGGGCCAGGCGCCGACGAAGACGACCTCGACCCGAGCCGCCCCGGGGCGGGATCCTTCTGCGATGGCGGTGTGAATCATGTACATCGTGGTCTGGGGCTCGCGCTCCTCGACCGCCAGAGCGAGTCTTTCCAGCGCCCTCACGGCCCGGCTTTCGCGTCCGGGGGCAATCCGCCACTTCGTCACGATCGACAGCACGCCAGAAACCCTCTCGATTTCGACGACTCGCTGACACCGGTCGCCCCATGGATTTATCCCGAATATTGATGATGACAGCCACCACGCACGTTGACAAGAGTTGACACGTGGCAAGTAGTCCTCGCCTGGAGTGTTTCACGCCTACTTAGGCAAGTTTGCGCTCCTTCAGTGGTCGGTTTTACCAGCACTAGTCGACATCGGAACTTGCCTAAAGTTTACTCAAGGAGTGGCGTCGCCGATGCCACCAATTAGGAGGGAACTTCCGATGACTCGATCTTGGCAGCGACGGATCTTGGTAGCGCTCATGACCGTCAGCCTTCTCGGCCTGTTCAGCACGCCCCCCACCATTGCAGCGGTCACCGCTGCCGGCGATCGGCAATGGTGCTGCTGACCCGTTGATGGCGCTCAGCCGCCAGCTGGGACAACGGCCCGCAGATGGGAACGGACCGTCAGTCCCAGCGAGGCGGCTGCCCGCTTGAACGCGTCGCGCGCTTCGTCGACCAGGTCCACTTCTTCCAACAGCGACCCGAGCTCGAACCAGAGCTGACCGGCTTCACGATCCGACCCGATGCCGGTCAGCACCTGGATCGCGTGCCGGTAGTGCGAGCGCGCGTCATCCTGGGCGCCCTCGCTCCAGGCGACCTGCGCCAGAAGGGTCAGACTCGACACCCGGACCAGAGGGAAGCGGTCCCCCGCCGCCTCCAGTGCATGGTCGAGACGTTGTCGCGCACCGGCCAGGTCTCCGCTGATGTAGAGCGCGCGCGCCGTCACCAGCTCGTTCCTGGCCTTGTCGGCCGCGCTCGAAGCACTCCAGTCGAGCTCTCGGTCCGCGAGCGCCAGCTGATGCTTGGCGTCGTCCAGCTGCGGAGGATCGGCGCGCAGCAGGATGGTGCTCAGCTGGGTGCGCAGCCGCGCCAGGTCACGTACGCCGTCGGCGGTCTCGAGCAGGACCAGGGCCTTGCGCGCCAGCTGGAGCGCCCGACCTACCTCGCCGCTCTCTGCCTCGATCACGCTGGCGTTCCAGTACGCCGATGCCCGTGCCTTCGGAGATGCCAGCTGCTCGGCGTCCGCGATCGCCGTCTGGCAGACCGCCATCGCCCGGTCGACCCGCCCGCTCTCGTAGAGGGCCGCCGCCAGGGTCACCGAGAGCCGGACCCGCTCCTCGCCACCCGACAGCTGGCCCTGGCTCACCTGCGCCAGGGCTCGCTCAGCGCAGTCGACGGCACGGTCCAGATCTCCTTGCTCGCGGTAGATCCGGCTCAGCGCCGTGGCCGCCTTGAGCCTCGTCGAGACGTCCGCGCCGCCGGCCAGGATGACTTCGAAGGCGTTGGCAGCGCCGACATCGCCCAGGGCGTCCAGGCTCGCCGCCTGGATGTACCGCGCGCGGCCGAGCGTCCTGCCCGTGGGTTCGAGGTTGTCGAGGACGTGTCGGGCCTTCTCGAGCGCCTTCGCTGACTCGCCGGCGGTCAGCGCGAGCTCGCCGTAGTCGAGCTCGAGCTCGGCCTCGCTCTGGTTGCTGTCGGCGTATCCGAGCACCAGCTGGTCCGCGCTCACATCCATCTTGGCCGCGAAGACCTCGAGGAGGGCCGGCCCCGGCCTTCGCTCCCCCCGCTCGATCCGGGAGATGTACGCGACCGAGGCGTCCTCGCCCGCGAGGGCCGGTTGGGTGAGCCCCGCCGCGAGCCTGGCGGCCTTGATGCGCGCTCCCAGGGTCGGCGAATCCAGTGCGTTGAGATGGCGCACAAGTTCAGGTCCCATGACGACAACCTCCAGTTGGCAACTTACGGCGAGCCGAAAATTGCCTGAAGTCTACTCATGATTTCGCCCTCGATTACTACAAGCATTCGTGGCAGGGTCGAAATGACCTACTCGGAAGGTAGTGCGATGAGCCAGAACCAGGACCTGTCCCAGGACGAGATCGAGCAGATCGAGGCCGAGCGAAAGGAACGCCTCGACCCGGACAACCGCCCCGACAACGCAGAGGTCGACAACACCGACCGCACGTTCGAGGACGGCGGGTTCAAGGACTAGCCGCTCCCTGGAGCGCTTCCTCGACCGCCTTCTGCACCCGCGCCTCCTCGCGGAGCCTGGCGTCCCGACGCCGACGGCGGGAGACCCTCACCGCGAAGATCACGAGGGCGACCAGGACGACGAGCAACAGCAGGAGCGCCCAGGGGATGGTCCAGGTGTGCGACGTGGCCTCGCCGACGGCGAGCGGTTTGACGGAGCCGGCGGCGTCCTTCAGCAGCGGAGTGAGCTCGACCTTCGCCGTCAGCCGCACCGCGGGCGCCGCACCGGGCACCGGCACGGTGACGTCCCACGTCTCACCGGGGAGCAGCTCGGGTGAGTCGGCGATCGGCTCGGCCTTGGTCTCGAAGAGGCCGAACGGGCCGGAGACGGACGCCGCCTGGCGGGCCGTGAGGATCGCGTTGCCCGTGTTGTGCACCGTGTAGCTGATCGTCGCGTCGCCCTTGCCGAACGGGTTGGCGGTGCCCGAGTAGTCCACGTGCAGGTCCTCGACCTCGAGACCCGGCGAGAGCTCGCCGCCCACGCGCAGCCGGACCCGGATGGCGAGCCGCTGGTCGACGTTGATCCGCTCGACGGCGTCAGGGGTGGTCAACGAGGTGATGATGCCGCCCATGTAGTCACCGGGAGTGGCGTTGTCGGGCAGCGTGATCTCGAACGGCACGTTGGCCGACTTGCCTGGCTTGATCGTCACGCCGTCCACACCGGCGTGGAGCCAGGCGCCGACGCCCGTCGACCTCTCGTCCTTGGCGAGCAGGTCCAGCTGGCCCGACTCGGTGGTGAACCCGTCGGCGGCGTACACATCGAGCTGGATGGGCGCGGCACCGTGGTTGACGACGACCAGGGCGTCCTCGAGCTTGCCGCCCGGGTTGAGCGTGTAGCTGTAGTTCTGCCTGTCCGCCCCGTAGTCGTTGGAGGCGGTCCGCACCGCCCAGGCGACTTCGTCGTCGGCCGCTACTGCGGGTACGACGGCGGCGAGCCCGACGATGCCGAACGCGGCGAGGAGCAAGGCGATGGCGATACGGAGCTTGGACAGGAACATCTGTGGACCTCGGACTGTCTGGGTGCAAAGGATGGAATGAGTGCGGTGGGGTGGGCGCTGACGGCGCCCACCCCACCTGGTGGTGCGGGGTGGATCGGGTGGGTCAGCTCACCGCGGTGATGGTGAGCGTGGCCCGGTAGCTGCCCTTCTCGACGGTGGTCGGGATCTGCAGGGTGAGGTCGGCCCCCACCGTGGACTCCCCGACCTCGTGGCCCTCGGTGGCCCAGGCCAGGCCGCGCGACGAGGCGAGACCGTTGCCCGAGCTGTAGCCCGAGGCGATGGGCGAGCCGATGGTGGTGTCTCCGCCCGGAGCGGTCAGCTCAGGCGTCCAGCCGAGGTACTTGCTGGAGAAGGTCTTCATGCCGTCGACGAAGTCGCCCACCTGGCCGTTGAGTGCCCACGGTGCCCCGCCGGAGCGGGTGTCCGTGACGGTGATCGGGTTGAGCTCGCCGGCAGCCGTGAAGGAGGTGCCCTCCTCGGTGGCCTCACCCAGGCTCACCAGCGGGTTGCCCCCGTCGATGGACCAGCCGAACTCACCGGGAGCGGTGTCGGGCACGTTGACCTGGATGTCCTGGCCACCGTCGCCGTGGTACGGCTGGATGACGACCTTGTCGACCAGCGAGCCGACCGGCTGCGCCGGGCTGGTGCCGCTGTCGGGGCCACACCAGCCGACGTTGCCCCGCTCGACGGCGGCGTTGGGTGCCTCGCACGTGCCGCTGCGGATGTTGGAGACGACCAGCTCGTCCTGGCGAACGTCGACCTTGACGTAGGTCCGGACGTGCTCCTGGTTCTCGACCGAGTTGGACCAGTGGTTGTCCGGGTTCAGCGGGTCGGCGGGGTTGCCGACTGCCGGGTTCGGGGTCTTCAGGTCGTAGTACTTCGAGCCCGAGGCGGAGTTGCCGGTCACGTAGATCACGCCGCCAGGGCCCTGCTCGACCTGCGCGGCACCGGGCTGCTCGTCGGCGTTCGCCTTCTGGCCGTTCTTGAGCACGTAGCTGCGCGAGTAGCTGTGGTCGTGACCCTGGAGGACCAGGTCGACGCCGAGGTTGGAGAAGGCGGTCGGGAAGTCCTGGCGCCGGATCCTGGCGTCACCGTCGTCGGCGTGCGCGGCCGGCGAGTAGATCGAGTGGTGGTAGACGAGCACGGTGTACTTGGCCTCGTCGGCGTGCTGGTTGACCACGTTGGTGACGAAGTTGATGTGGGCCGCGTCGCCGCCGCCGCCCTGGGCGGTGGCGTAGCTGTTGCTGTTGAGGTCGACGAAGAGCACGTCCTTGTAGACGAACCAGTAGTCACCACCGGACGATGCGCCGGCCGGGTTGCCGTTGGAGTAGTACGGCGCGGTGCGGTCGGTGTTCGGGGTCCAGAAGTGCTGCTCGTAGGCCTTGCCGCCGACGTCGTGGTTGCCGATGGTGGCCACCCACGGGTACTGGCGGAGCTTGTCCGAGCCGAGGAACGCGTCCCACTGGGTCTCGACGTTGGCGGTCTCGACCTGGTCACCGCCCGAGACCAGCAGCTCGGTGTCGGGGTTGGCGGCGGTGGCGACCTCCAGGGTGTCGGCCCAGCCCGCGCCGTCCAGCGCGGTGTCGCCGGAGGAACCGATCTGCGGGTCACCGAAGAACAGGAAGTTGAAGTCGCCCTCGAAGTCCTGCGTCTTGAAGGAGTACGTCGGCGACCAGGCGCCCTCGGCACCGACGCGGTAGGAGTACGCGGTGTCCTCGGCCAGGCCGGCGATCGTGGCGTGACCGTTGAAGCCGCCGTTGACGACGTTCGCCGCGACGGTGGCCGGGAAGGTCACTGCGTCGGCGGGGAACTCGCCGTTGGAGAGCTGCGAGGTCGGGGCGACCTCGACTACCTGTGCGGTGTCGGCCGAGGCGTACCAGGACACGACACGCTGGCCCTGGTCGGAGCCCACGCCCAGAACGATGCCGCTGATCGCGGCGGGGTCAGCAGCGTTGGCGGCGGTGATCAGACCGCTGCCCGTCACTGCGGCGACGCCAAGTGCTGCCGCGGCAAGACCAGCTGCCACGCGGCGTCGTGCAAGCCCGGGGGCTTGCGCCGAGTTGAAGAACTTCATTCGGGTTATCCATCCCTTTCGGTTGATGAGGAGGTACTGCGGTGAAGCGCTTCAACGTTTCGCTCGCCCATGGATTTCTCGATGAACTTGGACAGGCGCACCGATGGATCGGCACCGAAGGATTAGCACCGGCTCTCAGATACCGAACACGCGTTGCACGAACCAGACCAGGCCCATCACGGCGACGCCCCCGGCGATGGCGCCGGTCGTCCACAACCCGGCGAGCGGTGCGCGGTGTCGCAGCACGGCGAGCAGTGGGAAGACGGCCACGATGATCCCCAGCTGCACGGCCTCGATGCCGACGTTGAAGACCAGCAGCGACCAGAGCAGCGTCCACGACCAGGCCTCGTCGATGCCCAGCGCGCCGGCGAACCCGAGCCCGTGCACGAGCCCGAAGCAGAAGACGACTCCGAGTCGGGCCCAGCCGGCCCGGTCCAGGCTCAGGTGGCTGTCGCTTGCTGCCTTGAGATCGGTGGCGTGCGACCCCCGACGCCAGAGTCGCCACAGGTGCCAGCCCGCGACCACCGCGATCGAGAGCGCGATGATCGGTTCGACGACCGACGCCGGCACTGTGACCAGACCGAGGGCGGCCAGCACGAACGTCACCGAGTGGGCCAGCGTGAACGTCGTCGCCGTCAGCACGATCTCGCGCAGCCGGCGCGACCCGGCGATCAGCGCCAGCAGGAAGAGGATGTGGTCGATGCCGCCGTACAGGTGCTCGGCGCCGAGCTTGAAGAACTCCCAGAACCGCTCGCCCGTGGACTGGTGGGTCGAGAACGACGGGCGGCCCGCGTCGAGCGCGGCGCTGCCGGACCTGCAGGTCCAGGTCGTAGGTGACGATCGTCTTGGTGTCGCGCACGTAGCCCTCGGCGTCGGGGAACAGCTCGCTGCGCACCTCGTGCGCCGACGCCTCCGGGCAGCGCCAGTCGAGCGCCAACATCACGTAGGGGACGCCCTCGCGCTGCTCGATCGTGAGGTCGCCGTCCTGCTCCGAGGGCAGGCCTCCCCTTCGGCGGTCACGCCGAAGCGCTCGGTCACGTAGGCGAGCACCGGCTCGAGGTGGTCCTCGAGCGCGGCGGCCTGCTCGGCCGCGTCGCCGTCCTCGAAGGCCCGGGTGCCGTCGCGGAAGAGATCGTCGTCCTGCGCGGCGTCGGCGGCGGAGACGACGAGCAGGTCGTACTCCAGACCGAGCTCGGTGCGGACGTGGCCGGCCTCGGGCGAGGTGACGTCGGCGTACACGGTCGAGCTGAACCCGTGGGCAAGCGCGGGTGCGGCACTCAGCAGCACGGCTCCGACAACGGTGGCGACGACGGCAAGTGCGCGACGTCGTACGGCGTGCAGCATGAGGCTCCTTCTTGAGTTGGCGAGCGCAAACTCTCGGCCGCAGATGAACGAACGGGTGTCCGTCGCCGAACGCTCGTCGACGGCTCTGCGACGAAGCCCGCTCCCGGCCGGAAAGCCCGGATTCATGGGGTAGGAAAGAGCCCGCATCCACCACCCCACCCTCGGAGGACGATCTACTTGCGCCCGCGACTTCGGTCCGCCTGCACGCTGGCCGCCGCGGCCCTACTGCTCCTCAGCGGATGTGGTGGGGACGACGACTGGTCCGAGCCACACGCGGCGCCGACCCCGGTCGGACAGCTCGGCTGCGGGCTTCGTCGACCCCGCCGCACCGCCCACCCCGGAAGCGACGATCACCCCGGCACCCGGCTCGTGGGACGACGTAAATCCGTCGGAGGGCTACCGCGTCGTGCTGGTCACCGCCGGTGACGACGACCCGACCGAGACGTTGATCGACGCCGTGAACGCCTGGGCCGACGAGGAGGAGGTCAGCCTGAAGACCCTCACCGCCACCGAACCCGGCACGTACATCGACACCATCGACAAGGCCATCACGATGAAGCCTGACCTGGTGATCAGTGCTGGCAACGAGCTCGTCGACCCGATGACCACGGTCTCGGCCCACCACCTCGACCAGCAGATCCTCGTCGTCGGGGCCGAGCTGGCCGAGCCCACCGTCAACGTCACGGCCGCCGACTGGACCGGTGCGTCGTACCGCGGCGCCGAGCTCGGTATGTCGTCGGCCTTCGACGCCTCATCGTTCACTCCCGAGCGCGCCGGCCGCGCCGTCCGGGCCGGCGTCGCCGCCGTGCTCCACGGCTGGACCGGCATCGTGGTCTGGATCGACTAGTCGTCTCCGGCTGTCCCCTGGCGCTCGTCGAGGCGGCGCATCACCGGGGTCGAGAGCACGCCGTGGATCATCACCGACGCGACCACGGTGAAGCCGACCGTCGACCACAGCCAGTCGCTGTCGGCGAGCTCGGTCTCGCCGAGGGCGTAGGCGAGGTAGTAGAGCGAGCCGACCCCCCCCCCCCCCACCGCCCCGGACGCCGAAGAACGCGGCGACGCCGCGCTCGGGAGGGGTCAGTCCCCCGGTGTCGCTCGGGGGTCCGGCCCGCGGCGCGAGCGCGAGGTAGCCGGCGACCGGCCGGACCAGGAGGATCAGCGCCAGCCCGATCGCCACCCCGCGCCAGTCGAGGCTGGCCAGCAGCCCACGGGTCAGCGCGATGCCGAGCATGAGCAGTACGAGCAGGGTGAACAGCCGCTCGAGGCGCTCGACCACCTCGTGCATCGCGCGGTGGTAGTCATGCGACCGCTCGGCCGTCCGGAACGTCATCGCGCAGGCGAAGACCGCCAGGAAGCCATAGCCGCCGGCCACCTCCCCCACGCCGTACGCCGCCACCAGGGCCGCCAGCGCCAGCAACGGCTCGCCGCGCTCGGCCACTCGCAGCGCGGGGTTGGGTGACCGGAACGCGATCCGCGCCAGCGCCCGGCCGACCACGATGCCGGCCAGCACGCCGATCAGCACCTTGGCGACCAGGTACCAGCCGAGCCACTCCAGCGCCCAGCCCGACACCGAGCCTTCGCTGGCGAGCAGGATGGCGGCGTACACGAACGGGAAGGCGAGTCCGTCGTTGAGCCCGGCCTCGGAGGTGAGCGTGAAGCGCACCTCGTCGGTCTCCTCCACCTCGTGGTCGCCGGTCTGCGGCCCCGCGACCTGTACGTCGGAGGCGAGCACCGGGTCGGTCGGCGCGAGCACCGCGCCGAGGAGCAGCGCCGCGGCCGGCGCCAGTCCGGCCCACCACCCGAGCAGCGCGACCGCCGCGATCGTCAGCGGCATCGCGATGCCGAGCAACCGCCAGGTCGGCCCCCAGGTCTTCCACGACTCCCACTTCGTCGGCTGCAGCGGCCGGTCGAGCGCGAGCCCCACCCCCATCAGCGCGATCAGGATGGTCAGCTCGGTGACGTGTTCGATCGCCGCGCGGTTGTCGTCGACGTCGAGCGGCAGCCCGTCGGGCAGCGGCGTGACCCCGATCAGCATGCCGAGCCCGACCAGCACCATCGGCGCCGAGATGGCCCAGCGGCTGAGGAGGTCGGGCAGCACGACCGCGAGCAACAGGCTGCCCCCGGCGACGAGATAGACGAGGTCTGGGGTCACGCGGTCCGCCTCATGCGCGCCGGTACCCCGGCGCCACCCCGGCCGATCAGTTGTCCGGATCGACCACCGCCGACCCGGTGGCGCCGACGCTCGCCTCGTCGGGTGAGCCCGGGAAGGTGAGGGGCAGGTCGAGCGGCGCGTTGAGGTGAACCGTGATCCGCTCGGAGTCCGGGTCGACCATCACGGTGTAGCTCAGCCCTGGGTAGCGGCGGTAGGCGCCGACGTCGACGAGGTAGCGGCGTACGGCCTCCTTGGCCTTGGCCCGAGTGAGCTCGAGGCGCTCGTCGGTGACGCCGCCGGTGTAGACCTCCTCGCCTGTCGCGCCCAGGTCGGCGCCATGCAGGGCCGCGCCGTCGGCGAGCGAGTCGAGGCCCTGGCGCTGGATGTAGGCGGCCGAGGCGTCGATGACGACGGCGATCAGCATGCCGATCAGGAGGGCGAAGCCGATGATCAGCACCGTCACCTGGCCGCGCTCGTCGCGGGCGGTCACCGGACCTCCTGGTACTGGCCGACCGGCACCGTGTGCGTGGCGTCGAGAGCGAAGCTCGGCGACCCGCCGCCGAGCACGTCCGGCAGCAGGGGCAGGTCGACCCGGGTGTCGACCCGGACCGTGATCACCGCGCCGCCGCTGTGGCAGGTCGTGCCCGGTGACGTGCATGTGACCTCCACGACGAGGGGTACGTCGGGCAGTCCCTGGTCAGCCATCACCTGCCGAGCCGCGGCCACTGCCCGGCGCTCGCCTTCTGCATCCGTGGGAGCCAGGGCGTAGGCGCGACCCGCCGACCTGGCCGCCGCACTCACGCCGAACGCGCCACGCTGCACCTCGAAGACCGACAGCACGATCCACAGCAGCGGGACGAGCAGCAGGATGCCGAGCCAGACCACCTCCACCAGCGCACTGCCGTCCTCGTCGCGGCGGGTCACGGTGCTTCCTCCACCGCTGACCCCGTCACTTCGAGCTCGATGGCCGGACCGAACAGGCCCAGTGCCGGCACCTCCGCGCGCACCGAGACTTCGACATGGGGTGCGCCGTTGATGATCACTCGGCGCACCGCGACGTCCTCGGCGTACCTCCCGGAGATGGCCCCGTCGATCTGCTCCCGGGTCAGGGCCACCCCGTCGGCCGGGCCGCGGTCGGCCGTCGCAGCCAGTCGCGCGCCCTCGGATGCCGCAGAGGCGAGCGTGTTGCGGACCAGCAGCACCAGCCCGACCTGGAGGATCCCGAGCACGAGCGGGATGAGCACGACCAGGACCAGCACGAAGTCGACGACGGCGGCACCGCTCTCCCGTCGCCCACGAGGGGCCACTACTGCACCTTGTTCAGTGCGCTCCTGAGCATGTCCGTCAGCTCGTCCTTGGCGACGCCGTAGAGCACGGCCACGACGCCGGCCGACATCACGGTGACCAGCACCCAGCCGGGGACGTCGCCGCGCTCGTCGCGAGTGCGCGGCACCAGGAGAACGACGTAGAGCCGGGTCATGAGGTGGATCAGCGTTGCCATGGTCAAACCTTTCCGAGACATCAAGGGGTGGTCAGTGAGAGGCCCACGACTCCGGGCCAGAAGGCGAACATCACGGTCACGGGGAGCACGAGAAAGACGACCGGCACCATCATCAGCACCTCGCGGCGGGCGGCGACCTCGATCAGCTCGCGCCGCCCGGCGTCGCGGACGTCGGCGGCCTGCGCGTGCAGTACGTCGGCCAGCGGAGTGCCGCGTTCGACCGCGACGGCGATGCCCTGCGCGAAGCGCGAGACCAGCGGCAGCCCGGACGCCGACGCCATCCGGTCGAAGGCCGACGACACCGGCTCACCAGTGCGGACGGCCGCCAGGACCCGGGCGAGGTCGGACGACAGCTCCCCTCCGCTGCGTCGGACCACCCGGTCCAGGGCGGCCACCGGGCTCTCCCCCGCCGCCACCGCCAGAGCCAGCAGCTCGGCCACGGTCGGGAACTCGGCGATGATCCGGCGCTCGCGGGCGCGCACCTGGCTCGGTCAGCTGCTGGTCCCGCGCGAGCACGCCGACGGCGAACCCGATCCCGCACAGCAGGATCGATGCCACCGCGCTGCCGGGATCGGACAGTGCCCGGATGACGCCGTACGCCGCGGTGACCGCGAAGCCGGCCAGCCCCCACAGCACCTGCTCCACCCGGAACTCGTGGACGGTCTTGTCGATGTCGGCCCGCTCGAGGCGGCGGCGTACCGAGGCGGCGCCGCCGAGCACCCGCTCGACCAGATCCGCTGCCGATCGGAGCACCGGGCCGAAGATGCCGGCGGCTGCCGCGGTGGGCGTGGCGGACACGACCCGGAGCGACGGGGTCCGCCCGACCTGCGGCAGGTCGCGGACATAGGGCAGCACGCGGATCGCCAGCTGCGGCCGCCGGATGACCAGGATCCGCGAGACGACCAGCGCGATGGCCAGTCCGGCTACGGCTCCGAGCACGGCGCCCCACAACGACGGGCTCACGACAGGATCCGGCGTTCGACGGGCAGGCGGCCGATCCGCATCATCGTGCGGTAGGCGACCAGGCAGACCGCGGCACCGGTCACCAGGATGACCGTGCCGGCCGGCGAGGCGTAGCGCCGGATCACGTCGGACTGCACGGACATCAGGAGCAGCACCACCCACGGAGCCGCCACCGCCAACCGGGCGCCGTTGACCGCCCAGGACTGGCGGGCCTCGAGCTCGGACCGGGTGCGGGCCTCGTCGCGGAGATAGCCGGACAGGTTGCGCAGCAGCCGGCCGAGCTCGCCGCCACCGACCTCGCGAGCGATCCGCAGCCCCTCGACCACGCGGTCGCCGACCGGGTCGGCGAGGCGGTCCTTGAGCCGGTCCAGGCTCTCGCCGAAGCGGCCGGTCACCTGGAAGTCGAGCGCGAACGCGTCGAAGGCCGGGCGCAACGGCTCCGGCCCACGCACCGCGAGCCCGGACAGCGCCTCGGGCAGCGACAGGCCGGCCCGGACCGCCGACGCGAGGTTGTCGACTGCTTCCGGCCAGACCTCGGCGAACTCCCGCTGGCGGCGACGGGCCCGTCCGGACACGATCGCCACCGGCAGGTAGGCGCCGATCACGCCGAAGACGACGGCCACCGGCGGCGTCCGGGAGATCACCTGCACGACCAGGGCGGTCAGGCCGCCGGTGACCACGCAGACGGCCGCGAAGCCGCTCGGCGAGACCTCACCGAGGCCCGCCCGGGCGAGCAGCCTGTGTCGCCCGATCGATCGATCGATCGGTCCGCCGCGCCTGCCTCGGCACGAAGAACGCCGACCAGATCAGCATCAGCCCGATGCCGACTCCCAACCCGAGCAGCGCACCCATGTCCGGTCCTACCGGGCCTCGTTGAGGATGGCGCGCACGTCGAGTCCGGCGCGCTCGAACAGGTCGAGCCGCGGCGGCATCCCGCTCGCGCGGCGCAGCTCGCCGCCGGCCCGCTCGAAGATCGACTCGGTCTCGATGATGTCGTTCTCGACGCGGCCGGGGACACCGACGATCTCGTTGACGCGGCGTACTCCCTGCGCATCGATGCCGAGGTGTACGACGAGGTCCAGCGACGCCGCGACCGTCGGCACCACGAAGCGGGCCGAGATGTTCTCGCCGGCCAGCAACGGCAGCGTGCAGGTCTTCACCAGCGCCTCCCGGGCGCTGTTGGCGTGCAGCGTGCACATGCCGGGCAGCCCGGCGTTGAGCGCGAGCAGCAGATCGAGGCACTCCTCGGACCGCACCTCTCCGACGATGATCCGGCTCGGCCGCATCCGAAGCGCTTCCTTCACCAGGTCGCGCAGCCGGATCTCGCCGGTGCCTTCGAGGCCGGACTGCCGCGTCTGCATCGGCACCCAGTCGGGATGCGCGAACCGCAGCTCGAAGACCTCCTCCGCCGACACCACCCGATCGCTGCCGGGGATGGCCGCCGACAGGCAGTTGAGCAGCGTGGTCTTGCCGGCCTGCGTGCCGCCGGCGACCAGGATGTTGAGGCCGGCTCGCACCGACGCCTCGAGGAACGCCGCCGCCCGCGGAGTCAGGCTGCCGAGCTCGACCAGGTCGGAGAGCCGGGAGGCGCGGAGCACGAACTTGCGGATGTTCACCGCGCTGAAGCCCCGACTGATCCCTTCGAGTACGACGTGGAGCCGGTGCCCCTCCGGCAGCATCGCGTCGACGAACGGCTGCGAGATGTCGATCCGCCGACCGCTCGACTTGAGCATCCGCTCGACCAGCTCGGTGACCTGCGCGCTGGTGAGCATCAGGTTGGTCAGCTCGTGCCGCCCGTTGCGGGCGATGAAGACCCGGCTCGGGTCGTTGATCCAGATCTCCTCGACCGCCGGGTCATCGAGGTAGGGCTGCAGCGGACCGAACCCGGACACCCGGGCCACCAGCTCGCCGACCATCGAGTCGGCGTCGGGCACCCGCGCCACCACGCCGGTCAGGCTCCGCTCGTCGTGGTCTCGGACGACGCCCTCGGCGATCCGGCGTACCAACCCGGCGTCGCGCTGCGGGTCGACGCCCTCGCGGCGGACAAGCGCGCGCACCGACTGGTCGAGCTCGTCGACCAGCGCGTCGGCATGCGTCATCGCCATGACGTCCCTCTCCCGAGATGAAGGTGGCTGCGATGTTGGAAACGAACCTAGGACAGCCGAGCGTTGAGCAACAGACCTCGCGCCAAACCTGTGGAGATCGGCGCCGCGTAGCGATGCGTGGCCCGTGACGCGACTCAGTTGAGCAGCAACAGGAACCCGGCAACCGCGAACACCACGGCCACCACCTGACACGTCAAGGCCCCACGGCGCAGGACCGTGATGCGGTGCTCGCGATCCTCGCCCAGCACCGATGGCAGGACCAGCGTGTCGCTGCGGTTGCGCCCCCAGACCCCGAGGGGGAAGCACACGCAGGCGACCGCAAGGCAGGTGAGGGCGTCCAGCACGTCGGTCACTGCGGGGCCTCCCCGGGTACGCCGGAGGGCCAGGTCGTGACCTCGTAGGGGTCCTCGGGGTAGTAGTCGTCGGCGTACTCGATCTCGGCCTCGCGCAACTGGTCCACGAGCCACGCCGACCACCGGCGCTGCGACTCCTCCGCCTCCAGCACGGCCCGCAGGTCGTCGGCAACCCGGCCGAGGGTCGCCGGCTGGAACGGCAGGACCTCGGTCACCACGCCGACGTTCCAGCCCTGCGGGCCCTTCACGGGGCCGTAGGCCTGGCCTGGCGCAGTGGCGAACACCGCGTTCCCGACGGCCGGCACCAGCTGGTCGAGAGTCACCTCACCGAGGTAGCCGCCCTTGTCGCGCGTCGCGGCGTCGATGCTCACCCGGCGAGCCAGCGGTGCGACGTCGGAGTCGGCCTCGAGCTGCCGGCGCACCTGGTCGGCGCCCTGGCGGGTGGCGACGACGATGTTCCTGACCCCGCGCCGCTCGGGCATGGCCAGCTCCGCCTTGCGTTCCTGGAACGCGGACTCGAGCTCGTCGACACCGATCTCCACGTCGCCGTCGACCTCGTCGAGGAGCAACCGGAGCCGAAGCTGGCGACGGATCTCGTCGCGCACGTCGTCCTCCGAGGTGCCGACGTTGCCCAGCGCGTCGAGAAACGCCTCCCGGTCGCCGCCGAACTGCGCGTCGAGGAACGACCCGAACACGGCGTCGACCTGCTCGTCGGGCACCTCGACCGAGGCCTCGTCGGCCGCGCGGTCGAGCACGATGCCGATGGCCATCGACTTGGCGGCCTGGCGCCGGAACTCTGCTCGCTCTGCGTCCGCGGTCGGCTCCTGCACTCCGTAGAGGGCGCGCAGCGACTCGTTGCGCCGGTCGAGCTCGACGACGCTCACGGTGCGGTCGCCGATCACCAGCACGGCGTCCTCCGGCACCTCGGCGGCCCAGGGTCGCCAGGCCACGCCCACGACCAGGGCGACCATCACCGCGAGAGCTCCCGCGGCGGGTAGGACCCGTCGAGTCATCGACCCACCTCCATCAGCACCCGGGCCTGCGCCCGGTCCGGATCCTCCGGTGGCGCCGTCGACGCCACCTCTTCGATGAACGCCCACACGACCAGGCGCGACGCCGCCAGCGAGAGCAGCACGGTGACCGCGAGCACGACCCCGAACCCGCGGATCAGGGACAGGTCGGACAGGGCCAGCACGGCGTAGCCGGTCGCGGACGCCGCCGCCGCCAACTCCACCGCCCGGACGATCCTCCGGTCACCGGCTCTGACGGCGTAGGCGAGGACCACGGTGAGCTCGCAGGCAACGGCGGCGGTGAGCGATCCGACTGCCGCCGTGATCGGGGTGAGACCTACCCCAGCCACCCACATGCCGAGGAGCACGAGACCCGAGGTGATGCCGGCCGACAGCACCGCGAGCCCGGCGACCTCACGCCGTGGCAGCAGCACGACGAGCACCAGACCGGCGGCCAGCACGCCCAGGGCCGCGGTGAGGAACTGGTGCTCCTGCAGCGCCTCGTAGGCAGAGACCGCGATCATGGGCAGGCCCGCGACCTCGACGTCGACTCCCGCCGGTGGCTCGGAGACGACCGCGCCGAGGTCGGTGCGCAGTCGCTGGAGCTCCTCGACGTCGTCGAGGTGCACGCCGTACGACATCACCGCGAGGTCGCCATCAGGGGTGACCACGCTGTCCGCCAGATAGGCCGGGAGCAACCGCATCGCCGCCGCGAGCTGGGCGTCGGTCGGCTCATCGCCGAGGAAGCCCAGCAACGCGGGTGGCGAGAGCACCGGCGCGAGCGCGTCGCCCTGCTCGGCCGCAACCCGGCGGCGGACGTCCTGCATCCAGGCGAGGCTCGTCGGGTTGAGGACCTGCTCACCCTCGAGAGCGACGACCACCTCACCCGAGGCGCCCATCACCCGCTCGACTTGCTGCGCGTCTTCGTAGACGGGCAGGTCCGAGGCCATCGACCGGAAGTCCGCCTGCACGGAGAGCAGGGGCATCACGACCCAGCCGACGGTGGCGGCCAGCCCCGCCACGGCGACCATCACCAACCGCGCGCGGCGCGGAGTACGGGAGGCGGGGATCGTCGCCGGCCGCTCGGGTGCCGCTCCGTCGGGCTCCTCAGCGCGTCCCGGCAGCCAGCGTTGTACGCCGAGCGAGACAGCGACGGTGATCAGCAGTCCGACCGCCAGGCTCAGACCCAGGTCTGCAACGGCGGGCACGGGCGCCACGGCCAGCGCGGCGAAGCCGGCCGCGGAGGCCAGGGCCACGGCGAGCACGGTGCGGGAGCCGACGCCTCGGTGCAGGTAGGCCATGAAGTCGGTGCCGATGCCCAGCAGGACGGGCAGGAACGCCACCGCGGTCAGGGCCAGCGGGCGGTCGAGCCAGCCGGCCAGGGCGAGGGTGCAGGCGGTGCCGAGCAGGGTGGCCGCCAGCGGCAGCAGCCGGGACCGCCGCCGGGTCCAGCCGGTCAGCAGGAACCAGCCACCGACACCGAGCAGCGCAGCTCCACCGAGGAACGGGATCTCGTGCCGGATCTGCTCGCCGAGAGCGGCGACCACCGGAGGCAGCCCGGACACCGTGACCCGCGACGCGGACAGGTCGCTGTCGTCGACCGTCGCCTCGACCGCCGCCACCAGCCGCTCGACCTCGGCCTGGCGCAGCGATCCCTCCGGCCGCACGAGGATGGCCACGGCGTCGTTGCGCGGCACCACGAAGTCCCACTGAGGGCGCGGGTCCCCCTCGTCGTTGAGCACCACCTGGTCGATGAAGGTCTGGTTGTGCAGGGTCGGCAGTCCACCC
Source organism: uncultured Actinomycetota bacterium (assembly GCA_963769475.1). Classification (GTDB taxonomy): domain Bacteria; phylum Actinomycetota; class Actinomycetes; order Propionibacteriales; family Nocardioidaceae; genus Nocardioides. The sequence continues at coordinate 1,287,391 of CAVYLX010000011.1, read as the reverse complement.
GGCATCCCTTGGCTGAAGAGGCCGGAGTAGCGCTCGTCGAACTCCACGGTCGCCTGCTGACCGGCAGCCGCGATCTCCGCAGGCGACGACCCGGCCCGTCGAGCCGCTCCTCGGCCGCGCCACGAAGCCCGTCGCGGTAGCCGGCGAGCTCGGCCAGCAGGTCCTGGGCCTGCCCGGCGACCTGGTTGAGCACCGTCGCCGGGCCGTAGACGCTGGCGACGTCCGGGAGCGCGGCAAGCTCGCCCTCGAGCCGCAGCAGGGCCGGCAGCCGGTCCTTGGCGAGGAGCTCCATCGCCTCGTCGCTCTCCAGCAGCACCACGACCGGGTCGCCCCCGAACCGCTCGGCGACCTCCGTCGTCGCCCGCGCGACGGGGTCGTTGCGCGGCACGAACTCCTCCACGCCGGTCTCGATCCGCACCTGGCCGAGCCCGTGGACGAGCACCCCGAACAGCGCCAGGGCGCCCAGCGCCGCGCCGACCCAACGGAGGCCGGGGCGGCGGTGGCTGTGCCGGAGCGGCCGGGCAGCACGGGTGCTCATCGGGGGATCGGGTCCTCCTCCACGTGCGGGTAGCTGCCCGTGAAGTCCCGCGGCTGGTTGAGGGACCCCGGTGCCGGATAGGGGTTGAACATCGTGCCGGGCGTCAAGGGCACACCCAGGTTGAGGGTGTTGAGGCTGAACACCGGCTTGACCCGTGCGACCCGGCCGTTGACGTCGCGACCGCTTGCGAAGCCGACGAAGTTCGACCAGTACGACACCATGTCCCGCCCGTAGGGCTGCAGGTAGTCGAGCATCGGGTTGAGGTCGGCGAGGTTGACCTCCAACGTCGCTGCCAGCGGCTCGAAGGACTCCTGGAGAGGCGGCAGGTACTGGAGCGTCTCCGGGGCCCGGGTGAGCGCGGTGTCGAGCGAGGGCAGGAGTCCCCGGAGGTCATTGGTCGTCGCGGGCAGCTCGAGGAGCGCAGCGTTGAGGTCCGCCGAGGTGGCCCGCAGGTTGGTGGCCACCGTGCCCAGCGGCGCCGAGAGCCGTTCCAGACTCTCGCTCGCGTCCTGGGTGCTGCCGAGGAGCGGCGGCAGGGCCTGCATCAGGGCTTCGATGTCCTGCTCGTGGTCGCTGGTGACCTGCGTGAGCCGTTGCGAGTCGCGGACCAGGTCGACGATGCGTCCCTGCTGCACGTCCAGCGCGTCCAGCACCTGCGTCGAGCTGTGGGTCAGGGCCCGGAGGTCGGCCGACTGGTCCGCCAGCGCCTCCAGCGCGCCGGCGTTGCTGCCGAGGTCGCCCAGGCCGGCGAGGACCAGGTCGACGTCCTCACGGGTGCCGCCCAGCGAGACACCGCTGGACCGGATCACCTTCGAGAGGTCGCGTCGGGTGCCGTCGTCGAGGCTGGTGAGCACGTCGTTGAGCTGGACGCTGGGGCGGACGACCTCCGCGGGCAGCTCGCTGCCACTGGCGTACTCGGGACCACTGCCGTCGGTGATCTCCAGGTAGGTCTCCTCGATCATGGTCTTGTTGCGGACGGTGACCGTCGAGCCTTCGTGGAGCGGCGCCACGGAATCGTCCAGCTCGACGGTGACCATCGTCTGGCGACCGACGGTCTCGATGCCGTCGACCTTGCCGACGTTGACGCCGGCGATCCGGACGTCTGACTGGAACACCAGGTTGTCGACGTCGGAGACCGGCACCGTGACCTGGTAGCCGGACTGCGTGAGCAGCGGGATGCGGCCGCCGGCGTTGGTCCAGAGGAAGCCGAAGATGACCGCGCAGAGCGTCACGAACGCGGCCACGACCCCGCCCCGGAGGGCTGGCGCGGCGGTGTGCGAGATCCTCATGGGCGGTCTCCTCCGGTCAGGGCTCCGAGGTCCAGCGGCACCGACTCGGGCGAGAACGCGAGCAGGCCGCGCAGGAGGCCGCGGTTGGCGTCGCGGAGGCTGGCCACCGAGTTGGTGTTGTAGACGAACGCCGCGAGGTCGTCCAGATAGGGCACGGCCATCGCCGTGAGCGGCCGAAGGTCGGACGTCACTGGTCGCAGGTCTCCGGCCACGCCGCGCACGTAGGGCGTGGTAGCGCGCAGGTCGTCCACGACCGGGCCGGCCAGGTCGACCACCGGCGCGGCCCGGTCGACGAAGCCGTCGAGCTCGTCGACGCTCTCGCGGAACCTCGACAGCGCACCGGGGAGCTCGTCGCTGGCCTCGTGGACGTTCTTCAGGGTCGGGTCGAGCTGGGCGGCCAGCGACGTGACGCTCGACGAGGTCGCGTGCAGCTCGGTCGACAGCGCAGGCAGCTGGGCCAGGGTGTCGTCGAGGGACTGCTGACGACCCGAGACGGTCTGGAGCGTGCTGCTCAGTGACGTGGCGAGTCTCTGCAGGCGTACGTCGTTGGTGCCGGCGGCCGCGGACACGTCGGCCAGCGAGCTCACCAGTCGGGCCAGGTTCTCGCGGCGCGCCTCGAGCTGGGTCACGACCGGGGCCAGCTCCTCGAGCAGGTCGCTCGTGGCCTCGAGCCCCGCGGGCACTGTGCGTGGGGCCCGGGCAAGGGCGGCGTCCGACTCGGCGAGGAGCGTGGAGAGCGCCGCCTGGGCGTTCTCGTCGAGGTGGCCCAGCACCTCGTCGACCTGGACGGGCGAGACCGACTGCGAGACCGGGAGGGTGTCGCCGTCCCGCAGCGCCGGGGCGTCCGAGGTGCCCGGACTGACCTCGACGTACATGTCGTTGAGCGGGCTCTTCGGTCGGAGCACGACGGTGGCGTCGCTGTGGATCTCGTGCTCGCTGTCGATGCGGAGCTCGAGCAGGGCGCGACCGTCGTCGGTCACCTCGGCATCGCGGATGTCACCCACGGGCACGCCCGCGATCCGCACCTCCTGGCCGTTGCCAGGGCTGATCGCCGCCGCCTCGTCGAAGGTCGCGTACACCGTGTAACGGTCCTCCCACGGCGGGTTGAAACGCTGGTGGCTGAGGAAGTACGCCGCGAACCCGGTGCCCAGCGCCACGAGCACGCCGATGGCGACCAGGTTGCGGCCCAGGCCGGGCTCACTGCGGGCCAGGTCCCAGAACCTGGCGACGGTTCGCTTCACTGCGTTGCCCCCCGTGCACTGTCGACCATCGCGGCGAAGATCTGCTCGAGGCTGAACGGCAGCCCGGAGAGAGAGCCCGGACCGACGCCGGGGAAGAAGCTGATCATCGAGCCGTTGCGGTCCATCATGTTGGCGGCCGCGAGGTTGGAGAACATGTAGCCGAGCTCCTTGTAGAGCTCGCGGTCGGCTCCGCCGCCGGCGTAGCGACCGGTGCCGTGCCAGCTCGTGAGTATCTGCTGGAGGATCGGGCCGTTGGTGCGGTCGAGCACCGGGCCGCGCACATGGTCGATCGAGGCGTCCAGGTCGCGACCGACCGGCACCAGGTCCTCCACCGTCGGCCGGGCGTCGCGCAGCACCCCGCGGAGGTCGCGGACGACCGGGCGGGCCCTCGTGAGCACCGGCTCGACCCGTTCCAGCATCCGGTCCAGCTCGCGCACCGCGGGCCGGGCCGGGCCGGCGGTGTCCTCGAGCGTGGTCAGCACACCGTCGAGACGGCTCAGCATCAGGTCGGTCTGGTCGAGGGTCGCCGGCATCGTCGCAGTGGCGCTCGCCAGGTCGTTGCGGCGGTCGTCCAGCACTCGCGACATCGTCGCGAGATCGGTGAGCAGCGGGCCGAGCCGGCTCTGCTCGCTCGACAGGATCCGCGAGGTCGACTCCAGGCCGGCGACCAGGCGAGCCAGGTCGCGCTGCGGCTGGGTGCCCTGCAGGCCTCGCAGAACCTCGGCGAGCGGATCGAGTGTGTCGGGCGCCGAAGCGACGAGGTCCCGCATCGCCTGGGAGCCGCGTTCGTCGAGGGCTCCGTCGAGACCCCGGACACTGGTGCGTACGCCGTCGCGGGCGTCTGCCGGGAAGGCCCGGGTGAGCCCGTCGAGCTCGACCGGCAGGGAGGTGCGCGTGGCGGGGATCGAGCCGGAGAACTCACCGCGGCGACCTCCCGGCACGATCTCCACGTAGTAGTTGCCGCCGAGCATCGTCGTGGGACGGATCTGCGCGGAAGGCGCCGTGCCGATCGCGTCGAGGGCGTCGTCGTCGAGCTTGACCGTGACGGTGGTCGAACCGTCGTCTTCCCGCTCGACCGATCGCACGATCCCCACACCGACCCCGGCGACCTTCACCTCGGAGACCGACGGCCGGAGCCGGTGGGCCTCGGTGAAGCTGATCTCGATCGTCTCCCCGGACCGGACTGCGGCCAGGATGTCGGCCTTCTGGAAGAGCAGCACCGCGGCTATGGCGGCGAGGATCACGAAGATCGTGCCCAGCTTCAGCGCCGACGGTCCGGTGCGTGGCTTCCGCAACGACCTGGTCATCGGCCTCCTCCCATCGGGGGCTGGTACGGGTCGCGCTGGATCGGGATCGGCGACCCTGCAATGGACTCGGTGCCTGGCACCAGCAGGATGCGGAGCCAGTTGCCCGCGCTGTCACCGTGGGAGAGGGTGTCGGCGGCCCCGCGGTAGTAGGCGGAGATGTCGCCGGCGTACGCGCCGAACACGCTGGCGAAGGGCGCCGCCGACTCCCCGGTCTTGACCAGCTGCTGGCTCAGCGGCCGGGCGTCGTCGACCAGCATGGTCAGGCTGGTGATGCCGGGCACGGCGTCCGTGCTGACCGCGGGCACCTTCTCGAGCGGGGCCACCGCCTCGCGCAGCAGGCCGCGCAGGTCGGGGGTGGCCCGGCCGAGCGCGCTGGCGCCGGGCCGCAGCTGCCGCATCGCGACGGCGGTGTCGGCAAGTGGCCGGTCGAGCGACTGCAGGGCTGTCTGCGCGGTGTCCAGGGTCGACGGCGCCAGCGCCAGCGACCCGCGCAGACGCTCCCCACCGTCGACGCCGAAGGCATCCACGGTGGTCGCCAGCTGGTCGGTCAGCGCGGCGAGCTCATCGCTGCGCTGCGCCATCCGGGCGCTCAGCCGGTCGGCCGAGGTGAGCAGGTCCGTCAGCGGTACGCCGGAGTCAGCGGCCAGTGCCTGCGAGAGCTCGCCAGTGTCGGTCAGGAGCCCCGGCGCCCGGTCGGCGAGCGCATGGAGGTCCTCGCCGTGACCGGTCATGCCGCCTCCCAGGTTGCGCAGCGAGACGGAGGCCTGTTCCCGGGTCCGCGGGTCGAAGACGTCGAGGAGCTGGTTGACGTCCTCGGTCCGGACGGTCTGCTCGACGGGGATGGTGCCGCCATCGCGCAACGCACCGGTCGACGGGTCACCGGGGTCGAGGTTGACGAACTTCTGTCCGAGCCCGGACCGGTCGGACACCCGGGCCGCACGGGCGTTCTCGTAGAGCTCGGTCTCCGGGTCGTCGAGCTTCAGCACCGCGACCGCCCCGCCGTCCTCGAGCTCGATCGCGTCGACGTAGCCCACCCGGGTGCTGGCGATGCGCACGTCGTCCCCGACGTTGAGCCCGCTGAGGTCGTCGAAGGCCACCCGGACCTCCTTGCGCTCCGCCAGTGGCATGCCGTGCGTGGAGTTGAGCCCGAACAGCACCGCCCCGGCGAAGAGCGCTATCAGCACCACGCCCACGACGAACGGCTTGTTCTGCACCTTGATCTGGGTCATCTCATCGACCTCCGAGGAGCAGGCCGAGAAGGTCGCGCTCCTGTTGTTCGCTCAGGCCGGTGGCGTTGCCGGCGTCCTGGCTGCGGTCGCGGCGCAGGTCCAGGAGGCCGCCCTGGCCGAGCAGCCCGCCGACCCCGTCTAGGAGGCCCCCGAGGCCCGCTCCGTTGAGCAGCCCGCCGACGCCGTTCAGCAGGTCCGGGACCAAGCCCGTCCCTTGGTTGCCGGGTTGGGGGCGGACCGTACTCGGCTTCACGGGGTCCTCAGGGGTCGGCAGGAGGCCGGTCAGCGTCGCCTGGTTGAGGCTGGCGTTGACCCGGAAGTAGTGGGAGAGCCCGTCGCGACCGTTGGTGGTCAGCGCCCAGTAGCGCACCCAGTTGAACAGGTGCTCCCGGTTGCGGGTCAGCTCGGAGGAGAGCTTCCGCACGCCATCGGTAGTGCGGGCCAGCCCGGGAGCGGCGTCGCGCGCGGCTGCCGCGACCGGCGCGGCGGCATGCAGCAGCTCCTTCGCCCGGTCGAGCACGGGCTGGGAGTCGGCCAGCGCAGGGTCGAGTGCGTCGGAGAGCTGCTGCAGCTCCACGGCGATCTCCGGGAGGCGGTCGGTCAGTGGCCTGAGCTCGGCGAGCGTGGGCGCGGTCTCCGCGGCCGTGGACCGGAGGTGTCCGAGGGTCGAGCGCAGGGTGCGCAGCGTCGCCGGCAGCCGCTCGAGGGTCTGGTCGAGATCCACCTGGCGCTCACGCACCACGGTGAGGACCCGCTCCGATGCGTCGATCAGCTGGTCCATCGCCTCGCCGTCACGGGTGGCCAGGGCTCCGGCCACCGGCTCGAAGTCCTCGACCAGGCTCGACAGCAGCTCGTTGTGCTCGCGGAGCACCGCGGCCAGCTGCTGAGTCTCGGCCAGGCTCGGAGACAGCGCCCGGAGCGCCTCGTCGACGTTGCCGCCGTTGTCCTGCATCCCCTCGCCGAGGGTGGTGACCAGGGCCTTGAGCCCCTCGCCCGTCGGGTCGTCGACGGTGTTGAGCACCTCGTCGAGGCCGACCGAGGTGTGGGTGTTGGCGAGGGAGATGACCTCGTCCGCTTCGAGGAGTGGCGCGTCGGGGCTGCCGCGGTCGAGGTCGACGTACCGCTCGCCGAGAAGGCTCACCGGCCGGATCGTCAGCTGGGCGTCCGCGTGCAGCGGCATCGCCTTGTCGTCGAGCTCCATGCTGACCTCGGCGACACCGTCCCGGACCGCGAGGGACTCCACGGTGCCGACCACCACGCCGTCGACCTTGATCTCGTTGCCGGTGACGAGCGGGGCGGCCGAGGCGAAGCGGGCGCGCACGAGGTCGTCGCCGTCCCGTCCGACAGTGGTGCCGGCGAGCACGAGCGTGCCGGCCACCGCGACGCTCAGCACCGCCGCGACGGCGACGTCCTTGGATCCGCTCATCTCAGCTCACTCCCGAACGCGTCGGTCCACGGTTGGCCCACCGGTGCGCCGGGCGCCGGGGTCAGGTTCTGGGTGACGCCGGGACCGGGCTGCGAGGTGAGACCGATCGCGGCCTCCACGCCGGTCATGATCTGGAAGCGCGTGTAGTGCCCGTTGACGTCGTAGTTGCCGCCCGCCGAGCCCCAGTTGGCGGCCCAGCCGGCGATCTCCGGCGTGTAGGGCCGCAGGAAGTCCAGGACCGGGGTCAGACCGGTCATGGCCCGGTCGGCCTCCGGGATCACCGCGATGCTGTCGCCGAGGAGGCCCGGCGTGATCCCCAGCAGGCGGGAGATCGCGTCCAGCGTGGGGCGCAGCTGGGCCACGGTCGGGCGCAGGTCCTGCAGCAGCGGACGCAGGTCCTGCGAGACCGGCCGTAGCCGAGCGGTGGCAGGAGCAAGCTCCTCGAGCAGCGGCACCGTGGCGTCCACCGTCGCGGGCACTCGACCCAGGGTGGCGGTGGCCCGTTCGAGCACGGGGGGCAGCTTCTCGAGGGTCGACCCGAGCTGCTCGTCCTGGGTGGCGACCGAGCTCGTCATCGCGGCGAGCGACGTCACGACCTGCTGCAGGCTCTCGTCCCGCTCGGCGACGATCCCCATCGTCTGCTGGAACTGGGTGACGATCTGGGAGATCGCCGCGCCGTCGGTGTTGACCTCGCGCAGGACGGCACCCAGCTCGCGGAGGGCAGGGCCGGCGCTGCGCAGGGTGGCGTTGGCGTCCGCCTCGCGGCCGGTCAGGGTGGCCCGGAGCCGGCTGACCAGAGACGCGACCCGCTCGCGGGTCACCGGGTCGAGCGCGGAGAGCACGGCGTCGAGCTCGACCGGTTCGTGCTGTACGCCGGCGAGCATCGCTCCCTCGGGAAGCTCGGGGCTGTCCTCCGACCCGTCCTCGATCCGCAGCAGCCGCTCGCCGAGCGCCGCCTTCCACACCACCTCCGCGGTGGCCCCGTCGCGCAACGGGGCGAACTCGTCGTCGAGGGAGATCTCGACGACAGCCCGTCCGTCCTCGACAGAGATTTCGGTGATGGTGCCGGCCTCGTAGCCGTCGCGCATCACGGAACCGCCGACGAAGAGGTTGCCGGCGTTGGGCAGCACGGCGGTGACCGTGTAGTCGCGCGTGGCCGAGTAGCCGACGAGCAGGGTGGCGATCAGGCCGATGCCGAGCGCCAGTGCCGCGATCCGTCGCGCCATCAGTCCATCCCCAGAGGACCGTCGGAGTCACCGGAGAGGAACTGGCGAACGAACGGGTCGGGTGAGTTGAAGGCCGCCTCGGCCTCGCTGTAGTGGACCGCCTTGCCCTTCCAGATCACCCCGACGTAGTCGCTGACCTTGCGCGCGGTCCGGATGTCGTGGGTGACCACGAGGTAGGTGCCCTTGTGCCGGTCGTGCATGTCGAGGATGACGTCGTTCAGCAGGCTGGTGCGCACCGGGTCGAGCCCGGAGTCGGGCTCGTCGAACAGCACGATGTCGGGGTCGAGCACCAGGGCGCGCGCGAACCCTGCCCGCTTGCGCATGCCCCCGGAGATCTCGCTGGGCAGCTTGGCAGCGGCCGTCTCCAGACCTACCTCCACCAGCCGGTCCATCACGATCTCCTCGATCTCGCGCTCGGACTTGCCGGTGTGCTTGCGCAGGGGGAAGGCGACGTTGTCGTAGATGTTCATGGAGCCGAAGAGCGCCCCGTCCTGGAAGAGGACGCCGAAGCGCTTGCGGAGCTGGTAGCGCTCCGCTTTCGAGATGGACCAGATGTCGTGGCCGAAGATGCGGACTTCGCCGCTGTCGGGCCGCAGCAGCCCGACCAGGTGCTTGATCAGCACGCTCTTGCCGGTGCCCGAAGGGCCCAGGATCGTGGTGATCGCGTCGTCCACGAAGTCGAGGTTCAGTCCGGTGAGGATGTCGTAGGGGCCGAAGCTCTTGTGGACGTCACGCACCTCCATCGAGTGGACGCGCGGCGACTCCTGGTCCGTGGGGGCGACGTCGATGAGCGGCAGGGACATCAGGGGTTCCTCTCCGGGTGTGCGAGCGGGCAGGGCACAGGGATCTAGTTGCCGATCGGGGCATTGGGCGACAGGCCCCAGAAGAGCTGGGTGCCGAGGGCGCCGATGAGATGGATGAGCACCATGTTCAGGACCATGGATCTCGCGGTGTTCTTACCGACTTCGACCGAGCCACCACGCACGGTGAAGCCGTAGTAGCAGGCGACGAAGACGATCGTCGTGCCCATGGCCATGCCCTTGGCCATCGAGAAGAGGTAGTCCATCGGGTTCTGGTACAGCCAGAAGATGGTCATGTGCCCACCAGGGGACACGCCACCGACGTAGTAGACGGTCACCAGGATCTCGCCGAGCGACATCATCCCCAGGCTGACGGCGTACAGGAACGGCATCGCCATCCACGCGGCCACCACGCGCGTGCCGACGAGATAGCTGCGCGAGTCCACGCCCATCACCTCGAGGGCGTCGACCTCCTCGGCGATCTGCATCGACCCGATCTCGGCGACCAGTCCGCAGCCGACCTTCGCGGCGAGGATGTAGCCCCACATGTACGGGACCAGCTCACGGACCGCGCACCAGGCGTTGAAGATGCCGGAGTAGATGGGGGCGCCGACCTGCTTGAGGCTGTAGATCGCCTCGGTGCCGCACATGGTGCCCATCACGAACTGCATCGCCCAGATGATCAGGCCGCTCGACAGCACGAGGATGCCTGCCTGGCGCAGGACCTCGGCCCAGTGCACACGTACGTCGGGCAGGCTGCGGGTGACCTGGTAGGAGAATCGCAGGATCTCACCACCGGTGGTCAGCGCCGCGCGCACCGATGCTCGCGCGCTACCGAGCGAGAGCTCGGTGTCGGCCGGCTCGGGGGCGCGGGTCCGGGTGGGCTCGGGTGGCCCGTTCAGGTCCTGGCTCATTTGAACACCTGGATCTCGGGGTTGAGGCCGAGCAGGATGTTGGTGAAGACGACGTTGACGATCCAGATCAGCGCGAAGGCGATCACCACGGCCTGGTTGACCGCGCGGCCGACCCCGATCGGGCCGCCCTTCACGGACATCCCCTTGTAGCAACAGACCACGCCGATGATCAGGCCGAAGATGGTGGTCTTCACCACGCTCCCCCAGATGTCAGGCGTGGTCAGGTTCGCGAACAGGTTGTTGTAGAACGCCCACGGGTTCGCGCCGAGCACGGGCACCGACGCGATGAACCCACCGAGGAGCCCGAAGCAGAGCGCCACCACGTCGAGCAGCCCGGTGATGATGGTGACCGCGACGACCCGAGGAAGCACCAGCGCCCGGATCGGGTCGACCCCGAGCACCTCCATGGCGTCGATCTCGTCGCGGATCCTCCGGGCGCCTAGGTCGGCGGTGATCGCGGAACCCACCACACCGGCGACGACCATCGCGTTCACCCAGGGCGCGAACTCGCGGATGCTGGCCATGATGAAGAACGAGCCGAGCCGTTCCGGCATGCCGAAGAGGTTGTAGAGGTTGCCGCCCTGGAGGCCGGGAGCACCGAGGCCGAAGAACGTGCACGAGATCGCCATCGGGATCCAGCACTGCTTGAGGATCTGGAACATCTGGTCCACGGCGTCGCGCCAGTAGTCCCAGGGGCCGCGGATGGCCATCAGGCCGACGGTGCCTCCGAGCACGGCCATCTCGCCGAGCTCGGTGACCGACGCGGAGATGGTGCCCGGACGCCCGGCCCGCGACGAGCGGGTCGGCTTGCCTGCCGTCGTCCCGCTCATGGACACACCACGCTGCTTGTCCTCGCAGCACAGTTCAGAGCACGCCCCATGGTCTCCGCCTGGTTGTCTTGGTTGGGAATGCGGCAACCATGCCGGGCACTGTGATAGGCGTCATTGTGTCGAGGTCACGAAAAAGCCCCGAGGGTTTGGCTCCGCCGCTCTGGCTCCGTACGCCGATCGCGCCATAGCGTCCGCGCCATGCAGAGTGGGCAGAGCACCGCAGTGCGACCCGGCCTCGTCGACGTGCCGAACGCGGTGCGCGGGGCGTCGACCGGATTCAGCGTGCTGCTCATCGGCGGCCTGCTGGCCCCCATGGTCACCCTCGCCTCGACGGTGCTGGCGACGGTGTGGCTGACCGGCGTGGCGGTCGTTGCGTTCGCCATCGCCTCGCGCCGCAGTCGGCTCGCCGGAGCGCCCGCGGTGCACGGTGGGGTCGCCGCTGTCTTCTCCTACGTGCTGGTGCTGCCACTGCTCCTGCCGTTCGAGCAGGCGCGTGACCCCCTGCAGATCCTGCTCACGAGCCTCACGGCGGTCGTGGTCGGAGCCGGCGTCGGCAGTCTGGCCGCGGGCCGGGTCTGGAAGCCTCGCCCCTAGTCGTTGTCGGGGAGGACCCCGAGGCCGAGCCAGTCACAGGCCAGCAACGCCAGCTCCAGCTCCAGCCGGTCCTCGTCGAGCGGCCGTCCGCGCTGCGCCACCGCCTTGTCCACGCGGTACTTCACCGTGTTCTTGTGCAGCAGCATCCGCTCGGCGGTCGCCACGTAGCTGCCCTTCTCGGTGAGGAACATGGCCAGCGTCTCGCGCAGCCGGGTGGAGGCGTCGGTGTCCTGCGAGAGCCCGCCCAGCGCCGACGCGACGAGCTGGCGGGTGCCGGACATGTCGGCGGCGAGCATGGCCGCGGTGCGCACGCCCGGGTCGGCGTAGGTGACGACGCGACGTCCGGCCTCGCCGGCGATCAACGCGACCTGCTGAGCCCGTAGGGCCTCCTCGTGCGTGGTGCGGAAGCCGTCGACTCCGGGGTGCGCACTGCCGAGGGCGACCCGGACGCCGACCCCGACGTCCTTGAGGGCCTCGCACCACAGCCGGGAGTCGACGTCGGGAGCCGCATGGCCCATCGGGAACCACACCCAGCCACTGGTGCGGTCGCGCGGCTGGAAGAACGGTGTGGCCGACAGCCCGAGCGCCCGCCCCGCCAGCACCGCGAACCGCTGCATCCCGCCCAGTGCGTCCGCCACGGTGTCGCGCTCGGTCGACCAGACCACCGCCCCGAGATGGTGGCTGCGCAGGCGGTAGCCGAGCGCCGCCTCTGCCGCCGCGAGGTCGACGCCCTCTCCCGCGAGCAGGTGCTCGAGCACCTCGGTGCGCAGGGTGCTGCGGTGGGCGAGCCACTTCTCGCGCTCGGCCTCGTACTCGAGCACCACCTGCTCGGAGATGGAGTCGATGTAGCGGAACGTCATGGCCATGAACTCCTGCGCGGCGGCGTAGGCCACCGCCGGGTCGTCCTCGAGATCCGCCAGCTGGGCCAGGGCCCACTCGATGAAGAACTGCTGCCCGAGTCGGTACGCGCGGATCAGAGCAGTCGGGCTGATGCCGTGCTGGGCGAGGCGGCGGGCGTACTCACGGGCACCGAACGGGGTGGTGACGTCGTCGACGTCGACGTCGTAGCGCGCGACGTGGCCGATCGTCTCGATGTTGCTCTCGATGCTGCTGCCGAGCAGCTCGAGGAGGAGAGGGTCTCCCTGCAGCTCCGGGATGCGGTCGGTGAGCTCGACGTGGAGGAAGTCGCTGATCTCCTTGACCTGCGACCCCACGATGGCCCCGATCTCTGCCACGCGGACGCGCTGCCGCTCCGGGTCGACGGACTGCCAGGTCATGACTCTCCTCAGCTGTGCGCTTTGGCTCCTGAGACCAATGGGGTGGCTCTGCGCTCATCCTGTCGGCCCAAGCCGCTGAGGGATCAGGCCGCAGGAGCCGAAGCTCCCACCGATCCTTGGTCTCTGGGACCAGTGATCGTACTCACAGCCGCCTCTAGCGTCCCGGCATGACCGATCTGCAGTACCTGCCCTGGCGCCGGCCATCGGCGTACGACGACCGGCCCTGCGTGCAGGACGACCAGCACCTGCTGACCCACGCCGAGTTCTCCGCCTGGGTCGACGCCGTCGCCGAGCAGTACACCGAGCAGGGCGTCGCCCTGGGGACCGTTGTTGCGATCATGCTGCCCAACCGCGTGGAGCTGCTCGTCGCCATGGTGGCGGCCTGGCGAGTCGGCGCGGCGGCCACGCCCATCAACCCCGTCTTCACCGCCAATGAGGCGGACTACCAGATCCGCGACGCCGACGCGGTCCTCGTCGTCAACAGCGGCCCGGGCAGTCCGGACGGCGGGCGAACCACCATCGCGGTCGACGACCTGCGGCGCGCACCGACCGGTACTCCCATGCCGCCGGCCACGACCGAAGCCGACGAGCTGGCGATGCTGATCTACACCAGTGGCTCCACGGGTCGGCCCAAGGGTGTGATGCTGTCGCACGCCAACCTGGACGCGATGACCTTGCAGATGGCCGACGCGATGCAGATCACCGAGGACGACCACTGTCTGTTGATCCTGCCGCTCTTCCACGCCAATGCGCTCTTCGTCAGCTTCCTCACGCCGATCCGGCAGGGCGCGCGGCTCAGCATCCTGGGCCGCTTCTCCGTCGCGGCATTCGGGTCCGCGATCGAGCGACTGCGACCGACGTACTTCTCCGCCGTGCCGACCATCTACGCGTTGCTCGTCTCCGACCCCGCCGCTCTCCGGGCCGACTACTCGTCGCTCCGGTTCGGGCTCTGCGGCGCCGCCCCCGCCTCCCGCGAGCTGCTGACGGCAGTCGGCGAGAAGCTCGGCTTCGGACTCATCGAGGGCTACGGCCTCACCGAGGGGACCTGTGCGTCGACCGTCAACCCGCTGGACGGACCGCGCCGGCTCGGCACCGTCGGAGTGGCCCTGCCCGGCCAGACGGTCGCGATCATGGCCGAGGACGGCGAGCTGCTGCCGATCGGCGAACGCGGCGAGGTGGTCATCCGCGGCGACAACGTCATGGTCGGCTACCTCGGCCGGCCCGAAGCCACGGCCGAGACCCTGCGCGACGGGTGGCTGCACACCGGCGATGTCGGCATCCTCGACCACGACGGCTACCTGCGCATCGTGGACCGGATCAAGGACCTGATCATCCGCGGCGGCGAGAACCTGTACCCCAAGGAGATCGAGGTAGTGCTGACCGCCCAGGACGGCATCCTCGAAGCCGCCGTGATCGGCGCCCCCGACGAGATCTTCGGCGAGGTGCCCGTCGCGTACGTGACCACCTATCCCGACGCGACCGTCGATCCCGAGGAGCTCCGCGCCAGATGTCGCGAGCAGCTCGCCCGCGTCAAGGTGCCGGTCGCCATCCATGTCATCGATGCCCTGCCGAAGAACCCCGTCGGAAAGATCGACAAGCCCGCACTCCGCGAGCTGCACGTCCCTGCCACCGCAACTGCCACTGCCACCACTGGAGCGTGACGCCATGCCCTTCCTGACCCCGGTCGCCCCCGACATCGCCCCCGACGACTTCGTCAACCGGCCGTTTCTCGAACGGATCCGGATCACCTCCACCTTCTGGGCGGAGAACGGCTTCGGCACCCCGCGGATGGTGCACGTGATCTACCTGATGAAGATGGTGGTCTTCTACACGCTCGGCGGGGTCCTCATCATCTCCACGACCTCCGACGTCGGCGGGATCACCGAGTTCACCAGCTGGTGGGACGAACCCATCGTCTACCAGAAGGTCGTGCTCTGGACCCTCCTCGTCGAGGTGATGGGCCTGGGCGGCACCTGGGGACCGCTGTGCGGCCGGTTCAAGCCGATGACGGGCGGGATGCGCTACTGGCTGCGGCCCGGGGTGATCCGGATGGCACCCTGGGGCGACAAGGTGCCCGGCACCGGCGGCGACACCCGGACGGGCTTCGACGTCCTGCTGTACGCCGGCCTGCTGGGCTCGCTCGTCCTGGCACTCGCGCTGCCTGGTGTCGACAACTCCGAGCTGCTCGCGATGGAACCGGACAGCACCGGCGGCCTGGTCCGCGACTGGGCGATCGCACTACCTGCAGTGCTGCTGGTCCTCAACGGGCTGCGCGACAAGGTGGTCTTCCTGGCCGCCCGCTCCGAGCAGTACCTGCCGGCGCTGATCTTCTCCGCCACGCTCGGGTACGTCGACATGATCATCGCCTTCAAGCTGCTGATCGTCGTGGTGTGGATGGGCGCAGGATTCTCCAAGTTCGGCCACCACTTCACCAACGTGGTGGGGCCGATGGTCTCGAATGCGCCGTTCAACCCCTCGAAGAAGCTGCGGCTGGCGCACTACCGCAATGCACCTGAGGACCTGCGGCCCTCGAAGCTGGCCTGGTTCATGGCCCACATCGGCGGCACGTCGGTCGAGCTGATCACCCCGCTGGTCCTGCTGCTCACCGTGAATGCCGAGGTGGCCCTGGTGGCCGCGCTGCTCATGGTGGCGTTCCACGCGTTCATCATCTCGACGTTCCCGCTCGCGGTGCCGCTCGAGTGGAACGTGGCCTTCGGCTTCTTCGCGATGTTCCTCTTCGTCGGCCTGCCCAACGACGAGGGCTACCACGTCAGCGACTTCTCGAACCCCGCACTGCTGGTGGCGATCGTCGCCGGTCTGGTCTTCTTCCCGGTGCTCGGCAACATGCGCCCCGACCTGGTGTCCTTCCTCCCGTCCATGCGGCAGTACGCCGGCAACTGGGCCTCGGCGACCTGGGCCTTCGCGCCCGGCGCCGAGAAGCGGCTGGAGGAGCTGAACCTCCCAGCGGGCCTGCAGGTGGATCAGCTCATGGAGTCGATGAAGCTCGACCGCAGCTCAGCGGAGCTGACCATGCAGACCACGCTCGGCTGGCGCTCGATGCACAGCCAGGGCCGCGGTCTCTTCTCGGTGATGATCGGAGCGCTCGGTGAGGACATCGACCGCTGGACGATCCGCGAGGCGGAGTTCGCCGCCAACGTGATCCTGGGCTGGAACTTCGGTGACGGCCACATCCACGACGACCGCCTGATCGCGGCGATCCAGCGGCGGCTGCAGTTCGCTCCCGGCGAGTTCATGGTGGCGTTCGTGGAGTCCCAGCCGGTGACCCGCGCCGACGCAGGAGTACCGTCTCATCGACGCTGCTCTGGGCGTCGTCGAACGCGGCACCTGGACGGTGAGCGAGGCCGTCGTCGAGCAGCCGTGGCTGCCCAACGGCCCGATCCCGCTCACCGTGACCTGGCGCCATCCGGAGTACACCCCCGCGCGGGTGCACTCGCCGGAGCCGTCTGCGTGACCGAGGCCATCGTGGTCGGTAGCGGCCCCAACGGGCTCGCTGCCGGCCTCACGCTGGCCGCCTCGGGGGTCCGCGTGCGGATCATCGAGGCAGCCGAGACCCTCGGAGGCGGCGTCCGGTCGAGCGAGCTGACCCTCCCTGGTCTGGTGCACGACGAGTGCTCGGGCTTCCACCCGCTTGCCGTCGAGTCGGCCTTCGCCCGGCAGTTCGACCTGGCCGGGGCCGGCCTCACCTGGAGGTGGGCGCCCGCAGAGTTCGCTCATCCCCTGCCCGGAGGCGGCGGCGCCGTCGCCCTGCGATCGGTGGAGGACACTGCGCGCGGACTGGGCGCAGGCGGAGCCGGTTGGCGACGGGTGTTCGGACCGCTGACCGAGCGGTTCGGCACCATCAGCGAGGAGTTCCTCCAACCGGTGCTGCACCTGCCGCGTCACCCGCTCCACCTGGCCCGCTTCGGCGCGTACGCCGGCCTGCCGGCGTCGCTGCTGGCCCGCCGGTTCGGCTCGCCCGAGGCACAGGCGCTGTTCGGCGGGGTCGCGGCCCACGCGATGCGCCCCTTCGGCACCCCGGCCTCCTCCGCGATCGGCGTCGCGCTCACCACCGCCGCGCACCGCTACGGCTGGCCGGTGGCCGAAGGTGGCTCCGCCTCCATCCGCGACGCCATCCTGGTCCGCGCCAAGGAGCACGGCGTCACCTGGGAGACCGGTCGGCGCATCGACTCCCTCGACGAGCTGGGCGACGTCGACCTGGTCATGCTCGACACGGCGCCCGGTGCCGCGGCGCGGATCATCGGCGACCGGCTGCCGGGTCGGGTGCGTCGCGCCTACCGCCGCTACCGGCATGGTCCCGGTGCGTTCAAGGTGGAGTTCGCCGTTGCCGATGGGGTCCCGTGGTCCTACGACCACGCACGCGAAGCCGGCACGGTCCATCTCGGGGGGTCGAGGCGGGAGATGGCCAGCAGCGAGCGCGACACCTGTGCCGGCCGGATGCCCGACCGTCCGTACGTGCTCGTCGGGCAGCAGTTTCTCGCTGACCCGTCCCGGTCGGTCGACGGCGTACACCCTCTCTATGCGTATGCCCACGTGCCGGCCGGCTACGACGGCGACGCCACCGAAGCCATCACCAGCCGCATCGAGGAGCACGCGCCCGGCTTCCGCGACCGGATCCTGGCCACGCATGTCCGCTCCCCTGCCGATCTCGCCGAGCACAACGCCAACTACGTCGGCGGCGACGTCGTCACCGGCGCCAACGACCCGTTGCAGCTGGTGTTCCGGCCGCGGGCGACGCTGAAGCCCTACTCCACCGGCGTGCCCGGGGTGTACCTCTGTTCCGCCGCGACCCCGCCCGGAGCCGGCGCGCACGGCATGTGCGGGTACAACGCGGCGCTAGCCGCGCTCGACCACCTGAAGAACAGCTGAAAGGAACCTCTCCATGACCTCTCCCGTTGCCATCGTGACCGGATCCGGCCAGGGCATCGGCCTCGCCGTTGCCCGCGATCTCACCGCCCGCGGCTATCGCGTCGTGGTCTCCGACATCGACGACGCCTCGGCCAAGGCGGCATCCGAGGAGCTCGAGGGGTCCATCAGCGTGGCTTGCGACGTCACCGACGAGGACCAGGTCAAGGAGCTGGTCGAGCGAGCCACCCGCCACTTCGGCCGGCTCGACCTGATGGTGCCCAACGCCGGCGTGGCCAACGTCGCGCCCATCCTCGAGACTGACCTGGCCGCCTGGCGCCGGGTGACCTCGGTCAACCTCGACGGCGTCTTCCTCTCGATCCGCTACGCCGCCCCGGCCATCATCGAGTCCGGCGGCGGCTCGATCGTCAGCATCGCCTCGGTCACGGGCACCACGGGCTCGGCACTGATCTCGTCGTACGCCGCGGCCAAGGCGGCCGTCATCAACCTCACCGAGACCGCGGCCACCGAGCTTCGCGACCAAGGGGTCCGGGTGAACGCCGTCGCACCTGGCTTCATCGCGACCGAGCTGGTCACCTCCAATGCCGCCACCTTCGAGCGCCACCTCGGCCTGGCCGCAGGCGAGTTCGGACCGGTCGTCGAGTCGAAGCAGGGCCGGTTCGGCACCACCGACGACGTGGCCCGGGCGGTCGCCTTCCTCGCCGACCCCCAGCAGTCCTGGGTGACCGGCTCCTGCCTCACCCTCGACGGAGGTCTCACAGCAAGTCTGCTCTGAGCACCTCCACCCACCGCCGGGTGCGTGGTCGCCTCAGCGGTGGGTGCGGGCAGACACCTCGACGGGCTCGAGGACGGCAGTGCCCAGCCACTCGCAGGCGTTCAGCGCGAGCTCGACGGACAACCTGTTGTCGGCAACCGGGTGACCCAGCACGCTCTCGGCAGCGGTGAGGCGGTACTTGATCGAGTTCTTGTGCATGATCATGGTCTCTGCGGTCGCGGTGTAGTTCATGTCGTGCCGGAGGAAGGTCAGCAGGGTCCGGCGCATCCTGGCCGTGGCCTCGTCGTCGCGGACCAGGTCGCCCAGGACGTCGCGGATCCAGGAGCGGGCCACGTCGAGGTCCTTCGACAGCAGGGCCGTGGCGGCGGCTCCCGCGTCGTCGTGCGACAGCACGGTCCGGTCCCGCACTCCCCCGAGCGACGTCAACCGGTGCACCTGCAGGGCCTGCTCGTGACTCCTGCGAAAACCGGCCGGCCCCGCGTGGTTGCCGCCGAGCGCGAGCACGGGAGACGGCTCGTCCCCCCACTGCCACTGCGACAGCCCGGAATCCCACGTCCAGTCGCTGGCGACCGGCACCCAGCCCCAGGCGGTGGCGCGGTCGCAGCCCATCACCAGTGGCGTTCCGCCGTTGCCGACCTCGGCGGCGAAGGCCCGGATCAGCCGGGTGGAGCGACTCAGCTGATCGTCCTCGCCGCTCGGCTCGGGCGTCCACGCGACCACTGCCACGTGGTTGCCGCCGAGCCGGTATCCGATCACCTTCTCCGCCGCAGTCACGTCGAGCGCCGCGCCCTCGAGGAGCTGGTGCACCTTGGCGTTGCGGGCGTTGCTCTGGCTGGTGAGCCACGACTCGCGCTCGTCCTCGTAGACGACTACCACCCGCTGCGAGATCCAGTCGATGTAGTCGAACACGCGGTTGACGAGGAGCTCGTAGGCATCGACCCGCACCCCCTCGCCACCGCCGATCCGGCCGGACATCTCGAAGGCCTGGTTCAGCAGGAACTGCTGGCCGAGCCGGTACGCCCGGACCAGGGCGTTGACCGGCACACCCCGCTGCGCCAGCCGGCGGGCGTACTCGATCGCCGCGGTCGGCGGCTCCTGCCGCTCACGGTCGATATCGTGCCGCAGTCCGCGCAGGATGTTGACGACGTTGCCCTCGATGCTCGCGCCCATCAGCCCGAGCAGCACGGGGTCACCGTCGAGCTCGTGGATGCGATGAGCGAGCACGTCCGACATCTCGATCGTCACCTCGCCGAGGCGTTCGGTCAGGGCGTCCGCCACCGTCCCGACGTGGTCCTGCACCGCCTCGGCATGACTGACCCGGCCATGGTGCTCGACGATGCTGAGGCCTGCTGTCACACCGATGCCTCCGTTTCGAGCAGCTGCTGCTTGATCTCGGCCTTGAGCACCTTGCCGACCTTCGAGCGCGGCAGGTCGTCCCAGACCTCGATCTGCTTGGGAGTCTTCACACTCCCGATTCGGGCCTTCACGAACTCCTTGAGCTCGGCCTGGTCGACGGTCTCTCCCGGCCTGACCTGCAGCACGGCGGTGAGTCGCTCCCCCCACTTCTCGTCCGGCAGCCCGATCACGGCGCTGTCGGCGACGGCCGGATGAGCCATCAGCGCCTGCTCGACCTCGGTCGAGTACACGTTGAAGCCGCCGGTGATCACCATGTCCTTGGCCCGGTCGACGACGAAGAGGAAGCCGTCGTCGTCGAGGAAACCGATGTCGCCGGTGTGGTGCCAGCCGTGGGCGGATGCCTCGGCGGTCGCGGCGGCGTTCTTGTAGTAGCCGCGCATGACCAGCGAGCCGCGGACCACGATCTCCCCACGCTCACCTCGCGGGAGCAGCCGCCCGTCCTCGTCCATGATGGCAACCGTCACCAGCGG
Organism: uncultured Actinomycetota bacterium; assembly: GCA_963769475.1. Taxonomy (GTDB): domain Bacteria; phylum Actinomycetota; class Actinomycetes; order Propionibacteriales; family Nocardioidaceae; genus Nocardioides. The sequence continues at coordinate 1,267,175 of CAVYLX010000011.1, read as the reverse complement.
AGCCGGGCGCCCCGCTGATGACAGTCGTTCCGTGGCAACGCTGCCGTCGGCGTGCAGGTGATCGCGCGGCGCCAATGTCGAGATCATCATCGGTGCCTCGGTCTGCCCGAACAGCTGGGCCATGACGGGGCCGATCCGGTCAATCGCCTCTGCCAAGCGGGCCACGGACATCGGCGCGGCGCCGTACCAGAAGCACTGCAGCGAGCTGAGGTCTCGCTCCGCCAGACCGGGGCGGTCGAGCACCATGTAGATGAGCGTCGGCGGCAAGAACGTGTGGGTGACCCGGTGCCGCTCCACGTGGTCGAGAAACCCGCCCACGTCGGGCGCCGGCATGACCACGATCGAGCCGCCGTGACAGAGCACGGGGAAGCAGAGCACACCGGCGGCATGGGTGAGCGGGGCCAGCGCCAGATAGACCGGTCGCGGCGACCACGGGTAGCTCATGAGCGTGATCGCGGTCATCGTCTCGATGTTCGTGCCGGTGAGCATGACGCCCTTGGGCCGGCCGGTGGTGCCGCCGGTGCCCACGATCATGGCGAGGTCGTCGTCCGCGGCCCGGTCGACCTCGTCGGTGCCGCGCGCGAGGAAGTCGTCCCAGAGCACCGCCCAGCTGACCGATGCGTCCAGGCAGACCACGGTCGTCAGGTGTGGCAACTGCTCGCGCATCCCGTCCACCAACGGCGCGAACGACCCCTGGAAGATCAGCACGGAACATTCGAAGAGGTCGAGCAGCTCTCGGTTCTCCGCGGCCTCGTTGCGCGGGTTGATCGGGCACCAGACAGCGCCCGCGCGACTGATGCCGAAGACGCAGGTGAACGCCGTCGGGTCGTTGGCCGACAGGATCGCGACCTTGTCGCCCGGCTTCACTCCGGACTCCGTCAGCGCGGAGGCGATCCGACTGCTGAGAGCCTGGACGTCTGCGTACGTCGCGACCTCGTCGCCACTGACGAGACAAGGAGCGCCGGCGTCGAGCGACGCCCCCTTGTCGAGGTAGTCGACCAGTCGCACGGCGCGCTCACCCCCCTGTCGTGAGGACCGGCTCGGCGACCAGACCGAACGCGCGGAGCTGGCCGAGCAGCTCACGGTGTCCGAACGCCTTGCACCCGGATGCGAAGCCGACTCGCTTCGGCGGCTGCTGGAGCAGGGAGTACGCAGCGAAAGCCTGGAGGAGACCGGTCTGCTTGTAGTTCTGGTTGCCGTGGATGACGCAGTGCATCCTGCCGAGGGGACCGGAGGCGTGCACGGAGTCCAGCGACTTGTTCAGTCGCGGGTTCTCGCGAGGAGGCATCACGTTCATCACCTGGGAGGCGGTGGCCTCCAGGGCGGCGTACTTCTCATCCAGCTCCATGTCCTTCGTGGCCTCGATCGCAGCACCGACGATCTGGGGCACGCCGAGCATCAGCGCCCGGTTGAAGACCCCGCCGAGTGCCTTGCAGTTGGCCACGCGCGGGTCGTTGCGGTACCAGACGGGGTGCGAGGTGCCTCCCCACGGAAGCGCGAGGCCGAGCTCGTGCTGGCCGGGGATGACGAGCGAGTAGTGGCCGGCCTCGGGGTCGTGGGCGACGTACTGGTTCTGCTCGAGGTAGTTGGCGCCGGAGAGGGCCGCGTTGAAGAGGATCGTCTGCGTCGAGGCGATGGTCGGGCTGCCCCCCCAGAACACCGCGATGTCCAAGGTGTCGAGGCCGGGCATCTCCAGGCACAGCTCCGCGGCGATCTCACCGGTCGTGTACATCTGCGCGATGCCGGGCGAGAGCAGCAGACCGGCAGCAGCGAACTTCTCGCCGTACTGCTCGTCGCAGGTGATCACCCAGTCCTGCTCACCGGTGGTGTCGAGGTAGTGGGTACCCGCGGCGAGGCAGGCCTCGACGACGTCGGGACCGAAGCGGCTGAACGGGCCGACCGTGTTGCACACGACGCTGGCGCCGGCGAACAGCTCGGTCAGCGACTCCACGTCGTGGCTGACCTCGATGATCTCGTAGTCGGCGGTCTCGATGCCGGCGACGTTGGACTCCATGGAGGTCTTGAGCTTGCCCCCGTCGCGACCGGCGGCGACGAAGGGCACGTTGTACTCACGCAGGTACTCGCAGATCAGCCGGCCGGTGTAGCCGGAGGCACCGTAGACGACGACGGGCTTGTTGCTCATGGTGGTGTGATTCCTTGTCTGTTCGGTGGAGTTCGGGCTCACATGCCCATGCCGCCGTCGACCGGGAGGCCGACGCCGTTGACGAATCCGGACTTGTCGGAGGCCAGGAAAAGCACCGCGTCGGCGATGTCCTCGGTGCTGGCCAGTCGGCCGGACGGGGTGAGCCCGACCACCGCTCCGACCGCTTCCTCCGTGGAGGCGAAGAGGCCGAGCTCGGCCACGTCGTTGGCGAGATTGGCACCCATCTCGTTGGGGACCAGACCGGGGTAGACGCAGTTGACCCGCACGCCGTAGCCCAGCTTGCCGCTCTCCATCGCCGCGACCCGGGTGAGCCGGTCCACCGCCGACTTGCTGGCGGAGTAGATCGAGATCGCGGGGAACGCGATGGTGGCCGCCACGGAGGCGATGTTGATGACGGTGCCGCCGTTGCCCGCAGCTCCGCCGGGGCGCATGGCCCGGAACGCGTGCTTGATGCCGAGGGCGGTGCCGACGACGTTGATGTCGAGCATCCTGCGTGCCTGGTCGGGGTCGAGGTCGACCAAAAGGCTGGTGATCTCGACCCCCGCGTTGTTGACGACGATGTCGAGGCCGCCGAGCTGCTCGACAGCGGAGGCGACGCCGGCCTCCCACGATGCGTCGTCGGTGACGTCGAGGTGGACGAACCCGTGGCCCTCGCCGAGGGTCTCGGCCACCTTGGCCCCGAGGTCGTCCTGGATGTCAGCGACGACGACCTTCGCGCCCGCGCCGGCCAGGGCCTGGGCCATGCCCTCGCCGAGTCCCTGGGCGGCCCCCGTGACGAGGGCGGTACGTCCGGTCAGATCGAGGTTCGTCATCGTGCGGCTCCTTGGAAGTAGGTGACTGCCCTCACACTTCTCCGACTTCTGGTCAACTGTCAAGAGTTCTCTATCCATTTGGCTTGATATTTCTGACCATCTGTCCAGACTTCTGGGTTAGAGTTGGCCGACGCCCGTGAAGGAGGACCTCGATGACCACGGCGACCGCACGGCCCAACCCGGTCGACAAGCACGACGCGCGCCGTCGCGCCCTCGCTGACTCCGCGTTGCTCACCCTCGGCGAGCTCGGGTACGCGAAGTCGTCGCTGCGCGAGATCGCCAACAACTCCGAGTTCACCCACGGCGTCGTGCACTACTACTTCGCCGACAAGTTCGAGCTGATCGTCTACTGCGTGAAGCAGTACAAGGCCACCTGTGTGACGCGCTACGACGGCGTAGTCGCCGAGTCCATGAACGCCGACGAGCTCGTGGACGCCTTCGTCGCCAAGCTCCGCGAGACCATCGTGGAGGAGGCGCCGATGCACCGGCTCTGGTACGACCTCCGCTCCCAGAGCATGTTCGAGGAGAGCCTGCGGGAGGCCGTGCAGCAGATCGACGCGACGCTGGCCGAGATGATCTGGCGAGTCGTCACCCGCTATGCCGAGGTGGCCGACGCCGAGCCGGCCGTGTCACCCCACTTGGCCTACTCCGTCCTCGACGGACTCTTCCAGTCCGCGCTCCTCGGCTATCTCTGTGACCGCGAGGGCGTGCTCGACGAGCTCGACACGGAAGTGCGTGCCGCCTTGCCGTTGATGCTCAGGAATCGGCCGGGCGTCGACGGAACATCCGGACGCTGAGCCAGACGCCGAGACCGAACACGAGAAGGCCGGCACCAACGGCGGTGGGAGTGACCCAGGGCTGCTGCGGTGTGGTCTCGCCCGCCAGCAACGGAGCAGCTTCGGCCAGGACGGCGATGATCATCACGCCCACCGCCGTCACATAGCCGACTCCCGCGCTGGCCGCCATCCCGACGATCAGGCCCAGTGTGCGTACCCACGTGTTGCTCATGAGGCAACGTTCGCCGCTCGCGAGCCAGGTCGCATGCGTCGGCGTACTCAGTGAACGTTGCGGGGTCCGTCGAGGGTCGCCGGCAGGCCGAAGATCGCGTAGCCCTCGGGGTCGAGGAACGCCATCCACTCCGAGATCCTGTCGCCGCGGAGCGTCATCACCTCCGTGCCGTGGAACGCGTAGGTGCGCTTCTCCTCGTCCCAGAGGTAGTTGGCGAACGACAGCTGGCCGTTGGCGTGGCTCGGCAGCACCCGCCAGCGCCGTTCGCGCAGCGGGGTCTTCCGGAGGAAGACCTCCACGGCGTCGCGGCCGGAGTACCAGGTGCGGTACGGCGGCATCGCTATGTAGGCGTCCTCGGTGAGCAGCTCGACGATGCCCTCGACATCCGCGCGCTCCCAGGCGTCGACGTACTTGGTGATCAGGCTGCGCACCTTCTGGTCACCGACCGAGGCCAGGGTCGCCTGCTGGCTCTGCGCCGGCAGCTTCTCGTCGACGGTCTTGTGCGCTCGCTGCAGCGCGCTGTAGACCGCGGCGGGCGACAGCTCGAGCGCCTCGGCCACCTCGGCGCCGGAGAAACCCAGCACGTCACGCAGGATCAGTACGGCGCGCTGCTTGGCCGGCAGGTGCTGCAGGGCCGCGACGAAGGCAATCTCCACGGCCTCGCGCTGCTCGTACCTCGCGTCCGGAGTGGACTCCACGTCGGCCAGCCGCTCGTCCGGGTACGGCTGCATCCACACCGACTCGACCAACGGCTGGTCCAGTTCACGGTGCGGGTCGCCGGGCGGCCCGTAGTCGACGGGCAGCACGCGGGTCGGCCGGCGCTCGATCGCCTTGAGGCAGGCGTTGGTCGCGATCGTGTAGAGCCACGACCGCAGGGAGCTGCGCCCCTCGAAGCGGGGCAGTCCCTTCCATGCCCGGAGCAGCGCCTCCTGAAGCGCGTCCTCGGCGTCCGGCACCGAGCCGAGCATCCGGTAGCAGTGCGCGTGCAGCGCCGGACGGTGTACGCCGACCAGCTCGGCGTAGGCGTCCTCGTCGCCATCCTTGGCAGCGGCGAGCAGCTCGGTCTCGTCCACCAGGTCCCCTCTCATCGGCCGCCACCGCGCTTCGGCTGCCAGAACGCGATCTCGCCACCCTGGACCGTACTCACCACGCTGCGCCAGCCGTTGGGGCACTCGCGCGGCTCGAGGAGCACTTCGGCGCCGAGGCCGCGGGCGCGGTCGGTGATCTCGCCGATCCGGCGGACCTCGACGTACGGCACCCAGACCGGGCGCTCGGTCGCACACTCCACGATGCCCCCACCGAGGTAGCCGAGCTCGAGCGCCAGGTACGACGCCCGGCCGGCGTCGACCTGCTCGCCCGGCCACCCGCAGAGCTCGGCATAGAGCCCGCGGGCTCCTGCGCGGTCGGGGGTGTGCAGCTCGAGGTGGACCACAGGGGCGCTAGCCATCGAAGACCCGGTACGAGCCGACCTGGCGGAGCGGGGTGTTGATGAGAGGGGCCACCACGCGGTGCGCCAGTCCCTCCCGGAAGGCCCGGAACGCGGCCACGTCGCGGAGCTCGCCCTGGCTCGTGTCGATCACCGCGAGGTGCACGAAGCTCACTCCGTCCTCCATCGCGAAAGTTGCGTACCTGAGCCACGTCGGCCGGGTTTCGTCGAGCTCGTCGTAGACAGCTCGCACGAGCTGCTCGTTGGCATCGACCTGGTCGGGCCGCACTTCGTAGCGCACCATCACCAGCTGCTCCATGTCAGGCCACCGCTTCCGGCTCGAGCACGGGCTGGACCTCGATGACCTCGCCCGCCGGTGCCGTACGACGGGCGGGCAGCCCGAGGGCGGCGATCGCGCCGAGCGCGGCGAAGCCGGCTGCCACTCCGATCGCCGGTGCGAACCCGTCGACGAATGCCTGTGCCGACGCGTAGCTGCCGGCGCCGGCGAAGACCGCGACGGTGACCGCGATCCCGAAGACGCCGCCGAGCTCGCGCATCATGCTGTTGACGCCGGCGGCCTTGCCGAGCGCCTCGGGGGCGACGGAGCCGACGACCGAGTTCTGCGCGGCCGGGATCGCCATCGAGACGCCCACACCGGCGACGACGAACGGCGCCAGCATCGACGAGTAGGCCATGCCTGGCTCGGCGATCAGCGCGAACCAGCCGAGCCCGATCGCCTGCAGGGTCAGGCCGGACACCATCAGCGGGCGCTCCCCGATCCGGTCGGCCATGGCGCCCGCCACCGGCGCGACGGTCATGAACGTCGCCGTCCACGGCAGCAGCCGCAGCCCCGCGCCGAGCGGCCCGTGGTCGAGCGGCGGTCTGCAGGAACTGGGCGAAGAAGAACACACCGGTGAACAGCGACGCGAAGGTCAGGAAGATCGCCGCGTTGCCGGCCGAGAACGCCCGCGAGCGGAACAACCCCATCGGCAGCATCGGCTCGCGGGCGCGCAGCTCCCAGGCCACGAACGCCACGACCAGGGTGGCGCCGGCGACCAACGTGCCGACCACCTCCACGGAGCCCCAGCCGGCCTGGTTGCCGCGCACGAGCCCCCACACGAGCCCGAACGCACCGGCCGAGACCAGTGCCAGCCCGGCGAGGTCGAGGGCAGCGTCGGAGCCGAAGCTCTCCTTCAGCTTGGCCAGCACCAGGGGTACGGCGACCAGCCCGATCGGCACGTTGAGCCAGAAGATCCACTCCCAGCTGATGCCCTCCACCACGACACCGCCCACGAGCGGACCGCTGGCCACGGCGAGCCCGGTGATCGCGCTGAAGATGCCGATCGCGGCACCCCGCTTCTCGGGCGGGAACGCTGCGCTGAGCAGGGCCAGCCCCAGCGGGATGATCAGCGCGGCGCCGGCGCCCTGGAGGGCCCGGGCCACGATCAGCGACTCGACGTTCGGAGCCAGCGCGCAAGCAGCCGACGCGACGGTGAACACCGCCAGCCCCACGGCGTACAGCCTGCGGCGGCCGAAGCGGTCACCGAGCGCGGCTCCAGTGATCAGGAGCACCGCGAAGCTGAGGTTGTAGGAGTTCACCGTCCACTCGAGCTGTTCGACGGAGGCGTCGAAGTCGAGTCGGATGGTGCTGAGCGCGGTGGACACCACCAGGGTGTCCAGCGCGGCCATCAGTGAGCCGATGGCGGTCAGGACGAGCACCCATCGGGTGGCCGCTTTGGTAGGGAGCTGTTTCGTAGCCATACCAAGTGAGATCCCAGGTGTCTGCCCGATCCATCGCCAGCGCGCAAGTATTTCGTCACTCTCCGACCCGGCCGGATTAGCCCTCGCGGGGTCGCGAACTCACGTACCGTCCTGCCCCATGAGCGGATCATGGGGGCGGGCTCTGCTCGCGGCATTGGCAATGAGCCTCACGATCTCGATGGCCGCGATCCTGCCCGCCACCGCGGGCGCGGTCTCGGCTCCGGCTCCGGCTCCGACGGCGGCTGCCGGACCCACGACGGGACCTACCGACGAGCAGCTCGGCGCGGACCAGGCGCAGACCCCCGCCCACTGCGGGCGGCCGCCGCTCACCGGGTGCCGGCTGGTCTGGCACGGGAAGAACGCCCCGACCATCGTGCTCTGGGGCGACTCCCACATGTGGATGATGAGCCCGGCGGTCCAGCGCGCCGTGGCCGGCAAGCGGATCAACGTGGTGCTGTTCTTCCTCGGCGGCTGCATCCCGGCCTTCCCCGACATGGAGATCTACGCCGGCAACGACTGTGCCGAGCTCAGCGTCGACGCGCTGCAGTACCTCGAGCAGCTACGCGCCGGTGGCCGGCCGTACCGCCTGGTGCTCGGCTCGTTCTGGGGTGCCAACCTGAACCGGATCGCCTACTACGAGAGCCAGGAGCGCGAGGACATCCTCAAGCAGCGCCGGGTCTACACGATGAACTACACCCGGCCGCTGTTCGCGTGGCTCGGCCAGCGAGGCATCCCCACCGACGTGTCGGTGCAGGGCCCGTCGGCGGTGCCACCGGCCGAGTGCGGTCTCGGCGCCACGCCGTTCTGGTGCCCGGTGGAGCGCAGCCAGGCGTACTACAAGGACTCCTACATCCGGAACTGGCTGAAGACCCGGATGAGCCGGCTCCCCGACGGCGCGCTGCTGGCCGACTACAGCGACGGGATCTGCAGTGCCAATACCTGCCCGGCCGTGGTCAACGGAGTGCACACCTGGTTCGACCCGTACCACGTGAGCGCGACCAAGGCCGCGAAGCTCTGGACCTACTACCGACCGACCGTGCAGGCGCTGCTCCGGCGCCCCTGACGGCTAGGACGCGAACAGGTCGCCGTGCTCGGCCAGCCGCTCCAGCACCTCGTCGAAGCGCATCTGCTCGAGACCCATCGGGTCGTCGGCGCCCGCCTCGACCTCGGCCCAGGAGACCGGCGCCGCGACGTAGGGCCGCTCCTTCCCGCGCAGGGAGTACGGCGAGATCGTGGTCTTGGAGCCGGCGTTCTGCGACCAGTCGAGGAACACCTTGCCGCCGCGCTTCGCCTTCGTCATGGTCGCGGTGACCAGCGACGAGTGCTCCTTCTGGAGCTCCTCGGCCACCTCCTTGGCGAGCGCCGTTGACTCGTCGGAGGGCAGGCGGCGCGGCAGGTCGGCGTACAGGTGCAGGCCCTTGCTGCCGCTCAGCACCGGCTTGGCGTCGAGGTTGCGCTCGGCCAGCTTGTCGCGCACCAGCAGGGCCACCGAGCAGCACTCGTGCAGGCCGGCGGGCTCGCCGGGGTCGAGGTCGATCACCAGCCGGTCGGCGTGGCGCGGGCGGCCATTGCGTCCGACCGTCCACTGGTGCACGTGGAGCTCGAGCGCGGCCAGGTTGACCAGCCAGGTGAGCGTGGCCAGGTCGTCGATGATCGGGAACGTGATCTCGCCGTCGCCCTTGCCCGAGCGGCTGCCGGTGGTGGGCACGGTGGCCGTGTGCACCCACGACGGGGTGCCGTTGGGGGCGTTCTTCTCGAAGAAGCTCATGTCCTCGACGCCGTGCGGCCAGCGGATCCGGGTCACCGGCCGGTCCTTCACGTGCGGCAGCATCACCGGCGCGATCTGCGCGTAGTAGTTGAGCACCTCGCCCTTGGTGGTGCCGGTGCGCGGGTAGAGGACCTTGCTCAGGCTGCTGATCTTCAGCGTCCGGCCCTCGACGTCGACGAAGACTTCCTCTTTGTCGTACTGCTCGCGCTTCGGCATCAGAGGTCCTCGGGTGTGAGGTCGGTCCGCACGCCGCGGTACGACGGCTGGCGGAGCCGTTCGTAGCCGACGCCGTGGGTGTCCACGTCGACGACGAGCTTCGGCTCGACCCAGAAGGTGCCGAGGGCGTCCTCGCGGGGCACCTCGTCCGCGAACGGGCTGTCCGTGCGCTCCTGTCCGGCCAGCGCCTCGGCCAGCATCCGTCCCTGCTTGGCGCCGACCCCGCTGCCGACGCGGCCGCGGTAGAGCAGGCCGTCCGGTGTCGGCTCCCCCACCAGCAGCGCGGCCAGCCGGTCGGTCGTGCCCTCCTGCGGCCGCCATCCGCCGACCACGTAGGACAGGCGGTGCCGGTGCGCGAACTTCTGCCAGTCCTTGCTCCGCTCGCCGAAGTGGTAGCGGGACGAGCGGCGCTTGCTCACGATGCCCTCGAGCCCCTGCTCGAGGGTCGCGCCGTGGAGCATCTGCCCGTCGTCGTACGACGGAGGCACCTGCCAGGCACCAGTGCCGAACGTCTCCGTCAGCAGCGCCCGCCGGTCCTCGAGCGGCTCCTTCGTGAGGTCGCGGCCGTCGAGGCGCAGCAGGTCGAACACCATGAACGTCACCGGCGTCGTTTTCACCAGCCGCGCGACCGAAGTCGCGTTGCGCACGTGCATCCGGTTCTGCAGCACCCGGAAGTCCGGCCGTCCCGACTCGTTGAGCGCGATGATCTCGCCGTCCACGAGGAAGTCGCGGTCTCCGATGGGCGACACCGCGACGTCCGGCCAGCCACCGGTCACGTCGTTGTCGTTGCGGCTGGTCAACCGGATCCGCCAGCTCCCACCGACCTGCCGGGAGTCCGCCAGGATCCGGATGCCGTCCCACTTGACCTCGTGCATCCAGGCCTCGCCAGGCGGCACGTGGGTGCCGTGGGTGGCCAGCATGGGGCGCATGGAGGAAGTCTGACGCACGCATGGACTGGCGTCCCGACGGCTACCCTCTAGGGATGCGTGCAATCTGGAAGGGCGCGGTGTCGTTCGGGCTGGTCAGCGTGCCGGTCAAGCTGTATTCCGCCACCGAGAGCCATGACGTTTCGTTCCGGCAGGTCCATGCCAAGGACGGTGGCCGGATCAAGTACCAACGCGTGTGCTCGATCGACGGCGAGGAGGTCGCGTACGCCGACATCGCCAAGGGCTACGAGACCGAGGACGGCGAGATGGTCATCCTCACCGACGACGACCTGGCCGAGCTGCCCACGACGTCGTCGCGCGAGATCGCTGTCGAGAAGTTCGTGCCGTCGGACCAGATCGACCCGATGCTCTTCGAGAAGTCCTACTACCTCGAGCCCGAGAAGTCCGGCACCAAGCCCTACGCCCTCCTGCGCCAGGCGCTGCTCGACGCCGACCGGATGGCCGTGGTGACCGTGGCGCTGCGCCAGCGCACCTCCATCGCGGTGCTGCGGGTCAAGGACGACGTGATCGTGCTGCAGACGATGATGTGGCCCGACGAGATCCGCGAACCCGACTTCAACGTCGAGTCCGGCGAGGTCAAGCCCGCCGAGGTGAAGATGGCCACGATGCTGGTCGACACCCTCGCCGGCGACTTCGACCCGAGCGAGTTCGAGGACGACTACGCCGAGGCCGTCGAGTCGCTGGTCAAGACCAAGATCGAGGGCGGCGAGATCAAGCGCACCCCGACGTCCACGAAGTCCTCCGGCGAGGTCGTCGACCTGCTGGCCGCCCTGCAGCGCTCGGTCGACGCGGCCAAGACGGCCCGCGGCGAGGACACCGACGACGACGAGGACGAGAAGCCCGCGAAGAAGGCGCCGGCCAAGAAGTCCGCGAAGAAGGCTCCGGCGAAGAAGGCCGCCGCCAAGAAGACGGCGAAGAAGTCCACCACGAAGAAGGTCGCGGCCAAGAAGGCCAGCTGACTCTCGAGGATGGCCCGGCGCCGTACGGCGGGGTCGGCGATCGAGGCTGCGCCGGCGCTCGCGTTGCTGCTTCATCACGGTATGTCGCCGAGCCGCCGCTTCCCATGGTGAGCAACCCGTGGGAAGCGCATGCCCACCTGCATCCCGTGATGAAGCAGCGACGGTTGAGGCCAGTGTGACTACCCGGGCCGGCCTGCACACCCCGGGCTACCGCTCGTCGATCACCCGCCGACGCTCCAGCCGCCGCAGTGCCACGCCGACCTCGGCCGCCACCGCGATCGCGAGGTCGCGGGCGGTCTCGCCGTCGACCTCCGGCACCACGTGATGCACGGTGCCGTCGGCGAGGAGGTCGGCGGCCCGCACCCGTTGTGCCTCCGCGAGCTCGGCCGCGTGCTCGGTGTCGCCGTGCACGATGATGCTCGCGCCCTCGGGTGGCAGCGGCGAGAGCCAGGCGTGCTCGGTCGCGAGCACGGTCTCGGCCGGCAGCAGCGCCAGCGCGCCGCCACCGCAGCCCTGCCCGAGGATGACGGCGACGGTCGGCACCGACATCGTGGTCAGGGTCGCGATGCAGCGGGCGATCTCTCCGGCGATCGCGTGCTCCTCGGCGCCGGGTGACAGCTCGGCGCCTGGCGTGTCGATCACGGTGACCAGCGGGAGCCGGAGCTCCTCGGCCAGGCGCATCCCCCGGCGCGCCTCGCGCAGCGCGCCCGGACCCATCACGTGGGTCGCGTCCTGACGGCTCCGGTCCTGCCCGACGACCACACACGGCTGACCGTCCATCCGGGTCAGGGCCACGATCACGGTCTCGTCGCGCTCCCCCTCGTCGGTGCCGCGCAGCCGGACGGTGCCGGACCCGCCGTGCCGCAGCAGGTGGCGTACGCCGGCTCGCCCGGGGTCGCGGGTCCGCTCGATCGACTCCCAGGCCGTCGTCTCGCCGATCGTGCCCGAGCGCCGCGTCAGCGTGCCACGGGTCGGCGGGTCCACCAGGACCGCGAGTGCCCGGTCGACCAGCTCGGGCAGGTCCTCGGCCGGCACCACCGCGTCGATCACGCCGTGCGCGGCGAGGTTCTCGGCGGTCTGCACGCCCTCGGGGAACTGCTCGCCGGTCAGGCCGGCGTACACCTTGGGGCCGAGGAACCCGACCAGCGCGCCGGGCTCCGCGACGGTGATGTGGCCGAGCGACCCCCAGGAGGCGTAGACGCCGCCGGTGGTCGGGTGGCGCAGGTGCACGAGGTAGGGCAGTCCGGCGAGGCGGTGGTCCATCAGCGCGCGCGAGATCTCCACCATCCCCACGAACGCCGGCGTGCCCTCCTGCATCCGGGTGCCGCCCGACGAGGTCGTGGCCAGGACCGGCAGCCCCTCCGCGGTCGCGCGGCGTACGGCCGAGGTGATCCGGGCCGCCGCGGCCTTGCCGATCGACCCGGCCAGGAACGTGAACTCGTTGGCCACCACGACGACCGGCCGCCCGCGCACCAGGCCGCGACCGGTCAGCACCGACTCGTCGGTGCCGGACTTCTCGGCTGCGGCAACCAGCGCCTTCTGGTACGCCTCGGGGTGACCCGAGATGTCGACCGGGCGGTCCCACGACTCGAAGGAGCCAGGGTCGAGCACGAGCTCGAGCAGGTCCACGGCCGCCCAGCGTCGGGTCATCGCTCTTGGTCCAGCCAGGCCCTGATGTCGTCGGCATGCTGGTCGAGCAGCGGTGGTGCGGCGTGGTCGCTGCGGCTCACCTCGGCGCCGTCGTTGTCGAAGAAGCGCAGTGGCGGGCCGGGCAGCTGGACCTTGCCGAGCGTCGGGTGCTCGACGTCGAGCAGCAGCCCCTGGCTCAGCGCCTGGTCCCAGCTGTAGACCTCGTCGAGGGTGCGCACCTTGCCGGCCGGCACGCCGACCTCGGCCAGCCGGGCCAGCAGCGGCTCGGCGTCCCAGTCGGCGAACGCCGCCTCGACCACCTCGATCACCCGCTCGCGCACGGCGACCCGCTGCTCGTTGGTGGCGAGTCCGTCCGCCTCGGGGTCGAGCCCGAAGCCCTCGCAGAAGCGCCGCCACAGGCCCTCGCTGCCCAGGGCGATCTGCACCGCTCCGTCGCGGCAGTGGAAGAGGCCGTAGGGCGCGATCGACGGATGGTGGTTGCCTTGCGCGCGCGGCACCTCGCCGGCCACGGTCCACCGCGTGCCCTGGAAGGCGTGTACGCCGACGACCGCGGCCAGCAGCGAGGTGCGCACGACCGTGCCGCGCCCCGTGCGATCCCGCTCGTGCAGCGCGGCGACCACGCCGTAGGCGCCGTACATGCCCGAGAGGAGGTCGGCGATGGGCACGCCCACCCGTTGCGGGTCGTCGGGCCCGGACCCGGTCAGCGACATCACCCCGGCCTCGCCCTGGGCGATCTGGTCGTAGCCGGCCCGACCACCCTCCGGGCCGTCGTGGCCGAACCCGGTGATCGACAGCACCACCAGTCGCGGGTTGCGCTCCTGCAGCGACTCGATGCCGAGGCCGAGCCGCTCGAGCACGCCGGTGCGGAAGTTCTCCACCAGCACGTCGGCCCGGTCGACCAGTCGCAGCAGCAGCTCGCGGTCGTCCGCCGACTTGAGGTCGAGTGCGATCGACTCCTTGTTGCGGTTGGCCGACAGGAAGTAGGTCGACTGCCGGTCGTCGGCGGGGCCGACGAACGGCGGCCCCCAGCCTCGGGTGTCGTCGCCGGAGCCCGGCACCTCCACCTTGATCACGCGGGCACCGAGGTCGCCCAGCATCATCGTGGCGTGGGGACCCGCGAGGGCCCGGGACAGGTCGACGACCAGGACGTCGGTCAGAGGTCCGTTCGCAGTGTCAGTCAAGGCGGCGTACTCACCATCCGGGCAGCACGAGGGCCGCCCACACGAGGAGCGGACCGACGAGGACGACGATCACGCTGTAGGTCAGGATCTGCTTGTAGTAGACAGTCTCGCTGATCGTGTCCGGCCTGTTGGCCAGCATCAGCGCACCGTTGGTCGAGAACGGGCTCACGTCGACGATGGTCGAGCTGACCGCCAGGGCCGCCACGAACAGCGCCGCGCTGATGCCGCCGTCGGCGACCAGCGGTACGCCGATCGGGATGATCACCGGCAGCAGCGCCGTCGAGGACGCGAAGGCCGAGACCACGCCGCCGACGTAGCAGAGCACGAGGGCGCCGATCGCGATCGCGCCGAGCCCCGCGGCCCAGTTGCCGACGAACTCCGGCGAGCCCGCCGTGGTCAGGATCGTGGCGTAGGTGCTGATGCCCGCGACCAGGAGGACGGTCGGCCAGGCGATCTGCTTGACCGCGTCCTTGTGCTCGTTGGGCGAGAAGGCCGCCAGCAGCACGGCAGCGGTGATCGCGACGAAGCCGATGTTCTTGTCGAAGGCGAGCGCGATCACGGCCACGCCGAGGAAGGCAACCAGGGTCAGCACCTGGTCGAGGCGTACGGCCGTTGTCTCCTGGGTAATGGTCGTCGCGCCGGCACCGCCGGCCGCCGCCGGGCCGGCCGAACCATCGGCCTCGTCGGGCTCGTCCGGGTCGATCCGCCGGCTCAACAGCTTGCGGCCACCGAGGACCACGAACAGGATCGCGGCCAGGATCGTGTTGATCACGAGGCTCGCGACGAACACGGTGATCTCGCTGGACGGCAGGCCGGCGTCCTTCATCACCGTGTTGGTGATCGTGCCGTAGATGCTGATCGGCGAGAAGCCACCCGCCTGGGCTCCGTGCACGACCATCATGCCCATCATCAGCGGGCTGATGCCGTAGCGGCCGGCGAAGCCGAGGGCGATCGGGCCGATGATCGCGCACGCGGCCGGGCTCACCGCACCGATGCCGGTGAGCACGCCCGTGACCGCGAACATCACCCACGGGATCAGGGCGACCCGGCCGCCGACGGCTTTCACGGCTGTTCGCACGATCAGGTCGACGGTGCCGTTGTTCTTGGCGATCGCGAACAGGTAGGTGACCCCGATCAAGGTGAGGATCAGGTCGCCCGAGACGCCCGCGAGGATCTCCTTCTCATCGAGGTCGAGGGCGTACATGCCGACCAGCCAGGCGGCGACGTAGGCCAGGGCTCCCATGTTGATCGGCAGCAGGGTGCCGACCACGAACAGCGCCACCAGGGCGAGGATTGCGACCCATTCCGGTCCCATTTGCACACATCTCCTTGAGCCGAGTTGCCTGTGCCAGTACCCCGTGCAGGTGGTCATGGTGACCCCGGTCACGTCCTTGGCTCAGTGGCCTAGCCAATAGGTCAATTGGCCGGAAGTCAATAGCATGGGCTCATGACGTCCTTTCCCCAGCGCCTGCTGCGGACCCGGCTCTACGAGCAGGTCGCGGAGCAGATCACGACCTGGATCAGGGACAACGGCCTGGTCGCGGGCGACCGGCTGCCGCCCGAGCGAGAGCTCGCCTCGCGGCTCGGCGTCAGCCGCGCCACGCTCAGCCAGGCCCTGGTCGCGCTCGAGGTGATCGGCGTGGTCGCCGTGCGCCACGGCGACGGCACGGTCGTCACCAACTCGAAGAGCCAGACCCGGATCGTGGACGCGATCCGGGCCCACGCGGACCGCCTGCCCGAGGTGATCGAGACCCGCGACGCGCTCGAGACCAAGATCGCCGCGCTCGCCGCCGCTCGGCGTACCGACGACGACATGGCGCGCATCGACGACGCCCTGGTCGCGATGGAGGCCGACGTCGAGGCCGGTGGTCGCGGCGTCGAGGGCGACGAGCGGTTCCATGGTGCCGTCACCGCGGCCGCGCACTCCCTGCTGCTCGCGCGGCTGATGGACGAGATCGGCGACCTGATCCGGGAGACCCGCATCGAGTCCCTGTCGCAGCCGGACCGGCCCCGCAACTCCCTCGCCGGGCACCGCGAGATCGCCGAGGCGATCCGCGCGGGCGACGCCACGGCGGCTGCGGAGGCCATGCACGCCCACGTCGAGATGGTCAGCGACGTCGCGCTGCTGCGCGGTGACCAGCCCGAGTGACCGGGCTCGAACAGCTGGCCGTGCTGGCGGCCGGGCTAGGCGCCGGGGTGCTCACCTCAACGGTGGGCGTGGCGTCGCTGCTGAGCTTTCCGGTGCTGGTGGCGGTGGGGCTGCCGCCGGTGGTGGCCAACGCCTCCAACACGGTTGGCATGACGCCGGCCGGCCTGAGCGGGTCGTTCGGCTACCGGCAGGAGCTGCGGGAGCACCCTCGCGCAACGGCCGCGGTGATCCTGACCTGTGCGGTGGGATCGGTGGGTGGAGCCGCGCTGCTGCTCGCTCTGCCGCCAGAGGTCTTCGAGGCCGTCGTGCCGTGGCTGATCCTCTTCACCTGCCTGCTGGTCGGGGCCTCGCCGCCGTTGAACAAATGGCTACGCCGCCACGACGACCCTGACGCCGAGCAGCGCCACGCGCCTGTCGCCGGTGACGACCTTCTTCGCGACCGTCACCGGCGTCTACGGCGGCTACTTCGGAGCCGGCTCCGGCGTGATGATGATGGCCGTGCTGGGTCTGGGCACCGACCTCGAGTTCCGGATCGTCAACGCCCTCAAGACCCTGGCCGTGATGGCCGCCAACGTGATCGCGACGTTGATCTTCCTGTTCGTGGCCGACCTCGACTGGGCGGCCGTCGGCCTGTTGGCGGCGGGCTCGGTGGTGGGCGGCTACGTCGGGTCGCGGATCGGCCGCAAGCTGCCCGCGACCCTGCTCCGGTCGGGCGTGGTCGTCGCCGGCGTCATCGCCTTCGTGACGATGATCTGAACGACCTCACTCCTCGCCGCGAGCGGCCTTCGAGTCAGGGGCCATCCGGTCGTAACGGGCCATCAGCGCGTCGCTGAGGCGCGGGGCGACGAAGTTGAGCACCTCGCCGACGTAGCCGACGGGGTGTCCGGCCACGACCGGCCGGTCCTCCAGCGCGCGCACCACCTTCGCCGCGGCCTGCTCGGCGGTCAGCGCCTTCCGGTCCTCGAACGAGTCGGTCGGCACCACCATGTCGGTGCGCACCAGGCCGAAGCGCATGTTGGTGAACGTGACGTTGTCGGCCCAGGTCTCGCGGCCGGCGATCCGCGACCAGGTGTCGAGGGCCGACTTGGAGGCGAGGTAGGCGGAGAACTTCGGCGCCTTCATCTGCACGCCCCAGCTCAGGATGTTGACCACGTGGCCGAAGCGCTGCTCGCGCATGGCGGGCAGCAGGCCCAGGGTCAGCCGCACCGGGCCGAAGTAGTTGATCGCCATGGTCCGCTCGAAGTCGTGCGGGCGGTCGTAGCTGAGGTGCAGCGACCGCCGGATCGAGCGGCCGGCGTTGTTGACGAGGTAGTCGACGGCACCGTGGTCCTCGAGCACCTGCTTGACCAGCGAGTCGACGGCCTCGCCGTCGGTCAGGTCGCAGGTGTACGCCGCCGCCTGACCGCCCGCCTCGACGATCTGCGCGCGCACCCGCTCGAGGTCGTCGGCCCGGCGGGCCACGAGCAGCGCGGTGGCGCCGAGCCGCCCGACGGCCAGGGCCGTCGCCTCACCGATGCCCGACGACGCACCGGTCACGAGCACGGTCCGGCCCACCAGCGGGCTCGGCCCGGCGCGACCGGTCAGCCGCCGGAGCCGGGCTCGCGGCGTCATCCAAAGAGAGGGCACTAGTGCCCTGCCCGCGAAGGGCTTGCGCTTCGCGCACACATCGCACGCACCTCGCTTCGTTGTCGTCGCTTGGATTGACTCCGCCGGTCCAGCGCTCCTCCGCCTCGCGATGCACACACGCTGAGCACGCCAAACGGAAAGCCCCTCACGGGCAGGGCACTCAGGTAGTTTCCCACCGGAACAGCCGGGCGGAGATCAGGGTGACCACGATCGCGAAGGCCGCCAGGATGCCGAGCGGCACCAGCGCGGCGGCCGGGCCTTCCCCGCGCACCATCACGTCGAGCATCGCCTCGTTGAGATGCTTGAGCGGCAGCAGGTTCGAGAAGGTTCGGAGCCAGCCCGGCGCCGCGTCGAGCGGGAAGAACGAGCCGCTGAGGAACGCCATCGGCAGCACGATGAAGTTGGCGGCGTTGACGGCGCCCTCGACCGTGGTCGTGACCGCGCCGGCGAACAGTCCGATCGCCATGAAGCACAGCGTGCCGACGACCAAGCAGCGGGATCGACATCCACCACGACCCCGTCAGCACCAGCCCGAACGCGCCGGCTCCGATGCCGAGGAAGATCGCCATCTGCACGAACGCGATCGCCATGGCGACCGTGACCCGGGCGCCGACGACGGTGCGGGTGGAGACCGGTGCGAGCTGGAGCCGGCGCAGCAGCTTGGACTGGCGCCAGCCCTGCAACGTCGCCGCGGCCCCGAACGCCGCGCTCATCGCGACCGCCCAGCCCAGCAGCCCCGGGGTGACGAACTGGATGGTGTCCAGGGAGTCGTCCTCGACCCGCTTGATGTCGAGCTGGTAGGTCGGCGGCTCCCCCGCCGCCTGGGCGAGCAGGGCCACGTTGGAGCCCTGGACGAACGCCTGCAGGGCGCCCTGGGTGATGCCGGCCTTGACCTGGTCGGTCAGCGTGTAGTGCGCGACCAGCGTGTCGCCCTTCATCTCGACCGCCACGTCGGCGTCGCCCTTGCGCACCTCTTCGATGGCGGCGTCGATGTCGTCGGAGTGCTCGATCTTGAAGGTGTCCTCGAACGCCTCGCGGGCGCCGGCCGGCAGGTCGTCGATCACCGACACGTCGCCGACCTGGACCAGGTCCACCTTGGACTGACCAGCGTCGCCGAACAGGCCGCCGAAGAGCACCAGGAACATCAGCGGGAAGATCAGCGCGAAGAAGACCGACGCCTTGTCGCGCAGGAAGCCCCGCAGGATGGCGATGGACAGGGCTCCGAATGCCCCATCGAATCCAGGGAGCTTCATGCGCGGTACTCCCGTCCGGTGAGGTCGAGGAAGACGTCCTCGAGGGTGCCGGTCTGGACGCGTACGCCGTCGAGGCGGTCCAGCTCGGCGAGCCGGCCGATCACCGCCGCCGGCTCGCGGGTGGTGAGCCGTGTCCCGTCGGTGCCCTCCTCGGCCTCGTCCACGCCGGGCAGCGAGCGGGCCTCGTCGAGCTCGAGCTGGCCGGGCGCCACCGTGATCCGGGCTGGCGCGTCGAGGCCGCGCACCAGAGAGGCCGGGGTGTCGAACTGCAGGATGCTGCCGGCGTCCATGATCGCGACCCGGTCGCAGAGCACCTCGGCCTCGTCCATGTAGTGCGTCGTCAGCACGACCGTGCGGCCGGAGTCGTTGAGCCCCGACAAGCAGGTCCCAGAGGTTGCGCCGGGCCTGGGGGTCGAGGGAGGAGGTCGGCTCGTCGAGGAAGACCACCTCGGGGTCGTGCACCAGCGCGCAGGCGATCGAGAGCCGCTGCGCCTGGCCACCCGAGAGGTCCTCGACGCGGGTGTCCGCCTTGTCCACCAGGCCGACGCGCTCGAGCCACTCACCGACGCGGCTCTGCGGGACGTCGTAGAGCGACGCGAAGGTGTGCAGCTGCTCGCGCGCGGTCAGCCGCTCGAAGAACGACGACGCCTGCAGCTGCACGCCCATCCGGGGCAGCAGCCCGGGGTTGCGCGGCCAGACCTCCTCGCCGAGCACGCGGACCGTGCCGGAGTCGGGCCGGCGTAGCCCTTCGATCATCTCCAGCAGGGTGGTCTTGCCGGCGCCGTTGGGCCCGAGGATCCCGACGAACTCACCTTCGGCGACCTCCAGGGTGACCCCGTCGACCGCCTTGAGCTCTCCGTAGGCCTTGGCCAGGTCGACGACCTCGATTGCTGCCACGGTCGGCGACGCTACCCCCAGGAATCAAACCCCGTCTTTAAGGGGCCGTCAGCGGCCAGGGTCGGGCCTCCTCGATCTGCGCGCTGAGGCTGAGCAGCGTGGTCTCGGCGTCGGTGCGGCCGACCAGCTGGATGCCGACCGGCAGGCCGTCCTCCGCGATCCCGCAGGGCACGGAGGCGGCGGGGTTGCCGGCGACGTTCCAGATGGCGACGTACGCGATGGCGGGCGTGGACACCAGCGCCGAGCGCACGGTGCCGCGGCCGTCGAGGACGCCGACCCGTGGCGGGCGGCGCGCGATGGTCGGGGTGAGCAGGACGTCGAGGTCGTCGAAGACCCGGTTGAGCCGGACCGACAGCTTCTCGCTGGCCCGGACCGCCCACTCGGCGACCTTCGGGGTCACCCAGGAGCCGAGCCGGTAGGTCTGCCGGGTCCGCCGCTCGAGCCGCTCGAAGTGCTCCATCTGGTCGGCCTCGTTGCGGATGCCGGCGAAGAACTGCGGCACGAACGCCGCCGTCGGGTCGGGGTAGTGCGGGTCGACCTCCTTGACGTCGTGGCCGAGGTCGGTCAGCAGCCGGACCGTGTCGCGGACCGCCCGCACGTGGATCGGGTCCGGCTTCACGCCGAGGGTGACCGGCTTCGTGGACCAGCCGATGGTCAGCCGGCCGGGCGCGGTGCGAGCAGCCTCCGCGAACGAGCCGGACTCCCCCGCCTGGAAGCGATCACCCGGCAGGTTGCCGCGGATGACGTCGTAGACCAGCGCGCTGTCCAGGACGGTGCGGCTCAGCGGGCCGACGGTGCCCAGCGCCAGCCAGAGGTCGGGGTGCGGGGCGGTGCTCACCCGGCCGCGCTGCGGCTTGAGCCCGAACAGGCCGCAGCACGCCGACGGGATCCGGATCGACCCGCCACCGTCGCCGCCCATTCCCACGGCCACCATGCCGGAGGCGACTGCCGCCGCCGTACCACCGCTGGAGCCGCCCGGTGTCCGGGTGCGGTCCCACGGGTTGCGGGTGATGCCGCGCGAGACCGACTCGGTGTAGGGCCAGGCCCCGAACTCCGGCATCGTGGTCTTGCCGACGATCACGGCTCCCGCCTCGCGCAGCCGGCGGACGACCTCGCCGTCGGTGACGACCGGAGTCGAGTTGGCCTCGCCGCCGAACGTCGTCACGCACCCGGCGACGTCCAGCTCCTCCTTGATCGCGATCGGTACGCCGTGGAGCGGGCCGCGATCGGCCTTGCGCACCTTGTCGGTCGCGACCGCGTCGGCCCGGGCCTGGTCGCCGAGGACGACCGAGAATGCGTTGAGCCCCGGGTCGCGCTCGGCGATCCGCTCCAGCGCGGCGTCCACCGTGGCGACCGCCTTCAGCCGGCCGGCATGGGTCTGCTTGACGGTCTCGGCGACACTCAGCTCGTCGGGCATGGGCGCGAGCCTAAGTGG
The DNA here is from genome assembly GCA_963769475.1 of uncultured Actinomycetota bacterium. Classification (GTDB taxonomy): domain Bacteria; phylum Actinomycetota; class Actinomycetes; order Propionibacteriales; family Nocardioidaceae; genus Nocardioides. The sequence continues at coordinate 1,245,923 of CAVYLX010000011.1, read as the reverse complement.
TTTCGAGGCTCGTCGCTTACGCTCCTCGCACCTCAACCACCGTCATGCCAGCGACTCCAGCCAGGCGTCGTGCAGGTCGGAGTAGCGACCGGAGCCGCCCGAGATCAGGTCGGCCGGGCTGCCGTCCTCGACGATCCGGCCGTGCTCCATCACGATCACCCGGTCGGCGATCTCGACGGTCGAGAGCCGGTGGGCGATGATCACCGCGGTCCGGCCGGCGAGCACCGTGTGCAGCGCCTTCTGGACCAACCGCTCCGACGGGATGTCGAGTGACGACGTGGCCTCGTCGAGGATCAGCACGGCCGGGTCGGCCAGGAACGCACGGGCGAACGCCACCAGCTGGCGCTGGCCGGCACTGAGCCGGCCGCCGCGGTTGGCGACGTCGGTCTCGTAGCCGTTGGGCAGCGCCATGATGAAGTCGTGGGCACCCAGGGCGCGGGTGGCCAGCTCGATCTCCTCCATGCTCGCCTCGGGGCGGCCGAAGCGGATGTTGTCGGCGATGGTGCCGGAGAAGAGGTAGTTCTCCTGGGTGACCATCACGGCGTTCTCGCGCAGGTTGTCCGACGTCAGGTCGCGCAGGTCGATCCCGTCGAGCAGCACCCGGCCGCCGACCGGGTCGTAGAAGCGGGTGGCCAGCTTGGCGAGGGTGGTCTTGCCGGCGCCGGTGGTGCCGACCAGGGCCAGCGTCTGCCCGGCCGGCACGGTCAGCTCGAGGTCGGGCAGCACCATCCGGTCCTCGACGTACGAGAACTGCACGTGGTCGAACTTCAGCTCGCCCTGCGACTCCTCGAGCCGCAGCGGCTGCTCGGGGTCTGGTACGCCGGGCTGCTCGCGGAGCACGCCGGCCAGCTTGTCGAGGGCGGCGGAGGCCGACTGGAAGGTGTTGTAGAACTGCGAGATCTCCATCATCGGCTCGAAGAACTGGCGCAGGTAGAGCAGGAACGCGGCGAGCACGCCGACCGTGACTTCGCCGTGGTAGGCGAGGTAGCCGCCGTAGAGCAGGACCGCGGCGATGGTCACGTTGCCGATCAGGCGGATGCCTGGCATGAACCAGGCGACCAGCCGGAACGCGACCAGGTTGGCGCGGCGGTACTGGTGGTTGACGTCGTCGAAGATCTCCTGGTTGCGCGGCTCGCGGCGGAAGGCCTGGACCGCGCGGATGCCACCCATCGACTCCACGAAGTGGACGATCACCAGGGCGACCTTCTCCCGCGTGACGCGGTAGCTCTGGCCCGACTCCTTGCGGAACCAGTTGGTCAGCCAGAACAGGAACGGCCCGCACAGCAGCGCCACCAGGCCGAGCTTGAGGTCGAGGAAGAGCAGCAGCCCGGCGGTGCCGACCAGGGTCAGCGCCGCGGTGACCAGTCCGTCGAAGCCGGTCTCGAGCATCTCGTAGATCGCGTCGACGTCGGAGGTCTGGCGGGAGATCACCCGACCGGACGTGTAGTCGTCGTGGAAGGCGGGGCTCAGCACCTGGAAGTGGCGGAACACGCGGCGGCGTACTTCGAAGAGGACGTCCTGACCGATCCGTCCCGAGCGCACCAGGAACAGCTGCCGGGCGACCGCCTGGGTGATCGTGGAGACCAGCACGATGCCGACGATGAACAGCAGGGGCTCGAGGTTGTTGCTCTCGCGGATCGGCGGGATGCCGGTGTCGATGCCCTCCTTGACCAGGTAGGGGATCGAGAGCCGGGCGGCGTTCTCGACGAGCACCACGCACGACCAGCAGCCAGATCGCCCGCTTGTACGGCGCCAGCACCTCGCGCAGCAGCTGGCCCGAGCCACCGGTGAACCGCCGCGGAGCCTCCCGCTCGGCGGCCTCCAGCTCGTCGACATGGGCGACCCCGCGCCAGTCCGTCGAGCTCATGGCTGCACCACGCCCGCCGCCTCGTGGTCCTCGGCCTCCGCGGCGAGGAGCTCGCGGTACGCCGGCACGGTGGCGAGCAGCTCGCGGTGGTCGCCGACGTGGGTGATCGTGCCGTGCTCGAGCAGCGCCACCCGGTCGGCGAGCAGCACGGTCGAGGCGCGGTGCGCGACGACCAGGCCGGTGGTCGCGGCCAGCACGTGGCGCAGCGCCTCCTCGACCAGCTTCTCGGTGTGGATGTCGAGCGCGGAGAGCGTGTCGTCGAGCACCAGCACCTTCGGCTGGGCGAGCACCGCCCGGGCCAGCGCGAGCCGCTGCCGCTGACCGCCGGAGAGGGCCATCCCCTGCTCGCCGATCCGGGTGGCGAGGCCCCAGGGCAGGTCGTGGACGAACTCGGCCTGCGCCACCTCGAGCGCCTCCTGGATCTCCTCCTCGGTGGCGTCGGCACGGCCGAGGGTGAGGTTCTCGCGGGCGCTCATCGAGAACAGCGTCGGCTCCTCGAACGCCGTCGCCACCAGGGTGCGGAGGTGCTCGAGATCGAGGTCGCGCACGTCGACCCCGTCGATGGTGACCCGGCCGCCGCTGACGTCGTAGAGCCTCGGCACCAGCGCGGTGAGCACGGTCTTGCCCGAGCCGGTCGAGCCGACCAGGGCGATCGTCTCTCCGGGGGCGAGGTCGAGGTTGACGTCGCGGAGCACGAGCTCGTCGGGGCTGTCGGGGAAGGCGAAGTCGACGTGCTCGAACCGCAGGTGGCCCTTGGCGTGCTCGACCCGCTGGGTGCCGGACACGATCGCGGGCTCGGTGTCGAAGATCTCCAGGATCCGCGCGGCCGAGGTCATCGCCTCCTGGGCCATCGCCAGGATCACGCCGAGCGAGGCCACCGGCCAGACCAGCGACAACATCAGGGTGATGAAGGCGACCAGCTCACCAGGCGTGAGATAGCCCCTGCCGACGCCGATCGAACCGAGCAGCAGCACGACCACCACGGCGAAGTTGGGGATCACCTCGAGGAACGTCCAGAACTTCGCCGAGAGCCGGACCTTGTCCATGCTCGTGGCGTGCAGCTGTTGGGCCGCGCGCTCGTACTGCTGCGAGACGTGCTCGCTGCGGCCGAACGACTTGATCACCCGGATGCCGACCGCACCCTCCTCGGCCAGGGTCGCGAGGTCGCCCTGCTCGTCCTGGACCCGCCGCGACACGACGACGTAGGACTTCTCGAAGCGCATGGAGAGCCACACGATCGGCGCTGCGGTGGCGGCGACGACCAGCCCGAGCGGCCAGTACATGCTGAGCAGGACGATCGTCACCACCGTGACCTGCACGATGTTGATCACCAGGAACAGCAGCCCGAAGCCACTGAACCGCCGGATCGAGGACAGGTCGGTGGTCGCCCGCGACAGCAGCTGGCCGGACTGCCACTTGCTGTGGAAGCTCATCGGCAGCACTTGCAGGTGGGCGTAGAGGTCGCGCCGCATCTCGGTCTCGACCGAGAGGACGGCGTTGGACTGCACCCACCGGCGCCAGAAGATCAGGACCGCTTCGAGCACGCCCAGGGCGAGCGCCAGCAGTCCGAGCGGCAGCACCGGCGCGAGCTCGCCGTCGGTGATCGGGCCGTCGATGAGGTGCTTGGTCACCAGCGGGATCGCGACGCTCACCCCGACCCCTGCCAGGGACGTGCCGGCCATGATCGCCAGCGCCCCGACGTGCGGCCGAAGGTAGGACCGGAGCCGCCAGAGCGAGTGCACTCCGGCGGGAGGGTGGGTGTCCGGAGCTGGTCCGATGGGGCTGGCTGTCATTAGTCAGTCCACCTTAAGTCGGGCTCACCGACACCGACGAAATGGTTAACCCGCCGCCACCGGTGGTCGAGCTCGTCGAGACCCCCAGATCCCCCAGGTGGGGGTGCCCGCCCGAGTTGAGGGATCGTCCCTCATGCGCCGGGAGGGGGTCGGCCACGAGGGTTGTCACATCGGGTCGCAACGGTGCGGCCCACACCTTGGAGGAACATCATGACCAGCACGACCCGGCGTGCCCTGCCCGCCCTGCTCCTGACCGCCGTCGTACTCGCCGTCGCCTTCGCCGGCGGCGCCACCGCGGCCGGCCTGATCACCGGCAAGGAGATCAAGAACAACACGGTGACCACCCAGGACGTCAAGAACTCGTCGCTCAAGGGCGCCGACGTCAAGAACGGCTCGCTCGGCGAGGCCGACCTCAACGGCAAGACCAAGGGCAAGCTCAACGCCCCCAGCGTCAAGGGCTACGAGGTCAAGTCGACAACCGTCGAGGTCGGCACCGCCGGCCAGGAGACGGTCTTCGTGGCCTGCACCCCCGGCAAGGTCGCCCTCGGCGGCGGCGGCACGTGGGAGACCACGGAGTTCGAGCAACGTGATCCAGGAGAGCGCCCCGCAGAAGGTCATCGGCGACTTCTTCGCCCCGGCCGACCCGAACCACGCCGACGCGTGGCGGGTCACCGGTGAGCACAACGGCCTCGACCCCGCAGACCTGACCGCCTGGGTCATCTGCGTCAGCCCGAACTGACCCCGAGAACCTTCCAAGGGCGCAGCGGCGCCACACCGTGAGCGGCCCCTCTCGCACCAGCGAGGGGGCGCCGTTCGCTGGGTGTCGAAGGTCAGTCGAGCAGACCGCGCACGACGCGCAGCCCCACCGACATCCGGGCCAGGTCGCCGTTCTCGTCGGCGCAGATCTGCGTGAGGGTGGCGGCGGCGCGGGTGACCAGGACGGACTCGGAGTCCTCCCAGATCGCGATCCGGGCCGGAGCGGACTCGTCCGCCGGCGTCGACCGCATCACCTGCGCGGTCAGCTGCGCGTGTACGGCGTGCAGGTCGTCGCGCAGCGCCGCCCGGGCCATGGTCTGCCACTGGTCGTCGCGCGGCAGGGCCAGGATCCGCTGCACCGAGCGAGGGCAGCCCGAGCCGCTCGCCGAGGGCGAAGTGCACGCGGGCGACGTCGTCGGCGTCCAGCGACTCGCGGTCGGCGATCTCGATGATGTTGAGCAGCATGTACGCCGGCGGCAGCACCGCCACCTTCGACGCCAGCTCCTCCGGCACACCCTCGCCGACCAGATTGTCCTTGCGGCTCTCGTAGGCCGCCAGCTCGCGGCCGCTCATCAGCTCCGGCAGCTTCGCGATGATGGCCTGGATCGGGTCGTCGAAGAACTTCACCGTGGCCTGGCTGTCGAGCGGCGGGCGCCGGTTGGTCACCAGCCAGCGCGAGGCGCGCTCGACCAGGGTCCGCATCTCCACGCGCATCCGGGTCTGGACAGCGGCGTCGAGCTTGTTGTCGTAGGACTTCAGCTCCTCGCGCATCTCGAGGGAGTCGAAGATCTCGCGGGCCACGAAGTTGGCCCGGGTCAGCTCGGCTGCCGTCGCACCGGTCTCGCCCGCGAGCCGCGGCCAGTAGGTCATGCCGGCGCCGTTGACCAGGTCGTTGACCACCTGGGTCACGATGATCTCGCGGCGCAGCGGGTGGGCCTCGACCTGCGGCGCGAAGCCCTCGCGGATCTGGGCCGGGAAGTAGGCCTTCAGGTCCAGCTCGAGATAGGGGTCGTCCGGCAGGTCGGAGGCCAGCAGCTCCTCGGCCAGCACGATCTTGGTGAACGCCATCAGGATCGCGGCCTCCGGCGGGGTCAGCGCCTCGTTGCGCTCCAGCCGCCTGCGCACCTCGCGGCTCGACGGCAGTCCCTCCAGCTCCCGGTTGAGTACGCCGTCGGCCTCGAGCTTCTTCATCCACGTCTCCTGCACGTGGAGCAGCGTCCGCTTGTTCTGGGCGGCGTTGGCGAGCGCGAGGTTCTGCTCGTAGTTGTCCTTGAGCACCAGCTCCGCGACCTCGTCGGTCATCTCGGCGAGCAGGCGTGTTGCGCTGCTTCTCGGTGAGATCACCGTCGGCGACCACCCGGTCGAGCAGGATCTTGATGTTGACCTCGTGGTCGGAGGTGTCGACGCCGGCCGAGTTGTCGATGAAGTCGGTGTTGATCCGACCGGGCTCGCCGTCGCGACCGCCGCGCTCGACGTACTCGATCCGGCCGAGCATGGTCAGGCCGAGGTTGCCGCCCTCACCGACGCACTTGACCCGCAGGTCGCGGCCGTCGATCCGGATCGCGTCGTTGGCCTTGTCGCCGGCGTCGCCGTGGCTCTCGCTGGCGGCCTTGACGTAGGTGCCGATGCCGCCGTTCCAGAGCAGGTCGACCGGAGACTGCAGGATCGCCTTCATCAGCTCGGCCGGCGTCATCGTGTCCACGGCGGCGTCGATGCCGAGCGCGGCCCGCACGGCGTCGTTGAGCGGGATCTTCTTGAGGCTCCGCGGGAAGACCCCGCCGCCCTCGGAGATCAGCGAGGCGTCGTAGTCCTGCCAGCTCGAGCGAGGCAGCTCGAAGAGGCGCTTGCGCTCGGCGAACGACACCGCCGGGTCGGGATCGGGGTCCAGGAAGATGTCGCGGTGGTCGAAGGCCGCGACCAGCTTGGTGTGCTCGGAGCACAGCAGGCCGTTGCCGAAGACGTCGCCGGACATGTCGCCGATGCCGACGCAGGTGAAGTCCTCGGTCTGGCAGTCGACGCCCATCTCGCGGAAGTGGCGCTGCACCGACACCCAGGCGCCGCGGGCGGTGATGCCCATCGCCTTGTGGTCGTAGCCGACCGACCCGCCGCTGGCGAACGCGTCGCCGAGCCAGAAGCCGTAGTCCTTCGAGACGCCGTTGGCGATGTCGGAGAACGTCGCGGTGCCCTTGTCGGCGGCTACGACGAGGTAGGAGTCGTCGCCGTCGTGGCGTACGACGTGGCGGCGGCGGCACGTTGGCGCCGTCGACGAGGTTGTCGGTGATGTCGAGCAGCCCGGAGATGAACGTCGTGTAGCAGGCGATGCCCTCGGCCATCCATGCGTCGCGGTCGCTCGGGTCCGGCAGCTGCTTGCAGAAGAACCCGCCCTTGGCCCCCACCGGCACGATCACGGTGTTCTTGACCATCTGCGCCTTGACCAGGCCGAGCACCTCGGTGCGGAAGTCGTCGCGCCGGTCGGACCAGCGCAGGCCACCTCGGGCGACGGCGCCGAACCTCAGGTGCACGCCCTCGACCCGCGGCGAGTAGACGAAGATCTCGAAGCGGGGCCGCGGCTCCGGCAGGTCGGGGATCGACGACGGCTCCAGCTTGAACGAGATGTAGGGCCGCGGCCGGCCCTGCTCGTCGGGCTGGAAGTAGTTGGTGCGCAGGGTGGCCCGCACGTGGGTGAGGTAGGACCGCAGGATGCGGTCGTGGTCGAGGCTGGCGACGTCGTCCAGCGCGCCCACGATCTTCTCCGCGAGGGCGGCACACCGGGACTCGCGCCCGGCGTCATCCGCCGCGGGGTCGAACCTCGCCTCGAACAGCCGCACCAGCAGCCGGGTGATGTCGACGTTGTTGCGCAGGGAGTCCTCGATGTAGTCGAGGGCGAAGGGCGAGTTGCCCTGCTTCATGTACTTCGCGTACGCCCGGAGCACGGTCGCCTGGCGCCAGGTGAGACCGGCCGCCAGGACCAGCGCGTTGAACCCGTCGATCTCGTTGAAGCCGTCCCAGACCGCGCGCACGGCGTCCTGGAACAGCTCGCGGGCGTCCTCGCGCAGGGCGCCGGTGTAGCGCAGCCCGAACTCGTAGACGTACGACGGCCGCTCGAGTCCGGCCAGCTCGTAGGGCCGCTCGTCGACGACCTCGACGCCCATCGACGACAGCATCGGCAGGATCTCCGAGAGCGACAGCGGTGAGCCGATCCGGTAGACCTTCAGCCGCGCCTCGCCCTGGCCGGCGTCGATGTCCTGGTAGAGGGACTGGTCGATCCCGTCGTCGCCGACGATCGCCTCGAGCCGGCCGAGGTCGACGGCGGCGGTGCGGGGCGAGTAGTCCTCCTTGTACGCCTCGGGGAAGGAGTCGAGGTAGCGGCGGCCCAGGATCGCGCCGACCTCCTCGCCGTACTCGGCGATCACGGCGGAGGTGAAGTCGTCGCGCCACGAGCGGGACGCCTCGGTCAGCCGGCGCTCGAGGTCGGGGATGTCGATGTCGGGGATCGACTCGCCCTTGGGCAGGTGGACCACGAAGTGCACCCGGGCCGTCGTGGACTCGTTGATCCGCACCGTGAACTCGACGGACTCCGCGCCCAGCCGGTCCTTGAGGATGTGCGCGAAGCGCTCCCGGACGGTGGTGTTGTAGCGGTCGCGCGGGAGGTAGACCAGCACCGAGACGTAGCGGGCGTAGGTGTCGCGGCGGATGAACATCCGCACCGCGCGGCGCTCGCGCGCCTGCATGGCCGCCTGCGCCATCGGGGCCAGCTCGTCGACGGGCGTGTGGAACAGGTCGTCGCGGGGGTAGGTCTCCAGCGTGTCCATCAGCGCCTTGCCGGCGTGGCTGCGCGGGTCGAAGCCGCTGGCGAGCAGCACCGCCTGCGCCTTCTCCTTGATCAGCGGGATCCGCAGCAGCGACTCGGTGTAGGCGGCACTCGAGAACAGGCCGAGGAAGCGGCGCTCGCCGGTCACCTCGCCGTCGTCGCCGAACGTCTTCACCCCGACGTAGTCGAGGTACGCCGGGCGGTGCACGGTGGCGCGGGAGTTGGCCTTGGCCAGCACCAGGAGGGTCTTCTCGCGGGCCTTCGCCTTGACCGGGTCCGGCAGCCGCCCGAACGACTCCGTCATCTCCTGGTCGGCCCGGAGGATGCCGAGGCCGGTGCCGGGGATGGCGCGCAGGAAGTCGTCGTCGCCCTCGCGCTCGAGCTGGTACTCGCGGTAGCCGAGGAACGTGAAGTGCTCGTCGGCCAGCCACTCCAGCAGCTCGGCGGCCTGGCGGGTCTCCTCGGCGTCCAGGGGCGGTGGGTCGGTCCTCAGCCCGTCGACCAGCTCCGAGACCTTGGCGTGCATCTTCTGCCAGTCCTCGACCGCCTCGCGGACGTCGCGCAGCACCCGCTGGATGTCGTCGGCGATCGCGGCCGGGTCGTCGCCCTCGCGGATCCGGTCGATCTCGACGTGCATCCAGGACTCGCGGACCGCCTCCCCCTGCGGCTCGCTGGCGCCGTCGGCGACCGGCAGCACCTGCTGCAGCACGCCGGTGATGTCGCGGACGACGTCGAAGTTGGGGTGGATGACCAGGTGCACGTCGCGCAGCTGGCGCGAGAGCTCCATGGTCAGGGAGTCGACCAGGAACGGCATGTCGTCGATCACCACCTCGACGACGGAGTGGCCGCTGGCCGACCAGCCGTGCTCGGCGAGCGTCGGCGTGAACACCCGGACCTGGGCGGTGCCCTGGGGCCGGTCGGTGGCCAGCTTGAAGTGGGAGGCGAGGGCGCCGTAGATGTCGACGTCGGAGCGGTCGACCACGTCTTCGGGCGCCACATGGCGGTAGTAGGCGCGGAGCAGACCGTCGACCTCGTCGTGCGGCGGCCCGCCTGTGCCCTTGCCGTGTTGGGCCACGTCGACGGCCTTGTCGATCAGCTCGGCCTTGTCCGCATCCTGCGTCGTCGTTGACACGGTCTGACAGTAGGACTCCCCCAGCCTCCGCGCCAATAACAGGCGGTTACCGGTGGGTTGACGCCCGACGGCGTCCTGACGCGGCGTTGTCGGTGGCCGCCCTTCGGGGTTGGCGTCAGCGCGGCTCCGCCGCGCCGCACAGCAATGCGCGGGCCCTCGGGGTGACGGACCCTTCCCACCGATCGATCGATCGATCGCCGCTGGCGAGGCCTATGCCGCGGTTGTGGGTCACCAGGTGACTCAAAACCGCGGCACACTGCGACTCCACAGAGCCGAAAGCGGCCAAGCCGACCCGACCACAGGTCGGCGTCCTCCCGATAGGCGCCATCTCCGGCCGGAGCCGACGCAGTCAAGGACGCCGAAGGCGCCGAAGGGAATCCTTGACGGCGTCGGCGGAGGCCGACACCATCGCGCCTTCGGGAGGACGACGACCAGCCCGAGTTCAGAGTTCGCTACAGCTCCGAGCGAAGGTCCCAGAGCAGCGGGAAGTACTGCAGGCCCAGCCGGCTCCGCAGGTACGCCGAACCGCTCGACCCGCCCGTGCCGGACTTGCTGCCGATCATCCGCTCGACCATCACCACGTGCCGCGCCCGCCAGCTCGCGGCGAGCTCGTCGTGCTGCAGCAGCGCCTCAGCGAGCGCCCAGATGGCGGCGTACTGCGACCGGTCGTGGGCGACCGTGCGCATCGACTGGGAGACCTCTTCGTCGGTCGCGGCCGGCAGGTCGTGGGCGCGCAGCACCTCGAGGAAGGCGTCCCACAGGGTCGGCTCGGCCAGCCTGTTGTCGAGCCGCTGGCGCTCGCCGTCGGTGATCCCCCGGAACCGCTCGACGTACGCCGGGTCCTTGGCGCCGGACAGGAACTCCAGCTCCCGGAACTGCACCGACTGGAAGCCACTGGCCGGGGCCAGCCGCTGCCGGAACTCCAGGAAGTCCTGCGGCGTCATCGTCTCCAGGATGTCGACCTGCTGCACCAGCGTCCGCTCGATGACGTGCACCCGCGCGATCAGGTGCTGGGCCCACCACAGGCGGCCGGCGCTCATCGCGTCGCGCGCGGCGGTGACCTCGTGGAGCAGCTGCTTGAACCACAGCTCGTAGACCTGGTGGATGGTGATGAAGAGCAGCTCGTCGTGCGCCGGCGGGTCGGACTCGAGGTGCTGCGAGTCCAGCAGCTGGGGCAGGCGGAGGTAGCTGCCGTAGGTCAGCTGGGCGCCCTGCTCGCCGAACGACACGAAGTTCTCACTCACGGTGGCAACTCAACCACGCAGAGCTGTTCGTGCCCCATGATGGGCGGCGATGAGGCAGCAACTGACCGCCATCGCGGCGATGACCCTGGTGGCGGGGGCTGTCGCCGCCTGCTCGGGGGACGAGGGGACCAAGCCTCCCCCGGCCGCGGTCCCGCCCAGCGCAATCGCTGACCTGACCGACGACCCGGCGGCCACGACCGCCCTCTCCGAGGCGATCGACGCCCTGCGCGAGGGCAACTCCGGTACCTTCACCACTCGAGTCGAGTATGCCGATCTGGGCTTCGACTACTACGGCAGCTACCGCCTCCAGCCGTCCCAGCAGCGGGTGTCGGTGACAGCGGAGCTCCCTGACGGTCCGGCCGCCACCGAGGCCGTGGGCGACGGTGGCAGCTTCTTCGTGCGGCTGCCTCCCGACGGGCCGGTCTCGTCGAAGTGCTGGGTCACCGGAGACCCGACGCAGATCACCGAGGTGACCGGTGTCGAGACCAACCCCGACTTCAACCAGCTCCCCGGAGCGATCAGCCTCGCCTCGACGGCCGTCGGGATCGCCCCTGCCGGCGTCGGCGACGACGTGCTCGGCGCCGTTGACCTGACCACCGCCATGGCGCTGATCAGTCCCCGCCTGCCGGTGCTGCTGGGGATCGAGGGGGCGCAGGACCGGGTGCTCGCCCGGTTCTCGCTCGACGACGGCGTACTGTCCGGCATCAGCGTGGACGGCCCCGCCATCCTCGCGGCGCTCGCGGAGTCGGGCACGCCGGCCGACCCCGAGGAGCTGGCCGACGTCTTCGGCGCCGCCACCCCCATCCAGGTGACCCTCGCCGACTCCGGCGCGGACGTCGTGATCGAGCCACCGTCCCCGACCGCCGTGATCGCCCTCGGCTCGGCCGACGCCCAGCAGCGGCTGGACCTGTGCGAGTGACCCGGGCGCTGGCGATCGGCTTCGCGGCGGCGATGTTGCTGTCTGCCTGCGGCGGCAGCGACGACGGCGGCGAGGCAAGCCCTCGGCCACCCGAGCGGCTCGCGGAGGCGGTCACCGCCCTCGCCGACGCGAACACGGGGCACTTCGCGAGCAGGACGGCCGGCGCGGGCGGCGTACTGCACAGCACGTTCGAGGGCGACTACCAGCTCACTCCCCCGGCCGCCCGGGCCACTCTGTCGCGCTACGACGGCGAGGGCGAGGCGCGGACCACCGAGGTGATGGCGGTCGGTCGCGACGCGTGGAGCCGTGGCGCGGACGCCGGCTGCTGGGTCCACTACGACGTGACGGAGCTGTTCACCAACGGGCTGCTCGTGCGCAACGGCGACACCTACTTCCCGGCTCCCGTTGCGGTCGCGGCGTTCGGCCGCGGCGTCTACTCGATCGCGGCCGACCAGGTGTCCGGCACCACCGAGCTGAGCACCGTCCTCTCGGTTGCCGACCTGTCACTGCCGTCGATGCTGAGCCTGTCGCGCACGGAGGACAACCGCGTGCCGGCCACGTTCCGGCTGGACGACGGCGAGCTCGCCGGCTGGAAGGTCTACGTCCGGGATGCCGTCGAGAAGGCGCGCGAGTTCGCCGAGCCCAACCCTGATGGCGACGGCGGAGTCAGCGCGCTGTCGGTGCTCGGCGGCACGATCTCAGACCCGGGAGGTGACACGCACCGCGGCGCGAGCGCGGTCGACGATCGACAGCCGCCGCGCTCGCGCGGACGAGGTCGGTCGACGTACGTCGACGTCGATCCGACGACGAGCTGCTCGCGCCGCGCTTGCCTGCGCCTGACGCTCGTGACCCGGATAGGAGCCGCCCCAGCCCGAGGCACCATGATGGCCGCCATGAAGTTCCGCAAAGAGCTGGCCTACGACGCCGACCCTGCTGACGTGTTCGCGATGCTGTCCGACCCTGCGTTCCGGGAGAAGGTCGCCCGCGCGCAGGAGGTGGTCTCGGTCGACGTACAGCTCACGCCGTCGAGCGGCGGCTTCTCCCTGGTCAACGACCAGGTGCAGAACACCGCGGGCCTGCCCGCCCTCGCCAAGAAGATCGCCGGCGACACCACGCAGGCGGTGATCACCGAGGAGTGGTCGACGCCGGACGGCGGATCCATCTCGATCACGGCCCCCGGGAAGCCGACGAAGGCCGAGGGCACGATCAAGCTGACGTCGGGCACCACCGGCACGATCGAGGTGGTCGAGCTCGACGTGAAGGTCAAGGTGCCGCTGATCGGCGGCAAGCTGGAGCAGCTGATGGCCGACAACATCGACTCGGGCTTCGACGTCGAGCACGCCGTCGGCCAGGCCTGGCTGGCAGGCGAACGATGAGCCGCCAGCTGGTCCACGACCTGACCTACGACGCGCCCGTGGACCGGGTCACCGCGATGCTGGCCGACCCGGCGTTCCGCGAGGAGGTCTGCGACTTCGTCCGGGCCACGCGGCGGACGGTGATCATCGAACCCGTCGGCGAGGGCATGCACGTGACCGTCGACCAGTGGATGCGGACCTCGGGCGTCCCGTCGTTCGCGAAGAAGTTCATCGGCGACGAGACCAACATCGTGCAGCGCGAGATCTGGACGACTCCCCTGCTCGGCGACATCACCGTCACCATTCCGGGCAAGCCCGGCGACATGAGCGGGAGTGTCCGCATCTCGGAGGCCCACGGGGTCACCACCGAGTCGGTCTCCATGACGATCAAGGTCGGCATCCCGCTGGTGGGCGGCAAGCTCGAGGGGCTGATCTCGGACCTGCTCCTGAAGTCGCTGACCGCCGAGAACAAGGTCGGCCGCGACTACCTGTCGCGCTCCTGACGACGGCGTACGGCGATCACGACGCCGAGCGCCAGGAACGGCCCGAACGCCAGCACCAGCGTCAGCACCGTCTCGAACGGGTGCATCGCGCCGAGGTGCAGGGGGACCATCCGCTGATTCTGCCCCAGCGGGTAGGCCGCTACTCGCGCAGCATCCGGATGCCCAACGCCGTCGCCGTCAGCAGCAGGCCCGCGACGAACACGGCAGCGACCACCCAGCCCGGCGCACCGTCCAGCGGGCCGAAGAACATCAGCGCCCACGCGACGAGCAGAACCAGGCCGATCCGCAGCGCACCGACGGGAGCGAACCTGGCCGAACTCGAAGCAGTCATGCGCGAAGGTACCCCCCTGACTCGTCAGTAACGTTCCTGACGGGCCAGGGTCTCGACGCGCTGACGCGAGTTCGACCTGAACGGCCTACGCCGGGCTCTCGTCCCTCGAGCCCTGCGTGCCCGACCACATGTGGGGGTAGCGGTGGTCCTTGGGCGGTACGAACGTCTCCTTGATCGATCGGGGTGACGTCCAGCGCATCAGGTTGGCCGGGGCGCCGGCCTTGTCGTTGGTGCCCGAGGCGCGGGCGCCGCCGAACGGCTGCTGGCCGACGACCGCGCCGGTGGGCTTGTCGTTGATGTAGAAGTTGCCGGCCGCGAAGCGCAGCGCGTCCTGGGCCCAGGCGATCGCTGAGCGGTCCTGGGCGATGATCGCGCCGGTCAGCGCGTACGGCGCGAAGCTCTCCAGCTGGGTCACGACCCGCTCGAACCGGTCGTCGTCGTAGACGTGCACGGCGAGGAGCGGCCCGAAGTACTCGGTGGAGAACATCTGGTCGGTCGGGTCGGTGGACTGCACGAGCGTCGGGCGCACGAAGTAGCCGACCGAGTCGTCGGTCTGCCCACCGGCCAGGACCGTGAGGTGCGACTGGCGCTTGGCGCGGGTGATCGCGGCCTTCAGCTTGGCGAAGGCCCGGTCGTCGATCACCGCGCCCATGAAGTGGGAGAGGTCGGTGACGTCGCCCATCGAGAGGTTCTCGATGTCGGAGATCAGCTGGTCCTTGAGCTTGGCCCACACCGACTTCGCGACGTACGCGCGGGAGGCGGCCGAGCACTTCTGGCCCTGGTACTCGAAGGCGCCGCGGATCATCGCCACCCGCACCACGTCCGGGTCGGCCGAGGGGTGGGCGACGATGAAGTCCTTGCCGCCGGTCTCGCCGACGATCCGCGGGTAGGAGCGGTAGGAGGTGATGTTCTCCCCGACCGTGCGCCACAGGTGCTGGAAGGTCGGGGTGGAGCCGGTGAAGTGGATGCCGGCGAGGTCGGGGTGGGCCAGGGTCACCTTCGAGACGTCGATGCCGTCGCCGGGGAGCATGTTGATCACCCCCGGCGGCAGGCCGGCCTCCTCGAGCAGCTCCATCAGCATCGAGGCGGCGTACTGCTGGGTCGGCGACGGCTTCCAGATCACCGTGTTGCCCATCAGCGCCGGCGCGGTGGGCAGGTTGCCGGCGATGGCGGTGAAGTTGAACGGCGTGATCGCGTAGACGAACCCCTCGAGCGGGCGGTGGTCGGTGCGGTTCCAGATGCCGGGGCTGTTGGCGATCGGCTGCTCGGTGAGGATCTGCTTGGCGTAGTGGACGTTGAACCGCCAGAAGTCGATCAGCTCGCAGGCGGAGTCGATCTCGGCCTGGAAGGCCGTCTTCGACTGGCCGAGCATGGTGGCGGCGTTGACGCGCTGCCGCCACGGGCCGGCCAGCAGGTCGGCCGCCTTCAGCAGGATGGCGCAGCGGTCGTCGACCGACATCCGGCGCCAGTCCGGCGCGGCGTCACCGGCCGCCTTGACCGCGGCCTCGGCGTCCTTGCTGGTTGAGTTCTTGAACGTGCCCAGCACGTGCTGGTGGTCGTGCGGCTGCACCACCGCCACCTCGGCGCCACCGCCGGCCCGCTTGCGGCCGTTGATGTGGGCCCGGAGGGGGTGCTGCCGGCGTTCCTGCTTCTCGAGCTCCGCAACCAGGGTGGCCCGTTCGGGGCTGCCCGGCGCGTAGGTCAGGTTCGGCTCGTTGGTGGGAGCCGGAGGGAAAGAGATCGCGTCCATTCCGCGACCCTACGACGGCTCAGATCAGGTACTGAATTTCCTGCGTGGCGAACCACCCGAGGTCGTCGTCCGGCTCGTGCTCGTCGTCGGTGTCGGCGTGCACGGCGACGACCTGCTCCATCGCCACCGGACCGTCCTCGTAGGTCACCTCGGCGACCACGACCACCCGGCGGCCGGGACCGTTGAGCAGCGCCTCGGATGCCTCCGCCGCGGCGACCAGGGCGGCGTACTCGGACTCGTCGTCCTCGCCCGGGGGCACGAACCGCTCGGCGGACTCGGTGATGTAGCCGTTGTCGACATACGTGGCGAGCGCTGCGAGCGTGGTGGGCACGTAGACCCTGGTCATTCGGACTTCTTTGCGGCGGGCGCCTTGGCTGCCTTGGCGCCCTTGAGGGGAGCCTCATTGCGGCCGCGCGGCGCGCGCTGCCGCCCATCGGTGGACGCGTCGACCAGCTCGACCAGTGCCTCCCGGATGCAGGTGCCGAGGAGGTCGGCGTCGGGGAGCCAGTCGCGGTCCGCGGCCAGGCCGTAGAAGACCTTGCCGTCGTACGACGTCACGCCGATCGCCAGCGGATGCCCGGGCAGCAGCGGCGGCACCGGATAGGTCTCGACCATCCGGGCGCCCGCGGCGTACAGCGAGGACTGCGGGCCGGGCACGTTGGTGACGCTCACCTGGAAGCCGCGGCGCAGCTCGGACGCAGCCACCCGCGACCCGATGGCGTGGAACGTCGTCGGCGCGAAGCCGGCGATGCCGGCCAGTCGGTTGGCGGCCACGCCGCGCCCGGTCTCCTTGTGCGCCTGGAAGGCGTAGGACACCTGGTGCAGCCGCACGATCGGGCTGGGCTCGCCGACGGGCAGGTCGACGAAGTGGGCCGCGATCATGCTGCCCAGCGAGGTCGCCTCCAGCTCCTCGTCGATCACCGAGACGGGCACGACCACACGCACCTTCCGCAGGCCGCCGAGCGACTCGGTGCGGGTCATCAGCCAGGCGCGCAATCCCCCGGTGATCGTCGCCAGGATCACGTCGTTGACGGTGCCGTCGTGGGCCCGGCGGACGAGCTGGTAGTCGGACAGGTCGGTGTCGACGGTGACCACCCGTCGCTGCTGGGAGAGCGGCCCGTTGATGGCCGTGGTCTTCTCCGGTCGGCGACCGGAGAGGGCGCCGGCGACGCCGCGGACCCGCTTCGAGGTCTCGTCGGCGGTGCGCAGCGCGGCAGCGGTCGTGGTGCGCAGGGTCTCGACCAGCGTCTCCGGCGCGGTCACGGAGTCCTTGACGGCGTCCAGGATCAGCCCGGCGGGCGTCCGCGTGCCCTCCGGCAACCAGTCGTCGGGCTCGAGCGCCTTGGGCTCGGGGCTGAGGTCCAGCAGTAGCTGACCCAGATCGACCGTCTGGACGCCGTCGACCAGCGCCAGGTGCGCCTTCGACAGCAGCGCGACGTGACCATCGGCGAGACCCTCGACGAAGTAGATCTCCCAGAGCGGTCGGCTCCGGTCGAGCGGCCGGGACACGATCCGGGCGACCAGCTCGCGCAGCTGCTCCAGCGAGCCCGGGCGTGGCAGAGCGGAGCGGCGCACGTGGTAGCCGAGGTCGAACTGCTCGTCGTCGACCCAGACCGGGTTGGCCAGCCCACCCGGCACGTTCTTGATCCGCTGGCGGTACCGCGGCACGAACGGCAGGCGGTCGCGGATCAGCTCCAGCAGGCGCTCGTAGTCGAACCCGGAGTCGCCGCACTCGAAGATCTCGATGGTGGCGTTGTGCGCCGGTGCCTCGGGGGTTTCCGCTGTCAGGAACGCGAGATCGCGCGGGCCGAGTCGCTCGCTCATCGCGCTCCTTCCGCTCGGGTGGCGGTGGTCTCGTCGTCGGCGACCCCATCGGTCGACGCTTGTCCCGCGTGGGATTCTTTCAGAGGTGTGCCCCAAAGCCCGGCACCCGTCCGCCGAACGTGAGGAATGCCGATGCGCCGAGTGCTGGCTGCCGCCGCCGTAGTCCTGTGCACGATGGCCACCGCCACCGCCTGCAGCGACGACTCCGGCGGGGACGGGTCGGACGAGGTCAAGACCATCGAGATCACCTTCTCGGGCGACACCGTGACCCCCAACGGCGAGCGGGTCGAGGTCGACGCCGGGCAGCCGATCGACCTGGAGGTCACTGCCGACGCGCCCGGTGAGATCCACGTGCACTCCGACCCCGAGCAGACCTTCGAGTACGCCGAGGGCACGGAGACGTTCAAGATGGAGATCGCGCGTCCCGGCGTGGTCGAGGTCGAGTCGCACAACCTCGACCAGGTCATCGTGCAGCTCGAGGTGCGCTAGGTGCTGCTCCCGCTTCTCGACGACCTCATCCAGGCACACGGGGTCGGCGGTCAGAAGGACCTGCCGATCTCGCTGCCCCTGGCCATCAGCGGGGCGATGGCCGCCCTGGTGGTCTCCTTCACGATCCTGGCCGTCGCCTGGCGTACGCCGCGCTTCGACGCCGCCACCAGCGGGCGGCCGGCCCCCGAGTGGCTCGATCGCGTCGTCCGGTCGACGCCCTTCCGGGCGGGCCTCCGGATCGTCGGCTTCGTGCTGTTCGCCTACACGGCCTGGGTCGCCGTGGCCGGGCAGGACCTCTTCATCAACCCGATCTTCGGCCTCTTCTACGTCGTGCTGTGGGTCGGCGTGGTCTTCGCCTCGGTCTTCCTCGGGCCGGTGTGGAAGGCGATCAGCCCGGTCCGCACCATCAACCTGGCCTTCGCCAAGCTGTCCGGCAGCGACCCGGACCGTGGGGTCTACGACTACCCGGAGCGGTTCGGCTACTGGCCGGCGGCTCTGGGCCTCTACGCGTTCGTGTGGATGGAGCTGGTCTATCCGTTCCAGACC
Organism: uncultured Actinomycetota bacterium; assembly: GCA_963769475.1. Classification (GTDB taxonomy): domain Bacteria; phylum Actinomycetota; class Actinomycetes; order Propionibacteriales; family Nocardioidaceae; genus Nocardioides. The sequence goes on along the minus strand of CAVYLX010000011.1, from coordinate 1,227,603 downwards.
GAGCTGGCCTCGGTGCGGCTCTGGGGCGCGGTCTACCTCGCCGTGATGCTGATCGGCGGAGCGCTCTTCGGCAACGGCTTCTACGAGCGGGCCGACCCGTTCGAGGTGTTCTCGTCGCTGGTCGGCAAGCTGTCGCCGTGGTCGATCCGCGACGGTCGGCTGATCATGCGCAGCCCGCTGGCGAACCTCGACAGCGTGGAGGTGCGGCCCGGCCTGATCGCGGTGGTGGCGGTGCTCTTCGGCAGCACCGGCTACGACTCGTTCCGGGAGTCCGCCCGCTGGGTGCAGTACGTGCAGGGCTCGAGCCACTCCGAGAACCTGCTCAACAACCTGGCCCTGCTCACGTTCTGCGTCGGCGCGGGACTGATCTTCTCGATCGGCTGCGTGCTCACCGGCGTCGGCCCCGAGACCCGTCGCCGCGAGCTGCCCAACCGGTTGGCGCACTCGGTCGTGCCGATCGTCGTCGGCTACTTCGTGGCCCACTACCTGACCTACTTCTTCGAGGTCTCCCAGCGCACCCTGCAGTACGTCAGCGACCCGCTCAGCGACGGCAGCAACCTGTTCGGCACGGCGGACCTCCAGATCAACTACTGGTTCAGCTACCACCAGACCCTGGTTGCCACCATCAAGGTCGCCGCCGTCGTGATCGGCCACGTGCTCGCCGCGATGGCCGCCCACGACCGCGCGATCAAGATCCTGCCCCCGCGTCACCAGCTCACCGGTCAGCTCCCGCTGCTGTTCGCGATGATCGCGTTCACCGCGGGAGGGCTCTACCTGCTGTTCGCGAGCTAGCCAGCGAGCGAGGCACGAGCTCGCTGCGTGCGAGTGAAGGTCGAGCAAGCCCCACGACCGAGGAACGAGGTCGTGACGGGCGGGTCGAGACACCCAACCGTCACGTCGGCACTTCGGCAGGCAGGCTGTCCACGACACCGCTGATCGCCCGGGTCAGCGCGGACTCGCCGGTCTCGACCAGCATCCGGCCGGACACGAGGGCCCGGTCGACCGCGACCCGGTCCTCCGGGAGGAAGTGCAGGCCCGAGATGCGGGCGAAACCGGAGACCATGCCGGCGATGTCCTTCTCGGACCAGCCGAGGGTCGGGCGCATCCGGTTGACCACCACGCGGGTGGGCGCGCCGCCCGTCAGCTCGCGTACGTCGACGAGCGCTCGCGCCAGTCGCGACAGCCCCATCGGGTCGGCCGAGCCGACCACGACCAGCTCGTCGGCGACGGCGATGGCGCCCAGCGTGAGCTGGTTGCGACCGGGGCGGGCGGCGTAGTCCTGGCCGGGCTCGTCCTCCAGGCTGAAGCCGGTGTCGACCACCACGGTGGCCTGGCTGCGGGCCACCTCGAGGAGGTGCTCGACGGTGCCCGACCGCACCTCCGCGTAGCGGTCGGGCCGGGGCAGCCCGGTGACCACCGAGAGCCAGCTGTCGACGCCACGCTGCACCGACGTGAACCTGGCCTCCAGCGCGCCGCTGGTCGCCAACCGCGCGGCGGAGAGCAGGCCCGAGACCTCGTCCATGATGCCGAGCTGCTGGGCGACGGTGCCGCCGTAGGGATCGGCGTCGACCAGAATCGTGCGCCGCTCGCGCCGGGCCAGCTCGCCCGCGATGCCAGCAGCAAGCGTGGTGCGGCCGGGTGCGCCCGCCGGACCCCAGACGACGACCACCCGCCCGGTGCCGCCTGGAGCGGGCACGGGCACCGCGGGAGGCTCCGCAGGCGGCCGGGCTGCCGTCGGCGTCGGGTCGGGACGGGTCACCACGTCGGGCAGGACCTCGAGCTCGTCGTCGGCCACCAGCGCCCGGATGCCGATCCGCGAGCCGCGGACCCGGCCGGGCTCGACCGCGTCGGCCGCCACGACGGCCACCGGTCGCACGCCGTGCTTGCGCAGGTGGTCGACCGCGGCCAGGTCGAGGCCGGGCGAGTCCAGCCCGAGCACCGCGACGTCGGCCTGTCCAGCGCTGGCCGAGGCGAGCAGGTCGTCGATGTCGACGCACCGCTTCAGCACCACGACGCCGGGGTGGTCGTTGAGCGCGGTCAGCGCGGTCGACTCCCAGGCCGCGCCCGAGGCGACCATCAGGGCGACGATCATCAGCCGACCTTGACCACGGTCACCACCGGGTCCTCGAGCTCGGCCTGCTGCGCGAAGTAGTCGCGGGCCTGGGACTCGCTGACCACCACGTCGATGGTGCGGTTGCCGGTGGCCGCGAAGTTGTCCTCGACCGGAGGCGCGTCGACGACCGTGACCGCCTCCAGGGCCGGATCACCCGCGGGCGCGCCCTTGCCGTCGCCGGTCGCGGACACGAGGTAGACGTGGACCACGGAGCCGGCGTCGACCGCCGACGGCACCTGCTCGTTGTCGACCGCGATCCGCACCTGCAGGGTGCCGCTGTCACCGGCCGAGCCCACCGCCGCCCGCGGCAGGAGCTCCCCCTCGCCGATCCCCCGCATGAGCTCCAGGTCGGACGGCAGCTCGTCGTCGACGGTGTAGTAGCGGTCGAGGTCCGCATCGTCGGCGAACCGGACCCGCTCCGAGACCAGGTCGTCGGCGGTCACCTGGTCGCCCGGACCCATGTCGTCGGCCACCGCCCACACGGCGACCGTGTTGTCGGCGGCCGCCAGCAGGCGCGCACCGGCAACGACACAGACGGCGACGATTGCGACCCCCACCCACAGCCGCGGGTCACGCCACCCGGGCGTGCTCGCACGCGTCGCCGCAGGCGGCGCAAGTGGGGACGCATCCGCGCCCTGGACCCCGAGGTTCCTTGGCACCCTCACATCATGCAGGTCCGCCCGGCGCTGGTCACGTGGTCATCCACAGGGACGGCGTACGCCGGCGTCTCCTGGGGCGGAAAGTGCGACGATGTGGTCATGGCCGAAGGTTCCCGCTTTCTCACGCTCGCCGACGTCGCGGAGGTGCTCAACACCTCCATGGCGCAGGTCTACGCGCTGGTGCGCCGCGGCGAGCTCGAGGCGATCCGGATCGGCGGCCGCGGCCAGTGGCGGGTGGAGGCGAGCAAGCTGGAGGAATACATCCAGCGGGCCTACGCCGACACCAAGGAGCACATCGCCTCCACGCCGTTCGACGAGGAAGCCACGGTGGAGGACTAACCCGTCTCCGAGCCGAGGGTGACCTCGGCGGTCTCCTCGTCGCCGTTGCGCATGATCGTGAACTCCAGCGTCTCGCCCGGCTGGTGGCTGCGGATGGTGACGATCAGGGCGATGCCGTTGGTGACCTTCTCGCCGTCGACCGCGACCACGACGTCGCCCTTCTCGAGCCCGGCCTCCTCGGCCGGAGTGTCGGCGAGCACCTCGTCGATCGTCGCGCCGTCACCCTCGACCCCTCCGGTCTGCACCTTGGCGCCGATGACGGGATAGCTCGCCTCGCCCGTCTCCAGGATCTGGTCGGCGGTCACGATCACCTGCTCGATCGGGATCGCGAAGCCGACGCCGATGTTGCCGGCCTCGCCGTCGAAGGTGCCGCCGCCGTTGGTCGCGATCGCGGAGTTGACCCCGACGACCTGGCCGCGCAGGTTGACCAGCGGGCCACCCGAGTTGCCGGGGTTGATCGCGGCGTCGGTCTGCACCGCGTTGATGTACGACGACGTGTCGCCGGCCTCGCCGGTGGTCACCGGGCGCTTGAGGGCGCTCACGATGCCGGCGGTGACCGTCGAGCTCAAGCCGAGCGGCGAACCGATCGCCACCACGCCCTCGCCGACCCGGAGCCGCTCGGACTTGCCCAGGGCCGCCGGTCGGAGCCCGGTGGCGTCCTCGGCGTACAGGACAGCGAGGTCGTAGACCGGGCTGCGGCCGACCACGGTGGCGTCGTAGCGGTTGCCGTCCTGGTCGACGATCTCGATCGGACCGTCGTTGGCGGCGGCGTCGGCGACCACGTGGTTGTTGGTCACGATGTGGCCCTGGCGGTCGAGGACGAAGCCGGAGCCGGTGGCGCCGCCGTCGACGCCTTCGTACTCGGCAGAGATCTGGACCGTGCTCGGCAGCAGCTCCTCGGCGACCGCGGCCACCGTGCCGTCGTCAACGGAGAGCGGCGGCAGCGACTGCGTGTCGACCGCGTCGAGACCGCCGCTGATCGTGCCGGGGTTGTCGGCCGGGTCGTCGCGGAGCGCCTCGTAGGCGACCGAGCCCGCGACGCCACCGACGACACCCACGACGAGCGCCGTCGATGCGACGACCGGCCAGATCCAGCCGCTCACCCGGCCACGGGCCGGCGCAGCGTGTCGCGCGGGCGGCGGAGGCGACGTCGGCGCCGCGCCTGGTGGCGGGAACGCCGGCCACTGGTCGCCCGTGGGCGGCAGCCACGACGGCGACTGGCCCGGTGCGTGGGTCGGTGGATCCTGCTGGGTCACGTGTCCATCATCCCCCGAGCGGCAAGGGGCGGCGAAGCCGCGTCAGGGTCCGGGGCGCTGCGCGGGCCCGGGGGCCGGCGACGACGAGGGGGTGACCAGCTGGGTGACCGGCGCCCGGCGCTCGATCGAAGGCGCGTCGGCAGGCGCCGCGCCGAGAGCGAGCACGCCCATGACAGCCGCGCCCACGGCGCCGCCGCCGATCGCCGCCATGCTGAGGCCGGCCCGGCGGGACCGGTGCGCGTCGAGGGTCAGGAACACGTCGCCCGGCGGCATGCCGAGCAGCGACCCCTTGAGGTGATCGGGAGCGCAGCCGTGGTCGAAGGAGAGGCCGGCGAGCCGCGTCTTCACCCAGCCCTCACGCTCGACGAGGTCGCGGCAGGTGTGGCAGGCGAGCACGTGCTCCCACGCGCGCTCGGTCTCCTCCGCGGACAGCTGCCCGTCGAGGAGTGCGCTGACGCGGGTGCCGAGGTGGCCGATCACGCCGTCCCTCCGACGGACCGGACCGCAGGGGTCACCGGGCCGGCGTAGCGGGTGCGGCCGGCCGCCGGGGCGCGGTGGGACAGAGCGGTGCGGAGCATGGCGCGCCCGCGGTGGATCCGGGAGCGAACGGTGCCGAGCTTGGCGCCCAGGATCTCGGCGATCTCGTCGTAGGTCAGTCCCTCGACGTCGCAGAGCACCACCGCGGCGCGGAAGTCGGGCGGCAGGGTGGCCAGGGCTCGCTCGATGTCGTCGTCGAAGGTGCGGTCGGCGTACGCGACGTCCGGCGTGGGGGCGGCGCTGGTGAGGCGGTCGGCGCGCTCGTCGGACAGCGCGTCGAAGCGGATCCGCTGCTTGCGGCGGGCCTGGTCGAGGAAGAGGTTGGTCGTGATCCGGTGCAGCCAGCCCTCGAACGTGCCGGGCGTGTAGGTGTCGAGCGAGCGGAAGACGCGCACGAAGACCTCTTGGGTGAGGTCTTCGGCGTCATGACGGTTGCCGGTCAGCCGGTAGGCCAGGCGGTAGACCCGACCGGAGTGCCGCTCGACGATCTCGTCCCAGGTCGGCACGCCACCGACCGTCTCGGACGGTTCGCTCGTCTGCGTCATCTTCGCCCCTCTGGCACGCACTCTGCTCTGACTCCGCTCACGGTAGGTACTCCGACTGAGAGGAACCTGTGAGGACCACTCGAGGATGACAACGAGCCGGCCCACGGTGGTGTTCCCGGCTTCGGCGCCTCGCAGGCGATACGTTGGTGACCCGACCATCGAGGAGGCCGTTATCGCCACTCCGACCCAGCCGATCAGCGCTGCCAGCTGGTCCTACGCCGAGCAGTTCGTCGCCGAGGACGAGGTCCTCGCGACCGCCCGCTCCCGCGCCGAAGAGGTCGGCGTGGTCGGCATCGGCTCCGGCGGCGGGGCGGCCCTCCGCTTCCTGGCCTCCGTGCTCGACGCCCGCTCCGTGGTCGAGATCGGCACCGGCACCGGCGTCTCCGGCGTCTGGCTGCTGCGCGGCATGCGCGCCGACGGCATCCTCACCACCGTCGACATCGAGACCGAGCACCAGCGCCTGGCCCGCGAGACCTTCACCGAGGCCGGCTACGCCTCCCAGCGGGTCCGCACGATCGCCGGCGCGGCCCTCGACGTACTCCCCCGGCTGACCGACGGCCACTACGACATCGTCTTCTGCGACGGCGACAAGGCCGAGTACTCCGCCTACCTCAAGGAAGCCCTGCGCCTGCTGCGGCCCGGTGGCGTCGTGGCCTTCGACAACGCGCTGTGGCACGACCGGGTGGCCGACCCGGCGCAGCGAGACCGCGACACGACGACGATCCGCGACCTCGGCAAGGAGATCGCGGAGACCGATGCGCTGGTCTCCGTACTGCTGCCGGTGGGCGACGGCCTGCTCATGGCCAAGAAGGAATGGCTGCCCGAGACCGAGTAGGTCAGGCGCGAGGGGCGGCGGTGAAGCCGTCCCAGCCCTCGGCGATCGCGATCACGTCGCACTCCTCGATCAGGATCGGCGCGCTGCCGATGATCTTCGAGCCCGGGGCCTCGGCCGCGCCCTCGGTGAAGGTGCGCTGGAACTCCGCCCGGGCCTCGTCGTTCGCGAAGACGTAGCTGCCCTCGAACCACTCGCCCGGACGCACTCGCCAGGTCTTGTAGCTGAGCCCGGCCATGCCGGTGAACTTCGCGTGCGACGTGCCTTCGACGTACGACGCCAGCTCGGCCTCGACTCCCTCGGGAGCGTCGGCGAGCGACCAGCGGACGGTGAGTCCCCTCATGATCCGATTCCTTTCAGCGGCTCGGGGGTGCCGAGCCAGGCGAGGAGGGCGCGGGCGCCGAAGCCGGAGGGGCCGGGCGTCCACTCGTGCAGCTCCTTGGGCACGTCGCCGACCGAGGCGAGGTCGAGGTGCGCCCAGGGCACACCCTTCACGAAGTGCTGCAGGAAGAGCGCGGCGGTGATCGCCTGCGCGTGCTTGGGTCCGTTGTCGGCGTCGGCGACCTTGGAGGCCAGCTTGTCCTCGTAGCCGGCGTGCAGCGGGAACCGCCACAGCGGCTCGCCGGCGCTCTCGCCGGCCGCGAACAGGGCATCGGCCAGCGCGTCGTCGTTGGCGAAGAGCCCGCCGACCTGCTGGCCGAGCGCGACCTTGATGCCGCCGGTGAGGGTGGCCACGTCGACCACGACGGCCGGGTCGAGCTCTGCGACGGCGTACGCGAGGGCGTCGGCGAGGACCAGCCGCCCCTCGGCGTCGGTGTTGGTGACCTCGGTCGTGCGCCCGCCGTAGTGACGGAGTACGTCGCCGGGGCGCAGGGCGTTGCCGGAGATGGCGTTCTCCGCGGCTGGGATGAGCCCGACCACGCGGAGCGGGCAGCCCACGGCCGACAGGGCCGCCATGGTCGACATCACCACGGCACCGCCGGTCATGTCGCGCTTCATCGTCGACATCGCCTCGCCGGGCTTGATCGTGAGCCCGCCGGAGTCGAACGTGATGCCCTTGCCGACCAGCACCACCGTGGGCGTGCCACGGCGGGCCTTGGCCGGCTTGTAGTCGAGCCGGATCAGGCGCGGCGGCGTGGCCGAGGCCTGGCCGACGCCGATGATGCCGCCGAAGCCCTGGTCGGCGAGCTGCCGCTCGTCCCAGACCCGGACGTCGAGGCCGTTCGCGGCGGCCAGCTCCTCGGCCTGCTCTGCGAGCCAGGCGGGGTTCTTCAGGTTGGACGGCACCGTGGCCAGCATCCGCGAGCGCCAGCCGGCGCCGCCGACGGCCACCGCCCGCTCCAGGATCGGCTGGGAGTCAGCGGGCTGCTCTGCGAGCACCACGCGGGCCACGGGCAGATCGGCAGGCGGCTCGGACTTCCAGTGGAACGCGAACGAGCCGAGCATCATGCCGACCACGAACGGCTCGACGGCGTCGGGCGCCGAGGCGGGGATCGAGGTCGCGACGGCGCCCCGGTTGGTCACCGACTTCGCCAGCGCCGCACCAGCGCGCCGGAAGTCGACCGGCTGGGCAGCGCCGATGCCGACCAGCAGCACGAGGCGGAGGTCGGGGTTGTCGGCCGTGCCGAGCGGCACCGGGACCGAGACGATCTCGCCCGTCTTGCCCGTGGCCCGGTGGGCCTCGAGCGCGCCGAGCAGATCGGTCTCGACGGCGTCGGCGAGATCAGCCGCCCCGGGACCGAGCACCAAGGAGTCGCCGTCCTCGCCCGGTTGCACGGGCACGGCGACGACTTCAGCCCCGAGAATCGCGTGTGGCAGGAGCGCGCTGAGGGCGAACTCCGGCGGAGAGACCTGACTGGGAAGGGTCGGTTTGATCACCCTACGACGGTCTTGAGGGCGTCACCGAGCGCTCCGGCCTCCTCGGCGTTGAGCTCGACGACGAGCCGGCCACCACCTTCGAGCGGAACGCGCATCACGATGCCGCGTCCTTCCTTGGTGACCTCGAGCGGGCCGTCGCCGGTCCTCGGCTTCATTGCCGCCATGCGGCACCTCTTCCCTATGACTCAACCGAGAGCAGCCAGTCCTGCTACTCACACTGCGCGTTCATTATCCCCTATCGGACCGACCACCGGCACCAGTGGCCCCACTCCAGTGACGACGCGATCGGGCGACCCGGATGGCACACTCACCGCATGCATGCGCGGTCGGCCCTTTTCGACCTGTACGGCGACCACCTGCGCACCCGTGGCAACGAGGCGCCGGTCGCCGCGATCGTGCGGCTGCTGGCACCGGTCGGGATCGCCGCTCCGGCCGTCCGGACCGCCATCTCGCGGATGGTCGCGCAGGGCTGGCTGGAGCCGGTGACGGCCGACTCCGGACGCGGGTACCGCGCCACCGAGCTGGCCCAGCGACGGCTCGATGAGGCGGCCGACCGGATCTATCGCCGCCACGTGCTCGAGTGGGACGGCGCCTGGCACCTCGCCGTCGTCACGCCGTCCACCGGCCGCAGCAGCCGCGCCCGGCTGCGCGCCGACCTGGCCTACCTCGGCTACGCCGAGCTGGCCGACCACGTCTGGGTCAGCCCGTTCGTCCGCACCGAGCTGCCCTCAGTCCTCCACCGCGGTGACGCCACCGCCCGCACCGCCCGCATGATCGATCCCGACCCGGACCCCACCGACGCGTGGGACCTGCCGGCGCTCCGGACGGCGTACGACGAATGGCTGGCCACGTCCGCCGAGCTGGTCGCCGAGCACACCAGCCAGCACGCGGAGCCGGACGAGGCGGCGTTCGCGGCGCGCTTCCACCTCGTGCACGAGTGGCGGAAGTTCCTGTTCGCCGATCCGGGGCTCCCGCCCGAGCTGCTGCCGGACGACTGGCCGGGCCACGAGGCGGCTCGCAGGTTCGCCAGTGAGGCCGAGCGGCTGCTGCCCGGGGCGGACCGCTTCGTCGACCGGATCCTCTCCTGAAAGACTCATCCCATGACCGCACCCGTACTCCTCGACGTCACCGACGGCATCGCCACGATCACGATCAACCGGCCCGACGCGATGAACAGCCTCGACGTGGCCACCAAGGTGCTGCTGCTCGAGATCGTCCGCCAGGTGGCCGATGATCCCGAGGCGCGCTGCGTGGTGCTCACCGGCACCGGCCGCGCGTTCTGCACCGGCCAGGACCTCAAGGAGCACATCGAGCTGCTCGACAACGGCGGCAGCGACCAGCTGTTCACGACCGTCGAGGACCACTACAACCCGATCGTCACCGCGCTGGCCGGCATGGCGAAGCCGGTGATCGCGGCCGTCAACGGCGTCGCTGCCGGCGCCGGTGCCAGCCTCGCCTTCGCCTGCGACCTGCGGCTGGTGGCCGACACCGCCGGCTTCAACCTGGCGTTCGCCAACGTGGCGCTCTCGTGCGACACCGGCGCGAGCTACCACCTCCCGCTCCTGGTCGGCCGCGCCCGCGCGCTCGAGCTGCTCTACTTCCCGCGCACGATCAAGGCCGACGAGGCGCTGACCCTCGGACTCGCCACGAAGGTGGTGCCGGCCGATGCCCTGGCCGGCGAGGTCGGCGCGCTGGCCCGTCGCCTGGCCGACGGCCCGACCGTCGCCCTGGGCGCCATGCGTCAGTCGGTGGCGTACGCCGCCGGGCACTCGTTCGAGGAGGCGCTGGCGTTCGAGGGCACGATGATGGCGAAGACCGGCGCGACCACGGACCACTCGGCCGCCGTCGCCGCGTTCGTCGCCAAGGAGAAGCCGGTCTTCGAGGGCCGTTAGCCCACGAAGCGGGCCCGGAAGATCGACAGCACCTGAGCAGGTGCCACCCGGGTCATCCGGTGCCGGCCGGGGTGGGCGCCGTACTCGACAGTGAGCGCGACGCCAGGGAACCGGTGGTTGTACCAGCTCGTCATGGTGCCGTGGCAGACCCCGCCGCAGTCGAGGGTGGTCGCCGGGAGGTTGAGCTCGTCGGCGACCCGGCGGGCGAACCGCGGTGACTTGGTGTCGGTGTCGACGCCGTTGAGCGGCTGGTGGAAGCTCAGGATGTAGTGAGGGCGGACGTCGCGCAGGAACCGCATCACGGCGCGCGTCTCCGGCTCGGACCGCGGTCGCGGACCGGACTCGTAGGCGCCGTCGAGATCCGCCCAGCCGTGGGGGAAGTTGCGGTTGAGATCGACGCCATGGGCGTTCTTGCGGGTGCCGCGGGCCAGCCCGTCGGGGTTGTACGCCGGCACCACCCACAGGTCGATGCCGCGGATCGGCGGGCCGTCGCGGAGCGTCTGGAGGATCTGGCGCGTCGCCGGCTCGTCGCCATGCATGGTGGAGAACAGCACCACCGTCGGCGCGGCCTGCTCGCGGCCGAGGTGGAAGGCCATGATCGGGCGGCCGGCGACGGAGCGGCCGATCATCCGCGTGCCGATCACCGCACTCTCGCCCGGCTCGGACGCCTCGGCGGCACGCGGCACGCTCAGCCCCGCAGCCGCCACCCCGATGGCAACGAGGACTGTCCCGAGGCGACGCATCAAACAGCCGCCACCAGGTAGGCCCAGGTGAAGACGCTGACGCCGACGAGCATCCCGACGTGGGCCAGCACGGACAGGCCGGGACCCTCGGACCAGGAGTCGTGCTTCGCCTCGGCCGCGTGCTTGCCGTGGCTCGGGAGCCAGCGGACCAGGATCAGCAGCCCGGCACCGACCACGATCCACCAGAAGGCCAGCGCCACGATGCCGACCACGCTCGAGGCGTTGTCGCCGAGCGCGTCCGAGCCGAAGAGGTAGAGCAGCCACGCCGCCAGTGCGAGCACCCCGAAGAACGTGTGCACCCCGAGCAGCCGCCGCCCGACATCGATCCGGCGCGCACCCTCTGACCTGCCCAGACGCAGTCGGGTCAGCACGACCACCACCGCGGCCAGCGCGGTCAGGACGTAGACGATCAGCTCGGTCGACACGGGCCCGATCCTGTCAGATGTCGGCCTCGTCGGATTTCGGGCGGGGTTCGGGCAGGTCCTCCGGTGCCGAGGAGGCGGCTTCGCGTTCGCTGGCGAGCCGGTCGAGCAGCGCGTCGACCTCCGACATCCGGTAGCCGCGGAACGACAGCGAGAACCGGACCCGGCGGAGGTCGTCGGCGGACAGCGGCCCGGTGGCCGGTACGTCGGCGTCGGGCCGGTCGTCGTACGCCGGAGCGAGCGGAGCGCCCTTGCCGGCCGCCACCGCCGCGACGCCACCCATGGCGAGCACGATCAGGATGGCGAACAGCCACATCATCGGTCGATCCGTCCCTGCACCATCACCTCGACGGCCTCGTCCACGTCGTCGGTGAGGATCAGCCGGTCGATGTCCGCCTCGGCGATCTTGCCGTCGGCCATCACGGTGTCGCGCAGCCACGAGATCAGACCGGACCAGTACTCGGTGCCGACGAGCACGATCGGGAACGTGGTGATCTTCTGGGTCTGCACCAGCGTCATCGCCTCGAACAGCTCGTCCAGCGTGCCGAGTCCGCCCGGCAGCACGATGAAGCCCTGCGAGTACTTCACGAACATCGTCTTGCGCGCGAAGAAGTAGCGGAAGTTGACGCCGACGTCGACCCACTCGTTGAGGCCGGACTCCCAGGGCAGCTCGATGCCGAGGCCGACGCTGACCCCACCGGCCTCGCTGGCGCCCTTGTTGGCCGCCTCCATCGCGCCCGGTCCGCCGCCGGTGATCACCGCGAAGCCGGCGTCGACCAGCTTGCGGCCGACCTCCTCGCCCTGCGCGTACGACGGGTGGTCGGCGGGCGTGCGCGCGGACCCGAACACCGCGATCGCCGGGCCGAGCTCGGCCAGCGCGCCGAAGCCCTCCACGAACTCCGCCTGGATCCTCAGCACCCGCCAGGGGTCGGTGTGCACCCAGTCGGTGGGGCCGCGCGAGTCGAGGAGGCGCTGGTCGGTCGTCGTACCGTCCACCTGGTCGCGGCGCATGATCACCGGACCCTTGGTCTTGGACTTCATTCCGTCTCCCCCATGTCGAGACCCAGCCAGGTCTTCAGCTGCCGTTCGCAGCGCTCGATGTGCTCGATCGGCACGTGCTCGTCCTGCTTGTGGGCGAACATCGGGTCGCCGGGCCCGAAGTTGACGGCCGGCACGTCGAGCACGGTGAACCGCGCCACGTCGGTCCAGCCGAACTTCGGGTTGACCTCACCGCCGACCGCCTCGATGAACTCCTTCGCCGCCGGGCGACTGAGTCCCGGGTGGGCGCCGGGCGAGTTGTCGGTGATCGTGACGTCGTAGCCGTCGAAGAACTCGCGCACGAAGCGCTCGGCCTCGGCCTCCGAGCGGTCGGGGGCGAACCGGTAGTTGACCGAGACCACGCACTCGTCGGGCAGCACGTTGGTGGCCACTCCCCCGCGGATGCCGACCGCGTTGAGGCCCTCGTGGTACTGCAGCCCGTCGATCACCGGCTTGCGCGCCCGGTAGGCGGCGAGCCGCTTCAGGATCACGCCGGCGCGGTGGATCGCGTTCACGCCCTTCCAGCTGCGCGCCGAGTGGGCGCGTTCTCCGGGCACCAGCACGTCGGCCTGGAGCGAGCCCTGGCAGCCGGCCTCGACGACCGCGTTGGAGGGCTCCATCAGGATCGCGAAGTCGGCGCGCATCAGGTCCGGGTCGCTCACGGTGAGCTTGAAGAGGCCGTTGTGGTGCGACTCGATCTCCTCGCAGTCGTAGAGGATGAAGGTGAGGTCGCGGTTGGGCTCGGTCACGTCGGCCGCCAGCTTGAGGATCACGGCGTCGCCGGCCTTCATGTCGCAGGTGCCGAGGCCGTGCAGGATGCCGTCCTCGCGGCGCACCGGCAGGTTGCCGTTGACCGGCACGGTGTCGAGATGACCGGCGATGACCACCCGCTCCGTGCGCCCGAGCTCGGTACGGGCCACGACCGTGTTGCCGTGGCGGCTGACCGTCAGGTGAGCGAGCGGGGTGAGTGCCGCCTCGACAGCGTCCGCGATCGCCAGCTCGTTGTGGCTCACCGACTCGATGTCGACGAGCTGCTCGGTGAGCGTGACGACGTCGGCGGACAGGTCGAGCACGTGCGGGTCGGTCATGGCCGTAGTCAACCAGCCTGATCCGAAAGTGGTTTCGAGGCTCGCTGCGCTCGCACCTCGACCACCGTCGGTGGATGACGCCTACGCCAAACTGAAACACGTTCTATATTTCGATACACTCGCTTCGCTCGCTACTCAAGAACCGGAAAGAAAATGCCGATGCGCAACGGAGTCGTCCTCTTCTCGTCCGACCGCGGCATCACCCCCGCGGCCCTCGCGGTGGCCGCCGAGGAGCGGGGGTTCGACACGATCTATGTGCCCGAGCACACCCACATCCCGGTCCGCCGCGACGCCGCGCACCCTGGCACCGGTGACGAGACGCTCCCCGACGACCGCTACCTGCGCACCCTGGACCCGTGGATCTCGCTGGCCACGTGCGCGCAGGTGACCACGAAGATCCGGCTCTCGACCGCCGTCGCGCTCCCGGTCGAGTCGGACCCGATCACCCTCGCCAAGACCATCGCCACCCTCGACCACCTCTCCGGCGGCCGGGTCACCATCGGCGCCGGCTTCGGCTGGAACACCGACGAGCTCGAGGACCACCACGTCCCCGCCGCCAAGCGGCGCACCGTGCTCCGCGAGTACGTCGAGGCGATGCGGGCCCTGTGGACCCAGGACGAGGCGTCGTACGACGGAGAGTTCGTGAAGTTCGGACCCTCCTGGGCCTTCCCCAAGCCGACCCAGGCCCACGTGCCGCTGATCATCGGCGCCGGTGGCGGCCCCAAGACGTTCGAGTGGATCGCCCGCACCGCCGACGGCTGGATGACCACGCCTCGCGAGGGCGACATCACCGACAAGGCCGCCGCCCTCAAGAAGGCGTGGGTCGACGCCGGGCGCGACGGCGAGCCGGACATCCGGGTGCTGATCGCCGCCAAGCCGACGCCCGAGGACTTCGCCACCTGGGCCGAGGCCGGCGCCAGCGAGCTGATCTGGGGGGTGCCGGACAAGGCTCCCGACGAGGTCCTGGCCTCCCTGGACCGGCTCGCCGCACGCATCGGCCTCACCGGTTGACGACCTATTTCTGGGCCAGGTAGGCGAGGACGCCGTCGATGATCCGGGCCAGGCCGAACTCCAGCTCGCGGCCCGGGTCGCTGGCGGCCTGGTAGGCCTCGCCCGCGGCCTGACCGACGCGGCCGGCGATCGGGTACTCGCGGTGAGCCATCACCTCGCCCAGTGTCTCGGCGTTGGCCTCCCACCACTCGAGGTCGGTCATCCCGGACTCACGCTCAGCGCGCTTCACCTCGTGCTCGGCGCGGGCGCTGTTGCTGGCGAATCCGACAATCAGCGCAACGGCCTGGTCCATCTCGATGTCGTCGAGACCGATGCCCTCGACGGCGGACAGCTGCCACTCGTAGCGGTCGGCCATGTGCGGCCCGAGCCAGGGCCGGACACCGGACACCTCGAGCAGCCACGGGTGGGCACGTACGTCGGCGTACTGGGTGCGGGCGACCAGCTCGAGGCGTCCGCGCAGGTCATCGGGCAGGGCGGGTAGCTCGGTGCGGCCCAGGACCTGGTCGACCATGAGCACCACGAGCTCGTTGCGCCCGGGCACGTAGGTGTAGAGCGTCATCGCGCCCAGCCCCAGGTGCTGGGCCAGCCCCCGCATCGACAGCCCGGCGAGGCCGTCGCGGTCGGCGATCTCGATCGCCGCGTCCACCACCTCGTCGACCGTCAGCTTCTGCTTCGGGCCGCGCCGGGCCGGGCCGTCAGCCGTGGGTCCGACATGGCGCCAGAGGAGGCGCAGCGAGGGGTCCGGTTCGTGGGGCACGGAGGCAGCCTAACTTCATCGTACGGCGTACGGAATAAATGCTACACTCCGCCGGTTCGATCCTCGTACGCCGTACGAAGTTAGGAGATCCATGTCCCCCACCCACCCCTCCGCGGCACCGCTCGTCGCGCGCGGACTGCGCAAGGCCTATGGCGAGACCGCTCGCCCTGGACGGCTTCGACCTCGAGGTCGCGCCCGGCACCGTGCACGCTCTCCTCGGCCCCAACGGCGCCGGCAAGAGCACCGCGGTCAACACCCTGGCCACCCTCACCCGCTGCGAGGAAGGAGAGGCCTCGGTCGCCGGCCACGACGTACGCCGTGAGCCGCGGGCCGTGCGGGCCGCGATCGGGCTGGTCGGCCAGTCCGTTGCTCTCGACGAGGTGCTGCACGGCCGCGAGAACCTGGTGATGTTCGGCCGCCTCCACGACCTCACCAAGACCGAGGCCAGGGAGCGCGCAGCGGAGCTGCTAGCGACGTTCGACCTGACCGACGCGGCCGACCGGAAGGTCTCGACGTACTCCGGCGGGATGCGGCGGCGGCTCGACATCGCCGCCAGCCTGATCCGCCGACCGCGGCTGCTCTTCCTCGACGAGCCGACCACGGGCCTGGACCCGCGGGGCCGCAACGAGGTCTGGCAGACCATCCGTGGCGTGGTCGCGGCCGGCACCACGGTGCTGCTGACCACGCAGTACCTCGACGAAGCCGACCAGCTCGCCGACCGGATCACGGTGATGGGCGCCGGCCGGGTGATCGCCGAGGGCACCTCGTCGGAGCTCAAGGGGCGGCTCGGCGGCGATCGGGTGATCGTCACCGCGGCCGCCGCGACCGACCTCGAGCAGGTGCGCGTGGCGATCGGCGGCACCGCCGACCTCGAGCTGCACCAGGTGACGGTCGACGCCGGCGAGGCAGGAGGCGGCGCGGCGCTGACCGCCGCCGTACGCGCCCTCGACGCCGCCGGACTCCCCTTCGACGACATGCTGCTCCGCCGGCCGACCCTCGACGAGGTCTTCCTCCACCTCACCGCCCCCACCACCGAAGGAGCCGCCCGATGACGGTCCTCACCTCCGCCGTACGCCACAGCTGGGTGATCACCCTGCGCGACCTCAAGCACTGGGTCCGCGAACCCTGGGGACCGATCTTCGGGATCGCGTTCTCGATCATGCTGCTGCTCGTCTTCGGCTACCTCTTCGGCGGCGCGATCGAGCTGCCGGGAGGTGGCGACTACCTGCCGTACCTGCTGCCGGGGATGTTCGCGCTGTCGATGCTGTTCGGCATCGAGACCACGATGTCGGCCGTCACCACGGACACGAAGCGAGGCGTCACCGACCGCTTCCGCTCGCTGCCGATGAGCAGCGTGGCGGTGCCGCTGGGGCGCGCCGGCGCGGACATCGTCAACTCGGCGGCCCAGCTGGGTGTGCTGATGGTGGGCGGTCTGTTCGTCGGCTGGCGCATCGACGGGTCGCTCGGTGGCGCAGTGCTCGCGACGGCTCTCCTGCTGTGGCTGCGGTTCGCGATGCTATGGCTCGGGATCTACCTCGGGATCACGTTCCGGGGTGAGGGCTCGATGGCTGCAGTGCAGGTCCTGGTCTGGCCGATCGGCTTCCTGTCCAACCTGTTCGTCGCGCCCGAGACGATGCCGGGGTGGCTGGAGTTCCTCGCGCAGTGGAACCCGGTCTCGGCCACTGCCGCCGCCTGCCGCGAGCTCTTCGGCAACCCCACCGGCATCACCGACGGAGTACTGGCCGACCACGCGGTGCTGCTGGCGTTCGCCTGGCCCGCGGCCCTGACCCTGCTGTTCGTCCCCCTTTCGGCGCGTGCCTACCGCAACCTCAGCCGCTGATTCCCGGTTGACTTCAGGCCCCACGCCACGTTGCGTTGGGTCATGCACCAGGCCGCTCTCGCCCTGCTCGACTCGCTGAACGGCACCCAGGTCGACCTGGCCCGGGGTTCGCTCGCCGACCCTCGGCTCACCGAGTGGAGCTACCTGCCGGGTGACCGTCCGGGTCTCTCCCTGGAGGACCTCAGCTCGGCCCAGCACGCGCTGGTGCTCGAGCTGATCGACGCCGGACACTCGCCGACCGGCACGGGGCTTGCGGTCGGCGCGATCGAGGTCGAGCGAGTACGCCGGCTGCTCGTCACCGGCGCCCCACCCAGTGGCGACCGCTACTGGGTGCGGGTGCTCGGCGATCCGGCGGGCGACGAGCCCTGGGGCTGGCGGATCAACGGTCACCACCTGGCCGTGCACGCGATCGTGGTCGGCGACAGGACGACGCTGACTCCGCACTTCATCGGCAGCGAGCCGGCCGTCATCCCGTCGGGACCGGATGCGGGCCGTCGCTTGCTCGGCCTCGAGGAGGAGCTGGCGCGCGAGCTCGCCGCCGGGCTGGACCCCGACCAGCGAAGCCTCGGCATCAGCGCCGAGATTGCGCCCGACGACATCCTCACCCGCCACGACCCGGTGGCCGACCCGTCGCTGTTGCCGGCCGGCATCGGCAGAGACCTCCTCCGGCCCGACCAGCAGGAGCTCCTGGACCAGCTGGTCCGCCGCTACCTCGACCGGGCGCCTGCGGCGTACGCCGACCGCTGCTGGCGCGAGGCCGAGGAGGCCGGGCTGGACCGGATCCGGTTCGCCTGGGCCGGACCGACCGAGCGCGGCCCCGGCAACGGGCACTACTACTGCGTCACCGCGCCCGACTTCCTGATCGAGTACGACAACACCCAGGACGACGCCAACCACGCCCACTCCGTCTGGCGGCACCTGCGCGACGACTTCGGCGCGGACCCGCTCCGGGCTCACTACGCCGCGCACCACGCCTGACGCCGGCGGCCGCTCCGGCGACGCTTCATCAAGGTATGCAGGGAAGTCGCCGCTTCCCACGGAGTGCTCACCGTGGGAAGCGCAGGTTCGGCTACATACCGTGATGAAGCAGCAACGGGGGCGACTACGCCTTCGCCACCTGCACGACCGCGGTCTCGCCGTCACCGACGGTCACCTCGGTGCCGACGGCTTCGCCCACGGCGTACGACGTAGCGAGGGTCTCCGCCGCGATCAGCGCCTCGTGGGCGCCGGCGGCGTCCTGGACGACCGGTGAGCCGCCGATGGTCAGGGCGATCCGGTCCGAGACGTCGAGGCCGGCGTCGCGGCGGGCCTGCTGGACGGCGCGGACCAGGTCGCGGGCCAGACCCTCTGAGGCGAGCTCGGGGGTGACCGCGGTGTCGAGCACCACGAACCCGTCGCCCGGGAGCATGCCGGTCGCGGAGCTGTCGTCGGCCGAGCCGGCCACGGTCTCGAGGGTGAACTCGCCATCCTCGAGCGCCAGTCCTCCGGCCGTGACGGTGCCGTCGTCGGCGACCGACCAGTCCCCCGACTTGGAGGCCCTGATCGCGGTCTGCACGTCCTTGCCCAGTCGCGGGCCTGCCGCGCGGGCGTTGACGGTGAGCCGCTGGGAGACGCCGTACGCCGCCGCCTCGGGCGAGTCAGCAGCCAGCAGCCGCACCGACTTCACGTTGACCTCGTCGGCCACGATCGACTCGAAACCGCTCAACAGAGCGGGATCCGGCACCACGACGGTCAGCGTCGACAGCGGCAGCCGGTTGCGCAGACTGCCCGCCTTGCGCAGCGCCGAGGTCGCGGAGCAGACCTCGCGCACCTGGTCCATCGCGGCGACGAGCGCGTCGTCGGCCGGCAGCTCGTCGGCGAGCGGCCAGTCGGTCAGGTGCACGGAGCGGCCGCCGGTCAGGCCTCGCCAGACCGCCTCGGTGGTCAGCGGCAGCAGGGGCGCGGTGACCCGGCAGACGACCTCGAGCACCGTGTAGAGGGTGTCGAAGGCTTCGGTGCTGTCGCCCCAGAAGCGGTCGCGCGAGCGGCGGATGTACCAGTTGGTCAGCACGTCGAGGAACGCGCGCGTCGAGTCGCATGCCTCGGCGACGGCGTAGTTGTCCATCTGGTCGGTCATCGCCTCGACGTACTGGCGGCACTTGGCCAGCAGGTAGCGATCCAACGGATCGGTCGACGAGGTGGACCGCGTGGCCTGGTGACCCTGTCCGCCGTTGGCGGCGTTGGCGTAGAGCTGGAAGAAGTACCAGCTGTTCCACAGCGGGATCATCACGTGGCGCACCGAGTCGCGGATGCCCTGCTCGGTCACCACCAGGTTGCCGCCGCGCAGGATCGGCGACGACATCAGGAACCAGCGCATGGCGTCGGCGCCGTCGCGGTCGAAGACCTCGCGCACGTCGGGATAGTTGCGCAGCGACTTCGACATCTTGTTGCCGTCGGAGCCGAGCACGATGCCGTGGCTCAGGCAGGTGTCGAACGCCGGCCGGTCGAACAGCGCGGTGGCCAGCACGTGCAGCGTGTAGAACCAGCCGCGGGTCTGGCCGATGTACTCGACGATGAAGTCGCCCGGGTAGTGGTGCTCGAACCACTCGGCGTTCTCGAACGGGTAGTGCACCTGGGCATACGGCATCGAGCCGGAGTCGAACCACACGTCGAGCACGTCGGGCACCCGGCGCATCATCGACTTGCCGGTCGGGTCGTCGGGGTTGGGGCGCACCAGGTCGTCGACGTAGGGGCGGTGCAGGTCGGGCTCGTCGTTGTCCGTCAACGGGTTGGTGGGCAGCCGGCCGAAGTCGCGCTGGATCTCCTCGAAGGAGCCGTAGACGTCGATCCGCGGGTACGCCGCGTCGTCGCTCTTCCACACCGGCACCGGGGAGCCCCAGAACCGGTTGCGGGTGATCGACCAGTCGCGGGCGTTCTCCAGCCACTTGCCGAACTGGCCGTCCTTGATGTGGTCGGGCACCCAGCGGATGTCCTGGTTGAGGTCGACCATCCGCTGCTTGACCGCGGTCACCTCGACGAACCACGACTCGACGCCCTTGTAGATGAGCGGCTCGCGGCAGCGCCAGCAGTGCGGGTAGGAGTGGTCGTAGGTCTCGCGGCGCAGCAGCACGGTGCCGGGCGAGACCGACCCGGCCGCTTCGCCCGCGGTGGCCGCCTTGAGGTGGTCGATGATGTGCAGGTTGGCGTCGAAGACCAGCATGCCGGCGTACTCGTCGACCGGGTGGGTGAAGCGCCCGTCCTTGGCGACCGGCATCACCGCCTCGATGTTCTCGCGGTCGGTGATGATCTTGTCGTCCTCACCGAAGGCACCGGCGGTGTGCACGAGCCCGGTGCCGTCGGTCGTGGTGACGAACTCGGCCTCGACCAGCCGGAAGGCGTTCTCCCGCCCGAGGTAGTAGGAGAACGGCGGGGTGTAAGTGCGGCCGACCAGGTCGGCGCCCTTGACCCGCTCCACGACAACCGGATCCTCGCCCAGCTCTCGGGCGTACGCCGCCAGCCGGGGCTCCGCGATGAGGTAGCGCTCGGTGGCGCCGGTCGCGTCGGACTCCACCACGACGTAGTCGATGTCGGCGCCGACCATGATCGCCAGGTTGGACGGCAGCGTCCACGGCGTCGTCGTCCAGACGAGCGCGAGCACTCCCCGTGTCTCGCTAGCCGGCAGCCGACGGTGACCGCAGGGTCCTGCCGCATCTGGTAGACGTCGTCGTCCATCCGCAGCTCGTGGTTGGACAGCGGCGTCTCGTCGTTCCAGCAGTAGGGCAGGACCCGGAAGTCCTCGTAGACCAGGCCCTTGTCGTAGAGGCTCTTGAAGGCCCAGATCACCGACTCCATGTAGTCGGGGTTCATCGTCCGGTAGTCGTTGTCGAAGTCGACCCAGCGCGCCTGGCGGGTGACGTACTCGCGCCACTCGCCGGTGTACTTCATCACCGACTCGCGGCAGGCCTCGTTGAACTTGTCGATGCCCATCTCGACGATCTCGTCGGTGGTCTTGATGCCGTTGAGCCGCATCGCCTCGAGCTCGGCGGGCAGGCCGTGGGTGTCCCAGCCGAAGCGGCGCTCGACCCGGCGCCCGCGCATGGTCTGGAACCTCGGCACCACGTCCTTGACGTAGCCGGTCAGCAGGTGGCCGTAGTGCGGCAGGCCGTTGGCGAACGGCGGGCCGTCGTAGAAGACGAACTCGTTGGCGCCGTCGTCGCCCGCGGCGCGCTGGTCGATGCTCGCCTGGAAGGTGCCGTCGGCGTGCCAGTAGGCGAGCACCCGCTCCTCGATCGCCGGGAACTTCGGGCTCGACGGGACCGTGCTGTCCTCGGTCGTGGAGACCAACGGATAGGCCATGGGTGGTTCTCTCCTGCGTGCTAGTCGTCGTACGAGGACGACGTCTGCCGCGGTACCACCTCGCTTGCTCACCTACCGGCGAGCCACTCGTTCACGGCTGTGACGGGCCTACCCGTCCGGTTCTACTGAGAGCCGAAGCTCTGTTCTTCCGGAGGCTCACCGCTGATGACGGCTCGAACGCCTGTGTCCTCAGGCTATCGCCCGACGCCCACCGGCGGCCAATCCGTTACGGCTGCGCCTTGGTCAGGTGGAGCAGCCAGTCCGAGCCGGTGTCGATCAGCGCATAGCGGCGTACGTGCTTCTCGCCGTGCAGCTCGAAGACGAACCGCCGCTTGTTGCGGTCGACCAGCTCCCACCAGCCGTGGTCGGCGATCGACTTGTGCTCGTCGGTGTACGTCGCATGCTCGAGGTCGTGGTCCGACACCGCCACCGCGAGGCGGTCGTGCGCAGGGTCGTCGGGCATCCCGCGCGGCACGGCCCACGAGCGCAGCACGCCGTCCTCCTCGAGCCGCAGGTCGAAGTGGTGCTGCGGCTTGTGGTGCTCGTGGAGCACGAAGACCGGGCGGGACATGACCCCATTGTGGTCGCAACTAGGTTGTGGCGATGTCCGAACAGCACGCGAACCCGGTCGGCGAACGCGCAACCCTCCTGGAGTACCTCAACCACTACCGCCACGCCCTGGAGCGCAAGTGCGAGGACCTCGACGCGGAGCAGCTGGCCACGCGCTCGGTGCCGCCCTCGACCTTGTCGCTGCTCGGGCTGGTCCGCCACCTGGCCAAGGTGGAGCACTCGTGGTTCCGCCGGGTGATGGGGCACCAGCTCGACCTGCCGCGGCTCTACCGGACCGAGGAGGACCGCGACCTCGACTTCAACGGCGCCGTGGCCGACCCGGCCGTGGTCGACGACGCCTGGGCGTCGTGGCGCCGCGAGGTCGCCCATGCGCAGGAGTTCGTCGACGCGGCCGAGTCGCTGGATCTCGAGGGCACGCACGACGACGGCCCGATCGCGCTGCGCGAGGTGCTGGTGCACATGATCGAGGAGTACGCCCGCCACCTCGGCCACGCCGACCTGCTGCGCGAGTGCATCGACGGCCGCACCGGCGAGTGAGGTCGCGTGGCGCCTGTGGAGAAGGCTTTCCACGTCCACGGGCGGAGTAGAGTAGGTCATCAAACGATGACTGAAGGAGTGCCTCATGCGCACCACCGTCGTGCTGGACGAAGACCTCTTGGCCGAGGCCGCGAGACTGACCGGCACCAACGAGCGCACCGCCCTCCTGCGAGAAGCCCTGCGCGCACTGATCGAGCGGGAGAGCGCCCGACGCTTGGCTCTGCTCGGCGGTAGCGAGCCCGGCCTGACGAAGACCCCGCGACGGCGGACCGGCGTCGCGTGATCCTCGTCGACACCTCGGTCTGGGTCGATCACCTTCATCGAGGAGACGCGGAGCTCGCAGCCTCACTGGAACGCAACGAAGTGCTGATGCATCCGGCCGTGCTCGGTGAGATCGCGCTGGGCAACCTCGGGCACCGCAGCACTGTGCTCCCACTGCTAGGACAGCTCCCTCGGGCCATCGTGGCCACCGATCACGAGGTGCTCGGGCTCATCGAGGACTCGCAGCTCTCCGGACGCGGTATCGGCTACGTGGACGCCGGCCTGCTCGCTGCGACTCGACTGACCGCTGGGTCACGACTGTGGACCCGCGACAAGCGCCTCCGGTCGGTTGCAGCCGACACGGGCATCGACGTGGTCGCCTGACG
Organism: uncultured Actinomycetota bacterium; assembly: GCA_963769475.1. GTDB lineage: Bacteria > Actinomycetota > Actinomycetes > Propionibacteriales > Nocardioidaceae > Nocardioides. The sequence goes on along the minus strand of CAVYLX010000011.1, from coordinate 1,204,564 downwards.
CAACGCCCCGGACGGTTCCGTAGAGTCTCGGCACGTGAGCGACACACCAACCACCGCCTGGGGCCACGGCCTCGCCACCCTCGACCGCGCCGGCAACGTGCTCGACGTCTGGTTCCCCTCCCCCGCGCTCGGCGCGGCCGACGGGAGCGAGGCTCCGGAGTCGCTGAGAGCGCTGGCCGGCGCCGACGAGGCCCGCGGGGTCACCCGCGAGGTCCGGCTGGTCGAGATCGCCGACCTCCAGGCCGCGCCCGCGAGCACCGAGGACGTGTGGCTCCGGCTGCACCTGCTGTCGTCGCGACTCGTCGTACCCCGCTCGATCTCGCTGGACGGCATCTTCGGCCTGCTCGCCAACGTCGTCTGGACCTCGGCGGGGGCCTGCGCGGTCGATGGCTTCGAGGAGACCCGGGCCCGGCTACGGGCAGGCGGCCAGCACGTGACGGTGTTCGGCGTCGACAAGTTCCCTCGCCTCGTCGACTACGTGATACCGACCGGCGTCCGGATTGCCGACGCCGACCGCGTCCGGCTCGGCGCCTACCTGGCCGAGGGCACGACCGTGATGCACGAAGGCTTCGTCAACTTCAACGCCGGCACGCTCGGCACCTCGATGGTCGAAGGTCGGATCTCGGCCGGAGTGCTGGTCGGCGACGGCTCGGACGTCGGCGGCGGTGCGTCGATCATGGGCACCCTCTCCGGCGGCGGCAAGGAGGTCATCTCCGTGGGCGAACGCTGCCTGGTCGGCGCCAACGCCGGCCTCGGCATCTCACTCGGCAACGACTGCGTGGTCGAAGCCGGTTGCTACGTCACCGCCGGCACGAAGGTGACCATGCTCGACATGGACGGCAAGCCCAAGGTGATCAAGGCGCTCGAGCTCTCGGGCGCCAGCAACGTCCTCTTCCGCCGCAACTCGGTCACCGGCGCCGTCGAGGCCGTGCCGTGGCAGGGCGACGGCATCAAGCTCAACGCAGACCTGCACCAGAACTGACGCAAAGCGAGCCTTGGCGTCGGCTGAGTGGTTTCGAGGCTCGCTGCGCTCGCACCTCAACCACGGTCGGACCTGACGACTGCCGTTTGAGCCCACCCGGACACTTGCTGCATGAAGAGGGGTGGTCCGGCGCTGTTCGCCGTGGCGGCGGTGGGGATCGTGGCCGCGGTGGGCTACGGCGTGCTGACGTCGGGGACAGATCTCCTCAGGAACGACGACGAGTGCACGGCCGAGGTCGACGGCCGGCGGGTCGAGCTGACCCAGGAGCAGGCCGAGAACGCCTCGCTGATCACCGCCATCTCCGTACGCCGCGGCCTGCCGGCCCGAGCGGCCTCGATCGCGCTCGCGACGGCGTACCAGGAGTCGGACCTCTTCAACGTCGAGCACGGTGACCGCGACTCGGTCGGGCTCTTCCAGCAGCGCCCCTCCCAGGGCTGGGGCTCCGTCCAGGAGATCCTCGACCCGGTCTACGCCACCAACGCCTTCTACGACGCCCTGCTCGAGATCGATGGCTACGAGTCGATGGAGATCACGGTCGCGGCCCAGGCGGTGCAGCGCTCCGGCTTCCCCGATGCGTACGCCGACCACGAGGCCGACGCCCGGGCGATCGCGTCGGCCCTCACCGGCCACTCCCCCGAAGGCTTCAGCTGCGAGATCTCCGACGACGTCGACTCCTCCGACCCGGCGCTGACCGACAGCGGCCTGACCGAGAGGGCCGAGGCCGTGCGCCAGGAGGCACTGGGCATGTTCGGTGACCTGCAGCTCGGCGGGTTCGAGCCGGGCGGCGTCGGTGGCGGCCACATGTCCGGCTCGACGCACTACGAGGGCCGGGCCGTCGACATCTTCCTGCGACCGATCAGCGGCCCCAACAACCTCCGCGGCTGGGCGATGGCGCAGTACTTCGTGGCCCAGGCCGCGCGGCTCAACGTGCAGACGGTGATCTTCGACGACCGGATCTGGACCGCTCGCCGCTCCGACCAGGGCTGGCGCGACTACGACCCGCCGTCACGCGACGGCGACCAGGCGATCCTGGAGCACCGCGACCACGTGCACGTCGACGTCTTCGCCTGAGCCGCTAGCGATCTCAGCCCGACAGCTCCCACGCGATCGGGGTGAGTGGGTCGGGCTGGTAGCTGCAGTAGATGCCGGTCCGCACGGTGCGGTCGAGGTGCGCGCCGAGGTCGGGATGGTGCTCGGCGAGCCTGCCCAAGGCATAGCGCAGGGACCGCGTCACGCTGGTGCGGGCCCGCTCCGCGCTTCCGTCGGTGAGGCGCTCGCGACCCCCGAGGCCGAGGGCGCCGGACAGCTCCGCGACCAGGAAGTCCCGGTCGCGCTCGGCCAGCGCCTGCCGGCCGGGGTCGTTCATCGCGACCGCGTCGTCGATGTCCTCCTCGATCTCCGCCAGTCGACGTCGGTACGCCGCCCGGGCCTGGTCGTCGAGCACCGGCAGGCCCGCGCTCGCTGCGCGCCGCTACGCGTGCCCTGCTCGACGGCGACAACGTCCAGCGCGTGGAACTCCCGGCCCGGCTCGGCCAGCATCCGCTCGAGGTAGCGGAAGCCCTTGAGGTCGACCATCGACACCTCGACCCCGCGGAAACAGATCATCCGGTTGTCGCCGACCAGCCGGAACACGGCCGCCGACGGTCCGGGCGCCGGCCGGCGTCGCCCGAGACCAGGCCCGCGGCGTGCCTGGCCCACGTCTCGGCCCCGAACTCCGCGAAACCGGCCTCCGCCGCGGACCACTCCTGGTGAGCCCGGGACAGGTTGCCGGCCCGGGCGTGGGCCTCCCCGAGCACCAGCCGTGCGCTCGCGGCCTCGTAGGGAGCGCCGAGCTCGACCCAGTGCGCCACGGCCGCCGTGCAGGCCGAGATCGCCTCGCTCGTCTCGCCGGCGAGCAGCGCTGCCCGCCCCTCGGCGAGGGCGGCGCCGGCGGCGAGCGACGGGGTCGGGTAGGTGTCGGCGATGGCGCGCAGGGCCCGAGCCGCGACCCTGGTCGTCTCGAGGTCACCGGCGGCCGCGGCGATCTGCGCCTGGGCGTCCAGCAGCGGCGCCAGCCACAGGTCCCCGAACGGCGGCCGCTCCTTCCACGGCACCTCCGACGGGTGCTCGATGGCATCAGCGATCAAGGCTTGCGCGATGTCGATGCTCCCCCTGCGCCAGGCGCAGCAGCGCCAGCCCCGGGTGCGGCGACCAGGCCCGCTCGTGCGCGCCCAGGAACGCCTCCTCGGCACCGAGCAGGTCGCCGCGCCGCAGCCGGATGTTGCCCAGCTCGACCAGCGGCCAGCCGAACTCCCTGCGCATCCAGGGCCGGAGATCGGCGCAGGCCCCCAGCGCCTCCTCCTCCGCACGAGCAGCCGGCCCGGACAGGCGCAGCAGCTCGGCCCGGTGGACCCGGCAGCGGCCGTGGATGGCGGCGTACGCCGGCCCGTGTCGCCACCGCTCCATGACCTCGGTCCACTCGCGGGCCCGGTCGAGCAGGTGGACCCACTGCGCGGCGCAGATCAGCTCGCAGTACATGTTGCCGGTCGTCAGCGGGTCGAACTCCCCGGCCATCAGGCTGAAGGCGACCTCGTCGAGCAGCTCGACCCCCTGAGCGAGCCGGCCCTCGTGGATCAGCAGCCGGGCCAGCGCGATCTGGCCGAGCCCGCGGGCGGGGTCGACGCCGAACTCCGTGCCCAGCTCGACCGCTTGCTGGGCGTGCTCGCGGGCCGCGTCGGGGTCACCCGACAGGAACCGCTCGTAGGTGCGCACGATCGCCAACAACGCGTGCACCCGCCCGACGGGCACGCCGTCGACCAACCGCTCTGCCCGGCGGACCCAGCCGCGAACGGGAGCCAGCATCCCGCTCTCGACCAGCAGATTGAGCGCGACTCGCGCGGCCGCCCACGCCGCTTCCTCGTCGCGGCCGGCTGCGGCGTGCAGCGAGTAGAGCGCCTCCCAGGCCGACACCGCGGCTTCGAACTCACCGGCACCGTACGACGCGGCGGCCCGCAGCTCGAGCGCCTCTACGTCCCCAGCCGCGTCGGGGACGTCGACGAGGAGGCCCAACGCCTCGTGAAAGTCTCCGCGCTCGAGAGCGGCCCTGGCCGAGGCGAGGCTCGTCACTGTCGCATTGTGACACCGATTGTCACGCCTGTGATGTGTTCGGTCCCTCCCCTCAGAAAGGCATGACCATGCACATCACCAAGGACCAGATCCCCACCAAGATCGACGTGCCCGGCGCCAAGGCACGCCAGCTGCCGGGCTTCGGCGAGGCCGCGGGCACGCTCAGCGCCGAGTACTTCAGCCTCGGCGCCGGCACCGACATCGCTCCGCTCCTCGAGGGCCTCGACGGCGATCTGTGTCAGGCCCCGCACTGGGGCTACCTCATCGACGGCGAGGTCGTGGTCTCCTACGCCGACGGCAGCCACGAGAGCTGCGCAACCGGCGACCTCTTCCACTGGCCGGCCGGTCACAGCGTCCGCGTCGAGCGCGACGCGGAGGTGATCCTGTTCAGCCCCCAGGCCGAGCACACCCGCGTGTTGGATCACATGCTCGCGAAGATGACGGGGGCGACGGCGTGAGTGGGGATAGGGATTTCAGGTTGGGGAGATCTCCCGATGATCCTGACGCCGCGCGGATCCAGGGTGTGTCCCGGAGGGCTCTCGACGAAAGGACCATCATGAACCGCACAGCCAATCGCAAACGCTACGCGGCGGCCGCCCTCGGACTTGCCGTGACCGGAGGCCTGTTCGTGGCGGCCGGGCCCGCTGCCGAAGCGGGCACCAGCGCTCCCAGAAACCCGGCCGCGATCATCATCAACCAGGCGAGCACGACCGCGCCCACCCAGTCGGTGACTCCCTACCCGTCGACGCTGACCCAGTGGGGCATCGACGGGCCGATCACCGACATCAACGTCGACCTCGACAACCTGACGTTCGGCGTCCCCTCCGACATCGAGATCCTCCTGGTCTCGCCGAAGGGGACTGCGGTTCAGCTCTACTCCGACTCGTGCCTGGGGAGCTACAGCGTGAGCCGGTCCTACTGGACCATCGACGACGAGGCCCCCACCAACTTCCCCGTGACGACCACCGACCCGCTCAGCTGCGGGTCCGGCAGCTACCGCCCCACCGACTGGTCGATCGGCGGCGTTCCCGAGTTCCCGGCGCCGGCCCCAGCAGGGCCGTACTCACGCACGCTGTCGACGTTCGACGGCGAGAACCCCAACGGCACGTGGCGGCTCTACGTGGCCGACGACACCAACCGTCCCGGCAACGGCTCCGACCACGGCGTCATTCTGAACGGGTTCCGGCTGATCATCACCACCCAGTCGCGATCGATCGTGATCCCGGCAAATGCCGACGGCGCCGGTCCGGCGTCGCCGTACCCGGTGGAGCAGACGGTGACCGGACAGAACGGCCGGATCCGGGACGTCTTCGTCTACCTCCGCAACCTCAGCCACAGCCGACCGGACGACCTCGACGTGCTCCTCGTCGCACCCACCGGCCAGAAGGTGCTGCTGATGTCGGACGCCTGCGGTGGACTCCCCGTGCCCAACGGCACGTCGTTCCGCTTCAACGACGACGACCCGGCGATGCCCGAAGTGGGGATCTGCAACACCGGCTCGGGTGGCAGCGGGGTCAACTACCGCCCGACGGACCACGGACCAGCGGACTCGCTTCCGGCGCCGGCACCGCCTGGCCCGTACGCCACGTCACTCAGCGTGCTGGACGGTCTCAGCCCGAACGGCACCTGGCGGATGTACATCCACGACGACCTGACTGGCCACTCGGGCTACCTGGACAGCTTCCTGATGTCCTTCGACCTGGGCTCCGGTAGCGCGGACACGACTGCGCCGAACACGTCGATCACCGGTCACCCCAAGGCCAAGACGACGGCTCGCCGCGCCAAGTTCACGTTCAGCGCGAACGAGGCCGGTGCGAGGTTCGAGTGCCGCCTCGACAACCGTGCCTGGGCGTTGTGCAAGTCGCCGCGGACCCACACGCGGCTGGCCGTCGGCCGTCATGTGTTCCGGGTGCGCGCAACCGACGCAGCCGGCAACCAGGACGCCACTCCGGCGGCCTGGAACTGGCGGATCCGCCGCTGACGTCACCTCCCGGGTCGCGGCATCCTCGCCCCACAGGCGGGGGTGCCGCGCTCGGGTGCCCACTCTCCCGACTGCAAAGGACACCTCATGGACGGCACGACACCCCGATTCTCACTGCGGCGGCTCTTCACCCTTCTCGTCACGCTCCTCGCCGCAGCTGCACTCACGGCCTGTTCCGGCGAGGACGAGCACGAGCTCGGCAAGGCTGTCGAGATCGACTTCTACGACGACCAGGCCGAGGCCGCAGGCAGCGGCACCGTCGCAGTGACGGCAGTCCGCGAGGGCGCCACCAGCGACCTCGAGGACGCGGGGTTCACCCTCGACCCGGACGAGAAGTCCTCAGCGGCGTACTACGTCGACGTGGAGTTCGTGAACGAGAGTGACGCGGGTGTCGCCCTGCGCTCGCCTGGCGCCGAGGACCCCGAAGGCAACCTGATCTCCGCGCTGATCCTGATGGACTTCGGCGGAGGCACGGAGTTCGCGCCCTGCCCCCAGCTCCCGGACGACCTGGCAGCGGGCGAGACGGTCGAGGCGTGCACGATCATCCTGGTGCCCGACGGGCGCGAGATCGAGCGGATCTCCTACCACCCGGGCGGCTCGGACGACTTCGTCTACTGGAAGACCGAATGAGGCCCGCGACACGCCCTCCACAGATCTCTTAAAGATGCTGCGATCCGGGCGGATCTGTCGTTTCATTGGAACGTTCAAGAAAATCCAACCCCCTGGGGAGGGGACCCACACAATGACGTGCACTCATTCGCCCGCCTGTCCGGCCACGGACGCGACCAACTGCTGCAGCGCCCACGTGGTTGCCGACCGCAGCGACCAGGGCTGGTGCCGACTCTGCAACGGCGTCATCTTGTTCGACGACGGCCACTACCTGACGCCCGACGGCCACGACCAGCTGATCTCCGCCTAGGTCTCGATACGCGCTCGCTCGTTCCTCGCTCGCGCTACTCGACCACCGAAGACCCCAGGCGAGCCACAGCTGCGGCGACCCGCTCGTCGGTGGCCGTGAAGGCGACGCGCACGTGCTGGGCGCCGGCCGTGCCGTAGAAGTCGCCAGGCGCGGCCAGGATGCCGCGCTCGGCCAGCCAGGACACGGTGTCCCAGCAGCCTTCCCCGCGCGTGACCCACAGGTAGAGCGACGCCTCGGAGTGGTCGACGCGAAAGCCCGCACCCTCGAACGCCGTACGCAGCATCGCCCGCCGGTCGGCGTAGCGCTGGTGCTGCTCGGCCACGTGTACGTCGTCGGCCAGGGCCGCGACCATCGCGTGCTGTTGCGGGCCGGGCAGCTGCAGCCCGAGGTTCTTGCGTACGGCGAGCAGCTCACCGATCACCGAGGCGTCGCCGACCACGAACGCGCAGCGGTAGCCGGCGAGGTTGGACCGCTTCGACAGCGAGTGCACCGCCAGGATGCCCTCGCTCGAGCCGCCGCAGACGTCGGGGTGGAGCACCGAGATCGGCGCAGCGTCCCAGGCGCACTCGAGGTAGCACTCGTCGGAGACCAGGAGGGTGCCGCGCTCGCGGCACCAGTCCACGACCTTGCGCAGGTGCTCGACGGGGAGCACCCGGCCGGTCGGGTTCGACGGGGAGTTCAGCCAGAGCAGGGCAGGCGTCTCCGGGCCGAGCGAGGTCAGGGAGTCGGTGGCGACCGCCCGGGCGCCGGCGAGGACCGCACCGACCTCGTAGGTGGGATAGGCGAGCTCGGGGTAGACGACCAGGTCACCGGCGCCCAGACCCAGGTGTGAGGGCATCGAGGCGATCAGCTCCTTGGAACCGATCACCGGCAGCACCTGGTCGAGGCCGAGCCCGGTCACGCCATGGCGCCGCGCGAGCCAGTCCAGGCACGCCTGGCGCGTCTCCTCGCGGCCGACAGTCACCGGGTAGCCCGGAGAGTCGGCCGCCGCCCGGAGCGCGGCCTGGACCACCTCGGGGGTGGGGTCGACCGGAGTGCCGACCGAGAGGTCGACGATGCCGTCGGGATGAGCGCGGGCAGTGGCGGCCTGAGCCGTCAGCTTGTCCCAGGGAAAGTCGGGGAGCCGGGCCGAGACGGGCTCCCGGGGGTTCACTCGTCGTGCTCCTGCGGGGGCAAAGCCGAGATCAGGGCGTGGTCCTTGTCGATCTCGCCCATCTTGGCGGCACCGCCGGGCGAGCCGAGGTCGTCGAAGAAGTGGACGTTGGCGTCGTAGTACTCCTTCCACTGCTCCGGCGTGTCGTCTTCGTAGAAGATCGCCTCGACCGGGCAGACGGGCTCGCAGGCCCCGCAGTCGACGCACTCGTCGGGGTGGATGTAGAGCATCCGCTTGCCCTCGTAGATGCAGTCGACCGGGCACTCGTCGACGCAGGCACGGTCCTTGAGATCGACACAAGGCTGGGCGATGACGTAGGTCACCTGTTCCTCCTCCGACTGAGGTGAGCGAGCATGGCCAGCCTAGTATCCCGGCGTGGGCGACGCGCAGACACCCCAGCATGCAGACAGCGATGTGTCGGGGCACACACTGGGTCCCCACGTCGTCGGCAAGCGGGTGGTGATCCGGCGGGTCCTGCGCGGCGAGACCGGCCCCAGCGGCGGCCCCGCGATGACCGACCTCCTGGGCGTCTGTACGTCGTGGGGCGACGGTCTCTGCGTCGTGCAGCCCGAGTCCGGTCCGCCCGTCACGATTGCGCTGGCCGACATCGTCTCCGGCAAGCCCGTGCCACCGCGTCCCTCGGTGCGGCAGCGCGTGTCACCTCGGGAGGCGCAGATGCGGGCCTTCGCGCTCTTCCCTGATCTCGAGACCGAGACCATCGGCGACTGGGTGCTCCGCCGCTCCCCCACCCACTCCGCCCGCCGCGCCAACTCGGTGCTCGCCTTCGGGCCGTCGGGAGTGGCGGGTGACGCGGACCTGGTCGAGGCGTTCTACGAACGGCCGGTCGCCGCGGTGCTGCCCGACTCGGCCGAGGACGAGCTGTTCCGCGAGCGCGGGTGGGTGCTCGAGAGCCACGACGCCGACACGGTGTTCATGGTGGCCGGCGTCGCCCAGGCCCTCCGCTCAGCGGTGGTCGAGCTGGTCGAGACCCCGGTGGTCGAGCTGGTCGAGACCCCCGGACTCGCGACCGCCCGGATCGGCGACGTCGCCTCCGGCGTGGCGGCGTACGCCGACGACTGGGTGGGGTTCCGCGGCCTCGAGGTGCACCCGGACCACCGCCGGCGGGGTCTCGGGCTCGCGCTGATGGCGAGCCTGCTCGAGTGGGGAGCCGAGCAGGGGGCGACGACGGCGTACCTGCAGGTGCTGGGCGACAACGAGCCTGCGATCGGGCTCTACGGGCGGCTCGGCTTCCGAGAGCACCACCGCTACCGCTACCTCACCCCTGCCGGCTGACGATCGAACAAGCAAGAGCCCCACCGGCGAGGCCGGTGGGGCTCTTGATCGTCTTGGGGCGATCCGGACCGTTCCCACGCAGCGGCGCTTAAGAGAACGGTCCGGACCGCGACCAGGTGTCCCGACTTAGGTGGTGCCAAATCTCGGGGGATGCGGGAGCCGAGGCCCCCAAGGGGGAGTAGGCCCCGGGTCAGTCGTCGTGACCTGACCCGGGACCCGCCCTTTGTCTTGCGACTAGGTCAGAGAGACTTAGCCAGTTGCGGCGCTGGGTGACCCCGCGCTTGGTGTCAGACGTAGGCGAAACCACTGCCTTGTACGCCGTGATGTTGTTGCCGTTGGTGTCGTTGACCCGGACCTTCAGGACGCCGTTGGCGTTCAGCTTGCCGGACTTCACCAGCACCCGCTTGCCACCGACGATCTTGTAGATCTTGACCGCGGCGCCGTTGGCCTTCTTGGCCCGGACCGTGATCAGGTCCTCGCCACCGGAGACGTTCTTGCCCTTGATGGAGGGGTTGATCGACTCCTTGGGCGCCGGCGGCGACCGTGCCGCAGACGACCGTGTCGTTGCGCCGACGGTTGAAGGTGTCGTTCGGGTCGAGCGGCGGAGTTCGGGTCCTCGATCGCCGCCTGGACGTTCGCGTTGCCGGCCTGGTTGCAGTTGAACGTGTAGGTCACCTGGCCGGCTGGCGTTGGTGGTGCGGAACGCCACGTCTGACTGCGCCGCCGGGACCGGTGCGGGTGAACCGGACGGTCTCGTTCACGAGCGGGTTGCCGGCACCGTCCTTGACCGTGACGGTCTCGGTCACCGAGCGTGCCGACCGGCACGTTGCACCCCGGGCGGGGTGATCGATGATCGATGACGGTCGCGGTCTCGGGTCAGGTTCGGCGAGCGCTTGTCGCCGGCAGCCGGCGAGAAGGCCGTTGCAGGGCCCGGTCCGGCGTTCAGCGTAGAAGTACGCGTGATGCTCGGGTTCTGCGGCACCGCGACGTGACCCTCTACCGTCGGCCGTCGGTGCCGGCACCGGCGAAGGTCCCGTCCGCGAGGCTGTGCGAAGACGTCGGCGCCGGCGATCGGGTTGACCGTTCTGGTCCAGCACCGTGACCGTGATGTCGGCCGGGTCGGGCGCCGTGCTGGTGCCGTCGTCGATCGCGGTCACCGTCAGCGAGGTCAGCGTCTGCTCGCAGAGCGTGAAGGTCTCGAAGTCCTGCGGTGTCGTCGGTGACCGGGTCGGCGTCGGTCCACGCTCGACCACGATCTGGTCGGGCTCCTGCGGGCGGCAGGTCGGGTCGGTCGAAGTGGTACGGGCAGGCTCGCGAAGCCTCAGGACGCTGTTGAAGGTGCCGGTCGCCGCGGTGGCGTCGCACCGCCCTCGATCTCCGTGTCGCCGAGAAGCCACCGTTGCCGTCGCCCTCGTGGCCAAGAAGGGCTCGGTTCGCCGGGCGGGTGCTGTCGTCCGTCGTGGTGCCCGTGACGCCGAGCGTGCTGAGTCGCCGAACGTCAGGGTCCTGGAAGTAGCCCTTGTCCGTGCCGGTGGCGATGTTGATCGCCTCGTCGTCGTCGCGGTCGCGTCCGCAGGACCTCACGGTCGTCTGAGGTCCTGACTGCGCCGGGACGCCAGCCGGTGAAGTCCCGGATCGCGGATCTCGATCGACCGGGGCACGCACGATGGCGGCAGCGGTCCACTCGGTGGAGAAGTCGCCGTCGTCGTTGCGGCTGGGACCGTCGGCGATGTCGGCGAAGGCGCCGCCGTTGATGCGAGCACTGGAACCGCACCTGGGCCGACGTTGTCCCGCCGCCGGCCTCGAGGCGCACGGTGCTGTCGGTGCCGTCAGGCTTGGCCGAGATGTCGTAGAAGCTGTCGTTGAAGAGCACGACGTCGTCGGGCCGTCCGCGCGTCCTCTACCTGCGTCGTCGACCGGGATGGCTTCGCCATGCCGGCGAGGGCCGGGATACCGGCCACTGCCACTGCGGAGATGGCGAAGACCGCCATGGTCCGCTTGATGCCGCTGCTTTTCATGCTGTTCCTTTCGAGAGGGAGCAAGGTGAGATTTCCTCACCCGCTTCAAGCCGGGCCCGTTGTTCGACCCGAACTCTGGCGCGCGGGATCACAGTGCCCGCTCGCTGCGTCATCATGACCTCCTCGGAACCTTCGAGGACGGTGATCTTGTCGAAACTCCGTTGCGGTGCAACAAAAGCACGCTCGTCGGCGACGCGAATTCCCGTCAGCAGCCGAGCTCGGCCGACGGCCGGGCCGGTCCCCTGCGGCCCAGGGCGTCCAGTGTGACCGCGATCGTCGTGTTGCTGAGCGGGATCAGCAGGTGTTCGGCGAGATCGCTCCGGCACAGGCCCTGGATGGTGACGTTGGTGGTGCGCGGGCCGGTCTCGAGGTAGCCGGAGGTGTGCGGGACCACCACCTCGTCGTAGCGCGTGGTGATCTGGGTGTAGCTCACCTTGCCCGGCGTCTCGTCTCCGGTGTTGAGCCGGGTCAGGAACGCCGAGCCGGCGCCCTGCTGCAGACAGGCCTGGCAGACCTTGCCCACCAGACGGGAGACGAGGTCCGAGAGGATGTTGCGTCCTCCGGCCCCGGTGAGGGCGGTGCCGTGGTTGGAGGGCGCGATGCCGACCAGGTCGTCGACGTAGCGGGCGCCACCGAGGAACTTGATGTAGTAGCGCGGCATCATCCCGCCCTGTGAGTGGCCGACCATCGAGACCTTCGCAGCACCGGTCGCGCGCAGCACCCGCTGGGTGAAGGTCTTCAGCTGCTTGGCCGAGCGGGAGATCTCCTCCAGCCCGCGGTTGCCGTAGTCGAGGGAGAAGACGCAGTAGCCCTCCTCCAGCATCGATGTCGAGAGCTTCTCCAGGAGATGCCGACGGTCGCCGATGGTTCCGTGCACCAGGATCACCGGTCGGGGGCGGTTGGAAGTGGGCTCGCACGACCAGTCGTTCACCCCAGACACATCACCCTCGGGCGCGGTCGGGAACTGGGGCAGCGCTCCCTCCCCGTGTGTAGGTCCCGCGACCCCGAGGGTCGCCAGCAGCACGATCGTCAGGACACCGAGGAGGTTGCGCATGTCAGGTCAACGACAGGCGATGATGGCCGTCACGTGACCCGGTCCCTACACGATCTTGATCGACAGTGACTGCGAGTCCGTGAGCCCACCGGCCGCGGTGAACAGCACCACGAAGGAGAAGGTGCCTGCCGTGGTGGGGGTTCCGCTGATCACCCCGGTCGTGCCGTTGAGCGTCAGACCCGGCGGCAATGACCCCGATGTCCTCGACCAGGTGCCGGCCCGGTTGCCGTTCGTGGTCAGCGTCTGCGAGTAGGGCACGCCGATCGCGCCGTCGGGCAGCGTGGTCGTCGCGATCACCGGTGCCGTGTTCGGGTCGACCAGGATCGAGAGGGCCTGGGTGTCGGTGAGCCCGTTCGTCGAGGTGAACCGCACCGAGAAGTTCCAGGTGCCGGCGGCGGTGGGGGTCCCGCTGATCACCCCGGTGGAGGCGTTCAGGGCCAGTCCGCTCGGGAGGGTCCCCGCCGTCCTGGTCCAGGTGCCCGGCTGGTTGCCGACCGTCTGCAGCTGCGCTGAGTACGACGTGCCCACCGCGCCGGCCGGCAGGCTGCTCGTCGAGATCACGGGAGCAGAAGCCGGCGTGATCGTGATCGACAGCGTCTGCGTGTCCGACTGGCCGGTGGCGGTCTCGACGAACTTCGCTGTGAAGGTGAAGGTGCCCGCGGAGGTCGGGGTGCCGCTGATCCTGCCCGTGCTGGTGTTCCCCGTCAGGCCCGGCGGGAGTGCGCCGTTGGTGACCGACCAGGTCCCGACCTTGTTGCCCACGGTCTGCAGGGTCGCCGAGTAGGCGCTGCCGACCGACCCGTTGGGCAGGGAGGTCGTCGAGATGACCGGTGCGGTCGCGTTGCTGACAGTGATCGAGAGCGCCTGGGCGTCGGAGAGGCCGTCCGGGTCGGTGAAGCGGACCACGAAGCTGTAGGTGCCCGGCATGGTCGGGGTGCCGGTGATGTCACCGGTCTGGTCGTCCAGGACGAGACCGGCCGGAAGGGCGCCGGACGAGACCGTGAACGCTCCGGCGCGCAGGTCGGCCGTCCTGACCGTTGCTGAGTAGGCAGCACCGACGCTGCCCGCAGGCAGCGTCGTCGTGGTGATCCGGGGAGGAACCTGGTCGGCACCGACCTGGAGGGCACGGATCCGGCTGACGCCCTGGGGGTGGTTGCGCGAGGCGGCCTTCACGACTCGCAGCGCGACCCGACCGGCGCGGTTGAACCGCAGCGACAGCTTGAAGGTCGACAGCTTGGAGAGCGTCCGGGTGGCGACGGTCACCCAACCGGTGCCGGCCGCCTTGCCCTGCACCAGCACTCTCTTGCCGGGCGCTGCCGGTGTCACCTTCCCACTGAGCCGGACGGCTTCGCCGACGTCGGGTCGGCTATCGGCGACGGTCAGGTTGACTGCATACGGCCGAGCGGCGCTTGCGCCCTCGGCGACCAGCGCCACGGAGAGGCTGCCAGCAATCATGAGCAGTGCGATCAGCAAACGGGCGCGCACGGTCGTCGACTTCATTCAGAACCCCATGTGTCGTGTTCACCGCGCCCGATCGCTGTGCCATCCCTGTGACGGTGCCCGCACGCTAGCAACAACTGGCGAGGGCAGCCGCGGATCGTCCGAAATCGTCGGCCTATTCGGGGTCGAGCGAACCCGGCGGGCGGCAGATCACGGTGTCGGAGGGCGTGTAGGTGGTGTGGAACTTCTCCTGGTGGTCCAGCTCGGTCTCGCCTGGCTTCCGGAAGTAGCGCCAGACATCGATCTGGAACCCGGAGAATCCACTGTTGGGGTAGCAGTCCGGGGTGTCCAGGATCCGGGTGCCGGGGCCGACGTAGGCGTAGCGCTCCGACTCGTCGGTCGTGATGTCCCAGTGCTTCGTGGAGAACATCCGCACCGTCGCCACGCCCTGGCTCGAGGGGGTGCTCGGGGTGACATTGACGTCGATGAGCACGCCGTAGGGGGTGTCGTTCTCGAACCTCAGGTCCACCGATCCCCAGGCCACGGTGGCCTCCCGGCCCACCGGGTAGCGGTCGATGTAGAACGAGTGGGGCTTGTGCTCGATGTCCTTCAGGCCGGCGAAGAACATGGCGTTGAAGATCGTGGTCGCCATCTGCGAGACGCCGCCGCCGTAGTCCTCCTTGAAGATGCCGTTGCTGATGATGAAGCCCGGCACGAAGCCGTTCTCGGCCGTGCGCTCCCCCACGATGCCGTTGAGGGAGAACTCCTCACCGGGCTCGAGGATGGTGCCGTCGATGAGCTCGCCGGCGCGGCCGATGTTGGTGTTGCGGTACTCGGCGTAGGGGAAGTAGGTGGGGAACGACGAGACCTCTTCGCGGATCTTCAGTGCCCGCGCGTCCTTGGTCGTGAAGTCGGCCTGGTCGACCGTGGCCTTGACCTTCGCCTCGCGCTCCCCTTCCGGAGCGACCACCAGCTCGAGGAACACGTCCTCGACGTCCGCCGGGTCATAGGTCACGCCGGGCTTGGCCGGGATCACCTTCGGCTTGTCGTTGACGATCCGGATAGTGGCGTCGACGGGCTTGCCCGCCCCGCTGGTCTTGCCGTCCACCAGGGCCGAGAGCTGATCGGTGTCGAGGGTCGGCACCAGCTCGCCGTCGACCGGCTCGAGGCTGAGCGCGCGGAGGTAGTCGCGTGGCCGCAGCTGCACCCTCTCGTCGCCGAAGAGCAGCGTCACCGGACCGGACATCGCCGGATTGATGAACGACTCCTGGGCCTGCTGCATGTCGGCTTCGTCGATCTCGGGCTGGAGGTCGGTCATCGCGAGCTCGGCATCCGCATCGTCGGCGAGGTACGCCGCCACGATGGCTTCCTGCGCTACGACCGGGTCGATCCCCCTGCCCACCACGGGGTCGTTGGCTCGGAACCGGTTGTCGGCGAAGGTCCACGACCCGTCCTCGGCGGGAGTGCCGATCGCATCGGTGAGCTGGTCGAGGGTCGCCTGCAGCGCGACCTCGTCGACGCTGACCACGGCGTCGAGGTCCTCACCGCCGGTGTAGTAGTCCCAGAGCCGCCCGGGGCTCCACGACTGCTCGCCGCCGGCAGCGGCGACGGAGGCGACGTAGTCGACGGACAGCCCGGCGTCCTCGGGGAGGATCGCCTCGGTCTGGCCGTCGACGGTCACCGTGATCGGCTCGTTGACCCGGTCGGCGAGGCCGCTCTCGAGCGCCTCCACCGCGGCGCCCTGCTCGCGACCACCGATGTCGACGCCCGCGACGGTGGTGCCGCGCGGCACCTTGTCGCCGGCCACGAGGTAGGCGGCGGTGTAGCCCGCGGCGACGAGCAGCACCAGGCCGACGACGACCAGCAGGACCAGCCGGCCGCCCTCGCGCTCGGGGCCGGTCGCCGGCTCCGCGGTGGTGCTCTCGAAGACGCTCACCGGGGCATCCTAGGAAGACCCGGCCCCGGATGGCGCATTGTTGCGAGGCGTGGGCAGGGTGGCAAAGCCCGAGACCACGAGCGCGACCCCGAATCCCAGCAGCGCATAGCCGCTGACGTCACCGGCGATCACGAAGTCACCCTCGCCCCGCGGCACCGCCACGGCGCCGACCACCACGGCCCAGCCGAGGGCGAACGGGAGCCGACCCGCCCACCCGCCGGGGGCGGCGTACGCGGTCAGGGCGGTGGTCACCAGTGCGAGTGGGAGCCCCCACCACGTGGAGTGCACGGCCGCGGACGCAAGTCCGACCGCGAGGCCGATGACCAGCAGGCCCACGGCGAGGGCGACGCGCAGCACGTCGCGGTCAGATGCCGGCGAAGAGGTCGGTCTCGAGTCCCTCATCGTTGAGCTCGCCCCGCTCGCCCTTGGCGATCCGGTAGAACTCGGCGCCCCACACCGAGTTGCCCTGCTTGTTGGACAGCGCGAAGAACGGGCCGTCCAGGGTGATCTGGGTGGCGTGGGCGCGCATCGCCGACATCTTCTGCTCGACGTAGTCCGGCGCGTCGACCACGGCGGCGAGGTTCTCGTCGGGGGTGATGAAGTGCGGGAGCGGGCCGTCGGGGTCCATGCCCTCGAAGGTCGTCGTGTCGCCGGCTTCGCGCAGCGCCCGGAGGCTGGCCCGCATCCGGCTCTCCGACATCGCGCCCCAGTAGACCTTGGCGATGTCCCAGGGCTCGCCCAGCTCCAGCTTGTACGACGGCACCGCAGCGAGCGCGGTGGCATAGGTCGCGACCCGGTGGGCCTGGATGTGGTCGGGGTGGCCGTAGCCGCCGAACTGGTCGTAGGTCACCAGCACCTGTGGCCGGACCTCGCGGATCACAGTGACCAGGTGGTCGGCGGCCTCGGTGAGGTCGGCGTTCCAGAAGGCGTTGGCGTGCACGTCGTCGGCCGCGACGGCGTGGCCGTCCTCGTGCCACTTCATGCCCGAGTCGCGGTAGTTGCCGAAACCGCCGAGGAAGCGGTGATCGGTGACCCCGAGCTCCTTCATCGCGGCCTCGAGCTCGTCCTTGCGGTGCTGGCCGAGCCCGTCGGTCTGGTCCGCGGCCAGGTGCTCCAGCTCGGGCACCAGGATCTCGCCCATCTCGCCGGCGGTGCAGGTGACCAGCGTGACGCCGCGGCCCTCGGCGACGTACTTGGCCATCGTGGCGCCCTGCCCGATCGTCTCGTCGTCGGGATGGGCGTGCACGAGAAGAAGCCGGTGGCGCGGTGTTTCAGTCATGTTGTGAAGCGTAATGATGAGCGTGTGCTCCGTATTCCCGCCGCCATTGTTGTCTGCCTGATCCTGGTCGCCGCCGGCCTGAGCGGGTGCGCCCTCGTCGACGGCGTCGGCGACAGCGACCTCGACGACGCCCTCGAGCTGGTGCCCGGTGAGGCCACGTTCGTGACCATCACCCACCGCCAGGCGTCAGCCGAGCGACTGGGGGTCGACGACATCGGGACCGGTGCCGACCAGACCGACCTCGA
Organism: uncultured Actinomycetota bacterium; assembly: GCA_963769475.1. GTDB lineage: Bacteria > Actinomycetota > Actinomycetes > Propionibacteriales > Nocardioidaceae > Nocardioides. Next base: position 1,187,159 of record CAVYLX010000011.1, on the reverse strand, counting down.
CCGCTACATCGACGCGGCCGTCGACAGCGACTTCCTGGCCTCCACCCGCTTCGCCACCTATCTGGTGCCGATGTCGGAGGAGGCGGCGTTCAGCGAGCTCGACGTGGTCTGGGAGGCCGTCGCGACCAGCGACGAGCGCACGTTCGGGCGGATCTACAAGATGAGTGACGACCTCGACCTCGATGCCGTGGGCGATGACCTCGTGGACGCCGGCTACCAGGAGGACGAGATCTCCGGACACCGGCACCTCTTCCTCGAGGACCTGTCGACCGACACCGAGTTCGACGGGATGATCGGCCCCTACCCCGGGGCCGACATGGCGGGTGTCGTGCTGGTGCCCGACGAGCACCTGATGTTCGTCTCCAACGTGGCCGACGAGCTCGAGCTCTCCGTCGACGTGCTCGAGGACGACCAGGACTCCGCCACTGATGCCGGCACCTTCGAGGACGTGCTCGACGACGCCGATGAGCCGGAGTACGCCCAGCTCACCGAGGGCCCCGACTGCGGCGGCTCCCCCGAGACCGGCAGTCCGGAGGCGGCCGGATTCTTCATCTCCGGAGAAGACCCGGGCATCACGACCGTGCTGGCGTTCGCAGACGGCGAGGTGGACACCACCGACTACGAGATCGAGGAGCGGGAAGCCGCGCTCGCCGAGGTCAACTGCGACGCCGGCTGAGCTCAGGGACGCTTGATCCGCTTGGGTGCCTGGGGCAGGTCGAGCGGCGCACTGGGCGGAGCCTCGGGGCCGACGTCCAGCCAGCCGTCGTAGTCGTCGACGAGGAGCTCGAGCACGATCTCGGGGGCGTCGCTGAGCACGGCCCAGGGGTGGTCCTCGTCGTCGTCCTCCCCGGCCAGGCGCTCGCGCACCAGCTCCACGTCGTAGCCGTCCGCAGCCAACCGGGCGACCACCGCCCGAGCCTGGTCCTCGTCGAAGAAGATGCCCCTCACGCCTGCAGTATCTCCTTCAGCTCGGCCAGGAACGGCCGGTCGGGCTCGAGCCAGTCGACGTCGCCGAGCTCGTCAGCAGACAGCCACCTGACCTCGTCGTGCTCGGTCGGCTCGGGGTCGCCCTCGACCAGCTGTGAAATCGCGACGGTGAGCAGGTGAGTGGTCCCGATCGGGGCCTCCCCCACCAGCCAGCCGGTCACTGCAACGGTGACGCCGAGCTCCTCCGCGATCTCCCGCACCAGCGCCTGCTCTGGCGACTCGCCGACCTCCACCTTGCCGCCCGGGAACTCCCACCGGCCGGCCGCGGCCGACGGCTTCGTCCGTCGGGCCGCCAGCACCCGTCCCTCGCGCACGATCGCCGCGCCCACCACCTGCTGCACGACGGTCACCGTAGTCGTCTCGATACACGCTCGCTCGTTCCTCGCTCGCGCTACTCGACCACCGAGATCTCGGTGGTCGAGTAGGCCGAGCCCCTGGGCGAGGCCGTATCGAGACCCCTCCCCTCTACGTTGGCTTCATGCAGTACGTCGAGGGAGTGCACCTCACCAGGACCGACGAGAACGTCGACGAGATCGAGGCCCTCGCCCAGCTGCTCGGCGACCGGGTCGACCTCGAGGTGATGCTCGAGGATCTGGATCGCCGTGGGCGCCGGTCCTTGATGCGCGCCCTGAAGGTGCACCGCGCGTACACCTTCGACCGGGCCGACCGGCACGACCCGCGCTGGTGGCCGCAGGGTGTGACCACCTCGGCCGATGCCGCGGAGGACGAGACCGTCGGAGGGCGCCGGATCGTGGTGATCGCCTGGTACGCGAAGGAGCTGCCCGGTGACGAGAGCGGCAACCAGGGATCGCGGCTGACGTTCTACGACCTCGACACCCGGCGCTACCGGCACGTGCTGCTCGTGGTGCCCGAGCTGAAGGACGGCAAGCTCCAGCTGGTGCCGCTGCGGGTCCATGCCGGCGGGATCGTCTGGCACGGGCCCTACCTGCATATCGCCGCGACCTCGAAGGGCATCTTCACCTGCCGGGTCGACGACCTCTTCCAGGCACCGGAGGAGGTGGCCGCGGCATCGACCCACGGCTACCGCTACGTGCTCCCGGTGCGGTTCTCCTACAAGGCCGTCACCGACGAGGGGCACGAGCGGCTGCGCTACTCCTTCATGTCGCTCGACCGCGGCGCGTCGCCGCCGGAACTGGTCGCGGGCGAGTACGGCCGCGGCGACCGGACCCGTCGGCTGGCCCGCTTCCCGATCGACCAGGACACGAGGCTCCTGGAGACCGCCGACGACGGCCTGGCCCGACCGGCCGGCCTCGACGACGGCGTGGGTCAGATGCAGGGCGCGGTGGTCGCCCGTGGCCGGTTCCACCTGACCGTCTCGCACGGCCCGCGGATGCCGGGTTCGGTGTACGTCGGCGAGCCCGGCTCGTTCCGGCGGCACAAGTGGGCGACGCCGATGGGTCCCGAGGACATCGCCTACTGGCCATCGACCGACCAGCTGTGGTCGGTGAGCGAGCATCCGCGCCGCCGGTGGATCTTCTCGATGCGGCGCTCTCGGTTCGACTAGGGCTCCGCCCGGGAAATGACGAACGGTCCGGGCCGCTCTCCGAAGAGGAGTGGCCCGGACCGTGTCGGTGGTGCTGGGGCTAGATCACTTCACCTTGCGAACGGGAGTGGTGTCAGCCTTGGTCTTGCTGGTCGCGGAGACCCTGGCCACGTAGGTGGTCTTGGCCGCACCGTTCTTGTCAGCCTTCGTGAACGACGCCTTGCCGTTCTTGAGGGCCTTGGTGCCCGCCGGGACGAGCTTGCCGCGGACGACCTTGAACAGCTTCACGGTCGCGCCGTTGGCCGCCTTCGGGGCGACGACGGTCAGCTTGTCGGCCTTCCCGCCGTTGTTGATGCCCTTGAGCTTGGCGATGATGCCGGCCTTGCCCTTGGTCCAGACCAGGGTCGATGTGCCCGGTAGACCGGTCGCCGTGGTCTCGGCAACCGGGTTCCCGTCGGCGTCGACCAGGTTCTTCTTGGCCTGGACCGTGCCCGTGACGTTCTGCGACACCGGCTGGCTCGACGAGGCCGTGGCGGCCGGGTTGTCGTTGATGAAGTCCGTGGTCGCGGGCGACTCGGTGACGACCCGGGCGACCGGGGTGTTGTCCGAGATGGTCGCGGCCTGGTCACCGACGAGGTTGCCGAACTGGTCAACCGCGTAGAACTTGAGGTCGACCGAGCCCGGCACGTTGGTGGAGCCGCCGTCCTTGCGGAACGCGACAGCCGGGATGTTCAGGTAGTCCTGCGACGTCGTAGTTGATCGTCTCGGTCGCGGACTTGCCACCGGCGGTCACGGTGACCGTCTGCGTCGACGAGGCCGTCGTCGTTGAAGCCGGCGTCCTGCCCGATGGTCGCGATGATGCCGGCGGCGTTGGTGCCGTACGTCGCTGGTGTCGACGGTCTCGTCTGTTGCCCAGGTCCTCGTAGAACCCGAACAGGTCGCCCACGTCGTCCTGGCCAGCCGTGAGCGTCAGGTCGGTGACGCCGTGGTCAGGCCGGCGCCTTGGTGTCGGGGCTGAGGAAGCCCTTGTCGACCGCGATCGAGACCGGGTAGTCCTTCAGCACGACGTCGTCGGCGTCGGTGGGGTCGGGGCCCTCGCTCGTGACGATGACGTCGAGCTCGACCGGCTTGCCCGGAGCCGACCGCATCGGCGCGCGAAGACGTCCTTCTTGGTGATGGTGACGGACTTGACGACCGGCGCGGGCTCGAAGTTGACGTCGAGGTCGGCCTCGCGTCGTTGAAGGCGGGGTCCGGCGCTCCAGCGGGGCCGCGAGTCAGGTGCCGCCACCGGGTGCCGGCGGCGTGCCGGGTCAGGCCGACGGAGAAGGTGACCGTTGGCGGCGGTGGTCGCGTTGGCGTCGTCGTCGTCGACGCGCGCCGTACACAGAGGCGACTGCGGCGGTGACATGATCACGTCGCCGGCGCCGTTGTCGTAGCTCGACGTCGACGGCACGGCCGCGGAGCGGGGTCTTCGGCGGCGTTGTTGAGCGCCAGGGTGCCGGTGTAGGTGTCGCTGCCGTTGACGCGGCGACGAGGCCGAGGCGCCATCGGCCCAGTGATCTCGGCCTCGCCCGCGACGAACGTGAACGGCGCGGCGGCGATCTGGCTGCCGACGGTGCCGCACCCGTGACCGTGTACGAGCCGGTGCCGCCGGGTCGAAGTCAGGTTCAGCGTTGCCCGTGGCGCCGGTGGTGCCGCCACCGGCGTAGCCATCCCGTCTCGGGCTGGACGACGCCAGCCTCCGGCGTGAGGACGAAGTTGTACTCGACAGCCGTGCCGACCGGGGTCGGCGTGCCGCCAGTTCCTTGACCGTGACGACGAGGTCGTCGCTGCCGGCGGCGAACTCGTCGAGGTCGAAGGCGGTCCAGCCGTTGCACCGGCGACGGCCACGCTGCCGACTGCTGCGTGGGCGGTGCCGGCGAGGGCCGGGATGCCCGTTACTGCGAGGGCGGCGATGGCAGTCGATGCCAGGCCGCGCTTGATCATGCCGCTGCGATTCACTAGTTATTCCCTCCAAGGAATGACAAATTGCGGGAGGAGAATCCATCCGCGCGCGAGCCCCAGGCTCGCCAAAGAGTCGGCACCCGAATGTGACGACCTCTTACAGCATCATCACCTTTTCCAGACAACTTCGTTCATTTGTTGTTGGATCGAGCCGACCGCACATCTATCTACCGGCGCCGGGTCGGTAGCAGCGACTGACGAGGGGGGCTTGGCCGTGGCTGACCACGCAGCACCCGCTCAGCGGCAGCGTGGGCGCCCGCAACGGCTGCCGGTCGACCCCTATCCTCGCGGATCCTCGAAGATCGACAACACCAGCCGGCTGGCGTGGCTGTTGGCCACCTGCCGGCTGTTCTCCCCCGTCACCGGCGGGATCAGCCGCACCGAGTTCGTCCGCCGGATGCGGGAGGACGGCATCGCGCTCGACGGCCCCCGGGTGAGTCGTTGGGAGTCGGGCAGCCAGCCCATCGGCCACCGGCACATCACGGCGTACGAGGCCGCGGTCGGCCTGCCCGATGGCGCGCTGCAGGCGGCGAACCGGATGCTGCTGCGCGCGGCCGGCCAACCGGTGCCCAGCGAGACGTCCGCTACCGCTGACGATCTCGACGAGCTCTTCCGCCTGGTGGAGAAGAAGCAGGCCACCGGCGGCCACTGGCTCAGGCTCGCCGGCGACCTCGACTCCTACGAGCGCGTCTACCTCCACCCCGCCACCTGGAGCATGGTGTGCAACCAGCTGGTCGACGAGCTCACCCGGTCGAGTGGGGTCGCGTTCCTGCGCAGGTACGAGGCCGCCGTCCTGCTGCTGACCCATCCGCAGAGCCGGCGCCACGTCACCCGGAGCGTCGGCCGCTTCGTGATGCACCCCGATGCCCAGAACGTCGCCCCGGCCCTCGGCCTGCTGCGCGAGGTCGGCGACGAAGCGGCCGGTGAGCTGGTGCTCCGCCTGATGCAGGACGGCAACCGTCTGCTGCGCCGGGGGGCGATCGGCGTCGCCGGCGGCATGGCGGCACAAGGCACGTTCGGTGACCACGACATCCGCACCCTCGAGCAGCACGTGGGCTACGAGCTGCGCAAGTCCGGCGACCTCTCCCGCCGCATCGACGCCATCGAGCTGGCCAGCCAGCTGCCCGAGGACGGCTTCCACCGGGTCCTGGGCGTGATCAGGGATCGCGAGGCGAGGCGCCGGGTCGGGCAGAGCCGGGTCACGATGGAGCTGGTCGACGGCGGCCTGGCGCGGATCATCGCCGAGGGCGTGGCGGCGTACGCCGAGGCGGCGACCACCCGGGTCGCTCACGACCCGGACCAGATGCTGCGACGCCTGATCCGGGAGGGCCTCTTCCATGTGCAGCGAGACCGACGTCATCTCGCCGCCGTGCTGCTGGGGCTGAGTCCATATGGGAGAGCCGTGGCGCAGACGGTCCTGACGCTCACCAAGGAGGCGGACGAGCAGGTGGCGAGCCTCAGCTGGTCGCTGCTGCGCCGGTTGGGGCATGTCGTGGATCGAGTTGAGGTAGCGGAGGTGGCCTGCGGCGAGAGCCGCGACGGCCTGCGGGCTCGCGGCTTCGTGACCACCGGGCTCTCTCGCGGGGCGCTGAACGACGTGGCAGCAGACCAGCTCCTGGAGACGGCGCGCTCCGCGAAGCGGCCCTCGCTCCAACATGCTGCCCTCTTCGCCCTCGGCATGGCCGACCACTCTCATCTGGTCGCACTGAGCGAGGCCGAGTCGGAGGCCGGACGACGAGGAGCCCTGTGGTGGCGCACGATCGGGTCGTCGCTGCATGACGACGACGTCCCCACGGACGTCCTGGCTCAGTTCCGGGCGCGCGGCAGCAACGCCAGCTGACGCGACTGGGCGACCAGGCGACCCGCCGAGTCCCACACCTCGCAGTCCTCCTCGAACATCCCGCCGGCCACGTTGCGCGTGACGTGGCGCACCTTGAGCCAGCCCGGCGCCGGGCGCGCGCGGACGTGGACGGTCAGCTCCAGCGTCGGCGCCCAGCCCATCTGCCCGAGGTCGAAGGTCACCGGTGGCAGCGCGTCGACCACCATCAGCAGCTCGATCGGGTCGGGCTCGCGGTCGTCGATCAGCCGGAACCACGCGCTCAGCTCACCGCGCCCGCTCGGCCGGCCGACCGTCCAGCCCACGTGGTCGGGGTGGAAGCGCATGTCGAAGCGCTCCATCAACGGCGCGATCTTGCGCAGCTCGGGCGGCGAGTGCTTGTTGGAGATGCACTCCTCGAGCGGCGGCAGGTCGATCTCGGTCGCCGTGGTGCGCACGTCGGGATCGTCGGCGCCCAGCGCACCGAGGGTGCCGAACGTCGCGAGCGTGGTGATCCGGGTGACGTCGCCCTGCTTCAGGTCGGCGGCCACGGTGGCCACCCGGCCGCCCTCACGGCGTACGTCGACCTCGACCGTCGCCGGGCCGGGCGCACCCGGCGAGAGGAAGTAGGCGCTCATGGTGATCGGGTCGGGCTTGCTCGGGAGGGCGGTGCTGATGGCGTTGCCGATGACCGAGAGCAGGTAGCCGCCGTTGACGCCTCCGCCGACCACCCAGCCGGCGGAGAGGTCTGCGTCGTAGCGCCCCTCGCCGGCCGCCGCGACCTGGATCTGCATGTCGAACTCATGTCCCATGGACCCGAACGTATCGGGCAACCCTTGCCTCGGTCCTCCCTCCCCACGATCCTAGTGCCGCGTATCGGAAGTACTCATGCGCTTCGCGCACCCATGGACACGCACCTCGCTTCGTTGGAGTCGCTTGAATTGACCCCGCCAGTCCGGCGCTCCTCCGCCTCGCGATGCACGCACCCTGAGCACGCCAAACGGACGACTTCTTCCGACACGCGACACTAGGCACCTGCAGAGGGAGGCATGGGTGGAGCTCGAGGACTTCAACGCCATCGGCGAGGACGAGGCGGCGGAGGTCGTGACGCCTTGTGTCGGCATCGACTCGTGGGTCGCTGCCGTCGTGGCCGGCCGCCCGTACGCCGACCGCGACGCGCTGCTCGCGGCCGCCGACCGCGCCTCGGCGGACTGGACCGACGACGAGGTGGAGGGCGCCCTGGCCGACCACCCGCGGATCGGCGAGCGCCCCTCGGGATCGGGCACCGGCGCCGCGATGTCGCGCTCCGAGCAGGCCGGCGTCTCCGCCACCGACGTGGACGCGCTGGACCGGCTGGCGGACGGCAACCGTAGGTATGAGGAGAAGTTCGGGCGGATCTACCTGGTCCGGGCCGCGGGCCGCAGCGCCGCTGAGATGCTCGACCTCCTGGAAGAGCGACTGACCAACGATCCGGCAACCGAGCTCGGCGTCACCAAGGGCCAGCTCGCCGAGATCGCGACCCTCCGACTGAAGGCCCTCATCACATGAGCACTGCTCCCATGAGTACGGCCAGCACCCACGTCCTCGACGCCGCGCTGGGCCGCCCGGCGGCCGGCGTGCACCTCACGCTGACGGGGCCCGGCGGCAGCGTCGAACAGGCCGTCACCGACGCCGATGGGCGGGTGCGGTTCGCCGGTGAGCTGGCTGCCGGCGTACACACGATCGTGTTCGCGACCGGCCCGTGGTTCGCCGCGCAGGACCGGGAGACGTTCTTCCCCGAGGTGACGCTGACGTTCACCGTGGCGGCCGACGGGCACCACCACGTGGCGCTGCTGCTCAGCCCGTTCGCCTACACGACCTACCGAGGGAGCTGACCGTGACCGGCATCAGGCTCGGCGCCAACCAGCACGGCAAGGCGGAGGTGCGGATCGTCAAGGTCTCGCGCGACAACCCGACGGCACTCGATCGAGGACCTCAACATCACCTCCCAGTTGCGCGGAGACTTCGAGACGGCGTTCACGGAGGGCGACAACAGCCACGTGCACGCGACGGACACGCAGAAGAACACCGTCTACGCCTTCGCGAAGGAGCACGGCATCGGCTCACCCGAGGCGTTCCTGCTCACGCTCGCGGACTACTGGACCGCCCAGGACTGGGTGACGGGCGGGCGGTGGGCGGCCGAGCGCTACGAGTGGGAACGGATCGTGGTCGACGGCGCGCCGCACGACCACTCCTTCGTCCGCACCGGACAGGAGACCCGCACCGCCGTGGTGCAGAAAGACGGTGACGAGACCTTCGTGGTCGCCGGCCTCACGGACTGCGTGGTGCTCAAGTCGACCGGCTCGGAGTTCCACGGCTTCCCGCGCGACCGCTACACGACGCTGGCCGAGACCGACGACCGGATCCTGGCCACCAGCCTGACCGCCTCGTGGCGCTACACCGACCTCGGCATCGACTACAACGCCACCTACGACGGCATCCGGCAGATCCTGCTCGAGACGTTCGCGGCGGTGCACTCCCTGGCCCTGCAGCAGTCGATCTTCGCGATGGGCAAGGCGGTCCTCGAGCGGTACGCCGAGGTCGCCGAGATCAAGCTGTCGTGCCCCAACAAGCACCACTTCCTGGTCGACCTGGAGCCGTTCGGGCTCGACAACCCCGGCGAGGTCTTCTACGCCGCGGACCGTCCCTACGGGCTGATCGAGGCCACGGTCGTGCGCGAGGGCGCACCGGCCGAGCCACGGGCCTGGGCATGAGGGTCGACGCCGTGCAGGGCCGGCAGGTGCTGGTCGACGGCGCGTTCGTGCCGGCCACGATCACCGTCGTCGACGGCCGGATCGACGCGGTCGCGCCGTTCGAGCACGCGCCCGAGGGCGAGGTGCTGCGGGTCTCCGACACGGCGTACGTCGTGCCGGGCGTCGTCGACACCCACGTGCACCTCAACGAGCCCGGGCCGCACGGAGTGGGAGGGGTTCGTGACCGGCACCCAGGCTGCTGCCCTGGGCGGCGTCACCACGCTGGTCGACATGCCACTGAACTCCGTGCCGCCCACCACCACCCTGGCCGACCTGAAGGCGAAGCAGGCCGAGGCGCACGACAAGCTGGCGGTCGACGTCGGGTTCTGGGGCGGTGCGGTGCCCGACAACCTCGACGACCTCGAGCCGCTCTGGGAGGCGGGGGTGCTCGGGTTCAAGTGCTTCCTGTCGCCGTCGGGCGTCGACGAGTTCCCGCCGCTGGATCCGGCCGGGCTGCAAGCGGTGCTGCGGGAGGTCGCGCGCCTGGGTGCGTTGCTGATCGTGCACGCCGAGGACGCTGCCGTCCTGGCCGCGTCGCCGGCTCCGCCCAGCCGCGCGTACGCCGACTTCCTGCTCAGCCGGCCCGACGCGGCCGAGACCACCGCGATCGGCCGGCTGCTCGACGGCGCCCGCGAGACCGGCGCGCGGGTGCACGTGCTGCACCTCTCCAGCGCCCGGGCGCTCGACGCCATCGCCGTCGGCGCGAGCGGAGGGCCTGCCGGTCACCGTGGAGACCTGTCCGCACTACCTCTGCTTCAGCGCGGAGGAGATCCCGGACGGTGCGGCGCAGTACAAGTGCTGCCCGCCGATCCGCGACGCCGGCAACCGCGACGAGCTGTGGCAGGGCCTGCTGGCCGGGGTGATCGACATGATCGTCAGCGACCACTCCCCCGCCCCGGCCGAGGAGAAGCTCCGCGGCGACGGCGACCTCCAGCAGGCCTGGGGCGGCATCTCGGGTCTGCAGGTCGGCTTCGCCGCGGTGGCCGACGAGGCAGCCCGGCGCGGGATCACCCTCGACCACGTCAGCCGCTGGATGTCGACCAACACCGCCGAGCTGGTCGGCCTCCGGGCGAAGGGCCGGATCGCCGTCGGCGCCGATGCCGACCTGGCGGTCTACGACCCTGCCGTCGAGCTGCTGGTCTCGGCGGCCGACCTCGCCCACCGCCACCCCATCTCGGCGTACGACGGCCGGAGGCTTGCCGGAGGGGTGACCCACACCGTGCTCCGCGGGCTGGCGATCAACCCCGAGCGGCCCGACCACGCCTGGGGACGACCGCTCCTGCGTGATGGGGTGGCGGCATGACTCCGTCGACGGTGGGTCCGATCAACCCGCCGACGCGGCTGCTCATGGGGCCCGGCCCGATCAACGCCGACCCGCGGGTGCTGCGCGCGATGTCCGCGCAGCTGGTCGGGCAGTTCGACCCGTGGATGACCGAGACCATGAACGAGACCATGGCGCTCTACCGCGAGGTCTTCCGGACCAGCAACGAGCAGACCTTCCTGGTCGACGGCACCTCCCGCGCCGGCATCGAGGCCGCGCTGGTCTCCCTGCTCGAGCCCGGCGACCGGGTGCTGGTGCCGGTGTTCGGGCGCTTCGGCCACCTGCTTGCCGAGATCTCTCGCCGCTGCGGGGCCGAGGTGCACACCATCGAGGTGCCCTGGGGCCAGGTTTTCGAACCCGAGCAGATCGAGGCCGCGATCATCGAGGCGCGGCCGAAGGTGCTGGCGGTGGTGCAGGGCGACACCTCCACCACCATGTGCCAGCCGCTGGCCGACCTCGGCGAGATCTGCCGGCGCCACGACGTGCTGCTCTACTGCGATGCCACGGCGTCGATCGGCGGCAACGTCTTCGAGAGCGACGCCTGGGGCATGGACGTGGTGAGCGCCGGGCTGCAGAAGTGTCTCGGCGGTCCGTCGGGCAGCGCGCCGATCACGATCTCGCCGCGAGCGGTGGCGGTGATCGACGGCCGCAAGCGCGTGGAGGCCGGGATCCGGGATGCCTCCGACGACGCGGCCGAGACGAGCAGCCGGGCGCCGATCGCGTCCAACTACCTCGACCTCGCGCAGATCATGGACTACTGGGGCCCGCGTCGGCTCAACCACCACACCGAGGCGACCACGATGCTCTACGGCGCCCGCGAGTGCGCCCGGCTGCTGGTCGAGGAGGGCCTCGACGCGTCCGTTGCGCGGCACGAGCAGCACGGCCGCGCGATGCTGGACGGCGTGCTCGGGCTGGGTCTCGGCGTCTTCGGCGACGTCGCGCACAAGATGCACAACGTGGTGGCGGTCGAGATCCCGGAGGCGCTCGGCGCCGAGGGTGGCGACGCGGTGCGATCGGCGATGCTGCTCGACTTCGGCATCGAGATCGGCACGTCGTTCGGTCCCCTGCACGGCAAGGTCTGGCGGATCGGGACGATGGGCTACAACGCCCGCAAGGACGCCGTGCTGGTGACGCTCGCCGCGCTCGAGGCGGCGCTCCGGGCCCACGGCGTACAGGTGCCGTCGGGTGGGGGCGTGGACGCGGCGCAGGAGGTCTACCGATGAAGGCCGCCGACGTACTCGACCGCTGCGCGCAGCTGGACCGCTTCTCCTCCCTGCCCGCCGGGCTCGAGCGGATCTACCTCTCGTCCGAGCACGCGCAGGGCAACGCGCAGGCCGCCGAGTGGATGGCGGCGGCGGGCCTGAGCACCTGGCAGGACGCCGCCGGCAACCAGTGGGGACGCCGCGAGGGGCGCACGCCCGGACTGCCGGCGCTGGTGCTCGGCTCGCACCTCGACACCGTGCCCGACGCCGGCAGCTACGACGGGATGCTCGGCGTCGTGATGGCGATCGCGGTCGCGGAGCGCTTGCGGGACCGGATCGATTCCTTCCCGTTCGCGCTGGAGGTCGTCGGCTTCAGCGACGAGGAGGGCACCCGCTTCGGCAAGGCTCTGCTCGGCAGCCAGGCTGTCGCCGGGACCTGGGACGAGAAGTGGTGGGAGCTGCGGGACGCTTCCGGCGTCTCGCTACGGGACGCCTTCGGCGAGTTCGGGCTCGACCCGGGCCGGGTCGGCGAGGCGGCGCGAGCACCGGAGGGCCTGGTCGGCTATCTCGAGGCGCACATCGAGCAGGGCCCCCACCTCGAGGCGGCCGACGTGTCGCTGGGCTACGTGACCACTATCGCCGGGGCCCGGCGGTTCGGGCTGTCGGTCGTCGGCGAGGCTCGGCACGCCGGCGGTACGCCGTTCGCGAAGCGTCGGGACGCGCTGGTCGGGGCGAGCGAGGTGATCACCGCGATCGAGCGGCTGGCGCGGGCGTCGGACTGCCTCGCCACCGTCGGCCGGATCGAGGTCCAGCCCGGCGCGGTCAACGTGATCCCCGGCCGGGCCGACCTGAGCCTCGACCTGCGGGCCGCGACCGACGGCGAACGCGACGCCATGTGGGAGACCATGCGCGCCGAGATCCTCACGCTCTGTGCGGCGCGAGGGTTGCGCTTTGACGCCGTCGAGTCGCACAACGCGCCGGCGGCGCCGTGCGCACCGTGGCTGCAGGAAGCCGTCATCGATGGCATCCGGACCACCGGCGACCCGGCGCCGATGGGCCTGTGGAGCCCGGCCGGGCACGACGCGATGGCGATGGCGGCGGTCACCGACATCGGGATGCTGTTCGTGCGCTGTCACGACGGGATCAGTCACCACCCCGACGAGGACGTGCGCGAGATCGACGTCGCCGCCGGGCTGGACGCGTTCGAGCAGGCGGTGCTGCGGGTGGCCGAGACCAGGACTTCTCAGGAGGCGCGATGACCGACCAGGACTGGCTGACCAAGGCCGTCGAGCTCGCGGTCGCCAACGTCGGCGAGGGCGGCGGGCCGTTCGGCGCGGTCGTGGTCAAGGACGGCGAGCTGGTCGCCACCGGCCAGAACCGCGTCACCCGCGACCTCGACCCCACCGCCCACGCTGAGGTGCTGGCGATCCGCTCGGCCTGCGCCGAGCTGGGTGACTTCGCCCTCACCGGCTGCACCCTCTACGCCTCGTGCGAGCCCTGCCCGCTGTGCGTCTCCGCCGCGCTGTGGTCGCGCGTCGACCGGGTCGTGTACGCCGCCGACCGGCACGACGCCGCCCGAGGCGGCTTCGACGACCGCGCCTTCTACGACCTGTTCGGCCGCGACCGCTCGACCTGGCCGATGCCGGTCTCGATGGTCACGCTCGACGACTCGTTCTCGCCGTTCACGGCCTGGCTGGGGCGACCCGAGCGCACGCCGTACTGAGCCGCGAGGCGGGTCGTGTGCCTGACACCGACCCAGAGGGCGGGCTCGGGCACACGACCCACTCACCGGACTACGGCTTGGTGACGCACATCGCCCAGACGGTCAGGTCCACGCTCGGCGTGTCGTTGAGCCGGACGATCCAGCCGTCCAGCCGGTCCGCCTTCGGAGAGACGGTCGTCCAGTCCATCCGGCCCGGGAACGAGTCGACGACGTGGGTGTCGACGACGTAGGTGCCGCTCGTCGCGTTGCGACCGAGGCTCATGAACTGCACCCCACCAGCGACGGCAACCTTGTTCTCGCTCGAGCAGGCGACCGTGGCGATGGCACCGAATCCGGCACCGGCGTACGACGCACCCTCGCCGTCCTTGCCCGGTCGAGCCCCGCCGGCGATGTAGTCGTAGGTGCGGTACTCCAGGCCGGTGAAACCGGCTTGGCCGGCCGGACCCGCGGGACCCGTCGGACCAGCCACACCGGCCGGCCCGGCGGCACCAACCGGCCCGGCCGCACCGGCCGCACCTGCCTCGCCCGCCGGACCCTGGGCACCCACCGGTCCACGGTCACCCCGCAGGTCGCGGACCACGTCCTGGGCGATGTCCTCCTTCTCCAGCGACTTGTTCTTGATGTCGTCGCTGGTCACCGTGTTGTCCTTGATGTCCTGGCCGGTGATCATCCGCGCTGCCATGGCTCCGCCACCGCTGGCCAGGAGCACGAGCACTCCCGCCGCGGCAACCAAGGTCAGCCGACTCTTGTTGTTCCCCGAAATGCGCATCTACGCGTGCTCCCTCCGCACAGCTGGCACCCGTGGTTGGGCCCAGCACAGGCTTGGGGTGCGACCGGCGCCCTTGCCCCAGCCGCCCCTCCCTCCAAGCCAGACGACGGTCACATACCCGACGGAGGAATTCAGGCGAACCTAAACACCTCGTGCGAAAATGGCCGATCGGCTACTTCTCCATCCCCCAGGTGGTGACCCACAGCCGCGGTAGACCCGGACCAGCCACGTCTACGCTCGCCCGGTGACCGAGACGCAGCGACGACATGTCCCCCTCACCCCTGGCACCGAGGTCGAGACGGCCTTGATGTTCCTCGACTTCCAGCGTGAGGCGATGGTGATCAAGTGCGAGGGTCTCGACGACGAGCAGCTGCGCCGGGTGCTGGTGCCGACGGGCACCAACCTGCTGGGGCTGGTGCAGCACCTGATCGTCGGCGAGCGCTACTGGTTCGCCCACCACGTCGCCGGCGAGCTCGACGACGAGAAGTGGGACTTCAGCATGGACGTGCCCGCCGACGTCACGACGGAAGAGATCTTCGCTCGCTACCGCGAGGCCGTCGCCTACAGCAACGCGATCGTTCGCCGGGTCGGAGATCCAGAGACGCTGACCGCCCGCCCGGTCCACGACCGGCCGCTGCCACTGCGCTGGGTGCTCGGCCACAACGTCACCGAGGTCGCCCGGCACGTGGGCCACGCCGACATCATCCGCGAGCAGATCGACGGCGCCACCGGTCGCTGAGCCACCTTCGCGGGCTACTCTGCAAATGCCCCCAACGAAGCGAGCGCCCATGACCGGCACGACCCATGACCTGCTGGAGCAGCTCGAGCCCGTCGTGGCCGAGAACCTCGACCGCCACCTCTCGATGGCCCAGGAGTGGCATCCCCACGACTACATCCCGTGGAGCCAGGGGCGCGACTTCGCGTTCCTCGGCGGGGAGGACTGGGCGCCGGAGCAGTCGCAGCTGTCGGAGACGGCGAAGGCCGCGATGTTCACCAACCTGCTGACCGAGGACAACCTGCCGTCGTACCACCGCGAGATCGCGACCCGCTTCGGCCGCGAGGGCGCGTGGGGCACCTGGGTGGGTCGCTGGACCGCGGAGGAGAACCGGCACGGCATCGCCCTGCGCGACTACCTCGTCGTGACCCGAGGCGTCGACCCGGTCGAGCTCGAGCGGGCCCGGATGGACTACATGACCTCGGGCTACGACTCCGGCGACAAGACCGCCCTCGAGGCCGTCACCTACGTGTCGTTCCAGGAGCTCGCCACCCGCGTCTCCCACCGCAACACCGGCAAGGTGACGGGCGACCCGATCGCCGACCGGCTGCTCGCGCGGATCGCCAAGGACGAGAACCTGCACATGGTCTTCTACCGCAACATCGTGGCCGCGGCCCTCGAGATCGCACCCGACGAGACCATGCGAGCCATCGCCGACGAGGTCATCAACTTCGAGATGCCGGGCGCCACGATGGCCGGCTTCCGCCGGAGCTCGATGATGATCGCGAAGGCCGGCATCTACGACCTGCGCCTGCACCACGACGAGGTGATCATGCCGATCCTCAGGCACTGGAACGTCTTCGAACGCACCGGTCTCAACAGTGTCGGCGAGCAGGCTCGCGAGGAGCTCGGCACGTTCCTGGGCGCGCTCGACGCTCAGGCCACCAAGTTCGTGGACCGCAGGGCCGAGAACCGCGCCCGCGTCGCCGCCAAGTCCGACTCGGCAGAGACCCCCGACATCGCGTCCTGAACAGCCTCGGCGCTCAGGCGTCGAGGCCGACGTACTTGGTCTCGAGGTACTCGTCGATTCCTTCGCTGCCACCCTCGCGCCCGAAACCGGATGCCTTCACTCCCCCGAACGGCGCGGCTGCGTTGGACACGACGCCCCGGTTGAGCCCGACCATGCCGACGTCGAGCTCCTCGGACAGCCGGAGCGCGGTGGAAAGATCGCGCGTGTACGCGTAGGCGACCAGGCCGTACTCCGTGTCGTTGGCCAGCTCGATCGCCTCGTCGACGCTGCTGACCCGGATGATCGGTGCGACCGGCCCGAAGATCTCCTCCTGCAGGCACGCGGCCCCAGGCATTATGTCGCTGAGCACAGTCGGTTCGTAGAACCACCCGGGCTGGGCCACCGGCCGACCACCAGTCAGCACCTTGGCGCCGCCATCGACGGCGTCCTCGACGAGCTCGGAGACCTTGTCGCGAGACGGTTCGTCGATGAGCGGCCCGACCTGGACCGCGGGATCGGTGCCGCGGCCGACCCGAAGTGCCGCCATCCGGTCCGAGAGCCGGCTGGCGAACTCGTCGGCCACCGAGTCGTGGACCAGGAACCGGTTGGCGGCGGTGCAGGCCTCGCCCATGTTGCGCATCTTCGCGATCATCGCGCCCTCGACCGCGGCGTCGAGATCGGCATCCGCGAGCACCAGGAAGGGCGCATTGCCGCCGAGCTCCATGGACACGCGGAGCAGCTGGGTCGCCGACTGCTCGACGAGTCGTCGGCCGACACCCGTGGAGCCGGTGAAGGTGAGCTTGCGCAGTCGTGGGTCGCGGATCAGCGGCTCCATGGTCGCGCCGCTGCTCGTCGTCGTGACCACGTTGAGCACTCCGTCAGGCAGTCCTGCCTCCTTCATGAGCAGCGCGAAGGCGTACATGGACAGCGGGGTCTGCGCGGCCGGCTTGACCACCATGGTGCAGCCCGCAGCGACAGCGGGACCGACCTTCCGGGTGCCCATGGCGAGTGGGAAGTTCCACGGCGTGATCATCAGCGTCGGACCGACCGCCTGCTTCATGGTGAGCAGCCGGCTGTGGCCGTCGGGGGCCATCGACCAGCGCCCCGAGATCCGGACCGCCTCCTCGCTGAACCAGCGGAGGAACTCCGCCGCGTAGCCGACCTCGGCGCGCGCGTCGGCCAGCGGCTTGCCCATCTCCAGGGTCATCAGCAGGGCCAGGGACTCCGTGCGCGCCGTCATCAGCTCGTAGGCCCGGCGCAGGATCTCGCCGCGCTCGCGCGGGGCGGTGCGCGCCCAGTCGGCCCGCGTGGCAACCGCGGCGTCAAGCGCCGCCCGGGCGTCGTCCGGTGTTGCGTCGGCGACCTCGGCGAGCACCTCCCCCGTCGAAGGGTCGTGTACGTCGAAGACACCGGCACCGCCGGGGAGCACGTCGCCGCCGATCCACAGCCCCGTCGGCACGGCCGAAACGACCTCGCGCTCCTGTGCTGCCACGGCCGTCATGAGGCCACCTCCGGCACGCCATCGCGCGACTCGAGCCGCTCCTTGACCGCCGTCAAGTAGTCGGCGGCGTCGCCGCCGTCCACCAGCTGAGGGTCGTAGGTCAGCGAGAGGTAGGCCATCGAGCGGACCGCGACGACCTCGTCACCGTCTGCCCCGATCAGGGCAACGGGTCGGCGGACGACAGAGCCGAGGCCGAGGATCGCCGTCTGCGAAGACCCGAGCAAAGGAGTGTCGAACAGGGCACCGCGGCGACCGGTGTCGGTGATCGCGAACGCCCCGCCGGCGAAGTCGGCGGCGGCGGGGTCCAGCCGCACATTGATCGCCAGGTGGTCGGCGAGCGCGCGCATGGCCGCCTCGGCCACGACCGCCAGGACCTTCTCGCTGGTCCGCACGACGTTGCTGAGGTCCACCTCGACCACCGTGCTGAGCTGCGTGACCCGGGCGGCCGCAGGTCTCCGCCGGCACAGCAGCGCGTACGTCGGCGAGCGTGGCCCGCCCGTGGCGGCCCGACGGCCGCACCCTGGCGAGGTCGACGCCGTGCTGCGCGGCCAAGCCGGCGTACCCGGGGGCTGTCGCGGTGCCGCCAGGTGGTCGCCAGGTCGCTCACGCCTGCATCGCCTTCTCGACGTCGGCGACGATCCGGTCCACCGACGGGATCGACCAGGTCCTCGAGCGAGTCCGCGGACGGCAGCGGGACGTGCGGCGTCGTGATGCGGACGACGGGTCCGTCGAGGTCCCAGAACGCCTCGTCGACGACGATCGAGGCGAGCTCGGCTCCCCACCCGAGGGCCCGCGGGTTCTCCTCGACGGTGAACAGCCGGCCGGTGCGCGCGACCGAGTCGAGCACGGTCCGGGCATCGAGCGGGATGAGCGAGCGCAGGTCGATGACCTCGCAGCTGATGCCCATGCTCGGCGAGGCGTTCCGCGGCCGCCACCGCCCGGGGCACCATCAGCCCGAGCGCCGCGATCGTGACGTCGTCACCCGCCCGCCGGACCTTGGCCGTGCCGAGCGTGTCCTCGATCGGGCCGTCCGGCACCTCACCCTTGGTGGCGTAGAGGCCCTTGTGCTCGAAGAACAGCACCGGGTCGTCGGACCGCACGGCAGCCGCCATCAGGCCCGACGACGTCCTCCGGGCACGACGGGGTGACCACCTTGAGGCCCGGCACCGCCATCGCCCAGTTCTCGACCGATCTGAGAGTGCTGGGCGCCGAACCGGAGCGACCCGCCGTTGCCGCTCTTCACGACCAGCGGGAGCGTCAGCTGGCCGTTGGTCATGTAGCGGGTCTTGGCCATCTGGTTGACGACGAGGTCCCAGCAGACCGCGAAGAAGTCGGAGAACATGATCTCCGCGATCGGCCGCATGCCGGTCATCGCGGCGCCCATGGCCGCGCCGAGGATGGCCTGCTCGGAGATCGGGGTGTCGATGACGCGCCGCGGCCCGAACTGCTCGAGCAGCCCCGCCGTCGTCTTGAACACGCCGCCCGAGCCGGCGACGTCCTCACCGATGAGGACGACTCGCTCGTCGCGCTCCATCTCCTGGGCGATGCCGCGGGCCACCGCGTCCCGATAGGTCAGTTGCGCCACGAGTGTCCTCCGTCTGCCCATACGTCGGTGTAGGCCGCCGAAGGATCCGGCAGCGGTCCGTTCTTGGCCGCCTCGGTGGCCGCGTCCACCGCCTGCCCGACCTCGCGCCTCGATGTCGTCGAGCTCGGCCGACGGGACGCCGAGCCGCTCGAGCCGGCCGCGGTAGATCTTCAGCGGGTCGTAGGCGAGCCACGCCTCGAGCTCGCCCGGTGGCTTGTACTTGCCGGGGTCCGCGCGCGAGTGGCCGCCGTGCCGGTAGGTCAGCGCCTCGATGAGCGCCGGCCCGCCGCCGGACCGCGCCCGGTCGATGGCCGCGCGGGCCGCGAGGTAGCAGGCGTCGGCGTCGTTGCCGTCCACGACCACCGGCTCGAGACCGTAGGCACTGGCCCGGTCGGCCGCCGGACGGCGTACGGCGGTGATGTCGGCGATCGCGGTGTACTCCATGTACTGGTTGTTCTCGCAGACGAACACGACCGGCAGGTCGAAGACCGCGGCGTAGTTGAGCGCCTCGTGGAAGGCACCGATGTTGGTGGTGCCGTCGCCGAAGAAGCAGACCGCGACCTGGCCGCTGCCGCGGTACTGCGCGGACCAGGCCGCGCCGTTGGCGATGGTCAGGTGCGCGCCGATGATGGCGTAGGAGCCCATCACCCCGTGCTCGACGCTGGTGAGGTGCATGGAGCCGCCCTTGCCGCCGAGCAGCCCGTTGGCCCGGCCCAGCAGCTCGGCGAGCACGCCCTCCATCGGCACGCCGCGGGCCAGGGTGTGGGCGTGACCGCGGTAGGTCGCGAACGTGTAGTCGTCCGCGCGCATCGCGGCACCGAAGCCGGCCGCCGACCGCCTCCATGCCCAGCGAGAGGTGGGTGGTGCCCTTGACCAGGTTCTGCATGAACATGTCGTAGGCGCGCTTCTCGAACTGCCGCATCTCGTGCAGCCGCCGGTACATCAGCAGCCGGGTGTCCTGGTCGATGTCGGCGTCGTCGTGGGTCGTCTGGGTCGACCGGCGGCATGCACGATCTCGTGCTCGCCGTAGGCATGGCGTTCGAGGGGCAGCGTCATCCGGGCTGCCCCTGGAAGATCGCAGTGTTCAGGTGCGACTGCGACTCACGGGTGCGTCGGCAGCGGCGCCGCCGGTCGTGAAGTAGCGCTGGCCGGCGACGAGCAGGTCCTCGGCCGGGAACTTGGTGATCACCTCGCACCCGTCGGCGGTCACCACGAGCTCCTCCTCGATCCGGGCCGCAGACCAGCCGTCCTTGGCCGGCCAGTAGGTCTCCAGCGCGAAGACCATGCCCTCCTCGAGCGTCTCCGGGTGCTCGAGCGAGACCAGCCGGCTGAAGATCGGCTTCTCCCAGATGGACAGCCCGACGCCGTGGCCGTACTGGAGGGCGAACGCCGCCTCCTCGTCGGCGAAGCCGAACTCCTGCGCGGTCGGCCACACCGAGACGATGTCGGCCGGTGGTCGCGCCCGGCTTCACCAGGGCGATCGCCTGGTCCATGTACTCGCGGCAGATCGTGTAGGCGTCGCGCTGCGCCGGCGAGGCGCTGCCGACCGCGAACGTGCGGTAGTAGCAGGTCCGGTAGCCCATGTAGCTGTGCAGGATGTCGAAGAACGCCGGGTCGCCCGGCCGGATGAACCGGTCGGAGAAGACGTGCGGGTGCGGGGCGCACCGCTCGCCGCTGATGGCGTTGACGCCCTCGACGAACTCCGAGCCCATGTCGTAGAGCGCCTTGCTGACCAGGCCGACGGACTCGTTCTCCCGGACTCCCGGCCGCAGGAACTCGTAGAGCTGGTCGTACGCCGCGTCGACCATCGAGGCGGCCTGGGTGAGCAGCCCGATCTCGTCCTTGCGTCTTGATCCGGCGGGCCTCCAGGAACACCTGCTGGCCGTCGACGACCTGGATGCCGGCCTGCTGGAGCGCCGCCAGGATCGGCAGCTCGATGACGTCGACGCCGAGCGGCTCGTCGAGCAGCCCGTGCGTCTCGAGCTCGACCTTGATCTTGCGCGCGACCTCCTCGGCGATGCCGGCGTCCGGGTGGAACGCGCCGCGCAGGGTCGAGATGCCGGCCCGGGCGCCGGTCGTCCGGCGGCTCGGACGCGCCGTGGTGCGGGCCGTGCACGGCGTCCGGCGACTCGCGAGCCGGCGTGGTCGAGCCACGGGTTGTAGAGCTGGTGGTGCCGGGCCGCGGAGCCGAAGTCCCAGATGATCGGCTCGCCGCCGCGGACCAGCAGCGAGAAGCGGATCAGCTTGTCGACCGCCCAGGTGCCGATGTGGGTGGCGGTCATGTAGCGGATGTTGGCGAAGTCGAAGGCCAGGACCGCACCGAGCGAGGAGCGCTCCAGCTCCGCGCGCAGCCGCGCCAGCCGCTCGGTGCGCAGCCGGTCGAAGTCGAGCCGCTGCTCCCAGTCGACCGCGTTCGTGCCGTACGTGTGGATGCCCACGTCAGTTCCTTTCGGGTTGGCCGCCGGGAGGCAGGTGCCCCTGCCAGCGCTGAGTCATCGTCGGCTTGCCGGCTCTCAGCCGAACCAGGCCGCCATGGCGGCCATGTCGCGGTCGCCGAAGCCGTCTTCGAGCGCCTGCTGGTGCAGCTCGAGAGCGCGGCCGTACGACGGACGCGGACAGCCCGGCCTCGCCGGCTGGCGGCGACGGCGAGGCCGAGGTCCTTGGTCGCGGTTGCGCAGGTCGAAGGCGACCGCGGCTGTGCTCCGGGTCGCTGAAGGCGGGCCGCTTGTAGTCCAGGAAGCGGTTCCACAGCACGCCGGCCGGCGAGGACGTCGAAGAGCGCGTCCGCGGACACTCCTTCGGCTGCGGGCCGCGACCAGGCACTCGGACAACGCGGTGCTGAACGTGTGCAGCAGCCCGTTGACGGCGACCTTCGCCGCGGCGCCCGGCCCCGGTCGGACCGACGTGCACGACGGTGCCGAGGGCGTCCAGCACCGGCCGCGCCTGGTCGATCACGGCCGCGTCGCCGCCGACCATCAGCCCGAGCTTGCCCTCGCCGGGCGACCACGGTGCTGCCGCTGACCGGGCTGTCGAGGAAGCCCACGCCGGACCTGCGCACAGCTCGGCGGCCTGCACGCGCCGCGCTCCGCGCCGATGGTCGAGCAGTCGACGACCACGGCGCCCGTCCGGCACCCGGCGAGGACGCCGTCCGGCCCGTCGAGCGTCGCCAGCACGGCGTCGCCGTCCGTCAGCATCGTGATCACGACGTCCGCGTCGCGCTGGCGGCGCTGGCGGACTCGGCTGCCGCCGCGCCGGTGGCGGCGGCCAGCGCCACGGCCCCGTCGGGCGTCCGGTTCCAGACGGTGACCGAGAACCCGCCGGCGGCAGAGCCGGCGACCATCTCGGCGCCCATCCGTCCGAGGCCGCAGAAGGCGACCCGCAGGCTGCGGTCCTCCGCTCATGAGCTCGACCGCCTGGGTGTCCACCAGGAACTTGCCGCGCGCGGTGCCGTTCATCATCGGGCGTCAGGGCGTCCTCGACCACGCGGTCGAGCGCCACGACGCGCTCGACCAGCAGCGGGCGCGAGGTCGCGCTCGGCGAGCAGGCCAGGGCCGCCGGGAGGTTCGCGTCGCACACGTGGGCCACGCGTCGTCATCGACGTCGATCTCGCGCAGGATCAGGTCGAGCGCGTCGAACGACACCTCTCCCTTGGGCAGGCCGACGAGCAGGATGGTCCCGCCGCGGCGGGTCAGCCGCTGCACGCGGGTCAGGCCGTCGGGCACGCCGCTGGCCTCCACGGTCACGTCGGCGAGCGCCGAGCCGGTGAGCTCGCTCGACCACCTCGAGCGGGTCGCTCGAGCTGGCGTCGACCGTCACGTCGGCACCCAGCTGACTTGGCCGTCTCCAGGCGGCTGTCGTCGATGTCGACCGCGATGATCGCCCGGCGCCGGCGGCCTTGAGGCCGGCGATCGACGAACGACCCGATCGCCCCGGCGCCGTGCACGACCACGACGTCGCCCGGGCGCACCCGGCTGCGGTCGACGGCGTGCAGGCCCACCGCGAGGGGCTGGGCGAGCGCTGCGTTGTCGTCGCGAGACGTGCGCGGCGATCGGGTGCAGCATCGCCTGCGGGCACGGTCGACCCGCTGGGTCAGCCCGCCGTCGGCCGACAGGCCGTAGGTCCAGTAGGACTGCGCACAGGTTCGTCTGGCCCCGCGCGCACCAGGCGCAGCTGGCCGCACCAGACGCCCGGCGCCGGCGGCGACCCGGTCACCGACGGCCAAACGGTCGACGCCGCCCGACGCTGCTCGACGACGCCGATGAACTCGTGCCCGAGCACCACCGGCCCGAGGACGCCGGTCGCGGGGTGCCGGTCCTTCAGCGGCGTCATCATCGGCCCGGCCGTGTACTCGCTGAGCGTCGGTGCCGCAGAGGCCCGGCGCGGGTCACCGTCAGCGGCACCTCGCCCGGACCCGGGTGCGGCGGGCTCCGGCCGATCCTCGATGCGCGCGTCGCCGGCGGCGTGCAGGACGAACGCCTTCATGTGCGGGCCCCGTTCTCGATGTGCACCTTGACGTTCTCGTCGGTGCGCCGCGCGGCGGCGTACGCGTCCGGCGCGTCCGCGAGGGAGAACCGGCGGGTGACCATCGGGCGTCAGGTCGAGGCCGGTGCGGGCCAGGAAGCGCAGGGTGTCCTGCCAGACGCCCGGGCGAGCCGATGGTGCCGCGGATCTGGAGCTGCTTGGACTGGATCAGGCCGAGCTTGGCCGTGGCGCTGCGGCCGACGTCGATGCCGATGTTGACCAGGCGGGCGTTGAAGCCGGCGACCTCGAGCGTCGCGGCCATGGCGGCCGGCTGCCCGGATGCCTCGATCACGACGCTGGCGCCTGTCCTCCGGTCAGCGCCTGCACCTGGTCGAGGAAGTCGTCCGAGGTGGGGTCGAGCACCTCCTCGGCGCCGAGCTGCCGGGCGAGCTCTCCGCGGGCGGCGTTCGGCTCGGCGGCGATGACCCGTGCGCCCAGCGTCGGTGGCCACCGCGACGCAGCCCAGACCGATCGGCCCCGCGCCGAAGACGACGGCGGTGTCGCTGGCGTTCAGGTTGCCGACCCGCATGGCGGCGAAGTAGGCGCAGCTGAACGGCTCCACCAGGGCGGCCTGGGTGTCGTTGAGCTCGTCGGGCACCTTGTGCAGCCACTCGGGCCGGGCGACGAAGTACTCCGCCGCGGCACCGGAGATGGAGAACCCGAAGTGCTCCATGCCGATGACGCACTCGCCGAGCACCCGGTCGCCGGGCTGGAAGCCGCTGACGCTCCTGCCCACCTCCGCGACCTCGCCGGACCACTCGTGGCCCGGGATGATGGGGTACTCGAACGGGATGATGTAGCGGCCCTCGAGCAGCTCGAAGTCCGAGTGGCAGATCCCCACGGACCGCAGGCTCACGAGCACCTCGTCGTCCCCGATCTGCGGGACCTCGAGCTCGGCCAGGACCAGTTGGTCGACGTCCTTGAACTGGACAGCCTTCATGACGACGCTTCCTTCCTTGGGGATGATGCGCTCGTCGCGCAGCCGGTCGAAGAGGTCGAGGAACGACCGGCTGCTGTCCTGGACCTGGGTGAAGCCGGCTTCCCGGCTCTTGGCCATGTCGGCGTGGGTCTCGACCGTGCGACCGAGGTCGCTGTCGGTGTGCCACCAGGACACGAGCCTGTCGACGTCGGGCTCGACCAGGCCCTCGCGCTCGGCGATCCGGCGCCAGTCGCTGCCGGCGTCGCCCATCCGGTCGTCCAGAGGGCGTCGGGTGGCCCGGGTACGGCGCGGCCTCCACGCCGAGCCCGGAGGCCACGACCTCCCACATCTGCCGCCAGTGGAAGGTGTCGCCGTTGGCGACGTTGAACGCCTCGTTGCGCGGCCTCGGGCGCGGTCGCCGCCCAGACGAGGTGCTGCGGCGAGCAGCGGGCGTCGGTGATGTCGGTGGTGCCGTCGTACTGCTCCGGCGAACCGGGGAAGCGCGAACGGGCGTGCCGGTCTCGCGCGCAGAGCGTGCCGTACACGGCGAGGGTCACGCCCATGTTCATGGCGTTGCCGAGCGCGTAGCCGATGACCGTGTGCGGCCGGTGCACGCGACCAGGTGAACCCGAACCGCTCCGCCGCGGCCCAGAGGATGTCCTCCTGGGTGTAGTAGAAGTTCTCGTGGTCCAGGCGCGGCTGGCCTCGCGGAACGGCGGCTTGGCCGGGTTCTGCGCGTAGGCCTCGAACGGGCCGAGGTAGTGCTTCAGCCCGGTCACCAGGCAGACGTGCTCGACGGAGCCGCTCGCCGCCGGCCGCGTCGAGGACGTTGCGCAGCATCGCCCCGTTGACCTCGATGTTGAGCGCCTCGGTGTCCTGCCGCGACCAGGTGCAGAAGAAGACGTGGGTCGGCCGGACCTGGTCGGCGACCGCGCGAATCGACGCGGGGTCGGAGATGTCAGCGCTCATGCTGCGTACGCCGTCGGCGTCCATGCCCTGCGTGCGCGAGACCCCGATCACCTCCCAGCCGGAGCGGGCCAGGTGCTCGGCCGTGTTGCGGCCGGTGATGCCGGTCGCGCCGATGACCAGTGCTCTGCGTTCAGCTCACGGGTGCTGCTCCCGTCAGCTCTGGAAGAGCTCCAGGGTCACGCCGTTCGGGTCCTTGAAGTAGACGAAGGCACAGCCCTCGAGCGGTCCGTCGTCGATGTGCAGCGGAGGCGCCAGGAACTCGACGCCCTTGGCCTGCAGGTCCTCGTAGGCGGCCTGCAGGTCGGGCACGTCGATGCACACGTGCGCGCTGCCGACGTCGGCGTTGGACCGGTCGAAGCGTCTCCTCCCGGTCGTTGTCGTAGCAGAGCAGCTCGACCACGCAGCTGCCGAAGCGGAGGAAGGCGAAGCGCAGGCTTGGCGTCCGGCACTCCGACCGCCGTCGACAGGTCCGGTCCGGATCCCTCTGCGATGAACTCCGGCTTCAGGCCGAAGATCCTGCTCGTACCAGCTCAGCGACGCCTCCAGGTCACGCACCGTGATGCCGACGTGGTGCATGTCTCCGAACGAACTCATGACACTTTCCTTTGCTGTTGGTCTGGGTCCTGGGATCAGGAACCGGAACGGACGAGGACCTTGAGCTGGTCCCCCTGCGGGTCGATCAACGGGTCGAAGCCCTTGGTCACGACGTCGTCGAGGGCGATCTCGGCGGTGACGGCCTTGGCGACGGGGTACGGCACCGGACGCGACCATGCGGATGATCCGCGGCCAGTCGGTCATCCACCAGCACCAGCTGCCGTAGAGCGTGAGGTCCTTCTCCGAGAGCGCCATCGCGTCGAGCGTCGCGGGCTTGGTGTGCAGCCCGGTCTGGACGATGGAGGCGCGGCGTGCGGGTCTGCGTCACGCAGGCGGCCAGGCCCGGGGTGCTGCCGGAGCACTCGATCGCGAGGTCCACCCCGTCGCCGTCGGTGAGCCGGCCGACCAGCTCGTCGAGCCCGCCCGCGCTCGGGTCGACGACGTGACCGATGTCGAGGGAGGCGGCCAGCGCGGCGCGGTTCTGGTTCGGCTCCGAGATGATCACCGTCGAGGCACCGACGGCGCTGGCGTACATCGCCGACAGGATGCCGATCGGCCCGGCGCCGGTGACGAGCACGATGTCGCCGCCGGTGACCCCGGCGCGCTCGACGCCGTACGCCGCGACCGCGGCGGGCTCGACCACCGCACCCTCGAGGTCGGAGACCTCGTCGGGCAGCTTGGCGACCTGGTACTCCTTGACCAGCGCGAACTCGGCGAGGCCGCCGGTCTCGGCGCTGAGGCCGGTGCAGGCGAACTGCACGCACAGGTGGCCCTGGCCGCGGCGGCAGTAGCGGCACCGCCCGCAGACGATGGCCGGCATGATCGCGACCCGGTCGCCGACGACGACGTCGCGGACGTCGGCGCCGACTGCGGCGACCTCGGCCGAGAACTCGTGCCCGAGGGTCTGCGGGAGCGTGACACCGGTCAGCGGGTGCGGCGTCGTCGGCGTGACGATCGGGCCGACGGCGTACTCGTGCAGGTCGGTGCCGCAGATGCCGCAGTAGGCGACCTCGACGAGCACGTCGTCGGGCTCGCGGATCGTCGGCTCGGCGACCTCCTCAACCCGGATGTCGTGCTGTCCGTAGTAACGCGCTGCTCGCACGTCGGTGTCCTTTCGGTTTCGAGGAACGGTCTGGGTCCCACGAGGTCAATGGGCGACGCCCTCGGCCTTCCGCCCGGTGCCACGCACCTGGCTGTAGACGAGTGCGGCGATCACGATCAGGCCGCCCTGGAAGAGGTACTGCCAGGTCTGGGTGAGGCTCGAGGAACGTGGTGGCGTTGAGGAGCTGGACGATCAGGCCCGCTCCGAGCAGGGTGCCGATGAAGGTGCCGCGGCCGCCCAGCAGGCTGGTGCCGCCGAGCACGACGGCCGTGATGCTGGTCAGGGTGTAGCCGGTGCCCTGCGCGGGGTCGCCGATGCCGAGCTGGGCCAGCAGCACGAGGGCGCCGAGGAACGTGAACAGAGAGACCACGACGTAGCCGAGGACGACCGTCCGCGTGGTCCGCACGCCGAGCCGGCGGGCGGACTCCTCGTCGGAGCCGACGGCCCGGATGTTGAGGCCCCAGCGGCTCATCCGCAGCAGGACCTCCATGCCGATGGCGATCACCACGAGCGCGATGAACGGCAACGGGCACCGGCCCGACCGTGGTGGTGATGGCGTCGGTGACGTCGCGGGCGATCAGGCCGCCCGAGGTGTCGCGCAGCAGGAAGCTGAACCCCTGCAGGGCGATGTACGTCGCCAGGGTCGCGGCGACAGGGGTGAACTTGCCGAACCGGATCAGCGACCCGTTGACCAGGCCGGTCACGACCGCGAGCAACGCCATCAGCACGAGACCGACCACCATCGCCGTGCCGGAGTCGTCGTCGGTGAGGAAGAACGAGCCGACCACCACCAGAAAACCTGCCAGCGGACCGACGGACAGGTCGATGCCTCCTGTCATCAGCGCGACCGTCTGGCCGAGGGCGATGAAGCCGAGGGCGCTGATCAGGAGCATCACCGAGGTGATGTTGAACGCCAGCAGGTAGCGGTCGTTCTGCGTGTAGATGTAGGCGCCCAGACAGACCATCACGACGGCGAGGATCAGGACCGGGCGCGTAGTCGCCCTCGATCCGGCGCCGCCAGGCCGCACTGATCCGCCGCTTGGAGGTGGTGGCTTCCGCCACCTCGCGGGTGTGGGTGGTCGACTCGACCGCGGCGCGGATCATCCGCTCCTCGGTGACCTCGTCGCCGACGAGCGAGGCGACGACGTGGCCGCGGGACAGCACGATGACCCGGTCGCAGAGCCCTTCGAGCTCCTTCGCGTCGGAGGAGGCGACGACCACCGGGACGCCGTTGTCGGAGACCTCGCGGAGAATCCGGTAGATCTCGGCGCGCGCACCGACGTCGACGCCCTGGGTGGGCTCGTCGGCGAGAACGATGTCCGGCTTCGAGAGCAGCGACCGGGCCATCACGATCTTCTGCTGGTTGCCGCCGGAGAGGCTGGTGATCGGTGACTCGAGGGTGGCGGCCTTCACGTTGAGGCCGTCGAGCTCGGCACCGACGACCTCGACCTCGCGGCGGCGGCTGACGAACCGCGCCGTACCGAGGCGCTCGAGCGCGGTGAGAGCGGTGTTCTCGCGCACCGACATCGACATCATCAGGCCTTCGTGGTGCCGGTCGGCCGGCATGTACGCCGACGACCTGAGCAGCTGCCGGCGGCTCAGCTGCTTGCCGTCACACGACCACCGTGCCGTTGTGACCGTCGAGCCCGGCCAGCGCCCGGAGCAGCTCGCTCTGTCCGTTGCCGACGACGCCGGCGACGCCGATGATCTCTCCGCGCTTGGCGGCGAAGGAGACGTCGGAGAACCCGCTGCCCGACAGTCCCTCGACCGCGAGCACGGGCGACTCGTCCTCCGGTGCGAGCTGCTTGGCCGGGAACGTGTACTCCAGCTGCCGGCCGACGATCATGGCAAGCAGCTCTTCGTCGGTGACGTCGCTGACGACCTCGGTGCCCCGGTGGTGCCCGTCGCGGAGGACCGTGACCCGGTCGGCGAGCTCGCGGACCTCGGCCGAGCCGGTGGGTGATGTAGACGACCGCGGTGCCTTGGGCCGCTGCGGCGCGAACGAGGTCGAAGAGCAGGCCGACGGCGTCGCTGGCCAAGGGGCGCGGTCGGCTCGTCGAGGATCAGCAGCCGGGGCTTGATCGCCAGCGCCTTGGCCATCTCGAGCAGGTGCTTCTGGGCGACGCTGAGGTGGCCGACCCGGTCCTCGAGGTGCGCCGACGCAGCCGACGCGGTCGAGCATGTCGCGCATGGCGGCCGGGCGGTCGCTGCCGGCGTAGTAGGAGCGCTCGGGCAGGGCAACGGCGATGTTCTCCGCGACCGTCATGTCGGGCAGCACGGCGGGGTGCTGATGAACGATCGCGATGCCGAGCTCGGTGGCGCGGCCGGGCGTGAGCACGTCGACGGTCTCGCCGAAGACGGTGATCGTGCCGGCGTCGGGTGTGGTCGGCTCCGGCGGCCACGCCCATCAGGGTGGACTTGCCGGCGCCGTTCTCGCCGAGCAGCGCGTGCACCTCGCCGGGGAGGACCTCCAGGGACACGTCGGTGAGCGCGGCCACCGCTGCGTACGACTTCGAGATGCCGTGCAGCGCGATGGTGGGCTGCGCTGGGGCAACCGCGGTCTCGTCAGTCTGGTTGATCACCACATCGTCCTTCGGGGCGGGATGTCCGGTCGGGGGGCCGACCGGAGGTCCGGGTGGGGCGGCGGGCGTCCGCCGCCCCACTCGGGTCGGGATGGGCTACTTCAGGAGTGCTGCCTGGTCCTCGCCGGACATCTCCGCAGACAGGTAGGTGTCGTCGGGGATGTTGCGGTCGCACTGCACCGGCTTGTCCTTGGACGTGGAGTCCTCGAAGACCAGCGACGGGAACGTCGAGGACTCGGGGACCTCACCGCCCGTGGCCCGGGCGACCGCCTGCTGGATCGCCAGCCGCGAGTGGTCGTTCTGGGTCGAGACCGTGAACAGCTTGAAGTCGGGGTTGGCGGCCTTGTTGTCCTCCCAGAAGCAGGAGAGGACGTTGCCGTCGGAGGCGGCGAGCGCGCGGGATGGAGCGGCCGCTCTGCTCGAACACCGGCAGCGCGCCGACCAGCGACGGGCCGAAGTCGGACACGATCACGTCGATGTCCTCGTTCTGCGAGATCGCTGACGGTCAGCACCTTCTGCGTCTCGGCCGGGTCCCAGTTGGTGACCTCGAACGGCTGCTCGCCGATGAACTTGTACTTGCCGGTCCGGGTCGAGCACCGCGTGCAGGCCCTCGGCCTCGTCGCGTCCCTGGCTGTTGCCGGCCGGGCCGCTGAGGAAGAGGATGTTGCCGCCGTCGGGAAGGATCTGCTTGATCCACTCGCCCCAGTTGCGGCCGGCGTCGGCGAAGTCGGTGTCGACGAAGACGTCGTAGTCCTCGCCGGCCTCGCCGCCGGGGTCGACGCGGTAGGGCACGGTGACGACGCCGGCGGCGTACGCGCTGCGGAGCGCCGGCAGGATCGCTTCGCCGGCGTCGGGGAACACGACGAGCGCGTTCGACGCCCTTGGCGACCATGCCCTGGATGTCGGCGATGGCCTTCTGGGTGTCGCCCTGCCCGTCGGCGTACTGGAAGTCGGTGACGCTCGGGCACTTGGAGGCCTCGTCCCGCGCAGCGGCCGTGGTGACCAGCCGCCAGCTGTTGCCGCCGAAGCCGTCGGTCATGCCGAGGACGATCTCCTTGTCCCCACACCAGGCGGGCGACGTCGCCGCTGGCAGCGGCTGTGGTGTTCGACGAGTCGTCGTCGGAGCCACCGACACGCGGCGAGCGCGAGGCCGAGGGCTCCGATGCCGACCGAGGGCGGCAGGCCCCTCGTACGGCGAGTGTCTCGATTCATTGACGTGCTCCATTTCTCGGGGCTTGCTGGTTGTGGCAGGGCATCAAACGGGGTGCTGACTGACGGGCCCGAGTGCGTGATCCGGGTCAGGTGGCGGCCGCGGAGGGTTGTCGCCCACTGCCGGTGAGTCGGCGACGCACAGCGGCCCAGTCGACGCTGTAGAGCGCGACCCCGACCGCGAGCGCGGCGGCCTCGACCAGCGTGCGGACGGCGAACGAGACGCCGAGCGCGAGCACGAACTGCTCGAGCTGGCTGAGGAAGACCGCGGCGACCGCCGTCGGCGACCAGGAAGCCGCGACCGCCCAGGAGCGACGTGCCGCCCAGGACCACGGCGGCGACCGAGGGAGCAGGTAGGCGTCGCCCTGGAAAGCGGTCGGCTGGGCGATGATGCCGGCGAGCAGCACGCCGCGCGAGCCAGTAGAGGATCTGCGCCCAGACATAGGCGCCGGCGCGGTAGCAGGGTGACCGGCAGGCCGGTGGCCGCTGCCGCCACGGGGTTGGCGCCGATCGCCTCGAAGCGGCGGCCACCGACGGTGGTCTTCATGACCACCGCAGCCACGCGACCACGACGACCGCGATGTAGACGGAGTTGGGGATCCCGAAGGTCAGGCCGCCGGCCACGTCCCGCAGGAGGTCGGTGGTACGCCGCGGAGAGCCGCCCGAGATGCCGAGCACGGCGGCGTACATCAGGGCGTTGGTGCCGAGCGTGGCGACGATCGGGTTCAGGCCGCGCCAGCCGATCAGCAGCCCGTTGAGGACGCCGAACGCGATCGCGACCCCGAGTCCGAAGACCAGGGCGCCGAGCAGCCGGTCGTCGTCGCCTGCGGGCCGGTGGGTGGTGATCACCACGGCCAGCGAGACGGCGCCGGGCACCGACAGGTCGATGCCGCCCTGCTGGACCACGAGCGTCTGGCCGATGCCGACGATGGCCAGCACCGCCGCGAACGGCAGCATGCCGAGCAGCGCGCTGCGGTCGATGCTCGTGCCGGCCAAGTTGCGCTGGCGACGAAGAGCAGGACGAGCGCGATGCTGATGGTGAGCATGCCGCGGGAGACGTGCAGGCGCGGCCCGGCAGCGATCGCGTGGCGTTCGGGAGTCTCGACGGCCATGCTCACCTTCCACTCAAGGATCGGACCGAAGTGACGGCCCTCACGTGTTTCGCAGGACTGTACACACGACCCTAAGTGTTCACAAGAGTTGGACGGCGAGCAATCTCTTGCCGAGCCTTGAGCCGTGCGATTCGTGCACCTATAACGCACGAGAACGCGGCGAATCTCTTGACTACTGTTCACTAGCAGTTACCATCGCTGCATGCAGATCAGCGACCGCCTGGGCCACCTCACGTACTCGACGCTGGTGCACCCCGGCGACACCTGGACCGAGATGCGCGAGAGCGTGACCACCCATGTGCCCGCGGTGAAGGCTCGCGTCTGCCCGGACGCACCGATGGGACTGTCGCTGCGCCTGTCGGGCGCGTCGGTCACGGCGCTCCAGGCCGACCCGGCCGAGCGCGAGGACTTCATCGGGTTCCTCCGCCAGGAGGACCTGTACGTCTACACGATCAACGCCTTCCCCCACGGTCCCTTCAAGGGGCGTCGATCATGGAGCAGGTCTACGAGCCGGACTGGACGACCGAGGACCGGACGAGCTACACGATGGGCGTCGCCGACGTGCTGGTGGACATCACCGAGGTGGGGGTCGAGCCGTCGATCCAGACCGCTCCGCTGGCCTTCCGGCCCAACGTCAAGGGCCCGGCGTACGTCCAGGGTTTCACGACCAACCTGCTCCGGACGGTCGCCCACCTGATCCAGCTCGAGCGGCGCACCGGTCGCCGGGTGAAGCTGGCCCTGGAGCCGGAGCCGTTCTGCTTCCTCGAGACCACCGAGGAGACCGTGCGCTACTTCGAGAACGCGATCTTCTCGCGCGCGGGTGCCGAGGAGCTCGCGTCCTGGCCGACGTGCCGGTGTCGGAAGCGATCGGGCTGGTCCGCCGGCACCTGGGTGTCGTCTTCGACATCGGTCACCAGTCCGTGGAGTTCGAGGACATCCCCGCGGCGCTTTGTCGCTGGTCGCGGCCGGCATCCCGATCTTCAAGCTCCAGGAGGCCGCAGCCCTGTGGGTGCCCGAGGTGACCGACGAGACGGTCAAGGACCTGGAGCGGTTCACCGACACCATCTACCTCAGCCAGACCACCGAGCTGCGCGACGGAGAGCTGACCCGGTTCCTCAACCTGGGTGACGCCATCGAGGCTGGCGGGCCGCCCCCGGCGGCACTCGTGAGTGGCGGACGCACTTCCACGTGCCGGTCTTCCTCGACGAGATCGACGGCTTCCGCACCACCCGGTCGAACATCGAGGCGGCGCTGGAGCTGCACCGGCGTACGCCGCTGTCCGACCACCTCGAGATCGAGACCTACACCTGGGACGTGCTGCCCGAGCACCTGAAGACCGGGGACATCGACGAGTACGTCAGCCGCGAGATCGAGTGGGTGCGCGACGTGCTCACCGCCGACGCCCTGGTCGGCTCCGGCTGATCGACCCCGACCCGTCACGACCAACGAAGGAGCAGGCAACCATGGCTGGACGAGTGGACGGCAAGAGCATCGTGATCACCGGTGCCGGCAGCGGCATGGGCCGGGTGTTCGCCATCGGCCTGGCGCGCGAAGGGGCCACCGTCGGAGTCCTCGACCTGCGCCAGGACGCCGCCGAGGCGGTCTGCTCGGAGCTGGCCGACGAGGGACTGCGCGGAATTCCGCTGGCAGCCGACGTGAGCAAGCGCGACCAGGTGAGCGCCGCGCTGGACGCGTTCACCGGAGAGACGGGTCGGCTGGACGTACTGTTCAACAACGCCGGCTTCAACCAGCCGATGCACCTGATGGACGTGACCGAGGAGAACTGGCACAACATCATGGACGTCAACGCGCTGGGCACGTTGATCGGAATCCAGGAAGGAGCGCGCCGGATGATTCCTCATCGGCAGGGCAAGATCGTCAACACGTCATCGATCGCCGGCCGCCAGGGATTCCCGTCGTTCGCGCCCTACTGCGCCAGCAAGTTCGCGGTGAATGCCCTGACCCAGGCGGGCGCGCGGGCCCTGGCCGAGCACAACATCACCTGCAACGCGTTCGCCCCCGGCGTCGTCGACACGCCGCTGTGGACGAAGCTCGACGAGGACCTGATGAACATCGGCGACGCCGAGAAGCCGGGTCAGGCCATGGCCGACTTCGCATCCGACATCCTGCGCGGCCATGTGGCCACCGGCGAGGACATCCTCGGTACGGCGATGTACCTCGCGTCGTCCGACTCCGACTACCTCACCGGACAGGTCATCATGATCGACGGCGGCATGGTCCTGGTCTGATCCGTCAGCACCTCCGCTCCCCACCGGCCCGCGACCCAAGGAACCGCCCGTGACCTCACACCCTTCACCGCAGAGCAGGGATGACGAGCGCGCTGTGAACCTGGGACTGAGGCTCCGGGTGGCGCGACAGAAGTCGGGTCTCTCCCTGCGCGAGCTGGCCAGGCGGCTCGGGGTGTCCGCGTCGTTCCTCTCGCAGATCGAGAACGGGAAGTCCCAGCCGTCAGTGGCGACTCTCTACTCCATCGCTCAGATGCTCGAGGTCTCCATCGACCACCTGTTCAGCCCGGACGACACCGCCGCGGACGAGGCGGCCGTTGCCGTCGTCAACGAGTCCGACGACGAGCCGGTGCCGGACATCCCGACCGTGCTCGGCGCGATGAAACGGCAGCGGGAAGAGGCGGCCGCGGAGACCCCGTACGCCGGTCGGACCTCGGGTCGCTGGAAGGCCTCTGGCAGGAGGGCGGAGGCACCACCCGGCTCTCGGTGACCTCGCCCGGCAATCGCACCCAGCTGGTGATGGACACCGGTGTGGTCTGGGAGCAGCTGGCCACGAACACCGCGCACCACCTGGACTTCATGGAGATCCTCTACCCGCCTGGCTCCAGCTCCACCAACGACAAGCGGATGCTGCGCCACGAGGGCTTCGAGTACGGCTACTTGATCGAGGGTGAGCTCGAGGTGACCTTCGGCTTCGAGACGTTCACGCTTGCACGCGGGAGAGTCGCTCGGCCTGAACTCCTCGGTGCCGCACCTGTTCCGCAACCTCGGCACGGTCCCGGCCCGAGGCATCTGGTTCGTGCACCACGTGCACGACTGAGCTGCCTCAGCGCCGGTTGAGGTGCCGCAGCACCGAGGCCGCCTGCGCGCGAGCGCCTGCTGAGTTGGGGTGGGCCGGGATGCCGATGGCGAAGTCGTTGACGGAGATGCCGAGCGTCTCGGCGTAGCGCACCTTCGGCTTCTGGCACAGGTCGTGCCCGACGGTCAGCCGGTGGGTCCTGACGATCTCGGCGTCGCCCCTGCGCGCGGCCCGGACCAGCATCGCGTTGAGCTGGTCGAACTTGGACTTGATGTAGGCCATGTCCTCGTCGCTGGCCGGCACGAGCGGGTAGCAGCCATGGTCGGGGATGACCGACATGTAGTCGACGAGCAGCACCCGCGCGTCGGGTGAGAGCTGGTGGATGGTCTTGAGCGCCCGCACCAGCTTGGGCTGCGACTCGCGAATGTTGCGCGCGAGGCGGTCGACGCCGCCCTTGGTGTACTTCCGCTTGCAGCCGCCGAGCGGCAGCGAGCTGCCGATGAACGGGATCGGCAGCTCGGGCAGCCCCAGCTCGTCGAGCGGGAGCGGGACGGGGAACGGCAGCACGTTGAGGCAGTTCATGCCCGCGCTGGCGATGCCGGCGTCGTTGCCGCCGATGCCGACGGTCACCAGGTCGGTGGTCTTCGTCAGGCGGTCGTACTGCGGCGGGTTGGTGCCGCCCGCAGGCAACCCGGACTGGGGACGAGCGAAGTGGTCGGTGGTGGCCGATCCGCAGGACGCGTCGCGGAACGTGGTCACCCCGAGCGTCTTGGCCACGAGCCTGGGGTAGTTGCGCTTGGACTGGGCGCAGTCGATCGGCGCGTGGTTGGTGGCCGGCAGCCCGTCGCGGTTGAGGATCACCACGTCGGCGGTCCACGAGTCACCCAGTGCGACGTACTCCTCGTACTTCGGCGTCGGTGCCGCAGCCTTGGTGTACGCCGCCGTCTCGGCCGAGGTGGGTACGACGGGCAGGGCCAGGGCGAGACCGAGCGCCAGAGGTGCGGCCAGGAGCCGGGCAACGCAGATCGATCTCATGTCACGACAACGCGCCCCGCCCGGCCGGGTCACGGAATCATGGATCTCGCGGCTCATCGCGGCGCGATCCCGGAGGGCACCAGGGCTCACCCTTACCTGCGTGGGCGTGCATCCGCATGGTGCGCCCGCACCTCCTGCACCATCTCCGTTGCCACGGCCGGAGCCGGACCGCGCACCAGGCGCAGCAGCGGTCGATCACGTTGGCCTATACCTGGGCGCCGAGGAAGGGATACCGCGCGAGCGGCGGCAGGTCACCGATACGGCCGTTCGGCCCCTGCGCTGCGATCGGGACGCCGTCGGCATCGAAGTAGGTGAGGGACAGGAAGATTCGGAAGGACACTGGGAGATCACCGTTCGGCCGCGTCTTCACACCTTCGGGGAGCTCCCCGGCGAACTCGTTGATGAAATAGCCGTCGGAGCCCTCCAACGTGACTGTCTCGCCATTCCCCATCACGAACTCCATCGAGGCCACCTCTGGTGGAACTCGCTCTGCCCAGCGCATTCGGAACGTCCGGCAGCCCGGGACATCTTCAGCGCCCAGCATGACGGGACCGCACCCGCCACCGCTGTAGAAGAAGAAGTCCCTGCCCCGGTCGCCAGTGGACCGGTAGACGTCCATCCCACTCCACTCGGGATGACCTGGAGTGACCCGGCACCAGGCCCAGTAGCGGCCGTCGGCCGACTCCAACGCCGCCGAGGTGTCGAACCGGGTCGATGCGACCACCTTTACCGACGGCGTCCCTGACTTGAAGAACGTTCTCGCTCTGGCTGGATCCTGCAGCTCGCCGTCGCGGCACTGACCAAGAAGGCGCTCCTCGGAGATGCCTTCCGGGTCCGCAGGCGACGGGGTCGGCGGCACCGCTGGGGTCCGGTCATCCGTATTGCGCTCGTTGCCGTTGCCGAGCACCAATGCAGACCCGCCCACAATCGCGGCCACCGCCAGGCAGACGCTCGCTCCCGCAGCGATCCGCCGACGCCGGAGCAGATGACGGCCGCGCGCCACGGCCACGTCATGCTCGACCGGCGGGGTGGCGGGCTCGTCGGCCACAGCGGCGGCGTAGCGCTGGTGGAACTCCTCGGGTGACATGCTCATCGCGTCCACCCCTCCTCGGTCGACATCAGGGTGTGCAGCCGCTCGAGGGCCCGAGAGGTGTGGCTCTTGACCGTGCCTTCCGACAGACCGAGCTCGGCGGCGGTCTCCGTCACGGACAGCCCGATCCAGTGCCGCAGCACGACCGTCTTCCGCTGCATCGCGGGCAGGTGGCTCAGCGCGGTGACGAGGTCGTGGCGGTCGCCGGCGTCCGAACCCGGTGGCGCTGGATGGTCATAACCCTCCAGACCCGGCGACTCTCGGCGCCAGGGTCGGCGGCTCTCGTCGATGGCGGCGCGCACGATGATCTGCCGGGCATACGCCTCCTCGGCACCGCGCTTGTGAACGCGCGGCCATGCGACGTACAGCTTGGCCAAGGCGGTCTGCACCAGGTCGTCCGCTGCGTCCCAGTTGCCGCACAGCCCGTAGGCGATGTGTCGGAGGTGCGTGCGTCGAGCCACCACGAAGTCCGTGAACTCGGCTCGACGGTCACGGCTCACGCGCCAGCTCCTACCTAGGGACCAACAGTGTGAAGAAAGACGGAGCGCGCCACCATTCGGTTGTCATCCGTCGTCAGGCCACCCGGGTGAACCCCATCGTGAAGTTGGTGTACCAGGACTCGCCGCCGTCCTGCGAGAACGCCTGCTCCCACGTCGGTGCGTCCGGGTCGGTCGACACCCAGATGAACCGCACGTCGACGTCCACCCCGGCGATCTGGTCCTTCGCGTAGAAGGTGCCCCGGCGACCGTCGAACTTGCCTGTCAGCGGCGGGTCGAGGTGGCCGGGGTTGCGGTTGGAGGCCCACCAGATCCGCCACTGGCCGTCTCTCGGATCGAAGAGTCGAACGGTCAGTCCGTGGAACGGCTCGCCGTCGGGCCCGGACTCGGTGTCGCACGAATCGGTGTTGCCGAGACCGTCCAGCAACGGCCGGGCGACCTGGCTCATCTCGAACTCGTGCCAGTCGTCGCAGGCAGGGTCCAGCGCGTCCTTGGTCCTCCGCGCCAGCACGTGCCAGTCGCCGTAGAGGAAGTCGAAGTCGGCGCGGCCGTCGTCGGTGGTGATCGTCATGTGCACACTCAAGCCGGTGGCACCGACAGGCGCCATGACCGACGATGGGGGCATGCAGGCAGCCGAGGTGCACGTCAACGGTCGCGCACTCCCGATGGGAGACGTGCCGGCGTACGTCAGTGCGCTCGACTGGCTGCGCGAGCAAGGGCTCACCGGCAGCAAGGACGGCTGCGCCGAGGGTGAGTGCGGCGCGTGCACGCTGCTGGTGGCCCGGCCCGGTGTCGAGCGGCCGACGGAGTGGACGCCGGTCAACGGCTGCCTGGTACCGATGGCAGGTCTCGCCGGGCAGGAGCTGGTGACGGCGGAGGGCCTCGGGTCGCCGGAGGCGCTGCACCCAGTGCAGTCCGAGCTGGTCACCTGGGGTGGGTCGCAGTGCGGCTACTGCACTCCTGGCTTCGCCTGCAGCATGGCGGCGGAGTACTACCGGCCGGGGCGCGGCGTCGATGACGACGAGGGCTTCGACCTCCACGCGCTGAGCGGCAACCTGTGCCGCTGCACCGGCTACCGGCCGATCAAGGACGCGGCGCTGGCTCTCGGGCTTCCCGCGGCGGGCGACCCGCTGGCCGCACGCTGTGACCAGCCGGCCCCGGAGGCCGTGGCCTCGCGCACCAGCGACTTCGTTCGGCCCGCGACTCTCGCCGAGGCCCTGCAGCTGCGCGCCGAGGGCGCCCAGGTGGTGGCCGGCTCGACCGACTGGGGCGTCGAGGTCAACCTGCGCGGCACCCGCGTCGCGCTCTCCGTGGCCGTCGACCACCTGCCCGAGCTGCGCGAGCTGACCACCGACGACACCCACCTCTCGATCGGGGCAGCGCTCAGCCTGACCGAGGTCGAGCGGCGGCTTGCCGGGGCGGTCCCGCTGCTGGACGAGGTGTTCCCGCTGTTCGCGTCGCGGCTGATCCGCAACAGCGCGACGTTCGGCGGCAACCTCGGCACCGCCTCGCCGATCGGCGACCTGCCGCCGGCGCTGCTGGCCCTCGACGCAACCCTGGTCCTGGTGTCTCCGGCCGGCGAGCGCGAGGTGGCGGTGTCGGACTTCTTCACCGACTACCGAGCCACGCTGCTGGCGCCCGACGAGCTGATCCGGTCGGTGCGGGTGCCGCTGCCGCTGGCTGGGCTGACGGCGTTCCACAAGATCGCCAAGCGCTTGTACGACGACATCTCGAGCGTCGCGGTGGCGTTCGCGCTGGACGTCGACGCCGGAGTCGTACGCCGGGTCCGGATCGGCCTCGGCGGCGTGGCCGCCACGCCGATCCGCGCCCTGGCGACCGAGGCGGCGCTGGTCGACCAGCCGTGGACCGAGGAGACGGTGGCACGGGCGGCCGCGATCCTCGCCGAGGAAGGCACGCCGATGGACGACCACCGGGCCAGCGCGGCGTACCGGTCGGCGATGCTCGGCAACTCGTTGCGGAAGCTGTGGGCAGCGCGATGAGCGTCGGCCAGGCCATCCCGCACGAGAGCGCGGCCCTGCACGTCACGGGCCATGCGCTCTACACGGACGACCTCGTGGGTCGCACGCACGACGTGCTGCACGCCCACCCCGTGTGCTCACCGCACGCACACGCCCGGGTGACCCGGCTCGACACCACGCCCGCGCTCGCGGTGCCCGGCGTGGTCCGGGTGCTGACGTCGGCGGACGTGCCGGGCGTCAACGACGCCGGGGTGAAGCACGACGAGCCGCTCTTCCCTGATGAGGTGATGTTCGTCGGCCACGCCGTCTGCTGGGTGCTCGGAGAGACGCTCGAGGCGGCCCGTCTCGGAGCCGCGGCAGTGGAGGTCGACTACGAGCCGCTGCCCGCGATCGTGGCGCTGACGGAGGCGATCGGCGCCGCGAGCTTCCAGGGCGGACAGCCGGTGGTCACCCGCGGCGACGTCGAGGGTGGTCTGGCCGGCGCGACGCAGGTCTTCAGCGGCGTGACCGAGATGGCTGGGCAGGAGCACTTCTACCTCGAGACGCACGCGTCGCTGGCCCTGGTCGACGAGAACGGCCAGATCTTCGTGCAGAGCAGCACCCAGCACCCCACCGAGACGCAGGAGATCGTCGCCCACGTGCTCGGCCTCCACAACCACCACGTCACCGTGCAGTGCCTGCGGATGGGCGGCGGGTTCGGCGGCAAGGAGATGCAGCCGCACGGGTTCGCGGCCATCGCGGCGCTCGGGGCCACGCTCACCGGGCGCCCGGTCCGGCTCCGGCTCACGCGCACGCAGGACATGACGATGACGGGCAAGCGGCACGGCTTCCACGCCCAGTGGCGGGTCGGCTTCGACTCCGACGGGCGGCTCGCAGGCCCTCGAGGCCACGCTGACCTCCGACGGCGGCTGGAGCCTCGACCTCAGCGAGCCCGTGCTGGCTCGGGCGCTCTGCCACGTCGACAACGCCTACTGGATCCCCCACGTCCGCCTCCACGGCCGGGTCGCCCGCACCAACAAGACGTCGCAGACCGCGTTCCGTGGCTTCGGCGGTCCGCAGGGGATGCTCGTGATCGAGGACATCCTCGGCCGCTGCGCTCCCCTGCTCGGCATCGAGCCGATCGACCTACGCCGACGCAACTTCTACGTCGAGGGCCAGGCCACGCCGTACGGCCAGCCGGTGCGCCACCCCGACCGGATCGCCACCGCCTGGGACCAGGTCCTGAGCGACGCGCGGGTCCCGGACCGGCTGGCCGAGATCGCCGCGTTCAACGCCGCGCACGAACACACCAAGCGCGGGCTGGCGGTGACGCCGGTGAAGTTCGGGATCTCCTTCAACTTCACCGCGTTCAACCAGGCCGGGGCACTGGTGCACGTCTACAAGGACGGCTCGGTGCTGATCAACCACGGCGGCACCGAGATGGGCCAGGGCCTGCACACCAAGATGCTCCAGGTCGCCGCGACCACCCTCGGCGTACCCCTCGAACGCGTCCGGCTCGCGCCCACCCGCACCGACAAGGTGCCCAACACCTCGGCGACGGCGGCGAGCTCCGGTGCCGACCTCAACGGCGCCGCGGTCAAGCACGCGTGCGAGCAGATCAAGGACGCGA
Organism: uncultured Actinomycetota bacterium; assembly: GCA_963769475.1. Lineage (GTDB taxonomy): Bacteria > Actinomycetota > Actinomycetes > Propionibacteriales > Nocardioidaceae > Nocardioides. Next base: position 1,145,968 of record CAVYLX010000011.1, on the reverse strand, counting down.
CTGGCGGCTTTCGCCGACGGCCGCGAGCTCGACTGGGACGACCTCGTGCGCCAGGCCTACTTCAGCCGAATCCAGCTGTGGGCGGCCGGCTTCTACGCGACCGAGGGCATCCACTGGGACTCGACGGCCATGACCGGACACCCCTTCAAGTACTTCGCGTACGGCGTCGCCGCGGCCGAGGTGGAGGTCGACGGGTTCACGGGCGCCTACCGCCAGCGCCGGGTCGACATCGTCCACGACGTCGGCGACAGCCTCTCGCCGCTGGTCGACCTCGGCCAGGTCGAGGGCGGCTTCGTGCAGGGCGTCGGCTGGCTGACCCTGGAGGACCTGCGCTGGGACGAGTCCGACGGGCCGGGTCGGGGCCGGCTCACCACGCAGAGTGCCAGCACCTACAAGCTGCCGAGCTTCAGCGAGCTGCCCGACGAGCTCAACGTGGCGCTGCTCGAGCGCGCCCACGAGGACGGTGTCGTCTACGGCTCGAAGGCCGTCGGTGAGCCGCCGCTGATGCTGGCGTTCTCGGTGCGGGAGGCGCTGCGCCAGGCCGCCGCGGCGTTCGGCCCGGCCGGCACCAGCGTCGACCTGGCCTCGCCGGCCACGCCGGAGGCCGTGTACTGGGCCGTCGAGCGCGCCCGTCTCGCCGGGTCGCACCACGTGGTCGAGGGCCTGCCCGGGCTGGCGCCGGACCACGACCCGTCCGCCCCGCCGCTGCACCCCCGGTCGGAGCAGGCCGCCCACGACCCGGATCCGGTGGAGGCCTGAGATGCACTGGCTCGCTGCGGTCGAGCGGCTCCGGCGCGAACGCCGGGCCGGCGTCCTGGTCACGCTGACCGACGTCCGCGGGCACGCGCCCCGCGATGCCGGTGCCAAGATGGTCGTTTCGGTTGATGACACGTGGGGGTCGATCGGCGGCGGCAACCTCGAGGAGACAGCGGTCGAGCGGGCCCGCGCGATGCTCGCGGGACCGCTGGGTGGGCCCGAGGAGCTGACCCTCGGCCTCACCGACAAGACCCGCACCGAGCACGGGCGGCAGTGCTGCGGCGGCGAGGTCACCGTGCTGCTCGAGCCGCTCGCCGTCGTACCCGCCATCGCGATCTTCGGGATCGGCCACGTCGGTCTCGAGCTGGCCCGGATCCTCGCGCGGCACGACCTCGAGCTGCACCTGGTCGACTCCCGCGCCGACCAGCTCGTGCCGGAGCGGCTGGCGTGCCTCGACGACGCCGAGGCGACGGTCCACGTCCACCACTCGCCCGTGCCCGAGGTGACCCTCGGCGCCGTGCCGTCGGGCACCCACGTCCTGGTGATGACCCACGACCACGCGGAGGACTTCGCGCTGTGCGACGCGGCCCTGCGGTGCGGGCATCTCGGCAGCATCGGCCTGATCGGGTCGGCCGCCAAGTGGACCCGCTTCCGCACCGGCCTCGCGGTCGAGGGGCACGACGAGGCGACAATTGCGCGGATCCGTACGCCGATCGGGATCGCCGAGCCGTCCGGCAAGGAACCCGCCGCTATCGCCCTCAGCGTCGCCACCTGGCTGCTGCTGGAGCGCCAGGTCCCAGCGATTCGGTGAGCGACGCCCTACGCTCGGTCCGTGCCGTCACGCAGTCGCTCAGCGACCTACGCACGCCGTCGCCGCCGGCGGATGGCCAAGGTCGAGCACGATCTCTCCCCCACCCAGTGGGCCACGCTCCAGGAAGCCTGGGGTGGTTGCGCCTACTGCGGCCAGCAGGGGCCTCTAGCCAAGGACTGCCTGCTCCCGATCTCCCGCGGCGGGCGCTACACGGCCACCAACGTCGTGCCGGCCTGTCAGTCCTGCAACTCCAGCAAGTGGAACACCGAGGTGACCACCTGGATGCGCCGCAAGAAGCTCGACGAGCGGGCGTTCCTGGTCCGGCAGGCCGCGATCGTCGACAGTGTCGCGGCGGGGTAGTCCCGGGTCAGTGGCGGGTCAACACGCCGAAATCACCCGCCACTGACCCGGGACTACCGCTTCAAGCGAGGTCGAGCCGCATCAGCACCCGCGGGAAGCCACCGGAGACCGAGTCGGTGTCGGCCGCCTTCGCGAACCCGGCCTTCTCGAAGAGCTTTCTGGTGCCGACGTACGCCATCGTGAGGTCGACCTTCTCGCCCTTGTTGTCGACGGGGTAGCCCTCGATGGCCGGCGCGCCCTGGGCTCGGGCGTAGTTCACGGCACCCTCGAGCAGCGGCAGGGCGATGCCGCGGCCACGGTGCCCGGGCCGGACCCGGATGCACCACGCCGACCACACCGGTAGGTCGTCGACGTGCGGGATCTTGGTGGAGCGGGCGAACGGCAGCTCCGATCGCGGAGCGAGCGCCGCCCACCCGACGACGTCCGCTCCGTCGTAGGCGAGGACACCCGGCGCCGGCGTGCGGTCGCACAGGTCGCGGACGAACGCGCCCCTTGCCTTCCCGACCAGCGCCTTGTTCGTCTTGGCGTCGACGCGGTGGCTGAGGCACCAGCACACCGACGCGTCGGGCCGCTTCGGCCCGAGCATGATCGCTACGTCGTCGAAGCGCGCGGCGGTCGCCGGCCTGACGTCGATGTCCACCCGACCAGGTTAGGCGCCGACATCCTGCCGGCCACGTCTCACCTCCCGAAGCCCGATGAGCCCCGTCGCCAGGATCACCAGAGCAGCGCCCACCCACTGCCGGGACTCGAGGCGCTCGCCAACCAGGTAGCCCGCAGCGACACCGAAGACCGGGATGAGGGGCAGGAACGCACCGGCGTAGGACGCGGGAACCTGGCGGAGGCCGGTCAGGTAGAGCCAGAAGGCGAGGCCGTAGTAGAGGACGCCGGACACCAGAGCGCCCACCAACTGTTCCCCGCCAACGTCCCCGACCTCCCAGCCGGAGGCCCCTACGACCTCGGCACCCGTGGCCAGCAGCACCGCGAACATCAGTGCCGCGACCTGCTGCGCGAGCGCCACGACCAGAGAGGAGTCGTTCAGGAGCCAGCGTCGGGTGAGCACGGTGTAGAGGGCGCAGCATCCGACTCCGGCGAGCGTGAGCGCCATGCCGGTCGCATCCCCAGCAGCGCCTGGCTGGTACACGACGAGGAGCACACCGACCAGGGCGACCCCGAGGGATACGCCCAGGACGGGCGGGATGCGTTCCCGGAGGACGAAGACCGCCAGCAGCATGATCAGGACGGGTTCCGCCGCCCACAGCAGGACCGACAAGCTAGCGGTGATGGTGGTCAGGCCAACCAGGCCCAGGGCGTAGGCCAGGCCAGGGTTGAGCACGCCGAAGCCGGCCAGCCGGCGCATTTCTGATGACCCCGCGAACGGTTCGCGACGGATGATCGCAACGATGAACAGGAAGGCAGAACTGGCCGCGAGCTGGAGTGGCAGCAGCGTGAGGGGCTCGACATCGTCGACGACCTGTTTGGTCACGACGGTGCCAGTGCCCCAGCAGGCCGCCGCCGCGACCAGAGCGGCGACGGCTAGGTGGTTGTGGGCAGGCAACAAACGGGTGGATGCGGGCATGCGGATGCTCCGGTCGGACGAGGTGGGCAGGACTGATGCGGCGCCGGGTTCGGCGTCGGACGGTCAGTTCGCTGGGACCTCGTCGTCGCAGCAGGCATACGCGGGCAGGCGGCATGGCGTCGAACGCCTCGCACTCAGCTGCCTCATCACGCCGCCCACGCTACTCCTGGACGGCCACCGAGGGAGGCAGCTCGAGGTCGGGCACCAGGTCGACCAGGAGGCTGCGGACGCGGACGTCGAGGTCGGCCACGATGCGACGGACCGTCGCCTCGTCCTGGCCACCGGGATCGTCGACCGGCCAGTCGACGTACTGCACGCCGGGCACGTAGGGGCACTCCTCGCCGCAGCCGAGCGTGATGGCCAGGTCGCTTGCGGCGATGGTGTCGCGCGTCAGCAGCGTTGGCCGCTCGCTCGAGGTGTCGAGCCCGAGCTTCTCGAGTACGTCGGCGACCTCGGCGTGGATGTGCTCGCCGGGCTGGGTGCCGGCGGAGAGCGCGCGCACCCGGCCGCCGGCGTAGTGCTCGGTGAGTACCCGGCTGATGACCGAGCGCCCGCCGTTGCGGACGCAGGCGAAGACGACCTGGGGCGTGTGGTCAGTCAACTGTGGCTCCTTCGTGGGTCGAGGCGTCGACGAACAGGTAGCGGACCAGGGCGACGGCGAGGGCAGCGCCAACGATCTGGGCACCGATGAAACCAGGGAGGGAGCCGGGGTCGATGCCGGCGAACGTGTCGGAGAACATCCGGCCAACTGTGACGGCCGGGTTGGCGAACGACGTCGAGGACGTGAACCAGTACGCCGCGCCGATGTAGGCGCCCACTGCGGGCGCGGCCAGCGCACCCCGGCCGGTCCGCGCCAGGGCAAGGATGAGAGTGACCAGTCCTGCGGTGGCGACGACCTCGCCGAGCAGCAGGTGCGCTCCGTCGCGCTCGGTCCCCGCCAGCTGGGTGACGCTGACCTCGAACATCAGGTTGGCCAGCACCGCGCCGGCGATGCCTCCGAGGGTCTGGGCGGCGGCGTACGCAAGCACCTCGCGTCCCGTGAGTCCGGTGCCGGCACGACGACCCACCAGCCAGTCCGCGGCCGAGACCACGGGGTTGAAGTGCGCGCCCGATACCGGGCCGAACAGAAGGATCAGCACGGTCAGGCCGAGGGCCGTGGCCGTGGAGTTCTCCAGGAGCTGGACGCCCACATCATCCGGTGAGAGCCGTTGCGCGGCGATCCCGGAACCGACGACGACCGCCACGAGCAGGGCGGTGCCGATGAGCTCCGCCGTCAGCCGCCGGAGTAGGTCGTGGTTCATGCGTCTAGTCGGTGGCGCGTCGTCGCTCGAGGAGAACGGTGTCGCGCCATTCCCCGTCGAGCTGGGCGATCCGCGGTCGCACGGCCAGGGTGCGGTAGCCGGCGGACTGGTGCAGGGCGAGGGAGGCGCGGTTCTCGGGGAAGACCGAGGTCTGGAGTGTCCACAGGCCGTTGGCGTCGGCCTCGTTGACCTGGCGGTAGAGCAGCGCCTTGCCGATGCCGCGACCGCGAGCGGACTCGGCGACGTAGACGCTGGTCTCGCCGACACCGGCGTAGCAGGCCCGCTCGGAGACCGGGCTGATGGCAGTCCAGCCGACCACCTGGTTGTCCAGCTCGGCCACCCAGCGGTGTCCGGGCAGCCACTTGTCGGCGAGGCCGGCGAGGGCCGGCACCTCGGTCTCGAAGGTGGCCATCCGGGTGGCGATCCCCTCGGCGTAGATGTCACGAACGGTCTCCAGGTCGTCGTCGACCATGGCCCGAGTGGTGACGTCGGCCGGGAGGTCCTCGGGGCAGCACGGCACGGAGCCGAGGGAGCCCATCACCACGTCGGCCGCGTGCGGGAGGCCGGTGCAGCACGCGGGGTTGACCGAGACGATGGACGAGGTGCCGACCTTGTCGACCGCCACGAAGCCGACCTCGGCGAGCTTGCGAACGTGGTGGGAGCAGGTCGACTGGCTGATGCCCAGCACGGTTGCCAGGTCACCCACCTTGGTCGAGCCGCTCGGTGCGCTCGCCACCGCGTGCAACAGCCGCACCCTGGTCGCGTCGGACAGGGTGGCGAACCACTCGGCGTACGTCGTCGCGGCCTCGGCTCCCAACAGCCCGTGACCGGCCGGGTCGGTCGATGTCGATGCGCATGCGGGATCCGTGCACTCCGGGGCATCCGGCGACGGGCCACCGGCGAGTTCGAGCTCTGAGACAGTCACCGAACCAGCCTATCATCGACATTCTTCGATGAAAGCCTTGATTCCATCGACTGTCGTCGATACTGTGCAGCGGCAAGCCCAATCATCGACGCCTGTCGATCAATCAAAGGACCCAGCTCATGCCCACCCTTGCCACCGACCAGCCGCTCGTCATCGTGGGAGCGGGCCCGATCGGCCTCGCCGCAGCCGCACACGCCCAGTCGCGCGGCCTACCGGTGATCGTCCTCGAGGCCGCCGACGGTCCGGGTGCCGCCGTCCGAAAGTGGGCCCACGTGCGGTTGTTCTCGGCCTGGAGCGAGCTGGTCGACCCGGCCGCCCAGTCCCTGCTCGCCGGCACCAGCTGGCAGCGTCCCGATCCCGCGTCGTACCCAACGGGCGGCGAGTGGGTGGACTCCTACCTGGCACCGCTGGCCGAGGCGCTCGCCGCCACTGCCGAGGTCGAGGTGCGCTACGACCACCAGGTGGTCGGCGTCGCCAAGCAGGGCCGGGACCGGATGGTCGACTCCGGCCGTGAGGATGCGCCGTTCACCGTGCACGTCCGGTCCGCCGGAGTCACCCGCCTGCTGACTGCGGGCGCCGTCATCGACGCCTCCGGGACCTGGGGCGACGCGAACCCGCTCGGCGCGGACGGCCTTCCGGCGCCCGGCGAGGCCGAGCACGCAGACCGCATCACCTACGGCATCCCGGACTTCACCGATCCGGCCACCCGCGCGCGGTACGCCGGCAAGCGAGTCGCCGTCGCCGGCCGGGGCGCCTCGGCCCAGAACGCACTGGTCGGCCTCACCTCCCTGACCGAGGAAGCTGCTGACACCGAGATCGTCTGGCTGCTGCGTCGGCCGGGGCTCGAGGATGCCTTCGGCGGCGGGGACAACGACCAGCTCGAGGCCCGCGGCGCCCTCGGCAAGCGGGCCCAGGCAGCGGTCGAGGGCGGGCCGGTGCAGGTCGTCACCTCGTTCCGCACGGCTGGGGTCACTGCCGACTCGGACGGACGGATGACGATCGTCGGCCTCGACGGGCAACGCGTCGAGGGCGTCGACGAGGTCATCGTGGTCACCGGTTTCCGGCCCGACCTCAGCTGGCTGAGCCAGGTCCGACTCGACCTCGACCCCGTGCTGTCCGCCCCGACCAAGCTCGCGCCCCTGATCGACCCCAACGTCCACTCGTGCGGCACGGTCTACCCGCACGGTGTCGCTGAGCTGGCCCAGCCGGAGCAGGGGCTTTACCTAGCTGGCATGAAGTCCTACGGTCGCGCGCCGTCATTCCTCGCACTGACTGGCTTCGAGCAGACCCGCAGCATCGTCGCCGCCATCGCCGGGGACCACGACGCGGCGGCGCGGGTCGAGCTCGTCCTCCCCGAGTCCGGGGTCTGCGGTGGCTCAGGACAGTTCGAGGAGGAGCCAACCCAGGTCGACGGTGGCGGCTGCTGTGCCCCGAGCGGCGGCCTGCTGACGGTCGGCGGCTCCCACAACGGTGGGTGAGCCCGCCCCTGGCCGATCGCTCTCCCCGTCCCATCCGGGCGGGGAGGCAGGGACCGGAGGCAGTGCGCTGCCCGGGCCGGCTCTGCGCCGAGTCACCATCGTTCTCTGCGTCACGCAGGTCGTCGCTTGGGGAGGGTTGTTCTATGCCTTCCCCGTCCTCGCGCCGAGCATCGCCGCGACCGAGGGCTGGTCCGTCACGACCCTGATGGCGGCCTTCACCGGCACCCAGGTCGTTGCTGCTCTGGCCGGCCTCTGGGTCGGCCGCCACCTCGACCACTACGGCCCTCGGCGCCTGATGACCATCGGCTCCGCCGTCGGCGTCCTGGGAGTACTGAGCCTGGCTGCAGCACCGACTCTCCCGTGGTTCTTCGGGGCCTGCGCGATCACCGGCGTCGCCATGTCCGCGACTCTGTACCCGCCGGCGTTCGCCGCGCTGACGCACTGGGGCGGCGAGCGCCGAGTCCGTGCGCTCACCGCGGTAACCCTGGTGGGCGGTCTCGCGTCCACGGTGTTCGCCCCACTGACCGCCGTACTCGAATCCAGCGGCTCCTGGCGCAGCGCCTACGCCATCCTCGCCGCACCCCTGGCAGTCACCATCGCGTTGCACTGGCTCGGGCTCCGCGCCCCCTGGACGCCCACCCTGGCCACCGACCCTCGGGACGATCGGGGCCCCAGGAACCGATCGCGCGACCCCCTGCTCCGAGACCGACACTTCATCGCTGTGGTCGCGGCGATGACTCTCGCCGGGTTCGCCATCTACGCCGCCCTCATCAACCTGGTGCCCCTGCTGGTCGCGAGAGGGTTCAGCACCCAGCAGGCCGCCATCGTCCTCGCGGTCGGTGGGATCGGTCAGGTGGCCGGGCGCATCGCCTACGCTTCCGTGCTCGGTCCGGCCGGGCCGGACGCCAAGGTCACGGTGGTCCTGCTGGTCACCACCGTGACCACCGTCGGCCTCGCACTCACGCCCGGCCCGCTGCTGGCGCTGTGCGCGATCTCGCTCGTTGCCGGCTCAGCCCGCGGGTCATTCACCCTCATCCAGGCGACTGCCGTCACCGACCGTTGGGGCACCGCGTCGTACGGCGCCCGCAGTGGCGTGCTCAGCGGAGCCGTCCACCTCGCGGCGGCCACCGCGCCCTGGCTTGGCGCACTGGCCGCCGTGGCTCTCGGCGGCTACCAGCAGGCGTTCATGGCGCTGGCACTGTGTGCCCTCGCCGCTGCCGCGCTCACCCGCCTGGGCGCCCGGACGGCCTAACCGCTCACATCAGCCGATGACCTGCTCCGCCAGGCTCCGCAGGCCGGCGATGGCCTCGGGACTGGTGCCCGAGACGCTGATGTCGGTGAGCGAGTCGGCGTCGAGCACCGAGATCTGCGAGCCGGAGAGGTAGGAGCTGTCGCCGAGGTCGAGCTCCTCGACGTCGGTCATGTAGCCCTTGGTGTCCTCGAACAACGACTGGACCGTTACGCCACCCGACTCGAACGCCTCGGAAAGGTGGTCCTGCCGGAGCACGGAGATCGAGATGATCTTCACCGGCGGGGCGTCGCTGTTGCTCCACACGCACTGGTCGCCGCCGGTCTGCTCCTGGTGCGTGAACTCCCCCTCGTCGAAGGGACTGGCGAACAGCTCCTCGAGGTCGGCGGTGGAGACCATCCCGCAGACGTCGAGCACGTCGTCGTCGGAGCCGTCACCGGAGTCCTCCGACTCGTCGTCGGGGGAGTCGCCGGGGTCGGCCGAGGCCGACGAGTCCGTGTCGTCGGAGCCGGAGTCACCGTCGGAGTCATCACCTCCGCAACCAGTGAGTGCCAGAGCGAAGGTCAGGAAGAGACCTGAAAACACCGCAGTCAGCCGCATGGACCGAAAACCTAGGACGAACCAGCCTGGGTTCGCCGAGGAACGGCGACTCTTGCCGATTTCGATGAGCGGCTCGGTGCCGTGAGACGGTCGCCCTGTGAAGGAAGCGTTCAGCTGGGTCCCGGGCATTCTCTGGTTCGCCCTGCTCTGGACCGGCCTTGCTCTCTGGGCCCAGGACGTACGCGGCATGTACATCGCGCTGTTCTGCGCCGCGCTGGCACCCCTCCAGGCTTGGCGCTCGGCCAAAGCAGCTCGCCCCGCGGGCCCAGTCAGCCGGCGGTGACGTTTCCCCGGACCGGGTCGGCTACCACGATGATGTTGCTGAGGTAGTCGCCATCGACCCAGTCGGTGCACGTCACCAGCACGAGTCGCCCCTTCTCGCGGTCCTGACCGAACAGCATCTGGGCGTTCTCCGCGACCTCGTCGACGGATAGGACTGCGGAGTCCGTGACGCGGTACTCGACCACGCGATCGTCGTCTCGGAGCCGGACGACGTCGCCGGGACCGAGCTCACCGAGCTCATTCATCACGCCACCGCCGGTGTGCACGGTGTGTCCGGTGATCACGGTCTGGCCTCGTCGGGCACCGGGCTCGGCGCTACGTTGCCACCAGCCCACCACGTCGGTGTCGGCCGGCGGCGAGAGCACTCCCGCTTGGTCCATCTCGATGTCGATGATGGGAGCGAGCAGATCGATGGAGGGTACGTACAGCACGTCTTCTCCACCCGGATCGACCGGCGTCTCGACCGGTGCCTCAGGAGAGGGCGCTAGAGGCAGCTGAGGCGACGCCTGCCCCGGATGCGGAACCGACTCGCCTGCCGGGGTCATCACCCCGGCGGCGACGACCAGCGCGCCGAGCAGCGACAGCAGCACCAAGATGTGCGTGCGCAAGTCGCTGCTCAGCGGCCGATCTCGTCGTCTTTTCGGCATGGAGGATCCGCCACTCGTTGGGTTCAGCTGGTCAGCAGGCGCCGGCCGTACAGCGCGACGGCCGCCGCGCCCGACAGGCTCACCAGCACCCAGAGCAGTGGGCCGGGCCCGCCGCTCACACCGGAGTCGACCTGCGTGGGCACCTCGGGAAGGCCGGGGTTGCCCGGGTTGCCCGGGTCGCCGGGGTCACCCGGGTCGCCCGGGTCACCGGGGTTGCCCGGGCCAGCGGTGCGGTCGTTCGGGCCACACGAGACCCGTGCGATCTCCGCAGTGACGAGCGGCGGCTGACCGAACTGCGTGGCGACCGGCAGCAGCTTCAGATCGATGGCCGTGACCTCGATCGCGCCGTTCGTCTTCGTCTGCTTGTTGAGCGTGACGTCGAGGAGGTTGTCCTCCAGCGGTGCGAGCTGGGGTGCGATCTGCGCGATGAGCTGGTTGACGATCACGTTCTGCACCGGGTCGATGATCGCGCTCAGCGGCCCGAGTGCACCGTCGAGAGTTTCGTTGATGTCAACCCGCAGCGCGTCGATAAGCGTGTTGAGCACGACGTCGAGGTCGGTGAGGACCTTGGTGTTGGGGGCCGGGTTGGCCGGGAACTTCACCAGCTCGACGCTGGTTCCGGCGACCGAGAGCGTGAGCGACGTGTCGACGATGTTGGCCGAACCCGTGGCGGTGCCAGGACTGGCGCTGCAGCGCGCCTCAACGGCACCGAGGGTGCCCTCCAGGCCGGTGGCACCGAGGGGCGCGAGCGCGTCGGTGATGGCCTTCGTGAGTGGGCCGACGAGCTGGTCGATGATCGGGTTCAGGACGGCGAGACCACCCAGAGCCGACTTCGGGTCGATCAGGACTGCGCCAGTCAGGTCCAGGTTGGCGATGGAGATGCCGACCGGGTCCCCCGGCGTGATGCAGCTGGACTCGCCGACCGTGGCGACCTGACCGCCGTCGCCAGCGACACCGGAGCAGGCCTTCGAGACGCCGTTGCGGTTCTGCACCTTGGCTTCTGCGTCCTGGACGAGGACGCCGATGTCCAGGACGTCCTGGTTGCCCAGGACCCCGATCGGCGGGGTGACCTCACCGGTCTTGACCTCGCCCGAGCCGTCGTTGGTCGTCCGGACCACTCCGGTGGAGAAGGGGTTGCCGGCGATCCCCAGCTCGAGCGCTTCGGCTTCGGCTTGGGAGACGACAGGATCGGCCGAGGACGCTGCGACCGGAATGGCTACGAGGGCTGCGGCTGAGCACACAGCGACCCAGCTAAGGAACTTTCTACGCACGGGAACTCCATCTTGGGGGGCCGATGACGAACGACACCGAGAACGTCAACTGTGCGTCATCCTGCACCATTGGCTGCGAATTACACAGCGAGGGGTCGAATCGTCGGCGTTTCCTGACCCGTGGTCGTCTTTCGCGGCCCGGTGAAGGTGCCCTCGAACGGCGTTGCGGGGCGGGCTATGTTGAGGAACAAGCAGTAGGGGGGCCTACTGTCAGGTTCGCTTCAAGCGACCACCTGAGGAGCCTCCGTCGCCCCTGGCGGCGGGGGCTTTCCGGGGCCCAGCGCCCCGGCACCGTGTTCAGTAAGCGACGTTGTCGCGGTCGGGGAGCCGCTCGGGCTCAGGAGCCTCGATCTCGTCGTCGACGGCCAGGGCCGTCAGCTGCTCGATCGTGTAGGCGAAGTTGCCGTCGGCGTCCGACCTCTCCCGGACCATGACCGAGAACCGGCCGTTCTCTCGATAGGAGATGACGATCCGGACCAAGTGCTCGCTGTCGCCGTACGGCGGACCTTCCTGCACGTCCAGACGCCGGCCCTCTGCGTCGGCGCCGATCGTGCAGGTCGCGTCGGGCGAGTCCGTGTAGGTGCCGCAGTCGCGGCTAGGCGGCCCCTCGGACCACGAGGTCAGCACGTAGAACGGCGTACCGGCCGGTGTCGTGCCCAAGGCATGCCAGCCCACCACCTTGTCCCAGTTGATCGGTGCGCCCGGGGCAGAAGGATCCTCGGTGCTCGTCAGGTCGTCCGGGAAGGCCTGGTCGACCTCGAGACCGGGAAGGATGGTCTCGGCGCGAAGCGCGATCAGCAGCCCTACGGCGCGAATGTCGCCCGGGCTGTTGGATGGCTCGACCGTTGTGGTCGAGGTGGTCGGCGACGTGGCAGGGTCCTGCACCACCGAGTTCCCGGCGTCGGGGCCGCCGCCCGCCACGAGCATCGGCGTGACCACGGCAGCCGTGGCGACGAGAGCGACGCAGCCGCCGACGAGCGCCCGCCGGCGATGGCGCAGGCGACGCCCGGCGCGGGTCAAGGTGGCCAGGTCCGGGCCGGTGCCTCCCGGCGGTGGGGTGGCCAGCGCTTCTCGAAGCGCGGTGATGTCGTTCATGGTCGGCTCTCCTCGGGGTGGCCGGTCAGGTCGGATGGCTGGTCGATGCGAAGCGTGGCCAGAGCGCGGGAGAGGGTGGACTTGACGGTGCCCGTGGTCACGCCGAGCTCGGCGGCGACCTCGGCCGTCGAGAGGTCGAGGTAGTGCCGCAGTACGACGGTCGCCCGCTCACGCGCGGTCAGGCGGTCGAGCAGGACGATCAGCTCGCTGCGGTCCTCGACCCGGGCGGCGTCGTGCACGGCACGGTCCGGCGTACCTGACTCGAACCGGATCACGCCACGGCGTCGGCGCCACTGGTCGATGTGGCCGTTGACGAGCCCACGTCGCACGTAGGCGTACGGGTCGTCCCGGCTGATCCGCGACCACGATGCGCAGGCGCGCACCAGCACCGTCTGGAGCAGGTCCTCGGCGTCGTCGACGTCGCGGGTCAGCAGCCATGCCACCTGGCGCAGCCTCGGCCAGCTCTCGGTCACGAACGTCTCGAACTCCATGGCCCTCCCTATCCGTCATCCTTCCCGACGAACGAGGGGCCTTCGAGGTTGAGTTGCGGCGTAGGTGGGCGCGACCTCGCTGGCGCGGAACGTCATCCGGTCAGTGCAGAGGCATGCTCGCTCCGTATGACGTCTTGAGCCACTCGCCGTCAGACGTTGAAGCGGAACTCCACGACGTCGCCGTCGGCCATGACGTAGTCCTTGCCCTCCATGCGCACCTTGCCGGCTTCCTTGGCCTTGAGCATGGAGCCCGTCTCCATCAGGTCCTCGAAGGAGACGATCTCGGCCTTGATGAAGCCCTTCTGGAAGTCGGTGTGGATCACGCCGGCGGCCTCGGGAGCGGTGGCGCCCTTCTTGATCGTCCACGCCCGCGACTCCTTGGGGCCGGCGGTCAGGTAGGTCTGCAGGCCGAGGGTGTCGAAGCCGACGCGGGCGAGTACGTCGAGACCGGGCTCGTCGACGCCCATCTCGGCGAGCATCTCGCGGGCCTCTTCGTCGCTGTCGAGCTCGACCAGCTCGGACTCGAACTTCGCGTCGAGGAAGATCGCCTCGGAGGGCGCGACCAGCGCCCGCATCTGGTCCTTGAGCGCCTCGTCGGCGAGCTCGTCGGCGTCGCAGTTGAAGACGAAGATGAACGGCTTGGCCGTGAGCAACGAGAGCTCGCGGATCAGAGACCGGTCGATGGACGTCGCGATGATCGGAGTGCCGGCCTCGAGGTGGCCCATCGCCTCCTTGGCAGCAGCGAGGTTGGCCGCGATGGCCTTGTCGCCGCGGGCCTCCTTCTCCAGCCGCGGGATCGCCTTCTCGACGGTCTGCAGGTCGGCGAGGATCAGCTCGGTCGAGATGGTGGAGAGGTCGTTGCCGGGGTTGACCTCACCGTCGACGTGGGTGACGTCGGAGTCGCGGAACACCCGCGTCACCTGGCAGATCGCCGACGACTCCCGGATGTGCGACAGGAACTTGTTGCCCAGGCCCTCGCCCTCGGACGCGCCGCGGACGATGCCCGCGATGTCCACGAACTCCACCGTCGCGGGCAGGATCTTGGCCGACCCGAACACCTCGGCGAGCCTCGGCAGCCGGTCGTCGGGTACGCCGACCACGCCGACGTTCGGCTCGATGGTGGCGAACGGGTAGTTCGCCGCGAGGACGTCGTTCTTGGTCAGAGCGTTGAAGAGCGTGGACTTGCCCGCGTTGGGGAGTCCGACGATGCCGATGGTGAGTGCCACGGGCCGGGAGTCTACGGAGCAAAGGCCCCTGAGCGGACATCGCGGGCGCCTGCCGGCGCCTGCCGGGACAGACGTGCTGGGGCTTCCGCCCCAGCACGCCTGAGTGTCCCTACGGCGCCCAGGCGCACAACCCGAGAGTGGCGCCACGGGCGATCTCCCCGGCGGCCTTGTCGTTGCGCACCGTGGTGGTCTTGTGGTGCTTGCAGATGACCGTCTGATCGGCGTGACCGGCCATGTCGAGGAGGATCTGGTCCCAGTGGCGGTACTGGACCGTGTGGCCTTCACCGGGGTAGACGGTCGCGCGGACGACGTTAGGGAGCGCCTGCCACCGCGTCATCACGCTGACCGGCACCGTGGTGTCCGCGCCGCCCCAGTAGAGGTACGTCGGCGAGGTGATCTGCGAGGCGTCGACGATGGCGTTCGGCAGGCACGGCAGCTCGCCCTCGTGGCTCAGCGGGCTCGGGTCCATCGGCCCGCCGCCGAGGTGGAACGAGCGGACCGCGTCGAGGTACGCGGTCGCCTGCCAGCCGGGGATGACGAGGACGGGCGATCCCGGCACGCCCCACCAGGCCTTCGGGTTCTCGTACCAGAAGAGGTTCGATGCGTTGCGCTGCGCGAAGGTCAGCGAGCAGTTGCGCGGCGTGCGGTTGGGCAGGGTCGAGTCGGTGGAAGCCGCGGCGTGGAGCGAGATGACGCGATCGGGCACCGCCGCCGCGAGATGCGTCGCGTAAGCACCGCCACCGGAGATCGACACGACGACGAAGTCGTCGACGTCGAGGTGGTCGAGCACGGCAAGCACCTCAGCGGTGTAGTCGGCGTAGCCGAGGTTCAGGTCCAGCGCCGACTCGCCGAAGCCGTTGCGCTCGACGGAGATGACGCGCAGTCCGAGCCTCTCGCGGCTGGTGCGGGCGAACTCCGACAGCTGGAACGCCTCGAGGCTGGTCCCCTGGCCGCCGATGAAGACCACGGCGCGCTGGCCGGGCCGGCCCTCGTCGATGTAGTACGACGTACGCCCCTCGTGGGTCAGCGAGTGAACCTCGGCGCCGATGGGGTCGAACTCGGTCTGCAGCGAGATCGCCTTCGGCCTCGGCTTCGGCTTGCCCTCGTCGGCGGTGGCCGCGCCCGTCATGAACGCGGCGACACACGCCGCCGCGGCGGCCACTGCGGTGAGGATCCGCACGCGTCTGGTCCGTGCTGTCTGCTGGTGCATGGGGTTTCTCCCTTGGGATGAGGGCGCGACCAGTCGCACTGATCGGCCCGAATTTGTTTCCCCCAGCGGTGAATCCCCCAGCGAGAGTGACGTCTCCGTCACGCCCAGACAAGCGCTTTCAACCTAGGCCGCGGCCGCGCACCTCGCCATGGCCACAACGGGCCAGTGACACCCCAGTTTCAGATGACGCGCTTGCCCTTCCGCATCCGCCGCCGCATGTCGCGCATCACCAGCTGGGCGTGGAGCTGGCGCAGCGGTCGCGGCACCAGCCGGTAGACCGGCACGAACACCTTCCAGAAAGCGTCGTACCGCCGCTGGTCGCGCTGCGACCACGACAGGCCGAGGATCTCGCGGGTGCGGGCGTCGAGGTTGCCGCGGGTCATCAGGCTCTGCAGCGGCAGGGCCGGGCGCATCACCCAGGGTGCGGAGCGGACGTCGAGCAGCTGGTTGGCGTAGCGCTGCACGATCGGGTCGGGCTCGAGCTTCTCGAGCGACTCCTCCCAGTAGGCGTCGAACGCGGCGCGGTCCTGCGGCCACATCTCCGGCGTCACCTGGAGCGCGGTGCCGAAGATCCACGACTCGCGGTAGACGCGCTCCTTGGTGGCCTCGTCCATCGGGTTGAAGACCTTCTCGAAGAGCCACTCGCCGTTCTTGGCCAGGGTCGCGGCCACCCACAGCTGGAGCTCGGGGTCGTACGCCGAGTAGCGGCCTGGTGAGCGCACGGTCGAGTGCATCTTGTTGACCATCCGCGAGACGGCCTTCTTCTCCTCCTCGGTGCCGAGGCTCATCACGAAGACGTAGGTCAGCGTGGTGCGCAGCCGGTCGACCGGGCGCTTCATCGTGGTCGAGTGCTCCGCGACGCCGAGGCCGACGCCCTTCATGGCGAGCTGGTACATCACGGTGGATCCGGCGCCGAGCATCAGCATCTGCTCGCCGACGAAGTCTTTGAGCCGCAGCTCGGAATCACCCTTGCGGGCGAACTGGGCGCGCTGCTGGAGGACTGCCATGTGCAACAATGTCGCAGAAGTTGTTGCATGGATGCAAGGGGGGCACGGTGAGCCAGGACTCGGCACTGCTCGACGCAGCCGTCGAACAGTTCGTGCTGACCGGCGTACGCCGCACCAGCGCCGACGACATCGCCCGGCGCGCGGGCGTCAACCGGGCCACGCTCTACCGCCGGCTCGGCACCAAGGACCAGATCGTCTCCCAGGCGATCCTCCAGGAGACCGCCCGCGTGATGGCCCGCATCACCGACGCGGTCGGTGAGGTGCCGCCGCCCGGCACGTCGGGCTTCGACCCGGCGTCGTACGTGCTCACCTTCTTCTCCGTCACCATCGGCGAGGTCAAGGACAACCAGCTGCTCCAGCAGCTGATGGTCAAGGACCGCGAGGACACGCTGATCGGCCTGACCGCGCGCGCCGGCGGGATCATCGCGCTGAGTGCGGAGCTGTCGGCCGACCGCATCGTCAAGCTCAGGGCGTACGTCGGCGCTCCCCCACCCAAGGAGGGCGACACCGACGACGTGATGGCCGTCGCCCACACGTTCGCGCGCCTGACCCAGTCGCTGCTGCTGACCCCCGACGGACCGCCGCGTCTCGACACGGCGGCCCGCCGGAAGGCCTACGTCGACGCCGTCATCGTCCCGATGGTGCTGGGACGCTCAGTCCAGTAGCGACTTCACGACGCCGGCCGCGACCGTGCGGTTGCCCTCACGGACCGCGAACCCCAGGCCCGCCTCCATCGCCACCGGCTTGTCCAGCGTCACGGTCACCTCGACCGTGTCACCCGGCTGCACCAGCTCGACCTCGCCGAGGTCGAAGCCACCGGAGACGTCGGTGGTCCGGAAGTAGAACTGCGGCTGGTAGTCCGAGGCGAACGGCGTGTGCCGGCCACCCTCGGCCGCGGTCAGCGCGTGCAGGTCCGCGGTGAACCTTCGGTGCGGCGTCACCGAGCCCGGCAGCACCAGCACCTGGCCACGGCGTACCTCTTCACGGCGTACGCCGCGCAGCAGGACCGCCGCGTTGTCACCGGCCTCGACCGTGTCCAGCGTCTTGCCGAACGACTCCATGCCGGTGGCCACCGAGGCCACGGTCGGACCGAGCCCGACCACCTCGACCGCGTCACCGGCGCGCAGCACGCCACGCTCGACGGCGCCGGTCACGACCGTGCCACGACCGCTGATCGTCACGACGCCCTCGATGGGCATCAGGAACGGCTGGTCCAGCTCGCGCACCGGCAGCGGCACGTAGCTGTCGACCGCGTCCAGCAGCGTCCGGATCGACGCGACCCACTGCTCGTCACCCTCCAGCGCGCCCAGCGCCGAGACCGGCACGACCGGCACCTCGTCGCCCGGGAAGCCGTACTCCGTGAGCAGGTCCCGGACCTCGAGCTCCACCAGGTCCAGCAGGTCGGGGTCGTCGACCGTGTCGGCCTTGTTGAGTGCCACGACGAGGTAGGGCACGCCGACGCGCCGAGCGAGCAGCACGTGCTCGCGGGTCTGCGGCATGGCGCCGTCCTGCGCCGAGACGACCAGGATCGCGGCGTCGACCTGGGCCGCGCCGGTGATCATGTTCTTCACGTAGTCGGCGTGACCCGGCATGTCGACGTGGGCGTAGTGACGGGTAGCCGTCTCGTACTCCACGTGCGCGATGTTGATGGTGATGCCGCGCTGGATCTCCTCGGGCGCGCGGTCGATGCCGTCGAACGCCACGAAGTGGTTGGCGGACGGGTCGGCGTCGGCGAGCACCTTGGTGATCGCGGCGGTCAGCGTGGTCTTGCCATGGTCGACGTGACCCATGGTGCCGATGTTGAGGTGTGGCTTGGTGCGGACGAACTGGCTCTTGGCCATGGCTCTACTTGCTTCTCTCTTGTGCAGAAATGGGATGCAGGACCCTCGTGGGTGGGACGACCCACCCCCTCGGCCCTGCGTTCTGCAGGAGGTGAGTCAGCGTCGCGCTTCGACCCGCGCGACAACGGCTGAACAGGCAGAAGCCGGTCAGCGTCGCGAGGGGAGCAGCAGACATGCGGATCATGGTGCTGGGTCAACGCGCTGCGCCGCCACTCAATTCCCTAGTGTGGTGGGGTGCGACTGGCCACCTGGAACGTCAACTCCCTGCGCTCTCGGATCGACCGCGTCGAGGCGCTGCTCGCGCGCCACGACATCGACGTGCTCGCCCTGCAGGAGACCAAGGCCCGCGAGGACCAGCTGCCGCTGATGGGGCTGCAGTCGATGGGCTACGAGGTGGCCGCGGCCGGCACCAACCAGTGGAACGGCGTCGCGATCATCAGCCGGGTCGGCCTCGACGACGTGCAGGTCGGCTTCGACGACATGCCGGGCTGGGGCGACCCGGTGGCTGCCGAGTCGCGGGCGATCGGCGCGACGTGCGACGGCGTACGCGTGTGGTCGCTGTACGTGCCCAACGGCCGCAAGATCGACGACCCGCACTACTTCTACAAGCTCGAGTGGCTGGCTCACCTGCGCGAGGCAGCGCGGCCGTGGCTCGACCAGCCGACCGCCCTCGTCGGCGACTGGAACATCGCGCCCCAGGACGAGGACGTCTTCGACATGGCGGCGTACGCGAAGGACACGCACGTGACGCCGCGCGAACGAGCGGCCTTCCAGGCCTTCCTCGACGACGGCTACGTCGACGTGGTCCGGCCCCACACCCCCGGCCCGGACGTCTTCACCTACTGGGACTACTACCGCCAGCGCTTCGAGCGCAACCGCGGCATGCGGATCGACTTCGTCCTCGCCTCTCCCCCGCTCGCGTCCCGGGTCACCGGCGGCCGGATCGACCGCGACGAGCGCGCCGGCAAGGGCGCCTCCGACCACGCCCCGGTGATCGTCGACATCGACTGATCGCGTCGCCGTCGCCGTTCAGATTTCCCCGGCCAGCCGGGGAAATCTGAACTTGTCGGGCGATATCTCGGCCCACAAGTTCAGGGATCCCCGGTCAGCCGGGGAAATCTGAGGCGCGTGGGACGGATGTGACGAGCCCTGTCGGTGGTCGCCGCTCATGCTCGACAGCATGGAGATCCTGATCTTGCTGGCCGGCCTCGTGATCGGTCTCGCGCTCGGCGTGCTCGGCGGCGTGCTGTGGGTGCGGTCGCGGCCGGACCAGGTCAGTGCGGTCGGCCAGGGCATGGTCGACCAGGCTGAGGTGATGCAGGGCCTCGACCGGTTGAGCGACCAGCTGCGCGAGATCGACCACCAGCGGGCGAGCTGGCAGGGGCAGCTCAACGAACAGGTGCTCGACATGCGGATGTCGAGCGAGTCGCTGCGCCGCGAGACCCAGACGCTCTCCACCGCGCTGCGCAAGCCGCAGGTGCGCGGTCGCTGGGGCGAGCTCCACCTGCGCCGAGCCGTCGAGCTCGCCGGGCTGGTCGAGCGCTGCGACTTCACTGAGCAGGTGCGACTCGACGACGGCGCGCTGCGGCCCGACCTGGTGGTGCACCTGGCCGGCGACCGGCAGGTGGTGGTCGACGCCAAGGTGCCGCTCGACGCCTACCTCGACGCGACGGGCTCCGACGACGATCCCGACCGCGCTCGCCACCTCGCCCGCCACGCCGGGCAGCTGCGCACCCACATCACGACCCTGGCCTCCAAGGCCTACTGGCGGGCGCTGCCGACGACGCCGGAGTTCGTGGTGCTGTTCGTGCCAGCGGAGTCGTTCCTGTTCGCGGCGCTGGAGTCCGACCCGGGTCTGATCGAGTTCGCGGCCAAGCACCAGGTCGTGCTGGCGACGCCGACGACCCTGATCGCCCTCCTGCGCACGGTCGCGCAGGGCTGGTCGCACGAGGCGCTCGCCGAGCAGGCCCAGGAGATCCACCGGCTCGGCCGTGACCTCCACACCCGGCTCGGCACGCTCAGCGGCCACCTCGACCACGTCGGGCGTTCGCTCAACGCCGCGGTCGACAACTACAACCGGGCGATGGGGTCGCTGGAGTCGCGGGTCCTGGTGACCGCGCGGCGGTTCGGCGACCTCGGAGTCAACGTCGAGGAGCTGCCGACGCCGCGGCGGATCGAGCTGCACGCCGTCGAACGGCGCGCATCCCCCGACGAGCCCGATGGGCGACATAACGTGGCGTTGTGACCCCGACCCGCACGTTGTGGGAAGAAGGGCGCGAATCCGGCCGCGAGGTCGTCGCGCTCGGGTTCGCGCTTGCGCTGACCGTGGTCATCCTCGATGTCGCCAGCAGTGTCCGGGTGGGTCTGCTCTTCGATCTGTTCTTCGTCGCGCTGTGCATCGCGCTCGCCCTGGCGGTGCGGCCCGACGACTTCTTCGTGGTCGGGGTCCTGCCGCCGCTGCTGATGGGCGGGCTGTTCGTCCTGCTCGGCATCACCAAGCCGGCCTCGATCGGACACCCCGACGACGGCATGGTGCAGGCCACCGTCTCCGGCCTCTCCCACCACAGCGTCGCGCTGATGGCCGGCTACGCCCTGTGTCTCGGCGTCCTCTTCGTCCGCCAGCGCGTGATCGCGATCCGCGAGGCGGAAGCCGAGCGCAGCAGCCGATAAGGGCGTGACTCCCTAGGCGACGAAGCGGTCGGGGTCGCCGGCGCCGCGGCGTACGACCTCGGGAGCGCCGGACGACCAGTCGATGACGGTCGTCGGCTCGGCCGGCGTCTCGCCGGCCTCGATCACGATGTCGATCTCGTGGTCGAGGTCTTCCTTGATCTCCCAGCCCTGGGTGCGCGGCTCCTCCTCGCCCGGCAGGATCAGCGAGCTCGACAGCAGCGGCTCACCGAGCTCCTCGAGCAGAGCGTGCACCAGCTTGTGGTCGGGGATCCGGACGCCGACGGTGCGCTTCTTCGGGTGCATCAGCCGCCGCGGCACCTCCGGCATCGCGGGCAGGATGAACGTGTAGGGGCCGGGCGTCGACGCCTTGATCGCCCGGAACGCCGAGTTGTCGACGTGCACCAGCTGGCCGAGCTGGGAGAAGTCCTTGCAGATGAGCGTGAAGTGGTGGTGCTCGTCGAGCCCGCGGATCCGCAGGATCCGGTCGCGCCCCTCGCGGTTGCCGATCCGCGACCCGAGCGCATAGCCCGAGTCGGTCGGGTAGGCGATCAGCGCGTCGTCGCGCAGCGCCTCGGCGACCTGCATGAGCAGCCGCGGCTGCGGGTTGTCGGGATGGATGTCGACGAAGCGGGCCATCAGACGCGGCCGGCCGCCTTGAGGTCGCGGCGCAGCTCCTTGGGGAGCGAGAAGATCAGCGACTCCTCGGCGGAGTGGACCGCCTTCGCGTCGGGGTAGCCGCGCTCGGCGAGGAACGCCAGCACTCCGTCGACCAGGTCCTCGGGCACGCTCGCACCCGACGTGACACTGACGTTGCGTACGCCGTCGAGCCAGGACTCGTCGATCTCGGTCGCGTCGTCGACGCGGTAGGACGCCTTGGCGCCCGCCTCGAGCGCCACCTCGACCAGCCGGACGGAGTTGGACGAGTTGCCGGACCCCACGACGATCACGAGGTCGGCCTCGGTGGAGATCTCCTTGACCGCGAGCTGGCGGTTCTGGGTGGCGTAGCAGATGTCGTCGCTGGGCGGGTCGAGCAGCAGCGGGAACCGCTCCCGGATCGCCGCCACGGTGGCCATCGTCTCGTCGACCGACAGGGTGGTCTGCGACAGCCAGGCCACCCGAGCCGGGTCGCGGACCTCGATGCCGGGCACGTCGGCCGGGCTCTGCACGAGCTGGATGTGGTCGGGCGCCTCGCCCGCCGTACCTTCCACCTCTTCGTGACCCTCGTGGCCGATCAGCAGGATGTCGTAGTCGTCGTCGGCGAACCGCTTCGCCTCGTGGTGCACCTTGGTGACCAGCGGGCAGGTCGCGTCGATCGTCTTGAGGTCGCGCTCCTCGGCCTGGCGGTGCACCTCCGGCGAGACGCCGTGCGCCGAGAACACCACGGTCTGCCCTGCCGGCACCTCGTCGAGCTCCTCGACGAAGATCGCGCCGCGCGACTCGAGGCCGGCAACGACGTGCTTGTTGTGCACGATCTGCTTGCGAACGTAGACCGGAGCGCCGTACAGGTCGAGTGCCTTCTCGACGGTCACCACGGCCCGGTCGACGCCTGCGCAGTAGCCGCGCGGTGCCGCCAGGAGGACGGCCTTGTCGGCCTCGTCCGGCGTCAGGATGAGCGGCGTGCCCAGATCGGTGGTCATGAGCCGAGTCTACGGACCGGCGACGGGCTCGCCGAACTGTCGGTCTCACGGCATAGGGTCACGCGCATGGCCCTGGAGACCTCGCCGCAGGCCCCGGCGCCCGTGCGGCAGATCGCCAACGCGATCTCCGGCTGGGTGGACCGGTTGGGCGCGGTGTGGGTCGAGGGCCAGGTGGCCCAGGTGAGCCGGCGGCCGGGGCTCAACACGGTGTTCCTCACCCTGCGCGACTCGGTGGCCGACATCTCGGTGCCGGTGACCTGCTCGCGGCTGCTCTTCGACGGGCTCAACCCGCCCCTGGTCGAAGGCGCCAGCGTGCTGATGCACGCCAAGCCGTCCTACTACGCCAACCGCGGCACCCTCTCCCTCCAGGCGCGCGAGATCCGGATGGTCGGGCTGGGCGAGCTGCTTGCCCAGCTCGAGCGGCGGCGCCAGCTGCTGGCTGCGGAGGGCCTGTTCGCGGCGGAGCGCAAGCGCCCCCTGCCGTTCCTGCCGCAGCGGATCGGCCTGATCACCGCGCCCAAGTCGGCCGCGGAGCGCGACGTGCTCGACAACGCCCAGCGACGGTGGCCGGCGGTGGGCTTCGAGATCGCGTACGCCGCCATGCAGGGGCACCGCGCGGCCGCCGAGGTGATCGACGCGCTGGGCCGGATGGACCGCCACCCCGAGGTCGACGTGATCGTGATCGCCCGCGGCGGCGGCTCGGTCGAGGACCTGCTGCCGTTCTCCGACGAGGGGCTGATCCGCGCGGTCGCGGCCGCGAACACGCCGGTGGTCTCCGCGATCGGACACGAGCCCGACAGCCCGCTGCTCGACCTGGTCGCCGACGTACGCGCCTCGACCCCGACCGACGCCGCCAAGCTCGTGGTCCCGGACGTCGTGCAGGAGCTGCACGGGGTCGGCCAGGCGCGGCTGCGGATGCGCCAGTCCCTGACCGGCCTGGTCGCCCGCGAGCAGTCCGGCCTCGACTCGCTCCGGTCGCGGCCGGTGCTGGCCGATCCGCGGGTGCTGCTCGACGCCCGCTCCGACGAGCTGGCCACGCTGCGCGACCGGAGCCGCCGCTGCGTCCGCCACGCCCTCGACCGGGCCCAGGACGACATCGGCCACCAGCGCGCCCGGGCCCGCGCGCTCTCGCCACTGGCCACCCTGGAGCGCGGCTACTCCGTGCTGCAGGATGCAGACGGCCACGTGCTCACCAGCGTCACGGGGGTCGCCGCCGGGGCGGCCGTCAGCATTCGCGTGGCCGACGGACGCGTCCATGCCGACGTGAGCTCCACCGAGCAGCTCGACCAGCCAGCCAATTCTGAGGAAGATGATGCCTGAAGACACTCCCTCCTACGAGGACGCCCGCGAGGAGCTGCTCGACGTCGTACGCCGCCTCGAGACGGGTGGCAGCACGCTCGAGGAGTCGCTGACCCTGTGGGAGCGCGGCGAGGAGCTGGCGCGGATCTGTCAGGAGTGGCTCGACGGCGCCCGCAAGCGCCTCGATGCGGTCATGGAGAAGGAGCAGACGTCGGCAGCGGACGAGTAGTCAGCGAGCCGACCAGCTGCTCGAGGTCGTCGCGGTCCGCGGAGCCGTAGACCAGCACCGTCATCTCACCCACCTCGGCGACGTACGCCGTGTCGCCGCCCTCGTCGCTGTAGGTCTCCCAGGTCGGGGCGACCGAGCCGGTCACCTCGAACGGGTCTCCGTCGTCGGTCTGCGCGTCGACGTACTCCTCGAGCAGGTCGTCGGTGTCGTCGTTCTCCTGACGCAGGCCGACGAACTTGTCGTCGCCGGTCAGGAAGGTCAGCCCGAAGCCCGGCGGCTCGCCCGGCGTCACCTCGGCGCCGGTCGCCTGCCAGTCGCCGGGGATGGTCGACGGGTAGACGGGCTCGAGGCCGGCGCCCTGCGCCTGCACGACCTTCTCCTGGTAGTCGACGTTGTCCGGCTCGATCTCGACGTCCGTGCTGAGCACCGACCGCAGGATGACGAACACGACCACCGCGGCGACGGTCACCACCATGGCGATCACCAGCCCGCTGGCCGAGCGCTCGTAGCGGCCGCCGCTCTCCTTCTGACTCACGGCCCAATCCTCACAGAGGACGTCTCGAGGCTCGTCGCTGAGGCTCCCGACACCTCAACCACCGGGGGTCCAAGCGCACGCACACCCGCAGATGCGGCATGATGTAACCGTGACCACGTACCGAATTGCGGAAGCGGCAGAACTCCTCGGTGTCAGCGACGACACCGTACGCCGCTGGGTCGAGGCCGGGCGGCTGCCCGCCGAGGTCGCCGACGGCCGGACCGTCGTCGACGGTGCCGACCTGGCCGCCCTGGCCGAGTCGCTCGCCGACCACCCCGACCGGGAGCAAACCCGCGCCTCCGCCGTGAGCGCCCGCAACCGGCTCACGGGGATCGTCACGAAGGTCACGAAGGACAAAGTCATGGCCCAGGTCGAGCTGATCTGCGGCCCCTACCGGGTGGTCTCGCTGATGAGCTCGGAGGCGGCCGACGAGCTCGGCCTCGCTCCGGGGGTGCGAGCCATCGCGTCGGTCAAGTCAACCAACGTCGTAGTGGAGCGTCCCTGATGCGAAACACCGCCATCCTGGCCAGCCTGTTGCTCGTCCTCCCCCTGGCCGCCTGCGGCGACGACGACGGCAACACCAGCCCGCGCACGCTGACCGTGCTGGCCGCCGCGTCGCTGACCGACGTCTTCGAGGGCATGGCCGACGACTTCGAGGCCGACAACGAGGCTGCGGAGGTGACCTTCTCGTTCGGGTCGAGCACCGACCTCGCCGAGCAGGCGGCCGACGGCGCGCCGGGTGACGTGCTCGCCACGGCCGACGAGACCTCGATGTCGGTGGCCGAGGACGCCGGCGTCACCGGCGACGTGGAGACGTTCGCGACCAACGTCCTGGTGATCGTGACCCCGCCCGGCAACCCGGCAGGCATCGAGAGCCTCGCCGACCTCGAGGGCGCGACCTGGGTGCGCTGCGCCGACGAGGTGCCCTGCGGCCGGGTAGCGGTCAGCGTGCTCGAGGCCAACGGGATCACCGCCGAGCCGGCCAGCCTCGAGGAGGACGTGCGGGCGACCCTGGACAAGGTGGTCTCGGGTGAGGCCGAGGCCGGGCTGGTCTACGCCACCGACGCGGTCGCCGCCGGCGACTCGGTGACCACGGTCCCGATCCCGGGAGCCGAGGAGCAGCTGACGTCGTACTTCGCCGCGACGCTGGAGCAGGCCGAGGACGCCGACCTCGCCCAGAAGTGGATCGACTACCTGCTGTCGGACGAGGGCCAGGCCGCGTTGACAGAGGCTGGTTTCATGCAGCCATGAGAGATCCGTTGGGGCGACCGCCCGTCGCCCTGATGGTGCCGGCCGTCCTGGCCGTCCTGGTCCTCCTCGTCCCGCTGGTGGCGATGGTCGCCGAGACCGACCTGCCCGGCCTGTGGGGCCAGCTGCGCTCGGAGCCCCTGCGCGACGCGCTCCGACTCTCGGTGCTCACCTCGACCGCGGCGATGCTGGTCTGCCTGGTGCTCGGCCTCCCGCTGGCCTGGCTGCTGGCCAAGGTCGACTTCCGCGGCCGCGGCCTGCTGCGGGCCCTGGTCACCGTGCCGCTCGTGCTGCCGCCCGTCGTGGCCGGCATCGCCCTGCGGGCGGCGTTCGGTCGCTCCGGCGTCCTGGGCGAGCCACTGCTCGACGCCACCGGGTTCGCCTTCCCCTACACGGTGTGGGGCGTGGTGCTCGCGCACACGTTCGTCTCGATGCCGTTCGTGGTGATCAGCATCGAGGGTGGCCTCCGCTCCGCGGGCAGCCAGTACGACGCCGCCGCGGCCACCCTCGGCGCCAGCCGCTGGACGACCTTCCGCCGGGTGACGGTGCCCCTGGCGCTGCCCGGCATCGCCGCCGGGATGGTGCTCGGCTGGGCCCGCTCGCTGGGCGAGTTCGGTGCGACGATCACGTTCAACGGCAACTACCCCGGCACCACCCAGACGATGCCGACCCTCATCTACGTCACCCGCCAGGCCGACACCGACGCCGCCCTCTCGCTCAGCCTGGTGATGCTGGTGATCTCGATCGGCATCCTGGTGCTGCTGCGCGACCGCTGGCTGGGGTCCGCGCGTGACGACCTTCATCGTTTGGCGTGCTCAGGGTGCGTGCATCGCGAGGCGGCGGAGCGCCGGACTGGCGGGTCAATTCAAGCGACGCCAACGAAGCGAGTGCGTGCCATGTGTGCGCGAAGCGCGAAGGTCGTTTGCGCGCGGGCCCCCAGAACGGGCACGACATGACCGGCCTCGAGCTCGACCTCAAGGTGCCGGGTCGGCTCCAGGTCGCCCTGACCGCAGAGCCCGGAGACGTCGTCGCGGTGATCGGCCCCAACGGCGCCGGCAAGACCACGCTGGTCCATGCACTCGCCGGGCTGGTGCCCGCCAGCGGCATTCGCCCGGCTCGGCGGCGTCGACCTCTTGCCAGCAGCCCGCCCAGGACCGGCGGGTCGGGCTGGTCTTCCAGGAACAGGTGCTGTTCCCCCACCTCACCGCCCTCGACAACGTGGCCTTCGGACCCCGGGCCCGCGGCACCAGCCGGGCCGACGCGCGCGTCGTCGGCGCGCGACGTGGCTGGACCGGCTCGGCATCGGCGACCTCGCCGACCGCAAGCCAGGGCGCTCTTCCGGCGGCCAGGCCCAACGCGTCGCCATCGCCCGGGCCCTGGTCACCGAGCCGGCCCTCCTGCTGCTCGACGAGCCCATGGCCGGCCTCGACGTCGGCGTGGCCGCCGAGCTGCGGATCGAGCTGACCCGCCACCTGGCGACGTACGACGGCATCACGTTGCTGGTCACCCACGACGCCCTCGACGCCCTCACCCTGGCCACCCACGTGCTGGTGGTCGAGGACGGCGAGGTCGCCCAGGCAGGGTCGCCAGAAGAGGTCGCGGCCCGCCCGCGCACCGACCACGTCGCTCGGCTGGTCGGCCTCAACGTGATCCGCGACGAGTCGGGCTTCCGGGCGTTCAGCCCGAGCGCCGTGACCGTGTCGCTGGCCCGGCCCGACGGCTCGGCGCGCAACGTGTGGCGAGGACCGGTGCGCAGCGTCGCTCCCCACGGTGACGCCATCCGCCTGCTGGTCGCCGCCGACCCCGACCTGATCGCGGACGTGACCCCGCGCGCGACCCGCGAGCTCGATCTCGCCCCTGGCAAGGAGGTCTGGCTGTCGGTGAAGGAAACCGCGGTCCAGGCCTATCCGGTAGCCCACGACCAACGCGGATAGGCTGACCCCCATGGTAGATAGCCTCCGGGTCGGCCCCGAGTCCCCCGATCGCAACCTCGCGATGGAGCTCGTGCGGGTCACCGAGGCTGCCGCCATGGCCGCGGGCCGCTGGGTCGGCCGAGGCGACAAGAACGGCGCCGACGGCGTGGCCGTCAACGCGATGCGAGTGATGATCTCGAGCATCGGCATGCGCGGCACGGTCGTGATCGGCGAGGGCGAGAAGGACCACGCGCCGATGCTCTACAACGGCGAGCAGGTCGGCGACGGCACGGGCCCGGAGTGCGACGTCGCGGTCGACCCGATCGACGGCACCACGCTCGCCGCCAAGGGCATGACCAACGCCGTCTCGGTGCTGGCCGTCTCGCCGCGCGGCTCGATGTACGACCCCTCGGCCGTGTTCTACATGGAGAAGCTGGTGACCGGCCCCGAGGCCGCCGACGTCGTCGACATCCGCTACCCCGTCGCCGAGAACATCCACCAGGTCGCCAAGGCAAAGGGTTCCGCACCCGAGGACGTCACGGTCGTGATGCTCGACCGGCCGCGGCACGAGAAGCTCGCGAGCGAGATCCGGGCGACCGGAGCGCGGATCAAGTTCATCAGCGACGGCGACGTGGCCGGCGCGATCATGGCCGCCCGGGCCGACACCGGCATCGACCTGCTGCTGGGTATCGGCGGTACGCCGGAGGGCATCATCACCGCCTGCGCCATGAAGTGCACCGGCGGCACCATCCAGGGTCGGCTCTGGCCGCAGGACGACGCCGAGCGGCAGAAGGCACTCGACGCCGGCCACAACCTCGACCCCGAGCACGTGCTCCACACCGACGACCTGATCACCGGCGACGACTGCTTCTTCGTGGCCACCGGCATCACCGACGGCGAGCTGATGCGCGGCGTCCGCTACCGCGCCGGCGGCGCCACCACCCACTCGCTGGTGATGCGCTCCCGCAGCGGCACCATCCGCTCGATCACGTCCGAGCACAAGCTGCAAAAACTGCGCGCCTACTCCGCAGTCGACTTCGAGCACTAGACGGGCTGCAGGCTGCAGCCAGGGCCGAGTGGCGATTGCTTTCGAGTCACGGCCGGCGCTAGATGCCCAGCCCGGCCCAGTCGCCGGTGATCGCACAGGTGATGCCAGGCACCTGGATGTTGACGAATAGCCACTTGCCGTCCGGGCTGAAGCACGGCCCCGCGAACTCGGAGAAACCGACTCCGTCGCCAGCAGACGCGCCGTCATCAGGGACCGTCGGATCGTAGAGCTTGCCGGAAGCCCCGATGTAGTGCTTCTGGACGGCGACGAGGTTCTCGGCCACGTTGACCAGCTTCCCGTTCGGCAGCAATGCGCGGACGAAGTTGCTGTGCACGTTGCCGTCCTCTGCTATCACGATTGCGCCTCCGGGGCTGGTGCACATGTTGTCGGGGCCGTCGAGCTCGCCGCCGTTCTTGGACTCGAACAGCAGGACGAGGTTGCCGTGCTCGCCGAGCCTGCCGATGGACGTCTTCGGCGTGTACTGCCAGACCTGACCGCGACCTGCGTCCCCGCCCTCGCTTGAGCCGAAGACCACCGAGCCCTTGCGCAGCGTGCAGCCCTCACCACCTAGGAACTTCGCGCCGCCCTTGGCCCGCCCCTGCTTGAAGACGGCCGAGGCGTCGTCCTCCGCGTTCTCCGGGTTCGGGTCGTCGATGGTGACCCAGTCGCAGGAGAGCACCACACCGACCTTCTGACCGCTGATCGTGTTGTACTTCGCCTTGCCTCGGACCCGGAGCATCTGCAGGACACCATCGCGCAAGTGGCCGCGTCGGTCCGGCACGAACCGGTAGAAGCCGTCGGGGCCCTCGTCCTCGGTCAGGTAGACGACACCGGTGGAAGGGTCGATGGCGCCGGCCTCGTGGAGGAACCGGCCCAGCTTCTTGTACGGCTGCGTGGGCACGGCCTTGTTGTTCGTCGGGTCGACCTCGAACACGTAGCCGTGGGCCTTCTTGTACCCGGACCGCGGGCCGACCGTGGTCTCCTCGCACGTGAGCCAGGTCCCCCAAGGCGTCGGAATGCCCCCGCAGTTGGTGTCGGTGCCGTTCAGGCTGACCCAGTCCGAGATGAGCTCGCCGCTTTTCGCATCGACCTCGAGGGTCACCGTGCCGCCCGGTGCCTTGCGGTCGTAGGCGGTCTTCGGATCGCCTATCACGGTGCCCGCGGGGATGTCGTTGCCCTCTCCCAGCTCGTGGTTCCGCACGATGCGCAGCCGGCCGTTCTCCATGCCGAACACGGCCATGCCGTCGTGGATCGGCGGGGTGATGAACCCGTCGCTCATTGCGGAGCCGAACGCCCCGAATGTGTGGTACTTGAACCCGGGCGGCAGGGCGAGCTCCGGGCCCGCCTTCACCAGGCCGAGTCCTCGCGGGGTGACGGTCGTCGTCCGTCCCGCCATGCTCGCGGCGCCCGCCGACCGATCGCCCTGCATCACGAGCGCACTGCTCATGGCGGCCCCGATGACACCCAACCTGACGAAGCCTCGTCGCCCGACCTCACCTCGGCGTCCTACTGCATCCGCGCGTACGTCGAGGTCAGAGTCGCTGCTCACCATCAGGATCCTCCGTCACCACCGCTGCCCTCGGGTGAGCAGTCCGGCGTAGTGGCTGAATCTAGGGTCTACGTGTCGGTGGTCGACGCTTTTCCGATGAAGATTGCTCGATCATCCGCCGTCGAGGACAATCGTCCCCCGTGCCGAACGAGCAGATGTTGCTGATCGCGGTGCCGCTGCGGCACTTGGAGTCGGCGGCCGGCTCGACCTGCCTGCCGGCTGGTGGACCGGGGGAACTCGACGCTGCGTCCCCCGGGATGTCCGTGATCGTGATGGCCACCGACGCGGGAGTGGAAGAGGTGCCTGCCGTGACCTGGAGCGCCGCGTTCCTGCGCCGCGTCCCCTACGAGCCCGGATCGCCCTGGCCCGAGGGCCTTCCGGCCACGTGGACCGAGGAGCACACCGTCCCGCTGCCTCCTGCGGTTTCCGACCCGACGGACGATGCCGATGACGACGACGACGACGAGAGGGGGCCACAGTCCTTCCTCGAGGTCTCGGACCTGCGGCCGCTGCCACCAGCGGAGTGGCTGTTCGCCAACGAGCTCGTCGGCAAGCAGGCCCGCGGAGGCCGCTCCTACTGGCCGCGCGTCCCGATCATCGTCTGCCGGCCGGACTGAAGGTCCACCCTGCTGCGGGTAGGTGACTCGCCGCGACGATCCCCCGAGGTCGACGAAGCGGCTCGATTGCGCTCTCCGCGCAGCAGTCCTCCTGGCGCTAGGCGATGTCGAGCGTCGCCACCGCGCTCGCGGCGTCGGCGTGCTGACGCAAGGCAGCGACCACCTGGGCGATGACGCGGGGGTCGACGGCCATGCCGACGTGGGAGGCGGTCACCTCGACCGGTGCCGCCTCGGGGTCGACGCAGGCGTGCCAGTCGACGATGCCGTCGCGCTTGGAGTAGATGGCCGTGAAGGCGACGTCGGCCGGGATCCGCTCGCGGCTCTCGTTGAAGCTCTGCCGGGCGCAGGTGCCGGCGACGCACTCCTCCGACATCAAGCCGGGCAGGCCCGCCTTGCTGAGCCGGACCAGCATGTCCACGCCGCGGGTGAGCACGGCGTGATGGGCGCCGGGCGCCAGCATCGGGCTGCCCATGGTGACGATGCCGGAGATCAGGTCGGGCCGGCGTACGGCGAGGCCGCGCGCCAGCATGCCGCCGAGGCTGTGCCCCACGATCTGGACGCGGGTGCCGCGCCGGATCGCGATCGACTCGAGGCGGGTCTCGAGCTGGGCGGCGGCGTTGAGGGTGCAGCCGACGTTGGCGTGCATGTGCGAGCGATAGGTGCGGAAGCCCTGCTGGCGCAGGGCCCGCGCCATGAAGGCCAGCGTCGCGTCGCCGGCCATGAAGCCGGGCACCAGCAGCACCGGGTCGGCGGGCAGCCGGGCCGTGCGACCCGTGTAGGGAGTCGACTTGCGCGTACGCCGCGCCTGGCGGGACGCCAGGGCGTAGCGACCGGCCTCGGTCACCACGCTGCCCTCGCGCAGCACCGCCACCGCTCGGGGACGGTTGAAGCCCTCCGGCAACAGGAACGACGCCAGCGTCGAGTCACTCACATCCCCGACGCTACGCGGCGGGACCACGGAATCGCGTGGTTTTCGGGCCACTTGCCGTCACTTTCCTCAGCGTGCTGTTGACTTCACACATGCGTTCGTCATCGCGCCCGGTACCCGAATCGGCCGAACCTCAGGTCTCCGAGGAGCTCTTCGCTCCGATCGGCCCCGGCGTCGAGCTCTGCTACCAGACCTTCGGCGACCCCGACGGCGACGCCTTGGTCCTGATCATGGGTCTCGGCGGGCCGATGACCTGGTGG
Source organism: uncultured Actinomycetota bacterium (assembly GCA_963769475.1). Taxonomy (GTDB): domain Bacteria; phylum Actinomycetota; class Actinomycetes; order Propionibacteriales; family Nocardioidaceae; genus Nocardioides. Next base: position 1,113,909 of record CAVYLX010000011.1, on the reverse strand, counting down.
GACCCCACGATGTGCCGGATGCTTGCCGAGCAGGGCTTCTACGTCGTCCGCTTCGACAACCGCGACACCGGCCGCTCCAGCCGGGTCGGCGGACGGGTGACCCGGTCGATGCTGATCCGGGCGGGCGCGGGCCTGCGGGTGCGGGCGCCGTACTCGCTCGAGGACCTGGCCACCGACACGTTCGGGCTGATGGATCACCTCGGCCTGGAGTCCGCGCACGTGGTCGGCGTCTCGATGGGCGGGATGATCGCGCAGACGATGGCGATCTCGCAGCCCCGAAGGGTGCGTTCGCTGACCAGCATCATGTCCACGACCGGCAAGCGAACCGTCGGCTGGCAGCACCCCTCGCTGCTGCCCACGCTGCTGGCCTCCCGCGGTCCGAGTCGCGAGTCCTACGTCGCCGCGAGCTCGGCCGTGTGGCGACTGATCGGCTCCCCCGGCTACCCGCAGCCGAAGGAGAAGACCGAGGCCCGGGCCGGCGAGACCTACGACCGCGGCGTCAGCGCCAGCGGCGTGCTGCGCCAGATGATGGCCGTCGTCACCCAGGCAAACCGGTCCACCCGGCTGCACAGCCTGAGCCTCCCGGCCATGGTCATCCACGGTCTCGCCGACAAGATGGTCCACGCCTCCGGAGGCCGCGCGACGGCCGCCGCGATCCCCGGCGCGGAGCTGCTGCTCATCGACGGAATGGGCCACGATCTCCCGCCGGATCTGTTCGAGACCTACGTCGGCGCGATCCGCCGAACGGCCGACCGTTCGCCTGCCTAGGGCGGTCCCTACACCCCTCTTAACCTCCCGTCTAGTGGGCTGGACAAAACGCGTCTGTGGGGCGAATGTGTGACGCAGACCACGACGGGAGGATCCATGGTGAACCGCTCGGAAGGAGCACCGGGTAGGGGCGGCAGGCGCAGCCCGCTGCGCCGCGTACTCGGGTTGGGTGTTGTCGGCGTACTCGCCGCCACCCTGTTGAGCGCATGCGGCGAAGAGGGCAAGCCCACCCTGCACTGGTACGTGAACCCGGATGGTGTCGACACCTTCCAGACCTACGCCAAGGAGTGCAGCACCGACCAGTACGACATCTCGGTGGAGCTGCTGCCGTCGGGCGCCACGGACCAGCGCATCCAGCTGGCCCGGCGACTCGCGGCCGAGGACTCATCCACAGATCTGATGAACCTCGACCCGGTCTTCGTGGCGGAGTTCGCCAACGCTGAATGGCTGGCCGAGATCCCCGGCGACCTCGCCGACGAGATCACCGGCAGCCTCGAGGGCGAGGGTGACTACCTCGCGGGCGCCGCCGACACCGTGGTCTGGGAGGACAAGCCCTTCGCGATCCCGCTCTGGGCCAACACCCAGGTGCTCTGGTACCGCAAGTCGCTGGCCGAGGCCGCCGGCCTGGAGCTCACTGATCCGGCCGGTGGTCACCTGGGAGCAGGTGATCCAGGCAGCTGCCGACAACAACGGCAGCGTCGGGGTCCAGGCCAACAAGTACGAGGCCTACGTCGTGCTGATCAACGCGCTCGTCCAGGGTGCGGGCGGCGACATCGTGTCCGACACCGAGGCGGGCCGCGACACGAAGGTCGACATCAACTCCGAGGCAGGCAAGGAAGCCGCCGCGGTCATCAAGATGCTGGCCGACTCACCGGCCGCTCAGTCCGACCTCTCGGTGTCCAACGAGGGCACCAGCCTGGGCCGGATGTTCCCGGCCGACCCCGCCGCGCCCCAGGGTGCCGGTGAGTTCATGACGAACTGGACGTTCGTCTACAAGCTCTACGAGGGGCAGATCGAGACCGGAGAGGTCACCCAGGAGCTCTTCGACGACCTCGGCTACGCGCGCTACCCGGCAGACGGTCGAGGGAGAGGCCTCCAAGCCTCCGATCGGCGGCATCGACATCGGGGTCGGCGCCTACTCGGACAACCCGGACTTCGCCATGGAGGCCGCGCAGTGCATCACCTCGACCCAGGCGCAGGTCGACCTGGCCATCAACAACGGGCTGATGCCGTCGACCAACTCGGCGTACGACGAGGTCGCCGCGAGCGGCGACTTCCCCGAGGACCTGATCGAGCTCTACCGCACCAGCGTCGACGAAGGCGGACCGCGGCCGAAGAGCGCCTTCTACTCGCTGATCTCCAGCGCGATCCAGTCCCGCTGGCACTCGCCCACCTCGGTCGACCCGGACTCCACGCCTGAGGACTCGGCCGACTATCTGCAAGCCGTCCTAGAAGGGAAGGCCCTCCTGTGACGACGACGACCGCACCGGCACCGACCGGCAACAAGCCCGTGACCAGCGACCGGTCCAGGGCGGAGAACCGGCTCGGCCAGAAGCTGATCGCGCCGGCGATCATCCTGATGCTGGTCGTGACCGCGTTCCCGATGCTCCGGGCCATCTACCTGTCGGTCTTCGACTACTCGCTGACGGCACCGGACGACCGCGAGTTCATCGGGCTCTCCAACTACCTGACCGCGCTGACCGACCCGCTGTTCTGGCAGACCACCGTCGTCACCGTGCTCTACATGGTGGTCACGGTGGCGGTCGAGCTGGTCATCGGTTTCGTCTTCGCGATGGTGATGCACCGGGTGATCTTCGCCAGGGGCGTCATCCGTACGTCGATCCTGATCCCCTACGGCATCATCACCGTCGTCTCGGGCTTCGCCTGGCAGTTCGCCTTCACCTCCACCAACGGCTTCATCAACGGCTGGCTGCCGTTCGTCGGGAGACGACTTCAACTGGTTCGGCGAGACCAACTCGGCAGTGATCGCGATCATGGTCTCGGAGATCTGGAAGACCACGCCGTTCATGTCGCTGCTCCTGCTCGCCGGACTGGCGCAGGTGTCCGAGGACATGATCGAGGCGGCCAAGGTCGACGGCGCCACCTGGTGGCAGCGGCTGTGGAAGGTGATCATCCCCAACATGCGCGCGGCGATCATGGTCGCGGTGCTGTTCCGGGCCCTCGATGCCTACCGCATCTTCGACAACATCTTCGTGATGACCAACGGCGCCCAGAAGACGGAGTCGATCAGCTTCCTCACCTACAGACAGACGATCGAACAGTTCCAGCTCGGCATGGGCTCGGCACTCTCGGTGCTGTTGTTCCTCTCGGTCCTGCTGGTCGCATTCCTGATCATCAAGCTGTTCCGGGTCGATCTAGCCGCGGCACGGCAGGAGGGGTGAGGTAGATGAAGAAGCTCGGAGTACCTCTCGGAGTGCTGGTCATCCTCGTCTGGTGCCTGCTGCCCGTCGCCTGGATCATCTCGCTGTCCTTCAAGTCCGAGGAGTCCATCACCGCGGGCAACCCCGGATTCTTCCCGTCCGACGGCACCTTCGCCGGCTGGGACAACTACAACAAGGTCCTCACCGACGACCTCTACGCGTTCTTCCCCCGCGCCATCCTCAACTCCATCGGCATCAGCCTGATCGCGACGACGCTTGAGCGTGATCGTGGCGACGCTGGCGGCGTACGCGATCGCGCGGCTCGAGTTCAAGGGCAAGAAGCTCGTGCTGTCGATGTCGCTGGCCATCGCGATGTTCCCGGTGGTGTCGCTGATCGGCCCGCTGTTCGACATGTGGCGGACCTTCGGGATCTACGACACCTGGCCCGGGCTGATCATCCCCTACATGTCCTTCACGCTTCCGCTGGCGATCTGGACCCTGTCGGCGTTCTTCCGTGAGATCCCGTGGGAGATGGAGCAGGCCGCCCAGGTCGACGGCGCGACGTCGTGGCAGGCGTTCCGCAAGGTGATCGTGCCGCTGGCCGCACCCGGTGTCTTCACCGCCGCGATCCTGACGTTCTTCTTCGCGTGGAACGACTTCGTGTTCGGGATCTCGCTGACCTCGACCGAGGCCGCGCGGCCGATCCCGGCATCCCTAGCGTTCTTCGTCGGCGCCGACCCGTTCAACCGGCCGGCGTCCCTGCTCGCGGCGGCAGCGGTGCTCGCCACGATCCCGATCATCATCATCGTCCTGCTGTTCCAGCGAAAGATCGTCGCGGGGTTGACCTCCGGCGCAGTGAAGGGTTGATACCTCATGGCTTCCATTGACATGCGCAACATCGTCAAGCAGTACGGCGACGGGTTCCCCGCCGTCAACGACGTGAGCATCGACGTGCAAGACGGGGAGTTCATGATCCTGGTCGGCCCGTCCGGGTGCGGGAAGTCGACGCTGCTGCGGATGATCGTGGGCCTGGAGGACATCACCTCCGGCGACATGATGATCGGCGACAAGAAGGTCAACGACCTGGCGCCGCGCGACCGCAACCTGTCCATGGTCTTCCAGAACTACGCGCTCTACCCGCACCTGACGGTCTACGAGAACATCGCGTTCCCGCTCCGGCTGGCCAAGGCGGACCAGTCGACCGTCGACGAGAAGGTGCGGGCGGCCTCCAAGACCCTGGAGCTCGACGAGCACCTCGACCGCAAGCCGGGCAACCTGTCCGGTGGCCAGCGGCAGCGGGTGGCGATGGGGCGCGCGATCGTGCGCGACGCCGACGCGTTCCTCTTCGACGAGCCGCTGTCGAACCTCGACGCCAAGCTGCGCGGGCAGATGCGCACCGAGATCGCCCGGCTGCAGAAGCGACTCGGCATCACCACGGTCTACGTCACCCACGACCAGACCGAGGCGATGACGCTCGGCGACCGGGTCGCCGTACTCAAGCGAGGCCTGCTGCAGCAGCTCGCCACGCCGCGGGAGCTCTACGAGAACCCCGGCAACCTGTTCGTGGCCGGCTTCATCGGCTCGCCGCCGATGAACTTCCTGCCAGCGACGGTCGAGGGCAACACGGTGAAGCTGCCGTTCGGCTCGGTCGAGATCCCGGCCGACAAGGCCGAGAAGGCCAAGGGTCGCGGGCTGCTCATCGCGGGCATCCGGCCCGAGCACTTCGAGGACGCCTCCGTGGTCGAGTCCACGAAGCAGGGCTCGACGTTCCGGACCAAGATCGACGTCGTGGAGTGGCTCGGCAGCGAGGCCTTCGCCTACATCCCGTTCGAGGCGCCGCCGGAGGTGCAGGAGCAGCTCGCCCAGCTCGAGAAGGACCTCGACGGCGAGAGCCTGCGCACGCAGCTGGTGATCTCGCTCGACGGCACCAGCAAGGTGGCTGCCGGCGACGACGCCGAGATCTGGGTCGACACCTCGAAGATGCACCTCTTCGACCCCGCCACCGGCGAGAACCTCACCGTTGACCTCTCCAAGGCCGGACGGGTGCCGGAGCGCGCCCAGGTCCAGGACGAGGCGCAGGCGGTGGCGGAAGCGCAGACCGCGGCCAAGCCGGAGGAGTCGGAGGCCCCGCCCGCCTAGGCCTAGGGCGCGTGCTTGCGCACCACGTTGACTCCGCCGAGGACCGCACGGCCGCGGACCCGGACGGTCGGTGACTGCGCGTCCAGCTTGGCGTTGACCAGGCCGGACGGCGCGCCGTAGCTACCCAGGAAGCCGCTGCCCTCGATCACCACCTCGGTGTCGGGACCGACGGTCACCGTGGCGCCGCCCAGGAACGCGTTGATGGTGACCACGACCTCGCGCTCGACGAAGGTCGCCTGGCGGAAGTCGAGGTTGGCCGTGCCCAGCATCGCCAGGACCTTCAGCTCCCTGGGCACGGTCCACGCGCCGCTGCGGTCGAACGAGCTGAGCACCGCACGGTGCCGCTGCTGCTCGGGCGCCGGCCCGCCGCGGCTGGGCAGGTCGGCGGTGAGCGGCACCAGGTCGGCGTGGGTCCGGGCGGCGTACGCCGCGGCCAGGCGTTCGTCGAGCTCGTCGGCGTCGATCCGGCCGTCACCCGCAGCCGTCCGCAGCACCTCCGCCACTCGGTCGCGGTCGGCGTGGGAGACGCGCTGCGGCATCGACTCGTCGAGCTCGCCGGACACGTCAGTGGCCCCAGTGCTTGCGCAGGAGGCCCTTGCCGGTGCCCGGCGGTCCCTTGCGGACGACGGTGACCCCGGCCATCAGCGCCACGCCCTTGACCCGCACCACCGGAGAGGAGGCATCGAGCTCGGGCTCGACCCGGTCGCGGCCCTGGTCGAAGTCACCCATGATCCCGATGCCCTCGACGATGACCTTGGTGTGCGCGTTGACGATGACGTCGATGCCGCCCATCACCGCGTTGGCGGTGATCACCACCTCCGGCGTCGTGAACACCGCCTCGCGGAGATCGAGGTCGATGCCGCCCATCAGCGTGAAGGCGGTGTGGGTGGGTCCGACCTCCCAGACGCCCTTGCGGTCCTGGCCGCCCATGATCGCCAGGCTGGAGTCGTGGCGCACCGCCGAGCCGGCCGCCGGCGATGCAGCCGGCCGGCGCACCGGGGTCGCCCCCGTCGGCAGGTCGAGCTGGCCCGTCGGTAGGTCGACCACGATCGGCACCAGGTCGGCGTACACCTTGGCGGCGTAGGTGGCCTCGAGACGTTCGTCGAGCTCGTCCAGGTCCAGCCGCCCCTCGCCCGCGGCATCACGCAGCACCTCGGCCACCTGGTGCCGGTCGGCGTCGGAGATGCGGAGCTGCTCGGGCTCGGTCACCGTCACAGCGTAATCGGGGGTGTGACAGGCGCCGAGTCGGCTTCCCTCTTCACATTCGGCCCGGGATGGAGGAATCTGGATCCGAGGCCGAGTGTCCTCGGCCGCTCCGATGGAGGTGCGCCGTGACGTCGACCATCACTCGATTCGAGGCCAAGCCTGCGCCCTGCGGGAAGCAATGCGGCGGGGAGCATCACCAGACCGAGGACCTACAAGGCCTGGTCACCCTCGACGCGATCTTCGCGTGCGGCTGTCAGACCCACAAGGAAGAGTTCCACGACGGCAGCGTCCACCTGATGTCGGTCCACCACAACGGCAAGGTCCTGATGGACGAAGAGCTGCGTGGTGAGTGACCCAATAGTCCGGGCCGCACACGACGTACTGATCGTTGGCGGCGGCGGAGCAGGCTTACGTGCCGCGATCGCGATCGCGGAGACCAACCCCAAGCTCGACGTCGCCGTGATGTCCAAGGTCTACCCGATGCGCAGCCACACCGTGTCTGCGGAAGGCGGAGCCGCCGGTGTGATCGCGGCCGACGACAGCATCGAGGAGCACATCTACGACACGATCTCGGGCAGTGACTGGCTCGGCGACCAGGACGCCATCGAGGCCTTCGTCAAGGAGGCACCGAGAGAGCTTCTCCAGCTCGAGCACTGGGGCTGCCCCTGGAGCCGGCAGCCGGACGGGCACATCGCGGTCCGACCCTTCGGGGGCATGAAGAAGCAGCGCACGTGGTTCGCGGCGGACAAGACCGGCTTCCACATGCTCCACGCGCTCTTCCAGACCTCCCTGAAGTACCGAGAGGTCAAGCGCTACGACGAGGTCTTCGTCACCAAGCTGCTCGTGGACGAGGGCCGGGTGCACGGCGCGGTTGCGGTCGGCCTGATGACCGGGAAGATCCAGGCGGTCACCGCGAAGGCGGTGATCCTGGCCACGGGCGGCTGCGGCAAGGTCTTCCCGTTCACCACCAACGCCAACATCAACACCGGCGACGGCATGTCCCTGGCCTACCGCGCAGGCGCGCCGCTGAAGGACATGGAGTTCGTCCAGTACCACCCGACCGGCCTGCCGTTCACCGGCATCCTGATCACCGAGGCGACCCGGGCCGAGGGCGGCTGGCTGCTCAACAAGGACGGCTACCGCTACCTGCAGGACTACGACCTCGGCACGCCGACACCGACGCCCGAGCTCCGGAGCATGGAGCTCGGCCCGCGCGACCGGCTGTCGCAGGCGTTCGTGCACGAGGTCGAGAAGGGTCGCACCACCGACTCGCCCTGGGGTCCGATCGTCCACCTCGACCTGCGGCATCTCGGCGAGCAGCTGATCGAGACCAAGCTCCCGTTCGTACGCGAGCTGTGCTTGAAGTACGAGCGGATCGACCCCGTGCACGAGCTGATCCCGGTCCGCCCCGTCGTGCACTACATGATGGGTGGCGTCCACACCGACATCAACGGCGCGACACCGCTGGGCGGTCTGTACGCCGCAGGCGAGACCGCCTGCGTCAGCATCAACGGGGCCAACCGCCTGGGGTCGAACTCGCTGCCGGAGCTACTCGTGTTCGGCACCCGGGCCGGCCGGGGGGCAGCGGAGTACGCCTCCAGCGCCGGCCCGGCGCCGGCCGCCATCGAGGCCCAGGCCGCCGATGAGGTACGCCGCCTCGAACGCGACGTCATGGGCAAGGAACCCGGCACCGAACGGGTCTCGACCATCCGCGACGAGATGCAGACGACCATGGAGGACGCGGCCGGTATCTACCGCACCGGGCCCGCCATGGCCAAGGGCGTGGAGGCGCTCGCGGAGCTGCAGGAGCGGATGCAGAAGACCGGCGTCGCGGACTCCAGCCGGTCGTTCAACACCGAGCTGACCGCCGCCCTCGAGCTCGCCAACATGCTCGACATCGGCGAGACCATGCTGCAGTCGGGGCTGCAGCGCGAGGAGTCGCGCGGCGCCCACCAGCGCACCGACTTCCCGGACCGCGACGACGACCGCTGGCTCGTGCACCAGCTGGTGCACCGAGCCACCGACGGAACCCCTCGGGTCGAGCCCCTGCCCGTGACCATCACCCGCTGGCCTCCGGGCGAGCGGGTCTACGGAAGGTAGCCATGGACGACAGCATCCGGCTCGAGGTCACCAGGTTCCGGCCCGACACCGACACCGAGCTGAGGACGCAGGAGTACGACGTACCGCTGCGCAAGGAGTGGACCGTCCTCGACGGCCTCAACCACGTCAAGGACGAGGTCGACACCACGTTGTCGTTCCGGTGGTCCTGCCGGATGGGCATCTGTGGCAGCTGCGGCATGAACGTCAACGGGGAACCCAAGCTGACCTGCGCGACGTTCCTCGACGACTACGCGCCGGGCCCGATCCGGGTCGAGCCGCTCGCCAACTTCCCGGTCGTGCGCGACCTCGTCGTCGACATCTACGACTTCATGGACAAGCTGCCCCGGGTCAAGCCGTGGATCATCCGCGACGACGACGTGACGGAGATCGACGGCGAGTACCTCCAGACACCCGACGAGCTGGACGCCTACAAGCAGTTCAGCATGTGCATCAACTGCATGCTCTGCTACTCGGCCTGCCCGGTCTACGGGCTCGACCCCACCTTCATCGGACCGGCGGCCATCGCCCTGGCCGAGCGCTACGACCTCGACTCGCGCGATCAGGGAGCGCGCGAACGACTTGACGTTCTCATCGAGCACGAGGGCGTCTGGGGCTGCACGTTCGTCGGCGAGTGCACGCGGGTGTGCCCGAAGCACGTCGACCCGGCGGGCGCCATCCAGCGCTACAAGGTGAAGGCCGCCAACGAGAACGTGAAGGCGTTCCTGCTCCCGCGGGGTGCGGCGAAATGAGCAACGACGTCCTTGTCTACCGGCGCCGGATGTCGGTGTGGTGGTGGACCAAGAAGCGCACCTACTTCCTGTTCGTGATGCGCGAGCTGAGCAGCATCTTCGTCGCCTGGTTCGTCCTCTTCCTTCTCCTGCTGATCCGGGCGGTCGTCAACGGCGAGGCGGCGTACGACGACTTCCTCGACTGGGCGGCCTCGCCCCTGCTCGTCGTGGTCAACATCGTCGCCTTCGCCTTCATCGTCCTGCACACCGTCACGTGGTTCATGCTCACGCCGCAGGCGATCGTGCTGAGCCTGCGCGGGCGGCGGGTGCCGGGCCCGGTGATCATCGCCGCGCAGTACGCCGGCCTGGGCGTGGTCTCCGCGTTCGTCTTCTGGCTGGTGACCCGATGACGCCGCCTCGCATCGAGCCGCTCGTCTGGATGACGTTCAGCGGGGGCGGCGTGACAGCCGCGATGTTCCTCCCGAGCCTGGCATTCCTGTTCGCGTTCGCGTTTCCGCTGGGCTGGATCGACGCTCCGGACCACGACCACCTGCTGGCCGTGCTCGGCAACCCGATCACGTTCTTCGTGCTGCTCGGCATCTTCGTGCTGATGCTGGTGCACGCCGCCCACCGGTTCCGCTACACGCTCTACGACGGGCTGCAGGTGAAGCACAAGGGGCTCACCGCGGCCGTCTGCTACGGCGGCGCGTTCGTCGGCGCCTTCCTGGCTCTGAACATCCTGACCAGGACAACCTGACCGCCCGGCCCGGCGTGCCGACGGCGTACTCTCTGGATCCGTGAGCACTGCTGCCGAACCCGAATTTCGCTACTCCGACCTGCTGCCGATCGGGGCGGACGACACGCCGTACCGGCTGGTGACCACCGAGGGCGTCTCCACGTTCGAGGCGGACGGGCAGACGTTCCTCCGGGTGGCGCCGGAGGCGATCCAGCGGCTCACCTCCGAGGCGATGCACGACATCTCCCACTACCTGCGCCCGGCGCACCTCGCCCAGCTGCGGCGGATCATCGACGACCCCGAGGCGTCGGGCAACGACCGCTTCGTCGCGCTCGACCTGCTCAAGAACGTCAACATCTCCGCCGGCGGAGTGCTCCCGATGTGCCAGGACACCGGCACCGCGATCGTGATGGGCAAGAAGTCCGAGGGCGTGCTCACCGGCGCCGACGACGGCGAGGCCATCTCCCGCGGCGTGTACGACGCCTACACCAAGCTCAACCTGCGCTACTCCCAGCTCGCGCCGCTGTCGATGTGGGACGAGAAGAACACCGGCACCAACCTGCCGGCGCAGATCGAGCTCTACTCGACCGCCCAGGGACCGAAGGGGCCGGAGTACAAGTTCCTCTTCATGGCCAAGGGTGGCGGCTCGGCCAACAAGTCGTTCCTGTTCCAGGAGACCAAGGCGGTGCTCAACCCGACCCGGATGCTGGAGTTCCTGGACGAGAAGATCCGCTCGCTCGGCACGGCCGCCTGCCCGCCGTACCACCTGGCGGTCGTGATCGGCGGCACGTCGGCGGAGTTCGCGCTGAAGACCGCGAAGTACGCCTCGGCTCACTACCTCGACCACCTGCCGACCGAGGGCACCATGGCTGCCCACGGGTTCCGCGACGTGGAGCTGGAGGAAGAGGTCTTCAAGCTGACCCAGTCGTTCGGCATCGGGGCGCAGTTCGGCGGCAAGTACTTCTGCCACGACGTCCGGGTGGTGCGGCTGCCGCGCCACGGCGCCTCCTGCCCGGTGGCGATCGCGGTCTCCTGCTCCGCGGACCGCCAGGCACTCGGCAAGATCACCGCCGAGGGCGTCTTCCTCGAGCAGCTCGACATGGACCCCGCGCAGTACCTGCCGGACGCCGGCGTCGCCGAGGACATCTCCGGCGGTGAGGTGGTCTCGGTCGACCTCAACCGGCCGATGGAGGAGATCCTGGCCGAGCTGTCGAAGCACCCGGTGAAGACCCGGCTGTCGCTGACCGGCCCGCTCGTCGTGGCCCGCGACATCGCGCACGCCAAGATCAAGGAGCGGCTCGACGCCGGCGAGGAGATGCCGGCGTACCTCCGCGACCACCCCGTCTACTACGCCGGCCCGGCGAAGACCCCCGAGGGGATGGCGTCGGGGTCGTTCGGCCCGACCACGGCCGGCCGGATGGACTCCTACGTCGAGCAGTTCCAGGCGGCGGGCGGCTCCAAGGTGATGCTCGCCAAGGGCAACCGCTCCAAGCAGGTCACCGAGGCCTGCGACGCCCACGGCGGCTTCTACCTCGGCTCAATCGGCGGCCCCGCCGCCCGCCTGGCCCAGGACTGCATCACCTCCGTCGAGGTGCTGGAGTACGAGGAGCTCGGCATGGAGGCCGTCTGGAAGATCGAGGTCGAGGACTTCCCGGCGTTCATCGTGGTCGACGACAAGGGCAACGACTTCTTCACCGACCCCTCCGGCGCCGTCACCGTCCCGATCTCTGGGATCCGGGTCCGCTCGGCTCAGTAGTCCGGACGGGACGTCATCCGGACGGAGCAAGGGGGTGCACCGTCCGCATGACGTCAGGCGGCGCCGCGCAGACCGCCGGCCCGCAAGGCCTCCTCGATCTGCGCGAAGAAGTCGTCGGGCTGGAGCCGCAGTCCAAGCAGCGGCAGCCGCAGGACCATGTCCCCGTCCAGGACGAGCGCGTTCTGACGCACGACTGGTCACCGACCAGCTGCCAGTCCCCGGCGGACATCTGTGGAGGACCCTCCGCCCAACGTCATGCGGACGGAGCAAGCGGGTGCTCGCTCCGTATGACGTTGCGGCTGCCAGGCGGAACCTGGGTGTCCGCCCGTACGTTGGAACGAACCGACGACAGGAGTACGACGACATGCAGTGTCCTACCGACGGAACCACCCTCACGATGAGCGAGCGCGGGGGCATCGAGATCGACTACTGCCCGGAGTGCCGAGGCGTCTGGCTCGACCGCGGCGAGCTCGACAAGATCATCGAGCGGTCGCTCACCCAGGCCCCGCCGGCGGCAGCGCCGGCACCCGCGGCCCCGCAGGGCGGCTACGAGCGCGAGCGTGACCAGCGCCAGCAGCACTACGACGAGCGCTACGCAGGTGCCCAGCAGGGCGGCTACCCCCGCAAGAAGAAGAAGGAGAGCTGGCTCAGCGAGCTGTTCGACTGACGAAATCAGCCTTGGGTTGCTCGAACCCTCACGTCCTGCCGATCGTGCCCCCACCGGGTGCGGCCCCACGGCTTCCAGATCGACAGCACCAGGGCGAAGCCCAGGGCCAGGAACGACACGACGGGCGGATAGATCAGGTTGGTGCCCGCGTCCGCCGACCGCGTCGCGGACCTCCTCCGCGCTGCCGACCGGCAGGTCTGCCGGGATGCCGAGCGCGCCCGGCACCAGCGCGACGTACACGAGCGCGAACAGCACGGTGCCGATCACCAGCTTGGTCAGCACCCACGTCCACTGCACCAGTCCGTACTTGGTGCCCAGCCCGAGCAGCACACCGGTGACCAGCATCCCGGTGGCCAGCACCGGCACCACGATCGGGATCACCAGCCGCGCAACCGTGTAGACCGCGGCCACCGTCGGCCCGCTGTCCGAGGTCACTCCGGCGACCACGAGCACGCCCAGGCCCAGGTCGAGGCCCATCCAGCCGACGCCGCACAGCACGTGCAGCACCAGGACGACACGGCGCCAGCTGCGCCCGAGAACGAATGACATGCTCCGAGCATAGAACCGGAGACTGTTCCTCCGCATCAGGGTTTCCCCCGGGGCCGACCCCGAGACGGGGGCCCGGCAGGATGGGCGGCGTGGAGTACGTCGAGATTGCGCGGGCCGAGACCGAGCGCGGCGAGCTGGTGCTGCGCGAACGCCGGCCCGCGGACGGGCCGACCTCGCTGGAGCTCCGCGCCAACGGCGTCTTCGTGATGGACACGCTGGAGTTCAGCACCGAGAAGGCGCTGGCCACCGCTGCTCTGTCCGTCGTCGACCAGCCGCGCGCGGTCGTCGTGGGCGGTCTCGGGCTGGGCTTCACGATGCACGAGGTGCTGGCCGACTCCCGCGTCGAGAAGTGCGCCGTGGTCGAGGTCGAGGAGGCGCTGGTCGGCTGGATGCGCGACGGCACCGTGCCGCACGGACCTGCGCTGCTGGCCGACGAGCGGGTGTCGGTGGTGGTGGCCGACATCGGTGTCGCCCTGGCCGAGGCCCGGCCGGCGACGTACGACCTGATCCTGCTGGACGTCGACAACGGTCCTGGCTACCTCGTCCACCAGAGCAACGCCGCGATCTACGAGGCGCCCTTCCTGCACGGCGCGCGCTCGGCCCTGCGCCCCGGCGGCGCGCTCGTCGTGTGGTCCGCAGACGAAGCGCCGGCCCTGGAGGAGACCCTCCGGACGACGTTCGGCGACGTCGAGGCCCGGCCCTACGACGTGCTGCTGCAGGGCCGCGACGAGCACTACTGGCTCTACGTCGCCCGGGCGGCCTCGGCGTGACCCGCTACGTCGCCCTGGGGAGCTCGAACGCGGCCGGCATGCGAGCCGTGGCCTCGTTGATCAGCGAGCACCTTCAGGCGAACTCGGCGCGGTAGTGCTCGACGAGTGCTGGGTAGTAGTCGTCGAAGTCCAGCGTGGCGGGATCGCCGCCTGCCTCGGCGACCACCATGCGGTCGAGGTAGTAGTCCCAGCCGGGACCGACACCATTGGCCATCTCCGGGTCGGGGACGTCCTGCGCGAACCGCAGCGTGGTCACCCCGTCCTGTTCGCTGAGCTCGAGCCGGAGCTGCCAGGTCTCCTGCTGCCCGCTGTCGTTCGGCATGTCCGTGGTGATCTCCAGCCTGCGCGGCGGCTCGCACACGTCGATCGTGAACCTCTCCGATGACGCCTCGTCGCCCTCGAAGCGCATCTGGAACGTGACGTGACCCTCGGCCGGGTCGCCCTCCCAGGTGCCGATCCAGCGGCCGAGCCGATCCGAATCGGTGACCGCCGCCCAGACGTCGTCGATCGGGGCTCGGAAGGTGCGGGTGAAGGCCACGTAGGCGCGGCCCTCGCGGACCTCCTTGTGGCCGGTGGCGATGGGGGTCGGCGTGGTGGTCATCCGGTCTCCTCTTGGTGGGTGGCTTCGTCGGCGCGGCGCTCCCGGCCGGTGCGGCGGACCTCGAGGTCGAGGCCGTCGAGGTCCGACTCGGCGAAGGGCGGGCTCAACGGCGCAGCCAGCTCGGCCAGGAACTCGCGCACGGACGTCAGCCCGGCGCGGTCCAGCCGGTAGTGGCGCTCGCGTCCGTGGTCCTCGGCCGCGGCCAGCCCGGCCTCGGTGAGCAGCCGCAGGTGCTTGCTGATCGCGGGGCGGCTGATCGGGTGCTCGGCCGCCAGGTCGACCACGCGGGCCGGTCCCGCCGCCAGCCGCCGGACCAGGTCACGGCGGACCGGGTCGGCGAGAGCGGCGAAGGCGTCCATGTCCTATTGGTAACCGATGAGTTACCAATTCGTCAAGGGCTAGGGTCGATGCGTGAGCGAATGGCGCATCGAGCACGACTCCATGGGCGAGGTCCGGGTCCCGAAGGAAGCGCTCTGGCGGGCGCAGACGCAGCGGGCGGTCGAGAACTTCCCGATCAGCGGCACTCCGATCGAGCCCCGGCTGATCCACGCCCTCGGGCAGGTCAAGGCGGCAGCCGCGGCGGCCAACGGCGAGCTCGGCGTGCTCGACGCCGGCCAGGCCGACGCGATCGCGTCGGCCGCGCGGTCGGTCGCGGCCGGGGAGCACGACGACCAGTTCCCGATCGACGTCTTCCAGACCGGGTCCGGCACCAGCTCCAACATGAACGCCAACGAGGTCATCGCCGGCCTCGCGGGCGACGGCGTGCACCCCAACGACCACGTCAACGCCAGCCAGTCCAGCAACGACACCTTCCCCACCGCCATCCACGTGGCTGCTGCGCTGGCGGTGACCGACGACCTGGTGCCGTCGCTCGAGGTGCTGGCCACCTCGCTCGAGGCGAAGGCCACCGAGTTCGCCGACCTGGTGAAGTCGGGTCGCACCCACCTGATGGACGCGACGCCGGTGACGCTGGGCCAGGAGTTCGGCGGGTACGCCGCCACGGTGCGTTACGCGATCGAGCGGCTCGACGGCGTACTCCCCCGGGTGCGGGAGCTGCCCCTCGGCGGCACCGCGGTCGGCACCGGCATCAACACCCCGCCCGGCTTTGCGGCGGCCGCCATCGCTGCGCTCTCAGAGGCCACCGGGCAGCCGTTCACCGAGGCGCGCAACCACTTCGAGGCGCAGGGCACCCGTGACTCGCTGGTCGAGCTCAGCGGAGTGCTCAAGACGATCGCGGTGGGGCTGACCAAGATCTGCAACGACCTGCGGTGGATGGGCTCCGGCCCGACCACGGGTCTGTCCGAGATCCACCTGCCCGACCTCCAGCCGGGGTCCAGCATCATGCCCGGCAAGGTCAACCCCGTGCTGCCGGAAGCAACGCTGATGGTGTGCGCGCAGGTGATCGGCAACGACACCGCGGTGACGGTCGCCGGCGCGAGCGGCAGCTTCGAGCTCAACGTCGCCATGCCCGTGATCGCCCGCAACCTGCTGGAGTCGGTGCGGCTGCTGTCCACGTCGACCCGGGTGCTCGCCGAGCGCTGCATCGACGGCATCACCGCCGACCCCGAGCGGATGCGGCGCTACGCCGAGTCGTCGCCGTCGGTGGTCACGCCGCTCAACAAGTACGTCGGCTACGAGGCCGCCTCCAAGATCGCCAAGAAGGCACTCGCCGACGGCGCCACGATCCGCGAGACCGTGATCGCGATGGGCTACGTCGAGCGTGGTGAGCTCACCGAGCAACAGCTCGACGAGGCGCTCGACGTCGACTCGATGACGGGTCGCTGAGCGATGGCCATCGACGACGCCGAGATGGTCCGCGCCCAGTACGCGACCGAGACGAACCTCGACCTCCGCCGCTCGGTGTGGATGCCCACCGCCGATGGCCGCCACCCCGGCTGCGAGGCGCTGGCCACCATCGAGGCGGCGCGGCCGGGGAGCGTGCTCGAGGTCGGCTGCGGCACGGGCGAGTTCGCGGCGCGGATCGTCAGCGCCCTGCCCGACGCCGAGGTGACGGCCATCGACCAGTCCAAGCGCTTCGTCGAGATGACCGCCAGCCGAGGGGTGACCGCCCGTGAGGCCGACGTGCAGGACCTGCCCTTCGCGGACGACTCCTTCGACGTGGTCGCTGCGATGTGGATGCTCTACCACGTGCCCGACGTCCCGCGCGGGCTCGCCGAGATCGCCCGCGTCCTGAGGCCCGGCGGCATCTTCGTCGCGGTCACCAACGGCGACGAGCACGTTGCGCAGCTCCGGCGCGACGCCGGAGGCAGGCCGGCCATCACGTCGTTCAGCAGCGAGAACGGCGAGGCCGTGCTGATGCAGCACTTCGCCGGCGTACGCCGGGAAGACTTCGCGACCCGGGCGGTCTTCTCCGACCACGCCTCAGCGGTGGCCTACCTGGAGTCGTCGGCCGAGGGCGTCGACTGGTCGCTGCCGTACTTCGACGGACCCCGCGAGTACGCCGGCCACGTGACCATGTTCGTGGCTTGTTGAGAGCCGATCAGTACCAACCGCTGGACTCGCTGTGCGCCCAGGCGCCGCAGGGGCTGCCGTAGCGGTCCTCGATGTAGCCGAGGCCCCAGCGGATCTGGGTGACCGGGTTGGTGGCCCAGTCGGCGCCGGCGGAGGCCATCTTCGAGCCGGGGAGCGCCTGCGGGATGCCGTAGGCGCTGGAGCTGGGGTTGTCGGCGTAGACGTTCCAGTTGGACTCGCGGGTGTAGAGCGAGTCGAGGCAGCCGAACTGGTCCTGCGACCAGCCGAACTCCGCCAGCAGCGCCTGGGCGATCTCGCGCGGATCGGCGTCGGAGAGGTCCTGCTCGCCGGTGACAGCGCGGACGCCGTCGACGGAGAGGGCGGCCGCCTTGACCGGGTCGGCCGCATCGCGTCGGTCGGACGCCCTGGAGACCGTCGGCGCGCGGTCGGAGAGCTCCGCGGGAGTCGGAGCGGCGCCGGCGCGGGTGCCCGCGTCATCGAGGGAGGCCGCGGACGAGCCGACCCCGGAGAGCAGCGAACCGGTGAGGTCGCCGGCGGCGCTCGTGCTGGCCGGGCTGGTCAGCAGTCCGCCAGCGATCGTCGCGCCGGTGGCGGCGACCGCGACCGACGAGAGGAGCACGGTGTTGCGCAGCGCCTTGCGAGGTGCCTGCACCAGGGCGTGGCGCGGTGGCGCGGCTCGGTGCTTCGGTACGTGCTTGACGTGCTTCGACACTGGCTGAGTTATCCCGGGGGTCGTTGATAACGAAATGATCTCGGGTCACCTTGCCTGACCCACCGCGCCCGTGCAAACCAAACGTGTTAATTCCTGGGACAAGCGGCGACCCGATGGGGCCCCTGCGTCACATGAGTCACACGGGCCCCATCGGCCTCAGACCGTGACGTGCTCCAGCATCTCCGTCACCAGGGCCGCGATGGGCGACCGCTCGGAGCGGGTGAGCGTGACGTGGGCGAAGAGCGGGTGTCCCTTGAGCTTCTCGATCACCGCGACCACGCCGTCGTGCCGGCCGACCCGCAGGTTGTCGCGCTGGGCGACGTCGTGGGTCAGCACCACCTTGGAGTTGGCGCCGATCCGGCTGAGCACGGTGAGCAGGACGTTGCGCTCGAGCGACTGCGCCTCGTCGACGATCACGAACGCATCGTGCAGCGAGCGACCCCGGATGTGGGTCAGCGGCAGCACCTCGAGCATCCCCCGGTCCAGCACCTCGTCGATGACGTCCTTGGAGGTCATCGCGCCGAGCGTGTCGAAGACGGCCTGGGCCCAGGGCGACATCTTCTCCGACTCCGAGCCGGGCAGGTAGCCGAGCTCCTGGCCGCCGACCGCGAACAGCGGACGGAAGACCACGACCTTCTTGTGCTGGCGCCGCTCCATCACGGCCTCGAGGCCGGCGCACAGCGCCATCGCCGACTTGCCGGTGCCGGCGCGGCCACCGAGGGAGACGATGCCCACGTCGGGGTCGAGCAGCATCTCGAGCGCGATCCGCTGCTCCGCAGAGCGGCCGTGGATGCCGAACGCCTCGCGGTCGCCGCGGACGAGGTGGACCGACTTGTCGGGCGCGACCCGGCCGAGCGCGGTGCCTCGGTCGGACAGCAGCACCAGGCCCTGGTGGCACGGCAGGTCGCGGGCCTCTTCGAGGTCGAGCGTGCCGTCGTCGTACAGCTCGTCGAGGTGTTCGGCCGTGACCTCCAGCTCGACCATCCCGGTGTAGCCGGTGTCGGAGTCGCTGACCGCCTCGCCGCGGTACTCCTGCGCGTCCAGCCCGACCGCGGAGGCCTTGATCCGCAGGGGCAGGTCCTTGGAGACCAGGGTGACGTCGTAGCCCTCGTTGGCGAGGTTGCGGGCGACGGCCAGGATGCGGGTGTCGTTGTCACCGAGCCGGAAGCCGGACGGGAGCGACTCTGCGTCGGTGTGGTTGAGCTCGACCCGGATGGTGCCGCCTTCGTCACCCACCGGGACCGGCTGATCCAGACGTCCGTGAATGACCCGCAGCTCGTCGAGCATCCGCAGAGCGCTGCGGGCGAAGAAGCCCAGCTCCGGGTGGTGCCGCTTGCCTTCGAGCTCGGTGATCACGACAACGGGCAGCACGACCTCATGCTCGGCGAAGCGCCGTAGCGCGCCAGGGTCGGCCAGCAACACGCTGGTGTCGATCACGTAGGTCCGGGTCTGAGCCTGAGTCTCCGAATGAGTCTGCACGGGGCACCCCTTCACATGACCGCGCGCGCACTCACGCCCGGTCCTCTAGTCGACGCAGATGGACCGGGTTTCGACGCGGAGTCGGGCCCGAACGCCGGAGTGCCGGCGTCCTGTCGCGCAGCGGGCAGCTGCCTGCCGAGCGAGTGGATCGTGAACTCTCACGAACGAGCCTCCCGATGTAACGGGCTTCCCCACCCGTCATTGGACCGAACTTACGACTCTCACGAGGCCGTCCCGATGCGACACGCCCGAACGGGGGGTGACGGCTGGATGACGCTCGGGTGACCTGAGGTCAGGCGCCGTGACGCCGCTCGCGCAGGGCGTAGGCCCGCATCGCGCGCAGGAAGTCGACCCGCCGGAAGTCCGGCCAGTACGCCTCACAGAAGTAGAACTCCGACTTGGCGCTCTGCCACAGCAGGAAGCCGCCGAGACGCTGCTCCCCCGAGGTGCGGATCACCAGGTCGGGATCCGGCTGCCCCTTGGTGTAGAGGTGGTCGGCGATGTGCTCCACGTCGAGGATGCTCGCCAGCTCCTCGAGCGAGGTGCCCTTCTCGGCGTGCTCGTAGAGCAGCGACCGGACGGCGTCGGTGATCTCGCGGCGCCCGCCGTAGGGGACGGCGATGTTGACCAGCATGCCGTCGACATCGCTCGTTGCCTCGGCTGCCGCCTTGAGCCGCTCCGCCGTACTGGCCGGCAGCAGGTCGAGCGCGCCCACCGGGTGGAGGCGCCAGCGGCGCTGGTCGGCCAGGGAGGCGACCGCCTCCTCGATGATCTGGAGCAGGGGCGCGAGCTCGCGCTCGGGGCGGTTGAGGTTGTCGGTGGACAGCAGCCACAGGGTGACCACCTCGATGCCGACCTCGTCGCACCAGCCGAGCAGCGGCTCGATGTTGGCCGCACCCGCCCGGTGTCCGTGCGCGGTGTCGCGACCGACCGCCTTCGCCCAGCGCCGGTTGCCGTCGAGCATGACGCCGACGTGCTGGGGCAGGTTGTCGGGCATCCGGCGCAGCATGCGGGCCTCGTAGGCCGGGTAGAGCACCTTCCTGAGCCCGCGCTTCCAATCCGCCACGGAGGCATCGTAATGCCGTGAGGTGTGCCTCGTTCACACCTTGGGCAGCCGTGTGGCCGGTAGGTTCGGGGCATGAACGACGCGATCCGGGTCGGGCTGGAGTCGCTCACCGACACTCTCGCCGACGTGAAGCCCAAGCTGAGGGGCTGGCTGCACCTCAGCGTCACGCCGCTCACCCTCGCCGCCGGGATCGTGCTGATCGTGCTGTCGCCGACCGCGGCGACCCGGATCGGGTCAGCGCTGTTCGCGGCCTCCGCGCTGCTCCTCTTCACCGTCTCGGCGGTCTACCACACGGGCACCTGGTCGCCCCGGGTCTGGGCCACGCTGCGGCGGCTGGACCACGCCAACATCTTCGTGCTCATTGCGGGCTCCTACACGCCGTTCAGCGTGATCCTGCTCGAGGGCACCCAACAGGTCGTGCTGCTCTCGGTCGTGTGGGGCGGCGCGATCCTCGGCGTGCTGTTCCGCGTCTTCTGGACCGACGCGCCGCGCTGGCTCTACACCCCGATCTACATCGCCCTCGGCTGGGCTGCGGTGTTCTTCATCCCCGGCTTCTTCCGGGGCGCCACCGACCTCGGCTTCGGCATCGGCATCGCCGTCTTCGTGCTGATCCTGACCGGCGGCCTGCTCTACACGCTGGGCGGAGCCGTCTACGGCTTCAAGCGCCCCAACCCCTCGCCGCGCTACTTCGGCTTCCACGAGGTGTTCCACAGCTTCACGATCCTCGCGTTCGTGTCGCACTACGTCGGCGTCTCGCTGGCGACGTACTCGCTTGCGCTGACGCCCTCAACCTTTGCCGGCCTCCCCTCGTCAGTAACGCGAAGGAGGTCCCGTGGAGTCGTACGACGAGTTCGCCGTGGCGCAGTCGCACCGGCTGCTCGGGTTGGCTCACGCCCTGACCGGCAACCCGCACGACGCGTGGGACCTCACCCAGGAGACGCTCGCCAGGGTCGGCGAGCGCTGGCAGCGGGTCGACGATCCCCCGGCGTACGCGCGGACGGTGATGGTCCGGCTCAACGTCGACCGGCTGCGCCGCCTGCGGCGCGAGCTGCTGCCGGGGTCGACCCCGGACGCGACCGTCGTCGACGTCACGGGCGAGGTCGACGCCTGGCTGGTCGAGGCCCTCGCCACCTTGTCGCCCCGGCAACGCACCGCGCTCGCGCTGCGCTTCGTTGAGGACCTCGACGTGGCGGGCATCGCCGACCAGCTCGGCTGCTCGGTCGGCACGGCCAAGAGCCACCTCTCCCGGGGCACCGACCGACTCAGGCAGTACGCCGCGGACGCCGGGATCACCGCCCGCTCCGCGCCGCGAGAGGAGACATGATGGACGACGAGCTGCGCGAGGCCTACGAACGCCTGACCACTGCTGCCACGCCACCCGGGGATGCTCGCGACCGAGTGTCCGCCCGGATCGCCCAGCGCCGCCGCCGGCGGGTATCTGGATATGCGGCCCTGGCCGTGCTGGTCGTCGTCGGAGGTGGCGGCGTGGCCGCCCGAGTGCTCGACGGGGACGAACCGGGGCGGACCGGTGGCGCGGACGAAAGCCCCACGATCACCGAGACAGCTGAGATCACCGGCCTGCCGACCGAGGTGACCTGCCCCGGAGACGACCAGCCGGGGGGATACGACCTAGATCACACCGGCTACGACTCGCTCGATGAGCTGCTGAGCCAGCAGACCCGCGGCGTTTCCTACTACGGCGTCGATCCGGACCAGGGGGTCGTGTGGAAGCTCCGTCAGGACGGCACTGCTTTCGCAACACTCGAGTTCTCACGGAGTGACGACCGCTGGTTCCCCGACGGTGGCCTGAGCTGCGAGGACGGCGCTGGCGAGAACACGTCCGGGGCCAGCCTCGACGTCGCCTGCGACCCGAGTGGGTATGCCATCACCGACGCCACAGCCTTGGACACCCTCACCGAGCTCACTGGCGGTCGCGCCTACATACACGATCGCGGCGCGAAGCAGCTCTACTTCCTCGACCGAAACGGCACGTTCTACAGCACCACGATCTACAGCCGTCCCTTGCAGAAGTGGTATCCCGAGCAGCTCGCCCGGTGTCCGCGGACGACGCCGTCCGAGACTCCGCTGGCCGACTCATCCCTGAGCGACCCCCTCGACTGCGCCTCTGACGACACCGTGATCGCGACCATCGACAACCCCGAGGCGACCATCGGCTGGGAGGAACCCCGTGAGGCCCTCGGCTGGTGGATGACAGAAGGCGACTACTCGGTGGAGATCGTGGAAACCGACGCCGACCCGATGATTGCGACCATCGCGGACCGCGACGGAGGCGTGCAAGCCGCCGCCGAGATCCGGGAGGTCGACGGACACTGGCAGGCTTTCGCGCTCGCCGCGTGTGCGGATGCCGTGCCGGGGCTCCCCCGCACTCCCACGCCCGTGCTACTGACCGCCTTGAAGGTGGGACATTGTTGGGTCGAGCCCGTTGCCGCCGAAGGGAACACCTGGCTGCCGGCGCAGCAGAACCAGTTCGGCTCCGGCGGACTGTGGCCCAAGGACTTCCGTGGAGTGGGCACGCTCACCGTCAACGGGGAGGCGCTGACGTATCTCGACGCGGGCGGTTCTTCCGTCGAGATGCTGCCCACCACCGATCCGCGAACCGAACTGCCAGGTGGTGGCATCTGCGCTTGAGCCGAGCGCCGGCCTACGTGCGCGGGTGGAATTCGGTGGTGCGGTGGGCCAGGGCGTGGTGGCGCGGGCAGAGGAGCCGGCCGTTGGTGAGACTCGTGGCTCCGCCTTTGCTCCACGGGACGGCGTGGTGGGCGTGGCAGAGGCCGGGTGGCCAGTCACAGCCCTCGGCGGTGCAGCCGTGCTGTTCGATGCCCAGCGCGATGCGTTGCGCGGTGGAGTGGAAGCGTCTCTTGCGGCCGAGGTCGAGGACCTTCGATTTCCCGTCGAGCACGGCGGGGATGATCCCGGCCTGGCACGCCAGCCTTCTGGCTTCGGCGGCGCTGATGCGTTCGCCGGTGTCGAGCTGGGCTGCCTTCAACCCGCCGAGCAGTGTCTCGAGGGTCATGGTGACCACCACGGTGGCGTTGACTCCGCCGGCTTTCGGGAGCGCCTCGGCGGGGTAGGTCTCGATGTACTCCTGGAACGCCAGCCCCATCCTGTGGTCGCTCGGCCGACCGGGATCGGGTGCGTGGCCGTCGACCGCGGCCCGGTGCTTGGGTGCTGCCTTGGCGAGCAACGCCTTCCTGAGCATCGCACCGTGCCGGCTGGAAATGGTGAACGAGCCGTGGCACTTGCCGTGACCGTCATCGGACATCCGCAGTGACGCCGCAGCCTCGGCGGCTTGCTCTTCCTTCTCCAGCAACTTCGCCTCGTGGGCATCCGCGGCGGCGGGGTCGACCACCTCCAAGATCCGCTTGCCGAGCATTCGCAGGGTCTTCGCGTCGTGATCGGCCGCCTGGTGGAGCAGCCACCGCTCGGCCGCGGGAGCGACCCAGGTCTCGGCGTCCTCGGGCAGCGCGTCGACCGCACCCACGATCACCGCTGCCTGGTCGACCAGCAACTCTCCGGCAGCCAGCGCCGTACGCACCGGCTCGTGCCTCTCGGTGTCCAGGGCGTGGGCGAGCTTGAGGTCGCGATGGGCGGCGGTCCGGGTCAGCTTGGTCTCGTGTGCCCACCAGTTCGCGGTCGAGCTGGCACCGGACTGGTCGCCGATCCGGTTCTTGTCGCCGTGGGTGGCGACGCGGAGCTTCAGCTCGGCGATCCGGGCCTCGGCGCGGGTCAGCTCGCGCAGGGTCGACCGGGTTTCCTCATCGGTCATCGACCACGTCGACTGCTCGACCAGCTCGTCGAAAGCCGCGTGCATTTCGGCAGCAGCGACCGTGATCGGGTGTCCCCGATGCCTGGTCGATGCGGTGCTGGTCATGGACCTATTCCAGCATCGACCACCGACAATCTGGGGTCGGATTCCTGTGGATAACCGGGCTCTTCGGTCACGGTCGGATAACGGTATGAGCCGACTGTCCACAGGCGAGTTTCCCGCTCTACTACAGGGGTTTCGAGGCTCGTCCCTTCAGGCTCGCTAGCTCGCACCTCAGGACAAGCGCACAGACCTCGCACCTCAACCACCGTCCGCTCCGTACCCGACCCGACCACAGGTCGGCGTCGTCCCGATAGGCGCGCATTTCCGGCCGGAGGCGGCGCTGTCAAGGACGCCGAAGGCGCCGAAGGGAATCCTTGACGGCGCCGTCGGAGGCCGCATCATTGCGCCTTCGGGAGGACGACGACCACCCCGAGCAACGGTCAACTGCAGGGGTTTCGAGGCTCGTCGCTAGCGCTCCTCGCACCTCAACCACCGTCGGGTCGGCTTCCCGCCCAACCCTCCTCGCACCTCAACCATCGTCGTGTCGGCTTGATCTCTGACGCACCCGGTACACCTCAACCACCGTCGGGTCTGGGCCTCTTCTCGACCAAGCCGATCACCCAGAGCAACGGTCAGCGACAGTGGTTTCGAGGCTCGTCGCTGGCGCTCCTCGCACCTCAACCACCGTCGGTCGCGCTGGGCACGTCGGTCACCGGGTCTCGATACGCTCGCTGCGCTCGCTACTCGACCACCGAACCTTTGCCGACCACTCCAGAACAGACGATTCCAGGCCGACCACAGCATTTCGAGGGACTTCTCCGTCATAGTTCTGGAGGTGCCATGAGGCAGAGACCACAGGATGTGTCGTACGACGAGTTCGCGGCTGCGCAGATGCGCCGGCTGCTGGGGTTCGCGTACACGTTGACCGGGAACCAGCACGATGCCTGGGACCTGACCCAGGAGACGCTGGCACGGGTGGCCGAGAAGTGGCGGAAGGTTCGCGACAACCCGGCGGCGTACGCCCGCACGACCATGGTGCGGCTGAACATCGACCGGGTGCGCCACCTGCAGCGGGTGCGGGTCTCCGAGGAGACGCCGGACAGTGCGGTCGAGCCGCGGCTGGTCGGCGAGGTGGACGCGTGGCTGGTCGAGGCCATGGCGACGCTGACCCCGCGGCAGCGCACGGCCGTTGCGCTGCGGCACATCGAGGACCTGGACCTCCGACAGATAGCGGAGCGGATGGGGTGCGCCGAAGGCTCGGCGCGCAGCTATCTCTCCCGCGGCACCGAACGACTTCGCGACTACGCACGAGCGGCGGGCATCACCGCCGGACAGGAGCAGGAACGATGAACGACGACACGCTGACCACCGCCCTCGACCGGATGGCTTCGTCGCTGGAGCCCCCGGCTGCCGCCAACGACCTGATCGACGCCCGCCGCTCGCGGTTGCGGCGCCGCCGGCGGGTCACCACCGGACTGACCGCGGTGAGCGTCTTCGCGATCATCGCCACCGGCGGAGTGCTGGCGAGCAGCCTCGGCAACGCCAGTCCGGCACCCGACAACGTGCCCGCGACCTCCGACGGCCCGGCGCCGTCCGAGGCCGTCGATGACGCGGTCGACACCGAGCTCGAGGTCCGGGAGAACGACAGCCCCTGGCACTGCAGTCAGGACGCGATGACGCTCGCGGAGCTCCAGGAGTTCAGGAACGAGGTCATCGACGAGGCGCAGCTCAACCTCGATCTCGTTGACGACAAGGTCCACGCGTACGTCGTCCTCGGCGACGAGAGCGACCGGGTCTACGAGCTCGAGGCGCGCCGCCTCGCGAGCGGCGAGGTGGACATCGTCTCGGTCCGCAAGTGCGCGGGCTGACGCCTACGGCTTGGGGATCGTGGTCCCCCGGCCGTGCAGCATGTTCATCATCGAGGCGAGCTTCTCCTCGTGCTTGGCGGTACGCCGGAACGACGTCAGCGGCAGCAGCGGCTTGAAGCGCTGGCGGGCGATGGCCTTCGGGTAGGTGAACTCCCGGAGGCCGTCGGGCCCGTGGATGCGGCCGAAGCCGGAGTCGCCGACGCCGCCGAACGGCAGGGACGGCACGCCGGCGAACGTGATCACGCCGTTGATCGCGGTCATGCCGGACCGGATGCGGTCGGCGATCTCCATGCCGCGCTTCTTGGAGAAGACGGTGGAGCCCAGTGCGTAGCGGGTGCCGTTGGTGAGCTCGATCGCCTCGTCCATGTCGCGCACCTTGGCCACGGTCACGGTCGGGCCGAAGGTCTCCTCCTGCACCGCCAGCGAGTCCTCGGGTACGTCGACCAGGATCGTCGGCTGCACGTAGCGATCGCCCACGGCGTCGAGCCCGCCGACCACCGCCCGGCCGCCCCGCTCGAGCGCGTCGGCGATGTGGCTGCGGATGATGTCGAGCTGCTTCGGCATCGTGATCGGGCCCAGCTGCGCACCGGCCGTGCCGTCGGCCCGCAGGTCGCGCGCCTTGGCCGTCAGCGACGCGAGGAACTCGTCGTACACGCGCTCGTGGACGTAGACCCGCTCGACGCCGGCGCAGGTCTGCCCGGCGTTGGCGCAGGCACCCCACAGCGTGGCGTCCGCGGCCGCCTCGATGTCGGCGTCGAGGTCCACGATCAGGGCGTCCTTGCCGCCGGCCTCGATGACCACCGGCGTCAGGTGCTCGGCACAGGCGGCCATCACCCGCTTGCCGGTCTCGGTCGACCCGGTGAACGCGATCTTGTCGGCACCCGCGTGGCACAGCGCCGCGCCGGTCTCGCCGAGCCCGGTCACCACCGAGAAGACCGGACGGCCGACCGACTCCAGGAAGGTCCGGGCCAGCCACTCGCCCACACCCGGCGTGTACTCCGACGGCTTGAAGACCACCGCGTTGCCCGCGGCGAGGGCGTAGGCGATCGAGCCCATCGGCGTGAAGACGGGGTAGTTCCAGGGCCCGATCACGCCGACGACGCCGAGCGGACGGTACTCAACGGACGCCGACTGGTTCGCCATCACCAGGCCCGACGGCACCTTGCGGCGCTTGAGGAACTTCTCCGCGTGGCCGCCGGCCCACGCCAGGTGGTCGATGGCCAGGGCGGCCTCGAGCATCGCGTCACCGTGGGGCTTGCCGGTCTCCTGGTGCATCAGGTCGGCCAGCTGCGCCAGCCGCCGGGTGATCACGCCCTTCCACTTGGACAGGTGCTCGTCGCGCTCGTCGTAGGACAGCGCGGACCACCACTTCGCCTCCTCGTGGGCGCGGTCGACCGCGGCCTTCACCTCGTCGGCCGTGTGCACCGGGTGGGTGCCGACGACGTCGCCGGTGACCGGGCTCAGCGACTCGAACGTGCTGGCGGTCGCCGGGCGGTTCTCGACGATGCTGGATTCTTGGGTGTCATCGTGCGCTCCTGATCAGGTCTGACGCCTTCTCGGCGATCATGATGGTGGGGGCGTTGGTGTTGCCGCGGGGCACGGCCGGCATGACCGAGGCGTCGACGACGCGCAGCCCGTCGATGCCGCGCACCCGCAGCTCCGGGTCGACCACGGCGTCCTCGCCGGTGCCCATCGCGCAGGTCGACACCGGGTGGTAGATCGTCTGCCCCCAGGTCCGGATCCGGTCGAGCAGGTCGTCGTCGGTGGGCGAGTCGGGCAGCTGCCACGGCCGGTCGAGGTACGCCGCCAGCGCACCCTGGGTGCAGATCTCCCAGGTCCGCCGCATGCCGACGAGCAGGGCGTCGAGGTCGGTCTGGTCCTCGAGGTAGGCCGGGTCGATCTCCGGGTGCCAGGTCGGGTCGGCCGAGCGCAGCCGGATCGAGCCGCGGCTCTGCACGCTCACCAGGCCGGGCGCCGCGGTGAACATCCGGCTGGTCGGCTCGTGCAGGCCGTTGTCGTAGAACCCCGACGGCGCCACGTGGATCTGCAGGTCGGGTGCGGGCAGTCCGTCGCGGCTGGCGAAGAAGGCGCCGCCCTCGGCGATGTTGGACGCGAGCGGCCCGGTGCCGCGCAGCTTCCAGCGGGCGAAGCTGCGCAGGTTGTTGAGCTCGCCGAGGTCGGTGGTGCCGCGGGTGTACCAGAGCAGCGGCACCAGCGTGTGGTCCTGCAGGTTGGCGCCGACTCCCGCGAGCTCGACCTTGGCGTCGATGCCGTGCTCGGCGAGATGCGCTGTCGGCCCGATGCCCGACAGCATCAGCAGGTGCGGGCTGTTGATCGCGCCGCCGCACAGCAGCACCTCCCGCGTGGCTGACACCGTGTGCTCGGCGCCGCCCTGCCGGAAGGTCACCCCCGTCGCGCGGTCGCCGGAGATCTCGACCCGCGACGCGAACGCACCGGTGGCGACCGACAGGTTCGGCCGCGATCCGGCCGGCTTGAGGTAGGCCTCGTTGGTCGACCAGCGCCGCCCGCTCTTGCAGGTGACCTGGTAGAGGCCGGCGCCCTCCTGCTCGGCGCCGTTGAAGTCGTCGTTGGGCTTGAGCCCGGAGCTCACCGCGCTCTGCACGAACGCCTGGCTCAGCTCGTGGGTGTAGACGCGGTCCTCGACGTGCAGGGGCCCGGACTGACCGTGCAGCGGCGCACCGAGGCGGGTGTTGGCCTCGGAGCGCATGAAGTAGGGCAGCACGTCGTCGAAGCCCCAGCCGACCGCGCCGTACTGGTCGCGCCACGCGTCGTAGTCGACCCGGTTGCCGCGGATGTAGACCATCGCGTTCATCGACGAGCAGCCGCCGAGCGCCTTCATCCGCGGCCAGTAGGCGCGGCGGCCGTGCAGCTGCTTCTGCTCGGTGGTCGTGTAGTTCCAGTCCCACTTCGTCTTGAACTGCGCCGGGAACGCCGCCGGGATGGTCACCTCGTCGGCGTCCGCCTCGCCGCCGGCCTCGAGCAGCAGGACCGTGGTGCCGGGGTCCTCGCTCAGCCTGGCGGCCAGCACCGCGCCGGCACTGCCGGCGCCGACGATCGACGTAGTCATAGGTGTCCGCGCGTCACGCGGTCGAACGTACTCCGTTCAGCGCGTCTGTGACAGTGCTGCTGTGAGCGTCTCAGGGGTCGTCACCGGGCGCTCGCACACGAAGCCACGGCACACGTACGCCGACGGGCGGCCGTCGACCGGGCCCCGCCCCTCGAGCAGCGGGATGCCGGAGTCGGGCTCGCCCACGACGACCACCGCCCCGGCGTGGGCCCGGGCGACCCGCTCCAGCTCGTCGCGCTCGGCGCCGGCCGGCCCGACCACGGCCACCTCGAGCGGCCCGTCGAGCATCGTGACCGCGGCGGCGAGCGACCAGCCGGCGAACCGCGGCGCGCGCTCGGCCAGTCCGGCCACCGTCGCCAGCGCCTCCTCGGCGGCGGTGCGGTAGCGGCCCTCCCCGGTCAGTGCGTGCGCGGTGACCAGCGCGTGGACCATCGACGACAGGCCCGACGGGCTGGCGTTGTCGCCGGGGTCGCGGGGCCGGGCGACGAGGGTCTCGGCGTCATCGGCGGTGTCGAAGAAGCCGCCGTCGTCAGCCCGGAAGTGGGTGAGCGCCGCGTCGAGCAGCACTCGCGCCGGTCAAGCCAGGCAACGTCGCCGGTCACCTGGGCGAGCGAGAGGAAGCCCGAGGCCACGCAGCCGTGGTCCTCGAGCACACCGGCGTGCCGGCCGACCACGCCGTCGCGGGAGACGCGGAGCAGACGCCCGTCGACGACATGCAGCTCGGCGAGCAGGCCACCAGCATCGAGCGCGGCGGCGACGTACTCCTCACGGCCGAGCAGGCGACCGGCGTCGCAGAGCCCACTGATGGCCAGGCCGTTCCAGGCGGCCACGACCTTGTCGTCGCGCTCGGGCCGCACCCGGGTCTCGCGGGCCGCGAGCAGCCGCTCCCGCACGTGCTCCAACCGCAACGCGCCCGGCCCCTCCGGGTCGGCGAGCAGCTGGAGCGTCGACGACCCGTGCTCGAACGTGCCGGCCTCGGTGACCTCGAAGACCTGGGCCGCCCAGGCGCCGTGGTCGGGACCCAGCACCTCGACCAGCTCGGCCGGCGTCCAGGCGTAGAACTTGCCTTCGACGCCCTCGCTGTCGGCGTCGAGCGCGGAGGCGAAGCCGCCCTCGCTGGTGCGCAGCTCGCGGACCATGAAGTCGGCTGTGCCCGCGGCGATCCGCTCGCCGAGCGGTCCGCCCCAGCGCGCGTAGAGGCCGACCAGCTGGGCGTTGTCGTAGAGCATCTTCTCGAAGTGCGGCACCACCCACCCGGCGTCGACGGAGTAGCGCGCGAAGCCGCCGCCGAGCTGGTCGTAGATGCCACCGCGCGCCATCGCCTCGCAGGTCGCGTCGAGCAGCTGCCTGGCGCCGTGCTTCGCAGCAGGAACTCCAGCACCATCGACGGCGGGAACTTCGGCGCTCCGCCGAATCCACCGTTGCGCGGGTCGAACTCCCCCGCCAGCGTCTGCACCGCCGCCTCGACCTGTTCCCGGCCGATCGGCCCGCCGGCCAGCGCGGCCACCTGGTTGAGGTGCTCGCGCACCGTGCCGGCCACGCGGCGTACGTCGTCGCCGCGGTTGTCCCAGGCATCCACCAGCGCCTCGAGCACCTGCCGGAACGACGGCGAGCCGTGCCGCGGCTGGTCGGGGAAGTAGGTGCCGGCGAAGAACGGGTTGCCGTCGTGGTCGAGCACGCAGGTCATCGGCCAGCCCCCGTGCCCGGTCATCGAGGTGGTGGCCTGCATGTAGACCGCGTCCACGTCCGGCCGCTCCTCGCGGTCCACCTTGATGCTGACGAAGTGCTCGTTGAGGTACGCCGCCGTCGCCTCGTCCTCGAACGACTCGTGCGCCATCACATGGCACCAGTGGCAGGCGGCGTACCCGACGCTCAGCAGCACCGGCAGGTTGCGCGAGCGCGCCTCGGCGAACGCCGCGGGCTCCCACTCCCACCAGTCCACGGGGTTGTCCGCGTGCTGCAGGAGATAGGGCGACGTGGCTTCGGCGAGCCGGTTCGGCATGGGCACCTCCGACCTCACCGTAGCCAGCGTCACGACGACCGCTTGCGCAGCGCTTCCGGTTTGTGGACGGCGGTCCCACCGCTCTTCTCGCTGCGGACCAGGTACTGCGGCTCGTCCTCCGACGCTCGCACGGTGCGGCCGCCGGCCTCGGTGTCGCTGGTGATCCTTCGTTCCACCTTGCCCACCGCCGTGCCACCGTGGCTGTCCCACTCGACCCGGTCGCCCTTGCGGAAGCTCTTCGTCATGCCCACCGGTATCCGCCCCACTGAGATCAATGCCCCGACCACTCGGGTGACTGGGTGAGGCGGTAGAGGTAGGCGAGAGCGGGGACCACGATCACCGTGGCCAGGCCGGCCGCCACCAGCAGGCCGACGAGGGTGGCGTCCGCGCCACCGGCGTCGGCGATGCGTAACTCGTCGACCAGGAGCCAGGGGTACTGCCCCAGGCCCCAGCCGCTCACGACAGCCGCCACCGCGGCCACGGCAGTCACCCGCGCCAGGGCGAAGCGACGGCCGACGAGCAACCCGATCGTGGCCAGCCCGGCCGCGGCAGAGACGAGCACGAGCGGCAGGGCGCGGCCGGTCAACCCGTCCCACAGGGTGTGGGAGTCGGCGCGGATCGGCAGCAGCCCGGCGAACACCACCGCGCCGGTCACCAGTGCGACCGCCAGGGTGCGGGTGCGAAGGACGCCGACCAGCCGCTGGTTGCCGGAACGCTGTGCGTCGGCCACCAGGAAGGTGCCGGCCAGGAACGCGCAGGTGCCGACGGCGATCACGCCACCGATCAACGATGTGGGGTTGAGCCACGACGACCAGACGTCACCGCGGCCCTCGGCGGGGATCCGGCCCGAGGCGATCGCCCCCGCGACGGTGCCGAAGAAGAACGGCGTGATCAGCGAGGAGCCGGCGAAGACCGCACCGAACAGGCGCGCCTGGGCCAGGGTCGCGGCGTACTTGCGGAAGGCGAACGACGCACCGCGGAGCACGATGCCCAGGAGGGCGAACAGCATGGGCAGGATCAGGGTGCTCATGGCCGCCGCGAACGACTCGGGGAAGCCGGTCCACCACATCACGAGCACGTAGATCAACCACACATGGTTCGCCTCCCAGACCGGCCCGATGCTGTGGTCGATCTGGGTGCGCAGCTCCGCGCCCCCGGCGTCGCCGCCGGCAGTGAGATCGAAGAAGCCGGACCCGAAGTCGGCGCCGCCGAACAGCGCATAGGCGAGTACGCCGACGAACATGGCCGCGGCCACGGCGAGGTCGAGGCTCACCGGTCGTCGCCTCGGGCGGCATCCGCCAGCTCGGGACCGTAGGGGCTCGGCAGGTCCTCGTCGCCCTCACGCCAGCGGCGCGCCATCGAGCGGAGCACCTTGACCGCCCCGAAGCTCATGGCGGCGTACACGACCGCGGTGCTGCCCAGCAGCCACCAGAGGCCGGAGTTCTCCCCAGCTGCCTCGGTGGTGCGCATGATGCCGTAGACGACCCAGGGCTGGCGGCCCACCTCGGTGGCGATCCAGCCGGCCTCGAGGGCGATCACGGCCAGCGGTCCGGCGAGCACCACGAACCGCAGGAACCAGCGGTTGCCGAGAAGGTCGCGACGGCGCCAGCGGGCGATCCAGAAGACGACGGCCGCGAGGGCGAGCAGCGTGCCGATGCCGACCATTGACTGGAAGGCCACGTGGGTGATGTTGATGGGCGGGTGCTGGTCGGCGGGGATCGTGTCGAGCCCCTCCACCGGCTTGGTGAACGAGTTGCGGGAGATGATCGACCCGAGCCGCGGGATGTCGATCGACCACCGCACCTCCCCATCGATCAGCAGACCGCCGAGACGCAACGGCGACGGGCTCTCGGTGGTGGTCGCGAGCTCGAACGCCGCCAGCTTGGCCGGCTGGGTCTCGGCGACCCGGAGGCCGAGGAAGTGGCCGGCGAAGGGCTGGATCAGTGCCCCGATGCTGGCGAAGGTGAACGGCACCATGAAGCCGAGCCGATGGTGTCGGTCGCGACGGCCCCGCAGCATCCCCGCGGCGTACACAGCGGAGATGACGAACCCGGCGACCATGAAGGCGGCGATCCACATGTGCAGGAACTGCAGCCAGACCTGGTCGTTGAACATCGCCGCCCAGGGGTTCACGTCGACCACCTCGCCGTCGACGATGCGGAATCCGGCCGGGTCATTCATCCAGGCGTTGACCGCGAGCACGCAGAAGGTGCCGACGACGCCGGCGATGCCCATGGGCACCAGCATCAGCAGGTGTCGCTTGGGCGGGATCCGACCCCACCCGTAGAGGTAGATGCCCAGGAAGATGGCCTCGACGAAGAAGGAGAGGCCCTCGAACGCGAACGGCAGGCCGAGGACATCGCCGAACTTCCCCATCAGGCCCGGCCAGAGCAGACCCATCTCGAAGCTCAGCACCGTGCCCGACACGGCGCCGATCGCGAACAGCACGGCCGAGACCTTCGCCCACCGCTTCGCCAGCCCCAGCGCGACCGGGTCGTCGCGATAGACGCCGCGCCAGTGCATCACCAGGATCATGGTCGGGAACGCCACCCCGAAGCAGGCCAGGATGATGTGCCAGCCGAGCGACAGGGCCATCTGCTCCCGCGCCGGAAGGAGTCCGGCGGGGTCCGCGGCCAGTGCTTCGACGATGAGCACAGCCCGAGTCTGCTCCCTACGACTCCCGCGTACGTCGCGGGGGTGCGGGGCTTGTGAGCAATTCCTCAGCCGTGAAGTCGGCGGCCCGACGGTCGAACTCCCGGCCGTGGCGCAGCATCGCGTGCTTGCCGCCGGGGATGCTGACGAAGCCGACCTCGGCGGTGCGGGAGAGGTTGCGAGCGACCGCCTCCGCCCTGGCAGGTGAGGCGATCCGGTCGCGCTCCCCATGCAGGATCAACACCCGGCGGCCGGTGAGGTCCACGGTGTCGGTCGGGTAGACCCAGGGGTTGAGCGCGACCACCGACTCGACGCCGTCCTGGCCACCGGCCAGCAGGGCAGCGCGGCCACCGAGCGAGTGGCCGACCAGGCCGAACGGGAGGTCGCCGTGCTGCTCGCGCACCTGCGCCATGCCCCAGGCGGCGTCCGCCACGGGAGTGTGCTGGGAGTCCCACCCCCGGTAGGAGTTCAGCAGCCGGAACACGGCGAGCCGCCCACGCCCGGCGCGAGCCACCGCCCGAGCAGTCGGGATCATCCTGATCACGGAGAGCTGGGCCGGGCTGACCATCATCCGGTCGCCCCGGGACGCCCCTCCGTGCAGGACGAGCACCGCCGCCTCGGGCGAGGACGGCCGGTTCACCGGGACGAGCTTCGGTTGCGCGTGCATGGTGACCAGTCTCCGCGAAGGGTGGTCGGGAAACACCGCCTCAGTACAGTTGAGGGATGGCCACCACAGAGTTGACCAGTGACAACTTCGAGTCACACGTGAAGGACGACGAGATCCTGCTCGTCGACTTCTGGGCGAGCTGGTGCGGTCCGTGCCTGCAGTTCGCGCCCACCTACGAAGCGGCGTCGGAGGCCAATCCCGACATCACGTTCGGCTCGATCAACACCGAGGAGCAGCAGGAGCTGGCCTCCGCCGCGGGTATCCAGTCGATCCCGACGCTGATGGCGTTCCGGGAGGGCATCCTGGTGTTCGCGCAGCCCGGCGCGTTGCCCGCCACGGCGCTCGACCAGGTGATCGAGGGTGTGCGCAGCCTCGACATGGAGGACGTACGCCGGCAGATCGCCGAGCAGCAGCCCGCTGAGGGCTAGTCGCTACTCCTTCGGCTCGGTCGGCTCTTCGATGGTCGGCCAGTCCGAAGGCTTGTCCTTGTTCTTGGACGACGGGTCGTAGAGGCCCGCGGCCTCGGCCTTCTCCGCGTTGCGGAGCCGCTTGACCAGGCTGAAGCCCAGGAACACCACGGCACCGATCAGCAGGACGAACAGCCCGGCCGCGAGCGGGCCGGCCACGACGTCGTCGTCATCCGGTGCCTTGTCCGCGAGGAACACGACCAGGGTGAGCAGCTCGGCGTACATGGGCGCAGTCTTTCAGGCCGGGTCGGTGATGCCGGCGAACAGGTCGTCCTCCGGGGTCTCCGAGGCGACCTTGCTCACCACGAGCTCGAAGTCCTCGGTCGGCCAGATGTCCGTCTGGATCTCGCGCGGCACCGCGAACCAGAACCCGTCGGGGTCGATCTGGGTCGCATGCGCGAGCAGTGCCTGGTCGCGCACGCCGAAGTAGTCGGAGCAGGGCACCTTGGTGGTGATCCGGGCGTCCCACTCGGGGTCCGGCTTCCACTCCTCGAGGCGCTCCGCCCAGGGTGACTCCAGCCCGTGGGCGATCATCGCGTCGTGGATGGCCTGCATCCGCGGCCGGTTGAACCCGTGGTGGTAGTAGAGCTTCAGCGGCTGCCACGGCTCCCCCGCATCGGGGTAGCGCTCCGGGTCTGCGGCCGCCTCGAACGCCGCGACGCTGACCTCGTGGCACTTGATGTGGTCGGGGTGCGGATAGCCGCCGCGCTCGTCGTACGTCGTGACGACGTGAGGCCGGAAGCTGCGGATCAGCCGCACCAACGGCTCGGCGGCCTCCTCGAGCGGCACCAGTCCGAAGCAGCCCTCCGGCAGCGGCGGCTTGGGGTCGCCCTCCGGCCAGCCGGAGTCGACGAAGCCCAGCCAGTCCTGGCGCACGCCCAGGATGTCGCGAGCCCGCTCCATCTCCTGGCGCCGGATCTCGGTGATGTTCTCGAGCACCTCGGGGCGATCCATCTTGGGGTTCAGGATCGAGCCCCGCTCGCCGCCCGTGCAGGTGACGACGTGGACGTCGACACCCTCCGCGACGTACATCGCCGTCGAGGCCGCACCCTTG
The DNA here is from genome assembly GCA_963769475.1 of uncultured Actinomycetota bacterium. GTDB lineage: Bacteria > Actinomycetota > Actinomycetes > Propionibacteriales > Nocardioidaceae > Nocardioides. The sequence goes on along the minus strand of CAVYLX010000011.1, from coordinate 1,078,131 downwards.
CTCGACTCGTCGTCGGGGTGGGCGTGGACGTGCATCAGTCGGTAACCCGCGCGGGGTCCGTCTCCAGGGCGCTGCGACACCCCGTCATGTTAGGTGTCAGGCTTTGGGGGTGACCTCGCAGGATGCCCTCGCCCAGCGGTACGGCGCGCCCGCGCCCTGGCGTCGACGGGTGCTCATCGGCGCCTGCGCGGCCCTGGCGGTGGTGTTCCTCGGCTGGCTGGGGTGGACCGCCTTCGTCCACTCCACCCCGGAGGTGGAGTCCGAGCTGGTGACGTTCGACATCGTCGACGACCACTCGGCGACGGCGCGGATCTCGGTCGACCGGCGCGACGACGACGTGGAGGCGACCTGCCTGGTGCGCGCCTTCGCGGAGGACCACAGCGTGGTCGGCGAGCTGTCCTGGACGCCCGACGGCGACCCTCAGCGCGAGCAGGACGTGACCATCCGGACGGAGCGGATGGCCACCTCGATCGAGCTCGTGGGTTGCACCACCGAGGACCAGTCGCGACCTCGCTGATCTGCGTTCTTCCGGTTTGGTTGTTAAACTGAGCGATCTGACCGTCCCGCCGGGGCCGACCAGGAAGGCGCCCCGCGAGTCCGTGTATGTGCCTTTTGTCGCACCGGACGACGACCACGCACCACCGTCCTACAGGAGTACCCCCATGACGCAGACCGACCAGAGCAAGATCTGGCTGACCTCTGAAGCCCTCCAGAAGCTTCAGTCGGAGCTGGAGAACCTCAAGGGTCCCGTGCGCCAGGAGATCGTTGCCCGGATCAGTGCTGCCCGCGACGAGGGAGACCTGAAGGAGAACGGCGGCTACCACGCGGCCAAGGAGGACCAGGGCAAGCTCGAGGGCCGGATCCGCCAGCTGGAGGACATGCTGCTGCGGGCCGAGGTCGGCGAGACGCCTCCCGACGACGGCATCGTCGAGCCCGGCATGGTCGTGACCTACAAGTTCGTCGGCGATGACGACGACGAGGCCGAGACCTTCCTGCTCGGCGCCCGCGAGATCGAGGACGTCGCGACCGACCTCAAGGCCTACTCGCCCCAGTCCCCCATCGGCTCGGCCATCCTCGGCAAGAAGCAGGGCGACAAGGCGACCTACGAGGTCAATGGCAAGAGCCTCGAGGTCGAGATCCTCAAGGCCGTCCCCTATACCGGGTAGATCTCGACACGCCGGCACGCCTTCGCAAGCTCAGGCGCGCCGCTTGCTCGATCTGCCTCGCCACGCACCGCGCTCGTTCCTCGCGCGCTACTGCTCGGTCATCACTCGATCACTCGGTAGCCGCGTTCGCGCAGCCGGGCGATCACCTTCTCGGCGTGCGGTTCGCCGCGGGTCTCGAGCTGGAGGTGCACCTCGACCTCGTCGAGGTGCAGCGCCGGCGAGATCCGCTCGTGCATGACCTCGAGCACGTTGGCTCCGGCGGCGCTGACCTCGGTCAGCAGCTGCGCCAGCCCGCCCGGCACGTCCGGGATGGTGACGTGGAGGTTGAGGTAGCGGAAGGCAGCAGCCATGCCGTGGCGGATCACCTTGCCGAGCAGCAGCGGGTCGATGTTGCCGCCCGACAGCACCGCGACAGCCGGGGTCGTGAAGGACGTCGGGTGGTCGAGCATCGCTGCGACCGCGGCGGCGCCGGCCGGCTCGACGACCATCTTCGCCCGCTCGATCAGGGCGAGCAGTGCGCGTGACATCGACTCCTCGGAGACGGTGATGATCTCGTCGCAGTGATCGCGCACCGCCGCGAACGTGATGTCGCCGGGCAGGCCGACCGCGATGCCGTCGGCCATCGTCTTCATCTCGGACAGCGGCACCGGGCAACCCTGCTCCAGCGAGCCTGGGTACGCCGCAGCGCCTTTCGCCTGTACGCCGACGACCCGGACCTCGGGACGCAGCGCCTTCACCGCGATCGCGATGCCGGCCAGCAGTCCGCCGCCCCCGGTCGGCACCAGCACGGTCTGGACCTCGGGCACCTGCTCGATGATCTCGAGGCCGACGGTGCCTTGCCCGGCCACGATGTCGACGTGGTCGAACGGGTGGATCAGCACGGCGCCGGTCTCCGCCTCGAACGCGCGCGCGGCCTTGATGGAGTCCTCGAGGTAGCGGCCCTCGAAGATCACCTCGGCGCCGTACCCGCGGGTGGCCTTCTCCTTCGGGATCGGCGCGCCCTCGGGCATGAACACGGTGGCCTTGATGCCGAGCAGCTGGGCCGACAGCGCGACGCCCTGCGCGTGGTTGCCGGCCGAAGCCGCGACCACGCCTCGGGAGCGCTCCTCCTCGGAGAGCCGCGAGATCCTGGTGTAGGCCCCGCGGGTCTTGAACGAGCCGGTGCGCTGGAGGTTCTCGCACTTGAGGTGGACCGGGCCGCCGACCAGAGCCGAGAGCCACCGCGACTCCTCCATGGGTGTCTCGATCGAGACCCCGCGGAGGAGCTCCCGGGCCGCCTCGATGTCGGCGAGCGTGACCTCACTCATCGATGGCGTCCTCGTCGCGCAGGTCTTCCTCGACCGGCGCTTTCGCGCCTATCTCCTCGTAGTCCTCGGCCAGCTCCTCCACCGGATCGTCGCCCGGGGACGGTGTTGGACGCGAGGTGCTGCACGACGGCGTTGCCGGCTGCTGCCAGCGGCACGGCCACCAGGGCACCGGCGACGCCACCGACCAGCACGCCGCAGCCGAGGGCGAGGATCACGCCGAGCGGATGCACCGAGACCCACCGGCCCATCAGGAACGGCTGCAGGATGTGGCCCTCGATCTGCTGCACCAGGATCACGCCGCCGAGCATCAGCAGCGCGTCGATCGGACCCTGGTCGACCAGCGCCACGAGCACCGCGACGCTGCCGGCCACGGTCGCACCGACCAGCGGCACGAACGCGCCGAGGAAGACCAGGACGCCCAGCGCGAGCAGGAACGGGACACCCAGGATGGCGGCGACGATCATGATGCCGATCGAGTCGACGAGCGCCACGATCACCGTCGCTCGCACGAACTGGGTGAGCGAGATCCAGGCCACCCGGCCCGAGCTGTCGACCCGCTCGCGGGCCGCGCGCGGTGCGATGCGAACCAGCCAGGCCCAGATCCGGTCGCCGTCGGCGAGGAAGAAGAACGTCGAGAACAGGATGATGAAGAAGCCCGCGAACACATGGCCGACGGCAGTACCGATCTCGCCCACCGACTGCAGCGCGCCGTCGCTGGTCTGGTCGCGGATGGCGTCCTGCGCGGTCTGGATGTAGTCCTCGATCTGCGAGTCGCTGGCGTTGAGCGGGCCGTCCTGCAACCAGGTGCGGATCTTGTCGAGGCCCTCCACGGTGGAGTCGGCCAGGTCCTCGGCACCGGTCGCCACCTGCTGGCCGGCGAAGGTGAGCAGCAAGGCGATCGCCGCGAGGCCGCCGAGCACCATGGTGATCGAGGCCAGCCCACGGGGCACGCCCAACCGGGTCAGCGCGTTGACCGCCGGGCTCGCGAGCGCGGTGAGCAACAGCGCAACCGCCAGGGGAAGCGTGATCACCGAGAAGTACGCGATCACCCAGAAGATCCCGTAGCCGGCGGCGGCGATGATGATCAGCCGCCAGGCCCAGGCGGCCGCGAGGTCGAGACCCCACGGCACCTGGGCGCGGTCGAAGTTGGAGGCGCCGGTGACGATCGGAGCCGGTTCCGCGCGGCGTACGTAGCGGAGCTGCGCCAGCTGGCTGGCGATGCGTTGGGTCCTCGAGTCCACATCGTCGGCAGAGGCGGCGCGCGACCTGCGCATCGGCAGCCGACGCTTGCGGTCGTCGGGCTCGGCCGGAGCGTCGTCCTCGGCGTCGGGCGGGTCAGCGTCGTTGCTCACGCCGTGAGCCTAAGCCGTGGTGGTCGCCAGGCTCAGCGCGAGCCGGTACGCCGCCATCGGATGCCGGGAGGCCAGCAGCCCGACCGCGGCCAGCACGTAGTCGGCGTCGACCACCAGCCGGGCCCGCTCCGGCAGCTGCCAGCCGCCCTCGAGGTCGGCACCGACGCTGCCGGCGAACACCCGCTCGGCGACGCCTGGGCGTCCGTGGCGCAGGGCCCCGCCCGACCCGACGAGCAGGTCCACCTCGCGCAGGTCCTTGCCGGTGCGCTCGACCACCCGACCCTCGGGGCTGACCACGACCTTCGACCGGCCGGCATGGCGCCGGAGGGCGAGGCCGATGGCGGCCCGGGCGATCGCCTCGTCGTCGGCGCGCTCGGCGTCGGTCTCGGGTAGGAACGCCGGGCTGTCGACGCGTTGCTGGGCGGCGTCGGCCAGGTCGGGAAGCTCGGCTTCCTCGACCGTGGTCCTCGCCGACCAGCGCATGCCGAGGTCACCCTCGACGGTGCGGGTCACCGCCGTGGTGGCCACGACCTCTCGCGACAGCCCGGGGGTTTCGGTTCCTGAGGAGGTGAGGGACGAGCCGTCTCGAAGGACGGGGTCGACATCGACGACCGAGTGCACGTCGGTGGTGGCGCCGCCGACGTCGACGACCACGACGTCGCCCAGCCCGGGATGCTCCTCGTCGAGCCCGTTGGCCAGCAGCTCGACGCCGGTGAGCACCACGTCGGGCGTGGCTCCCTTGACCATGTCCACGAAGTCGGCGCGGCTGCTGAGATGCTTGCCGCCGATCACGTGGGCCAGGAACATCTCGCGGATCGCCGCCCGGGCGCTGCCGGGGGCGAGTACGCCGATGCGCGGCACGACGTTGTCGGCCAGGACGTGCGGCACCTCGCCGAGGATCTCGGCGACCTCGGCCTGGGCCTCGATGTTGCCGGCGACCACGACCGGTCCGCTCCAGCCGCTGGCCACCAGGTCACGGGCCGCCCCGAGCAGCACCTCGCTGTTGCCGCCGTCGGTGCCGCCGGTCAGGAGCACCACATCTGGCCGGGTCGTGTGGCTCAGGGTGCGGTACAGCGCACTGTCAGGTGCACGACCCGCTGCCGCGATCACGTCGACCACCTTGCCGCCGCTGCTCAGCGCCACCCGGCGCCCGGCCTCGGCGGTCACCAGCTCCTCGTTGCCGACCACCGCGATCCGCAGCCCACCACCGGCGCTCGAGCACGCCAGCACCTCGGCGTCGGCCGCCCGCGGGTCGACAGCGACGAGCACGGCGAGGCAGGCGTCGTAGCCGTCGAGCACGTCGGTGTCGAGCGTCGTGGGGTGCTCGGCAGCCGCCAGGACCGCGCCCGGCGGTCAGGTCGACCAGCAGCGCCTTCGTGAAGGTGGAGCCGAAGTCGACGCAGACAGCAAGGTCAGCCGAGGGCACGTTCGAGATCCGCGATCAGGTCATCTGCGGTCTCGATGCCGACGCTGAGCCGCACCAGGTCGCTGGGCACCTCGAGGTCGGTGCCGGCCACGCTCGCGTGGGTCATCCGGCCGGGGTGCTCGATCAGGCTCTCGATGCCACCGAGCGACTCGGCCAGGGTGAAGACCTCGGTGCGCTCGCAGACGCCCAGGGCCTGCGCCTCGCCGCCGGCGACCCGGAACGACACCATCCCACCGAAGCGCTTCATCTGGCGCGCGGCGATCTCGTGGCCGGGGTGGTCGGGCAGGCCGGGGTAGAAGACCTGAGTCACCGCGGGGTGGCCGAGCAGGAAGTCGACGACCTTCTCGGCGTTGTCGCAGTGCCGGTCCATCCGGATGGGCAGAGTCTTCAGCCCGCGCAGCGTCAGCCACGCATCGAACGGCCCCGCCACCGCGCCCATCGCGTTGTGGTGGAACGCGATCTTCTCGGCGAGCCCGAGGTCACGCACCACGACCGCGCCGCCGACGACGTCGGAGTGACCGCCGCAGTACTTGGTCGTGGAGTGGACCACGATGTCGGCGCCCAGGGTCAGCGGCTGCTGGAGGTACGGCGAGGCGAACGTGTTGTCGACGACCAGCAGCGCCCCGGCCTCGCGGGCCACGCCTGCGAGCGCTTCGATGTCGGCGATGCCGAGCAGCGGGTTGGTCGGCGTCTCGACCCAGACCATCTTGGTCTCCGGGCGGATCGCGGCCCGCACGAGGTCGACGGCGTGGCCGACCGGCGTGTAGTCGACGCCCCAGACCTTCTCGACCTTGTCGAAGAGGCGGAAGGTGCCGCCGTACGCATCGTTGGGGAAGACCACGTGGTCACCCGGCGACAGCACCGAGCGGACGATGGTGTCCTCGGCGGCCAGCCCGGAGGCGAACGCGAAGCCGCGCTCCCCCTCCTCGAGCGAGGCGATGTTGCCCTCGAGCGCGGTCCGGGTCGGGTTGCCGGAGCGGCTGTACTCATAGCCGCCGCGGAGCCCGCCTACGCCGTCCTGCTTGTACGTCGAGGTCGCATAGATGGGCGGGATCACCGCGCCGGTCGTGGGGTCGGGTTCGTAGCCGGCGTGGATCGCACGCGTCTCGAAGCCGGACTTGTTCCTGTGCTGCTGTTCGCTCACCTGATGAGGCTAACCACCGCCTCACGAATAGACGTATTGGCCCATCCCGAGCAGGTTGCCCTCGCTGTCGCGGAACCACGTCCCGCGCTCGCCGGAGGCGCCCGTCGATGGGTAGTGGCCGGCCACCTCCACGATGTCGCCCTCGAAGACCACACCCCTCTCGATCAGCCCTTCCACGGCCAGGTCGAGGTCAGGCACGGTGAAGCCGAACTGGGTGTGGGTGCCCGACGCGGCGCCGGTCGAGGCGAAGACCACGAACTCGTTGCCGCCGCAGAGGTAGCGCAGCCCGCCCTCGCGCTCCTCGACCGGCTCGAGGCCGAGCTTCTCGGCGTACCAGGTGCGGGCCCGGTCGAGGTCCTGCGCCGGCAGCCGCACCCCGCCGGAGGCGTAGTCGAGCGGCCCGGCGTCCGCGCCGGCGCGCTGCAACTTCAGCCGCCAGTACTCCGGCGTGGTCTCGATCAGCTGGACGTAGTTGCCGTCGGGGTCCTCGACGGTCCCGAACCACAGCCCGGCGTCGCGGTACTCGACGCCGGCCACCCACTTCTCGCCGCGCTCGTCGAGGTGCTGGGCGACCCGCTTGATGTCGGGCACGTGGTAGTTGAGGACGAACCGGCCGGGCTCGACGGCCTGTGGGCCGATGTCGTCCCGCCCGTCGATGAGTACGCCGACGTGGCCGACCTGGAGGAAGCCGTCGGCGTCCGGCTCGAGGCCGAGCGCGTCGGTGTACCACTGGCGTAGGCGGGTCGGGTCGGCGCTGCCGAGCAGCAGGCTGTCGAGTGAGGTCATGTAGTGGAGACCCTCCGAGCGCCCCGAATCCATCGGTCCACGCTCCGGTGACCGCCGTCACAGATGTCCGGCTCGGTCGTTGAGCCCGCATGAGCCTCCGTGCGACCCTGATCTCGACATGGGCGACGCTGACCCTGACGCTCGCCCTGGTCGCGCCCGCACCAGCTCTCGCCGACCCGGTCATCGGCCCCGGCCCGCTGGACCCCGTGATCGAGCTGCTGCCGCCGCTGCCGGTGCCCTACGCGGCGTACGACGGGAAGATCTGCCGCAGCGGCTCCGACAAGTGCATCGTCGACGTCATCACGGAGATGAAGACCCGGCTGCACCGGCTGGCCTCGACCTGCCAGCACGACGCGATCTTCTCGCTGGCCTATCTCCGGGTCACCGAGAACGTCCAGGCGGCGCAGAAGCAGGGCTACTTCTCGGACCGCAGGTGGCTCAACCGGCTCGACGCGGTCTTCGCCGACCTCTACTTCGACGTGATGGACGACTGGCACAGCGGCGACCGCAAGGACGTGCCGCGGGCCTGGCGGATCGCGCTCCAGGCCGAGGACGACAAGATCGATGAGCGGTCTCGGCAACTTCATGCTGGCGATGAACGCCCACATCAACCGCGACTTCCCGCACGTGCTCGCGAAGGTCGGGCTGACCGCCAAGAACGGCACGAGCCACAAGTCCGACCACAACCGCTACAACAAGCGGCTCGACTCGCTCTACGGCCCGGTGTTCAAGGAGGAGGCGCGGCGCTTCGACCCGAAGTTCGACGACATCGACATCGGCCCGCTCGAGGAGACCGCCGCCGGCGTGATCATGCGCGGCTGGCGCGAGGGCGTGTGGCGGCACGCCGAGGCCTTGGTGCTGAGCCGCAACCCGGCCCAGCGCCGGCTGGTCGAGCAGGAGATCGAGCTGTACGCCGCCACCCAGGCGGTCCTGATCAAGACGCTGCTCGGGGCCGGCAGCTCACGCAAGCGCGACGCGTGGTGCGCCGACCACGGGCTGGACGACTAAGCGGGTCTCGATACGCGCTGCGCTCGTTCCTCGCGACGCGCTACTCGACCACCGAAACGCGCTACGCGAGGAGAACCTCGACGCCGAGGGCCTCGAACCCCGCGACCTGTTCGGGGTCGGCGTCGCGGTCGGTGATCAGCCGGTTGATGTCGGCGGCGTCGCAGATCCGCGCGAACGAGCGCTGGCCGAGCTTGTGCGAGCCGGCCACCACGGTGACCTCCTGGGCTCGCTTGACCATGAGCGCGTTGATGCTCGCCTCACCTTCGTGGAAGCAGCTCGCGCCGCCCTCCTCGGAGATCCCGTCCACGCCGAGGAACAGGTGGTCGACCCACAGCTCCGTCAGCACCTGGTGGGCCAGCGGCCCGACGACCTCGTAGGACTGCGGCCGGGCCACGCCGCCGAGCGAGACCGTCCGGATGTGCGGGCGCAGCACCATCTCGGTGGCGATGTTGAGCGCGTTGGTGACCACGGTCAGTGACGGCGGCTCGCCGATGGCGAGGTCCTGGCGGGCGGCCAGCTGCCGCGCGGTGCCGGACGTCGTCGTACCCCCGTTGAAGCCGACCACCTGCCCGATCGTGACCAGAGCGGCAGCGGCGGCGGCGATCGTGTCCTTCTGGCTGCCGCCGCTGTTGCGGTAGCGGACCGGCAGGTCGTAGGCCACCGACGACGCCACGACGCCGCCGTGGGTGCGGGTCACCAGCTGCTGGTCAGCCAGTGCGGTGAAGTCGCGACGCACAGTGGCGTCGGAAACCGACAGCGCGGCAGCAGCGTCGGCAACAGATAGCCGGCCGCGCTCGGCGACCAGGTCGAGCAGCATGCGCATCCGCCAGGCCTTGTCCGAACGGTGCCCGTCCTGAGTAGCCGAGGGACGAGGCGTATCGAAGGGCTCCGCGACGACGTCCTCGGGCGGTGAGTCGTTCACTTCACACCGCCTGCCGTGAGCCCGGCGACCAGTCGACGTTCGATGATCGCGAAGAGGATGACGACCGGGACGATACCGACGATGGAGACGCCGAAGACGTATTGCCACGATGTGGAGTACTGGCCGACGAACTTGGTCAGCGCGACCGAGAGCGGCTGGTTCTCGGCGGTGGTGAGGATGACCAGCGACGCGGCGAACTCGTTCCAGCACGCGACGAACGTGAAGATCACGGCCGTGACGATGCCCGGCCACACCAGCGGCAACGTGACCGTGCGCAGGGTGCGCAGCTTGCCGGCGCCGTCGAGCGCGGCCGCCTCCTCGATCTCCTTCGGCACCGACGCGAAGAACGAGTGCATCATCCACAGCGCGAACGACAGGTTGAACGCCGAGTTGACCAGGATCATGGCCAGCCAGGTGTCGTTGAGGTCGAAGGCGAGGAACTCCCGGAACAACCCGGTGGCGAGCACCGTCGGCTGCAGCATCTGGGTGATCAGCACCAGCAGCATGAAGGCGCCCCGGCCCGGGAACTTGTGGCGCGCGGTGTAGTAGGCCGCCGGCAGCGCGACGATCAGCACCACCAGGGTCGCCGAGAGCGAGATCACCACCGTGCTGATCAGGTTGTAGGGCAGCGGGGTCTCCGGCGTGCTCCACATGTCGATGTAGTTCTCGGGGTGCCAGGTCTTGGGCAGGTACGTCGGCGGCACCTTGAGGATGTCCGGCCTCGTCTTGAACGAGCCGATCAGCATGATCAGGTACGGCAGCAGGAAGACGAACGCCACGACCGCGCCGGCGAGGGACAGCAGCCAGCGGGAGCGCTGCTTCTTCGGCGTACGCCGCCGGGTGCCGGGGCGATCGATGGTCACCGACGCCATGGGTCAGTCCTCCCTCATCGGCCGGACGATCTTCAGGTAGGCCAGGATCACCACGAGGACGATCAGGAAGTTGACCACCGACAGCGCGGCCGCGGTGTCGACCTGCCGGTCGGCCTGGATCAGCTTGAAGATGCGCGTCGTCGTGGTGTCGGCGTCGTAGCCGGGGATGCTGCCGGTCATCGTGCGCAGGATCGGCAGCGAGTTGAACACGTTGATGATGTTGATGATCGTGGCGACCGCCAGGGCCGGTCGCAGGCTGGGCAGGATCACCGAGAAGTAGCGGCGGATCGGGCTGGCGCCGTCGACCTCGGCGGCCTCCAGCACCTCCTCGGGGATGCCTTGCAGCCCCGCCAGGAACACGTAGGTCGTGAACGGCAGCGAGACGAACACGGCCGTGGCCATCGACACCCCGAACGCCGAGATCGGGTGTGCGGTGAAGCCGTAGGGCTCGTCGAGCAGGTGGATGTCGACCAGGAACTTGTTGATGACGCCGTAGTAGGAGTCCAGCCCGTAGTAGAAGACCACCGACGTCATCACCACGCTCGCCGCCCACGGCACGATCACCGCGAGCCTGACCAGCCGGCGTCCGGGAAACGCCTGGTTGAGCAGCTGGGCGAGCGCCAGCGACAGGATCACGGTGATGACCACGACGCCGAACACCCAGACGAACGTGTTGAGCAGGATCCGGTCGATGCTGGTGAGGTCGAGCAGGTTGCGGTAGTTGTCCCACCCGGCGGGCCCCCGGTCCACCCCGAAGTCCGAGAGCTCCCGGGTGGAGGTCCAGACCATGTAGCCAGCCGGGAAGAGGACGATGGCGCCGATCAGCAGTAGGGCAGGCGACGTCCATGGCAGTGCGGCTAGCAGCTGCCTCCTCTTCCCGGTGGCCATGGGTCAGGCAGCCTCGTCGGCCTTGGCCTGGATCTCGGCCAACACCTCTTCGGCGTCCTTGCCCTGCGCGATCTGGCCGATCAGGCTCTGGAACGCACCCTGGGCGGCCGACCACGCAGTGTTGGTGCTCGGGTAGAACCGTGCGTCGGGCAGCGCGTCCAGGAAGACCTGGAGGCTGTCGTTGCTGAACGCCTCGGCACCGGACTCGGTCACCGGCAGGAACTTCTCGGTGGTGACGAAGTTGCTGTAGACGTCGGCCGAGTAGAAGTAGTCCAGGAACGTCTGGATCGACTCCTGCTTGTTGCCGTCGTTCTGGAACGCCATCAGGTGGTCAGCGACGCCCAGCGTGACGGGCGAGCCGTCCTTGGTCGGGATCGGCGCGAGCTCGTACTTCAGGTCGGGGTTCTCCGTGGCGATCTGGTCGACAGTCGGCGGCAGCGCCTCGATGAAGCCGATCTTCCCCTGCACGAACACGTTGATCAGCGGCGTCCGGTCGCTCGAGCCCGGGTCGGGCTGGGTGGCGCCCTCGTCGATCATCTGCTTCATGAACGACACCGCCTCGGTGGCCTCGGGCGTGTCGATGGTGAGCTCCTCGGTGTCGCCCCAGCTGCCGCCGGCGCCGAAGGTCCAGATGGAGGTCTCGGCCTGCGCCTCCTCGTTGCCGAGCGGCATGCCGTAGCCGCTGACGCCGCCACCCAGCTCGCTGATGGCCTTGCTCGCGGCGAGCAGGTCGTCCCACGTCGTGGGGATCTCCTCGACGCCGGCCTGCGCGAGCAGGTCGGTGTTGACGAACATGGTGCGGGCCGACGCGATCAGCGGCAGGCCGTACTGCGTGCCGTCGATCGAGGCGTTCTCCTTGAAGGAGTCCTGGAAGTCGTCCAGCGTCTCCGCGGAGACGACCTCGTCGGCCGGATAGAGCAGGTCGTCGGCCACGAAGCCGGCGAACGCGTCGATGTTGAGGATGTCGGGCGCCTCGTCGGACTGCAGCTTGGTCCGGACCACGTCGTTGATGTTGTCCCACGACTGGACCTCGAGGTTGACCTGGATGTCGGAGTTCTCGGCCTCGAAGTCGGCGATGATGCCCTCCCAGAGGGCCTGAGTGCCGTCGCTGTACGACGGGACGAGCAGGTCGATCGAGCTACCGCCGCCGCTCCCACCGTCGTCGTCGTCGTCACCGCCGAAGCCGCAACCGGCCGCGACCAGGGTGAGCGCGGCCAGAGCCGCCCCCAGCCGTAGAGATGTTGTCGTGCGCTTCACGATCCCGCCTCTCCCCGGCGCGACGGAGCGCTCCGAGACTGTGATCAGTTGTGCGCAAACCCGAGTGACTTCGCGCACAAGTTGTCATCTGTTGGAGCGATGTTCATCGCCTCGGCCTGCCGCTGTCAAGGGTTTCGAAGGTCAACTCTTGATCGTTTGTGCTTGCCCAGCCCTAATTCTTGACAGATTCGCGCAGGATCTTGATGATCGGTCCATGACGTCGTACATCGAGGCCGAGACCGCCACCCAGCCGCGCAACTGGCTGGACGCTCGCGAGGTGGCTGCTGCGCACCAGGCGCTCCTGCCCCAGCCCGGCGAGCACGTGGCCGTCGTGGGGTGCGGCACGTCGTACTACATGGCCCAGGCGTACGCCGCGCTGCGCGAGGCGGCCGGCCTCGGGGTCACCGATGCGTGGACACCCACCGAGGCGCGGCTGGGACGCGGCTACGACCGGGTCGTCGCGATCACCCGGTCCGGCACCACGACCGAGGTGCTGGACCTGCTCGCCGAGATCCAGGGACGCACGCCGGCCTCCGTGATCACGTCGTCGCCGGGCACTCCTGCGCTGGATCTCGCGCAGCCGATCCTGACTCCCGAGGTCGACGAGGAGTCGGTGGTACAGACGCGGTTCGCGACCACGACGCTCGCGCTGCTGCGCTGGCACCTGGGCGAGGACCTGACCGAGGCAGCCGCGCAGGCCCAGGCCGTGCTCGACGCCCCCGACAGCTCGCTCGGCGCGGCCGTCACCGCCGACCAGCTGACCTTCGTCGGCCGCGGCTGGACCACCGCGATCGCCCAGGAGGCCGGCCTGAAGCTGCGGGAGTCCGCCCAGCTGTGGGCCGAGGCCTACCCGATGATGGAATACCGCCACGGACCGCTCAGCATCAGCGCCCCTGGCCGGGTGGTCTGGGCGTTCGGCGAGCTGGTCGACGGCTTCGCCGAGGACGTCGCGGTGACCGGCGCCGAGCTCATCCACGCCCCGATCGACGCCATGGCCGACCTGCTCCGGGTGCACCGCCTCTGCGCGATCCGGGCCCGGGCCGCCGGCCTGGATCCCGACCAGCCGCGCAACCTCACTCGCTCGATCATCCTCGACCACGCCTAGGCTCCGCTTCATGGCCTTCGCCTCAGCACGCCCGGTCGTGCTCGCGTTCGACGTGGGCGGTACGTCGGTCAAGGCCGCAGCCCTCGACGACCACGACACCGTGCTGGCCGAGACCCGCGTGCCCAGCAAGACCGGCCCGGCCATCCTCGACGTCATCGACGAGGCGGCCCGCGAGCTGCTCGAGTCCCTCGGACCGCGGCGCGCCGAGGTGGTCGGCGCGGGCATCGTGATGCCCGGCATCGTCGACACCGCGAAGGGCATCTGCCTGCGCTCGGTCAACCTCGAGATCACCGACCTCGACATCGCCGGGCCGATGAGTGCCCGGCTGGGGGTGCCGGTCCGGGTCGACCACGACGTCGCCGCGGCGGGTGAGGCGGTACGCCGCGCGGTGCCCGTTGCCGAGGACCCCTTCGTCGTGATCATCGGCACCGGCGTCGCCGCGGTCACGTTCGTGCGCGGCGAGGCGGTGCGCGGGGTCTCGGGTCAGGCCGGCGAGTTCGGCCACATCGTGGTGCGCCCGGGCGGCGCCCTCTGCCGGTGCGGGCAGCACGGGTGCCTCGAAGCCGTCGCCAGCGCCGAGGCGATCCGACGAACCTACGCGCAACGCACCGGGTCGAGCATCGAGGGAGCGCACGTCGTACGCGAACGGCTGGCGACCGACCCCATCGCGGCCGAGGTCTGGACCGAGGCGGTCTCCGCGCTGGCCGACGGGCTGGTCACCGTGTGCGCCCTGCTCGCGCCCGGCGCGATCCTCTTCGGCGGCGGCCTGAGCGAGGCCGGCGAGGCGCTCACCGGTGAGGTCGAGGCGCTGATGCGGAAGCGGTCGGTGCTGACGAACGTGCCGCCCATCCTGGTGACGGCGCTCGGCAGTCGGGCGGGTCTCGTCGGCGCGGCCCACCTGGCGCTCGACGCGGTCGCGGAGTCCGGCCCGTGAGCGAGGTCCTGCGTGGCCGGGTGATCACTCCCACCGAGGACCTGCCGGATGCGGTGGTCGAAGTCGCCGACGGCCGGATCGCCGCCGTGCGCGAGCCGATCGAGGGTGATCCCGCTGCCGAGCACCGGATCGTGCTGCCCGGCCTGGTCGACCTGCACTGTCACGGCGGAGGCGGCGGCTCGTTCACGTCGGGCGACGCGGAGGCGACCCGCACCGCGGCCGAGCACCACCTGCGCCAGGGCACCACGACGCTGGTCGGCAGCGCGGTCACCGACGATCCCCAGCGGCTGTTGGCTGTGATCGGCGTGCTGGCCGACGCCGTGGACGACGGGACGCTGGCGGCCATCCACCTCGAGGGACCGTTCCTGTCCGCGGCGCGGTGCGGGGCCCAGGACCCGGCCCATCTCCGCGACCCCGACCTCGCCCTCGCCGCCGAGCTCATCGCGGCCGGCCGCGGACACGTGCGGATGATGACCGTCGCACCCGAGCTGCCCGGCGCCGTGGAGCTGGCCGAGCTGCTGACCGAGCAGGGCGTGACCGTGGCTGCCGGGCACACCGACGCCGACGCCAGCACCATGGAGCGCTTCCTGCACACGACCTCGCCGTCCGTGGTGACCCACCTCTTCAACGGCATGGCGCCGATCCACCATCGAGGACCGGGCGCCGTGCTGGGTGCGATGGCCGCTGCGGCGGCGGGCGACGCGGTGCTCGAGCTGATCGCCGACGGCGTACACCTCGCCGACGAGACGGTGGCGGCAGTGGTCGCGCTGGTCGGCGACCGGACCCTGCTGGTGACCGACGCGATGGCCGCGGCCGGCATGTCCGACGGCGACTACCAGCTGGGTCCGCAAGCCGTGGAGGTGCGCGACGGCGTCGCCCGCCTGGCCAACGGCGGCTCGATCGCCGGCGGCACGTCGCGGCTGCTCGACGTCGTACGCCGCCAGGTCAGCGCCGGGCTCGACCCGGTGCAGCTGGTGGCGGCCGCGAGCGTCCGGCCGGCCGCCGTGCTGGGTCGGCTGGACGTAGGCCTGGCAGTGGGCAACCCCGCCGACCTGGTCGTCACCGACGCGGCCTGGCAGCCCCAGCAGGTGATGCGGGCCGGGGCGTGGGTCGGATGACCCTCGCCCGGATGCAGGACCTGCTGACGTCGGCCGCCCAGGCGCGCCGCGGGCTGCTCGCCATGAACGTGATCCAGCTCGAGCACGCCGAGGCGATCGTGACCGGAGCCGAGCGCGCCGGACGACCTGTGGTGCTCCAGATCTCGGAGAACACCGCGGCGTACCACGGCGCACTCGCCCCCGTGCTGACCGCGTCGCTGGCGATCGCCCGCGCATCGACCGTCGAGGTCTGCGTGCACCTCGACCACGCCACCAGCGTCGAGCTGATCCACGAGGCGGTGGAGCTCGGCGTCCCGTCCGTGATGTACGACGGCTCCCAGCTCGACTACCCCACCAACCTCGCGACCACGACCGAGGTCGTCGGCTGGTGTCACGAGCGCGGGGTGTCGGTCGAGGCCGAGCTCGGCGAGGTGGGCGGCAAGGACGGCGTACACGCGCCAGGCGTGCGGACTCGCCCGGCCGAGGCGGCGGAGTTCGTGGCTGCCACCGGGGTCGACGCGCTGGCCGTCGCCGTCGGCTCGTCGCACGCGATGACCACCCGCGACGCCGAGCTCGACGACGGCCTGATCGCCGACATCGCCGAGGCCGTGCCGGTGCCCCTGGTCCTCCACGGCTCGTCCGGCGTCCCGGACGCCGGGTTGGTCAGCGCGATCGCCGCCGGCATGACCAAGATCAACATCGCGACCCACCTCAACAACGCCTTCACCACCGCGGTGCGGGAGGCGCTGCGCGACGAGGAGCTGGTCGACCCGCGCACGTACCTCGGCCCCGGTCGGGCCGCCGTCGCGGCCGAGGTGGAGCGCCTGCTCACACTGCTCGTCCTGACCTTGCGTGACCTGGGAGAATAGAGGCATGTTCTCCCGCCACAAGACCGAGCTGATCGACGCCGACCACGCACTGCCGGGCCGCCCCACGCGCGACTTCACCATTGCCGAGCAGCACAAGATCCTGGACGCCCCGATCGTCACCGACCAGGTGCCCGAGGGCCTGGAGGTCGCCATCTTCGGCCTCGGCTGCTTCTGGGGCGCCGAGGAGATCTACTGGCAGATCCCCGGCGTCTACTCCACCTCCGTCGGCTACGCCGGCGGCCACACCCCGAACCCGTCGTACGAAGAGGTGTGCTCCGGCCGCACCGGCCACACCGAGGCCGTCCGGATCGTCTTCGACCCCGCCGTCGTCTCCTACGCCGACCTGGTGAAGCGCTTCTTCGAGATCCACGACCCGACCCAGGGCATGCAGCAGGGCAACGACGTCGGCACGCAGTACCGCTCCGCGATCTACTTCACGACCCCCGACCAGGAGCAGACCGCCCGCGACCTGACCAAGATCTACGGCGACGAGCTGGTCCGCCGCCGCCTCGGCGACATCACCACCGAGATCGCCCCGGCACCCGACGTACTACTACGCCGAGGACCAGCACCAGCAGTACCTCGCCAAGAACCCCTTCGGCTACCGCTGCCACGCCAACACGGGGGTCAGGTTCCCGGAGGTGTAGGCGAGCAGCGTCGAGACGCGCAGATTGCGGCGTGCCGATGAGTTCAAGAAGTAGCTGGGGTCTGTTCTGCGACGGCTGGGGTCAGGGCACCCCCTTTGCGGCAAACTGCAGGCGCTGGATCGGCTGGTTGGTCGCTGGGAGATCACGGGTGGGGCGACAGGCAGCGTCACCTACGAGTGGATGAGCGGTGGGTTCTTTCTACTGCAGCATGTCGAGCTCGGTCACGACGGACACGTGGAGGCCGGGTTGGAGGTCATCGGGCACCTCCACCCGTTCATGGGTGAGCCCAGCGAACCCGTCCATTCGCGTTACTACGGCAGCGCAGGGAGCACCCTCGACCACGTCTACGAGATCGCGGACGACGAGCTGACGATCTGGGCCGGGGAGGTCGGCTCCCCGGCCTACTTCCGAGGAAGCGTTGACGACTACGGAGACGTGCTCACTGGCGGATGGGTGTACCCCGGAGGGGGCTATGAGTCGGTGGCAACGCGCCAGCCTGCCTGAGCTCGGCGCCTAGTGAGGAGGTGGCACTTCGGTGCTCCATCGCTCGCGACGTTCCTCGTCTGACTGCTCCCACCAGGCCGTCCCTCGCTCGCCGAGTGCCACCTTGGCGGCGTTCACTCCAGCACGGGAGCTGCTCTCCTCATCGGTGCCTCGTGTCCGTCGCACCTCGCGACGCCAGGCCATGAGCACTGCAGTGAGCTCAGCTCTGCGCTCCTCGGGGATGGCCGGATCGGTTGCCCGCCATCGTCGACCATTCACGATGATGAAACGCCCATCGTCGGTCATCTCCGGCTGGCCGCTCATCACAGCAGCCTAGGTGTCCTCGGCCCGCGGAACCTCGCAACGATCGGCAGCACGGGCATGCGGTTCCCCGAGTCCGCGAGTGAGGTTCCCGGACGCCGGCTAGACCGTGGGTGGGTGGGTGCCCCAGCCGGGACTGCTGTCCCACTCCTCGCTCTTGGTCAGATTCACCTTGCGCACCACTTCGTCGTGCTTGATCAGGAGGCGGAACACGTCGGCGTTGCCTTCATCACCGAAGCCACCCGTGCGTCCCGTGGTGATCCAACCCCGCCCGTGCCGGAAAGTCGGGGAGAAGCCGGAGCCGAGGTACTGCTTGCCCGCTGACGCGAAGGTCAGCTGGCGGAGACCCGTGCCGTTCGGGTGGACGAAGTAGAGGTTGGACGGGCCTTCCTCGCCCTGGGGCGCGCAGCGGAACAGCAGCCGGTCGCCAGTAGGGGCGAACGTCGGCCGGTCCTGGCAGTTCATCCGCCACGGTGTGATCCGGCGAGCATGCGCTGGCGAGCCGATCGGCTGGACGAACACCGCGCTGTTCTCCTCCGGGCTGTGGCGCGTGCGGATGAAGGCAAGCAGCCGACCATCGGGCGAGAACGTCGGATCGGTGGTCTCCGTGGCGAGCAGCCCCCTGCGGCGCAGCGGCGTACTACTGATCTGGCGAGCGTTGCTTCCGTCCAGCGCGACCATGAAGACCGCCGAGAAGAGCTTCCACTCCGGTGGATGCGCGGTGGGCGGCGAGACGGTGCGGGAGTACGCGATCGCGCTGCCATCGGAGGAGAAGTAGGGATCGATGGCGATCACACATCGCTTCCCCGTGCACGGCACGACCGTGCTCGTGGCGCCCGAGTCGGTGTCGACGACCATGATCCGGCTGGTGCTGTCGTCGCTCTTCAAGCGTTCGAAGGTGACCGCCCGTCCGTCGGGGGACCACGCCCGGCACGTTGTCCCGCCAGCCGTTCGGCGGGTGGGAGATCTGGCGGACCTGCTCTCCGCCCGAGTTCATCACGAAGACAGCACCTTCGGTCTGGTCGGCGTCGAAGTAGCGGCGAAAGACGATCTGGCCGTTGCCGCTGGTGGGGCGACCGCTCGCGCTCTGCTGCGCTGCTTCCGCTGGGTCTAGGCCGCCGGCGAAGACCGGCGGAGCCACGGCTGCGCTTGTGAGCGCCGTGACGGAGAGGACCGAACCGAGCACGGTCAGGGACTTACGCATGGGGAACACCTTTCGCCTCGTGGCACGGCTGGGCCACCGTGATCGGAAACTAGGCGGGGAGCGTCCGAGAATCGTTACGGGAGTTGTCGTATCGGGCTTTTGCCGTTCGTGGAGTAGGTGAAGGCTGACCACCAGGGTCCGCCCGAGCATTAGGAGCAGCGATGACCGAGTACCTCATCTACTTCAACCAGCAGTGGGTCGGCGACCACACCGAGGAGTGGTTCCGCAGCCGCGGGCCACTCGCCATGGCAGTCATCGACGAGATCAAGGCTGCCGGGGAGTACGTGTTCGCCGGCGGGCTCGACGAAGATCTCGATGAGACCTTCAGCGCTGACGCCACCAGTGGCACGGTGCTGTTCACCGATGGCCCCTACGTCGAGACCAAGGAGTACCTCGGTGGCCTCACCGTGGTGGACGTGCCAGACCTGGCCACCGCCAAGGTGTGGGCCGGCAAGATCGCGGAAGCGTGCGGTTGGCCCCAGGAGGTACGCCGGTTCGGGTCCATGCCTGAGCTCGACTAGCGGTCTAGACCCGCCGGACGCGGCTGGCATGCCGAGGTCGCGTCCGGGGTACCCGCTCGCCGACCGTCGCTTGAGCACAAGGCGGACGTGGTCACTGGCACGAAGGCAGCGAGATGCAGAACTCTTCCGAGACGGAGCGGGCGCACGTCACGGCACCGAAGGGTCGCGCCGGCGAGAACACCGGCGAGAACCTCACTGCGGCCGAGCACGAGAAGGCGGCCATGCTGGCCGAGTTCAACGCCACCTACGAGCTGGCCCGCTTCCACCGCGACCGCGCTGCTCGGCTTCGCGGAAGCCCCGACTGAAAGTAAGGACCGGACTCGGCGTCCTCGCCTCGCAACAGGCGTAGGTGCAGGTCCTGAGTCTCGGCCGTGGGATCGACGCCGAGCAGCTCGGCGCGATAGAGCCGCTCGGCGGCCCGAGTGATGTCCAGCGCGCGCTGATGACGTCCTGCCTGGGCGACCATGTGCACCCGCCGAGCGTAATTTTCGGCTTCCCTCGGAGTGGCGTCAGGAGGAAGATGCGAGCCATGGCCGTTCTGCTGCAGCTCACGGTGGCGCCCGCGACCCAAGAACAGTTCGACCAGCTCGACGCCCGCGTGGGGCAGTCCATGGCAGAGGCTGGTGGTCCGCCGGCCGGCCTCATGTCCCACGTCGTCTACCCGCGCGGCGAGGGCTTCGTCGTCGCCGACGTGTGGCGCACGGAGTCCGAAGGACAGCCCTACGTCGACGAGGTCCTGCGACCGCTGTTGAGCGAGCTCGGCCTGACTGCCACGGACAGCGCGGTCCTTCCCGTCTGGTCCTTCGCGCGGCCCTGAGCTAGCGCGGAGTCAGCACGCAGAACTCGTTGCCGTCGGGGTCGGCCATCACGACCCAGTTGACCTCACCCTGGCCGATGTCGATGCGGGTCGCTCCGAGGGAGATGAGCCGCTCCACCTCTGCCTGCTGATCGCCGTCGGCTGGTGGGGCTAGGTCGAGGTGCAGCCGGTTCTTCCCCAGCTTCGGCTCCACGGGCGGGCCGCCCCAGCTGATCTTCGTGCCGCCCTGGGGCGACTGGATCGCGGTCTCCTCGTCCTGGTCCCAGACCAGTGGCCAACCCAGCGCCTTGCTCCAGAAGTAGCCGACGTCCTGCGTGCCGTCGCTCGACAGCGCCCCGATGTCCCCGGTGTCGGCGAGGAAGCCGTTGCCGGCCTCGATGACGCAGAACTCGTTGCCCTCGGGGTCGGCGAGCACCACGTGATCCGAGTCCGGTCCCTGACCGATGTCGAGGTGCCGGGCGCCGAGCTCGAGCGCCCTGGCCACCGTCGCCTGCTGCTCCTCAGGTGAGGCGCTGGTCAGGTCGAAGTGCATCTGGTTCGGGCCGGCCCTCGGGGCCTCGGTCGGCATGAACCCGATCCGGATCCCGGTGTCATCGCTCGGGAGGAGCACCTGACCGTCGGCCTCCCGGCCCAGGACGCCGGCCCAGAAGCGCGCGAGGCCGGCGGGGTCGTTGGCATCGAAGACGAGCGTGACGAGATGACTGGCCATGCGTCCAGCAAAGGCGCTCGGCCGGGACAGCGCAACGCGATTAGCTCCCCATCATCCCGTCGACGTTCGGTAGTCCGTCGAACGACGTGAACGTGCCCGAGTCGGCGATCTCCTGCGCGGCCTGGAGGAACCCGCCCCAGGCCGTGCGGGCCAGGGTGCCGCCGACGCTGATCCGGCGTACGCCGAGCTCGGCCGCCTGGGCGGCGGTGATGAACGGCGCGTTGATCAGCAGGTTCACCGGCTTGGGCGCCACCGCGGCAACGATCGCGGCGGCGTGCTCGTGCTGGTCGAGCCGCGGGGCATAGAGGCAGTCGGCACCCGCTTCGGCGTAGGCCTGAAGCCGGCGGATCGTCTCGTCGAGGTCGGGACGGCCGACCACGAAGCCCTCCGAGCGGCCGGTGAGGAGGACGCCGGTGCCGCTCGCGTCGATGGCCTCCCGCGCGGCCCGGACCCGGTCCACCGACAGCTCGAACTCGAGGAGGGGGTCGGACGAGTCGCCCGAGGAGTCCTCGATCGAGAGTCCGGCAATGCCGGTGGCGGCGGCCAGGCCGACGTTCGTGGCGACGCCCTCGGGGTCGACCGCGTAGCCACCCTCGAAGTCAGCGTTGACCGGCACCGAGACGGCCCCAGCGATGGCGCGCAGGTGCTCGAGGCACCGGTCGAGCGTGACGTGGGTGTCCGCGACCCCGAAGGTCCAGGCGAACCCGGCGCTCGTCGTCGCCAGCGCCTTGAAGCCCAGCTGCTCCAGGGCCCTGGCACTGCCGACGTCCCAGGGGTTGGGCATCACGAAACAGCCCGAGGAGTGCAGTCGATGAAATTCTGGGATGCGGTCGTCCGTCACTCGAGCTACATGCCCTCCGCCATCACGACGTCGAGGTTCCTGAACGTCGGCGGTCCGTCGGAGAGCTCCTCCATCTTGGCGGCGTACTCGGACGTGCGGGGATCCTCGGAGTTCTTCATCGCCACGTCGTAGCTCTCGAAGTGCACGATCGCCACGAACTTGCCGGGGTTGTCGCGGTCCTCCGCGACGATCGACCAGTCGAGCAGCCGGTCGGGATTCTGCTCCCGCCACTCCTCGTGGAACTTCTGCATCTCTTCCATGCGCGAGGTGCTCATCTCCACCATCTGAACGAATGCGCTCATTGGGACTCCTCTGAGAAGGGACAGCGGTCGCCGCTGCCTCCCTGTTCCCGACGCTACGCTCGGCCGGCCCAACCGGCCATACCCCTTTCTGGTGGTCCAGTCACGGGCGCCACCAAGCCCGCTGGGGGGCGGCTGCGACACTGAAGCCATGGCCGACCTCCCGCGCAAGGCAGCAGCCAGGACGGCCCGGTTGGCCGCTCTGCCGCTGGGCTACGCCGGTCGCAGCGCCATCGGCTTCGGCAAGCGGCTCGGCGGCGCACCGGCCGAAGCCGTGATGACCGAGATCCAGCAGCGCACCGCCGAGCAGCTGTTCCGGACCCTGGGTGAGCTCAAGGGCGGGGCGATGAAGTTCGGGCAGGCGCTGTCGATCTTCGAGGCGGCCCTGCCGGAGGAGCTGGCGGCGCCGTACCGCGACCAGCTGACCAAGCTGCAGGACTCCGCGCCACCGATGCCGACCCAGACCGTGCGCGACATCCTCGACCACGAGCTCGGGCTCGGCTGGGGCGACCAGCTGACCTGGCTCGACGGCGGGCCGACGGCCGCCGCGAGCATCGGCCAGGTGCACAAGGGGCGCTGGCACGACGGGCGCGAGGTCGCGGTCAAGGTGCAGTACCCCGGCGCCGGTGACGCGCTGCGCTCCGACCTGAAGCAGCTGGCCCGGCTGGCACGCACCATCGGCCCGGTCTTCCCCGGCATCGACATCAAGCCGCTGGTCGAGGAGGTCCAGGCCCGCGCCGAGGACGAGCTCAACTACAAGCTCGAGGGCGAGGCCCAGTCGGTCTTCGCGGCCGAGTTCGCCGACGACCCGGGCATCGTGATCCCGGACGTGGTCGCGGTCGGCGACGCCGTGATCATCACCGAGTGGCTCGAGTCGCCAGCGTCGCTGGCCTCGATCATCGCCAACGGCACCCAGGAGGAGCGCAACCACTACGGCGAGCTCTACGCGCGCTTCGCGTTCTCCGGGCCGAGCCGCACCGGCATGCTCCACGCCGACCCCCACCCCGGCAACTTCCGCATCCTGCCCAACGAGGACGGCTCCCCCGGCCGGCTCGGCGTGCTCGACTACGGCGCCGTCGCCCGGCTGCCCGAGCGCAACCTGCCCGAGGCCATGGGCAGCCTGATCCGGCTCGCCGCCCTCGGCGACGCGGAGCAGCTGCTCGAGGGGCTGCGGCGCGAGGGCTTCATCAGGGACAAGATCCGGATCGACCCGGAGGACCTGATGGACTACCTGTCGCCGCTGGTCGAGCCGACCATGACGGAGACCTTCCAGTTCAGCCGCGAGTGGATGCGCACGCAGTTCGCGCGGATCAACAACCCGCGGGAGCCGGCGTACACGGTGGCGATCAAGCTCAACCTGCCGCCGTCGTACATGCTCATCCACCGCACCTGGGTCGGCGGGATCGGCGTGCTCAGCCAGCTCGAGGCGGAGGCGCCGTTCCGGGCGATCCTCGAGGAGTTCCTGCCCGGCTTCGCCGAGGACGTCTCAGGCGGATCAGCGCCAGGTACATCACGTGCAGGCCGACCGGTCCGTGCGAGCGGGACTCGAAGGCGCCAGGCACGGTGCCGATGATCTCGAAGCCCAGCTGCTGCCAGAGGTGTACGGCGGCGGTGTTGGTCTCGACCACGGCGTTGAACTGGATGCCGCGGTAGCCCTGGTCGCGGTGCCACTGCACGGTGTGCTCGGCGAGGCGCCGGCCGACCCCTCGGCCGCGGGTGTCGGCGTCGACCATGAACGACGCGGTGCCGATGTGGCTGCCGCGGCCCGGGCGGTTGGGGCCCATCTTGGCCGAGCCGAGGATCCGGCCGTCCTCCTCCAGCACGACCGTTGATCCGGGCGGCGGCTCCAGCCACAGGTCGCGGGCCTGCTCGGAGGTCAGGTCCGTGGGATAGGCGTAGGTCTCGCCGGCCTCGACGATCTCCTTGAAGATCGGCCAGATCTGCGGCCAGTCGTCGGCGGTCGCCGGCCGGATCCTCGCTCAATCGCCCGTCGTCCCGTCGAAGGACTCGCGGATCAGGTCGGCGTGGCCGTTGTGGCGGGCGTACTCCTCGATCATGTGCAGGATCACCCAGCGCAGTGCTCAGGCCCTCCCCGGTCTTCGGGTGCCGGCGAAAGATCACGTGGTCGAGGTCGTCGATGGCCGCGAGGTTGGCGTCGGACGCGGCCACCGCGCGCTCGTAGAGCTCGCGCAGCTCCTCCGGGGAGTCGTCGGCAGCGGTGTGGAACTCCCAGTCGGGGTCGGCGTCCCAGTCGACCGTGTCGAACGGCGGCATGTCCGGGGTGCCGACCAGGTTGATGCCGAACCACCAGTCCTCGACCAGCGCCAGGTGCTTGAGCAGACCGCCCAGGGTGAGCGTCGACGGCGGAAGCTTGGCCGCCAGCCCGTCGGGGCCGAGGTCAGCCGTCTTGATCCGCAGGGTGTCGCGATGGGACTCGAGGTAGGCGAGCAGCATGGTCCGCTCGTCGGCGATGTACGGGGGGACGGTCCGGTCGGTCATGACCGGCACGCTAGTCGGGCCAGGTCCGATCCACGAGGCAGTATTCGGCGCCGGTCGGGTCGCGGAGCACCGTCCACCACTGGTGCTGCCGTACGACGGATGCGCCCAGCGCCTCGTGGCGTCGCGTCTCTGCCTCGCGGTCGTCGGTGGAGACGTCGAGGTGCGCGGTCGTCTGCGCCTGCTCGTCGGCCAGCCGCTGCAGCAGGATCCGGATCGGTTGCTCGCGCGGCCGGCGTACGGCCAGGAACTCGGGGGCGTTCGGGATCTCGACCAGCGGCCAGCCCGTGCGGTCGGACCAGAACGCGCACTCCTCGTCGAAGCGCGACGGCGGGATGTCGAGGCAGATCGTGTCCACGACGGAGCGGTGCCCGCCCGGCCAGACGGTCGGCCGGGGGCGGCCGCTCTGGCTCTCGGGCACCTGGCAGTAGGCGAAGCCGGACGGCGAGGCGAGCACCTCGAACTCCAGGTCGGGGTGGTGCAGGTCGAGATGGACGCCGGGCCCGCCGTCGGCCAGCCGCTGGACCCGGAGGAAGGGATCTCCGTCACCCGGGATCAGCGTCGCGAACTCCGCATGGTCCCCGCGTGGCTCCGACAGCCCATAGCCGGTGGCGGCCCGCCAGAACCTGAGCCCCTCGTCGAAGCCGTCGGCGGGCAGGTCGATGAACGCCGTCAGCCAGGTCGGGCTCACGTGGCCGGGGCGTGGTCGGCCGGCCGGTGCAGCACGGCACTCGTCGCCGTGACCACGACGTCGTCGCCGTCGAGCTCGGCGGTGCCGTCGACCAGCAGCGTGAACCCGCGCTGAGCGAGCGGCGGGAAGACCAGGGTCACCTGCGGGTTGGCCGCGATGTTGGCGGTGGTGCCGCGACCTGGTGCCCGGGCGACCAGCACGCCGGTCTCGCGCATCGCGGGCTCCACCGAGACCACCTTGACCCGGCCGTCCGACGTGGTCAGCAGGTAGCCGGCGCCGTAGTCGGTCAGCGCCTTGCCGATGTCTGCCACGGCCACCGCAACGCTCATGGAGCCGAGGCTAGATCACCACAGGCCCACGAGGTCGCCGCCGATCCGGAGCACGAACGCCGACACGACCACGATGAAGAAGACGCGGACGAACCCCGCGCCCTTGGCGACCGCGGTCCGGGCGCCGGCGTACGCGCCGATCACCTGGCAGACGCCCATGACCAGGCCGACCTTCCAGAGCACCACGCCGTAGGGGATGAACACGACCAGCGCGGCCACGTTGGTCGCCCAGTTGGCGAGGCGGGCGTTGGCCGAGCCCTCGAGGAACGAGTAGCCCAGCAGGCCGACCAGGATGACCACGAAGAAGCTGCCGGTGCCGGGGCCGAGTGCGCCGTCGTAGAAGCCGACGGCGAGGCCGGTCAGCATCGCGGCGGCGGTGTGCCGGTGTCCGGAGAAGCGCAGGGCGGTCTCGTCGCCCATCGTGGGCCGGAAGAGCACATAGGCACCGACGACGATCAGCACCACCAGCACGATCGGGTCGAAGGTGTCCTTCGGGATCAGGAAGGCGATCGCAGCACCGAGCGCCGACCCGATGAACGACAGCGCCATCAGCGGCAGGAACGTGCGCGGGTCTGGCTTGATCCGGTTGTAGTAGGTGCCGGCCGCGACGGTGGTGCCCATGGCCGAGGCGAGCTTGTTGGTGGCCAGGACCTCGACCGGGCTGGCTCCCGGGAGTCCGAGCAGTACGGCGGGCAGCTGGATGAGCCCGCCACCGCCGACGATCGCGTCCACGAACCCCGCTGTCAGCGCCGCCAGCCCGAGCAGGGCAAGCACGGTCAGGGTCGGGTCGTCCACGCTCGGCAACGTACCCGGGTCACCCGAGCGCGCGGATACCCGCCGTCACCGCTGCCGCGACCACCACCGCGAGCAGCAGCGGACAGCGCCGCCAGATGAGCAGCGCCCCCACCCCGACACCGACGACGCTCGCGTCGAGCTCGATGTGGCGTCCTTCGGAGATGGTCGAGGTGACGACGAGGGCGGCCAGCAGCACCGGGGGCAGCAGCGCGATCACCTTGGCGGTGCGCGGAGGCAGCTCGCGCCCGCCGAGCACCAGCGGTCCGGCGGCCTTGATCGCGACGGTGAGCGCGGCCGCGCCGGCGATCAGGATCCAGATGGTCATCGGGCCAGCCCCACGAGCGCCGCGACCCCGGCCACGAGGATCGGGACACCCGCCGGTGCGAAGGGCACCAAGGCCAGCGCGATCGCGGCTCCGAGCAACGCGACCCAGCGGCTGCGCGGATCGCGGAGCTCGGCGATCAGCAGGGCCACGAAGAACGTCGGGAAGACGGCGTCCAGCCCGAAGCGGTCGGTGTCGCCGAGCACATCGCCGGCGAAGGCGCCGACCATGGTGCCGCTGACCCACCCGACGTACTGCGGGACGGTCGAGCCGAACAGCTGGTGGCGGTCGAACGTGCCGTCGCCACGGTTGGCCATCGCCCAGGACGGGTCCACGACCGCCTGCCCCTGCAGCGCGCGCTTCGCGGGACCACCCGGCAGCGAGGGGGCGAACGCGATGCCCATCGCCAGGAACCGGGCGTTCATCAGCCCGGCGGCGAGTACGGCGGGGAGCGCGCCGCCACCTCCGGCGATGATGGTGGCCGCTGCGAACTGGGCCGAGCCGGCGTGCACCACCGCCGACATGACGATCGCCTGCAGCGGCGTGAAGCCCGTCTGGATCGCCAGGACGCCGAACGTCATCGACAGCAGGAAGCCCACTGCACCGAAAGGGAGGCCGAGGCGCACCCCACGGCGGAACGACTCGTCCATCGCCTCGAGCCTAGGCTGGGGCGATGCGCATCGTCTCCCTGCTCCCCTCCACCACCGAGATCCTCTTCGCCATCGGCGCGGGGGACGACGTGGTGGGCGTGACGTTCGAGTGCGACTTCCCGGCCGAGGCGCGCAACCGCCCGATCGTGTCGACCTCGGCGATGCCGGAGGGTCTGACGCCGGCCGAGATCGATGCGTACGTCGTCGCGGCGATGGCCCGCGGCGAGGACCTCTACCACCTGGACGCCGGCGCCCTGGCCGGGCTCGACGCCGACCTGGTCGTGACCCAGGACCTGTGTGCGGTCTGCGCGGTCGACGTCTCGGTCGTCGACGACGCCCTGGCCCACCTGGGCTGCACCGCCGAGGTGCTGACCATCGACCCGCACACCCTCGACGAGGTGCTCGAGTCGGTCGTCACGCTCGGGCGGGCCACCGGGCACGAGCCGGAGGCGCGCGGCTCTGGTCGCCGCGCAGCGGGGCCGGCTGGATGCCGTGCGGGCCCGCGTGGCGGGCCGCGACTTCCCTCGGGTGATGTTCCTCGAGTGGACCGACCCACCCTTCGCCCCCGGCCACTGGATCCCGGAGATGATCGAGGCCGCCGGTGGCGTGCCCCTGCTCGCCAAGGCCGGCGCGAAGTCGGAGCGCGTGCTCTGGGAGCAGGTGCGCGAGGCTGATCCCGAGGTGATCGTGGTCGCGCCCGTGCGGCTTCGACCGCGCAGGATGCCAGACGCTGGCGGACCAGCTGGTCACCTCGGGCGTACTGCCTGATGGCGTACCGGTCCACGCGGTCGACGCCAACGCCTCCTGGGCGCGTCCGGGCACCCGGCTGGTCGACGGGGTGGAGGAGCTGGCGGAGCTGCTGCACGCCTGACGCGTCAGCCACGACGGCCCGGGTCGACGAGCTCCTGCAGCCGGGGGTTGTCCACCTGCGTGGCCAGGCCCGCTGCCACCTCCAGGCTCCGATCGTCGCCCAGTCGTCCCCGATGGACCAGGGCGCGCACCAGCAGCTCCCGCATGGAGCTGGCTGCCGCCAGGTCGGCCAGCTCGTCGGACCAGCGGGTGGCCAGCTCGTCACGACCGTCGGCGACGGCCAGCTGGCACATGACGTCCAAGGTGTACGCGTCGACCCACAGGTAGGCGTCGGGCAGCCGGGTGCCCCGCCGGCGTGCGTCCCGCAGGACCGTGAGCGCCTGCTCGATGTCGCCCTGGGCAGCCAGCAGGAGGCCTTGACCGCGCCGGGAGACGCCTTCCCAACAGGGATCTCCCAGCTGGCAGCTCATGGCGAAGGCGTGCTCCAGGCGTTCCGAGGCAGCATCGAGATCCCCCCGCTCCAGGTCGACCTCCGCCCGGAAGGCCTCAGGCCAGGGTGCGAAGGCGGTCCAGCCGCACCGTCGCGCCAGCTCGAGGGAGCGGTCCAACCCGTCTGCTGCGGATTGCCAGGCCCCGCGCAGCAGGTGGACCCGCCCCACCATCGACCAGACGTAGCTCGCCAGTCGGTCGTCGGTCGACAGCTCCAGGGCGGACTGCAGGGACGCCAGCGCATCGTCGTACCGGCCGACGTCGCTGAGGGCGCAGCCGCGGACCTTCTGGATCTGGGCCAGCTCGTGCGCGTCGCCGGTCGCAGCAACCTCGGCCCGCCTCAACCACGGCTCGACCCGGTCGTAGCTGCCGCGCAGGAACTCGACGTAGCCGAGCTCCCGCGACGCCGTCGCCTGCACCTCGGGCACACCGACCTGCGCCGTCGCCAGGGCTTGGTGCAGAGCTGTGGCACCCTCCTCGTCACCGCCGCGGGCGACGTGCACCAGCGCGCTGCCCAGGAACGTCAGGGCCTGGGCCTGCAGCGCGGCGTCGCCGATCTCCGCGGAGTCCGAGGCGGCACGTCGCAGGCACTGCAGGCCGGCCTCGACCGCACCGGCGGCCAGGGCCGCCTCACCGGCCTCGAGCTGGGCCACGATGCCTGAGCGGCCCGGGCGAGCGCCGGCCACGGGACCGGCAGTGGTCACCGCGGCCGCGGCCTCCAGCGCCGGGCCCGGATCGACGCCCAGCTCACGCCGGAAGAGCTTGCGGCAGGCAGCGACCTGCCGGGCGGCACCGATGCCGTCTCCGGCCGTGGCCAGGCAGCGGATGAGCAACGCCTGGCTGTTCTCCTCGTAGGGGTCCAGGCGGACCAGGCGACCGGCCAGGTCGGCCGCTCGCGACGCGTCGCCGTTGGCGAGCACCGAGAGTGCGCTCTCGTGGAGCAGCGCCTCGGTGGCCCCCCGGAGGTGTCGTCGCTCGGTCTCGAGCCAGACAGCGAACGACGGCGACGACGCGAACGACATCGAGTCGAGCAGGTCGAGCCCGAGGTCACCGAGAGCCTCGACCTGTGCCAGCGAACCCGACATCAGCGACCACACGTCGACCGTGTCGTCCGGGGCGAGCTCCAGGCGCATCGGGTCGCCCCCGAGGAGCGCAGGAGCGAGGATCTTCCGCAGTGCCGACAGGTTCCACCGCAGTGCGGCCAGCGGGTCCTCGGCGTCCGCGAACAGCAACGAGCAGAGCTGGTGTCGCGAGACCGGCGTGCGCGACAGCACCAGGTAGGCGAGCAGGCCCCATGCCTTGTGGCCCTTCGCCGGAGCGACGGCCTGGCCGTCGCGCTCGACGCGGGGCTCGCCGAGCAGGTGGATGGTCAACGCCACGGAACAATCCTCCCCTGCCCGCCACCCAGGCGCAGTCGAATCAGGCCGAGGTCGGGTCGATCATCGACCTGACCGGGGTGACGACGTCGGCCGGGAAGCCGCCCTGGCGGGCGTGCTCCTTGACCAGCTCGGCGTCGGCGGCCCGGTACACGCAGTAGATCTTGTCGTCGGTGACATAGCTGTGCACCCACTGCACCTCGGTGCCCAGCTGGTCGAGCACGCCCACGGACTTCTGGGAGATCGCCTGCAGGTCGCCCTGCGACGAGTCCCCGATGCCGGTGATGCCTCGTTCGATCACGAAGGTCTGCATCGTCATCGTCAGTTCCTCTCTTCGTCAGCGCGGCAGTTCCGCGCTCGTCGAGAAGAGGCTGCCGGTCGAGCGTGTGATGAAACGGTTGACCGAAAAAGGCAGTCGCCCACCAGAACCCGCGACCGTCGTAGCCCAAACCCAGTGGCGTGCTGGGGAGCGTGGTACCGGTGAGCGGCCACCGGCCGACGGGTCATCCTCGGCGGCGCACCTTGAACCGAAGGTGCAGGACCTGGGAGCCCTGGACGACCAAATGCGGGTCCTCGAGGCGACTGACGTAGTGCACTGCGTCAGTCGCCGACCCAGAAGCCGCGGCCGCCGAACCAGTCGCCGTAGGCGCTGCGCATCTCACCCATGGGGGTCTGGCCGCGGGAGCCGAGGTAGGAGCCGACCACGGCCGCCCCGAGGTCGTCGAGCTCGGGTGCGACCACTCGGCCGTCGACGCGCTTGGCCATCGAGTCGATGAAGCGGGCCAGGCCGGGGTCCTCGCCGAGGCGGAAGAACGTGGTCTGGGCGCCGAGGCGCATGGAGTTGTCGAGCTCGCGGACGGCGTAGGCGACGGTCAGCGGGTGCGGCGGGTAGGAGAAGTAGACCTCGCCGTCGGGCTCGAGGTGGGAGGTCGGCTCGCCGTCGGTGACGATCAGCAGCACCGGCTGGGCCTGGGGGTGCTTGCGGAAATGACGGTTGGCGAGCAGCAGCGCGTGGTGGAGGTTGGTGCCCTTGTCCCACATCGCGTCGAGGCCGGTGAGCTGCTCGATGTCCATCACCTCGGCGTGCCGGCCGAAGCCGATCAGCTGGAGGGCGTCGCCGCGGAAGCGCGACTTGATCAGCGTGTGCAGCGCCAGCGCCGTCCGCTTCATCGGCACCCAGCGGCCGTCCATCGCCATCGAGAACGACGTGTCGACCAGCAGCGCGACCGCGGCCTGGGTGCGCGCCTCGGTCTCGCTCACCTCGATGTCCTCGACGGTGACCAGTGGGCCCTGACCCCCGTCGGCAGCCCGGCGGCGTACGCCGTTGAGGACGGTGCGCGGGATGTCCCAGGGCTCGGTGTCGCCGAACGCCCACTCGCGGGTCGCGCCCGACCGCTCGCCGGCCGCACCCGCCTGCCGCAGGTCGCGCTGACCCTGGCGGCCGGACATCTTCTTCGCCACGTCGCGCAGCAGCGCCTTGCCGAGCTGGCGCATCGCCTTCGGCGTGAGCTTGAGCTGCCCTGAGGAGTCGCGTCGCATCGTGCCGCTGTCGCGCAGCGCCTTCTCCAGCTCGCGCAACGTGCGCGCATCGACCGCAGCCTGGTCGCCGAGCTGGCGGGCGAGCTTGTCGAGGTCGACGTCGTCCATCCGGGCGCCGCCGTAGGACTGCGAGAGCTGGTCGGCGAGGGCGTCGAGGTCAGCAAGATCCTGGAGTACGCCGGTGCCGTCGCCGAGCCCGAGGCCCTGTTCGCCGTCGAAGCGCTCCGAGCCGCCCCAGTCCTCGCTGGGCCGCAGCGACTGGAGGTTGGCGTCGAGCTGCGCGAGCGACTGCATCAGCTGCGGCGAGCCGAACGCCTGGGCCGACAGCTCCATCAGCTCCTGGCGCTGCTCGGGGCTCATGGAGTTGAGCATCCGCTGTGCCGCGGCGGACCGCTGGGCCAGCGCGTCGAGCAGCTCGTCGATGTTGTTGGGCCGCTCCGGGAAGAAGTCCCCGTGCTTGTCCATGAACTGCTCGAAGTCCTCGTCGGTGTCCTCGCCGCGCTGGTGCTTCTCGAGCAGCTCGTTGAGGTCGCCGAGCATCTCGTTGATGGCGGCGCGGTCCTCGTCGGTGGCGCCCTCGAGCGCCTGCTTCATGCCGGCGAAGCGCTGGTCGAGCATCTCCCTGCCGAGGAGGTCCTTGATCTTCTCGAAGTCCTCGCGGGCCTGACGCGAGGCCCAGTCGTAGTCGTTGAGCTCGCTCACCGCGGCGGCGGTGGAGTCGGGGAGGTTGCCTAGCTGCATCTCGCGGAAGGCGCGATCAGCGTCGTCCATCATCGCGTCGCGGGCCAGCTCCTTGCGCTCCTCGAGCAGCGCGCGGTCGAGCAGCTCCTTGACCTCCTGGAGCGTGCCGTCGAGGTTGTGGCGCTGCAGCAGGTCGCGGCGGCGTTCGGCCACCCGGCGGGCGAGGTCGTCGAGGCCGGTCTGGTCCTGGCCGCCGCGGCGCAGGAACTCCCGCATCGCCCGCTCCGGCGAGTAGCCCGCCATCACGTCCTCGCCGATGGCGTCCAGGGCCTCGGCGATGTCGACCGGAGGCGCCAGCGGGTCGCCGCCGTCGTAGCGGCGGAACCTGGTGCGCTGCCGGCTCATGTGGTTTGCCCACCCGAGGTTTCCCCGGTCAGCCGGGGAAACCTGAACTTAGTGGGCAATACATTGCCCGTCAGGTTCAGATTTCCCCGGCCAGCCGGGGAAATCTTGCGAGCCCGACGCGCCTCACCCATAAACGGTCTCGCTGCCGTCGGAGTCCTTGCCGACCTTGCGGGCGAGGTAGAGGCCCTCGAGGGCCAGCTCGATGGCGCCGGCGCGCTGGCCGTCGTTGGTGGCGTCGAGGCGGTCGCAGACGTCGTCGTACAGCTCGGACTCGCCCAGCACCGGCAGCCCGGCCAGGAAGTCGCGGGCGGTGACCTGCTCACCGGTCGTGACCATGGCGCCGCCCTCGATCGCCTCCACGAGCAGGCCGAAGTCGAGGCCGCGGAAGTGGGCGCGCACGGTCTCGGCGGTGGCGGTGCGCAGCAGGTGGGTGAGCACCTCGGACTCGCGGCCCTCCTCCCCCGACTCGAACTCGATCTTGCCGCCGAGCACGTCGACCGCGGTCTCCAGGTCGACGACCCGGGCCACGGCCTCGTCCTCGCCCTGCACGGTGGCCCGGTGGATGGCTGCGGCCGCGACGGTCTCGGCTCCCGCGATCGCGAAGCGGGCGGAGACGCCGGAGCGCTGGTCGACCGACGACGACTCGCGCAGGTTGCGGGTGAAGCGCGCGAGGATCTCCACCAGATAGTCCGGTACGTCGGCGACCAGCTCGGCCTCCTGGCGGACCACGGCGATCTCCGCGTCGAGCTCGGCCGGGTAGTGGGTTCGGATCTCGGCGCCGAAGCGGTCCTTGAGCGGGGTGATGATCCGGCCGCGGTTGGTGTAGTCCTCGGGGTTGGCGCTGGCCACGACCAGCACGTCGAGCGGCAGCCGCACGACGTAGCCGCGGATCTGGATGTCGCGCTCCTCCATCACGTTGAGCATCGCCACCTGGATCCGCTCCGCGAGGTCGGGCAGCTCGTTGATCGCCACGATGCCCCTGTGCGAGCGCGGGATCAGGCCGAAGTGGATGGTCTCCGGGTCACCGAGCGAGCGGCCCTCGGCCACCTTCATGGGGTCGACGTCACCGATCAGGTCGGCGACGCTCGTGTCGGGCGTCGCGAGCTTCTCGGAGTAGCGCTCGTCGCGGTGCTTCCAGGAGATGCGCAGGTCGTCGCCGTACGACGCGGCGGCGGCCTGGGAGCCGAACGTAACCGGCTCGTAGGGATGCTCGCCGAGCTCGGAGCCGGAGATCACCGGCGTCCACTCGTCGAGCAGGCCGACCATCGTGCGCAGCAGCCGGGTCTTGCCCTGGCCGCGCTCGCCGAGCAGGACTACGTCGTGGCCGGCGATCAGGGCCCGCTCGAGCTGCGGGATGACGGTCTTCTCGAAGCCGTGCAGCCCGGGCCAGGGATCCACGCCGTCACGCAGCATGGCCAGCAGGTTGTCGCGGATCTCGACTCGCAGGGGCTTCAGGACGTGGCCGGCGGCACGGAGCTCGCCGAGCGTGGAGATGGTGGGAGCTTCAGTCACGTCCCAACGCTACTTGGGCAGGCAACTCCTTACTGTGACGATCGGCACTACTGTCTGCTCCGGGGAGGCCATCGGAAGGGGTGCCGTGGCCCGCAAGCTGCTGAAGACCAACGACTCGGCCTGGCTGTTCACCGACAGCCACCGGACGCCGATGCAGGTCGGCATGCTCGCGACCTTCCGGGTGCCCGAGGACCGGCCGACGTTCGTGTCCGACCTGGTCGCGCGGTGGCGGGAGACCAAGGAGTTCGCGCCGCCCTTCAACTACCTCCTCCGCTCGCTGCCCATGCCGAGCTGGGCCGAGCTCGAGAGCGACCAGATCGACCTCGACTACCACCTGCGCCACTCGGCCCTGCCCGCGCCGGGCTCGCAGCGGGAGCTCGGTGTGCTGGTCTCCCGGCTGCACTCCTCGATGCTCGACCGTCGCTACCCGCTCTGGGAGTGCCACGTGATCGAGGGTCTCGAGAAGGACCGCTGGTCGCTCTACATCAAGGCCCACCACTCGCAGGTCGACGGCGTCGGCGGGATCCGGCTGCTGCGGCGCATCCTCTCGGTCGACCCCGACGCCCGCGACATGATGCCGCCGTGGGCGATCGGCACCCGCGGCCCGGACCAGTCCGGCGTGCTGCGCTCGGCGCCCCAAGGCGGTCGAGCAGGAGACGGTCGGGCTCGCCGATCGGGTCCGAGGCGGCGTACGCAGCTCGATGGCGGTGGCCGGCTCGCTCGCGCGCACCTACACCGAGAGCTTCACCGGCATGGGCGCCGACGACGACCGGGCGGTTCCCTACCGGGCGCCGAAGTCGATCTTCAACGGCCGCATCCACACGCCACGACGCTTCGCGACCCAGCACTACTCGATCGAGCGGCTGCGCGACGTCGCCAAGGCAGCCGACGCCAGCCTCAACGACGTCTTCCTCACCCTCTGCGGCGGTGCCCTGCGCCGCTACCTGGTCGAGCAGGACGCGATGCCGGAGGCCGACCTGACCGCCAACGTGCCGGTCTCGGTGCGGCAGGAGGGGCACGGTGCGAGCGTCGGCAACGCGATCACGTTCCTCTACGCCCGGCTCCGGGTCGACCTGGCCGACCCGGTCGAGCGGATCGCCGCCATCAAGGCCTCGATGCAGCTGGGCAAGGAGCGCCTGCCCGAGGTCGGCGCGGGCGCGATGGACGCCTACACCGGTGCGCTGATGCTGCCGTTCATCGGTCAGGCGGTGCTCGGCATGGGCGGCCGGGGTCGCCCGGCGTCCAACCTGGTGATCTCCAACGTGCCCGGGCCGGCCGAGACGCGCTACCTCGACGGATCGCCGATGGAGGAGATCTACCCGGTCAGCCTGCTGTTCAACGGGCAGGCGCTCAACATCACGGCGGTGTCGTACGACGGCGAGTTCAACATCGGCTACACCGGCTGCCGCGACTCGATCCCCCACCTGCAGCGGATCGCGGTCTACTCCGGTGAGGAGCTCGACGCGCTCGAAGAGGCCTTGCGGCCCTAGCCTGTGCCAGTGGTTCTCGCTCTCTCCATCGTCTGCGGTCTGCTGGCGCTCGCGCTGCTGGTCGCCGTACTGCTGCTGACGCGCACGCAGCTGCGGCTGCGGGCGAGCAAGGCGGCCACCTTGCAGCTGGAGGAGGACCTGGCAGCGGCGCTGCGCCCGCCGTCGGCCTCCAGCCCCGCCGAACGCGCGATGGCGCGGGTGGTGCGCACGGTCGCCGGCGTGCGCGAGCACGGGGTGGCCGGCCTCCTGCAGGCCTCGATGGAGGACCTGACCCGGTGGGCGGCCGAGGAGCGGTCCGACATCCTCAACATCGCGGCCAAGGACGGCACCGTCACCCTTTTCTTCTCCGACATCGAGGACTCCACCGCGCTCAACCACAAGATCGGCGACGCTGCCTGGCTGCGGGTCCTGGCCGGCCACGACGCGATCGTGCGGGCCCGGGTCGACAAGTTCCGCGGGCAGGTCGTGAAGACCGCCGGCGACAGCTACATGGTCGCCTTCCGCGACGCGGAGGCGGCCTGCCGGGCAGCGCTCGGCATCCAGAAGGACCTGCGCCGCAACCGCGACCACCGGCTCTGGCTGGCTCCGCTGAAGGTGCGGATCGGCATCCACACCGGTCGCGTGCTGACCCGCGACGGCGACTACTTCGGCCGCAACGTCGCGATGGCCGCGCGCGTGGCCGCGTGCGCCGAAGGCGGCGAGATCCTGGCCAGTACTGCCGTGCGCGACGCCCTCGACGACGACGCCGCCGTGCTGCTCACCGAGGACGACGTGTTCGAGCTCAAGGGCCTGCCCGACGAGCACCAGCTGTGGCAGGTCGAGTGGCGACGACCGCGGGAATGACCTGCCCGTGCGGGTCGGGACGCACCTACGCCGAGTGCTGCGGCCGGCTGCACCGCCAGGCCGCGCTCGCCGAGACGCCCGAGGAGCTGATGCGCTCGCGCTATGCGGCGTACGCCGTCGGCGACCTCGACCACGTCTTCCGCACCTGGCATCCGCGCACCCGCCCCGACGTGCTCGAGCCCGATCCGACGCTGACCTGGACCGGCCTGCGGATCGTGGCCGCCGAGGGCGACACGGTGGAGTTCGTGGCGTCGTACGAGCGGGCTGGGGTGCCTGGTGCGCGGCACGAGGTGAGCCGCTTCGAGCAGCGTCGCGGCAAGTGGGTCTACGTGGACGGCGACGTCAGCTGAGGGCCTTCTCGTACAGCGCCAGGTCGGAGCTCAGGTCGCTGAGCAGCCGGAAGAGCCCTGCCCGCACGAGGGCCTGCCGGTCGGGTCCCGTCGCGAACCGCGCGGTCGTCGTGGGCGGTGCACCGAAGTCGATCACGGTGTCGAGCACGCACAGGGCCTCGGCCCAGCGCACTGGTCGCCAGCACGGTGCCACGTCGATCACCACGGGTGCGCCGTGGGCGTCCAGCAGCACGTTGCCGGCCAGGTCGCCGTGCACCAGCTGGTCCGGACCGAGGTCCTCGTCGGAGAGCTCATCGAGCAGGCGGCGTACGAGCGGCTGCTCCGGCTGGATCCGCTCAGGGTGCTCGAAGACCAGCTGCTCGGCGACGGACCAGCGGTCGGTCCGGGCGTCCAGGACGTCTGGCCGGCTGCGCACCACCGAGTCGAGCTCCGCGTGCAGCACCCGCGCCGTCGCGAGCAGCACCTCCAGGTCGTGGCAGGCGGTAGTGCCCGGCTCGTAGCGGCTGGCGCCCCAGCCGTCGACCACCCACTCGCCGTTGCGGGCCGGCACCGGCATCGCGATCCGGATGTCGCGGCGCCGCCGGCCCGGCCGCTCGTCCAGCCGCACCGCGAGCCGCGCGAGCACCGGGTTGAGCCAGGTGCTGACCAGCGGATCGCGGCCGGGCGAGAGCACCAGGTCGCCGGCGCGCACGCTGTGCCCCTGGCCGCCCGGCACCGGCTCGCCCGGCCCCGGCACCGCGAACAGGTCGAGGACGTGGGCGGGGGCAGGCACGGCTCAGACTAGGTGCGGCCGCTTGTAACTCAGTGTTCGACCAACTAGCCAGGTGTTCAGACAACTGGGTGGAGGACCCAACACTGAGTTACAAGCGCTGGCGGCCCCCACTAGGTTGGCCCCGTGACCGAGGCCCTCGACCCTGACTCCGTCGACATCACGAGCCCGAGCAACGCGCGGCTCAAGGCGCTGGTGGCGCTGCACAAGCGGCGGAGCCGGGCCGAGGCCGGGGTGACCGTGGTCGAGGGGTACGACGAGCTGTCGCTGGCCGTCGACGTCGGCGTCGTGCCGACCACCCTCTACTGCTGCCCGGAGCTGGTGACCGACGACCGCGCCGGCCTCGTCGAGCGGATCGAGGCGCTCGGCAGCGAGGTGGTGCGGCTGAGCCGCGCGGCGTACGAGAAGGTCTCCTACCGCGACTCCCCCGACGGCTTCCTGGCCGTGGTACCGGACCCGACCCGCACGCTCGACGCGCTCGACCTGCCCGGCGACGCGCTCGTGCTGGTCGTCGAGG
This sequence comes from uncultured Actinomycetota bacterium, assembly GCA_963769475.1. Classification (GTDB taxonomy): domain Bacteria; phylum Actinomycetota; class Actinomycetes; order Propionibacteriales; family Nocardioidaceae; genus Nocardioides. Next base: position 1,040,092 of record CAVYLX010000011.1, on the reverse strand, counting down.
GCATCGAGAAGCCCGGCAACCTCGGCGCCATGCTGCGTACGGCGGAGGCGGCCGGGGTGCATGCGGTCGTCGCCGCGTCGCCGGTGACCGACTGGGCCAACCCCAACGTGGTGCGCGCCAGCAAGGGCACGCTCTTCGCGGTGCCGGTCGCCAACGCGCCGACCGACGAGGTGGTCGCCTGGCTCCGCGGCCGCGGCATCGCGATCGTGGTCGCGACCCCCGAGGCCGAGCAGCTGGTCACCGACGTCGACCTCACCGGCGCGGTCGCGCTCGTGGTCGGCACCGAGCACGAAGGGGTGACCAGCGCCTTCAAGGCCGCCGCCGACCACCTGGTGAAGCTCCCGATGGCCGGGCGGATCAACTCGCTCAACGTCTCCAACGCGGCAGCCGTCGCCATCTACGAGGCCGTGCGGCAGCGCTGACGCTTCATCAAGGTATGCAGGGAAGCCGCCGCATCCCACGGGGTGCTCATCGTGGGAAGCGGCGATTCGGCTGCATACCGTGATGAAGCAGCGACGACCGCGGCTAGCGCCGGTCGCGGAACTCCGGCTCGCGGCCTTCCTTGCGGGCCAGGGTCGCCTCTTCGAAGTTGTCGGTGAGCAGCCGCAGGTAGAGCTGGCCGAGGCCCTCCGAGGTCATGTGCGTCTCGAGCGACGAGGCGGCGATGCCGGCCTGGAGCGACTTCTTGGTCAGCTCGATGCCCGGCAGCGAGAGGCGGGCGATCCGGCGTCCGGTCTCGACGGCCTCACCCACGACGTCCGGCACCACGCGAGGACACCAGGCCGACGCGCTCGGCCTCCTCGGCCTGCATGTCGCGACCGGTCAGCATCAGGTCGGCAGCGCGGGTCGAGCCGATCGCGCGCGGCAGCAGGTAGCTCAGGCCCGAGCTCGCTGGCGGTGAGCCCGTTGTTGATGCCCGCCGCCCGGAAGTACGCCGTCGGCGCGGCGATCCGCAGGTCACAGGCGAGCGCGAGGCAGAGTCCGCCGCCGATGGCCGGGCCGTTGATCGCGGCGATCACCGGCTGCGGCAGCCGGCGGATGGTCAGCACGACGTCCTCGAGCAGCTGCATCGCCCGCAGCGCGTACGCCGGCGGCGGCAGCCCCTCGGCACCCGGCGGGGTGCCGGCCGACTCCTGGTCGGCTCCGGAGCAGAAGCCGTGGCCGGCTCCGGTGACCACGACCGCCCGCACGGACGTGTCGGCTCCGGCCTCGAGCAACGCGTCGCGGAACGGCACCATCACGTCGAACGACATCGCGTTCATCCGCTCCGGCCGGTTGAGCCGGATCAGGGCGACCGCCGGGTCGGGGCGTTCGACGTCGACGTACATCAGACCGACAGCAGGACCGAGGACCCGTGGCCGAACAGGCCCTGGTTGGCGGTGATGCCGACCTTGGCGCCCTCGACCTGGCGACCGTCGGCCTGGCCGCGCAGCTGCCAGGTCACCTCGCACACCTGGGCCAGCGCCTGCGCGGGCACGGCCTCGCCGAAGCAGGCCAGACCGCCCGACGGGTTGACCGGGATCCGACCGCCGATGGTGGTCTCGCCCGCGCGCAGCAGGGTCTCGGCCTCGCCGCGCTTGCACAGCGCGAGGTCCTCGATCCAGTCGAGCTCGAGCGCGGTCGAGAGGTCGTAGACCTCGGCCAGGCTGACGTCCTCGGGACCGATGCCGGCCTCCTCGTACGCCGCGTGCGCGATCGACTCCTTGAACGTCCGCTCCGGCTCGCCCGCGACCGCGGAGGAGTCGGTCGACAGGTTCGGCATGTCCATCACCGTGTTGGGGAAGGTCGGCGTCACCGTCGAGATGGCGCTGACCCGCACCGGGTTGGTGAGGCCGTGCTTCCTGGCGTAGTCGACGCTGGTCAGGACGACCGCGGCCGCGCCGTCGGAGGTGGCGCAGATGTCGAGCAGGTGCAGCGGGTCGGAGACCACCGCGGAGCCCATCACGTCCTCGACGCTGACCTCCTTGCGGTAGCGCGCGTTGGGGTTGGCCAGGCCGTGGCGGGCGTTCTTGACCTTGACCTGCGCGAAGTCCTCCTGGGTCGCCCCGTAGAGGTCCATCCGGCGCCGCGCGTAGAGCGCGAAGTAGGCCGGGTTGGTCATGCCGAGCAGCCGGAACCGCAGCCAGTCGGGGTCGTCCCAGCGCTCGCCGGCGTTGGGGGCCAGGAAGCCCTTGGGCGTGGTGTCCGAGCCGACCACCAGGGCGACCTCGCACATCCCGGCCAGGATCCGGGCCCGGGCGGTGTCGAGGGCCTGGGCGCCGGTCGCGCAGGCGGCGTACGACGTGGCGACGCTGGCGCCGTTCCAGCCGAGCGCCTGGGCGAAGGTCGCGCCGGCGACGTAGCCGCCGTAGCCGTTGCGCACGGTCTCGCCGCCGACGATCAGGTCGACGTCCTGCCACGGGATGCCGGCATCGGTGAGCGCTGCGCGGGCAGCGTGCACGCCGTAGGTCACGAAGTTCTTGCCCCACTTGCCCCAGGGGTGCATGCCGACTCCGGCAACGGCAACGTCGTTGGTGCTCACTGGTCGGTCTCCTCGCCCAGCTCGGTGACTGGTTTCCAGCGCCAGATGCTGCGCTCGCCGTCGTCGTCGGTGTAGAGCGTCTCGACCACCAGCTCGGCCTCGTGGCCGACCTTCAGGTCGCCGACGCCGTAGCCCTTCGCGACCTGGCCCAGCACCACGATCCCCTCGGCCAGCTCGACGGCGGCCAGGGCGAACGGCTCGTAGGGATCGGACTGCGGGATGTAGGGGGCAGGCGGCTGGTACTGCGCGTCGGTGTAGCTCCAGATCCGGCCGCGGCGCGACAGCTCGGTCCGCTCGAAGTCCTCGCCGTCGCAGGCGGGGTTGCGGCAGTAGCCGCCGCCGTCGATGCCGCTGGGCGGGAAGTAGACCGTGGTGCACGTCGTGCACCGGGAGCCGAGCAGCGCCGGCTCGTCACCGGTCGTGAACCAGCCCTCGACGGCGGGGATCGCCTGCGTCATCAACAGCCTCCGAAAACTAGAACCTGTTCTGACTAGCCACCGATCGGCCACCCTCGTCGGCGCGTACGGCGAGGAGCGGCGACTGCGTCGGACCTCAGGCCGGCGAGGAACGCGAGCAGGTCCTGTCTGGTGAGTACGCCGACGGGCTTGCCGTCCTCCTGCACCAGCACCGCATCGGCGCTCTCGAGCAGGGTCACGGCGTCGCGGGCGTCCTCGCTGGAGCCGATGGTCGGCAGCGGCGGTGACATGTGGTCCTCGACGCGGTCGGTCAGCTTCGCGTTGCCGGTGAAGAGCGCATCGAGGAGGGCGCGGTCGGAGACCGAGCCGGCCACCTCCGCGGCCACGATCGGCGGCTCGGCGCGGACCACGGGCATCTGCGAGACGGCGTACTCCTGGAGGATCGCGACGGCCTCGGCGATGGTCTCGTTGGGGTGCGTGTGCACCAGGTCGGGCAGGCGGCCGGACTTGCCGCGCAGCACCTCGCCCACCTTGCGCGAGGTCGAGGAGGTGCCGGACGCGAAGCCGTACTGCGCCAGCCACTCGTCGTTGAAGACCTTGGTGAGGTAGCCGCGGCCGGAGTCGGGCAGCAGCACCACGATCACGGCGTTGTCACCCTCGGGGGTACCGGCCAGCTCCAGCGCCAGCTGCTTCGCGGCGTACGCCGCCATGCCGGACGAGCCGCCGACCAGCAGCGCCTCCTCGCGGGCGAGCCGGCGGGTGTAGGCGAACGAGTCGGCGTCGGAGACCTCGATCACCCGGTCGGCGATGTTGCGGTCGTAGGTCTCGGGCCAGAAGTCCTCGCCCACGCCCTCGACCAGGTAGGGACGGCCGGTGCCGCCGGAGTAGACCGAGCCCGACGGGTCGGCGCCGATGACCTGGAGGTCGGGGTTCTGCTCCTTGAGGTAGCGGCCGACGCCGCTGATGGTGCCGCCGGTGCCCATGCCGGTGACGAAGTGGGTGATCTTGCCCTCCGTCTGCTCCCAGATCTCCGGGCCCGTTGTCTCGTAGTGCGACCGCGGGTTGTGCTGGTTGGAGTACTGGTCGGGCTTCCAGGCGCCCGGCTGCGAGGCGAGCTTGTCGGAGACGTTGTAGTAGGAGTCGGGGTGGTCGGGGTCGACCGCGGTCGGGCAGACGACCACCTCGGCGCCGTACGCCTTGAGCACGTTGCGCTTGTCCTCGCTGACCTTGTCGGGGCACACGAAGACGCAGTGGTAGCCCTTGGCCTGCGCGACCATCGCCAGCCCGACACCGGTGTTGCCGGAAGTCGGCTCGACGATCGTGCCGCCCGGCTGCAGCTCGCCGGAGGCCTCGGCCGCCTCGATCATCCGGGTCGCGATCCGGTCCTTCACGGAGCCGCCGGGGTTGAGGTACTCGATCTTCGCCAGCACCATCGGCCCGCCCTCTCCCCCGCCGGGCAGGTCGAGCGTGCGGGACAGCCGCAGCAGAGGGGTGTTGCCGATCAGGTCGATGAGCGAGTTCACGTACTGCATGGATCCAACCTATGCCGACTTACGGCTCGCACCCCAAAGTCCGACGGCGATCCCGACAGCGGCCCCGCCGAGCCCGATCGCGCGCTGCGACCTGGTCATGTCGTGGTGCACGCTGAGGCCCCCGAGCAGGTCGGCGGCGTCCGCCCCGCCGGAGGCCAGGAACCACCCGCGGGTGTCGCGCCGGCGCAGCGCGGCGGTGACCAGCAGCCCGCCGATGAGGGCGTCGCGGTAGCCCATCGACCGCAGCAGCAGCCGAGTCGTGGTGACCGGTTCGGTCTGGTCGCCCCAGAGCTTGTTGGCCCGCACCGGGTCGACCAGGAAGGAGACCCCGGACGCGAGGCGGATGCTGCCGGCGACCAGCGCGGCTTTGTCGAACGACGTACTCGGCATGCCCGGACCCTAGTGGTCACAGTCCCTCCGTAGGATCGGTGCGTGACCAAGGCAGCGGCAGCACGCAAGATCGCGGCCGCCACTGCAGGGGGCGTCGGCGGACTCTCGCTGTTGGGCGCCGGGTTCTACGGGTTGCTCAACGCCGAGGCCAAGCTCGCCCGCAAGACCATCGGCCACGCCAGCGACGAGCCGCCCCCGGACGCGACCGGCTGGTACGGCCGAGGCCGACCCGGGCCGGCCATCCGGATCGCACTGCTCGGCGACTCCAGTGCCGCCGGCTACGGCGTCGAGCGGGTCGAGGAGACCCCGGGCGCCATCCTCGCCAGCGGGGTCCAGGAGCACGCCGACCGGCGCGTCTACCTGCGCGAGTTCTGCAAGGTCGGCGCCCGCACCTCCCAGCTCCGCGAGCAGATCGACCGCGCGCTGCCGATCGAGCCCGAGGTCGCGGTCATCCTGATCGGCGGCAACGACGTCACCCACAAGATGCCGGTGCCGACGTCGGCGCGACTGCTGTCGGAGGGGGTACGCCGCCTCCGCGACGCCGGTGTCGCGGTCGTCGTCGGCACCTGTCCCGACCTCGGCACGATCAAGCCGATCGCACCCCCGCTCAAGCAGGTGGCCCGGATCTGGTCGCGAAAGCTCGCGGCCGCCCAGACGATCGCGGTGATCGAGCAGGGCGGCCGGACCGTCTCCCTGGGGTCGATCCTGGGGCCCGAGTTCGCGGCAGCTCCGGCCGTGCTCTTCGGCCCGGACCAGTTCCACCCGTCAGCTCAGGGCTACAAGTCGCTGGTCGGAGTCCTCCTGCCGTCGGTGCTGGCCGCCCTCGACCTCGCGCCCGACGACGAGGCCGCTCCGGCGGCGTACCGCGGCGAGGGCGTGCTGCCGGTCGCCCGAGCCGCCGTCCAGGCGGTCAAGAGGCCGGGCACCGAGCTCGACAGCCTGCGCGGCCGCCTGGTCGAGCTGCGCCACCGCCGCCGCCGGCCCCAGGTGGAGGCCCAGGCGCCGGCGGCGTCCGAGGCGGAGCCGGCTCGAGAAGTAGGCCTAGGCCTACCCCAGTCGGCGGTCCAGCACCATCGAGCGCAGCGCGCCCGCTTCCTAGCGTCGGAGCATCACTTCCGACACCTAGGAGCACCGATGAGCAGCACCACCCAAGACGCCCTGGCCGTGATCGGCCTGGCGCGCACCTTCGGCACCGGAGCGGGGGCCGTCCGGGCCCTCGACGGCGTCGATCTCGCCTTCCCTGCCGGCACCTTCACCGCCGTGATGGGCCCGTCGGGGTCCGGCAAGTCGACGTTCCTGACCTGCGCGTCGGGCCTGGACCGGCCGACCGAGGGCCGGGTCCTGATCGACGGCCAGGACATCACCGACTGGGACGAGGACCGCCGCACCCGCTTCCGCCGGGAGCAGATCGGCTTCGTCTTCCAGGGTTTCCACCTGATGCCCTACCTCACTGCCGAGCAGAACGTCGGCCTCCCGCAACGTCTCGCCGGCCACCGGCCGGACCGCGCCAAGGTCCGGGGCTTGCTCGAGAAGGTCGGCCTCGGCGAGCGCCGCGGCCACCTCCCCGGCGAGCTGTCCGGCGGTCAGCAGCAGCGCGTGGCGATCGCCCGGGCGCTGGTCACCGACCCCGCCGTCGTACTCGCTGACGAGCCGACTGGCGCGCTCGACTCTCACACCGCCCACGAGGTCCTGGCGCTGCTGCGCTCGTGCGTGGACGACCTCGCCCAGACCGTCGTGATGGTCACCCACGACCCCGTGGCCGCGGCGTACGCCGACGCGGTGGTGTTCCTCGTCGACGGCCGGGTCGCCGGCCGGATGGAGCAGCCCACCGCCGACGCCGTGGCCGGCCAGATGGCCCACCTCGACGAGCTCGTCACCGCCGGAGCCGCGTCGTGACCGGCCTGGCTCTGCGGTCGCTGCGGCACCGCTCCACCGCCTTCCTGGCGACGTTCCTGGCCGTCTTCCTGGGGGCCGCGCTGACCGGCTCCTTCGCCACCCTGATCGAGACCGCCACCGGCCCGGTGTCCAGCGCGGACGCCGAGAGCCTGATCATCATGGGCGCCGTGGTCGGCGGCTGGGGCGCGATCATCGTGCTCTTCTCGGTGGCCTCCACGATGGGCATCACCGTGCGCCAGCGGGAGCAGGAGATCGGGCTGATCCGGACCATCGGCGGCACGCCGGCCCAGGCGCGCCGGCTGATCCGGGCAGAGGCGTTGCTGGTCACCCTGGTCGCCGCGGTTGCCGGTGCGGCCGTGGCATCACTCGGCGGCCGGGCTCTGCTCGGGGCGCTGCGCTCGGCGGACATGGTCGGGGACGACGTCGCGTTCGGCGGCGGTGTCGCGTCGTTCGGCCTGACCGTGGTCGGCGTCGTGGCCACCAGCATGCTGGCCGCCGCGATCGCCGGTCGCCGGGCCACCCGCGGCCCGGCGACGCTGGTGCTGGCCGAGGCCGGCAACGGCGGCGGCCGGATGCCGTGGTGGCGGGTGGCGATCGCCGCGCTGCTCGTCGGTGGTGGCATCTCGATGGGCGTGATCACGATCGCGGTCACCGCCAACGATCCTGACCCCTACTCGGCCATGTCGACGGCCGGCGCCTGCTCCATCTACGTCGGCGTCGGGCTCGCGATCCTCGCGCCGCTGCTCCTCCGGTGGGGCTCGGCGATCGTCGGTCCGCTGCTCGGCAGCGGCGCGACGGGTCATCTGGCGGCGTACAACACCTCGCGGCGCGCGCACCTGCTCGCCGGCGTGCTCGCGCCCGTGATCGTGCTGACCTCGTCGGCGATCGGCACCCTGATGCTGGTCGGCATCGACGGCCGCACCATCACGGCCGGCGCGTCGGCCGACGGCGAGACCATCAACCTGCTCAACAACGTCGTGGTCGGGATGCTGTCGCTGTTCGCGGCGATCATGGTGATCAACGCGTTCGCGGCGGTCATCTCGCAGCGGCGGCTGGAGCTCGAGCGGCTGCGGCTGCTCGGTGCGACGCCCGCGCAGGTCGAGGGCTCGGTCGTTGCCGAGGCAGCGATCGTCGCGGCGGTCGGCGTCGTGATCGGCGCGATCGCGTCGCTGACCACGATCGTGCCGTTCGCGGTGGCGCGCGACGAGGGCATCGTGCCCGACGGCCAGCTGTGGCTGCCCGTGGTCGTCGGTGCGGCCGTCGTACTGCTCACCCTGGGCGCCGCCCGCGGGGCGGTCCGGAGGGTCGCCCCGATGGCGGCGGTCCGGTGACAGACTGGCCCGCGATGGCTCCCTTGTTCTCGCCGATCACCTCGGTGACGCCCGCTCCGCTGGACCGGGCGGCGTTCGAGGAGCGGCTGCGGCTCACCGGGGTGTCGGCGGGGCTCGCCCTGCTCGGCATCCCGGTGGCGCTGGCGCTGGCGATCCTCTCGATCCTCGCGATCCCGATGGCGCTGAGCCTCACCGGCTTCGTCGTCGCGCTCGCGGTGGTGCCGCTCACCGAGAAGCTGACCGGGCTGCACCGCCGGGTCAGCGGAGCGCTGCTGGCCGAGGAGATCACGGCGGGGTATGCGGACACGTCGCGGGTCACGCCGCTGCTGCGGCCGCTCCAGTGGCTCCAGGACCCAGCGCGGTGGCGCGACGTCGCGTTCTGCTGGTTCTCCGGCACCGGCGGCTTCGTGCTGTCCGTCCTGCCGGTCGCCATGCTGACCGCGCCGGTGACGCACATCATCGGCGCGCTGCTGGACGGCGGCTGGTGGTGGCTGCTGGTGCTGCTCGACGGCCCGCTGCTCTTGGCCTGGTGGCTGACCACGCCCGCGCTGGTCCGGGCCCGGGCCATGGCCGAGCGCAACATCCTGGGCCACGGCCGCGTCGTGCGCCTGGAGCAGGAGGTGTCCGACGTACGCGCCTCCCGCGCCGAGACCCTGGACCACTCCGCCGCGGAGGTACGCCGGATCGAGCGTGACCTCCACGACGGCGCCCAGGCCCGGATGACCGCCGTCGGCATGAACGTCGGCCTCGCCGAGAAGCTGATCGAGACCGACCCGGAGTCGGCCGCCGAGCTGCTGCGCGAGGCTCGGGAGACCACGTTGTCGGCACTGGCGGACCTGCGGGCGGTGATCCGCGGGATCCATCCCCCGGCGCTCGCCGACCTCGGTCTGGCCGGAGGCATCGAGGCGCTGGCGGCCGCGATCCCGGTGCCGGTGACGCTGTCGACGAACATCGACGGCGAGCCGCCCGCGCCGGTCGAGTCGGCCGTCTACTTCGCCGTGGCCGAGTGCCTCACCAACGTGGTCAAGCACTCCGGCGCGGCGCGGGCGTGGGTGACGCTCGAGCACCAGCGCGGCTGGCTGCGGGCCATCGTCGGCGACGACGGGCGCGGCGGCGCTGACCCGACCTCGTCGGGTCTGATGGGTGTCGCCCGCCGGCTCGCCGCCTTCGACGGCACAATGTCGGTGTCCAGCCCGACCGGCGGTCCGACCGTCGTCACCATGGAGGTGCCATGCGTCTTGTCCTCGCCGAGGACCAGGCCCTCCTCCGAGTCGGCCTGACCCGGATCCTCGAGGACAGCGGGTTCGAGATCGTCGCCGCCGTCGACAACGGCCCGTCGCTCGAGAAGGCGCTGGCCGACCCGTCGGTCGAGGCTGCCGTGGTCGATGTCCGGCTGCCGCCGTCGTTCACCAACGAAGGACTGGTCGCGGCGATCGAGGCGCGCGCCAACCGGCCGGGCTTCCCTGTGATGGTGCTGAGCCAGCACGTCGAGACCCGCTACGCGCAGCGACTGCTGGCCAGTGGCGAGGGCGCCGTCGGCTACCTGCTCAAGGACCGGGTCGCCCACGTCGACAGCTTCGTCGACGGCGTGCGCCAGGTGACGTCGGGTGGCACCGTGCTCGACCCCGAGGTCGTGGCCGGGCTGGTCAGCGGCGCCGGGCGCGAGCAGCCGCTCGAGCGGCTCACCGCCCGCGAGCGCGAGGTGCTCACGCTGATGGCCGAGGGGCGCTCGAACGCCGCCATCGCCGCCCGGATGTTCGTCTCCGAGAAGGCGGTCGGCAAGCACACCAACAGCATCTTCACCAAGCTCGACCTGCCCGTCGCCCCCGACGACAACCGCCGGGTCCGCGCGGTGCTCGCCTGGCTCCAGGCCCCCAAATGACGCTGACCCGTCACCCCTCACCGGTTCCTGAGTAGCCGAGGAACGAGGCGTATCGAAGGGCTGACGGGTCAGCGGTGAAGCTGCTACCTGCGGGTCAGTCCTGGCTGAAGATCGCCAGGATGCGCAGCAGGTTGGTGTAGATCCAGACCAGGCTCACGGTCATGCCGAACGCGGCGCGCCACGACTCCCGCTCCGGGATCTGGTTGGCGATCCCCTGCTCGACGAAGTCGAAGTCGAGGATCAGCATGAAGATGCCGAGCACCAGTCCGACGACCGAGAACAGCAGGCCCATGCCGCCGAAGCCGAACAGGCCGAGCTCGGCGCTGAAGAGGCCGAGCACGACCTCGAAGAGGCTGAGCGCGATCATGCCGAACATGGCCGCGATCACGAACTTGCGGAACTTGCTGCCGACCTGGATGTTGAAGAACTTGTAGGCCGCCAGCGTGCCGCCGAAGGCGGCGAAGGTGCCGACCACCGCTTGGGTGACCAGGCCCTCAGCAGCCGGGAAGGCCGCCTCGAACACCTTGCTCAGCGCACCGAGGGCCACGCCCTCGAGCACGGCGAACGCCAGCACCAGCGCCGGGCTGATGATGCGCTTGAACGAGTTGACCAGCGACAGGGCGAAGGCACCCAGCGAGCCGATGATCATCGCGCCGTAGAGCGGCGCGAGGTCGTCGGCCGTGGTGGCCGTCGCGATGTCCGGCGTCAGGATCCAGGTCGCGGCAGCGGCCAGGATCACTACACCGAGCGTGATCGCGGTCTTCTGGACGACCGAGTCGATCGTCATGGGTCCCGTGGTGACGGGCGCCTGGGTGGGCGCGCCGGGCGTACCCGTGCCCCATTGCGCCGGATCCGAGGCATAGCCCTGGTTTCCGTAGGCGTTCGAGCCGCCGCGGTTGAACTCCTCCGAGCGACGGAACACCGGATTATTGCTCTGCATGGTCTCCTCCTGGAGGCCGATGGTGGCCATCTCCCTGACGGCTCACCGGGGTTGTGGCCAGTCTAGTCGGCCACGTGACAGTTCAACGTCGAAGCGGCCCCTAACGTTCCCGTGGGATGACCCTGACCCGCACCACCCGGGAGCCATTCGCCTCGACGTAGAGCATGCGCTTGGTGCGCTTCGCCACCCGGCCGTGGTCGACCCGCACCGTGTAGCCGTGCGGGTAGTGGATCGGGCTGACGAAGATCTCGGTCGGAGCCGTGATCCGCCGGTCCGGGCGGTAGGTGAAGTCGAAGGCGCCGTCGGTGGTGTCGAAGTGCATGGTCAGCGGCGTGCCGGCCGTGGCCTGGGCGTAGGTGCGCACCAGCTCGCGCAGCTTGCCGGTCTTGGCCGTGGAGAACTTGCGGTCGTCGCGGAAGAGACCCTGGGCGTTGTCGGCAGTGGTCGGGTCGTTCCAGAACTTGTAGGCCCAGTGCGTCCAGCCCATCAGGTGGTCGTCGGCGACCTCGGCGTCGATGTGGATGGCGCGGTTGGTGTCGGTGGCGCCCCACTCCGACATCATCGGTACGGCGTTCATCCGCTCCGCCTGGTCGAGTGCGTGCTCGGTGCGGTCCTCGCTGAAGTTCCAGCAGCTCTCGACGCCGAGCCCGGGGACGCCCTGGCTCTCCAGGAACACCGCGAAGCAGTAGTTGTGCCAGGACAGGCCGAGCTGCTGCTCGCCGGGCATCGCGGTGAAGTAGGTGTCGAGCTTCTGGCCGCCCGCGAACTGCTGGGGCTCCCACCAGACGATGTTCTTGCCGTCGATCTCCCGGATCGCCCGGGTCGCCTTCTCCATCGCAGGCTGGAGCTCCTTGCGGTACGACGCCTTGCAGCCGCTGGTCAGGCAGCCCACCCACTCCAAGCCCATCCACGGCTCGTTCATCAGGTCGTAGCCCATGAGGTACGGCTGGTCCTGCCAGCGCCTCGCCGCCACCTCCCACGCCGCCACCCAGCCGTCGAGCAGCCCGTACTTGTTGGCCCAGAACTCGTCGAAGACAGTCGAGGTCTCCGGCAGCCAGTAGCCCAGTGGGAACGGCGCGAGCACCGGCGGCAGCAGGTTGAACGGCGCCGGCCGCTTCATCGCCCAGTCGGGCACGCCCTCGCCGCCGTAGGTCTCGTGCCACTGGTCCTGGTGGGCGTCGAGCTGCATCCAGATGCCACGCTCGGCGAGCAGGTCCATGACCCGCTGCCAGCGGTCGAGGTAGGTCTGGTCGGCCTTCCCGGGTGCCTCAGGCGTGAGCCCGGCCCAGAGGGTGCCGATCCGGGCCCCGTTGAACCCGTGCCGGGCCAGCCAGTTGGCATCGGCCTCGCGGAACCCGGTCACCGAGTTCGGCGGCACGTAGGGCTTGCGCTTGTAGACCAGGTTGAGCCCGTGGACGATCACCACCCGGCCCTCGTTGTCGACCAGCCAGCGACCCTTGCGTCGCAATTGCGGAGGAGCTTTCGCGGCTTCGGGTGATCGATCCGCGCGAGCGTCAGCGAGCGCGGGTCGAGAGCCGGGTTCCGCGGACGCGACCGTTTGCACGCCGACCAAAGCACCCAACATGGACAGGGCCACCACGGGCACCCACAACCTGCGCATGCGGTCCTAACGAGCGGCGGTGACCGTGGTCACCTTCGGATCGCGAGCACCACCGTGTCCGTGACCGTCGCGGTCTCCTCCTCGCGCACCCACTCACGCGTCGGCGCGGCCGCGACCCTGATCTCCCAGTCGTCGGTGCCGAGGGCTTGCACCACCCGTTCGGGGGTGAACAGCAGGTCCGGGCCGTGCGGCTCGCGGACGCCGCTCTCGACGTCGTGGGGGTGGTGGGCGACCACCAGCAGGGCGCCACCGGGCCGCACCGTGGCCCCGATCCGCTGGTAGACCTCGTCGAACAAGTCCGGCGGCGGGTGCATGAACTGCGTCGACACCAGGTCGTAGTCACCCGGCAGCGGTCCGCCGGCGATCAGGTCGTGGTGCAGGGGCGTCACGCGGTCGGCGACACCGGCTTCGCGGGCGTGCGCGGCGGCCTTCCCCAGGGCAACCTCCGACACGTCCATCGCGGTCACCCGCCAGCCCTGCCTGGCCAGCCACACCGCGTCGGCACCTTCGCCGCAGCCGACATCCAGCGCGTCGCCCGGCGGGAGCCCGGCGGCGTGGTCGACCAGCCGCGGGTTGGGGTTGCCGCTCCAGATCCGCTCGGACTCGGCGTACCTGGCGTCCCAGGTCTCCTGGGTGAACATCTCTGACAGGTCGAGCTGGTCAGGGTTCGGGTGGTGGTGGTCGTGGCTCATGGGACAACCGTGCACCTTCAGGTCAACCTGAAGGCAAGTCGTCCCCCGTCAAGAGCGACGGAATCCGCTCGAGAAACTTGCGCACGATCTCGTAGTCCTGCTCTCCGAACTCGTCGGCGAACTCCTTCTCGAGGTCGACGATGTGCTGATAGCCCACGCGCGCGCACTCGCGGCCGTACGCCGTGTAGGTGACCAGCTTGGCGCGCCGGTCGTCGGGGTCGGGCTTCATCTCGAGGATCCCCAGACCCACGAGCTCGCGGATGATCTCACCCATCGACTGCCGGGTGATCCCAGCCCGGTCGGCCATGTCCGTAGCCCGGTTGCCGGTCACCAGCAGGGTCGCGAAGACCGAGTTGTGGGCGTGCTTGATCTCCGGATAGCCGCCCGCGTTCGCCACCTCGACCATGTCGCGCTGCATGGCGACGTGCGCCTTGTGGACCAGCGAGATCAGCGGCACACGGTCAGGTTTCGGGAGTGGCGCCCTTGACATCTGTAAGGATTCCTTCCAGTATTCGACAGGAATCCTTACATTAGCAGGAGAGCCCATGAACCCCAAGCAGATCCGTCGGCAGGTCGCCCGGCTGTTTCCCAGCTCCGGCCAGCACACGACCCGCGTCGGCATCGAGCACGAGCTCGTGACGGCCGAGATCGGCACCGGTGCGGTGGTGCCGATCGAGCGGGTGCGGGAGGCCACCCGCAATGCCGAGTACGCCGCCTACCTCGCGTTCGAGCCCGGCGGTCAGGTCGAGCTCAGCCTCCCCCACGCTCCCGGTCCGGCCGCAGCGCGTCAGCTGCGGGTGGCGGTGTCCGCGCTGGGCGCCGACTGCGAGCGGGCCGGGATCCGCCTCGACGCCACGCCGGTCGATCCCCGGTGTGGCGCCGAGGTCCCCCTCCAGCTGACCTCACCGCGCTACGTGGCGATGCAGCGCCGGTTCGACAGCATCGGCCCGGCCGGGCGCACGATGATGCGCCGCACCACGTCGACCCAGGTCTGCCTCGACTGGTGGTCGGGCGCCGCTGGTCTCGAGCAGTGGCGGCTGCTCAACCTGGCCGGTCCCCTGCTGGCCGCCGCGTTCGCGCGCAGCACCGGACCCACCTCCCGGCTCGCGACCTGGCTGGCCGTCGACCCGAGCCGCACCGCCTTCGACGGCCGGCTGCTTCATGGTGACGACCCGGTTGCGGCGTACACCGACTTCGCCGCGCAGGCCGCGGTCTTCACCGAGCCGGGCGACGTGGCGCAGCACCTGACCACGCTCTTCCCTCCCGTGCGACCGCGCGCGGACCTACCTCGAGGTGCGCTTCCTCGACGTCCAGCCGCTGGAGCGGGTCGACGACCTGGTCGGTGTGCTCACCACGCTCCTCTACGACGACGCCTGCCGTCGCAACGCCATCCGACTGGCCGCCTCCGACCCGGACCGACTCGGCGAGCTGTGGGCCCGCGCGGCGGCCGGCTGCCCGGAGCTCGGCGAGCGAGCGCGGGAGCTGGTCGACCTGGCGCGCGGCGACCGTCGCCTCGGAGGTGCGGCATGAAGGTCCTCTTCGTCATCGACCCGCTGCCGACGCTCCAGGAAGAGGTCGACTCGAGCGTCGGCCTGATGCTGGCGACCCAGGAGCTGGGGGTCGAGGTCTGGGTCTGCGGCCCGGAGCAGCTGGCCGTCTCGGGCGGTCGCCTCACGGCCAGCGCGACGCAGATCGGTCTCCGGCCGGTGCGTCGCGCCGGCGACCACCGGTGGGTCGTCGAGCCCCAGTGGTGGGACGAGCTGGACGTCGCGACCCTCGATGTCGCTGACGAGGTAGCCGTCGTGCAGCTGCGGATCGACCCGCCCGTCGATGCGCGCTACCTGCACACGACGTACCTGCTGGACCTGGCCGAGGCGGCCGGCGTCCGCGTGGTCAACCGGCCGGAGGGAGTGCGCGCCGTCCACGAGAAGCTCGTCGCTCTCCACCACCCCGAGCTCGGCCCGGAGACCGTGGTCAGCGCCGACCCGCTGGCCCTGCGTGCCTTCGTCAGCAGCAAGGGTGCTGCCGTCGTGAAGCCCGTCGACGGGTTCGCCGGCATCGACGTGTGGCTGGTCCGCGACGACGAGTCGGCCACGGCTCTCCTGGAGTCCGCGACCCGGGGTGGCACCCGGCACGTGATCGCGCAGCGCTACCTGCCCGAGGTCGCAAAGGGCAACAAGCGGCTCTTCCTCCTCGACGGAGAGATCGTCGGCAGCCGTGCTGCGCCGTCCGGGGTGCAACGACTTCCGGATCGGGCCGCCGTGCGCGGTCGCCGACATCGATGCTGACGACCGGCGCATCGTCTCCACGCTCGCACCGACGCTGGCCCGGCACGGGATCGTGCTGGCCGGGATCGACGTCATCGCGGGCCGCCTGATCGAGGTCAACGTGACCTGCCCGGGCGGCATGCACAAGACCGATGCCCTCCTGGGCACGGACCTCAGCGGCGCCGTCATGCGACGCCTCCTCCACCACGAAAGGGTTCTCCGATGAGCAACATCACCGTCATCTCCATCGCCCTCATGGGCATCCTGATCTTCGTGCTCGGCGCGAACGTCACCCGCCATCGCGCCATCCGCGGCGGCACCGGCAACCAGCAGCCCACCGACCCGGCTGACCGGATGTACATCGCCCAGCGGGCGCACGGCAACGCCGCCGAGTACGTGCCGACCCTGATCGGCCTGCTCATCATCTGCTCGGTGCTCACCGAGGGCTGGTGGCTGGACGCGCTCAGCATCGCGGCCGTCGCCGCCCGCCTGCTGCACGCCGTCGGCATGCTGACCTCGAAGACGCTGGCCAGCCATGGCCCGGTCAGGGACCTCGGCGCCATGGGCACCTACGTGGTCGGGATCGCGCTCGGGGTCACGGCGGTCGTCTCGCTGTGACCCTGAGCCGATCCGAGGGCCCGGTCGTCGGGATCGTCGGCCACGGCTACGTCGTCGCGAAGCACTTCGGCGACCTGGCCGTGGTCGGCACCCCCGCCGACTACGTGCGGCAGCTCGCTGCTGCCGGCGCGCGGCCGGTGCTGCTCCCCGGCGCGGCGGCGTACACGATGCTCGACGTGGTGGATGCGCTGGTGCTGACCGGCGGTGGTGACGTGGATCCTCGGCTGTACGGCGGCTCACCGGACGCAGCGATCGACCTCGACCCGGCCCGCGACGACCACGAGCTGGCGCTGGCGCGAGCCGCCGCGGACGCCGGCACGCCGCTGCTCGGAGTCTGCCGCGGTCTGCAGATCCTCGCCGTCGCGTTCGGCGGCACCTTGACCGGCAACCTCGGCCTGAGCCACGTGCTCCCCAAGGTCGGCCACCCGGTCACTACCCGACCCGGCTCGCTCGTGCAGTCGGTGCTAGGGGACCGGCCCACCGTCACCTCCCTCCACCACCAGGCGGTCGCGGACCCCGGCCCGTCCTGGCGCGCGACCGCGTGGGCCGACGACGGGGTGGTCGAGGCCATCGAGTGGCAGGGCAACACAGCCTGGCCGGTCCTCGGCGTGCAGTGGCACCCCGAGCTCGAGGGCGAGACCGGGGCGGCGCTGTTCGGCTGGATTGTGCGCGCGGCCCGCAGGTCACCGGTGCCCCCGGTGGGGATCGAACCCACACTGAGTCGCTTTTAAGGCGAGTTCCTCTGCCGATTGGGATACGGGGGCTAGAGCATCATTCCAGCGGCCCGGCCCAACACGTCGTCCAGCATCTGCTCGGTGAGCTTGCCGGTGAAGGTGTTCTGCTGGCTGGGGTGATAGCTGCCGAGGAGTACGACGGCAGGGCCGGCGTCACCAGGAGGCCGGCCGAGCGCGGCCTCGGCGCCGTGGCCGAACCTCGGCTTGGGGCGCGGCACGTCCCAGCCGGCCGAGCGGAAGGCACGGAGGGTGGCGTCCCAGCCGATGGAGCCGAGGGCCACGACGCAGCGCAGGTCGCCGGCCACCAGGGCGAGCTCGGCGTCCAGCCATGGGGCGCAGCGCTCGCGCTCCTCGGTGGTGGGCTTGTTCTGCGGCGGCGCGCAGCGCACGGTGGCGACCATCCGCGCGCCGAGCAGCTCGAGGCCGTCGGCGGCGTGCACGCTGGTCGGCTGGTTGGCGAGGCCGACCCGAAAGAGAGAAGCGAAGAGCCAGTCGCCGGAGCGGTCGCCGGTGAAGACGCGGCCGGTGCGGTTGGCGCCGTGGGCGGCGGGGGCGAGGCCGACGATCAGCAGTCGCGGGTCGCGCGCGCCCCAGCCGGCGATCGGGCGGCCCCAGTAGGGCTGGTCGGCGAAGGAGGCCCGCTTCTCGACGGCCACCCGCTCCCGCCACTCGACCAACCGCGGGCAGCGCCGGCAGACGCTGATCTCGGCGCCGAGCTCGTCCAGCGGATCACCACTGCCGGCGAAGGCCGCCGGGTCACCGGGCCACCCGGTGCCGGGCGGGACCGGCGACGGAAACCGCTCGCCCGTCGCCGGGTGCGGGAGCGTCAGGGGCCAGGTTGGATCGAGGCCTCGCGGCGTACCTTGTCGGCCGCGGCATGCGCCACCTCGCCGGCCTTCTCCTTCGCAGCGTCGGTGGCCTTGTCCTTGGCGGCCTGCACGCGCGGATCGTCGGCAAGCTTCTGCGCGCCGGACTTGATCTGCTCGTAGCGGCCGCGGCCGGCGCGGGCGCCCAGGACGTAGCCGACACCGGCGGCGAACAGGATCTGCGTCTTCTTCATGGTTGGTCTCCTTAGAAAGTCAGTGTCGCCGACGCCACACGATGACACCGACCACGACAGCGGCCAGCGCCAGTCCGGCCGCGATCAGCTCCGGCCGGTCGCGGAGCTCGTCGGCCTTGTGCTTGGCCTGTGCCTTGACGTCGAGCTTGTGCTGCAGCGCGTCGACGGTGTCGGCGAGCTGGTCGCGCTGACGATCGATGTCGGCGGCCAGGTGCTGGGTCTCGTTGTTGCTCATCGGCGGTGACCTCCTTTGACCGTCGCGACGTCCTCCTTGATCCCGGCGATGGCCTGTTCGGGTGCGGGCGGGGTCGCCTGCTCCACCTTCTTCTTACCGGTCAGGCCGGCGACGCCCGCCGCGGCCAGGAGCACGACACCCACGATCAGGGCGGCCAGCCACGGCTCGACCGCGAGGGCGAGCGCGATGATCGCCGCGGCCAGCAGGCAGGCGACGCCGTAGAGGGCGAGCAGGCCGGCGGCTCCGAAGGCACCCGCGCCGATGCCGGCGCTCTTCCCCTTCTCCTTGAGCTCGGCCTGGGCCAGCCGCAGCTCGCTGCGGATCAGCTCGGGGACCTGCTCGGACAGTCGGTGCACGAGCGCCCCGAGCGGCTCGTCGCCTGTCGGCTGGGGTGAGGGCATTGCTTGAGTCATGTCCCCCGGTAGCCAGCCACGGCCTAGCCAAACGCGATCGACCAGGCGATGCCGTCGAGGATGTCGGACTCGGAGATGACCAGCGTCTCGAGCGGCGTACGCCGCAGCACCCGCGACAGGATCAGCGCTCCCGCGTCGATGACGTCGGCGCGGCCGGGATGCATGTAGGGCAGGGCCAGCCGCTCTGCGAGCGTCATCGCGACGAGCCGCTCGGCGACCTCGTGCACCGCGTCGACCCGGATCACCTGCTGGTCGATCGCCTCTCGCTCGTACGCCGGCAGGTCGAGTGCTGCGGCCGCGATCGTGGTCACCGTGCCGGCGACGCCGACCACCGTCGCGGCGTCCTCCGGCGACACCGGGCAGGCGTCCAGGGCAGCGTCGATGTCGGCCACGCAGGCCGCGACCTGCTCGGCGGTCGGCGGGTCGTCGTGCAGGTGGCGCTCGTGCAGCCGGACCGACCCGATGTCCATCGAGACCGACGACTCCGGCTCGTGCGTGCCGAGCACCAGCTCGGTGGAGCCTCCGCCGATGTCGACGACCAGCACCGGGTGAGCGGGAGCGATCGCGAGGTTGCGGACCGCGCCGTCGAAGGCCAGCGCCGCCTCCTCGGCGCCGCTCAGCACCTCCGGCCGGACCCCCAGCCGGGCGAAGACCCCGTCGGAGAAGACCTCGGAGTTGGCCGCATCGCGGGTGGCGGAGGTCGCGCAGAAGCGGATCCGCTCCACGCCGTGCTCCTCGATCAGCGCGGCGTACTCGTCGATCGCGTCGAAGGTCCGTCGCAGCGCGTGCTCGTCGAGCCGCCCGGTGCGGTCCACGCCCTGCCCGAGCCGCACGATCTGCGACTCACGGACCGTGACCTCGGGCAGCGCGCCGATGAGCAGCTTGATGGTGTTGGTGCCGCAATCTATGGCCGCAACGGTGTCACTCAACTGCGATGCACGGGCCGCTCGCCCACCACTCCCCCAGCAGCTCGAGCACCTCGTCGCCGAGCGGGTTGACGCCCGGGCCGGCGGCCAGCGAATGGGCGGCGAGCACGTGCAGGCACTTGACCCGGTCGGGCATGCCACCGGCCGTGATCCCCTCGATCTCGGGCACCTCACCGAGGGTCGAGCGGAAGGCGAGGTAGGACTCGTGCGCGGCGCGGTAGGCCGCGGCGAGGTCGGCGTCCTCGGCCAGCCGGGCCTCCATCTCCTTCATCAGCCCCGATCCCTCGAGCGTCCCGATCTTCGAGGCCGCGCGCGGGCAGGTGAGGTAGAAGGTCGTCGGGAACGGCGTGCCGTTGGGCAGCCGCGGCTCGGTGGTGACCACGTCGGGGTTGCCGCACGGGCAGCGGTGACCGACGGCGTGGATCGACCGCGGCGGCCGGCCGAGCTGCTGCGCGACGGTCTCCTCGTCGGCGGGATCGATCACTGGCCGGCGCGGTCCTTCGAACCGTCGATCTCGCTCAGCGGCGGCGGCTCCTGCTCGGGCGGGTTGCCGGCCAGCTTCACCGACTCCCACACGTCGGCGTAGACCGCTTCGGGCGTTTCCTGCCCGACGGAGCTGGGATCGGTCAGCTCGTTGTCCGAGTCGACCGGGTTGCCGTTCTCGTCCAGGACGACGTACGACGTCTCGCCGGGCATCAGGTAGCCGAACCGCTTGCGGGCCTGCTGCCGGACGTAGGCCTCGTCCTGCCAGCGGGCCTTCTCACCCTCGAGCTCGTCGATGCTGGCCCGCCGCTCGGCGATCTGTTCCTTCAGGTCGCCGATGTGCGAGCGCTGCTGGAGGTAGGCGCGCAGCGACGACGCGTAGGAGACCGCGAGCACCGCGAGCACGACCACGAGGATCGCGGCGCGGCCGGTGAACCGGGGGCGCTTGCGCTCCACGGCGGCCGCGCTGGGCGCCAGTGGACGGGCACCCCGCGGCAGCGGCCTCGCGTCCCGGACCCGTGCGTCGCCCGGTGCTCGGGCGCCGCCGCCCGTCTCGGGGCGTGCGGGGACGGTCGGAAGGCATGGACCCGAGTCTGCCTCGTTCAGCCCGTGTATCGCGGGAACGCGGCCGCACCGGCGTAGCGCGCTGCGTCGCCGAGCTCGTCCTCGATCCGCAGCAGCTGGTTGAACTTCGCCACCCGGTCCGACCGGGCCGGGGCGCCGGTCTTGATCTGCCCGCAGTTCACCGCCACCGCGAGGTCGGCGATCGTGGTGTCCTCGGTCTCGCCGGAGCGGTGGCTCATCATGTTGCGGAAGCCGGCCCGGTGCGCGAGCTCGACCGCATCGAGGGTCTCGGTGAGCGAGCCGATCTGGTTGACCTTCACCAGCATCGCGTTGGCGTTGCCGCCGTCGATGCCGCGCTGGAGCCGCTCGACGTTCGTGACGAACAGGTCGTCGCCGACGATCTGGATCTTGTCACCGAGCTGGTCGGTGAGTGCCTTCCAGCCGTCCCAGTCGTCCTCGTCGAGCGGGTCCTCGATGGAGACGATCGGGTACGCCGCCACGAGCTCGGCGTAGTAGGCGATCATCTCGGCGCTGGTCTTGGGGGTGGCCTCGAAGGTGTAGCCGCCGTCGGCGTGGAACTCGCTGGCGGCGACGTCCATCGCGAGGCCGATGTCGGTGCCGAGCTTCTGGCCAGAGGCCTCGACTGCCTCGGCGATCAGGTCGAGCGCGGCGCGGTTGGAGTCCAGGTTGGGGGCGAAGCCGCCCTCGTCGCCCAGACCGGTGGACAGGCCCTTCTTCTTCAGCACCGACTTCAGCGCGTGGTAGACCTCGGCGCCCGAGCGCAGCGCCTCCTTGAACGTGGGCGCGCCGATCGGCGCGATCATGAACTCCTGCACGTCGACGTTGCTGTCGGCGTGGGCGCCGCCGTTGAGGATGTTCATCATCGGCACCGGCAGCAGGTGGGCGTTGGGGCCGCCGACGTAGCGGTAGAGCGGCAGCTGTGCCGAGTCGGCCGCGGCGCGGGCGACGGCGAGAGAGACGCCGAGGATCGCGTTGGCGCCGAGCTTGGCCTTGTTGGGCGTGCCGTCGAGCTCGAGCATGGTCTGGTCGATCACCCGCTGGTCATCGGCCGCCAGGCCCTCGATGGCGGGCCCGATCGTCTGGATCACCGCGTTGACGGCCGTGTGGACGCCCTTGCCGAGGTAGCGGTCGCCGCCGTCGCGGAGCTCCACCGCCTCGAACGCGCCCGTGGAGGCACCGCTCGGCACCGCCGCCCGGGCGAACGATCCGTCGTCGAGGAGCACCTCGACCTCGACAGTGGGGTTGCCGCGCGAGTCGAGGATCTCGCGGGCTCCGACAGCTTCGATCGATGCCACGGTGCTGCTCCTGAACGTTGTCCGGTGGGGGCCGGTCCAGCCTAGTGCCGACTACGGGACGGAGTCCGGGTCGGTGTCCATGCCCCGCCACCACACCTGCCCGTCGCCGCCGCCGGTGCGCCAGGCCGCGGCGTCGACGATCGCCGCGTTGGTGCCCGGCAGCTTCCGCACCCGCTCCCAGATCGCCTCCCGCATGGCCTCGAACGGCACCACCAGCTCGGCGTCCTGACCGGTGAACTGCACGGCCTCCCAGCTCTCCGCGGTCGGCCGCACCAGGGTGACCTGGCGCAGCGTCTCCCAGGCCACCCGGAACCCTCGCCCGTCGGGCTCGACGCGTTCGAGACCGCCGTCGTCCACCAGGTACGCCGGCTCCGTGGGCAGCGTGTTGAGCACGTGCATCGCCTGGAGCGAGAGCGTGTCGGGACGCATGAGCTCCCGGTCGCCGTTCGGCAGGCCGAGCTCGACGAGCCGGACCGGGACGAACCCCAGCACCCGCTCCTTGCCCGCCGCCTCACCGATGCTCACCCGGGCGCGCGGCAGCTCCGCGATCACTTCCTCGGCCCGGTCGGGGTGGTTGCGACCACCCAGCAGCACCCAGGCCCGGGTCGCACCGAACGCGAGGACCCAGGGCTGGCCCTTCCGCTGACCCTGCCGGGTCAGCAGCGCGCCGTACCGCAGCCGTTCGTCGCAGAGGTGCTGCGCGTGATCGGCGAGCCGCTCACCGCTGCGGCGATGGCGGCGCTCCCTGCGCCCGGCCCACCAGCCCAGCGCCTCGCCGGTGCTCGGGTGCACGAGAATCACCCACGCAGATTATCGGCCTGCCCGCGTCCGACGGGGCCTGACCGTTGCGCCAGCGGCGATGGCGTTCGATCATCAACAGGTCGGACATCACCCTTCGTCACCTAGGGCTCGAGGCCAACCGTGAAACGCTCCGCAACCAAGCTCGTCTACCGCTTCGACGAGGGCAACAAGGACCAGAAGGACCTGCTCGGCGGCAAGGGCGCGAACCTCGCCGAGATGACGAGGCTCGGCCTGCCGGTGCCGCCCGGGTTCACGATCACCACCGACGCCTGCCGTCACTACCTGGAGAAGGGACGCGAGCCCGACCAGCTGCGGGTCCAGGTCACCCAGGCCCTGCGCTGGCTGGAGGACGAGGTCGGGCGCCGGCTCGGAGACGCGGTCGATCCGCTGCTGGTGAGCGTCCGCTCCGGAGCCAAGTACTCGATGCCCGGCATGATGGAGACGGTCCTCAACGTCGGCCTCAACGACCGCTCGGTCCTGGGGCTGGTGGAGGCCTCGGGAGACGAGCGGTTCGCCTGGGACTCCTACCGCCGGCTGATCCAGATGTTCGGCAAGACCGTCCTGGGAGTCGACGGCGAGGCGTTCGCGTCGGCGCTGGACTCGGCCAAGCAGCGCAAGGGGGTCGAGACCGATGTCGAGCTGGAAGCCGACGATCTGCAGAAGCTCGTCGAGGAGTTCAAGCAGCTGATCGTCGACCACACCGGCAAGGAGTTCCCGCAGCAGCCACGCCAGCAGCTGGAGCTGGCCACCCGCTCGGTGTTCGACTCCTGGAACACCGACCGCGCGCGCCTCTACCGCCGCCGTGAGCGGATCCCTCACGACCTCGGCACCGCCGTCAACGTCTGCACGATGGTGTTCGGCAACCTCGGGTCGACCTCGGGCACGGGGGTCTGCTTCACCCGGGACCCCGCCACCGGCATGCCGGGGCAGTACGGCGACTACCTGGTCAACGCCCAGGGTGAGGACGTGGTCTCCGGCATCCGCAACACGCTGTCGCTGGAGGACTTCAGCAAGCTCGACCCGGACTCCTACAAGCAGCTGCACAAGATCATGCGCCGCCTGGAGACCCACTACCGCGACCTGTGCGACATCGAGTTCACGGTCGAGCGCGGCAAGCTGTGGATGCTGCAGACCCGGGTGGGCAAGCGGACCGCCGCGGCCGCCTTCCGGATCGCCACCCAGCTCGTCGACGAGCACCTGATCACCCTGGACGAGGCGCTCGAGCGCGTCGCCGGCGCCCAGCTGGCGCAGCTGATGTTCCCTCAGTTCGACGCCGGCGCCGAGCGCAACCTGCTGACCCGAGGGATGGCCGCCTCGCCGGGTGCCGCGGTCGGGCAAGGTGGTGTTCGACTCCGCAACGGCGGTGGCGTGGCAGGCCCGGGGCGAGCGGGTGATCCTGGTGCGCAAGGAGACCAACCCCGAGGACCTCGAGGGGATGATCGCGGCGACCGGCATCCTGACCAGCCGCGGCGGCAAGACCTCCCACGCGGCGGTGGTGGCCCGGGGCATGGGCAAGACCGCGGTCTGTGGCGCCGAGTCGCTCGTGGTCGACAGTGGGGCGTTGGAGGCCCGCGCCGACGGAGTGAGCGTGCGCGAGGGCGACGTACTGTCCATCGACGGCTCGACCGGCGAGGTCTTCGTCGGCGAGCTCCCCGTCGTGCCGTCGCCGGTGGTGCTCTACCTCGAGGAAGGTCTCGAGACTGCCGTGGCCGCGGTGGACGAAGGCACCGCCGACGTGGTCCGGGCCGTCGACCGGCTGCTGACCCACGCCGACAGCATCCGCCGGCTGCGGGTGCGGGCCAACGCCGACACCGGCGAGGACGCCGGCCGGGCCCGGCGGATGGGGGCCGAGGGCGTGGGCCTGTGCCGCACCGAGCACATGTTCCTGGGCGACCGCCGTCCCCTCATCGAACGCGTCGTCCTGGCCGACAACCCGAGCGACCGCGACGCGGCGCTGGCCGAGCTGGTCGGCCCGCAGACGCAGGACTTCGAGGAGCTGCTCACCGCGATGGACGGGCTCCCGACCACCATCCGGCTGCTGGATCCGCCGCTCCACGAGTTCCTCCCCGACCGGGCCGAGCTGATGGTCAAGGTGGCGCTGGCGAAGGAGCGCGGGGAGGTGGACGACAACGACGTGCGGCTGCTCGCGGCAGTCGAGCGCCTGCACGAGTCGAACCCGATGCTCGGGCTGCGCGGGGTCCGGCTGGGGCTGACCATCCCGGGGCTGTTCGAGCTGCAGGTGCGCGCCGTCGCCCAGGCCGCGGCACACCTGGTGAAGGCCGGCAAGAAGCCGCGGCCCGAGATCATGGTGCCGCTGGTCGGCTCGGTCATGGAGCTGCACCTGGTGCGCGACGAGGCGGACGCCGTGCTCGCTGAGGTCTGCGCCAGCGAGGGCGTGCAGCTGGAGATCCCGATCGGCACCATGGTGGAGCTGCCGCGAGCAGCACTCACGGCGTTCCGGGTGGCGGAGGCGGCGGAGTTCTTCTCCTTCGGCACCAACGACCTGACCCAGACCACGTGGGGGTTCTCCCGCGACGACGTGGAGGCGGCGTTCTTCGCGGCCTATCTCGACAAGGGCGTCTTCACGGTGTCGCCGTTCGAGAGCCTGGATGTGGACGGTGTCGGCCGCCTGGTCGAGCTCGCCACCGAGGAGGGACGGCGCACGCGCCCGGACCTGAAGACCGGTGTGTGCGGCGAGCACGGAGGGGATCCCGAGTCGATCCACTTCTTCCACCAGATCGGGCTGGACTACGTCTCCTGCTCGCCGTTCCGGGTGCCGGTCGCGCGGCTCGAGGCCGGGCGCGCCGTGCTCGGCCAGCCCGAGGTCCACGCCTCCGACGACGACGAGATCGAGAAGAGCTAGAGCTAGGCGTCGCCGACCAGCCGGCGTACGGCGTCGCGCAGGGCCTGCTCGGGATCGGTGCCGTCCTGGCGGGCCTCCGCCACGAGGGCCAGCAGCCGGTCGCCGAGGTCGTCGGGTCTCGACAAGCTCGACCGCCGATCACTCCCTGCTCGCTCCAGCCGGTCCAGCACCTTGTCGGCGTAGAGCAGCGCGGGGAGGGTCGGCGCGATGCCGTCGGTGACCGACGCGCGGTCCTTCTCGACCGCCTTGACCGACTCCCAGAGCTCGTTGACCTCGCGAGCGTCGGCCGGCGTCGCGGAGCCGTCGCCGAAGACGTGCGGGTTGCGGCGCACCATCTTCTCGGTGATGCCGCGGGCGACGTCGTCGATGGTGAAGGCGCCGGTCTCCTCGGCGATCACGGCGTGGAAGTAGATCTGCAGCAGCAGGTCGCCGAGCTCCTCACGCAGGTGCTCGGCGGAGCCGGTGTCGAGCGCTTCCAGCGTCTCGTGGGTCTCCTCGAGCAGGTAGCGCGCCAGCGAGCGGTGGGTCTGCTCCCGTTTCCACGGGCACTCGGCGCGGAGCCGGCGCATCACTGCCAGGAACTCGACCAGCGAGTCGCCGTCGCTCACCCGCAGCGCTGGGATTCCGGCAACGAGTCGACGTACGACGTGTCCGGGTTGGCCGGGTCCGCCGGGTCGACGCCCTCGACCGCCTGCTTGGCGAAGTCGCTCACGGGCACCGACAGCTGCTGGATGTCGCTGACCACGATCTCGTCGAGGTCGCCGATGCTCAGGCTCGAGAACCGCGGGTTGACCTCGAGGCCGTGGTCGGTCTCCCACTCCTGAGCGATCTCGAGTCCCTTGCCGATGCCCTGCTGCTCGGTGTCCTCCGCGGAGGACAGGCCGAGCTCGTCCCGCCCGATCTGCTGGATGATGTCGAGGAAGTAGTCGCCGGAGCTGAGCGTCGGCACCACCTCGTCGAGCAGATCGCTGTCGACGCCGAACCCGGCCAGCTGCGACTCGTTGGTGTCGAGTGAGCTGCGGTAGGCCTCACCCGCCTCCACGCCGTACTCCTCCCCGAGCTGGTTGCCCAGCTCGCGCAGGACGACGTACTGGAGCGAGTTGTCGCGGATGACCGCGCCAGGCACAGCCGGAGACGTGCCTTCCTTCGAGAGGAAGGTGATCATGTCGCACAGGTCGGCCGCTGCGTCGTCGACCTGGTCGAGCTCGATGCTGGTGTCTCCGACCTGGGCCGCGAGGCCGGGGCCGAGAGAATCCTCGCCCACGCCGCACCCGCTCAAGGCGAGGCCGGCAACGGCGACGCCGGCGACGGCGCGTCGAAGGGTGGGGCTCACGCGGACTCCTTGCTCTCCCGTGGGTCGATGACGGCGTCGATCACACCGCGGGCCCATTCAAGCAGGGCCACTCCGGTCAGCGGTTGGCCGGTCGCCCCCGGAATGCCCGGGCGCGGCACCAGGATCGTGCCAGCCTCCGACTTCACGATCGACTTCGGGTACAGCCGGTTGAGCCGGACCACACGGGAGTCCGGAAGCGAGACGGGTCCGAAGCGCACGTTCTTGCCGGCGATGGTGAGCTCGCCGACGCCGGCCTGGCGGGCGCGGGCGCGCAGCCGGGCCACCAGCTGGAGCGAGACCACCTCCTGCGGCGGCTCGCCGTAGCGGTCGAGCATCTCCTCGGCCAGCAGGTCGACGTCGTCGTCGGAGCGGACCTCGGCCAGGCGCTTGTACATCTCGAGCCGCAGCCGCTCGCTCGAGATGTAGTCGTGGGGCAGGTGCGCGTCGACCGGCAGCTCGATCCGCACCTCGTTGAGCTCGGGCTCGGCGTCGCCCCGGAAGTCCTGCACGGCCTCGCCGACCAGTCGCACGTAGAGGTCGAAGCCGACGTCGGCGATGTGGCCGGACTGCTCGCCGCCGAGCAGGTTGCCGGCGCCGCGGATCTCCAGGTCCTTCATCGCGATCGCCATGCCGCCACCGAGGTCGGAGTGCTGGGCCAGGGTGGCCAGCCGCTCGTGGGCGGTCTCGGTCAGCGGCTTCTCGGTGGGATAGAGGAAGTAGGCGTAGGCGCGCTCGCGGCTACGACCCACCCGCCCGCGCAGCTGGTGCAGCTGACTGAGGCCGAGCGTGTCCGCGCGCTCGATGATCATCGTGTTGGCGTTGGAGACGTCGAGGCCGGACTCGACGATCGTGGTGCAGACCAGCACGTCGAAGCGCTTCTCCCAGAAGTCCAGCATCACCTGCTCCAGCAGGTGCTCCCCCATCTGCCCGTGCGCCACCGCCACCCGCGCGTCCGGCACCAGCTCGCGGATCTTGGCCGCCGCCTTCTCGATCGAGTTCACCCGGTTGTGGATGTAGAAGACCTGGCCGTCGCGCAGCAGCTCCCGGCGTACGGCGGCGGTGACCTGGCGGTCCTCGTAGCCGCCGACGTAGGTCAGCACCGGGTGCCGCTCCTCGGGCGGGGTGGTGATCGTCGACATCTCGCGGATGCCGGTGATCGCCATCTCCAGGGTGCGCGGGATCGGGGTGGCGCTCATGCTCAGCACGTCGACGCTGGTGCGGAGCCGCTTCATCTGCTCCTTGTGCTCGACACCGAACCGCTGCTCCTCGTCGACCACGATCAGGCCGAGGTCCTTCAGCTTGATGTCCGGGCTGAGCAGGCGGTGGGTGCCGACCACGATGTCGATGCTGCCCTCGGCCAGGCCGGCCATGACCTCGCGCGCCTCCTTGTCGGTCTGGAAGCGGCTGAGCCCCTTGACCACGACCGGGAAGCCGCTCATCCGCTCGCTGAACGTGCTGAGGTGCTGCGTCACCAGCAGCGTGGTCGGCACCAGCACTGCTACCTGCTTGCCGTCCTGCACCGCCTTGAACGCCGCCCGCACCGCGATCTCGGTCTTGCCGTAGCCGACGTCGCCGCAGACCAGCCGGTCCATCGGCACCGTCTGCCGCATGTCGGACTTGACCTCGTCGACGGTGGTCAGCTGGTCGGGCGTCTCGGTGAACGGGAAGGCGTCCTCGAGCTCGCGCTGCCAGGGCGTGTCCGGCCCGAACGCGAAGCCCTTGGTGGCCTGGCGCGCGGCGTACAGCTTGATCAGCTCGGCCGCGATCTCGCGGACCGCCTTGCGGGCCCGGCCCTTGCGCTTGGCCCAGTCGCCACCGCCGAGCCGGTCCAGGCTGGGCTGCTCGCCGCCGACGTAGCGGGTCACCTGGTCGAGCGCGTCGGCCGGCACGAACAGCCGGTCCGGCGGGCCGCCGCGCTTCGACGGGCCGTACTCGAGCACGAGGTACTCGCGGGTCGCGCCCTGCACCTCGCGCTGCTTCATCTCCACGAACCGGCCGACGCCGTGCTGCTCGTGGACGATGTAGTCGCCGGTGGTGAGCTCGAGCGGGTCGATCTGCCGCTTGCGCCGGGCCGGCATCTTCCGCATGTCGCGGGTCGAGGCGCGCTGGCCGGAGATGTCCTCGCCGGTGAGCAGCGCGATCCGGTTCTGGTCGTCGACGAAGCCACTGGTGAGGGCACCGCAGGTGACCTCGACGACGCCGTCGGCGCTCGCCGGTCGCGACCGCCTCGACGAACCGGGCCGGCACGTCGTGCTCCCCCAGCATCTCGACCATCCGCTGGGCCGGTCCGTGCCCGGGGTAGAGCACCACCGTCCGGTACCCGTCGGCCCGCCACCCCTCCAGGTCCGCGATCGCCTTCTCCACGTCACCGCGGTAGTGGTCGACGGGTCGATGAGGTAGCTGGAGCCCGGTGTCCTGGTCGTGGTCCAGGCCGAAGGGGCTGAGCGTCCACCAGGGCTTGTCGAGGTCGAGGGTGTGCAGGCGGACGTCGCCGAGGGACTGGTACGACGCGGCGCCCAGGTCGATGGGGGCGGTGCCGCCACCTGCTGCCGCCGCCCAGCTCGCCCCGAGGAACTCCTCGCTGGTGGCGACCAGGTCGTGGGCCCGGCTGCGGGCCCGCTCGGGGTCGAGCACCAGCACATTGGTGTCGGCCGGCATCAGGTCGACCAGCAGCTCCATCTCGTCGACCAGCACGGGCGCGAGCGACTCCATGCCCTCGACCGCGATGCCCGCGGCGATCTTGTCGGTGAGCTCGAGGAGCTGGGGGTGCTGCGCGCCGAGCTCGGCCGCCCGCCGGCGTACCTCGTCGGTGAGCAGGAGCTCGCGACACGGCGGCGCCCACAGGCGCTCGACCTTGTCGAGGGTCCGCTGGTCGGCCACCGAGAACGAGCGGATCTCCTCCACGTCGTCGCCCCACAGCTCGACCCGCACCGGGTGCTCCTCGGTCGGCGGGAAGACGTCGATGATGCCGCCGCGCACCGCGAACTCGCCGCGCTTCTCCACCAGGTCGACCCGCGTGTACGCCGCATCCGCCAGCCGGCGTACGACGTCTTCGAGCGGAGCGGAGTCACCCGTCGCGAGCTCGACCGGTTCGAGGTCGCCGAGTCCCTTCACCTGCGGCTGCAGCACCGACCGCACCGGCGCGACCACGACCGACAGCGGACCGTTGCTCGGGTCGGTGCCGGGGTGCCGCAGCCGGCGCAGGATGGCCAGCCGCTGGCCGACCGTGTCGCTGCGCGGGCTGAGCCGCTCGTGCGGCAGCGTCTCCCAGCTCGGGTAGTAGCCGACCTGCGCCGGGTCGACCAGGTCGCCCAGGGACGCGACCAGGTCCTCGGCCTCGCGCGAGGTTGCGGTGACCGCCAGGACGGTTCGGCCGGCCCGCACCAAGCCCGCGACCAGGAACGGCCGCAGCGCCTCCGGTCCGGTGAGGTCGAGGGCGCGCACCGTCCCGCCCCGCGCATCCGCGACAGCGGAGGCGAGCGTGGCGTCGGCGAGGACGGCGTCGGCGAGGCCGGCGAGTGACACAGGTGCTCCTGGAGTTCCGAAAGCGAGTCAGATCAAATGCGGGAAGCCCCCGATCACGAATGACGGGGGGTGAATGCCCTCACTCTACGAGGCTCCCGGAGGCCTCCCCTGTTATGGGTAATTCGATCGCGAGACGTGAAGCCCGGCTCCGACGGTCTCTAGGTTCGGTAGGACTCGCTCGCTACGGGAGGACGAAATCTGATGGGCAATGTCGTGGGGTATGCCCCGGGGGCTTACGACCTGTTTCACGTGGGCCACCTGAACCTTCTCCGTCGGGCTCGGGCGAGCTGCGACTACTTGATCGCCGGTGTCGTCTCCGACGAGCTCTGTGCGCTGGTCAAGGGCACCCAACCCGTGATCCCGCTCGACGAACGCGTCGACATCGTCGGCGCGCTGAGCATCGTCGACCAGGTGCATGTGGAGCTGGTGCCCGACAAGCTCGTGGCCTGGCGCGCCCTCGGCTTCAACCGCATCTTCAAGGGAGACGACTGGCGGGGCACGCCCCAGGGCGACCTGCTCGAGCGGCGCTTCTCGCTCGTCGGCGTCGAGGTCGTCTACTTCCCCTACACCGAGCAGACCTCGAGCACGCTGTTGCGGCTCGCCCTGCAGGAGCTCGTCGAGAAGGTCGGGGAAGTTCAGGTCTGAACGACCTTGGCCCGGTCGGCTACCGGGGCCGGTGCCGGCCGCTTCACCACGTCGCTGACCACCGCGGCGATCCCCTCGGAGTAGCGCTGCAGCCCGAACCTCTCCTCGGCTCGCCGCATGCCGAGCAGCGCCAGCTGCGCTGCGGTCCCCGGCTCGTCCATCGAGCCGGGCGACTGCTGCGGCAAGAGCCGCGGGGTCACGGGCCGGCACCAGGAGCCCGGTGATCCCGTGCTCCACGGTCTCGAGATGCCCCTGGACCGCGCTGGCGATGACCGGGCGCCGGGCGAGCTGTCCTTCGACCACTGCATTACCGAAGGACTCTCCCAACGACGGCGCCACCAGAACGTCAGCGCGATCCAACGATGGCCAGATCGGCGACTGATAGCCGATGAAGGACACCGCTCCCCCCAGGTCCTCGTGCTGCGCGCGGGCGCACAGCTCGGAGAAGTACTCCTCATGTCCGGGGCCCGGGGTCCCACAGAGCTCGAGCCGTACGTCGCGGCCCTCCGCTTGCAGCAGCGCGATGGCTTCGATCGCCACGTCGGGCGCCTTCCGCGGCGAGAGCCTCCCGACCACGAGCAGCCGGAACGGACCTGCGGTCCGGCGGGGCGCCGGAGCCGACGACGGACCGCGGACGCCGTTGTGGACGAGGCGGAGCCGGCGCCAGAGGTACGGCGCCGCATCGGCCGTCACGTCGAGGGTTGCCGTGCTGTTGACGATCGTCGCGTCGGCGAGCGCCAGCGGCGCCGCGAGCGCCCGCCGCACCAGGCGGTGGTCGCGGGCCTCGGCCTCATGGACATGGCAGACGCTGGGCAGACCAGACGAGCGAGCCACGAGCAGCCACCACGGCAGCGTGATCGTGTTGACGTAGATCAGCTCGGGCCGCACGCGCCGGACCAGCCGGCGCATCCTGGCCACCGCCGAGGGCGTGCCGCCGGCCAGCGAGGCCAGTCCGCGCGCGGACACATCCGCCCGTCGCAGGACGGGGAACGGCAGGAGCTCGACCTCGGCCCCGAGGGCGGTCAGCCGCTCGACCAGCGGCCCCGCAGAGGGCACCGCCACGACCACCCGCCAGCCGTGGTCGCGCAGCGCGACGACGCTTTCGAGCAGCTGGAGGTCGGCGCCGTACACGTCGGCAGACGGATTGGCCATCAGAACTGTGCGCTGCATCTCCACGGAAATCCCCATCGCTAGGCGCTCGGCGTCACTGAACGCGATCGGGCCCACGTGCGGGGTATGTGGACGGTTCCACCCCCAAAATTGGCGACGTCCCGCCTCGGGCGGCTCGCACGCCCTCCCCCGCCTTTACGTTCCGATCGAGGACATGGGAGCTCGACCGAGCGCCCGTTCGGGGTGGTGCCGACCCGAGTCCCGCGAGCGAACGTTGGGAGGCGGGCGAATGGTGCTGTCGACGACGCCGAACGAGACACCGACCGAGACCGCCACCCCGCCGGAGCGGACCACCTACCGCGCCAACTTCGACGCGCTGGGCAGGGCCCAGAAGTCGGCCCTCGGTACGCCGGCGTACTCCCGGCTGATCAACCGCCCGGCCGCCCGCCGGGTCGCCGCCGCGGCCCACGTCTACGGCCTGTCCCCCAACGCCGCGACCCTGATCAGCGGGAGTCTCTCGGCGACGGCGCTGGCGCTGCTCATCGTCGGTGAGCCTTCGGTGCTGCTCGGCTTCGCGGTGGCTGTGCTGCTCGCGCTCGGCTACGTCATGGACTCCGTCGACGGCCAGCTGGCCCGGCTCCGGGGCGGCGGGTCCGCAGCGGGCGAGTGGCTGGACCACACGTTCGACTGCATCAAGACCTGCGTCCTCCACCTGGCCGTGCTCGTGTCGTTCTACCGATTCGCGCCCATCGAGTCGGATGCCGCCCTCGTGGTGCCGATGGCCTTCCTGGTGGTCGACGTGACCTGCTTCTTCGGCATCATCCTGCTGCCGTTCCTGCGCCAGGCCAACGGCGTGGGGCGGCGTACTCCCGCACGACGCGAGAACCCGCTGCGGATGTGGCTGCTCCTGCCCAACGACTACGGCGTCTTCTGCTGGATGTTCGTGCTGCTGGCCTGGTCACAGCTCTTCTTCGTCGCCTACTCGTTCATGTTCGCCGTGAACGCGGTGCTCCTCTCGATCGCCTTCGCCAAGTGGTGGCGCGAGCTCCGCTCCTTCGACACCCAACTCGCCGCCCAGGAGGCCTAGATGCGCATCGCCATGCTCGGAACCCGCGGAGTTCCCGCGCACTACGGCGGCTTCGAGACCGCGGTCGAGGAGATCGGCCAGCGCCTGGTCACCCGCGGCCACGAGGTCACCGTCTACTGCAGGGACTCCGGTGAGGAGGGGAGCTCGAAGCGGGACGAGTACCTCGGGATGCACCTGGTCCAGCTGCCGCTACCTCAAGGGGAAGGCCGTCGAGACCCTCAGCCACACGGCGCTGTCGGCGCTGCACCTGATGACCCACCCGCGCCACGACGTCGCGATCGTCTTCAACGCCGCCAACGCGCCGTTCCTGCCGCTGCTACGGATGAGCGGGACACCGGTGGCCGTGCACGTCGACGGCCTGGAGTGGCGCCGGGCGAAGTGGGGCGGCGCCGGCCGCCGCTACTACCGCTGGGCCGAGTCGTACGCCGTCCGCTGGGCCGACGCCTTGATCGCCGATGCGCAAGGCATCTCCGACTACTACATGGAGGAGTTCGGCGCCGAGACCGAGCTGCTCACCTACGGCGCGCCCATCCAGGTGACACCCGCCAGCCACCGGCTGGCGGAGCTCGGGGTCACCCCGCAGGGCTTCCACCTGCTCGTGGCCCGCTTCGAGCAGGAGAACCACGTCGAGGAGATCGTCGCCGGCTACCGGCACTCGCGCGCCGAGCTGCCGCTGCTCGTGGTCGGGTCGGCGCCGTACGCCGACGCCTACACCGCTCGCGTCCGGCAAGCGGCCGGGTCCGACCCACGCATCCGGATGCTCGGTGGCGTGTGGGACCAGGAGCTGCTCGACCAGCTGTACGGCAACTGCCTCACCTACCTGCACGGCCACAGCGTCGGCGGCACCAACCCCTCCCTGCTCCGGGCGATGGGGGCCGGGGCGGACGTCATCGCGTACGACGTCGACTTCAACCGGGAGGTGCTCGGAGAGTTCGGCCGCTACTTCGCCAACCTGGGCGACATCCCGCCGTTGCTGTTCGCGGCCGAGGTCCTGCCTGAGGAAGCGGTGGAGCGCGGCACCCACTTCCGCAACCGGGCCGCCAACCGCTACGACTGGCTCGAGGTGGCCGCCGGCTACGAACAGCTGTGCAAACAGCTGGACAGCGGAGAGTCCACGCACGGCACCGCGACAGGGCTGCGCCGACACACGACGCGAGCTTGACATGAAGCCGGTTCCCGCCGAGCGGCGCAGGCTGCCCGCCGCGGTCGGGGCCGTCGCTGCGCAGATCACCCTTGCCTTCGGCAGCTTCCTCCTGCAGCTGCTGGCCGCTCGCGCCCTGGGGGCCGAGGGTCTCGGCGTCTTCGCCATGCTCTTCGGCTCGGTCGTGATCGCGACCGCTGTCTCCACCGGCCTGGTCGGCGACTCCCTGACCGTCCTGGACCGCCACGACCCCGAGATCCGGTCCGCCCTGGCCTGGCTGGCACTGACGACCATCGGGCTGGCCGCCACCGCAGCGTTCGTGCTCGCGACCAGCCTCGGCTCCCTGCCGGTGTCGACCGCGCTGCTGTTCGCCGGCGCCACCGCGGCGTTCATGGCGGCCGACCTGCTCCGCCGCACGCTGATGGCCTGCCAGCGCTACTGGCGGCTGGTCATCGTCGACTCCATGGCCTGCCTGGTCGCCCTGGGCTTCCTGTTGCTCGCGAGCGGCGGAGACCTGACTCTCAACCACTTCCTGGGCGCGCTCTGGATCGGGCAGGTCGTGGCCTGCCTCGTCGCACTGCGCTCACTCCCCGCGCGCCGAGCGGAGGATCCCCGCCCGCCGGTGGGGAGACGTGAAGGCTGTCGTCTCGTTCGGCTCGTGGCGAGCCGTCCAGCAGTTCGTCCGGCCGACGACCCTGAACCTGATGCGCTGGCTGGTGCTGATCACTGCAGGACAGGTGGCCGTCGGTCAGCTGGAGGCGGCCCGGATCTTCGTCGCTCCCGCGATGCTCTTCGTGCAGGGCGTCGGCGCCTACCTCTTCTCCTCGTACGCCGCCGGGCGCGACGAGCCGTTGTCGCTCCTGCTGCGCCGGGCCGACCGGGGAGCGGCTGTCCTGCTGGCCGGCTGCTGTGCCATCGCGCCGATGGCCGCGCTGGCTGTGCCCCTCCTCGGCTCGGTCCTCACCGACAACCGCTACGAGCTCGACACCTTCGCCGTCCTGGGCTGGGCCGTGTACGCCGCCTCGTGCGCCGTCGTACTCCCCTATGGGAGCCTCGCCGCGGTCCGCGGCGACCAGGCGAAGGTCTTCGGGCTGCGCGTCGTGGACTCGCTGCTGGGGCTCACCGCCACGGCCATCGCGCTGCTGTGGCTCGGGGTCCCCACCGCGGCCGCTCCGTGGCTGCTGTCGGCCGGCTCCGTCGCCGCCGGGATCATCTGCCGGCAGCGGCTGCTCGTGCCTCGGACTGCCCTCGACGAAGTGGCCGTGCCGGTGCGGAAGCGGGCCCTGACATGACCACCACCACCGTCACCACCGTCACCGAAGTCGAGCCGACCCGACCCGTCGGCCCGCTGGCCATCTCGCCGCTCAGCCGTCCACCCGCGCGGGCGCTGCTCGTCTGCCTGTTGCTGCTCGTCTCCTCCGTGGCCTGGCGCAAGGGCACCTACTTCACGGGCGGGCTCGACATCGTCGTGATGGGCAAGGCCGCGCTCGGCATGCTCGCCCTGGGGCTGGCCGCGACCACGCCGCCGCGAGGGACCTCCTGGTCCCAGTTCCGGGTGGGACCGCTGCCCTGGCTGGCGCTCTACCTCTCCATCACCACGGTCGGCGCCGCCCTGCACACCTCCGGGTTCCCGACAGCGGTGCTCGCCAGCCGCGTCATCATCATCTCGGTCACCGTGGTGTTCCTGGTCCGTGCCTTCCCCATGGAGGAGCTGCTCAGCTCCCTCACCGCGGCCATGCTGCTGCTGGCCGGCTTCGCGTCGCTGACCGGCATCGGCTCGCTGGCCGGCGGCCGCCTCTACGGCGGACTGCCACCCCTCAACGCCAACGAGATCTCGCTCCTGATCAGCGTGCCGCTGGTCTGCATCATGTGGCGCGTCGTCCACCGGGTGGCCAACTCGCGCGACGTGGCGCTGATCCTGCCCGCACTCGGAGTCATCTGGCTCACGGGCACACGGACTGGCCTGGTGATGCTGGGGCTGGCCGTCGTCGTCCTGATCCTGATGGCTCCCCGCATTCCCACGCCCTTGTTCTGCTGCGGCGTCCTGGCCGTGCCCATGCTGATGGCCGTCATGTTCTTCACGCCGGTGATGAGCAGCTACGCCACGCGAGGTGACACCGCCAGCGTGCTCACCTTGAACTCCCGGACGGTGGCGTGGAACGCCGCGTTCCACTACTCCGACACCCTTCCGGAGCAGGTGCTCGGCGTCGGTCTCGCGGTCAAGCAGATCCCGGTCTCGGCGATGTACCGCACCGACCAGATCCTCGACAGCACCTGGGTCTCCGCCTGGGTCCAGGCCGGCGTCGCGGGCACCGTCGTGCTCGCGCTCCTGGTGCTGCTCACGCTGGCGCGGGCGGCCAGCTCGCTTCCGCCGACGAGGTCGCTCGCGGTGGCGCTCCTGGTCCTGCTCATGGGCCGCAGCATCCTGGAGAGCGGCCTGTTCGACGCGTCTCCGTCGTTCATCACCTTCCTCTGCGTCGCGCTGACCCTCCGACGTCCGAACCGCCCGGAGACATCATGAGCTTCACCGTCCTCACCGTCTGCTCGGCCAACGTGTGCCGCTCGCCCCTGATGACGGTCAGTCTCGAACGCTCGCTCTTCGGCCAGCGGTTCGGAGGCGACGTGATCGTCCGCAGCGGAGGAGTCAACGCCGCGGCCGGCGAGCCAGCGTGTTCGGAGATCGCCCGGCTGGCCCGGTCCAACGGCATGGTCTCCAGGGCGCTCGAGCTGCATCGGTCCAGGCCCCTCACCGATGACCTGATCGAGAACGCCGACCTGATCCTGGCCGCCGACCGTTCGCTGCGCTCCGCGATCGTCAAGCAGGCCCCGCCTCTGTCGATCGACCGGACCTTCACCTTGCGCGAGGCCGCCCAGCTGGCCGCCAGGGCGTGCCGTGAGGTCAAGGGCCGCACCACCGACGAGCGTCTGCGCAGCCTGACCATGCAGATGAACCACAGCCGTGGCTTCACCGACCTGCCCGCCGTCGAACGGATCTCCGTGCTCACGCGGCCCTGGCGGCGGATCCCCGTCCACTCGCACGACGTGCCGGACGCCCACGGGGAGCCCCAGGCCCCGCACTCCGTCGTCCACCGCCTGATCGTGCCTGCCGCCGAGCAGCTCGTCGGTCATCTGGCGATCGCCGCGTTCGGACCCAGCGAGATAGCCAACCGATGAACCGGCCCACCACCCAGCCGACCACCAGGCCGGTCACCCGGCGGACCCACGTCCGGCTTCGGCTACCCAGCCGCGACCTGCGCGGTTGGCAGGTCGAGCTGGCCCGAGCCGTCTCGCAGCTCGCGGACACCAGCGTCGGCGTGACGTGGGTCGCCCGACCGTCGCCGCCGGACCGTGACCTCGAGCGCCTGTTCGCGCTGGAGCGCCGGATCCACCGGCTGCCTGCCGCCGGCTACGCGCGGGTCGCACCGAGCCGGCTGGCCGATCTCGAGACCCGGGCTCCCGAAGATGTGCAGCCGATCCACCTCGACCTGACCGGCTCACCTGTGGCGAGCACCGGTAGCTGGTCGCTCCGGTTCGACGGCAGGCTGGGCGAGCGGGCCGCCGCGGAGGCTCTGCTCGCCGGACGCTTCCCGCTGGTCGAGGTCGTCGACGATGCCGGACAGGTGGTCGCCAGCGGCCGCCCGGGCAGCGAGTGGCCGGGCGTCATCGCGGCGGCGCTGGACGACGTACTCGCCGGGTGCGTCCCGCTGGTGCTCGCGGCGCTGCGTGGTCACCCCCTTCGCCTGCCGGAGAGCCCGGTCGACGACGTCGGCCAGGCTGCTCCTCGATCTCCCGCCAAGCAGGCGGCCCGCCTGCTCGCCAGCACCCCGGCCAGGCGTGCCTACCGCGCGCTGTACCGCGCCCCGCACTGGCGGGTCGGCTGGCGCTTCGTCGACGGCGACGGGTCGATCGACGCCATGCGGCACCCCGCCTCTGGCTGGACCGACCTGCCCGACGACGGGCACCACTTCTACGCCGACCCGTTCCCGATCGAGGTGGACGGGCGGACGTACCTGTTCGTCGAGGACTTCGACCACCGGGTGGGTCGCGGCGTCATCTCGGTCGTCGAGTTCGACGAGCACGGACCGGTGGGCACGCCCGTCCGTGCGCTCACCCACGACGTACACCTCTCCTATCCCTTCGTGCTCGAGGACGCCGGCGAGCTGTGGATGATCCCGGAGACCTCGGCCGCGGGCACCGTCGAGCTCTACCGGGCGACGGACTTCCCGCATCACTGGACCCTGGACTCGGTGCTGTTGCGCGATCTCGACGCGAGCGACGTCACGCCGTTCCGGCACGACGGGCGGTGGTGGCTGTCGGCGACGGTACGCCGCGGCGGCTCGTGCTCGGACGCCCTCCACCTCTGGTACGCCGACTCCCTGCGCGGCCCGTGGACGCCCCATCAGCACAATCCTGTGGTGCTCGACATCGCGAGCGCGCGGCCGGCCGGGCGGGTGGTCGACAGCCGTGGCCGGCTGCTGCGGCCCGCCCAGGACGGAACGGCCGGCTACGGCTCCGCGCTGACCCTGACCGAGATCGTGCGGCTCGACCCGGAGGCCTACGAACAGCGATCGATCGGCCGCCTGACGGCCGGGGACCAGTGGCCCGGGCGCCGCCTGCACACGCTGAACCGGGCCGGGCGCCTCGAGGTCATCGACGGCTCCGCGCGGTCGCCGAGGTTGCCGATCCCGCGCATGGGACGCAGCTGAGCCGCTACCCTCTCTGAACTTGACTGATATTGACTGCTGCACCACGGGGTGGGACGGTGGCAGTCCATGCGGAGAGGTTGGGGATGACGCCGCCAATAGGTTCACGTGCGCTCGCGAGCGCCATGCTGATGAGCGTTCTCATCGTCGCCACACCAACCGCAGCCGAATCCTCACCTCTCGAGCAGGCAGCCGGTCCGGAGACGTTCCACGTCGCGAAGACCGGCCACGAGCTCGCGCGTGGCTCCGCGACCGCGCCGCTGCGAACGATCGAGGCTGCTGTCCGCCGGGCCAGTTCCGGCGACCGGATCGTGGTGCACGGCGGTTCGTACCACGAAGAGATCGACATCCCTGCCGGCAAGAGCCTCAGCATCAGCAACGCGCCGGGCAGCCGGGTGTGGCTCGAGGGCTCCCGCGAGGTCACGAGCTGGCGCAGCGAGGGCGGCGTCTACGTGCACACCGGTTGGCGCGAGGAGTTCGACAGCAGCCCGACCTACCACTGGGGCGAGCCCGACAACCCGGGCGAGGACTGGTCGTTCATCGATCCGAACCACCCCATGGCCGCGCATCCCGACCAGATGTGGATCGGCGGGAAGAGGTTGAAGCAGGTTGCCAGCCGCTCGGCCGTCCGTCCGGGGACCTTCTTCGTCGACGACGCCGGCGACCGTCTCTATCTCGGCTCCGACCCGTCCGGCCGCTCGGTCCGGGCCAGCAACATGGCCAAGGCAGTCTCGATCCAGGGATCGGGCAGCTCGATCTCCGGCATCGGGGTCCGCCGGTTCGCGCCGTCGGTCCCCCACATGGGTGCGGTCACCATCGAGGCCCCGGGCGTGACCCTCTCCAACATGCGGATCGAGGGCAACGCGACCACGGGCCTCCACGTGTCGGCCAGCAACGCGACCCTGAAGAACCTCCGGCTGACGCGCAACGGCATGCTCGGCGCCGGAGCCACGTACGCCGACGACCTACGCGTGATCGGGCTCAACGTCCGCAACAACAACACCGAGCGGTTCAACTACTCGCCCGTGGCCGGCGGCTTCAAGATCGACCGCACGCGAGGCGTCCTGGTGCGCGACAGCGAGTTCGTCAACAACGCCGGCACGGGCCTGTGGATCGACGAGTCGTCGTACAGCATCGGAGTCTTCAACACGACCTCGCGCAACAACCTGCGGCACGGTCTGTCCCTGGAGATCTCCGCCCGCGCGGTGGTCGGCGACAACGTCATCGCAGGCAATGCGGGCGACGGCATCAAGGTCAACAACACCAGCGGCGTCGCCTTGTGGAACAACACCATCATCGACAACGGCCGACCCGTGAACATCGTCCAGGACGACCGCGACCCCTCCGATCCAGGCACCCCGGGTCGCGACCCGCGGCAGCCGCGCCCCGACCCGACGATGACCTGGATCAACGGACCCGTGCAGGTGCACAACAACATCCTGACCGCGGCGAAGGACGGCAACTGCCTGCTCTGCGTGGAGGACTTCTCCGAACGGTTCAGCGCAAAGCAGCTCGGCATCCACTCCTCCGGCAACATCTACCACCGGCGCGACCGGTCCTCACCCAGCTGGGCAGTCGTCTGGTCGGTCGGCGCCGGCGACCCCGACGTCTACAACACGGTGCGCGAGTTCCACCGGGCCACCGGCGAGGAGTCGCGCCACGCCGACCTGATCGGCAAGGCCGCCGTCACCAAGTCGCTGCGGGCCACCAAGCACGTCAAGAAGCTCACCGGTGCCGTGGCCGAGCGACTCCCCAGCGACCTCGCGCGGCTGCTCGGCCAGCGGGCCGGCGCCCGCCACCTCGGTGCCTGGTTCTAGCTGCCTCGGGGCGGCGCGTGCTGTCTAGCGATCGCACCCAGCCCCGGTGTCGACGGTGACCCGCTTGAGGGCGACGCCGTTCGTCGCCACCGGCTCCGCTACGGCTGGAGCGGCAACGGGTGCCGCCTCGGCGTCCGCGCCGCGGTCGGCAGTGCCGTCCACCTGCAGGGGCAGCTCCACCCGGTCGCGGGTGAGATCCGGCTTGTACTCGTGCTCGCGGCGCTGCCGGCGGGAGCGTTCCCGGGTCAGCACGGTGCCGAGCAGGTCGACGCGGGAGGTGTCCAGCCGCTCGATGCAGCTGGTCACGTGCTCGGGACGCGTGGAGAAGGAACGGATGACCAGCACCACTCCATCCATCTGGTGACCCAGCACCACGCCGTCGGTGACCGAGAGCAGCGGCGGTGAGTCGTAGATGACGATGTCGAAGCGTTCTCTCAGCTTGGCCACGAGTATGGCCATCGCCGACGAGCCGAGCAACGCGGCCGGGTCCGGTGGGAGCGAGCCGGCCGGCAGCACGGTCAGCATGCCGTGGTTCCAGCGCACCAGCACGTCGTCCAGCTTGCTGTCCCCCACCACCACGTCCGAGAGTCCGAGACTCCCGTCGATGCCGAGGAAGGCAGAGACTCCGGGTCGTCGGAGGTCGGCCTCGACCAGGCACACCGACGAGCCGCTCTGGGCCCAGCTGATGGCGAGGTTGCAGGCGACGGAGGTCTTGCCTTCCTCCGCGGCCGCCGAGGTCACCGTGAAGTGCCGCAGCTCTCGATCCACCGTCGCGAACTTCAGGGCGGTCCGGATCGTGCGGAACCGCTCGGCCGACGCGGATCGCCAGTCGAGGGCCACCAGCGGCCGCTTCGCCGCTCCGCGCTCGTGCAGCGTCGCACCCAGTGGGGACATGTCGGTGAGCGCCCGGACTCCGTCGGGTGTCTTGACCCGCGTG
The DNA here is from genome assembly GCA_963769475.1 of uncultured Actinomycetota bacterium. Lineage (GTDB taxonomy): Bacteria > Actinomycetota > Actinomycetes > Propionibacteriales > Nocardioidaceae > Nocardioides. The sequence continues at coordinate 998,293 of CAVYLX010000011.1, read as the reverse complement.
TCCAGGTGATGGCGCAGCACCGCGCCGACCAGCCCGAGGGCCAGGCCGGTGATCCCACCCAGGGCGAGGTTGAGCAGGATCCGGGGTGACGAGGGGTTGATCGGTACGTCGGCCGGGCGCGCCAGCGACACCCGCACGTTCGACAGGCTGCCCTCGCGCGCGGTCTCGAGACCCTCGATCACCGTCCCCAGCTGCACCGAGATGGCATCAGCGATCCGGGCCGCGAGCTCCGGGTCGGGGTTCTCGACCGCGACGTCCAGCAACACCGTCTCCGGGGCGCTGGTCACCGTCACGGTCCGGGCGAGCTGACGAAGGGTGCCTTCGAGGTTCAGCTCGTCCATCACGGGTTGCAGGACGTCGGGACTCTTCGCCAGTGGGGCATAGGACTTCACCCGCTGCACCGCGAACTGCGAGCCCTGGAAGATCTCTCCCTGGCCCGAGCTGTCCACCTGTTCGGCGACGGTGACGAACGAGGTCGAGGTGGCCGTGTACAGGGTCTGTGCCGTCAGGCACGCACCGACTCCGCACAGCAGGCCCAGCAACAGTCCAGACGCCCACACGCGCCATCGGCGCTGCAGGACGACGAAGTACTCAGCGAACGTCATGTCCATCCCATCCTTTTTTGGCTACTGCGTCGGCGACACGGTGAGGTCGTCGAACAGACCGAGCACCGGGGCGTTCGTCGCCGAACCCGAGAGATATGTACGCAGGCCGAGCCCACCGGCCACCTGGAGCGCTGCTGTGCTGTCGGAGACCGAAGCCGTCCAGTTGGCCGGCTCCTCTCCACCGACGGCCCACACCTTGACCCGCAGCGTGGTCGGCGAGGTGCCGAACGCCTGGGTGCGGACGTTCACGAGGTCACCCGCGGACACGGTCAGACCAGCCACACTCACCGTCTGTCAGGTAGGTGTCGGTGCCGCCCACGTTGCGACCGAGGGTCACCGTCACCGTGCCTGCGCTCAACAGCCGGATGTCGGCGAAGTAGCGGTCGCCATTCGCAAGCAGTCGCGGCTGCGTGGTCAGGTAGATCCCACCTCCGGTGGCGGCCTTGTCGGCGCCGAGCTTCACCGACATGTCGGCGTCGGACGAGCTGACTCCGTTCAGGCGCATGCCGGGACCGGCGCCGGGGGTGTTCATCCGGATCCGACCCTGGCCGCCGGCGACCGAGAAGTTAGCGGCGCTGCCGTTGGGGGTCCACGCGCCGCCCAGGTCGGCACTGCCCCAGGTGTTCGTCAGGGTTCTGGCGAACGCGTCGAGGGCGAACGGCTGCGGGCCGGGCGGCAGGTCGGCGACCGTGACCGTCTTCGTCACGCTGTGCGTCGCGCCGTCGTCGTCGGTCACCGTCAGCGAGACCTCGTAGTCGCCCGCCGCGTCGAAGGTGTGCGACACCGTCGGGGTCGTCGGCGCCTCACCGTCGACGCTCCACAGGTAGGAGGCGATCGTCCCGTCGCTGTCCGTCGACGTGGACGTCAGCTGGGCCGTCAGCCCGTTGGCGGTGTAGGTGAAGTCCGCGACCGGCGGCACGTTCGCCGGCGGCGCCGTCACCGTGACCTGCTGGGTCGTGGTGTGCGTGGCGCCGTCGTCGTCGGTGACCGTCAGCGCGACCGGGTAGGTGCCCGTCCCGGGGAACGTGAACGTCGGGTTCGGCGTGGTGGCCGAGCCCAGGCCGTCGAAGTCCCAGGCGTGGGCGTTCACCGTGCCGTCGGAGTCGGTCGAGGTCGAGGTGAACTGCACGGACAGCCCGTTCGCGGCCCACGTGTAGTTGGCCACCGGCGGCAGGTTCGGCGTCGGTGCGCCGGTGCCCGCGGCGTAGTGCAGCGCGATCTCCGAGTCGCTCAGCGCTCGCTTGTAGACCGCGACCTCGTCGAGGTCGCCGTTGATGGCCGCCGTGAGCGGCGCCGACGGCCAGTTGTTGTGGGCGTCCCCACCCACGCGCCAGTAGCCACGGGCCAGGTGCTCTGCCGTCTTCACGTCCGCACGCTGAGCAACGAGCGCGCCGTCGACGTACAGCTTCATGCCGGCCGGCGACAGGCTCGCGGCGACGTGGTGCCATGCCCCGTTGCGGTAGGTGCCCGGGCTGGTGACGACCTGCCGGGTCTGGTCAGGCTTGACCCCGAAGACCACTTGGCCGGTGTTCGTGAGGTAGATGTGCCGGTCCATCTTGTTGGAGTTGCTGGTGGTGCGGTTGCCGCGACCGATGATCTTGCCTCCGGTCAACGACGTGGTCTTGAACCAGGCCTCGAGGGTGAAGACGTCCGGCGGGCTGTCGATCGTCGTCGTGTACGCACGGGTGGTGCTCGTGCCGGCGAAGCGCGCGGCGGTGCCGGAGTCGTTGCTGATGCCTCCGGGCACGCCGGCCGTGACGCCCGTGGCGGTCAGCGGGCGGAAGCCAGCAGAGTCGGCCAGGCTGGTGCCGGTGGCGTCGTTCATCCGCCACCAATGGGTCGGCTCACTGGCCTGGACGGCCTCGACGTACGCGCTGTCCGAGCCGGAACCGGCGACCGTGACGTCGGTCCACGGAGTGTTGGCGATGTTGCCGAACGGGTCGGTCACCGCCACGCGGTAGCGATGGACGCCGGGACTGACCCCGGTGTCGTTGAAGCCCATCCCGAAGTGGTTCCACCAGCGGGCGCGCACGCTGCGCGTGTGGATCAGGCCCGCACCGTTCTGGTTGTCGCGGTAGACGCGGTAGGTCAGGTAGTCGTTGTCGATGTCCTCGTTGGAGGTCCAGTTGATCCGGACCTTGCCGGCCTCGGTCGAGCTCAGGTTGAGCGGCCAGGTGGTGTTGAACAGAGTGGGGCCCTGGTCGTTGGGCGCGATCGTCGGCTTGGCGAAGCGCACCAGGCCCTGCTGGTTCTGGCCGTTGACCCGGGTGAACTCCCCAGCCATGGCTACGTAGTCGGCGTTGCCGGTCACGCTCCAGGGACCCTGGAACTGGCCGGTGTAGGTGCCGGTGTTCAGGTTCGGGTACCAGGTCAGCACCGAGGACCTCGGTTGGCCGACGAAGCTGTAGTAGCGCCCCTGGTCGGGCTCCCAGGTTACGGTCCCCGTGGGTGCTCTACCCATCGCCATGCCGCGGAAGTAGGGATAGTCACCGACGCCGCCGTCGCCCTGGCGGATGCCGTCGATGTTCTCGCAGTAGTGGGTGTGACTGGCCCCGTAGATGACTTCTCCCTGGGCGTGAAGGGAGTAGGTGTCCCCGTGGCAGTCGTTGGCCCAGTGCACCGCACCGTCGTTCCACGACGCGGCGAAGACCCCCTCCCAGGTGCCTCCGCTACGCCCGAAGGTGTAGCCGCCGCCGTAGACGTAGTCGGCGTCCGACGTGAGTGTGGTGATGGCTCCGTCAGCGGTGCCGTTGCGCACGATGTTGTTGACCGCGAAGGGCAGGTTCGCGCCCGTGGTCGCGTCGACCATGCCCAAGCCGTAGCCGGGGTTGGAAGAACCGTTGAGTGCGGTGAACGAGCCACCCACGGCGACCTTGGTGCCGGCCGGGTTCATGGTCAGCGCCCACACGTCGCCACCGGTCGCCGACGGAGCCCAGTTGAGCAGCGCCCCGTTCGACGCGTTGAACGCCGCCAGGCCGCGCCGGACCTGGCTGCCGACGTCCTGGAACTCGCCGCCCGCGTAGACGGTGGTGTTGGTCGCGACGAGTGCGTTGACGTGGTAGTTCATCGGCGGGTTGAACGCGGCGATCAGGGCGCCGGTCTGGGCGTTGAACGCGGCGATCCGGCGGTGCGAGATGCCGTTGACGGTCGTGAAGTCACCGCCGACGTAGAGCCGGGTCTGGTCGGGCGACACCGCGACCGCACGCACCTGGGCGTTGAACGTCGGCGCGAAGGTGGTGATGAGCGCTCCGGTCACGACGTTGTAGGCCAGGAAGTTCTGGCGCGCGACGGTGTTGGATCCGGCCGGCGAGCCCGCCGGGCGGGCGTTGCTGAAGCTGCCGCCGGCGTACACGGTGTTGCCGACCATGGCCTGCGACCAGACGACACCGTTGATCTGCGCGGTCGGCAGCGCGTCGGCCGACACGGTCGGCGGCGAGTCCGGATCGTTGGGGTTCTGTGGGGCGCTGTCGGCCACGGCCGGAGCCGGGCCTGCCACTACGGCGGCACCTGTGGCCGCCAGTGCGGCGGCGATAGCCAGCGCGGCCGCCCCTGCGGCCTTCTTCGACGATCCAAACCAGCGCGGACGAATCAACGTCATCCCCTCCACCCACTCAAAGCATGTTGGCCGAGCCCGGCCCGCGCCGGTCCGACCCAGACGCTAGGGAGGAGCACGGTGGGCGGCAGCCGGACGCTGCAAACACCATCAACATTGGGGATGCGTCTCCGGATCATCCGACCGCACCGGCCAGGGCCACCACGGGGGCACCGCTCAGGTAGCTCACGGTCACCCGCAGGCGGTCCCTCGCGTCCTCGGGCACGGCGAAGACGTAGACACCCGTCTTGGAGCCACCGGCAGGGACCTCTCCCTCGAACAGTTCGACGCCCGGGCCGCTCAGGGTCGGCGCCGGCGTCCGGTCCGCCCCGGTCGTCGCGTCGACGACCACGCTTTCGAGGGAGACCGCGGTGTCCGAGTCGTTGGACATCCGCAGGGTGAGTCGGAGTGCGGGTCCTTCGATCTCGCCGACTCCCCGGGCCTCGCCGTCGACACTCTCGATCCGGAGGATGCGCAAGGTCATCCCGGTGCCGAAGTCGGCGGTCTCGGTCAACGGCACCGCAGGCTCGGTCACGACCTCCTCGACGGGTACGACGTCCAGGGACCCCGGCGACGGCGTGCCCGTCGGTCCGGACGACGGTTCCGCATCGGGAGTCGGCGAGGCGGTGGCCGCGGGTTCGTTCGTAGTGGGGCCGGCGTCCGCCGCCGGGTCGTCGGACCCCGAGGCGACGAACCAGACAAGCAGGGCGGCGACTGCCAGCAGGGCACCGGCCATCCAGACGCGGTGACGGGTAGTGATCGTGGTCGGGCTCATTGGTTCTCCTGGGGGGCTGAGAACTCCCAGGACACCTCCTCGGCGACGGCTGGTTGGTAGCCGTGCGGCCGGATTCCCCAGTCTTGGGGATAAGCGCGCGGGACTGGCCGGTGACCGGCGTGGGTGGCGAATGGTCCCGGTCATGAAATCCCCCCGCAGGCGCCGCCGCATCACGATCGCGGTGCTGACCTTCTTCCTGGTCGTGGCCGTCGCTGCCACCGGCACGGCGTACTACCTCGGGCGACAGCTGGTCTCCCCCATCGATCGGATCGAGGTCTTCGGCAACCTCGCGGAGGCGGAGCGACCGCCCAAGCCGAGCCACGGCGAGCCCGGCTACCAGGCCATGAACATCCTCCTGCTCGGGACCGACCGTCGCTCCGAGGTCCCGACCACGGGAGACGCGGCCGAAGCCGCCGCCTGGGTGCCCGGAGCGCAGCGCTCCGACGCGATGCTCCTGCTGCACATCGACGCCGACCGCGCGGGCGCCACGATCGTCTCCCTGCCGCGGGACTCGTGGGTGGAGGTCCCCGGCTACGGCTACGACAAGATCAACGCCGCGTTCTCCTACGGCGGTGCCTCGCTGGCGGTCGCGGCAGTGGAGAAGCTGACCAAGGTCAGGATCGACCACCTGGCCGTCATCGACTGGGAGGGCATCCGGCGCCTCACCGACGCGGTGGGCGGCGTGACCGTGACCGTGCCGGAGACGGTCCACGACTCGGCCCGCGACATCACCTGGTCGGCCGGCGTACACAAGCTCGACGGCCAGGCCGCGCTCGACTACGTCGGCCAGCGCTACGGGCTGCCCGGCGGCGACCTGGACCGGGCCCGGCGGCAGCAGAACTTCCTACGCGTGCTGATGATCGACACCCTCCGACGCATCTCCGACGCTGGGCCGTGGGAGGTCTACAAGCTGCTGCGGGCGATGACGAGCAACCTCAGCGTCGACGAGCAGTGGTCGAACAAGGAGATGGCGAGCCTGGCCTGGTCTCTGCGAGACGTCAACGACGATGACGTCGCGTTCCTCACCGTGCCCGTCGCCGGCCTCGGCTACGAGGGCCCCCAGAGCGTCGTACACCTCGACCTCGCCACGGGCGCCCAGCTGTGGGACGCCGTCCGGGCCGACCAGGTCGCCGGCTGGCTGCGTGCCCACCCCGACGCGGCACTCGAGGGTCCGGTGCGCTGATCCGCTTCGCTCAGGGCGCGCTGCCCCACTTCTCGTAGTGGGCGGCAGCGGCCAGCTGGGAGTTCACTCCGAGCTTGCGCAGCACGGACCGGACCTGGCTGCGCACGGTGGACGGCGCAACGTCGTGGTGCGCGGCGATCTGGACCACCGTGAAGCCGAGGTGCAGCATCCGGAGAACCTGCAGCTCTCGCTCGGTCAGCCCGCTCATCCGGGCTCGCGCGGCGGCCCGCTCGGCTTGCTGCTGCCGCCACAACCGCACCAGCTCCGCGCGCTCGGCCAGGCTGTTTCCCTGCACTCCTCGGCGTACCGCCCTGATCGCCATGAGTACATCGGCCATGGTCGTGCTGTTCGGCAGGATGCGGGCCACGCCGAGCTCGAGCATCGCTCCCCAAAGTGGCCCGCGCGGAGCGTCCGTCAGGAGCAGCCACTGGGCCGGGTACCTGCCCACCACCCAACGGGCCGTCTCCAGCGACGAAGCCTCGAGGTCGCACAGCATGAGCGCCTGCTCAGGGTGCGGCGATCCCGGCGGCCAGCCGGCCGCGCGCTCGCGACCCTCGGTCGGCCAGGGAATCTGAACGGTGTCGAAGTTCCCACCGGCCAGCGCGGCGGCGACAGCTTCAGCGACCAGGGAACGATCGGACGCGACCGCGACGGCGGCAGTGCTCTCATTGGCACTCACCGCGTGCGGTTCCCGAGTGTGTAACGACGCATGACATCGGCCCTCCCGCTTCTCGTCAGCGCTGCGCCATCTTCCCGACTAAGACAGACGGGTAGCGCGAGGTGACTGTTCTCCCCTGAATTTGGGGATGCCAGCGGTCGGCTTCCCGGGCGATAGTTGTGGCTCGGGGCCGGGGGGCCTCAGACGCTCACCAGCCGCTCCCTACCCGGACCAACTACACAAACCGTCGCAGGTCCCATCCATCCCTGGGGCCCGCGCCGAGACGCCGGATCGAACCCCATGTCGACCGGCCCTGGTCCGGGAACGCGGCTGGTGAGCCGTCCCCCCAACCTCTCATCAATTTCGGGGTAATAGCCGCCGGAACCGCTGGGGTCCGCGAATCGCGCTCCTAGTTTCCCACCATGACCAGTAATGGATGGGATGGTCGTCCCCCGGAGTTTTCCAGTGGCTCGGGACCTGAAGGACAACGGTGGGGAGAACGCCTTGGCTTGGAGCCGAGGGCGACGCTGCGGTATCCCCCCGACATCTGGAGCTACAAGGCAACTGCTGTTGTCCTGGCCGTGATCCTGACGGCGCTCCTGGGCACCATGCTGTTGGCGCAGGACCTGCGCAGCTTCAGCGGAGTCGCCACGACCACTCAGCTCGTGGTGTTTCCCACCGTCCTCGGGGCCGCGATCCTGCTCTACGTCCAGTACCGCCTGAGCGGGTCGAACGTCGTGGCCTGGCTCACGCTGTGCCTGACGCTGTACGCCGTCCAGGGCGCCATGCTCGCCGGCCTGCGAGCCGGTGAGCCCGATCACTTCTTCTCGCGGCCCGGATGGGTCGTGATCGTCGACCTGCCGGTGGCGGTGCTCATCCTGGCTGCGGTCCGGCTGGCTCCGCGGGTCCGCCTTCCGATCGACCCGCTGACCACGGGACTCTTGTTCGGTCTCCTGGTCGCCGGCCTCAACCTGGCCGCGAACGCCAAGGGTCCAGAGCTGACCATGACCAGCCCGCCGGTCGTCGTGGCCGAGGTGCTCCTGGCCGCGGTGGGCGTGGCGATCGCCCACGCGGCGTACCGCCTGGACGAGGTGGAGCGCTGGTGTGCGGTCCGACTCGGCCTGGGCACCATCGCCCTGGTCACGAACCGACTCGCGGCCAGCCAGGACGACAACCGCGCAGCCGCAGTCATCGCCGTGGTGTTCGGCGTGATCGGCGCGGTCCTCATGGTGGCCGCGGCAGGCTCGGGGCTGCGCTTCGCCATGCACGAGCAGCGGCAGTCGCTCACCACCCTCGCCGACCAGGTCGCCGTGATGGAGGCAGACGAACGCGACAGCCGGGCGCGGCTGCACGAGATCACCAACTCGATCGCCAGCATCGCGGTGGCATCCAGCCTGATCCACGGTCACGACGACGTACCGTCGTCCAAGCGTCAGAAGCTCGTGCAGATGCTGGAGTCGGAGTCCGGGCGACTCGCCCGCTTCCTCACCGGCGGAGCCGGCGCTCGGGAACCCCAGCCCGGCGAGCAGCTGAACGGCTCGGGCACACCAGCCCGGGACCTGGTCGACCTCGACGAGGTCATCGGGCCGCTCGTCACCTCGCAACAGGCGTTGAAGCGCTCGATCGACTGGTCTCCCAGCGGTCAGATCGCTGTTGGCGACCCGGATACCGTGGCTGAAGTGATCAGCATCCTGCTGGACAACTCCGCCAGGCACGCCCCGGACTCGCACACGAGCGTGGAGGTGAGTCGCCAGGGCGACCTGGTCGAGATCGCCGTTCGCGACGACGGTCCCGGAGTACCACCCGACCTTCGCTCGAGGATCTTCGAGTGGGGCGGCCGTGGTCCGGACTCACAAGGGCAAGGCATTGGTCTCCACCTCGCCTCTCAGCTGATCACCGCAGGCGGCAACTCGCTGCGTCTGGAGACCGACCGCGCAGGCACGTCGTTCGTCATGGGGCTACCCGCCGCATCGGAGGCATCGTGAACACCGTTCATCCGCTACGCCCCAACTCCCGCGTCCTCATCGTCGAGGACCACGTGCTGTTCGCCGAGTCCATCGAGCTCGCCCTGACCATGGAGGGCTACGACGCTCGCCGGGTGCCCCTGCCGACGTGCAACGGATCCACGGGTCAGCTGCTCGCCGCTGCGATCCGCATCCGGCCGCGCATCGTCCTGCTCGACCTGGACCTCGGCTCGTTCGGCGACGGCGTACGGCTCATCCACCCGCTGGCAGTGTCCGGCGCCAACGTCGTCGTGGTGACCGCTTCGGCCGACCGGTCCCGGTGGGGCCAGTGCCTGCGCTACGGCGCCCGCAAGGTGATGGCGAAGACCCAGCCGCTCAACCAGATCCTGTCCGTCGTCCGCCGGATCCACCAGGGTCTGCCGGTGGTCGACCCCGAGGAGCGCGAGTCGCTTCTCCGGCAGTGGGAGGAGCACCGGCTGGTCGTCGAGGACCAGCGGGCCCGCCTCGAGAGCCTCACCCAGCGGGAGCGCGAGGTGCTGGCCAACCTGCGGGAGGGCACCCCGGTCCGTGACATCGCGCGCATGAGCGTGGTGTCGGAGGCCACCGTGCGAACCCAGGTGAAGTCCATCCTGGCCAAGCTGGGCGTGACCTCCCAGCTCGCGGCGGTCGGGCTTGCCCACAACGCCGGATGGCGGCCGCCGGTGAACGAGCCGGTCAGTACGCTCCCCGGTGCCCCAGCACAGCGCTGAACGTCCTGGCGATGATGAGCAGGTCCAGCCAGGGAGACCAGTTGTCGACGTAGTGGAGGTCGAGCCGCACGGTCTCCTCCCAGCTCAGGTCGGATCGTCCGGACACCTGCCACAGGCCGGTGATGCCGGGCTTCACCGCTAGCCGCCGATGGACGTCGTCGGGGTACTCCGCGACCTCCTCGGGCAGCGCCGGGCGCGGCCCGACCAGGCGCATCTGTCCCAGGACTACGTTGGCGAGCTGCGGCAGCTCGTCCACGGAGAACTTCCTGAGCCAGGCGCCGAGCGGCGTGACCCGCGGGTCGCGGCGCATCTTGAACAGCACCCCGTCGAAGTCGTTCTCGAGCGGTACGTCGTCCATCGGTTCGCTCGTCATCGTGCGCAGCTTGAAGACGGTGAAGAGCCGGCCGTCCTGACCGACCCGGGACTGGCGATAGACCGCGGGCCCCGGCGACCCACGACGGATCGCAACAGCCAGCACCACGAGCACCGGCAGCAGCATCAGCAGAGCCAGGGCGGCCAGGCAGCGGCCAACCCACTCGACCAACAGCCAGGCGGCGCCGGACCTGCTGGCCGCGTGGACGCGGACCAGGGGCTGCCCACCGACGTCAACGGTCGCGAGACGGGTCGGCGCGACTCCGACCAGGCCGGTGCCGACGAAGCACGGCAGGCGCGCTCCCTCCAGCACCCACTGCAGACGGCGCAGCCCGACCGGATCCAACCGCGGGCCGGGCACCACGACGACGGCTTCCGCACCGATCTCCCAGGCGTACGCCGGCAGGTCCTGGAGCGGGACGGAGATCTCCCCCGGCGGCGCCGGTCGCGTGTCGGACTGAAGACACACCGACACGACCTGGCGAGCCGACCCCTCCCCGTGCCCGAGTGCGGCGACGACGTGCTTGCTCTCCGTGGCATCCCCGACGACCAGGACACAACCTGGTCGCGGCGGGCGCACCAGCGACGCCGCTCGCACCGCGCTGGAGACCAACGTCAACGACAGGGCGGCAGCGAAGGCTTGGGTGGTCGTGAAGGACACCCCGGGCACGATCGACAGGGCGCTTCCGATCAGCGCGAACGCGCAGCCGGCGCGCACGACGCGGACGAGACCTTGGACCCGCGAGCCGACAACCGGCACCTCCGCAGCCCTGGTGAACGCGAGGCAGACACCCCAGCAGCCGAGCAGCAGGACCACGACCGGCACCGCGGCGATCGACCACGTCACCGTGACCACCGCTGCCACCGTGCTTGCGGCGAAGAGATCCCAGGGCAGCATCGACCGAGTCCGTGGGCGTCGGAAGTCGCGGCGTACGGCGACCCCGGCGTGCTGGTACTCGAACGCCGGGACGACCCGGAGCCCGACGTCGGTCACCTGAGCTCACCCCCGCCCAGGGAGATCCAGGCCGCCCATCCGACTCCCACGACCACCAGGACCGTCCCCAGCGCCAACACACCGAGATCGTGGGCAGTGGCCTTGCGGAACGCGCTGCCGAAACGATGCATCAAGGTGCTGACCTCCTGACGGGGTGACGGATCGGTGAATGTTCACCGTCGGCGCTTCGTGGCGTCAGCCGGAAAGGTTCTCTTTCCCCAGAAGTGGGGAGGTGCTCACCAGGGGTGGGCTGGACCACCTCGAACCTTTGTCACCGCGTGAACGTCCAACACGCGACGGCTTCTCTGGGGATTCCCGTGCGGAAAGCGCGAATGGCAGGCACGGTTGGGGTCCGGGGAGACGCTCAGAACGGAGTGTTTTCGACATGGGGGATCCGAGTTCGCCGACCGAACGACCACACCCGCCGATCAGGACGATCCTCGCCCTGGCCGAGCTGGCGGAGCAGCTCGACCACAAACGCAACGTCGGCGAGGCGTCGACCGCCATCGCGGAGTTCGCCGTAGCCCACCTGGGCGCCGACCTGGCCGGTGTGTTCCTGCTCCGCACCGACGGCCGACCGACCCGGCTTGCGACCACTGACGATGTGCTCGTCCAGCTCGACGAGGTCGAAGCCAGCAGCCAGGGCGGACCGGGCACGACTCCGATGTCGGAGGGCGCGGTGATCAACGTCGCGAACACGCGCGCCGACCAGCTGTGGCCGGCCTGGAGCTCGGCCGCTGCCGAGCGAGACATTCTTTCCGCCTGCTTCCTGGGCATGCCGGCACTCCGCGGCCGATCGGTCGCGCTGCAGCTGTTCTCCCGCCGGACCGCTGCCTTCGCACCGGAGTACTTGTCCGGCCTCGCGGCGGTCGCCCGACTCGCCGGGATGGGGCTTCGTCAGGTCGACCGGCTCGCCAACCTCGAAGAGGCGATGGCGACCCGCGACCTGATCGGGCAGGCCCAGGGCATCATCATGGAGAGGTATGCCCTGGACAGTGAGCAAGCCATGCAGTACCTGCGCCGCAGCTCTCAGGAGGCCAACGCGAAGGTCCGGGACATCGCCCAAGAGCTGGTGTCCCCGAGCACGGAAATCTGACCTAGGCCCGATGTAGACCGACGGGAAGGTCTGTATCGCCACAAAAAACCTGCGATTTCCGGAATGTCTGGCCCACCTCAGAAGGATTTCACGTTTTTTTTGCGGTCACGTGTCTTTATGTCTTGTCACTGCGAGAGGTGGTTCTAGGGACACCAACAGAACTCGGGAGGGCTGGGGATGGCAGAAAGTTCGGCAATACGGCTACAAACGGTTGCACCGCCGTTCGATCCAACGGCAGTACAACGCGACCTAGCCCCCACCTTCAGGGCTGCCGCATACCCACCCCCCCGTTCGTTCCTCTGGTTCAGCCTCCGCGGATGGGCCGCGATCGCGTTCCTGGCCGCGGCTCAGCTGCTGCTGGTCGGTTTGGCAGCCACGTCGGGCGGCACGCCCTCCCGGCTGGTCGCGGCCCTGGCCCTGGCGCTGGCCCCGATCATCGCGATCGCGGTGGCCGCGTCGGCCATCCAGCGGATGCGCACCCCGCGCTTCTCCGACGTCGACGACCTCAGCACCCTCGTTTCGCGGGTCGAGCTGGCCGAAGCCATCCTCGCGCGTGAGCAGGAGCGGATGCACGAGCTGCGGGCGACCGTGTCGAGCGTCGCCCTCTCCCACCGGCTGCTGAGTGAGAGTGGAGCCAAGCTGAGCCGGGCGACGAGATGGCGGCTGGAGCGTCTTCGCGAGGCCGAGCTCGGGCGGATCGAACGACTGCTGGGCGACGGCCCCAAGGAGGCGGTCGATGCGGTCGACCTCGACCAGGTTGTCGACCCCTTGGTGGATGCGGTGCGCATGCGAGGTCATGACGTCGTGTGGAAGGGCACCAGCTGCCGGGCCGTGGGCCGGGCCGACGACATCAGCGAGATCGTCCACATCCTGCTCGACAACGCGATCCGGCATGCCGGGGGCAACCAGATCGCGGTGGCGGTCGCCGACGACGCGGATCGGATCGAGCTGCGCGTGAGCGACTCCGGGCCAGGCGTACCCGACGCCATCGCCCCTGCCGTGTTCGAGCGCGACACCCGCACCCCCAGCTCTGCCGGTGAGGGAATCGGCCTGCACATCGCTCGTCGGCTCGCCCGCGAACTCGGCGGCGACCTGCGGCTCGAGTCGCAGCCAGCAGCGACCGGCGCCGTCTTCGTACTTCATCTACTCGACCCCGCAGGAGGTGTGTCGTGCCTCGCTCCCGCTGTCTGACCCGAGTCACCCTCGTCGAGGACCACGAGCTGTTCGCCGAGGCCCTGGACGTCGCTCTCACCCTCGAAGGCCACGAAGTCCACCGAGTGCCGATCAGCGACGACGCCATGTCCACCGGCCACCTGTTCGAGGCCATCTTGAAGTCGCGACCTCGCGTGGTCCTGCTCGACCTGCATCTCGGTGCCTCGGGCAACGGCGCCAGCCTCGTGCAACCACTCTCCCTGGCCGGCATCGCCGTGGTCGTGGTGACCGGCAACATCGACCGGGCCCGGTGGGGCGAGTGCTTGTCGTACGGCGCCCGCACGGTCCTGACGAAGTCGTCACCGCTCAACGCCATCCTGGGCACGATCCGGATGATCGGAGAGGGTCGCAGCGTCCTGGACCGCGAGCAGAGAGACCGCTTGCTGGCCTGCTTCCACGAAGAGCGGGGCAGGGTGGTCGACAGCCGCGCTCGCCTCGAGTCCCTGACCACCCGCGAGCGCGAGGTGCTCGATCGACTCATCAACGGCAACCAGGTCCGCGACATCGCCCAGACCTTCTTCGTCTCCGAGGCCACCGTCCGGACCCAGGTCAAGTCGATCCTCGCCAAGCTGGGCGTATCCTCCCAGCTGGCCGCCGTCACCTTCGCCCTGCACGCCCGCTGGCGCCCGCCGGTCCGGCACGTCAGCTAAAGGATCCTCCGGGAATTACGCCGGAGCCAGGAGAAACGCCTGTTTCGCGAACCCGAGCGAGAGTCCCGTTGGTCGCATACGATTGCCTTGCGGTCAGAAAGGTGCTGCGCTAGGAGACCCCAACTCGGGAGCGAAAGCCTATGCCACCTCATGCCGACCTGCGCATTCGACTACTCGGCAACCTCGAGGTCGTGCGCACCGACGGGAGCATCGTCGGCTACGACGAGTGGCGCACCGGTAAGACCACCGATCTGCTCCGCATCCTGGCCCTCAACAACCGCCGCGCTGTCCGCCTGACCAGCGTGATCGACAAGCTCTGGCCCAGCGTCAGTCCCGACAGGGCACGGGCGAGCCTGCGCACCGCCTGCAGCCAGATCCGTCGCGCCTCCGGTGTCAACTGCATCGTCCGGCAGAACGGCGGTCTGTTGCTCACCGGCGCGTGGGTCGACGCGATGCTGTTCCTCAACGACGCTCGGCGGGTGCACGTGGCCGCGCAGGCACAGCGTCATCAGCGTGCCCTCGACCTCACCCAGGCGGCCGAGCGCCATTACCGCGCCGACTTCCACGCCCACAACGACGAGAGCTCCTGGGCCCGGGCCGAGCGCGAGCACCTGGCCCAGTGCCGGCGAGGAATGCTGTACGACGCGGCCGAGTCCGCCATCGCGCTCGGCAGGTACCACGACGCAGTGGAGCTGGCCAGGAAGGCCGTCCAGATCGACCGTTCGTCGGAGGGCGCCCACCGGGCGCTCATGCGCGCCCATGCCGGACTCGGCGAGGTCGGGAGCGCCCTGCGGGCCTTCGAGGAGTGCCGGTCCCACCTGGCCGAGGAGCTCGGCGTCGACCCCTCGGCCCAGACCCAGGCACTGCACCTCCGCCTGCTCCGCGGCGAGAGCGCCTGACTGCTCAGCCGGTCGCCACTTCGCCGAGCCGCACCAGGTCGCCACGGAGCGCTTCCTTGCGGTCGCGATGCGGTGGGTTGAACATGACCGTGGCCAGTTCCACCACTCGCGGGAACTTCAGGATCCGGAACGACTGGTTGATCCGGGTGCCGCCGTCGACCGGCTCGAGGCGGAACGTCCACTCGGTCGAGTCGGGAGGCACGCCACCTGAGGTGCAGTAGACCAGGAGCCGCTCGGGCTCCAGCTCGGTGATCGTGCAGGTCCGCGACCAGCGGAACCCCTTCACCTGGTTGTTTCCGCGGAACTTCGCTCCCACGGCGGCCTGGGTGTGGCCGTCGACCCAGCTGACACTGAGGCACTCGTGGCTCCACTCACCGACCCGGGTCGGGTCCGAGAGGACGGCCCAGACCTGGGTCGGGGTGGCGGCCACGTCGGCGGCCACCTCGGCCTCCCAGTCCACCTTCCACTTCACTGAGCCCACGTCCGGGTGTCGTCGACCTTGATCGGCGGCACCGCTGCGGCGGGCGTGCCACCCCAGAGGAGCGCCCGCTTGCGGCGGTAGGCGCCGCCGAGCAGCCTGACCAGGATGAAGCGCGGGACCGCGGGCACCGGGCCGACCACGACCTGGATGCTCTCCTCGTCGAGTCCGTCGATCAGCCAGTGACCTTCGAACGCCAGCGCGGACATGCTCCCGTGCACCATCGACTCGTGCCACTCGACCCACTCGGCGTGGCTGATGCTGTCCGAGACCACCGGCATCATCTCCAGCTCCTCGCGAGCCAGGTGCGGGACCAAAGGCTCCTCGAGTGCGGTCAGCGCGGCAAGCAGGGCGAAGTCCGCACTGGCCGGGTGGGCCAGGTGGCGCTGGGCTGCGGCGCGCACCCCGTCCATGGCCGGGGTGATCGTGTCGTGGTCGGCATCCATCCGCTCGCACAGGGCGGCGGCGTCGGGGTTGCGGCGTACGACGAGCGGGTAGAGCCCCTCGTCCTCGCCGGTGTGATGGTGGTGCAGGAAGTCCATCAGCCAGATCGCGTGCTCGGCGAGAGCCGTACGCCGCTTGGGCTCCTGCGCCGCCGGCGTACCGAGCACCAGGCGCAGCCGGACCAGGTCGCGGCGGAGTGCGGAGTGGACGATGCCCATCATCCGGGTGTCGGCGGGGACAGTTCTGGTGTCAATCTGCTGGTCGATTTCTTGGGCGCTCATGCTGACTCCTCGGGAATGTGCGCGACAAGCTGGAGCAAGGTCTGCGCCAGCCAGCTCTGGTACTGGTCATTGGTCCACCCGCCCATGCGGATCAGGTGGAGGTACGTGGCCGGGCTGCTGATGGCCTGCAGTCCGTCGACCAGCTCAGGGTCGGGGCGTCGCCCGAGGGCCAGGGTCAGGCCTTCGCCGAACGTCTTGAGCTGCTGCTCGTGGGCGTGCCGCTTGAGCTCCGCGAGCTCGGCGTCGGTCTCGGCACCCTGGTCGAGCGCGTGGTGCAGGGCGGCCACGCGGGAGTACTGGTCGGCCATCATCGCCGCGGCGTACGCCAGCCGGGTGGGTCGGTCGCCCTCCGCGAGAGCCATGAACTCGTTTCGCTCGGCGAGAGCGATCGGCTCGTCGTCGCCGACGATGCCGACGTCCAGCGCGACCTTCAGGAGCTCCCTCTTGGACCCGACCACGCTGTAGACCGTCTCGACGGCGACCCCGGCCTCGCGAGCGATGTCGCGGACGCTGGTGGCCCAGCCGCGCTCGGTGAAGAGCTTGGTCGCGGCACCGATGACGGCGAGCCGGGTGTCGGCCGCCGAAGCGCGTCGACGTGGCGACTCGTAGGACCGCTTCGCGGGCGCTTTGGTGCTGGGCATGCCCCTACTATGGAACATGCCATCATTGAATACAAGGTAGTTCCGGCGAAATGAGGGAAGCGGTCTAGACCGTTCCTAGCGGGGGTCGGCCACCCGCCCGACGAACAACGGAGTGCCGTGCTCCACGTCGTGGATCACGAACAGGAACGGGCGGTCGACCACGAACGGCACCGGCTCGGCCGGCATCCCGGTGGCCCGCATCGCAATCACCGTCACCGCGGCCGCCTCGGTGCCGTCCTCGTCGACGGCGATGAAGACCTCGTGCAGCACGTCGGAGATGAAGATGTCCTCGTCTTTGGTCATCCCGGAGAAGTCCGCGTCGCCGAAGGGAGTCACCATCCCCAGCGCCTGCAGCGACGGCACCAGCGAGGCGTTGAAGCGGAAGGTCCAGCTGGGGAGGGTGAGCTCGACGGCCTGGTGGTCCAGCGCTCCCAGGATCTCCGGCAGGCCGCCCTGCCCGATCGCCGCCTCGACGTCGGCCAGCCGGCCCTCGTCGGGCAGCACGATGGTCATCGCCAGCTTGCCGCCGACGTACAGCAGCCGGGTCGACTGCCAGCCGTCGCCGAGCCCCCACCCGTTGGCGGTGTCGGAGCCGGCGACCATCCGGGGCACCTGCACCGACTCGCCAGTGGCGAGCCGGAACGGCCCGTCGGCCGTCAGGTGCTTCCGGAACGGCGTGTCCCACGGCGCCTTGAGGTACAGCGTGTTGACCAGCACCAGCCGGGTCAGCGCGTTGAGGAGACCGGCTGGGACGATGACCGGGATCTTGTCGCGGGTCTGCTCGGCCACCCAGGCATTGATCGCGTCGGTGGCCGCGGCACTGGCGCTGACGAAGTCGACCGGCCTCAACCCGGCGCCAAAGCTGTCGACCAGCGTGTCCAGGAAGTCCTGCTCCCAGGCCACGCTCTGCTCGCCGAACAGTGCGTTCGCGGCGTCCAGCACGATCTCGGCCTGCTCGGGACCGCCCACGTCGACGGCGCCGGCGATGCCCTCGATGTGCTCGGTCAGCTGATCGAGTCCGTCGTTGAGCTGGTCGACGTCGTCGGCATCCAGGACCGCGAGCATCTGGTCGAGCGTCTCGCCCTTCGCGCCGTTGAGCGCGAGGGCCAGGGCGACACCGACCGAGTACGGCGACAGCGCGAGGTTGCCCGCCGCCCCGGACAGCTCGCGATAGAGACCGGCGCCCAGCGAGTGGAGCGCGGCGGCCGCCCGCTCCGTCACGAGGTAGCGGCCCGCTCTGCCGCGGATCGCAGGATGCAGAACTCGTTGCCCTCAGGGTCGGCGAGGGTCACCCAGCCGGTGCCCGGGCCGTCCTTGCCCCGGTGGTCGGCCACCTCGGTCGCCCCGTGCTCGAGCAGCCACGCGAGCTCCTCGTCGCGCGTGCGCTCGCGAGGAACGAGGTCGAAGTGGACACGGTTCTTGACCACCTTCCCGTCCTCGACCTCGATGAACAGCAGCAGATGGCCGGTCTCGGCGTCGCGGATCATGCACTCCTCGTGGCCGGGCAGGTTGGGGTCGCCGTCGAGGTCGACGTAGCCGAGCACCGGCTTCCACCACTCCGAGAGCTCGTAGGCGTTGCGGCTGTCGACGGTCGTGTGCGAGATGAAAGACGTCATGCCGCCACCCTGTCGCGGCACCACGCCAACGGCAAACGCTATGAGCGCCCTACTAGCGGAGGTGGTGTGCCTTGACGAACGCGACGATCCGCTCGGCCAGCTCGGGCCGGCAGACGATCAGGTCGGGCAGGTAGACGTCGTCCTGGTTGTAGCGCAGCGGACTGCCGTCGATGCGGCTGGTGAACAGCCCGGCGGCGTGCGCGACGGCGACCGGGGCCGCCGAGTCCCACTCGTACTGGCCACCGGCGTGGACGTAGGCGTCGGTGAGGTCCCGGACGACCGACATCACCTTCACGCCGGCCGAGCCCATCGGCACCATCTCGGCGTCGAGCTCCTCAGCGAGCGCGGGCGTGAACGCCGGCGGGCGGCTGCGCGAGACCGCGATCCGGAAGCGCTCCGACGTGCGCGGGGGTACGACGGGAGGCTGGCCGGTGTTGAAGGTCTCGCCGATCACGGGCTGGGCCACCGCGCCGGCGATGAGCTCGCCGGAGTCCGGACCGGTGCGCTGCCAGAGCGCGACGTGCACGGCCCAGTCGTCGCGCGGCGGCTCGGAGAACTCGCGAGTGCCGTCGAGCGGGTCGACGATCCAGACCCGGTCCGCGCTCGAGGCGGGCCTTGTCGTCCTTGCCCTCCTCGCTGAGCACGGCGTCGCCGGGCCGGTGCTCGGCCAGCAGCTCCATCAGCAGCTCGTGGGCGGCGCGGTCGCCGGCGTCCTTCAGGGCTCGCCCCTCGAGGCCCTCGCCGCGCACCTGCAGCAGCCGGTCTCCGGCCGCGTCGGCCAGCCAGGCCGCGAGCGCGTGGTCGTCCATGGGGTTCTCGTCGTTCACGAGGGTCAACCTCTCACGGTCAGGAGTTGAACTTCTGCTGCGTCCGCTCGAGGCCCTCGACGACCAGCGTCTCGACGGCGTCCGCGGCCCGGTCGACCTCGAACGGGAGGTCCTTGCGCTCGGCGCCGGAGTAGTTGGACAGCACGAAGTCGGCAGGGTCCTGGCGACCCGGCGGGCGGCCGATGCCGACCCGCACCCGGTAGAAGTCACCGGTGCCGAGAGAGCCGCGCAAGGACCGCAGTCCGTTGTGGCCGTTGTCGCCGCCGCCGAGCTTCACCCTGCAGCGAGCCGAACGGGATGTCGAGCTCGTCGTGGATCGCGATGATCCGCTCGGGCGGGACCTTGTAGAAGGTCGCGAGCGCCTTGGTGCCGCCCCCGACCAGGTTCATGTGGTCGCGGGGACGGCCGAGGATCAGCCGCGGGCCCGGGGTTCCGGGCGCACCGAGACGGCCCTCGACGACATCGGCCCGTCCGGACTTGTGGGCACGGAACGGCGAGCCGAGCCGGCTGGCCAGCTCGTCGCCGACCAGATAGCCGACGTTGTGGCGATGCCCGGCGTACTTCTCCCCGGGGTTGCCGAGGCCGACCACCAGCCAGACGTCGGCTGTCGCCATGTCGTTCTCCTCGGCCACTCCAGAACCCGGCTTCACCGGCGAGACGAGTCGGCCCAGGAACCACCTGAGCCGGCGGAGGATCACTCCCCGTCGCCACCCTCGGCGGACTCGGAGCCCTCGCCCTCGGCAGCAGCCTCGTCGGCTTCGGCCTTCTCCTCGTCGGACTCGTCGCGCTCGATGCCGGCCTCGGCCTCGGCCTCTTCGAGCTCGGCCTCCAGCTCCTCGATGGACTGGGCCTGCGTGATGTTGACGATCAGCGTCTCGGGGTCGAGCAGCAGCACCGAACCAGTAGGCAGGTCGAGGTCGGACGCGAGGATCCGGGTGCCGGCCTCGAGACCGGCGATGTCGACCTCGATGTACTCGGGGATGTTGGTCGCCTCGGCCTCGAGCTGGATGGTCGTGGTGTCGGTGACGACCAGCGTCTCGCGGGCGGCCTCGCCGTTGAGGTGCACGGGCACCTCGACGGTGACCTTCTCGCCCTTGCGGACGGCGACGAAGTCGATGTGCTCGAGCGTGCGGCGGATCGGGTCGACCTGCACCTGCTTGGTCAGCGCCAGCTGCGAGGAACCCTCGATCTCGAGCTCGAGCAGCGCGTTGGCGCCACCGTGCTTGAGCGCCATCATCGTGTCGTGGCCCGGCAGGGAGACGTGGATCGGGTCGTTGCCGTGGCCGTAGATGACGGCCGGCACCTTGTGCTCGCGGCGGATGCGGCGGGCCGCACCCTTGCCGAACTCGGTGCGCGTCTCGGCCTTGATCTTCTCGGTAGCCATCTGGCTTCTCTCCTCGTGCTGGCGTGTGGAACAGATAAGTTCGTGGTCGCCGCGACAGAGGACTGGGCACAGATCTCGAGCCGGCCCTGTCGATCACGGAATCCCCTTGGGGGCCAAGGGTTCCCTCGCCGAGGCAACTTGCCGATCTTAGACGGGGAGCGACGCGGCGGCCAAATGCGCAGACGTAGGGTCGCTGGGTGTCGCTCACCCTCACTGAAGCCCGTGCCCGCGCCGCACAGCTGTCCGAAGTCTCGTATGCCGTCGAGCTCGACCTGACGGAGCCGGCCGGTGGCACCTTCGGCTGCCGGACCACCGTGCGCTTCCGATCCACCGGACCATCGACCTTCTCTCGAGCTCACCGACGCGCGCGACCTGCGCGTGAGCGTCGGCGGGCAGGCCGTCGAGGCGGCGTACGACGGACGGCGGATCGAGCTCACCGAGCTGGCCGACACCAACGAGGTGGTGGTCGAGGCGCGGCTGCCCTACGTGACCGACGGCGACGGGATGCACACCTTCACCGATCCCGCCGACGGCGAGATCTACGTGTCGGCGTACGTCGGCATGGACATCGCCCAGCGGGTCTTCGCCTGCTTCGACCAGAACGACCTCAAGGCGCCCGTCGACCTCACGGTCACTGCCGACCCGGCCTGGACGGTGCTGGCCAATGGACGCGTGACGAGCAGCGAGGGTGGGCGCTGGGAGTTCGCCACCACGCAGCCGATCCCGGTCGCGATGTTCGTGGTCTGCGCCGGACCGTGGCACTCGCGGACCTGGGAGCACGCCGGCCTCCCGTTCGGCTGGCACGCCCGTCGCTCGCTCGCCGCCGAGCTCGACCGCGACTTCGAGATCCTGCGGGCGACCACCGTCGCCTGCTTCGACCACTACGCCGAGCTGTTCACCGAGCCGTACGCGTTCGACTCCTTCGACCAGGCGTTCGTGCCCGGACAGAACTGGGGTGCGCTGGAGACGCCGGGGTGCGTGACCTACCGCGACGAGTACCTGCCGCGCGGCCGGCTCACCGACCTCGCGCGCACCCACAACACCGCGACCATCGCGCACGAGATGGCGCACATGTGGTTCGGCAACCTGGTCACGATGACCTGGTGGGAGGACACCTGGCTCCAGGAGTCGTTCGCTGACTACATGGGCTATCGCGTCGCCGCTGACGCGGTGGGCGAGCCGGGCGCGCTGCTGTCGTCGGAGATCGGCCGCAAGCCGGTGGCCTTCGACGCCGACCAGCGCCGGTCGACCCACCCCGTGGCGCCCGCGGCTGAGGACGTGCCCGACGTCGACGCGGCCGCCAACAACTTCGACATGATCTCCTACGCCAAGGGCAACGCCACGCTGCGCCAGCTGGTCACCTGGCTCGGCGACGAGACCTTCCTCGCCGGGCTGAACGCCTACCTGACCCGCCACCGCCTCGGCAACGCCACCCTGGCCGACTTCGTCGGAGCCCTCGACGAGGTGTCCGAGCGCGACGTGCGGGCCTGGGCCGAGCTGTGGCTGCTGACCACCGGCTTCGACACGATCCGGGTCACCCGCGACGGCGACGTGCCGGTGCTGACCAGGGAAGGGATCCGTCCCCACCGGATCCGGGTGACGGCGTACGACGACGACATGGGCGAGCTCGATAGCCGCTTCGTCGACCTGGGCGACGAGCCGGTCCGGCTGGACGACTGGGCCGGCCGGGTCGTCGTACCCAACAGTCATGGCGAGACGTTCGCGCGGCTGGTGCTCGACTCGCAGTCGTGGGCGGCTGTGCTGGCGGGGCTGTCGCGGATCTCTGACGGACTCGTGCGCGCGGTGCTGTGGACCACGGCGTTCGGGCTGGTGCGGAGCCGGGAGCTGTCGCCCGACGACTACCTGCGCTTGGTGGAGCTGCACCTGCCTGCCGAGCCGGAGGTCACCATCGTCAGCACCGTGATCGGCCGGACGCTCCGCACCGTGCTGCCCCACCGACTGCCGGCCGACCGCGCTGGCGACGCTCTCGACCTCGTGGCCGGCGCCTGCCGCGCCGGACTTGCTGCTGCTGACTGACGAGCAGGTGCGGATCGAGCTCACCCGCGGCCTGGCCCGGTCGAGCCGCGACACCGTCGTGCTGGGCGGGTGGCTGGATGCTGGGCGCACGGAGTCCGACGTGGACCTGGACCCCGCCCTGCGGTGGTCGGTGATCCACCGGCTGGCCGAGCTCGGCGCCCTGGACGCCGACGCGATCGAGGCGGAGCGGAAGGCCGACGGCACCATCGACGGCGAGCTGGGCGCCGCGACCGCCCGTGCGTCGCTGCCCTCGGCTGAGGCCAAGGCGGCGGCCTGGGCAACCGTCGCCGAGGACGACCAGGTCTCCAACCGCATGCTCGGCGCGGTCTGCTCGGGCCTCTGGTCCCTGGAGCAGCCCGAGCTGGTGGCGCCCTTCGTGGCGGCGTACTTCAAGGAGGCCCCGAGGCTCGCCGCCCGTGGCCAGGCGTTCGCCCAGGAGGTCCACCGAGCCTTCCCGGCCGTCGCTCTCAGCGCGGAGCAGCTGAAGCTGTTCGAGTCCGCCCTCACCCGCGACCTCCCCAGCGTCCTACGCCGCGGCTGGGAAGACCGATGGGACGACTTGCGTTAGCTGACCCCTTTTGGCCTGATCCTCACGCCGGTCTCGATACGCCGGTCGCGACCTCGTCCCTCGGTCGCGCGGCTACTCGACCTCCCGCGTCGCGGAACCCCTGCTCGTTCCTCGCGGGGATTCCTACGCGTGACCGTCGAACATCGAGGTGACGGAGCCGTCCTCGAAGACCTCTTTGATGGCGCGGGCTACCAGCGGTGCGATGGAGAGACAGGTCAGCTTGTCGAACTCGCGGTCGGAGGTGAGCGGGAGGGTGTTGGTGACGATGATCTCGGCGGCGGAACAGTTCTTGAGGCGGTCCACGGCGGGGTCGGAGAGGATCGCGTGGGTGGCGGCGATGATCACGCCGGCAGCGCCGGCCTCCATCAGCGCCTCGGCCGCCTTCGTGATGGTGCCGCCGGTGTCGATCATGTCGTCAACGAGCACACACATCCGGCCGGAGACCTCACCGACGACGCGGTTGGCGACGATCTCGTTGGGGCGGTCGATGCGGCGGGACTTGTGGATGAAGGCCAGGGGTGCGCCGCCGAGGCGGGCGGACCAGCGCTCGGCGACCTTGATCCGGCCGGCGTCCGGGGAGACCACGGCGAGGGCCTGGCCGCCGTACTTGCTCTTGACGTAGTCGGCCAGGATCGGCAGGGCCATCAGGTGGTCGACCGGGCCGTCGAAGAAGCCCTGGATCTGGTCGGCGTGCAGGTCGACGGTGATCAGCCGGTCGGCGCCGGCGGTCTTGAAGAGGTCGGCCATCAGCCGGGCCGAGATCGGCTCGCGGCCGCGGTGCTTCTTGTCCTGGCGGGCGTAGCCGTAGAACGGCATGACCACGGTGATCCGCTTGGCCGAGGCGCGCTTGAGCGCGTCGACCATGATCAGGTGCTCCATGATCCACTCGTTGATCGGAGCCGTGTGGCTCTGGATCACGAAGGCGTCGCAACCGCGCACCGATTCCTCGTAGCGGATGTAGATCTCGGAGTTGGCGAACTCGTAGGCCGACTGCGGCACGAGGTCGGTCTCGAGGATCTCGGTGACCTCGGCGGCGAGCTGGGGATGTGCCCGTCCGCTGAAGACCATCAGGTTCTTCTCGGTGGTCTTCTTCATTCCGGTCACGCGGGGCTCCTGGGTGGTCGCCGGGTGTTCACCTGGATTCTGCCCCGCCCGAGCCGTCACCCCAACTCCTAGGCGTCATCCTGAGACGGCGTGTCGACCGACGCCCCTGCGGCCTCGGCCGCATCGGCCTGCGGAGTGCCCGATCGCCGGGTCTGCGCCCAGCCCGGGATGTTGCGTTGCTGGCCGGCGCTGACGGCCAGCGCGCCAGGCGGCACATCGCGGCGTACGACGGTCCCCGCACCGGTGGCGGCGCCGTCGCCGATCTCCACGGGAGCCACGAACGTGTTGTTGGAGGCGGTGCGGGCATGGCGGCCGACCTTGGAGCGGTGCTTCTTGACCCCGTCGTAGTTGGCGAAGATCGTGCCGGCCCCGATGTTGGCGCCCTCGCCGATCTCGGCGTCGCCGACGTAGCTGAGGTGCGGGACCTTCGCCCCGTCGCCGATCTGGGCGTTCTTGGTCTCGACGAAGGCGCCGATCTTGCCGCCGATGCCGAGCACGGTGCCGGGTCGCAGGTAGGAGAACGGCCCCACGGTCGCGTCCGAGCCGATCACGGCCAGCTCGCCATGACTGCGTACGACGCGGGCACCGGTGCCGACCTCGCAGTCCTTGAGCGTGGTGTCGGGCCCGATCACGGCGTCCTCGCCGATCACGGTCGCCCCGAGCAGCTGTACGCCGGGCAGGATCGTCACGTCGGGGGCGAGCGTCACGTCGGCGTCGATCCAGGTAGTGGCGGGGTCCATCACCGTCACGCCCTCGAGCATCCAGTGGTCGACGATGCGGCGATTCATGACGCGGCCGAGCTCGGCGAGCTGCTTGCGGTCGTTGGCGCCCTCGGTCTGGGAGACGTCGTCGATCGGGAAGGCGCCCACCGTGAGCCCCGCGTCGCGGGCGATCATGACCATGTCGGTCAGGTAGTACTCGCCCTTGGAGTTGTCGTTGCCGAGCTTCGGCAGCGCCTCGGTGAGGAAGGCCGCATCGAAGGCCAGGATGCCGGAGTTGATCTCCAGGATCTCGCGCTGCTCCGGGGTCGCGTCGCGTTCCTCGACGATCGCCTCGACGTCGCCGTCGGCGTCACGGATCACGCGGCCGTAGCCATGCGGCTCGCTCACGATCCCGCTGAGGATGCTGACCGCACGCTCGGCCGCTTCGTGCTCGGCCGCGAACGCCTTCAGTGACTCGCCCTGCAGCAGCGGGGTGTCGCCGTACGCCACGATGACCGTGCCGCTGAGCGTGGCGCCACCGCTGACCACGGCCTCCATCGCCACCCGGACGGCATGGCCGGTGCCCTGCTGGTCCTCCTGGATCGCGAGCACCACGTCGGGCACCTGCTCCAGGATGTGCGGCCCGACCGTCTCCCTGCCGTGGCCCACGACGGCCACGATCCGCTGCGGCTCGACAGCGCGTACGGCGCCCAGCACGTGGCCGATCATGCTGCGGCCGGCCACCGGGTGCAGCACCTTCATGGTCTTCGACTTCATCCGCGTGCCGCCCCCCGCGGCGAGGACGATGACGGTCAGCTCTCTGCTCAACGGGGAGTTCCTTCGGTCGACGATCGCCTCACTGTAGAGGGCGAAGATCAACAGCCCAGTGCTGGCCGATCAGGCCGCGCGGGCCTCGACGTTGCGGACCAGGTTCTCGCTGGTGTGCTTGACCGCGATCCCCACGAACGGCTTCATCGCCGCCGCCATCGCCTTCCCTGCCGGGCCGCCCGGCAAGGAGTAGGAGATCCAGGCGTCGACCCGGGTGCGATCACCGTCGAGGGCTTTGCAGCCCGTACCTCCAGTCCTTGGTGGTGCCGAAGTCGTCGACGTAGTCGAAGACCACATCGACCGGCGCCCCGATCTCGACACTCTGCTCCACCACTGACGCCACGGCCCGGAGTGTGGCACGCGGGCCCAGACGTGGCTAGCATCGATGCATCTCGCACATGGGGGGCCGAGGAGGCCGGCGTGCTAGCGATCACCCTGGCCGATCTGCGCCACCGGTACCGCCAGTTCCTGATCGCGGTCGTCGGCGCGGGACTGGTGTTCGCGCTCGCGCTGCTGCTCACCGGCATGGTCAGCGGATTCCGCAACGAGGTCGACCGCACCGTTGCCAGCGCCCAGGCCGACGGCTGGGTGGTCAACGAGGGCGTCTCGGGACCCTTCACGTCGGTGCACGCGATCGACGAGTCCGTGGTCTCCGAGCTGGCCGGTACGCCGGGCGTCACCGATGCCAACGGCCTGGTGATCTCGCTGCAGACCGTGGACCGCGGGTCCGCCGCCCTCGAGCGGGCGATGGTCATCGGCGCCCCGGAGGACGGCCCGGGACCGGTGTCGCCGCCGGTCGGCGAGCCGGTGCGCGGCGACGACGAGGCGGTCGTCGACCGCCGCCTCGACCTCGGCCTGGGCGACCAGTTCACGTTGGGCACCCGGACGTTCACCGTGGTCGGGCTGATGGAGGGGATGACCATGCTCGGCGGCACGGCCGACGTGTGGATCAGCCTCGGCGCCGCCCAGGACGCGCTCTTCCAGGGCCAGCCGCTGGTCACGACGATCGTGGTCCAGGGCAGGCCGGACACGCTGCCGGCCGGCCTGGTGCTGATGTCGAACGCCGACGTGGAGGAGGACAGCCTCGGCCCGATGGCCGATGCCGTCTCCTCGGTCGACAACAGCCGCTACCTGATGTGGGTCGTCGCGGCGATCATCGTCGCCGCGCTGATCTATGTGTCCGCCCTGCAGCGACTCCGCGACTTCGCCGTGCTCAAGGCGGTGGGGGCGTCGTCGATGTCGCTCTTCGTCGGCGTGGCGCTCCAGGCGGTGCTGATCACGCTGGCCGCAGCCGGCCTCGCGGCAGCCAGCGCCGGGCTCCTGAAACCGCTCTACCTGGTGCCGGTCGAGGTGCCGTCGGGCGCCTATCTCGTCCTGCCCGTGCTCGCCGTCGGGATCGGCGTCCTCTCCTCGCTCGTCGCGCTCCGACAGGCGCTCAAGGTCGACCCGGCGCTCGCGTTCGGAGGCGGCTGATGCCCGCACTGCAGGTCAGGGACCTCACCGTCGAGTACAACTCCGGCGGCTACGTCGTCCGCCCGCTCGACCACCTCTCCCTCGACGCGTCGGACGGGCAGCTGGTCGTGCTGCTCGGACCCAGCGGCTGCGGCAAGACCACCCTGCTCTCCTGCCTCGCCGGGCTGCTCAAGCCCAGCTCCGGCACCATCCGGCACGGGGACATCGAGGTGGAGAAGCTCCACGGCGGTGAGCTGGCGGCGTACCGGCAGCACGAGGTGGGCGTCGTGTTCCAGGCGTTCAACCTGATCCCGAGCCTGTCCGCCCGCGAGAACGTCGTCGTCCCGCTGGCGCTGGCGGGCATGAGCCGACGGTCGGCGGTGCCGCGGGCGCTCGAACTGCTCGACCAGGTCGGCCTTGCCGAGCGAGCGGGACACCGCCCCGGCGCTCTGTCCGGAGGTCAGCAGCAGCGGGTCGCGATCGCGCGGGCCCTGGCCCACGACCCTCCGCTCGTGATCGCCGACGAGCCGACCGCCCACCTCGACCACGTGCAGGTCGAGGGCGTGCTCCAGCTGATCCGCCGGCTGGCATCGCCGGGCCGGATGGTCGTGGTCGCCACCCACGACGACCGGATCACCCACCTCGCCGACCACGTCGTGGATCTCGCGCCACGCACCGGCAGCGACGACCAGGAGCCGGAGCAGGTCACGCTGGCCGACGGCGAGGTGCTGTTCCGGCAGGGCGACCGGGGCGAGCTCGTCTACCTGGTGGAGTCCGGCTCCATCGAGATCTACCGCGAGCTCGCCGGCGGTGGCGAGGAGCACGTCAACCTGCTCGGGCCCGGCAAGTACTTCGGCGAGCTCGGCCCGCTGCTGCTGCTCCCCCGCAGCGCCTCGGCGCGGGCGATCGGGGAGACCGAGCTGGTCGGCTACCCACTGCACCGTTTCCGGCAGCTGCACCCCGGCCTGTCCGTCGCCACGAGTCCGAGCTGAGCTCCCCGGGTAGGAGTCGAACCTACGTCGCTAGTCCTGATTCAAAGTCAGGCGGGCCCTGCCGGCAGACCAACCGGGGAATGTGCGTGGCAACGATACGGGTCGTGAGCCCCAGAGTGCGCCTTGGCGCACGCTGAGGGACACGACCCGGACTAGGCTCGCGGGCGTGGACCTGCCCGTGATGCCACCCGTCCAGCCGATGCTCGCGAAGGCCGTGAAGGGCATGCCCGATCCCGAGAAGTTCGGGGGGCTGAGCTTCGAGCCGAAGTGGGACGGCTTCCGGTGCCTGGTGTTCAAGGACGGCGACGAGGTCGAGCTGACCAGCCGCAACACCAAGCCGCTGACCCGCTACTTCCCGGAGCTGGTCACCGCGGCCAGGGAGCAGCTGCCCGAGCGGTGCGTGCTCGACGGCGAGGTCTTCGTGGCCATTGGTGACCGCCTCCAGTTCGAGACGCTGCAGGAGCGGATCCACCCGGCGAAGTCGCGGGTCGACCTGCTGGCCGAGACGACACCGGCCGGCTACGTCGCCTTCGACCTGCTGGCGCTCGGCGACACGTCGTACGTCGAGGAGCCCTTCTCCGAGCGCCGGGCCGCCCTGGCGAAGGCGCTGCACGGACTGGACGGTCCCTTCTACCTGACCCGCACCACCGATGAGGTAGCCGAGGCGGAGCGGTGGTTCGAGCAGTTCGAGGGCGCGGGCCTCGACGGCGTGATCGCCAAGCCGCTGGGCGGCACCTACGTGCCCAACGGCCGCACCATGATGAAGATCAAGCACGAGCGCACCGCCGACGTCGTGGTCGCCGGCTACCGCGAGCACAAGACCTCGACGCCGGAGCGACCGCTGCTCGGCAGCCTCCTCCTCGGCCTGTACGCCGACGGCAAGCTGCAACACGTCGGCGTCAGCGCCAGCTTCACCGAGGTCCGCCGCGCCGAGCTGATCGAGGAGCTGCAGGAGCTGGTCTGCGAGATCAAGGACCACCCGTGGGGCGAGTGGGAAGAGTGGGCGATCGCCAACCCCGACCGTGTGCCCGGCACCCAGAGCCGATGGAGCTCCGGCAAGGACCTCAGCTTCACGCCGCTGCGCCCGGAGCGGGTGCTGGAGGTCAAGTACGACGCCATGGAGGGCCGCCGTTTCCGGCACACCGCGCACTTCAAGCGCTGGCGCACCGACCGCGACCCCGAGTCGTGCGGCTACGACCAGCTCGAGCAGCCGGTCAGCTATGACTTGGCGGAGGTACTCAGCGGCGGCATCGAGGGCTAGCCCAACGAGTAGCCTGGAGACATGGCTGACTACGACGTCGTACTCCTCATCGAGCAGGAGCTGTCACCGGCCGATGCCGCCCAGGTCCGGTCGCTGCACGAAGGGGTGGAGGAGCCCGTGACCTACCACGTGCTGCTGCCCATGGAGGATGCCGCGGCGCAGATCGAGGCATCGATGGGATCGCTGTCGGCGGGCGAGATGATGGCCGCGCCGACGATCGGCATGAGCGAGGTCGACCTCGACGCGGTGCGCAAGGACTGCGAGGACCGCTCGGAGCGCGAGCTGACCAACACGGTCGTTGCCCTCCAGACTGCCGGGGCGACCGTCGGCTCGAGCAAGGTGATCACCGGGCCGCCCATCGACGCGCTGGCGACGAAGGTCTCCGCCGTCGACGGCCGCGAGGCGATCATCCTGACCCGGCCGCACGTGGTGGCCGAGTTCTTCCACCTCGACTGGACCTCCCGGGCCCGCCGCAAGATCGGCGTGCCCGTGCTCCACCTCCTCGAGCACGAGAACTTCGACGAGCAGGCCGGCGGCGGCGAGGGCGTCTCCGGCGTTTGACGTACCCGGCTAGCATCGCCCGGGTGAAGTTCGCGAGACGCCAACCGGCCGAGGCCGCCGACGTCCCGACAGATCTGCCCTCTGCACCGCCGACCCCACCTCGGGGTGCCCCGGTCGCGGCCTTCGCCGGCGTGCTCGACGGGCGGTCGCTGTGGCTGGCCGTCGATGCCCAGCCCGGCTCGCTCGCGCTGCGCGACACCGCTTCCGGCGACGTGATCGCCCTGGCCAGCGACGCGGCCGACGACCAGCCCGCCTACCGCTCGATTCGGGTCGACCTGGCCGAGCTGGGTGGGACCGACTACGACGTCGTCCTGGTGCCCAGCAGCGGCCGCTCCCCCAAGCCGGTCTGGACGCGGCCGCTGTCCGCCGCGACCGCGGCCGTCGTCGACGACAAGCGGTGGGAGCTGCGCCGGACTGACGAGGGGCATCTCCGACTGGCGCACGTGCCCGTGGCCCCCGCCGCCGAGCTCACCGAGATCCTCGCCGTCGGCGACGGCATCCGGGTCACGACCGCTCCGGCCGGCGAGCTCTCGCTGCTCGGCGAGGCCGACGACGTCGTGGCGACGCTGACCGACGACGTACTCACCGCGGCCGCCGTGTCCGCTGCCGCGCCGCAGCTGACGCGGGTCATGGCCGGCGGTCTGCCCGTGCGGCGGCGCGCCAACGACCTCACCGATCCGGGGTTCGCGGTGCCCCTGCCCGAGCTGTACGCCGACGAGCCCGGCCTCGAGGACCGCGTTCGGCTGCGGCTGCGCTGGGACGGCGATGGGACGCTGACGGCGCGGATCCTGGACCCGGCGGCCGACCAATGAGGATCACCTACCTCGTCGTCGACGTCGACAGCAGGGAAGACGGCGTCCGCTCCGTCGTCGTCCAGGCGCGGGCCCTGGCCGGCGACCACGACGTGCAGGTGATCAGCCTCAGGCGCACGGCCGACTCCCCGGCCCAGCCGTTCCGCCTCGACTACCTGATCGACCTCCGCGACAAGAGTGCGCCCCGCGTGCCCGAGGACCTGGCGGACGCGAAGCAGGCGCTCGCACTGCATGGCAAGGCGTCCGCGCTGGTCCCGGCGAGCTGGGACCGCCCCTCGACCAGGCTGA
The DNA here is from genome assembly GCA_963769475.1 of uncultured Actinomycetota bacterium. Lineage (GTDB taxonomy): Bacteria > Actinomycetota > Actinomycetes > Propionibacteriales > Nocardioidaceae > Nocardioides. Next base: position 967,269 of record CAVYLX010000011.1, on the reverse strand, counting down.
CCGACGTGGTGCTGGAGGCCGCACTCACGACGCTCGACGTGGACGTCGTCGTGACCACGACGCCCGGCCTGCTCGCCGCCGCGGTCGAGCTCCTGCCCGACCAGGTCGTGATCGTGCACCAGGACTACCGGCACTCGGTCGAGCGCACACCGGAGGGCGTGCTCCACTACGCGCCGCTCGTGGATGTGGTGGCCGTGCCGACCACGGCCGTCGAGAGCTGGCTGCACGACCAGCTCGGCGAGGTGGCGCCGCACACCGTGGTGATGCCCCATCCGCTGCCCGACGGCTTCCGACCGCGGTCGCGGCTGGACCGGCCGATGATCCTGTCCGCGGGCCGGCTCCTGGCGGAGCGGCAGCTGCCCAAGCTGGTCGCGGCGTTCGCGGAGATCGCGGACCAGATCCCCGAGTGGCGCCTGCGCATCATCGGCGAGGGACCGGCCCGGGTCGACGTCGTCCGCCAGACCCGCAAGGACAACCTCTGGGACCGCGTCGAGGTGCTGCGAGGGGTCCCCGACCTCGCCGCCGAGTGGGCCAAGGCCTCGGTGGGAGCGCTGTCGTCGCGGGCCGAGGCGTTCCCGCTGGGAGCGCTCGAGGCGATGGCCGCAGGCGTGCCGGTGGTCAGCTTCGACTGCGCCTCCGGCCCGCGCGAGCTGGTCGAGCACGAGGTCACCGGACTCCTGGTCGGCCCCGAATCGGTCTCCGGGCTGGCCGCGGCGCTGCTCCGGATGACCGCCGACGTCGAGCTCCGGCAACGGCTGGGCGAGGGCGCGCTCCGCGCTTCTCGGCAGTACGCCGCCGACTCACTCGCCGAGCGCTGGGTCGGCATCTTCGCCGACGCCCGGGCCCGCCGCGCCAACCGCGGGCGGCTGAGCGCCCGCGCCCACACCCGTCCACGCCGACCGACCCCCGACCCGGCGGCGGGCCTCGAGGTCAGCGACATCACGCCCGCCCGGGCTCGCCACGACGCGATGGCCCTGGTGGCCGCCACGGCTCGCGCGGCCGGGGGCCCCTGGCTGGTGATCCCGGCCCACGAGTCGCCGGCGCCGGTGGTGGTGCTGCCGATGCGGGCCCGTGACGAGTTCCTGCGGCTGCTCGCCGACGCCGACGCGCCGGCGTACCTCTCCCTGCGCGAGCCCGCCGAGCACGGCTGGCCCGAGCGACGCGGACGGCTCGCGGACCTCGCGGTCGAGCTGCGCCGCGGGCGGAGCCAGGTGGTCAGCATCGAGCCGTGGCCGGTCGGGGTGCTGGCCGAGGGGTGCAGCATCGAGGTGGAGTTCTGGGAGACCACGCCCGATGGCGACCTCACCTCGCCGCGCCGCAACCGCTACGCCGACCGGATCCCCGACGGCTTCGCGACCGTCGACACCGAGGTCGAGGGCCACGTCGTGCCGACCCTGCCGCTGATGGCCGAGCCGACGGTGGGCGAGTGCACGTTCCCGGTCGACATCGTCTACACCTGGGTCGACGGGTCCGACCCGGTCTGGAACGCCGCGCGTGAGCAGCGGCTGTCGGGCATCACCGGCACCGCCCAGACCCGCGAGTCGAGCGGACAGGCGAGGTTCCTGGACCGTGACGAGCTGCGCTACTCCTTCCGCAGCATCCACCTGTTCGCGCCGTGGGTGCGGAAGATCCACCTGGTCACCGCCGGGCAGGTGCCCGCCTGGCTCGACACCGACCACCCGATGGTCAACCTGGTCGACCACACCGACATCCTCCCCGCCGACGGCCTGCCGGTCTTCAACTCGCACGCCATCGAGACCTCGCTGCACACCATCGACGGGCTGAGCGAGCAGTTCCTCTACCTCAACGACGACTTCTTCCTGGCCCGCCCGGTGCGGCCCGAGGCGTTCTTCACCCCGTCCGGGCTCAACGCGGTGTTCTTCTCCCCGATGACGATCGGGCTCAGCGACCTGCCCGACGCGCCGCCGTACCTCAAGGCCGCCTGGAACAACCGCAACCTCCTCCACGAGAAGTTCGGCGCGGTCACCACCCACAACCTCGCGCACGCGCCGTACCCCCATCGCGTCTCGGTGCTCCGCGCGCTGACCGAGGCGTTCCCGGAGGTGATGGCGGCCACCGCGCGATCGCCGTTCCGCACCGACACCGACGTGTCCACGCTGAGCTCGTTCGCGCAGCACTACGGGCTGCTGACCGGTGCGTCGTACGTCGGCGAGGCGAACCTGGCGTTCGTCAACCTCGCCAACGCCGACGTCGAGCGGCAGCTCGAGCATCGCGATGCGCCGCGAGCAGGACTTCATCTGCCTCGGCGACCACCACGACCACGCACTGCGGGCAGGAGCGCTCGCCCGGCTGCTCGGCGAGTTCTACCGCGAGTACTTCCCGGTCGCGGCGCCGTGGGAGCGCAGCTGATGGTGGATGCGACCTACGCGCGCATCCTCGACGGGGAGACGCTGTGGCTGGCGCTGAAGTCCGATGCCACCTCCGTCACCCTGCGGTACGCCGGCGGCCAGCTGACCGAGCCGACCGAGCCGGAGCAGGGCGGGCTGGTCTCGGCCCGGGTGCCGCTCGGGCCGCTCGCCGACATCCTCGGTCATCGCCTCGAGGTGGCCGTGCTGGCCGGCGGCTCACCGGTCGTGTGGCCGGCCGCAGCCGCCCCGGGGCCGGTGCGCGCGGCCATCCCGACCCGCGACCGGCGCTGGCGCTGGCGGATGGCGGCCGACCGCGACGAGCTCACCCTGATCCGGCTGCCTGTCGAACCCGGCATCGTCGTGACCCGGATCGACAGCGACGCCCTCGGCGTACACCTCGAGCTCGCGGATGGCCGGATCGTCGACGTGCGCGACGACACGGACCTGACTGCCGGCGGGCTCCCCCTCCTGCGCGCCCACGACGACCTGAAGCGACCCAACTTCGCGGTGGCCCTGCCCGAGGGTCTGCGCTGGTCCCCCGAGGGCCGGCTGATGCGGGCATGAAGATCGCATTCCTGATCACCACGATCTACGGGATGGGGGGCACCGAGAGCGCGGTGACCACCCAGGCCAACGCCCTGGCCGCCGCCGGCCACGACATCGAGATCATCAGCGTCTACCGGCCTCGCGACGAGCCGCCCTTCGCCCTCGCCGCCGGGGTCGTGGTGCGCGACCTGGTCGACACCCGCGCGGAGTCGCCTGCCGATCCGGCGCTCGAGGGCCAGCGGCTGCTCCGTCCCGAGTGGGACCCGACCCTCGACGCCCGCGGCGACGTAGCCATCCAGGCGATCCTGCCCACCGTGACCGCCGACGTGCTGGTCACCGTCACCCCTGGGCTGCTCGCGCTGGCCGCGCAACTGCGTCCGGAGTCAGTCCGACTGGTCCACCAAGAGCACCGGTCGTCGTCCCAGCGCACCGCCGGGCTCGAGCCGCTCCTCACCTTTGCACCCCGAGCCGACGTCGTCGCGCTGCTGGTCGAGGAGGAGGCGGAGTGGCTGCGAGGTCAGCTCGGCGATGCCACCCCGCAGCTCGTGGTCGTGCCCAACGCGATCCCGCCCGGCTTCCGGCCCCGGTCCCTGCTCGACGCGCCGCTGATCGTGGCCGCGGGCCGGCTGGGTGGCGAGAAGCAGTTCCCGCAGCTGGTCTCCGCCTTCGCCCTGATCGCCGACCGGCTGCCCGGCTGGCGGCTGCGGATCTTCGGCGACGGCCCCGCCCGCACCGAGATCATGCGCACCGTCCGCCGCCTCGGCCTGTGGGACCGCGTCGAGCTGCCCGGCCCCACCACCGACCTGGCCAGCGAGTGGGCGCGGGCCAGCATCTCGGCGATGACGTCGCGCTCGGAGGGCTTCCCGCTGGTGATGCAGGAGGCGATGGCCGCCGGCGTGCCGGTCGTCTCCTACGACTCCCCCACCGGGCCCCGCGCGATCATCGACCACGAGGTCGACGGCCTGCTGGTGACCCTGGGCTCGGAGGAGGAGCTGGCGGAGGCGCTGCTGCGGCGTCGCGACCGACCGCGCGTTGCGGCGCCGCCTCGGCGCCGGCGCCCTGCGCAAGGCCGCGACGTACGACGTCATCAACGATCAGTGCCAGATGGGTCGAGATCTACCAGGACGCGCTGCGCGCCTAGTCCTCGATCCGGTTGCCGTCGGCGTCCCAGTGCGACTCGACCTTCTTGCTCGGCTGCACGCGGGGCGGCTCGCCGGGCATCTTCGGGTAGTCGGGCGGGAAGTTGAGCTCGACGGCGCCCTGCTCCTCCCACAGCGCGAGCAACGGCTCCAGCGAGTACGCCGTGTCGTCGATCGTCGCCCACGGGTCGCCGTCCTTGAGCCGGTCGGGCACCGTGAACAGGTTGTAGGGCTTGGGGTCGGTGACGCCGGCGAGCTCGTCCCAGGTCATCGGCGTGGAGACCGGGGCGCCGGGGATCGGGCGGAGGGAGTAGGCCGAGGCGATGGTGCGGTCGCGGTTGTTCTGGTTGAAGTCGACGAAGATCCGCTCGCCGCGCTCCTCCTTCCACCAGTCGACGGTGACGCCGTCGTCGCGCTTGGCGAGCTCGCGGCCGAAGCCGATCGCGGCGTGGCGCACGTCGACGAACTCCCACTCCGGCTTGATCCGCACGTAGATGTGCACGCCGCGGTTGCCGCTGGTCTTCGGGTAGCCGACCAGGCCCGAGCTCCTCGAGCAGCTCCCTGGCGACGCCGGCCACGCGCACCGCGTCGGAGAAGGTCGTGCCCGGCTGGGGGTCGAGGTCGATCCGCAGCTCGTCGGGGTGGTCGACGTCGTCGCGGCGTACCGGCCAGGGGTGGAAGACGAGCGTGCCCATGTGGGCGCACCAGACCGGCACCGCGATCTCGGTGGGGCAGATCTCGTCGGCGGTGCGGCCCGACGGGAAGGTGATCTGCACGGACTCGAGGTAGTCGGGAGCGCCCTTCGGCACCCGCTTCTGGTAGAACGCGTCGGCGTCCTTGTCCTGCGGCCCGGTGGCCAGCTTCATCCCCTCGCGGACCCCGGAGGTCCAGCGCTCCAGCGCGGTCGGCCGGTCGCGCAGCGCCCGCATCAGGCCGTCGTCCACGCTGGCGAAGTACTCGGCCACCATCAGCTTGGTGACCTCGGGCGTGGTGTCGGTCGCCTCGTAGATGATCCGGTCGGGGCTCGAGACGCGGACGGCGCGGTCGCCCGCCTGGACCTCTGCGGCGGGCGTCTTCGGCATGCGCCCGACGATATCCGGAGGCGCCGACCGCCCGCCGCACGTAAGTTGGTCAACCGTGGCTGATCCTGATCTGACTTTCGCGACGTTCACCCCGAGCGAGCCCGGCGACGTGACGCCTGAGCGCATCGACGGCTGGTTCGAGGCGCATGCCCGTGGCTTCCACGGCCCGCGCACCAGCGACGAGCTGCGCCAGCACTTCCGCGAGCACATCGAGGTCGACCACGTCGTCCTGCGCGGGGCCTGGCAGAGCAAGCCGGCCATCGGGTCCGGCGACATCCCGGTGGCGACGTACTCCAGCTTCGACATGACGCTGAACGTCGGCGGCGGCCGGCTGCTCCCGCTCCGGATGGTCTCCGACATCACCGTCAGCCCCGCCCATCGCCGCCGCGGCCTGCTGCGCACGCTGATCACCCAGGACCTGCAGGAGGCGGTGGAGAAGGGTCTCCCGGTCGCCGCCCTCACCGCATCCGAGGGATCGATCTACGGACGCTTCGGCTTCGGCGCGGCCACCCGCTACCGCAACCTCGAGGTCGACACGAGCGCCCGCTTCGCCCTGCGCGGCCTCGACGACGACGGGAGCATCGAGCTGGTCGAGCCGCTCGAGGCCTGGCCGGCGATGAAGGACGTCTTCGACCGCTTCCACCAGACCACCCGAGGCTCGGTGGAGCGCCCGAAGTTCTACGAGCACTTCCTGACCGGCGCCTTCGACTACCGGGACGGCCCGGACAAGAAGCTGCGGGCCGCTGTGCACCTGGATGCCGACGGCAAGCCGGACGGCTACGTCACCTACAAGCCCGGCGAGCGCAAGGACACCGGCCGGCAGATCGAGGTGACCGACCTGGTGGCGCTGACGCCGCAGGCCTACCGGCGGATCTGGCGCTTCCTCGCCGACATCGACCTCTCCAACAGGTCGTCTGGGAGGGCGCACCGATCGACGACTCCCTGGAGTGGTCGCTGGTGGAGCCCCGCGCGGTCAAGGTGACTGACGGTGAAGGACCTGCTCTGGGTCCGGGTGCTCGACGTGGTCGCCGCGCTCGAGGCGCGGCCGTGGGGCGCGGACGGCGAGGTCGTGCTCGAGGTGACCGACCCGCTCGGCCACGCGGCCGGGACGTACCGGGTCACCACGTCGGGCGGCGAGGCGAAGGTCGAGCGCACCGACGACGCGGCCGGCGTGCTGCTCGACGCCGACACCCTCGGCTCGCTCTACCTCGGCGACGTGGGTGTCGCACACCCTGCGCGACGCCGGCCGGATCACCGGTGACGACCCAGGCGATCCGACGACTGGGCCGCGATGTCGGACGTCGGCCCGGCGCCGTACTGCATCACCGGCTTCTAGGGCTCACTGCCCAGGCGGCACGATCTCCGGCTCGGTAGGCGGGCCGCCGGGGTCCTCGCCGGGCATCGGTGGCGTGGGGATGCCGTCGGGGTCTCCGCTCGGTACGACGTCGGGGTCAGGTTCGGGAGGTGTGGTGGTCATCGGCACCGGTACCCGTTGCCGACGACTACAACAGACCTACAACAGCGAGTTGGGCTGGAACGTCGGCCGCTTGTCGAGGTCGTCGCCAGCCGGCCGGACGAACTCGAACCCCGAGGTCAGCGTGATCTGCCAGTCGGGGTCGGCGTCCGGCAGCGCCCGGACGTCCTCTGCGCAGGCGACGTGCATCGGTGGGCAGTGGAAGGCGTTGCGCCCGACCTCGACCGGCGTGCCGAGGAAGGCGACCGGCCGGTCGAGCGACCTGCCACAGCCGCCGCAGATCCGGCTGAGCGCACACTGGGTGACGCGCTTGCCGACCAGCTCGGCGAGCGAATCGCCCCACGCGAACGGCGTCTCTGTCGCGATCATGCCCGGGCCCCCGCTGCCCTGACCCAGCCGCCGAGCTCGGTGCGACGGGGCTGGCGCTCGGCGTCCGACTTCCGCTTGCGGTCCCGCGGCGGGGTCGGCGGCTCGGGCTGGTCGCTGTCGGTCAGCTTGTTGGGCAGCGACAGCTTCATGATCGTGCGCAGCGCCTGGCCGTACTGGCGGTGCAGCGGCCCGGTCGTGTACGGGATGTCGTACTTGTCGCAGAGCGCGCGGACCTTGACGGAGATCTCCGGGTAGCGGTTGCTCGGCAGGTCCGGGAACAGGTGGTGCTCGATCTGGAACCCGAGGCTGCCGCTGAGGATGTGCAGGGTCCGGCCGCCCTCGAAGTTGGCCGAGCCGAGCATCTGGCGCAGGTACCACTCGGCGCGGGTCTCGTCCTCGAGCTCCTCCTCGGTGAAGTGCATCGCGCCGTCGGGGAAGTGGCCGCAGAAGATGATCATGTAGGACCAGAGGTTGCGGGCCAGGTTGGCGGTGGCGTTGGCCTTGAGGGTGGTCTTCCACTGCCTGCCGCTGAGCGCCGGGTAGACGACGTAGTCCTTGAGGATCTGGTTGCGGCCCTTGCGCCCGATCTGGCGCAGCTGCCGCTTCATCTCCTTCGGGTCCTTCTCGCCCTTGCGGATCCGCTCGAGGTCGAGGTCGTGCAGCGCGACGCCCCACTGGAAGAGCGAGGCCAGCAGCGCGTTGTAGACCGGCTGCCCGAGGTAGTAGGGGTGCCACTTCTGCTCGCGCGCCATCCGCAGGATGCCGTAGCCGATGTCGTTGTCGTGGCCGAGCACGTTGGTGAACTGGTGGTGGATGTAGTTGTGCGAGTGCTTCCACTGCTCGGCCGGCTGGGCGGTGTCCCACTCCCAGTTGCTGGAGTGGATCTCGGGGTCGTTCATCCAGTCCCACTGGCCGTGCATGACGTTGTGGCCGATCTCCATGTTCTCGAGGATCTTGGCCAGGCCGAGGAGCGAGGCGCCCACCACCGCAGCCGGAGCCCGCGTCTGCTTCGACTGGGTGCCGGCGATCAGGGTTGCGCGGCCTGCCGCTGCGAGGCCGCGTTGGATCTTGATCATCCGGTTGATGTACGCCGCGTCGTCGGCGTTGCGGGACTCCTCGATCTCGCTCGCGGATCGCGTCGAGCTCGCGTCCGAGCTGCTCGACCTCCTCCTCGGTGAGGTGGGTGTACTCCTTGACGTCTGCGATGGCCATTCCTAAGCCTTTCTCGGTGGTTGAGGTGCGAGCGAAGCGAGCCTCGAAACTCAGATGTCGAGCGTGCAGTCACCGACGGCGGCGGTGACGCAGGTCTGGACTGGTTCGTTGGGCTGGCCGAACTCGTCGCCGCTGCGCAGGTCCCGGATGGTGCCGGAGACCAGGGTCAGCGTGCAGGTGTGGCAGATGCCCATCCGGCAGCCGTAGGGCATGCCGACGCCGGCTTCCTCGCCGGCCTCCAGGATCGTGGTGGCGCCGTCGGCGTCGATGGTCTTGCCGGAGTTGCGGAACGTGATCGTTCCGCCCTCACCACCCTCGCCACCGAGCTCCAACGAGAACCGCTCGACGTGCAGCTGGTCCTCGATCCCGGCCTCGTCGAAGTGCTCGGTGATCGCGTCGAGCATCGGCCCGGGACCGCAGGCCCAGGTCTCGCGCTCCCTCCAGTCGGGGCAGAGCTGGTCGAGATCGGCGAGGTCGAGCATCCCGTCGAGGTCGGTGTGCAGCTCGTGGAAGGTGAAGCTGTCGTGCTTCTCGTGGAGCTGCGTCAGCTCGTCGCGGAAGATCATCCGCTCCGGCGTCGTCGACGAGTAGTGCATGACGACGTCCGGCAGGGTGCCGCGACGGTCGAGCGTGCGCAGCATCGACATCACCGGCGTCACGCCGCTGCCGCCGACCAGGAACAGCATCCGGGCCGGGGGCGGGTCCGGCATCACGAAGTCGCCCTCCGGCGAGGCGAGCCGCACGATCGTGCCCGGCTCCAGGCCCTTGACCAGATGGGAGGAGAGCTTGCCCTCCGGCATCGCGCGCACCGTGATCGTCAGCGTGCGCAGCCGCCGCTTCGGCGGCGAGCTCACCGAGTAGGAGCGCCACTGCCACTTGCCCTCGACCTGCACCCCGATGCCGACGTACTGGCCGGGTCGGTGCTCGTAGTGCCACCCCCATCCGGGACGGATCACCAGCGTCGCGGCGTCCTCGGTCTCGGGGATCACTTCCTCGATCCGGCCGCGCAGCTCGCGCGAGCTCCAGAGAGGGTTGATCAGGGACAGATAGTCGTCGGGATGCAGGGGCGTGGTCAGCTTCGAGCCGGCCTTGCGCACCTTTTCCCAGGGGATCGTTCCTGCCATCCGGGCCTCCTTCCGTGTAGGGGTACCCGATTTCCTTTCAGTGAACACATGTACTCCGACATTCGTCAACCGGAGGGTCCGTAAACTGGGCGCATGGCCTACAACGTGGAGAAGACCGACGCCGAGTGGCGCGACGAGCTCTCCCCCGACGAGTACGCCGTGCTGCGCAAGGCCGGCACCGAGCGGGCGTTCACCGGGAAGTACACCGACACCGAGACCAAGGGCGTCTACAAGTGCAAGGCCTGCCAGGCCACGCTGTTCGAGTCCGACACCAAGTTCCACTCGGGCTGCGGCTGGCCGTCGTTCTACCAGCCGATCACCGACACCGTCGAGTACATCGAGGACAACGCCCTCGGCATGAAGCGGGTCGAGGTCCGCTGCGCCAACTGCGGCTCCCACCTCGGCCACGTCTTCCCCGACGGCTACGGCACCCCCACGGGCGACCGCTACTGCATCAACTCGGTCAGCCTGACCCTCGAACCCTTCGATACGGCTCGTCCCTCGCCTTCTCAGGAACCACCCGCCGACGAGGCGTGATTTCGACGGCACCTACCCCGAATTCGGGTGGCGGACGACCCGGGTCGTGACCGAGGGTGGCCGCATGGCTACCACCTCACCCTCCGCCGAGACCCTGCGCGAGCTCTGCGAGGCGCACCTGCCCGGTGACCCCGGGTACGACGTCGCCCGCACGCCCTGGAACCTCGCCGTCGACCAGCGCCCGGCCGCCGTCGCCGTACCGACCAGTGTCGAGGAGGTCGCGGCCGTCGTCCGGGCTGCCGCGGCCGCCGGCCTTCGGGTCGCTCCCCAGAGCACCGGCCATGGCGCCGCGCCGCTGGGCGAGACCGCGCTGGACGACGTCGTCATCGTCCGCCTCTCGTCACTGACGGGGGTCACTGTCGACCCGTCGGCGCGCATCGCCCGCGTGGTCGGCGGGACGCTGTGGCGCGATGTCGTCGCCGCGGCCGCGCCCCATGGCCTGACCGCCCTGCACGGCAGCGCGCCCGACGTGTCGGTGGCCGGCCTCGCCATGTCCGGCGGCCTGTCGCCGTACGGCCGGAAGCACGGCGTCACCGCCAACTCGGTGCGCGCGGTCGAGCTCGTCACCGCCGACGGGTCCGTGGTGCGCGCCGATGCCGACACCAACCCGGACCTGTTCTGGGCGGTCCGCGGAGGCGGTGGCGGCAACTTCGGGGTTGTGGTCGCGATCGAGATCGACCTGATGCCCTACGCCGACGTGTACGCCGGCATGCTGCTCTGGGATCGCGAGCGCGCGCCCGAGGTGGTGCGCGGATGGGCGCAGTGGACGCGTGAGGTGCCGGAGTCGGTCACCACGTCGATGCGGGTGATGAGCTTCCCGCCCCTGCCCGAGCTACCGCCGTTCCTCAGCGGCAGGAACCTGGTGATCATCGACGGCGCCGTGCTCGAGGACGACGAGCGGGCAGCCGAGCTGCTCGCTCCGCTGCGGGCGCTGTCGCCCGAGATGGACACGTTCGGCCGGATCCCGACGCTCGGGATGCTCGACGTACACATGGACCCGCCGGCGCCGGTGCCGGCCGTGACCGACCACGCCGTGCTCAACGAGGTGAGCGACGAGGTCATCGACGCGCTGCTGACGCAGGTCGGTCCGGGCACCCAGTCGGGACTGCTGTTCGCGGAGGTGCGCCATCTCGGCGGCGCCTTCTCCCGCCCCGCGCCCGACGGCGGCGCGCTCAGCCACCTGCCGGGCGACTACTCCCTGTTCTGCGCCGCCATCGCCCCGACGCCCGAGGCTGCTGCCGCCGGCCGGGCCGCTGGTGCCGGCGTGGTCCGCGCGCTGCTGCCGTGGTCGCAGGCGACTCGGGTGCCGACCCTCACCGACGCCAAGGTCGAGCCAAGCACCCTCTTCGACGGCGAAGCCTGGGCCCGCCTGTCCCACTTCCGGGCCGCCCACGACCCCGCCGGCGTGTTCGTCGCCAACCACCAGATCTAGGAAGCGCTGAACCAACCGGACGGGCTGAGCTCGGTGCCCATCCGCGGGACGTACTGGTCGAAGTAGATCCGCGAGATCAGTTCGCGCCGGGACCTGACGTCGGCCTTGTCGAAGACCGACTTCAGGTGGTCCTGCACGGTGTACGTCGAGACATGCAGCGACGACGCGATCTCCTTCGTGTCGACCCCCTGGAGCACCAGCTGGGTCACGTCGCGCTCCCGCGGCGTGAGGTCGAACGCCGCGACGACGAGGGCCACGATCTCCGGCGGCCGGGCTTCCTCGATGGTGACCACCACGTCGCCGTTGCGGTCGCCGAAGGACGTCAGTGGAGAAGCGTGCAGCACCATCCACATCCCACTGGACCCACGCACCCGGGAGCGCGGCGGAGCGGTTGACTCCCCGCGGGCATAGCGACGAGCGGCGCCCACGAGTGCCGAGACCGGCGTCAGGGGGTCACCCGCGGCCTCGCCGCTGATCAGGTCGGCGATCCGCTCCTCGGCACCCAGGCTCATCTGCGCGATCTCGTTGTCGCCGCCGACGATCAGCACCGCAGGTCCGGTGGGCTCACTGGGCGGTGGCGCGTCGGCCAGCCGCGACAGCATGCCGGTGCGTACGCCGCGGGCGAACTGACCCGACAGCGAAGCCAGGAAATCGACCTCGTCCTCGTCGAACGGCCGGTCGCCCGGCCCCCGGAAGAGCGCCATCCCGCCCCACGCCCGGCGACCGTCGAGGAAGACCATGCGGGCCTCGTCGGCGAAGCCGAAGCGCGGCATCAGGAAGGTGCTCATCCGGCCGGAGCGCTCGACCTCGCCACCGTGCAACAGGTGCACACCGGCCGCGGGCAGCTCGGCCTGGACGAGCTCCATGAACTGCGTAGGCTCAGCGGCGCCGTACTCGATCAGGCTGAACTCGTGGTCGTGCTCGTTGACTGCCCGCAGCGTGCCGTACTTCCGGGCGCTGGTCAGCATCTGGGTGCCTGGGTCATGGGTGCACAGACAGGCGCCCACCCAGGGGACCGCCCGAGCGACCGACTCGATCGCCTCCTCGAGAAACGTCTCGAGGTCCAGCCCCGCGCGCGCGACGACGTCGACGTCCTGGCGCACGCGCTCGATGGTCAGGCCTCTGGACATGTCATCGAGTATCCGTTCCGGCCACCGATCGGCACATCCCACATTTGTGGGTGGACCAGACCACCAGGGTTGGAGGTCCAGAACTCCCCGGCGCCTCGGGATGGTCGCGACACACGCTGGTGACCCAGCGTTGACCCATGCACTTCTTGCCCGCCACCGGCTCGCTCGACGAGTCCGGCCGACTGGTCCACGAGGACGACTTAGCAGCGCAGCTCGCGCTCTCGGTCGCCAGGTTCGAGGCCGCGCTCACCGCGGCCGGCCTGGGCTTCACCGACCTGGCGGAGCTGCGCGTGCTGACCACCGACCGTCCCGGCCTCGACGAGGTCTACGACGTGCTCACCGAACGGCTGGACGAAGTAGGCGCCGACCCGGTCATCCGGATCCGGGACGTCCCCGACATCGGCGTTGCCGGCATGGTCGTCGCGCTCGAGGGCGAGATCGGCACCCCACAGAACTCGGGACTCAACGAAGAGTCACCCACACCTAAGGAAAGAAAATGACCATCACCACCCCCACCCCGTCCGCACACACCCTGCGCGGGCTCTGCGAGCTGCACCTGCCCGGTGACCCCGGGTACGACGCCGTGCGGATGCCGTGGAATGTCGCCGTCGACCAGCGCCCGGCCGCCGTGGCCCTGCCGACAACCGTCGACGAGGTTGTCGACGTGGTCCGTGCCGCCGCCTCGGCCGGCCTGCGGGTCGCCCCGCAGAGCACCGGCCACGGAGCCGGACCGCTTGACGAAGTCTCGCTGGACGACGTCGTCATCGTCCGGATGTCGCAGCTGACTGGCGTGACCGTCGACCCGTACGCCCGCCGCGCGCGCGTCGTCGGCGGCACCCTCTGGCAGGACGTCGTCGCCGAGGCCGCGAAGCACGGTCTCGCCGCGATGCACGGAAGCGCCCCCGACATCGCGGTGGCCGGCTACGCCCTCTCGGGTGGCATGTCGTTCTACGGCCGCACTCACGGCCTGGCCGCCAACTGGGTCCGCGCGGTCGAGGTCGTCACCGCCGACGGCTCCGTGGTCCGCGCTGACGCGAACACCAACACCGACCTGTTCTGGGCCATTCGCGGGGGCGGCGGCAACTTCGGCGTCGTGGTCGCGATCGAGCTCGAGCTGCTCCCCTACGCCGATGTGTACGCCGGCATGCTGCTCTGGGATCGCGAGCGGGCGCCCGAGGTGGTCCACGCCTGGGCCGAGTGGACGCGCGGTGCTCCCGAGTCGGTGACCACCTCGCTGCGGGTGATGAGCTTTCCACCGCTGCCGGAGCTGCCGCCGTTCCTCAGCGGGCGCACCCTCGTCGTCATCGACGGTGCCGTGCTGGAGAGCGACGAGCGCGCCGCGGAGCTGTTGGCTCCGCTGCGGGGGCTATCGCCGGAGATGGACACGTTCGGCCGGATGCCGGTCGCCGGGCTGCCCGACGTACACATGGATCCGCCGGCACCGACGCCGGTGGTCTCCGACCACAGCGTGCTGGGCCCGCTGACCGACGAGGCCGTCGAGGCGCTCCTCGCCCAGGTCGGGCCGGGCATCGAGACGCCGCTGTTGTTCGCGGAGCTGCGCCAGCTCGGCGGCGCGTTCGCCCGGCCGGCCCTGGACGGCGGAGCCCTGTCACACCTGCCGGGCGACTACGCGCTGTTCTGCGTCGCGATCGCGCCGTTCCCGGAGGCTGCCGAGGCGGGCCGGGTCGCAGCGGCGGCCGTGGTCAAGGCGCTGGCCCCTTGGTCACACGCCACCCGCGTGCCGACGTTCACCGAGAACCGCGAGGACACCAGCAGCATGTTCGACGGCGAAGACTGGGCGCGACTGTCGCACCTGCGGGCCACTGCGGACCCCGGCCGGCTGTTCCTGGCCAACCACCAGGTCTGAGGCAAGCGGGCGCTCAACCGTCGAGGAGCGCGGAGCTGACGGCGACCACGCCGGCGCCGTACTCCTCGTCGACCCAGGCCTGCAGCGAGCCGTCGTCGTAGGGCACGTCGACGGTCACCTGGGTCTCGTTGGCGTAGGCGCCGGTGGCTCCGCCGAGGTCGCGGACCTCGTCCGCGATCCGGCCGAGCTCGTCGGTGGACGGAGGGTCGTCGGGCGCGGGCGGCAGGTCGGGGTCCTCGGGGATCGTCGACCCGTCGTCCGGCTCGGCGGAGCCCACCACGAAGATGGAGCCGTCCCAGGTGCCGGTGACGTAGAAGACGCCCCAACGGATGTCGCCCTGCTGGTCGTAGTGGCCGTCGTACGCCGCCCAGTCCCAGCCCTCGAGCGCGGGACCGCCGCACTGCGGCGGGTAGGACTCCGCGACCGGGCCCAGGCAGAGCTCGGGCCGGCCGGTGTCCATCACCGTGGCGGCGTAGCGCGTGGTCACCTGACCGTCGGCGCCGACCGCTGCGGTCGGCATCGGGCCGTGGTCGCCGCCCTGATCGGGTGAGCTGCCGGCGGGGTCTTGGGCGCTGTCGCCGTCATCGGAGCAGGCGGTCACCACGAGCGCGAGGGCGGCGACGGTCAGTCCGGTCAATAAGTGCCTCATGAGGGTCTGACGGTAGCGAGCCGCGAGCCGTTCCATCGTCACCTCAGCCTCCTCGGATCGTTGATACGCCATGCACGTGCTACTGCAGATCGCCAAGCGTCGCTTGGCCATGCTCGGTGGTTTCGCATTGGGTATCGGGCTGCTCACGCTGTTCGCTCCCCCCGCCGTGCTCGAGTTCGACCGGGCCGACCTACCCGCCGAGTCCGCCGCCTCCAACCGCGCTGACCGCCTGGTCGAGCGGCACGACTGCTGGAGCGGCGCGGCTCCGTCCGACATGGCCGGCAAGGTGCCCGGACACGTCGTCGTCACCACCCCAGCCGGCCGCGCGGTCTACTCGGCCCGCCTGGTCGGCCCGGCGCTCGACCAGACCTTCGGCGGCGACGACGCCGGCCTGCTCGTGCACGCGTTCTGTCGCTGAAGCCTCCGTCAGGGGAGGCGTTCCACCAGGTCCGCGATCGGCACCAGGGCGCCGGTGTAGAACGGCACCTCGTCGCGCACGTGGCGGCGGGTCTCGGAGCCGCGCAGGTGTCGCATCAGGTCGACGATCCGGTAGAGCTCGTCGGCCTCGAAGGCCAGCATCCACTCGTAGTCGCCGAGGGCGAAGCTCGCGACGGTGTTGGCCCGCACGTCCGGGTAGTCGCGCGCCATCTTGCCGTGCTCGGCGAGCATGGCGCGGCGCTCGGACTCCTCGAGGAGGTACCACTCGTAGGACCGCACGAACGGGTAGACGCACACGTGCGCCTTCGGCTCCTCGCCGCCGAGGAAGGCCGGGACGTGGCTCTTGTTGAACTCCGCCGGGCGGTGCAGCGCCAGCTGCGACCACACCGGCTCCAGCCGGGTGCCGAACGACGTCCGCCGGAACCGGTGGTACGCCGCCTGCAGCTCCTCGCTCGTCGCCGCGTGCCACCACACCATCACGTCGGCGTCGGCGCGCAGCCCGGCGACGTCGTAGACGCCGCGCACGATGACGTCGGTCTCGGCCAGCTCGGCGAACAGCTTCTCGACCTCGGCCGCCTCCGTCGCGCGGTCCGCGTCACCCAGGACGTCGCGCAGCTGGAACACCGACCACATCGTGTAGCGGATGGAGTCGTTGATCTCGCGGGTCCGCGCGGCCTTCGACGGCGACTGGTCACTCATGCCTCCATTGTGCCCGGCCGTGCTGGATGATCGACCAGTGCCACATGACCTGATCGCCGTGCTCAACAGCGCACGCTGGCGCCGAGCCAGCTTCGGAGCCATCGGCCTGCACGCGTCTGCCCGCGCGCTCGCCCTCTTCTACGCCGACCTGCTCCGACCCCAGGGCGCGGTGGCGACAATGCTCGGGCCTGAGCTGCACCAGGCCTACGTCGGCGCCCAGGCGTCCGGCGTCGACCGCGTGATCGACCGCGAGGTGACCTGGACGCTGGGCTTCCAGCTCGACGAGGAGTCTCTGGGGATGGGCGGCGCGGGCGGCTGGGACCTGCTGGAGCCGAGTTAGCCCTTGCCGTAGCCGGCCTCGCGCGCCTTCACGATGGCCTCCGCGCGGCCGGCTGCGTGCAATTTCGCGTAGATCGTCGAGACGGTGTTGCGGACCGTCTTGGTCGAGACGTAGAGCTCGGTCGCGATGGCGTCGTTCGACTTCCCGGCCGCCAGCAGGTGGAGCACCGTGCGCTCGCGCTCGGTGAGGTCCGGGAAGGGGTCGTCCTGGGTGTTCTCCGGGGCCAGCGCCGAGGCGAAGTACGTCGCCACCCGCTCGGCCATCGAGGCGCCGAACACCATCCCACCGGCCGCCGCGGCCCGGATGGCGTTGTGCACCTCCTCGGCGCCGGAGCCCTTCAGCAGGTAGCCCGACGCCCCCGCCCGCATCGCGCTGAGGATGGTGTCGTCGTCCTCGTTCATGGTCAGCATCACGACCTTGGTCGCCGGGTGGCGCGAGGTGATGAAGCGGGTGGCCTCGATGCCGTCGAGCTCGGGCATCTGGATGTCCATCACCACCACGTCGGGTTTCGTCTCCTCGACGACGTGCAGCGCGTCGCGGCCGTCGGCCGCCGAGCCGAGCACCTCGACGCCAGGCAGCGCCCCGAGCAGCGCGACCAGCCCGTCGCGGACGATCTGGTGGTCGTCGACCACGACGACGCCGATCTCGGTCATGAGTTCCTCCTGATGGGTAGCCAGGCCTTGACGCTGGTGCCGCCTCCCGGCGGGCAGGTGATCTCGCAGCGCCCGCCCAGCTCGGCGGCGCGCTCGCGCAGCGACACCAGGCCGACTCCGGCCTCGGCGTCGGCGGGGATGCCGATCCCGTCGTCGCTGACCTCGACGACCAGCTGCCCGTCGCCGAGCGCCAGGTCGACCGACGCCGACCTCGCAGCAGCGTGCCGGCGGACGTTGGTCAGCGCCTCCCCCACGATCCGGTACGCCGCCACCTCGACCGCCGCCGGCAGGTTGTCGAGCTCAGGGGCGTCGACCTGCACGCGCAGCTCGTCGTCGGTCAGCCGTTCCGCCTGCTGACGCAGCGCGCCGACCAGGCCGCGGTCGTCCAGTGCGGGTGGGCGCAGGTCGTGCACGAGGCGGCGTACGTCGGCGACGATGTCCTGCACCTGCATGCTCGTCGCTCCGATCTGCCGGGCGGCCGCGGCCGGATCCTTCGCCGCGAGCAGCCGCGCCGACTCGAGCTGGAAGACCACGCCACTGAGCGAGGGGCCGAGCCCGTCGTGCAGGTCGCGGCGGATCCGCCGCCGCTCCTCCTCGCGCGCCACGACCAGCCGTTCGCGGCTCTCCTGCAGCTCGTCGGCGAGCCGGCTGGTCCGGGCCGCGGTGGCCGCCTGCCGCACCAGGTCGCCGAGGAGCTGCTCGTCGCGGCGGCTCAGCCGGGTGCGCAGACCCCGCGCCGGAAGCACCAGCCGGCCCACCTCGGCGTCGCGGTAGGTGATGGGGAGGGTGCGCACGTGGTCGGGCCGCTCGCCGTGGGTCGCGACCAGTCGCTCCCCCACGGCTCGGTCGACCTCGACACTCACGTAGTCGATGCCGAACGCCGACGCCACGGCACCCGCGACCGCCGCCAGCTGCTCGGGTCCTTCGTCGGCGGTCTCGAGCGTGGAGGCGAGGCCGGCGACCGCGTCGTAGGGGTTCTCGCGGTCGCCGAGGGTGAGCCGGCGGACCCAGCCCCAGAGCCGCAGGCGCAGCGGCGAGTAGATGACCGCCGAGAGCAGCAGGACGAGGAAGACCACCTGTCGCTCGTCGAGGGCGTCGCCGAGCATCAGCGCGAGACCCGCGAGTACCGCCAGGTCGACG
Source organism: uncultured Actinomycetota bacterium (assembly GCA_963769475.1). Classification (GTDB taxonomy): domain Bacteria; phylum Actinomycetota; class Actinomycetes; order Propionibacteriales; family Nocardioidaceae; genus Nocardioides. Next base: position 949,069 of record CAVYLX010000011.1, on the reverse strand, counting down.
CCGATGATCACGACCCACAGCCCGCCGTACACAAGAGTGCGGTTGAGCAGGTCCTCGATCGAGACGACCCGGGGGTCGACGATCGCGATCGTCATGGCCACGGCCGGCAGGATCATCACCAGGAACAGCGAGATGTTCTCGGCCCAGAAGCTGCTCAACCACACCGTCGTGAGGATGGCCAGGGCCATCACGATGACGCTCCACAGCAGCCAGCGCATCCGGTCTCGCTCGAGGCCCGACGAGCGCCGGTAGCGCAGCACGACGGTCGCCATGGGGACCACGAACGCGGCCACGCCCAGGCTCAGCCCCGTCGACTTGAGCGATGCCCCCAGCTCCACCGAGATCGGGAGCGAGGTCGGGTCCGCGTCGAGCCCGGCGGGCACCGGCACGCCGTTGATGTCTCCGCCCGTCGGCGTGACGATCACGAAGATGGCCACCAGGACCATGAAGCCGAGGGCCAGTCGGCCCGCGGCGCCCCAACGACCCTCCAGGAAGCGGCCGGTCGGGAAGATCAGCAGCAAGGCCGCGATCGACACCGGTAGGAACGCACCGAAGCGGTAGAGGAACCAGAACACCGCCGTCATCCCCGGGAGGATGTCGTCGTCGGTGATACCGAAGCGGATGTAGGACTGAGCCAGCCCGTCGAGCACCCAGAAGAGCCCCAGGGCGCCGAGCAGCCAGCCGAACCGCTGCTGGACGTCCCACATCAGGATGAGGGCGGCCAGCCCCGCGAGCAGCAGGCCGTTGAGGGCATAGGGCCACCCGTAGCCGGGCGAGAGCACGGCTCCCGGGCCATGCGGTGGCGTCGCCAGGTCGAGCACGACGGTCAGGGCGAACCCGACGACACTGGCCAGTGGAAGCGCGAGCGCGATCCACCGCTGTCGCCCTTCGACACGCCTCGTCCCTCGGCTACTCGGGACAGGCAAGATCTGGGCGGGCGGCACCCGGACATTCTGAAGCCGGCCCGGCCCCGAGGGGGCCGAACCGGCAACAGGAGGTGGGGTGTCGTTCACTCGCCCCGGCGGAACGCCCGGTCGCCGAAGGTGAAGGCGAGCGCGGTGGCCAGCAGCCAGATCGGCCCGGTCATGCCGGCCATGTACTGCAGCGGCGAGATGCCCAGCAGCAGGGTGAGCCCGCCGACGCCGAGGCCACCGATGCCGATCCAGCGCGGCACGGCGCCGGCTCGGGAGGCCGCGAAGACCGCGACACCGGACAGGCCGGCCAGCACCCAGACCCACGGGATCGTGGCGACCCAGTGGCCGTAGAAGACCGCGTTGCTCGGGTCGAGCACCACCTCGTCGTCCCAGAACCCGAAGATGAACTCGGTGTTCAGCCCGCTGCCCATCACCGTCACCACGGCGGTGCCGAGCAGACCCGCGAAGGCGACCGTCGCGGCGAGACCGTCGCCGACCCGGGCGCGGAGCCGACGCTGAAGACCCGCGGCGAAGACGATCATGGTCACCGCGCAGACCCCGGCGAAGAGGTGCATGGCGAGCATCGCGCCGGTCTGGGTCTCGAGCTTGTCGGCGATCGCGGCGGAGTCGCCGATGAGGTCCTTCTCGTAGATCGCGCTGATCCCCATGCTGCTGGCCATGGTGCCGAGGCCGGCGATGCCGGCGACGATGCCGGCGACGGCCCAGGAGCGGGAGGTCGGGGCCGGCGTGGCCGCCTCTCCCCCGGTCGGCACGTCCGAGCGGACGGGGTTGTGGGTGCTGATGTGGGTGGTCATCGCTGCTTCCTTCTCTCTTGTCATCGGTTGCGATGACGGAAGGTTCGCGGGCCGCGTGTCCCGGACGACAGGGACAACGGGGCAGACCTCAGAGACCGACCAGGACCGCCTCGGCAGCCTGGTGGGCGGACGCGATCACTGCGGCGATGCCGACGCCGTCGTACGCCGCCCCGCAGACCGCGAGTCCGGGCACCCGGGCCACGTCGGCCCGGATCCGGGCGACCCGGTCGAGGTGGCCGACGGCGTACTGCGGCAGCCCGCCGCCCCACCGCTGCACGTGGGTGTCGACCGGCGGCGCGGACAGGCCTAGTGCGTCGCGCAGGTCGGAGAGGGAGGCGGCGACCAGCTCGTCGTCGGTGACCTGGAGCGCCTTCTCCTCGCGGTGGCGGCCGATCGAGGTGCGCAGGTGCACCAACCCGGCCGCCGCCCCGGCCGCGCTGACCCACTCCCACTTGGCGAACGAGAACGTCGACGCCTTGATCCGGCGCCCGTCCACCGGCGGCACCAGGAAGCCGGACGCGTCGGTCGCGACCATGTCGTCGAGCCGGAAGGCCAGGGTCACCACGGCCATCGACGCGTACTCGATCGCGGCCAGCTCGCTCGCAGCCTCCGGCGCCAGCTCGCCCAGCAGCCGCGCAGCCGGGGCTGCGGGCACCGCAACGACGATTGCGTCCCCGCGCTCGGTGGCGCCGCTCCCCGGTGGTCGAGGTGCGAGCGCAGCGAGCCTCGTAACCGTCCGGCCGTCCCGCCGGATCTCCCGCACCTGCAGTCCGGTGCGCACGTCGAGCCCAGCGGCCAAGGCATCGACCAGCCCACCCATCCCGCCGACCAGGCCGGCGAAGACCGGGCTGCCGTCGACGGGCAGCGCCGCGGCCTGCTCCAGGATCGAGCCGCGCTCGGCCAGGACCACCAGCTGGGGCGCGGCGGCCCGGGCGGAGATCTCCCGCGCGCGGCCGGCGTAGACGCCGCCGAGGAGGGGTTCGACCAGCCGGTCGGTCACCTCGTCGCCGAAGCGCGCCGCGACCAGCTCGCCGACGGTCGGGTCGCCGGTGACCGGATCGACCACCTCGGCCGAGGCGCGAGCCAGTCCGGCATCGGACAGCACGCCCGAGGCGCCGAGCTGGTCCAGGTCGAGCGGGGCGCCGAGCAGCGTGCGCGGCAGCGGCCGCAGCTCTCCGCGGGTCCAGATCCGGGACGACGCGATGGCCGGGTGCACCACGTCGAGCCCGAGCGAGCGCGCCAGCTCGACGCCCTCGGGGCGGCGGTTGAGCATCGCCTCCGCACCCACGTCGACGGTGACCCCGGCGACCTCGCGCCGGCGTACCTTGCCGCCGACCTCGTCGGCGCCCTCGAGCACGACCACGTCGTGGCCCGCGGCGGTCAGGTCGTGGGCGGCGGTCAGCCCCGCTACACCTCCGCCGACGACCACCACCCGCACGCGGTCAGCCTGTCAGACCGCGCTAGGCCGAGGCGGACAGCCTCCCGAACGCGCTGCGGTGGAACACCAGCGGGAGCGCCATGTCCTGCCCAAATTGCATGAGTCGACGGCATGCAGCTCCAAGAGGACCAGCGTGTGGTCGCCGGCCTCCACCTCCCGGTAGATCGAGCAGTCGAACCTGGCCAGACCGTCGTCGACGGTCACCGCTCCGTCCTCGCTCGCGCTGGTCAGTACGTCGTCGAACCGGTGGTCGACCGGACCGGCCAGCTGCCGGCAGACGTCGCCGTGGTGGTCGGCCAGGATGGTCACGCCGAGCCGGGAGGCCCGGCGCAGGGTGGGCCAGGTCTTGGACGAGTTCGCGACGGAGAACTGCACGAGCGGCGGCTCGAGACTCACCGAGGTGAACGAGCTCGCGGCCAGCCCGATCAGCTTCCCATCGACCTCGGCAGCCACGGCGACCACGCCGCTCGGGAAGATCCCGAACGCCTCGCGCAGCCGGAGCGGGTCGAGGTCCTGGTTGGTGGTGAGCGGGCGGATGCTCATGTGGTGACTCCTGTCGGCTGGGGGGCGAGGGCGGCGACAACAGGGCGGACGGACTCCAGCCAGTCGGCGTACGCCGCTGGGTCGTCGTACGCGCTGTCGAGCACGTAGTGGCCCCGCACCGTGGTGGCGCCGAGCTCGGCCAGCACCGGGCGCAGGGTGAGCTCGGGCGCGAGCGCGTGGGCCGGCCCGGCTCCGAGCATCAGCGGCGCTGCGACACCGATGAGACCGGTGCCGCCGGCGAACCGGTCGAGGAACAGCTTGAGCAGCCCGGTGTACGTCGCCTTGTAGGTCGGGCAGGCCACGACCACGAGGTCTGCGCTGCCGATCTCCTTGACCAGCTCGCCCACGGTCGGGTCGCTCCAGTCGAGCAACGACCCACCGAGCGTGGCCAGGTCGACCACCAGGTCCGGCTGCGACCCCGAGAGCTCGGTGGCGACGTACGTCGCCGCGGAGAGGGTGCGCGAGGCCGGCTTGGGGTTGCCGACGACGACCGCGACGCGCTGCACGCTCATTCGGGTCTCCTTGTCTTCAAAGTTGACTGGCTTGCTGCACTTTAGACCACGATACACACCCAGTGACCTGCGAAACGCTGGGGTGGACAGCGGGAACCCACGCAGCGGCATCCCCGTCCTACCGGCATGACACTCACCTCAACCTCGCGCCGGCTGCGCGTCCCGGCAATCGCCGCGGCGAGCCTCGCCGGCCTCGTGTTCGTGCTCGGCGCCTGCTCGGGCGGCCTCAACGACAGTGACGACGGGGGCGGCGACTCGGCCGACTCCATGGTCGCCGGCGACGGCGAAGTCTCAGCAGAGAAGCCTGCCGCACCCGACGAAGCCACGGCCGCGGACACCGCCTACGGCCAGGACGCCCCGCAGCAGGGCGTCGCCGAGCGGGCGGTGATCTCGACCGCCACGGTGGCCCTGAGCAGCGACGACGTCGCGGCGGCCAGGTTCGACGTACAGAAGATCGTCGACACGTTCAACGGCGAGGTGGCCGAGGAGCAGACCGAGGGCGGGGAGGAGATGCGCCGCTCGCGGGTGGTCATCCGGGTCCCGTCGAAGGACTTCAGCGCGGCCATCGAGGCACTGGAGGAGGTGGGGGTGCTCGAGTCGTCCACCCGGAAGTCCGAGGACGTCACCACCACGGTCATCGACAACGCCGCCCGCATCCGCGCGCAGGAGGAGAGCCTGCAGCGGGTGGAGGTGCTGCTCGGCCGGGCCACGTCGATCCGCGACATCGTGGCGATCGAGGCCCAGCTGACCCGGCGCCAGGCCGACCTCGACTCGCTGAAGTCGCAGCAGGCCTTCCTCGCCGACCAGACGTCGCTGTCGACGATCCGGGTGCTCATCGAGCGCACCTCGGAGGCCAAGAAGGAGAAGCCGGACACCGATGACGCCGGCTTCCTCAGCGGCCTCGACGGCGGCTGGGACGCGATGACGTCGTTCGGCACCGGTGTCGCCACCGTCGCCGGCGCCCTGCTCCCGTTCGCGATCCTGTTCGGCCTGCTCGGCGTACCCGCCTGGGTGGTCGCCCGCCGGCTGGGCCTCGGCCGTCGGCGTACCCCCTCCCCCGCCGCTCCTGCTGCCCCCTGAAGGCGATAGTCCCGGGTCAGTGGCGGCCGGATCGAACGATTCGACCCGCCACTGACCCGGGACTAGCCCGCTTTTGCGGCCCTCAGCGCTCGTCATCGGCTACGACGTAGCGGGCGCCCAGTGCCTTGGCGGCAACGACCGCCCCGGCCGCGGCCAGGATGATGTCCTTGAAGACGTACTGCGCCTCGAGCGTCGGCGTGAAGTCCGGGAACAGGTCGCCGGTGAACAGCACCAGCGGCGACATGATCCCGACCAACGACCCGGCCAGGACGACCAGGCCGACCCGCAGGCCGATCCCGGTGATCAAGGTCAGCCCGATGAAGGTCTCGAGCACGGCGGTCATCACGACCGCGGTCTGGCCCGAGACCACGCCGAGCGTGAGGGTGTCGATGGTCCGCATCACGAGGGCCTCGGCGGGCGAGGCTCCCGGGAAGAACTTCAGCACCCCGAAGCCCAGGAAGACCAGCCCGAGGCTGATCCGCAGGGCGGTGATGCTGTGCTGGGCGAGCCAGGTGGCGGCCCGCTCCTGAACCTTGTCCGTCACGTGGGGCGGAGGCATGAGCGATGTGGTCATGGTGTGCTCCGATCGGTTGGGGCCGCCCGAACGGCGACCGATGCCGGAGACGATTCCGTTGATCGGCCGCCACGGAATCCGCCGTCGGGCGGCACCTTGCTTGCGCCCCAGGACGCTGCCGCGGACGCACGTGTACGTCGCCCGACGTAGTCGCGGATACGTCGCCCTGGGCGTGACGCGGGGCCCGGAATGACGGAGGGTGGAGACCTACCGACCCGAGGCTGCGAAGGAGGAGACATGCGCGGGCTCTCGAGACCGCGGCTGGGCTCCGAGGTCCTGGTGGCCGCCGTCCTCACCGTCGTCGGCCTGATCACCCTGCCGGCCATCGACGACCTCAGCGATCTCGACCGCGGAGTCGACGTCGCCGCGGCGATCCTGTTCGTGGTTGCCGCTCTCGGTACGGCGGCGCGCAACCGCTGGCCGGTGCCCGCGCTGGCGATCGTGGCCGGCGCGACGTCGGCGTACCTCACCATCGGGTATCCCTACGGGCCGGTGATGATCTGCCTCGCGCTAGCGGTCTACTCGGTGGGCCGACGCCGGCCGCTTGTCACCGCCGGGCTCTGGTCCGGGGCAGCCCTGCTCGCGATGGTGGTGCATCTCTTCACCAACGACGCGGCCATCTCGGGCTTCGCCGGTGTGGGCCCGGCATCCGTGTGGGTGGTCATCCCGCTCACACTCGGCGCCGCCCGGCGCCTGGTGGTCGAGGCCGGGGCGCGGGAGCGCGCGGTCGCGGACCAGCGGCTCGTCGACGCGGAGCGGCTCCGGCTGGCGCACGAGGTGCACGACGTGATCGGCCACGGGCTCGCCGCGATCCAGATGCAGGCCGACATCGCCCTGCACGTGAAGGACGCGAAGCCCGAGCAGGCGGTGGCCGCCCTGGAGGCGATCAGCCGGGCCAGCTCCGAAGCGCTGGGCGAGCTGCGAGCCACGCTGACCGCGATCACCCCTGGCGAGGCGGCCTCCGGGGCGGCGCTACGGGCGCCGACTCCGGGCCTGGCCCGGATCGACTCCTTGCGACAGCGGGTCGAGGAGGCGGGCCTCGCGGTCGAGCTGACCACCGAGGGGGCGCCTCGCCCGCTGCCGCAGGCGGTCGACGTGGTGGCCTACCGGGTGCTGCAGGAGTCGCTGACCAACGTGGTCAAGCACTCCGCCCATCCCAAGGCAGAGGTGTCGGTGGCCTACGGCGCGGACCAGGTCGTGCTCACCGTGACCAACCAGGACCTCGCCGCCGCCGACCACGCCGACGGGTTCGGGATCGCGGGCATGCGCCGGAGGGTCGCCCAGGTCGGCGGCCGCCTGTCGGTGGGATCTGGCACTCGTCCGGCCACGTTCGAGGTGCGCGCCGCCCTGCCCATCAACGGGCCCATCAGGCCCAACACGGAAAGAGTCCGTCATGATCTCCGTGCTGCTGGCCGACGACCAGGAGCTGGTCCGGCTCGGGCTCCACGCCCTGCTCGACAGCGAGGACGGCTTCACGGTCGCCGGCGAAGCGGCCGACGGCCTGGGTGCCGTCGAGCAGGCGCTGGCGACCCGGCCCGACGTCGTACTCATGGACATCCGGATGCCCGGCATCGACGGGCTGGAGGCCACCCGCCGGATCGTGGCCGAGCCGAAGCTGGCGGACACGAAGGTGATCGTGCTGACCACGTTCGAGCACGACGAGTACGTCTTCGAGGCCATGCGCCTCGGCGCGAGCGGCTTCCTGCTGAAGAACACGCCACCCACGGTGCTGCTCGACGCGATCCGGACCGCCGTCGACGGCGGCGCGCTGCTGGCGCCGTCGGTGACGCGGACCCTGATCCGTGAGTTCAGCGAGATCGCCCCGCGCCAGCTGACCCCGCACCCGCAGCTCGACCAGCTCACCGAGCGCGAGCGGGAGGTCGTCGGTCTGGTCGCCCAGGGCATGAACAACCAGGAGATCGCCGAGCAGCTGGTGCTCAGCCCGGCGACCGCCCGGACCCACGTCAGCCGCTCCATGCTCAAGCTCGGCGCGCGCGACCGGGCCCAGCTGGTGGTCTTCGCGTTCCAGTCCGGACTGGCGGGGTAGGTCAGTCGCCGAGCTGGCCCGGTCTACGTGGCGAGGGAGTATCCCTGGACGAACTCGGTGAGCCGCTTCAGCTGATCGGGATCCGTGCTCGGGATCACGCCGTGGCCGAGGTTGAAGATGTGGCCGTTTGCGGCCCGCCCGGCCTCGATCACCTCGGCCGCGCGGGCGGTCATCACGTCGGCGGGCGCGAAGACGAGCGTCGGGTCGAGGTTGCCCTGGACCGCGTGGTCGCCGACCAGCGGGATGGCGTTGGCGAGCGGCGTACGCCAGTCGACGCCGACCACGTCGGCACCGGCGTCCCCCATCAGCCCGAGCAGGTTGGCGGTGCCGACGCCGAAGTGGATGCGCGGCACGCCGAGGCGGCCCGCCTGCTCGAGCACCCGCGCTGAGTGCGGCATCACGAACGCCTCGTAGTCGGCCGGGGTGAGCGCGCCGGCCCACGAGTCGAACAGCTGGACCGCGCTGGCACCCGCCGCCACCTGCACCTCGAGGTAGGCAGCCGAGATCTGGCCGATCTTCCGCATCAGCGCGTCCCACACGTCGGGGGCGCCGAACATCATCGCCTTGGTCTTCGCGTGCTCCTTGGACGGCCCGCCCTCCACGAGGTACGACGCCACCGTGAACGGCGCTCCCGCGAACCCGATCAGCGGCGTGCCGCCCAGCTCGGCCACGAGGCGGCTCACCGCGGCGGTGATGAACGGGACGTGCTCGGGCGTCAGGTCGGGGATCGCGGCGACATCGGCGAGCGTGCGCACGGGCGAGGCCACGACCGGGCCGACGCCGGGCTTGATGTCGAGGTCGACGCCGACCGCCTTGAGCGGCAGCACGATGTCGGAGAAGAAGATCGCGGCGTCGACGCCGTAGCGGCGGACCGGCTGCAGCGTGATCTCCACGACCAGGTCGGGATCCATGCACGACTCGAGCATCCCGACGCCCTCCCGGATGGCGAGGTACTCGGGCAGCGAGCGGCCGGCCTGCCGCATGAACCACACCGGCGTGTGCGACACCGGCTCACCACGGGCGGCCTTCAGCAGGTCGCTGTCGGCGAGGCGCGGATCCGGGGTCACAGGTCACAAGCCTCGCAGGTCAGGGGACACGCCCTTACAGCGTGTCTGTATATCGGTTCCGGCCAGCCCGACTTACTGTGAACACATGGTCGTCCGCCAGGAGACGCACCCCGGGGCGGGTGCGACCGCGAGCCCACCGGAGTTCCGGGCGGCTGTGGCGACCATGCGCGCGGCCACGTTGCGGCCCGAGGTGCTCTGCGAGGAGATGCCTGCACCCCAGCGGATCGCCCCCCATGCCGCCGCCCTGTCGGCCGACGTCACCGTCGACGGACTGGACGTCGGCACCGGCCGGATCATCCTGCTCCACGACCCTGCCGGCAACGACGCCTGGGACGGCACCTTCCGCTGCGTCGCCTACGCCCGCGCCGAGATCGACCTCGACCTGGTCACCGACCCGATGCTGGCCGAGGTCGGCTGGACCTGGCTCACCGAGGCGCTCGCCGCCCACGGAGCGACGTACGCCGCGGAGTCCGGCACGGTCACCCGGGTGGCCACCGAGAGCTTCGGCGGCATGGCCGACGAGGGCGGCACCGCCCAGATCGAGATCCGCGCCTCCTGGACGCCGCTGCCGGCACCGTCGGCCGGCCTCGACGACCCGCTGGACGTCGCCCCCCACGTCGAGGCGTGGGGAGAGCTGCTCTGCACGGCCGCAGGGCTCGAGCCGGTGCCGGAGGGTGTCGCCGTGATGCCGAGCCGGCGCGGGCAGCGGGGCACCGACCACTGATGGTGGATCCGGACACAACTGAAACCCCCGAGACTCCCGAAGTCCCAGAGGCACCGCAGGCCGCGCTACTGACGCTGGCCGACGGCCTCCCCGAGATCGTCGACACCGAGCCGGCTCTGGCGGCAGTCTGCGAGGCGCTGGCCGCGGGCACGGGCCCGGTCGCCATCGACGCCGAGCGGGCGTCCGGCTACCGCTACTCCAACCGCGCCTACCTCATCCAGCTGCGCCGCGAGGGCAGCGGCACCGCCCTGGTCGACCCGATCGCCTTCGAGTCCCTGGCTCCGCTGCAGGCGGTGCTCGAGGGCACGGAGTGGATCCTGCACGCCGCCACCCAGGACCTGCCCTGCCTGACCGAGATCGGCCTGGTGCCGACCTCGCTGTTCGACACCGAGCTGGCCGGCCGGCTGCTCGGCTACCCCCGCGTGGGCCTGGCGACCCTGGTCGAGACGCTGCTCGGTTGGCGGATGAAGAAGGAGCACTCGGCCGTCGACTGGTCCAAGCGCCCGCTGCCCACGCCGTGGCTCGAGTACGCCGCCCTCGACGTCGAGGTCCTCGGCGAGCTGCGCGACCGGCTGGCCGCCGAACTGGTCGAGACCGGCAAGGACGAGTGGGCGAGGCAGGAGTTCGAGTTCCTGCGCAGCTTCGAGCTGCCGGTCCGGGTCGAGGCCTGGCGACGTACCTCGGGCATGCACCGGGTGCGCGGCCGCCGCGGGCTCGGCCGCGGTGCGCGCGCTGTGGGAGACCCGCGACGAGATCGCCCGCAAGCGCGACGTCACCCCCGGCCGGATCATCCCTGACGCCGCGATCGTCGCGGCGGCGCGCGAGATGCCGACCGACCACGACGCCCTGATGGCGACCAAGGGCTTCCACGGCCGCGGCGCCGAGCGCTACGTCGGCCGCTGGATGGCCGCGCTCCACGAGGCAGCCGAGATGCAAGAGGCCGACCTCCCCACCCGGTCACCGCGCGGCGACGGTCCGCCGGTGCCCCGCGCCTGGGCCGAGAAGGACCCGGTCGCCGCCCGGCGCCTGGAGCTCGCGCGCATCGAGATGACCGCACTCGCCGAGGCCCAGAACCTGCCGGTCGAGAACCTGCTGACCCCCGACTTCCTCCGCCGCGCGCTCTGGACCCCGCCCTCGACGCGGGTGCCCGGTGAGCTGCTCGACCAGGTGGTCGGCCAGCTCAGCGACCTGGGCGCCCGCGGCTGGCAGATCGGCCTCACCGCGCCGGTGATCGTCGCCGCGATCCTCGATGCGGACGCCGATGCCGAGGTGAAGGCGGCGGCCAAGGCGGCCCGCGCCGAAGAGACTCCTGACGTCCCCGACACCGACGCCGAGGAAGCCCCGGCCTAGTCGCTCTCTTCGTCCTCGGGGTCGGGCGACTCGGAGACGAACTCAGGGTCGAGGATCGGCCGCGACTCCTCGTCGATCTGCGTGGTCAGCGCCTCGAGGTCCGGCACCGGCATCGTGAGCAGCTGGCGCAGTGGCCCGCGGACCGCGGTCTCGAGCTCGCGGAAGCTGTCGATCAGCGGCAGCAGGCGCATGTCGCCGATGCTGGTGTTGAAGATCTGCGCCGAGGCCGGGACCTGCTCCGGCTGGAGGAAGTCGTCGGACGCGGCGACCTGCAGGTTGGCCGGCACCAGGTAGCCGGCCGTCGCGACGCGGGCCACGGCCTCGGTGGAGACGACGTAGACCAGGAAGTCGGCGGCCTGCGGGATGGTCGCGGCCGGCCGCGTCGAGATGCAGAGGCCGCTGATGTCGCCGATCGTGGCCTCGTCGTCGATCGACGGCATCGGCATCACGTCGAAGTCGAGGTCGGGGGCGCCGCGCAGCTCGGGCACCATCGACCGGAAGCCCGCGATCATCCCGAGCTGTCCGCGCTTGAACCAGTCGATGGCGGAGGCCTCCGAGAGCTCCTCCTCGGTGAGGGTCAGCGCCGGGTCGCGCAGCAGCTCCAGGGTCGGCGTGAGGGCGTCGCGGGTCTCGTCCGACGAGAACTCCAGCGACGTGGGCTCGGTGTCGGAGTTGAAGACGTCACCGCCGCCGGCGTAGACGAACGGCGCCAGCCCGCGCAGGGTGGGTTCGATGTGGATGCCCTTGGTCTCGCGCCGCGGCCGGCTCGCGAACTGCGCCGCGGCACCGAACTCCTCGAAGCTCCACCGGTCGTAGAGCCCGGTGGCCGGGTCCGGCGTCGGCACCGGCAGCTCGCGCTGAGCCATCCGCTCGAAGTCGATGAGGTCCTTGTTGTAGTAGATGACCATCGGCGAGACGCCGTAGGGCATGCACTGCAGCTCGTCGGCGGCCGAGAAGGCGAGCACGGACTCGCGGGAGTAGCCGTCGCCGAAGTCGACGCCGCGCTCGTCGACGAGCTCGAGCAGCGGCTTGTTGAGGCCTTCCTCGGTGACCGCCGCCAGGTCGGCGCGCGACAGCAGGAACACGTCGGGCGGGTGCTCGCCGGCCTTGATCGAGTCGGCGAGCGCCTCGGAGTCCGGCCAGCCCTTCACGGTGACGTGGACCCCGGTCGCGCTCTCGTTGTAGGTGTTGACGACGCTCTGGTAGGCCGCCACCTCGGGGTCGCTGCCCCAGACGCCGAAGGTGAGCTCGACGGGGGTGGTGTCGGTCGGTCCCGGCTTCGGCGGCGGGTCGGCCTCGGACTCGCAGGCGGCGAACGACGCGGCGAGGACGAGGAGCAGCGTCGCCAGGACCGGCGTACGGCGCAGTCTCAGCCCGTCCCTCACCATCGCGCCCGCACTCCCATTCCCGTCAGGTCCAGTCCCTCCGGGTCTGGACGGGCCACCATACCGGGCGGTCGCGGCCACTCAGAGGGGCTCCTAGATCACGGAATGGAATTCTTTGGCAGCAGCGACCACCGCGTCGAAGACGGTCTGGTCGAGGGCGGCGCCCTCACGCCGGACGACGTCGTCGCGCAGGACGATCAAGCGGTCCAGGCGCACCTCGCTGGGGCGCCCCTCGTGGTCCCACCCGCCGGTGCCGACATCCATCCAGTGCCGGCCGTAGCGAGCCTCGTCGTCGACGTCGCGGTCGTGGTCCTTGCTGGTCAGGTACAGCCCCAGCCAGCCCTCCGGGTCGGCATGGCCCAGGATCAGCACCGGCCGGTCCTTGCCCTGACTCGGGTCGTCCTCGTAGGCGACCCAGCCCCACACCACCTCGCCGGGATCCGGCTCACCGTCGATCTCCGGCGCGTACTCCACGGGGCTCATGTGGGACAGATTACTGAGTACGCCGGACCGGGAGCGCCTCACGGCGCGTGGCCGCTCGTAGCGGCTAATTTTGGGACCCGGGGCTGCCGCGATCCGGCGTACTCAGGGTGTAACTGTAGAGGACGCGCGGCCATTCCGCAGGGGCGTGCAACGCTCCCGCTCCGGGTTACGGTCTGTCGTGCTTCGATCTCGGATCCTGGTCCTGGCCGCTCTGGCGAGCCTGCTCGTCGGGTGCACGTCCGACGAGGACGACGACCCGCCGACACCCCCGGCACCCTCGGCGGTGGAGCCCGCACCGAAGGCGCTCACGCCGGTCGCGAACCAGGGGGACCGGGTCGACATCGGGGGCTGTGTCACCAACAACCGCCCGGTGATCGACACCGTCCTGGTCTGGATCCGGGTCCACGCCACTGAGCGCGTCCTGCTGGACTCCGTCACGACCCGCGAGCACTCCAACGGATTTTCCGGGATGCGCGCCTACCTCGCTCCGGACCCAGGGCCCGAGGCGCCGAGCCTGGCCGTGTCCTTGGGGGAGGTGCCCGGGCGACGGGCCATCGACGCGCCGTCGATGGACGTGATCGGCGACCTCCGCGACACCACTTCCGGCCGCGCGGCGGCGGCGCGGGCCTGGGAGCGGCGGCGGGAGCTGCCCGGCGCGCTCGCCCCTGGCGACCACTACGTCTTCGTCCAGCTCGGACTCACCAGCCGGGTCAACGTGCACGACCTCCTGCTGAACTGGGCGACCCAGGACGGCGAACCTGGTCAGTCCCTGCTCGAGGGGACACTCTTCTTCCGCATCCGCTGCGGCGCCTGAGGGTCAGGCCAGGCCACGATCCAGCTCGAGGTGGCCGGCGGCTTCGAGCTGCTCGGCCAGGCCGAGCATCCGGCGCACTTCCTCGTCGCTGGGTCCGGGCAGGGAGGCACGGCCGGCCGCCACCACCCGCGCAAACGCCGCCGCCCGGAAGAGGACGTCGGCGAAGTCGCCGCCGACGATGCCGCGCAGCACCTGGTCGACCATCGCCTTGAGCTCGTCGGGTCCCGGCGGGTCGGCCACGCCCGCCACGACGGTCGCCACCTGGGCCCGGGCCTGACCTTCCTCGAACTCCTTCGCCACCGTCACCGGGTCGGCGTACACCCAGGAGCGCAGCAGGTAGAGGCGCCACAGGCAGCCGGCCAGCGAGTCGGCCGGCGACCCCGACCAGACCTCGGCGATGGTCTCGATGCCCTCGGTGTCGGCGAGGTGCAGCAGCCGCTCGGCGACCAGGTCGTCGCCGCTGCTCCGAGCTCCCCGCACCAGCAGCGCCGCAGCCCGGTCGGCCGCCTCGCTCACCAGGGCCGGGTCCTGGCCACCGATGATCTCGTCGAAGAACGCGGCGTCGCGCTGCGTCGGACGATGGTGCGGTCGGCTGGTCATGCCTGCAGGCTACGACTTCCCCCTAGTGATTCAGCGTCAACAGCTTGCGGATGCGCTGGTCGCTGACGGCGTACGCCGTGCCGAGCTGCTGGGCCCAGAGCGAGACGCGGTACTCCTCGAGCATCCACCGCACCTGGCGCAGCCGCTCGCCCGGCGGGCGGCCCTCGGGCAGCGCGTCGACCTGGTGGAGGTAGGCCTGCTGCAGCTCGGTGACCCGGTCCATCAGCGCGCGGTCGCGGTTGGTCGCGCCACCGCCCTCGTCGAGGCGGGCGCGCCGCTGGCTGAGGGCCGCGAGGTAGACCGGGTAGCGGCGCAGCTGAAGCGGGCCGGCATCGCCGACGAAGCCACGGTGGACCAGCCGCTCGAGCTGCGCCTTGAGGTCCGCGAGAGCCGGCAGCATCGCCATCTCGGCGCGGCCGCTGAGCTGCTTCTCGGCCGTCCGCCAGGCCTCCAGGCTGCGGATCACGTCGCCGAGCACCCCCCGCAGCTCCGCCTCCTGACCGGCCGCGGCGGCCTTGACGTCGGCGTACGACGCCTCGTCGCGCGCGGGCTTGTGGGCGTCGACCACCTGTTGCACCACGGCGGCCCGGCAGTCCTCCAGCAGCTCGGCGACCGAGGGGTACGGCGAGCCGGCCAGCCCGAGCTTCTCGGCGTTGGAGAGGCTGTCGAGGATCGCCTTGACCGGTGACGGCGTCTCCAGCAGCACCAGCCGGCGTACGCCGAGGCGGTGCTGGGCGTCGCGCTCCTCCTGGGACCCGAAGACCTTCAGCCCGACCGTCGTGCCCTCGTCGACCAGCCCCGGGTAGCCCTGCACCTCGTGGCCGGCGCGCACCTCGCGGAACGACTCCTCGATCGTGCCGAACACCCACGACGTCTCGCCGGTGCGCGACCGTCCGGTGTCGGCGGCGACCTCGGCCATCGCCTGGGCGAACTGCGGCCGCAGCGGTTCCTTCAGCGCCTCGAGGTCCTTGCCGCGGGCCCGCTCCTCACCCGCATCGTCGATCACCCGGTAGGTCGGGCGGAGGTGCTCGGGCACCTTGGTCCAGTCCCAGGCCTCGCGCGGCACGACCACGCCGGTCGTCGACCGGGCCCATCGCTCCAGGGCGTCGAGCAAGCGCCTCCTCGCCCGCCGGCACCGTCGCCAGGAACTCCCGCGCCTTGTTGGGCGCCGGCACGAAGTTGACCCGCAGCTGCTTGGGCAGGCTGCGGATCAGGCTGGTGACCAGCTCCTCGCGCAGGCCGGGCACGTTCCAGGAGAAGTCGTCGGCAGCGACCCGGTTGAGGGTGGTGACCGGCACGTCGATGGTGATGCCGTCATCGGGTGCGCCCGGCTCGAAGTGGTAGCTGATCGGGAAGCTGAGCCCGGCCTGGTCGCCGACCGACCACTCCTCCGGGTAGTCACCCTCGCTGATCTGGTCGGCGGTCTCGTGGGTGAGCATCGAGGGGTCGAAGGTGAGCAGGTCGGGGTGCTTGCGGCGCTCGAGCTTCCACCACTGGTCGAAGTGCGCGCCGCTGACCACCTCACGACCGACCCGGGCGTCGTAGAAGTCGAAGAGCGTGTGCTCGTCGACCACGATGTCGCGGCGGCGGGCGCGGTGCTCGAGCTCCTCGGCCTCCTCCAGCAGCCGGAGGTTCTCGCGCATGAACTTCTGCTGGGTGTTCCACTCCCCCTGCACCAGCGCGTGCCGGATGAACAGCTCGCGGGACAGCTCGGGCGCGACCTTGCCGAAGGAGATGAGCCGGTCGGTGATGATCGGTACGCCGTAGAGCGTCACCTTCTCGTAGGCCTGCACCTGGGCCCGCTTCTTCGACCAGTGCGGCTCGGAGTAGGTGCGCTTGGCGAGGTCGCCGGCGAGCCGCTCGGCCCACTCGGGCTTGATCGCGGCGTTCTGGCGGGCCCAGAGCCGGCCGGTCTCGACCAGCTCGCCGGCCATCAGGAACTGCGGGTTCTTCCCCTTCAGCCCGCTGCCCGGGAAGATCGCGAACTTCGCCCCGCGGGCGCCGAGGTACTCGCGCATCGGCTTGCGGGCGCCCCTGGCCGGCTCCTTCTCCCGCTCCTCCAGCGCGCCGATGTGGGACAGCAGCCCGCTCAGCAGCGCTTGATGGATCGCGTCCTCGTCGCCGGTGCCTTCTGCGGGCTTCCCGATCTCGATCTTCATCTCTTTGCACACCTGGCGGAGCTGGGACTCGAAGTCCTGCCACTCGCGGACCCGCAGGTAGTTGAGGAACTCCCGCTTGCACATCCGGCGGAACGCGCTGCTGCTGAGCTCCTTCTGCTGCTCCTTCAGGTAGCGCCAGAGGTTGAGCCAGGTCAGGAAGTCGGAGCTCTCATCCTTGAAGCGGTTGTGCTGCAGGTCGGCCTGCGGTCGCATCTCGGCCGGGCGCTCCCGCGGGTCCTGCAGCGACAGCGCGGCCGCGATCACCAGCACCTCGCGCACGCAGCCGAGCCGCTCGGCCTCGAGGATCATCCGGCCGAGCCGCGGGTCGATCGGCAGCCGGGCCAGCCGTTTGCCGATCCGGGTCAGCCGCGCGTCGCCGATCGTCAGCGCGCCGAGCTCCTCCAGCAGCTGTACGCCGGCCGTCACGTTGCGCTTGTCGGGCGGCTCCACGAACGGGAACGCCGCGATGTCGCCCAGCCCGAGGCTGGTCATCTGCAGGATCACGCTGGCCAGGTTGGTGCGCAGGATCTCCGGCTCGGTGAACTCCGGGCGCGACTCGAAGTCGTCCTCGGCGTACAGCCGGATCGCGATGCCGGCCTCGACCCGGCCACATCGGCCGGACCGCTGGTTGGCCGACGCCTGGCTGATCGCCTCGATCGGCAGCCGCTGCACCTTGGTGCGCGCCGAGTAGCGGGAGATGCGCGCGACGCCGCTGTCGACGACGTAGCGGATGCCGGGCACGGTCAGCGAGGTCTCGGCGACGTTGGTGGCGAGCACGACGCGGCGGCCGCTGTGGCTGGCGAACACTCGATGCTGCTCGGCGGCCGACAGCCGGGAGTAGAGCGGCACGATCTCGAGCCGGTCGATGCCCTTCAGCGCGTCGGCGGTGTCGCGGATCTCCCGCTCGCCCGGGAGGAACACCAGGATGTCGCCCGGCCCCTCTCGGCTGAGCTCCTTGACGGCGTCGACGATCGCCTCGGTCTGGTCGCGGACGATCGACTCGCCCTCCTCGTCGGACTCGGCGAAGGCGACCAGCGGGCGGTAGCGGATCTCGACCGGGTAGGTGCGGCCGGAGACCTCGACCACGGGCGCGTCGAAGTGCTGGGCGAACCGCTCCACGTCGATGGTGGCGCTGGTGATGATCAGCTTGAGGTCGGGCCGCTTCGGCAGCAGCCGCCGGAGGTAGCCGAGCAGGAAGTCGATGTTGAGGCTCCGCTCGTGGGCCTCGTCGATGATGATCGTGTCGTACTTGCGCAGCTGCCGGTCGCGCTGCAGCTCGGCGAGCAGGATGCCGTCGGTCATCAGCTTGACCCGGCTCTGCCGCGAGGTGCGGTCGGTGAACCGCACCTGGTAGCCGACCAGGTCGCCCAGCTCGGTGCCGAGCTCGGAGGCGATCCGCTCCGCGACCGAGCGCGCGGCGATCCGGCGCGGCTGGGTGTGGCCGATCAGCTTGCCGTTGCCACGGCCGAGCTCCAGGCAGATCTTCGGCAGCTGGGTGGTCTTGCCCGAGCCCGTCTCCCCCGCCACGATCACGACCTGGTGGTCCCGGATCGCTGCCGCGATGTCGTCGCGCCGCTGGCTGACCGGCAGCTCGGCGGGATAGCTGATCTTCAGATCAGCCGTCGTGGAGTCGGTCATGGCGGCACCATTGTCTCAAGCGAGCGAAAGGGCTTTTCCGATGACGATGCACAAGCAGGGCGGACCGAGGGTCGTCTCCGGGTCCCTCGCGCTCATCGCGGTGGTCGTCGTGATCGGTCTCGTGGTGCTCGCGATCGGCTATTTCTCGGTGATCGTGGTCTTCGACGTGCCCTGGTACGCCGCCCTGCCGCTCTCCCTCGTCGCCGGCGCCGGCATCCTGGTCTTCGAGTTCGCCTCGTCCTGGAAGGCCTGGCTCCTCGCCGCCGCGCTCGTGGCCGTCGCAGCGTTCTCCGCCTTCGGCTGGTGGTTCACCGACGCGATGGGCTGACCGCCGACACTTGCTAGAACACGTTCTAGTTGCGACGATCCGCCCATGACCGAAGAGCTGGAGTACGACGTCCTCGTGGTCGGTTCGGGCGGTGGCGCCCTGACCGGTGCCGCGCTGGCGGCCAAGGCCGGCCTCTCGACGCTGGTCGTGGAGAAGACGGCGTACATCGGCGGGACGTCGGCGTACTCCGGCGGCGCCTGCTGGCTCCCCGGCAGCGAGGTGCAGCAGCGGGCCGGCATCCCCGACTCCACCGAGGGTGCCCGCGACTACCTGGCCGCGATCCTCCAGGACCCCGACCGGACCAAGGTCGAGGCGTTCCTGACCCACTCGCCCGAGCTGGTGGCCGAGCTCGAGGCCGACGAGGGCATCGACTTCGAGTGGCTGCCGTTCTCCGAGTACTACGACGCGCCCGGCCGGGTGCCGATGGGCCGCTCGATCCAGCCGACGAACATCAAGCGCGACCAGCTGCCGCCGGAGATCGCCGCGCTGGTGCGGCCGCCGGTGGAGCGCGACCGGGCCGGCGAGGGCGGACGCAACACCCTCAGCGGCGGCCAGTCCCTGATCGCCCGGCTGGCGGCGGTGCTGGTGCGCGAGGGCGGCGAGATCCGGACCCAGCTGCCCGTTACCGGGCCTGGTCGCTCGACGGCGACCGCGTCGTCGGCGTGGCCGCGATGTCACCCGAGGGTCCGATCCAGCTCCGCGCCCGCCGCGGCGTACTGATCGCGGCCGGTGGCTTCGAGGGCAACCAGGAGCTCCGCGACAAGCGCGGCGTGCCGGGCGACGTGGCCTGGACGATGGCCCCGACCGGCACCAACACCGGCGAGCCGCTCGAGGCCGCGATCGCGATCGGCGCCGCCACCGACTTCAGCGCGGTCGGCTGGTTCTGTCCCGGGCTCGAGCACCCCGACGGCAGCGGGTCGTTCACGCTCGGCTTCCGCAGCGGCTTCATGGTCGACGCGACCGGCTCCCGCTACGGCAACGAGTGCCTCCCCTACGACCGCTTCGGCCGGGTGATGGCCGAGGCCCCCGAGCGCATCCCCTCCTGGTACGTCTTCGACTCCCGCGAGGGCGGCCGCCTCCCGGCCATCGCGATGCCCGAGGGCGACCCGGCCGACCACCTGGCCGCCGGCACCTGGGTGCAGGCCGACACCGTCGAGGAGCTGGCGGCCGCGATCGGCGTACCGGCCGAGGCGCTCGTGGCGACCACGGAGCGCTTCAACGGCTTCTGCGCCACCGGCAAGGACGAGGACTTCGGCCGCGGCGAGGACGAGTACGACACCTTCTTCGCCGGCGGCGACGGACCCAACAAGGCCCTCACCCCGCTGACCCAGGCCCCGTTCTACGCCGCCCGCTTCGTGCTCTCCGACCTCGGCACCAAGGGCGGCCTGGTCACCGACGCCGCCGGCCGGGTGCTGCGACCCGACGGGTCCGCCATCCCCGGCCTCTACGCGTCGAGCAACTCCGCCGCGTCCGTCTTCGGCCCGGTCTACCCCGGCCCCGGCGCCCCCCTCGGCTCGGCGATGGTGTTCGCGTCGCTGGCCGTGCGGGAGATGGTGGGCTGAATCTCACCAGTTGGCGGCGTTGGTGAGGCAGAACGGGTGGCCGCCGGGGTCGACCAGCACCCGCCAGGTCTCGCCGGGCTGCGGCTCGGCCAGGGTGGCGCCGAGCTCGATGGCGCGCTTCTCGGTCTCCGCGATGTCGTCGCAGGCCAGGTCGAAGTGGAACTGCTTGCTGCCGTGGTCGTTGGGCCACGCCGGGGGCTCGTAGTCGGGGATGGTCCCGAACCCGAGGTTGGTCGCCGGGCCGGTCACCATGGCGTACTCGTCCTCGGCGGCGGCGAGCGTCCAGCCCAGCAGGGCGGACCAGAACTCACCGCTCTTGCGGGCGTCGGCACAGTCGAGCGAGATCATCTTCAGCACGGGATCGGTCATGGGTCCCAGTCTGGATGGCGGGGTACGGCAGAGGCTTGAACAAACGCGACAGCGAAGAAGCGCGGTGACGCGGATCTGTGAGTTAGGCTTGGAAACACAGATTGTCTGACAATCCTGAGTCCGACCCTGAGAGAGGAGTGCCGACCATGACCACCACCATCGAGGCCAACGAGAACCCCGACGTGCTGCCGACCAATGACGCGGAGTTCACGCGCGCCGAGGAGCGCACCGCCCACAACTACCACCCGTTGCCGGTCGTCGTCGCGCACGCCGAGGGTGCCTGGATGACCGACGTCGACGGACGCCGCTTCCTCGACCTTCTCGCCGGCTACTCCGCCCTCAACTTCGGGCACTCGCACCCCGCGCTGGTCGCCGCTGCCCACGCGCAGCTCGACAAGCTGACCCTGACCAGCCGGGCGTTCGTGCACAACCAGTTCGCCGACTTCTGCGCCGCGCTGGGCGACCTGTGCGGCAAGGACCTGGTGCTGCCGATGAACACCGGCGCCGAGGCCGTCGAGACCGCGATCAAGGTCTCGCGCAAGTGGGGCTACGAGGTCAAGGGCGTGCCCACCGACCAGGCCAAGATCATCGTGGCCTCCGGCAACTTCCACGGCCGCACCACCACCATCGTCGGCTTCTCCGACGACCCCGACGCCCGTGACGGCTTCGGCCCGTTCACGCCCGGCTTCGAGGCCGTCCCGTACGGCGACCTCGCGGCCCTGGAGGCGGCGATCGACGCCACCACCGTGGCCGTGCTGATCGAGCCGATCCAGGGTGAGGGCGGAGTCGTGATCCCGCCCGAGGGCTACCTGCGTGGCGTGCGCGAGCTCTGCACCGCCAACGACGTGCTGTTCGCGGCCGACGAGATCCAGGCCGGGCTGGGCCGCACCGGCCGCACCTTCGCGTGCGACCACGAGGACGTCGTGCCCGACATCTACATCCTCGGCAAGGCGCTCGGCGGCGGCATCGTGCCCGTCTCCGCGATCGTCGCCAACCGCGACGTGCTCGGCGTGCTCAAGCCCGGCCAGCACGGCTCGACGTTCGGCGGCAACCCGCTCGCCTGCGCCGTCGGCCACACCGTGGTCGACATGCTCGCGACCGGCGACTTCCAGCGCCGCGCGGCCGACCTCTCAGTACTGCTGCGCAGCCGGCTCGAGGCGATGATCGGCCACGGCGTGATCGGTGTGCGCGTGCGCGGTCTCTGGGCCGGCGTCGACATCGACCCGTCGGTCGGCACCGGCCGCGAGGTCTGCGAGGCACTGATGGCTCGCGGCGTACTCGCCAAGGACACGCACGGCTCGACCATCCGCCTCGCGCCCCCGCTGGTCATCTCCGAGGAGGACCTCTCCTGGGGCCTGGACCAGCTCGCGGCGGTCGTCTCTAGCTGAGCGGTGAGTGGCCGAGCTGGGTGACCAGGGCCGGCAGGGAGCCGGCGATGATCGTCAGCAGCTCCTCGCGGGAGACCTCGGGGTCGGTCGTGCTCGCCCAGGTGATGACCAGCTCCTCGGTCATCGCCGCCCAGCCGCGGACGATCAGGCGGTTGGTGGGGGTGTCGGTGATCAGCTCGCCCTGGGCGTCCTCGAGGAAGATGCGGTCGGTCAGCACGAACCTGGCTTCGTCGTAGATCTGGCGCAGGGTCTCGTTGCCGCCGGCCGCGCCCTTGACCAGGGACAGGTAGCCCTCGTAGTTGGCGACGACGTAGTCGAGGTACGCCGTCACCGAGACCAGCATCCGGTCCAGCGGCTCGCCGCCCGGCGGCGGCGCGGTCTGGGCGATCAGCTCGTCGCAGGCCCGGCGTACGACGGCCTCGTGGAAGGCATGCTTGTTGCCGAAGTAGTGGTAGAGCAGGCCACGGGAGATCCCGGCCTCCTCGGCGAGCAGGTCGATCGAGAGCTCGTCGAGGGAACGGGTTGCGAGCAGGCGAACGCCGAGGTCGAGCAGCTGCGAGCGGCGCTCTTCGGGCGTGAGCCGGGTGCGTGTGGTTACCGTCACGGTGCCGTAGTCTATTGACACTTGTTCAATAACGCCAATACCTTTGCCGCATGAGTAACCGTGAGGTCAAGCACCTGATCATCGGCGCAGGTTTCGCCGGTCTGTGCGCCGCCATCAAGCTCGACGAGGACGGCGAGCGCGACTTCGTCGTGATCGAGCGCGGTGCCGACGTCGGGGGCACCTGGCGCGACAACACCTACCCCGGTGCAGCGTGCGACGTGCCGAGCCAGCTCTACTCGTTCTCCTTCGCGCCCAACCCCGACTGGTCGATGTCGTTCTCGCCCCAGCCGGAGATCCAGGCCTACATCCAGAAGGTGGCGGACGACGTCCGGCACCCTGGACCGGTTCGTGTTCAACACCTCCGTCGACGACGCCCACTGGGACGACGCCGCGCAGCGCTGGGTCGTGCAGACCACTGCCGCGGACGGCACCCAGCAGACCTACGCCGCCCAGACCATGATCAGTGGCGCCGGCGGCCTCTCCGAGCCGAAGCTCCCCGAGATCGACGGCATCGAGACCTTCCAGGGCGAGGTCTTCCACTCCGCCCGCTGGAACCACGACCTCGACCTGACCGGCAAGCGCGTGGCCGTGATCGGCACCGGCGCCTCGTCGATCCAGATCGTGCCCGAGATCCAGAAGATCGTCGGCGCACCTGGACGTCTACCAGCGCACGGCGCCGTACGTGATGCCGCGCAACGACCGGAAGTACGGCAAGCTCGAGCGGCTCGCGCTCAAGCGCCTGCCCGGCCTGCAGTCCCTCTACCGCAACGGCCATCTACTGGGGTCGCGAGTGCTACGTGCCCGGCTTCACCCTCCAGCCGAAGCTGGCGACGCCGGCCAAGAAGCTGGCGCTGCGCAACATCGCGAAGGGCATCCAGGACCCCGAGCTGCGCGAGAAGGTCACGCCGACCTTCGAGATCGGCTGCAAGCGGATCCTGATCTCCAACACCTACTACCCCGCGCTCGACGCCGACAACGTCGACCTGGTGACCGACGGCATCGCCAAGGTCACCGGCGACGCGATCGTCACCGCCGACGGCGTCGAGCGCCCGATCGACGTACTGATCGTCGCCACCGGCTTCTACACGACCGAGCTGCCGATCACCGAGCACCTCGTCGGCCGCAGCGGCAAGAGCCTCGCCGCAGACCTGGCGCGAGATCGGGCATGGCCGGCTACAAGGGCACCACCGTCGCCGACTTCCCGAACCTGTTCTTCATCGTCGGGCCCAACACCGGGCTCGGCCACTCGAGCATGGTCTTCATGATCGAGTCGCAGGTGACCTACATCCGTGAGGCGATCCGGACCATGCGGCGCAACGACTACGCCGTGGTCGAGGTCAACGCCGAGGCCCAGCGGGACTACAACGCCGACATCCAGCGCCGGATGAAGCGCACGGTGTGGACCACCGGCGGCTGCGCGAGCTGGTACCTCGACGCCCACGGCAACAACACCACCCTCTGGCCGCGCACGACGTTCGCGTTCCGTGGCCTGACCAAGGAGTTCGACGTCGCGGCCTACCAGGTCGAGGCGCCCAGGACCACGTCCATCCCGCAGGAGGTCTCCGCATGAAGACGCTCGACGACAAGGTGGTCGTGATCACCGGCGCCGGGTCCGGCATCGGCCGCGCCCTCGCCCTCAACCTGGCCGCCCGTGGCTCGCTGCTGGCGCTCTCCGACGTCGACGACGCCGGCCTCGCCGAGACCGTCGACCTGGTGAAGGCCGCCGGCGCGCGGGAGGTCCGCAGCGACCACCTCGACGTGGCCGACCGCGCCGCGATGGTGGCCTACGCCGCCGCCGTGGCCGAGCAGTTCGGCCGGGTCAACGTGATCATCAACAACGCCGGCGTCGCGCTGGCCGGTGACCTCAACGACCTCGAGTACAGCGACATCGACTGGATCGTCGGCATCAACTTCACCGGCGTACTCAACGGCACCAAGGAGTTCCTGCCGCACCTGATCGCCTCCGGTGACGGCCACGTCGTCAACCTGTCCTCGCTGTTCGGGCTGGTCTCGATGCCCGGCCAGTCGATCTACAACGCCACCAAGTACGCCGTGCGCGGCATGAGCGAGGCGCTGCGGATCGAGATGCTCATCGGCGGCCACAACGTCGGCGTCACCTCGGTGCACCCCGGCGGCATCAAGACCGCCATCGCCCGCAACGCGCGGGTCTCCGCCAAGGAGGACAAGGAGGCCACGGCCAAGCTGTTCGACAAGAAGCTGGCGAAGATGACCCCAGAGCGCGCGGCCGAGATCATCGTCGACGGCATCCTGAAGAACAAGGCTCGCGTGCTGGTCGGGCTCGACGCCCACGCCCTGCACACGTTCGCCAAGTTCGCCGGCTCGCGCTACCAGAACGTCATCGCGAAGGTCTCCAAGCGCGTGCTGCCCGACAAGGCCACCATCGTCTGACTGGTAGTGCTCCCTGGTAGAAACGGCTGGGTGACTCTCTCGCCCGGTGACCGCGTCCGTGTGGTGATGACCAAGTGGGGCGACCGGCCGCACTGGGAGTTCGACGCCGTGCTGCTCGGGTCCGACGAGCACGGCGACTGGATCGGCATCCCCACCGGCACGGTGATGAACAGGCCCGGCATGGAGTTCGTCAGCGAGACCGACCAGGTCGGGCTGGTGCCGGCAGCCGACGCCGGTGGCGGGCGGGGCTGGTTGGCGACGTTCCACGCGCCGGGCATCTGGGCCCACACCTACGTCGACATGACCACGCCGCCGGCCTGGGACGGCTCGGTGGTCCGGGCGGTCGACCTCGACCTCGACGTGGTCCGGCGGGCCGAGGGGGAGGTCTTCGTGGACGACGAGGACGAGTTCGCCGAGCACCAACGCCTGTTCGGCTACCCGCCAGAGGTCGTCGCGCTCGCCGAGCAGAGCTGCTTGTGGGTCCAGGACGCCATCGGGCGAGGGCTGCCGCCGTTCGACGGCGTTGCCGACGCGTGGCTCGCTCTGGTGCCACCGGGCTGAACCCGGCCCGGACTGTGGAACGCTGACCGGGTGCGCATCGACTTCCACGGCTCGCCCGATCCCACGCTCGGCGTGGAGTGGGAGTTCGCGCTGGTCGACCGGAAGTCCCGCGACCTCCGCAACGAGGCCTCGCACCTCTTCGCGCGAGCCAGGCACCGGCTGAGCGACCCGGGCCTGCTGCACAAGGAGATGCTGCGCAACACCGTCGAGATCGTCACCGGCATCTGCCACACGGTGCCGGAGGCCATGGCGAGTCTCCGGGAGACGCTGGCGGTCGTCGTACCGTCTGCCGACGAGCTCGGGCTCGACCTCTTCGGCGGCGGCACCCACCCCTTCGCGTCGTGGACCGAACAAGAGCTGACGCAGGGCCACCGCTACGAGGAGCTGGTCAACCGGACGCAGTGGTGGGGCCGGCAGATGCTGATCTGGGGCGTGCACGTGCACGTCGGGCTGCCCGAGCGCGACCGGGTGATGCCGGTGCTCTCGTCCCTGCTCAACTACTACCCCCACCTGCAGGCGCTCTCGGCCTCGTCGCCGATCTGGGCCGGGCTCGACACGGGCTACGCGTCCAACCGGGCGCTGATGTTCCAGCAGCTGCCGACGGCGGGGCTGCCGTTCCAGTTCGAGACGTGGGCGGAGTTCGAGGGCTACGCCGGCGACCTGATGACCACTGGCGTGATCGAGGAGCTGACGGAGATCCGCTGGGACCTGCGTCCCGCGTGCCACCTCGGCACGCTCGAGAACCGGGTGTGCGACGGCGTCTCCACCTTCGACGACCTCGCGGCCCTGACCGCGCTGATGCACTGCCTGGTCGTCGACCTCGACACCCGGCTGGCCGCGGGCGAGACCCTGCCCACGATGCCGCCGTGGCACGTGCAGGAGAACAAGTGGCGCGCCGCCCGCTACGGCCTCGAGGCGATCGTGATCATCGACGCCGAGTCCAACGAGCGGCTCGTGACCGACGACCTGGCCGACCTGCTGGTGCGGCTCGAGCCGGTGGCCGAGCGGCTCGGCTGCGCCGCCGAGCTGGCGAGCGTCGCCGACATCCCGGTGCGCGGCGCGTCGTACCAGCGACAGCGCGCCGTCTCCGAACGCACCGATCAGGACCTGGTCGCCGTCGTCGACTCCGTGGTCGCCGAGCTGCGGGCGGGGCTGGGTTAGTAGCCGCCCTCCGGCGGCACCATCTCGAGCCGGACGCCGAGCAGCCGCACCGGCCGGTCCTTCTCGACCCGGTCGAGCAGCGCGGCGGCCGCGTCGGCGAGCACGTCGGGGTCGTTGGTGACCTCCGGCAGCTTGTGGCTGCGGCTGATCGTGATGAACGGCCGGTAGCGCAGCTTCAGGCCCACCCGGAACGCCGGCCGCCCCTCCCGGTCGATGTCCTCGACCACGCGGCGGGTGATCCGGCGGACCGCCTCCTCGACCTCCGCCCAGTCGTCGAGGTCCTGCTGGAAGGTCTCCTCGCGTCCGTGTGCCCGCGGCACCCAGGGCGTCGCGTCGACCGGGCTGGTGTCGACGCCGCGGCCGAGGCGGTGGAACCACGGCCCCATCGTCGGCCCGATCTCCGCAGCCAGCAGGCGGGCGTCGGAGGTGGCCAGCTGCTCGACGGTGTCGATGCCGAGCGAGGCGAGCTTCTTGGCGGTCTTGGAGCCGATCCCCCACAGCGCGCGGGTCTCGCGCTGACCCATCTCCTCGAACCACGACTCGTCGGTGATCACGTAGACCCCCGGGTCGGGCTTGCCGTAGTCGGTGGCGATCTTGGCCTGCAGCTTGTTGTTGCCGATGCCGACCGAGCAGTGCAGCTGCGTCGCCGCCAGCACCTCGGCGCGGATGTGCTGGGCGAACGCCACCGCGTCGGCCTCGGTGAAGGCTGGTTCTGCTTCGTGGGGGGACCCACCCCCCTCCCCCTCACCCTCTGCTGGTGCGCCGGCCGCGACGAAGGCCTCGTCCCAGCCGAGCACCTCGACCACGACCGGGGCGCCGTCCCAGGTCAGCGACCGGAGCGTGCCCATCACCTCGGCCGAGGCTGCGTCGTACGCCGGCGCGTCGACCGGCAGGAACACCGCGTCCGGGCACTTGCGGGCCGCCAGGCGCAGCGGCATGCCCGAGCCGACGCCGAACTCGCGCGCCTCGTAGGACGCCGTCGACACCACTCCCCGCTCGGTCGGGTCGCCGCGACCGCCCACCACGACGGGCTTGCCGGCCAGCTCCGGTCGCCGCAGCACCTCCACCGCGGCGATGAACTGGTCCAGGTCGACGTGGAGCACCCACCGCTGCGCGCCCCGCGTGTCGGCCAGCTTCTCGCTCACCTTGATCCGCATCGGCTCAGTCGCCCCTCGGCGGTGGCGGCAGGGCCTCGGTCGACTCCACCTGGTCCATGCCGGTGAGCAGGAGCAGGTCGACCACGATCGAGCGCAGCTGGGCGAGGATCACCTCCGCCGCGAGGATGTCGCTCCTCTCCACCCGGCCGGTCGCGTCGCCGACCGCCAGCAGCGACGGCCGGGCAGCCGTCGCCATCAGGTTCTTGCCCAGCTCGTCGGCGATCTCGTCCGCGGCGGCGGCCAGGTCCTGCGCGAGCATCGAGTAGGACGACGGCACGGGTCGGCGGTGGTAGGCCGTCACCGCGGTCTGCCGCACCAGCACCCGGGTGCTGCGCAGGGCGCGGTCGAGCGGGTCGACCAGCTCCGCCATCCGGCGGAGGCTGTGCTTGTGGCGCACCCGGAACGGTGACGACGCGACCACCGACATGCCCTCGTCGGCAGCGGCCTGGAGCTCCCGGATCAGGTGGTCGGTCGACCTGGCGTCGGCCAGGATCTCCATCCCGTGCTCCACCTCACCGTCGACCATCACCTCCCCTGCTGCGCGCAACAGCTCGGCGATCTTGCGCATCACCCGGGCAGCGTTCTCCCGAGGTCGTCGCAGCGGCGAGGCCGGTGCCACCGTGGCGGCCACCAGCGCCACCGCCCCGCCGATCAGCGCATCGGTCCACCGGATGAGCGCGTCGCCCGGGTTGGCGATCAGGGTGCTGACCACGATCGACTGCACCGCAGCCTGGGTGACGAACAGCTGTCCGCCGTCGAGGAGGAGCGCGCTGGTCATGGCCAGCGCCACGATCAGCATCAGCTGCCACCAGCCGGAGCCCAGCCAGAGCACCAGCAGGTCGGCCACCAGCACCCCGATCGCGACGCCGAGGGTCACCTCGACCACGCGCCGCAACCGTTGGCTGTACGACGTGCCGAGGCTGACCACCGCCGCGATCGGCGCGAAGAACGGCGTCTGGTGCCCGAACAGGTCCGCCGCCACCAGCCACGCCACCCCGGCGGCGATCGCGCACTGCGCGATGTGGAACCGCTTCGAGACCAGCCGGTCGACCCGCTCGCCCAGCGACGTGCGCCCCCGGCTCCACATCCGATCGAGTGGGCCGGGTTCCATGGCTCAGATCGTGCCATGGTCGCGCCGGCCGGCTCAGTGCGACTGGGCGTAGTCGAGCGCCAGCTTGAGGTCGCCCAGGTCGCGGTACCAGGTGCGCACCTCGCTGCGGCAGCGCACCCGGTCCACCTTGGTGTCGTACTCGGAGCACTCGGCCCGCGCCTCGGAGTCGGTGGGCGGGAAGGTGCCGCTCCCGTCGAGGTGCAGGATCCCGAACCCGTTGGCCTTGTCGCCGGTCACCTCGATGATCGTGTCGCCGGGAAAGCCGCCCGGCGCCTTGACCACCCCGGCCGCGCCGCCCGCGCTCGCCAGGCCCACCGCCCCGATCACGATCACGATCGCCGCCGCGACGGCCGCCGCCAGCCTGCTCCAACCGAATGCCATGTCGTGCTCCCTCTGCCTACGACGCCGGCGAGTCCGGCGCCCGAGGAAGAGGACGTTAGGAGCGGGCAGGGACCGACGGGAGGGGACCAGCGCCGAGGCTGTGGACGACGGCGTACGGGACACCGGTTGTGGACGACAAGTGGGCTGAATCAGCGGGCCCGGACCACCGTTACCGTGACGTCAGTACACGAAGCAGCCAGGTCGGTCATCGCCGCCTTCTCCGGGCCATCGACCTTGAGCCGCCAGCGCAGCTTCACCGCCACGAACTCGCGCAGGTAGCGGCACTGGCTGGACTCCGGCAACCACTGGGCGATGTCCTTGTCGCCCTTGGCCCGGTTGACCGTGTTGGTGACGCCGACGAGCGAGCGGAAGTCTCCGAGGTCGTTGGCGTAGTCACGCCGCTCGTCCGCGGTCCACAGCCGCGCGCCGGAGTCCCAGGCCTCGGCCAGCGGCACCATGTGGTCGATGTCGAGCTTCGACGGCGATCCCCAGGTCTCCCGGTCGTAGTAGGAGAACCACCGGCCGCCGGTGAGCGCGCAGTCCTCGTCGACCGCCACCGGGTCGTCGGCCTCCGCGATCAGCACCTCGAAGCGGGTGCTGCACCGATCGCCGTCGGCGTCGATCCAGTGCTTGAACTTGCTGCGCGCGTAGCCGGTCCGCACCTCAGCCCCGACGGGCAGGTCGTCCACGGCCTCGGTCAGCGGGGCGGAGTAGGTCTCGGCAGAGGCGACCGACGGCGCGGCAGACAGCCCGAGGGCGAGCACGAGGGCCAGAAGCAGGCGGGCCATGGTCCACCCAAGGTACCCCCGGTCAGCGGGCCCGCGTCACCGTAATCGTCGAGTTGGTGCAGCCGGCGGCCAGCGAGCTCATCGCCGACTTCTCGCCGCCGTCGACGCTCAGCCGCCAGCGGAGCTTCACGGCGACGAACTCCCGCAGGTAGCGGCACTGGTCGTACTGCGGCAGCCACTCGGCCGGGTCCTGGTCGCCCTTGGTCTGGTTGACGTCGTCGGTCACCCCGACCAGCGAGCGCGAGTCGCCGAGGTCGTTGGCGAACGCCTGGCGCTCCGACGAGCTCCACGCCCGGGCGCCGGAGTCCCACGCCTCGGCCAGCGGCACCATGTGGTCGATGTCGACGTCCGAGGCGGCCGTCCAGGAGACGCGGTCGTAGTAGGAGAACCACCGCCCGCCGCTCAGCGAGCAGCCGCTGCCGACGGTGACCGGGTCGTCCGCCTCTGCGATCAGCACCTCGCTGCGGGTGCTGCAGCCGTCACCGTCGGCGTCGATCCAGTGGTTGAAGAGGTCCCGCGAGTAACCGGTGCGGACCTCCGCGGCGACCGGCAGGTCGGAGATGGCCTGGGTCAACGGAGCGGAGTAGTCCTCGGCGGAGGCGACCGACGGCACCGCCACCAGTCCGAGCGAGAACCCGAGCGCGAGCAGCAGACGGCGGACCATGGCACAGCTCCCGAGATGAGGTGATGGTGGCTCGACCATGGACCCACCTGGGGACGACCACAAGGGCAACGCGCGAAGTCGAGGGAAACCCCTCCCGAACACCTGCCCTTGTAACGTCCGTCACGCACGGCAAGGATCGGGCCGACGAAAGGTGCCTCACGTGGTGACTCCCATCGACCCGACTTCGGCCGGGTTCCTCCTGGCCGAGAACCGCAACATGCCCATGCACGTCGGAGGGCTCCAGCTGTTCAAGAAGCCGGAGGATGCGGGACGCGACTACGTCCGCGGGATGTTCGAGGAGATGCGCGACACCCCCGACATGGCGCCGCTCTTCCTGCGTACGCCGCACCGCTCGGTCAAGACGGCCGGCCAGTTCGTCTGGCGTGAGGACGACCAGTTCGACATCGAGTACCACTTCCGGCACAGCGGGCTGCCGAAACCGGGCCGGGTCCGCGAGCTGCTCGAGCTCTGCTCCCGCCTGCACAGCACCCGCCTGGCCTGGGAGCGTCCGCTGTGGGAGGCCACCGTGATCGAGGGCCTCAAGGACGGCCGGGTCGCGATGTACACCAAGATGCACCACGCCCTGGTCGACGGCGTCTCGGCGATGCGGCTGCTGGCCAGCACCCTCTCCACCGACCCCGACCGCCGCGGCATGCCCGCGCTGTGGGGCCAGCAGCCCCGGCGGGCCAAGACCAGCGAGGAGCACGAGAGCGCGCTCGCCGAGGTGCCGATCTCGGCCCTGCGGACGGCGTACGGCATCACGGCGGAGGCCGCCGGTCTGCCGGGCGCGCTGATCAAGACCATCAGCAAGGGCCTCAAGAACGAGACCTCGGCCCTCTCCCTCTATGCCCCGCGCACCATCTTCAACCAGCCGATCACCGGATCGCGGCGGTTCGCGGCCCAGGACTGGCCGATCGAGCGGCTGCGCAGCATCGGCAAGGCCACGGGCACCACGATCAACGACGTCGTGCTGGCCATGTGCGCCGGCGCGCTGCGCGCCTACCTGCTCGAGCTCGACGCCCTTCCGGAGGCACCGCTGGTCGCGATGGTGCCGGTCGGCCTCAACGCCAAGCAGTCGCAGATCGCGTCGGCCGAGGGCGGCAACGCCGTCGGAGCGGTGATGGCGCAGCTCGCCACTGACCTGCC
Source organism: uncultured Actinomycetota bacterium (assembly GCA_963769475.1). Lineage (GTDB taxonomy): Bacteria > Actinomycetota > Actinomycetes > Propionibacteriales > Nocardioidaceae > Nocardioides. Next base: position 917,297 of record CAVYLX010000011.1, on the reverse strand, counting down.
CGACCCGGCGCAGCGGCTCTCGACGATCCACAAGTCGATGAAGGACGGCAAGGAAGCCCTGTCGTCGATGACGCCCATGCAGATCCTCGCCATGAGCGCGATCGGCCAGGCGCCGGCCATCCTCTCGCCGATGCTCAAGATGCAGGGCATCGTGCGGCCGCCGTACAACGTGATCATCAGCAACGTGCCCGGCCCGCGCACCACCCACTACTGGAACGGCGCGCAGCTGCTCGGCAGCTACCCGTTGTCGATCCCGATCAACGGCATGGCCCTCAACATCACCTGCACGTCGTACGACGGCGCCATGGCCTTCGGCCTCACCGGCTGTCGGCGGACGGTGCCGCACCTGCAGCGGCTGCTGACGTTTCTGGATGACGAGGTGTCGGCGCTGGAGAAGGCCGCCGGGATCTAGTCGACCCCTCCCACAGCGGGCCGAACACCAGCCACAGCCCGGTCACGAACCAGGCCCGCACGATCCAGCTCAGCAGCACGTCGCGCTGATCGGCGTCGGCGATGCCGTAGGCCAGGAACACCAGCACCGCCGAGGCGATCGCGGCGGCCAGCACCACCCGTGCCCACTCGCGCCACAACGCGGCCGCCTTCTCGGGCGAACCCTTCGCGTGCTTGACCGGCGGCGGTCCGCCGGCAAAACGGTGGGCGAACCTGACGTCGGCCCAGCGCACGATCGCCGGCCCGAACGCCACGCTCGTGCCGAGGTACACCCCCGCCAGACCGTGTACGCCGCCCGGCTCGGCCCCGCGGTGCAGGTCGACCGCCGCGGCGATCACCAGCACGACGTCGAGCAGCGGGATGCCCAGGAGCACCACCGCGCCGGCGCGGGGCAGGCGCGCGAGGTAGCGCAGGCTCAGGCCCGCCGCCAGGAGCACCCACAGCCCGATCTCGCAGGCCGCGATCACCCCCGCCACGGGGTTGTCCCGAAGGAAGTCCACCATCGTCCGATCCCATCTTGGTAGCACGTTCGTATTGCCACTTAACGTAGCACGCTCGTGTTAGCATCCAAATCGTGCCCAAGCTCATCGATCACGACCAGCGCCGCCGCGAGCTGGCTCAGGCGGTCTGGCGGGTGATCGTCGGACAGGGCGTCGGCGCGGTCTCCGTGCGGTCGGTCGCGGCGGAGGCGGGCGTCTCCACGGGCTCGCTGCGCCACGTACTCCCCACCAAGGGCGAGATGCTGGCCACCGCCATGGGCCTGGCCATCGACAACGCCACCCAGCGCTTCCTGGCCCACTCCTACGTGGTCGACACGGTCGACGACGCCGTCGACTGGCTCAGCGAGATGCTCCCCCTCGACGACGCCCGTCGCGTCGAACTCGAGATCCAGCTCGCGCTGGTCGCCGAGTCCGGCGGCCACCCGGACCTCCAGGCCCGCCGCGACGAGGCGGCCGAAGGCATCCGCGAGGGCTGCCTCTCGGTGCTGCGGGTCGGCGTCGACAGCGGCCTCTTCCGCCGCAACCTCGACCTCGACGCGGAAACCACCCGGCTCCACGTGCTCCTCGACGGCCTGGCCTTCCACCTCATCGGCGGAGGCGACCTGACTCCCGACCTGGCCCGAGAGCTCCTCGCCGAGCACCTCTCGTCGAGGACCAGGAAACGCTAGGAGCGGAGCAGGGCCGCGCGAGCTCGGTGCAGCTGCGGCATGAGTCCGTAGATGACGATGGGTACGGCGATGGTGGCCACCACGAAGGTGCGCACCAGCGAGGGGAAGTCGTCGAGGAGGCCGGCGAGAGCCAGGTTGAGGACCGTCAGCGTCGGGACGACAGCCACCCAGATCATGAGGGCCAGCTGGTGTTTGGTCGGGGGCGACAGCCGCGTGGGTTGAGGACTTGTTGCTTCGATATGAGTCATGACCTCAGAGTGGGCGGCCTCGGGATGGGCGGCAACTTCTGTTGCTATTTCCGGGACAAGTGCGATCCACTCAACGCGTGGATGACCAGAACGGGCTTGCCGCCGCTCTCGACGCCGTCGGACCGCGGCTCAAGCACCTGCGCAGCCAACGCGGAGTGACCCTGGCCGAGCTCTCGACTACCACCGGCATCTCGAAGAGCACGCTCTCGCGCCTGGAGACCGGCCAGCGCCGCCCGAGCCTCGAGATCCTGCTGCCCCTCGCCCAGGCCTACCGGGTGCCGCTCGACGAGCTAGTAGGCGCACCGGAGGTCGGCGACCCGCGGGTGCGACTCAAGCCACGGCGGGTCAACGGCCGCACTGTGCTGCCGCTGACGCAGCATCCCGGCGGCGTACAAGCGTGGAAGATCATCATCCCCGGGACGAAGACGAAGCCCGAGCCCCGCGCGCATGATGGCTACGAGTGGCTGTACGTGATCTCTGGCCGGATGCGCCTCGTCCTCGGTGACCAGGACATGGTGCTCGAAACCGGCGAGGCCGCCGAGTTCGACACCCGCCTGCCCCACTGGTTCGGCAGCGTCGACGGGCAGTCCGCTGAGGTCCTCAGCCTGTTCGGACGACAGGGAGAGCGCGTGCACGTGCTCGGGAGGTCAAAGCCCAACCAGGTCTAGTCCGTCGAACTCTCGAGGTGCTCGCTGAGGGAGTCCATCGTGTCGTCGAAGGCGGACTCGAGGTCGATGTCGTAGGCGTCGGCGAGGGTGATGACGCACCACAGGCAGTCGGCGAGCTCGTGGGCCAGCGCGCTGTCGAGGTCGTCGCGAGGGCGTACGCCGGCCTTGCCCTGCACGAGCTTGGCCAGGTCACCCACGTCGCCGAGGAACCCCAGCATGATCTCCTCGGTCGTCCAAGCGCGCCCGTACCTCGCGACCTCCAGGTCGGCGTACTGCGCACGCACGGCCCGCGCCTTGGCCTGCATCTCGTGAAAGTCCATGGTCCGACTCCTACCAGGTCATGGGGTCCAGCCGTCCCAGCGACTCCACCACTGCGTGTTCGAGTCGAGCAGCTCGGTGACGTCGGCCGCGGCGGCCAGGACGAGGCCGACGGTGTCTGCATCGATGCGCCCGGAGACTCGCTGCCAGTGCAGGTCGGCAACGTCCTTCCACTCTCGCCGGCCGTCGGGGTGGACGATCAGATCCAGACCGTGATCGTCGGTCTCGAACCCCTCAGGGCCGCGCACGATGGGTGCCTCGAAGTTGAGGTACCAGTGCAGGAAGGCGCCCTCGGCGTCGAAGAACTTCCAGACCCCGTAGTGGTCACCGGTCCGGTGCAGCTGAAGGACGATGCTGCTCCCCCAGGCGGTGTGCGCGCTCCACGGGTGCGGTCCGAACGGGTGCGGCGGGAACGTGAACTCGGAGCCGGGGTCGAGGCGGACCGCCAGGACCTCGCCGTCATCGGCGACGACCGTCACCGGATGGTGCAGCCACACCTGGTCGTGCAGCACCTCGACCCGTTGGACCATCGATCCCGACTCGTAGCTCCACACGGAAAGCGAGGCTACTCGTCCGCCGCGACCACCCATCCTCGCCTGGAAGAGACGAATGTTCGTCTCATCGAGAGCAGAGACACCTGGGTCACGGACCCTCCAGGGCCCGTCGCAGGTGAGTCATGTTGGCCTTCTCCTGCCGGCGTGCCATCACCAGGAACGCGGGGAACAGCAGTCGGAACCATCCACGCGGACGCGCATCGAACCGAACAGTGAGCCGCGACCCGCCCTCAACCGGCTCGACGGTGCCGGTGAAGGTGACGGCGATGGGCCCACCGTTGTCGTGGACCCAGCGGCGCGGGCGCTCGAACTCGACACACGTGACCTCAATTGCCGACGGCGCCCCCTTCCAGCGGGCCAGGTACCTCGTCCCCACTTCGATCGGGCCGTCGGTCACCTTCTCCATCGACAGCGCGGTGGGGTTCCACTCGAGCTCGTTGCGGAGGTCGACGCAGTAGTCGAAGAGCTCCTCGGGCGTGCAGGCGACCGTGGTCTGGTTCTCGATGACGGTCATGTGCGCTCCCAGATCTTCAGGTAACCTGAATACTCCGCGCACCCGGAGTTTGTCAATGGAGAGTCAGCTGAACACGGTCTCGATGCTGGGCCAGGCCTACAGCCTGCTCGGCTTCCAGATCGTGGAAGGCGTGGTCGGTGCGGGCTATCCGCAGAAACCCAAGCACTCCGCCGTCTTTGCTCAGATCTCCCCCGACGGCTCGCGGCTCACTGTGCTCGCGCGGAAGGCCAACATGACCCCTCAGTCCATGAGCGAGCTTGTCGACGAGCTCGTGGGCATGGGGTACGTCGTGCGGCGTCCCGACCCCGATGACGGCCGGGCAAAGCTCATCGTCCTCACCAAGCGTGGCCGGGACGCCGTGGCGGCCGGACGCCAGACGATCGAGGGCCTCGAGGAGCAGGTGACCGAGATCCTGGGCGACCGCGGGCACCGGGAACTCCGACGGCTGCTCTCGAAGCTGCTCGACGCTACGGATACCTGACGCTGGCTGACCAGCGCAACGTGGTCGTCATGGGGTCATCGTGGCGGTAGCTCCTCCAGCCCGCCACCGACCTGCTCGGCCACCGCGCGCAGCCGCGCCCGGGTGATGTCGGCGACGGTCGCGAGGCCGGCCAGCTGGGCGTTCGACCCCGGCCGCGTTGGCTCGGCGGAGTTGACCGAGATGCAGTGCCGGGTGCCGCCGTCGGCGGCGTTGGCCAGCGCCACGGCGTGCCCCGTCGTGCCGCTCCCCGCGAAGAAGTCGAGTACGACGGCGTCCGCGGGCATCGTGCCGAGGATCCGCGCGATCAGGCCGGTCGGCTTCGGGGACTCGAAGACGTGGCCGACGATCTCCTTCAGCTCGGCCACCGCGGTGTCGGTCGAGCCGATCTCCTCGGCCAGCCAGATCGTGCGGAGCTTCTTGCGACGGCCACCAGGAGTGTCGCGGTGCAGCCAGTCCTTCTGGAAGACGTCGACCCGCTCGCCGTTCTTCCCGCTTCACCACCCGGCACACCAGGTCGTCCGGCTGCGCGTCGATCTTCGGCCGGCTCCAGCGCCACACCGCGGGCGTGCCGTCGCCGAAGACCGGGCCCGATCTCGACCGCACCCTCGAACGGCGTGGTCCGCACCGCGCCGCTCTCCGGGTCGCCCCACACCGTGAAGTGCAGCGTGCGCGCGGTCACCGGGTTGAACTTCTTGTTCGTGTTGCGCAGCGGCAGGTGCCGGTAGCGCCGCCCGTCGTCGTGCCGCAGCGGGAAGTCGCGCTCGACCACCGTCTCGGCGCTGCTGGCGTCGAGCACGCACCGGCCCGCGTCGCGCGCGTAAGCAAGCAGGTACTCGTGGCTGGTGGCGAAGCCCGCGACCGAGCTGGCGCCCCTTCGCGTTGAGGTTCACCACGATCTGCGCGAGCAGGTTGTCCTCGCCGAACACCTCGTCCATCAGCAGCCGCAGGTGCGCGATCTCGTTGTCGTCGATGCTGACGAAGATCGCCCCCGTCTCCCGCAGCACCAGCCGCGCCGCCGTCAGCCGCGGCCGCATCATCGCGACCCAGGCTGCATGGCGGGTCGTGCGGTCGCCGTCGCGGAAGTCGTCGGCGTACGCGAAGTCGTTGCCGGTGTTGTACGGCGGGTCGATGTAGATCAGGTCGACGCTGTCAGCCGCAAGCCCACGGAGCACGTCGAGGTTGTCCCCCTCGATGAACGTGTTCCACACGCCCGCACCCTATGCCTCTTGCGCGCTCGGCGATCATGTACGAGTGGACTACTGGGAGCCGCCCCGATCGCGCAGGTCGCGACTCTCGGACAAGTCGCGCGTCTATCTCGCGGCGCTGGTCGCGCTCCTGGTGTCGGTGACGGTGCTGATGCTCGACTCGGGCGCCAACGGCTTCCGCTTCCGCAGCTGGCTCGGCATGGACGATCGGATCGTCAGCGCGGTCGAGCCGAGCGGCGACGGCCACTACCGGTTCTTCGACACCCAGCGCGGCAGCAACGAGCCCGTCGCCTGGAACCCCTGCGAGCCCATCCACTACGTCGTCAACCCCGAGGGCGCCCCCGACGGCTGGGAGGACCTGGTCGACGACGCCGTGGCGGAGGTGAGCGACGCGGCCGGCCTGAAGTTCGAGTACGACGGCACCTCCGACGACCGCGGCTTCACCGACCGCGTCGACGCCATCGGCCGGGGCAAGCCGGTGCTGCTCGGTTGGGCCGACGCCGACGAGGTGCCCAAGCTGGAGGGCGACGTCGCCGGGCTCGCCGGTCCGGTCACCCAGAGCCGTGGCGGGTTCAGCCGCTACGTCACCGGCATGGTCGTGCTCGACCGCGACGCCTTCGACGACCTCGAGGTGCAGGCCGGCGGCAGTGCCCACCAGCAGGCGATCGTCATGCACGAGCTCGGCCACCTGCTCGGCCTCGACCACGTCGACGACGACCGGGAGCTGATGTACGAGTCCAACCTGGGCCGCACCACGCTCGGCAAGGGCGACCGCAAGGGGCTGGCCATCCTCGGCGGAGTTTCCTGCGGTTAGAGAAAGACACGCAAAGTAAAGACTACGCACCACCAGCCCCAGCGCTTACTGTGGCAACGGTGCGTATCCGTCCAGTTCTCCTTGCCGGCGTCGTCGCCTGCGCGGTGACGCTGGGGTCTCCCCTGTCCTCCGCAACTGGCGAGCCCGACCCCCAGCTGCCGACGGCGACGAAGAACCACGACCAGCAGCGGGTGCCGCCCCGCTGGAAGCACTCCTCCGACGGCGTAACCGGGCCGATCGCGAAGCGCGTGCCTGCGTTCATGCGCGTTCCAGAGCCAGACGACGTCGTTCAAGACCTGGCAGTCCGTCCCCGGCGTCACCGTCACCTCGTGGGACGAGACCACGGCCCGCGGTCCAGTCCGCGCCCACCTGATGGCGATCTCGCTCGGCACCAAGGGGCTCAACGTCGACTACGCGTACGCCGGCGCAGGTCCGCCGGACCGCCCCGCTGACCCGGATCCTGGCCCGGCACCGCGCGATCGGCGGCATCAACGGCGACTTCTTCGACATCGGCGACACCGGCGCGCCGCTCGGCCTCGGCGCCGACCGGCAGGAAGGCCTGCTCAACGCCCGCAGCGTCGGCTGGAACGCCGCGTTCTACATCGGCAAGGCCGGTCGCCCCGAGATCGGCACCCTGCCGATGGTGGCCCGCTACAAGCAGCACCCCGACTTCCCGATCACCAACGTCAACTCCCCCGAGGTCGCAGCCCGGCGGCATCGGCGTCTACACGCCGGCGTGGGGCACGACCTCGGGCTACCGCGTCACCGGAGGCCAGACCAAGGACGTGCGGATGGTGCTCATCCGCGACGGCCGCGTGGTCCAGAAGAAGGTCAAGCTGACCAGCGGCACCAAGATCGACGGCACCATGCTGATCGGCCGCGGCGCCGGTGCGCGCAGGAGCTCGCCCGGCCTCGACCTCGGCAGCAAGGCGACCGTGCGCTGGTGGCTCAAGGACGACCCCGCCGACCGCGATCACCGGCAACAAGATCCTGGTCGACGACGGCGTGATCACGGTCGTCGACGACCGGGAGATGCACCCGCGCACCGCGATCGGCATCGACCGCGAGACCCGCCAGCTGCTGTTCCTCGTCGTCGACGGCCGCCAGTCGTTCAGCCGCGGCTACACGATGGTCGAGCTGGCCAACCGGATGATCGACCTGGGCGCCGACGAGGCCCTCAACCTCGACGGCGGCGGCTCCTCGACCATGGTCGCCAAGAAGGAGTCCGGCCGGGTGAGCGTGGTCAACTACCCCTCCGACGGCCAGCAGCGCTACGTGCCCAACGGCCTCGAGGTCACCTACACCCCGGGTTAGGTAGTCGAGTAGGCCGAGCCGCTAGGCGAGGCCGTATCGAGACTCAGGCCTGCACGACCAGGATCGCCACCGACGTCACCGGCGCGAAGCACTCCGGGGTCGGGTTGGGCACCTTCGTGGCATGCACCTCGCCGTCGGCGTAGGTCACCTCAGTCGGTACGTCGCAGCCGATCGAGACCACCGCCGCGACGAGCTGGTAGCCCTCGGGCACAGCATTGCCGCGGATCACGCGCTGCATCTCCTGGCTGATCTCCGGGCGTTCGAACTGCGAGGTGAAGTCGGCCAGCGCGGCGGCGTCCGGGATCGGCGTCGGCGTGGTCGACAGCTCGCCGCCCACCGCCGTACCGCTCACGATCTCGACCAGCTGCCACTCCGGGTCGGTGTCCTCGGGCGCCTCGGTCTCCTCGGTCTCCTCGGTGGGCGCCGAGGAGCTGGAATCGCGGTCACCGGAGTCCGCTGGTTCGTCAGAGGCTCGACCGTCGTCGCCGCAGCCGGCGAGGAGCAGGGTCACGAGCAGGAAAGATCCGAGAAGACGCTTCATGGTGATCTGACGCTACTGGTCCCGCCGAGGTTCCGGACATACCCGGGTAGGCAGCCTGGCAGGCTGTCCTCGTGACCGATCGCCGCAGCTTCACGCGGGCCGAGCTCGAGTCGTTCCGCGGCGCGGAGGTGCCCGACCTGCTCGGGCCCGGCCTCAAGCTGCTCTTCGTCGGCATCAACCCCGGGCTCTGGACCGCCGCGACCCAGACCCACTTCGCCCACCCCGGCAACCGCTTCTACCCCGCGCTGCTCCAGGGCGGCGTCATCGAGCGGCGGATCGACCCCGCCGCCGGCATGACCGACGACGACCGCGACTACCTGCGCTCGCCGCGGCATCGGCATCACCAACATCGTCCGCCGCGCCACCGCCAAGGCCTCCGAGCTGACCAACGCCGAGCTCCGCGAGGGCGGCGAGCGCCTGGTCGAGACCGTGCGCCGCACCACGCCGGTCGTGGTCGCGATCGCCGGCATCACGGCGTACCGCACCGCTTTCGGGCTCCCCAAGGCCGTGCCCGGACTCCAGCCCGAGCCGCTCGCCGGCGCCGAGCTGTGGGTGGTGCCCAACCCGAGCGGCCTCAACGCCCACGAGACCGTCGCCACGCTCGGCGACTGCGTACGCCGCGGCGGCCCGCGCCGCTAGCCTCCTCCCGTGACCAAGCTGATGTACGCCGTGTGGGGCGCCGACCTCGCCACCAGCCTCAAGGACCCCGCGTGGCACGAGGCCCTCGCCGCCGCGGGCGCCGAGCGCCTGCAGGTCAACGTCGACGACGAAGACGTCGCGGCCGCGATGCGGATCCCGACCTTCGACGAGCCGATCGGCGCGATCGTCAGCGTCTGGCTCGCCGACGGGGCCGACCTCGCCCCGGTCAGCGCTGTCGTCGGCAAGGTCGCTTCACAGCACCACGGCTACCGGATCGACGAGCGCCGCCCGATCGACCCGCCCGAGACGCTGGGACGGCTCCCGCGCCGACACGCTCGCCAACGTCGCCGTGCTCCGCCGCCCCGACGAGCTGACCCAGGAGGAGTGGCTGCACCGCTGGCTGGTCGACCACACGCCGATCGCGATGGCCACCCAGGCGACGTTCGGCTACCTGCAGAACGTCGTGGTCGAGCCCGTCACCGACGACGCGCCGTTCATCAGCGCGTTCGTCGAGGAGCTCTTCCCGTCGGAGGCGATCAGCGACATGCACGCCTTCTACGGCAGCGGTGGCGACGACGCCGAGCTCAACGACCGGCTCACCCGGCTGATGACGAGCGTCGCCCGGATCGGCGCCGACCACGACCTCGACCTGGTGCCGAGCAGCCGCTACCTCTACCCGCTGGCTACGGCGTGACCGTGGTGGTGATGATCTTCCCGGTCTTGTCCGCGGTGAAGTAGCCCGTCTCCGAGAAGCTGTTGGAGGCGTAGACCGAGAACCACGCGCCCTGGTCGTACTCCGTCGGGGCGCCGATGATCGCGTAGACCGAGGTGGGGTCCTCGACCAGCGTCTCCGCCTTGTTGATCAGCTTCACCATCACGTTGGGGTCGATGGTGGTGATGTCGAAGCGGATGTCGTCGGTCGTGCCCTGGCTGGTCCGCCGCAGGTCGCCGTCGTAGTAGTACGAGTAGTAGCGCTTGCTGGTCTTGTCGGCCGGCACGCTGACCACGGCGTACTCCGGGTAGACGACCACGTCGAACACCGTGGTGCTGCCGCCCATCTCGTCCTCCAGCGCGCCGACCATCTCGTTGAACCCGGCTGCCGAGTGCATGTCCGGCTTCTCGATCCCCGAGAACGGGTCGCCCATCCCGTCCTTGAGCTCGTCCCACCCGCCGCTGAGTCGCCTTGATCGCCACGATCACGCCGATGATGACCGGGATGAACACCACCGCCGCGACCACCAGCCCGACCACTCCGCAGCCCTTGGCCTTGGAGCTACCCACCAGGTCGCTGCTGAGCACGGTGTCCACCGAAGTGCCCGGCGCGGGCGGGTAGGTGCCGCTGTAGCTCTGCTTGGTCCCGTAGGGCACGTGGGTCGGCGGCAGGACCTCCGGGGTGTCCGGCACGGCCGGCGTCTCCGGGACTGGCTGCGAGACCGGCGGTGAGTACGTCTTCCAGCTGTCGTCTCCGCCAGCGTGGCCTTCGGGGGATCCTGGTGGCACGAGCAGAACCTAGGGCAAACCGACCGGCCTGTCTCGCCATCCACAGACCCGGGTCCGGCGCTGTTCCGGAGCGCACAGGTTTGGGTAACGTCGGCTCATCTCGGGAAGGACCAGCACATGAAGCTCGCGCACCTAGCCGCCACCCTCGTGGCCGCCCTGGTCCTCGCCGGCTGCACGGATGATCCGGAGCCGAAGGTTGAGCCGTCTGAGAGTCCTACGAGCCCGTCGTCGACCGCCACATCTGAACCGCCCGAGGCACTTGGACCTGAGTTCATGACGGTGCGTGCGTGGGTCGATGCGCGGAAGTGCTCTTGTCGACGGAGACGCCGCCGGCTTCATGAGCTCTTGTCGAGATCGCCAGACGTGCGCTAACTGCCAACAGCTGGTCGACGAGCCTTCGACGGACGGCCATATCGCAACGGCGGGCGAATCGTCGGCGGCCAGGCTGGGAGTCTCAGAGCGCAGACCGACTCGTAGAGGCAGCTCGAGTTGGGCTCGATCTGGAACGTCGACGTTCGGTCGAGACCGGGAGCGATGGCTGGACGCCGATGGCGAGCCAGTCAAGATCGTCGAGCGCCGGTGTCCAGCTGCTTCGGATTCGCGATCACGACGGAGGGTGGCTAGTCTTCGAAACTGGTGTATCTGTCATGAGTCGTGACGCCGTTGGTGACCGCCATCTTGCATCGCTCGCTTGTGCGTCGTTGCGCGCCCGCCTGCGCGACTCCGAGATTGCAGACGACGTGAACACGGTCACTAGGTGGCATCGGCGTTCAGACGTGCACCATCGTTCGACGAGTCCGACGACTGCAGCCAGCGAGCCTCGACCAGCACCGTTGCGCTGAAGAGCCGGACATGGGCGGTTCCAACATGTTCTGCATCGGCCAGCAGGCGATCGGCCCCCGAAGCCGACTGCGACGAGGAGCCGAGCCACAGCTCACGTCCGGGATGGTGGCCGCCGCGTTCGCGCGGATCCCACTCCCACCGAGCCAGCTGATCGTGCAGCCACCCAACGGCCGCACGCTGGTCAACTTCGACACGAACTTCTACACCGAGACCGAGCCGTTCACCCGGTCCGTGACCCTCCTCGGCCAGCAGGTCGAGCTGAGCATCGTCCCGAGCTCGTTCGCGTGGAGGTTCGGGGACGGGAAGTCGGAGACCACGTCGAGCCCAGGGTCGGCGTACCCGGACCTCGAGATCACCCACAACTACCTGCGCAGGGGCCGGGTCACGCCGAGCGTCGACACGACCTACACCGCGACGTACCGCGTCAACGGCGGCGGGTGGCAGCCGGTGCCGGGCACCGTCACCATCGCCGGCGACGAGGTGCCGCTGCGCGTGGTCACCGCGCGCCCGCAGTTGGTTGGCTGAACCTGTTGTGCCGCGGTTTTGGGTCATCTGGTGACCCAAAACCGCGGCACAGAGACGTACCAGGCCGAACTCGCAAGGCAGCTCGCGGACGGCGTCCAGTCCCGGCGCACCACCGGGCCCCGCCTCACGGCCGCGCTGGCCTCGAGGCTGCGAATTCCTCGGCGAGCATTCCTCAAGGAAGTGATCGCCGACATCACCACCGGTACCTGCTCGGCCCTGGAACACGGCTACCTCACTCGGGTGGAGAGGCCGCACGGTCTGCCCCAAGCGTCCCGACAGGCGCGAGCTTCGACCCGCGGGCCGATCTACCGCGATGTTGACTACAAGCCGGTGCCGCTCATCGTCGAGCTCGACGGGCGTCTCTTCCACGACACCGCCGCGGCCCGCGACCGGGACCTCGAGCGCGACCTGTTCGCCACGGTGGAGGGGCACATCACGGCCCGCGTCGGTTGGGGCCAGGTCTTCGAGCGGCCGTGCCTCACGGCCGAACTGATCGGCAGACTCCTAGCCCAGCGGGGGTGGTCGGAGGCGTTCCGGCGGTGCCTCGTCTGCCCGTGAAGCGTCAGCTCAGCGCAGGGCTTCGAGGAGTCGGACCTCGAGCTCGATCTGGCGCGCCTGCTTGCGGCGGAGGACGTCCAGCCGCCGCTGCTTCTCCTGCACCGACAACCCACGCCACGACCGCCGAGGGTCGGGTGCGAGGTAGTTCTGCATGGCCACAACGCTAGCCACCGCCACCGACAAACACATCCGACTTTCGTCGGGTCTCGTGTCATCCCCTGGTCGTAGACGCCAGCACCGCCTAGGGCAGATGACCTAGCGCTGGCCCTCGCGCTGCTTCTGCTTCTTGCGGTTCTTGGGCGGCTTGGGGATCTTGTCCGGCTCGCTGTCGCTCGGATTGACCGCCTCGACCACGAAGTTCTTGATGTCGCTGGACACCGAGGTGACGACCTGCGGGTTGGTGCCGACACCGATGACCAGCGCGAACCCCACGACGAACCGCAGCAGGCTCCCGACCCGGATCGGCTTGCGCGGCGCCGAGGCAGTACGGCGTGCCTCCTGGGTGCGCTCGCCGAAGCTGGCCATCCGCTCCGAGATGGCGGCCGGGCCGGAGGCCGCGCTCAGCGCGCGCTGGATCTCGGCGGCGACGACCACCGCGACTCCGCCCGGCAGCACCTCGACGTACGACGTCAGCTCCTCCACCAGCTCGGAGGCCGAGCAGACCAGCACGCCGCCCACCCACTCGGGCGGCACGTCCTGACCCGCGAGGCAGATGACCCCGTGCACGTGGTCGAAGCGGGCCGCCGACGCAGTGGAGCTCACCGCCTGTGCGGCCGCCACCGTGGCCTGGATCGCGGAGGTCCGGTCCTGGCCGTTCTGGCGCAGCACGCCGTTCCTGACCGAGACCGGGCCCGACCACACCTTGCTGTCGATCACGAAGATGCCGGGCGGGCCGACGACGACGTGGTCGATGTTGTCGTACTGCCGGCCCTGCCAGCTGAGGTCGTGCAGCGCCGTCCACGACGGCGGCAGAGCCGCGAGGACCGCAGCGGTCGCTGCTTCGCCCTGGGCAGCCTCGTCCCAGGCGCGCGCAGACCTACCCGCCATGACGCCCTCCCCAGTCCTTGTCCGGACCGTACGTCCGGGCGACGGCACCGCGCGGCAACTCCGCGAGATCCGATCCGTTCGCCGGACCGACCCACCCGAAATGACTAGTCACTGCCCGAGGTTGCTGGCCCAGTCCAGTACGTCGTCCGCGAGCGTGGTGATCGCCTCCGGCTGGGCGAGCAGCGACAGGCCGAACGCGAGGGCGAGCACCCCCAGCACGAGCGCCGCGAACGGCCGCCGCTTGGGGGCAGGCTTCCTGACCGATTCCGAGCCCTCCACCGGGCGCAGCCGACGATCGACGTCCTTGCCAACAGCGCGCGCCAACCCGCCCGGCAGCACCTCGGGGTAGGCGGTCAGCTCGTCGACCAGCTGCGCCGACGTACACACCATCACGCCGTCGACCCACCCCACGGCGATGTCTCCTTCAGCGAGGCAGACGACGGCGTGCACATGGTCCGGCCGCACCGACGACACCAGCCCGGAGAGCGACCTGGCCGCCGAGGCCACCCCCCAGACAGCGGCGCTGTTGTCGCGCTCGTCCTGCCAGAGCACCCCGTCCTCCAGCGTGACCCGACCCGTCCAGAGCTTCGTATCGATCACGAAGACACCCGGCGGGCCCGACCACCACGTGGTCGATGTTGTCGAACCGATCGCCCGGCCACTCCACGCCATCCAGCACCGTCCACGACGGAGGCAGTGCCATCAGTGCGGTGGCCGTCATTTCCTCCGCCTCCGAGCCAGCTTCCCAGTGTTCGGCCGTCTGTCGCCGGCGCTTCGCTCGTGAGCGCGATGACTCCCCCGCCATGAACCCTCCAAAGTCCTTGGCGGGACGCTACGTCGCGGCGGGGCCCCGTGGCTGCGACTAGTCGGAACGCCGTCCGTTCGGGTAGCCAAACTCGACCGAAAGGACTACTGGGCGTCAAATGTTCGGCGGTCAGTACCGGTTCGTCAGGATCTTCTGCTGGTCCACCGGTACGCCGCGCTGGATCGTCCAGGCCAGCCGGACGAGTGCGGCGTGTGACCAGGTGAGTGGCGTGGCGGCGCGAGTGCCCTCGCCGGCCGGGCAACAGGCCTCGCCCGTGGGGGCACGGCCGTCCCACACCTGCTCCGAGATCATGCCGCTCGGGCCGGCGGCGGCGGCGACCGCGGCGAGGTAGGGCAGCGCGTCCTCGCCGGCGCTGACGGCGTACTCACCTCGTTCACCGGTCAGGATCGGCCAGGCCCGGCCGAGGGTGATGAAGCTGTTGGGCTCCGTGATGTCCCACTGGCCCCCGGTGCGAGTCTCGCCGTAGCCGTCGAAGCTGAACCGGCGCCAGAACGGTCCGTTGGGCGTCTCGACCTTGAGCTTGTCGTCGACGACCGCGAGTGAGTTGACGACGACTGGGTCGTCGGCCGGCTCGATGCCGAAGCGCACCAGGTTGAGGAAGCTCGGGTCGACCACCCGGCGCTGGTCGATCACGCTCGGGCCGCCGTCACCGAAGCCGTACGTCGTCTTCTTGTTGGGCTTGCCGTCCTTGCTGAGGCGGAGGAAGTAGGGGCGCTCGCTGAGCGGGCCGTTCGTGGTGACCGTCCACCGCTTGAGCTCACGCTGCCAGCGGTCGGCGGTGCCGAGCCACTTCGCCTCGAGGAGGTGGTGGCCGTGCTTGCGGGCGATGTCGGCGGCGCTGACCAGGCCGTTGATCTGGGCGGCGATGGAGTTGGGCGAGAAGCCGGACTGGTTCTCCCAGCGCTCCTGGGGCGAGTACGGCGCCCGCAGTCCCGTCTCCTCGTCCTGGAACCGCACCAGGAAGCTCGCGGCCTTGCGAACGCCCGGCCAGGTCTTCGGTCCCGTGCGGCCGGTCAGGTGGGCCAGCACGATCGGCAGCGCCACCTCGTCGAGCTGCAGCTCCTCCCAGTCCGGCTTGCCGGTGACGTCGGAGTTCTGCGGGAACGACCCGTCCTTCTTCTGCTGGACCTCGAACAGCCAGTCCACGATCCGCCGCGCGGCTCGTTTGTCGCCGGCCGCCCACAGCGCGGTGCCGAACTCGTAGGCGTCGCGCGACCACACCAGGTGGTAGGCGCCGGACGGTGCCGACAGGTCCTTGATCTCGTTGCCCCACGCCCACGGCATGGACGGCGAGGCGACGAACGCGCCGGGGTTCTGCTTGTCCTCGGCAGCGGCCACGACCAGCACCGATGCGAGGTAGGTGTCGCGGACGCTGCTCGCGCTGGCCGGCACGTCGTTGAGCTTGGCCAGATAGCGGTGCCACCCGGCGTCGTACGACGACTGGAGCTTGCTCCACGTCATGGTGCGCGATGCTCTCGCGGCGGTGAGGGCGTTCTGCCAGGTGCCGGCCAGGCCGAGCGTCAGCGTCGCGACCTGGTGACCCGGCTGCCCGGTGATGCCGCTGATCCGGGCTCGCTGCACGACGTTGCCCGGGCCGACGCTGCCCTTCGTGTACGCCGCCCCCTTCAGCCCGCTGCCCAGGCCGGTGAGCGCCGGGTCAGCCACCAGTGCGGTGCTGACCTCGCCATCGGTGGCGAGCAGGGCCTTGCCGAGGCTTCGCGCCTTGTCGTCCATGCCGGAGTTGTCGAGCGCCGGGTCGTAGTCGACGTACACCTGGTAGCTACCGCCGTCGAGCGACTCGAGGTTGACCCGGACCACGTAGGCGTCGCGGAAGGGATCGACCAGGTGCCGCTCGGTGAGGCGGTAGCGGCCGTCGTCGTCCTCGTGCACCTGGGTGAAGCCGAGGCTGCGCGGGTCGGGCCGCGTCACCGTCGTCTGCATGTCGCTCGACGCGCGGTCGAGGAACCCCTCCCCTTTCACCTGCAGCTCGAGGCTGCGGACGCTGGGCGTGGAGAGGTCCGGGTAGAAGACCTCGGTCGTCCGGCCGCCCTGCAGCGTGAACCAGACGTTGCTGCCGTGCGAGCGCGACGTACCGAAGCCCGACTTGTCGGCCTCGGTCCAGGTGCTCTTCGCGCCTCGCTCCGACACTGGCTTTCCGGTCGCCGCGGACTGGGGCAGGGCGGACAGCGCACCGACGGTGACGCAGAGAATGGCTGCTCCGGTGAGCAGGCGTGACGACATACGGGCCTCCCGAACGATCTCGTTCGCGGTACCCGAAACCCTGCCTTACACGCGCTTACACGCGCTTACACGCGCTGGGTGCCGATCACCGACAGCAGCTGCAGCTTGTCGTGGCTCTCGCTGCCGGGACTGGCCGTGAAGACAAGCAGGTCCTGCGACTGCTCGACGTCGCGCAGGTGCTGGCAGTAGACCTCCAGCTCACCGACCTCGGGGTGCACGATCCGCTTCTGCTCGGTGCGCCGGATGCCGACCTCGTGGCCGGCCCAGACCTCTCGGAACTCCTCGCTCAGCTTGGTCAGCGCCTCCACGATCTCGGCCGCCCGCGAGCCGAGACCGTCACGGGTGTACGCCTCACGGAGACTCGCCGTGAAGATCCGCATGTGCCGCGGGTGGTCCTCCTCCGGATAGATCCTCCGCGACTCCGGGTCGGTGAACCAGCGGTAGTAGACGCTCCGCGCCAGCCCGTCGTACGCCGTCTGGTCACCGAGCAGCGCGACCGCCATCGGGGTTCTGCAGCAGCGTCTCGCCGGCCCGGTTCATCACCTGGGCCGGAGTGTCGGTCAGCCGGTCGAGCACCCGCATCAGGCCGGCGTCGACGTGGTCGGTGCGCTGCACGCGCTCGGGCGCCGGGTGGCCGGCCAGCCGGAAGAGATGGTCGCGCTCGTCGAGCGAGAGCCGCAGCCCGCGCGCGATCGAGGCCAGCATCGGCTCCGACGGCTGCGGTCCGCGCTGCTGCTCGAGCCGGGACAGGTAGTCGGTCGACATGCCGCTCAGCGCGGCGACCTCTTCGCGGCGCAATCCGTTGGTGCGTCGCCGCGGCCCGCGCGGCATCCCGACGTCCTCCGGCTGCAGCGCCTCGCGCCGGGTGCGCAGGAAGTCGGCCAGCTGGGCTCTGTCCATGGTCGCCATCATCCCTCAGAGCAGCGTCCCGCCGGAGGCCTCGATCCGCTGGCCGGTGACCCAGCCCAGGTCGTCGGAGGCCAGAGCCACCACGGCGCGACCGATGTCGTCCGGCTCGCCCACGCGGCCGAGCGCCGCGGTCGCGCCGACTGCCTGGCGCACCTGGTCGTTGTCGCGGATGAACCCGCCCCGGAAGTCGGTCGCCACCGGTCCCGGCGCGATCACGTTGGCGGTGATGCCGCGCGGGCCGAGCTCCTTGGCCAGGTAGCGGGTGTAGACCTCGATGGCGCCCTTCATCGACGCGTAGACCGAGTAGGCGCCGTCGCCGGTGAAGCGGGCGAGTCCCGTGGAGGTGTTGATGATCCGGCTGCCGTCGGGCAGCAGCGGCAGCAAGGCCTGGGTCAGGAAGACCACGCCTGTGAAGTGCGCGGCCACGAGCTCGTCGACGTGGCCGCGGTCGGTGTCGCCGATGGGGGTCACGCCGGCCATGCCGGCGTTGTTGAGCAGTACGTCGAAGCTCTCGCGGTCCCAGGTCTCGGCCAGCACCCGGCGTACGTCGCCGGCGAACTGATCGAAGGTGTCCAGCTGCGTCGTGTCGAGCTGCAGCGCCACGGCCTGGCGGCCCGCTGCGGTGATCTCCTTGACCACCTGCTCGGCCTCGTCGGCGTTGGAGCGGTAGGTGATGACCACGTCGAGCCCCGCCTCGGCCAGGTGCAGCGCTGCGCTGCGTCCGAGCCCGCGGTTGCCGCCGGTGATGAGTGCGATCTTGGTTGTGTTGTTTGTCGTCATGTGACCAGCCTGCTGCGCCGCGACGGGCGGATGAAGGCTCAGTTTGTCCAGGGATCGCCAATCCCCCTGTGAGCCAGTCCCCCCCAATTTGGCGATGTGCGGTCCTGAGCCGCGGCGTAGCAAGGGGTCATGCTCCGTCGCCTGCTCCTCAACACGGCCTTGGTCGGGGCGATCGTGGGCGTGTTCTCGGGCTACCAGCCGGCCGCGCAGTCGCAGCTGCAGAAGAGCCAGGTCGTCGAGAGCGGCACCACCCGCACGCCGTTGTCGTACGTCGACCGCGACTGCGGCTTCCCCGTCCGCGTCAAGGGCTTCGTGCGCGAGCGCCTCGAGATCCGCACCGTGCCCGGGTCGTCGGGACAGGCCTTCCTGGAGCACCGCCACTACGCCTACCGCAAGGCGATCACCAACCGCGCCACGGGCAGGTCGATCACCATCTCCGGCCATGGCTACTTCCGCGAGGTGTCCGCCACCCAGGTCGAGGGCGACGTCTGGGAGATGGCGGCCATCGAGTCCGGGAGCCCGTTCGTGGTGCGCGACGCGAAGGGGCGCGTGGTGCTCGCCGACCGCGGCGACGTGATCACCCGGAGCGTCCAGGACACGTTGGGCGACGGCCGCCCCAGCAGCCTGGAGCTCGAGCACGAGATCGTCGAGACGATGGGCGACCTCCCTTCGCTCTCTGACGACTTCGACTACTGCGCGTTGGTGTCGCGGCTGACCCGCTGACGCCGTCACCCGTGGCAGGCTCGCTCCATGCAGGTCGTCTCCGTCGGGTTCGCGCCGGTCAAGAGCACCCGGCACACGGCGTACGACGCCGTCACGCTCGACGCCCACGGCCCGGTCGGCGACCGCGCGTTCTGTCTGATCGGTGCCGACAACCACAAGGTCCTCAAGACCGTGCCGCACCGGGCACTGCTCGCCGTCACTTCTCGCTGGGACGGGGTTTCGCTCGAGCTCTCGCTCCCCTCTGGCGAAACCGCGTCGGGTCCTGCTGTCCCCAGCGGGGAGGAGGTCACCTGTCACTACTGGGGCCGTTCGGTCACCCATCAGCTCCTCGACGGCCCGCACTCCGAGCTGCTGTCGGCGTACCTCGGCAAAGGCGTCCGCCTCACCCTCCCGCCCCGCGGCGCAGGCGTCTACGGCGCGCTCGTCAGCATCATCACCACGGCCTCGCTCCGTGATCTCGGCGCTCGCACCGGCCGCACCGACCTTCTCGACACCGCCTCCCGCTTCCGGATGACGATGGTCGTCGACGCCGGCGACGAGCCCTACGTCGAGGACTCCTGGCCCGGCCGCGAGCTCCAGCTCGGAGACGCGGTCGTCAAGGTCGAGGGACCCATCGGCCGCTGCGGCGTGATCGACCTCGACCCCACCACCGGGGAGAAGGACGGCTCACTGCTGAAGGCCCTGACCGCCTACCGCCCCAACACCGGCGGCGAACCCTGGTTCGGGGTGGACGCTCGCGTGGTCACTCCGGGGGTCATCCGCGGTGGTGCCCCGGCGTCGTCGCACCTGCCTGCCTGAGGCGAGGGCGATCGATCCGATCACGCCCGTGACCACCACCAGAGCACCCCAGGCCCCGAGCTCCCACCCAGGTCCGCCCCAGAGCGCGAGCCAGTCGACGGCATAGGTCCCGACGGCCGCGAGCGGGAAGGTGAACGACCAGAACCCGAGCGTGAACGGCAGCCTGCGATAGCGCGGCAGCAGCGCCAGCTGCATCAGCACGAGCAGCACGGTGAGCCCCGCGAGCCCCTGCGACATCGCGTCAGCCCGGTAGCCGCTGATGGCGAACCACGCGAGGCCACCGACCGCCGGGGGCGCCGCGACGATCGCCAACGTCGGCACCAGCTGGTCGGGCAGGGACGGTCGCAGCATCAGCCGGGCGACCAGCAGCGGAAAGAGCACGAGCCAGAACACCGTGGCCGTCGCAAACGCCCCGTGGGCGACACCGTCGAGGCCGATGGTCGAGGCGGCGATCGCACCGATGTATCCGGCAGCCACGGTCGGCAGCAGGTAGCCGCCGTGCAGGGACGTCAGCTCGAGATCGCCCTCGGTCCATCGGGCCAGCAGCCAGCCGGCGAACAAGGCCGAGGTGACGAGCGCCGCGACGATGACATACGTCGCCACCGTCGGCAGCCACTCGTGGAGCCGGATGCCGAGCAGCATCGCGACCACGGGAGCCAGCGCCGCCACGGGTCCCTGCAGCGGGTTGCGCAGCTGGGTGGTCAGGGAGTCGGCGACGGCGCGGCCGCGGACGGTGTGCGCGACGAGCAGCGAGACCCAGGAGATGGCGGTCACCACCCACAGGGCATCGGCGAGCCAGTCAGGGGTGCCCAGGTGGGCGTCCGCGGCGGTCCAGACGTTGGCGAGCCCGGCCAGGCCGAAGCCGATCGCCCAGGTGTTGAGCGGGATCCGACCCGCAGCGTTCGTAGACATAATGACAGGAACTAATGGATAGTTTGTTTTTATTGCATTAGGACGTACTCTCGGCTCATGTTCGATCGTGCTTCGTGCCCGCCGTCGCCGGCTGGCTGCTGCTGGCCGGCGAGCCGTTGGCGGTCGACCTGGCCAACACGATCAAGGCGTCGGCGAACCAGCCCAGGAGCTATCGTCGACGACGACCTCACGCCTCCTTCTGGGAGCTGGAAGCGGACCGGCTGCCGGAGGGCGCCACGGCGCCGAACCGTGCGCAGACGTTGCGACTGCGCGAGACCGTGCGGTCGGTCCTGATCAGCCACCTCGAGTCCACGCGCTTCGACCCGCCGCGGTGGAGACGCTCAACGCGTACGCCGCCGCGGCGCCGGCGTACCCGCAGCTGGCGATCGGCGACGGGGCCGAGCGGCGTACGGCGTGGGCGACGTCGACCGGCGCCGAGCTCACCCTGGCGGCGGTGGCCGGATCTGCCATCGACGTGGTGACCGGCCCGGCTGCCGATCGGCTCCGGGTCTGCGGATCGGACCGCTGCATCCTGATGTTCGTCGCCACCAACGCCAAGCGCAGGTGGTGCTCGTCGGCCGCCTGCGGCAACCGGGAACGGGTCGCGCGCCATGCACGGCTCGCCCATCAGCGTGGAGAGAAGTAGTCATGAGCAAGCACTACGCCGGCATCGCGTTCACCGACGCCGTCCAGGACGTGCAGGAGCGCTACGGCAGTCGGGCCTTCTACGGGAAGAAGGCGGCCGAGGCCGTCGCCGCCCAGCCAGCGCCGGATCCGCTGGGCCCCGGAGAGCGGGCCTATCTGGCCGAGACCGACGGCTTCTTCCTGGCCTCGGTGAGCGAGACCGGGTGGCCCTACGTGCAGCACCGCGGCGGCCCGCCTGGTTTCGTGCAGGTGCTCGACGAGCACACCATCGGCTGGGCCGACTTCCGCGGCAACCTGCAGCACGTCACCGACGGCAATGTCTCCCAGGACCCACGCGTCTCGCTGATCGTCATGGACTACGCGCACCAGCGGCGCCTCAAGATCTTCGGCCATGCCCGGATCGTGTACGCCGACGACGACCCCGACCTCGTCGCCCGACTCACCCACACCGACTACGACGCGGTCGTCGAGCGCGCGGTCGTGGTGACGGTCGACGCCTTCGACTGGAACTGCCCCCAGCACATCACCCCGCGCTACACCGTCGCCGAGCTCGAGCCGATGCTGGCTCCCCTCCGCGAGAGGTTGGAGACCGCGGAGGCCGAGGTCACGACACTGCGTCGAGAGCTGGCTGCGGTCGGCTAAGCGATCTGGCAAGCCCGCCCGCCTCAGGCAGCTTGGCGGCAGACGATCGCCAGCTCCAGGCATCGAGATCGCGCGGGTTCGGGCATCACAGCCGCAAGCGCGCGCCAATGAGACTCGCGGTGGGGTTCGGTGCAGTGGACCCTGGCTCCCTCGAACACCTCTGGATCCGCGAGCACAGTCGCCACATGCGGCCCGACTGGAGCACAAGACCCCTCAGACACCTCCGCGGCAATCAGGCCCACCTCGCAGACTTCGATGCCGTTGGCTGCGTCCAGCGAGAGCCCGGCGTCGACGAGAGCCTGGATACGCCAGGGGAGCTGCGGAGGCTCCTCGTCGTGGTGGTGCGTCACAGGCAGAGGGGTGATATCGCAGCCCAGAGGTGTCGCGTGCCCAGTGGAGAAGAATCTCGGAAGTCGTCCCTCACGCCGCCCTCGACTGATGGCGTCGATCCACCCCATGTCGTTGCCCTCAGCGACAAGAGTGGCGGCCTCCCGCGCGGTCTCCATGTCGACCTCGACCGGTCGGACGTCGAACATGAGTCCCGGCGCGACTGAGATCGGGACCACCCTGCCGAGGACCGCCGCGCCGCTTCCGCGGTCGCTCATAGCGCCAAGGTTGAGCAGCTCGAACCGACGGTTGCCGGCGAGTTCCGTGACCAGCAGCCGATCTCCGGCCAGGTCGTCCAACGTGAAGCCACCCACGGCCGAGGCGTACCAATCCTCGATCCGATCTGTCCGTGCCAGCAGCTCATCGCTCGCACGTACGTCTATGAAGTCGGCCAGGCCGCCGTACTCGTACACGGCTAGTTGCTCGCAGATCCAGTCGCTCCCGGCTATGCGTGTGAAGAACTCGTGCGGGTCCCAACCCATCGGACGCTCCGGGTCGAGGTCGGCGTAGGCGGCGATGACTGTCGTCAGAAGGACGTTCTCGATCCGAGGGTCGTCGGCAATCAGCAGCCAACGGTAGGCCTGCTCCCGCACCCACCGCGAGTACGCCCACGCGGGCGCTTCCGCACCCCAGTTCACGATTTCTCGGAGATGCTCCAAGTGCATCGAGCCAACGACGTGCGGGACTGCCAGAAAGTGTTCGATCGCGCGGTGCGCGTCACCCCTGGCCTCGGCGTCGAGGCATCGCTCGAATTCCCTGTGATCCTCCGTTGTCAGGATTTCGCCGAGCTGTTCCGTAAACCTCTTCGGGTCTACGTCCCAACACTGCTGCCCGCGCGCCCGACCCTTCCTCCGGTCGAGCTTGCGCTGCCGTTGGGAGCGGTTGCGTGGCTTGCGGTTCCGAGACTTAGGCATGCATCGAGCCTGATCGCGCAGTCGACCTCGCCACCCCTCCGTCGCCATCTGTGGATAGCCCCTAGGCGATGAGGGTCCAGCGTCCGGCTTCGACCTCGACCCACGATGGCGCGGTGAGCGCAGGTGCGGTGGATTGGTACTCGTGGCCGGTGGGGGTCAGGGTGTCGACCGTGTGGCCTGGTCCTGGTCGGGGTTTGGCGCGCCAGCCGATGGCTTGTTTGTTGTAGTTGCAGGCTTCGCAGAGTCCTTGGCCGTTGGTGGCGGTGGTTTCGCCGCCTTCTTCGATGGCTTCGATGTGGTCGGAGTGTCGGATGGGTGCGTCGCACCAGGGGGTGCGGCAGCGTCGGTCGCGGAGGCGGAGGAACTGGGCGAGCTTGGTCGGGAAGAGGCGGGCTTTGGAGTCCATCGCGACCAGTTCGCCGGTGGTGGGAGAGGTGTAGAGGCGGCGTAGCCAGGCCTGGTCTTCGGTGGCGAGCTCCCGGGCGAGGTCGGCGGGGATCGGTCCGTAGCCCTCGACCCAGCCGGGCTCGTTGCTACCGGCGAAGAGGGTCTGGTCGGTGATGACCAGGTTGATCATCACCCCGACCCCATCGCTCGGTCAGTGCTGGTGGGTACGCCGAGGATGAGGTCGACCAGGGTGTCGGCCATCAGCTGGCCGACGGTGCGGGTGTCGCCCTCGGCGATCGCGGCTTCGGCTTTCTGTTTCAGGGTGCCGTAGACCGCGACCCCGTCCTTGACCGACAGCAGCGCGCTGAGCTGGCACATGACGTCGGGTGCGGGTCGCAGGGTGACCCGGCGGTCTTCTTCGGCGCGGGCGCGGCGTTCGACGAAGGAGGCGGGGTCGAGCTGGTAGGCGAGCTTCTTCGCTGCGGCTTCGAGCTCGCCGATGCCCATGGCCTCGAGCCGGTCGGGGTCGCCGGCGAGCTCGGCGTCCACGGTCATCCGGTCGTCGAGGGTGAGACAGGCGGTCTCCCGGGCCATGATGGTGGCGGCCCATTCGGTGATCCGACCGGCCCGGAACGCGGCCATCGTGTGCGGCAGCTCGCCGTGCAAGATCACCGCGAGGCCGAGGTGGCGTTGCCCGCGGTGCGGAGACTCCCGACGCGCGAGCGCTACCTGCCCGGCGACCCCTCGGCCCTGCCGTTCGGCCGGCACCCCGGCGGCTGCTTGTTCGGCGCGTTGGGAGGCGTCGAACGCGGCGGTGACCTGGGCCTGCATCGCTTCGGCAGCGCACTTGAGCACTTCGAGGGCGCGGAGGGTGTCGATGCGTTCGGTGTCGGTGTGGGGTCCGTCGGAGTCGGTGAGGGCCTGGGTCCAGGCCTGGATGTCGTGGGCCTGCATGTCACCTCCCGAGCGGAGTTCCTGTGTTCGAACGTATGTTCGATTGTACGTCACCATGCTGCAGGGTGCAAGGGCGGTGTTGGTCGAGTTTCGCTGTCAACCACAGGGGTTTCGAGGCTCGGCGCTGGCGGCCTCGCACCTCAACCACCGTCTGGCCCCGACCACCCACGACCAGCCCGAGCAACCACTAGGGTCGAAGCGTGACCGAGCGCAACGTCCTGGGTGAGCCGCTGGAGCCCTGCGGCACCGATCCGGTGACCGGGTTCTACCGGGACGGCAACTGCTCGTGCGGGCCGGACGACGTCGGGCTGCATGCGGTCTGTGCCGTGGTCACCTCGGAGTTCCTCGAGCACCAGAAGTCCGTCGGCAACGACCTCTCGACGCCGAGACCCGAGTGGAACTTCGCCGGCCTCAACCCCGGCGACCGCTGGTGCGTCGTGGCCGCCCGGTGGCTGCAAGCACAAAAGGCCGGCGCGGCCGCCCCGATCGTGCTCGCCTCCACCAACGAGCGCGCGCTCGAGCTGATCCCGATCGAGGTCATGCGCGAGCACGCGGTGGACGTGCCTCCGGATCTCAGCTCCCTCGGCTGACGAGCGGCGTACACAGAATCACCCATCTCAACCCCAGCAAGATGCGCGTTAAGCCCGACGCGACAGAGACGGCCGCGAAACTACCGTCCGAGCCATGACCAACACACAGGTAGAAACCGTCGTCATCGGCGGCGGCCAGGCCGGTCTCTCCACCGGCTACCACCTCAAGCGGCTGGGCCGGGAGTTCGTGATCCTCGACGCGGCGCCACGGATCGGCGACCAGTGGCGTCAGCAGTGGGACACCCTCAAGCTCTACTCCCCCGCGCAGTACGACGGTCTGCCAGGGCTGCCGTTCCCGGCGAAGAAGTGGTCGTTCCCCGGCAAGGAGGAGGTGGCCAACTACCTCGAGTCGTACGCCGCGGAGTTCGACCTGCCGATCGTCCTCGACACCCGGGTGGAGCGCCTGGACCCAACTCCCCAAGGCGGCTACGTCGTCACCACCTCCACCGGCACCTACACCTGCGACAACGTCGTGGTCGCCACCGGCACCTTCGGCCGCACGCCCAACGTGCCCGACTTCGCCGCCGACCTCGACCCGTCGATCCTGCAGCTGCACTCGAGCGAGTACCGGCGCCCCGCGCAGCTCCGCGAAGGTCCGGTGCTGGTGGTCGGCGCATCCCACTCCGGCACCGACGTCGCCTACGAGGTGGCGGACAGCCACGAAACGATCCTGGCCGGTCGTGACTGCGGCCAGATCCCGTTCCGGATCGAGGCCAAGGTGATGCACGTGGTCTTCCCGATCCTGATCTTCGTCTGGAAGCACGTGCTCACCCGTCGGACACCGATGGGCCGCAAGGAGATGCCCCAGGTTCGCTTCCACGGTGCGGCCCATGCTGCGGGTCAAGCGCTCCGATCTCGACGACCGCGGCGTCGAGCGGCTCGAGGACCGGGTCACCGGCGTCCGCGACGGCAAGCCGGTCGTCGGCGACCGCACGGTAGACGTCGCCAACGTCGTCTGGGCAACCGGCTTCCGACAGACGTTCGACTGGATCCACCTGGCGATCGTCGGCGACGACGGCTGGCCGGTGGAGATGCGCGGCGTGGTCGACTCGGCTCCGGGCCTGTTCTTCTGCGGACTGTCGTTCCAGTACGCGTTCAGCTCGATGGTGCTGCCTGGAGTCGGTCGCGATGCCGGCTTCGTCGCCGACAGGATCGTCGAGCGCGCTCGGGTCGGTGGCCTCGCGAAGGTGGCGTAGATCGCCGTACTCTCGAGCAGGGGGTTCGCGCGATGGACGTGGTCGAGGAGCTGGTGCGGGCTCGGGAGACCTACGAACGCGGCGACTGGGTGGCGGCGTACACCGCCTGGAGCGAAACCCCTCCCGAAGCCCTCACCGCCGCCGACCTCGATGGGCTGGCCACGTCGGCGTACCTGCTGGGGCGGATCGACGACTGTGTCGACGCCTGGCAGCAGGCCTTCCAGCTGCACGTCGACGCCGGCGACCTCGCTGCCGCCGTCCTCTCTGCCTGCCAGCTCAGCATGTGCCTCTCCACGTCGGGCGATCCGATGGTGGGGGCCGGCTGGGCGGGCCGAGCCCATCGGTTGCTCGAGGACATCGAGGGCGACATCGCCGAGCGCGGCTACGTGGAGTTCCTGATGATGTTCCGCTACATCGGGGAGTCGGACTGGGCGACGGCCACCGAGTACGCCGCCAAGGTGGTCGACTACGGGCGGCGGTTCGCCGACCGCAACCTGCTGGCCCTCGGGCTGTCGGCGGTCGGCCGCACCCGGCTCCAAGGTGGCGAGGTCACCGAGGGGCTGGCGCTCTTCGACGAGGCGATGGCGGTGGTGACGTCGGGCAAGATCTCGCCGATCGTCGCCGGCAATGTCTACTGCGTGATGATCGAGGGCTGCCAGGAGGTGTCCGACCTCGGCCGCGCCTCGGCGTGGACCACGGCACTGAGCCGATGGTGCACCGAGCAGCCCGGGATGCTCGCTTTCACGGGGCAGTGTGCGGTGCACCGAGGCCAGATCATGCGCCTGCACGGCGCCTTCGCGGAGGCGGTCGAAGAGCTCGACGATGCTGTACGTCGCTACCTGGCGGCACCCTCCTCGGACGCGGCCGGCCTGGCGTACGCCGAGCGCGGCGACGTACAGCGGATCCTCGGCGACCTGGACGCCGCCGACGAGAGCTATGAGCAGGCTGCCCACCACGGGTTCGAGCCCCAGCCCGGGCTCGCGTTGTTGTGGCTGGCCCGCGGCCGCACTCCGGCTGCGGTCGCCGCTGTCCGTCGCCTCCTCGCCGAGATCTCCGACCCGGTGCACCGGTCTCGGCTGCTCCCGGCCGCCACCGAGATCCTGCTCGCCGCCGGGGAGTCCGCCGACGCGCGGGCAGCAGCCGAGGAGCTCGGCACGATCGCCGACGCCTTCGGATGCTCCGGGCTGCAGGCGATGGCCGGATATGCAGCCGGCCGCGTCGAGCTCGACTCCGGTGACGCCCCCGGCGCGCTGCCCTACCTGCGCAAGGCGTCAGCTCTGTGGAACGGCATGAGCTCCCCCTACGAGTCGGCCCGGGTCAAGGTGCAGGTCGCCCGGGCGCTGCGGACCTTGGGCGACGAGGAGTCGGCGATGAGTGAGTTGGCCGCGGCCCGCCGTACCTTCCGCGAGCTCGGCACCGTGCCCGCCGACGACGAAGCCGCCCGGCTCCTGGAGCCGGCTGCGCTTCCCGACGGTCTGACTGCCCGCGAGGCCGAGGTGCTGCGGCTGGTCGCCTCCGGCAAGAGCAACTCGCAGATCGCTGCCGAGCTCGTGCTCAGCGACAAGACCGTCGCCCGCCACCTCAGCAACATCTTCGGCAAGCTCGACGTGAGCTCGCGCACCGCGGCGGCCGCCTACGCCTTCGAGCATCAGCTCGCCTGATCGAAACTCGTCCGGTTTCACTTGATTATCGATAGATAAAAGCCCATACTCAATGCATGAAGGTCACCTGGCGTCAGGCCGTCCCACCACTCAGGCTCTTCCTCCTCGCCCTGTTCGGGGTGCTGGTGGTCCTCGAGGTGATGTCGCTGCCCGGGCAGTGGGCGCACCTGGCCGAGGAGAACCCGGAGCACGCCGGCCTGCGGTGGCCACTCACCGCGGTGTCGGTCTTCTGGGTGCTCTGCACCCAGGTCGTGGTCGTGTGCATCTGGCGGTTGCTCAGCATGGTGAGCGACGACCGCATCTTCAGCGAGGACTCCCTCAAGTGGGTCGACGCGATCGTGTGGGCGATCGGGGCGGCGTGGGTCGTGCTGGTCGGTGTCTTCCTGCTCGTCGGCTTCAACGCCGACGACCCAGGGGTGGTGATCCTGCTGTTCTTCCTGGTCGTCGGCGGCGCCGTGCTCGGGCTGCTGATGATCGTGCTGCGCGCCCTGCTGCGGCAGGCCACGACGCTGCGCACCGACATGGAGTCGGTGATCTGATGCCGATCGTGGTGCGCATCGACGTCGAGCTGGCGAAGCGGAAGATGAGCGTCGGTGAGTTCGCCGAGCGAGTGGGGCTGACCCCGGCCAACGTGGCGGTGCTGAAGAACGGCCGCGCCAAGGCCGTTCGCTTCAGCACCCTCGAGGCCATGTGTCGCGTGCTCGAGTGTCAGCCCGGCGACCTCCTCGAGTACGTCGAGGTCAGCTCGTCGGCGTCAACGTCAGCAGGCTGATAGCCGGCATCGGCAGCTCGAACTCCACCAGCACGCCGCCGTCCGCATCCGCCACCACAGGACGCGCAGGCTCCAGCGAGTCGAGCCGATCCGCCTCGCGCAGCGCAGCCCACTGCTCCTCGTCCGGCCAGTCCTGACCATCCCGACGCAACGCGCCCCACGCAGAGGCGACGTTGGAGTGGTCCTGGTCGACCCGCTCATGCGTGAGTGTGTACGCCGCCCCCGGCACGAGCCCGGACAGCGCGACCCGCACGTCCCGACCGAGCTCGGGCGAGCCGCCGGCCTTGGTCTGGTCGAGCGTGAGGTTCCAGGCCAGCACGGAGACCCGCCCGGACGGGTCGGAGGTAGCCAGCGCCTCCACCAACGACCCCCCACCATCACCGGACAAGGCGACCGACAAGCGTCGCGGCCCCAGCCGCTCCAGCATCGCCAGCGCCCACCACCGCGGCTTGCGCAGCTCGCCGACGGTCCGGAGGCCGAAACCGCCATGCAGCAGAGAGGGCGGCCGGCCCAGCTCCTCGAAGTGGTCGGACACCACCCAGTAGGACAGCGCCTCGATCCGGCCCATCGACGAGTACATCCCCCGCAGGAGGAACACCCCGGAGAAGACCGCGTCGCTCACCTCGTTGAAGTGGGTGGGCGTGACGCCCCACTCGGTCCACCAGATGGGAGTCCCCTCACGCCCGTAGCGCGCGAGCATCGGACGGAAGTCCAGCGGCGGAGAGCCATAGGTGTGCGTCGAGATGAAGTCGACCGGCGAGCCGGTGCGGTCGGCATGAGCCAGCAGCTCCTCGACCCAGCCGGCCGCGGCCGACGACGGCCCACCGACCACGAGCCGTGGATCCACGGACCGCACGGCGTCGACGGTGACGTCGTACAACCGCAGGTACTCCTCCGGGGTGCCGGACCAGAAGACCTCGAGGTTGGCTTCGTTCCAGACCTCGAACGACCAGTGCTCGACCACCTCGTCGCCGTACCGCTCGACGAGGTGCGCCACCAGCGCCCGCACCAAGGCGTGCCACCGCTCCCAGTCCTTCGGCGGCGAGATGACCGCGGCGTACTCGAACACCGTCTGGTCCGGGTCCGCCGCCAGGTCACGCGGCATGAACGACACCTCGACCACCGGGTAGAGCCCCAGCGACCGGATGTGGTCGTAGACCCGGTCCACGCCCGAGAAGT
Organism: uncultured Actinomycetota bacterium; assembly: GCA_963769475.1. Lineage (GTDB taxonomy): Bacteria > Actinomycetota > Actinomycetes > Propionibacteriales > Nocardioidaceae > Nocardioides. Next base: position 887,394 of record CAVYLX010000011.1, on the reverse strand, counting down.
CGTGGACCGGGAAGCCTTCGTCGTCCTCGGTGTAGACCCCGAGGTCGTCGCCGAGAATGTGGTGCGCGCGCACGTGGGTGACGCCGAGCTCGTCATGAGCGGCGCGGAGCGCCGACGACAGCTCCTCCCCCACGACCTGCCCGCCCGTCGTGTCCCGGGAGAGCGCGTGCGAGAGGTGCTCGCTGCCGATCATCGGCCGCCAGGGCCGATCCAGCTCACCAACCTCAAGAGCAGGCATCGACCGCCACCGTCACCGGCCCGGTCGGCCGGACCTGCGGCGCGATGCCGACCGCCTGCGACACCGGCCCTTCGACGTGTACGTCGGAGAGTGCCGACACTGCGTACCACCGCTGCTTGCCCGGCGTGCCCGTCGTGTCGACGTACGGCGGATGCGGCACCGCCAGCACGTCGCGGCCCGCATGGTCGAGCGGGGCCCAGTCGCCGTAGGGCCCGTCGGCGTAGTGCACCTGGTAGCCCACCGCGCCCTCGACCGGCTCCCACGACAGCGTGACCTGATGGCCACCCGCCACGACACCCAACGAGTTCGGCGGGTCGAGCTTCGGCGCGGAGCCGCCGAACGCGGTGCCGGTGCGGATCCCGATCCGGGTCTCCCAGTCGGTGCGTGCGCTGCTCATCAGTTCCCCGTCCCGGACTCTCCGTTGGAGACCGAGAAGATCTCCTGCCGCATCAGCGGCTCCATCGCGTTCTTCATCGCGCCCTGCGAGACGTAGCGGCGCATGTCCTCGCCGGCCAGCGCGTTGCCGAGAGCGGCCATGACCATGCCCTGGTCGAGCGAGAGGTAGCGCTTCGACACCTGGCCGCTGCGCACGGCGATGGCGTCGTAGAAGCCGCCGGGCCCGTAGGCGTCGAAGTTCTTGGCGAGCTTGGCCAGGTTCTTCAAGGCGGCGCCCTTCGCGTAGCGCAGCGCCAGGAACGACGCGTGCGGCGTGACCACACCGTCGCCGTACTCCGTCGGCGCGGGCGAGCTGGTCCGGCAGTCGCCGTAGGGCTGGTCGTTGTCGGTGCGCTCCTGGTCGGTCGTGTAGCCCGGGCCGTCGAGGCCGAGCGCGTCGACGCCGTACTCGCGGTAGCCGCCGGCCGGGTTGTTGGACGGCGAGAAGCCCCAGTAGCCGTAGCCGGCCTCGTCGAGACCGTGCTCGATCTGACCCTTCACGTAGAGCGGGTGGTTGCGGCCCCACGAGCGCGGGCCCCACTTCTCCTCGGGCACGAACAGCGGCACCATCAGCGCCTCGAACATGCTCCCGCCCCAGGTCGGCACCACGTTCCTGCCGCGGTAGGGCAGCGCGCCCTCGAAGACGTCGACGCCCTCATAGGTCTTCCAGGTGCCGGTCGGCATGGTCTCGGTCCACGACCAGTCGCAGGTCGGCGGGAACGTGCGGAAGGTGCCGAAGTAGTGCCTGCCCGGGATCTGGCCCGCCGCGATGCCGAGGTACGACGCCATCCGCGGCTCGGTGTTGAGCGCGCCGTAGTGGTGGCCGGTGTACCAGACGTCGGTGCCCATGCCGCAGTAGTCGCCGGTCACGGCAGCCGCCTCGTTGGGGTTCACGTCCCAGAAGCCGCCGCGGATCTGGCCGCCGCCGTTCTCAGCAGGGTTGTAGTAGCAGCCGAAGTTCATGTCCTCGCGGATCGCGTCGGCCCGCGCGGCCAGCTTGGGCTCGGCGCGCGCGGTGATCAGCAGCCCGGTGGCCAGCCAGCCGTTGTCGACGCTGGACAGGAACGGCTTCACCACGCTGCCGTTCTCCGGCCAGGTGGTGAGCTTCTCGAGTGTCTTCGGGTCGTACCAGTTGTAGAACTGGCCGGATGGCTCGTGCCGCTCCAGCTGCTCGATCGAGTCGATGGTCCGGGCCATCCGGTGCCGCGCCTCACCCTTGCTGATCAGGCCGATGTCGCGCGCGGCGACCGTGCTCCAGAGGTAGGCGCCGATGTTGGTGTTCGACGTGTACGCCGACCGGCTCCCCGGCGTCAGGTCACCGCCGACGTTGTCGACGGGCAACCCGGTCGCGGGCTCCACCATCGCCTCGAACGACCGCCATGTGTCGGCGGCGTACTTCTCCAGAACGCGATCGGACCCACCGACGGTGGTTGAGGTGCGAGGAGCGTCAGCGACGAGCCTCGAAACCCCCGTAGTAGTGACCAGCGCCGCGACAAGCACAGCAAGAACGATGGTGCGCACCGAGTTGCGCATGAGTTTCTCCTTGTAGATAGAGGGTTGGCTACTTGATGCCGGTCATCGCGATGCCCTGCATGATGTAGCGCTGCAGGACCAGGAACACGACGATCACCGGGATGACGACGACGACCGCGCCGGCGAGCAGCAGGCCGTACTGGGTGGCGTTCTGGCCGGTGGAGTAGAGCGCCAGGGCGACCGGGAGCGTGTACTTGTCCTCCGAGGTCGCCACCACCAGTGGCCAGAGGAAGTTGTTCCACGAGGTGAGGAACGTCAGCACGCCGAGCGTCGCCAGCGCCGGCCCGCACAGCGGCAGGATCACCGAGAAGAAGATCCGCAGCTCCCCCGCGCCGTCGACGCGTGCGGCCTGGATCAGCTCGTCGGGCAGGCCCTGGATGAACTGCCGCATCAGGAACACCCCGAACGGCCCCGCCAGGAACGGCAGGATCATGCCGGGCAGCGTGTTGGTCAGGTTGAGGTTGGTGGTCAGCACGAACAGCGGCACGAAGGTCACCACGCCCGGCACCATCAGCGTGCCGAGCACCAGCGCGAAGACCATCCGCTTGCCCGGGAACTCCAGCTTCGCCAGGGCGTAGCCGAGCATCGAGCAGAAGACCACGTTGCCGAGCGTCACCGCGAGCGCGACCACCGCCGAGTTGAAGAAGTACGTCGGGAAGTCGAGCTTGGTGAACAGCGCGCTGGTAGTTGTCGAGCGTGAGGTCCTCCGGCCAGAGCGTCGGCGGCACCCCGCGCAGCTCCATCTCCGGCTTGAACGAGCTCAAGATCATCCAGACGAACGGCACGAGCCGTCACGACCAAGCCGATGGACATCACGGCGTACAGCCACCGGGGCGCTCTCGTCATCAGTCCTTGTCCCTCAGGAGCCGGAACTGGATGAACGTGAGCACCACGATCGCCAGGAAGAGCAGGTAGCTGGCCGCAGCGGCGTAGCCGAAGTTGCCGTAGCCGAACTGGTCGTAGGTGAAGTAGGTGACCGACCTCGTCGAGTCGAGCGGGCCACCGCGGGTCATCACGAAGGCCTCCTCGAAGAACTGGAGGTAGCCGATGCCGGTGATCACCGCGCCGAAGAGCAGGATCGGGCGCAGCGTCGGCAGCGTGATGTAGCGGAACCGCGCCCACGCCGGTCGCGCCGTCGACCTCCGCCGCCTCGAGCTGCTCGCGCGGCACCGTCTGCAGGCCGGCCAGGAAGATCACCATCAGCGTGCCGAAGTTGCGCCAGACCGCCATCACCACCAGCGTCGGCAGCGCCCAGGTCGTGGAGTCGAGCAGCCCGGGCAGGTCGATGCCGACCCAGCCGGCGGCGGTGTTGAGCAGGCCGCCGCGCTCGCGGAGCAGGAACTTCCACACCACCGCGACCGCCACGATGCTGGTGATCACCGGCAGGTAGAAGCCGACCCGGAAGAACCCGCGCAGCCGGGTCAGCCGGTTGAGCCCGACCGCCGCGGCCAGCGCGACCACCATGGTGAGGGGTACGCCGAGCACCAGGTAGAGCGTGGTGTTGCGGGTGACCTTGAGGAAGATCGGGTCCTGCAGCAGCTTGGTGTAGTTGTCGATCCCGACGAACTCGACCCCGAACGGCGTACGCACGTCGGCCCGGGTCAGGTCGGTGAAGCTCATGCCCAGGCTCGACAGCACCGGCCCGGCCGTGAACACCAGGAACACCAGCACGAACGGCGCGGCCAGCACCCACGCGGCGACAGCCTGCTGCCGCCGCATGGGGTTGGTCGCGCTACGGGAACTCACAGACCGGTGCCGATCGACGAGGCCTGCGACTGCATCTGCTTGACCGCCTCGTCCGGCTCGATCTTGCCGAGCGCGGCCTGCTCGATCACGGAGTCGATCGCCGCGGCGACCTGCTCCCAGCTCGGCACCGACGGCGGCGAGGAGGCGCTCTCGAGCTGCGCACCGAAGACCTGCAGGTTCGGGTCCTCGGCCAGCTCGCCGGAGTCCCATGCAGCCTGTACGGCGGGCAGGTCACCGACCAGCTCGTAGAACGCGCTCTGCGTCTCCGGCTCGCTCAGCCACTGCACGAACTTCCAGGCGCTGTCGGGGTTGTCGCTGTCGTTGAAGACCGCGAGGTCGCCACCACCGACGAACGACGTGCCGGGCGCGGCGTCCTTGCCGGGCAGCGGTGCGACGGCGTAGTCCTCCGGAGCGACGCCGGCGTCCTCGACCAGTGCGGTGTGCCACGGGCCGGAGATGAACGAGCCGTAGACGCCGTCGGCGAAGCCGGTCTCGTACTCACCGGGATCGAGCACCCGGTCCTGCGAGATGCCCTCCTTGAAGAACGAGGAGTAGAACTCCAGCGCCTCGGCGGTCTCGGGGGTGTCGATCGTGTACTCGGTGCCGTCCTCGTTGGTCAGGGTCGCGCCGTTGGACCACGCGAACGGCAGCATGGTCTGCCACGAGCCGGTCTGGCCGGGCTGCAGGCTGAAGCCGTACTCCGCGCCGCCCTTGCTCTGCAGGTCGCTCGCGAACTGCTTCAGCTCGTCCCAGGTCTCCGGCGCCTGGTCCCAGCCGGCCTTCTTGGCCAGGTCGGTGCGGTAGTAGAGGACGCGGGTCTCGACGTACCAGGGCACGCCGTACGACGTGCCGCCGACCTCGGTCGACTCCCAGGCGCCGGGGAAGAAGTCGGCCTCGTCGACCAGCCCCTCCGGTGTCGGCATCAGGCCGCCCGCCTCCGCGAACTCACCCATCCACGTCGTACCGATCAGGCTGACGTCGGGCGTCTCGCCGGCCGCGATGGCGTTGGAGAGCTTGTCGTGGGCCGACTCCCAGGGGATCGGGGTGACCTTGACGTCGGCGTCGGGGTTGGCGGCCTCGAAGTCGGCCACGAAGTCGCCGAGGACCTCGCCCTCGGTGCCCATCGCCCAGACCTCGATGGTCGCCCGTGGCCTTGCCGTCGCTGATCTCGTCGCTCTGTTCCTCGCCGCCCGCGCCGCCGTCGTCACTACGACCGCAGCCCGCTAGGGCGAGCACTGTCACTGCCGCAATGGCAATGGTCTTCCTCATCGTGTTTCCTTCCCGAGGGTGCTACTTCTCGTCACCAGCTCTGTTGTCAGAAGCTCGTGTCGTGGTGTGTCTCTGCTGCCGGCGATCAGTTCGTCGAGCAGGCGGGCAGCCGTTCCGCCCAGCTCGCGCATGGGTTGCCTGACGGTGGTCAGCCCGGCGTACCGGGCGGCCATCACGTCGTCCCACCCGGTGACCATCACGTCACCGGGTACGTCGATTCCTTCTTGCTGCAGGCGAGCCATCAGCCCCAGCGCCAGCTCGTCGTTCGCACACACGAACGCGTCCGGCAGCTCCTTGCTCTTCAGCACCTCGTCGGCGACGCGCTCGCCGGCCGCCTCGTCGAAACCCGTCTACGCGCAGCAGCTTGGTCGGTCGAGCTTGTCGAGACCGCGTCGAACCGCTCCGCGACGTCAGGAGCACCCGCCGGGTCACCGACAAACGTCAGCCGTTCGGCGCCCCGCTCGACCAGGTGCTTCCCCAACGCAACGGCACTGTCGTGGTTGTCGGCGTTGACGCTGTCAGCCGCCGCCACCTCCGGCCGGGCCACCAGCACCAGCTTCACGCCGCGCTTGACCAGCCGCTGCACGGTCTCGTCGCCGACGGTCCGCGTGAGCAGCACCATCCCGTCGCACCGCTCCGCCATCTCCAGCACCTTGCTGTCGGCGTCCGGGCGTCCGTGGGTGGACAGGATCAGCACCGACCGGCCGAGCTCGGCCGCCACGGCTTCGTACCCGAGCACGACCTCCGCGTAGTACGGACCGCTCAGGTCCGGGAAGACGATCCCGTTGGCCGCGTGCCGCCGCTCCGCGAGCTGCCGCCCGAGCTGGCTCGGCACGAACTCGAGCTCGAGCGCCACCTGCCGCACCCGCTCCGCGGTGTCCGGCCGCACGCTCGTGGAGTCGCGCATCACCCGGGAGACGGTCGCGATGGACACCCCCGCCTGCCGAGCAACGTCCCTGATCGTCGAGCGCATCCGTTCACCTCCCGAGTGGTGGTGCGCTGTGATCCCGCCGCGCCGGTGATCGAGCTTGTCGAGATCCAGGTAACCGGTCTCTGAAACCGGTTACATTGAACGTAACGGACGTCACAGGGGGGATGTCAACCCCTTCCCCTCGCCACCCACGTGGCTTAGCCAAGCTTGGCCAATTGCGCTACCATCGAGCCATGCTGGTCAATGTCGGTCAAGCCAAGACGGACCTCTCCAAGCTGCTCGCGAAGGTCGAAGCAGGCGAGGCCGTCGAGATCGCGCGCGACGGCGTACCCGTAGCCAGACTGGTGCGGATCGAGCCGCCGTCCTCGGCGGGACAGCGCTTCCTCGCGGCGCGCGGTTCGCTGGCCGGTTGGATCACGCTGGGGGACGATTTCGAGTTCAGCGACTCGGAGATCAACGAACTGCTCGATGAGCCGGTGTGAGGCTCCTGCTCGACACCCACGTCATGCTCTGGGAGCTCGAGGGGTCGCGACGCGTCTCTCGAGCGGCGCAGGAGGCGATCGAGCAGGCGAGCGAACTGCTGTTCAGCGTCGTCTCATTCGCGGAGATCGGCGTGAAGGCGGGGGTCGGGAAGCTTTCGGTCCCCAAGGACTTTCGCGAGCACGTGCTGCGCACCGGCGTCCGGGTCCTGGGCCTTGATGCCGATCACGGGCTCGCGGTCGCCGACCTGCCGATGCATCACCGCGATCCCTTCGACCGCCTGCTCATCGCCCAGGCTCGGTCCGAGCAGCTGACCTTGGTTTCCGCCGACCGCCGCATCGCGGACTATGACGTGCCGTTCGTCGACGCCGGCTAGTTCCAGGCGGTCCTGTCGTGCGGCACACTCGCCTCATGACGCCGACGTTCGAAGACATCTGCGAACTGCGTGAGGAGTGGGAAGCGACCCTTTCGCCGGCCGTGTATCGCGCACGCATTGTCGCCCTGGTGGAGACCATGTCTCCCGGCGACTCGGGCCGCGCCGAGCTCTTGGAATGCTTGGCCTCCGACCGGTCCGAACCAGTCTCGGAACGAACCGTCGAGCTGGTCAACGCGGCCATCGAGGACGGCGGACCGACGACCGTCGACCCCCGCGGCGAGCTGGTGCGAGTGCTCTATGAGCTTGGCCGCGACGACGAGGCGGACGCACTGGTCCAGCAGCTCTTGCGTGCGACTTCTCGCGACGACGTGACCGTGGGGCTCCACACAACCTTGGGAGAAGTTCTCGAGCTGCTTGACCGCACCAGACAGGCTCAGCGCGTGTACACCATCGGTCTGAAGGACCTCGACCCGGAGGTTGACGAGCCCGATCTCGATGAGTCGTTGTGTCTCGCCGGACGTTATCGGGTACGCCGCGCGATGGCCCTCGGGATCGACGCCTTCGACCGATGCCTGGAGGAGGCCTCCCCCGACGCCGCGGCAGCCATTCGCCAGCGCGCCCTGGAGAGTCAGGCCTGAGCACCAGCCAGTGCGACGTTCCGGCTGACGCTCGCGCCGGCCTCGCTCCTCCTCTGAGCGAACGTTCGTACAGCGCTGGGACGTGGCACGCTCGCCACATGGACTTCACGATTTATGTGGGCAGCGGGAAGGTCAAGCACTCCGGAGCGGCTCGCTACGACATCAGCGAAACGTCCGGGGTCCTCATCGTCGACACCGATGACGGGAAGCAAGTCCGGTACTCACCCTCGTGGTGGCAGGCCGTCGAAGAGACGCCCACAGAGTGACGCCACCGATCGATCGTTCGTACGCCGCGTGAGGATCGGCACCTGGAACCTCGCCGGTCGCTGGGGTGACGAGCACTTGGCGTTCCTGCTCGCGATGGACTGCGACGTACTGCTGCTCACCGAGGTGAGCGAACGCCTGTCCGTGCCCGGCCACACGCTGCACGTCGGCCAAGCAACGATGGCGGCGCGGCGACGATGGGCGGGCGTTCTGGTCCGCGGCGATGACCTCGAACCGCTGGACGATCCCCATCCGGCGAGTGCCATGGCGTCCAGCCACGGCCTGACGTTCTGCAGCTCGATCCTGCCGTGGCGAAGCAGCGGGGGCAACGATCCGTGGGTGGGCGAGCGCCACGTCGACCGCACCGGCGCTGCCGTCCGCACCCTGCTCACTGCGCTAACGCCAAGCGACCTGGTGTGGGGTGGCGACTGGAACCACGCGCTGTCCGGCCGCGAGCACGCCGGGAGCATCGGCGGCCGCGCCCACGTCGCTGACGCCCTAGCCACCCTCAAGCTGCGGGTCCCGACTGCCGACCTGGCACACCGGATACCGACGCTGCTGAGCATCGACCACATCGCCGTACCGATCGCTGCGAACGTCGTCGGCGCCCACCGGAGAGACGCCTCGGGCCCACCACGACTCTCCGACCACGACGCGTACGTCGTCGAGCTGGCCTAGCTCACGCAGCAGCCCCAGGACCGTCCAGCGCCTCGACGTCGCCGGCGTGCATCGGCTTGCCGCAGTGGGAGCAGGTCAGGTCGACGTGCGCGATCTCGCCGCACGCGTGGTGGCGGTAGAGCACGGGCGGGCCGGCCTTGCCGGCGAGCCACTTGTCGCCCCAGGCGGTCATCACCAGGAGCAGGTCGACGAGCTCGGTGCCCTTGGTCGTCAGGTGGTACTCGTAGCGCGGCCGGTTGTCGTAGGGACGCCGCTCGAGCACGCCCTGGTCGACGAGGTAGGTGAGCCGCTCGGTCAGCACCTTGCGCGAGATCCCGAGGTCGCCCTGGATCTGCTCGAACCTGCTCATCCCCACCCACACGTCGCGCAGGATCAGCGGCGTCCACGGCTCCCCGAAGACGTCGAGGGTGCGCGCGATCGAGCAGGCCAGGTCGCCGAACTGCGTACGTTGCATGGAAAGATCCTAGCACCTGGGGTTCCCTTACGGAACTTTGGCTGCTACCGTCTTGGAGTCTCCTAAAGAAACTCGGAAAGGAACTCACCATGAGCAAGGTCTTCACTGCACTGTCGGTCTCGGTCGACGGTTACATCACCGGGCGCGACCCCCGGCCCGGCAACGGTCTCGGCGACGGCGGGCAGCTCTTCGACTGGTACTTCAACGGCGACGTCGCCAGCCAGGAGATGACCAGCTTCAAGCTCAGCGAGCCCAGCGCCCAGGTCTTCGACAAGTTCGCCAGCCGCGTCGGCGCGACGCCTGGCCGGCCGCAACACCTACGACGACTCCGACAGGTTCGGCGACACCGGAGCGCCGCACCCGACGGCTCCCCTCGTCGTACTCAGTCATCGGCCGGCGCCGCAGTCGGGCGGCCGCCAGACGCTGGTCACGACCGGCATCGAGGACGCCGTCGCGACGGCCAAGGACCTGGCCGGCGACAAGGACGTCGTGCTCATGGGCGGCGGGGTCGTCACCGAGGCCCTGAAGGCGGGGCTCGTCGACGAGTTCGTGCTGCACCAGATCCCGGTGCTGCTCGGCGCAGGCCGCCCCTACTTCCAGGAGCTGCCCGAGCACATCCAGCTCCGCCTGGTCGAAGCCGTGCCGGCCCCGGGCGTCACCCACCTCCACTACGAGGTCGTCCGATGATCCTCGTGACCGGCGGCCTCGGCATGATCGGCGCCGCCACCGCCAAGGCCCTGCTCGACCTCGGCGAAGAGGTCATCGTGACCAGCCACCACAGCGCGGAGGTGCCGTCGTTCCTCGCCGGCCGGGTCACCGTCGAGCAGCTCGACGTCACCGACCGCGACGCGTTCCTCGACCTCGGCGACCGCCACGACATCACCGGGATCGTGCACCTCGCCGCCCCGCGGCCGTCGTTCGCGCCCTCCGCGGCCGGGCACTCGGTGGCCGACACCATCGAGTTCCTCCGCCTCAACACCGACGGGCTCTACAACGCGCTCGAGGCAGCCCGCGCGTGGCAGGTACGCCGCTTCGCCGTCGCCAGCAGCATCGGCCTCTACCTCGGCCGGTCGGAGCCGACCTGGCACGAGGAGCTCGAGCTGCCGACGAACGCCCTCGACAACCCGATCCTGTCCTTCAAGAAGGCCGCCGAGCCCATCACGAAGCAGGCCCTGGCCGGCACCGGCGTCGAGCCGGTCGTGCTGCGGATCGGCACCATCTGGGGCCCGCTCGGCGACCCCACCTCGCCGTTCTACCCGCTCCCCGCGCTCACCACCTCGGTGGTCCGCGGCGGCGAAGCCCCGCAGGTGTACGCCGACGACAGCGGCGACCTCTGCTACGCCCCGGACGCCGGCCGAGCGATCGCGCTGCTGATGACCGCGCCCACGCTCGACCACGACACCTACAACCTGTCGAGCGGCGTGCCGGTCTCCCACGGCGACTTCGCGGCGGCCCTCGAAGCGGCCGTCCCGGGAGCCCAGGTCGACGTGACCCCGGGCGGCCAGCCGGCGCCGTACCTCGACATCACCCGCCTGACCACCGACACCGGCTTCACGCCGGCCTTCGACGTCACCTCCGCGGTCGCCGACTTCGTCGGCTGGCTCGCCGACAACCCCCGCTAGCGCTGCCGCTGCTCGTTCTTCCTGGCGGGCGCCTTCGGCTTCTTGTCGGCCTTGTCCTTGGGCTGGATGCGTTCCTCACCAGGAGGCGGTGACTGGTCGGGCGGCTGGTTGGCGATCCCGCTGCTGACGGCGAAGAGGGCGATGGCCACCGCGACGGCGCCGACCGCTCCCACGGCACCCCGGCGGGAGAAGCCTCGCGTCGGAGCCGGCTTTCGTTCGGTGGTCTCCGGCAGGCAGCGCTCGCAGCTCATCCACCACCTCCCGCACCTGGTCCGCAGTGAAGACCGTCGGCCGGGTGGTCAGCTGGTGGACGACGGTGACGATCGAGCACACCTGTACGTCGTCGAGCACCAGGTCCGGCACATCGCCGTCCGCGAAGCAGAGCACGGGCAGCACGTGCTCCGGGCTCACCGACGGGAGCACCGCACCGATGGCCACGGCGGCCGCGTGGGCCCTGCGAGTCGTCTCCGTCTGGTCCCGACCGTTGCGGAGCAGCACGCCACCGACGGTGGTGACCCGGCCGTACCACCGCTTGCTGTCGATGACGAAGACGCCGGTCGGACCGACCGCCACGTGACCGTCGGTGCGGATCACGGTCCAGCCGTCGTCCAGGTCCTTCAGCACGTGTGCAGTCGCCGCTGCGCCTGACGCCGAGTCGCTTCCCACAGTTCTTCCCGAGCCCTTCACTGAGTTATCGCCGCGCTGACAACCGCTCCCGGACCGCGCGGATCGGCACCATCGGGAGGTGGGCTGCTTCGCCCGCACCCCTCAGCAGCCAGCGCAGATCGCCTACGACGATCCGCACCTCCTCGTCGGTCAGGGCAACAGGCAGAGCAGTCATTGCCGGGACCAACGACTCAGTGGAGCAAACAGTCACGCACCCCATCCAGGCACTGGGTCGATTCGCCCCGGTCAGGCACACCATCGCGTGCACAGGTGCCGGCGGCATCTCGGGCCACACCGAAGCCACCGCGGCCGCTGCCTCGACTGCTCGTCGTAGCGCGTCGATCTGGCTGCGCCCCTGATGGAGCAGCTCACCGTGGTCGAGCACGACCTCACCCGACCAGTTCTCGGTGCTGACCACGAGGACGCCTGGCGGGCCGACTACGACATGCCCGATGGTCATGCGTCGCCGGCCCGGCCAAGCCACGTTGTGCAGGACGGTCCAGGCGCCAGCCGGCAACGCCGTCACCGCGGCGTCGGTGAGTTCTGTCCGAGTGCTCCCCACGGTCCCTCCCAGGTCCACCTGGAGGATATGGGTTCGATGCCGGGCGTCAAGGAGATGGCAACGGGTCTGACCGATCGGCCTCGAGACCCTGGTTCGGAATGACTACTGCAAACAACGGAGCTGCTGCTGCATCGTGAGGTGATCGGGCTACGTACCCGATCGTCATGGACCGGCACTACGTGTCTCGCATCAGGAGTCCGGACCCCTCGCGCATCGTCGGTAGGGCGCTCACCCCGGCAGGATGTCCTTGACCGCGTCGACCACCTTTGCCACCGGGGGTCGGTCATCGCCCCCGCTGGCCCAGACCGGGTCCTGTGGCAGGGGCCCCATCGGGTCGGCTTCCTCGGGCTCCGACGCAGGCGGCGCAAGCGACCGCTGAAAGGCCTCATCCAGCCCCACCAGCTGGTGGCCCTCTGGCAGCAGCTTCTCCTGGAAGTCGCTGTCCCCGGCGACCATGTCGTGGTGGAGACTCTCGACCAGCGCTTCAACAGTTGGCCGTGGCACGTCGGTGAGGCTGCCCACCAAGGTGCCCACGAGCGTTGACGGCAGCAACGGCACCTTGACCTGCGGGCGGGTCAGGCCTGCGTGTGAGGTGTAGGCCTCGATCAACGCGCCATAGCGCAGCCGATCGGGGCCACCTACGTCGAAGTGGCGTGACGGGCCGGAGTACTGGAGCGCTCCCGCCAGCGCCTCCAGCACGTCAACGAGAGCAATCGGCTGCACCATGGAGTCCATCCAGGTCGGCACGGTGTGCACGGGCATGCGCTCGCTGACCTGCCGGATGATCTCGAACGAGGTGGACCCGCTGCCCAGCACCACTGCCGCACGCAGCACGATCACCGTCGCAGCCAGGTCGCTGAGGATCCGCTCGACCTCTCTTCGGGACTGAATGTGCTCGGAGAGCTCGGCGTCAGGCACGTCCGGCACCATCCCGGAGAGATACACGACTCGAGCCACCCCGTGAGCACGTACGCCGTCCGCGAGGTTGGTCGCCGCTGTGCGGTCAGTCTCAGCGAAGTTGTCGCCGCCCATCCCGTGGATCAGGTAGTAGACCGCGTCCACGCCGTCACAGGCAGCCTCGACCTGACCGCGGTCGAGCGCGTCCATCACGACGGTCTCCACTCGGTCTCCCCACCACGGTGCCCCGCGGTCCGGACTGGACGTGGTCGTGCGCACCTCATGACCCCGCTCGAGCAGCAGGGGCACCAGCCGACCGCCGACGTACCCGGTCGAACCCGTCACCAAGATCTTCAACGCGTCCTCAGCTCCCCCCGGTCGCGGCGGCTGCTCGGCTGCGGCACCGCCAATGCCTGCGAAGGCGCAGCGGTCGGCTCAGTGCGACGAGTGATGATCGTCCTCGTCACGGCCGCCGAACTTGGTGAGCCCACGGCTGATGATGAACGCCGCTCCGAGGAGCGTGACGTAGCTCCAAGCGTCCTCGGAGCCGAAGCCCTGCCCGTCGTCGCCCTGATCGGTGACCGCTGCCGCGATCAACAGCGCGATGGAAATTACGACGAGGACCCAGAACTCCGTGGTCCTGAGCGCAGACCTCAAGGTGAAGCCAGGCCGGTGGCCCTGCTGGTGTCCCTGGGCCATGCCGGGCCCGCCCGACCACTGCTGCTGGTGCCCAGGGCTCGGGAAGTGGGAGGTGTCCTGGTAGACGGGGGCACCAGTCGGCGGCCCCGGTTGAGAGGTGGGGTACCCGGCACCCTGCTGGGGAGGGACGCCAGAGACGTGCTGATCACCGCTGCCCTGATAGTTCGTCATGACTCGCTCCTCTTCTCCGCATGACCCGACCGTGAGTCGGACCGTGGTCAGCCCCATCGGGCGGCCTCAGGGCAGGTACCCCTAGGGGCGGCGTCCGATGTCTTGGCCCGTCACGGCGCATGACGTGGGGGGCGCTATATGAAGATCCCGAGGATCATCACGAAGATCAGCCCGGTCACCGACAGGATCGTCTCCATCAGCGACCACGACTTGATGGTCTGGCCGACGGAGAGCCCGAAGTACTCCTTCACCAGCCAGAACCCCGCGTCGTTGACGTGGGAGAAGAACACCGAGCCGGCACCGATCGCGAGCACGACCAGCGACACCTCGCCCTGGCTCAGGCCGTCGACCAGCCCGACCATCAGCGCCGAGGCGGTGATCGTCGCGACGGTGGCGGAGCCGGTCGCCAGCCGGATGAGTACGGCGAGCACCCAGGCCAGCAGCAGCACCGAGATGTTGGCGTCGGTGGCCCAGTCGGCGAGCTTGGTGCCGATGCCGGTCTGCACCAGCACCTCCTTGAACCCACCACCCGCGCAGACGATCAGCAGGATCCCCGCGATCGGCGGCAGCGACGACTCGAGGCTCTTGGTGATGTCGTCGCGCTCCATGCCGGCGCCGCGACCGAACGTGAAGATCGCGACGATGACGGCGATCAGCAGCGCGAGCACCGGCGTGCCCAGGATGTCGAGGATCCGGCGTACCAGGTCCTCCTCGTCGTCGATCAGGATGTCGGCGAGCGCCTTGCCCATCATCAGCACCACGGGCAGCAGCACGGTCGCGAGCGTGATGCCGAACGTCGGCCGCTTCGTCAGGGTGTCTGCGTCACGCGCCTCGAACCGGTCCGGCGCCGGCACCGGCACCCACTTCGCCGCGAGGGGCGCGAACAGCGGTCCGGAGACGATCACGGTCGGGATCGCGACGAGTACGCCGAGGGCCAGCGTCGTGCCGAGGTCGGCACCGAGCGACTCGATGGCGAGGAGCGGGCCCGGGTGGGGCGGCACCAGTCCGTGCATGGCCGACAGGCCGGCCAGGGCCGGGATGCCGACGGCGATCAGCGAGAGCTGCGCACGGCGGGCGACCAGGTAGATCACCGGCATCAGCAGCACGAGGCCGATCTCGAAGAACATCGGCAGCCCGATGATCGCGCCCACCAGCGCCATCGCCCACGGCAGCATCCGCGGGCTGGCGCGGCCGACGATCGCGTCGACGATCTCGTCAGCGCCGCCGGAGTCGGCGAGCAGCTTCGCGAACATCGCGCCGAGCGCGATCAGGATGCCGACTCCGGCCGCGGTGTTGCCGAACCCGGTCGAGAAGTTGACGATCACGTCGGCGAGGTCGACGCCGGCCACGATGCCGACGGTCAGGCCGCCGAGGATCAGCGCGAGGAACGGATGGATCTTCGCCCAGGTGATCAGGCCGACGATGACCGCGATGCCGATCAACGCCGCCAGCACGAGCTGCCAGCCGTCGGCGACGGGTTCGACGAGCTCGGAGTCGGCCATGGGCACGAGCAGGGTGGGCAGGGTCATCGCTTCTCCTCGAGATTCTGCAGACCGGCAACCGCAGCCTCGACAATCTCATCGACCGGCTGGGACACGTCAACCACGAACCCCCGCTCGTCCTCCCCCAGCTGCTCGAGCGTCTCGAACTGCGAGTCGAGCAGGGAGGCCGGCATGAAGTGGCCGGGCCGGGTGGCCTGGCGACGGGCGACGACCTCGCGGTCGCCGTACAGGTGCACGAACTCGACCTCCGCGCAGTGCTCCCGCAGCTGGTCCCGGTAGTCACGCTTGAGCGCCGAGCAGGTCACGACGCCGCCGTCGGGGTGGCTGCTGAGCCACTCCCCGATCGCCCGGAGCCATGGCTTGCGGTCCTCATCGTTGAGTGCGTGACCGGCGGTCATCTTGGCGATGTTGGCCTCGGGGTGGAAGTCGTCAGCGTCCCCGAAGGGCACCCGGAGACGCTGCGCCAGCGCGGCCCCCACCGTGCTCTTCCCCGAACCCGAGACACCCATGACGACGATCGGAACGTGTCGTGGCATACGAGACCGGTGCCCTCTGGGCGGGCGTCGTACTCATGCACCCACGTTCGAGGAGCTGCGGACGCTACGAGACATCCTCGGGGGAGGAGGTCCCCGCTCGACATCGGCGAGCTGACTCGGCAGCCACCAGGCTGAGCCCGGAGTTCTTCGAGGCCCGGCCCGCGGCCGTAGGGGATTGACCTGCGACGGCCTCCGTATAAAACTCACCAAAGCAGACGCCATGAAGTAATTCATTTACCAACACGTTCTACTCGGGAGGAACCATGCGGCTCGGGACGCTGCCCTCATCACGACGCACCTCGGCGGGGGTGGCCCTCGCTGCTGCGGCCCTGGTGGCCTCTTCGCTGACCGCGAGCCCGCCGGCGCACGCCGGACCACGGGCCGCGCAGGCCCAGGACGACTGGGTCGAGACCACGCTCGCCTCGATGACGCTGGAGCAGAAGGTCGGCCAGCTGTTCATGACCAACGTCTACGGCAGCAGTGCCGACACCCAGGCGCCGGCCGACGTGGCCGCCAACCAGGCGCTGTACGGCGTGGACAACGCCGAGCAGCTCATCGACCGCTACCAGCCCGGCGGCATCATCTACTTCGCCTGGACCAACAGCGTGCAGGACCCGGCCCAGATCACCGGGCTCTCCAACGGCATCCAGGACGCTGCGCTCAGCCAACCAGGCGCCATCCCCTCCCTGATCGGCATCGACCAGGAGGGCGGCATCGTCGCCCGCATCGGGCCGCCGATGACTCAGCTGCCGGGCAACATGGCTCTCGGCGCCGGCCGCAGCGTCGCCGACGCGCAGACGGCCGCCGCGATCAACGGCGACGAGCTCACCGCGATGGGGATCAACTGGAACTTCGCGCCGGTCGCGGACGTCAACGTCAACCCCGCCAACCCGGTCATCGCGGTCCGCTCGTTCGGCGAGAACCCGAGACTGGTTGCCAACCTGGTCGCCGCCCAGGTGCGTGGCTACACCTCCGCCGGACTGTCCGGCGCGGCCAAGCACTTCCCGGGCCACGGCGACACCGCCCAGGACAGCCACACCGGCCTGCCCAACATCGACCACACCCGCAAGGAGTGGGAGCAGCTGGACCGGCCGCCGTTCCAGGCCGCCATCGACGCGGGCGTGCCCGCGATCATGACCGCGCACATCACCGTCCCCTCGCTCGACCCCTCCGGCGACCCGGCGACCCTGTCGGAGCCGATCATGAGCGGGATCCTGCGTGGGGAGATGGGGTACGACGGGGTCGTCATCACCGATGCGCTCGACATGGCCGGCGCCAGCGAGACCTACGGCAACGACCGGGTCCCGGTGCTCGCCCTCAAGGCCGGCGTCGACATGCTGCTGATGCCGCCGGAGTTCGACGTCGCTTACAACGCCGTGCTCGAGGCGGTGGCGTCGGGCGAGCTGACCGAGGAGCGGATCGACACCTCGGTACGCCGGATCCTCACCCTCAAGGAGAGCCTCGGCATCGTCGACGACCCGTACGCCGACCCGGCCGAGGTCCCGGCGCACGTCGGCACCCCGGAGCACCTGGCCGCCCTGCAGGAGATCACCGACGGCACCACCACCCTCGTGCGCAACCAGCGCAAGCTGCTGCCGCTCGACGTCGACCCCGGCGAGGATGCACTGGTCACCGGTTGGGGCGTGAGCACCACGGCCACCGTCGCCGCGGGTCTGGCCGAGCGCAGCGTCGACGCCGACGTGCTCGAGACCGGCCTCAACCCGACCGACGAGACGATCAAGGCCACCGCCAAGCAGGCCAAGCACTACGACAACGTCATCGTGCTCACCAACCGGGCCGGCATGGACGGCCAGACCAACCAGGGCAAGCTGGTCAAGAGGCTCATTGCCGCCAACAAGAACGTGATCGCGGTCGGGGTGCGCGACCCCTACGACGTCAACCGCTACCCGGAGGTGCCGGCGTACCTCGCGACGTACTCCTACACCGCGGCGGCGCTGGACTCGCTGGTCCGGGTGATCTTCGGAGAGCTCGAACCCACCGGGCGGCTGCCAGTGACCATCCCGAGGGCCAAGGGGAAGCAGGTGCTCTACCCCTACGGCCACGGATTGGAGTACTGACATGCGCCGACGGACCCTCCTCCAAGCCACCGCCGGCGCGGCCGGTCTGGGGACGCTCGCGCCGGCGGCCCGGGCCGCCCAAGGGCAGCCGCGGCACGGCCGCCGGGTGCTCACCGGCTTCGACACGATGGCCCGCGACGGCTACCGGCTCGTGGCCGGTGAGCGGGTGGGCCTGATCTCCAACCCCACCGGCGTGGTCGCCGACCTTCGGCACGAGGTCGACGTGATGGCCGCCGACGACCGGATCGACCTGGTCGCCGCGTTCGGCCCCGAGCACGGCTTCCGCGGCAGCGCCGAGGCCGGCGGCTCGGAGCCCGGCGGTCCGGACCCGCGCACCGGCATCCCGGTCTACGACACCTACACGAAGACACCGGCCGAGATCGCGGCGTTCTTCGAGGAGGCCGGCCTCGACACGGTGATGTTCGACATCCAGGACGTCGGTGCCCGTTTCTACACCTACGTCTGGACGATGTACGACTGCATGGTCGCCGCCTCGCTGGCCGGTGTCCGGTACGTCGTGCTCGACCGGCCGAACCCGATCTCGGCGACCGCCGCCTACGGCCCGGTGATGCATCCGGAGCACGCGAGCTTCGTCGGCCGCAAGCCGATCTCGCAGCAGCACGGGATGACCGTGGGCGAGCTGGCCGGGCTGTTCAACGCGGAGTTCCTGCCCGACGACCCGGACGCCGACGGTGCCGTCGAGCTGACGGTCTCCCGGATGTCGGGCTGGCGCCGCGCCATGTACGCCGAGGAGACCGGGCAGCCGTGGGTGATGCCGTCGCCCAACATGCCGCGCGTCGAGTCCGCGGTGGTCTATCCGGGCACCTGCCTCTTCGAGGCGACCAACCTGTCCGAGGGGCGCGGCACGACGCGGCCGTTCGAGCTGATCGGTGCGCCGTACGTCGACCACGAGTGGGCCGCGTCGCTCAACGAGCTGGACCTGCGGGGTGTCGAGTTCCGCGAGGCCTACTTCACGCCGTCGTTCTCCAAGCACACCGGCGTGGCCTGCGCGGGCGTCCAGCTGCACGTCACCGACCGCGACGACTTCGAGGCGATCCGTACCGCGATCGCCATGATCGTCACCGCCCGCGGCCTCTATGACGAGTTCGCGTGGCGCGAGACCGCGCCGCCGTACTGGATCGACAAGCTCTCGGGCAACGAGCAGGTCCGGCTGGCGATCGACGCCGGTGCGAGTTTCGACGAGGTGGTGGAGGTGTGGCGGGAGGAGCTGACCCGGTTCCGCGCGATCAGAGCCCAGCACCTGCTCTACCCCGGACGCCGGCCGTGAAGCGGCTGGCGGCAGTCATGTTGGCGCTTGTGGTCGCGGTTCTCGGGGCGGCCGCGGCGTCGGCATGGTCGGTGGATCCTGGTCGGCCGAAGGTCGACAGGGAGGGCAAGCCGGTCCCGCCGCCGGCGCCGCGGCTCTACGACACCACTCCTCAGGACCTGGACTTCGAGCAGCACCGGCTGCGCTACGGCACGCCGCGGCAGGCCGGGCTGCTCGCGGCGCCGCTCGAGCAGCTGTCGACGGACCTGCGGTCGTTCCTCGAACCGTCGCCCGACCGGCCGCTGTACGCCGGTGGCGTGGTGCTGGCCTCGCGGCACGGCGTGGTGCCGGTGCACGACGCCGCGGGCAAGGCTCTGCGCTACACCGACGTGAACGCCGAGCTCCCGGACGACGAGCAGGTGCCGATGCGCCGGGACACCATCTTCGACCTGGCGTCGGTGACCAAGACGTTCACCACGATCGCGGTGCTGCAGCAGGTCGAGGCCGGACGCGTCGACCTCGACGAACCGGTCGCGACGTACCTCCCTGACTTCGCGGCCAACGGCAAGGGCGAGGTCACCATCCGCAACCTGCTCACCCACACCGGTGGGCTGCCGGCCTGGCTGCCGCTCTACTCCGCCTACCCGACCGTCGAGGAGCGGCTGGCCGCGGTGCTCGCGGCCGAGCCCGTCGCGGAGCCGGGCGAGCAGTACCTCTACTCCGACCTCAGCCTGATCACGCTCGGGCTGGTGGTGGAGAAGGTCACCGGCCACTCGTTGGACGACGTGATCGCGCACGGCATCACCCGCCCGCTGCGAATGACCGACACGATGTTCAACCCGCCGGCCGGGCTGGTCGACCGGATCGCGGCGACCGAGGCGCAGCCGTGGGCCGGGCGACCGATGATCCGCGGCGAGGTGCACGACGAGAACGCCTGGTCGCTCGGCGGCGTCGCCGGTCACGCCGGGCTGTTCTCCACCGCCCACGACCTCGCGATCCTCTGCCGCACCCTGCTCAACGGCGGCCGCTACGGCCACGCCCGGATCCTCGACGAAAACACGGTCCGGGCGATGCTGGTCAACGAGAACACCGAGTTCCCTGGCGACTCCCACGGGCTCGGGTTCGAGCTCGACCAGCGGTGGTACATGGACGGCCTGTCCTCTCCAGTCACGTTCGGCCACACCGGCTTCACCGGCACCTCGCTGGTGGTCGACCCGCTGTCCGACTCGTTCGTGATCCTGCTGACCAACCGGGTGCACCCCTCGCGCGACTGGGGCAGCAACAACCCCGCCCGCCGCGCGGTCGCCCGCGACCTGGCGAGGGCGATCCCGGTGCGCCCGATCGAGGGCAGGGAGGCGTGGTTCTCCAGAGTCGGCGACGCCCGCACGGTCACCCTGACCGCCCCGATGAGCTCGGGCGGCGAGCTGTCGTACGGCCTCTGGTACGACACCGAGCCGACGTACGACGTGGTGTCGCTCGAGGCGTCGACCGATGGCGGCACCACGTGGACACCGCTCCAGGAGTTCTCCGGCTTCGGCGAACGCCGCTGGCACCGCGAGACCGTGCAGCTGCCGGAGGGTGACCCGGTGCTGGTGCGCTGGCGCTACACCACCGACGACCTCTACCAAGGCAGAGGCGTGTACGTCGACCGCGTGCGCGTGGACGACCAACGTCTATCCGATGACCTGTTCACCGCGGACGGCTGGCAGCTCTCCCCGAACTAGCCGGTCGGTGGTTGTGCTCGATCCCCTCGCACCTCGACCAGCGATGCGTGGACGGTCTCGGTGGTGATGCCGAGCGAGACCAGGGCCAGCCAGGCGGCGCCGGCTGTCGGGTCGTGGGCGGTCCGCGGCTCGGCGATGGAGTTGCGAACGGCGGCCAGCACCGGGCCTGGCTGGGTGAGGAGGGCGCCGGCGAGGACGACCGGCCCGTCGGTGCGGACGGCGTCGAGCGACCTCAGCAGTCCCGCGACCCCGCGCCCCACGATGTCGTCGGCCACCGGGTCGCCTGCGTTCGCGGTCACCACCGGCGCCAGCGAGCCCAGCGAGGCGGGAGGGACGGAGTACACCTCGGCGATGACGTCCTGAGCCGTGTAGGGCCCCGGCCTGCCGAGCAGCCGCTCGAGCAACGGCTGGGTCAGCGCGGTGGTGGGCCCCCGTCCGTCCAGGTCCGCCACCGCAGCCACCAGCCCCTCCCGCGCCAGCCAGACCGCCGAGCCGATGTCGCCGAGCAGCCACCCGGCGCCGTCGGCCTGTCGCACCACGTCTCGGTCGAGGACCGCCGCAGCACCGGCTCCGGTGCCGGCGACGAGCACGGTGCCGGCCGGCGCGGGCGTGCCGGCGGCGAAGGCGACCAGCAGGTCCGGCACGACCACGGGCGAGCCACCGAGCCCCAGCCGCGCCCACGCCGACTCCGCCGTCCGCTGCGCGAGCTCCAGCCCCGCCGCACCTGCGCCGGCCACTCCGAGCACCCCCGCCCGCACGGAGGACCGATCGTGCGACCCCAGCGCCGCCTCCACCGCCGATGCCAGCCGATCCACCGGGTCCCCGCCGCTGGACCGCTGGTTGAGGCCGGCCGACGTACCGACGCCCAGCCGTCGGCCGGAGACGTCGGCGACCAGGCAGCGGGTCGTCGTCGCGCCCGCATCGACGCCGATCACCAGGTCCACGGCGGTACCGTAACCAGAGACCCTGATGTTGGTCATTGCCGCGACCGGTGGTTTTTAGGTAACTTTCCAACATGAGCGAGCCAGCGCTGGACACCACGGTCCGGATCCGCGCCCTGCTGCCGGAGCTGGCCCCCGCCGAGCGTCGGGTCGGGGAGCGGGTGCTCGCCGACCCCGTCCAGGCCGCGGCGTCCACGATCACCTCGATGGCCCGCGACTGCGCGACGTCGGAGACGACCGTGATCCGGTTCTGCCGGGCCGTCGGGTTCACCGGCTACCCAGCGCTCCGGCTGTCCCTGGCCGCCGAGCACGGACGCAGCGGCGCGGTCGACAGCCGCGAGCTCACCGGCGACATCGCCGCCGACGACGACCTCGACAAGGTGGTCGCGAAGATCGCCTTCGCCGACGCGCGGGCCGTCGAGGAGACCGCCCAGCAGCTCGACCTCGGCGCGCTGCACCTGGTCATCGACGCGCTCGTGGATGCTCGCCGGGTCGATGTCTACGGCGTCGGCGCGAGCGGGTTCGTGGCCCTGGACTTCCAGCAGAAGCTGCACCGGATCGGCCGGGTCGCGTTCGCCTGGACCGATCCGCACATCGCGCTCACCAGCGCGGCCCTGCTCACTCCCGCCGACGTCGCGGTCGCGATCTCGCACTCTGGTGCGACCCGGGACACCCTCGACGCCCTCACGCTGGCCCAGCGCGGCGGCGCCACCACGGTCGCGCTGACCAACTTCCCGCGCTCGCCGCTCGCGCAGCGCGCCGACCACGTGCTCACCACGGCGGCCCGCGAGACGACGTTCCGCTCCGGTGCCACCGCCAGCCGGCTGGCCCAGCTCACCGTCGTCGACTGCGTCTTCGTCGGCGTCGCCCAACGCACCTTCGACACCACCCAGCGCGCGCTCGAGGTCACCCACGAGGCGGTGGCCGACCGCCGGGTCGGCAGGAAGTCCGGCCGATGACCGCAGCACGCGAGCCCACGCCGGTCGAGGCGCCCACCGAGCGGCGCCACCCCGGGACCCTCGATCTCGACCTGCTGCCCACGCTGGACCTGCTGCGGCTGATCAACCGTGAGGACTCCCTGGTCGCCCCCGCCGTCGCGGCTGCGCTGCCCGAGATCGCGGTCGCGGTCGAGCTCGCGGTCGGCGCCCTGGGCGGAAGTGGCTCGGTGCACTACTTCGGCGCGGGCACCTCGGGCCGGATCGCTGCGATGGACGCCGCCGAGCTGCCGCCGACGTTCGGTCTGGGGGCGGGCCGGGTCGTCGCCCACCACGCCGGCGGCGCCGACGCGCTCGATACCGCGCTCGAGGACGTCGAGGACGACCATGACTCCGGCGCGGCCGACGCGCGCGAGCTGCGGGCGGGCGATGTCGCGGTGGGACTGACCGCTTCCGGCCGGACACCATACGTCGCGGGCGCACTGCGACAGGCTGGCCGCGCTGGCGCGCACACCGTGCTGGTGAGCGCCAACCCGGACGCCGAGGCGGCCGCCTTCGTCGACGTGCACGTCTGCGTCGACACCGGCCCGGAGGTGCTGGCGGGTTCGACCCGGATGAAGGCCGGCACCGCCCAGAAGCTGGTGCTCAACGCCTTCTCCACCGCGACGATGGTGCGGCTCGGTCACACCTACTCCAACCTGATGACCAGCGTGGTAGCCAAGAACTCCAAGCTGCACGGGCGGATGGTCGTCATCCTCGCCGAGGCGAGCGGCCGCGACTTCGAGACCTGCGCGCAGGTGCTGCGCGACTCCGGTGGCGACCTCAAGCTTGCGCTGGTGCGGCTGCTCGGCCAGGTCGACGCCGTCCGCGCCCGCTCCGCCCTGGACTCGACCGGCGGCGTGATCCGCGCCGCCCTGCGCCACCTCGACTCCGACCTGCCCACCACTCCCGCACGGGACCACTGAAAGGAAATCATGATGCGGTCGATTCTCGGGCTCGGGACCGCCGGGCTGATGTCAGTCACACTCATGACGGCGTGCGCGCCGTCCACCGATGAGGACTCCGACGGAGGTGACGGCGGCGACACCACGATCACGGTGTGGTCGTGGCGCACCGAGGACGTCGACGAGTACGAGAAGATCTTCGACGTCTACGAGGAGGCGCACGACGGCGTCACCGTCGAGTTCAAGCCGTACGTCGCCACGGAGTACGACACCATCCTCTCCACCGGGCTGAGCGCCGAGGGCGGCCCCGACGTCGCCCAGCTGCGTGCGTACGGCGGCCTGCAGCCGGTGTGCGAGGCCGACCGGCTGGTCGAGCTCGAGGCCGAGGGCGTCGACACCTCCGCCATCTCCGACGACGTGCTCGAGGGCGCGCGCTGCAAGGGCGACGGCGGCCTGTACGGCGTCCCGTTCGCCAGCCAGGCGCTCGTCGTCTTCTACAACAAGGCGATCTTCGAGGAGCACGGGCTCGAGGAGCCGACCACCTGGGAGGAGCTGCAGGAGATCAGCCAGACGCTCCAGGACGAGGGCGTCACGCCGTACGCCGTCACCGGCAAGGACAACTGGGTGCTGCCGATGCTGCACGACCTGTTCGCGGCGCCGCGCTACGGCGGGCCGGAGTTCGAGCAGGCCGTGCTGAGCGGCAAGAAGGACTTCACCGACCCCGACTACGTCGCCTCGATCGAGACGCTCGAGGAGGTCACGCCGTACTTCCCCGAGGACGTGGTCGGCGTCGACTACGCCACCGCGCAGACGCTGTTCACCGCCGAGCAGGCCGCGATGTACCCGGGCGGCTCCTACGAGCTGGCGTTCTTCCAGGACCAGAACCCCGACCTCGAGATGGGCGTCTTCTCGGTGCCGCCGCCGCCGGGCTCGCTGGTCGACCGGTCGCTCACCCCCGGCTGGGTGGACGCCTCGTTCGGCGTCAACAGCGCCTCTCCGGACAAGGAGGAATCGATCGAGCTGGTGAAGTGGATGGCCGGCGACGAGTTCGGGCAGATGGTGAGCGACGAGCTCAAGCAGATGACCCCCATCGACGGCGTCGAGCCCAGCGACCCGCTGCTGGAGGAGATGTTGCAGCTCTACACCGAGTCGCCCACGCCGTACCTCCAGCTGGTCGACTTCCGCTACGGCGAGCCGCGCGGCTCTGACCTGATGGCTGCCGGCCTGCAGGAGATGCTGCTCGGTGACACCGACCCTGCCGGCGTGGCCGAGCAGGTGCAGAAGGGCGTCGCGCAGTGGTTCAAGCCCAGCAGCTGAGCCCTCGGCGGAACCGGTCCCCCAAGCCCCCTCGGCGTGGGGGATCGGCTCCGCCGCTCCGCGTGCTGGCGGTGTTCCTCAGCCCGGCCCTGGTGCTGTACTCCGTCTTCGTCGTCTACCCGCTGTTCTCGGCGCTGCAGTACAGCCTGTTCGACTGGGAGGGCACCGCCCGACGCGGCTTCGTCGGGCTGCAGAACTTCACCGATCTCTTCACGACGTTCCCGCTCGACGAGAAGCTGGTCAGCGCCTTCGGGCACAACCTGATCTTCTTCATCGGCACGATGGTCATCCAGAACTCGCTCGGCCTCGCCTTTGCCGTGCTGCTCTACAAGCGCCGGATCACCCGGCGGCTGTTCCAGACGCTGTACACGCTCCCCTACCTGGTCAGCCCGCTGGTCGTCGGCTACCTGTGGGTGCTGATGCTGCGCCCGCAGTTCGGCGCCCTGAACGCGCTCTTCGACTCCGTGGGGCTGGAGTCGCTGTCGCAGCCGTGGCTGGGCCAGCCGGACACCGCGCTGCCGGTGCTGATCCTGATCAACGCCTGGCAGTGGATCGGCTTCCCGATGCTGCTCTTCGGTGCGGCGCTCGGCGGCATCCCGCACGAGTACGACGAGGCCGCACGCATCGACGGCGCCTCCACCTGGAAGGCGTTCACCCGGATCACCCTGCCGCTGCTCACCCCCGCGATCGGCACGGTCACGGTGCTGACGTTCATCGGGTCCTTCAACCTGTTCGCGCTGGCCTACGCGGTCGGCGGCTCGAACGGCGATCCGACCGGCTCGATCGACGTGCTCGGCCTGGTCTTCTACCGCACCGCCTTCGAGGGCGGCCTCAACGCGATCGGCCACTCCTCCGCCCTGGCGGTGCTGATGTTCGTGTTCATCTTCGGTGTCGCGGTGGCTGCGAACCGCTACCTGCGCCGCAAGGAGGCGGAGCTGACGTGACCGCCCTCGCCACCCGGCCCGAGGCCACCACGCCCCGGCCGCCCCCGGTCCGCCGTCCGACCGCCTCTCGGGTGCGGTCGGTCGGCGTGCTCGTTCTGCTCGCGGCGTACGGCGTCGTCGCCGTCGGGCCGCTGGTGTTCATGCTGCTGCAGTCGTTCCGGCCGAGCCAGGAGATCTTCAACGACCCCCTGGGG
Source organism: uncultured Actinomycetota bacterium (assembly GCA_963769475.1). Lineage (GTDB taxonomy): Bacteria > Actinomycetota > Actinomycetes > Propionibacteriales > Nocardioidaceae > Nocardioides. The sequence goes on along the minus strand of CAVYLX010000011.1, from coordinate 861,353 downwards.
CTCCCGACCTCGCTCTACCTCGACAACTACAAGGAGGCCTGGACCGAGGCGCGGTTCGCGACGTACTTCACCAACTCGGTGCTGGTCGTGGTGGCCGGCGTCGTCCTGTGCACGGTGGTCTCGGCGATGGCCGCCTACCCCTTGGCGCGGTACTCCTTCCGCGGCAACGGCGTCCTCACTGCCTACTTCATTGCCGGCCTGACCCTGCCCATCGAGCTCGCCGTGGTGCCGATCTTCTACCTGCTCGGCTCCTTCGGCATGGTCGACTCCCGCTTCGGCCTGATGCTCGTCTACGCCGCCACCGGCATCCCGTTCTCGGTCTTCATCCTCGCCGCCTTCTTTCGCAGCCTCCCCCGCGACCTCGAGGAGGCCGCCCGCCTCGACGGCGCCGGCGAGTTCCGGATCTTCCTCCGCGTGATGCTGCCGCTGATCAAGCCCGCGCTCGCGACCGTGGCGATCTTCCAGTTCGTCCAGCTCTGGAACGACTTCTTCTTCCCGCTGATCCTGCTGAGATCCACCGACAAGTACACCCTCCCCGTCGGCCTCACGAACTTCTTCGGTGAGTACCAGACCGACTGGGGCGCCGTCTTCGCCGGCCTCGTGATCACCACCGGGCCCCTCGTGATCCTCTTCCTCTTCCTCACCCGCCACATCGTGAGCGGCCTGGTGGCCGGGATGGGCAAGTAGACCGGTCGCTCAGCTGCAGCCCGAGGTGCTGCCGCAGCCTTCGCACAGGGAGGAGGCGACGGCGGTGCCGGGGAGGCGGGCATGAAGTGTCCGGGCCGGTGGCCTGCCGCCGCGCGACGACCTCCCGGTCGCCGTACAGGTGCACGAACTCGACCTCGGCGCAGTGCTCCCGCAGCTGGTCGCGGTAGTCACGCTTCAGCGCCGAGCAGGTGACCACCGTCGGGGTGGCTGCTGAGCCACTCCCGATCGCCGAACCACGGCTTGCGGTCCTCGTCGGTAGCGCGTGACCGGCGGTCATCTTGGCGATGTTGGCCTCGGGGTGGAAGTCGTCGGCGTCCCCGAACGGGACGCGGAGCCGCTGCGCGAGCGCGGCCCCCACGGTGCTCTTTCCGGAACCCGAGACACCCATGACGACGATCGGAACCTGTCGTGGCATGCGCCTCAGCATGCCTCTCCGGCCGGAAGCTGCTAGGGCCGCAGCTCCAAGCAGCTCCACCCGTGAACCCGCGGACGATCCAGTCGCGTCGCGGCTCGGGGTGACCGTCCTGCCCCGCGGCGACTGGAACGTCTTCGACCCCGCCTCATCCGCTGGCGCCTCGACTCCCCCGGCGGCGCCGCCCAGCTGCTCGCCCTCTCCGAGCTCCGCCGCGGCTTCGAACCCGTCGCCGCCGCGCTCGCCGCCGAACGCGCCACCCCCGAGCAGTGCTCCACCCTCGCCTCCGCCGCCAGCGACATGGTCGTCCACGGCCGCACCGGCGACCTCGAGGCCTACCTCGCCGCCGACACGATCTTCCACCGCACGCTCCTCGCCGCTTCCTGCAACGAGATGCTCCAAGCCATGGCCGACGTCGTCGCCGAGGTCCTCGCCGGCCGCACCCACCACGGCCTGATGCCCGCCAAGCCGAACCCCAAGGCCATCGACCTCCACGACGCCGTCGCCCGCGCCGTACGTCACGGCGACCCCGCCGCCGCCGAGACCGCTATGCGGGAGATCATCGACGAGGCTGCCGCGGCGATGCGGGCTGAGTTCGGCGGCTGATATTCGTTGACGGGATCGGAATCGTCCACGTCCAATTCCAGCTTGGAGTGGTCGGCCCGAAGATTGCCTTGGGGGTGCCCGGCTCGGAAGGCCCCGGCACTTGTATTCGCCAGGGTGGTGGCGGACGGCTTGTCGCTCCTGGTCACCAGTCGTATCGCGCCACAGCAAGGCCCGGTTAGGCGTGCCTTCGCCACGTTGAAGTTGCGTACTTCACGTTTCGGTGATTCCCCTGACGGTTGTCGACCTTGCTTGAAGTCACTGACTACGCCGGCGGCCTTGGCTGCTTCCAAGGCTGCAGTGTTTGAGAACCATAATGCCTCGATGTGCAGCGGCTCGAATGAGGCTTTGCGCCGTGTCGAGCGGCCCGTATTGCTCGGCTTCGGCACCTTTCCTTTGAAGTCGAGTGCCAGTCGTAGAATGAGTCTGTCCTCGTCCATGACGGCCCGTCCCCCAAGCATTAGGAAGCCGAGCCCCTGCTCCGCGATGCACTCGTTCATCGCCCTCTGGTCGTTCAGCGGCGCACCAGGCCGACCCCTTGACCGCCACGCCACTGAGAGGCAGAGAACCGACCTCCGTGTGTGCCTTGAGGTCCCACACGAAGTTGAGCGAGTAATCGAACGGGTGTTGCCGTACTTACTTCGCGGCGGATTCGGATTCGGCGTGAACGCCAGTTGAGGATGCGCGCCCCGTCCTCGAAGTAGAAGCCCTGCCACTCGTTCTCGTTCGGGCCGCTTGAGATGCCTCCGCCTCCTTCATCCATTGGACCAACGTCCGCGCGTCCCAGACACTCGCGGCGCGCTCCTTCTCCTTCGGCCACGCCTTCAGCAGGCAGCGCGAAGCGCCTTGCCCTCCTCCTCAGGAGTCCCGAAAAGCATGGCGCGGTCGACGCCGAGTCGCCCGAGGCTTTCGCTCAGCGCCGGCCAGAAGAACGTTCAGGCCGTCGAGCGTGATGGTTCCCTGAGTGGAGACGCAGACGTCTGACCAGGGTGCGCCGAAGCTCGTGCGGCGAGCGCCTCGGAGAGCCCGTGCTTGGTGAGGCCCATGTCGATGTGGAGTCGCAGTGCCGGCACGAGGTTGACGAGCACCCGCTTGTGCTCCTTGCCGCCGGGTCCGAGCCACTCTGGGCCCGGAGTCCGTCAGCATCGAGATCCGGTTGACGGCCTCGATCTTCGAGCGGGCTGGGTTGAAGTCTGCCCACGTGGGACCGTCGAGAAGGGATGGACGCATGGCTTGAGTTGCCGTAGCGACCCCGCGTTGTACGCCGCCGTCGCACCTTCGAGCAGCGCGTTCAGACCGTCGAGCGTCACCTTGTGTTGTTCGAGGAACCGCTCGGCTCCCACGCGACGTCGAGCCGTATCGCGATCTCGCGGCCCATCACAGCGCTCGTCCGCACCAGCTCGATGTCGAGCTCCAGGGCGTCGCGAAGCGCCACGATGGCGCGCTTCTCGCCCCGCGTCCTCTCGCCGGGGCGGCCCCGTCAGCGAGTAGATGCGCTCGATCGCCTCAGCGGCGGTCTCGGCAGGGAGGAAGAAGGGTGGTTCTCAGCGTCCCACACGCTGCGAACCGTAGTCGGCGCAGGCGGTTTGCCCCGTTCCAGGAGCGCAGGCCTCAGGCCTCCGGTGCATCTTCGCCAAGATCTCGTCGGGCGACAGCGGCGCCGTCAGCACGGCGTCGAGGATCCGTCGGCCGGCCTCGGTCCGCTTGAGCACGTCCTCGTCGCGCCGCACGTGCTCGCGCAGGACGTGCCAGACCGCGCCGACGTTCACGCCGTTGCCCATCTGCTTGTACGTCGCGGCCGGCGCTGGTCGCCGAAGTCGAACCAGTCCGGCAGGCCCTGCAGCCGCGCTGTCTCCCGCGGCGACAGCCGCCGCTCGCGCGGGCCGACGATGGAGGTCTGCGTGATCGCGACGAGCGCCGGCAGGTAGGTCGGCGCCTTGGCGCGGATGCCCGACGGGCGGAAGTGCATCACGGTGTCCCACAGCCGCGGCGTGTCCTGGCCTGCCACTCCAGCTTGCGCCGCGACGGCGGGAACGCGTCGGTGTAGACGCCCCACTTCTCGGCCCACGGGTCGATCCACTCGCGGTGCTCGGCGTACAGGGCGTAGTTCTTCGCGAGGTGGCCCGCCTTCCACTGCGGCAGGTCGGGGTCGTGCTCCATCAGGTCGCGGTACGTCGGGGACGCAGCCGAAGTCCGCGACGACGCTCGTCGATAGTCGCGTCCACGCGTCGGCCCAGATCGGGAAGCCGGGCGGCGGCGGCCGTCGTGCGCTCGTACCACGTCTGGACCCACTCGTCCCAGGCGTCGATCCACAGCCGCTCGGTGTCGGTCAGGTCGCAGCCGGGGATGTTGTGGGAGTCGTCCAGCAGGTCCTCGAGGTGCCACTCCTGCCTTGGGCTCCAAGCCGTCGATCCGGTCGCTCGGCAGCGCCACGGGCTCGACCGGCGAGGTCGTCACCGACGCCCGTCGGGTTGTGGGTCGCGGTGATGAACACCCGCTCGCGGACCTGCGGGCGGCCGCCGCGCTCGGGCGGCAGCAGGTGGGGCGAGAAGATCGCCGGGGTCTCGGAGACCCGGTAGCCCTCGTCGCGCAGCGTCTCGATGATGACCTGCCACTCGTGCAGGTGGCGCGGCCCGGCGAGGTTGCGGACGTTCTCCAGCAGCACGACCTTCGGCTTGCGCTCCTCGATGATCTGCAGGATGTTCCAGTAGAGCGTGCCGCGCGTCTCGTCCATGCCGCGCTGCGCGCCCGACTTGGAGAACGGCTGGCACGGGAAGCCCGCCGCCAGCACCTCGTGGCGGGACGTTCATGACGTCGTCGTTGGCGTCCTTGGTGATGTCGCCGAGCGGGTCGTGGCCCCAGTTGCGCTCGTAGACCGCGGCCGCGGCCTTGTCGATCTCGACCGCGTAGACGCACTCGCCGCCGTAGGCCTTCAGCGCGGCATGGAAGCCTCCGACGCCGGCGAACAAGATCGATGAAGCGGAACGCGGGGGATGCGTCACCATGACGCGAAAGCTTAGGTGAGCAGCCAGCGAAGCCCGGTATTGAGCCGAGCGTGTCGTCGAACAAATGTTCGAAGCTCACCGCGCGCTCGAACACACGGCCGCAGCAGCCCCAGGAGACTCCCGAACCTCACACTCCCAGAGCCGTACGACTGTCCAGCCCGCCTCCTCCGCGAGCGAGTCGAGCGCGGACGTCTCGCTCTGGGTCGCGGCGAACTTCTGCTGCCACAGCGCCGCGTTTGGGCCGCCAGGTCGGCGGTCCGGGAAGTGAGTCGGGCAGCCGTGCCAGAAGTCCCCGTCGACGAACACCGCGATGTGGCGGCCGGCAGCACCAGGTCAGGCGTGCAGCCCTTGGCGACCCGGCGATGCAGCCGGAAACGCGCTCCCGCTGCGTGCAGCGCCTTCCGAAGCAAGATCTCCGGCTCCGTGTCTTTCGCCTGACGTCCGCTGAGATGTCGTCCCTGCTCCGTTGACACCCAGCCGTTCTGGGTCACGAGCACAGCCCCCACGAGTCGATCCTTCTCCTCAATCCTCTTCAAACTCAATCGGCTCCAGCGCATCGAACGCGGCCGCATGGTCCAGCAACATGAACGCCAAGTCGTTCAGAGCCATCACCTGCTCAGCGCGGACCTCGACTAGTCCATCCGATCGCACCAAGATCGCGCAATGTGCCCTGGTGGCCAGTGGGTCCAGCAGTTCTAGGTGGGCCGCGTCGGCAATCAAGGCCACGAACGGGATACTCCAGTCTAAAGAGCCGACGTGCCCACGGCAGGAGGTGGAAAAGGTTCGAAATCCGACAGCGGAAAGAGCCAGTATCGGGCTCGCAATGCCAACATCCCCGCCGTAGTCAGGCATGTCGATGGCTCCTGCCCGCTCCTCAAACTCCTCGCCCGTTGACGTTTCATCGTCCAAGCGTTGCAGCGTGTCGCGCTCCCACGTGGCTGCCTCAGATCGCTTCGTTCCATGTCGCCTGGGCTTGAGGTGAGTACCCGTGAGTGGACGTAAAGGCGCCGCTTTCCCAGTCTTTGTACGAGACACGTCGCAACTCGGCTCGACGCCAGCCGGACGGCTCGGCTGCGATTTCAAATCGAGGAATCAAGGGGGCTCCATCCGGGCATGTCTCCAAGGGTAGGTGGTGTGGTGCCTCCTTACGCGGGAACCTTTCGGGCGACCTCGAACTCCTTCGGCCACCACGCGGAGGCCGAGCCTCCACCTCAAGGGGTGCAGCCTCGAGGCGACGGCTTGGTCGGGAGTTCACCTGCCGCCCGTGGCATCGTGCCCGAGCGCTCCAGTGCCTGGACGCGTGGGTCGCGACCGTCGAACCAGCCGGCCAGGCGCTCATGTTCGCTTGGCATTTGGCCGATCGCGATCATGTCAACCGCCTGCGAGTGAGGTGGTACGGCTCCGAAGCGAGCCCGCTCATTTCGGCACGAGCTTGGCTAGGAGACCGCCAACCAGGACTGGCCGATTAGAGGATGTTCTCGAGGACGAGGACTGGCTTGACGTGGGTGCCCCACCTGAGTTCCCAGCCTCCCGCAGCATTCTGATTGAGCGTGACTGGGACCATGGTGCTGTTGGTGCCCCAGGGTGCAGTTTGACTAGTACCGGATGTCATCGCACCTAATGACCAGACGACTTCGGCGTCTGCGACAACGCGCTGGCGGCAGCCGACTTCGCGGCCTTGCTCACCTTCGGGTTGCTCAGCACCTTGCTCGCAGCCGTAGCCGCTTTCGCTCCGGTCTGCCGAGTGTTACGTCGTGCCATTTCTCTCACCTCCCGCCTGAGTGCGCTCCTTGAGAGTCGACCCAGACGGTGATTTGATGCGGACTGCAAGATCGCGCATGGAGATCACCTCTGTGCCAACCAAGACCCGGCCCTGCAAGGCCGGGTCTTGGCTTCTTGTCGGGAGGCTAAGGCGAGCCACCGACGCGTCCACGGGCCGCTGCCCACGAATGCAGGCCGGCCCAGCCCCTCCTCGCGGAGGTAGCCAGGCCGTCTGCGTATTTGTCTTCATCGCCTCATACTCGATTTCTCGCTGCCAGGCGGCAGCGTCATTCCATCAGCTGCAGCCGCTGGTGCTGCCGCAGCCTTCGCAGACGTAGCAGGAGCCGGCGGGGCGCATCTTGGTGCCGCAGGTCATGCAGAGCGGGGAGTCGACGGCGGTGCCGGTGAGCTTCTCGAAGAGTTCGGCGGAGGTGTGGGCCTCTTGGGTGCTGGCCTGGGCCGGGACCTCGCGCTGCTCGGAGCCCTTGCTGTCGTGGACTTCGACTAGTTCGGCTTCCACTGCCGGGGTCTCGATACGCTCGCTGGCGCTCGCTACTCGACCACCGAGAGGGGCGCCGCTTCCACCGCCGAGGTCGTCGGCGTCGTCGATGAGTTCGCTGGCGCTTCCTGTCTCCTCGACTGGCGGGACGTAGGAGCCGGTTTCGAGGTGGCGCTGGCGCTCGTCGGCGGAGTAGATGCCCATGGCGGAGCGCTGCTCGAAGGACATGTAGTCGAGGGCCAGGCGGCGGAAGATGTAGTCCATGATCGACTGGCTCATCCGGACGTCCGGGTCGTCGGTGAGGCCGGCGGGCTCGAAGCGGAGGTTGGTGAACTTCGAGACGTAGGTCTCGAGGGGGACGCCGTACTGGAGGCCGATGGAGACCGCGATCGAGAAGGCGTCCATCACGCCGGCCAGGGTGGAGCCCTGCTTGCCGAGCTTGAGGAAGATCTCGCCGAGCTCGCCGTCGTCGTGGGCGCCGGAGGTCATGTAGCCCTCGGCGCCGCCGACCGTGAAGCTGGTGGTGCGCGAGGTGCGGGACTTCGGGAGGCGCTTGCGGGTCGGGGCGTAGACCACCTTCTCCACCACCTTGGTCTCGACGGCGGGGGCGTTGGCGTCCTCGCCCTTGTTGTCGCCCTTGCCGCTGGAGAGGGGCTGGCCGACCTTGCAGTTGTCGCGGTAGACGGCGGTCGCCTTGAGGCCGAGCTTCCAGGACTGGAGGTAGATGTCCTCGATCTCCTCGACCGTGGCCGACTCGGGGAGGTTGACCGTCTTGGAGATCGCGCCGGAGAGGAACGGCTGGGCGGCCGCCATCATCCGCACGTGGCCCATCGGCTTGAGCGAGCGGGCGCCCATCGCGGTGTCGAAGACCTCGTAGTGCTCCTGGCGCAGGCCGGGGGCGTCGATCACGTGGCCGTGCTCGGCGATGTAGTCGACGATCGCCTCGATCTGCTCGGGCTGGTAGCCCATCTTGCGCAGGGCCCGCGGGATGGTCTGGTTGACGATCTGCATGGAGCCGCCGCCGACCAGCTTCTTGAACTTGACCAGCGAGAAGTCGGGCTCGATGCCGGTGGTGTCGCAGTCCATCATGAAGCCGATGGTGCCGGTGGGCGCGAGCACGGAGGCCTGCGCGTTGCGGTAGCCGTGCTCCTCGCCGAGGGTCACCACCTCGGCCCAGGCCTGGGTGGCCAGCTTGTGGGTGCGGGCGTCCTCGGTGCCGAGGGTGCGCACGGTGTCGTTGGCGGCCTGGTGCTTGCGCATGACGCGCTTGTGGGCGTCGGCGTTGCGGGCGTAGCCCTCGTAGGGACCGACCACGCCGGCCAGCTCGGCCGAGCGCTTGTAGGACTGGCCGGTCATCAGCGAGGTGATCGAGGCGGCCATCGCGCGGCCACCCTCGGAGTCGTAGCCGAGACCCATGGCCATCAGCAGGGCGCCGAGGTTGGCGTAGCCGATGCCGAGCTGGCGGTAGTCGCGGGTGGTGTCACCGATCGCCTCGGTCGGGAAGTCGGCGAAGCAGATCGAGATGTCCATCGCGGTGATGATGAAGTCGACGGCCTTCGCGAACAGCTCGGCGTCGAAGGTGTCGTCGTGCTTGAGGAACTTGAGCAGGTTGAGCGAGGCCAGGTTGCACGAGGAGTTGTCGAGCGACATGTACTCCGAGCAGGGGTTGGACGCGGTGATCCGGCCGGTCTCGGGGTTGGTGTGCCAGTCGTTGATCGTGTCGTCGTACTGGAGACCCGGGTCGGCGCAGGCCCAGGCGGCCTCGCTGATCTTGCGGAACAGGTCGCGGGCGTCGACGCGCTCGATGACCTCGTGGGTCTTGCGGCCGCGGAGGCCGAAGTCGGTGCCGTCCTCGACGGCGCGCATGAACTCGTCGGTGACGCGGACGGAGTTGTTGGCGTTCTGGTACTGGACCGAGGTGATGTCGGCGCCGCCGAGGTCCATGTCGAACCCGGCGTCGCGCAGGGCGCGGATCTTGTCCTCTTCCTTCGCCTTGGTCATCACGAACTCTTCGATGTCCGGGTGGTCGACGTCGAGCACGACCATCTTCGCCGCGCGGCGGGTGGCGCCACCGGACTTGATGGTGCCGGCCGAGGCGTCGGCGCCGCGCATGAAGGAGACCGGGCCGGACGCGGTGCCGCCGGAGGAGAGGAGCTCCTTGGACGAGCGGATGCGGGAGAGGTTGAGGCCGGCGCCGGAGCCGCCCTTGAAGATGAAGCCCTCTTCCTTGTACCAGTTGAGGATCGAGTCCATGGAGTCGTCGACGGAGAGGATGAAGCAGGCCGAGACCTGCTGCGGCGACTCGGTGCCGACGTTGAACCAGACCGGGGAGTTGAAGGAGAAGTACTGGTTGACCAGGAGCCAGGTCAGCTCGTGCTCGAACAGCTCGGCGTCGGCCGGCGTAGCGAAGTAGCCGTGGTCGGTGCCGGCCTTCGTGTAGGTCTTCACGACCCGGTCGATCAGCTGGCGCAGGCTCCACTCGCGGACGTCGGTGCCGACCGCGCCGCGGAAGTACTTGGTGGTGACGATGGTCGAGGCGTTGACGCTCCAGGTCTCGGGGAACTCGACACCCTTCTGCTCGAAGACGGTGTCGCCGGTCTTCCAGTTGGTCTGGACGACGTCGCGGCGCTCCCAGGTGAGCTGGTCATAGGGGTGCACGCCTTCGGTGCTGAAGACGCGCTGCATGGTCAGGCCGGAGCCTGCCTTGCGCTTCCCGGCCTTCGACTCGGACCCGCTCACCGTCTCAGTCATGCCATCTCCTCTTTCGCTCATACCTAGGTATCCGATTCTTGCTGCTGGCACCGACAGTCCCGGTCGACTGCGGCACCCAATTGGTGCGCCCGACAGGCCGCTTCCCCACGACCTGCCGGGCGGTTCTTGGTCAGCCGCTGGGGGCTGAGTGGGCGTCCACGAGCTCGGCTGGCGAGTCGGGCGTCCGGTCCGTGCGCATCCGCGCGATCTCTTCCTCGAAGTCCTCGGCGGAGTCGAAGTCGCGATAGACGCTGGCGAAGCGCAGGTAGGCGACCTCGTCGAGCTCGCGGAGCGGACCCAGGATCGCCATCCCGACCTCGTGGGCCGGGATCTCGGCGGCGCCGGCGACCCGCAGGGCGTCCTCGACCTCCTGGCCGAGGCAAGCGAGCTGGTCGTCGGTGACGGGCCGGCCCTTGCACGCCTTGCGCACGCCGGAGATCGCCTTCTCGCGGGTGAAGGGCTCGGTGGCCCCCGACCGCTTGAGCACGGTGAGCTGCATCATCTCCACGGTGGTGAAGCGACGCTCGCAGGCCGAGCACGTACGCCGGCGGCGGATCGAGCCGCCGTCGTCGGCAACGCGGGAGTCGAGGACCCGGGTGTCGGTGTTGCGGCAGTACGGGCAGTGCATCGGGTCGTCTCCTCTCGCGTCTCGGGCACGGCAACGACACCCTCGGTTGAGGGTGTGTCCTGTGGATATCTGCGGCCTTGCTGTGTAGAACAAGCAGTTACCTGTGAGGCTTCCGCGTCTGGCCCTGTGGAGCGGTATTTCCACCAGATGTGGATAACTACATCGTTGTAACTACTAGATGTAGTGGAACCGTACGCCGCTCTTTCGCGCTTCGCAAGATATTCGAAGGCAAAGAAGTCAGCCGGGTCGCTCGGCAGGTAAAACCGCAGGTCAGCGGCCTCTAACTCGACCAGAAGTGTTGATTGTGGCGGCGTGTCGCGGGCTACTCCACCAGCTCCGCCAGGGTGCGCCACCAGGACAGGCGGTCCGGGCGGCCGTCGTAGTCCTTGCGCTGGTTGGCGCCGCTGGTGCCGGGGAGCACGAAGACCTGGGACTCGCCGATGTACCAGTCGGCCGGGCCCAGCTGCGGGCGGCGTACGCCGAGGGCTCGAGCGACTCCCTGGGCGGTGCCCTTGGCGGTGAACGCGAGCCACTCCGGCTGCCAGCGCTCGACCTTGGCGACCAGCTCGTCGACGTCCCAGGTGGGTGGGCTGGTCGAGATGTGGCGGACCACGTCGGTGAGGCCGAGGCCGTGGCCGACGACCTCGGTCTCCCGGTCGGGGCCGAGGCGCTCCGGCGTGAGGCCGGAGCGGTGGAGCATGTCCCAGAAGTTGTTGCTGGGGTTGGCGTAGAAGTGGTCGCGGAGGTTGGTGCTCTCCGCGCAGGACAATCCGCAGAACACCACCCGCGGCTCGGGGCCGACGATGTCCTCGATGACGTCCACGCCTCCACTGTGGCAAGCGGGCTCAAGCCGCGCGGCTCAGGGTCGTGAGTAGTGCACGCCGATGGCCCCATCGGGCAACGTCGTCGACTGCTGCAGCTCCCAGGCGCCGGAAACCCCGTGGGAGAACAGCCGGAGGCCATCGCCGAGCAGCACGGGTACGACGACCAGGCGCAGGTCGTCGACCAGGTCGGCCTCGAGCAGCGAGCCGATCAGGGTGGCGCCGTTGAGCACCAGGATGTCGCGTCCGGGCTCGGCCTTGAGGGTGGCGACGGCCTCGCCGGCGTCGCGGAAGACCCGGGAGTTCTCCCAGGTCGCGTCCTCCTCGGCGAGCGTGGTGGAGACGACGGCCTTCTCGACCGAGCAGAGCCACTTGCCGAGGTCGCGGGTGCGCTCGTCGGTCTCGGGGTCCTCGGTGATGCCTGGCCAGACGCTGTGGAAGCCGAGGTAGTTGTTGCGGCCGACCAGGGCGGTGGTGCAGCCGCGCCAGAGTCCCTCGAAGTACTCCCCTGTCGCTGGGCGCATCGCGTGCTCCGTCAGCCAGGTGTCGTGCTGCGGGCCTCCGGGTCCGCTCGAGTAGCCGTCGATGGAGATCGTGCACTGGACCGTCACTCTTCTCTCAGCCATGAGAGTGGTGACCGGGCCCATGCCGCGAACTCATCGGTGCGGGAATGTGCTTGTGGCGTCGGCGACAATGACCTCCGTGGCACACGGGAAGCGAGCGGCACCCAAAACGGGTAGGCCCAGCTTCCGGCCTGTGCTGGCGTTGCTGGCTCTTGGCGTGACCCTGTGCGTGGTGGCCTGGGGCTATCTGGTGTGGGCCGCCATCGACTTCGGCGCCGAGGCGCGAGGTGGCAACGACGAGGCCTGGAAGTTCCTGGCTCTGGCCTCGCTCGGGGCGGTGGCCTGCCTGTTCGCCGGGTTGATGCTGATCGCTCGGCTGCTGCGGGCGATGGGGATCACGAAGCCGCCTCCGCCGAAGAAGGAGCGGCCGGAGAAGATCTCCGACCGCTCCCACTCGCACTAGCGGAGTCAGGCTGCGGCGAGCTCGGCTTCCTCGCCCTCGGGGACCTGCATCGGCTTGGGGCGGAGCAGGGTGCCGCCGACGATCGCGGCCGCGAAGGCCATCACCGCGCCGGCTGCGAAGGCGAGCTGGTAGCCGCCGTTGAGGGCCTCGAGCGGAGCGGTGCCGCCGGAGACCAGGTCCGCGTGGCGCCAGTCGGACAGTGCGACCAGGACCGCCAGGCCGAGGGCGCCGCCCATCATGAAGCTGGTGTTGACGACACCGGAGGCCAGGCCGGCCTCGTGCGGCTCCACGTCACCCATCGCCGCGAGCAGCACCGGGTTGAACGCGATGCCGGCGCCGATGCCGAGCAGGACCATGCCGGGCAGGACGTGAAGGACGTAGCTGCCGTCGACCGGGGCCTGCGAGAACAGCGCCAGGCTGACGCCGGCCAGGCCGAGCCCGACCGTGAGCGGCTTGCGGATGCCGAAGCGCATGACCAGCTTGTCGCTGACCTTCAGCGAGAACAGAGCCATCACGACGCAGGACGGGAGGTAGGCCAGGCCGACCTCGAGGGCGCCGTAGCCGAGCACGCCCTGCATGTAGAGCGCGGTCAGGAAGAAGCAGGCGAACATCGCGCCGGCCCACAGCACGGCCACGACCTGCGAGACCGCGACGTTGCGCAGCTTGAAGAGGCGCAGCGGCATCAACGGGTGGTCGGTGCGGGCCTCCCGGACCAGGAACGCCGAGAGTCCGACGACGGCCGCGCCGAGGATGACCAGGGTGCGGGTGGAGGTCCAGCCGGCCTCGTTGCCGCCGACGACGCCGTAGACGGCGAGCATCAGGGAGCCGGTCACCAGGGCGGCGCCGGGCACGTCGAGCCGCTGGCCGCCGGTGGGGGCGGTGTCGGCCGGGATCAGCTTCAGGACCAGGAACCAGACGGCGATGCCGATCGGCACGTTCACCAGGAAGATCCACTCCCAGGTCAGCAGGCCGGTGAGTACGCCGCCGAGCAGGACGCCGACGGCGCCGCCGCCGGACATCACGAACCCGAAGACGCCCATCGCCTTCGCGCGCTCACCCGGGTCGCTGAACAGGCCCATGATCAGGGCCAGTGCCACGGCCGAGACGGCCGCGCCGCCGAGACCCTGGACCGCGCGGCCGGCGACCAGCAGCTGGGCGTTGGGGGCGAACGCGCAGGCCACGGAGGCGATCGTGAAGGACACGACGCCGCCGAGCAGGACCTTGCGGTTGCCGAACAGGTCGCCGAGCCGGCCCGACAGCAGCAGGAAGCCGCCGAAGGTCAGCATGTAGGCGTTGACCACCCAGGCCAGGGCGGTCGGCGAGAAGCCGAGCTCGGTCTGGATGGTGGGCAGTGCCACGTTCACGATGTTGGTGTCGAGGACGATCATCAGGTCGCCGAGGCAGAGCGCGTACAACGCGAGCCAGCGGGCTTTGCGGTCGTTCATCGGTTTGCTCCTTGGGTGGTGGTCTTTTCTTCACCACGAACGGGCTTCACCAGATACGACAGGTCTCGCAGACAATTTTCATCGGTCGGCGAGACGGCGGACGAACTTCAGGCCGGACCAGGTGTCGTCCACCGCGGCCACCTTCACGTCGACGAACCCGAGATCGAGGCCCAGCGCGCGGACGAGGTTCTCGTCGAGGTCCGAGGCGATGCCCTGCGCCTTCTGGGCCGCCTGCTTGGGCCAGCAGACCCAGACCATGCCGGCGGTCGTCGTGCGCTCGAACAGCTCCGGCAGGCGCTTCTCGAGCGCGGCCAGCTCGGTGTGGAAGGTGAGGGTGACGTCGGCTTCGCGCGGGAGGCGGCGTACGACGTGCACACCGGCCAGGTCGCCGAGGTCGAGGTCGGGCGCGCCGTCCAGGAAGAGGGTGTGGCCGGGCTTGATGCCGATCTTGGTCACCAGCGGGGTGCCTGAGTAGCCGGCCATGGCGTGGAGCGTAAGGGTCTCGATACGGCCTCGCCTAGCGGCTCGGCCTACTCGACCACCGAACCCCCGACGGCCGCGCCCAGCGGCTCGGCCTACTCGACCACCGAACCCCCGACGGCCTCGCCCAGCGGCTCGGCCTACTCGACCACCGAACCCCCGACGGCCTCGCCCAGCGGCTCGGCCTACTCGACCACCGAACCCCCGACGGCCGCGCCCAGCGGCTCGGCCTACTCGACCACCGAACCCCCGACGGCCTCGCCCAGCGGCTCGGCCTACTCGACCACCGACGAAACCTCGGTGGTCGAGTAGCGCGAGCGAGGAACGAGCGAGCGCGTATCGAGACCAAATGCCGCGAGGGGCGAGGCTTCCGCGCGGGTAGCCTCGCCCCTCGTCTTCCCCGGCCCGCCAGCCGGGGTCGAGTCGGCTGACGAAGTCTGTGTGGTGGATCTAGGCAGGCACGCGGAGCTTCTGGCCGGCCTGGAGGGAGCCGGAGTCGAGGTCGTTGAGGTCCTTGATGTGGGCCATCATCTCGATCACCTCGCCGTCGTCGGCGTGCTCGGCGGCGATGTCCCAGAGGGTGTCGCCGGTGCCGACCATGACCACCGTGGTGGCCTCGGGCTCGTCGGTGGCGACCGAGCCGCTCGAGAGCAGCAGGAAGGCGCCGAGCACCACGAGCAGCGCCAACGCGAACACGACGGCCCGACCACGGCGGGTCAGGCGGAGAGTGCTGGTCGGGCGGGCTGCGTAGGTGGTGCTCATGGTGACTCCTGGGGAAGAAGTGAACTGTCTGATCCATGTCTAACTGCCATCACCGACAGTCGAACATGTGTACGAGAGTAGATCAGGTGTTCGAATGAAATCAAGCACCGCGCCGAACAGGTGTTCGATGGCGTGTCGCGACACGCCGTTCGAACAAATGTTTGAATCAGGCCGGGTTCAGGGTCTACCTTCGATCCCATGCCGAAGAAGACGGTCAGCGAGCTCCCTGACGGACCTCCCGACGCCACTGGACTCACCCCGCGGCAGCAGCGCGTGCTCGCCCACATCAAGGACAGCATCGAGCACCGCGGCTATCCGCCGAGCATGCGCGAGATCGGCGCCTCGGTCGGACTGACCAGCACCTCCAGCGTGGCGCACCAGCTGCGGGTGCTGGAGGAGAAGGGCTACCTCAAGCGCGACCCCAACCGGCCGCGCGCCCTCGAGGTGTTCCTGCCCGAGGTGATGGCGGCCCGGCGCTCGATGAGCAGCTCCGAGCCCAGCAGCTTCGACGAGACCGGCATCGGCGACGCCGCCCCGCGGCCGACCAACGTGCCGCTGCTCGGCAAGATCGCGGCCGGTGGTCCGATCCTGGCCGAGGAGACCTTCGAAGACGTCTTCCCGCTGCCCAAGCAGCTGGTGGGCGAGGGCGAGCTGTTCCTGCTGGAGGTCACCGGTGAGTCGATGATCGACGCCGCGATCTGCCACGGCGACTACGTCGTGATCCGCAAGGAGCAGACCGCGGAGAACGGCGAGATCGTGGCCGCGCTGATCGACGGCGAGGCGACCGTGAAGACGTTCCAGCGCAAGGACGGCAAGGTCTGGCTGATGCCGCACAACGCGGCGTTCGACCCGATCGACGGCACCGACGCGACGATCCTCGGGAAGGTCACGGCGGTCCTGCGCCGCATGTAGACCTGTCGCCGGCGAGCCCTAGACTCGCCGCATGCGCTTCCGCCGGTCTCTCGTCCTCGTGGCTCTGGCCGCGGTCCTCTGCTCGCTGCTCGGGTCACCGGCCCAGGCCAGGGTCGCCGCCGACGATTCCGCTACGCCGTCCTCCGAGGTGGCCACGCGGGCCCTGGACACCGTGCGCTCGCTGCTCGACGGCGACGACGTCGGCGGAGTGCTCAGCGCGCTGCCGTTGCCGGAGGTGCTCACCCAGGCCGTCGGCGCCCGCGGGCGACCTGACCATGGCGCTGCGCGACCTCGTGCTGCACCAGGACGAGCTGACCGGCGCCGACCGGGCCGAGGCCGAGAGCTACCTCGCCCGCCCGACCGACTCGCCCGGACCCGGCAACCCCGACAACGCCTACTCCGTCGACGAGGCGACGCCGGTCTGCGAGGGCGCCGTCTGCATCCACTACGTGCCGTCGACCAACGACGCCCCGTCGCTCACCGACAACGACGCCAACCAGGTGCCCGACTACATCGACATCGTGCTGGACACGACGCTCCACGTGCACGACACCTACGTCGCCGCCGGCTACCGCGCGCCCAAGGGCGACGGCACCCGCGGCGGCGGCACCAACATGACCGACATCTACGTCGCCGACATCGGCGACAACAACCTCTACGGCTACTGCACCAGCGACCAGAAGATCCCCAAGGACGGCCCGTTCAACGCGTGGGCCTACTGCGTGGTCGACGACGACTACGCCGCCAACGAGTTCCCGACCAACACCGCGCTGGAGAACCTCCAGGTGACGGTCGCGCACGAGTACTTCCACGCCGTGCAGTTCGGCTACGACATCGACGAGGACAGCTGGTTCCTCGAGGCCACGGCGGCCTGGGTCGAGGACGAGATGTACGACAACGTCGACGACAACCTCCAGTACCTGCGCCAGAGCCCGCTGCGGCTCCCCCGGGTGCCGATGGACACGTTCGGTGGCAGCTTCCACTACGGCACCTGGATCTTCTTCCGCTACCTCACCGAGCGCGTCACCAACGAGCAGGCCGGGCTGCCGAATGTCGTCCGAGACATGATCCGCAGGACCGACGGCTCGGCCGGCAAGCCCAACCTCTACTCCATGCAGGCCGTCAAGTCGGTGCTGAAGACCTACGCCCTCGACTTCGAAAACGTGTTCGCACACTTCTCCGCGGCCAACCGGCGCCCGGCGCAGAACTACACCGAGGGCAAGACCAACCACTACCGTCCCTCACCGCTGGCCAAGAAGTACGTGCTGGGCCGGGGCCAGACCAAGGTCGACCAGGTCAAGCTCGACCACCTGACCAGCGCCACCGTGCGGTTCACCCCGGCGAAGGCGCTCAAGGCCAACAACGCCAAGCTGCGGATCCTGCTGAAGATGGCCAAGGCCAAGCGTGGCTCGGTCGCGGTCGCCAGCATCAAGCTGAAGTCCGGCAAGGTGCGCGTGGTCTCGATCAAGATCAAGTCCTCCGGCGCTGGGGTGAAGAAGCTGAAGTTCTCCTCGCGCAACGTGAAGTACATCGAGCTCACCCTCGCCAACGCCGGCACCAACTACGACTGCACCTTCGGCCCCTACTCCTGCGGGGGTTCGTCGAAGAACGAGAACGTCGTGGAGACCTACCGCGCCTCAGTGATCGGCGGCTAGCCGGGCCAGTGCCTTGCGGACCACCTGCGGGTCGGTGGTGGTCCACATCGGCGGCAGGCTGGCCTTGAGGAAGCTGCCGTAGCGGGCGGTGGCGAGCCGTGGATCGAGTACGGCGACCACGCCGCGGTCGGTCGTGGTGCGGATCAGGCGGCCGGTGCCCTGCGCGAGCAGCAGCGCGGCGTGGGTGGCCGCGACCTGCATGAAGCCGTTGCCGCCGGCCTTGTCGGCGGCCTTCTGACGGGCGCTCATCAGCGGGTCGTCGGGTCGCGGGAACGGGATCCGGTCGATCAGCACCAGCTGGCAGGTCTCCCCCGGCACGTCGAGCCCCTGCCAGAGGCTGAGCGTGCCGAACAGACAGGTGTGCGGGTCGCTGACGAACTGCTTCGCCAGCTCCGGCAGCTGCGCGTCACCCTGGGCCAGCGTGGTCAGGTGGGGCAGCCGCTCGCGGATCGCCTCGGCCGCGGTCTCGGCCGCGCGGCGGCTGGAGAAGAGGCCGAGGGTGCGGCCCTCGGCGGCGTCGACCAGCTCGGCGATCTCGTCGAGCTGGGCTGCCTGGAGCCCGTCGCGGCCGGGCTGAGGCAGGTGCTTGGCGATGTAGAGGATCGCCTGCTGGCCGTAGTCGAACGGGCTGCCGACGTCGAGGCCGACCCACGGCAGAGCGGTGTCACCGGTGATCGGCTCGAGGCCGACGCCGGTGCGCTCGGCCGGCCGCAGGCCGACGCTGGTGGCCAGCGAGGAGAAGTCGCCGCCGAGCATCAGCGTGGCCGAGGTCAGGATGGCGGTCTTGTCGCTGAGCAGCTTCTCGCGCATCGGGCCCCACACCTCGAGCGGCGCGACGCAGAGTCGCGGCGGGAGCCGGTCGCCGCCCTCGGTCAGCCACAGCACGTCGGACTCCAGGTCGGCTGCCATCCGCTCCACGGTGGCGAACACCTCCTGCACCGAGCCCTTCGCCTGGGTCATGCCGGCGTCTGCCTCACCGTCGCTGTTCTGCTTGGGGTACGCCGAGATGCAGGCTCGCGCCGCGTCGCGCACCAGCACCAGGGCGTCGGCGAGCTGCTGCGGGATGGCGTCGAAGCGGCCGGGGTCGGCCTGGCCGATCGCGTCGCGGAGCGCCTCACCGGCATCGGCGAGCTCGTCGGCCTGCTCGCCCTCGACGTGGCGCTGCGAGCGTCGGGCCGCCCGCTCGACGTCGGCCGCGAACAGCTCGTCGGTGGCGGCCTGGGTCACCCGAGCGACCAGCTCGTGGGCCTCGTCGATCACCACGACGTCGTAGTCCGGGATCATCGGCACGCCCTCGATCGCGTCGATCGCGAGCAGGGAGTGGTTGGTGACGATCAGGTGGGAGCGGTGGGCCTTCTCGCGCGCCAGTTCGGCGAAGCACTCCTGGCCGAACGGGCAGCGCGTCGCGCCGAGGCAGTCGCGGTGGCTGACGCTGACCTGCCGCCACTCGCGGTCGGTGTGGCGCGGGGCGGCGTCGCGCTCGCCGCTGCCGCTGTCCTTCGACTCCTGCTCCGCCCACTCGCGCAGCTCGAGCACCTTGCTCGCCATCGAGCCCTGCGGCACGTCGACCAGCACGCCCTGGTCGTCGGGCACGCCCTCGCGGATCCGGTGCAGGCAGGCGTAGTTGGAGCGGCCCTTGAGCACGGCGTACGACGCGTCGATGCCGTCGGAGTCCTTGACCGCCTCGACCAGCCGCGGCAGGTCGCGCTCGACCAGCTGGTGCTGGAGCGCCAGGGTCGCGGTCGCCACCACGACGCGGCGGTCGTGGAGCAGCGCGGGCACGAGGTAGCCGAGCGACTTGCCGGTGCCGGTGCCGGCCTGCACGAGCAGGTGCCGCCGCTCGATCATCGCGTCGGCGACGGCCTCGGCCATCTGCACCTGACCCGGCCGCTCGGACCCGCCGAGCTCCTCGACCGCGGTGGCCAGCACGCCGCGGAGCGCGTCGTGTTGGGGGCTGGCAGCTGGCACCCGAGCACCTTAGTCGCGGGGTCGGACAGACCTAGCTCCGCCGTAGGACCGACTGGGCGGCCCAGTACCCACCCATCCCGTGTACGCCGCCTCCGGGAGGTGTCGACGAGGAGCAGAGGTGCACACCGTC
This sequence comes from uncultured Actinomycetota bacterium, assembly GCA_963769475.1. GTDB lineage: Bacteria > Actinomycetota > Actinomycetes > Propionibacteriales > Nocardioidaceae > Nocardioides. Next base: position 841,787 of record CAVYLX010000011.1, on the reverse strand, counting down.
GAGAGGGGTCGAGTAGGGGTCGAGGCGGGCGACCGGGCGGGTGAACAGCTGCCGCAGGTCCTGCACGCCGCCGTTGATGTCGCCGCCGATGTAGTTGGGGTTGTGGCGCTCCATCGCGGCCGGGCCCATGGCCGACCGGCCGATGATCAGGTCGCGGAAGCCGGGGGCGAACCGCTCCACCTGGTCCTCGATCTCCTCGGTCAGGTCGCGGGGAGAGCCGTGCGGCACGTGGCAGTAGGCCCAGGCGGTGTGCTTGCCGTCGGGCGCGCGGGTGGGGTCGAAGCGGGTCGCCTGCACGAGCAGCACGAACGGCCGGTCGTGGTGGCGGCCGTGCACCGCGGCGTCCTCCGAGGCGGCGATCTCCTCGAGCGTCCCGCCGAGGTGCACCGTGCCGGCCCGGGCGACCTCCGGCGCCCGCCACGGGATCGGGCCGTCGAGCGCCCAGTCGAGCTTGAAGACGCCGGGCCCGTAGCGATAGCGCCCGAGCCGGCGGGCATAGCCGGACGGCAGCCGGTCGCCGGCCATCGCCAGCAGCTGCTTCGGGGTCACGTCGAGCAGCGCCGGGCCGAGTCCGTCGAGCTCTGCGAGCGACTCCACCCAGTGACCGGTCTCGATCCGCCCGCCGAGCGAGCGGAGGTGAGCGGCCAGCGCATCCGCCAGCCGCTGCGAGCCGCCGCGGGCGACCGGCCAGCCGACCTGGTGGGCGCTGAGCATCAGCACCATGCCGACCGCCCCGCTGGCCGGAGTGCGCAGGGTCAGCATCGAGTGCGCGCTGCAGCCGGCCAGCAGCGCGCGAGCCCGTTCCCCGTCGAAACGCGAGCGGGCCAGGCCCGAGGCCGAGCGCAGCGCCTTGGGTCCGAAGCGCCCGAGCACGAGCGGGTGTCGCGGCAAGCGGAACGGGCCGAGGAGCTGGGCCAGCAGCTCGTCGGCATGGGCGACGAGCGGGTCGAAGAGCCGCTGGTAGGCACGCGAGTCCGGGCCCAGACCGCGAGCGGTCGCAGCGACGGAGCGCTCGAGCAGCACGGCCGTGCCGTCGTCGAGCGGGTGCGCGAGCGGCACCTCGGGCTGCACGAGCTCGAGGCCGTGCTGGTCGAGCGGAAGACTGCTCAGGAACGGCGAGGCCAGGGCCAGCGCGTGCACCGTCGAGCAGGTGTCGTGCACGAAGCCCGGCAGCGTGAGCTCCTCCGAGCGGCAGCCGCCGCCGAGGGTGTCGGCGCCCTCGAGCACCGTGACCTCACGTCCGGCCTGCGCCAGTGCGATCGCCGCGGCCAGCCCGTTGGGGCCGGAGCCGACGACGACCGCCTGCCCGCTGGCATCAGGCACTCTTGCGACCACGGGTGAACAGCCGCTTCACCGCCCGCCCGGGAGCTCCGGCGGTGTAGATCGTGGAGCGGATCGCGGAGCTGTGCCACACGTTGCGCCACTTCGACCACTGGCGCCGCTTGTCGACGCAGACCACTTGGGTATCCACCTCGACATCATGGCCGTAGTGCTCGGCCAGCCGGATCAGGGTCCGCTGCCAGAAGCGGTCCTCCTGGCCGTGACCGCCCAGCGTCAGCCCGAGCTCGAAGATCGGGTCGCTCGCGCGCATCAGCACCTGCGCCTGGGCGACGGTGTGGCCCTCGGCCTCGAGAGCGCTGAACGTGATCCAGCCGGCGAACATGTGGCCCTGCGGCGTCATCAACGTGAAGGACTCCTTGTCGGCGTACAGCACGAGCACTCCGGTCGACAGCTTCATCTTCCCGGCCAGGCTCACGTCGAGCAGCGCCACCTCGCCGGGCTCGATGCCGGTGAGCGGGCCGTAGAAGGTGTTGCCCTCCGGCCAGAACTCCGGGAAGCGCAGCTTCCACATCGCGATCAGGTCGACCGCCGAGACGGTCTCGACGGGCAGCCGCACCTGATAGGTCTTCTGCCACATCTTGCCGAAGCCCTGGATCGGCGAGGTGACTCGCCGGCCCTTGACGTTGAAGCTCACCGCACCGTCGGGCACCTCGTTGACGTCCAGGCGGGACACCGGTCCGGCCCAGTTGGCATCGCGGTCCTCACTCATGACGTCGTCGCGGCCAGCGCCGCGTCCTCCGTGTCATGGATGGACACGGCCTCGTCGAGCCGGGTCAGCTCGAAGATCTGCCGGTAGTGGTCGGACAGCCCGAACGCCAGGACCCGCTGGTGCTGGCGCTGGGCCCGCACAAGGAGCATGACCAGGAGCCCGATGCCACCACTGTTCATGTAGTCGAGCCCGGTGAAGTTGAGCACGATCGCGCTGACCTTCTCCTGGTTGGCGCGTCCGTAGGCGTCCATGAGCACGTCTTCGCTCTGGGCGGTGATGTCGCCGGCGATGTCGATCACCTGGGCGGTCCCGGAGACCTCCCGCACGGCGAACGTGGTGGGTGACTCGGTCATGGTCTTTCCTCTCTGGGCGGGCCTACGGCCCGGTCCTCGTCGTCCGCGATGGTCATGAAGTCGGACAGCCGGGTGATCTCGAAGATCTCGCGGTAGTGATCGGTGAGGCCGAAAGCCCGCACCTCGATCCCCTTGGTCCTGGCCTGCGCCAGCAGGCCCACGATCAGGGCGATGCCGGTGCTGTTGATGAACTCCGCGCGTAAGAAGTTCAGCGCGACCGAGCCCGCGCCGTTGCTGACCGCTTCCGAGTACGCCCGGTCGAGCGCATCTCCCGCGGAGCCGTTGACGTCTCCGATCAGGTCGATCACGGCGACGCCTTGGCGTTCGCGCACCGCTACCTGCAGCTCACTCATCCCGGTCTCCTCCCAGACGTACGACGAGCTCGAGCGTGTGCAGCCCGTCAGTAGTGGTGACGACGGTTTCGTCGACCATCTCCTTGATCAGGAACAGGCCCCAGCCGCGTGGGCTCTGGCGGCCGTCGAGCTTGGCCTCGATGTCCGGCACCACCGGTACGGCGGGCTCGCCCGCGTCACCGTGGTCGGTCACCTGGACCCGGACGGCGTCCGCGTCCTGGAGCACCCGGATCGCGACGGACAGGCCGGCGTCGTACTTGTTGCCGTGCTCCATCGCGTTCATCGTGGCTTCGCCGACGGCGGTCTTCAGTCGGTCGAGCCGGGCCGGCTCGAGGCCGACTCCGTTGATCGCGCTGGTGACCCGGTCGATCGCCTCCCGCTCGTTGCCGGCAGCGCTCGGCAGCTCGAACTCGGCGAGCAGCCGCCGCTCGGGCGAGCGCTCCAGCGTGACCATGGTGATGTCGTCCTCCTGCTCGGCGCCGGGCCCGGTGAACTCGTGGAGGTCGCTCAGCACCCGGTCGATCAGCGCCTGGCCGCTCGGTGAGTCGGCGACCGTCTGCATCAGGCGCGGGAAGCCGAACATGCCGCGGTCGGGATCGTGGGCCTCGACCACGCCGTCGGAGTGCAGCAGCACGCTGTCGCCCGGCGCCAGCACGATCTCCTTCTCCTCATACGACATGCCGGCCATCAGCCCGAGCGGCATCCCGCGCGCCCGCAGCTCGACGACGCCGTTGGCGGTCTTGACGTAGGGCAGGTCGTGGCCGGCGTTGGCGAACCGCAGGTGGCCGGTCGCGGGGTCGAGCACGCCGTAGAGACAGGTGACGAACATCTTCTCGGGCATGTCCGGGCACAGCTGCTCGTTGACCCGCTCCAGCACCACTCCGGGCTCGATCAGCCGCTGGGCCGACGCGCGCAGCAGGCTGCGGGTCGCCGACATCACCAGCGCGGCGGGCACGCCCTTGTCGGTGACGTCGCCGACGACGAAGCCGAACCGCCCGTCGGGCAGCGGGATGACGTCGTAGAAGTCGCCGCCGACCTCGCGCGCCGGCTGGTAGCAGGCCGCGATCTGCCAGCCGGGCAGGTCGGGAAGCGTCTTGGGCAGGAAGTGCGACTGGATCAGCCGGGCGACCTCGAGCTCCTGCTCGTAGCGCTGGCGGGTCACCGCCTCGGCCTCCTGCTCGCGCACGAGCTGGCCGACCCGCAGCGCCGGGGCCGCCTGCCCGGCGAGGTTGTCGAGCAGCCGGCGGTCGTCGGAGGAGTACTCCTGCTCGGACAGCCGCGCGCCGAGGTTGAGCACGCCGATCAGCTCGCCCTGGCTGACCAGCGGGATCGCCAGCTTCACCCCCGCGGCCTTCAGCTCGCGGACGGCGTCGGAGTCGAGCTCGAGCGCGTCGATGTCGACCGCACCGCCCGCCGACTGGAGGTAGGCGAGCAACGGGTCGTTGGGGGCGATCTCCACCGGGCTCTGCGTGGTCGCCGCCAGCGACGCGACCTCGGGAGCGCCCGCCGCGTCGGCCGCGCGCGCACCGCGGCGCAACCTGCCTCGTGGCCTCTTGATCGACGTGCTCATCACAGTTCCTTTCTAGGCCGGAGGCGTCCGGAAAGCGTTACGAGACTCAAAGCCGTGTACGACGATCGGCTGTGCCTTGCCTTTCACCGTCACCGAACCCCTCGGCGTCAGCCGCAGGCTTGGGTCGGGGTTCTCCAACAGGCAGCGGGTCGCCTCGGTCAGCAGGAGGGACTCACCGCGGTCGCGGGTCGCGGCCTCGACGCGCGCGGCGACGTTGACCGGATCTCCGATCACCCCCAGCTCGGTGTAGCCGCTGCCCCCGATGGTGCCGACCAGCACGAGCCCGGAGTTGAGACCGATCCCGATCCGGCAGCGGTCCCCCATCCGCGCGTCGACGGCCTCGAGCATGGCCCAGCCCGGCCGCGAGGGCCTGGTCGGCGTGGTCGGGCAGCGGGTCCGGTGCGCCGAAGACGCCGAGCAGGCCGTCGCCGAGCAGCTTGTTGACGTGGCCGCCGTGCGCCAGCACGACGGGGACGATGACCTCGAAGAACTCGTTGAGGTAGTCGGTCGCCTCGCGGGCCGTCGAGCGGTCGGCGAACGTCGTGAAGCCGCGGATGTCGACGAACATCACCGTCACCATCGCCCACTCCGGCTCGACGCGCGCGCTCATGGCGTCGACTCCGGCGTCGCGCAGCCACAGCGAGACGTGCGCGGGCCGCATCGTCTCCTTCACCACGGCTCTGGAGGTCGGCGCTCAGCGCGGCGAGGTCGACCTCGTCGCGCAGCCGGGCGCCGAACAGCTCGATCGTCTGCGCCGCGTCGTAGCGGCTGCGGAAGAAGCGGCGATCCACGATCTGCTGGATCCGGGTCCGCACCGGCCGGAACAGGGCCGCGACCGCCAGCGTCGACGCCGCGACCGCCAGCCCCGACCCCTGGGTGAGGTCGCTCAGCACCAGCTGCAGCAACAGCACGCTGCCGACGTACACACCGGCGAGGGTGGCGGTCAGCGAGCCGTAGACCAGCGTCCGGTTGATCACGACGTCGATGTCGTAGAGCCGGTAGCGCATGATCGCGACCGCGGTCGCCGCCGGAAGACCCAGGATGCTGAGCATGATCGCGCCGTCGGCAAAGCCCTGTCCGAGGTACTCGTAGAACACGAACATCATCGGGATCACGATGGCTGCCAGGGCGCCGGCCAGGGCGATCCACTTCATCTGCTGGCGTTGCTCGCCCCGGGCCCGGCGGAACCTCAGGACCAAGGAGGCGGCCGAGCCCAGCAGCCCGACCATCAGTGCGAGGTACGCCGGCCCCTCGAGGGCCGTGAGGAGCGAGCTCTCGACGCCGTAGGGGTTCGGGAAGTCGGGATGGTCCTCGAGCGTGCCAGGTTTCAGGACCGTGGTGACGACGACACCCACGATGCCCACGACCGCGCACCAGGCCACCGGGCGCCACCGGCTCGACAGCAGCCGCCCGTCGGGGAACAGCAGCAGCAGGAACGTCGCCGGCACGAGGACGAACGGGACCCAGGAGATCTCGCCGTAGGCCGCCGCCGTCTGACCGAGGGCACGAGGGCCCTCTCCCGTGTCCAGCCAGTAGTCACCGTAGGCGCCGGACAGCCTGGCCAGGGCCGCGGAGACGCCGCCTCCCAGGAAGATCCACCCGATCGGGTTGCGCGGCTGGCGGGTAGCGATCACGTGGCCGGCGACCAGGAACACGAGGGTGATCGCCCAGATGAACACGTCCCTCTCGACCTCCAGCCGATCCCCACCGATCAGCGAGATGACGGCCGCCGCGGCGGTGATGACAGCAGCGACGCCGGGGACCGCCCAGGAGACGAGTCGCGCGCTCATGCGCTCGCTCCCGGAGTCCGCAGCCACAGCGACACATGGTCGGGCCGCATCGTGTCCGCAACCACGGCCTGCAGGTCGGCGCTCAGTGCCGTGAGATCGACCTGGTCGCGCAAGCGGGCACCGAACAGCTCGATCGTCTGCGCCGCGTCGTAGCGGCTGCGGAAGAAGCGGCGGTCCACGATGCTCTGGATCCGGCCTCGCACCGGCCGGAACAGGGCCGCGACCGCCAACGTCGACGCCGCCACCGCGAGGCCCGACCCTTGGGTGAGACCGCTCAAGGCCAGCTGCAGGAGCAGCACGCTGCCGACATAGACGCCGGCCAGGGTGGCGGTGAGCGAGCCGTAGACCAGGGTCCGGTTGATCACGACGTCGATGTCGTAGAGCCGGTAACGCAGGATCGCGACCGCCGTCGCCACCGGTACACCGATGATGCTCAGCATCATGGTCGCGTTGGCCACACGCTCCCCGACGACCTCGTAGAGCGGGACCATCACCACGATCGACGCCGCAGCCAGCGCGCCGGCGTAAGCGATCCACTTCATCTGCTGACGTTGCTCGCCGCGGGCCCGGCGGAACCGGAGCACCACGGAGGCGGCGGAACCGATCAGGCCGACGACGAGCGCGAGAACGACCAGCACCGCCAGCACCTCACGGGCAAGGCTGTCCACCGCGTAGGGATTCTGGAGCTGCGGCTGGTCCGGGATCGCTCCGGGATGCGTCCCCTCAGCCGCGAAGTTGCCGATGATCCCCGCGCCTGCGGCCCAGGCGATCACCGCGCCACCGCGGCGTGAGCAGGTGACCGTCCGGGAACAGCAGGAGCAGAAACGTCGCGGGCACGAGGATGAACGGCATCCAGGAAAGCTCGCCGTACCACGCGGCGGTCTGGCCCAGCGCCTTCGATCCGGCCCCGGTCTCGACGAAGTAGTCAGCGTAGGCGCCTGCCAGCCCGCCCAAGGCCGCGGACGCCCCCACTCCGAGGAACAGCCAGCCGATCGCGTTGCCAGGTTGGCGGGTGGCGATCAGGTGGCCGGTGACCATGAACGCAAGGGTGATTCCCCAGATGAAGACGTCCGAGGCGAGGGCCAGGCGATACCCGTCGATGGTCGCGACCACCGGGGCCGCCACGGTCAGGACGACGGTCAAAGCCGCGATCCCCCAGGAGCCGCGCTTGGCGGTCATGCGCCCCCTCCCGGAGTCCGGAGCCACAACGACAGATGAGCCGGCCGCATCGTCTCCACGACGACGGCCTGGAGGTCCGCACTCAGCGCGCTGAGGTCGACCTCGTCGCGAAGCCGGGCACCGAACCGCTCGATGGTCAGCCTCGCGTCGTAGCGGCTACGGAAGAAGCGGCGGTCCACCGTTCTCTGGATCCGCGCCCGCACCGGCCGGAACAGTGCAGCGACCGCCAGGGTCGATGCCGCGACTGCCAGCCCCGACCCCTGCGTGAGGTCGCTCAGAGCCAGCTGCAGGAGCAGCACGCTGCCGACGTACACGGCAGCGAGGGTGGCGGTCAGCGAGCCGTAGACCAGCGCCCGGTTGATCACGACGTCGATGTCGTAGAGGCGGTACTTCAGGATGGAGATGGCCACCGCGCCGGCGACGATCAGCAGGCCGACCAGCAGGCTGGCAAACCCGACGTCGTCACCCAGGAAGATGTCCGCCGGGAAGACGAAGATGACGACGAACAGCACCGCCGCGGCGACAACCCACTTTATCTGCAGCCGTTCCTCGCCGTGGGAGCGGCGGAAGCGCACCACCAACGACGCTGCAGCCCCCACCATGGCGATGAGCATGGCGCCGAACGCCACCAGACCCAGGACATCGACGATGGTGCCGAGACCGCCTTCCGCTCCGACCGGGTTCGCGACTGGATACTCCTCGAAGCGTCCGGGAACGAAGGCCTGGTTGACGAACATCGTGGGAAGGCACAGCAGGGCCAACCATTCGACCCACCTCCACCGCGGGGTCGGTGGGCGGCCGGATGGGAAGTACAGGGGGAACAGCGTCAACGCGGGAACCATGGCCGGCACCCAGCTCCAGCCCAACCACGCGACGAACAGCGCGGCGCCGCTCGTCCTCTCGTCACCTAGGTAGAGAGCCCAGAACAGGTGTGCGGTGAAGATGAGAACGCCCAGGAAGAAGGAGATGGCGCTCAGGATCCAGCCGATCGGGTTACGCGGTTCCCGTGAGGCGACCAAGGCTCCGATGACTGCGATCGCCGCCAACGTCACGCCCTCGAACACGGCAACGGGTACGCCGCCCCCGGACACCCCGGGAGCGCTGGCGGCGTCCGACGACGCCGGGTCCGCGATGGCCAGGACGATGCGCGCAGCGCCCAGCGCCACGGACGCTCCGCACCAGACCCAGGCGGCGATCGCCGGCCGGCTCATCGAGAGACTCCGGGAGCACGCAGCCACAGCGACACGTGGTCGGGTCGCATCGTCTCCACGACGACGGCCTGGAGGTCGGCGCTCAGCATGGTCAGGTCGACCTCGTCGCGCAGCCGGGCACCGAAGGCCTCGATCGTTCGCGTGCGGCGTCGTAGCGGCTGCGGAAGAAGCGACGGTCCACCACCTTCTGGATCCGCCCACGGGCGGGCCGGAACAGCGCCGCGACCGCCAGCGTGGACGCCGCGACCGCAAGCCCCGAGCCCTCGGTGAGGCCACTCAGCGCCAGCTGGAGCAGCAGCACGCTGCCGACGTACACGACCAGCGAGGGTGGCGGTCAGCGAGCCGTAGACCAGGGCCCGGTTGATCACGACATCGATGTCGTAGAGCCGGTAGCGCAGCATCGCCACGGTGATCGCGATGGCCATCACCAACATGGCGACGAGGATCAGAGGCCAGGTGTAGTCGTTACCCACGGCCGTACCAACTGCCGCTGTGATGGGGAGCAACAACGCGGCTGAAGCGACCCACTTGATCTGCTCCCGCTCTGGGCCGGACGAGCGTCGGAACCTCAAGATGAGCGAGGGGATCGAAACCAGCAGCGCTGGAAAGAGGCAGAACGCCGCTATGCCCTCGATGATCCCGATCACTGGGGAGTCAATGCCCACCGGGTTCTCGACTGCCTTGGTGCCGTCGAGCGGCCCCGCTTTGAACGCCGAGCCGACGAATGCCAGTGCCAATGCGGCGGCGGCGAACCAGGTCACCGCCCGCCAGCGCGCTGTCAGCGGACGGCCGGTCGGGAAGAGAAGGGGGAGGAAGGTGAATCCGGGAAGGATGGCGAAGACCCACGCCCAGTTGCCCGCCCACAGGGCGTAGGCGACGATGCCAGGGGTCTCTCCGGTGTTGAGGACGACCTGCAGGTACAGCTCGTTGCTCAAGGCGATGTACATGAAGAAGAACCCGATGAGCACCATCAGCCAGCCCACCGGGTTGCGCGGCTGACGGGACACCACCACCGCGCCCAGGATGGCGAAGGCCACCGCCATGACCACCTGGATGGCGACGAAGCCGACGCCGCCCGCGCTGGCCTCGGGATCCGCACTCGACGCCGCCGGACCAGGTCCGACGGCCTCGAGGAGGATGCACGCCAGCCCCAGCGCAGTAGTGACGGCAGCGACCGACCAGGCCGCGATCGTGAGGCGGCGAGTACTCATCGCACGCCGCCATCAGCGCCGCGCAGCCACAGCGACACGTGGTCGGGCCGCATCGTCTCCACTACAACGGCTTTCAGGTCATTGCTCAACGCGCTGAGGTCGACCTCGTCGCGCAGCCGGGCGCCGAAGGCCTCGATCGTTCGCGTCGCGTCGTAGCGGCTGCGGAAGAAGCGACTGTCGACCACCTTCTGGATCCGACCGCGGGCGGGCCGGAACAGGGCCGCGACCGCCAGCGTGGACGCGGCGACCGCGAGCCCGGAGCCCTCGGTGAGACCGCTCAGGACCAGCTGGAGAAGCAGCACGCTGCCGACGTACACGCCGGCGAGAGTGGCGGTCAGCGAGCCGTAGACCAGCGCCCGGTTGATCACGACGTCGATGTCGTAGAGCCGGTAGCGCAGGATCGCGAGGCCGGCAGCCACGGGCAGGGCGAGCAGCCCCAAGCCCACGGCCGCCTGGACCAGGACCGAGTCGTAGTAGAACGGGACCGCCACCACCATGATCGGGACGAACGCGACGGCCGCGAACACCAGCTGCCGCAGCTGGAGACGCTCGATGCCGACCGCTCGCCGGTAGCGGACCACCAGCGAGGCGATCGAGCCGACGATCGCGACGAGCAGCAGCAACATCCCGGCGATGAACGCCGTCTCCAGCACCGGGCTGTCGACAGTGAGCGGGTTGTCGGGGTTCTCGGGGTTCAGCGACTGACCGGGAATCGCGAAGACGCAGGCTGCCGCCACTACCCAGAGAACCCAGCGCCACCGGGCCGAGACCAGCCTCCCGGTCGGGAACAACAGGAAGACCACGGCGTAGCAGGAGAGGTCGACGATCCAGCTCCAGCCGATGAACCAGGCGCCCGCGTCGCCGGTGGGCAGCGAGTGATAGCTGAACGACTCCCACAGCTCGATCAAGCCGCCCCACAGGCCCATCGCGCAGAAAAGCCAGCCGATCGGGTTGGCTGGCTGCCGGGAGGCGACGAACGCACCCGTCGTGCCCAGGGCGAGCGCCAGCGCCCCGTAGAAGATCGTGTCGAACTCCTCCTCCTGGCCGATCGAGAGGACGAACATCGACAGGACGAGCACGACGGTGATCGACAGCAGGACCCACGGGAGCCTCGGGCGCGTCGCCGCCTCCGAGGTCCCCGCAGTCGATGCGGTCATGGGCGCGCATCCTCGCGGACGCCGGAGCCGGTGCATAGCGACTTGGCTCTTCTCCAATGACGCGGTCGTCACTGCGCCGCCAGCTCTTCGATGATCCCGACCACCTTCGCCTGGTCGGCGAGGTGGATCGCGTGCACGAGGTCGACCGCCTCGAAGCGCCCAGCGGGCCACGCCGCGGCGTACTCCTCGCCGAGTTCGAGGTATAGGTCGGCGGTCTTCGAGCAGGCCCCGATCTCCCCTTCGCATTGGGCGACGGTCGAGTGGAGGAGAACGAACGGCACGTCGGGCGCGGGCGCCGACACCAGCTGTGGACCACTCGCCGCCCAGTCGTAGGACTCCGGGTTGTCCCCGTGGAGGAACGCCTTCTCTTCCGAGACCTCCGCCGCCGACAACAGGGGATATGCCCGCTTCACCCAGTCCGTTGCCAGCGGAGGTGGGTTCATTGCGAGCACACCGATGACCTCGTCCGGGTGTTGTCGGGCGAAGTGCATTGCGAAGAACCCCCCGGCGGACGCGCCGGCGAGCACGTACGGCGGCGCGACGTCCGCCGCCCCCAGCAACGCATGGAGATCCTCGACGACATCGAGTGAGGTCCGCGGCGTCGGCGCGGTTCCGCTCTGTCCCACGTTCGCGCGGTCGTAGGTGCAGGCGGTGAGCGTCGCCGCGAGCGCATCCTGGATGGCCTCGAAGTCGCTCCGGCTGTCTCCCTGTCCTGGCTCGAGGATCACCGTCGGCGAGCCCGTGCCACGACAATCCAGCAGGAGCTCACGGTCACCGATGTCGTGAAGCCTGGCGCCCTCAGCGGTGCCCTCGTCAGCCAGGTGTTGGATCGTCTGGGCGATGAGCGCCGGCGCGCTACGAGGGATGTGGTGGTCGCACGGGCACGAGACCAGCTCTCCTCGGGGAAGGCTGTCGATCCAAGCAACCACGCGCCGCCGATACTCCCGCGGCGACCACTCGGCCGGGAGGTCCATCTCCTCGGCGAGGATGTAGGTGACAGGAATGTCGGGCAGGTCCGCCTCCAGCCGACGCGCCTGGGCATAGCCCTCGTAGGCATCGAGATTCTCGCCGTTGTCGTTCATCTCCGCCTTGACGGCTGGCACCGTCGAGGGTGGGTCCAGAGTCGTCTCCAAGGTCAGCGTCGCGTCGACCAGCACCAGCCCCGAGACCTCGGCGGGATACGTGGCGGCGTACATCTCTGCCAGGAGACCGCCGTAGGAGTGGCCGACCAGGAGGTACGGGCCACCACCGCCGATCTCGGTCAGGAGCGCGTGCAAGTCCGTGACGCTGTCGAGGGCGCTGTGGCGGGCAGGGTCGGAGTCGCTCCGCCCCACGTTGAGCCGGTCGTACCAGCAGGTCCGCGTGCCGCCCAGGCCGTTGATGGTCGGCAACCAGTCCTCACCCTCTCCTCCCAGGCCGTGCAGGAAGACGACGGTGGGACCTGCGCCGGCGCCGGAGCATTCGGCGTGGAGCGAGTGCGGTCCGACGTCGACGAGATCGGCGTCAGTGGTCGCAGTGACCGTCTCCTCCGTCGTGGGGGTAGCCGCAGGTTCCGGCGAGTCGGGGTCACCCCCGCAGCTGACGGTCATCGTCACCACCAGCACGGCGGCAAGGAGGCTGCTGGCGCTCCGGGGAGTCATCGCGCCTCCTCCACAACATCGAGAATCGCGTCGAGCACCAGCTCCGGGTCGGCCTCCTCGACGGCGTGGCCCGTGTGCACCACGAGCTGCTCCGCGAGCGGGCTGAGGACGAACCAGCCGCGCTGGACCTGAACGTTCCTGCGCATGCCGAGACGCTCTTCCGGGAACTCTGCCGCGGCGATCTCGCCGGCCGAGTACTCGTTGCTGATCACCGTCAGCGGGATGTCACCGATCTGCCTACGCGCGGCCCAAGCCTCCTTCTCCACCCGCAGGTAGTCACGGTTCTCCACGTTCTCCCGGTGGTCCCAGGTGGCGACTTCGACGAGCCACCGCGGCGGGTTCCAGAACGGCCCAGGCACCTCCACGAACACCATGCCGGCCACCTGTCGCGGGTGCTCGACCGCGTAGCCGGCGGAGATGTAGCCGCCGCCGGACGTGCCGACCAGGACGTAGGGTCCGGGGATGTCCGCCGCCTCGATGAGGTTCTCGAAGTCGCCGACGAGCTCCTTCAGTCCCCTCGGACCCGGGTCCGGATCGCTCTGACCGAGGTTGGCCCGGTCGTAGACGCAGGTGCGGGTGACCTCCGAGAGGGCACGCTCGGCGAAGCCGTACGACGCGATGTCATCATCGTCGCCAGCCTCCAGGATCACCGTGGGCGAGCCCGTGCCGGTGCAGCGCACGTAGAGGCCGCGGTCCCCGTCGATCGTCACGACGCCGTCGAGTGCCGCCGCGCTCGCGGAGGGCGCCGTCGGGTCCGGCTGGCCGGCGAGCAGCTTGAGGATCTCCTTGAGCACCGCGTCGGGGTTCTCGTTGAACACGTCGTGGCCGCTCTCGACGATGACCTGTCTCGGATCCGAGCTGCCCTTCAACCACACGCGCTGCTCCTTGGGGTCAGCGGACTGGCCCTGCGCCGCGGTGACCACTGTCACCGGGATGGGCGGGATGGGCAGGCGCTCGAGGGCCATCTGGCGTTCGACCGCGTAGTAGTCCATGTGCTCGGGATTCAGCGGGCTGTTCCACGGCGGGATCTCGCCCTCAGGAATGTCGGCCTGTCCGCGCGGCACGTCGAGCATGACGAGAGCGGCGACGTCGGCCGGATAGCGGCCGGCGTGATGAAAGACATCGAAGCCGCCTCCCGAGGAACCCACCATCAGGTACGGCGGGTCGATACCGGCCTCGATCAGGACGGCGTGGAGGTCGTTGACGACGTCGTCGAGATGGCGCTCCCGCTGCGGCGCGGGATCGCTTGCGCCGATGCCCGCGCGGTCGTAGCTGCACACTCGCGTTCGTGACGCCAGCTCCCGCACCACCGAGCTCCCCTGCGCCTGGCCGATTCCCGTGTCATCGGTGCCCGCGTCGTACACGACGGTGGGCGAGCCCTCTCCCCAGCACCGCACTGCGAGCTGATAGTCACCCGCTGCGGAGAACATTCCGTCGACGACGGGTTCGGCCATCGGATCCGGGGCTTCGGACGCCTCCCCGAGGGACGAAGCCGCTGACGGCGACGAGTCCGTGGTCGACTGCGAGGTGGGCTCCGGATCGTCCGACCCGCAGGCGGGCAACGATGCGATAGCCACCGTGACGAGGGCGATGGCCGTGACGGTGTGCGATCTCATGATTGCCACCTCACCGGCTACCCGTCCGGGATCCGTTACGGAATCGTCCGTTACGAAACCCGGTCCGGTGCCGCTACCGTCACGGAATGGTCGTCGAGATCACGCTGCTCGGCTCTCCCCGGGTCACCCGGGAGGGCGAGCCGGTGGTGTTCGAGACGCGCAAGGCGATGGCGCTGCTCGCCCACCTCGCGCAGAGCGAGCGCCCGCGGTCTCGGGACTCGTTGTGCGAGCTGCTGTATCCCGGACACGACCCGGAGCGGACGCGGGGAGCGCTGCGCCGCACGCTCTCCACCCTGCGCAAGGGCATCGGCGAGGAGTGGATCGATACGGCGGGCGACGGGATCGCGCTACGTCGGGGGCCGGGCCTGCGGCTGGACGTCGAGCGGTTCCGCGAGCTGGCGGCGGAGCCGGCCTCGGAGCCCGGCCTGCGCGAAGCCGTCGCGCTCTTCCCCGGCGACTTCCTCGAGGGGTTCTCGCTGCGCGACAGCCCGGACTTCGACGACTGGCAGGTGGAGGAAGCCGACGCCCTCCGATCCGAGCTGGCCTCGGCGCTACGCCGCCTCGTCGGCCAGCTCGCGGCGCGTGGCGAGCTCTCGGAGGCGTTGGTCTGCGCCCGGCGCTGGCTCGCCATCGATCCCCTGCACGAGCCGGCGCATCGCGAGCTGATCCGCCTCTACGCCTGGAACGGCGACCGCGCGGCGGCCCTCGAGCAGTACCGGACCTGCGTGCGGACGCTGAGCGAGGAGCTCGGCGTCGCCCCGCTCGAGGAGACGGCGACGCTCTGCGCCCAGGTCAACGACGGCACCCTGCCGCCGCCCGAACGCGTCGAGCCGGCGCCGCCCGCCGACCGCGCCCAGCCCGCCGAGCCACCCGACGAGCTGCGGCTGGTCGGGCGCGAGGAGGAGCTCGCGGCGCTGATCGAGGCGCACGCAGCAGCTCGACCCGACGGTGGGCTGGCGGTGATCGAAGGTGAGGCCGGCATCGGCAAGACCCGCCTGGCCAGCGAGCTGACCCGTCGAGCCCGCGCCGCCGGCGCCGTGGTGCTCGAGGCCCGCTGCCACGACGACGAGGCCGGCCTCCCCTACGGAGCCGTGGTCGAGCTGCTGCGCGAGGCGGCCAGGGACGGCCAGCGCTGGCAGGCCGCAGTGCCGGCCCAGCGTCTCGCGGACGCGGCGCTGCTGTTGCCGGAGCTCGCGGACCTGGCCGCGGACGCGGCCGAGCTGATGCCGCTCGGTGGGCCGGGCGCGCAGGTGCGCCTGCTCGAAGGGGTGGCAGCCGTGCTCGGTGCGACGTGCGCCGGTCCGGAGGCCAGGCGTGGTCTTCCTCGACGACGTACACGCGGCTGATGAGGCGACGCTCGAGGCGATCGCCTATCTCGGCCGCCGGCTCACCGGCCGGTCGCTGCTGCTCGTGCTGGGCTGGCGGACCGAGCGGGTGCCGCCCGGGCACCGGCTCCGTCGCCTCGCGGTCGACCTGGCCCGCGACGGCCGGGCCACGATCGTGAGCCCCGGCCGCCTCGACGAGGACGAGGTCGGCGGGCTGGTGCGGTCGATGGTGCCCGGCGGATCGACGCCCGATCTCGAACGCCGGGTCTACCTCGAGAGCGAGGGGTTGCCGTTGTTCGTCGCCGAGTACCTGGCGGGCATGGGCGTCGGGGGCGAGGCGACCCTCTCGTCCCAGGCCAAGGGACTGCTCGACGGGCGGATCGCGGGCCTCGGCGAGACCGCGCGTCAGGTGCTCGGCGCCGCCGCGGCGATCGGGCGGTCCTTCGATGCGGAGACGCTGCGCCGGGCGAGCGGCCGCAGCGATGAGGAGACCGTGGGCGCGCTCGAGGAGCTGGTGACACACGGCGTGGTCCGGGAGGGCGATGGCGGTTACGACTTCTCGCACCAGAAGCTGCGCGAGCTGGTCTACGAGCGGACCGCGCTGGCCCGCCGCCAGCTGCTCCACGGCCGGGTGGCCGCCGCGCTGTCGGGCCCGCGACCTGGTGGCGAGCGCGCCGCTCTCGTGGCCCAGCATCTGCGCCTGGCCGGTGACCAGGCGGGCGCTGCCGAGCACTACCGGCTCGCGGCCGAGCATGCCGCGTCGCTGTACGCCCACGCCGACGCGCTCGAGCACCTGCAGTCGGCGCTCGCCCTCGGCCACCCCGATGTCGCGGCCATCCACGAGCGGACCGGCGACCTGCGCACGGTGCTCGGCGACTACGGCGGCGCGCTGGCGGCGTACGAAGCGGCGGCGGCGTACACGGAGGCGCCGGAGGCGCTTGCGGCGATCGAGCACAAGCTCGGCAACGTCCACCATCGTCGCGGCGAGTGGGAACGCGCCGAGTCGCACCTGCTCGCGGCGCTGGCTGCGGCCACCGACGAGCAGCAGGGACTGCGGGCTCGGGCGCAGGCCGACCTGGGGCTGACCTTGTTCCACGCCGGCGATCCGGCCCGCGCTGCGGAGCTCGCTCGCGACGCGCTCGCGCTGGCGGAGGCCGCGAGCGACCGGCGGGCAGAGGCGCAGGCGCACAACATGCTGGGCGTGCTCGCGCGCACCGAAGGCGAAGCCGACGCCGCGCTCGAGCACCTCGAGCGCAGCCTCGTGCTGGCCCGGGAGCTGGACGACGCCCCCGCCGAGGCCGCCGCGCTCAACAACCTGGCGCTCCTCCGGCGCGACGCGGACGACCTGCCGGCCGCGCTCGAGCTCACCGAGAGCGCCCTCGCGCTCTGCTCCCGCTACGGCGACCGCCACCGCGAGGCCGCGCTCGAGAACAACCTGGCCGACCTGCATCACGCGGCCGGCCAGGACGACGAGTCGATGGCGCACCTCAAGCGCGCGGTGACGATCTTCCGCGAGGTCGGCGCCGACGAGGCCGCTCGGCTGCCGGAGATCTGGAAGCTGGTCAGCTGGTGTCTCGATACGCGCTCGCTCGTTCCTCGCTCGCGATACTCGACCACCGAAACCCCCTGACGCCGTCGCCTCGCTCGCGCTACCTTCCCGAAACCCGACGCGGTCGTTTCACCGCCTAGACGCGCACTCGTTCCTCCGGTCAGCTACCCATCAACGCGACGCTGGCCCTGTCGATCGACTCGGGGGCGAGCACGTGGCCGATGGCCAGGGCGGCGGCTCCGATGACACCGGCCCGCTCGCCGGCCTGCGAGGTGATGATCCGTGAGGTGCTCGGTGGCCAGGGGCAGGGAGCGCTGGTAGACGACCTCGCGGATGCCGGCGATCAGGCTCTCGCCGGCGTCGGCCAGGGCGCCGCCGATCACGATCGCCGACGGGTTGATCACGTTGACCAGGGTGGCGACGACCTCGCCGAGGTCGCGGCCGGCCTGGCGCACCACCTGAGCGGCGACGGGGTCGCCGCTGCGTACGAGATCGACGACGTCCTGGCCGGTCTGCGGCCGCGACTCCGGCGTCCTGCAGCGCCCGCGCCAGAGCCGGGCCGGCCGCGATCGCCTCGAGGCAGCCCTCGTTGCCGCAGCGGCAGATGACGCCGTCGGCGCGCACCACGCGCACGTGGCCGAGGTCGCCGGCGGTGCCCTGCGCACCGCGCTGCAGCTCGCCGCCGGAGATCAGACCGGCGCCGATGCCGGTCGAGACCTTGATGAAGACCAGGTCCTGTACGTCGGGCA
Organism: uncultured Actinomycetota bacterium; assembly: GCA_963769475.1. Lineage (GTDB taxonomy): Bacteria > Actinomycetota > Actinomycetes > Propionibacteriales > Nocardioidaceae > Nocardioides. The sequence goes on along the minus strand of CAVYLX010000011.1, from coordinate 824,034 downwards.
GGTGGGCGTGCTGCTCGCCCAGCGCCATGATGTTGACGTCGTTGTCGATCAGCACCGGCACGTCGTACGCGCCCTGCACGTGAGCGGGCACGTCGTAGCGGTCCCAGCCGGGCATGATCGGCGGGTTGATCGCGCGGCCGGTGGAGTGCTCGACCGGGCCGGGCAGGCCGATGCCGATCGCGGACAGCTCGGCGACGCTGCGCTTCTGGTCGTCGAGCAGCTCGCCGATCACCTTCTCGGCCCAGCCCAGCACGTGCTCGGGGCCGGTCGCGACGTCGAGGTCGGCGCGGCGCTCGGCGAGGACGGTGCCGGCGAGGTCGGCCAGGCCGGCCGTCGCGTGGCTGGCGCCGATGTCGACCCCGGCCACGACCCGCGCGCGGGGGTTCATCGCGAGCAGTGAGGGCGGGCGGCCGCCGGTCGAGACGCCGCCGCCGTACGGCGCCACCAGGCCGAGCCGCATCAGCACGTCGATCCGCGCCGCGATGGTCGACCGGGCCAGGCCCGAGGCGTCCGCGAGCTGGGCCCGGGTGCGGGGCGTCCCGTCACGCAGGAGCTCGAAGACGTCGCTGGTCCGCACGATCGGAAGTGAAGCACGCAAACTTTCGTACGTCCAGCAAAGAACTTCTGCCGACCCCTCGACAAAAGTGCGTGACCGGTGCCACAGTGAGCCCGTGCCCGAGCCTCTGCTCCGCGTCCGCGGACTGTCCAAGAGCTTCGTCGGTCACCGCGTGCTCGATGACGTGAGCCTCGACCTGAGCCCCGGCCAGGTCGTCGGGCTGGTCGGCGAGAACGGGGCCGGCAAGTCGACCCTGATGAAGATCCTGGCCGGCGTGCACCAGGCCGACGAGGGCTCGGTCGAGCTCGACGGCGCAGCAGGTCTCGTTCAGCCACCCGGTGCAGGCCCAGCAGGCCGGGCTGTCCACGGTCTTCCAGGAGTTCAACCTCCTGCCCGAGCGCACCGTCGCCGAGAACATCTACCTCGGCCGCGAGCCCCGCCGCCGCGGCCTGGTCGACACCGGCACAGATGCACCGCGACACCGAGCGCCTGCTCGACGACCTCGGCGTGACCGGCCTGCGGGCCGGACAGCGGGTCCGCTCGCTCAGCGTCGCCGAGCAGCAGATCGTCGAGATCGCCAAGGCGATGAGCTACGACGCCCGGATCATCCAGATGGACGAGCCCACCGCCGCGCTGGCCGAGCACGAGGTCGAGCTGCTCTACGCGATCATCGAGCGCCTCACCGCCCGCGGTGTCGGGATCCTCTACGTCTCCCACCGGCTCAAGGAGATCTTCGAGCTCTGCGACACGATCATCGTGCTCAAGGACGGCGCCCAGGTCGCGACCAAGGCCTCCGAGGAGCTCGACGACGCCGAGCTGGTGCGGCTGATGGTCGGCCGCTCGATCTCCTCCTTCTTCCCCGACCCGCTGCCCGGCACCGAGGTCGGCGAGCCGCGGCTCGAGCTGCGCGACGCCGGCAACGGCTACGTCGACGGCATCGACCTCACCCTGCGCGCCGGCGAGATCGTCGGCATCTCCGGGCTCCAGGGCTCGGGTCGCACCGAGCTGCTCGAGGCGGTCTTCGGCGTCACCGCGCTGACCCGCGGCGAGATGCTGCTCGACGGCAAGGCCGATCCGGCCCAAGTCGCCCCGCGCCGCGATCCGCGCCGGCTTCGCCATGATCACCGAGGACCGCAAGGCCACCGGCCTCGCGCTCAACCAGACGATCTTCGACAACGCGCTGGGCGTGGTGCGCAGCGCGTTCCCGCGGCGTACCGGCCAGGCGCGGCGCGAGGTACCCGGCCTCCTCTCCTCGCTCGCCGTCTCCGCGCGGGCGATGGACCAGGAGGTGCAGTTCCTCTCCGGCGGCAACCAGCAGAAGGTGGTGCTGGCCCGCTGGCTGGCCACCAACCCGCGCGTGGTGCTGATGGACGAGCCGACCCGCGGCATCGACGTCGGCGCCAAGCACTCGATCTACGAGCTGATGCGGGCCCTGGCCGCCCAGGGGGTCGCCGTACTGATGGTCTCCAGCGAGCTGCCCGAAGTGATCGGCATGTCCGACCGGATCCTGGTCATGCGCGACGGCCGCCTCGCCGGTGAGCTGCCGGCCGGCTCCACCGAGGAGACCGTGCTGCAGCTGGCCACCGGCGTCACCCCGCGAGAGGTGGCCTGATGAACCGCCGACTGACCTCCACCGGCATCGTCTACATCGTCCTGGCCGCGGCCATCGTGATCGGCGCGATCCTGACCGGGCTGCACGACCGCAACTTCTTCAGCACCGGCAACATCCGCGCGATCCTGACCTTCACCAGCGTGCTCGGCTTCATCGCGATCGGGCAGACGCTGGTCATCCTGGTCGGCAGCCTCGACCTGTCGGTGCCGTTCGTGACCAGCCTCAGCAGCGTGGTCGCCGGCGGCATCATGGCCGGCCAGAGCGGCAACGTGCCGCGCGCGGTCGCCGTCACGATCCTGGTCGCCGCCGGCATCGGGCTGGTCAACGGCCTGGTGGTCAGCCTGCTCGGCGTACACGGTTTCGTCGCGACGCTCGGCATGGGCCTGATCGTCAGCGGCTACCTCGCCACCCACTACCAGGGCAGCCACGGCTCCGCGCCGCGCTCGTTCCGGCTGATCGGCGCCAACCAGATCGGCCCGGTGCCGGTCTCGACGCTGATCATGCTCGGCTGCGCGGCCCTGGCGATCGTGCTGCTGCGCAAGACCCGCACCGGCCACCAGATCTACGCCGTCGGCGGCAACCGCGAGGTCGCCCGGCTCTCCGGCATCCGCACCTCGGTGCCGGTCGTGGTGGCCCACGTGCTGTGCTCGGTGCTCGCCGGGCTCGCGGGACTGCTGCTCCTGGCCCGGCTCAGCGTCGGCAGCCCGACGATCGGCTCGCAGGGCGACTACGACCTGATGTCGATCGCCGCGGTCGTGCTCGGCGGCACCCTGCTGGCCGGCGGCAAGGGCAACATCCTCGGCACCATCGGCGGCGTCGCGATCTTCGCCGTGATGGACCAGGTGATGAGCGTGATCGAGGTCGAGTCCTTCCTCCAGGACGTCGTCCGCGGCCTGGTGATCGTGCTGGCAGTGGCGGTCTACGCCCGCCGCGACCTCGACCGGAGGCCCGCACCGTTCGAACGACCTACCGGCCTGGACGCCGCCCTCCAGGAGGCCCGATGACCAACCTGACCGTGCTCGACCAGACCCCGGGCCGCGACGCCCGGCCGCCGATGGCCGCCCACCAGCACCGCCTGGTCGGCCGCGTGCTGGCCACGATCTCGACGCCTGGCGGCGCGGTGTTCGTGCTGGCCGGCCTGCTGCTGGTGGCGACGATCATCTCCAACCCCAACTTCGGCGACCCCGGCGTGATCATCCGCTTCCTCGGCCGCACCGCCCCGATCGCGATCGCCGCGATCGGCCAGTACTACGTGATCGTCTCCGGCGAGTTCGACCTCTCCATGGCCGCGGTGATCTCGATGCAGGTGGTGCTCGCCGGCAACTACATCGGCGAGGACACCGGCCGGATCGTGCCCGGCCTGATCCTGATGTTCGTGCTCGGCGCAGGCATCGGGGTGGTCAACGGGCTGGCGACCACCGTGCTGAAGGTGCCGAGCTTCATCGTCACGCTCGGCATGATGCTCGCGCTGGCGGGCATCGTCGACTGGCGCACCGGTGGCGCGGCCGACGGCAACCCCTCCGACGACTTCCGCGAGATCGGCCGCGGGTTCATCGACAACGTGCCCGTCGTCGAGGTCATCCCCTACCCGCTGCTCATCCTGCTGGTCATCTCGGCGCTCGCCGCGTGGCTGATGCGCCGCCCGTTCGGCCGCAACCTGATCGCCGCCGGCGACAACCCCGAGGCCGCTCACCTGGCCGGCAACTCGCTGGTCTGGCTCAAGACCCGGGCGTTCGTGCTCTCGTCGCTCTCGGCGACCGTGGCCGGCATCCTGCTCGTCGGGTACGCCGGCGTACACCCGTCGGTGGGCAACGGCTACGAGTTCCAGGCGATCACCGCGGTGGTGCTCGGCGGAGTGCTGCTCGGCGGCGGACGCGGCTGGGTGCTGTCCGCGGCAGCGGGCGCCTTCGCCCTCGAGCTGCTCTTCACGTTCCTCACCGCCCGCGGCATCGAGTCGACCTGGCGGCCGACCGTGCAGGGCGTGATCATCATCGTCGCCGTCGCCATCGCGGGCCGCGCCTGGACCGGCGCCCGCCGCCCGTCGCGCCGCTCTCTCAGGGGCACACGGCGTACCGATCGTTCCAACGCAACACCCAACCCAACGCCCACCCCGGGCACGACAACAGGAGACAGTTGATGCGTAGAACCAAGCTCATAGGCGTGCTCGGGGCCGCCGCCATGGTGGCTGCCCTCGTGGCATGTGGCACCGACGACTCGCTCGACGACCCGCCGGCCGACGCCGAGTCGAGCCAGGGCGACGAGTCCGAGGAGCCCGACGAGGGTGACGAGGTCAGCGAGTTCTTCAGCCAGGCCGACATGGACGAGCAGGACGAGCAGCGCAGTGCCACCTTCGAGGGTGACCCGGCGACGCCGTGGCTGCAGTACATCGACGGCCCGATGACCGACACCGCGGAGTACGCCACGCAGGAGTCGCAGAAGGTCTGTTTCGCGAACGCCTCCATCAGCAACCCGTGGCGCCAGACCGGCTGGATCACCATGAACCAGCAGCTCGAGGTGCTGGTGCAGAACAAGGTGATCTCCGAGATGGAGACCCGCGACGCCGGTGACGACGACAACACCCAGATCGCCGACATCGACTACTTCATCTCCGACGGCAACTGCGACATCTTCATCATCTCGCCCAACTCCACGGCCGCGATGACTCCTGCCGTCGAGCGCGCCTGCGAGACCGGCAAGCCGGTCATCGTGTTCGACCGCGGCGTGCAGACCGACTGCTACACCACGTTCATCCACCCGATCGGTGGCTACGCGTGGGGCATCGACACCGCTGAGTTCCTGATCAACGAGCTCGAGGAGGGTGACAAGGTCGTCGCCCTGCGGATCCTGCCGGGCGTCGACGTGCTCGAGACCCGCTGGGCCGCGGCCAAGCAGCTCTTCGACGAGGCCGGCATCGAGGCGGTCGACTACTTCACCGGCGCCGACCCGACCAAGATCAAGGGCATCATCACCGACGAGCTCACCAAGGGTGACGTCGCCGGGGTGTGGATGGACGCCGGTGACGGCGCCGTCGCCGCGATCGAGGCGTTCGAGGACCAGGGCCTCGACTACCCCGTGATGACCGGCGAGGACGAGATGAGCTTCCTGCGCAAGTGGGAGGAGACCGGGCTGACCGGACTCGCGCCTGTCTACTCGAACTTCCAGTGGCGCACCCCGCTGCTGGCGATCGAGAAGATCGTCGCCGGCGAGGCCGATCCCGTCCGAGTGGGTGCTTCCGCAGACCCCGATCACCGAGGACGAGCGCGCCGACTACCTCGAGGCCAACGACGGCATGCCGGACGGCCACTACGCCAAGTTCGGCGGCGAGGACCTGCCCGGCTACCCCGACGTGTGGCAGGACCGGATCATCCCCTGATCCATATCGCTCGATAGTCCCGGGTCAGTGGCGGGTGAATCTGCCCGATCTGCCCGCCACTGGCCAGGGACTACCCCACCTTCCCGACCCACCACGCTGAAAGCTGAGTGTTTTGCGACCCATCGGGATCAACACCTGGGTGTGGACGTCGCCCCTGACCGACGCGGCGCTCCCCGACCTGCTCCAGACCATCGCCGGGGCCGGCTTCGACGGCGTCGAGCTGCCGTTGGAGAACGCGTCGGCGACCTCGACCCGCAGGCCACCGCCGCGCTGCTCAAGGAGCACGACCTGGCCGCCTGGGTGGTCGGCGCGATGGCGCCCGGCCGCGACCTGGTCGCGACCACACCCGAGACCGTCGCCAGCACCCAGGACTACCTTCGCGCCTGCATCGACCTGGCCGCGGCAGTCGGTGCCCCCAGCGTGTGCGGGCCGTTCTACGCACAGACCGGACGCGTCTGGCGGATGACCCCCGGCGAGCGGGAGGCGGCGTACGCCGAATGGCGTGAGCACCTCTCCCCCGTCGCCGACTACGCCGGCGAGCGCGGCATCACCCTCGGCATCGAGCCGCTCAACCGCTACGAGACGTCGCTGGTCAACACCGTCGAGCAGGCCCTCGAAGGACTCGGGGAGCTGCTCGGCCAGTCCGTCGGCCTGGCGCTCGACACCTACCACCTCAACATCGAGGAGCGCAGCAGCGCCGACGCGATCCGCGCCGCGGGCGACCACCTCGTGCACCTGCAGGTCTGCGGCAGCGACCGCGGCGCACCCGGCGGCGACCAGACCGACTGGCCGGCGATCGTGGCCGCGCTGGACGACGTGGGCTACGAGGGAGCGCTCACCATCGAGAGCTTCACCCCCGACAACGCCTCGATCGCCGTGGCCGCCTCGATCTGGCGACCGCTCGCGGCCTCGCCTGACGACCTCGCGCACGACGGACTGGCGTTCCTGCGTGCCCTGCTCACGGAAGGTGAGTCGCATGGCTGACCCCGCCCGCCCGCTCGGCGTCGCCGTCATCGGCTACTCCTTCATGGGCAAGGCCCACTCCAACGCCTGGCGCAACGTCAACGCGTTCTACGCCGACACCCCGGCGGTGCGCCAGCAGGTGCTGGTCGGCCGCGACGACCGCGCGGTCAAGGAGTCCGCGGCGCGCTACGGCTGGGCCGAGGCCGCGACCGACTGGACCTCCGTCGTGACCCGCGACGACATCGACATCGTCGACATCTGCACGCCCGGCGACACCCACTGCCGAGATCGCGCTGGCCGCGCTGGCCGCCGGCAAGCACGTGCTGGTCGAGAAGCCGCTGGCCAACTCCGTCGCCGAGTCCGAGCAGATGGTGGCGGCCGCGGCCGCTGCTGCCGAGCACGGCGTGCAGTCGATGATCGGCTTCAACTACCGCCGGGTGCCGGCGCTCGCGCTCGCCCGCGACCTGATCGACCGCGGCCGGATCGGCGTCGTGCGACAGGTGCGGGCGGCGTACATCCAGGACTGGCTGGCCGACGAGGCCGCGCCGATGACCTGGCGGCTGCGCAAGGAAGCGGCCGGCTCCGGCGCGCTCGGCGACCTCGGCTCGCACGTCGTCGACCAGCTGCACTACCTGCTCGGCGAGCGGGTCTTCGCCGCGACCGGTCATCTGCGCACCTTCGTGACCGAGCGCGCCGGCCCCAAGGGCGTCGAGCCGGTCACCGTCGACGACGCGGCGTGGGCGACGCTCGAGACCGAGTCGGGCACGGTGGCCAGCTTCGAGGTCAGCCGGATGGCGACCGGCCGCAAGAACGGCCTCACCATCGAGATCTACGGCGACCGCGGCTCGATCTCCTTCGACCTGCAGCGGCTCAACGAGCTGCAGGTGCTCGACGGCGTCGACAACGGCACCTCCGGCCCGCGCACGGTGCTGGTCACCGAGCCCGGCCACCCCTACCTCGACGCCTGGTGGCCGCCGGGCCACACTCTGGGCTGGGACAGCACGTTCACGTCACAGGCTGCCGACTTCCTGAGCGCGATCGCGGGCGGCCGCCCCCCGTCACCGTCGTTCGCCGACGGCCTGGCGGTGCAGCGGGTGCTGGCGGCGATCGAGGGAAGTGCGGCAGGCTCGGGCGCCTGGGTCGACGTCGACGGTGTTGAATCTCTGGGAGAGAAATAGTGGCCAAGAACTTCACTCTGTTCACCGGCCAGTGGGCCGACCTCACCCTGGACGAGGTCGCCGGGCACGCCGCCGGCTGGGGCTACGACGGCCTCGAGATCGCGGTCTCCGGCGAGCACCTCGACGCCTGGCGGGTCGACGAGCCGGGCTACGTCGAGGAGCGGCTGGCGCTGCTGGAGCGGCACGGCCTGAAGGTGTGGGCGATCAGCAACCACCTCACCGGACAGGCGGTGTGCGACGACCCGATCGACGAGCGCCACCGCGCAATTGTGCGAGAACGCGTCTGGGGCGACGGCTCCCCCGAGGGCGTCCGGCAGCGGGCAGCCGAGGAGATGAAGCTGACCGCGCGGCTGGCCCAGAAGCTCGGCGTCGACACGGTGGTCGGCTTCACCGGCTCCTCGATCTGGCAGTACGTCGCGATGTTCCCGCCGGTGCCGGCCGAGCGGATCGAGGCGGGCTACCAGGACTTCGCCGACCGCTGGAACCCCATCCTCGACGTCTTCGACGAGTGCGGCGTCCGCTTCGCCCACGAGGTGCACCCCTCCGAGATCGCCTACGACTACTGGACGACCGTGCGCACGCTCGAGGCCGTCGGCAACCGGCCGGCGTTCGGCCTCAACTGGGACCCCAGCCACATGATGTGGCAGGACCTCGACCCGGTCGCGTTCATCACCGACTTCGCCGACCGGATCTACCACGTCGACTGCAAGGACACCCGGATGCGGATGGGCGGCGGCCGCAACGGCATCCTCTCCTCCCACCTCCCCTGGGGCGACCAGCGCCGCGGCTGGGACTTCGTCTCCACCGGCCGCGGCGACGTGCCGTGGGAGGACTGCTTCCGAGCCCTCGCCGCCATCGGCTACGCCGGCCCGATCTCGGTCGAGTGGGAGGACGCCGGCATGGACCGCCTCCACGGCGCCCCCGAGGCCCTGGAGTTCCTGCGCCGCTTCGACTTCGAGCCGCCCGCTGCGTCGTTCGACGCGGCGTTCAGCAGCGACAGCTAGAGCTCGCCGAGGATCCGCTTCCGGGAGGCTTCGTACTCCTCGGTGGTGAGCAGGTCCTTGCGCATCAGCTCGTCGAGCTCGGCGAGGCGCGCGGCGGGGGTCTCCTCGGGTGGAGACACGTCCGGCGCCGACTTCACCTGAGCCTGGATCATCACCTGCCGGTCGACGTGCTTGCGCATCTTCAGCATTCGCCCGCTCTCGCCCGCCCAGGCGACGACGGCGGCCAGCGCGACGTCGGCCGCGGTGATCACCACGCCCCACCAGAACATCCACTCGATGCCGGGCTCGTCGAGGAGGAAGTAGAAGCCCAGGAAGGCCGGTCCGACGATCCCGAAGACCAACATCATGGGCAGGATCTTGGCGAACCGGAGCAAGAAGCCAGCCATGATCGGGAGTGTAGGGCCGTCGGGCCGCCCTATCCTCGATCTGTGAGCACCAGCGTCCCTGCGATCCCGCTGTCGCGGCACCTGCTGCGGGTGCGCGACCTGATCGATCGCGCGTACGCCGGGCCGCTCGACATCCCGGCGCTGGCGCGGAGCGCGCACGTGTCGGAGGCGTACTTCAGCCGGTCGTTCCGGGCGGCGTTCGGGGAGACGCCGCACCAGTACCTGCTCAGCCGGCGGATGGAACGGGCCAAGGCGCTGCTGCGCGCGGAGGACCTCTCGGTCACCGACGTGTGCCTCGCGGTGGGCTTCTCGAGCCTCGGGTCGTTCAGCACGCAGTTCCGCCGCATGGTCGGAACGAGCCCGACGGCGTACCGCGCCCTCGACACCCACGCCGAGCTGGCGCGGATCCCGGGGTGCCTGGTGAAGAGGTACACCAGGCCGGTCGGCTGAGTGGCGAGGGCGAGCACGCGACCGCAGGCGAGGCCACCTGCCGGGTGGTCGACGGACGCCGTCAGCTGGTCCAGGCCTCGACGGCATCCGCCGTCCTGGGCAGGCCTGATCCGGTGGCGACGTCGAGCCGTGCCCGGCAGTGGGCGTACCAGCCCTCGACCGCATCCGGTGTCCTCGGCAGGGATCCCTGGTCGAAGGTGCAGGCGCGCTCGTCGGCCGGCTGGGTCGTGCCCGCCGCCGGAGTGGCGACCGTGAGACCCGCGACAGCGGTGGCCGTGACCAAGCCCGCGGCCAGGCGGCGGGAGATGGGGGTCGTGATGTTCATGATGGTGCTCCATTCGTGAGATGTGGTTGGCGACTGCCTTTCTGATCCGCAGCGTGCGACCCGGCGCTTGAACGCCGGTCGATTCGTGCTGGAACGGCGCTCCAGCCGTGCGAAACTGGGCCCGACGCGGAGCGCGTGAGGTGGTGCATGAACGGGCAGCTGCACGTGGGTCTCCTCGGCCCGTTCGAGGTGCACATCGCTGGCACGCCCGTCGGCCCCGCGGGATCCCGACGGCGAGGTCTCCTGGCACTTCTGGCTCTCGAGGCGAACGCCGTGGTCGGCGTCGACTCGTTGGTCGACCGCCTGTGGGGCGAGCAGCCGCCGGCCTCGGCGGTCAACCTGGTCCAGACCTACGTCTCGGCCTGGCGCAAGGCCATCGCCGGGCAACGACCCCCTGGCCTCGACCATCCCCTGGTGACCGTGGGCGCTGGCTACCGGCTGGAGCTCGAACCGGACCAGTGCGACTTGCTGCTGTTCCGCAACCTGGTTGCCCGCGGACGTCGGGCGGACGCCGACGGACGCCACGAGGACTCCACCCGGTTCTACGGCGAGGCGTTGGAGCTGTGGCGAGGCCCGGCCCTGGTGGACCTCTCGACCGAGGCGTTCCATGCTCGGCTCGCCCCCGAGCTCGACGCCGACCGGGTTCTGGCTACGGAGTCATGGGCGCGCGCGACGCTGCTGTCCGGCGGAGACGCGGCGGGAGTCGTGCAGTCCCTGTCCCGCGCCCGCGCAAGCGAGCCGCTCAGGGAGAGCCTGACGGAGCTGCTCATGTGGGCGCAGACTGCCTGCGGACGACAGTCGGACGCCCTCGACGCGTTCCTGGTCACCCGTGACCTGCTGCGAGCGGAGCTGGGAGCCGATCCCGGGCCGGCGCTCAGCTCGATGCAGAGCCGCGTGCTCCGCGGCGACCCGACCTTGTACGTCGGGTCGGGGACGACGGCGAGCGCGGCGACGAGGGTGCCAGCGACAGCGGTCCCGGCGCGGGTCGACCTCTTCGTGGGCAGGCTGCGCGAGCTGGACGAGCTGGAACGCCTCCTCGGCACGACCCGGTTGGTGACCCTCACTGGTCCCGGCGGAGCCGGGAAGACCCGGCTCGCGCTCGAGCTGCTGGCCCGGCAGGCGGCGGCTGGAACGCCCGGTTGGTTCGTCGACCTCGCGACGCTGCGACAGGTATCGCTGGCACCGGCCACCATCGCCTCAGCGCTCGGGCTGCAGCTGACAGTCGGCACCGATCCGCTGCGCGCCCTGGGCGCACACCTGTCCGAGACGTCGGGCGTGCTCGTGCTCGACAACCTCGAGCACCTCGAAGGGATCCACCAGGTCGTCGACCAGCTGCACCGGGGCACTCACCGCCTCCGACTACTCACCACCTCGCGGGAACCACTGCGAGTGGAGGGCGAGCAGCAGTACCCCGTGCCGCTGCTACCCGTCCCGCTGCCGCATTCCAACAGTGACCTGGCGCGGCTCCTGGCCAACGACTCGATCCGGCTGTTGGCGGACCGGGCTCGGGCTCATGACCCCTCGTTCACCCTCACCGCGCAGAACGCAACCCCGATGAGCGACATCGCACGTCGTCTGGAAGGCCTACCGCTCGCGCTGGAGATCGTCGCGCCCTGGCTGCGGGTGCTCACCCCGGAAGGCCTGGCAACCCGGCTGAGTGAGACTCCTCTCGACGTCCCCGGGCGTCGCGCTGACTCGCCCGCCCGTCATCGCACGCTGAGGGACACCATTGCTTGGAGCTTCGATCTGCTCCCCGTCGCGGAGCAGGTGCTCCTCTGTCGCATGTCGGTCTTCGCCGGCAGCTTCACGGTCGAGGCGGCCGAGTCGATCTGCACCGGAAGCGACACGGCGCCCGATCAGGTCGCCGAGGACCTGTTCAACCTCGTGGACCGCAATCTCGTGCAGGTGACCGCCCCCCTGGCAGGCCAGGCCCGCTTCCGGCTCCTGCAGACGGTGCGCGAGTTCGCCATCGAGCGAGCGCAGGTCGCCGCAGCGGTGGACCTGGGCGAGCTCCACGACCGGCACGCCGCGTGGTACGCCGACTGGGCGGCCCGCCTGGCAGCCCACAGCGAGGGCCCGGAGTCACCGACCTGGCTCGCCAGCGCCGTAGCCGAGGCGGACAACCTCCGTGCGGCCATGGAGACTCACGCCGAGATGGGCCGCGACGACGACCACCTCCAACTCGTGGCGGACTCGATGACGCTGTGGTTCGAGGCCGGGCACGAGCAGGAGGGCGAGCAGCGGCTGGAGGCCACGCTCGCCGCAGCCTCGCCCGGAGCCGCCTCCCGCGCCATCGCGCTGACCTACTGGGCGTGGTTGCACGCACCGCTCAACCGCAACGAGGCCGCCCGTGCGGCGCAGACGGCTGTCGAGCTCGCCCGGGCGAGCGGCGATGCACCCATGGAGGCCTTCGCCCTGCAGACGCTCGGCGACACCCTGCAGGAAGCCGAGGCGTCCGAGGCGGCCAGTCGGGCCGCGATCGCCGCCGCCGACCGCGCCGAGGGGGCGATCATCCGGTATGGACCGACCGCGCCAGAAGCGGTCCGCTGTGGGGCGTCGTACAACCTGGCCGCCGTGTGGCTGTATCGGTCGGTGCCGCGCGCGCTGACGTGGCAGGCGGAGGCGCTGCGCCTCGCGGAGCTGGAGGGCGATCCTCGCATCATGGCGGTCAACGCGGCCCGCCTCACGCTTGTCCACCTCCTGGCCGGAGACGTCGACGCAGCGCGCGAAGCCTTGTCGCGGTCGCACGACCGCGGGTCGAGCCTCGTCACCGCACGGTGGGAGGACATCGTCAGGTACGCCGAGGCGCAGCTCGCGCACACGGACGGCCGCCTCGATGAGGCGGAACAGATCCTGGTGCGGCTGTTCGCCTCCGCATCGTCCGGCGGACGACCCCTGCACACGATCCTGGGTGCGGCCGCTCTGGCTGACCTGTACACCGAGCGGGGGCACCTGGATCGCGCCGCAGCCGTGCTCGAGGAGGTCGCAGCCGGCGCCGGTGCGCTCGCGGACCCGACGCACGCCGCCCGGGTGCGGGTGCGCCTGGCACGGGTCGCGCGGCTGGAACGGCGGCCGGCTGACGCGGAGCGTGACCTCCGGTCGGTCGCGCCAGTGCTGTCCGCTGACACCCTGCCTCCTGAGCGCGTCCTCTGGCTCCTCGAGTCTGCTGAGCTCGCGTCCTCCCGAGGTGATGCCGCGGCAGCGACCCTCTTGCTGGACGAGCTGGACACAGCGCGTGCTCGCACCGGCGTCCACCTCCCACCGTGGGAGGACCGTCGTCGCCTCGGGCTGACCGAGGCCCTCAGCGAGACCTGACCAGCGCGCACGACGACAATTGCGTCCGGCGGCGCCAGCCACGGTCTCGACATCGCCGACTGGGCAGTTTTGGAGAAGCGCCCGGGGCGGTCGCCGACCTAGCGTCGTCGACATGCAGACAGTGACCTCAGCAGACGGAACGACCATCGCCTTCGACCAGCTCGGTGCCGGCACCCCGCTCGTGCTCGTGGCCGGAGCCTCGTGCGACCGGGCGGTCGACTCAGCCATCGCGGAAGCGCTGGCCCAGCACTTCACCGTGCTCAACTACGACCGGCGCGGCCGCGGCGACAGCACCGACACCCTGCCGTACTCCGTCGACCGGGAGATCGAGGATCTCGAGGTGCTGATCGCGGCGGCCGGGGGTTCGGCCACGCTGGTCGGGCTCTCCTCGGGTGGCGCGCTCGCCGCCCACGCCGCTGCCAGCGGGCTGCCCGTCAGCGGCCTGGTGATGTGGGAGACGCCTTTCCGGCTCGACGCCGAGGGCCAGCTGGCGTCGAAGGAGTACACGGCGACGCTGACCGACCTGCTCGCCGAGGACCGCCGCGGCGACGCGCTGGCCCTCTTCATGGGGATGGTGGGGCTGCCGGCCGAGATGATCGACGGCATGCGCCAGTCGCCGTACTGGCCGATCGGCGAGCGGATGGCGCCCACGCTGGCCTACGACGCCGCGGTGATGGGCGACGGCGCGGTGCCCGACCGCTTCGGGCAGATCGGGTGTCCCGCCCTGGTGCTCGCCGGTGGCGGCAGCCCCGACTGGTTCCGCGAGTCGGGCCAGGCCGCTGCGGCGGCGATCCCGGGGGCGGCCTACGACGTGCTGCCCGGCCAGACCCATGACGTTGCAGCCGATGTGCTCGCCGCCGCTGTCCGCGCGTTCAGCGCCTAGGGTGGCGAGCGTGATCACGGGATTCGCGCTGGTGTGCATCAACGTGCACGACCTCGACGTGGCGAAGGAGTTCTACGTCGAGACGCTCGGCTTCGAGGTCGGCATGGACCAGGTGCTCGACGGCCATCGCTGGCTCACCCTGCACGCACCCGGACTGCCCGAGACGCCGCTGATGCTGACGGTGCCGGAGTCGCCGATGGTCGAGGAGCCGATCGCCACCGAGATGCGCAGCCTGCTCGCGCGCGGCTACCTGAGCATCGGCGCCCTGTCGACCGACGACTGCCAGGCGACGTACGAGAAGCTGAAGGCCAAGGGCGTCGACTTCACCGAGGAGCCCGAGGAGCGCTTCTACGGGATCGACGCGGCGTTCCGGGACCCGTCCGGCAACCACTGGCGGCTGACCCAGCCGAAGACCCTCGACGAGATCCGCGACATCACCAACTGAGGGGTTGCGCTCCCGCTCGATGTGCCTAGGTTGAAGGGGCCCAGCCACCTCGGAGGTACCTATGTCGATCGAACGCCGCACGCTCCTCAAGACCACTGCCGGCGCCGCCGTCGGCGGGCCGTTCGCCGGCCTGGTCGCGATGCCAGCCAACGCCCATACGCCACCGAACCCAGGGGCCCTCGTGGCGATCCCCGACGAGCGCGACGGCAAGGTGCGCCTGCACCTGCCGAAGGGGTTCCGCTACCGGTCCTTCCACGACACGGAGACCCCGGTCGTCCTCACCGACGGCACCGCGCTGCCGGGCCGGCACGACGGGATGGGCGCGTTCGACGGGCCGCGGCACAGCGTGCTGCTGGTCCGTAACCACGAGGTCAACAACCCGGGTCCGGCGTTCGGCCCCGGCACGCCGTACGACCCACAGGCGCGTGGTGGCACCACGACGGTCCAGGTCACCTCGACCGGCGAGGTGATCCGCGCGTTCACCAGCCTCAACGGCACGATGATGAACTGCAGCGGCGGCCAGATGCCGTGGGGTTCCTGGGTCACCTGCGAGGAGACCGTCAACGGCCCGGACGTCGGAGCCGACTTCACCGGCACGCCGAACATCACGCTGACCAAGCCGCACGGCTACGTCTTCGAGGTGCCGGTCAGCCACTCGCCCGGCCACGGCCAGTCGAACCGCGAGCCGATCACGCACGCCGGGCGGTTCGCCCACGAGGCCGTGTCGTTCGACCCGCGCGGCGGCCATCTCTACCTGACCGAGGACAACTTCGGCTACCCGTCCGGCTTCTACCGCTACCAGCCGCCGCGACACCCGATGAAGGTCGGTCGGCTGCTCGACGGCGGCAAGCTGCAGATGCTGAAGGTGAAGGGCGTCGACAACGCCCACCTGGAGGCGCAGCAGGTCACCGGCACGACGTACGACGTCACCTGGGTGGACATCCCCCAGCCCAACATCGAGTACGACTACACGCTCGGCCAGCCCGCGCCGACCCCCAACGACACCGCCCTGGTGCACGTCGGCGACCAGGGGCGCGCCGAGGGGGCGGCGGGCTTCTCGCGGCTCGAGGGCCAGGCCTACGACGACGGCGTCGTCTACTTCACCTCGACCCAGGGCGGTGGGCCCGCGGAGACCGGACCGGACACCGTGACCGGCTACGGCAGCGGCTCCGGCCAGGTGTGGGCCTACGACATCAAGCACCGCAAGCTGACCTGTGTCTTCCAGTCGCCGGGCCCGCTGGTGCTCGACCTGCCCGACAACGTCACCACCTCGAAGCACGGCACGCTGGTGGTCTGCGAGGACAACAGCAACGACAACTACATCCGCGGGCTCAGCCGACATGGTCGGCTCTTCGACATCGCCCTCAACCGGCTGACCAGCAGCACCGGTGCCGACCGGTCCAACGACGAGTTCGCGGGCTCGACGTTCAGCCCGAGCGGCCAGACCCTGTTCGTGAACATCCAGGCCTCGGCCGGCATGAGCTTCGCGATCTGGGGACCCTGGCGCCGGATCGGGGTCTAGAGCGCAGCGTCCACAGCCTCGGCGACCCGCTCGCCGAAGGCGGCGTGGCCGGCCTCGGTGAGGTGCAGCCGGTCGGCGAGGTAGGGCAGGTCGAGTCCGGTCATCCGTAGGTACGTCGCGCCGGCTTCGGCCGCCAGCTCGGCCAGCAGGGCGTCGACGCGCGGCACCCGGTCGGCTCGGGCGGGCGCGGACGCGGGACCGACCACGACGACCGCTCTGCCACTGAGGGTGTCCATCAGCCGGGCGAAGCCGACGCGGATCTCGGCGTCGCTGCGGTCCACGTCGTTGAGACCGCCCTCGACCACGACCAGCTCCGCGCCGGTCACAGCGGCGGGGGCGCGGTCGGCGTACGACACCGGACCGCAGCTGCTGGCGCGCTTGCTGAAGCCGGAGCCGGAGAAGCCGTCGACGTGCACCCGGCCCGGCAGCCGCGACGGCCAGGACTCCTGAGGCCGGTCGAGTCCCAGGCCGACGGAGTAGGAGTCACCGATCACCGCGACCCGCGCACCGGAGCCGATGTCGGCCGAGGCTCGCCCGGCCGAGGCGCCGGCGAACCTCGCGCACCGGTCGGCGTCGTCGCCGCTGGCCCGGCCGGAGAGATGGAGGGTCAGCGAGGCGACCAGTACCGCTGCTGCGGCAGCCGCGGGGAGCACCTGCCGCAGCGTCGCCCCACCGCTCCGATAAACCACCAGCAAAGTCTGCGGTCAGAGCCCCGCAAAGTCCTCGGATTTACCGAACTGTGAGGTTCTTGGTCAGGTCGCGGCGACGGCGTACGCCGCCAGCTCGGCCGCGAGGTCCTCGTTGGCGCGGCCACGGACCACGGTGCCGTCTCCGGTGTGCTCCATGGAGTCGATCTCGCCCTGCTGGTGCAGGCGGTTGATCAGGTCGCCGCGCTCGTAGGGCAGCAGCACGTGGAAGTCGACGTCGGGCCGGGGCAGCTCGCTCTCGACGCGGGCCAGGGCCTCGCTGAGACCCTCGCCGGTCCTGGCGCTGACCACGACCGAGTGCGGCTCGCGCTGGCGGAGGCGGGCGATGACCATCGGGTCGGCCGCGTCGGCCTTGTTGATCACGATCAGCTCGGGCACCTTGTCGGCACCGATCTCGGCCAGCACCTCGCGCACGGCGCCGATCTGGCCCTCGGGGTCGGGGTGCGAGCCGTCGACGACGTGGAGGATCAGGTCGGAGTCGGCGATCTCCTCCAGGGTGGACCGGAAGGCATCGACCAGCTGGTGCGGCAGGTGCCGGACGAAGCCGACGGTGTCGCTCATCGTGTAGACGCGGCCGTCGCTGGTGGTGGTCCGGCGGGTGGTCGGGTCGAGGGTCGCGAACAGCGAGTCCTCGACGAGCACGCCGGAGCCGGTGAGCCGGTTGAGCAGCGACGACTTGCCGGCGTTGGTGTAGCCGGCGATCGCGACCGACGGGATGCGGTGGCGCCGGCGGTCGGCCCGCTTGGTCTCGCGGGTGCCGACCATCGCCTTCAGCTCGCGGCGGAGCTTGGCGATCTTGTCGTTGATCCGGCGCCGGTCGGTCTCGATCTTGGTCTCACCGGGGCCACGGCCACCGATGCCGCCGCCGTCGGCGCCGACCCGGCCACCGGCCTGACGGGAGAGCTGGCCACCCCAGCCACGGAGCCGCTGCTTCATGTAGTTGAGCTGGGCCAGCTCGACCTGCGCCTGGCCCTCCTTGGACTTGGCGTGCTGGGCGAAGATGTCGAGGATCAGCGCGGTCCGGTCGACGACCTTGACCTTCAGCCGGTCCTCGAGGTTGCGCAGCTGGCTGGGCGCGAGCTCGCCGTCGCAGATCACCGTGTCGGCGCCGGTTGCCTGCACGATCTCGCGGAGTCCCTCGACCTTGCCGCGGCCGATGTACGTCGCGGGGTCGGGGTTCTGGCGGCGCTGGTAGAGCGCCTCGAGCACGGTCGAACCGGCGGTCTCGGCAAGCAGGGCCAGCTCGGCCATGGAGTTGTCGGCGTCCTCGATCGAGCCCTCGGTCCAGACCCCGACGAGCACGACGCGCTCGAGCCGGAGCTGGCGGTACTCGACCTCGGAGATGTCCTCGAGCTCGGTGGACAGGCCGGCCACGCGGCGGAGCGCGTGGCGCTCTGCGAGCTCCATCGCGCCGGTGGTGGGGTCTGCCTCGGGGTCGGGCTCCTCGAGATAGCCGGACTCGAAGGTCTCTTCGTCGTCCCAGTCGTCCGTCTCTTCGAGCTCGGCGTCGAGGTCGAAGTCCTCAGGGGCGTGTTCTGCGTTCGTCATATATCTCCAGAGTAGGTCTCCTTCACAACGATGGCGAACCGATATCGATTCCATCGGAGCCAGGGGCTTGACCTCAAGTTAACTTGAACTTGCATGCTCGATGAAACGAGGGAATCGACCAAGGAGAAGAGCATGCCTGTCGCAGTGATCACCGGCGCTTCGCAAGGACTCGGCCTCGCCGTTGCCCAGGAGCTGGACCGTCTGGGGTGGAGCCTCGTGCTCGATGCCCGACGCGCGGACCAGCTCCAGTGCGCCGTCGCCACGTTCTCGGGCGGACCCCACCGGGTCATCGCCGGCGACGTGACCGACGAGTGGCACCGGGTCGCGCTGGCCGAAGCGGCCCACGACCTGGGCGGTGCCGACGCACTGGTCAACAACGCCAGCACCCTGGGCGCCAGCCCGCTGCCGAGCTTCGCGGACCTCCATCCCGAGACGTACGCCGCCATCCTGGCCACCAACCTGATCGCCCCGATGGCGCTGGTCCGCGAGCTGCTGCCACAGCTACGCAGCCGGGGCGGCCGGGTCGTCAACATCTCGTCCGACGCCGCGGTCGAGCCCTACGAGACCTGGGGCGGCTACGGCTCGGCCAAGGCCGCACTCGACCACGCGACCCGGATCCTCGCTGCCGAGGAACCACTGCTCCGCGTGCACAGCCTCGACCCCGGCGACATGCGCACGGAGATGCACCAGGACGCGTTCCCGGGCGAGGACATCTCCGACCGCCCACTGCCCGCGACCGTGGTGCCGGCGGTGCTGCGGCTGCTGGTCGGCGACGTGCCGTCCGGTCGGCATCGCGCGACCGAGCTGACGGCGGTGACGGCCGCATGAGCGCCGAGACACTGTCGGCATCGGGGCCAGAGGAAGCGCGCTTCCGCCTGCCCGACGACAGCGACGCCACCAGCCCGCCCGAGGCCCGCGGCCTGGCCCGCGACGGGGTGCGGCTGGCGGTGGCCACACCGGCCGGGGTGGCCCACACCCGGGCCCGGTCGCTGCCCGACCATCTGCACCCGGGCGACCTGCTGGTCGTCAACACCAGTGCGACCGTGCCCGCGGCGATCGACTTCCCGCGGCGCGGCGGCACCTGGACGGTGCACGTCTCGACCGAGCTCGACGACGGCGTCCTGGGTGATCGAGCTGCGGGTCCCCGACCGCTCCGGCCCGGCAGCGCCCGACGCCGACGAGGTGCTGCGGCTACCCGGCGGCGTACGCCTGCGGGTGGTGGAGCCGCACCCGGCCGACCAGCGCCGCCTGTGGCGCGCGCGGCCCCTTCCGAGCGTCGACCTGGTCGGCTACCTGGCCGACCACGGCCGGCCGATCCGCTACTCCTACGTCGAGGGCAGCTGGCCGCTCTCGGACCTCCAGAACGTGTACGCCGACCGGCCCGGCAGCGCCGAGATGGCCAGCGCCGGGCGGCCGCTCACCGAGCGGACCCTGGTGCGGCTGATCGCCCGCGGCGTGGCCGTGGCTCCGATCGAGCTGCACACCGGGGTGTCCAGCCAGGAGCCGCACGAGCCGCCGCAGCCGGAGCGCTTCACGGTGCCGGCCGCGACGGCACGGCTGGTGACCAGCACCCTGGCTGCCGGGCGACGCGTGGTCGCGGTCGGCACGACCGTGGTCCGCGCGCTCGAGTCGGCCGCGCCCGCCGGCCGGGTGGTGCCGAGCTCGGGCTGGACCTCGCTCGTCCTGGGTCCGATCGCGACCGGCGCGAGTCGTCAGCGGCCTGCTCACCGGCCTGCACGCTCCCGAGGCCAGCCACCTCGACCTCCTCGAGGCGGTCGCCGGCCGCGAGCTCGTCGCCGATGCCTACGCGTCGGTCACGGGCCCGGACAGCCCGGCGTACCTCTGGCACGAGTTCGGCGACTCCATGCTGTTGCTGCCCTAGTGCCCCTCGGGGCTGGTCTATCCGTTCGAGCCCAGGGCAGGCTCCAGCACCTTCATCCAGAGGGGCGTGCCGGAGCCGTCGTACAAGGTCACGGTGAGCATGCCGGCGGGGTTGATCTCCATGTGGCCGAAGAACTGGTGGCCGGCGCGGGGGGACAGCGAGAAGTCGTCGGTCTCCTTGCCCTTGGAGTACTGGACCTTCGGGCCGAAGGTGCCGTCGAGGAGGTCGTCCTTGCGCCCGAAGGTCCCGGCTGCGATCGGGCCGGAGACGAACTCCCAGAACGGGTCGAAGTCGGTGAACGCCGCCCGCTCCGGGTCGTAGTGGTGCGCCGCTGTGTAGTGCACGTCGGCGGTGATCCAGACGACGTTGCGGACGCCGTTGCGCTGGAGCGCCGCCAGTACCCGCGCGATCTCGGGCTCGCGCCCGAGCGGCGGGCCGTCGTCGCCGTTGGACGGACCGTCGAGATCGGTGTCGCGGTTGGAGGGGATCGAGAGCGGCAGGTCGGCGGAGATCACCTTCCAGGTCGCGCGCGACCGGGTGAGCTCGTCGATCAGCCAGGCCTCCTGGGTCGGGCCGAGGATGCCGGGCTGCCCGGCGGTGGCCGACCGCGGGTTGCTGCCGCGGTAGGTGCGCATGTCGAGGCAGAACACATCGAGGTGCTGCCCGCGCGGCACCCGGCGGTAGATGCGGGACGGCGCGAACCCGTCGCCGGACCGGTCGGTGAGGCTGCGCACCGGCACCGGCTGGTACTCCTGCCACGCCCGCCGGCCGCGCGTCGCCAGCACGTCGCACCGCCGCTCGGAGAACCGCTCGTCGTCGATCAGCTCCCCGGGGTACCAGTTGTTGGCCGTCTCGTGGTCGTCCCACTGCGAGATCGTCGGCACCTCGGCGTACAGCGCCCGCACGTTGTCGTCGAGCAGCGGGTAGCGGTGCCGGCCGCGGAAGTCCTCGAGGGTCTCCGCCACGTGCGTGACCGCATCGGTCAGCTGGTTGCGCCAGATCTCGCCGCCGGGCTCGACCACGGTCTCCTCCATCGGCTCGTCGCCGTAGATGGTGTCGCCGCAGTGGATGAAGAAGTCCGGCCGGGTGCGGAGCATGGAGCGGTACGCCGTCAGTCCGCCGAGCTCCTCGTTGATGCCCCAGCCCTGGCCGCACGTGTCTCCCGACCACACGAACGACTGGGCTGCGGCATGGATCGGCGCGGTCCGGAACCGCACCTGTTCCCGGGTCGACTCGGTGCCGTCGGGCGACGCGAACCAGACCGTGGCGTCGTAGTCGCGGCCGGGCGCGAGGCCGGCGAGCTCCACCCTCGCGGTGTGGTCGGCGCGCGAGTCGGTCCACGGTCCGCGGATGGTGCGCAGCTTCCGGCCGCTGCTCTGCAGCTGGACCATCAGCCGCCCCTCGCGCACACCGCGCGACCACACCACCGCCGAGCTGGTGGTCACCTCGCCGGTGCGGGCACCGGAGGTCAGCAGGTCGCGGTCGCGCAGGAAGAGTGGCGAGGCGCCCCACCTGGCGGCCAGCACCCCCGGTACGGCGCCGATGCCGACTCCGGCAACGAGGGTGCTACGTCGCCCAATCCGCCGTTCGGGTTGCCCGAGCTGGACCATGGGTCCAGGCAATCGGCGCCGGTGAACGGTTCAGGGCCACCGACGTGACGCGTTGCCCAACAGCGGTTGATGATCAGGCCCGCGGTTCGCCCGCGAATTCACCTGGTGTTAGCCCCGTGACCCGCCGGAAGTCGCGGGTCAGGTGGGCCTGGTCGCTGTAGCCGAGGTCGGCCGCGACCCGGGCCAGGTCGGGCGGCTCGGGCCCGCGCAGGCGCTCGGACACCTCGTGCAGCCGGCGCCGCTGGATCAGCCACTTCGGCCCGAGCCCGATCCGCCGCGCGGTCAGCCGCTGCAGCGAGCGCTCCGAGATCGCGAACTTCTCGCACACCTGGCTGACCCGCTGCACCTCGGTGTCGCCCTCGACGTACTCGACGATCGCGTTGACCATCAGCCCCTCCTCGTCGACAGGCGGCAGCGCGCGGAGCGCCTCCTCCATCACGAGCACGGCCTGCATGCGGACCTCGGGATCGGCCGCGGCGTCACCCACCACGCGACGTACGTCGACGGTGAGGCGGGCGCCGTCAATGCCCGTCGCCTCCGTGATCGGCAGCACCTGGTCGGCCAGCTGGTCGACCGAGCGGCCGGAGACCAGCGTGCCCGCAGCCGGCTGCAGCATCACGCCGACCGCCCAGCCCGACCCGGTGAGCTCGCGGGTGGACAGGCCCGACGACGGGCCGACCAGGGTGGCGTAGTCGCTGGTCACGACGAGCAGGCAGACGGGGTACTGCAGCACCCGCTGCACCGTCACCTCGCCCTCCGGCAGCGACCAGACCGGCAGCCAGTAGCGCCGGACGTGGTCGGCCAGGTCGGGTGAGGGCACCAGCCGGTGCACCGGCGGGCTGAAGCCGCGCTCGTCGCGCAGGTGGGCGCGCTCGACGTGGTCGATCGGGCGCGGCTCCATGGTGCGGAGGCTACTTGGCTGGTTGGCTACTTGGGAGGCATCCGGATGCCACCGTCGAGCCGGACGACCTCGCCGTTCATGTAGCTGTTGGTCAGGCACTCCAGCACCATGCTGGCCAGCTCGTCGGGAGTGCCGAGGCGCTTCGGGAAGAGCACGTTCTGGCCGAGGTTGGCCTTGAACGCCTCCGACTCCGGGCCCTCGCCGTAGATCGGGGTGTCGATCAGGCCGGGCGCGACGGTGTTGAGCCGGATGCCCGAGGCGGACAGGTCGCGGGCGACGGGCAGGGTCATGCCGACCACGCCACCCTTCGAGGCGGAGTACGACGCCTGGCCGATCTGGCCGTCGAACGCCGCCACGCTCGCCAGGTTGACGATCGCGCCGCGGCAGCCGTCGGCGTCCGGCTCGTTGAGGCTCATCGCGGTCGCGGCCTGCCGGACCATGTCGAAGGTGCCGATCAGGTTGATCTGGATGACCTTGGTGAAGGCGCCGAGGTCGTGGGCCGACTCGACCAGGCCGTCGCGGCCGATCGTGCGCTGGGCCCAGCCGATGCCGGCCGAGTTGACCACCGCGCGCAGCGGCGCGATGTCGGCAGCAGCCTTGACCGCGCCGGCGATCTGGTCGGTGTTGGTGACGTCGACCTGCGCGAAGACACCCTTGATCTCCTCGGCCAGGGCCTCACCCTTGTCGGCCTGGAGGTCGGCCACCACGACCGTGACTCCCTGGGCGGCGAGCCGGCGCGCGGCCGCGGCGCCGATGCCCGAGGCGCCGCCGGTGACGATGGCAGATGATCCGGAAAGTTCCATGGCCGGGAGCGTAGTGGGTGGGGTCGTGTGCCTGAGAGTGACCTATAGCGCACGCTCAGGCACACGACGCGCTAGAGCGAGGTGGTGCCGCGGGCGATGACCACGGCCGGGCCGGTCATCAGGATCCGGTCGTCGGCGGTCCAGGTGACGGTGAGAGTGCCGCCGGGGAGGTCGACGCGGTAGGGCTGGTCGCGGTCGGTGCCGTCGACCAGGGCCGCCGCCACCATCACCGCGCAGGCCCCGGTGCCGCACGACCGGGTCTCGCCCGAGCCCCGCTCGTGCACCCGCATCGCCACGTGCCGCTCCCCACGGCGTACGACGAACTCCACGTTGACGCCCTCGGGATAGAGCGCGCGGTCGAAGGTGGGCTGGTCGAGCAGGTGTCCGGCGTCCGCGAGGTCGTCGACGAACGCGACCGCGTGCGGGTTGCCCATGTCGACGTGCCGCGCGGGCCACGTGTGCTCGCCGACCGACACGGCCGTCTCGCCCAGCACCTTCGGCGTGCCCATGTCGGCGCTGATCTGGTCGCCGTCGAGGGTCAGCACCTTCACTCCGTCGCGGGTGCCGATCGGGATCGGCGCGCCCGCATCCGCGAGCCCTTCCTCGACGAGGTGGAGCGCGAAGAGCCGGATGCCGTTGCCGCACATCTCCGACACCGAGCCGTCGGAGTTGCGGTAGTCCATGAACCACTCCGCGTCCTGGCCATGCCCGGCCTCGAGCGCGGTCGTCCGGATCACCCGGAGCACGCCGTCGCCGCCGATGCCGGCGTGCCGGTCGCAGAGCGCGCGCACCCGGTCGGCGGACAGGTCGCCGTGCACCGAGCCGTCGTGGTCGGGCAGCAGGACGAAGTCGTTCTCGGTGCCGTGGCCCTTCAGGAAGGGGTAGTCAGGCATAGAGGCCCTTGTTGTAGTTCTCGGGCTTGTAGTACTCGTCGAGCTGCTCGACGGTCATGCCGTTGGGCTCGACCTCGGCGGCGATGACCGCCCGCCGCGGCACCACGGCTTCCGGGTCCCAGGTCTCGGGCTTCCAGAGCCCCGAGCGCAGGAACGCCTTGCCGCAGTGGAAGAAGATGTCCTCGATCTCGACGACCACCGCGAGCAGCGGCCGGTGGCCCTTGACCACCATGTCGTCGAAGAACGGCGCGTCACTGACCAGCCGGGCCCGGCCGTTGATCCGCAGGGTGTCGTTGCGCCCCGGGATGAAGAAGTTCAGGCCGACGTGGGGGTTGTCGATGATGTTCTTGTAACCGTCGGCCCGCTTGTTGCCGGGCCGCTCGGCGAGCGCGACCGTGCGACTGTCGATCACGTGCACCAGCTGACCGGCCGGGTCGCCCTTCGGCGAGGCGTCGCAGGAGCCGTCGGCCGCCGAGGTCGCCATCACGCAGAACGGCGCCGCCGCCAGCCAGTCGCGGTCCACGTCGAGCAGCTCGGGCCGGCCCTTGTCGCGCGCTCGGGCGTTGGGCTCCCCCAGCAGCTCGACCAGCTGGTCGAGAGTGCTGATCTCGGTCATCGTCACCACTCAACGGTACGCCGCGACCACCTCCTCACGCGCGTGAGATTCATCGCGCCGTCAGCGCGGATCCACCACCCGGGCCGCTCCCCCGCCGCGCCGGGACGGCTCGGCCGCCGCCGTCATCAGCCGCCCCGGGCCGAGCTCGATCGCGGCCGCCGCCCCGATGAACGGGTCGGTGGTCAGCCCGTCGCCGGCCGGCACCAGGTCGTGGCCGAGGTCGGTCAGCTCGTCGCCGTAGGCGTCGATGAACGACTGCTCGGCACTCACCGTCGCGGTGTTGCGTTGGGACGCGCGCGGCGCGGCCATCGCCTGCGGCAGGGTCATCCCGAGGTCGAACCAGTTGACCAGCACCTGCAGCACGGTCGTGATGATCGTCGAGCCGCCCGGCGAGCCGAGCGCCAGCACCGGCTTGCCGTGCTTGAGCACGATCGTCGGCGACATCGAGCTGCGCGGGCGTTTGCCGCCCTCGATCCGGTTGGGGTCGCCGGCGTCGTACTCGGTCGTGAAGTCGGTCAGCTCGTTGTTGAGCAGGAAGCCCCGCCCGGGCACCACGATGCCGGAGCCGCCGGTCTGCTCGATGGTGAGCGTGTAGGCGACCACGTTGCCCCACTTGTCGGCCACGGTGAGGTGGGTGGTCGACTCGTTCTCGGTGTCCTCGGCGATCTCGCCCGGTCCGGCCGCCGCCGCGCACTCTCCGTCGTACGCCGTCACGTCGCCCGCAGCGGTCGGCTTGGCCAGCGCCGCGGCCGGGTCGATCTCGCAGGCCCGCTCGTCGGCGTACTTCTGCGACAGCAGGTCCTGCCGCGGGACATCGACGAACTCGTCGTCGCCGACGTACTCGGCGCGGTCGGCGAACGCGAGCGCGCTGGCCTCGAGGTAGCGATGCATGGCGTCGACGGGCGCCATCGACGACAGGTCAGACCCCTCCAGGATGTTGAGCGCCTCACCGACTGCCGTGCCGCCGCTGGAGGAGCCCTTCATGCCGTAGATGTCATGACCGCGGTAGCGCGTCTTGGTCGGGGCCGTCTCGAGCACCTCGTAGCGGCGAATGTCCTGCCGCGTCATGAAGCCCGTGGGGATCGGCAGCGTGGGGTTCTGGACCGTCGGCGGCTTGCGCACAGCCTTGACGATGTCGGCCGGCAGCTTCCCGCGGTAGAAGAAGCGAGCACCCTGTTCGGCGAACTTCTCGTAGGTCCTGGCCAGGTCGGGGTTCTTGAGCCTGCTGCCGACCGCGGGCAGATGGCCGCCCTTCAGGTAGATCGCCTTGGTCGACCGGAACTGCGCGAAGCGCTCGGCGTTGTCCTCGGTCTGGTCGCGGAACGTCTGGTCGACCTCGAACCCGTGGCGCGCGAGCCGGGTAGCCGGCGCCAGCGACCTGGCCAGAGACCGGGTGCCCCACTTGCGCAGCGCGGTGGTCCAGGTCAGCGGGGTGCCGGGCACGCCGACCCCGACGCCACTGGTCACCAGTTCGGGCGTGAAGGGATAGGGGTCGCCGGTCTCCGGGTCGATGAACGCGTCGTTGGGCATCGACGCGGGCGCGGTCTCGCGGCCGTCGAGGGTGCGTACCTTGCCGCTCTTGGCGTCGTAGTAGACGAAGAAGCCGCCGCCACCGACGCCCGCGCTGTAGGGCTCGGTGACTCCGAGCGCTGCCGCCATGGCGACGGCCGCGTCCACGGCGTTGCCGCCGCGTTTGAGCACCTTGATCCCGATCGCGGAGGCGTAGGGATCGACCGAGGAGACCGCTCCCCCGCGACCGTGCACGGTGGCCTTCTTCGGTGGCGCCTTGGCGCTGGGGGCCGCCGGCGCTGAGGGCGCAGCCGGCGCGGGCAGCACCGGCGCGAAGATGAGCACCAGGGCAAGAGGGATGCACAAGACAATTCGGCGAAGCATGGGTCCTCCCGAGAGGTGAGTCGCTGTCCGACCACCCTGTACCCCGGCACCGACAGAGCCGAACCGGGGTCCCTACTTCAGGCCGGGGTGCCCCTTCACCAGGAACGGCAGCAGCAGCGATCGCGGCGTCACCTGAGAGAACATCGCGCCGACCTTGTTGGCCATGCCGGGGATGACGACCAGCTTGCCCTTGTCCATGCCGGCCACCGCCTGCTTGGCGACGTCGACCGCGTCGACCCACATGATGCCGGGCAGCGCGTCGTGGGCCTCCTCGTCGGTGAAGCCGGCCCGCTCCCCGAAGCCGGTCTCGACCGGCCCCGGGCACAATGCCGTGGCCGTCACTCCCGAGCCGCGGAGCTCACCGGCCAGGCTCTGGGTGTAGGACAGCACGAACGCCTTGCCGGCGCCGTACGCCGCCTGGCCGGGCAGCGGCTGGAACGCCGCGGTCGACGCGACGTTGAGCAGGGCGCCCTTGCCGCGCTCGACCATGCCGGGCAGGAAGCGGGTGCAGAGGTCGGCCACCGAGGCGACGTCGACCTCGATCATGTTGAGCTCGGCGGCGGGGTCGGCCCTGCTCACCGGCCCGAGCGTGGAGAGGCCGGCGTTGTTGACCAGGATGTCGGGCACCACGCCGAGCGCCTCGAGGCGGTCGAGCAGCTCGGAGCGGACCGACGGGTCCGACAGGTCGGACGCCAGGACGTGGGCGCTGCCGCCGTTGTCGACGATCTCGTCGGCGAGGGTCTTCAGCTTGGACTCGGTGCGCGCCACGAGCACGACCTGGTGACCGCGAGCGGCCAGCTCGCGGGCGATCTCGGAGCCGATGCCGGAGGAGGCACCGGTGACCACGGCCGCGCGGTCGGGGCCGGGAGGAGGGAGCGTCATTCCCTGAGACTAGGGCCACTCCCCCGGACCCACCACGGCGTAGCGAGCGCACGCGAAGGCACGGTTCTGGACGAGCTCCTTGAGCTCGAGGGCGTAGCGGCGCGGGAACAGCGGGCGTCCGGCACCGAGGGTCACCGGCGCGATCGAGACCATCAGCTCGTCGAGCAGCCCCACCTCGGCCCACTGCGCCGCCAGGTCGCCACCGCCGACCATCCAGATGTCGCGGTCACCGGCGGCAGCCTTGATGTCGTCGTACACGTCCTTCGGCTCACCGGACACGAAGTGGATGCCGTCGCCGATCGGCTCGAGCTCGCGATGGGTGAAGACGTACGCCGGGATCGTGTAGCTCCACTTCTCGCCGGTCTTCTCGGTGTGCGCGACGATCCACTCGTACGTCGTCGAGCCCATCACCATGGCGCCCATGCCGGCGATGAACTCGTCGTAGTTCATCGGGCCCTTCTCGTCGATGTCCTGCACGAACAGCCAGCCGAGCGAGTCCCGCTCGTCGGCGAGGAAGCCGTCGAGCGTGGTGGCGGTGTAGTAGACGGTGCGGGTCATTCGGTTTCCTCTCCTCTGAGTCGGCGCAGCCACATGATCGGGTCGCCCTGGTCGACCTCCACCCCGGCGGCGCGCAGCATCTGGCGCGCCAGCTGGCGGCGGTGCGAGGCGTAGGTCAGCACGTGCGCGATCACGCTGCTCATCACGAAGCTCTCGGGCGGGTCGCACAGCGCGTCGATCAGCCGGTCGTCCCAGGCGCCGCGGCGGTCGAGGTCGCGCACGGTCGCGAGCCAGCGCGGGGCGACGACCTCGTGCCGCGCGAGCAGGTCGACGGCGTCGCTGTCCTCGTTGCGGGCGGGGAGGTCGGTGCCCTCGATCGCGGCGAGCCACACCTCCTTGCTCCAGACCTGGTGCTCCAGCACGGTGGCAACCGACTCCTCGGGGCCGTCCCAGGTCAGCACCGTGGTGCCCGGCTGCCGCTTGTCGCGGAAGGTCTCGTCCGGGATGCCCTTCGCCAGGTCGAGAAGAGCCAGGGTGTCGTCGAGGTCGTGCGCGACCATCTGCTCGGTCAAGGGGTTCATGGGTTGCTCCGTCGTGTGGACCCACAGCGACATGGGTGGGTGGAAGTGGATCCCGTTGGGTGCCGGCAGCCAGTGCGACTCGGCCGGCGAGCTGGGTGGGTGGCCGAACGCCCTGCCGAACGCGCGGCTGAAGCCTTCGAGAGACTCGTAGCCGGCGGCCCAGGCGGCGTCGGTGACCGATGTGCCGCCGCGAATCTGCCACGCCGCGCGCTCCAGCATCACCCGGCGGCGCATCGTCACCGGCGGCTCGCCGGCCCCGCGCGCGAGGGTGCGGCTGAAGTGGAACGGCGAGGAGAACGCGTCGCCCGCCATGTCGTCGAGGGTGCGGTTGTCCTCGTCGAGTACGGCGTCGAGCAGCTCGCGCAGCCGGTCCCGTCCCGTGTCGGTCATGTGGACCAGTCTGCCCCGAACCAGCAGTTGGGCACCCGACCGATCTTGCTCATAGAGTCTGTCGGTGCCCGCTGCCGACCCGTCCGCGCCCTTCCAGCGCCTCGTCCTCTGGGGGGTGACCGGCTCGGGGAAGTCGTCGGCTGCCGCGGCCATCTCGAAGGCCACCGGGATCCCTTGGACCTCGGTCGACGACGTGACCTGGCAGCCGGGCTGGGTGCCGACCGACGAGGCCGAGCAGCGCCGGGTCTTCACCGAGGTCTGCGCCGGCGACCGCTGGGTCCTCGACACGGCGTACTCCATCTGGCGCGACGTCGTGCACCAGCGCGTCGACGTCGTGGTGGCCCTCGACTACCCGCGCTGGCTGTCGCTGGGACGGCTGCTCCGGCGCACCTTCCGTCGTCTCCGCACCGGCGAGCACATCTGCAACGGCAACGTCGAGACCTGGCCCAAGGCGTTGTCGCGCGACTCGATCATCGTCTGGCACTTCCGGTCGTTCGCGAGCAAGCGCGACGGGATGCGGGCTGCGCTGGCCGCGCCCGAGGGCCCGCCGGTGCTGCTGTTCAAGAGGCCACGCGAGCTCGAAGCCTGGATCACAGGGCTGCGCGGATCATCCCCAGGCCGAGACCAGTGACGCTGCGCGCGTGCCCGGTCAGCACGACGACGGCCGTGCCGGACCCCGGCGCCACCGCCGCGAACGCCCGATAGCCACCCGTGCCGCCGTCGTGCATCAGCACGTCGTGGGGCAGCCGGGCCCGCCGCGGACCGTGTTCGAGCGCAGGGAGGATCACCCAGCCGAGCCCGACCCCCATCATCCGGTTGGCGTCGTACCTCTTGCGGGCGGTCTCGGCCGCCGCCTGCGCCAGCTTCGAGTCGGCGCCGGGAGAGTGGAGCTCCAGGAAGGCCAGCAAGTCCGCTGCGGTCGAGACCAGCCCACCAGCGCCGGCGAGCCCGGCCAGATCCCAGCGGCCCGTCGGGCGCCCCGTCTTGCGGTGTCCGGGGGTCAGCCGGTGCTCGGCGCCGGGCGGGACGGAGATGCCCGTGTCGGCTGAGACCCAGCGGTCCGGTGATGCGGTCGGCGACCAGCCGGTCGTACGTCGTGCCGGTGGCGCGGGCGAGCGCGTAGCCGAGCAGCCCGGCGCCGTAGTTGGAGTAGCCGAACTTGCCGCCGGGCGCGCGCTTGGGCGCGGTGTCGCGGATCGCCGTGAGCATGCGCTCGTCGTCGAGACACGCATAGGGATCGGCCCGGTCGACGGTCATCCCTCTGAGCAGCAGCCCGGCCGGCAGCCGGGGCAGCCCGGAGCGATGGGTCGCCAGGTCCTCCAGCGTGATCGGCCGCTCCTTCACCGGCGGCGCCGCCGGTAGGTACGCCGCCACCGGGTCCTCGAAGGCCACCACGCCGTCCTGCACCAGATCGGCCAGCAGGGTGGCGGTGAAGACCTTGGTGATCGACCCGATCTCGAAGATCGACTGCGCCCCTTCGGGGAGCTCGCCCCGGTGCCAGAAGCGGGTCTCGCCATCCAGGCGGGCACCGACGACCAGCGAGCGATCGCCGCTCTTGACCTCGTCGAGGGTCTTCTCGAGCTCCTGCCACGTCACCCGCGCACCGCCGCGATCGCCTGCTCGACCCGGTCGGGGGCGTCGTACGGCACCCACCTGATCCGCTCGTCCTTGCGCCACCAGGAGTCCTGCCGGCGCGCGAACTGCCGGGTCGCGATCACGGTGCGCTCCTCGGCCTCGTCGAGGGTCAGCTCTCCGGCCAGGTACGCCGCCACCTCGCGGTAGCCGATCGCCCGCGACGCCGTCCGCCCCTCCGCCAGGCCCTGCTCGAGCAGCCGCTGGACCTCGTCGACGAGGCCGGCCGCGAACATCTGGTCCACCCGCTGCTCGATCCGCTGGTCGAGGGTCGGCCGGTCGATCGCCAGCCCGACCTGCACGGTGGCGGGGTCGGCGTACTCGAGCGTCGGGAGGTTGGCGGAGTAAGGCAGTGCCGGTGAGCTCGATGACCTCGAGCGCCCGGACGATCCGGCGCCCGTTGTCCGGCTCGATCCTGGCGGCAGCGTCGGGGTCCAGCCTCGGTCAGCCGTCGGTGCAGCTCGACCGATCCGACCGCGGCGAGCTCGGCCTCCCAGCGTCGCGCGGACGGCCTCGTCGGTGCCCGGGAACTCGAACCGGTCCAGGATCGCCCGCGTGTAGAGCGCCGAGCCGCCGACCAGGACGGGCAGGGTGCCGTTTCCGCGCAATTGCGCGATCACGGCGCGCGCCCGGGCCTGGAAGTCGGCGACCGTGAGCGGCTCGGTCACGTCGAGCAGGTCCAGCAGGTGGTGGCGGATGCCGCGCCGCTCGTCGACCGGCAGCTTCGCCGTACCGATGTCCATGCCGCGGTAGACCTGCATCGCATCGGTGTTGACGATCTCGCCGCCGAGCGCCTCGGCCAGGTCGAGCGACAGCCCCGTCTTGCCGGACGCCGTGAAGCCCACGACCGCGACGATCGGAGGCGTATCGCCCGGGCTGGTCATGTGGCTAGTGTGCCAAGCAGACCGGTGCCGCTCGGGCGCCGACCTCCTCTAGGAGTGCCCGTGGGATTTCTCGACGATGCGAAGGACAAGCTGACCGACGCGGTCGACAAGGCCGGCGACAAGATCGGTGACGGCCTCGACAAGGCCGGC
This sequence comes from uncultured Actinomycetota bacterium, assembly GCA_963769475.1. Classification (GTDB taxonomy): domain Bacteria; phylum Actinomycetota; class Actinomycetes; order Propionibacteriales; family Nocardioidaceae; genus Nocardioides. Next base: position 792,152 of record CAVYLX010000011.1, on the reverse strand, counting down.
GACCTGGTCGGCGACAAGACCGGTGGCAAGTACGACGACAAGATCGACGACGGCGTCGACAAGGCCAAGGACGCCTTGGACAACCTCGACGGTAAGAACGACGACATCAAGTGAGTGAGTCTCCGGCGTCGGACGACGACCTGACGGGCGACCCGCACGGCACACCACCCGGCGAGCACGACGACGAGCTGCCCGACGAGTCGGACGCCAACGCGGACCCGGCCACCCAGGAGGAGAACGCCGAGACCTCACTGGACCAGCCGTCGCAGTGAGCTCCCCCGATGTCGACCGCTTCGTGGTGGTGCCGGCGTCGTACGTCTTCCTGACGCGCGGCGCCGGCTCCGACACAGAAGTGCTGCTGCAGCTGCGACAGAACACCGGCTACATGGACGACCACTGGGCCGCCGCGGCGGCCGGACATGTCGAGCGCGGCGAGACGGCCATCGACGCCGCGCACCGCGAGGCTGCCGAGGAGATCGCGGTCGGTGATCTCGCGCTGGAGTTCGTGACCTCGATGCAACGCACCCAGCACGACCTGCCCATCGACGAGCGGATCGACTTCTTCTTCGTCGCGCGCTCCTGGTCCGGTGAACCCCGGATCGTCGAGCCCGAGAAGTGCGCCGAGCTGCGCTGGTGCCGGCTCGACGCGCTGCCCGATCCCGTCGTGCCGCACGAGCGCTCCGTGTTGGAATCGCTGCGATCGGGCACCGTGACGGCGTACTCCACTTTTGGTTTCTGAGGAGGACCCATGACCGACCAGGACCTCGGCCCCAAGCCCGAGCCGGAGATCGAGCCCGGCGAGCCCCACCCCGGCGGCGTCGACGCGGTCGACGGGGGTGACGGCGTGGACGGCGAGTTCGCGGAGCCGGACCCGCCCTCTCGCGATCTCGACCCCGAGCAAGAACCCGGCCGTCGAGGACGCCCTGCCCGGACGAGATGACGGAGACCGAGGACACCGACACCGAGGCCACCAAGGAGCGACGGCGAGGACGTCGACCCCGAGGAGGAGTCACCGGCATGAGCAACAACGACGACTACGACGTCACCGAGTCCGACCAGAACGTCGAGGGCGACCTCGGCGTCAGCAGCGAGCGGGTCGGTCCCACCGGCCCCGGCCAGGTCGCGCCCACCGGCGTCCGCGACACGCGTGAGGTCGAGATCGACCCCGACGCGGACCTGCCTCCCGAGCAGTCCGCTGGTGGCGAGGAAGCCAACCCCGACGGCCTCGAGCCGAAGGCCGACTACCCCTCGCTCGACCCCCGCTCCGACTGAGCCTGTCGCGCTTGTAACTCAGTGTTCGATCTTCTACCCAGGTGTTCAAACACCCCGGCAGAAGGCTGAACACTGAGTTACAAGCGGCTCAACCCAACCGACGAGTGTCGAGGGCTGTCTCGACGGCCGTGCCGTCGGCGGCGCGCTCGACGAAGTAGGCGCCGGCGCCGTCCTTCTCGCTGACCGCCTCGACGAACTCGGTGCCGCGGTAGAGCACGCCGGCGCCGTCGTCGGTGGCGTAGCCGGCGGGCAGGGTGCCGTCGGCGATCAGGGACTGGAAGAGCGGGCGGCGCTGCTCCTCGGAGTCGTAGTGGACGCCGTTGGAGTAGGGCACCAGGGCGAGGCCGTTGGTGATCGGCCGCAGGTCGGGTCCGAAGGAGTCGGTGGTGCCGCCGACGTGCCAGCAGATCGAGCCGGCCGAGACTCCGGTCAGCACGACGCCCGCCTCCCAGGCCGCCCGCATCGCGTCGCCCACGCCGTGCAGCTCCCACATCGCGAGCAGGCCGGCGACGCTGCCGCCGAAGACCCAGATCACGTCCTGGGCCAGCAGGTGCGCTCGGATGTCCTCGACGTTCGGCATCATGAACAGCTGCAGGTGCGAGCCGTCGAAGCCCGACTCCTGCGCCATGTCGTAGAAGTCGCGGATGCCCTGCGGGTTGTCGCCGCTCGCGCTGCCGAGGAAGCAGACCTTCGGCGCGCGGCCGGTCACACCTGCTAGCTCGACGGCGTACGACGTCAGCGGCCCGACCGACCACCTGGTGCGCGATCCGAAGACGATGCCGCCCGAGGTGGCCAGGATCGTGGGTGCGTCGGCTGCCATCAGACGGCCGGCGCGCCGATGCCGGGCATGCCGAGCGAGACTCCGACCGCCTCGGAGGCCACGCCCTGGCGCAGCTCCCAGGCGTCGCCGGAACGAGTACGCCGCACGTCGAGCACGGGGCCGTCGGCGACGAGGTGGTGCGGGGCGGCTTTGGTGATCTTCACGGTGACCATGTCCCCAGGCCGGACGTCGGTATGCGTCGGCGGGGCGAAATGGACCAGCCGGTTGTCCGGGCCGCGGCCGGAGAGCCGGTGGGTGGCGGCGTCCTTGCGCCCCTCCCCCTCCGACACCATCAGCTCGACCCGACGACCGATCAGCGCCTTGCTCTCCGACCACGCGACGTCGTTGACCAGCTCGACCAGCCGCTCGTAGCGGTGCGTGACCACGTCGGGCGGCACCTGGTCGGGCAGGTCGACGGCGGGCGTGCCGGGGCGCTTGGAGTACTGGAACGTGTAGGCACCGGAGAAGCGGGCCGCGCGGACCACGTCGAGCGTGGCCGCGAAGTCCTCCTCGGTCTCGCCGGGGAAGCCGACGATGATGTCGGTCGTGATCGCAGCGTCGGGCATCGCGGCCCGCACCCGGTCGATGATGCCGAGGTACTTGGCCTGTCGGTAGGACCGCCGCATCGCCTTCAGCACGCGGTCGGAGCCGGACTGCAGCGGCATGTGCAGCTGCGGCATCACGTTGGGCGTCTCGGCCATCGCCTCGATCACGTCGTCGGTGAACTCGGCCGGGTGGGGCGAGGTGAACCGCACCCGCTCCAGCCCCTCGATGTCACCGCACGCTCGGAGCAGCTTCGAGAACGCCTGGCGGTCGCCGAACTCGACGCCGTAGCTGTTGACGTTCTGACCCAGCAGGGTCACCTCGGAGACGCCTTCGGCCACCAGCGCGCGCACCTCGGCCAGGATGTCGCCGGCCCGGCGGTCCTTCTCCTTGCCTCGCAGCGCCGGCACGATGCAGAACGTGCACGTGTTGTTGCACCCGACCGAGATCGAGACCCACGCGGCGTACGCCGACTCGCGCTTGGTCGGCAGCGTCGACGGGAACACCTCGAGCGACTCGAGGATCTCGACCTGTGCCTCTTCCTGCACCCGCGCCCGCTCCAGCAGCGCCGGCAGCGAGCCGATGTTGTGGGTGCCGAAGACGACGTCGACATACGGCGCCTTGGTGGTGATCGTCGAGCGGTCCTTCTGCGCGAGACAGCCACCGACCGCGATCTGCATGCCCGGGTTGGCTGCCTTGATCGGCGCCAGGTGGGAGAGGTTGCCGTAGAGCTTGTTGTCGGCGTTCTCGCGCACGGCGCAGGTGTTGAAGACGACCACGTCGGCCTGCTCGCCGGTCGGCGACGGGACGTACCCGGCATCCTCCAGCAGCCCGGTGAGCCGCTCGGAGTCGTGGACGTTCATCTGGCACCCGTAGGTGCGGACCTCGTAGGTGCGCATGACCCGAAAAGGGTACGGCGGTCCGCTACCGCCGCCCGAATCGCGTTGGTCACGGTCCGGTGACCTTCGCACGTCGCACATAGCCCGATGGGACCATCTGGCACTAGGGTCCCCGGCATGACGCTGCTCGAGGAGGGTCCGGCACAGGCGGCCAAGGGTGAGCCGCTGGTGGTGCTCGACCACGTCGACAAGTGGTTCGGTGAGCTGCACGTGCTGCAGGACATCAACCTCAGCGTGAAGCGCGGCGAGGTGGTCGTCGTGATCGGCCCGTCCGGCTCCGGCAAGTCGACGCTGTGCCGCGCGATCAACCGGCTCGAGACCATCGACAAGGGCTCGATCACTCTCGACGGCCAGCCGCTGCCCCAGGAGGGCAAGGAGCTCGCCAACCTCCGCGCCGAGGTCGGCATGGTCTTCCAGAGCTTCAACCTCTTCGCCCACAAGACGATCCTCGAGAACGTCACGCTCGGCCCGATCAAGGTGCGCAAGAAGGACAAGGCCGCGGCCGAGAAGAGGGCCAACGAGCTGCTCGACCGGGTCGGGGTCGCCCACCAGGCGGCGAAGTATCCGGCGCAGCTCTCGGGCGGCCAGCAGCAGCGCGTGGCGATCGCCCGCGCGCTCGCCATGGAGCCGAAGGTGATGCTCTTCGACGAGCCCACGTCGGCGCTCGACCCGGAGATGATCAAGGAAGTCCTCGACGTCATGATCGACCTCGCCAAGGGCGGCATGACGATGATCGTGGTCACCCACGAGATGGGCTTCGCCCGCACTGCCGCCGACCGGGTGATCTTCATGTCCGACGGCGCGATTGCAGAGGAGAACACCCCCGAGGAGTTCTTCACCAACCCCCAGAGCGATCGGGCCAAGGACTTCCTCGGCAAGATCCTCAAGCACTGAGATCAAGGGAGATTCAATGCGCAGGACGAAACTCACGGCGGCGATTCGCCGCAATCCTTCTCGCGGGCGCACTGGCCGGCTGCGGCGACGCTGGCGACGACGACGAGGGCGGTGACGCCCCCGAGATCGAGGCCGCCGACGACTGCGACGGCAAGTTCGACGACGGCACCCGGATGGCCGAGCTCGCCGACGCGGGCGAGATCGCCGTCGGCGTCCGCTTCGACCAGCCCGGGCTCGGCTTCAAGGGCGCCACCGACGACATCCCGGCCGGCTTCGACGTCGAGATGGCGAAGCTGCTCATCGCCGACCTGTGCATCGACCCGGATGACACCGGAGCGGTGACCTACGAGGAAGCGATCTCGGAGAACCGCGAGAAGTTCCTCCAGACCGGCCGCGTCGACCTGGTGGCAGCGTCGTACTCGATCACCGACGAGCGTCGCGCGCTGGTCGGACAGGCCGGCCCCTACTTCCTCACCGGCCAGCAGGTCCTGGTGAAGACCGACAGCGACGTGGAGTCGATCGAGGATCTCGCCGGCGAAGAGGTCTGCTCGGCCTCCGGCTCGACCTCACTCGAGAACGTCACCGCCGCCGGCGCGGTCGGCGTGCCCGCCGACACCTACAGCCTCTGCGCCGAGCAGGTGGCCGACGGCTCGGTGCCGGCGATGTCGACCGACGGCTCGATCCTGCTCGGCCTCGCCGCGCAGTACGAGGGCGAGCTCAAGGTGGTGGGTCCGGAGTTCTCCGAGGAGCGGATCGGCCTCGGCTACAGCAAGGACGCTCCGGAGATGTGCGAGTGGATCAACGGCGTGCTCCAGGCTGCCTACGACGACGGCTCGTGGGCCGAGGCCTTCGAGGCGACGCTCGGTGCATCGGGCAGCGAGACGCCCGAGCCGCCGGCGCTCGACCCCTGCGGCTGAGCAGCTGACGAAGTCGGCCGGGGCGGCCTGAGCGCCGCCCCGGCCGACGACGCCCACCACCCACGCCGAGAGGAGGCCGCATGGACGCGATCACCGACAACTACGAGCTGATCGGCATCAGCTTCGCCGCGACCGTCCTGCTGTTCGTCTTCTCGGCCATCGGCTCACTGCTGCTCGGCGCGCTGTTGGTGACACTGCGGGTCGGGCCGATCGCCGTGCTGCGCCGCAGCGCGGCCACCTACGTCACCCTGGTGCGCAACACGCCGCTGCTGATCATCCTGCTGTTCTTCCTCATCGCCGCCCCGAAGATCGGCATCAACTTCCAGTTCGTCGACATCGTCATCCCCACCGGCTGGGGCGACATCCGGATGACCAACGCCTTCGGCGGGGCCGTCGTCGGGCTCACGCTCTACACCGCCAGCTTCGTGTGCGAGGCGCTGCGCTCGGGCGTCAACGCCGTGCCGCTGGGGCAGGCCGAGGCGGCCCGTGCGATCGGGCTGCCGTTCTCGGGCGTGATGGCGAACATCGTCCTGCCACAGGCGATCCGGGCGGCACTGCCACCGCTCGCCAGCACCATGATCGCGCTGCTGAAGAACACCACCGTCGCGATCAGCGTCGGGGTGCTCGAGGCGGCGTTCGCACTCAGGCAGATTCTCAACGACTACCCCGGCGACTACTGGTGGCTGCTGGGCATCTTCGGTGGCATCTTCGTCGTGCTGGTCGAGCTGGTCTCGTTCCTCAGCAACCGCCTCGAGCGTCGCTGGAGGATCGCCCGATGAGCCAGAGCGTTCTCTTCGACGCGCCGGGGCCGCGCACCATCCGCCGGCACCGCCTCTACACCGTCCTCGCCCTCGCCGTCCTCCTGGGCGTCATTGCGTTCGTGCTCTACCGGTTCCAGCAGGAGGGGCAGCTCGAGGCCGACAAGTGGGAGGTCTTCACGACTCCTGAGTACGTCAGGTTCATCCTCGTCGACGGCCTGCTCGAGACCCTCAAGATGGCCGGAGGCGCGATCGTCGGCGCCGTCGTGCTCGGGGTCGTCCTCGGCATCGGCAAGCTCTCCGACCACTGGTTCCTTCGGGTGCCCTGCTGGGCCGTGGTCGAGTTCTTCCGCGCCGTCCCGGTGCTGTTCCTGATGATCTTCTTCTTCTCCGTCTACGGCATCTACCACGGTGACTCGGGCTCGTTCTGGTGCGTGGTCTGGGCGCTGTCGCTCTACAACGGCGCCGTGCTCGCCGAGGTGTTCCGCGCCGGCATGCTCGCGGTGCCGACCGGGCAGGCCGAGGCGGCGTACGCACTCGGCATGCGCAAGGGCCAAGTGGTGACGATCGTGCTCATGCCGCAGGCAGTGAAGATCATGATCCCCGCGATCATCAGCCAGTGTGTGGTGGCCCTGAAGGACACCAGCCTCGGCTACGCGATCCTAGCCACGGGCCTCACGTCCGTGGCCAGACCGCTCTACACCCAGTTCCAGAACCACGTGCCGGTCTACATCGTCATCGCCCTCATCTACATCGCGGTCAACCTGGTCCTGACCGCCCTCGCGACGTATGCCCAGAAGAGGTTCGTCGGCGAGAAGAAGGTGCTCGAGGTCTCCATGGTCGGCACGGCCGACCAGCGCACTGTCTGAGTCAGCGGGTCTTGGGCGTCACCCAGAGCTTGATCACGCCTTCGATGACGACGGTGCCGTCGTCCCGCACGCCCTTGACCCGCACCGGGAGGTCGGGGTTGTCGGAGGTCCACTGCTCGGGGTCGGTCTCGGCGCTGCAGACGATGTCGCTGGTGGCCTTGGCCGTGTAGGCGATGTCCATGCCCTTGGGGATCCAGCGCTTGTCCGACGGGATCGTCACCTCGGCCAGGGCGCCCATCGCTGCCTCGAGCCCGTTGCAGAGCGCGATCGCGTGCACGGTCTTGAGGTGGTTGTGCACGCCGCGCCGCTTCGGGATCACCAGCTCGGCGTAGTTGGGCCGGATCTCGGTGAAGCGCGGATGGATGGTGCCGAAGTACGGCGCCTTCTGGGCGAACGCGAACGAGAACAGCCGGGTGCCGACGACCGGGATGCTGCTGGTCTTCTTCCACAGGCTCAGGACTTGGCTCATGCCCCAACGTTACCAGTGGGTAACTTCGCGACCGCAAAGATGCGGCGGAACGGAAGCACGACGCCGTGGTCGTCTGCCGGGTACGCCGCCCGCAGCCGTCGCTTGAACTCCTCGGTGAAGCTCTCGAGGAGGTCGGGCGGAAGGGCTTGCAGCACCGGCCGGGCGCCGGTGGAGGAGATCCAGGTGAAGACAGGGTCCTCACCTTGGAGGACGTGGAGGTACGTCGTCTCCCAGACGTCGACCGCGCAGCCGAGCTCGGCGAGGGCACGGAGGTAGACCTCGGGGGCGTGGCTGCTCGGGTGCTCGAGGCCACGGGTGTGGTCGGCGTACGCCGGCTCGGCAGCGAGCTCGCGCAGGATCACGTGGTTGGGCTGGTCGAAGTTGCCGGGCACCTGGAAGGCCAGCCAGCCGCCCGGGGCGACCGCATCGACGAGCCGAGGCAGGAGGTCGAGGTGGCCGGGCACCCACTGGAGGGTGGCGTTGGAGACGAGCACGTCGACCCTTCGAGACGGCTCGTCCCTCGCCTCCTCAGCGACCAAACCCCCGGGCGACCAGTCGCGGAGGTCGGCGATCTCGAAGTCGATATCGGTCGCCGTCTCCCTCGCCTTGGCGATCATCTCGGGACTGCTGTCGACCCCGACGATCTCCGCGTCGGGCCAGCGGTCGGCGAGCAGCCGGGTGAGGTTGCCGGGGCCGCAGCCGAGGTCGACCACGGTGCGCGGCCCGTCGGCGTCGATGCGCGAGACGAGGTCCACGAACGGGCGGCCCCGCTCGTCGGCGTAGGTGAGGTAGCGGTCGGGATCCCAAGTCATGCAATCTATCTTGACGTCAAGATACCTTGATGTCAAGAATCTCGACCAAACCCTCTAGACTCGGCACATGCGGGACGAGGTCGACGAGCTGGTCGAGGCATGGGCGCGCGAGCTGCCCGACCTCGATCTCGAGCCGGTCGCAGTCTTCAGCCGGATCCACCGGCTCGCCCGCCACCTCGACCTGGCCCGGCGCGAGGCGTTCGCCGCCCACGAGATCGAGTCGTGGGAGTTCGACGTGCTGGCTGCGCTGCGGCGGGCTGGTGCGCCGTACGAGCTCTCCCCCGGTCGCCTGCTGCGCGAGACGCTGGTGACCAGCGGCACCATGACCAACCGGGTCGACCGCCTGGCCGGCCGCGGCTACGTCGAGCGCTACCCCGACCCTGCGGACCGGCGCGGTGTGATCGTGCGGCTGACCCGCGAGGGCAGGACCGCGGTCGACGGCGCGTTCGAAGCGCTCCTGGCCGCCGAGGCCACCCTGCTCGCCGACCTCCCCGTCCGGGACCAGAAGAAGCTGGCCTCCCTGCTCCGCACGCTCCTCGCGCCGTACTCCTGAGCTGGCCTTTCGCGATAGTCCCGGACGTCGCGGATGGCGTCGATGACAACCTCCGGTTGGTCGACGTGGATGTCGTGGCCGGTGTCCTCGACCTCGATGACCTTCCCGCGGGTCGACTCGGCGGCGAACTCCTGGTTGCCGTCCACCCAGGCGGCGCGGGCCACCGCGTCGTAGTCCTGGGGCAGCCCGGGTGGACGCGTCGGGAGTGCGACGACGAGAGGGAGTCGGGCCTCCATGCCGCCACGATCCTCCGACCTGGCCTCTCGCGGTAGTCCCGGGTCAGTGGCGGGTGAAATCGGCAGATCGAGTCGCCACTGACCCGGGACTACCCCGCCGTAGCGGTCAGTCGACGACCTCGGCGGCCTCGAGCCACTCGAGCTCGAGTACGTCGCGCTCGGCGATGAGGTCGTCGAGCTCGGCGCCGAGGTCGGCCAGCTTCTCGTAGTCGTGGGAGTGCTCGAGGAGCTCGGCGTTGAGCTCGGCCTCGCGGGTGGCCAGGCGCTGGAGCTGCTTGTCGATGCGGGCCATGGCCTTGCGGGCGGAGCGCTCCTCGGCGCTCCCGGCCGTCGCGCGCGGCTTCTCCGGGGACGACGCCACGTTGGCGGCGGACGCCGCGGCCCGCAGGTCCTCCGCGCGGCGCTCGAGGTACTCGTCGACGCCGCGCGGCAGCATCGAGATCTGGCCGTCTCCGAGCAGGGCCCAGGTGGAGTCGGTGACGCGCTCGAGGAAGTAGCGGTCGTGGGAGACCACGATCAAGGTGCCGGGCCAGCCGTCGAGGTAGTCCTCGAGCACGTTGAGGGTCTCGATGTCGAGGTCGTTGGTGGGCTCGTCGAGCAGCAGCACGTTGGGCTCGGTGAGCAGCAGCCGCAGCAGCTGGAAGCGACGACGCTCGCCGCCGGACAGGTCGCCGAGCCGCGCGGTCAGCCGGTCGCCGGTGAAGCCGAAGCGCTCCAGCATCGACGACGCGGTGATCTCGCCGGTGGCGGTCTTGGTGACCCGGCGGATCGCCTCGACCGACTCCAGCACCCGCGACTCCGGATCGAGGTCGTCGAGCGCCTGGGTGAGGTGCTGCATGGCGACCGTCTTGCCGAGGCGTACCCGACCGACGGTCGGCGCCAACACACCCGACACCAGGGCCAGCACCGAGGTCTTGCCCGCACCGTTGACGCCGACGATGCCGACCCGGTCACCCGGCCCGAGCCGCCAGGTCGCGTGCGACAGCAGCGTGCGCTCGCCGCGGACCAGGTCGACGTCCTCGACGTCGATCACGTCCTTGCCGAGCCGCTGAGAGGCGAACCGCTGCAGCTCCAGGCGATCGCGCGCGGGCGGCTCGTCCTCGATCAGCTGCGTGGCCGCGTCGATCCGGAACTTCGGCTTCGACGTCCGCGCCGGCGGTCCGCGGCGCAGCCAGGCAAGCTCCTTGCGCACCAGGTTCTGCCGGCGCTCCTCCGAGGCCGCCGCCTGGCGCGACCGCTCGGCCTTGGCGAGCACGAACGCGGCGTACCCGCCCTCGTAGGCGTCCACGCCCCCGTTGTGCACCTCCCACGTCCACTGGCAGACGGCGTCGAGGAACCACCGGTCGTGCGTGACCACCACGAGCGCGGACGCGCGGGCGGCGAGGTGCGCCGCGAGCCAGGCCACCGCTTCGACGTCGAGGTGGTTGGTGGGCTCGTCGAGCACGATCAGGTCGTGGTCGCCGAGGAGCAGCGCGGCCAGCGCACAGCGGCGGCGCTCGCCACCGGACAGGCCGAACACCGCACGGTCGAGCTGTACGCCGGCCAGCAGCACCTCGACGATCTCGCGCAGCTGCTGGTCGGCGGCCCACTCGTGGTCGGAGCGGCCGCCGAGCACGACCTCGCGCACGGTGTGGCTGTCGACCAGCTCGTCGCCCTGGTGGAGGTAGCCGATGAGCAGCCCCCGCTGCTGGGAGACCCGCCCGGTGTCGGGCTCCTCCTGGCCGGTCATCACCCGCAGCAGCGTGGTCTTGCCGTCGCCGTTGCGACCGACGATGCCGATCCGCTCCCCGGCCGAGATGCCGAGCGACACATCGGTCAGCAGGGGGCGTACGCCGTAGGCCTTGGAGACGCGCTCCAGGTTGAGGAGGTTGGCCATCACCGCACCACGTGCGCGCCGGCGACGGCGCCGTTGACGACCAGGACGGTGCTGAGCTCGGGGCCCTGCAGGCCGCCGGCGACCGCCCGCGCCTCGTCGGGCGAATCGCACAGGAACGCGCAGGTCGGGCCGGAGCCGGAGACGATGCCGCGCAGCGCGCCCTCGGCCTCCCCGCGCGCGATCAGCTCACCGAGATCCGGGCGCAGGTCGATGGCCGCCTCCTGCAGGTCGTTGTGCATGGCTCGGGCCAGCGTGAGCGGGTCGCCGGTCGCGACCGCGGCGATGACCTCGGTGGCCGGCGTCGGCGTGGCCGAGGCATCGGGGCGCACCTTGTCGAAGTGGCGGTAGACCTCAGGCGTCGACAGCCCCTGGAGGCTCGGCACCAGCACCCACCACCAGGTGCCGGTGTCGACCAGCGGCTCGACGATCTCGCCGCGGCCGCTGCCGAGGGCGGTGCCACCGAGCAGCGCGAACGGCACGTCGCTGCCCAGCTCGCCCGCGATCCGCAGCAGGTCGTCGTCGCTGGTGTGCACGTCCCAGAGCCGGTCCAGCGCCACCAGGGCAGCGGCCGCATCGGCAGACCCGCCCGCCAGCCCGCCGGCGACGGGGATGGCCTTGTCGATCGCGACCCGGCCGGTCACCTCGCGGCCGTGGTGGAGGGCCAGGGCTACGGCGGCGCGGTAGACGATGTTGTGGCTGTCAGCGGGTACGGCGCCGGCGTCGACCCAGTCGGAGGCGCTCAGCTCCAGCTCCCAGCCGCCGGGCTCGATGGTCTCGCTCACGGTCAGGTCGTCGCACAGCCCGACCGCCTGGTAGACGGTGCTCAGCGGGTGGAAGCCGTCGTCACGAGGCGCCCCGACGCCGAGGTGCAGGTTGATCTTCGCGGCCGCGCGCACGGTGATCTGACGACATGGAGCGCCGCCAGCGACTCGGCGATCTTCACGAACTCGCCCACGGTCAGCGACTCGCCGCGGGCCAGCGGCTCGACGCCGGCGCCCTCCAAGGCAGCAGTGGCACGCTCGGCCGACCCGGCCAGCTCGCGCAGCGCACCCCGCAACGCCTTGCGTCGCTGGGCGAACGCCGCATCGACCACCGCGAAGACCTGCTCGCGGGTCGCGGTCGTGGCCGGCGGGTCGCGGCGGGTCCAGGCCACGAGCCCCGAGTCCACGTTGGGCGCCGGCCAGAAGACGTTGCGGCCAACCGTCCCCGCACGGCGTACGTCGGCGAACCAGGCCGCCTTCACCGACGGGATGCCGTAGACCTTGGAGCCGGGGCCGGCCGCCAGCCGGTCGGCGACCTCGGACTGCACCATCACCAGTCCGCGCTCGAGCGAGGGCAGCAGGGCGAGCAGGTGGAGCAGCACGGGCACGGAGACGTTGTAGGGGAGGTTGGCGACCAGCGCGGTCGGCGGCGGCGCCGGGCAGCTCGGTCACGCGCATGGCGTCGGCGTGCACCACCTCGAAGCGGTCGGCCTGGTCGGGCGCGTAGGCGGCGACGGTCTCGGGGAGCAGCGACGCCAGCTTCTCGTCGAGCTCGACCGCGATCACCCGGCGGGCCACGTCGAGCAGCGCCAGCGTGAGCGAGCCCAGCCCCGGACCGACCTCGAGCACCACGTCGTCACCGGTGATGCCGGACTCGCGGACGATCCGGCGCACGGTGTTGGCGTCGATCACGAAGTTCTGGCCGCGCTGCTTGGTGGGCCGCAGGTCGAGGCGATCGGCCAGCTGACGCACCTCGGCCGGCCCGAGAAGCCTCGGACCGGCCGGAGATGTCATGCGCAGAGACTATGCGTCACATGGGGAGGCCGAGCGAGGAGGCACAGCCGGGCCACGAGCCGTAGCCGCCGGTCGCGTCGCGCAGCCGGGTGGCGACGGCGATCTGGGTCTCCCGCGAGTTCTCGCTCGGGAGTCCCGTGCCGCCGTACGACTGCCAGGTGCCGAGGTTGAACTGCAGGCCGCCGTAGTAGCCGTTGCCGGTGTTGATGGCCCAGTTGCCGCCGGACTCGCACTGGGCGAGCGCGTCCCACACCGTGTTGCCGGTCTCGTAGGCGGAGGCGGTGCCGACGTTGACGATCGAGTCGACCGGCTTGCGCAGCACCTTCTGGTGGATCACCTTGCGCACGTCGAGCTTGCCGTTGCGGTAGATCAGGCGGTAGGTCACGTTGCGCAGGCCGTCGGTGCCGGCGCGGACCACGCTGGTCTCGCCCTCGTACATCGAGTCGTCCTCGCGCTCGACCGTGCCGAAGTCGATGGCCTCGCCCTTGACCCACTTCTTGGTCGAGCGCACCTCGGTGAAGACCACGCGGTCGCCGTCCCGGAGCTCGTGCTCGACGGCAGGCTTGGTCTCGTCGTTGGCGTCGACGTCGACACCCATCTCGGCGAGCGCGTCCTCGACGGTGAGCGCCGGGATGGTGCGGGTGACCGGCTTCTTGCCGGCGATCACCAGCGTCAGCTTCTTGGGGGTGACCACCTCGAGGCTCAGGCCGCCGCGGTCGATCTCGGCGCCACGGCTGGTCGACAGGCGGGCCGCCTCGTAGAGCGTGCCGAGCTCGCCGAGGGCGGACTCGACCTCGGTCGAGGTCACCCACTTGGTCGTGGTCACGCCGTCGACGGTGAGCTCGAGCGGCCGCGCGAAGCGGACGCTGATCTCGCTGCCGTCCTGGACGGGCTCGTCGAGCGAGGGCGCGACGACGTCGCGCTCGGTGACCTCGATGTCCTGGGACTCGAGGATCTCGCCGACGGTGTCGCCCATGGCGCGCACCTTCTCGGGCTGGCCGTCGACGGACAGCGTCACCGAGGTCGTCAGCGAGGCGTAGCCGACCGTGGTGCCGGCGACGGCGAGGGCGACGACCCCGACCAGCGCGGCCAGGGCGGCCTTGCTGCTGAAGACTGTCTTGAGGGCGGTTGCGAGCTGCTGGTGTCCTGTGAAGGGCACGATTCTCCGAACGTCGTACTCTCCGGGCCTCGGGGCCAGTGCGGTCCACGCGCGCGAGTAGCTAGCGCGCTGGGGAAGTGGGAAAGGCGCCACCACAGCATCCCCCGAGTGGGACCGCGGTAGCCGCTCAATTGCACTGACTGGGTTCGTTCCCGATCCCGGCCGTTGGCTCCACCAGACCAGGATTCCGGGCCAGAATCAAACCCTCGAGGCCGCACAAACGGCAAATTGTGAGTCACATCGCACTGTTCGACTCGTGTTTGACTGCTACCAGGACCCGCCGAAAGCGCGCTCGGTGTTGCCGTCGATGGCCACGCACAGGTCACCGAGATCCTCGCCGCGGACCTCGGCCATCAGCTGCACGGTGAGCGGGATGAGGTACGACGCGTTGGAGCGGCCGCGGTACGGGTGGGGCGCAAGGTACGGCGCGTCGGTCTCGACCAGCAGCCGGTCCTGGGGCACGACCACCAGCGCGTTGCGCAGCGGCTGGGCGTTCTTGAAGGTGACCGTGCCGGCGAAGGAGAGGTAGGCGCCGCGGTCGAGGCAGCGGCGGGCGAAGTCGGGATCGCCGGAGAAGCAGTGCATCACCCAGCGGTCCGGCGCGCCCTCGTCGTCGATGATCTGCAGCACCTCGTCGTGCGCGTCGCGGTCGTGGATCACCAGCGTCTTGTCGAGGCGCTTGGCCAGGTCGATGTGCCAGCGGAACGACTCGACCTGCGCGTCGCGGCCCTCCTCGCCGGTGCGGAAGTGGTCGAGCCCGGTCTCCCCCACCGCCCGCACCTTGTCGTGTGCCTGGGCCAGGGTCTCGATCTCGGCGAGGGCGTCCTCGAGCCGACCCTCGTCGGCCAGCCGCGGCACCTCGTTGGGGTGCAGGGCGACCCCCGCCACCAGGGCGTCGTACGTCGTGGCGGCGTCGACCGCCCAGCGCGCGCCCGGGAGGTCGCAGCCGATCTGCACGATCCGCGGCACGCCGACCTCGGCAGCCGTCTCGATCGTGGTGGCGACGTCGACCGGGTCACCGCCCCGGGAGATGTCGAGGTGGCAGTGGTTGTCGACGACCGGGTGCGGCAGCCGCTCCGGTGCCGGCGGGCGCTCGTTGCTCACGCGGCGTCGCCCTCGACCCGCGCCAGGATCGCGGCGGCACAGGCCTCCGGAGCCTCGGTCGGGATCCAGTGGCTGACGCCCGCCAGGGCCACGAACTCGTAGGGCCCGTCGACGTACTTGTGGTTCTTGCGCACGCTCCACCGCGAGAGCGCCGTGTCCTGGTCGCTCCACAGCAGCGTCGTCGGCACCGAGACCCGCCCGCCGCGGATGGCGCGAGTGGAGAACGGGAACGCGCGGTACCACCGCAGCGCCGGCCCGAACGCCCCGCTGCCGACGATCTCCTCGCGGAACCTGGCCACGTCGTCGCTGGTCATGCCCGAGCTGCGCAGCGCGCGATCGAAGGGTCCCGGCTTGCGGGCGCCCAGCTCGGGCAGGAAGGGCAGCTGGAAGAAGAGGATGTACCAGGCCTTGAGGAGCTGCGGGGTGGTCAGCGCCGAGACGAGGTACGCCGCCGGGTGGGGCACCGAGATCACGGTCAGGCTGCGGACCAGGTCGGGTCGCCGCATCGCCACCACCCACGAGTTGGCCGCGCCCAGGTCGTGACCGACCAGGTGCACCGGGCCGCCGAGCCGCTCGATGAGCGCGACGATGTCGCCGGCGAGGATGCCCATCGTGTAGTCGCGTCGCCGCGGCGGCCGGGCGCCCGGCGAGTAGCCGCGCTGGTCCATCGCCACCGTCCGGTAGCCGCGCTCGTGCAGCAGCGGCGCCACCTCGCGCCAGCAGGTGCTGCGCTCGGGGAAGCCGTGCAGCAGGACCACGACCTCGCCGTCGGCCGGGCCCTCGTCGTAGACGTCGAAGGTCAGTCCGTCGTGCTCGAGCCTGCGAGAGCCGCTCCCTGTTGACCTGGTGGGTTTCGGTCATGCGCCGTGCACCAGGTTGTAGACGTCTCGCTTCGGTACGCCGGCCTGCTTGGCCACCTCCACGATCGCGTCCTTGCGGCTCATCCCGGCTTCCTCTCGTTGGGCCACCGCTGCGCGGAGGCTCACCTCGTCATTGTCGATGCTCGGCCCGCCCGGTACCCCGGTGACCACGATCGTGACCTCGCCGCGCACGCCCTCGGCCGCCCACTCGACCAGCTCGGCAAGCGGCCCGCGGCGGATCTCCTCGTGGGTCTTGGTCAGCTCGCGGCAGACGGCGGCCACGCGGTCGCCGCCCCAGGCCTCGGCCATCGCCGCCAGCGCCACTGCGGTCCGGTGCGGCGCCTCGAAGAACACCATCGTCCGCTCCTCGCCCGCCAGCGCGTCCGAGGCGGCGCGCCCGCTCGCCGGCCTTGCGCGGCAGGAAGCCCTCGAAGCAGAAGCGGTCCACCGGCAGCCCGGAGACAGCCAGGGCGGTGAGCACGGCCGACGGTCCCGGCACCGCGGTCACCCGGACGCCGGCCTCGACCGCCGCCGCCACCAGCCGGTAGCCCGGGTCGGAGACGCTCGGCATGCCGGCGTCGGTCACCAGCACCACCCGCTGCCCGGAGAGCAGGGCCTCCAGCAGCACCGGCGTGCGAGCCGACTCGTTGCCCTCGAAGTAGGACACGACCCGCCCGCCGAGGGTGATCCCGAGGTCGCCGGTCAGCCGCCGGAGGCGGCGGGTGTCCTCGGCCGCGACGACATCGGCACCGGCGAGCTCCTCGGCCAGCCGCGGCGGCGCGTCACCCACCTGCCCGATCGGGGTCGCTGCCAGGACCAGGGTCCCGGCACCTTCGGTGGTCACGGTCCCGATGATGTCGCACCAACTACACGTAGACTTCCCTCCCGTGACGACCGTGGACCGACCGCCGCGCGCCGGTCTGTCACGCACCGCGTCCGGAGACGACGTACCCCTGGCCGCGGAGCGGGCCCGCCCGTGGATCGACCTCGACGGCCGGCTGTTCGGCTGGCTCGCGCCGATCGGCGTCACCTTGCTGGCGCTGGGACTGCGGCTCTGGCACCTCGGCAACCCGAAGGTCTTCGAGTTCGACGAGACCTACTACGCCAAAGACGCCTGGTCGATGCTGCACAACGGCTACGTGCGCGACTACGTCGACAAGGTCGGCGGGGCCAAGGTCAACGACGCGATCCTCGACGGCACGACCACCGGACTGTGGGAGGACAAGCCGTCGATGGTCGTCCACCCGGACGTCGGCAAGTGGCTGATCGCCCTCGGCGAGAAGGCGTTCGGCATGGACCCGTTCGGCTGGCGGATCGCCTCCGCGATCGTCGGCGCGCTGATGGTGCTGGTGCTGTGTCGGCTGGTCCGGCGGCTGACCGGCTCGACCATGCTCGGCTGCGTCGCCGGGCTGCTGCTGACCCTCGACGGCCTCCACTTCGTGCTGTCGCGGCTCGCGCTGCTCGACATCTTCCTGGCGTTCTTCGTCCTCTGCGGCGTCACCTGCCTGGTCAACGACCGCTTCTGGTTCCGCGAGAAGCTGGCCCGCCTGCTGGATGACCGCGGCGACGAGCAGGTACGCCGCGAGCGCGACTGGGGCCCGGTGCGCGGGCTGCTGTTCCGCCCGTGGCTGCTGCTCGGCCGGCATCTGCTTCGGCCTCGCGGTCGGCACCAAGTGGACCGCGA
This sequence comes from uncultured Actinomycetota bacterium, assembly GCA_963769475.1. Taxonomy (GTDB): domain Bacteria; phylum Actinomycetota; class Actinomycetes; order Propionibacteriales; family Nocardioidaceae; genus Nocardioides. Next base: position 774,652 of record CAVYLX010000011.1, on the reverse strand, counting down.
TCTTCCCGATGGCGGCGTTCGGCGTGCTGGCCTGGCTGTGGAGCGCCGGAGCCCGGCGGTCCTTCGGCGTCCGGTGGTCGCTGGTGCGGTCGGCGTTCGTCGACGGCATCCCGGCCTTCGCCCAGCTGGTCCTGGTCGCGTTCGTGGTCTACGTCGCCAGCTGGACCGGCTGGCTGGTGCACGCCAACGAGTACGAGGAGCACCTCTCCTCCACGCAGTACACGCGGTTCGCGTCCGAGAACCCCTGCAAGGACGGCGAGACCGACAACACGCTCAACGACGACCGCTGGCCGACCGCGACCGAGAAGGACGCCAGCGGGCCGGGCGAGCTCGTCCAGTCGCTGCGGTCGCTCTGGTACTACCACCAGGACGTCTACGCCTTCCACGCCCACTTCCTCAACTGCAGCGAGCACACCTACGCCTCGAAGCCGTCCGGCTGGCTGGTCATCAACCGGCCGGTGGGCGTCGCGGCGGACACCAACATCCAGCCCGGCACGCGTGGCTGCGACGCGCCCGTGGGCAGTGACTGCCTGCGCCAGGTGCTGCTGATCGGCACGCCCGATGATCTGGTGGGGTGGCGTCCTGGCCCTGCTCTACGCCGCAGCGATGTGGGTCGGCGGGCGCGACTGGAGGTTCGGGCTGGCGACGGTGGGAGCGGGATCGACCTGGCTCCCCTGGCTGATGTACGACGACCGGCCGATCTTCTTCTTCTACGCCATCGCGACGCTGCCGTTCATGATCATCGCGCTGACCCTGGCCATCGGGAAGCTGATCGGCAGCTCCACCCTGCCCTCGCCACGGCGTACCGCCGGCGTGATCGTGGCCGGCTCGTTCGTGGTGCTGGTCGTGGTCAACTTCGCGTGGTTCTGGCCGATCTGGACCAACGAGCTGCTCACCAAGTCCGAGTGGCTGGACCGGATCTGGTTCCACCGATGGATTTGATCGCATGACGCACTGGCGACCCGGCTGGGACGACTTTCCCCTTGCCCTGCTGGACTTCTGGACCGAACGACACCTCTGCACCCTCACCACGCTGCGTGCCGACGGTCGGCCGCACGTGGTGCCCGTGGGCGTCGCGCTAGACCTCGAGGAGCGGTGTGCGTGGGTGATCGCCGCGGGCACCTCGGTCAAGATCGGCCAGCTGCGCGAGCGCGGCACCCTGGCGGCCTGCCAGGTCGACGGGCGCCGCTGGTCGACGCTCGAGGGCACCGGCACGGTGCTGACCGACCCGGCCTCGGTGGCCCGGGCCTGCGAGCAGTACGCCGCCCGCTACCGCGTGCCGCGCGAGAACCCGCAGCGTGTGGCGGTCCGGATCGAGGTCGACCGCTTCCTCGGCTCCTCCGGGTTGATCTGAGCAGCTCTACTCGGCAGCCAGTGCCGTCTCTTCGGCGAGGCAGCTGTCGGCGAACCGGACCAGGTCGGGCGCGCTCCAGTGCGAGGGGTCCTCGTGCAGGCCACGGGCCGGCAGCAGCGACACCTCGGCGCCGCGCTCGACGAGGGTGTCGATGAGCCGCTCGGTGTTCTGGTCGTAGAGGACCCAGTGGTCGTCCTTCGAGGCCACCACGCGGTAGTCGGTGTCCAGCGGCAGGTCGTCGAGATGGCGGATCGGATCGCGCTCGACGGGCACGGCGCCGTCGTAGGCACCGGCGATGAACTTCTGACCGCCCGGCACCCGGTCCATCTGGGTCAGGCTGATCGCCGGCTTCACGCCGTACCAGCAGGGCGGTGCCTCGACCCCGAACAGGATCGCGTTGAGGCTGACCGCGCCGCCCATGGACCCGGCGACCCAGAGCTCGACGTCGAGGCCGGTCTCCGCCTCCGCCCAGTCGACCAGGCGACGGGTGTCGTCAGTCGATGCTTCGTTGCCCCACGAGGTCTCGTGGAAGTCGGAGGAGGCGATCACCCAGCCGTCGCGACGCAGCGCCTCCAGCCACGGGCTCTCGACGCGGTGGTCGACGCCGCCGCCCTGGCCGTGGAACCACAGCGCGATCCCCTTGGGCTCGCCGTCACCTGACGGCAGCGACAGCCGCACGGCCTGGCCGGCCAGGGTGCTGCGCACCACGGACCCGGACTGCTCGCCCGTCGTCGCGGTCGTGAAGCCGACCGCCAGGAAGACGAACGCGAGCACAGCGACGGCCTCCACCAGCCGCAGGCCCCAAGTGATCACGGCGAAATGCTAACCGTCCCGTGGACCTGGATTCGGTCCGTCTTGGCGCGGCCCCTAGCCTGGGGCCCATGTCCAGCGACACCCCACAGGGGCTGAGCGACCGCGAACGCGCGGTCCTCGGCTTCGAGCGCGAGTGGTGGAAGTACGCCGGCACCAAGGACTCCGCCGTGCGCGCGGCCTTCGACATGAGCATCGACGAGTACTACAAGATCCTGAACCGCCTGATCGACCACCCCGACGCCCACGCGCACGACTCCCTGCTCGTCCGTCGGCTGCGCCGCCTGCGCTTCCAGCGCCAGCGTCGGCGCTCGGCTGCCCGCCGCGGCTCCGAGGTCGGCTAGCTCAGCGACCGGTTTCGCTGTCGTAGTCGTTCGGCTCGCTGTCGATCATGTAGTTGCGGTCGCCCTTGATCCCCTCGACCATGCGCTGGAGCCACGCGTCGTCCGTGGTCTCGATCTCCCGCTCGGCGAGCATCTCGCGCAGATAGCCCACGAGATCCTCGGTCACGCCGGCGTCGTGGGCGACCGAGGTCGAGTCGACAGCGGCTTGCAGGTCAGCGTCGTAGGAGGCCATGTCTCCATCCTCTCCGAGGTCAGGCCGTCGTACCAGGCTCGAGCCGGGCACCGGCCGGCAACGTGGCGCCCTCGCCGATGACGCAGTCGCGTCCGACGAGGGTCAGCTCGGCACTGGACTCGAGGTCGGCGTCCGGTGAGCCGACCGTGCTGACGGCTTCGACCACGCAGCGGGTGTCGATGATGCTCGCGTTGATCCGGGCGCCGCTCCTGATCACGCAGTCCGCGAAGACCACACTGTCCTCGACGCAGGCGTCCGCCTCCACGACGACGCCGGGCCCGAGCACGCTGCGCACGACCCGCCCGGAGACCCTGCTGCCCGGGCTGACCAGGCTGTCGACGACCTCCGCGCCATCGAGGATGCGGGCCGGCGCCCGTTGGGGCTGGTGGGTGAGGATCGGCCAGCCGGCGACATCCAGCACACCGACGTCCTCACGCAACATGTCGCGGTGCGCCCCGAGGTAGTGATGCGGCTGGCCGAGGTCGCGCCAGTAGCCGTCGAGGGGGTGGGCGAACGTCTTGCCGCGCTCGACCAGCCTCGGCAGGAGGTGGTCGCCGAAGTCGGCGAGGCCGGTGTCACCCGCCCCGGCCTCCTCCCCCAGCTCGCGGTGCAGCTCGTCGAGCACCTCGCCGAGCACGGCGGGGTCGTAGGCGAAGACCTCCGTCGCGATCGTCCCGGTCGTCGGCTGGTCGGGCTTGTAGTCGAAGCCCACGACCCGGCCGTCCTCCACCTCGACCGTCGCGTGGTCGCCGGCCTCGGACAGCGGCACCTCCGTGGTCACGACCGTGCACTCGGCGTGCTGGCGCCGATGGGTCTCCAGCACCTCGTTGAAGTCCAGGCGGTACACGTGGTCGGCGCTCATGACCAGGAGCACCTCCGGGCCGACCTTCGCGATCTGGTCGCGGATGCGGTAGAGCTCGTCGGCGTTGCCGCGGGCGAACCCGTCCTCGTCGAGACTGCCGGTCCCTTCCTGCGGCATGAGCAGACGAAGTCCCTCATGGTTGCGGTCGAGGTCCCAGGGTCGGCCGTTGGCGACCTCGTCCTCGAGCGTCGACCCCTGGAACTGGACCGAGAGCCAGACGTGGGTGATGCCGCTGTGGGTGAGGTTGGACAGCGGGAAGTCGACCAGCTGGAAGACGCCCGCGAACGGAAGGGCCGGCTTGGCCCGCTCGCGGGTCAGCACCTCCATCCGTCCCCCGGCTCCGCCGGCCTGGATCAGGGCGAGGACTCGTGACCGTGGCATCCGACGGGGTCAGTCGAGAGGCGTGCAGCGGGGGCACACCATCGTCACCGGCATGTCGGCGGGGAGCGGCCGATGATCGGGGTCGCGCTGCTCCTGGGTGAGCACCGGGACCATCCGCGTGCCACAGGCGGGACAGGACGAGGGCATCGGATCCAGCTGCATCCTCATTGGTACCCGACGGGGCCTCCGGATACGCAAATGCGCAGGTCAGAGCCGTCTTAGCCGTCGCCCCGAGCATCGGAGTAGGGTGCCGTGCTCAGCGAGGAGCAGGCCGATGGCACAGCCCCACGCCGGCCCGATGGCCGGCCGGACGGTCCTGATCACGGGCGGCAGCAGCGGTATCGGCCGCGCCACGGCACGGGGGCTGACCGCGCTGGGCGCCCAGGTCGCCATCACCGGCCGCGACCGGGAGCGCACCGAGGCGGCCGCGCTCGACGTACGCGATCCCGACGGCCCGCCCGTCGAGGTCTTCGTGGCCGACGTCTCCTCCCAGGCGGAAGTACGCCGCCTGGCGGCCGAGGCGCTCGGCGCGTTGCCCGAGATCCACGTGCTCGTCAACAACGTCGGCGGTTACTGGGACACCCGCCACGTCACCGTCGACGGTCTCGAGCACACGTTCGCGGTCAACCATCTCGCGCCGTTCCTGCTCACCGACCTGCTCCTGGACCGGTTGCGGCAGAGCGGTCCGTCGCGGGTGGTCACGGTCTCCTCGAACGCCCAGGCCATGGGGCGGATCGACTTCGACGACCTCCAGGGCGAGCGGTCCTACTCAGGGCCGCGGGCCTACAACCAGTCCAAGCTGGCCAACCTGCTGTTCGCCTACGAGCTGGCCAGGAGACTGCATGGCCGGGCGGTCACCTCCAACGCCGTGCACCCCGGTCTGGTGAGCACGTCGTTCGGGGCCGAGGACCCCGCGCTCGTGCAGCGGCTGCTCGTGCCGTTCCTGCGACCGCTGATGAAGAGCCCGGCCCGGGGCGCGGTGACGTCCGTCCACGTCGCCTCCTCGCCGCAGCTCGACGAGACGACGGGCCGTTACTTCGCCAAGGGCAAGGACAAGGAGTCGTCGAAGCGGAGCTATGACCGCGCGGATGCGGCCAGGCTGTGGCAGGTGAGCGAGGAGCTGGTGTCCTAGTCCTCGTCGCCCCGGGCTTCGAGCTCGTCGGTCAGCATGGCGACCAGCGCCTCGAGCTGTACGTCGGCGGACGACGACACCTCTTCGTCGGAGCCGTCCAGCGCGCGGGCCGCGAGACCCGCCTTGCTGTCGATCAGCTCCGCGATCTTGGTGTCGATGGTCTGGGCCGCGATGATCCGCCAGGCGGTGACCGGCTGGTCCTGGCCGATCCGGTGGATGCGGTCGATCGCCTGGGTCTGCTCCGCGTCGGTCCACGACAGCTCGGCAAGCACGACGTTGGAGGCGACCTGGAGGTTGAGGCCGACGCCGGCAGCGGTCAGCGAGCAGACCGCGATGGCGACGTCGGGATCCTCGACGAACGCGTCGATGTTCTTCTGGCGGACCTTCGAGGTCTGGTTGCCGCGGATCGAGGAGTAGCGGATGCCCCGCTTCGCGAAGACCTCCTCGGCGGCGTCCATGACGTCGACGTGCTTGGCGAAGAAGACGACCTTCCCGACGCTGCGCGCCAGCTGGGCGGCGTAGTCGGCTGCGAGCCCGGCCTTCGCCTGGCCGATCCGGCGCATCATGCTGAACACGTTCTCGCCGCCCGTGGCCGTGGTCGTGTCCTCGCGCTCCCAGGTGGCGACCCGGCGTACGAGCTCGTGGTCGATGCCGTCGACGGTCGGGCCGGAGGTGCGGGTCGCGAGCGCGCTGTCGTAGCGCGACACCAGGCGGTGGGCGAGCTCGCGCTCGGCCTCACGGATCGAGCGGCCGGCCTCGTCGTCGAGCTCGACCGGGAGGTCGGCGATGCGGCGGGCCGGGATGTCGGCGGCCACGTCGACCTTGCGGCGGCGGACGATGCCCATGTCGATCACGCGGGCCCGGGCGGCTGGGTAGAAGCCCCGGTCGATCGGCTCGAGGCCGATCTCCTCGAGCTTCGACATCAGCTCGGCGCGCGGCTTCTTGTCGTCGATCCAGCCGAGGAACTGCCAGATCGCGCGGAAGTCCTCGATGTCGTTGATCAGCGGCGTGCCGGTGAGCGCCATCAGCAGCGGCCGCGCGGTGCGGGCCCGGATCCGGTCGGACAGCTCGAGCACGTGCTGCGAGCGCTGCGACTGCTTGTTCTTGATGAAGTGGGCCTCGTCGACCACCATGCTGCGGAAGCCGATGTCGCCGAGCCAGCCGACGTGGCGGTCGAGCACCTCGTAGTTGACGACCACGATGTCCGCGAAGGCGTCGATCGTGTCGCCGTCGCCGTGGATCACGGTGGCCGGGTGGTTGGGCACCCACAGGTCCGCCTCGCGGGCCCAGTTGGTCTTGACCACGTTGGGGACGACGGCGAGCAGCGGGAAGGCCTTGGCGGCCTGAGCGGCCAGCAGCGCCTGCGCGGTCTTGCCGAGGCCGGGCTCGTCGGCGAGCAGGAAGGTGCGATGGCCGGCCGCCGCGGCCGCGATCACCTGCGCCTGGTGCTTCATCAGCTCGAGGCCGTGGGGGGCCTTGAGCGAGGCCGGCTCCGGGAGGTCCATGCACGAGGACACGCCGCCGGAGGCCTCCTCGAACGCCCGGAACAGCGGCCCGAGCAGCTCCCAGCTGGCCAGCAGCCGGGCGCCGGAGCTGTTGCTGGACGCGTTGGAGAAGTCGGGGGTGAGGAACGGGTTGGCCAGCTGGCGCGACTTGACCGACTGCGGCACCACGCGGCGTTCGTTGACCGTCGGCGGTGGGGCGTCCTCGTCGACCTCGGGCTCCTCCTCGACCGGCGGCTCGAGCCCGCCGGCGAGCAGCATCTCGCGCTTGAGCGCCTTGGCGCCATCGGAGACCTGCGCCTCCTCGTCGAGCAGCTGGAGCAGCGAGGTGTCGCGGGCGGCCGTCTTCGCCAGGATCGTGGCTACGCCGTCGAGGCGCTTGAGCTGCGCGGCACGCTGAGCCTCGGTGAGGGTGCCGTCGGCCTTGACCCGGGTCCGCTCCTCGCGCACGAGCAGGGCGATGACCTGGAACTTCGTGCGTCCAGACGGCTGCACGCGGCCGCGCTCGGCACTCGCCTCGACCTCGCGCACGGCGCGGGCGAGCACGGGGATGATGCCGTCGTTGTCGAGATCGCGACCCCGCCGCTGGTTGCGCGGTTGGGTGCGGGTGGCGCCTTGACGCTGGCCTCGACGAGCCACAGACACTCCTCCTCCTGAGGAAACGATCAGCCGCGGCGGAGTGAGCCGGACGGCTGCTCCGTGACGCGGCCCGGCCCACCGTGGAAGATGCTGGCCACGAGCCCGACGGGCCCGCCCACGGTGTGGGACCTCCGACCATCTGGTGATGGTCGCGTCACCGACTGCAGAAGGTTTTGTCGCTCGACAAGTCATTCCGGGGGTCGGTGCTGCGCTCCATGCTACCGCTTCCCGCGGACATCCGGTCAGCGGTGGTCTTTCTGAACCTCCACAGGCCATTGTTCGTGTTGAGAGGTAGGAGGTCCGATGGCCGAGAGCGCTGCAGCCCTGATGCGGCAGCTGCATGACGAACATGCGGCTGCGCTGTGGGGCTTCTGCATGCGCCTGACCGGCCAGGATGCGGCGCACTCCGAGGACGTCGTACAGGAGACGCTGCTGCGCGCCTGGCGCAAGGCCGACGTACTCGACCAGTCGCAGGGTTCGGTGCGAGCGTGGCTGTTCACGGTCGCGCGCAACATCGTGATCGACGAGTGGCGCACGAAGCGGTCGCGCAGCGAGCTCCCGGTGGCCGACGTGCCCGACGTAGCCGACGAGGTCGACCGCACCGACGGGCTGATCCTGTCGTGGCTGGTCGCCGAGGCGCTCAGCACGCTGTCGACCGAGCACCGCGCGGTCCTGCTCGAGTGCTACTACCGAGGAGTCTCCGTTGCCGAAGCCGCGCGCCGCCTGGGGATCCCCGAAGGCACCGTGAAGTCCCGCACCCACTACGCGCTCCGCGCACTGAAGCTGGCACTGGAAGAGATGGGGGTGAACGCATGAGCTGCGAGTTCGCCCACGACGACGGCGCCTACGTGCTCGGCGCGCTGTCGCCTACGGAGCGCTCCGCCTACCAGGCCCACCTGGCCGGCTGCGACGAGTGCACGCGGGCGGTCCAGGAGCTGGCCGGCCTGCCCGGCCTGCTGGCGCGGGTGCCCGCAGACGTCCTCGAGCAGCCGGATCCGGAGCCGTTGCCGGAGACGATGCTGCCTGCGCTGGTGCGGGAGGTGCAGCGGGCCCAGCGCCGGCGTACGTGGACGATGGTCGGTACGGCGGCGGCCGCGGCGGTCATCGTCGGCGGCGGCTCGCTGGCGGTCGGGCTCAACGTCGGCGACGACGACGCCCCGCCGTCGGCCGCGCCCCCGGTCGGCCAGGCCATGGACGTCGGTCGGCCCCGAGGTGATGACCGCGGACCTCGCCCTGACCGGCGTCTCGTGGGGCACCCGCCTCGACCTGACCTGCAGCTACCCGCCGCCGGCCGAGCCGTGGGACTCGGACGAAGGAGTGGACCTACGCGATGTTCGTGATCACCAAGCGACGGGAAGGTCGAGCAGGTCGCGACCTGGAAGGCCCTGCCCGGCAAGACGATGCAGCTCGCCGCGGCAACCGCGGCGAGCCGGGACGACATCGCGTCAGTGGAGATCCGAACTGGGAGCGGTGAGCCCCTGCTGACGCTGACCGCGTGACAGGTAGCCCTCCTGCTTGGCCGCTGCCAGACCTGCCAGAACGGCGATCACCTCGGACGCGGCGGCAGCCCACACCCGCCAGCCCTCCCAGTGGGCATTGACGTCGAAGAGACCGACGGTCGAGGAGATGATGAACGCCCCGAACGTCGACGCGCCGAACCCCACCGCCAGCAACAGCGGCGGCCAGCTCCGCCAGGTCACCAGCGAGACGGCAATCAGCGCCCCCGCGATGGCGTTCACCATGAACAGCTCGCCGATCACGTCCTGGTCTCGCACCCCGTCGAACCACAGCTCCAGGTGGATGACAGCCGAGACGAGCACAGCCGCCGCGGCGAGTAGTCGAGTCAACATCGCCTGCTCCTTCCTAGCTCGGGCCCCAACGAGGCCTTCACTACTGACCACGGAGGAGCCGCCTCTCCGGTTCACCTCCCTCCGGTGGCTGACCGTTCGCTCAGGTGGTTTCGAGGCTCGCAAGCTCGCACCTCAACCACCGGAGAGCGGCCGTCGCCGGTGGTCGAGCTTGTCGAGACCCCTGTAGGCGAAGCACCCAACGGAACCGACGTCCGCTTCTCCTTCAGCGCGGGCCGAACGCCGTCAGGAAGCGGTCGCGGAACTCGTCCATCCGCCAGACGGAGGCGTCGGGGTCGGGTCGCATGCCGTCCTGCCAGCCCCAGTCCTTGATCCGGTCCATCACTGCTGGGTCCTGGGCGATGACCGTGATCGGTACGTCGTGGCCGGGGTTCTCGCCGGTGACGTAGGTGTGCGGTTGGTGGTCGCCGAGCATGACCACGACCAGGTCGGGGTCGGGGTAGGTCTCCAGGTAGGAGACCAGGGTGTCGATGGAGTACTCGATGGATTGCCCGTACGCCGTGCGCACGTCGTCGGGGTCGGCGAACAGCTCGTCCTTGGACTCGCCCTGCTCCGGCAAGCCGTCGTAGACGGAGCCGTCGCCGATGTCGTCCCAGTCGATCAGGTGGGGCAGCGGAGTCCAGGGGTGGTGGCTCGAGACCAGGTCGACCTCGGCCATCACGTTGGCGCGGTCCGGGTCGTCGGTCAGCTCCCGGCGGTGGAGCTCGGCGAGGGTGTACTGGTCGGGCATCGACGCGTAGCCGAACTCGGGCCCTTCGTAGTCGACGTTGCGGGAGTCGTAGATGTGGTCGTAGCCGTAGAACTCCTCACCCTCGGGCCAGTCCTCGGTGTTGGCCGGTACGTCGAAGACCGTGCGCCAGCCGGCCCGCCCGAACGCGTCGGTCAGGGTCAGCCGGTCCGCGTCGAGGAGCTGGCCGTAGCGGCGCTCGCTGTCGACCCAGAGGCCGGCCTGCACGCTGGCGTGCGCCAGCCAGCTGCCCGCGCCGAACGTCGGAGAGGTCAGGAAGGCGCTCTGCGAGGAGTAGCCGGCCGCGCGCAGCCGGCCGGTGCCCTCGTCGAGCAGCGCGGTGATGCCGGGCGAGACCGCCGAGTCCTGGACTGCGATCCGCCCGTAGCTCTCGACGAAGACGAGGAGCACGTCCTTGCCGCGGAGGGCGGTCAGCAGCTGGTCGTCAGGCATGTCCGCGAAGTCGTCGTCCTTGATCTCGCGGGCGAACGTGTCGCGGTCCGCCAGGTCGTCACTGACCTGGCCGACCAGGTCGTCGACCCGGGCCGCTGCGCTCGTGGACGCGACCTGCAGGCCGGCCACAGCACAGAGCACCCAGACGATGCCTACGGCGATCACCGGGCGCACCGAGCCCGGTCGGTGCCGGGCGACCAGGTCGGCCACCCTCACCACGGCGAGCGGCATCAACGCGAGCACCCCGACGACGAGCAGGGCGGCACCGACGGCGATGACGATCGCCCCCGCTCCGCCGACGGAGTCGCCGAGCACGCCGAGCCCCGGGCCGAAGTAGCCGTAGTCGCTCAGCGGCTCGAACGGCCGGTCGAGCACGGCGTAGAACCCCATGTCGAGGCCCTTCACGATGACCACCAGACCGAGCGCGACGCCGAACACCACCGCCGCCGTACGTCGTCCTCGCGGCCGGAGCACGAGGGCCAGGGCCACCAGGACCAGTCCCTCGAGGGGGATCCGGGCGAACGCGGCCGGGGTCAGCTCGCTGAGGTCGTCGGGCGCGACGAGCGCCAGCCACACCGTCACGACGGCAGCGACGGTGATCCCGCGAGAGACGGCCGGTCGGCTGGGCGCGCGTTCCAGCGCGTCCCTGGCAGCCCACAGCTGCCAGACCTCCCGGCCGAACGACTCGGCCAGCAGCACCAGCGCGACGGCCAACGCGCCCAGCTCGACGAGACGAGGTAGGAGGTCGGCCGCGACCACGGTCAGCACGACGCCTTGCAGGGCGGCGACCACCTTGCACCAGTAGCGCGCAGGCACCGACCCACGCAGCCACGGCAGCACCGCCTTCGCCGCGACGAACACATACCGGGCGAGACCGATGGCCAGCACCCACCACGCCGTGGTCCACGCGACGTACGTGCTCAGGACCAGGATCAGGAACGCGTCGACCTCCAGGTCGAAGCGCGCGCCGAACGCCGAAACGGTTCCCGTACGCCGGGCTACCTGGCCGTCCACCGCGTCGAGCACCAGAGCCACCGTCGCCAACGCGACCATCGCCGGCACCTGGTCCGCCACGGCCAGCGCGGCAACACCGCCCGCGAGCACACCCCGCACTGCGGTGACCGCATTGGCGAGCTGATTGAACGCGTTCCACACCGCCTCCGTGTCTAGGGTACGAACGTCATACGGATGCCGATGAGGCTTAGGTTCATCCGGAGGGGGGTGAGGCTGATGACGGGCATGATCGAGGGCGCCCTCGCGTTCTGGACCGTCGCACCCGGCCGCGGAGAGATCCGGCCGGCCGCGCTGTCCGCCCGGGGTGCCGACGACGTGCGGGTGCACACCCTGCGCTCGGGCGTGAGCCGCGGCACCGAGACGCTGGTCTTCCGCGGGCGGCGTCCCGCCCGACCAGTACGCCGTGATGCGGGCGCCCTTCCAGGAGGGCGACTTCCCGGGACCGGTCAAGTACGGCTACCTCAACGTCGGCGTGGTCAAGCAGGGCCGCCCCGACCTGCTCGGCCGCACCGTCTTCTGCCTGCACCCGCACCAGACCGACTACGTCGTGCCGGCCGCGGCCGTGGCCGTGGTGCCCGACGACGTACCTCCCGAGCGGGCGGTGCTCGCGGGCACGGTCGAGACCGCCCTCAACGCTCTCTGGGATGCCGGGACGATGATCGGCGACCGGGTCACCGTGGTCGGCGCCGGGATGGTCGGCTGCTGCGTCGCCCGCCTGCTCGCGCGACTGCCGGCGGTCCAGGTCCAGCTCGTCGACGTCGACGGATCCCGGGCGGCGACCGCCGACGCGCTGGGGGTCGACTTCGCCTTGCCGGCCGATGCCACCGAGGGCCGCGACCTCGTGATCCACACCAGCGCCACCGCGGCCGGGCTCCAGCAGTCCCTGGAGCTGCTCACCGACGAGGGCACCGTGCTGGACCTCAGCTGGTACGGCGACAAGCTGGTCGAGCTGTCACTCGGTGGGGTCTTCCACTCCAAGCGGCTCTCCATCCGCGCGAGCCAGGTCGGGATGGTGGCGCCGGCCCGACGCGGCCGCCGCACCAGTGCCGATCGGCTGGCCCTGGCGCTGGACCTGCTCCGCGACCCGGCGTTCGACGCGTTGCTCAGCGGCAGCTCGCCGTTCCGAGAGCTGCCCGAGGTGATGGCGTCGCTCAACGACGGCACCAGGTCAGCGCTCTGCCACACCCTGACCTACGACCCCATCGACGACAGAGGGTAGGACCCGTGTTCACCGTGACCGTCCGCGACCACGTGATGATCGCCCACAGCTTCCGGGGCGAGGTGTTCGGGCCGGCCCAGGCCCTGCACGGTGCGACGTACGTCGTGGACGCCGGCTTCTGCGGTGAGGAGCTCGACGCCGACGGCATCGTGGTGGACATCGGACGGGCCGCCGCGGAGCTGCACGACGTGCTCGCCGACCTCAACTACCGCAACCTCGACGACGTGCCGGAGTTCGCCGGCCGCAACACCACCACCGAGGTGATGGCGAAGACGATCGCGGACCGGCTTGCCGAGCGGGTGCACGAAGGCGCCCTCGGCGAGGCCGCCCGGCAGCTCGCCAAGATCGTGGTGACGCTCAAGGAGTCGCACATCGCGTCTGCGAGCTACGAGCGGGCGCTGTGACCCCCCGATGACTACCGTCCACTTCGTCGTGCCGGACGGCATCGACGATCCGAGCCGGCCCAGCGGCGGCAACGTCTACGACCTCCGGATCATCGACGGGCTGGCCGGGCTGGGCTGGACCGTCCACCAACGCCGGGTCGACGAGCTGGAGCTGATCGCCGACGGCGAGCTGGTGCTGGTCGACGGGCTGCTGACCTCTGAGGTGGTCGCTGCCCATGCCGAACGGCTGCGACTCGTCGTGCTGCTGCACCTGCCGCTGGACACGCCCCAGGAACGCGCACTCCTCTCCAGCGTGGCGGGAGTCGTCGCCACCAGCAACTGGACCAGGCAATGGCTGCTCGACAGCTACGGCCTGCCGCCGGACCGGATCCACGTCGCCCAGCCCGGAGTCGAGATCGGCGACCTCGCCCCCGGCACGCCGTCCGGCGGCTCGCTGCTGTGCGTCGGAGCCGTGACGCCGACCAAGGGCCACGACGTGCTGATCGACGCTCTGGCCGAGATCCGGGACCTCGAGTGGCGCTGCGTCTGCGTCGGCTCACGCGAGATCGAGCCCGACTTCGTCGACGGCCTCCGCGACCTCGGGGAGCAGCTCACCTTCACCGGTCCGCTCACCGGCCCCGACCTCGAGGCGGCGTACGCCGGCGCGGACCTGCTGGTGTCGGGCTCGCGCGCCGAGACCTACGGCATGGTCGCGACCGAGGCGCTGGCCAGCGGGATCCCCGTGATCGCGACCAGGGTCGGCGGCGTGCCCGAGGCGCTGGGCCGCACCGACGAGGGCGAGCTCCCTGGCGTGTTGGTCGCGCCGGAGGACCCGTCATCGCTCGCGGCAGCACTTCGGAAGTGGCTCTCCGACCCCGGCCAGCGGGAGCGCCTGCGCGAGGCGGCGCAGGCCCGTCGGCTGGGGCTGACCGACTGGTCACACACCTCGATCGCCCTCTCGAAAGCCCTCGAGGAGGTCTCTGGTTGAACCGTCGCGACGGCGCCGTCGTACTCCCCAACAGCACCCCCGACAGAGCGGAGCCTTGCCATCAGTAGGGCCATCAGCAGGACGACCTGGGCCTGGCTACGCCTGGGCCTCGGAGCCGGCATCCTCGTCGTACTCGTCTGGCGGCTCGGCGCCGACCCGTTCCTGGACGGCCTCCGCCTGACCAACCCCTGGGCTCTGTCGGCCGCGATCGCGATCACCGCCCTGACCACGCTCTGCTGCGCGTGGCGGTGGAGCGTGGTCGCCCGAGCCCTCGGCGCCGACGTGCCCGTCGGCCCGGCGGTGACCGCCTACTACCGGTCGCAGTTCCTCAACGCGACGCTGCCCGGCGGCGTGCTCGGCGACGTGCATCGCGGCGTCAGCCACGGCCGCGACATCGGCAGCCTCGGCCTCGGCCTGCGGTCGGTGGTCTGGGAGCGCGGCCTTGGGCAGGTCGTGCAGGTCGCGCTGACGGTGCTGGTCCTGCTGGCCCTGCCGTCGCCGCTGCGCTCCGACGGCGGTCGTGGTCGCGGCGGTCGGTGTCGTCGCCTGCCTCGCCCTCGCGGCGATCGGGCGCGCTCCCCGCGACCTACGCCGCATCCTGCGCACCCGCCGCGCCGTCCTCTCCATCGTGCTCGCCTCCGGCCTCGCGGCCGCCGGGCACACCCTGATCTTCCTGATCGCTGCGGAGACCGCCGGCGCGACGGCGTCGATGACGGTGCTGCTGCCGGTGGCGCTCGCCGTACTCCTCGCTTCGGCCGTGCCGACCAGCATCGCCGGATGGGGCCCGCGCGAAGGAGCGGCCGCCTGGGCGTTCGGCGCCGCCGGCCTGACCGCGGCCCAGGGCGTCACGACGGCTGTCGTGTACGGCGTGATGGCGCTTGTCGCCACGCTTCCCGGGGCACTGGTGCTGATGGCGGGACGACGCCGCCAGCTGGAGGCCGCGCATGGCTGATCGCCCCTACACGCTGCTCAGCTGCGCCATGTCTCTCGACGGCTACCTCGACGACGCGTCCGACCGCCGGCTGATCCTCTCCAACGAGGCCGACTTCGACCGGGTCGACGAGGTGCGCGCCGGCTGCCGACGCGATCCTGGTCGGGGCGGCGACGGTCCGCAACGACAACCCTCGGCTGGTGGTGCGGAGCGAGCTCGCGCGTCGCCGACCGCCAGCGGCGCGGCCTGACCCCGACGCCGATCAAGGTGACCGTGACCGAGCGGGCGAAGCTCGATCCCGGCGCCGCGTTCTTCGAGGTCGGCGAGACCGACAAGCTCGTCTACTGCGCCAGCGACACCGCCGACGAGGCGCGCTCCGTGTTCGGCCCGGTGGCGACGGTCATCGACGGCGGACGCTCGGTGACGATGCGCCGCCTGAGCGAGGACCTCCACTCACGCGGCGTCCGCCGGCTCATGGTCGAGGGTGGCGAGACCGTGCTGACGCAGTTCCTCGCCGACGACCTGGCCGACGAGCTGCACCTGGTCGTCGCCCCCTTCTTCGTCGGCGAGTGCCAGGCGCCGCGGTTCGTGCGCGACGGCAGCTTCCCGTGGCGTCCCGGCCGGCGGGCCGCGCTGCTCGAGGCCCGCCCGGTGGAGGACGTCGTGCTCCTGCGCTACGCGCTCTCTTCCCGTTGTCGCCGGGTCTGAGGCCGGGGGATGTAGGACCGGTCACATTCAGTTCAGTTCAGTAGTAGGACGTCCTATCTTTTAGTTGGACATCCTACTAACTGAGGAACGCATCCATGCCCGAGCTCCACCGCCCCGAGCACGCCGTCCGAATGGTCACGGCCTCGAGCCTCTTCGACGGGCACGACGCCTCGATCAACATCATGCGGCGGATCCTCCAGTCCCAGGGGGTCGAGGTGATCCACCTCGGGCACAACCGCTCCGTCGCCGAGGTGGTCGCCGCCGTGCTGGAGGAGGACGTGCAGGGGGTGGCGATCTCGTCGTACCAGGGCGGCCACGTCGAGTACTTCGAGTACCTCGTCGAGCTGCTCCGGGAGCACGGAGCCGACCACGTCAAGGTCGTGGGCGGCGGCGGTGGGGTGATCGTGCCCGAGGAGATCGCGCGCCTGCGGCGGGCCGGAGTGCGGATCTTCTCGCCCGAGGACGGGCAGCGCATGGGCCTGGTCGGGATGATCAACTCCGTCGTCGAGGAGTGCGACTTCGACCTCTGGACCCTTTGCGACGTCGAGGCCGACGCCGTCGTCGCGGGCGACCGGCTGGCGATCGCTCGCGCGGTCACCGGGGCCGAGAGCGGCGCCCTGACCCAGCCGCTGCGATCCAGGATCAAGGAAGCCGCCACGCGCCGCGCCGTGCCCGTGCTGGGCATCACCGGCACCGGTGGCTCCGGCAAGTCATCGCTCACCGACGAGGTCGTACGCCGGTTCCGGGTCGACCAGCAGGACAAGCTCCGGATCGCGGTGATCGCCGTCGACCCGACCCGACGCAAGGGTGGCGGAGCCCTGCTCGGCGACCGGATCCGGATGAACTCCCTCGACGGCGACAGGGTCTTCTTCCGCTCGCTGGCGACTCGGGGCTCGCACGAGCTGCCCGAGCACCTGGACGACGTGATCGACGTGCTGAAGGCAGCCGGCTTCGACCTGGTGGTCGTGGAGACGCCTGGCATCGGCCAGGGCGACGCCGCGATCGTGCCGTTCGTCGACAGCTCGCTCTACGTGATGACGCCTGAGTTCGGCGCCGCCTCGCAGCTGGAGAAGATCGACATGCTCGACTTCGCCGACACGGTGGCCATCAACAAGTTCGAGCGCCGGGGCGCGAAGGACGCGTTGCGCGACGTCGGCCGCCAGCTGGTGCGCAACCGCGGCGAGTTCGGCAAGCGCCCCGACGACATGCCCGTGTTCGGCACGTCCGCGGCGACGTTCAACGACGATGGCGTCACCGCTCTCTACCAGCACCTGCGAGCGTCGCTCGTCGCCCACGGGCTGGAGGTCGGCGAGGGCCGGATCGACCCCGTCGACGTACGTCACTCGTCGGGCATCGCCCAGGTGGTCCCTGGCAGCCGCGTGCGCTACCTGGCCGAGGTGACCGAGGCGGTCCGGACCTACCACGCAGAGACCGAGCGACTGGCCGACGCCGCCCGCCGGGTGCAGCGCCTCGACGCGGTCCGCGGCGAGCTGGCCGAGGCCGGCCACGACGAGACCGGCGTCGGCGACCTGCTCGCCGTCGCCCACAGGTCCCTTCCCGAGGAGACCGTCCAGGAGATCGCGGACTGGCCGGGTGTCGTGGAGTCCTACTCGGGCGACGAGCAGGTCGTGAAGGTCCGCGACGGCGAGATCCGCACGGCGCTGACTCGCGAGTCCCTCTCCGGCAACCGGATCCCGAAGGTCGCGCTCCCGCGGTTCACCGACCACGGCGAGCTGGTGCGCTACTGGCGCCGGGAGAACCTGCCCGGCAGGTTCCCGTTCACCGCTGGGGTGTTCCCGTTCAAGCGCGACGGCGAGGATCCCGCCCGGATGTTCGCCGGTGAGGGTGACCCCTTCCGCACCAACCGGCGGTTCAAGATGCTGTCGGCCGACGGCGAGGCAACCCGCCTCTCCACGGCGTTCGACTCGGTCACCCTCTACGGCCGCGATCCCGACCCACGACCCGACGTCTACGGCAAGGTCGGCACCTCCGGTGTCTCGGTCGCCACTCTCGAGGACATGAAGGCGCTCTACGACGGCTTCGACCTCGTCTCGCCGACCACGAGCGTCTCCATGACGATCAACGGCCCGGCCCCGACGGTGCTGGCCTTCTTCCTCAACGCCGTCATCGACCAGCAGGTCGAGGCCTTCCGCACCGAGCACGACCGGGAGCCATCACCCGACGAGGCCGCCGACCTGCGCGCGGTTGCGCTCGCGTCGGTGCGCGGCACGGTGCAGGCCGACATCCTCAAGGAGGACCAGGGCCAGAACACCTGCCTGTTCTCCACCGAGTTCTCGCTGCGGATGATGGCCGACATCCAGGAGTGGTTCATCCAGGAGAAGGTGCGCAACTTCTACTCGGTCTCGATCTCCGGCTACCACATCGCCGAGGCCGGGGCGAACCCCATCAGCCAGCTCGCCTTCACCCTCGCCAACGGCTTCACCTACGTCGAGGCCTACCTCGCCCGCGGCATGGACATCGACGACTTCGCCCCCAACCTCTCCTTCTTCTTCTCCAACGGCATGGACCCCGAGTACTCCGTGCTCGGCCGCGTCGCCCGCCGGATCTGGGCGGTCGCCATGCGCGATCGCTACGGCGCCAACGAGCGCTCCCAGAAGCTGAAGTACCACGTGCAGACCTCGGGCCGCTCGCTGCACGCGCAGGAGATGGACTTCAACGACATCCGCACCACGCTGCAGGCCCTGATCGCGATCTACGACAACGCCAACTCCCTGCACACCAACGCCTACGACGAGGCGGTGACCACTCCCAGCGAGGAATCGGTGCGACGGGCGCTGGCGATCCAGCTGATCATCAACCGCGAGTGGGGCCTGGCCATGAACGAGAACCCGCTCCAGGGGTCGTTCATCATCGACGAGCTCACCGACCTCGTCGAGGCGGCCGTGCTCGAGGAGTTCGACAAGATCAACGAACGCGGCGGCGTGCTCGGCGCGATGGAGACCGGCTACCAGCGCGGCCGGATCCAGGACGAGTCGATGCTCTACGAGCACCGCAAGCACGACGGCACCCTGCCGATCATCGGCGTCAACACCTTCCGCAAGCCGGCAGGCGAGGACGACGAGCCGGGCTCGGTCGAGCTCGCCCGGGCCACCGAGGCAGAGAAGGAGTCGCAGCTGACGCGGGTCCGCGCCTTCCAGGAGGCACACCGCGACGAGGCCGCCGAGGCGATCGAGCGGCTGAAGAAGGCCGCCACCAGCGGCGACAACGTCTTCGCCGTGCTCATGGACGCCGCCCGCGTCTGCTCCCTCGGCCAGGTGACCGAGGCGTTCTTCGAGGTCGGCGGCCAGTACCGCCGGAACGTCTAGCTAGCCGGTCTTCGGCGTACGCCGTCCGGCCGCGATGCCGCCATCGATCACCAGGTTGGTGCCGGTGACGTAGCGGCTCGCGTCGCCGACGAGGTACAGCACGGCCTGGGCCACCTCGTCGGGCATCCCCCGGCGACCCAACGGAATCGTGCGCAGGTAGGCGTCCCAGTCGGTGTCGGCGAAGTCCTGGCTGTCGGTGATAGCTGTGTCGATGCTGCCTGGACACACCGCGTTGACGGTGATGTCGCGGTCCGCGAACTCGAGGGCGGCCACGCGCGTCAACGCTGAGACCGCCGCCTTCGAGGCGACGTAAGCGCCCAGTCCGGCGGTGGGGAGAACGCCGTTCAGCGACGAGATGTTGACGATCGAGCCGCCGTCGACCAGGTGTCGGCCGCCCTCGCGGATACCGAGGAAGGTCCCGGTGAGGTTGAGCTCGACGATCCGCCCGAACTCAGCAGACGACGTGTCGACGAGGGATCGCTTGAGAGCCGCACCGGCGCAGTTGACCAGGGTCGTGAGCTGGTCGCCTGCCTGAGGCACGGAGTCGACAGCGGAAACCCAGCTCGCCTCGTCGGTGACATCCAGCTCGATGAAGCAGGCGCGATCGCCCAGCTGACGCGCAAGGCCCTCGCCGCGATCGGCATCGAGGTCGCTCAGGACGACGGTGGCGCCTTCCTTGTGGAGCAGCTCGCTGATCGCCCACCCGAGCCCACCGGTCGCTCCGGTGACGAGTGCGCACTTGCCTTCCATCCGCCCGCTCATCAGACCGTGAACCTCCCTCCGTTGCTGAGCAGGACCGCGCCCACGACGTTGGACGCTCCCGGCGAGGCGAGGTAGCAGATGCTGTCGGCGATCTCGTCCGGAGCGGCGTAGTCGCGGACGCCGGTAGCCGACATCTCTTCCCGAACACCGGCCGGAGTCCGGCCGGCCATCGGCGTGTCCACAGGCCCGGGCGCGACGGTGTTCACGCGGACGCCGAAGGCACCGAGTTCCTTGGCAGCAGCCTGCGCCAGGGCCTGGGCCCCTGCCTTCGAAGCCGCGTAGGGCCCGTAGCCGGTCAGCGTGTCGAAGGCCGCCGAGGAGCTCACGGTGACGATCGCGCCCGAACCGGCCGGCACCATGACGCGTGCAGCTGCGCGGAGGATGTTGAAGGTCCCGTCGAGGTTGACCGACATGAGCCTGCGCCAGGTCTGGTCGCTGACGAGTCGCAAGGCATCGACCGGCTCCCGCGACTCACGTGAGAGCTGTATGGCGGCCTTCGACTCCGGGTCGTCGATGCCTGCGGCATGGACGACGACGTCGATCCGCCCGTAGTCAGCCACCGTCCGGTCGAAGACGCGGTCGACATCCCCTGTCCACGGACCCACGTCCACTGCCGAGCGACCTCCGCGCCGTGCGAGATCGACCACGACGACCGCCTCGCATCCTTCGGCTGTCAACTGACGCACAACGGCGGCGCCGATGCCGGAGGCTCCGCCGGTCACCAACGCGACCTTCCCGGTGAAGCGTTGCTGGACTGGGTTCATCGGTCGGCTCCTCGGGTCGGGCGATAGGAGCTCGCGCACCAGGACGCGCGTCCGAGGCTCTTCGTCGAGCAGTCGTCGGACGCGGTCCCTCAGTCGCTGCTCGGGTACGGTGAGGCGCACGGTCTCGGCGGCGACGTACTCCGTCCACGAGCTGACCGGATACGTCTCGACGTACACCTCGGGCTCGCTAGGGTCGATCAGCAGTTCCCATCCCCCGGCACCGAGACGCAACCTGGACAGGCGGAGTGCATCGACAGCAACGAGGAACGCCGGGACCTGGTGCGGCGACGGCAGGTAGGCCACCTCGATGCGGAGGGGTCTCCCCGGTTCGACGGCGTCGGCCAGGCGCGGCGGTGCCGCGACTGCGAGCTCGGGTTCGATGCCCTCGCTGTCATACAGCCCGTGGCGCAGGAATCCCAGCGCCGCCAGGCCCATCAGAGCCGCGGCGCCGCCCAGAGCCCAGTCGAGGCCAACGAGGTCGGCGGCGCTCCCCAGAGGAGGGCACCCAGCGCCTGACACCCCTGGAACGCCAGCAGGATCAGGGCGATGATGCGCGGCCGCACCCAGTCGGGCAGTGCCTGGTGAGCGGCGGTCATCCACGTCGTCTGTACGCCGACCCAGGAAGCACCTCCGAGCACCAGGAGCGCGCCAGCGACCGGCACGCTCGAGGTGAGTGCGAGCCCGAGGAGCATGACCGCGAACAGGCCGAGCCGAGGAAGCCGAAGTGGTTCACCGAGAGCCGCGCCCTCACCGGAGCGAGCAGGACCGTTCCCCCGACGGCTCCGAGGCCGACCATGCCGAAGAGGACCCCGAAACCGCGCGCATCCAGGCCGAGCCGCTCATGCACGACCAGTGGGAGCAGCGCCCACAGCGCTGCCGACGGAGCGCCGAACAGGCACAGCCGTAGGAGGAGTCGGCGGGTCCAGGGTGAGTGCCTGGTGAACCGCAGGCCGCCCCTGATCGAATGCACCAGGGTCTCCCGCTTCGCCGACGTCGGGCGGCGAGGAGCTACGCAGCCATGCAGAGCGTGCACAGCCCGAAGACGACCGAAGTGACGACGAAGGTGACGGCCGGACCGAGCAGCGAGAGGCCGACTCCTCCGGCCACGGGTCCGACCGCTCTGGCAAGGTTGAAGGTCGCCCCGTCAACGACCGCTGCCGACCCGACGGCCGGTCGGTCCACGAGGTGCGGGATCTGGGACTGCCAGGCAATCGCGAGCGCGACGAGTCCGCTACCGATGACGACGACCGTGAGCAGCAGCAGCACGTTCCCCGGCGACGGGCAGCGCGGCAGCCAGCGCTGGCAAGTGCGGAGAGCGCTGTCGCCGCCGCCATCATGCGCATCGGCGGAGACGCGGCCGACCAGGGCCCCGATGGGAAGGCAGAGCAAGAAGAAGGGCACACTCATCGAAGCCGACACGGCGGCCACGACCGTCGCGGAGCGCCCGGCCTCGGTGAACATCCATTGGGCGGCCACCACGTGCATCCACACGCCCACGGCGTTGGCGAGCTGGATCAGGACGAGCACCCGGAACCGGCTGTAGCGCAGGGCGAGCATGGGCGACATCGACGCATGCCCAGGGCGGGCCGATCCTGCGCCCTGCGACGGCAGATAGGGCCGTCTCGTGTAACGCTGGCGTCACGGAGAGACGAAGTCGCCGACGGTCTGGAACTCGCCGTTCTGGACCTCCACCCGGACGACTGCGTGGGTGCCCAGATGGCCGTCCGCGCTGAAGGACATCGGAGGTGCGATGCCGGTCTGCACGTTGGCCGCCGACTCGATGGCCTCGATGATGCTCTCGCTGTTGATCTCCCCGTCGATGGTCTTGAGGATCTCGGCGAAGGCCTTGGCCCAGGCGAAGTTGGCGATCGAGTAGAAGTCCGGCTCCTGCTTGGGTGCGTACTTCTCCATCGCGTCGCGGTACTCCACCACGGCCGGGTCGTCGGACGTCGGGGGCAGCGTCAGTGACACGGCGCGGAACCCCTCCGCGTTCTTGCCTGCCAGCTCCAGCAGTGCGCCGGTCGCGGGCGGTGCGTAGGCGTAGACCGGGTCACTCCCTGGAGAGCCGCCTCGTCGAGGTAGGCGGCAGCCTCCGGCACCGGCAGCACCAGGAACACTGCGTCCGGGTTCTTCTCCTTGACATCGGCTACGTATGGGCCAAAGTCGGTGCTGCCGAACTTGGCAACGACACGGTCCGCTGTGCCACCGCCGGCCTCGATCGCCTCGGTCGCGGCGTCGTCGACGACGGCGAAGGCGTCCGGGTCGTCGCGGACGATTACGATCTCCTTGGCCCCCTCATCCAGGGCCCAATAGACTGCGACGCGGGCCTGGTCCTCGTAGAGCGCCTGGGTGCCGAAGAGCCCGGCACGTGCTGGCTCGTACCACGCGGTGGAGCCGCCGTACGTGCCGAAGATCGGCACCTTCGACTGCTCGAGCACGAACGGGAAAGTCGCCTCGGTCGGGGCTGTGCCGTTGGCCGTCACGATGGCCTGGACGCCGTCCCGCGAGATCATCTGCCGGGCGACCTGAAGCGTCTGTTGCGGGTCGAACGCATTGTCCTCGGTGATGAAGTCGACCTCGCGACCGTTGATGCCCCCGCTGTCATTGAGCAGGTCGAAGTAGGCGCGCGCGCCGGCCTCCGACGGGACGCCGCTCGCGGCGACCGGCCCTGACAGCGGGTACCAGGCGCCGAGCTTGAGGGCGCCGTCGCCCCCGCTCGAGCCGCTGGCACCGCCGCATGCCGCGACGACGAGGGACGTCGCCGCGACCGCGATCGCAAGCCGAATCCTTCGCATCAGGACCTCCAGAATGTGTGACTGAGTTGAACTCACTTCAGTTTGAAGCATAGACGCAGAGGGGATGTGATGACAACCACCTGATCAAATAGAATTGAACTTCACTTCAATTTGAGAGGCTCCCGGCGAGTGGGAGGTCGTCGAGGTCGAGGTCGACGAGCCGCGCGACTTCGAGGTGCGGGTGCGCTGGGCCGCCGCCGGGCTGTGCCACTCCGACGACCACGTCGCCAAGGCCGACGCCCGTGGCGCACTTCCCGATCTGCGGCGGCCACGAGGGCGCCGGGCGTGATCGAGGCGGTCGGGCCCGGCGTGCGGACCCTGGCCGGGCGACCACGTCGTCGCCGCGTTCATCCCGAGCTGCGGGCGGTGCCGGTGGTGCGCGGCCGGTGCAGAACCTCTGCGACAACGGCGCCTTCATGATGACGGGCAGCCAGCTCGACGGCACCTACCGGATGCACCGGACGGCAGGACATCGCCCAGACCTCGCTGGTCGGCACCTTCTCCGAGCTACGTGTCGTCCCCGAGTGGGCCGCATCGAGATCGAGACGACATCCCGCTCGAGTGGCGGCCCTCGTCGGCTGTGGCGTCCCCACCGGCTGGGGCTCCGCGGTCAACGCCGCCGGGTCCGGCCCGGCGACGTCGTCATCGTCATGGGCATCGGCGGCATCGGCATCAACGCCGTGCAGGGCGCCGCGCACGCCGGGGCCTCGCGGATCATCGCCGTCGACCCGGTCGCCCTCAAGCGCGAGTCCACGCGAGTTCGGCGCCACCGACGCCTGCGAGACGATCGCGGACCACCGACCTCGCCGCGCCTCACCAACGGTCAGGGCGCGGACTCGGCATCGTCACCGTCGGCATCACCGCCGAGCACGTCGCCCAGGCCTTCGCCGCGATCCGCAAGGCGGGCACCGTGGCCGTCACCGCGCCGCAAAGGCGGACTCGACACGGGATCCCGGTCAACCTCCTCGAGCTCGCCATGTTCCAGAAGCGGATCCAGGGCGCGCTCTTCGGGATGATGTCGCCCGCCCAGGACGTCCCGTCTCATCGACCTCTACCAGGCCGGGCAGCTGCAGCTCGACGAGCTGGTCACCCGCGCCTACCCGCTCGACGAGATCAACGCCGGCTACGCCGACATGCACGCCGGCCAATATCCGTGGTGGACTGCCGGCCTGAACCTCAGACGAGGGAGAAGACCGCGCCCTCCGGATCGGCGTCGACCTGCGCCTGGCCCCGGTCCACGAGCACGTCGAGGTGGGCGATCGTCTCGCAGGTGGCGATCATCTTGTTGAAGTCGTCGAGCTCGTCGTAGGCGCGACCGCGACGGGTCCACGTCAGCAGCTGCGCAACCTGCGATGCCGTCGCGGTCCCGCACTTGTCCAGCGCCAGGGAGGTAGCAGCCAGGCGTACGTCGTGATGCTCGAGGAGCTCCGTGGCGCGGGCATGAACGCTAGGCCCAGGCGCGCCGTGAGCGGGCAGCAGCCGCGCGTCGGGGCGCTGCAGGATCTGCTCGAGCGACCTGAGGTAGTCGGCCAGCGGGAGGTCCCACTCCCCGAGTTCGAAACCGATGGACGGCGAGATCGTCGGGAGCACGTGGTCGCCGGCGAACAGGAGCCCGGCGCCGAGGTCGTGGTACACGAGGTGGCCCTTGGTGTGACCCGGAGTGGCCACCGCCTCGAGCACGCGGCTTCCCACGGCGTACTCACCTGGATCGAGCCAGACGTCCGGCTTCTCCCAGCCCTCGACGTCGAACTCCTCGGCAGCCGCCATCGCCTCGACGACTGCCGCCAGAGCAGGGTCCCCCGACCGGTGCAGCTGCTCCAGTGAGGTGACCGGCACGTTGCTGGCGATCTCCAGTAGCCGGTGCAGGCCCGGGGCCTCGTCGCGACCGAGGTGGATCCTGACACCGAAGCGGCGACGCAGCTCCACGGCGAGTGTGTAGTGGTCGCGGTGGATGTGGGTCACGTAGACGTCGTGGATCGCAGAGACGTCGTGGCCCACTCCCGCCAGCGCCGCCGTGAGCTCCTCGAGGCTGGTCGACGTGCGCCACCCGCCGTCGACCAGGGCCAGCCCGTCGCCGGTCTCGAGCGCGTACACGTTGATCGCGTGCAGGCCGTCGCCCGGCATGCTCAGCGGCACGCGGAAGACGCCGTCCGCTGCCTCGTGCGCTCCGGGATCGGCCCACTCGGACATCAGGCGTCCTGCCGCTCGCTGACCATCGTGCGCTCGTCCCCCGTGAAGATCATCCGGCGCCCGCGCATCGCGCCGACGTGCGCGACCGCGGCCTTCCACTCCTCGCTGGCGAGCGCCTCGTCGAGCGCCTCACGCGAGTCGAAGCTCAAGATCGAGAGCCCGTCCCAACCGGCCGACCTCTCGTCGGTGCCTTCGGCAAGGTCGGTGTGCAGCCAGCGGCGCAGGCCGGGCAAGGGGTAGGTCACGTCGGCGTGCTCACCGCGCCACCAGTCGATGAACTGCTCGTGGGTCCAGTCGCTCGGGCGACCGGCGAGGACGATGAGGTTGTACATGGCGGTTCCTGACTTGAATTTAGTTCAGTTTGCTGTCTCTGCGAGGGTACCTGCTGGAGGGGGTCTGGTCTAGGTGCCGACGACGCGCAGGCACGCGTCGGAGATGAGCTCGCGGACCTGCTTGAGCGTCATCTTCCCGCCGGGGCGATACCACCGCCACACGCTGACCACCATGGCCAGGACGACCGTCGCCATCGCATGGGCGTCGCGCTTGGGGAAGTGGCCGGCCTTCATGCCTCGCTGGAGCAGGGCGGTCCACTCCGTCTCGATGTCTCGGACGAGCTGACGCGCCTTCTGCCGCTCGACCTCCTCCTTCTCGGAGGGACGAGGGGTGGCCAGCAGGTCCATGTGGTTCTGCAGGATGCGCATCTGCAGCACCTCGCGCGGGCTCACGTCGTACGCCGCGGTGATCGCTGCCTCCAGCGCCTTGTCCGCCCCGTCCACCTCGGCGGTGACCTCGCGGAAGCGCTGCAGGGAGCGGTTCAGCTCGAGGCTCATGATCGTCAGCAGGCAGTGCGCCTTGGACTCGAAGTAGTGGTACAGCGCGGTCTGCCCGATGCCGACCTCGTCGGCGATCTTGGCCCACTTGGTGTGCTCGTAGCCGTCGTGACCGAAGCTGTCGATCGCGGCGGCCAGGATCACCGCCCGCTTCGAACGCGGCCCCTCGGTCTCCGCCACCGTCTGCACCATGCGGTCCACCCCGTTCAAGAGTCAGTCATTTCGAGCCTGCCGGCTCCCATGGTAGCAAACTGAGATGAACTCAGGTCACTTGATCGGCGAGCTGCGCAGCGAGGAGGACTGCGTCAGGGCGGGACAGCTTGCCCACGCGGTTCTGCGGGAGATCAGAGACGACGAACACGAACTCCGGCCACTTGGACTTCGGAATTCCGTGCTCGTCAAGGAAACCCGTGACGCCACCCAACGTCAAGGCCGGGCCGGTCGACACCACCAGCGCGGCGGCGCGCTCGCCGAGCAGCTCGTCAGGAACGGGCACGACGCACACCTGCGCGACCGCCGGGATCTGCGCCACTGCCGCCTCGACCTCGTTGATGTCGATGTTGCGGCCGCCGCGGATGATGATCTGCTTCTCCCTGCCCACGATGTTGATCGTTCCGTCGGGGTTGAGCCGGGCCAGGTCGCCGGTCGGCAAGAACCCGTCGGCGGTGAGCTCCGGTGGCTGCGGCCGCCCGTCACGGGCATAGCCGACGAAGAGCCTCGGGCCCACGGACCTGCGCCGCGCCGACCTCGCCATCGGCAAGCGGTCGGCCGTCCTCGTCGACGACGCGCACCTCGGTCCCGGAGAACGGCCGGCCGTCGCGGGCCAGGCGGATCTCCGCATCCTCCCCCGGCCGGGGCGTCGTGTGGCCGAGACACTCGGACATGCCGAAGACCCGGAGGAACTTGGTGCCGAGGACCTCTTCCGCGCGACCCAGCGCACCGGCGTCCATCGGGCCGCCGCCCACCGTCATCGCCGTCACGACGGAGAGCCTGCCGGCCGAGTCGGGCGGATCGACAGCTGCAGCGCCATGGTCGGCACGAGCATCGTCCAGCGCACGTCGTGCTTGGCCATGCGGTCCAGGGCAGGTCGGGCTTCCAGCCGTCGAGCAGACCATCGGTGAGCCGAGCATCGCCGGGAGGTACATGCCGAAGCAGAACGCCGCGACCGACGACAGCGGCACGAAGGCGCCGACGGGGTCACCGGGCTGCAGCCCGACCGCGTCGATCGTGCACGGCCGGCGTATCGGAGCGCCTCCTCGGACTGGACGACGCACTTGGGCCGGCCGGTCGAGCCGGAGGTCATGGCGACGACGACTCCGCCGCGCCACCGGTCGACGCCGCTGGTGGCGCCGAGGCCGCGGTCACGGTCCAGCCGTCGAGCGCCTCGGACGTCAGGGAACGACTGGTCCCGGGGACGTCCCAGCGCGTTGAGGACCGGCTCGCGGCGATGACGACGTCGGGCCAGAGGTCGCTCCACGCGATCGCGAACTCGCCGGCGTCGCGTGGCGGCTGACGACAGCGACCAGGCCGCCCCGCATGCCGACGGCGAGGGCCGCCGCCAGCGTGCGCCAGGTGTTGTCGGCCTGCACCAGCACGGTCGGCGCCCCCAGCCCTCGACAGACGCGGCCAGGCTCGCGAGCCGCCTCGCGCATGACCTCGGCCGTCGGTGTGCGCCCCGGAGACGTCGATGACGGCGATCGCGTCGGGCGCCGTGGCGGCACGCGCCGAGAACTCCGCTGCCAGCTGCTGCATGGACCTCCTCCTCGTCAGGATGGATGGTGCGCTCGGTCACCGCGCCGTCCACCCTCCGTCGACGACGAGGGTCTGGCCCGTGACGTACGACGAGGCGTCCGAGCCGAGGAACAGCAGCGCGCCGTCCACCTCGCCCTCGTGGCCGCCGCGGCCGAGCATCGTGTTGCGGCGGACCCAGCCGGCCGATTCGTCGTTGGTGAACAGGCCGTCGGTCATCTCGGTGTCGAACCAGCCCGGGACGACGGTGTTGACGCGTATGCCGCGCCGCCCCCACTGGCCGGCGAGCTCGCGGCTGAGGCCGATGACGCCGGCCTTGGAAGCGGCATAGCCCGCGCCACCGATCGGCGCCGTCGACACCAACCCGACGACCGACGAGATGTTGATGATGGAGGCGTTCTGGCCTTCGGCCACGGTCTGCGCCACGGCGACGGCGAGGTGGAATCCCGCCGACAGGTTGAGGTCGAGGAGTGCGGCGAAGCTCGGCGGGCCTCGGTCTCCGCCTCGGGCGGCCCTGCTGACCGGCGTTGTTGACCAGCACGTCGACCCTGCCGTGATCGGCCACGACCCGGTCGACGAGTGACTGGCGGTCCTCGGCGTCGGTGATGTCGCATCGTACCGGGACGATCCGGCCGTCGCTCCTTGGCGAGGACCTCGAGCCGGTCGAGCCGGCGGGCAGCGGCATAGACCGTCGCACCGGCACCGCCAGCGTACGGGCGAAGCCCAGGCCCAGGCCGGAGGAGGCACCCGTCACGATCGCGGCGCGGCCGGTCAGGTCGAACATCGACGGTCACGCACGTGCTCCTCATCAGTAGACAGCCGTCCGTCCGCCGTCGACGGCGATCACCGAGCCGGTCGTGTAGCCGGAGCGCGGTCGCCGGCGAGGTGGACGACCATGCCGACGATCTCGTCGGGCTGTCCGAGCCGGCCGGCGGGCAGCCCGTCGATGACCAGGCCGATGAACTCGTCGTCCCAGTCGGCCGCCATGTCGGTCTCGAACGCGCCGGGCATGACGCAGTTGACCCGCACGGTCGGCGCGTACTCCTGGGCGTACGCCATCGTGAGCGCGTTGAGGCCGATCTTGGACGCCGAGTACATCGCCTCGGCCGGGCTCGGCCTGACGGCGCCGATGCTCGAGATGTTGACGATCGAGCCACCGCCGGCCGCGGCCATCCGGGCGCCGGCGACCGCCATCAGGCGGAACGGGCCCTTGAGGTTGACCTCGATCGTCTTGTCGAACAGGCCCTCGGGCCCTCGCAGCGACGGCTTCAGGGGCGCGATGCCGGCGTTGTTGACGACGATGTCGAGGCGGCCGTGCTGGGCGATGATCGCGTCGACGGCGGGCTCGATCGCGTCCCACTGGCCCGACGTGCAGCGCGAGCGGGGTCACGCGATGCCGGTCTCCTCGGCGATGGCCTGCCGCGGTCTCGTCGCAGGCCTCCGCCTTGCGGCTCGACACGACGACCGTCGCGCCCTCCTGGGCGAGGCCCCGGGCGATCGCGCAGCCCAGGCCGCGGGTCGCGCCGGTGACGAGCGCGACCTTGCCTTCGAGCCCGTCACGCCGCACTCACCGGTACGCGCCGCTCTACCGCTTCCTACCCAGCTCGAGCCGGGCGATCGTACGCAGGTGCACCTCGGTGGGGCCGTCGGCGATCTGCAGCGCTCGGGTGATCGCGAAGAGCCGGGCGAGCACCGTGTCGTCGCTGACGCCGGCAGCGCCGTACGTCTGCACGGCGCGGTTGACGACGGCGTGCGCGGTCTCCATCGCGGCGACCTTGATCGCCGCGACCTCCGATCGGGCGGCAGCGTTGCCCCGGGTGTCCATCAGCCATGACGCCTTGAGGGTCAGCAGCCGGATCTGGTCGATCTCCATCCGGCTGCGGGCGATCCACTCGCGCACGACGCCGCGGTCGGCGAGCGGCCCGCCGAACGCCTCGCGGGCCACGGCGCGCTGGCACATGAGCTGCAGCGCACGCTCGGCGAAGCCGATGGCGCGCATGGCGTAGTGCATGCGGCCGGGCCCGAGCCGGCCCTGGGCGATCGCGAAGCCGCCACCCTCCTCGCCGAGGATGTTGGTGACCGGGACGCGTACGTCGGTGAACTGCACCTCGCCGTGCCCCAGCCGGTCGCGGTAGCCGAACATCGGCAGGTCGCGCAGCACCTCGATGCCGGGGGTGTCGGCGGGCACGAGCACCATGCTCTGCTGCCGGTACGACGGCGCGTCGACGTCGGACTTGCCCATGAAGATGATGAGCTTGCAGTCCGGGTCGAGGACCCCCGAGGCGTACCACTTGCGGCCGTTGAGCACGTACTCGTTGCCGTCGCGGCGGATCGTCGAGGTGATGTTGGTGGCGTCCGAGCTCGCGACGTCGGGCTCGGTCATCGCGAAAGCCGACCGGATCTCGGCACTCCAGGAGCGGCTTGAGCCACTCCTCCTTCTGCGCCGGCGTGCCGTACATCGCGAGGATCTCCATGTTGCCGGTGTCCGGCGCGGAGCAGTTGATCGCCTCGTTGCCGATGATCGACCGGCCGACGAGCTCCGTCGAGCGGGGCGTACTCGAGGTTGGTCAGCCCGGCGCCGAGGCCGCCGTGCGTCATGAAGAGGTTCCAGAGGCCCTGCTCGCGGGCGATCGCCTGCAGGTCGCGCATGACCTGCGGCTGCTCGTGCGGGTTGTCGTTGGCCTCGACCTGCGCGTCGTAGACCGCCTCGGCGGGATAGACGTGCTCGGCCATGAACCCTCCAGGCGCGCCAGCAGTCGCGTGTGCGGGGGGAGTGGTCGAAGTCCACGGGAACCCTCTCTGGTGTCTCGGGCGTCAGGAGCCGGTCGCAGCCGGTCTCGATGAGCCTGCGATGGTGTCGGGGAGACGTTCCTGGTCGGGGTCGTGGTGGCGACCCTCGCGGTGACGGCGCAGGTTGTGGCCCATGATCGCGGCCATCTTGAAGCGGCCCAGGGCGTTGAACCAGGCGAGGTCGTCGACCGGCCGCCGTCGACGGCGTACGCGTCGACCAGCTCGTCCGCGGTGGGCAGGCCGGCGACCTCGCGACCGACACCGGGGAAGTTGGTGCCGTCGGCGAACACCAGGAACCAGCCGAGCTCGACGCGCGGGTCGCCGACGCTCCAGATCTCCCAGTCGATGACGGCGGCCGGCTCGATGCCGTCGCAGATGATGTTGCCGAGGCGGTAGTCACCGTGCACCAGCGTCGGGGCGACGGCCGGCGGGGACGGCGCGGCCAGCCGCGCCTGGAGCCGGTCCGCGTCCGGGCACGAGCTCCGGCGGGACGGCCGCCATCGTCCGCGCCCATCGATCCAGCTCGTCGGCGGGCGACAGCGCCGGGCCGTCGACCGGGATCTTGTCGAGGGGTACGTCGTGCAGCGCGGGCAGCATCTCGGCGGCCCGCCGCATCCGAGCGGCTGCCAGCGTCGGGCTCGACCGCGGGATCGTCGAGCACCGGCTCGAGCGACTCGCCCTGCGACGAACTCCATCGCGAACCACGCCGGCTCGGTCTCGTCGACCGCGAGGATCTCGGGCACCGGAACGTCGGTCGGTGCGAGCGCCGTGCATGATGCGCGCCTGCCGGACCATGTCGTGCCGGCCGACGGCCCGCTGGCCCTCGGGGACCGCCTTGACGACGACCGGGCCCTCGGCGGTCTCGACGCGGTAGGTCAGGCCCGGAGTGGCCGCCGGGCAGCGGCTCGAGCTCGCCGACGTCGAGGCCCGGCTCGATGCCCCGCAGCGCGGCGGAGACCGGGCAGCGAGGTCCTCCTCGAAGGCTCATGCGCGCGGCTCCCGCGGCAGGCCGAGCACGCGCTCGGCGAGGATGTTGTGCTGGATCTCGTCGGTGCCGCCCGCGATGCGGTAGCCCGGCGCGCCGAGGACGTGCTCGGTCCACGCCCAGGTGCCCCACCCGCCGGAGTCGACCGTCAGCTCGGGGCCGAGCAGCATCCGGACGACCTCGGACGTCCGCGCCATGGTGTCGGTGGCGAGCAGCTTGCCGACCGACGCCTCGGGTCCGGGGGCCTTGCCGGAGACGACCGCCGCGGCGACGCGCATACCGGTGAGCCGCTGGACATAGCTGCGGGTGACCAGGTCGGCGACGGCGTCGCGCTCGAGCTCCGTCAGCGGTCCGCCGGGTGCCGGGCCAGCTCGACGGCGCGGTCGGCATTGTCGAGACCGAGGTTGCCCGAGTCGAGGCGTTCGGCGGCGAGCACCGTGAGCGCGACCTTCCAGCCCTCGCCGACCGGGCCGAGCCGCAGCGTCGTCCGACAGCACGACGCCGTCGAGGTAGACCTCGTTGAACGAGCTGCCGCCGGTCATCTGCCGGATCGGTCGCACCTCGACGCCGGGAGCGTCCATCGGCACGAGGAACACGGTCAGCCCGGCGTGCTTGGCCACCGCCGGGTCGGTGCGGCGCACAGCGATGCCGAGGTCGGCGATGCGCGCTCCGGAGGTCCACACCTTGTGGCCGTCGAGCACCCACTGGCCGTCGCGCTCGACGGCCCGGGTGCGTACGGCGGCCAGGTCGGAGCCGGCCTCGGTCTCGGAGAACAGCTGGCAGGCGATCAGGTCGGTGCGCAGCATCGCGCGTACGTAGCGCTCGCGCTGCTCGGCGGTGCCCCACTGCGCGATCGTCGGGGCGACGAGCTGCTGGGTCACGGAGAACATCTCGGTGCGGCGCGGCACGTCGAACGCCTCCTCCTCGTGCCGGAACGCCAGCGCGTAGGACAGCGGCAGGGCGCGCCCGCCGTACTCCGCGGGCCAGGTCAGCGCACCCCAGCCGGCGTCGAACTTGGCCTGCTCGTAGCGCGGATCCGGTCGGTCTCCGCGCGCTCCTCGTCGGCCGTCCAGTTCTCGAAGACGGCGACGGAGTCGGCCCGTCGCCCCACTGCGGCGGCGGCGCGCGGCTCGGCGACTGTCGCGAGCCACGCGCGGGCCGCGCGATGAACTCGTCGAGCGGGTCGTGCGAGCGTCCTCGTCGTCTCGTCAGACCGCGAGGACGGTGCACGCACTGATGCCCGGTGCGCCGTAGACGTGGGTGAAGCCGAGGCGCGGGCCGGGGACCTGACGCTCGCCGGCCTCGCCGCGCAGCTGCGTGACGATCTCGTGGACCTGCCGCAGACCCGACGCGCCGATCGGCTCGCCGTTCGCGATGCAGCCGCCGTCGGTGTTGACCGGCAGCTGCCCGCCGATCTCGGTCTCGCCCTCGGCGATCAGCGCCTCCTGCTCGCCGTGCTCGCAGAAGCCGCACTCGGCCATGTGCATGATCTCCGCGCCGCTCTCGGTGTCCTGCAGCTGAGCGACGTCGATGTCGGCCGGGTCGACGCCGGCCGCCTCGAACGCGGCAGCAGCGGCGTCGGCGCTGACGCTCGTCGGTGCTCCGGTGCCCTGGATCGACGGGCTGAAGACCTCGAACGAGCCGAACCGCCGCGTGCGCGTGCGACGCCGAGCAGCTGCACGGCGCGGCCGAGGCGGGTGGCCACGGCCTCGCTCGCGACGACGATCGCGGCGCCACCCTCGCCGGGCGAGCAGAACATGTAGCGCGTCAGCGGGTCGTTGACCATGTCCGCCGACGCGATCTCCGTCGGCCGACATCGGCTTGCGCCGCCATGCGTTGGGGTTGAGCGAGCCGTTGCGGTACGCCTTCTCGGCGACCTGCGCGAGCGTCGCTCGCTGATGCCGTGCTCGCGCATGTAGCGCGCGATCTTGATGCCGAAGAACTGCGTCGTGACCATCAGGCCGGCCTCGCCGTACCCCGCGGGCAGGCCCCAGTCCTCGGGGAGCGGGTCGAACGCGCCGCGCGGGTGCTTGTCGAAACCGACCGCCAGGGCGATCTCGGCGGCGCCGGACCGGATCGCGTTGACCGCCGAGATGAGGGCGCTGCCGCCGGTCGCGCAGCCGTTCTTGACGTTCGTGAACGGGATGCCGGTGAGGCCGAGCTCGGCCACCAGGGTGTCGGCCAGGCCGGAGCCGTCGCTGCCACCGAACGCCACCTGCACGTCGGACCACCAGCCCTGCGTCGCGCAGCGCCGCGGATCGCGTCGACCGCCATCTCGCGGCCGCTGACCCCGGGCTGACGCCCGAACCCGGAGAGGCCCGCGCCGACGATCGAAACCCCGTGCTCACTGCTGCGCCCTCCAGCCTCGGTCGTGGCGAACCGGGAACCGGCTCGGACGCGACGAGCGTGACCTGTGCCTCGTCCTCGAGCTCGGCGAACTCGGCGCAGTCCAGGACCGCCTCCACCTTGACGCCTTCCGGCAGCTCGACGTAGCCGACTGCGAACGGCACGAACCCGCCCTCCGGGACGACGTACGGCGGCGACTTCGGTGCGAACCGCTGCACGGTGAAGCCCCACACCGTGCCGCGACTGCTCAGCTCCACGGCCTCCATGACTGGTTGCCACAGCTCTGGCAGCCACGGGCCGCCGGGAACGCGACCGTGCCGCACTGCGGCAGCGGCTGCCGGTCAGCGACCGACCCATTTGGGCTCACGCTTCTCGAGGAACGCATTGACGCCCTCGCGGGCGTCCTCGGACTGCAGCGCGTTGCCGACGGCAAGGTGCTCCATCACCATGAGCGACTGGATGTCTGCGTCGAGCCCGCGGTCGATGGTCATCTTGGTCAGCCGCATCGCGAACGGGCTCTTGTCGATGATCGGCGCGATGAAGTCGGTGACCAGCTGGTCGAGCTCCTCGGCCGGGGCCGACGCGTTGATCAGGTCGAAGTCGACAGCCTCGTTGCCGGAGAGCAGCTTGCCGGTCAGCATGAGCTCCTTGGTCTTGCGGATGCCGATCATCCGGGGCAGGCGGTAGATCGGGCCCGCCCCGCCGAACAGCGCGCGGCGGATGTGGAAGTCGCCGATCTTGGCGTCGTCGTCGGAGACCGCGAAGTCGCAGGAGATCATCAGCTCGAAGCCGCCAGCGGTGACGTAGCCCTCGAGCACGGCGACGGACGGCGTGTTCATCGAGTAGAGGCGGTCACAGACCTTGGCCGAGAGCACGGCCACCTCCATTGCGGTGGTGGTGCCGACGTAGTTGGCCAGCAGCTCGTCGAGGTCGAAGCCGGAGCAGAACGTGTTGCCCCGGCCGCGCAGCACCAGGACCTTGAGCTCGGGGTCGTTGTCGACCTCGACGATGATCTCGTCGAGTCGGTGGAGCAGCTCGACGGTCACGGCGTTCAGCTTGTGCGGCCGGTTGAGCCACACACGGGCGATCTCGCCGTCCTTCTCGAGCACGACGTGGTCGGTGTCAACCATGGACCGGTCCTTTCAGGAATTGAACTGAATCCACTTCAGTTTGGCCTCCTGGAGTGCTAATGTCAAGCACGAACTGAAGTCACTTTAGTTTAGGCCACGATCGGCCATCCGGGAAGGAAGCAGCAGATGTCTCTAGCATGTCGCCCCGCTCGACAGCGTCGACGTACTGGTCATCGGTGGTGGAATGGCCGGCCTCACGGCCGCTGCCCGCGCGGCCCACGACGGTGCCCGCGTGCTCGTGGTCGAGGTCGCCGACGACGTGGGTGGCTCCGTCCTCTTCGCCGGCTATGCGTGGACGGCTCCGTCCCGTGCGGTGGTCGACGAGGTACTTCCGCTGGGTGACATGGCCTTGCGGCACGCGTTGGTCGACCGCTTCGCTGACGGCGTCGAATGGATCCGCTCCCTCGGCGTACACGTCGGGGAGGAGCAGCCGATCCTTCCGTTCGGCAGCGGACACGCCTTCGACACCAACCAGTATGTCGACCTGTGCCGGCGTCGGATCCTCGAGCGCGGCCAGATCTGGACGTCCACGCGGACCGTGGCGTGCTCCAGGAGTCCGGGCGGGTCGTGGGTGCGCGGCTGGAGCTCCCCGACGGCAGTCTCCATGAGGTCGGTGCTGGGTCGACGGTGATCGCGACCGGCGGGTTCCAGGCCGATCCGGAGCTGCGCGCCGAACACGTCCATCCCAACGCTGCCTCGATCCCGCTGCGGTCCAACCCGCACAGCCGGGGTGACGGTCTCCGGCTCGCCCGGGAGGTGGGCGCGGCGAGCGGCCCCGACGGCGCTGGCTTCTACGGGCATCTCATCCCGAACGGCATCCCGTTCGCCGACTCCGGGGACTTCGTGGGACTCTCGCTCTACTACAGCGAGCACGCACTGCTGTTCAGCCTCGCGAACCAGCGTTTCACCGACGAGACGCTGGGCGACCACCTGACCACGATGGCGCTCGTCGAGCAGCCGGAGGCCCGCGGCCTGCTGATCGCCGACGCCAGGGTGCACCGCGACTGGATCGTCCAGGCGTACGTCGCCGGAGCCGAGTCCAACGACAAGTTCGCGGTGGCCAGTCGGCGCGGTGGCAGGTGCGGAGTCGCGCAGACCCTGGACGAGCTCGCACACCTCCCCGAGGAATGGGGGTACGACGGTGAGGTGATCGCCGCGGCGATCACGGCGTTCAACGCGACGACCGGAGCCGGGCACGACCCCGATCCCGGCCGGGCGCTCGATCGAGAGCCGTTGGACGAACCGCCCTACTACGTGATCGAGGCGATCCCTGCGATCACCTTTCCGTTCTACGGCATCCGGATCGACAGCAGCGCGCGCGTGCTCGACGAGGCCGGCGAGCCGATCCCCGGCCTGCTGGCTGCCGGCTCCGACACGGGAGGTCTTTACTGCGCGCCTACGCCGGCGGCATCGCCAGCGCGCTTGTCTTCGGGCTCTCCGCCGCCCGGACGGCCATGGCCGAGGCCCGGGCCCGCTGAGCGGCCGGTCAGAAGCCGAGCAGCTCGGCGATCCGCGCGCGATGCTCCCGCGCAGGCCCGAAGACAGCCTCGTCGCCCAGGGCGCGGCGGACGTAGTAGTGCGCCGGGTGCTCCCACGTGAAGCCGATCCCGCCATGCAGCTGGACCGTCTCGTGCGCCACCCTGATCACCGCGTCGGTGCACACGGCGCCTGCGACGGCCGACGGAAGATCGGCCGAAAGGGGGTCCTGGTCGAAGACGGCGGCGGCGTAGCGCGCTGCCGAGCGCGCGCGCTCGAGATCGACGAGCATGTCGGCGATCCGGTGCTTGATCACCTGGAACGACGCCAGTGGGCGACCGAACTGCTCTCGCTGCCCGGCATAGGTGCGGGTCATGTCGAGCATCGCCTCGATCATCCCGACGTGCTCGGCGGCCAGCGCCACCCTGCCGAGGGTGGCGAGCACCGATAGCAGCGCTTCGGCCTGCTCAGGTTCGGCGATGAGGTGTGCCGGCGCGCCCTCGAGGTCGAGCCGGGCCTGCCGGCGCGTCAGGTCGAGCACCTCGAGAGGAGTACGAACGGCCACCCCGTCGTCGCGAAGGTCGACGAGGTACAACGACTCTCCTCCGGGCCCAGTCGCGGACGCGACGACGAGGTCAGCAGCAGCGCCGAGCAGGACGCGGCCGACGCGCCCGGAGACGGTCTGGGATCCGTCAGGACCGGAAACCGTCAGGTCACTGTCGGCGTGCGGCCCGGTCGCGACCGTGGCAACCAGCCGTCCCTCGACGACGCCGCTGAGCAGTGCATCGGGAACGGCAGGCGCGGCGAGCACGGCCCGCACGCCCAGCA
The DNA here is from genome assembly GCA_963769475.1 of uncultured Actinomycetota bacterium. Lineage (GTDB taxonomy): Bacteria > Actinomycetota > Actinomycetes > Propionibacteriales > Nocardioidaceae > Nocardioides. The sequence continues at coordinate 737,134 of CAVYLX010000011.1, read as the reverse complement.
CGGCCGAGACAAGCAGTGGCTCGGGCAGGAGCGCACGGCCGGCCTCCTCGAGGACCACGGCCAGCACGTCGATCCCGAACCCGAGGCCCCCCAGGCCCTCCGGGACCGCCAGCGAGCCGACATTCATCTCGTCGTTGAGCAGCGACCAGAGCTCGGTCGCGTATCCCACTGGGCTGTCGGCGGCGCGGCGTACCTCCTCGTGACCGGCGTGGGAGTCGAGGATGTCGCGCATCACCTTGCGCAGGTCCTCGTGCTCCGGCACGGGTGCGAGCACGGACGCATCGGCCACTGGCCACGGCTGCGCGGTCACAGGTCCTCCTCCACCAGGGTCTCCTGGGTCTGTCCGAAGTAGGCCTCCTCGGCCGCGGTAGCGAAGCCGTCGATGTCGGCGCTGCCGCGCGCGACCACCTCGCCCTGGCGGAGGACGATCACCTCGGAGCACGTCTTCAGCGCCCGGTTGAGCGACTGGTCGAGGATCACTGTGGTGATCCCCTCGCCGCGCAACGCGTTGATCTGCGCGAAGACCTCGTTGACCATCACGGGCGAGAGGCCGAGGGCTGGTTCGTCGAGGATCAGCACCTCTGGCTCGGCCATCAGCGCCCGGGCGATCGCGACCAGCTGCTGCTCCCCGCCGGACAGCGCGCCGGCCGAGAGGTCCATCCGCGTCCGGACCCGCTCCGGCAGCCACGCGGTCAGCTCGTCGAGGCGGCGACGCCCACGGGCCCGGCCGATGCCGCTGGCGTACGCCGCAACCTCGAGGTTCTCGCGGACCGACAGTGTCTTGAAGAGCGCACGTCCCTCCGGGCACGAGGCTGACCCGCGCAGTCGACGTACGGACGCCGTCGCTCGGCTTGAGGGAGCCGTGCAGGATCCGGCCGAGCGTGCTCTTGCCGGCGCCGTTGGTGCCCACCACACCGAGGACGGAACCCTTGGCCACCGAGAGGCTGAGGTCCTCGAGAGCGCGTACGCCGCCGTAGTGATGGGACACCCCGTCGACCGCGAGCACGGTGCTGTCGTCCTCCCCGAACGGCTCGCCGGGACCGCGAGGTCCACCTCACCGAGGTAGGAGCTGCGCACGGTCGGGTCGCTGCAGGATCGTGTCCGGCGTCCCCTCGGCGATCAGCTGGCCGAAGTCGAAGGCGACGACCCGATCGGCGACGGCGAAGAGGTCGTCGAGGACGTGGTCGATGACGACCACGCAGACACCGTCCGCGCGCAGCCGGCGGATGTGGGAGGCGAGGTACGAACGCTCGGCAGCGTCGAGCCCGCCGAACGGCTCGTCCAGGATGAGCAGGCGCGGTGACTCCGCGATCGCCCGGGCCAGGTCGACGCGCTTCTGGGGGCCGAACGACAGCTCGGCCGGGCGGCGATGGCCGACCCCGTCGAGTCCGACTGAGGCGAGCAGACGGTGCGCGCGCGCGGCGGTCGGCGCCGGTAGCCCAGCGGTTGACGACGAGCACGTTCTCCTCGACGGTCAGCTCGGGGAAGAGCTCGGCGTGCTGGAAGGTACGGCCGAGACCGCGTGCGCGGCGCCGGGTCGGCCGCACCTTGCGGAACCCCGGGTCGCCGTCGAAGGTGATGCTGCCCTCGACGGCGGCGCCGCCGGCGATGCCGGACAGGGCGTTGACGAAGGTGGTCTTGCCGGCGCCGTTGGGGCCGATGATCGGCAACCACCTCGCCCGGGACGAGCGTGAGGTCGACGTCCTGGACCGCCTGCAGGCCGCCGAAGCGTACGCCGAGGCCGTCGACGTCGACCAGCACCGACTCCGGCCGCAACACGGGCGGGCGTTCCGGCGCGTCGACCTTCGCCGCGGCGTAGGCCGCTGGCCTTGCTGCGCTCGAGACGCTCGGTCCACCCGGTCCAGCGGTCGAGGCGGCCGACGATCGCGCGGCACGACGCCCTCGGGCAGGAAGATCAGGGAGAGGATCAGCAGGCCGCCGAGGAGGTACGGCTGGTCGATCGAGATCGACGAAGCCACGCTCGGCGCGAACGCCAGGAAGGCACCGCCGAACACGGCGCCGATGAGGCTGCCGGTGCCGCCGAGGACGGTGGCCGCGATCAGGTTGACCGCGAGCACGAGGGAGAACGTCTCAGGGCTGACGAAGCCGGAGACCAGCCCGAGCATGACGCCGGCCAGACCCGGCCACCGCCCCGCTGGCCGCGAAGCCGAGCGCCGACTGCGCCTCCGGCGCGATGCCGATGGTCCGGGCGACGACGGGGTGGGTCTTGGCCGCGACGAGTCGCATCCGGACCGACGATCGTCGTACGGCCTCCGCCGCGGCCAGGCAGACGCCGAGGGTGCCGATCACCATGTAGATCGCCTCGGACGACGACGGGAAGAGGTCACCGAACGGGTGTCGAGACCGGTGTTGACCAGGAACTCCCTGGTCGCCGTTGGTCACGTCCTGCCAGACGTTGATGATCTCCAGGCAGACGAGCGTGAAGGCAAGCGTCAGCAGCGCGACGTAGAGCACGGAGAAGCGCGAGCCGACGAACCCGAGGAAGCGCGCCGATCACCGCGCAGCCGCATGACCGTGAGCAGCGATCGTGACGCTGCAGCGACCAGCCGTGCGCGGAGCCGTACGCCACGGCGTACGCGCCGATGGCGAGCAGCGCCGGGTGGCCGATCGACCAGATGCCGGTCCACGACGCGAGCATGCTGAGCGAGAGCACGACCAGCGCGTAGACCGCGCCCAGGCCCGATGGTGAACTCGGTGTACGACGGGATCGCCCCGGACATCAGCACGAGGATGGCGACGACAGCGGCGATCGGACCCGACGCCAGGCGGAACCACGGCCAGACCCGGTGCCAGTGCCAGGCCGGCGACAGCGCCGACGCGCCCCGCCAGGCCCGGCTGCTCGGGTGGCGGCTGTCAGCCTGTGATCCGGCTGGTCGTCTCGGCCGGCTGGCTGCGGTGACGTCGATGGTCATGCGGTCACACCCTCACGAAGGCCTGGCGGCCGAACATGCCCTGTGGCCGGACGAGGAGCACGAGCACGGCGACGGAGAACACGAACGTGTCCCGGAAGCTGGCCGACGACGTACGTCGCGGCCAGGTTGTCCAGCACGCCGATCACGAGGCCGCCGACGACCGCGCCGGTCATGCTGGTCAGCCCGCCGAGCAGGATCCCGGCGAACGCGCGGAACAGGACCGGCGCGAGCACCACCGGGAGTCAGCCCGACGTTGGGCGCGTAGAGCACGACGCCCAGGGTGGCCAGCCCGACGCCGAGCGCCCAGGCGATGCGGGCGACCTTCTGGGAGTTGATGCCCAGCACTGCGGCGGTCTCCGACGACTCGGCGACCGCGCGCATGGCCGAGCCCAGCGACGTACGGCGGAACAGGCAGAGCGACCCCGGCCATGGCGAACGACGGCGACGACGATGATCAACAGGTCCTGGGTGTCGACCCGCGAGCCCGCCGATCGACACGTTGCCGTCGACCAGGCGCGGGAACGCCTTGGGCTGCTCACCCCAGTGCCGGCCGACGAAGTGCTCGGTGCCGATGGCCACGCCCATGGTGACGACCAGCGCGGCGAACAGCCGCCCCTCACCGAGCGGGCGGATCAGCACCTCCCGGACCGCGAGCCCGAAGAGCGAAGCGAAGACGACCGCGAGCACCAGGGCAAGCGCGAGCGCGACGCCGGCGTCGTACATGCTGAGCGCGACGTAGCTGGCCGTCGGTGGCCATCGCGGCCATCGCGAAGTTCATGACGTCGGTCGACTGGAAGATGATCACCAGCCCCAGGCCGACGAGGCCGTAGACGGCTCCGTTGGCGACTCCGTTCAGCACGGTGACGAGCAGCTGGTCCATGCGGTCCTCTCCTCGGACGCGGCACTCGCGCATCCTGAACTGACTTGAGTTCAATTTAGGGACGTGCCGCCACTTCGGCAACCCCCTGCACTCGACAAACCCAGACCTATTTGAACTAACTTCAGTTTCATGACCGAGACCACACTCTCCCGCTACTACCGCGCCATCGACGAGGACCGGATCGACGACGCCCTGGCGATGCTCGACCCGGACGTGCGCTTCGCGATGGTGCTCCCACGCGGAGCCACGCGCGGCCAGGGACGCAGCCGACATGGGCGCCTACCTCTCCGGCCGCGGCGTGGCCGACCGAGCCCACGTCGTCCTGCGCGAGTCCCGCGAGCGACGACGTCGAGTTCGTCTACGGCAAGGTCACCGACGGCGCGACCACGACGGGGCGCTTCCTGTCGGGCGTGCGACTCGGGTCGCCGACGGGCTCATCGCCAGCTACCAGGTCACCTTCGACCTCGAGCACGTCCTGGTGGAAGACGACTCATGACCGCGACACCGTTCCTCGAGCGCTGGTTCGAGATCATGGACTCCGACGAACCCGAGCGGGTGCTCGACCTGATCACCGACGACTTCGTGATGTCCGTCCAGTTCTCGAAGGGCGAGGGACAGTCTGCCGAGTTCGTCGGCGACCGCGCCGGCCTCGAGGTCTACCTCGACCAGCGCGAGAAGAGCGTCCTTGTCCACCATGTCACCCAGGGCGCCCGCGTCGGCGACGTCGAGCTGGTGCTCGGCCGCACGACACGCGACGGCGAGTTCGAGGCGTCGTTCAACGCCTCCGCCCTGATCGACGCCGCGACGTCCAAGTGCCGTCGGCTGCTGATCGGGCGGACCCCAGAAGTCGAGTTTCCCCGGGACTGACGACCCTCCGAGAGGTCAGCGGGCCGTGTAGCCGCCGTCCGCGTAGACCTCCGAGCCGGTCATGAACGTCGAGTCGTCGCTGATCAGGAACGCGACGACGGCCGCGATCTCCTCGCCACGGCCCAGTCGCCCGATGGGCGTGTTCACCAGCATCGCCTCGTGACGCGGCGTCCCTTCGTACCGTTCGAGCAGCTGGGAGGTCCCGATGAAGCCCGGGTGCAGCGAGTTGACCCGTACACCGGCGGTGGCCCAGTGCAGGGCGGCGTTCTTCGTCAGCGTCCGCACGGCTCCCTTCGCGGCGTGGTACGCCGCGCTGTTGCCGAGTCCTCCGACGGTTCCGAGGATCGAGGAGACGTTGACGATCGATCCCCCACCCGAGGCCGCGATGACCGGCCCCAGGTGCTTCATCCCAAGCCACACGCCGGTGGAGCCCATGGACATCACGGTGTCCCAGTGATCGACAGTCTCGTCCTCGACGGTCGCGAGACTGCCGATCGCCGCGTTGTTGACCAGGCCGTCGAGCCGGCCGTACTCACGCTGGACGGGCTCGGCGACCTCGACCCACTGCGCCTCGTCGGCCACGTCGAGCCTCAGCGGCCAGGTGCTGCCCGGCGTTGCCCGCAAGATCCGCCACGAGCGACCTGCACGCCTGCTCGTCCAGGTCGGTGAGGACCAGCTGCGCGCCCTCCTCGGCGAGGCGTGCGGCGGTCGCCCGGCCCAGGCCGCCTGTCGCTCCGCTCAGGAAGACGACCTTGTCCTTCATCCGCTGGGCCACCGTGTCACGTCGTACCTCTTCCCTGGGTTCAGCTGTCGGGGTCAGCCGAGGCTGACGAGTGTCTTCCCGGTGGTGTGGCCGGCGATCATCGCCGCCAGTGCCCGGGGCGCCGCCTCGAGACCCTCGAAGACCGTCTCGCGATGCACGAGGTCCCCGTTGCGCAGCCACGTGGCCACCCGCCGCTGCATCTCGGGCATCAGGTGCAGGTTGCTGCTGGCCCGGAAGCCGCGCAGCGTGAGGTCCTTCGACACTGCGAGGAACAGGTTTCGTGAACCCTTCGGCTCGGACTCGTACTCCGAGATCGACCCGCACATCGCGACCCGCCCGTTGCGGTTGAGGTGGTACAGGGCGGCCTCTAGGTGGTCACCGCCGACCGAGTCGAAGTAGGCATCGATGCCCTCCGGCGCGAGCTCACGGAGCTGGGCGTCGAGGCCTCCGTCACGGTAGTTGAACGCGTCGACGCCGAGGGTCTCGCGAAGCCATTTGACCTTCTCATCGGAACCCGCGCTCGCGATCACCCGGTTACCGCTGAGCTTCGCGATCTGTACCGCCAGGCTGCCGACCGCCCCGGCCGCGGCGGAAACCCAGACGGTCTCACCGCCCTGCAGCGCATCGATGACGTGCAGACCGGCGTACGCCGTGAGGCCCATGCCGCCGAGCGGACCGAGGTACCACTGCGCCTCCGTGTCGGTGACGTCCAGACGGGTCAGCGTGCCGACCCCTCCGAGCTGCTCGGCGCTGGATTGACGACGGCGTACTCCCGCCATCCCTGGGCGTGCGAGACGGTGTCGCCCGCGGCGAACCCGTCCGCGCGGGACTCCACCACTTCGCCGACCGCCATGACCCCGTCCATCGCCTGGCCCAGTGGGAACGCGACGAAGTAGCCGGCCGGGGCATCCGGTCGCAGCCGCAGCCGCAGCCCGGGATCCACCGACGTCCACGTGTTGCGCACGAGCACCTGCCCGGTCCCGGAGCCGGGATCGCGACCTCGACCACCTCGAAGTCGTCGGCCGTCACGCGCCCGGCCGGATAGCGGCGTACCCGCAGCTCGCGTCCCGTGCCGATCATCGCCGGCCCGTCCCCTTCGCGACCGACCAGCCGCCCGTTGACTTCTCCGTCGTGCAGTCGCTGGTAGGCCTCGGGCACCTCGGCAAACGGCACCACTTCGACGACCGGGTCGAGCAGCCCCTTCCCGGCGAGCTCCACGACGGCGACGAGGTCCGCGCCGGACCCCAGAACGGTGCGCTGACCTGCCAGCCCAGCGGAAACGTCAGGCCCTTGCCCACGACCATGCTGCCTCGGGCGCCACCGACCACCACGACGCGCCCGCCGGGCACCAGGCCAGCCCGGCCTGCCGCATCGTCTCGTCGGAGCCGACGAAGTCGAGAACGACGTCCACTCCGGGAGACCTGGGATGGAGCCGGGCCAGCGCGTCATCGACCGACATCGCGGCGTGATGGGCCCCGAGCGCTCGGCGAAGGAGCATGCCTCGGGCCGGTGTCGACGGCCAGCACGCGGGCCGAAGTGGTGGCCCGGAGGATCTGGACGGCCAGGTGCCCGAGCCCTCCGACCCCGATCACCAGGACCGTGCAGTCACCGATGAGTGCGTCGCGCTGAGAATGGATCGCGTGGTAGCCCGTCAGGCCCGCGTCCGCGAGTGGCGCGAGCACGGTCGGCGGCACTCCGCCGGCGGACGAAGTGACGCGCATCGGGCACCAGGACGTACGTCGCGAGGCCCCCGTCGCGCCCCAGGCCGCACCCGACCCTGCCCTCGAGCGCGACGCAGTAGTTCTCCTGGTCCCGTCGGCAGTTCGGGCACTCTCCGCACGACCAGACGCCGTGGACCACCCCGCTCGCCGACGAGCGACTGGTCCGCCTTGTCCCCCACAGCGACCACGCGACCGGCGACCTCGTGCCCCAGCGTCAACGGCAGGTCGTAGGGCAGGACGCCTTCCTCGCAGCCCATCACGAAGAGATCTGAGTGGCACAGACCGACGGCCTGGACCTCGAGCAGCACCTCGCGCCCGGCGGAGTCGGCACCGGCACCTCGACCCGCTCGACCCTTCGGCCCCAACCGAGCAGCTGGTACGCCGACATCACACCCGCGTCAGTCTCCGGCCGCTCGTCCTGCTCCTCGACTACGGCCACGACGGGACCGAGGTCCTCGGCCCCCGACGGACTCCAGGTAGCGGCCGTGTCGGCGCGACGCTCCCCCCACATGATCTCGAACACCAGGCGAGAGATCTTCCAGGTGCCCTCGTGCTGGGTCAGCTCGTCGTGGTAGCGACCGACCAGGAAGCAGACGTCGTCGTCGCCTTCGAACTTCTGGTACGACGTGTGGTAGACGAGCGCGGACGCGGTGTCTCCCTCGACGTCGACGTGGTAGACGCTCAGCAGGTGGTGCTGCCACACGCAGGCCTTGGTCGCCTCGCGGATCCAGCCGATCACCGTGTCGGCTCCCTGCGCCGGCTCCGCGTTGCCGTACTGCGCCCAGAGGTCGGGATGCAGGACGTCCACAGCGCATCGGGGCTGCCGAGTCGATGCTCGACGCGTAGCGATAGAGCGTGTCCTCGATCAGGATGCGGTCTTCGATGCTGGTCACAGTCGGCCTCTTCCTCGTCGCTGCATCAGACGGTGGCGCCGATCCGGTAGCCCTCGGCGATGGCATGGCTGATCCGGCGCGGGGTGACGCAGTCGCCGATCGTCGTCACGGTGTCGTCTACTGCCGTGGCGCGCTGCAGCTCGTCGTCACCGATCCGCGGCTGGTGCCAGACCACCAGCGACGGTTCGAGCTCGATCTCCGGCCCGCCGAACACCGCGCGCAGGGCATCGCGGCGCCCGGGTCATCAGGCACCACCAGCCGGTGGGCGACGTGCATGCGCACTCCGGCTTCCCCCAGCCGCCGGAGCAACGGACCGACACTCTCGCGCGGCACCCGGGGGGCGAGAGCGGTCAGCGCGGTCACCAGCTGACCTGCCACCCTCGCTGGGCCAGAGCCTCGGCAGCGCTGTACGCCGGCCAGAAACCATCGCTCTCGTCGTACACCACGGCAGACCCGGGCTCCTGGTGCGGAAGTGCATTCGTCAGCACGTCGTCGACGGACGCCGCCTGACGCGACTGCAGCGCAGCCGGGAGCGGCGCGAGCTTGGAGCCCGTGGCCAGCATGACGTGGTCGGCCAGGCTCCTGATCTCCGCCAGGTCGTCGGGCGAGATCTCGGCCCCGAGGTTGACGTCGACCTTCAGCCGCCGGGTCTCGCGCTCCAGGTAGTCGACGATGTCGATCAATGTCGCCCGGTGTGGCGACGCCGCAGCGATGCGCACCGCACCTCCGAGCTGGGTGTCCCGCTCGAAGAGGGTGACCCGATGTCCGCGCTCGGCACTGACCCGGGCTGCTTCCAACCCAGCCGGCCCGCCTCCGATGACGTAGATCTCCTTGGCCCGCGGCACCTGCACTCCGACTCCGGGAAGCCGCTCGCGCCCGACCTCCGCGTTCACCGCGCAGTGCAGGTGCGGGTCGAAGGCGCGACAGTCCTGGTTGATGCCGAGGCAGCCACGGATTTCGTCGAGCCGGCCGGTCTCCGACTTCACGGGCAGGTCGGGGTCGGCGATCAGGGCCCGGGCCATGCCGACCAGGTCGGCGTGACCGGCCTTGATGGCGTGCTCGGCGGTGCCCACGTCGCGGATCCGCTGGCCGACCAGCGTGGGGAGACCGGTCGCGGCGCGGACGCGCGAGGCCGACGGGATGGCCACACCGTCCGGGCCGGTCGAGTCCTTGACGTACTTGCCCCGGGTGCCATGGGTGATGCTGAGGTAGTCGACGCCACCCATCGCGGCCAACTCCTCGGCGATGCGGATGCAGTCCTCGATGTCCATGCCCCCGGGGATCTCCTCCTCGGCGCTGAGCCGGACGCCGAGCGCGAACCCCGCCGGAGCCACCGAGCGCATCGCTTCGATCGACCAGGCGCAGGAACCGCATCCGGTTGTCGAAGGAGCCGCCGTACGCGTCGGTCCGGCGGTTGGTCAGCGGCGACAGGAACTGCGCGGGCAGGTAGCCGTGCGCCGCGTGGATCTCGGCACCGTCGAGCCCGGCCTTGACCAGGTTCTCGGTGGAGACCCGCCAACCCTCGATGATCTCGTCGATCTCCTTCACGGTGAGCTCGTGCGGCGGGTAGGCGTCCCTGACCGTCTTCACCGGCGACGGGGCCATCGGTGGCGAGTCGGACTCGCCACCGATGAACTCGCGCCCCAGGTGCACGAGCTGTCCGATCAGGCGTGCCCCGTGCCGGTGCACGACGTCCGCCTTCTCCGCCATCGCGGGGACGACCTCGTCGAGGTAGCCCTCGATCAGCTTTCCCGACCGCAACGCCGAGGTCGGGTGGACGACGCTCGCCCCGCTGATGATCAGGCCGACCCCGCCGGCAGCGAGCCGCTCGAAGTGCTCGATGTCGCCGTGGGTCGGGACGCCCCTCTCCACGAGGCTGGTGCCCGCGGGGAGGGCGACGAGCCGGTTCCTGAGGTCGAACCCGCCGAGTCGGAACGGCGAGTAGACGTGCGGGAACGGGTGGTCGGTCATCGGGATCCTTAATCGAACTGGATTCACTTCAGTATCTGCCCGAGACCTCGGTCACGTCAAGAGTCTAGGAACGAAGGTGCCCGACCAGCCCGGTCATCGCCTGATCCAGCAGCTCGACCAGCGAGGCTTCGGGCGAGGCCAGCCACGCGCTCGTACGCCGAGAGGGCGAGCGCGAGGCTAGACGTGGCCGACCGTGCGCGGGCAGCAGGTCGTCGGGCTCCAGGCCGAGCCGGCGCGGCGACGTACTCGGCGATGACGCCGCGCCACTCGGCGTACCGCAGGACGGAGTGCGCCTGCAGGGCCGGCGTCTCGAGGATGAGCCGCATCCGCTCGCGGTGCGGCGGCTGGGCGTCGGCGGGGAACTCGTTGAACGCCAGCACCGCCGCGTGGACCGCCTCGTGCAGCGGGCAGGTCGTCCGGCTGTCGCCGGCGAGGATCTCGCGGAAGCCGTCGAGGGTGCGGTCGAACTGGCCCCAGGGGATGTCGTTCTTGGACGCGAAGTAGCGGAAGAGCGTGCGCCGGCCGACGCCGACCTCGGCGGCGATGGCGTCCAGCGTGGTGCGCGTCGAAGCCGCGCTCGGCGAACAGCCGGAAGGCCGCCTGCTCGATCTGCGGCGTGCGAGGTCGCCTCGGGCCGCCCGACCGCGACGGCGCGCCTGGCTGGCGGTCATCGGACAGCATCTGTGACACGACTCTTCCATTATGGCCTCGAGTGCCTTTAGTGTGACCGCACCACGCTCCGAGCCGAGGAGCCGCCATGAACCCGCCCGAGCCGACGCAGCCAGCCGGACGAGGAGCTCGTCGCCGAGGACCTGATCGAGGAGGTCTCGATCGACGGCATGTGCGGCGTCTACTGAGCTCGAGGACCCGATGCTCGACGAGCCTGGGCTCTCGCCGTCGGTGGCGCTGCGGCCGGAGCCGTTCGGTGCGCTGGCCTACCACTTCGGCAACCGCAAGCTGACCTTCCTCAAGCGGCCCGAGCTGGTGGCCGTGGTCGGAGCGGCTCGGCGACAGCCCGACGTCCGCTCGGCGCTGGTCGCGGCCGGCGTCCCCGAGGCCGCACTGGCCGGCGTACGTCGCTGCGCTGCGCGGCCTGGCCGAGCCGACATGATCCGACCGCGAGGAAGGCCGCAGCATGAAGCTCGTCGAGCAGTTCGAGCTCGGCCTGGACGCGCCGATCTGCCTGACCTGGGAGCTGACCTACGCCTGCAACCTGGAGTGCGCGCACTGCCTGTCCTAGCAGCGGCCGGCGCGACCCGCGCGAGCTGACCACCGAGCAGTGCGAGGCGGTGATCGACGAGCTGCAGCGGATGCAGGTGTTCTACGTCAACATCGGCGGCGGCGAGCCGACGATCCGGCCGGACTTCTGGCACCTGCTGGAGTACGCCGTCGACCACCAGGTCGGCGTGAAGTTCTCCACCAACGGCGTGCGGATCACGCCGGAGCGGGCCGCGTTCCTGGCCTCGCACCGACTACGTCGACGTGCAGATCTCCCTCGACGGCGCGACCGCCGAGGTCAACGACTACGTGCGCGGCCCGGGCTCCTACGACATGGCGCTCACCGCGCTGGCAGAACCTGCAGGACGCCGGCTTCAAGGACGCGAAGATCTCGGTGGTCTGCACCCGGCAGAACATCGGCCAGCTCGACGAGTTCAAGGCGCTCGCCGACCGGTACGGCGCCACCCTGCGGCTGACCCGGCTGCGCCCGTCGGGCCGCGGCGCCGACGTGTGGGACGAGCTGCACCCGCTGCCCGAGCAGCAGCGCGTGCTCTACGACTGGCTGATGGCGCACGGCGACGACGTGCTGACCGGCGACTCGTTCTTCCACCTCGCCGCGTTCGGCGAGGCCGCTGCCCGGGCTCAACCTGTGCGGCGCCGGCCGGGTGGTCTGCCTGATCGACCCGGTCGGCGACGTCTACGCCTGCCCGTTCGCGATCCACGACAACTTCCTGGCCGGCAACCTGCTCGCCGACGGCGGCTTCCAGCAGGTCTGGCAGACCTCGGCGCTGTTCGCCGAGCTGCGCTCGCCGCAGACCGGCGGCGCCTGCGCGAAGTGCGCGTTCTACGACTCCTGCCGCGGCGGCTGCATGGCCGCGAAGTTCTTCACCGGCCTGCCGCTCGACGGCCCGGACCCCGAGTGCGTCCAGGGGTACGGCGAGCCCGCGCTCGCCGGCGACGCGCGTCGTCCCGGCGGCCAGCCAGGACCACTCCAAGGCCAACGCCGACCCGCAACCAGCCGGTGATGCTCAAGCTGCTCGACCCGGCCGCCGGTCTCGGCCTGCGCCGAGAGCCCGCTCGCCGGCTTCGACCCGTGACCGCCGGCCGCTGAGGGCTCGACTGCTCGATCGAATGGCTCGAGAACCCCTGGAAGCAGAACCCGTGGTTCGAGTCCGTCGCCGTCGCCCAGGAGCGCGCCCGCAAGCGGCTGCCCGCAGCCGGTGTACGGCGCGCTGGTCGCCGGGCTCCGAGCGCGGCCAGACGCTCGCCGACAACCAGGCCGCCTTCGCCGAGCTCGGCCTGGCGCCGCACGTCGCCGGCCAGCAGCCGGAGCGGTCGCAGGCCACCACCGTGATGGGCCAGGAGATCTCGCTGCCGGTGATCATCTCCCCGACCGGCGTCCAGGCCGTGCACCCCGACGGCGAGGTCGCCGTCGCCCGGGCCGCCGCCGCGCGCGGCACGGTCATGGGCCTGTCCAACTTCGCCTCCAAGTCGGTCGAGGAGGTCACCGCGACCGGCGCGACGACGTTCTTCCAGATGTACTGGACCGGCGACCGCGACGTGATGGTCCAGCGCATGGAGCGCGCGCACGCGCGCCGGCGTCGAAGGGCCTGATCGCCACCCTGGACTGGTCGTTCTCGATGGGCCGCGACTGGGGCAGCCCCGAGATCCCCGAGAAGGTCGACCTCAAGACGATGGTGCGGATGGCACCCAAGGTCGTCACCAAGCCGCGCTGGCTCTACGCAGTTCGGCAGGACCGGCCAGATCCCCGACCTGACCGCCCCCAACCTCGCGCCGCCCGGCGGGCGCGGCCCCGACGTTCTTCGGCGCCTACTACGAGTGGATGACCACCCCGCCGCCGTCGTGGGAGGACGTCGCCTGGATGCGCGAGCAGTGGGCGCCAGATCAGCGGGACGCCGTTCATGCTCAAGGGCGTCTGCCGCGTCGACGACGCCCTGCGCGCCGTCGACGCCGGCGTCACCGCGATCTCGGTGTCCAACCACGGCGGCAACAACCTCGACGGCACCCCGGCCGCGATCCGGATGGTCCAGCCCGATCGCCGACGCCGGTCGGCGACCAGATCGAGGTGCGTCATGGACGGCGGCATCCGCCGCGGCTCCGACGTCGTCAAGGCCGCTCGCGCTCGGCGCCCGCGCCGTGATGATCGGCCGCGCCTACCTGTGGGGCCTCGCCGCCAACGGCCAGGCCGGCGTCGAGAACGTCCTCGACGTCCTGCGCGGCGGCATCGACTCCGCCCTGCTCGGCCTGGGTCTCGTCCTCGATCGACGAGCTCACGCCCGAGCGACCTGCTGGTGCCCGACGGCTTCCACCGCGAGCTCGGCGTGCCTGGCCACGGCTCGGCGCGAGGTGACCGGTGCTGGCCGACGTCGACCTGGCCGCGAGCTCGCCGAGCGGCCGCTCGTCCTGGTGCCCGTCGGGTCGACCGAGCAGCACGGCCCGCACCTGCCGCTGGACACCGACACCGTCATCGCCGACCGCCGTCGCGGCGGGCGCTCGCGGACACGGCTGCGGCGGCTGCGTCGCGCCGGCGATCGGCTACGGCGCCAGCGGCGAGCACCAGGCGCTTCCCCGGCACGTCCTCGATCGGCACCGACGCGCTCGCGGCTCGTGCTGGTCGAGCTGGTCCGCTCGCTGCGCACCTGGGCCGGACGGGTCGTGCTCGTCAACGGGCACGGCGGCAACCTCGAGGCGCGTCACCGCCGCGGTCGACCAGCTCCGCCGACGAAGGCCACGACGTCGCCTGGGTGCCCTGCGCCGCCGCCGGGTCGACGCCCACGCCGGCCGCACCGAGACCTCGCTCCTGCTGCACCTCGCCCCTGGCTGGTCCGGCTCGACCGCGCCGAGCCGGGCAACACCCGCCCGCTCGCCGAGCTGCTGCCCGATGATGGCCGACGGCGTCGCCGGCCGTGTCACCCAACGGCGTGCTCGGCGACCCGACCGGCGCGACCGCCGACGAAGGCGCCGTCTGCTTCGAACGCATGGTGCGAGGCTGCCTGCCGTGCACTCTGAGCGTGTCGCCCTCGTCACCGGCGCCGCCCGCGGCATCGGCGCCGCGACCGTCGCCGAGCTGTGCGCGACAGGGGTACGCCGTCACCGCGCTGGACGTGCTGCAGCGGCGGCACGTGCCACCGGAGTCGGCTACCCGATGGCCACCCGGATCGACCTGGACTCGCTGGTCGCCGGACGTTCCGCGACCAGGTGCTGACGTCGAGTCCGACGTCCGCGACCGCGAGGCCCTCGAGTCCGCCGTCAACGCCACCCTCGACCGGTTCGGCCGGCTCGACGCCGTGGTCGCGGCAGCCGGCGTCGTCGTCGGGCGGCCAGCCGCAGTGGGAGACACCCGACGAGCACCTGCAGACCCTGATCGACGTCAACGTCCGTGGGGTCTGGAACACCGCCGCGGTCACGCGTCCCCGTCATGCTCGCCGGGCCGGACCCCGGCGGGTGCCGGTTCGTCGCGGTCGCGTCGGCGGCCGGCGAGCGCGGGCTGTTCCAGCTCGCCGGCTACACCGCCAGCAAGCACGCCGTCGTCGGCATCGTGCGCGGGCTCGCCGCCGACCTGGTCGGCACCGGCGTCACCGCGGTCGCGGTCGTCCCCGGCTCCACCGACACCCCGATGCTCGCGGCCACCGCCGACCTCTACGACACGACGCCGGAGCGAGCTCGCCGCAGCACCAGCGCATCCGCCGGCTGATCGAGCCCGAGGAGATCGCCGCGACGATCGCCCTCTGCTGCTCGCCCGCCGGCGCCGCCCTCAACGGCTCGGTCGTCCGCGCCGACGGCGGCTTCGGCATGGTGACCGCGCCCTGCCGCGACGGGTTCCGGGTCCGGCTCGCGCCGCGGCATCCGCCGCGCGGACGCCGGCCGGCTCCTGGTCGGCGGCTCCCCGCTGACGCGCGATGCGCCTGTCGACCGCAGGCGCCCGCGCTGCGTCGACGGCGACCGGGTCACCGCACGCGACCGGCCTCGGCCGCCTCGCCGAGCGGCTGCTCGCCACCAACCTCGGCCGACCCCGACCTCTCGACGGTCCCGGCGCTCCGCCGGCCGATCTCACCGTCGTCATCCCGGTCCGCGACCGGCCGACCAGCTCGACCGCGCCTCGCCGCGCTGCGCCCACTTCGCGTGCGTCGTCGTCGACGACGCCTCCCGCGACCCGCCGCCGGTGGCGGAAGTCGTCGCGCCGACACGGCGCCGACGCTGGTCGCGCTGCCCGTCAACGTCGGCCCGGCCGGCGCCCGCAACGCTGGCCTCGCCGTCGTCACGCACGCCGTACGTCGCCTTCGTCGACTCCGACGTCGAGGTCGGCCGCCGCAGACCTGCTCCGACTGGCCCGCCACTTCGCCGACCCGCGCGTGGCGCTCGTCGGGCCGCAGGTGAGTGGGGTCGCCCGTTCCGCGCGGCCCCGCTGGTTCGAGCGGTACGACGCCGCGGCATCGTCCCTCGACCCTCGGCGACACGCCCTGCGGCGGTCCGTCCGGGTGCCGCCGTCGCCTGGCTGCCGAGCGCCTGCCTGGTCGGCCCGGACCGACGCCCTCGGCCGACGGGCTTCGACCCGGACCTGCGGGTCGGCGAGGACGTCGACCTCGTCTGGCGGCTGGTCGAACGCGGCGGCCGGGTGCGCTACGACCCCGCCGTCGCGGCCCACCACGACGCGCGACCGACCCTGGTGCGGCTGGCTGGGCCGCAAGTCCGTCTACGGCACCGGCGGCGCCGTCCTGGCCAGCTCGCCACGGCGACAAGCTGGCACCCGCCGTGCTCTCTCCCACGTACGCCGTCGCCGCGGCCGCCCTGCTGCTCCGACGCCGCTGGTCAGCTGCCCGTGGCGTGCTCGCCCTGGCGCACGGGACGCGGACGGTGCGCGCCGGCCTCCCCGACGCGGACGGCACGAACGCCCTGGCCGGCCGGCTCGCCGTCCGCGGCCTCGGCTGGGCAGTTCGCCAGGAGTCAGCCCTACTGCTCCGGCACTGGTGGCCGCTCGCGGCCCTCGCCGCCATCCGGTCCAGCAACGTACGCCGATCCGTGGCGACCGCGCTGGTCGTCGACGCAGTCGTCATGGTCACCGAACGGCGCACCTCGTCCGCACGCGTCGGCCCGATCACCGCGGTCGCCGGCCGCCGGCTCGACGACCTCGCCTATGGTGCCGGCCTGTGGTGGGGAGCAGCCAGGGCGCGGTCGGTCCGCGTCCTGATGCCGCGTCGTCGTCAGTGAGTGCCAGGCCCGGTCCCACGCCGCACGCCGGCGGTCACGGACTCCGGTAGCTGCCGGCTCGGGTCGACCGAGATGGTCTTGTAGTGCAGGAACTCCTGGTACGCCGTCGGCCCGTGCTCACGGCCGATGCCGGACTTCTTGTAGCCGCCGAAGGGTGAGCCGAGGTCGGCGGCGAACGTGTTCACCGAGAACGTGCCGGCCCGCACCTTGCGGGCGACCTCGAACCCGTGAGCGTCGTCCGCGGTGAACACCGCGCCGGAGAGGCCCAGCTCGTTGTCGTTGGCGATGCGGATCGCGTCCTCCTCGCCGTGGTGCGGGATGAGCGACGCCATCGGGCCGAAGATCTCCTCGCGGGAGACCCGCATCGAGTTGTCGGCGTCGGTGACCAGGGTGGGCTCGAAGTACCAGCCGCGGTCCAGGCCGGCCGGACGGCGACCACCGGTGGCGATCGTCGCGCCCTCCTTGCGGGCCAGCTCGACGTACTCCTCGACGCGCGTCGCGCTGACGCTCGGTCACCAGCGGACCGAGCACCGTGTCGGCCTCCATCGGGTCACCGATCTTCAGGGACCGGTAGCCCTCGACGAGCGCCTCGGCGTACTCGTCGTACTGCGCGGCCGGCACGACGAGACGGGTCAGCGCGACACAGCTCTGGCCGGCGTTGGTACCGACGCTGGCGCCGATGAGCACCGGCAGCGCGTCCTCGAGCTTCGCGTCGTCGAGCACGATCGCGGCGGACTTGCCGCCGAGCTCGAGCACGCACGGACGGATCAGCTCGCCGCACGCGGCGGCGATGCGCGCACCGGTCTCGACCGAGCCGGTGAAGCTCACCATGTCGACCCCCGGGTGGCGCACGAGGTACGCCGCCTCCGGCGCGCGGGCGGCGACGATGTTGATCACGCCCGGCGGCAGGCCGACCTCCTCGCAGATGTCGCCGTAGATGAAGGTGGCCAGCGGGTTGGGCTCGGTCACCTTGACCACCGCGGTGCAGCCGGCGATCAGCGCCGGTGCGACCTTCTGCGGCACGGCCGGGAACGCGAAGTTGTACGCCGGGAACGCGGCGACGACGCCGACCGGCTCCTGCACGACCAGGCTCGCGCCGGCCATCGGGATGATGCTGCCGCCCTCGGAGCTGGCGGCGAGCGGGCCGAGGTCACTGAGCCGCACCTGCGAGGTGTCGAGGCTGCGGCCGATCTCGGCGTTGTAGTTGAGGCTCATCACCGGGGAGACGACCTGGTAGACCTGCGAGAGGAAGAGCGTGCAGCCCAGCTCCTCGGTGATCAGCTCGGCGAGCTCCTCCTGGCGCTTGGCGATGGCGTCGGCCATCCGGGTCAGGTAGTCGGCTCGCTCGGCCGGGGTCAGCCGGGGCCACTCCCCCTCGTCGAACGCCCTGCGGGCGGCGGCCACTGCCGCGTCGATGTCGGCCTCGGAAGCGGCCGGCACGCGGCCGATCACCTGCTCCGACCGCGGCGAGATGATGTCGAAGCGGTCGTCGGTCTGGGCGGCGCGCCAGGCACCGTCGATGAAGAACGCCGGTGTGGTCGATCAGTGGTCATGCGCGTGACCCTTCTGGGAATGAACTCAAGTTCAGTTTACGGGAGTCGCGAGCGGTGCCACAAGGGTGGTGCCGTGGCGCCGGACAGATCCTCCGTCCGGCGCCACGGAGCTGGAGAACCTCGGCTCAGCCGACCAGCCACAGCTTCTTGAACTGCTCCTGGTAGCCGGCCGGACCCTCGTAGTCGAACGACGGCGCCAGCGCCTCAGCGCCCTCGGCGGTGTCGACGATGTACGACGGCAGCGCCTCGACCTCCTCCTGGTAGCCGTCGGGCAGCGTGCCGCCTCGACGACCCGGAGGGCCGCGTCGACCATCTCCCAGCCCGAGTACACGGCGGGGTAGGCGACCCAGGCGGCGTCCATGCCGCCGTCGATGAGGGCCTGGAACTGCTGCGGGCCGGCGCCGTTGCCGATCAGCTTGACCTTGTCCTCGAACCCAGCGGCCTTCAGCGCCTCGGGCACGCCGATCTCGAGGTCCCCGAAGTTGAAGACGACGTAGTTGGTCTCGGGGTTCGACTGCAGGTACGCCACCAGCTTCGTGGCCACCTGGCCGCCTGCGAGGTCGTCGACGGTCAGGTCGAGCTCACCGGAGGAGCAGTCGGGGCAGTACTCGTCGAGCACGCTGTTCATGCCGTCGACCGTGGTCTGGAGCGACGGGAAGGCCGGGATGGTGACCATCACCATGTGCGCGTTCGCCGTCGGAGTCCTTGATCGCCCACTTCGCGAGGTTCTCGCCGTCAGGACCGGTGGTCTGGCTGCAGATCGCGGCGTACGTCTTCGCGAGACGGCTCCTCGGGTCCCGGCGAGCAGGTGACCACCGGGATGCCGGCCTCGGCAGCAGCCTTCAGCTGCGACTCGATCGCCGCGGACGGGATGCCGGTGATGGCGATGACGTCGGGGCTCTGCTGGATGGCCGACTCGATGCCGCCGCCCGGGTCCGAGGCCTTGAACACCAGGCTCTCGAACTCCCAGCCGGCCGCCTCGGTCGCCGCCTCGACGCCGCCGCCGATCTTCTCGCAGATCGGGAGCTCGCACTGCAGCCAGAAGAGCGTCTTGCCGGCCGCGGGCGCGGCGTCGAGCGGGGTGGTGACGTTGATCGCGGTCGGGGGCTCGGTCAACGGCTCAGGAGCCGCCGCGGCGGCTTCCGAGCCTTCGGCCGAGCTGGTGGTGGGATCGTCGCCGTCGGAGCTCCCACACGACACCAGCACCAGGGCCAGGAGCGCAGGGAGAGACATACGCGCACAGCGCTGCCAGTTGTTCATCGGATCTCCTTGAAGATGAATTGAATTTAGTTGAGTTTGCGATTCCGAGATCCGCCCGTGTGGTGGAGGACAGTGAGATGTGGGCCCGTCGCGGTGGCGGCGGTCAGCCCTTCTTGACGACGTTCCCTGCGTCGATGGGCAGGGCGACGCCGGTGACGTACCGGGCCGCGTCAGAGCAGAGCCAGGCCACCGCTTCCGACACGTCCGAGGGTTCGATCCAGGGCACGTCGGGCATGGCGTTCAGGGCCGCGAAGGCCTCGCGTACGTCGTCCGGCCCGGGGTTCGCCACGTCCGGTGCGAACAGCTCGAAGGTGGCGTCGTTGATGACGAGTGGGGTGTTCACGCTGGTGGGGCAGACCGCGTTGACCCGGATGTGGTGGGGCGCGAGCTCCTGGGCGAGGACCTTCATCAGGCCGAGCACGCCGTGCTTCGCGGCGGTGTAGTGGGCTGTGTGCTGGTAGCCGATCAGCCCCGCCGTGGAGCTGGTCAGCACCACTGAGCCACCCTCACCGCGCTCCACCATCGATGGAAGCGCGGCCCGAACCGTGTTGAAGACGCCGGTCAGGTTGACGTCGATCATGTCCTTCCACAGCTGCTCGGACATCTCCCAGCTGACCGACCAGGAGCCGACCCCGGCGTTGGCGCAGACGACGTCGATCCGGCCGAACTCAGCGAGTCCGGCGTCGACGACCTTCTGCACGTCGGCCAGCTCGCGGACGTCGGCCTCGACGGCGATGATCCGGCGACCCTTGGCCTCCACCAGGGCGACCGTCTCCTTGAGGTCGGCGCTCGTCGAGAGCTCGTAGGGAACGGTCTCGACCGCGTCGGCGCAGATGTCCAGCGCGATGATGTCCGCGCCTTCGTCGGCCAGCCGCACAGCGTGCGATCGGCCCTGGCCGCGGCCGGCGCCGGTGATGAAGGCGACTTTCCCCTCAAGTGTTCCCACGAGCCCTTCTCCTTTGTCCTGGTTGAGTGCGTTCAGTTGGCTGTCGACGTGCTGCGGACGGTGCCGAGCTGGAGTCGCCCGAGCTCCTCGGTGGTGAGGCGTGCGCCTCGACCTCGGCGACGAACCGTCCGTCGCGCATCACCAGCACGCGGTCACAGACGTCGCAGAGCTCGGCGTCGTCCGACGAGGCGATCACGACGCTGGCGCCGTCGAGCGCCACCTCGCGGGCCAGCGCATGGATGACTGCCTTGGCGCCGACGTCGACGCCCTGGCTCGGCTCGTCGAGCAGCAGGACCGCCGGCCGTCGCCGGAGCCACTTCGCCAGCACGACCTTCTGCTGGTTGCCGCCGGAGAGCAGGGCGAAGATCGCCTCGAGCGTTGGCCGGGCGCACGTCGAGCCGGGCGATCCAGCTCTCGATCTCGCTCCGCTCACGCCGGCGGCTCAGGAAGCCGAACCAGGTGCTGAACCGCCCGAGGTCGGTCAGGCTGCTGTTCTCGCGCACGGTCATGCCGAGCACGGCGCCGTCGGCTCTGCGGTCGGCGGGAACGAGCGCGAGCCCGGCCCGCATGGCACCGCGCGGATGAGGCCGGACCGCCCGGCCGTCGAGGAGCACCTGCCCCGAGCGAGCGCTGGCACCGAAGATCAGGGGCAGGATCTCCTCGCGGCCCGAGCCGGTCAGGCCGGCGATGCCGACGACCTCGCCGCGGCGCGTCTCGAGGTCGACGTTGTCGACCACGGTGCCGCACGAGCCGCGAGACCTTCAGCGCGACGTCGGCGGCCGCTCGGGCCTCGGGCTCGTGCGGCGGGCGCAGCTCCTCGCCGCCGATCATCGCCGAGACCAGTCCGTCCTGGTCGATGTCGGCGACGTCCCAGGTGCCGACCCGCTGCCCGTCGCGCAGCACCGTGACCCGGTCGCAGATCGCGAAGATCTCGTCGAGACGGTGGGAGACGTAGATGACACCGAGCCCGGCTGCGCGGACGCGCTCCAGGGCGGCGAACAGGGTCGCCACCTCCTCGCGCGGCAGCGACGCGGTCGGCTCGTCGACCACGAGCACCCGCGCCGACTCCCAGTCCCACAGCGCCCGGGCGATCGCCACGCCGGTCCGCTCGGCCGCGCCGAGCTCGGCCACCGGTCGTCGTACGTCGAAGTGGTAGCCCAGGGCCTCCATCCGTCGCTCGACGTCCCGGCGCTCCGCGTCCCAGCGGATCCGCCCGCCCCACGCCGTCACGAGCTCGCGACCGAGCATGAGGTTCTCGACGGTGCTGAGGGTCTCGACGAGACCGAGGTCCTGATGCACGAACCGGAAGCCCGCGTTGCGCGAGTCCGCGGTCGAGGTCAGATCGACGTCGTCGCCCGCGAGCCGGATCTGCACGCCGGGGTCGGCTGGTGGTAGCCGGCGAGAACCTTGATCAGCGTCGACTTGCCGCAGCCGTTCTGCCCGACCAGCGCGTGGATCTCGCCACGCGCGGAGGTCGAAGTCGACGCCGTCCAGCGCCTTCGTCGACACGAAGGTCTTGGACAGCCCGCGCACGCTCAGGACGAGCCGGTCCGCCTCGACGCTGTCAGCGACCGCCTGTGCCGTAGCCACGTCAGGCCACCGACTCCGCTGGCTCGGTCGCCTTCGACTCTCGCAGCTTGCGCATGACCGGCCGGCTCGCGACGGCGACCGCGATGATCAGCGAGACGCCTTGGAAGACCGGCTGGCTCCAGACCGAGGCCGACGCGGTCGACAGCGCGAGGCCCTGGATCCCGAAGGCGAGCGCGAAGTAGGCGATCAGCGTGCCCCAGACGTTGGGACGCTGCGAGAGCTGGGAGGCGCCGAGGAACACCGCGGCCACGGCCGGGAACAGATAGCCCGGCCCGATGCTGGTCGAGAAGAGCCCGACTCTGCATGGAGAAGACGACTCCGGCGATGCCGGCGATCACCCCGCTCGCCACGAAGACGCTCCAAGAGCACGCGGTCGGTCGGCACGCCGGCCAGCCGCGAGGCCTCGGGGTTGCCGCCGGTGGCCAGCAGGTAGCGCCCGATCGCGGGTGAACTCGAGGACGTACCACATCACCAGGGCCAGCAGCAGCAGCATGAAGACGACCTTGCGGGACGCCCAGGAGGTTGGTGGTGCCGAGGTTCGACCAGTAGTCGGGCAGGTCGCCGATGAGCTGGGTGTTGTTCGACAGCAGCAGCACGGCGCCGGCGAGCACCTGGCTGACGCCCAGGGTCGCGATGAACGAGTTGACGTGCAGCTTGACCACGATGAAGCCGGACACGGCGCCGCAGAACCGCGGCGGCCGCGATCGCGATCAGGGCGGTCACCGGCGTGGGCAGGTCGGTGTGCAGCGAGAGGTAGATGACCAGCCCGAGCGACAGCGCCATCACCGACCCGATGGACAGGTCGTAGGCGCCGGCGGTGAGGGGCACCAGGAAGGCCAGCGCCAGGATGCAGGTCACCACGCCCGAGCGGAGGATCAAGGTGAAGGTGACGTCGGTCAGGAACGTCTCGGGCTTGAGCAGGCCGAACAGCAGGATGAACAGCCCCAGAAGGTAGACGGCGCTGATCCGCCGCGGAGCCAGCATGCCCAGGAGCCGGACCGCCCGCTTGCGCGGCCTCGGCTCGGCCGGGCGCTGGGGGGTGTCGGTCGGGGATTCGACCGAGGCGACCTGCTGTGTGTTCGTCACTCTGTCTCCTTCACGGGACCGCCAACTGTGGTGAGAGATCCGAGAAACTGAACTGAACTAACTTTAGGAGCGACCTGAACTAGTGTCAACCATCACAGCTACTCGAGCGAGTCTAGGCCGAAGTGGCGAGCTCGCCCGCGCGGACGCCCTCGGCCACCCAGCTGCCAAGGCGATCCCACAGAGTCGCTCGACCGTGCTGGAAGTTGTGGCAGTGATAGCTGCCCTCGAGGACGAACAAGGTGATGTCGTCGGAGAGTTCGTAGAACGCGGCCTCGTCGCGAGGTCGCTCTGCGATGTCGAACTCACCGAAGGCGATCAGCACCGGCGACGTCACCTGTGCCGCGTAGGCGGCCGTGAAGCCGACCTGGAGCGCGTCGACGTACGGCTCTGCCGCCCAGGTGACCTCGTTCGCGTTGTCGAAGTCGATGATGTCGTCCGGCAGGTCGGGCCCGTTGAGCCACGGCTGGTGTGGCCGCTTGTCGACGATGCCGTAGCGAGCCTCCCACTGAGCGCCCCAGAAGCCCTTGGCCAGCTCTACTGCTGTTTCGCGCAACGCGGCGTCATCGCCCTGGTCGACCGACCGGGTCTTCACCCCGTGGGTGTAGCCGAGCACGGCAATGCCGTCGTAGCTCTTGCACCGCGCCTGCTGGAGCACGACGAGCCCGCCGCCCATCGAGTGACCGACGCCGACGATCTTCGGCGCAGCCACGGGCGGCAGGTTCGCGACCAGCGAGCCGTCGGCAAGGCGTTCGCGGATGACCTGCACGGCACCGTGCGCCGCATCCGCCATGGCCGCGTAGGTGCACAGCGTCCCGTCCGTTGGACGGCCACTGTCTCCCACGCCGATGGGCTCGGCCGCAATCACGACGAAGCCGAGCGCGGTCAGGTGCTCGGCAAAGCTGTAGCCCTCGCGGCCCGGGAGGTGGATGTCCCAGAAGTCCTTCCCATAGGGCCCACCCGGCCAGCACACGAGCACCTGGACATCCTGCTCATCCACCTCGGCCGGCACGTAAACAGAGGCCGCCATGGACAGCGTTCCTACACCCTCGGGCGGCGCCGGCACCGGCAGATCGATGCTGAGACTCATGCGGCTCAGACCTCGAGCAGCCGGATCGCGCGCTCTGGGCAGGAGCCGGCCGCGTTCGCGCGCAGGCCACCTGGTCCTCGGGTACGTCGATCACCTGGCCGCGGACGCTCACGTACCCCTCGTCGTCGTCGTCCTCGAGCAGGTCGGGGGCGAGCGAGTAGCAGAGCCCGTGCCCACGGCAGAGGTCGCCGCGGACCGTCAGCCTCATGACCGGCACCTCCCAGGTCAGCGGGAGACTGAACAGGGCCATCATGGCGCCGCCACCACGCTCCATCAGCGGCTCATCGGTCGCCACCTCGGAACTCGGGGATCACCTTCAGCCACTCCTCGACGGCGACCTGCATGACCATGCGGGCCAGGTGCGAACCCAGGCAGCGGTGCGGCCCTCCGGCGAAGCCGAGGTGGTTGTTGGCCTTGCGGTCGATGACGAACTCGTCGGGTCTGTCGTAGACCCGCGGGTCGCGGTTGGCGCCGGAGACCAGGCCGTACACCATGTCGCCCTTGCGCAGCGGGCAGCCGTGGAAGTCGGTGTCCTCGGTGACCTTGCGGCCGTCGCCGAAGATGATCGTGTAGAGGCGCAGCGACTCCTCGACCGCCGAGGGGATCAGCTCCGGCTCGGCGACGAGCCGGTGCCGGTCGTCCGGGTTGTCGGCGAGATGCCGGAACAGGTACCCCAGCTGTCCCCTGGTGGTGTCCAGCCCGGCGAGGACGAGCACGGTGAGGATGTCCAGTATCAAGACGTCGCCCAGCGGCTCACCGTCCACGGTGGAGTGCATCAGCAGCGAGGCGAGGTCGTTCTCGCGAGGCTCGGACTCGCCCCGGCGGGCCTCGAGCACGTCGACCCAGTACTGCCGGATGCCGCCGAGGGCCGCTCCCATCGCCTGTCTGCTGGTCGAGGTCGCCTCCGAAGCCGGCGAAGAAGTCCTCCACCCAGGGGACGAACAGGTCGGCGTCGGAGTCGGGCACGCCGATGATGGTCAGGAAGATCTCGGTCGGCAGCCGCATCGCGAAGTCGCTGACGAAGTCGCACCCACCCTTCGGCGCGAGGTCGGCTACCAGGCGCCGGCCGATCTCGTGTGCCTGCGGGGTGATCCGGCTGACCGCGTTGGGTGCGAACCAGCGGCTGACCAGCTGCCGGTACTTGCTGTGCTCGGGCGGGTCGATCTGGGTCGGAACGAACCGGTAGACCGGCTCCGGGCTCCCAGGGCGTGATGGACTCGCTGGAGAAGATCTCGGGGTGCTGGTACATCTCGCGAACCTCGTCGTACCGCGTGAAGACCCAGTAGCCCTGCGCATGGGTGTTGAAGAACGCCGGGCTCGTCTCGCGCAGCTCGTTGGCCTTCTGCCAGTGGCTGCCCACCTCGAGCGGAGGGGAGGCGTCGAGGTGGATGACCGGGCACCCGCTGGGCACCCGCTCTGGGACGTTCGTCTGGTCCGCCGTCGGATCGGTCATCGTCATCGGGTCCTCGCTTCTTGCCCCGCCCCCGTGCGTGGCCTCGAATGAAACTGAGTTCGGTTCGGTTTGGCGAAGAAACTGTAACCTCGCTCACAGCCCTGCGCAATAGCCGTTTTGCGTGGGCCTTGTCGGCCAGGGAGGTCTGGATGATCGCGCGCATGTGGCGGGGCTGGGTCCGCACCGAGCTGATCGATGAGTACGTCGACATCGTCGAGCGCACCGGGATGGCCGGCTACCGGGCCACGCCGGGCAACCTCGGCGCCCAGATGCTGATCCGCGACCTCGGCGACGGTCGCACCGAGCTGATCACGCTGAGCTGGTGGGGCGACCTCGACCAGATCCGCGCCTTCGCGGGGGACGACATCGAGGTCGCCAAGTACTACCCCGAGGACGACGCCTACCTGGTCGACCGCGAGACGACCGTCTCTCACTTCGAGGTCCAGGGGCCGGGTCACTACCTGCCTGAGGCTGCCACGGCCCGGAGCACGATGTCGGCGACCTGGCCCGGCTGCTCGTTGAGCGTCATGTGACCGGCCGAGGACACCTCGAGCAGGGTGACGCTCGGGCACGCTTCGAGGGCGGCGCGCTCGTCTCCCTGGGTTCGCACCGAGCTGATCGATGAGTACGTCGACATCGTCGAGCGCACCGGGATGGCCGGCTACCGCGCCACACCGGGCAACCTCGGCGCCCAGCTGCTCACCCGCGACCTCGGCGACGGTCGCACCGAGCTGATCACGCTGAGCTGGTGGGGCGACCTCGACCAGATCCGCGCCTTCGCGGGGGACGACATCGAGGTCGCCAAGTACTACCCCGAGGACGACGCCTACCTGGTCGACCGCGAGACGACCGTCTCTCACTTCGAGGTGCAGGGGCCGGGCTCACTACCTGCCTGAGGCTGCCACGGCCCGGAGCACGATGTCGGCCACCTGGCCCGGCTGCTCGTTGAGCGTCATGTGCCCGGCCGAGGACACCTCGACCAGGGTGACGCTCGGGCACGCTTCGAGGGCGGCGCGCTCGTCGTCGGCGAGCCCGACATCACCTTTGTCGCCGAACGCGACCCAGGCCGGCACACCGGAGTCGCAGAGCCGCACGGCCAGGGCGCTCTGGCTGTCCAGGTAGTCCAGGTAGGCGCGGACCAGGCGGCGCATCAGGCGCGGGTCGTTCTTCTGCATCTCCGCCGCCAGCTCCGCGCGCCGGGCGTCGGACACCTTGAGGTCCTTCGTCGCGGCTCCGACCATGCGCAGCATCAGCCGATAGGGCAACGACCTCAGGACCGTCGAAGCGCGGTCCAGGACCCGGAGGAACATCGCCTCGTCCTGGCGGCAGAAGCTCGGCGACAGCAGGACCACCGGGCCACGGAACCCACCGCCGGCCACCATTTCGATGGCCACGTTGGCGCCCATGCTGTGCCCGACCACGAGGTCGCAGCCCAGGTCGGTGCGGAGCGCCTCCGCGAGTCCGGCGTAGCCGACAAAAGCCAGGTCGGCCGGAGGCGTAGTGCCACCGTGGCCGGGCAGGGTGGCGCCGACCAGCCGCAGCGAAGCGTCCCGCTGGGCAAGCTCGGCCGCCAGGTCGTCGTAGAAAGCAGCGGTGCAGAGGCCACCCGGGAGCAGGAGCAGCCGGTGCTCGGCGTCATCCGGGCCGTACTCCCGGAGAGACCAGCCGTGGTGCTCGCGCGTGGTGGCGGCCATGGCATTCATCGTGGACCTGTCATGGCCGCCACACAACGGGCGGTGCCTACCGGTTTGTCACCGGTCGAGGTCGAAGCGGTCGAGCTCCATCACCTTGACCCAGGCGGCGGCGAAGTCGCGCACGAACTTCTCCTGGGCGTCGTCGGCGGCGTACACCTCGGCGAGCGACCGGAGCACCGAGTTGGAGCCGAAGACCAGGTCGACGGCGGTCGCCGTCCACTTCAGGTCGCCGCTCGCGGCGTCGCGGATCTCGTAGACGTTCTCGGTCGACTCCGAGTTCTTCCACACCGTGCCCGGAGCGAGCAGGTTGACGAAGAAGTCGTTCGTCAGCGTCTCCGGCCGATCGGTGAGTACGCCGTGCTTCGAGCCGGCGAGGTTGGTGCCGAGCGCCCGCAGGCCGCCGACGAGCACTGTCATCTCGGGCGGGGTCAGGTTGAGCAGGTACGCCCGCTCGAGCAGCAGCGTCTCGGGCTGCAGCTTCTCGCCGTCGCGCAGGTAGTTGCGGAAGCCATCGGCCCGCGGCTCGAGTGCCGCGAACGCCTCCACGTCGGTCTGCTCCTGCGAAGCGTCGGTGCGGCCGGGTCGGAACGGCACACTGACCTCGACACCGGCGTTCTTCGCAGCCTGCTCCACGGCCGCGGAGCCACCGAGCACGATCAGGTCGGCCAGCGAGATCTTCGCGCGCACCCTGTGCGTTGAAGTCCTGCTGGACCCGCTCGAGCACGTCCAGCGCCGCAACGGCGTCCGCATTGACCGCCCAGCTGCGCTGCGGCTCGAGCCGGAGCCGGGCCCCGTTGGCGCCGCCACGCAGGTCCGTGCCGCGGAAGCTGGCCGCGGAGGCCCACGCCGCGCCGGCCAGCTGGGCAACGGTCAGGCCCGACTCGAGGAGCTTGGCCTTGAGGGCGGCTACGTCGGCATCTCCGACCAGCTCGTGGTCGACGGCCGGCACCGGGTCCTGCCACAGCTGGGGCTCGGCCACCCACGGGCCGAGGTAGCGGTCGATCGGCCCCATGTCGCGGTGCAGCAGCTTGTACCAAGCCTTGGCGAACGCGAGCCGGAACTCGTCGGGGTTCTCGAGGAACCGGCGGCCGATCTTCTCGTACTCCGGGTCGAAGCGGAGGGCGAGGTCCGTGGTGAGCATGGTCGGCAGCTTGTTGGGGCCGCCGAAGGCGTCGGGGATGATCGCCTCGGCGTCCTTGGCCACCCACTGCTTCGCGCCGGCCGGGCTCTCCGTCAGCTCCCACTCGTTGCCGAACAGGATCTCCAGGAAGCTGTTGCCCCACTGGGTGGGCGTGGTCGTCCAGGTGACCTCGAGACCACTCGTGATCGCATCGGCGCCCTTGCCGCTGCCGTGGGCGCTGTGCCAGCCGAGGCCCTGCGAGATGACCGGGCAGCCCTCGGGCTCGGCACCGACCAGGTCGGCGTCGCCGGCGCCGTGGGTCTTGCCGAACGAGTGTCCGCCTGCGATCAGCGCGAAGGTCTCCTCGTCGTTCATTGCCATCCGCCGGAACGTCTCGCGGATGTCGCGGGCCGAGGCCACCGGGTCGGGGTTGCCGTTGGGACCCTCGGGGTTCACGTAGATCAGACCCATCTGCACGGCGCCCAGCGACCCGGAGAGCTCGCGGTCACCGCTGTAGCGCTCGTCGCCGAGCCAGGTGTCCTCCGGACCCCAGAAGATCTCCTCGGGCTCGTAGACGTCCTCGCGGCCGAACCCGAAGCCGAACGTCTCGAAGCCCATGTCCTCGAGCGCGACGTTGCCGGCGAGCACCAGCAGGTCCGCCCACGAGATCTTCCGGCCGTACTTCTGCTTGACCGGCCAGAGCAGCCGGCGCGCCTTGTCGAGGTTGGCGTTGTCGGGCCAGCTGTTCAGCGGCGCAAAGCGCTGGTGACCTTCGCCGGCTCCGCCTCGCCCGTCCTCGATCCGGTAGGTGCCGGCGGCGTGCCAGCTCAGCCGGATCATCAGGCCGCCGTAGTGGCCGAAGTCCGCCGGCCACCAGTCCTGTGAGGTGCGCAGCACCTCGACGATGTCGGCCTTGAGTGCCTCGAAGTCGAGCGACCGGACCTCCGACTTGTAGTCGAAGTCCGGCCCCATCGGGTTGGCCTTCGAGCTGTGCTTGTGCAGGACGGAGAGGTCCAGCTGGTCCGGCCACCAGTCCTGGTTGGTCCGCGGCCGGTGTCCCTTGGCCGTCGGGGACTTGATTGCCGGGTTCTCGCTCTCGCTCATGTGCAACCTTTCGCTGGTGTCTCGGCATGGTGAGGACTGGTCAGGACTGGTCAGGACTGGGACGGGTGGAGCACTCGGGGCACAGGCCCCAATAGACGACCTCGGCCTCGTCGATCGCGAAGCCGCTGTCGTCGGAAGCGGTCAGGCAGGGCGCGTCGCCGACGACGCAGTCGACGTCGGCTATGACGCCGCACGACCGGCAGACGACGTGGTGATGGTTGTCCCCGACCCGCGACTCGTAGCGAGCCACGGAGCCGGCCGGCTGGATCCGGCGTACGCAAGTCCGCGGCGGTCAGCGCGCGGAGCACGTCGTAGACGGCCTGGTGGGACACGTCGGGAAGATCACCGCGCACGGCCCGGATGATCGAGTCCGTGTCGGCGTGCGGATGTGCGTACACCGCGTCGAGCACCGCGAGCCGGGGACGGGTCACGCGCAGCGCTGCATCGCGCAGCAGCTGCTCGAGGTCCGAGGTCGCAGGCACTCCCGCAGTCTTGCTCGCTTTCTGGAATCAGTCAAGATTGCCAGAAGTCGACCCCTGGGCGACTAGGATTTGGGAGTGAACCCGGTCTCCGTCATTGCCTACTACGCGGACGATCGCACGCGCATGTACCAGCTGCTCCAGTGGCTGCCCGTCCTCGAGCGGCTGCACGAACAGCATCCGGTCGGGATCGTGGCGCGCGATCGGGAGTCCGTCCGGCTGCTGCGAGCCGCCACCGAGCTGCCCGTCTACGCCGCCACGTCGTTCCCCGAGCTCACCGATCTGTACGCCGAGCTCGACGCCAAGGTCGTCCTCTACTGCAACAACTCCATGCTCAACTTCCAGTCGCTCATCGACGGTCGCAAGCTGCACGTGCACATCAACCACGGCGAGAGCGACAAGCACAGCATGGCGAGCAACAACGCCAAGGCCTACGACCGGGTCTTCGTGGCGGGCGAGGCCGCGGTGCAGCGCCACGCAGTAGGTCTCCTCGAGTTCGACACGAGCCGACTGGTCCGCACCGGGCGGCCGCAGCTGGACCTCAGCCGCGCGCCGGCCCTGGCTCCCAGCGCGCGGCGGACGGTGCTCTACGCGCCGACCTGGGAGGGCGACGCGGAGTACAACGACTACACGTCGCTGGACACCGCCGGGGCCGACATCGTGCGCGCCGTGCTGGCCGTGCCCACCGTGCGGCTGGTCTACAAGCCACACCCCAAGGCGGTCACCAGCCAGACCCCGGCCGTGCGTAGGGCGCACCAGCAGATCCTGGCTCTCGTCGACGAGGCCGCCCGCAGCGAGCCCGGCGCCGGCCACGTGTCGATCACCGCCGGCGACATCCTCGCGATCATGCCCGACTGCGACGCCATGATCACCGACGTGTCGGCAGTCGGGCTCGACTGGCTCTACCTACGGACCGACCGGCCGATCTTCATCACCGACCGTCACCACGACGCCGATCAGCTCCGTCGGGAGGTGCCGGTCAGCCGCTGCGCCGACGTGATCACCGACGTCGACGTCGCCGGGCTGGCCGAACTCATCACCGCCCGCCTCGAGCACGACGAGCACCACCTGGCCCGCACGGCCATGCGCCATCACTACTTCGACGATCTCCAGGTCGGCGACAGCACCGTCCGCTTCCTGGCTGCCGTCTCCGAGCTGGTGGCGCTGCGCGATGAGCTGCTCGGAGCCGCATCGTCGTCCTCCGACGCCGGGGATGCGATCACCGCCTGACCCGGTTCGCGGGCTCCAACCGGCCGCACCCATTCCCTTCCGGGCCGAAGCGATCTAGGTTCGCCGGAATGGGTGTCACAGGTGACGCCCCGGAGAAGGAGCTGTGCAGTGAGATTCACTCGGGGAGTCATTGCGTCCATGACCGCGCTCGGCATCTGCGGAGCAGGGTTGGCCGTCATCCCGGCCGCTGAGGCCGGCGAGTCCAGGTGCGGTAGAACCAACAACTCGGTGAGGAAGCTGCTCGAGTGCGTCACGCTCGAGGGAGTCCTCGAGCACGAGGAGGCGCTGCAGTCGATCGCCGACCGCAACGACGGGACGCGTTCGGCCGGCACTCCCGGCTACGACGCCTCGGTCGACTACGTCGAGGAGCAGCTCGAGGGCACGGGGTACGTCGTCACCCGGCAGTCGTTCGCGGTCTACAGCTTCGAGGAGGTCGGCCCCTCCGCCCTGGAGCAGACCAGTCCGGACGCCGTCACCTACGCCGAAGGCACCGACTTCGCGGCCACACCACACTCCGAGCCCGGCGACGTCACCGCGCCGGTGACCGCCGTCGACGTCCAGCTCGGCCTGGGCAACACCTCGACCAGCGGGTGTGAAGCAGCTGACTTCGCGGGCTTCCCCGCCGGCAACATCGCCTTGATCCAGCGCGGCACCTGCACCTTCGAGATCAAGGGTGAGAACGCCGCGGCCGCCGGTGCGGTCGGCGTGCTCTTCTTCAACCAGGGCAACACTGCCGATCCCAGCCGGCAGGGAATCCCCGCGGTCACGCTCGGCAACGACTACACGGGAGGGATCCCGGCCCTGGGCGCGACGTACCCACTGGGGGCCGAGCTGGCCGCCACGCCTGGCCTGGAGATGCGGCTGTTCGCGAATGTCAGCCGGATCCCGACGACGACCGAGAACATCATCGCCGAGTCGCGCGGCGGTGACCCCGACAACGTGGTGATGGCCGGCGCCCACCTCGACTCCGTGCCGGAGGGTCCCGGCATCAACGACAACGGCTCCGGCTCGAGCGCCCTGCTCGAGGTCGCCCAGCAGCTGGCCAAGGTGAAGCTCCCCCAGAAGGTGCGCTTCGCCTGGTGGGGTGCCGAGGAGGCCGGGCTCGTCGGGTCGACGTACTACGTCAACCAGCTCTCCGACGACGAGCTCGCCGACCTCGAGATGTACCTCAACTTCGACATGGTCGGCTCACCCAACTACGGCCTCTTCATCTACGACGGCGACGGATCCGGCTTCGGCCTCGTCGGCCCGGACGGCTCCGACGAGATCGAGGCGCTCTTCGAGCGCTACTACTCCGAGCGGAACATCCCCTCCGAGCCGACCGCCTTCAGCGGCCGCTCCGACTACCAGGCGTTCATCAACAACGGCGTCCCGTCCGGCGGCCTGTTCACCGGAGCCGAGGGCGTCAAGACGGCGGCCCAGGCCGAGAAGTGGGGCGGCACGGCGGGCCTCGCCTACGACCCCTGCTACCACTCGGCCTGCGACACCATCGACAACCTCGACCACGAAGCGCTCGACATCAACTCCGACGCGATCGCGTATGTCTTCTACCTGTACGCATCGGGCGCGGAGGCGATCAACGCCGACTGACGTGGTCTGCCCGAGGTCGGGATGGTTCCATCCTGGCCTCGGGCGCCGACGCCTCGACAGTCAGGTTTCAGGACCGGCTCGCCGTACCCATTCCCATGGGGGCCGGAGAGTTCTAGGTTCAAAGGAACGGGCGTCAACGGGTGACGCCTGGGAGAAGGAGCAGTCCAGTGAAGGTCACACGGGGAATCCGGCAGACATCCATCGTGCGCCCGGTGCTCGCAGCGCTCGCGCTCAGCGCCCTGACAGCCGGACTGCTCGTCGCAGGACCGCCCGCGAGCACCA
The DNA here is from genome assembly GCA_963769475.1 of uncultured Actinomycetota bacterium. GTDB lineage: Bacteria > Actinomycetota > Actinomycetes > Propionibacteriales > Nocardioidaceae > Nocardioides. The sequence continues at coordinate 704,185 of CAVYLX010000011.1, read as the reverse complement.
GTCCCGGCGCGGACGACAGCGGCGGCGATCTCGAGGTGTACGTCGTGGAGGCCGGCCCCGCGGGCCTCGAGAAGCTCGAGGAGATCGGCGTCGACACGCACCACACGACGCACTCGGAGGGCGAGCAGGGCAAGGTCCTCCTCGACGCCGTCATCACCGAGGGCCAGGCAGACACGCTCCGCGCCGCAGGCCTCTCGGCGAAGGTCAAGAAGGTCAACGGCCGCAACGCCTCCGAGGAGGCGCGGCTGCAGAACCTCGCTGGATACGACGCCTACCGGTCCTACAGCGAGGTCGGCGGCATCGCTGACGAGCTGCGCGCGACAGCGGCGGCGTACCCCTCGATCGCCAAGCTCGTCACGATCGGCCAGAGCGTCAACGGGCAGGACATCCTCGCGCTCAAGGTCACCAAGAACGCCAAGAAGCTCAGCGACGGCAGGCGCCCCTCGGTGCTGTACGCCGGTGCCCAGCACGCACGTGAGTGGATCACCCCCGAGATGGTCCGCCGCCTGATGCACCACTACCTGGAGGGCTACGGCAGCAACTCCGAGCTGACCCGCATCGTCGACACCACCGAGCTGTGGTTCCTGCCTGTCGCCAACCCGGACGGCTACGACTTCACGTTCAGCGACGAGCGGCTGTGGCGCAAGAACCTGCGCGACAACAACGCCGACAACACCATCACCGCGGGTGACGGCGTCGACCCCAACCGCAACTTCGCGGTCAAGTGGGGCTGGGACAACGAGGGCTCCTCCGTCGACGAGGCCAGCGAGACCTACCGAGGCACGGGCCCGAACTCCGAGCCCGAGACCCAGGCGCTCGACGGCCTGTTCGACCGGGTCGGGTTCGAGTTCTTCATCAACTACCACTCCGCGGCCGAGCTGCTGCTCTATGGCATCGGCTGGCAGGTCAGCACACCGTCGCCCGACGACGTGATCTACGAGGCCATGGTCGGCGACGACGCCAACCCCGCTGTGCCTGGCTACGACCCGGACATCTCGGCCGAGCTCTACACCACCAACGGCGACACCGACACCCACGCCACCGTCGAGAACGGCACCCTGGGCTTCACTCCCGAGATGACCACCTGCGAGACGGCCTCCGACTCGATCCCCGACGACGAGTGGGTGTCCGAGGACTGCATCAGCGGGTTCAACTTCCCCGACGACGAGGAGCTGATCCAGGCCGAGTTCCAGAAGAACATCCCGTTCGCGGTCTCGGTGGCCAAGTCGGCGCAGGACCCCGACGACCCGGTCTCGGTGGTCGGCCGCGAGGCGGCTGACCTGGTGTCCGACCCGTTCGCGGTCTCGCACGGCACCACCCAGCCGGTCGCCGTAACCGCGAAGAGGGCGATCCAAAACCTGCGCCTGAAGTACTCCGTGAACGGCGGACCCACCAAGTCGGTCAAGACGACGCAGTGGCTCGGCGGCGAGCGCTACGGCGACACCCACGACGACTACTACGCGGAGTTCCGGGGCAAGGTCACCGGCACGGCTCCGGGCAACTCGGTCAAGGTCTGGTTCACCGGGACCAAGGGCAAGCAAGGCAAGATCAGCAGCGCACCATTCACCTACAAGGTCGCGAACGACATCCGCGGCGACGTGCTCATCCTGGCCGCTGAGGACGTCACCGGCGTCAGCCCGGCCCAGGGCGTGACCTCAGCGAAGTACGCCGACGACTACGCGGCCGCGCTCTCAGCGGCCGGCTACAGCTCGGATGTCTACGACGTCGACGCCAGCGCACGCACCGTGCCGCACCACCTGGGCGTGCTGTCCCACTACGACGCGATCGTCTGGGAGTCCGGCGACGACATCATCACCCGGGCCCAGGAGCAGGGGGCCGGCACGGCTGACAAGCTCGCGCTCGACCTCGAGCTCTCGGTGCGCGACTACCTCAACGAGGGTGGCAAGGCGCTGGTGACCGGGCAGTACAACCAGTTCGCGCAGGCCGCCAACGGCGTCTACGACTACAACCCGTTCGCACCCCCGCAGTGCACCACGATCGACACCTATCCGTGCCTGCCGCTGTTCAACGACTTCATGCAGTACTGGCTCGGCGCCTACAACTACGTCAGCGACGGCGGCACCGGTGACGATGGACCCTTCCCCGTCAGCGGATCCGCGGGTGCGTTCGACGGGTTCGAGGGCACGTTCAACGGTGGCGACTCGGCCGACAACCAGAACCACACGGCGTCGCTGCTGGCCACCTCGAGCTTCCTGCCCGAGGCCGACTTCCCGCAGTTCGCCAGCTCGGCACCCCTGAAGTGGGACCGGCCTGGCGCCGCGCCGTATGACCCGCACACGGGCGAGTGGTTCATGTTCAGCCAGTGGGCCGACCAGGGCTGGAAGCGGATGACCCGCACGGTCGACCTCACCTCGGCCACGTCCGCCGAGCTGAGCTTCCAGATGTCGCACGACACCGAGCTCGACTGGGACTACGTCGTGGTCGAGGCCCACGAGGTCGGCACCGACCAGTGGACCACGCTGCCCGACGCCAACGGCCACACGAGCCAGGGCACGGGCGACTCGTGTGTCGAAGGCTGGGCGGAGATCCACCCGCACGTCGCGCACTACCAGGGCGCCGACTGTGCCCCCACCGGCTCCACGGGTGTGTGGCATGCCGCCACCGGCAACAGCTCCGGCTGGCAGGAGTGGAGCGTCGACCTGTCGGCGTACGCCGGCAAGCAGGTCGAGGTGTCGATCAGCTACATCACCGACTGGGGCACCCAGGGTCTCGGCGTCTTCGTCGACGACACCGCCGTCCTCGTCGACGGGGTGGCGACTGCGGAGACCTCCTTCGAGGACGGCCTCGGGGGCTGGACGCTCGCACCGGCGCCCGACGGGTCACGGGAGACGAACAACTGGATCCGCACCCAGAAGGCCTTCGAGGAGGGCGCCGCCACCACGACCGACGACACCGTGTTCACGGGCTTCGGGGCTGAGGGTCTGACGTCGGCGGAGATGCGCCGCGACTTCGTCGCCAGGGCCATGGCGCACCTGCTGGACTGATCACAGCGAGTAGGCAGCAGCCCCCGGCACAGCGCCGGGGGTTGCTGCCCATTCACTCAGACGCAGGGCAGCCACTCGCGCCGGTCGAAGCCCGGGAGCATCACGTCGAGGAGCAGCAGGTCGGGGGCGTGGGCGGTGAACTGCGCGACAGCGCCGGGGCCGTCCCACGCCCGGATGACGTCGTACCCCTCCGCGACGAGGCGATCGGTGACGGCGCCGATCATTGACAGCGCAGGCGGCCAATCATACATTCACTCAATCTCTGTATGAATGGATGAAGGAGCGTCAATGGGTCTGGGAAACACAGCGGTCGTGCTCGGCGGGAGCATCGCGGGGCTCTGCGCCGCCGGGGCGCTCGCTCCGCACTTCGACGAGGTGCTGGTGCTCGAGCGCGACGAGCTGCCGGCCGACGCCGAGCACCGGCGCGGGGTGCCGCAGAGCAAGCACCCGCACTTCCTGCTCAACTCCGGCCGCCGCGCGATCAGCGACCTCTTCCCCGGCTTCGAGGACGACCTGATCGCCGCCGGCGGGCTCCACCTGATGCCGTCGATGGATGCGGCGTACCTGGAGCGCACCGGCTGGGCGTCGCGCAAGCAGTCGTCGATGACGATGGTCTACAGCTCGCGGATCCTGATCGAGCGGGTGCTGCGCGACAAGGTGCGGAAGCTGAGCAACGTCACCATCCGCGAAGGCGTGTCGGTGAGCGGCATCGAGACAACCGCGGGAGGCACTGCGCAGGGCCGGGTCACCGGCGTCACCTTCTCGACCGCCTCCGACGGCGACGAGCAGGTCGACGCCGACCTGGTCGTCGACGCGCATGGGCCGCGGTTCGTCGGTGTCCGACTGGCTGGTCGCCGCAGGCTGGGCCGCACCCCCGGTGCAGACCCTCGACGCCAAGGTGACCTACACGTCGCGGTGGTACGACCTACCCGCTCCCGGCGACCGCCCCTCGTCCTGGTGGTGGCAGCACCTCGTGATCATGCCGACGCAGGACAAGGGTGAGCACCCCGACGAGCACGAGTTCCTGGTCAACTTCTTCCCCGTCGAGGGCGACCGCACGATCGCCTGCATGGGGTCGTGGGGCATCGAGATGCCGCGCACGACCGACGACTTCGTCGCGTCGGCCGAGCGGGTTCGGACGCCGCTGTTCGCCGCGGCGATGGCGGAGTGCGAGCCGACCTCCGAGGTCCACCTGACCCGCTCGACCGGCAACAAGTGGCGGCGCTACGACCGGCTGCCCACGGTCCCGTCGGGCGTCGTCTTCATCGGCGACGCGATCTGCGCCTTCAACCCGTTCTACGCCCAGGGCATCAGCTCGGCTGCGGGCTCGGCGCTGATCCTGCGTGAGCACCTGCAGGCCGCCACCGACGCTGGACCAGCGGTTCTTCCAGCGGTTCCTCGCCGAGCAGCGCAAGGCGCTCAAGGTGCCGTGGGGGATGGCGATGGCGCGCGACCGCGGCTACGAGTGCGCCACCGGCACCGAGACCCTGCCTGCCGTGGCGGCGCAGGATCCTCGCGTCGATGACCTGGCCGGCGTTCAACCTGATCACCGGCGCCGCCCGCGAGGACGCCGTCGTCGACGACCACTTCGCGCGCGTCTTCAACCTCGACGAGTCGCTGGGCGACATGATGCGGAGCCCGCGCGTGCTCGCCGGGCTCCTCCGCTACCAGGTCAACTCCGTGCTCGGCCGCACCAAGGTGCCGTTCGGCTTCGATCCGCAGCTGGACCCGCCCGGGACCGACTGGACCCCCGGCGCCGAAGCCCGCGCCGACCTCGAGGCCGTGGGATGAGCGCCACCTGCGAAGAGGCCGCCGAGCAGGTCACCCGCGACCTCGGCTTCGACTGCCACGACGTCAGCCCGGTCGTCTCGCGTGCACAACCCGTTCGACCTGGCGAACTGGACGATGCCGGTGCTCGAGCTGGTCATCATCGCCGGCGCGGTGTTCGCGCTGGTGCACGCCGTACGCCGGCTGCGCGCCGGTGACCCGATCAACCTGGCGCTGTGGTGCGCGTCGCTGGTCTACCTGTTCGTGACCGAGCCGCCGCTGTACTTCCCGGAGTGGTTCGGCCTCGACGAGCAGTTCGGCTTCATCTTCGCCCACAACGTGTTCACGGTGCAGTTCATGTGGGACCGGCTGCCGCTCTACATCATCGCGATCTACCCGGCGCTCAGCACGCTGGCCTACGAGGTCGTGCGGGTGCTCGGGATCTTCCGGCACCGCGGCGCCCTGGTGGGCTCGGTCGCTGGTGGCCTTCGTCTGCCAGGTGTTCTACGAGATCTTCGACCAGCTCGGCCCGCAGCTGAAGTGGTGGGCCTGGAACGACGCCAACCAGGAGGTCAACCACCCGGCCCTGGCCTCCGTGCCGATGAACAGCATGCTGCTCTTCGCCTCGGTCTCCTTCGGCGTGATGACCTACCTGGTCGTCCGGCTGGCCGGGTCGAAGGCACCCGACGGCGGGCCGCGGCGCGGCTGGTCGCTGACCTGGCGGATCGCGGTGGCCGGCGTGCTGACGCCCGCCCGCGATGGCACTGTTCGGCATCCCGTCCGGCATCTTCGGCGGCGACACCCCCAATGTCACCGCGCAGGCGTGGGTGCTCGGGATCGAGCTCGGCCTGGTGTGGCTGGCCGGTGCCTGGGTGCTGGTCACCCACCTCCGGCGGCGCGGCAGCGAGGAGCCCGAGCCGATGACGCCGTTCGCCCGGATCTACCCCGCGGCGTACCTCCTGGCGATGGCGGTGCTGTGGATCGGCGCGCTGCCCGCGTTCCTCGACGCCGAGGACGGCTTCACCAACGACGGCACCCCGATCGGCAGCGGCTGGTACACGATCGCGTGCTTCGTGGGCGCGACTACTGTGCTGGCCGTGCTCTACACCGGACGACACGCCGAACGACCCAGCGAACGACGCGTCGCAGCGCCGGCGAGCTGAGGGCCGATGGGCCACCACGGCTGGCAGGGCAACCCGCCCCGCACCGAGGACGAGGCGCGGCAGCGGATCATCGCCGCCACGACGTCCTGCATCGAGCAGTTACGGGTCCGCCAAGACCACCCTGTCCGACGTCGCGAGCGAGCTCGGCGTCACCCGGCAGACGGTCTACCGCTACTACCCCAACCTCGCCGAGCTCCTCGGCTGCCGTGGCCCAGGCGGGCCTCGACGACTTCGTCGAGCGGATGCAGAGCCACCTCGCGACCACGGCGACACCGGCCGAGGCCGCGATCGAGTCGATCGTGTTCGCCGTCCAGGCGATCCCCGAACGAGCCCTACATCGGCGTGCTCTTCCAGGCAGGCGAGACCGACATCTTCAGCCGCGGCGTCACCTCGTCGATGGCCCTCTCGCTGGGTGCGGACATCCTGCGCCGGATCCCGGTGGACTGGTCGGAGATCGGGGTCGCCGACGACGAGCTCGAGGGCCTCGCCGAGATCCTGATGCGGCTGTTCGTGTCGTTCCTGCAGTACCCCGCCGACCCGCCGCGTTCCGAGGACGAGCTGCGAGCGCTGGTACGCCGCTGGCTCGGCCCCGCCCTCAAGGCGTGAGCGAACGCTGCAATCCCAGGACTTGACCTTGACGTAGCGTCAACCCTGCACGCTACTCGCATGAACCTTCACACCCCTGCCATCGAGGTCATCGGGATCGCGAAGTCGTACGGCGACAACGCGGTCCTCAGAGGCATCGACCTCACCGTGCCCACCGGCACCGTCTACGCCCTGCTCGGGCCCAACGGCGCCGGCAAGACCACCATGGTCCGCATCCTGTCCACCTTGATCAGCGCCGACGGCGGCGAGGCCCGGATCGCCGGGTACGACGTCACCACGCAGCCCGACCGGGTCCGCCGCTCGATCGGCGTCACCGGGCAGTTCTCGGCGATCGACGAGCTGCTCACCGGCCGGGAGAACCTCCGGCTGATGGCTGACCTCGCCCACCTGCCCAAGCCCGAGGCGGCCGCTCGGGTCGACGAGCTGCTGACCAGGTTCGACCTGACCGACGCCGCCGACCGGCGCGCCGCGACGTACTCCGGCGGCATGAAGCGCCGCCTCGACCTCGGCATGACGCTGGTGAGCAGCCCGCGCGTGATCTTCCTCGACGAACCGACCAGCGGGCTCGACCCGCGCAGCCGGCGCGACCTGTGGCAGATCGTCCGTGAGCTGCTCGCCGACGGCGTGACGATCTTCCTCACCACCCAGTACCTCGAAGAGGCGGACCAGCTGGCGCACACCGTCGGCCTGCTCGACGGCGGCCGACTGGTGGCCACGGGCACGCCCGCCGAGCTCAAGGCCCAGGCTGGTGGCGAGACGCTCGATGACGTGTTCCTCGCGCTCACCGGCCACGCCGCCACCACCGATGACGACAACGACCAGAACGAGAAGGAATCAGCCTGATGTCCACCATGACCTACGCCGTCAGTGACTCGGTAACGATGCTGCGGCGCAACCTCAAGCACCTCATCCGCTATCCATCCTTGACGCTGATGATCATTGGCATGCCGGTGGTCTTCCTGCTGCTGTTCGTCTACGTGTTCGGCGGCACCATGGGCGCCGGCCTGCCCGGCGGCGATGGCCGCGCGGACTACCTGACCTACATCACGCCGACGATCCTGGTGATGACGGTGGCGGCGGTCGCCAACAGCACCGCGATCCTGATCGCGATGGACGCCACCGAGGGCATCATCGACCGGTTCCGGACGATGCCGATCGCCCGGTCGGCGCCACTCAACGGCCACGTGCTGGCCGCGATGGCGCAGACCATCCTCGGCGTGCTCGTCGTCCTGACCATCGCGGTCGCGCTCGGGTTCCGTGGTGGCTCCGTGGCCGGCTGGGCAGGTACCGCCGGCATCCTCGTGCTGATGGGCTGGGCGATGACCTGGCTGAGCGTCGCGCTCGGCCTCGCCAGCGGCAGCGTCGAGGCCGCGAGCAATGCGCCGATGCCGCTCATCCTGCTGCCGTTCCTCTCGAGCGGTTTCGTGCCCACCGACACCATGCCGAGCGGGCTGGCGTGGATCGCGGAGCACCAGCCGTTCACGCCCATCATCGACACGCTCCGCGCCTGCCTCGAGGGGCGCGACCCGGGCTCCGACGTCTTCTGGGCGATCGGCTGGTGCGTGCTGATCACCGGGCTCAGCTTCTGGTGGGCGGTTCGGCTGTTCGGGCGGGTTCGGGCAGGCTGACCGCATGCTCACGATCAGCCAGCTGGCGGCGTACGCCGGGGTGACGGTGCGCGCGGTGCGTCACTACCACCAGATCGGGTTGCTGCCGGAGCCGGCTCGGGACAGCTCCGGCTACCGGTCCTACGGCGCCGTCGCCGTCGTCCGCCTCATCCGGATCCGCACCCTGGCGGAGGCCGGCGTGCCGCTGGCCCGGGTCCAGGACCTGCTCGAGGCAACGCCAGCGGAGTTCGGCGAGGCGGTCGACCAGATCGACGCCGAGCTGCGCGCAGGGATCCGCGAGCTGCAGGAGCACCGCCGCCGGATCGCCCGGCTGGCCGCCGGAGACTCGCTCGCGCTGCCGCCGGAGGTGGTCACCTATCTGGACAGGCTGCGCGCCCTCGGAGCCAAGGAGGAGCTGGTCGAGGGCGAGCGGGACGCCTGGATCCTGATCGCCGCCCGATGGCCGAAGAAGATCCCGGAGTTCATGGTCGAGAAGATGGCCCAGCTCGACGATCCGCGGACGATCCAGCTCTACCAGGTGATCGGCGAGCTGCTCGAGGGCGGGATCGAAGAGAACCGGTTGAGCGCTCTGGCCGACACGCTGTCCGAGATGGCCCAGGAGGCGGCCGACCGCGGCGAGCTGGACCAGCAGATGGAGGAGTGGGGCGACGACGCGTTCGTCGCCCTCCTGGACTCCTTCGCCTCCGACGCCCACCCCATGATCGAGCGGCTCCAGGAGCTGATGGTCGAGCGCGGCTGGAGCGGCTGGACCCGGATCGAGAAGGCAGCCGACTAGACCTCGGCCGGCTCGCCGAGGGTCACCAGGCCCAGCTGGACCAGCCCGGCGACGGCCGGCCAGTAGTGCCGCTCCGCCGTGACCCTCTGACCCGCGTGCTCGACGACGACCACGCCGACGACGTCCATGACCTTGCCGGTAGGCGGCAGCGCCTCGACGTCGGTGCGCAGGATCAGCCGGTCGGCCGCACTCGGATACAAGGGCCCGGCATTGGTGCCGGTCATTCGGACCTCGGCCATCACCACACCGTCCCCGGACGTCGCGGGTCCGGCGTGGAGGGTGAGGTCGGGGAAGCTGTCGCGCAGTGCGCCCATGACCACGGCCCAGGTCGACACATCGAGTGGCTGCGCCCAGCCGTCCATGTGCAGCGTGGCGCCCGGCACGTAGCAGGCCGCCAGGGCCTCGGCATCGCGCTGGTTGTGCGCGGCGACCAGCCGGTCCATCAGCTCCGGGCCGGTCATCGCCGTACCTCCCGCCGGGTCTGCGGGTAGGACCGGTGGTACGGCGTGAAGTGCCACGGGATGTACCTCCACCCCGGCAGGAGCAGCACGCGCTCGATCTTCTCTACGATCGTTGTTGATGTCCGCAACGGGACCACCTCCAGGTGACTTGGCTTCCGGCAACGCTCCCGCCGGAGCGGTCCCGCTCGCGTCGGGGGAATCCCCCAAGTCGGGCCGCGAGGTGCTCGGGCGCGAGGCGGAGCTGGCAGCCATCCAGCAGCTGTTGGACCAGGCGCGGTCGGCCCGGTCGGGAGCCCTGTTGCTGGTGGGCGAGCCCGGCATCGGAAAGACCACGCTGCTCGACTCCGCGCGATCGATGGCGGGCCGACTTCACCTGCCTGACCGCGCGCGGCGTCGAGTCGGAGTCGGTGCTCGCGTACGCCGGCCTGCTCGAGCTGCTGCACCCCGTCCGCGACCTCGTGGATGCGGTGCCCGAGGGCCAGGCTGCCGCCCTGCGCGCGGCGCTGGGCTGGGCCCGGACCGAGGCGCCGGCGGACCGGTTCCTGGTGGGCGCGGCGACCCTCTCGCTGCTGGCTGTGGCCGCCGACGCCCAGCCCCTGCTCGTGCTCGTGGACGACCTGCACTGGCTCGACCGGGAGTCGGCGTTCGCCATCACCTTCGCCGCGCGACGGCTGGGGCCCGACCCCGTCGCCTTCGTGCTCAACGCCCGCGCTGACTCCGTTTCCGACGACCTCACGCACGGGCTACCGCTTCTCGAGGTCACCGGCCTGTCCCCCGCCGACGCCTCGGGTCTGGCGGCGGACATCACCACCGATGTCTGGCAACGGCTGGCCGCTGCGACCCTGGGCAACCCGCTCGCCCTGCTCGAGGCGTCACGCAGGCTGACGTCTGCCCAGAGAGTCGGTGCCGCCCCACTGCCCGATCCGCTCCCCGTCGGGGACCGGCTGCAGGTTGTCTACGAGCCGCTGCTGACCGGCCTTTCGCCCGACGCCTGGCGTGCGGTGCTGTTGCTGGCTCTGGACCGGACCGGCAACACCGCGATCGAGGCGGCGCATCTCGACGAGGCCTCCGATCACGGGGTGCTGGTCGGCGACACTGCGGGTTATCGGTTCCGGCACCCGCTCCTGCGTGCGGCCGTGCTCCGCCTAGCGACGCCCGCCCAGCAGCGCGAGGCGCACCGCGCCCTCGCCGCCACGCTGCCCGCGGCTGCGCCGGCTCGGGCCTGGCACCTGGCCGGGGCCAGCGTCGGGCCCGACGACGACCTGGCCGAAGAGCTGGCCCGGGTGGCTGAGCGCGACCGGGTGCGGCTCGGCTACGCAGCCGCGTCAGCGGCCCTCGAACGCTCCGCGCTCCTCACCCCCGACCCGGCCCTGGGTGCCGAGCGACTGGCCGCCGCCGCGGACGACGCCTTCGTCGCCGGCGACCTCGACCGGACGCGCGCCCTCGTCGATCGGGTGCTGTCCGGCTCCTCCTCCGACGGTGCGCGCGGCCGGGCGATGTTCACGCTGGGCATGGTGGAGCAGTACGCCGGCTCGATCCCGCTCGCCGCCGACCACCTCTCCGCGGCCTGCGCACTCCTCGATGGCGAGCCGCTGGTGCGCGCACTGACCGAGCTCGCGCTCGCCAGGTTCCGCCTCAACGACTTCGGCGGCTTCGCCGAGTGCGCCGACCGGGTTGAAGCGGTTGCTGATCTCACCGATCCCGCACAACGGCTGTCGGCCCTGTTCGTCGGCGGCGTCGCGCGCGCCCTCCTCGGCGACTACGAGGCGGCGATGCCGATGCTGACCGACGTCACCACCGTGGCCCTCTCCGAGGAGCTCCGGCACAACCCCCGCGCCCTGTTCCTGATGGCCCTGGCCGCAGGTTTCAGCGGCACCGTCGCCGATGCCATGGCCCGAGGCGCGTCGCGAGTGGACGACGTACGACGACGTGGGGCTGTTGGCATTCTGGTGCCGATCCTCGCCATCGTCGCGGCCGGGCGGACCTGGGTGGGCGACCACGCGGGTGCGTACGCCGACGCCGGAGAGGCTGCCGAGCTGGCGGACTACCTCGGCTACGCCGCGGACGCTGCGGTGGCCGTCGAGCTGCTCGCCTGGCAGCAGGCGGCGCGCGGGCTGCACGACGACGCCCGTCTGTCCCTCGACCGGGCTCGGGTCCTGGTCGACCGCGCGGGCACCACCAGCGTCGCCGCGCACCACGCCCTGACCGCCGCCTTCTGCGCCCTGTGCCGCGGCGACCTCGCCGACCTGGTCAGCATCCTCGAGGCTCGCATCGCTGCCGACGGAGGGCTCGGCGAGATGGGCCAGCCCCTCGGCGTCGCTCCGCTCCTGGTCGAGGCGTACGTCGGCCTCGGCCGCACCGACGACGCGATCGAGCTGACCCGGCAGCTCGCTGAGGCGACGCCCGCCTCGGCTCCCCCATCGACCACCGCGCTGGTGCTCCGGTGCTACGGCCTCACCTGTCCGGACAGCGCCGACGCTGCGGCGGCGTACGAGAAGGCATTGCTGGCCCATGCGGAGATCGCCGACCCGTTCGAGGGTGCCCGGACGAGCTTGCTGTACGGCTCCCGCCTCCGCCGCGAGGGCCAGCGCGTGGCCGCGCGAAACCAGCTGCGCGGTGCTCAGGACTCCTTCGCCCGGACGGAGCTCACGCACTGGGTGGAGCTCGCCGGCGCCGAGCTCGCCGCCACCGGAGCCACCGCCCGGCCGCGCGGCGACGGTACCGACGAGCCGTTGACCGCCCAGGAGACCCGCGTCGCGCTGCTGGTCGCCGAGGGCCACTCCAACAAGGAGGTGGCGGCCGCGCTGTTCCTCAGCCCGAAGACCATCGAGCGCCACCTGGGCAACATCTTCCGCAAACGTGGGTTCAAGTCCCGCACCGAGCTGACCAGGGCTTACGTCAGAACAACGTGATCGTCAGCGCGCCCGATACTCCGGCGGCGGTCAGGGTCGAGAGCGTGCAGAGCACGAGCAGTCGGCCGGGCACGGGGAACAGCATGGCCAGCCGGAGGCCCAGCCCCAGGCCGAACATCCCGGCTCCCAGGAGCACCGTCGTCAGGTCGTCGGCGACGGGGTACGCCGCGTCGGGCAGCACGTCGAGGGTGCGCACGACCACTGCGATGAGGAACCCGGTCACGAACCACGGAACGCCCGGCCTGCCGATGGCCTCGTCCGAGCTCCCCTTGGGGCCGTTGTCGCGGGCACGAGCGGCGGCGTAGGCACCCACCAGCATCACGACCCTGCCCAGCTTGACCGTCGTGGCGACGGCCACCGCGGCGGGACCCGCCACTGCTGCCGCGGCCACGACCTGGGCGACCTCGTGGATGCTCGCACCGGCCCAGACGCCGAGCTGCTGGTCGGAGAAGCCGAGGGCGCCCGCGGTGATCGGGAGCAGCACGATCATCGCGGTGCCGAAGAGCGTGACCATCGCGACCGCGAGCGCGGCGTCGCCATCCCGGCGGCGTACGACGCCCTCGACCGCGGCGATGGCAGCGGCGCCGCAGATCGAGAAGCCGGTCGCCACCAGGGTGACCAGACCTCGTTCGAGCCCCAGCCAGTCGCCCACCCGGCAGGTGACCACGAACGTGGTCACCACCGTGACCGTGATGACCGCCAGTCCGGCGAGGCCGATGTCGAGCAGGTCGCCCAGGGGCAGGCGAAGGCCGATCAGCACGATCCCCCACCGCAGCATCGTCTTTGCCGGCCCCGACACGTCGGCCCCGGCCATCGGGGCGAAGATCGGAAGGTTGGCCACCACCACTCCGAGCACCAGCGCCAGCAGCACCGGGCTCATCCCCGGGACCAGGCCCGCGCTGAGCACGCACAGCACACCCACGCCGACGGGCACGAGTGCGGAGGTGGTGGTCACGCTTCCAGGGTGCGTCGCAGTGCGGCTGATGGGTATACCCAAAGTGCATGGCACGCCATATGATGAAGTTATGGACAACGCAGTGTCGCTGGAGGCGATGCGCCTGCTCGTCGCCATCGACGACCGCGGCAGCATCAGCGGCGCAGCCAGGGCGCTCGGAGTGAGCCAGCCCGGGGCGACCAACCGGCTCCGGGCACTGGAGGCCCGGCACCGGATCACCCTCGTCCGCCGATCGACCCAGGGGTCGCGTCTCAGCGAGGACGGGCAGGCGGTGGCCACGTGGGCCCGGTCGGTCCTGCGTGAGGCATCGGTGCTCGAGGCGGGCCTGGCGGCGCTGAGCACCCGGCGCAGGGGCGATCTGTCGGTGGCCGCCAGCCTCACCGTCGCCGAACAGCTGATGCCGGGGTGGCTGGCCACGATGCACGAGGCCTACCCAGACGTCCACGTGTCGCTCACCGTGGTCAACAGCTCGGAGGTGCTGGCCGCGGTCCGGGCGGGGCGGGTTGCGGTCGGGTTCGTGGAGACCCCCGGCCGGCTGAGCGACGTACAGACCACACAGGTCGGCAGCGACCGGCTCCTGGTCGTCGTGGCCCCCGGTCATCGCTGGTCGCGGGCCCGTCGGCCCCTCTCTCGGGCGACCCTGCTGGAAGAGGCGTTCGTCATCCGCGAAGAGGGCAGCGGCACCCGCGAGACGTTCACGCGCCGCCTCGGCGCCGAGCCCGAGGTCGCCCTCGCCGCCAGCTCGTCCGGCGCCGTGATCGCCTCCGCCATGAGCGGCCTCGGCCCGGCGGTGGTCTCCGAGCTCGCCCTCGGTGACCAGCTGGCGGCCGGCCGCCTCGTCGAGGTGGCCACGGAGATCGACCTGGTGCGCCCGCTCCGCGCCGTGTGGCAGGGCGGATCACGCCTCCGCGCTCCCGCGAGCGACCTGGTCGAGATCGCCCGCGCCAGGTGATCCGGCCAGATCGTCCAGGCGTGATCACAACTCTATATACTGATTTAGTGGACAATCACTGGTGTGAGTGTCCACTACGTCTGCGCTGCCGCCCGAATGAGCGCTGATGAGACCGTCCATAAGCACTCATTTGCCTGTCCCAATCAAGAACGACCTCGACGCGTCGGGCGGTCGCAAGGAGACTTCGGTCAGTACACCAGTGGCAAGTGACCAACGTCTCAACCCTCAACTCGGGCAACAGACCACCGGGGGTATCGGCGCAGAGCGTGACCAGCCCAGCACATCCGCACCCTTGAAGGAGCTCGACGATGAATGACCAACCCAGCAGCCAGGACGAGATCCAGGCGCACCTCAGCCAGTCGGCCTCGCGCCGACGCACCTACACGCTCCTCGGCGGCGGCGTGGTCGTGCTCGTGGCAGCCCTGCTGGTCTACCTGTTCGTCATCCGAGACGACTCAGGTGGCGACGACGACCTGATCAAGCTGACCATCGCCGACACCGCGCAGAGCGACTACCAGGACCTCATGGTCGATGTCGGCAAGGAGAACGGCCTCGACATCGAGTTCATCAACTTCAGCGACCCCGTCCTGCCCAACACCGCCCTGGTCGAGGGCGAGGTCGACGCCAACGCGTTCCAGCACGTGGCGTTCCTGAGCCAGTTCAACATGGAGTTCGACGAGGAAGTGACTCCCCTCTTCTCCATGTTCATCTCGACCTGGGGCCTGTTCTCGGACAAGCACGACAGCATCGACGACCTGCCCGACGGCGCCCGGATCGCGGTGCCGTCGGACCCCTCCAACCTCGCCCGCTCGCTCTACATCCTCCAGAGCGCCGGCCTGCTGGAGGTCGACCCCGACGCCGGTGTCTTCCCCAACGAGGACGACATCACCAGCAACCCCAACAACATCGAGCTGGTGCAGCTCGCCCACGAGGCCACCCATACGGCGTACACGGACCCGGCGATCGACGGGGTCATCGACGGTATCGACGAGTTCGACCCCAACCTCGGCGTCAAGCCCGAGGACGCGCTCCAGCTCGAGGACGCCGCAGCCGACTCGTCCAGCCCCTACGTGATCGTCACGGCGACCATGCCGGACCGGGTCGACGACCCCGAGTGGGCGCTCCTCGAGGAGACCTGGCGCGACCCGCGGGTCCAGGAGGCCCTGCAGGAGGAGAAGGGTGGGCAGGTCACCGAGGTGAACGTGCCGATCGAGGGCGTGCGCGACGCGCTGGCGGAACTCGTCTCGTAACCAGCACCCGGCCGCCGCGGCTCCTGCCGCGGCGGCCCGGGCTCACCGCGACCTCAAGGAATGTGATGACTGAGCGGATCCGGGTGGAGGACCTCTGCAAAGAGTTCGTGCCTCGCAAAGGGAAGACCGTCAGCGCCCTGAAGAACATCGACCTCTCGATCGAGGCCGGCGAGATCTACGGCCTGATCGGCCGCTCGGGAGCAGGCAAGTCGACGTTGCTGCGGATGATCAACCGGCTCGAGCGGCCCACGTCGGGGAAGGTCTTCGTCGACGGCACCGACCTCAGCACGGTGAGCAACGAGGACATGCGGCAGATGCGCCACACCATCGGCATGGTGTTCCAGCAGTTCAGCCTGTGGAACTCCCGCACCGTCTACGGCAACATCGCCGTCCCGCTCAAGCTGGCGGGCTGGAAGGACGACGCGATCGCCAAGCGGGTCGCCGAGCTGATCGACTTCGTCGGCCTGGGCGGCAAGGCGTTCGTGCGGCCGCGGCAGCTCTCCGGCGGACAGAAGCAGCGAGTCGGCATCGCCCGCGCGATCGCCACCCAGCCCTCGATCCTGCTCTCCGACGAGGCGACGAGTGCCCTGGACCCGCAGACCACCACCGAGATCGTCGACCTCCTCAAGGCGACCAACCGCGAGTTCGGGATCACGATCGTGGTCGTGACCCACGAGATGGACGTCATCAGCCAGCTGGCGGACCGCGTCTCGATCCTCCACATGGGAGAGGTCGTGGAGGTCGGTGACATCCACCAGGTGCTCGCCCACCCGAAGCACCCGGTCAGCGCGGGCATCGTCGCCTCCTACACCGGCACCACCCTGACCGAGCTCGAACGCACGGAGCTGTCCGCAGGCGCACGACGGCCGCACCATCTCCGTCGTCGTCGACGAACGCCTGCTCGACGGCCCCGTCCTCACCCGGCTCGCCCGCGAGGCCGGCATCGACTTCTCCGTCGTCCAAGGAGGCGTCTCCCGAGTGAAGAACAAGCCGTACGGCCTGCTCACCCTGGTCGTCTACGGCGACGACCCCGCCATCGAGAGCTTCATCAACGAGCTGTCCAACTGCGCCGAGGTGACCCGCTGGTGAACGACACCTTCAACTCCCGCAACGTCGACCGCATCGCTGATGCGCTCTTCGAGACCCTCTACATGGTGACGATCGCGTTCTTCTTCGCCACCATCATCGGGCTGGTGCTCGCCATCTTCCTGTTCGCCACCAGGCCCGGGCAGCTGCTCGGGAGCAAGACGGTGAACACCGTCCTCAACCTCGTGGTCAACACCCTGCGACCCATCCCGTTCATCATCCTGCTGATCGCCCTCACCCCGGTCACCCGGGCGGTGATCGGCACCAGCATCGGCCCGTCGGCGGCGATCATCCCGTTGACGATCGCGGCCTGCGTCGGCATCGCCCGGGTCGCCGAGTCCAACCTGGTGGCCGTCGATCCCGGCGTGATCGAGGCCGCCAGAGCAGTGGGAGCGCGTCCGCTCAACATCCTGTTCGGCTTCGTGGTGCGGGAGGCCTTCGGTCCGCTGCTGCTGTCGCTGACGTTCATCTTCGTCGCCCTCATCGACGCCACCGCAGTAGCGGGTGCCGTCGGCGGCGGCGGCCTGGGCAACCTGGCGCTCACCTACGGCTACCAGAGGTTCGACTGGGGGATCATGTTCCTGATCATCGTCGTCCTGATCGCGCTGGTGCAGGTGGTGCAGTTCCTCGGCAACCGCCTGGCCCGTCGCTTCCTCTACTGAGATGGACGCCGCACCCGCCTCGATTTCGTACGACGACCTCCATACCCGAGTGCTCCAGGTGCTCAGGTGCGACCTCCCACCTGACGTCGTACAGCTCGCCGCCACCGCCCTGGTGGACGGACAGGCGCTCGGGAACAGCAGGTTCGGGCTGGGCCTCCTCGGCCAGCTCGAGCCCGGCTCGGCTCCTCGCAGCCCTCGGGTGATCGAGCAGCACGGCGGTCGGGTCGTGCTCGACGGCACGGGCTGCTTCGGGCCGCTCGTGATGGCCGAGAGCGCCCGGATGCTCGGTGACCTGGTCCGCGAGCACGGTGTCGCCGTGGTCGCGGCCCGGTCGCTGGCCGGCTTCGGCCGGTTGGCGCCATACGTCGAGGCCGTCGCGCGCGGCGGTGCGCTGGCGCTGGCCGGCGCCGCGTCCAGTCCGGCCGTGGCACCACACGGCGGTCACGCGCCCTTCGTCGGCACCAATCCACTCGCCGTGGGCCTCCCCGCCCTCGACGGCGATCCGCTGGTCCTGGACATCGCTTCCTCGGCAGCCACCATGGCCGAGGTGCACCGCGCTCGCGACGAGGGCTACGACCTGCCCGAGGGCGTGGCGGTCGATGCGTCGGGGGCGCCGACGCAGGACCCGGGTGCGCTCAGCGCCGTCCTCCCCCGGGGTGGCCTCCTCGGCATGCTCATCGGCATGGTGGTCGAGGGCCTCACGGCCGGCGTGAGTGGGGAGACCTCCCACAACACCGCGCGGACCGTGACCATGATCGGCGTACAGGCGGCGCCGGACGGCGGCGGGGACCTGCGCCGGCGCCTCCTCGAAGCCGGGGGTCGCGAGCCCACCGCGCGCGCCCGGTCAGCGGTGCTGACGG
This sequence comes from uncultured Actinomycetota bacterium, assembly GCA_963769475.1. Taxonomy (GTDB): domain Bacteria; phylum Actinomycetota; class Actinomycetes; order Propionibacteriales; family Nocardioidaceae; genus Nocardioides. Next base: position 686,103 of record CAVYLX010000011.1, on the reverse strand, counting down.
CGCGCCACGAAGGCATCCGACTGGACGACGCCTCTCGCGACGCACTGACGCGACTCGAGCTGTGACGGGAGCAGAGCTCGCCATCGCATCGGCCATCGTGGCCATCGGTGCCTGCCTCCAGGGCACGGTCGGGTTCGGGATGGGCATCTTCTGCGCGCCGCTCCTGATCCTGGTGGAGCCTTCGCTCGTGCCTGGTCCGATGCTGCTGTTCGGCACCACGCTGATGGTCGCCATCCTGATCAAGGAGCGCGCATCGCTGGATGTGCGCGGGGCCGGGTGGGCCCTGGTGGGTCGCCTTCCGGGCTCGCTGCTGGGCGCGGGGCTGGTAGTGCTGGTGTCGCAGTCGTTCCTGGCGTTGTTCCTCGCCGGCGTCGTCCTGGTCGGCGCCGCCGGGACGGCTCACGGCTGGATCCCCGACCCGTCGCGCAAGGCCCTCGTGATCGCTGGGGCTACCTCCGGCGTGATGGGTACGGCGACGTCGGTCGGCGCCCCACCGATGGCGCTGGTCTGGCAGTCGTCGGCCAGCTCAGCCATGCGCGCCAGCATGAGCGCGTTCCTGCTCGTCGGGGCGATGATGTCGCTCGCTGCGCTGGCGCTCTTCGGTGAGCTCACCCTCGGCTCGCTGGAGCTCGCGGTCGGCCTGCTGCCCGCGATCGCCGCCGGGTTCCTGCTCTCGCTGGTCGCGGCCGGCCGGGTCGACAAGAAGGGTGTGCGGCTGATGGCGATCATGGTCTCCATCGGCGGAGCCACCGCGATCATCGTCCAGCAGCTGCTCAGGCTCTGGTGAGACCCCGTCAGCGACCGAGCAGGCTCAGCGCTGCGTCCACGATCGCGCCCGCGTCGATGCCGTGCAGCCGGTAGGCGTCCTGCAGGTCGGACGACTGTCCGAAGTCGCTGACGCCCAGGCACCGCAGCCGGTCTCCCCGCAGCCCAGCCAGGAACGCCAGCGTGTGCGGATGACCGTCGAGGACCGTGACCATGGGTGACGGGGAGTGTGCCGGGAACAGCTCCTCGGAGATCCCACCACCGACGCCGGCAGTCCGCGCCGACTTCTGCTGGAACGAGCGGAACACCAGGTCAGGACTGGTGAGGACCACGACCCCCACCACGATCCCGCGATCGCCGATGGCAGCGGCTGCTTCCAGCACCTCCGGCAGCATCGCGCCGACCCCCACGAGCGTGACCTCCTCGGCACCGGGGTCGTGGTCGGTCAGCCGGTAGCCACCAGCAACGGCTTGGCTCCGGCGGCGCTCGAGCAGGTGCGGGTCCTCCGGCAGCATCGCGAGCGACGGGTCGATGGGCCTGGTGGAGAGCCGGAAGTAGGAGGAGGTGCCGCCGGGTACGCCGACCTGGTCCATCGCGTGCAGCATCGTCCACTCCAGGTCCTGGGCGAACGCCGGCTCCCAGGCGACGCAGCCCGGCTGCTCGAGCCCGATGGACGGAGTGGTGATGGACTGATGAGCGCCACCTTCGGGCGCCAGAGTCACGCCCGACGGCGTACCGACCAGGATCGACTGTCCGCCGGCGTAGATCCCGTAGCTCCAGGGCTCCAGCGCACGGGAGACGAACGGGTCGTAGAGCGTGGCGATCGGGATCAGCCGCTCGCCCCAGCGGCTCCAGGTCGCTCCGAGCTCGCCGAGGAGCCCGACGAGGTTGACCTCCGCGATGCCCAGCTCGATGTGCTGGCCGGTGGCCACCTCGGCCCACTTGAGCACCCGGTCCGCGTCATCGGCGAACCAGTCGCGGCGGTCCTCGACCGACCACACCCCGGTCTTGTTGATCCACCCGCCCAGGTTGGTGGACGAGGCCACGTCCGGGCTGCAGGTGACCACCCGGGCAGCCGCCTCCGGGGCGTCCCTCGGGAAGTCCGCCAGCAGACGCCCGAACGCCGCCTGCGTGGAGATCGGCTTGCGGAAGGGGTGACCGAACGAGGTGGGGATCCTCAGCTGTGGCTGCTCCGCGTGCGGCGCGCGCCGGAGGGCGTCGCCCCGCTGCCGGCAGAGCTCGGCCGCCGTCGAGCCCGGTGCGAACGTCTGCCAGGGATCGGCCAGGTCCGAGCCCGTGGCCTCCGCCAAGGCGATCATCTGCGCCTCGGTGAGCAGAGCCGAGTGGTTGTTGGGATGGCCCTCGGTCGGCAGCCCGCGGCCCTTGACCGTGTAGGCGAAGACGATCGTGGGTCGGGTCGGGTCGACGCTGCCGAAGGTGTCGACGAGCAGCGCCAGGTCGTGCCCACCGAGGTCGCGGATCGCCAGCGCGAGCTCGGCGTCGGACAGGTCCGACAGGAGGCTGGTCAGCTCGTCGCTGCTGCTCTCCCCCAGGATGCGTTCGGCGATCTCACCGGGCTGCACCCGGAGGATCCGCTGGTACTCCTCGTTGGGCATGGCCTCGAGCCGGGTGCGCAGCTCGTCGCCACCCGGCCTCGCGAACAGCTCGCTGATGGTGCGGCCCCACTTCAGGGTCGTCACCTCCCAGCCCGCCGCGGCGAACATCCCCTGCAGCCGCTCGATCTGGATGTCGGGGACCACGCGGTCGAGTGACTGCCGGTTCAGGTCGACGACCCACAGCAGCTCGCCCAGCTTGGCCACTGCCGGGTCGGCCACGGCTTCCCAGATGGCGCCCTCGTCGAGCTCGGCGTCACCCAGCAGGCTGATGAAGCGCCCCGACTCGGGGGCGTCCGGGAACTGCGAGCGCACGTAGCGGTGGGACATCGCGGCCCACAGCGCGGCCGTCGCGCCGATGCCGACCGATCCCGTCGAGAAGTCGACGGTGTCGGGGTCCTTGAGCCGGCTCGGGATAGCTCTGCAGGCCGCCCTTGGCGCGCAGGGTGCTCAGGTAGGAGCTGTCCAGGTCACCCAGCAGGTAGTTGATGGCGTGCAGGACCGGCGAGGCATGGGGCTTCACCGAGACCCGGTCGGTGCTGGTCAGCTCGTGGAACCACAGCGCGACCATGATGTCCACCATCGACGCCGAGGACGCCTGGTGCCCGCCGACCTTCACTCCCGTGTCGTTGGGGCGGCCGCGGTTGGCGGCGTCGACGATCGCGGCGGCCAGCCAGAGCACGCGTTGCGAGATCTGGCGGAGGGTCCGCGCCTCCTCGGGCAGCGTCCGGGGACGGTCGGGCAGGCTGGTCTGGGTCATCAGGCTTCCTCGGCTGGTCGGTGTCGCTCAGTGCCCATGCGGGCCGTCGAAGCCCTCGCTGAGCCAGCGCACGAGCGCGCTGGCGTCCCAGACGGGCAGGCCGGTCGCGCGACGCAGCGCCGGTGCGTACGGCGAGAGGTTGGTGCACTCCAGCAGCAGCGCGCCGACGTCGGGCTGCTCGGCCAACAGCTTCTGCGCGACCGCCAGCACCTCCTCGGTGGCCAGCCCCACGTCGAGCTCGGCACCGCCGCCCATGATGGCGTGGTGGAAGTGGGGCGTTCCCTCCATGCCGGCGATCCGGAGCCGGGCCCGTTCCTCCGCGGTGAGCCCGACGCCGTCGAAGTGCCCGCCCTGCTCCATCGCTCGGGAGTCGATGGTCAGGACGCCCAGGGTCGAGCCGGCCGGGAGGATGCGCAGGACCAGGCTCGCGAACAGCAGGCTCGACGACGCGACCGGCACGTCCAGCTCCTGCGTGAGGGTCTCCTGGTGCCGCGCCATCAGGCCGCAGCTGGTCGCGATCGCGTCGACACCCAGCGAGGCGAGCTCTCGGGCGGACTCGACGAACGCGTCCACCCCGCGGCGGTGGGTGACCGAGACCATGTCGTCAGGCGTGGCGCCGCGGGCGACGGCGTACATGACCGGGAAGGCGAACGTGCGGGCGTTGCCGATGTCGCCAGGTGGCCGCGGCAGGTCCGTGTCCACCATGACCACGCCGACCTGGGCGCCGTAGACGTTCTTCCCGCGCCGGACGCTAGACATCGGACCGCCAGGGCGGTTCGACGAACGTCGCGGACTCCGGATCCGCAGCACGCACCTGGACCAGCGAGTGCTGCCCGGCGCACCCCTGGGTCAGTCGCGAGGTGGGGCGGTCGGCCGTCAGCACGTTCGGGTTGCCGTTCTGGCAGAAGGCGGCGTCGTCGGGGAACGGCGCGAACCTGGCTCCGGTCGAGAGCTGCACCACGCCTTCCCGGATGTCGTCGCTGACGACGAGGCCGGCCAGGCACCGCCCCCGAGGGCTCGAGACCTCGACCAGGTCACCGTCGGCCAGGTCGCGGGCCCGCGCGTCCGCAGAGTTCATGCGCAACGGCTCGCGACCGGCGACCTGCAGCGACTCGCTGTGTACGCCGACGGCCAGCTGGCTGTGCAACCGACCACTCGGCTGGTTGGCCACCAGGTGCAGCGGGAACTCCTCGGCCGCTGCCGATCCCAGCCACTCCTCGGGCTCGATCCAGGCCGGGTGACCCGGGAAGTCGTCGTAACCGAACGAGTCGATCTCAGCGGAGAACACCTCGATCTTCCCGCTCGGCGTGGCGAGCGGAAAGGTCTCCGGGTCGGCCCGGAAGTCGGCGAACAGGGTCTGGGTGAGGTCGCCTTCCGGCAGGTGGACCACCCCTTCCGCCCAGAACTCGTCGAAGGAAGGGACGGCCACGTCCGGCCCGCCGGCCGGAGCCGTTCCTCGAGCTCGCCGTACAGGTGGCGCAGCCACGCCATCTCGTCCCGGCCCTCGGTGAACGCCTCGGCCACGCCGAGACGTTCGGCCAGGCCGGAGAAGATCTCGTAGTCGCTCCGGGCCTCACCCGCAGGGGCGGTGAGCTGCGGCATCGCCGAGACGAACGGCTCGTTGCTTGCCCGGCGCCGAAGTCGTCGCGCTCGATGGTCATGGTGGCCGGGAGCACGATGTCGGCGTGCCGTGCGGTCGCCGTCCAGAACGGCTCGTGCACGATCGACGGTCTCGGGCACGGCGAACGCGGATCGCAGCCGGGCCAGGTCCTGGTGGTGGTGGAACGGGTTGCCGCCGCACCAGTAGACGAGCCGGATGTCGGGGTAGGTCAGCCGCTGGCCGTCGAAGTCGTAGGTCTCGCCCGGCGCCGAGCAGCATGTCGGCGATCCGGGCCACGGGGATGTAGCTGCTCGACCGGGTTGCCACCCTGCGGGAGCGCGGGCAGCGGTGACCGGTGGCCGAGGCGTCCCGATGTCGCCCATCGACCCGTAGCCGTGGCCGAAGCCGCCGCCGGGCAGTCCGATCTGGCCGAGCATCGCCGCCAGGACGATGCGCCAGCCACACCGGCTGCTCGCCGTGCCGGGTCGCGCTGCAGCGACCAGCTGACCGTGATCAGCGTGCGGCCGCGCGGCCATCTGGCGGGCGAGGTCGACGATCTCCGCGGCGCTGACGCCGGTGATGGCCTCGGCCCACTCCGGGGTCCTGGGCCACGCCGTCCGTCGGCACCCAGGAGGTACTGCTCGAAGTGCTCGTAGCCGACGCACGCAGCGCGTCGACGAAGTCGCGGTCGCGCAGGCCGTCGCGGACGAGCGACGTGCGCGAGCGCGCAGCATCAGCGCGGCGTCGGTGCCCGGCCGGGCCGGGATCCAGCCGGGACTCGGCCTCGGCCGACGCGTCGTCGCGGATCGGGCTGACGTGGACGAACTCGGTGCCGCGGGCGCGACAGGCCGCCAGGTGGCCGCGCATGGCGTGGCGCCGGATCCCGCCCGGGGAGACGGACGACGTTCTTGGCCGGCAGGCCACCGAAGGCCACGAACAGGTCGGTGTGCTCGGCGACCGACTCCCAGGAGGTCGCTCCCATCATCACGTCGTCGACCGACCCGACCACGTGCGGCAGCAGCACCTGGGCGGCGCCGTAGCTGTAGTTGCCGACCGAGGCGACGTAGCCGCCGAGGCTGTTCAGGAACCGGTGCACCTGGCTCTGCGCGTGGTGGAAGCGGCCGGCGCTGGACCAGCCGTAGGAGCCGCCGTAGACCGACTCGGGGCCGGTGGCGGCGTACACGCGCTCGATCTCGGTGGCGGTGAGCCGCAGCACCTCGTCCCAGGAGGTCCGGATGTAGCGGTCGTCGCCGCGCCCGGGCGCTCCGGGCCCCTCCTTGAGCCAACGCTCACGGACGTACGGCTGGTCGACCCGGCTGTCGTGGTGCTGCGCCGCGACCACGTTGTCGATCAGGGGCACCGGCGCCGGGTCGTCGCCCAGCGGGCGCACCTCGAGCAGCCGGGTGCCGTCACTCCGGGCCTCGAAGCCACCCCAGTGAGCCATGTGGGGGCGCCACTCCTCGGTAGCCCCAGTCATCGCCCCGGTCATCGCACGGCCTCGGCGACGTCGGCCGAGAAGCGCAACGGGTCCCACTCGGGCGGGCCAGGTCGGTCCTCGACGAGCATGTCGGCGATGCGTTCACCGGTGAACGGGGCATACACGATGCCTTCTCCTTCATGTCCTGCAGCGATCGCCAGGCCGGGCGCGAGCCGACCGACCATGGGCTGCTTGTCGGGGGTCCAGGGGCGAAAACCGACCCAGGCCCTGATCACCCGGCAGCTCTTCAGCGCGGGGTAGAGGCGGGTGACCTCTTCGGCGATGCGGCGCATCACGTCGACGTTCGGGGTGTCGTCGAAACCGACCCGCTCGCGCGACGTGCCCAGGAGCACCGTGCCGCCGCGCGTGCGCTCGATGTTGGGTACGACGTGCAGCCCGGGATCCTTGCTGTGCACAGCCGTCATGTAGCCACCGTCCAGGGCTCCGCATCGCACGATGCCAGAGGCCCGTCGCTCGGCCACGAGCAGGTGTCCCCGCCGTGGCTCGATCGGCACCACGTGGTCGGTGCCACTCATGAGCGCGCCCGCCCACGGCCCCGCCGCGACGATCACCTCGTCGGCTGTGAAGACGCCCGTGTCCGTGTGGGCCTCGCCTTCCCGCACGCTGTGCACCCGGACCCCCCGGTGCACGACCGCACCGAGCTGCTCGGCTGCCCGGAGCAGCTGCACGGTGGCGATCATGGGCTGGACGTCCCAGCTGTCCTCGACCACGAAGCCGTAGCGGACGTCGTCCGAGAGGCCGGGGTCCTCGGCGCGGCACTCCTGCCCGCTCAGCTCGCGGACCGCCAGACCCGCCTCGCGCAGCTCGCGCGCGCGGACGAGCAGCTTCTGCTCGGTCGCCTCGTCCAGCGCGACCAGGATCGTGCGCAAGGGCTCGAACTGGACGTCGCCGACGACCGGCAGCACCGCTTTCCACTCCTCGATCGCCTGGAGTGCCTTCAGGGCGTCGCGCGGTTCCTTGTTGGAGAGCATCAGCATGCCGTCGCACTTGGCCGACGCACCCGCCGGCGCGTCACCGGCGTCGAGCACGACGACCTCTACTCCTCGCTTGGCCAGGGAGTAGGCGCAGGCGGCGCCGATGATCCCCGCACCCACGATGACCACCCTCACGTCAGGCTCCCCAGGGGCAGAGGACGCGCGGGCGTGCGGGCGGTCACGCGTCCGACGTCCTCGAGCGGGGTGCCCGAGCGGGTCGCGACCAGCTCGGCGCAGACCTGACCGCACATCCGGCCCTGGCACACACCCATGCCCAGGCGGGTCCGGGTCCGAACGCCCGAGACGGTGACCGCACCGTCGTCGACAGCTGCCGCCACCTGGCCGGCCGTCACGCCCTCGCACCGGCACACGGTCGCGTCGTCGCTCACGACCTGGGGCGTCGCGGGCGGAGCGAGGTGGGGTGCGGCTGCCCGGGCGAAGCGCTGGAGGCGACGTGCGCTGCGGCGTACCTGTCGGGGGACGTCGAACTCGAGACCGGCGACCCGGGCCGCGGTGTGGCCGGCGAGCCGACCCTCCCAGGTGGCCTTGCGGTGCCCGCCGATCCCCGTGCCCTCGCCGGCCGCGATGACGCCGGCGACCGAGGTCTGCAGGTCGTCGTCGACGTCGACGAACCAGGTGCGGTGCACCTCGTCGAAGCGCAGGTCGCACCCGGCGATGTCCGCCAGGGCGAGCTGGGGCAGGAAGCCGTAGCCGATCGCCACGGCATCACACTCGACGGTGCGCGTACGCCGTCCCCGGGCGAGGACGGCACCGCGGACGGCGTCATCGCCCAGGATCTCGCTGAGCACCCAGCCGCCCCGGACCGGCACCCGTCGTGCGCCCAGCCAGCGGGCGTAGTGCGCGGCCTCGGGCAGCACGCGGGGCTCGTGGATCGCGGCCCGGCCCATCACCGGCCAGTGCGAGAGCGCCACCTCGGCCACGCCACCTCCGCTGCGGATGATCTCCTCGGCGACCGGGAAGGCGAAGGGGCCCGAGCCGGCGATCAGCACCGACCGCCCGAGGTTGACGCCGTCCTTCGCGAGGGCCTGGGCAGCACCGGCCGTGATCACTCCAGGGAGGCGGCCGCCCCTGACCGCCACCACCCGGTCGTAGGCGCCGGTGGCCAGCACCAGGGCGGCGTACTCGACGCGATGCGAGCCGACCGACGCTGCCCGCGTGACGGGGTCGACGTGCCAGACGGGATCGCCGAGCAGGATCGTGGCACCGCAGGATTCCGCGGCGACGACGGCCGGCGGTTGGTCGGTAGCGGTCGGCCGCTGGCGCAGGTACTGGCCACCGGTGCGGTACGACTCGTCCACCAGGCACACGTTCGCGCCGAGGCCGGCGGCGGTCGACGCAGCAGCCAGCCCGGCCGGTCCCGCGCCGACCACGAGCACGTCGACCTTCATCGGGACCCTTCCACGAGGCAGGCGCGCACGATCCGGCCCTCGATCTCGGTCTCGCACTCCATGCAGACGCCGATGCCGCAGAAGGCACGCGGCGCGCGGTCGCTGCCCGAAGGCGCCGTCAGTACGCGTCCCTCACGCATGGCCTCGGCCAGGAGGGACGGCCCGGTGTTCGTGCTGTCCAAGAAGGCCTCCAGAGTCCCGCACTCGCGCAGGTCGTGCGGCCGGTTACTAGAACTGTCCAACAGGAGCTCGTGCGGTCACAACGCCACGTTCGCTTGTGGGTGGCAAACCCCGACTTATGCGTCGTGCTCCTCAGCCCATCCATAAGCGGAACCGAGTCGTCACCAAGTATTTCCGAAGTCGACAAATCAGGGCGACAAAGGAGAGGCTACAGGCGCAGCTCACCCATGTTCTGGAAGGGACCGATGACCACCGAGGACGGCGCCCGCACCACGCCGCTGGCAGAGCGACTCGCAGACTTCCCGTGGGACCAGATCTCGTCGTACCGCGAGCGCGCCAGCACCCACCCCGACGGCCTGGTGAACCTCTCCATGGGCACCCCGGTCGACCCCACCCCTCAGGTGGTGCGAGCGGCCCTGGCCGCGGCGGCCGAGGCGCCCGGCTACCCGACCACGCTCGGGCAGCCGGCCCTCCGGCAGGCGGCCGCGGACTGGATGACGCGCCGCTGGGGAGTGCAGGACGTGACTGCCGACAACCTGCTCCCGTTGATCGGCACCAAGGAGCTGCTGTCGTGGCTCCCGACCCTGCTCGAGGTGCCGACCACCAGCGCCGTCGCGGTGCCGGCCCTGGCCTACCCCAGCTACGTCGCGGCCATCAACATCGCTGGCGCCCAGATCGCCTTCGCCGAGGACCCGACGAAGATCGACCCCCGCACCGACGTACGCCTCTGCTACATCAACTACCCCAACAACCCGACCGGCAGGATCGCCACCGTGGAGGAGCTGCGCCGGGTGGTCGACTGGGCGCGCGAGCGGGACGTGGTGCTCGTCAGCGACGAGTGCTACAACGAGTTCGCCTGGTCCCGCGAGGCCGTCTCCGTCCTGCACCCGGACGTCTGCGGCGGCTCCTACGACAACCTGCTCTCGGTCCACTCGCTCTCGAAGCGGTCCAACATGGCGGGCTACCGGTCCGGGTTCTTCACCGGCGATTCGGCGCTCGTGAGCAGGCTGCTCGAGATCCGCAAGCACCTGGGCGTGGCGATGCCGTCGCCGATCCAGGCAGCCAGCATCGCGGCGTACAACGACGACGAGCACGTCGACCTGCAGCGAGCGCTCTACCGTCGGCGTCGCGACGTGCTGACCGACGCCCTCCGCGCTGCGGGCTGGAACGTGCCCGACTGCGAGGGAGGGCTGTACCTGTGGATCGACCGCGCCGGCCTCACGTCGTGGGAGACGGTCTCGTTGCTCGCCGACCACGGCATCCTGGCCACCCCCGGCGACTTCTACGGGCCGGCGGGCGCCAAGCACGTACGCGTGGCCCTGACCGCCCGGGACGACGAGGTGGACTCCGCCGTTGCCCGGCTTCACGCTCTCGCGTGAGGCATCCCTCCCCGACCCGAAGGATCTCCCCATGGTTCTGCACTCTGTCTTCGTCCGCGTCCACGACCGCTCACCGGAGCACGCCCGAGCCGTGCGCGACGAGCTGACCGCGCTCGAGCCGAAGATCCCCGGCGTCACCATGTGGCACGTCGAGCTCAACGACCTGGCGCCCACGGCCGACTACGACCTCGGCCTGATCACCGGCTTCGAGACCCAGCAGGACCTCGAGACCTACATGAACCACCCAGCACACCTCGACGTGCTGACCCGGATCCGGCCCCTCATCGAGCGCTCCACCATCGTGGACTTCCCAGCCTGATCGATCAGGTCAGCAGGTCGCCGTGCGAGCGCAGCACGTCGTCCAGCTTCAGCTTGTCGTGGCTCTCGCCCGGTTCGAGACGCTTGATGACGAGGATGCAGGGCTGACCGAACGTCCCGCCGGGAAACTCCTTCATCCGGGTCGAGGCGACGGAGACCGACCACGCGGGCAGCTCGCCACTGGGGAGCCGGTCACCCGTCTCGGCATCGATGACGTGGGTGGAGCCGGTCAGGATGGCCCCGGCGCCGAGCTTCGCGCCCGTGCGGACCCTGGCTCCCTCGACGACGACGCACCGGGAGCCGATGAACGCGTCGTCCTCGACCACCACCGGCCTCGCGCCGGGCGGCTCGATCACGCCACCGATGCCGACCCCTCCGGCGAGGTGCACTCGCTGGCCGATCTGCGCACAGGTGCCCACCGTGGCCCACGTGTCCACCATCGTGTCGCGGTCGACTCGCGCGCCGATGTTGATGAACGACGGGAGCAGCACGGCTCCGGGCGCGACAAAGCTCCCCCATCGCACGTTCGCGCCGGCCACCGCACGAACCCCGTCGAGACGCCGCTTGATCGGGAGCCGGTCCTGGACCTGTCGGTCCGGGCCCTCGATGGTCTGCATCGGCAGCACGACCCAGGTGAGACCGATGGCCCGGCGAGCGCGCTCGCAGATGACGACCTGGTCGTCCGCGGGATCCACCCAGGCGACCCGGGCCAGCCCCTGGTCGAGGAGCTCGACGGCCTCGAAGACGGTCCGGGTGACCAGCTCGTCACGATCGCCCAGCCCAGCCCGGCCCTCCCACAGCTCGTCGATCGCGACCGGCACCGGACAGGTGCCGTCGGGCACGCCGACGTGGCGCACGTCGCACGAGAGCACGTCGGTCACCGTGCGGACTGCCGGATCGGCAGCGGGTAGCGGCGACGGATGCTGCTGCCCAGGCGGCCGATGTCCGCGCCGTACACGTGGATCGAGATGGCCTTCTCAGAGCCCGAGTTGAGCACCTGGTGAATGTCACCCGGCGGCGTCACGGCGCAGACGCTGCGGTGGCGGTTGACCGACGTCTCCTCCTCGGTGAGGTAGCGCTCGTCGGCGTCGGCGTGTACGTCGTAGCGGATCTCGGTCTCCTCCCCGATGTGCACCCCGACGACGCACCACGAGACGTGGTCGTGGATCGGCGTCCGCTGCTGCGGAAGCCACACGAGGGCGACCACCGAGAAGCTGCCGTCGCCCTCGACATGGAGCACGTGCTGCACGTAGTCGCGGGGGTCGGACGCCTGTTGGGGCTCGGTGAGCAGGTCGACGCTTCCCAGGTAAGGCTCGAGGTCGACGCAGACGGCCGCGGCGGTCTCCTCGGGGAGCAGCTCGCGCTGGACCGTGCGTCGTACCGCTTCGATCAGCTCGGTGAGTGCCGGCGTTGCCTCACCGGTGACGTTGAGCACGGTGGCCCTTCCCTTCTCTTTCGTGATGCCTGGACTCAGCTGCTGAGGGCTCGGTCCAGGTCGGTGATCAGGTCCTCGGGTGACTCGATGCCCACGGACACCCGGACGAGATCGCCGGGCACCTCCAGGTCGCTGCCGCGCACCGAGGCGTGGGTCATCCGGGCGGGGTGCTCGATGAGTGACTCGACACCACCGAGCGACTCGGCGAGCGTGAAGATCTCGGTGGCATCGCACACCGCAGCGGCGTACTCCTCACCCTTCGCGACCCGGAACGAGATCATGCCGCCGAAACGACGCATCTGGGTCTTCGCGAGGTCATAGCCCGGGTGGCTGGTGAGACCCGGGTAGTACACCTCGGTGACCGCGCTGTGGTTGGCGAGCATCGAGGCGACCTGCTCGGCGTTGTCGCAGTGCTTCTCCATCCGCACCCCCAGGGTGCGGATGCCTCGGGAGACCAGGAACGCGTCGAACGGGCCGGGGATCGCCCCTACCGCGAACTGCAGGAAGCGAATCGAGTCGGCCAGCTCGGCGTCGCTCGTGATCAGAGCCCCGCCGACCACGTCGGAGTGGCCGCCGAGGTACTTGGTGGTCGAGTGCATGACGATGTCGGCGCCCAGGTCGAGCGGGTTCTGCAGGTACGGCGTGGCGAACGTGTTGTCGACGCAGAGCCGGGCACCGGCCGACCTGGCGATGCGGGCGAGTCCGTCGATGTCGGCGATGTTCAGCAACGGGTTGGTCGGGGTCTCGCACCAGACGAGCTTGGTCTCGGCGCGCATCGAGCGCTGGACCAGGTCGAGGTCGGACATGTCCACCGCGGAGAACTCGAGGCCCCAGGCACCAGCGACCTTGTCGAAGAGCCGGAAGGTCCCGCCGTAGGCATCGTTGGGCAGCAGCACGTGGTCACCAGGCCGGCACACGGAGCGGATCACCGCGTCGACGGCGGACAGGCCGCTCGAGAACGAGATGGCCGACTCGCCGTTCTCGATGCTGGCCAGCGCCGACTCCAGGGCCGTCCGGGTCGGGTTGCCGGCCCGGCTGTACTCGTAGCCGTTGCGCATGCCCCCCACGCCGTCCTGCTTGTACGTCGACGTCGCGTAGATGGGTGCCACCACCGCGCCGGTGGTGGGGTCTGGTTCCTGGCCGGCGTGGACGGCTCGGGTCTCGAAGCCGAGGTTCTGCTGCATGCGGTCCTCGTGACAGTCGTAGGGAAGGGCGCCGAGCTGGGCGATCGCTCTGCCGCTGCTCCAAGCGTGCTACCACGCTCCCGAGAACACCACGCGGAGTTTGTGCACGGGTCCCCAAGGTTTGCTTATGAGAGGGCGCAGCACGGCCGGTCACATCACCGATTCCTTGGGGGTGCAAAGCGTGGGCTATACGTCCGGGCGGGAGCCGGCGCTGAGAGCCCGTTGGTGCGCCCGCTCGTGCTATTGCCCGAAACGCGCCGCGGCTACTGTGAATTGCATGGCCCTGGACCCGCGACACGTGACTGTCTTCAGATCCGTCGTGCGCCATGGCTCCTACACGGGTGCGGCCAAGGAGCTCGGCTACAGCCAGCCCGCCATCAGCCAGCAGATGCGAGCACTCGAGAAGGGCCTGGGGACCCCGCTCTTCATCCGCACCGGGCGCCGGCTCATGCTCACCGAGGCCGGCAACATGCTGGAGTCGCACGTCGACCCGATCCTGGACGGCTTGGCCCAGGCGGAGAACCGCGTCCGTGCCATCGTCGAGATGCAGGCCGGAACCATCCGGATCTGCGCGTTCCCGAGTGCCAGCACCACCCTCATCCCGGCCGCGATCTCACACATCCTCGCCGCGCACCCCAGCGTCCGGATCGAGCTGCTCGAGGCCGAGCCCCCCGAGTGCTTCGACCTGCTCCGGAGCGGTGCCTGCGACCTGGTGCTCGCGTTCGCCTACGAGAGCGAGGACGAGCCGGACGACGACTTCCTGAGGGTCCCCCTCGTCACCGACGAGCTGGTCGTCCTGGCGCCGGCCAGCCATGCCCTGGCCGACCAGGGCACGGTCAAGCTGGCCGACCTCGCGGAGGAGGCCTGGATCACGGGCTGTCCGCGCTGCAGCGTCCACTTCCGTGAGGTGTGCAACGAGGCCGGGTTCGAGCCCGACATCGTCTGCGCCATCGATGACAACCTCTCCGTCCAGAGCCTGGTGGCGTCCGGACTGGGTGTCTCGCTGATGCCGAGCCTGGTCGTGTCCTTCCTACGCCACGACCTGGTCACCACGCTGCCGCTCACTCCCCCGCTGACCCGGATGATCTCGGCGTACACGTGGTCCAACTCGACCGAGATGCCGATCGTCCGCCACAGCCTCGAGACTCTCCAGCTCGTCGCGGCCGACTACCAGTAGCAGGCCCTAGAGCGACCCGGCGACGTACTGCACCGGATCGCCCAGCTGCACGGTGCGGCCCACCGCGCAGAGGCGACTCTCGATCTGCTGGAGCGCCCGGGGGAGGAACTCACGGGCGCGATCACCGCCTTCGCCCTCGGGGAAGGTGACGTCGAAGGTGACGCGGAGGTCGACGAGGTGGTTGCCGTGCTCGTCCCGAACCTTGTGCCCGTCGGAGCGCGCCGCGAAGGACTCGAACGGCGCCCGCTTGCCGGTGAGGTGTTCGAGATCGATGGCGCCACACCCGGCGAGCGCGGCCAGGAGGAGCTCGATGGGCGAGAACTCCTCGTCGTCGCCGCTGCTCATCGTCAGCCTTCCGCCACGGGCGTTCACCGCTTCGAAGGTGAACTCGCCGGTGCGGCTGAGCTCGATCGAGCGGTGGGTCTCCGGGGGGTGGGCGGCCTCAGTCATGGCGCCAGAGTGCCAGAGGGCCGGTGAGCCCACCTGGTCCGCTGCGCGGGTTGACCCCGCGCAGCGGACCACGGAGCTCAGGCCGTGTTGAGGCAGAGCATGACCACCGAGAAGTTGTCGGCCACGGCGTTCTTGTGGATGCGGACCTGCCACCCGTTGAGCACACCGGGGCGGGGGAACGACTCCACCATGTCGGAGGTGGCGGCCACGTTGGCCGGTCCGCCCGACAGGATCAGGTCGCCTGCGTCGCACGCACCACCGATGACGAAGGTGCCGTCACCCTTGTCGGTGCCGGCCTCGACCGCCGTCTCCCTGACGTACGTCGTGCCGCCGCGGAGGTAGGACGAGGCGGGCAGGCCGCCGAGCGAGCTCGCGTTGGGCACGGTGCCGAGCGTGGACTCGTCGACGTCCGCGCCGGTCAGGCCGTTGTCCAGGACCTTGTCGCCGGTGACCGCGTCGAGGCCGAGCTTGGGGCCCTTGACGGCGCCGTTCCCGAGGTCGGCGGCCTTCACCTGCCCGTTCTTGATGGAGAGGCTGACCACGCTGTTCTTGCCGACGGTGGCGGCGTAGGCAGCGCTGCTGCCGGTGATGACGATGACGAGGGCCAGCAGGGCCAGCCCCTGCGCGCGGACCAGTCGGCCGGCGCTCGCGGTGAGGTTGTGGATCATGACGATTCTCCTTGCGTCGCGGCCGGGACTGAGCGTTCCGGCGTGGTCAGGACGCTAGAGATCGGGCGACCCCGCCTCAATCGCGGAAACCCGACACGATTAAGGGCCGCAAACCATGGAGGAAGCCCAGGTCAGGCGACCTGGGCTTACTTCGCTACCCGACACCTCGAGGGTGACGGGCGGAGACGCGCCAGCCACGAAGGGGTCGAGACCGGGACCACCGACGAGCTCGTCGCCGCCGGACCCCAGCTGATGCGGTCGTTGCCGCCGAGACCGGCGATGACGTCACGCCCCGGAGTGCCGACCAGCACATCTGACTTCGCGGTGCCGGCGATGGTCGCCTTCCTGCTTTGGCACGTGGCTGAAGACTGCTCTGGGCCGGTGGGCGTCAGGTCGCGTGCGTTGCGGAGACCAACGGCGTCGGTGTCGACCTGGCTGGGCCCGACAATTCGCGAACCGCTCAGCAGAAGCACTGGCATTCGCGGGCGACGCGTGCTTTCGATCGACCCACCACAAAGCGCCGATGGCCTCAGTAGTACTAGGCGAGGGCGAGGAACAGCTTCTCCATCTTCTTCACGTCCACGCTTTCGATGCCGTCGCCCGCTTCGAGGCAGTGCTGCAGCCCGGTGGCGACGATCGCGTAGCCGGAGCGTGAGATGGCCTTGTTGACCGCGGCCAGCTGGGTGAGGACGTCTTCGCACGAGGAGCCCTCTTCCATCATTCGGATCACGCTGGCCAGGTGGCCGTTGGCGCGCTTCATGCGGATGATGATCGCCTTGATCTCATTCGGTTCGAGATCCATCAGCCTGATCCTTCCGGTACGGCCTCGTCGAAGGCTGAGATGAGCTGCCCTCGTGCGTCGGCTGGAAATGTGCCACGAGGCTCCCTTTGACCGCCTCATGCTTCGCCAACTGTACAACCCCCTGGGGGGTTGTGTTAACTTCCAGGAGTCAACCCCCCTAGGGGTTCCAAGGGCAGGAAGGAAACCCGCACATGCGCGAGATCGACATCGATACGCTCGCGGAGCTGGTCGAGGGCGGCACACCGGTCATCGACGTGCGCGAGACCGACGAGTACGCCGAGGGCCACGTGCCCGGCGCCGTCAACTTCCCCATGGGGCAGCTCGCATCGCGACTCGAGGAGATCGATCGCACGTCACCGGTCCCCGTCATCTGCGCCTCGGGCAACCGCAGCGCCGCGATGACCGACGTGCTCCTCACCCAAGGCTTCGACGCCATCAATGTGCGTGGGGGCACCAGCGCCTGGATCAGGTCCGGGCGCCCGATCGAGATGGGAACGAAGCGATGACCGACCTGACCGTGCTCCCGATCGAAACCCCGACGCTTGGCGACCGCAGCTACCTGGTCCACGACGGCGAGCTGGCGTTCGTCATCGATCCGCAACGCGACATCGATCGCGTGCTGGCACTCCTCGACGAGCACGATGTCCGGCTCACCCATGTGCTGGAGACTCACATCCACAACGACTACGTGACCGGTGGCCTGGCCCTGGCCACCGTCACCGGCGCGGCGTACCTGGTCAACGGTGTCGACGACGTCTCCTACGAGCGGACACCGGTCGCGGACGGCGACCAGGTCCTCATCGGCGACCGAATGCAGCTCACCGCGATCGCAACTCCGGGCCATACCTTCACCCACCTCTCCTATGCCCTGCACGACCTCGCGAGCGGCGCCGACATCGGCATCTTCTCCGGCGGCTCGTTGCTCTTCGGAGCCACCGGTCGCCCCGACCTGCTCGGCGACGAGCACAGCGACGAGCTGGCCCGTCACCAGCACGCATCAGCCCACCGGCTCGCCGAGCTGCTGCCGGACCAGGCGGAGGTGTTCCCCACGCACGGGTTCGGCTCGTTCTGTGCGGCCACCCAGTCCGACGCGACTTCGTCGACCATCGGTGCGGAGAAGGGGAGCAACCCGGTCCTGACCCAGGACGAGGAGACCTACGTCCGCGAACTGCTGGACGGGTTGGGCGCGTGGCCTGCCTACTACATCCACATGTCGTCGGCCAACGCCGCTGGTCCGTCCGCGCCGGACCTCAGTCCGCCGACCGAGGCCGACGCGGAGCAGCTCCGCGGTCGAATCGAGGCCGGCGAATGGGTGATCGACCTGCGCAACCGCACCGCCTTCGCCGCAGGCCACGCACCCGGCACCCTCAACTTCGGGATCAACGGGTCCTTCGCCACCTACCTGGGCTGGCTGATCACCTGGGGCACCCCGGTGACCCTTCTCGGCGAGACTGCCGAAGACGTCGCCGAAGCCCAGCGCGAGCTGGTCCGGATCGGCATCGACCGTCCGGCCGCCCAGGCCACCGGTGGCCCACAGAGCTGGGCCGACGGCCCGCTGGCGAGCTTTCCCACCGCCACATTCGCGGACCTCGAGCAGGTGCGCCACCATCGCGACATCGTGATCCTCGACGTCCGGCGCGCCGACGAGTACGCCGCGACCCGGATCAAGGGCGCCCACAACATTCCCATCCACGAGCTGCCCGACCGGGTCAGCGAGGTCCCTTCGGGGGAGGTCTGGGTGCACTGCGCGTCGGGCTACCGAGCCGCGATCGCCGCCTCGCTGATCGACGCCTCGGGTCGCACGCCGGTCGCCGTCGACGACTCGTTCGAGAACGCCGAAAAGGTCGGCCTGCACCTGGTCGGCCCCGACGCCTGATGCTCGAGCTCGTCCTGGCGATTTCGGCCGGTGCCTTGATCGGGCTCAGCCTCGGCGCTCTGGGCGGCGGCGGCTCGATCCTGGCGGTCCCGGTGCTGGTCTACCTGCTGGACCAGTCCGCCGCTCAGGCCACGACCGGCTCGCTGGTCGTCGTCGGCACGACCGCGTTGATCGGCGCGATCGCCGCCCACCGCGCCGGCAACGTCCAGCTCGCCCGAGGCGCAGCCTTCGGGCTGGTCGCTGTCGCTGGGGCCGTGCTCGGCGCCCAGGCCTCGGCCCACGTCTCCGACGAGTTTCTGCTGGCTGCCTTCGCCTCGCTGATGCTGCTCGTCGCAACAGTGATGGCCTGGCGACTGCTGCGGCCCGGACGCGCCGAGCCCGGGCTCGCCACCCGCCCGACACTGGACGACCCGATCATCACCTTCAGCCCGACGTTCGCCTGCCAGTGCCCGCGCGCGCTCAAGGTGCTGGTCACCGCCACGATCGTCGGGTTCCTCACCGGGTTCCTCGGGGTCGGGGGCGGATTCGTCGTCGTCCCGGCACTGCTGCTCGCCCTGGCGCTGCCGATGGAGTACGCCGCCGGCACGGCGCTGGTGGTCATCACGATCACCAGCGCGGCCGCGCTGGCAACCCGGGCCGAGGTCGGCTCGGCCCCCGACTGGGGCGTCGTGGTGGCGCTCACGCTCGCCTCAGCGGTCGCCGCCGTCGCCGGCGCCCGGATCGCCGACCACGTCGAGACCCGGCGGCTCTCCGTCGCGTTCACCGTCCTGGTCCTTGCCGTCGGTGGCTACACCGCGTCCCGCGCACTGCCCGCCCTGCTCTGATCCCGCACTCCCCCGACTCGGAACGAACGGACACCCGCATGAGCACCCACGCCGACCATCGTGCGAGCGGACCGAACGACACCGGATTCCCACCGGGCTTCCGGCCCGGCCCCCTCGGGCGCCTCGGCGTCTGGGTCACCGGCCACGCGAAGCTCGTGACCGGCGTGTGGTTGCTACTGATCGTCGGGCTGGGCGTGTTCGCACCGCAGGTCGAGCACAACCTCTCCGGTGCCGGCTGGCAGGCCGACGGATCCGAGTCGGTCGCCGCGCGCGAGCTGGCCCAGGAGAGCTTCGGTGGCAACGCGTCGTCCGCCATCCAGGTCGTCGTGCACTCCACCGACGGACCGCTGACCGAAGGGGCGGGCGCGGAGGTGATCGCCGAGGTCACCCGGACGCTCAAGGCCGAGCCTCGCATCGCGGACGTCGTCCAACCGATGCCGGGTGCGACCCTGAACGAGGACGGCAGCACCGCAATCGTGCTGGCCGGCGCCGGGGCTGACACCAACGAGATGGTCCGCGTCGCGACCGACCTCAAGGGCGACCTCCAGGACCTGTCGGTGGAGGGCATCGTGGTCAACCCGACCGGCTCATCCCTGCTCTGGTCCGACTTCAACGAAGCCAACCTCGAAGCGATGCTGAAGTCCGAGATGGTCTCGTGGCCGGTCACCATGGCGATCCTGGTGCTGGCCTTCGGTGCCCTGGTCGCCGCGGGCCTCCCACTGCTCCTGACCCTCGCCGGCCTGGTTGCCTCGGCCGGGTCGCTGGTCCTCATCAACGAACTCGTCCCGGTCTCCATCTGGGCGATGAACTTCGCCATGATGTTCGCCCTCGCGCTAGGCATCGACTACGCGCTGTTCCTCGTCGTCCGCTACCGCGCCTCGCGTATGGGCGCCGGCAACTCTGCCCGACAAGCCATCGCCGAGACCATGGACACCGCCGGGAAGGCGGTCTTCCTCTCCGGCGCCACCGTGCTGATCTCGCTGTCGGCGGTGATGCTGGTGCCCTCGCCGTCGTTCCGCTCGATGGCCGGCGGGATCATGCTCTCGGTGGTGTTCGTCCTCGCCGCCACCCTCACCCTGCTGCCGCTGGTGCTGTTCAAGCTCGACCACCGGATCAACAAGCTCTCGCTGCCCTGGGTCAGGACTACTGAGCATCGTTCCCCGAGGTTCGCCGCGTGGGGCGAGCGCCTCTGGAAACGTCCCGTCGTGTCGGGTCTCGGCTCGCTGCTGGTGCTGCTGGCGCTGGCCGCGCCGATCATCGGGCTCAAGACCGCGATGCCCTCGATCAAGGTCCTGCCCGAGGACTCGAGCGCCCGGGTCGGCTACGACCTCGTCCAGGACTCCTTCGGGGAGGGCGCCCCCGGCACGCTGCAGGTCGTGATGCAGGAGGCCGATGTCTACGCCGCGGCCGCCATCCTCACCTTCGATGACGGCATCGCCGGCTTCACACCTGCCATGCCCGCCGCCGACGAGAGCGGACTGGTGATGATCCAGGCGGTGCCGACCGTCGACCCATCCGACCCGGCACTTGGTGACACCGTCGAGCGGCTTCGTGCCGAGCTGCCGTCGAGTGCGCTCGTCGGCGGCGCCGCGGTGGAGAACCTCGACCTCAAGGCGCAGCTCGACGAGTCCACGCCGCTGGTGATCGGCGTCATCCTCGCCCTCGGGTTCCTCCTGCTGCTCGTGGCGCTCCAGGCGCCGCTGATCTCACTCCTCGGCACCCTGGCCAGCCTGCTCTCCACGGCAGCGGCGTTCGGAGTCGCCCGGCTGATCTTCCAGGAGGGTTACGGATCCGGCCTTCTCGGCTTCGAGAGCCAGGGCTTCCTCGACGCCTGGGCTCCCGTCTTCTTCTTCGCGATGATCTTCGCCATCGCCATGGACTACACGGTGTTCCTGCTGGCGTCGGCCAAGGAACACTACGAACACTCGGGTGACCCGAAGGAGGCCATGGTCGGCTCCCTGGCCCACTCCGGTCGGGTGATCTTCGCGGCCGGAGCGGTCATGGTCGCGGTGTTCTTCACCTTCGCGCTCTCCGGGCCCGCTGCCACCCAAGGAGATGGGCATCGTGCTGGGTGTCGCCGTCCTGCTCGACGCCTTCCTCGTCCGCCTGGTCCTGCTGCCTGTGCTGTTGCGCCTGACCGGCCGGGCCGCGTGGTGGAGTCCCGCCTGGCTGCGCAGAATTCTCCCCACCATCACGTTTTCCCATGGCTGATCGGCATCGATCATGGGGACGTCAGGGGAACCTCCTATGACTGGGTGCCGACGTTTCGGCATGTCCCCGAGGTTGGGCCCTCAGGCCAGCTGGTGGTTGAGCAGCGCGATGAACTCGTCGGCCATGGCGAGCTGGCGCTCCAGCTTCTGCCGCCGCTCGGCGGCGTCGGCCAGGATGCCGGCCAGGCGCTCGCGCGCCGCGCTGCGGGCCGATCCGCGGCGGCCGGGTCGCCGAGGGCCTCGATGTCGCGCATCGCAGCGCTCATCTGCTCGAGGGTGAACCCGAGCGGCTTCATCCGGCGGATCACCAGGATCTTCTCGACGTCGGCCTCGGTGTAGAGCCGGAACCCGCCGTCGGTGCGCCCGGACGGCCGCAGCAGGCCGACCTCGTCCCAGTGGCGCAGGCTCCGCAGCGACAGCTCGGTGCGGGCGGCGACCTCGCCGATGTGCATGGCCGCGAGGCGTCGTCCGTCGTGGCTGCCGCGGACGGGCTCGCTGGTCACAGGTGGCTCTCTCACGTCGCACGGATTTCAACTCTCACGTTACGTGAGGTTAGAGTGGCATCCAGACTTCCGCCGGCGACGACGCCGGCACGCGCGCCCATCGTGCGCACGCTCGATGCCCGCACCAGTCGATCAGCTCGGCCCTCGCGCAGTGGCGGACGCTGCCCGCCTGCGCCACGAACGGAGCTCCCTCGTTGACGCACCAGCACTGCCCCACGCACCCGAGCCGACCGTGCGCACCGCCCTGCGTCCCCGAAGATGCTGCGCACCGAGGTCCTCGCCGGCCTCGTCGTCGCCCTCGCGCTGATCCCCGAGGCGATCTCGTTCTCCATCATCGCCGGCGTCGACCCGCGGGTCGGGCTGTTCGCCTCGTTCACGATGGCCGTCTCCATCGCGTTCCTCGGCGGCCGCCCGGCGATGATCTCCGCCGCCACCGGCGCCATCGCGCTGGTCATCGCGCCGTGATGCGCGACCACGGCTACGACTACCTCATCGCCACCGTGCTGCTCGGCGGGCTCATCCAGGTCGTCCTCGGCCTCGCCGGCGTCGCCCGGCTGATGCGGTTCATCCCGCGCTCGGTGATGGTCGGCTTCGTCAACGCCCTGGCCATCCTGATCTTCCTCGCCCAGGTCGCCGCACCTGGTCGACGTGCCGTGGCTGGTCTACCCGATGATCGCCGTCGGCATCGCCGTCATCGTCGGCTTCCCCCGCGTCACCAAGGTCGTCCCGGCGCCCGCTGGTCGCCATCGTCGCGCTCACCGCGTTCACCGTCCTCGGCCGCGCGTCGACGTCCCGAACGTCGGCGACGAGGGCGAGCTGCCCGACAGCCTTCCCGTCGCTGTTCCTCCCCGACGTGCCGCTCGACCCTGGAGACGCTGGAGATCATCGCCCCCTACGCGCTGGCCATGGCGCTGGTCGGGCATGCTCGAGTCGCTGCTGACCGCCAAGCTCGTCGACGACATCACCGACACCCACTCCGACAAGACCCGCGAGGCCTGGGGCCAAGGCGCCGCCAACGTCATCACCGGCTTCTTCGGCGGCATGGGCGGCTGCGCCATGATCGGCCAGACCATGATCAACGTGAAGGCCTCCGGCGCCCGCACCCGCATCTCCACCTTCCTCGCCGGCGTCTTCCTGCTCATCCTCGTCGTCGGCTTCGGCGACGTCGTCGCGCTCATCCCGATGGCCGCCCTGGTCGCGGTGATGATCATGGTCTCCGTCGGCACCTTCGACTGGCACAGCATCCAGCCCGCCACCCTGCGCCGGATGCCGAAGTCCGAGACCACCGTGATGGTCGCCACCGTCGCCGTCACCGTCGCCACCCACAACCTCGCCATCGGCGTCGTCGTCGGCGTCCTGGTCGCGATGACCCTGTTCGCCCGCCGGGTCGCGCACCTCACCGAGACCCACCGCGAGCTCGTCGAGGACGCGCGACGGCAACATCACCGCGGTCTACCGCGTCACCGGCGAGCTGTTCTTCGCCTCCAGCAACGACCTCTACACCCAGTTCGAGTACGCCGACGACCCCGACCACGTCGTCATCGACCTCTCCCACTCCCACATCTGGGACGCCTCCACCGTCGCCGCGCTGGACGCCATCACCACCAAGTACGAGCGCAAGGGCAAGACCGTGCAGATCATCGGGCTCAACGAGACCAGCGCCGAACGACACGGGCGGCTCACCGGATCCCTGCCCTCACACTGACCGAGTCCCGCACGTCACCGGATGGTCAGATTGCGCCGGCCCAGCCTGCGCGGGCGTGTAGCAGACTCCCCAGCATGCTGACCCGAAACTGCGCCGCGCTGCTGCTCCTCGCCTTTCTGACGGCGTGCGGCGACCAAGCTGGTCCGGATGCCGACGAACCAGCCGGGACATCCAGTGCGACCGCCGTCGTCACCGATGAGCCGACTCCCTCCCCGACGCCAGCATCCACCAAGCCAGCGTCGACGACGCCAGCACCCGCGAGGCAGGGCACGCGCATCGTCATCGCGGACAGCCAGTTCGGGCAGATGCTGTTCGACGCCTCCGGGCAGGCGATCTACCTCTTCGACGTCGAGACGTCATCGAAGCCGCAGTGCTACGACGCGTGCGCCGAGGCTTGGCCACCGGTGCTCAGCAAGGGGGACCCTGTCGCCGGACCTGGCGTCAAGGGCTCACTGCTCGCGACCGTGGAGCGGGCTGACGGCTCGGTCCAGGTCACTTACAACGACCATCCGCTCTACTTCTACGCGCACGAGGGCAAGCGCGAGGTGAAGTGCCACGACGTCTTCCTCAACGGCGGCAACTGGTACGTCGTTCAGCCCGGCGGCGATGCGGCACCGCCCGGATAGTCAAAGCGCCTGTCCGAGGATCAGGGTGTTTCGGTAGGTGGGTCCGCAGCCAGGTCGATCTCGTCGATGGGCACCGGAACACCGTCAGCCAGGCCGAGATCGACGCGGTCGGTCACCGTGACGGTGCCGTCGGTTGCGATGGCGATGGAGGCGTGGCCGGTCTGCAATCCGGATTCGGTGGACACGTACTGCAGCTGCACGCTGACTTCCTTCAGCGGCGTCGAGAAGGGTGTGGAAAAGCGGTTGATCGTGGGGTTCTCCTCCACGCCACCAGCGGTGCCGAGCTGGTTCACCACGGTCCAGGTCACCAGCTCCCCGTCGGTGTTCCACACCACCCAGGGGCCGTCGGCGTCGTGCAGGTGGCCGACGTTGATCGCACCGGGTGGGGCATCCGGAATCCCGTCGTCCCAGGGGAGGGTCTCCCGGCCTTCGCCCGCCCTCAGTTCGCCGGTGGAGCCGATGCCGAGGTAGCCGGCGGCAGCCCTCGGCTGGTGCAACAGCACGATCACGGGCTGGTCCGCGTCGACCTGGTCGCGCAGCTGCCTGCCGAGCTCGGCCTCGGTGACCCCCGACTCGTTGATGACCATACCTCCGAACAGCGTCTTGAACGCCGGGTCGTTGGCCGCAACGACTCGCAGGTCATCGATCTCGGCGGTCTCGAAGTCGGGCACGAGGACGCCGTTGTCCTCGAGCTGCTCGACCGTCGCGTCGGAGTCGTGGTCGCCCTTCACCGCTACCGTCGGCACGTCCGGGCTCGCGCTGGCCTCGCCCTCGACGAAGCTCTCCTCCGCCACGGTTCCGTTGGAGGTGACGTCTCCGGAGATGGTCCGCATGACGATCGCGTCGTCGCCGAGCTGGTCGCCAAGCAGCGCGTACATCTCGGTGCGGACCGAGGTCCCCACCAGACTCCCCTGGGGGTCCGCCTCCGCGAGGACGATCCGCTCACCCTCTCGAGGCGCCAAGCCCTCGAGGTGGGCTGGGATCTCGGCCCTCAGCGAGGCCTCGGTGGCGGCCTCGTAGAGCGATCTGCGCTCGCTGATCCGGTCGGAGTTCTTCTCGATGAACGGCTGCACCTGCCGGGCCACCTCGAGCGTCTGCGGACTGCTGAAGCTGAGGTCGTCGAACCCAGGCAGCGGATACGCCGTCGTCACCGGTGCACTCCCCTCCCACTGCTCGAGGAGTCGTTGTGCCGTCAGCACAGAGAGACCCATGGCCAACGCCACACTCCCTATGAGCACGCCGCCTCGGCGCCGTCGCGACCAGACAGCCGGCAGGGCCGGCGGCCGCCCCCGGAAGACCAGCGCCAGTGTCACTCCACCCGCCAAGCCGGCCCAGATCTCGAAGGCCCAGAAGCCTCCCACGAGCTGCCTCTTCAGCTCGTCGCCATACACCTGAGCAACTGCGCCCGGATCGTTGACGAACTGAGCGTTGGCCTCGACGAACTTGGGCGAGACGTACGACGTCAGGGTGCCTCCCGCTTCTGGTGGCCCGGTGGCGCGGATCGAGGCCCCGAATCCCGCCACGCCGGTGCGCTCCCAGTACAACTTGCCGAAGATGCCGGAATCGAGGGTGGAGAAGCCGTTGCGGGACAACGAAACCTCGACCGGAAGGCTGCCGAGCCGGTCCTCGAAGCGGACGCCCTCCACCGCTCGCTCCGCGGCCACTGGTGCAGTCACGACCGCGACCAGGACGCCGTACGCGACCAGTGCAAGCAGGATCTGACCCCAGCGTCGGGTGGCGGCCGTCATACCGGTCGACCCTAGCGGTGACAACGATTGCAAGCGGGAGCCACTGAGTCGCGCACGACCGAGATCGGCCCGTCCTCATCCAGTTGATCCGCAGACGTCGCGGGGGCAGGAGCAGATGCTCCCGCGCACCGCCGCCGGTCATTGAGACGCGATGACCAGCTCGGCGATGAGATCGCCACTCATGGTGAAGCGGAAGTCCAGGTCCGCCACGCCACCAGGGAAGTCGCCCTCCAGACGGTTGGTGGCGACCCAGCGGGCGTCGTCGACGCGACGGGCGCCGATGAGCTCGGTGGTGTAGCTGAACTCGGCTCCGGCATCACGCAGGAAGCCGAGGATCTCGGTGCTTCCGCGGAAGGTCTCATCCTGGTCGACCACCACGGCGGTGTCGGTCAAGGTGCGCAGGGCGGCTTCGGTGTCGCGGGCTGCGTGTGCGGCGAGGTAGCCGCGGACCGCGGGAGGAAGTTGGGCGGGATCGATGGTGGCTGGTGTGCTCATGTCTCGACGGTGCGGCATCTCCGGGTGGGAGGGTCAACCACTGGACTCTCCCGCGGGGGGAGAGTGCACACTGCAGGCGTGCTATCGATCGGCGAGTTCTCGCGGCTAACGCACCTCAGCGTGCGCACCCTTCGCCGCTACCACGCAGCAGGCCTGCTGGAACCCGCGACGGTGGACGAGGCGAACGGCTATCGCTACTACAGCGCCGAGCAGATCCCGACCGCCCAGGTCATCCACCGGCTGCGCGAGCTCGACCTCCCTCTGTCGGACGTCCAGCGCATCCTGAGCTCCCCCGAGCCCGGGGTGCGTGCCGACCTCGTGGCCGAGCACCTGCGGCGACTCGAGTCGCAGCTGGACCGGACCCGCAGCGCGGTGGCGTCCCTGCAGAGACTGCTGCAGCCCGACCCGGCCCCGATCGACGTCGAGCTCCGCGCGGTGCCCGCGGCCACGGTGGCCGCCATCGAAGAAGACGTCGACCGGGACCACGTCCTCTCCTGGTACGCCGGCGCCATGGCCGAGCTGGACGCCGTGGTCGGCGAGCCGACCGGCGCCCCCGGCGGCCTGTACGACAACCGACTCTTCGAGACCGGCCGGGGGCACCTGCTCGTCTACCGGCCGGCAGCAGAGCCCCCGCACAGCGGCCGGGTCCACCCGGTAACCCTGCCGGCCGTCGAGCTGGCCGTGACCAGCCACCACGGCGAGCACCACGACATCGACGTCACCTACGGCGAGCTCGGCACCTGGGTGGCCACCAACCAACTCGCGGTGGCTGGGCCCGTGCGAGAGCACTACCTGGTCGGCCCGCGGGACACCTCCGACCCCGCCGCCTGGCGGACCGAGATCGGATGGCCCGTGTTTCCGATGACGCCGCGCTGAGCGCTCCGCCCATCCCGATTCCCCCCGTCCACCGAGGTGCGTGCACGACGACTTCGCGTGCACGTCGTCCAGCACCGCGAAGGCCACCAGTCGCTCATCGCTGTGGAAGAGCCCGGAGCAGGTGGTGAGGGTCAACAGGCGCTGAGCCGTCGGTCTGGGTCGCCGCGTCGTTCGGGGAGATGTTGTGGTCGGTCAGCCGGGCGTTCGAGAACCCCGCTCAGATCGTCCTGTCGGTCGAACGCGACAGCGCCCTTGCGCCTGTACCGGGGCCGCCGCCTTCCAGTCCTCGAGCCAACCGACCCGGTGCTCGGTGCTCGGCGGGTCGACCGGCGCGCAGACACCCGCCGGGTCGCAATCGACTTGCGGCACGTCCGGCGTCAGCACTTGCTAACCGTGTCGTCGCCGCCCCGGGCGGCGCCCTTGATGGTCACCTCGTACGTCACCGTGACGGTCTGTCCCGGCCCGATCAGACCACGATGCGAAGCACGTCACCCATCAGGGTGGCCGTGACCGCTGGGATTGAGAAGCCACCGATGCCGGGGGTCTGCTCGTCATCGGTGACAGCCTGGGTGCGTTCGACAGCGTTGGGAAGTGAAGAAAGCCCAGGTCAGAGACCTGGGCTACCTGGTGGAGCTGAGGGGATTCGAACCCCTGACCTTCTCGTTCAGGCTGAGGCGATTGAAACTTGGCCCGACGAGCCCCAACCTCTCGGAGGGACTCGGCGAGAAACCCGCTGACCTGGGCGGATGTCCTGGATCGGAAACGGTTGCGCCGTTGAGTCTAGGCGACGATTTGACCTGTCTCGGAGGTGCTCTGTCTACCTCGGCGTGCTCAACTGCCGGGTTTCCGCCGAGTTCTCACTGGTAGAGCAGCCGCCTCATAAGCGAAAGGTCGCAAGTTCGACTCTTGCCTGGGGCACCACCGCGGAACCGCAGGTCAGATCCCGAAAAGCCGCGCTGATCTGCGGTTTTGCCATTTCCCGCTCCCGGGTCGGGGCGTGCCCTCACGTACTGGACTGGCACTGACCATGCTCTGGGAACCGCTCGTAACGACGTACAAGCGGTCGTCCTGGGAACTCTATGTCAATTCCGGTTCACCGGGACGCACCGATTGGCCTGAATCGCGCCCCTGCCGTCGCTAGCAGATGTTTCGCACTGCCTCCTCGAACGGGTGAACCTGGTCCGACTGGTACGGCAGCCGCGGTGAGCTGAATGTTCGGCCAGACGAACCATGTGCAGTGACCTCGTTGGCACAGATTCGAATGCGCGTGTGCGCCTGGGCGTGCCCCGGCTCGCGGTTCGCGAGCCCGGGCGCGGCAATTGTCAATGCGTCGGAATCACTTCACCAGCAGCTACCCCACAGGCCGCGGTAGTTCTTCCTGGCCTGAGCGATGGCGCGCACGTACTGACCGTCGTGAGCGACGGGCTTGCCCCCGAAGACGTACCGCTTGGTGTAGCCGCTGCATGCCTGACGGAACGACAGGTTCTAAAACCGCCGCGCTTGGCGACATACCTCAGAAGACGGCCGTAGCGGTCCTTCGCTGCCTGGGTCTGATCGGACACCAGGTCGACGGTCGAGCCGGCGGTGCAAGGTGGCGTCAGGCGCGGACGTCACCCTTTGGGTCGAGCAAAGAAGCATCCCGACCGCGCCCTGACGGTTGCAAGCTCAGACACCAGTCGATCGTTCCAGCTCGTTGCTGTCCACGCGTCTCAACCGTCCGCGTAACGGGTAAGAAACACGACAGCAGTGGGCACAAAGGCATCATGTCGGGATCCCAAGCGAGCGAGCGCACGCTGCCGTTGACATCAGCGAGGACTTCGCCGATGGCTTCCGCACTAAGCCGGTCACTGCCGACAACCCGATGGATGTCCCACGTGCCGAGGCGCGTCGCTCACAGCGGCCAGATCGAGTGAGAGAGCGATCCGAACGGCAACGATCACCCCTGGTACGACGCCCGATCAATCGATCCCCTTGACGATCTTCAGGCAGCTCCCACCAAGCGGAGAACGAGACTAGAAGCACGCGGCTTCCCGAAGGAGTTGACTCTTGTGACGGCTTTCGCCGACGACCTGAACAACCTCCACCGAGGCATCGCTCATCGATTGACCCTCGCCATCAACGCGCGGCCAGACGCGCAACACCCCCGCGCCCACTACACCGCCATCGACACCTTCATGGCAACGGCGAGCCGGCACAATGCCGCCATGGTCGACGTCATCGAACCACTGGTGCATCGCCTTCCCGACGGCCACAGCCTCGCCCACGAGTTCCTCGCCGCCAGCCGCACCTACGAGGAAGCATTAGCGCACGTGAAAGCCAAGTTGTATGGCTCCAGTTCCATCGATCGCTCGTGGTCTTCGATTTGGAAGGAGGTACGCGAGCAGCTAGAAGCGGTGTCGGACCTGGAGCGACGCATGGCCGACGAGCTACTGGACCAGGACGATGACGGCACGGACGATGACGATACGGATGAACTCAGGGCGCGTCTGCACGACGCCGAGATGGCCTCCCCCACCCGGCCTCACCCGTGGATCCCACACCACGGCGTCGTCGGCCATCTGGCCCGCGCCGTTGCGCGTCGTGTCGACGGCTTCTGGGACGCCGCCGAGGGACGGATGATCCAGGACCCAGTGCGCCCGCACGATCGAAAGCACGAGAGCACCCTGACTCAGTACATCTTGGCTGATCCGCACATCGACAACGAATGACATCCGCTGCCCTCGCAACCGACACCCCGATCGCCAACGGGCCCACGATCCCCTGGTGACTGCGCTGAGAATCGTCGAAGGGTTGTCTGTGACCACGGTCGTCTTCAGTCGGGGCAGCGAGTCCTGGCCCACGGCGCAGCAGGGGCGGTCGGACGCATGGTCGCCCAGCTCGCGCGAAGCCGGTGCCTACGTCATCGGGACCCGTCGTGCCGGGGATCGCGGAAAGGCGCCGACTACGGCGCCAACGAGTTCGTCATCGTTGCGGACGACTCCCTGGGCCGACTCGACGCCATCCGTACGGCGAGCGACGCAGTCGGCGCAGATGCGTGGTGGACAGGACCATCAACGCCTCGGGCAGCGTGCCGAGGGCGAATCTGGCACGTTATCGGCTCGGTGCCCGATGGTCAGTCCATGACCGCCGATGAGCTAGGCCGCGGCTGCTGTCCGGTCCGTGACTGACAGGCGGCTCGGCCAGGTCGGCCGGTGACGAGAGGCTCGATGTCCCCGCAGCTGCGCCGACGTATAGCGGGCGGATGAGCAAGGTCGGCCGCGAGACCTTGCCGAGCGCGTGGGCAACACGCGTGCCCGGGAGGCCGCAGAGGCCGATGCTTCGCGGCCCCAGTCCCCACGACGCCCGAGGGTAGGTCGCTGCCGACTTCGACTCGTCCAGGACGCTGCACAAGTTGCGGCCCGCCGGCGGATCCGCGCCGCTCGGCGGTGGCGCCGGCACCCGCACCTTGCTCTCAACGCCGCACGTCACAAAATGACTACTACCCACCCGGCCCTGCTGGCGGCCGTTCGCGCGATGCTGCAGCCCGACGAGCGCCCTCATCCGGAGGAGCCACCGAGGGCGCAGGGAGGGAGGTCGTAGGGAGATGGCCACTGGCTTGCAGCGCCACTCGGAGTTTCTTGCGGGCGTCGAAGAGCACCTTGTACAGCGCGTTGCGGGTCGATCCCAGTTCGTGGGCCAGCATGTCGATCGGCATGCCGTTGAGCACCGTTGCGACGAAGACCAGGCGCTGGCGCTCGGACAGGCTGTCCTGCACCGCCAAGAAAACCGCTCCAGCGAGGTCCCGCACCTGGACCTCATCCTCGAGGCTGGGACCAAACCTTGACGCGAGCCGGCACCAGTCCTCCTGGTCGTACGGCACCTCGTGACGTTGCCAGAAGTGGCGGTTCATCTTGGTGGAGACGTTGAAGATGACGAACTTGCTCGCCCACGTGGTGAACCGCGCCTCGCCTCGGAACCTGTCCACCCGATCACAGATCGACATCAGGGCGTCCGCGACGGCCTGATGGGCGATGTCATCCAGCTCGGGGCCGTCCAACCGCAACCTCGGAGCCCGCCGCCGCGCCTCGGCGCGGCCTATGCGCAGAAGCAACGGGTACAGCTCGCTGCACGCCGCCTCTTTGCCGGCGCTCCCGGCGGCCAGAGCGTGCACCCAGCGGGCGTTCTCACGATCAATTTCCGGATCGTCCACAGCATCCTCTTCCGTTCGAGCAGCCCAAGCCCTGAGCTCTGGGCCCCGGCCCGGAACTTCTCCGGAGCCGGTACCGATCAACTGTGCGCTGGACGATTCGGCCCGTGTGCGCCAACTTGGAACAACGCCCGGACTGTCGGGCCCACCTCGCTGCGGTGGCTGGTGAGTATTCATCCGGCCCGCGTGGGGCAGGTTCAGCGCAGGTTCTGCCCGGGCCCGTTCTCTCCCATGACGGCGATCAACAGGCGCTCCACGTGCTCGGCGCATGGGACGCAGCCAAGAAGTTCGCTCGCAGCCGGGGACACCGCGCCCCGGGACTCAGTCCCCGGGCTAGGAGCGCGGCGGAGAAACTGAGCAGATCATGGTCGAGTCGCAGCCAGCGTCGCTGGGACCTTTGCACGAAGGCCGCCAGCCGTGGTCAGGCGTCGGAGATGGACAGCGCTTCCGGGCGAGGGCAACGAGGAGGGCGACGTCACCGAGTCTTTCAAGCCCGAGCTGTCGGGACCGTCGATGGAAGCGCTTCGATCGTCCACGTCTTGAAGCGGCCCGGGCACCCAGCCTGCGCCCCCAATCCGGCGCAAACGAGTCCGTGGCGCCACATCCTCGTCCCGCGTCTCCTACGCCGCACCCACCCCTGTGCGGACGTGGAACGGCCGTGGCCGCCCGTCCACCGATCGGGCGCCTTAGCCAGTTGGGCTGCAAGTGCGTTGACGCCGTGAAGCGCTCGCTCGCCCGGCTCGTGCACCGGGGCCCGGCGGTTCGACCGCTGCGCGGGAATCGCGCACATGGCCCAGCCGCGGGGAGGCCTGGCTCCGTTTGCTGCGCCGGCTGAGGTTCTCGCCCCATCCGGGTGGTTAGTCCCAGGAAATCATTGAAATCGCACTTGGCGATCCTTCAGCGTCGAGTGCTATCACCTCGAACCCGGCTCCGGCACCCACCACTTCCGCGTCCGCTCTCAGCGCCGCTGCCGCTCGCCGATGACCCGGTACGGGGTCAGGCCAAGTCGCCCAGTACGGCACGGCCTCTCTCATCACGGCGGCCAGGTCCTCCTGACGCCGAGCCAGGCGGAGCAGCTCCTTGCGCACCAGCGCCAACACCTTCCTCGCCTCGTTATCGGACATCTGACTCACCTCTGTTCTGCAGTTCCATACATGCCATTCCCATCAAAGGCCACTTCGGATGCGCGGTTTGTCGCAGCTTGGGGCACCCGCACTGAGCAGGACCGATTTTCGTCCCGGCGGAGATTCGAGGCACGCCACGTTGACCGCACGTCCCCGGAGCGCGTGACGCCTGCGGACAGGTGAGAACAAGTCTGGTGTCCGGCGGAGATCGCCGTGACCTGCGCCGAGAGTCTGGCTTGGACCGGGCCCTCACGGGCCGGCCGAAGACCGCCTTTAGAGCACATGACAGGGGGTGCGGACTGTGCCAAACTGGAACACTGGTGAGATCACTCCATCACAGGGGGTAGATCCGATGACCTCCGGGGAAGAGCAGCCGTTCGGTGGACAGCGCCCCGATGACTCCCAACGTGACGCCCTCTCAACCCTTGGCCTTCGCGAGGAGATTCAGTTGTCCTGGCGGCGCAGCAGGATGGCGCT
Source organism: uncultured Actinomycetota bacterium (assembly GCA_963769475.1). Lineage (GTDB taxonomy): Bacteria > Actinomycetota > Actinomycetes > Propionibacteriales > Nocardioidaceae > Nocardioides. Next base: position 653,241 of record CAVYLX010000011.1, on the reverse strand, counting down.
TGCTCCTATGGACAAGATGGATGTCCCCTTCAACGAGGTCAGCGACGAGGGTCGCCGTCTCCTCCGGGCGGTGGGCCCGGTGTTGGCTCGATTCGCCGACACCCTGAGCGACACTCGATTCAGTCTCGTTCTCGCTGATCGCAGTGGCCGCGTGGTGCGCACATTCGCCGGCGAGAACGACATGCGTCGACACCTCGCCGCCCTGTCGATCGAAGAGGGGTTCGTCCTCACCGAATCGTCGGCCGGAACCAACGGCATCGGGACCGTGCTCGAGGAGCGCCGGCCCATGCTGGTGATCGGAGAAGAGCACTACAGCGAACCGCTGCGGCACCTGATTTGCGCGGGCACTCCGATCCTCAACCCCATCACCGGACGACTCGCGGGAGTCCTCGACCTAGCGTGTCCGCGCGCAGAGTGGTCGAAGCTAATCACCCCCGCACTCGAGCAGCTTCGCCACGACGTCGAACATGAGATGGCGGCAACGGCCTCGCTGACCCAACGGCTCATCTTCGAGCAGTTCACCGTGCGGTGCCGAGAGACCTCAGCTGCGGTGGTCGGCGTCAGCGATCGGTACATGATCACGAATGCAGCCGCCACTGACCTGCTCTCCCCGGCCGACCAAGGGGCGATCTGGTCCGCGATCAGCGACGACCCTGAGGTTGGAGGAGTCCACTCCATAACGCTGGGCGATGGACGCACTATCGAGGCCAAGTCCCAAGTGATCCGCCTCGGCGGGTCGATCGGTGGACACCTGGTCGAGCTGGCACCGCGGTCTCTCGGCGACCGGCCCCGCCCACGGCGCCGGCGCCGGCGGCAGGCCACCACGGTCGAGTCCCTTCTCGACAGCGTCGTCCGAGCCGGTCCTCAACGCCTGTTGATCCTGGGTGAACGAGGTTCCGGCAAGCTGACAGCTGCCCGGCAGATCCACCACCGTCTGAACGGCGAGAAGCCGATCACTGTGCTCGCCTGCGACCTCTCCCTCGTCGCCGCCGGCCATCCCTGGCTCGATGAGCTGGCAAGCCATCTGCGGCGCGCCGAAGAGACCATCGTCCTAAGCCACATCGACGTGCTGACGGCACCAGTCGCGCAGGCGGTGGTCGCCCTCCTCGCTGGCGGCGCCACCGGCTCGACCCCCGCCAGCGATACCGGACCAGGCGCCGCCGCCTCGATCCGAGGACCCCGGGTGATGGCAACGGCATCCGACCCGCTCACCGACGGCTGGAGTAGCGCGCTTCGCGAAGCTCTCAGAGGGCAGACGATTCAGTTTCCCCCGCTTCGTGAGCGACGACGCGAGTTCCCCGCACTGGCTGCGGCGATTCTCAAGGACATCGCCCCCGGGGTGCACGTCAGTGGCCGCGCCTTGGCCGCACTGCAGAACTACGGTTGGCCCGGCAATTTCGCCCAGTTGCGGTCAGTACTCACCGCGTCAGCGAAGGCGGCCGGCCGCGAAGTCATTGGGCTGGAGCACCTGCCGGGCGAAGTCGCCGGAACGCTGCGGGGGCCGTTGGCGCTGAGCCGCATCGAGCAACTGGAGCGTGAGGCGATCATCGCAGCCCTCCGGGAGCAGCGTGGCAACAAGCTGCGCGCCGCTGAGGCACTCGGCATGTCGCGCTCGACGTTCTATCGGCGTTTGCGCCAACTGCGCCTTGACTCATCCGCGTTGCTCACCTGACCTGTCGCAAGTTCGGTGAAGGCCGCCCACCGGTATGTGCCAAGTCAACGCAGCCTCGCCGACGGTTCGGGCCTAGCGTGTCTCCCGCCTCAGAAGGTTCAGCAGTGGCTGTGCCTGTTTCGGGGTGCGGGCGGACACGGTCCAGGAAGGAGGACGACCCGCACCCGCGCGTCTGACCTCCGGCTGGAGGCTTGTTGTCCCGGGCGGGGTTCATCATCTCACTCCCCCTCGCGGTCGTGTTGGCGCGTCGCCGACGATCGGTCCAAGCACGTTGCGGTCCGGGGCAGCAACGACCGCCGCGGCCTCCGCCCTGAGCGCCTCCGCCGCCATGCGATGTTCTAGAACTGAGTCCGGGCACGATGCCCAGTACGGTCCCGCTTCCTTCTCCGCTTCGGCTAACGCATCCTCGAACCGCGCAAGGCGAAGGAGCTCGTTGCGCACCAGCGCCGATACCTTCGTCGAGACCTCGCAAGACATCTGACGCCACCCACCTTCTAGTCTGAGCCTGTGTACCTCCATAGAAGGCCAACTTGGGCCGCTGAGTTGTAGCAGGATGACCCACCGTTAGAGCCGACTACGGTCAGCAACGTCCGCCCGCTACAGCCGTCGCGCTAAGGATCCGTCCAGCACCTACGGTGGAAACTCGTCGCCCCGCGTGATCGGTGTCGGTCGAGCAAGCGCCGATGTCGGAAGAACCGCATTCCAGCGGCACCGGCTGGTCCGACGCCGTAGACGTCTATCAGGCCTGGGCCAGTTCGCTGAACAGGCGCTGCAGCCGGTTGACCGTGTGGACCCGCAGCTCGGCCTTGATCTTCTTCGGCTTCGCGTCGACCGCGACCGCGTGGGCGGGCGAGCTCCTACCGACGCACCCCAACGCAGATCGGGCCCGCTGAAGCATTGGTCGGCGCGAGTTTCTGACCCGCTACGAGGTCTACGAGGACCGGGCATACGAGTGGCGGTGGCGTGCATGGCGATCAAGGACAAGGTCGCACCCTCCGGCGAACGACCGTTTCACTAGCAAGTGGAACGCTGAGATGGGGGCGGTGAACGGGCGAGACAACGCAGGCGCGACGGGACCGGAGGACCGGCTCCGCCCGGGCGCTCCGGCGTCGGCCTTCTCCATGCGTGCGAGCCAGGCATCGATCTCGCTGATCCGGAAGCGGAGCTCGCGTCCGACGCGGAATCCGCGCGGGCCACGGCCCTGACTACGCAGGTCGTAGATCGTCTGGACGGTGACGCCCAGGCGCGCGGCCAGCTCGGAGAGGGACAGGACGGTGTCGAGTGTCTCGGTGGTGGTCTCCATGCCCGACAGGTTGGCGAGCCCGGCCGAACCGGGCAGAGCGCGCCCAAGAACGGGCCCTCGCGGAGCGAGGAACGGCGATGAAGTGCCGAGTTTGTGCCGAGTAGGCATCGGATCCTGCTGAGTGGAGATCCTGGACACCTGCCCTGAACAGCGGTTTTGGTGGAGCTGAGGGGATTCGAACCCCTGACCTTCTCATTGCGAACGAGACGCGCTACCAACTGCGCCACAGCCCCAAGCGAGGGGAAACGTTAGCACTGGCGATTGCGGCCGCTCCAATCGGCAGGCAGCTGTGTCAGGGAGAGCTCAGGAGCCGGTGGCGCGACGTGCTGCCTCGTCCTTGCTGACCGGCCCGGCGGCCTTCTCGGCCTCGTCGGCCTCGCGGGCCAGCCGGCTGTCGGACTCGTCGTGCCCGGAGGTCCAGACGCCGGTCGAGTCGAGGTCGATGGTGCGCACGCTGCGGCGGCCGGCCGGCTCCTTCGAGACGTACGTCGGCAGGGTGACCGGTACGGGGTCCCAGCTGCCGGGCTCGCGCTCGGCAACGGCCTCGACGACTGTGATCTCCTCGGTGACCGGGCCGTCGTCGGCGACCGCCTCTTCGACCTTGGTGGTGGTCCGCGACGTGCGGGCCGCGCGCTCCGACTTCACCATCAGCCGGCAGGCCACGAGCCAGGCGACCAGGAGACCGGCCGGGATGGCGACGTAGGGCGTGGGGATCATCGCGAAGCCGGCCAGGGCGCCGACGGCGATGCAGCTGAGCAGGATCAGGGCGAGCACCCGGCGGCGGCGCTGGGTGGCACGGGCCGCGGCGGCCCGGCTGGCGACCAGCGGGACGCGCTCGGGCTCGGGCTCAGCGGCGGGCTGGCCGGCGACGGTGAGGCGGGCGGTGCGGCTGTCGACCGGCTCGCGGCTGGCGAGCACCCGCATCGAGGTCGAGAACTTGTCGACCGTCCGGCTGCGCAGGTCGTCCTCGTGGTGCTTGAGCGCCTTGGGGATCAGGTAGACGGCCCACGCCACCGCCAGGGCGACGAAGATCAGAGCGCTCAGGTCCACGTGTCAGAGGTTAGGTTCGCTACCTCACCGCGCCTCGGATGTCTACGGGTGTGTCGCAAATTGCCTGTGTTGCTGGTGTGACTGGATGGGCGCCGCTGCCCCAGGTAACGCCCGGTTATCGCAACTACTCGACCCGCTGCAGCGGGGTGACCAGAAGGGACAACCGGGCGTTACAAGCGGGTGGGACCGGTCAGTCGCCCGACTCGTAGCGCCGGAGCAGCCCCCGCGGGACCTCTTCCTTGGTGATCGCGTAGATCCGGTGGTCGCGCCAGGCGCCGTCGATGTGGAGGAAGAGCGGGGCGTAGCCGATCTCGCGGATGCCGAGCTTCTCGACCACGCGCAGGGAGTTGGTGTTCTCCGGCCGGATGCAGACCTCGATCCGGTGCAGCCCGGCCGTGGTGAAGCAGTGGTCGATCGCCATCGCGACGGCCCGCGGCATCACCCCGCGGCCGGCGTACGACTGGTCGAGCCAGTAGCCGACCGACGCGAACTGCGCCGAGCCGCGCACGATGTTGTTGACCGTCAGCTGCCCGGCGAAGGCACCGTCGACATCGACCGCGAAGGGGTACGTCGACCCGGAGCGCGCCGCACGCCGGAGCCGCTTGACCAGCGACCGGAACGTGGTGCTCCGGGGATCCGCGCCGGGCGGCACGGTCGCGTCCCAGCGCACCAGCCAGCTCCCGTTGCGCTGCCGCGCTGCGCGCCAGGCCGCGGCGTCCGAGACCGCGAGCGGACGCAGGGTGACGACCGGATCGGTGCCGGAGGTGAGGCGCACCGGCCATCCGTGTCGCTCACCCGAGCGGGTCAATGGTCGCTCCCGACGGCCTGCTCCACGGCGTGGATCAGGATGTGCTGGAGCACGGCGATGCCGTCCTTCACGCCGCCCTTCGAGCCGGGCAGGTTGACGACCACGCAGGTGCCGGCCACGCCGGCGACGCCGCGGGTGAGTGCGGCCTTGGGCACGTTCTTGCTGATGCCGTAGGCGCGGATCGCCTCGGAGATGCCCGGCACCTCGAAGTCGAGCAGCGCGCGGGTCACCTCGGGCGTCCGGTCGGTCGGGGTGAGTCCGGTGCCGCCGGTGCTGATGACCACCCGCGAGCCGCCGGCGATCGCGGCGGCGATGGCGGCCCCCACCGGATCCCCATCCGGTACGACGGCGGCCGGCTCGACCGCGAACCCGAGCTTGGTCAGGAAGTCGACGATCAGCGGTCCGGTCTCGTCCGCGTAGATGCCGGCGGCCGCCCGGTTGGAGGCCACCACGACGTCGCCTCGCATCGGCTCTGACAAGGTCATGGCCGGGTCCACTCGCCCGACCTGCCGCCGCTCTTGGCCTCGACCCGCACGTCGGTGATCACCGCCGCCTTGTCGACCGCCTTCACCATGTCGATCACGGTCAGCGCGGCCACGGAGACCGCGGTGAGGGCCTCCATCTCGACGCCGGTGCGGTCGGCGGTGCGCACGGTGGCGCTGATCTCGACCGCGTCGTCCGCCACCACCAGGTCGACGGTCACCGCCGAGATGGCGAGCGGGTGGCACAGCGGGATCAGCGACGGGGTCTGCTTGGCGCCCATGATGCCGGCCAGCCGGGCCACCGCGAGGGTGTCGCCCTTCGGCACTCCGGCGCCGCGCAGCAGCGCGATCACCTCGGCGGAGACCAGCACGCGTCCGGTCGCGGTGGCCGAGCGAGCGGTCACGTCCTTGCCGGAGACGTCGACCATCCGGGCCGCGCCCGAGTCATCGATGTGCGTCAGCCGGTCACCCATCACGCGCCGTCCAGGCTCAGCATCTGCACCACGTCACCGGCAGCCAACGACGTCGCCTCCTCCGGCACGATGATCAGCGCATCGGACGCCGCCAAGGCACCGATCAGGTGGGAGCCCGGGCCTCCCACTTGGTGCAGTTCACCATCGCGGAGCACCCCCCGCAAGAACTGCCGCCGCCCGGCCGGCGAGGAGACGATCGGCTCGGCCAGCCGCGCGGTCGGCCACGCCGACCGCTCGGGCTCGCGGCCCATCATCCGATGGAGGGCCGGCAGCACGAAGACCTGGAACGAGATGTAGCTCGAGACCGGGTTGCCCGGCAGCGTGAAGATCGGGGTGCCGTCGACCCGGCCGTAGCCCTGCGGCTTGCCCGGCTGCATGGCGACGCCGCCGAACCAGACCGTGCCGAGAGGACGCAGGGCGGCCTTCACCACGTCGAAGTCTCCCTGGGACACGCCCCCACTGGTCACCACGGCATCGGCGTCGGGCAGGGCCTCGCGCAGCGTCGCCAGGAAGGCGTCGGGGTCGTCGGGCACGATGCCGAGCCGGACCACCTCGGCGCCCGCGCGCAGGGCGGCACCGGCGAGGAGGAAGGAGTTGCCCTCGTAGATGGAGTCGGCGGCCAGCTCAGTGCCGGGCTCGCGGAGCTCGGACCCGGTGGACACGATCACGACCCGTGGTCGCCGCCCACAGAGCACGGACGGGTGCCCGATCGAGGCGAGCAGCCCGAGGTGGCGCGGCTCGAGCACGGTGCCGGCGGGCAGGACGACGTCGCCCTTGTGCACGTCCTCGCCGACGTAGCGCACGTGCTGGCCGAGCGACGGCGCCTCCTGGATGACCACCGCCGAGGTGCCGCGGTCGGTCCACTCGTAGGGCACCACCGAGTCGGCGCCGGCGGGCATCGGCGCGCCGGTCATGATCTTGGCGACCGCGCCCGGCTCCAGGGACGTGACGCCCGACTGGCCGGCCCCGATCTCCCCGGCCACCGGCAACGTGGCCGGCAGCGTCGCGAGGTCGGCGACGCGTACGGCGTAGCCGTCCATCGCAGAGTTGTCGAAGCGCGGCAGCGACAGGCCGGCCGCTACGTCGTCGGCCAGAGTCAGCCCGAGCGACTCCATCAGCGGCACGTCGAGCGACGGCAGCGGACCTACGTCGTCAAGGATCCGAGCGAGGTGCTCCTCGACGCTGGGCAGCTCGTCAGGCATCGCCGGTGAGCACGGCGTCCGGCGGCACCCGTTGGGCCGACGTGGCGTCGAGCTCGACGTCTCCGATGACCTGGACTCCGTGGCCGAAGGTCCAGTCCCCCTCGACGGTCAGGGAGTTGGCCTTGCGCATCGACGGCGCTCCCTCCGGGAAGCGCTTGTCGAACTCGCGCACCAGCTTGTAGAACTGCCCGTCGAGATCGACGAACGGGATGTCGTCGGCCACCTGGTCGAGCACGAAGTCGGCGCCGATGTCGTAGACGTCGGAGCGCAGCACCAGCAGGTCGTTGGTGGTCTTCACCGGCACGAACCGGTCGCGACCCACCTCGATCAGCTGCGAGCCCTCGAACACCTCGATCGCGGAGCCCATGGCGGTCTCGATCTGCACCACCTCGGGCGTCGAGCTGTCGGCCGGGTCGAGGTGCTTCACGTTGCGGATCAGGGGCAGCCCGAGGATGCCCTGGCGCACGTCGAGCGCCTGCTTCATGGCGGCCAGGTCGAACCACACGTTGTTGGTGGAGGTGAAGCGGTGCCGGTCGAGGTCGGCCAGCGACTCGAGGTCCTCCGGCAGCGTCTGCGCGGTCTCCCGCAGCACCAGCCGGCCGTCGGTCTTGCGGCGCGCCAGGTGGCCGCCCTTGCGGTCCGACGGAGTACGGCGTACGCACTCGATCGCGAACGGCGCACCCGAGCTCGCGAACCAGCCGGCCACCCGGGCCTCGGGCACCGCACCGAGGTTGTCGGAGTTGCTGACGAACACGTGGCGGTAGCCGAGCTCGATCAACCGGTCCAGCAGGCCGGTGCCGCGCAGCGCGGTGTAGACGTCACCGTGGCCGGGCGGACACCACTCGAGGTCGGGGTCCTTGGGAAAGGCCGCGGGGGTCAGGTCCTTCAGCAGGAGCTTGGGCTCCTTGTTCTGCAGGAACTCCAGCGGCAGTCCCTCGACCGGCAGCTCGTCGTAGCGGCCGAGCGCGTCGAGGGTGTCGGTGGAGGTGCGGAAGCTGTTCATGAAGATCATCGGCAGCGGGGCGTCGTACTCCTTGCGGAGGTGGAGCACCTGCCGGGCGATGATGTCGAGGAAGGACAGGCCGCGGCGCACGCACAGCAGCGACTTGGCGCGGTCCATGCCCATCGAGGTGCCGAGCCCGCCGTTGAGCTTGATCACGACCGTGTGCCGGATCGCCTCGGCCGCCACGTCGTCGGCCATCTCGACGTCGGCGAGGGACTCCATGTCGACCGGGTCGATGGTCGGCTCGGGGATCATCCCGGTCTCGCCGTGCTCGAGGAGTCGGTAGTAATGGGCGAACGTCTCGATCGCGACCTCGTCCACGCCGGCGGCGACCATCTTGTCGCGAGCCAGGTTCAAGCCCTTGCTAGCACCACTGCCCATACTCCCGATCGTAGGCTCGTTGGGTGCCCGAACCCCAACCGAGTCCGAATTCGGCTTCCGCGCAGAAGACGGCCCAGAAGACAGCGTTGCGCGACCAGCTCGTGACCGCTCGCAACCGGATGGGTCTCGTCGAGGTCAGCGAGGCGGCTCGCGACCTCGCCGAGGTGCTCCTCGCGGCTCCAGAAGTACGCCGGGCGGCGACCGTGGCGGCGTACGTCTCGATCGGCCGGGAGCCCGGCACCGGAGCCCTCCTGCGCGCCCTGGCCGACGCCGGAAAGCGGGTGATCCTGCCCGTCCTGCTGCCCGACGGAGACCTCGACTGGGGCGTCTACAACGGTGATGCCGGACTGGTGCCCGCCCGCCTCGGCCTGCTCGAACCGGCGGGCGCACCGCTCGGCGTCGACGCCGTGGCGACGGCCGACGTGGTGCTCGTGCCCGCGCTCGCGGTCTCCGCGACCGGCCTGCGCCTCGGCCGCGGTGGCGGCTCCTACGACCGGGCGCTCGGCCGGGTGCCGGTCGGCACCTTCACCTGCGCTCTGCTGTACGACGCCGAGCTGGACGTCGACGTACCCGCCGAGCCCCACGACCGCCCCGTCACCGCGGCCGCGACGCCGACCCGCATCGTCCACTTCCAACGTTGACCCGTCAGAAGATCTTCTGACGGGTCAACAAGGAACTCAGTTGGCGACCGGGATGCCGGTCCAGGTGATGACGGGGCAGCCGTTGGCGCCCTCGACAACGTTCGCGGTGATGGTCACGTCGTCGGCGAAGCCGTAGACGACGGTCCGGGGCTGGACCGGGCCCCTCACGTACAGCCAGCTCCAGGTCGGGTCCAGGGCGCGCAGCGTCTCCGGCGCTCCGTTGACGGTCTCCAGGCCGCCGTAAGAGGAGGCGTCGAAGATCGTGGCTCCGCCGTTGCGGTCCGCGAAGCCGTAGCCCCAGGTGACCTCCCACAGCGGGTCGTTCGGGAAGTCGAAGCCGTTGAACTCGCCACCACAGTTGGCCTTGATCTGCATCAGCGCGACCTTGGTCTCGAGCGCCTCGATCCGGTCCTCGAGCGCGTCGACGTTGGCGGCCGATCCGGGAGGTCCGGGAGGTCCGACGTCACCCTTCGGGCCGGTGGGGCCCGCGGGGCCCGCAGGTCCGGCAGGGCCAGCGGGGCCGGCGGCGCCGCCCTCACCGCCGGCCTGGATCATCGCCAGCAGGCGGTCGCGGAGGTCCTGCGGCCGGACAGATCCGTCGCGGATGTCCTTGGAGCGCACGGTGTCGTTCTGGATGTCGATCGAACGCACGCTGTCGTTCCGGATGTCGCTGCTGTCGATGATTCCGGCGGCGACGGCGCCGGTGCTGCCTGCTAGGGCCACGACGGCGACGCCGGCGGCGAGCAGGGTGAGACGGTGACGCGCTACGGACATGCGGGAGCCCCCATGAGCTGAGTAACGGCGCGCAGATCTACGCACCGACCTAGCAACGTACGTCGGATCGACCGCCCGCGAGGCCGAACGCCCGAAGGGCCTAGTCGCTCCCAGGCACCAGGGTGAGCGTGTCGTCCTCGGCCGCCTCGACCTCGTCGGCCGAGAACGGCCAGGCCAGGGACTCACCGTCGGCCCAGAGGTCGGTCTGGTCGGTGTAGTGGTCGCTGAACGGGTGACCCGAGACGCCGGTCAGGCTGATCCAGCGGGACTCGTCGAAGTCGGCGAGCGAGACCACCATCCGCATCGACGGTGCCGCGGTCACCTCGTAGCCCTCGGCCGCGTCCCACGAGGTCGCGTTGACCGCCGACCCACCACCGGCCGTCTCCCAGCCATCACGGTTGAACAGCCACTCGACCATCCCGATCCCCGACTCCCCCAGCGTGCTCGAGGTCAGCTCCAGCTCGTGGAGGTCGCCCCAGCGCCACTCCTCGCTGTTGGGCGACTGCTTCGAGGTGAGCTCGTCGCGGGCGTCGCGCATCGCCTGCCAGAGGATGTCGTCGCGGTGCTCGCGCACGTCGTCGGTCGTGACGTCGTCCCACCAGGCGTTGGTGCGGTCCTCCAGCAGCTGCTCGACGACGGCGAACCACCGCTGCCCGCCGTCGGGCCACACGTCCTCGGGCAGCTCGTCGTGGAAGGTCAGCTCCAGCAGGCTCCGCCAGACCGCGTTGTAGTAGGCCGCCGCGGAGCTGTCCGCGCTCTGGCGGTAGTCCCAGTCCCGCAGCAGCCGCTTGCCCTCGGAGTAGTAGCCGCGGTTCAAGCCGACGTCGAGGAGGTACGGCGTCAGCACCGGCGCCATCGGGTTGCGGTCGTCGAGCTGGAGCTCGAGCAGGTCCTCCACCGACAGCTCGTCAGCATCCTTCAGCAGGTCGCGGATCCGCTGCGCGCGGTAGCCGCGGTCCCAGTCGTCGGTGATGAAGTAGGGGTAGTCGCCGGTCGCGGGATCGATCACCGCCTGGTTGGCGGTGACGATGAACCCCTCCTCCGGGTCGAGCACGTTGGGAAGCGCGTCGAACGGCACGAACTCACCCGTCCAGTCGTTCTCGGGCCGCCAGCCCGCCGACGGCATCACACCGTCGTTGCCGGACTTGCGGATCGGGATCAGCCCCGGCGCCTGGTAGCCGATGTGACCCTCGCGGTCGGCGTACACGAGGTTCTGGGCGGGTACGGCGAAGTCCGCGGCCGCCGCCCGGAACTCGTCCCAGTCGCCGGCCTGGTTGAGCTCGAAGATCGCGTCGGCGGTCGCGGAGGGCTGCAGCGCGGTCCACGACAGCGCAACGGCGTACTCCTCGTCCGGTCGTCGCTCGGGCCGGTCCATCGGCGCGTCGTCGGCCACGTCGGCGAGCTGCTCCTCGACATCGGAGATCAGCGGTCCGTGATCGGTGCTGCGGACGGTGATCGTCACGTCCTCACCGCCGGCGACCTTGATCTTCTCCTCGCGCGTCTTCATCGGCTTGAGCCGACGGTCGTAGCGCCACTCGTCGCCCTCGATGCGCTCGACGTAGAGGTCGGTCACGTCGGGGCCGAGGTTGGTGAAGCCCCAGGCGATGTCGGCGTTGTGGCCGATGATCACACCCGGCACCCCCGAGAAGCCGAACCCGGCCACGTCGAAGGGGCAGTCGTCGTCGACCACCCGGCAGTGCAGGCCGACCTGCATCCACACGCCCGGCATCGAGACGCCGAGGTGCGGGTCGTTGGCCAGGATCGGCGCGCCGGTCGAGGAGTGCTCACCGTCGACGACCCAGGAGTTGCTGCCGATCCCGTCGCCGCGACCGAGCCACGCCGGCATCCGGTCCAGCCCCGCACCGACCCGCGCCAGAGCCTCCGCGGCTCCAGGGCGGTGGTCGGCGCTCCACGGCGGCCGACGGGGAAGCCGGGTGTCGGTCATCGTCGCGTCGGGTTCGAAGACGTCGTCGATCACCGCGCCCTGGTCGACGATCGGCCGGTGCTCGGCATAGGGGTACGCCGGCCACAGCTCGTCGATCGCCTCCTCACCAACGCTGTCGGCGGTGATCACCCGGTCGATCTCTTCCTGCATGTTGCCGCGCAGGTCCCATGCCATCGCCTTCAACCAGGCCAGCGAGTCGACCGGGTCCCAGGGTGCGGGGCGGTAGTCGAGCCCGCCGAGGTTGAGCACCGTGTACTCCAGCGAGATGTCCGACGGCGCCTTGTCCTCCAGGTAGGCGTTGACGCCGTCCGCATACGCCTCGAGCGCGGCGCGGGTCTCCGGCTTGATCAGCGCGAGCTCGTCCTCGGCCACCTTGCGCCAGCCCATCGTGCGGACGTAGGTGTCGGTCTCGAGCGCGTCCTCGCCGAACAGCTCGGCCAGCCGCCCGGCGGTCGCGTGGCGGCGTACGTCCATCTCGAAGAACCGCTCCTGAGCGTGCACGAAGCCCTGCGCGCGCATCAGGTCCTCGGTGGTGTCGGCGTAGATCTGCGGGATGCCGTGCTCGTCGCGGATCACCTCGACCTCGCCGGTCAGGCCGGGCAGCTCGAGCGTGCCGCTGGTCTGCGGGAGCGGCCGCCGGACCAGGAAGATGCCGACGATCAGCCCGATGACCAGGAGCAGCACCAGCACGATGGCGACGTACGACGTCATCCGGACCGGCTTCGGCAGCATCCGAAACCTGGCCCACCACCTCGCACCGTCCGCCGGGTCGTCAGTCATCTCCCCGAGAGGGGCTGTGGCGCCGGTCATGGTGCCGTCATTGTGCCGTGCCTTAGAATTGGCAGTCGTCGGGGACGAGTGCTAACCCTCAGTACTCACCCCGGAGTCCGATCAGGGAGAGAAATGCCGACCTACCAGTACGCCTGCACCGAGTGCGGGCACGCCTTCGACCAGTTCCAGAGCTTCTCCGACGACTCGCTGACCGAGTGCCCGGAGTGCAGCGGCAAGCTGCGCAAGCTCTTCAACGCCGTGGGCGTGGTCTTCAAGGGCTCCGGCTTCTACCGCAACGACAGCAGGGCGACCTCGGTCTCCAGCGACGCGCCGGCGTCCACCACGACCGAGACGAAGTCGGATACTGGGTCGACCACCAAGACCGAGAAGAAGACCGAGACCAAGACCGAGTCGAAGGCTCCCGCAGCCACCTCGTCCTGACCCCTGTGGAGAGCCGGTTCGCGCCGGCCGGTTCTCGCCTAGCGTCGATGGATGCTCTCGCGCATCTCTCGGGTCTCGGACTCTGTACGCCGCGCCGTCCTGCGCCGGCGCCGGCTGCTCGCGGCTGTGCTGGCCGCGGTCGCGGTCGCCGCTGGCCTGCACGCAGTCGCCGCTCCCCCGCCCGCGACCGTGCCCGTTGTAGTGGCGGCCCGCGACCTACCGGCCGGCGCCGAGCTGCAGGCCGCTGACGTGGTCGCCGTCGAGTTCGCGCCGGGCTCGGCCCCCGAAGACCTCGTGGACGACCCCGTCGGTCGGACGCTGGCGGCCCCGCTGACCCGCGGCGAGCCGGTCACCGACGTACGCCTGATCGGGCCGCAGCTCGCCGACGGCTACGCCGACCTCACCGCGACGCCGGTGCGGCTCCCCGACGCCGGCATGGTCGACCTGCTCCGCGTGGGCGACCTCATCGACCTGGTCGCGGCCGATCCGCGCGGCACCGGCGCCGAGACCGTGGCCGCCGACGCCCCGGTGCTGGCCATCCCGTCGGAGAAGGCCGGCGGTCCCGGCACGGCCGGGCTCCCCGGCCGCCTGGTCGTGGTCGGAGTGGGCTCCGACGAGGTCGACACCGTTGCCGCAGCAGCCGTGGGTTCGTTCGTGACGTTCACGTGGTCGGGCCGCTAGGTTGCTGAGGTCGGCACTTTCTCGGCGTAAACAAGGAGCTGCACATGACCGGATTCAAGAACTTCATCCTCCGGGGCAACCTGATCGACCTGGCCGTCGCGGTCATCATCGGTACGGCATTCGGGGCCGTCGTCGCGGCGTTTACCGCCTGGTTGACCGGTGCCATCGGTGGTGACGACAGCGACTTCTTCAAGGGCGCCGAGCTCGGCGACCTCGGGTTCTTCATCAACGCCGTGATCTCGTTTGTGGTCCTGGCTGCGGTCGTCTACTTCCTGGTCGTGTTGCCCTACACCAAGGCAAAGGAGCGCTACTTCCCGAGCCCGGAGCCGGGGACCCCCGAGGACATCAAGCTGCTGCAGGAGATCCGCGACCTGCTGGCCTCCAACGGACAGGCACCGATCACCCCGCCCCGCCCGTAGCCAGCTCAACCGTGGTGCGGTGGCACCTGCGACTTCAGCCATTCGTCTGAGCCGCGGGAGTCGTCCTTCTCGTCACGCTCGTCGGTGGTCGTGTCGGGGAGGACGTCGCCGAAGACCGCCGCCAGCCGGCGCTTCCGCTCGACGTCGGTCTTCTGCTTATCGTCCTTCGAACTACTGGGCGTCATGCGCAGAGCCCGGCCTGCTCGCGCGCTGCGGCGTCATCGGGGTCCGGATCCGGCTGGTCGTTCGGGCTGCCGCTGGACGACGGTGACTCACTCCCGTCGACGTTGTCACCCGCGGTGATCACGTCGTCGCTGAGCCGGCGGCTGAGCGGTTCGTCGTTGATCACCCGCTTCCAGAGCGCCTCGGCCTCGGGGAGGAACTCGACCCGGCCGGGCTGCTCGGTGCTGTACTGGAAGGGCACGGTGATGAACTTGATGTTGTCGAGCCCGATGTTCTTGAAGCCGAGGCCGACCTTGGCGATCTGCATCAGGTTGCCCATCTCCTTGTCCACGACGAGCGACTTGGTCGCGGCGTTGAGGAAGGGCACCAGGCGGTCGATCCGCGCCAGCACACCGTTGGAGATCACCTTGTCGGCCATCGCGGCGATGAAGGCCTGCTGCCGCTTGACCCGACCGATGTCGGAGCCGTCGCCGAGGGTGTAGCGGGCGCGCACGTAGCTGAGCGCCTCCTTGCCCTCGATCTCGCGGGTGCCGGCCGGGATGTTGATGCCGTGGGCCGGGTCGTCGATGTCCTCGGGGATGCAGACCTCGACCCCGTCGATCGCGTCGACCATGTCCTGGAAGCCGTTGAAGTCGACGACCACGAAGTGGTCGACGAAGATCCCGGTCACCTGCTCGAACTGCTGGATGGTGCAGGCCGGCCCACCCACTCCGAAGGCCTCGTTCCACATCGCGTCGGTGGCACCCGGGATCGTGTTGCCGTCCTCGTCGGTGCAGTCGGGACGGTCGACCAGGGTGTCGCGGGGGATGCTGATCCCGTAGGCGTCCTTGCGGTCCGCACTGAGGTGGAAGAGCAGCGTGGTGTCGGACCGCGCGCCGCCGCCCGTCAGCCCGTCGATGTTGTTGCCTTCACCGTCGCGGTCGTCGGAACCCATCACCATGATGTTGATGGGTTCCTTCGGGAGCTTGCTCTTCTGCTTCTCCGGGCGGTCCTTCAGCTGGTCCCCGATGTCGAGGACCGTGAGGTTGTCGCTGAAGTGCCGGTAGAAGTAGACGACCGACAGGCCGACGACCATGCCCAGCACGACGAAGGTCGCGACGACCACCCGCGCGATGACGTGGCGCTTGCGGCTCTTGCCCCTCCGCCTGCCTCCTCCGGAGCCGTTCGCCCGATCCCTTGGGGTCGCGCGATGACCGCGCGGCTCTAGGTGCTCAGACATGAATCGCTCTCGTCAGGGCTGCGTCTTCTAGGTGGCTGTTCTAGCTGGTCGGGGCGGGTTGCGCCGTTGTGAAAATAGCGGCGTATCCCAAAAGTGTCGCCCGGACCGGGTGCTGCCGCCAAACTCGGGAGCAAGAGCCCGTGACAAGATGTGCGCCGATGTTTCCCGTCCGGCCCCAGTAGCTCAGTGGATAGAGCAGCCGCCTCCTAAGCGAAAGGTCGCAGGTTCGACTCCTGCCTGGGGCACCACCTTCAGACCCGGACTCAGACGCGCACCCCACCGAGGACGGACAGCACTTCCTCCGGGGTCTGCGCCTCGCGCAGCCGGGCCACGGCGGCGTCGTCGGTGAAGACCTCGGCGATCCGCGACAGCAGCGCCAGGTGGTCGTCTCCGGCACCCGCGATGCCGAGCACGAACTCCGCCGGCTTGCCGTTCCAGTCGATGGGGTCGTCGTAGCGGACGAACGAGATCGCCGTACGCCGGATGGCGCCCTTGGCCTCGTTGGTGCCGTGCGGGATCGCCAGGCCGTTGCCCATGTGGGTCGACACCGACGCCTCGCGGGTGTGCATCGCGTCGAGGTAGGACTCGTCGACCGCGCCGCTCTCCACGAGCAGCATTCCGGCCTCGGTGATCGCGTCGTCGCGCGAGCGAGCGGCACCGCCGAGCACGATCGCCTCGCTCGTCAGCACGTCGCCTGCTGCCGCGACCGGCGAGGCCTCGGCGGGCGCCGCGCCCCCGCCCTCCCCGGACTGGTCGATCAGCTCGACGATCTCGTCGTACCGCGGACTGCCCATGAAGTTGTCCACGGAGACGTGGATCGCGGACGGAGTCCTCTGCTTCGCGCGCTCGGTGAGGTCCTGGTGTGTGACCACGAGGTCGTAGGTGTCGTCGAGGTTCGAGATCGCCTTGTTGACGACCTTGACGTCACCGTGGCCGGCCGCCTGGATCTTCTTGCGCAGCACGGAGGCACCCATCGCGGACGAGCCCATCCCGGCGTCGCAGGCGAACACGATCGAGCCGATCCTTCCCTGCCGGCCGGAACCGAGCACCGAGGAGGCCAGGGACTTCTTGCCCTTCATCGCCTCCATGCTCGCGGTGGCGCCGGCGAGGTCGCCCTCGTCCTCCGCGTTGTCGAGCTTGAGCAGCACGCTGGCCACGAGGAAGGTGACGCCCGCCGAGACGATCACCGAGAGCGTGACGCCGATGATGCTGTTGGCGGGTGACTGGAGCCAGACCGCGATGATCGAGCCCGGCGCCGCGGGAGCCTGGAGGCCGGAGTCGAAGATCAGGTTGGTGGCCACGCCCGACATGCCGCCGAGGATCACGGCGAGCAGCAGCTTCGGCTTCATCAGCACGTAGGGGAAGTAGATCTCGTGGATGCCGCCGACGAACTGGATCAGCGCAGCGCCGGGAGCCGACGCCTTGGCGATCCCCTTGCCGAAGAAGGTGAAGGCGAGCAGGAGTCCCAGACCGGGACCGGGGTTGGCCTCGATCAGGAACAGGATCGACTTGCCCTGCTCCGCCGCCTCGGTGGTGCCGAGCGGGGTGAAGATGCCGTGGTTGATGGCGTTGTTGAGGAAGAGGATCTTGGCCGGCTCGACGAAGACCGAGGTCAGCGGGAGCAGGCTGTTCTCTACCAGGAAGTCGACGACGTTGCCGGCGAGGTCGGAGAATCCCTTGACGAACGGCCCGGCCACGAGGAAGCCGACGATCGCCAGGAGCATGCCCCAGATGCCGGCGGAGAAGTTGTTGACCAGCATCTCGAAGCCGGGCCGGATCTTGCCCTCCCACAGCTCGTCGATCCGCCGCATCGTGTAGCCGCCGAGCGGACCCATGATCATCGCGCCGAGGAACATCGGTACGTCGGCGCCGGTGACCGCACCCATTGTCGCGATCGCGCCCACCACACCACCGCGGATGTTGTCGTCGCCGTACGCCATCCGGCCGCCCGTGTAGCCGATCAGGATCGGCAGGAGGTAGGTGATCATCGGGCCGACGATCCCGGTGCCGTCGGCGCCGGAGCCCCAGCCGCCGAGCTCCTCCACGAAGCCGTAGCCACCGTGGTAGTCGAAGATCTTGTCGCCGATCAGCGTGATCCAGCCGACCTCGATGAACAGCGCCGTGATCAGGCCCCAGGCGATGAAGGCGCCGATGTTCGGCAGCACCATGTTGGACAGGAAGGTGCCGAACTGCTGCACCCGGACACGAGCACCGCTGCGGGTGGCGGTGGTGGCGGTCGAGGCCATCTGGGTTCCTCTCGTCGGACAAGGACGTGACCCTCGTCACCGTCCCGATGCGCTCAGTTTGCACACAAACGGGCATGTTGCCAAGCATTCGGGCAGAATTTCTCGCCCGTTGGTGTGGCATTTTGCCCGAGACCGCACTAACGTCGCGGTGAGCCACTGACCGCTCGCCCCGCTGGAAAGGACCCACCCGCACATGAAGGCACTGCGCTTCTACGCTCCCGAGGACGTTCGGCTCGAGGAGGTGCCCGAGCCCGGGTGCGGGCCTGACGAGGTCAAGCTGCGGGTGCGCAACTGCTCGACCTGCGGCACCGACGTGAAGATCTTCCACAACGGCCACCAGAACCTGACCCCGCCGCGGACGATCGGCCACGAGATCGCCGGCGAGGTGGTCGAGGTCGGCAGCGAGGTCAACGCGACGTACGGCTCCAACTGGCAGGTGGGCGACCGGACCCAGGTCATCGCAGCCGTCCCCTGCGGCGAGTGTCACGAGTGCCTCAAGGGCTGGATGGCCGTCTGCCAGAACCAGACCTCCATGGGCTACCAGTACGACGGCGGCTTCGCGGAGTTCATGATCGTGCCGCGCCAGGTGCTCAAGGTCGACGGGCTGAACCGGATCCCCGACAACGTCGGCTACGACGAGGCCTCGGCCGCCGAGCCGTTCGCCTGCGCCATCAACGCCCAGGAGCTGCTGGGCATCGAGCCCGGCGACACCGTCGTGGTCTTCGGCGCCGGACCGATCGGGTGCATGCACATCCGGATCGCTCGCGGCGTCCACCAGGTCGGGCCGGTCTACCTCGTCGACGTCAACGCCGAGCGGCTGAAGATGTCGGCCGAGGCGGTGCAGCCGGACGAGACCATCGACGGCTCACAGGTCGACGTCGTCGAGAGGGTGCTGGAGCTCACCGGAGGCCGCGGCGCCGACGTGATCATCACCGCCACCGCGGCGAACATCACCCAGGAGCAGGCGATCGCGATGGCCGCCCGCAACGGCCGGATCTCGTTCTTCGGAGGCCTGCCCAAGAACGACCCGTTCATCAAGTGCGACTCCAACCTCGTGCACTACCGGCAGCTGCACATCCACGGCGCCAACGGCTCGGCGCCCGAGCACAACAAGCGGGCGCTGGAGTACATCTCGACCGGCCAGGTGCCGGTCAAGGACCTGATCACCCGGCACCTGCCGCTCGACGACGTCCTCGACGCGTTCGCGATCGTCAAGAACGGCGAGGCGATCAAGGTGACCGTCGAACCCTGATCGGTTCAGCCGGCAATGACCGCCCGGACCGCCTCGCGGCCGGCCATCGAGTCGGCCGCGGCCACTGCTGCCTTGGCCGCCTCGGCGCAGGTCGCCGAGCTGACCGCGGACAGCTGGGCACCCACGGCCCGGACCGCAGCCGAGGCCATCGACAGAGAGGTGACGCCCATGCCGACCAGGGCAACGGCAAGCAACGGGTCCGCAGCGGCCTCACCGCATACGCCGACCGGCTTGCCGGCCCGCTGGCCGGCCTCTGCGGTGTGAGCGACGAGCTGCAGCACGGCCGGCTGCCAAGGATCGGTGAGGTGCGCGAGGTCGGAGGCCAGTCGGTCGGCCACCATCACGTACTGGGTGAGGTCGTTGGTGCCGATGGACAGGAAGTCGACGACCTCCAGGATCCGGTCGGCCAGCAGCGCCGCGCTCGGCACCTCGATCATCACCCCGGCCCGCAGCCCGCGGGCCCGCACCTGGTCGGCGAAGTCGGCCGCCTCCGCGACGGTCGCCACCGCTGGCTCGAGCGGCCCGGGCAGTGAACCCTTCGGCGACTGCACCGGCCGCTGCGTCGTACGCCGTCAAGGCGGTCTCGGTGTCGGCGTGACCGCCGTCGCCGCACGCCTCGATCGCGCTCGGCGACACCTCCTGGGAGACCAGCACGACGGGACCGTGCGCGAGACCCGGAACGACGGGCGTGCCCCTCAGCGCGGCGGCTGGACCGGTGGACGTGGCGGAGGTGACCATGGCCGCATCGAACCTTCCGCCGCCCTTGACAGTCAACACATTCGGGACTAAAACAACAGAATCAAAGATCTGCACGGGCCAGACCACGTAGGAGACACACGCACCCATGTACGCCGAGGAGCGGCACCAGGCCATCGCCGAGCTGGTCGCCAGTCGCGGACGGGTGGCGGTCACCGAGCTGGCCAGCCACTTCGAGGTCACGACCGAGACGGTGCGCCGCGACCTCTCCCAGCTGGAGAAGCTCCAGCTGCTCCGCCGGGTCCACGGCGGTGCGGTGTCGATGCGGTCGGTCACCATGCTCGAGGCGCGCCTGCCCGACCGCGACCAGGTCAATGCCGCGGAGAAGGAGCGGATCGCGCAGGCGGCGATCGCCCAGCTCCCCGGCGGCGGGTGCACGCTGCTCCTCGACGCGGGCAGCACCACCGCCCGGATGGCCGCCCTGTTGCCAGCGGGCGAGCAGTGGACCGTGATCACCCACGCCGTCCCGATCGCCGCGATCCTGGCCCCGCTCCCCCACGTCGAGCTGCAGCTGCTGCCGGGGCGCGTTCGCACAGCCACGCACGCCGCCGTCGGACACGCCACGGTCGAGGCGATCTCGCAATTGCGCGCCGACCTCGCCTTCGTGGGCACCAACGGCATCTCGGTGCGCCACGGCCTGTCCACCCCTGACCCGGAGGAGGCCGCGACGAAGCGAGCGCTGATTGCCGCAGCCGAGCGGGTCGTCGTACTCAGCGACTCGAGCAAGGTAGGGCTGGAGCGCACCGTTCGCTTCGCCGACCTCGAAGACGTCGACGTCCTCGTGACCGACGACGCCATCGACACGGCCGACGCGAAGGCGTTCGAGGCTGCCGGTCTCGAGGTCATCCGGGCGTGATCGTCACCCTGACCGCAAACCCCAGCTACGACCGGACGATTGCGCTCCGCGAGCCGCTCGAGCGCGGCGCCGTCCACCGCGTGGCCGCGATGACGTCCCAGGCCGGTGGCAAGGGCGTCAACATCGCCCGCGCGGCGGCAGGCGCCGGCCTGGCCACGATCGCCGTACTCCCCGCGCGGCCCGACGACCCCATCGTCCACGAGCTCGCCGCGGCCGGCATCGAGTGCCACCCGTCGCCTCCGGCCGGCGACATCCGGATCAACCTGACGCTCACCGAGCCCGACGGCACCACCACCAAGTTCAACGGACCGGGCGCGGCGGTGACCGACGAACACCTGGCGACGCTCGCCGAGACGCTGGTGCGCCACGCGCAGGACGGGGCGTGGACGGTGCTCGCCGGCTCGCTGCCACCAGGTGCGCCGCCCACGTTCTACGCCGACCTGGTGCCGAGACTGCGGGCCGTCGGCCGGGTCGCCATCGACACCAGCGATGCCCCACTCGCCGCCCTCGTCGACCGCCTGCCGCAGGACGCCCCCGACCTGCTCAAGCCCAACGCCGAGGAGCTCGCCTCGGTCACCGGCACCGACGCCCAGACCTTGGAGACCGACCCGGTGGCGGCCGCGAAGGCGTCCCGCACGCTGATCGAGCGCGGGGTCGGCGCAGTGCTCGCCACCCTCGGCAGCCGCGGCGCCGTGCTGGTCGACGGCGACGGCGCCTGGTACGCCCCGCCCCCGCCCACCGTCGTGGTCAGCACCGTCGGCGCCGGCGACAGCACGCTGTTCGGCTACCTGCTCGGGTCGCTCCGCGGCCTCTCGGCGCCGGACCGGCTGGCCCTCGCGGTCGCGTACGGCGCCGCCGCGGCCGGGCTGCCCGGCACGGGCATCCCGCACCCCGGCGACCTCCATCCCGAACGCGTCACCGTCCAGTCGCTCGACCCATCCACCTGAGGAGCACCCATGCCCAGCAAGTCCGTCGTCGTCGGCTCGTCCGTCGGCCTGCACGCCCGACCCGCGGCGATCATCTCCGAGGCCGCGGCCGACCTGGGGGTGTCGATCAACGGCGTCGACGCGGGGTCCTCCCTGATGATCATGACCCTGGGCGCGAAGTGCGGTGACACCGTCGAGGTGTCCGGCGACGACGAGGGTGCCGTCGCGATGGTCGCCGGCCTCGTCGAGCAGGACCTCGACGCGGACTGATCGGGCTGGTCAGTCGCTGTCCAGCTCCTGGAACAAGGTGATGTGCAGACCCGCGGGAGCATCGAGCCGTGAGTTCAGCGACCGCCACGGCGTCTCCGTCGGTGGGGCGACGAGTTCCGCGCCCTGCTCGACGAGCGCGGTCGTGCGCTCCTCGGCATCGAGCACCTCGAACGCCACCCGGATCCTGCTCTCCGTCGGATGACCCACCTCGACCCGGTCGATCAGCCGCCGTTGAGCGGGGTTGGCCAGCTCGAGCGTCGCCCGCCCCGCATCGAGGATGGTCACCGAGGCGCCACCCTCGCTCTCGATGACCGCCTCCTCCCTCAGCCCGAGGACGTCGCGGTAGAACGCCACCGCCTCGTCGTAGTCGTCGGCCTCGATCACGAGCCGCAGCTGCCGCACCGGCCGGGATTCCTCGTTCGTGTTCGTCATGGTTCGACCGTAGGACAAGGCCGGACGCTCCCGTGGTCTGATGAGCCATGCATCCGTTCCGAGCCGCTGTCGAGGCGAAAGACCTCGACGCGGCGATTGCCCTGATGACAGACGACGTCGTCTTCCTCAGCCCCGTCGTGTTCAAGCCGTACGTCGGCCGCGAGGCGCTGTCGGTGATCCTGAACGCCGTGGTCCAGGTCTTCGAGGACTTCCGCTACGTGCGCGAGATCGGGGCGGACGGGGCAGCCGACCATGCGCTCGTCTTCGAGGCGCACATCGGCGGGCGGCAGCTGGAGGGGTGCGACTTCATCCACACCCGCGAGGACGGGCTGATCGACTCGCTCACGGTGATGGTCCGCCCGCTGAGCGGCACGATGGCGCTCGCGGAGGCGATGCAGGCCCGGCTCTCGTAGAAGGCCTCAGGGCGTGGTGTCGATGGCAGGCACTACCTCGGGCGGCGCCTCGGCTCCGGACACCGTGCCGCCGAAGTACATCTGCGCGATGTCGGGGTCGGCGAGGATCGAGGCGGCATTGCGCTGGGTGACCACCTTGCCGCTCTCCATCACGATCCCGTCGGTCGCCATCCGCATGCCGAAACGCACGTTCTGCTCCACGATCAGGATCGTCTTGCCGCTGTCGCGCAGCACCATCACGGACTTGTAGAGCACCTGCAGGGCCTTCGGGTCGAGGCCGAGCGAGGGCTCGTCGAGGAGCAGGAGCACCGGGTCGAGCATCAGCGACCGGGCGAACTCCACCATCCGCCGTTGCCCACCCGAGAGGTTGCCGGCGTTCTCGTTGGCCCGGTCGGCCACGATCGGGAACAGCTCGGCCACCTGGTCGTAGCGCTCGCGCACCAGCGCCTTCTGCCGGCGGATGATGTACGCCCCGAGCAGGACGTTCTCGCGGACGCTCATGTTGGCGAACAACGCGTTCGACTGCGGCACCTGGGAGATCCCCCGCTCGAGGATCTCCGAGGGCGAGCACCGGTCGATCCGCTCCCCCTTCAGGTGGATCTCCCCGAGCCTCGGCGTGAGCAGTCCACTGACGGCCTTCAGCACCGTCGACTTGCCGGCGCCGTTGGGTCCGACGATGCACGCCACCGAGCCCACGGGCACGGTGATGTCCAGGCCCTGCAGCACGTCGCCGCCGCCGTAGCCGGCCACGACGCCGGTCATCCGCAGCATGTCGGTGGGGGTCTCGGTCACGGGGTCGCCGCCTTGTCCTCCAGCACGAAGTCGTCGCCGAGGTAGGCGTCGATGACGGCCGGGTCGGCCTGGATCTGCTCCGGCGTGCCGGTGGCCATGGTGCGGCCGCGGGCCAGCACGTGCACCGGGTCGCACAGGCCGAGCACGAACGGCATGTTGTGCTCCACGATCAGGAACGTCTTCCCGTAGGAGTTGAGCTCGCGGATCATCTCGCCCATCCGCTCGATCAGCACCGGGTTGATGCCGCCCGCGGGCTCGTCGAGCAGGATCAGCTTCGGGTCGAGCATCAGGATCTGCGCCAGCTCGACGAGCTTCTGCTGACCGTAGGAGAGAGCGTGCGCCTTCTGGTCGCGGAAGTCCCGCATGCCGACGTACTCGAGCAGCTCCTCGGCCGCGCGGGCCTCGGAGCCGCTGACCGCGATCCGGCCGAGCTGCCTCAACGAGAACGTGCGCTGCGCCGCCACGACGTTCTCGAGCACCGTCATCTCCCCGAAGAGCCGGGTGATCTGGAACGTGCGACCGAGACCGCGATGGGCGCGCTTCCACGACGGCATCCCGTCGATCCGCTCGCCACCGAGCAGGATCTCGCCGCCGTCGGCCTTGATGGTGTCGTCGATCAGGTTGAAGATCGTGGTCTTGCCCGAGCCGTTGGGGCCGATCAGGCCGGTGATCGATCCTTCGGGCACCACGAACGACGCCCCGTCGACCGCCTGCACGCCGCCGAAGGCCCGGCGCAGGTCGCGCACCTCGAGCAGAGCCCGGTCCGGGACCTGGGTCCGGTCGACCAGCTGCACCCGGTCGGTGATCGAGGCCAGGCTCCCGCCGGTGCCGATCCGGGCGCCGACCAGCCCGGCCTTGCCCGACGTACGCCGCCAGCTCAGCACCGACTCGATGGCCGGGAGGATGCCCTTGGGCAGGAAGATCACCACGACGATGAGCAGGCCGCCGAACAGGAACAGCCGGGTGTTGCCGCCGCCGAACTCGTTGTTGGCCAGCTCGTTGAGGTACTCGATGAGGAACGCGCCGAGGACCGGGCCCCACAGCGTCGCCTTGCCGCCGATCAGCAGCGACAGCACGATCTGCACGCTGAGCAGGATGCCGAACATGCCGCGCGGGTCGATGAAGGTCAGGTAGTAGCCGTAGACGCCGCCGGCCATGCCGACGAAGAGGGTGCTCGCGGTGAACGCCATGATCTTCTCGACCGGCAGGTTGTGGCCGATCGTCGCGGCCTTGGTCTCGTCCTCGCGGATCGCGATCAGGCCCATGCCGAACTTGGTCCGCCGGATCCACCAGGTCATCAGCAGCTGCAGCGCGAGGATCGCCACCAGCGAGTAGTAGAACGGCCAGTTGATGATGTCGCGGTCCCAGGTCGGCAGCGGCAGCGAGAGCCCGGCGGTGCCGTTGGTGAGCGAGACCCAGTTGACCGCGATCACCTGCACCAGGAACAGGAACGCCACCGTGATGATCACGAACGACGGCCCGCTCGACCGCAGCGACACCAGCCCGAGCACGAGCGCGACCAGGGCTGCGGCCAGTCCGGCGACCGGGATCCACCACCACGGGTTGACCGACTCGAACCGCGCGGCCAGCACGCCGACCGTGTAACCACCCAGGCCGATGAACGCGCCCTGGCCCAGCGAGATGTAGCCCGCGAAGCCGGAGATGATGTTGAGCCCGCTCGCACCGACCGCGAAGACCAGGGCCAGGATGATCAGGTTCTGGTAGTAGATGTCGTCGCTGAGCAGCGGATAGAGCACCAGCAGTACGCCGGCGACGGCCGCCACCGCCCGCCCGAGCCAGATCTGCTTCATGTGGTCGCCACCGTGTCCTCACGCATCCGGGTGCCGAGCAGCCCCTGCGGCCTGATCAGCAGCACGGCGAACACGATCGCGTAGGGCACGGCCGTGGCCCACGACGGTGAGACGTACGCCGAGGTGAGGGTCTCCGCGATGCCGAACATCAGGGCTCCGAGCACGGCCCCGTTGAGACTGCCCATCCCGCCGAGCACGACGATCGCCAGCAGCCGCGCGATCCACTGGTAGTGCGAGCCGGGCACGAACGGGTAGAGCACGCCGGTGATCGCGCCGCCGGCGCCGGCCGCCGCGATGCCCAGCCCGAAGACCAGCGCGGCCACCGCGCTCACCTTGATGCCGACCAGCTCGGCCGAGGACGGATTGACCGCGGCCGCGCGGATCGCCCGGCCCAGCCAGGTCTTGGTCAGCACCAGCCACAGCACCGCCAGCACCACGATCGCGAGCAGGCCGCCGTACAGCTGCGCCTTCGGCAGGAAGATGTCGCCGATGACGAACGACTCGTCGGCGTACGACGGCCGGATGGCGGTCGAGTTGTTGCCCCAGATCTCCCCCATCGCCCCTTCGAGCACGAGCGCCAGGCCGAACGTGAGCAGCACCGTCGAGGCCATCGGCGCGGTCCGGATGGGCGCCACGAGCAGCTTGTAGGTGACCCAGCCCAGCGCGAACACGACCGGGGTGGTGATCAGCACGCCGAGCAAGGGGTCGATCCCGAGCACGTCCCACAGCGAGTAGGTGATGAAGGCAGCCAGGATCAGGAAGGCTCCGTGGGCGATGTTGATCACCCGCATCACCCCGAAGATCAGGGTCAGGCCCCCCGCCGCTAGGGCGTAGACGCCGCCGAGCAGCAGCCCCAGAAGGAGATTCTGGAGGAGCTCCGTCATCAGCCGGTGCCGCCGGGCAGCCAGCCGATCTTGATCTCGCTCGTGGCTACCTCTGCGGGAAGCACGATCTCAGCCTTTCCGTTCTGCCACTGGCCGATCAGGAACTCCCCGGTCGGGCTGCCGTCGTCGTTCCACGACAGCGGACCCAGGATCGTCTCGACCTCGTTGTCGCGCAACCAGTCGGCCATCGCCTCCTGGTCGTCGATGTCGTCGACCGCCTCGATCGCGGCCTGCAGCACCTCGCCCGCGGCGAAGGCGTCGGCGGCGTCCTCCGGCGGCAGCCCGCCGAACATCTCGTCGTACTTCGCGACGAACTCGGCGTTGCCCGGGGTGTCGGCCTCGGGCGAGTGGCTGACGGCGTAGAGGACGCCCTCGGTGTTGTCGGCGCCGACACCTTCGGAGTACTGGTCACCGAACGACGGGGCGTTGGTCTCGTAGAACATGCCGGGCGTGAAGTCGGCCTTGAGCATGGACCGGGTGAGCCCGATGCCGTCCTCGAACTGGGCGCCGTGGACCACCAGGTCGGGGTTGGCGTTCTTCATCGCGTTGACGATCGTGTCGAAGTTCTTGGTGTCGATCGCGTAGGTCTCCTGGTAGACCGTCTCGACGCCGGCTTCCTCCAGCGCGAGGCGGATGCCCTCGACGTTGGGAGCGGCGAACGGGTCGTCGAGGGTGGGGTACGCCGCGGTCTGCGGTCGCTGGTCCTCCGGCAGGTTCGCGACCCAGTCGGCGAAGACCAGGCCCTGCTTGTCAGCGGTCGCCTGCTGGGCGAAGAAGAGGTACTGGTAGCCGCGGCTGAACATGTCGGGCGACCCGCCGGCCGGCTCGACGTACAGCATCTGGTTGCGCTCGGCGACCGCGGACGCGGGCAGGTTGAGCAGCGAGGAGAACGTGCCGAGCAGGAGGTCGACGTCGTCCTGGGCGATCAGCGCGTTGTAGTCGGCGACGATGGTGTTCTGGTTGGACGCGTCGTCCTTGATCACCAGCTCGACGTCGCGGCCGAGCAGGCCGCCGGACTCGTTCACCATCTCCCGCCAGACCTGGTAGCCCTGCTCGGCCGCCTGGCCGGGCTGGGAGAACTCACCGGTCAGCGGGAGCGAGGTGCCGATCTTGATCGCACCGTCGGAGTCGCCGTCGCCACCTTCGGAGTCGTTGCCGAGACAGGCGGTGAGGCTGAGGGTCAGCGCCCCCGAGATGGCCACGGCACGGAGGCCGCGGCTGATGTGGACAAGGGACATGATTCCTCCTCGGTGAGCCGCAATCGATTGCGGCCATTCTCCAGTGTTGTGAAGGTCGCCACTACTTGTCAAGGCTCAAGCGCTGTTGCAAACGGTTGTGGCTGATGTCAACCTTCGGGGAAGAGCGAACGAGGAGGACCCATGGCGACAGAGCTGCCCGCGCACGCGGAGGTGGTCGTGATCGGTGCTGGCCACAACTCGATGGTGTGCGCCGGCTACCTGGCGAAGGCGGGGCTCGACGTCCTGGTGCTCGAGGCCAACGACCAGCCCGGCGGCAACACCCGGACCGAGCAGCTCACCCTCCCGGGCTTCGCCCACGACTCGTGCAGCAGCGCCCACGTGCTGGTGCAGAACAACCCGCTGATCCGCGACGACGAGCTCGGGCTGATGTCCGAGTGGGGGCTGCGCTACCTGACCACCGACCCAGCGGTGGTGATGCCACAGCAGGACGGCGAGCTGCTCGTCGTCCACCCCCACCTGGACGCGACCTGCGCGGAGATCGCCCGGTGGTCCGAGCCCGACGCGGCGGCCTTCCGCACCTTGGTCGAGGAGTGGCGCGGCGGCCTCGCGCAAGCCCACGGCCGGTGGAGCTCGCACCTGCCCCAGCCCGACGACGACCCCACCCGGCGCTACCTGGCGCTGCGCGAGCAGTCGGCGTGGGACGTGGTGCACGAGCGCTTCGAGCACCCGGACGTCCGCTCGTTCATGATGTGGATGGCGATGGCCACCATCCAGGACCCGCGTCGGCCGGGCACAGGTTTCCTGCCGTCGTCGCTGGCCACCGGGCGCATCGACTTCGGCTGGACCACACCGGTCGGTGGCAGCCAGGCCCTGCCCGATGCGCTGATCGCGTTGGTCGAGAAGCACGGCGGGCGGGTGGTCTGCGGGGCCCCGGTGTCCGCGATCGAAGCCGGGCCCCACGGCGTACGCCGGGTGCGGACGGTGGACGGCCGCTCGGTCGACGTTGGTCGGGCCGTCGTCGCGGGCGGCCACCTCTCCCGGCTGCCCGGCATGCTCGAGGGCGTCGAGCCGACCGCGGACCTGGTGGAGGCCCAGGAAGCCTGGCGCCCGGGCCTCAGCGTGTTCGCGGTGCACGCGGCCATCCGTGGCGACCTGGGCTTCGGCTCGGGCGACCGACGGGTGACCAGCGCCGCCGCCGGCTACGGCACCAGCGAGGGGTTCGCCCGCCACCTCGACAAGCACCATCGTGGCGAGCTGGAGACCGAGGACCCGTGGCTGCTGGTGGTCAACCAGACCGCCGTCGACCCGTCGCGCGCGCCCGACGGCGCGGGCACCTTCAAGATCCTCACCATCGCGCCCTACGAGCTGGCCGACGGCCGCGACTGGGCCGACGTCAAGGACGACTACGCCGCCACGCTGATCGACCTGGTCCGCCGGCACTGCACCGGCCTCGAGCCCGACGACATCCTGGCGCTGCGAGCAGAGTCGCCCGTCGACGTCGCCGCGCACAACCCGCAGAACCTCGGCGGCTCCTGCCACGGCGGGGAGTTCCTGATCGACGGGCAGGTGGTGCCGGGCTGGCAGCGCTACGACACCGACGTGCCGGGGCTGTTCCTCACCGGAGCGACCGTGCACCCGGGCGGATCGGTCTCGGGACGACCCGGCCGCAACGCGGCCAGAGTGGTGCTGACGTCGCTCGGCCTCGACCCTGCACAGGTGATGGGTCCCGGCTGAGTTGTCGCTGCTTCCCCATGGGATGCAGGTGAACCGCCGCTTCCCACGGTGAATTCACCGTGGGAAGCGGCGGGTCGTCTACATACCTTGGGAAAGCGTCAACGGACTCGCCGCCCCCCTAGCTCTTCGGTCCTCCCAGATCTTGCAGCCCCACATCACCGCACCGGCAACGGCAGCGCCGGCGATCGCGTCGATCACGTAGTGCTCGGCGAAGTAGACGAGCGCGGTGGACATCGCGACGGGGTAGAGGAGCAGCAACCAGCGCCAGCGGGTCGACAGCCGCCAGACGGCGTAGAACGCGATCAGGAACGCGATGCCCGCATGCAGCGACGGCATCGCCGCTGACTTGTTGCCCATCCCCCACAGCACCATCGTCTGCCGGTGCAGGTCGATCTCCGACCAGCCCCGGCTGGTGATCCGGTGCACCTCACCCATGAACCCGTCGCGGTAGGCCATCCACGGCGGCGCCATCGGGTAGAGCCAGTAGATGGTGACGCCAGCGAAGTTGAGAGCGATGAACCGCCGGATCCACAGCACCCACTCGCTGCGGGCGCGCACCCAGAGGACACCGGCGATGGTGAGCGCGGCGAGGAAGTGGCTCGCGTAGACGGTGGTGAAGAACGTGTCGTACCAGCGCGGCGGGTCGGTCTTCAGGCACGGGTCGCCGCACCAGGCCTCCTGCAAGCGCTCGGTGGGCGTGATGCCGCCGCCGAGCCACTCGTCGATCCGGATGGGCAGCTGGTAGCTGACCGGCAGCAGCCCCACTTCGTCGACCATGCCGCGCAGGAACCAGTAGACGACCAAGCAGACGACGGGCAGCCACCAGTCGCGCCAGAAGTCGCGGGTGGTCTGCCGCGGCGCCTCGATGTGCCAGGCGACCGCGCCGAGCCACACCCACAGGATCACGCCGACGGTGTCGTTGGGGATGCCGATGAACCAGCTCCACGCCAGCAGGACGACGGCGTAGCCCAGCATCGCCTTGGTGCGCGCGGTCACGGTGCCTCGTTGCGGTGGTAGATGGAGAAGCGGCCGAGGTCGACGGCCAGGTCGTAGCGGGCGTCGACGTACTCCTCGGCGGCATCGTCGTCGATGCCCCAGGTCGCCAGCGTCGGCCCAGACGACACGAGCCAGGTCGGGGCATCGGGTCCGGCGAGCACGTCGGCCAATTCCTCGAGGTCGGGGTCGCGCACTCGCACCGGCAGGCTCCAGAGGTACTGGTACGGGCTCTCGACGCCGGCGGCCTCGAGGATGTTGGCGCCGCCGAATGCGACCACCCCGGTGTCACCGGGCTCGGCGTGGTCCTCGAGGTACGCGATGGCGGGCGCCTCGGGCCGGTCGATCGGGTTGACCACGACCCACCCGATCGCGGCCAGCGCGGAGACGGCCGCAAAGGCGTACGCCGGCCGGAGGCTCCGCGTCGGCAGCCCACGTTGCGCGGCGGCGGCCGCCAGCACGACGAGGCCGGGGACGAGTCCCATCAGGTAGTGGAGCCAGTAGCTGCCGCCGAAGAGCACGGCGAACGCCTCCCAGCCCAGCAGCACTGCCGCCGGCCACCTGAGATCGATGCCGCTGACCGGCTCGGTGCGTGGCCGCCGGGTGACCCACATCAGCACTACCGCCACGAACACCGCACCGCTGCTGACGAGGGCCAGGATCAGTCCTCCGAGCCGGGTCGCAGTGGTGGTGGTGGCCGAGTCGGCGATCACCGCGCTGGCTTCGCCCCGGAACGTGACCACCGCGTCCCACAGGTCTCCGGCACCGGTGCCTCGTAGGTCAGCGCCCCACAGCACGAGGGCCGTCGTGGCGACCGCGCCGAAGGCGGTGCCGGCCAGGAGTCGCCACCCGGCCACGCGCCACTGGGTCACGAGCACGGCGAGCACGAAGACGAAGACGTCGACGAAGCTCTGCTTCACCAGGAAGGCGACCGCCCCGGCTGCTCCCGCGGCCATCGCCCAGGCCAGCGCAGAACCCGCCCCGCGGGTCCGCACCGACGCGATCGCCAGCACGAGTCCGGCCAGCACGAACGGCAGCCCGAGCAGCTCGCCGTTGACGACCGAGCCACCGAACAGCGGTGACGCCACGAAGACAGCTGCCGTCGCGGCAGTCAGCACCGCGGCCATTGGCGAGCCCGGTGCCACGAGCCGTCCGACCACGCCGGCGAGCGCCACGGCGATCACCACCGCGAGGATCCCGATGCAGCGCAACGCCCACCCGCCGCCGAGCCAGTCGGCGGCCGCGAAGATCCCGACCAGTGCCGGCGGACGGTCGACCCAGTAGTCGCCGTACAACGAGGAGCCGGGTGACCACTGGGCTGCGAGCACCAGGAAGCCGCCCTCGTCCGGGCTCAGCGCTCGCCCGATGAACGGCACCCATCCGAGGCAGGCCGCCGCTGCCAGTGCGGCAACGCGATAGCCATGACCCGGTGCGCGCACGCGCACATGATTCCACCCGCCCCGGACGTCAGCGCGCGAGCAGTGCCCGCAAGGCCTCTTGCGTCTCACGGGCGACCAGAGCCGGGTCGACGTCGAGCAGCTCTCCGTGCTGCTTGCGCACCCTGCCGTCGACGATGACGGTGTCGACGTTCGCGGGTCCGGCGGCCAGGGCCAGCAGGTTCGGTACGTCGGTCAGCGGCGCGGTCGCGATGTCGTCGGCGCGCACCAGGATCAGGTCGGCGCGTTTGCCGGGGGTCAGCGACCCGACCAGGTCACCGAGACCGAGGCTGCGCGCGGCGTCGATCGTGGCCATCTCCAGGATCCTGCGGGTGCTGACCGCCAGCTCGTCCTCGGCCTGACCCCGGAGCAGCGACGTGGTCAGCCGCATCACCGACCAGAGGTCGGCGGTGCCGGTGAGCGGCACCGTGTCGATGGACAGGGTCAGCAGGAGCCCGCTCTCCTCCATCTCGAGCACGTCGACGATGCCGTAGCCGATCAGCATCTCCGACCACGGGCTGATGCTCACCGACGCGCCAGCCTCGCGCAGCATCGCCCGCTCCTGGTCCGTGGTGTAGAGCGCGTGGACCACCTGGGTATCAGGACCCAGCATCGACTGCTCGCCGAGCTGCCGGATCATCCCGAGGTCGCCGTGCGCCCGCGTGGCGTTGGCGTGGTAGCTGACCGGGAGTCCCAGCGCCGTGGCGGCGTCGTACTCCGGGCGGAAGACTTCCTCACCGACCAGCCCCGGCTGGCGCCCGGCCAGCCCGAGGTGCATCAGCGGCAGCCGTCCGGCCTCGAACCACTCGGTCTGCACCCGCTTCAGGTCGACCAGGTCGACGAGCTCCGTGACGGGATGCGCCTGCGGCGTGCCGTAGGAGAACCGGCCGCGCAGCCCGATCTCCTGATGGGCGCGCAGATTGGCGTCGGCATGCTCCGGCGAGCGGTTGTTGTGGGCCCAGTCGTGCACCGTCGTGATGCCGGTGTTGAGCGCGTCGACCAGGCTGAGCCGGGCGCCTTGGAACAGGTCGCCCGGCAGGCACCGGACGCCGTTGCGCGCGTTGAGGGCGAAGTACGCCGTCTCCGGTGACGAGCTCGACATGCTGCGGTAGAGCGAGTTCCACATGTGCCAGTGGGTGTCCACGAGACCCGGCATCGCTACCGTGCCGCGGCCGTCGATCCGCGGGGCGTCGACCTGAAGGCCAGGACCGACCGCCACGATCTCGCCGTCGCGGACGTGCACGTCGCCGTCGGGCAGGTCGCCGAGCTGCGGATCCATCGTGACCACGTGTGCGTTGGCGACGACGTACTCGCTGTGCTCGACCATGCGGGTCAGGATGCCAAGATCCGCACCGGGTGGGTGATCAATTCGGAGAATGCCGCCAGCCAACGGGCGGCGAGCACGCCGTCGACGGGCCGGTGGTCGACGGAGAGGGTCACCGTCAGCACCTTGCCAACCGTGAGGGCGCCGTCCTCGACGACCGGCGCCTCGCGGAGCGCGCCGACCGCGAGGATCGCGGCGTGGGGCGGGTTGATGATCGCGGCGAACTCCTCGACGCCGTACGACCCGAGGTTGGTGACGCTGATGGCGCCGCCCTCGAGCTCGTGCTGCTTGAGCTTGCCGGTGCGGGCCCGCTCGGCGAGGTCGCGGACCTGCGCGGCGAGGGCGGTGATGGTGAGGGACGGCACGTCGCGGACGACCGGCGTGACGAGCCCGCGCTCGGTGGCCACCGCGACCGCGATGTCG
Organism: uncultured Actinomycetota bacterium; assembly: GCA_963769475.1. GTDB lineage: Bacteria > Actinomycetota > Actinomycetes > Propionibacteriales > Nocardioidaceae > Nocardioides. Next base: position 620,046 of record CAVYLX010000011.1, on the reverse strand, counting down.
ACCTGCTCGTGCTGGCGGACCGCGTCGGTGGTCCAGACGACATTCATCTCCGGCACCGCCATATGCGCAGCTGCGACCGCCTTGATCACCAGGTCGTTGAGCGAGACCCGGGTCTCGGCGCCCTCGTTGAGGTCCTCGCGCAGAGCGACCAGGCGGTCCGCGCGAATCGTCGCTCGCAGGTAGAAGTGGGGTGCGTCGCGCTTGCTCTCCTGCAACCGGCTGGCGATGGCTCGGCGCAGTGGCGTGTGCGGGGTCTCGGCAAGCTCGACCACCGGTGCCGGCGACGCGACAGCCGGGACCGGCGCTGACCGCGAGGCGACGGCCTGCTCTACGTCGCGGCGGAGGACCCGGTTGCGGGGGCCGGTGCCGTCGATCTCGTCGATCCCGAGCCCGGCCTCCTTCGCGAGCTTGCGGGCGAGCGGGCTCGCGAAGACGCGGCCGTTGGGCGGCGCTGCGGGGGTCTCGACCGGCTCGGGCAGGGGAGCTGCCGAGGAGGGGTCGACGGGCACGTCCCGGCGTTCGGGCACGGTCATCGGGACGGGCTCGCTCACACCGAGCTCGGCGAGCAGCGCGGCCAGGTCGGTGACCTGCTCGCCCGGACTGCCGAGCACGGCGATCGGAGCGCCGACCTCGACCTGGGCGCCGGCCGGCACCAGGGTCTTGAGGACGACGCCGGCCTCTTCGGCCTCGACGTCGACCAGGGCCTTCTCGGTCTCGACCGTGGCGATCGTGTCCAGAGCCGCGAAGGTGGCGAGCTCGGCCACCATCCACTCGGCGAGCACCGCCCCCGTGGAGTTGGCAGCCACCTCGGGCATCCGCAGCACGCTCGCCATCAGTACTGCTCGATCTCGGCGAGCGCGGCGATGACTTCGTCCTTCTGGGCGATCGCGGCGCGCTCGAGGACCTTGCTGATGCTCGGCGACGCCTCCGCACCAGTCGTCCGGTGCACCGGCGCGTCGAGCAGGTCGAAGAAGCGACGGTGGATCTCGTCGGCCAGCCACGCGCCGTACGACGTGCCGACCGCGCCCTGCTCGGCGATCAGGATCTGGTTGGTCTTGGTGAGGCTCGCCTCGATCGTCTCCCAGTCGATGCTGGCGCGGTCGAGCCAGCGAAGGTCGATCACCTCGGCGTCCACCTTCCCGAACTCCTCGACCGCCTCGAGCGCGAACGGCACCATCCCGAGGTAGCTCAGCACCGTGAGGTCCGAACCCTCCCGACGGACGGCGGCCTTGCCGACCGGCAGGCAGTAGTCGAGGTCGTCGACGGGGCCGGGTCCGGAGCTGTTGTAGAGGTCGACGTGCTCGAGCACGACGACGGGGTCCTGGCAGCGCAGGGCGGTGTTCATCAGCCCGACGTAGTCGTAGGGGGTCGACGGTGCGACGATCCGCCAGCCGGGAGCGGTGGCGAAGACGCCCGCGGGGTCCATCGAGTGCTGCGACCCGTAGCCGGTGCCCATCGCGACCTTGCTCCGCAGCACGAGGGGTACGCCGTGCTCTCCGCCGTACATGTGTCTCGCCTTGGCGATCTGGTTGAACAGCTGGTCGGCCGCCACCCACATGAAGTCGGCGTACATGAACTCCACGACGGGCGTGAAGCGACCGTCCTGCGCGATCCCGCCGGCCATGCCGGCGAAGGCGTTCTCGCTGATCGGGGTGCCGAGGATCCGTCCCGGGAAGCGGTCGGCGAGCCCGCGGGTGGCGCCGTTGGTGCCGCCGTTGAGGCGATGCACGTCCTCGCCCATCACGACGACGCCGGGGTCGGTCTCCATCCGCCGGCCCATCACCGCTGCCACCGCGTCGATGAACTTCATCTCGTGCACCTCGACCGCGTGCCCCTCGGGCTCGACCACGGGCGCGTCGTCGAGCTCGGAGAGGTCGCCGCGGATGCCGACGTCGACCCAGTCGGGGTCCGGCCACTCGGCCGCCTTGATGCGACGCTCGCCGGGCTTGCCGTCGGGCACGGGCTCGAGCAGCACGTCGCCGACCTCGTCCAGGACTGCCTTCGCAGCGGTGACCGCGGCCGCGGTCTCGTCGGCGGTCATGATGCCTCGGCGCTGCAGGTGCGCGGCCGTCTGCGTCAGCGGATCGCGCTCGCGCCAGGCCCGCTCCTCGGCCTTGTCGCGGTAGCCGAAGGCGCTGCCGGCGAAGCCGCCGTTCTGGTGGAAGAACCGGTAGGTGTCGACCTCGACCACCGTCGGCCCACGACCGCGCCGCATGTGCTCGACGGCCTCGGTCATGGCGAGGTGGACGGCGAGCGGGTCCATGCCGTCGACCTTCCAGCTCGCGATGTTGAAGCCGGCCCCGCGGGCCGACAGCCGCGGCTCTGCGGTGGCCTCGTGCACCGAGGTGGAGACGGCGTACTGGTTGTTCTCGATGAAGAAGCAGACCGGCACCTTCCAGGCGGCGGCCAGGTTCATGGTCTCGAGCGTGGAGCCGATGTTGACCGCGCCGTCGCCGAAGTAGGTGACGGCCACGGCGTCGGTGCCGGCGTGGTGGTGGGCCCAGGCGAAGCCGGCGGCCTGGGGCACGCCGCCGCCGACGATCGCGTTGGTGCCGATCGCGCCCGCCTCTTTCCACTGCAGGTGCATCGAGCCGCCGCGTCCGTGGCTCCAACCGCGGTCCAGGCCGCAGATCTCGGCGAGGGTGCGCAGCAGCACGTCGCGAAGCTCGGGCGTCGGCGGCGCCAGCGGGTCGAGACCCTTGGGCTCGATGTGGTGCAGCGCCTTGGCCAGGAACTGGTGGTGGCCGCGGTGCGATCCGTTGACGGAGTCCTCGCTGGTCAGGGCAAGCACGGAGCCGACTGCGCCGCCCTCCTGGCCGATGCTGGAGTGGGCCGGTCCGTGGATGAGGCCGTTGGCGGCAAGGTCGAGCACGTACTGCTCGAAGGTCCGGATCCACACCAGCTGCGCATAGATGGTGCGCAGGAGGGCGGGGTCGGCGGCGTCCCAGTCGGCCTCGGTGGCGACGACTTCGACCCACGGCGAGGCGGGGACGAGCGGGTGGTGCTCGGGCATGGCATGCTCCTTCGATCCCCCGCACCATCCCACACGATTGGATCCCAAATCCACCCTAGACAAGGTATTGCTGCTCGTGGTTGGCTGTTTGGGATCCAATGAGCCGATGAGGAGGCCGGATGGGCATGCCCGGGCTGCGCCGCCTGGACCACATCGGCTTCACCGTGCCCGATATCGAGCAGGCCCATCGCTTCCTGGTCGAGGTGATCGGCTGCGAGTTCCTCTACTCCCTCGGGCCCTTCCAGCACGGCGACGACTGGATGAGCCGTCACCTCAACGTGCCCGACCGCGCCGTGATGGTCGAGAACCGCTGGTTCCGCTGCGGCGACCAGGCCGTCTTCGAGGTCTTCCACTACATCTCCCCCGACCAGCGCGACGCGTCGTCGATGCCCCGCAACAGCGACATCGGCGGCCACCACGTCGCCTTGTACGTCGACGACCTGGACGCGGCGATCGACCATCTGAAGACGGCCGGCGTGCGGGTGCTCGACGGCCCGACGGCGAGCAGCGGCCCCGCGCTGGGCAACCGCTGGATCTACTTCCTCGCCCCCTGGGGCATGCAGTTCGAGCTGGTGTCCTACCCGGGCGGCAAGGCCTGGGATGCCATGAGCCGGGAGGCGTCGGCGTCTTGAGCACCGAACAGCAGGACGTGCAGCCGACCGACAACGGCGACAACGGCGTCACCGGCGGCGCCGCGAGCGCCAGGGTGGCGGCGTACCTCCGCGAGGCGATCCTGCACGGCCAGTTCCAGCCGGGCGACCGGATCCGCCAGGAGGACATCGCCGAGAAGTTCGGAGCCAGCCGGCTGCCCGTGCGCGAGGCCCTGCGGATGCTGGAGGCCGAGGGCCTCACCGAGCACGAGCCCAACAAGGGCGCGCGGGTGCCGCGGCTGACCCAGCACGAGGTCGAGGTCATCTACCGCATGCGGGGGCGCCTCGAGCCGCTGGCGCTGGTCGAGAGCCTGCCGTTGCTCACCGAGGACGACCACGAGCGGCTCGAGGACGTGCAGCGCCGGATCGAGGACAACACCGACCTCGAGAGGTTCCTCGATCTCGACCGCGAGTTCCACATGCTCACCTACAGCGGGTGCTCGATCGACCCCCTCAACTCGATGGTCACCCGACTGTGGAACTCCACCCAGCACTACCGGCGGGCGTACGTCACTCTCGGCGGTCAGAGCCGGATGTGGATCGTCAACTCCGAGCACCGGCTGATCCTCGACGCCGTGGTGCGCCGCGACGCCACCGACGGCGAGCGGTTCCTCAACGGGCACATCCGGCGCACCCGGATCGAGCTCAGCCACCATCCCGAGATGTTCCAGGGGGCGCCGTGACCGAGCTGACCGTCAACGGCGCACAGCTGTCCGTCACCGGCGACCCGGAGACGCCGCTGCTGACCGTGCTCCGCGACGAGCTGGGCCTGGTCGGCTCGCGGTTCGGGTGCGGGCAGGGCCTGTGCGGGGCCTGCTTCGTGAAGCTGGGTAACAGCGTGGTGCCGTCGTGCCAGACGCCGCTGTGGCAGGCGGAGGGCGCCGTCGTCGAGACCGTCGAAGGGCTCGGGTCCGGAGACCAGCCGCATCCCGTGCAGCAGGCGATCATCCACCGGCAGGCCGCGCAGTGCGGCTTCTGCATCTCCGGCATCGTGGTGCGCGCGGCAGCTCTCCTCGCCGACGAGCCGGACGCCGACGCCGATCGCATCGCCGAGGCGCTCGACCGCAACCTGTGCCGGTGCGGTGCCCAGCAGCGGATCGTGGAAGCGATCCTCGCGGCCAAGGCCTCGCTGTGAGTGACCTTCCGGCGCACGTCGTCGACAACCCCAGACTCGGCACCTGGGTCACCGTCACCGATGGCGCAGTCGAGGTGCACGTCGGCAAGGTCGAGCTCGGCCAGGGGATCCTCACCGCTCTCGCCCAGATCGCCGCCGATGCTCTCGGGCTGCCGATGGATGCGGTCCGGATGGTCGCCGCCCACACCGTCGACGGGCCGGACCAAGGACTGACAGCCGGCAGCCTGTCGGTGCTGCAGGCCGGTCCGGCCCTGCGCCACGTTGGCGGGGTGGTGCGAATGCTGACCCGCGGACCGGTCGAGCCGCTCGATGCCTACGTCGCCCGCATCGCCGCCCTCGATCCCGACACCGACCTGCGGTCCGTGAAGCCGGCGCGGCCGACGGCTCCCCGCTCGGTCGGCCGCAGCGAACCCCGGCTGGACCTCCCGGACAAGGTGCTCGGCCGACCCCGCTACCTCGCCGACCTGCGCCCCGAGGGACTGCTCCACGGTCGGGTGCTCCGGCCGCCGTCGCCGGGTGCGCGGCTGGTCGACCTCGCCGAGGACTGGAAGGCGCCGGGCGTCGAGCTGGTCCGCGACGGCTCGTTCCTCGGCGTCGTCGGCGAGCGCGAGGCCGACGTCGATCGGGCCCTCGACCAGCTGCGCGCCGATGCCGGCTGGGAGGAGCACGACACCCTCCCCGACGAGGACGACCTCGCGAGCTGGCTCCGCGAAGGTCCGCACGACGAGATCGAGGTCGTCGACGAGAGCCCCGGAGCGACGTCGCACACCGCGGCGTACTCCAAGCCGTTCCTGGTGCACGCGTCGATCGCACCCAGCTCCGGGATGGCGCAGTGGCGCGACGGCAGCGTGCACGTGTGGAGCCACAGCCAAGGCATCCACGGGCTCCGCCGCGCGATCGCCGGGGCCGTCGGGCTCGATCTCGACCGCGTGGTGGTCGAGCACGTCGAGAGCGCGGGCTGCTACGGCCACAATGCCGCCGACGACGCGGCGTTCGACGCCGTGCTGCTGGCCCTGGCCGTCGGCGGGCGCCCGGTCCTGACCCGCTGGTCGCGGCCCGACGAGCTCACCTGGGGTCCGCTCTCGTCTGCGATGACCGCGACCGTCTCCGCCGGCTTGGTCGACGGTCGGATCACCGGCTGGGCCTACGACGTCTGGAGCCAGGGGCACACCTCGCGACCGGGTTTCCGGGGCGCGCCGGGGCTGCTGGCCGGCACCCATCTCTCCGCCGCCGTGCACATTCCCCCGGCCACCGACCCGCCGACCGCAACCGGTGGTGGCACCACCCGCAACGCGGTGCCGATCTACGACGTCGGACCGCGCCGGGTCACCGGGCACCGCAAGGCCGAGACGCCGCTGCGGTCCTCCGCGATGCGCGGACTCGGCGCCTACCTCAACGTCTTCGCGATCGAGAGCTTCATGGACGAGCTGGCCGAGGCGGCGGGCGTCGACCCGGTGCGCTTCCGGCTCGCCCATCTGAGCGACCCCCGCGCGGCACACGTCGTCGAGACGGCTGCCCGGCTGGCCGGCTGGGACGAGCCGCTGCCGGAGGATGTCGGGCGCGGGGTGGGCTTCGCGCGCTACAAGGACAAGGGCGCCTGGTGCGCGGTGGTCGCCGAGGTCGCTGCGGGGAGCGACATCCGGGTGCGCCGGCTGACCGTCGTAGCCGACATCGGGATGGTGGTGAACCCCGACGGCGCCCGCAACCAGCTCGAAGGCGGGGCGACCCAGTCGACCAGCTGGACCCTGAAGGAGCGCGTCCGCTTCGACCGTCGCCGGATCACCAGCGACGACTGGGAGACCTACCCGATCCTGCGCTTCAACGAGGCGCCGCGGGTCGACGTACACCTGGTCGACAGCGACGCACCGTCGCTTGGTGCCGGTGAGGCTGCCCAGGGACCGACGGCCGCCGCTATCGCCAACGCCGTACACGCTGCGCTCGACGTGCGGGTGCGCGACCTGCCGCTCGACGCCGCATCGATCGTCCGGGCCATCGAGGCCCAGGAATAGCCGAGGAGAGACATGGACCAGCCACGGATCAGCTATGTGCCGATGGATCAGATGGACGACCAGATGCGAGCGGAGATGGAGCGCTGTGCCCGCGAGGGCACCCCGCGACCCGAGAGCTCAGCGGTCCGGGCCCACGCTCCGCACGTGTTCAAGACGTTCGCGGCGTACTGGGAGGCGTCGTTTCGCAACGGCGTCTGCGACCACGCGATCAAGGAGCTGACGCGGCTGTACATCACGCGCACGACCAACTGCCAGTTCTGCGGCAACCAGCGCTCGTCGTCCGCCGCCCTCCCGGAGTACGCCGATGACGAGCTGCTCAACTTCGAGCGCTCGGACTCCTACGACGACCGGCAGAAGGCGGCCCTCGCCTACGCGCAGGCCATCGCCTGGAACGAGAGCGACCGCGACGGCCTCTGGGAGCGCCTGCACACCCACTTCTCCGAGCCGGAGCTGGTCGAGCTCGGCTGCTTCATCGCCCTCACCTTCGGACAGCAGAGCTGGATCCGCCTGCTCGACGTCAACCACCAGCAGTACGCCGTCGAGGGCATCGAGAGCGACGCCGGCCTCGCCCCCGGCGTCGCTCGCTGACCGTGCCGGCGCGGTAGTCCCGGCTCAGTGGCGGCCAGTTTCGCCGATTTCGCCCGCCACTGACCCGGGACTACCGCAAATGCCCAGGTCAGGTTGACGATCACCAGGAGACGGCGACGTACTTGGACTCGAGGTAGTCGAGCATGCCTTCGTGGCCGCCCTCGCGACCTACGCCGCTCTGCTTGGTGCCACCGAAGGGGGCGGCGGGGTCGCTGACCAGGCCGCGGTTGAGGCCGACCATCCCGGAGTCGAGCAGCTCGCTGACCCGCAGGCCGCGGGCGAGATCGGCGGTGTAGACGTAGGACACCAGGCCGAACTCCGTGTCGTTCGCCATCCGGATCGCGTCGGCCTCGTCGGTGAAGGTCACGATCGGGGCCACGGGGCCGAAGATCTCCTCGTAGAGGATGCCCGCATCGGTCGGTACGTCGAGCAGCACCGTCGGGTCGTAGTAGAAGCCCGGTCGATCGGGTCGGCTGCCGCCGACGACGACCCTGGCGCCGGCCGCGACCGCGCCCTGCACCAGCTCGTCGACCTTGGCCGCGCTCTCGTCGTTGACCAGCGGCCCGACCTCGGTGTCGTCGTCGGTGCCCGGTCCCACCCGTAGGGCGGCCATCCGTTCGGACAACCGCCGGCTGAACTCGTCGGCCACGTCGGCATGCACGTAGAACCTGTTGGCGGCGGTGCACGCTTCTCCGGCGTTGCGCATCTTGGCGATCATCGCCCCGTCGACGGCCGCGTCGAGGTCGGCGTCATCGAGCACCAGGAAGGGTGCGTTGCCGCCGAGCTCCATCGAGCAGTTGACGACCTGGTCGGCCGCCTCCCGCAACAGCACCCGGCCGACCTCGGTCGAGCCGGTGAAGGACAGCTTGCGGACCCGGGGGTCGTGCAGCATCGCCGAGACCACCGCACCCGAGCGCCGGGCCGGCAGCACGTTGACCACGCCCGCCGGCACGCCGGCGTCGTCGAGGATCTTGGCCATCAACAGCGCCGTGAGCGGGGTGTCGCTCGCCGGCTTGAGTACGACGGTGCACCCTGCCGCCAGCGCCGGCCCGATCTTGCGGGTGGCCATCGCGGCAGGGAAGTTCCAGGGCGTGACCAGCACGCAGATGCCGACCGGCTGCTGCAGCACCACGATCTTGTTGGCGCCCGACGGTGCGGTCATCACGCTCCCGGACGCGCGCACCGCCTCCTCGGCGTACCAGCGGAAGAACTCGGCGGCGTACGCCACTTCGCCGCGGGCATCGGTCAGCGCCTTGCCGTTCTCGAGCGAGATCAGGTGGGCGAGCTCGTCGGCCCGTGAGGTCATCAGCTCGAAGGCCCGGCGCAGGATCTCGGAGCGCTGGCGGGGAGCCGTCGCCGCCCACGACTCGGCGGCACCAGCGGCCGCTTCCACCGCTGCCATGGCGTCGTCCACCGTGCCGTTGGCGACCGAGGCGATCACGCCACCGGTCGCGGGGTCGAACACGTCGAACCGGCCTCCGTCGGAGGCCGGCACCGCCTTGCCACCGACCAGGAGGTCGAGCGGCAGGTCGGAGATCTGGTCGAGACTGAATGCGCCCATTGCGAGAGGCCTAACGTCAGTAGGGGTTGGCGACCATGAGCTCTTGGGCCGGGAACAAGGTGAGGATGCGGGGTCCGTCGGGCGTGACCACCACCTCCTCCTCGATCCGGGCGGCCGAGAAGCCGTCGCTGGCGGGACAGTAGGTCTCCAGGGCGAAGACCATGCCGACCTGGAGCTCGATCGGCTCGGTCATGCTGTTGAGCCGGGAGATGATCGGCCGCTCGTGCAGGCCCAGGCCGAGTCCGTGACCGAACTGCAGACCGAACGCCGCCAGCTCGTTGTCGAAGCCGAACTCTGTCGCCTTCGGCCAGACCGCCGCCACCTCATCGGTGCCGACGCCGGGCGTGACCATCCGGATCGAGGCGTCCATCCACTCGCGCGCCTTCGTGTAGGCGTCGCGCTGGCTGGGGGTCGCGCTACCGACGGAGAACGTCCGGTAGTAGCAGGTCCGGTAGCCGTTGAAGGAGTGGATGATGTCGAAGAACGCCTGGTCGCCCGGCCGGATCAGTCGGTCGGTGAAGTTGTGCGGGTGCGGGTTGCACCGCTCGCCCGAGATGGCGTTGACGGCCTCGACCTGGTCGGAGCCCATCTCGTAGAGGCGCTTGTTGGCCAGCGCCACGATCTCGTTCTCACGGACACCGGGCTTGAGGGCCTCGAAGATGTCCTGGTAGACGCCGTCGACCATCGCAGCGGCCTGCGTGAGCAGCATGATCTCGTCTTGCGACTTGATCTGCCGGGCGTCGAGCATCAGCTGCTGCGCATCCACCACCCGGAGCCCCTGCCGCTCCATCTCGAAGAGGAACGGCGGCTCGACGATGTCCATGCCCACGGGCTGGTCGGCGAGGCCGGCCTCCTCCAACAGCCCCTTGATCTCGCGTACGGCGGTCTCCATCAACCCAGCCGACGGGGCGACCGCGCCCCGCATGCCGAGCATTCCGGGTAGGCAGTGGTCGTCGGGCAGCCAGTTGGAGTACTGCTGGTGGTGCCGCACGGCCGACCCGAAGTCCCAGAGCCAGGGGTCGGGGTCCTCGCGGGTGAGCAGCGCGTAGCGGGTCATCTTGTCGCCGAGCGCGCCGCCGATCCACGTCTGCGTCGTGTAGCGGATGTTGTAGAAGTCGAAGAGCAGGAACGACCCGCACTCACTGGCCTCCAGAACCTCGCGGGCCCGCCCCAGCCGGTAGCGCCGGAGCCGGTCGAAGTCGACCCGTTCCTCGTAGTCGACTCCCATGTGTCCGGGTGCTGACAGCGGCGCCTCGGTCATCAGTCCACCTGGGCCGAAGTGCCGAGTCCGTCGTCGACCTCGACGTCCTCGGGCTTCATCGTGAGACCCGAGTTGGCAGCCTGGAGGTCGAGCAGGATCGCGAAGTCCTCCTCGATCCGTCCGCTGCTCACCGACGCCTGCACAGCGGCGGCAGTTGCGGCCGCGACCGGCATCGGCACGTCGAGCTCGTGTGCCGCAGCGAAGCCGAGGTCGAAGTCCTTGCGCAGCAGGATCGGGGTGAACGTCGGGGTGTAGTCGAGGTGGACGAACGCCGGCGACTTGTAGCGCGTGAACACCGATCCCATGACGGAGTTGTTGAGGAACTCCAGGAACGCCGCCCGCTCCACGCCACCCTTCTCGGCGAGCACGGTGATCTCCGCCAGGCACTGCGTGACCACGCCCAGCATCAGGTTGTGACAGATCTTCACCAGCCGGGCGACATCGCCCTCGCCGACGTACGTCGCACCCTTGCCGAGGTGGTCGAGCAGGTGCGCCACCCGGTGGTAGGTCTCCTCCGGACCGGACACGACGAGGCTGAGCCCACCGGCCCGGACCACCTTGCCGTTGCCGCTGACCGGCGCGGCCAGGAAGGCGACACCTCTCTCGGCACACGCTTCCCTCATCGCGACCGACGACTCCGTCGAGACCGTCGAGCAGTCGACGATCACTGACGGGACGCGGCTCGGGTCGGCCAGGAGCCCGTCGTCACCGACGAGCACCTGGGCGAGGTCGGCGGGCGTGGAGACCATGGTGAACACCACGTCGTGCCCGCGCAGGTCCGCGATGGTGTCGGCGATGGTGCAGCCGACCTCGGTGAGCGGCTCGGCCTTGGCTCGGGTCCGGTTCCACACCGTCACGTCCTCGCCCGCGAGGGCCAGGCGGCCGGCCATCGCCGCACCCATCCGGCCGGCCCCGATCCAGCCGACCTTGAGCGTGGCACCGTCTGCAGACTCGTTCATGCGCTCCCTTTGCAATCGATTGCTTCCAAGCCTAGGGGAGCGTGTTCAGCCCGGTCAAGCGGGCCCCTCACGTTCCCGTGCCGGCCCGGCTGGCCTGCGTCGCCCTGCCTGCAAACGAATGCAGTTCGTGGGCACTCGCCGCTATCCACGGCCGCCGTCCACGGCGTGCAGCTGCTCTCGCATCCAGACCCAGGTGGCCGGCCCCCACTCCTTCTCGCTGCGCGCGGCGATGTGCCCGTCATCGGCGTACACGCGCGCCACCCGGCCCGTCGGCGGGCCGCTCTCGAGCGCGAGGTAGAGCTCTCCGATCGGAGACAGGTGGTCGTGCTTGCCGTTGATCAGCAGGCACGGCGCGTGCAGCTGGTCGAGCAGGCCGTTGTCCTTGAGCGACCAGAGCAGGAACTCCGCGCGCTGCTGCTCCTCGGTGATCTGCTCAGGTGTGGCCGGCTTCGTGTCCCGCGGGCCGAACCAGTGCTGACCGCGCGCGTTCTTGAAGGCGCGCCACTCGGCCCGCTCCTCCGGGGTGCCCTCGTAGCCGACGCCACCGGGCGCGATCGAGGCCACCGCCTGCACGCGGTGGTCCAGGGCAGCCAGTCGCAACACCCACTGACCACCACGGCTCACGCCGAAGGCACCGAGGCGGTGCGCCTCGATCTCCGGCCGCGAGCTCAGCAGGTCCAGGGCGCTCTGCCAGGCGACGATCGACTCCGGCGCGTGGGGGTACGTCGTCTGCCCGGTGCCGGGCCCGTCGACGACCAGCGCGGCGAGGCCGGCGTTCACGGCCCCGAGCGCGTAGTGCTCCCGGTCCTCCTTGAACATGTCGGCGCCACACATGACCAGCACGGCGGCGACCGGCGCCTCAGCCGACGCCTCCGGCGGCAGGTAGAGGTAGCCGGCGGCGGAGTGTCCGTCGTGCTCGATCGTCACCGTCTCGCGCCGGGTGTCGGTGAGGGCGCTGGCCCGGCGGAAGCACTCGAGGTAGTTGTCGTAGCACTCGCTCTTCAGCGGTCCCATCACCGCCGGCGCGAACGACGTGCCGGAGTGGTACGGCGACGGGAACCGGCCGATGCTGTAGTAGCTCTTCGCCTGCAGGAAAAGCTGCCGGGCGGCCTGCTCGTCACCGGCGGCGAGCTTCTCCTCGGCCTGGTCGACGTGCCGCTTGGCGACCTCGCTCCAGACCGGCACCCAGTCCTCGTCGACGGTGTCGCTCAGCTTCGCCACGGTCTCGCTCAGCAGGTCGATGTCGTCGATCAGGCTGAACCAGCGACGGTAGAAGCCGCCGACGGCGACGGTGAACGGATCCTCGTCGGCTCGCACCGGCAGGTGCGCGAGCCGGTCGGTCTGGTTCGACTGGGTGGTCGTCATCAGGGTGGTCCTTTCGTTGACCGCCGCGGCGGAATGGGGTCAGGCGGTGAGGGGCTGCGAGGTGCCCGTGTGCGGCTCGCGGAGCTCGGTCTCGAGGATGCAGCTGGTCCGGTGCACGGGCTTGACCTCGGCCAGCAGCACCCGTTCGCGCTCCCGGAAGCTGACGGAGATCGAGGCCCCCGACCTGGCGAGCTCGACCATGGCCCCGCGCATCGCCTCGGGTGCCTTGTTGCGCAGCAGCTCCTCGGCCCGGGCCGCGGTCTCGTCGTCGACCAGCGTGATGTCGCCGGCGAACGCCGACTCGGGCTTGGTCCCCTTGACCGCGTCCAGCAGGTCGGGGTGGTTGGTGAGCCAGTCGGCCGCGTCGGCGAAGTCCCAGCCGCAGAACGGCGTCACCACCGGGCAGCGGGTGTGGAACCGGCAGCCCTCGGGCGGCTTCGCCGGGTCGGGTACGGCGCCCGCCAGGCCCTTCATGGTCCGCGCCTCGGTGTCGACGAGCGCGGGGTTCGCGTCGACCAGCGCACGGGTGTAGGGGTGCAGCGGCCCGGTGAAGACCTCCGAGGTCGGACCGTCCTCGGCGATCTCGCCGAGGTACATCACCAGGATCCGGTCGCTGATGTGCTGGATCACCCCGAGGTCGTGCGACACGAAGACATAGGTGAGGTGGAACTCCTGCTGCAGCTCGTGCAGCAGGTTCAGGATCTGCGCCTGCACGGAGACGTCGAGGGCGCTGGTCGGCTCGTCGAGCACGATCACCTGCGGGTCGAGCGCGAGCGCCCGGGCGATGGAGATCCGCTGCTGCTGGCCTCCCGAGAACTCGTGCGGGTAGCGGTTCAGGTGCTGGCGGCCCATGCCCACGGCCTCGAGCAGCTCGACCACCCGGTCGGTCCTGGCCCGGCCGCTCGCCTCCTTGTAGATGCCGAGCGGGCGGCCGACGATGTCGCGCACCAGGTGACGTGGGTTGAGCGAGGCGAACGCGTCCTGGAAGACCATCTGGCAGTTGCGGCGGTAGTTGCGCCGGGCCGGCCCGGTCAGCTGGTCGACGCGATAGCGCTGGTCGAGCGAGGCGAGCTCGGTGCGCTCGCCAGGTGTCAGCTCCGCCGCCGGTGTGGCGAGCAGCTCGTCGAGCCGGACCCGCTCCTGCGCCGGCACCTCGAAGTAGACGCCGCCCTCGGTGGGGTCCAGCAGGGCGGTCAGGGTGCGGCCCAGGGTGGTCTTCCCGCAGCCGCTCTCGCCCACGATCCCGAGCGTCTCCCCCTTCAGCACGTCGAACGACACACCGTCGACGGCACGGACCTGGCCGACCACGCGCTGCAGCGCGCCTTCCTTCACCGGGTAGTGCTTCTTGAGGCCGATCGCGGACAGCACCGGCTGCCCGTCCTCGACGGCAGACGTTGCTCGCGGCGCCGGCGTGTTCATGCGACGCTCGATGCGGTGGAGATCTTCGGGACGGTTGGCATGTCACCTTCCGCGACGCCGAGCTCGGCGGCGCTCTCGTAGCCGAAGCAGGCCACGCTCTGCTCCTGTGCGATCTGGTGGAGCCGCGGCTCGACCGATGTGCAGATCGCCGCGGCGTGCGGGCAGCGGTTGTGGAACCGGCACATCGGAGCCAGCTCCGTGAACTCCGGCACGCTGCCCTCGATCGCGGCCAGCTGACCGCGCTGCTGGCCAACGGTCGGGACCGCCGCGAGCAGCGCCCGGGTGTAGGGATGCTGAGGTGAGTCGAAGACCTGCTGGGCCGGCCCGATCTCGGCCATCTGGCCGGCGTACATCACGCCGACCCGGTCACAGACCATCCGCACCACCGACAGGTCGTGGCTGATGTAGAGCACGGCGGCCCGGCGGCGCTGCTGCATCTCGACGATCAGCTCGATGATCCGCGCCTGCACCGTGGTGTCCAGCGCGGTGGTCGGCTCGTCGGCGATCAGCACGTCCGGGTCGCACGCCATGGCCTGCGCGATCATCACCCGCTGCTTCATGCCACCCGAGAGCTGATGCGGGTGGCTCTCCATCACCTTGCGCGGGTTGGCGATCTGTACGTCGGCCAACGCCTGCGCGACCAGGTTGTCCACCTTCTTGCGCACCTTGCGCGCCTGGGACCGGAACGGCGGCACCTTCAGCAGCAGCCGCTCCACGCTCCGCGCCTCCTGGTGCGCCGCGCGCCGGACCGGCCAGTAGGCGTGATCGCCCAGCTCGGCCAGCACGTCGGCGGTGCGGTGCTGGAAGAAGACCTCGGCGACCTGGTCGCGGACGCTGAGCACCGGGTTCAGCGACTTCGACGGGTCCTGGAAGATCATCGCGATCCGCATGCCGCGGATCGCGCGCATCCTGGCCTTGGACAGGTGCAGCAGGTCCATCGTCGGCCGGCCCGTGCCGGCGCACTCCTCACAACCGGCGCCGCGACACGACGCGCACATCGAGTCTCCGGTCGAGTGGCACTGCTTGCAGCCGCGCCCTTCGCAGAACGCGCACCGACCGCCGGGCCGGAACGTCACGCTGCCACCCGCGACGACGGCGGGAGGCATCGGCAGCAGCCCCATCAGGGTGCGGGCGGTGATGCTCTTGCCGCTGCCGGTCTCGCCGACGATCCCGAGGATCTCGTTCTCGCGCAGGTCGAAGCTCACGCCGTCGACCGCGCGTACGACGCGGCTCTTGGTCTCGAAGTGCACGCGCAGGTCTCGCACCTCGATCACGGGCACGTCCTGGGCGACCTGGGCGGCCGCAGTGCCGGCGGTGCCGGCGGTGTCGGCAGGAGTCGACATCAGTCTTCCGTCCTCGGGTCGAGAGCGTCGCGCAGTCCGTCACCGACGAGGTTGAAGGCGAGCGCCCACAAGAAGATCATCAGACCGGGGAAGGTCGCGGCCCACCAGCGGCCGGCGGCGATGCCGCGCTGACCCTCGCTGACCAGGACTCCCCACTCCGCCAGCCCGGCCTCGGCCAGGCCGATGAAGCTGAGCGTCGCGCCGAGGAGGACGACGTGTCCCATCTCCAGGGTCGCCTGGACCGTGATCGGGGTGATCGAGTTGGGCAGGATGTCTTTTCGGTAGATCCGGAACTTGGAGTCTCCGATGGCCGACGCCGCCTCGACGTACGAGCTCTGTCTCACTCGTAAGATCTCGGCGCGGATGATGCGGGCGTACTTCGCCCACAGGACCGCGGCCAGCGCGATGATGATGTTGCTGAACGACGGGCCGAGCACCGCGGCGATCGCCAGCGGGAAGATCAGCTCCGGCACGGACATGAACACGTCGACGATCCGCATCAGGAACTCGTCGACCTTGCCGCCGATCACCGCGGCGAGGCTGCCGACGATCGACGCCGATCAGCACGGCCACGACGACCACGGTGATCGAGAGGCGCACCGACTGCCGAGCGCCCCAGATGACGCCGTAGAGGACGTCGCCGCCGTCCGAGGTGGTGCCGAGCAGGTGCCCGGCGGTCCCGGGTGGAGCGTCGATCAGGTTGAAGTTGCGGGGCATCTGGTAGGCGTCGGGCGTGTTGGCCTCGGTGAGCAGCGGCGCGAAGACCGCCATGCCGATCAGCAGCAGGATGATGATGAAGCCACCGGCGGTGGTGGGCTTCTTGAGCGCTTGCCACGCGAGCGAGCCGGTCCGGCCGGCGCGTACGGCGAAGGCGGACTCGCGGAACCGCGACTCCCGCACCAGGTCGAGCTGTGTCTGCGCCATGGCTCAGTCTCCGAGGACGACGCGTCGGTCGAGGTGCGCGTAGAGCACGTCGACGATGAGGTTGAGCACCAGCATGAGCACCGCGGTGAACAGCACGTAGGTCATGGTGGTGGCCTGGTCACCCTGCAGGACCGCGTCGGCCAACCACTTCCCCATGCCCGGCCACAGGAAGATGATCTCGACGACCACTGCCCCCTCGATCAGGATGCCGAACATCAGGCCGATCACGGTGATGGTCGGGATCAGTGCGTTGCGTCGGGCGTGCCGTCGGACCACGATCCGTTCGGGAAGTCCCTTTGCCCGCGCCGCATCGACGTAGTCCTGCCCGAGCTCCTCCACCAGGGAGGACCGCATCATCCGCGCGATGATCGCGGTCGCGGTGTAGCCCAGCACGATGGCCGGCAGCAGCATGTGCCAGATGGCGTCGCGGAAGCCGTCCCAGCTTCCCGCCAGGATCGAGTCGACCGTGTAGAGCCCCGTCGGGTGCGCGATGCTCGCCCAGATCTCCGTGTCCGATCTGCCCACGGGGAACCACCCGAGCCCCGCCCAGAAGATGATCAGCATCAGGATGCCGAACACGAAGGTCGGCATGCTGGCACCGCTGACGGCGACGACCCGGGTGACCTGGTCCTGCCATTTGTCTCGTCTTCGGGCAGCGAACGTGCCCATGGATATCCCCAGTGCGATGGCGATCAGGCCGGCGACGATCGCGAGCTCCGCGGTCGCGGTCAGCTTGTCCATGAAGACCTCGGAGACCGGCGCGTTGGACACCGCCGACCAGCCGAACTCGCCCTGGAACACGCCCTTCCACCAGGCGACGTACTGCACCGGCAACGGCTCGTCGAGCCCGAATCGCTGCTCGACCCGCTCCACCTCTTCGGCAGACATCCCGGGCTCGATGTACGCGCCGACGGGCGACCCGCCGACGCGCATCAGCCCGAAGACGATGACCGTCGTGATCAGGACCAGGAGCGGCAGGACCAGCAGCCGCCGGATGACGTAGTCGCGAACCTTCATCTCGTGTCACGCATCCCTCTGTACGGGTCGAGCGGGCCAGTGGTCATGTCCTCGGGTGGTTCCCTCGGGGGTGACCACTGGTCCCGCCCTCGTCGGTCGGGTCAGCCCTTGCCGTACAGGGAGAAGCGCAGTCCGGGCCTCGGCCACATCGGGTTCGCGGAGACGTCGGTGAGCCAGTCGCGGTAGGCGAGCACGATGTTCTCCTGGGCCGGCAGGAGGCTCGGCGCCTCGTCGAACATCCGCTCCTGGAGCTCGGAGTACAGCGCTGCGCGGGCATCGAGGTCGAGCTCGCTGTTGGCTGCCTCGATCATCGCGGCGATCTCGTCGGGGTTCTCGTAGCCCTCGCCCAGTCCGGCGAGGGTGCCCCAGCGACCGTCCGGGTGAGCCGAGTCCATGAAGTAGGAGTGCGGGTCACGGAACTCGGGCGTGGTCCAGGCCCACATGCCCACCGGGATCGGGGACTCCGCCATGAGCTCGTCGAACCTCGACTCGGGCAGCGCCATCACGTTGACCCTGAACTTCGGGTTCAGCCCCTCGAGACCGTCCTTGAGGATGAGCGACTGGTTGGTGAAGACGCTGTCCTCCTCGGCGATCAGCGAGATCGTGAAGCCCTCGTCCCACCAGCCGGCCTCCTTGAACAGCCGCTCTGCTTCCTCGAGGTTGTAGTCGTACTTCGGCGCCTCGGGGTCGTGGGCGTACATCCCCTCAGGGATGAAGTAGCTGCCGCGAGTCGCGGCCCCGCTGAGCGGCCCGTTCTTCATCGCCTCGTAGTCGAAGGCGTAGTTGAACGCCTGACGCACCCGCTTGTCGTGGAAGAAGTCCGCCGGGATGGTGTCGCCCTCAGGCAGCTCGTCGACCGGGATGTTCATGTTGAACCCGATCTGGAGCAGCTGCAGGCCGGGGGTGTCCGGGTTGACGGTGACCCCAGGAGCGCCCTCGATGTCCGGGATGATCGTCGGGATGCCCTCGATGATGTCGTAGTCACCCGCGCGCAGACCGAGCGCGTAGACGTTGGGGTCCTGGACGTTGAACCAGCGCAGGTCCGTCTTCGCGGGCTCGCCCCAGTAGTCGTCGTTGATCTCGAAGTTGATCCGCTCGCCGCGCTCCCAGCTGGTGAGGATGTACTGCCCACTGCCGGCCATGTTCTGCGACATCCACTCGTTGGGAGTGTCGGCCTGCACGCCGCCGTTGGCCTCGACGACGTCGGGGTTGACGATGCTCGCCGGCATGGAGGCGACCACGTTGTAGAGGAACGACGCGTCGACCTGGTTCAGCTCCACCACGAAGGTGGTCGGGTCCGGAGCACTGACCGACCCGATGGTCGCGAAGTTCTCCGCCTGCCCCTCGGGCAGGTTCATGGTGATCACGCGCTCCCACGAGTAGACGACGTCCTCGGCGGTGAGATCGCTACCGTCGTGGAACTTCACGTCGTCGCGCAGGGTGAAGGTGTAGGTGAGGCCGTCGGGCGAGATGCCTCCGTTGTCGATGGTCGGCACCTCCGTCGCCACGGACGGGATCAGGTCGGTGCCCGCAGGGTCGATGTCGAGGAGGCGGTCGTAGCCGGCCATGATCGCAGTCCGGCCCAGGCCGTTGTCCTCGCAAGCCGCGGGGTCCAGACCTTCCGGCTCGTCGTCGGTGGCGACGGTCAGCACGCCGGGGTTCCTGATGTCACCACCACCGCCGCCGGAATCGTCGTTGTCGGCGGCTGGTGAGCACGCGGCCCCAACCATGCCGAGGGCGAGGACGAACGCGGCGAGGGACACGTGTCCCCGGTGACGCATCGAAGGGATCTTCATCTTGCGGCCTCTTCTCGCTGGGTGGCCCCGAGTGCAGAATCACACAATCGTTTGCTGCGCCAGCGTAAGTACGGGTCCGGCACTTGTCAACGGCCTCTCTGGTCGGCTTCGAACGGGCGATTCCCGTGCAAACGCCCGGCAATTGCCGACCAGGATCGCGATCGCCGCAGCTGGTCGTTGACAACCGCCTGGGGTCTGCCCCTACTGTTCGCAAACGACTGGCATGCAAACGACTGTGTAATGCGCGTTACACCGCAGGGCCGCTCTCCGGGCCCCCGGCGAGGTGCCGCATGAGAAGGGATCGCCGTGCCCGACGCCTTGGTCGAGAAGATCCTGCACGTGTGGACTCCGCGCTTCCTGCGGGTCGGCATCCTGCTGGAGGACATCACCGAGATCGCCGCCCGCATCGACACCTGGGACGACTGGGCGGCGGCCTGGATCTCCACCGCCGAGGTGCATGAGGCCCTGGGGGACCAGTGGCTCCGGCTCGGCGACGAGCTCGCGGCGGCGGAGGCCCTGCAGCGGGCCAGCCTCTACTACCACGTGGCGGCGTTCGTCTACTTCCGCGACCTCGAGCTGCACAACCTCGGCTACCGGAAGATGGTCGAGACCTACGACCGGTCGCTGCCGCTGCTGGGCGGTGCCATCGAGAAGGTCAGCTTCCCGTTCGAGGAGGGACACCTGGTCGGCCTGCTGTCCAGGCCCGCCGGCGTACCGAACCCTCCGGTCGTCATCCTCATCCCAGGTCTCGACAGCAGCAAGGAGGGCCGCCACACGGGCCGGAGCGGGTTCCTGGCCAGGGGGATGGCGGTCTTCAGCATCGACGGGCCCGGGCAGGGCGAGATGAGCCTGACCACGCACATCCGACCCGACTACGAGGCGCCCATCGGCGCTGCGATCGACTATCTCGAGACTCGCGACGACGTGGACGCCTCGCGGGTCGGGATACTCGGCTCGAGCCTCGGCGGCTACTACGCCCCTCGCGCCGCGGCGTACGAACCGCGGGTCAAGGCGTGCATCTCCGTCTCGGGCCCTTTCAAGTGGGGGTCGCGCGGCAAGCAGATGATGCCGGTGACCCGCGAGGCTTACGTCAACTACCTCGGCGCTGCCGACGACGAGGAGGCCGAGGTGCTGGCGAGCCGGCTGACCCTGGAGGACGCCGCCCCGAAGATCACCTGCCCGCTCCTGATCATCGCCGGCAAGCAGGACCCCTTGGTGGGCTGGGAGAACGCCGAGCTGCTGCGTGACGCGGCCAGCGGGCCGACGGAGCTGCACGTCTTCGACGAGGGCAACCACTCCTGCCAGAACATCCCGCACAAGGCCATGCCGCTGCAGTTCATCTTCCTCGCCAAGCACCTGAACGAAGGAGTCGCGTGATGCCCGACGACACCGTGAACTATCCACGCTTCACCGACGGGGAGTTCCAGCGCCGGAACGACGCGACGCGCGCCCTGATGGCCGATGCAGGCTGCGACGCGCTGGTCTTCTACGGCAACTCGGCGCAGGGCGGGACGGGCCAGGCCGACATCTACTACCTGTCCCACCACATGGGGCGACAGGAGAACATCCTGATCTTCTTCGCCGACCAGGACCCCGTGCTGCTGGTGACCGCGTTCAACCACGTAGCCAACGCGCAACGGCACTCGGTCGTCGCCGACACGAGGTTCGGTGGCGCCAAGACCGCATTCGGAGAGACCATCCTCGACGTACTGAAGGAGAAGGGCGCATCACCTCGACGCGTCGGCCTCGTCGGCTGGGTGCCGTTCCAGATCTACAACCCGCTGTTCGAGGGGCTGCCCGGAGCAGAGGCCGTCGACCTCACTGGCAAGTTCCGGATGCTGCGGGTGACGAAGAGCGCCGAGGAGCTCGAGTGGCTCGCCCGCGGGTGTGCGCGCACCGACGCTGCCATGGCCGCCATGGTCGGGGGGATGCGTCCGGGGATGAAGGAGTTCGAGCTCGGCTTCCTCCTGGCCGAGGGCTATCGCCACGAGGGCGGCGAGGACTACCTGCACTACATCAGCTCGACGTCCCAGGAGCAGCCCGACCGGGCTGTGCCGTCCCAGCACCCCGGCAACCGCACCTTGCAGAGCGGCGACATCATCGCGATCGAGCTCAGCATCGGCTACCACGGCTACGCCGGACAGGCGCTGCGGACGATCGTCCTCGACGGCGAGCCGAACCAGCTGTTCTCGGACCTGTACGCCGCAGCCGACGAGGCCTACCGACGGATGTGCGACACCATCCGGCCCGGCGCCACCACCGGTGACGTGCTGGATGCGCTCGCGTTCATCGACGACCAGGGCTACGCGATCATCGACGGGCTTCTGCACGGCTACGGCATCGGCATCCTGCCGCCGTCGTTGCCGACCGAGGGCTATCCCCTGACCCCGACCCGCCCGGTGCGAGCGCCCGGCACGACCCACAAGCCGTTCACGTTCCAGAAGGACATGACCATCGTCCTGCAGCCCAACGTGGCCACCCCGGACGGGACGGCAGGAGTCCAGATGGGCAACCTGGTCCGGGTGACCGACGACGGGGTGGAGTGCATGCACCAAGGACCCACCGAGCTGCTCCGCGCCTGACGGCCGGGCTCGGAGGCGCGGGCATCACAGTGGAACTCAGCGGCGTCGAGATCATCGTCGTCTTCGGCGCCCTTGCGGTCGGTGGCTTCATCAAGGGAGTCACGGGCACGGGGCTGCCGATGATCGCCATCCCCGTGATGACGCTGTTCATCGGGGTCGAGCGGGCGGTGATCATCATGTCGATCCCCGGAGTCCTCACCAACGTGTGGCTGGTGAAGACGCACTCGAGCTCGGCGCGGGACACTCGCGACCTGCCCGTGCTCATCGGCACCGGCCTGGTCGGGACGGTGGCAGGCACGATGCTGCTCACGACCCTTGACGGCCGCTGGCTGTCGCTGGGCCTCGCCGCGCTGATCGTCGCCTACGTCGTCCTCCGACTACGCCGGCCGCACACGACGCTCAGCGTCTCGACGAGCAGGTGGCTCTCACCTCCGGTCGGTCTGGCATCGGGCGGTCTCCAGGGGGCGACCGGGGTGTCGGGCCCGCTGATCTCGACCTACCTGCACAGCTTCGGGATGACGCCGTCGGCGTACATCTTCGCGGTCTCCGTGCTCTTCGGGCTCTTCTCGGCAGCGCAGGTGGTGACCCTGATCGCCCTCGGCTCCTACTCCGCTGGGCTCCTCATGCTGGGCGCCCTCGCCATGATCCCGATCGCCGCGTTGCTGCCGCTGGGCTCGCGGCTGGCCAAGAAGATGCCCGCGGACAGCTTCTCCCACATCATCATGGCGACCCTCGTCGTGGCCGCGGTCGCACTGGTCTGGCAGGCCCTGGCCTAGGAATCGGCCTATCTACGTCGGTGGAAGTCGGTGGTGCGGTGGGCGAGGGCATGGTGCCTCGGACATAGGAGTCGTCCGTTGGTGATGCTGGTGTCGCCGCCTCTGCTCCAGGGGATGTCGTGGTGGGCGTGGCACAGGCCGGGTGGCCAGTCGCATCCGTCGGAGGTGCAGCCGTGTTGTTCGAGGCCGAGCGCGATGCGTTGGGCGGTGGTGTGGAAGCGTTTCTTCCGGCCGAGGTCGAGGACCTGGGACTTCCCGTCCAGGACGACCGGAATGATCCCGGCCGCGCACGCCATCCGACGAGCCTCGCTCGCGGTGATCTTCTCGCCGGTGTCGAGCTGTGCTGCTTTCAATCCGCCGAGCAACGTCTCCAGGGTCATGGCGACCACGACGGTGGCGTTGACGCCGCCGGACTTGGGGAGCGCCGCGGCGGGGTAGGACTCGATGAGCTCCTGGAACGCCAGCCCCATCCGGTGGTCAGAGGGACGTCCCGGCTCGGGTGCGTGGCCGTCGACCGCTGCCCGGTGCTTGGGCGCCGCCTTCGCGAGCAGTCCCTTGCGCAGCATCGCGCCGTGCCTGCTGGAGATGGTGAACGAGCCGTGGCACTTCCCGTGGCCGTCATCAGACATCCGCAATGACGCGGCCGTCTCGGCGGCTTGTTCTTCCTTCTCCAGCAGCTTGGCTTCGTGAGCGTCCGCGGCGGCTGGGTCGACTACTTCCAGGATCCGTTTGCCCAGGATCCGCAAGGCCTTGGCGTCACTGTCGGCCGCGTGGTCGAGCAGCCACCGTTCAGCCTTGGGCTTCACCCACGGCTCGGTGTCATCGGGGAGTGCGTCGACCGCCGCCACGATCACTGCCGCCTGGTCGACCAGCACCTCGCCGGCCGCCAACGCCGTACGCACCGGCTCGTGGAGTTCCGTGTCCAGGGCTTGCGCGAGCTTGAGGTCCCGATGAGAGGCGGTCCGAGTCAGCTTGGTCTCATGCGCCCACCAGTTCGCGGTACTCGTTGCACCGGATTCATCACCGATCCGATTCCTGTCACCATGGGCCGCGACCCGGAGTCCGAGCTCGTGCATCCGGCTGCGGGCGCGGGTCAGTCGGGCCAGCGTCTTGCGGGTTTCCTCATCGCCCATCGACCAGGTCGACTGATCGACTACTTCGTCGAGGAGCTCCTCGATCCGCGCAGCAGCGACCGCGATCGGGTGTCCCCGATGCCTGGTCGATGCGGTGCTGGTCATGGATCAATCCAAGCATCGACCACCGACAGTGCCGGCGCGGAATCAGGGGTTATCCACCGGTCCTCTGGTCACGGTCGGATAACGAGTTTCCCCTTATTCCACAGGGGTTTCGAGGCTCGTCGCTGGCGCTCCTCGCACCTCAACCACCGTGGCCCAACCATCAGTTCCCTACCCAAGCCGACCACAGGTCGGCGTCGTCCCGATAGGCGCGCATTTCCCGAGCATCATTGCGCCTTCGGGAGGACGACGACCACCAGCGAGGCCTCAGCCGACCCGGACCATTCCTCGCGGGGCCGCGTGCAGGCGCTCGGCTCCTTGCGCGGTGACGTGCAGCAGCTCGCCGAACTGCACGCCGGCGCGGCCGTCGGTGGTGACCACGTTGGGCTGCACCACCACCGTCATGCCCGCTCGGACCGGAGGGGTGGGTCGCGGGTCGAGATGGCGGCTGCGGGAGCCCATGACGGGCGGCAGGTAGCCACCGCCGAACCCGTGCACGAGATCGTCGAGCGTGGTGAACCCGGCGTCCTCGATCACCGAGGCGGCGTCCTGGATCTCCTCCATCGACGTGCCGTCGCGCAGCACCGCTCGGATGGCGTCGAACGCCCGCTCGGCGACGTCGTGCAGCTCCTGGTAGAGCGGGGCCGGCTCGGCCTCGACGCTGAACGAGCGCAGCACCTGGCCGGCGTAGCCGCCGAACGCCGCGCTCAGCTCCACCACGACGGCGTCGCCGGCGAGCACCTGGCGCGCCGAGGGGTACTGCGCGGGGTTCGCGCGCGATGGTGACGCCATCGGCGTGACCCCGAAGTAGTGGATGTGCGTGGTGCCGCCTCGAGGCACGTACGCGCGTTCGACGAGGTCGCACAGCTCGTGCTCGGTGAGGCCGCTGCGCAGCGACGCGGTGAGCGCCGCGATGCCGGCGTCGGACAGCTCGGCACCGAGGCGGAGCCACTCCACTTCCTCGGCGGACTTGATCTGCCGCAGCCGCGTGTACGCCGCGTTGAGGTCGACCACCTCGTTGCCGGCCGCGGTGAGGGCCCCGTGGAGCTGGGCGCTCACCGGTCCGACGACGCCGAGCGGCTGCGCCCGGTGACCCCGGGCGGCCAGCGTCTCGAGCAGCGTGTCGAGCGGCACCGGGCCGACGTAGCCGACCTCGGCAGCACGGGCGAGCTCGCGGGCCTGGGGCACGTGGTTGTAGAACCCGACGAGCAGCGCATCGGGAGCACCGGCCTCGGTGACGACGTAGGCCTCGCGCGTCACCGGCCACCCGGTCAGCCACTGGACGCCGGTGCCGTTGCGGTTGGACCCCACCGTCAGCACCCGGGAGACGCCGGCCTCGCCGGCGGCAGCGAGCAGGTCGTCATGCCGCCGCGCCATCTCCTCCCGGCTGAAGTGGGGGTGGCCGTCGGTCATCGGGATCGAGTCGGTCACGACGAGCCACCGTGACGGACCTCGGCGACCAACCGCGCGAGGTTGCCCGAGACGATCTGCTCCTGGTCGGCCGCGGCCAGTCCGGGCAGCCGTTGGATCGCACCGACCGGATCGGCCTCGCCCATCTCGAACGGGTAGTCACTTCCGAGCACGACGTGTCCGGGCCCGGCGAAGTCGAGCAGGAACCGCATCACGTCCGGGGAGTGCGTGACGGTGTCGAAGTAGAGGAGGCGCAGGTAGTCGCTCGGCAGCCGGGTCAGGCGCTTGTCGGTGAGGCGGGGCTCCGACTGGTAGCCGTGGTCCATCCGGCCGGCCTGGTACGGCGCGTAGCCGCCGCCGTGCACGAGCACCACCCGCAGGTCGGGGTGGCGCTCGAGGACGCCGCCGTACACCAGATGGGCGGCGGCGATCGTGGTCTCGGCGGCGTTGCCGACGAAGTTGCCGAGCACGTAGCGCGGCTTTTCGCGACCCGGCAACACCTGGTCGGGGTGGATGACCACGATGCAGCGCAGCTCCTCCGCAGCCGCCCAGAACGGCGCGAGCACCGGGTCGTCGAGCTCCATCCCGGCGACCGTGGTCGCGATCTGGGCACCCACCATGCCGAGCTGCTGCACGGCGTAGCGCAGCTCTGCCGCGGCCGCCTCGCCGTCCTGGAGCGGCACCGTGCCGAGCCCGAGGAACCGGTCGGGATGCCCGCCGACGGTCTCGGCCATCGACTCGTTGAAGAGACGGGTCCAGGCTGCGCCCTGGTCGGCGGGCAGCGTGTAGGCGGTCAGCGCGATCCACGCCGACAGGATCTGGACGTCGACTCCGGTCCGATCCATGGTGTCCAGCCGCGCGGTCAGGTCCACGAGGTCGGTCCGCGGCGCGCCGCTCGACTCCTGCCCGACGGCGATCTTCGTGCGCCCGCCGTCTTCCACGAGGCTGACACCGCAGCGGCCACCGTCCTTCGCGAGACGGTCCAGGAGGCTGGTGGGGACGACATGTGCGTGGACGTCGTACGTCTTGAGCATGGTGCTGGTTCCTATCTGAAGGATCTGAAGGATCTGAAGGCCGAGGTGCGTCATCCGTTGTCTGGTGGCTCTCCTACTGTTCCTCCCCCGACAGACCGGCCCGGTCGATCAAGGCCCCCTCCGGGTCGGGAGCCAGCCACCTGGTCTCCCGGAGCCCGAACATGGAAGCCACCGCGCAGACCAGCAGTACGCCGACCACCAGGAGCGCGGCCGGACGCTGACCGAAGTGCTCGTAGACCAGTGACGCCGTCAGCGGCCCGGCGATCAGGCCCAGGTCCCCCGTGAACCGGAAGGGCCCGAGTCGTTTGCCCGACCGGCGGCCGTGGGAACGGTCGACCAGCATTGTCGCGGCCGCGGAGATCGCGAACGACGCGAGCGACATCACGACCAGGGCCGCGACCCACAGCCACAACGATCCATCGAGGGCCAGCAGACCGACGCCGACAGCCTGGAACAGCAGGGCCGGGATCAGCGCCGCCTTCCGCGAGACCCGGTCGGAGATGACACCGCCGATCACCGCACCGATGAACTTGCACAGACCGCCGACGCCGAGCACCAGCCCGATCACACCGACGCTCAGGTGGAACTCGTCTGCCCCGATGATCGGCACGAGCGTCTGCGGCATGGCCCCGAACGTGAAGAACATGGCGAACGGCACGAAGTAGAGGATCGCGCGCTCCCGCAGGGGCACCGGGTTCGAGCGGGCGACCGCTGCGTCCGCTGAGGCACTCCGTGGCACCGGCGGCGTACGCCGCTTCTGCACGATGGTCCGCAGCAGCACCGCGGCTCCGACGGCAACGGCGATCGCGGCCCCCACTACCAGGGAGGCTCGCCAGCCCCAGAGCGCAGCAAAGCCGCCGCCCGCGGCCGGGCCGAGGGCCTGCCCACCGAGGAGCGCGGCGGAAAATCCCGCCATCGAGCGACCCCGGCGCTCGGCCGTCGCCGACTCCGCGAAGTAGACCATCCCGGTGGTGTTGACCACCGCTGACGAGACGCCCAGGAAGTAGAACGCGATCATCGCCGACCAGCCGGCCGACGACGCTGAGACAGCGACGCTGGCCGCACCGAGCAGGCAGGCGGCGCCACCGAGCATCCAGCCGACGGTCCGCAGCTCGGAGAGGCGCCCGGCGGGGATGTCGGCGGACAACCGGCCCAGCGCGAACACCGTGGTCATCAGGCCCAGGTCGGCGACGGACATCGACAGGTCCTCGCCGATGGACGGCAGCAGGGGCACCCGGAGGTAGGCGAGCATCGACAGGACGAGCACCACGCCGCCCACCCAGAGCGCCGGCGCATGGCGCGCCAGGACGCCCGGGAGGTGCGAGCTCCGGCCCTGGTCGGTCACGTCCTGCGGCCGCCGCAGCCAAGATCCGTCACCAGGTCAGAGCTTGACGATGGGACGGATCGCCTCGCGCGACCTGAGGGCGTCGAAGGCCTGTTCCACGTCGGCGAGCTCGTAGACGTGGGTGACCAACGGCGAGACGTCGACCGCCCCGGAGGCCATCAGCTCGATCATCGGCGCATACGCGTTGGGGCTCGACCGGATGCCGAGGAGGTCGATCTCGTCGAGCACCAGACGGTCGGGGCTGATCGTCGCCAGCTGGGCTGCGGCCAGGCCGAGCACCGCGACCTTGCCACCGCGCCGCACCACGTCGAGAGCCTGCTGCAGCACGTCGGTGTTGCCCGAGCAGTCGAAGGCGTAGTCGACACCGACACCGTCGGTGTGGTCGCGCACGCCGGCAACGGGCTCGGTCTGCTCGTAGTCGACCAGCGCGGTCGCGCCCATCTGCCGCGCCAGCTCGAGGCGGTGACCGCGACCGACCATGATCACCTTGGTCGCGCCCGCTGCCTTGGCCACTGCGGCGGTGAGCATGCCGAGCAGACCGGGCCCGAAGATCGCCACCGACGACCCGGCTCGGAACTGCACGCGGCGGAGTGCGTGCACGGTCATCGCGCCCTGGTTGACCAGCGCGGCCTCGAGGTCGGAGATCTCCGGCGGGATCCGGTGCAGTACGACGGGCGGGCGGACGGCGTACTCGGCCAGGGCGCCTTGTGCGGTGTGGCCGTAGAGCTTGTAGCCCGGCCGCTTCACGCCCTCGCAGAGGTTGTAGCTGCCGGCCCGGCACATCGGGCAGACGCCGCAGCCGGCGTGGTTCTCGGCGACGACCCGGTCGCCGACGGCGTACGGCAGGTTCTCCAGCTCCGAGCCGATCTCCACGACCTGGCCCGACCACTCGTGCCCGATCACGAACGGCAGCGCCGGTGGCCAGCGGCCCTCGAAGCCACCCTTGACCATCTTCAGGTCGGTGCCGCACAGCCCGCAGGCCTTGACCTGCACCAGCACCTCGCGCGGTCCGGGCGTGGGTCGCTCCACGTCCTCGACCCCGAGGTCGTTCCAGCCCCGCAGGACTGCGGCCTTCATCGTCTCGGTCATCTCGTCACCCTTCTACCGGGAACCTGTCGAGCGCCGCCAGGACCGACCCCAGTCCGTCGACGACGTAGTCGGCCACTGCCTCGAAGATCTCCTCGGCCCTCTCCTCGCTGACGCTCCCGGGCGAGCCGTACCAGCCGTGCTCGGCGACCTCGTGGAAGTCACGGAGCACGGGGAAGATGTCGCGGCGCCGGAAGAGCGCGTGCCCTTCGTTGCCGGCGTCGACCTCGCTGCCGGTGGTCAGCTGGTCGAGATGCACCAAGGACGGCTGGTAGGCCAGCACGGCGGCGGTCTCCATCGCGCCGGCGTGGGTGAACTCCATCTCGTCCGGGAACAGGCTGTTCGTGATGATGTGCGACTCGACGACCACGACCCGCAGGGGCAGCTGCTGCTGCACCTGGTCGGCGCCGAGGCGGATGGACGGCGTGTTGCCTTCGTGCCAGTTGACGATGATCACCCTGGTCACGCCGGCCGCGGCCAAGCCCTCGCAGACGTCGAAGAGCAGCCGCATGAACGTGTCGGGCTTCAGGGTGAGCGACCCCGGCCAGGACATGTGGTACGGCGCCACGCCGACGACCGACAGCGGCAGGATCGGAGCGTCGATGCGCTCCGCGACCCGCTCCGCGACGGTGAGTGCTGCGTAGGCGTCGGTGCCCAGCGGGAGGTGTCCGCCGTGCTGCTCGACGCTGCCCGACACCACGATGGCCGTGCCCTTCGCCAGTGCCGCGGCGGCCTGGGGTTGGGTCATGCCAGCCAGATGCCTGCTGCCGACCGCTTCCGTCATGAGCGTTGCTCCTCTTCTTCGTGGCCCGAGCGGGTATTCGTCGATCGGTGTGATCCGGCGCGGCTAGGAGCCGTATCCGCCGCTGGTGCCTGTCTCGAGTGCTCGTCGATGACCCTCGACCGGTGTGTCCCAGACCGACGAGACGACCTCGACGAGGCCGGGACCCGGCTCGCCGCCGACGCGGGCCAAGGCGCCCGCGAGATCGCCGGCCTTCTCCACCCGTTCGGTCGCGAGCCCGAAGGCCTTGCCCACGGCGGCGTAGTCGGTGGGCACGAAGTCGTCGTCCTCCCAGCCGCGCTCGAAGGCGATGCGCCGGTACCAGCGGATCCAGCCGTAGGAGCTGTTGTTGAGCACGATCAGGGTCACGTCCAGCCGGTGCTGCACGAGTGCCGCCAGCTCGCCGACGGTGTAGCCGAGAGCCCCGTCGCCCATGAGGGCGTAGACCCGTGACTCCGGCCGCGCCACGGCGGCGCCGAGTGCGGCCGGGACCGCCCAGCCGAGCCCCGCGAGCCCACGCGGGAAGAGCAGCTGCCGGCCGACCTCCGACTGCTCCAGGTACGAGCCGACCCATCCGCTGGCGAGGCTCGCATCGGCGACGACCACGTCGGTCGGGCCGAGCAGGCGCTGCAGCTCACCCATCACCCGCTGCGGGCTGATCGGCGAGGCATCGGAACCACGTTCGCTGTCCCGGCGCTGACGCCAGGCGTCCGCGGCCTCGGCGATCCGTCCGCGCCAGGCCGAGGTGTCGACGCCCGTCCAGCCGTCGGTGGTCACGGCCGCGCCGATCGCGGTCAGGGCGGCCCGGGCGTCGGCCAGGACGAACGCCGCGACCGAGAAGTCGCGACCGAGCTCGGCCGGGTCGACGTCGATCTGGGCCACCAGCTGGCCGTCGTGAGGCAGGGCCCAGCCCAGCGTGGTGCCGCTGCCGGCCTTGCAGCCGACCAGGAGCAGGAGATCGGCCTCCGCCGCGGCCTCGGCCGCAGCGGTCGTGCCCATCTGGCTGAGCAGACCGACGGCCAGTGGGTGGTGCTCGTCGATGCACCCCTTGCCGGAGAACGTCGTGGCGACGCCGGCCCCGAGCACCTCGGCGAGCGGTGCCACCAGGTCGGCCACACCGGCGGCCAGCGCTCCGCCGCCCAGGACGAGCAGAGGCCGATGCGCCTCGGCCGAGCAAGTCCACCACCGCGGCCACGTCGACCGGGTCGGGCACCGCCCGGATCGAGGGGAAGCGGCCGAACCTGGCCGCGTGCGGATCGACGTCCACCGCGGGCAGCCGAGGGGCCTCGTCGAGCACCTCCTGCGGGAAGATCAGGGCGACGGGGCCGGGCCTGCCGGTGGTGGCCTCGCGGAACGCGCGCCGCACCAGCGGGGCGAGGTCCTCCTGCCGACGCACGGTCGCCAGCCACTTGGTGACCGGCGCGAGCAACCCGGCCTGGTCCATCCCCTGCGAGGTGGCCCCGCGGTAGCGGCGCGCCTCGGTCGCCGACGGCAGCTCGCTGACGATGGCGAGCACCGGGATGGAGGAGTTGAGCGCCTCTCCGAGCCCGGACGGCAGCTTGGCCGCACCCGGGCCGGCTGTCGCATCACAGACTCCGACCCGTCCGGTGAGGCGGGCATAGGCGTCGGCGGCGTACGCCGCGGAGCGCTCGTCGCGTACCCCGATGTGCCGGATCTCCCCCTCGCGGGCGTCGATGCCGTCGTACATCGCGGCGGTCTGCCCGCCGGGCAGTCCGAAGACGGTGTCGACACCGTGGGCGATGAGCAGGTCGACCAAGAGGTCCCCCGCGTGCAGTGGGTCCCTGGCGGTCATGATCGGTTGCCCGCTTCGGTCACCCGGTCGGCTACCCAGTCGGCCACCGCCGGGCGCATCACGGAGAACATGTTGTTGCAGGCGTGGTTGCCCTCGGGCTCGAACCACAGCTCGGCGCGCTCCTGGAGCTCCTCCTTGATCCGGTGAGCGTGCTCGGGGACGATCACCGCGTCCTTGCCCCCGTGCACGATCAGCACCGGGGCGCGCACGCCATCGAGTACGCCGTCGAGGCTCACGTCCTCGAGCCGCGCCTTCGCGGTGGCGAGGTCGGGTGCCTTGACGAGGCGGGCGAAGCCGTCCTGGAGGACCGGCTGCAGCTCGTCGAAGGCCGCGAGGTCGTAGGGTCCCGCGATGTCGACAACGCAGGCGAGCTCGGCGCCGTTGGACGCCGCCTTCAGCGCGAGGTAGCCACCGAAGCTCGTGCCCACGAGGGCGACGCGACTCTCCTCGATGTCGCCGAGGCCGGCGACGTACGCGACCACGGAAGCGAACGCCTCTTGGAAGGCAGCGTCGCTGAACGGTGTGTCGTACCAGGTCTCGCCCTGCCCCGGACCCTCGAACGACAGCGTCGCCAGGCCGCGGTCCAGGAAGTACGGCTCGTACGTCGAGAACTGCTCCTTGGTCGACTCCAGTCCTGGCATCAGCAGCACCAGCCCGATCTCGGGACGGGCCGTCGGCCGCCTCAGGAATCCCCGCAGGCGGGTCGACCCGAACGGGATCTCGACGGCCTGGGAGGGCGGGCGCAGCAGCGGGGCGGCGATCCGGAACAGCTCCACCTGCCGCCGGTGGATGGCCTCCCGGGCCACCTCGTCCTCGGTCAGCACGAACTGGGCGAACTGGAGGGTGAGCGCGGCGCGCTGGAAGTACTGCCCCGCGCTGATCTCGTGTCCGGCCTGCTGCGCGACGACCGCCCGGTCCTCCCACTCCTGCGCGGAGGCGGTCCAGGCGTCGGCCCACTGGTCCCAGCGGTCGATCCCGGCGAGGACGCCCTGCACCTGGAGGGCGTCGAGGCCGTTGGCCAGGAACCTGGGCAGCCAGTTGGCGACCACCGTCGACAGCTTCTCGCCGTCCGAGGGGTTGACCTCCGTCTGCACGGTGCCTCCTCTGGGGGTACGGGCGGCTGCCCGGCCACCGACTGCGATGGCAAACGTTTGCGCTGGCAATGTAGGAGAGCGTCTCAAGGAGTGTCAACCCTCCCGCTCACGGCCGCTGGGGCGCGGATGACGGGGCCTCACGCATCCGCACCACGTGCAGCCCGTGGTTCTTGTCGGTGAAGAAGATGTTGCCGCGAGCGTCGACCAGGATGTCCTCGGACTGGGTCACCAGCGTCTTCGGCAGCAGGCCGCGGCGCTCGGTCGGATCGTCCGGGAGGTACCACGCGACCTCGCGGGGGAGGTAGGGGTCGCTGATGTCGAAGATCCGCACCCCGGCGTTGAACCACGTCATGAAGACGAGGTGGTCGGAGTGGAGGAGATCGGCCGCCTGCGGGTGGTGCTGGTTGTGCGGACCGAAGCGCCCGCCGCGGCGGTTGAAGTTCGGGTACGCCGCCTCGGGACCCGGCACGGGCACCGGCATCAGCGAGATCAGCCGAGGCTCACGCTCGTCCTGGATGTCGACGACTCCGGCGAAGTTGTAGGCCTCCTCGGACAGCTCGGCGATCGCCTCGGTGTTGACCAGCAGCAGGCTCCGGTCGAGCAGCGGCACCACCGTGTGCATGGCGATCCGGCTGGAGAACGCCGCTCCGATGTCCAGGCGCGACACGAGCACAGGCGCGGTCACGTCGGAGACGTCGAGGATCACCACGCCAGCGGCGCCATAGCTGAGGTAGGCGCGGTCGCCGACGACGTACGGCGGGCCGTGCAAGGAGATCCGCGTCGCGGGGCTCGCTCCGCCGGCGACGTACTGCTCGGGCAGGAACCACCGCCCCACCTCCACCGGTTGGCGCGGGTCGGCGATGTCGAGGACGACGTAGATGTTGCCCTCGTAGCCCGGCTTGCTCGCGGCGACGTGGACGTAGCGGCCGCCGTCGTAGTGGCTGCGGTGTACGCCGTGCGCACCGGTGCGCCAGTGGCCGAGCAGGGTCGGCGAGGTCGGGTCCGCCACGTCCCACAACCGGATCCCTTCGTCGCCGGGATGGTCGGGGTCGCCGCCCCAGGCCTCCGGCCGGTGCTCGAGCCCCTGCACCATCACGCCGTCGGCCACCTGCACCTGCCAGGTCGCGCTGCGCTCGGGCCCTTCGAGGCTGGCGACCATTCGCAGGTCGGCCGGATCGGTCACGTCGAGGATGCTGAGCCGCGACTCCCAGAAGTGGGTCGCGAACAGGTACCACCGGTCCCCGATTGTCTGCAGCGCCAGCTTGAACGCCGGCCGGCCCTCGAGGTCGTGGTAGCCCACCAGGTCGATGCCGTCGGACGTGTGCCCGGGGGCGGCAGCCGGCTGGGTCATGGGGTTCCTCCTGGACAGACAAGGTTTGCGCAATCGTTTGCACGATAGACGGCGCCCTGGGCAGCGTCAACGCCCGCTGGGGCCCGGCCGCACCCCTAGGATGAGCGGATGCCGGCACCCACTCTCCGCGACGTGGCCGAGGCCGCGGGAGTCCACGCAGCCACCGCCTCGCGCGCCCTGAACCCCGGGACGCGGGGACTGGTGAACGCCGACACCGCGCGTCGGGTGATCAAGGTGGCCGAGTCGCTCGGCTACCGGCCCAACCCGATCGCCCGCGGCCTGAAGACCTCCAAGTCGGGCACGGTCGGCCTGGTCATCCCCGACCTCACCAACCCGCTCTTCCCCCCGATCGTGCGCGGCATCGAGGAAGTGCTCGAGGCCGCCGGCTACAGCGGCCTGATCGTCAACACCGACAACGACACCGGCCGCGAGCAGTCGCAGATCGAGTCGCTGCGATCCCGCCAGGTCGAGGGCCTGATCATCGCCACCGCCCGGCTCGAGCACCCGCTGCTGGAGCAGCTCGCCCGCGACGGTGTGCAGCTGGTGATGGTCAACCGTCGCCCGGACGGCCTCGACGTCTCGTCCATCACCGCCGACGACGCCAGCGGAGTCCGGCTCGCGGTCGACCACCTCGCCTCGCTCGGACACCGCCGGATCGCCCACCTGGCCGGACCCGAGAACACCTCGACCGGCGTCGTCCGGGCGCGAGCGTTCCGGGGCGCGGTGCGCGACCTCGGGCTGGACGACGACCCGTCGCTGATCCGCGCGTGCGGCTACTGGAGCGAGGAGTCCGGCGCCGAGGAGCTGCGCGCCCTGCTCGACAGCGGCGCCGACTTCACCGCCGTGATCGCCGGCAACGACCTGGTCGCACTGGGTTGCTACGACGTCTTCGCCGAGCGGGACATCTCGTGCCCCGGCGACATCAGCGTCATCGGCTTCAACGACATGCCGTTCCTGGACAAGCTGCGGCCGCCGCTGACCACGGTCGCCATCCCGCACCACCAGATCGGCACCGAGGCGGGCCGACTGCTCCTCGAGGCCATCGCGGACCCGGGCCGACCGGCCCGGTCGGTGCTCCTGCCCGTCTCGCTCGTCCTCCGCGGGTCGACGTCCGCACCGCGGACCGCCCGCATCGGCTAGACCGCCGGGGCTGGCAGAGCCGCTTCGTGCATGAGCGCCGCGAGGCGCTCGTCCGGACGCAGACAGGCCACGCCCCCGGTGCCGCGGTCGGTCACCCACACCAGCTGGTCGGAGTCGACGAACAGGTCGTTCGCCTGCGGGGCCGGCGACCCCGCCGGCGGCTCGGAGACCCAGTGGCCGACCTCGACGACGTGCTCGGGGTCAGCCGTGTCGTAGACCCGCAGGCCGGCGTTGAAGTAGGTCGCGAAGAGCAGTCGCTCGCTGCGGTAGGAACCCGCTCGGTTCTCGTGGAAGTTGTGGGGCCCGAAGCGCAGCTCCTGCTGCGCGTAGTCACCGACGGGACCGGGGAACTGCGACACGTAGCGCGCCTGGTCGCCGGACACGTCGATGACGTGCATGAACAGCTCGCGGGCCCCGGGACCGTCCTTCTGCTGCTCGTCTGTCGCCATCACCAGCCCGCGGCCCGGCAGCGGCAGACAGGTGTGGGTGGCGTCGCCGCCCCAGCTGAGCCGGTCGACCTCGACCGGGTTGGTCATGTCCGAGACGTCGAGCACGATCAGGTTGGCGTCGTCGTAGCCGAGGTAGGCGCGGTCGCCGTCCATCAGCGCGTGGTGGGCGGCGTACCGCTTGCCCTCCGGCCAGGTCGGCTCCTCGCCGCCCTCGACCCACTGGCCGGGCCACCACCACTTCGCCACCGGCACCGGGTTGGTGGGGTCGGCCATGTCGACCACCACCCAGATCCGGTCGTTGAACCCCGGTGGCGTGGCCGACATGTGGGCGTAGCGGCCGCCCTCCCACACGATCCGGTGTACGCCGCGGCCGCCGCACTCCCAGAACCCGATCTGCTGCGGGTCGAGCGGGTCGTCCAGGGAGTAGACGGCCAGCCCGGCCGACCAGGGTCCCTGCGGACCAGGAGCGCGGAGGGGGAAGCCCTCGTGGTTGACCAGCAGCAGCCCGTCGGCGATCTGCACCTTGTGGGTGTGCGTGTTGGCCGGCGCGTCCCACTGCCGGACGAGCTTCGGCTCTGCCGGGTCGGAGACGTCCAGGATCGAGGTGCCGGCTCCCGAGGTGCCGTTGTGAGCGACGTAGAGCACGTCGCCCTCCCGCAGCACCTGCATCCCGTCGCCCCGGCCGTCCAGGTCGTGGTGCGACAGGAGGCTCAGTCCTTCCGCGGAGGCCGTGCTCAGTGCTGCCTGGGTGCGAGCCATGCGGGTGCTCCTCGGGAGTGCGGGCGGCGATGCAAACGATTGGTGATCGTAGGCCCGGCCCGAGAGAGGCGTCAACGGCGGTTCCGCAATCGACTGCAGCGTCCGCTAGGTTCGGCCCGTGCGCTCCCGCTCCGCCGGCGCCGTGCCCGAGCGCTCCCGGCCGCCGATCCTGCTCCTGCAGGCGACCGGGTTCGTGAGCACCCTGGACCGGTTCGCGATGCCGCCGATGCTGGTGGTGATCGCCCACGACCTCGGCGTGCCGCTCGCCGACGTGGTGCGGGCGGCCGGCGCCTACTTCCTGGCCTACGGCCTCAGCCAGCCGGCGTGGGGCCTGGTCTCGGACCGCCTCGGCCGGGTCCGCACGATGCGACTGACCCTGCTGCTCGCGGGACTGGCCACCCTGGGGTCGGCCCTCAGCGGGACCGCGGTCGTGCTGGCGGTGACCCGTGGCCTGGCCGGCGGCTTCTTCGGCGCGGCGTACCCCGCCACCTTGATCTACCTCGGCGACACCGTGCCGGCGTCGGTGCGACAACGTCAGATCGCCCGGCTGATGGTCGGGGTCGCGACCGGCACCGCGCTGGCCTCGGTGGGCGCCGGGCTGCTGGCCGACGGGCTCTCGTGGCGGCTGACGTTCGTGGTCACCGGCGTCGCGGCCCTGGTCCTCGTGTGGCTGCTACGACGGCTCCCCGAGCCCGAGGTCGGCTACCGTCCGGCCTCCCTCCTGGAGCCGCTGCGGGCGGTGTCGCGCTCCCGGATCGCCCTGCTCGTCCTGCTCTTCGCCTTCGCGGAGGGGGCCGTCCTGCTGGGCGGCCTGACCCTGCTGCCCCCGGCCGTCGAGGACGCCGGCGCCACGGTGGCCCTGGCCGGCGCGGTGACCGGCGTCTACGGCCTGTCCGTCTTCGCCTGCTCGCAGCTGGTGGGCCGGCTCTCGGCCCACTGGCATCCCGCCTGGCTGATCGCAATGGGAGGCAGCAGCGCGGTGCTCGGCTGCAGCCTGTTCGCGGTGTCCCAGCAACCGGCCATGGCGGTGGCCGTCGCCGTGCTGTTCGGGCTGGCCTGGACCGCGATGCACTCCTCGCTGCAGACATGGGCAACCGAGGTGCTGCCTGCGGCCCGGGCCACGGTCGTGTCGCTGTTCGCCGGTTCCCTCTTCGTGGGCAGTGCGCTCGCGGCGGTCGTGGTGTCCGGACTCGCCGAGGCCGGCCGCTACTCGTTCATCTACGCCGCCTGCGCCGTGCTGGCCGTACCCCTCGCCGTCGGCGCGGGTTGGGGCCGGCGTCGCTGGCAGCGGCCCCCCGACAGCAACCTAGGATGAAGCGTGCCGCCATCGACCTTGCGAGACGTGGCCGAAGCTGCGGGCGTGCATCCCGCCACCGCGTCCCGCGCGCTCAACCCAGCCACCCGTGGCTTGGTCAACCCCGACACCGCGCGGCGGGTGATGAAGGTGGCCGAGTCGCTCGGCTATCGCCCCAACCCGATCGCCCGCGGCCTGAAGACCTCCAAGTCCACCAGCATCGGTCTGGTCATCCCCGACCTCACCAACCCGCTCTTCCCTCCGATCGTGCGCGGCATCGAGGAGGTCCTCGATGCGGCCGGCTACAGCGGCCTGGTGGTCAACACCGACAACGACCCGGTCCGGGAGCGGACCCAGGTCGAGTCGCTGCGGTCCCGCCAGGTCGAGGGCCTGATCGTGGCCACCGGCCTGCTCGACCACCCGTTGCTCGTGGAGCTCCACCGCGAGGGCGTGCCGATGGTGATGGTCAACCGTCGGCCGACGGGCATGGACGTCTCGACGATCACCGCTGACGACGCCGCCGGCGTACAGCTCGCCGTCGAGCACCTGGCTGAGCTGGGCCACCGCAGGATCGCGCATCTCGCCGGACCGGAGACGACCTCGACCGGGGTGAACCGGGCCCGGGCGTTCCGAGCGGCAGTGCGCGACCTCGGGCTCGACGACGACCCGGCGCTGCTGCGCTGGTGCAGCCACTGGACCGAGGAGGCCGGCGCCGCGGCCGTGCGCGAGCTGCTCGACAACGACACCGACTTCACCGCGGTCCTGGGCGGCAACGACCTGATCGCGCTCGGCTGCTACGACGTGTTCGCCGAACGCGACCTCCGCTGCCCCGATGACATCAGCGTGGTCGGCTTCAACGACATGCCCTTCCTCGACAAGCTGCGCCCTCCGTTGACCTCGATCGCGGTCCCGCACCACCAGATCGGCGTCGAGGCCGCCCGCCTCCTCCTGGACACCGTCGCCGAGCCGGGGCGGCCCCCGCGCTCGGTGCTGCTGCCCGTCTCACTGTCGGTGAGGGGCTCGACCGGCCCGGCGCGCTGACCTATTGCAAACGGTTGCATTCTGTGACTACATTCACGGCCATGTCTCCCGTGCCTCCCGCAGTGGCCTCCTCCTGGGACCCCGCTCGCCAGCCCGTCTCGGTCGACGACAGCCTGGGCGGCCCGCCCGCCGAGTACTTCCTGGCCGAGACCCTCGACGGCCTCTACACGGCGTACGCCCTGCGCGTGCCGGAAGGTCCCGGACCCCACCCGTTCGTCTGGCTCGGCCGCGGCAACGGCGGCGGCGGGATCACCTGGCTCCACGACTACGTGCACCGCTTCCGCCACATCACCGACCGGCTGCTCGAAGAGGGCTATGCCTGCGCCTGGACGCGCTACCGCACCGAGGTCGAGCTGGGCTACGAGGACGGCGGAGAGCTCACCATCGGCGGCCGGCAGGGCATGGAGATGACGAACCGGGCCCCGCTGGAGTACGAGGACGAGGTCTCGGTGCTGCGCCACGTCGCCCAGGACCCGCGGATCGACGCCGACAAGCTGCTGCACCTCGGCGTCAGCCACGCGGGCGAGATGCTGCTCAAGCTGTGCTCGCAGTACCCCGGCCTGCTCCGCGCGGGAGTCGCCGCCGAGCCGGCCTCGCACGAGGTGCTGATGCTCCGGCTCGACGAGGAGCCGACCGTGGTCAAGGTCGACGGGCTGCGTGACATCGACAGCCTCGAGCTGCGCAGCGTCGAGCTCGCCCGGAGCCGGATCGCCGACCCCGAAGAAGTGACCCGTCGGCTCTCCGGAGTCGACATCCCGGTGCTGGTGCTGGGTCGCGACGAGGACGAGCTGCAGGGCGTGTTCCGGCTGACCTACGACCTGCTCGCCGAGATGCGCGACGACGTGGAGTGGCGGACCTGGAGCCACCACATTCACGGCTACATCTACCCCGAGACCGACGAGGCCGGGGTCCTGGAGATCGACGACGTGCAGCGCGAGTCGCTGGACGTGATCATCGACTTCTTCAACCGGGTGACCGCCTAGGAGACGACCTCGAAGCTGATCCCGGCTGCCCGCAGCCGGGCCATCAGGTTGTCGCCCATGGCCTGAGCGGTGGTGACCTGCCCGGCGGTCTTGGGGTTGTCGTCGAAGGCGAGGCAGAGCGCCGACTCGGCCAGCATCTTCGCGGTCTCGCCGTAGCCGGGGTCGCCGCCGGAGACCTTGGTGTGGATGCTGCGCCCGTCACCCTCGGCCACGAAGTCGACGCTGAACCACGACTTCTCGCGCTTGGCCTCGTCGGGGCCGTGGCCCTGCTTGACCTTGCTGAGCAGCAGGTTGCGCAGCGGCTTCACCTGCGCGGAGACGGCGATGGCGCTCACCCCGGCAACGCCGCCGACGGCGTAGCGCAGCGTCTTGAGACCGGCGTAGTGGGAGTAGCGGAACTTGGGGCCGTACGCCGCCAGCGCGGCCCCGCTCCGGGCCACGATCAGCGGGTCGATGAGCGGCATGGGCAGCAGCCAGAGCCCGAGCAACTTGTCCCGGTGGGGCTTTCCGGCCACCGGTCGCGACGAGCGGCCGTCGGCGGGCTTGCCCTCCGCACGACGACGAGCCGAGCTGGCCTCCTTCATCAGGCGCGCCCGCGACATCGCGTTCATCGCCGAGTGGAAGGTGCCGCCGGAGAACATGCCGCTGGCGCGCACGACGCCGCGCATCGTGACCGGGCCGGAGGCGGCGAGCTGCTGCACGGTGAAGAGGGCGCCGAGGTCGTGCGGGATCGAGTCGAAGCCGCAGGCGTGCACGATCCGGGCGCCGGTGCGCTCGGCGGTGGCGTGGTGCTCGACGTACATCCGGTCCACGAACTCCGGCTCGCCGGTCAGGTCGACGTAGTCGGTGCCGGCCTCGGCGCAGGCGGCGACGAGCGGGCCGCCGTGGTGGAGGTAGGGGCCGACCGTGGTGATCACGACGCGGGTCTGGGCTGCGACGTCGGCCAGCGCGCTCGCATCGCTCGCGTCGGCGACGATCAGCTCCAGCTTGGCGAGGCCCTCGTCGAGGTCGGCCAGCCGGTTGCGCACCGCCTCGAGCTTGTCGCGGTTGCGGCCGACCAGGGCCCACTTCAGTCCTTTGGGGCCGTTGCGGGCCAGATATTCGGCCGTCAGGGCACCCGTGAACCCCGTCGCACCGAAGATCACCAGGTCGAACGGGCGGGGTTTGCTGGTCGCTGCCATGGGCTCATGCTCTCGCACGCCGCAATTGGATGGAACCTGGGCGTAACCAGCTCGCGTCGTACCCATGACAGGCACCATCAGGGGAGTCATGGATCACGAAGCAGAGTTCGCGGCGTACGCCGACGACAACTGGGGCACGCTCGTGCGCTCGGCCGTCTTCCTGGGCTGCTCGATGGCCGACGCCGAGGACCTCGCGCAGATCACCCTGGTCAAGTGCTTCCAGGCGTGGCCACGGGTCTCGGCCGCCGACAACCGTGACGCCTACGTCTACAAGATGCTGATCAACGCCCTGCGCGACACGCACCGGCGCGGCTGGTGGCGCGAGCGCGCCACCGAGGACGTGCCGGACCGCCTCCAGCGCGACGTCACCGCCGAGGTCGACACCACGGACGCCATCCACCGGGCGCTCGACAAGCTCAGCAAGGTCAACCGAGACGTGGTGGTGCTCCGCTACTTCACGCACCTCACCGAGGCCCAGACCGCCGAGGTGCTCGGCGTCCCCGCGGGCACCGTCAAGAGCCGGCTGTCCCGGGCGCTCGCCCAGCTCTCCGCCGACCGCCACCTCGCGGACGTCACCAAAGGAACCGCACATGAGTGACCTCGAAGACCTCTGGGACGACCTGCCGGTCGGCCCCGCGCCCACCGGGGCGATCCTGCGGCAGGCGCGGGCCCAGTCGCCGCGCCGGTCGCGCCGCCGGATGCTGCGCCCGATGTCCTCGATCGCCGCGCTCGCCGCCCTCGGCACCGCCTTCGTGATCGGCACCTACGTCGCCCAGCCCCTCCGGACGGGTCCGGCCCGAGCGCCACCGGCCCGGCCGGCGACACGCCGGCTCAGCCGGCCGCCTTCCACGGCGAGCTGATGGCCGGTGAGTCCTGCGACGACCTGCTCGACTACTACGTCGAGCGCGGCCTCGAGCTGGTCGGGCCGTACGGGTGGG
Organism: uncultured Actinomycetota bacterium; assembly: GCA_963769475.1. Lineage (GTDB taxonomy): Bacteria > Actinomycetota > Actinomycetes > Propionibacteriales > Nocardioidaceae > Nocardioides. The sequence continues at coordinate 578,714 of CAVYLX010000011.1, read as the reverse complement.
GCTCTCCCTTCTACGACCTGCGGGGCGGGACCGTCGACTTCGCCTCTCCCGCTACTTCGGTGCGAGAGACCGCGTCACGCCTGGCCTACGCCGACCAGCTCAGCTCCGAGCTGGCTCCCGCCCCGATGGCCGAGCGCGCCGAGAGCAGCGACACCGGCACCAACGTGCAGGAGCAGGACGTCGACGAGCTCGACGTGGTCAAGACCAACGGCGAGCAGCTCTTCCGGGTCGAGGACGGCACCCTGACCACCGACGACGTCACCGGCACCGAGGTCGTCCGCGAGTCGGAGCTCGACCTGGGCGACCTCGAGGACGGCGAGATGTTCCTGGCCGGCGACACGGTCACGGTGATCGGCAACGACGGCACCCACGTCAAGCGTGGCTACGGCTACAACGAGGGCGCACCGCCGACCACCCGGGTGCTGAGCATCGACGTCAGCGACCCGGTGAAGCCCGAGATCACGGCCACCATGGACTTCGACTCGTCGCTGATCACGGCCCGGCTGCACGGCGACACCGTCCGCCTGATCACCGCGGCCGGCCTGCCCGAGCTCGACTTCGTCCAGCCCACTGGTGGCAAGCAGCCGTTCACCGAGCAGTCGGCGCTCAAGGCCAACGAGGCGCTGGTGCGCAAGACCACCATCTCCGACTGGCTGCCGACCGGCTCGGTCGACGGCGGCACCGACAAGCGCCTCGCCGAGTGCGAGGACGTCGCCGTACCGAAGGACGACCTGGGGCTCGACACGATGAGCGTGGTCGGGTTCGACGCGGCCGAGCCGACGACCTGGGACGTGACCGCGCTGGCTGCCAGCGCTCCCCTGGCCTACGCCTCCGAGGATCACCTCTACCTCGGCTCGTCCCCCACCGAGTGGAGTGGCTGCTTCGACTTCTGCCCGCTCACCCGGACCACCGCCGCCAACGAGGAGGCCGGCACCACCCACGTCTTCGACTTCGACCTGACCACCACCGGCACGTCGTACGTCGGCGCCGGCGAGGTCGACGGCATGGTGCAGGACCGCTGGTCGATGGACGAGCACGACGGCACCCTGCACCTGGCGGTCTCCCCGTCCCAGCGCACCGGCAACTTCAACTCGATCGTGAACCTGCGGCGCGAGGGCGACGCGCTGGTCGAGGTCGGCCGGCTCGACAAGCTCGGCGAGAACGAGACGATCCAGTCGGTGCGCTGGATGGGCTCGCTGGCGATCCTGGTGACCTTCCGGCAGATCGACCCGCTCTACACGATCGACCTGACCGACCCCGAGGACCCGACCCTGATCGGTGAGCTGAAGATCCCGGGCTTCTCCGAGTACCTCCACCCGCTCGGCCCGAACCGCCTGATCGGCATGGGCCAGGGACCCGTCCGGCAAGGGCGGCTGGGGCGCGGCGGCCGGGCTGTTCAAGGTCAAGGACCTGACCGACCCGCGCCGCAAGGACCTGGTCAGCTACGCCCACGGCACCCAGGCCCTGGCCGGTGTCGACCCACGGCAGTTCACCTGGCTGCCGGCGGAGCGGGTCGCGCTGACCGTCATCTCCAAGGGCTGGAACGGCCGCACCGGCTGGGTCTCCGTGCTCTCCCTCGCGGACGGCCAGCTGACCAACCGGATGGTGGAGGCGGAGTACGGCGTCGAGATCGAGGACCTCCGCCTGGTCCCGCTCCCCGACGGCCGAGTGGTGATGAGCACCGGCGACGGCGCGAAGTTTTTCGACCTGTGACGGTTCTCGACAAGCTCGACCACCGGTCGTCGAGCCTGTCGAGACGCCGCTGGCCGACGTAATCTGAAGACATGTGCCGCAACATCCGACCCCTCAACAACTTCGACCCGCCCGCCGACCGTGACGAGGTCACGGCCGCCGCGCTGCAGTACGTGCGCAAGGTCAGCGGGACCACGAAGCCGTCGCAGGCCAACGAGGAGGTGTTCTACGCCGCGGTCAAGGAGATCGCGCATGTCACCGAACATCTCCTGGCAGACCTGGTGACCACGGCGCCGCCCAAGAACCGCGAGGTCGAGGCGGAGAAGCGGCGCGCGCGCAGCGCGGCGCGGTACGCCAGTTGACCGAGGCCGCACTCGAGCTGCTGGCCGGCCGTCCGCTGGTGGTGCTCACCGGCGCTGGTCTCTCGACCGACTCCGGCATCCCCGACTACCGCGGTCCGGGCTCACCGTCGCGGATGCCGATGACCTACCAGGACTTCGTGTCCGGGCCGGTCGCGCAGCAGCGCTACTGGGCGCGCAGCCACCTCGGCTGGGGCCGGATGAAGCAAGCCTCTCCGAACGCCGGACACCTTGCCCTGGCCCGGCTCGACCCGGAGCTGCTGATCACCCAGAACGTCGACGGCCTCCACGAGGCCGCCGGCTCGCGCCGCCTGGTCGCCCTGCACGGGCGGATCGCCGACGTCGTCTGCCTGGCCTGCCGGCGGACGTCGTCGCGGGCGGCTCTGCACGAACGCCTGACCCACCACAACCCCGGGTGGGAGACCCGGCACGCCGAGGTAGAGGTACGCCCGGACGGCGACGTCGAGCTCGACGACACCCACGACTTCGCGGTGCCGCCCTGTGACGGCTGCGGCGGCGTGCTGAAGCCGGACGTGGTGTTCTTCGGCGAGAACGTGCCGCCTCCGCGGGTCGAGCGCTGCTATGCCGCGGTCGACGCGCTGACAGAGTCAGGCGGCGCGCTGCTCGTGGCCGGCTCGAGCCTGACCGTGATGAGCGGGTTCCGGTTCGTCCGCCGGGCCGCCAAGGCGGGCACACCCGTGGTGATCGTCAACCGGGGCCTCACTCGCGGCGACGACCTGGCGACGCGCAAGGTCGAAGCGGGTTGTTCTGAGTTCCTGGACGCGTTGGCGCCCGTGCTCACATCTTCCTGACGAAGATGTGGTCGGCCGCCTCGGGCACGATCTCGGCGGTCTCGCCGCCGGAGCCGACCAGCACGCCGTCAGCGGTGGCGATGACCGTGATGGTCTTGTCGGGCAACGCCCCGACCCGGCGCATGGCGCTCATCAGGACCTCGTCCTTCTGCATCTCCTCGGAGATGCGGCGCACCAGCACCCGGCCCTCGACCTCGGTGGCGGCCTTCGAGAGCGGCTCGACGCCGAACATGAACTCCTCGCCGACCTCGACCTCGCCCAGCTCGCGCAGGCCCGGGATCGGGTTGCCGTACGGCGACTCCGTGGGGTGGTCGAGCAGCTCGAGCAGGCGCCGCTCGACGTTCTCGGACATCACGTGCTCCCAGCGGCATGCCTCCTCGTGCACCAGCTCCCAGTCGAGGCCGATCACGTCGGTCAGCAGGCGCTCGGCGAGGCGGTGCTTGCGCATCACCCGGGTGGCGAGACGCTGACCCTCCTCGGTGAGCTCCAGGTGGCGGTCGCCCTCCACGGTGACCAGGCCGTCGCGCTCCATCCGGGCCACGGTCTGCGACACGGTGGGCCCGCTCTGGTGCAGCCGCTCGGCAATCCGGGCGCGCAGCGGCGTGATGCCCTCTTCGACCAGCTCATAGATGGTCCGGAGGTACATCTCGGTGGTGTCGATGAGATCGCTCATCTTTTGGGGTCCCCGCGGTGTTGTTCGCCGGAGGAGCGAAGCGGGGGAGGAGAAGAACAGCGTGGGGTGTTCACCTGCCCATTCTTACTCATGAGGCATTGCCTGACAGGGTCGAGGGCAATGGGTGACATGGAGTCCGGCTCGCCTACGAGTGTCATGTGGTTCCGGCGCGACCTGCGGCTCGCCGACCACCCCGCCCTGCTCGAGGCGTGCGCGGACGGCGCCGTGCTCCCGCTCTTCGTGTTCGACCCGGTGCTGTGGGGTCCTGCGGGCGACGTACGCCGCACCTACCTGGCCGCCTCGCTGCGCGATCTGGCCGACCGGATCCCGCTCAGCGTGGTCCGGGGCGACCCGGTCCGCCGGGTCGTCCTCGCAGCCAAGGAGGTCGGCGCCCAGCGAGTCCACATCTCGGCCGACTTCGGTCCCTACGGCCGCCGACGCGACGCCGACGTCGAGCAGGCACTCGCCGACGCCGGCATCGAGCTGGTCCGCACTGGTTCGCCGTACGCCGTCGCACCGGGCCGGGTGACCACCGGCGAAGGCGAGCCCTTCAAGGTCTTCACGCCCTACCTGCGCGCGTGGGCCGACCACGGTTGGCGTGCCCCGATCGACCCGCCGAGCCGTCCGTCGTGGGTCACCACGCTGCCTGACACCACCGACATCCCCGACCCCGCACTCCCTGACGGCATCGAGCTGCCGCCGGCAGGCGAAGCAGCTGCCCGGCGCCGCTGGCAGGACTTCCTCGACCGCGTCGCCGGCTACGACGACGACCGCGACAAGCCCGGAGTCGACGGGACCTCGCAGATGTCGCCACATCTCAAGTGGGGCGAGATCCATCCGCGCACGATGCTGGCCGACCTCGGGCGGCTCCGCTCACAGGGCGCAGCGACGTACCGCAAGGAGCTGGCCTGGCGGGAGTTCTACGCCGACGTGCTCCACGCCCAGCCGCACACCGCCCGCCACTACCTCCGGTCCGAGTTCGCCGGGATGCGCTACGTGAAGCCCGACGGCCCGGACAGCCACTTCGACGCGTGGCGTCGCGGGCGCACCGGCTTCCCGATCGTCGACGCCGGCATGCGCCAGCTCCGCGCGACCGGGTGGATGCACAACCGGGTCCGGATGATCGTGGCCAGCTTCCTGGTCAAGGACCTGCACATCGAGTGGCAGCACGGCGCCCGCCACTTCATGCGCTGGCTGGTCGACGGTGACCTCGCGTCCAACCAGCACGGTTGGCAGTGGACCGCCGGCTGCGGCACCGACGCGGCGCCGTACTTCCGGGTCTTCAACCCGACCACCCAGAGCCGGAAGTTCGATCCCGAGGCGGCGTACGTCCGTCGCTGGGTGCCCGAGCTCGCCGACGTTGGCGACCCGCACGAGCCCACCCCCGACGACCGCGCCCGCGTCGGCTATCCCGAGCCGGTCGTCGACCATGCGGAGGAGCGCAAGGAGGCGCTGGCCCGCTGGGAGGAGATCCGGCGCTGACTTTGGTCTGGGCGGCGTCGACTTCGGGCGGTTACCCGGAGCCCACCCGCGCTCCTAGCCTCGGGCCATGTCGACCGACGGGCACCGACGCTGGCCCTGGGCTCTCGCGCTCCTGGTGCTCTCCCCGGTGTGCGCCGAGTACCTCTGGGGCTACGACGACACCACCGGCGACGCCCTGGTCCTGCTCGGCGGCCTGCTCATCTTCTCGCCGTTGTACGGCGCCCCGGCGCTGCTGATCCGGGAGGCCGCGGTCCGGCTGGGGCTGCGCTGGCCGGGCATCCTGCTGCTCGCCGCGGCCGCCGGGCTCATCCAGGCCGGCATCGTCGACCAGTCGATGTTCAGCATCAACTACCGCGACATCCCCTACTGGGACGACATCACCGTGCCGACCGCGATCGGGCCGCTCGGCATCAGCGTCTACACCGCCCTCACCTTCGTCGGGGGCCACGTCGTGCTCAGCTTCGGCGCCCCCATCGCGGTCGTGCAGGGCCTCTCGGGCGACGCGGTCCGCCGACCCTGGCTGGGCCGGGTCGGGCTGGTCGTCACCGCCTTCTTCTACGTCGCCGCCTGTGCCCTGGTGCTCGGCGACCACCTGAACAGCGAGGCCGACCACGCGTCGCTGACCCAGGTCGCGGTGGCTTCCGTCGTGGTGCTGCTGCTGATCACCGCCGCGGTCGCGACCCGGAGGGTTCGTCGCGACCGGGTCGCGGGCGAGGCACCGGCGCCCTGGCTGGTCGGGCTCGGCGGGTGCGCTGTGGCGTTGAGCTACACGTTCCTGCCGCCCTCGGCTGCCGGCACCGTTGCCCTGGAGCTGATCGCCATCGCCCTCACCGTCGTCCTGATCTGGCTCTCGCTGCGCAGCGGCTGGACCAGCGCCCACACCGTGGCGGTCGCCGGAGGCGCGCTGGTCGCGGCCGGAGCCGGCGCGTTCCTGACCGACCCGCTCGGCGACGTACCGGCGCTCGCCAAGTACGCCCACAATGTCGTGCTCCTCGCTCTCGTGGCAGGGTTGACGGTGTGGGCGACGAAGCGAACGAGGACAAGCGCGACCTAGTGGTGCCGCGGCGCTTTCGGGGCCCGACGTCGTCGGGCAACGGAGGCTGGTCGGCAGGTGCGCTCGCCCAGCTGCTGGACCCCGCGCACGGGTCCGCGGTGACCGTGACCCTGCGCCGTCCGCCCGCGCTCGAGACACCGATGGACGTGGTGTCCGACGGTGCCGGACTGGTCGCCACCCACGACGGCGAGACGGTGCTGGAGGCCCGGCCCGCGGCCACCGAGCCGAGGCGGGTCGACCCGGTCCCGCTCGACGAGGCGCGCGCCGCGGAGGCGGCGTACCCAGGCCTGGACGGGCACCCCTTCCCGGAATGCTTCGCGTGCGGCCCCGGCCGCGAGCCCGGCGACGGACTCCGGATCTTCCCCGGCCAGGTGTCCGACCAGGACGGCCTGGTGCGAGCCGCCGCCACCTGGACCCCGCACGAGTCGCTGCACGAGGACTGGCACGAGTACGCCGGCGCCGACCGCCGCGCGTCGCTCGCGGTCACCTGGGCGGCCCTCGACTGCGTGGGCGCCTGGGCGGCCGACATGGGCGAGCGGGCGATGGTGCTCGGCCGGATGACCAGCCGGGTCGGCTCGCTGCCGGTCATCGGCGAGGAACACGTCGTGATCGGCGTCGCGCGCGAGGCCGACGGGCGCAAGCAGCACACCTCGTCGTCGATCTACGACAGCCGGGGCGGCCTGGTCGGCGTGGCCGACCATGTCTGGATCGCCGTCGACCCGGCCATGTTCTCGTGACGGAATGGTGGCGGCATGCCGTCGTCTACCAGGTCTACGTGCGCAGCTTCGCCGACTCCGACGGCGACGGCATCGGCGACCTGCCCGGCATCACCTCGCGTCTGCCCTACCTCAGCGACCTCGGTGTCGACGCGGTGTGGCTCACGCCGTTCTACACCTCGCCTCAGCACGACCACGGCTACGACGTGGCCGACTACCGCAACGTCGACCAGCTCTTCGGCACCCTCGACGACGCCGACCGGTTGATCGAGGCGGCCCACGACCTCGGGCTGCGGGTGATCTTCGACGTGGTGCCCAACCACACCTCCAACGAGCACGAGTGGTTCCGGGCGGCGCTGGCAGCCGAGCCCGGCAGCCCCGAGCGCGCCCGCTACCTCTTCCGCACCGGCCGCGGAAAGGATGCCACCAAGCCGCCGAACAACTGGCAGTCGGTCTTCGGCGGCCCGGCCTGGACCCGGGTCGGTGACACCGACCAGTGGTACCTGCACCTGTTCGACACCACCCAGCCCGACCTCGACTGGCTCAACCCCGAGGTGCCTGCGATGTTCGAGGAGGTGCTCCGCTTCTGGCTCGACCGTGGGGTGGACGGCTTCCGGGTCGACGTAGCCCACGGCCTGATCAAGAAGGACGGCCTGCCCGACCAGGTGCTCACCGAGGCCGAGAAGGCCGTGCACGAGCTGAGCATGGTCGAGAAGGAGATCGAGGACGAGCCGATGTGGGACCAGCCGGCGGTCCACGAGATCTACCGGCGCTGGCACCAGGTCCTGGCGGACTACGACGGCGACCGGATGGCCGTCGCCGAGTCCTGGGCCCGCACCCCGGAGGCGGTCGCCGCCTACGTGCGCGCCGACGAGCTCAACCAGGCCTTCAACTTCGACTGGCTGTTCTCGCGTTGGTCGGCGCCGGCGTTCGGAAAGGTGATCGAGCAGACGCTCGCCGCTCTCGGCGAGGTCGCCGGCGAGCCGACGTGGGTGTTGAGCAACCACGACGTGCACCGCCACGCCACCCGCTACGGCGGCGGCACGAAGGGGCTCGCCCGCGCCCGCGCCGCGACGCTCGTCTCGCTGGCGCTGCCGGGGTCGGCGTACCTCTACCAGGGCGAGGAGCTCGGGCTCGAGGAGGTCGACGTGGCGCCGGAAGACCGGCAGGACCCGGCGTGGTTCCGCACCGGCAACCCGGCCCGCGACGGCTGCCGGGTGCCGATCCCGTGGTCGGGCGACCGGGCACCGTACGGCTTCGGGCCCGGGACCGGCCAGCCGTGGATCCCGCAGCCGCCTGACTGGGCATCGCTGAGCGTCGCTGCGCAGGAGGGCGACCCGTCGTCGACGCTGGAGTTCTACCGGTCGGCGCTGGCTGCGCGGCGACAGTGGACCCGCGACGCGCCCTCAGAGGTGGACGTGGAGGTCGACGGCGACCTGCTGGTCGTACGCCGCGGAGCGGTCACGATCGCCCTGAACTGCGGCGACCGGCCCCTGCCCATGCCGCCCGGTGAGCTGTTGGTCGCGAGCGGTCCGGTGGGCGCCACCCTGCCGCCCAACACGGCCGTGTGGCTCAGCTCGGGTCAGGCTGGTTGAGCGCGGCGTTGTAGCGGCCGAGCACGCGCACGAACCCGTCGAGCTCTGCCGTCGACCAGTCGCCCAGCTGCTCGTCGAGCCACTTGCGGCGGTGTTCGGCGACGTCCTGCATGCGGTGCGCGGCGTCGTCGGTGGTCGACAGCAACGTCGCGCGACCGTCGACCGGGTCGGGCGTGCGCTCGACCAGGCCGAGGTCGATCAGGTGCTGGACCTGCCGGCTGATCGCGCCCTTGTCGATGCCGAAGATCTCCGCCATCGCCGAGGCCCGGATCGGACCGTTCTCGGCGACGTAGCCGAGCATCAGGTACGACGCCGGCTGCAGCGACTCGTGCACCGCCCGGGCGCGCTCGCCGATCACCCGGCGTACGCGCCGGATCAGCACGCCCACCTCCTGCTCGAGCATCCGGATCGAGTCCGCCCTGCTCTCGCTCATCGGAGCTCCGCTTCCTCGGGCACCAGCTCGGCGCCCAGGTCGAGCGTCGTGCGCAGCGGCACCTCGCGGATGAACAGCACGGCGACCAGCGCCAGGATCGCGAACGGCGTGGCCACCAGGAAGATGTGACCGGTCGCGGAGCCGAACGCGTGCTCGAAGATCACCCGGGCCTGGTCCGGCAGCTTGCTGAGGTCGGGGATGGAGTGGCTCTCGTGGTCGACCGTGCCACCGGTGCTCTCGGCGACGCTGGTCGCGACGCGGCTGCTCAGGATCGCGCCGAGCACGGAGACGCCGATGGAGCCGCCCATGGACCGGAAGAACGAGACGACCGAGCTCGCGGCGCCCATGTCGGACTGCGCGGTGTTGTTCTGTACGGCGAGCACCAGGTTCTGCATGGTCGAGCCGAGGCCGACGCCCAGCACTGCCATGAACGTGCCCACCAGCACCAGGTCGGTGGTGTCGTCGATGGTGCTCAGCAGGGCCAGGCCGATGATCACCAGGACCATGCCGCCGACCAGCCACCGCTTCCAGTAGCCGGTGGTGGAGATGATGCGGCCGCTGACGATGCTGGAGACCAGGAGGCCGCCGACCATCGCGATCGACATCAGGCCGGCCTCGGTCGGGGACATGCCGCGGGCGAGCTGGAAGTACTGGCTCAGGTAGACCGTCGAGCCGAACATCGCCACACCGATCAGCACCGACGCGATCGTCGCGAGCGCCGTGGTGCGGTCGGCGAAGAGGCGGAGCGGGATCACCGGCTCGGCGGCCACCCGGGCCTCGACGTACAGAGCGGCGGCGATCACGGCGATGCCGGAGGTGACGAGGAGGACGGTGGTGGCGGAGGCCCACTCGAACTGCTGGCCGGCCAGGGAGACCCAGATCAGCAGGATGCTGACGCCGGCGATGATCAGCGTGGCGCCGGTGTAGTCGATCTTGACCGGGCGCTTGACGACCGGCAGGTGGAGCTTGGCCTGGAGCACGCCGAAGGCCAGGGCCGCGACGGGCAGGCCGACGAAGAAGCAGCCGCGCCAGCCGAGCGGGGAGTCCACGATCAGGCCGCCGATGAGCGGGCCGCTCACCGTGGCGAGCGCGAACGTGGCGCCGATGTAGCCGGAGTAGCGACCGCGCTCACGTGGGCTGACCATGCTCGCGATCACGACCTGCACCAGCGCGGTGAGGCCACCGACGCCCAGCCCCTGGATCACCCGGGCGCCGATCAAGACCTCCATGTTGGGCGCGAACGCCGCCACCAAGGAGCCGGCGGAGAAGATGACCAGGGCGCTCTGCACGAGCAGCTTCTTGCTGAAGAGGTCCGCGAGCTTGCCCCAGATGGGGGTGGTCGCCGTCATCGACAGGAGGGTGGCGACGACGACCCAGGTGTAGCCGGTCTGGGTGCCCTCGAGGTCGGTGATGATCCGCGGGAGCGCGTTGGTCACCACCGTGCTGGAGAGCATGGCGACGAACATCGCGAGCAACAGCCCGCTCAGCGCCTCGAGCACCTCTCGGTGGGTCATCTGCCCGGATCTGCTCTACGGGTACTGCATCGGTCACAGTTGCTCGCTTCATGAGAGACATAAGGTTGATGAGATCAACCATATTCCTCATTGGTTGCAGCTGGCAACTTTATGTGACGCGGCGTACATCTGGCCCGCCTCGCGGGGTAGTCCCGGGTCAGTGGCGGGTGAATCGGCGCGAAAGAGCCGCCACTGACCCGGGACTACCCCGGACATAGGACAACCCGCAGGTGTGACAGTCCATCTCTGGGTCGGGCCCAGGGTCTGGAGATGCCGCTCCGGGGGACGTGGTCCCGGATCACCTGCGGGTCGGGTAGCCGCTTGGAATTCACCAGCAGCCAAACGAACGATGCCGTCCGAGTGTTGCTGGGCTGCTAGCGGGCAGCCACCTCACGCGTCCTATAAGAATTCATTCTTCGGACCACCTCCTTTCCCGTGTCCGACAAAGGTAGGCCCCCGATCGACCCCACTCAAGGGGTTATCCACGCCCGTTGACCGAGCTTGCGAGGGCAACAACAGGGCGGGAGATCGAGAGCGCGACCTGTATCGAGATCGCCCAGACAGCGTCAGCCGGCGGCAGCCGCCGCGAACTGGGCGTTGTAGAGCCGGGCGTACGCGCCCTCGGCAGCCAGCAGCGAGACGTGGTTGCCCTGCTCGACGATCCGGCCCTCCTCCATCACCAGGATCAGGTCGGCGTCGCGGATCGTGGACAGCCGGTGGGCGATCACGAACGACGTGCGGTCGCTGCGCAGGGCCGACATGGCGTGCTGGAGCAACAGCTCGGTGCGCGTGTCGACCGACGACGTCGCCTCGTCGAGGATCAGCAGCGCCGGGTCGGAGAGGAACGCCCGCGCGATCGTGACCAGCTGCCGCTCCCCTGCCGACAGGTTGCCGCCGTCCTCGTCGATCACGGTGTCGTAGCCGTCCGGCAGTGAGTGCACGAAGCGATCCACGAACGTCGCCCGCGCGGCCTCGAGGATGTCCTCCTCGGAGGCGCCCGGACGCCCGTAGGCGATGTTGTCGCGGATCGTGCCCTCGAACAGCCAGGTGTCCTGCAGCACCATGCCGATCTGGCCGCGCAGCGCCGCCCGCGGCATCGCCGCGATGTCCACGCCGTCGAGGGTGATCCGGCCGCCGTCCAGCTCGTAGAAGCGCATGACCAGGTTGACCAGCGTGGTCTTGCCGGCACCGGTCGGCCCGACGATGGCCACCGTCTGGCCCGGTCGCGCGACCAGCGACAGGTCCTCGATCAGCGGCCGCTCCGGGTCGTAGGAGAACGAGACGTGCTCGAACGCGACCTCACCGTGGCGTACGGCGGGCACCCCGTCGCCAGCCGACTCCGGCACCTGCTGCTCGGCGTCCAGGAGCTCGAAGACCCGCTCCGCCGAGGCGACGCCGGACTGGAGCAGGTTCATCATCGAGGCGACCGTCGTCAGCGGCTGGGTGAACTGCCGCGTGTACTGGATGAACGCCTGCACCTCGCCCAGCGACAGGCTGCCGTTGGCCACCCGCAGACCGCCGACGACGGCGATCACGACGTAGTTGAGGTTCCCGATGAACATCATCACCGGCATGATCAGACCGCTCACGAACTGGGCGCGGTACGACGCGTCGTAGAGCTCGTCGTTCTGCTCCTCGAACGTCTTCTGGATCTCCTCCTGCCGCCCGAACACCGTGACCAGGGCGTGGCCGGAGAAGCTCTCCTCGATGTGGGCGTTGAGCTTGCCGGTGCGCCGCCACTGCGCGATGAACTCGCTCTGCGAGCGGCCCATGATCTTGGCGGTGACGAACATCGTCACCGGCACCGACACCAGCGCGATCAGCGCCAGCGACGGCGAGATCCAGAACATCATCGCGAGCACCGCGATCACGGTCATCAGCGACGTGAGCAGCTGGCTCATCGTCTGCTGCAGGGTCTGGCTGATGTTGTCGATGTCGTTGGTGACCCGGCTGAGCAGCTCGCCGCGCGGCTGCCGGTCGAAGTAGCCCAGCGGCAGCGCGTTGACCTTGTCCTCGACGTCGGAGCGCATCCGGCGGACGGTGCCCTGCACCACGTCGTTGAGCAGGAAGCCCTGCAGCCACCCGAGCACCGAGGCGCCGACGTAGATCGCCAGCACGGTGAGCAGCACGTTGCGGACGGCGTCGAAGTCGATCGGCCGGTCCTCGAGGTAGCCGTCGAAGATCAGGTCGGTCGCCTGGCCGAGCAGCCGCGGGCCGTACGCCATCAGGCTCACGCTGACCACCGCCAGCACGACGACCCCGATCGCCTTGGTGCGCTCGGGCGCCATCTGGCGCATCAGCCGCTTGGCGGAGGGCACGAAGGTCATCGCCTTCTGGCCGACCATGCCGCCGGCCATCGGCCCGCGACCAGGAGTCGGCCCGGTGTTGACGACCCGCTCGGTCTCCTTCATCTGGCCCGGGCGCTGAGCCGGATCCTGGGCGGTGGTGCTCATGCGGCCTCCTCCGCGCTCAGCTGGGACTCGACGATCTCCTGGTACGTCGGGTTGTCGGCGAGCAGCTCGTGGTGGGTGCCCCGGCCGACGACGCGTCCGTCCTCCATCACCAGGATCAGGTCGGCGTCGCGGATCGTGGAGACCCGTTGCGCGACCAGGACCACGGTGGCGTCACGCGTCTCGGGCGCCAGCGCGGCGCGCAGCCGGGCATCGGTGGCGAGGTCGAGCGCGGAGAACGCGTCGTCGAAGAGGTAGATCTCGGGCCGGCGTACCAGCGCCCTGGCGATGGCCAGCCGCTGTCGCTGCCCGCCGGAGACGTTGGTGCCGCCCTGCACGATCGGCGCCTCGAGTCCTTCCGGCATGGCCTCGACGAACTCGCGGGCCTGCGCGATCTCGAGTGCCCGCCAGAGCTCCTCGTCGGTGGCGTCCGGCTTGCCGTGGCGCAGGTTGCTGGCCACGGTGCCGGTGAACAGGAAGGCCTGTTGCGGCACCAGCCCGATCCGCGACCAGAGCGCGTCCGGCTCGAGCTGGCGTACGTCGACACCATCGACCCGCACCGACCCGGCCGTCGCGTCGAAGAGCCGCGGCATCAGGCTGATCAGCGTGGTCTTGCCGGCACCGGTCGAGCCGATCACCGCGACCGTCTGGCCGGGCCGCGCCGAGAAGCTGACGTCCTGCAGCACCGGCTGCTCCGCACCGGGGTAGGTGAAGCCGACGCCGTCGAGGTCCAGGTGGCCGCGTACGTCGGCCGGCGGCATCGGGGTCCGATGGCGGCACCACGGACGAGTCGGTGTCGAGCACCTCCGCGATCCGGTCGGCACACACCGCCGACCGCGGGATCATCATCAGCATGAACGTGCCCATCATCACCGACATCAGGATCTGCATCAGGTAGCTCAGGAACGCCGTCAGGGCGCCGACCTGCATCGAGCCGTCGTCGACGCGCTGGCCGCCGAACCAGATGACGGCGACGCTCGAGACGTTCACGACCAGCATCACCAGCGGGAACATCGTGGCCAGCCAGCGGCCCGCGCGCACCGAGACCTCGGTGAGCTCGTCGTTGGCCTTCGCGAACCTCGTGGTCTCCAGGGGCTCGCGTACGAACGCCCGGACCACGCGGATGCCGGTGATCTGCTCGCGCAGCACCCGGTTGACCTCGTCGATCCGCTCCTGCACCAGCCGGAAGCTCGGCACCATCTGCGAGACGACCAGGCCGACGCAGAGGAACAGGGTCGGCACCACGACCGCCAGCAGCCAGGACAGACCGAGGTCCTCGCGCATCGCCATCACGACGCCGCCGACCATCATGATCGGCACGGAGACCGCCATCGTGCAGGTCATCAGGGTCAGCATCTGGACCTGCTGGATGTCGTTGGTGTTGCGGGTGATCAGCGACGGCGCCCCGAAGGTCGCCACCTCGCGTCCCGAGAACGACGACACCTTCCGGAAGACCGCCGAGCGCAGGTCGCGGCCGAACGCCATCGCCGTACGCGATGCGAACCACACCGCGATCACCGAGCAGATGATCTGGATCATCGAGACGCCGAACATCACCATGCCGAGACGCATGATGTAGTCGGTGTCGCCGGTGGCCACGCCGTTGTCGATGATGTCGGCGTTGATGCTGGGCAGGAAGAGCATGGACACGGTCGAGACGAACTGCAGGACCACGATCACGCTCAGCCAGGGCTTGTACGGCGCGAGGTGCGTGCGCATCAGGCGCAGCAACATCAGCGCTCCTCCCCTCCAGGTCGGGGACTGCGGCGGAGGGTGCCATGCAGGATCACGTCGACGATCTCCTCGGCGGTCAGCGGCTGGTCGTCAGAGATGTGCGGGTGGGTGCCCGAGAACGTCAGCAGCCTGAGCATCCGCACCACCTGCGTGAGCGGCACCCGGAAGGCGCGGGCGTCGGGTTGCAGCAGCGCTGTCATCTGCTGCTCGACGTACGTGCGGAACTGTTCGTCGTCCTCGCGGCGCCGCTCAGGCGGCTTCGGCATGCCGATCGCGATCATCATCCGGAAGATGCTCTGGAACCGGCGTTGCATCAGCCGGGTCAGGGCGAGCATCCGCTCGCGCAGCTCGAGGTCGACCGAGATCTGCTCCAGGTCGGCCAGGAAGGGGTCCGGCCTGAACTCTGCGTCGAGGACCGCCTGGAACAGCTCTTCCTTGGTCGGGAAGATGCGGAAGATCGTGCCCTCCGCGATGCCGGCGGCCTCGGCGATCAGCTTGGTCGTGGTGGCGCGCCCGTGCTCCAGCAGCAGCGTCCTGGTGACGTAGACCAGCTCGTCGCGCCGTGCCTCCGGCGCCATCGGCCGCGCCCGCTCCCGCTTCTCCACCTGCTTATCCTAAGTGAGTGAGCACTCACTCACAAAGGGTTTTCGCGGTAGTCCCGGGCCAGAGGCGGGTGAAATCCCGGAAATGACCCGCCTCTAGCCCGGGACTACCCCGTCAGGGTGCGAGGCGCTGGGTGGTCCAGGAGTCGCCGGAGCGGGTGTAGGCGAGGCGGTCGTGCATCCGTCCGGGGCGGCCCTGCCAGAACTCCACGACCTCCGGGCGGACGACGTAGCCGCCCCACTCCTCCGGCACCGGCACCGGCGTGGGTTCGGGGTACCGCGCCGAGATCTCGTCGTACGCCGCCTCCAGCTCGTCGCGGTCGGCGACGGGCCGTGACTGGTGCGACGCCCAGGCGCCGAGCTGCGAGCCGCGCGGCCGGACGTCGAAGTACGCCGCCACGTCGGCCGGCGCGAGCGGCGTGGCCGTGCCGTCGATGCGGACCTGCCGCTCCAGCGGATGCCACGGGAACAGCAGCGCGCACCGCGAGTTGGCGGCGAGCTCGATCCCCTTGCGGGAGTGGGTGTTCGTGAAGAAGACCCACCCGGCGTCCGACAGCCCCTTGAGCAGCACCATCCGTGACGACGGCTGCCCTTCGGCGGAAACGGTGGCCACGACCATGGCGTTCGGCTCGTGCAGACCGGCCGTCAGGGCCTCGTCCAGCCAGCGCCGGAACATGGTCACCGGATCCGTCTCGAGGTCCGCCTCCACCAGTCCGGCGCGGGCGTACTCCGCGCGGAGTGACGCGAGATCGAGATCGGCCATGCCCCGACCGTAGACGAGTGGTGCAGAATGCCTCCGACCCCAGATCGCAGACCCGATCGACGGGCTCGTCGAACGAAGGAGCGCGGCATGACCGAGGTACACCACGGACTGGAGGGTGTCGTCGCGTTCGAGTCGGAGATCGCCGAGCCCGACAAGGAGGGCTCCGCCCTCCGCTACCGCGGCGTCGACATCGAGGACATCGTCGGGCGGGTGCCGTTCGAGAACATCTGGGGCCTGCTTATCGACGGGTCCTACACACCCGGGCTCGCTCCGGCCGAGCCGCACAACCTGCCGGTACACACCGGCGACGTTCGCGTCGACGTACAGGCCGCGGTCGCGATGCTCGCGCCGGCGTTCGGCTTCGGGCAGACCTACGACATCTCCGACGAGCAGGCCCGCGAGGACATCGGCCGGCTGGCCGTCATGGTCCTGTCGTACGCCGCCCAGTCGGCGCGCGGACTCAACCAGGCGGTCGTGCCGCAGAGCGAGGTCGACAAGGGCGAGTCCCTCGCCGAGCGCTTCATGATTCGCTGGAAGGGCGAGGCGAATCCCCAGCACGTGAAGGCGATTGACGCCTACTGGAGCTCGGCGGCCGAGCACGGCATGAACGCCTCGACGTTCACGGCACGGGTGATCACGAGCACCGGCGCCGACGTCGCGGCCGCCTTCTCCGGAGCCATCGGCGCGATGAGCGGCCCGCTCCACGGCGGCGCACCCGCGCGGGTGCTGACCATGATCGAGGCGGTCGAGAAGTCCGGCGACGCCACGGCCTACGTCAAGGAGCTCCTCGACTCCGGCGAGCGCCTGATGGGCTTCGGTCACCGCGTCTACCGCGCCGAGGACCCCCGGGCCCGCGTGCTGCGGCGTACGGCGAAGGAGCTCGACGCACCGCGCTACGCCGTTGCGGAAGCCCTCGAGCAGGCCGCCCTCAAGGAGCTGCGCGAGCGCCGCCCGGACCGGGTGCTCGAGACCAACGTGGAGTTCTGGGCGGCCATCGTCCTCGACTTCGCCGAGGTGCCGGCCAACATGTTCACGTCGATGTTCACCTGCGCCCGCACCGGCGGCTGGTCGGCGCACATCCTCGAGCAGAAGCGCACCGGCCGGCTGATCCGGCCCTCTGCGGTGTACGTCGGCCCCAGCGCCCGCAAGGCCGACGAGGTCGACGGCTGGCAGGAGGAGTGGGCCGGCTGAGGCCCGCCCGCAGCCAACGTCACGACCCGGTCAAATCTCGTGGAAACTATTGACAGGGATTAGTTAGTCCGCTGAACTAACTTATATGACGCAGGTCACGCCGGTCGGCCGGCAGCTCCGACCCACCGGCAAGCTGTTGCAGGAGGATGCCCGCCGGCACCACCGCTCGCTGCTGCTGCAGGCATTGTTCCGCGACGGTCCGGCCAGCCGCGCCGACCTCGCCCGGGCTACCGGCCTGACCCGGGTCACCGTGTCCGACCTGGTCGGCGAGATGGTGACCGAGAAGCTCGTGGAGGAGCTCGGCGCTCCCGTCGAGAGCCGGGTCGGCAAGCCGCCGACGCTGGTCGGCGTCGCCGCTGACTCGACCCATATCGTCGCCCTCGATCTCTCCCCCGACGACCGCATCCTCGGCGCCGTGGTCAACCTCGCCGGCACGGTGATCACCCGCACCGAGCGTCCGCTGGAGGGCCGGCACGGCCAGGCCGCGCAGGACCTCGTGCACGAGCTCGCCGACGAGCTGATCGCCGGCGCCACCAAGCCGATCCTCGGCATCGGCGTCGGCTCGCCGGGTGTCGTCGACGCCCGCGGCGTCGTCCTCGACGCGCCCAACCTCGGCTGGCACGGCACCGCGTTGGCCGACAGCCTCCGCGCGCGCACCGGCGTACCCGTCTTCGTCGCCAACGACGCCAACACGGCCGCTCTCGGCGAGCACACCTACGGCGAGGCCGAGGGCGGCGGGATGATGGTGCTCCGGATCGGGACCGGTGTCGGCGCCGGCCTGATCCTCGAGGGCTCGCTGCTGCACGGTCACCGCGCAGCCGCGGGCGAGATCGGGCACGTGGTCGTCGACCCACGCGGCGAGCAGTGCGCCTGTGGCCGCACCGGCTGCCTGGAGACCCTCCTCGCCGAGCCGCACCTACGCCGCCGCCTGGCCGCGGCCGCGTCGCCGAAGCGGATGCTCGCCGAGACCGGCAAGCGGCTCGGCGCCGCGCTGGCGCCGGTGATCGGCACGCTCAACCTGCACGAACTGGTCCTGAGTGGACCAACAGAGCTCCTCGACGGCGCCCTCCGCGACGCCGTCGAGAAGACCATCCGTGACCGCACGATGCCTGTGATCGGTGACGAGCTGGTGGTCCGAACGTCGACTCTCGGGGACGACGTCGTACTGGTCGGGGCCGCAGTGCTGGTCCTGGCCGGAGAACTGGGTGTCTCTTGAGAGACGTCCGTACCCCATCGAAAGGAAACATCCGGTGCGCATGAAGACAACGCTGGGCCTGCCTCTGGGCATCGCCCTGTCGGCAGTGCTCGCCCTGACCGCATGCGGTTCGGACGGCGACGACAATGACTCCGACGGCAACGGTGGCGGTGGCCCCGAGACCGCCGACATCCGGGTCTGGCTCAACGGCCCCGACACTCCCCAGGCGGCCCGTGACTGGCTGAAGACCGCATTCGAGGACGCCCACCCCGGCTCCACGCTGACCATCGAGGAGCAGCAGTGGGAGGGCCTCGTCGAGCGCCTCACGACCGCGCTCTCCAGCGACTCCGAGACGCCCGACGTGGTCGAGGTCGGCAACACCCAGGCGGCGACGTTCACGACTGCCGGTGCCTTCAGCGACCTCACCTCGGAGGTCGACGCGCTCGGCGGCGACGACCTGCTGCAGGGCTTCATCGAGGCCGGCAGCGTCGGCGACGACGTCTTCGCGGTGCCGTACTACGCGGGCTCGAAGTACGTCTTCTACCGCAAGGACCTCTTCGAGGCGTCCGGCATCGAGGTGCCGACCACCACCGAGGAGTTCGTCGACGCGGCGATCAAGCTCAAGCAGGACAACCCGGACCCGGCCAACTTCTCCGGCTACTGGTTCCCGGGCCAGGACTGGCGCAACGCGGTGACCTTCATCTGGAACGCCGGCGGTGACCTGGCGGTCGCCGACGGCGACGAGTGGCAGGGCGCTCTGTCCTCGCCGGAGTCGCAGGCCGGACTGGAGACGGTCCAGACCCTGATGACCGAGGCGTCCGGCGCGGCCAAGGACGGCAACGAGGCCGACCCGCAGGTGCCGTTCTGCAACAACGAGGTCGGCATGATGTCGACCCCCGGCTGGGTCATGGGTCTGATCAGCGACCCCGAGATCGGCTGCCCGGACATGGTCGAGAACATCGGTGTCTTCGCGCTGCCGGGTGCTGACGGTTCTCCGGCACCGGTGCTGCTCGGCGGCTCCAACATCGCCGTGGCTGCCAAGTCCGGCAACCAGGACCTCGCCAAGGACGCGGTCGCGCTGATGCTCAGTGACGAGTACCAGACGATCCTCGCCGAGAACGGCCTCACCCCGGCCAAGTCCTCGCTCACGTCGCTGCTCGGCGACGACGAGTTCGCCGCGGCCACCATCGAGGCGGCCAGCAACGCGAAGCTCACCCCGGCCGCGGCCGGCTGGGCCAGCGTCGAGGGTGCCCGCATCCTGGAGGACATGTTCGTCGCCCTCGCGCAGGGCGGTGACCCGGCCGACCTGGCCGCGGACGCCGACGCCGCGATGGCCGAACAGCTCAACTAACCCACATCGGTCGTTGACCCGTCCGCCCTCGATCTTGTTCGGTTCCTGAGTAGGCGAGGAACGAGCCGTATCGAAGGGCTGACGGGTCAACGCCCCACGCCCTGACGAGAGCCCGGAAGGAGGAGAGTCGATGGCACAGCTCACGGACGTGCTCGAGACGGTCGAACCACCGGCCCGCCACACCGCACGGCGTACGCCGTCCCGCGGCCTCCTCCCCTACGGCCTGATCCTTCCCGCGCTGATCGCCCTGGTGCTGGCGCTCGGCTACCCGCTGGTCCGGCAGGTCCTCCTGTCGTTCCAGGAGTACGGCCTGGCCCAGCAGTTCGGCCAGCCACCCACCTGGACCGGCCTCGACAACTACCGCGACCTGGTCGACGACAGCTATCTGTGGGTCCTGGTGCTGCGCACCGTGGCATTCTGCCTGGTCAACGCGACCCTGACCATGACCATCGGCGGCGCGATCGCCCTGCTGATGCGCCAGATGTCCAAGCCGGTGCGCCTCCTGGTGCAGACGGCGCTGCTGCTGGCCTGGGCGATGCCCGTGCTCGCGGCGCTGACCGTCTGGCAGTGGCTCTTCGACAGCCAGTACGGCGTCATCAACTGGGTGCTCACCCGCCTCGGCGCCGAGTACGACGGCCACTCGTGGCTGCTCAACCCACTGTCGTTCTTCTTCGTGGCCACGGTGATCGTGGTGTGGATGAGCGTGCCGTTCGTCGCGTTCACCGTGTACGCCGCGCTCACCCAGGTGCCCGCCGAGGTCATCGAGTCCGCCGAGGTGGACGGCGCGAGCCCGCGGCAGCGACTGCGCCACATCATCCTGCCGTCGATCATGCCGGTGCTGCTGGTCGTGGCGCTGCTGCAGATCATCTGGGACCTGCGCGTCTTCACCCAGATCTACGTGCTGCAGAAGGCCGGCGGCGTCACCCACGAGACCAACCTGCTCGGCACCTACATCTACCGCGCCGGCATCGGCGAGGGCGACTTCGGCGCGGCCGCGGCGGTGGCGATCTTCATGCTGGCGCTGACGGTGATCCTGACCGCGCCGTACGTCTTCCGCATGCTTCGCGAGGAGGACTAAGGCCTATGACCCGCCCCGCCAAGCCCGCCGCGCGGGTCGTGACCAACGGCATCGGCCTGCTGATCTTCGTGGTGTTCGCGTTCCCGGTCTACTGGATGGTCTCGACGTCGTTCCAGTCCCGCCGCGAGATCCGCGCCCCCGAGCCGACCTGGCACCCGTTCGGTGGCGGGTTCGCCAACTACCAGCGGCTGTTCGAGGACGGCGAGTTCCTCGGAGCACTCAAGATCAGCCTGATGGTGACCCTGGCGACCGTGATCGTCGCGCTGGTGTTCGCGTTCCTGGCAGCAGTCGCGCTGTCCCGGTTCAAGTTCCGCGGGCGCAAGTCCTTCGTGCTCGTGCTGCTGATCGTGCAGATGATCCCGGCCGAGGGCCTGTTCATCTCCCAGTACAAGATGCTCGACGGCGCCGACCTCACCAACACCGTCGCCGGCCTGACCTTGCTCTACGTCGCCGCCGTCCTGCCCTTCACGATCTGGACCCTGCGCGGCTTCGTCGCCGGTCTCCCGATCGAGCTGGAGGAGGCGGCCATGGTCGACGGGTGCAGCCGGGTCGGAGCGTTCTTCCGGATCACGTTCCCGCTGCTCGCGCCGGGTCTGGTCGCGACCGGCGTCTTCGGGTTCATCCAGGCCTGGAACGAGTTCACGCTCGCCCTCGTCGTGATGACCCGCGAGGACCGGCAGACCCTGCCGGTCTGGCTCAGCACGTTCTCCGACGTCAACCGCGGCACCGACTGGGGCGCCGTCATGGCCGGCTCCACGCTGATCGCCATCCCGGTCATCGTCTTCTTCCTGTTCGTCCAGGGCCGGATGGTCGCCGGGCTGACGACAGGCGCGGTGAAGGGATGAGCGTGGACCGGCTCGCCCTCGCCGTACAGCTGCCCGGCCTGATCCGGCGGGACGTCGACCCTGGCCTGAAAGCCCTGCTGGCCGAGGGCCTGGGCGGGGTCTGCCTGTTCGGGCCGGCTGCCACCGGAGGCATCCCGGCGGTCCGGCGACTCGTCGACCAGCTCCACGCGGCCGGACCCGGCGCCGTGGTCGCCACCGACGAGGAGGGCGGCGACGTCACCCGGCTGTACGCCGACGTCGGCAGCCCCGTGCTCGGCGCGGCAGCGCTCGGCGCCGCCGACGACCTCGGGCTCACCGAGGCGACCGGGCGCGCGGTCGGCTCGGACCTCGCGGCGGCCGGCATCGATCTCACTCTCGCGCCCGTGGCCGACGTCAACACGAACCCCGACAACCCGGTGATCGGGGTCCGCAGCTTCGGCTCCGACCCGGCCCGGGCCGGCGAGCACGTCGCCGCCTGGGTCCGCGGCCTGCAGTCGGCCGGCGTAGCGGCCTGCGCCAAGCACTTCCCCGGGCACGGCGACACCAGCGACGACAGCCACCTGACGCTCCCGGTCGTGCACGCCGACCTGGCGACGCTCGACCAGCGCGAGCTGGTGCCGTTCGCGGCCGCGATCGACAGCGGCGTCGCGTCGGTGATGACCTCGCACCTCCTGCTGCCGCTGCTCGACCCGGACCGGCCGGCCACCCTGAGCCCGACCGTCCTCGGCCTGCTGCGCGAGCGGCTGGGCTACGACGGCGCGATCGTCACCGATGCTCTCGACATGGCCGGCGCGTCGGGCGAGCGCGGGATCCCCGAGGCGGCCGTGCTCTCCCTGATCGCCGGGGCCGACCTGCTGTGCCTGGGATCCGACTCGTCGACCGAGCTGATCCGCGCGGTCCAGGCCGCGATCGTCGCTGCCGTCGCCGAGGGACGGCTGGGCGAGCAGCGCCTCGAAGACGCGCAGCAGAGGGCCAGCGCCCTGCGCCGGGCCAACCCGCCCGCGCCGACGGCGCTCGACGTGCAGGCGCAACTCGTCGGTGCGCGGGCCGCGCTGACCGTCGAGGGCGACCTCCCCGACCTGGCCGGCGCCGCGGTGACCCAAATCGACACCACCCCCAACATAGCCGTCGGGATCGTGCCGTGGGGGCTTTCGGTGGGACCCGCAGCCACGCCTGGCCGGCCGGTGATTGCGCAGGTCAAGGACGCCCACCGGCACCCACGGGTGCAGGCCCAGCTGGCCGCGCTCGCCGCGGCCGGACCGGTAGTGGTCGTCGAGTACGGCTGGCCGGGCCCGCTCGACCTCGACGTCCCCCGCATCTGCACCCGCGGAGCCTCGCGGCCCTGCACCGCAGCCGCCGCCCAGGTGCTGGCCGCGGCCGGGTGGTCGGCGTGACGGCGTACGGGCTGGACGTCGGCGCCACCAAGACGCTCGGCGTCGTGGTCGGCGACGACGGCACGGTGCTCGCGAGCGTGCGCCAACCCACCGACCCCGGTCCGCGTGGCGTGGTCGCCACCGCCGGGCGGGTCGTCGAGCAGCTGCGGCGCGACTCCGGCGCCGTGCCCCGCGGGCCGGTCGGCGTCGGCGTGCCAGGGCTAGTCGTCGACGGCGCGATGCAGCACGCGGTCAACCTCGAGGTCGGCGGCGACTCGCTGCGCCTCCAGAGCCTGCTGAGCGAGCACCTCGGTCACGAGGTGCTGCTGGAGAACGACAGCAACGTGGCCGCGCTGGGTGCCGCCCAGCTGCTCGGGGCGGCCGACCTGGCCTATCTCAGCATCGGCACCGGCCTGTCCGCCGGGCTGGTGCTCGACGGACGCCTACGACGTGGGCGGTTCGGAGCTGCCGGCGAGATCGGGCACATCCCGGTCGACCACGCGGGTGAGCCGTGCAGCTGCGGCCAGCGCGGCTGCCTGGAGACGATCGCCTCAGGTGCGGCGCTGGCCCGGATGTGGCCGACCTCCAACGGCATCCCGGTCGCCCAGGACGTCTTCGCCCGCGCCGCGGCGGGAGACGTGAAGGCGGTGCGGGTGCGCGATGCCTTCGCCGACGGCGTGGCCGCGGCCGCGCGGCTGCTGATGCTCAGCGTCGACGTCGAGTACGTCGTACTCGGCGGTGGGGTGGCCGCGCTCGGTGAGCCGCTCCGGGAGGCGGTGCAGGCCTCGCTTCACGTGCAGTCCGAGGGCTCGGCGTTCCTGGCCTCGCTCGACCTCGCCGAACG
This sequence comes from uncultured Actinomycetota bacterium, assembly GCA_963769475.1. Classification (GTDB taxonomy): domain Bacteria; phylum Actinomycetota; class Actinomycetes; order Propionibacteriales; family Nocardioidaceae; genus Nocardioides. The sequence goes on along the minus strand of CAVYLX010000011.1, from coordinate 554,979 downwards.
GGTGCGGCTGATCGAGTCGGACCAGCCGGTCGCCGCGATCGGTGCCGCGCAGCTGGGCACCCTCAGCGCGCGGTGACCTCTTCCAACCGAGCCCGCACGGCGCGTCGCGCCAGCTCGTAGACACTGTCGTCCTCGTCGCGCAGCAGCGAGATGAGGTTGGCACCCTCGTAGAGAGCATTGAGCTCGAACGCGAGCTGCCGGGAGTCCGTCGACGGCACCAGGTCGCCGAGGCTGCGGGCCTCCTCCACCGTCTCTTCCACGATCTCCATCCACTCCGCGTTCGCCGCCGCCAACGCGTCGCGCACCTTCCCCGGGCGGCCGGCGAAGTCGTGGGTCGCCTTGGCGAAGAAGCAGCCACCCGGGAAGACCCGCCCTTGCGAGTAGGCCAGCCAGGCCTCGGTCATCGCCCAGATCCGCTCCAGGCCGGCCGGCGCCTCTCTGGCGGGGGCCACGACCGCGTCGGCGTAGATGCGGCGGGCGGCCCGGATCGTCGCCAGCTGCAGCTCCTCCTTCGCGCCGAAGTGCGCGAACAGCCCGCTCTTGCTGATCTTCAGATCGGCGGCCAGCTGGCCGATGGACAAGCCCTCGAGGCCCTGGATCGACGCGATGTCGACGGCGCGCTTCAGCACGGTCCGTCGCGTCGCGTCGCCTCGTCGTACCCGGCCGTCGGTTGCCTCGATCATGGTGAGGGTCATGGTCGCACCGGAAGGTCGTAGGTCCATAGCGCGCCGTCTCGCTCGGTCGGCCTCGCACCGGGACGGTTCTTGGTCAGCATCCCCTGCACTGGCCGGTTGGCGGCGATGGTCACGACCTGCACGCGCTCGATCCCGGCGCACATCATCTCGATGCGCAGCTCCTGGAGCAGCAGCGAGCCGATGCCCTGGCGTTGATACGCATCCGCCACGACCAGCGCGATCTCGGCCACCGGCTCGTCCGGTCCCGACGACCTCGCCCACAGGCCGTGGCCGACCAGCCTGCCGTCCACGAAGGCGACCACGGCGCCGCCGCCCCGCCCTCCGAACAGCAGCTGGTCGAGGATCGCCTTGGGCAGACGTCCGCCGATGCCGGTCAGGAACCGGTGCTGGCTGGACGACGGGGACAGGTCCGCGACGAACTGGATCAGGTCCTCGCGGTCGCACGCAGCGGCCCGGCGTAGGTGAGGTTGCGCCCTCGGAGGGGCCTGGGAAGCGGGAGCCTCCGGTATCAGCAGCGCCATTGCTCCTCCTCTCAACTAATAATACGAACGATCGTACCATTTGTTTTAGAGGGCCGCGTTGCGCTCCGTCAGGGTGATCCGCTCGACATGCACCAGAGCGTCGACGGCCGCGGCGAGAGGCCCGGCCGCGACGTGGTGGTCGGCGTCTCGCCGAGGGTCGTACGCCGGGCCGACGAACCGGGTGTGGAGCGGTGCGCGGAGCCAACGCACCACGTCGGGTGGCGGGTCAGGATCGGCGCGCAGGTCGAGCAGCACCGCCTGCCGACGAGTGCCGGCGAACACGGCCTCGGTGAAGGGTGGCGGCGTGGAGGGGTGGCCGCGGGCAGGATCGCGAGCACGTCGCCGCCCTCGAGAGGGAGCTCACGCACGTGCCGCGCCACCCACTCCCGAACAGTCGCGTTCGTCATCCGACTCCTTCAGCTAGCTGGAATCCCGGGATAGCAAGTCGGCTGTGGTGACCACGTCACTGAACTCCCGGTGCAGGTTGGTCGCGGTGGCTCGGGCCAGCTCGTCGGCTGACATCACGACACCGTCGGGGCCCGCTCGGTCGAAGGTGTACGTCGCGTCCAGCGCGAAGAGCACGCGGTGGCCGAGGTTGCCGCCCACCCTCGCGGTGGTCTCGCAACAGTGGTTGGTCGTGATGCCGCACACGACCAGCCCGGCCAGTTCCTGGCCGCGCAGCCACTGGTCGAGGTCCGGAGACCCATGGAAGGCCGAGTTGACCGTCTTGACCACCAGCAGGTCCGGCGTGGGGGTCAGGTAGTCCTTGAACCCGTTGCCGGGACGCGTGGGATGCAGGGGCGAACCGGGGTTGTCGGAGTCGTGGCGCACATAGACCAGGGCTCGACCACGCGCCGACCAAGCCGTCACCAGCGCGGCGATGTTGCGGTCGGCCGCTGGGTTGTTGCGCCGCCCCCAGAACGACGAGTCCTCGAAGCCGAGCTGGGCGTCGACCACCACGAGGGCGAGCCGCGAGAGGTCATCGGAGCCCGCCATCAGCTTTCCCACCACTCGTCTAGCCGCTCGGCGAGGCGTTGCGGGAACTCGGCGCTGAGCAGATGGGAGGCATCCGGCCACAGCTCGACCGTTCCGGCAGGCAGTACGTCGGCCCGGGCGACGGCCGCCCGGGGATCGTGCACGCGGCTCCGACCCCCGATCAGCGCGAGCACCGGAAGCTCGACCCCATGGAGCTGTTGCTCGCTCGGCATGGTCGGCACCGGTTGACGTACCCGGAAGCCGCGGAGGGCAGCCATGGCCAACCGGGCCTCGGGTCCGACGGCCTCGGTCGGCGCGGCTCCCGTGATCCAGCCGAGCAGCCGGTGGCGGAGCCACTCCGGCGTCGCCGGGACCGCGCTGAGGAGGCCGCCGGCGATGAACCGCGCGCTCAGCCTCGCGAAGGTCGCCGGAGGGTCGAGCACGGCGGCTGAAAGCAGTGAGTCCGGATGGCGGATCGCCACCTGCACGGCCAGCCAGCCGCCCAGGCTGTAGCCCACTAGATGCACCGGACCCTCCCCGAGCTGCCCGAGCGCCTCGGCCACCCAACGGGCCTGGTCGTCGTGGCCGGTCAGCGCCCGGCTCTGGATGCTGGCACCGGCCTCGCCCAGGGCGTCCAGGCAGTAGACCCGGCGGGACTTCATCAGGAACGGCAGGTTGGCCGCCCACATCGGGGTCGAGGCGTTGCGTCCCGGCACCAGCACGACCGGAGTGGCGGGTCCGGCACCGAATCGATAGCACCGGACCCGGCCGAACGACGTGTCCAGGTCCAGCCGCTGGTGCTCGCGGGGCAGTAGCGCGAAGGCGTCCGCATACGCCGCAGCGAACCGGTCGAAGGCGGCCTGGCTCTTGAAGTGACCTACGCCGCGACCATGGCCTCCGAGCTCCGGGCGAGGAAGCTCGGCTGACAACGCGTCCGGACTCATGCCCGGGACTCCACTGGGGCCGGCCGGCCTGCTGCCAGGTGCACCCGCTCGTCGGCAGGTGCGAGCCAGAGGAGGAGAGGCGGCAGGGCCAGCTCGATCACGGTCAGCATCACCTGGAACGAGTGCGGTTGCCCGTGCACCAGCATCGACAGGAGCCGGCCCAGCCCCCCGAGGAAGAAGATCGCGGTGAGCCGGCGCACGTCGCGGGCGGGGATCGGGCTGCGCCGGGCCGCCCAGATCCAGGCCAGCCCGTAGCCGAGGAAGACGGCGCCGTAGAACCGCTCCCGGCTGTCGACGGTGGCACCAGCCGACCCCTCGCCCGGCACCGAGTCGATGCCCAGTGCGAAGTGGAAGATGCCGATGGCTGCGCAGACGAGCCCCATCGTCCACGAGAGGTACTTCAAGGTCCTGGCCACGAGTCCGATTCCTTAGTAGACGTTTGTCCAACAGTCTCCAAGATACGACGCTGCTGGACACGCGTCAATTAACCTGGTCCGGTGACCACGCGACGTCGGCTGACCCCGGACGCCCGGCGGGCCGAGCTGGTCGAGATCGGCTCCCGGCACTTCGCTCGCCTCCCCTATGACGAGGTCCGGATGGACGAGGTCGCCGAGGAAGCAGGCGTGTCGCGGGCGCTGCTCTACCGCTACTTCCCGGGCAAGCGCGAGCTCTTCGCCGCCGTTTATACGGTCGCTGCCGACTCGTTGCTCGGCCAGACCGTGCTCGACGACCCGTCCCTCCCGCTGATCGATCAGGTGGCGGCCGGGCTCGATGCGCACATCGACTACTTCGTCGCGAACCGCAACACCGTCCTGGCCGCCAACCGTGCCTTGGCTGGCGACCCGACCATCCAAGCCATCATCAGCGATGAGCTTTCCGAGCTCCGGGTCCGACTGCTCCACGCCTCCGGGCTCCACGGGCCGGCCAGTGACTCGGTCTCGCCGGTGCTGATGAGCTGGCTGGTATTCGTGCGGGTCCTCTGCGTGGAGTGGCTCGAGCGGCCGACCTTCTCCCGCATCGTTCTGCGTGACATGTGCACCGGCGCGCTCATCGGCGCCCTCGGCCCGGTGCTGAGGTTCGACGAGTAGACCGGTCGACGCGGAGAACCTCTTCCGCCGCACCTCAACGTGGCGTGACGCCCCGGGTGGTCCGAGCGAGGTAGGCCGCGCCGCGCGGGGAGACGGCGTACCCGACCTCGAAGCTCTGGGTCAGGCCCATGTTCTTCAGCTTGCGGACGTCGATCTTGAACGGATCGCGCTCGCGGCCGAGCTCCTCGGCCAGGTCGGGCGCGCGGGTGTGCGGACGCCGGCGGATGATGTCGAGGGTGGCCATCGTCCAGGGGCCGTGGCTGCTCGCGCCGTCGAGGCGCTCCAGCCGGGCGTCGATCGCGGCAACGTCGTCATCGCTGAGATCGGCCGACTCCCGCAGGGCGACACGGGGGTCCTCGCCGGCCCACGACATGACCACGCGGTACGTCGGCAGGCTCGGGTCGTCGCGCAGGCGCTTGCGCAGGGCGTCGGCGTCCGGGTGGCCGGCCAGCACGGCTTCCTCGTCGGTGATCGCCTCGGCGTCCACGATCGAGACCTCCTCCACCCGGATGACACCGGCCGCGGTGCGGAACTCCGAGCCCGGCCGCACGTCCTGGCGTGGCCAGCGGCGGAAAGCGAGGGTGACCGAGCCGTCACGCACGCCGTGGGCGACCTTGGGCGGGAGCAGCACGAGGAGAGTCTGTCCCGGGCAGTGCCTAAGGTCGAGTGGTGGACCAGGAACAGATCGATCTGTGGAACGGCGAGGCGGCGAGGTTCGACGACGATCCGGACCACGGATTGCGCGACCCTGTCGTTCGCGCCCGCTGGCGCACCCTGCTCACCGAGCTGCTGCCGCCGCCGCCCGCCCGGGTCGCGGACCTCGGTTGCGGCACTGCCACGTTGACGGTGCTGCTCGCCGACGAGGGCTACGCCGTCGACGGTGTCGACTTCTCCCCCGAGATGGTCCGGCAGGCCACCGTCAAGGCCGACTGCCGGCCGGAGGTGGCCGTCATCCGCGGCGACGCGTCCGATCCGCCCCTGGAGCCGTCGGCGTACGACGTGGTGCTCTGCCGCCACGTGCTCTGGACATTGCCCGATCCGGAAGCGGCACTTGCTCGTTGGGCGAAGCTGCTGCGGTCCGGCGGCCGGCTGGTGCTGATCGAAGGCAGCTGGTCCACGGGGGCAGGACTGACGGCTGCCGCGACCGTTGCGCTCGTGGAGGCGACGGGCCTCACCGCCTATGTGATCCCGCTGGAGGAACCCGCCTACTGGGGCCGGGAGATCGACGACGAGCGCTACGTGGTCGTGGCGGGTGTGCGCGCTGACTCGGCCGCGACCAGTGACTTGCCGAAGCAGCGACACAGGGGCGAGTCACGGTAGTGGCCGAACGCCGGGATCGAGGTGTAGCCGGCGGACTCGTAGAGCGCGATCGCCTCCGGCTGGCGCAGTCCCGTCTCCAGGATCATCGCCTCCACGCCAGTGGCCCGAGCCGACTCCTCGAGGTGAGCAAGGATCCGCCGGGCGTGACCCCGTCCGCGGACTTCCGGGACGATGTACATCCGCTTGATCTCGGCGGTCGCGCTGGTGCCGAACGCCTCGACCGGTCGGCGCCGCCAGGCGCCAGTGGCCACCGCTGCGTCACCCACGTACCCGACGAAGAAGCTGCCGTGCGGAGGGTCGAACATCAGCGGGTCGATCGGGCCCTCGTCGGGAGAGCCGTAGCGAGCGGCGTACTCGAGCTGGACCTCGTCGATCAACCGGGTGGCGTCGACATGGCCGTAGCCGACCTGCTCGATCCGCAGGGCTCCACCGTCCACGCCCGCCCTCCGATTCAGTTCGATCACTCTTGGGCTGCCAGAATAGAGACGGCTCTGACAGCGTCGTCAGCAACCCGACCTCGACCCGCTCGAAAGGCTGCACCGTGACCGACGCCCTCCACATCCCCGCCGACCTGCTGCCCGCTGACGGGCGCTTCGGGGCGGGGCCGTCGAAGATCCAGACCTCGCACCTCGATGCGCTGGCGGCGACCGGGTCCACGCTGATGGGCACCTCCCACCGGCAGGCGCCGGTCAGGGACACCGTCGGCCGCGTGCGCGCAGGTCTGGCCGAGCTGTTCTCGATGCCCGACGGCTACGAGGTGGTGCTCGGCAACGGCGGCGCGACGGCGTTCTGGGACATCGCGACGTTCGGCCTGATCGAGCGCAAGAGCCAGCACCTGTCGTTCGGTGAGTTCTCGTCGAAGTTCGCGTCGGCGGCCGCGGCCGCCCCGTGGCTCGAGGACCCGTCGGTGATCAAGAGCGAGCCGGGCTCGCGGCCCGACCCGGTGGCCGAGGACGGCATCGACGTCTACGCCTGGGCGCACAACGAGACCTCGACCGCCGTGATGGCCCCCGTGGTCCGGCCCGCCGGCTCTGGTGACGCCCTGGTCCTGGTCGACGCCACCTCCGGCGCCGGCGGCCTGCCCGTCGACCTGGCCGAGGTCGACACCTACTACTTCGCGCCGCAGAAGTGCTTCGCCTCCGACGGCGGCCTGTGGATCGCCTTCATGTCGCCGGCCGCGCTGGAGCGGGCGGCGACGATCGCAGCCTCGGACCGCCACATCCCCGCGTTCTTCGACCTGCCGACCGCGATCGACAACTCCACCAAGAACCAGACCTACAACACCCCTTCGGTCGCCACGCTGTTCCTGATGGCCGAGCAGCTGGACTGGATGAACAGCCAGGGCGGCCTCAAGGGCATGGTCGAGCGGACCACCGCGTCGTCCGACCTGCTCTACGGCTGGGCCGAGCGGACGGCGTACACGACGCCGTACGTCGTCGACCCGGCGCACCGCTCGCTGGTCATCGGCACCATCGACTTCGACGACGCCATCGACGCCGCCGCGATCGCCGCGACCCTGCGCGCCAACGGCATCGTCGACACCGAGCCCTACCGCAAGCTCGGCCGCAACCAGCTCCGGATCGCGATGTACCCCGCCATCGACCCCTCCGACATCGAGGCCCTCACCGCCTGTATCGACTACGTGGTCGCCAACTCCTGACTCGCCCCCGCCGGGGTAGTCCCGGGTCAGTGGCGGGTCAGATCGGCGATTTCACCCGCCACTGACCCGGGACTACCCCGCCAGGGCGGCGGCGATCAGGGTGTACGTCGCGTGGTCGAAGGCGACCAGGCGGGCCTCGGTGACCGGGGTGCCGCGGGCGTCGGCCTCGCGGAAGGTCTCGATGGCGGCCGCGATCGCGTCGTCCTTGGGCCAGCCGTAGACGCCGGCGCTGACGAGCGGGAAGGCGATGGTGCGGGCGCCGAGCTCCTCGGCGACCTCGATCGCGCGGGCGTAGCAGGAGGTCAGCAGCGAGCGGTCGGTCTGGCCCGCGTTGCGGTTGGGGCCGACCACGTGGATCACCCATTGCGCGGGCAGATCACCGGCCGTGGTCCAGCCGGCGTCGCCGGTGGCGAGCCCATCGGGGAAGCGCTGCGATGCAGTCGTCGAGGATCGCGCGCCCGCCGGCTCGGTGGATCGCCCCGTCGACGCCGCCACCTCCGCGCATCCCGTTGTTGGCGGCGTTGACCACCGCGTCGACCTGCTGCTGGGTGATGTCGCCCTCGACCGCGGTGATCTCCATAGGTCTCAGCTCCCCTTGATCAGCTTGAGGGTCGCCCGCTCGAGTGCGGCCTGGCGCTCGTCGGGGTTGTCGTAGCGACGCCGGGTGGTGCCCTGGATGGTCCGTCCGCGCTCGTAGGCCTCGATCACCCGTGGGTCGACGTACGCCGAACGGGCCAGGGTCGGGGTGTTGCCCAGGAACTCCGCGACCTCCTTCATCGCCCCCGACACCGCTCGCTTGCGCGACGTCTTGTTCTCGCCCGGCTCGTCGGTCTCGGCCAGTGCTGCGGCTGCCAGCACGGTGGCGTGCCAGGTGCGGAAGTCCTTGGCGGTCGCATCGAGGCCCGTGCTCTCGCGGACGTACTCGTTGACCAGGTCGGGGAGGATCGATCGCCACGAGCGGCCGTTCTTGTAGGCCAGCAGCCGCAGGTCCTCGCCCTTGCGACGCCGCATCACCTCGATCGCCTCGATCACGGTGTCGTCGTCGATCTCGATCCGGTGGTCGACGCCGGACTTGCCCACGAACGTGAACACGAGGCGATCCTGCTGCCGGCGGACATGCCGTCGCTCCAGCGTGGTGAGCCCGAAGCTGCCGTGTTCGTCGGCGTACACGTCGTTGCCTATCCGGAAGTAGCCGAGGTCGAGCAGCCGCACGGCCGCGGCACACGCGCGCTCGAGCGGCATCCCCTCGCTACCGAGATCCTGCAGCACCCGCTCTCGTGCCCTGACCAGGGCCCGGCCGAACTCCAGCATCCGGTCGAACTTCTCGGCGTCACGCCGAGTACGCCACTCCTCGTGGTAGAGGTACTGGCGGCGTCCGGCGTCGTCGGTGCCGACCGCCTGCAGATGTCCGTTGTCGTACGGCGTCACCCAGACGTCCTGCCACGCCGGCGGGATCACCAGGTCCTTGACCCGCTGCGACAGCTCGGGCGGCAAGCGGTCGCCGTCCTCGTCGAGGTAGACGAAGCCCGCGCCCGGCCCGGCGCCGCGTCCAGCCGGGCTGGTCGGGTGAGGTCCTGCGCAGCCGCACCATCAGCGCGGGCGGAGGGATCGTAGGAGTACCACGATCATGCCGATACCCACGAAGCCTCCGAGCAACCACAGCCAGGTCGGACGATCGACCTCCAGCTCGTCGTCGACCAGGCCGTTGGAGTCGTCGGCCGGCGTCGCCGAGGGTGAGGAAGACGGCGGAGGTGGGTCGACGATCCGGGCGATCCCGTTCGGAACCTTGACCCGGAAGACCGGACTGAACTGCCCCTCGCTGCAGACGTACACCGCGCCGGTGTCGTCGACCGCGATGCCTTCGCCCTGCTGCTGGCTGGGCAGCCGGAGCTCACCGACCACCTCGAGGCCGGGATAGGAGTAGACGACCGCGCGCCCGTAGTCGCGGAGCACGAAGTGCCGACCGTCGGGGAAGAAGGCGCCGTCGGTCGCGAAGCCGAGCACGTCGCCGATCGGCTCGAGCACGATTGGGTCCGTCGGTGGTGAGCTGCTTCGGCGCTTCGTAGAGGACGCCGCCCAGCAGCGACTTCGAGACCACGAACACCCGTCCGGTCGTGGGGTGCACGAGCAGCGTCTCCGCGTCGCGGGGCCCGTCGCTGTAGGTGAGGGAGAGCTCGCGTGGCTCCACCTCCTCCGTCGCAGGTCCTGACGGGACCCCGAGCAGCGTCACCGAGTCCCGGTCGCCGTTGTTGTCACCGATGTCGCCAACGAGGACCGACCCGTCGGGCATGGGGGCGACCGCCTCGATGTCCTCGGGCTCGCTCGACCAGGTGGCCCCACCCACGGTGCGGCCGGTGGCGCCGTCGACCACGAAGGTGCGGCCGGAGTCGCCCGAGTCGTTGACCGTGACGAACAGTCCGTCGCGAGCGACGAGGCCACTTGACTCGACGATCTGCGGGTCCTTGAACCGGAACTCCACCGCTGTCCGATCGCCCCCCGCAACCGCCGTGCCGATCGCGAAGGGGGTCGCCACCACCGCTGCGGTGATGACCTGGGCCAGCCTGATCACGGACTGTCGGCCAGCAGCTCAGCGAGGCGCGGCCGGATGCCCCACGTGGCGACCATGTCGTCGTACTCCTTGCGCACGCCGCCGCCCTTGACCGGGCCACCTGTGCGCACCGCCCGGAGCATCGTGTTGCGCGGGGTGTGCTTGCTCTCGACGAACTGCATGACGTCGACGCGGTAGCCCTGCAACCGCATCAACCCCGCCCGCAACCCGTCGGTGAGGGTGTCGGCCAGCCGCTCCCGCAGGATCCCGTGCCGGGTGAGCATGGCGTACGGCGCCGGCGTGGGCGTCTTGCGCAGCTGGGCGGCGATGTCGTGGTGGCAGCAGGGGGCGGCCAGCACCAGCTGGGCCTCCCACTCGACGGCCCGGGCCAGCGCCTCGTCGGTGGCGGTGTCGCACGCGTGCAGCGCGAGCACGACCTCCGGCGGCGGGTCCAGGGTGGCGTCGGCGATGCTGCCGACCACGAAGCCGGCGTCCATCCCCAGCTGGGTGGCGAGCTCGCTGTTGTGCTCGTGCGACTGCTCCCGCACATCGACGCCGGTCAGCCGGACGGGGAGGCCGCGGACGTCGGCGAGGAACCGCTGCGCGGCGAAGGTCAGGTAGGCGTTGCCGCAGCCGAGGTCCACGATCCGCAACGGGTCGTCGGACGTCGGCGTGCGCAGGTGCCCCTTCGCCAGGGCATCGGTGATCGAGGTGTCGATCAGCCGCAGGAACTCCTCGACCTGCCGGTACTTCGCCTGCCGGCTCGGCTTCATCCGACCCTCTGCGTCGGACAGGCCGAGTGCCCGGAAGACCGGGTCGTCCTCGCTGAGCAGCCGGTGCTTGTCGCGGTCGTGGTCTCGGTCGACCTCGACCTCGTCGGCGCGGGCGGTGGTGTGCACCACCGCCTCCAGCTTCTTGGTGACCCGCAGCTGGTGGGTCTCGGTCGTGGTCTCGACGTGCCAGTTGCCGAACGGCTGGTCCAGCAGGTCGTCGACCGCGTCGCGCGCCTCGTCGCCGACGCCGTGGTTGGAGGTGTGGGCCTGGGTCTGGTCGTACGCCGTCACCTGCAGGTGCGGGCCGGCCTTCAGGTCGACGTAGCGGAGCTCGACCCGCCGCCACTTCGGCTCCTCGCCGCGCTGCCGGCCCGAGGCCACGGCGCGCACCAGGGCCTCGGGGTCGAGCAGGTGCGTGCGCATCCGCGCCAGCGCCCGCAACAACGGCTCGTTCACTTCACCACCGCCGCGATCACCACGATCAGAAGGAGTGCCACCAGCGCGAGCGGGATCACGAGTCGGCGATGGCGGGGGTTCACTCCCCAACCTTAGAAGCCAGCAGCTCGGCCAGGTGCATCGTCGCGACACCCGCGAGGTCGTCGAGCTGGACCCGGCAGGACATGCCGTCAGCGAGCACCACCGCGCCTTCGTGGGCGCGCACCGCAGGCAGCAGATAGGTCTCGGCGACCGCCACCGAGGTCTCGTAGTGGCCCTTCTCCATGCCGAAGTTGCCGGCCAGCCCGCAGCAGCCGGCTACTTGGGTGACCGTCGCCCCGGCCCGCTCGAGCAGCCGCTTGTCGGTCGCCCAGCCCATGATCGCTGACTGGTGGCAGTGCGGCTGCGCCACCACCTCGACGCCGGAGAGGTCGGGCAGGGCGACGTCGAGGCGCTCGACCAGCTCCGCGAACGTCAGCACGCCCTGCGCGACCGTGACCGCATGCTCACTGTCGGTGAGCTCGACCGCGTCGCTGCGCAGGGTGGCCAGGCACGACGGCTCGAGGCCGATCACCGGCACCCCCGAGGCGACGTACGGCGCCAGCGTGGCCACCGTGCGCTCCATGATCGAGCGCGCCTGGTCGAGCTGACCGGTGGTCACCCAGGTCAGGCCGCAGCAGGCGTCGTCGGCGATCACCCGGACCGTGAGCCCGCCGGCCTCCAGGAACCGGATCGCGGCGTGCGCGTTGTCGGGGAAGAAGTGGTCGGTGAACGAGTCCGCCCAGATCCAGACGTCGGGCTGAGTCTGCTGGTCGGTCTTCTTGAGCTCCTTCCGCAGTGTCTTCGGCGCGAACGCGGGAATCGAGCGGCGCTGGTCGATGCCGGCCGTCGCCTTGGCGAGCCGCGCAACGGGTCCGAGCCGCACCATCCGGTTGGCCAGCGGCGCCATTGGTGCGGCCCGGGCGGCCCACTTCGGCAGCCGGCCGAGCAGGTAGTGCCCGCGCGGCCGTCGCTCGGTGGCGTCGGGTCCGTCGTACTTCTGGTAGAGCGCCTCTGCCTTGTACGTCGCCATGTCGACGCCCGTGGGGCAGTCGGACGCACAGCCCTTGCAGGCCAGGCACAGGTCCAGTGCGTCGTGCACCGCAGGGTCGGACAGCCCGCCGACCAGGGAGCCGTCGAGCGCCTCCTGCAGCACGCGGGACCGGCCCCGAGTCGAGTCCTTCTCGTCGCGGGTGGCGAGGTAGGACGGGCACATCACGCCGCTGGTCGCCGGCGCGACGCACTTGCCGACGCCGGTGCAGCGGTGGACCGCGTTGCCGAGCGAACCGCCGTCGTGGACCAGCCGGAGGGCGGTGCGGACCTCCTGCCGCGGCCGGGCCGGGCGCAGGTCGGCGTCGATCGGGGCGGGGTCGACCAGGACCCCGGGGTTGAGCAGGTTGTCGGGGTCGCAGATCGCCTTGACCGCGCCGAAGAGCCGCATCGACTCCGCGTCGTACATCAGCGGGAGCAGCTCCGAGCGGGCTCGCCCGTCGCCGTGCTCGCCCGAGAGCGAGCCGCCGTAGTCGGCCAGCCGCCGCGCGGAGGCCTCCAGGAACTCGCGGAAGCGCGCCCCACCGTCGTCGAACTCGAAGTCGATCCGCACATGCACGCAGCCATCGCCGAAGTGGCCGTAGGGCACCCCGTCGAGCCCATGCTCGCGAAGCAGCTCGTCGAAGTCGCGCAGCCAGGCCCCGAGGTGCTCCGGTGGCACAGCCGCGTCCTCCCACCCGGAGTAGGCCGGCCGGCTCAGGCTGCGGGCCGCCAGGCCGGCGCCCTCCTCGCGGATCTTCCAGAGGGCCGCCGCGTCGGCCGGGTCGGACACCACCCGGTGGCCGAGCGCCGACGCCGCCTCCAGCACCTGCGTCACCAGCGACTCCGGCTCCGGACCGGCCAGCTCCACGAACAGGAAGCCGGCCCCGGGCGGCAGCTCCGGCACCGAGCCGCGAGCGCGCACGAGGTCGACGATCCGGGAGTCGAGGCCTTCGCATGCGACCAGTCGAGCACCGGCCGCCGACACTCGAGCTTGTTCATCCACAGCCAGCAGACCCGGCACAGCGTCGGCCGCCTCGATCATCGAGGGGTAGCCCAGCGCGACCAGGAGCCGCGGCTCCTCCCCCACGAGCGACACCGTCGCCTCACGCACCACACCCAGCGTGCCCTCCGACCCAACCAGGAACCGGTCGAGCGATCGCCGCTCCGGCAGCAGGTGCTCGAGCGAGTAGCCGCTGACCTGCCGAGAGAAGCGACCGAAGGCCGTCCGCACGTGCGCCAGGTGCGCCTCGGCCAGAGCGGAAAGCCGGGCCGGCACGTCGTCGGCCGGGAAGATCGAGTCGAGCGCGACCACGTTGTCCGCCGTGCGCCCATAGCCCAGCGCGCGCGAGCCGCACGCGTTGTTGCCGATCATCCCGCCGATCGTGCAGCGGGTGTGGGTCGAGGGGTCCGGCCCGAACCGCAGGCCGTGCGGCGCGGCCGCTTGCTGCAGCACCGCGTGCACCACCCCGGGCTCGACCGTTGCCGTGCGGGCGTCGGCATCGATGGCCAGCACGCGGTTGAGGTGCTTGACGGTGTCGACCACGATGCCGGGCCCGACGGCGTTGCCCGCGATCGACGTGCCGGCACCGCGCATGGTGATCGGCACACCGCTCGTCCGGGCGACCTCGACGATCGCGCCGAGCTCGTCACGGTGCCGCGGCCGGACCACGACCTGGGGCACCACCCGATAGAGGGAGGCGTCGGAGGAGTAGAGCGCGCGGGTGAGCGTTGAGTCGTCGACGTCGGTGACGCCGCGGCGGCGCAGCTCCGCGAGCAGGTCGCCCCCGCCGACCGAGGGTCCGGTCACCAGTGCTCCATCGAGCCCTGGAACACACCGGCCAGGTCCTCGTCGGTCACGGTCTTGGGTGCCGTGGCCAGCAGCCGCTGCTGCTGCAGCGAGCCGGCGACCAGGTCATCGACGTCGGCCGCGCCGTAGCCGACCGCCGCCAGCCCGTTGGGGATGCCGATGTCGCGCATCAGCCGGGACAGCACGTCGGGCAGCGTGTCGGGACCCGACCCGGAGGCATCGGGGTCGAGCAGCTGTGCGGCCTTGAGGTGGCGCTCCGGCGCCGCGTCGAAGGTGAACCGGAACGCCTCGGGCGCGGTCAGCGAGACCGCCATCCCGTGCGGCACGATCGCCTCGTCGTCGGGATATCCCGGGGGCCGGAAGTCACGCACCCGGCCGGCGACCGGGTAGGCGTTCGCGTGCGGGATGTGTACGCCGGCATTGCCGAAGCCCAGCCCCGCGAACGTCGCCGCCATCGCCATCTCCTCGCGAGCCGGCGCGTCGGATCCGTCGGCCACCGCGCGCCGGAAGGCGCCGGAGAGCAGCGACATCGCCTTCTCCGACCACATGTCCGCGATCGGGTTGGCCCCGCAGTAGGGCACCCGCTGCTCGGGCTGCTTGGCCTCGAAGTCGGCGTACCAGCGAGCGGTGTAGCTCTCCAGCGCGTGGCACAGGATGTCCATGCCCGCGGCCGCGGTCACCATGGCCGGCTGGGTCACCGTCAGCGACGGGTCGACGATCGCGAGCCGCGGCCGGAGCGCGGCGTGGCTGATGCCGGTCTTCACCTTGAGCGACAACACGTCGAGCACGCAGATCGTGGTGCTCTCGCTGCCCGTGCCGGTCGTGGTCGGCACGGCGACCAGCGGCAGCAGCGGCGCCTGGGGCGCGAGGGCTTTCCCGACGGGAGCGTTGATGTAGTCCATCAGCTCGCCCGGGTTGGTGGTCAGCAGGTTGACCGCCTTGGCGGTGTCGATCGACGACCCGCCGCCGACCGCCACGATCGCGTCGAAGGACCCCGCCGCCCGAGCGAAGTCGATCGCCTCGGCCATCGACACGTCGGTGGGCTCGACCCGCACGCCGTCGTACGTCGTCACCTCGATGCCGCGCGCCGAGATCTGCTCCGCGATCCGGGCCGGGTGGCCGGTGGCAGCGACGCCGGCGTCGGTCACGAGCAGCACGCGCCGCACCCCCCAGGTGGCCAGGTCGTGGCCCACCTCGGCAGCCGCACCGACCCCGAACTTGAGGCCGGGAGCGGCATAGGTGAAGACGGTCTCGTTCACCTGCTCAGGCTATCGGTGCCGCCGCCAGCGCTCGTCGCACCGTCTCGACCACGGGCACCGCCCCCGACTCGATGTCGGCAAGCGCTACCCAGGCCACGGCATCTGTGGTGCCGTCCTGCTCGACCACGCGCGGCTCGACGCCGGACGGCACGGTGGCGGCGTACACGATCCCGATGGAGTGGAACTCCTCGTCGCGCCCCGACGGCGCGGTGCCGCGCACCCGCACGTCATCGACGGTGACGACATCGCCGACCACGCACGCCAGTCCGGTCTCCTCGAGGACCTCGCGGGTCACCGCGTCCCACGGATGCTCGCCGTGCTCGATCCCGCCACCCGGCAGGCCCCACTGCCCGGAGTGGAAGCCGCGATCGGAGAACCGCGTGAGCAGCGCCGCTCCGTCGCGCACCACCAGTGCGTACGCCGCCACCCGCTGCATCCGGAACGGCTGGTGCGCGGCCAAGGCCTCGTGGACGAGTGCGGCCACCGGCAGGGTGCCGTCGAGCACCGTGCTCACGGGATGCCATGCCGCGTCGACCGTTGACCCGTCGACCTCGACGACCCGCGGTGCCGGCGCATCCACCGGCACCCAGCCCTCGTAGACCAGCCGCACCGAGTGGGCGTCGATCGCCCGGCCGTCGCGCCAGGCGTCGGGGAGGTGGGCGGAGAACACCTGGGCGGTCTCGCCGACGCGCACGTCGAGCCCGGTCTCCTCATGGACCTCGCGCACCACAGCCGCCCGGGGGTCCTCGCCGTGGTCGACGCCGCCGCCCGGCAGCGTCCACAGCTCCGACTTGGTCAGGCGCGGGGCCAGGCGGCTGAGCAGGATCTGGTCATCGCGCACGATCACGGCGTACGCCCCAATCCGCTGCCGTCGCGCCGTCACCACCCGGTCACCCTAGTGGGCCTTGTCCCTGGGCAAGCGACGGCCGATCATCGAGTCATGGACGCGGACGTGCTCGTCAAGGTGGGCCTGGTCGTCGCTGTCCTGGTGGTGTGGTGGGTCTTCCTCGACTGGGACAACTACCGCGAGCGCGCTCTCCGGATCGGCCGGCGGCGACAGGCCGCCGAGCTGCGTCCCCTCGGCCCGCCCATCGAGCGGATCGCCGCCGACGCCCGGAGGATCCGGGCCGAGATCCGGCGCGCACCCCCTGGCATCCCGGTGGCGCGGATGCGTGGCTGGGTCGAGGCGTACGACGACGTGCTCGTCACCGCCTGCCGCGCGCTCGGCCTGGCGGAGCGGCTCGGCACGCTCCCGGAGGGTCCGGAACACGACCTGGAACGCGAGCGGGTCGAGCGCATGCTGATGCGCGCCGGGGTCCTGCTGCGCCCGTCGGCCTGACGACTGCTCAGACGAACGGCGGGCGGTGGTCACGGGCCAGCGACCGGCGGCCGGCCCAGCGCCACACGCGGGCGGCGCGGTCGCGGTCCTCGTCGGTGACCAGGTTGCCCATCCAGCGCAGCGCCAGCGTCATCAGCCAGTCCGAACGCATCCCGGCCGGCCCCAGCGTCGGCAGCAGCCGCGGGATGGTGACCAGCCCGGCCAGCCGCCGGGCGATCGAGAACGACTCGCCGTAGTGGTGGCGCAGCAGCGCCGGCCACACGGTCGAGAGGTCTCCCCTATCGGCAGGGTGCTCGGCCATCACCTCGGCGATGAACCGTCCCGACTCGAGGCCGTAGTCGATGCCCTCGCCGTTGAGCGGGTTGACGCACGCGGCGGCGTCGCCGATCAGCGCCCAGTTGGGACCGGCGACGCCGGACACGGCGCCGCCCATCGGCAGCAGCGCGGACGTCGGCATCCGCAGCTCACCGGACAGCTTGAACTCCTCGCGGCGCTCGTCGGCGTAGAAGCTCATCAGCGGCTTGATCGCCACGTTGGCCGGGCGCTTGGCGGTGGCCAGCGTGCCGACACCGATGTTCACCTCACCGGTGCCGAGCGGGAAGATCCAGCCGTAGCCCGACAGGATCTCGCCGTCCTCACCGCGCAGCTCGAGGTGAGAGCTGATCCACGGGTCGTCGGACATCTCCGAGGCGATGTAGGACCGCCCAGCCACGCCGTAGACGGTCTCCCGGTGCCACTCCCGACCGAGCAGCTTGCCGAGCGGTGAGCGCACCCCGTCAGCCACGACCAGCCGCCGGCAGGCGATCTCGTAGCGCTCCCCGTCGATCCCCTGGAAGACCACGGCGGACACCCGACCGGCTTCGAGGCGTACGTCGACCGCCCGCGCACCGTCGACCGCCAGCGCACCGGCCTTGATCGCGGTGGTCCGTAGGTGGTCGTCGAGCTCGGTGCGGGCCACCGCGCTGCCCCAATCGGGCGTGCTGCCACCCGGCCAGGGCAGCAGGAGCGTCTGGCCGAAGCCGTGCGCCCGCAGCCCCTGGTTGACGGTGTGGGCCCGCAGCCAGTCCTCGAGCCCGAGCCGCTGGAGCTCGCCGATGGCACGAGGGGTCAGTCCGTCACCGCAGGTCTTGTCGCGCGGGAACACCGCCGCGTCGGCCAGCACCACGTCCACTCCACCGCGCGCCGCCCAGGCAGCGGCAGCCGACCCAGCCGGGCCGGCGCCGACGACCAGGACGTCGGTCGAGGTGGGTCGCGTGCTCACCCCGCAATTGTCTCAGGTTCAAGCGAGCAGCCGCGCGCGAGGTACGAGCGCGCGGCGTGGGCGAGACGAGGTCGAGCGGGCCCCGCGACCGAGGCACGAGGTCGCGACGGGCTCGTCGAGACCAGGTGAGATCAGGGCTTTCGGTACGGCTGGTGCGACAGCAGGTGCACCCGCGGGTTCGCGCACCCGATGGTCCGGTGCCTGATGAACTGCGACCGGGTCTCGTTCGGCACGTACACCCGGAAGCCGTCGACCGCCGTCGGCCGGCACGTGCGCCGCGGATACACCTGCGCGCTCGCCTCCGAGATCTTGCTCTTCACCCGATCCCCCGGCGCGAGGATGTGCGCGCTGGCCGTCCCCGGGGCGCGGTCGGCAGGAGCCCCGATCTGGGTGCCGTCACCACCGCCGACGTACGACACTCCGCCGTACCCACCGATCTTGCAGGAGTGGTCGGACACGTTGGTGAGGATGATCCGCCCGTAGCGGTGACTCATCCCGGCATCACTGCCCCGGTAGGTCGCGACCAGCTCCCCGTTCGTGCACTGCAACGGTGCCGCCTGCGCCGCCGGGGCCGGCACCACCATCCCGGCAGCCACCACCACGGCCGCCATCATCAGCTTTGTCGTCATGCTTCTGAGACTGGCAGCGACACCCAAAAGTTGTCCTGCCAGCTGTGCCGGACGTCACTGGGAGCTGACTGGATCTCGATACGCAGAAGGCCCTCCCGAGCAAGCTCGGGAGGGCCTTCTACTACTCGATCTGGTTCCTCACATCAGAACCGATCGCTTCGCGATCAGTTCTGATAGGAACCAAAGTCGAAGTCGTCCAGGGCAACAGCCTGACCGGAGCCGGCGTTGCCGAACTCGTAGTCGTAGGAGTCGTAACCGGTGACGGAGTACGCCGCGGCGCGGGCCTCCTCGGTGGGCTCCACCCGGATGTTGCGGTAGCGCTCCAGGCCGGTGCCGGCCGGGATCAGCTTGCCGATGATCACGTTCTCCTTCAGGCCACGCAGGCTGTCGGAGCGACCGTGGATCGCGGCGTCGGTGAGCACCCGGGTGGTCTCCTGGAAGGAGGCCGCCGAGAGCCACGACTCCGTGGCGAGCGACGCCTTGGTGATGCCCATCAGCACCGGGCGACCCGAGGCCGGAGTGCCGCTCTCGGAGACAACCCGACGGTTCTCCTCCTCGAAGCGACCGCGGTCGACCAGGTCGGAGGGGAGCAGGTTCGTCTCGCCCGACTCGATGACCGTGACCCGGCGCAGCATCTGCCGCACGATGATCTCGATGTGCTTGTCGTGGATGGCCACGCCCTGGCTGCGGTAGACAGCCTGGACCTCGTCCACGAGGTGCTCCTGCGCCTTGCGCACACCGAGGATCCGGAGCACGTCCTGCGGGTCGGGAGTACCGACGGTCAGCTGGTCGCCGACCTCGATGTGGTCGCCATCGGCGACGAGCAGCCGGGCCCGCTTGGAGACGGCGTACTCCTGGACCTCGGAACCGTCGTCCGGGGTGACCAGGACCTTGCGCGCCTTGTCGGTCTCCTCGATCTCGATCCGGCCAGCGGCCTCGGAGATCGGCGAACGACCCTTGGGCGAACGCGCCTCGAACAGCTCGACCACGCGGGGCAGACCCTGCGTGATGTCGTCGGCCGAAGCCACACCACCGGTGTGGAAGGTACGCATCGTCAGCTGCGTGCCGGGCTCACCGATCGACTGGGCCGCGATGATGCCGACGGCCTCGCCGATGTCGACCAGCTTGCCGGTCGCGAGCGAACGGCCGTAGCACTTGGCGCAGGTGCCGGTCTTGGCGTCACAGGTCAGCACGGAGCGGACCTTGACCTCCTCGATGCCGGCGGCGACGAGCTCGCCGATCTTGATGTCGCCGAGGTCCTCACCAGCAGCCACCAGCGTCTCGTTGGTGTCGGGGTGGGTGACCTCGACGGCCGACGTGCGGGCGTACGCCGCGGTCTCGGCGTTCTCCGCCTTGACCACCGTGCCGTCCTCGCGACGGTCGCCGATCCGCTTGGGCAGACCACGCTCGGTGCCGCAGTCGTCCTCGCGGATGATCACGTCCTGCGAGACGTCGACCAGACGACGCGTGAGGTAGCCCGAGTCGGCGGTCCGCAGTGCGGTGTCCGCCAGACCCTTGCGGGCGCCGTGGGTCGAGATGAAGTACTCGAGCACGGACAGGCCCTCACGGAAGTTGGCCTTGATCGGGCGCGGGATGATCTCGCCCTTCGGGTTGGCCACGAGGCCACGCATGGCCGCGACCTGCCGGATCTGGTTCATGTTTCCGGAGGCGCCGGAGTCGACCATCATGTAGATGGGGTTCTTCCGGTCGAAGTTCTTCTCCATCGCGATCCCGACCTCGTTGGAGGCCTCGGTCCAGATCTCGATCAGGTCCTGGCGACGCTCCTCGTCGGTGACGAGACCGCGCTCGAACTGCTTCTGGACCTTGGCTGCCTTCTCCTCGTAGCCGGAGAGGATCTTGGCCTTGTCGTCCGGGGTGGTGACGTCGTCGATCGAGACGGTCACACCGGAGCGGGTGGCCCAGTGGAAGCCGGTGTCCTTGAGCGCGTCCAGCGACGCCGCGACCTCGACCTTGGTGTAGCGCTCGGCCAGGTCGTTGACGATCGCGCCCAGCGCCTTCTTGCCCACTTCGTAGTTCACGAAGGGGTAGTCGGCCGGCAGGGTGTCGTTGAAGATCGAGCGGCCCAGCGTGGTGTCGAGGGTCAGGGACTGACCCTCCTCCCAGTCGCTGAGGTCCATCTCGAGCGGCGGCACCATGTCGGTGAACCGGATCTTGACCTTGCTCTGCAGCGCGATCTCACCCCGGTCGAACGCCATGATCGCCTCGGCCTGCGAGGAGAACGCGCGGCCGTCGCCCACCTGACCGTCACGGTCGGTGGTCAGGAAGAACAGGCCGATGATCATGTCCTGGGTAGGCATGGTCACCGGACGGCCGTCCGACGGCTTGAGGATGTTGTTGGTCGACAGCATCAGGATCCGAGCCTCGGCCTGGGCCTCGGCCGACAGCGGCAGGTGCACCGCCATCTGGTCGCCGTCGAAGTCCGCGTTGAACGCGGTGCAGACGAGCGGGTGGATCTGGATGGCCTTGCCCTCGATCAGCTGGGGCTCGAAGGCCTGGATGCCGAGGCGGTGCAGCGTGGGTGCCCGGTTGAGCAGCACCGGGTGCTCGGTGATGACCTCTTCGAGGACGTCCCAGACGACCGGGCGCGCGCGCTCCACCATCCGCTTGGCGGACTTGATGTTCTGAGCGTGCGAGAGGTCGACCAGGCGCTTCATCACGAACGGCTTGAAGAGCTCCAGGGCCATCTGCTTGGGCAGACCGCACTGGTGCAGCTTCAGCTGCGGACCGGAGACGATGACCGAACGGCCGGAGTAGTCGACGCGCTTGCCGAGCAGGTTCTGCCGGAAGCGACCCTGCTTGCCCTTGAGCATGTCGGACAGCGACTTCAGCGGACGGTTGCCCGGCCCGGTGACGGGACGGCCACGGCGGCCGTTGTCGAACAGTGAGTCGACGGCCTCCTGCAGCATCCGCTTCTCGTTGTTGACGATGATCTCGGGCGCGCCCAGGTCGAGCAGTCGCTTGAGCCGGTTGTTCCGGTTGATCACGCGGCGGTAGAGGTCGTTGAGGTCGGACGTCGCGAACCGGCCACCGTCGAGCTGCACCATCGGGCGCAGGTCCGGCGGGATGACCGGGACGGCGTCGAGCACCATGCCGCGGGGCTCGTTGCCGGTCTTGCGGAACGCGTCGACGACCTTGAGCCGCTTGAGCGCCCGGACCTTCTTCTGGCCCTTGCCGGTGGCGATGGTCTCGCGCAGCGACTCCACCTCAGCGGTGGTGTCGAAGTCCTCGAGGCGCCGCTGGATCGCCGTGGCGCCCATGTGGCCCTCGAAGTACTTGCCGAACCAGTTCTTCATCTCGCGGTAGAGCAGCTCGTCGCCCATCAGGTCCTGGACCTTCAGCGCCTTGAACGTGCTCCACACCTCGTCGAGGCGGCCGATCTCGGCCTCCGAGCGCTTGCGGATCTGGTTCATCTCGCGCTCGGCACCGTCGCGGACCTTGCGCTTCTGGTCGGCCTTGGCGCCCTCGTCCTCCAGGGCGGCCAGGTCTTCCTCGAGCTTCTTGGTGCGGTCCTCGATCATGCCGTCGCGGCGCTTCTCGAGACGCTCGCGCTCGAGCTGCACCTTGCCCTCGAGCGAGGACAGGTCGCGGTGACGCGCGTCCTCGTCGACAGCGGTGATCATGTACGCCGCGAAGTAGATGACCTTCTCGAGGTCCTTGGGGGCGAGGTCGAGCAGGTAGCCGAGCCGGCTGGGCACACCCTTGAAGTACCAGATGTGGGTGACCGGGGCGGCGAGCTCGATGTGGCCCATGCGCTCACGGCGCACCTTGGACCGGGTCACCTCGACGCCGCAGCGCTCGCAGATGATCCCCTTGAAGCGCACGCGCTTGTACTTGCCGCAGTAGCACTCCCAGTCCCGGGTGGGACCGAAGATCTTCTCGCAGAAGAGGCCGTCACGCTCCGGCTTGAGCGTGCGGTAGTTGATGGTCTCCGGCTTCTTGACCTCGCCGTGGCTCCAGTTGCGGATGTCGTCCGCAGTGGCCAGGCCGATCTGAAGCTGGTCGAAGAAGTTCACGTCGAGCACGATGGCTTTTGTCCTTCGTTAGATCTGAGTTTCAAGCTGTTTGACTGGGGCGGGCGGTACGCCGCGGCGTACCGCCCCACACCTCAGACTTCTTCGACGCTGCTGGGCTCGCGGCGGGAGAGGTCGATGCCGAGCTCCTCCGCTGCGCGGAACACGTCTTCCTCTGCATCGCGCATCTCGATGGCCGTGCCGTCCTGCGACAGCACCTCCACGTTGAGGCACAGCGACTGCATCTCCTTGACGAGCACCTTGAACGACTCGGGGATGCCCGAGTCGGGGATGTTCTCGCCCTTGACGATCGCCTCGTAGACCTTGACGCGACCGGGCACGTCGTCGGACTTGATCGTCAGCAGCTCCTGCAGGGCGTAGGCGGCGCCGTACGCCTCCATCGCCCAGACCTCCATCTCGCCGAACCGCTGGCCGCCGAACTGGGCCTTACCGCCCAGGGGCTGCTGCGTGATCATCGAGTAGGGGCCGGTCGAGCGTGCGTGGATCTTGTCGTCGACGAGGTGGTGCAGCTTCAGGATGTACATGTAGCCGACCGAGACCGGCTCCGGGAACGGGTCGCCGGAGCGGCCGTCGAAGAGGTTGGCCTTGCCGTCCTCCTTGACCACCCGCACGCCATCGCGGTTGGGGGTCGTGGAGCCGAGCAGACCGACGATCTCGTCCTCGCGGGCACCGTCGAACACCGGCGTCGCCACCTTGGTGTTCGGAGCGGCCTTGTCCGCGTGGATCTTGATCAGCCGCTGCTTCCAGTCGGCGTCCTTCTTGTCGTCGTTGAGCGCGAGGTCCCAGCCCTGCTTGGCGAGCCAGCCCATGTGCAGCTCGAGGATCTGACCGACGTTCATCCGTCGCGGCACACCCAGCGGGTTGAGCACGACGTCGACGGGGGTGCCGTCCTCCATGAACGGCATGTCCTCGATCGGCAGGATCTTCGCGATGACGCCCTTGTTGCCGTGACGCCCGGCGAGCTTGTCGCCCACCGAGATCTTGCGCTTCTGGGCGACGTAGACGCGGACCAGCTGGTTGACGCCCGGGGGCAGCTCGTCGCCGTCCTCGCGGTCGAAGACGCGGACGCCGATGACCGTGCCGGACTCACCGTGCGGCACCTTCATCGAGGTGTCGCGCACCTCGCGCGCCTTCTCACCGAAGATCGCGCGGAGCAGCCGCTCCTCCGGGGTGAGCTCGGTCTCGCCCTTGGGCGTGACCTTGCCGACCAGGATGTCGCCGGTGGTGACCTCGGCGCCGATGCGGATGATCCCGCGCTCGTCGAGGTCGGCCAGCATCTCCTCGGAGACGTTCGGGATGTCCCGGGTGATCTCCTCGGGGCCGAGCTTGGTGTCGCGGGCGTCGACCTCGTGCTCCTCGATGTGGATCGAGGTGAGGATGTCCTCCTGCACCAGGCGCTGGCTGAGGATGATCGCGTCCTCGTAGTTGTGGCCGTGCCACGGCATGAACGCCACCAGCAGGTTGGTGCCGAGCGCCATCTCCGCCTTGTCGGTGCACGGGCCGTCGGCGATCGGCGTGCCGACCCCGAGCTTGTCGCCCTCGCTCACCAGCGGGCGCTGGTTGATGCAGGTGCCCTGGTTGGAGCGGCGGAACTTGGCCAGCTTGTAGGTCGTGTAGGTGCCGTCGTCGTTCATCGTCTCGATGACGTCGGCGGAGACCTCCTTGACCACACCGGCCTTGTCGGCCACGACCACGTCGCCGGCGTCGACCGCTGCGCGGTACTCGATGCCGGTGCCGACCAGCGGCGAGTCGCTCACGATCAGCGGCACCGCCTGACGCTGCATGTTGGCACCCATCAGGGCGCGGTTGGCGTCGTCGTGCTCGAGGAAGGGGATCAGCGCGGTCGCGACCGACACCATCTGGCGCGGCGAGACGTCCATGTAGTCGACCTCGCCGGCCAGGATCTCGGAGACCTCGCCGCGGCGCTGGCGGACCAGCACCCGCTCCTCGACGAAGCGACCCTTGTCGTCCAGGGCCGCGTTGGCCTGGGCGATGACGTAGCGGTCCTCGTCGTCGGCGGTGAGGTAGTCGACCTTGTCGGTGACCTTGCCGTCCTTGACCTTGCGGTACGGCGTCTCCACGAAGCCGAACGGGTTGATCCGTCCGTACGACGCGAGCGAGCCGATCAGGCCGATGTTGGGGCCTTCCGGGGTCTCGATCGGGCACATGCGGCCGTAGTGCGACGGGTGGACGTCACGGACCTCCATGCCGGCGCGGTCACGGGACAGACCGCCGGGACCCAGCGCCGACAGACGACGCTTGTGCGTCAGGCCGGCGATCGGGTTGGTCTGGTCCATGAACTGCGAGAGCTGCGAGGTGCCGAAGAACTCCTTCAGCGCAGCCACCACGGGCCGGATGTTGATCAGCGACTGCGGCGTGATCGCCTCGACGTCCTGGGTCGTCATCCGCTCCCGGACCACGCGCTCCATCCGGGCCAGGCCGGTGCGCAGCTGGTTCTGGATCAGCTCGCCGACGGTCCGCATCCGGCGGTTGCCGAAGTGGTCGATGTCGTCGGGGTTCAGCTCGAGGTTGCCGATCGGGGCCTGGACCTCGGTCTTGCCGTCGTGCAGCGCGACGATGTACTTGATGGTCGCGACGATGTCGGCAATGGTCAGGGTCTGCTGGTCGAACGCCTCGAGCAGGCCGAGCTTCTTGTTGATCTTGTAGCGACCGACCTTCGCCAGGTCGTAGCGCTTCGGGTTGAAGTAGTAGTTCTTCAACAGCGTCAGCGCGGCCTCGCGGGTGGGGGGTTCGCCCGGACGCAGCTTGCGGTAGATGTCGAGCAGCGCGTCGTCCGGCCCCTGAGTGTTGTCCTTCTCCTCGGTGAGCTGGATCGACTCGTACTGACGGAGCTCGCCGATGACGGCTTCGTAGTCGTAGTCCTCGCCGGTCTCCTCGGCGATGGCCTGGAAGGCCTTCAGGAGCACGGTGACGTTCTGCTTGCGCTTGCGGTCGAGACGGACGCCGACGAGGTCGCGCTTGTCGATCTCGAACTCCAGCCAGGCGCCCCGCGAGGGGATCAGCCGGGAGGTGTAGATGTCCTTGTCGGACGTCTTGTCGGCGGTGCGCTCGAAGTAGACGCCCGGCGAGCGGACGAGCTGCGAGACGACCACGCGCTCGGTGCCGTTGATGACGAAGGTGCCCTTGGGCGTCATCAGCGGGAAGTCGCCCATGAAGACCGTCTGGCCCTTGATCTCACCGGTGTCGTTGTTGGTGAACTCCGCCGAGACGT
This sequence comes from uncultured Actinomycetota bacterium, assembly GCA_963769475.1. Taxonomy (GTDB): domain Bacteria; phylum Actinomycetota; class Actinomycetes; order Propionibacteriales; family Nocardioidaceae; genus Nocardioides. The sequence continues at coordinate 529,370 of CAVYLX010000011.1, read as the reverse complement.
AGAGCGGAGCGGAGTAGGTGAAGTCCTTCTCCTTGCACTCGTCGACGGTGTACTTCGGGTCGTAGAAGACAGGGTTCTCGAACGAGAGAGACATCGTCTCGGAGAAGTCTTCGATCGGGGAGATCTCTTCGAAGATCTCGGTGAGCCCGGACTTGGGGCTGACGTCTTCGCCAGCGTCCTTGCGGGCCTTGACCTGCGCCTCCCACTTCTCGTTGCCGATCAGCCAGTCGAAGCTGTCGGTCTGGAGGGAGAGGAGCTGGGGAACCTCGAGGGGTTCTTTGATCTTCGCGAACGAGATGCGGTTGGTCTTGGAGGAGTTAGCAGAGGTGCTGCGCGCGGCCAAGAGTTGTCCTTCGACGGTGACGCGTGGGATCGCACCTCCCACCACTGGATCAGCCACCGGAAGGCGATCAGCATCTGAGGGCAGGCGCAAGGCGCCACATTACCCGAAAATAGGCGTCACCACAAGGCGCGCAACAACGGCTGCATGCGCCGCAACGACGAGCGTTCCGAAGATCATGCTTCCACCCGGCCCCCAGGTCAAGGACCCACGCACAGGCGCCCCTAGTTGAGGTGTGCGAACCTGTGCCCGACAAGCGGGACTAGCTGCCGACCGCGCCCTCGTTGACGATGCTGTCGACCCGCCAGGTGCCGTCTTCCTGCACCATCTGCAACGTCGCCCAGACAGGCAGCACGAAGTCCTCGGCGTTGGCCTTCTGGATCACCTGGTTGATCAGCACCAGGATGTCGACGCCCCCGTCGGTGACCCGGACCACGGCCGAGCCCTTGAACTCCGCCTGCACGATCGCCTTCTGCGCGGTGGCGTCCTGGCGCAGGTCGTTCATCAGCTCGCTGTGCTCGGCGGCGTAGCTCGTGGTCATGTAGGACTCGGCGTCCGCGATGCCCGCGTCGAAGGTTCGGTAGTCGTAGGACAGCACCGGGATGGCGGCCTGCTCGGCGGCGGACAGCGCGGAGGCGGCGTTCTGCTCGGTGTCCAGTGGCTGCTTGTCCTCCTCGTCGCCGGCGGTCACCCACATCACGATGGTCACGGCCAGCACCGCGGCCGCCACGAGTCCTACCGCGGCCAGCAGCCAGGTCGCGATCCCGCCGGAGGGCTCGTCCTGCGGCACGTCGGTGCCGGTGGCGGGGTCAGGCTCGGGCTCCGGCTCGGGCTCCGGCTCGGGCTCCGGCTCGGGCTCCGAGGCTCCGGCTCCGGCTCGGGAGCCGCCACCGGCTCCGGGGCCTCGCCCGCGGCACCGGCCAGCTCGGCGTCGTACGCCGCCCGCCGCTCCGGGTCCAGCAGCACCTCGGCGGCGTCGTTGTAGGCGCGGAACCGGCGGTCACCCGGGCCGAGGTCGGAGATCGCGCGCTTCCACGCCGCCCGGATCTCGTCGTCGGAGGCGTCCGGCTCGACGTCGAGGACGTCGTAGAGGCTGAGGCTCACTGCTGGCCCCCCTCAGTGGGCGACGGCTGGCCGCTGGGCTGCCCGTTGGACTGCTCACCGGGTTGGGCGCCCTCGGGGATCTCCGAGATCACGGCGTAGTTGTCGACCAACCACTCACCCTGGGTGTGCACCAGCTGGACCGCCCACCGCTCGGGGTTGCCAGGGAGCTTCAGGCGCTTGCTGGGGTCGCGAGGCTTGGGGTAGGAGTCGGTGCGGACCCACCCGACCAGCACGGTCGCGGAGTCCTCGTCCATCGAGGCCACGCCGACGGCGAAGACCTTCGCCGAGCGTCCGTAGCCGGACTGGGCGACCTGGGCCTCCGGGATCAGCACGCTCTCCTCGAAGCCGGCCGCGAACTTCGCGGTCAGCAGTTCCTTCACGCCCTCGACGTAGCGCGGCATCTTGTTCTGCTCGTCCAGCCAGGACGGTCCGAAGGTGTTGACCCGGATCACGAACTGCTGGGTCTGCGACATCAGCTCCTCGCGCTGGGCCTGCGGCTGCCCGCTGGAGTCCGCGGCCACGTCGTCGTTGGTGACGAGCAGGACACCGAGCGAGACCAGGCAGCCGACGATGACCGCGACGAAGGCGACGAGCAACGCCGAGCGAGACCTGGACGATCGGGGTGACGAAGGCGTCGCGGAATCCGTGCTGGCGTCTGCTACTGCGCCATCAGGGGCTGAAGGTACAGCCACTTCCACGACTCCTCTCCCAGCGACGGAGGGGCCACGCTACCTGCCGACGTCAAGGTCGACGGGTCGCCCCAGGTCAGCTTCGAGGTGGTCGGGTCGAACGACGCCACCACGGGCGCGTCGTACGTCGCGGGTGCGCGGGGCGGGATGTTCTGCTCACCCCGGGAGTTGATCGGCGGAGCCTCGGTGCAGCGAGCGTCCGTGTTCATCGGGAGGTTGCCGCGGTTCTGGGGAGCGCGCTTGTCGGCAGGGTCGTAGCCCTCGTAGCACGGCGTGGTGGTGTTGAGGATCAGCCCGAAGTGGGCGTCGTACAGCCCGGTCGCGGGGGTCTTCGAGACCACCGAGAAGCTGCCCTCGACGACGTAGGGGTAGATCACCAGCAGCTGCGCCACACCCGGCAGCCGCTTCTGGATCACCTCACCGGTCGTGGCCAGGTTGCGGATCAGCTCGCCGAGGTCGACCTTGTTGGTCTCCAGGAAGTCGCGCAGCTGGTTGGCCGTGAACGAGCCGGTGTCGATGACCTGGCGCAGGTCGCCGTCGGAGTTGGCGAACGCCTCGCTGAACACCGAGAGCTGCGACGCGAAGGTGCGCAGTGCGCTGTCGGACGCGACCTGCCCGTTGAGCACGGTGTTGGAGTTCTCGATCAGCGCGGTGGTGACGTCGAAGTTGTCGTCGGCCGCCTCGATGAAGGAGTTGCCGGAGTCGATGATCGCCTGCAGGTCCTCACCCGCGCCCGCGAAGGCCGCCCCGACCTCGGAGACGGTCGTGCGCAGCGCCTCCTGGTCGACCGAGGACACCGTGTTGGAGATGTCGGTGAGCAACTGGTCGGTCTGGATCGGGACGCGCGTGTCCGCCTCGGCGATCTCCGAGCCCTCCTTGAGGTAGGGCCCGTCGTCGGTCTTCGGCTGCAGCTCGACGTACTGCTCACCCACTGCGGAGCGGTTGCCGACCTGGGCGATCGCGTCGGCGGGGATGTCGTCGTGGGCGTTGTCGATGTCGAGGTAGATGTCGACTCCCTCGTCAGTCAGCTCGAGCTTCTCGACCCGGCCGATCCGGACGCCGCGGTAGGTCACCTCACCACCGGCGAAGGCGCCGCCGGAGTCGGGGAAGTGCGCCACCACCGTGTAGGCGTCGTCGACCACGATGCGGTCGAGCCGGGCGTAGCGGGCGCCGACGTAGGAGACGCCCACCAACGTGATGATCACGAAGATGACGAGCTGGATCTTGGTCCGACGAGTGATCACGGCTGCACCACCATCGGGGAGACGAGCATGGAGACCAGGCCCGGGTCGTAGGCGGACATCAGCTGTTCCATGGTCGGACCCTTGGTGTCGGTGTCACCGGGAGTCGACGAACCCGGGTTGAAGGCAGCCCTGGGCAGCAGGCCACCGAGGCCGAAACCGTCAAGGATGCCGCCCAGACCTCCCTGGCCCAGGCCGCCGAGACCGGCGTTGTTGCCGGTGCTGGCGCCTCCGAGGCCACCGAGCAGGCCACCCAGGTTGCAGAGCGCCGGCAGGTTCAGGCTGTCGCACAGCTGGTTGAGGATCCGTCGCGGGATGCCGGCGCAGTTGCGGGGCGTCGGGTTGTTGGCGCACAGAGTGAGCGCGTCGCTGACGCCGGCGCAGAGGTTCGGCAGGTCCAGCAGGTCGTCGAGCGATACGCCGCCCGGCAGGTTGCTGAGCGCCGTGCACGGCACCCCCGGCAGGAGCGGCTTGGTCAGGTCCAGCTCCAGCGTGATCGACAGGTTCGTGAAGTCACCCATGTGCAGGTTGCGGGCCACCTGGGGATCACGACCGACCACCTCGTCGACGAACGGGAACGTCAGCGCGACGTTGAACGAGTCGACGAAGGCGTCGCCGGAGTTGGCGAGCTCGGTGAGCACCGGCTGCAGCTGCCGCACCGCCTCGATGGTGCTCTCCTTCGACGCCTTGATCACGCGGACGCCGACGTCGCCGAGGCGGTTGAGCGCACCCAGCATCTCGACCAGGTCCTCGCGCTGGCCGTCGATCGACGCCAACGCGCTCGGCAGCTCGACCAGTGCGGCATCGATGCTGTCCTGCTGCTCGCGGGCCGAGGAGGCCAATCGGTCGAGGGAGTCGATGGCGTTGACGATGTCGGTGCGGTTGTCGTCGAGCTGGCCCATCAGGGAGTCGATCTGGGTCAGCACCGACTTGGCGGAGTCCTCGCGACCCTCCAGCGCCAGGTTGAGCTCGCTCGCGATGGTCTTCAGCTGCGCGACACCGCCGCCGTTGAGCACCAGGCTCAGGGCGCCCAGCACCTCCTCGACCTCGGGGTTACGGCCCGAGCGCTCGAGCGGGATGATGTCGCTGTCGCCGAGCGGGTTGTCGCTCGCGCCCTCGGTCGGCGACGAGAGGGAGACGAACTTCTCGCCGAGCAGGCTGGTCTGGCGGATCTCCGCGATCGCGTTGTCGGGGAGGTCGGTGTCCTTCTGCAGCTCGAGGGTGACCTTCGCGGTGTAGCCGTCGAGCTCGACGTCGGTCACCTTGCCGACGTTGACGTCGTTGACCTTGACCGTCGACTGCGGCACCAGGTCGAGCACGTCGCGGAACTCGACGGTGATGCTCATCGGGTCGTCGCCGACGTCGGTGCCGCCGGGCAGAGGCAGCTGGTAGACGTCGAAGTCGCAGCCGCTCAGCACCACCGAGCTGATCAGCAGTGCGACGCCTGCGGCGAGCTTCTTGCGCATCATCGGACCGTCACCAGCCCGTTCAGCGAGAGGTCGAACTTGCTCCGGTAGACCGGCTTCTGGCCCTGTTTGCCGGACTCGTCGAAGGCGGCTCGCGGTGATGCCGACCCCGGCTGGCGGCAGCAGGCCCTGGATCAGGTCGCAGATGGCGCCCCGGTCGTCGTTGGCGCTGACCAACGCGCACAGCAGGCGGCCCGGGTCGCTCTGGAGCTCGTGCTCGAGGTTGCCGAGGTTGGCGTTGGTGTCCAGGGTGCCGGTGTCCGGGTTGTAGGCCAGCGCCAGGTTGGTCAGGGCCACGGGTGCGATCCGCAGGATCTGGTCGAGCTCGGAGCGGCGCTTCACCAAGATCTTGGCGACCCGGTTGAGACCGGTGATGTTGCGGCCGAGCGACGCCTTGTTCTCCTCGACGAAGGTCCCGACCTGGCTGAGGGCGGTCGAGAGGTTGGCGAGCGCCGCCGAGAGCTCGTCGGACTCACCCGAGAGCATGGTGGACACGTCGGCGAGCGACTGGTTGAACTGCCGCACCGTGTCGTCGTTGTCGGCGAGTGTGGAGACGAAGCCCTCGAGCTCGGTCGAGCGAGCCGAACAGCTCTTCCTTGTTGTCGTCGAGGGTCTCGCTGAGCGTGCTGAAGTCGGCGAGGGTCTGCCGGAACTTCGCGCCCTGTCCACCGAAGTTCGCGGCGGTGGACTCGAGCAGGTCGGTGAGCGCACCGTTGGCGTTGGCGCCGTTGGGGCCGAGGGCCACGGTGAGCCGGTCGAGGCTGGAGTAGATCTGGTCGAGCTCGAGCGGCACCGCGGTGCGGCTCTCGTCGAGGCTGACGTTGTCCTCCAGCACGTCGCCGCCGTCGTAGACCGGGGTGAGCTGCACGTAGCGGTCCCCGACGATCGAGGGCGAGATGATCACGGCCTGCGCGTCAGCGGGGATCTTGATGTCTCCGTCGTACTTCAGGACGACCTTGACCCGGGTGCCCTCGGGCGTGACCGACTCGATCTTGCCGACGGCGACACCGAGCACACGCACGTCGCTGCCTTCGTAGAGCGACACGGTGCGCGGGAAGTAGGCGGTCAGGGTCTTGCTCGCCGCCGTCGCCGCTGAACATGACGATGGCGCCGGCCACGACGAGGGCCACGATGATGAACGGGACGATCGCCCGCTGCAGGAGGCTCATCCGATGCCACCCCCGTTCAACGGGTTGGGGATCGGGGGCAGGTTGTCGATGTAGGTCTCGAACCAGGGACCGGTGCCGAGCGTGTTGGTGAAGACCCGGTAGAAGGGCTCCATCAGCCGCAGGCTGTTGTCGATGTTGTCCTGGTTCTTGTTGAGCACCGCTAGCACGTTCTCGAGGTGCGCCAAGGCCGGCTTCAGGTCCTCGCGGCTCTGCGACACGAGCGCAGTCAGCTCCTTGGACAGCGTCGAGGTCGACACGAGCAGGTTGTGCACGGCTTCGCGGCGGCCCACCAGCGCCCGGAACAGCACGTCGGATCACGCATCAGGGTCACGATGTCCTCGTCGCGCTCGTTGAGCACGGTCGAGACGCTCTCGAGGTTCTGGAGCAGGGAGTTGATCTGCTCGTCGCGCGAAGCGACGGTCTCCGAGAGCGCCGAGACACCGCTCAGCGCGCTCTGGAACTCCTCGGGGGTGTTGCGGGTGAGGTCGGCGAGCGTCGTGAGCGACGCGGCGAGCTGGTCGGTGTCGATCTCCGCCGAGGTCTCCGCCAGACCCTCGAACGCGTCGACGACGTCGAACGGCGAGGTGGTGCGCTCGACCGGGATCGTCGAGCCCTCGTCGAGCTCGCCGTCGCCCTCGGGCTCGAGGGAGAGGTACATCGCGCCGAGCAGCGTCTTCACCTTGATCGCGGCCGCGGTGTCCTCGCCCAGGGTGGCGTCGGTCTTCACCTTGAACCCGACCCTGACCGCACCGTCCTCGAGCTCGACGGAGTTGACCTTGCCGACCCGGACACCGGCGATGCGCACCTCGTCGTTGACCCGGAGCCCGCCGGACTCGGCGAACGACGCGTAGTAGGTGTCGCCGCCTCCGATCAGGGGCAGGTCCTGGGCACGGAAGGCGGCCAGCACCAGCAGCACGATGGCGGCCAGGCTGGCGGCACCGATGATCACGGGGTTGCGCTCGCTGAACGGCTTCATCCGAGATCACACCTCTCGGCGCCGACCTTGTAGTCGATCGGGACGGTGATGTTGGCAGGCAGCTTCACCCGGCCGTGGAACTCGCACAGGTAGAAGTTGAACCAGGATCCGTAGATGGCTGTCCGCCCGACCTTGTTGAGCTTGATCGGCAGCACCTGGAGCGCCCGGTCGAGCTCCGCCTTGTTCTTGTCGGTGGTTGCCGCGAAGCGGCGCAGCTGCTTGATGTCCTCGACGAACGGCGCCCGGATGCCCTGGATCAGGTCGGCAGTCTCCACTGTCAGCTCGGAGATGCCGTCGAGCGAGCTGAGGATCGCCTCGCGGTCGTCCTTCAGGCCGGTGATCAGGCTGCGGAAGTTGGTGATCAGGCTGCTCAGCTGGTCGTCGCGGTCGGCAACGTGCTGCAGCACGAAGTCGAGGTTGTCGATCAGGTCACCGATCACGGCGTCGCGGTCGGCCAGCGTCTGGGTGATCGAGGCCGTGTGGCCCAGGAGGCTCTCGAGAGTGCCGCCCTCGCCCTGGAAGACCTGGACGATCTCGTAGGACAGCTTGTTGATGTCGTCGGGCGAGAGCGCCTGGAACAACGGCTTGAAGCCGTTGAACAGCACGGTCAGGTCCAGCGCAGGCGAGGTGCGGTCGACCGGGATCGTCTCGCCGTCGCCGAGCACGTCGGTCTCGCCGGCCTCCTGGCTCAGCGAGATGTAGCGCTGACCCGACCAGGTTGCGGTAGCGCATCGAGGCGTGGGTCGACTCGGTCAGCTCCGTGCTGTCGTCGACCGTGAACGTCACGAGCGCGCGCTTCTCGTCGACGACCTCGACCTTCTTCACGGTGCCGACCTTGACACCGGCGATCCGGATGTCGTCGCCCTTGACCACGCCGGTCGCGTCGGAGAACTGGGCCTTGTACTCCTTGGTCCCGGAGAAGGAGATGTTGCCGATCGTGATCACCAGCAGGCTGGTCGCGATCGTGGTGACCAGCAGGAAGATGACCAGCTTGATCAGGTCGTTGGTCGTTTTCTTGTCGAGGCGAGCCATCAGCGAGCAGCCTCCCCCACGAGCGGCCCGGCCAGCAGGGCGCCGAGGTCGGAACCCCGGAACCCGGTCCGGTCGAGCATCTCCTTGAGCACGGCCGCATCGGCCGGGCTGCCGGAGTAGCGGTAGTCGCCGTCACCGAAGGGGGCACGGGAGGTGCCCTTGCCGGTCGGCTCGTCGACGCCGTCGTTGAAGTCGGGCTGGTGGCGCACAGGGTTGGACTGGCTCCAGGGCGGGTTGGGCAGGTGTAGGCAGTTGGGACCGCGGTTCTCCGCGGTGCGCGGCTTGTCCTGCGCCTTGTAGGCGCGGGGCTGCCGGGGCAGGGTCTCGAGGATGATGTGCAGCATGAAGCCGCGGAAGGCCTCGGCCTCGAGCTTGCCGATGTTGACGATGCCCTGGGTCAGGCACGGGAACTCCGGGGAGTAGCGCGCCAGCACCCGCAGCTGGGCGGCGCTGGCCTCGCCGAGCCGCACCAGGTCGTCGCCGTTGTCCTCGAAGAAGATGCGCGCGGTGTCGGAGAACGACGAGATGTCGGTGAACAACGCGTGCAGCTGGGCCTCGCGACCTTCGAGGGTCTGGGCCGTGGTGATCGTGTTGTCGAGGATCTGGGCCACCTCGGGCAGTACGTCGGCGTAGGTGTCGGAGACCTCGGCCGTGAGCCGCAGGTCCTCGACCAGTGCTGGGATCTGCGGGTTGATCCGCTTGAGGTAGGCGTCGATGGTCTCGAGGTTCTCGCCGAGCGCGTCGCCTCGACCCTCGAGGGCGGTGGAGAGAGCGGTGAGGGTCATGTTGAGCTGGGCCGGCTGGACCGTGGTCAGCAGCGGGTAGAGGTCGTTGAGAACCTGCTCGACCTCGGTGCTGACGTCGGTGCGCGGGATCACCGTGGCCGACGTGATGTGCTTCGAGGAGGCGTCCTCGGGCACGATCAGGGAGACGTACTTCTCACCGAACAGCGTCTTGGGGACGATCGACCCGGTGACGTTCTCGGGGATGTCCTCTTCCTTGCCCTTGAAGATGCCCAGGGTGATCTCGGCGCCCTCGGTGGTCGACTCGGTCTCGAGGACCTCACCGACGATGACGCCGCGGATCTTGACGTCGGCGCGCTCCGGCAGGTTGAGACCGATCTTCGTGGTGCGGAGGGTGACCTCTTCGTAGTCGGTGAACTTCTTCGTGAAGATCGCGTTGGTCAGCCAGACCGCGGCCACCAGCATGGCGAGGAAGATGATGCCCAGCACCCTGGGTCGGAAAACAGAGCTCACGCCGCTACCCCGCCAATCTGACGGTGGTGGTGGTGCCCCAGATGGCCATCGACAACAGCAGGTCGACCACGTTGATCGCCACGATGCTCGTGCGCACCGCGTGACCCACGGCAACGCCCACTCCGGCCGGACCGCCCGAAGCGGTGTAGCCGTGGTAGCAGTGGATCAGGATCACCATGATGGCGAAGACGAGGACCTTTCCGAAGGACCACAAGACGTCGCCAGGTGGCAGGAACTTGTTGAAGGTGTCGTCGTAGGTGCCCGTACTCTGGGCGAAGAACTGCGTCACCACGAGTCTGCTCGCGAAGTAAGACGACAGCAGGCCGACGACGTACAGCGGCACGATCGCGATCAGGCCGGCGATGATCCGGGTGGTCACGAGGAAGGGCAGCGAGGGCACGGCCATCACCTCGAGGGCGTCGACCTCCTCGGAGATCCGCATGGCGCCGAGCTGAGCGGTGAAGCCGCAGCCGACCGTCGCAGCCAGGCCGATGCCGGCGACCAGCGGCGCGATCTCGCGGGTGTTGAAGTAGGCGGAGACGAAGCCGGCGAAGTTGGCGGTGCCGAGCTGGTTGAGCGCGGCGTAGCCCTGCAGGCCGACCTCGGTGCCGGTGAAGAAGCAGAGACCCACGATCACGCCGACCGTGCCGCCGATGACAGCGAGCGCGCCGGAGCCCAGGGTCACCTCCGCCAGCAGGCGCAGGATCTCCTTCTTGTAGCGGCGCAGGGTCCGCGGCGTCCACGCGAGGGCGCGCACGTAGAACGACAGCTCGTCGCCGAGCCTGTCGAGCATCTTGAGTGGCCGTTCGTAGACGGCCTTCACCCCTGACACGTCGTCAACCTGTCTTTGGAGGCACGAGCTGGAAGTAGATGGCGCTCATGATGAAGTTCACGAGGAACAGCAGCATGAACGTGATGACGACCGACTCGTTGACCGCGTCGCCAACGCCCTTCGGGCCGCCCTTGGCGTTCATGCCCTTGTAGGAGGCGACGACCGCCGCGATCAGACCGAACACCAGCGCCTTGGCCATGCCTTGCCAGAGGTCTGGTAACTGTGCGAGCGCGGTAAAGCTCGATAAATAGGCCCCTGGTGTGCCGTCTTGGAGCACGACGTTGAAGACGTAGCCTCCGGCGACACCGACGACGCTGACCAGGCCGTTGAGGAAGACCGCGACGAGCATGCAGGCCAGGACGCGGGGTACGACGAGGCGCTGGATCGGGTCGATGCCCAGCACCATCATGGCGTCGAGCTCTTCGCGGATCTTGCGGGCACCGAGGTCGGCCGCGATGGCCGAGCCGCCGGCGCCGGCGATGAGCAGAGCTGTGGCGATCGGCCCGGCCTCGCGCACCACCGCGAGCACCGAGGCGGACCCGGTGAACGACTGAGCGCCGAACTGCTTGATCAGGCCACCCACCTGCAGCGCGATGACCGCGCCGAAGGGGATGGCGACCAGGGCGGTCGGGATGATCGTGACGGACGCGATGAACCAGGCCTGCTGCAGGAACTCCCGCAGCTGGAAGGGTCGCTTGAACAGGTTGCGCCCTACGTCAAGACCGAAGGCGAAGAGCTTGCCTGCGGTGCCGACGGGTGCAAGAACCCGTGTCGCCGTCGAAGATGCCACTGATGCCTTCTCTGCTCAGGAACCAGGGGCCATGGACATTTTGTCCTCGAAGGAGCCCGGCGGAGGGGTGACACCGTTGTCGCGGCACCAGGCTCCGGGCTCGCGCTGGCTGCGGCGCGGGATTCCGTTGGAGGGCTCGAGCTGCATGGGGATCGGCGGGAGCGGGGGCATCTCCATGTCCTTCTCCGCCTCGAGCTCGTCGGCGTCCTTCTCCTCGGACATGCCGATGGGGCCGACCGTCTGCGCGTTGAGGAACTGCCGCACCACCGGCTCCTGGGAGCTGAGCAGCATCTCGCGCGGGCCGAACATCGCCAGGTGCTTGTGGTAGAGCAGGCCGATGTTGTCCGGCACCGTGCGGGCGGTGTTGATGTCGTGGGTCACGATCAGGAACGTCGCGTCGATCTGCGCGTTCAGGTCGATGAAGAGCTGGTTGATGAACGAGGTGCGCACCGGGTCGAGGCCCGAGTCGGGCTCGTCGACGAGCAGGATCTCCGGGTCGAGCACCAGGGCGCGGGCCAGGCCGGCGCGCTTGCGCATACCGCCGGAGATCTCACCGGGCAGCTTGTCCTCGGCGCCGAGCAGACCGACCAGGTCCATCTTCTCCATGACCACGTCACGGATGTCGGACTCGGACTTCTTGGTGTGCTCGCGCAGCGGGAACGCGACGTTGTCGTAGAGGTTCATCGAGCCGAACATGGCGCCGTCCTGGAACAGCACGCCGAACAGCTTGCGGATCTCGTAGAGCTCCTTCTCGGAGCAGCTCGCGATGTCGGTGCCCTCGATCACGATGGAGCCCTTGTCGGGCTTCAGGAGTCCGATCAGGGCCTTGAGGAACACGGACTTGCCGGTGCCCGAAGGGCCGAGCATGACGGAGACCTCGCCGGCCGGGATGGTCAGCGTGACGTCACCCCAGATCAGCTGCTTGCCGAAAGACTTCGAGAGGTCTTCGACCTTGATCTCCACACCCATGCTGTTTCCTCCCTTGACCCGCAGTCCGTCGACCGGGCCCGGATTAGTGTGGCGGTGCACACATCCCACTGATGAGTAACAACTCCGTTACCGCGGCGAGGTTACGCACAATTGAGCCGCACGTCACGGCTTCGACATCCAGCGAGATCGACCCGTGACACGCGGCGAAGAACCTGCTACCCGGAGTAATTTCGAGACGGGTCGCTCAGCACCTCGCTTCGCGAGGTCCTGAGCCGAGCCCTCCTCAATCTCCCGCCCTCTTCTCGACCTCGCTTCGCTCGGTCGAGGGGCGTGAAACCAGCGAGAGCGGCCGCCCGGCGTACCGGGTGGCCGCTCTCGCGGTTGAACAGGTGCTGACCAGCTGCTGGATCAGCTGCCGATCAGCGTTGCGTCACTTGACGCTGACGGTGGCGCCGGCGCCCTCGAGGGCTTCCTTCGCCTTGTCGGCGGCAGCCTTGTCGACGCCTTCGAGGATCGGCTTGGGGGCGGCCTCGACCAGGTCCTTGGCCTCCTTGAGACCGAGGGACGTGAGCGCGCGCACCTCCTTGATGACGTTGATCTTCTTGTCGCCGGCAGCCTCGAGGATGACGTCGAAGCTGTCCTGCGCGGCAGCCTCGTCGCCACCGGCAGCAGCGCCACCAGCGGCCGGTGCGGCGGAAACCGCGACCGGAGCGGCGGCGGTCACGCCGAAGGTCTCCTCGAACTGCTTCACGAACTCCGAGAGCTCGATCAGCGTCATCTCCTTGAACGCGTCGAGCAGCTCGCCGGTGCTGAGCTTCGCCATGATGGCGTTTCCTTCCATTCGGTGGCCCGCCGCCGAACAGCGGGGGCCGGGTTTCAGGTGGTGTACGTCGGCCTGGGTCAGGCCTCGGTGGTTTCGCCCTCGTCGGAAGCCTCGGCGGCGGGCTCCTCGGTGGGAGCCTCCTCCGCAGCGGCCTCGTCAGCGGGGGCCTCGGCCGCGGGCTCCTCAGGGGAGTCCTCGGCCGGTGCCTCCTCGGCGGCCACCGGCTCGGAGTCAGACTCCGTGCCAGCACCACCTGCGAGGATCGTGGGGTCCTGCTCGGCCTTCGCCTGCAGCGCGCCGGCGAGCCGGGCAGCCTGGGCGAGAGGGGCGTTGAGCAGGTAGACGGCCTGGCTGAGCGAAGCGAGCATCGCGCCCGCCAGCTTGCCGAGCAGCACCTCGCGCGACTCGAGGCTCGCCAGCTTGGCGATCTCGTTCGCGTCGAGCGGCTGGCCATCCAGGATTCCGCCCTTGATGACCAGGGTCGGGTTGGCCTTGGCAAAGTCACGCAGACCCTTGGCCGCCTCGACGACGTCGCCATTGATGAAGGCGATCGCGGTCGGGCCGGTCAGCAGGTCGTCGAAGCCCTCAATGCCCGCCTCTTTCGCGGCGAGCTTGGCCAGCGTGTTCTTGACCACGGCGTAGTTGGCGTTCGCACCGAGGGAGCGGCGAAGGTCCTGCAGCTCCTTGACGGTGAGACCGCGGTACTCGGTCAGCACGGCACCGGCGGCGTCGTTGAACGACTCAACGATCTCCGCGACGGCGGCCTGCTTGTCTGCCCGCGCCATGGGTCTCCTTCCGAACATCTCTGAGGGAGACCGCCGCGCCGGGTCGCCGCCGTGAATGACGAACGCCCTGAGCGCAAGGCTCAGGGCGTCTGACTTCTGCAACGGCGTACGTCGCGGGTCATGCTCTGTCCCCTGCGCAGGTCGTCCGCTTTTCTCCGGCGGAACTTTCGGTCGAGCTGCTGTTGCAGCATGACAACCGGCGGTCTCTGGTTACGAGTAGAAGAGTACGGGTGGTGCGGCCCCGGTCACAAATCGGGGAGCGCGGTCGACGATGGTTGAGGTGCGAGCGCAGCGAGCCTCGAAACCACCGTCGGCAATCCTTTCCGGCCCGCGGAAGTCTCTTCCGAGCAGCCGCGGCCAGGACTACCGTCGAGCCATCTGAGCCCAGGAGGTTCGCTTGTCAGCGCCGGTCCGCACGGATCCCATTCTCGACTGCCACTTCCATTGGTACCCCGCCGAGGTCGAGGCCGGCCTCAACCAGGTCAACGGGCACACCCGGATGCATACGCCCGACTGGTCCGACCTGGACCTGCAGCTGGCGCGGATGGACGAGCTGGGCCGCCGCGTCGACGTGATCTCCTCGACCGGCCCCTTCACCGGCTTGTTCACGAACATCGATGCCGCGAGCTCCGCCCGCCTGGTCCGGCTCTACAACGAGTTGATGGCCGACGCGCAGCGGATGCACCCGGGCCGGGTGTGGGGCACCTGCGTGCTGCCGCTGCTCGACACCGATGCTGCTCTCGCGGAGCTGGAGTACGCCGTCGGCACCCTCGGCCTGGTCGGCGTCAACATCCCCGGGCGGATCGGGGAGTCCGACAACCTGGACGCATCGCGTCTCGAGGCTCTCTACGAGCGGATCGAGCAGCTGGGTGTCCCGGTCTTCGTGCACCCCAACGACGAGGCCTTCGAGTCCGTGCTCACCGGCTACGACGGCGCCCTCCACCTCAGCCTCGGCCGGGTGATGGACGTCAGCGTGTCGGCGTACCGGCTGGTGCTGAGCGGTCTGATGGAGCGCCACCCCGATCTCCGCGTCGCGATGTCGCACACCGGAGGGGCACTCCCTTACCAAGCCGGTCGGATGGACAAGAACTCTGACGCCGCCGGCCTCCCGCAGAAACCGACCGACTACCTCAAGCGCATGTACACCGACACCGTCTCGCCGCACACCATCGGCGTCGGGTTCGCGGTGGAGTTCTACGGCGCCGAGCACGTGATGTACGGCAGCGACTATCCCTGCTGGGACCCCGACGTCGCGCTGCGGCATCCTCGACGAGCTGGACCTCGACGACGCGACGTACCGCAAGATCACCCGGACCAACGCCGAGGAGTTCTACCGCCTCGACCAGCGGGCGGAGCTGAGCAGGGCAGGCTAGGGCTGCGCCTCGATCTTGCGCGCAGTGCGCCGGAGGTGCTCCTCGAGCGGCTTGTTGAGCGCGCCGCGGTACCTCGTCGTCGGCATGGACAGGGAGATCGCCGCCGCGAGCGAGTGACGCTGGAACGCGATCCCGATGGCCGAGATCCCGGCCTCGCTCTCCTCGTGGTTCTCGGCAATCTCGCTGGTGCGGATGCTCTTGAGCTCCACCAGCAGCTGGTCGAGAGTGCGCTTGCTGGACCGGGCACCCGGGAGACCTTCGGGATAGAGGGCGCGCACCTCGTCGTCGGTCAGCTTCGCGAGCAGCGCCTTGCCCCCGGAGGTGAGGTGGGCCGGGATCACCGCGCCGGTGCGCGACGCCACCCGCAGGGCGGCCGTGCCCTCGACACTGTGGATGAACCGCACCGTCGTGGTCGTGCGCTCCATGATCATCAGGTGCGTGGTCTCGCCGGTGGCCACCGTCAGGTCGTGGAGGTACGGCGCCACCAGGGCGACCAGCGCGTCCGGATGACTGGCCGGTACCCGCAGCCGGACGTACGCCGGCCCCGGGATGTAGGCGCGGTCCTCGTCCTGGACGGCAAACCCGGACTGGGTCAGGGCGGTCAGCAGGCGGTGCGCGGTCGACGGTGCGACGCACAGCTCCTCGGCCACGCTGGTCACCCGCAGCCGGCCGCGCTCTCCGAGCATCAGGACCAGCCGGAGCACGTTGCTGGCCGACCGAACGGTGGCTTCCTCGGTCACCTCAGCCCCCGCTCGTCTAGATCCATGACGGCAGGACCGGCAGCTCGTCGGCTTGCAGGTCCTCTCCGGTGGAGCGTCCCGTGAGCCAGGCGGCGACCGCGGGCGGCGCGCCGGTGACACTGGGCCCATCGCCGGCGGAGATCACCCACTCCCGGTCACCGACGACGAGCTGGAACGGCGCGACGTCGGGCACGGACGAGAGGTACCCCACCAGGTCTTCGATCAGCATCAGGCTGAAGTCGATCGGGAGGTCGTCGGACTCGATGCCGATGTCGAGGTCGACTCCGTGTAGCCACACCTCGCGGGCCCGCATCCATGGCACCTCGGCGGCCGGGATGTCGCGACCGCGGGCGCTGCGCACCGTCGCCCGCCAGGCCCGGTTGTCCAGGCTGGTCGCGTTCGTCTCCAGAGCAGCGCCGGTGTCGATGAGCTCCCGCCGCAGCCGCGTCGCGGACTGGCCAGCGGACTTCTCGATCTCCGCGGCCCGCTGCTGCGCATCGGCGTACATCGGGGTGACCGTGCCGGTGCGCGCCCAGTCGAGCAGTCGGCCGAGGGCCTCGGCGTTGCGGGCCAGGTGGGCCATCACATGCCGGCGATCCCAGCCCGGCAGCCTCGACGGCAGGACGAGGTCTGCGTCGGGGATGACGTCCAGCCGGTGCGACAGCAGGTCGGTCCCCGTGCGCACCCAGCTCATGGTGCGCACGACGTCGTGTCGCTCTGCCGACGGCAGGCTCACGTGCGCGCTTTCTCGCCCACGCACCGGTTCACGCACTCGCCGATGCCTTCGATCCGCGTCACCAGCAGCGAGCCCTCGTCGAGGTACCTGGCCGGCGTACGGGCGTGGCCCACCCCGCCCGGGGTGCCTGTGGCGACCAGGTCGCCGGGCACCAGCGTGATCATCGTCGAGATGTAGGAAAGCAAGGCGGCCGCGTCGTGTACGAGGTCGCCGGTTTCGGCACTCTGGACCTCGTCGCCGTCGACCTCGCAGGACAGGGCGAACGACGAGTCGCCGACCTCGGTCTCGAGCCACGGACCTACCGGGGTTGTCGTCTCGAAGGTCTTGCCCTGCAGCCACTGCAGGGTCCGGTACTGCCAGTCGCGCGCGGTGATGTCGTTGACCACGGTGTAGCCGGCGATCGCCGCCCAGGCTTCGTCCACCGACGCGTGCCGCAGTGTCGTCCCGACCACGACACCGAGCTCGGCCTCCCAGTCCATCGCAGCCGAAGCCTGCGGCAGCACGATGTCGTCGTACGCACCGATCAGCGAGCGCGCGTACTTTGCGAAGAGGGTGGGGTACTCCGGCAGCTCGCGGCCCATCTCGAGGATGTGCTGCCGGTAGTTGAGGCCGGCGCAGACGATCTTCTCGGGAGTGCCGACCACTGGGGCGAAGTCGAGGTTCGCGACCGGGTGGCGCGGTCCGGACGCGCGGGTGGCGAGCTCGCGCCAGTCCGGCTCCTGCAACAGGTCAACGAGGTCCGCGTGGCCGGTCTCGACCACCTCGTCACCTTCACGAACGACGGCCCGGTTGCCAGTGGTGGTCCTGATCGTGGCCAGCTTCATGCGCGGGGCTCCTGCTCGGTGCGGGCGAGGCCGAGGGCCTCGAAGACGGGTTCGTCGCTGAAGCGGAAGATGTCGAGCTCGGTGTCGGCGTCGATCGCCACCGGAGCCCACGACGGCACGGCGAAGAGGTCACCCTTGCCGACCTGGTAGGTCTCGTCGCCGACGTGAACCACGCCGCTCCCGTCGAAGACCTGCCAGACCGACGACCCGACGTGCCGCGACCGCTGTGTGTGTACGCCGGCAGCAACCCGATGCATCTCGAGCCGGATGGTGCTCAGCGCGTCGCGGCCCGAGGTCGGGTCGGTGAAGCGGACCGCGGCATGGCCCGGCTCCACCGTCACGTCGTGACCGTGCTCAGCGCAGGCAAGCTGCTCGCGCAGGGCGGCGTCGGTGTGCTCCCACCGGTAGGCCATCAGCGGCGAAGCGGGACGGCGCTTGCCGGACGCCGTCACCGGCACCAGGCCAGGGTGCCCCCAGAGGCGCTCGTTGAACGACACGTCCGGCGTCGCGGTGGTGGACAGCTCGTCCGGGCCGAACTCGAAGAACCCTGCGTCGAGCTGGTCGACGAGCGGGATGTCGAGCCCGTCGATCCAGGCCATCGGGTGGTCGGTCGTGTTGTGGTGCTCGTGGAAGTGCCAGCTCGGCGTGAGCAGCAGATCGCCGCGACGCATGGCGACCGCGTCGCCCTCGACGTTCGTCCACACGCCGTCGCCCTCGACGACGAACCGGAAGGCTGTCTGCGAATGCCGATGGGCCGGTGCCGTCTCGCGCGGCCCGAGGTACTGGATGGCCGCCCACAGGGTCGCGGTGGCATAGGGCTGGCCGGGAATGCCGGGGTTGGCCAGCGCGATCGCGCGACGCTCGCCTCCCCGGCCCACCGGCACCAGTCGACCGGACTCCTCGGCGAGGGGATAGAGCGTCGACCACCGCCAGAGAGCGGGCACGCCCGAGGGCTGCGGGGTCATCGGCATCAGGCCCTCGCGCTGGGTCCACAACGGGGTGAGCCCGGCGTCGGCGAAGTCACGGTAGAGACGGTCCAGCTCTTCGGCCTCTGCGGCCGGGGCTTCCACTTGGGTCATGGTCGGTTCCTCACTCAGATGACGAATTGCTCGATGGTTTCGGGGGCGAACAGCTCTTCGGGGTCGGGCCGACGCTCGACCAGGCCCTGCTCGGCGGCGTAGCGGATGAAGGTCGAGAGCACGTGGCGGTTCTGGTCGAGTCCGTAGGACCAGTAGTCGTCGCCCATGGCGTCGACGGTCCGCTCGTACTCCTCGCGCGCCCACGGAAGTGAGAGGGAGAGCGCGACGGTGCGGCGGAGCTCGGCGTACGCGATCTCCTTGGCCTCGGTGAAGGCCTTCAGCAGCTCCCGCGCGATCCAGGGGTTCTGGTCGTAGATCCGGCGGTGGACGACGACGACATGCATGATCGGGAAGATCGCGGTGTCGACGAAGTAGGCCTCCTCCGCCGCGCGGGTGTCGGCGAACAGCCGCCCGGCACCACCGAGGTTGAAGCTCTCTGGTGCTCGCGGCGAGTAGACAGCGTCGAGGTCGCCTTCGGCCAGCAGCTCCGAGAGAGTCGCGCCGTCCGGCACCGGCGCGATGTCGATCTCCGGCGGCAGCGCGACGTGGAACTTCTCGTGCCGGCCCGCGGTGTTGAGTCCACCGGTGCGGTAGGCCACCGACGCCGCGGCCACGCCGTGGTGCTCCTGGAGCATCCCGCGGATCCAGACGTTCGCGGTGAGCTGATACTCCGCCAACCCGACCTTCGCGCCGGCCAGGCCCTCCGCGGATCCGCCGGCCAGGCCGCTCTGGTGGGAGACGTAGATGCCGCTGTGCCTGAACGACCGCGACGGGAAGACGGGGATGGCGACGAAGGGACTGTCGGCGAGATGGGTCAGCAGGTAGGTGGACAGCGACATCTCCGAGACGTCGAACTCACCGAAGCGCAGCATCCGGAAGAAGATCTCCTCCGGGTCGAGGCAGACGTACCTCAGCTCGGCGCCCTCGACGCTGACCCGCCCGTCGGCGAGCGCCCGGGTGCGGTCGTAGGGCCCGCAGGCAATGGTGATCGGCAGCCGTGCCACGTGGTCCTCCTTCTCGTCAGCGGGTCGCGAGCGGCATGAAGCGCACACCGCGCTGGGCGCACTCGGCGGCGAACAGCTGGTCGATGAGCGGCGACTGCTCGTCGTACTCGATCTGGTTGCCGCCCTGGCGGCGATCTTCGTGCGTGCCTTCGTAGTTGTGGTTGAGTCGGTGCTTGCGGCTCCCCCAGCGCATCGCGAGGTAGCGAGCCGGCTCGGAGCCGGAGTTGAAGTGCTGGTGCCACCACATGTCGGGCGGGACGAAGATCGAGTTCGGCTCCCAGTCGACCCGTTGAGGGTCGTCGCCGTCGCGCTCCCACAAGAGGGAGTAGCCCTCGCCGCCGAGGATCACGATGTTCGCCCCGGGCCCGTGCCGGTGGGCCTTCTTGTAGTTACCGGACGCGAACTGCGAGATGTGGGCGATCAGGGATCCGTCGCCGAGCTGGAAGGTGACGAAACGGCCGTCGCCTCCGCGCTTCGCCAGCTTCGGGAGGTCGAACGTGTTCACGTCGTCGACCCACGTGGTCTCCCAGACACCTGCGCCGTCGGGCCGCTTCCACAGCCGCCCGCGGACGTCGAAGTAGCCGGTGACGCTGGCGTCGAGCGGAGCGGTGCGGTCGGTGAAGACGAACGGGTTCTCGTCCGTGAACCGGGGGCTGTGGAAGAGGTTCATCACCGGCGGAGCGGAATTGACGCAGTAGAGCGTGGTCGCGGTGTCGGCGATCAGGCGGTACTCGACGTTGAGCGGCGGCGCGAAGACGGCCCCCGGCTCGAACTCCTGGCGGTCGATGCCTCCACCGGTGCGGAGCTCGATCGCACCTCGTCCGGACACCGCGAAGAAGAGCTCTTCGTAGACGTGGTGGGACCAGAGCGTCGCCTCGCCGCGGTCGATCCGGATGACATACGAACCATTGGTGTCGTCGGCGCCGTCGAGCTGGATGATGGCGCCGCTGGCGCCCTTCGCCGTCCACTCCGCGGTCTCGACCTTGGTCAGGTCCTGGACGTGGAAGCCCCGGACCACGGGGATCGCCTGCTGTTCGACCCAGCGCTCGTACGCCGTGGTCGGCTCCCACGGCATCGCAGGCGCGTCTGCTGAGCCGTCGACAGAGTAGGGGCCGAAGGTCGCGGTGGCCTGGTCACTAGTCAGCGTCATGTCACTCCACCACCGGGATCCCGAGCCCGGCCAGCTGCTTGCGGTAGGACTCGAGGATCGACTGGGTCAGGTCCTCGCGGTCGACGATCCGTCCTGGCGCGAAGTCGATGCCCTGCACCGTGGCGAACGTGGCGCCGGCGCCACCGCCGTAGCGGAAGGCGACCTGGCGCAGCGATCCGCGCCCGGTGTTGGCGTGCAGGTGGAACCAGCCGGTGCCGACCGACACCGCACCGGAGTAGGTGAAGTGCTGGGTGGTGACCGCCTCGTCGGGCGGTTGGGGTCCGGCCGTGTTCGGCCAGGACTGGGTGTAGCCCTCCCCCGCCATGGCGATCAGGACGGCGCCGCCCATGTGCCAGTGCGCGTTGGAGATGTGCCCCTGCGGCAGCTCGCCGACGTGGCTTCCGTAGACCCCGCCGGTCAGCTGCAGGAGCAGGTAGCCGAAGCCCGGACCGCGGATGAACGCGTGCTCGGGCAGGGGCACGCTGGCGAGGTCGTGGAAGACCGGGCCGCGGTACGCCGTGCGCCGGCCCACCTGGTGCAGCCCCGGCGTGAAGTCGGTGTCGAGCACCTGCACCTCCCGGTCGGGGAAGCTCAGGTCGCACGCGAACGCGGCAGCCGAGTCGCCCAGTAGGTCCATCCAGAGGTGGGCGTTGTTGATCAGGGCGAGCCGGGCCGGCTCGTCGCCGGTGTTGCGGAGTGTGAACGCCATGTTGAGCGGGATCGCGAAGACCGACTCCCGCCGCCAGCCCATCTCGCGCACGGCGCCGTTGGAGCCGTAGAAGGTCACGCTCCCCTGGCCGCCGAGCACCAGGACGTACTCCTCGTAGAGGTGCCGGGTCTTCACGGTCTCGTGGCCGGCGGGCAGCTCGATGACCTCCATGCTGCTCAGGCCCTCCATCCCGGGCAGCTGCACGGCAATGGCCGAGGTGCCCTCGGGCGTCGGGCTGAGCTTGAGGTCGACGAGGCTGGGGACGTGCCCGTCGCGCACGACCTGGGTACCGCGCTCGGCGAGGTAGCGCTCGTAAGTGGAACCGCGCCGGCCGTCGGAGCCGGCCTCCGCGTGGGGCTGGGCCTCCCCCGCCACTGGCGCTTCGTTGGTGGTCTCGGTTGATGTCATGCGGTCACTCCTTCAATGGGGCAGCTGAGTCGGAACTCCACGGGCGGCCTTCGACCAGGCCGGCCAGCTGCACGAGGTGGGCAGGGAGGTGGGCTTCGAGGGTTCGGTCGATGAGCCCTCGGGCGAACGCGGTCAGCTCGGGTGCGACGTCCGAGAAGTCCTCGAGCTTGGCGGTCAGTGCTGCTGCCGAGATGTCTCGCTCGGCCGGCAGCTCGTCGGCGACTCCGTCGAAAGTGTCCCGGCCGGACGTCACCCGGACCCTGGCTGGCCAGCGCTCGGGGTAGAGACTCGAGAGCTCCGAGGTGCCGTGCACGTGGACGGCAGCCATGACGGAGAGGAACTCCCGGTCGGTGCGCAGGCTCACGCGGCCGACGTCGTACAGGCCGCTGGGGAAGCAGACGGCCAGGGCGAGCTGGTACTGGGCGCTGGACAGGCTCTCGCGGCGGGTGCTGATGCTCGACCTGTCGATCATGCTGGCGTACTCGTGCGGCACCGCGACGTCGATCCGGTCCAGGTCGCCGGCGTTCAGCCCGGTCTCCGCGAGGATCGCCTGCAAGGCGGTCACCGCGGTCATGGTCTGCCGGGCCGAGCAGAATCTCTTGATCGACGGCCGGTGGATCCGCAGCTGCTTCGCCCGCTCCGCCGGCTGGGTGAGCAACCGCTCGAGCGCGCCACCGCCTCGCGAGCCGGTGACGCCGAAGCCGCGGCGCACGGCGAGGGCACTGCCGATTCCGGCAACCACGGCCCCGGCCAGGAGGTTCTCGCGCGCGTTGCCGCGGGGGTTGCCGCGGAGGCTCTGCTGCGAAGCCAGGATCGCCGCCCGCTCGACCGAGTCCGCATTGCCGCCCAGCAGCAACGTGGCCACCACGGCGGCGGTGACGGCACCGACGGCTAGCGAGGGCCACACGCCGGTGGCCAGCCGGTTGGGACCGTTCATGCACTCGCCCAGGCCGAGCGCGACCTCGTAGCCACGGGCGGTGATGTCGAGCACGTCGTCCAGCGAGAGGGCGTCGCTGGCATCCGGGGAGGCCAACACCGCGAGCACCGTCGGCACGACGATCGATCCCGGGGTCACACAGGCAAGGAGATCGACATCGTCGATCTCCGTCATCCGGCAGGCAGCCGTGAGCCGGAAGGCCCGTCCGGCGATCGAGTCGGGTCCGTGCAGAGCGTCGGCGAGGGCGGCGCTCCGGCTGCCCTGATCGGTACGCCGGCCGACGGCCGCCGCGAAGGCGGTGTCGGCGAGCCGGATCCGGGCGACCTGCCGCGCCTCGGCGCCGACCGGCACGGAAGCCAGGACGGTCACGGCGTCGGCGACATCGCCCGGCGCCGACCGCGCTCGGGCTGCCACGTTGCCGAGGTCAGATTGCACTGCCGCCCTCCGGACCGACGACCACCGTGCGCACCGCGAGCTCCAGTCCGTGCGCACCTCGGCGCTGTCGGATCACGACGAGCACATCGCCCTCGACCAGCGTCGGGTCGTCGGCGAGCGTCGGCGCCTCGGCGAGGTCGCAGCCGATCCCGTTGACGACGTACGTCGTGGTCTCGGACGTCTCCGAGTCGACGGCAGCCCGGACCGTGCTCCCTGGACGCAAGCGGGCCAGGACCGTCTCGACGTCCTCCTCGGTGCCAGCGGAACCGGTCGTGAGGCCGGCCATCCCCCAGTAGCCGAGGTACTCGACGGCGACCACGGCGCTCAGCGGGCCGGGCTGGTCGGTCACCTCCGACATCGTGGCAACGCCACCCAGCTCGGTGCCGGCGGTGATCCGGCAGTCGTGCGCGCCACCGGCGCGGGCGGCGTAGTCGGCGGCGGCCAGGGCGGAGCGGCGGCCGGCTCCGCCGACCGCCGCATCAGCTGCGGCCACCGCGGCCCGGGTGGCCAGCTCGTTGGCCTTCTTCAGCACAGCCAGCTCGCGAGCCGACTTGCGCCGGCGCTGCTCGCGGACGATGGCGTCGATGGGCACGATCCGCTCGCCCAACGCGGAGACGACTCCGTCGCGCACCGCGTGCGGCAGCGCGGTGTCGAGCCCGGCCACGCCGAGCTTCCCCGTGCCGCCGTTCCAGTCGCTGGTGATCTCGGCGATGGTCGCGCCGATGTCGGCTGCGTAGCGGATGTCTGCCACCCAGCTGACCGTGCGGATGTAGGGATGATCGCGGGCGCCGCCCTTGCCGGCCAGCAGAGTCGGCGGGTGCCCCGCACGAGCGATGAGTACGCCGTGGAAGGTCGTCGGGATGTAGTTGGCGTAGTAGGCGAGGTCCTGGGGCAGGTGCGAGGCGCCGATGACGACCACGCCGTCGAGGCCCTGCTCGGCGGCCAGGGAAAGGAGTGCGGTGAGGTGGGCCTCGTTCTCGTCGCCGGGCAGCAGGTCGCGGTCGAGGGTGCTGCGGCCGCGCCGCAGCACGGGCTGCATCATCGGGAGTGTCGTCATCTCAGGCCTCCACGATCTCGAGGCCGGCGATCTGGCGCGTGACGATCTCGCCGCCGCCGTCGCGGACGATCATCGGTTCTCCGCACATCAGGTAGCCGGCACCGGGCAGGGCCTGGTTGGGGTGCAGGACGAACGTGTCGCCGGCCTGCAGCGTGAGGTGGTTGCTGCTGAGGAAGTCGCCGGGCGCGACGCTGCCGAAGCCCATGCCGTGTCCGCGCACGCGCATGAACGGCGGCTTTGTGTACTGCTCGAGCCCGCGCGCGATCAGCGGGGCGTCCATGGCAGCCACGACGTCGGAGACCGTGACGCCCGGGCGAATCGCCTCGACCCCGGCCTCCATCGCGTGCACCAGCAGCTCGTGGTCGTGGATGACCTCCTTGGAGGGCGCCCCGAACACGACCGTCCGGCAGATCTGTGCGAACACGCTGCCCACGCACGGCGAGAGCTCGGTGAGGAGGATGTCGCCTGGCATCAGCACCCGGCCCCAGGGCCGCTGGACCGCGCGGTTGCGGGTCGAGGCGGACAGGAACACGAACGCGTCGTCGGCGCCGAGCTCGCGAAGGGTGCGCTCGATCAGCGCCTCGACCTCCACGTCGGTCATGCCGACCCGGAGCTCCGCGCAGACCGCGTCGAACGCGATCTCGGAGATCTCCGAGGCCCGGCGGTACTGCGCGATCTCGAGCTCGTCCTTCAGGCGGGCCTGGCCGTCGAGTTCCACATCGATGCTCACCAGCTCGGTGGCACCCTCGCCGGTCACCTGCCGGTGCTCGACCGTGTTCAGCTTGCGTACGCCAGCGCTTCCGCACGGCTGGTCACCAGCCAGGGCTGCGGCGGCGCTCACGAACGGCAGCTCGACCGCCACGATCTCGGCCGGGGTGCCGACCAGGCGAGCCCGGGCCGCCTCCCACTCGCCGTGGGTGTACAGCGTCACGCTGCCGTCGACATCGACGACGGCGGCCGCGGTGAGCATCGGCTTGAAGCCGGTCAGCCAGACCACCGGGTCCATGTCGGTGAAGAGGTGTCGCCCGCAGGAGACGAAGACGGCTCGCTGCACACCTGCGTGCAGCATCGCCACCACCGCGCGACCGGCGCGGGCGACGTACACCGCGGCGACGTCGGTCACCGGCGGGGTCCAGTCGACGACCGTTGAGGTCACGCGGCACCACCATCGGCGACCGGCGTCAGCTCGGAGCGGCGGCGCTGGGTCGCCTCGATGTCCGGCTGCCCCGCACCGTCGAGTACGACGCCGTACACGTTGGTCGCGATCTCGGCAGTGACGTAGCCGCTGGCCACGTCCGAGGCCACCAGGTCGACCGACCGCTCCAGCGGCGAACCCCAGCCGCCACCGCCGCCGGTGAAGATCCGCGCGACCGAGCCGGCCACCGCGTTGACGCGGCCGTTGACGGTCTCGAACTCGCCCTCGCCGGAGGGTTGGATCGCGTGTCCCCCCGGAGGTCCGGCCTCGCCGCCCCAGAGACCCCACGGCGGGCAGAGGTGGCGGCCGGCCATCGACAGGCGCCACGAGCCCGGTACCAGGTTCCTGATCTCGGTGACCTGGCCGAGCCCGCCGCGGTACTTTCCTGCGCCGCCGGAGTTCTCGCGCAGCGCGCGCTTCTCGACCCGCATCGGGAAGCGCAGCTCTAGCGCTTCGACGGGAGAGTTGCGGACGTCGCCCTGGCAGACCGACACCGACGCGGAGGCGCCGTCCTCGGTGGGCCGGCCGCCCCAACCGCCGCCCTCGATGCCCTGCGCCACGAACGAGCCGCGCTCGGGGTCCTGGCCGAAGAACGCGAAGCTGCCGCCGAGCGTGCCGAAGTGGGCGGCGGGGATCTGGTCCGGCCGCGCCTCGGCCAGCGCCGCGATGACGGTGTCGACGACGGTGGGCAGCGCGACGCTCCAGCTGGCCATCGGGGCTGGGAACTTCGCCATCATGAAGTTGCCCTCGTTGATCTCCACCTTGAGAGCCGTGAACGACCCTTCGTTGACCGGCTCCATGGGCGTGGTCAGGGCCTTGTAGGCGACGTAGGCACCCGCCAGGGTGCGGGCGTTGATCACGCTGTCGCGCTGGAGCGAGCAGCCGGTCAGGTCGATGGTCATGTCGGACCCGGCGATCGTCACCTCGACCGCGATCTCGACCGGGCTGTGCAGGTCGGAGAAGTCGTGGTCGAGCCGCGACGTCGCGCGGTAGACACCGTCGGTCATGCCCTCTACGACGGTGCGGCACCGGGTCTCGGTCGAGGCGTAGACCTCCTCGATGGCGGCCTCGACGTCGGCGATGCCGTAGCGCTCGACCAGCTCGGTCATCCGCTGCTCGGCAGAGCGGCACGCTGCGAACTGGGCCCGCATGTCGCCGAGCGCGGCGTCGGGGAAGCGGATGTTGTCCGAGATCATCTGGAGCAGCTTCTCGTCGTAGACGCCCTCCTCGATGAGCTTGAGCTGGTCCAGCTGCAGGCCCTCGAGCCACGGGTCGACGCCCGGGCCGCGGGCGCCGAATCCGGTGCTCATGCCGCCGATGTCGGACCAGTGCGCCCGGGTCATCGCGAAGCCGAACAGCTCGCCCTCGATCATGATCGGCGTGTAGGTCACCACGTTGTTGAGGTGCTGACCGGAGACCCGCTGGTGGTTCATCAGGATGCCGTCGCCGGCCTTGAACCCGTCCGCGCCGAACCGGCTCAGCCCGTCGGTGATGATCACGCCGAGGTCGGCCACGAAGTGCGATACCCCGCCAACGTTCTGGGCGAGCAGCCGGCCCTGCTTGTCGACGAGCGCGCAGCAGAAGTCGCGCACCTCGTAGATCATCATGTTGTAGGACCCCTGCTGCAGGTCCGTCGCCATCTCGTCTGCGATCGCCGCCAGGGTGTTGCGGACGACCTCGACGGTCACCGGGTCCGTCGTCGTCCGTGCCTCGGTCGCAGTCACTTGTCCGCCTCCTGGGTGCTGGCACCCGTGTTGATCCGAATGTCGAGGGCCCCGTCGGGGCCGACCGCGGCGACGTCGCCGATGTCGATGACGAGCGTGCTGGCGTACTCCTCGATGACCGCAGGACCGACCACCTCGTAGCCGACCGGCAGCTGTTCGCGCTGGTAGATGTTCCAGTCGGTGGCGGTCGCGTGGCTGCCGACTCCGGACACCACCCGCCGCGTGGTCACTTCGACCTCGCCGGAGGCCGGCACGGCCGTGGGGCGGAACCGCTCCCGGCGTCCGATCCCGACGATCCGCAGGTTGACGATCTCGACTCCCGCGCCCGCCGAGTTGTGGCCGAACCGGAGCTCGTGCAGCTCGTCGAACCGCTGGCGGACCTTTTCGAGGTCCGTCCGGACCGAGAGCTCGGAAACGGTGCACGGCGTACGCAGAGTGAACTCCTGGCCGAGGTAGCGCAGGTCGAGGTAGAACTCGAGCTCCTGGTCCTTCTCGGCGATCAGCTCGGTCGTCAGCAGGTGGGTGACCTCGTCGGACATCTCCGCGGCCACCGCGGTGAGGGCTGCGGGGTCGATGTCGTTGGTGGTCGCGTAGATCGTGCGCACCAGCTCGTGGCGGATGTCGGCGAGGAGCATCCCGAGCGCGGAGAAGTGGCCGGGGAGCATCGGCACGATCACCCGCGGGATCTTGACCTCCCGGGCGACCGCGCAGGCGTGCAGGGGACCTGCGCCACCGAACGCGATCAGCGCGCAGTCGCGGGGGTCGACACCGCGTTCGACCGAGACCTGGCGGACTGCCAGGCCCATCTTGTTGACCGCGATGTTGATCACGGCCAGCGCGGCCTCGTCGGTGGTGAGTCCGAGGTCGTCACCGACCTGTCGGTCCAGGGCCTCGCCGGCGGCGGCTACGTCGAGTGCCATCTCGCCGCCGAGGAACCTGGCCGGGTTGAGCCGGCCGAGCACCGCGTTGGCATCGGTGACGGTCGGCTGGTCGCCTCCCCAGCCGTAGCAGACGGGGCCGGGCCGACCGCCGGCGCTGCGGGGACCCACCATCAGTGCGCCGCCGACGTCGAGGTGCGCGATGCTGCCGCCTCCGGCGCCGACCTCGATCAGGTCGACCACGGGCACTCGCACCGGGATGCCGTTGGCGAAGCCGCCGACGTAGTAGCCCTGGGCGATGTCGGGGGTGCCGTCGCGAAGCAGGGCCGCCTTGGCCGTGGTGCCCCCCATGTCGAAGGCAACGGCACTGGCGATGCCGTACTCCGCGGCGACGACGCCGGCCGCGATCACGCCGCCGACCGGGCCGGACTCCATCATCATCACCGGCTCGTCGCGGGCGATGTCGGGCGTCATCACGCCGCCGTTGGACTGCATGATCAGTGTCCGGCCGTCGAAGTCCCGCGCCTGCAGGACGGACTCGAGGTCGTCGAGGTAGCCGCTGACGCGCGGCCCGATGTAGGAGTTCATGGCAGCGGTCGAGGTCCGCTCGTACTCGCGGTACTCGCGCAGGATGCGGTGCGACAGGGTCAGGTAGAGCTCGGGCGCAACCTCCTTCACGATCTCGCCGATCCGCTCCTCGTGAGCCGGGTTGGCGTACGAGTGCAGGGTGCAGACAGCGATCGACGTAGCCCCTGCCGCGACCGCGGCCTTGACGGCCTGGACCACGCTGGGCTCGTCGAGCGGTTCCAGCACTGCACCGCCTGCGGCCAGGCGCTCCTGGACCTCGAAGATCATGTCCCGGCTGACGAGCGGGACCGGGCGGTGAAACATCAGGTTGTACGCCTCGGGCCGGTTGCTGCGCCCGATCTCGTAGACGTCGCGCATGCCGCGGGTGACCAGGATCGCGGTCGGCGCTCCGGTGCGCTCGATCGCGGTGTTGATCGCGACGGTGGAGCCGTGCACGAACTCGGGGGCCTCGCGCAGCGCGAGCCCGCTCTTGTCGATGCAGCGGGCGACTCCATTGCTGAAGTCAGCAGGATCGGTGTAGTCCTTCGCCTGGTGAATCGTGCCGGTCTCCAGGTCATAGGCAACGAGATCGGTGAACGTACCCCCGATGTCGGTGGAGATTGCGATGGCCATGCGGTCCTCGTTTCGAGTGGTGTGCGGGTCTTGCGGGCGGCGCAGTCGGCGCGCACCCGGCGGTGGCTAGGGAGAAGTGGTCTCTCGGATGCCCGGCTCGGACTCCGGGGCGAGATCGGGCAGAGGACGGCGTCGGGAGGACTTCTGCAGGCTTCCTCCGACCAGCTTCGTCGCGACCAGCCCCACCACCAGGGTGACGGCGCTCATGATCACGCCGAGTGCGGCTGCCTGCTCAAGCTGGCTGGTGGAGCTGTACTCGAACAAGAGGATCGAGAGGGGTCGGGAGTCACCGCTGGTCAGCAGGATCACCGAGCTGATGTCGCGGATGGCGTTGTCGAAGGTCAGGATCGCCACGCCCGCAACGGTCGGACCGATCAGTGGGAGCGTGATGCTCCACAGGCTGCGGACCGGACGGGCTCCGCAGGTCCGGGCGGCCTGCTCGTGCTCGGCGCTGACCTGCATCAGGCCGGCCTTCATCTGCTGGGTACCGGTGGCCATGTGGTTGATCACGATGGCGATGACCAGACCGGCCACGCTGCCGTAGAGGACGGTGCGCATCGGCGTACCGAGGTAGAGCCACAGCAGGCCGAGCCCGAGCAGGATGCCGGGCAGGGCAACGGGCAGCCACGCCATGACGTCCACCGCGCCGCGTCCGGGCAGTCGGCTGCGCACGATGACCAGCCCGACGACGAGGTAGACCACCAGGCCGACGACCGTGGCGCCGAGGCCCAGCTTGAGGCTGTTGCCGACCGATGCTGCGAACAGGTTGTTGTTGACCAGCTCGCTCCAGTGCGAAGCGGTGAACGGGTTGTCGATGTCGAAGAAGCCGAACCGGCGCATGAACGAGCCGACGATCAGGGCACCCATCGGCATGCCGATGACCAAGATGACGTACAGCCACGCACAGGCACCGATCACCCAGCGGCGTACGGAGCCGAGGCGCATGGGCGCGTCGCTGAAGCTCCGTGAAGCCACGGTCACGTAGGTGCCGCCCCGGACCGCGAAGCGCTGACCGATGGCCAGGATCACCATCACCGGGACGATCAGGATGCCGAGCGCCGTCGCGATGCCGTAGAGCGGCGGGTCACGGTAGATCCAGTCGTAGATCTGGGTCGAGAACACCTTGAAGCCGACCGGGTTGCCCAGGAGGTACTCGATCTCGAAGGCCTTCAGCGAGTAGATGAAGCTGAGCAGCGTGGCCCCGAGGATCGCGGGCCGCATCAGCGGCAGCGTGACGTAGCAGATGGTCTTGATCCGGCCGGCGCCACAAGCGCGGGCCGCCTCTTCGAGGCCGGAGCTCATCCGCTTCATCACCGGGATCATCAGGATGGTCATGATCGGCACGGTCGAGGCGCTGATGTGGGCCAGGATGATGCCCCAGAACGAGTAGATGTTGAGTGGACCCTGGGTCCCGTCCAGTCCGAAGACCTGGCGGAGCTCGTTGTTGACGACACCGTTGCTGGGGTCCAGCAGCAGGATCCAGCCGAGCGTCATCGAGAGCGGCGGGACGAAGAACGCGAACCAGAGGGAGACCTCGACGAACCGTCGGCCCGGCATGTCGGTGCGCGCGATCAGCACCGAGAGGGTCACCGCGATCAGCAGGGCGATGACCGTGCGGGTCACGCCGAGCCGGAGGGTGTTGCCGACGGCTTCCATCAGGCTCTCGTCGGCCAGCGCACGCCGCCAGTTGTCGAGGCCGTAGCGGGTGGGCTGCCCGGGGCGGGAAACGTTGAAGCTGTTGAGGAGCAGGAGCAGCACGGGCACGACCGTGACGGCGCCGACCAGGACGACGGCGGAACCACCGCGGAACCTGTCCAGAGGACGGGTCCGGGAGCGGGGGGCCGCGTCATCCTTCCCGACCGGTTCGGTCGGGGGCGCCATCAAGGTCGCGGTCATACCGGCCACACAGCGGCGCGGGCCGGGTCGATCTGCATGGTGACGGCGTCGCCGACAGTGAAGTGGGTGCCCCGAGGTGCGTTCAGCACCGCGGTGGAGTCGGCCACCTGTACGAGGTACTCGACCCGGTCGCCCAGGTAGTCCGCCGAAAGGATCTGACCCCGCACCTGGTTGGGCCCGAGCTCGCCGTCGGTCACGGGCGTCAGCTCGACATCCTCCGGGCGCACGTAGACCCGCACGCGCTCGCCGTCACGGGCCTGCAGGCTCTCGTCGGTGATCGGGGTGATGTCCCCGCCCTGGGTGTGGCTGTCGCGATCCAGCTGGATGCGTCCGGCGCTCCCGCTCCAGTCCAGGACGCCCTCGACGCTGAGGGTGCGCCCCAGGAAGTCGCGGACGTACGGCGTCTGCGGGTGGTCGTACATCTCCGCAGGCGTGCCGACCTGCTCGAGCCGGCCGCCCGCCATCACGCCGACCCGGTCGGCGACGGCGAACGCCTCGTCCTGGTCGTGGGTGACGAACAGCATGGTCACGCCGAGCTCGCGGTTGAGGCGCCGGATCTCCTTGCGCATCTGCGTGCGGAGACGGGCGTCGAGGTTCGAGAGCGGCTCGTCGAGCAGGAGCAACTCGGGCTTGTAGACCAGGGCCCGCGCCAAGGCGACCCGCTGCTGCTGACCGCCCGACAGCGACGTCGCCGACTGGTTGGCCCAGCGAGCCATGCCGGTGACCTCGAGGATCTCGGAGACCCTCGTCTTGCGCTCGGCCCGGCCGACCTTCCTCATCTTCAACGGGAACTCGACGTTCTTAGCGACGGTCATGTGCGGCCACACGGCGTACGACTGGAAGACGATGCCGATGTCGCGACGCTCGGGCGCGAGGGATTTGCCGGTCTTGGAGTCAGCCAGGGTGCGGCCACCCATCACGATGCTGCCCTCGTCGAGCGGCTCGAGTCCCGCGATCATCCGCAGGGTCGTCGACTTGCCGCAGCCGCTGGCGCCGAGCAGCGCGAAGACCTCGCCCTTCTGGATCTCGAGATCGATGCGGTCGACTGCCGCGGCCTTGCCGAAATAGCGGCTGACCTGGGTGAGCCGGACGAGTGCCGGGTCGTCTCCGGCGAGGGGGGTGGACTTCGCGGAGCGCACCTCCTCATCGTCCACCCGGAGCGCGGTGTTGGGCATGCTCACTTGAGGTCTTCGTTCAGCTGGTCGAGGATCACGTTCGTCTCGTCAGAGGTCAGCAGCGACCACTTGTAGGTGTCCCAGTAGGGCTTCTCGGTGTCAGCCTTGATGTACTCCGGCACCTCGACCTCCACGTCCTGGCGCGAGGACTGGTACTTGTTGGCCTCGTTCCAGACGGTGTTGCCATCCGGGCAGAGCAGCCAGTTCGCGAACAGCTTGGCCGCGGCGGGGTGGGCGGCCTTGGCCATCAGGCCGAGCTCGCCGTAGCCGGCGGACACCATCGGCAGCGCGTCATCGGGGGCACCGATGACTCTGACCGGCAGTCCGTCGTCGACGAGCTGGCCGAGTCCGCCGTTGGCCTCGGAGACGCCGATCGCGACGGCGTACTGACCTTTGGCGACGCCGTCGGCCGCCTGGCGGTCGTCGGTCTGCAGGATGACGTCCTGGCCGTTGTAGAGATCGTTGACGAAGTCGCGGCCGAACTCGTTCATCAACATGATCGCGACGTTGAACCCCAGACCCGAACCCGTGGTCGGGTCCATGGCCACGATCTTGCCCTTCCACTCGGGATCGAGCAGGTCGCCCCAGCCGTTGATGGCGTCGTCGTCGACGATGTCGGTGTTGACGATGAACTGCGCTTGGCCCTGGATGCTGATCTTGGCGACAGAGTTGAAGTTGGGCTCATCCACGAAGGGAGTGCCCTGCACGTCGCCCGCGTGCCAGGTGGCGGGCTCGGCGAGCTTGGGCGAGACCAGCTCGTCCTTCAGCGGGGCCAGCCAGTCCGAGCCGTAGATGACGGTCGACATGGTGTTACCGCCGGCCAGGAAGGCGTCGAGGCTGTAGATGCCGGCCTCGCGTTCGCTGGTGATCTTCTGGGCGGTCTCGCCACTGGAGCCGGCGATGTACTCGACGTCGATGCCGAACGTGTCCTTGAACGCCTCGGGCAGGGCGTCGTTGACCTCGGGGCTGGGCGGTCCCGCCACGGTGACCGTGCCCTCCTCCTTGGCGTCCTTGATCAGGGTGTCCCAGTCCGCCTCGGTGCCGCCGCAGGAGGACGCCATGTTGGCGGCCGCTTCGGGGTCGGCTGCCGTGTCCGAGTCGCTCCCGCAACCCGCCAGGCCCACCATGCCGAGGACGGTGATGCCGGTCAGCAGCGGTCGCGCCCATTGCCGGGACATCAGGCCTTTGAGGTGCATTGATTCGTTCACGAGGGTCCTCACTTCTTGGTGGATGGCGTCGGCACCAGTGGAGTGGCGACTGCGGGGGTGGACGGGTGACGCTGCGGGAGAGCCCCCGACGCCGTGGTACCGAGATCCGAGTGGCCGCAGCTCTGCGGCAGTCCATACAGGGGCGTGACGTGCCGGATGTCCTGCGGGTCGCGCTCTCGCAGGTAGGCATCCATCAGGACCCGGGTGACACCGTCGGAGTGCCACATGTCGCCCCACATGCGGGCGTTGCGCTGGGTGCGTCCGGCCCGCTCCACGCGGTGGACTTCGTACTCCGGAAAGCCCTGCACCAGGTCGAGGCCTCCGTCGCGGGCCTCGGCGAGCGCATGTGCGAGGCAGTCGCCGTCCTGGATCGCCTGGCAGGCGCCCTGGGCCAGGTACTGCAGCATCGGGTGGGCGGCATCGCCGAGCAGCACGGCCCGCCCGTGGGTCCACGAGGTCAGCGGCTCGCGGTCGTACATCGGCCAGTTGGCCCCGCGGTCGATCGACTGCAACGCGGTGCGGATGCGCTCGTGGGTGGAGGCGAAGGCCTGGTCGAGCTCGTCAGGGCCGCCCCACTCCGCCTCGCCGGCGAAGTATCGCTCGCTGCGGAACACCGCGACCTGGTTGTAGAGGCTGCCGCTGCGCAGCGGGTACTGCACGAAGTGCAGGCCCTTGCCCAGGAAGGCGACCACGTCTCTGCTGGCGGAGCGGGCCGCGACCGTCTCGGTCGGGACCGCACCGCGGTAGGCGATGTAGCCCGAGCAGATCGGTGCGGAGTCGTCGATCAGGGTGCGGACCGTGGAGTGCAGTCCGTCGGCGCCGACCACCACATCGCCCGAGACGGTCCAGCCGTCGGCGCAGGTGACCACGACCTCCCCCGGGCGCGGCTCGTCGACCCGCGTCACGGCCTTGCCGGTGTGCAGCTCGATGGAGGACTCGCGGATGCAGGCGTCCAGCAGGATGGCGAGTACGTCGCCGCGGTGCGCCACGACGTAGGGACCGCCGTACTGGCGGTCGAAGTCGGTGACGTCGAGGGAGGTGAGCTCATCGGCCGTGACGGCGTCGGCCAGCACCAGCCGCTGCGGCAGCACCCCGATGTCCAGCACCGAGTCGAGGAGACCCAGGCGCTTCAGGACCCGGGTCGCATTCGGCGCGAGCTGCAGTCCGGCTCCGATCTCACCGAACTCCTGCGACCGCTCGAGGACGGAGACGTCGAAGCCGCGGCGGGCGGCGGCGAGGGCGGCCAGGAGGCCGCCGATGCCCCCGCCGACGATAACGACGTGGTGCTTGCCCTGGTGACCGATCACACAGCGGAGACTTCCCGGTCAGCGGAACTGGATCAATCCTTTTCCGCTATGTCGAATGACATCGGTCACATTGGCCCCATCAGCCCAGGATCCGGACCGGATCGCCGGCCAGCCAGGCGGCGACGTCCTCCACCGCGTCGGTGAAGTAGGTGCGGTAGTTGCCCTGTGTCACATAGCCGAGGTGAGGGGTGGCCAGCACGTTCGGCAGCGTCCGCAGCTCGTCGTCGAGCGGTAGCGGCTCCACGTCGTGCACGTCGAGGCCGGCACCGGCGATCCCGCCGGTGCGCAGCGCGTCGACCAGGGCCGGACCGTCGACCAGGCCGGCCCGCGACGTGTTCACCAGGTACGCCGTGGGGCGCATCGACGCGAGCTCGCCCACGCCGACGATCCCTCTGGTGGAGTCGGCGAGCACCATGTGCAGCGACACCACGTCGGAGCCGGCGAAGAGCTCGGCCTTCGACACGAGCCGGGCGCCGGCCGCGGCCGCCCGCTCCTCGTCGAGGTGCGGCGACCAGGCGGCGACGTCCATCTCGAAGGCCCGGGCGACGGTCGCCATGCGGGTGCCGATCTTCCCCAGCCCCACGAGGCCGAGGGTCGAGCCGGCCAGGTCGAGGCCGACCGTCGACTGCCACGGCCCGCCGGTCCGGAGCGAGGTGGCCTCGGGGACGATCCCCCTGAGCAGCCCGAGGATCAGCGCCCAGGTCAGCTCGGCGGTGTGGCCGGACACCGAGCCCGTGCCACAGACCATGACGCCGTGCTCGCGGCAGGCTTCGAGGTCGATCGACGCGTTGCGCATCCCGGTGGTCACCAGGAGCCGCAGGTCGGGCAGGCGGTCGAGCAGCTCAGCGGTGAACGGCGTGCGCTCGCGCATGGCGACCACGATCTCCGTACCCGCGAGCGCGTCGACCAGCGCGTCGTCGGCGAGGTGGTCGCGGAGAGCCTCGACCGTCACGTCCGGCAGCACCGACCAGTCTGCGTACGACGTCGCCACGTCCTGGTAGTCGTCGAGGATCACGCACCGCATGCCCGAAACGTACGACGCCCCGGTCACCTTGCGGCGACCGGGGCGTGCGTCTGGACAAGCTCGACGACCGAAAAGGTCAGGCCTGGGCCTCGTCCTCCGACGCAACGTTCTTGACGCGGTTGGGGTCGACCTGGACACCGGGGCCCATGGTCGTGGAGACGGTGACCTTCTTGAGGTAGCGACCCTTGGAGCTGGACGGCTTGAGCCGCAGCACCTCTTCGAGCGCCGCGGCGTAGTTCTCCGCGAGCTGGGCCTCCGAGAAGGACGCCTTGCCGATGATGAAGTGCAGGTTGGAGTGGCGGTCGACGCGGAACTCGATCTTGCCGCCCTTGATGTCCGCGACCGCCTTGGCGGGGTCGGGGGTGACCGTGCCCGTCTTCGGGTTCGGCATCAGGCCACGGGGGCCGAGCACGCGGCCGAGGCGGCCGACCTTGCCCATCATGTCGGGGGTCGCGACGACGGCGTCGAACTCGAGCCAGCCGCCGTTGACCTTCTCGACCAGCTCGTCGCCACCGACCACGTCGGCGCCGGCCTCACGGGCGGCCTCGGCCTTGTCGCCGTTGGCGAACACGAGGACGCGGGAGGTCTTGCCGGTGCCGTGGGGCAGGTTGACGGTGCCGCGGATCATCTGGTCGGCCTTGCGGGGGTCGACCCCGAGGCGCATGACGACATCGACGGTCTCGTCGAACTTCTTCTTGCTGCCGGCCTTGGCGATCTTGATCGCGGCCAGCGGCGCGTACAGCTCGTCCTTGTCGAAGGAGTCTGCCGCCGCGCGGTAGGTCTTGCTGCGCTGCATGTCTGGTTCTCTTTTCTTCCAGTCGTGGTCTAGGTGAGCCAGCGCGGCTCTGCCACTGAGGTTGTTCTGTAAGTGATGAGGGAGTGCTAGTCGGTGGTGACACCCATGGAACGGGCGGTGCCCTCGACGATCTTCATCGCGGCTTCCACGTCGTTGGCGTTGAGGTCGGGCAGCTTGGTCTCAGCGATCTCGCGAACCTGAGCCTTGGTCAGCTTGCCGACCTTCTCCTTGTGCGGGACTCCAGAGCCCTTCGACAGTCCGGCGGCCTTCTTGATCAGCTCAGCGGCCGGCGGGGTCTTGGTGATGAAGTCGAACGTGCGGTCCTCGTAGATCGTGATCTCGACGGGGATGACGTTGCCGCGCATGGACTCGGTCTGGGCGTTGTAGGCCTTGCAGAAGTCCATGATGTTGACGCCGTGCGGGCCGAGGGCCGTACCGACGGGCGGGGCCGGGGTCGCGGCTCCGGCCTGGAGCTGCACCTTGACGAGTGCAGCGACCTTCTTCTTGGGAGGCATGTTCGTAGTTCTCTTTCTCTCTCGTGGTCATGACGAGGACGTGTGTCGCCCTCTGCCACCTGGTGTTGCGGTTGTGGTGCTGCTTCAGACCTTCTGGATCTGGCTGAAGCTCAGCTCGACCGGAGTTTCCCGGCCGAAGATCTCGACGAGGGCCTTGACCCTCTGCGACTCAGCGTTGATCTCGGTGATCGTCGCGTGCAGCGTTGCGAACGGACCGTCGACGACCATGACCGAGTCGGACACATCGAAGTCGGCGACCTCGATCTGCTTCTTGGTGGTGGTGCCGCCTCCGGGGCTGGCGGTGCCGGCTGCGGCCGCCTCGGCCTCGGCCGTGGCCACCACTGCGGGGGCCAGCATGTTCTCGACCTCGTCCATGGTCAGCGGCACCGGCTGGTGCAGGTGGCCGACGAAGCCGGTCACCGACGGGGTGTGGCGGACGGCGGACCAGGACTCGTCGGTCAGGTCCATCCGGACCAGGACGTAGCCGGGCAGCGACGGCTTGCTGCGGGTGCGGCGCTGGCCGTTCTTGATCTCCACGACGTCCTCGATGGGGACCACGATCTCGTGGATGTAGTCCTCCATGTTGAGGGAGGTACGGCGGTTCTCGAGGTTGGCCTTCACCCTGTTCTCCATGCCGGAGTAGGTGTGGACCACGAACCAGTCGCCGGCCTTCGCCCACAGCTCGGCGCGGAAGGCCTCGAGCGGGTCGTTGTCGGCGGGTACGTCGGTCTCGTCGCCAGCCTCGTCGTCGGTCTCGTCGGTCTCGTCGGGGGCGTCGTCGGGAGCGACCGCCTCGTCGGCGGCGTCCTCGGCGCTGGCCACGACCTCGGCCACCGGCTCCTCGGTCGGGGCGTCGTCGAACGACTCGTCGTCGACGGCGACCTCCTCGGGTGCGCTGCCCTCGGCGGCGCCCTCGGTGGCCTCGACGAGCTCCTCGTCGACGGGCTCGTCAGCGATCGGGTCGACCGGCTCGTCGTCGACGACCTCGTCGATGGGCTCCTCCGCGTCCACGAGGTCAACGGGGTCAACGGGGTCAACGGGGTCGACGACATCGACGACGTCGACTGGCTGGTCCTCGACCTCGGAGGGAGTCTCCTGGTCGTACTGCTCCGACACGTGCTGCTCCATCAGTTGCTGTTGCGGGTAGGCGGGCCGACCGGCCCGGCCTACGGGGTTACGTCTGGCTCGGGCCTGTGAAGATCTCGAAGGCGAGCTTTCCGAGACCCAGGTCGAGCATCGAGACGAGCGCCATCATGAAGATCACGAACACCATGACCACGATGAAGTAGGTGACCAGCTGCTCTTGGGTCGGGTAGACCACCTTGCGCAGCTCGGCGACCACCTGACGGTAGAACGTCGGGATGCTGGTGCGCTTGTGAGCGTCGCCGGCCTTGCTGTCCTTGGGACCGCGGACCGCGCTGCTGTCCGACACAGCCGTTCACCTCTCGTCGTGAAGCTCGTACCTGGATGTTTCGTTTCCTGCAGGGCACGAGGGACTTGAACCCCCAACCTTCGGTTTTGGAGACCGATGCTCTGCCAGTTGAGCTAGTGCCCTCCGATGTCCTCCGCCTGGATCCAGCCCGACTTCCGGGCATGGCAAAGCCTTGGGGAATCCACCAAACGAGGAGTCTACGGCCAACCCGAAGGCCGAGTCCAAACGGATGGCCTCACCGAGAACTGGAGTGAAGTCGCCATCCGGGCACCCCTACCATGGCAGACATGTCGGAGTCCCCTGCAGCCAGCCACGATGGTGGGCCAGCCACCAACCCCCGCGACCGTCGAGTTTCGCGTCGGATCGGCGCCATCGCCGAGTCGGCGACGCTCAAGGTGGATGCGAAGGCGAAGGCGCTGAAGGCCGAGGGCAGACCGGTCATCGGGTTCGGTGCGGGCGAGCCGGACTTCCCTACGCCGGGCTACATCGTCGACGCGGCCGTCGAGGCCTGCAAGGACCCCAAGAACCACCGCTACACGCCTGCCGGCGGGCTGCCGGAGCTCAAGAAGGCGATCGCGGCCAAGACCAAGCGCGACAGCGGGCTCGAGGTCGAGCCTGCCCAGGTGCTGGTCACCAACGGCGGCAAGCAGGCCATCTACGCCGCCTTCGCAGCCATGATCGACCCCGGCGACGAGGTGATCGTGCCTGCGCCGTACTGGACGACGTACCCGGAGGCGATCCAGCTGGCCGGCGGCGTGCCCGTCGACGTACTCGCCGACGAGACGCAGGACTACAAGGTCACCGTCGAGCAGCTCGAGGCCGCGCGCACCGACCGCACCAAGGTGCTGCTCTTCGTCTCGCCGTCCAACCCCACGGGCTCGGTCTACACCGCCGACGAGATCCGCGCGATCGGCCAGTGGGTCGAGGACCACGACCTGTGGGTGCTGACCGACGAGATCTACGAGCACCTCGTCTACGACGGCGTCGAGACCGGCTCGATGCCGGTGCTGTGCCCCTACCTGCAGGACAACTGCGTGGTCGTCAACGGCGTCGCCAAGACCTACGCGATGACCGGCTGGCGGGTCGGCTGGATGATCGGTCCGAAGGACCTGGTCAAGGCCGCCACCAACCTCCAGTCGCATGCGACCTCCAACGTCGCCAACGTCGCGCAGCGCGCCGCGATCGCCGCGGTGGAGGGCGACCTGACCGCTGTCGATGAGATGCGGGCGGCCTTCGACCGCCGGCGGCAGACCATCGTCTCGATGCTCAACGAGATCGACGGCGTGGTCTGCCCGAACCCGCAAGGCGCGTTCTACGCCTTCCCGTCGGTCAAGGGCCTGCTCGGCAAGGACCACGGCGGCACGCTGATCGACAGCAGTGCCGACCTCGCCGAGTACATCCTGGACACCGCCGAGGTGGCCGTGGTGCCCGGCGAGGCCTTCGGGGCGCCCGGCTACCTCCGGCTGTCCTACGCGCTCGGTGACGACGACATCGTCGAGGGGATCACGCGGCTCCAGAAGCTGTTTGCCTGAGTGAGCGGCCCGAGGAACGAGGGCGGTCACTCGATGGTCGTCGAGCGAGCCGCGCGACCGAGCCCGCGAGGTCGCGACCGGCGTGTCGAGACGCCGTGAGGTGCTCGTCAAGGTGACCACTGGGGTCTCGACAAGCTCGACCACCGGAGGAACGCACCGGGACCTCCGAAGCCTGCCCAAGGCCCATCTCCACCTGCACTTCACGGGCTCGATGCGCCACGCCACGCTGCTCGAGCTCGCCGAGCGCGAC
Organism: uncultured Actinomycetota bacterium; assembly: GCA_963769475.1. Lineage (GTDB taxonomy): Bacteria > Actinomycetota > Actinomycetes > Propionibacteriales > Nocardioidaceae > Nocardioides. Next base: position 489,353 of record CAVYLX010000011.1, on the reverse strand, counting down.
GGGATCTCGTTGCCGGACTCGCTGGTCGAGGACTGGCCGCCCACGCTGCGGGCGACCGACGAGAAGGGCTGGTTCCGCTTCCAGCGGCTCTACGACGTCGCGCGGTCGGTGCTGCGCACCGAGGCCGACGTACGCCGGCTGGTGCTGGAGGCTGCCGAGGACGACGTGCGCGACGGCGGGCGCTGGCTGGAGATCCAGGTCGACCCGAGCGGCTACGCCACCAAGTTCAACGGCATCACCGCCTTCACCGACCTGGTGCTCGACGCCGTCCGCGATGCCGAGCAGCGCACCGGGCTCGGCATGGCGGTGGTGATCGCCGCCAACCGCACCCGCCACCAGCTCGACGCCCGCACCCTCGCCCGGCTGGCGGCGCAGTACGTGGGCCGGGGGGTGGTCGGGTTCGGGCTGTCCAACGACGAGCGCCGCGGGGTCACCTCGGAGTTCGCCGGCGCCTTCGCCATTGCCGAGCGGGCCGGGCTGATGCTCGCCCCTCACGGCGGCGAGCTGCTCGGTCCGGACAGCATCCGGACCTGTCTCGACGTGCTGCACGCCAACCGGCTCGGCCACGGCGTACGCGCTGCCGAGGACCCTGCCCTGCTCGACCGCATCGTGCAGGCCGGTGTCGCGCTCGAGGTGTGCCCCGTCTCGAACGTGGCGCTCGGGGTCTACTCCGACCTGACCTCGGTGCCGCTGCCGACACTGCTGGAGGCCGGCGCGACGATCGCGCTCGGCGCGGACGACCCGCTGCTGTTCGGGTCGCGGCTGGCCGCGCAGTACGCCACCATGCGCGCGGCCCACGACCTCTCCGACGAGACGCTCGCGGAGCTGGCCCGGATGTCGGTGCGGGCCTCGCGGGCGCCGGACGACACGAAGTCCGGCGTGATCGCCGACATCGACGCATGGCTCGCGGCCGGACCTGAGAGCATGGACGCATGAGCGGAACTGACCCCGAGGAGCCCACGACTCCCCCTCCGCCGCCGAGCTGGGACACCTACCAGCAGCCGACGACGCCGTCGTACCCGCAGGCTCCCCATGGCCAGGCTGCCTACGGGCAGCAGCCTTACGGACAGCAGCCCTACGGCGGCGCCTACTCGCCCATCTCGCCCTACGGGCCGGTCCTCACGCCCCACCCCGAGGCCAACTCCGCGCTGATCATGGGCATCGTCGCCCTCGCCGGCACGTTCGTGTGCGGCATCCTGTGCGTGCTCGGCCCGTTCGCGTGGGCCAAGGGAGCGAAGGTCCGCAAGGAGATCGACGCCAACCCCCAGCAGTGGAGCGGGCGCGGCGAGGCCACGGCCGGCTACGTGATGGGCATCATCACGACGATCCTGCTGATCCTGGTCTTGCTGTTCGTGGTCGTCGCGATCGTGGTCATCGCGGGCACCGCCACCAGCAGCGGGGCGTAGCTCAGAGCGAGCAGCCGACCAGCACCGGCTCGTTGACCAACCGGATGCCGTACGCCGCCTCCACGCCGTCGCGGAGCTCGCGGGCGAGCGCCAGCAGGTCGTCGGTGGTGCCGGACCCGCGGTTGGTCAGCGCGAGCGTGTGCTTGGTGGACAGGGCGACCCGGTCGTTGCCGTAGCCCTTGGTGAAGCCGGCGTGCTCGATCAGCCAGGCCGCGCTCGTCTTCACCCCGCCGTCGGCCGACCAGGCCGGCGCGCCCTCGGGCACCTGCTCGGGCGCGACGACCGGGTTGGTGAAGAACGAGCCGGCGCTCCAGGTGTCGTGGTCGGCAGCGTCGAGCACCATGCCCTTGCCGCGGCGCAGCCGCAGCACCGCCTCGCGCACGTCGGCGGCCGGGGCGCGCTGGCCGATCTCGATGCCGAGGGTCCGGGCCAGCTCGGCGTACGTCACAGGCGCGCCGAGGTCGCCCTGCGCGAGCTGGAAGGTCACGCTGAGCACGACGTGGCGGCCTGGGTCGGCCTTGAACCGGGAGGTTCGGTAGGCGAAGCCGCAGTCGGCGTTGGCGAAGGTGCGGATGCCCTTGAGCTTGCGGTCCCAGACCCGCACCGACGCGATCGTCTGGGAGACCTCCTGGCCGTAGGCGCCGACGTTCTGGATGGGCGTTGCACCGACCAGGCCAGGGATGCCAGCGAGGGCCTCGACCCCGATCCAGCGGCGGCGGACGGCGGTGGTGACCAGCTCGTCCCACGACTCACCCGCGGCGACGGTGACCATCGCGCCACCGCACGACGGGTCGTCATCGACGTCGGAGTCGACACCAGTGGTCGCGATCTCGACCACGGTGCCGCGGAAGCCCTCGTCGGCGACCACCACGTTGCTGCCCCCGCCGAGCACCAGGCACTGCTCACCGACCTCGTCCGCGGCCGACACCGCCTGGATCAGCTCGTCCTCGGTGCGGGCGGTCACGAACCGGTCGACGGGACCTCCGAGCCGCAGGGTGGTGTGGTCGGCGAGCAGCTCAGGCACGGACGACGGCCTTGGGCATGCCGAGCACCTTCTGCCCGGCACAGGTCACCGTCAGGGCCACGGTGGTGAGGCCCTCGTCGGTGCCCTTCACCTCGCCGGCGACCTCGATCTCGACCGCACCGTCGGCCGGCACCACGACCGGTGCGGTGAACTTGCAGCCGATGCTGACCACCTCGGCGCCCGGGAACCACTCGGCAACGGCCCGCGCGGCCAGCGCCATCGTGTACATCCCGTGGGCGATCACGCCGGGCAGCCCGACGCTGGTCGCGACCGCCTCGTCCTGATGGATCGGGTTGTCGTCGCCGCTCGCCTCGGCGTAGCGCACCAGGTCGGCCCGGGTGATCGCGAAGGTCTTCGTAGCCAGGCTCATGCGTCAGCCGCCCGGTGCACCAGGGTCGCGCCTGCCGTGCAGACCACCACGCCGTCGGCGTCGGTGATCTCGCTGCTGGTGTTGATGATGTCGGCTCCGGCAATCTGCCGGAGGCCGGCGACGGTCAGGGTCGCGGAGAGCACGTCGCCGGGCACGATCGGCCGCACGTAGGCGAACTTCTGCTCGCCGTGCACGATCCGGAACAGGTCGACCGACTCGGACTCGAGGAAGGCGTTCATGGCCTCGAAGGCCATCACGATCGGGAACGTCGCAGGAGCCGGGCCCCCGTCGTACGTGCTCCCCGTGGCTGAGGCGAACTCCCGCAGCTTCTCTTCGGACACCGCATAGGGTCGAGTCGGTGGGAAGGTGCGGCCGACGAGCGACTGGTCGACTGGCATGCCTCCAACCTAGACGACCGTGGCTGGCCTTCGCCGCCGCGCTCCTGCTGCTCGGCTCGGGCTGCACCGGCTCGGCCGAAGAGCCTGATCGAACCGCGCCCCGCCAGGCAAGCACGCAGGACGGCTGCGGTCCTCCTGCCTTCGGTGACGTGCGCGGGCGAGCTCCCCGCTACCTGGAGCGGCGGATCGACAGCTTCCCCAACGACCACGCGTTGTGCGCCGGCACGTGGCTGCCGCGCGCCCAGGCGAACTTCACGCCCCAGGGTCTCGCCGTCGACGGGCCCGTCGCGATGATCAGCGGGTACGACGGAGGTGGCGGTCTCGGCACCCGGTTCTGCCGGGTGCAACGAGTGGCTCTGAGCGGTCAGCTCCTCGCAGAGGTGGGGCCGGTCGAGGGCGCGGTCGGCTCGCGTCCGCCTGTCGTCTGCCGGCACGGCGGCGGGCTGCTGCTCGACGACCACGGACTGTGGCTGGTGGAGACCGACCGACTGTGGCTGCTCGACCCCCTCACGCTGGCCGTGGAGCGCGCATGGGCGCTGGTCGCGCCGGTGCGCGGCTCGTTCGCGGTGCACGACGACGAGGGACGCATCGGCCTGGGCGGCTTCCGGCGCGGCGGGCCCGCGCGGCTGTTCTGGTTCGAGCCGGACGACGTGCTCGCGAGCGGCGTCCTCGACCTGACCGAGGCGGCGGCGACCGACACGCGGCGGGTGCCTGCCTGGGCCCAGGGTGCCGTTTGGGGCGACCTCGGGCCGGGACCCGCCGGCGTCTGGTTCGCCACCTCCACGACGTACTGCGGAGTGCTGGTGGGTCCAGGCGGCGTACGCCGGGGGTTCCTGCCGGGAGCCGAAGGGCTCTACCGGCGCCACCACGACGTGCTGTGGGCCCTCAGCGAGTCAGCCACCCGCCCGTACCAGCTCGAGGGCGGGCGTCCGATCGTGCCGATGCTGGCTCGCTTCGACGTCTCCGAGGGCATCGGCTCTTGGGAGCGGCCGGGTTGCGTGCCTGGTGGGGGTTGAGCGCAGCGTTGCTGCTTCACCACGGTATGCAGCCGAACCTCCGCTTCCCATGGTGAACACCCCGTGGGAAGCGGCGGGTTCCCTACATCCCTTGGTGAAGCGTCACCGCTGCCACAATGGCAACGGCCCGCCAGGAGACCTAGCGGGCCGTGCGGAGAGGCTGCGTGCCGAGCGTCAGCGGGTTTCCTTGTGCTCGGTGTGCTTGCGACAGCGCGGGCAGAACTTCTGCAGCTCGAGGCGGTCGGGGTCGTTGCGCCGGTTCTTCTTGGTGATGTAGTTGCGCTCCTTGCAGTCCACGCACGCGAGCGTGATCTTGGGGCGAACGTCGGAGCTCTTGCTGGCCACGGGAAGTCCTTCTGCTGGAAAGGTTTTTGATTCTTGTCGCTGGGCTGTAGCGGGGGCGGGACTCGAACCCGCGACACCACGATTATGAGCCGTGTGCTCTAACCACCTGAGCTACCCCGCCAAGAGTAGGTGCAGATCCGCACCAGAGCCCCTTTACGGAATCGAACCGTAGACCTTCTCCTTACCATGGAGACGCTCTGCCGACTGAGCTAAAGGGGCAACGACGGAGAACGATACACAGGGAGATCGATGAACGAGAAATCGGTTCGTGCAGGCGGATTTCAGTCTGCCAGCGCCCTGGTGAGCCCGGCATGACCGGGCTCCCGAAGTTCGTGCTCGTGCACGGGGCAGGCGACGTCGGCTGGTACTGGCACCTGGTCGAAGCGGAGCTCCGCGAACGCGGCTTCGAGACCGTCGCTCCCGACCTGCCGGACGGCGAGACGAGCCTCGCCGAGTGTGCCGACCGGGTCGTCGAGGCCGGGGCCGGCGCCGACGAGGTGGTCGTCGTCGGGCAGTCGTTCGGTGCCTTCGCGGCGACCCTCGCGGCCGCCCGGCTGCCGACCGAGATGCTCGTGTACGTCGCCGGGATGGTGCCCAGGCCAGGCGAGTCGCCCGCCGAGTGGTGGTCGGCAGTCGACTACTCGACCGCGGCGAGCGAGCAGGCCGCCCTCGACGGCGGGCTGACCGGGCATGACGACCCCTACGTCTCCTTCTACCACGACGTCCCGCGTGGTCTCGCCGACGAGGCCATGGCCCGGGAACGGACCGGCAGCCTGACCGACGAGGACCGGCCGCTCGACGCCTGGCCTCCGCTGCACACGGAGTACGTGCTGTGCAGCGACGACCGGTTCTTCCCCGCTCCCCTGATGCGACGGGTTGTCGCGGACCGGCTGGGAATCGTGCCGGACGAGATCGCCAGCGGCCACTGCGTCGCGCTCAGCCGGCCGGCCGAGCTGGCCACGCTGCTGGCCGGCTACGTCGGGCGGGATCTGATCTAGCCGGTGGCCAGGATCTCGCCGTGCAGCAGCGCGATCCAGCCGTCGGGGTCGTCGGTCCAGGCGCGCCAGGCGGCCGAGATCGCCTCCAGCTCCGCCCGGGTGGACAGGCCTTGGGCGAGCAGCTGGTCGGAGAGCGCGGAGGTGAGGATCCGGTCGGCCCACATGCCGCCCCAGTAGGCGCGGTCGTCGGCGTCGGTGAAGCACCAGGTGCTCGCGCTCGCTGTGACCTGCCCGAAGCCGGCCTCGTGGGCCCAGGCCTTGAGCCGACGCCCGGCGTCCGGCTCGCCGCCGTTGGCCCGGGCCGCCGCCTGGTAGAGCTCCATCCAGCGGTCGAGCTCGGCGTGCTGGGGATGCCAGGCGAAGGCCCGGTAGTCGCTGTCGCGGACGGCGACCACTCCTCCTGGCCGGCAGACCCGGCGCATTTCGCGCAGCGCCTGCACCGGATCGGCGACGTGCTGCAGCACCTGGTGGGCGTGTACGACGTCGTACGAGTCGTCGGGCAGGTCGAGGGCGTGCACGTCACCGACCACGAAGTCCGCGTCGATCCCGCGGCGGCCGAGCTCGGCACGGCTCAGCTCGAGCGCCGTCGTCGTTCGCCTCCAGGGCGGTCACCCGTCCAGGAGCAACGCGGTCGGCGAGGTCGGCGGTGATGGTGCCGGGACCGGCACCGATGTCGAGCAGGCTCTGTCCCGGTCGCAGCTGTGGCAACAGATAGGCAGCGGAGTTGTCCGCCGTACGCCAGCGGTGCGAGCGCAGGACCGACTCGGCGTGGCCGTGGGTGTACTTCGGCGTTGTGGTCATGGGCCGGTGATCCTCGCGAACGGCGACGCTTCCTCGAGCTCGTAGGCCAGCTCCAGCAGCATCGCCTCGCGGCCGGCGTCGGCGGCGAACATCATGCCGATGGGCAGCCCGCCCGAGGTGGTCGCAAGCGGCAGCGAGATGGCCGGGTCGCCGGTGATGTTCTGGAACGGCGTGAACGTCACCCAGTCGAGCAGCCGGTCCATGATCGTGTCGTAGTCCTGGGTCGGGTCGAGGTGGCCGACCCGCGGGGTCTCGTGCGCGAGCGTGGGCGTCAGGGCGACGTCGTAGCGCTGGTAGTAGGCGGCCGTCGCGACGTGGGTCCGCTTCAGCCGGCGGATGGCGCCGGGGATCCGGTGGATGTTGCGCTGGGCGTGAGCGACCAGGCCGAGGGTGAGGTTGTCGTGCCGGCTCTTGTCGAACGTGCGCCCGTGCGCGCGCCGACCGGTGCGGATCAGGAACATCGCCGTCATCGCCCAGTAGAGGAGGAAGTCGTCCGGGAAGGTCTCCGAGACCGGGGCTTCGGCCTCGACCACGGTGTGGCCCAGCTCCTCGAGCAGCCGGGCGGTCTTCATGGTGAGCTCGGTGACCTCGGCATCGGAGCCGCGGCCGACCCCCGAGGTGTGGACGGCGACCCGGAGCCGTTTGCGGCCCGGGCGAGTGATGTCGCCGACCGGCGGCAGGGCGAGCGCGCGGTAGACCTTCTCGGCCTCGCGGAAGAACGCCGCGGTGTCCCGCACCGAGCGGGTGACGACGCCGTCCGAGACGATCCGGATCGGCTGGTCGCGCATCAGCTTGTCCTGGGCCAGCCGGTCGCGGGTCGGCTTGAGCCCGACCAGCCCGTTGACCGAAGCAGGGATCCGGATCGATCCGCCGCCGTCGTTGGCGTGGGCGATCGGCACGGCGCCGGCCCCGACCAGCGCGGCCGACCCGGCGGAGCTCGCGCCGGCGATGTGGTCGGGGTTCCACGGCGTACGCACTGCGCCGAGGCGGGGGTGCTCGGCCGCGGCGCTGTAGCCGTACTCGGAGAGCTGGCTCTTGCCGAGCGGGATCAGGCCGGTGGCCAGGAACATCCGCGCGAAGTCGCCGTCCTTCTTGGCGGGGCGGCCGACCCACGAGTCGGCACCCTGCATGGTCGGCATGCCGGCGACGTCGACGTTGTCCTTGACCAGGGTCGGTACGCCGGCGAAGTAGCCGCCGCGCGGATCGCGGGCCTCCGCGCGGGCCCGGTCGTAGGCGGTGAACGCCATGCCGTTGAGCTGAGGGTTGACCTGCTGGACGCGGGCGATGGCAGCGTCGACGACCTCGCGCACCGAGACCTCGCCGGCATGCAGCGCCTCGACCAGCCCCACCGCATCGAGGTCACCGAGAGCGTCGTCACCGAAGGCATGCACGCGCGTCATGGGCTCAAGTTACCGGCGGGGATTGGCCGAGTTGCGGCGGCTCACGATGTGGCCGAGTCGGCGCTGAAGCGCAGACGATCCGCCGACTCGGCAGGTTTTGCGCGGGACTTTGTGCCGACTCGCGCTGGAAGGGGGTCAGGAGCTGCGGCGGTGGCAGCCCACGAGGTGCGGATCGAAGATGCCGATCGCCTCCATCAGGGCGTACATCGTGGTGGGGCCGACGAACGCAAAGCCCTTCTTCTTCAGCCCCTTCGACAGGGCGACCGACTCGGCCGAGGTCGTCGCCATCTCGTCGGTGGTCCGCCATGCCGGCGGCTCGTCGGGAGCGAAGGAGCGCACGAAGGCCTCAAGTCCCTCCTCCTCGCGCAGCGCCACGGTGGCCTGGGCGTTGGTGACCGCGGCATCGATCTTCAGCCGGTTGCGCACGATCCGCGGCTCGTCCATCAGCCGGGCCTTGTCGGCGTCGTCGAAGGCCGCGATCCGGTCGGCGTCGAAGCCGGCGAAGACCTCCCGGAACGCCTCCCGCTTGTTGAGGATCGTCGACCACGACAACCCGGACTGGAAGGCCTCCAACGTCAGCCGCTCGAGGTACGCCGCCTCGCCACTGACGGGGTTGCCCCACTCCTGGTCGTGGTAGTCGCGCATCACTCCCGGGCCACCCGCCCACGGGCACCGCGGCACGCCGTCCTCACCGATCACTGGTCCCATGCCTTGCATCCTGCCTGGTGGCACCGACTGCCTGGCTTCAGATTTCCCCGGCCAGCCGGGGAAATCTGAACTTGTGGGCCGATGCATCGCCTGACAAGTTCAGGCATTGCCCAACCGGAGTGACTGGTGGGGCGTCGCGCCGACAGGTCAGTGCCGCTCCTTGAGCCGTGCGTTGGGCAGCGCGGGCGCCGGGATCGGCGGGCTGGCGTCGTCGACCGGGATGCCGAACCGGCCGTCGAGCAACCGGTCGCCGTCGATCTGACCCTGCCACTCCTCGCGGAAAGCCACGATCTCCTCGTGGCTGCGGCCGACGAAGTTCCACCACATCACGATCGACTCGCCGAACGGCGGGCCGCCGAGCACCAGCACCCGCGCCGGATCGGCGTGTGCGACCAGCTCGATGCGGTCGCGGCCGACCGGCACGTAGGCGAGCTCGGCGGGCTTGGTCTCGCGGTCGGCCACGGTGAGCACTCCGGAGTCGACGAGCACGCCGTGCTCGAAGGTCGGGTCGACGTCGAGCGTCACCGAGGAGCCGGCGGCGATCACCAGCTCCGCGCCGAGCAGCGGGGTGTGCGTCGCCACCGGCGAGGTGTCGCCCAGCAGCGACCCGAGGAAGACGCGAGCCTCCCAGCCGGGGCCGGTCACCAGCTCGGGTGCGTAGTGCTCGAAGCCCGGATCGGCGTCGCGGGTCGCGTCGGGAAGCGCCACCCACAGCTGGGCGCCGTGGAGCGCGGTCGTGCCGGCAGTCGAGACCTCCGAGTGGCTGATGCCATGGCCGGCGGTCATCAGGTTGACCTCGCCCGGCCGCACCATCGCCTGGTGGCCGGCGCTGTCGCGGTGCTCGATCTCGCCGGTGAACAGCCAGCTCACGGTCTGCAGCCCGGTGTGCGGGTGGGGCGCCACGCTCATGCCGCCGGTGTCGTCGACGAGGTCGGGTCCGTAGTGGTCGACGAAGCACCACGCGCCGATCAGGGAGCGCTGCCGCTGCGGGAGGGTACGGCGTACGGTCATCGCCCGCAGGCCGCCGAGCGGCACCTCGCGGGGGCTCAGGATCTCCACGTCGTCCGTCTGTCCGACGACGCAGGTCACCTCGTCGGGCCGCACCTCTGGGTTGCTCATGCGGAGATCATCTGCCCGCGGTCGTAGTCCGCCTGCGCCACCTGCACCAGGGACATGTGCTCCTCGGCCCAGGTCTTCATCAGCGCCAGCACCGGCAGCAGCGACCGGCCCAGGTCGGTCAGGTCGTAGTCGACCCGCACCGGCACCGACGCCGTCACCTCGCGAGTGACCAGCCCGTCGCGCTCCAGGGTGCGCAGGGTCTGGGTCAGCATCTTCTGGCTTACGCCGGCCAGCTTGCGCGAGACCTCGGAGAACCGCAGCGGTCCGTCGGCCAGCGAGCAGAGCACCAGCGTCACCCACTTGTCGGAGATCCGGTCGAGCAGCTTGCGGCTCGGACACTCGGCCATGAACGCGTCGAAGGCCTCCTTCGCGTCCTGCCGGCGTTGCTCTGCGTTACGGGTGGCCACTTCGTCTCCTCGCCCGCACCCACTTACCGCTGGGTGCCTGCCCTACTTTCCGGTGCCTACTTACGAAAAGAGAGTAACCCCTTCAGGGTGGAGCACGTCAAGCGAAACCGGAACAAGAAGGAGCAGAACCATGCGTGCAGTCGTATCGCAGCCCGACACCACCGAAGCCCAGGTCGTCGAGGTGACGCCACCGGTTGCCGGCCCCGGCCAGGTGGCCATCGACGTCATCGCCGCGGGCGTCAACCCCATCGACCACTTCGTGGCCATCGGCCCCGCCCGCGAGGGCTTCGGACTGGTAGGCACGGTCGGCCTCGGCTGGGACGTCGTCGGCCGGATCGCCGAGGTCGGCGCCGGCGTACCCGGCCTCAACGTTGGTGACGTGGTCGCCGGGCTCGACACCAACCTGGGTGCGCCCAGCCGGACCCACGCCGAGCGGGTGGTCCTCTCGGCGGACGCCGTGGCTCTGCTGCCCGACGGGCTGGACCCGGTCGAGGCGGCGTCGGTGCCGCTCAACTCGCTCACCGCCTCGCAGGCCCTCGCGATCCTGGGCCAGCCGGCCGGTCGCTCGCTGCTGGTCACCGGTGCGGCCGGAGCCGTCGGCGGGTACGCCGTGGCGCTGGCGTCCGCGGCCGGCTGGCAGGTCAGCGGCCTGGCGCGGCCGAGCGACCGGGACTTCGTCCAGGAGGCCGGCGGTGAGCTGGTGACCGAGCTGGTCGACGCTCGCTACGACGCCGTGCTCGACCCGGCCATCCTCGGCGACGCAGCCGTCGCCGCGGCCGTCGACAACGGGCACTACGTGGGCGTCATCCCGTCCGCCCTCGCCACCAGCCAGCGCGGCATCACCATCGACGCCGTCAACGTCGTCCCCGACGCCGCTGGCCTGGCGGAGCTGCTCGACCGCAGCGTCACCGGCGAGCTGAAGGTGCGCATCGAAGGCACCGCGACCCTCGAGGACGCGGCGGCCGTCTACGCCAAGGCCGCCGGCGGCGGGCAGCGCGGCCGCTGGCTGCTGCTGCCCTGAGTCAGCTGAGCTGCACAGGGTTCGTGCTGCGTTTGTCGCCTGAGCCATCCGAGACCGCGCCGGCGTCGGAGGAGTCGCTGACTCCCCGGCCCCGGCCGGTCGGGGGCTCCAGCCGCACGATCACCGACTTGGAGGTCGGGGTGTTGCTCCCCTCGGCGGTCGAGTCGAGCGGCACCAGCGGGTTGGTCTCCGGGTAGTACGCCGCCGCGCAGCCGCGCGGCTGCTCGTAGGCGACGATCCGGAAGTCCGGCGCCCGCCGCTCCGACCCGTCGGACCACTCGCTGACCAGGTCGACCAGGTCACCGTCGGTGTAGCCGAGGTCGAGGATGTCGTGGGGGTGCACGAAGACCACCCGCCGGCCGCCCTTGATCCCTCGGTAGCGGTCGTCGAGCCCGTAGATCGTGGTGTTGAACTGGTCGTGGGAGCGCAGGGTCTGCAGCAGCAGCCGGCCCTCCGGCACCTCCAGGATCTCCAGCGGGCTGACCGTGAACAGCGCCAGGTCGTGCTTGGTGTAGAAGGTCCGCGAGTCGCGGGGCGGGTGCGGCAGCACGAAGCCGCCCGGCTGCTCCACCTTCTCGTCGTACGCCGCACAGCCCGGCACCACGTTGGCGATCCGGCGGCGGATGGTCGTGTAGTCGGAGCGGAAGTCGGCCCACGGGATGCCGTAGCGGTCGCCGAGGGTCGCCTCGGCCAGTGAGCAGACGATGTCGACCTCGGACTTGAGGTGCTTCGACGCGGGCTTCAGCGGACCCTTCGACGAGTGCACCGCCGACATCGAGTCCTCGACGGTGACCCGCTGCTCGCGGCCGCCCGTCTTGTCCTTCTCGGAGCGGCCGAGGGCGGGCAGGATCAGCGCCTCGGTGCCGGTCACGACGTGCGAGCGGTTGAGCTTGGTGGACACGTGGACGGTGAGGTCGGCGCGGCGCATGGCTGCCTCGGTGACCGAGGTGTCCGAGACGGCGGAGACGAAGTTGCCGCCCATCGCGAAGAACACCTTGGCCTTCCCGTCGCGCAGCGCCTGCACCGCGGCCACCGTGTCGAGGCCGTGCTCGCGCGGCGGCTCGAAGCCGAACTCGTCACGCAGCGCGTCGAGGAAGTGGGCAGGCGCGCGCTCCCAGATGCCCATCGTGCGGTCGCCCTGCACGTTGGAGTGGCCGCGCACCGGGCACAGGCCGGCCGCCGGCTTGCCGATGTTGCCCTGGAGCAGGGCGACGTTGACGAACTCCTTGATCGTGGCCACGGAGTTGCGGTGCTGGGTGATCCCCATCGCCCAGCAGAAGACGGTGGCCGACGAGTCGCGCAGCATCGCCGGCGGCCTCCTCGATCAGGGCGCGCTCGAGGCCGGTGGCCCGCTCGACCTCGGCCCAGTCGAGCTGGGCCAGGTGGTCGGCGTACTCGACGAAGCCGTGGGTGTGCTTCTCGATGAAGTCGCGGTCGACCGCACCCCACTCCAGCAGCAGCGCCCCGAACGCCTGGAACAGCGCGAGGTCGCCGTTGACGCGCACCGGGAGGTGCAGGTCGGCCAGGCCGATGCCGGCCACCAGGCCGCGTGGCGACTGGGGGTTCTTGAACTTCACCAGGCCGGCCTCGCGCAACGGGTTGATCGCGAGGATCTTGGCGCCGCGCCGCTTCGCCTTCTCCAGGGCGGACAGCATCCGGGGGTGGTTGGTGCCGGGGTTCTGGCCGATCACCAGCAGCAGGTCGGCGGTCTCCACGTCGTGGAGGCTCACCGACCCCTTGCCGATGCCGATCGTCTCGGCCAGCGCCACCGAGGTCGACTCGTGGCACATGTTGGAGCAGTCGGGCAGGTTGTTGGTGCCGAACGCCCGCGCGAACAGCTGGTAGGCGAACGCCGCCTCGTTGGAGGTCTTGCCCGAGGTGTAGAAGATCGCCTGGTCCGGGCTGTCCAGCGCTTTGAGGTGGCGGCCGATCAAGCCGAACGCCTCGTCCCACGACACCGGCTCGTAGTGCGTGCCGCCCTCGCGGAGCACCATCGGCTCGGTGATCCGGCCCTGCTGGCCGAGCCAGTAGTCGGTCTTCTCAGCAAGGTCCGCCAGCGAGTGCTCGGCGAAGAAGCGACCCCCCACGCGGCGCAGGGTCGCCTCCTCGGTCACCGCCTTCGCGCCGTTCTCGCAGAACTCCGCGGTGTGCCGGTGCTCGGGGTCCGGATCCGGCCACGCGCAGCCCTGGCAGTCGAAGCCCTCGACCTGGTTGAGCCGGAGCAGGGTCTGTGCCGTACGGCGTACGCCCATCTGCTCGACGGCCCGCTTCATGCTGACCCCGACCGCGGTGAGGCCGGCCGCGGCGTGGGCCGAGCCCTCGACCTCGAGGTCCGACTCGTCGATGTCCTTGCTGGTGCCCCGCGACCCATGCGTCCCATCCTCACTGGTTGGTCAAGGACCGGTACCCACCGGGTTTTCGTTGACCCGTCAGAAGCGTTTCTGACGGGTCAGCGGAAAGTTGGGGATCGGTCAGCTGTTGGAGAAGACCGCGGGGCCGCCGTCGTCGCCGGTGCTGCGGCCCGCCCAGGTCCAGGCGTACGCCGGGTCGTCGACCGCCAGGCCGCCCTCACCGAGGTCGAGCGGCGCGAACGTGTCGACCATGACCGCCGACTCCTCGAAGTACTCGATGCCGAGCGAGGCCTCGATCGCCGACGGCTGCGGGCCGTGGGCGAAGCCACCCGGGTGCAGTGAGATCGAGCCGATGCCGATGCCGGATCCCTTGCGCGCCTCGTAGTCGCCGCCGACGTAGAACATGACCTCGTCGCTGTCGACGTTGGAGTGGTAGTAGGGCACCGGGATCGAGAGCTCGTGGTAGTCGACCTTGCGCGGCAGGAAGTTGCAGACCACGAAGTTCCAGCCCTCGAAGACCTGGTGCACAGGCGGCGGCTGGTGGATCTTGCCGGTGATCGGCATGTAGTCGTCGATGTTGAACGTGTAGGGGTAGAGGCAGCCGTCCCAGCCGACCACGTCGAACGGATGGGTCGCGTAGGTCATCCGGCTGCCGACGATCCCGGCGGCGGTGCGGTGCTTCACCAGCACGTCGACGTCGGCGCCTTCGGCCGAGTGCACGTCGGTCGGTCCGTAGAGGTCGCGCTCGCAGTACGGCGCGTGCTCGAGCAGCTGCCCGAACTTCGACAGGTAGCGCTTCGGCGGCGCGATGTGGCTGTTGGCCTCGATCGGGTAGAGCCGGCTCGGCTCGGCCGGCAGCCACCGATGGGTGGTGGCCCGCGGCACGATCACGTAGTCGCCCGACCGGTAGCTCAAGGTGCCGAAGACGGTCTCCACCGTGCCGCTGCCGGCCTCGACGTACACGCACTCGTCGCCGATGGCGTTGCGATAGAGAGGAGAAGGGTCGGTGCCGGTGACGACGTAGCCGATCCGTACGTCGTTGTTGCCGAGCACCATCCGCCGGCCCTCGACCGGGCAGCCGCCGGTGGTGAGGTCGTGCAGCTTCAGGTGGCGCGGCTTCAGCGGATGGTTGGGCGTGCGCGACTGGTCGGGCAGGTCCCACACCTCCGACGCGACGATCGCCGACGGCACGCCGCGGTGGTAGAGCAGCGAGGAGTCGGAGGAGAAGCCCTCCTCCCCCATCAGCTCCTCGTAGTACAGCTTGCCGTCGGGGTCACGGTGCTGGGTGTGCCGCTTCGGGGGCACGGTGCCGATCCGCCGGTAGTGGGCCACCGCCGCTCGCCTCCCTGTGGTTGGAGCGTTCGATAAACGGACGCATTTCGCCGCTATGTGCGATATGTCTACAGTAGGACGCGTGTCAACGGAACTCGAACCCACCTGGTCCGGCCTGATCGACGACGCCGCGATCTTCCCTCCCGGCAACGCGCCCCTGCACGAGGCGACCGCGACCTACGGCGCCCGCGACGCCGAGCACGGTGCCAGCCTGGTCGGCACCTTCGTGCTCACCGACCAGGACCTGCCGCTGGCCCGTGGCTTCGGTGCCCCGCTCTCGGTCGTGGTCACCGGCGGCGCGGGCCAGCTCGAGGGTCCGGCCGGTCTCTGCCGCAAGCTCGGGCTCGACCTGGCCGGCCTGGAGATCGCGCTGCGAGACCTGGACGACCTGGCCGGCAACGCCCAGCGCGTGGTCACCGCGGTGCACGCCGCCCGTGACGCCGGCTCGCTCGACCCCGACGTGCCGGTGTACGTCGAGCTGCCCCCGACCGAGCCGACCCACCAGTGGCTGGCCGCGGCCGACGAGGTCGCCGGCGCGGAGCTGCGGCTGAAGTACCGCACCGGGGGGCTGGAGGCGCATCTCTTCCCGACCTCCACCGTTCTCGCGGCGTGGATCGACGCCGCCCTGGATCGCGAGACGCCGTTCAAGTGCACGGCCGGGCTGCACCGGGCGCTGCGGCACACCGGCGACGACGGCTTCGAGCACCACGGCTTCCTCAACGTGCTCGTCGCCACCCTGCAGGCCTTCGACGGTGGGTCACCTGACGATGTCGTCGCCACGCTCGAGCACCGGGAGCTCGCGCCGGTCGACGACCTGGCCCGGGCCCGCCGCTGGTTCACGTCGTTCGGATCGTGCAGCATCGACGAGCCCCTGGCCGACCTTCGCGAGCTGGGGTTGGTTTCGTGAACGGGTTCGGGCTCGACCACCTGCCCTACGGCATCTTCTCCGTCGACGGCGACCGCCGCCGGGTCGGCGTGCGCCTCGAGGACACCGTCATCGACCTCGCCGCCGCCACCGACCGGCCCGAGTTCGACCACCCCTCGCTCAATGCCTTCCTGGGCCTGGGCGCGCAGGTGTGGAGTGAGACCCGCGAGGCGGTCACGGCCCTGGCCACCGACGGCGGTGCGCCGGCGTACTCGCTCGACCAGGTGGAGCTGCACCTGCCGATCGAGGTGGGCGACTACGTCGACTTCTACGCCTCGCTCGAGCACGCCTCCAACGTCGGGCGGATCTTCCGCCCCGACCAGGAGCCGCTGCTGCCCAACTGGCGGCACCTCCCGGTCGGCTACCACGGCAGGTCGGGCACCGTCGTCGCGAGCGGTACGCCGGTCACGCGGCCGAGCGGGCAACGGAAAGCCCCGACAGAGGACGACCCGACCTACGGCCCCAGCACCCGTTTGGACATCGAGGCCGAGCTCGGCTTCGTGGTCGGGGCCGGCTCGCGGATGGGTGACGCGGTGCCGGCGGCCGCGCTCGGCGACCACGTCTTCGGCGTGGTCGGCCTCAACGACTGGTCGGCCCGCGACATCCAGGCCTGGGAGTACGTGCCGCTCGGGCCGTTCCTCGGCAAGTCGTTCGCCACCTCGATCTCCCACTGGGTGACGCCGCTGACCGCCCTAGACGCTGCCTGGGTCGACCTGCCGGGCCAGGACCCTCGGCCGCTCGACTACCTCGACCCCGACCACGCCCGCGGGCTCGACATCGACGTCGAGGTGGTGCTCAACGGCGAGGTGGTCAGCCGGCCGGCGTACTCCTCCATGTACTGGGGACCCGCCCAGATGCTCGCCCACATGACCGTCAACGGCGCCTCGCTGCGCACCGGCGACCTGTTCGGCTCCGGCACCATCAGCGGAGCCGAGCCCGGCCAGCGAGGCTCGTTCCTCGAGCTGAGCTGGGGCGGGAAGGAGCCGTTCGCCGACGGACGCACGTTCCTCGAGGACGGCGACGAGGTGGTGCTGCGCTACTCGGCCCCCGGCGTCGCCGGAGGCCGAATAGCACTGGGTGAGGTCGCCGGGCGGATCGAGCCCGCGCGCGGCTGACACAGGCGGTCAGCGGCCGACGTACTCCCTGGCCCAGCCGCTGGCGTCAACGATGTCGCCGGAGCCGGTGGATCGCTGGACCACCCGGAAGCTGATGTACGAGTCCTCCCGGAGGTCGTAGTTGCAGTCCGTCCAGTAGTCGTCACCGCGCCACCGGCAGGTGCCGCCGCGGCCGTAGTCCGTCTCCCACTGGACCTCGGGCTTCTTGCCGTCCGACGAGCTGTCGTGCACCACCACGATGTCGCCGTGGGCGTAGAAGCAGCCCACAGCGCCGCGCATGTCCAGACAGTCGCCACCGCTCGCGCTCGCGCCGGCCGAGAGTCCACCCAGGGTCAGGATTCCGGCCGAGGCGGCCGTGGTCGCGATCAGGGTTCGAAGGGCACGCATGTCGTTTCCATTCCTGTTGGGGTCACTTGCGTTCTTTACTTTCGCGAACCAGGTCGCGCGCCTGTAGGGACGAATGTCATCGCTTTTCGAGGACATCCGCAGGCCGTGTCGCGATCACGATCCGTTCACCGGACCCCGGGAGGGTCGCCACGTGCGTATCGCCCAGCTGGCCAACTTCATCGGCCCTGCCTCCGGCGGGATGAAGCACGCCGTCGACGCCCTCGGGCGCGGCTACGTCGACGCGGGAGCCGAGCGGCTGCTCGTGATCCCCGGCCCGGTCGACGCCATCACCTCGACCGAGTCGGGCGACGTCGTCCAGGTGCGCGCCCCGCGGGTCGGCAGCGGCTACCGGCTGATCGTGGAGCCGTGGCGGGTGATCGACGTGCTGGAGAAGTTCAGCCCGACCTCGGTGGAGCTGAGCGACAAGCTCACCCTGCTGCCCGTCGCGCGCTGGGCGCGCCGTCGCGATGTCGGCACGGTGCTGATCTCCCACGAGCGGCTCGACGACATGTTCGCGATGCGCACCGGGCTCGACACCAGCGCGAAGGCATCGATCAAGCTCCTCAACCGCCTGCTGGTGCGGTCCTTCGACGCGATCGTGGTGACCTCGCGCTACGCCGAGGCGGAGTTCCGTGAGGTCGCCGACAGTGCCGGCTGCCCGATCCGCCGGGTCCCCCTGGGCGTCGACCTCGAGACCTTCCGGCCGCACACCACTCCTGTTGCCGACGGCGTACTCAGGCTGGCGCATGTCGGCCGACTGTCGCGGGAGAAGTCGCCGCACCTGGCCGTCGCCACGGCGGTGGAGCTGCACCGCCGCGGAGTGCCCGTCGCGATGGATGTGTACGGCGCCGGGCCGCACCTCGACGAGCTGGTCGAGCTGGCTGCGGGAGCGCCCGTGCGGTTCCGGGGCTTCGTCGAGAGCCGGGTCGAGCTCAGTCGCGCGATCGGCTCTGCCGACGTATCGCTGTCGGTGTGCCCCGGCGAGACGTTCGGACTGGCCGTGCTCGAGGCGCTGGCCAGCGGCACGCCAGTGGTCACCGCCGATCGCGGCGGGGCCCGGGAGCTGGTCGACGGCGCGTCGGGCGGCTGGGGCGCGCCCGAGCCGGCTGCCCTGGCCGACGCGGTGCTCGACGTCGCCGCGCGTCCGGAGTGGCTACGCCGCGCCGCTGCCCGGCAGCGGGCCGAACAGTTCCCGTGGTCGCGGTCGGTCGAGCGGATGCTCGAGGTGCACGCCGACTTCTCCGGGGTGGGCTTGCGGATCGCCTAGTCCCGGCAGCCACTCGGCGGTGACGATCTTCTCGAGCCGCATCCTCGCTCTCGCCGTCAGCAGCAGCACCGGCACCAGACAGGCGACGAGCATGCTGCCGAGCACGATCGCCAGGTAGGCGCCGTGCAGCGAGGAGTCGAGTGGCGCGACCAGGCCGGCGATGGTGGAGGCGGCGATCACGCCGGCCAGCTGGAGGCGCGTCAGCTTCATCACGACGAAGAACGGCACCACCCAGAGCAGGTACCAGAGGTGGACCACCGGGCCGAGCAGCACCGAGGCCGCCGTCATCACCGCCAGCCCGTGCAGGGCCCGGGTGCGGTCGCCGGTCTGCCCACGGAAGGTCACCCACGCGATCACGCCCAGGGTGACCAGGGTGCCGAGGTTGCGCACCAGGTGGAGGAACGTCGCCGGGGCCAGGTCGAACCCGACCAGGCCGGCCGTCCAGTCGACGGCTCCTCCGGTCAGCGTGGTGATCGACAGCGGGGTGTTGACCGTGCCTGGGATGGACAGGCCGCGCACCCAGCCGACGCCGAGGCCGGTGACCACGCCGAGACCGACCAGGCCGCCGACCGAGACCAGAGCGCCCAGCGCCAGGCGGCGGACGCGCGGCCAGAGCGAGACGCCCACCGGCAGGGAGGCGAGGACGATCGCCATGCAGACCAGCCCGCCGGGCACCTTGACCGCTGCGGCGACCCCGCCCAGCAGCGCGCCCGCCCACCAGGACCGCTCCACGCCGACCACCAGGGCGGCGGCCATCAGGCCCACCATCAACAGGTCGTTGTGCAGCCCACCGACGCCGTTGGCCAGCATCAGCGGAGAAGCGAGCGCGAGGGCCGACGACAGGGCCGGGTTCACCCCGGTCCAGGCGGCCAGCCGCGGCACCGCCCAGGCGAGCAGCACCAACCCGACCAGCGCGACCAGTCGGTGCCCGATCACCAGCACCCAGGGGTTGCCGGTCTGCGCGGCCGCGAGGTCGCCGAACAACAGCGGCACGGGTCCGTACGGCGTGATCGTCTCCATCCACCGCTGGTCCACGGCTTGCACGATCGGCCCCGTCAGGGCCGCAGGCCCGTGCTCGTACGGCGAGAGGCCCAGGTGGGTGAGCATGCCCTGCGCGGCGTAGGACCAGCCGTCCCTCGAGAACAGCGGCGGCGCCAGCAGGAGCGGGGCACTCCAGACGACGGTTGCGTGCCGGACCAGGGACAGGGCGTCGTCGCGGTCCTCGCCCTCGGCCAGCGCGACGTGCCGGCACAACGAGAGCCACTGGCCGGCGAGCAGGCCCAGGCCCAGCAGGATCAGCGCCAGCGCGGCCATCCGTCCGGCCTCCGCTCCGCGCAGGTCGAGCAGCAGCTCGGAGTGCATGAGCGGCGTGGACGGCGGCAGCGTGGACACGACGAGTCCACCCAGCAGCACCAGGACGCTCCCGACGAAGCCGCGGATCAGCACGGGTGCAACCTAGGAGGGCCCGGGAAGGACGGGGCGGCTGCGAGTTGAACCCGAGGCCAACCTCCGGCGACGCTCGCCTCTTCTGCGCGGCACTAGGGTTTCGCGCATGGGTCTGCTCACTCCGATCGCCGTCCGCATCGGCGCGATCTCCTGGATGCCGAAGCTCCTGCCGCAGGTCGTCTGGGTGGACACGAGGCTGCAGAAGGCGACCAAGGGCCGCTACACCGTGCTCGACATCGCCGGACTCCCCAACCTGGCCCTCACCGTGCCCGGGCGCAAGAGCGGCATCCCGCGGACGACGCCCCTGCTCTGCGTGCCGCACGACGGTGGCTGGCTGATCGCCGGCTCCTACTTCGGCGGCCCCAAGATGCCCCTCTGGGTCAACAACCTGCGAGCCACCGAGCAGGCACACATCCGGTTCGCCCGCGAAGAGATCGATGTGACCTGGCGCGAGGTCGAGGGCGAGGAACGCGCCAGGATGTGGCAGGTGATGCTGGACCTCTGGCCCAACTTCGCGAAGTACGAGGAGCGCACCAGCCGGGTGATCCCGGTCTTCTACCTGGAGCGGGCCTAGCCGGATGCCCGACCTCACCCAGTTCGGGCAGCACCCGGCGCCCACCCACGTCGTCGCCCACCTCAGCGACGTCCACCTGCTCGCCGACGGCAAGCTCCAGTACGGCGCCGTCGACACCGAGGCCGGGCTGAGCCTCGCCCTGCGCCGGCTGCGCCAGGTCCAGCCGGCCCCGCAGGTGCTGGTGTTCACCGGCGACCTGGCCGACCAGGCCGAGCCGGCGGCGTACACGCGGCTGCGCGAGCTGGTCGAGCCGGTCGCCGCGGAGCTCGGGGCGCAGGTGGTCTGGGTGATGGGCAACCACGACGAGCGGACCGAGTACGCCGCCGGCCTGTTCGACGAGGACAGCGACGCCACCCAGGACCGCGTCTACGACGTGGCCGGGCTGCGCGTGATCGCCCTCGACACCAGCGTGCCGGGCTACCACCACGGCCACCTGACCTCGAGCCAGCTCGACTGGCTGCGCGACCAGCTCGCCACCCCCGCCGAGCACGGCACGATCCTGGCGATGCACCACCCGCCGATCCCGGTGCCGATGCTGCGCGCCGCCGAGATCATCGAGCTGCTCGACCAGCACGAGCTGGCCGCCGTGGTGAAGGGCAGCGATGTGCGCTCGATCGTGGGCGGGCACTTCCATTTCTCGACGTACTCGACCTTCGCGGGCGTGCCGGTGTCCGTCGCGTCGGCCAGCTGCTACACCTCGGACCCGGCGCCGGTCGAGCGGTTCGTCTCCGGCGTCGACGGCCACCAGGCCATCACCATGATGCACGTGTACGCCGACCGGATCGTGCACACGATCGTGCCGCTCGCGGAGGCACCGGAGGTCAGCGGCTACCCCAACGACGTGGTCGCGCAGCTGGAGACCCTCACCGCCGAGCAGCGGCGCGAGGAGATCTCCCGCAAGGACTCCGCGTTCAACACGGGTGGATAGGCCGGCTTCAGATTTCCCCGGCCAGCCGGGGAAATCTGAACTTGTGGGCCGATGCATCGCCTGACAAGTGCAGGGAGTGACCGCCCGGTGTGGCTGGTGGGGCGGGCGCGACTGTCTCCTAGGGCACCATCCAGTCGAGCACGAACGTGGACTGGAGCGCGACGAGCACGCACATCAGCGCCAGCAGCCCGAGGCTCCAGCCCAGCACCTTCCGGAAGATGTCGCCTTCCTTGCCGGCCATGCCGACGGCGGCTGCCGCGATCGCGAGGTTCTGCGGGCTCACCATCTTGCCCAGCACGCCACCGGACGAGTTCGACGCGGCCATCAGCACCGGGTCCAGCCCGGCCTGGCTCGCCGTCTGCACCTGCAACGCACCGAACAGGGCGTTGGCCGACGTGTCCGAGCCGGTGACCGCGACCCCGATCCAGCCCAGGATCGGCGACAGGATCGCGAACCCGGCTCCGGCTCCGGCCAGCCACGCGCCGAGCGAGGTGGTCTGCCCGGACAGGTTCATCACGTAGGCCAGCCCGAGGACGGCCATCACCGTGATGATCGCGGAGCGCAGCTCGACGTACGTCTCGAGGTAGGTCTTCAGCATCCTCGCCGGCGAAACCTTCAGGATCACCGCCGTGATCACCCCGGCGAAGATCATCAAGGTGCCCGCCGCGGGCAGCCAGTTGAGGTTGTACGTCGTGGTGGCGATCGGGTCGCCGGCGACGTTGAGCACGTCGAGGCCGGGCCAGTCGAACGCGAACGTGAACGGCTCCTCGGCCAGCTTCTCCTTGATCGCGGTGATGCTGGTGATCGCGAAGATCCCGATGATCACGAGGTAGGGCGCGTAGGCCTTGACCACGTCGGCGGTGCGGTCAGGTGTCACGACCGTGTCGGTCGCCGTCCCGCCGCTTCCGGTCCCACCGGGAGAGCCGCTGCTGGCTCCAGCGGTGGGACGAGCGTCGCCGTCGGGCACCTCCTTCGGCTCCGCGGCGAGCGTCTCGCTCGGCGTCCAGACGCGGAGGAGCGCCACCACGGCGGCCGCGGCGACCAGCGCGGCGATGATGTCCGCCAGCTGTACGGAGATGTAGTTGGCAGCCACGAACTGGGCCACGCCGAACGCGAAGCCACACACGACAGCGGCCGGCCAGGTCCGCTTGACGCCGCGGCGGCCGTCGACCACGAACACCAGGATCAGCGGCACGACCAGGGCCAGGATCGGGGTCTGCCGTCCGACCATGCCGCCCAGGGTGTCCACGGTGAGCCCGCTGTCGTTGCTGGCTCCGGACGACACCTCGGCCAGAGTGACGATCGGCGTGGCCAGGGCGCCGAAGGCGACTGGCGCGGTGTTCGCGATCAGCGCGACCGCGGCGGCCTTGATCGGCGCGAAGCCGAGGGCCATCAGCATCACGACCGTGATCGCGACCGGCGTACCGAACCCGGCCAGGGCCTCCAGCAGCGCACCGAAGCAGAACGCGATGATGATCGCCTGGATCCGCTGGTCGGGGCTGACCTTCTCGAAGGAGCGCCTCAGCACGTCGAAGTGTCCGGTGGCAACGGTCAGGTTGTAGACCCAGATCGCGTTGATCACGATCCACATGATCGGGAAGAACCCGAAGGCCGCCCCCTCCGTGCCGGAGAGGAGCGCCAGGTCGACCGGCATGTCGAAGAGCACGATCGCGACCAGGATCGCGACTCCCAGCGAGATCAGCCCGGAGAGCCAGGCTCGGATCCTGAGACCGCCGAGCAGGACGAACAGGGTCAGGAGCGGGATCGCACCGCACAGCGCGCTGAGCGCGAGCGACCCGCCAACCGGGTCGAGGTCTTGCTGGAACATTTCATCTCCCGAGAGTGTGAGCTGACGTGCCGGGCACTGCTGGTCGTGCGACGGGCTCCGGCTCGGGCCAGAGAAAACGCGCAGCCCCGGGCCGCCCTAAGGCGACCCGGGGCTGTTCGCACCCTCCCAATCAGGGCGAGACGAAGTCCGACGAGTCGCCGGTGATCATGACGTAGAACGCCTTCCGGTTCCCAGCGGGAGCAATCCCACTCGTGACCGACCCGTCGCTGAGGCGAGGACTGACCACGAAGCTGGTGGCGTTCTGCGCACCAGTCGGCGCGCAGTTGGTCGGGCCGGCCGGTGGCGTCGTCGGGGCGCCGACGTTGCAGCGGCTGACCGAGATCTCACCGGAGAACTCGGCGTTGGCGTTCGCACCCGGCGTCCGACCGGCCATGCCGCCGCCGTCCTGGTCGACGGTGTTCTGCAGCACGATGGTGGCGAAGATGCCGTTGTCGCTCAGGTCCTCGTTGGCGTTGAGGTAGACGTTTCCGTTGGCCCGCAGTGAGTTGTCGGGCATGCCTACGGGGGCGGTGTTCGGCAGCGTCGGGTAGCCGGCGACGAGGGTGAAGCCTCCCGACTGAGCGGCGATGGCGCCGTCGGCGCCGATCAGGGCCCAGCGGTTGATGCCAGGCAAGCCACGAGGACCACGCGGCCCGGTGGGCAGACCGCCGGCGAAGTCACGGCCCTTGAGCCCGCCGTCCCTGACGTCGGCGGAGCCGATCGTGTCGTTCTGGATCTTGGCGCTGGTGACGGCGCCGTTCTTGAGGTCGTTGGTGCCGATCTTCACGGCGGCGTACGACGTGCCGCCCATGGCGACGACGAGGGCGACGATGGAGATGACGAGGGAGAGGCTGGGGCGCCTCCGGGTCTGCTGGTTCATCGGGGACCTTCCGGAAAGGTGAACTGGGTCACAGTCAGTTCGGAGAGCCGGGCGAACCGGATTGGCCCACTAGTCTCCGAACGTGTCCGACCCGCTGGCCGACCTCGAGCGCGAGCTGCGCGCCGAGGTGCCGCCCGGCATCGCGGCGCTGCCGCCCGAGCGGATCGCCCACCTGGCCAGGAGCGTGGCCGACCAGCGCCATGCGCAGCTGGCTGCGGCCGACGAGGCGATCGAGAGCGGGCTGGGGTTCCTGCCCAGGGTGCTGCGGATGGCTGTGCGCAAGGCGCTGATGGGATGAGCGAACGACTCGACGTACGCGCGGAGGTCCTCAAGATCGCCCGCCTGCTCGACATCGACGAGGCGGAGCTGGCCTACCTCGCCGACGTACCGTCCGCCGATCTGCGTGACTTCCGGGCCAAGGCGACCGACCGCCTGTTCACCAGCGCTCCCGGCCTGGCCCGCGCGGCCGCCGTCGCCAAGCTGATCCCGTCCAGGCTGGTCGCCAGCATCGCCCAACGCGCGTTCGGTCCCGTGCTCTGCGCCCGGGCCGCCGGTGGAGCCGACCCGGGCAAGGCGGTCGACGTGGCCAAGCACCTGCCCGCCGACTTCCTGGCCGACGTCGCGATCCATCTCGACCCGCGCCGGGTGGCGACGATCATCGCCGGAGTGCCGATGGAGACGGTGGTGCCGGTCGCCGAGGAGCTGGAGCGGCGGGGCGAGTTCGTGACCATGGGCCGCTTCCTGGCCTTCGTGCCGGACCAGGCGATCGCGGCCGCCATCGGCGCGCTCACCGACGAGGCGATGCTGCGGACGGCGTTCGTGCTGGAGCACAAGGACCGGCTCGACCACGCCATCGGACTCCTCCCACCCGAGCGCCTCCCCGAGATCATCCACACCGCCTCGCGGCTCGACCTCTGGTCGGAGGCACTCGACCTCCTGCACCACGTCTCCGACGAGCGGAAGGGACCGATCGCCGATCTCCTGGCCGAGCTGCCGTCCGCCGTCGTCTCGGAGCTGGTGGCCGCCGTCTCCGCCGACGACCTCTGGTCGAGCCTGCTGCCGGTGGTCCGCGTGATGCAGCCGGAGGCTCGGGTGGCGGTGGCCGGGATGTCGGCGTTCCACACCGCCGCCGTGCTCGCCGATATCCTGGACTCCGCGATCGCCGACGACCTGTGGCTGGACCTGGTGCCGCTCGTCGACGCCCTCCCGCCGGAGGCGCTGACCCTGGTCGCCGGCGCCGTGGCCGACCTGCCGAGCGAATCCCTGGTCGGACTCGTGTCCGAGGCCACGGCGGCTCCCGAGACGATGGACACGTTGCTGCGGATCGTCACCGAGATGAGCCCCGAGGCCCGCCGGCCGGTCGTCGACGCCATCGACACCGCGGACCAGCGGCTCGCCGAGGCTCTCCTGGTCGGCCTCGGCGACGTCGAGAAGATGGCCGACCTGGTGCCGCCCTGGTGCCCGACGACCTCATGCAGGCCATCGAGCGCAGCGCTCATCGGCTCGGACTGGACGACGAGCTGGACCGGGTCCGGTCGCTCGCCGAGAAAACCCAAAGGCCCCTCACCAGCTAGTGGTGAAGGGCCTCAGTGGCAGGTGCTGGATTCGAACCAGCGAAGTCGATGACGGCTGATTTACAGTCAGCTCCCTTTGGCCGCTCGGGCAACCTGCCAGGGGGTGCTACCCCGGCACTTGGCCGGTGGGCAACGAGGCACGAGAATAGCGCAGCGGCAACCGCAGACGAAAACAGGAACAGGTGACACCAGTGGGCGACTCCTCCTTCGACATCGTGAGCAAGATCGACCGCCAGGAGGTCGACAACGCGCTCGGCCAGACTGCGCGCGAGATCGCCACCCGGTTCGACTTCAAGGGCACCGGCGCAACCATCGAGTGGCAGGGCGACGAGGCCATCGAGATCTCGGCCTCCGCCGACGACCGGGCCACCGCGGTGCTCGACGTTTTCAAGCAGAAGCTGATCAAGCGCGACCAGAGCCTGAAGATCCTCGACGCCTCCGAGCCGCGCCAGTCCGGGCAGCAGTCAAAGATCGGGATCGCACTCAAGGAGGGCATCAGCTCCGAGGATGCGAAGAAGATCAGCAAGCTGATCCGCGACGAGGGCCCCAAGGGCGTCAAGGCGCAGATCCAGGGCGACGAGCTGCGGATCTCCTCGAAGAAGCGCGACGACCTCCAGGCCGTGCAGGCCCTGGTCAAGGGCCAGGACTACGACTTCGCGGTGCAGTTCACCAACTACCGCTGAGCGCGGCCGCGTCGTTGCTGCTTCATCACGGTATGCAGCCGAACCTGCGCTTCCCGTGCTGAGCAACCCGTGGTAAGCGGCGACTTCCCTACATACCTTGATGAAGCGTCGGCACTGCGCGGCCGGCGCCCCATAGACCACGGCTACGGGCTGGTCGCGATGGCCCAGGTGCCGGGCGCGGACGATGTGCAGCTCTACCAGCCCCGGCATCCGACGGCGTACGACCTCTGACGCTGCGGCTCACCCACCCAGCGCGCGTACGGCGACCCGCACGGTGCGACGTCGCATCGCGCGGTCCAGGGTGGTGTCGCCGCGCACCAGGCGGGTGAACTGGCGCCAGCCGAGGTCGGTGCCGCCGATCAGCCGGTGGAACACGCCCGGGCGCCGCTCGAACGCCCGCAGGCACCGCTCCCCCGCCGCCATCTCGGGGCCGAGCTGCCGCCCGATCGCGGCGGCGTATGCCGGCTGGAGGTCCGCCCCGTCGAGGTGGCCCGCGGCGATGGTGCCCGCGAGCTCGCCGGAGCGCACCGCGAACGAGATGCCCTCGCGGGTCCACGGCTCCAGCAGGCCGGCAGCGTCGCCGGCGAGCAGCACGCGGCCGACGCCGAGCGGTGAGTCCGGGGTCCGGCAGCGGGTGAGGTGGCCCGAGTCGTGCAGCACCCGCAGCCGTTCCAGACCGAGCTGTCGCACCAGCGTCGCCAGGTAGGCGCGAGTCTCCGCCGGCTGTCCCTTGGCCGCGATCACCCCCACCGTCAGCGAGTCGCCCTTGGGGAAGACCCAGCCGTAGGAACCCGGCAGCGGACCCCAGTCGAGGTGGATCCGGTCGGCCCACTCGGAGGCCAGCGACCCTGCGTCCAGCTCGAGCTCCAGCCCGAGGTCGACCCGGCTGAGGCTTACGCCGACCAGCCGCGAGACGCGTCCGGAGGTGCCGTCGGCGCCGATCACGACCCTGGCCCGCAGGTCCCCAGCATCCGTGGCCACCAGCACCGACTCCGGCTCCTCGTCGACCTTCAGCACCGCACAGGACGTCCGGAGATCGGCACCCGCCTCCGCAGCAGACCGAGCCAGCCAGTCGTCGAGCTCGCTGCGGGCAGCGGTCTGGATCAGCGAGGCATCCACGGAGCGATCCAGCGGCCGAGCACCCCGCAGCGTGAAGGAAGCGCGCCGGATGTCGGCCCGGCTCGGCGGCGCTCCCGGGAGGTGGGCCAGGGCCGGCCCGATCAGCCCGCCGCCGCAGGTCTTGTAGCGCGGGAAGTCGGCCCGGTCGAGCAGCGCGACCCGGGCACCAGCCGTGGCCGCCGCTCGGGCGGCGGATGAGCCCGCCGGCCCGGCTCCGACCACAACTACGTCGAAGTCCTCCGCCGCCACGCCCGAGACCCTACGCTCGCCGCATGCCAACCGCGCGGCCCTCAGCGAGCATCACGATCGATGCCCCGCTGGAGCTCGTCTGGGAGGTCATGCTCGACACCGAGGCGTACGCCGAGTGGAACCCGTTCGTCGAGCGCGCGGAGACTGCGATCCCGGCCGCCGTCGGCAACCCGATCGTGCTCCACGTGCGCTGGGCCAACGGCCGCACCACCAGGTCTCCGGAGCGGATCAGCGGGATCGAGCCGCCCACCACGATCGACGGCGTGACCACCGCGGGGCTCTCCTATGTCTTCGAGGGCTGGCCCGCGAAGCTCGGGCTGGTGCGCGGCGTCCGCCACCAGGTGCTGACCCAGGCGCCGGGCGGGCCGACGACGTACGACACGGTGGAGGAGTTCTCCGGGCCGTTGGTCGAGCTGGCCGGACCCGACCGGGTGGCCGACGGGTTCCGTCGGCACGCCGAAGGGCTCAAGGCACGCGCTGAGTCTCTTCGTCCTTAGCGACCGACGCCGGAAGCGTCCGCGCCGCCCAGAGCGCGAAGCCGAGGATCGCGATGCCGCAGAGGATGTCGACGATGACGTGCGTCTGCCGCCACCAGACCATGTCGGTGGCGCCCGGGACCGTGTAGTGGCCGAAGCCGATCAGCCCGCTCACGGAGTAGCCGGTCAGGGCCACGGCGGCCGCGGTGATCCGGCCGCGGAACCACAGCCAGAGCGCCAGGATCCCGAACGCCGTGAAGATGAACCACCCGAGCCCGACCAACGTCGCCGACGGCGCGGGTAGGTCGTCAGGGCCGGGTTGCGGGTAGTCGTCGTAGTTGAAGTAGTTGTCGGTGTAGTGGACGACCGAGACGACGAACGCGACACCGAGCAGCACGAGCAGGATCCGAGTGGCCTTCTCCATCGCGCCATTGTCGTACAAGCTCGTCCCGCGGTGGGGTGCGGCCACCGCGGGACGAGCGATCGGGGGCCGCGTCAGACGGCGACCATGGCCGGCACGGTGATCGCGCCGGACGCCGGGGTCAACCACACCTGGGCGCCTTCGACCAGCTCCATGCCTCGGGCGTGGGTGCGGGTGAGCACGACCGTGACCGGGTCGGCTCCCTCGATGTCGACGGTGAGCCGCACCTCGAAGCCGATCCGCAGCACGCGGGTGACCTGCCCGTTGATCGCACCGGCCTGGCCGGGAGTGACCGCGACCTCGATGTCGTGCGGCCGCAGCCGGATGTTGCCGAGCTGGGTGACGTGGCCGAGGAAGCCCATGACGAAGTCGTTGGCCGGCTCGTCGTAGAGCTGGTCGGGGGTGCCGATCTGCTCCACGTGACCCTCGTTGATCACCACGATCTCGTCGGCGACCTCGAGGGCCTCCTCCTGGTCGTGGGTGACGAAGACCGTGGTCACGTGCACCTCGTCGTGCAGCCGGCGCAGCCAGTCGCGCAGCTCCTTGCGGACCTTGGCGTCGAGGGCGCCGAACGGCTCGTCGAGGAGCAGCACCTTCGGCTCGACCGCGAGGGCCCGGGCCAGCGCCATCCGCTGGCGCTGTCCGCCCGAGAGCTGCGAGGGCAGCCGGTGCGAGAACTGCGAGAGGTGGACCAGCTTGAGCAGCTCCTCCACCCGCGCCTCGACCTCCTTCTTGGGCTTCTTGCGGATCTCGAGGCCGAATGCGACGTTCTTGGCGACGGTCATGTGCTTGAACACGGCGTAGTGCTGGAACACGAAGCCGACGTTGCGCTTCTGCGGTGGCAGCTTGGTGGCGTCGGTGCCCTCGATCGACACCACGCCGGAGTCGGCGGTGTCGAGGCCCGCGATGATCCGCAGGAGTGTGGACTTGCCGCCGCCGGACGGCCCGAGGAGGGCGGTCAGCTGGCCGGTGGGCAGGGTGACGGAGACGTCGTCGAGCGCGACGAAGTCCCCGAACTTCTTGGTGACGTTGGTGACGTCGATGCTCATGGTGTGCTCTTTTCGCTCACGAAAGTCAGTGGGGCTGCTTGGGACGGAGGAAGGCGACGACGACCAGAGACGCGATGCTGACCGCGATCAGCAGGAACGCCGTGGCGTACGCCGCGTCCTGCTGGAAGTTCTGGTACTGCGACTCCAGCATCAAGGTGGCGGTCTGGGTGCGGCCGGCGATGTTGCCCGAGACGATCTTCACCGCGCCGAACTCGCCGAGCGACCGAGCCAGGCTGAGGACCACGCCGTAGACGACCGCCCACTTGATGCTCGGAAGCGTGATCCGCCAGAACGTCTGCGGGTAGTTGGCACCCAGGCTGCGGGCCGCCTGCTCCTGGTCGTCGCCGACCTCTCGGAGCACCGGCACCACCTCGCGAATCACCAGCGGCAGGGCCACGAAGCAGGTCGCCATGATCATGCCGGGTGAGTCGAAGATGATCTTGAACCCAGCCGACTCCGCGGTTGGCCCCAGCCAGCCGGTGCGGCCGTTGTAGACCAGCAGCAGGGCCAGTCCCACGACCACCGGCGAGACCGACATCGGCAGGTCGATGAGGGCCGACAGGACCCGCTTGCCGGGGAACTCCTGCCGGACCAGCAGCAGCGAGATCGTCACTCCGAAGACCAGGTTGATCACGACCGCCCAGAACGCGACCATCAAGGTCAGCTGCAGCGACCCGGTGACGCGCTCGTCGGTGAACGCGTCGGTGAGGTTCGTGAGCCCGTTGGAGAACGTGTGCCGCACGACCTGCGCCACCGGCCAGGCCACCAGGAAGAACACGTAGCCGATCGCGACCAGGCGCAACAGCCACTTCACGGGAGTAGAGGTCTTAAGCACGGCGGGCCACCCTCCGCTGCACGATGTCCAGCAGCACGATCACCACGAGGGCGACGAACAGCATGATCGAGGCGAGCGCCGCCGCCGAGGTGTTGTTGCCGTTCTCGATGAAGGTCAGCACCCGCACCGAGACCACCTCGGTCTTGAACGGCAGGTTGCCGCTCAGCAGCACCAGCGCGCCGTACTCAGAGATGGCCCGGGCGAACGACAGCGCCGCCCCGGCAGCGATCGCGGGGGCGAGGCTGGGGAGGATGATCCGGCGGAAGATCGTGGGCCGGCGCGCACCGAGAGAGGCCGCGGCCTCCTCGACGTCCGCCTCGAGCTCCTCCAGCACCGGCTGCACCGTGCGCACGATGAACGGCAGAGTGACGAAGGCCAGGGCCAGGGTCACCGCGTTGGGCGTGAACGCCCAGTGCACACCGAGCGGGCTGTTCGGCCCGTAGAGGGAGAGCAGCACCAGCCCGGCGACG
This sequence comes from uncultured Actinomycetota bacterium, assembly GCA_963769475.1. Lineage (GTDB taxonomy): Bacteria > Actinomycetota > Actinomycetes > Propionibacteriales > Nocardioidaceae > Nocardioides. The sequence goes on along the minus strand of CAVYLX010000011.1, from coordinate 458,431 downwards.
ATCGTCGGCAGGGCGAACGGCACGTCGATGATCACGTCCAGGATCGCCTTGCCGGGGAACCGGTCGCGGACCAGGACCCAGGCGATGATCGTGCCGACGACGATGTTGATCGCGGTGACCATCGCCGCTTGGCCGACGGTCAGGGTCACCGCCGCCCAGGTCTGGTCGTTGCGCAACACGTCGAGGTAGCCGACCCAGCCGCGCGAGCCGGCGCTCGCGATCACGGCCGTGAGCGGGATCAGGACCAGCAGGCTGAACCAGATGGTCGCGACCCCGAGGGCGAGGCCAGAGCCCCGCGTCAGGGTGTTTCGGGGGGTGGAACGTCGAGTCCGCCGCGACCGGCGCCCCTCAGGTTCTTCACTGAGGGGCACCGGCGCGATCGAGTCGATCGTGGCCCCCGCACGGGCCCCTGCCATTACTCGTCGCCGACCTTCCCGGTGTCCTGCTGGAGCTCGGTGATGACTCCGAGGGGGTTGCCCTCTTCGCCGTCGCCGAAGTACTTGTCGGCGGCCTCGCCCCAACCGTTGAAGTCACCGTCGACGGTGAACAGCTGCTCGGGAGCGGGGAACGGGTCGGCCGGGTCGTTGGCACCCTCGACGTCGTCGATCTCGACGCCGTCGACGACCGGGCGGAAGCCCGACTGGGCGTAGTCCGCCTGGGCCTCGGGGCCGGTCATGAACTCCAGGAACGCCTGGGCGGTGTCACTGGCGTCGACGGTCACCGCAGCCGGGTTCTCGATCAACAGAGTGTCGGGCGGGAGAACGTAGTCGACCGGCGCACCGTTCTGCTTGGCCAGGATCGCCTCGTTCTCGTAGGAGAGGAGCACGTCGCCGCTGCCGTCGGTGAACGCCGTGGTGGCCTCGCGGCCGCTGCCCGGGAGGGCAATGGTGTTGTCGAGAAGGTCGGTTAGGAAGCTCTTGGCGTCTTCCTCAGTGCCACCGTTGCCGGCGATGTGCGCCCAGGCGGCCAGGATGTTCCAGCGAGCCGAACCCGAGGAGCCCGGGTTGGGGGTGATGATCTCGACGCCGGGCTCGACCAGGTCGTCCCAGGTCTCGATGCCCAGCGGGTTGCCCTCACGGACGACGAAGACCACCACAGAGGAAGTCGCGATGCCGTTGGTGGCGTTGTCCTTCCAGTCCTCGGAGACCAGGCCCTCGCCGACCAGACGGGTCACGTCGGTCTCCAGGGAGTAGTGCACGACGTCCGCGTCGGCGCCGGCCACGACTGCGCGGCTCTGGTCACCCGATGCGCCGTACGACGGCTCGAACTCGACGCCGTCACCGGCGTCGGTGCTCTGGAAGTCCTCGAAGACCGGCTCGTTGGCCGCCTCCATCACCGAGAACGCATTGACCGTCACCGTTGCGCCAGCAGCGTCGCCATCATCGCCGTCAGCAGTCGAGCAACCGGTCAAGGCCAGCACCCCGGCTAGTCCCGCTACCGCAGCCTTGATCGTCCTGTTCATCGCATCTCTCTCTGTTCGGCACGCCCGAGCGTTGTTGGTTACTAATCTGGATCAGATTAGTCATCTTTACAGAGTAAATGCTAATTGCACCCGCGTGTCGGACATCACCCCCCGCAAGGGCATCCACGAGGGGAGACGGGTCTTGCTCTCGGGTGGAGGCGACTATCGTTGAGAGCTGCGAAGGGGTTACGTTCAAAACTGAAACGTGTTCCTGTTTTGGCCGAAGCCCGAGTACGATCGCACGTCAGGCGCGAGCATGAGATTCCAGCTCTCTGCCCGAGCACGCACAGCAGTTACGAGGATGTGGACGAGTGTCCAAGCAGGTCAAGCAGCTCGACCGGGTGATCATCCGGTTCGCGGGCGACTCCGGTGACGGCATGCAGCTCACCGGGGACCGGTTCACCCAGGAGTCGGCCGTCTTCGGCAACGACCTGGTGACCTTGCCGAACTTCCCCGCGGAGATCCGGGCACCCCAGGGCACCCTGCCCGGTGTGTCGTCGTTCCAGGTGCACTTCGCCGACCACGACATCCTGACCGCGGGTGATGCACCCGACGTGCTGGTCGCGATGAACCCGGCGGCGTTGAAGGCCAACCTGGCCGACCTGCCCAAGGGTGCACAGATCATCGTCGACACCCACGACTTCACCGGCCGCAACCTGACCAAGGCCGGCTACGACGTCAACCCGCTCGACTCCCTCGACGACGGCGGTGTCGGTGGCGAGCTCGGCGAGTTCGCGGTGTTCCCGCTCGACCTGACCGGGATGACCGTCGAGGCCGTCAAGGAGTTCGGGCTCTCCCGCAAGGACGCCGCGCGGGCGAAGAACATGTTCGCCCTCGGCCTGCTGTCCTGGATGTACGGACGCCCGATCGAGTCCACGATCACGTTCCTGACCAAGCGGTTCGCGAAGGTCGCCGACATCCGCGATGCCAACATCACGGCGTTCAAGTCCGGCTGGAACTTCGGGGAGACCACCGAGACGTTCGCGGTCCAGTACGAGGTCAAGCCCTCCCCGATGGCGCCGGGCACCTACCGCAACATCACCGGCAACCTCGCCCTCTCCTACGGGCTGATCGCCGCCGGCGTGCAGTCGGGGCTGCCGATCTTCCTCGGCTCCTACCCGATCACCCCCGCGAGCGACATCCTCCACGAGCTGTCCAAGCACAAGAGCTTCGGTGTGACCACGCTGCAGGCCGAGGACGAGATCGCCGGCATCGGCGCCGCGATCGGGGCCGCGTTCTCCGGGTCCCTCGGCGTCACCACCACCTCGGGTCCGGGCATCGCGCTGAAGTCGGAGTCGATCGGCCTGGCCGTGATGACCGAGCTCCCGCTGCTGGTCATCGACGTCCAGCGCGGCGGACCCTCCACCGGACTGCCGACCAAGACCGAGCAGGCCGACCTGATGCAGGCCATGTTCGGCCGCAACGGCGAGGCACCGGTGCCGATCGTGGCCCCGCAGTCACCCGGCGACTGCTTCGACGCCGCGGTCGAGGCCGCCCGGATCGCGGTCACCTACCGCACCCCGGTGATGCTGCTCTCCGACGGCTACCTCGCCAACGGCTCCGAGCCCTGGCGGGTCCCCGACATCGCCGACCTACCGGTGATCGACCCGGACTTCGCGACCGAGGCCAACCACGACACGGTCGGCAAGGACGGCGAACCCGGCAAGGACTTCTGGCCCTACCTGCGCGACGAGGAGACCCTGGCCCGGCCGTGGGCGATCCCCGGCACCGCGGGCCTCGAGCACCGCATCGGCGGACTGGAGAAGGGCAAGGGTCACGGCAACATCTCCTACGACCCCGCCAACCACGACTACATGGTCCGCATCCGCCAGGCCAAGGTGGACCGGATCGCCGACTCCCTGCCCCCGCTCGAGGTCGACGACCCCTCCGGCGAGGCCAAGGTGCTGGTGATCGGCTGGGGCTCGACCTACGGCCCGATCGGCGCCGGCTGCCGCCGGGTCCGCAAGGCCGGCTACCACGTGGCCCAGGTGCACCTGCGCCACCTCAACCCGTTCCCCAACGACCTCGGCGACATCCTGAAGCGCTACGACAAGGTGCTCGTGCCGGAGATGAACCTCGGCCAGCTGTCCTTGCTGCTGCGCGGCAGGTTCCTCGTCGACGCCATCGGCTACAACCAGGTCAACGGCATGCCGCTCAAGGCGGCCGAGCTCGCCGAGGCCATCGGTGGCCTGGTGGCCGAGGCCGAGGGCATCACCGTCGACCTGACCGTTCCGAGTGCCGAGGAGGCACTGTCGTGACACCCCCACCAGACACGCAAGAGCTGCCCCTACCGGGACTGCGCTCCGGCATCGAGCTCATCCCGACCAACGACCAGCCCCAGACCGGCAAGGAGTACACCTCCGACCAGGAGGTGCGCTGGTGCCCCGGGTGCGGCGACTACGCCGTCCTCAAGGCCGTGCAGGGCTTCCTGCCCGAGCTCGGCCTGCGCCGCGAGAACATCGTGTTCGTCTCCGGCATCGGCTGCTCCTCGAGGTTCCCCTACTACCTCGAGACCTACGGCATGCACTCGATCCACGGCCGCGCGCCGGCGATCGCGACCGGCATCGCCACCGCACGTGAGGACCTCTCGGTCTGGGTGGTCACCGGTGACGGCGACGCGCTGTCGATCGGCGGCAACCACCTGATCCACGCGCTGCGCCGCAACGTCAACATGACGATCCTGCTGTTCAACAACCGGATCTACGGCCTGACCAAGGGCCAGTACTCCCCGACCTCCGAGACCGGCAAGGTCACCAAGTCCACCCCGATGGGCTCGGTCGACCACCCGTTCAACCCCGTCTCGCTGGCCCTGGGCGCCGAAGCCTCCTTCGTGGCCCGCACCATCGACTCCGACCGCAAGCACCTCACCTCGGTGCTGTCGGCGGCCGCCGCTCACCGCGGCACGTCGTTCGTGGAGATCTACCAGAACTGCCCGATCTTCAACGATGGCGCGTTCGACGCGATCAAGAACAACGACACCAAGGCCGACGCGATCATCCCCCTGGTCCACGGCGAGCCGGTGAAGTTCGGGGTCGAAGGCGCCAAGGGCCTGATCCGCGACTCCGAGACCGGCGGCGTCAAGGTCGTCCAGGTCGCCGACCTGTGGGCGAGGACGCGCTGATCGTCCACGACGCCCACAACCCCGACCCGACGCTGGCGTTCGCGATCTCGCGGCTCACCGACTCCGGCTACCTCAACCAGTCGCCCATCGGGATCTTCCGTCAGGTCGAGCGCGCCACCTACGACGACCAGGCGCGCAGCCAGATCGCCACCGCCCAGGAAACGGCACCTGGCGAGCCCGCCCAGCGCCTCGAGGCACTCGTCAACGGCGGCGACACCTGGACCGTCGTCTGATCGTCTGACCCAGACACAGCGAAGGCCCCTACCCGATCGGGTAGGGGCCTACGTCTTTGGCTGGGTGCGAGCCAGGTCCTAGTTGTAGAAGACGTGGATCAGCTTGGAGTACGACGTGGCGTACTTGCTGTCCTTCGGCACCTTCACGTAGAACCAGCCGGTGGCCTTGAGGTTGCCCCAGGAGTAGATGCCCTTGCCGTTGGTGCGGGTGGACTTGAAGGGGCGGTACTTCCCCTTCTTGGTGTTGGAGCGGAGCAGGCTGATCTTCTTGTTCTTCGCGCCCTGGACCTTGCCGTAGAACTTGTAGCTGGTGCGGCCCTGCTGCTTGAACTCGAACTTCACGGTGCGAGCCGGCAGGGCGGCCGTCTCGGCGCTCGTGGCCGCGGTCTTGGCGCTGGACTCGGCTGCGCTTGCGGAGGACGAGGTCGTGAACGGCACCAGTCCGACCAGGCAGAAAGCAAGGACGGCGATGAGAATGCGGTGCATACGCATGGTTCCCCCTCAGGAACTCTCGGGACGTTTGTCGTGCGCCGGGAACCTCCCCAACCATGCCCGGATCGAAACCGGGCGGTACCCGAACGCAGGGATAGGTAATCACACTGCTTAGAGTGCGCTTGTGGCGGACTCGCGACGTGGATTGCTCCTCGGCGCGACCGCCTATGTGCTGTGGGGTGCGTTCCCTCTCTACTGGCCGCTGCTGGAACCTGGCGGCGCCTTCGAGATCCTGGCCCACCGGATCCTGTGGTCGATGCTGACCATGGGTGTCCTGGTGCTGGTGATCGGCCGGCGGGCCCAGCTGAAGGCGATCTGGGTCGACCGCCGGGTGCGGCTGCTGCTGATCGTCGCGGCGGTCACGATCACCTTCAACTGGGCGACGTACATCTATGGCGTCAACAGCGGCCGGGTCGTGGAGACCTCGCTCGGCTACTTCATCAACCCTTTGGTCACGGTCCTGATGGGCGTCGTACTGCTCAAGGAACGGCTGCGGCCACTGCAGTGGGTCGCCATGGGCGTCGGCTTCGTGGCGGTCAGCGTGCTGACCTGGGACTACGGACGCCTCCCCTACGTGGCGCTGATCCTGGCGTTCTCGTTCGGCACCTACGGCCTGGCGAAGAAGACCGCCAACGTGGGCGCGGTCGAGAGCCTCTCCTTCGAGACGGCCGTGATCGCGCCGTTCGCAGCGGCGTACGTCGCCTGGCTCGGGATCACCGGCACCGCCGAGTTCGGCAGCAACGGCGTCAGCCACGCACTGCTCTACACGACCACCGGGATCGTCACCGCCATCCCGCTGATCTGTTTCGGCGCGGCGGCCACGCGGGTCTCGATGGTGTCCCTGGGCCTGCTGCAGTACCTCGCCCCGATCCTGCAGTTCGGCCTCGGCGTCCTGGTCTTCCATGAGGACATGCCACCCGGCCGCTGGGCCGGCTTCGTGCTGGTCTGGCTCGCCGTCTCGATCTTCACCGTCGAGGCGATCCGCAACCACCGCCGGCTCCTCCGCCTGACCGTCGCTGCCTCCCCAGCCGCGTGACGGAATCTGAGCCGAGATTCGGGGCGCATGGGCTGTCGCGTTGCCGCTTTCCCACGGTATGTAGACGAACCGCCGCTTCCCACGGTGAGCAACCCGTGGGAAGCGCAGACTCACCTGCATACCGTGATGAAGCAGCAACGGCGCCGCAGGAGGGCGACGACTCGCCTCGTCTAGGCAGTGCGGACAGCGACAGCGTCGGCGAAGGCCTCGAGGGCCGTGCGCACGGCACCCTCGGGGAGGGTTGCCAGGAGGGCCTTGGCCTCTTCGGCGCGGGCCACGACGTAGTCGCGGGCCTCGGCCATCGCTGGGTGCTTGCGGAGCAGGGCGAGCGCCTCGGCGTGGAGGGCGTCGTCGGTGAGGTCGGCGTCGAGCAGCTCGAGGAGACGAGCGTCGGCCGGATCGGTCGACGCCCGGGCCATCAGCACGGGGAGCGTCGGGACGCCCTCGCGCAGGTCGGTGCCGGGGGTCTTGCCGGACTCCTGGGAGTCGGAGGCGATGTCGAGGATGTCGTCGGAGAGCTGGAAGGCGGAGCCGACGATCTCGCCGTACGCCGTCAGCGCCAGCTCGACGTCCTTGCCGGCGCCGCCGAACAGCGCGCCGTAGCGGGCCGAGGTCGCGATCAAGGAGCCGGTCTTGCCCGCGACCACGTCGAGGTAGTGCTTGAGGGGATCCTCGCCGGGGGCCGGCGCGACCGTCTCGAGGATCTGGCCCTCGACCAGCCGGCCGAACGTCTCGGCCTGGATCCGCACGGCCTCGGCGCCGAGCTCGGCGGTGAGCTCTGAGGACTTCGCAAAGAGGAAGTCACCGGTCAGGATCGCGATGTGGTTGTCCCAGCGGGCGTTGGCGGAGTCGGCGCCGCGACGCAGGTCGGCCTCGTCCATCACGTCGTCGTGGTAGAGCGAACCGACGTGGGTGATCTCGACGACGCACGCCGCGGTCACGACCTCGTCGGAGTCGGCCCGGTCGCCCGCTTCGGCAGCGAGCAGCACCAGCAGCGGCCGGAACCGCTTGCCGCCGGCGGCCAGCAGGTGGCGGGCGGCCTCGGTGACGAACGGGGCGCGGCTCTGGGCGTGCTCGAAGAGCTCCTTCTCCACGATCGCCATCCGGTCGCGCAGCCGGGCGGCCAGCGCGTCGTCGGTGATCGGCAGGGCGAACTCCCCTGTGAGCGGACCAGAACCAGCTGTCACCTGATGAAGTCTCCCGCACGGGCCGCGAGGTCCAGCACGGGGCCCGGCACGACGCCGAGAGCCAGGGTCGCCACGGCACAGACTCCGACCGTCACCGTCGTGAACCACGACGCCGACCGGCCCTCCGCCGAGTCGTCGTCCGGCTCGGAGAAGAACATGACCAGGATCAGGCGCACGTAGAAGTAGACGGAGATGATGCTGGTCGCGATGGCCACCAGAACGACCGGCCAGGCACCGGCGGACAGCGCGACCGCGAAGACCGCCCACTTGCCCACGAAGCCCGCGGTCAGCGGGATGCCGGCCATCGAGAGCAGGAAGAACGCGAACGTCGCCGCCAGCAGCGGAGACCGCTGCCCGAGACCACGCCACTTGTCGAACGTCGCTGACTCACCGCCCGAGTCGCGGACGAGCGTGACGATCGCGAACGCGCCGATCATCGAGAAGCCGTACGTCGTCAGGTAGAACAGCACGGCCTGCAGCGAGGTGACCTGGCCGTCGGCGAGGTCGGTCGCGCTCTGGACGCCGAGCACGCCGGTGAGCAGGAAGCCGGTGTGCGCCACCGAGGAGTAGGCGAGCATCCGCTTGACGTCGGTCTGCACCACGGCGAGCACGGAGCCCACGATCATGGTCAGGATCGCGACCACCCACAGCATCGGCTGCCAGCTCGCGCGGTCGGCTGTCGAAGGCGACGTAGAACAGCCGGAGGATCGCGCCGAACGCCGCGATCTTGGTGCCCGCGGCCATGAAGGCGGTCACCGCGGTGGGCGCCCCCTGGTAGACGTCGGGGGTCCAGTTGTGGAACGGCGCGGCGCCGACCTTGAACAGCAGGCCGACGGCGAGCATGCCCATGCCGATCAGCAGCAGCGCGTCGTTACCGATGTCGTTGCGGATCGCCTCGTTGATCTTGGCGAACTCCATCGAGCCGGCGTAGCCGTAGATCAGCGCGACGCCGTAGAGGAAGAAGCCGGAGGAGAACGCGCCGAGCAGGAAGTACTTGAGCGCGGCTTCCTGGCTGAGCAGCCGACGCCGGCGGGCGAGCCCGCAGAGCAGGTAGAGCGGCAGCGACAGCACCTCGAGGGCGACGAACATGGTGAGCAGGTCGCCGGCCGTCGGGAAGAGCATCATGCCGCCGACCGCGAACATCAGCAGCGGGTAGACCTCGGTGTGGTCGAGGCCCTTGGTCGAGGCCTGGCGCTCGGCCTCGGTGCCCGGCAGTGCGGCCGCCTGGCCGGCGAACGCCGAGACGCCCGCCTCGAGCTTGCGCTCGGCGAAGAGGGCAACGCCGCCGATGGCGAAGATCAGGATGAGGCCCCACAGGTAGACGGTGGGGCCGTCGACCACGAGGGTGCCCTCGGCACCGACCAAGCCGCGGGCGTCACCGCCGCCGACCTCGACCAGGTCGGTGGCGATCAGGCAGGTGCCGACCAGCGCGGCCACGAGGCCGGACGCGGCGAGCCCGACCTGTACGAAGTGGCGCTGCTCGCGAGGAAGAGCCGCCTCGACGACGACACCGAGGCAGGCGACGCCGAGGACCGCGATGAGCGGCCACAGCTCGGCGTACTGGATGACGGGCTTGACGAAGTCCATCAGTGGCCGCCTTCCTCTCCGGTGCCAGCAGGTACGACGGGTTCGTCGTCACTCACTCCGACGTGCTGCATCAGCGAGTCGATGGTCGGGTTGGCGACGTCGAGCAGCGGCTGCGGGTAGAAGCCGAAGAAGACCAGCGCCAGCATCAGCGGGGCGATGGCACCGATCTCCCGCACGGAGAGGTCCTTGGTGCCCTCGACCTCCGTCGGCGTCGACCCGGTGAACACCCGCTGGTACATCCAGAGGATGTAGATCGGCGGCCAGCACGATGCCGGTGACGGCGATCGCGCCGACCCACCAGCGGTAGTCGAAGGCCGACAGGATCACCAGGAACTCCGACACGAACGGGCTCAGCCCGGGCAGGCCGAGCGTCGCCAGACCGGCGACCAGGAACAGCCCGGCCAGCACCGGCGTGGCCTTCTCGATGCCGCGCATCTGGCTGATCAAGGTGGTGCCGCGGCGGCGCAGCAGGTAGCCGGCGAGCAGGAACAGCGCCGCGGTGCCGATGCCGTGGTTGACCATGTAGAGGATCGCGCCGGACTGGCCCTGGGTGCTGAACGCCCAGATGCCGAGCACGATGAAGCCGAAGTGGCTCAGCGAGGTCAGACCGATCAGCCGCAGCACGTCGTCCTGGCCGATCGCGATCAGGGCGCCGTAGACGATGGAGATCAGCGCGAGCGTGATCACCACCGGAGTCGCCCACTGCGAGGCCTCCGGGAAGATGCCGAGGCAGAACCGCAGCATCCCGAACGTGCCGATCTTGTCGAGCACGCAGACCAGCAGCACGCTGGTGCCGGGAGTCGCGTTCTCGGTCGTGTCGGCCAGCCAGGTGTGCACCGGGAACAGCGGCGCCTTGATCGCGAACGCGATGAAGAAGCCGGCGAACAGCCAGCGACCCGCCGTCGTGTCGATGTCGAGCGCGGCCAGGTCGGAGAGCAGGTACGACGGGCTGCCCTGCTGGGCGGAGACGACGTAGAGGCCGATCACCGAACCCAGCAGCACCAGGCCGCCGCCGAGCTGGAACAGCAGGAACTTCAGCGCGGCAGCGCTGCGTCCGGCCCGCCCGAAGCCGCCGATCAGGAAGTACGCCGGGATCAGCGTGGCCTCGAAGACCACGTAGAAGAGGAACACGTCGGTGGCGGCGAACACCGCGAGCGACAGCGCCTCGAGCGCCAGCGTCCACGCGAAGAACGCCCGGGTGCTGTCGCCGTCGTGCCAGCCCGCGGCGATCACGATCGGCACCAGGACGGCGGTCAGCAGGATCATCAGCAGGCCGAGCCCGTCGACGCCCAGCGCGTAGTGCACGCCGAAGGCCTCGATCCAGGAGTGCTGCTCCTCGAGCTGCATGCCGTCGCCGACGTTGTACGACGCGGCGATCACGATGCCGACGACCAACGTGGCCAGGGCGAAACCGAGACCGGCCACCTTGCTGAGGGCAGCAGGCAGGAAGGCGACCGCGAGCGCGCCGACCAGCGGCAGCGCGATCAGGACGGTGAGGATCGGGAAGTCGTTCACGACCAGTTCACCGCCAGCAGGGCCAGGACGACGATGAGCACGCCGCCGAGGATGGAGAGGGCGTAGGAGCGGACGAAGCCGTTCTGCACCCGCCGCAGCTGGCCGCCGATCGCGCCGATGCCGATCGCGCTACCGGTGAAGACCCCGTCGGCGCCGTACTTGTCGACGCCGAGCAGCCCGCCGACCAGGCGGCGGCCGGGCTCGACGACCAGGCCCTCGTTGATCGCGTCACCGTAGAGGTCCTGCCGGGCCGCCTTCGTCGCGAAGGAGACGTCCTGCGGGGCCTCGCGCGGCACATCGCGCTTGCCGACCAGGATCCAGGCGAGCGCCACACCGACGGCGACCACGGCGACCGTGATCAGCGTGATCAGGATGATCGGGATGGGTGGCTCGTGGTGCTCCGCATGGCCGACCACCGGCTCGAGCCACTCCACGATCCAGTTGCCGAGCAGCAGGAAGCCACCGAGCACCGAGAGCGCGGCCAGCACGATCAGCGGGATGGTCATCACCTTGGGTGACTCGTGCGGGTGCACGTCCTTCTCCCAGCGCTCCTTGGTGAAGAACGTCATCAGCATCAGCCGGGTCATGTAGAACGCCGTGATGCCGGCGCCCAGCAGGGCACACAGACCGACCACGGTGTTCTCGACGAGCGCGGTCTCGATGATCTTGTCCTTCGACCAGAAGCCGGAGAAGCCCGGGAAGCCGATGATCGCGAGGTAGCCCATCGCGAAGGTCAGGAAGGTGACCGGCAGCATCTTGCGGAGGCCGCCGTAGTGGCGCATGTCGACGTCGTCGTTCATGCCGTGCATGACCGAGCCGGCGCCGAGGAACATGTTGGCCTTGAAGAAGCCGTGGGTGAGCAGGTGCATGATCGCGAACGCGTAGCCGGCGACACCGAGCCCGGCGGCCAGCATCATGTAGCCGATCTGGCTCATCGTCGATCCGGCCAGGGCCTTCTTGATGTCGTCCTTGGCGCAACCGATGATCGCACCCCACAGGAGCGTGACCGTCGCGACGATGACCACCACTGTCTGCGCCGCGGGGGCGAGCTCGAAGACGAAGTTGGAGCGGACGATCAGGTAGACGCCGGCGGTCACCATGGTGGCCGCGTGGATCAGCGCCGACACCGGGGTCGGGCCCTCCATCGCGTCGAGCAGCCAGGCCTGCAGCGGCACCTGGGCGGACTTGCCGCAGGCACCGAGCAGCAGCAGGATCCCGAACGCGTTGAGCGTGGCCTCGGAGGCGCCCGACGACGCCGCGCTGATCCCGGAGAAGCTGGTGGTGCTCGAACGTGACGAACGCCAGCATGATCGCGAGCGTCATGCCGATGTCGCCGACGCGGTTGATCACGAACGCCTTCTTGGCCGCGGCAGCCGCGGTCGGCTTGTGCTGCCAGAAGCCGATCAGCAGGTACGACGCCAGGCCGACGCCCTCCCAGCCGAGGAACAGCCCGAGGTAGTTCTCGGACAGCACCAGCATCAGCATCGCGGCGACGAACAGGTTGAGGTAGCCGAAGAAGCGGCGCCGGCGTGGGTCGTGCGCCATGTAGCCGATGGAGTAGACGTGGATCAGCGAGCCGACACCGGTGATCAGCAGCAGGAACAGCGCCGACAGCGGGTCGTAGAGGAAGTCCATGCCGACGTCGAGGTTGCCGACCTGGATCCAGTCGTAGAGGTGCTGGCCGACCTGGCGCTCCGACTCGTCGCGCCCGAGCAGCGAGAAGAACATCACCAGGCTGAGCACGAAAGAGCCGATCGGCAGCGCGGTGCCGAGCAGGTGACCCCACTTGTCGGTGTAGCGACCACCGAGCAGCAGGATGACCGCGCCCAGCAGAGGCAGGGCGATCACCAGCCAGATCAGGTCGAACACGCCGTCGCCGGGAGTCGGGGCCACGACAGGAACGTGGCCGCCCTCGGCGGCCATCGTCACGAACGTTGGAAGTTGCATCTGTGGCCGGCTCCTAGAGCGTGTCGGTGAAGGCTCGGCCGTCGCGAGCGGCGTCCGGCGCGTGCAGTGGCAAGGCGGAGGTGCGAAGGCAGACCGGGTTTGTCTGTCGAGTGCCGACAACGCCGCCAATGCGCGTGTCGGGCGTCGCGTAGCAGGCCATGGTCTTCATCGACCCGCTCAAAACTTCAGCAGGCTGGCGTCGTCGACCGAGGCCGAGCGGCGGGTGCGGAAGATGGTCATGATGATCGCGAGGCCGACCACGACCTCGGCGGCAGCCACGACCATCACGAAGAAGGCGGCGATCTGACCGTCGAGGTTGCCGTGCTGCTTGGCGAAGGCCACCAGGGCGAGGTTGCAGGCGTTGAGCATCAGCTCGACGCACATGAACACCACGATCGCGTTGCGCCGCGTGAGCACGCCGACGCAGCCGATGGTGAACAGGATGGCGGAGAGGACGACGTACTCGTTCACTTGCCCTCCCCCTCGTCCTCGGTCGTGTTGGCCGGGGCGCCCTGCTTGCCGGAGGTCTCCGGCATCTCGGTCGGGTCGATGCCGAGCTGGCGCTGCACCTCGTCGATGTCGTCGGCCAGGTCGGGCGCCGAGCGCACGTTGCCGCGGGCGGCGAGCATCGCGGAGACCGAGGTCTCGGCCGCGGTGCCGTCAGGCAGCAGCGCGGGGGTGTCCACGGCGTTGTGCCGGGCGAACACACCGGGCGACGGCAGCGGACCGAGGTGCTTGCCCTGCTCGGCGTAGTCGCGCACCCGCTGCTGGGCGAGGGCGGCCTGACCGGGCTTGGGGGTGAGCCGCTCGCGGTGCGCGAGGACCATGGCGCCGACCGCTGCAGTGATCAGCAGCGCGCTCGTGGTTTCGAACGCGAAGACGTACTTCGAGAACAGGATGTTGGCCAGGGCCTGGATGTTGCCCTCGCTGTTGGCCTCCTCGAGGCCGACGCTGGTGCCGAGGGTGATCTGCGAGAGACCGATGACCAGGACGGTGCCGAGGATGAGGCCGCCGAGCCACGCCAGCACCCGGTGGCCGCGGATCGTCTCCACCACCGAGTCGGACGCGTCGACGCCGACGAGCATCAGCACGAAGAGGAACAGCATCAGGATCGCGCCGGTGTAGACGATGATCTGCACCGCGAACAGGAACGGTGCCTCCAGCACGAGGTAGAGGACGGCCAGGCTGATCATGACGACCGCGAGCAGGAGCGCGGCGTGCACGGCCTTGCGGACGAAGAGGATGCCGAGGGCCGCCAGCACCATCACCGGAGCGAGGATCCAGAACGCGGTCATCCCTTGGCCTCCCCCGGAGCCGGGGCCGAGAACTCGCCGCGGTAGTAGGCGCCTTCGTCGTCACCGAGCAGCATCGCGTGCGGAGGCTGCTCCATGCCGGGCAGCAGCGGCGCCAGCAGGTCGGACTTCTCGTAGATGAGGTCCTCCCGGTTGTCGTCGGCGAGCTCGTACTCGTTGGTCATCGTCAGCGCGCGGGTCGGGCACGCCTCGATGCACAGCCCGCACAGGATGCAGCGCAGGTAGTTGATCTGGTAGACGCGGCCGTAGCGCTCGCCCGGGCTGAACCTCTCGTCCTCGGTGTTGGAGGCACCCTCGACGTAGATCGCGTCGGCCGGGCAGGCCCAGGCGCACAGCTCGCAGCCGATGCACTTCTCGAGACCGTCGGGCCAGCGGTTGAGCTGGTGGCGGCCGTGGAAGCGGGGCGCGGTCGGCAGCTTCTCGAAGGGGTACTGCTCGGTGACGACCTTCTTGAACATGGTCCGGAAGGTGACGCCGAAACCCGCTACCGGGTCCCAGAACTGCTCCTTCAGGGACTTGTTCTGGTTGTCAGATGGCTCAGCCATCGGCCGGTGCCTCCTTGATCGGTGCATCGAAGGTCAGCGGAGCAGCCGCGCCGCGGACCGGACCGGCGGAAGGCATGGCCGGGACCGGGAAGCCGCCCGCGATCGGCTCGGCCGGCGCGGGCCTCTCGTCCGGGCTGCCGTCGTCGCCGAAGAAGAACATCAACAAGAAGAGCCCCGCCAGGATGCCGATGCCGATCAGTAAGTACTGCCGGTCGATGCCGCCTTCGAGCGAGACCGCCCGGATGGTGGCCACGGCGATGATCCAGAGCAGCGAGATCGGGATCAGCCGCTTCCAGCCGAACGCCATGAACTGGTCGTAGCGCAGTCGCGGCAGCGAGCCCCGCAGCCAGATGAAGATGAAGACGAAGAAGAGGATCTTGCCGAAGAACCAGATGAGGGGCACGTAGCCCTCGTTGGCGCCTTCCCAGACGCGGTCGATCCAGAACGGCGCATGCCAGCCACCGAGGAACAGCGTGGTGGCAACCGCCGAGACCGTCGCCATCGCGATGTACTCGGCGAGGAAGAACATGGCGAACTTGATCGAGGAGTACTCGGTGTGGAAGCCCCCGACCAGCTCGCCCTCGGCCTCGGGCAGATCGAACGGTGCCCGGTTGGTCTCGCCGATCATCGCGATCACGAAGATCGCGAACGAGGGGAACAGGATCAGGCCGAACCACAGGTCGTCCTGGGCGGCCACGATCTCGGAGGTGGACACAGACCCCGCGTACAGGAACACCGCCACGAGCGACAAACCCATGGCCACTTCGTAGGAGATCATCTGCGCGCTGGACCGCAGCCCCCCGAGCAGGGAGTACGTCGAGCCGCTGGACCATCCGCCCAGCACGATGCCATAGATCTGCATCGAGGCGACCGCCAGGATGAACAGCACCGCGACCGGCATGTCGGTGAGCTGCAGCGGCGTGGTGAGGTCGCTGAACGGGAGCCCGACCTCGGGCCCCATGGGGATCACGCTGAAGGCGAGGAAGGCCGGCACCGCCGCGAGGACGGGCGCCAGCACGAAGACCAGCTTGTCGGCGGCCTTCGGGATGATGTCTTCCTTGAACATCAGCTTGGCGCCGTCGGCCAGCGACTGGAGCAGGCCGAATGGGCCGTGCACGTTGGGGCCGATCCGGTGCTGCATCCGGGCCACGACCCGTCGCTCCCACCAGATGTTGAAGAGCGTGAGCAGCACCAGGACCAGGAAGATCAGCACGGTCTTGATCAGGATCAGCCACCAGGGATCCTGACCGAAGGCGCCGAGGTCGTCGGCGGCCATGGGCGCCAGGGTCGACATCATGCGCCGCCTCCCGTCACGCGGACCCGGCTGCCGGGCGAGGCCACGTCGGCCAGGATCCCGTTGCCGGTGGAGTTGGTCGGGAGCCAGACCACGCCGTCGACGAGGTCCGTCGGCGATCTCGGCCGGCAGGGTCACCGAGCCGCGGTCACCGGTGACGGTGACAGCCGGGCCAACGGCGTCGAAGACGGTCTCGGAGACCCGGACCACGACCGCTCGCGCGGTGGCGCCGAGATGCTTCTCGCCGTCCTGCATCGAGCCGTTGTCGAGCATGGGTTTCCAGGTGGCCAGCGCCATGCCGTCACCAGTAGCCGAGCGTTCACCGGTGGTCGAGCTTGTCGAGGCCCCCATGGTCGCCCGCGGGCCGTCCCAGGGACCCATCTCCTCCATCTGCGCCCGCGCCTCGGCGACGGTGCGGAAGCCCAGAGGCGCGCCCAGCTCCTCGGCGATGCCGGAGAGGATGCGCAGGTCGGGCAGCGAGGCGGGGTTGGCGAGCACCTGGTCGAACGGACGCGGCCGCCCCTCCCAGGTCACGAACATGCCGGCCTTGTCGGTCACCGGAGCCACCGGGAACACGACGTCGGCGGCCCGGGTCACCTCGGTCTCGCGCAGCTCGAGGGCCACCACGAACGACGCCGCCTCGATGGCGGCCCGGGTGGCGGCAGGGTCGGCAGTGTCGTCGGGGTCGACACCACCGATCACCAGGCCACCGAGGTCACCACCGGTCAGCGCGGCGACGATCGCGTCGCCGTCGCGACCCGGCGTCTCGGGCAGGTGGTCGACGCCCCACGTAGTCGCGGCGTCGACGCGCGCCGAGGCGTCGGCCACCGGACGGCCGCCGGGCAGCAGGGTCGGCAGGCAGCCGGCCTCGACCGCACCGCGGTCACCGGCGCGACGCGGCACCCAGGCCAAACGGGCACCGGTCTTGGCAGCCAGGGAGGCCGCGGCGGACAGCGCGCCGGGCACGGTGGCGAGTCGCTCGCCGACCAGGACCACCGCGGTCTTGTCGATGCCGAAGTCGGCGTGTCCGACGAGCGAGTCCAGAGCAGCGGGCTCGCCGCCCGGGGCGGTCGGCACCAGGGTGCCGTGCATCTTGGTCAGGCCGCGGGTGGTGAACGGTGCGATCGCGAGGACCCGGGTGCGACCGGCCCGCACGGACTTGCGCAGGCGCAGGAAGATCGCGCCGGCCTCGTCCTCGGGCTCGAGGCCGACCAGGACCACGGTCGCAGCACTCTCGAGGTCGGCGTACGTCACCGAACCGCCCTCGGGGCCGGTCAGCACCACGTGGGCGGCCAGGAACTCGGCCTCCTCCGCGGAGTGCGGGCGGGACCGGAAGTCGATGTCGTTGGTGCCGAGCGCGACCCGCGCGAACTTGCTGTAGGCGTAGGCGTCCTCGGCGGTCACCCGACCACCAGTGAGTACGCCGACGGCGCCGGCGCCGCGCAGACCTTCAGCCGCCCGGGCGAACGCCTCGGGCCACGAGGCCGGCCGCAACGAACCGTCGTCGTCACGGACCTGCGGGTAGCCGAGCCGGTCGGACTGCTGGGCGTAGGTGAACGCGAAGCGGTCCTTGTCGGTGATCCACTCCTCGTTGACCTCGGGGTCGTTGCCGGCGAGGCGGCGCATGACCTTGCCCCGGCGGTGGTCGACGCGGATGGCCGAGCCGCAGGCGTCGTGCTCGGCGACCGACGGCGAGGAGACCAGGTCGAAGGGCCGCGAGCGGAAGCGGTAGTCGGCTGAGGTCAGCGCGCCGACCGGGCAGATCTGGATCGTGTTGCCGGAGAAGTAGGACTCCAGCGGCTCCTTCTCGTAGATGCCGACCTGCTGCAGGGCGCCGCGCTCGAGCAGCTCGATGAACGGGTCGCCGGCGATCTGCTCGGAGAAGCGGGTGCAGCGGGCACACAGGACGCAGCGCTCCCGGTCGAGCAGCACCTGGGCGGAGATGTTGATCGGCTTGGGGAAGGTGCGCTTGATGCCGCCGCCGGAGGAGAAGCGGGACTCGCCGCGGCCGTTGGACATCGCCTGGTTCTGCAGTGGGCACTCGCCGCCCTTGTCACAGACCGGGCAGTCGAGCGGGTGGTTGATGAGCAGGAACTCCATGATGCCCTGCTGCGCCTTGTCGGCGACCTCGCTGGTCACCTGGGTGCTCACCACCATGCCCTCGGCGACGGGCAGCGTGCAGGAGGCCTGCGGCTTGGGGAATCCGCGGCCGTTGCCCGCGTCGGGCACGTCGACCAGGCACTGGCGGCAGGCGCCGACCGGCGCGAGCAGCGGGTGGTCGCAGAACCGCGGGATCTGTACGCCGACCTGCTCGGCCGCGCGGATCACCAGGGTGTCCTTGGGGACGCTGACCTGGATGCCGTCGATGGTGACGGTGACCGTGTCGGTCTTCTCCGGGGTCGTCGTCATGCCGTCGCTCCTTCAGCTGCGAAGACCGTGGACGCGGCGGGATCGAACGGGCAGCCGCCGTGGGACAGGTGCGCGAGGTACTCGTCGCGGAAGTACTCGATCGAGCTCGAGATCGGGCTGGTGGCGCCGTCACCGAGAGCGCAGAACGAGCGGCCGAGGATGTTGTCGCACTGGTCGAGCAGCAGGTCGAGATCGGACTCGGCTCCCTGGCCGCGCTCCAGGTTGGCCAGGGTCTGCACCAGCCACCAGGTGCCCTCGCGACACGGGGTGCACTTGCCGCAGGACTCGTGCTTGTAGAACTCGGTCCACCGCAGCACGGCGCGGACCACGCAGGTGGTCTCGTCGAACAGCTGCAGGGCCCGGGTGCCGAGCATCGAGCCGGCCGCGCCGACCGCCTCGAAGTCGAGGGGTACGTCGAGGTGCTCGGCCGTCAGGATCGGCGTGCTCGAGCCACCGGGCGTCCAGAACTTCAGCTCGTGGCCGTCGCGCATGCCGCCGGCCAGGTCGATCAGCTCGCGCAGCGTGATGCCGAGCGGGGCTTCGTACTGGCCCGGGAGCTTCACGTGGCCCGAGAGCGAGAAGATGCCGTAGCCCTTGGACTTCTCGGTGCCCATCGAGGCGAACCAGGTGGCGCCGTTGGCGATGATGCTCGGCACCGAGGCGATCGACTCGACGTTGTTGATCACGGTCGGGCTGGCGTAGAGGCCGGCCACTGCCGGGAACGGCGGGCGCAGCCGCGGCTGGCCGCGGCGGCCCTCGAGTCCCTCGAGCAGCGCCGTCTCCTCGCCGCAGATGTAGGCGCCGGCGCCGGCGTGGACCACGAGGTCGAGGTCGTAGCCGGAGCCGTGGATGTTCTTGCCGAGGTGGCCGGCGGCGTACGCCTCGGCGACCGCGGCCTGCAGGCGGCGGATGACGTGGAGGACCTCGCCGCGCACGTAGATGAAGGCGGTGTTGGCGCGGATGGCGAAGGAGCTGATGATCACGCCCTCGACCAGCAAGTGCGGCGAGGCCATCATCAGCGGGATGTCCTTGCAGGTGCCCGGCTCCGACTCGTCGGCGTTGACCACGAGGTACTTCGGGTTGGGGTTGTCCTGCGGGATGAAGCTCCACTTCATGCCGGTCGGGAAGCCCGCGCCGCCACGGCCGCGCAGGCCGGAGTCCTTGACCGCGGTGACGATCGCGTCAGGGGCCATGCCCAGCGCCTTCTTGGCCGCGGCGTAGCCCCCACGCGACTCGTAGGTCGCCAGGGTCCAGCTGCGCTCGGCGTCCCAGTCGTCGGTGAGCACCGGGGTGAGGACGTCGGTCATTCCTTGCCCTCCTCCTGCTTGGTCTCGGTCTCGGCGCGCGAGGTGTCGGCCTGGGCCGCAGCCTCCGTCTTGGTGTCGGCGGTCGAGCCGAGCGCTTTGCTCGAGCCCTCGTCGCTGTCGGGCGCCGTCCAGCCGCGCTCGCGGGCGATCTTCAGCCCGACCAGGCTGGCGTGGCCGGCGGCCGGACCCTCGTCAGCGAGCCCGTCAGGGAAGCCCGCGAGCACTCGCTCGGCCTCGCGCCAGGTGCACAGCTTCGGGCCGCGGGTGGAGTGGACCTCGGTGCCGGCCCGCAGGTCGTCGACCAGCTGTGTGGCCGACGCCGGGGTCATGTTGTCCATGAACTCCCAGTTGACCATCATCACCGGGGCGTAGTCGCAGGCGGCGTTGCACTCGACGTGTTCAAGAGTGATCTTGCCATCGTCGGTGGTCTCGTCGTTGCCGACGTCGAGGTGCTCCTTGAGCCGCTCGAAGATTTCGTCGCCACCCATCACCGCGCAGAGCGTGTTGGTGCAGACGCCGACGTGGTAGTCACCGACCGGCTTGCGCTTGTACATCGTGTAGAACGTCGCGACGCCGCTGACCTCGGCCGCGGTGATGTCGAGGATGTCGGCGCAGGCCTCGATGCCCTCGGGCGTGATCCGCCCGGAGACCGACTGCACGAGGTGAAGCATCGGCAGCAGGCCGGAACGCTTCTGCGGGTAGCGGGCCGCGATCTCGCGCAGCTCGTCGAGTGTCGCGTCGTCGAGGGTGGTCTGGGTCATCGGTCGACGCCTCCCATCACGGGGTCGATCGAGGCGATGGCCACGATCACGTCCGAGAGCATGCCGCCCTCGCTCATGATGCTGGTGGCCTGCAGGTTGTTGAACGACGGGTCACGGAAGTGCGCGCGGAACGGACGGGTGCCCCCGTCGGAGACGACGTGGGCGCCGAGCTCGCCGCGCGGGCTCTCCACCGGCACGTAGGCCTGGCCGGCCGGCACCCGGAAGCCTTCTGTCACCAGCTTGAAGTGGTGGATCAGCGCCTCCATCGACTCACCCATGATGTGGCGGATGTGGTCGAGGCTGTTGCCCATGCCGTCGCTGCCGATCGACAGCTGGCTGGGCCAGGCGATCTTCTTGTCGGCGACCATCACCGGCGCGCCCTCGAGGCCGGCCAGGCGGTCGGCGCACTGCTCGACCAGCTTGAGCGACTCGTGCATCTCGTTGAGCCGGACCCGGAAGCGACCGTAGGAGTCGCAGGTGTCCCAGGTCTGCACGTCGAAGTCGTAGTCCTCGTAGCCGCAGTAGGGCTCGGTCTTGCGCAGGTCCCAGGCGTAGCCGGTGCTGCGCAGCACCGGACCGGTGAGCCCGAGACCCATGCAGCCCTCGAGCTCGAGGTGGCCGACGCCCTCGAGGCGGGCCTTGAAGATCGGGTTGGCGTTGCAGAGCGCGGCGTACTCGGGCAGGCGCTTCTTCATCAGCGCGATGAAGGCGCGGATCTCGTCGAGGGCGCCCGGGGGCAGGTCCTGCGCGACGCCGCCCGGGCGGATGAACGCGTGGTTCATGCGCAGGCCGGTGATCAGCTCGAAGAGGTCGAGCACGAGCTCCCGCTCGCGGAAGCCGATCGTCATCACGGTCAGGGCGCCGATCTCCATGCCGCCGGTGGCGATGGCGACCAGGTGGGAGGAGATGCGGTTGAGCTCCATCATGAGCACCCGCATGACGTTGGCCTTCTCGGGGATGTCTCCCTCGATGTCGAGCAGCCGCTCGACGCCCAACGCGTACGTCGCCTCGTTGTAGAACGGGCTCAGGTAGTCCATCCGGGTGCAGAACGTGGTGCCCTGCACCCAGGTGCGGTACTCCATGTTCTTCTCGATGCCGGTGTGCAGGTAGCCGATGCCGCACCGCGCCTCGGTGACCGTCTCGCCCTCGATCTCGAGGATCAGCCGGAGTACGCCGTGGGTCGAGGGATGCTGCGGCCCCATGTTGACCACGATCCGCTCCTCGCCCTCCTCGGCGAGCCCTTCGACGATCTGGTCCCAGTCCTGGCCGGTGACGGTGAACACCTTGCCGTCGTGGGTGTCCGACGCGTCGGCGTAAAGATCTTCTGTCGTGCTCATCAGTTGTACGACCTTCGCTGATCGGGCGGCGGGATGCTGCCGCCCTTGTACTCCACAGGGATGCCGCCCAGCGGGTAGTCCTTCCGCTGGGGGTGGCCCGGCCAGTCGTCGGGCATCAGGATCCGGGTCAACGAGGGGTGTCCGTCGAAGATGATCCCGAACATGTCGTAGGTCTCGCGCTCGTGCCAGTCGTTCGTCGGGTACACCGCGACGAGCGACGGGACGTGGGGGTCGGCGTCTGGCATGGACACCTCGAGCCGGATCCGGCGGTTGTAGGTCATCGAGAGCAGGTGGTAGACCGCGTGCAGCTCGGCGCCCTTGTCGTCGGGGTAGTTGACGCCGCTGACGCCGGCGCAGAACTCGAACCGCATCCGCGGGTCGTCGCGCAGGTGCTGCGCGACCGCCACCAGGTCCTCGCGGCGGACATGGAAAGTGATCTCGCCGCGGTGGATGACGACGTTGCCGAGGTTGACGGTCGTCTCGAGGGCGTCGGCCACCTCGTCGTACCAGCCTCCGAACGGTCGCTGCGCGACGCCGGGGTAGACGATCGGCTGCACCAGGCCGCCGTAGCCGCTGGTGTCACCGGTGCCCTTGGTGCCGAACATGCCGGTGCGGACGCCGACCTGCTGGACCTCGGTGTCGAGGGTGGCCGGTGCGTTCTCGGGCGACTGCTCGACCGCCGGCTGCTCGGGAGCCTTCTCCGCGCCTTTCTCCGGGCCCTTCTGGTCGTCGCTCAACGCAGCAGGCCCTTCATCTCCGAGGTGGGCAGGGCCTTGAGCGCGGTGTTCTCGAGCTCCTGGATCTCCGCTGCGCGGTTGGCGCCGAGCTTGGCGTGCTGCACCTGGTCGTGGAGCTTGAGGATCGCGTCGATCAGCATCTCGGGCCGTGGCGGACAGCCGGGGAGGTACATGTCGACCGGCACCACGTGGTCGACGCCCTGGACGATCGCGTAGTTGTTGAACATCCCGCCGCTGCTGGCGCACACGCCCATCGCGAGCACCCACTTGGGCTCGGGCATCTGGTCGTAGATCTGGCGGAGGACGGGCGCCATCTTCTGGCTGACCCGGCCGGCGACGATCATCAGGTCGGCCTGGCGGGGGCTGGCCCGGAAGACCTCCATGCCGAACCGGGCGAGGTCGTACTTCGGGCCACCGGAGGTCATCATCTCGATCGCGCAGCACGCGAGCCCGAAGGTCGCGGGCCAGAAGCTGGCCTTGCGCATGTAGCCGGAGAGGCCCTCGACGGTGCTGAGCAGTACGCCGCTCGGCAGCTTGTCTTCAATACCCACTGCTAGTCCCTCAGTCCCACTCGAGTCCGCCGCGGCGCCAGACGTAGGCGTACGCGACGAAGACCGTTGCGATGAAGATGACCATCTCGACCAGACCGAAGAACTTCATCGCGTCGAAGTGCACGGCCCACGGGTACAAGAAGATGATCTCGATGTCGAAGATGATGAAGAGCATCGCGGTGATGTAGTACTTCACCGGGAACCGGCCGCCGCCGACCGGTTGTGGAGTGGGCTCGATGCCGCACTCGTAGGAGTCGAGCTTGGCCCGGTTGTAGCGCTTCGGGCCGACCACGAAGCTGGTGGCGAGCGAGCCCAGCACGAAGATCGTGGCCAGTCCGGTCAGGAAGAGGACCGGTGTGTAGAGCTCCAACCTGGGTTCCTCCTCCGTGCTCCGAACGCCGTCCGACCGTGCCCCGAAGGGCTCATGATTGTGACCTTGTGAAGCGAATCACTAGTGGCGCGCGCCTCAGTCTGCCACTCCTCGCGCCGCCCGTCACACCCGGGGGGATTCGGGCCGATACCGCCTCTGACCTGGGTATTTAACTCATAGGACCGTTGTCTAAATCGCGCCGCGGGTGGCGCGGTGCAGGGCGACGATGCCGCCCGACAGGTTGCGCCACTGCGGCGCCTCCCAGCCCGCCGCCTCGACCAGGTCGGCGAGGCCCTGCTGGTCGGGCCAGGCCCGGATCGACTCGGCCAGGTAGACGTAGGCGTCCGGGGACGAGGAGACCGCACGGGCGACGGCGGGGAGCGCGCGCATCAGGTACTCGATGTAGACCGTGCGGAACGGCGACCACGTCGGATGGCTGAACTCGCAGACCACCAGGCGGCCACCGGGCTTGGTGACGCGCAGCATCTCGCGCAGGCCGGCCAGCGGGTCGACGATGTTGCGCAGCCCGAAGGAGATCGTGACGGCGTCGAAGGTCGCGTCGGCGAACGGCAGCTGGGTGCCGTCGCCGGCGGTGAACGGCAGGTCGGGCTTGGCCTGCTTCCCGACCCGCAGCATGCCGAGCGAGAAGTCGCACGGCACCACGAGCGCGCCGCGATCGGCGAAGGGTTGGCTGGAGGTGCCGGTGCCGGCCGCCAGGTCGAGCACCTTCTCGCCACGCTGCGGGTCGACGGCCTCGATCACGTCATGGCGCCAGCGCCGGTCCTGGCCGAGAGAGAGCACGTCGTTGGTGATGTCGTAGCGGCGCGCGACCGCGTCGAACATCGTGCGTACGTCGGTCGGCTGCTTGTCGAGGTCTGCGCGGGCCACTTCCGAAGACTACGGCTGGTCACGGGTTGGTCACGGAGCGGGGGACGACCGCGAGGGGAGCAACCTTTCGGGCCTTCGCTGCGTCACCTTGGTGTCCACGAACCACACCTTTAACCAGTCCAACAGGAAGAAGCCATGAAGATCGCCCGTCGTCTCGCGCTCACCCTCGTGATCGCCGCCATCGTCTCCGCCGTCGTCTACGGCGCCGGCTGGGGCTTTCGCTCGGATGGCCCGTCGGACGGGCCGAACGCCGATTCGAGCCAGGCCGGATCGCAGGTCCTCGACCCCGACCCCGAGTCCACCGAGCCGACCGAGACCGCGGACCCCACGCCGACCGTCGAGCCGGAGCCCACCGAGACCCCGGACCCGACGCCGACCGAGGAGGTCGACCCCGCGACGCTGCCCGGTGAGACGCTGCTCGGCCCCGGCGACGAGGGCGACCGCGTCCGCAGGGTGCAGGCGCGGCTGCGGCAGATCGAGTGGTTCGAGGGCGACGTCACCGGCGTCTACGCCGACAAGACGAGCGAGGCGGTGCGTGGCTTCCAGGCCAAGCGCGAGATCCCGGTGACCGGCGACGTCGACCAGCGCACGCTCGACCGCCTGCACGGCATGACCAGCGAGCCGACCGAGGCCGAGCTCAACAACGAGGTGCCGTCGTCCAACGGCAACGTGCCCGGACCGCTCGACCCGAGGTGCAAGACCGGCCGGGTGCTGTGCATCGACAAGTCGAGCAGCACCCTGCGCTGGGTGGTCGACGGCGAGGTACGCCAGACCGTCGACACCCGCTTCGGTGGCTCGGCGACGCCGACCCGCGAGGGAGTCTTCAGCGTCCACATGAAGAACCGCGACCATGTCTCCTCGCTCTACGACAGCTCGATGCCGTTCGCGATGTTCTTCTCGGGCGGCCAGGCCGTGCACTACTCGTCGGACTTCGCGGCGGTCGGCTACAACGGCGCCTCGCACGGTTGCGTCAACGTGCGTGACTACGACGGCATCGCTGCCCTCTACGAGCTGGTCGCCGTCGGCGACAAGGTCGTCGTCTACTGGAGCTAGGGCGTGTCTCCACACCCATGACCTGCTACGCGCCGCGCTGAACGCGCGCTGGCTTCGTTGTCGTCACTCGCAGGAGGACCGACTACAGCTTCGCTCCTCCGCCTCGCCATCACACGTCCATCGCGACGCTCGCGACGGCCCCGAGTATGGAGACATGCCCTAGTCGGCGACCGACTCGAGGATGTCGACGGCGTCGCCGAACGACAGGCCGCGGCCGCTGAGCCAGTAGGTGCGCCCGTCGGCGTCGAGCTGGCACTTCATGCCGATGGGGTCGTCCTTCGGGACCGGCTCACCCTCGGGGACGGTCGCGGTCCAGGCGAGGTCGCAGGTCACGTCGTCCTCGCGGACCAGCTCGTACGGCGCCCGCGCCAGGCCGAGGAGCTCCGCGTCGGCCTGCGGACCACTCGGCGCGAACGGGCCGGCGGCCTCGTCGACGACGGTGACCGTCACGAGACGTTCGTCGTCGCTGGTCCGGTAGCTGCGCACCGTCACCGGCACATCGAGCGCTTCCTCGAGGCCCTCCTCGGCACTGTCGACCAGCTCGCTCGACTCATCGGCGCGGAGGCCGCCGGCCAGCGTGTCGGGCAGCTCGAGGTCGTTGTCGGTCGCCTGCTCGACCGCCAGGGCACCAACGATCACCGCCGCCACCACGACCAGCCCGAGCAGGATCGCCCCAATGGAGGAACGGCTGGACGTCGCTTCGCTCATGGCGCGTGACCTTACGTGAGGTGGGCCACCGTCTGGCGAGATGCGGCCAACGGTTGAGTACGCTCGAACTCGTGACGACTGGTGCCATCCCGGCTGACGACCCCACGCCGGGCACCCTGGTCGTGCGGACGGTCCCGCTGGATCTGGACCTCGCAACCGAGCTGGTCGACCTGCTGCCGACCGACCACCCCCTGGCGTGGGTACGCCGCGGGGACGGCGTGGTCGGCTGGGGCGTCGCTGCTTCCTTGCACACCGACGGCCCGACCCGGTTCGCGGATGCCGACAAGTGGTGGACCGAGACCGCCGCGCGGGCCGTGGTGCGCGACGAGGTGTCCGAGCCGGCCGGCACCGGGCTGATCTGCTTCGGCAGCTTCGGCTTCGCCGACGAGCCCGGCGACTCCGTGCTGATCGTGCCCGAGGTCGTGGTCGGCCGGCGCGGCGAGACCGCGTGGCTCACCACCGTCTCGGTCGGCGGGCTCGACCTGCCCGCCATCCAGGACATCAAGGTGCTGCGGGCACCTGCCGCCCCGACCGGCGTCAGCTTCGCCGATGGCGCGCTCAACGGCGAGGAGTGGATGTCCGTCGTCGCCGACGCGGTGTCGCGGATCAACGGCGGCGACCTGGAGAAGGTCGTGCTGGCCCGCGACCTGGTGGCCACCGCCGACGAGCCGATCGACGTCCGCTGGCCGCTGCGGCGGCTGTCGGCGACGTACCCGATGTGCTGGACGTTCCACGTGGCCGGCCTCTTCGGCGCGACGCCCGAGCTGCTGGTGCGCCGCGAGCGTGGCCTGGTCACCTCACGGGTGCTGGCCGGCACCATCCGCCGCACCGGCGACGACGATCGCGACCTGGCACTGGCCGCGGCGCTCGCGCGCAGCTCGAAGGACCTCGAGGAGCACGAGTACGCCGTCCGCTCGGTCGCCGACGCGCTCGAGCCGCACTGCTTCTCGATGAACGTGCCCGAGGCGCCGTTCGTGCTGCACCTGCCCAACGTGATGCACCTGGCGACCGACGTCGCTGGCGTCGTGCACGACGCGGCGACCGTGTCGTCGCTGCAGCTCGCCGCCGCCCTGCACCCCTCCGCTGCCGTCGGCGGCACGCCGACTCCTTCGGCCCAGGCCCTGATCACCGAGATCGAGGGAATGGACCGCGGCCGCTACGCCGCACCGGTCGGCTGGATGGACGCCGACGGCGACGGCGAGTGGGGCATCGCGCTGCGCTCGGCCGTGGTCGAGGGCGACACCGTGCGGCTCTTCGCCGGCTGCGGCATCGTCGCCGACTCGGACCCCGAGGACGAGCTGGCCGAGGCCCAGGCGAAGTTCGTGCCTGTGCGCGACGCCTTGGCTGGTGGCTGACCCGGTCTCGACGTCGCCCGTCGCGCCCTCGTTCCTCGGGCGCGGGCTTGCTCGACCTCGTCTCGCTGACGCGGCGCGCTCGTTCCTCGCGCCCTGCCGCTCGCTTGACTTGCCATTCCCACTATTGAACGATATTCAAGAGGGATGACCTACCAGGCGATCATCGTCGGCACCGGCTTCGGCGGCATGGGTGCCGCCATCCAGCTGAAGCGGCTCGGCATCAACGACTTCGTGATGCTCGACCGGGAGGACGACCTCGGCGGCACCTGGCACGTCAACCGCTACCCGGGTCTCGCGGTCGACATCGCGAGCGTCACCTACTCCTACTCCTTCGAGCCCAACCCGCACTGGCGGCACTGGTACGCCCGCGGCCCCGAGCTGAAGAAGTACGCCGAGCACGTGGCCGACAAGTACGACCTGCGCCGCCACATGCGGTTCGACGCGGCCGTCGACGGCGCGCGCTGGGACGAGGAGGCGCAGGAGTGGGAGGTCGCGGTCGCCGGCGGCAAGCCCGTGCGCGGCAGCTACCTGATCACGGCCACCGGCTTCCTCTCCCAGCCCCGGCTGCCCGACATCGAGGGCGTCGGCGACTTCGCCGGCACCGTGATCCACACCGCCAAGTGGGACGACGCCGCCGACCTCGACGGCAAGCGGGTCGCGATCATCGGCACCGGCGCCACCGCCGTACAGCTGATCCCCGAGCTCGCGAAGCGGGCCGGCCACCTCACCGTCTTCCAGCGCACCCCGATCTGGGTGACGCCGAAGCTGGACTTCAAGATGCCCGGCGCGGTCCGGCAGCTGTTCGCCAAGGCGCCGGTCACCCAGAAGGTCGCGCGCACGGTCAACAGCGCCTGGCTCGAGGCGATGATGGTGACCGCGGTGATCCACTACAAGCAGGGCAAGGTCTTCAACCAGATCGCGGCGAAGATCGCCAAGCGCCACCTGCACGACCAGATCAAGGACCCGGCGATGCGCGAGGCGCTGACGCCGGACTACTCCTTCGGGTGCAAGCGGCCGACGTTCAGCAACACCTACTACCCGTCGTTCACCCGCGACCACGTCGACCTCGAGACCACCTCGATCGAGCGGATCACGCCGACCGGCATCACCACGACCGACGGCCGCGAGCACGAGATCGACGTGCTCGTGCTCGCCACCGGCTTCGACATGTGGGACGCCAACTTCCCGGCCATCTCGGTGATCGGCCGCGAGGGCAAGGACCTCGGCAAGTGGTGGCGCTCGACCCGCTTCCAGGCCTACCAGGGCATCGCGGTGCCGGGCTTCCCCAACTTCCTCAGCCTGGCCTCGCCGTACTCCTACTCCGGACTGTCGTTCTTCACGACCATCGAGGGCCAGATGAAGCACATCGACCGGCTGCTGACCGAGGTACGCCGCCGCGGCGCCACGACGTTCGAGGTGCGCGACCCGGCCAACGAGGAGTTCCTCGGCTGGGTCACCGAGCGGCTCGACGACTCGGTCTTCAGCCTCGGCCAGTGCCAGACCGCGCGCAGCTACTACTTCAACCAGCACGGCGAGGCCGCGCTGCTCCGCCCGAGCTCGACGCTCAACACGCACAAGGAAGCCGCGAGCTTCCCGGTCGAGGACTACGCCTACAGCTGAGCCGGCGCGACTAGCCGGGCAGGTCGAGCCAGAGCCCGTCGACGGCGTACCAGGCGCCGGCGATCAGGGCGGCGTACACGGTGACGGTGAGGCCGATGCCGAGCCACGCCCAGGGGCTCAGCCCGTGGTCGACGTACTCACCGTTGGCATCCGGCTTCACCGAGAACGGGAACGAGCTGACGCAGTACGCGCGGTTCGGCTTGCGGGGGTCGGCGAGGATCACGCCGTTGGCGTAGGGCAGGCCCCGCAGCGTCAGCGTTCCGTCGCTGTCGTCGACGCTGTAGTTGATCGTGGACTTGCTGCCCGGCCCGCTGTACCAGCGGGTGGTGGTGTCCCAGCCAGTGGCCTGGCGGAGCCGGATGTTCTGGTACGTCGTGCCGGAGAAGTAGGTGCCGCGCGAGATCTCGTCGGCATTGGTGACCCGCGCGACCTTGCCCCACCTGAGCACGCCGACGCGGCGGACGTAGCGGCGGGCGCGCAGCGCGACGACCACCACGACGAGCACGACGAACAGGACCGGAACCGTCCACGGCACCAGGATCCAGACCGCGATGGGAGAGACCAGCACCATCAGGATCGTGAACAGCTCCCAGACGTTCAGGGCGAACAGCGACGAGATCTTGAAGCTGAACGGCACCTGGCGCGGTGGCTCGACCAGCCGCTCGACCGCAGGCGTCGTCGGCTCCGGACCGGACCACCGCCGAGCAGGTCGGCGACCTTGCTGTCGATGCCGAACTGAGCCTAGCTGGCGCGCTGGTCGCGCACCGGCTCGCCACGGACTGCGGCTCCAGACCCGTCGGGGCGACAGGCTCGCCGTACGGGACGCCGTTGGCCTCGCCCGCCTTCGCCTGGGCGAGCTCCGCCTGCACCTTGGCCACCTGGGCCGCGGCGTCGCTCAGCTGCTTCTCGAGCTCAGCGACGCGTTCCGGGCTGAGGTCGCCGGGTTCGGACATGGCCGTACCTCCTTGTTCGGGAAGAGTATGAGGCCAAGAGGAAGGGGCCGACGTGGACATCCAGTGCACCGAACCGCTCGCCGACGAGCTCGTGCAGGCGATCCACGGCGGCGACGTGGCCGCTCTGACAGCCCTGCTGGAGTCCACACCCCGGCCTGGCGGCCGCGCGACTGTACGACGGCGGGCGGTCGTTCACGCTGCTGCACGTGGCCACCGACTGGCCGGGCCACTTCCCCAACGTGCGCCGGAGGTCATCGACCTGCTGGTCGACGCCGGCGCCGACGTCGAGGCGCGCTTACGCCGGCCCGCACGAGGAGACGCCGCTGCACTGGGCGGCCAGCAGCGATGACGTGACCGCCCTCGACGCGCTGCTCGACCGGGGCGCCGACATCGAGGCCGACGGCGCGGTGATCGCCGGCGTCACGCCGCTGGCCGACGCCCGCGGCCTTCGCCCAGTGGCGGTCGCCGCGTCCGCCTGGTCGAGCGCGGCGCGCGGACGACGCTGGCCGACGAGGCGACGCTGGGACTGGACGATCGCATCGCCGAGCGTTCGCCGCCGGCGTACCGCCGACGGCCGAGGAGGTCACCCGGGCCTTCTGGGGCGCCTGCCACGGCGGCCGGCCGAGGCCGCGCGCTACCTGATCGACCGCGGCGCCGACCTCGACTGGGTGCCGCCGTGGGAGGACCTGACCCCGCTCGATGCTGCGGAGCGGCGAGGGCGCGCAACGGGTCGATCGATCCGCTGTCGCGCTGTCGGCCGGACCTCCGACGAGCTGGCGGGCCTGACCGGTCAGAGGTCGGTGCCGTCCGGGATCCGCGCGTACTCCTGGCCTCGCCGAGGAAACGGCCCATCTGGCCTCGACGATCCCGTGGGCGAACTCGGAGTAGACCCGGTCGTGGATGCCGAGGTTGCGCGGCGCTCCGACCAGCGCGGGCGAAGTCGATGGCCTCCGAGATCTTCAGCCACGGCGCGGAGACCGGCGCGCACAGCACGTCGACGCGCTCGCCGGGGTCGGTCAGCGCGTCGCCGGGGTGGTAGACCTTCTGGTCGCCGAGCGCTGAGGACGTAGCCGCTGTTGAAGAACCGCGGGAACTCCGGGTGGATCACGGCGTGCAGCTCGCCCACCGCCCGCACCGGTAGGCCGGCGTCGAACGTCTCGCCCGGGGCCACCACGGTCACCCGCTCGGCGATGTCGGGGGCATCCTCGCGGATCTTCGCGGCGACGGCGTCGATCGTGAAGATCGGCGCGTCGGTCGCGGCCAGCAGGTCGGGTCGTAGTGGTCGGGGTGCTCGTGGGTGATCAGGACGGCACCGGCGCCGTCGACCGCTTCGGGAGTCGGCGAAGACTCCCGGGTCGAGCACGACCGCGACTGCCGTCGTGCTCCATCCGGACGCAGGCATGGCCGAACTTCGTGATCCGCATGCAGCCGACGATAGATCCGGCATCGATACGATGTCTCCCATGTCCCTGCCCGACGGTGTCGCGCTCCGCGCCGCCGTGGCTGCCGACGCCGAAGCGGTGACCGAGCCTGCACCTGGCCTGCTGGGATGAGGCCTACACCGGGCTGGTCCCGCAGCCGCTCCTCGACGAGCGTCGCGCCGACGTGGCCGACCCGGGTCGCGGGGTGGCGGGAGATCCTCGGCCAGGACGACCGACCTCGCTGGCCGACCGGGCCGGGAGGCTCGTCGGGCTTCGCCGCTGCCGGGGCCGACCGCGACCCCGACGTCGACACGCCGCTCGAGCTGAAGGCGCTCTACGTGCGGGCCGGCTGGTGGGGCAGCGGCCTCGGGCACGCCCTGCTGGGCAGGCGATCGGCGACCGCGCGGCGTACCTCTGGGTGCTGGAGAGCAACGACCGGGCGATCGGGTTCTACGCGCGGCACGGGTTCGTCCTCGACGGCGCGCGGAGAGCACGACGAGGGGCTCGCACGTGCGCATGGTGCGGGCCTGGCACATGAGCTCGCACCATCAGTCCGCTTCGACCTCGCCGACCCGGCCTTCGACGTCACCTCGCCCGCGTGCACGCGGCGCGCGACGAGAGCTGGTACGTCGAGACCAACTGGGGCTGGGCGGTGCTGCGCTACGCCGAGGTGACGGCGCTGCTGCACGACCGGCGCTTCCGGCAGGGCAACGCCCGGTGGCCGGCACAGAACGGCATCCACTCCGGGCCTTTCTCCGACTGGTGGCAGGAGACGCTGCTCAGCCTCGAGGGCGAGGACCACGCCCGGATCCGCCGGCTGCTGATGCCGGCCTTCCGCAACAAGACGATCGCGCGATGCGGCCGCGGTTCCAGGCGCTCGCCGACGAGCTGATCGACGGCTTCGCCCGCGGGGCGAGGTGGAGTTCATCAGCGAGTTCGCCGAGCCGTACGCCGCCCGGATCATCTGCGTGCTGCTCGGGCTGCCCGAGGAGAGCTGGCCGCAGGTCGCGCACTGGGCCGACGACCTCGGCGCGTCGTTCGGGATCAACGTCGGCAACCACCTGCCGCGGATCGAGGCCGCGCTCGAGGGCCTGCACGGCTACCTCGACGAGGTGATCGCCGACCGGCGGCGCACCCGCGCGACGACCTGGTCACCACGCTCGTGCA
Source organism: uncultured Actinomycetota bacterium (assembly GCA_963769475.1). Classification (GTDB taxonomy): domain Bacteria; phylum Actinomycetota; class Actinomycetes; order Propionibacteriales; family Nocardioidaceae; genus Nocardioides. The sequence goes on along the minus strand of CAVYLX010000011.1, from coordinate 426,062 downwards.
GGCCCCGACGACGGCGACCGGCTGACGCGCCACGAGCTCGGCGTCGCGCTGGTCTTCCTCGCGTTCGCGGGCATGGAGACCACCCGCAACCAGCTCGGCCTCGCCCTGCAGACCCTGCTCGCGCACCCCGACCAGTGGCGGCTGCTCGGCGAGCGGCCCGAGCTCGGCGGCAACGCCGTCGAGGAGGTGATGCGGGTCAACCCGACCGTCACCTGGGTGACCCGCGAGGCGCTCGAGGACGTCGACTTCCAGGGCCTGCACATCCCGCGGGGCGGCATCGTGCAGATGCTCTCGCACGCGGCCGGCACCGACCCGCGCGCGGTGCCCGACCCGGCGTTCGACATCACCGAGCTCCGCCCGCCGCACCACGGCTTCGGCGCCGGCGTGCACCACTGCCTCGGCCACTTCGTGGCCCGCACCGACATGGCCGTGGCGCTGCCGCTGCTCGCCCGGCGGATGCCCGACGCCGTACCCGACGGCCCGGGCGAGTGGCTGCCGGTCTCCGGCAACACCGGCGCGGTGCGGTTCCCGATCCGCTTCACGCCGTCGGCCGCGACCTGATGGCGACGTACCGGCTCGAGGGCTGGATCGTCGAGCACGACCACCGGTTCTCCGGTGGGGTGTCCCGCGTGGTCGAGCTCGACCACGAGCCCACCCTCGAGGAGGCCGAGCGGCTGCTGTGGGACGCCGCCGACGACGAGGTGCAGTCAAGAGTGCGCATCCCTCAGCGATCGTCCCCAGCCCGCGAGCACCTCCGCCGATCGCAGCTCTTCGATGCAAGCGTGAACGGTGACCCTGCGAGAGCCGAGCATCAAGGGCTACGCACGGCCGGTCTGGTGGTGCACGTAGCACCAGCGCCAGTCCTCGCCGGGCTCGGCGGACTGCATCACGGGGTGGGTGGTCTCGTGGAAGTGCGCGGTGGCGTGCTGGCGCGGGTGAGGAGTCGCAGCAGCCGACCTGGCCGCAGACCAGGCACTGGCGCAGGGCCACCCAGCGGGCGCCGTCGGCCAGGCACTGGGCACAGACCGGGTCCGGCGGCGGTCTCGACCGCGGGGTACGCCGCCAGGTGGTCGCACTCCTCGCCCGCCGGCCGCGAGATGCGGTCGGCCCGGAGGTCCTCGCGCTCCTCGGTCGCGCGGTCGAGCATCGACTCCTCGACGTCGAGCATCGCGAGCACGTCGCTGACCACCTCGGACGGCACGGTGCCGCCGTCGCGGATCTCCAGGATCCGGCCCCGCTCGGCGTCGATCATCGCCAGCCGGATCCGGGCGTAGAGGTCGCTCGGCGACTCCTCGTCGGCGCGTGGTGCCGAGCCGCTCCCAGGCCGCGAAGTTGCGCTGGTCGATCCGCTGCTTGATCAGGTCGACGACGCCGTGGTGGTCCTCGTACTCGAGCTCCTCGAGCGCGTGGTGGCCGGCCTTCGACGCCTGCTGCAGCAGCGTCGCGCGGGCCAGCGCGTCGTCCATCGGGTCGGGCGACGGCACCTTCAGCCGGCGGGCGATCACCGGCAGGGTCAGGCCCTGGATGAGCAGGGTGCCGGCCACGACCGTGAACGCGATCAGCAGCAGCACCTCGCGGTGCTCGGTGTCCTCCGGGATGACGAACGCCGCCGCCAGCGTCACGACGCCGCGCATGCCCGCCCAGCCGAGCAGGAAGGTGTAGGTCCACGGCGGCGGCTTGCCGGTCGCGGGGTCGGGCCCCGGCCGCACCAGCAGGTAGCGGACCGGGAACACCCAGACCATCCGGAGCACGATCACCGCCACCAGCGTGAGCCCGCAGACCGCCGCGATCCGGGCGCCGGAGAGGTCGCTCTTCTCCACGTCGGCGAGGATCCACTCGGCCTGGAGGCCGATCAGCAGGAAGACGGCGTTCTCGAGGATGAACGCGATCGTGCGCCAGTTGGTGCGCTCGGCGATCCGCGACTGCGCGTCCTGGAGGATCGGCGCCTTGTGGCCGAGCAGCAGGCCGGCGACGACGACCGCGATCACGCCCGAGGCGTGCACCTCCTCCGCCGAGATGTACGCCGCGAACGGCACGACCAGCGAGATGCCGACGTCCATCAGCGGGTCGGTGACCCGCTTGCGCAGCCAGGCCACGACGATGAAGAACGCGAGGCCGATCACCAGGCCACCGCCCGCGGCGCGCACGAAGTCGACGCCGACGTCGAGCGCGGTGACGCTGGCGCCCGCCGCGGCGATGGCGGTGCGCAGGGCGACCAGGGCGGTCGCGTCGTTGAGCAGCGACTCGCCCTCGAGGATCGTGACGATCCGTCGGGGCAGCCCGATCCGCCGCCCGACCGCGGTCGCCGCCACCGCATCGGGCGGCGCGACGACGGCGCCGATGGCGATCGCGGCCGGCCAGCCGAGCCCGGGCAGGATCGCGTGCACGAGCACGGCCGACACCGGCCGTCGTGAAGACGACCAGGCCGACCGAGAGCAGCAGGATCGGGCGCCGGTTGGCGTTGAAGTCGACCAGCGAGGTCTGGATCGCCACCGAGTAGAGCAGCGGCGGCAGCAGGCCGAGCAGCACCACTTCCTCGTGGAGGTGCACCTCCGGCATGCCCGGCAGGTACGACGCGGCGATGCCGGCGACCACCAGCACCAGCGGCGCCGGGATGTCGAGCCGGCCGGCGATCGCGGTGACCGCGAGCACGCTCGCCACCAGGGCGACCAGGAACAGGGCGACATCCACGGGCGCCATTGTCCCTGAGGACTATCGGGCGGTGGTGTCTCGCCCCAGCACCGACAGCAGCCCGGCGGCGAAGCTCACGAGCCGGTCGGGCTCGAAGCGGTCCGGGTCCTCCAGCAGCAGGCGGCCGAAGTGCTCGAGCACGCCGATCAGTGCGTGGGAGGCGAGCTCGACGTCGAGGGTCGGGCCACCGCGCAGCTCGATGCCGACGGCGAGCAGCTCGGCGAGCTGCGCCCGGATGCGTTCGCGGTCGGCGTCGATCCTGGCCCGCACCGCCTCCGGGGTGCCGTGGGGCGCGAGCAGGATCGGTCGCCAGGTGAGCTGGTCGTTGCTCACCCGGTCGATCAGGGCGCGCAGGGCGTTGAGCATCCATGCGTCGGGTCCGCCGACGACGGGAGTCGAGCTGGTCGGGCAGCACCTCGGCCAGCTGGGTCAGCGCCCGGGCCTGCTGCCGGTCGAGCAGCGCGCCGAGCAGCTCGTTGAGGTCGGCGTAGGCGCCGTAGACGACCGGCCGGGTGACGCCGGCCTCGCGCGCGATCGCGTCGACCGAGACACCCTCGTAGCCCTCGCGCACGATCACCTGGATCGCGGCGTCGAGCAGCTGCTCGCGGCGTACGGCGAGCGGCACCCGCGCGGCGTACGGCCTCCTCTTGCTCACCACGACACCCTAAGGCCAGCTCTTCCAATTACTACACCACTGTAGTAATTTGCCGGCATGAGCCTTCGCAAGCAGCGCGAGATCACCCCGCACGAGGACTACGGCTTCTTCGGTCCGGACTCGATGACCTGGAAGGTGTGGGGCTACTCCACCTCCGCCACGATCGGGTTCCAGCGCGCGGTCGTGGTCGAGGAGCTCGACCCGGCCCTGATCGCCGCGGTCGACAAGACCCAGGACATCTTCTACCGGCCGCGCACCCGCTACGACCGGACGCTGCGCTACTTCTCGATGGTCGCCTTCGCCTCGAGCCGCGAGACCGCGAAGGTCGCCGACATCCTGGTAAAGATCCACTCCAAGGCGGTCGGGATCGACCCGCTGACCGGCAACAAGTACGACGCCAACGACCCGCACAGCCAGCTGTGGATCCACCTGACCGCCTGGCACTCGATCCTCTACGCCTACGAGCGCTACGGCCCCGGCCGGCTCTCGCAGGCCGAGGAGGAGCAGTACTGGGCGGAGTGTGCGATCGGCGCCGAGCTGCAGACCTGCGACCCGGCAGACGTGCCGCGCACCCGCGAGGGCGTGCGCGAGTACTTCGAGTACATGCGGCCGCGGCTCGCCGGCAGCGAGGCCGCGCAGAAGGCGATGGACCACCTGCTCAACGCCGACGTGATGCTGCCGCCGATGCCGCGCCTCCTGCGCCCCGGAGCCTGGGTCTCCAGCAAGGTGCTCCGCTACGGCACCATCGCCACGATGCCGACCTGGATGCGGAAGATGGGCGGCCTGCGCCAGCCCAAGATCGTCGACGTGCTGGTCCGGCCGGTGCTCAAGATCTCCTTCCGGGTGATCGAGAGCAACACCCGGATCAAGCTCGCCATGCTGCGGCTGATCTCACCGATGACCCTGCCCGTGGTCGAGCCGATCGTGCGCGGCATCGAGCCGACCAACGCCGAGGTCGTCACGCCCGCCGAGGCCCGCGCCCGCTACGGCTACGACCGCCCCCGCGATGCCCACCTCGAGCTGCGCGCCCGCCAGGCGGCTCGGGTCCTCGGCGAGGGTGCCGAGCCCAGCAACGAGGGCCTGGTCGAGTCCGAGCCGATCCTGGGGGCCATGGCTTAGCCCGACGCCCCAGGGATCCCCGGCTGACCGGGATCCCTGCACATGTCAGGGCTAGCGAGGCCTGACAAGTGCAGAGTGCTCGCCCAGTGGGGCCGTACATCTGAGGCGATGGCCTAGCCGGCCTGCAGGAATCGGCGTCAGCGAGCCGATGCCCGTCGTGTAGTGCGTCTCTAGCGCAGGCCGACCGGCCCACCAGGCGGCAGCAGCACCGAAGCGGTCTGGCCAACGACGTTGCCGTGGATGTGCACGCTGACGTGCACGTTGCGCTCGGCCGGGATCTCGAAGGAGACCAGGCCCCAGACCACGACGTACTGCCGACCGTCGATGCTGACGATCGGGCGGTGCTTGTCGATCACCATCGCGTTGCCGCTGGTCAGCTCGAGGGTCAGCACCCTCTTGGCGCCGTCGTAGTGTCGACGTACGGGATCAGCCAGGCCTGTTCGCTCATGCGCTCCAGCCTGCCCACTCTGGCCCGTGGCTAACTTGGAGCTCATGTCGCTCCTGCTGATCCCCAGCCCGCTGGTGGGGCCGGCGTCCTGGACGCCGGTAGCGGACGCGCTCCGCGAGCGCGGTGAGGACGTGCGGCTCGTCGACACCGGAGCACCTACGACCCGAGCGCCGTGATCGACTCGATCATCGGCAGCGTCCGGTCTCTCCGGCCCGGTGCTGGTGCCGCACAGCAACGCGGTCTCTACGCGCCCCACCTCGGCGAGCGCCTCGAGCCGTCGCGACGGTGTACGTCGACGCCGCCCTGCCGGTCTCGGCCTAAGACCGCGCTGGCGCCACCGGTCTCCACTCCCTGCTGCGCGTCTCGCCGATGACGAGGGCTCCTGCCGCCCTGGACCCACTGGTGGGGCGACCTGGGCGAGCTCTTCCCCGACGAGCAGCCACGCAGTCGAACGCGGCCAGCCGCGGCTGCCGCTGTCGTACTTCGAGCTCGACTCCCCGTGCCGCAGGGTGGCCGAACGCCCGAGCGCATACCTCGCGTTCGGTGACACGTACGCCGACGAAGTTGCTTCGCCAGAGGCGCGGCTGGCCGGTGCCACCATGGCCGGAGGACATCTACACGCCCTGCACGACCGCCTGGTCGCGTCCGAGCCCATCCTGGGGGCCATGGCATAGCCGCCCAGCCAGCGTTGTCGGAGGTCGCGGCTAGCGTCGCGAGCATGCGGGAGCGGGCGGTTCGTGAGGGCGTGTTCTGGGACTTCCTGGCCGGTCGCGGGCCGGGTTCGCCGGTGGCGGAGCTGCTGGGCTGGGAGCTCATCGACGTCGATCCTGAGGCGATGACGATCGAGGTCGGATTCACGGCCACGGAGCAGTTCCTCAACCCGGCGGGGTCGGTCCAGGGCGGGATGCTCGCGGCGATGCTCGACGACACTCTCGGCCCTGCTTTGATCGCGACGCTGGGCCCGGCCGAGTGGGCGCCGACCACCGACCTGCACGTGCAGTTCCTCGCCCCGGCCTCGCCCGGGCGCCTGGTCGGGCGGGGACGGGTGGTCCGCAGCGGACGTGACATCGCGTTCCTCTCCGGTGAGCTCTACGACGCCTCAGGCGAGCCGGTGGCCACGGCGGTGGCGACGGCCAAGGTGCGACGACGTCCGGTGGGTGCGGATGTCGGTTGAGTCAGGGACGCAGCGCACGGATCCGCGCGTCGAGCTCGCGACGGTTGTCGCGGCGCACCCGCACCTCGATGACCTCGATGCCCCCGTTGGGGTTGGCCAGGGCCTGCTCCAGCTCGGGCAGGCTCCCGGCCAGCCAGTGGGGCGTGCGGGTGGCGGCGCAGAGGCTGGCGAGGTCGACCCCGTGCGGCGTGCCGAAGAGCGCGTCGAAGCGGTCCGCGTGCTGCTCCGCACCCTGCTCGAGCACGGAGAAGATCGAGCCGCCGTCGTCGTTGACCACCACGATGGTCAGGTCGGGTCGGGCCTCGGCCGGCCCGAGCACGAGGCCGTTGCTGTCGTGGAGGAACGTCACGTCGCCCATCAGCGCCAGCGCCCGCGACGACCCGGCGCGGCCTAGCGCTGCTCCGATCGCCGTCGAGACGGTGCCGTCGATGCCGGACAGGCCGCGGTTGGCGATCACCTTGCGCCGCTCGCCGACGGTATAGGGCAGCGCCATCAGGTCCAGGTCGCGGATCGGGTTTGACGCGCCGACCACCAGCAGGCCCTCGGCCGGCAGGGCCCGGCTGACCGCTCCGACCACGGCGTACGGCGTGAGGTCGGGCTCGTCCGCGAGCAGCTGGTCGAGCTGGGCCGCCACTGCGCGATCGGCCGCGCGCCACTCCTCCAGCCACGCCGGGTCGTCAGCCTCGGCCGTCGGGCTTTCGATCGTCGTCGCCGCGAACGGCCGCTCGCTCCACACCCCCGGCATCGGAGTGGCCAGCACCTCGACGTCCTCGCGCCCCAGCAGCCGGCTGACCGGGCGCGACAGCGTCGGATGGCCGAAGACGACGGCCCGCTCGATGCTGCGGCCGAGGTCGGTGTCGAGCAGCAGCCGGTAGCAGCGCAGCGCGTGCGTGCCGTTGCGCGCGCCGCTGCTCGGCTCGGCGAGCAGCGGCCAGTCGGCCGCCTCGGCGAGCTGCCGCGCCCGCGGTCCGGCGTCGTCACCCGCGACCACGACCGTGCGGGGGCCGAGTGTGACAGGGGTCGTGCGCCCAGGAGTGCGCTCCGCCGCACTCTGAGGTGCACGACCCGCTTCTGGCACCCAGCGATCGGCGGGCACCAGCGGGTCGTCGAGCTGCACGTTGAGGTGCAGCGGACCGTCGCCCCAGACCGTCAGCCAGTCGGCGCCGGCGATGTCCAGCGTCTCCACGAGCGGCCCGAAGATGCCGACCTGGTCGGTGGTCTGGTTGGCGTCGGTGCCGCGCAGGCGTGCCGGCCGGTCGGCGGTGACCACTACCAGCGGCAGCCCGGCGTGCGCGGCCTCGAGCACAGCGGGATGAAGGTTGGCGACGGCAGTGCCGGATGTGCAGATCACCGCTGCCCGGGCGCCGACCTTGGTCAGCCCCAGCGCCAGGAAGCCGGCCGTCCGCTCGTCGATCCGGGTGTGCAGCCGGACCAGGCCCGCTTCGGCGGCGTCGTACGCCGCGAACGACAGTGGCGCGTTGCGAGACCCGGGCGCGATCACGACCTCGGTCACCCCGTCCCCGACCAGAGCGGTCACCACGCTGCGGGCGAGCTCGGCCGACGGGGTGGTCACGATCGACGATCCTGCCGCAGCGCCCGCACCTCGGCGAGGCGGGCCTCCCAGTGGGCGACCCGGTCGGGTGACGCGGCCAGCCGCGCGAGCGAAGCCTCGTCGACCTCAGGCCGAAGCACCGGCAGCGCCCCGTCAACCGGCAGCAGCGACTCGGCCACCGGGTCGTCGGTGAGCAGCTGCACGGTCGCGAGCCCGCACGCGAACGGCAGCTCCGGCAGGGCGGCGGCCAGAGCGACACCGGCGGCGATGCCGACCGACGACTCGAGGGCGGACGACACCACGACCGGCAGGCCGATGTCCTCCGCGATCCGCAGACACGCGCGGACGCCGCCCAGCGGCTGCACCTTCAGCACAGCGACATCGGCGGCCTCCAGGTCGCGCACCCGGTAGGGGTCTGCCGCCCGCCGGATCGACTCGTCGGCTGCGATCCGCACGTCGACCGATCGGCGGACCTGGGCCAGTTCCTCGACCGTGGCGCAGGGCTGCTCGACGTACTCCAGGCCACCGGCCGCGCGCTCCAGCACCGTGATCGCCCGCACCGCGTCGTCGACCGACCAGCCGCCGTTGGCGTCGATCCGTACGGCGCCACCCGGCCCGATCGCGTCGCGCACCGCCTCGAGCCGGGCCTGGTCGTCGGCCAGGGTCTGACCCGGCTCGGCGACCTTCACCTTGGCGGTCCGGCAGCCGCCGCGTCGCACGATCTCCGCTGCCTGCTCCGGGCCCACCGCCGGCACGGTCACGTTGACCTCGACGCTGTCCCGCAGGGGCGCCGGCCAGTCACCGGCGGCAGCCTCCTCGGCACAGCGGAGCCAGGGTTCGGCCTCCGCCGCGTCGTACTCCAGGAACGGGCTCCACTCCCCCCACCCGGCCTCCCCGCGCAGGAGCATCCCCTCGCGCACGGTGATACCGCGGAACCGGGTGCGCATCGGCACCGACCACACGGTCATGCCAGCTCCCGCAAGGCGAGGCGGTCGGACTTGCCGTTGCCGAGCATCGGGATCGCGTCGAGCGCGACCAGCTGACGCGGTGCCCACGACCGCGGCCGCACCTCGGCCACCCACTCCCGAGCGGCCTCCAAGGAGAGCGGTCCGACGACGAACGCCACCACCCGGTTGCCCCACTCCTCATCCGCTACGCCGACCACCTCGGCCGCAGCCACGTCCGGATGCTCGCGCAGCCGGGCCGCGACGGCCGGGCCGGGCACGTTGACGCCGCCCGTGACGATCATGTCGTCCAGCCGCCCGAGCACAGCGAGCCGGCCGTCCTCGTCCATCCGGCCGGCATCGGCGGTCAGGAACCACCCGTCCACCAGGGTTTCCGCGGTGAGCTCGGGGTCGCCGGCGTACTCGTCGAAGAGCGTGGGCCCAGCGATCCGGATCCGGCCGCCGCCGTCGGTCGCGACCGCCACCCCGTCGAGCGGCATCCCGTCGTAGACGCAGCCGCCGGCCGTCTCCGCCGATCCGTAGGTCGCCACGACGCGGACACCGGCCGCTTCGGCCCGCTGCCGCAGCGACGGGTCGATCGGACCGCCCCCGAGCAGCACCGTGTGCGCTCGCTGCAGTGCCGCCAGGTCGGCTGGCGAGTCCAGCAGCCGCTGCAGCTGGGTCGGCACCAGCGAGACGAACCAGCCCTCGTCGGCCGGCCACTCGGCCACCGGCTCGTGACCGGCGACAAGCGAGCGGACGATCACCTGCACCCCTGCGACGTACGTCGGCGGAAGCATCAGCACCCAGCGGCCCGCGCCACCCAGCCGACGCTCCGTGGCGGCGCCGGACGCGAGCACTGCGGCCCGCGAGAGCACCACGCGTTTCGGCCTCCCGGTCGACCCCGACGTCTCGACGCACAGCCGCACGTCGTCGGGCCCGTCGAGCCAGCCACGCAGCTGGTCGACCACCTCGTCGGGCCCGCCACGCGGACTGAGCAAAACCACGCGACGAACGCTACTGCCGAGGGCGAGAATGCAGGGGATGGCCTCGCGACTCTCTCGGATGCTCCCGCCGACGCCGCTGGCGCGGAAGCTGTCCGTCCAGTCGGTGCTCTTCGCGATCGGCGAGGGCACGTTCCTCACCGGAAGCGCGGTCTTCTTCACCCAGATCGTCGGCCTGAGCGCCGCACAGGTCGGTCTCGGCCTGACCGTGGCCGGCGTGGTGTCGTTCTTCTTCGCGGTGCCGCTCGGCAAGCTCGCCGACCGCGTCGGCCCGAAGCGGATGTGGGCGATGGGCGCCTTCGGCGCCGCCAGCGTGTACGCCGTGTGGCCGTTCGTCGATGGCTTCGTGGCCTTCCTCGCGGTGATGGTCGGGCACCAGATCATCGAGACGGCCGGGTGGTCCGGGCGTGGTGCGTACACGCTCGACGTCTTCCCGCGCGAGGAGCGGGTGCAGTCGCAGGCGTTCATGCGGGCCGCCCTCAACATCGGCTTCACCCTGGGCGCGCTGATCGGTGGCATCGCCCTCGCGTTCAACAACGACGACATCGTGCGGCTGGTGCCGTGGCTGACCGGCGCGATCCTCGCGGCCAACGCCCTCTACATCACCCGGTTACCCGACGCCGAGCACGACCGCGCGCCCGCGGCGCCCGACCAGCTGGTCAACGCAGGAGCCCTGCGCAACAAGGGATTCCTGCTCCTCAGCGCCTGCGACGGAGTGCTCGGCACCAACCAGGTGCTGCTCAACATCGTGATCCCGCTGTGGCTGGTCGAGGAGACCGATGCGCCCCGGGTGCTGCTCGCGTGGCTGTTCGGCACCAACACGGTGATGGCGGTCTTCCTGCAGGTCGCGGCCGCACGGGGCGTGGACTCCGTCGACCGATCCCTACGCGCCTCGCGGATCAGCGCGGTGTTCTTCGTGACCTCCTGCGGGATCGTGCTGATCACCCACGACACCATCGGGTGGGTGACGATCGCCCTGGTCTGGCTCGGCCACGTGACCGTCACCGGCGCCGAGCTCTTCCAGTCCGCCGGCCACTGGGGCTTCATGTCGGAGCTGTCGGACCCCCAGCGGCGCGGCGAGTACCAGGGCGCGTCCCAGCTCGGCGGCACCGCCGGCAGCGTCTGGGCGCCGGCGCTGTTCACGTTCCTCGCCATGACCTGGGGCACCGCCGGCTGGATCACGATCGCGGCCATCGTCGTGCTCGCCACGCTGGGCATGGGTCCGGCCGCGAGGGCCGCCGAGCGGTACCTGGCGAAGGACACCGCTGCCGCGCCCACCTCACCGGGCTGATTTACTGCCTGGTCGTGGCAACTCGTAACCAGTGGCTGGCCGGCGCCCGGCCCCGCACCCTCCCCGCGGCCGTCGCACCAGTGCTCGCCGGCACCGGCGTGGCGGCGTACGTCGACGAGTGGGTGTGGTGGAAGGCGCTGCTCGCGCTCGTGGTGAGCCTGGCCCTGCAGGTCGCCGTCAACTACGCCAACGACTACTCCGACGGCATCCGCGGCACCGACGACGTGCGGGTCGGTCCGATGCGGCTGGTCGGCTCGGGCGCCGCGACGCCGGGTGCGGTGAAGCGAGCCGCGTTCCTCGCGTTCGCGGTGGCCGGCGCCGCCGGGCTGGCGCTCGCCGCGACCACGGCCTGGTGGCTGGTCGCGGTCGGGCTGATCTGCGTGGTCGCCGCCTGGCACTACACCGGCGGTTCCACGCCCTACGGCTACCTGGGTCTCGGCGAGGTCATGGTCTTCGTGTTCTTCGGGCTGGTGGCCGTGATCGGCACGACGTACGTCCAGACCGAGTCGTGGGAGTGGCCCGCGCTGTACGCCGGCGTCGGCATCGGTGCGCTCGCCTGCGCGATCCTGGTGACCAACAACCTCCGCGACATCCCGACCGACACGGTCGCCGGCAAGCGCACGCTCGCCGTACGCCTCGGTGACGAGCGCACCCGCCAGCTCTACGTGCTGCTCGTCTTTGCCGCGGCCGCCGCCGTCGTAGCGGTCGCCGCCGCAACCACCTGGTGGGCCCTCATCGGCCTCGCCTTCGTGGCCGTGGCCAACCCCGCGGCCCGCACTGTGCTCGGCGGCGCCACCGGCCCGGCCCTGATCCCGGTGCTCCAGCAGACCGGCCTGGCCGAGCTGCTCTGGGCGGCCCTCGTGGCGGCGGCTCTGTTCGGCCGCGCCTAGCCGGAGCCGACGTACGCTCGGATCATGACCTTCCTCATCATCGTGGCCGTGATCGTGATCGGCTTCGTCGCGTGGCGCATGCGGGCCTCGCTGCTCGCCAAGGTGCTCGGGCAGGACAAGAGCCGGATCGAGCGCCAGCTCAACCGCCGCAAGCGCTGACCCCCAAGTCAATCCGCGTCAGTCCGCGTCTTCCTTGGACCGCATCTCCTCGATCTTCGCCGTGGCGCGCCGGGCGCGCTCGTCGACGCGCTGCGCGAACGCCTCCCGCTGCGGCGCGAGCACGAAGTAGGACGCGAAGCCACTCACCACGAACCCGATCACGACGACCCACAGCAGGGGCACGCTGTCGCTCAGCAGGGACCAGATCCCGTACACGATGGCGGCAGTTGCGACGAACACCGCGATGCGTAGGAGGGTGTAGGTCCAGAATTGCTTCACGGAACGAGGGTACGCATCACCACCTTCCGCCTACATTGGAGGGGTGTTGAGGTTCCTGCTCGTGGTGATTCTGTTCGCAGTCGCCACCTACTTCATGGTTCGGCTGATGCAGGAGCGCGGCCTCACCCCCCAGCAGCGCCCCAAGCCCAAGCCGAGACGCCCGAGCGCGCCGCCCAAGATCGTGGCGCCCGACGACGACGAGGACTTCCTCCGCGACCTCGACCGCAAGCGGCTCAATCCAGAGGATCCGGAAAGCCGCGACTAGCTGGCGGTGACGCTTTTCTGATCGGTCGGCTTCGCTGCACAGGCAACCAGCAGGGCAACGGCGACCGGCGCAACGAAGATGCCGATCGACAGCATCGCCACCGCAGTCAGCGCACAGAGGGCCACGGTCACCCCCCAGGCCAGCTGGACGCCTCCCGCGTGGTCACGCAGGACGTGCCCCCCAGCCGCCAGGAGCGAGAACACCAACGGGACGAGGAGCACCAGCACGAGCCTCGAGCCGTTGACCTCCACCAGAGTCTCGGTCTCTCTCGTGGTGGTTCGGCCGGTCCCCGTGACGATGGTGTACGCCGGCAGGGTGTAGCCGGCAACGAGCACGCCCACCGACCACACGATGGCCACCACGGCCGTCGATCGCCGGCCGGGGTGTGGGGCGGGGTGGTCAGGGTTCGTGGGTGCCGCGGTGGTCGCGGATCAGCTTGAGGCCGTTGGGGCTGGTCCAGAGGTAGGTGCCGCGGTCCAGGACGGAGTAGTCCCACGCACTGTGGGTCTTGGCGCGGTGGTGCCGCCGACACAACGGCGCGGTGTTGTCCGAGCTGGTCGGGCCGCCGCTGTCGTGAGGGACGACGTGGTCGGTGTCGCACCGGGCGCTGGTTTGGCGCAGTGCGGGAACACGCAATGAACGTCGACCAGAGCGTTCTGGTCCTTGAGCCGGTCCGGTGCTTCGTAGGCCTCCACATGGACGTGCTCGTTGAGATCGACCACCGGCTTGACCGTGATCTTCGCGTCCGGGTTGCCGCACCACTCCCTGATCTGGTCCACGCTGATCGGGGACCGGGTGTTGGCACACCGGCCGACCACCTCGTCGGAGACATGCACGTGCAGCTCCAACGGCCGGTCCAGCTGCGCCCAGGAACACGAGTGGGCCACCGGGGCGAGGTACCGGTCCACATGCGCGGCCCCCGCTTCGGGCAGGCAGATGGTCTGCTCGGCGATCCGGCCCGCCCGCCACAACGCCAGCCTCCCTTCGCACCACCCGTGCCCACAGGCGTGGGAGGCGGCAGCGCAGCTCCAGGACCCGGCCGACCTGGGCGAACCCGGACTCGGTCGTGATCCCCAGCGCTGCGGCGTACTCCATCAACGCGAACTCCGAGACCAGCGGCGCACCCGCACCCGCGACCGGGAGCGCCTTGTCGGCGAACAACCCCACACACTCGGCCGGATCGGCCTCGTTGAGCACCGCCCACTCGATGGTCAGCTCGGCCTTCTCGACCTCAGCCCGGGAGATCTCCGCGGCCTTCGCGCGCAGCCCGTCGAGCACGGCAGCGGTGCTGCTCGTGGTCTGGGTTGCGGTGGTGGTCATGGATCAATCCAAGCACCCGGCCACCGACACTCATGGCCCGGAATCAGGGGTTATCCACCGGCCTGCCGGTCACGGTCGGAATAACGAGTTTCCCCTTACTCCACAGGGGTTTCGAGGCTCGTCGCTAACGCTCCTCGCACCTCAACCACCGTCACCGGCGCAGGGGCGGTCGCGTAGGAGTGCTGGCTGGTGGTCGAGAAGTAGTTGATGCCGATGAAGTTGAACCACAGGGTCGCGACGCCGAGGAGCGCGAGCAGGGCGGCGTTGCGGCCCTTCCAGCCGGCGGTGGCGCGGGCGTGGAGGTAGGCCGCGTAGACCACCCAGGTGATGAACGCCCAGACCTCCTTCGGGTCCCAGTTCCAGTACGACGACCACGCCTCCTTGGCCCAGATCGGGCCGGTGATCAGCACGGCGAAGGTCCACACCGGGAACGCGAAGGCGTGGATCCGGTAGGAGATCCGGTCGAGGGTCTCGAGCGGTGGCACCCGGGCGAGCGGGCCGGAGGTCGTCTCGGGCTTGCGCATCTTGAGGAGGTACATGGCCGACAGCAGGCCGCCGAGCGTGAACGCGCCGGTCGCGATGATCGCGGAGACCACGTGGATGACCAGCCAGTAGGAGTCGAGCGCCTCGGGCAGCGGAGCGACCTCGTCGTGCAGCCAGATCACGGCCACCATCAGGAACGTGACCACGAAGCCGACCACGAGCGGCGAGATCCAGTCGAGCTTGTAGCGGCGGTAGAGCACGAGGTACATCAGCGTCACGACGAAGGTGCCGGACAGCGTGAACTCGTACATGTTGCCCCAGGGCACCCGGTTGGGCTCCGCGGACATCCCCCGGCCGACCAGCGCCACCAGGTGGATCGCCGCCGCCAAGCAGGGTCAGGATCAGCCCGAGCCGGCCGAGGAACGCGACGCGCTGCTCACGGTCGGGCTCGGTGGGACCTCCGGTCGCGACGGCGACGCCGCCATAGGTGGCACCGGCTGCCTCTGACGACGCCGCAGCCGGCGTACGCAGCGACGCCCACTCCCCGATGTGGGCCAGCAGGGCCAGGAAGTAGACGATGCCTGCCGCAGCGACGGCCTGGTCGCTCAGCAGTCCCCAGTCGGCGTCGGTCACTGTCGCTCCTTCAGCTTTGCTACGAGCTCCGCAAGTACGTCGGTCACGTCGCCTCCGCCGGACCGGTCCAGCGCGGCGACGTCCACCATTGTGACCCCACCCTCCCGGCGGGCGCGCACCCAGACCCGTCGCGGTCGGATGAACAGCGACCCCAGCAGGCCGAGCAGGGCCAGCGACACTCCGCCGAGCGCGATCCGCTGGCCCGGCGACTTGCTGATCTGGATCCGCACCCACGGCTCGACGCCCTCGAACGTCACCGAGCCGAGACCGTCGGGCAGCTGGACGGTCTCACCGGGCAGCATGTCCAGCCGGAACGGCTTGCCGTCGGCCTCCACCTGGTCGGTCTGCGACTTGTCGAGCACGTAGATCGACTGCGACGGGCCGGAGTCCATGCTGAGGTTGCCGGCGTAGACGAGCATCGAGACCAACGGGTTGTTGTCGTCGCCCATCAGCGTGGCCGGGTCGCCGTCGACGGTGTTGTAGAAGGTCGGGTAGAAGAGGCCCTCGAGCCCGATGCCGGCCGGCTGCGCGTCCGGTGCCTTGACCACGCCGAAGGACAGGAAGCTGGAGTCCTGCGGCAGGAAGATGCTGGGACCGGTGGCGGCGATGTCGCCGTTGCCGTCGCGGACGGTGATCACCGGCGCATAGCCGTGGCCCACCAGGAACAGCTCGGTGCCGCCGATCTTCAACGGGTGGTTGACCCGCAGGTCGTACTCCTGCTGCTCCCCGTCGATGCCCTCCTGGTAGCGCAGGGTCGCGTTGAACGCCCGCGCCATCCCGGCCCGCGGCCCGCTGGTCAGCCACTCGACGTCGAAGTTGTCGACGTCGAAGGAGAAGTTGTCCATGTCGTCGAGGGTGAAGAGCCGGCCCGGCGAGAAGTCGTCGTACAGGTTGGGGTTGTTGGCGAACCCGCCACCCTCCGGCACGATCACGGCGCCCTTGTAGCCCCACAGCCCGCCCATCGCGAAGCCGACCAGCACCACCAGCACCGACGAGGTGGAAGACCAGGTTGCCGACCTCGCGCAGGTAGCCGCGCTCGGCGCTGACCGCGCGGTCATCGTCAGCATCGCGGAGCCGGTGGCCGCGCTTGAGCACCGCCCGCGCCTTGGCCAGCACGTCGTCGACCGGCTCCGAGGTCTCGTACGACGCGTGGTCGGGCAGCCGGGTGAGGTTGCGCGGCGCAGCCGGCGGCTGGGCGCGGATGCCGCGCCAGTAGTGGAACGTGCGCGGCAGGATGCAGCCCACCAGCGAGAGCACCAGCAGGATGTAGATCGCCGAGAACCACGCCGAGTCGTAGACCGAGAAGAGGTCCAGCCGCTCGTAGATCGGCGTCAGCGTCGGGTGGTCCTCCTTCCAGCGCGAGGTGCCGAGCGCGTCCACGCCCTCCTGCGGGATCACCGATCCCGGGATCGCGGCGAGCGCGAGCACGAGCAGCAGGATCAGCGCCGTGCGCATCGAGGTCAGCTGGCGCCAGCCCCAGCGCACGAGCTCGCGCGCGGTGAGCTCGCCCGCCCGGCGCTCGGGCCGGCTCGTCGGTCTCGCTCATACGCCGACCGGCGTGGTGTTGACGACGTTGGTCTGCAGCCAGGTGACGGCCCAGTCCCACCAGCCGGAGACGAGCAGTACGCCGACGGCGACCAGCAGCAGCCCGCCGAGCCGCATCACCAGCAGCTGGTGGCGGCGTACGAACGACAGCGCGCCCAGCGCCTTGCGGTAGGCGAGCCCGGCCGCGATGAACGGAAGACCCAGGCCGATGGCGTAGAAGCCGGCCAGGACGGCGCCGCGGGTCACGGTCGCCTCGTTGAGCGACAGCGTGCTGATCGCGGTCAGGGTCGGTCCGATGCAGGGCGTCCAGCCGAGCCCGAAGAGGAAGCCGAGCAGCGGCGCGGCGCCCAGCCCGACCGCCGGCACGGCGTGCACCCGCCACTCGCGCTGCAGGAACGGCACCAGGCCGGCGAAGACCAGACCGAGCACGATGGTCAGCGACCCGAGCACGACGGTGATGGTGCGCCGGTAGTCGATCAACCAGTCGCCGACCGCGCCGGACAGCGCGCCGATGGTCACGAACACGACCGCGAACCCGAGCACGAACAGCACCGACCCGAGCAGCATCCGGCCGCGGCGTACCTCGGCCTCACCGCCCGCCAGGTCGGCGCCGGAGAGGCCGGTCGCGTAGGAGAGGTAGCCAGGCAGCAGCGGGATCACGCACGGGGAGAAGAAGGAGACCAGCCCGGCCACGATGGCGACCGGGACCGCCAGCGGCATCGAGCCGGAGAGCGCCTGGTCCTGGAACCACTCACCCATCAGCGTCGCCCGTGGCCCCTGACGCGACCTCTTCCACGATCTCCACCAGCGTGAGCCGCGACGGGAGCCGGCCGATGATGCTCGCCGCGATCCGGCCGTCTGCGTCGAGCACCACGAAGGCCGGGACGGTGTAGGGGGTCAGCGTGCCGGTGAAGTTCTTCAGGGCCTGGCCGTCGTTGCCGTCGATCGAGGGGTACGGCACGTCCTTCTCGCGCACGTAGGCGCGGGCGTTGTCCACCGACGGCTCGCGCACGTCGAGCCCGACGAACTCGGCGGTGCCGGCCAGGTCCTCGGCCGCCCGGTTGACCTCGGACTGCTCGGCCCGGCACTCGACGCACCACGCTCCCCAGACCACGACCACCAGGGGCTTGCCGCGGTAGTCCTCGAGCGAGATCTCGTTGCCGTCGATGTCGTCGGCCCGGAGCGCGATCGGCGACTCGCGGTCGTCGACCGCGAGCTGTCGGACGATGCCCTTGTCGGTGGTGTAGCCCTTGTCGCCAGACTCGGGCAGGCCCGTGCAGCCGGTCAGTACGGCGACCAGCCCAGTGATCAGCAGGGCGAGCGAGACCAGGCGACGAAGCATCAGGGCCGCTTCTCCTCGGGGGCGCCGCCGGCCGAGAACGGCGCCTTCTTGTCGCCCTTCGGGATCAGGTCGCCGGCGGGCTCGCTGTAGGAGACCTGGGCGATCCGGTCGCCGACGAAGTGGAACGACGTCAGCGAGCACAGCGTGCACTGCCGCTTGCGGGGGTCGTGCAGGAACGAGCGGCCCTCGACGTGCAGGCGCGTGGTCCAGATCGGCAGCTGGTGGGAGACGATCACGGCCTCGTGGCCCTGCGCCGCCTCGCGGGCGTCGTGGACCGCCGCCATCATCCGGCCGACGATCTCCTTGTAGGGCTCGCCCCAGGAAGGCTTGAACGGGTTCCAGAGGTGACGCCAGGTCGCGGGGTTCTTCAGCGCGTTGCGACCCGCACCGAACTGGGCGCCCTCGAACTTGTTGCTCGACTCGATCACCCGCTTGTCGATGGTGACCTCGAGCCCGCGCGCGAGCGCCAGCGGCTCGGCCGTCTGCTGCGCGCGCTCCAGCGGCGAGGACCGCAGGTGGGTGATGTCGCGGTCCTGGATCGCTTCGGCGACCTTCTCGGCCATCTGCTTGCCGAGCTCGGACAGGTGGAACCCGTCGCGCCGCCCGTAGAGGACGCCCTCGGGGTTGTGCACCTCTCCGTGCCGGAGGAGGTGGACGATCGTGTCGGGGGTCTGGCTCATGGCTCCCTCGTTACCGTTCGTGATGATGCAGCGTCGATGGCGGACGCGGCGGCCCGGGCGCCGGCGGGCAGCGCGTCCAGCACCGCCTGCACGGCCCGCTCGTCGTGGGCCGAGGACAGGAACCAGGCCTCGTACGCCGACGGCGGGAGGTAGACCCCCAAGGCCAGCAAGGCGTTGAAGAAGGCGGCGTACGCCGTCACGTCGGTGCGGGTCGCGGACTCGAAGTCGCGCACCGGACCGTCGGCGGGGTCGCTGAAGAAGACCGAGAACATGGTGCCGGCCGACGAGATCACGTGCGGCACGCCGGCGGCGGTGAGCGCCTCGGCCGTGGCGGCCTTGATCACCTCGCCGGCGGCGGTGATGTGGGCGTATACCTCGTCGGTGGCCAGCCGGAGCGTGGTCAGCCCGGCGGTGGTGGCGACGGGGTTTCCGGACAGGGTGCCGGCCTGGTAGACCGGCCCCTCGGGCGAGAGCTGCGACATCACGTCGGCCCGTCCGCCGAAGGCCGCGGCCGGGAAGCCACCGCCCATCACCTTGCCGAACGTCATCAGGTCGGGGGCCCAGCCCTCGACCGCGCCGTCGAGGCCCCACTGCCCCTGGGCCGAGGCGCGGAAGCCGGTCATCACCTCGTCGGAGACGAACAGGGCGCCGTAGCGGGCACAGGTCTCGGCCAGGAACTGGTTGAACCCCGGCTCCGGAGGCACCACGCCCATGTTGCCGGGCGCGGCCTCGGTGATCAGGCAGGCGATCCGGTCGCCGTGCTGGGCGAAGGCCGCTTCGACCGCAGCCCGGTCGTTGTAGGGCAGCACCAGGGTCAGCCGCGTGGAGGAGTCGGGCACGCCCGGCGTGCCCGGCACCGCGAACGTCAGCAGGCCGGAGCCGGCGGAGGCCAGCAGCGCGTCGACGTGGCCGTGGTAGCAGCCGGCGAACTTCACGACGACGTCGCGACCGGTGAAGCCGCGGGCCAGCCGGATCGCCGACATGGTCGCCTCGGTGCCGGAGGAGACCAGCCGCACCTTCTCGGCGGGGGTGCGCGCCACGATCTCCTCGGCCAGCTCGACCTCGGGCACCGTCGGCGTGCCGTACGACGTGCCCCGCGCGACGGCCGCCTGCACCTCCGCCTGGACCGCGGGGTGGGCGTGACCGAGCAGCATCGGCCCCCAGGAGCAGACCAGGTCGACGTAGTCGTTGCCGTCGACGTCGGTCAGCCACGCTCCCTGGGCCGAGCGGATGAAGCGAGGAGTGCCACCGACCGCGGCGAACGCCCGCACCGGGGAGTTCACGCCCCCGGGGGTTACGGCGAGGGCCCGGTCGAACAATGCGCGCGATGCGGGCACACCGTCGAGCACGGCGTCGGGCGGCACGGGGATCACCGACTCATTGTCCCCGAGGGCCCTGAGGGGCGGCGGGGTGCCCCGGGGCTTTGGTAACAACGCGGTGACGCACGTAACTTCGCTGTGACACTATTCGTTGTGGAGGATGAGGGCGTACGGGAGGGACACCGTTCGCGGCACTATCGCGACAGGAGCACCACGGTTAGCTCGGAGCCGGAGCTCACAGGGAGATGACGATGTCGACCAAGCAGTTCGGTCGTTGGCAGAGGGCAGTGGCAATCGTGCCGCTGGCCCTGCTCTCAGCGGCCTGGACAGCCAACCTCGCGGGAGCCGGGGTCACCGCGGCGATCAGCGCCGAGTCCCCCCAGGAGGACCCCCTCCTCGACGGCGCGACCGTGCCCGACGAGGCGATCGAGGCCCCGGCCAGCGTCTCCTCCGGCGACGGCCTGCGGCGTCGCCGGCGACACCGAGCAGATCATCGCCAGCTCCTCGACCAACGGCATCCCGGCCGCCGCCCTCGCTGCCTACCAGCGCGCCGAGAGCGTGATCAACTCCGCCGACAAGAGCTGCAACCTGACCTGGCAGCTGATCGCCGCCATCGGCCGCGTGGAGTCCAACCACGGCCGCTTCGGCGGCAACGCGCTCGATGACAACGGCGTGGCCCAGCCGGGCATCTACGGCATCGCGCTCGACGGCTCCAACAACACCTCGGTCATCCGCGACACCGACGCCGCCCAGTTCGACAACGACCCGGTCTACGACCGCGCGGTCGGCCCGATGCAGTTCATCCCCTCCACGTGGTCCGTGGTGGGCGTCGACGCCGACGGCGACGGCGAGCGCAACCCGCAGGACATCGACGACGCGGCGCTCGCCACCGCGGTCTACCTCTGCTCCGGCGACGACGACCTCGCCACGACGGCCGGCCAGCGGTCCGCCGTCTACCGCTACAACCACTCCCAGGCCTACGTCGACCTGGTGCTGTCCCTCATGAACGCCTACCTCGACGGCGACTTCACCTCGATCCCCAACAACACCTCCGCTGCCGGCCTGCTGGTGCCCGAGCCGCCCGACCTCACCAACAACGGCAACAACGGCCCGGGCGCCCAGGGCACCCCGCAGGCCACCGACGGCGGCGACCCCGTCGACCCGGGCGGCCCGGGCGAGACCGAGGGTCCTGGCGACGGCGAGACCGAGGGACCAGGCGACGGCGAGAGCGAAGAGCCGGACGTCGACCTGCCCAGCTTCGTGCCGTCCATCCCGCCGCTGCCGAGCACCGGCGTACCCCCGGTCGACGACCTGCTGACGCTCACCCAGGCCACCGTGCAGTGCGCCCTCGAGGGACTCAACGAGCTGCTCCAGCCGAACCGCTTCCAGCAGTGCGTCTACGACTACACGCACCCCTAGTCAGCGGGCGATCAGGCGGGCGGCCTCGGCTGCCCAGTAGGTGAGGACGATGTCCGCACCCGCGCGCCGGATCGAGGTCAGCGTCTCGATGATCGCTGCTTCGCGGTCGATCCAGCCGTTGGCCGCGGCGGCCTCGACCATGGAGTACTCCCCCGAGATGTTGTACGCCGCCACCGGCACGTCGACGGCGTCGCGCACCTGGCGGATCACGTCGAGGTAGGCGAGGGCGGGCTTCACCATCACGATGTCGGCGCCCTGCTCGATGTCGAGCAGCACCTCCCGGACGCCCTCGCGGGCGTTGCCGGAGTCCTGCTGGTAGGTGCGGCGGTCGCCCTGCAGCGATGAGTCGACGGCCTCGCGGAAAGGCCCGAAGAAGGAGGAGGCGTACTTCGCGGAGTAGGCCAGGATCCCGATGTCGGTCTGGCCGGCGCCGTCGAGGGCGGTCCGGATCGCCGCCACCTGGCCGTCCATCATCCCGCTCGGCCCGACCAGGTGGACTCCGGCGGCGGCGTGGGCCAGTGCCATCTCGGCGTACACCGCGAGCGTGGCGTCGTTGTCGACCCGGCCGTCGGGCGTCAGGACGCCGCAGTGGCCGTGATCGGTGAACTCGTCGAGGCACAGGTCGCTGACCACCGTCAGCGCGTCACCCACCTCGGCGACCGCGTCGGCGATCGCGACGTTGAGGATGCCGGCGGGGTCGAGCGCCTGCGACCCGGTGGCGTCCTTGTGCTCCGGGATGCCGAAGATCGCCACGCCGCCCAGCCCGAGCTCGGCCGCCTCGCGCACGGCCTTGCGAAGGGTGTCGCGGGTGTGCTGGACGACGCCGGGCATCGATGAGATCGGGCGCGGCTCGTCGAGCCCTTCGCGGACGAAGAGCGGCAGGATCAGCTGGCGCGCCTCGACGGAGGTCTCGGCGACCATCCGCCGCAGCGCAGGCGTGGTCCGCAGCCGGCGAGGCCGGACCACGGGACCCACGCCCGGCTCGGTCACTGCGAAGAACTCGCGCGACGCCGACCCGTCGGCTTGCGGTCGGAGGGCTTGGTGACCGGCTCGCCGGCCTCGAGCATGGCCAGGCGGCGGGTGCCACCGAAGTCGGCGAGCGCGTTGACCAGCTCGTCGACGTCCGGCTTGGAGGCCAGTACGTCGACCCGCAGGCCGTGCTCCTCCGCCGTCTTGGCCGTGGCCGGGCCGATCACGGCGATCACCGTGGACGGGTGCGGCTTGCCGGCGATGCCGACCAGGTTGCGGACCGTCGACGACGAGGTGAAGACCACCGCGTCGAACCGGCCGCTCTTGATCGCGTCGCGGGTCGGCGCAGGCGGCGGGGTCGCGCGCACCGTGCGGTACGCGGTCACGTCGTCGCACTCCCAGCCCAGGTCGATCAGGCCGGCCACGAGGTTCTCGGTGGCGATGTCGGCGCGGGGCAGGAAGACCCGGTTGATGGGGTCCAGCACGTCGTCGTACTCGGGCCAGTCGGCGAGCAGGCCGGCAGCCGACTGCTCACCCGACGGCATCAGGTCGGCGCGCAGGCCCCAGGCGGCGATGGCGGCGGCGGTCTTGTCGCCGACCGCAGCGATCTTCAGGCCGGAGAAGGCACGGGCGTCGAGGCCGTACTCCTCGAACTTCTCGCGCACGGCCTTGACCGCATTGACCGAGGTGAAGGCGATCCACTCGTAGCGGCCCTCGACCAGGCCGCGCACGGCCTTGTCCATCTGCAGCGGGTTGCGGGGCGGCTCGACCGAGATGGTGGGCACCTCCTCGGGCACGGCGCCGAAGCCGCGCAGGCGGACCGACAGCGAGGGTGCCTGGTCCTTGGTGCGAGGCACCAGCACGCGCCAGCCGAACAGCGGCTTGGTCTCGAACCACGACAGCGTCTCGCGGAGGTCGACGACCTTGCCGACCACCGTGATGGCCGGCGGCGCGATGCGCGCGGCCCGGGCGTCGGCGGCGATGTGCTCCAGCGTCGAGACGACCGTGGCCTGCTCGGTGGTGGTGCCGACGCGGGTCATCGCGACCGGGGTCTCCGGCGAGCGACCGGCGGCGATCAGGTCCTTGGCGATGTCGCCGATCATGCCGACGGCCGAGAGCAGCACCAGAGTGCGGTCGGCGGCGTACTGCTTCCAGTCGACCTTCTCACCGCAGGTGACGACCGAGACCTCGCGGTTGTCCTTCGTGGTGAGCGGGATGCCGGCGTACGCCGGGACCGCGCCGACCGACGAGACGCCGGGGACGATCTCGAAGCCGATGCCGGCCTTGGCCACGGCCTGCGCCTCCTCGGGCCCGGAGGCGTAGAGGAAGGGGTCGCCGGCCATCAGCCGGACCACGCGCAGCCCGCGCTTGGCCTGCCGGACCACGACCTTGGTGCGGGCGGCGTGGGTGAGCGGCTGGCCGTCCTCACCGAACCCGCCGTCGACGATCTCGGGACCGGCGACCTCGACGGGCTCGCGCTCTCCGGCGTCGTCGGTCTCTTCGCTCTCGTCGACCGGCTCGGGCGTGGGGAGCCCGAGCAGCGTGCGTACGAGCGGTCCGTGCTCGGGGGACTCGGTCACGACGACGTCGGCCTGCTTGATCAGGTCGACGGCGCGCACCGTCAGCAGATCCGGGTCACCGGGGCCACTGCCCACGAACGAGACCCATGCGCGGGCGGCCTTCTCAGCGGCCCGTCCAGTGGTCGTGGTCGTCTTGCCTCGCGTCATGCGTTCTGCACCTTTGCTTGATCCGCTGGTTGTGCCGTGTCGGCTTCTTCGAGCCGTCCTGCTCCGTCGGCGAGCATGTCGCTCGCCAGCCGGTTTCCTAGTCCTGTTGCATCGTCCGGGTCGCCCGACATCGACATCCGCACCGAGAGCTGGCCGTCACGCGAGAGCGCCACCGCCCGCACCCAGAGCTCGTCTCCGTCGTCACCCTCGACGACCTCTGCCAGTGCCCCGATCGGTGCCGAGCAACCGCCCTCCAACGTGGCGAGCACTGCTCTTTCGGCCTCGACCGCGGCCCGCGTGCGCGGGTCGTCGAGCACTGCGAGTTCCTTGGCGAGTACGTCGTCGGCGCACTCCACTGCCAGTGCCCCTTGCCCGGGAGCCGGGAGCATCTGCAGAGGGTCGAGCACCTCGGTGGCCTCCTCGATCCGACCCAGGCGGGCCAAGCCCGCCCGCGCCAGCACGACCGCGTCGTAGTCGCCGTTGCGGACCTTGTCGATCCGGGTGTCGACGTTGCCACGAACCGGCACCACGTCCAAACCGAGGCCGAGGGCAGCCAGCTGGGCCACGCGACGCGGAGAGCCCGTGCCGACCCTGCTGCCGACCGGCAGCTCGCCGAGAGTGAGCCCGTCGCGGGCCACCACGACGTCACGCGGGTCCTCGCGGACGGGCACTGCGGCGAGGTGGATGCCGTCGGCCGGGGCCGTCGGGAGGTCCTTGAGCGAGTGGACGGCCAGGTCGACCCGGCCGTCGAGCAGCGCCTCGCGCAGCGCGCTGACGAAGACGCCGGTGCCGCCGATCTCCTCGAGGGCGGTGCCGGCCTCCTGCGAGCGGTCGCCCTCGGTGGAGATCTCGACCAGCTCGGTCTCGCGGCCGAGACGGTCGCGGACGAGGGTGGCGATGTGCTCGGCCTGGGTGGTCGCGAGCCGGGAGGCGCGGGTGCCGATGCGGAGGGTCGTCATGTCAGGCCCTCCGGTCGCGTGACGGCGTCTACGGCGTCGGGGTCGAGGGCGAACAGCTCGGCCAGGGCGGTGGCGTAGGAGACCGCGCCCTGCTCGTTGGCGAGCTCCTTGACCCGGACGGTCGGCTCGTGGAGCAGCTTGTCGGCGACCCGTCGCACGGTGTGGAGCACCTCGGCCCGGGCGCTGTCGTCGAGGTGGGGCAGGCGGCCGTCGAGGCGGGCCATCTCGGCGTCGACCACGGAGGTGGCCATCGAACGGAGGGCGACCACGGTGGGCGTGACGCTGGCCTGGCGGCGGGCGGCCAGGAAGGCGGTGACCTCCTGGGTGACGATCCGGCGCACCTCGACGACCTCGCGGCCGGCGGCGGAGTCGTGGAGCGCGTCGGCGAGCTGGGCCAGCCCGATCAGGACGACGCCGGGCAGCGTGGCTACCTCGGGGTCGACGTCGTGGGGCAGCGCGACGTCGATGACGGCGAGGGGCCGCGGGTCGGGGCGGGCGGCCTTGAGCAGGTCACGGGAGACGAGTACGCCGGTCGCGCCGGTGCAGGTGATCAGCACGTCGGCCTTGGCCAGCTCACCCGGCAGGTGGGCCATGGTGGCCGCGCGGGCGCCGTACTCGTCGGCGAGGCGGTCGGCCCGGCCGGCGGTGCGGTTGACCACGACCACCTCGGCGGCGCCGAGCCGGGAGACGGTGGCGGTCGCGAGGCTGGCCATCGCGCCGGCGCCGACCACGACGACGTACTTGCCGGCGACGGCACCGATGGCCTCGTCGGAACGCTCGAGCGCGGCGCTGACCAGCGACGGAGCGACCTGGTCGATGCCGGTCTCGGCGCGCGAGCGCTTGCCGACCCGGAGGGCCTGCTGGAAGAGGACGTTGAGGGCGGGGCCGACCGTGCCCTGCTCCTGGCCGCGGCGCAGTGCCTCGCGGGTCTGGCCGAGGATCTGGCCCTCGCCGACCGCCATCGAGTCGAGGCCGGCGGCGACCTGGAAGAGGTGGGAGACCGCGCCGTCGTCGTAGTGGACGTAGAGGTGCGGCAGCATCGTCTCGGTCGACAGCCCGGCCTGGTCGACGAGCAGCCGCGAGAGCTCCTCGACGCTGCCGTGGAAGCGGTCGACCTCGGTGTAGATCTCGACGCGGTTGCAGGTGGAGATGACGGTCGCCTCGACCACGTGCTCGCTGGCGGCGGCGTCGGCGATCAGCTTCGTGACGCCGTCGTCGTCGAGCGCGACCTGCTCGAGCAGGGCGACCGGGGCGGAGTTGTGGGAGATGCCCACGACGAGGACGCTCATGCGGTGCCCGTCTTGAGGTCCGCCTGGGCCTTGCGCTGCTCGTGGTAGGCGAGGATCTGGAGCTCGATGGAGAGGTCGACCTTGCGGACGTCGACGCCGTCCTGCACGTTGATCACGGTCGGCGCGAAGTTGAGGATGCTGGTGATGCCGCAGGCGACCATCCGGTCCGCGACGTCCTGGGCGGCCAGCGCGGGAGTGGCGATCACGCCGATCGCGACGTCCTGCTCCGAGACGATCTGCTCGAGCTCGTCGAACGGCCGCACCGCGACGCCGGCGACCAGCTCGTCGGTGCGGGTCGGGTCGGCGTCGAGCAGGGCGACCACGCGGAAGCCGCGGCTGCGGAAGCCGCTGTAGTTGGCGAGGGCGTGGCCGAGGTTGCCGATGCCGACGATGACCACGTGCCAGTCCTGGGTCACGCCGATCTCGCGGGCGATCTGGTAGCGCAGGTAGTCGACGTCGTAGCCGACCCCGCGGGTGCCGTAGCTGCCGAGATAGGACAGGTCCTTGCGGAGCTTCGCGCTGTTGACCCCTGCTGCCGCCGCGAGATCCTCGCTGGAGCACGTGCGCGTGCCGGCATCGCCCAGCGTCGTCAGGGCCCGCAGGTAGACGGGCAGGCGGGCGACGGTCGCCTCGGGGATGTCCCGGGCGCTCTCGCTCGAACTCCGTGCGGTCACTGCTCTACTTTCCAGCCGTACGCCGGGCGGAGGCGAACGGCTAGATAACTGTAGAAGTTTGTGAACGCGAGAACAAAACGGCAGCGACCGGGTCCGGCTGGCGGACTAGCACATGTGAGATGTCACACCCGCACGGGGTGGTAGTCCCGGGTCAGTGGCGGCTGGATCCGGGCGATCGACCCGCCACTGACCCGGGACTACCCCGCCAGCGCGGCCCGCAGCCGAGCCTCGTCGACCCGCCAGAAGTCGTGTTGACGGCCGTCGACGAAGGTCACCGGGACCTCGTCGGTGAAGCGCTGCTGCAGCTCCGGGTCGTCGTCGATCATCACCTCCGCGTAGGACTCGCCGAGGTCCGCGCAGACCCGCTCGACGACCAGCCGGGCCTCGTCACACAGGTGACAGCCGGGCCGGCTGTAGAGGGTGACCCTGGGCTCGCCCATCACTCGAGGATGCCGAGCGCGCGCCGGCGCTCGATGCCACGGAGCCGGCCTTTCTGGACCTTGCCGGTGACCGTGAGCGGCAGCTCGTCGACGACCTCGATCCGGGTCGGCCGCTTGAAGCGGGCGAGCCGATCCTCGGTGTGCCGGCGTACGTCGTCCACCAGCGTCGACGCGTCGGAGCCGGACGCGACGACGTACGCCACGACCGCCTCGCCGGCCTCCTCGTCCTCGACGCCGATCACGGCCACCTCGGAGACACCGGGCACCTCGAGCACGACGTCCTCGACCTCGATCGGGTAGACGTTGAACCCGGACACGATGATCAGCTCCTTGAGCCGGTCGACCAGGAACAGGTCGCCGGAGACGTCGAGGAAGCCGATGTCACCCGTGGACCACCAGCCCTCGGCGTCGGGGCCGTCGTCGCCGTCGGGCCAGTAGCCGCTGAAGAGGTTGGCGCCGCGGATCTGGATCTCGCCGGGGTCGTCGCCCTCGGGCAGCCGTCCCGCGCCGTCGACAAGGCGGATGTCGATGCCCTCGAGGGCGGCGCCGACCGAGCCGTTCTGGAGGGTCTCCGAGCGGAGCGTGCTGGTCACGACCGGCGACGCCTCGGTCAGGCCGTAGCCCTGGTGGATGGCGATGCCGGTGCGCTCGCTGAACTCCTCGATCACCTCGGTCGCCAGCGGCGCGGACCCGGACAGGATCAGCCGCACCGGCCCGAGTCGCTCCTCGAGCTGGTCGACCGACCGCCAGTAGCCGAAGACCGGCGGCGCGACCGGCACCACGCTGCAGGCCTCGTCCTCGATCAGGTCGAGGGTGCCCTGCGGGTCGAACCTCTCGGCCAGGACCAGCTTGGCGCGGTGGCGGATCACCCCGCCGAGCACGGCGTTGAGCCCATAGACGTGGAACATCGGGAGTACGCCGAGCACGACGTCGTCGCCGTGCATCATCGGCGGCTCGACCGCAGCGACCTGCTCGATGTTGGCGAGCAGCGCCCGGTGGGTCAGCATCGCGGCGCGCGGCCGGCCAGAGGTGCCGCTCGTGTAGAGCAGCACGGCGAGCTTCTCGGGGTCCTGCAGTGGTGGCGCGGGGCGGGCGGTGTCGGCGCGCAGCTGGTCGTAGGAGCGCTCACCCGGCAGCAGCGTGGTGCCGATCGCGACCACCCGCACCTGGGTCGCCCGCTCGAGCAGGTCGGCGTCGATCTCGCCGTACTCACCGTCGAGGGCCCGCCCCAGGATCGAGACCGCCTCCCGCACCACGGTCACGGTCTCGCTGTCGGCGACGACCATCCGGGCTCCGGAGTCGGCGATCATCCGGGCGAGCTCGCCGGCGGTCGACTTCGGGTTGACCGGTACGGCGACGGCCTGCGCACGGAGCACGCCGAGGTACGTCGTCACGAACTCCAGCCGGTTGCCGGTGGCGATCAGCACCCGGTAGCCGGCGACGATGCCCGCGGCGCCCAGGCCGGTGGCGACTCGGCCGGCCTCGTCGTCGAGCTGCGCCCACGTCAGGCTGCGGCCACCGGACTCGACCATGGCCAGCTTGTCGGGACTTTCGACCGCCGCCTCGGACACCATCGTGGCGAGGTCGTGCACGGCGGTCCCGGACATGAGGGGGATCCTACGCAGCGGTGGTGAGGCGGATGGGCGCCTTGCGGATGTTCGTCTGCGACGCAACTACCCTGGCTCCCATGGCACCGCCACCCGACCGCCGCACGCCGCCAGACCTGCGGCAGCGGTCGACGCTGGCCGGTGAGGCCGCGGCTGCGGCGACGGAGGTCGAGACCGCGCTGGACACACCCGCGGATCCGACAGTGGCCGCGTTCTTCGACGTGGACAACACCGTCATGCAGGGCGCGAGCATCTTCCACCTCGCTCGTGGCCTGCACCGCAGGAAGTTCTTCACGACCCGCGACATCCTCGGCGCGGTCTGGATGCAGGCCTACTTCCGGGTGGTCGGCGTCGAGGACCCGGACCACATCGCCGAGACCCGCAACTCCGCGCTGAGCTTCATCGCCGGGCACACCGTCGCCGAGCTGGAGGAGCTCGGTGAGGAGATCTTCGACGAGGCGATGGCCCACCGGATCTGGCCGGGCACCCGCGCGCTGGCCCAGCTCCACCTCGACCAGGGGCAGCGGGTCTGGCTGGTCACGGCCGCCCCGATCGAGATCGCGCAGATCATCGCCCGTCGGCTCGGCCTGACCGGCGCCATGGGCACGGTCTCGGAGCACGTCGACGGCGTCTACACCGGCAAGCTGGTCGGCGACCTGCTGCACGGCCCGGCCAAGGCCGAGGCGGTCAAGGCGCTGGCCGTCCGGGAGGGGCTCGACCTGGCCGCCTGCTCGGCGTACAGCGACTCCTCCAACGACCTACCCATGCTGAACCTGGTCGGCGACCCCTGCGCGATCAACCCCGACGCCAAGCTGCGCGCCCACGCCCGCGCCGAGGGCTGGCGGATCCGCGACTACCGCACCGGCCGTAAGGCGGCCCGGATCGGGCTGCTGGTGGGTGCCCTGGCGGGGGCCGCGAGCGGCACGGTCGCCGCAGGGATCGCGCTCCGCGGGCGTCGCTCCTGACAGTTTACGAATCTTTGACGTTTGAGGACGTCTGGCCGCAGGCGACGCTAGGATGCCTAAGTCTCGCCGGAGGGGGCCCAGGGGAGGGGAATCAGGCATGGCGTGGGAGCGCACTGAAGTCGCTCGGGGGCTCGACAGCCTTCGCGCCGCTCTGGCGACCCTGCTCGACCTGCCGATCTCCGGCCAGACACTGCTGGCCACCGCCGCTGGTGGTCCCCAGCCAGCCGGACACGACCGCCCCGGGATCCTCTTCATGGAGGCGGTCGCCGGCGGCGAACGCGCCTCTGCCGCAGGGTCCGACGGCTACGGCGACGCCGACCTGGCCGCGTCGTCGGAAGACTCCGAGGAGGAGCGCACCCGGCTGATCGCGCTGGTGGAGCTGGCCCGCAAGGGCGACTCGGAGGCGTTCGGTCTCCTCTACGACCACTACCAGGGTGCGGTCTACCGCTTCCTCTTCTACCGCACGCGCTCCCAGACGCTGGCCGAGGACCTCGCCTCGGAGACGTTCTTCCGGGCGCTGCGGAGCATGACCAACTTCCGCTGGCAGGGCAAGGACTTCGGCGCCTGGCTGATGACCATCGCCCGCAACCTCGCCACCGACCACTTCAAGGCCGGTCGCACCCGCCTCGAGATGACCACCGAGGACATGGGACAGCACGACGAGCGCACCGAGGGCCCCGAGTCCCTGGTGCTCGCCAGCCTCACCAACGAGATGCTGCTCCAGGCGCTCACCGAGCTGCCCGACGAGCAGCGCGACTGCCTGGTGATGCGGTTCCTGCAGGGCATGAGCATCGCGGAGACCGCCGCCGTGCTCGGCCGCAGCGACGGCGCCGTGAAGCAGCTCCAGCTCCGCGGGGTGCGCAATCTCGCCAAGCTGATGCCCGAAGGGATCCGAGGATGACGGCCGGCCTGCGGATGACCCGACCCCTCGTGGCCCGGACCACACCTTTCGGCCACGCTGACGGCGTAACTTGCCACGCCTGCCGGTCGTTGGTCCGGATGTCAACAGATGTACACCCAGCAGGACGGCAGCGATGAAACCGGGATTCGCGGCGCGACGAGGCGCCGAGGAGTTCAACTCCCTTGTTGAAGGCACCTCGGTGCCCGAAGCGGGTTCCGCGCGCTACGCCGACTTCCTCGAGCTGGTCACCACCCTCCGCTCGACCGAGCCGGTCGAGCCGCGACGCGAGTTCGTCTCCGACCTGCGCAGTCAGCTGATGACCGAGGCGGCCATCGTGCTGACCCCGACCACGGCCCGGCTCACGGTCACGCCGCGCCGCAGCCCGCGCGAGCGCCGGATCGCGATCGCGATCGGTGGCTTCGCCGTGGTCAGTGCCACGACGTCGATGGCCATGGCCGCCCAGACCGCTCTCCCGGGCGACACGCTCTACCCCCTCAAGCGGGCCCTCGAGAACGCCAGCACGACCATCCAGATCGATGAGAACTCCAAGGGCTCGAGCCTGCTCGACCACGCCTCCGGGCGTCTCGACGAGGTCGACGAGCTGACCCGGCAGGGCGACGAGCCCAACGCCGAGGCCGTGGCCGACACCCTGCACGCCTTCGCCGACCAGGCCTCCTCCGCCTCCGACCTGCTGATCTCGGCGTACGCCGAAGAGGGTCAGGAGTCCGACATCGAGGAGCTCCGGTTCTTCACCGCGCAGAGCATGGCGGCGCTCAACGACCTCGAGACCGTGGTTCCCGACACCGCCCGCGCGGCGCTGATCGAGGCGGCGCAGGTGATCAACCTGATCGACAGCGCCGCCTTCCGACTGTGCCCGAGCTGCGGCGGCGGTGCCGCCCAGGTGCCGGAGTTCACGGCCGCCGCGTCTGTCACAGACGTGCTCGGCGACCTCGGTGCTGCGCTGGCCGCTCCGCTGGCCGGTCCCGAGACCGGCAAGCCGCCCACCAAGGGTGACAACACCCCACAGACGGGCGACAACAAGCCCGACCGCCCGAACCGCGGTGGCCCGCCCGACCAGCCGATCGACTTCCCCATCGCCCCCGACGACGTCGCCACCAACGGTGGGAACGACATCGGTGATGACTCCGGCGGCAGCGGTGGGGGCAACGTCATCGACCGGCTCACCGACCAGCTCACCGGCGGCGGCGGCAAGGGTCCGCAGAACAACCCGGGCACCATCGGTGACGTGTTCGACGACGCGCTCGACAACATCGTCGGCGGGTTGCTCGGCAACTAGCTCCGCCTGATGACCGCGAAGGTCAGCGGAAGACGGACTGCCGCTTCATCAGCAACGCGTAGAGCGTCTGCTGGATCGTCTCGCGCACCTGGTCGGTGACGTCGAAGACCAGCATCGGGTCGTCGGCCGCACCCTCGTCGTAGTCGTCGGTGCGGATCGGCTCGCCGAACTCCAGCAGCCACTTCGAGGGCAGCGGGACCAGGCCGAGCGGGCCCAGCAGCGGGAAGAACGGCGTGATCGGGATGTAGGGGATGCCGAGCAGGCGGGCCAGCGACGGGATGTTGCCGACCAGCGGGTAGATCTCCTCGGCGCCGACCACGGCCAGCGGCACGATCGGTACGCCGGTGCGCAGCGCTGCCGCCACGAACCCACCGCGGCCGAAGCGCTGCAGCTTGTAGCGGTCGGCGTACGGCTTGCCGATGCCCTTGAAGCCCTCGGGCCAGACCCCGACCAGCTCTCCGCCGCGAAGCATCCGCTCGGCGTCCTCGTTGCAGGCCAGGGTGGCGCCGCCCTTGCGGGCCAGCGCGCTGACCAGCGGCATCTTGAAGACGAGGTCGGCACCGAGGGGCCGCAGGTTGCGGCCGGTGTGGTCGTTGATCGTCACCATCGTCATCAGGCCGTCGATGGGGATGGTGCCCGAGTGGTTGGAGACGACCAGGGCGCCGCCCTCGGTCGGGATGTTCTCGATGCCGCGGACGTCGATCCGGAACCACTTCTGGGCGATGGGTCGCAACGCTGCCATGAAGAAGCGCTGGGTGACCTCCTCGTCGAAGCCGTACTCGTCGACGCGGTAGTCGCCGGTGAGGCGCCGGCGCAGGAACGCCAGGAACGCCGCGAGCTGTGGCTCCCACTGGTCGCCGAAGACCTCGAGGGCCGCGTGCTGGAACGCCGCGAGCAGCTCCGCGGGCGGGAGGCCGCCGCGCGGTAGGCGCTCCCGGCTGGTCACGGGCGCGCGCGGCTCAGTGGTCTCGGTGGTTTCGGTGGTCTCGGCGGCCGCTGCCGGCGCATCATCGACCTCGGCCACGACGGCAGCCTCGGCTTCGACGGGCTCGGGCTCGGCCTTCGTGGGCCTCGCCGGCTTCGCCGGAGGCTTGTTGGGCGCCAGGCTGCGGGCGGCCGACGACGGCTTGTTGCCGGTGCCGCGGCCGGGCCGGCCGCGAGTGCCGATCGGGATGATCTCGGCGTCACCCATGGTCAGCACCTCCCGCGGTCACGGAAGCCAGGCCGGCGCCCTCGGCGGGCGTGCTGGGCAGGCGGTGGGCCAGCGCGGCGAGAGCCTTCTCGGCGCGCCCTCCGGTGGGCAGCAGGTGGGACCCGAAGTCGGCGAACGCCTCCTCGGTCGTGTAGCGCGGCTCGAAGCCGAGCTCGGTGCGCATCCGGGTGGTGTCGACGCCGCGGCCGTAGGTGAGGAAGGCGAGCTGCTCGGGCGAGAAGTCGGCGATCCGGGCGGAGCGGAGGATCGAGCCGACGTTGCCGACCGCGAACGCGGGCAGCGGCAGGATCGGGCGCTGGAGGCGGCGGATGGCCTGAGAGAGCATCAGCATGCCGTCACCGGCGACGTTGAACGTGCCGTGCGCGTCGCCGAGCACCGCGTGGTGCAGCACGTGGAAGAGGTCGTTCTCGTGCAGGAACTGCATCCGAGCGTCGAACCCGATCACCATCGGGATCACCGGCAGCCGGAAGTACGACGTGAGCGGGCTGGTCACGTGCGACCCGATCACGTTGGCGCAGCGCAGCATGGTGACGGTGCAGTCGGGGCGGCGGCGGGCGAACCCGCGCACGTAGCCCTCGATCTCGGCGACATCCTTGGCGTAGCCGGAGCGCGCCGCCTGGCGCGGCTCCATGTCCTCGGTGAACATCGCTGGGTCGCGGCTGCTGGCGCCGTAGACCGTGGTGGTCGACTTCACCACCAGCTGCCGCACGCTGGGCGCCTTCTGGCAGGCGGCCAGGAGCTGCATCGTCCCGATGACGTTGAGCTCCTTCATGGTGTTGCGCCCGCCGGCGGTGCCGGGCGTGGCGATCACACTCATGTGGACGACCGTGTCGACGTCCTCCTTGGCGATCACCTTGGCGATCACCGGGTTGCGGATGTCGGCGCGCACGAACGAGACGTCGCCGATGTCCCCGCGAGGCGGGACCACGTCGACACCGATCACGCGGCGCACGGTCGGGTCGGCAGCGAGGGAGCGCGCGAAACGGCGGCCCAGGTCGCGGGAGACTCCCGTGACGAGGACGACCTTTCCGGTGCTACCGCTGCTCATGGGCGTGCCCTGGGCCCGGCAGGGATTACTTGCCGAGCTTGCGACGCTGGACGCGCGTCTTCTTCAGAAGCTTGCGATGCTTCTTCTTGGCCATGCGCTTGCGCCGCTTCTTGATGACAGAACCCACGGATACCTCGCCAAACCTCTCCAACACGCTGAGCCGCCCCGGAGAAGTCCGGAGGACCGGCCCAGCCTAACGGCCGCGGGCGTGCCAGAGAGAATCAGGCGGGGTGGGGTCCACCACAGGGAGGGCTCACCCAGCGTTGTAGAAGCTCTTGCGGAGGTACTCGTTGACGTCCTCCTCGAGGACGCGGAAGGACCGGCCGACTCGCAGGGCGGGCAGCTCGCCGCCGTGCACGAGGCGGTAGACGGTCATCTTGGAGACGCGCATCATCGCGGCAACTTCTGCGATGGTCAGGAACTTGGACTCCGAGAGGTCGCCTGGCTTGTTCGGGGTCATTTGAGCACCATTCTCTCTGCGCTCATACCGGCAGCGGCCCCGCCGGTGATCACACGAGCACGCTTGGTGAGAATAGGGCCTGGAGTGACTCGTGGGGAAGGGGTTGCTTAGTGAAACTTCTGGGGCCTTCGGCGTGTCGGCTTGACCTGGCCGAGCAGGCTTGGCCTCAGGGCAGCGGGTCCAGACCGTGCAGCGGGTACGTCGCCATCCGGGTCGCCTGCACGGCCCGGTCCAGCCAGGTGTCGGGGTCGTAGCCCTCGCCCCACGGGCGCCACGACGGATCCCGGCCGTCGGTGAGCGTCTCCGGAGCGGTCCGTCCGAGCGTGTACTCGACATGCTCACGCCACTCGCCCGGTGTCTCGGTCTCCGGGTCGAGGGAACCTCCGGCCACCGCGGCGAGCAGGTGGGTCCAGGCGCGGGGCACCACCGAGACCAGCGCGTAACCCCCGCCGCCGGTGGCGACCCAGCGACCGCCGGCTGCCTCGTGGGCGAGGTCGTGGAGTGCCAGGTAGGTTGCCCGCTGGCCGTCGACCGACAGCATCAGGTGGGCCAGCGGGTCGTCGGCGTGCGAGTCGCAGCCGTGCTGGGTGACCAGCACGTCGGGCGCGAACTCCCGCACCAGGTCGGGTACGACGGCATGGAACGCCCGCAGCCAGCCCGCGTCGCTCGTGCCGGGCGGGAGCGCCACGTTGACCGCGGTGCCCTGGGCGTCGGGCCCGCCGAGATCCTCGGGGAACCCCGTGCCGGGGAACAGGAACTGGCCGGACTCGTGCAGCGAGATGGTCAGCACCCGCGGGTCGTCGTAGAAGATGCGCTCGACGCCGTCGCCGTGGTGGACGTCGACGTCGACGTACGCGACCTTCGTGGCGCCCTGGTCGAGCAGCCACTGGATGCCGACCGCGATGTCGTTGTAGATGCAGAAGCCGCTCGCCCGGTCGCGCATCGCGTGGTGCAGGCCGCCGACGATGTTGGCGCTGTGGAGCGACTCCCCGCTCCAGACCTGCCGGAACGCCTCGTAGCTGGCGCCGACCACATGCGCGGCGGCCTCGTGCATGCCGACGAAGACCGGGTTGTCGTCGGTGCCGAGCCCGAACTGCTCCTCCCCCAGCCCGGGCTCGATCCCCATCCGGGTGACCGCTTCGATCAGGCTGGCGTCGTGCACCGTGGCGATCAGCTCGTCGTCGGCGATCGGGGCGTCGACCATCCGGAGCTGCCCGGCGCCGGCACCGACCAGCCCGAGGGAGTCCGCCAGGCGCATGGTGAGGTCGACCCGGATGGGCGCCATCGGATGTTGGGGCCCGAAGTTGTACTCGGTGAGCCGGGAGTCGAATACCACCGTGCTCGGCCCGGTGCAGGTCATGACCGGCAAACCTACTCGCGGAACTGCACGAAGCCTGCGACCACCCGGCCCAGCTCCTCGCCCGCGTCCTCCTGCAGGAAGTGGCCGGCGCCCGCGAGCACCGGGTGCTCCAGCCCGGCCGCTCCGGGCACCAGCGCCTGCAGGATCGGCCCCATGTCGCCCGTGATCGGGTCGCCGTCGCTGAACGCGGTGAGGAACGGCTTCTCCCAGCGCCCGAGCACGTGCCAGGCCGCGCGGTTGGCCTCCGACGCCGGGTCGTCGGGCTGGGTCGGCACCAGGGTCGGCATCACCCGCGGCCCGGCCTTCGACGCCTCGTCCGGGAACGGCGCGTCGTACGCCGCCCGCGCGGCCTCGTCGAGACCGCGCACGCAGCCGGCCTCCACGAAGCGGCCGATGTCCAGCGTCTCGGCCGTCTCCACGGCGTTGCGGAACATCCACCAGACCTCGGGCATCGGGTGGTCACCCGTCGGTAGGCCGGTGTTGGCCGCTACCACGCGGGCGAACCGGTCCGGGTGCTCGGCCACCAGCCGCAGGCCGATCAGCCCGCCCCAGTCCTGGCCGACCACGGTGACCTCGCGCAGGTCGAGGTGGTCGAAGGCCAGCGCCCGCACCCACTCGACGTGCCGGGCGAACGAGTGGTCGTCGGTCTGCAGCGGCTTGTCGGACCGGCCGAACCCGACCAGGTCCGGCGCCACGGCGCGGATGCCGTCGGCCGCGAGCACGTCGATCACGTGGCGGTAGAGGTAGGACCAGGTCGGCTCGCCGTGCAGGAGCAGGACGACCGGTCCGTCCGCCGGCCCCGCGTCGACGTACGCCATCCGCAGCGAGCCGCCGTCACCGTCCGGCACCTCGGCGTACGCCGGCTCCCAACCGAAGCCGGTCAGCCCGGCGAAGCGCTCGTCGGGCGTGCGGTAGATCTCCATCGCTGCAGTCTGGCAGGACGTGGGAGAATGGTGACGTGCTGACCAACGCAACGAACCAGTGGTGGGCCGCCTGACCGGCGGACCCCCTCGACAGCACGCAATCGACACGGCCGCCCACGGGCGGCCGTTCTGCATCCCCGACGAGGTCGGCGGCCCGTGGGCTCTCTTCCCAAGGAGCACCATGACCACCACGACCCGACGCCTCTCCCTCCTCACCCCGTCCGGCGACCTCACCCTCGGCAACCTGCTCGGCGCCCTGCGCCCGATGGCTGCTGCCCAGGACGGCGCCGACTGCTTCTACGGCATCTCGGACCTACATGCCCTGACCGTGCCCCAGGAGCCCGCACAGCTGCGCAGACGCACCACAGAGCAGGCGACGCTCCTGCTCGCCGCGGGGCTCGACCGGAGCACGCTGTTCGTGCAGAGCCAGGTGCCGGCGCATGCCCAGCTCGCCTACCTGCTCGAGTGTGTGGCGACCACCGGCGAGCTCAGCCGGATGATC
This sequence comes from uncultured Actinomycetota bacterium, assembly GCA_963769475.1. Classification (GTDB taxonomy): domain Bacteria; phylum Actinomycetota; class Actinomycetes; order Propionibacteriales; family Nocardioidaceae; genus Nocardioides. The sequence continues at coordinate 388,516 of CAVYLX010000011.1, read as the reverse complement.
CAGTTCAAGGAGAAGAAGACCGCCTCCACCCGGACCTCGCTGTTCACCTATCCGGTGCTGATGGCGGCCGACATCCTGCTCTACCGCCCGCAGCAGGTGCCGGTCGGCGCCGACCAGCGCCAGCATGTCGAGCTCACCCGCGACCTCGCCCTGCGCTTCAACCGCACGTACGGAGAGGTCTTCACGATCCCGGAGGTCACCACGCCGGCTGCGGGCGCCAGGGTGATGGACCTGGCCGACCCCGACCGCAAGATGAGCAAGAGCGGCGGCGACGCCGGCGTGGTGCGCCTGCTCGACCCGCCCGACGTCGTACGCCGCAAGATCGCCCGCGCGGTCACCGACGGCGAGACCGGCGCCGACGCCGTACGCAGCGACCGCGAGGCCAAGCCGGGTGTGACCAACCTGCTCGAGATCCTGGAGGCCTGCGGCGGGTCGGCCGACGGCATCGCCACCTACGGCGCCCTGAAGCGGGCCGTCACCGACGCCGTGGTCGGGGTGCTGGAGCCGCTGCAGAAGAGGTACGCCGACCTCGATGCCGATCCGGCGTACGTCACCGAGGTCTTCGCCACCGGCGCGTCCCGCTGTCGCGAGGTCACCGAGCCGGTGCTCGCCGCTGCTCGCGCAGCGATGGGGCTGTGACTCAGGAGCCCTCGGCGAGCTCGCGGGAGCGGTCGCGGGCGGCTTCCATGGCCGCCAGGAACGCGGCCCGGACCTTGTGGATCTCGAGCTCGCGCAGGGCGGATGCGGTGGTGCCGCCGGGCGAGGTGACCTGCTCGCGCAGCACGGTCGGGTGGGTACCGGTCTCGCGCAGCATCTTGGCCGAGCCGACCAGGGTCTGGATCACCAGCTCGGTGGCGGTGGTCCGCGGCAGGCCGAGGTGCACTCCCGCCTCGATCATCGACTCCACGACGAAGAAGATGTACGCCGGCCCGGAGCCGGAGATCGCGGTGACCGCGTCCTGCTGCCGCTCCGGTATCCGCAGCACCCGGCCGACGGATCCCATCAGCGCCTCGGCCTCTGCGAGGTGGCTGTCGTCGCAGTGGGAGCCCGGCGAGATGGCCGCCATGCCCTCGTCGACCAGGGCCGGGGTGTTGGGCATCACCCGCACCACGGCGACGCCGTCGGGCACCCGCGACTCGATGAAGGCGGTGGTGATGCCGGCCGCCAGCGAGACCACGAGCTGGCCCGCGCGGAGCACCGGCGCGATCTCGTCGAGCAGGTCGCCCATGTCCTGGGGCTTCACGACCAGGGCCAGCGTGTCGGCCTTGGTGGCGGCCTCGACGTTGGAGACCACGGCGACGCCATAGCGCCCCTCGAGCTCGGCGGCGCGCTCCGGACGCTTCTCGCCGACGAGGAGCTGGTCGACCCGGCGCCCGGCGCGGACGAGCCCCGAGAGCAGGGTCTCCCCCATCACCCCGGCGCCGAGGATGGCTGTCTGGTTCACCCGCCAAGGATGACAGGTCGCGTCCTAAGATGCCTGCGTGAAACCTCGGATCTTCCTCGGGTCGTCCGGTCAGCAGGCCAAGCTGCTCGACTCGCTGACCCGCGGGCTCGAGGACGTCGCCGACGTGGAGCCGTGGACGACGACGTTCAACCCCGGCACCTCGACGCTCCAGCGGCTGGTCGACCTCACCCACGAGGTCGACTTCGCGGCGTTCATCTTCGCCGCGGACGACTGGACGTCGCACGGCGAGGCTCCCGGCCAGGCGTCGCCCCGCGACAACGTGGTGTTCGAGGCCGGTCTGTTCGGCGGCGTACTCGGCATGCGGCGGACCTTCATCCTGCACGCCGACGGCGCGAAGCTGCCGAGCGACCTGCTGGGCCTGACCTGTGTGCGCTACGACGAGACGACCCCGGCGGAGATCAGGGAGATCAACCAGAAGCTCCGCAACGCGATCGAGACCGAGGGGCGGCTGGCGCAGATCGAGGGGCTCTGGTGGCAGCACTCCCTGACCGCGCGCACCGAGGAGGAGCCCTCGGCGATCAGCCTGCTGCGGATCTCGCGCGACCGCCGGGGCGGGCTGAAGCTGACCGGAGCCGCGTGGCAGGAGGACGGCACGCTGTCCGCGCGCTACGCGAGCGAGGCCGCGCGGGAGCTGAGCGACCCGTCCGGCATCTTCTACTTCCACCAGGGCGAGCGGCCCCGGCACGCCGGCGCGCCGCAGTTCGAGGGCACCGGGGAGATCAAGCTCGAGTCGGTCGACCGGGCCGCCGGCTACTGGATCACACGATCGCCCACCGACCCGTTGCTCAACGCGCGGACCTCGGGGGTCTACCTGCGAGCCGGCGCCGACGACGTACAGGTCATGGACGGCAACGACCAGGTGCGTCGTGCCGAGCTGATCGCAGCGAAGCTCGAGGAGTGGCGGCTGATCGCCAACTCCTAGGTGTCCCGAGCCGGGAGTCGTTATGCGGTTGGCGTGTTCAGGGTGTGTGCATCGGAAGGCGGCGGAGCGAAGCCATGCTGGGCGCACGTCGAGCGACGCCAACGCAGCGAGGTGCGTGCCATGTGCGCGCGAAGCGCGCAAGGACTCCCGGTACGGGACACATGCGTCACGTCTTGGAGATGAAGGACTTCAGGAAGAAGCTCAGGTTCTGCGGGCGCTCGGCGAGCCGGCGCATGAGGTAGCCGTACCACTCCGTGCCGTAGGGCAGGTAGACGCGCACGGTCTCGCCGCTCTTCGCCAGCCGCTTCTGCTCCTCGGGGCGGATGCCGTAGAGCATCTGGAACTCGTAGGACCCCTGGTGCCGTCCGTAGCGGCTCGCCAGCGACGACGCGATCTCGATCATCCGCGGGTCATGCGTGGCGATCATCGGGTAGCCCTGGCCGGCCAGCAGTACCTTCAGGCAGCGTACGTAGGACTTGTCGACCTCGATCCGGTCCTGGAACGCCACGTCGTCCGGCTCGTTGTAGGCACCCTTGCACAGCCGCACCCGCGATCCCTCGTAGGCGAGCGCACGGCAGTCGGCCTCGGTGCGGTGGAGGTAGGACTGCACCACCGCGCCGGTCTCGGGGAAGTCCTTGCGCAGGTCGCGCAGGATCGAGAGCGTCGAGTCCGTGGTGGTGTGGTCCTCCATGTCGATGGTGACCGTGGTGCCGGCGTTGCGGGCCGCGCGGCAGATGGTGCGGGCGTTCTCGAGGGCGAGCTTGTGGCCGTTGTCCGGGAGGGCCTGGCCGATCGCGGAGAGCTTCACCGACACCTCGGCGTGACCGGTCAGCCCCTTGAGTGCGAGCGCCCGCAGCAGCTCCGTGTACGCCGTCACGGTCGCTTCGGCCTGCTCGACGTCGAGGGTGTCCTCACCGAGGAAGTCGAGGGTGGTGCGCAGGCCGTCGTCGACCAGCCCGCCCGTCGCCAGCACCGCCGTGTCCGTGGTCTCGCCGGGTACGTAGCTGCGCACGATCCCAGCCGAGACGGGCATGGTCGTGACCAGCTTCTTGATGGTCCGGCTGCGAGCCAGGAGGAGCAGGGGTTCACGCAGCAACGACATGGTCAAGAGGCTACGACGGCGCTCGGCCGAGCCCGGAATCAGGGCGTGCGACGTTGGAGGGTGGCTGCACCCAGCGCGACGGCCGCCACGACGAAGGCCGCGACGATGCCGACATCGCCCCACACCTCGGCGGTGCTGGTCGAGCGGGTGAGGTGCTGCATGGCGTCGACCGCGTAGGAGAGTGGGAGCACGTCGGAGACCGCGCCGAGCACGTCGGGCATCTCGTCGCGAGGGACCAGCAGCCCGCACAGAAGGATCTGCGGCACCACCAGCGCCGGCATGAACTGCACGGCCTGGAACTCCGTGCGCGCGAACGCTGACGCGAACAGACCCAGCGTCGCGCCCAGCACGGCGTCGACGATCGCGACGACGGTCAGCAGCCACACCGGACCCGCGAGGTCGAGGTCGAGCAGGCCGACGCTCACGCCGACCGCCAGGGCCGACTGCAGGGCCGCGATCAGGCCGAAGGCCACCGCGTAGCCGAGCAGGAAGTCGAGCTTGCCGGTGGGCATCGCGAGCAGGCGTTCGAGGGTGCCGCTGGAGCGCTCGCGCAATGTGGTCACGCTGGTCACCAGGAACATCACGATGAACGGGAAGATCGCCAGCAGCGCCGGCCCCAGTCGGTCGAAGACCGGGCCGGAGTCCTCGAACATCCACCACAGCAAGGCGATCAGCAGGCACGGCAGCACCAGCAGCATGGCGAGCGTCCGGTGGTCGCGGCGGATCTGGGTCAGCACCCGGCCGGTGACGGCAGCGGTGATCCGGGGGTTCATGCCGCCTCCTCGACCAGCGCCAGGAAGGCGCCCTCGATGTCCTCGATGCCGGTGCGCTCCTTGAGCGTCTTCGGGCTCTCCTTGAACAGCAGCAGGCCCTCGCGCATCAGCAGCAGCCGGTCGCAGCGCTCGGCCTCGTCCATCACGTGGCTCGAGACGATCACGACCGCACCGTCGGCTGCGAGGCGGTGGAAGAGGTCCCACAGGTCGCGTCGCAGCACGGGATCCAGACCGACGGTGGGCTCGTCGAGGATCAGCACGTCGGGCGTCTTCAGCAGTGCGGCGGCGAGGCTGACCCGCGACCGCTGTCCGCCCGAGAGGTTGCGGACCACGGCGTCGCGGTGGCTGTCGAGGTCGACGGCGTCGATCGCGCGGTCGACCGAGGCAGCGTCGGCGTCGAGGACGCGGGCGAAGAAGCGGAGGTTCTCGGTGACGCTGAGGTCGTCGTACACGCTCGGCGCCTGGGTGACGTAGCCGATCCGGTCGCGCAGCCCCTTGCTGCCGGCCGGCTCACCCAGCACCGTGACGGTGCCTCCGGCGACCTTCTGTACGCCGACCAGCGCCCGGAGCAGCGTGGACTTGCCGCAGCCGGACGGCCCGAGGAGCCCGGTCACCTCGCCGGCCGACACCTCGAGATCGAGGGCATCGAGCACGGTCCGGCCGCCGCGGACCACGGTCAGCCCGGTCACCTCCACCGCCTTATTCATCATACGGTGAATTATGCCAGCGGGATGGCCCTAGGGCAACGGCCCCGAGAGAAAGCCCTGGAGGACCGGCGCATACGTCGCCACCAGCTGCTCGGCCGGCATCGACGCGAGCGGCTCCACGGCGAGTACGTAGCGCAGTAGGCACACCCCGATCAGCTGCGAAGCTACGTGGGTCATCCGGCGCTCCGGCTGATCGAGCTCGAGCCCGACACCCACGGGTCCCAGCACCATCCGCAGGAACCCGTCGCGCACCAGCTGCTGGCCGCCTGGCTCGACCATCCCTCGCAGCAGGCCCAGCAGCGGCAGGCGCGCCTCCTCGTCGTCCCACACGCTCACGAACACCCGCAGCAGGCGCTCGCCCGCCCCGTCGACACCTCCGGCGAGGACCGGCTTCATCACCTCTCGCGGGTCCACCTTCAGCTCCAGCGCGGCCAGGAACAGATCGTCCTTGGTGCCGAAGTAGTGGTGCACCAGTGCCGGGTCCACCCCCGCGGCCGCCGCGACCGCGCGCACCGAGGTGCCGGCGTACCCATTGGCGGCGAAGCGCTCGCGAGCGGCCGAGAGCACGGCGGCCCGGGTGTCGGGTGACCCTGGCCGACGCCCCCGGCGCGGCGGCACTCGCTCGGTCGCTGCCATGGCCCCAATCTACGGTCTCGCGACCACTCCTCCCGGCGTACTCCCTCGGGTGTACGTCGGCGAGTACGGCCACCGCGAAGCATCCCCCGGCACGACGCGGCGGGGGTGCGGTCGACCCGAGGATCGAGCACATGATCACTTCACTCGCCGCCAAGATCGGCGCACACCCCAGACGCGCTCTGGTCGCGGTCTTCCTCTTCGTCCTCGCTGCCGGCGCCTTCGGCGGTCCCGTCGCGGGCGCGCTCCAGTCGACCGGCGGGTTCGCGCCACCAGGAGCCGACTCGGCGGTCGCGATCCAGGAGATCGAGGACGCCACCGGCCGGGCGGCCACGGCCGGCGTCGTGCTGGTCGTCTCCACCCCGGGTGGCCTGGACGCCGCCACTCAGCGCGTCGACGACGTCGCTGCCGAGCTCGCGGCCGAGGAGGGCATCGTCGACGTGATGGCGCCCAACCCGGCCCGCGCCGGCCCCGGCCTGGTCTCCGTCGACGGCAACTCCGCGCTGGTCCTCGGCACCCTGTCGGCCGACGCCGACTTCGAGGCGGTGGCCGAGAGTGTGCTCGACCGCTTCGACGACGCGGACGACGTCGTCGTCGGCGGTCAGGCGATCGCCAACTTCCAGATCGGCAGCAAGGTCAGCGAGGACCTGGGACGTGCCGAGACGTTCGCACTGCCGCTGCTGATCATCCTGTCCCTGATCTTCTTCGGCGGGCGCGCAGCACTGATGCCACTGGTGGTCGGCGCCACCACGGTGCTCGGCACGTTCCTCGCGCTCGCCGGCATCAACCAGGTCTACGGGCTCAGCATCTTCGCGCTCAACCTCGTGATCGGCCTCGGGCTCGGCCTGGCGATCGACTACACGCTGTTCCTGGTGACCCGCTATCGCGAGGAGCTCACGCGCCAAGGACCGACGCCCACTGCGATCGCCACCACGATGGCGACGGCCGGCCGCACGGTCGTCTACTCCGCGCTCACGGTCGCGGTCGCCCTGATCACCCTGACCGTCTTCCCGTTGGGCTTCCTGAAGTCCATGGGCATCGCTGGTGCCGTGGTGGCGCTGGTCGCCGCCGCGGCGTCGCTCGTCATCAGCCCGGCGCTGTTCGCGCTCTGGGGCAGCAAGCTCGCCCGCCGCTCCCGAGCCACCGGACCCGAGGACCGAGGACGGTGGTACCGCCTGTCCCACGCGGTCATGCGCCGCCCTGGCGCGATCGCCGCTGCCACCGCAGTCGTGATGATCGTGCTGGCCGCCCCCGCGCTCCGGGCGAACTGGACGCCCGTCGACAGCTCGGTGATCCCGCTCGACCAGAGCTCCCGGACCGTTGCCGACACCCTGGCCGACGACTTCGCCGGATCCGGCCAGACGCCGGTGACCATCGCCATCAAGGCCGGCGCGGACCAGACGCAGGAGGTCGCGGCCTACGCCGCCGACGTCAACGCGCTCGACGGCGTGGCCGTGCCGGGCCAGCCCCGCAACCTCGACGCCGGCACCTGGCAGCTCGACGTGAGCGCCGAGGGCGACCCGGACGGGGAGACCGCTCGGCAGCTCGTGCAGGAGATCCGCGACCTGGACAGCCCCGTGGAGGCCAAGGTCGCCGGTGGTGCCGCCGACTTCATCGACCAGCAGGATGCCATCGGCTCCCGGCTCCCCCTGGCCGTCGGACTGCTGGTCACGCTTACCCTGCTCGTGCTCTGGCTGATGACCGGCTCGGTCATCCTGCCGATCAAGGCCGTGATCATGAACGCGCTGACCGTCGGGGCGTCGCTGGGTGCGCTCGCGTTCGTCTACCAGGACGGTCGCCTGGCCGGGCTGCTCAACTACACCCCCAACGGCGGCATCGAACCCACCGACTTCCTGGTGGCTTCGGCGCTGGTCTTCGCCCTGTCGACCGACTACGGCGTGTTCCTGCTGGGCCGGATCAAGGAGGCCCGTGACGCCGGCGAGGGAGAGCGGGAGTCCGTGGCCGTCGGCCTGCAGCGCACCGGCAGCGTGGTGACGGCCGCGGCGATCCTGCTGGCAGTCGCGATCGGTGCCTTCAGCACCAGCTCCATCTCCTTCATCCAGCAGATCGGTGTGGCCACGGCCTTCGGGGTGCTTGTCGACGCGTTCGTCGTGCGGTCGCTGCTCGTGCCCGCCCTGATGGGGCTGCTCGGCAAGTGGAACTGGTGGGCGCCGATGCCGCTGCGGCGTCTGCACGACCGGATCGGGCTGAGTGAGTCCGCGCCGGAGAGCGCCGTCAGCGAGCGTCCGCTCGCGACCGCGAATACTCCCTGAGGACGACGACGCCCGGTCCCGCGCGCGATTAGGGTCGAGCGCGTGACCGGGCGTCGGCAGCACCTCGTGGATGTGGGCCTCGCCCTGCTCTGCCTGGCCGCGATGGTCGTCGAGCTCGGGGTCTCCGACAAGCCGGACACGGGGATCACGCCGCTGTCCCTGCTCGCGGTGACGGCTGCGTCGGCGCCGGTCGCGTGGCGGCGCCGCAGCCCGCGCCTCGCCTACGCCGGCTGCATGGCTGGACTCGTGGCGGTGGTCGCGGTCAGCAGCATCTACCTGACGATTCCGTACCCGTCGGTGGTGACCGCGTACGCGCTCGCCGTCGCCGGCGGCATCCGCCACGCCGCGATCGTGGGCGCGGTCACGGTGCCGGTCGTGCTGGCGATCATCGGCTACTCCAGCCCCCACGGGCTGCTCAACTGGGAGACGCCCAAGAACCTCGGCCTGATCGCACTGCCCCTCGTGCTCGGGGTCGCCGAGCACCAGCGGCGGCGGGCCACCGACGAGGAGACGCATGGGCGGGTCGTCGAGGAGCGGCTCCGGATCGCGCGCGACGTGCACGACGTCGTGGCCCATGCCATGGTCGCCATCAACGTTCAGGCCGGAGTCGGTGCGCACCTGCTCGACCGCGACCCCGACCAGGCCAGGCGCACGTTGCTCGACATCAAGCAGACCAGCGGCGAGGCACTGGCCGACCTGCGCTCGACGCTCGGCGTGCTGCGCAACCACGAGGACGACGATGACGTGCCCGTGACACCGACGCTGAGCCTGCGCGAGCTCGAGACCCTTCGGTCCGGCCTCGGCGCTGCCGGGCTACGGCTCGCGCTGGACCTCGACCCCGCCACGGCGGCGCTGCCGGCCTCGGTCGACGCGACGGGCTACCGCATCGTGCGCGAGGCGCTCACCAACGTGCTGCGCCACGCGAGCTCCGACGAGGCATCGGTGCGCGTGACCCAGCAGGACGGCGTGGTGGTGATCGAGATCGAGGACGACGGGTCCGGACGGCGTACGCCGCTGCACGGCCAGGCGCCCGGCACCGGCAACGGCGTGCGCGGCATGCGCGAGCGGGCGCTGGCTGTCGGCGGCACGCTCGAGGCCGGCCCGCGCCCCGGCGGCGGCTGGCGAGTGGCCGCTTCCCTGCCCGTCGGCGCGTCCCTGTGATCCGGGTGTTGCTGGTCGACGACCAGCGGCTGGTCCGAGCCGGGTTCCGGGCGCTCCTGGAGTCCGAGGCCGACCTGGAGGTGGTGGGCGAGGCGGTCGACGGCGCCGACGCCGTCGAGCAGGCCGTGGCCACGCGGCCGGACGTCGTGCTGATGGACATCAGGATGCCCAACGTCGACGGACTCGAGGCCACCCGCCGGATCACGGCCGAGCCACGGTTGGCCGGCACCCGGGTGATCGTGCTGACCACCTTCGAGCTCGACGAGTACGTCTTCGGCGCGCTGCGGGCAGGGGCCTCGGGCTTCCTGCTCAAGGACCTCGAGCCGACCGCGTTGATCGACGCCGTCCGGCTGGTCGCTGACGGGCAGGCGCTGCTGTCGCCGCGGGTGACGAGGGCGTTGATCGAGGCGTACGTCTCCCAGGACCCGGAGAGTGCGCCACCGTCGCCGCGAGGTGAGACCGACCAGCGGCTGAGCGACCTCACCCCGCGGGAGCTGGAGATCCTCGGCCTGGTCGGCCGAGGGATGTCCAACCAGGAGATCGCCGCCCATCTCGTGCTCTCGCCGCTCACGGCGAAGACCCACGTGTCGCGGCTGTTCCTCAAGCTCGGCGCCCGCGACCGGGCCCAGCTCGTAGTGCTCGCCTATGAGACCGGCGTGGTGAGCCTGGCCGGCTGAGGCAGCTCTGGATCAGGGCGTGGTGGCGAAGAAGTGCTCGCGCGCGAACTCCAGCGACTCGCGCAGGTCCGCCTCGCGCTCCTCCTTGGTGTTGCAGCGGCGGGTGTTGATCTCGACCACGATCTCGCCGCCGAACCCGACCTTGGCGAGGTGGCGCAGGAACAGGTCCGCACCGGTGGCGCCCCGGCCGGGCACCAGGTGCTCGTCCTTGGCCGAGCCGCTGCCGTCGGTGAGGTGGATGTGCCGCAAGCGGTCGCCGAGCCGCTCGGCCATCGCGATCGGGTCGTCGGCGGCGATCGCGGCGTGGGACAGGTCGATGGTGGTGTTGGCGTAGGGCTCTTCCGAGGGGTCGTGGCCGGGGGCGTACATCTTCGCGCCGCGTCGCGACGACGCGCGCCACGGATACATGTTCTCGACGGCGAACGCGATGCCGGTGGAGTTCTCGAGGGCGGCGATGCCGTTGACGAAGTCGCGGGCGTAGTCGCGCTGCCACCGGAACGGCGGGTGAACGACGACCACCTCGGCCCCGACCTCGGCGGCCATGTCGGCGGAGCGCTGGAGCTTGCCCCACGGCTCGGTGCCCCAGACCCGCTGCGTGAACAGCAGGCACGGCGCGTGGATCGCGCTGATCGGCATCTGGTGGTGGTCGGAGAGCTGCTTGACGGCGTTGGTCTGCTGCGAGAGCGCGTCGATGCCGACCATCACCTCGACCGCGTCGTAGCCGATGGCGGCGGCGTAGGTGAAGGCGTGCGCGGTCGACTCGGGGTAGACCGAGGACGTCGACAGGCCGATCCGGGTCATCATCCGCCGTCGCGCACGCTGAGCTTGTCGATGCGCTCCAGGATCACTCCCTCGCGCAGCGCCCACGGGCAGATCTCCAGCTCGTCGAGATCGAAGATGTCCATGCAGGCCTCGGCCACCAGGGCGCCCGGCACGATCTGGTGGGTGCGGCTCTGGGAGACCCCGGGCAGGTCGGCGAGGTCGTCGGGTGACATCGCCACCAGCTTCGGGATCCAGTCCCGCAGGTCGCTGAGGTCGAGCGTGCGGGGCACCAGCGCGCCGTCGCCCGAGGGGGCGGCGCCGCAGACCCGCGCCAGCGAACGGAACGTCTTGGAGGTCGCGGCCGCCCGGTCGGGGGCGCCGCCGCGCAGCAGGTTGCCGGCGTCGCGGGCGATCTCGGCGCGGATCCGCTTGCGGAGCTTGCGCAGCCCTGCCTCGTCGGGCATCTCCTCGAAGAAGCTGCGGGCGAGCCGGGCAGCACCCAGCGGCAGCGACCAGGCCGTGTCCGGCCGCTCGTCGGTGCCGCCGGCGATCTCGAGCGACCCGCCACCGATGTCGAAGACCGCCAGGCGACCGGCGGACCAGCCGAACCAGCGGCGTACGGCGAGGAAGGTCAGCCGCGCCTCGTCCTCACCCGAGAGCACCTCGATGTCGACGCCCGTGCGCTCGTGCACCAGGCCGAGGACGCGCTCGGAGTTGCCGGCGTCGCGGACCGCGGAGGTCGCGAACGACAGCATCTCCTCGCAGCCCTTGTCCTCGGCGACGACCAGCGCATCGGCCACGAAGCCGGCCAGCGCATCCAGCCCGGCCTGCGTGACCGCGCCGTCCTTGTCGAGGTGCTCGGCCAGCCGCAGCGGCTGCTTGTGCGAGAACGCCGGCAGCGGTGCTGCGCCGTCGTGGGCATCCACCACCAGCAGATGGCCGGTGTTGGAACCGATGTCGAGGACGCCGAGGCGCATGCCTCCAACCTACCGGGCCCGTTGTCCCGCAGGGCCGTAGGCTGATGGCATGCCCGAAGTCGACCTTGTGTTTCCGCGCGCCTTCGTGGAGTTCGTCAACCCGGCCGACGACAGCGAGATGCTGCGCTGCGACCTCACCTGGCTGACCTCGAGCTACACCTGCATCTTCGGCCAGGGCTGCCCTGGCATCTACAGCACGTCTCCCGACGTCGGCTGCTGCACGCTCGGCGCGCACTTCGCCGGCAAGGCCGACGAGAAGCGGGTGGCCGGCTTCGTCAAGCAGCTCGACGAGAGGCTGTGGCAGTTCAAGCCCGAGGACCGCCCGGCCAAGAAGAAGGACTGGATCGAGACCGACGAGGACGGCGAGCGCAAGACGCTCACGATCGAGGTCGACGGCCAGAGTGCGTGCGTCTTCCACAACCGCGAGGACTTCCACCTCGGCGCCGGCTGCGCCCTGCACGCGTTGGCCCTCGAGCAGGGACGCAACCCGCTCGAGACCAAGCCGGACGTCTGCTGGCAGCTGCCCATCCGGCGTACCTTCCGCGACGTTGAGCGGCAGGACGGCACGACGTACACCGAGATCTCGATCGGCGAGTACGACCGGCGCGGCTGGGGCGCGGGCGGCCACGACCTCGACTGGTACTGCACCGGCAACACCGAGGCACACGTCGCCGTCGAGCCGGTCTACATCACCTCTGCCGCCGAGCTGACCGAGCTGATGGGCGAGCCGGCGTACGCCGAGCTGGTGCGGCACTGCGAGGCACACGTGCGGTCGCGGTCGGCTCTCGCGTTGCACCCAGCCGATCCGCATTAAGGGTCAACGTCTCGACGTCAAGAGAAGATGACCCCGCCGTCTCGGGGGTTCGCGGGGATGCAGAGAATGTCTGGCATGCGCCTCGACCATCTCTCTTTCGCAGCAGGACCGGATGGTCTCGTCAGCACCGCCTCGCGCATCGGGCGACTGCTCGGCCGAGACTTCGCGGACGGCGGGGTACACCCGCGGTTCGGCACCCGCAACATGATCCTGCCTCTGGCCGACCACACGTATCTCGAGATCGTCGAGGTGCTGGACCACCCCGCCTCCGACAAGGCTCCGTTCGGCCAGGCCGTGCGTGCGCGCTCGGCTGCCGGCGGTGGCTGGCTCGGTTGGGTCGTTGCTGTCGACGACATCAGCGTGGTCGAGACCCGTCTCGGTCGTGAGGCGGCCAAGGGCAGCCGGCACCGTCCCGACGGCACCGAGTTGCGCTGGCAGCAGATCGGCGTCAACGGCCTGATCGCCGACCCGCAGCTCCCGTTCTTCATCCAGTGGGAAGGGCCGGCCGAGCTGCACCCGTCGGCCGGCGCCGACGGCACGCTCTCCCTGGCCTGCCTGGAGATCGCCGGCGACCCGCAGCGCGTGAGCGAGTGGCTCGGCGAGACCGTCGAGGCACCGCTCGAGGACGTGAAGGTCGAGTGGGCTGCTCCCCACGGGACCCCCGGCGTGATCGCCGTGCAGGTGCAGACGCCCGCCGGCCTCGTGCGCATCTGAGCCTCTGACCCGGCCGCTGCGTGGGGCAGTCCCCAGCCCCAACATCTGGAAGACACCCGAGACCTACGAGGTCGAGAACCGTGCCGCCGACCCCGACGGCCGGCTGTGGGCCGCGATGGAGTCGCTGGTCTCGTGGTCGGACCGGACCGTGCTCGACCTCGGCTGCGGCACCGGCTTCCACCTGCCGCGCTTCTCGTCGACCGCAGCTGCGGTCATCGGGCTCGAGCCGCATCCCGAGCTGCTGGCGCTGGCGGGCCGGCGTACTCGAGGGCTGGACAACGTCTCGCTCCTCGCCGGCACCGCCCAGTCGGTGCCGCTGCCGGACCAGTCCGTCGACGTCGTCCAGGCGCGCTGGGCCTACTTCTTCGGCCCCGGCTGCGAGCCGGGCCTGGCCGAGCTCGACCGCGTCGTACGCCGGGGCGGCACCGCGCTGGTCATCGACAACGACGGCTCGCGCTCGACGTTCGGGGCGTGGTTCCGGCGGGGCTACCCGCACCTGCCTCCGCCTGTGGAGATCGAGCGGTTCTGGGCAATGCGTGGTTGGACGCGGACTCCGGTGGACATGGGCTGGCGGTTCGGGTCGCGTGCGGACCTCGAGGCCGTGGTGCGGATCGAGTTCAAGCCCGAGGTGGCCGACGAGATCCTGCGCCACCACGAAGGCCTCGAGGTCGACTACGCCGTCAACCTCTGGTCGAAGGTCTTCTGAGTCCCAGGCGTCACACCGGGCAGGCACTCCCTGCACTTGTGGGGCAATGCATTGCCTGACATGTTCAGGGATCCCCGGCCAGCCGGGGATTCCTGAGCCGTCACCGCAGCATGGTGCGGAACCAGCTCGCCCGGTCGAGCCGGTCAGACCCGTGCCGCAGGCGACGGGGCGGCCGGCCGATGGTGACCGGCGCATGGTGGTCGAGCCGGGTCACGAGCCGCCCACCGGGCGAGCACCCGCTCGTCGGCCTCGGCCACACCGGCGACGACCGACTCGTCGGTGAGCGGTACGCCGGCGACGACGGCATCGCGACCGCCCTCGCCGCTGACACGGGCCAGCTCGACCACGTGCGGGGTCAGCCGGCGGCGTACCTGCTCGAGGACTGCCGCCACGTCGGCCCCGCTGCGGTCGACCTTGTTGACGAACAGCACCGTCGGCACGCCGATCCGCTGCAGCGCGCGCCAGATGACCACGGTCTGCGGCTGGACGCCCTCGACCGACGACAGCACCAGCACGGCCGCGTCGAGGACACCGAGCGACCGCTCGACCTCGGCGATGAAGTCGGGGTGGCCGGGAGTGTCGACGAGGTTGACCGCGATCTCGTCGATCGCGAACGACGTGACGGCCGCGCGGATGGTGATGCCGCGGCGGCGCTCCAGGTCGAGCGAGTCGGTGCGGGTGGTGCCGGCGTCGACGCTGCCAGGGGCGTCGATGACACCGGCCTCGAACAGCAGGCGTTCGGTCAGGCTGGTCTTGCCGGCATCAACGTGCGCGACGATCCCGAGGTTGAGCGGTGAGAAGAGTGGTGAGGGCAAGGGGCTGCTCCACGGCGAGTCGGATGGGGGTCCGGGGCGTGTCAGCAGCGCGCATTGGTTTCTCCTCGGTCAGGGCGTCCCTCGAGGTTGTCACGGTGTGGCGACCGGAGTCATCCGGTTTTCGGGAGGCGGCTTGTAACTCAGGGTTTGGTGCACAGTCCGGGTGTTCAAACACCTGGGTAGAGGTCTGAACACTGAGTTACAAGCGCGCGGGAGCGGCTCAGCTGGTGTCGCGCACCGCGAGCGTCGGGGTCAGCATCACGCCGGGCCCGACTGAGGCGGGGGTCGCCAGGAGCCCTTCGAGGGCCTTGACGATCTCGACGGCAGCGAGCTCGAGCGGCTGGCGCACGGAGGTGAGTCCGGGCTGCACCACCTGGGCCACCTGCGAGTCGTCGAAGCCGACCACCGCGATGTCGTGGCCGGCGCTGAGCCCGCGGTCGGCCAGGGTGTGGAGCACGCCCATCGCCAAGGTGTCGGAGGCGCAGACGAACGCCGACGGCTGCGCTTCGTCGAGCATCAACGCGCTGGCCTCGCGGCCGCTGTGCACGGTGTCGTCGACCCGGCCGGCCATGCCGGTGGTGGACAGCCCACGGGCCTTCAGCGCCCGGCTCCAGCCCGCGCGGCGGTCCTCGCCGATCCACTGGTCCTTGCGCCAGCCGATCCAGGCGACGCGCTGGTGTCCCTTGTCGAGCAGGTGGTTGGTGGCGATCTCGGTGCCGGCGGCGCCGTCGACATCGACCCAGGGGTGGGTCGCCCCGGGGTCGTCCCAGGGCCGGCCGAACGCCACGAACGGCGCCCGCCGCTCCCTCAGCCAGACGGCCTGCGGGTTGCCGAGATAGGTGTCGGTGACCACGAAGGCGTCGACCGCAGTGGAGCGGAGCAGGTCGTCGTAGCCGGTGAGGGGGTCCTGGGCATCGCCGGCGAACAGCAGCACGTGGTAGCCGGCCTCGCGTGAGGTCTCGACCAGCGAGTGCACGAACCGGTCCATGGCGGCGTTGGCCGTGAACTCCTGGGCCGGGCTCATCCGCAGCCCGATCAGGTGGGAGGCGCGGGTGCGGAGGTTGCGCGCGGCCCGGTTGGGCACATAGCCGAGATCGGCGATCGCCTGCTGCACCCGCGACAGGGTGTCCGCGCGCAGGAGGTCGGGGTTGTTGACCGCGTTGGACACCGTCTGGCGGGATACGCCGGCCCGCTCGGCAACGTCGGCCAGGGTGGGCGCGGGCGAAGCCAACCTGCTCATGCCGCACCTCCCATGTCGTCGACAGCTCGCCTCTGGATCGTTCCAAACGACAGCATAACGGCGCTCGTTGTGGCGTCAGCGGGTTGGCGCAACCTTGTCGGTGCCGCCGCCTAACCTCGGGCCATGGCCGCCCCGACCAAGACCAAACCGCCCCGCCCCGCCTACCGCTGCTCCGAGTGCGGGTGGGAGACCGGCAAGTGGGTCGGTCGTTGCGGTGAGTGCCAGGCCTGGGGGTCCGTGGCCGAGCTCTCCGCGCCGACCCTGCGCGCGACTGCCGGCCCGGTGACCACGCCAGCTGTGCCGATCGGGCAGGTCTCGGTCGAGGAGTCGCGGTCGCGCAGCTGCGGGGTGCCGGAGCTCGACCGGGTGCTCGGCGGCGGGCTGGTGCCGGGTGCGGCGATCCTGCTCGCCGGTGAGCCCGGCGTCGGCAAGAGCACGCTGCTCCTCGAGGTGGCCGCGCAGACCGCTCGCCTCAGCCACCGCACGCTCTACGTCACCGGTGAGGAGTCGGCCAGCCAGGTGCGGCTACGGGCCGACCGCACCGGCGGCGTGCACGACGAGCTCTACCTCGCCGCCGAGACCGACCTCGGCGCGATCCTCACCCACATCGAAGAGGTGCGGCCGACCCTGCTGGTCGTCGACTCCATCCAGACCATCGGTGCTTCGGGCATCGACGGCGTGCCTGGCGGGGTCACCCAGGTCAAGGAGGTCGCGGCCGCGCTGATCCGGGTCGCCAAGACGCGCAACATCACCACCGTGCTCGTCGGTCACGTCACCAAGGACGGCTCGATCGCCGGGCCGCGGGTGCTCGAGCACCTCGTCGACGTGGTGCTCCACTTCGAGGGCGACCGCAACTCACGCTTCCGGATGGTCCGCGCGATCAAGAACCGCTTCGGCCCGGTCGACGAGGTCGGGTGCTTCGACCTCGCCACCGAGGGCATCACCGCGGTCACCGACCCCACCGGCCTCTTCGTCGAGAACCACCACGGACGCGTCGCCGGCACCTGCGTCGCGGTCACCATGGAGGGCCGGCGGCCGATGCTCGCCGAGGTGCAGGCGCTGGTCACACCCTCACCACTCGAGCGGCCTCGCCGCACCACGTCGGGGTTGGACTCCTCGCGGATCGCGATGGTGCTCGCGGTGCTGCAGCAGCACGCCGGCATCCGCCTCCACGGCCACGACGTGTTCGCCTCCACCGTCGGTGGCGCCAAGCTGTCGGACCCGGCGACCGACCTGCCGGTGGCGATCGCGCTGGCCTCGGCGACGTTCGTCAGCCCGTTGCCGGAAGGCGTGGTGGCGATGGGCGAGCTCGGGCTGGCCGGTGAGCTGCGCCGGGTCCGCGACCTGCCGCAGCGGATCTCGGAGGCCGCACGGCTCGGGTTCCAGATGGCGATCGTGCCCGCTCCGCCCGGCGAGCGGGGTGTCCGTTCGGAGCGCTCGGACCGCCGGGTCGACGGCATGCGCGTGGTCGAGGCACCCGACGTGGTGTCCGCACTTCGGTTGCTCAACCTCGTCCAGCGGACGAAGCACGCTCTCGAGGTCGTCGACGACGGTTAGACTCCGAGGCGACGACGTCGACACCAACCGTGTCTCGACAACGCTCGACAACCGAGGAGAAGAGTGCCGGGCCCAGACCGTTCCGAAGAGGCGCTGCGGCTCCGCGAGACCCTGGCCTCGATCGCCCCCGGCACCGCCCTGCGGGACGGCCTCGAACGGATCCTCCGCGGACGCACCGGCGCCCTGATCGTGCTCGGCAGCGACAAGGTCGTCGAGTCGATCGCCACCGGCGGCTTCACCCTCGACGTGCCCTTCACCGCCACCGGCCTGCGCGAGCTGGCGAAGATGGACGGCGGCATCATCGTCGACGCCGACATCACGCGGATCAGCCGCGCCGCCGTACACCTGATGCCCGACCACACCATCCCGTCGGAAGAGACCGGCACCCGCCACCGCACCGCGGAGCGGGTCGCCAAGCAGACCGGCTTCCCGGTGATCTCGGTGTCGCAGTCGATGCAGATCATTGCCGCCTACGTCGGCGAGACCCGCCACGTGCTCGAGGACTCCGCCCAGATCCTGTCCCGCGCCAACCAGGCGCTGGCGACGCTGGAGCGCTACAAGCAGCGGCTCGACGAGGTCTCCAGCACCCTGTCCGCACTGGAGATCGAGGACCTGGTCACCGTGCGCGACGTCGCCGTGGTCGCCCAGCGGCTGGAGATGGTGACCCGGATCGCGCGCGAGATCGAGGACTACGTGCTCGAGCTCGGCACCGACGGCCGCCTGCTCTCGCTCCAGCTCGAGGAGCTGATCACCGGCGTCGACAGCGAGCGCGAGCTGGTGATCCGCGACTACGTGCCGACCGGCCGTCGCGGCAAGTCGCCCGAGGCGCTGCTGGCCCGGCTCGAGGCGCTCTCCGCCACCGAGCTGGTCGACCCGGCCGCGGCCGCCCGCGCACTCGGCATCGGCACCAACGACCACCTCGACGGAGCGGTGACCCCGCGCGGCTTCCGCCTGCTCGCCAAGGTGCAGCGGCTCCCGGGGCCGGTGGTCGACCGGCTGGTCGAGCACTTCGGCACCATGCAGAAGCTGCTCTCGGCCGGCGTAGAAGATCTGCAGGCAGTCGAGGGCGTCGGCGAGCTGCGCGCCCGCAGCGTCCGCGAGGGCCTGACCCGGTTGGCCGAGTCGACGATCCTGGAGCGCTACGTCTAGTTCTCGCGGCCCGGGTTGTTCTCGGGGTTCTGGTTCTGGTTCTGGTCCGGGTTCTTGGTCTGGTTCGGCTTCGGGCTCTGGGTGATCACTTCGGCGATCGGCTTCGTGAGCTGGAACTGGACCTCCGCGGGCTCGCCGCCGAGCGGCGCCGCGGCGACGTGGTAGTAGCCGGGCATCGCCCAGCCCGCGTTGCGGGTACACCCCGCGTCGGAGCGCTGGCCGTTCCAGACCACGCCCACCTTCGTGGTGAAGTCCTGCCGCACCACGACGTCGGTGACCGGCACCGCGCGCGGGCACTCGCGGCTGGCCCAGATGTCGTCCGAGCCGGAGGTCACCTTCAGGGTCAGGTGGTCCGGCGAGACCTGCCAGGTGCAGGCCTCGGCGGTCCGGGTGCGGAGCTCCAGCCCGATCATCACGTCGGTGCCGGCGACCGCCTTCTCGACCACGGGCTGCACGAGGATGTCGTCCTCGAGACAGGGCCCGGTCGGCTCCGGCATCGGCGTGGTGGTCGGCGTCTTCTTCGGCTTGTTCTTCTTCCCGCCCTGCTTCCGGGTCGGGTCGTCGGTGGGCGTGGACGTCGGCGAGCCGGCCGCCTGCTCGGCGACACCGCCGTCGTCGTCGGAGGCGCCGTCACTCCCGCCGCGCAGCACATTGGCGAAGATCACCACCAGCACCAGCGCGAGTCCCAGGACCAAGACCCGGCGCCGCCAGTACACCCCCGGAGGCAGCGGCCCCCGAGTCATCGACGTCATGGTGCGAACGCTAGTTCTCAGCCCCGCCGAGGTGGGGGTGCCACTCCGTTACACAATGGGGCCTGTGGAGCTCCAGGACCGCGTTCTCGACTGGTACGCCGACCACGCCCGCGACCTGCCGTGGCGCGGCCCGGCGGCCTCGCCGTGGTCGGTGATGGTCTCCGAGTTCATGCTCCAGCAGACCCCGGTGGCTCGCGTGCTCCCGGTGCACGAGGCATGGCTGGAGCGCTGGCCGCGGCCTGCCGACCTGGCCGAGGAGGCCACGGGTGAGGCGGTGCGGATGTGGGGCCGCCTGGGCTACCCGCGTCGCGCGCTGCGGCTGCACGCTGCCGCCGTCGCGATCGTGGAGCGCCACGGGGGTGAGGTGCCGGCGGCGTACGACGACCTGATCGCGCTGCCCGGCGTCGGCGACTACACAGCCGCAGCCATCGCCAGCTTCGCGTTCGGTCGCCGGCACGTCGTGCTCGACACCAACGTGCGCCGCGTGCTGGGGCGGGCCGTGTCGGGAGTCGAGTTCCCGTCGCGTTCGGTGACCGCGGCCGAGCGGGCCGTGGCTGCCGACCTGCTCCCCGACGACGAGGCAACGGCCGCCACCTGGGCGGTCGCGGTGATGGAGCTCGGTGCCCTGGTCTGCACCGCCGCCAGGCCGCAGTGCGACCGCTGTCCCGTGGCGACGCTGTGCGCCTGGCGACTGGCCGGCCATCCGGCGTACGACGGTCCGGCGCGGGTCGCCCAGACCTGGGCCGGCACCGATCGTCAGTGCCGCGGCCGGCTGCTCGGGGTGCTGCGCGACGCGGAGGGCCCGGTGCACCGCAGCCGCCTGGACGCGGTCTGGTCCGACGAGACCCAACGGGAGCGCTGCCTCGCCAGCCTGATCGACGACGGACTGCTCACCCAGGCGGCACCCTCGACCTACGCGCTGCCCTGAGGTTGACCCGTCCGCCCTTCGAGACGCCTCGTCCCTCGGCTCCTCAGGAACCGGGTGCGGACGGGTCAACGGTGTCGGGGGTGGCGAGGAGCTCGGCGGGCATCTTCCAGCCGTCGCGGACGTCGGCCGCCAAGGCATCATCGAGGCGCGCGGTGGCGCGTTCGAGGGTGGCCGCGAGACCGGCCGCCGTACGCCCGGTGTGGAAGGGCCACTTGACCTCGGGCTCGATCGCGGCCAGCAGTGCCTCGAGCTGGGCCTGGCGCTCGGCACCGAGCCGCTCAGGCTTGTGCTTGCCGGCAAGCGGGTCGATCTGCTCGAGCAGGCCGAGGTCGAGCAGGGTCTCGAAGTCGTCCTCGGTGGTGCGCTCGAAGATCTGCATCAGGTAGCCGCGCAGCTTCTTCTCGGGCAGGTTGCGGGCGACCAGCGCGCGCAGCGCGACCGCGGTGGGCTCGCGCGCCGGGCGGAAGCTGACCTTGGACCCGGACTCGAGGATGTTCACCCACTTACGGACGAACTCCTCACCCGACCAGGACTCGTAGTGCAGCACGCGGACCCAGTCGCCCTTGCCGTCGTCCGTCGCCGGCACCAGCTCCTGCGCCGCATCGTGTACGTCGTGCAGGGTCAGCCAGCGGTCCATCCGCGGCCGCAGCCCGGACTTCCCCTCGCAGTGACCGTGGAAGTAGTAGCCGTTGAGGGGCTCGTCGATCAGGCCGAGCACCTGCAGCAGGGTCAGCTCCTCCGACTCGAGCATCCGCTTGAAGTGGGTCACCCGCCCACCCGGCCACTGCTTGCGGCTGACCGCCTCGAGCACGGCCGCCCGGACGTTGCCGATCTCGGGAGGGAGGTCCGCGAGTGCCTGTCGGTCGAGCTGCAGGGCCTCGTCGCCGTCGATGTGGAACAGCCACTCGGCCCACGGAAACGGCGCCAGCATCACCTTGGCCACGTTGGCGTTGATCCGCTGCCGCGCGTTGAGCTGCCGGGGCCGCTTCCCGAGCCACCAGTTGGGACCGGTGGGGATCGCGGTCACGTGCGGGTGCGTGTTGAGCTCCTTGGTGACCTTCGCGTCGAAGTCATCGATGAACAAGAACATGTGGTCGACGCCGCCCGCCAGGTTGCGCTCGACGAACGTCTTCAGCCCGGCCGCGGAGTCCTTGACCGTGCTCGCCGTGAACAACATGAGCGGGAGCCTATCGACGCACCGATCCGCATCCGAAATGACGCTGACCCGTCAGGAACGTTCCTGACGGGTCAGCGTGTGGTTCGGGGTCAGCCGGCTGCGCCGGCCTCGCCGCTGGCGTCGCCGCCACCGGACTTCGGTACGTCGCGCGGTCCCTCGGGCTCGTCGATGACGCCGCCGGAGTCGGAGGCCGCCACCTCGGCGGTCTCGAACGGGGGCACGTCGGGCATCTGGCCGACCTTCTGGCCCTTGAACGTGAACGACGCCGTCGGACCTTCGCCCTCTACGTCGACCAGCACGATCTGGCCCGGGCCGACCTCACCGAACAGCATCTTCTCGGAGAGGACGTCCTCGATCTCGCGCTGGATGGTGCGACGCAGCGGACGCGCACCCAGCACCGGGTCGAAGCCCCGCTCGGCCAGGAGGTTCTTCGCCGGCTGGGTCAGCTCGAGCGACATGTCGCGGTCCTTGAGCCGCAGCTCGACGCCCGCGATCATGTTGTCGACCATGTGCACGATCTGCTCCTGCGTCAGCGGCGGGAACACGATGATCTCGTCCACCCGGTTGAGGAACTCCGGCCGGAAGTGCTGCTTGAGCTCTTCCTTGACCTTGCTCTTCATCCGCTCGTAGGAGCCCTCGCCGCCGTTCTGCTGGAAGCCGAGGTTGACGCCCTTGGAGATGTCCTTGGTGCCGAGGTTCGTGGTCATGATGATGACGGTGTTCTTGAAGTCCACGACCCGACCCTGGGAGTCGGTCAGGCGACCTTCCTCCAGGATCTGCAGCAGGCTGTTGAAGATGTCGGGGTGGGCCTTCTCGACCTCGTCGAACAGCACCACCGAGAACGGCTTGCGCCGCACCTTCTCGGTCAGCTGCCCGCCCTCTTCGTAGCCGACGTAGCCCGGAGGCGAGCCGAACAGCCGCGAGACGGTGTGCTTCTCGCTGAACTCGCTCATGTCGAGCTGGATCAGTGCGTCCTCGTCGCCGAACAGGAACTCCGCCAGCGTCTTGGACAGCCACGTCTTACCGACACCGGACGGGCCGGCGAAGATGAACGAGCCACCGGGGCGCTTCGGGTCCTTCATGCCGGCACGGGTACGCCGGATCGCCCGCGAGATCGCCTTGACGGCTTCCTCCTGGCCGATGACGCGCTTGTGCAGCTCGTCCTCCATGTTGAGCAGCCGGGTCGACTCCTCCTCGGAGAGCTTCACGATCGGGATGCCGGTCGCCACGGCGAGCACCTCGGCGATCAGCTCCTCGTCGACCTCGGCAACCTCGTCCATGTCGCCCGCGCGCCACTGCTTCTCGCGCTCGGACTTCTTCAGGATGAGCTGCTTCTCCTCGTCGCGCAGACGAGCGGCCGCCTCGAAGTCCTGACCGTCGATCGCGGCCTCCTTGCGGGCCCGCACCTCGCCGATCTTGTCGTCGTACTCGCGCAGGTCGGCGGGCGCCGTCATCCGGCGGATCCGCAGCCGCGAGCCGGCCTCGTCGATCAGGTCGATGGCCTTGTCGGGGAGGAACCGGTCGGAGATGTAGCGGTCGGCCAGGGTCGCGGCCGAGACCAGTGCCTCGTCGGTGATGGTCACCCGGTGGTGCGCCTCGTAGCGGTCGCGCAGGCCCTTGAGCATCTCGATCGTGTGGGCGATCGACGGCTCGGCGACCTGGATCGGCTGGAAGCGGCGCTCGAGGGCGGCGTCCTTCTCGAGGTACTTGCGGTACTCGTCGAGCGTGGTCGCACCGATGGTCTGCAGCTCGCCGCGGGCCAGCATCGGCTTGAGGATGCTGGCGGCGTCGATCGCGCCCTCGGCCGCGCCGGCGCCGACGAGGGTGTGGATCTCGTCGATGAACAGCACGATGTCGCCGCGGGTGCGGATCTCCTTGAGCACCTTCTTCAGGCGCTCCTCGAAGTCACCGCGGTAGCGCGAGCCGGCGACCAGGGCGCCCAGGTCGAGCGTGTAGATCTGCTTGTCCTTGAGCGTCTCGGGCACGTTGCCCTTGACGATGTCCTGGGCCAGGCCCTCGACGATCGTCGTCTTGCCGACACCGGGCTCACCGATCAGCACGGGGTTGTTCTTCGTCCGCCGCGAGAGGATCTGCATGACCCGCTCGATCTCCTGCTCGCGCCCGATGACCGGGTCGAGCTTGCCCTCGCGGGCGTCCTGGGTCAGGTTGCGGCCGAACTGGTCGAGCACCAACGACGACGACGGAGCGTCCCCGCCCTGGCCCTGGGCCGCGGCAGCCTGCGTCGACTCCTTGCCCTGGAAGCCGGACAGCAGCTGGATGACCTGCTGGCGGACCCGGTTGAGGTCGGCGCCGAGCTTCTGCAGCACCTGGGCGGCGACGCCCTCCCCCTCGCGGATCAGGCCGAGCAGGATGTGCTCGGTGCCGATGTAGGAGTGGCCGAGCTGCAGCGCCTCGCGCAGGGACAGCTCGAGCACCTTCTTGGCGCGCGGGGTGAAGGGGATGTGGCCGCTCGGCGCCTGCTGACCCTGGCCGATGATCTCCTCGACCTGGGCGCGCACGGCCTCGAGCGAGATGTCGAGGCTCTCGAGGGCCTTGGCTGCTACGCCCTCACCCTCGTGGATGAGACCCAGCAGGATGTGCTCGGTGCCGATGTAGTTGTGGGAGAGCATGCGGGCCTCTTCTTGGGCCAGCACGACTACTCGTCGGGCTCGGTCTGTGAACCGCTCGAACATGCGCATCGCTCCTGAAGCTTCGGGGTCCTCCCGCCCACCGTACGGACGGGGAGGCACATGGGGTTCAACCCCTCCATCAGCCTACGCGTTCCCCAGAAGCGTCACAGGGCGTCCGCTAAGAGCGAACGCACGTGGCCGAGCTTGCGAGGCCCGCGGGCGTTCATTTGGTCGTCGAGCAAGCCGCGCGACCGAGCTTGCGAGGTCGCGACCGGCGGGCCGAGACGCGGTGAGGGGTCTCGACAAGCTCGACCACCGGTTCCAGGTCAGTTGGCGTTGTCGAAGGCCTCGCGGATGTCGGCGGGGATCCGGCCGCGGTCGGGCACGGAGTAGCCGTTGGAGCGGGCCCAGTCGCGGACCTCGCGGGCGGTCGGGCCCATGTTGGTCCTCGAGGACGCCGAGCGGCGGCCGCGGGTGCCGGAGACCTTGCGGGCGTGGCCGACATAGTTCGAAATCGCGTCCCGCAGGCCGGCGGCGTTCTTCTTGTTGAGGTCGATCTCGTACGTCGTGCCGTCGAGTCCGAAGCTGACGGTCTCGACCGCGTCGCTTCCGTCGATGTCGTCGACAAGAATGATGTTGACCTTCTGCGCCATGTTTACGTCCTCGATATCGACTAGATGGATAGCGCGTCGATCATTCCACCCAAGAACTCAAAAGGGAAATTAGGATTACGGTTTACGAGTTACGCGCAAAGACCATTTCCAGGCCCTTGAGCGTGAGCCACGGAGAATGCGCGGTAAAGCACCCGCATTCGTCGAGCACCAGACCCGCGAGATATCCCGTCGCTATCACCTGTATCTCGCCGGGGGCGACGCCGAGCTCGGCCGTCATCCGCGCCACGATCCCTTCGACCTGACTGGCGACCCCGAACAGCATCCCCGACTGCAGCGCCTCCACGGTGTTCTTCGCGATCACCGACCGCGGGCGCATCAGCTCCACCTTGCGCAGCTGCGCTCCGCGCCTACCGAGTGCTTCGAGCGATATCTCTATTCCGGGCGCAATCGCGCCGCCGATGTACTGGCCGGCTTCGCTGACGACGTCGAACGTGGTGGCAGTGCCGCCGAAATCGACCACGATCGCGGGTCCGCCGTAGATTGTCGCGGCGGCGAGGGCATTGATGATGCGGTCACTTCCGACCTCGCGCGGATTGTCCATCAATATCGGCACTCCGGTGCGCACTCCCGGCTCGACTACCACCTGCGGCACGTGCGCGAAATGCCGGTTGAGCATGTCGCGCCACTCGTGCAGCACGGCCGGCACGGTGGCGCACACCGCAATTCCGTCGATCTGGGCTGGTTCGGCGCCGAGCAGCCCGCGGATCAGCACGGCCCACTCGTCGGCGGTACGCCGCTCGTCGGTCGCGACCCGCCAGTCCGCCGAGACCTCGCCGTCGGCGATCAGCCCGAGCACGGTGTGCGCGTTGCCGATGTCGGCTGCCAGGAGGGTCATCGGGTGCAGATCCATGCCGATGTCGAAGACCTTGACCGAGTGGGTGAGCGCGCCGACCGAGATGAAGTCGACCCCGGTCGCCCCGACCTCGCGGGCGCGCTCGATGGTGAGCCCGCCCGAGGCCTCGAGCGTGGCCCGGCCGGCGTTGATCCGGACCGCCTCGGCCATGGTCTCGCTGGACATGTTGTCGAGCAGGATCTCGGTGCACCCGGCGTCGAGCAGCTCGCGCAGCTGGTCGAGGTCGGTCACCTCGACCTCCACGCCGAGTCCGGGGTACGCCGCCACCACGGCCTGGTACGCCGGCACCACGCCACCCGCGGCGATCACGTGGTTGTCCTTGACCAGGCCGCGGTCGGCGAGGCTGAACCGGTGGTTGACGCCGCCGCCGCACCGGACGGCGTACTTCTGCAGCGCGCGGAAGCCGGGCAGCGTCTTGCGGGTGTCGAGCACCCGCGCGTTGGTGCCGTCGAGCGCGTCGACCCAGGCTGCCGTCGCGGTGGCGACACCGGAGAGGTGACACGCGAAGTTGAGGGCGGTGCGCTCGGCGGTGAGGAGGCCGCGGGTCGGGCCCTCGACGCGCAGCACGATGTCGCCGGCCACGACCCGGGAGCCGTCGGAGCGGCGGTCGGTGATCTTGACGTCGTCGCCCATGACGTAGTGGAAGACCATCGCGGCCACGCCCAGCCCGGCCACCACCCCCGGCTCGCGCGCGCCGAAGTCGGCGACCCCGTGGGCATCGGCCGGGATGGTCGCTGCGCTGGTGGCGTCGTCGGCGCCGCCGGGCAGGTCCTCCTCCAGCGCCTCGGTGATCTCCTCGTAGATCGCCGCCGGGTCGAGACCGGCGTCGGTCAGCTCCGCGATCAGGTCGCTGGGCAGGGCGTCGTACGGCGTCATGTCGCGTCTCCGTCGGTCGCCGGTGCCGGCGAGAAGGTGGTCGTGGTCGACGCCGTCGGACATCACCGTGTCGAAGTGGCCGGCGAAGTCGGCGTCGTCGCGATCGGGGAAGTCGTCGCGCCAGTGCGAGCCGCGAGTCTCCTCGCGGAGCCCGGCGGCGTCGGTCAGCGCCTCGCTGATGGTGAGCAGGTTGGTGGTCTCCCACGACTCGAGGTCGACGGCGTACGCCTCGGTCGTCGCGAGCTTGTCCAGCATCTCGATGGCCTCGGCCAGACCCTCGGCGTTGCGGAGCACACCGACCCGGGAGGTCATCACTTCCTGGAGCTCGCGGCGTACCTGCCCGGAGACCAGTCCCTCGGTGCGCCCGTCGGCCACGGGCTCCGACCACGGCCGCAGCTCGCCGGGCAGCACGGCCGCGATCCGGCGGGAGAAGACGAGGCCTTCGAGCAGGGAGTTGGAGGCCAGCCGGTTGGCGCCGTGCACTCCGGAGCAGGCCACCTCGCCGGTGGCGTAGAGACCGGGCACGTCGGAGCGCCCCTGCAGGTCGGTGCGCACACCGCCGGACGCGTAGTGGCAGGCGGGCGCAACGGGGATCAGCTCGGTGACCGGGTCGACGCCGTGCGACCGCGCGGTGGCCAGGATGGTCGGGAACCGCTTCTCCCAGAATCTCGATACGGCGGCTCGTTCCTCGCCGCCTACTCGATCACCGAAAGATCCCCGGCCCAGATGACGGGCGTCCAGCCACATGTGGGGACGACCGGTATCGAGCATCCTGCGCATGATCGCCTTCGCGACCACGTCGCGAGGAGCCAGGTCGGCCAGCTCGTGCACGCCCTGCATGAACCGGTTGCCCCCCTCCTCCGGCAGAGCGTCGACGAGCACGGCGCCCTCGCCGCGTACCGCCTCGGAGATCAGTGGCTGCTGACCGACGGACTCGGGACCGAGGTACATCACGGTCGGGTGGAACTGCACGAACTCCAGGTCGCGCAGCGTGGCCCCGGCCCGCAGCGCCAGCGCCATCCCGTCGCCGGTCGACACCGTGGGGTTGGTGGTCTGGGAGAAGACCTGGCCGAGCCCGCCGGAGGCGAGTACGACGGCTCGGCAGTGCACCGCGCCGACACCGTCGCGCTGGCCCTCCCCCATCACGTGCAGCGTGACACCGGCGACGCCGCCGTCGTCGGCCAGCAGCAGGTCGACGGCCAGCGCATGCTGGATGACCTCGATCTCTGGAGCCGCAGCGACCGCGGCGATCAGGGCTCGCTGGATCTCGGCCCCGGTGGCGTCTCCACCGGCGTGGGCGATCCGGTCGCGATGATGGCCACCCTCGCGGGTCAGCGAGATGACGCCGTCGTCGTCGTGGTCGAAGTTGGTGCCGAGCGCGATCAGCTCGTGGACCGCCTCCGGGCCCTCGTTGACCAGGATGCGTACGGCGTCGAGGTCGCAGGCGCCGGCGCCCGCGACGAGCGTGTCGGTCTCGTGCTGCTCGGGGGTGTCACCGGGTCCGAGCGCGGCGGCGATGCCGCCCTGGGCCCACTGCGTCGAGCCCGCGGACAGCACGTCCTTGGTGACGACGAGGATCTTGTCGACCTCGTCCTTGAGCCGCAGCGCCGCGGTCAGCCCGGCGATGCCGGAGCCGATGATGACCACGTCTGCCCGGGTGCTCCACCCGGGGTCGGGCGCCGTGAGTCGCCCCGGGACGCGGCGCGCCGCTGCGTCGTACATTCCCGCAGGCTACTGCTCAGCGCGCGGTCAGGTCGCCGCGGGCCAGCCCGGGTCCGTCGAACGTCTCGGCCGGGTCGAAGCCGGTGGCGAGGATCTTGTTGTCGGTGTCGACGAAGACCACGTGCGGCTGGAACTCCTTGGCCTCGGCGGTGTCCATCTGGCCGTAGCCGATCAGGATCACGATGTCGCCGGGGTGGACCAGCCGGGCCGCGGCGCCGTTGATGCCGATCACGCCGGAGCCGCGCTCGCCAGCGATCGTGTAGGTCTCGATCCGGGCGCCGTTGGTGACGTCGACGATGTGCACGAGCTCGCCGGGCAGCAGGTCGGCGGCCTCGAGGAGGTCCTCGTCGACGGTCACGGAGCCGACGTAGTGCAGGTCCGCCTGGGTCACGGTGGCCCGATGGATCTTGCTCTTCATCATGGTGCGCAGCATCAGCTGTTCCCTCCGATGGTGATGGCCATGTTGTCGATCAGGCGGGTCGTGCCTACCCGAGCGGCGATCAGGATCCGGGCCTCGGTGCCCGGTGCGATGTCGGCGGCGTCGGGCAGCTCGCCCAGCTCCGGAGTCGTGATCGCGAGGTAGTCGAGGTCGACTCCCTTGGATGCCCGCAGCTCCGCGCGGGCGGCGTCGATGGCTACGTCGACGCCGTACCTCGCGGCCTTCTGGGCGGCGCGCAGCGTCCGGCTCAGCACCACGGCCTCGCGGCGCTGCTCCTCGTCGAGGTAGCGGTTGCGGCTCGACAGCGCCAGGCCGTCGGAGTCGCGCTCGGTCTCGGCGCCGAGGACCTCGACCGCGATGCAGAGGTCGGCGACCATCTGCCGGATCAGCGCGAGCTGCTGGTAGTCCTTCTGTCCGAAGACGGCGACGTCGGGCCGGACCAGCCCGAACAGCTTCGCCACGACGGTCAGCACCCCGCGGAAGTGGCCGGGCCGGGTCTTGCCCTCGAGGATGTCCGCCAGCGGCCCGGGCTCGACCGTGATCTGGGGCTCTCCGCCGGGATAGACCTCCTCGACGCTCGGCACGAAGACGATGTCGACGCCCTCGCGCTCGCAGAGCTTGACGTCGGTCTCCAGCGTGCGCGGGTAGCGGTCGAGGTCCTCGCCCGCGCCGAACTGCAGCGGGTTGACGAAGATCGAGACCACGACCGGACCGTCGCCGACGTGGTCGCGGGCGACCCGCATCAGGCCGGCGTGACCCTCGTGCAGGGCGCCCATGGTCGGCACGAAGCCGACCCGCTCCCCCTGACCACGACGGGTCGCGAGCAGGTCGGACAGCTCCGCGCGGGTGTGCGCGAGCAGCGGGGTGGTCATCAGACGTCTCGCTGGTACGCCCGACGTACTGCTGTCGCGGCCAGGGCCTCGTCGAGGACCTCGTTGATCTTGAGGGCGCGGATCGGCAGCAGCCGGCCGTCGGTCACCGCGCGACCGAGCGTGGCCCGGGCCATGGCGACGTACGACGGCAGCGTGATCGGGGCACTGGCCGCGATCTCGGCCAGGTGCGCGCGCACGGTGTTGACGTCGCCGCGGACGATCGGGCCGGTCAGGGCGGCGTCGCCCTGCTCGAGGGCGTTGTCGAGGGCGGCGGTGAGCAGCGGGCGCAGGGTGGCGGACGCGTCGTCGACGCCGGCGGCGTTGAGCAGCTCCATGGCCTCGGTGACCAGGGTGACCAGGTGGTTGGCGCCGTGGGCGAGACCCGCGTGGTAGAGCGTGCGCATCTCTTCGGGCACCCAGCTCGCGCGGCCGCCCAGGTCGGCGACGAGCGACTCCGCGACCTCGCGCTCCGCCTCGCCGGCGGTCAGGCCGAAGACGCAGCCGCTGAGGCGGTCGAGGTCGACCGCGGTGCCGGTGAAGGTCATGGCGGGGTGCAGTGCGATGACGCGGGCGCCGACGGCGGCGGCCGGGGCGAGCACCGCGAGGCCGTGGCGGCCGGAGGTGTGCACGACGTACTGGCCCTCGCGGATCGCGCCACTGGCAGCGAGCACGGAGACGACGTTGCCGAGCATGTCGTCGGGGACGGTCAGCAGGAGCAGGTCGCTGGCCCGCGAGACGGCGCTCGGCTTGTCGATGGTGACGCCGGGCAGCAGTGCGTCGATGCGGTCTCGAGAGGCATCGGACTCACCGGCGGCGGCCACGATGTGGTGGCCGGCGGCGCCGAGCTTGGCGGCCAGAACTGCGCCGACGCGACCCGCGCCGACTACACCCACGCTGAAGCGCTGTGTCATTTTCCTCGAACCTTTCGTTCCAGTCCCTCCGACCACTCGCCTCCTGTTACGGAGTGCGAGCCGGTGTGGGTACCGGACGGTGTGCTCGTCCTGTCAATCAGGTCAACATCAAGGTTAGGGCGCCGCTTCCCCGTTGGGAACGGAATGTGAAGTGACGCACTCGACACCCCCAGGTGCCCGATTTGCTGCTTTCAGCCCACCTGCAGGGGCCGGGGAGCGCGGGGGAGCCAGGTCTTGGTGACGTGGTCGACGATGTGGACGCCCTCAGGCGCGTGGATCTCGTGTACGCCGGGGGGCACCGTCCCCTCCTGGAGGGCGTTGAAGACCTCCCACTCCCGCCGCTTGCGCTTGTTGCGCCAGGACGTCGCGAACGACGAGGGGTCGGTCCAGTGGGCGAACTCGTCGCCGTCGAGGTACTTCAGCTCCACGCACAGCCCGTGCGGCAGGCCGATCGAGCGGCACTTCGGGGGCGTGGTGCGGATCTCCCACTCGAAGGCCTTGGTGTAGACGAAGTCGGGCCCGATCGGGAAGCCCCACTCCTCGGCGTTCTTGAGGCCGAGATCGAGGTAGCCGTGGGCGTCGCCGTCGAGGTAGAGCCCGTGGCGCGGCACCCGGATGATCGACTGCACGTCGCCCACCTGCCACCCGAGGTCGGCGATGGACACCTCGCCCTCGGTGGTCAGCACCATGTCGCCGTCCCACTTCCAGGAGTAGCGGGTGGCGACCTGCGCGAAGCACCAGTTGTAGAAGTACGACAGCGAGTGCACCGACAGCTCGTGGACCCCGCGGTGCTCGGCGCCGGCGCGGGCCACCGAGAAGGGGTACGACGTCACCGTCAGCTTGTCGGCACGGCCCGCCTCCTCGGCGGTCTCGCGAGCGACGTCGGGCGTGCCGTCGGTGGAGCCGTTGTCGACCAGCAGCACGTGGTCGCAGGCCCGGAGCAGCGGCGGCAGCACGAACGGCAGCGACGGCGCCTCGTCCTTGACCCGCAGCACCGCGGTGGTGCCGGGGTGCAGCTTGCCCGTGGTCCAGGGCCAGACGATGTCGAACTCGGTGTGGCCCTCGAGGTTGCTGATGCCGGTCGCGCCGGCGTGGGCGGTCACCGCTCGCGGCCCGCCATCCTGCGCAGGGCCCGACGGGCCTTCGGCGGCACCATCGCGCGCAGGCCGTGCGGCACCTTGTCGGCGGCCCGCGGGGCGTCGACCGGACCGGGACCGGGCTTCGCCGGACCCTTGGCGCCGCGCTTCGTCTGCTGTTCGGCGGCGACCACCGAGGAACGGGAGATTGCTTCCGACTCGGCGTAGAGGTCGACGTACGCCTCGCGCAGCTGGTCCAGGGCCGCGTGCACCTCGGGGGCGTCGCCGCCGGGGTCGGCGAGCTTGTTGAGCTCGTCCCAGGTGGCCGCGGTCAGCTCGTGCAGGCGCGGCGGGAGGTTGAGCTCTTCGAGGCCCTGGGTCATCCGGCGCAGCGACGGGTCGACGAAGCGGTGACCGTCGCGGATCTGCTCGCTCTTGGCGTGCATCACGTGCTGCAGGCCGAGCTGCTCGCCCACGGCCATGGTGACCTTGGTCCAGTCGTCGAGCAGGTCGCCGTAGCGCACGAAGACGCGGCCGCCGTCGGCGACCGACTCCCGGGTGGCCCGCTCGGTGTGCAGCAGCATGTTGAGCCACGAGGCCGTCAGGTGCGCAGCCCCGAGCTTGTTGGCGTAGTAGGTCTGCTTGCTGCCGACCACCTCGGCCGGCGGGCGGAGCATCGTCGCGAACACGGGGGTCGCCCCCACGCGGATCGCAGCCACCCGCCACAGCGACAGGAACCAGCTCAGCCGCGGGTCCTTGACCACCAGCTCCGCGCCTTCGGAGAAGTGGCCCTCCAGCCACTCGGCGGTCATGATCCGCTCGGGCTCGCGGGTCGCGATCCGGCCGGCCTCGAACCAGGCGTCCGGCCGCGCGTCGCTGACCTGGACCACGGCCTCCTTGAGCAGCCGGTCGTGGTGGTCGACCACCCAGCGCGGCTCGCCGAACCCCTTGGGGTTGGTCTCGTCCGCGGCGACCTCGGGCTGCGGCACGTGCAGGCCGAGGATCTGCATCAGCCCGGCCATCGTGCTGGTGCCACTGCGTCCGGCGCCGGCGACGAACAGCACCTTGCGCGGGTAGTCCTCGGGCGCGATGTCTGCGGGGTCGGTCACGGTCGGGATGCTATCCGGCACTACGGTCTGAGCATGAAGTTCGGGCGTCGGACCGCGGAGACGAAGCGGTCGCTGGTGAGCGTGATCGTCCCCGTCTACAACGTGGCGGCCTACCTCCCCGAGTGCCTCGACAGCATCCTGGCCTCGACGCACAAAGACCTGGAGATCGTGGTCGTCGACGACGGCTCCACCGACGGCTCCGGGGCGCTCGCTGACTCCTACGCCGCCCGGCACTCCCAGATCCGCGTCATCCACACCGCCAACCGCGGCCTCGGCGCGGCCCGCAACGAGGGTCTGCGGCACGTGCGCGGCGACTTCATCGCGTTCGCCGACTCCGACGACGTCGTCCCGCCGACGGCGTACGCCGTGATGGTGGAGTCGCTCACCCAGACCGGGTCGGACTTCGTGACCGGCTCGATCCGGCTCCTGGAGTCGACGGGACTGCGCGAACCGCCCTGGATGCGGCGGCTGCACAACCCGCCGTGGCCGAAGGCCCGCGCAGCCCAGCACCCCGAGATCCTGGGCGACGTCTTCGCCTGGAACAAGCTCTACCGCACCTCCTGGTGGGCCGCTCTCGGCCTCACGTGGCCCGAAGGCACTCGCTACGAGGACCAGCCGACGACCACCCGGGCCTACCTCGGCGGCCGGTTCGACGTGCTGGCCGATGACGTCTACCACTGGCGGATCCGCGACGACGGCTCCTCGATCACCCAGCAGCGAGCCTCGATCGACGACCTACGTGACCGCTGGGCGACCAAGCGGATGGCTCTCGCCGCCGTCGAGGCCTCACCGGACGCGGCCGCCGTGCGCGAGGTCTTCCTCGACCGGGTGCTCGCCGGTGACCTGCACCGCTACTTCATCCACATCCCCGCCTGCACCGACGAGTGGTGGCGCACGCTGCACCGCGGCATCGGGGACATGTGGGCCGGGCGGTCGCTGGTGCACAGCGGCCTGCCGCCGGTGCACCGCCTGACCGGCTGGCTGGTCGAGCAGAACCGACGGATGGACGCGGCCGCCGTGATGCTGTGGTTCGCCAACCTCGACGGCAAACCAGTGCCTCAGGCGGCTGAGCAGGACGGCCGGTGGAGCATCGTCGTACCGGTGCTGAACCGAGCCACCGTCGACCCGGCCGCCCTGAGGCTGCGGCCCCACGAGATCTAGCGAAGTTTCGAGGCTCGCACCTCAGGACAAGTGCGAGGCCTCGCACCTCAACCACCGACGGTGGAGGACGGTGGTTGAGGTGCGAGCTTGCGAGCCTCGAAACCACAAACGCGCTAGAGGAGACCCTCGTCCTCCAGGAACGACTCGGCGACGTCCTGCACCGACTCACGGTCGATGGTGACCCGCACCAGCAGCTCGCCGAGGATCTCATTGTCCAGCGCGGCCATCAGCTCGTTGAGCGGAGCCTCGATGTCCTCGTGCTCGGCCAGGAACTCGGACGAGACAGCGGGGATGAGGTTCTGCGCGGGCTGGATGCCGCGGTCGTCCTCGAGCAGCAGCAGGCCCTGGTCGGCAAGCGTGCCGTCGAGCGTGCCGGTCTGCCCGAGCTGCGACTCACCGTCGAGCACCGACTGGAACGTCTCGGGAGAGGCGTAGCCGAGCGGCAGCAGCGTGATGTCGATGCCGTAGACGTCGGTCAGGCCGCCCTCGCAGTCGGCCCGGCCCTTGCAGTCCGGCGCGGCGGCCAGCGTGATCGCCTGGCCCTCGAGGTCCGACAGCTTGGTCACGCCCTCGGAGTCGGAGAACTCCTGGGTGACGAAGTAGGCGTTCTGCGAGGTGGCCGGGGAGGCGTCGAGCACGGTGACGCCCTTTGCCTCGAGCAGCGGCGCCATGGCGGCCAGGGTCTCGTCGGTGTCGCTCGTGCTGATCGCCGGGGCGTCCTCGCCGTTGGCGTCGGTGTTGAGCTGGTCGCCGAGGCCGGCGACGTACTCGGGCGCGATGTCGATGTCGCCGGGGAGCTCGCTGAGGTAGGCCGGTCGGGAGTCGACCAGCTTGGTCTCCACCTCGTAGCCGTGGTCCTCGAGGACGGCGGCGTACATGGCCGTCACCAGGGCGGCCTCGTCGAAGGCCTGGCTGCCGAGAGTGACCTGGCCTCCGCCGCCGGCGCTGGCGCTGGGGTCATCCCCGCTGTCCGGGTCGAGGTCGTCGTCCGCACACGCAGTGGCGAACGAAAGGAGTCCGAGAGTGAGGACCGCGGCAAGCGGGCGTCGTAGCAACATGTCAGTCAACCTTCTGTGTCCCGTGGCGGGAGGCCACGCGTGTCCGGTGGATCAGCGGCCGGCGGTGCCGAGCGCTTCGCCAACCCTAGACGCCGGGTCCGACAACTCCTGCTTACGGTTCCGTGACGATGGACGCGGTGCCCGCGGGACGGGGTCGACGACCCGCTGCAGCCAGGCGGCGAACAGCTCCAGGACCAGAGCGACGACGGCGACCACGACCGCCCCGGCCATGCCCTGGCTGTACTGGTTGCGCGCGAAGCCTTCGGTGATGATCCGCCCCACGCCGGGTCCGGCGACCAGCGCCGCGATGGTGGCCGTGGCCCAGACCTGCACCAGGGCGAGGCGTACGCCGGACATCACCAGCGGCAGCGCGAGCGGCAGCTCCACCCGCCAGAACCTCTGGACCCCGGACATCCCCATGCCGTCGGCAGCCTGCCGGATCTCCGAGGGCACCTCGCGGATCCCGATGTAGGCGTTGGTGATCAGCGGCGGCAGTGCGAACAGGCCGAGCGCGATCAGCGTGGCCAGACCGGCTCGACCATAGGGACCGAGCGTGCCGGAGCCCGGCCAGTCGGCTGTCACGAAGACCGCCAGGAGGGCGAAGGTGGGCACGGCGCGGCCGACGTTGGAGATGTTGATGGCGAGGAAGCCGCCCTTGCCGATGTGGCCCAGCCAGAGGGCGATGGGGAGTCCGATCGCCATCGCCAGGCCCAGCGCGGTGACGGTCAGCAGGAGCTGCTCGGAGAGGCGGGCGAGGAAGCCGTCGTTGCCGGTCCAGTTGGAGCCCTCGATGAGGTAGCGCCAGGTGTCGCCGAAGAGGTTCATGCGCGCGCTCCTCGGGTCCACGGCGTCAGCATTCGTTGGGTGAGCACCAGGATCGCGTCGAGGACGACCGCGAGCACGACACAGAGCACGGCTGCGGTGAGCAGCTCGGCCCGGAAGTCGCGTTGTACGCCGTGGGAGATCAGGTTGCCGAGCCCGCCGAACGCGACCAGCGTGCCCACCGTGGTCAGGGCCACCGTCGAGACCGTGGCCACCCGCAACCCGGCCATGATCACCGGCAGTGCCAGCGGCAGCTCGACCTTGACCAGCAGCCGGCCGGGGCCGTAGCCAAGACCCACGGCGGACTCGCGTACGTCGTCAGGCACCGAGCGCAGGCCGTCGAGCATGGCCCGGACCAGGATGGTCAGCGCGTACAGCCCCAGACCGATCACGACGGTGGTCGCGCTGAGGCCGGTGAACGGCACCAGGAGCGGCAAGAGCGCGAGCGACGGGATCGTGTAGAGGCCGGTGCTGACGCCCAGGATGAGCGACTCGAGCCGCGGCAGCCGGCGGGCGACGAGCGCCAGCGGAAGCGCGATCAGGGTGCCGAAGAGGACGGCGGCGACGGTGATTCCGATGTGCTGGACGAGTGCGTCGAGGATCTCGTCCTGGCGGTCCTCGACGTACTGCCAGCAGAACCATTCGTTGACGAAACGGCTGTAGCAGCTGGGTTCTGTTGCTGCAGCCGCTAGTAGGGTCACGCGCATGGACGCTACCGGTTCGGCCGGCGACGACGCGATGATCCGGCTCACCGGCGTGGGCAAGACCTACGACGACGGCACGGCGGCGGTGCAGGAGCTGGACCTCGAGGTCCGCAAGGGCGAGATGGTCGTCCTGGTCGGTCCCTCGGGCTGCGGCAAGTCGACCACGCTGAAGATGATCAACCGGCTGATCGAGCCGACGACCGGCCGGATCGAGATCGATGGCCGGGACGTCACCGGCGAGGACCCGGTGAAGCTGCGGCGCAGCATCGGCTACGTCATCCAGCAGATCGGGCTGTTCCCGCACCAGAAGATCGTCACCAACGTGATGACGGTGCCGCTGCTGTACGGCGAGTCGAAGTCGGTCGCGCGCGCCCGCGCCGAGGAGCTGCTCACGCTGGTCGGCCTCGACCCGGCGACGTACGGCGACCGCTACCCCCACCAGCTCTCTGGTGGCCAGCGGCAGCGGGTCGGGGTGGCCCGGGCGCTCGCCGCCAACCCGCCGGTGCTGCTGATGGACGAGCCGTTCGGGGCGGTGGACCCCGTCGTGCGGGTGCGGCTGCAGGACGAGTTCCTCCGGCTGCAACGCGAGCTCGGCAAGACCGTCGTGCTGGTCACCCACGACATCGACGAGGCAGTGCGGATGGGCGACCGCGTTGCGGTCCTGGCAGTCGGCGGCCGGCTGGCGCAGTACGGCACCCCGGCCGAGCTGCTCGCGCACCCGGCCGACGAGTTCGTCGCGGACTTCGTGGGCGCGACGCGGGGGCTGCGACGGCTGACGGTCACCCCGATCGACCCTGCGCATCTCGAGCCGCTCGACGGCATCACCGCCGGCGAGCTCGGCACCGCCATCGACCTCGACTCCACGCTCGAGGAGGCGCTGGCCGCGATGCTGCGCGACGACAAGCTGATGGTCGGGGTCAAGAAGGGCGCCGAGTTCGTCGGCGTACTCACCCCCAACGGCGTACACAAGGCTTTGCGGGCCTCGCTCGCTGAGTGACCGCCGCGGTAGTCCCGGGTCAGTGGCGGGTCAAAACGCCGAAATCACCCGCCGGTGACCCGGGACTACCCCGCTTGGCGGTCAGGCGATCGGGACGTCGCGGTGCCAGGACTGGGTGATGTACGCCGTCTCCCAGCCCATGCCGGTGTAGAGGCCGGCGGCTCCGGTCGGTGAGTCGGCGTCGACCTCGAGGGTGACGCGGTCGCGGTCACGGGCGGCGGCGTCCGCGATGATCGTGCGGAGCAGGCCCTTGGCGACGCCGCGGCCGCGAGCGGCCTCGAGCACGCCGATGTAGGAGACGTAGGAGCCGTCGGGACCCGACGCGCTCTCGGAGACCGTGCCGATCAGCGCACCGACCGGCTGCGGCTCCGGACCGTCGGTCAGCTCGGCCAGCCACCAGTGGTCCCAGCGGTGGCCGGGGTCCTCGCGCAGCCGGTGCAGGAACTCCTCGAACGTCTCCTCCCAGTGGTTGAAGTGGTCGACGAACGAGCCCTCCAGCACCTCGTGCAGCTCACGCAGGTCGGTCTCGTCGGGCATGCCGTCGCCTGCGCGGCGGACCAGCCGGAACGTCACGTCGCGGCCGTCCCACTCGGCGGGGTCGGTCACCAGGTCGGCCTCGTCGGGGGCGACCGGGCGCTTCATCTGCCACCAGGTCCGGACCATCTCGAAGCCGGAGGCCGCCAGCCAGCGGTGCTGCCGCTCGTCGTCGGCGAACGCGCCGGTGTCGATCTGCTGCGACTCCAGTCCGCGCGCGGCGCCGACCTCGCGGGCCTGGCCGACCGCCCAGTCGATGAGCACGTCGGAGCACGCCCGGCCGATGGTCTCGGACAGCTCGCGGGCCACGATGTGCACGAAGAGCATCCGCCCGCCGGCCCGGTCGTGCACGCTGCCCCAGGCCTGGATCTCGCCGTCCGGGTCGCGCACCACGACGTTCTCGCGGGTGCGCAGCCCGTGCTCCGAGACCTCCACCAGCACGTCGTCGACACCCGACCCGGCCCAGCCTCGGCCGTCGCGCTCGTGGGCGCGCAGCAGCAAGGTCAGCCGGGCCACCTGGAACCGGTCCGACGGGTCGGGAGTGCCGACCTCCCAGCCGTCCGGAAGCGCAGCCGGCAGCTCCACGAGCTCCTCGGGGTCGGACTCGAACCGGGACTCGTCGGGGATCACGAGGCCTGATTGTGCCGGTACGACGTTATGCGTGCTTGCGCTGGGCCTCTCGGGCCTGCCACTGGGCGGTGAGGATGTCGACCTCGTGCTCGAGCTCGATCACGCGCACGATCGCCTCGGTGCGGGCGGCCTCGGCCTCCTCGAGGTGGGCGGCGAGCTCGGTGCCCCGCGTCTCGGCGCGCTCGGCGCGGGCGGTGACCTCGATCAGCCTCCGCTGGGCGACCCCGGCCTCGGCCTTCGCGGCCTCGAGGGCGCCCTCGACCCTGGTGATCCGGATCTGCTGGGCGTTGATCTGGGTCTGGACGCCGTCGACGAAGCGGTGATGCTCCGCCGATCGCACGACGGAGAGGTCGCGGTAGTCACGGGCCAGGTCAGCGCGGTCGCGGGCGGCGTCGCGCCGCGAGTCGCTGAGCTCGGCGTAGGTGATGCGGGTGGCCGCGGCGCCGAGTACGACGCTGACGGCGGCTGCGATCGCGAGCAGGAGCCACGATTCGCTGAGGACTGCGCCGGCGACCAGTACGCCGGCGACGGCGAGCAACACGAAGGCGGCCAGCACGCGGGTGGACCGCTGCCGACGCCTCGTGGGCCTACCTGACGGGGAAGTCATGGCTGCAGGGTAGATCCCGCCGGAGGGCTGGCTCCCACGCCACGCCGCACGCGGACCCAACCGACCCATCCGACCCATCAGTCCCAGCGGGGATCTACGTCTCCGGGTCGTCGTCGCGCACCCGGCAGGCACGCTCCAGCAGCAGCGCGGCCACCACGACCAGCACGCTGCCGGCCGACGCCACCAGGGACCGGACCAGCCGCTGGTCGGCCAGCTCGGCCTCGACGCCCAGCCAGCTCAGCGCGTAGCCGAGGTAGCCACCCGCGGCCAGGGCGCCCACGAAGGCGCAGGCGCGGGCGAGGACCAGCCGGTTGACCGCTTGGTGCGGCAGCAGCCGCTCCCGGCGTACCTGCACGGTGCGCCAGGTCGCCTGCGCGGTCACGCCCAGGATGGCCACCACGAGGAACAGCGCCAGCGGCTGCAGCCAGGACACGATCGGCGCGGTGCCGGAGATGCGCTCGGCCAGCGGATGCACCAGCCAGCCGCCGGCCAGGCCGACCACCGCCCAGCCGGCGAGCACCACCGGCGGAGTGGGGCGGAGCGAGCCGAACGGCTCCGGGTTGTTGGACGGCGACGTCACCCGATTTCGAGAGCCAGGTCTTCTCGGGGCGTCACGCCGTCGAGGCCGAGGTCGGCCAGCAGGTCGGCGATCGGGCCGTGGTCCGGGAAAACGGCGTCGGGCTCGAGGTCGTACCACGGCTTCAGCACGAAGGCCCGCTGGTGCGCCTTGGGGTGCGGCAGGCGCAGGGCGTCGGTGTCGCTACGCCGGTCGCCCACCAGGATCAGGTCGACGTCAAGCGTGCGCGGGGCGTTGACGACGTCGCTGCGCTCGCGGTCGAAGGCGTCCTCGATGGCCAGCGCCCGCTCCATCAGCCGGTTGGCGGCCAGCGTCGTGTCGGCGAGGATCACGGCGTTGAGGTAGGCGCCGGCATCGTCGGGGGAGTCGATCGGCTCGGTCTCGTAGACGGGAGATACGCCGGTGATCCACACGTCGGGGGTGTCGGCCAACGCGTCTACGGCGCCCTGGAGGCTGGCCATCCGCTCGCCGAGGTTGGACCCCAACGACACCACGATCCGACGGATCGGCCGCATCTCGCCGGTCAGCGTGTCCGCGTCGGGGATGTTGGGGTTGGGGGTCTCAGTCACCGTGGCCCTCGCGCTTCCGAGTAATAGTCAGGGCGACATCCGAGAACGTCGCGTCTATGGGGGCATCCGGCTTGTGAACGGTGACCCGAACCCATTCAACACGTCCATCCAAGAGGCAGACATCCGCGATCCGCTGGGCCAGGGTCTCGATCAGGTTGACCGGGTCGTTCTCCACCGCGGCTTTCACCGATCCCACGAGACTTCCGTAGTCCACGGTGTCTTGCAAGTCATCCGAGGCCGCCGCGGACGCGGTCGCGACTCCCAGCGAGAGATCGATCACGAACACTTGCCCGTCGCGCTTCTCGAAGTCGAAGACGCCGTGATGGGCATAGCACTCGATGCCGACGATGCTGAGCTGATCGGTGTGCTCGCCGGTCACGTCGGGCCTTCCATCTGGTCCATCACCCGCAGCACATCACGGCTGGCCAGTACGTCGTGCACCCGGACCCCCCAGACCCCGCGCTGGGCGAGCAGCACGGTCAGCGCCAGGGTGGCGGCCTCGCGCTCGTCGACCGGCCGCGGAGTGCCGTCCGGCGCCGCCAGCACGCTGCCCAGGAATCGCTTGCGAGAGGGGCCAACGAGCAACGGAAAGCCCAGGTCAGCGAGGCGGTCGAGCCCCCGCAGCAGCGCCCAGTTGTGCTCGGCGTGCTTGGCGAACCCGAGCCCGGGGTCGAGCACGATCCGCTCCTCGGCGATGCCCGCAGCCCGGATGGCGGCCACCCGCTCGGACAGCTCGCTGCGCACCGCCTCGACCACGCCGCCAGGGTTGTCGTAGACCGCGATAGTCGGTCATCCGGTCGCTGTGTGCTCGCCAGTGCATCGCGACGTACGTCGCCCCGCCGGCCGCGACCACGTCCAGGATCCCGGGGTCGGCCAGGCCTCCCGACACGTCGTTGACGATGGTCGCCCCGGCCGACAGCGCCGCCACCGCGACCTCCGCGCGCATGGTGTCCACCGACACCGTCGCGCCGTCGGCAGCCAGGGCGCTGATCACCGGCACCACCCGGTCCAGCTCCTCGGAGACCAGCGGCCGCGTCGCACCCGGACGGGTGGACTCGCCGCCGATGTCGAGGATGTCCGCGCCCTCGGCCAGCAGCCGTCGGCCGTGGGCGATGGCGGCCTCGCTGTCGGCGTAGCGGCCACCGTCGGAGAATGAGTCAGGGGTGACGTTGACGACCCCCATCAGCAGCATGGGCGAGAACCTACCGCCGAGACGGGCGCCTTAGACTGCCGCGCGTGTCTCGACTCCGGATCCCGCGGCCGCGCCAGGAGCGCCACCAGGACCTGGGCGTCGTCTTCATGGTCACCTACGGCCGCTCCGGCTCGACCCTGCTGACCGGCATCCTGAACTCGATCCCCGGATACCTGATCCGCGGCGAGAACCGCGACGCCGTGCACCACCTCTTCCTCTTCCACCAGACCCTGGCGACCGAGAAGGAGCGGGTCCCCCGCGTCAAAGTCCGACAGCGGACCCACCCGTTCTTCGGCATCGGCGACGTGCCGCTCGAGCGCTCCATCCGCCAGTGCCGCCAGCTGGTGCTGAGCACGGTCCTGCGCCCCCAGGACGACACCCGGGTCACCGGCTTCAAGGAGATCCGCTGGAACCAGCCCGACCTCGAGGAGTACGTCGCCTGGCTGCGCGAGCTCTTCCCTGAGGCGAAGTTCCTGGTCAACACCCGCAACCACGCCGACGTGCTGAAGAGCGGCTGGTGGGCCGAGGGCGACAACGCCCAGCGCCTCGCCGGCATCGAGACCCGGCTCCTCGCTCTGGCCGAGAGCCTCGGCGACGCGGCGTACCGCGTCCACTACGACGACTACGTCGACGACCCCGGTGCGCTGCGCGGGATGTTCGAGTGGCTCGGCGAGAAGTACGACGAGGCCGCGGTTCGCGCGACCATCGCCATCCGTCACTCCACCTGAGCCAATCCCGCCCGGCTCACCGTTCGCACTGCCGACGCACCTCGCCAATGCACAGGTCCGTGTTCGCTCCGCCCACGGCGAGGTCGCGGCCCGGACTCACGGGTCAGCCGAGGTGGCGGCTGTTGGGCCACAGCCGCTCGAGATCGACCCCGAACCGACGCTCGACGAACTCGTAGACCTCGCGGTAGTGATCCGCCACGACCCGCACGGTTTCCGGTGCCAGGCCATCGGACTCGACGGCCGAGACGTTGGCGCGTAGGTCCAGGTCGGGCTCGAGGAAGTCGATGCCGAGGATGTCGCAGATCCGGCGAACCTCTTCGGCCTCGAAGAGCTCTTCGTAGAACGCGTACGCGATGTCGTCCTCGGGCAGCGAAGCGTCCAGCCGGCCCACGATCGCGTCGTAGCGCGTGCGGCTGTCGTAGCTCTCCTCCGCATGCACCCGGAGCAAGGTCTGCTCGGGTGACTCGGAGAACCGCTCAGGGGTGCGGGCGTGTTGCATCCGCACCTGCGACCAGACCCGGTCCACGGGGTCCCGCATGAGGAAGACCGCCGCCGTCCGGATCCCGCGGTCACCGAACGCCGAGCGGATGCCCTGGAGCCGCTCCACCGACAGCAGCCCGTTCTCAGGGGTCAGGTCAGCGGTCAGCCGCGTCTCCGGGGCGCGGGCCAGCAGGGTCGCGAAGTAGTCGAAGTAGAGCTCGGGGTCGGCGTACATGCTCGCCCGGTGGAGCACCGCGGCGTCGGGCACCTCGCCGCGGCGGGCCGCCCCGATCGCCTCCTCGGCCAGGTCGAAGATCCGCTGGCGCATGTAGCCCTGCGCCGGGAGGTCGAGGGTGTCGAAGACGTGGTACTCCTTGCGATACCCGGCCGCGAACTGCCGCGACCCCTTGAGGTAGCGGTACAGCCAGGTGGTGCCGCCCTTCTGGCAGCCGGCGCCGAGGAGGAAGGTGCTGGCCGCGCGGTCACGCTCCTCGTCGTGAGGTCGTCTCCGCAGGGCCATGCGGCTGAGGCTAGTAGGCGGACTCGCGAACAAAACCGCCCCTCGGCGCGTCAGCCAGTTGCGGGCGTTCGGCCCGTCTCGTTGCCGGGGACGTGGACGTCCCCTTCTCAAGTAGGGGCAGATGTCGTCGGATCTCAGCAAGCAGGCGGTGCAGCTGGTCGCCGACAAGGTCCGTGATCTCGACATACCTCGGGTAGCGGTCGTGGCTCGCCACGACCGGGAGCTGAGAGCTCAGGCACTGCGCGAGCAGCTCCCCCACGCGCTGGTCAGTGCCCACGACGCCAGCCTGCCGCGAGCGGAGCTCCACGTCAGCCTGGCCGCGGCCGGGCCGTTCGATGTCGTGCTCGACCTCGCCCGTGGAGCGCGAGCCGCCGACCGGCTGCCGCGGGTCCTCTACCACCTGCGGTCAGGTGGCTCGTTGATCATGCGGCGATCCCATCGCGACGACGGGGTGGCGGCTCTGCTCGCCCGGGTGGCCGGGCTGCGGCAGGAGAGTGCGGCGGCGCCGCCCAGGAAGCCGCGGGACCCGCGTCCTC
Organism: uncultured Actinomycetota bacterium; assembly: GCA_963769475.1. GTDB lineage: Bacteria > Actinomycetota > Actinomycetes > Propionibacteriales > Nocardioidaceae > Nocardioides. The sequence goes on along the minus strand of CAVYLX010000011.1, from coordinate 344,935 downwards.
GTCGGGTGCGGGACCTGCACGCGCTGGCGGCGTCGATCGGCACGGTGGAAGAACATGCGCGATTCGTCGTTGTCGAGCTCACGGTCGACGTGATGGCCAAGATCCCCGAGGCGCAGGCTGACGACTACCTCCACCTGACAGATGGCGTCGGGCGGGTGCACGACCGGGTTGCCGAGCACCACTGGACTGCGAGCAACGTGGTCTCGGGGAGCGATGCGGAGCGGGTCGCCGAGCTGCCCAGGACGTTCGACGGGCCGGAGCTCAGGCTGCGGTCGTACGACGGGGTCGTCTGCGCGCCCCGGTCGTGCCTGACCCGCGACCACGTGGTGCTCTCCGACAGCTTCCGGATGCACCAGGACCGCCGGCTGCGCAGCTCGGCGCTCGTCGACTGGCACGAGCACTTCTCGCGGCGACCGTCCTGGACCCCAGCGCCGCTTGCCGGCACCTACTTCCATCTCGACAACGAGTGGCGCGGGCACTTCGGGCACGCGCTCGTCGAGCAGATGTCGAAGGTCTGGGCGTGGCGTCGGGCCCAGGCGATCGCTCCGGACGTCCGAGCGCTGATGTTCAGGGGGCCGACCACGCCGGTCGCCGAGTGGGAGTACGAGCTGTGGGCGGCTGCCGGGATCTCGCGGCGGGAGATCGTCGTCGTCGACCGGCCGGTGACGGTCGAGACCCTCTTCACCGCGTCACCGGCGTACAGCATCCCGAGCGTGCTGCACCCGCAGCTCCGGGCGACGATGGCGGCCGTCGGCCGGGCGATGGGCGCACGGGCGCCTCAGCGCGAGTGGCCGGCTCGCGTGTTCCTCAGCCGTCGCAGCACCCACGAGCGGTGGTGCCACAACGCCGCCGACGTCGAGTCGCTGATGCGCCGCTACGGCTTCCAGGTGATCTACCCACAGGACCACTCGTTGCCGGAGCAGTTCGAGCTGGTGCGGCAGGCGCAGGTGGTAGCGGGATTCTCGGGCAGCGGCATGTACCAGCTGGGCTACACCGAGACGCCTTCGCACGTCATCGCGATCCGGTCGGAGTCCTACACCGGGCTGGGCGAGGTGCGACTTGCCGCGCTGGCCGGACACCGGCTGGACGTGGTCTGGTGCCGGTCCGATGTCAGGCCCGGTACGGCGTCCTCCCGCGCTGCGTTCAAGGCGGACTTCACGTTCGATCCCGATCGTGAGGGTCGGTTCCTGCTCGAGGTGCTCGACGGCCTGCCGGCTCAGAACGTGTAGCCGAGCTCCTTGATCTGCAGCGCGAAGGTGCGCCGGACGAGCTCGGCCGAGTCGGCGTCGTACAGATCGTGGAAGTCGGAGCCCTGGGGCCGGGCGCCGGCCTTGGCCCGCGGCAGGTCCGGCTCGCCCGGAAGGGACAGGTGACTCCACACCTCAGCGAGGTCGTCGGTGAGGTGCTCGAAGCGCAGCACCCGGTCGACCGCGACCTCGCCCTTCACGTGGTAGGCCTGGTAGTTGCGGGTGGCGAGCTGCTCGAGGTTGGGCATGGTCAGGAACCGCTCGAACGTGTCGACCTTCTCGTTGCGGCGCATCCAGTAGTAGAGGCTGACCACGGCGTCCCAGGGGTTCCGGTCGACCGCGAACTTGAAGTAGCCGTCCCAGATCTCGCGCCCGATGACCCGGCGCACCTTGCCGGCGCGCACGTGCTCCTGGAGCCGCTCGACCAGGGGCGGGGACTCGTAGTTCTGGGCGGGACGGCCACCGCGCTCGGCCCGGAGCACCTCGTCGTCGGCCGGCAGCGGCGTGATGATGTCGCCGGGTCCGCAGACGCGGGACAGCTCGATCTCCACGCTGGTGCCCGCGGTCTTGAGCGTCTTCATGAAGATGAATCGGTGCTCGTGGCAGACGATCACGGTCTGCGCGAGCTGTGGATCAGGGCCATCGCCTCGGCGCGGGTCGCCGCGTTGTGCATCTGGCCCCGGACGGCGGAGGTGATGGTGCGGGCGCCGGCCTTCTTCACGCCACGCATGGTCATGCAGAGGTGCTCGGCCTCGATCACCACGATCACGCCACGAGCGTCGAGGAGCCGCATCATCGCGTCGGCGACCTGCGTGGTCAGCCGCTCCTGGACCTGCGGGCGCTTGGCGTAGACGTCGACCAGCCGGGCCAGCTTGGACAGGCCGGTGATCTTGCCGCTCTCGGCCGGGATGTAGCCGACATGGGCGACTCCGGTGAACGGCACCAGGTGGTGCTCGCACATCGACCAGAGCTCGATGTCACGCACCAGCACCATCTCGTCGTGGCCGAGGTCGAACGTCGTGGTGAGCACGTCTTCAGGGCGCATGTGCATGCCGGCGGTCAGCTCGGCGTAGGCCCTGGCCACCCTGCCCGGCGTCGCGCGCAGGCCCTCGCGCTCGGGGTCCTCACCGATCGCGATCAGCAGCTCACGGACGGCCGCCTCGGCCCGTGGGTAGTCGAACTCCGGCACGTCCTCGGGCGCGCGCTCGGGGTGGCGGATCGGGTCGGTCATCGAGGTCGGAGTCCGGCTCAGGTCGGACCGGCGGAGCCGGGCGCGGGGGGCTCGGGCGTGGGGGTCTCCGGGCTGGGCGGGCCGCCGTGAGCGTCGCCACCGGGTCCGGGCGGGGTGAGGATCACGCCGGCCGCTTCCTTCTCGGCACGCGCCTGGCCGTTGGCCGCCGCGCGGTCGCGGATCGCCTGCGGGATCTCGATCGGCGGGATCTCCGAGGGGTTGCGGTCGGGCGAGCCGGTCCAGGCGGGCCGGTCGGGCCGCAGCCGCAGCGGCTCGAAGACCTCGGCGACCTCGGCCTTGTCGAGCGTCTCCTTGTCGAGCAGAGCGAGCACCAGCGAGTCGAGTACGTCGCGGTTCTCCTCGAGGATGTCGAAGGCCTCCTGGTGGGCGGCCGCGAGGAACTTCTTGGTCTCGTCGTCGATCATCGCGGCGACGTCCTCGGAGTAGTTGCGCTGGTGGCCCATGTCGCGGCCCAGGAACGGCTCGGAGTTGGCGTCGCCGAGCTTGATCGCGCCCAGCCGCTCGGTCATGCCGTACTGCGTCACCATCGCGCGCGCCAGGGCGGTGGCCTTCTCGATGTCGTTGCCGGCACCGGTGGTGGGGTCGTGGAAGACCATCTCCTCCGCGGCCCGGCCACCCAGCATGTAGGCGAGCTGGTCGAGCATCTCGGAGCGGGTCTGGGAGTACTTGTCCTCGTCGGGCAGCACCATCGTGTAGCCGAGGGCGCGGCCGCGCGGGAGGATCGTGATCTTGTGCACCGGGTCGGTGCCCGGGAGCGCCGCTGCGACGAGGGCGTGGCCGCCCTCGTGGTAGGCGGTGATCAGCTTCTCCTTCTCGCTCATCAGCCGCGAGCTGCGCTGCGGCCCGGCGATCACGCGGTCGATCGCCTCGTCGAGGGAGTGGTTGGTGATCACCTTCTCGTTGTTGCGAGCGGTGAGCAGCGCGGCCTCGTTGAGCACGTTGGCGAGGTCGGCACCGGTGAAGCCGGGGGTGCGACGGGCGTAGGACAGAAGGTCGATGTCGGGCGACATCGGCTTGCCGCGCGAGTGCACGTCGAGGATCTTCTTGCGACCGGCGAGGTCGGGGGCGTCGACGCCGATCTGGCGGTCGAAGCGGCCCGGACGCAGCAGCGCGGGGTCGAGCACGTCGGGACGGTTGGTGGCCGCGATCAGGATCACGCCGCCGCGTACGTCGAAGCCGTCCATCTCGACCAGCAGCTGGTTGAGGGTCTGCTCGCGCTCGTCGTGACCGCCGCCCATGCCGGCGCCGCGGTGGCGACCGACGGCGTCGATCTCGTCGATGAACACGATGGCCGGGGCGTTCTCCTTGGCCTGCTCGAAGAGGTCGCGGACGCGGCTCGCGCCGACACCGACGAACATCTCGACGAAGTCGGAGCCGGAGATGGAGTAGAAGGGGACGCCGGCCTCACCCGCGACCGCGCGGGCGAGCAGCGTCTTGCCGGTGCCCGGAGGCCCGTAGAGCAGCACGCCCTTGGGGATCTTGGCGCCGACCGCCTGGAACTTCGCCGGCTCCTGGAGGAACTCCTTGATCTCGCCGAGCTCCTCGATCGCCTCGTTGACGCCGGCCACGTCGGCGAACGTGGTCTTCGGCATGTCCTTGGAGATCAGCTTGGCCTTGGACTTGGCGAACTGCATGACGCCACGGCCGCCGCCGCCCTGCACCTGGTTCATCAGGAACAGGAACAGCAGGATGATCAGCGCGAACGGCAGCAGCGTGGCCAGGATCGTGCCGAGCACGCTGGGCTGCGGGTTCTCGGAGTTGGACTTCTCGATCGTGCCCTGGTCGACCTGGGTGTCGACCAGCGTCAGCAGCCGCGGGGCCTGACCGATGATGTAGTGGGTCATCACCTGGTTGCCGCTCTCGCGGACGCCGTCGTCGAGGGTCGCCTGGATCTGCTGGTCACCGTCGATGAAGGTGATCTCCTTCACCTGACCGTCGGCGATGTACTTCTCCATCCGCGACGTGTCGACCTCGTCGTACCCGCCGCCGGGGGCGAGGAACTGCAACGCGAGGAGCACGCCGACCACGGCGACGACGATCCACAGCCACGGACCCTTGAATATGCGCTTCACAGATATCTCTCGACGATCACTTGTTGAACCCACGACGGTACACGCGGGAAGTCGTCCTGCCATTCTCGCAGGCGCATGGTGGCGGGGGTCCCGAGGCTCGTCCCTGGCGCTCCTCGCACCTCAACCACCGTCGATGGCGTCAGCTGTAGACGTGCGGGGCGAGGGTGCCGATGTCGCGCAGGTTGCGGTAGCGCTCGCGGTAGTCGAGGCCGTAACCGACCACGAACTCGTTGGGGATCTCCCAGCCGACGTATTTCACGTCGACGGGCATCCGCTGCGCCTCGGGCTTGCGGAGCAGGGTGCAGATCGCGACGCTCGCGGGGCTGCGCGAGGTGAGGTTGGCGGTCAGCCACGAGAGGGTGAGGCCGCTGTCGATGATCTCGTCGACGATCAGTACGTGGCGGTTGGAGATGTCGGTGTCGAGGTCCTTGAGGATGCGGACGACGCCCGACGACTTGGTGCCGGAGCCGTACGACGACACCGCCATCCAGTCCATCTCCACGTGGCGGGTGAACGCCCGCGCCATGTCGGCCATGACCATGACCGCGCCGCGCAGGATGCCGACGATCAGCAGCTCCTTGCCCTCGTAGTCGGCCTCGATCTCGGTGGCCAGCTCCCCGATGCGTTCGATGATCTGCTTCTCGGTGAAGAGGACGTTGACCAGGTCGTTCTCCACGTGGGACGAGTCCATGCGGTCAGGATTCCACAGCGGTGGGGCGGAAGCGGAGGAGGTACCGGTCGCGGTACGCCGTGACGTGTCCAGGTAGCTGGATCTCGCCGCGCAGGTTGCCCTCCGCCAGCTGGAGCAGCGCGAGGACATGCACGTAGAAGAGCTCGCTCTCGATGGCTCCCGCCGCCACAGCAGCCAGCCGCAGGACCCTGGATGCGATGGCGCGGTACTCGTCGTAGAGCGGCCGGAGCTCGACGCCGTCGGCGGCGCGGACGCGCTCGTAGGCGGCCTCGGCGAGCGCGTCCAGCGCCTCGACGTCGTCGCGGACCTGGTCGGCGGTGCGGGCGAGCGTCTCGGCGATGCCGGGGCCGAGCTCCTCCTCCAGCACGGGCAGCACCCGTTGCGCGCACGCGAACCCGCGTGAAGCCGGGGTCGCCGTTGTGGGGGTCGGCCCAGAAGTCGATGCCCTCGACCTGGCAGGCGGTGACGGTGTCGTCGCGCGAGACGTCGAGCAGCGGCCGGCGGTAGCGGTCGAAGGAGCGACGCATCCCGGCCAGCGAGCGGCCGCCCGAGCCGCGGGTGAGCCCGAGCAGCACGGTCTCGGCCTGGTCGTCGCGGGTGTGGCCGAGCAGCACCAGCTCGGACCCGAAGTGGTCGGCCATCTCGTCGAGCACCGCGTAGCGGGCCTCGCGGGCCGCGGCTTCCGGCCCGCGGCCGACGGCCTCGACCTGCACGCGGACCGCCGCGGTCTCGTCCACGCCCATCGCCGCCATCTGCTCGACGACCCTCGCGGCGTGCTCGGCCGAACCCTCCTGCAGGGCGTGGTCGACGGTCACCCCGACCACCCGGCAGGGCAGGTCGCGGGCCTCGAAGACTGCGGCGGAGAGCAGGGCCAGCGAGTCGGCTCCGCCCGAGCAGGCGACCAGCACGGCCTGCTCGTCGCTCACGCGATGCATGGCCGCGAGCTCCCGGCGTACGCCGCGGCGGACGGCTGCGACGGCGGGGTGGAGGCTCACTTCGAGCTCACCGGAGGACGCGAGCGACCCAGCCCTCGGGCTCGGACAGCTCGGCCTTCGACGGCAGGTTCTCGGGCCGCTCCCACACCGCGTTGAACTCCTCCATGCCGACCTTGTCGACCACGCCGCGCACGAAGGCGGCGCCGTCGCGGTACTGCGCCATCTTCGCGTCCAGGCCGAGGACCCGGCGCAGGATCTTGTCGAGGGTGCCGACGCCCTTGCGGCGCTTGTCGAACTTGCCGCGGATCTTCTGCACGCTCGGGATGACCTGGGGTCCGACGCCGTCCATGACCACGTCGGCATGGCCCTCGAGCAGCGACATCATGCCGGTGACCCGGTCGAGGATCTCCTTCTGCTCCGGCGAGCTCATCAGGTCGACCAGGCTGCCGCCCTTCAGCCCGCCCTTGACCGACTCCGTGATCCGCTTGAAGCCGTCGTCGAGGAGCTTGGTCGGCTCGACTGTCTCCGCGATCGCCTCGATCTGGGCGAAGAGGTGCTCGCGCATCCACGGCACGGCCGTGAACTGGACCCGGTGGGTCTCCTCGTGGAGGCAGACCCAGAGCCGGAAGTCGTGTGGGGTCGACGTCGAGCTCCCGCTCGACCGCGACGATGTTCGGCGCGACCAGCAGCAGCCGGCCGTCGGGCGCGTAGAACGGGTCGAACTGGCCGAGCACCTTGCCGGCCAGGAAGCCCAGCAGGCCGCCCACCTCGGCGCCGGTGATCCGCGATCCGACAGCGAGGGAGATGCCGGACGGTGCCTTCTTCGACGACAGCTTGTCGACCATCGGGGCGATCGCGACCCGGAACCCGTCGGCGTTGGCCTGGATCCAGCCGGCCCGGTCGACGACGAGCACGGGCGCGGTGTGGTCGGCGGCGACCAGCCCGGTGAAGTCGCGGACCAGACCCGTCGAGCGGTTGGCGTCGTCGCGCAGCTCGGTGACGACTTCGTCGGCCTCCTCGCGGCTCACGGTCGGGCCTTCGCCGGCCAGCCTCGTCCCCAGTCGGACCGCGAGATCCCAGTCGACCATGGAGGCGGCGGCGTCAGAGGTCATGCCTCGACGGTAGTCGACCGTTCCTGACCGGACGGGTCAGGCGCCGCAGCGGCAGGCGCCGAGGGCGGCGGCTGCGTTGTCGATGGTCAGCTCGGCGTCGAGGTTGTCCAACAGCTTCACCCGGTCGGTCATCAGCGCGAACAGCATCGGCGCGCCATCGGGGCCGACCGCGATGCCGGCGAGCGAGTGGACGCCGGTCAGCGTGCCGGTCTTCGCGCGCACCCGCCCGCGGGCCTCGGGCGAAGGTCCGTCGAAGCGGTCGGTCAGGGAGCCGGTGAAGCCGGCCACCGGAAGCCCGGTGAGTACGGCGCGCAGCTCGGGCCGGTCCGGCGACGTCGCCAGACGGAGCACGTCGATCAGCGTGGTCGGAGCGATCCGGTTGGCGCGGGACAGCCCGCTGCCGTCGTACAGAACGGCAGAGCCGAGCCGGACGCCGGCCTCGCCCAGCACCTGCTTCACCCCGCGCTGGCCACCGTCGAAGGACGCATCACCGTCCGTGGCCGCGCCGATGTGGCGCAGCAGCACCTCGGAGGCCTCGTTGTCGCTGACCTCGAGGATCCGCTCGACGATCTGGCCGAGTGGCGCGCTCTCGACAGAGGCGAGCTCCTCCCCTGCCGCGTCCGCGACGCCGCGCTCGGGCGCGCCGACCACCTCGATACCGGCCCGCGACAGCGCGCCGGCGAACACGGTGGCGGCGGTCAGGGCCGGGTCCGGCACCCGCCCGAAGCCGGTCGGCGACCTGCCCTCGTCGACCCACAGGGCGGTGATCGGCGAGACCACGCCGTCGGGCACGTAGTCCTTCTCCCAGGTGTCCTCGGCGCTCGGCCCGGTGAACAGGCTGTCGTCGTAGCCCACCGAGACGCGGCGCTTGCCCTGCGCTTTCAGGGCCGTGGCGGTCTGCATGGCGAGGGTGACGACGTCGGCGCGGTGGGGGTACGGCGTCTCGTCGTCGGGCGGCTCCGCCTTGAGGAACGGGTCACCGCCGCCGACCAGCACGACCCGGCGCGGGCCGCCCGCGACCACCTTCGTCTCGAACGTGTGCTCCGGGCCCAGGGCCAGCAGGGCAGCCGTCGAGGTCACCAGCTTGGTCGTGGAGGCCGGGATGGCGAGCCCGGTGCCGCTGACGAACGCCGGCGCCCCGGCTCGCGAGCGGGGCGACGGCGGCCACGACGTGCGGGCCGAGGTCGTTGTCCTTCAGGTAAGGGGAGAGTGCGGCGCGGACCTCGGCGTCGCTGAGCGCGGCGCTGGCGACGGATGGGGCGGGGGTCTCTGGCAGCACCACGGCCGGCAGCTCGAGACCCGGCGGCGGCGCGACCGTGACCGGGTCGTCCGACGGCGGGGCGGCGGGATCGTCGAAGAACCACGTCTGTCGTAGGCGTCGGTCCAGACGGTGGAGGCGGCGACGGCAACCACCAGGACCAGGAGGATGCCGAAGAAGCGGCGTGGCCGATGGCGGCCGTGCGCTTCGTCACTCCTGGCCACGATCCACCCCTTCCGACTGCGCGTTTGCCGCAATTGTGCGCGAGACTGTGGGTGCCGGAACCACCGGCGTCTGAGTAGCGGAGGATGCACGTGCTGGAGTTCGACGTACTGGTCGAGATCCCGAAGGGTGAGCGCAACAAGTACGAGGTCGACCACGAGAGCGGTCGGATGCGCCTGGACCGGACCTTGTTCACCTCGACGCAGTATCCCGCGGACTACGGCTTCATCGAGAACACCCTCGGCCTCGACGGCGACCCGCTCGACGCACTCGTGCTGCTGTCCGCTCCGACGTTCCCCGGCTGCCTGATCAGGTGCCGCGCCATCGGCATGTTCCGGATGACCGACGAGGCCGGCGGCGACGACAAGGTGCTGTGCGTGCCGTCCACCGACCCGCGCCAGGAGCACATGCGCGACATCAACCACGTGCCGAAGTTCGACCGCCTCGAGATCCAGCACTTCTTCGAGGTCTACAAGGACCTCGAGCCCGGCAAGTCCGTCGAAGGCGCCGACTGGGTCGGCCGCGCCGACGCCGAGCTGGAGGTCCAGGCGTCGTTCCAGCGCCTCAAGGACCTCCCCTCCGAGCACTGAGCTCGTCCCACTAGCCCCAGGAATCCCCGGCTGACCGGGGATCCCTGCACTTGTGGGCCAATGCATCGCCCGACAAGTTCAGATTTCCCCGGCTGGCCGGGGAAATCTTGCCGGCGAGCTCAGCCCTTCACGGCCCGGAAGTAAGCGATCGCGCCGGAGCGATCGAGCTTCGCATCCCGGCACCCCTGGGCGCCGAGCCAGTGCACCACCTCGTCGCCGGTGCAGCCCGGGCCGAGCAGGCCGGCGAGGCGGCCCATCCGGCGCAGGGGCTCGTACTGGATGCCGCTGTCGTTGAGCAACGCGCTGCCGGTGATCACCCCACCTGTTCGCAGCACCCGCACCATCTCTACGACGGCGCGCGCCGGGTCCGGGAAGCAGTGGAGGCCGGTGAAGCTGACCACCATGTCGAACGAGCCGCTCTCGAACGGCAGGTCGCCCACGTCGGCCAGGCGCGGCACCACCTGGTCGGAGACGCCGCGCTCGCGGGCGGCGTCCAAGGTCCGGTCGAGCATGGTCTGCGAGATGTCGGCGGCGACGTACTCGACGTCCTGGCCGGGGCGCAGGCCCCGCAGGGCGACCCCGCCGCCGCACGGGATGTCGAGGATGCGGTAGCCGGCGGGCTGCTCACCGATCTCCTCGGCGGCGGCGTACAGCTTGCGCAGGTCGCTCTGTACGCCGAGCGCCCAGATCGCGCCGCCGATGCGCTCGTGCTCGACGGTCCAGTCGTAGAACGAGCCCCACAGCGGGTCCTCGCTCCAGCCACCCAGCCCGGGGATCTTCACAGGGATCTTCACAGGGATCTTCACAGGGATCTTCACGTCAGGCAGCCGCAGCGCCGGGACCCTCATGCCTGCGGTCCGATCAGGTCGGGCGAACGCAGCATCTCGACGGGTACGCCGAACGCGTCGACGTAGTCCTCGGCCAGCGGCCGGATCTTGCGGCACAGCGAGTTGATCTCGCGCGTGATCGCCTTCGAGCGCGTCGACGAGAGCCGGCCGTGCTCCATGAACCACGCCCGGTCGTCCTCGATGGCGCACAGCGCGTGCAGGTCGCAGAGCAGGTTCAGTGCGACCTTCTGGTCGCCGTCGGGCAGCTCGCGGGTCTTGGCCACGAACGCCTCCAGCACCAGCCGCTCCACGTGCGCCCGCGCCGCGCCGATCACGTGGTCCTGCGCGCGGGAGAAGACCTCGCCCGGGTTCATGCCGTCGTCGATGCCGCGCTTGAGCCGGCGGGCGACTCCACCGAGCATGTGGTCCTCGCGGAACCGCAGCATCGTCAGCTGGTACTCCGGATCCAGCAGCCCGGCCTCCTGGTCCCAGCCGTCCTCGGCCCCGGGCAGCAGGTCGCGGACCCGCTCCAGCAGCTTGTGGACACCGACCTTCTCCAGCACCGTCTCGACCCCGAGGTTGGCCACGAACTTGACCATCCCGAACTGGTCGAGGTCCTCGAATCCGCTGGCGTAGTCGGTGAGCAGGCCCTTGGCCACCAGCTGCAGCAGCACGTGGTTGTCGCCCTCGAACGTCGTGAACACGTCGGTGTCGGCCTTCAAGGCCGCGAACCGGTTGACCGACAAGTAGCCGGCACCGCCGCAGGCCTCCCGGCACTCCTGGATGGTCCGAGTGGCATGCCAGGTGCCGAGCGCCTTGGTGCCGGCGGCCAGCGACTCGAGCTCGCGCCGCGTCTTCTCGGTCTCCGGAGTGTCACCGGTCGCCGAGAAGACCTCGTGCAGCTGAGCGGCCACGACCTCCTGGGCGAAGTGCAGCGCATACGTGCGCGCGAGCAGCGGGAACAGCCGGCGCTGGTGCAGGCCGTAGTCGAGCAGCAGCTCCTCGTGCTCCTCACTCGTCGCCTCGAACTGCCGCCGCCGCAGGGCGTACTTGGTCGCGATCGTCAGCGCCACCTTCGACGCGTTGATGCCGGCGCCGCCGACACAGACGCGGCCCTGGACGAGGGTGCCGAGCATCGTGAAGAAGCGGCGGTTGGGGTTCTCGATCTCGCTCTCGTAGACACCCGCAGCGGTCACGTCGGCGAAGCGGTTGAGCAGCGCCGTCCGCGGCACCCGGACCCCGTCGAACCAGATCCGGCCGTTGTCCACGCCGTTGAGGCCCATCTTCTGGCCGTCGTCCTCGATCCGCACTCCTGGCGCACACCTTGCGCTTCTGCCGGATCGGCACCACGAACGCGTGCACGCCCTCCGACTTGCCACCGACCTCCAGCTGCGCGAAGGCCACCGCCAGCTCGCCGTGGACAGCAGCGTTGCCGATGTAGTCCTTGTTGGCCTGCTCGCCCCGGGTCTCGAGCACGAACTCCTGGGTCGCGGCGTCGTACGTCGCCACGGTGCCGAGTGCCTGCACGTTGCTGCCGTGACCGGTCTCGGTCATGGCGAAGCAGCCCATCACCTTCCCCGTGATCAGGTCGGCGAGGTAGGCGTCGTGGTGCGCCTTGGTGCCGAGCTGCAGGATCGCACCGCCGAACAGCCCGAACTGCACGCCGACCTTCACCAGCACCGACAGGTCACCGAAGGCCAGCGTCTCGAACGCCGCGAGTGAGGCGCCGATGTCGCCACCGCCGCCGTACTCCGTCGGGAAGCCCATGCCGGTCTGACCGGTGGCCGCCATCTCGACCACGACGTCCTTGACCCGCTCGCGGAACGCGTCGCGGGTCATCGTCTCCTCGTCCTCGAGGATCGACGCGTACTCCGCCAGGTTGGTGCGCACCAGGTTGCGGACCTCGGCGTACTTGCCGTCCAGCAGGGTCCTCAACGCGGGTACGTCGATGTCCGGCTGGACGTACTCCTTCTCGGACGCCGGCTCGGAACCCACGGTCTCAGGATCGGCAGTCTCGGTGGCCATGCGCTCACGGTAGCGGCGACCGCCGAGGCGCTACGGACGTGCGTAGAAGTTGGGCGTGATCCAGTAGTACATCGAGACCTCTTCCACGTCGCGACCCGTCCGCGGAGCGTGGATGATCATGCCGTCGCCGACGTAGAGGCCGACGTGGTAGATCGAGGACGAGCTGCCCGAGGAGCCCCAGAAGACCAGGTCGCCCGGCTGCAGCTCGCTCGCCGAGATAGGCGTCGACTGCTGGTACTGCGCGACGGAGTAGTGCGGCAGCGACTTGCCACCGGCCGCCCACGCGCCCATGGTCAGGCCCGAGCAGTCCCAGGACCCGGGGCCGGCCGCTCCCCACGAGTACGGCTCGCCGATCTGGGCCCGGGCGAAGGCGATCGCCGCCTGGGCGCCGCCTCCCGGTGCCGGCGGGGTGGTGTCGGGCTGCTCCGGCTCGTCTGTCGGCTCGTCTGTCGGCTCGTCGGTCGTCTCGTCGTCGGCCCCGGCTTCGTCCTGGGCGGCCTGCTCGGCTGCCTCCTGGGCCGCCTGCTCCGCGGCCGCCTGGGCGGCCTCTTCTGCTGCCTGCTGCGCGGCTGCGGCGGCAGCCGCGGCGGCCGCGGCGGCCGCCTTCTCGCGAGCTCGCTGCTCGAGGCCGGCCTGGCGCTCGGCGGCCAGCTCGACGCTGACTCCCTGCAGCCGAGCGAGCTCGCCGATCAGTCGGGTCTTCTCCGCGGCCACCCACTGGGCTTCGGCCGCGGCCGCGTCCTCGGCGGCCCGGGCCTGGTCGCGGGCTTCCTCGGCCTGCGACTTGGCCGCGACGGCGTCGGCTTCCGCGGCGTCGGCGCGGTCCTTGGTCGCGGCTGCCAGGTCCGAGGCCTCGCGGAACTCGTCCTCGCGCTGGTCCATCGCGTCGCTGGCGTTCTCGAGCGTCGAGCTCCGGTCGAGCATGGTGCCGAGGTCGTCCGACTCCAGCACCGCGGTCAGCCCGGACAGCTCCGGCATCGTCTCGTACGCCGCCACCACGGTGTCGGCGTAGAAGTCGGCCTGCTGCTCGTAGTCGGCGGCGGCCGCGGCTGCCTCGCGGGTCGCCTGCCGCGACGCCTTGCGGGCTTGCTCTGCCTGCCAGCGCGCACCGTTGTAGGCCTCGGCTGCCTGGGCGGCTGCGATCGACGAGCTCTCGAGCCGCTGGTTGGCTGCGGCCAGCGCGGCCTGCAGCACGTCGACATCGGTGGCCGCTCCACGCGCCGCGTCCCGGGCCTCCTCCACCTCACCCTGTGACGGCATGGGCGGGTCGTCGGCGCTCGCCGTCTGACCGGAGAGCTGCACGGTCAGCAGGGTGGCTGCGAGCGCCAGACCGAGGGCTGCTGCGGACCCGGTTGGGCGCACGAAGGACTCCTGAGCTGGGTGGGTAGCGGGGGGCCGCCGGGTCTTGGCTCACTAACCACGTTGGCAACATCAAGCACGCTAATGCTCAGAAATCACATTGGGAACAGGCGTCAACGAACTACAGATTTGTAATTCGGAACACGGGTTTCGAGACTCGTCGCCGGCGCTCCTCGCACCTCGAACAGCGGTGCAGACGACGGAGGCGTCAGCCCTTTTCGACGGGGATCGCGGCGGTCGTGGTGGTCGGGTGTGACTGCAGACTTCGCCGCTCGAACTTCTGCCCGGTGGCGATGCCGCCGACGTAGAAGGCGATGAACGCGATCATGATGCCGGCGATGTCGTCGGCGATGTAGTGCCAGCCGAAGTAGAGCGTCGCCAGGACGGTGACCCCGAAGTTGACCCAGAACACCACCTTGAGGACCTTCGACTGGAGCGTGAACTGGATCATCAGCGCGATCAGCAGGGTGATCGCACAGTGCAGGCTCGCGAACCCGGCCACGGTCTGCATCGATCCGTCGACGTCGAACCACAGCACCGTCGCGCGATCCGACTGCAGGTTGGACATCAGGTCAGCGGTGGGGGTCTTGGGAAGGTCCTCGTACTTCGACGCGTACTCGAAGCCGGGGCCAAGTGTCGGCAGCGCGTAGTAGGACGCGGTGCCGAGGGTCCACGCGATGCACTGGGACGTGACGAACCAGTAGCCGTAGGACAGGTTGCGCGACCAGACCACCCAGGCCGTGACCGCGAGCGGCACCAGCGGCAGGAACCACAGGTAGATGTAGGAGAGGATCCAGGCCGTGATGCTGGTGCCGAAGATCGCGTGCAGGATGTCGGACGGGTCGTTGCCGAACATGAGTGCCCGGTCGAGCAGGTGCAGCTCGCGGTCGTACTTCGCCGAGATGATCGACGGCAGGAACGACTTGAGGTTGCGGTAGCTGACGTAGACCACGTAGAAGCTCGCGATGCCGAGCGCGACCAGGGTGAGGCGCTCCCTGGTCCAGTGGGTGCGCAGCCGCTCACGCACGATCGTGCGGATGTTGGACGGCCGCCCCTTCGAGAACCAGATGACCCTCGGCAGCATGTCGAGCAGCAGGGCGCCGGTCAGCAGCAGCGGCAGCCGGATCCATGACGGCCCGAGGAAGCTGCCCTCCGGGTCGGCGAGACTCTTGCCGACGGCGATCGCCGCGATGATGGCGAGACCGCCCATGAGCAGGGCGTTGCCCACGAGGAGGGCGTAGGCGCGGCGATACACGGAGCCAGTGTAAGGAGCGTCAGCCGCTGTTGATCACTGGATAACCGCCATCCGACCGGGATCCAGCGCCAGGGTGACCCGCTCGCCCGGTCCGGGGACGTGGTCGGAGGCTCCGACGGCGTCCACCTCGCCTACCCCTGCGACGTCGACGACGAGCCGCACCTGGTCCGGTGTGGCCTGGGCGGACACGACCTCGCCGCTCAGTCCGCCCGCTGCGCCGACCACCAGCGCCGAGCGCCGCATGGCGACGGCGGGAGCGATGGGCAGGTCGGCGGCGGCCAGCACCTTGGCCGCGGCGGCACCGTCGAGCACCCGCGCGTAGCCCAGGAACAGTGCGGTGTCCGGGTCGACCGGGTGCGCCCAGACGTCGGCGATCTCGCCCTCCTGGACCACGCGCCCGGCCCGCATCACGACCAGCCGGTCGGCGACGGCGTACGCCTCGTCGTGGTCGTGGGTGACCATCAGCGCGGTGGTGCCGGCCCGGCGCAGGATGCCGCCGAGGTCGGCCGCGAGCCGCTCGCGCAGACCCGCGTCGAGGGCCGAGAGCGGCTCGTCGAGCAGCAGCAACCGAGGCTCAGCGGCCAGCGACCGCGCCAGCGCCACCCGCTGTCGCTCGCCGCCGGAGAGAGTGGACGGCAGCCGGTCGGCGTAGCCCTCGAGACCGACCAGCTCGAGCAGCTCCTGCACCCGTCGGGCGACGTCCGGAGCCCGCCGCAGCCGGGGCGCGTAGCCGACGTTGCGGGCGACGGTCAGGTGGTTGAAGAGCTGCCCGTCCTGGAACATCAGCGCGAACCCGCGCTTGTGGGTCGGGGTGCCGCGCAGGTCGACGCCGTCCCAGCTGACGCTGCCCGAGCCCACCGGCTCGAGCCCGGCGATCGCGCGCAGCAGGCTGGACTTGCCGCACCCGGACGGGCCGAGGACGGCCAGCACCGAGCCGTCCGGGAGGGACAGGTCGGCGTCCACGACGGCGGGCTTGCCGTCGTAGCTGACCGAGACTCCGTTGAGCTCGAGCATCACCACGCTCCTAGTGCGGGGACCCGCAGTCGTTCGACGGCCAGCATGACCACGGCGGTGACGCCGGCGAGCAGTACGGCGGCCGCGAGCGCCATGCCGTAGTTGAGCTCGCCGGGGTGGCCGATGAGCCGGAAGATCACGATCGGCATCGTCGGGTAGTCGTCGCGGGCCAGGAAGGAGGTGGCGCCGAACTCGCCCAGCGAGACAGCGAACGCGAAGCCGGCCGCGGCCAGCAGCGGCTTCCAGACCACCGGCAGGTCCACGGTGACTACGGCACGCAGCGGGCCGGCGCCGAGGGAGGCGGCCGCCTGGCGCTGGCGGTCGTCGATGCCGGCCAGCACCGGCACCAGCGTGCGCACGACGAGCGGCAGGGCCACCAGCGCCTGGGCGATCGGCACCAGGAGGGCCGAGTCGCGCAGGTCGAGCGGCGGTCGGTCGAGCGTGATCAGGAAGCCGAAGCCGAGCGTCACCGCCGAGACTCCGAGCGGCAGCATGAAGAAGCCGTCGAGGGCGCCGCGGATCCGGCGCTCGCCCCTCGACCGGGAGCGGCGGGTGACCACGGTGGCGACCAGGATGCCGAGCAGCAGCGACATCCAGGTGGCGTCGACCGCAGTGCGCAGCGAGTTGAGGAGCGCATCGGTGACCGGCACCAGCAGCGCCTGGTTGTCGCCGACGGTGGCGAGGGCGCGGTAGTTGCCGAACGTCCAGCCGGTGTCGTCGCGCAGCGACCCGACGACCAGCGTGAGCACCGGCGTCGCGATGGCGACCAGCAGCAGCCCGGTCAGCGCGAGCTGGGGCAGGTCGCTGCGGCGGGGTCGCTGCGGGAGCGAGACCAGCCGGCTGACGCCACCGTCGTGAGTGGCCCGCGACCGCGCCGCGACGGCGAGCAGGAGGACGACCACGACCAGCTGGAGGATCGAGAGGGCTGCGGCCGCGGAGAGGTCGAGCATGTCGGTGGTGAGCAGGTAGATCTCGGTCTCGATCGACGCGTAGCGCGTGCCGCCGAGGGTGAGTACGACGCCGAACGCCGTCGCACAGAACAGGAAGACCACGCTCGCGGCCGACACGATCGCGGGCCGCAGCGTCGGCAGCGTCACTGTGCGGAAGACCTGGCCCGGGCTGGCGCCGAGGGCGGCCGCGGCCTCCCCGGGTCGGCGGTCGAGCGACTCCCAGGCCGCGCCGACGGTGCGGATCACCACGGCCACGTTGAAGAACACCAGGCCGGCCAGGATCGCGACGGGCGTGCCGTCGAGGTGCAGGAAGCCGAGCGGACCGTCGTCGCGCAGCAGCTGCCGGAACGCCACGCCGACCACCACGGTCGGGAGCACGAACGGCACCAGCAGCAGCCCGCGCACCAGAGACCGGAGCGGGAACGCCAGCCGGTGCAGGGCGTACGCCGCCGGGAGACCGAGCAACAGGCTGATCGCCGTCGCCGCGCTCGCGGTCCAGACGGTGAACCACAGCACGCGGTGCACCCGCGGCCGGGTGAGCACCTCCGCCACGGCGCCCGGGTCGAACGTGCCGTCGGGCCAGAACCCGCGGCCGACCATGCCGGCCACCGGCAGCACGAAGAAGACGCCGAGCACCCCGACCGGCAGCAGCGCCAGTCCGACCAGGGTGAGCGACCTACGAGGCATCACCGGCCCATCACCGGGTGGTGAGGTCGCCCCACTCGCGCAGCCAGTCATCGCGGTTGGCGCTCACCTCGGCCGGGTCGACCGAGTAGGGGTCGGCGGGCCGCTTCGCGAACTCCGCCCACTCGGCGGGCAGCTCCGTGCCGTCGACGACCGGGAAGACGTACATGCTGTCGGGCAGCGCGGCCTGCACCTCGGGGCTGACCAGCCACTCGACCAGCTCGCGGCCGCCCTCGGGGTTGTCGCTCCCGGCCAGCACGCCGGCGTACTCGACCTGGAGGAAGCAGGTGTCGAGCAGCGCGCTG
Organism: uncultured Actinomycetota bacterium; assembly: GCA_963769475.1. Lineage (GTDB taxonomy): Bacteria > Actinomycetota > Actinomycetes > Propionibacteriales > Nocardioidaceae > Nocardioides. Next base: position 327,137 of record CAVYLX010000011.1, on the reverse strand, counting down.
CTCGTCGGCGCGAACGCTGGGGAGGAGTCGTAGGACAGCACGATCGGCCGGTCGCCGTTGCCGCCGCCCTGGGTGAAGTCGACCTGGTAGGCGTCGGTCCAGCCGCCGGTGATCTTCACGTCGTTGTCGAGCAGCCGCTCCCAGTAGTCGGGCCACTCGTCGCCGTACTCCGCGATCGTGCTGAGCAGGAACGCCATGCCGGGAGAGCTGGTCGTCGCGGCCGGCGTGACGAACAGCCCGTCGTACGCCGGCTCCGTGAGGTCCTCGAGCGTCTCCGGTGGAGCGACGCCCTCGCTCTCGAACCAGGTGTCGTCGATGTTGACGCAGACGTTGCCGTTGTCGACCGGCGTCAGCGCGTGGTCGTCGTCGCCGGTCAGCGCGAACTGCTCGACGCCGGCGGGCCACTCGAGGTCCGACCCCTCGAAGACGCCCTCGTCGAGCGCGCGGCTGGCGAAGGTGTTGTCGACGCCGAACGCGACGTCGCCGGTCGGGTTGTCCTTGGTGAGCACCAGCTTGTTGGTGAGCTCGCCGGCGTCGCCCGTGCCGCGGATCGTCAGCTTCAGGCCCGACTCCTTCTCGAAGTCGGCGATCAGCTCGTCGGGAAGGTGGAACGACTCGTGGGTGACCAGCACGACCTCGGTGGGGGTGGTGCCGTCGTCGCCCGCATCGTCATCGCCTCCCCCAGTGAGGCTGCAACCGGTGACGGCGAGCGCAGTGATCATGAGCGCGGCCCAGACAGACTTCATCGTGACTCCCTTCGCCGGTGCTAACCGGAGCAGGTTCAAGGGTCTGCGGCTGTTCCGCACTCTCAGCACTCGCCCGATGGTCCGGGTGTGCTCCCCTGTCGTGTGAGCTCAGCGTACGACGGAGCTCGACAGGCCCGACCACCGGTCTCACCGGTGGTCGAGCGCTGTCGAGACCTCAGCTCACCCGCCGTTCACGAACCGGCGGTACTGCTTGGCCACCTCCTTCGCGGTGGCCGCGGTGTCGAGGAACATCAGGCTGTCGAACCGACAGTTGCACGGGTTCTGCTCCCTGGTGTCCTGCGGGAAGGAGCCGCCGATCTTGATGCCCCTCGGCAGGGTGTCGCTCGTGCCGGTGCCGTCGACCTCCCACGGGTCGCCGGCGACGGTGTAGAACCCGTCGAGCGGCTTGCCGTTGCGGTAGAGCGCCATGTCACCGGTGGTGTAGTCGAACGTCGCCGCCAGGTGGACCCACTTGCCCTGCGGGAGCAGCTTCTCCCAGTCCTCCGAGGCAGCGAACGTCTGCGACGCACCGGTGTCCAGCCGCCGGCCGAGCGCGACGAGCCGCAGCTCGCCGTCGACCGTGATCAGCTCGAGCAGTGCCCGGACTCCGTGGCCGTCGGAGTTGCCCGACAGGAGCCCGGCCAGCCCGACCGCGTTGTAGCGGTCGTCCGGAGCAGGCGTGTTCGAGTTGAGCGCCGGGTGGGATCCGGTCATCTTGACCCAGCCCATCACCGTCACCTGCTCGACCGCCCGGAACGCGTCGAGCGTCGGTACGCCGGCCTCGTTCCAGACACCGGCCTTCCAGTCGTCGTTGCCGGCGACGGTGGCGTTGACCTGCTGGGTCTGGATGGCGTTGTTGCTGCCGGGGTACGCGCCGTCCTTCACCCGCATCTGCTTCTCGCCGTTGACCAGGTCGAGCAGCGTCTCCGAGAAGCCCTGGTCCAGCTCCTTGGTGTCGGTGCCGCCGACCGCGAAGGGGTGCTCGAAGTCGTAGGACGCGACCAGGTTGTCCTGGAGCGACTTCTCGACCTCCTGCGGCCACTGCTCGTTGCGGGTGCCGACGACCTTCCACACCGTGCCGTTGGCCTTGGCCAGCAGGTAGAGGTTCTGCCGCGCGTCGGTGCCGAAGCGCAGGTCGACCCGCTGGTCCCCAGCAAAGTCGGGCATCCGGAGCCGGTTGCCGTCGGTGTCCCACAGCTGCATCTCGTTGAGGGCGGCCTCACGGTCGCGCTCCTGCGTCATCTGCGCGGCCTGGGCCCAGAACACGCGGCCGTCGACGAGGTCGCCGAAGACGTACTTGCCCTTGAGCCCCGGCAGGTCGCCGCGGTAGACGAACCCGCCGCTGATGCCGTGGCCGCTGTCGGAGCTGCACGGCCAGCCCGGCGGCGGGTCGTGGTCGAACGACGCGACCGGGTAGACGTAGCCGAGCTCTGCGTCGTTGTCGGGCAGCGGGTAGAGGTTGCACTCGTCGGTCGGGTCGTAGACGTAGCGGCCTTCGCGCTCGCTCCAGCCGAGGTTGTCGCCGGCGCGCACCTCGTAGACCGCCTCGACGGCGTGCTGGCCGATGTGGCCGAGGTACAGCCGGTGCTGGCCACCGCTGTCCCACGAGAAACGGTGCGGGTCGCGCATGCCGAGGGCGTAGATCTCGCCCACCGCGCCCTCGTCGCCGACGAACGGGTTCGACGCCGGGATGCCGTACTCGCCGTTGGGGCCGTTGCTGCCGTCCGGGTCGATCCGCAGGATCTTGCCGTAGGGGTTGCTGAGCTGCTGCGGGATGTCGGTGTTGAGGCCGATGCCGCCGTCGCCGACAGCCAGGTACAGCAGGCCGTAGTCGCCGTCGCGCTTGCCCGCGGTCGGGTTGAAGTCGATCTGCTGGATGCCGTGGATCTGGCTGGCGAACCCCAGGCGGAGAATCTCCCGCTTGGTGCCGCTGAAGGTGTTGGCGTCCGGGTCGTCCGCGGTCCATTCCGTCACCACGCCGCGCAGGAACGTGTTGGGCTGGGCCGGGTACGTCGTGGGCTTGGTGTCGGCCGCGCCGCCCTTCTCGGTGTGGACGGTGTAGAACCTGCCGTTCTTCTCGAACTCGGGGTCGAACGTCACGAACCCGAAGCCGCTGCCCATCCCGCGGCCGGAGAAGAAGTCGGGGAACTCGGCCTTGAGGTCGAGGTAGAGCGAGCGCTGGCCCCGGTCGAGGAGGTAGAGCGGGCCGTTGAGATCCGGGACGTACTGGCGGCGAGTGCCGTCGGGCACGTCGCCGATGTAGTTGATGCGCGCGTGCCGCATCAGCCGGTAGTCGGTCGGCGCCGGCGTCGGCTCCGACTTCGGGAACTGGTGGTACTCCTCGAGCACCAGGCCGAGCGACGCGCGGGCGGGGTCTTCGGGGATGGGGTCGGAGACCGGGTCTCCGGTCGCCGCGACCGGGCTGGCCTGCGCCGACTGCGTGGGGGCGAGCAGGGCGGCTACGAGAGCTCCTGCCGCGACTGTCACCCACCAACGGGACTGCTTCATGGGGAACTCCTGTCCGAGATGTAAGCGCTTACGTAAGCGATTACGTGACAACTTACACACGGCGGCTCACCGGTGACAAGGGTCACTCGTGAGCCGGGTCTCGATGGGCTGATCAGTCGGGCTGACGGCTCGGGCCCGCGCTGCGTTCGTTGTCGCTGCTTCATCACGGTATGCAGACGAACCGCCGCTTCCCACGGTGAGCAGCCCATGGGAAGCGCAGACTCACCTACATACCGTGATGAAGCAGCAACGGCGCTGCCCAGGTCGGAAGGACGACGACCCACCACCGAAGACTCAGCGCTCGAGCGCCACCTCGTGGTCGAGGGCCCGCAGCTTCTCCGGGTTGCGCACGGCGTAGACGGCCGTGGCGACGCCGCCCTCCATCAGCAGGGTCATCACGGTGTCGACCTCTCCGTCGACCCACAGCTGCAGGGCGGGTACGCCGTTGAGCTGCACGATCTCGGCCCGCTCGACCTCGCCACCGCCCCGGCCACCAGCACCGGCGAGGAAGCGCACCACCTTCTCGCGGCCGCGGATCGGGCGCAGCGCCGCCTTCTTGAAGCCGCCGCCGTCGGTCAGCAGCACGACGTCCGGTGCCAGCACGTCCATCAGGCTCTGGATGTCGCCGGTGGTCGCCGCGTCGATGAACTTCTGCAGCACGGCCTCCCGCTCGGCGGCCGTCACCTCGCTCCGGGGCCGGCGCGCCTCGACGTGCGACCGGGCCCGGTGCGCGATCTGGCGGACGGCGGCCGGGGACTTCTCGACGGCCTCCGCGATCTCGTCGTAGGGCACGTCGAACACCTCGCGCAGCACGAACACGGCCCGCTCGGTCGGCGTCAGCGTCTCCAGCACCAGCAGCATCGCCGTCGACACGCTGTCGGCCAGCTCCACGTCGTCGGCCACGTCCGGCGCGGTCAGCAGCGGCTCGGGCAGCCAGGGACCGACGTACGCCTCGCGCCGGCGGGCCATGGTCCGGATCCGGTTGAGGGCGAGCCGCGTGGTGATCCGCACCAGGTAGGCACGGTCGTCGCGGACCTCGGCCAGGTCGACCTCCGACCAGCGCAGCCAGGTCTCCTGCAGCACGTCCTCGGCGTCGGCCGCGGAGCCGAGCATCTCGTAGGCGACCGTGAAGAGCAGGTTGCGATGCGCGACGAAGGCGTCGGTGGCATTCACGCCGACGAGGGTACGGCGGAGGGCTTGGCCAACGGGAGCTCACAGACGTTGGAGAACCCCTGGCTCTGGAGGCCGGCTGCCGAGTTGAAGCGGGAGCGCATGTTCTCCAGCGCGATCATCTGGGTCAGCTCCACCACCGCGGGCTCGCCGAGCTGGTCGATCAGCTTCTCGACCATCCAGTCGGTGACCGCGAGCGGGGTGACCGACATCGCCTCGGCGTACTCGAGCACGTCGCGCTCCAGGTCGGTGAACACGTCGGACTCGCGCCAGCGCGGCACCTCGCGGACCTTGGCCAGGTCGAGGCCGTCGTTGTGGGCCTTGAAGTAGCCGAAGTCGAGGCACCAGCTGCAGCCGATCGTGCCGGCGCTGGCCAGCTGGGCGTAGGACTTGAGGGTCTCGTCGAGCTCGCCCCACTTGCTGACCTTGCTCTCGAAGCCCATCACGTCCTTGAGCACCTTCTTGTGGTGGAAGTAGACGTGGGCGCCGTCGGGGATCTGGCCGAACACCCGGCGGCAGTAGGCGGACATGAACCTGCCGTACAGCCCTGAGATGGGGGCCTTCGGGATCCGGAAGGTGCTGGTCATGGCGGTCTCCTTTGTGCAGTCGGAACTCTGTTCGGACATCAAGACACCGGCCACCCGGACCTTGTGACATCGTCGCCGCATGCCGAGCCTGCGCCACCGCGCGATCACCGCGGACCTGAGCGGCCTGCCGCCGACCCTGATGTTCTGCGGCAGCGCCGACCTGCTCGTGTTCGGGTGCCGGACGATCGCCGACCGTGCTGCTGAAGCCGGCTGGGACCTCACCTACGTCGAGCAGCCCGGGCTGATCCACGTCTACCCGCTGCTGCCGCTCATCCCCGAGGCGCGGCGCGCGAGGAAGCAGACCCTGGAGTTTCTGCGGTGAAGGTTGTCGCAGTACCGCTCGAGCTGCTCGACGCCCGCACGGCGTACGCGGTGTGGCGGCTGCGACAGGACGTCTTCGTCGTCGAGCAAGAGTGCCCGTATCCGGACCTCGACGGCCGGGATCTCGAACCCGACACCCGGCACGTCGTGCTGCAGGACGGCGATGACGTGCTCGGCTACGCACGGGTGCTCGATGACGGCGACGTGTGGCGGATCGGCCGAGTGGTCCTCGCGCCGGCGGCCCGCGGCCAGAGCCTGGCTGAGGCTCTGATGACCACCGCTCTTCAGGTCTGCGGTCGCCGCGATGTCGTCCTCGACGCGCAGTCGCCGCTGGCCGGCTGGTACGCCGGCTTCGGCTTCGAGGTCACCGGTCCGGAGTTCCTCGAGGACGGCATCCCGCACCTGCCGATGCGGCGGCCGGCTCAGAGGTAGCCAGATCAGATGTAGAGGTTGTCGTGCTCCTCGAGGAACTCCTGCAGCTCCTCGTGGCTCGGCTTCCAGCGGCCCTCGGCCATCTCGACCAGCCCCTCGAAGTAGGCCTCGCGCGGCGCGCCGGGCGCGAAAAGGATGAGCAGCGAGGCCGGCTCGCCGGACTCGTTGCGGAACCCGTGGATGCCGCCCTCCGGCACGTAGGCGAAGTCACCGGGGTGGCCGTCGCGCCACGTGGTGCCGTCGAACAGCTGGATCTGGCCCGACAGCACGAAGAACGACTCGCTGATCGTCCGGTGGTAGTGCGCCTCCGCACCTCCTCGCTCTGGACCCATGTCCCAGCGGTAGAGCCCGAACCTCCCGTCGGTGGAGGCGCCGGTGGCGAGGTAGCTCGCGGCGCCGGACGGTCGCGGCAGGTCGGGCGGGGTGTCGGCCGGCCGGAATCGCACGGAGATCTCGCCGGTGCCGTCGTACGTGGGCGGTGGGTAGGACATGCCCGGACGCTACGGAATGTCGGCGGGCGAATCTAGGGTGCGGCGCATGGACCTTCGCGTTGTCGAGCTGCGCCAATACACCCTCAAGCCCGGACGCACCGACGACCTGATCGAGGTCTTCGACCGCGAGCTGGTCGAGACGCAGGAAGCGTGCGGGATGTACGTCCTGGGTCAGTTCCGCGACCTCGACCGGCCCGAGCGGTTCGTCTGGTTCCGGGGCTTTCCCGACATGGAGACCCGGCTGGAGGCGCTGACCGCGTTCTACTCGGGCCCGGTGTGGAAGGAGCACGGTCCGGCCGCCGTCGACACGATGATCGACAGCGACGACGTGCTGCTGCTGGAGCCGACTGCGTTCCTGCTCCCGGACGCTCGGCCCGGCGGCGAGGTCGCAGCGACCGAGCTGACGATCACCGTCTACGACGGCCGCCCGGACATCGGCGGCGGCGATCCGGTGGCGCTGCTGCAGACGTTGCGCGCCGAGAACACCTACCCGGCGCTGCCGGTGCGCGACGCCGACGTCACGGTGCGCGTCGACCGCGGGCCTGCCCCTGACGGTCCTGTGCAGCAGACGATCAGGGCGCAGTCGACGGGGCGTTCGCGGCTGCGGTGAAGACCACCCCGTCGGGGGTGTCCTCCCGGGTGGCCTGACCACGCGCGACCAGCAGGTCGAGGTGCGCCTTGGTCTCCATCGCCGCCATGCCCTGGCTGAAGATGTCGAGCCCGATGAACTCGTGGTCGTGCCGCGTCCACGGCAGGTGCTGCGCAACCTCGTGGGCCGTGAGCGGTCCTGACGCGAGCGCCACGAGGCTGAGGTCGAGCCGCTTCTCGTGGTGCACCAGCAGCTCGTCGACCCGCTGGTGCGACGACGGCGCCACCGGTCCGTGCGCGGGCAGGATCGTCAGGTCGGGCAGCGAGCGGACCTTGGCCAGCGACTCCATGAAGTCGCGCAGCGGCTGGTCGACGGGCGGCACGGTGAACCCGATCGACGGGGTGATCGTCGGCAGCACGTGGTCACCGGCGAACAGCAGGCCGGCTGCCTTCTCGGCGAACACGAAGTGCCCGGGCGTGTGCCCCGGAGTGTGTACGGCGTCGATGGTGCGCGACCCGACCGCGATCTCGTGGTCGCCGTCGAGCCAGGTGTCCGGGTAGGTCCAGTTCTCCGGGTCCAGCGCCTCGCCCTGGCTCCCCTCGATCCACAGCTCGGCGATCTTCCGCGCCCCGGCCGTGACCAGCACGTCCGCGAAAGGGTTGCCCGACATGCCGTCGGCGTGGTGGATCAGGTCCAGCCCCGGCTTCTCGTCGATGCCGAGCGAGACGTCGGCTCCGAACTCGTGACCGAGCACCGTGGCCATCGTGAAGTGGTCGCGATGGATGTGGGTCACCAGGAAGCGGCGTAGGTCGGTGAACGAGTGGCCGATGTCGCGCAGGCAGCGCTCCAGCAGGTCGCGGGCCATCGGGATGGCCCAGCCACCGTCGACCAGGGTCAGCCCCTGCTCGGTCTCGATGACGTAGACGTTGATCGCCTTCAGGCCGTCCATCGGCAGCGGCAGCGGGATCCGCCAGATGCCGTCGGCGACCCGCCAGGCCCCCTCGGCGGACCAGTGCTCGCCGGAGTCCGGCGAGACGGCGTACGCCGTGGGAGTGGTTGACGAGGTCATGCTTCGACCCTAAGCGGGGCGGGCTCAGGCGCCGACGTCGGGGAACCCGAGGTCCAGGGTCGGCTGCTGGATGCCGCCGTCGACCTCGAGCAGCTTGCCGGTGACGTACTGGCCGGCCTTGGAGCTGAGGTAGAGCACCGCCGCGGCGATGTCCTCCGGCTCGCCGACCCGACCCAGCGGGGTCTTGGTCTCGAGCTGGTCCATCATCTCGGGCTGGCCGGCGACGTACTCGAGGGCGCTGGTCATGATCGAGCCGACGTAGATGCCGTTGACCCGGATCTTCGGCGACAGGTCGCGGGCGGCCATCTTGGTCCAGTGCGCGAGCGCCGCCTTGGCGGTGCCGTAGGCGATGAAGCCGCGGTCGGCCGTGCGGCCCATCATCGAGCTGATCGTGACGATGCTCTTCTGGGCGTCCGGCTCCTTTGCGAGCATCAGCGGCACCGCGGCGACGCTGAGGGCATGCGCGGTGGTGACGTTGAAGCTGAACGCCTCGTTGAGGAACTCGTTGGTCGTCTTCAGGAACTCCGTCGGGAAGGTGCCGCCGACGTTGTTGACCACCGTGTCCAGCCGCCCGAACTCGTCGTACGCCGCCTGGGCCAGGCCCGCGACCGCGTCGAGGTCGCTGAGGTCGGCGGCCACCACGAGTGCTCGGCGCCCGGTCGCCCGGATCTCGCTCGGCGACCCGGTCGAGCTGCTTCTCGGTGCGCGCGGAGATGAGCACGTCGGCGCCCGCCTCGGCGAGGGCGACAGCCGTGGCGGCGCCGAGTCCCCGGCCCGCGCCGGTGACGATCGCGACCTGGTCGGTGACGGCGAAGCGCTCGAGGATCTTCACTTGCTGACCAACCCGCGGCCGGTGACCAGCGGGAGATCGAGGGCGGTGACCAGGCCGGGCTCGGCGGCGACCACTGCCGGCAGCGTGTTGATGATCCGCTGGGCGGTGGTGATCATGCCGGAGACGTTGTGGTCGCCGTGCTCGCCGTGGTGGGTGAAGTCGACCTTCATCATCGGCTCGCCGGTGATGGTGACCCGGTAGCAACCGTCCACGCCCTCCGGCGGCTTCTCCCACTCGGGCACCTGCGCGGGGTCGGTGCGGGTGATGTGCTCGAGCACGACGCGCGGGATGCCGTTGACCTTGCCGATCACCTGGAAGCGGACCGCGCCCATGGTGCCGGCGGCGACGTCGCCGGAGACCGACGGAGTGTCGACCTCGGCCGCGCGCCGGTCGACCTCCTCGGTGAGCGGCTCGTCGAGGGTGATGTCCAGGCCGGCCGCGAGCTGGCGGACGACGCTGCCCCACGCCATGGTCAGGATGCCCGGCTCCCAGAGCAGCGCCTTGAAGTCCATCGGCTTGCCGAAGCCGAACATGTCGCCCATGACGACCGGCTGGTAGTAGGTGGAGTAGTCGCAGATCTCGGCCACCCGGACCTCGTCGATCCGCTGCGACAGGCTGGTCATCACCAGCGGGAGGATGTCGTTGGCGAACCCGGGGTCGATGCCGTTGATGTGCAGGCTGGCGTTGCCGGCCTTGCAGGCGTCGTCGATCCGGGCCAGGAACTCCGGAGGCAGGATCTTCTCCGGCCACTGCAGCAGCACGGGTCCGGACGACGTCACGTTGATGCCGGCCTCGACGAACGAGATCAGGTCCTCGATGCACTCGAAGACCCGGTCGTCGGCCATCGCGGTGTGCACGATGGCGTCGGGCGCCAGCGCGATCAGCGCGTCGCGGTCGGTGGTGGCCGGGATGCCGAGCTCACGGCCCAGCTCGGCCAGGACGCCGGCGTCCTTGCCGTCCTTCTCGGGGTTGGACACCCACACGCCGACCAGCTCGAGGTCCGGATGGGCGTCGATCCCGGCGATGGCGTGCCGGCCGATCGTGCCGGTCGACCACACGACCACTCGCAGGGGCTTGTCGGGTTTCACCTGGGACATGCGCCGAGACTAGAACACGTTCTAGAAATGGGGAAGAGGGCTGCGCTCGCCTTCGCCGCTTGTAACTCAGGGTTCAGCGCACTACCGCCGTGTTCCAACACTCGGGTAGTGGTCGAAACCCTGAGTTACATGCGGTCAGTCGCCGGTGACGACCGGGCAGCGGGTGCCGGAGTAGATGGTCGGCATGCAGCGGTTGCAGTGGATGCAGCTGCCCTCGGTCGCGCGGCCGGCGGCCAGCCGGTTGACCAGGTCTGGCTCGCGCAGCACGGCGCGGCCCATGGCCACGAAGTCGAAGCCGGCGCCCATCGCGCGCTCCATCGTGTCCAGCCGGTTGATGCCGCCCAGCAGCATCAGCGGCATCGCCAGCGCCTCGCGGAAGCGGATCGCCTTGTCCCAGAAGTAGGCCTCCTCGAAGGGGTACTCCTTCATGAAGCCCTTCCCGATCGGCGTCTTCATGCCGAGGCGCACGGGCAGCGGCATCGAGGCCGCGAACTCCTTGATCGGCGCCGCCCCGCGGAAGAGGTACATCGGGTTCATCAGCGAGCTGCCGCCGCTCATCTGCAGCGCGTCGAGGTTGCCGTCGGCCTCGAGCAGCTGCGCGAACTCCAGGCCGGCCTCCGTGGTGACGCCGCCCTTGAAGCCGTCGCTCAGCGACACCTTGGCAGTCACCGCGACCTCGCCGCCGACCTCGTCGCGGACCGCCTGGGCGACCTGCCGCCCGAGCCGGGCTCGGGCCTCCAGCGAGCCGTTCCAGCGGTCCTTGCGCCGGTTGAGGCTCGGCGCCAGGAAGGACGAGATCAGGTAGCTGTGCGCCATGTGCAGCTCGAGCACGTCGAAGCCGGCGCGCACCAGCAGCCGGGCGGTGGCGACGTACGCCTTGGTGATCCGGGTCAGGTCGTCCTCGGACGCCGAGCCGATCATCTGCATCGAGAGCGGGCTCGGCATCCGGCTGGCGCTCAGCGCGCGTACGCCGTTGGAGCGGCCGTTGGCGACCGGGCCGGCGTGACCGACCTGGCCGGCGATCTTGGCCCCGGTCTCGTGGATCGCGTCGGTCAGCCGGGCCAGCCCGGCGAGCGTTCCCTCGCTGACCACGATCTGCTCGCGGTGGGTTCGGCCCTCCGGCGCCACCGCGAGGTAGGCGACCGTGGTCAGGCCGATGCCGCCGCGGGCGACCGCGAGGTGGTAGTCGATGAGGCCGTCGGTGACCTGCCCCTCCGGAGCCCGGCCCTCGAAGGTCGCGGCCTTCACCGTCCGGTTGCGCAGCTCGACCGGGCCGAGCCGGGCCGGGGCGAAGACATCAGGAGCCACGCCCGAAACTGTAACGCGTTCTAGTCTCGCCGACAGTGCATCATCGACCCGTGATCGTCGAGGAGCTCCGGGCCGCCGGCTGCGTGTTCGCCGAGGACGAGGCCGCGCTGATCCTGGCGGAGGCCACCGACCCCGACGACGTACGCCGCATGGTCGACGCCCGCGTCGCCGGACTCCCCCTCGAGCAGGTGCTCGGCTGGGCCGAGTTCGACGGGCTCCGGATCGCGGTCGCACCCGGTGTCTTCGTGCCTCGCCGACGCAGCCGGCTGCTCGTCGACCTGGCCGCGGAGCGGGCGGCCGAGCTCGAGCACGCCGTCGTGGTCGACCTCTGCTGCGGCACCGGGGCGCTCGGGCGCAGCCGTGCTCGCCAGGGTCCCGACCGCCGAGGTGTACGCCGCCGACCTGGACCCCGACGCGGTCACCTGCGCGAGGCGCAACCTGCCCGAGGACCGGGTCTTCGAGGGCGACCTGTTCGACGCGCTGCCCGAAGCACTGCGCGGCCGGGTCGACGTGCTGGTCGTCAACGCGCCCTATGTGCCGACCGACGTCATCGCCACGATGCCGCCCGAGGCACGCGACCACGAGCACCGGATCGCGCTCGACGGAGGCGAGGACGGCCTCGACGTCCAACGTCGGGTGATCGCAGACTCGGCCAGCTGGCTCGCACCCGATGGCCACCTCGTGATCGAGATCGCCCTCGCCCAGATGCCGGCGACCTTCGACGCGATGACCGGCGTCGGCCTCGCACCCGAGCTGCTCAGGGACGACGACCGCGATGCCGTGGCGGTGCGCGCCCGCCGGTCCGGCGCCGGTTAGGATTCCGGGGCAGTATCCATGGGGGCGAGAGTTGGGTCGGCAATGGTCAGCATCGGGCGTCGTGGAGCACGCGCGCGCACTCGCGTCGCGGCGGGCTTCGTGGCGGCCGTCTTCCTGACCGGCTACGCACCTGCGATCGCCCAGGCACCGGCCGCCGAGCCCGATGTCACCGCACGCTGGAACTCCTCCTGGTACTTCACCCAGGCCTACACGCTCATCCAGGGCAGCTTCACGGTCACCGGCACCGGCCAGCAGACCGTGGCGGTGCACCTCGACGGCGCGAGGTTCCTGACCCTGCCCACCGGGTGCTACGGCAGCTCGACGGTCAACACCCGGTCGAGGATCTCCGCCGGCGTCGACACCCTGGACTGCTGGCTGAAGCCGCGCGACGGCTCCGGCCAGACCATCGCGTTCAACGCCCTCGTCGTCGCTCAGCCCGGCCAGGTCGTGCGCGGCACGGTGCAGGTCAAGGGCGGCGGCCCGTCGTACGAGCTGCCGGCCCGCGTGGCCACGAAGGGCACGCCGCCGACGGCGTCGTCGGTGCGCCTGCTGTCCAGCCCCGACTTCCTCAACGCCGACGTCGGCGACCTCGCCAAGGGCCCCAGCTTCTGGAAGCCCAACGGCGGCACCGAGAACTCCACCAACCCCGACTACCAGCGCGCGATCGACACGGTGCTGGACGACTGGGCCTCGATGTCACCCGAGGCCGTGCTGATCGCCGGCGACCTGGTGGACGGCTGGTGGGGCACCGACCACGACAACAGCGGCAACTTCGGACCGGTCGACACCCCGAAGCAGGAGCGGGCCGCGATGCGTCGCGCCGCCGACACCTACTACCCGCAGTGGCTGCAGCGGTTCACCCAGCACGGTCTCGACGTGCTGCCGGCCATGGGCGACCACGAGTACGGCGACGACCCGTGGCCCAGCGCCAAGCGCAGCCGCGCCCGCGCCTTCGAGCAGCTGTACGCCGACCACCTCGGCCGGCTGCCGGAGCGGTATACGAAGAAGAAGGTCAACCGCCCGCCGGGTGTCCACCACGACAGCGCCTACGCCGTGCGGCCCAGTCCCGACGTACAGCTGATCACCCTCAACGTCTTCGACATCACGGCCCAGCGCGAGCGGCAACGGGTCGACCCCGCGCAGATGCGGTGGTTGCGCAACGTGCTGGCCAAGGCCAAGCGCGACGGCGTGAAGTGGGTCATCGCCCAGGGTCATACGCCGATCCTGTGGCCGGTGCGCACCCGCGGCTCGAGCGGCCTCCACTACGAAGGCGGCGACAAGTCCGAGCTCTGGCGGGTCTTCAAGCAGGGCGGCGTCGACCTCTACCTGGCCGGCGAGGTCCACGACGTGACTGCCACGGAGCAGGACGGGATCACCCAGATCACCCACGGTGGCGCGTTCCAGTTCGGCCTGACCAACTACCTCGTGCTCGACATCACCGACGACTACGCCTACCTGACCCTGCGCGACTACGACTTCGATCGCTCCGAGGCCGCCGACGGCAGCCGGCTGTGGGAGACCCGCCCCTCAGGGATGCCGAAGAACCTGCGGATCTCGCCCGACCCGTTCACCATCGGCACCGGCGTGCTGCTCCCCGACGGCGACCTGACCCGCCAGAGCGGGGCGCTCAAGCCCGGGAGGCTCTGACGTTTCGGGCAGTGGCCACGAGGCACTCGGCAATCCGGGTAATACTGCACCGGTGATCCGCTCCCTCCTCGCTGCCCCTGCCCACCGCGCGACGCTAGGTGGCCTGGTCGCCATCGCGGTGCTCGTGCCGCTGGCCGCGTTCGCGGCAGCCGCGTCCGATCCAGACGCGAGCAGGAAGGCGCCGGGCATCACGGTGGTCGGCACCAAACGCGCCGACATCCTGCGCGGCACCGGCCGCGACGACACTCTCAAGGGACTGGGCGGTGCCGACACGGCGTACAGCTTCAACGGCGACGACGTGCTCATCCTCGGCAGCGGCTCCGGACGCGGCGACTTCGCCGAGGCAGGCGGCGGCAACGACCGGCTGGACGGCGGCCCCGGACACGACGTGCTCAACGGCGGTCCGGGCAACGACGTCGTCCTCGGCGGGCCCGGCGACGACGACATCTTCGACCTGGGCGGCAAGGACCGGGTCGACGCCGGCGAAGGCAACGACTCGGTCAACGCCGGTGCCGGCAACGACACGTTCCGTGCTCGGCGACGGCAACGACATCCTGAACCTGAGCGTCGACGGCGTCCGCGACACCATCGACTGCGGCCCCGGAGCGGACAAGGTGTCGTGGAACGGCAGCCGCGACCCCCGCGACACGGTGACGGGCTGCGAGACGCTGCTCGTCGGCCGCTGAGCCGACCGTGATCGCGCCACCGCCCAGCGGTCCGATCTGGAAGTTCCGGACCCTGGCCCGATCGGGCATGGTGGCGCCGTTGCGCCCCGACAAGTTCGTGCGGATGGGCGCCGTGGTCGCCAAGGGCGTCAACGCCACGACCGGCATCTCGCTCGCTGCGCGCCGCCGCCCGCACGGCACCGCCCTGATCGATGAGCGTGGCAGCCTCACCTGGTCCGAGCTCGAGGCCCGGTGCCAGGCGCTGGCGGTCGGTCTCGCCGGCCTCGACCGGCGTACCGCCGAGCCCATCGGCACGATCGCGATCCTGTGCCGCAACCACCGCGGTTTCGTGGAGTCACTGGTCGCGGCATCGCTGCTCGGCGCCGACACGCTGCTGCTCAACACCTCCTTCGCGGGGCCGCAGCTCGCCGACGTCGTCGAGCGCGAGGGCGTCGACCTGCTGATCTACGACGACGAGTTCGCGGGTGTCGTCGCCGCGGCTGACGAGCTGGCCGAGCCGCCGATCCGGATCCGGGCGTGGACCGACGAGGCCCTGAGTGGTGGGAGTGAGTCCGAGGAGCCGCGCGTGGACGACCTGGTGCGCGGCTACCTCGGCGAGCGCCCCGGTCGCGCGGGACGGCAGGGCCGGATCGTGCTGCTCACCTCCGGCACCACCGGCACGCCGAAGGGTGCCCGCCGGCCCGGCGGCGGCGACGTCGGCACGCTGGTCGCGATGCTGGACCGGATCCCGTGGCAGGCCGAGCGCACGGTCGTGATCGCGGCGCCGATGTTCCACGCCTGGGGCTTCGGGCAGCTGCTGATCGCCGCCTCGATGACCTGCACGATCGTCACCCGCCGCCGGTTCGACCCGGAGGCCACGCTGAAGATGGTCGCCGACTACCGCGCGACCGGGCTGGCCGTCGTACCCGTGATGATCGAGCGGATCCTCGACCTGCCTCCCGAGACGCGGAGGCGCTACGACACCTCGAGCCTGAGGTTCGTCACCGCGAGCGGCTCGCGGATGCGGCCCGACGCGGTGGTGTCGTTCATGAACGAGTTCGGTGACGTCGTCTACAACAGCTACAACGCCACCGAGGCCGGCATGATCGCGACCGCGACGCCGGCCGACCTCCGCTTCGCTCCGGACACCGCCGGCCGACCGTGCGCCGGCACCGACGTCAAGATCCTGGACGCCGGACGGCGCCGAGGTCGCGCAGGGTGAGGTCGGCACGATCTACGTGCGCAACAACAGCCAGTTCGACGGCTACACCAGTGGCGACACGAAGTCCTTCCACGAGGGCTACATGTCGTCGGGCGACGTCGGCCGGCTCGACGAGGCCGGGCGGCTCTACGTCGTGGGCCGCGACGACGAGATGATCGTCTCCGGCGGCGAGAACGTCTACCCGCTCGAGGTCGAGCAGACCCTCGGCGCCCACCCCGACGTCCGCGAGGCCGCGGTGATCGGCGTCGACGACCACCAGTTCGGCCAGCGGCTGAGCGCGTTCGTGGTGCTCAACCCCGGCGCCTCCCTCTCTGCTGACGAGCTGAAGGCGCACGTCAAGGAGCACCTGGCGTCGTACAAGGTGCCCCGCGAGGTCACCCTCCTCGACGAGCTGCCCCGCAACAGCACCGGCAAGATCATGAAGCGCGACCTCACCCCACCGTCCTGAGGTTGACCCGTCAGCCCTTCGAGACGGCTCGTCCCTAGCCTCCTCAGGAACCGGGGTGTGCGAACGGGTCAACGTAGAAAGTCCTCGATCAGGCGGTTGACGACCTCGGGCACCTCGGCCGCGACCAGGTGGGCTGCCTCCTCGACCACGACCAGCTCGGCGCCGGGGATGCTGGCGGCCATCTCCTCCAGCTCTGCGACGGGAAACGTTGCGTCCTCGCGGCCCGCGATCACCAGCACCGATGCGGTGATCTGCCCGAACAGTGCCCGCTGGTCCGGCCGCCGCGAGACGACGCTCTCGACGGCCAGCATCGCCGAGCGGACGTCGTTGCCCTGGGCGATCTGGAGGACCTGCCGCACCACCTCAGGTCGGGTACGCCGCGTGGTCGGCCCGAGGAACGCACGGACCACGGACCCGGTCAGCGGCGGCCGGATGCCTCGGAGCAGGCGGGCCAGCCGGATCAGGGCGGCGTACTGGATCTTCTGCATCCGCGGCGCCACCGAGGCCGTCCCGTTCATCAGCACGGCCCGGCCCAGCCGCTCCGGATGGCGGGCCGCGAAGCTGCCACCGACCATCGCGCCCCAGGAGTTGCCGACCACGTGCGCCTGCTCGATGCCGAGCGCGTCGAGCACCTCGACCAGCACGTCGCCACACTCGTCCAGCGTGAACGTGCGCGTCAGCGCGCTGCTGGCCCCGTGGCCCGGCGGGTCGATCGCGACGGTCATCCACCGAGAGGAAAGGGCGGCCACCTGGGCATCCCACAGCGTCCGGTCCATCAGCAGGCTCGGCCACAGCACGACGGCCTCGCCCGCACCGGTCACGGTGACCGCCAGCTCACCCAGTGCGGTCGGGACCCGGTGCTCCACGGGCGGTCACGCTACTACCGCTTGAGCACGTCGGCGCGGATGCCGAAGTCAGGCGGCTGTTCGAAGCCGAGGACATCGGGCGCCTTGCCGTAGAACAGCACGATCACCGCTCGCATCAGGTCGGTCGCGCTGGCCCCGCGGCCGAGGACCTCGGGGGCACGGACATGATCACTCCCCCAGGGGGTAGATCATCTGCGGCGGATCGCCGCGACGAGCCTCAGGGGCGGCAGACCCGGCAGGCAGTGAGTCCGGGACGGTCGCCGGCCGGGCTCAGGTCCTCGCGGTGCGCGATGAGGGCGCAGTCGCGGCGGTGGACCGTGGTGCCGGTGCCGGCCGTCACCGGGAGGGCCGCGGTGTCGACACCCTGGTCGTTGAGGGAGGCGGCGCGGGAGGTCACATCGGCGAGCACGAGCAGCGTGTCGGCCAGCCGCTTGGACGACTCGCGGCCGTCGGAGGCGATCCGCGCGAGCCAGGCGCCGAAGTAGAGGAACCCGCCGCAGAAGCAGAGGCCGAGCCCGAGCATGCCGCCGGAGACCATGTAGGAGAACTGCTCGTACTGGTACGGCGTGTTCGCGGCGCCGTAGTAGCCGAGGATGATCGCGACGATCCCGAGCGGCATCAGGATCGCGCCCGCCCAGAACAGCACGACCTGCAGCAGGGCTGCGCTGTTGTTCTTCAGTGGCGCCGCGCCCGAGGAGGAGGCCTTCGGGAAGCTGGACGCCCGGCTGCTCGTAGCGGGAGGGGCGTCGTACGTCTCGGCTGTCATGTCAGGCCTTTCGGAGATCGGGCAGGCCGCTGTCGAGGCCGTGCGGACAGGGGGCTCCGCTGCCGAGGGCAGCGGCTCCCACCTTGCGGAAGTAGCTGCCGGCGACCGTCGCGAGCGCGATGCCACCGACGAGCAGGAGCCCGGGGATCGAGAACAACGGCGGCAGGCCCGCACCGAGCGGTGTCGCGTCGAGGTCGTCGGGAGGGGTGGTGGTGCCGGTGGTCGGGTCGGTGGAGTCCGGCGTGGTGATCGGCGGTGAGTCGATCGGCGGCGCGGCGTCGGTGCCGTCGGTCGGCGCCTCGGTCTCGGGGTCCTCCGGGTCGACGGTCGGCGGGGCGATCGGCGCCACCGTGTCGACGGTCGCAGCGGCGTTGCCGAGCGAGACCACGATGCGTGACGACAGGCCCGTGATCAGCCCGAGACCGTCCTTCAGCTGTCCGGCCTGCTCCGGGATCATGTCCAGGAGGTCGGCGAGCGGCAGCGTGTTGAGGATCTTCTTCAGCGGCCCCATGTCGATCTCGATGACCATGCCGGTGACCGTGGCGCTCGCGGAGTCGCCATCCTTCTCGTAGACCGGCTTCGGGAACGACACCGTCACGCCGAGCATCGACAGCGCATCCGAGACCTGGTCGGGCAGACCAGGGATCGGGAAGTGCTGGCCGACCGCCTCGAAGCCGTCCGGCCCGAACGCGAAGCGCTGGCCCAGGGCGACGAGCTCGCCGTACGCCGCCAATCCGCTCGGCTTGCCGTTGGTGCCGTCGCTGGTGGCCTCGGCCCGGACCTTGAGTCCCTCGATCCGGATCAGCCCGCCCAGCAGGGCGATGTCGCCGAACGAGCTGCGGGCCACCGCCGACACGTTGGTGTCGGTCTGGGTCTTGCTCACCGACGTGAACCCGCCGAGGTCGATGATCGCCCCGAGCGCCGGCGGGAGGCCGAGGGTCGCCGGCTGGTCAGCGTCGGCGCCGCTCGAGCCGCCGAGCAGCCCGCCAAGGAGATCGTCCAGGCCGGGCAGCGGCAGGCCGGGGATCAGGCCACCGTCGTCGCCCTCGCCGTCGTCGCGGTCCTGGGCCTGCCCGTCGGTGGAGAAGGCGGTCTCGGCGTACGCCGAACCGTCCTCGGACCCGGCCCGCTGGATCATGCCGGGGAACGGCTCGTCCGACTCGAAGTCAGGGCCGTTGGGGTAGAGCGAGTTGACCTGCACCGGGTAGCCGTCCTTGCCCAGGCTGGGCGGCAGGCCGAACTGCTCGATGATCGTCTTGAAGCCCTCGCCGATCGGCGCGCCCGGCCACAGGAAGCTGGACCGGCCGCGCGCCTGCGCGGAGTCCGACTCGACCTCGCTGTAGGCCAGCTCGATCTCGAGCTGCGGCGTGGCGGGGAACGGGATCATCGGCTCGTAGATCTCGAGCTTCACCGGGGCCGACCAGGCGCCGGTGGTGAAGCCGCCGAACGACGCGCGTCGGCTCGGGCTCGGTGGTGGGCTCGGTGGTGGGCTCGGTGGTGGGCTCGGCGGTCTCCGACGGGCTGGGCGTCTCGGTCGGCTCCTCGTCGGCGAACGCCGGACCGAACGGGAGTACGGCGGCCACCAAGGCTGTCGCGAAGGCCGCGGCAAACAACCGCGTGGGACTGGTCGACCGCTTCACGCGGCACCTCCGAGGATGACGTCAGACATGGTTTCGAGGATCTCCGCGGGCTCGCCCGTGGCGACCACGCGACCGTTGGTCATCACGGCGGCGTAGTCGGAGACCCGCAGCGCGGTGCGCGCGAACTGCTCGATGCAGAGGATGGAGACGCCGTTGGCGGCGATCTGGCCGACGGTGTCGTAGAGCTCGTCGACGATCAGCGGCGCCAGGCCCATCGACAGCTCGTCGAGCAGCAGCAGGGCCGGGTCGGACGCCAGCGCCCGCGAGATGGCGAGCATCTGCTGCTCGCCGCCCGAGAGCGTGCCGGCCAGCTGGCCACGGCGCTCGAGCAGCCGCGGGAAGTAGGTGAACGCCGTCTCCAGCACCGCCTCGGCCGCCACGCCGGCGTACGACATGAGGGAGAGGTTCTCCTGGACGGTCAGGTTGGGGAACACCGAGCGGCCCTCGGGCACCGTGCACAGCCCGATCCGCGCCAGCTCCTCCGGGCTCGCACCGTGGACGTTGACGCCGCCCAGGTGGATGTCGCCGCTGGTCGGCCTTCTTCTGCCCGCAGATGATCTTGACCAGCGTGGACTTGCCGGCGCCGTTGGGGCCGAGCAGCGCCACGACGGCACCCTTCGGCACGGTCAGGTGTACGCCGCGCAGCACCTCGATCCGGCCGTACGCCGCGTGCAGGTCGACGACCTCGAGGATCGGGACGCTCATCAGACGACTCCCTCGGGCTGGCGCAGCACGCGGGACCGCGGGCATGGACAGCGTCGGGTCGGGCTCGTCGGAGTAACCGAGGTAGGCCTGCTGCACGCGCGGGTCGGCCCGGACCCCAGCGGGGCTGCCGGTCGCGATCACCTTGCCGAAGTCGAGCACCCGGATCGTGTCGCAGACGGTCATCACCAGGCCCATGTCGTGCTCGACCATCAGCACCGCGCGACCCTCGTCGGCCAGGTCGCGCAGCAGCTCGCCGAACGCGTGGGTCTCGACCTCGGACAGGCCCGACGAGGGCTCGTCGAGGAGCAGCAGCTTCGGATCGGCGGCCAGGCATCGGGCCAGCTCCAGCAGTCGCGCCACGCCGGTCGGGATCGAGTCGGCGCGGTCGTAGGCGTACTCGGCGATGCCGACCCGCTCGAGCAGCTCGTCGACGTCGTGACCACCCGGCCGGAAGGCGCCGAGCACGCCGCGGTGGATGTCGAGCGCGACCCGCACGTTGTCGCGGACGGTGAGCGACCCGAACGCCTCCAGCCGCTGGAACGTGCGGCCCATGCCGCGCTTCGAGCGCCGGTGGACCGGGGTGTGGCTGACGTTGCGGCCGTCGAAGTGGACCCGGCCGTGGGTGGGCTTCTGGAGCCCGCTGATCACGTTGAAGCAGGTGGTCTTGCCGGCGCCGTTGGGGCCGATCAGGCCGGTGATGCTGCCGGACTCAGCGGTGAAGGACGCGTGGTCGACCGCGGTCACGCCGCCGAACTGCACGACCAGGTCGTCGACCTCAAGGAGCGACATGAGCGGGCACCTCCTTGGTGCGGTCAGGCCTCGGCGTCGCCGCAGCAGCTCTCGTCGCCGTCAGCCCTGCGTGCGCCGGCTCCTGGCAGATCCGGCAGGTTCTCCCGGATCTGGTCGGTGACCCAGGCGCGCACCCAGCGGCCGACCCGGAACATGTGGTTGGCCAGCCCGTTGGGGTCGCGGCCGAGGAGGACCGCACCGAAGCCGATGATCGCGAAGATCAGCCCGGCGATGCTCGGGTGGTCCGACTGCATGACCGGCAGCAGCATCAGGCCGAGGCCGCCGAGGGCCGCTCCGGTCACCGAGGTGACGCCGAAGACGACCGCGAGCAGCAGCAGGGTCAGGCTGCCGAAGGACAGGAAGTCGTTGGCGCCGATGGTGCCGCGCAGGCCGGCGTACAGCGCACCGGCGAGCCCGGCCATGCCGGCCGAGGCGCCGAACAGGCCGACCCGGAACCACCGCATGTCGAGGCCGAGGGTGCCGCAGGCGGCCGGGCTGTCGCGCATCGCGATCAGCACCCGGCCGAGCGCACCGCGGCGCAGCACCAGAAGGGCGATGCCCATGACCACGAAGAAGACCAGCATCGTGAACACGTAGCCGTCGGTCGACTCGATCTTGCGGCCGAAGATCGAGAGCCGCTCGGCGCTCAGCACGCCGCCGTAGCCGAACGCGAACTCGGCCTGGAAGACCATCTTGTCCATCAGTACGGCGAACGCCAGCGTCGCGAGGGCGAGGTAGAGACCGGTCAGCCGCAGCACCGGGAGCGCGACCAGCGCGCCGACTCCCGCCGCGATCAGCGACGCCACGATCAGGCCGTAGAGGTTGGGCTCGTCGAGCTTGGCGTAGGCCAGCGCGCCGACGCCGGCGAAGGTCAGCTGCGCCAGCGAGACATGGCCGCCGTAGCCGGTCAGCAGCACCAGCGACAGCATGATGATCGCGAACGTCGCGGCGGTGCCGGCCCGGAGCAGGGTGGTCTCGGACATGCCGATCACCAGCACCAGCATCACGAACAGGAACACCGTGCCGGAGCCGAGCATCCGCTGGACGGTCGGCACGGGCGCGGACACGATGCCCTTGACCTGGCCGACCCGGAGCTGGGCCTGCGGCAGCAGGATCAGCACTGCGAAGAGGAAGAGCGCGGGGATCACCGGCCGTACGTCGGAGAACGCGCTGTCGGCGGGGATGTAGCCCACGGCCAGGGAGTCGAGCACGCCCAGCCCCATCGCGCCGGCGAAGGTGAGGGGCAGGCTGCGGAGCCGGCCGACCATGGCGGCGGCGTAGGCGTTGATGACCAGAAGCGTCAGCTGGTAGTAGTCGAGCCCGACCACGGAAGCCAGCAGGATGCCGGCCAGCGCCGAGAGCGAGATGCCGATCGCCCACGACAACGCCGCGACGCGGTCGGGGCGGCCGCCGTAGAGCTGCAGCAGGTCGGGGTTGTCGACCGACGCCCGCATCGCGGTGCCGATCCGGGTCCGGTTGAGGAGCAGGTAGAGACCGATGGCCACCAGGATCGACAGCAGGATCGTGATCAGCTGGTGGGCGGTGATGATCGCCGGGCCGACGTCGTAGCTGGTCTCCGGGAAGAACGCCGGCACGAAGCGGGCATCGGGCGGCCAGATCTGCTGGGCCAGGCCGATCAGACCGACGAACAGGCCGACCGTGACCACGAGGCCGACGCCGACCGGCGCCTCACCGAGCCCGCGGGTGATGAACCGCTGCACGAACCAGCCGGTGGCCGGCGCGACGACCGCGAGCACCAGCACGAGCGACACCCAGATCGGCAGGTCCTGGCGCTGGCTGAAGTCCCAGAAGATGAACGCCATCACCATGCCGAAGGCACCGTGCGCGATGTTGAAGACCCTGGTCGTGGTGTAGGTCAGCACCAGACCGCTCGCGGCGATCGCGTACGCCGCACCGGTGAAGAGACCCGGTAGCCCGTAGGCGATCAGCTTGTCCACGACTCAGTCCCTCAGGCGCCGTTGATGAGCGGGGAGCAGAGGTAGTCGCCGCCGGAGACCTGCTTCCACGTCCCGCCGTTGGCCTGGAAGATCTTGTAGCACTCGGCCGTGGTCTTGGCGCCCACCTGCTGCGGCGCGTGCATGCCGTTGCTGGTCCAGTCCTTGACCTTCGACATCGCGGCGAGCAGCGTCTGCCGGTTGAGCTTGCCGCCCAGGGCGACCGCCTCCTGCACGAAGAGCCGGGTCGCCGACCAGGCGTACATGCCGAAGAAGTTCGGGTTGGCGCCGGGGCTGACCTGGTCGAGCCAGGCCCGGTAGAGCTTCATCTCGGGGTTGCTGGACGTGAACAGCTCGGTCGTCGAGTAGACGAAGGATCCGTCGGCTCAGGCTGCCGGCCTGGTCGATGTAGCCCTGGTCGTAGATGGTCGAGTCCTGCATGAAGATCGGATCGAAGTTCTGCTGCTGCATGGCCTGCTGGATCTTCACGGTGTTCTGGTACGGCCCGGTGTAGACGACCATCTTCACGCCCTTGTCCTTCATCTGCTGGACGTAGGGGGCGAAGTTGAACTCGGCCACGTCGATGCCCTGGAAGTACGGCACCTTCCAGCCCGCCTTCACCCACGCGTTCTTCTGGAACTTGGCGTTGGGGGCGGCCGACCCGGCGTTGATGTAGAGGACGCCGACCGCCTCGGTGGCGTCCTTGTACTTGCTCATGAAGAACTTCGGCACCGCTGACGGGATCAGGTTGGGAGTGACCGCCTGCGCGCTGTAGCAGGTGTTGCACTGGTTGCGCTCGGGTGCCGTGGACGTGGAGCGGATGTCGGGCAGGCCGCAGTTCTCCGCCGTCTGGGCGCCGCCGGAGTCGAAGGCACCCATCGAGCCGACCGCGGCGAACGCGTTGTCGCAGGCCGTCGTGTACGCCTGCTGGTCGGCGGCGGCGTCGGCCCGGCTGTCGAGCAGGTCGAGGGCGAGCTTGTGGCCGCAGATGTCCTCGGTGGAGTTGAAGTACTCGAGGAACGCGCGCGTGCCCTGCTGGGCCGACTCGAAGATGCCCGGCACCGGGCCGGAGATGTCCGCGACGTTGACCAGCTGGATGGTGTCCTCGGTGATGCCGGGCTGGTCGTTGTCGAAGCCGTCGCACGACCCGGCCTTGACGCCGCTGTCCGGGTCGTTGTCCACACCCGGAGGCTGAGCCGGGTCGTCACCGTCGTCGGTGCCCGGGTCCGTGCTGGTGTCAGTGCCCGTGCCCGTGCCGGTGTCGGTCACCGGGTCGGTGCCGGTGTCCGTGCCCGGGTCGGTGCCGTCGTCCGTGCCGTCGACGATCGTTCCGTCCGGCGCCACCGTCGCTCCCTGCTGGCTGAGCCCGACGACCTCGTCGGGGTCGAGCTGCGATCCGCAGGCGGCGAGGACGAGCGCGGTGGTGAGCACGAGGGCTCCGACGCCCGCCGTACGACCGCGTCGAGACCGGGGAACACGCATTGAGGCCTCCATGACCAACGAACGAGTTACGCCGGGCGAAGTGACGCACGCCACGCCGAAATCTCGGCTCGTGGCATCGGTCACAGCCGACGATTCCGGAGGGAGTATTGCAGAGAACTGGAACCTGTTCTAGATTAGACACGTGTCCAATCAGTTGTCCAGCCTTCCTCGGCGGGAGCTCAATGCCCGCCAGACGGAGACCGTCGCGAGGCTGCTCGCGGCCGGCGCCGAGGAGCTGCGGGCGGTCGGAGTCGACGCGCTGACGATCCGCACCGTCGCCCTCCGGGCAGGGGTCTCGGCGGCGACGGCGTACACCTACTTCGCGTCCAAGAACCACCTCTTCGCCGAGCTGTTCTGGCGGCGCCTGGTCGCCGACGAGTTCGAGCCGGAGGGGCGCACGCGCCTCGAGCGGGTGCAGAGCATCGGCCACGCCATGAGCCGGATGCTCGACGACGCTCCGGAGGTCGCCGCCGGCGCCCGGGCGGCCCTGCTCAGCTCGGACCCCGACGTCGTCCGCCTGCGCGCGCGGATCGGCACGGAGTTCGTCCGCCGGTTCGAGGCCGCCCTCGGCGGCGAGCCGGATCTGGTCGACGCCCTCCTCCTGATGTTCACCGGCGCGCTGCTGCAGGCCGGCATGGAGCTGACGACGTACGCCGAGATGAGCCGTCGCCTCGATGCCGCGGCCGCCGCGATCTTGCTCGGACACTGAAAGGGGCCAACTGATGACCACCACGACCCAGCCGGTCGCGTTCGACCCCTACGACTACGCGTTCCAGGAGGACCCCTACCCGGTCTTCGCCCGGCTGCGCGCCGAGGACCCGCTGCACCACAACCCGGACCTCGACCTGTGGGCGCTCACCCGGCACGCCGACATCGCCGAGGCCTTCCGCACCGAGGGCACCTACTCGAACTCGTGGGGCGTCGCGATCGAGAAGTCCGCGTGGGGACCCGACGCCCACAAGGTGATGTCGATCCTCGGCATGGACCCGCCCCGCCAGAACCGCCTGCGTGCCCTGGTCTCCCGCGGCTTCACCCCGCGCCGGGTGCACGACCTCCTGCCCGGCATCCAGACTCTGACCGACCGCTACCTCGCCGAGTGCCTGGAGCTGGGCTCCTTCGACTGGATCAAGGACTTCGCCGGCAAGCTTCCGATGGACGTCATCTCCCAGATGATGGGCGTGCCCGAGGAGGACCGGGCCGAGGTCCGCCGCCAGGCCGACATCGTGGTGCACCGTGAAGACGGGCTCTACGACGTGCCGCCCGCCGGGGCTGAGGCCTCGATGTGGATGGTCGTCTACTTCCAGGCGATGGTCTCGCAGCGGCGCCGCCAGCCGAGCGACGACCTGACCAGCGCGCTGATCGAGGCCGAGCTCGACGGCGACCGACTGTCCGACGAGGACGTCATCGCGTTCCTCTTCCTGATGGTCGTGGCCGGCAACGAGACCACGACCAAGCTGCTGGGCCATGCGCTCTTCCACCTGACCCGCCATCCCGACCAGCAGTCGTTGGTCTTCGGCGGATCCGGTGACCCCGCGCTGGTGAACCCGTGGATCGAGGAGACGCTGCGCTACGACACCTCCAGCCAGCTGCTGGCGCGCTACCTGCTCCGCGACGTCGAGCTGCACGGCGTCACCGCACCGCAGGGCTCGAAGCTGTTGCTGTGCATCGGCTCGGCCAACCGCGACGAGCGCGTCTTCAGCCGCCCCGACGACTACGACATCCTCCGGGACGACGCCGAGCTCGCGCAGATCCTGTCGTTCGGCGGTGGCCGCCACTTCTGCCTCGGCGCCAACCTGGCCCGGCTCGAGACCCGGATCGCGCTGAGCTCGCTCGTCGGCCGCGTCCGGTCCCTCGAGGTGGACCACGAGGCCAGCGTCCGCGTCCACTCCGTCAACGTGCGCGGCTTCGCGTCACTGCCGACGACGGTGGTGGCGCGATGAAGTACGCCCAGCCAGACCGGCGGCCCGCCGTCGTCACCGGCGCCTCGTCCGGCATCGGCGCGGCCACGGCACTCGCGCTCGCGGCCGCCGGCCACCCGGTGGCTCTCGGCGCGCGCCGGGTCGAGAAGTGCGAGGAGGTCGCGGCCGCGATCCGCGACCAGGGTGGCGAGGCCGTCGCGCACCCGCTCGACCTCCACGAGTCCGAGTCGGTCGCGGCCTTCGCCAAGGCGGTCACCGCCGACCTCGGCGACATCGAGGTCGTGGTCAGCAACGCCGGCGCGGTCGCGCCCGGCACCATCCACGAGGTCGACCCCGAGCGGTTCGCCCGCGAGATCGACCTCAACCTGGTCGGCGCGCACCGGCTGGTGCACGCGTTCGTGCCTGGCATGGTCGAGCGGCGCCGGGGTGACGTGGTCTTCGTGTCGAGCGATGTCGCGGTGCGAGCCAGGCCGTTCATGTCGTCGTACGCCGCCGGCAAGTGGGGCCTCGAAGGCATGGTCGCCGCGCTGCAGCTGGAGCTCGAGGGCACCGGCATCCGTGCCAGCATCGTCCGGCCGGGGCCGACCTGGAGCGGGATGGGCGAGGACTGGGATCCCGCGGAAGCGGCGTTCGTGCTCAACCAGTGGGTGCGCTTCGGCCTCGCCCGGCACCCCCACTTCATGAAGCCGAAGGCGATCGCCGACGCGATCACCACCGTCGTCAGCGCCCCGCGCGGCGTGCACCTGAACCTCATCGAGGTCTCCCCCGAAGCACCCGTGGAGGACGCATGAACGAACACGCCATCGCCGAGGTCTCCTACGCCGTCCCCGACGACGGCTCTGCCGATCGATGGGGCCACCTTGCCGAGATGCGGGTCGACCCGATCGGCCTGTTCCAGCGGGTCCGCGACGAGTGCGGCGACATCGGACGGTTCCGGCTGGCCGACCGCGACGTGGTGCTGGTCAGCGGCGCCGAGGCCAACGAGCAGTTCTTCCGCGCGCCGGACCAGGTGCTCGACCAGGCGGCGGCGTACCCCTTCATGACGCCGATCTTCGGCAAGGGCGTGGTCTTCGACGCCACCCCCGAGCAGCGCCAGGAGATGCTGAAGAACCAGGCGCTGCGCGGCGACATGATGCGCGGCCACGCCGCGACCATCGAGGGCGAGATCAACCGGATGGTCGCCGAGTGGGGCGACGAGGGTGAGATCGACCTGCTCGACTGGTTCGCCGAGCTGACCATCTACACGACCAGCAGCTGCCTGATCGGCAAGCCGTTCCGCGAGGAGCTCGACAGCAGCTTCGCCCATCACTACCACGACCTCGAGAAGGGCACGGACGCCCTCGCGTACGTCGATCCCTACATGGACATCGAGAGCTTCCGGATCCGCGACGCGGCCCGCGAGAGCCTGGTCGCGCTGGTGCAGGGGATCATCGACAAGCGGGTCGCCAGAGGGAAGGTCGCGAAGGAGGAGCGGGATCTCCTCGACGTACTGATCTCGGTCGACTACACCGCCGACCTGATCACCGGCATCTTCATCTCGATGATGTTCGCCGGCCACCACACCAGCTCCGGCACCGCGGCCTGGGCCCTGATCGAGATGCTGCGGCACCCCGAGGTGATGAAGGACGTCGTCGCCGAGCTCGACGACCTCTACGCCGATCGCCAAGGAAATGGGGCTAGCGAGATCTCCTTCCAGGCCCTGCGCTCGATCCCGCGGCTGGAGGCGGCCCTCAAGGAGACCCTCCGACTGCACCCGCCGCTGATCATCCTGCTGCGCGTCGCGCAGGAGGAGATCGAGCTGGCCGGCCACACGATCCCGCCCGGCACCATGGTGGCCGCGTCGCCGAAGGTCTCCAACCGGATCGCCGAGGACTTCCCCGAGCCCGAGCAGTTCGACCCGGGTCGCTACCTCGACCCGCGGCAGGAGGACCTGGTCAACCGCTGGACCTGGATCCCGTTCGGCGCCGGCAAGCACCGCTGCGTCGGCTCGGCGTTCGCGATGATGCAGCTCAAGGCGATCTTCTCGGTGATCCTGCGCGACTACGAGTTCGAGATGGTCCAGCCGTCGGAGAGCTACCGCGACGACGTCTCGAAGATGGTGATCCAGCTCGAGCAGCCGTGCCGCGTTCGCTACCGGAGGCGGGCGTCGTGAGAGTAGTCGCCGATCTCGGCCTGTGCCAGGGGCACCAGATGTGTCAGGGCGAGGCGCCCGAGGTGTTCGGGTTCGACGAGTTCTCCGACCAGGTTGTCGTCGAGCAGGAGTTCCCCAGCGAGACCCTGCGGCCGCAGGTCAAGGCCGCCGTGCAGTACTGCCCAGCCATGGCGCTCGCCATCGAAGAAGAGTGAGGAACCAGTGAGCACGTTCACCCGCGAAGAGATCGACGAGTTCTGGCAGAGCTGGCTGGACGTGAACCGCGAGGCCGAGCGCGTCGGTGACTGGAAGATCATGGCCGACCACTACGCCGAGGACGCGACGTACGGCTGGATGTACACGCCCGACGAGCACTTCATGGCGATCGGCCGCGAGGAGATCCGCGAGCTCGCGATCGGCCAGGAGATGGAGGGCCTCGACGGCTGGCACTACGACTACCAGGCGACCGTCGTCGACGAGAAGACCGGGATGATCGTCGGCTTCTGGAAGCAGCGGTCGGGCATCACCGACGACGCCACCGGCGAGGAGTTCGAGATCCTCGGCATCGGCGGCTCGTGGTTCGGCGTCGTGCGCAACGCCGAGGGCAAGCTCGAGTTCGGCTGGCAGCGCGACTGGTTCGACCTCGGGTCGACGGCACACACGTTCCTGGCGATCGCCTCCTCCGGCAAGGCGCCGCAGGGTCTGCTCGACCGGATGGGCGTGCACGGACCGTCGCAGCCCGGCCACTACCAGCTCAAGGACATCCCCTCCCCGGTCTGGCCGCCGCCGGTCGAGCGTGGCGACTACATCACCCAGGAGGCCGCGCCGTGAGTGATCTGCCCCCAGCACCCCAGCTGCTGCTCGACGGCAAGCTCTCTGCGGCCAGCGGTGGCGCGACGTACCCGATCCTGAACCCGGCCACCGGTGCCGAGATCGGACAGGCGCCCGACGCGACTGCCGCCGACATGGAGGCCGCGATCGCTGCTGCCCGTCGGGCCTTCGACGAGACCGACTGGTCGACCGACGTCGAGCTGCGGGTGCGCTGCCTGCGTCAGCTGCACCAGGCACTGCTGGAGGAGGAGCAGTCCTTCAAGGCGCTCACCACTGCCGAGGTCGGCATGCCTGGCTTCATGATGGGCGCCGCCGGCTTCGACGTGCCGGTCGACGGGCTGCGGTGGGTCACCGACCTGGCCGAGTCCTACGAGTTCGAGTCCGACCTGGGCATCGCGACGCCCATGGGCATCCCGAGCCGGCGGACGCTACGCCGTGAGGCGGTCGGCGTGGTCGCCGCGATCACGCCGTGGAACGTGCCTACTCAGATCAACCTGGCCAAGGTCGGCCCGGCCCTCGCGGCCGGCTGCACGGTCGTGCTCAAGCCGGCGCCGGACACTCCGTGGCTGGCCTGCGAGCTCGGCCGGCTGGTCGCCGAGCGCACCGACATCCCGGCCGGCGTGTTCAACGTGGTCACTCCCTTGTCCAACGAGGTCGCCGCCCAGCTGACGTCGGACCCGCGCGTCGACATGGTGTCGTTCACGGGCTCGACCGCGACCGGCAAGGCGATCATGGCCGCCGCCGCACCGACCCTGAAGCGGGTCTTCCTCGAGCTCGGCGGCAAGTCGGCCGCGATCGTGCTCGACGACGCGGACCTCAACAACGCGGTCGGTGCGACCGCCTTCGCCGCCTGCATCCATGCGGGTCAGGGCTGCGCGATCACCACCCGGCTGATCGTGCCGCGCGAGCGCTACGACGAGGCCGTCCAGGTGGCCGCGGGCACCATGGAGGCGATCGGCGTCTCGGACCCGGGCGACCCCAACGCGATCTGCGGGCCGGTGATCTCCCAGGTGCAGCGCGACCGGGTGGCGGCGTACCTCGAGCTCGCAGTAGCGGAGGGCGGCACGTTCGCGACCGGCGGCTCGGTCATCGACCGCGACGGCTACTGGGTACGGCCCACCGTCGTAGCCGGGCTCGACAACTCCTCGCGGCTCGCGCAGGAGGAGATCTTCGGACCGGTGCTCGTGGTGATCCCCCACGACGGCGACGACGACGCGGTGCGGATCGCCAACGACTCGGCGTACGGCCTCTCGGGGTCGGTCGACTCCGGCTCGCTCGAGCGGGCCAAGTCGGTGGCCGCGCGGATCCGCACCGGCACCCTCGCCGTCAACGGCGGGGTGTGGTTCAGCCCCGACGCACCGTTCGGTGGCTACAAGCAGTCCGGCCTCGGCCGGGAGATGGGCATTGCCGGCTTCGAGGAGTACCTCGAGACCAAGACGATCGCCGAACCGGCCTAGGAGAGAAATGCGATTCAAGGACAAGGTCGCCGTGGTCACCGGCGCGGCGCAGGGCATCGGCGAGGCGTACGCGAAGGCGCTCGGCGCGGAGGGGGCGGCCGTCGTGGTCGCCGACCTCAACGCACCCGCCGGCGAGAAGGTCGCGGCCGCGATCAACGAGACCGGTGGGCGCGCGATCTTCGTCGAGACCGACGTGTCGTCGCAGCTCTCGGCCGACGCGATGGCGACCCGGACTGTCGAGGAGTTCGGCGGGCTCGACCTGCTCGTCAACAACGCGGCGATCTACGGCGACATGCAGTTCGACCTGCTGATCTCGGTCGACTGGGACTACTACAAGAAGTTCATGTCGGTGAACATGGACGGCGCCCTGGTGATGACCCGGGCCTGCTACCCGCACATGCAGCGACGCGGCGGCGGCTCGATCGTCAACCAGAGCTCCACGGCGGCATACCTCTACTCCGGCTTCTACGGCCTGGCCAAGGTCGGGGTCAACGGCCTCACCCAGCAGCTGGCCCACGAGGTCGGCGGCATGAACATCCGGGTCAACGCGATCATGCCCGGCCCGACCGACACCCAGGCCACCCGCACCCAGGCAGGCGACGCCGCCAAGGACCTGGTCAAGGGGCTCGCCCTCAAGCGGATGGGCCAACCCGAGGACATGGTCGGCGCCTGCCTGTTCCTGCTCTCCGACGAGGCTGCCTGGGTCACCGGCCAGATCATGGCCGTCGACGGCGGGCAGGTCTTCCGCTCGTGACTCGCGTTGGTTTCATCGGGCTGGGCAACATCGGCAAGCCGATGGCGCTGCGGCTGGCCGCGGCCGAAGGCATCGAGCTGACCGTGTACGACGTGTTACCCGAGCCGGTCGCGGAGCTCGAGGCCGCCGGGGCAAGGTCGGCGGCGAGCGTGCAGGAGCTCGATGCCGAGGTCGTCTGTGTGATGGTGCGCGACGACGAGCAGGTGCGCGAGGTCGCTGCGGCAGTCGGTCCCGGCCCCGTGCTGGTGATCCACTCGACCGTCGCTCCTGCCACTCCTGCCGACCTCGCGGCGCAGGGCCTGCGCATCCTCGACGCGCCGGTCAGCGGAGGACCCATGGGCGCCGCCGATGGGACGCTGGCGATCCTCGTCGGCGGCGACGAGGAGGCGTTCGCGGCCGCCCGACCGGCGCTGGAGGCGATGGGTTCGCTGGTCGTGCACGCGGGACCGATCGGGTCGGGCACCAAGCTGAAGCTGGCCCGCAACCTCATCCACTTCGTCGCGTTCACCGCGGTCACCGAGGCGCAGCGGCTCGCCGAGGCGGCCGGCCTGGACCTGAAGGCACTCGGCGAGGTGGTCCGCCACACCGACGCGATCACCGGCGGGCCCGGCGCGATCATGCACCGCGAGACGACGGCGCCGATCGCCGACGACGACTTCTGGCACGGTGTCTTCTCACACGTGGCCGCACTGGGCGAGAAGGACCTGGGCTTCGCGATCGACCTCGCCGACGAGCTCGGCGTCGACGTACCACTCGCCCGTGAGGCGAGCGACCGACTGCGCAAGGGACTGGGCTTATGAGAGAACTGGGGCTGTGATGGGCAAGTTCGACGATCTGCCGGAGCAGCGCCGCCGCGGCCTGGAGAAGATGGAGGAGGTCTACGGCTTCGACATGTCCGACGGCGACGGTGACTTCTTCCGCTACACCGCCGACCACCTCTTCGCCGACATCTGGCAGCGGCCCGGCCTCTCCGACCGCGACCGTCGCCTCCTGCTGATCGGCATGCTCGCCGGCCAGGGCGCGGCCGACGTGCTCGGCATCCAGGTGCCCGCCGCCTACGCCAACGGCGAGCTCGACGACGAGACCCTGCGCGAGATCGTGATCTTCGTCTGCCACTACGCCGGCTGGCCCAACGGCGCCCGGCTCAACTCGGTCGTCGAGGAGACCATCGCCAAGGCGAAGCGGGCGGAGAGGTCCTGACCACGTTCGAGGAGCTGCCTCCCGGCGGTGGGCTGATGTCGGCCCGGCCGGGGCCGGACCTGGCCGCGGTCGGCTACACCGAGACCGAGTACGCCGTCTCCGGCACCGCGCCGTCGTACACCGCCGACGAGCTGCCGGCCGACGGTCGCTGGAGCCTGACGCCGGGTGCGGAGGCCGACTTCGTGACCCGCGCTCTGGTGCGGCGGCCCGCCGATCCGGCGGCGTTCAGCGGCACCCTGATCGCCGAGTGGCTCAACGTCAGCAGCGGCGCCGACGCCGCGCCCGACTGGACCTATGCGGCCGAGGAGATCGTGCGGCGCGGGCATGCCTGGATCGGCATCTCGGCGCAGTACATCGGCGTGGAGGGCGGTGCGGCCGCCGTCGGCGACCTCGGCCTCGGCGCCCTCAAGAGCAACGAGCGCTACGCGGCACTGCACCATCCCGGCGACGCGCATGCCTTCGGCATCTTCACCGAGATCGTCGAGGGCCTGGACCTCGAGGTCACCACGCGGCTCGCGATCGGGGAGTCGCAGTCGGCGTACGCCCTGACGTCCTACGTCAACGGTGTCCACCGGCTCGCGCCGACCTTCGACGGGTTCCTGATCCACTCCCGCGGCGGCGCCGCGATGCCGCTCGGCGAGCCCGGCTGCGGAGTCGACCTGCCGGCCTTCCGCAACGACCCTGCCACCCGGATCCGCGACGACCTCGACGTGCCCGTGATCGTCGTGCAGACCGAGACCGACCTGCTCGGTCACCTCAACTACCTGCCCGCCCGCCAGCCCGACAGCGAGTGGCTGCGGCTGTGGGAGGTGGCGGGGACCTCGCACGCGGACAAGTTCCAGATCGGGGAGTTCGAGGACTTTCTCGGCTGCCCGGGTCCGGTCAACAGCGGCCAGCAGGCGTACGTCGTCCGGGCGGCCCTGCAGCACCTCGATGCCTGGGCGCGCGGTGGTTCCGCTCCTCCGACTGCTGCCCGGCTCGACGTGGACGCCGGGGCCTTCGTGACGGACGCGATCGGCAACGCCAGCGGCGGCGTCCGCACGCCCGTGGTGGAGGCACCGGTCGAGGTGCTCTCCGGTCTGGCCGACCCTGGCGCCTCCACGATCTGCCGGCTGTTCGGGAGCACCCGCGCACTGGGCGACGACGATCTGGTGGCTCTCTACCCCGGCGGCACGGCCGACTACTGCGCGGCGTACGAGCGAGCAACGGATGCCGCGATCGCCGCGGGCTTCATGCTGGTGGAAGATCGGGCCGAGATCCTGGCCGATGCCCGGCCCGACGTACTGGAGAGGAGGACACCATGAAGACACGACTTGCCTGCCCCTGCGGCACCACGATCGTGGGCACCGACGAGGACGACCTGGTCACCAAGACCCAGGAGCACCTGGCCGCGGAGCACCCCGGCCGTGAGTACGAGCGGGAGATGATCCTGTTCATGGCCACGTAGCCCAACCCGTCAGATCAGGTAGGCCGTGACCGCCTCGGTGAGGCCACGGCGCGCCTCGTCGATGTCGACGTACGTCACCAGGTGCTGCTCGGTGCGCAGCCCCATCATCGATCCCGGGAGCAGCGCGACCACGCGGCGCAGCTTGTCCTGGTCGACCGGCAGCCCGTCGAACGCCTGCTTGCACGAGGCCGTCCACTGCGCCGCCCAGCTGGCGATCGCGGCCGCGGTCTTCGGGTAGGACTGCTCCAGGATCCGTGCGTCGCGGGGCAGCGCCATCCGCAGGTTGTTGATGGCGTGCGTCTCAGGAAGGTCGATCGCCTCCCACAGCATGTCGATGATCGCCTTGACCCGCTCGGCCACGTCGGTCTCGTCGGCGACCGGCGCTGCCATCGGCTCGAACTTCTCGGCGATGTGCTCGAGCACCGCGGCCCACAGACCATCGGTGTCACCGAACTGGTGCTGCACGACTCCCCAGGTGGCGCCGGCCTCCTTGGCCACCTGGTTGGCGCTGACCGAGTCGGGGCTGCCCGCAGCGAGCGACCGGACAGCCACGCTGAGCAGCTGCTGCCGGGTCTCCAGGCCGCGCCGGTTGAGCCGCGTGCCCTTCGCGCTCAGTGTCACGCGGGGATCATATGGCTACGCAGACCAGTCGGGGTCGCGGCCGAAGCGGGCGACGAGATCGTGCTGGGCGTCACCGGAGAGTGTGTGGCGCGCGGAGATGGCCCCGCCGCCGCGGTACAGCTCCTCGCGGTCGTCGAACCAGTCGGCGACCGCCTGCACGACCTCCGGGTCCATGCGAGCGTCGCCGCCGACCGCGACTGCCAGGTCCCAGCCGTGCACGAGGTGGTCGGCAGCCAGCTGCATGAGGTACTCCTCCTTCGGCGTCGCGCCGAAGGACAGATTCACGGTGCCGCCCTCCGGTAGCCGTTCGGCCACCGACGCGATCGCGGCCCGGGCTGCCGCCTGGGCCGACCCGATGGGGTCCTCGCCGAGCACGTCCCCGTCGAACCGGTCGCCGACCTCCTCGATGGTGGCGCCCTCCATCAGCGGGACGGTCCACAGGTTCTCGTTGGTGACGTGGTTGGCCAGGTCGCGCACGGTCCATTCCGTGCAGGGCGTCGGATCAGCCCACTGGTCGTCCCGTACGCCGCCGACCCGCTCGGTGAAGAACTCGACGGTCCGTTGATAGAGCGTGTGCACATCCATCTCGTTGTCCTCTCTTAGATGAGGCCCGACTCGAAGGCGAGGGCCGCCTGGTCCAGCCACCACACCAAGGCCGCGCGTTCGCGCTCCCGCACGGCCGGGTCGGGGTGCTCCACGATGTCGAGGGCCTTGTTCCAGCCCAGCCAGGTGATGCCGGCCAGCAGCCCCAGCCTCATAGCGGCGTCGTCGTAGGCCGGGCCGGCGATCTCCCGCTGCAGGGCAACGAGGTCGTCGTGGCTCGCCGGAGCGAACTGGTGCGCGCAGCCTGCTAGCAGCCGACCGAAGTCGAGCTCGGCCGGTCCGACTGTCGCCGTACCCCAGTCGATGAGGGTGAGGCACCCGGGCAGGTCCGGTTCGAGGGCCATGTTCACCGTCGCCAGGTCCCCGTGCAGCAGCGTCGCCGGCAGGGACTCGCAGGCCGCCGTCAGCGGGGCGGTGTCCTGAGCCAGGGCCAGCACCCGCTCGCCGACCTCGCCCGGCGCGACCTCGGGCCAGTACTCCCAGCCACGCAGCGCGTACTCGATGAGCTGCTCGCCGGCGTACGGCTGGATCCGCCCTGGCTCGAACATGCTCAACACCAAGTCGAGCGGGGTGAGCCCTTCCGGTGCCTTGCCGAGGAAAGTCCGGTGGAGGTCGGCAACGGCACCGAACATCGTCGTGGCCTGCTCCTTGGAGACGATCGACCTCCAGCTGAGCACGGCGTCGCCGAGGTCACGCATGACCAGCACACCGTGCCCTTCCTCGTCGTACCAGCCGTCCACCACCGGGTGCAGCACCGTGGCGGGCAACCCGTCGAGAGTGCCCTGCCGGAAGATCTCCACCTCGCGACCGTGGTCGTCGCCGCAGATCCGCATGACCAGATCGGCTGCTGGATCGAAGTGCTTGATGACCACCCGCGACCCGTCAGCCAGCACGGCCCGCTCCAGCTTCGCCCCGGAGCGGCCGTCGTCGCCGACAGGACTGCGGGAGAGCGCGGTGTCGAGCAGTGCAGGATCCATGGCTCTGATGGTCCTCCCGGCGCCCGGCCCGCGCATCCCAAGATTTCTTACGGTCCGGCAACGGGCCCATCGGGGCTATCGACGCGGCTCGGGGCTGGGATCACACTGGCGGGATGAGCACCGGGTTCCACGACGGCAGCCGTTCGCTGCAGGACCGCTTCGACACGCGGGCCCTGGCCGACCGGATCGACGGACTGCTCGTCGGCGACACCATCGGCGAGGGTGAGCGTGCCTTCATCGAGGCGCGCGACATGTTCTTCCTCGCGACCGCGGATGCCGAGGGACGGCCGACCTGCTCCTACAAGGGCGGCGAGCCCGGCTTCGTCCGGGTCCTGGATCCGCACACCCTGGCCTTCCCCAACTACGACGGCAACGGCATGTACCTCTCCGCCGGCAATGTTCTCGTCCACCCCGACGTAGGGATGCTGTTCATCGACTTCGAACAGGGCCACCGGATGCGGCTGGAAGGCATCGCGAGCATCGACCTCGACGACCCACTTCGCGGCGACTATCCAGAGGCCCAGTTCGTGGTCCGGGTCCGCACCCGAGCCGTCTACCCCAACTGTCCGCGCTACATCCACCGCTACCAGCTCGTCGAGCGCTCGCGGTTCGTGCCCCGCACCGACTGCCTGACGCCGGTGCCGGAGTGGAAACGCTCCGACTGGGCCTCCGACGCGCTGCCCGCCAACGACCCCGCCCGCGAGCCGGGCGACCGCGACGTGATCGGGCGCTAGGTCAGTTGTCCGGCATCTCTCTGCGATCGCCGACCGGACCGGCGGCCTGAGGGAAGCCGAGCGTGTCGGCCGCGACCCACCACTCCATCACGTCGTACGCGAGCCGACCCGCGATGACCGACGGGTCGCCGTCCGACAGCCGGACCGCCTCGGCGGGATCGCAGGCGAAGATCGACATCCCGCGGTACGCCGCGTCGCTCTGCTCCATGAACGGTCCGTTGGCGACAGTCAGGCCCTGCTCCCTCAGCTTGGAGCGGTAGGAGAGGTGCCGAGCCTGGAGCGCCTCGAGCTCCTCGTCCGACATCGCCGGCGCATCGGCCGGCCGCCGCAGGACCACGAGGGTGTAGACGTCGAAGGCGTCCGGGATGTTGGGATCGCGAGCCATCGCCCGAATGTAGCGAAAGCGAGGTGTGAGGATTGCCGCGTGGATACGAGCGGGCGCGCGCAGAGCTTCGGGGCCGTCGCGGCGACGTACGAGCGCTATCGACCCGGCTACCCGGAAACCCTCGTCGACCGAGTCCTGGCCTACGCGGCCGAGCCGGTCCGCACTGCCCTGGAGATCGGCGCCGGCACCGGCAAGGCCACCCGCGTCTTCGCCGCTCGCGGCATCGCCGTGACGGCAACTGACCCCGACGCCGCGATGCTCGCCGAGCTCCGCAGGCATGTTCCGTCGTCGGTGGTCACCGCCCAGGCGGCGTTCGAGGAACTGCCGCTGACGCAGTCCTACGACCTCGTCTACGCAGCGGCCGCCCTGCACTGGACCGAGCCCAAGCACCGCTGGTCCCGGGTGTCGCGGCTGCTCAACCCGGGCGGCGTATTCGCGTCGTTCGGAGGGCCGCTGCACCTCGCGGACGAGGACGTCGAGGAGGCGGTCCGGGCCGCGAGGTCGCCGTTCCTGGCTGACGACGGGTTCCCGTCGCCCGACGGCGCCCCGGACCCCGAAGGGCTGGAGTGGCCCGGCACGGAGCTCTCCCGGTCCGACTTGTTCGACGACGTGCAGCAGGTGACGATCGAGCGCCGGGTCAGCCTGTCTGCCACCGAGTACGTCGGCCACCTGTCCACGATCTCGGCCTACCTCGAGCTGTCCGACCAGGACCGTGCGTCGGTCTTCGAACGGGTGGTGGCCGTCCTCCCTGAGCGAGTCACCCTGAACGCCGACCTCACCCTCCACCTGGCCCGTTGTGGCCTCAGACGAGCTCGGTCGCAAGATCGAGCGGGCGACCCAGGAACGCCGCCAGGGTGACCGCCTCCTGCTCGAGCGCCGTACGTGGCAACCGTCCTGACTCCTTGAACCAGCTGATCTCCAGACGCTCCGCGCGCAGTCTCCAGATGCCGGCCACGACACCGCGGGCGACGACGAGATTGGCCGACCGACTCACGGGCTCCCGGCGGGCGGCTGGCACCACCCGGGCGTCGGTGGTGCCGGGAGCCATCACCCAGGGGTCGCGGCCCGGAAGCAGCCGGACGGCAGTCGACGCCGACGCAGCACGCAGGTCGTCGAGGTCCTCCCGGAGGGCCAGCACGCGGTCGCCGTCGATGGTCAGCGGCTCGAGCCGCTCGTCGAGCTGCTCCAGCCAACTGGTGACTGCCGGCCCCTTCGCCCCGAGCTGCTTGCCCAACCAGTCGTGGACCCGGTCCTTGGTCGTCGGACCGTGGGTGCGGAAGTACGCCTCCACGAGCGTCGGCCCAGCCACGTCGAGGTCGGGAATGCCGGCCCAGCCGGGGACGTCGTCGAGGCGCAGGAACGTTGCCTCGCCGTCCTGGTTCACCCCGAGGCCCATGTCGCCCTGCCACGTCAGTGGTTTGAGGATGGTGGTGTTGCCCTCGGCGACCATGGGGCGCAGATTGCGGTAGCGCTTGCTCCGGCCCAGCGCGGCAGCCAGCTCCGCACGGGTCAGCGGCCCGTCGGCCAGAGCACCGCGCACGTACTTCCGGAATCGCGGCCAGTCCGACGGCGCGAGCTCGTAGTAGCTCTGCCAGCTCGGCAGCTCCCACATCCGGCCCGAGGCGCGGACGGCCAGATACGCACCGGCGTCCTGCGGCGTCATCAGGTGCGTGGCGCCCCGGAAGGTGAAGACGTTGACGAGCTCGCCGGCAGCGAGTGCCCGGCCGGCGTCGCCCGACCTCCCGCCGCTACGCCGGGCCCCGATCGCCAGCTCCGCCGCCGCATCGGGCCAGGCGGGGATCGCTCCGATCTGCCTGACCACGTCCACGACCGACCCGGACCCCACGGGATCCAGCAGCTGTCGTCGCATGCGCCACCCGAGCGCCTTCGCCCATGTCATAGCCATCTGCGCAGGTTAGATCGCGCCACCGTCAACCACGCTCAAGACCTGGCCACCAATGGCCGACCTACGTGCGCGGGTGGAAGTCGGTGGTGCGATGGGCCAGGGCATGGTGCCTTGGGCAGAGGAGTCGGCCGTTGGTGAGGCTGGTGGCTCCGCCTTTGCCCCAGGGGAGGTCGTGGTGGGCGTGGCAGAGTCCGGGTGGCCAATCACAACCGTCTGCGGTGCAGCCGTGCTGATCGAGGCCTAGCGCGATGCGTTGGCCGGTGGTGTGGAAGCGTTTCTTGCGGCCGAGGTCGAGGACCTGTGACCTGCCGTCCAGGACGGCGGGGATGATCCCGGCTGCACAGGCCATCCGGCGGGCCTCGCCGGCGCTGATGCGTTCGCCGGTGTCGAGCTGAGCTGCTTTCAGTCCACCCAGCAAGGTCTCCAGGGTCATCGTGACCACGACCGTGGCGTTCACGCCGCCGGCCTTGGGAAGCGCCTCGGCCGGATAGGACTCGACGAGCTCCTGGAACGCCAGCCCCATCCGGTGCTCCGAGGGACGCCCCGGTGAGGGTGCGTGACCATCCACCGCGGCCCGGTGCTTGGGAGCTGCCTTCGCGAGCAGCGCCTTGCGCAGCATCGCACCGTGCCGGCTGGAGACGGTGAACGAGCCGTGGCACTTGCCGTGCCCGTCATCCGACATCCGCAACACCGCCGCCGCCTCGGCAGCTTGCTCTTCCTTCTCCAACAGCTTGGCTTCGTGGGCATCCGCGCTGACGGGGTCGATGACCTCCAAGATGCGCCTGCCGAGGATCCGCAGGGCCTTGGCGTCGCTATCGGTCGCCTGAGCGAGCAGCCACTGCTCTGCCTTCGGCTTCACCCAGGGTTCTGCGTCGTCGGGGATTGCGTCGACCGCCGCCACGATGACTGCGCCCTGGTCGACCAGCACCTTGCCGGCCGCGAGGGCGGCACGGACCGGTTCGTGCAGTTCCGTGTCCAAGGCCTGGGCGAGCTTGAGGTCCCGATGCGCTGCGGTCCGGGTCAGCTTGGCCTCATGCGCCCACCAATTCGCGGTGCTCGTTGCAGCGGACTCATCCCCGATCCGGTTCCTGTCACCGTGGGCGGCGACCCGCAGTTTCAGCTCGGCCAGGCGGGCCTCGGCCCGGGTCAGCTCGCGGAGCGTCGCCCGCGTTTCCTCCCCGGTCATCGACCACGTCGACTGCTCGAGAACCTCGTCGAAAGTCTCGTGCATCTCGGCAGCAGCGACCGTGATCGGGTGTCCCCGATGCCTAGTCGATGCGGTGCTGGTCATGGACCAATTCCAGCACCTGCCACCGACACTTTGGGGTCGGATTCCTGTGCATAACCGGGGTCTTCGATCACGGTCGGGTAACGGTCTGGGCGGGTTGTCCACAGGCGAGTTTCCCGCTCTACTACAGGGGTTTCGAGGCTCGTCGCTAGCGCTGTCGCTGGCGCTCCTCGCACCTCAACCATCGTCGGTCGGGTTGGCCACTTCGGCTTGCGAGGTCTCGACAAGCTCGACCACCGGGAAGCCCGGTTTTCGTACCCGTGCCGACCACAGGTCGGCGTCGTCCCGATAGGCGCGCATTTCCGGCCGGAGGCGTCGCCGTCAAGGGCGCGAAGCGGCGAAGCGAACCCTTGACGGCGGCGCCGGAGTCCGCATCATTGCGCCTTCGGGAGGACGACGACCACCCCGAGCAACGATCAGCGATAGAAGGGTTTCGAGGCTCGTCGCTGGCGCTCCTCGCACCTCAACCATCGTCGGTCGGGTTGGCCACTTCGGCTTGCGAGGTCTCGACAACCTCGACCACCGGTGACGGCCGGGCCCGGTGGTTGAGGTGCGAGCATGCGAGCCTCGAAACCACCCCGTCAGACGGGCGTGATCGGGAGCGACCGACGTTCCTCGAACTCGAAGGTCACGCCAGTACTGAAGCCGGTCACCGCGACCTCCTCGAGCTCGGGCGCTGGCGACTCGCGGCGCACCACGACGAGGCTCCAGTCGTCGGCAGTCCCGGCGACCTCGACATCGAGATACGGATCGACGGCTTGCACGATCGCCTGCAAGGGGCGGGTCTCGTCCGGGCCGCAGAAGGCGATCCAGCCAGCCGTCCTCGCGAGCCGGCGACGCGGCGACGGAGACACCCATCTCGCCCAACGTCGCGCCGACGTACGCAACCGGGTTGAGCAGTGGGTGGAGGCCGAGCACCCGCAGGGCGCCTACCACCCCGTCCGGCGACCCCAACGCCCGGTGGAGTCGACGCGCAGCAACTCCGGCGATGCCGACCAGCTGCTTGGTCGCAATGGTCCGGAACTGCGAGTCGTCCGGCCCGGTCCGGGCCCGCAGCGCGATCAGGAAGCCCAGGTTG
The DNA here is from genome assembly GCA_963769475.1 of uncultured Actinomycetota bacterium. GTDB lineage: Bacteria > Actinomycetota > Actinomycetes > Propionibacteriales > Nocardioidaceae > Nocardioides. The sequence continues at coordinate 285,655 of CAVYLX010000011.1, read as the reverse complement.
AGCAGGTGCATCTGCAGGCAGACCTCGTCGGCGATCCGGACCAGCGCGGAGTGCGAGAAGGCGCCGAAGTCGAGGTCCGCGACCAGCGGACCGGAGTAGTCGGCCAGGCCCTCGTCCTCAAGGGAGATGGGGTCGAGCTCGAAGGCCGCGGCCCGCGACGCCTGTACGGCGGCGAGCGCAGGAATCCCCTCCACTGAAGGATGCGACTCGTCGATGATCACGGTCCAGGCGCAGTGGGGGTTGCGGTCGGCCGGCAGTCGCGGTGGGCGGTGGATCGGGCGCACCTGGGCCTTCGGGTTGGTGGCGACGGCCGTCGCGTCGAAGGTCGGGTCCTCGATGTCGTGGCACATCGACCGGACGTACTCGGGACCCATCGGCTCGACGTCCATCAGCGCACCGCAGTGGTCGAGGTGGAACTCCCCGTGCCATCGGTCGTGCACCGTGTAGCGGAAGTCCATGAACTGCGGCGGGGCGCCGATGTCCAGCTGCAGCCCCTTGAAGATCGTGTAGATGTCGGTGCCCTCGTATCCGAGTGCCTTCTGCATCCGTCGCGTGTAGATCGGGCTCGACGCCGCCCACTCCTCGATCGCGATCTGGGCCATCTCCTCGCGGCCGAAGGCCGAGATGCACCACGCCATGCCGGAGCGGTCGATCAGCTGCCCGATCAGCAGCAGCTCCGGCACCAGCACCGCGAGCTCGGCACGGGACAACTCGGCGTAGCGGCTGGTCACGCGGTCACCGTACAGTTCGCGAACACTCTCATGGAAGGTTGTATGACTTGTCGCACCAGGAATTCCCGGAGCTCGGCTGCTACGGGCTGGCCGGCCACAGCGGATCGCCCCGCGACCTGCTCGACGAGGTGCGCCTGGCCGAGGAGCTCGGCCTCGGTGCCGTCTTCCTGTCCGAGCGCTTCAACACCAAGGACGCCGCGGTGCTCGCCGGTGCCGCGGGTGCAGTCAGCTCGTCGATCGGTGTCGGTACGGCGGCCACCAACCACAACACCCGCCACCCGCTGGTCACCGCGTCCATGGCGGTCACTGCCCACCGGATGACCGGCGGACGCTACGCACTCGGTCTCGGCCGCGGCTTCGACATCCTCTTCGACCTGATGGGCGTGCCCCGGGTGACCGGCGCCCAGCTCGAGGACGCCATCGGCATCTACCGACGGCTCTGGCGCGGCGAGGCCTTCGACCACGTCGGCCCGGCCGGGACGTACCCGTTCCTCAGCCTCGACCGCAGCTTCGACGAGGACATCCCGGTGCTGATGATGGCGATCGGCGGCAAGACCCTCGAGCTCGCCGGCCGGGTCGCCGACGGCGTCGTGCTGCACACGTTCCTCAGCGACGACACGCTCGCCCGCTCCGTGGCCACGATCCGGTCCGCCGCCGAGGCCGCCGGCCGCGACCGCGCTTCGATCCGCATCTGGGCGGTGCTCGCCACCGTCACCGACGACCTCCCCGAAGAGGTTCGCCTGCGCAAGCTGGTCGGCCGGCTCGCCACCTATCTCCAGGGGTACGGCGAGGTGCTGGTCCGCGCCAACGGCTGGGACCTCGAGGCGCTTCAGCGCTTTCGCGACGACCCGCTCGTGCAGGGCTATCCCGGAGCCTTCGACGCGATCGGCACCACCGAGGAGCTGACCCACCTGCGCGACAACGTCTTCCCGCCGGAGTGGCTGGCGGCCTCCGCCACCGGCACCCCTGCCGACTGCGCGCGACGAGTGCTCGACCAGCTCGATGCCGGCGCGGACAGCGTGATCCTGCACGGCGCGACACCGACCGAGCTCGCGCCGGTGCTCGACGCCTGGCGCGACATCCGACCCGCAGGCCGCTTCGACCACCTTCCGGCCAACCCCGGCAGAGTCAGCTGAGTCTCGATACGCTCGCTGGCGCTCGCTACTCGACCACCGAAACTGCATAGCCGGTCCCGCGTTCGGCACGGGTCCACAGCACGCCGTCGCCAGCCGAAGCACCCTCCAGCGCCAGCTCGCGCTTGAGCACCTTGTTGGTCGCCGTGCTCGGCAGGTCGGCGGCGATCCGGACGTAGCGCGGCCAGGCCTTCGGCGACAGGTCGGCCTGTGCGCGCCAGGAACGACTCGAACGCCTCCGGCGTCAGCGACGTCTCGTCCCGCAGCACGATCGCGGCCATCACCTGGTCGCCCACGTGCTCGTCGGGGACGGCGTACACGGCGACGCGGCTGACCACCTCGAGCCGCATCAGGATCCGCTCGATCGGGCCGGCTGCGAGGTTCTCGCCGTCGACCCGCATCCAGTCGGCGGTGCGTCCGGCGAGGTAGATCCAGCCGTCGGCGTCGCGGTAGGCGAGGTCGCCCGACCAGTACATGCCGTGCCGCATCCGCTCGTCGTTGGCGGCCTGGTCGTTGTAGTAGCCCTGGAAGTAGCCGGCGCCCTGGGTGTTGACCAGCTCGCCGACCGCCTCGTCGGCGTTGGTCAGCGCGCCGGTCTCGTCGAAGACCGCGACCGCACACTCCGTCACGGTCTCCGAGCTGTAGATCGCGACCCCGTCGAAGCCCTTGCCGATCGAGCCCTTCGGCGTGCCGTCCTCGCGGGTGATGATCACGGCCAGCTCGGTCGACCCGAAGCCGTCCATCACCTTGCACCCGAAGCGCCGCGCGAACTCGTCGATGTCGCGGTCGCTCGCCTCGTTGCCGAACGCCACCCGCAACGTGTTGTCGGCGTCGTCCGGCTGCTCGGGCGTCGCCAAGCACATAGGCGAGCGGCTTGCCGACGTAGTTCAGGTACGTCGCGCCGTACCGTCGCACGTCGGACAAGAAGCGGCTCGCCGAGAACTTCGCCGGCACCATCGCCGCCCCGCTCCCGATCGCCACGGCCCAGCCGGCGACGACGGCGTTGGAGTGGAAGAGCGGCATCGAGAGGTAGCAGACGTCGTCGGTCGTCATCGCGAACCGCTCGACCAGGTTGAGCCCGGAGAACAGCACCATCAGGTGCGCCACCTGCACGGCCTTCGGCTCGCCGCTGGTGCCGGAGGTGAAGATCATCATCAACGTGTCCATCGCCTCCACCTCGCGGTGCGGCGTCAGCTCGCCTGCACCGGCGAGCAGGGACGCCCACTCGGCGCTCGACGTGTCGAGCACGCGTACGCCGTCGAGGTCGAGGCCATCGAGGAGCGGCCGGTGCTCGGCGTCGGTGACCAGCAGCTGGCACTCCGCCCGTCGTACGTCGGCGATCAGACCGTCGCCGCGTCGCGTGGTGTTGATGCCGCACAGCACGTAGCCGCCGAGCCCCGCAGCCGCCATCGACCGCAGCATGTCGGGGGTGTTGCCGAGCAGCGTGCCGACGTGGAGGGGCCGCTCCGGGTCGGCCAGGGCGATCAGCGCGGCCGCCTCGGCGGAGGCCTCGGTCAGGTGCTCGCGCCAGGTCCAGGTGCGGTCTTCCCAACGCACACCGACCGTGTCGTCGTCGGCCCGCTCGCGCAGCAGCTGCTGGACGGTCTCCGCCATCAGCTGAACGCCCGGTTCACGTGGCCGAGCAGATCGGGGTAGCGCTGGAGATGCGCGCCGCCGTTGAGGTCGATGGTGGCGCCGGTGAGCCAGGTGGCCCGGGTCGTGTAGACCACTGCGTGCGCGACCTCCTCGGGAGTGCCGGCGCGGCCGAGTGGGGTGTTGTCGACGTAGTCGTCCTCGATGCCAGGGATGTCCATGGCCGGTGCGGTCAGCGGGGTCACCACGAGTCCAGGCGCCACGGCGTTGACCCGGATGCCGCGCGGCCCGAGCTCGAGCGCAGAGACCTCGACCAGGCTGGCGAGGCCGGCCTTCGAGGCGCAGTACGCCGCCAGGCCCGCCCCCGGCTGCCGGGCGTTGAGCGAGGTGAGCACCGTGATCGAGCCGCCCTCGGGGAGGTGGGCGGCGCCATGCTTGATGACGAGGAACGAGCCGGTGAGGTTGACGTCGAGCACCCGGCGGAACTCCGCAGCGTCGTGGTCGGCCACCGGCGACAGCGTGCTGACGCCCGCCGTGGTGACCACGACCTCGACGCGACCCACCGCGGCGAAGAGAGCGCTGACCGAGGCCTCGTCGGTCACGTCGACCACCCGGTCGGCGCCGGCCAGATCGGCTGTCACCACGCGGCAGCCGTCGGCGGCCAGGGCCAGCGCGGTCGCTGCTCCCAGCCCGGAGCCACCTCCGATCACCAGTGCTACGCGGTCGCTCATCGTGATCCTTCCGACTGCAGCTTGCGTTGCTTGGCGACGAACCGGGTGCCGGCCTTGGAGACGAAGGTCGGCGCCAGCCGTCCCACCCTCCAGGCGAACCGGGCCTGGATCGGCGTGACCAGCAAGGGACGGTTGGCGGCCACGGCCGCGAGTGCCTGCTTCGCCAGGGTGTCGGGGTCGAGCGGCCGCTTGATGCCCTGGCCCTTGAGGTAGTAGTCGCGTCCGCTGAAGCGGCCCAGCTCGCCCTTGTCGAGCAGCGGTGTCTCGACCGCGGCCGGGCAGAGCACGGTGACTCCGACGCCGTACGCCGCTGCCTCGGTGCGCAGGGCCAGCGACAGGCCGACGACCGCGTGCTTGGTCATCACGTAGCTGGTGATCAGGCCGGCAGCCATCAGCCCGCCCATCGATGCGGTGTTGACCATGTGGCCGTGGCCCTGTCGCACCATCACCGGGTACGCCGCCGCGACCCCGTTCACGACGCCTCGGATGTTGACGTCGATGATCGCGTTCCAGTGGTCGAGCGTGAGCTCGTGGGTCTCGCCGCCGAAGGTGATGCCTGCGTTGTTGAACATCAGGTCGATCGTCCGGTGCCGGGTGACCACGCCGTCCACGACGGCCGCGACCGCCGCCGCGTCGCGCACGTCGAGGGAGACGGCAGCAGCCGTGCCGGGACCGGCGACCGCGTCGACGGTCCGCTGGGCGGCGTCGAGGTCGAGGTCGGCGACCGTCACGTGAGCACCTGCGGAGACCAGCCTCCGGGTGAGGGCGGCCCCGATACCGGAGCCACCGCCGGTCACCACTGCACTGCGTCCGGCAAAGTCGCGCATCGAGCCTCCGTCTCCGAGATGGAACGCACCACGAACTAGAACACGTTATTGCTCTCGAACCACGCAAGTCAAGGATCATTGACAGGTGTCAAATGTGCCCCTAACGTCGGCCCGGTGACCCTTCCCACGACCGCCGTGATCGGCGCCGGCATCAGCGGGTTGACCGCAGGCAAGATGCTCAACGACTACGGCGTGCCCTACACCTGCTTCGAGTCCTCCGACCGGGTCGGCGGCAACTGGGCGTTCCGTAACCCCAACGGGCACAGCAGCGCCTACCGCTCCCTGCACATCGACACCTCCAAGCACCGGCTGTCCTTCAAGGACTTCCCGATGCCGGACGACTATCCCGACTTCCCGCACCACACCCAGATCAAGGCCTACCTCGACGCATACGCCGACGCCTTCGGGCTGCGTGACCACATCGAGTTCGGCAACGGCGTCCAGCACGCAGCTCGGCGGGATGACGGTGGCTGGGAGATCACCGACCAGGCCGGCGAGACCCGCAGCTTCGACCTGCTGGTGGTCGCCAACGGCCACCACTGGGACCCACGGATGGCCGACTTCCCGGGCGAGTTCACCGGCGAGACGATGCACTCCCACCACTACATCGACCCCACCGAGCCACTCGACCTCAAGGGCAAGCGGATCCTGGTGGTCGGCCTCGGCAACAGCGCGGCCGACATCGCCGTGGAGCTCTCGAGCAAGTCGCTGCAGAACACCGTGACGCTCTCGACCCGCAGCAGCGCCTGGATCGTGCCGAAGTACGTCTACGGGCTGCCTGCCGACAAGTACTTCGTCACCTCGCCCCACATCCCGCTGCACTGGCAGCGCTGGCTGATCCAGAAGATGCAGTTCATGACCGGGTCCAACCCCGAGCTCTACGGGCTGCCCGCTCCCAACCACAAGTTCTTCGAGGCCCACCCCACGCAGTCGGTCGAGCTGCCGCTGCGACTCGGGTCGGGGGACATCACGCCCAAGACCAACGTGACCCGGCTCGACGGGTCGACCGTGCACTTCGAGGACGGCACCAGCGACGACTTCGACGTGATCGTCTACGCCACCGGCTACAACATCACGTTCCCGTTCTTCGACCCCGACTTCCTCAGCGCACCCGACAACAGGCTCCGGCTCTTCAAGCGGATGTTCAAGCCGGGCCTCGACGACCTGGTGTTCATGGGCTTCGCCCAGGCCACGCCAACGCTGTTCCCGTTCGTGGAGAGCCAGGCCCGCCTGCTCGGCGCGTACGCCGTCGGGCGCTACCGGCTGCCGGACACCGACGAGATGGAGCGGGTGATCGACGCCGACCAGCAGAAGTTCACCGGTCACGTCATCGACCGCCCCCGCCACACCCAGCAGCTCGACTACTTCGTCTACGAGCACGACCTCCGCGCCAAGGAACTGCCCGCTGGACTTCGGCGAGCCGGCGTGCGGCGCGCCCGGGCAGCGTCATGAGGTCCGCCACCGACCGCCGGCCGGCCGCTCGCGGCGACGAGCGCCGCGACGCGCTGCTGCGCTCGCTCGACGAGCACCTGCAGGAGTCGAGCCTCGAGTCGATCAAGATCGCCGACATCTCCCGCAGCGCCGGCGTCACCCGCTCGGCGTTCTACTTCTACTTCGAGAGCAAGGCGACCGCGGTGGCCGCCCTCATGGAGCGGATGTACGACGAGTCGTTCGCCGCCGCCGGTCACCTGGCCGGCGACGGCACTCCCGCCGAGAACATCGAGGCCGTGATCCGCGGGCTCTTCGCCGCCTGGGACCGCCACCAGCACCTCTACCGCGCGATGCTCGAGGCGCGCGCGACCAACCCAGCCGTCCGCGAGATGTGGGAGAGCGACCGTGAGTCGTTCGTGCCCGCGGTGGCCTCGATGATCGAGGCCGAGCGCACGGCCGGACGGGCACCCGCCGGGCCGCCCGCCGATGCCCTGGCCGGCACCCTGCTCGAGCTCAACGACCGGATGCTCGAGCGGCTCGCGCTCGGCGGCGGCCTGCCGCGCGAGGAACAGGTAGCCGTCGTCGTACACATCTGGCTCAGCTCGATCTACGGGAGCAGCTCTTGACGCCCACCGACATCACGTTCACCAGCGGCGGCGACCAGTGCGCGGGCTGGCACTTCCCGGCCGCCGACGACTCCCTCGCCGGCCCGTCCGGCCGCCCGGTCGTGGTGATGGCGCACGGCCTCGGCGGCACCATGGACTCCGGGCTTGCGCCGTTCGCCGAAGGACTCGCCACAGCCGGACTCGACGTGCTGGCGTTCGACTACCGCGGGTTCGGGGCTTCGGCCGGCGAGCCGCGGCAGACGGTCTCGATCGCCCGCCAGGTCGACGACTACCGCGCCGCCATGGCCGCGGCGGCACGACTGCCCGGAGTCGACCCGGACCGGCTGGTGCTCTGGGGCGTCTCCGTGTCCGGCGGCCACGTGCTGGAGGCGGGCGCCGCGCGCGACGACGTCGCGGCAGTCGTCTCGGTCACCCCACTGGTCAGTGGTGCCGCTGCCGGCCGGCTGGCGTTGGCCCACCACAAGAAGAGCGCGATCCTGAGGTCGACGCTGGCCGGGCTGCGCAGCAAGGTCGGCGGACCGGTGATGATGCCGATCGTGGCTCGTCCGGGTGAGTTCGGCGCGATGACCCTCGACGGCGCCTACGAGGCGTACACCGCGATGGCCGGCCCGACCTGGCGCAACGAGATCGACGCGGCGATCGGCCTCGAGCTCGGAGGGCTGCGACCGGGTCGCTTCGCCAAGGACATCGGCTGCCCGCTGTTCGTGCAGATCGCCGACTTCGACCGGAGCGCGCCGCCCCAGGCCTCGGCCAAGGTCGCCTTCAAGGGCCGGGCTCAGGTGCGGCACTACCCGTGCGACCACTTCGACGTGTGGCCGGGCGGCGACCAGTTCGACGCCGTGCTGACTCACCAGGTCGCGTTCCTGCGGCGGACACTGTCACCGACCACATCTCCGCGACCGGCGTGACGTTCCCGCCCGAGCGGATCACCGTCGAGCTGCCGACCCATCGCGCGGAGGCACTGACCTGGGGACCACCGGACGGCCGGCTGGTGCTCGCGCTGCACGGCTTTCCGGACAGCGCGTGGACCTGGCGCTTCCTCGGGCCCGAGCTCGCGGCCGACGGCTACCGAGTGGTCGCGCCGTTCACGCGTGGCTACGCACCGACCGAGGTGCCGGCCGACCGCTGCTTCCACGTCTCCGCGCTGATGGCCGACGCGGTGGAGCTGCATCGCGCGCTCGGTGGAGCCGAGCACGCCGCGCTGGTCGGGCACGACTGGGGCGCGATCACCGCCAACGGGCTCGGCGCCCACCCGGACTCACCGTTCGCCCGGATCGTGTCGATGGCGGTGCCGCCGTTCCCGGCGCTGGGTCCCTCCGGCCCGAGGGTGCTGGCGCGACAGGCCCGCAACAGCTGGTACATCGGCTTCAACCAGCTCCCCGTCCTCCCCGAGCGATCGCTGCCACGGCTGGTCAGGAAGCTGTGGCGCGACTGGTCGCCGTCGTACGACGGGACCGAGGACGTCGCGCTGACCCTGGAGTCGTTGGCCTCCCCCGCACACCGGTCGGCCGCCCTCGGCTACTACCGCGCGATGGTCCGCCCGTTCGGCATCCCTGAGCGCTACCGCACCTGGAAGCGCACCTGGACCGGCATGCCGACCGTCCCGCTCCTCTGCCTCCACGGCACCGAGGACGGCGCGATGCAGGTCGAGATCGCCGACCAGGTCCGCGACCACCTCCCTCCCGGTTGCCACTACGAACGGATCCAGCAGGCCGGTCACTTCCTCCAGCTCGAGCAGCCCGACCAGGTCAATGCGCTGGTGCGGGAGTTCCTCGGCCCCGCGTGACCTCAGACCATCCGCGACAGATGCCGGTTGCGGCGGAACACCGTGTGCGACAGCACCAGCCCGACATGGGCCGCGATCAGCGCCAGCAGCGCGATCTGCGCGGTCACATGCACTGCCAGCAGGTCGTCCGAGCCGGCCATGAGCAGCAACCCGGTGCCGGGCGTCACGATCAGCATCGTCAGCAGCAGCTTCTCCAGCCAGTGCTGGAGCCGTCGCTCCCCCGGGCTGAGGTACTCGGCCCACGGCGGCAGCGGCGTCGCGCTCCGCCAGAGCAGCCGCAGCAGCGCCAGCCCGATGATCGAGAGACCGAGCACGATGTGCAGAGGCGACGGACCGTCGTCCGAGTCGGGCCGGGCCTCCTTGAGGCGCTTCTCCTCCTCGTCCCACCGCTCCTCCGCGGCCTCGCCCTGTGCCTCTGCCTGCTCCTCCAGGCGTTCCAGTCGCTGGTCGAACCTGTCCCTGGCGCTGTCGTCGGCCGACATGGTCAAGCCGACGACGAACTGCGCGACGACCGCGACGACCGTCAGCCAGTGCAGCAGCTTGGTGACCGCGCCGTAGCCGTGCTCGCCGTTGCGTAGGTGCATCGCCGTCACCGGAGGGTGAGGTCGGCCCAGACGACCTTGTGGTCGTCCTCTGCGTCCTCGATCCCCCAGGACGCAGACAGCGCCGCGACCATCAACAGCCCACGACCGTGCTCGTCGGTCATGCTCAGCGGCTGCGGCTCCGGGGTGCCGGTGCCGCCGTCGCGCACCTCGATCCGCAGCGCGACCTCGGTCAGCGCCAGCCGGATCCGGTAGGAGGAGTCCGCATGGGTGATCGCGTTGGCGGCCAGCTCGCTGACCACGATGAACGCGTCGTCGAGCAGCGACTCGAGGTCCCACTCCGCCAGCCGGTCGCGGACGAAGCTGCGGGCCACGCGCACGCTCGCGAGGTCCTGGGGCAGGTCGAGCGTCGCCTCCTCGCTGGCGGCCGGGCGGGTCACGGACTCCAGCAGGTCGACGAGGTAGTCGATGTCGGCGTCCTTGAGCACGTAGCCGGCCGCGCGCTGCTCGTACCAGGAGCGGTCCTCGGCATCGGCACCGGAGAAGATGACGACCTTGGTCTCCGGGCGGAGCTCCCGCACCTGGGTCAGCACGTCGCGCCCGGTGATGTCGGGCAGACCCAGGTCGAGCACGACCAGGTCCGGCTGCAGCTCTTCCACCAGCGTGACCGCCGCGACACCAGTGCTGGCCTCGCCGACCACGTCGAAGCCGCCGCGGAAGCGTAGGGCGGTGCGCACGAGTCGGCGTACCTCGGGCACGTCGTCGACCAGCAGGACGCGGAAATCTGAGGACGAAGCGCTCGGGGTCATCTCAGGCCTGCCGGCTCGGAGTCGGCAGGGTGATCACGAACGCGCCGTCCTCGGGCCGGTACGCCGCCTCGCCGGCCTGGGAGCGGGCCAGCTCGCGCACGATGTAGAGCCCCAGGCCGGTGCCCCCATCGCTGCTCGTCGCGAACCGCTCGAACAACCGCTCCTGCAGGGCGGGCTTCACCCCAGCTCCCGCGTCGCGGACCACGATGTCGACTGCCTCCGGACCGGCCTCGATCGAGATCACGACCGGCGCGGTGCCGTGACGCAGCGCGTTGCTCACCAGGTTGTCCACCATCTGCGCCACTCGCCCGGAGTCAGCCAGCACCATCACTCCCGGCTCCGCGTCGACCACGACCTCGCCCGTCTCCGGCAGGCGGCGGGCGGTCCCCGCCGCAGTCTCGAGCTGCTCGCGGACGTCGATCGGTCGGATGTCGAGGTTGAGGGCGCCCGCCTGGATCCGCGAGGTGGTCAGCAGGTCGGTCAGCAGCCGGCGCAGCCTGTCGGCACTCGGCTTCATGCCGCGAAGCAGCTCGGATCGCTCCTGGTCCTCGAGCTCGTCCCAGTGGGCGCCGAGGATGTCCGCCGTACCGCTGAGCACCCCGACGGGCGAGCGCAGCTCGTGTGCCGCCACGGCGAGGAAGTGGGCTTGGTCATCGGCCACCTGCTGCAGCTGCGTGTTGGCCTCTTCGAGACTCGCGTTGGCCTCGGCCAGCGCCACTGAGGAGCGGGTCTGCTCCTCCTCCAGCAGCAGTCGTTCGGTCACGTCGCGGGTCACCTTTCCGAAACCGACGTGGCGACCGCTCGCATCGAACACGGCGGTGATGGTCACGTGTGCCCAGAACGTCGAGCCGTCCTTGCGGATCCGGAGCCCTTCCTCCTCGTAGTGACCGGTGGCCAGGGCCACCTCGAGCTCGTGCTCCGGGTGTCGGCGCGCCTGCTGCTCGGCCGGGTAGAAGGTCCGGAAGTGACGGCCGACGATCTCGGCGGCGGTCCACCCCTTGAGTCGTTGCGCGCCGGTGTTCCAGCTCGCGATCAGGCCGTCCGGGTCCAGCATGAAGATCGCGTAGTCCTGGACGGCGTCGACGAGCAGCTGCAGCCGCTCCTCCGACTGCCGCAGCTCCTCCTCGACGGTGCGCTGGACGCTGATGTCCTGCACCTGGATGAAGAGGTACAGCGGGCGGCCCTCCCCGTCCCGCACGGGCGACAGGGTGGCCAGCACCCGGCGTCCGAGCAGTCCGGCGACGTCATGCTCGATGCGGAAGGCGTCGCGCGACTTGTGGACCACCTTGTCGAGCGCGCGGTCCATCTGCCCGTCGTGGCCCGCCACGTAGTCGGCGTACGCCGACGACACGAGGTCCTTCGGCGAGCGGCCGAACAGGGTGGCCAGGCTCTGGTTGACCCTGACGATCCGGCCGGAGAGCGTCAGCGTCGCCATGCCGATCGCGGCGTCCTCGAACAGCTCTCGGAAGCGCTCGAGGTGCTCCTCGAGCAGCGGCTCCGTCTCTCCAGGGTCGGTAGGCCCGCGGGCGTGGTCGCCGAGCACCGCCAGCAGGTCGTCGACCAGCGACTCGAGCGAGGTCGACTTCTCGAAGAACGCCGCGGCGCCGAGCTCGATCGTCCGCTCCGCGAGGCCGACCTCCGAGAAGCCGCTGTACATCACCACCTGGGTCTCGGGTGAGGCCTCGCGCACCCGCGGCAGCGCCTCGAGACCGTCCATCCCCGGCATCGAGACGTCGAGAAGCAGCAGCGCCGGCCGATGCTCCTGGACCAGGCGCGATGGCGTCGTGTCCCGACGAGCCCTCGCCAACGACGTCGAGCCGGCCGGACAGCCGGAGCCGGGTGCGCACCAGCGCCCGGATCTCGGCTGCGTCGTCGACGACGACGACCGTCGGGATGGACGTCATCCTTGGAAACTACCCGGCCGCGCTCCTGGTTCGTCGCTCAACGGAGCCACCACCAGGGTCCTGCGCACCAATCGCATCGACTTCTACCTGTCATCACGGGCGCTCCCGAATCACCCGCGAAGTGGGTACCCCGCCTCTGCAGATTCGATGCAAGGGCCAGCGCCGGCCCTGGTGACGTGTGTCGGAAGTCATTGACCGTTTGGCGTGCTCAGGGTGCGTGCATCGCGAGGCGGAGGAGCTCCGGACTGGCGGGTCAGTTCAAGTGACGACAACGAAGCGAGGTGCGTGCCATGTGTGCGCGAAGCGCACAAGGACTTGCGACACACGGCACTAAACTCCGCCCGTGCGGCCAGTTCGCGACACCCCCCTTCGCCGGCTGTTGGCGCGCCTGCGGCCGAGCCGCAGCCGCGAGCTGCTCGACGAGGCCATGGCCGCGCGCGAGCACGAGATCGCCGACGCGCTCCAGCGCAGCCTGCTCCCCGAGCGTTCTTTCGACCTCCGTCACCTGGAGGTCGCCACCTACTACCGCGCAGGCGTCGCGGGCACCCAGGTCGGCGGCGACTGGTACGACGTCATCGAGCTCGGCGAGTCACGCACCGCGCTGGTCGTGGGCGACGTGATGGGTCGAGGTGTCGCGGCGGCAGCCGTGATGGGCCAGATCAGGGCGGCGGTCCGGGCCTACGCGCGCCTGGGGATGCCGCCGGCGGTGCTGATGGAGTCCGTCGACGCCATCGTGCACGAGATCGCCCCCGACCAGATCGTCACCTGCGTGTACGCCGTCTTCGACCCCGCCGACCGCCGCCTCCGCTTCGCCAACGCCGGCCACGTCCCACCGCTGGTGCGGCACGCTGACGGGACCACCATCCGGGTCACCAGCGAGCCGCATCCCCCCTTGGGAGTCGGCACCCCCTTCACCTCGACTCACGAGGTGGCCCTGCCTCCCGGGGCAAGCGTCTTCCTCTACACCGACGGCCTGGTCGAGCGGCGGGGTGAGGACCTGGAGACGGGCATCGCGACGCTGCTCGGTCTCGTGACCGCCCTGGACGTGCCACTGGAGGAGATGCCGGAAGCCCTGGTGCACTCGCGGCTCCCCGGCGGCGAGGCCGACGACGACGTCGCCGTGATGGTGGCCCGGGTGACTGCAGAGGCCTGAGCCGCGCTCAGTTCTGCTGGTGCGGCAGGCCGCAGATGCTCAGCACCTGCTGTGCGATCGTGCCTGTCGCGGCGATCAGGAAGATCTGCGACCCGTTCTCCTCCGCGGTGCGCATCGCGATGGCCAGCACCCCGATGCCCAGGCTGGGGAGGAAGTCGACGTCGGTCAGGTTCACCGACATCTCCTGCGTCAGGCCGTCCGAGTGCTTCTCGATGGCACCCCGCAGCGCGACGCCCGACAGCTCGTCGACGGAGCCGCTCACCAGCAGGGTGCTGGTGGCATCGTCGTACGTCATCGTGAGAGGCCGCTCTTCCACGAGCGAAGGATAACCGTCCTGCGCCCTGATGTCCGATGTCAGAGGGTGCTAGCACCATCGGACAACTGACGCGGGGTCACAGCGGGGGCGATGGTGGGGACCTACCCACGGGAGGAACCATGAACAGCCTGAAACGCTCCATCAGCACCCTCGCCGCCGCGGCCTCCATCGCCCTGCTGGTCGGCGCCGGTCCGGCCCTGGCTGGGGGCGACAACGACGACCGGGTGATCCGGGAGGGCAGCTGCACCGGTTCGGCCGACTGGAAGCTCAAGGTCAAGACCGACGACGGCCGGCTCGAGGTCGAGGGCGAGGTGGACAGCAACCAGACCGGCCAGCGCTGGTCCTGGGCGATCAACCACAACGGTTCGGTGTCGGCCCGCGGCACCTCGAGGACGACGGCGCGCAGCGGCTCCTTCAGCATCGAGCGCAAGATCGTCAACCTGCGCGGCACCGACCGCGTCGCTTTCCGTGCGGTGCACGCCGGACAGGTCTGCCGGGGCGTGATCAACTACTGAGCATGAGCTGGCTCAAGAGCCCCGTGGCGCAGTTCCTGGCCGCGGGGTTCTTGACGCTGGTCGCCGTCGTCGTCGGCACCGGCGCGCTCAGTCGTGCGGCCGCCGACAACGAGGCGATCGACGACGCGCAGGCGCTGACCAGGGTGCTCGCGCAGTCGGTGGCCGAGCCCTCGATCCCGCGAGGCCTCGTGGAGGGCGACGCCGGCGCCCTCGACCAGCTCGACCGCAGGGTGCTCGGCAAGCTCCTGGTCGAGGACGTCGAGCGGATCAAGATCTGGGACGCCGACGGCACCGTCCTCTACAGCGACCAGACCGAGCTGATCGGCAGCACCTATCCGCTCGGAGCCGACGAGCTCGAGATCCTGGACGACGGCGGCACCGACGCGGAGCTCTCGGATCTCGATCGCCCGGAGAACCGCTTCGAGCGCGGCCTCGGCGGGCTGCTCGAGGTCTACACCCGGATCAGGTCACCGGAAGGGGAGCCACTGTTGTTCGAGGCCTACTTCTCCAGTGAGGGGATCGAGGAGCAGCGCGAGGACGTGCTCGGCAGCTTCCTTCCGATCACCCTGGGCGGCCTGCTGGTGCTGGTCATCGTCACCACACCGCTGATGGTGCTGCTGACCCGCCGCCTCGCGCGCTCGGGCCAGGAGCGCGAGCGGCTGCTGCAGGCCGCCGTCCACGCCTCAGATGCCGAGCGGCTCCGGATCGCCCGCGACCTGCACGACGGGGTGGTCCAGGACCTGGCCGGCTCGTCGTTCGCGCTCTCGACGATCTCGTCCCGGGCCGGCGTGCCCGATGCGCTCGCGGACGAGCTCGAGGAGGTGAGCCGGTCGTTGCGCACGAGCATGCGCGCCCTGCGGTCGCTGCTGGTGGAGATCTACCCGCCCGACCTGCACACCGAGGGACTCGCCGCCGCGCTCACCGACCTGGTCGCGCCCGTCGCGGCCGCGGGGACCCAGGTCGATCTCGACGTGAGCGGTGACGAGGGTGCGTCCGAGACAGCCGTCTCCCTCGCGTGGCGGGTGGCCCAGGAGTCGGTGCGCAACGTGGCCAGGCATGCCAGCGCGAGTCGGGTCTCCGTGACCGTCCACCGCGAGGGCGACAGCCTCCTGCTGGAGGTGGTCGACGACGGCACGGGCTTCGACCCGACGGCGTCCCAGCCGGCGGACCATCTCGGGCTGCGTGGCCTCGACAGCCTGGTCCGCGACGCCGGCGGCACCCTGGTGGTCACGTCGGCGGTCGGCGAAGGCACGACCGTGCACCTGGAGGTGCCGGCATGATCCGGGTGGTCATCGCGGACGACCACGCCGTCGTACGCCGTGGGCTGAGCGGCCTGATCGACAACGCGGCCGACCTCAGCGTCGTGGGCGTCGCGACAGATGGGCAGACCGCGGTCGAGCTGGTCCGCGAGCATCGGCCCGACGTCGTCCTGATGGACCTGCAGATGCCTGGGATGGACGGCGTCGAGGCCACCCGGATCATTGTCGACGAGCAGCTGGGTGGGGAGGTGCTGGTGCTGACCTCGTTCTCCGACACCAGCCGGATCATGGCCGCGCTCGACGCCGGCGCCGTCGGCTACCTGCTCAAGGACGCCGAGCCCGCCGCCCTGCTCGACGGGGTGCGCGCCGTCGCCAGGGGCGAGTCCCCGCTCGACCCGAAGGCCGCGCGCCTGCTGCTCCGCTCGCGCAGCGCCCCGGACGCCGAGCAGGTCGAGCTGTCCCCGCGGGAGACGGAGGTGCTGCGCCTCGTGGTCGAGGGCCTGCTCAACAAGCAGATCGCGACCCGGCTCGGCATCACCGAGCGCACGGTCAAGGCGCATCTCACCTCGGTGTTCCAGCAGATCGGCGTCGCCGACCGCACGCAGGCCGCGCTCTGGGCCGAGCGTCACGACGTCTGAGTCAGACCCCGGACACCGGCGACGGGAGGATCGGGCGGACGTTTCCGGCCGGGGTCACCCAGCCCACGCCCGGCTCGAACTGGCGGATCACCCGTGCCGCGGTGCCGCCGACCACGGCGTGGTCCTCGACGGTGCCGCGTACCACCGTGCCGGCGGCGACCACGACGTTCCGGCCGACCACCGATCCGGGCAGGATGATCGCGCCGTGGCCGATCCAGGTGCCCGACCCGATCGACACCGGCTGATGGGATCCGAGCTGGCGCCCGATCGGCGTATCGAGGTCCTGATAGCCGTGGCTGGAGTCGGAGACGAACACGTCCTGGCCGAACCACACGTCGTCGCCGAGCACGATGGACGAGTGCGCGATCAGGCTGGTCCGGGCGCCGATCACGCACCGGTCGCCGATGACCAGCCCCCGCTCGGGCAGGTGTACGTGGTCCGGCCCGTAGCCGACCGAGAGCGTCACCTGGCGCCCGACCAGGGTGTGCTCCCCGATGTGGATCGAGCGGGTGCCCATCAGCGTCGCCGCGGGGAACCCGATGCAGCTCCCCTCGCCGAGGCTGCCGAACGCGTCCGCAGCACGGGTGCCGGGCACGATCTCACCGGCCCGCTCGGCCCACCGCCAGGCCGCCAGGATGCCCCGGTTGGCCCATCGTCTGCGTCCGCTCACGCGTAGACCATATCGGGGATGAAATTGACTGAAACCAGTTCTAAATGTCCGGAACCCGGGATCATCTCTGCTATGGGCGGTCCCGAGTACCGGATAGTCGTGCGCGGCTTTTTCGAGCCAGTTGCCTTTGCTGTGGCCAGCATGGGCGCCCTCCAGCAGCTCCGGCACAGCGAGAGCCACGTGCTCTTCACGATCTCGTCGACCGCTGTCGCGCTGGCCAGACCCATCGGCGAGGGCTGGTCGACCGAGGTGATCGTCCTCGATCCCACCGGCGGCATGATCGCCTCGAACTTCGCCGAGCTGCTGCGCGGCCTGCTGGGCTACGAGATCGTCGGCCCGGTCAAGCGCAGCCCGCAGACACCGACCCCGGAGCTGTACCCGGACCCGGTCGCGATGGACTCCGTCTCCTCCTGAGAGGCGTAGCGCGACTGCCCGTTGAAGCCGTGGTTGCGCTCGACCGACCGATGACGAGAGGGTGACAGGCGTCACACCGCGCTGCCAGGCGCATCGTGGGGCTTTCGCACTCTGACGCACACGCGCGGCACCCCTCGGAGGTCACATGCTTCAGGCAAACAACCTCGAGGTCGTCTACGACGACGTCGTCCTGGCCCTCCGGGGCGTCAGCGTGCAGATCCCGGACGGCACGATCGTCGCCCTGCTCGGCGCCAACGGCGCCGGCAAGTCCACCCTGCTGCGGGCGCTGACCGGTTTGCTGGACATCCACGACGGCGAGATCACCAAGGGCCGGGTCAGTCTCGACGACCGCGCCCTCAACGACATCCCGCCCGAGAAGATCGTCGGCCTCGGTGTCCGCCAGGTGCTCGAGGGCCGACGGGTCTTCGTCGAGCTGTCCGTCGACGACAACCTCAAGGTCGGCGCCCACACCGCCCGCGCCGAGATGGCGGCCAACCTCGAGCGCGTCTACGGCCTCTTCCCGAAGCTCGCCGACCGCCGCTCGCAGACCGCCGGCTACCTCTCGGGTGGCGAGCAGCAGATGCTGGCCATGGGCCGGGCGCTGATGTCGGGTCCTCGCTACCTCCTGCTCGACGAGCCGACCCTGGGCCTGGCCCCGATGATGGTCGACGCGATCCGCGAGGTGATCGTGACGATCAACGAGGCCGGCACCGGCATCCTGCTCGTCGAGCAGAACGCGACCATGGCGCTCTCCATCGCCCAGCACGGCTACGTCATGGAGAACGGCCGCGTGGTCCTCGACAGGCCGGCCGCCGAGCTGCTGCGCAACGACGACGTCCGCGAGTTCTACCTCGGCCTCCACCCCGGGGCAGACGGCCGCAAGTCATTCCGAGACACCAAGCACTACCGGCGGAAGAAGACGTGGTCGGCATGACGGATCCGGTGGCCCGCGTCGACTCGGTGCGCCTCAAGTTCGCCGGTGTCACCGCCATCGACGGGGTCAGCTTCGAGGTCCAGCCCGACGAGCTCTTCGCCATCATCGGCCCCAACGGCGCCGGCAAGACCTCGCTGTTCAACGTCCTCTCGGGCGTCTACCGCCCCCAGGAGGGATCGGTGGAGTTCCTCGGCGAGAGCATCCTCGGGCTCCGCCCCTACGACATCGCCTCGCGCGGGATGGCCCGCACCTTCCAGAACATCGCCCTCTTCGAGCACCTCACCGTCATCGACAACCTGATGCTCGGCCGACACCAGCACATCAAGTACGGCCCGGTCTCTGCGGTGCTGTGGCGCGGTCGGGCGCGCCGCGAGGAGATCGAGCACCGGGCCTACGTGGAGGAGATCGTCGACTTCCTCGAGCTGGTGCAGTGGCGCACGATGCCGGTCGGACTGCTGCCGTACGGCGTACAGAAGCGGGTGGAGCTGGGTCGCGCCCTGGCCATGGAGCCCAAGCTGCTGCTCCTCGACGAGCCGGTGGCAGGCATGAACCTCGAGGAGACCGAGGACACCGCCCGCTTCATCCTCGACATCCGCGACGAGCTGCACGTCCCGATCATCATGGTCGAGCACGACATGGGCCTGGTGATGGACCTGGCCGACCGTGTGATGGTCGTCGACTTCGGCATCCCCATCACCACCGGCACCCCCACGGAGGTGCAGGCGCACCCCGATGTCATCCGCGCCTACCTCGGGGAGGAGGTCTCGCGATGACGAGCCCCGCCACCCGCATCCGCGACCGCGCGGCCTCCGGGCCGGACGCCGTCGCCCTGCGGGACAAGCACCTCGGGATCTGGCGCGAGTGGAAGTGGTCGACGTACTGGGAGCACGTGCAGCTGGTCGGCCACGCCCTGCTCGCGCTGGGCATCGAGCCCGGCGACCGCGTCGCCATCCACTCCGAGAACCGCCCCGAGTGGCTGATCGCCGACATGGGAGCACTATCCGTGCGAGCCGCCTCGGTGGGCATCTACCCCACGAACCCCACCGCCGAGGTGCGCTACCTGCTCGCCGACTCGGGCACCAAGGTGATCGTCGCCGAGGACCAGGAGCAGGTGGACAAGACGCTCGCGTGTCTCGACGACCTGCCGGACCTGCAGAAGATCATCTACGTCGAGCCCAGGGGCATCCGGCACCGCTACGACCACCCCAAGCTGATGTCGTGGACGGAGTTCCTCGACCTCGGCCGCGAGCACCACGACACCCACCCGACGGCCGTCGACGACACCCTCGCCGCCCAGCAGCCCGACGACCTGGCGACGCTGATCTACACCTCGGGCACGACCGGCCCGCCCAAGGGCGCGATGCTCTCGGTCGCCAACGTGGAGTTCGCGATCAGGATCCTGGTCGAGGAGGGGGCGTTCACCGACCCGCCTCCCGGGCCCGACGACCTGCTGTTGTCCTACCTCCCGCTGTCGCACGTGGCCGAGCGCATCTTCTCGACCTGGTTCAACGCCGGCTCCGGCAGCCAGATCAACTTCGCCGAGTCCATCGAGACCGTTCCCCAGAACCTCCGCGAGGTGCAGCCGACCGTCCTGTTCGGCGTACCCCGCATCTGGGAGAAGCTGCTGGCCGGCGTCGAGATCCGGCTCGCCAGTGCGACCTGGCTCAAGCGCAGGACGGCCGCCTTCTGGCTCAAGATCGCGCAGGGCATCGGTGACGACCTGGTGGCCTCGGGCGGCGTGCACACCGCCAGCACCCGGCTGCGCTACGGCATCGGCTACGTCTTCTTCTTCCGGACCCTCAAGGACCGGCTCGGCATGCGCAAGGTGCGCTACGCCGCCTCGGGCGCGGCCCCGATCGCGCCGGAGGTGCTGCGGTTCTTCATGGGCATCGGGGTGCCGATGCACGAGGTCTACGGCATGACCGAGAACACCGCCGTCGCGACAGCCAACCGGCCCGGCCGGGTCAAGCTCGGCACCGTCGGCGAGGTCCATGACGGCACCGAGGTCCGGCTCGACGAGGTCACCAACGAGATCCTCACCCGCCATGACGGAGTCTTCACGGGCTACTGGAAGATGCCCGACGCGACGCGGGCGGTGCTCACCGACGACGGGTGGCTGCACACCGGCGACGTGGGCGAGTGGGTGGACGGCACGCACCTCAAGATCACCGACCGGATGAAGGACATCATCATCACCGCCGGCGGCAAGAACATCTCCCCCTCGCAGCTCGAGAACGAGCTCAAGGCGTCGCCGTACATCAGGGAGGCCATCGTCGTCGGCGACGGACGCAAGTTCCTGTCCGCCCTGGTCGGCATCGAGCTCGAGACCGTGGGCGAGTGGGCCCAGCGCAAGCGCCTGGGCTACTCGACGTACCGCGACCTGAGCGCCAAGCCCGAGGTCGTCGAGCTGATCGCCGGCATCGTCAAGGAGGTCAACTCCCGACTGGCGTCGGTGGAGCAGATCAAGGAGTTCCGCTTGCTGCCCCAGGAGCTCGTCCACGAGGACGGCATGTTGACGGCGACCCAGAAGGTCAAGCGGTCCGTGATCGCCGAGGTCTTCGCCGAGACCGTCGACGAGATGTACGGAGCTGCGCGATGACCGAGCTCCTCGAGACGGTGATCCGCGGCCTCGGCACCGGGTCGGTCTACGCCCTGCTGGCGCTGGGCTTCGTGATCATCTACAAGTCCACCGGTGTCATCAGCTTCGCGCAGCCCGCCCTGATGCTGAGCGGCGCCGTCACCGCGTCCTACCTCGCGCCAGCCCTGGGTTTCGTCCTCTTCGCCGGCTTCTCCTTCTTCATCTCCCTGGCCGCGGCGGCGCTGGCCACCGCGATCGTGGCGCTGGTGATCGAACGGGTCGCGATCCGCCCGATGGTGGGGCGGCCGGTGTTCGTCGTCGCCATCATCACCATCGGCATCGACATCGCGGTCCGGGTCGTGGCCAGCGGCTTCATCGGGCTGGGCGCGCGGCCGATCTCCAACCCGTGGGGGCTGGAGCGCACGTCGCTCGGCGGGCTGCGGGTCCAGGAGCGGCACCTCGTGATGATGGCCGTGCTGGCCGTGCTGGTCACCGGACTGGTGCTCTTCTACCGCTACACGCGCTTCGGCCTCGCGATGCGGGCGGCGGCGTTCGACCAGGAGGCGGCGCTCACCCAGGGGATCAGCGTCGGTCACGTCTTCGCCGCCTCGTGGGCGATGGCCGGCGCGCTCGCCGCCATCGCCGGCACCCTGCTCGCCACCAGCGCAGGGGTGGACCGTCAGCTGTGGATCGTGGCCCTGGTCGCACTGCCGGCGATCATCCTGGGCGGCCTCGACTCGCTGCCGGGCGCGGTGGTCGGCGGGCTGGCCGTCGGCGTCGTCGAGGCGCTCGTCGGCAGCTACCAGCGCGACTTCGCACCGTGGCTCGGCGACAACGTCGCCACGGTCTCGCCGTACGTGCTGATGCTGCTCGTCCTCCTCGTCAAACCCTACGGAATCTTCGGTACGCCGGAGGTGAGGCGCGTATGACGCTCATGACCGGACCCGCCCTGCCCGACCGGACCCGACCCCTGCGCGGCCGACCGACGTTCTACCGGTCGTACGCGCAGGAGCTGGCGCTGTTCAACACCCGTCCCAAGCAGATCTGGGTCGGCGTGATCGTGCTCGCCGCCGTGGCGCTGCCGTTCACCGTGTCCGACCCGACGCTGCAGACCTTCGCGATGGCGTTCGCGTTCGGCATCGGGGCGCTCGGGCTCAACATCGTGACCGGCCTCGCCGGCCAGGTGTCCCTGGGCCACGCGTTCTTCCTGGGTGTCGGCGCCTACACCGCATCGGTGATCTCGGGTGATCCCGACGGCCGCGCGCTCGGGTTCGGTGTCACCTCGATGCTGGTCTGGCTGCCCGCCGCTGGGATCGTCGCGGCGATCGCCGGCGTGCTCGTGGCTCCGCTGGCCACGCGGCTGCGCGGTCTCTACCTCGCGATCGTGACGCTGGGCCTGGTCATCATCGGCGAGCACATCTTCCGGGAGTGGAGCGACGTCACCGGCGGTGCCGGCGTGGGCCGCGAGGCCGCCGTGCCGGAGCTCTTCGGCTATCACTTCGACGAGGACTCCTCGTTGTTCACCGAGCAGCAGAACCTGTACCTGCTGCTCCTGGCGCTGCTGCTCGTCTTCGCGCTCGCGGCCCGCAACCTGGCCCGGTCGAAGGTCGGCCGGTCCTTCGCGGCCGTCCGCGACCGCGACATGGCCGCCGAGATGATGGCGATCAACCTGCCGCGCACCAAGACCCTGGCCTTCGGGATCTCCTCGTTCTACGCCGGCTGCAGCGGTGCGCTGATCTACATGATCACCGGCTTCTTCGACCCGGGCTCCTTCAACCTGCTGCTGTCGGTGCAGTTCATCGCGATGGTGCTCATCGGTGGAGCGGGGACCGTGAGCGGCGCGCTGATGGGCGCGCTGTTCATCTCCTTGCTGCCAACGGTGACCCGCGAGCTGCCCGCCTACGTGCCGTTCATCAGCAGCCAGGTCACCGACACCCCCAACATCTTCCAGCTGCAGTCCATCCTCTACGGCCTCCTCATCGTCGGCTTCCTGCTGTTCGAGCCACGGGGTCTCTTCGGGGTGTGGATCCGCATCCGCAACTACTGGAAGGGCTGGCCCTTCAGTCATTAGGGCAGGTCAACGAAACCCGATTCACCCCAAGAAGGAGGCGCCCGATGAAGGTGCACAAGTCAGGAGTGCTGCTCGCGGCACTTGCGTTGCTCGCCACCGGATGTCGCGGCGGCGGTGACGAGGACTCCGGAGACGGTGACGTCAGCGCGCCCGGTGTGTCCAGCGAGGCCTGTCCCGAGGCGGTGAACGCCGACAACGGCTGCATCTCCCTCGGCTCGATCTCCGACCTCACGGCCGGCCCGTTCGCACCACTGGGTGTGCCGATCACCGACGCCCAGAAGGCCTTCTGGCAGCGGGTCAACGAGGACGGCGGCATCGGCGGCTACGACATCGACGTCACGTCGTTCGTGAAGGACAACCTCTACAACCCCGAGACCCACAAGCAGGTCTACACCGAGATCGAGGGCGACGTGCTCGGGCTCGCGCAGACCCTTGGCTCGCCGACGACCTTGGCGATCCTGGGCGACCTGACCAACGAGTCAGTGATCGCCGCCCCGGCGTCGTGGACGTCGCTGTGGGAGTTCGAGGACAACATCCTCGAGTCCGGCACCAACTACTGCTTCGAGGCCATGAACAACGTCGACTACATGGTCGAGAACGGCGACATCGGAAGCGTCATGTCGGTCGGCTTCCCCGGTGACTACGGTGGCGACGGAGCGGCCGGTGCGGAGATCGCCGCGGAGGCCAACGACCTCGACTACACCAGCGTCGAGACCGGTCCCGGCCAGGAGGCCCAGGCGGGCGCGATCAGCGCCATCGTCAGCGAGAGTCCCGACCTCGTGATCCTCGGCACGGGCCCGACCGAGACGGCCGTCATCGTCGGCCAGGCCGCGGCTCAGGGCTTCACCGGTCAGTTCATCGGCCTCGGTCCGACGTGGAACCCGGCCCTGCTCGAGTCGCCGGCGGCGCCCGCGCTCGAGGCGCTCTACCTGCAGTCCGGCTACTGGGGCAGCTACGGCACCGAGACCGATGGCCACGCGGCGATGCGTGAGGCGCTGGGCGACTCGGTGTCACCCAACGACGGCTACACCGCCGGCTGGGCCTGGTCCTACCCGCTGAAGGCCGCGCTCGAGGAGTGGCTCGACGGGGACTACGACAAGGACCGCGAGGGTCTGCTCGAGGCAGTCGGTGCGCTCGAGACGGTCGACTACGAGGGCATGCTGCCCGAGGAGGCGGGCAACTTCGTTGGTGACCCCAACGACACCGTCTTCCGGCAGAGCGTGCTGAGCAAGGTGGACCCGGCGGCACCCGCCGGCGTCACCATCATCCAGGACTTCTTCGCCGGGCCGACCGCCGAGGCGTACGACTTCACGGGGTCCTGCTTCGAGGGCTGATCGATCCGTTGCCGGCAGGGTCCTCGTCCACCAGACGGGGACCCTGCCGGCGTGCGGGCTTCGGAAGGATCAACGCCAGCTGCTTCATCACGGTACGTAGCCGAACCTCCGCTTCCCACGGTGAGCACCCCAGGGAAGCGGAGACTCGCCTGCATACCTTGATGAAGCAGCAACGCCACGGGTCGGCCACAAGCGCCGGAGACCCGGGCACCCTCCGGCGTTCGGGCCCGATCAGCGCTCCGGGCGCTGGTCGACGATCCGGCGCATCTTCCCGACGGAGCGCTCGATGCCGAAGGGCTCGACGACGTCGACGCCGACACTGACGCCGATGGTCCGCTTGACCAGCTCCTGCACCCGCGCGGCGGCGGCGGATGCGACGTCCGCGGAGGCGTGCTCGGCGCGCTCGATCCGGACCGTCATGGAGTCGAGGTTGCCGGCGCGGTCGAGCACGCACTGGAAGTGCGGCGTCAGCTCGGGGAAGCCGAGCACGAGCTCCTCGATCTGGGTCGGGAAGAGGTTGACGCCGCGCAGGATGATCATGTCGTCGGTGCGGCCGGTGATCTTCTCGATCCGGCGCATCGGGCGGGCGGTGCCCGGTAGCAGCCGGGTCAGGTCGCGGGTGCGGTAGCGGATGACGGGCATGGCCTGCTTGGTCAGCGAGGTGAAGACCAGCTCGCCGTGCTCGCCGTCCGGCAGCACCTCGGTGGTCACCGGGTCGATGATCTCCGGGTAGAAGTGGTCCTCCCAGATGTGCAGCCCGTCCTTGGTCTCGACGCACTCCTGCGCGACGCCGGGACCGATCACCTCCGAGAGTCCGTAGATGTCGACGGCGTGGATGTCGAGGCGCTCCTCGACGGTGCGGCGCATCTCGTTGGTCCACGGCTCGGCGCCGAAGATGCCCACGCGCAGCGAGGTCGAGCGCGGGTCGATGCCCTGCCGCTCGAGCTCGTCGATGATGTTGAGCAGGTACGACGGCGTCACCATGATCACGTCGGGCTCGAAGTCGGTGATCAGCTGGACCTGACGCTCGGTCATCCCGCCGGAGACCGGGACCACGGTGCAGCCGAGGCGTTCGGCTCCGCCGTGCGCGCCGAGTCCGCCCGTGAAGAGCCCGTAGCCATAGGCGATGTGCACCATGTCGCCGGGCCGACCACCGGCAGCGCGGATGCTGCGCGCCATGACGGTGGCCCAGGTGTCGAGGTCGTCGCGCGTGTAGGCGACCACGGTCGGCTTGCCGGTCGTGCCGGACGAGGCGTGGACGCGAGCGACCTGGCTGCGCGGCACGGCGAGCATCTGGAAGGGGTAGTTGTCGCGCAGGTCGCCCTTGGAGGTGAACGGCAGCCTGGCCAGGTCGGCCAGGTCCTTGACCTCGTCCGGATGCACACCCGCGGCGTCGAGGGCCGCGCGATAGTGCGGCACCTGCTCGTAGGCGTGGCCGCACCGACCACTGCAGCCGCTCGAGCTGGAGCGCCCGCAGCTCGTCGACCGAAGCCGTCTCGATCGGCTCCAGACCGTGGTCCGGGGGGATCTGTTTCGGCATCTCGGGTCCCCTTCTCCGTTGCGCAATCGGGTCCAACCGTGACACAGTAGTTACTGACCGAGCGGTCTGTAAATAGGGCTGCGCTCTTGGAGGAACCATGACGACCACGCACGTGGAGCCCGCCACCGACGACGAAGCCCGGCTCGCCGAGTTCGAGCAGACGGTCGAGAGGCACGACCGCATCGAGCCGCGCGACTGGATGCCGGAGAAGTACCGCGCCACGCTCGTGCGCCAGGTCGCCCAGCACGCGCACTCCGAGATCATCGGCATGCAGCCGGAGGCCAACTGGATCACCCGGGCCCCGAGCCTGCGGCGCAAGGCGATCCTGCTGGCCAAGGTGCAGGACGAGGCCGGCCACGGGCTCTACCTCTACTCCGCCTGCGAGACGCTCGGCGTCAGCCGTGCCGAGCTCACCGACATGCTCATCGCGGGCAAGCAGAAGTACTCCTCGATCTTCAACTACCCGACCCTGTCGTACGCCGATGTCGGCACCATCGGCTGGCTGGTCGACGGCGCCGCCATCTGCAACCAGGTGCCGCTGTGCCGCACGTCCTACGGGCCCTACGGCCGGGCGATGATCCGCATCTGCAAGGAGGAGTCCTTCCACCAGCGGCAGGGCTACGAGCTGCTGATGACGATGATGAGCGGCACCGACGAGCAGCGCGCGATGGTGCAGGAGTCGGTCGACCGGTTCTGGTGGCCGTCGCTGATGATGTTCGGCCCACCCGACGCCGACTCCCCCAACACCGCGCAGTCGATGGCCTGGGGCATCAAGCGCGACACCAACGACGAGCTCCGCCAGAAGTTCGTGGACATGTCCGTGCCGCAGGCCGAGAGGCTCGGCGTCACGCTGCCCGACCCGGACCTCGTCTGGAACGACGAGCGCGGGCACCACGACTTCGGTCAGCCCGACTGGGACGAGTTCATGACCGTCGTCCAGGGCGGCGGACCCTGCAACACCCAGCGGATCGCCCACCGCAAGCGGGCCCACGACGAAGGTGCCTGGGTCCGCGAGGCCGCGACCGCTTTCGCCCGCTCCCAGAAGGCCGCCGCATCATGAGCGACGAACCCCAGGCCGAGTGGCCGCTGTACGAGATCTTCGTCCGCGGCAAGCGCGGGCTCAACCACGTGCACGTCGGCTCGCTGCACGCCGCCGACGACCAGATGGCGGTGCGGCACGCCCGCGACGTCTACACCCGCCGCAACGAGGGCGTCAGCATCTGGGCGGTCCGCGCCGATGCGATCACCGCCTCCAGCCCCGACGAGAAGGACCCGCTCTTCGCGCCCGCCGGCGACAAGGTCTACCGGCACCCCACCTTCTACGCCATCCCCGACGACGTACCCCACATGTGATGGGCGGCCACGTGCACGACCACGACGCCGACCACCACTCGGTCTACGACGGCCTCACCGGCAGCGACGAGTCCCAGTGGGCCTTCGGCACCGACTTCGAGGACCCGCTGGCCGGAGTCGACACCACGATCGCCGAGGGCGTCGACCCGACCGCGCTGGCGACGTACTGCCTGATGCTGGGCGACGACGCGCTTGATCCACTCCCACCGGCTCTCGCAGTGGTGCAGCAACGCGCCAGACCTCGAGGACGACATCGCCCTGGCCAACATCGCCCTCGACCTGCTCGGCCAGGCCCGGCTCCTCCTGGCCCGCGCCGCCGCAGCCGAACCAGGCGTCGTTCCGCCACTGCCCGAGGGCTCGCCCGTGCCACCCGAGGACGCGCTGGCGTTCTTCCGCGAAGAGACCGCTTTCCGCAACGTCCGTCTCGTCGAGCCCGCCAACGGCGACTTCGCCGAGACCATCGCCCGGATGCTGGTCTTCGCCGCCCACCGCCTCGCCGTGCTGCAGCGCCTGACGCACAGCGTCGACCCGGTCCTGTCCGCCATCGCGGCCAAGGGAGTCAAGGAGGTGACCTACCACCGCGACTACGCCGGCCGGTGGTTCGTCACGCTCGCACAGGGCACCGAGGAGTCACGACGACGACTCGTCAGCGGGCTCGCCAAGGTCTGGCCGTTCTACGCCGAGCTGTTCCGCAGCACGCAGGTCGAGACGACTGCCTCCGAGCAGGGGTTCGGGGTCGACCCGGCCGCGGTCGCCGACGAGGTCGATGTCGTCCTCGAGCAGGTCCTGTCCGTAGCCACTCTCGAGCGACCGCAGGTCCCCTCCGTCGGACCGGTGGCGGGTGGCATGGGCCGCGACGGCCGGCACACCGAGGACCTGGGCACCCTCCTCAGCGAGATGCAGGTCGTGGCCCGAGCCCATCCGAGGGGGCAGTGGTGACGACGACGTCAACGGCCTACGAGATCGCCCGCACCGTCACCGATCCCGAGATGCCGATGCTGACGCTCGAAGACCTCGGTGTCCTGCGGAGCGTCACCCAGGACGGCACCACGGCGCTGGTCACCATCACCCCGACCTACTCGGGCTGCCCGGCCATGGCCACCATGCGCGACGACCTCGTGCATGCCCTCCAGGACCACGGCTTCGACGAGGTGCGGGTCGACGTGAGCCTGTCCCCGGCCTGGTCCAGCGACTGGATCACCCCCAGGGGCCGACGCGCCCTGGTCGAGCACGGCATCTCCGCACCGGGGCCGGCCCACCACTCGAGCGGCCCGGTCCTGCTGAACCTGTCGCCCACGCGGCGTACGGTCGCGTGCCCGCGCTGCGGCTCGGAGGCGGCCGAGCTCACCTCGGAGTTCGGATCGACGGCGTGCAAGGCGCTGTACCGCTGCGGCACCTGTCTCGAGCCCTTCGACCACGTCAAGGAGATCTGAGTGAGCACCACGCAGGTGCGTGCTGCGTTCCATCCGCTGACCGTCGCCGCGGTCGACGGCCTCACCGACGACAGCGCCGCCATCACGTTCGCTGTGCCCGACGAGCTGCGCGACGCCTTCGAGTTCGTCGCGGGCCAGAACCTCACCCTGCGGCGCACCATCGAGGGACGCGAGGAGCGACGGTCCTACTCGATCTGCGCTCCGGCCGGGGCCTCGCCCCGCATCGGGGTCCGGGAGATCCCCGACGGGCTGTTCTCCTCCTGGCTGGTGCGGGAGGTGCGCCCTGGCGACGTCATCGAGGTGCAGTCGCCGACGGGCAGCTTCCGGGCCGACCCGGAGCAGGGAGGCCGGCACCTGTGCATCGCCGCCGGATCGGGCATCACCCCGATGCTGTCCATCGCCTCGTCCGTCCTGACCCACCCTGAGGCGCGGGTGACGCTCCTCTACGGCAACCGCACCTCCACGTCGGTGATGTTCGCCGAGGAGCTCGCCGACCTCAAGAACCGCTACGGCCCGCGGCTCGACCTCGTGCACGTCCTATCGCGCGAGCCGCGCGACGTCGAGCTGTTCTCCGGCCGGCTGGATGCCGAGCGCCTGCGCCGCATCATTGCCGCGCTCGTCCCTGTCCAGGGCGTCGACCATGTGTGGCTCTGCGGGCCGTTCGGGATGATCGCTGACGCCCGCGAGGTGCTGACCGAGCTGGATGTCGCGGCTGACCGCGTGCACTTCGAGCTGTTCTACGTCGACGAGCCACCGCCCGAGCTCCACCGCGCCGACGCGGTCGTCGAGGGCGACCTGAGCGAGGTGACCATCGTCCTCGACGGACGCACGACGACCTCAGCGATGTCCAAGGACGTGTCGATCCTCGACGGCGCGGCAGCCACCCGCAACGACCTCCCCTTCGCCTGCAAGGGCGGAGTCTGTGGCACCTGCCGAGCCCACGTCGTCAACGGAGAGGTGGACATGCGACGCAACTACGCACTCGACGAGGACGAGGTCGAACGCGGCTTCGTCCTGACCTGCCAGACCCTGCCGGTCGGCGACGACGTCACAGTCGACTTCGATGCCTGAGCTGGAGCGACCATGACCCAGCCTGATCCTGCCGTCGTCGCTCGCCTCAGCACCGACCACATGTGGGCGGACGACGCCGCCAGCCGCATGCTCGGCATGCGCATCGTCTCCGTTGAGCCGGGCACAGCGGTCGTTTCCATGATCGTGCGACCCGACATGGTCAACGGTTGGGACCTCTGCCACGGCGGGCTGATCGCCTCTCTCGCCGACAGCGCGTTCGCCGTGGCCTGCAACTCGCACGGCACCGTGACCGTCGCCAGCGGCTTCGACGTCAGCTTCCTGGAGTCGGCTCGGCTCGACGACGAGCTCGTCGCGACCGCCCGGGAGACCGCCCTCCGGGATCGTTCCGGCATCTACGACGTCACCGTGCGACGGTCCGCGGACGACGTGGTGATCGCGGAGTTCCGTGGCCGCAGCCGGAGCCTCGGCCGGGCCAATCCGGGCGTCGGGGACTAAGGCGTCGTCAGGCCCTCGAACGCGAGGGTGGAGATCGCCTTGGCCAGGTCGTCTCGCTCAACTGGTCCGCCCGGCCGGTACCACTCGATCACCGAGTTGACCGTGCCGAAGAGGAGACGGCTGATCAGCTCCGGCGGAATGTCGTCGCGCAGCGATCCTTCGTCGACGGCCGCCCGCACCAGCTTCGCGAGCTGCTCGTCGATCAGGCGCCGGCGCTTGAGCGCTGCCATTTCGACCTCGCTGTTGCCACGGACGCGGAGCAGCAGGGTGACCGCCGGGAGATGGTCGACCAGGATGGCCACCGACTGCTCCACCACGCTGCGCAGGCGCTCGATAGCCGAGTGGTCCGGATCCTCCAGCACGGCGCGGTCGATGGCGTTGTTGAGGCCGTCGAGCGCTTCATCGAGCGCTGCGGCCAGCAACGCTTCCTTGCTGTCGAAGTGGTGGTAGATCGCCGACTTGGTCAGCCCCAGGTGCTTGGCCATGTCGCCGACGCTGGTGGCGTCGTAGCCCTGCGTGTTGAACAGCTCGACCGACCGGCGCAGCACGGTCTCCTGGTCGTAGCCGGGACGACCGCGGCGTGCGGGTGCGGCTTCCTCGGCTGGCTCGGACACGTCCCCATGCTTTCACGAGGGGGTCTTGGTCGTGCGGTGTAGCGCGCCCGCGGCTCCGAGGCTGACCAGGATGCCGCCGGCCCCGGCGACGACGAACGTGGTCCGGGCGTCTGTCGCGGCGAGCAGCAGACCTCCCAGGGCGTAGGACAGTCCGGCCGCGAGCCCGATCGCGCCGTACAGGGTGCCGAAGGCTTGTCCGAGCATGCGGGAGGGAACGACCCGTTGAAGGTGGGTGTTGACCCCGACGTCCAGAGCGGCCACGCCGATCCCGCGCAGGGACTGGAACAGCAGCGCAGCCGCGATGGTCCCGGCCAGCCCGGTGGCCAGGTTTCCGGCACTGCTCACGAGGAACCCGACGACCAGTAGGCCCAGGGCTGGCCATCGTGCGCCCGCCCGGGCGACCAGCAGGTACCCGAACAGCAGACCGATTCCGACGCCGGCGTAGAGGACGGCCGCGTCGGTGCTGGAGCCGCCGAGCTCGTCTCGAGCCAAGAAGACAAGTGCGACGTCGTCGACACCACTGAAGGCGACCACGCCGACGAACCCGGCGGCGACCGCACGCACCGTCGGGATCGACCACAGCTGGCCCATCCCGGTCACCAGCTCGCGAACCCATCCGACCCGTGGGTCCGCGTCGGCCGAGACTTCGATGAGGCGGGCAGTGGTGAGCCGAGGCAGCCGTGCCAGCAGGACCGCGGAGACGGCGAAGGTGGCGACGTCGACAAGCAGCACCCCGCGGATCCCGGTCAGCGCGAACAGTGCCGCGGCGATCAGAGGCCCGAGCGCCTCGAGCCCGTAGGTGCCGACACCCAGGGCGGCGTTGGCGGCCTCGAGGTCCTCGTCGTCGACGATCCGAGGCACCGCGCTGCGGGACGCCGCGGTGAAGGTGGTCGAGCCGATTCCCCGCGCCGCGACCAGGACCAGGAGCAGCGGCAACGGCGGCAGCGACACCGCGATCGCGAGCACCAGGAGGGCCTGGACCACCTCGCAGGCCACCATCACCCTGCGCAGCCCGTACCTGTCACCGATCAGGCCGGCCACCGGCCCGAACAGTCCCGGGACGCAGTCACCGGCCAGCAACAGCAGTGCGACCGCCACCGCGGCGCCGGTCTCGGCCTGCAGGTACACGAGCAGCGCCACCAGACCGAGGGAGTCGCCGAGCACCGAGACAGCACGGGCCGACCACAGCACCCGGAAGCCCCGATTGCGCCGAAGTAGCCGGAGCGCTCCGCCGCGGGCTAGGGCGATGTCGATGGCCGAGTCAGCTGGACGGTCACTCGGTCACGACCTCGGCCGCTGCCGAAGAGCGGCCGACGCGAGCACGGCGGCAGCCACGGCACATCCGAGCGTGCGGAGGTGGTTCGCCCACACCCACCCGTTGCGCAGATCCGCCCACTCCCCGTCACTGGCATCGGCCGCGGTCAGCTGGTCGATGGAGTAGCTCAGAGGAACATTGACCGCGAAGGTGATCACGATGGCCGAGATGATGAACAGCGTCGCGCCGCAGAGCATCCATCGTCCGCGGGCCGTCCCCCGTTCGCCGAACGCCTTGAAGGCGAGGACGGCGCACAAGGCGGCCGTACCGAACGCCACCAGTGCGAACGGTGCCGGCGCGGCGCTGTTGAGCTCCTGCATTGCGGCGACGGCCTCGCCGGTCGGGAGCTGCCCGACAGCGGGCATGACCATGACCGACCAGGAGTAGAACACCCCCGCGTTGACCGCGACTCCGACAGCTGCAGCGATCGCCAGCCAGTCCGGCCCTGCCGAGCTGCGGTCCGAGAGGGTGATCGGAGATGGCGAGTGGGTCGTCATGCCGTCGCCGTCCTGCTGGGCTTCCTGCTGGGCTCCTCGGGGTCGCGTGACGGCACGGGTGAGGTCTGGCTGCCCGCGATGGTGTCGGCGAGCAGCTCTGGCGCGTCCAGCGACACGAGTGTCCTGGCGTCCGGGACCTCGACGAACTGGGCTCGGCCGAAGGCTCGCTGCAGACGCCGGCCCAGGGCGGGTTTGAAGGCGCGGTCTGCCATCCCCCACACGATCGTCACCGGGCCGGGAAACTGGTGGAGCCGAGTCGACACGTCGAGCAGGTCCTTCGGCTTGGCAGCTTTGAGGAACCTCACTGCATCGCCGCGGATCGCGCGGCTCTGCAGGCTCGGCTGGATCCAGGACCGGGTCTGGGCCGGGTCGAGCTCGCGGGCGAGGAGTCCGAGCCCGAGCGGCGAGTGCCGGAAGGCCCGCCAGCGCATGGGCTGCAGGTTGACCTTCATCCTGAGGTTGCCCCTGAGCAGGGAGAACATGGCGTTGAACGGGAACGGCGGGAAGGTGTCGAACGCGTCGCAGTTCGTGAGGACCACTCGGCCGATCCGACTCGAGTCCGTGTCCAGCACGAACTGGCACAGGGCACCGCCGGTGTCGCCGCCGACGAGGGTGACGTCGTGCAGGTCGAGTGTCTCGATGAACCGGAGAATCTGCCCGGCGACCCCGCGTGGGGACTGATCAGTTCCCTGGCTCACCGGCTCGCGGTGGGCGCCGAGCGGCAGGTCGGGCGCGTAGGAGCGGACCCCTTGGCTCGCAAGGTGTCCGGCGACACTGGACCAGACCGACCCGTCCATCAGGAACGGGTGGACGAAGACCACCGGTGGCGCGGTCGAGTCGTCAGGGCCAGCGACGCGGAAGGTCACGACGCCCTGCGGCAGTTGGACTGAGGTCATGGTCTGTCTCCTTGTGGGTCGAGTGAGGTTGGTGGGCGGTTGCGGTGGTCCCGGCGCTCTGGTCAGGAAGGACATGGGGCTGTTCCTCTCCGCTGGGACCGGCGATGTCGAGCCGGCTCTGTCAGCGGCTACAGCGTGGCTCTGTAGCGGGGGCGAAACATCGGCCAGTTGGCCCTGCCCGGGAAGGCCCCGGGCCGGGGCGACGCGCTGAGGCGATCGGTGGCCAGTCCGGATCAGGCTGGAGTGATGCCTTCGCCTCGATCGTCCTCACGGGCGGCCGCGGTCATGGCGGCGAGCTCGGTGCGGCTGGAGGTGTTGAGCTTGGCGTAGATGTGTGAGAGGTGCGTCTTGACGGTGCTGCGGCTGATGAACATCCGCCGCGCGATGTCAGGGTTGGCGAGTCCGTCGGCCACCAGGCCGGCGACGGCGAGCTCGGTGGGGCTGAGACTCGACCAGCCCGAGGTGGGTCGGTCTCGGGGACCCCGGCCCCGGGTGGCATCGGCGATGGCGTGATCCATGCTCAACGCGGCTCCGTCGGCCCACTGCTCGCGGTAGGCCTTGTCGCCCAGGTCCTGCTTCAGCTGCGCGAGAGCGCGTTGGTGATCGGGCTGGTCGATCGGGGGCAGGGGGTATCCGATCTGGTCCCGCGCCGCCTGCGCGGCTGCCAGCGTGCGCACGGCGGCGTGGGGAGATCCGGTCGTGGCGGCGAGCAGTCCCAGCGCGTCGAGGCTGTCGGGGAGGTGAGTGGTGAGGTGGTGCTCCCGGCGTACCGCGAGAGATCGGTGGTGCAGGTCGAAGGCTCGTGCGGGATCGGAGTCCGCTGCGAGCCGCGCCTGCTCGTCCAAGGCCGCGGCGAGCGTCTGCGGGGCGTCGACCTCGACGGCCGCGGCAGCGGCGCGCGCTGCCGTGGCCGCGGCTTCCTCTGGCCGGCCAAGCCGTCGCAAGGCCGACGCGAGCGGGGGTAGGCACCTGATTGCGGTCCACTCGAAGGTGGCGGACTGCTCGATCCCGCGCTCGAGCCATGGAAGCGCCGTCTGGGGCCGGCCGCCCCACAGGTGCAGGAGCCCGATCGTGACCATGTAGGCGATCACGTCGACGTCGTTGGACCGCTCGATCCCTTGCACGACGCGGCCCATGAGGGCCTGGCCCCGGGCGAGGTCGCCGGCCATGCCGTAGGCGTGGGCGACGTTCGTGGCGTTGGAGCCGTAGGCGAAGTAGTCGCCCAACGACTCTGCCAGGTCCATGACCTCCTCGCCGGTGGCGACCGCTCGCCGTACCTCACCTGTGTGCAGCTGCGCGAGCATCTCGACGCCGAGGAGAAAGCTCCCGCAGAAGCGGTCGTGCCGTGCCTGGGCACGTTCGGACGCGGGCCGAGCCACCTCGGCCGCCTCGGAGTGCCGGTCCCGACGGGTCAGGGTGTAGGCCTCGAGAGCGGTGGCCCAGTCGTGGTTGAACGCGTCACCGGCGGCCTCCGACACGGGAGCGGCGCGACGGGCGAGCTCCTGGCACCCAGCAGGGTCGACGAAGAAGAGCGAGTAGGCGCGCATCGTGGTGGCCTGCGCGCCGATGGCCGCGGTCGTCGATCTCCTTCGCGATCTCTTCTGCTGCCGTCGCCGCCTCGGCCACCTCGTGCACCCGGCCGGCCACCATCGCCAGGCGGGCTCGGGCTACGTGGAGGCGCGCACCGACGCTGGAGCGGTCATCCGGATCGAGCTCGAGTGCGCGGTGGACGAAACCCAGGCCTTCTTGCGCCTGCGAGCGGATCAGCCATTGGAGCGACATGGTGATGGTCAGCTGACGACCGGTGGTGGCTCTGGTCGGGGTGAGGGCCCACTGGAGTGCGGCATGGATGTTGTCGTGCTCTGCCTCGAGCACGGCTCGCCAGCGATCCTGGTCGTGCGCGGCTCCGGTCTCCGCGTCCTGCGCCAGCCGCAGGTAGTGGTCCAGGTGACGATCGCGGGTCTGTGCCATCTCGCCGCAGCCGTGCAGCTTGTCCAAGGCGTAGTGACGCACCGTGTCCAGCAGCCGGAAGCGCACCTGGTCGCCGTTCCGACGGGCAACGACCAGCGACTTGTCCACCAGTTGACGCGTGAGCATGAGGACATCGACGTCGGGCCCGGCCACGGCGTCAGCGGCCTCCGCCGTGAACTCGCCCACGAACACCGCGAGCCGGCGCAGCACCCTCTGCTCCTCCGGCCCGAGCAGGTCGTGGCTCCAATCCATCGATGCCACCAAGGCTCGATGGCGCGGGAGCGCGGTTCGTGGGCCTCCTCCCAGCAGATGCACACTCTCTTTCAGACCAGCCGCGATGTGGGCGGGACTCATGGCGTGGACCCACGCGGCGGCGAGCTCGATGGCGAGCGGCAACCCGTCGACCCGGTCGCAGATCTCGGCGACGTGCGAGCCCGCCTCGGCCGGATCGAACGTCACGTCGCTGAGCACGGCTCGGTCCTCGAACAGCCGGTGCGCGTCCCGCGGCATGAGGCTCGGCACCCGGTAGATGGCCTCGCCTGCGACTCCGAGTGCCTCGCGGCTGGTGGCCAGCACCACGACGTTCACACAGCTCTCGAGCACCCGAACGGCCAGGCCGGCAACGGCGTCGAGGAGATGCTCGCAGGTGTCCAGGCACAGGACCCCGGTGGCCGGCTGGAGGTGCCGGACGATCGCGAGCAAGGGATCGAGCTCGTGTTCTGCCCGGATCCCGACGGCATCCGCGACCGTACGCACGACCAGTCCCGGATCGGTGACGGGACCCAGGTCGACCCACCACACCTCGCCAGCCGGACCCTCGAGGTCGCGGCACAGCTGGGCCGCCAATCGGGTCTTCCCGATGCCGCCTTCTCCCGTGAGCGTCACGAGGCGATGCTCGGCAATCCGCGCACGCAGGTGTGCCAGCTCGTCCTCGCGTCCGACGAACGTCGTGAGCATCACGGCGGCGGGGAGCGTCACGGCTGCACGTCCATCGCCGACCGATGAAACCGCCGCTGCCTCAGGCACACGTCAAGCTCCCATTCCTGCCTCGGTCGGTCCCGGACCCAACAGAGCACCCGGCGACGTCGGGCCGGCGGTCCCAGGCTAACGGTGGCGCGGCGGGTCATGCGGTGCGGCGCCGGGCAGGCCGCCCCGAGCGCCACAGCATGATCCCGGCGATCACCGCGGTGATGGCACCGGCCACGCGCAGCACCGTGCCCACGGAGACCAGGACATCGCCGCCGGCCAGGTCCCCGACTCCTGCCACGCTGGGCCCGAGCTCGGCCAGCCCGACGAGCACCGCGGTGACGGCGGGCCACCGGCGCTGAGGCAGCGCGGCGACCAGGACGGCCGCAACCAGGAGGAGCACGGCGCCTGGCGGCACCACCGGCATCGCCACCCCGCCCGCCTTGAGGAGGCCGATGCCGGCGGCGCCGGTGACCAGGCCGGTGAGCGTCGCGGCTCGGACGGAGGTGCGTGGCACCCGGGTGTCCGTGGTGGTGTCGACGGTGTTCATGTCAGTCTCCGTTCGGGTCGAGGCGCCGGGTGCGCCTGCTGACCTCGACGATTCCGCGAGCGAGCCGGCCGTGGATCCGTCGCCGGACGACACCTCGGCTGCTACCACCGACGCACCACGCAGCGACGCACTACGACGGGTGACGTAGTTGCCGCTACGCCTGTGAGGTGTCTGAGACCACAAACTGGGCCGAGTGGCTGATGTTCTCCGCACGGGTCGCCGCGACGTTGTACCTGTGCAAGCTGAGACGCGTCGGCCGCCCGGACGCCCCGGACTCGTCTTGGGGATGGCGTGCGCGGCCACGTCCATCGTGTCCCTGGACATCGCCATCGTGAACGTGGCCCTGCCCTCGATCCAGCAAGACCTCGGAGTCGACCAGGCCAGCCTGCAATGGGTCGTTGTCGCCTACGGGCTGCTGCTGGGCGGGTTCCTCCTCGCCGGTGGGCGGATGACAGACATCCTGGGACGGCGGCGCATCCTGCTCACCGGCCTCGGCCTGTTCACCGCGGCTTCGCTGGTGGCGGGCATCGCCCAGAGCGCCGAGGTGTTGATCGCGGCTCGTGGGCTCCAGGGCCTGGGGGGTGCACTCATGACGCCGGCGGCCCTGTCGTTGTTGGCCGTTACCTTCCCCGAGGGCCGCGAGCGCAACCGTGCCCTCGGCATCGTCGGAGCCGTAGGCGGCGTCGCGGGCTCGCTGGGCGTCGTTGCGAGCGGTCTCATCGCCGGCGGTCCTGGGTGGCGGTGGGCCTTCTTCATCAACGTTCCCACCGGCCTGGTGCTGATCGGGCTCGCCGCCGCGTGCCTCGCGGCAGACCGGCCCACTGACCGTTCCGGGAGACTCGACATCACCGGGGCCAGCACGGTGACCGGCGCCCTGCTGGCCTTCGTCTACGCGCTGCATCACGCCGCAACCCACGGATGGGGCTCCCGAGGCACGCTGATCTGGTTCGTCGCGGCCGCGCTGCTGATGACGGTGTTCGTGCGGATCGAGGCGCGTTCGCCCGCCCCGCTCGTGCCCGACTCGGCGGTGCAGAACCGCACCCTCCTCGCGGCCAACCTCACGGCGTTCTTCGGCTTCGGTGCCTTCTTCGCGTTCATCTTCATCGGGTCGCTCCTGATGCAGCAGGAACTTGACTACTCGCCGGTGCAGACCGGTCTCGCCTGGTTGGCGACCACCGCGACCTTCTTCGCGGCAGCGTCCATGACCGGCCGACTCGCCGCGTTCGGTGTCCGGCGCTTGCTGGTCATCGGCCTGTCGCTCCTGGCCCTCGCGGTCCTGTCACTGACCCAGCTGTCCGCGGACGCCGACTTCCTCGACAGCCTGCTTCCAGCGTTCTTGGTCGCCGGAATCGGCTTCGGCCTGTGTGAGCCCTCCCTGCAGATCGGCGCACTGGCAGCCGTCGCGGAGACCGAGTCGGGGCTGGCCTCGGGCCTGGTCGAGACTGCGCGTGAGATAGGAGGCGCGGCCGGCGTCGCGGCGGTCTCCACCGTGCTTGTTGCGGGATCCGGTCTTGGTGGGTTCCAGGCAGCCTTCGGTTTCATCGGCGTCCTCGCCCTCATCGCCGCAGCCACCGCAGCCGTCGGATTCGCCGGCAGCGCTCGCCTAGCAGGCAGCCACGACTGATGACCAGCCCGCAGCCGAGCGGCCTGCTTCGGCTCGGCCTAGTGGTGGACGCGGAGCTCAGTCGTTGGGCACGGCGTAGCGGAGCAGCGCCACGCTGGAGCCAACCACCTTCGACTCGAGCAGCTCGAGCTCGGGAAATGAGGTGCCCTCGGCGACCAGGCCCTTTCCGCGGCCCTGGACAGCGGGGTAGACGACCAGTCGGATCTCGTCGACCAGCCCAGCGGCGAGCACTGCGTGGGTCAAGGTCATGCTTCCGGCCAACATGATGTCGCCACCGTCGGAAGCCTTGAGCTGGCGCACCTCATCGATCGGATCGCCGGAAAGCACCGTCGAGTGGTGCCACTGCGGGTCGGTCATCGACGAGGAGACGACGTACTTCTGCACCTTGTCGAGGTAGGCGCCCGCCGGCTCGTCGGTGTGCTGAGGCCAGTAGCCGCGGAAGTCCTCGAAGGTCTGCCGGCCCAACAACATCGCGTCGGAGGACGCGTCCTGGCACTCCACCGCGTCGAGCCAGCTTTGGATGTCCCCATCGAGCGATGGGTCGAACCACTCGTCGAGCATCTCGATCCGCCCGTCGGCGGTGATGTTCTCGGTCATCAGCAATCGGCGCATGGCTCCTGCATATCACCAGCCGCAGCCCGAACCGTCGGAGCCGCCTGTCGGAATCGAACCGACGACCTTCTCATTACGAGTGAGACGCTCTACCGACTGAGCTAAGGCGGCCTGCTGCCCAGCCCGAGAATCCCAGGCCGGGCAACCCGCGGAAGTATACGGAGAGCGGCCGCGTGGTGCGAAACCGAGACGCGTGTGCGTCAGGCCGCGACGAGACGCGGGCGCGTGGCACGGGACCGGTTGCCCGTGACCCGCGTCTGCTCGGTGCCGCACCAGCAGGTGAACGTGACCGCGATGCCGCGCTCGGTGTTGGCCAGCGACGTGATCTGGCTCGGGAAGATGAGTACGCGCTTGGCACACACCTGGCAGTTGTTGTCGAACATCGCTGACCTCCTTCAGGTCTCGGCGGGCCTCGTCCGTCGAGTCCGTCCCCTCAATGGTGCCTGGGATCGCTGCACAGGGGTAGCCTCGGTTTCCAGCGGCACCTCAAGGAGATTCCTATGCTTTCGTTGCACCAGCTGCGCTGCTTCCTGGCCACCTACGAGCACGGTTCGCTGACGGCGGCGGCCGACGAGCTCGGCTACGCGCAACCCTCGGTCTCCGAGCAGGTGCGCGCGCTCGAGAAGTCGCTGGGCGTCCCGCTGTTCCGTCGGGTCGGGCGCGGCGTCGTACCGACCACGCTGGCGGACACCCTGCGCCCGCACGCCGAGCAGACCATCGCCGCCGCCGAGGAGGCGCGACGCGCGGTGCAGAGCGCGGTCTCACTGGAGAGCGGCACGATCCGGTTCGGCATGTTCGGCGTCGCGCGCCTGTACGCCGGCGCGGCGATCGTCGCCGAGGTGCTCGACCGCTATCCCGGCGTCCGGGTGGAGATGATCGGGCAGCACTCCAACGAGGTGCAGGAGGAGCTGCGGCGGGGCCGGCTCGAGGTGGCGATGATCGCGGTCGCCAACGCGGAGAGCGAGGGAATGACCATCATCCCGGTGGCGCGCGACGAGCTCGTCTACATCTCCGCCGACCCCGAGCGGCTGACCACGCCCATCACCGCGGCGCGGCTCTCGCAGGCGACGCTGGTGATGTCGGAGACGACCTGGCGCACGACCGACTCGTTCCGGGTGGTGATCCGGAAGTTCCTGCACGAGGCCGGCCACAACCCGGGCACCCGGATCGAGGTCGAGGAGATCGAGACAGCCGTGGAGCTGGTCGGCCGCGGCTACGCCGACTCGGTGATCCCTCGCGGCGCCGCCACGCAGCTGATCCCGCGGTTGGCGCCGAATGTCGGCTTCGTGTCGCTACGCCCCAAGCAGTACGACGTGATGGCGATCGTGCATCGAGCCGGGGCCGCTCTGTCGCCAGCCGCCCGGATGATGATGGAGGTCGCGACCAAGCACATCCAGACGATCACTGAGCCGGTCTGAGCAGGTAGCGCTCGCACAGCCGCAGCGCCTGGTCGAGATCGCTGGTGAGGTGCACCAGGTCGTCATACACACAGACGGCGCCGGCGGTGATCAGCTCCTGGTGGCCGTAGCCGCCGGTGCACAGGCCGATGGTCGGGATCCCGGCGGCTGTGGCGGCATGGACGTCCCAGGTGGAGTCGCCGATCATGCACGCGGCAGCAGTGCCCACCCCGTCGAGAGCGGCGCGAACCAGCTCCGGGTCCGGCTTGGACTCCTTCACATCGTCGGCGTTGGTGGTGAAATCTGCGAGGTCGTCGGCGTCCAGCAGCTCCATCGCGTACTCAGCGTGGCGCGGGATCGAGGAACTGGCGAGAGCCACCATCAGGCCCGCCCGGCGAAGCCGGACGAGCAGCCCACGCGCCCCGGCGAACAACCGGGTCTCGTCGATCAGGGCGTCGTACTCCTTCTCCCAGCGGGAGCGGAGCTGGTCGCCCATTCGGCGCTCGACGTCGTCGCCCGCAACCGCCGCCACCAATCGGTCGCCGCCCATGCCGATGTGCCGGTGGATCCGCCAGTGCGGCACGCCGCCGTCAACGACCTGGAACGCCCGACCCCAGGCCAGCGCAAGGTGGTAGTTGGAGTCGAGCAACGTGCCGTCGATGTCGAGGACGGCGGCCCGGAGGGTGGTCATCAGCCGCGCTTCAGTGCGCGTTCTAGCTGTGCCTTGTTCATCTTCGACCGGCCCTCGATGCCTTTGTCCTTGGCTTCGTTGTAGAGCTGGTCCTTGGTCCGGCCACCCGCCCCCTTGTGGGACCGCAGGCCGCCCCGGCGTCCCGAAGAGATGTCGTCGGTCGAGCTTCGGCTGGACTCCCGGGCCTCACCGGCCCGAGCCCGTTCCTTGTTCACCGTGCGAGCCGCGATCTCCTCGGCGGTGTCCTCGCTCTCGCCGCGCTCGAGCACGCCCTCCTTGATGTGCTCGTACTGCCGCTCCCGCTTCTTGTTCCATGCCTGCTGGGGCACTACGCCACCTCCCAAGGTCGAGTTAAGAGCCGGTACCCAAGCCTCAACCCGGCATGAGTCAGATCGGCGGGAGGTCCGGGTTGCCGGTCCGCGTGGGCGAGTAGGGCAGCTGGACCACGTCCAGCACGTGCTGCGCTGGACTGCCCATGGGGGCCATCAGCCGCAGCCCCGCTGAGTGCTGCAGCTGCTCCTGCAGGACCTGCACCCCGATGCTCTCCAGCGTGGTCACCCCGGCGAGGTCGACCACCAGGGGCACGGTCCCTCCCCGCGTCTGCAGCGACAGCTCGTGGCGGAGCCGGTCGGCCGACCGGGCGTCCACCGGTCCGCTCAGCGCCAGCCCGCCAGGACTCCGGGTCAGGCTCAGCGTGGCCGGTTCGACACGCGGTCCGGACGCCGTCAGCAGCTGGGCGGGCCGGTGCGGGTGGTGCCGGACGCGAGCACTGGTGCCCGTGGGCTTGCGGTCGAGCTCGAACTCGTCGCAGAGGCCCTGCACCATGGCGAGCCCCCGGCCGCGGTCGGGCTGCGGCTCGTCGTCGCGCCACCGGCCGCGGTCGCTGACCTCGACCTCGAGCGCGCCGCCGTCGGCCAGGCACGCGTCGAGCTGGACCGTCCGCTGGTCCGGCGGGTGGTCGGCGGCGTACGCATGCTCGACGACGTTGCGGACCAGCTCGCTGATGCTGTGCTGCAGCGCAGCGTCGTCGATGCCCCGCACGGAGAGCGGCTCCAGCCAGTCCGCCAGGTGGCGGCGCGCGAGCCTCGGCGCATCGGGCTCGGCCAGCATCGCGATCGACAGCGGCTCGTGCGGCGCGACGCGTTGAACCGCCAGCAGGGTGATGTCGTCGACGAAGCCTTCGCGGGTGGCCTCCTCCACCAGCCCCGAGCACATGCGCTGCACGAGCGGCAGGTCGTCGAGGGGATCGTCGAGCTCGCGGTCGCGTACGGCGTCCGCCATCTCCATCACCTCGGCGGTGCTGCGCATCGGCGTCCGGCCCGGGCGCGAGACGAGCCCGTTGCTGTAGAGGATGAGGATCGCGTCCTCATCGAGCCGGTGCTCGGCGACATGGAAGGGTCCGCCGCCGCCCAGCGGGCGGGTGCCTGTCGGCCGCAGGTACGACGCCCGCTCATCGCCGCTCAGGGTCAGTGGGGGTGGATGGCCTGCGGTGCAGTAGTTCACGACGCCCGTGCGCGGATCGAGGATCGCGACGCAGATGGTCGTTGCCCGCGCCTGGGTGACCCGGCCGGCCCGCCGGTCGAGCATCTCGAGGGTCGCTCCGATGTCGCCGGCCACGCGGATCTGCTCATCGAAGACGGCCCGCAGCTCGCCCATCACCACCGAGGCCGCGACGCCATCGCCGACGACGTCACCGACCACCAGCACCACGCGCCCGTCGGCGAGTCCGATCACGTCGAACCAGTCGCCACCGGAGGCGTCCTCCGACATCAGGTACTCGGCAGCGATCCGGGAGCCGGAAAGCACGGGCAGGGCGGAAGGGAGCATCGCATCCTGGACCGTGGTCAGCATCTCGCGCGCCGCGAGCCGTCGACTGTGCTGCTCGGCAGCCTTGTCGCGCTTCGCGCGTCTCGCCTCCACCGACTTGGTCGAGTCGACCACCATCATGGTCACGCCGGTGACCACGCCGTCGGGCCGGCGTAGGGCCTCGCCGGTGAGATCGAGG
This sequence comes from uncultured Actinomycetota bacterium, assembly GCA_963769475.1. GTDB lineage: Bacteria > Actinomycetota > Actinomycetes > Propionibacteriales > Nocardioidaceae > Nocardioides. Next base: position 242,669 of record CAVYLX010000011.1, on the reverse strand, counting down.
AAGACCTGTTCGTGACCACCTCTCGCTCGAGGGAGCTGGAAAGGCACGCCGGCCGCCGAGTAGGCCTCACCGGTGGTCGGCACGGCGTCGAGCCATTCGACGAGGCTCCGCGGAGTCGCGGCGCCCAGCACCTCCCTGGCCCCGACGCCGAGCATCGGTCCGAACGCGGACCGGAACATGGCGTTGCAGGCGGTGACGGCGAGAGGGTTGCCCTCGCACAGCGCCAGCATGACGGGAGCCTGCTCGAACGCTGACGTCACGGCGTCTCGGTCGCCCGGTGACGACGGCGTCATGGGTGTACCTTTCCGTGGACTGATCAAGTCGTGAACACGACCTTGACCATTCCGTCGCCCTTCTCGCGGAAGGTGGCGTAGGCCTCGGGCGCCTCATCGAGCGTCAGGTGGTGGGTCGCGAACTCCTCGACCCCGAGATGATCGGTCTCGTCCTCGAGCAACCGCAGAATATCGTCGCTCCAGCGCCGAACGTTGGCTTGACCCATCCTCAGCTGCAGCTGCTTGTCGAAGATCTGCAGCATCGGCATCGGGTCCGCCGCGCCGCCGTAGACCCCGGAGATGGACACTGTGCCGCCGCGGCGGACGCTGTCGATCGCTGTGTAGAGCGCGGCCAAGCGGTCCACGCCGGCGTGCTGCATCACCGCGCCCTGGACCTTCTTGGGCAGCAGCCCCAGCATCTTCTGGGCTCCCTCGGCCACGGGCGAGCCGTGCGCCTCCATGCCAACCGCGTCGATGACGGAGTCGGCGCCCCGCCCGTCGGTGAGCTCACGCACCCGGTCCGGCACGTCCTTGGTCGTCGAGGAGTCGATCGTCTCCGCGCCTCGACCAGCCACCCGCGCGAGCCGCTCCGGCACGCGGTCGACCGCGATCACGCGTACGCCGCGGTGCAACGCGATCCGGCAGGCCATGTCGCCGATCGGACCGACACCGATCACCAGCAGCGTGCCGCCCTGTGGCACATCGGCGTACTCGACCGCCTGCCACGCGGTCGGCAGCACGTCGGAGAGGAACAGGAAGCGGTCGTCGGACGGTCCGTGCGGCACCTTGATCGGCAGGGTGTCCGCGAACGGCACCCGCAACATCTCGGCCTGTCCGCCCGGCACCTGCCCGTAGAGCTTGCTGTACCCGAACAGGCTGGCTCCTGTGCCGTGCTCCCGGTTCTGGGTCGTCTCGCACTGGCTGTAGAGGCCCTGGTCGCACATCCAGCAGGTGCCACAGCTGACGTTGAAGGGGACCACGACCCGGTCGCCGACCGCGAGGGTCGAGACCTCGGGACCGATCTCCCGGACCACACCCATGGGTTCGTGGCCGACGATGTCCCCCGGGGTCATGAACGGGGTCAGCGGGTCGTAGAGATGGAGGTCGGAGCCGCACAGCCCGGTCGAGGTGATCTCCACGACCGCGTCGTTCGGCTGCTCGATCGTCGGGTCCGGCACGTCGAGAACCTGCATGTCGCGCCGGCCCTGCCAGGTCACTGCCTTCATCACCGCTCCCTTCGTCGTCGTACGCGGCGATGGTTCGGTACCCACCTCTGCGACGGCTACTCGAACGCCCTCTGAGTGACGGAACGGGAGCGGCCGGAGGCCGGAACGGAACTGCGTGAGTCCGTCGTCCGGCCCACCGGCCGTTGCTGGTAGCCCCCAGCGACAGCCGGTTCCCTCCAGCGGCTCACTTCATTCCGGATCACGCCCTGTTGGCCCGGACGACGTCGGGGTACTGGGCGCGCACCATGACCGAGACGATCACCTTCGGCGAGCTCGAGATCGCCTTCGACGAGCGGGTCCTGCGGCCTCGCACCTGGACCGCCGACCAGTCGCGGTGGGCGGCCGAGCTGCTCCGGACGGCTCCTCCCGGCCCGGTGCTGGAGCTGTGCAGCGGCGCCGGCCAGATCGGGCTGCTCGCCGTGCTCGACTCCGAGCGCAGCCTCGTGTGCGTCGACGCCGACCCGGTGGCCTGCTCCTATGCCACCGAAAACGCAGCTGCGGCGGGCATCGACCACCGGGTCGAGGTGCGGCTGGCCCGAATCGACGAGGCCGTGCGTCCCGCCGAGCGCTTCCCGGTGATCGTCGCCGACCCACCCTGGGTACGTCGCGAGGAGACCCGGCGCTTTCCCGACGACCCGCTGCTCGCCATCGACGGCGGCTACGACGGCCTCGACGTCGCGCGCCTGTGCCTGGAGGTCATCGCGGACCACCTGCTCCCGGGTGGCAGCGCCCTGATGCAGATCGGCACCATCGCCCAGGCGGAGGTCGTCCGCGACGAGCTGCCGACGTACGACCCTGGGCTGGTGGTCACCGAGGTCCGCGAGCTCGAGGGTGGCGTGCTCCTCCGCCTCGACCGCTGACGTTTCGTCCGACCCGTCCGGGGATACCGGGCGCCATGATCGCATCGGCGCCGGAGCTCGAACCCACTCGGCGCCCGAAGCGACACCGCAACTCGGCTGGAGCACCCCGGATGCACCGGTGGTCCCGGACCGCACGTCGAGCGCCGCTGAGGACGCGCATGCTCAACGCCCGTCGAGCCGCCGGACGCTTGATCGCGACCTGGTAGTCAGGCGTCAGGTCGCTTGTCGGCCGGCAGCAGCTTGTGGGTGGCGTCGCACCACGGCAGGTCACTCGACTTCTGGCAGCGGCACAGGGCGACCAGCGGTCGGCGCACCTGGTGCACCCCGCCGTCCGCGGCCGAGATCGTCCGAGCCCCGCGCACCAGCATCGGCCCGCCCGGGCAGATCACCACGTCGGGGGCGTCGAACTGCTCGTTCATGCGGCGGACTCCCAGCGGCCGAGGAGCAGGGTCGCCAGCCGCGCCTCGAGGTCGAGACAGGTGAAGGCACCGAAGAACACCTCGCCCAGCTGCTCCGGCTCCTCCGCGACCAGGTCTCCGCAGATGGAGCGGACCGCGATCTGGTCGTGCACTGCGTCGGCCGTGACGTGCTCGGTGTAGTAGCCGATCATCTCCTCGGCCATGCCGAGCTTCTCGAGTCCCTGCGCCAACCGGCGTGAGGGCACGGAGCTGGTCACCTCGAACGCCGCCAGGTTGCCCATCGCCGCTCCTCGCAACCGGCGATGCAGACCGAACAACGACAGCGCGTTGTTCATCTCCAGCACCTCGAGCGGGACATCGTCGATGTACGCGCCGTACTCCGAACGGAGCCCCGCGGCTTCCATGCCGCGGGCGAACAGCTGGTGGTGCAGCCGGTTGGGGTTGCCGGCGCCGTACTCGTCGTACAGCAGCTCGGCGAGGGCGGCCTTCGCAGCGGTCGGGAGCCGAGGCAGCACCCACGCGGTCGGGTCGGACTCCTTGAGGTGGTAGATCGACCGGAACCGCAACAGGTCGAGCACCTGCTCCTCGGTCGCCCCGGTCTGCACGAAGCGGGCCAGCGAGGGTCCGTCGTGTCCCTCGATGTAGGCGAACAGCGCGGCCGCGAGGTCGCCCTCGTGCTCGGGCGGGATCTCGTGGCCGGGCCACCGGTCGCGCAGCCGCGCCTCGAAGCCTCGCTCCAGCTCACGGCGTACGCCGAGCAGGACCGGGTCCCATTCGGCCTCGTCGGACACGTCCTCGAAGCCGCGGTAGGAAAGCTCGTAGAGCACCCACAGGGCCAGCGCGGCGTCAGCCTCGTCGTCGGGCTCGATGCGAGGCAGTGGAGACACGTCGGGCGCCGTGAGGAGGGTGGCGAACACGGCTTCGCTCAGAGAGCCGCGTGGCTTGGGCAAGATCATGACGACAGGTACCCCGACTGGCGCTCGGCACGCCGAGGATCTTGACGGATCGGCGGGGTTGGGTAATGTCCTGCCCAGGGTTTCGACCTCATCCGCCTCGCTGGAGACCACGGCCAGGCAGCAGGAACCAGATGTTAAGGCGCCCCAGATGACGCTAGAGACATCCGTCGCAAAGCCGACGGCACATGGACCTGATGGAGATCGCGGGATCTCCCGTGCAGAGCGGTCATCCCGGACCGCCGAGCTTCTCGATCGGGCCGGACGTTGCACGGACAAAGCCGAGCGTGACGAGCTCCTCAACGAGGTGATCGTTCTCAACCGGGGTGTTGCCGAGGCAGTCGCGTCGCGCTACCACGGCAGGGGCGTCGGCCGCGACGATCTGCGCCAAGTGGCCTACGAGGGTCTGGTCAAGGCCGTACGCCGGTTCGACCCCGCCACCCGCAACGACCTGCTCACCTTCGCGGTCCCGACCATCCGGGGCGAGCTGCTGCGCCACTTCCGCGACCATGGCTGGTCGGTCCGCCCGCCGCGACGCGTGCAGGAGCTCCAGTGGCGGGTCAACAAGAAGATCGAGGAGCTCGAGCAGGAGCTCGGCCATGCGCCGACCGACGCCGAGATCAAGGCCTCGCTGGGCATCTCCGACGACGACTACCGTGAGGCGATCGAGGCCTTCGGCTGCTTCTCGCCGACCTCGCTGGAGCAGCCGGCCACCGCCGACTCGACGGCCACCCTCGGCGACTTCATCCCCGAGGAGGACCTCGAAACCGCCGCCAGCGAGGCGCGGGTCATCCTCTCGCCCGTCGTCCGGCGCCTGTCCGAGCGCGACAGGCGTATCCTGCAACTGCGCTTCTTCGACGACCTGACCCAGGCCGAAATCGGCGAGGACCTCGGGGTCACCCAGATGCAGGTGTCCCGGTTGCTCAGCCGGATCCTCGAAGATCTGCGCAACGAGCTCGTCTCTGACGAGGAACAGGAGGATGCGGGTTCGGTCAGCTGACCGAATCCTCCGCGCACGTCCTGAGCGTCGTCGCCGGGTTCCCGGTGGCCGCGCGCCACCACTGCGACAGGCGAGTGGGACATGGACGACAACATCAAGCTGGCTGCGTACTTCGCGCAGGTCAGCGAGGACCTCTTCAGCGAGCCCGACATCCCACTCACGTTCGCGCGAGTGGTGAGACGGGCCGTCGAGGTCATACCAGGGGTCAGGCACTGCGGCCTGACCCTCCGCAGGCACCGCGCGTACGCCGAGTCGGTGGCGTCGTCGGACCAGACGGCCGCGCGCGCCGACGCGCTACAGGACGAGCTGAAGGAAGGGCCATGCCTGGACGCGGCCTTCGAACAGCAGAACTTCGTCGTGCACGACCTGCGCACCGAGACCAGGTGGCCGACCTGGGCGCCACGCGTCGCAGAGCTCGGCCTGCGTTCGTCGCTGTCCATCCGGCTGACCTCCAACCACGAGTCCGTCGGTGCCCTCAACCTCTACGGCGTCAACCCGAGCGACTTCGCCGGCGACCAGGACATGGCCATGATCTTCGCGACGTACGCCGCCGAGGCCATGACCAAGGCTCGACTGGTGAGCGGTCTGCGCAGCGCGATGGACTCCCGGCACACGATCGGCATGGCTCAAGGAGTGCTGGCGGTGCGCTACGACATCACTTTCGAGCGCGCCTTCCAGCTGCTGCACCGCTACTCCAACGAGCAGAACGTCAAGCTCCGCGACCTCGCCGAGCAGGTCCTGGAGCAGCGTTCACTCCCCGACGCGAGGCCCTCCGCCGCCAGCTGACGTAAGGGTTCTCGCCTCGGCCACGCCGGGGCTCCGATAGCGTTCGGTGCAGCGACGTCCAACCCCCGGCGTCGACCAAGCGGGTTCGACCGGTGGGAGGTACTACATGAACGCCGAGCTGAGGATCGCGGCGCTGTTCGCGGAGCTGAGTGAGGAGCTGTCGAGCGACCTCAACGGCCCGCTGACCTTCCAGCGGGTGGTGGATCGGGCCCTCGAAGTCGTCCCCGGCTGCGACCACTGTGGCTTGCACCTCCGCAAGGCCAAGGGCAAGGCCGAGTCCGCCACGGCAACTGACGCGGTCGCGGCGGAGGCGGACCGGATCCAGGACGAGCTGCAGGACGGCCCGTGCGTCGACGCGGCGTTCCAGGAAGAGAACTTCGTCGTCCACGACCTGCTCACCGACATCCGCTGGCCGCGGTGGGCCGCGCAGGCCTCGGCGCTGGGGATCCGGAGCTCGATGTCGATCCGGCTGACCGTCAACGACGCCACGATCGGCGCCCTGAACTTCTACAGCGACCAGCCCGGTTCGTTCGACGGCGAGCAGGACATCGCCATGATCTTCGCGAGCCACGCGGCATCAGCGATGGCCAGCGCCCGTCTGGTCGACGGCCTGCGCACCGCCCTGGACTCACGGCACTCGATCGGCGTCGCGCAGGGGGTGCTGGCGGTGCGCTACGACATCTCCTACGAACGTGCCTTCCAGGTGCTGCTCCGCTACTCCAACGACCACAACGTGAAGCTGCGCGACGTGGCCGAGCAGGTGCTCGAGACCCGCACCCTGCCCGGCAACGGTGGCCGCGGCGGCCCCGACATCTCGCCCGCATAGCGCCCTCGGCGACGGGTACTGGACGGCGTCCGTATCCGTCCCGCTCGAGGAGGAGCCATGCCCAGCAAGTCCGCGAACGTGAAGAACGAGAAGCAGTACGAGGCGCTGAAGGACAAGGGGATGTCCAAGCAGCGCGCCGCCAAGATCGCCAACACACCCGATGCTTCGAAGAAGGGCGGCAAGGCCAGCGGAAGCGGCAAGAAGAACGCCGACAGCAGCCAGGGCGGCACCACGGCGCAGAAGAAGAAGGCCGGTAGCAAGGGCGGCAAGGCTGCCGCGAAGAAGAGCTGACGTCTGATGGCTGAACCGGCCGCACTGGTCCTGTCCTGCACGCTGAAGAAGTCCCCGACCACGTCGAGCGCCACCATGATCGGACAAGAGTTCCTGGACGCCCTCGGCAAGTTGGGGGTGTCCGGAGAGCTGGTCCGGGTGGTCGACCATGACATCCACTTCGGCGTGACCACCGACGAGGGTGACGGTGACGAGTGGCCGGCCATCAGGGAGAAGATGCTGGCCGCCGACATCGTGGTCATCGCCACCCCCATCTGGATGGGCCAGCCCGCTTCGGTCTGCAAGATGGTGCTGGAGCGCCTCGACGCCGAGCTCAGCGAGACCGACGACGAGGGCCGGTTGTCGACCTACAACAAGGTCGGCGCGGTTGCTGTGGTGGGCAACGAGGACGGTGCCCACCACGTCACCGCGGAGGTGCTGCAGGCGCTCAACGACACCGGCTTCAGCATCGCCGCCAACGGCTCGACCTACTGGGTCGGCGAGGCGATGCACACCGAGGACTACCAGGATCTGGACAGCCCGCCCGAGAAGACCTCATCCGCCACGAAGGCCGCAGCCGCCAACACGGCGCACCTGGCGCGCCTCCTCAAGAACGAGGGATACCCACCCGCATGAAGCTCGGCTACTTCCTCTCCTGCGAGGAGTACACCCCTGCCCAGCTACTGGTCCAGGCACAGGCCGCCGAGAAGGCCGGCTTCGAGGCGCTGTGGATCAGCGACCACTTCCACCCCTGGAACGACGAGCAGGGTCAGAGCCCGTTCGTCTGGAGCATGATCGGTGCGATCTCCCAGGTGTGCGACCTGCCGGTGACCACGGCGGTGACGTGCCCGACGATGCGCACGCACCCGGCGGTGGTCGCTCAGGCAGCCGCCACGTCGTCGGTGCTGCTGGAGGGCAGGTTCACGCTCGGCGTGGGCACTGGAGAGGCCCTCAACGAGTCCGTGCTCGGCGACGTCTGGCCAGAGTTCGACGTCAGGATGGAGATGCTCGAGGAGTCGGTGCAGCTGATCCGCGAGCTGTGGAAGGGCGGGGTCGTCTCCCATCGCGGCCGCCACTACAGACTCAGCAACGCCCGGATCTACACGATGCCGCCGGAGCCGCCGCCCATCTTCGCCAGCGCGTTCGGGCCACAGGCATTGGAGGCGATCGCCGAGTTCGCCGACGGCTACATCGGCACCTCGCCGGACGCGGAGCTCGTGGGCGGGTTCAAGGACAAGACCGGCGGGAAGCCTGCGCAGGCAGGTTGCAAGGTCGCCTGGGCGGAGACCCGCGACGAGGGTGTCGACCACGCGCACCGGCTGTGGGCCAACAGCGGCCTCCCCGGCGAGCTGTCGCAGATCCTCCCCACACCGAAGCACTTCGAGCAGGCCGCCGAGCTGGTGACCCGCGAGGCGACGGCCGAGAGCATCGTGGCCGGACCGGACGTCGAGGAGCACCTCGACCAGCTCAAGAAGTACGCCGACGCCGGATACGACGAGATCTACGTCGCCAACATGGGTCCTGACTACCTGGCCATGATCGAGGCCTACGGCTCGCAGGTCCTGCCCACCCTGAGCACGTCCAGCTGAAGGAGAAGCTCATGCCCGAACAGGAGACCGGAAGGCGGATGATGGTTGCCGGGCTCGTCGTCGGCTTTCTCGTCATCGGAGTCATCCTGATGCTCGTTACGGGGGTGTTCTCGGAATGAGCACCAACAGTCGGCTGATCAAGGCGAGCGCGGACGAGGTGTGGCGGGTGCTGTCCGACGGCTGGCTCTACCCCGTCTTCGTGGTGGGCGCGATCCCGGATGCGCGACGTCGACGACGACTGGCCCGCGAGTCGGGGCCCAGCTGCATCACTCGGTCGGCATCTGGCCGGCCATGCTCAACGACACGACGAGCGTGCTCGAGGCCGAGCCGCCGACGATGCTGCGGCTGCGCGCGCGAGCCTGGCCGGGCGGCGAGGCCGAGGTCGTCTTCCGCCTCCAGCCGCAGGGACCGGAGACCGAGGTGGTGATCGAGGAGGACGCGGTCTCGGGGCCAGGTCGTCTCGTCCCCAAGCCCCTGCGGGACCCGCCGCTGGCCTGGCGCAACGTGGAGACCCTGCGCCGGCTGGCCTTCATCGCCGAGAACCGCGCGCGCTGACTCGCGGTGGAGACCTACGACGCGGTCGTGGTCGGGGCCGGCCCCAACGGGCTGGTGGCGGCCAACCGGTTGGTCGACGCCGGGTGGTCGGTGCTCGTGCTCGAGGCCCAGCCGACGATCGGGGGCGCGGTGCGCAGCGACCGGGACGTCCACCCCGACTTCGTGCACGACACGTTCAGCGCCTTCTACCCGATGGCAGCGGTGTCGCCGACGATGCGGTCCTTCGGGCTGGAGGACCACGGGCTCGTCTGGAGCCACGCGCCGGCCGTGCTCGGACACCCGACTGCCGACGGCCGGTGGGCGCTGCTGCATCGCGACCGCCATCTGACCGCGTCGTGGATGGAAGCCGCCTCGTCCGGCGACGGGCAGCGGTGGCTGGACCTGTGCGCCACCTGGGACCAGATCGGCGACCAGGTGCTCGGCGCGCTCCTGTCTCCCTTCCCGCCGGTGCGGGCCGGCCTGGGAGCGCTGGGCCGCCTGCGCGCTGCCGGTGGCCTCGACCTGCTGAAGACCCTGCTGTCCCCTGCCGCCGACCTGGCCCGGCACCGGTTCGGCGGACCGGCACCGGGTCTGCTGATCGCCGGCAACTCCGGCCACTCCGACATCCCCCTCGAGTCGCCCGGGTCCGGGCTGTTCGGCATCTTGATGACGATGCTCGGGCAGACCGTGGGCTTCCCGGTGCCCGAAGGCGGCGCGCAGCAGCTGAGCGCGGCACTCGCGCATCGCGTCACCGTTGCGGGTGGCGAGATCCGATGTGACAGCGAGGTGACCAGGGTGCTGGTCGACGGTGGTCGAGCCAGCGGGGTCGAGACCGCCGACGGTGACCGCTTCGTCGCAGCGCGGGCCGTGGTCGCCGATGTCTCCGCGGCCCACCTGTTCGGGCGGCTGGTCGCGGCGGAGCACCTGCCCCGGCGGGTGGTCCACGGCATGGAGCACTTCCAGCTGGATCCCGGCACGGTCAAGGTCGACTGGGCGCTGTCCGGGCCGGTCCCGTGGATCACGCCGCCGGCGTACGACCCGGGGACCATCCACGTCGCTGACTCCGTCGACCAGATGTCGGAGGCGCTCGGCCAGGTGATCACGCGGTCGATCCCGGCCGCTCCGTTCCTGCTCGCCGGGCAGATGACCACGACCGACCGCACCCGGTCGCCGGCCGGCACGGAGTCGATGTGGGCCTACACCCATGTCCCGCAGCCGGACCCGTCCGTCCGTGACGCCGGCGACGGGTCGATCGAGGGCATCTGGGACTACGACGACTGCGAGCGCTTGGCGGACCGGATGCAGGCCCGGATCGAGCGCCTGGCTCCCGGCTTCGGGTCCCGGATCCTGGCCCGCCGCGTCCTCGGCCCGCGAGAGCTGGAGGCGCGCGACGCGAACCTGATCGGTGGTGCGGTCAACGGCGGCACCTCCCAGCTCCAGCAGCAGCTGTTCCTGCGTCCGGTCCCGCGGATGCTGGGCCGCCCGGAGACAGGGATCCCCGGCCTCTACCTGGGCTCCGCCTCGGCGCATCCCGGTGGCGGGGTCCATGGGGCACCCGGCAACAACGCGGCCAGGGCGGCTCTCCTGCACAGTCGGCTCCGCCGACTGCGGCCCTGAGCCGAGCACGCATCATCCGAGGTCTCCCCGGGCACCTGCTGACATGCCTCTCACGTCGGTCTGGCAGGCCGCCCATCCTCGTAGTCCAGCACCGCCCCTGGTCGAGGGCCACGTCGACGTCGTGGTGGTGGGCGGTGGCATCACCGGTCTCACCACGGCGCTCCTGCTCGGCCGGGCCGGCAAGCGGGTGCTGCTGATCGAGGCGAGGTACGCCGGCGCCGGCACGACCGGCGGCAGCACCGCGAAGGTGAGCCTTCTCCAGGGCACCCAGCTGAGCCGGATCTCGCGTCGTCACTCCACCGACGTCGTCCGCCAGTACGTCACCGCGAACCGAGAGGGCCAGGCGTGGCTGGCACAGTTCTGCGACGAGCACGACGTGGAGACGCAGCAGCGGCCGGCGTACACCTACGCGACGACGCAGCACGGCGTCAGCTCCGCGAAGAGCGAGCTCGAGGTCGCGGAGAAGGCCGGCCTGCCGGTCAGCTGGGTCAAGGAGTCGGAGCTGCCGTTCAGCATCGCCGGTGCGGTCCGGCTCAACGGTCAGCTCCAGATCGACCCGCTGGACCTGGTCGAGGCGCTGGCGCTCCAGGCCGCCGCGCACGGCGTCCGGATCGTCGAGGGCGCGCGGGTCCGGAAGGTGCGCGGCAAGGGGCCGTGCCGGGTGGAGACGGATGCGGGCACGGCGACCGCCGACACGGTCGTGATCGCCACCAACCTGCCGATCCTGGACCGCGGCGGCTTCTTCGCGCGGCTCAAGCCGGCTCGCTCGTACGCCCTGGCGTTCCGCACGCCGGAGGCGGCCGTCACCGGCATGTACCTCTCCGCGGACCGCACGAGCCGGTCGCTGCGCGACGGCGTGTACGACGGCGGGCCGATGCTCATGGTCGGCGGCGAGGGCCACACCACGGGCCGCGGCGGGCCCACGTCGCGGCGGCTCGACACCTTGCGGGACTGGACCGCGGAGCACTTCCCCCAGGCGACGGAGACGCACGCCTGGTCGGCCCAGGACTACGTGCCCGCCCATGCGCTACCGGTCGTCGGCCCGCTGCTGCCGGGTCAGGACGAGATCCTGGTGGCCGGCGGCTTCTCCAAGTGGGGCCTGACCAACGGCGTGGCGGCCGCCCTGGCGCTGTCGAGCCGGGTGCTCGGCGGGCGGATGGACTGGGCCGACGCGATGGCGTCGTGGAGCAGGCACGAGCTCACCGGGCTGCCGACGGGTGCGCTGACCAACGCCGAGGTGGGCCTGGAGATGACCCGGAGCTGGCTGGAGCCGCTCATCCATTCCCGGCCCGGGCCGGCGCCTGAGGAAGGCGCCGGACTCGTCCGCTACGACCGGATCGGCACGCCAACGGCACAGTCGCGGGTCGGCGGCGTCGAGCGCCGGGTCTCGGGAGTGTGCACCCACCTCGGCGGCGTACTGCGCTGGAACGACGCGGAGGCCAGCTGGGACTGCCCGTTGCACGGTTCGCGCTTCGGCCCCGACGGGCAGGTGCTCGAGGGCCCTGCGACCTGCGGACTCGATAGTCGATGATCGGAGGACCGGATGCCCAACATCGAACGCACGATCACCACTGACGCCCCACCGGACCGGGTGTGGGAGTACCTGTCGGACTTCACCACCACCAAGGAGTGGGACCCGGTGACGACCTCGACCGTGCGCGAGCAGGGCGACGGCGGCGTCGGCACCGTCTACCGCAACGTGTGGCGGATGCTCGACCAAGAGCTGGAGGTCACGTACACCGTGGTCGAGCACGAGGCGCCGCACTTGCTCCGGCTGCACGGGTCGAGCACCTCGCTCGAGCTGCTGGACACGATCATCGTCGAGCCCGAAGGGACGGGCAGCACGGTCATCTACCGGGCGGAGTTCTCACCGCAGGGCGCCTCGAAGCTGGCCATCCCCCTGATGCCGCTCATGCTGAAGAACCTCGCCGACGACACTGCGGAGAGCATCGAGGAGCGCTTGCTCTACCTCTGAACCGGCCTCAGCACTCGAGCCCGTCCTCGGGCACCGTGCCCTCGATGAGGTAGGCCTCGATCGCCTCGTCGATGCACTCGTTGCCGGCGTTGTACGCCGTGTGGCCGTCGCCGTCGCGGGAGATCAGCACGCCGGAGGCCAGCTGCTCGGACAGCGCGACCGCCCACGCGTACGGCGTCGCGGGGTCACGCGTGGTGCCGGTGACCACGATCGGCGCCGCACCCTCGCCCCGGATCGTCAGCGGCTTCTCGGACGACTGCACCTCGATGCCCCGGCACCCGACCAGGCCCCAGGCGAAGACCCGGCCGAAGGTGGGCGAGGCGGCCTCGAAGTCGGCGTACTGGGCAGGGACCTGGCTCGGCTCGATGGCGTAGGGGTCGTCGAGGCAGTTGATCGCGTAGATCGCTTCCGCGCTGTTGTCCTCATAGGTGTCGCCCTCGCGCGAGGCGTAGAAGTCGGAGAGCAGGAGCAGCGTCGAGCCGTCGCCGTCGAGGGCCTGGCTCAGCCCCTGGTCGAGCAGCGACCAGTTGTCGCGGTTGTAGAGCGGAGCGACCAGGCCGTAGAACGCGTTGCCGACGGTCAGCTCACGTTCCAGCTGGGTGGGGAGCGGCTGCTCCTCGACTGTCTTCGAGCAGGTCGCCGATCGTCTGCAGGCCCTCGTCGACGTCGTCGCCGAGGACACAGCCACCGTCCTGGATGCAGTTGTCGACGTAGGACCTCAGCGCGGTCTCGAAGCCGCCCGCCTGGGCCAGGCTGAGCTCCCGCGCCGGCAGCGAGACATCGACCGCGCCGTCGAGCACCAGCCGGCCGACCTTCTTCGGGAACAGCTCGGCGTAGGTCGCGCCGAGCTTGGTGCCGTAGGAGGCGCCGAGGTAGGTCAGCGTGGTCTGGCCGAGGGCGGCCCGGATGACGTCGAGGTCGCGGGCGGTCTCGATCGTCGTGACGTGCCCGATCAGGGAGTCGGAGCGCTCGACGCAGCCCTCGAAGAAGGACTCCTGGTTGGCGGCGTACTCCGCCTCCTCGGCGGCGTCGTCGGGGTCGGGGTCCGAGGCGATGAAGGCGCTGAGCTCCTCGTCGCTGAGGCAGTCGACCGGGTCGGAGTCACCGGTGCCGCGCGGGTCGAACCCGACGATGTCGAACCGGTCGAGCAGCTGGTCCCGGAAGGCGAGCGAGGCCTGCTCGGCGTAGTCCGTGCCGGGGGCGCCGGGGCCGCCGGGGTTGACCACCAGCGGCCCGACCACCTGGCTGGGGTCGGGGGCAGGGAGCTTGTTGAGCGCCAGCTCGATCGTCTCGCCGCCCGGATCGCGGTAGTCGATCGGCACCGTCACCGTGCCGCACTGGAACTCGCCGCAGTGCTCCCAGGCGATGGTCTGGGAGTAGAAGGGCGCGAGCTCGGGGGTCGGCGGCTTGGTCGCAGCCGGGTCGACGGGCTCCGTCGGAGGCGGGATCGGCTCCGCGGGCTCGGACGTCTCCGGGTTGGTGGGGTCGGCGTCGCCGGAGGTCAGGGCGAGGACGCCCACTCCCACGCCACTGAGCACGAGCACGACGACCAGCACGATCCCGACGATGCGGTTCACCGGCTGCTCCCTTCCGGGATCTTGAGCGCCACCATCATGGACTCCAGCGCCAAGGCGACCGGCACGTTGAACTCCAGCATCTGCTCGCGCGCCTCGAAGATCCACGCGATCCGGCGCAGGTTGAGCTCGGGGGTCGAGGCCTGGGCGACCTGCACCACTTCTCCGCGGATCTCCTCGTTGACCAGGGGTCCCGCTGCGCCGACGGCGAGCGCTACGGCGTCGCGGTAGACCGAGACGAGATCCATCAGGCCGCGGTCGACCACGTCGAGGTGCCGACGCTTGGCGCGGGTCTTCTGGGCGCGGTCGAGGGCGCTCAGCGCTGGTGCGTACTCGCGCGGACGGCGACCACGCTCGACCACGCCGTAGCTCGCGTCGAGGTCGGCCTTCTCGGCAGCGTCGAGGTCGCTGGTGATCGCGTCGGCCTCCTCCTTGGTCACCTCCGCCAGGTTGGTGGCTGCGGTCATGCAGGCGCCGAGCGTGGTCAGCCGGGTCGGCAGCGCCACCACCTCGCGGCGCCGGTTGCGGGTCGCCTCGTCGCGTGCGAGCGCGCGGGCCCGGCCGATGTGGCCCTGGCTGGCCCGGGCGGCGTACGACGCCAGCGCCTCGCTCACGCCGTCGACGCGCACCAGGTGGGCGGCCACCTGCTCGGGGGTCGGGGTGGACAGGATGAGCTGCCGGCACCGGGACCTGATGGTGGGCAGCACGTCCTCGACCGTCGGCGCGCACAGCATCCAGACCGTGCGGGGCGTCGGCTCCTCGATCGCCTTGAGCAGGGCGTTGCAGGCCTGCTCGGTGAGCCGGTCGGCGTCCTCGACGATCAGGATCTGCCAGCGCCGGCCCACCGGGGCCAGCGCCGAGCGGCGTACGAGATCGCGGACCTCGTCGACGCCGATCGACAGCTTCTGGGTGCGGATCACCGAGACGTCGGCGTGCGAGCCGGCCAGCACCGTGTGGCACTCGTGGCAGGTGCCGTCACCCCCCTGCTCGCACTGGAGCGCGGCGGCGAAGGCGACGGCGGTGTTGGAGCGACCCGATCCCGGCGGCCCGGTGAACAGCCAGGCGTGGCTCATGCCGTGACCCCCGACCGCGGTCTGCAGCGTCTCCGCCGCGCGTCGCTGGCCCACGAGGCCGTCCCACACCGTCACGGCGCCACCCTAGAGGGAGGCCCTGACAGCCGGAGCCGCGGCGGCCCTCCGAGATATACAAGAAGTCTTGTGCAACGGCGCCGCGGCCCGCAGGCTCGGTTGATGGCCACCATCGACGTCCTCCGCGCGGTGCATCACCCGACCCGGCGCCGGATCATCGAGTACCTCTACATCCACGGCGACAGCCAGGTCGGCTCGCTCGCCCGGGACCTCGACCAGCAGGTCGGCAGCATCAGCCACCACCTGCGGATGCTCGAGCGGGCCGGCGTGGTCGAGCGCGCTCCGGAGCTCGCCGTGGACGGCCGGACCAGCTGGTGGCGGACGGTGGGCGGAGCCAGCATCAGCTGGGACGTCGAGGACTTCGCCGACAAGCCGGCCGAGATGATGCAGGCGCGAGCTGCGGAACGGCTCAACTTCGAGCACCAGATCCGGCGGTTCGGCGAGTGGCGCAAGCGCAGCGCCGGCTACACCCGGCGCTGGCGGCGCTCGGCCTTCAGCTCCGACGGCCTGGCCTACGCGACTCCGGACGAGCTCACCGAGCTGTCGGGCCTGATCCGCGAGACGGTGAGCGCGTGGCGGGAGTCGATCGACCGCGACGACGGGCAGGTGCGTGAGCCCGTCTACTGGTTCGCCCACGGGTTCCCGGTGCGGCCGTGACGACCGATCAGGAGATCTCGGTCCCGGTGTTCCGGCAGGACCGGCTGGCCCGGACCTGGCTCGGCCTCAAGGCGGTCTCCGACGCGGGAGACGCGCTCTGGACGATCGCGCTGGCGTGGACGGCCGTGCAGATCGCCAGCCCTGCAGCCGCTGGCGCGGTGGTGGCGGCCGGAGCCATCCCCCGGGCGATCACCCTGCTGCTGGGCGGCGCGATGGCCGACCGCTACGACGCGCTGCGGGTGATGACGATCGCCAACCTGGTCCGGATCGGGGTGCTGGTCGCAGTGGGGGTCTGGGTGGCCGTCGCCTCGCCGAGCGTGCTGGCGCTCGTCGTGGCCGCGATCGCGTTCGGTCTCAGCGACGCCGTCTACGAACCTGCCGCCGGCACCATCGGCCGACAGCTGGTGCGCCCGTCCGACCTGGCGGCGTACGGCGGGCTCGGCCAGACGCTCACCCGGGTCGGCACCATGGTCGGCTCGGCCGTGGGCGGCGTGGTGGTCGCGGCCTGGGGCCTCGGCGGCAGCGCGGCGGTCAACGCGGTGACGTTCGGGGTGGTGGTGCTCTTCCTGGTGTTGAAGCTGCGGGTGCGCTTCCCGCTGCCCCGCTCCGAGCCCGAGCCGGTGCTGCGGAGCGTGCGCAGCGGCTTCGCCTACCTGGGCTCGGCGCGCACCGCGCGCACTCTCGTGGTGTCGCTGATGGGACTCAACCTGTTCGTCGGCCCGGCGCTCGGCATCGGGCTGGCCATCCGGGCCGTGCAGGACGACTGGGGCGCCGGCCGGCTGGGCGTCTGCATCAGCCTGGTCGGGCTGGGCGCGGCAGCCGGGAGCCTGTCGCTGGTCCGGTGGCGGCCCCGGCTGGAGGCGGCGGCCGGCTTCGGCTGGCTGGTCGTGCAAGGCGTCGCGATCGCCCTGCTGGGCGTCGGACCGGTCTGGCTCACGGCCGCTGCCTGCGCGCTGATCGGGGTGACCGCCGGCATCGCGTCCACGCTGCTCGGTGCGGTCGCGCAGGTGACCATCGACGGTGCGTTCCTGGGGCGGACGACGGCCCTGATGCGGCTCGGTGACGACGTGTTCATGCCGGCCGCGATGGCGCTGTTCGGAGTGCTCGCGTCGGCCACCTCGGTGACCACGGCCTTCGCGGCCTACGGCCTCGGCATGTCGTTGCTGGTGCTGCGTCCGCTGGCGGACCGGGCGATCCGCGGCTTGACGACGGTCAGCGCCGAGCCTGGCTGAGCAGGGGCGTCAGGCGCTCGCGGATCGCGGCGGCGATCGCCTCGACCTCGTCGTGCGCGTCGAGCACCAGGTAGTGCTCGGGGTCGGCGGCGGCCAGGTCGAGGAACGCCTGGCGCGCGCGGCGGTGGAACTCCACGGACTCACCCTCGATGCGGTCGCGTTCCTCGAAGCGGCCCAGTCCCTGCTCCGGTGCGACGTCGAGGACCACGGTCAGGTGCGGTCGCAGGTCACCTGTCGCCCACCGGTTCACCCGCTCGACCTCGGCTTGGTCGAGCGCGCGGCCGGCACCCTGGTAGGCCAGCGCGGTGTCGACGTAGCGGTCGGTGATCACGACGGCTCCACGCCCGAGGGCAGGCAGCACCACCGTGTCCACGTGCTCGGCCTTGTCGGCGGCGTAGAGCAGGGTCTCGGTGCGGTGCGACAGCTCACCGGTCTCGGGACTGAGCACGATCCGCCTGATCTCGCGCCCGACCTCGGTGTCGCCGGGCTCGAACGTCAGGAGCACGTCGTAGCCCTGGCCCTTCAGCCACGCGGCCAGCAGCTCGCACTGGGTCGACTTGCCGGCCCCCTCGCCGCCCTCGAAGCAGACGAACACGCCGCTGTCGGCGTACACGCCTGGGGTCGGGGAGGTCGGGCTCACGCGCCGAACCTATCGCTGGTCACGGCGTGACGAGGGCCAGGACCAGGAAGGTGAACGCCGGCGCCAGCACCACCAGCGCGCAGCCCACGACCTTGCCGAGCGCGCCCGTCGAGCGCCGCCAGCCCGCGACCAGTCCAGCGAGCGACAGAACCCCGACGACGACGAACGCGAACAGTCCCACCGAGAGGCTGCTGTCGCGACCGCACATGGTCGCCAGCCAGTCGTCGTCGGCGATCCCGCGGCCGTCCAGGGCGTCGCACTCCACCAGCTGGTAGATGACGAACGCATAGCCGTTGAGCAGGCCCGCGACGAGGATGGCCAGGGCGAGGCCGAACCAGCCGACCAGCCTCACGACTTGTCGGCCGATGCCTTCTTCGTCGTCTTCTTGGCGGTCTTCTTGGCCGTCTTCTTGGCCGTCTTCTTGGCCGTCTTCTTGGTGGCCTTCTTCGCGCCCTTCTTGGCCGCCTTCTTCGCCGGGCCGCGCTCGCGGCGGTCGGCGAGCAGCTCGGCGGCCCGCGCGAGCGTGATGTCCTCGACGGTGTCCTCCTTGCGGAGGGTGGCGTTGTACTCGCCGTCGGTGACGTACTCGCCGAAGCGGCCCGACTTCACCACGACCGGCTGACCGGACACGGGGTCGTTGCCGAGCTCCTTCAACGGCGGTGCGGCCGCGGCCCGGCCGCGCTGCTTGGGCTGGGCGTAGATCGCGAGCGCCTCGTCGAGGGTGATCGTGAAGAGCTGGTCCTCGGTCGTGAGCGACCGCGAGTCGGTGCCCTTCTTGAGGTAGGGCCCGTAGCGGCCGTTCTGCGCGGTGATCTCGACGCCCTCGGCGTCCTCACCGACGACCCGCGGCAGCGACAGCAGCTTCACCGCGTCGTCGAGGGTGATGGTGTCGAGCGACATCGACTTGAACAGCGAGCCGGTGCGGGGCTTGTCGTTCTTCTTGGCGTCCTCGGGCAGCAGCTCGGTGACGTAGGGGCCGAAGCGGCCGTTCTTCGCCACGACGGACAGGCCGGTCTCGGGATGGACGCCGAGCTCGATCTCCTCGCCGGCCGGGTTGGCGAAGAGCTCCTTCGCCTTCTCCATGGTCAGCTCGTCGGGCGGCAGGTCGTC
This sequence comes from uncultured Actinomycetota bacterium, assembly GCA_963769475.1. Lineage (GTDB taxonomy): Bacteria > Actinomycetota > Actinomycetes > Propionibacteriales > Nocardioidaceae > Nocardioides. Next base: position 223,981 of record CAVYLX010000011.1, on the reverse strand, counting down.
CGGCACGTTGGCCCGCTTGCCGATCGGGTTGCCCTCTTCGTCGGGTCCCTCGAGGTAGGGCCCGTAGCGGCCGACCCGCAGGTTGATGCCCAGCTCGGGGTCGCCGACCGGGAACGTCGCCAGCTCGCGGGCGTCGATGTCGCCGAGACCGGTGACCAGCTCGTGCAGGCCCTTGACGTTGTCGGAGCCGTAGTAGAACTCGGTGAGCTCGGACACCCGGTCCTTGCGACCGCCCGCGATGTCGTCGAGCACGTCTTCCATGACAGCGGTGAACTCGTAGGACACCTGGCGCGGGAAGTGCTCCTCCAGCAGCCGGACCACCGAGAAGGCCAGCCAGGCCGGCACCAGCGCGGTGCCCTTCTTGTAGACGTAGCCGCGGTTGAGGATGGTGCCGAGGATCGAGGCGTACGTCGACGGGCGGCCGATCTCGCGCTCCTCGAGCTCCTTGATCAGCGTGGCCTCGGTGTAGCGCGACGGCGGCTTGGTCTCGTGGCCCGAGGCGCTGAGCGAAGCGGCCGAGACGGCGTCGCCCTCCGCGAGAGCCGGGAGCCGGGTTTCGGCGTCGTCCTTCGCGGCACCTTCGTCGGTGCCCTCGACGTAGGCCTTGAGGAAGCCGTGGAACGTGATCACCCGGCCGGACGCGGAGAAGACGACGTCCTCACCCGTGGCGGAGGCGCCGCCGATCCGCACCGAGACCGACTGGCCGACGGCGTCCTTCATCTGCGACGCGACGGTGCGCATCCAGATCAGCTCGTAGAGACGGAACTGGTCACCGGTCAGCCCGGTCTGCGCGGGAGTCCGGAACGACTCGCCCGCGGGCCGGATCGCCTCGTGCGCCTCCTGGGCGTTCTTGACCTTGGAGGCGTAGACGCGCGGCGCGTCGGGCAGGTACTCGGCGCCGTACAGCTCCCGCACCTGGCTCCGGGCCGCCTCGACCGCTCCACCCGACAGGGTCGTCGAGTCGGTGCGCATGTAGGTGATGAAGCCGTTCTCGTAGAGACGCTGCGCCACCGACATCGCCACCGAGGCGCTCATGCCGAGCTTGCGGCTGGCCTCCTGCTGCATGGTCGTGGTGCGGAACGGCGCGTACGGAGAACGCTTGTAGGGCTTGGACTCGACCGAGCGGACGTCGTACGCCGTGTCGGCCAGCGCCGTGACCAGCGCCTCGGCGCGGGCCCGGTCGACGTGGACCACGTCGGCGCCCGGCTTGAGCACGCCGTCCTGGCCGAAGTTGCTGCCCTGCGCGACGCGGGTGCCGTCGATGGAGTGGAGCTTGCCCGGGAACATCCGCTGGTCGTGCTTCTCGCCGGCGTCGAAGGTGGCCTCGAGGTCCCAGTAGGACGCGACCCGGAACTTGATCCGCTCGCGCTCCTTGTCGACCACCAGGCGGGTGGCGACCGACTGGACGCGTCCGGCGGACAGGCCGGACATGACCTTCTTCCACAGGACGGGCGAGACCTCGTAGCCGTAGAGGCGGTCCAGGATCCGGCGCGCCTCCTGCGCCTCGACCAGGTCGTCGTTGATCTCGCGGGGGTTCTCGACCGCCTCGAGGATCGCGGCCTTGGTGATCTCGTGGAACACCATCCGGTGCACCGGGATGTTCTTCGGCTTGAGCTCGTCGAGGAGGTGCCAGGCGATCGCCTCGCCCTCCCGGTCCTCATCGGTCGCGAGGTAGAGCTCGTCGGCGTCCTTGAGCAGCGCCTTGAGCTTGGAGATGTGGGCTTTCTTGTCCCGCGGCACCACGTAGTAAGGAGTGAAGTCGTTCTCGACGTCGACCGCCAGCCGTCCCCACGGCTTGTCCTTGATCTTCGCCGGGGTGTCAGCGGCGTTGTTGGGAAGGTCGCGGATGTGCCCGATGGACGACTCCACGACGAAGCCGTCCCCGAGGTACCCGCCGATGGTGCGGGCCTTCGCCGGGGACTCGACGATCACCAACTTGTGTGCCACTGCGCTGTCAATTCCTTCTGCTGCATGCCTGAAAGAGCACCGGATGGGGGCTCACGGCCGATCACGGTAGCGCGTGTTGTCCAGTGTTCATTCCCTCAGGGCTCGCTGCGGACCCCTGTCAGGGCACTCGAATCGACCCTGCGACCTGCTCCTGCTGACCGATCAGCATGGGTGCGCCGATGGGCACCACGCTCACGAAAAGCCCGTACGTGCCGGGCGCGCCGGTGTCCACGACGATGACCGTCGCGATGTCGCCGTTGACGCTGACCTCGGGGTCGTCGACCCGCACCGCGGCGGTGATCCGCCAGGCGTCGTGGCCGTCGACGGTGAGCGCGCTGGAGCCCTGGTCGGCGCGTCCGGAGAAGTGCTCGTAGAACGCCGGAGGAGCCCGTCATGCAGGTCAGCACCGACTCCGCGGCCTGCTCCAGGCTGGTGTAGCCGGTGTCCTTGCCGAGGCCACCCAGGGCATAGACCGCGACCCAGTCGGGCTCGACCTGCCGAGCGACACTGACCACCTTGTCGGCGAAGACGAAGGCGGCGTCGAAACCCATCGGCGCGAAGCCGTTGGGCCGGGGCGCCTCGAGTCCACCGCCGCGCAGCACGGCACCGGGCGCCTTCCCGCCCTCGGGCGCGCCCGTCACGCACATCTCCGGGATGGGGGTCGCGGACTCTGTAGGGGTCTCGGTGGCGGGTCTCGGTGGGGGTCTCGGCAGGCGACGGTTCGACCGTCTCGCTGGTCGACTCCGATGCGCTCGGCGAAGACGTCTCCGAGGTGTCGTCGCTGGCCGCGACGAAGTCGTCAGCGTCATCGGTCAGGGCACGGACGCCGAAGAACGCACCCACCCCGGCGCCGGCCACCAGCACCACGGCCAGCAGGATCAGGGCGACCTTTCGGCCCGTGCCCGTGGGAGGGAGCGGGGGCGGCGTCCAGCCGGGCGGGGGCTGGCTCGGCGGCGGAGGCAGCGGGGGCGGAGAAGGAAGTGCGACGGAGGGCGGCGGGCCGATGTGCGGGGTCGGGCTGGTCTCGTTGCTCCAGACCTGGCCGTTCCAGTAGCGGAAGGCGTTCGGCTGGCCTGAGGGGTCGGGGTACCACCCGGGGCTGGACACGGCAGACAGGCTAGGGGACGAGGAACCCGGCGGCGACGAGTTCGCGCACCTGGGGCAGGTACGTCGTTCGGGTCTCCTCGGCGTCGAGCTCGAGGAGGGTGGCGACGGCGTCGAGGATCTGCCCGAGCGTCAGCTCTCCGTCGCAGGCCCCGACCAGCGCGGCCAGCACCGTGTCCGCCTGGTGTGCCCGGCGGAAGCCGCGCTGCTGCCGCAGCACGATCGTGGCGGGGTCCTCGGCTCCGACCGGCCCGAGCGCCTCCTGCACCAGGTCCGGGCGGGCGACCAGCCGCGAACCGAGCCCGACCGCGACGCGCGTGGCGTCGCCCCAGTCACGGATGGCGTCGGCGATCGGCTGCTCGACGTCGTACGGCCAGTCGAGCAGTGACCTTGCCGAGCCGCCACGCCGGAGGTTGACCCAGCCGAAGCCGACCGCCTCGATCCGCTGGTCCTCGAACCACGACAGCCAGGTGTCGTAGCGCTCGAGGTAGTCGGGCGAGCCGTGGAGGCCGGCGTCCTTGAGCCAGAGCTCGACGTACGCCGCCGGGTCGACCACCTCGCGCTGCACCACCAGGGCGTCGCAGTCGTCGGACAGCCAGCCGGCGAGGCGCTCGTCCCAGGGCCGGTCGGCGGCGATCACCCAGTTGGCGAGGATCTGGCACCAGCCACCCTCGGTGAGGTGGTCGGGCGCGGCCCGCACGATGTCCTCGACGACGCGGTCGCCGGGCAGCCCCGAGTCGCGGTAGACGAGCCGTTCGCCGGTCGCCGGCGAGATCACGAACGGCGGGTTGGTGGCGATCAGGTCGTAGCGCTCGCCGGCCACCGGCTCGAAGAACGACCCGTCGCGGACCTCGACGGTGTCCGCGACCTCGTTGAGCTCCGCGTTGAACCGCGCGATCCGCAGGGCCCGCTGGTTGACGTCGGTCGCCACCACTCGCCCGCTGTGACCGGCGAGGTGGAGCGCCTGGACGCCGCAGCCGGTGCCGAGGTCGAGCGCGGTGCCGACCTGGTCGCGGATGGTCAGCTGGGCCAGTGACGTGGAGGCGGCGCTGATCCCCAGCACGTGATCCGCGCCGACGCGCTGCGGCCCGCCGTCCAGCCCGGGCGTGAGGTCGCTGACCACCCAGAACTCGTCGTCGTCGGCGGCGTACGGCCGACAGTCGAGGCGCGCCCCCACCTCACCCACGCTCTGCTCGACGAAGCCCTCTGCCGACAGCCGGTCGAGCAGCCCCGGCAGCGCGGCCTCCGCGTCGGTGACCGCCACGCGCGTCTGGAGCAGGAAGAGCCGGATCAGCGTCTCGATCCGGCTGCCACCCGTCGTACGCCGGAGACCGGGCGTCGTCTCGTTGCGCATCAACGCCTCGTGCGCCTGGCCACCCAACACCTCGGCCACGCCGTCGTAGGTGAAGCCGGCATCGACGAGTGCGGCCCGGAGGCGCTGCGGAAGGTCGCTCACCGCGCCGACGCTAGTCCCCGCCGACCCGGCTCTTCTTCACGCCCCAGCACGTCGACCCGGCTCGACTTCACGCCCAGAGAGGTCGACACGAGCCGGGTCGACGTCGTACCGGTCGACGAGAGCCGGGTCGGCGCAAATGCACGCCGGCCCGCCGGATCTCTCGATCCGACGGGCCGGTGCTGTTGTGCTGGTGGTGCTGGTTGCCTAGGCGCTCGGAGGCGTCGTCGGCTGGGCGGGCGCGGGCTCGACCGGAGCGGCCGGGGCTGCCGGCGGTGCCGGCGGTGCCGGGGTGCCGGAGTCGTCGCCGAGCGTCACCTCGCGCTGCTTGGAGATGTAGACCGCGGTGACGATGACCGCGACCGCAGCGAGCGCGATCAGGATCCGAAGGACGTCGTTCTCGTCCTTGCCGACGCTCATGGAGACCACGGCGCTGGCGATCAGCAGCGAGACCAGGTTCATCACCTTGATCAGCGGGTTGATCGCCGGACCGGCGGTGTCCTTGAACGGGTCGCCGACGGTGTCACCGATGATGGTGGCCTCGTGGGCGCTCGAGCCCTTGCCGCCGTGGTTTCCGTCCTCGACCAGCTTCTTGGCGTTGTCCCAGGCACCACCGGAGTTGGCCAGGAACACCGCCATCAGCGTGCCGGCGCCGATCGCACCGGCCAGGAAGCCGGCCAGTGCCGTCGCGCCGAGGCCGAAGCCCACCGCGATCGGCGCCAGCACGGCCAGGATGCCGGGCGTCGTGAGCTCGCGCAGCGAGTCCTTCGTGACGATGTCGACGACCTTGCCGTACTCCGGACGACCGGTGCCCTCCATGATCCCGGGGATCTCCCGGAACTGGCGGCGCACCTCGTAGACGACCGCGCCCGCGGCGCGAGCCACGGCGTTGATCGCGAGACCGGAGAACAGGAAGACCACGGCCGCACCGAGGAGCACACCGACGATCACAGCGGGGTTGAAGACGCTGAAGTCGAGGAGGTACGCCTCGTCGGGCCGCACGTCGGCTTCGGCGAGCTTCTCGAAGACCGATGTTGCGTACGAGCCGAACAATGCGGTGGCGGCCAGCACGGCGGTCGCGATCGCGATGCCCTTGGTGACTGCCTTCGTCGTGTTGCCGACCGCGTCCAGCTCGGTGAGGATCTGGGCGCCCTCGGGGCTGACGTCGCCGGACATCTCAGCGATGCCCTGGGCGTTGTCGGAGACCGGGCCGAAGGTGTCCATGGCCACGATCACGCCGACCGTGGTCAACAGACCACAACCGGCGAGAGCGACCGCGAACAGCGAGACGGTCAGGGCGGCACCACCGAGAAGGTAGGCACCGAAGACGGCCGCGCCGATGACGAGGGTCGTGTAGACCGCCGACTCGAAACCGACCGAGAGGCCGGCCAGGATCACGGTGGCCGCGCCGGTGAGCGAGGTCTTGCCGACGTCCTTGACGGGCTTGTAGTCGGTGCCGGTGAAGTAGCCGGTGAGGGCCAGGATGCCGGCCGACATCACGATGCCGATCACCACAGCGGCCGCGGCGATGAAGCGGGGGTCGCCCTCAGCGTTGACGAGGTCGAGACTGATGTTGTCGAAGTCCGCGAAGCTGCTCGGCAGGTAGACGAAGGCCAGCACGACGCTGGCCACCGCCGCGATGCCGGACGAGATGTAGAACGACTTGTTGATGGTCGTCAGGCCGCTCTCGCCCACCTTCGGGCGGGTCAGGTAGACGCCGGCGACGGCGGTCAGCGCGCCGATCGCGGGGATCAGCAGCGGGAAGACGAGGCCCTTGTCACCGAACGCCTGCGAGCCCAGGATCAGCGCGGCCACGAGCGTGACGGCGTAGGACTCGAAGAGGTCGGCGGCCATGCCGGCGCAGTCGCCGACGTTGTCGCCCACGTTGTCGGCGATGGTCGCGGCGTTGCGCGGGTCGTCCTCGGGGATGTTCTGCTCGACCTTGCCGACCAGGTCGGCGCCGACATCAGCGGCCTTGGTGAAGATGCCGCCGCCGACTCGCATGAACATGGCGAGCAGGGCCGCACCGAAGCCGAAGCCCTCGAGCACGTCGGGCGCCTCGTCCTGGAAGCAGAGCACCACGACGCTGGCGCCCAGCAGGCCCAGGCCGACGGTGAGCATGCCGACCATGGCGCCGGTCCGGAGGCCGATGCTCATGGCCGGCTCGCGGCCAACCGTGTTGGCGGCGGCGGCCACGCGCACGTTGGCGCGCACGGCGAGGTTCATGCCGAGGTAGCCGACCGCGGCGGAGAAGCCCGCGCCGAGTAGGAAGAAGAAGGACCGGAAGATCCGGACGGTGGTGTCGTCTGCCGGCAGCAGAAGCAGCGCGAAGAACGCGATGCCCGCGAAGATCACGAGCGTCCGGAACTGCCGAGTCAGGTACGCGTTGGCGCCCTCTTGGACCGCCTGCGCGATGTTCTTCATGTTGTCGGTGCCATCACCGGCAGCAAGCACTTCCTGGCGGAACACATACGCCATGCCGAGGCAACCAAGTGCGATTGCGGCGACGACGATGACCAGGATGAGATTGCCGCCGGAGAGCTCCACGACAGCGGGATAAATCCCGGTCATGTGTTCCTCCTGCGATACGTGGGACGAGACACGCGCATGCTTGAGACGTGACTCAGGTCATGGATCGAGCGGAGTCTACGCACGCGGTGTGGGCCACGTCTCAGCAGGTAGGAACGGCGGACAATAGCCGGTGGATCAAGTCAGGCGAGGGCGGCGTCGGCCGACTCGTGGATCACGAACACCTTCGCCAGCCCGGTGATCCGGAAGATCTTGAGCAGGCGATCCTGGTTGCACACCAGCTGGAGGGAGCCGTCGTGGGCGCGGACCTTCTTCAGGCCACCCACCAGCACGCCGAGCCCGGTGGAGTCGAGGAACTCCACGGCCTCCATGTCGATGACCAGGTCGTAGACGCCCGCGGCCACCAGCTCGGTGATCTTGTCGCGCAACTTGGGCGCGGTGTAGACGTCGATCTCGCCACCGACGGCGACGATGGTGCGGCCATCGACGTCGCGCGTCTCAAGGGTCAGGTCCACGAGCTCTCCCGGCTGGCTGTGCGATCGGGCCGGTGTGACCGGTCCGGGTGGACCGACACCTGCCTGGAATATGTAACCACGCCGAGCGGGGTAGATGCACAGGGAAGTAAAGACAGTCACCTACAGCGGTCCCGTCGGTGGCCTTTGTCAGACTCTCCAGGTGACGTCGATGGTGCGTGATCGTCCCTCCGGGCATGGGCCGCGTCATCGACCGGTTGTCGGCCGTGCCGGGGCGCGAGGACCGGCTCACGCACCTCGAGGTGCTGCCTCCGCGAGCGGCGGTGCATGCCGACTGGCCCAGCTGGGCCGCGCCCGATGTCGTCGCGGCGCTCGGTCGAGTCGGGATCGACCGACCCTGGCAGCACCAGGCTGTGGCGGCCGAGGCAGCCCGGGAGGGTCAGCACGTCGTGCTGGCCACCGGCACGGCCTCGGGCAAGTCGCTGGCCTACCTCCTGCCGGCGCTGACCGCGATCCGCGAACAGCCGCGACATCCACGACCGACGCGGCGCCACCGTCCTCTACCTCGCGCCCACCAAGGCCCTCGCCCACGACCAGATGACCTCGGTCCGCGCGCTCGGCCTCGACGTCCGCATCACCACCCACGACGGCGACAGCAGCCGCGAGGAGCGCGACTGGGCCCGCGACTACGCCGAGTACGTCCTGACCAACCCCGACATGCTCCACCGCTCCTTGCTGCCGAGCCACCAGCGGTGGGCGAGGTTCCTGGGCTCGCTGCAGTACGTCGTGATCGACGAGTGCCACCACTACCGCGGCATCTTCGGGGCGCACGTCTCCCACGTCGTACGCCGGCTGCGGAGGCTCTGCGCCCTGTACGGCGCCTCCCCCACCTTCGTCCTGGCCTCGGCCACCGTCGCCGAGCCCGAGCTCGCGGCCGGGCGGCTCACCGGACTCGACGTCCTGCCGGTCACCGGTGACACCTCGCCGCGCGGCCAGGTGTCGGTCGCGCTCTGGGAGCCGCCGCTGACGTCGTACACCGGAGAGAACGGCGCCCCGACCCGGCGCGCCGCCTCCTCCGAGACCGCCGACCTGCTCGCAGACCTGGTGGCCGAGGGCGTGCACACGCTGGCGTTCGTGCGGTCCCGGCGCGGGGTCGAGCAGGTGGCCCTGACCGCGGCCGACCTGCTCGCGGAGGTCGACCCGCTGCTGGCCGGGCAGGTGGCGGCCTACCGCGGCGGCTACCTGCCCGAGGAGCGGCGCGCCATCGAGGCGGCCCTGCGGTCCGGCGAGCTGGTCGGCCTGGCCGCGACCAACGCCCTCGAGCTCGGCATCGACATCAGCGGCCTCGACGCCGTGCTGATGGCCGGCTTCCCCGGCACCCGGGCGGCGATGTGGCAGCAGCTCGGGCGGGCCGGTCGTGGCGCGCAAGACGCCCTCGGCATCCTGATCGCCCGCGACGACCCGCTGGACACCTACCTCGTGCACCACCCGGAGGCGTTGTTCGGGCGGCCGGTCGAGGCGACGGTGTTCGACCCCAACAACCCCTACGTGCTCGGGCCGCACCTCTGCGCGGCGGCCCAGGAGCTGCCACTCACGCCTGCGGAGCTGCCCGACTTCGGACCCGGCGCCCTCGAGCTGGTGCGATCCCTCACGGCGGCCGGGCTGCTGCGTCGACGCGCCGACGCGTGGTTCTGGGCCGACCGACGGCGCGCCGCCGACCTCGCCGACATCCGCTCCGGCGGTGGGTCGCAGGTGCAGCTCGTCGAGGCCGAGACCGGGCGCGTGATCGGCACCGTCGACGGCGGTCGTGCCCACAGCACCGCCCACGAGGGCGCTGTCTATGTCCACCGGGGCGAGACCTGGCTGGTCGAGTCGCTCGACCTCGACGAGCACGTGGCAGTGATCGGCCGGGCCGACCCGGCGTACTCGACGGCGGCTCGCGAGGTCACCGACATCACCATCGTGGCCGAGCGTGACCACCGGATGTGGGGCGAGTGTCGCCTCTCGGTCGGCGAGGTCGACGTCTCCCAGCAGGTCGTGTCCTACCTCATGCGCCGGCAGCCGAGCGGCGAGGTGATGGGCGAGAAGCCGCTCGACCTGCCGATGCGGTCGCTGCGCACCACCGCTGTGTGGTGGACGGTGCCGCCCGATGCGCTCGCCGAGGCCGGCCTCGCCACCGCCGACCTCCCCGGAGCAGCGCACGCGGCCGAGCACTGCTCGATCGGACTGCTCCCCCTCTTCGCGACCTGTGACCGTTGGGACATCGGCGGCGTCTCGACAGCTCTCCATGCCGACACCGGGCGGCTGACGGTGTTCGTGCACGACGGGCATCCGGGAGGGGCGGGCTTCGCCGAGCGAGGGTTCAACGCGGCCGTCGAGTGGCTCACCGCAACGCGCGAGGCGATCGTCTCCTGTGAGTGCGCCGAGGGCTGCCCGTCGTGCATCCAGTCGCCCAAGTGCGGCAACCAGAACAACCCTCTCGACAAGCCGGGAGCCGCGCTGCTGCTCGAGGTGTTGCTCACCCACGCGGAGTCCAGTTCGGAGTAGCCTCAGCCCATGCTGATCCTGGGCCTGGTCCTCATCGCAGCCGGCGGTCTCCTCATCGTCGCCGCCATCTTCACCACCGACGTCACCGGCACGGGTGCCACGATCGAGATCCTCGGCACCGAGGTGGGTGCGGTCACCCTGTTCCTGATGGGCCTCGGGTCCGGCGTCGCGATCCTCTGGGGTCTGTCGATCACCAAGTTCGGCGCCGGCCGAAGCCTCAAGCAGCGCCGCGAGCGCAACAAGCTCAACGAGCTCTCCGAGAAGCTCGACAAGGTCGAGTCCGAGCGTCGCGGTCACCTCGACGACAACCAGAACCCGCCGCACATATAGGACGGTTGGCTACGACCCCGGCCCTGCTCGCGCTTGCGCGGTCAGGTCGCTGTGCTGACCCAGCCATCGGGGTCCGGTCACCTCGACGGTGATCACGGCGTCCTGCCCGGCGATCTCGCAGGAGACCAGCTCGGCGTCGTTGGCCGCAGCGATGCCGGCGGCCGACCCGCAGGGGTCGCGACCGCGTGCGATGGCCGAGGCCGCTGCCAGGGCGCTGAGGTCGGCAGCAGACTGAGCCGCTCGGTGGGCGCGGACCATGGCAGCGACCACACCGAGGGCCGAGCCGATCAGGAGCAGCACCGCCAGGCACGCGACGGCGAAGACGGTGGCAGCGCCGCGGTCGTCCGGCCCTCTCACGGAGAGCCCTCCTCGGCGACCGCCACCGCCTCCGCGCTGACCTCCACGCCCGGCAGGAACGAGAACAGCCCGCCCGGCCCCGCCACGTGACCGGACGCGGTCGCCACCACCTGTCCCTCGGTGGTGGTGACCGCGACCCGGGCACCCTCGGGTGCGACTCGCTGGCCACGCGCGACCGCCTCCCCGACGTCGTCGCCGCGGGCCACGGCACGGGCGGTCTCCCGGGCGGCATCGACCGTGCGTACCTGGGCAACCCCGACCGACAGCAGCCACACCAGCCCGATCGTCACCGCGACCAGGATCGGCAGGCCCAGCGCGAGCTCGGCGGTCACGGCACCGCGCTCCGAACGCGGGGAGGCCACGCTCACCCGATGCCGAGCAGGCTGAGCACGTGGTCGAACAGCGTCTTCAGCAGCTTGTCGCCGAAGCCGCCGGTGAGCAGCTTGTAGAGCAACCCGGCCAGGCCGGCTCCGGCCGCGGTGCCGACGGCGTACTCGGCAGTGGTGATGCCGCGCTCGTCGCGGGCCAGGTGGGGGGACGGCAGATGCATGTGATCTCCTCTCGGACCGGCCGCCCGATGCGGCCGCTGACTGGACCCTCGGTGATGGCACCGACCAGGTCGAACCGGTGCCGGTGGGCCTGTGGACAAGTCCGGGCGGGGGTCCGGTTGTGGAAGGTTCCTGGTTCGAAATCACCAGGCCAGGTTGGTCATCAAGCCAGCAACCAGCGGGACGATCCCGATCAGTACGAAGGCCGGCAACAGGCACAGCCCCAGCGGCACCGCGGCCTTCACCCCGACCGCCCGCGCGCGATCCTCGACGTCGGCCCGCGCGGTGCGGGCCAGCCCGTCGGCCAGCCGCTCGACGGCGGCGACCACCGGCGCACCGCTCTGGTGGGCCCGGCTCATGGCCCGCCCCAGAGCGGCCAGCTCCGCATCCGAGTCCGCCAGCTCGGCCCAGACGCGGACCGGGTCGCCGCCGAGCGCGAGCCGGGCGGCGAGGCTGCGCAGACGGTCGGCAGCCGGACCCGGCAGTGCCTGGCAGACCAGCTGGACGGCAGCACCCGGTGCCGCTCCACCCCGCAACGCGGAGCCGAACAGCGACACCACGTGGGGCAGCTGGCGGCGGACAGCTTCGCGCTCACGGAGTACGCCGGGTGGCTCGACCCGCCCGATCGCGACCCAGGCGCCGACGGCGACGGCGAGTGCCGCGACGATCCCCGCCGGACCTCCGACGAACACCTGCGCACCCAGCCCGGCGAAGGCCGAGACCAGCAGGCGCTGGCGCACCAGCCAGCCCACGTCGGGAGGCGGAGCCGGCGGAGTCTCGGGGCGGACAGATGGCACGCGCCGACCGAGCAGGGCGACGGACAGGCCCGCGGCGCAGGCGCAGACCCAGACCGTCATGCGGGCCGGTCCACGTCGCGCGCGATCGCCTCGATCCACCACAGCCCGGCGAAGCCGAACCCCAGTCCACCCACCAGACAGGCCAGGCCGATCGGATGGCCGAACAGGAAGCCCCACGGGTCGCCGCCGGACCCCGATCCCATGGCCAGTGCCAGCAGTGGCAGCGCCGCGACCAGCCGGGCGGTCGCCCGAGCCGATGCCAGCTCACCCTCGACGATCCGCCGAGTGGTCTGGGCGCCGCGCAGGTCGACGGCAACCCGGTCCACCGCATCGGCCAGCCCGTGGCCGGCGCCCTGGGCGACCTGCCAGGCGGCGCCGACGTAGGCGAGGTCACCGGCACCGGGCTGCGTGGCGGCGGACCGGAAGGCCTCCGGCACGTCGGCGCCGATCCGGAACGCCTCCGCCACCGGCCGCAGCGGCGCCCAGTCGTCGGCAGCCTTCTCGAGCGCGACTCCGGGCGGCCTGCCGGCGGTGAGCTCGGCCGCCAGCTGCTCGCAGGTCTCCATCACCCGGGCGGCGGCCTCGGCGGCAGCCCGTCTTCGGCGGCGTACGCCGAGGAGCCGGTGCCCAGCCAAGGCGGCCGCGGCAACGACACCCGCCACGACGAGCGCCTGGCCCGCCAGGACCGCCGTCGCGACCAGGACCAGGGCGGCCGCCGGTAGCATCCAGCCCCGACCGCGATCGGTCCCGGTGTCCGACACCCATCGGGAGCCACCCGGCAGCATGAGCAGCAGCGCCAGCGCGCTACAGGCCGAGGCGACGACGATCATCCGGCCGTGCGCTCCGCGACCAGCTCGCTGAGCTGTTGCGCCGCCGGACCCCACGACACCTCACCCGCGGGGTCGACCTCCAGGGCTGCCCGCATGCTCACCAGCCCGTCGGCGGCTCGCGTCGGCAGCGCCACCTGACTCAGCCGACGACGGCCGTCTCGTCCGCGGATCAGGTGGAGCACGACATCCACCGCCGACGAGAACTGGCTGTGCGCCGCAGCTCGATCGAGCCCCGCCGCCAGGGCCAGGGCCTCGATCCGCGCGGGCACGTCGAGCGCGGAGTTGGCGTGGAGCGTGCCGCATCCGCCTTCGTGGCCGGTGTTCATCGCGGCGAGCAGGTCGACCACCTCCGCGCCGCGCACCTCCCCGACGACCAACCGGTCAGGGCGCATCCGCAGCGCCTGCCGCACCAGGGTCCGGAGTTCGATCGCACCGGCGCCCTCGATGTTGGGCGGCCGCGCCTCGAGACCGACCACGTGCGGGTGCGCCGGCCGCAGCTCCGTGGCGTCCTCGACCACGACCAGCCGCTCGCTCGGGTGGACCTCGGCCGAGCATCGCCGCGAGCAGGGTGGTCTTGCCCGAGCCGGTGCCGCCGCTGACCAGGAACGCCAGCCGCGCCTCGATCACCACCCGCACCCAGTCGGCCACCTCACCCTCGACCAGCTCGTCGAGGTCGAAGCCTCCGCTGCGCGGCACCCGCAGCGAGATCACCGTGCCCGGCCGGGCGACGGGAGCCAGCACAGCGTGCAGCCGGGTGCCGTCGGCGAGCCGGAGGTCGACGTACGGAGTCGCGTCGTCGAGCCGGCGTCCACCGAGCGAGGCGAGCCGTTGCGCGAGCCGGCGTACGGAAGCGTCGTCAGGGAACACGACATCGCTGAGCTCGAGCCCGCCGCCGCGGTCGAGGTAGACGTGACCGGCGCCGTTGACGAGCACGTCGGTCACGCCCGGGATGCGCAAGCAGAGGCTCGAGCGGCCCCGCGCCGACGACCTCGCGTCGCAGCGACTCGTAGACAGTGAGGACGGTCGCGTCGCCCACCGGACGTCCGGCCTCACGAAGAGCCACGGCCACCCGGTGCGGCGTGAGCTCGCCGGGATCACGCGCCAAACGTTCGCGTACGGCGTCGAGCAGCTCGTCGCTCACGCTGCCGCCGAGAGCGGAGCCTCACCAGCGGCCGCCAGCACCGCAGCCGCCGCCCGACCGAGCCTTCCCCGCGCCGACCGCACCGGGCCGAGGCCCAGGTCGATCGACTCCTCCACACCGCGTTGGTCGAGCATCGTCGTGAGCACCGGCACCCCCGTGGCCGTAGCGATCTCGGCCGGCGCGACGCCGTTGCCGCGCAGCACCAGCCGCAGCCCGTCGAGGTCGACGAAGCGGCGACACACCCGCGCGGCCGCCGCCACCCCGGCCACGCTGGGGACCACCATCACGAGCAGCCGGTCGCAGCGCGCGGCCAGCTCGTCGACCACGGCGTCCGGCGACCGCGGCAGATCGAGCACCACGGTGTCGTGACCCCGCCGTGCCGCCGACAGCGCCTCGCGGGCCGCGAACGCCTGCAGCGAGCCGGTGCTCCGCGCGTACCAGGACAGCACCCCGAGCGAGCCGCGCCGCGGCAGCGCCTCGCGCAGCGACCGCGCGCTGAGCCGGCCGGTGGTCTGGCAGAGCGCGTCCCAGCGAAAGCCGTCCTGACCCTCCAGCCCCAGGACCCGATCGACGCCCGGTCCGAGCGGATCGCAGTCGACCACGACCGCATCGCCGGAGGTCGCGGCCACCTGCCCGAGCGCGCACGCGAACGTCGTCGCTCCGGCTCCACCCGACCCGCCCATCACCCCCAGCACCAGGCCGCGGGCCCGATGCGCGTCGCCCAGATCGGTCAGCGCCTCCACCACCCAGGTGTCGGACCGCGGCAGCTCCGCAACGTTCTCGGCACCCACGTCGAGAGCCGTGCGGAACAGCTCGTCCTCGACCCGGCCCCACGCGACCACGTGCACGCCCGGACGTCGCACCGGTCTGAGCTCGGCGATCTCGGACGCCAGGTCGGCACCGACGAGCACCAGCGGAGCCGTCGTCCAGGACCGCAGCGCGGTGACCCCGTCGGGAGCCACCTCCGGAGTGATGCCGGCCGCGGCGCCGAGGCGGAGCAGCTCGTCGAGCAGGGTCTCGTCGCGGGTGACGAACAGTGGAGGAGTCATGTCAGGCAGGTTGTCCGTGACCACCGTCAAGCCAATCCAGGACGCCCCGATGCCTGGGGACAACTCCCCGTCCGCCGCGCCCTGTGGATGACTCCTGGGCGCAAACCGCGCACCTACGATGGAGCAGTGGCAGCAACCGCGGCCTTCTTCGACCTCGACAAGACGATCATCGCGAAGTCGAGCACGATGGCATTCAGCAAGCCGTTCCAGGCCGGCGGCCTGATCTCGCGACGCGCGGTGCTGCGCTCGGCGTACGCACAGTTCGTCTACGTCGTCGGCGGCGCCGACCACGACCAGATGGAGAAGATGCGGCAGTTCATGTCGCAGCTGTGCGCGGGCTGGGATGTCGCGACGGTCCGCGAGATCGTCGCCGAGACCCTGCACAACATCGTCGACCCGTTGGTGTACGACGAGGCGGTGTCGCTGATCGAGGAGCACAAGCTCGCCGGCCGCGACGTCGTGATCGTGTCGACGTCGGGCACCGAGGTGGTCGAGCCGATCGGCGAGATGCTCGGCGCCGACCACGTCATCGCTACTCGGATGAAGGTCGAGGACGGCGCCTACACCGGCGAGATCGAGTACTACGCGTACGCCGAGGAGAAGGCCAACGCCATCCGGGCCCTGGCCCAGCAGCTCGGTTACGACCTCAGCCAGTCCTATGGCTACAGCGACTCCGTCACCGACGTACCGATGTTGGAGATCGTCGGCTACGCCCATGCCGTCAACCCGGACCGCGAGCTGCGCAAGACCGCGGCCGCGAAGGGCTGGCCGGTGCTGGTCTTCACCAAGCCGGTCGCCCTCCGCAGCCGGCTGCCGCTGCCACCCGCCAAGCCCGCCCTGGCCGCACTCGCCGTCGGCGGAGTCGTGGCGGTCGGCGGCGTGCTCTGGGTCAACGCCCGGCGACGCCGGCTCGGCGCCTGAGGGTTCAGCCCCAGAACGCGTCCTCGACCTCCTGGTCGGCCGAGAACAGCCACACCTCCGCGATCAGGTCGTCGGCCACCCGGAACAGATCGACACCGGCCATGTCCAGGTCGGTCCTGTCCTCGGCCTGGGCCGAGAAGGTGACGGGCAGGGCCACCAGGTCGCCGTTGACCATGGGCTGGCCCGTGGGCTGCAGGGCGAACGTGCCGCTGCTGCGCTGCATGAAGCCGCCCAGCAGCTGGAGCACCTGGTCGGGCCCGACATGGTCGCCGGCGAGGGAGTGGGTGCCGGGCTGGTGCCACACCACCGCGGGATCAAGGCTGGCGGCCAGCGCCGGCATGTCACCAGCGGCCAGGGCGTCGCTGTAGCGGGTGAACGCGGTCAGTGCGGTCATGGGTGGTGCCTTCCGTTTCCTGGCTCCTGGTGAGCCTCGAGACAGCAACGGTATCTATTGGTAACCTGTTACCTCAACGTAACTAAAGGGGCTCAGATGGCCGACCATCCCGACTGGAACGTGCTCATGCGCACCTGCCCTTCCCGCACCTCGCTGGCCGAGATCGCGAACAAGTGGACGGCGATGATCGTGGTGGTGCTCGGGTCCGGACCGTTGCGGTTCACCGAGGTCAGGGACCGGGTGGACGGCATCAGCCCCAAGGTGCTGGCCGAGACGCTGCGCCGGCTCCAGCGCGACGGCATCCTCACTCGACAGGCGTTCGCGGAGATGCCACCGCGGGTCGTCTACGAGCTGACCGAACGCGGCCAGTCCTTGAAGGAGCCGCTCGACGCACTGCGGATCTGGGCCGAGTCGAACATCGATGAGGTCCTGAAATCTCGAGACGCCTTCGACCGCGTTTGAACGGCGACAAGCCGCCACGTACTCCCGGATACCGGACGGTACGACGACACGCCGGAGCCGCTCCGGCTCACCGCGCTGAAGGTCGCCCTGGAACCGGTCTCAGACCACACAGATCAGGGCAAAGTCAAGGCTTGAACGCGACCCCCAACCGGCGTACAACGGACCCAGCAACTACAACTCAAGAGCAGCACGTGATCCGGGGTACCCACGCGGCGATCTACCCTTCCTACAGGGAGCTAGCACGAGGGATATTCCCTCGGCAGCAACTGATAACAGCACGCTTGGTAGCCATCGGAATCACGTGTCAGCGGTGGCACTCGAGATTCCAGTGAGAGCTCGGGTGCCACCTGCATGTTCAAGCGACAGCAGGGGCGAGGAACGAGCGCGCTGCGTCAGCGAGACGAGGTTGAGCAAGCCCCGCGACCGAGGAACGAGGTCGCGACGGGCGCGTCGAAACCACGCAAGGTCAACGGCTACGTTCCCGAGGTCGGTTGCCAGGTCTCGACACGGTCTCGAGACGGCCTCGGCTAGCGCCTCGCCCGGCTCGACCACCGAGACCTCAGATCTTCAGCGGGCTGGCTTCCGCACCCGCGGCGAACGCCTCGGCGGCGTACAGGATCCACGCGTGTACGCCGGCGGCACCACCTTCGGCGTAGCCGCGCAGGTTCGACTCGTACTGGGGGCGCAGGGCCAGGTGGCCGGCCTCGGGCACCATCAGCGACTTCTCGTCGACGCCCCTGGAGACCAGGACCAGCCGCTCGGTGGCGCGGGCCACGATCCCGTTGTGGGAGGCGAACGGCGCGGCCGTCAGCAGCTCCGCATGCACGACCGCGGCCAGGAGCAGCGCCGGCGCCTCGGTGGGCGCGGTCAGCACCGCCGCCATGTCGCGCAGCCGTGCGGCCGACTCGGCGTCGCGCGGCCGGCCGAGCTCGTCGTCGTCGACCGAGCCCGTGGCCGCCAGCGCGTGGATCCGAGCGAGCGCCTGGAGTGGCGTGCGGCCCAGCACCGGCGCCAGCGACAGCAGCTCGGTGGACACCCGGATGGCGTCGTTGGCGATCTGGTCGCCGGTCCCCTCCCGCACTTCGGGAAGCGCGGCCGACGAGCCTTCGAGCACGGCACTGGCGTGTGCGCCCCTCAGCAGCGACTCCGCGGTGTGCTCGGGCGAGGTCCGGCGCAGCCCCCTGTCGCGGAGCATGACGTCGATGCCGTCGCGCACGGCGGCGTACGCAGACGGCACGCCTTCGAGAGACACCAACCACGCAAGGGGATCCGAAGCCACGGACGAAGGGTAGTGCCGGGGTAACCTCGCGATGATGAGCGATGACGAAGTGCAGCGCCAGGCCAGGTCCTTCGGTGGTGTGGCCGACGCCTACGACCGTGGTCGACCCGGCTATCCACTAGCGGCCGCGGCCTGGCTGACCGGCGACGAACCGCTCACCGTCCTCGAGCTCGGCGCCGGCACCGGCAAGCTCACCGAGCAGCTGGTGGCGCTCGGCCACGACGTGCACGCCACCGATCCCGACGAGGCGATGCTCGACATCCTGCGCAGCAACCTGCCCGGCGTCCGCACCTCGGTGGGTGGCGCTGAGGAGATCCCCGCCACCGACAACGCGTACGACGTGGTGGTCGGCGCGCAGTGCTTCCACTGGTTCGACCACGACCTCGCCCTGCCCGAGATCCGGCGGGTGCTCAAGCCGAGGGGCCGGCTGTCCCTGGTCTGGAACCAGCGCGACGAGCGCATCCCCTGGATCAAGAAGCTGGGCAAGATCATCGGCACCCAGGAGCAGCTCAACGACCCGACCGAGCTGCTGCAGTCGTCGCTGCGGTTCATCGTGGTCGAGGAGAAGGTCTTCAAGCACTGGCAGACCGTGGACCGCCGGTCCATCCAGGACCTGGTCGCGTCGCGCTCCAACATCGCCACCCTCGACGACGAGGCCCGCGCCGCTGAAGATGGCGGAGCTGCTCGAGCTCTACGACAGCTACGGCCGCGGCATGGACGGCATGCAGGTCCACTACGAGACCCACTGCTTCCGCTCGCGCGTCGTGAAGAGCCCGATCGTCACCACGGCGCCGGCCACCGACGCGGCCGGGCCAGAGGACGGCGCGACCCCGACCTCGCCGCCCCGCGACGACGACGACGGCACGCTGCTCATCGACTTCCGGTAGGGGCCCGGGCACGATGTGCCCATGTCACGGGCCTGGCGGCGTACCCATCTCGGCACCGAGGCCGACCGCGCCACCTTCCGGACGCTGCACACCGCCTCGCTCGCCTCGCCGGCTCTGCGCGAGGGGCTGACCCAGGAGAGCGCCGAGCAGTCCATCCGGCACCTGCGCACCCTGCTCGGCACTCCGGCGCTCGCGGTCACCGACACCGCCGGCGTGCTGGCGTGGGACGGCGCCGGCGACCACCACGCACCGCAGGTCGCGCAGCTGGTGAACGACACCCTGGAGCGCGGCCACACCCGCAGCTTCGACCGGAGCCGGCTGCGCTGCGACGACACCGGCTGCCCGGTGCGCACCGCCGTGGTCACCCCGCTGGTGGTCGACGAGCGGATCGTCGGCACCCTGCAGGCGTTCGCGCCGTACCCGACAGCGGGCCTGGCCCGGGCCGCCGACGAGGTCGCCAAGTGGGTATCCGGGCAGCTCGAGCTGGCCGAGCTCGACGCCAGCCGCAACCGGCTGATGGAGGCCGAGGTGCGGGCGCTGCGCGCCCAGATCAGCCCGCACTTCATCTACAACTCGCTCGGCGCGATCGCCAGCTTCGTGCGCACCGACCCGGACCGGGCCCGAGAGCTGCTGCTGGAGTTCGCCGACTTCACCCGCTACTCCTTCCGCCGCCACGGCGACTACACGACGCTGGCCGAGGAGCTGAAGTCGATCGAGCGCTACCTGCTGCTCGAGCAGGCGCGCTTCGGCGACCGGCTGCAGGTGACGCTGAGCATCGCTCCCGAGGTGCTCCCGGTCGCCGTACCCTTCCTCTGCGTCCAGCCGCTCGTCGAGAACGCCGTCCGCCACGGCCTCGAGGCAGCCGAGGGCGCCGGCCACATCAGGATCGTGGCCCACGACCGAGGGCAGGAGTGCGTGATCGAGGTCGAGGACAACGGAGCAGGCGAGGACCCCGACGTCGTACGCCGCGCGCTGTCCGGCGACTCCGCCATCGACTCGGTGGGGCTCGGCAACGTCGACGCCCGGCTGCGCAACGCGTTCGGCGACGACTACGGCCTGGTCGTCGAGACGGCGCCCGGTGCCGGCACCAAGGTGATCGTGCGGGTGCCGAAGTTCGCGCCCGGGGTGCAGGCATGAGCCTCAGCGTGCTCGTCATCGACGACGAGCGGCCGGCGCTCGACGAGCTGGCCTTCCTCCTCGAAGGCGACGACCGGGTCGGCACGGTGCTGACGTCGGACTCCGCCACCGACGGGCTGCGGATCCTGCGCGAGACCGAGGTCGACTGCGTCTTCCTGGACATCCAGATGCCCGGCCTGACCGGGTTGGAGCTGGCCCAGGTGCTCAGCCGCTTCAAGACCCCGCCCTCGATCGTGTTCGTCACCGCGCACGACGCGCACGCCGTCGACGCGTTCGACCTCCAGGCGGTCGACTACGTGCTGAAGCCGGTGCGCGCCGACCGGCTCGCCGAGGCGGTACGCCGCGTGGTCGAGGGCGGCGACCGCGCCAACGGTCCCTCGCTGGACAGCCAGGTGGCGGTCGAGCGCGGCGGGGTGACCAGGTTCCTCGATCGAGCCGACATCACCCACGTCGAGGCGCAGGGCGACTACGCGCGCCTGCACGTGCGCGGCGACTCCCACCTGCTGCGCACTCCTCTCTCCACGCTCGAGGAGGAGTGGCGCCCCGACGGGTTCCTCCGGATCCACCGCTCGCTGCTGGTCTCGCTCGCGCACATCCGGGAGGTCCGGATGGACTCCGGGCGCTGCACGGTCGTGGTCGGTGACGTCGAGCTCGCGGTCAGCCGGCGGCACACCCGTGAGCTGCGCGAGCTGCTGGTGAGGCGAGCGGCCCCCGGTGGCTGAGGACCCGCCGCCGCAGCGGGTCCGGGTCACCGGCCCGCCCCGTCGGCGCGCACCGCAGACCCGGGCCGGTGACATCGACGAGCAGACCCAGCTCGGCGAGGTCTACCTCGGGTCGCTGCTGCGCGAGCAGCTGACGCTGGCGCTGCGGATCATCGCCCTGCTGGTGCTCGGCGTGGGCTCGATGCCGCTGCTCTTCCACCTCGCGCCCGGGCTGGCCGGCGTACACCTCGTCGGGCTGCCGATCGCGTGGCTGCTCCTCGGCGTCGTCGTCTACCCCGTGCTGATCGTGCTCGGCTGGCGCTACGTCGTGAGCGCCGAGCGCAACGAGCGCGACTTCGCCGATCTGTTGTCGGAGACGGACCGGTGAGCGGAGCTCCGGGCGTCGTCGCCGTCATCCTGGTCACGGTCGCGACGCTGCTGATCGGCACCTGGGGCCTGAAGTTCTCGCGCACCACGAGCGACTTCTTCGTGGCCTCGCGCACGGTCCGGCCGGGGCTCAACGCCTCGGCGATCGGCGGCGAGTACCTCTCGGCCGCCAGCTTCCTCGGCGTCGCCGGGCTGGTGCTGGTCTTCGGCGCCGACATGCTCTGGTACCCGATCGGCTGGACCGCCGGCTACCTCCTGCTGCTCGTCCTCGTCGCCGCTCCCCTCCGGCGCTCGGGCGCCTACACGCTGCCGGACTTCGCCGAGGCGCGGCTCGACTCGCGCGGGGTGCGCGGCATCTGCTCGCTGCTGGTGGTCGCGATCGGCTGGCTCTATCTACTGCCGCAGTTCCAGGGGGCCGGCATCACGCTGGCCGCGGCCATCGACGCGCCGACCTGGGTCGGGCCGGTGATCGTCAGCGCGGTCGTGCTCGCCAACGTCACCTCGGGCGGCATGCGCAGCATCACCTTCGTGCAGGCGTTCCAGTACTGGCTCAAGCTCACCGCCCTGCTGCTGCCCGCGGCGGTGCTGCTCATCGTCTGGGCCGACGACGGCTCACCCGGCTCGCGGATGCCGGCCGGCGACTGGTCGCTGCCGCTGGCCTCTGGTGGCGGGCCCGGCCTCTACACGACGTACTCGCTCATCATCGCGACGTTCCTCGGCACGATGGGCCTGCCGC
Organism: uncultured Actinomycetota bacterium; assembly: GCA_963769475.1. GTDB lineage: Bacteria > Actinomycetota > Actinomycetes > Propionibacteriales > Nocardioidaceae > Nocardioides. The sequence continues at coordinate 201,972 of CAVYLX010000011.1, read as the reverse complement.
ACGTGGTGGTCCGCTTCTACACGAACCCCGACGGGCGCGCGGCCCGCCGGACCACGCTGGTGGTGCTCGGGCTGCTGGGGCTCTTCTACCTGCTGCCGCCCATCTACGGCGCCCTCGGTCGCGTGTACGCCGCCGAGCTGGCCACCAGCGGACGCTCCGACGTGCTGGTGCTCGAGCTGCCGCGGCTGATGGTGTCGGGAGCGGGCGGCGAGGTGCTGTCCGGCCTGGTGACCGCCGGCGCGTTCGCGGCGTTCCTGTCCACGTCGTCCGGGCTGGCGATCGCGGTGGCGGGAGTGATCAGCCAGGACGTGACGAGCCGCCCGTGGTCGGGTCGCCGGCTGGGCGGCGTCGCGGCGTTCCGGGTAGGCGCGGTCGTGGCCGTCTCCGTGCCTCTACTCATCGCCCTGACCCTGCCCAACGTCGGCGTCGCTCGCGCGGTCGGCCTCGCGTTCGCGGTGGCGGCCTCGACGTTCTGTCCGCTGCTCGTGCTCGGCATCTGGTGGCGCGGTCTGACCGACGTGGGCGCGATCGCGGGCATCGCGGCAGGCGGACTCGGCTCGGGCTCGGCTGTGGTCTGGGTGCTCGCCGACGGCGCGGCGTCCGGATGGGTCGGCGTACTCCTCTCCCAGCCAGCGGCCTGGTCGGTGCCGCTCGCGTTCGCGGTGATGATCGGCGTCTCTCGCGCCACCGCTTCCCGGGTGCCGGCTCACACGCGACGGTTCATGGTCCGCCTGCACACCCCCGAGATCCTCGAGCTCGACCGGGGATAGTGGGTGATGCTTCATCAAGGTATGCAGCCGAACCGCCGCTTCCCACGGGTTGCTCACAATGGGAAGCGAAGGTTCGGCTGCATACCGTGGTGAAGCAGCAACAACACCGCTACGTCGCCACCGCCAACCGGTAGCCCCGCTTGACCACGGTCTGCACGATCCGGGTGCCGAGAGCGGCCCGCAACCGCGCGACCGCCATCTCGACCGCGTGCTCCGAGCCGGCCGTGCCGGAAGGGAGCGCGGCCAGGAGCTGGCGGCGGGAGACGACGTGGCCGGGGTTGATCATCAGCGCCTGGAGCACGGCGAACGGCGCAGGCGACAGCTTGGCCTCGATGCCGTCGATGAAGACCACGCCGCCGCTGTCGCTCGGCACCAGCAAGGTGTGGCCGGCGATGTCGAAGGAGACGCCGGAGGAGCGCGCGGGCAGCTCGGTCTCGAGCTGCTTGACCATCGCGACCAGCCGGGACCGCTCGGGGTAGATGGACGGCACGCCCCACATCTCGAACGCCGCGGCCGTCACCGGGCCGACGCACGACGCGACCACGTCGGCCTGGAACGCCCCCACCAGCTCGTCGCGGCGACCGGTCGAGCCGGCCGCCTCCATCAGGGCGGCCACGGCCGGCGCGGAGGTGAACGTCACCGCGTCGAGCTCGCGGTCGGCGATCCGGTCGATCAGATGGAACATCGGCTCGGGGTCATCCGCACTCAGCACCCGGTAGACGGTGACGGTGGTGACGTCGGCGCCCTGCCGACGCAGTGCGTGGGCGGCCATCGACAACGACTGCCCGTGCTCCTGTACGACGATCCGCAGGCCGGTCAGGTCGCGGCCGCGCAGGTGTTCGAGCACGTCCTCGAACGCCTCGGACTCCGGCGCCCACAGCTCCTGGAGCCCGCGCCGGCGCAGCGCACCGACGCTCTTCGGCCCGCGGGCCAAGATCTCGGCCGCACCCAGCGCGGCCAGCAGGTCGTCGAGGATGCCCCACTCCTCGGCCGCGGCGAACCACGCCTTCATGCCGATGCCCGTGGTGGCCAGGAAGAGGTCGATCGGACGGCTCAGCACGTCAGCGGTGGCCGCGCGCAGCGACTCGTCGTCGACGTGGTTGGGGTTGAGCGACAGAGCAGGCGCCCAGACCACTTTCGCCCCGCGCCGCTCGAGCAGGGTCACCTGCTCGTCGACCTTGCGCGCAGCCGTCACCCCGATCACGAATCCGGCCAGCGGTGACGACATGTCCCCATTGTCGTCGCTAGTGTCGCCGCTCACCCACCACCACCTGTCCGTCCGCGTCCACATGGACGTCGTACGTCGGCACGCGGACCGACTCGTCGTCGAGGCACTGCCCGGTGCGCAGGTCGAACGCCTGCTTGTGCATCGGGCTGGCCACGAAGGCAGCCGTCCCGCGGGTCCCCACGATTCCGCGCGACAGGACCGAGGCCCCCGAGCACGGGTCGAAGTTGGAGAGGGCGAACACGCTGTCGTCGTAGGTCCGGAAGACCGCCACCGCCTCTCCTCCCACCAGCGCACAGACGCCTCCCTCCACCTCGATCTGGTCGAGCCGGCAGATGGTGGTCACTGCGGGGCCCCGACCGGGATGGACGCACCGAGCGAGACCGGCCCCTCGGACTCACCGGCCTGGATCTGCCCACGCTCCTCGACGAACGAGATGTGCGGGTCAGGGGTGTCGGGTGCGTTGACGAAGGAGACGAAGCGGGCCAGCTTGTCCGGGTCCTGCAGCGTCGCCTGCCACTCGTCGAAGTAGCCCTCGACGTGCCGCCCCATCGCTGCCTCCAGCTCCGACCCGAGACCGAGCACGTCGTCGACCACGACCTCGCGCACCCGCTCGAGCCCGCCGTCGAGGCTGTCCACCCAGGGAGCGGTCCGCTGCAGGCGGTCGGCGGTGCGGATGTAGTACATGAGGAACCGGTCGAGGTAGCTGACCAGGGTCTCGGTGTCCAGGTCGCCGGCCAGCAACCGGGCGTGCGCCGGTGTGGCGCCGCCGTTGCCGCCGACGTAGAGGTTCCACCCCTTCTCGGTGGCGATCACCCCGAAGTCCTTCGACCGCGCCTCGGCGCACTCGCGGGCGCAGCCACTCACCCCGCCCTTGAGCTTGTGGGGCGAGCGCAGCCCGCGGTAGCGCAGCTCGAGCGCGATCGCCAGCCCCACCGAGTCCTGTACGCCGTAGCGGCACCAGGTCGAGCCGACGCAGGACTTCACGGTCCGCAGCGACTTGCCGTAGGCGTGCCCCGACTCGAAGCCGGCGTCGACCAGTCGCTGCCAGATCGCGGGCAGCTGCTCCATCCGGGCGCCGAAGAGGTCGATCCGCTGGCCGCCGGTGATCTTCGTGTAGAGCCCGAAGTCGCGGGCCACCTCGCCGATCACGATCAGCTTCTCGGGCGTGATCTCGCCGCCGGGGATCCGGGGTACGACGGAGTAGGTGCCGTTGCGCTGGATGTTGGCGAGGTAGGCGTCGTTGGTGTCCTGCAGGGTGCGGTTGGCCTCGTCGAGCACGTGGCCGCCGAGCTGGCTGGCCAGGATCGACGCGACGGCCGGCTTGCAGATGTCGCAGCCGCGACCCTGGCCGTGCGCCTCGATGATCTGGTCGAACCGCGTGTAGGCGTGCACCGCCACCACGTCGAACAGCTCCTGCCGGGTCAGCGGGAAGTGCTCGCAGAGGCTGCGGTCGACCTCCTTGCCGACCGACGCGAAGTGGTCCTCGACGATCTTCTTGACCGTGGCCTTGCACGAGCCACAGGTGCTGCCGGCGCCGGTGCACTTGGTCACGCAGGTCGCGTCGGCACAGCCGTCGTCCTCGTCGGCCACCGCAGCGAGAATCTCGCCCTTGCTGACGTTGTTGCAGGAGCAGACGACCGCCTCGTCGGGCAGGCCGATCTCGATGGCGCCGCGCGACGCGGGCAGGATCAGGTCCTCGGGGTTGGCGGGCAGCTCGATCCCGCTGGCCACCATCGGCCGGAGCACGCCGTACGCCGACGCGTCGCCGACCAGGATGCCGCCGAGCAGGCGCTTGCCGTCGTCGCTCACCACGAGCTTCTTGTAGTGGCCGGCCACCGCGTCGGCGAAGACCAGCTCCAGCGCGCCATCGGTGGTGGCGAACGCGTCGCCGAAGCTGGCCACGTCGACCCCGAGCAGCTTGAGCTTGGTGGACATGTCGGCGCCCGTGAACTCGCCCGGCCCGCCGAGCAGCGCGTCGACCACGACCTCGGCCATCGCGTAGCCGGGAGCCACCAGGCCGTACATCCGGCCCGCGGGAGCGGCGCACTCACCGATCGCCCACACGTGCTCGTCGGAGGTCCGGCAGCGCTCGTCGACCAGTACGCCGCCGCGCTCGGCGAGGTCGAGGCCGGCGCCCCGCGCCAGGCCGTCGCGCGGGCGGATGCCGGCGGAGAAGACCACGATGTCGGCAGCGACGGGTTCGGCGTCCTTGAGCGCCAGCCCGGTGACCCGCTCCTCGCCCAGCACCGCCTCGGTGGCCGCGCCGGTGTGGATGGTCAGGCCGAGCTTCTCGATGTGGCGGGCGAGCATGCCGCCGCCGGCGTCGTCGACCTGCACCGGCATCAGCCGCGGCGCCATCTCGACCACGTGGGTCTCGAGGCCGAGCTGCACCAGGGCGTTGGCGGCCTCGAGCCCGAGCAGCCCGCCGCCGATCACCGCGCCGACCGTGGCCGAGCCGGCCGCGTCGCGGATCGCCTCGAGGTCCTCGATGGTGCGGTAGACGAAGCAGCCCGGCAGGTCGCGGCCCGGCACCGGAGGCACGAACGGCGCCGCGCCGGTGGCCAGCACCAGCTCGTCGAATAGAACTGTGGTCCCGTCTGCGAGTTGCACAGTCTTCGTCACCGTGTCGAGATGGTCGACTTGCGTGTTCAGCATGAGCTTCACCCGCGGGTCGTCGTACGCACCACCCGGGAGCAGCGAGAGCTCGTCGGCGCCGACCTCGAAGAACGACGTCAGCGCGACCCGGTCGTACGCCGCGCGGGGCTCCTCGCCGACGACCACGACGTCGTAGGTCTCGGTGACGCCGCGCTCGATCGCCGCCTGCACGAACCGGTGCCCGACCATGCCGTGGCCGACCACGACCAGCTGCTTCCTGCGGTGGATCATGCGGGTGCTCCTTGGGTTGCGGGGGCGAGAAGGTCGCGGACGGAGGGGAGGCAGCCGCCACAGCCGGTGGTCGCACGGGTGGTGTCGCGGACCTGGTCGACGGAGCCGCACGCCCGGATCGCGCCGGCGGTGACTCCGGCGCAGGCGCAGATCTCGGTGTCGTCGGCCAGCCGCGACGGCGGCGCCTTCTGGTCACCGATGAGCAGGGCGCCGGGCTCGTGGTCGGCGAGGCGGGTGCCGCGGTCGTAGTACTGCGTGATCAGGCCGATCCGCGACAGGTCGCCGACGAAGGTGCCGGCGACGATCATCCGGTCGCGGACCACCAGCTTGCGATGGGTTCCGATCACGGGGTTGGTGACCTCGACGACCTCACCCTCGGTGCGCTCCGGGTCGCCGAGCACGGCGACGTCGAGGCCGGTCGCGCGGAGGCGGGCCACGCTGCGGCTGCCGGTGTAGGTGACCTCGTCGCCGGCCAGGTGCGCGGCGAGCAGTCCCGCCTGCTCCCAGGCCGGAGCGACGAACCCGGTGGTGCGGTGCTCGTGCTCGGCGCAGTCGCCGATCGCGTGGATGTGCGGGTCGTCGACCGACTCGAGGTGGTCGCCGACCACGATGCCGCGGCGGGTGGTCAGCCCGGCCCCGCGAGCCAGCGCCGTGGAGGGCCGGCCGCCGGCGGTGAGCACGACCAGGTCGGCGTCGAGCTGGAAGCCGTTGTCCAGCCGCAGGCTGAGCAGCTCCGTCGTGCTCGCCGAGCCGGACGGCGCGGGCGCCGGTGTAGACGGTGGTGCCGAGCCGGGCCAGGTCGCGCTGGAGCACCGACCCGGCCGGCGCGCCGACCTGGCTGCGGAGCACGTGCTCACCGCCCTCGACGATCTCGGTGTCGAGGCCGCGCACGCTGAGCGCCCGGGCCACCTGGAGCCCGAGCAGACCGCCGCCGACGACCACGGCCCGGCGCGACTCGGGCACCGCGCGCATCAGGCGCTGGCAGTCGTCGAGGCTGCGGAAGGCGTGCACCCGCTCGTGCAGCCGGCCGTCGAGCTGCACCAGCCCCCGGATCGGCGGGAGGCTGGGGATGCTGCCGGTGGCGAGCACCAGCCGGTCGTAGGGGATGCAGGTGCCGTCGACGAGCATCACGTCGCGGTGCTCGCGGTCCACCCCGAGCACCCGGGTGCCGACGCGCAGGTCGACTCCGTGGTCGGCGTACCACTCGAAAGAGCGGAGCGTCAGCGCGTCGACCGGGTGGGTGCCCTCGAGCACGGCCGACAGCAGGATCCGGTTGTACGGCGCATGGCGCTCGTCGCCGAGCACGGTGATCTGGGCGCCCGTGTCGCGCGCGACCAGCTCCTCAACCAGCCGGGTCGCGGCCATGCCCGACCCGACCACGACGATCCGACGCGCGGTCATGGAGTCGTCTCCGGCTCACTGGTTTCGAGGCTCGTCGCTAGCGCTCCTCGCAACACTCGATGCGGGCTCATGTGCGCACCGCCGCGGCGCAGACCTTGAACTCCGGCATCCGGCTGGACGGGTCGAGCGCGTCGTTGGTGAGCCGGTTGGCGCCGACCCAGTGGAACGGCACGAACACGGTGTCCGGGCGGATCGTGCTCACGATCCGCGCGGGTGCCTTGAGCTCGCCGCGGCGCGTGGAGACCAGCACCGGCTCGCCGTCGTGCGCGCCGATCCGGTCGGCGAGCAGCGGGTGCATCTCGACGAAGATGCCGTCGTCGGTCAGCTCGCGGATCCGCCGGGTCTGGGCGCCGGACTGGTACTGCGCGAGCACCCGGCCGGTCGTCAGGTGCAGCGGGTAGTCGTCGCACGGCACCTCGGCGGGCCCGGTCACCGACACCGGCACGAACCTCGCCAGTCCGTCAGGAGTCGCAAAGGAGTCGGCGAACATCCGCGGCGTGCCGGGGTGGGTCGGCGTCGGGCAGGGCCAGAAGACGCCGTGCTCGGCCCGGATCCGGTCGTAGTCGATGCCGGCGTAGTCGGCCCGGCCGCCGGCCGACGCGCGGCCGAGCTCGGCGAAGATCTCCTCCGGCTCAGAGGAGAACGGCACCGGCGATCCCAGCCGCGCGGCCAGCCCGGCCAGCACCTCGAGGTCGCTGCGCACTCCGTCGGGCGGGGCGACCGCCTGCTCGCGCAGGATCACCCGGCCCTCGAGGTTGGTCATGGTGCCGGTCTCCTCGGCCCACTGCGTCACGGGCAGCACGACGTCGGCCATCGCGGCGGTCTCGGACATCACCAGGTCGGCGACGACGAGGAGGTCGAGGGCCGCGAGCCGGTCGGTCACGTGCGAGGCGTTGGGCGCCGAGACCACGATGTTGCTGCCGAAGACCAGCAGCGCCCGCGCGCCGCCCGGCGTCCCGAGACCGTCGAGCAGCTCGTACGCCGAGCGACCGGCGCCGGGCAGGTCGGCGGCCGGCACTCCCCACACCCGCGCCACGTGCTCGCGCGCGACCGGGTCGTCGATCATCCGGTAACCGGGCAGCTGGTCGGCCTTCTGGCCGTGCTCGCGGCCGCCCTGCCCGTTGCCCTGGCCGGTGAGGCAGCCGTAGCCGGCGTACTGCTTGCCGGGCATGCCCAACGCCAGCGCGACATTGATCCAGGCCAGCACGGTCGCGGTGCCCTGGCTGTGCTGCTCGGCGCCGCGGGCGGTCAGCACCATCACTCGCGCCGATCGACCGAGCAGCGCCGCGACCTCGCGCAGCTCGTCCGCCGGCACCCCGGTGACGCGCTCGACCCGCTCGGGCCACCAGGCGGAGACGTCGCGACGAACCACGTCGAAGCCGGTGGTGCGGGCGGCGACGTACTCCTCGTCGACGGCGCCGTCGGCGACCAGGAGATGGAGAATCCCCAGTGCCAGTGGGAGATCCGTGCCCGGCACCGGCTGGAGGAAGGTGTCGGCTCGGTCGGCGGTGGTGGTGCGCCGCGGGTCGATGACGACGACGTGGCCGCCGCGCTCGCGGAGCCGGTCGAGGTGGCGGGCGGCCGGCGGCATGGTCTCGGCGAGGTTGGAGCCGACCAGCACGACCACGTCGGTCTGCTCGAGGTCGGCCAGCGGGAACGGCAGCCCGCGGTCGATGCCGAACGCCTGGTTGCCGGCGGACGCCGCCGACGACATGCACCAGCGGCCGTTGTAGTCGATCTGCGAGGTGCCGAGTGCCACCCGCGCGAACTTGCCCAGCTGGTAGGCCTTCTCGTTGGTCAGCCCGCCGCCGCCGAAGACCGCGACGGAGTCCGCACCGTGCGCCGCGCGCAATTGCGCGATTCGGTCCGCGACGAGGTCCAGCGCCTCGTCCCACGACGCCGTGCGTAGCTCACCGGTCGCGCGGTCGCGGACCAGCGGCGAGGTCAGCCGTTCCCGGTTGCCGCGCAGCCCGGCAGCGGTCCAGCCCTTGCGGCACAGCGCGCCCTCGTTGACCGGGAACTCCGGCCACGACTGAACCTCCAGCGCAGGACCACGCTTGATGAGCGTCATCCCGCACTGGAGGCTGCAGTACGGACAGTGGGTCTTGGTCACCGGCTTTAGATGCCTGCCCGGGCGAGGCTGGTCGCGCTGACCGGGCGGCGGAGGTAGACCGCGTAGGTCACCGCGGCGCAGACGACGTAGAAGCAGGTGAAGACGACGAACGCGCCCTTGGTGGCCGACATCGGGTCGTCGACCCACGGCGACGAGAAGGCCATCGGGATCAGGAAGCCACCGATGGCACCCACCGCGCCGATCACGCCGATGGCAGCCGAGGCCTGCTTGGTCGCGACGTGCAGCGCGGCCGATCTCTCCGTGGTGTTGGGGGTGGTGGCCCGCTCGGCCTCGGTGCGGAAGATCGCCGGGATCATCTTGTACGTCGAGCCGTTGCCGATGCCGGTCGCGGCGAAGATGCACAGGAAGAACGCCAGGAACCAGGGGAACCACGACTTGTTGTCGGTCGCGATCGCCGCGTCGGCCGTCGGGTTGGGCGTGAGCTGCATCAGCGTCCAGAGCACGGCGAGCGTGAACACGATCATCGCGCTGAAGGCTCCGAGGGTGACCTTGGCGCCGCCGTACTTGTCGGCGAGCCAGCCCCCGAACGGACGGGTGAGCGAGCCGATGCCCGCCCCGAGGAACGCGAAGTAGGCGAAGAAGATGCCGGTGCCGAGCGGCGCGGGGTCCGGCACCCAGAAGTTCAGCTTGATCAGCAGCGGCATCGCGGCGGAGTAGCCGATGAACGAGCCGAAGGTGCCGATGTAGAGGAACGACATCACCCAGGTCTGGCGGTTCTTGACCACCTGGAGCTGCTCCCGGGGCTTCGAGTGCGCGGTGCCCAGGTTGTCCATGAAGAAGTACGCCGCGAGCGTGGCGAGGATCGCGAGGCCGGCGTACACGTAGGCGGCGCGCTCGAGGTTGATGCCACCCTCCGCGGCCTTGACCAGACCGAAGATGCCGGCACCGCCGACCAGGACGGGCAGGAAGAGCTGGATCAGGGCGACCCCGGCGTTTCCTCCGGCGGCGTTCAGACCGAGCGCGGTGCCCTTCTTGGACGCGGGGTAGAAGAAGTTGATGTTGGCCATGGAGGAGGCGAAGTTGCCGCCACCGAAGCCGGCCGTGGCCGCGATCAGGCAGAAGACCCAGTATGGGGTGCCGGGGTTCTGCACCGCGACCGCGAACAGCGAGGGTCGGGATCAGCAGCAGGGCCGCGCTGACCATCGTCCAGTTGCGGCCGCCGAACTTCGGCACCGCGAACGTGTACGGCAGCCGCAGCAGCGAGCCCACCAGGTTGGGCAGCGCCACGAGGAAGAACAGCTGCTGGGGGGTGAAGCTGAAGCCGGATGCCAGCAGGAACGCCGAGCTGACGCTCCAGATCAGCCACACCGAGAACCCGAGGTGCTCGGCGAAGATCGACCAGATCAGGTTGCGCTTGGCGATGGCCTTGCCGCCCGACTCCCAGAACTCCTCGTCCTCGGGGCGCCAGTCGTCGATCCAGCGTCCGGTACGGCGTACGGGGGTCTCCGTGGCTGCGGGAGCGGTGGTGGTGGTCATGTCCCCAGGAAAGGCAAGGCACGTTTCGGGTCCCTGTCCGCGACCGCGACCGAGCCGTCAACTTGTCCTCACGGCCTCACAAGGAATGCCGCGAGAAGACGGCTCTTGGTGCGGGGTCGCGGCAAGCTCGACCACCGGTTGCGCGACCGTTCGTCGCGCCAGTTCGACCGCTCAGCGACCTTTGCTCACCGCCCGACGCACCGACGTTGCTGAGTGCTGACGGCGGGTACCGGCCTCCCTAGCGTGACCGTGATCACAACCCCTGCGAGAAGGGCAAGCCCGTGACTTCAGAGACCCAGGACCCAGTGGGTGGCAACGGCAGTGGAGGCCACCGCTCCGACCACCCGATCTACGTCGAGCTCCAGGAGACGGCCGACTTCGCGGAGCTGCGCAGCAAGTTCCGGCGATTCGTGTTCCCGGCCACGTTCGCGTTCATGGCCTGGTACCTGCTGTACGTCGTCATGTCGAACTGGGCGAACGACTTCATGAGCACGAAGGTCGTCGGCAACATCAACATTGCGCTGGTCTTCGGCATCCTCCAGTTCGTCTCGACGTTCGTCATCGCCTATCTCTACGGCCGCTACATGGAGAAGAACGTCGATCCTCTCGCTCGCAAGCTCAACCAGCGCTACGAGGACGAGCACGCCGGACACGGCGGAGGGGTGGCCTGATGAGCTCCGAGACTCTCTCCACGATCCTGTTCCTGGTGATCGTCGCGATCACCATCGCGATCACGTTCTGGGCCAGCCGCAACACCAAGAGCGCCGCCGACTACTACGCCGGCGGGCGCTCCTTCAGCGGGTTCCAGAACGGCCTGGCCATCTCCGGTGACTACATGAGCGCCGCGTCGTTCCTGGGCATCTCCGGCGCCATTGCGCTGATCGGCTATGACGGATTCCTCTACTCGATCGGCTTCCTGGTCGCCTGGCTCGTGGCCCTGCTGCTCGTCGCCGAGCTGCTCCGCAACTCGGGGCGCTACACCATGGCCGACCAGCTCGCCTACCGCATGCGGCAGCGGCCGGTGCGCATGGCGGCGGCCTCCTCGACGGTCGTCGTCTCGATCTTCTACCTGCTCGCGCAGATGGTGGGTGCCGGCGCCCTGGTGACGCTGCTGCTCGGCATCGAGGGTGAGTGGGCGATCCGGTTCACGATCCTCGCCGTCGGGCTGCTGATGATCTTCTACGTCGTCGTCGGCGGCATGAAGGGCACCACCTGGGTGCAGATCGTCAAGGCGGTGCTGCTGATGAGCGGCACCGTCCTGATCACGGTGCTGGTGCTGGCGAAGTTCGACTTCAACCTCAGCTCGCTGCTGGGTGCCGCGGCCGACAACTCCGGCAAGGGGTCGGAGTTCCTCGAGCCCGGTCTCAAGTACGGCCTCAGCACGACCAGCCAGATCGACTTCCTCTCGCTCGGCCTGGCGCTGGTGCTCGGCACGGCCGGGCTGCCGCACATCCTGATCCGCTTCTACACGGTGCCGACCGCCAAGGACGCACGCACCTCGGTGAACTGGGCGATCGGCCTGATCGGCTCGTTCTACCTGATGTCGCTGGTGCTCGGGTTCGGTGCGGCGGCTCTGCTCAACACCGGCCGAAGGCAGCGACGTGGCCAACAGCGGCGGCAACCTGGCCTCGCCACTCCTGGCCGAGGAGGTGGGCGGAGGGCCAGGCTCCGGTGGCGGCGCGATCCTGCTGGCGTTCATCGCGGCCGTTGCCTTCGCCACGATCCTCGCCGTGGTCGCGGGCCTGACCCTGACGTCGGCGTCGTCGGTTGCTCACGACATCTACGCCAACGTCATCAAGAAGGGCCAGGCCAGCGAGAAGGACGAGGTCAGGGTCGCTCGGATCGCGGCGTTCGGGATCGGCGGTGTCGCCATCGTGCTGTCGATCTTCGCCCAGGAGCTGAACATCGCGTTCCTGGTGGCACTCGCCTTCGCGGTCGCGGCGTCGGCCAACCTGCCGGCGCTGGTGATGAACCTGTTCTGGAAGAGGTTCAACACCCGTGGCGCGACGTGGGCGATCTACGGCGGTCTCATCACCTGCGTCGGCTTGGTGTTCTTCTCGCCGACGGTGTCCGGCCCGATCGGGGTGTTCTGGACCAGCGTCGACTTCTCGTGGTTCCCGCTGGCCAACCCGGGCATCGTCTCGATCCCGGCCGGCTTCCTGTTCGGCATCCTGGGCACGCTCACCTCGCGTGAGCCCGAGGCCGAGGCGGCGTACGTCGAGCTCGAGGTCCGCTCCCTGACCGGGGCCGGCTCGGAGAAGGCGGTCGAGCACTGAAACTCCCGCTGACCTCGCCTCGGGCGCACCAGCGGGGTCAGCGGGCCAGACTCGGGGGGTCTGGTCGTGTGCCTGACGCCGGTCCATGGATCGGTCTCAGGCACACGACCCTCCCGCCGCTGGAGCGGGAGTCCTAGGGTGAACAGTGCCGACGCATCGACTACCGAACGAACGACCACGGGAGCAACATCGTGAGTGAAGAAACCCTGTCGAACCTGCTCAAGGAGGACCGTCGGTTCGAGCCGCCGGCCGACCTGGCGGAGAACGCGAACCTCAAGGAGGAGGCGTACGCCCGAGCCGACGCGGACCCCGAGGCCTTCTGGGCCGAGCAGGCCGAGCGCCTGAGCTGGGACCAGAAGTGGGACCGGGTCCTCGACTGGGACAACCCGCCGTTCGCGAAGTGGTTCGTGGGCGGCACCATCAACGCGGCGTACAACTGCGTCGACCGGCACGTCGAGGCCGGCAAGGGTGACCAGGTCGCCTTCCACTGGGTCGGCGAGCCCGAGGACGACACCCGCGACATCACCTACGCCCAGCTCAAGGACGAGGTCTCCCAGGCCGCCAACGCGCTGACCGACCTCGGCGTCGAGAAGGGCGACCGGGTCGCGATCTACATGCCGATGATCCCCGAGGCGATCGTGGCGATGCTGGCCTGCGCGCGCATCGGCGCACCGCACACCGTGGTCTTCGGTGGGTTCTCCTCCGACGCCCTGGCCACCCGGCTCGAGGACTGCCAGGCCAAGGTCGTGATCACCTCCGACGGTGGCTACCGCCGCGGCGCCCCCTCGGCGCTGAAGCCGGCGGTCGACGAGGCGCGCACCAAGACCGGACGTCGTCGACAAGGTGCTGGTCGTACGCCGCACGGGTCAGGACGTCGAGTGGGACGACGACGTCGACGTCTGGTGGCACGACGCGGTCGACGGCGCCTCGACCGAGCACGAGTGCGAGTTCTTCGACTCCGAGCACCCGCTCTACGTCATGTACACCTCCGGCACCACCGGCAAGCCGAAGGGCATCCTGCACACGACCGGCGGCTACCTGACCGGGGCGGCGTACACGCACTGGGCGGTCTTCGACCTCAAGCCGGAGACCGACGTCTACTGGTGCACCGCCGACATCGGCTGGGTCACCGGCCACAGCTACATCGTCTACGGCCCGCTGGCCAACGGCGTGACCCAGGTGCTCTACGAGGGCACGCCCGACAGCCCCGAGCGCGGCCGCTGGTGGAAGATCATCCAGGACCACAAGGTCTCGATCTTCTACACCGCGCCCACCGCGATCCGGTCGTTCATGAAGCAGGGCAAGGAGATCCCCGACCAGTTCGACATGTCCTCGCTGCGGCTGCTCGGCTCGGTCGGCGAGCCGATCAACCCCGAGGCCTACATCTGGTACCGCAACGTCATCGGCGGCGACCGCACCCCCGTCGTCGACACCTGGTGGCAGACCGAGACGGGCATGATCATGATCAGCCCGCTGCCCGGCGTCACCCACGGCAAGCCCGGGTCGGCGATGATCCCGATCCCCGGCGTCGGAGCCGACGTGGTGACCGAGGAGGGCGAGTCGGTGCCCGACGGCTCCGGCGGCTACCTGGTGCTGACCAAGCCGTGGCCGGCGATGCTGCGCACCATCTGGGGCGACGACGACCGCTTCATCGACACCTACTGGTCGAAGTACCCAGGATCCAAAGTTGGGGGCAAGGGCTACTACTTCGCCGGCGACGGCGCCAAGAAGGACACCGACGGTGACCTCTGGGTGCTCGGCCGGGTCGACGACGTCATGAACATCTCCGGCCACCGTCTCTCCACCACCGAGATCGAGTCGGCCCTGGTCTCGCACCCGAAGGTGGCCGAGGCCGCCGTCGTCGGCGCCAAGGACGAGGACACCGGCCAGGCGGTCTGCGCGTTCGTCATCCTGCGCGACGAGGCCGGCGACGGCGGCGAGGACATCGTCGAGGAGCTGCGCAACCACGTCCGCAAGGAGATCGGCGCGATCGCCAAGCCGCGCCAGATCATGATCGTGGCCGAGCTGCCCAAGACCCGCTCGGGCAAGATCATGCGCCGCCTGCTCAAGGACGTCGCCGAGCACCGCGAGATCGGCGACGTCACCACCCTCGCCGACTCCTCGGTGATGGAGCTGATCGAGAAGGGCATCGACTCCGGCAAGGGCGAGGACTGACGCTCAGGGCTCGCTGACCCGACCGACGAGGAGGGCCTCCAACAGCTGGGCGACGCTGATCACGCCGATCAGGGACGCCTCCTTCCCGGGTCCGTCGACCACGGCCGCCAGAGGGCAGCGGTTGGCGGCCATCACGGCCGCGATCTCCAGCATCGTGTCGTCGGCCTGCACCACGGGCAGCGGAGGGCGCGTCCTTCGGCAGCATCTCGGCGACGTTCTTGTCGGCCAAGGCGTCCCACAGGTTGTCCGCGAACTCCTCGTCCAGCACCCGCGCCAGCGCAGGATCGTCCTGCACGTAGGGCGGGATCAGGAAGCGCAGGACCTGCGAGCCCGGGAGGATCGCGACGGGATGGTCGTGCTCGTCGACCACGACCAGGCCGGGGCGATGCTGCTCGGTCAGCAGCCGGGCTGCGTCCGCTGCCGGCGAGTCCGCCCGCACCGTCGGATAGGGCGCCGCGAGCTCCTGTGCCTTCACCCCACCGACCCTAACGGACGGAGCCGGGAGCGAGGACAGCCTCGGCCGGGCCGTGGAGCCGGACGATAGGGTCGCGCACAGGAGTGCCGGGAAGTCTGGTCGGCGACCTTGTCGTCGACCCCTCAGGAGCCCACGTGGCAACCATCGCCATCTGCATCTTCGTCGTGGCCTACGTGTTGCTCGCCACGGAGAAGATCCACCGCACCAAGGTCGCCCTCGGCGGCGCGGCCCTGATGCTGCTGCTGCGCATCACCGATGCGGAGAAGGCCTTCTTCGACGACCACACCGGCATCGAGTGGAACGTCATCTTCCTGCTCTTCGGGATGATGGTGATCGTCTCGGTGCTGCGCCGCACCGGAGTCTTCGAGTACCTGGCGATCTGGACCGCCAAGCGGACCAGCGGCAAGGCCTACCGGCTGATGGTGATGCTGTGCCTGCTCACAGCTGGCGCGTCGGCGCTGCTCGACAACGTCACGACGGTGCTGCTCGATCGCACCCGTCACCTTCCTGGTGTGCCAGCGGCTGGGGCTGCGGCCCGAGCCGTACATCATCGCCGAGGTGATGGCCTCCAACATCGGTGGTGCGGCCACCCTGGTCGGTGACCCGCCGAACATCATCATCGCGGCGCGGGCCGACCTGAGCTTCAACGACTTCCTGGTGCACATGGCGCCCATCGTCATCGTGCTCCTGGCGGTCTTCTGCCTGCTCTGCCGGTGCTTGTTCCGATCGCACTTCCACTACGACGCCGAACGCGCGGCCTCGGTGATGAAGCTCAACGAGCGCGAGGCGATCACCGATCCCGCGCTGCTGGCGAAGTCGCTCGCCGTGCTGGCGCTGGTCGTCGCCGCTTTCGTCCTCCATCCGGTGCTCCACTACGAACCCTCGGTCGTGGCCCTGCTCGGCGCGGGCCTGCTCCTGGTGATCACCGACATCGACATCTCCCATGCGCTCGACGAGGTCGAGTGGCCGACCCTGCTGTTCTTCGCGGGTCTCTTCGTCATGGTCGGCGGGCTGGTCGAGACCGGCGTCATCGGCGTCGGTCGCGGAACGGACAGCGGAAGCCACCGAGGGGCAGCTGGGAGTGGCCACGATGGGGTTGCTGGGCGGGTCGGCCGTGCTCTCGGCCATCGTGGACAACATCCCCTACGTTGCCACGATGAGCCCGATCGTCTCCGACCTGGTGGCCGAGCAGGGCCCCGACGGGGGCGTGCTCTGGTGGGCGTTGGCGCTCGGCGCGGACCTCGGCGGCAACGCCACCGCCATCGGCGCGTCCGCCAACGTGGTCGCCCTGGGCATCGCGGCGCGGCAGGGACATCCGATCAGCTTCTGGATGTTCACGAAGTACGGCCTGGTAGTCACCGCGGTGACGGTGTCCCTGTGCGTGCCCTATCTCTGGCTGCGCTACCTCTGATCTGCGCCCGGCTGGGCGGGGGCTCCTCGGGCACGGCGGGATCGTCGGGTCTCGTCGGTCTCCGCCTCCTGACCGCTCCTGGAGGAGCTGGCGAGCAGCAGGAGCACCCCCAACGCGGCTGCGATCACCGAGGAGAGCAGGATGCCGACCTTGGCGTCGTCGGTCAGGCTCTGCGACTCCGGGAACGACAGGCCGGCGATGAACAGCGACACCGTCAGCCCGATGCCGGCGACGGCGCCGAGGCCGGCCAGCATCAGCCACGACGTCCGGTCCGGCAGTCGTCCCAGACCCAGTCGCACGGCCAGGAACGCCGCCACCAGGATGCCGAGCGGCTTGCCGACCACGAGACCGGCCGCGATGCCGAGCCCGGCCGTCGAGGTGACGGCGTCGCCGAGCACGCCGCCCCGGAGATCGACCCCGGCGTTGGCCAGGGCGAAGACAGGGAGCACGGCGTACGCGGAGACTGGGTGCAGCAGGTTCTGCAGCCGCTCGACGACCGGCACCGACTCGCCGAACAGGAAACGCAGCCGGACCAGCTCGTCGGGGTCGAGGGCCCGGTCGCGCAGGGCGCGGTGCGCGTACTGCCGCGCCACGTCCTCGTTGAGCAGCGCCGATCGCTGGGGTGATCAGACCGATCGCCACGCCGGCCAGGGTCGCGTGCACCCCCGACTCCAGCGTCGCGAACCAGACGCCGACCCCGACCACGACGTAGGCCGTGATCGCCCAGATGCGGACCAGTCGCATCACCACCATCAGGACCAGCAGGACGATCGCCACGCTCAGCCACACCAGGTCCAGGTCGTCGGTGTAGAAGACCGCGATCACGATGATCGCGCCGATGTCGTCGACGATCGCCAGGGTCAGCAGGAAGAGCCGTGCGGCCGACGGGATCCGGCGTCCGAGCAGGCCCACCACACCCACCGCGAACGCGATGTCGGTCGCCATCGGGATGCCCCACCCCGACGACGCCTCGGTGCCGCCGGCCACTGCCAGGTAGATCAGCGCCGGCACGGCCATGCCGCCGATCGCGGCCACGATGGGCAGCGCGGCGGTCTTCGGGTCGCGCAGGTCGCCCCGGACCAGCTCGTACTTGATCTCCAGTCCGACGACGAAGAAGAAGATCACCATCAGCGCGTCGTTGACCCAGTGCTGCAGGCTCTCCTCGATATGGAGAGACCCGATCTCGACTGAGACCTGGGTGTGCCAGAAGGAGTCGTAGCCTCCCGACCAGGGAGAGTTCGCCCACACCAGGGCCGCCAGGGTCGCGGCCAGCAGCACCAGCGAGCCCGAGGTCTCGATGCGGAGGAACTCCCGCACCGGCCGAGCCACGAGACGCGCCAGGGGCTTGTTGCTGGCGGCCCAGGTCGGCCCCCGTCGCCACACGTCGTCACCGGCGATGTCGCCGGACGAATGGGGATCGGGTCGGATCACGGCAGGATGTCCTCAGCGGTAGTCGGAAGCTTGTGCCGACCAGACTTCCCGGCTCACCTGGGCCGACTGTAGCCGAGAGGGTGACGGGGTATCGGTAGGGTCAGACCCGACGCTCCCACCAGGACCACCGAGGACACTCACATGGCAACGCAGCAGGTCAACCCCGACGAAGAGCCGACCATCGGTCGCCTCGTCCACGACGCCAGCCGCGACATCTCGACCCTCGTCTCCAAGGAGATCCAGCTCGCCAAGTCCGAGCTCAAGGTCAGCGTCAAGGCCGGCGGGATGGGCCTGGCCCTCTTCGCGGTCGCGGGCTTCCTCGTCCTGCTCGCGATCATCATGCTCTCGGTGGCGATCGCCTACTTCATCAACTGGAACGGCGACGGCCTCGCCCTCCACTGGGCCTTCCTCTGCGTCTTCGGCCTCTACCTCCTCCTCGCCGGACTCCTCGGGTTCATGGGCGTGAAGAAGGTCAAGAAGGTCAAGGCGCCCGAGAAGGCGATCGAGCAGGGCAAGGAGATTCCGCGGGCCCTCCGCGGCAAGAGCTGACGCAGCCGAGCGCACCCCGAGTGTGCCGACCCGGCTCTTGTTGACGTCATTCGACGCCGACCCGGCTCTTCTTGACGCCGTACAGGGTCGACCCGGCTCTCCTTGACGCCGTACACGGTCGACCCGGCTCTTCTTGGTGACGGGTCGACGCCGAGATCTGACCACTCAAGCCGGGTCGACGCGCTCGGCCCGCCAACGCGAGCCGGGTCGACGCGCTGGGCCGCCAACTCAAGCCGGGTCGGCACCCCTTGGGACCTCAGCCCGCACAATCGCCGGTGCTGACCTCGTCGGAGCTCGCCCGCCCGTCCTCCGCACTCTCCGACACCTGGTCGGCGGTGAGCGCGTAGCCGGTCTCGTCGTCGGTGACCGAAGCCGCGAAGACCACGCCCACTACGTCACCGTCGGAGTCGACGATCGGGCCGCCGGAGTTGCCGGGGCGGACGAGGCCTCGCACCGAGAAGACCTCGCGGATGACCGTGCCGTCGCCGTAGATGTCAGGTGAGCGGAGGCGTTGCTCGGAGCGGATCCGGCCGACCTGGACGTCGTAGGGGCCGTCCTGGGGGTAGCCGAGGATGGCGACGCCGTCCTTCTCCTCGGCGGAGGTGTCGAAGGGCAGGCCGTCGAGGCTGCCGGTGTCGAGGCTCAGCACGGCGATGTCGAGGTCGGGGTTGTAGTAGACGACGTCGGCCGGCTCGGTGGTGCCTTCGATCTCGACCTCGGGGTCGTCGACGCCGGCGACCACGTGGGCGTTGGTCATCAGCCGGCCGGGCGCGTAGACGAAGCCGGTGCCCTCGATGCCGCGGCCGCAGTCGTTGCTGCCGCGGATCTTCAGCACGCTCGGCTCGGTGCGAATGACGTCGGGGTCGGTGAGCAGGCGTTGCGGCCCGGGGCCGACCTCGACGATGCGCTCGGGTGCGAACGGCTCGAGGTAGCGGGGGAAGAAGCTGGTGCCGACGACGTCGTTGAAGGCCTGGAGCACGTTGCTCGCCGACTGCGGAAGCGCGGCGTTGACCTTGCCGAGCACCGCCGACTCACGCACCAGCGGGGTGACCGTGTCGATCCGCGAGCCGGAGACGGCGACACCGAGCGCCCACGCGACCAGCAGCACGGCCAGCGCGCTCAGGAGGGCACCGCCGGCGGCGTCGACCGCGCGGACGGGTTGCCAGGTGATGCGTTCGCGCAGCCGGGCTCCGAGCAGCTGCAGCGCCGCCTGGCCCAGCGACGCGGCCAGGATCACGATGAACAGGGCGCCCAGCGAGACCATCAGCGACGGATCCGCGTCGCCCAGTGCGATCGGGGCCAGCCAGACGCCGAACAGACCACCGAGCAGCAGGCCCGTGGTGGCGAAGGCTCCGGTGATGAAGCCCTGCCAGTAGCCGGAGAGGGCGTACGCGAGCACCAGCACGACCAACAACCAGTCGAGGGCGTTCACTGCGACCCCTTCTCCCAGTCAGCACGAGCCTGGAACGCGGTGTTGGGCTTGAACTCCGTGCGAGTGGGGTCACTCTGCAGCATGTAGCTCGGGAGATCGTGGAGCGGCGGGTCGTCGAGCGGGGTGGTCCACCCGAGGTAGTCGAAGAGCCGGGAGATGATGCCGGCGGTGAAGCCCCAGAGGATGACGTCCTTGCGCTCGCCGATCAGGAAGCCGGGACCCACCCAGCCGCTCGGGTGCTTCACCGCGATCCGGTGGGTCTCGTCGATCAGCTCGTCGAGCGGCACCCGGTAGACCGCGTGCACCTCGTCGAGGGAAACCGCGTGCACCGGGCTCGGCTCGCGCCACCAGGCCAGCAGCGGCGTGACCGCGAAGTTGCTCGGTGGCAGCCACAGCTCGGGCAGCTCGGCGAAGATCTCGACTCCGGACGGGTCCAGCCCGGTCTCCTCCTCGGCCTCGCGCAGGGCCGCCTCGCGGGCGGTCTCTCCCTCGTCGATCGAGCCGCCCGGGAACGACACCTGCCCGGGGTGGGACCGCATGTGGTGGGCCCGCTCGGTGAGGAGCAGGTCGGGTCCTTCGTCGCCCTCACCGAAAAGCATGAGTACGGCGCCCCGCCGCGGGTCGGAGTCCTCCGGCGGCATGAAGCGGGTCAGCTCGTGCACGGTGATCGAGCGCGCCCCTGCCTCGACCGGTCGGAGCCACTCGGGCAGCTCGGGATGGGGCTGTGCTGGATCGCTCGAGGTCACAGCCGGATCCCGAGGTTGGTGTCGACCAGGTCGACCAGCTCGTCGACCGACTCGACCTCGCCGGACACCGGCTGGATCGGACCCGTCGGCGCGCACGAAGATGATCATCGGGATCCCGAGCGTCAGGTTGGAACGGGTCCTGGCCGGCCAGGTCGTCGTTGCGGGTCGGCGATGAGCGGGTAGGTGACACCCGGTCTCCTTGACCAGCTCCATCGCCGAGTCCGTCTGCGGGTCGCGGACGTTGATCCCGACGACGCCGACCTGCTCGCCGTACTGCTCGTAGAAGGCCTGGAGCACCGGCATCTCCTTGCGACACGGGACGCACCAGCCGGCCCAGACGTTGACCAGCAGCGGCCCCTCGAGCCCGGCGATGTCGACGTCGGGCCCGCCGCCGAAGCACGGCAGCGTGACGGCGGGGCAGCTCGTTGTCACCCGTGCCCGGCCGGCACGGCTCGACGCCGGCGTCCTTCTTCTCCTGCCGCAGCTCAGGGGTGTCCACGTCGATCCGGGCCTTGCCGGGGAACTCGATGTCCGGCGTGTCCGTGCATCCGGCGAGGACCACGCAGAGCCAGCAGCGCCAGCGGCCGCGCAGGCAGCCCGTCTCATGCGCGGCTCTCGGTCTTCACCAGCTTGGCGGCGGTCTCGGGGTCGGTCGGCCCCGCGCCGTACGCCGGGCACCACTTCGCCACCGGGCAGGCACCGCAGGCGGGCTTGGTGGAGTGGCAGATCCGGCGGCCGTGCCAGATCACGTGGTGGCTGAGCATCGTCCAGTCGCGCTTCGGGAAGAGCGCCCCGACCGCGTGCTCGACCTTGACCGGGTCGGTCTCCTCGGTCCAGCCGAAGCGGCGGGACAAGCCGACCGAAGTGGGTGTCGACGGTGATGCCGGGGAGGCCGAAGGCGTTGCCGAGCACGACGTTGGCCGTCTTGCGGCCGACGCCGGGCAGCGTCACCAGGTCGGCGAGCTTGGGCGGCACCTCGCCGTCGTAGCGCTCCACCAGCGCCGCGCTCAGCTTCAGCAGCGACTCGGTCTTGGCCCGGAAGAACCCCAGCGGACCGAGGATGGTCTCCAGGTCGGTGCGGTCGGCGGCGGCCATGGCGGCGGGGTCGGGGTAGGCCGCGAACAGGGTCGGGCGCACCGCGTTGACCCGCTTGTCGGTCGTCTGCGCGGACAGGACGGTGACCACCAGGCACTGGAACGGGCTGTCGAAGTCGAGCTCGGACTTCGCGTCGGGATAGGTGTCGGCCAGCACCCGGTCGATCTTCCGCGCGCGCCGGACCAGGGACGTGGGGGTCTCGGTCTCGGGCGCTGGGTCGGGCACCCGGTCAGCCTACGGCGCCGCTCCCGACAGGTCCCTTCGGGCGTAGCCGGCCCTGCTCGGTGGGGGATCCTGATTACCTGTGACCTAGACCACTGGATAGGATCGCGCCTGACGTCATCCCCTAGGAGGATCCGTGGACAACGACGTACTCCGCCAAGCTCCGCTGTTCAGCGCTCTCGACGACGAGGCGGCGACGGCACTGCGGGCGTCCATGTCCGAGAGCCGCGTCCGCCGTGGCGATGTGCTCTTCCACGAGGGTGACTCCGGCGACAAGCTCTACATCGTGCTCGACGGCAAGGTGAAGCTCGGCCGCACCTCCTCCGACGGCCGCGAGAACCTCCTGGCGATCCTCGGCCCCGGCCAGATGTTCGGCGAGCTGTCGCTCTTCGACCCCGGCCCGCGCTCGGCGACGGTCACCGCTGTCACCGACTCGAGCTTCGCCTCGCTCTCGCACGAGGACCTGCTGCGCTGGCTCGAGGGTCGCCCGATGGTGGCCCGCGGTCTGCTCGTCCCAGCTCGCCGGCCGCCTGCGCCGGGCCAACGACGTCGTCGCCGACCTCGTCTTCTCCGACGTGCCCGGCCGCGTGGCCAAGGCCCTGCTCGACCTCGCCGACCGCTTCGGCCGCACCGCCGACGACGGCGTCCACGTGCACCACGACCTCACCCAGGAGGAGCTGGCCCAGCTGGTCGGCGCCTCCCGCGAGACGGTCAACAAGGCGCTGGCCGACTTCGCCGCCCGCGGCTGGCTGCGCCTCGAGCCCCGCTCGGTCGTGCTCATGGACGTCGAGCGCCTGGCCCGCCGCGCCCGTTGACCCGTCAGCCCTTCGAGACGGCTCGTCCCTCGCCTCCTCAGGAACCGGTTCCGAACGGGTGACCCCCGAACCCTGCCTCTGGTGCGTCGTAGGAGGTGGAAGGGGGCACCGTGAGTCCTGAGGACGAGTTCCGGGTCATTCGTCGTGGCGCGCACGCCTGCCCTGTCGCGTACGGCGTACCTCCTCACCGGGGACGCCCACCTGGCGGAGGACCTCGTGCAGACCGCCCTCTTCAAGGCAGCGCGCTCCTGGCACCGCATCCAGGGCGACCCGGAGCCCTACGTACGCCGGATCCTCTACACCCAGAACGTCTCCTGGTGGCGGCAGCGCAAGCTCAAGGAGACCGCCCTCGGCGACTACGACGTGCCGACGACCGCCGCTGATCCCGACCTCCGGCTCACCCTCGAGCAGGCGCTCGCCCGACTGACCACGAAGCAGCGGACCGTGCTGGTGCTGCGCTACTTCGAGGACCTCACCGAGGTGCAGACCGGCCAGGTGCTCGGCATCGGCGCGGGCACCGTCAAGTCCACGACCCGCCAGGCGTTCGCCCGGCTCCGCACCCTGGCTCCTGAGCTGGCCGAGCTGATCGGGGACGCGTCATGAGCACCGAGGAGCTGCGGCAGGAGCTGGCCCGGATCGGCGACCGGGCGCCGGTGGTCGACGTGCCGGATGACACGTTCGGTCGCGCCCAGCGCGCTCGTCGGCGCGACCGGCTGGCCGTGATCGGCGCAGTCGCCGTCGTCATCGCCATCGCCGGCGGGCTGGCCGCCTGGCTGCCGGATCGCACCGACAAGCAGCAGCCGGCCGACAACGGCGGCGTCGGGGTGCCCGTCGGTCATCCACTCGGTGCCCGCCGAGACGCTCACGCCCACCGACGACCTTGCGGTCGGCCGCGCTGCGGTGGCGCTGATGTCGGAGTCCGCCGAGAGCGCCGTCGTCATCGATGCCGAGGACGGGACCTACCGCGCGCTGGCCCTGCCCGGCTTCCGCGAACGCCAGCGGCTCCAGGGCGCCATGTCCCTGTCACCCGATGGCCGCCAGCTCGCCTGGGGCTGGTCCGAGAAGCAGAAGGCGGACGCCCTGTCGGGGGTGCGGATCCTGGACCTGGAGACCGGAGACCAGCGCATGATCATCGTGCCGGGACCGCCGGGCATCTTCGTCTACACGTTCCACTGGTCTCCCGACAGCCGCTGGCTGGTCTGGGACGGCGTGGAGTCGATCGCAACAGGTAGGAACGACACCGGCTGGTCCGCAGGTGCGCCGATCGCCGGGCGCATCGCACCCGACTCGTTGACCTCCGAGCAGATCGACCGGCCGACGAGAGGAGCAGACGTACTTCGCCGTGGGCAACGATGGGCGAGTGGTGATGGCCAATCTCGACGAGCTCGTCTGGTGGGACGGCACGGTGCTCGAGACGCGACCACCGACGAGCAACTGGTACCCCATCGTGCTGACGCCTCGAGGACGGCGTCCTGCTCGAGACGATCGAACGAGGCAGCGGCGAAGAGGACGACTACCGGATCGACTACCGCTTGGCCACGCCCGGCGGTTGGGTGGAGGCGCCGGCCCTGGGCCAGATCAGCCTGCTTCCGCTGGGCCTGATCGACGGTCAGGTCGTCGGCCGGACCCACACCCCGTTCGGGGAGACCACCTACCTGTCGCTCGTGGACCTGGCTGCCGGCGGCACCCTCCGCGAGGTGGGCGAGATCGAGGCGCAGTCGGTGACCGTCGCCGTCGACCTGCTGACCCGCACGGACTCGACGGTGGATCGTCCCGACCCTGCCTGGGTCCAGGACCAGGACGAGGAGGGCGGGTCGGACGGCGCCAAGGTCGCGATCGTCGTCGGCGTCGCCGGCGTACTCGCCCTGCTCGGTCGCCTCTGGTGGCGGCGTCGTCAGTCGTCGGTGGCGAGGTAAGCCAGCTGGGCGCGGACCGACCACTCGGCCGCACCCCAGAGACTTTCGTCGACGTCGCGGTAGACGACCTCGACCACCTTGCGCGGGAGCTCTTCGTCGTCCGCTGACTCCGGGCTCACGGTGACCCCGAGCTCGCGCAGCGCGTCCTGCACCTGTGATAGCCGCTCCCTGCGATGGGCCCGGTAGTAGTCGAGCACGCCGCCCGCGTCGTCCAGCACGGGGCCGTGAGCCGGCCAGATCGTTGCCACCTCGCCGTCAGTCACCAGCGCCCGCATCTTGTCGATGGACTGGAAGTAGGGGCCGAGCTGCCCGTCGGGATAGGCGACCACCGTCGTGCCCCGGCCCAGCACCATGTCGCCGGTGAGCAGTGTCTTCTCGGCGGGCAGCAGGAGGGAGATGGAGTCGGCGGTGTGGCCCGGCGTGGTCACCACCTGGAGGTGGAGTCCGTCGACCTCGATGTCCTCGCCGTCGACGACCGGGTCGGCACCGAGGCAGTAGTCGGGGTCGAGAGCTCGGACCGCGCAGCCCTTGCGCTCGGCAAAGGTACGGGCGACCTCGGAGTGGTCGAAGTGGTGATGGGTGAGCAGCACGAGAGCGACGTCGCCGCTCTCCTCGGCCAGCAGGTCCAGGTGCCCGTTCTCGACCGGTCCCGGGTCCACCACGATGGCGCGCTCGGCGCCCGGCTCGCGCAGTACCCAGGTGTTGGTGCCGTCGAGGGACATGATCCCGGGATTGGGCGCCAGGTAGCAGCGGCCGCGCTCGCCGAAGGTCCCGCCGGTCCAGGCGGTCATGCGCGGCGGCGCTCCGCCACCAGCGGCCGCAGCCGGTCCGGCATCGACAGCGTGAACCCGTCGTCCAGCGCCTCGACGCTCGGCGTGAACATCTCGACCGACCGCCCGTCGGCGGCCGTGAGCACGTCTTCGGGGGCGGCGTACTCGCCGATCTCCAGGCAGGTGAGGTACGTCGGCGGCAGCATCAGCACCTCACCGGCGTCGGCGCCAGCGGCCGCCGCGCGAGCGGGGAGCCAGGACACCTCCGACGACTCCGTCGACACGTCGCGGGTCAGCTGCCCCTCGGGGAGCAGCGCGACGAAGAACCACGTGCGGTAGCGCTTCGGCTCGAAGACCGGCGTCAGCCAGCCGTCCCAGGTGCCGAGCAGGTCGGTGCGCAGCACCAGCCCGCGCCGGTTGAGGAACTCGGTCATCGACAGCTCGCGCGACTCCAGCGCGACGCGGTCGGCCTCCCACTCCGCGCCGGTGGTGTCCGCGACGACCTCCTCGGCGGAGGGCCCGGCCAGCAGCACGCCCGACTCCTCGAACGTCTCGCGCACCGCAGCACACACCAGCGACCGCGCCATGTCCTCGTCGACACCGAGGCGAGCCGCCCACTCCCCGGCAGCCGGTCCGGCCCAGGCGACCTCGGCGTCGAAGTCGCGCGGGTCGACCCCACCTCCGGGGAAGACGCACATGCCGCCGGCGAACTCCATCGAGACCTGGCGGCGCAGCAGGTAGACCTCGGGCCCCTCCGGCCCGGGCCGCAGCAGCACCACGGTCGCTGCGTTGCGGGGCTCGACGGCTTCGCGGGTGCCGTCGTCGTACTCCTTGGCCAGCTCGACCAACCGCTCCGGCAGAGGCACCGGAGGCAGCGGGATCTTCACGAGACCTCGACGAGCAGCTCGACTTCCACGGGCGCGTCGAGCGGCAGCGCGGAGACGCCGACAGCCGAGCGCGCGTGCACCCCAGCGTCACCGAACACCTTGCCGAGCAGCTCGGAGACTCCGTTGGCCACTCCGGGCTGGCCGGTGAAGTCGGGCGTCGAGGCGACGAACACCACGACCTTGACCACCTGCTTCACGGCCGACAGGTCGCCGACGACGGACTTGACGGCAGCGAGGGCGTTGAGCGCGCACTGCTGCGCGCACTCGTAGGCCTCCTCGGCAGTGACGTCGTCGCCCACCTTGCCGGCCAGCATCAGCTCCCCCGACTTCATCGGGAGCTGGCCCGAGGTGAAGACGTGGTTGCCGTTGCGTACGGCGGGCACGTAGACCGCCACCGGCTTGGCCACCTCCGGCACCGCCAGCCCGAGCTCGGCCAGGCGCTCCTCCGGGCCGCTCATGACTCGAGGGGCCGCTTGAAGTAGCCGACCAGGTTCTCGGGGTTCATCCCGGGCGCGATCTGCACCAGCTCCCATCCGTCGGAGCCGAAGTTGTCGAGGATCTGCTTGGCCGCGTGCGTGAGGATCGGCGCGGTGAGGTACTCCCACTTGGTCATGCGCCGCACCCTACTCGCGGTCGACCGCCGTCATCCCGTGGGCTGACGCCGCCCTCGTGCCGCCGGTCTACCGTGACGCCATGGACGCCGGACCCACCTCCCGACAGCCGTGGCGGCTGCCGGCGTGGGCTCAGCGCTGGCTGGACGTCGCGACCGTCGGCGTACTGATGCTGCCGACCCTGGCCTACCCGCTGGCCGGGGTCGACTGGGAGTGGATGGTCCTGGCCACGGCGCAGCTGGTGCCGTTGCTGTGGCGGCGTCGCCACCCCATCGGCGTCTTCGCCGCCGTCGCCGTCGCCAGCGGTGCCCAGGTGCTGATGATCGACGTGCCGCTGCACAGCCAGGTGGCGTTCCCGATCGCGCTCTACTCGGTCGCGCGCTTCTCCTCCGCGGTCCCGGCTGCGGTCGCTCTCGGAGTGGCCCTGGTCGCCGCGGCGGCGGCCTCGGTCGACTGGCTGCTGGGCTTCGACTCGACGGTGAAGGCGAGCACGTTCTCGCCTTACTTCCTCACCATGGCCGGCATCGTGGTCACGGCTTGGGCGCTGGGCACGCAGGGCCGGACCCGGCGGGCGTACGTCGACGCCCTGATCGAGCGCGGCGAGCGGATCGAGCGGGAGGCCGCCCAACAGGTGGCGCTGGCGGCGTCGGACGAGCGGGCGCGGATCGCGCGCGAGATGCACGACGTCGTGGCGCACGGGCTGACCGTGATGGTGGTGCAGGCCGACGGGGCGAGGTACGCCGCTCCTTCGGATCCCGCGCTCGCCACCACCGCGCTGGCCGACATCTCCACCACCGGGCGCGAGGCGCTGACCGAGATGCGGCGGCTGCTCGGGCTGCTGCGCGCCGAGGAGACCGGCACCGCGCCGCAGCCCCGGCTCGCCGACATCGCGGCGCTGGCCGCCGAGGAGCAGGTGCACGCGGAGCTGGTCGGGCTGGAACGGCCGGTGCCCGACGGCCTGGCGCTGACGGCGTACCGCGTGGTGCAGGAGGCGCTCACGAACGCTCGCAAGCACGCCGGGCCCGCGGCCACCACGCACGTGCGGGTGCACGTCGACGACGACATCGAGATCGTGGTCGAGGACGACGGTCGCGGTGCCTCGGCGCTCGACGACGGCCATGGCCTCGGGCTCCTCGGCATGCGCGAGCGGGTGCTGGCCCACGAGGGCACGGTCGAGGCCGGACCCCGGCCCAACGGCGGCTTCCGGGTCCAGGCGAGGCTTCCCCTGTGAGGCTCCCCCAATGACAATCCGCGTCTTCCTCGTCGACGACCAGCAGATGGTCCGGGCCGGCTTCCGGATGCTGGTGGAGAGCCAGCCCGACCTCGAGGTGGTCGGCGAGGCCGGCGACGGCCAGGAGGCGGTCGAGCTGCTTTCGGTCACCAGCTGTGACGTGGTGCTGATGGACGTCCGGATGCCGCGTCTCGACGGCGTCGAGGCCACCAGGCGGATCACCGCGGGCGAGGGCGCGCCCCGGGTCGTCGTACTCACCACCTTCGACCTGGACGAGCACGCCTTCGCGGCGATCCGGGCGGGCGCGGCGGCGTTCCTGCTCAAGGACGCGCGACCCGAGGAACTGCTCGACGCGATCCGGACCGTGCATGCCGGCGACTCGGTGGTCGCGCCCAGCACCACCCGCCGGCTGCTGGAGCACTTCGCCGCCGCCCTGCCCGACCCGACGCCGGCTGTGCCGGACGCGCGGCTGGTCGACCTGACCGAGCGCGAGCTCGAGGTGCTGGTGCTGGTCGGCCGCGGCCTCTCCAACCAGGAGATCGCCGCCGAGCTCTACGTCGCCGAGGCCACCGTGAAGACCCACGTCAGCCGGGTCCTCGCCAAGACCGGCTCGCGCGACCGGGTGCAGCTCGTCGTGCTGGCGTACGGCGCCAAGCTCGTCGGCTGAAGTTGTCGCTGCTTCATCACGGTATGTAGGAGAGTCTCCGCTTCCCACGGCCAATTCACCGGGGGAAGCGGCGGTTCGTCTGCATCCCTTGATGACGCAGCGCCGCCGCCACGTCATCCCCCAGATGGACCCCAGGACCATCCCGCGGCCTGACGATCGGTACGCCGGATCCTGACAGCGTCGTCGGCATGATCCAGACGACTCTCCCCGAACCCATCCCGACCGCCACCCTGGCCGCCAGCGCCCGCGACCTGACCCGCGTCTACGGCAAGGGCGACGCCGCCGTGCATGCGCTGCGCGGGGTCGACCTCGACCTTCCCGCCGGCCGGTTCACGGCCATCATGGGCGCCTCCGGCTCCGGCAAGTCCACGCTCATGCACTGCCTGGCCGGGCTCGACCTGCCGACCGAGGGCCGCGTGGCTGTCGCCGGCGTCGCCCTCGAGACCCTCGACGACACCGCGCTGACGACGTTCCGGCGCGACCACGTCGGCTTCGTGTTCCAGTCGTTCAACCTGCTGCCGATGCTCACCGCCGAGCAGAACATCCTGCTCCCGCTCGAGCTGGCCGGGCACAAGCGAGCCAAGGTCGGCGAACGCTTCGACCTGGTCGTCGACACTCTTGGCCTCCGCGACCGGTTGAGCCACCGGCCCAGCGAGCTGTCCGGCGGACAGCAGCAGCGGGTGGCGATCGCCCGCGCCCTGGTGACGAACCCCGCGATCGTCTTCGCCGACGAGCCCACCGGCAACCTCGACAGCACCACCTCCGCAGAGGTCCTCGGCTTCCTCCGCCGCTCGGTGCGCGAGCTCGGCCAGACCGTGGTGATGGTGACCCACGAGCTCGAGGCGGCGGCGTACGCCGACGACGTGGTGGTCATCGCCGACGGCCGCATCCACGCCCAGCTGACCGCGCCGACGTCCGAGCAGCTCGTGACCGCGCTGACAGGTGGCGTCCGATGAGGTCGATCCTGCTCGCGTCGCTGCGCACCCACACGCGCCGCTACCTCGCGGCCGTGCTCGCCGTGACCATCGGCGTCTCGTTCATCGTGGTCACCGCCGCGCTGTCCTCCGCCGCGCGTGACGGGATGCAGGCCGGCGTCGCCGTGCCCTTCGAAGGGGCGGACCTCGTCGTCGATGGCATCACCGGCGAGGAGGCCGCGGCCCTGGTCGATGGCGCCGCCGACTCCGGCGGCGACGCCGCGCTGCTCGGGTGGACCATCCAGCCGGTGCAGCGCGACGGCAAGCAAGTCGCCGACGACGTCGATGTCGCCCAGATCACCACCAGCCCGGGTCTGCGCTGGCAGGTGCTCGAGGAGGGCCGCTTCCCGACCGGCCCCGGCGAGGCCGCGGTCGACATCAACGTGGCCAAGAAGGAGAGCGTCGAGCTCGGCGACCAGCTCCGGATCGGCACCGGCGCCGACGCCAGAGACCTGACGGTCACCGCGCTCGTCGACTCACCCGCCACGATCGTCTACGCCCAGGTCTACGTCACCTGGGCCGACCTGGCCACCTGGGCCGACGAGACCTACGTCGACAGCGTGGCCTGGGCCGGACCCGGCTCCCTGGACCAGCAGACCGACGCCATCACCGCCATCGCTCCTGACGCGAACGTGCAGCTGAAGGACGACTTCGTCGAGGAGGCACAGATCGAGGCCAACCAGGGCGTCAACGTGCTGGCCATCATCCTGTTGCTCTTCGCCGCGATCGCGCTGTTCGTCTCGGTGCTGGTCATCGCCAACACCTTCTCGATCCTGTTCGCCCAGCGGCAGCGCGACTTCGCCCTGATGCGCTGCGTCGGCGCGACCCGTCGCCAGGTGCAGCGGTCGATCCGGTCCGAGGCGCTCGCCCTCGGTATCGGCTCGTCGCTGCTCGCACTGGCGATCGGCACCGCACTCGGCCACGGAGTGGTCGCGCTGATCAACAGCCGGTGGCCGGAGGCCCGACTGGGCGACGTAGACATCGCCCCTGGCTGGTACGCCGCCGGCCTGGCCGTCGGCACCCTGGTCACGCTGGTCGCGTCGTGGCTGCCCACCCGCCGCGCGGTCACGGTCAGCCCCCTGGCCGCGCTGCGTCCGGACACCGGCGTCGACGTGCGCACCAGTGCCGGCCGCTGGCGGATCGCGCTGGGGATCGGCTCGGTTGTCATCGGGGTCCTGCTCCTCGCGGCCGCCGTGGCCTCCTCGGTCGTCTACGTGATGGTGGCCGGCGGCGCCGCCACGTTCGCCGGCGTGCTGCTGCTCGGCCCGGTGCTCGTGCCGGCGCTGATCCGCGTGTTCGGCCAGCTGGCCCGACGGATCGCCGGCGCTCCGGGCCGGCTCGCCACCGACAACGCCGTGCGCAACCCGCGCCGGACCGCGACCACCACGGCCTCGCTGCTGGTGGGTGTCACCCTGACCACCGCGGTCCTCACCGGCATGGCCAGCGCCCGGGCCGCGGTGGGGTCCGAGATGGACGAGCAGCACCCGCTCGACGGCGTGGTCACCGCGACCTCCGAGTCGCTGCCCGCCGACCTGCTCGACGACGTACGCGCCACTCCCGGGGTGGCCGAGGCGGTCGCCGTACCCGGCGTACTCGCGAAGGTCGAGGGGATCGGTCAGATCCCGGTGCTCGCGGGTGGCGACGCCGCCGGCCTCGGCCGCGGCGACTCGTCGACGCTGTCGCCGCGGGCCGGCGTGATCCGGCTGGACTGGTCCGAGCTCGGCGACGGCCAGTCGGAAGGCGACCGGGTGACGGTGACCGTCGGCGACCGCACCGAGCGGCTACGGATCGTCACCGGCGAGGGCTGGGGACGCGCGGCCCTGATCGCACCGACGACCCTGGCCCAGCTCACGGATGCGCCCACGACCCAGGCGATCTGGGTGCGCGCCACCGACGACGCCGACCCGGAGGATCTGGGCGGCGACCTCGAGGCGCTGGCCGGCCGCTACGAGGCCGAGGTGGTCAACGGTCTCGGCGACCGCGCGTTCGTCGACCTCCAGCTGGACGTGCTGACCGGCGCGGTGGTCGGGCTGCTCGGCATCGCGGTCGTGATCGCCCTGATCGGCATCGCCAACACGCTGGGGCTCTCCGTGCTCGAGCGCGCCCGCGAGAACGCCCTCCTGCGGGCGCTCGGCCTCACCCGGCGTCAGCTGCGGACGACGCTCGCGATCGAGGCGGTGCTGCTCTCGGTGGTGGCGACCTTGATCGGTACGACGCTCGGTGTGGCCTTCGCGTGGGTGGGCGTGCAGTCACTGGTCGAGCCCGTCTTCGAGGGCGCGACCGTGGCCTTCCCGATCGGTCAGCTGGCGCTGGTGGTCCTGGTCGCGGGAGTCGCCGGCCTCCTCGCCGGCGTCCTCCCCGCCCGGCGGGCCGCCCGGGTCACCCCCGCCGCTGGTCTGGCCACCGAGTGACTCCCTGCCAGGCGGCTGTGGCCGCGGCCGTAGACGAAGTAGACGATGAAGCCGTGCAGCGCGCTGGTGACCATCGGCCATCGCACCTAGCCCGTTCGGCGATGCGCGAGCCGCCCGCTACCGGACGACGGCGTACCTCACGTGGGTCGCATATGCCGACTGGTGCACCGAGAGCGGCTCGAGATCGAAGTCCTTCGTGAAGCCCTCGAACAGGTGCTTGCCCGCTCCCAGCACCACCGGTGCCGTCGAGATCGCCAGCTCGTCGACCACCCCCGCCGCGAGTCCCTGCCGGATCAGGTCCGCCCCGCCGCCCAGCGCAATGTCCTTGTCGCCGGCGTCCTCACGCGCGCAGTGCATCGCGTGGTCGAAGCCGTCGACGAAGTGGAATCCGGTCGCGGGGTCCGGCTGGTCCTCGATCCGGTGGGTGAGCACGATCAGTCGCGCGGGGAACGGGTTCTGGCCGCCCCACGCGCCGGCGGCCTCGTACATCCCGCGGCCGCAGATTCCCGCGCCCAGCTCGCTGGTGAGGCTCTCGTAGAACGCCTTGTCCTCCCCCGCCATGCCGTTGACGTCGTGCTCGCCGTCGTAGGTCCAGGGACCGCCCATCACCCAGTAGTGCAGGCGTTCACCGCCGACGCCGAGCCCGCAGCCCGGTCGGTCGTCGGGTCCGGTGATGTAGCCGTCGACCGATGTCGTGATGCTCGCGATGACCTTGCCCATGGTGTCCTCCTGAGGTGCTCTCGCCAGTATCGACCTGGGACCGGGGCCGGAGTCATCGCTGGGGCTAGAAGTTCTCGACGAACACGTCCTTGACCTCGTTGACCGCAAGAGCGATGAAGAGCAGCGCGCAGATCACCATCATCCCGTTGGACAGCCACCGGTTGCGCCACTCGGGCGGTACGGCGGCGCCGGGCACGTCACCGTCCCCCTCGCGGTTGAGCAGGATCAGCAGGGTGGCCGCGAGGAAGGGCATGAACAGCGCGCCGAGCACGCCGTACGCGAGGATCAGCCCCACCGGCTGGTCGAGCAGCAGGAGGACCATCGGCGGGAACGTCAGCCACAGCATGTACAGCCGGAAGTACTTGCCTCCCGTGCGGGTCTCGGGGTGCCCCGAGGGCAGGTCGCGCAGGTTGCCGAGGAAGTCGGCGAACAGCAGGCTGACGCCGCTCCACACCCCGATCAGCGACGAGAACGACGAGGCGAAGAAGCCGACCAGGAACACCGTTCCGAAGACCTCGCCGTAGCGGTCGTCGAGCACGTCGGACAGCTGGACGAGCCCCTGGTCGCCCGAGTCGACCGCGATGCCGGCCGAGTAGAGCAGCTCGGCGCCCATCAGCAGCATGGCGACCACGAAGATGCCGGTGATGACGTACGCCGCGTTGTTGTCGATGCGCATCACCCGCATGAAGTGCGGCGTGGCCCAGCCCTTCTCCCGCAGCCAGTAGCCGTACGCCGCCAGGGTGATCGTGCCGCCGACGCCGCCGAGGATGCCGAGCACATAGACGAGCGACCCGTCGGGCACGATCGGGCGCAGGCCCTTCAGGATGTCCACGATGTTGGGCACCGTGAGGATCGCGGCGCCGACCACGGAGACGAACATGACCCCGATCAGCAGGGCCATGAACCGCTCGAAGAACCGGTAGGAGCCGAACCACACCAGGACCAGCCCCACGACTCCGGTCACGATCGCCGTCCAGCGAAGCGACAGGTCGGGGAACAGCGCGACCACCGGCAGGGCGGTCGACGACATCGCGGTGGCGCCGTACACGAATCCCCAGACCATGATGTACGGCGCGAAGTACCAGGCCGTCCACGGCCCGATGCTGCGCCAGCCCTCGAAGATGGTGCGGCCAGTGGCCAGCGAGTAGCGCCCGGCGCCCTCGACCAGGATCACCTTGATCGCGGCGCCCAGAACGGCCACCCACAGCAACGCGTAGCCATAACGTGAGCCGGCCACCAGCGTCGCCACCAGGTCGGCCGCACCGACTCCGGTCGCGGCCACCACGAGCCCCGGCCCGACCACCTTCCACTTCGGTGGGCGTTCGTCGGTCGTCTGGTGAGCCCCGAGATCAGCCATCGGTCCTGGTACCCCGAACCGGCTCGGCCGAGTCGCCGGGCACCCCGTGTCGGTGCTGGCGACCACACTAGGAGCCATGGCGTACGACGAGGAGCTGGCCGACCGGATCCGCGAGCTGATCAACGCGCACGGCCCGACCGAGGAGAAGCGGATGTTCGGCGGGCTGTCGTTCCTGCTCGGCGGCCACATTGCCGTGTGCGCCAGCCACGACGGCGGGCTGCTGGTGCGCACGGACGGAGCCCGAGTTGCCGAGCTCCTGCTCGACGACCAGGTCGAGCCGATGAGGATGGGCGGTCAGGAGTCGAAGACCTGGCTGCGCGTGGCTCCCGACGGCGTACGCACCAAGCGTCAGCTCGCGACCTGGGTGAAGCGCGGCGTCTCCGTCGCCCAGGCCCTCCCGCCCAAGTCCTGACCTGAGCCGGTCAGACCAGCTCGGGCTCGGTCTTCTCGCGAACCTCGTCCTCGGTGACGTCGGGAGCGAGCTCGACGAGATGCAACCCGTCAGGGGTGATGTCGATGACGCAGAGGTCGGTGATGATCCGCTGGACGACGCCGCGGCCGGTGTAGGGCAGCGAGCACTCGTTGACGATCTTGTAGGTGCCGTCGCGGGCGACGTGCTCCATCAGCACGATCACCCGCTTGGCGCCGTGGACCAGGTCCATCGCGCCACCCATGCCCTTGACCATCTTCCCGGGGATCATCCAGTTGGCGATGTCACCCGCCGCCGAGACCTGCATGGCGCCGAGGATCGCGGCGTCGATCTTGCCGCCACGGATCATCCCGAACGACGTCGCGGAGTCGAAGAACGACGCGCCGCGGCGCAGGGTGACGGTCTCCTTGCCGGCGTTGATCAGGTCCGGGTCCTCCTCGCCCTCGAGCGGGTAGGCGCCGACGCCGAGGATGCCGTTCTCCGACTGCAGCACCAGCTCGACGTCGTCGTCGACGTAGTTGGGCACCAGCGTCGGCAGCCCGATCCCGAGGTTCACGTACGAACCGTCGGTCAGCTCCGAGGCGGCCCGGGCGGCCATCTCTTCACGAGTCCAGCTCACTGTGCCGCCTCCTTCCGGGGACGCACGGTTCTCTTCTCGATCCGCTTGTCCGCGGCCTGCTCGGGGGTCAGCGCGACCACCCGCTGCACGAAGACACCAGGGGTGTGCACGTGGTTGGGGTCGATGTCGCCGGGCTCGACCAGCTCCTCGACCTCGGCGATGGTGACCCGCCCGCACATCGCGGCCAGCGGGTTGAAGTTGCGCGCGGAGTCGCGGTAGACGAGGTTGCCGTGCCGGTCGCCCTTCCAGGCCCGCACCAGCCCGAAGTCGGCGACGATCGCCTCCTCGAGCACGAACTCCTTCGGACCGTCGACGGTCTCGAAGGTCTGGGTCTGCTTCGGCGGCGAGGAAACGATGACGTTGCCGGCCTCGTCGTACTTCCACGGCAGCCCGCCCTCGGCGACCTGGGTGCCGGCACCGGTCACGGTGAAGAACCCCGCGATCCCCGAGCCGCCGGCCCGCATCCGCTCGGCCAGCGTGCCCTGCGGCGTCAGCTCGACCTCGAGCTCACCGGAGAGATACTGCCGCGCGAACTCCTTGTTCTCCCCGACGTAGGAGGAGATCATCCGGCGCAGCCGCTTCGCCTCCAGCAGCCGCCCGAGCCCCCACTCGTCGACCCCGCAGTTGTTGGAGACCGCCTCCAGATCGGTCACCCCCGCATCGAGCAGCGCCTCGATCAACACCGACGGGATGCCACACAACCCGAACCCACCGACGGAGAGCCTGGCTCCCGCGGGGATGTCCGCCACGGCTTCGGCAGCCGAGCCCACGACCTTGTCCATGGGCTCGATTCAAGGCACGGGCGGAAGTGGCGTCAACGCCTGACCATTCACCAGACGGCTTTCAGTCAAAGAGCGAAAGCGTTGCTCCGGTAGTGTCCACTCAGTGAACGCTCCCAGCGACGTGGTCGGCCGGGCCGGCGCTGTTCTGAAGGCCGTCGCCGGGCACGAGCCCGAGGGAGCCACCACCTCGACCATCGGCCGCGAGGCAGCCCTGGCCCGGCCGACCACCCACCGTCTGCTGACCTCCCTGCTGGCGGAAGGCCTGGTCGACCGCGACACCTCCGGCCGCTGGGTGCTCGGCCCCGAGCTCTACTTCCTCGGCGCCGCAGCCGCGGCGCGCTACGACGTCACCGCCCTCGCCCAGCCGGTCGTCCGGCGGCTGGCGGTGGCCACGGGCGAGAGCGCGTTCTTCTCCGCCCGCCGCGGCGACGAGACGATCTGCCTGGTGCGGGAGGACGGCAGCTTCCCGATCCGCTCGCACGTGCTGTACGAAGGCATCCGCTTCCCGCTGGGCGTGGCGTCGGCGGGTCTGGCGATCCTGGCCTACCTGCCCGACGCCGAGGTGACGGCGTTCCTCGCGCAGACCGACCTGACCACGGCGTACGGCGAGTCCCATGCAGCGCAGGCCGTCTGGCTGCGGGTGGCCGAGACCCGCTCGGCCGGGTACGCCGTCAACCCGGGTCTGCTCGTCGAGGGCAGCTGGGGCATGGGCGCGGCGTGCTTCGACGCGTCCGAGCGTCCGCAGTGGGCACTCAGCCTCACCGGCATCGAGCGCCGCTTCGACGACAGCCGGCGCCGCGAGCTCGGCCCGCTGCTGCTCCACGAGGCCCACGAGCTGTCGAAGGCCCTGCAGGCATCACGTCGGTGACCGCCGCCTGGCCCGCCGGCCCTGGAGCACCCCGCCGATCGCCAGGACCGGCGCGGACAGTGCGATCACGCCGAGGATGATCGGCAGCCGCAGCGAGAGGGTGTACGCCCGGCCGTCCTTCACCCGCACGTCGACCTCCTGGCCCTCGTGGTCGCTGTTGGTGCCCTCGACGATTCCTGAGGTGGTGGTGCCGTCGAGCGTCCAGCTGCCGGTGCACACGTAGCTGGCCGGCTTCGCTCGGTGCTCGCATTCCTGCACCACAGCAGTGGTGGGCTCGCCCGAGACCTGTGCGTAGATGATCCAGGCCGCGCCGCCCCCGAACCCGATCACCCACAGCAGCACCAGCACCACGCCCGCGACGGGTGCGCTCTTCTCGTTCGCTGAACGGCGGCTGCGGGCGTAGTCATGGCAGCTTCGAGGCGATCTGGCTGCGCGACCGGATGCCGAGCTTGGCGTAGGCGCGGCTCAGGTGCACCTCGACGGTGTGGATCGAGACGTTGGTACGCCGCGCGATCTCCTTGTTGCTCAGCCCGTCGGCCGCCAGGCGGGCGGTCATCTCCTCCGCGGGGGTGAGCTCGTCGGAGGACCGCTTCTGCTGCCGGCCGCCGACCTTCGCCAGCTCGGAGGACGCCAGCTCGGCCCAACCGTCGGCGCCGGTGGCCAGGAACCCGTCGCGGGCCTGCTCGAGCGTCTGCCGGGCGCGGCCCCACTGCTTGCGGCGGCGTAGGGCGCTGCCCAGCGAGAGCTGGGTCCGGGCCGCGTCGACGGCCAGCCCGAGCTCGGCGAACCTCTCCGCCGCCTCGGTCATGCCACGGTCGGCGTCCGCGACCTCACCCGTGCCCTCGACCAGCGCGACCAGGTGCTCGGACCGCGCGGTCATGGCCAGGCCCCACGGATGCTCCTGCTCCTCGGAGCGCTCGCGCAGCCAGGCGATCACCTCGCGCGCCTCGTCGTGCCTGCCCAGCAGCACCAGGGTCTCGGCCAGCTCGGGCGCGAGCGGGAAGATGCCGGGGTCGCGCACCTCGGCGCGCAGCACCCACTCCCACGACTCGCGGAACGCCTTCTCCGCGTCGTCGAGCCGGCCCTCCATCAGCGCCGCGATGCCGGTCACCCTGACCGACTCGAGGTAGAGCCAGATGTGCCCGAAC
Organism: uncultured Actinomycetota bacterium; assembly: GCA_963769475.1. Taxonomy (GTDB): domain Bacteria; phylum Actinomycetota; class Actinomycetes; order Propionibacteriales; family Nocardioidaceae; genus Nocardioides. The sequence goes on along the minus strand of CAVYLX010000011.1, from coordinate 164,059 downwards.
TCGCGCGCCGCCTCGCAAGCGATCGACGCCCAGCGCCGGGCCTCGTCGGCGTCGCCGGTCTGCACCTCGATGACCGCGTGCAGCAGCTCCTCGTCGGGCGACTCCTTGTCGCCGAGGTCGGCGTCCTCCAGCACGGAGAGCACCGCGCGCGCCTCGGCCACCCGGCCGCTGCGGGTCAGCAGGTCGAGCAGGTGGAGCCGCCAGCGACATCGAGTCGCGCAGCTGCCCTTCGGACTCCGCCGTGTCGATGGCCTCCCGCAGCCAGCGGCTCGGCCTTGGCCGGCTCGCCCCGCCAGACATGGCGCTTGGTGTGGGGAATGCCGTCCGGACCTTCAGGCGGGAGGCCCGAGTGGACCAGGCACCAGTCGCGGCCCTGCCCGGACGTCGCCCCCGAGGCGATCGCCTCGTCGGCCACCGCCATGGCGGCGGGTACTCCGGAGACCAGCATGCCCACCTGGATGAGCGCCTTCACGTCCAGCGCCTGGGCCCGCACCTCAGGGTCGTCGCCGCACTCGGCGAGGGCGTTGTCGATGAACCGCTCGACGTTCGCCATGTTGCCGACGATCCCGTCGAGCATCATCAGCCAGGCCGTGCCCCGGTCGCGGCCGACCGGCAGTGACTCGATCTCGGCGGTCAGGAAGTCGGTCACCCGCTGGCCCTCGCCGGCCGCGGCCAGCCGCGAGGCCAGGTCGAGCACCCGCTGCCCACGACCGGACGATCCCTTGGGCGTCTTCGCCAGCGCGAGCTCGGCCAGCTCCACGCCGGTCTCCACGGCGCCGCGCGCCGCCGCCGCCGCCGACTCCGTCGACAGCAGGTCGGCCAGCTCGTCGGTCGCCTCCGTCGTACCCCTCGCGAGGTGGCGGGCCCGGCTCTCGGGATGGTCGCCGAGCTCGGCCAGCTTGAGATGCAGGTCCCGCTGGCGGGCCGGCGTCGCGCCCTCGCGGGCCGCTGCGGCCAGCAGGGGATGCCAGGCCCGCACCCGGCCACCCTCGGCGACGGTGACCAGCCGGTTGCGGGCGGCCGCCTCGACGGCCTCGAGCCCGACCAGCTTCACCAGCGCGTCCTCGCGCACGTGCGGGTCGAGGGCCACGGCCAGCAACAGCGTGCGCTGCTCCTCCGGCAGGTCGCGCACCCGCAGGCCGAGCATGGTGGCCATCTCCTCGGGTACGCCGAGGGGCTCACCGATGCCGGGGATGCCGCGCTCCACGAGCACCCGGCCCACCTCCAGCGCGAACAGCGGGTTGCCGCGCGACTGCTCGTGCACCATCCGCAGCACCCGCGGGGTGACCACCAGCGTGAGGTGCTGGATCAGCAGCCGGGCCGTCTCGTCGACCGACAGCAGCCGGGGCTCGACGTACTGCAGGGTCTGCCGCACCAGCACAGCCTCGAGCGGGCTGCGGTCGAACCCCGCACGTCGGGTCATCACGAACTGCACCGTCGAGCCGTTCAGGCGCCGCGCCGCGAAGCTCAGCGCCTCGAGCGACGTGGGATCGCCCCACTGCACGTCGTCGACGAAGACCGCCACCTGACGGTCGCGGGAGAGGTGCTCCAGCACAGCGTGGACGGCGACCGAGATGGCCTGGCGGTGGGTCGTGCCGCTGACCGGGCCGCGGAGCAGCACGGCATCCAGCGCTTCCCGCACCGGCGGCTGGAGGTCGACGTCGGAGAGGTCGACGTCGCCGAAGAGGTCGAGCAGGATCGCGCCGGAGTAGCGCTCCTCGCCCTCACCGGGCGTGGCCACCAGCACGTGCGCGCCGAGCTCGGTCGCGGCCGTCATGCCGGACCGCCACAGGGCGGACTTGCCGACGCCCGGCTCCCCGAGCAGGACCAGCCCGCCGGGGGTCGCGGACGCAAGGAAGCGCGCCAGTGCGGCGAGCTCCACATCCCGTCCGACGAGCGAACCTTCGGCGCCCATGCTCGAACCCTAGGCCTTGGGGCACTTCCTTTGGGTGCATCGCGATATCCCCGCAGTCACTGCCCCACTAGGCTTCCGGTTCGTGGCTGGTCAGAAAGGTCCCGACTGGGACCAAGTGCGCCTGCATGTCGTCACGGGCAAGGGCGGCACGGGCAAGTCGACGGTCGCGGCCGCACTCGCACTGGCCCTCGCCACCCAGGGAAAGCAGGTGCTGCTCTGCGAGGTCGAAGGCCGACAGGGCATCGCCCGGATGTTCGACGTCGACCCGCTCCCCTATGAGGAGCGGCGGCTGACCACCGGCCTGCCGGGGAAGGGGCAGACGCGCGGCGGGGTCGTGCACGCGCTGCACATCGACCCGGAGTCGGCCCTGCTCGAGTACCTCTCCATGTACTACAAGCTCGGCCGCGCCGGCCGCGCGCTGGACCGCTTCGGCGTGATCGAGTTCGCGACCACGATCGCGCCGGGCGTCCGTGACGTGCTGCTGACCGGCAAGGTCTTCGAGGCGGTGCAGCGCAACAGCCGCAACAAGGGCGCCATCCAGTACGACGCGGTCGTGCTCGATGCTCCGCCGACCGGCCGCATCGTCCAGTTCCTCAACGTCAGCAACGAGCTCGCCGGGCTGGCCAAGGTCGGCCCGATCAAGTCGCAGTCCGACACGATGATGACGCTCTTCCGATCGCCGCGGACCGCCGTACACCTGGTGACGGTGCTGGAGGAGATGCCGGTGCAGGAGACCGCCGACGGCATCACCGAGCTGCGCGAGGTCAACCTCCCGGTCGGTGGCGTGATCGTGAACCTGATCCGACCCCAGGACCTCTCCGCCGACGACCTCGCCGCCGCCCGCGCCGGCAAGCTGGACCGGGCCGCGATCGCCACCGACCTGAAGGCGTCCGGCATCGAGAGCGACGACGACCTGGTCGACGGGCTGCTCGCCGAGGCGCACGACCATGCCGAGCGGCGGGCGCTCGAGGACTCGCAGCGCAAGCTGGTCGGCCAGCTGGGCGTGCCGACGTACGAGCTGCCGCGCCTGCCCGAGGGCGTCGACCTCGGCGTGCTCTACGAGCTGGCCGCGCTGCTCAGGACGCAGGGCATGGCATGACGCGCACCCGCACCAGGGTCGGGCCGCAGGCGGCGTCCGCCGGCAGCCGCGAGCTCGACGTCGACGCGCTGCTCGACGACCCGCGCACCGGCATCATCGTCTGCTGCGGCTCCGGCGGGGTGGGCAAGACGACGACGTCCGCCGCGCTCGCGCTGCGGGCGGCCGAGCGGGGCCGCAAGGTCGTGGTGCTGACGATCGACCCGGCGCGGCGGCTGGCGCAGTCGATGGGCATCGAGGCCCTCGACAACACCCCCCGCCCGGTGGCCAAGGTCGACACCGAGAAGGGCGGCAACCTCGACGCGATGATGCTCGACATGAAGCGCACCTTCGACGAGGTGGTCGAGAGCCAGGCCACCCCGGAGAAGGCGAAGCAGATCCTCGAGAACCCCTTCTACATCGCCCTGTCCAGCTCCTTCGCCGGCACCCAGGAGTACATGGCGATGGAGAAGCTCGGCCAGATCCACGCCGACGCCAAGAGGGACGGCACCTACGACCTGATCGTGGTCGACACCCCGCCCTCCCGGTCGGCGCTGGACTTCCTCGACGCACCCGAGCGGCTCTCGAGCTTCCTCGACGGCCGCTTCATCCGGCTGATGCTGATGCCGGCTCGCGGTCCGGCCAAGCTGATGACCGCCGGCTTCTCGCTGATCACCAACGCGCTGACCAAGCTGCTGGGCGGGCAGGTGCTGACCGACCTGCAGACGTTCGTGTCCGCGCTCGACACCGTCTTCGGCGGCTTCCGCCAGCGCGCCCAGAAGACCTACGCCCTGCTGCAGGCGGACGGTACGGCGTTCCTGGTGGTGGCCGCCCCGGAGCCCGACGCGCTGCGCGAGGCGGCGTACTTCGTGGAGCGGCTGAGCGAGGACCGGATGCCGCTGGCCGGGCTGATCGTCAACCGCGCGAGCCCGCAGCCCGAGGGGACGCTCTCGGCGGACGAGGCGATGGCCGCGGCCGCGCGGCTGCGCAAGCAGGACTCGGACTCGACTGACCGCCGGACTGCTGCGGCTGCATGCGGACCAGTCCCGGCTGGTCGAGCGGGAGGCGCTGCTGCGCGACCGGTTCGCGGCCGCCCACCCTCAGGTGGCGACCGCTGTCGTACCGGCTCTGGCCGGCGACGTACACGACCTCGAGGGCCTGCGAAGGATCGGAAATCTGTTGAGCGGGGACGGGTACTAGTACCTGCAAGAGGTGGTACTAGGACCTCGGATCGCTGCGCACGAGCCCACCACGTGCGCCGCAGTCCGAAGTTGCGGGGAAGTCAGGCCGAAGCGCCGACGGGTGCCGGCGTGTCGGCCTGCTCGCGGGCGGTCTCGAGGACCGCTCGCCACGAGGCGTTCGGGCGGCGGCGAAGCAGGGCCCGGCGCTCGCGCTCGGTCATGCCTCCCCAGACGCCCCACTCGATCTGGTTGTCGAGCGCCTCAGCGAGGCACTCCGTGCGCACAGGGCAGCCGGTGCACAGCTGCTTGGCCTTGTTCTGCTCCGCGCCACGGACGAAAAGCTGGTCCGGTTGCGAGGCCCGGCATGCGGCCCTCGGCGCCCAATCTTCTACCCACATGATGTTGTCCCCACATCGTTTGCAAGAGCAAGGCCCGCGTCCCCATGACGCCACCGAAGTTTTTTACTCTTGTGAGAGAAAGTTAAAGAACTTCTTTGCCCACGGACAGGCTCGTTCGTCTCAATCTCACTAGTCCGAAATGACTAGTCCATGACTACGTCGGGACCTCGGGTAGGCCGCGAAAATGAGGTCTTCTGAGCGCTCACGTACCCTGAGCGCATGCCAAGACCGCGCTCTGAGCGTCTTTCCGCGCCCCGAGTGGTGTCCCACCTCGGTGTGATGCTGATCGTCTCCGTCGTGCTCGGCGTCGTGGTCTCGGGGCTGATGATTCCGTTCGCCGGCCTGGTCGGGTTCACCACCGACAAGGTGTCCGAGACCATGGACGACCTGCCGACGGCCCTGAAGACGACCGACCTGCCGCAGAAGACCAAGATCGTGGACCGGCAGGGCAACCTGATCGCCCAGCTCTACGACCAGAACCGGATCAACGTCTCGCTCACCCAGGTCTCCCGGACCATGGTCAAGGCCCTGGTCTCGATCGAGGACTACCGCTTCTACGAGCACGGCGCGCTCGACATCAAGGGCACGGTCCGGGCCTTCCTCACCAACGCGGCCAACGACGGCAACGTGGTGCAGGGCGGCTCGTCGATCACCCAGCAGCTGGTCAAGCTGACGCTGCTGCAGGAGGCGAAGACGAAGGAGGAGATCGCCGAGGTCACCGACGACTCCTACGCCCGCAAGCTGCGCGAGCTCCGCTACGCCATCGCCCTCGAGCAGGAGCACTCCAAGGACTGGATCCTGGAGCGCTACCTCAACACCGCCTACTTCGGCGACGGCGCCTACGGCATCCAGTCGGCCGCCCGCCACTACTACGACGTCAACGCCAAGCAGCTCAACCTCAACCAGTCCGCGACCCTGGCCGGGCTGGTGCAGAACCCCACGGCGTACGACCCCACCAACTCGCCCGACCGGGCCCGCGACCGCCGCGATGTCGTGCTCGACCGGATGGCCGAGCTGAACGTGATCCCGCAGAACATCGCCGACGGCGTGAAGGCGAAGGGGCTGGCTCTCAACACCCAGCGGTCCGACAACGGCTGCGTCAACTCCCAGGCACCGTTCTTCTGCGACTACGTCGTCCGCTACCTGATGGAGGACCCGAAGCTCGGGAGGACCGCGAAGATTCGCAAGGAGGTCCTGCTCACCGGAGGGCTGACCATCCGCACGACGGTCGACCTCGGCTATCAGAAGGCGGCCGACGACGCGGTACAGGCCAACGTCAGACCGACCGACGACGCCATGGGCGTACTGGCGATGGTCGAGCCCGGCACAGGAGAGGTGAAGGCGGTCGCGCAGTCGCGTCCGATGGGCGCCAAGAAGCGCGAGGGGCAGACCTACCTCAACTACACCGTGCCCTCCGAGTACGGCGACGCCAACGGGTTCCAGGCCGGTTCGACGTTCAAGGTCTTCACGCTGGCGGCGGCCATCGAGCAGGGCATCCCGCTCAACCAGGTCTACAACTCCCCCGACTCGATGACCTTCAGTGGCTCCGAGTTCGCGAACTGCCCCGGCGAGCCACCGTTCGGTGGCACGTTCACGACGCCGAACTCGACCGACGGTGGGCTGGAGAACCTCTACTCGGGCACCCGCGACTCGGTGAACACCTTCTTCATGCAGCTCGAGCGCGACACCGGTGTCTGCAAGCCGTTCCAGCTGGCCAAGGACATGGGGGTCCGACCTCACCTCACCCAATGGCATCCCGAACGAGGTGTCCCCCGAGCGCATTCCCTACTTCACGCTGGGAGTCGCCGACGTCAGCCCGCTGGAGATGGCCGAGGCCTATGCCACGTTCGCAGCGCGCGGGCTGCACTGCGACTCGCGGCCGGTCCTGGAGATCCGTGACTCGGCCCGCAACGTGATCCACGAGTACCCGAAGAAGTGCGACCAGGTGATGGAGGAGAGCACCGCGGACGCCGTCAACGACATCCTCCGCGGCGTCATCGAGAGTGGCTTCGCCTCTGCGGAGGCACTGTCGGTGCCCTCGGCAGGCAAGACCGGCACCACCGGCGTCCAGGCCGGATCGCCGTCGGTGGCGTTCGTGGGCTACACCCCGCAGCTCGCGACCGCGGCGATCATCGCGGGCCTCAACGACTTCGGTAGGCCCATCTTCCTGGAGGGCCAGACGATCAACGGCAACTACATCTACTCCGTGTCCGGCTCCGGGTTCGCCGCCCCGATGTGGGGCGACGCCATGCAGGCGATCGACGACACGCTCGACCCCGTCAACTTCGTGTACCCGAGCACGGTGCCGGGCGCCGGTACCACCAGCGTGCCCCCGCCCCCGAAAGCCCGATCGTGGTGGTGGCCGCGGGGGTGACGGGAACGGCAACGGCGAACGGCAACGGCGACGGCAACGGCAACGGCGGAACGGCAACGGCCGCTGAGGCGGCTTAGCCGAGCTGGCGGCGTACCTCCGCGGCGACGGCAGCTCCGTCGGCCTTGCCCTTGACCTGGGGCGTGACCACACCCATCACCTTGCCCATGGCCTTCATGCCCTCGCCGGCCGCGCCGGTCTGCTCGATGGCGGCGGTGACGAGCTCGGCGATCTCGCCGGGCTCGAGCTGCTGGGGCAGGTAGTCGGCGATCACCTCGGACTCGGCCCGCTCCTTCGCGGCCTGCTCCGGCCGGTTGCCGTCCTCGAAGGCGGTCGCGGCCTCGCGCCGTTTCTTCGCCTCGGTCGACAGCACGCCGATGATGTCCTCGTCGGTGAGCTCCCGGGCTTCCTTGCCGGCCACCTCGGCGTTGGTGATGGCGGTCAGGATCATCCGCAGCGTCGACGACCGCACCTCGTCGCGCGACTTGATCGCGGTGGTGAGGTCGCTACGCATCCGGTCCTTGAGAGCACTCATGTGGGCCATTGTGGCAGCCTGACCCGGTGGCGCTGATGCGGATGATGACCCGTGCGGCCGGTGCCGGCGCTGCCGCCGGCCTCGGCCTGACGGCGTACGCCGCCTGGGAGGCCCGGGCCTACACCCTGCGCCGGGTCGAGGTGCCGCTGCTGCCGCCCGGCAGCCGTCCGCTGACCGTGCTGCACCTCAGCGACATCCACATGACCCCGGGCCAGCGCCGCAAGCAGGAGTGGCTGCGCGGGCTGGCGGCGCTCGAGCCCGACCTGGTGATCGACACCGGCGACAACCTGGCCCATCGCGACTCGGTGCCGGTCGTGCGCGACGCGCTCGGCCCGCTGCTCGACCGGCCGGGCGTCTTCGTGCACGGGTCCAACGACTACTACTCGCCGACCCTGCGCAACCCGCTGCGCTACCTGCTGCCCGACGACGGGAAGCGCAACACCTCCTCCGCGAGGCTCCCGTGGGAGGAGCTGACCTCCAGCCTGGCCTCCGGCGGCTGGGTCGACCTCACCAACCGGAAGTCGTCGCTGAAGGTCGGGGACACCACCTTCGCGTTCGCGGGCGTCGACGACCCGCACCTGCGCTACGACCGGCTCGACAAGGTCGCCGGGCCGGCCGACGCCGACGCCGACGTGCGGCTGGGCATCACGCATGCGCCGTACCTCCGGGTGCTCGACCAGTACGCAGCCGACGGCTACGACGCCGTCCTCGCCGGCCACACCCACGGCGGCCAGGTGTGCCTGCCGGGTGTCGGCGCGCTCACCACCAACTGCGACATCGAGGCCGCCCGGGCCAGGGGCCTGCACCGCCATCCGGCCGCCTCCGCACCCGGCGACCCCGGGTCGGCGTGGCTGCACGTCTCGGCCGGCATCGGCACCAGCCCCTACTCCCGGATCCGGGTCGCCTGCCGGCCCGAGGCCACCCTGCTCACCCTCGTCCCCGGTGCATGAACCCGATTGCGGCCGGGGGCCGGTGCTGAGGTAATGTTCCCGGCGCATCGGGCTGTGGCGCAGCTTGGTAGCGCGCCTCGTTCGGGACGAGGAGGCCGCAGGTTCAAATCCTGTCAGCCCGACCATGCGAAAACTGCCGGACCTGCCTTTGCGGGTCCGGCAGTGGTCATTTCGGGAATCGATCACCGTCTTCTGCGCGGGCCCCGACGTCGTGACTGAGAGTCGCGTTCCAGGTCTGCGCCAGCCCCAGCCTGGGTGCGGAACTTGTCGACTCGGCTTCCGACCAGGTCCCATGCGGCGCTGCTCACCCCTGGGTGGTCCTCGCGACGGATCTCTGTCAGCGCCACCGCCAGATCCCCGATCGTCCGGCTGACGACCGAACGAGCGCGACGCGCCGGCAGACCCCATGACGATCCCTCATGCACGAAGTCTGCGAAGCCGATCTCGCTGATAGCTGACTTCTGGTTGACATCGAGCGCGGAACGACGGTTGTCCCTGCGATGGTGCAAATGCATCGCGATGTCGTACGCCGGACTTAGACTCACTCGTCCATCCGCGTGCCGGATGAAGGAGATATTCTTCGCGTGCATGTCTGTGTTTCCGACCAGGTGAGAGAACACCGCCAGCCGCAGCAGATCGTCGGGATTCGATCCGTCCAGTCGGAGCACATCGGCCCCCTGCCGGAGAGACGGCATGGCCGAACCCCACTGGAACTTCCGGTTCGGGTCCCCCGTGTTGAGACCGATGGCCTGAGCGAGGTCTTCCTGGTGGATGCGGTTGAGATCGGAGGTGCGGTCGTATCGAGACACTGCGATTCCCCGGACCGCCTCCGTCGCGAAGACCTCTGCTTGCACAGAGGTCAGGGTCATCCTTCGCGCGAGGTCAAGGCAGGCGACCTCCGTGTCCACGACATCGCCCAGGTCGCTATCCGGGGACTGCGCTCGCTTGATGATCCAAGTCGAAGCAGCACCCTCCTTGCAGCTGTACCAGGTGCCGTTCTCGCGGTGCAGAGTGATCTTGGGGACCATTCCAGGGAGCGTGCTGGAGTCGCCCGCCATGCCCTCCGCCGGCGAGTGCTCGTCGGCTCGGAGTAGGCGTTCTGCGACAGCTGCGTCAGTCGTCTCCTCGTAGTGCCCGGCATCGGTCGGGTCACCCTCGCCGGGCGTCACGAAGATGGCAGCCCCCGGCGTGTCACGCCCGTACGCGCGGATCAGTGCAAACGTGTCGTCGGGGGCAACGCCGGCGCTCAGGGCGTGGTTCGTACGCGCGTTGCCCTCTGGCAACAATCCGTCCAGGTAGTTGCGTACCAGGGCCGCCACTGGTGTGTCCGCGATGCTCAGCTTGGCGGAGAGCAATCTTGCTCCCGGGCCCCAGCGCTCCACCGCATCATTGGTCCACGCGAGTTCGATCTTGCGGGATGGAGACTCGGTGAGATTGGCCAGGTGCGTGCGATAGAGCCACACTTCGAGAGCACGTGCATTCACGAGCGGGTGTCTTCGGCGCCTGTGTTGCTCACGACCTCGACATGAGCTCCAAGTTCGCGGAGGAGCTCAAAGAGCCGCACTGCGTACCGCGTCTCCTTGCCTGTTTCGATCTCGTAGATGTATCGCCGCTCTATACCGAGGCTGTCGGCGAGTTCGGCCTGAGTCAGCCCGCGGTCGAAACGCAGCCTGGACAACGCGTCGCCCAGCGCCTTGGGCGAGCGGACGGTCACTCGCTGAATCTCCATGACGGAACCTCTGATGCGTTGTTCTTCACCCATTTGGCTAATGCGTTGTTTTCCACACTTTAGCAGAATGCGTTGTTATTCACCCATGGGAGGCAGCTGACACGGTCTGAGGTGATTGTCCGGTACGCCCAGAGCCAACAGAGATCCACGCGATGAAGCAGACCGCGAAGACGACGTACCAGCCGGACGCCGCGACCTGGAGCGCGTTGTGCCGCAGCTCGACGTGGTCGCCATGGGGCACGAACCAGACGGCGTACGACCAGAAGACGAGGAGCGTCGGCAGCACCCAGGCGCGCGCCTCGAACCAGGCGAACGCCAGCAGCGGCACGCACCAGACCCAGTGGTGGCTCCAGGCGATGGGGGACGCGATCAGCCCGGTGAGCGCAACGACCAGGAGGGCCGCGGCGTCGCCCTTCCGGTGGTAGCAGTAGACGGCTGCCGCCAGGCCGACAGCAAGCACGACCGCCGACATGATCGTGGACACGGAGCCGGTGTCGATCGTGTGGGTGGCCCGCACGACCCAGCCGCGGACGGACTGGTTGGTGGAGTTCTCGAGCCGGCCGACCCGGCCGGTGTCGAAGAGGTGGCGGGTCCAGTAGTCCCAGGTGGACGACGGGGCGAGGGCCGCGGAGACGAGGATCGTGGCCAGCAGCGTGGCGCTCGCGGCGATGGCGGCCCGGAAGCGCCTGGTCACCAGGAGATAGATGATGAAGATGCCGGGCGTCACCTTGATCGCGGCCGCCAGCCCGATCCCGACGCCTCGCCAGCGCGAGTGCTCGGGCAGCGAGAAGTCCCACAGCACGAGGCAGAGGATGAGCAGGTTGATCTGCCCGAGGTTGTTGTTGAGCATGACCGGCTCGCACCAGAGGGCGACGCCCGCGAGCAGGGGTACGGCGACCTGGAGGTCGGCCTTCGTGGGGGCCAGCCTGCGAACGGCCAGGTAGGCAGCGCCCACCAGCAGGCCGAGGTTGAGGAAGAGCGACAGGAGGTCCGCGGCTCCGCTCGAGACCAGCAGGAGCGGCGTGAACACCGCCGCCGCGAACGGCGGGTAGGTGCCGAGCCCGTGGACCCCGGGCAGCGGCCCGTACAGGTAGAGCCCGTCCGCGAGGGCCTGAGCCTCCGCTCGGTAGACCGAGATGTCGACGTAGCTGGTGGGCGCCCAGACCAGCCTCAGCATCAGGTAGGCGGCGACCGACCCACCGAACACCAGCCACGCCCTCCGCGACGTGAGCAGGCGTGGGCGCGGGCGCGCAGAGACCCGTTCGGAGAGGAGCGCCGTCATGTCTTTACTTTATGAATCGCAGGCGAGCCGCGCCTCCGACTTAAGTGCCGATCCGCTGAACTTCAGGACAAGTCTCAGGCGCGGGCGTGCCCGTCGAGGTACGCCGCCACCAGGCCGCCGAGGCTCGGGAGGTGGTAGCCGCCCTCCTGCACGGCCACCGCCGGCAGCCCGGTGGCGCCGAGGAGGGCGCCGGCGGCCCGGTAGCCGTCGACGGTGACCAGGAGTGGGCTCTCGGGGTCGTCGACCGCGGCGTCGACCCCGAGCGAGACGACCAGCGCCGTGCAGCCCTCGGCGACCGCCCAGTCGGCCAGGCCGCCGACCGCCTCCAGCCATGGGCCGTCGGCCGCTCCCTCGGGAAGGGGCACGTTGCGGGTGGCGCCCGCGCCGTCGCCGGTGCCGGTCTCGTCGGCGTAGCCCACGACGTGCGGGAACCACCCGGCACCGGGATCGACGTGCACCGACCCGTAGAGCACGTCGGCGCGGTCGTAGAAGATCGCGGCGGTGCCGTTGCCCTGGTGGGCGTCGATGTCGACCACCGCCACCCGCTCGTGCCCGCCGGCGCGCAGCGCCTCGGCGGCGACGGCGGCGTTGTTGAGGTAGCACGAGCCGCCGAAGCCGGCCGGGGTCGCGTGGTGTCCGGGCGGCCGGCACAGCGCGTACGCCGCGCGCTCGCCCGCGAGCACCAGGTCGGCCGCGGTCAGGGCACAGTCGACAGCCGCCCGGGCCGCCTCCCAGGTGCCGGGACCGACCAGCGTCATCGTGTCGTAGGCGTAGGTGCCGGCCTCGGCGTGGATCGCCACCGCCGGCCGGGTCGGGAGACCGGCGGTCATCGCCGGCGTCGGGAAGAGGTAGGGGACCACGCGCGACTGGCCGACGAGGTCGACGTACGGGCCCTGCAGCCAGCGCTCGGCGGCTCCGGCGAGGAAGGTCAGCATCGCGGGGTCGTGCACGCGGGCGAGCACGTCGTCGGGATGGGCCGCTGCCTCGACGAGTCGGTGCCCGCTCTCGGTGACCGCGGCCAGGATCGCGTCGACTCGCGCGGCGACCTCGGTGCCGGTCGTCGCGACCCCCACCCACACCTCGTGCTGGGGGTCGTGGGCGCGGGTCGTGGGCGACCACACGACGGGCATCCGGTACTGATCCATGAGTCAGCAGTATGGCGCTGCGCCACCGAACTGGACAGGATGTGACCATGCCCCGCGCACGTGAGATCGGGATCGAGATCGGCGTCCTCCCGACCGGCCCGACCAACTCCGTCCTCGACGTCGCCGGGGTGGGCCTGGGTCACACGACCCTGCATCGCGACGAGCCGCCGCCGCCCGAGGGACGGGGCACCGCCCGCACCGGGGTGACCGCGCTGGTCGTGGCCGATGACGCCTACTCGCGGCCGCTCGCCATGGGCGGCGCCGTGCTCAACGGCGCCGGCGAGTGCACCGGCTTCATCGGCGCGGGCGAGTGGGGGCTGCTCGAGACGCCGATCTACCTGACCTCGACCATGCAGCTCGGCCGCGTCTACGACTCGGCCTGCCGGATCGAGCTCGAGCGGGACGCCCGGGTGGCCGACGCGGTGGTGATCCCGGTGGTCGGCGAGTGCGACGACTCGTTCCTCAACGACTGCCGCCGGATGCAGGTCGAGCACGAGGACGTCGTGGCCGCGCACGCCGCCGCCCTGGCGTCGCGGGGGGCCGGCGCGCCGCCCATGGAGGGTGCCGTCGGCGCCGGCACCGGCATGTCGTGCCTGGGGTTCAAGGGCGGCATCGGTACGTCGTCGCGGGTCACGCCCGCGGGCCACACCGTCGCGGTGCTGCTGCTCACCAACTTCGGCGAGCGCAAGCGGCTGACCGTCGACGGCCTCCACCTCGGCCGCCTGCTGCCCGAGGACCCGGACCCGCAGCGGCCGGCCGGCTCCTGCATCGGCGTGGTCGTCACCGACGCACCGGTGATCAGCGCCGACTGCGCCCGGCTCGCCCGCCGGATCGGGCTCGGACTGGCCCGCACCGGCTCGACCGCCCACAACGGGAGCGGCGAGATCTTCCTGGGCGTCTCCTCGACCCGGCGGGCGCCCGACCTCGTCCTGGGAGGAGGGCGCCGTGGTCTCCGGCCGGGGCCTCGACGACCTCTTCGAGGCCGTGGTCGACGCCGCCGAGGAGGCGGTGCTCAACTCCATGCTGATGTCGCCGACCACGACCGGCCGCGACGGCAACATCAGCGAGGGCCTGCATCCGGCCACCGTGGCCAGGCTGCTCGGAGAGCACGCGCGTGGCAACTGAGCTCGAGGTCCGCCTCCCGATGCGGGACGGCGTCGAGCTCGCGGCGACGCTCTTCCTCCCCGACGACGACCGCGGCCCGCAGCCGTGCCTGATGGAGGCGCTCCCCTATCGCAAGGACGACCTGACGTCGTCGTACGCCGAGAGCTACCGCCGGCTGCGCGACGAGTTCGGGTACGCCGTGTGCCGGGTCGACGTGCGCGGCACCGGCTCGTCGGCTGGCGACCCGACCGACGAGTACCCGGAGGCGGAGCAGTCCGACCTGGTCGAGGTGATCGCGTGGCTGGCCGACCAGCCCTGGTGCGACGGCAACGTCGGCATGTGGGGCACGTCGTACTCCGGCTTCAACTCGCTGCAGATCGCCGCCGAGCGCCCGCCTGCGCTCAAGGCGGTCTGCGCGATCTACTCCAGTGACGACCGGTGGACCGACGACGTGCACTGGCGTGGCGGCGCGCTGCGGCTGGTCGACCTCGTGGACTACGACCACTACATGACGCCGATGACGGTGCTGCCGCCCGTGCCGGCGGTGTGGGGCGACACCTGGCGCGACGAGTGGCGGCGCCGGCTCGAGACGGTCGAGCCGTGGATGCTCACCTGGCTGCGGGAGAACCGCGACGGTCCCTACTGGCGGCACGGCTCGCTGCGGTCCGACGGCGAGGGCAACGGCTACGACCGGATCGAGGCCGCCGTGATGCTGGTCGCCGGCTGGGCCGACGGCTACCGCAACAACACGTTCCGGACCGTGGAGGCGCTGGGTCGGGCCGGGGTGCCGTACCGACTGCTGGCCGGGCCGTGGGTGCACGCCGACCCGACCACCGCCTATCCCGGGCCGCGGCTCGACCTCGACGTCGAGATGGTCGCGTGGTTCGACCGCTTTCTGCGCGGGGCGGAGCCTGCTCAGGAGGACCGGGTCGAGGTGTTCGTGCGGACGGCGACCCGGCCGGCTGCGTTCCTCGACCAGCACGCGGGCTACTGGGTGCGGGACGTCTGGCCGTCGGCCGCGTCGTCGGTCGACACCCGGGCGCTCAACGGGCCACAGACCCTGGTCGTGAAGCCGGACGTCGGCACGTCGGCCTGGATCGACTGCGCCGGCCACCTGCCCTGGGGCCTCTCCGGTGACCAGCGCGAGGACGACGCCTACTCGCTGACGTTCGAGTGGCCGGCGGCGGGCGAGGTCCTGGTCGGCCACCCGGTGGCGCGGCTGCAGGTCAGCTCCGACGCCCCGCTCGCGTCGCTGTCGGTGAAGCTGTGCGACGTCTTCGCCGACGGAGCCTCGGCCCTGGTGACGCGGGGCAGCCTCGACCTGGCGTTCCGTGACGGCGTACACGCGCCCGCGCGAGCGGGCCGAGCTGGTGCCGGGCCAGGTCTACGACGTCGTCGTCGACCTCGACGCGTGCGCCTACGCCTTCGAGCCCGGCCAGACCATCCGGCTCTCGGTCGCGGGGTCCGACTGGCCCAACACGATCGCGCCCCCGGCGCCGGTCACCCTGACCGTGCACGGCGGCACGATCGACCTGCCCCGCTACGACGGCACTCCGTGGGAGCCGGGCTTCACGCCGGGTGCTGAGGCGTCGTCGGAGGAGCCCGACGCGATCTCCTGGACCACTACCCGCGACGTGCTCCGCCAGACCACCACCTGCTCGGTGGTGCACGGCGCGACCTACGACGTGCCCCATCGACGGCACGGCCTCGGAGCAGTACGCCGGCGACGTGGTGGTCGACAACGTCACGTTCGCCCAGCACGCGACCGCCACCTGCACCTACCGCCTCAGCTGGCCCGGCATCGACGTGCGCGTCGAGTCGGGCCTACGGATCGACGTAGGAGCCGCCGGCTACGACGTCACCATCGATGTGACGGCGTACGACGGAGACGACCGGGTGTCCCAGCGGGAGTGGTCAGAGCACGTCCCCAGGTGAATCCACAGACGGGCCGAGGTCAGCCGGAGCGACGAGCCTCGAACCCACCTCCGGCGCCGGGCCGGGCGGTCAGGACGCGCTCGAGGCCTCCTGCCGCAGCTCCGCAGCCCCGGTCCGGTCCGGCATCCGCAGCCGTGAGGTCATCGCCAGCGCCGCTAGCGCGAGGGTGGCGCCCAGGCCGAGGAGCGCGAAGTAGTTCTGCGATTGGTCCGCGCCGACGAGGTCGCCACTTCCGTACCCGAGCACGACGGGCCCAACTGCTGGGATGATCGACTGCGAGACCTTCCGGGCGTCGGCGAAGAATCCGAGCAGTCGACCCGCGGTCGCGGACGGAAGCCTGTGCAGCGCGACGACCATGTCCAGGGCCAGGTAGAGGCCGAGCCCGGTGCCGGCGCACAGGTGGGCGACGACGAAGACATGGATCTCCGTCGAGAAGCTCATCAGCACGGCACCGGTGAGCAGGAACCCGATGCCCGTCGACATTGCTGCGCGGTAGCCGAGTCGGCTGGCGAGGAAGTGCGCCCCCCTCATGGCCACTAGGGTGGCGATCGTGCCGCCGACCGCGGTCGCGACCCCGACGATCATTGCCGCGTCACGCGGCTCCTCCCCGGTGCGGCGGACGAGGTAGAGGACCGCGTACACGGTCATGCAGGAGTACGTCGCCTGGACCAGCAGCCGTTGGGTGAGCAACCACCAGAACGGAGCACCCGCCCGGATCAGCGGCCGGAGGAAACCCCGATCGTGCGGCTGCGCGACCACCGGACCGGCCGCCCGGCCCAGGGTCCGGAAGTGTCGGCTCGCGAGGAGCGACACGGGCACGGCGACCACGGCCATCGCGGCGAACACCGTCTTGGGATTGCTCAGTGCGACCCCGAGGCGGCCGCTGAGAAGTAACGCGACCAGGGTCCCGGCGAACGCGACCGAGGCCATGCCGGAGCCGACGAACAGGCCGACGACCCGTCCCCGATCCGCACTCGGTACGAAGTCGGCGATACTGGCGAACAGTGCGCAGAACAGTGCCGCGTAGGAGGCTTGGACGCAGATCCAGGCCGCCACCATGGCCGGCAGGGTGGTGGTGTTGGCTGCGACCACGACGAACACCATGCCCAGGACGGCGCTCCCGGAGATCCAGCCGCCTCGGTGGCCGACGCGGTGCGCCGTCCGGTCGCTGAGCCATCCGCAGAGTGGGCCGGAGATGATGGCAGCGATCCCGCCGCAGGCGGTGATCCAACTGAGCCGAGACTCCAGCACCAACGGCGAGTCGAGCTGGCGCACCAGAAGTTGGAGCGCGATCGCCCCTGGGACCACCATCGCCGCCAGCACCGCGAACTCGGTCGCGCACAGTGCCAGGACTGTCATCGGACGCACCCGATGCCCGTTCACGTCGCTCTCCTTCTCCTGGCTGGCCCGCCGCGAGACTAGTGGTGACACGACCGGCCCGGGCCACCTTTCCGGAATGGAATGGCGACCCGGGCCGTCGTGATGCGTCAGGTCAGCAGGTGGCCCCCGCCACCGACTGGCCGAGCGCCAGATCGACCAGTCCCAGCACGTTGAGGTGCAGGGCGGACTGGGTGATCGTGTTGCCGACGACGCGACGCTCGTTCAGCCCGAGCGACCCCACGATGAGGGGCACCGAGATCGGCTGGTCGAGGTTGGCGACCGGCCTGTTGTTCACCTTCAACGAGGCGATCGTGGAAGCGCCCGTCACCGTGGCCGGCGTACCGCAGCTACTGAGCTCCGACGCCGCCGAACTGCTCAGACCGGTCGCCTCGATCGTCTGACCGAGGATCACGATCTTCACAGTCGCGACGGATGCCTGCCCCTTCGCCGAGCCCGGTCCCGACTGGGTGGCCCCGGTCAGGACACCGGTCTCGACCGAGCTCGCGGCCACGCCGAGCAAGGGGATGCCCGGGGTGATCACGACCTTGGCACTGAGGACCCGGTCGTTGTCGGTGGCGCACGGCGTGGTCTTGGCGTTGGCGACACCCAGAACGATCCCGAGCAGCGACAGCGCCGTGCCACGGCAGACGCCAGCGACGGTGACGACCCGGTAGGAGACCGTCATCGAGGCGGTAGCGGCCTCGTTGTCGGTCGCCGTGACCTTGAAGGCCTTGGTCCCGGGGGTCGCGGTGTCGATGTTCGACCCGTTCGGCACCGGACCCTGGCAGGAGGCCACGGTCCCGTCGGAGTCGGCGCACGTGTACGCGGCGGGCACGTTCTGCCCGACGAAGTACGTCGCCCCCTCCGCCGGCTTGGCGATGTCCACCGTCGGCGGCACGTTCGGCTTCCGCTTCACGGTGTAGGTCACCGTCCGCGTGGAGGTCTCACCGAGGTCGTCGGTGGCCGTCACGGTGAGGGTGTGCTGCCCGGTCGCCGTGGTGTCCACCGGACTTCCGGCCGCCACCGCAACGCCGCTCTCGTCGGTGCCCACGCAGGAGGCGAGGTTTCCGTCGGGGTCGGCACAGGTGAAGTCGGCCGTGACGCCCGAGCCGTACTCCAGCTCGGCACCATCGGTCGGGCTGGTGATGTCCACCGTCGGCGGCGCGTTGAGCGGCGCGTCCAGGGTCACGCAGACGGACTGCGGCTCGGCGGGAAGGGTCTCGTTGGAGTCCACGGCCACGCTGTTGCACGCCTTCTGGCCCTGCTGGACCCCGTTCGGCAGTGTCGTCGACATGACGACTGTCTTCACGTCACCGACGGCGAGCTCACCGTCGACAGCGATCCGGAGCGCCTTCTTGCCGGCCGCCACCGCACCCCAGTCGTCGGTCGTGCCGGAGGCACCCGGGTTGACCTCCGGCCGGGCCGGGTTGGTCGAGCCGGAGGCAGTGACTGTCAGGCCCGAGGACGCGGAGTCGACCGAGGCCAGCGGCAGCACGAACTCCGAGCCACGCGCCGGTGCCCCGGCCAGCAGGCCGGTGTCGCCGACGTACGGCAGCACGTCGTACGCGACCACGTCGTGCAGCGCGGAATTGCCCGCGTTGCTCACCTGGATGCGGTACTTCACCGTGCCCTCGTCGGCCCGCACGTGGGCCGAGGCCGCATCGGAGACCCAGCTGCAGCCGTCCGGCGCACCCTGGAGCGGGACGCACAGCTGCTTGACGACGCTGAGGCCGTCCGAGGCGCCGACCGCGAGGCCGGGGTACCCGGTCGACGTGGTCGAGAACTCCTCGTCCGAGTTGCCGTCTGCGTCGACGTCCGACGAGTCAGCGACACCGTTGGCCACCCGGAACTGTCCGGGACCGGACTGGTAGGAGTTGGTCGTCGCGTCGTACCAGGTGCCGCTCTGGTCACCGGTCCACACCGTGGCGACCGGGCTCGCGCCGGGGACTGCGGAGTTGGTGGGGAACGCCAGAGCGGACAGCGTCGGCCAGAAGTTCGCGGCGGCGCTGCTCAACGTGACCGACGACGGGTAGGTCGCGACCACGAACGAGCGGGTCACGCCCCCGAAGTCCTTCGTGCCGTAGGTGTACGTCACGCCTGCCGGGATCGAGGCGAACACTCCTGTGCCGGGCGCCGTGAAGGACGCCGAGCCCGGGACGATGTCCCACCCGGCCGGTGCGACGAAGACCGTCTGCGGCTGGATCGAGGTGCCCGGCCAGGCCGTGCCGACCTGTCCGCGGACTTTGAACTCGACGTTGGTTCCCGGCAACACCGACCCGCCACCCTGGACGACCGGGCCTCCGTTGAACTGCGCGTTCATGGCGGTCAACGGTTGGGTGTACTGAACGGTGCGGGAGGCGACGCCGGCGACCGTGCGGCTCGGCAGCGGGGTTCCGTTGGCGGTGGTGACGTAGTCGTCGTCCACGCCGTCGCCGTCCGCATCCGCGGGGTAGCTGATCGAGACGTCCGCGGTGTTGGTCCGCTGCTCCCCGATCAGCGGCACCGCTCCGTCGTCCACCTGGAACCGGTAGGTGACGATGAACGACGTCGCCGTGCCGTCGGTCCGCAGAATCCGACCGGCCGGGACCAGCGCGGTGGTCGTGGCGCTCGTGAACCAGCGGCCCGCCGCTGCATCGACGAAGTCACCGACGGCCAGCTCGGCCGTACCCGTGGCACCGGTGTTGTCGGCCCATTCCACCGTCGCGGTGAAGTCATCCGGAGCGGTCCAGTTCGCGAGGTTGCTGGCGAGCGAGGACGCCGTGATCCGGTTGACCTTGATGTGGTCCTGGGCGAGGTCCGCCTCGTCGATGACCACCGTGCCGTCGACGTTGCCGAGGTTCTGGGCGTTGACCCGCCAGAAGCGGTTGCCCGGGTCGGTGTCGCCCGTGGCCGGGACGTTGAGCGCGAAGACGCCGCCGGCCAGCGGGCCGTCGCCAGCCGCGCTGGTCACGCCACCGACGACGTCCTTGGCCTGGTTGAGCCCGCCGAACGGCGCGCCGCACGCGACGTAGTTGGTCGCGTTGACCGACTTGGAGCCCTGCGTCCGGGCGCTGTCGAGGTAGTGCACCGTGACGTCGAGGCCGCTCGTGACAGCGGTCCGGAAGTTGCACCCTGACCCGTCAGCCTCCGGGAAGTTGCTGACCGGGTAGGTCAGTTCGACGGACCGCTTGGCCCAGTACGCCTTGCCCGCGTCCGGGACGAGGCCGTTGTTCGAGGCCGCGCCACCGCTGTTGTACGCGCTGAGGCTGGGGCCGCCCCAGCCACCACGGGCACCGTACGACGGGTTGTTGAGCGAGCCCTTGGTCCAGGTGATCGTGTTGGCGACGGGGTCGACGACCGCGTCGGGGTCCACCTGGCCAGTGGCTGTGTTCCTGACCTGGCCGATCACGGCCTGCGCCGGGGCGTGGTAGACGACCTTGTAGTCACCCGTGGCCACGACGGTGCCGTCACCGGAGATGCTGGCGCCCGCGAAGATGCGCTCGCTGCCAGTGCTCATCGAGATCTGGGCGACCTGCGTGGCGTTCGGCCGGATCGTCTGGTTCGCGGTGACCGCGGCGTTGGGGCCGGCCGGCGTCCCGATGCGCCAGGTGATGTGGCTGTCGGACGTCTTGGAGGACGCGGTGTCCGAGGTCGCGGTCGCCGACATCGGAATGTCGGAGCCGTCCGGGAAGAACTGACCGCCCGCGCTGTCGTTACCGGCGATGCCCGGTGAGTTGTAGGTCACCGAGAAGGTGCCAGAGGTGCCCGCAGCGAGGTTGCCGAGGTCGATCGCCTTGCCGGAGAGGTCGTCACCGCTGATCGTGGCGCCGCCGCCGGCCGGAGCGACCCAGCTGGCGTAGCGCAGCACCGAACGGCCGGCGGGACTCAGGCCCCACGGGTCGGCCGGCGGTGGCGTGAACTGGACCTTCGTGCCATCACAGACGTCGGTGGTGCAGGAGTACTGGACCCGGTAGGTGACCGGCGTGTTGACCGGGCTGCTGCCGGCGCTGATCTGCGCGCTCAGCTCGGTGATCTCGGTGCCGTCACCCTGGTTGACCGGCGTGATCACCAGGTCGAGCACGCCGTTGCCGGCGGCCGTCGCCGGGCTTGCCACGAGCGACAGGCCAGTGACCAGCGCAGCGATCAGAGCTAGGACCAGGCTCCGGGCGGCCACAAGGGGCAGCCGGCGCCTGCGATGGCGGTGGACAGTCATTGCAGCCTCATTTCGGGGGGGAGGGAGTCCTTCACGACGCACCCCGAGGCGCGAGATCGATGAGCCCGTCGCCGATGCCGAGCTCCTTCTCCAAGGCGGCCGCACAGGCACGCGTGACGAGGAGGGTCTGGCCGGTCTTGTCGGACTGGGCCTGGATGGTGGCGACATCGCGGCCGTTGGCCAGCGCGTCGAAGTACTGCTGCTGGTCGAGCAGCGCGGCGACGAGCGTGTTCACACTGCCGCGCAGGTCGTCACCCCACTGGCCGGTCAGGATCGCCTCGACCGCTGCGGTCGAGGCCCGCGAGTACGAACGCAGCGCGGTGCGGGTCTTGCTGAGGCGCGCATCCGGCGGCATCTCCGAGAGCTGCGTGAGCCGGGTGTTCACGGGGCGCATCGCGGCGCGATATGCGTCGATGGCCTCTTCGGTCGACCATGCCGGGTCGGCCGGCTGCACCGTCACCGATGACGTAGGAGCAGGGACCGAGACGGACGGCGACGTGACTCCGGGAGCCGGTTCACGCGCACCGGGCTCCTCGTCCCCTCCTGATGAGCACGCACTGACCAGGCACAGCGCGGCCAGGAGCAGGACGACTTTTCTCACAGCGGGCCTTCCGGGACGACGTACGCTCGATCGCCGCGAACAACGGGCCCCACGAACTCCGGTCACGGCCTGGCAGCCGGTCTCATCCGCTGTTTCATCCCTTCCTCATCCCACTGTTCGGAAGCCACGACGGGCCTCGTACGTGCGTATTAACCTGACGCACGGACACGCGCAGGAAGGGATGGGTCGTGAGGCCGGTGACTGTGGCGTGGGGTCCTCTGGCTCCTGCCCTGCTCGCCGAGGCCCATCCGCGGGGAGGGCTCGACGCTGAAGTGGCCAGCGCGA
The DNA here is from genome assembly GCA_963769475.1 of uncultured Actinomycetota bacterium. Taxonomy (GTDB): domain Bacteria; phylum Actinomycetota; class Actinomycetes; order Propionibacteriales; family Nocardioidaceae; genus Nocardioides. Next base: position 141,981 of record CAVYLX010000011.1, on the reverse strand, counting down.
TCGAGACGATCGCGGTGCTGGGACCGAGCTCACTCGAGGAGATCTACGAGATCGGCGCTGCCCGGCTGACTCGCTCCGTGCGTGCTGCCGCCGACGCCGGCTACCTCGTGCTCGGGGACGGGGACGGGGACGGGGAGCCGACCTCGCGCCGCCCCCCGGGGTCGAGCTGCTTCAGGCGGAACTGCGGCACGAGCATCCGGTGCGGGTCGAAGAGCTGCTGGACCGACAGGCGGCGATCCGGGAACGAACGGGCTTCGCCGATGCCGGGCTGACGGCGGCCCGACGACTGGGAGATCAGGAGCGTGTCGCCCGGATCATCGACCGGTGGGGGGTCGATCTGGCGCACGGCCCGCATGGCGCCCTGGTGCACGCATCGGCAGCCGAGCTTCCGCTCGAGCTGGCCCGTGGCCGCCCCGGCCTGGCCTGGCGCTTCGAGGATCTCGGCCGGGTCCCCGTCGGGACCGTTGCCGTAGTGCTTCCGCGGACGGCTCGCGAGGCGAGGGAGGAGTTCCTGGACAGCGGCGACCTTCTTCTGAAGCAGGCGCTACAGCCGTTGAACACGCGCCGGCGGCTAGGCCGATGGGACGAGGCGATGGCCATCGTCCGGGCCGCCGAACCACTCGCCCAGGCCGCCGTCTATCCATGGTACGGCGACCGCAGCAGCATCCTCCCCTACTGGTACCTCCAGGCCGGCATCACGGCTCACCACGCGGGTGACCTCGCCACCGCACGCCGGCTCTACCTGAACGCCTGGACCTACCGCGAGCGAGACGGATACGGCCACACCGCCCGCGTCATTGCTGCCCAATTGGCCCTACTCGACGCGTTCACCGGGAGCCAGGCGTCCAGTGCGAGCTGGCTGCAGAAGGCTGAAGGTGAGCGGTCCCGGCCCGAGCTCTGGATGGACCGGTTCCGGGAGGCACTCGAGGCGGGCGCTGCTGCGATCCACGCCGTCGATCACCTCGCCGAGGACGTCGAGAACCGGATGCAACCGGCGTTTGACCCCAGTCAGCGACACGGTCACTGGCCGACGTTTCTCTGGGCTCACGTCCGCCTCGCCCTCACTCGCGGCAACACCGCGCAGGCTCGTCAGTACGTCGACGACGCTCTCCTGGGGCGACCTCCGGAGGAGACGGAGACCGGGCTCGCAGCGCTTCTGGTGCCGCTGGTGCGTGCGCAGATCCATCTCGCGTCCGGCCAGGCGATCCAGGCGATGGCAGCGCTCGACCGGGTCCCCGACCTCTGCGGCCTCACCAAGGTGCTCAGGGCCAGGACCCTGTTGCTCGCCGACCGTCCCCGCGAGGCCCTCGGCATCGTCACGGCGATGGCCGCTGACACGTCGACGAGCCCGAGAGCCCGCACCGAGGCGATGCTCCTCGAGGCCGCGGCCCACCACGCCGACGGCAACCGACCGTCCGCTGTCCGGGTCGCGCACCGGGCGGTCTTCCAGGTCATGGAACACCGCGTGCCACGCGCGTTGGCGAGCATCCCGCGGGTGGTCCTGGACGACCTGGCGCCCGACGTCCCGACGCTGGGTCCGCTGCTCGAGGTCCTCGACCGGCGCGGCGTCACCGACGTCTACCCGGAGTCGGTGCGGGTCGTCACTGTCACCGAGCGGGAGCACGCCCTGTTGCGTGAGCTCCGCTCTGGCCAGACCCTCACGGAGATCGCCCGCGCCCACTTCGTCTCGGTGAACACCACTCGGACCCACTTGGCGAATCTGCGGCGCAAGCTCGACGCGCGCTCTCGCTCGGAGGTCCTGGTGAAGGCGCGGCTGCTGGGCCTGCTCGACGACCACGGACCAGAGCCGGGTTCGTCTCGGCGTACCTAGACGGATACGGAGTCCGACCCCGATAGTCCGGCACGTATGGCTGGTCGCAGACACCTGATCACCAGCCATACGTGCGGGACTATCGCTGTGGATCAGGGCGCGGGGAAGGTGAGGCGGACCCGGTGGCCCTCGACGACGCCCTCGAGCACCGCCTTCGCGCCGACGGCCCGGGTGTCCCAACTGCCCGCCAGGTGCCCGCTCAGGACACCGCCAAGCGTCAGGTCGACGCGCATCCGGTGGCGGTCGCGGTCCCAGATGGCCAGGCCGGAGACGGCCAGACCCTGGAGCAGGCGGTAGCGCTGGAGACGCAGCCTCACCACGTCGTTGCCGGTGTAGCTGAAGGTGCCGCCGCGCAGGCCCGACGCCGGCGCCGGAGTAGTTGTTCCACCACCGGTCCACGACGTCCTCGACGGTCAGCGCGGCGGCCGGGCCGGCCCGCCGGATCCCGACACCGCTGACGTCGCCCAGCGTGCGCGGCACGATCCCGAGCGCGCGCACCGGCTCGACGTCCTCCGCACAGCCGGCGACCGCGCTCTCCGAGCCCGGCGAGCGCACGAACGCGCGCAGGATGCTTTCGCCGCAGCCGTCCCGGTCGGAGAGGGCGGTGACGTGGAAGGAGTTGCGGACCACGATGTGACGAGCGTTCGGGAACTGGCCGGCCACCAGGTCGCCCTCGGCAGCGGTCGTGATCGAGTCGAGCTCGCCGCTGAGCACCAGCACCGGCACGTCGGGGTAGCCGACGGCCGGGCGGATCGGTCCGGCCGGGTTGCCCGCGGCCGCGACCGGCCAGCGGGTGCACCAGTCGAGCATCTGCCAGTCGGAGTCGGCGTACTCGCGGACGGTGAACGGGCCGTAGGTCTGCGGATGGGTCCGGCCGCGCGCGGCAATGGCTCGCTCGAGCTGCCGCTCCCGCACGGCTCCGGGCGACGCGGTCATGTCGTAGAGCTGTGGGTAGTCGTGGCAGGCGACGGTGGCGTCGAGGCCCTCGCTGTAGTCCCGGGCCGGGCCGGCGTCGGAGCTCCCGCCGACGGCCTCGGCGACCAGCCGCAGCAGCGGCGCACGGTCCCCGCGCAGGGCGGAGCGCAGAGCCGCGGTGAGCTCGCGGTAGAACGCCGGGGCGTACGTCGCACCGAACGCGACGCTGGTGAGGGCGGCGCCGTCGACCCGCACCTCCGTGCGCGTGCCCTCGGCGTCGTACGCCGTGCCCTGCCAGGGCTTCTTGCGCACCTGGGCGAGCACCGCTCGCATCGTGGGCAGGAAGCCACGCCCGGCCGACCGGCACTCCGCCGACCGCTGGCAGACCTTGGTGAAGGCGGCGCGCATGGCGGGTGACTGGGTGGGATACCAGGCCGACTCGCCGTACGTCGGGTACGCGCTGTCGAGCACGATGCTGCGGACCAGCTCGGGATAGCGGCCGGCGAAGGTCTGGGCGAAGAAGGTGCCGTAGGAGTCGCCGTAGAGCGAGACCGACGTCAGCCCGAGCTTGGCGATCACGGAGGCGAGGTCGTCGGCCGAGCGCACCGAGCCGTAGTCGTCGGCACGGTCGCCGAGCGAGCGACCGCACCTGCCCGCGGCCACGTGGTACTCGATGACGAGGTTCTGGAGGTCCGGGCAGCGCAGCGGCCGCGAGAGCCCGGTGCCGCGCTGGTCGACGAGCAGCAGGTTGCGCCGCTCCAGGAGCGGGCCGTACATGGCGGCATAGTCACGGCCGGTGCCGGTCGTGCTGTAGCCGGGACCACCCTCGTGCGGCACCAATGTGTCGACGGCCGGCTGCTGCCGTGCCGGCACGAACGCGAACCCGACCCGCACGTTGCCGGCGTCCGGGTTGCCCGGCTCCCACGGCCGCAGGATGCTCCCGCACAGCGCCCGCTTCACGATGTCGCAGGGCCTCAGCGTCAGCTGCCCGACCTGCACGTCGCCGGGCGCGGCCACCACAGGAGCCGCGACGACGGCGAGCCCGACTCCGACCAGAGCAGCGACCAGCAGACCCCGACCCCAGCGGGCGACCATCTACGGCACCAGCCGGCCGGTGCGGTAGGCCCGGCCGATCATCGAGACCAGCTGGGACACGGCGTCCTCGTTGGGCGCGAACGGCCCCGGCTGGAAGTGGGGGCTGGCCAGGCCGCGCTGCACCGACTCGCACGCCGCCCAGTCCTGCTTGTTGGTGAGGTCCCAGAACTCCACGGCGCCGGCCGCAGCGGGCACCGAGCCGTCGGCATCGGGCACCACGAGCCAGGAGCACTCCACCCAGGTGCGCTCGGGACTGAGCGGCACCATCCGGTGGGTCATCACGTAGTCGGGGTGCGCGGAGACCAGCAGGTTGGGCAGCAGGTGCACGTACTCGACCCGCGTCGGCGGCGCATCCGGGATCGGCGTCGCGGCCAGCTCACCGGTCAGCGACATGGTGCGCATGCCGTCGCGCAGCTCCATCGAGCCGCCGACCCAGCCACCGGGCAGGTCGTAGTTCTCCCCCGACGTCGGCGGGCTGACCTGGCACAGCTCCGGGTGGATCAGCGGGCAGTGGTAGCACTCGTGGTAGTTCTCGGAGATCGCCTTCCAGTTGGCCGCGACCTCGTAGGTGTGGCGGTCGGCGACGACCAGCCCTCCGGGCGTGTACGCCGCCATCACCGCCGCGAAGGCACCCAGGTGCTCCTCCAACGACGGCACCTCGGGCGACCCCAGCGGGTGCAGGGCGTGCCCGAAGATCCAGCCCTCCCAGACCCGCACGGGCAGCTCGACCAGACCGTGCTCGGCGAACTCGAAGCTCTCGTCGTCGCGGAACCCCTTGGCCCCGATCAGCCGGCCCTGCAGGTCATAGGTCCAGGCGTGGTACGGACACACCACGCTGCGGCGCTCGGACGTCGACCCTTCGGGCAGCAGCTCGTGGCCGCGGTGCCGGCAGGTGTTGGCGTACATCCGCAGCGTCTCCTGCTCCCGGACCACCAGACAGGCGACGTCGCCGATGACCACCGCGCGCTGGGTGACACCGGCGCGCGGCCTCCGGTGGGAACAGGTCGTCGACCCGGCCCAGGCACGACCAGCTGCCGGCGAAGAGGTGGCGTCGTTCCCAGGCCAGCACCTCGGGCGAGGTGTAGGCCTCGGCCGGCATCATCAGCACCGGCTCGCCGTCCAGCGGTGCGGCCCTGCGCACGATCTCCATGTCATCGATGGCTGGATCCACGGTCACGGTGACTCCCTCGTCGTACGTCCTATGCTGCGAGCCATGAGCGGGGGCGGAGCGTGACTCAAGTCGGCCGAGGAGCCGGCGCAGCGTCGAGCTGCGGCGCGACGAGATCCTCGCGTCGACCACCGAGACCGTCGACCGGCTCGGCCTCGAGGCGACCCGGGTCACCGACGTCGCGAAGGCGCTCAACGTCAGCACGGCGCTGATCTTCTACCACTTCGGCACCAAGGACGCGCTGGTCGCGGAGGCGTTCGCGTACGCCGTCGAGCGCGACCTGGCCCGGCTCGACAAGGCCACGAACGCCGGCACCGACCCGGTCGACAAGCTGCGGCGCGCGCTGCGGTCCTACGGACCGACCGGACCGGCCAAGGGCTGGCGGATCTGGATCGACGCGTGGGCGCTGGCGCAGCGCGAGCCCGTGATCCGCAAGGTGCTCCGGCGCATGGAGCAACGCTGGTGCGAGGTACTGCTCGCGATCATCGACGAGGGGGTCGCCGACGGCTCCTTCACGTGCACCGAGCCGACCGCCACGGTGGCTCGCGTCTCGGCGCTCATCGACGGGCTCTCCGTGGCCGCGCTGGTCTACCGCACCGTCACCCGGGCCGAGCTCCGCGTGTGGGTGGCCGAGACGGTCGCCCGCGAGCTCGGGATCGACCAGGCACAGCTGTCGTGAATCCACGTCACACCAGCCAGTGGGCGGCGTAGGCGGGATCGGTCAGGGCCGGGCGGTCCAGCCGGAAGTCCGTGAGGTCGGTGGCGGTGCCGCCGTCGACGACCAGGTCGGCGAGCAGCCGGCCGAACGTCGGCGCGAACTTGAACCCGTGGGCGGCGCCGAGACCCACCACGACGGACTCGTGCCCCGGCACCGGCGCGATCACGAAGTCGCGGTCGGGAGTCAGCGTGTACTGGCAGCGCGACGAGCGCACCGGCTCGCCGCTGCCCGGCAGCAGGTCGCCGACGAACGCGGCGAGGCGCTGCTCCATCGCCGGATCGGGCAGCGACGTACGCCGCTCGGGGTCGACGGTCGGCCCGCCGCAGTCCTGCGCGGCCTTGATCGTCGCCTCGCCGTAGCTGGGGAAGCCGTAGTAGGACGGGTCGTCCATCCAGATCCACAGCGGCATCAGCTCCGGGGCGAAGCGCGCGGGCTCGTGCGGCTGGAAGTAGGTGACCTGCTCGAGCGTGACCTCGATCGGCACGCGCACGCCGAGGTGTCCGAGGATGTCGTTGACCCAGGCGTCCGCGCACACCACGAGCCCGCGGCAGCGAACGGCGCCATCCAGGGTCTCGACCTCGAGGCCCCGCTCCCCCAGGTCGCGTACGCCGGCGACCGGGCTGTGCGGCCGCAGGTCGGCGCCGAGCCTCACCGCCTGCTCCTGCATGGTCCGGGTGCCGAGCCCGGCCGGCACGATGGCGGCGTCGCGTTGGTAGAGCGCCATCACGTCGCTCGCCAGCTGGAACTGCGGCCACCGCGCCGCCACCTCAGCCGCGTAGAGCATCTCGTGCTCGATGCCGACCTCGCCGAGCGACTGGAGGTAGTCGACCGGCGGGATCGCCGCCTGCGGCGGGAACAGGTCGAGGCCGCCCACCTTCGTGACCAGGCGACGACCGCTCGCGCTCTCGAGCCGGGCCCAGTCGGCGTACGCGTCCTGGGTCAGGCTCACGTACGCCGGCGTGTGGTAGCTGTGGCGCAGGATCCGGCTGGTGTCGTGACTGGCGCCGTTGGTGTGGCCCAGCTCGAACCGCTCCAGCCCCACGACGCTGTGGCCGCGGCTCGCGAGCTCGTAGGCGGCCGCGGACCCGAGGGCGCCCAGCCCGGCGACGACGTAGTCGACCTGCGCGCTCATGACGCGCCGCCCAGCTTCGGGAGCAGCCAGCGCCGGATGTCGAGGCTGTCGTCCTCCATCGGCGCGAACCAGCCGTGGCGGTAGCTGCGCGACGACATCCCGCGCTGCACCGACTCGCAGATCGCCCAGTCCTGCTTGTTGACCAGGTCCCACAGCTCGCCGGCGTCGCTCGGGTCGAAGTCGGGCGCCTCGACCGCGTCGGCGGCGAAGAGCAGCGAGCACTCGACGGTGGTGCGGTCGGGCGCGTGCGGCAGCAGCACGAACGCGGCGACGTGGTCGGCCGAGGCGGAGACCATCAGGTTGGGGTAGACGAGGTCGCCCTTGTGGCGGGTGCGCTCGTCGGCGTCGAGTCCCGGCAGCGGCGCGCGGGTGGTCGTGCCGGTGGTCGTGAACGTCCAGGCCCCGTCGCGGTGCGGGATGCCCTTCTCCCAGTCCAGGTCGCTCCCACCACCGGCGAACGACGGCACCAGCCGGGACAGCTCGGGATGCACCGGCCCGCAGTGGTAGCACTCGTTGTAGTTCTCGAGGATCACCTTGTAGTTGGCCGTCGACGTCGTAGGTGAAGGTCGCGCCGACGACGAGGTCCGCGAGGCCGTAGTTGGCCAGCGTGGTGGCCGTCCGGGCGACCGACTCCTCGAGCGGACGGGCCAGCTCCGGAGACAGGTGCACGAAGACGAAGCCACCCCAGGCCTCGACGCCGACCGGGTTGAGCGCGAAGCTCGAGGTGTCGTCGAGGTCCGCGTGCGGCGCCTTCAGCAGGCGGCCGTCGAGGCCGTAGGTCCAGGAGTGGTACGGGCAGCGCAGCGCCGCGGCCGCGCAGGCCGACCCGGCCGGCAGGAGCTGGGTGCCGCGGTGGCGGCAGACGTTGTACGCCGCATGCAGCACGCCCTGCTCGTCGCTGGTGACCAGCACCGACTCGCCGGCCACGTCGAGCACCGCGACCCGCGACGGCTCGGCCAGGCCGAGCGCGTCGCTGCCGGCCGACGCAGAACCACTCGCCGTACAGCACGGCGTCGCGCTCGACGCGCCACGTGGCCTCGTCGACGTACATCTCCCGTGGGAGTGCCTCCTGCACTTCGGCCTCCTTACTGATTCACCAGTCAGTAGTGGAATCGTCTCACGACTCCGACGGTCGCCGACCAGATGGCAGGCCACGCGGTGGTCACCGGTGGCGGCCAGCACCGGCAGCGGGGTCGTCTCGGCAGCTGTCGGCCACCTCGGCGGCGGCGGCCGTGCCGTCGGCGAACGCCGGGCAGCGCGGGTGGAACCGGCAGCCACCCGGGATCCGGGTCGGGTCGGGCACCTCTCCCTTGAGCACCACCGGCGTCGAGCTGCTCGATCTCCGGCACGACCGAGAGCAGGGCCTGGGTGTAGGGGTGGCGCGGCGACTCGAGCACCTCCTCGGTCGTGCCGCACTCCACGACCCGGCCGAGGTACATCACGGCGATCCGGTCGGCGATGTTCCAGGCCAGGCCCAGGTCGTGGGTGACCACCACGATCCCGAGGCCGAGCGCGTCGCGCAGCCCCAGGAGCAGGGCCAGGATCTCGCCGCGGATCGAGGCGTCCAGCGACGAGACCGGCTCGTCGGCGACCAGCAGCCGCGGCCGCAGCGCCAGCGCGCCGGCGATCAGCACCCGCTGCTTCTGCCCACCGGACAGCTCGTGCGGGTAGCGCAGGAAGATCCGCTCGGGCGGGCGCAGCCCTGCCTCGGAGAGCGCGGCCGCCACCAGCTCCGCCTCGTTGCGGCCCTCGGGATCCCCGGCCACCCGGCGATGCAGCCGGATGCCCTCGGCCACGGACTCGTAGACGGTCTGCCGCGGGTTGAGCGAGCCGGCGGCGTCCTGCAGCACCATCTGCACCTCGCCGCGGAGCCGCCGCAGCGCCCGGCCCGAGTAGCCCAGCGGCTCGCCGTCGAACCGCACCTCGCCCGTGGTCGGCCGCTCCAGCCCGACCAGCGTCCGGGCCAGCGTGGTCTTGCCCGAGCCGGACTCCCCCACGAGCGCGAGGATCTCGCCGGCCCGGACCGAGACGTCGACCCCGTCGAGCGCGGTGGCGACGGTGCCGGCGCGGGTGGTGAACTCCACCCCGACCCCGGCGGCCTCGAGCAGGGGCGCACCGTTCACTGAGCTGCTCATGCCTCACCCACCCGGATGCACGCGGCCAGCCGGCCACCGACCTCCAGCAACGGTGGCTCCTCATCCGCGCAGGCGTCGATCACCCGCGCACACCGGGGCGCGAACGAGCACCCCGGAGGCAGGTCGTGCGGGTCGGGCGGGTCACCCGCGAGACCGGCCGGCGCGTACCTGGCCGCGGCATCGCCCACCCGCGGGAAGGACCGCGACAGCGCCTGCGCGTAGGGGTGGCTCGGGGACCTGAAGATCTGCTCCGCCGAGCCGCACTCGACCACGCGCCCGGCGTACATCACGGCGACCCGGTCGCAGACGTCGGCGAGCACCGACAGGTCGTGGCTGATGATCAGCAGGCCGACGCCGAGGTCCTTCACCAGGCCGGAGATCAGGTCGAGGATCTGCGCCTGCACCATCACGTCGAGGGCGGTGGTCGGCTCGTCGGCGACGATCAGCTGCGGTCGGCAGGCCAGGGCCATCGCGATCATCACCCGCTGCCGCTGGCCGCCCGACAGCTGGTGCGGGTAGACCCGCGACCGGGCCGCGGGCAGGCCCACCTGCTCGAGCAGCTCACCCACGCGCACGAGGACCGCCTCCGACGGAGAGCCCGGGCTCGTGCAGGCGGATGGGCTCGGCGATCTGGGTCTCGATCCGGCGTACGGGATTCAGCGAGTGGAGCGCCCCCTGGAAGACGATCGACGCCTCCGCCCAGCGCAGCGCCCGCAGGTCACCCCACCCCATCGTCTGTACGTCGCGGCCCGGAGACCAGCACCTCGCCCTCGACCACGGCGTCCTTCGGCTGGAGGCGCAGCACCGTGCTCGCGAGCGTCGACTTGCCGCACCCGGACTCGCCGGCGATGCCCGACCACCTCGCCCGCGCGCACCTCCAGGTCGACGCCGCGCAGCGCGGGCAGCCGGCCCTCGGAGGTCTGGTAGGACACGGTCAGGCCGCGCAGCTCGAGCAGCTCGCCCATCACCGCCTCCGCAGCCGTGGGTTGAAGACCTCTTCGAGCGCCTGGCCGATCAGCGTGAACGACAGCACGACCAGCACCACACAGATCCCGGGCGGCACGATGAACCACCAGGCTCCCGTCGTCATCGCGCCGACCCCGAACGCCGCCTCGAGCATCGAGCCCCACGAGACCCGGGTCGGGTCGCCCAGCCCCAGGAAGCTCAGCGTGGTCTCCGAGAGGATCGCGACTGCGACGGTCAGCGTGGTGTTCGCGAAGACCATCGGCATCACGTTCGGGAGCACGTGGCGGGTCATCTGGTGCCAGCGGCCGGCGCCGAGCACCCGCGCCCGTTCGAGGTAGGGCCGCTCCTTGATGGAGAGGGTCTGGCTGCGGATCAGCAGCGCGGTGGCCGGCCAGCTGGTGACCCCGATGACGATGGCGATGTTGAGCAACGATCGGCCCAGCACGACCGCGAGGATGATCGCGAGCGGCAGGAACGGGATCACCAGGAACCACTCGGTGAGCCGGTAGAGCAGCCGCCCGGTCCAGCCCTCGAAGAACCCCGAGACCAGTCCGATGATGGTGCCGATCAGCATCGAGATCGCGGTCGCGAGCAGGCCGACGAACAGCGAGATGCGGGTGCCCCAGATCAGCATCGTCAGCACCGAGCGGCCGCTGTTGTCGGTGCCGAGCCAGTACTCACCCGACGGGCTCTCGAGCACGCCGCCGGTTGCCTTGGTCACCCGGAGCCCGTCACCGTCGGCCAGCAACGGCGCCGCCAGCGCGACCACGATGAAGGTGCCCAGGATGAGCAGCCCGATCAGGCCGGCGCGGTGGCCGCGGAACAGCTTCCAGTTGCGGCGCCAGGCCTCCGCCCGCCGGCGGCGGGCGATCCGGCGGGCCGAGAGCGGCGCCGCGCTGTTTGTCTGGGAAGTGCTCATGTGCGCACCCGGGGGTCGAGGATGCCGTAGATCAGGTTGGCGAAGAGGTTCGCGCCGATCACGGCACCCGAGGCCAGCAGGAACGTGCCCTGCAGCACGTCGTAGTCGGGGATCGAGAGCGCCTCGTAGGACAGCAGGCCGAGGCCGGGGATCGAGAAGATCGTCTCGATGGTGATCGCTCCCGAGACCACGAAGCCGATGTTGATCGCGGCCAGCGTGGTGGTCGGCAGCAGTGCGTTCGGGACGGCGTGCCGCCGGCGTACCTCGATGTCCCGCAGGCCCTTGGCGCGCGCGGTGACCAGGTAGTCCTCGCCCAGCTCGTCGAGGAGTGACGACCTCATGATCAGGGTGTACTCCGCCAGATAGGCGAGGGTCAGGGTGAGCACGGGCAGGGTCAGGTGCCAGCCCGCATCGAGCAGTCCGCTGAGCGACCCCGGATCGGCGTCGATGGAGTTCAGCCCACCGGTCGGGAAGATGCCGGGCAGCGGGCCGGCGCCGACCGACAGCCCCGCGATGAGCAGCAGGCCCAGCCACCACTCGGGCATCGAGTAGAGGGTAAGGGTGGTGCCGGTCGAGAACTTGTCGAAGCCGCCGCCGCGCCGCCAGGCGCTCACCATGCCGAGGTAGACCCCGATCACGGTCGCCAGGATCGTCGAGAGCCCGACCAGCGCGATCGTCGGCCACATCCGGTCGACGATCAGCTCCGAGACCGGCACGTTGTAGCGGATGGAGACGCCCAGGTCGCCCTGGACGGTGTTCTTCAGGTAGGTCAGGAACTGCTGGGGCAGCGGCTGGTCGAGCCCGTACTGCTCCGAGAACGCGTCGAGCTGTTCCTTCGAGACCACCCGTCCCCGGGTCAGGCTCCGCGCCGGGTCACCGGGCAGCACCCGGAACAGGAAGAAGTTGACGACCAGGACGAAGCCCAGGCTTGCGCACGCGGCCAGCACCTTGCCGAGGACGTAGCGCCCGTAGCTCCGGCGGCGGACCGGGGGCTCGTGGGCTGCTTCGGTGCCGGACGCTGCCGCGAGGGTCGTCAACGGGGGTTCACTCCCGTTCGGCCGCCGTGGACCGTCGGCGCATGGCGACCACCCCGCCTCCGAGCACGAGCAGCAGGAGCACCACGCCCCCACCGATCAGCAGCGCGCTGCTGCCACCGTCGTCGTCGCTCTCGCCAGCCGGCGAGTCGGACGCCCCGATCGCGGACTCGATGCCGTCGCAGTCACCGGCCTCGTCGGCAGGTCGGAGCAGCGAGTAGTTGAACGCGCCGTACTGCACCAGCATCACGCCGCCGGGGTCCGGCTGCGGCTGGAAGCACGCGAACCGGTCCGTGCGGACAGCCTGCCCGTACTTCGTGTACGCCGTGACCAGGTACGGCGAGTCGCGGAAGACGATCTCCTGCATCTCCTTGATCGTCTCGATCCGCTTCGCGTCGTCGACCTCGGCGTTCTGCGACTGGTACAGCTCGTCGAACTCCTCGTTGCAGTACCACGAGTCGGAGGAACCGCCTCGGGCGTCGCAGAGGAAGACCGAGAGGATCGAGTCAGGGTCGGGCTCGACGTACCAGCCCCAGTGGAAGGCGTCGAACTCACCTTCGAGAATCAGGTCGGTCAGCTGGTTGCTCTCCATCACGCTGATCTCGGCCTCGATGCCGATCTCGCCGAGCCACTCCTTGAAGAACTCCATGATGGTCGCGGAGCGCTCCTCCTCCTGGCGCGCGAACAGCCGGATGGGGTCGATGGGGCTGCCGTCAGGCATGGTCCGCAGCCCGTCGCTCCCCACCTCGTAGCCGGCCTCGTCGAGCAGCTCGCCCGCCTTCTCGAGGTCGAACGTGAACGCCTCGTCCTCGGGCGGCTCCCAGCGGAAGGAGGAGTAGGCCGTCGGGATGAACGAGTCACCAGGGACACCTGCCCCTTGATAGGCGCTCTCGACCAGGCGGTCGATGTCCAGGGCGTAGCCGAGCGCATGCCGGAACCCGGGGTCCTGCAGGGCCGGGTTGCCGTCGCCGAGCGGCTCGCCGCTCTCGGGGTCGACCGCGCCGGTGTTGAAGGCGATCTCCTCGAAGTAGGGGGAGATGCCGTTCTGGGCATGGATGCCTTCGCGCCCCTGCAGCGCCTCCACCTGGATGGGGGTGATGTCGTCGACGAAGTCGACCTCGCCCTTGACCAGCGCCTGGATCGCGGGGTCCTCGCTCTTGAAGACCCGGATCGCCACCCGGTCGACGTGGGGGGCGCCGTCCCAGTAGTCGGGGTTGGCCTCGAACACGTACGTCGCGCCGCCGGCCGTGCCCTCCACGAGCCGGAACCGCCCGGAGCCGACCACCGGCTGACCGTCGGTGGGTTCGTTGCGGTACGACTTCACGTCGCTCTGGGCCACGTCGGACCAGATGTGCTCGGGCAGGATCGGGATCGGCAGCAGCGGCAGCACGGCGTTGGGTCGGCTGAGCGTCAGCACCACGGTCGTGTCGTCGGGCGCCTCGACCGTCTCCACGGAGGTCAGGTAGGTGCCCCAGTTGCCGGCCTCCGGTCCCCCGTCGAGGATCCGGTTGTAGGTGTGCGCGATGTCGGCCGCGGTCAGCGGCTCCCCATCGGACCACTCGACCCCTTCCCGGATGTCGAAGGTCCAGGTCAGGCCGTCCGGAGACGTCTCCCAGGTCTTCGCGAGGCCCGGCGCCGGCGACATGTCCTCCATCGAGTAGCCGACCATGTAGTCGTACATCAGGGCCCAGGCCTCGTACGACGAGTGCCTGGTAGCCGTTGAACGGGTTGAACGAGTCGACCTCGTCGAGGAACGCGACGGTGAAGGTCACCGGCTCGTCGGCGGCGGCGTCCGCAGACTGCGCCGAGAGCGGCCCGATGGAGGCGAGCCCCAGGCCCACGGCGAGTGCCGACACTGCTGCCACTCCGGCGCGGACGCGGCTACGGTGCCCCCTGTGAGCAACACCGCGTCCTCGCCGCCCCAGGCGCCGCGAGAGCCTCATGAGCACGTCGAGCACGGCGTGGTGCGCGCCGACCCCTACCACTGGATGCGCGGGATCGACTCCCCCGTGCTCCTCGCTCACCTCGAGGCCGAGCGACTCTGGTACGACACTGCCACCGGACATCTGAGCTCCCTCGTCGAGACCCTGCGGTCCGAGATGCTGGGCAGAGTGCCCGCTACTGATTCGCACAGTCAGTTGGCGACTCCAGGGCTGTTCCTACTACACGTCACTCCCTGCGGGAAGGGAGTACGCGCAGTTGATACGCGATTTCAATGATCCGGAAACAGCCGAGGTGCTGCTCGACGTCAACGATCTGGTCGACGAGTCGGGCTACGTGGAGCTCGGCCTGTCGCTGGTCAGCCCCGACCAGAACCTGCTGGCCTACTCGGTCGACCGCACCGGCGACGAGGTCTACGAGCTGCGGTGGCGCGACCTCGAGACCGGCGAGGACCTGCCCGACCTGGTGCCGCGCAGCTACTACGGCGGCGCCTGGACCGCGGGGTCGGACCACTTCTTCTACACCGTGCACGACGACATGTACCGGCCGCACCAGGTGTGGCGGCACGCGCTGGGCACCCCAGTGGCCGATGACGTGCTCGTGCTCGAGGAGCCCGACGAGCGGTTCGAGCTGAGCGTGCGCGCGACCCGCAGCGGCGCCTTCGTCGTGTTCTGGTCCGAGAGTCGGGAGACCCAGGAGGTGTGGGTGGTCGACGCCTCGGCTCCGACGGGGCCGCCACGATCCGTCGGCGGTCGGCGGCCCGGCATCGAGTACCACGCGGAGCATGCGGTGCTCGGCGACGGCACCGACACGTTGCTGGTGGTCACCAACGACGACGCGACGGAGTTCCGGCTGGCCCAGTGCCCGGTGCCCCGCGACGCGGACCAGGACCACACGGCGTGGACGCCGGTCCGGCCCGAGCGCACCGACGAACGTCTCGAGCGGGTCGACGCCTTCGCCGGGCACGCCGTGCTCAGCTTCCGGTCGCAGACACAGCACCGGCTGCGGGTGGTGCCCCTGGACGACCTGGCGTCCGAGGGGTTCGTGATCGAGCCGGCGTACGACTGCGGCTCGGTGGTGCTCGCGCCCAACACCGACTACGCCGCCACGGCGGTGACCGTCGAGGACCAGTCATATGTGCAGCCACCGGTCTCCTCGGACGTCGACCTCCGCACCGGCGACCGCACCGAACGACACCGGCGCGAGGCGCCCGGCCACGACCCCTCGTCGTACGTCTGCGAGATGCCGGAGCGTGCCCGCCCCCGACGGGACGCTCGTGCCCGTGACGCTGGTGCGGCATCGCGACACCCCGCTCGACGGCACCGCGCCCGCCCTGCTCTACGGCTACGGCGCCTACGAGTCCGTCTATCCGGACCAGGAATGGGACCCCGCGATCCCGTCGCTGCTGGACCGCGGCGTCGTCTACGTGCATGCTCATGTGCGCGGCGGCGGTGAGGGCGGTCGTCGCTGGTGGCTCGAGGGCCGGCTCGGCCACAAGCAGCACACGTTCGGCGACTACGCAGCGGTCGCCGACGGGCTGACCGGGCCGGTTGGCGGTGTCGTCGACGGGACCCGGCTCGCCAGCCGCGGGCTGAGCGCCGGTGGCCTGTTGCAGGGCGCCGTCTTCAGCCAACGGCCCGAACGCTGGCGAGCGGTGGTGGCCGAGGTGCCGTTCGTCGACGTGGTGACCACGATGTTCGACGCCTCGATCCCGTTGACGGTGACGGAGTGGGACGAGTGGGGCGACCCGCGCCGGCGCGAGGAGTTCGACTGGCTGCTCGCCTACTCGCCGTACGACAACCCGCCCAGCGGTCCGCGGCCCGACCTGCTCGTCACCGGCGCGATGCATGATCCCCGGGTGATGGTGTTCGAGCCCGCCAAGTGGGTCGCGCGACTGCGTGAGACCGACCCCGAGTGGTCGCCGCGCTGCCTCTTCCGGGTGGAGACCGGCGCCGGTGCCCACGTCGGCCCGGCGGGTCGGTTCGCGCACCTCGGCTACGAGGCGGAGGTCTACGCCTGGATCCTGGATCGGCTCGGCCTCACTACTGACTCTCAGGTCAGTAGCGACTAACGTGGGTAAGCGATGATCACGACCACGCCGTTCCATCCCCGCCTGAGCGAGCTCAACACCCAGGGGCTGTACACGCACTGGCAGGGGCAGCTGTCCGCGCTGCGCTACACCAGCGCTCCGAAGCACGAGTACTTCGCGGTGCGCAACGCGTCGGCGTCTTCGACACCTCTCCGCTGTACAAGTACCGCGTGACCGGCCCGGACGCCGAGCGGCTGCTGTCGGGCGCGCTGGTCCGCGACATCCGGACCTGCCGACCGGGCCAGGCGCAGTACACCGCGTGGTGCGACGACCGCGGCTTCGTGATGCACGACGGCGTGGCGTTCCGGCACTCCGACGATGAGTTCCTGCTGACCGCCGGCCGGCCCGCGCTCTCCTGGTTCCAGCAGCTCGGGGCCGGGCTGCGGGTGGAGCTCGAGGACGTCACCGGCGACTACGGCATGCTCGCCGTGCAGGGTCCGCGCTCGCGCGCGGTGCTCGCCGAGCTGATGCCCGAGGCCGAGTCGCTGGCGTACTTCGACCACGTGCCGGCCAAGGTCGCCGACACCGAAGTCACCCTGTCGCGCACCGGCTACACCGGGGATCTCGGCTTCGAGATCACGGTCGCGGCCGAGAGTGCCGTCGACGTGCTCGATGCAGTGCTGGAGGCTGGCGGCCCGCACAGCATCCGGCCGTTCGGGGAAGAGGCGCTGATGACGCTGCGGATCGAGGCCGGCCTCCCGCTCATCGACATCGAGTGGCACGACGCCCGGCTGGCGCTGAGCGACGCCGACTGCGTCACCCCCAAGGAGCTGGGCTTCGGCTGGATGCTCCGCGGCGTCCGCGACGGGTCCCGCCGGTTCGTCGGGTCCGAGGCGATCCGCCGAGAGCTCCTCGACGGCACGTCGCGGTGGGCGACCACCGGCCTCGTCGTCGACCCCGCCGACTGGGACCGGCTGTTCCGCGACGCCGACCTGTTCCCGCCGAAGTCCGAGCACCCGCTGCCCTACGACTCGATGGTGCTCGACGACGACCGGGTCGAGGTCGGCTACTGCACCAGCTTCGTCTACTCGCCGATGGTCCAGCGCCACATCGGCATCGCCCGGGTGCGGCCCGACCTCGCGGCAGCTCGGCACCGACCTGCGGCTCGAGCTCGCGATCGCCCACCACAACACGACGGTCCGGGTCACCACGACCTCGATGCCGTTCTTCGACCCTCCCCGGAAAAAGGAATGAGGAAGAAGGCATGACTTCTTCACACGACTTCGACGCGATCGTCGTCGGTGGCGGTCACAACGGCCTCACCCATGCGGCGTACCTCGGCAAGGCCGGGCTGCGCACGCTGGTGCTGGAGAAGAACGACCTCGTGGGCGGCGCCGCGATCACCGAAGAGGTGATGCCCGGCTTCTCGTTCACGACGTTCTCGTACGCCCTGAGCCTGCTGCGCCCGGAGATCATCCACGAGCTCGACCTGGTCAAGCACGGCTTCCTGCCGCTGATGATGCCGTCGTCGTTCCACCCGACCGGCGACGGCGACTACCTGCTGTTCGGCGACGACCACGCCCAGAACCTGCAGGAGATCCGCCGGCACTCGCCGCGCGACGCGGACGCCTACGAGCGCTACCACCACGACCTCGACCGGGTGTGCCGGGCGATCCGCCCGCTGTTCGACAACCCGCCGCCCAACATCTTCGGCAGCGACCCCGAGGACGCCGTCGACGTGAAGTGGCTGGTCGACCACCTCGGCGGGGTCGACCGCAAGACGATGCACGACGTCGTCCGACTCCTCACCGGCAGCGCCGCGGACTGGCTCGACGACTACTTCGAGCACGAGGCGATCAAGGGCTACCACGCGTCGTCCTCGATCATCGGCTCCAAGGTCGGCCCGATGTCGCCGGGCTCCGGGCTGGTGCTGCTCTTCCACAAGATGGGCGAGCACGACGGCGACCTCGGCTCGTGGGCGTTCCACAAGGGCGGCAACGGCGGCTTCACCCAGGTGCTGGCCCGGGCCGCGGAGGCCAACGGCGCCGAGATCCGGCTCGGTGCGCCGGTGTCGTCGGTGCTGACCGACGGCGGTCGGGCCGTCGGCGTCGTGCTGGAGGACGGCACGGAGTTCCGGGCGCCGGTCGTGGTCTCGGCACTGGACCCGCGGCGTACCTTCCTCGAGCTGGTCGAGCCTCGCGAGCTGCCGCTCGACCTGGTCGACAACGTGCGGCGGATGAAGTTCCGTGGCGTCTCGGCCAAGGTCAACTTCGCCCTCGACGGGCTGCCGGTCTTCCCGGCGCTGCCCGACACGGTCGACCACTACGGCGGCTTCCTCAACATCGGACCGACCATCGAGTACGTCGAGCGGGCCTTCGACGCCGCGAAGTACGGCTGGTACTCCGAGCGGCCGTTCATCGACGCCGCGATCCAGTCGGTGGTCGACCCCGACATGGCTCCTCCGGGCAAGCACGTCATGTCCTGCTTCGTGCAGTACGCGCCGTACGAGCTGAAGGGGAGCGACTGGGAGACCGAGCGCGAGGCCTTCGGCGACAAGGCGCAGGCCGTGCTCGAGTCACACTTCCCGGGCTTCGGCGACCTGGTGCTGCACCGCGAGGTGGTCACGCCCGTCGACATCGAGGCCCGCACCGGGCTGACGGAGGGCAACATCTTCGCCGGGGAGTTCCTCGCGCCGCAGATGTACTTCTTCCGGCCCGCGCCGGGCTGGAGCCAGTACGCGACGCCGATCGACGGCTACTACCAGTGCGGCTCCGGCACCCACCCCGGCGGCTGCGTGATCGGGTCGCCCGGCAAGCTGGCCAGCCAGCGGGTGCTGCGCGACCTGGCGCGCTAGGACCACGACAACGCGCGTCTCACGGTTCGGGCGTTCCCGGACCTGCGGTCTGAGAGGATCTGGCCATGCCGGACGAGGACCAGGACCCGTCGCGGCCGAACCTCGAGCCTCCCTCGCTGTTCGGCCGTAAGAGACGTGCCGATCCGGAGCCTGAGCCCGAGGCCGACGACGAGCCCACGGACCTCCTTCCTGTCAGCGACCCGACCTGGATGTTCGAGCCCCCGCCCGAGGACGAGCCCGAGCGAGCCGAGCCGGAGCCCGAACTGCTGCCGGACCCGCCCGCCCCCGTGTCGGCCGACGAGGATGTTGCGCCGCCGCTCTTCGCGGACGAGGTCGAAGCCGAGCCCGTGCCACCCAAGCCGCCCCAAGCCGGCAAAGCGGCCGAAGCGGGTCGAGGCGAAGTCATCGAGGGCGGCCAAGCCGGCCAGGATCTCCGCGCCGAGCCTGCCGACCGTGGCCGGTTGGGTGGCGGCATCGGTGGCCGGCGTGGTGGTCGGCCTGCTGATGGTCGGCATGACGGCCGGCTCGCTCCAGGCGTGCGAGGCCGTGCGCGGCACCTCGACCTGCGGCGGCTACGGCGTACCGATCCTGCTGGTGATCATGGCCCTCCTGATCGCCATCGGCGGCTTCCTGCTCCGGACCTTCCACGTGCCCGACCCGGGCAGCACCAGCTTCCTCGCCGTTGGCATGGTCGCCGTGATCGCGCTGCTGTTCCTGCTCGACTTCCTGCTGAGCCTCTGGATGCTCCTGGTCATCCCGGTGATCTCCGTGGCGATGTACCTCCTCGCCTACTGGGTCACCACCGCCTTCGTCGAGCCCGCCAAGGAACCCTCCGAGCTGTAGGCCGACCCGGCTCTTCTTCACGCCGTACGACGTCGACCCGGCTCTTCTTGACGCCGTACGGCGTCGACCCGGCTTGAACCTGGACGGGTCGACGTCCGAGACCAGTCAACAAGAGCCGGGTCGGCACTGCCTGCGCGTCAAGACGCGCCAGGTCGACGTGCCAGAAACGTGAAGAAGAGCCGGGTCGACACTGCCTGGGCGGCGAGCCGAGCCGGGTCAGCGGGCGGCGATGAGCTCCGCGATCTGGATGGTGTTGAGGGCGGCGCCCTTGCGCAGGTTGTCGCCGGAGACGAAGAGGGCGAGGCCGCGCTGGTCGGGGACGCCTTCGTCCTGCCGGAGGCGTCCGACGTACGACGGGTCCTGGCCGGCCGCCTGCAGCGGCGTGGGGATGTCGGACAGCTCGACGCCGGGGGCGGCCGCGAGCAGCTCGCGGGCGCGCTCGACCGGCATCGGCGAGGAGAACTCGGCGTTGATCGCCAGCGAGTGGCCCGTGTAGACCGGCACCCGCACGCAGATGCCGGAGACCAGCAGGTCGGGGATGCCGAGGATCTTGCGCGACTCGTTGCGCAGCTTCTGCTCCTCGTCGGTCTCGAGGAGCCCGTCGTCGACGATCGAGCCGGCGAGCGGCAGCACGTTGTAGGCAATGGTGCGGGCGTACTTCTGCGGCTCCGGGAAGGAAACGGCCGAGCCGTCGTAGGCCAGCTCGGGCGCCTTCTCACCGGCAGCCGCCACCTGGGAGGCGAGCTCCTCGACGCCGGCCACGCCGGAGCCGGACACGGCCTGGTAGGTCGACGCGATCAGCCGCACCAGCCCGGCCTCGTCGTGCAGCGGCTTGAGCACCGGCATCGCGGCCATGGTCGTGCAGTTGGGGTTGGCGATGATCCGCTGGTGGCGCGAGCGCGATCGCCTCGGGGTTGACCTCGGAGCAGACCAGCGGGATCTCGGGGTCCTTGCGGAACGCCGAGGAGTTGTCGATGACCATCGCGCCGGCGGCCGCGAAGGCCGGCACCAGCGCGCGCGAGGTGGTCGCGCCGGCCGAGAACAGCGCGATGTCGAGCCCGCTCGGGTCGGCGGTCGAGGCGTCCTCGACGGTGATCTCGCGGCCGGCGTAAGGCAGCACCATCCCGGCGGAGCGGGCCGAGGCGAAGAACCGGATCTCGTCGACCGGGAAGCTGCGCTGCTCGAGGATCTGGCGCATCGCGACGCCCACCTGGCCGGTGGCGCCGACGATGCCGAGGCGTACGCCGCTCATTTTCGGGGTCCCCGCGGAAGCGAGAGCGCCTCGCGCGAAGGGCGCGATCCGAGCGGTTTCGTGGGGTGATTCATCTTCCGGTACCTCCGTAGACCACTGCCTCGACCTCTTCGGCGTCCAGGTCGAACGCCGTGTGGGTCGCGCGGACGGCGTCGTCGACCTGGGCCTCGTCGACGATCACCGAGATCCGGATCTCCGAGGTCGAGATCATCTCGATGTTGACGCCGGCGGAGGCGAGCGCCGCGAAGAACCGCGCGGTGATGCCGGGGTGCGAGCGCATGCCGGCGCCGATCAGAGAGACCTTGCCGATCTGGTCGTCGTAGAGCAGCTTGTCGTAGCCGACCTCGTCGCGGATCCGCGCGAGCGCGGCCATCGCGGTCTGGCCGTCGGCCCGGGGCAGCGTGAACGAGATGTCGGTCAGGCCGGTCGCCGCAGCCGAGATGTTCTGCACGACCATGTCGATGTTGACCTCGGTGGAGGCCAGCGCCTCGAAGATGCGCGCGGCCTCACCCACCTTGTCGGGTACGCCGACCACCGTGATCTTGGCTTCGCTCCGGTCGTGGGCGACTCCGGCGATGATGGCCTGCTCCATGGGCTCTTCTCCCTCTGCGGGTTCGGGGATGATCCAGGTGCCCTCGTTCTGCGAGAACGACGAGCGGACGTGGACCGGCATGTTGTAGCGACGGGCGTACTCGACGCAGCGAAGGTGCAGGATCTTGGCGCCCGAGGCGGCCATCTCCAGCATCACTTCGGTCGAGACACGGTCGAGCTTGCGGGCGGCGGGGACGATCCGCGGGTCGGCGGTGAAGACACCATCGACGTCGCTGTAGATCTCGCAGACCTCGGCCCCCAGAGCCGCGGCCAGCGCCACGGCGGTGGTGTCGGAGGCGCCGCGGCCCATGGTGGTGACGTCCTTGGTGTCCTGCGAGACGCCCTGGAAGCCGGCCACGATGGCGATCGCGCCTTCCTTGATGGCGTTCTCGATCCGGCCAGGAGTGATGTCGATGATCTTCGCCTTGCCGTGGGCGGAGTCGGTGATCACGCCGGCCTGGGAGCCGGTGAACGACTGCGCCTTGTGGCCGAGCTGGGCGATCGCCATGGCGACCAGTGCCATCGAGATCCGCTCACCAGCGGTGAGGAGCATGTCGAGCTCGCGCGGCGGAGGAAGCGGGGTCACCTGCTCCGCGAGGTCGCGCAGCTCGTCGGTGGTGTCGCCCATCGCCGAGACCACGACGACGACGTCGTGTCCCTCGCGCCTCGTGTTGACGATGCGTTGTGCGACGCGCTTGATTCCGGTCGCGTCCGCGACCGAGGAACCGCCGTACTTCTGCACGACAATGCCCACCGCACTTCACTCCTGAGTTCTGACCTAGATCGGGGTCGGATGACGAACCCCGATTCTATCTGGCGGTCAGGCGGGCGGAGCGGACCCGTCCAGGACCGCCTCCGCGGCCTCGATCTGGTCGATCTCGGAGTCGTTGTCGACGTCGAGGCGGTCGTGGGACACCACGGAGAGCAAGGCGTTGAGCGCGGCGCCGGCCAGGTTGCCCCAGGAGGCGACGTAGGAGAACTGCCACCACCAGAGGGCCTCGGCGATGTTGCCGAGGCGGTGGTGGCGCAGGCCGTTCTCGAGGTCGGAGGCGATGGAGGTCAGGTCGTCGGACAGCTGGCTCTCGACGACCTCGGGGACGTAGGGGTCGAAGACGAAGCTGTAGGTGTCGAGGTCGCCGAGGGTGTCGGCCAGGCGCAGCCGCATCTCGTCCAGGTCGGCCTCGGCGCCCACGTCGGGCTGATACTTCCCGGCCGGCGTGAAGTCGCGCTGGGCACCCAACCGGGCGCCGGCGAGCAGCACCTGGCTGATCTCGAGCAGCAGCAACGAGATCGCGCGGCCGCCGTCGGCCTCGCGCGCGATCGCGCGGAGGGCCAGCAGGAAGCTCGCCACCGAGTCGGCGATCTGCTGCGCGAACTCGAGGGTCTCGTCGTCGAGCGGCACGGGGATCTCCCCGGTCAGCGGGCCCGAGATCTGGTCGGTCATTCGGCGTTCCTTCTTCCTGCGAATGCTCTGCCCAAGGTGACCTCGTCGGCGTACTCGAGATCACCGCCTACTGGTAGTCCACTGGCCAATCGGGTCACACGCAACTCCAGTGCGGTCAGCATGCGCGTGATGTACGTCGCTGTGGCCTCGCCCTCGAGGTTGGGATCGGTCGCGAGGATGACCTCCTTGACCGTGCCGTCGGCCAAGCGGGCCAGCAGCTCGCGGATCCGCAGCTGCTCCGGCCCGATCCCGTCGATGGGCGAGATCGCGCCGCCCAGCACGTGGTAGCGGCCGCGGAACTCCCGGGTGCGCTCCACCGCGACCACGTCCTTGTACTCCTCCACGACGCACAGCACGGTCAGGTCGCGCCGCGGATCGCGGCAGATCCGGCACTGGTCGTCCTCGGAGACGTTGAAGCAGATGTTGCAGAACTTGACCTTGGCCTTGACCTCGATCAGCACGTCCGCCAGGCGGCGTACGTCGACGGCCTCGGCCTGCAGCAGATGGAACGCGATCCGCTGGGCACTCTTCGGACCGACCCCGGGCAGTCGCCCGAGCTCGTCGATGAGGTCCTGGACGATGCCTTCGTACATGTGGGCCTGGTCTCAGAACCCGAGCTGACCGAGGCCCGGCATGCCGCCGGGACCGCCACCGCCGCCGCCCGCCAGCGGGCCGAGGGCCTCGCTCGCCAGCGCGTCGGCCTGGGACTTCGCGTCGCGGTAGGCGGCCACGATCATGTCGCCGAGATCGGACAGGTCGTCGGCATCGCTGCCGTCGAAGCCGCCGGCCTTGATCTCCACGCCGGTCAGCTCGCCGCTGCCGGTGAGGGTCACCGTCACCGCACCGCCGGCGACCGTGCCGGTCACGGTCGCCTCGGTCAGCCGCTGCTGCGCCGCGACCAGCTGCTCCTGCATCTGCTGGGCCTGCTGGAGCAGGGCGTTCATGTCGAAGCCACCCTCGCCGCCGAGGCCTTCGAAGGGGTTCTGGGTCATCGGGTCACCTTCATGAGTGTGGAATCTCCTCGATCATCTCTGCTCCCAGCTCGCGAGCCAGTAGCTCGGCCCCGGCCAGCCCGTCGGACTCCGCGTCGGCGTCGTCGGGGTGTGCGTCCGCGTCGGCGTCAGCCAGCGCGGTGGAAGGGGATGCGTCGTCGTCGGCCTGCTTGGTCTGGCGGATCGCCTTGCGGGCCGCGGCGCTGGCGTCGGGCTCCGGCTCTGCGGGGACGTCCGGCTCTGGGGCGGGCTCGGGCGCGGCCGGCTCGTCGCTGGCCCAGGCTGGCGGGGACTCGGGTGCCGCGGGGGTCTCGGGCGCGGCCACGGGTGCTGCGGGCGCGGCTGGTTCTGCCGGCTCGGCAGGCGGGGGCGGCGGGCCGTCGGCGCTCGCGCCGGGATCGACGATGGTCTCGATCCGCCAGTCGGTGCCGACCACGTCGATCGCCGCCTGCCGCACGATCTCGGCGCTGCCGCCGGAGTCGAACGAGTCGCGGGCGCCGGCGTTGGCGAAGCCCAGGGTCAGCGTCTTCTCGTCGACGCCCACGACCTGCGCGTTGGTGGTCAGGTGGATCCAGGTGACCCGGCGGCGCTGCTTGGTGGCGTCGACGATGTCGGGCCAGAGGCGGCGTACGTCGACCAGGGTCAGCCCACCGGCAGGCGCCGCTGCGGCAGCGGGCGCGGCCGGCTCCGGCTGGGGCTCGGGCACCGGCTCCGGAGCAGGCGCCTGCTCCTCGGCCTGCACCCGGCACCGGGTCCGGGTCCGGGGCCGGAGTCGGCTCGGGCGCGGCCGCGGGCCGGTCCTGGGCGGGCGGCGCGGGGCGGTGGCCGGCGGAGCGGCTGCCGACGGCGTGCCGTGATGGCGCTACGCCGCTCGATGCGGTCGAGGCGCGCCTGCACGCCCTGGGTGGTGTGGTCGGCGCCGGGCAGCAGCACCCGGGCCAGGATCAGCTCGAGCAGCAGCCGCGGGGCGGTGGCGCCGCGCATCTCGGTGAGGCCGGTCGCGACCAGGTCGGCGGCGCGGCTCAGCTCGGACTGCCCGAACCTGGCCGCCTGGGCCACCAGTCGCTCGCCCTGGTCCTCGGAGACGTCGATCAGCCCGGTGGCCGGGGCGTCCGGCACGGCCGCCACGATGACCAGGTCGCGCAGCCGGCGGAGCAGGTCCTCGGTGAAGCGGCGCGGGTCCTGGCCGGTCTCGATCACCTTGTCGACGACCCCGAAGACAGCCGAGCCGTCGCCGGCCGCGAACGCGTCGACGACCTCGTCGAGCAGGGTGTCGGGGGTGTAGCCGAGCAGCCCGCTGGCCAGCGCGTGGGTGACACCCTCGTCACCGGCACCGCCGAGCAGCTGGTCGAGCACGCGCAGGGTGTCGCGGGCGGAGCCGGCTCCGGCCCGCACCAGGAGCGGCAGCGCGGCCGGCTCGATCGCGACGCCTTCCTTCTCGCACAGCTCGGAGAGGTAGGCCGACAGCAGCCGCGGCGGGATCAGCCGGAACGGGTAGTGGTGGGTGCGCGAGCGGATGGTCGGGATCACCTTGTCGGGCTCGGTGGTCGCGAAGATGAAGCGCAGGTGGGGCGGCGGCTCCTCCACCAGCTTGAGCAGGGCGTTGAAGCCCTGCGTGGAGACCATGTGGGCCTCGTCGATGATGTAGACCTTGTAGCGGTCGCGCACCGGCGAGAAGAACGCCTTCTCCCGCAGGTCGCGCGCGTCGTCGACACCACCGTGCGAGGCCGCGTCGATCTCGATCACGTCGATGGACCCCGGCCCGCCGCGGGCCAGGTCGCGGCAGCTGTCGCACTCCCCGCAGGGGTCGGCCACGGGCGCCTGCACGCAGTTGAGGGAGCGGGCCAGGATCCGGGCGCTGGTGGTCTTGCCGCAGCCGCGCGGACCGGAGAAGAGATAGGCGTGGTTGACCCGGTTGGCGGCCAGCGCGGCGCGCAGCGGAGCGGTCACGTGCTCCTGACCGATGACCTCGGCGAAGGTCTCCGGCCGGTAGCGGCGGTACAGCGCCAGGGGTGACTCCACGCTTGAACCCTAACCACCCGTCCCGACACCCGGTAGCGGCCCCGACCCCGGTTCGTCCCTGGACATGAAGAGGCCCCCCATGCACCCGACAGAGCTCGCTTACCCTTGCTGCCTTCCGGCCCTGGGGGAGTTCGGCAAGATGCCGCCGCATGGGGGGTTGGCCCGAGTCTAAGTGACGGCCCCGAGGCCGACTCTCGGGTGGTGGGTGCGGATTTCAGGACGGCTCGCCCGCCCGGTAGCCTCCTCCGCGGAGGATTCGCCTAGTGGCCTATGGCGCTCGCTTGGAAAGCGGGTTGGGTTAATAGCCCTCAGGGGTTCGAATCCCCTATCCTCCGCCACTTTCTTTCACGTACGTCGGACCATCGCGCACCGGGGAGCCTCGGCCACGCCGGGCAGCTCGGCCTCGTGGGCGATGGTCCGAGCCAGGTCGGGCCCGATCTCGGTCTCGTCCAGGATCCGGTAGCCGAGCCGCGCGTAGTACGGCGCGTTCCACGGCATGTCGCGGAAGGTGGTCAGGGTGGTGGCCGGGCTCCCGCGCTCGCGACCCCACGCCTCGACGTGCCGGATGAGCGTGCGACCGATGCGGCGACCGGCGTACTCAGCGGCCACCGACACCTGGGCGACGTGGGCGTTGCCGTCGAGCACCTCCGCGTGTGCGTACGCCGCCGGCTCGATGCCGACGTCCGCGACCCAGACCCTGGCCGACTCGATCGCGGCGAGCAGGTCGCGTCGGATCAGGAACGTCAGCGGCCACCCTGTGCAGGCCGACAGTGTGAAAGCTCTGACCAGCCGAGACCTCGATCTCGACCAGCCGGGCGACATCGAGCGTCGTGGCCGGCCGTACGAGAACCGCCTCTGTCACCGGGTCCACGGCCCTGTGCCCACGATCATCGCGACCGCCTCGGCGATGGTGTCGCCCAGGTAGGTGCCGGGGACGTCCTTCCGGCTCGCGGCGGAACGGAACGCGTTTCCGGCGTAGTACGCCGGGGTGCCGGTCTCGGCCACGGCCCGCAGTGACTCGACGGCAGGGCGGCGCTGGGTCGTGAGGTGCGAGACGACGACCACCGCCGCGGCGGAGGACGCGACCGCTGCCGTCACCAGCACGCGCGTCGGAGGTACGCGGTCCGAGCGTCCGGCAACCGATCCGCCGCTCGGTGAGCAGGGCTGCGAGCGCCTCGATGCCCACCGTGTGCAGGTCGCGCGGGCCTACGGCGAGCAGCACCCATCGGTCGGACTCCGGCGCCGGGGCGAGCGTGATCAGCTTGGCCAGCCAGCCGCGGACGACCTCGGTGGTGAAGTGCTCCTGGCCCACGTCGCAGCGGCCGGACTCCCAACGGGCACCGACCTCGCGCATCGCGGGCATCACCACGGCGTCCAGCGTCGCCGCCAGGCCGAACTCCTCGCGGGCAGCCTCCAGCGCCCCCCGGATGGCGTCCGCGTCCATCGACGCGGATCCCGCCAGGAGGTCGTCGATCCTGGCGCGACCGACCGAGCCCTTCCTCCAGGATGTCGCGGACCCGCCGCGCAGCCGCGCCGGCCGGGCTGCCGATCGCGATCTCGTCGCGCATCAGGCGCAGCTGGGCCAGATCGCCGGCCAGGTAGCGGCGATGCCCACCCGGCGTTCGCCCGGTCGTCGGCAGGTCATAGCGCCGCTCCCAGGAGCGGAGGGTCGGCGCCGGCACCCCCAGAGCCGGCTCGCCTCGTTGATCGACAGGCCGGTGTCGGCCACCGGTGGGTCGTCCATCGCCATGTCATCGCCTCCTTGAAGTTGAACAATACATGCCAGATAAGTTGCATAAGTTCGGGTCTGTCACTTGCGCTTCGATGGCAGGACGCTGGTGATGTATCTCGGCACCCCCACGCACGAGGAAAGACTCATGAACACCCAGTCCACGCGCTGTCCCGGCTTCATCACCGACCTCGTCCAGCGCTGCGCCGCCCGCGACGAGGCAGCGCTCGGCTCACTGTTCGACCTCTTCGCGCCGATCGTCATCGGTGCGGTTGGCGGCCCGCCGTCTCGTGAACGGGACGCCCTCGTGGTCGAGGCCTTCCATCGGGTCTGGGCCAGGGCGTCGACGTACGACCCCGCCTCGCGGAACGTGGTGGCGTGGATCCTCGAGCAGGTCCGCGACCTGCCCGGCGAGTCCTGGCCGCGAGCTAGCCGGAGATCCGCCTCGACTCGGCCGCCTCGGCGAGTACGTCGACGACCGGACGTCCGAGGGCGCCGGCTGCGGCCGCGACGTCGTCGAACTCGGGCTGGACGTTGACCAGGCGCCCGCGCCAGGTGGCGACCTTCACCCGGATCCGGTGGCCGCCGATCTCGATCTCCTCGAACGTCCGGTCGCACATCGCCCGGCTGCACGCGAGCTGCGCGGACGCCCAGCGTCGTCGTCTCCGCGAAGACCAGGTCGCGGGCCGCGTCGACCAGGTCCGTCGGTGACGAGCACGGAGAGCGTGTGGGCCGGGCGGCCCTTCTTCATGATGATCGGCGTCAGCCAGGCGTCGAGCGCGCCGAGTGCCAGCAGCGACTCGAGCACCCCCGGCAGCAGACGCGGGTCGAGGTCGTCGAGGTTGGTCTCGAGCAGCCAGGGCTCGTCGGACGCCGGCGCGCGCCCACCGGCTCCCCCACCAGCAGCCGCACCACGTTGGCGTGCGTCTCCGGGTCGCGCGAGCCGGCGCCGAGGCCGACCTGCGACGACGGCCATCGCCGGCTGGGCTCCCCACGCGGCGGCGTGGGTGACGAGCAGGGCCGCGCCCGTCGGCGTACACGACTCCATGGCGGCGGGTCCGGCGAGGCTCGGCACGCCGCGGAGCAGCTCGGCGACCGCGGGCACCGGCACCGGCATCGAGCCGTGGGCGGCCTGCACCCGGCCCGACCCGACCGCGACCGGCGAGACGACGAGCCGGTCCAGGCCGAGATGCACGAGCCCGGCGCACACGCCGACCACGTCGGCGATCGCGTCGAGCGCGCCGACCTCGTGGAAGTGCACCTCGTCGGGCGAGGTGCCGTGCACCGCGGCCTCGGCGACGGCGAGGCGCTCGAAGACGCTGTGCGGCGCGTTCGGCCACCGCGGGATCCAGGTCGGCCGCCGCCAGCAGGGCCGCGCACGTCGGCCCAGGTGCGGTGCGTGCGTCGACTCGGCGAGCTCCGACGTGGCACCGAGTCGCGGCCAGCCCGCCGCGGCGGACCTGCTCGACCGACAGCCGGACCGGCTCCGGCGCTCACCGCGTCGACCGCCTCCTGCAGCACCTCGACCGGCACCCCGGCGCCGACCAGCGCGCCGAGCAGCATGTCGCCGGCCGCGCCGGCGCCCGCGTCGACCCAGCCGATCACGTGCGCCGCGCCGTCCGCCGGGCGATCCGGGCGGCGGCCACGCCGGCGCCGTAGCCGTTGTCGATGTTGACCACCGTCGACCCCGGGCGCGCAGGAGTTGAGCATCGCGAGCAGCGCCGCGAGACCCTCGAACGAGGCGCCGTAGCCGACCGAGGTCGGCACCGCCACGACCGGCACGCCGACCAGCCCACCCACCACGCTGGCCAG
The DNA here is from genome assembly GCA_963769475.1 of uncultured Actinomycetota bacterium. Lineage (GTDB taxonomy): Bacteria > Actinomycetota > Actinomycetes > Propionibacteriales > Nocardioidaceae > Nocardioides. The sequence continues at coordinate 112,559 of CAVYLX010000011.1, read as the reverse complement.
CGCGCCCTCCATGCCGGCGACCACGATCAGGCAGTCCGCGGCGGCCAGGCGGTCGCGCACGGCGAGCACGCGGTGCAGGCCGGCCACGCCGACGTCGGTCACCAGCTCGGCCGCGGCGCCGTGGGTCGCGAGCGTCACCAGGGCCTCGCGCGCGACCGGCAGGTCGCTCGTGCCGGCGGTGACCACGACGACGTCGCCGTGCGGCTCCGGCAGCGGCCCGAGCGAGGCGGTGCGCGCGACCGGGTCGAGCATCGGCAGTCGGATGGGCCGGCGGTCACCGCCGCGATCGCCGCGTCGTCCAGCCGGGTGGCCAGCACGGCCCGGTCGGGGTGGGCCTCGTGCAGCGCACCGAGGATCTCGACGACCTGCTGCGGGGTCTTGCCCTGCCCGAAGACCACCTCGGGGTCGCCGGTGCGCCGGGCCCGGTCGACGTCGAGGCGCGCGTCGGCGCCGTCGAGCACCCAGGTGTCATCAGCGGGATCGGACATCCGCAGCAACACTAGTGACCACCTACGATCGGCTGCGATGACCTCCACTGCCCCCGGCGCTCCTCGACGCGCTCGCCGACCATCCGCGCCGCATCATCGCGTGCAGCGGTGGTGTCGACAGCCTGCTGCTCGCCGACGTCGCGCACCAGGCCGCGCCGGGCACGACGATCGTCGCCCACTCCGTCACGCCGGCCGTCCCGCGCGCGGCCACCGAGCGCGTACGCCGCGTCGCCGACGCCCTCGGCTGGCAGCTGCGGCTGGTGGAGTCCGCCGAGCTCAGCGACGACCGCTACCTCGACCAACCCCGTCGACCGCTGCTTCTTCTGCAAGACCAACCTCTACGACGAGCTCGACCGGATCGTCGGCGACCTCGAGCCCGACGCGAGCTGGACCCTGATGAGCGGCGCCAACGTCGACGACCTCGGCGAGTACCGCCCCGGCCTGCTCGCCGCCGCCGAGCACCACGTGCGCCACCCGTTCGTCGAGGCCGGCATCGGCAAGTCCGGCATCCGCTCGCTGGCCGCCGCGCGAGCCCGCGAGTGGCACGACCTGCCGGCCGCACCCTGCCTCGCCAGCCGCCTCTACACCGGCACCCCCGTCACCCCCGGCCTGCTGCGCGCGGTCGAGGAGGGCGAGATCGTCGCCCGGCACCTCACCGGGCTGGAGGTGCTGCGCTGCCGGGTCCGCGACGCGGAGGTCGTCGTCGAGGTGCCTGCCGACGACCGGGCGCCGGTCACGCCGACGGTGCTCGACGACGTACTCGCCGCGATGCGTGAGCACGCCCCCCACCTCGGCCCGATCGGCCTCGACCCCGAGCCCTACGCCCCCGGCCGCGCCTTCGTGCAACTGTCACTCCCGCTGACCCGTCAGAAACGTTACTGACGGCGTCAGCGGAAAGTTCGAGCGACGGGTCAGCGTTTGCGGCGGGTGAGGACGGGGCGGAGGACCATGGCGACGAGCAGTGCGCCGCCGCCGATCAGCCCCCACCAGACGGCGTTCTCGCGGGTGCTGGCGAGCAGGTCGGGTTCGGACTCGGGTACGGCGACCGGCACGTTGTCGCGGTCGCGCACCTCGCTGGTGGGCAGGTCGCCGTTCTTCTCCGGGCGCAGCGGCCGCTGCAGTGCCTCGAGCGGCTGGATGATGCCGTGGCCGGTGAGCAGGTTGTTGTCGGTGACCGACGCGGTGCCCGTGGCCGTCGCGTAGAGGCGGGCGATCAGCTGCTCCGGCGTCTCTCCCTGGTACGCCGTCACGAGCAGCGCGAGCACCCCCGCCACCTCGGCGGCGGCGAACGCCGAGCCCGGAGCCAGCGACGAGCCACCTGTGCTCGGCACGACGCACGGAGCGCCGTTCATCCCGTAGCCCACCAGCCCGAAGGTCGGCGCGGCGACGTCGATCGCGTGGTTGCGCAGCACGATCTCGGCCGAGTCGCCGCCGTCGGGAGCGGCCGCCGCGACCGCGACCACGTTGGGGTTGTCGTAGCCCGCGGGCCAGGCGTCGTTGGCGGCGTCCTCGCCCGCCGGTGGCTCGTCGGAGTCGTCGCCGTCGTCGGCGTACTCGGCGAACAGCGGGTCGCCCTCCTGGCTGGGCCGGTCGCCCGACGCCGCCACCACGATCACGTCCAGCCGCTCGAGCTTCTTGATCGCGGCGTCCATCTCGTCGGTGCGCGACACCGGCATCGGGACGACGGCGATGTCGGTCTGCAGCGAGGCGTGGTTGATGACCAGGAACTGCAGCCCCGCCGCGACGCCGTCCGGCGACAGTCCGACCTCGTTGTCCTCGGGCACCAGGGTGTCGTAGATGCGCACGTCGACCAGCTCCGCACCCGGCGCGAAGCCGATCGGGCGGCCGTCGTCGTCGGGACCCGCGATCACGCCGGCCATCGCGGTGCCGTGCCAGTCCTTCAGCTCGCGCGGCTCGGTGCCGCCGCGCAGCCGTACGCCGATGTCGTCGGAGATCCCGCTGCCCAGCACGGCCACCACCGCGCCCGCGCCAGGGGTTCGTCCCCGCGCAGCGATCAGGTCCTGGACCTCGTCGACCTGGAGGTCGCGGATCGGGTCGCTCGGGTCGGGCCGCTGGTCGACCAGGGTGTCGGGGGCCGTCACCGAGTCACAGGCGTCGCCGTCGGCGTACGCCGGAGCGGGCGTGAGCACCGCCAGCCCGGCCACCACGACCGCGGCCGAGAGAGCGCCGGCAGCCCTCACTCGCACGGCTCCTGGTCCTCGCCCGCGGGCGGACACCGGGCCGCGTCGACCGACAGCGTGACGCCCTCGTCGAAGAGCGTGACCCAGTCGTCGGGGGCGACCAGCACGTCGACGTCGGCGTAGCCGAGCAGCTCCGGCACCTCCGGTCCCTGGAGCAGGTAGCTCTTCCCCCGGCTGTCGACCAGGAACGCCTCACCGTCGCCCGGGTCGTTGTCCCACTGCCCGGAGCGCACGTAGGCGCCGGCCCCGGAGTCGACGGTGATCTCGATGTCGTCGGCGTTGACCTCGGCGGCAGCCACCGAGGCGTCCTCGTCGGGCCGCTGGGCCAGCCGGACGCCGGGTGTCTCCTCGTCCGGCGTGAGCTGCGCGCAGAGCTCGCCCACCGACGCCGTCAGTGGCGCGGGCGGGAAGTGCGCGTCGTCGGCCAGACCCTCGTCGAGCCGCAGCGTGACGTCACCGGTCGGCGTCAGCTCTCGCTTCTCGCCGACCTCCGCCTTCAGCAGCACCGCCGCGAAGTCGGTCAGCTCAGTGGGCGCGTTGTCGCCGATCGCGTACGTCGTCTCGCCGAGCACGTAGAAGTCGCCGATCTTGGCGTTGTCGGGGATGCCGCCGCTGCCGGCGTACGGCGCGGGCTGCCCGATCGCGCCCAGGCCGAGGCTGTCGGCCGCGAGCGCACCGCCGGGCGGGAACAGCCGCACCCAGTCGGCCGGCACCTCCGCCGCCGCGCTCTGCACCGAGCCGCTCAGCACGTCGAGAGCCGTGTCGGAGAGCCGGTCCTTGCCCGACACCCGCACGGGATAGCGGTAGGCCCGCGGCTCGGCGACGCCTTCCGGCTCGCCCTCGCCGATCACGTAGTAGTCGCCCTGGCTCTTGACCAGGAACCCGGTGGTCGGGCGCGGCCTCGGTCGCCTCGGTCTCCGACACGTTGACCTTGATGCCGCGTCGCGCGTCGGTGCAGGCGGTCCAGCCGTCGTTGATCAGGTCCTCGGCGTCGGGCGGTGACCCGGGGGCGTTGAGGATGCCGATCGGCGCGCCCACCTCGAGGGTCTTCAGCTCCTTCTCCGGCACCTGCGTGGCCTCGACGTCGGCGCCGAACAGCAGCTGGGCCGAGGTGGTGTTGATCAGCGGCCGCAGCACCGGCTCCTCGCCGTCGGCGGTGTCGATGATCAGGTAGTCGGTGGCCTTCTCCTTGGAGGTGACCAGGCCGTCCTCCTTCCACTCGCCGTCGACCCGCGGGGTGAACACACCGGTGACGGCGGCGCCCGCGATCAGCAGCACGGCGAGCGCGAGGCCGCCGACGATGGTCCGGCCCGGTCGGCTCGGCTCGACCTCTCGTCCGCCGGGCGCACCCGAGATGAACGCGGTGACGAGTCGCCGCCGGCTGAAGGAGTAGGCCTCGACGAGGTCCTTCTTGGTTGCCATGTCAGCTCGGGCCGATCAGCTCGTGATGGTCTCGAAGAGACCGGTCGCCAGCACCAGCAGGGGCAGCAGCGCGAGCAGTCCGAGACTCTCGACGACATCGCCCAGCCGGCCACGGCGCAGTGACGGAGTCGAGGGCAGCAGGGTCGCAGCAAGGAGTACGGCGCCGGTGCCGGCGAGGGCCACGGCGGTGGCCGGCCGCCAGTCGGGGTGCATCACCATCAGCGAGACCGCGACCGAGGCCAGGCCGAGGATGCCGGAGACCAGGCCGACGAGCACCTCGGAGCCGGTGCGGTACTGCCGGGTCCGCAGCATCACCACCAGACAGGCGACGATGGCCAGGAAGGTGCCCGCGATGCCGAGCGAGACGGCCAGCGGTGCGATCAGCACGAGCAGCAGGCCGACCGTGCCGGAGATCGCGATCAGGATCTCGTGGGCCAGCCGCGCGTCCGCGCCCACCTGGTCGGGGTCGATCTCGTCGGGGTCGGCAGTGATGTCGGCGGCGGAGTAGAGCTGGTCGACTGCCACGCCGGTGAGGCCGAGCGCGAGCCACGGGAAGATGCTGCCGACCATCACCACGAGAGCCAGCACGATGGTGAGCACCACGGCGGCGTCGAAGTCACCGAGCCGCAGGAGCAGGCCCACCGCGAGGAACACCGCGCCCACGACGACCGGCGGGATCACCAGCGTGCGGCCGGGGCCGAGCCCGACCAGGCAGACGAGTCCGGCCGCGAGAGCGCCGCCGCCGGCGCAGGCCAGCGGGTCGCCGAAGAAGTCGCCGTCGGGTCCGAGCATCAGCCCGGCGACGGTGGCATAGCCCGCACCCATCCACGCGACGGCGACCGCGGCCTCCGCCTCGGCCTGCACGCGCGAGAGCACGATGGCTCCGGCGACGAGCGCAACGGCCACGGTCGCGGCGGCCACCGCCGCGAGCAGGGAGTCGCGCTGGATCAGCAGGCCGATGGCGCCGAGTGTCATCAGCAGGCCCGCCGCCGTGAGGGCAGTACGCCGTCCGGATGCCGGCTGCCACGGCTTGAGGTCGTGCTCGACGACGTCGGTCATCGCCTCGACCACGTCGTCGTACACGCGCGGGGGCTGGTCGTCGATGCCGGCGGTGACCGTGAGCACGCCGCCGTCCTCGACCCCCTGCAGGGTCAGGCCGGAGTCGTTGGCGAGCGGCCGTCCCTCTGCGGTGACGACGCGGTAGCCGCCGTAGACCGTGCCGGAGTCGAGCAGCCCGACGCTGCGGGCGAGCTCGGGGACCAGCTCCGCGACCGGGATGGCGCCGGGCAGCACGAGATCGACACGACGGGTGCCCGATGCGACGGTGACTCGGACCAGACCCGACGTCCCGACGGGTGTCTGACTCATCGTCTCTCCCTCGACCTGCGCTGCGAACTGTCCCGAGCCAGCCCGGAGGCTGTCGCTCGGCATCGTAACTGTGGTGGCACGGCGAAGGGGGCCGGCACCTCTCGGTGACGACCCCCTCGCAGAGGATGCTGCGGGATCAGCTGATCTCGAACTGCGCTGCTCCACGCTTGTCCGCGGCCTGGTACTCGGCGTTGGACTGGTAGACCGTCTTGTGGCTCTCGTCGAGCAGGTCCTTCATCTCCTGGATCGCCCAGTCCCACTTGGCCTTCGCCGTGGTGTAGGCGGTCTGCGCGTTACCGTGCCAGTCGCTGCGCAGGGGCTGGAGCTCGGACTCGAGCCGGTTCATGCGGTCGTCGATCTCCTTGACCGTCTGGTACATGTCGGCCGCCGCCTGGTCGAGCGCAGCGTGCTGGACGCGGATTCCGTCGAGGTTCATGTCTGTGTCTCCTGGTCTGAGAAGGGGTCTTGGGGGGCGTCAGCCGACGCGGTTGGTCAGGCGGCCGAAGTTCTGGCCCTGCGAGTCGTCGGTCGCGACGTTGTCCTTCTCCGTGACGCCGAGCGAGTTCGAGAACTCGTCGAGCGCGGAGACGATGACCTTCTGCTTCTCGGTCCAGGCCTGGTGCAGCGTGAAGAACGCCTGGGCTCCGGAGCCGCCCCACTTGCCCTGGACGCCAGAGATCTGGTCGGTCAGCTTGCCGGCGATCCGGTCGAAGTCTGCGCGGGCATCGGTCACCATGCCAGCGGCGCGGCTGAGAGTGCCTTCGCCCTGGCCGTACTCCTGATTCGTCATGTCGCCTACTCCTTCGTGGCGGCTGTGGCCGCGCTTTGGTGGTGGTGGTCTGGTGCGGTTGTGGTGCTCGATCCGTCTGCGTGTCGGCAACCGAACCGGATAGTTGTCGTGTTACCCGGGCCCTAGGGCGTTAAACCTTGGCCCGTCAATTCCCACAACCGCCGGAAGAGCCCGACGGCGACCACCACGGCTCCCAGAGCGAAGGCACCGCTGATGCCCTCGGCGACCTCGGCGCGTCGCGACCACCAGGCCGAGCGCCAACCGCGACCGACTGCGACGGCGACCACGACGAGCAGCGCGGCGAGCCCGATCGCACCGCCGATGACGAAGCCCAGACCGGTGCCGTCGAGCAGCCCGATGAGTACGACGGCGAGCGACACCCAGCAGACCAGACCGGCGATCCGGAGCAGTCCGCGCGCGGTGTTGTTGCGATAGCTGCGGGCCGCCAGCAGCAGGGCGGCGCCGGCGAAGCCGACCAGGCAGCGCGCACCGATCCGGTCGATCGGCAGGTCTGCGCTGATCAGCAGAAGGGGCGCGGAGACAGCGGCCACCGCGGCGATGGCGGCCGACGCCGCGACGATGGTGTGGGTGCCGCGGTCGGCGACCGCGGCGATCGCCGGGCGGGGCACCACGATCCGGCCGCGGCGGCCAACGGGGCGGTCGCGAGCGGACCAGGCGGTGACTGCCAGCCGTTCGATGTCGATCAGGAACTGGTCGGGCACGTCGACGGCCAGACCCGGCACGAACCGCACGGCGAGCATGGCCAGCATCAGCAGGATCGTCCAGACGACCTGGGGCGAGGCGCCGGCCAGGGCACCACCGGCGGTGATCACGAAGCAGGCCACCCCGGTCAGCATCCAGACCCGCAGCGCCTCCTCGGCCTGCTGGTCCAGGGCCCGCGCGACGGCGGCGGTCACGGCCGCGGTGAGGGCCGCGAGGCCGATCACCGTCGGCAGTCGTTCGGGAGCTGGGTCCCAGGCGGCGGCGTACGCAGCGGCCAAGGCGAACGCGGGTGCGGCCACCATCCGGTGCGCGGCGAACCGGCCGATCGGCAGCACGGACACGGCAGCCGCGACGCCCAGGGTCACGACCGCAGCGGTGCGCAGGTCGGAGTCGACCGAGGCGGGCCGCGAACCAGCCGCCGAGAAGTGCGGCCGCGGCGGCGACCGAGAACCACAGCACGGCGAGCCGGCCGGGCTCGGCCGCAGCAGGCCGGCCGGTGGGTGCCGGACGCTGGCCCCGCACCGCGGTCGGCGTGTGCTCACCGATCGCCACCAGGATCGCGCCGGGCCCGACGCCGGCGTCGACCAGTGCGGCGTCGGGGTCGAGGGCGAGGCCGAGCCGATTGTGCAGCCGCGGGACGACCGCCATCCGGGCCTGGGCGGCGTACTCGCCGGCGACGTCGCCGCACGAGGCGCCCGCAGGTACGACGAGGTCCACGACGCCGACCGGACCGTGCACGCTGAGCGCGACACTGTCGGCCCCGCTGGCCACTGACCTGCCCGCCATCTGCTGCACCGCCTCCCGAGGGCTGATGACAGGCAGAGTAGTCGCCCTCGGCGACCTTGCTTATAGTCGAGGCGTACTTCTCGGGCAGCAGGATCGGCCCCGCCAACTGACGAGTGGACTGATGAGTTGAGTACAACCCTTCGCGGAGCTCGGCACGACGAGCCGGAGATGCCCAGCGGCCAGCTGGTGCTCCAGCCGCCCCCGCAGATCCAGCCCAACGAGGGCGCGGCCGGCGTGATGATGAACGCCATCCCGATGCTCGGCAGCCTTGGTTCGATCGTGCTGGTGGCGACGATGGCGCGTCCGGGTGGGGGTGGCGGCGGCCGCAGCTTCATCGCCGCTGGCATGTTCCTCTTCGCCACGCTGGGCTTCATCATCGTCCAGATCGACCGGCAGCGTAAGCAGCGCGCGCAGCAGGTCACGGGGTCGCGCACCGAGTACCTCCGCTACCTCGGCAACGTACGCCGCGTGGCGCGCGACGCCGCCGACCAGCAGCGCCGGGCGCTGACCTGGCACCACCCCGACCCGTCCTCGCTGCCGGCGCTGGCCGAGGAGCGGTCGCGGGTGTGGGAGCACTCAGCCACGGACTCCCACTTCCTCCACGTCCGCTACGGGCTCTGTGCCCAGCCGCTGGCGCTCGACCTGGTGCCGCCGGAGAGCGCGCCGATCGACGACGTCGACCCTGCGGCGGCCTCGGCCCTGCACCGCCTGCTGGTCGTGCACCGCACGCAGCCGGACCTGCCCGCGGCGATCGACCTGCGCGCGTTCGACCGGATCGAGGTCTGCGGTGACGAGGAGCAGGCGCGGGCCCTGGCCCGGGGGATCATCTGCTCGGCGACGGCCTTCGAGTCGCCCGACAGCCTGGTCGTCGCCGTGCTCTCCTCCGACGACCACCTCGCGCACTGGGACTGGGCCAAGTGGCTTCCGCACGCCCAGAGCCAGGAGCTCTCCGACGCGGTCGGGCCGATGCGGATGGTGACCACGTCGCTCGCCGACCTGGCCTCGCTGCTGCCGCCCGACCTCAGCGACCGGCCCCGGTTCGGTGCCGACGAGCGGCCGGCGACCCCGCACATCCTGCTGGTCACCGACGGCGTGGAGCTGCCGCCCGGCAACCACGTTGTCCCCCCTGACGGGCTGCACGGCGTCACCCTGCTCGACCTGCCGACGCGCTGGCCGGAGCTGGAGGACGCCACCCGGCTCCGGATCCAGCTGCTCGACCCCGCATCTGGTGGCGTGCCCGACGAGCACGGCCGGGTGCCCGTGCACGCGATCCGGCTCCGCGAGGACCCGATCCGCGCCAAGGCCGACCAGTGCGATCTGGCCACGGCAGAGGCGTTCGCGCGCCGGCTCACCCCGCTGCACACCGTCGCCGCTGGTGGCGGTGAGGCCACGACCGCCGGCGAGATCACCGGTCCGAGCGACTTCATGGACCTGCTCGGCCTGGGCGACGTGCGCACCTTCGAGCCCAACGCAGCCTGGCGTCCGCGGCCGGCCCGCGACCGGTTGCGGGTGCCGATCGGGCTCGGCGAGGGCGGCTCGATGATCCACCTGGACATCAAGGAGTCCGCCCAGCAGGGCATGGGCCCGCACGGCCTGGTGATCGGCGCGACCGGGTCGGGCAAGTCGGAGTTCCTGCGCACGCTGGTGCTCGGCCTCGCGATGACCCACTCCCCCGAGCAGCTCAACATGGTGCTGGTCGACTTCAAGGGCGGCGCGACCTTCGCCGGCATGTCCGAGATGCCGCACGTCTCCGCGGTGATCACCAACCTCGCCAACGAGCTGACCCTGGTCGACCGCATGCAGGACGCCCTGTCGGGCGAGATGGTGCGCCGCCAGGAGCTGCTGCGCGAGGCCGGCAACTACGCGTCGATCCGCGACTACGAGAAGGCCCGGGCCGCGGGCGAGGACCTCGCACCGCTGCCGTCGCTGTTCATCGTGGTCGACGAGTTCTCCGAGATGCTGTCGGCCAAGCCCGAGTTCATCGACCTCTTCGTCGCGATCGGCCGGCTCGGCCGGTCGCTCGGACTCCACCTGCTGCTCGCCTCGCAGCGGCTCGAGGAGGGTCGGCTCCGCGGGCTGGAGTCCCACCTCTCCTACCGGATCGGCCTGCGCACGTTCAGTGCCCAGGAGTCGCGCGCGGTGCTCGGCGTGCCCGACGCCTACGAGCTGCCGGCGGTGCCCGGCCTCGGCTACCTCAAGCCCGACCCGACCGTGCTGACGCGGTTCAAGGCGGCGTACGTCTCGGGTCCGCCGGCCACGGCCCGCCCCCGAGTACGCCGTGACGAGGGCGGCCACGTGCGCGGCATCCTGCCGTTCACGATCTCCGAGGTGCAGTCGCTGGAGGCACCTGAGCCCGAGCCCGAGCCGGAGGTGCAGCCCAAGGCGCAGGAGAGCCAGGAGTCGCTGCTCGACGTGGCGGTCGGGCAGATGCTCGGCAAGGGCACACCGGCCCACCAGGTGTGGCTGCCGCCGCTCGACGTGCCCGACACCCTCGACGAGCTGATGTCCGACCTGGTCGAGGACCCGCACCTCGGTCTGGTCTCCCCGCAGTGGCGCGCGATGGGCGGGCTGGTGGTGCCGCTCGGCACCGTCGACCGCCCGCGCGAGCAGCGCCGCGACACCCTCACCGTCAACCTCGCCGGCGCCGCCGGGCACGTCGCGGTCGTCGGTGGTCCGCGCACCGGCAAGAGCACGCTGCTGCGCACCATCGTGACCAGCATGTCGCTGACCACGACTCCTGCTGAGTCGCAGTTCTTCGTGCTCGACTTCGGCGGCGGCACGTTCGCGCCGATGACCCAGCTGCCGCACGTCTCCGGCGTCGGCACCCGGTCCGAGCCCGACGTCGTACGCCGGATCATGGCCGAGGTGCAGGGCATCGTGGACCGGCGCGAGAACTACTTCCGCGCCAACGGCATCGACTCCATCGAGACCTACCGCTCGCGGCGTGCCCAGGGCCGGGTCGACGACGGCTACGGCGACGTCTTCCTGGTGATCGACGGCTGGGGCACCCTGCGCTCGGACTTCGACGACCTCGAGATGTCGGTGCAGCAGCTGGCCGGGCGCGGCCTGACCTTCGGCCTGCACGTGATCACGGCGACGCCGCGCTGGGCGGACTTCCGGGCCGCGATGCGCGACGTCTTCGGCACCCGGCTCGAGCTGCGGCTCGGCGACGCGATGGATTCCGAGATCGACCGCAAGGTCGCGGCCCTGGTGCCGGTCGGGCGTCCGGGCCGCGGGCTGGTGCAGGGCAAGCTGCACTTCCTCGGTGCGCTGCCGCGCATCGACGGCGACAACTCGGCCGAGTCTCTCGGCGACGGGGTCGAAGACCTGCTGGGCAAGATTGCCGCCGCCTGGAAGGGACCGGCCGGCCCCAAGCTGCGGCTGCTGCCGGAGCTGATCAGCCTCGACGAGGTGCGCGACCTGGCCGGGGTCTCGAAGCTGCCCCCCTCCGTCGACCAGCCGACCGACGACCAGCGGATCCTGCTCGGCATCAACGAGAAGGAGCTCGCTCCGGTGCCGCTCGACCTCGACAGCGAGCCGCACCTGCTGATCTTCGGCGACGGCCAGTCGGGCAAGAGCTCCGTGCTGCGGTCCCTCGTCAAGGAGGTCATGCGCACGCGGACGCCGAAGCAGGCCCAGATCGTGCTCGTCGACTACCGGCGCTCGCTACTGGGCGAGGTGCCGGAGGAGTATCTGCTCGACTACCTCACCTCCGCCACCCAGGCGATGCCCGCGCTCAAGGACCTGACGGCGTACCTCGAGAACCGGATCCCCGGCCCCGACGTCACCCCCGACCAGCTCCGCACCCGGTCGTGGTGGAACGGCGCCGAGGTCTTCGTGATCGCCGACGACTACGACCTGGTCGCGACCCAGCAGAGCTCGCCGGTCGCGCTGATGCAGCCGCTGATCGCCCAGGCCCGCGACGTCGGCCTGCACCTCGTGATCGCCCGACGGTCGGGCGGTGCGTCCCGCGCCCTCTACGAACCGGTCATCCAGAGCCTGCGCGACCTGGCCCAGCCCGGCCTGCTGCTCTCGGGCAGCCCCGACGAGGGCCCGCTGCTCGGCAACCTCCGGCCGACGCCGCAGCCCGCCGGCCGTGGTCGGTTGCTCACTCGCGACCGTGGCGTCGAGGCGCTGCAGATGGCCTGGACCGACCCGACCTTGTGAGGTCGTGATGGCTGACCCCGACGGCAACGAGTGTTGTGTCCAGCGCACGCGAGGAGCCTCCGCTCGCAGGCATGCTCAGAGCGCTACGGGATTTGCCCCACATGGAGCAAATCCCTTAGCGCTAGGACATTGGGGCCACGTGGCACAAATTCCCTAGCGTCCAGAGACACCTCCGTGTCGGGGCCGCGCTTTGCGCGGGCCCGACACCCACCACGAACTACGTGTGCGTGTGCACCCCGGGGCCGTTGATCTTCAGGCCGGGCAGGTCGTCCAGGTTGTAGGTCATCTCGAAGGTGCGCCGGTAGCCGGTGTGGGCGACCCGCCAGCCGTCCGGCGTACGCACGTAGCGGTCCTCGTAGAACGCCGCGCCCTCGAGCATGAACTTGAAGGCCTCCACGATCACCTTGTCCTGGAGGTACCAGTGACCGGTGGCGGTGTCGCCGTCGATGTCGATCTCCGGGTGGTGGGCCTGGTGGAGGGTCAGCAGTCCCTCGCCGAGGTTGTCGCGCATGTAGGAGACCAGTGCGGCCCGGTCGTCGAAGACCAGTCCGTTGTAGTCACCGGTGGCCTCGGGCACGAAGCACTCCTCGAACTCCTCCCACTTCTTGGAGTCGAGGGTCCGGAGGTAGCGGTACTTGAGCCGGCAGATGTCGTCGAAATCGGTCACGGGACAGAACGTAGTGGGGATCACGTCGCCATGAGACGTGGTTGTAACCCTTCGTCAATCTCCCGGCGAACTTCGGCGCGCACTCTGGAGACATGGAACCGACAGAGCACCTCACAGATGAGATCGAGATCCGCCGCGAGCAGCGTGCCGCCCTCAAGGTCCGGCACGCCCAGAAGGTGTCCACCCTGATGAACCAGCGCGACGACCTGCGCGGCGTGCACGCCCTCGCCGACTTCGTCGCCGACGCTGTCCGCTGGACCGCCTAGCGGCGACCGGTCTTGAACATGCCGCGCGCGATCTCGCGCGCGGCGGTGCGCATGAAGTCCTTGAAGGCTCCGGACTGGACGACGTCGCGCACGATGCCGCCCTCCTCCTGCTTGGTCTTGCGGCTCGGCGCCTTCTTCGACTCCTTGGCCGCCTTCTCCGCTTCCTTCTCCGCGGCCGCCGCGGCCTCTTCCTCGGCCTTCTTGGCCGCCCCCGCCTCGAGCTTCACCGCGAGCTTCTCGCGGGCCGACTCGCGGTCGATCGCCTCGGCGTACTTCGCGTGATGCGGACTGGCCGTCACCGTCGCCTGCATGGCGGCCGGGTCGCTGGGACCCATCAGTGACTCGGGTGCGCGCAGCCGGGTCCAGGCCACGGGAGTCGGGGCGCCGCGTTCGTTCATCACGGTGACCACGGCCTCGCCGATGCCGAGGCTGGTGATCACCTGGCCGAGGTCGTCGTAGGCGCTGTGGGGGTAGGTGTTGACGGTGGCCTTGAGCGCCTTGGCGTCGTTGGGGGTGTGCGCGCGGAGCTGGTGCTGCACGCGCGACCCGAGCTGGGCCAGGACCTCGTCGGGTACGTCGGTGGGGCTCTGGGTCACGAAGAAGACGCCGACTCCCTTCGAGCGGATCAGCCGCACGGTCTGGGCGATCTGGTCGAGGAACGCCTTCGAGGCGTCGGAGAAGAGCAGGTGCGCCTCGTCGAAGAAGAAGACCAGCTTGGGCTTGTCGATGTCGCCGACCTCGGGGAGGTCGTGGAAGAGGTCCGCGAGCAGCCACATCAGGAACGTCGAGAACACCGCCGGCCGGTCCTGCAGGTTGGGCAGCTCGACCAGGGAGATCACGCCCTTGCCGTCGGCGTTGGTCTGCAGCAGGTCGGCGGACTCGAACTCCGGCTCGCCGAAGAACGCGTCGGCGCCCTGGTCCTGGAACGTGATCAGCTCCCGCAGGATCACGCCCGCCGTGGCCGAGGACAGGCCGCCGAGTCCCTTGAGGTCGGGCTTGCCCTCGTCGCTGGTGAGGTAGCCGACGACCGCCCGCAGGTCGGCGAGGTCGAGCAGCGGGAGGCCGGCCTGGTCGGCGTAGTGGAAGACCAGGCCGAGACTGGACTCCTGGGTGTCGTTGAGCCCCAGCACCTTGCTGAGCAGGGTGGGCCCGAAGGCGGTCATGGTCACCCGCAGCGGTACGCCGGTGCCCTGGCCGCCGAGCGCGTAGTACTCCACCGGGAACGACTTCGCGATCCACTCCTGACCGACGGAGGCGGCGCGCTCGGTGATCTTGTCGCTGGTCTCACCGGGCGTAGCGAGGCCGGAGAGGTCGCCCTTGATGTCGGCCGCGAAGACCGGGACACCGGCCGAGCTCAGCTGTTCGGCGAGCAGCTGCAGCGTCTTGGTCTTGCCGGTGCCGGTGGCTCCGGCGACGAGCCCGTGCCGGTTGAGCATGCCCAGCGGGATCCGGATCCGGGTGTCGTCGAGGGTCGTCGCGTCCAGCATCAGCCCGCCCAGCTCGAGCGCCACTCCCTCGAAGGCGTAGCCCGGCGCAACCGCGCTGGTGATCGGGGACTCGGCAGCCGCGTTCTCGGTCATGGCATGACCTTATTGGCCGAATCTGTCTCCGCTTATAGTCACCGGGTGATCTTCAAGCGAGTGGGCGAAGGGAGGCCGTATCCCGACCACGGCCTCGACGCCCGCGCCTGGGCAACCCTGCCGCCGCGGCAGGTGCGGCTGGACGAGCTGGTCACCACCAAGGACACCCTGCAGCTGGCCGCCCTCCTCGACGAGGACTCCACCTTCTTCGGCGACCTGTTCGCGCACGTGGTCGAGTGGCAGGGCGACCTCTATCTCGAGGACGGTCTGCACCGCGCCCTGCGCGCCGCCCTGCAGCAGCGCAACGTCGTCCACGCCCGGATCCACCGGATGGACGCGGCATGAGCTTCGACCTCCTCCGCAAGTTCCGGGCCTTGGCCACGCTCGCCGTGCTCGGGGTGCTGATGCTGCTCGGGGTGACCTGGGGCTGGTCGGCCGTGACCGCACCACTGCCGGAGTACGAGGACCCTCCGATCTGCGAGAACACCACGCTTGCCACCGGAGACAAGGTCTACCCCGACCAGGTCACCGTCAGCGTGATCAACGCCGGCAAGACCGAGGGACTCGCCGGCAAGACCATGGAGGCGCTGGTCGCAAAGGGTTTCTTCAAGGGCGAGCTCGCCAACGCGCCGGACGGCTCGAAGGTCGCCGGCGCCGAGATCTGGACCGACGACCCGGACAGTGCCGCGGTGCGGCTGGTGGCGACGTACCTGGCCAAGAACGGCCGGGGCGTAGCGATCAAGGAGCAGGAGACCGAGCAGCTCGGCATCAACGTGGTCGTGGGTGACGAGTTCGAAGCGGTTGTCACCGGCCGCAAGGCCATCGCCGCGAAGTCCGACGCGACCATCTGTTCGCCGAACGTCGGCGACGAGTAGCTACTCGTCCAGCCACTGGGCCAGGCGTCCGCGCAGGCTCACCTGCCGCAGCCGCTCCTCTGTCTTCTCGCGCAGCCGCCGTGGGGTGACGACCAGGATCTCGTCGCCGTGGTGCAGGACCGTACGCCGCTCGGGCACGATCGTCTCGCCGCCGCGGATCACCATCGACACCGATGCGCCCGGGGGCAGGCGGAGCTCGCCGACCTCCACCCCGTGCATGCGCGAAGCGGTGCTGATCGTGACCTGGAGCAGGTCGGCGGCGACGCGTTCGAGGGGTGCGGCCTCGACCTCGAGGTCGCGCGGCTCGGAGCGCCGGGCCACCCTGAGCAGGCGCGCCATCAACGGCAGCGTCGGCCCGGTCAGCAGCGTGTAGACGACCACCATCACGAAGACGATGTCGAAGAGCCGCTCGGCGTCCTCGACACCTTCGGCCAAGGGGATGGTGGTGAGCACGATCGGCACCGCGCCGCGCAGCCCGGCCCAGGACAGGAACGACAGCTCGCGCCACGACATGCGTTGCACGAGGGCGCTCACCGCCACCGAGATGGGTCGGGCCACGAAGGTGAGGATCAGGCCGGCGACGATGGCCAGGCCGACGATCTCGAACGTGATCCGGTCCGGCGACAGCAGCAGCCCGAGCATGACGAACAGCCCGATCTGGGCCAGCCACGCGATGCCCTCGCCGAAGGACCGGGTGGCCGCGCGGTGGGGCAGCTCGGAGTTGCCGAGCACCAGCGCAGCGACGTACACCGCCGCGAAGCCGCTGCCGTGGGCGCCCGCGGCGGCGCCGTAGCCGAGGAAGCAGAGCATCAGCACCGCAAGCGGATAGAGACCGGACGCCGGTAGCGCGGCCCGGCGCATCACCCAGGCCCCGCCGAAGCCGGCCGCGAGTCCGACCGCCACGCCCACGACGAGCTCGAAGACGATGATGCCCAGCATTCCGAAGACGCCGTCGTCCGCGACCGCGCCGGTCGAGATCAGCGTGACCAGGACGACCGTGGGGGCGTCGTTGAGCCCCGACTCGGCCTCGAGCGCCCCGACCAGCCGTTGTGGCAGCGGCACGACGCGCAGCACCGAGAACACCGCCGCGGCGTCGGTCGGCGAGCACACCGCGCCGAGCAGGACCGCGAGCTCCCAGGGCAGGCCGAGCACGTAGTGGGCACCGACGGCGACGATCGTCACCGAGACGGCGACGCCGATGGTCGCCAGCGACAGGCCGAGCCGCATCGACGGCTTGGCCTCGCGCCAGCTCGTGGTCAGGCCACCTTCGGCCAGGATGATCGCCAGGGCAGCGAAGCCGAGCGCGTGGGCCAGCTCGGCGTCCTCGAACTCGATGCCGAGCCCCTGCTCGCCGAGCGCGACGCCCATCAGGAGGTAGATCAGGAGGCTCGGGAGGCCGATTCCGGACGAGAGACGCACCGCGAGGATCGCCAGGAAGGTGACGGCAGAGCCCACCAGCAGGAACGTGTCGAGCTGGTGGACGTCGAAGCTCATGTCACCTCGGCGTGGTCGGGGCGGCGGGTACGCAGTCTATCGGTGCGGCGCCCCGCCCCGGACCGCCGCGTCCGTCAGGCGGTGGGGGTGTAGCCGGGACGCCCGCTGGCGTCCCACTCCTCCCAGAACGACGTGAACTCCTCGCCGAGGAACGGGTCTCCGCCGGTCATCGCGATGCCGCCGCGGCGGACCGTCCAGTCCCACGGCGAGAGCTCCTGCGCCGCGGCCAGGTGGGCCTTGGCGGCGTCGGTGCGGCCCTGGCGTTGGAGGTACGCCGCCACCCGGCGCTCGGCCAGCGCCTGCTGCTCGGCGTCGGTCCGGATCGTCGGCTCGGCCTCTTTCGCGGGCAGCGTGCCGTCGTTGACCCAGGCGCGGAGCAGATCGTGGTGCTGCTCGCTGTCGATCTGGGTGAACTCCCGGAACTGGTCGTCGCCCGGCGCGATCGTCGGCGGCTTCACGATGTTGTCGTCCTCGTCGACCCACACCACGCTCGGCACGTTGGTGATGCCGTAGCGCTCGGCGGTCACGTGGGCGGTGTCGACCGCCACGGGGTACGACGGCTGGCTTGCCTCGATCCACGGCCGCGAGTCCTCGGGGTCGGCGTCGAGAGCGACCGAGAACAGCTTGAGGCCGGAGTCGGCGAGCTCGTCCTGCAGCTTCTGCCACCCGCCGAGCTCGTGTCGGCATCCGCACCAGGAGGCCCAGGTCACCAGCACGCGCTTGCTGCCGGAGAAGTCGTCGAAGGAGACGGGGTTGCCGTCGACGTCGGAGAGGGCCAGCGGTGGCGCCTTGCCGTCGGCCACCTCGCGGGCGCGGGCCTCGGAGCTGTGGGCGAGCGCGACCACGCTCGCCTCGTCGTCGCGGGCGACCAGCAGCCCGAGCGCGTCGGCCCAGCCCTGCAGGTCGATCCGGCTCTCGTCGCCGGGTGCGGTGATCGTGCGCCCGAACAGCGGCACGCAGACCTCGCCTCGGCACAGCCCGACCGGTTTGAGCTCCCAACCGGTCGCTTTCGTGAGGGCCGTCGCGTCGGCGTACCCGCCCTCGATGGCGAGCTCGTGCTCGCGACCGTCCGACGTCGATCAGGACTGTGTTCGTGTCTGGCACGCGGTCAGGATCGCACGAAACTGGAACTTGTTCTAGATTTGGCACCATGACCGAGCCAGCGAAGGGGACCGTGCTTCCCGAGGTCCTTCCCGCCACCGCGTTGCCCACCGATGCGCCGTCGTACGACGTGGTCGTGGTCGGCTTCGGCATCGCCGGCGGGTGCGCGGCTCTCGAGGCGGCGCGGGCCGGCGCGCGGGTGCTGCTGCTCGAGCGGGCGGCGGTGCACGGCGGCACGTCGAGCATGTCGGGCGGGCACTTCTACCTCGGCGGCGGGACGGCGGTGCAGCAGGCAACCGGCCACGCGGACTCGGCCGAGGAGATGTACAAGTACCTGGTCGCGGCTTCGAAGGAGCCGGAGCACGACAAGATCCGCGTCTATTGCGACGAGTCCGTCGAGCACTTCGACTGGCTGGAGGCGCTGGGCTTCGAGTTCGAGCGCTCGTACTTCCCGGGCAAGGCGGTCATCCAGCCCGGCACCGAAGGCCTGATGTTCACGGGCAACGAGAAGGTCTGGCCGTTCGTGGAACAGGCGAAGCCCGCACCGCGCGGCCACAAGGTGCCGGTGCCCGGGGACACCGAGGGCACCAAGATCGTGATGGACCTGCTGCGCACCCGCGTCGAGGAGGCAGGGGTCGAGGTCCGCTACGAGACCGGCGCGACCAACCTGGTCGTGTCCGACGACGGTGCGGTCGTCGGCCTGGGCTGGCGCAGCTTCGACGAGCACGGCGCGGTCGCGGCGCGGTCCGTCGTGATCGCGGCCGGTGGCTTCGTGATGAACCCCGACATGGTCGCCGAGCACACGCCCGCCCTCGGGTCGAAGCTCTTCACGCTCGGGTCGACGTACGACGACGGGCTCGGCATCCGGCTCGGCGCCTCCGTCGGCGGCGAGCTCAAGCACATGGACGAGCCGTTCATCACCGCCCCGATCTACCCGCCGTCGGTGCTGGTGAAGGGGCTGCTGGTCAACGCCGAGGGGCAGCGGTTCGTGGCCGAGGACAGCTACCACGCACGGACCTCGCAGTTCGTGATGGAACAGCCTGGATCCGCGGCGTACCTCATCGTCGACAGCGAGCACGTGGAGTACCCGCAGATGCCCTTGGTCCCGTTGATCGACGGCTACGAGACGGTCGCCGAGATGGCGAAGTCGCTGGACCTCGACGAGGGCACGCTGCAGGAGACGCTCGACCGCTACAACGAGAACGCGGCGCGCGGCGAGGACCCCGACTTCCACAAGGGCAGCGACTGGCTGGCCCCGCAGTCCGTGGCCCCGTGGGCGGTCTTCGACGTGCGGCTCGGCCACGCGCTGTACGCCGGCTTCACGCTCGGCGGCATCCGGGTGACCGTGGACGGCGAGGTGCAGCGGGCGGACGGCTCGGTCATCGATGGCCTGTACGCCGCCGGCGCCTGCGCCTCCAACCTCGCCCAGGACGGCAAGGGCTACTGCTCCGGCACCCAGCTCGGCGAGGGGTCGTTCTTCGGGCGGCGGGCCGGGCGGCATGCGGCCTCGGGGCGCGGCGTAGTCGTTCAATTGTTCGGTGCGGCACCGTTGCCGCGTGAAGCAGGTGCCCCAGCCAACAATTGAACGGAAACGGCCACCACGTAGGCTCGCCCACGTGAGCGATCGCTGGGCAGTGGCCACCCGGGCGAACGTGCCGCCGTTCCACGTGATGGACCTGCTGGCGGCGTCGGCCGAGAGGCAGCGCACCCACGGCGACCTGCTCAACCTGCTGGCCGGCCAGCCCAGCACCGGCGCGCCGCAGCCGGTCAACGACGAGGCGATCCGGCTGCTGCAGAGCGGCGACCCGCTCGGCTACACGCCGGCGCCGGGCATCCGCGAGCTGCGGGAGGCGATCGCCGGGCACCACCGGCGCACCTACGGCGTCGAGGTCGACCCCGACGAGGTGGTCGTGACGACGGGCAGCAGTGGCGGGTTCCTGCTGGCGTTCCTGGCCGCCTTCGAAGTCGGCGACAGGGTGGCGATCGCCCGGCCGGGCTACCCCTGCTACCGCAATGTCCTGGCCGCCCTCGGCTGCGAGGTGGTCGAGATCCCGACCGGTCCGGAGACGCGCTTCCAGCCGACCGTCGAGCAGGTCGCCGAGCTGCACGCCCGCACCGGGCTCGACGGGCTCGTGCTCGCCAGTCCCGCCAACCCGACCGGCACCATGCTGCTGCCCGACGAGCTCGCGGCGCTGACCCGCTGGTGCGACGAGCGAGCAGGTGCAGCTGATCTCCGACGAGATCTACCACGGCATCGAGTACGCACCGCTCGAGGGCGCCGACCGCCTGGCCCGCTCCGCGTGGGAGACCAGCCGCGAGGCGGTGGTCTTCGCGAGCTTCTCCAAGTACTTCTCGATGACCGGCTGGCGGATCGGCTGGATGCTGGTGCCCGACCGGCTGCGCCGCGCGGCCGACGTGCTGACCGGCAACTTCACCATCTGCCCGCCGGTCCTGGCTCAGCGCGCCTGCCTGGCGGCGTTCGAGGAGGCGACGTACGCCGAGCTCGACGGCCACGTGCAGCGCTACGCCGGCAACCGGCGGCTCCTCCTCGACGGACTGGCCGACCTCGGCGTCACCCACCTGGCTCCCGCGGACGGCGCCTTCTACGCGTACGCCGACATCGGCCACCTCACCGACGACTCCATGGCCTTCGCCCACGAGCTGCTGGCGCGCACCGGGGTCGCGGTCGCCACCGGGATCGACTTCGACACCGTGGATGGTGGCCGCTTCATCAGGTTCAGCTTCGCGGGTCCGCGCGAGGTGATCGAGGAGGCGCTGGTGCGACTCCGCCCGGTGCTCGCCCCATGATCGCCCCCTTGAACGATGCCGAGGTCGCGATCGCTGCAGCCCAGGCCGGAGCCGACGTGATCCGCGCTCGCTACGGCAGCCCGGGTGACCGCACCGCCAAGGTCGGCATCGACTTCGTCACCGAGACCGACCTCGAGGCCGAGCAGGCGATCCTCGACGTCGTCCGGGCCGCCCGGCCCGACGACGCGTTCCTCGGCGAGGAGGCCGGCCTGCTCGGTGACGCCGCTGCCGAGCGCACCTGGCTGGTCGACCCGCTCTGCGGCACCCTCAACTTCGCCGCCCGCACTCCGCTGGTCGCCGTCAACGTCGCTCTGCGGGTTGGCAGCGAGATCGTCGCTGCGGCAGTCGCCGAGCCGTTCGCCGACGAGGTCTCCTGGACCGACGGCACCGCAGCCCACCTCCGTCGCGACGGCGTCGACGACGCCACTCGCGCCATCGGCCGCCAACCCCCTGGTCGACGTCGACCTCGACGGCGACCCGGCCTGGGCGGCGGGGCTTGTGGTGCGGCTGGCCGCCGCCGGCTACCGCGTCGCTGGCCGTCTCGACCAGCCTGGCCGCGACCTGGGTCGCCTCGGGTCGACGCGCGGCGTACGTGACCGTCGACGACGTCCGCGACAACGTGCACTTCGCAGCGCCGATCGCCATCTGCCGCGCAGCCGGGTGCGTGGTCACCGCCCTCGACGGCAAGCCCCTGGAGTCGGGATCACCCGGTCTGCTGGTCGCCGCCGACCAGCAGACCCACGACGAGCTCCTCGCGATCAGCTCGCGCTAGCCGGCCAGCCCGGGGTCTCCCAGACAGACGGCGCCCGGCCCGAGCCCGCCAGCGGCTTGGCGCGATCGACCGTGCCCAGCCCGGCGACGTACGACGTGCGCAGGAAGCCGTTGCGGATCCGCTGCGGATGGTCGCCCACCGCCTGGGTCTGCACGATCTTCGCCGTCTCGTAGGAGATCTTCGAGACCTTGTCGGAGCCGCTCCACGAGATCAGGCAGTGCTTGCCGTCCCACGACTGGGTCACCCAGTAGGGCTTGAGGCCGCCCTTGATCAGCGGGCTCGGCCGCTGGTTCTTCACGTTGACGACCGTCGCGTAGTCGGACATGGTGCCCGCCACGCAGATCTTGGTGCCCTCCGGGTTGGCCGCGATCCCGTGGTGCGCGGAGTCGAGCAGGTAGAGGATGCGCGGCGTGGTCGGGATCAGGTTGGGCAGCCGGGTGAGCCGCTTGATCTTCCCCGTCCGCCGGTCCATCTCGACGTAGCCGTGGAAGAAGGAGAGCTGGAAGTAGATCGTCTTCTCGTCGGGCGACAGCGTCATCGGCCGCACCGATGTGCTGAAGTCCTTCACGCCGAAGTCGGTCAGCGACTTCTCCAGGTTGTAGATGCGCTCGACCTTGAACGTCTTCGCGTTCACGATCTGGAAGCGGCGCTCGCCCTCGAGCGGGTCGGGCAGCCCGGGCTCGTCGAGCGGGCTGTAGACCGTGCCGATGCTGGCGTGCAGGATCCGCTTCCCGCCGTCGATGTAGACGCTCTCGTGCGGGGAGCCGCCCGACTTGAAGCGACCGACCTCCTTGCCGTCCGCGACCCGCAGCACGTGGACGACGTTGGCGGTCGAGGCGCTGACCACGACATGGCGGCCGTTGGGCGAGATCGCCATGTGGTCCGAGCGCACGCCGCCCACCTTGAACCGCCACACGATCTTCTTGGTCTTCAGGCTGATCGCGACCACGTCGGCGAACGACGGACGCGAGATCACGACGAGCTTGCCGTCGTTGGAGGAGTACATGTCGTCGACCAGCTGGTCGTGCCCCTCACCGATCAGCGTGCGGATCGCGAGGAAGTACACCATCCGGTACGGGTCGGAGAGGATCTCCTGCATCCGCTGGTCGTAGTCGGGAACGACGTCGATGGTGCCGAGCCGGCGCAGGGTGTCCGGCGCCAGGATGTCGGCGGTGCCGCCCCAGTTGTTGCCGACGAAGACCACCCGCCGGGTGCCGTCGTGACCGGTGCCCGGCTCCGCGGCAGCTGCCGACACCGTGCCGAGTCCCGTCAGGGCCAGCCCCAGGCCGACCGCACCGGCCAGCACTCGGGACCACATCGTCCGCACCATCAGGGAGCTCCTCTCGAGGGCGACGCAGCGTGTTGCGCGCTCATCATGGTGGATAACGTGTTTCGCAACAGGTCGTCACGGGTATGCGGTCTGCGACACGACAGGCGGGGTGGAGATGTACGGCGACACCGACGTAGTGCGCAGGCGGGCCGGCCAGCTGCGCGAACAGGGAGCCGACGTACGCACCCTCGCCGACCAGCTCGTCGCGCAGACCGAGTCTCTCGGCTGGACCGGTCGGGCCGCCGAGTCGATGCGCCAGCGGATCCAGGAGCGGGCCGTCCACCTCCGCGCCGCCGCCGCGCAGCACGAGACCGCAGCCGACTCCCTCGACCGTCACGTCCACGGCATCGAGGTCATCCAGGACACCATCACCGAGAACGAGCGCAAGGCCACCGCCCTGGTCGCGGAGGCCCGCACCCGCATCGCGCGCATCGAGTCCGCCAACGAGAGCCAGGCCGAGTCCGGCATCCGCACCGTGCCGGACGCCGACGACCGGACCCTGGCCGACTTCACCCCACCCCCCAGCGGTCACAAGGACTGGCTGACCGTCGACCTCCCCGGTCTCTGACCACCGACTCGAGGACTCCCGTGCCCACCATCGACCTGAGCACCCCGCCCCCTCCCCCCGACGGCACGCTCGACGCCCTGCCCCGCCGGGTCGCGCTGACCCTTCACGAGCTCCGGCTGGTGGCGGACCGCGCGGGTGGTGCGCCGCTGCCGTTCGAGGTGCACTCGCCGGGTGAGACGCCGGCGATCGAGGACCGGCTCGGACAGAGCCCCGGCACGACCCAGCACCAGGCGTACGTCGACGTGCTCGACTCACTGCACGATCCCGAGACCTCCCTGAGTCGCCGCGGGCTGATCACCGACGGAGCCGTCGACGACGGACTGCTCGGAGCCGTGGGCCTGCTCGCCACTCCCACGCTCGCGGTCGACATCGACATCGTGGCCGGTGCGGTGCAGGCCAAGGCCTGGCACCGTCAGGCCGGCGGCGCGGTCGCCACGCTGGCCACGGTCGACGGGATCGTCTTCGAGCTCGCCTGGTTCCCGACCGCGCAGTGGTCCAACGAGCTGGGCCGGGTCGGAGCCCTGCCCGAAGAGGTGGCCCTCGGTGCCTCCGAAGTCCCGGCCGCGGTGGTGCTGCCCTACGGGCTGGCCGACGCGGCCGCCGAGGCCGTGGTCGGGTCGCGCGCCGACCTGCTCCCGGTGCTCGCCGCCCAGCACAGCGGTGAGGTCCTCGACGAGTCCGGCGCCCCGCTGAGCGACGCCGAGGTGGTGAGCATGGTCGCCGCCCTCAGCTCCGAGGCCCGCGGCCGGCTGCGGGCCCTGGTCGCCGACGTCTCGGGTGACACGATGACCGTCGTCGGCGTGGTGTCGTGGACGCTGCTCGCCGACGGGTGGCACGCCCTGCGGCCACAGCAGGCAGACGGCGACCTTCGCGTCGACGTCCGCCGGGTGGTGGCGGCCGACCTTGCCGCCGACCTGGCTCCGGTGCTCGCGGCGGTGACCGCATGAGCACGCAGCCCACCCAGGAGTCGGTGCTCGCGGCGGCGGCGGCCGAGGAGCGCCAGGTGCCGGTCACCGAGGTGGAGGCCGCCGACCTCGCCGACAAGTACGACCGGATGATGCGCCTCGCCGATCTCTTCGACGACTCCGGCGAGGAGATGCGGCAGCGGGCCAAGCTCGGCGCCGACGTGATCAACGACCCGGCGTTCGCCGAGTCCGCGGAGCTGTCGAAGGCCACGCACGCCCAGGCCGAGGACGACATCCGGGCCGCGACCACCGGCAAGCAGGGTCTGCTCACCCGCTCGATCGAGCTCGACGCCGACGCACTGGTGCTGCGGGCCACGGTGCTCACCTACCGCTGGATCGACGAGCTGCAGGACGCCGCCTACCAGACCCTCGGCACCATCGCCGGCCGCGCGATCGGCTACCTCGCACCGGAGGTCGCCCTCGGCGGCGCGATCGTCTCGGCCGGACTGATCGAGACCGACGCGCTCGACCGCGACGGGGTGGCGGCGTACCTCTCCGAGCTCGCCGACAGCAACCCCGAGCTGATGGAGCACGTCACCAGCGGTGGCGGCGGGCTCATCGACGGGCTGCAGATGCGCTCCGTGCTGACCGCGGGCGTGCTGTCCGGCGACCACGGCCGGCTGGCCGGCCAGGGTGGGCTGCGCGCCACCGGCATCGACTCGCTGTCGGCCGCCTTCGGTGCGGCGGTGCGCGACGTCGCCGGCGGCCTCGTGCAGTCGGCGCCGGTCGAGGACCCCGCCACGGCCGCCGCGGGTGAGGCACCGGCCACCCTCGCGGACCTGATGTCGGTGCTCGAGGACTGCTCGAGCAGCGTCACCGTGCAGCGCCTCGCGGCCGGCCGCTACATCGCCTATCTCGCCGGTCCCGACGGCGGCAACGGCCGTCGGCTCCGGCTGGTCGGCGGCGACCAGGCCGAGTACGCCGCACACGTCGTCCGCACCATCACCCAGGCCGTCGAGGGAGACCCCGGCGCCCACGTGATGCTGGTCGGGTCGGCCCAGGGCGGCGTGGCCGCAGCCGAGGTGGCCGCCTCGGTGAGCTCCGACGCCTTCGTGATCGACCAGGTGGTCACCGCCGGCGCTCCGTCGGCCCACGTGCCGCGCATCCCGGAGTCGATCCGGGTGCTCTCGCTCGAGGACCGGTCCGACCCGGTCGCGCTGCTCGGCTCCCTGGTCAACGCCGGTGCCACCAACCGGGTCACCGTGGTCTTCGACGGCGCCGACGCCAACGGGCAGAGCGTCTACGTCACCGGCGGCCGGGCCGCCGACGAGGCCGTGCACCCCGAGCTGAAGGGCGAGATTGCGCGGATCCAGGGGCTGGGTTACCTAGCCGGCTAGGTCGTGCACGAACTCGCCCAGCTGGGTGAGGTTGCGGCACTCGACCATCGGCACGATCTCGCCGTACGTCGGCGCGGCGGAGTCGCCGGTGCCCCAGTGCCGCGTGTGCTCGGGGTTGAGCCACCACGAGTGCCGGGCGGTGCGCGCGAGCTCCTTGAGCACGCCCTCGTTGAGGTCGCTGTAGTTGGAGCGCGCGTCGCCGAGGATCAGCAGCGACGACTTCGGGCCGAGGGCGTCGCCGTGCTCCTCGGCGAACTTCGCGAATGCCCGGCCGTAGTTGGTGCGGCCCCACAGCGCGGCATGGGCGGTGCTCGCGGCGAGGTCGGCCATCACGTCGGCGACGTCGGCACCGGGCCGGAAGTGGTGGGTGACCTCGTGGACGTGGTCGATGAACGTGAACGCGCGGACCTTCTGGAACTGGTCCTGCAGCGCGAAGACCAGCAGCAGCGTGAACTGGGCGAAGTTGGCCACCGAGCCGCTGACGTCGCACAGCACGACCAGCTCGGTGCGGTGCGGCCGCTTCGGCTTGTGGTGGGTGGTGAGTGGCACGCCACCGGTCGACATCGAGGCGCGGACGGTACGCCGGAAGTCGAGCGGGCCGCGGCGCTTGGCGTGGTGCTCCTGGGTGAGCCGCGTGGCGAGCCGGCGGGCGAGCGGGTAGATCTCGCGGCGCATCTCCTCCAGGTCGGCCTTGCGCGCTGAGGTGAAGTCGAGGCGGTCGATGCTCGGGCGGATCGCCACGTTGGCGACGTGCTCCGGCCCCTTCTCCTCAGCGATCCGGCGGCGCGCGTCGTCCTCGACCATCTTGGTGAAGCCACCGATCCGACGACCGGCAGAGCGCTGCGCCTCCTCCTCGGTGCGGCCCTCGGCCAGCAGCGCCTGGACGATCCGGTCGATCAGCTCCGACGGCGCCACCCGCTGCAATGCCGTGTACGCCGACCACGACGACAGCCCCGGACCGCGGCCGGGCATCGCCCCGAAACGGCCGACCATCTCCGCGGCGAGCTGGGCCATCCGCTGCCGGTCGTCCTGCTCGAGCGCCTCCTGCAGCGCCTCGCGCAGGTCGTTGAGCGCCTGGGCGTTGTCCCGCACTCCGCCGGCGTCCTCGTCGTCGGTGGTCGAGCCGGTCGAGACCCCGGCACCCACCAGCCGCGGGAAGTAGATGTCGAACAGCGCGTCGAAGGTCGGGCGCTGCGCCTGCTTCTTGACCAGGGTGGCGGCGTACCCGGCCTGGATGGTGGTGCGGTCGTCCAGTCGAGCGCGGTCAGCGCGCCGATCGCGTCCAGGTCCTCGGCGAGCGAGACGGACAGACCGGCCGCCCGCAGCGCCTCGAGGAAGGCGATGTGGCGGTCGACCAGGCCCGACGTCATCGGAGCACCGCAGCTCCTTGATCGCCCGCTCGTGGTCGGAGGCGTGCTTCAGGATCACGCCGAGCGTGTCGTCGATGACCTTGTCGTCGAGGTCGCGGATCTCCAGCGCGATCAAGGTGCGCGCCCAGTCGACCGACTCAGCGATCGACGGCGCCTTCTTCAGCTCGAGCTCGCGCAGCCGGCCGATCGTGGCCACCAGCTGCTCGGCGACACGGTCGTCGAGGCCGGGCACCTGCGACGAGACGATCTCGCGCTCGCGCTCGGCGTCCGGGTAGTCGAGGTGCAGGTAGAGGCACCGCCGCTTGACGGCCTCGGAGAGCTCGCGCGTCGCGTTGGAGGTGAGTACGACGAAGGGCCGGCGGGTCGCGACGACGGTGCCGAGCTCGGGGATGGTGACCTGGAAGTCCGACAGCACCTCGAGCAGCAGCCCCTCCACCTCGACGTCGGTCTTGTCGACCTCGTCGATGAGCAGCACCGTCGGCTGGTCGCGCCGGATGGCGGTCAGCAGCGGGCGGGTGAGCAGGAACTCCTCGGTGAAGATGTCGTCGTGGGTCTCCGACCAGGCCTGATCGGTGTTGGTGGACTGGATCCGCAGCAGCTGCTTCTTGTAGTTCCACTCATAGAGCGCGCGGGCCTCGTCGAGACCCTCGTAGCACTGGAGCCGCACCAGGTCGGCGTCCGTCGCCCTGGCCACCGCCTTGGCCAGCTCGGTCTTGCCGACACCGGCCGGGCCCTCGACCAGCAGCGGCTTCTCCAGCGCACCGGCGAGGAAGGCAGTGGTGGCCGTCGCCGGGTCGGCGAGGTAGCCGACCGCGGTCAGCCGTTCCGCCACTTCAGCGGGCGATGAGAACCACGTCATACCGGCCATCCTCGCTCATCGGCGTCACTCGCTGCCCGACGGATCGTTGTGCTGGACGTGACCATCAGCCGCCCGAGCCCGAGGAAGGCCGCGCTCATCCTGAGCGTGGCCAAGGCCCTCGCGCTCGGACTCGTGCTGGTTGTCCTCGTCTCTGGCTTCGCCACCAAGACGCCCCTGCGCGTCCAGCACCCGACGGCGCTCCGGCTCGACCTCGCCGCGAAGGACCTGCAGCGGGCGATGGTCCGAGCACGACTGCACGACCACCGGCTTCGGCGACAGCGCCTACTCCCCGGTCGGCCCTGATCCGGCATCGACGGCGAGCTCCGGCACGTCAGCTTCGAGCAGGCCTGGTCGGTGTTCACCGGCGATGAGCCCGGCCAGCTGCTGGCCGTGTGTCTCAGCGAGGTCTCTAGTCGGCGAACGACCCGTGACGTCCCGCGCCTGAGGCGAACCGCTCCGCACCTTCCAGCGCGCCGTCGGCCAGTGACCGCAGGCCGTGCTCGAGCTCGACCCGCATCGCGTCGACCTCCGACTGCCCCTCCTGGTCGAGCGCGGAGAGCCGGTCGTTGCGCAGGCAGGTCTGGGGCAGCCCGGCGATCTCGGCCGCCAGGGTCTCGGCCCGGGCCCGTGCCGACCCCGGAGCCACGACGCGGTCGACCAGGCCGATCCGCAGCGCCTCGTCGGCAGTGACCGGGCGCCCGGTGAGGATCAGGTCCATCGCCCGGCCGGCACCGACCAGCCGCGGCAGGCGGACCGTGCCGCCGTCGATCAGCGGGACCCCCCAGCGCCGGCAGAACACCCCGAACGTCGCGTCCGCGGCCGCGACCCGGAGGTCGCACCAGATTGCGAGCTCGAGCCCGCCGGCGACGGCGTAGCCCTCCACCGCGGCGATGACCGGCTTCGACAGGCGCATCCGGCTCGGGCCCATCGGGGCGTCGCCGTCCTCGGTCACCTGGTTGCCGCGCTCGGTGCCGATCGCCTTGAGGTCGGCGCCGGCGCAGAAGGTGCCGCCGGCTCCGGTGAGCACCGCGACCGACTGCGACGCATCGGCGTCGAACGCCCGGAACGCGTCCACCAGGGCCGCTGCGGTCGGACCGTCGACGGCGTTACGGGCCTCGGGTCGGTCGATGACGACGGTGGTGACGGCTCCGGAGATCTCGACGCTGACGCTCATGGACTGAGCGTAGGAGCGCGCGTTCGACCGCGATGCGCCTAGAGTGACCCACGCCACATCCACCCTTTACAACGGATCGTCCGGCACGTTCCTGCCGGTGAAGGAGATAATTGTCATGGCAACAGTCACGTTTGAGAAGGCGCAACGGATCTATCCCGGCGCCGACAAGCCAGCAGTCGACAACCTCGAGCTCGAGATCGGCGACGGAGAGTTCATGGTCCTGGTCGGCCCCTCCGGATGCGGCAAGTCCACCTCCCTCCGCATGCTCGCCGGCCTGGAAGAGGTGACCTCCGGCGCGATCCACATCGGCGACCGCGACATCACCCACCTTCCGCCCAAGGACCGCGACATCGCGATGGTCTTCCAGAACTACGCGCTCTACCCCCACATGACCGTCGCCGAGAACATGGCGTTCTCGCTGAAGATGGCCGGGGTCAGCAAGGAGGAGCGACGCACCCGCGTCGACGAGGCCGCCCGGCTCCTCGACCTCGGCGAGTACCTCGACCGCAAGCCGAAGGCCCTGTCCGGCGGCCAGCGCCAGCGCGTCGCCATGGGCCGCGCGATCGTCCGCCAGCCGCAGGTCTTCTGCATGGACGAGCCGCTCTCGAACCTCGACGCCAAGCTGCGCGTCTCGACCCGCACCCAGATCGCCGCGCTCCAGCAGCGGCTCGGGGTCACCACCGTCTACGTCACCCACGACCAGGTCGAGGCGATGACGATGGGCGACCGGGTCGCCGTGATGAAGGACGGTGTGCTCCAGCAGGTCGACACCCCGCTCGCGCTCTACGACAAGCCGGCCAACCTGTTCGTCGCGGGCTTCATCGGCTCGCCGGGCATGAACCTGATGAAGGCCACCGTGAAGGAAGGCCAGGCCTCCATCGGTGGCTACGCCGTCCCGATCCCGCGCGAGGTCGCCGGCCGGATGTCCGGCAGCGAGGTCGTCGTCGGCGTACGCCCCGAGAACTGGCGGATCGTCTCCGCCGAGGAAGGCGGGCTCCCGGTCAAGGTCACGGTGGTCGAGGAGCTCGGCGCCGACGGGTTCCTCTACGGCACCAGCGACGTGGGCGGCACCCCGGACAACATCGTGGTCCGGGTCGAGGCCCGCCGCGAGCACCAGAAGGGCGAGACGATCCACGTCACGACCGACCCCAACCACGTGCACGTCTTCGACAACGGCACCGAGGAGCGCCTCACCGCCTGATCCTGTAGCCGAATGAGAAACGGCCCCCGTGGCTGCGTTGTCGCAGCTGGGGGCCGTTTCGCGTGGCGGTGGCGGTGGGATTTGAACCCACGGTGGGTTGCCCCACACAACATTTCGAGTGTTGCACCTTCGGCCGCTCGGACACGCCACCGCGGGGAAGGTTACCGGAGCGGTCCGGGGCCGGAGAAATCGTGCTGAGCGGCAACGCCGGGGAGGGGTCGTGTGCCTGAGATCGCCCTATGCACCGAGCTCAGGCACACGACCCGTCACCGGTCGGACCCACTCACCAGCGAGCGTGCACGGACTCCCGGATCCGCTCGTCATAGATCAGGCGTACGCCGTCGAGGAGGGCGTCGGGCAGCGGACCGACCGCGTCGGCGGCCGCGTTGGCCCGGGCCTGGTCGGCGTTGCGGGCGCCAGGGATGACCGTGGTCACGCCGGGCTGCTGGGCGACCCACGCGAGCGCGGCCTGCGCGGTCGTGACGCCGTCGGGAAGGTGGCTCGCGACGAGGCCGGCGAACTCGGCCGAGGCGGCCAGCTCCGGTCTCGAAGGCGACACCGGAGAACGTCTCGCCGACGTCGAAGGCGCTGCCGTCGCGGTTGTAGCTGCGGTGGTCGTCGGCAGCGAACGTGGTGAAGGCGTCGTACTTGCCGGAGAGCAGACCGGAGGCCAGCGGCACCCGGGCGATGATCGCCACCCCGGCCTCGGCCGCGGCCGGCAGCACCCTGTCGAGCGGCTTGAGCCGGAACGCGTTGAGGATGATCTGGATCGAGGCAACATGGGGCCGGGCGATGGCGCTCAGGGCCTGGTCGACGGTCTCGACGCTCACGCCGTACGCCGCGATGGAGCCGTCGGCGACGAGCAGCGTCGAGCGCGTCGTAGGTCGCGTCGTCGTCGATGACCTCCGACGGCGGGCAGTGCAGCTGCACCAGGTCGAGGGTGTCGACGCCGAGGTTGCTGCGCGAGCGGTCGATCCAGGCCCGGAAGTTGGCCGGCACGTAGTTGGCCGGCACCTGGTCCATCCGCCGGCCCATCTTGGTGGCCACGGTTAAGCCCGCGTCGGGGTGTGCGGCGACGAAGCGTCCGACGATCTGCTCGCTGCGGCCGTCGCCGTAGACATCAGCCGTGTCGTAGAACGTCACGCCCGACTCGGCCGAGGCCTCCAGCACCGCGAGAGCGTCCGACTCGGTCACGTCGCCCCAGTCGGCGCCGAGCTGCCAGGTGCCGAGGCCGATCGCTGAGACGGGGCGACCGGTGCGCCCGAGAATGCGTTGTTCCACGAAGCTCAGAGTCCTTCCGCGAGGCGGTGGTAGGCGGCGTTCCAGCGCAGCTCGCGCTGGAAGCTGCGCGGGGTGGTGGCCGCGTCGATGACCAGCATCTCGGTGCCGGTCATCTCGGCGAAGTCTGCCGAGCACCTCGACGCCGATCGCCTTGGAGAGCACGGTGTGGTGCGGTGCGCCGGCCATCAGCCAGGACTCCGCCGAGGTGGAGAGGGAGGGGTGCGGCTTCCAGACGGCGCAGGCGACCGGCAGGTTGGGCAGGTCGGCGTCGGGCTCGACCACGTCGATCTCGTTGACGGTGAGCCGGAACCGGTCCCCCAGGTCGGAGAGCCCGGCGACGACGCCCGGGCCGGGGTCGGCGGTGAAGCGCAGCCGCACCGGGTCCTCGCGGCCGCCGATGCCGAGCGGGTGGATCTCGAGCGAGGGCTTCTGCGTGGTGATCGTCGGGCACACCTCGAGCATGTGGGCGCCGAGGATCTTCTCCTCGCCCGGCACCAGGTGGTACGTGTAGTCCTCCATGAACGACGTGCCGCCGGGCAGGCCGCCGGCCATCACCTTCATGCCGCGCAGGAGCACCGACGTCTTCCAGTCGCCCTCGCCGCCGAAGCCGAAGCCGTCGGCCATCAGCCGCTGCACGGCCAGGCCAGGCAGCTGCCGGAGCCCACCGAGGTCCTCGAAGTTCGTGGTGAACGCGCCGAAGCCGCCGTCGGTCAGGAACGACCGGATGCCGAGCTCGATCCGGGCGCCGTAGCGCAGCGACTCGTGCCGGGCGCCCGGACGGCAGCAGGGCCGGGGCGACCCGGTAGGTGTCGGCGTACTCGCCGACCAGCTTGTCGATGTCGTGGTCGGGCACCTGGTCGACAACGGCGACGAGGTCGTTGACGCCGTAGGTGTTGACCGAGACGCCGAACCGCAGCTGCGCCTCGACCTTGTCGCCCTCGGTGACCGCGACGTCGCGCATGTTGTCGCCGAAGCGGGCGAGCTTGAGGTGCCGGAGCTCGTGGCGGCCCAACGCGGCCCGCGCCCAGGCGGCGATCCGCTGCCCGACGACCGGCGACTCGACGTGGCCGGCGACGGTCTTGCGCGGCACGCCGAGCCTGGTCTGGATGAACCCGAACTCACGGTCGCCGTGCGCGGCCTGGTTGAGGTTCATGAAGTCCATGTCGATGGTCGACCACGGCAGCTCGATGCCGGCCTGGGTGTGCAGGTGGAGCAGCGGCTTCTGCAGCGCGTCGAGGCCGGCGATCCACATCTTGGCCGGCGAGAAGGTGTGCATCCATGCGATCACGCCCACGCACTCCGGAGCGCTGTTGACGTCCAGGATCTGGCGGTGGATCGACCCGGCGTCCAGCAGCACCGGCTTCCACACGACCCGGACGGGCAGGTCGCCGATGGCGACGAGCCGGTCGACGATGCCCTGCGACTGGGCCGCGACCTGGTCGAGGGTCTCCGGTCCGTAGAGACCCTGGCTTCCGGTCAGGAACCAGATCTCGGGCGTCGGGGTTTCGGTGGTGGTCATCTGCATCCTCCGGGGACCAGCGCGGTCAGCGCTGGCCGTAGACGTTCTGGTAGCGGGCGTGGAGCGAGTCGATGGCGGACTGGTCGATGGGGAGCGGCGGGCCGAGCTGCCGCGAGATGTGGACGGTGCGGGCGACGTCCTCGCACATCACGGCGGCCTTGACCGCCGCCTTGGCCGTCGGGCCGATGGTGAAGACGCCGTGGTTCTGCATGAGGACGGCCGGGGAACGACTGTCGCGGAGGGTCTCGACGATCCCGCGGCCGATCGAGTCGTCACCGATGATCGCGAACGGTCCGACGGGGATCTCGCCGCCGAACTCGTCGGCGCCCATGGTCAGCACGCACGGCACCGGCTCGCCGCGCGCGGCCCAGGCCGTCGCGTACGTCGAGTGCGTGTGCACGACGCCGCCGACGTGCGGCAGCTCTCGGTAGACGTAGGCCTGCGCCTCGGTGTCCGACGACGGCGCGTGCTCGCCCTCGACGACCTTGCCGTCGAGGTCGCAGACCACCATGTTGTCGGGGGTCAGGTCGTCGTAGGAGACGCCGCTGGGCTTGATCACCAGCAGCTCGTGGCCGGGCACGCGCGCGGACACGTTGCCGGCGGTCCACACCACGAGCTGGTAGCGGGTCAGCTGCTCGTGCAGCGCGCAGACCTCGCGCCGCAGCTGCGCGATCGTGTCGCGTACGTCGGCGACGACGGTCATCGCTGCACCTCTCTCTGCTCGCGCCGGGCGACCGCCGCGCGGCGGATCGCCTTGAGCTTGCGCATGGTGGAGGTACGCCGGCCGAAGTGCTCGTGCAGCGCGAGGTACTCCTCGAACAGCGGGTCGTAGGCAGCGGCCCGGCCCTCGTCGGGCAGGTAGACGCCCTTGCGCACCTTGCCCATCGACTTGGCGGCCGTCGGCACGTCGGCGTAGGCGCCCGCGGCCACGGCGGCGTGGATCGCCGAGCCGAGTGCGGGTCCCTGCTCGGAGTCGATGATCGACAGCGGCAGCCGGGTGACGTCGGCGTAGATCTGCATGAGCAGGGCGTTCTTCGCGAGACCGCCGGCGACGATGAACTCCTCGACCGGCACGCCGCTGTCGCGGAAGGTCTCCACGATCACCCGGGTGCCGAACGCGGTGGCCTCGAGCAGCGCGCGGTAGGTGTGCTCGGGCCGGGTCGCGAGCGTCTGTCCGACCACCAGGCCAGAGAGCTCGTGGTCGACCAGCACCGAGCGGTTGCCGCTGTGCCAGTCGAGCGCGACCAGGCCGTGCTCGCCGATCTCCTGCTCGGCCGCGAGCCGGGTCAGGTGCTCGTGCAGCGACTCGTCGGCATCCGCCGCCGCCATGGCGTACGTCGCCGGGACGGAGGTCTCGGTGAACCACCCGAAGATGTCACCGACCCCGCTCTGGCCGGCCTCGTAGCCCCAGCTGCCGGCCACGATGCCGCCGTCGACGACGCCGCACATGCCCGGCACCTCGCGCAGCACGTCGGCGTTCATCACGTGGCAGGTGGAGGTGCCCATGATCGCGACCATCTGGCCGGCGGCGACCGCCTGCGCGGCGGGCGCGGTCACGTGGGCGTCGACGTTGCCGACCGCCACCGCGATGCCCTCCGGCAGACCGGTCCAGGCGGCGGCCTCGGCGGTGAGACCGCCGGCGCGGTCGCCGAGCTGGCCGATCTGCGTGGTCGAGCTTGTCGGCGACGAACGACTCGAAGCCGGGCGACAGCGCGCCCAGGAACTCCGGCGGTGGGATAGGCGCCGTCCTGACGGATGCCCTTGTAGCCGGCCGTGCAGGCGTTGCGGACGTAGGTGCCGCAGAGCTGCCAGACGATCCAGTCCGCGGCCTCGACCCAGCGCTCCATCCGGTCGTAGGCCTCGCGGTCCTCCTCGAACAGCTGCAGGCCCTTGGCGAACTCCCACTCGGAGGAGATGAGGCCGCCGTAGCGCGGCAGCCAGGCCTCGCCGCGGTCCGCGGCGAGCTGGTTGATCCGGTCGGCGTGGGGCTGGGCGGCGTGGTGCTTCCACAGCTTGACGTAGGCGTGCGGCCGGTCGGCGTAGCCGTCGACCTCGTTGAGCGGAGTGCCGTCGGCGAGGGTCGGCACCATCGTGCAGGCGGTGAAGTCGGTGGCGATGCCGATCACGTGGGCTGGGGTCGATGCCGGCCGCGGCCACCGCCGCGGGCACGGCGACGCGCAGCACGTCGCGGTAGTCCTCGGGCACCTGCAGCGCCCACTCCGGGGGCAGGCCGGTCGTCGCGCCCGGCAGCCGGTCCTCGATCACGGCGTGCGCGTACGACGTGGGTCGCCGTGCCCAGCTCGGCACCGTCGGAGACCCTCACCACCAGGGCGCGTCCCGAGAGGGTGCCGTAGTCGACACCCACGACGTACTGGTCGTGCTCGGACATCTGTCAGGTCCTTTCGGGGGAGGCGGTGCTGGCGCGCACCACGAGCTCGGGGCTGATCAGCCGCTCGGGGGCCGGGCCCACGCCGTGGGCGATCGCGGTCTGGAGGATCTCGATGGCGCGCCGCCCGACCGCGGTGAAGTCCTGGCGGACGGTGGTCAGCGGCGGGATGAGGTACGCCGCCTCCGGGATGTCGTCGAACCCGACGACGCTGACGTCGCCGGGCACCGAGCGACCCGCCTCCGACAGCGCCCGGAGCAGGCCGAGCGCCATCTGGTCGTTGGCACAGAACACGGCGGTCACGTCGTCGCGGCGCGCGATCTCGAGGCCGGCCTCGTAGCCGCTCGCGGCCGACCATTCGCCGATCACGGGCGGGTGGGGCCGGAGGCCGGCGGCGTACATCGAGGTCTGGTAGCCGAGCAGCCGGGCCCGGGCCTCGGTCCAGTCCTGGGGTCCGGCCAGATGCAGGATCTCGGTGTGGCCGAGGTCGATCAGGTGGCGGGTGCCGAGCTCGGCGCCGCGGACCTGGTCGACTCCGACGGTCCAGCTGGTCTTGCTCTCGTCGCCCTCGACCACCACCACGGGCACTCCCGTGAGCTCCTGGGCCCGGGCCGCGTCGAGCGCGTCGTCGGTCGCCGAGATCAGCACGATGCCCTCGACGCTCTGGTCGCGCAGGTGGCTGATGGCGTCGTTGAGCTCCTCGCGGGTCAGCTGCTGGAGGTTGGTCGAGCTGACGAAGTAGCCCGCCTGGCGGCCGGCCGCCTGGATCGTGCGGTGCACGGTGCTCGGACCCCAGTAGCCGCCCTTGGACCCGATCACGCCGATCGTCGCCGAGCGCCGGGTGACCAGGGCTCGCGCGGCCGAGTTGGGCCGGTAGCCGAGCTGCTTGATCGCCTGCAGCACCCGCTCACGGGTCTCGGGGCGCAGGTTGCTCTGCCCGTTGATGACGCGCGACACGGTCTGGTGCGAGACGCCGGCCAGGCGGGCGACGTCGGCCATGACCGGCGTCTTGTCGATCGGCCGCGGCGCGGTTTCGGTCACGTCTGCCGCCGCGTGGCGAGCCGCTGGACGACCACGAACACCAGCACCAGGACACCGGTGAAGATCCGGATCCAGTACGAGCTCAAGGTGCCGTCGAAGGAGATCAGCGTCTTGATGATGCCGAGCACCAGCACCCCGAGGAGCGAGCCGAAGACGTAGCCCCGGCCACCGGTCAGCAGGGTGCCGCCGATGACCACCGCGGCGATCGCGTCGAGCTCCATGCCGATGGCGTGCAGGCTGTTGCCGGAGAGGATGTAGAGGGAGAAGAGCAGTCCGCCGAGCGAGGCGCAGAAGCCGCTGATGACGTAGACGCCGACCTTGGTGAAGGCCACCCGCAGGCCCATCAGCATCGCGGAGCTCTCGCTGCCGCCGATCGCGTAGACGGTGCGGCCGAAGCGGGTGCGGGCCAGCACGTAGGTCGCGACCACGACCGCGACCAGCGCGATGATCGCCGTCCACCGGATGTAGTAGTCGCCGATGTAGACCGTCTTGAACGCCAGCTGGGTGAAGGTCTCGTCGCTGATCGAGATCGACTCGACGCTGATCAGGTAGGTCAGGCCGCGGGCCAGGAACAGGCCCGCCAGCGTCGCGATGAACGGCTGGATGTCGAAGTAGTGGATCAGCAGGCCCATCAGCAGGCCGAGCAGGGTGCCGGTGGCGAGCACCGCCGCGATGGAGAGGTACGGCGGCCAGCCCAGCTGCAGCGTCTTGGCCGCGATCATCGTGGACAGCGCGACGACGGAGCCGACCGAGAGGTCGATGCCGCCGGTCAGGATCACGAAGGTCATGCCGACCGCGAGCACGATCAGGAACGCGTTGTCGATGAGCAGGCTCAGCAGCACCTGGGGGTCGCCGAAGCCCTCGTAGCGGAAGCTGCCGGCGCCGAACATCCCCACGAAGAGGGCGAGGGTCGCGATCACGGGCAGGAAGCGGGAGGGCGGGCTGTAGCCCTTGACTCGGTCCCACCGGGTCGCGGACGCGGTGTCGGGCGGCGGGGCGGTGGCGACGCTCATGCGGGAGTACCTGCCTTCGCGAGGACGGGGGTGGCCGGGCCGGACCGGCGGGTGCGGAGCACCGCGCGAGCCTTCGGCGACTGCAGGAGGCAGACGGCGATCACGACGACGGCCTTGAACAGGTAGTTGAGCTCCGACGGGATCCCGATGTTGGGGATCGTGCGGGCCAGGGTGGCGATGAACAGCGCGCCGATCAGGGTGCCGGTGAGCGAGAAGCGGCCACCAGCGAGCGAGGTGCCGCCGATGACGACGGCGAGGATCGCGTCGAGCTCGATCCACAGGCCGAGGCTGTTGGCGTTGACCGAGTTGGTGTTGGCCGCGATGACCAGACCCGCGACGCCGGAGCAGAAGCCCGAGAACGCGTAGACGATCCAGATGATCGTGCGTGACCGGACCCCGGCGAGCCGGCTGGCCTCCGGGTTGATGCCCACCGACTCGATCAGCATGCCGAGCGCCGTCCGACGGGTCAGCAGCGCGGTCAGGCCGAAGACGGCCAGCGCGATCAGGAACGCCACCGGGAGGGTCAGCACGAAGCCGGACGCGAGGTCGCTGAAGTAGCTGTTGTTGACGGTGGTGATCTGGCCGTCGGTGATCGCCATCGAGATCCCGCGCCCAGCAACCATCAGCACCAGAGAGGCGATGATCGGCTGGATGCCGAGCACCGAGACCAGGAAGCCGTTCCAGGCGCCGAGCACGATGCAGACCACGATCGCGTAGGTGCACGCCATCACTGCGGTGGCCAGGGCACCTTCGTCTCCGGCGCCCACTATCCGGGTGCAGGCGACGGCTGCGGCGATGGCCGCGATCGCGCCGACCGAGAGGTCGATGCCGCGGGTCGCGATGACCAGCGTCATGCCGAGGGCCACCAGCATGACCGGTGCGCTGTTGCGCACGATGTCGACGAGGTTGCCGTAGAGGTGGTCGTCCTGCATGCGGATGTTCAGGAACGACGGGGTCGCTACGACGTTGACGACCAGCAGCACGAGCAGTGCCAGCACCGGCCACACCAGCTGATGGCCGAGGACGCGCTGGGCGAAGGTGGGTGACTCAGGCACGAGGGGCCTCCTCCTGCTCGGAGCGGGCCTCGCCCGCGATGATCTCCAGTACGTCGCTGACGCTGACGTCGTGGTTGGGCCGCTCGTCGATCTTGCGGCGGTCGCGCATGACCACGAGACGGTCGCTGACGCGCAGCACCTCCTCCAGCTCACCGGAGATGAAGACCACCGACATTCCCGCGGCGGCCAGCTCCGCGACCTTGGCCTGGATCTGGGCCTTGGCGCCGATGTCGATGCCGCGGGTGGGCTCGTCGAGGATCAGGATGTCGGGCTGCGTGATCAGCCAGCGCGCCAGCAGCACCTTCTGCTGGTTGCCGCCCGAGAGGTTGCGCATGAGGGAGTTCGGGTCGGTGGGCCGGATGTCGAGGGCCTCGATGTACTCCTCGACCAGCTTGGCGCGGGTCGATGCCGGGATAGGACGGAGCCAGCCGCGGGACGCCTGCAGCGCGAGCAGCATGTTGTCGGCCACCGTGAGGTCGCCGACCACGCCCTCCGCCTTGCGGTCCTCGCTGGAGAAAGCGATCTTGCGGTCGATCGCGTGCCGCGGGCTGCGCAGCTTGCGGCGCTCGGAGCCGACGGCGACCTCGCCGGTGTCGGCGGTGTCGGCGCCGAACAGGAGCCGGGCGAGCTCGGTGCGGCCCGAGCCGAGAAGGCCCGCGAGGCCGATGATCTCGCCCTCGTAGAGCTCCAGGTCGGTGGCCTCCAGCGAACCCTTGCGGCCGACGCCGAGTGCTTTCATGATCGGCGTGCCGGCCTCGGCTTCGGTGTTCGCCGAGGTCCGGTCGAGGCGCTCGAGGACCTCCAGCTCGCGGCCGATCATCAGCTTGACCAGCTCGAGCTGGGTGGTCTCGGCGACCATGCGCTCGCCGACCAGGTTGCCGTTGCGCAGGATGGTCATCCGGTCGGCGATCTCGAAGACCTGGTCCAGGAAGTGCGACACGAACACGATCGCGACGCCCTGTCCGCGCAGCCGGCGCATCAGCTCGAAGAGCTTCGCCACCTCGTCGGCGTCGAGGCTGGAGGTGGGTTCGTCGAGGATCAGGACGCGGGCCTCGACGTCCACGGCGCGCGCGATGGCGACCAGCTGCTGGATCGCGATCGGGTGCTC
The DNA here is from genome assembly GCA_963769475.1 of uncultured Actinomycetota bacterium. Classification (GTDB taxonomy): domain Bacteria; phylum Actinomycetota; class Actinomycetes; order Propionibacteriales; family Nocardioidaceae; genus Nocardioides. Next base: position 72,844 of record CAVYLX010000011.1, on the reverse strand, counting down.
GCCGAGCACGGAAGCTGGGTCGATGTCGAGGCCGAGGCCTTCGAGAGTCTCGCGGGCCCGGCGGTTCATGGCCCGCACGTTGATCGAGCCGAACCGGCGGGGCTCACGGCCGAGCAGCATGTTCTCGGCAACGGTGAGGTTCGGGACCAGGTTGACCTCCTGGTACACCGTGCTGATGCCGGCCGCCTGCGACGCGGCGGGCGAGGAGAACGCGTGCTGCTCACCCTCGACCAGGATCGTGCCGGAGTCGATGGAGTAGACACCGGTGAGCGCCTTGATCATCGTCGACTTGCCGGCGCCGTTCTCGCCCATCAGGGCGTGCACCTCACCCGGGAAGAGCCGGAGGTCGACATTCGCGAGCGCCTGCACGGCGCCGAAGGCGATGGAGATGCCCTGCATCTCGATGATCGGCGTCCCGGCGATCGTCGCAGCCCCGTCGACGGTCGGGGGCTGGACGTCCATCTGCGTCATCTCGTTCCTCACGTTGGGTCGGGGTGCCACTGCTGATGGCGGTCGTCGGGCCCGACCGGGGTTGCCGGTCGGGCCCGACGAAGCGTGTGGATCAGTACTGCCGGTCCGGGAGGGCCTCGATGGCCTCCTCCTGGGTGAAGGTGGTCTCCTCCGTGAGGATGCGGGGCTCGACCTCCTCGCCGGCGACGACCTTCTCGGCCAGGTCCATCAGCTGCGGACCGAGCAGCGGGCTGCACTCGACGATGAAGTTGATCTTGCCCTCGGAGAGCGCGATCATCCCGTCCTTCACGGCGTCCACGGTGATGATCTTGATGTCCTCACCAGGGGTCAGGCCCGCGGCCTCGATCGCCTCGATGGCACCCAGGCCCATGTCGTCGTTGTGGGCGTAGACGACGTCGATGCTGTCGTCGGACTGCAGGAACGACTCCATGACCTGCTTGCCGCCGTCGCGGGTGAAGTCGCCGGTCTGCGTGGCGGTGACCTCGATGGACGGGTCGGCCGAGATGACGTCGGCGAAGCCCTCGGCACGGTCGATGGCGGGAGCGGCGCCTGCGGTGCCCTCGAGCTGGACCACGTTGATGGTGCCGTCGCCGTTCACGTCGGATTCAGCAGCGTTGTCGACCAGCCACTGGCCGGCCTTCTCGCCCTCGACCACGAAGTCCGAGCCGATGAAGGTCTTGTAGAGCGAGGTGTCCTCGGAGTCGACCGCGCGGTCGGTCAGGATCACGGGGATGTCGGCGGCCTTGGCCTCCTGGAGCACTGCGTCCCATCCGGTCTCGACGACGGGGCTGAAGGCGATCACGTCCACCTTCTGCTGGATGTAGGACCGGATCGCCGCGATCTGGTTCTCCTGCTTGCCCTGCGCGTCGGTGAACTTGAGGTCGATGCCTGCGTCCTCCGCGCTCTCCTGGATCGACTTGGTGTTGGCCGTGCGCCAGCCGCTCTCCGCACCGACCTGGGCGAACCCCATCGTGATGGTGCCGTCGTCATCTCCGGATGCGGAGCCGCCGTCGTCGCTTCCGCAGGCCGTGAGCATCAGCGTGCTCATCGAGATCGCACTAGCGGCGATCAGGGTTTTCTTCAGCACTGGTTTTCCTCCAGATCAGCTGTGGGCGGTGTGCCCCTGTGACCGGTGTCACTGGCGACGAGTGTGAGCGCTAACATTCTTCGTCGTCAACCCCCTTGGCCAAGATTTGTCGCACGAAATGTGAACGCTCACTCTCGCCGATGACCTTGGATCGATCAAGACGGAGGTCCAACTCGTGAGCACCTTCCTGCGCGACCGGCGGGTGAGCCGCTCGATCACCACCGCCGATCTCGCCGAGCAGCTCGGCGTGCACCCCAACTCGGTCCTGCGCTGGGAGCGCGGCGACCGCCTGCCCGGTCCGGGCCACATCACGAGGCTGGCTCGGACGCTGGCGATCGAGACGGTCGAGGTGGTCGGCTTCTTCGACGGCGTACGCCCGCCGGCGGAGCGGATCGTCGAGAGTGTCCGCGGTCATGGGCTGCGGCCACTGCGGCACTCGGAGCTGCGCCGCCTGCGTCGGCGTACCGGCCCCTCCCAGCAGGTCGTCGCCCGTCGGATCGGCACCGGGCGCCACAGCCTCGGCGCGTGGGAGCGCGGACAGCAGCCGCCGCTGGTTGCGGTGCGCCGGCTGGCCACCGTGTACGGCGTGCCGGTGGCCAGGGTCGCCCGCGCGGCCGGCGTGACCCCACCGGCCCAGCTCGCTGAGCGTTGCGGGTGCAGCACCTCGGCGGTCCGCGTCTGGGAGCGCGGCCAGGGCGAGCCGGGGCCCGCGCTGCGCCATCGGCTGGAGGGTGTCTACGGACTGCCCGAGGAGTCCCTGCTCACGGCGTATCGGCCACCCGGCTGAACACCCACTCGATGCCGGAACGGTAGGTCCTGCCTGGCCGCAGCACTGCCGATGGGAAGTCGGGGCGGTTGGGTGAGTCCGGGAAGAGCTGGGGCTCGAGGGCGATCCCGTCACCCTGCCGGTAGAGCCCGCTGCCAGCCGAGCGGCGACTGCCGTCGAGGAAGTTGCCGGTGTAGACCTGCAGCCCCGGCTGGTCGCTCCGGACCTCCATCCGGGTCCGGGTGCGCGCCGACTCGAGCACCGCGGCGGTGCGCATGCCGCTGCCGTCGATCGCGTAGTTGTGGTCGATCCCGCGGGCCCAGGCCACCTGCTGGTGGCCGTCGCGGAGCGACGGTCCGATCCGCCGGGCCCGACGGAAGTCGAACGGCGTGCCCTCGACCTCGGCGTGATCACCGGTCGGGATGCCGGTCGGATCGATCGGCGTGTAGCGCTCGCCCGCGACGGTCAGCTCGTGCTCGTCGATCGTGCCGGCCTCGTTGCCGTCGAGGTTGAAGTAGGCGTGGCTGGTCAGGTTGACGACCGTCGGTGCGTCCGTGACCGCAGTCAGGGTCAGCCCGATCGCCTCGTCCCAGACCTCGAAGCGGGCGGTGGCCACCAGCTCTCCCGGGAAGCCCTGGTCCTGGTCGGGACTGACCAGGGTGAGCATCGCGTGGTTCGGGCCGTGGTCGACCAGCTCCCAGAGCCGGCGGTCGAAGCCGTCCGGCCCTCCGTGCAGATGGTTGCCGCGGTCGTGGGTCTCGACCTTGACCTCGCTCCCGTCGAGCTCGAAGCGCCCGCCTGCGATCCGGTTGGCGTAGCGGCCGATGGTCCCGCCGATGTAGTCGGTCGAGGCGAGGTAGTCGGCCGGGGTCGCGTGTCCGAGCACCACGTTGCGCCGGCGTCGGTCACCGCAGGCGACCTCGATCCGGTGCACCGTGGCACCGAGGTCCAGCAGGTGCAGGACCGGCCGCGGTGGCTCGCCGATCACGATCCGGTGGACGGGGCGCCCGTCAGCTAGCTTCCCCCAGGGCGTCACGGCCATTTGTTAACGCTAACATTCGTGGCTCAGGGCCGCACCCCGGCGGTGGTTGCCCGCACCATCAGCCCAGGCACCACCAGGGGAGCCATCGGGGCCTCTTCGCCGGCGAGTGCGCGCAGGGTCAGGTCGAGCGCCGACCGGCCAAGGGCGGAGAACTCCTGGGAGACTGTCGTCAGCGCCGGCCAGAAGTACGCCGCCTCCGGCACGTCGTCGAAGCCGACCACGCTCATCTCCTCGGGCACCCGGCGGCCGTGCTCGTGCAGCGCCTTCAGTACCCCCAGGGCCATGCCGTCGTTGGCGACGAAGACCGCACTCACGGCCTCGTCCTGGACCAAGCGGTTGCCGGCGGCGTACCCGCTCTCGGGGGACCAGTCGCCGGCAATCTCCGGACCGGGCAGCAGCCCGCGGCGCTCGTGGGCCTCGCGCCAGCCGTCCCTGCGCTGCCCTGCCTCCACCCAGTCCAGGGGTCCCGAGACGTGGGCGATCCGGCGGTGGCCGAGGTCGAGCAGGTGGTCGGTGGCCAGAGCGGCTCCGGCCGCCTGGTCGATCCCGGCGGCCATCACCTCACCGGCCGTGACGCCCTGCACCAGCACGACGGGGATCGGCAGCTTGAGGGCCTGGGTGGTCTCGATCGCCGACCGATGGGCGACCGCGACCACGATCGCCTCGACCGCCTCGTCGAGCAGCCGCCCGACAGCGCTCTCCAGCGACTCGGCCGAGAGCTCGGACAGACCCACCAGCGACACGTCGTAGCCCGCCTCGTGACCGGCCTCCTGCACCGCGACCGCGATCCGGCTCGGGCCGTGCAACGCAAGGTGTGCCGAGACCATGCCGATCCGTCGCGACCGGTTGGTCGCGAGCATCCGGGCGGCATTGTTGCGGCGGTAGCCCAGTGCCGCGATCGCTTCGAGCACCCGCGCCTTGGTGTTCTCCTTGACCAACGGCGAGTCGTTGAGCACCCGCGAGACGGTCTGGTGCGACACCCCCGCGTGGGCGGCGACGTCGGCCATGCTCGGGGAGCGACGGGCAGCTCCGTTGTCACGCGACGGCTCCGACATGGCCGCCATCGTAGGGGCCGCGCGCACTGCTGCGGCGGATCGGCCGACCACCCAGCCGGTGTTCGAGAAGCCCGGCGGGGCCGGAGTGCGGGTCGTATGCCTCAGACCGACCTAGCGACCGGGTTCGGGCACCCGGCCCGATCTCCCGCTCAGCCTGGCGTCCACCGCCGCCGGGCTGAGCACCTGGTCGAGCGCCATGGCGGCGCAACCGACCACACCGGACCGGTCGCCGAACGTGGCCGGCACGAACTGCAGGTCGCGGGTCGCCAGCGCCGAGGCGCGGGCGTAGACGCTCTCGCGTACGCCGGCGGCGTACACGTCGAAGGCGGCAGCCATGTCGCCGCCGATCACCACCGCCTGCGGGTTGAGCAGGTTGATGGCGACGGCGAGCAGCTCGCCGAGGCGGCGGCCGCTCTCGCGCAGGAGCTGCTTGGCCTCCGGGTCACCGGCGACGGCGAGCGCGGTGAGGTCGCGGATGTGCTCGACCGGGCGGCCGAGCTCGGCCAGCTGGGGCAGCAGGGCCCAGCCGGCGGCGATCGTCTCGAGGCAGCCGGTGTCGCCGCAGCGGCAGGGCCGGCCGGCCGCGGCGTCGACCTTGGTGTGCCCGATCTCGCCGGCGCCGCCGAGGTGGCCGGAGACCACTCGGCCTTCGGCGATGATGCCGAGGCCGAGGCCGGTGGAGGCCTTGACCACGATCAGGTCGTCGTACGTCGCGGCGTGGCCGAGCCGCTCCGACCTGGCCAGCACGTCGGCGTCGTTGCCGACGAAGATCGGTGCCGGCCCCAGCGCCTCGAGGTAGGGCGCCAGGTCGACGCCGTCCCAGCCGGCGATCACCGGTGAGTCGACGCTGACGCCGCGCTCGGGGTCGATCGTGCCGGGCAGGCTGATGCCGATGCCGAGCACCGCGCGGTCGATGTCGACCAGCAGGGTGGCGAGGTTGTCGGCGACGACCGGCATCACGGCGTCGGGGCCGGCGGCGATCTCGTGGTCCACCGACGAGGCCCCGAGCTCGTTGCCGAGCAGGTCGAAGACGGCCACCTGGGAGCGTGACCGGCCGATCGCCGCGGCCAGCACGACACCGGCCTCGTTGTTGAACATCAGGCTCCCGGGCGGGCGGCCCCCGGTGGAGACCAGCTCCTCGCCGAGGAGGAGCAGGCCGGCGTCGGCGAGGGCGGTCACCCGGCTCACCACGGCGGTCCGGGACAGCCCGGTCACGCGACGCAGGTCGCTGCGGGTGTGGGCTCGACCGGACCGCACGAGCTCCAGCAGGTCTCCGGCGGTGTCGGGCATGGGGCAGATCCTAGGTTCTCGTTCGACTTAGGATCTCAGAATACCTAAGTCATGCTTGTCAGAGACACACTTGGGCCTTAGCGTTGTCGCGTGACCTTGCCCGCCACCGAGCTCATCCCCGACCTGCCGACCTGTGACATCACGGTCTTCGGCGGCACCGGCGACCTCGCCCTGCGCAAGCTGCTGCCCGCGCTCTACCAGCGCGAGCTCGAGGGGCAGCTGCCCGCCGACACCCGGGTGATCGGGGTGTCCCGGTCCGGTCACGACGACGACAGCTACCGGGCGCTGGTGGCGGAGTCGCTGGCGGCGTACGTCGGCGAGCTCGACCAGAGCGCCGTCGACAGCCTGCTCGCCCGGGTGCACCACCTGACGCTCGACGCCGCCGAGGCCCACGACTGGCACCTGCTGCACGGGCTGCTCAAGGACCGGGCGTCGGAGGCGGTGCGCGTGTTCTACCTCGCGGTCTCGCCGGCGCTGTTCGGGCCGATCTGCTCGCGCCTCGGAGAGCTCGGTGTCGTCGACGCGTCGTCGCGGGTGGTGATGGAGAAGCCGATCGGCCACGACCTCGCGTCGGCCCAGGCGATCAACGACGCCGTCGGCCGGGTCTTCGAGGAGCACCAGATCTTCCGGATCGACCACTACCTCGGCAAGGAGAGCGTCCAGAACCTCCTGGTCACCCGCTTCGCCAACACCTTCCTCGAGCCGCTCTGGAACTCCCGCTGGGTCGACCACGTGCAGATCACCGTGGCCGAGACGCTCGGCGTCGGCGACCGCGGCGGCTACTACGACACCGCCGGCGCGCTGCGCGACATGGTGCAGAACCATCTGCTGCAGCTGCTCTGCCTGGTGGCCATGGAGCCGCCGACCTACGTCGGCCGCGAGACGGTGCGCGACGAGAAGCTCAAGGTGCTGCAGGCCCTGCGGCCGATGACGCCCGACGACGTCGACCGCGACACGGTGCGCGGGCGCTACGGCCAGGGTCTCGTCGACGGGGTGCCGGTGTCGTCGTACACCGAGGACCTCGGCCGGCCCGGCAGCTCGACCGAGACGTTCGTGGCGATCCGCACCGAGGTGCGCAACTGGCGGTGGGCGGGCGTCCCGTTCTACCTGCGCACCGGCAAGCGGATGAACCGCAAGTACTCCGAGATCGTCGTGGTCTTCAAGGACCCGCCGCACGCGATGTTCCCCCACAGCGAGGGGGCGACCGAGCCCAACCGGCTGCACATCCACGTCCACCCCGACGAGGGCATGCAGCTGCACCTGACCGCGAAGGAGCCCGGCCCTGGCGGGATCCGGCTGCGGCCGGTGTCTCTCGACCTCAGCTACGCGACGACCTTCAGCGAGCGGTCGCCGGACGCCTACGAGCGGCTGCTGATGGACGTGATGCGCGGCAACCCGACGCTGTTCATGCGCCGCGACGAGGTCGAGGCCGCATGGTCCTGGGTCGAGCCGATCCTCCAGCGGTGGGCGACCTCGCCCGACCGCCCCAAGCGCTACCCGGCCGGCACCAGCGGGCCGACCGCCGCCGCCATGCTCCTCGAGCGTGACGGCCGTACCTGGCAGGAGTCCGACCAATGAAGCCCTCCATCCATCCCGTCGTCGCCGAAGTCACCGAGCGACTCGTCGAGCGCAGCGCACCCAGCCGCGCCGCCTACCTCGCCCGGATCCGCGCGGCCGCTGATCGCGGCCCCGCGCGCGGTCGCCTGGCCTGCGCCAACCTCGCGCACGGCTTCGCGGCCGCGGAGGGCGGCGACAAGCAGGCACTGCGCGGGCGCACCAAGCCCAACCTGGCGATCGTGACCAGCTACAACGACATGCTCTCCGCGCACCAGCCGTACGCCGACTACCCCGCGGTCCTCAAGCAGGCCGTGATCCGGGCCGGCGGCATCGCCCAGGTCGCGGGCGGAGTGCCGGCGATGTGCGACGGCATCACCCAGGGCCGCGACGGCATGCAGCTCTCGCTCTACAGCCGCGACGTGATCGCGATGTCGACCGCGATCGCGCTGAGCCACGACATGTTCGATGGCGCGCTGATGCTCGGCGTGTGCGACAAGATCGTGCCCGGGCTGCTGATCGGCGCGCTGTCCTTCGGCCACCTGCCGACGGTCTTCGTGCCGGCCGGGCCGATGGCGTCGGGTCTGCCCAACGGTGAGAAGGCGCGGGTGCGCCAGCTGTACGCCGAGGGCAAGGTCGGCCGCGAGGAGCTGCTGGAGGCCGAGGCGGCGTCGTACCACTCGAAGGGCACGTGCACGTTCTACGGCACGGCCAACTCCAACCAGCTGCTGATGGAGGTGCTCGGCCTGCACCTGCCGGGCTCGTCGTTCGTCAACCCCGGCACGCCGCTGCGCGAGGCGCTGACCCGGGCGGCCGGCGAGCGCGCGGTCGCGATCACCCGGCAGGGCGGCGAGCTGACGCCGATCGGCGAGCTCGTCGACGAGAAGGCGATCATCAACGCGTGCGTCGCGCTGCTCGCGAGCGGCGGTTCGACCAACCACACGCTCCACCTGGTCGCGATCGCGCGAGCCGCCGGCGTCGCCCTCACCTGGGACGACCTGTCCGACCTCTCGGCCGCCGTGCCGCTGCTGGCGCGGGTCTACCCCAACGGCTCCGCCGACGTGAACCACTTCCACGCCGCCGGCGGGGTCGGCTTCCTGATCCACACGCTGCTGAGGGCGGGGCTGATGCACGACGACGTGCTGACCATCTCCGGGCGCGGCCTGTCGCGCACCCTCGGTGAGCCGATGCTGCGCGGCGACAACCTGACCTGGGAGGAGGGGGCGAAGGCCAGCCATGACCTCGACGTGCTGCGTCCTGTCGACCGAGCCGTTTGCCGCTGACGGCGGGCTGAAGGTGCTGCACGGACCGCTCGGCACCGGCGTGATCAAGGTGTCGGCGGTGGCGCCCGAGCACCGCGTCGTGACCGCGCCCGCGCTGATCTTCGACGACCAGGCCGAGTTCCTCGAGGCCTTCGCCGACGGCCGGCTCGACGGCGTCGACTTCGTGGCTGTGATCCGCTACCAGGGTCCGGCCGCCAACGGCATGCCCGAGCTGCACAAGCTGACGCCCGCGCTCGGCGTACTCCAGGACCGCGGGCAGCGGGTCGCGATCGTCACCGACGGCCGGATGTCGGGCGCGTCCGGCAAGGTGCCGGCCGCGATCCATGTGACACCCGAAGCCGCGCTCGGCGGACCGCTGTCGCGGGTGCGGCACGGCGACGTGATCACGGTCGACTCCGAGCGAGGCGTCCTCGACATCGACGACGCGTTCGCGCTGCAGCACCGCGCACCGACCGGTCGCGCACCCGAGGGCGAGGAGTGGTCGGGCACCGGCCGCGAGCTGTTCGCGGCGTTCCGGGCCACCGTCGGATCGGCCGACGAGGGCGCCAGCATCTTCCCGGCGTACGCCGCTCCGGCGCGGGAGGTGCCCAGAAAGGTGCACAGTGTCCAGGCCGTCTGACCTTCCCCCTTCATTGTTGAGCGTCGTCCCGGTGCTGCCGGTGGTCGTGCTCGACCGGTTGGCCGATGCGGTGCCGCTGGCCCGGGCCCTGGTGGCCGGCGGCCTGCCCGCCATCGAGCTGACCCTGCGCACCGACGTGGCGCTCGACGCGATCCGCGCGATCGCCGACGAGGTGCCGGAGATCCTGGTCGGGGCCGGCACGATCGTCACGCCCGGCCAGGCCAAGCAGGCGCTCGATGCTGGCGCGCAGTTCCTGGTCTCGCCCGGGTCGACCCCGACGCTGCTCGGTGCGATGGCCGACACCGGCCTGCCGTTCCTGCCTGGCACGGCCACGGTCTCCGAGGTGCTCGCAGTGCTCGAGGCCGGCTTCACCGAGATGAAGTTCTTCCCGGCCGAGGCCTCCGGAGGCGCGGCCTACCTGAAGTCGATCGCCTCCCCCGTGCCCGCCGCCCGCTTCTGCCCGACCGGCGGGATCACGGCGGCCTCGGCGCCGACGTACCTCGCCCTCCCGAACGTCGGCTGCGTCGGCGGCTCCTGGCTCACCCCGGCCGACGCCCTGGCGTCGGGTGACTGGGCCCGCGTCGAGGAGCTGGCGCGGGCGGCGGCCGCACTAGGCTGAGCGGCCCATCATGCCGAGCAGGCGGTGCAGGGGCGGCGCGTCGTCGGGCACCGGGATCACGGCGCCGAAGGCGTCGCCGCGCTGGTCGGCGGTCTCCGGCGTGGAGAACGGCTCGGCGAACCTCATGCACATCTCGACCGTCGCATCGTCGACCTCATAGGGCTGCCCGGTCGCCGTCGCCAGGTCCCAGCCGTGCACCACGACCTCGTTGAGGGTCACCGCCGCGGCGTCGGTCGCCGGCATCTCGATGGGTCCGGCCATCGTGTCGCCGACGTACGCCGCCGGGTCGCGCCATGCCTCGGCAAGCCGCTCCAGGTCGTGCGCGATCCGGTCGCGCCACTCCGGCTCGAGCCGCGAGCCGTCGCCCGACCCGCCGCTGTCCGCGCCGGCCACCGGCGTCTTGGTGGCCGCGCCGGTGAAGGCCAAGGTCAGCCCGCCGATGTGGTCGACGAGGTCCGCGACCGTGTACTTCTCGCACGGCGTCGGCGCGGTCAGCTGGTCGTCGGTCACCCCGCGCACCAGCCGGCTCAAGGTCGTCGTGGCAGGGCCGAAGTCATAGGTCTCCATGCCTCTCTGACCGCCGCCGGCCTCGAAACTCATCGGGTGCCCCTTGGGTGGCCGATCGATCGATCGATCGGCAGGCACCGCCTGATCGATGGATCTGTGCTCTTCCCTGGTCGATCGATCGATCAGGGCACGCAGCACCCCCGCTAGGGCTGTGGAGGACCGCCGCAGCGGAGCCCGGGTTCCTGTTCACTTACGCCGTGCTGATGTTCGAACCCGATGACTCGTGGTTCCTCAAGCCGTGGTCGCTCGACGACGCCGACCTGCTGGGCGACGCTGCTTTTGGCCTGGTGGCCGAGGCTGGCCACGCGGCCCTGACTCTGCGAGCCGTCGCGCGCCGCATGGGCATCAGCCAGTCGTGGCTGTCGGATCGCTTCGACAATCGCGCCCGGATGCTGGCTATCGCTACCGGCGTCATCGGTGAGCGCTGGTTCACGTGGATCCACGCGCGCTCGCGCTACCTCGGGATCGGGGCCTTCCTCCCCGACACGGATGAAGGGGTCGTGGCCACGAGAGTCTGGCTGTCGCTCGTGGAGCTCGGGCGCGTAGAGGAACTGACAGCATTCCGTGTCGATCACGTCCGCGCCGACGAGCGGTCCTTGCTGCGCGGCCTCATCGGGTCGACCGGACCGCAGCACCTTGACGAGTTGATGGCGCTCACCAATGGTCTCCGAGCCGCCATCGCCGACCCGGTCGATCCGCTCCGACCACGCCGAGCGCGCGAACTGCTCGAGAGGCGTGCCCGACGCGCCTGAGACCGGCTCGCTACGGCAGCACCCACATCACGTCACTGCCGACCCGGTCGTCCTCGGCGCCGACGACCTCGACGTCGACGGCGGTCAACCGACGCACGGACGGGGCCTTGACCAGGACGTGTGCCGTGCCGCGGCGGTTCGCGACTCCGTCGGCGACCTCACCCCCGTCGAGCCGTACCGAGAACGGCTCGCACGGGGCGAGGCCACCGACCCGAACGAATCGCCGGCCGGCCGCTCCTGGCCACCGGCTGGGCCCAGACGTCGAGGTCCGCGGCAGGCAGCACCGGCGACCCGGTGACGCTGATGCCGCGCGCCCGGCCGAAGTTGTCGAACGACCCGAAGCCGATCCGGCCGCCGCTGAACGCGGTGTCGGTCGCAGTCATGAGCGGATCCGCGGCGCCGTCGACGTGTACGGCGATCCGGCCGGTCTCGGCGTCGTAGCGGAGGCTGACGTCGTGCCAGTCCAGGTCGTCGACGGCCGGAGGCGCGCCGACGCTGCCGTTCCACTGGTCGTCGATGCGCAGGCGGTCCGCATCGTTGACGACGAAGATCCCGTTGTGCGGGTAGATCGTGTTGTCCTGCGAGAGATGCGCGTAGTAGAAGCGCGTCGGCGACTGGTAGTTCCAGATGAGTACGACGTCGCGGTTGCTGACCGACGTCGCCTCGTCGAGGCGCACCTCGGCGTCGTAGCGGATCGACTCGAGCTCCGGTCCGCTCGTGAGTGTGGCGTACTCGAACGGGCGTCGCGGCCCGGACGGCGCCGTGCCCGGCTCGGTGAGGATGATCTGGTCGCCCGGGAACTCCCACTTCGCCGGCGTCAGCGGTGCCCAGTGTTCACCAGCGTCCACGTTGTCGATGGTCACCTCCCCACAGCCTGCTGGCGCGGCCGGTGCGGCGGGTGCGGCGGGTGCGGATGGCGCGGTGAACATCGCGGCCGTGGTGACCGAGACAGCCACCAGGGCGAGGAGCGGGCGAAGCGACATCAGTGTTCCTTTCCGAGAGGCATTCCGAGAGGCACTGCATTCCGAGAGGCACTGCATTCAGAGGTGCGGTTGCACCAGCTCGAGGTAGCGCTGCGAGAGCGTCGCCACCACGGAGTCGCCGGGGGCGGCCCAGACCTCGGCGTTGAAGATCTCCACCTCGACGTCGCCGGAGTAGCCGGTCGCGGCGACCGACTGGGTGAACGCCGCGAAGTCGATGTGGCCGTCGCCGACCATCCCGCGGGAGAGGAGGGCGTCGGGCGGCAGCGGCGTGATCCAGTCACCGATCTGGTAGATCACGATCCGGTCGCGGGCCCGGGCGATCTGCTCGTGGACGCACGGCTCCCACCACAGGTGGAAGGTGTCGACCACGACGCCGACCACCGAGGGGTCGTGCTGCTCGGCGATGTCGAGCGCCTGGGCCAGCGTGGAGATGACGCCCCGGTCGGCGGCGAAGATCGGGTGCATCGGCTCGATGCCGAGCCTGATGCCGGCGTCGCGCGCGTGCGGCGCGAGCCGCGCCACGGCGTCGGCTACCCGCCGGCGAGCAGCAGGCAGGTCGCGGTCACCAGGAGCCAGCCCGCCGGGCACCAGCACCAGGGTCGGCGCCCCGAGTGCCGCCGTCTCCTCGATCGCGCGCAGGTTGTCGGCGTACGCCGCGTCGACGGTCGCCGGGTCGGTGAAGAAGCCGCCGCGACACAGCGACGAGACCCGCAGCCCCGACTCCTCGACCCATCGCCGGGCGGTCTCCAGACCTACCTCGGCGACCGGCTCGCGCCAGAGACCGATGGCCGGCAGCCCGCCTCTCACCGCGCCGTCGATCGCCTCACGCAGGTTCCACTCGGCCGTGGTCCGCTGGTTCAGCGAGAGCCGCGTCAGGGTCATCCTCGCGCTCCGGCCGCATCGAGCAGGAGCCGCAGGCGGGTCGCCGCGAGGTCGGGGTCGGGCAGCAGCTGGGCCTCGTTGGCCAGGGCGAACACCCGGGCGAAGTGGGTGACCGGCCGCGCGGACTGGAGGCCGCCGACCATCGTGAAGCCCGACTGGAGGCCGCGGATCCAGGAGAGGAACGCGATGCCCGTCTTGTAGTGAGGGGTCGGCGCCTCGAAGAGCGTGCGCGACAGCTCGAGCGTGGGAGCCATCTCCGCGTCGTAGCGATCGAGGTCGCCTTCGTCGAGCGCCGAGAGCGCAGCGGAGGCCGCCGGAGCGATCGCCGCGAACGCGCCGAGCAGCGCGTCGGAGTGCCGCTCGCCGTCACCGCGGATCAGCTCGGGGTAGTTGAAGTCGTCGCCGGTGTAGAGCCGGACCCCGGCAGGCAGTGCGGCCCGGACCCTGAGCTCGTGCTGCGCGGACAGCAGCGAGACCTTGACGCCGTTGATGACATCGCGGTGCTCCCGCACCAGGTCGAGGAACGACGCGGTCGAGGACTCCACGTGCGAGGAGCCCCAGTAGCCAGCGAGCTGCGGATCGAAGGCCTCGCCGAGCCAGTGCAGGATCACCGGCTCGGAGACCTGGGAGAGCACCCGGCCGTAGACCGCGTGGTAGTCGTCGGGTGTCCGGGCGAGCGCGGCGAGGTGGCGGGAGGCCATCAGGATCACCTGCGAGCCGGCGGTCTCGACCATCTCGACCTGTTCGAGGTACGCCGCGGCGACCTGGTCCAGGTCGGCGGCCGGACCCACGATCTGGTCGGTGCCGGCGCCGGACGCGATCCGGGCGCCGAGCTCGTTGGCCTGGGCCGCGCTACGGCGTACGAGCTCGGTGACGGCGGCGTAGTCGAGGCCCATGTTGCGCTGCGCGGTGTCCATCGCCTCGGCGACACCGAAGCCGTAGGAGAAGAGGTGGCGCCGGAAGGCCAGCGTCTCCTCCCAGTCGACCACGGCGGGCGCACCCGGCACGTTGTCACCGAGCGGGTCCGCGACGACGTGCGCGGCGGCGAAGGCGATCCGGCGCTCGAAGGCCTGCGGCCGCTCCGCCCAGTCGCGCGGCTCGCGCAGGGTGATCTCGCGCCAGCCGTCCTGGGTGGGGATCCGCAGCGCCGACCCGAGCAGGGCAGTCACCCCAGCTCCTGGAGCCGGACCGTCCGCCCCTCGGTCGACGAGCGCAAGCCGGCCTCCACGAGCTGCAGGCCGCGGACACCGGAGGCGAAGTCGAAGGCGTGCGGCCGCCCGGCGTGTACGTCGAGGAGGTAGCGCTCCCACTGCGCCCGGAACCCGTTGCGGAACACCTCGTTGTCAGGCACGTCGTCCCACTGGCTGCGGAAGTCCTGGTCGGTCGGCAGATCCGGGTTCCAGACCGGCTTCGGCGTCTGCACCCGGTGCTGGACACGGCAGCCGAACAGCCCGGCCACGGCCGACCCGTGGGTGCCGTCGACCTGGAACTCCACGAGCTCGCCGCGGTCGACCCGCACCGCCCAGGAGGAGTTGATCTGGGCGACGATGTCGCCCTCCAGCTCGAAGATGCCGTACGCCGCGTCGTCGGCGGTCGCCTCGTAGGACCGGCCCTGCTCGTCCCACCGCTGCGGGATGTGGGTGACCGCCTTGGCGGTGACCGACTGCACCCTGCCGAAGAGGTTCTCGAGCACGTAGTTCCAGTGGCAGAACATGTCGAGCACCATGCCGCCGCCGTCCTCGGCGCGGTAGTTCCAGCTGGGGCGCTGGGCGGGCACGATGTCGCCCTCGAAGACCCAGTAGCCGAACTCGCCGCGCACCGACAGGATCCGGCCGAAGAAGCCGGCGTCGACGAGACGCTTCAGCTTGAGCAGGCCCGGCAGGTAGAGCTTGTCGTGCACGACGCCGTCGATGATCCCGGCCTCGCTGGCGGCGTCCGCCAGCTCCCTGCCCTCCTCGACCGACTCGGCGATCGGCTTCTCCGTGAAGACGTGCTTGCCGGCGGCGATCGCCTTCAGGATCGCCTTCTTGCGCTCGCCGGTGATCTGCGCGTCGAAGTAGATGGTGGCGGTGTCGTCGGCCAGGGCGGCGTCGAGGTCGGTGGTGTAGTCGGCGATGCCGTGCTGCTCGGCCATCTCCGCGAGCTTGTCGGCGCGGCGTCCGATCAGCACCGGCTCGACCTGGAGCCGCGAGCCGTCGGGGAGCTCGAGGCCGCCCTCGTCGCGGATCGCCAGGATCGAGCGCACCAGGTGCTGGCGGTAGCCCATGCGACCCGTGACGCCGTTCATCAGGATGCGGACGGTGGACTGGGACATCAGGTGTTCCTCTTCGTCAGTTGGGGACGGGCGCCGAGGTAGAGCTCGCTCAGCTGCGGATCCGCGAGGAGCTCGCTGGCCGGGCCGGAGATGTGGACCTTGCCGAGGTCGAGCACGCAGCCGAGGTCCGCGGTCTCCAGGGCTCGCCGGGCGTTCTGCTCGACGAGCAGCACCGCGACGCCGGCGTCCCTCATCCGGACGACCTGCTCGAAGACCGTGGTGGTGGTCTTGGGGTCCAGGCCCATGGACGGCTCGTCGAGCAGCACCACCTTGGGGCTCACCATCAGCGACCGGGCGAACTCGACCTGCTTCTGCTGGCCGCCGGACAGCAGTCCGGCCAGCTGGTCCCACCGCTCGCCGACGATCGGGAAGAGGTTCTTGACGTAGTCGGCTCGCTCGTTGATCTGGGCGCGGTCGCGCAGGCTGAAGGCACCGAGCGTGACGTTCTCCCCGACGGTCATCTCGCGGAAGACGCTGTGACCCTGCAGCACGTGCGCGAGGCCCGAGCGCAGCATCTGCTGGGGGCCCTGACCGGTGACGTCGACGCCGTCGACCACGATCCGGCCGGCGCGCGGCTTCAGCAGTCCGCTGGCCACCTTGAGCACGGTGGACTTGCCGGCCCCGTTGGGGCCGACGAGGCACACCACGGTGCCGGCCGGCACCTGGACGGTGAGCCCGCGCAGCACCATCGCGGCCCGGCCGTAGCCGGCCTGGATGTCGTTGAGCTCCAGGAGGTTCCCGGTAGCGGGGTCAGACGCCAAGGTAGGCCTCCAGGACTCGGGGGTCGTTCTGGACGACCTCGGGAGAGCCTTCGGCGATCGGGCGACCGCGGTCGAAGACGATGACGTGGTCGGACAGGCTCATCACCATGTCCATGTTGTGCTCGACGACGATGAACGTCCGGCCCTCGGCGTTGAGCTCGCGCACCAACGTGCCGATCCGGCCGATCAGCGCGGGGTTCACGCCGCCCGCCGGCTCGTCGAGCATGATCGTGTCGGGGTCGGCCATGAGCACGCCGGCCAGCTCGAGCAGCTTCTGCTGTCCGTAGGAGAGGTCGGCCGCGAGCGCGGTCTCCAGGTGGTCGATGCCGACCCGGGTGAGCAGGCTGCGGGCCCGCTCGATCTGCTCCTTGTTCTGGGAGCTGCGCAGCTGGGTGCGGATGCTGGTCTCCCGGACCGCGACGAGCATGTTCTCCAGCACGGTCATCCGCGGGAAGATCCGGCAGAGCTGGAAGCTGCGGCCGATGCCGGCCCGGCTGATCCGGTGCGGAGCCTTGCCGGTGATGTCGCGGCCGGCGTACGACACCGTGCCCTCGTCGGGCTTGATCATGCCGGTGACACAGTTGAAGAACGTCGTCTTGCCCGAGCCGTTGGGCCCGATCAGCGCGTTGATCTTGCCGTGCTGGAAGGTGACGGTGGCCCCGTCGACAGCGGTGACGCCGCCGAACCGCTTGGTGAGGCCGACGGTCTCGAGGCTGCTCTTGGTGATGAGGGGAGTCATGCCTTCACCTCCTCGAGGTTGCGGTTGTGCTCCAAGAGGTCCTCGGCCGTCATCTCCCGGATCGAGGTCTCCCCGCCGCCGCGGAGCCGCTTCACCAGCGCCGTCGCGGCCGGGATCACGCCGTCGGGCATGAACAGCACGACCAGCGCCAGCAGCAGCCCGGTGGCGACCAGGTGGAACTGGGAGTCGCCGAAGTTGAGCTTGAAGTACTCCAGCGCGAAGCCGACTACGAGCGCCCCGAGCAGCGGGCCGAAGAGGCTGCGGACGCCGCCGAGCAGAGCCATCAGCACCATGTAGGACCCGATCAGGATGGAGAACTGGAAGACGGGGTCGAGGTCGCCGAACCACAGGGCGTACATGCCGCCGCCGAGGGCGGTGAAGAACGCCGAGACCACGAAAGCGATCAGCTTGTAGGCGAACGTCGGTACGCCGAGCGCCTGCGCCTTGTCCTCGTCCTCGCGGATCGCCTTGAGGCCCATGCCGAAGCGGGACCGGTCGATCACCCACCAGGCGAGCAGCGCGATGCCGAGCAGGATCAGGTAGAGGTAGTAGAAGCGGTAGTGGTGCTCGGGCCGCAGCAGGTCGGGGAAGGGACGCGGCACGACCAGGCCGTTGGAGCCGCCGGTGACCGACGACCAGCTCTGGAAGACGAGCAGCAGGATCAGCACCAGTGCGATCGAGGTGATCACGAACGACGCACCACGGACGCGGAGCGCCGCGAAGCCGATCGGCACCGCGAGCAGCGCGACACCCAGGCCGGACAGCGCCCAGGCCACGAAGCTCGGGACATCCGCCCGGGTGACCAGGAGCGCGGTGCCGTAGGCGCCGAGCCCGAAGTACGCCGCATGGCCGAGCGAGATGTAGCCCGTGAAGCCGCCCATGAAGTTCCACGACGTCGCCAGCACGGCGTAGTTGAGGATCACGATCGCGGCCGACAGCACGTAGGCGTTCGGCATCATCGACGGGGCGTTGACGGCCAGCACGATGCCGGCGGTCAGCAGGACGAGGGTGACGACCAGCTTGCGGTCGACCCGGAACCGGTGGTCGAGCTTGTCGAGACCCCTGGCCTCAGAATCGTTGCGCAAGACGACCTCCGAAGAACCCCTGCGGGCGCACCATCAGCGTGGCGAACAACGCGATGTAGAAGACGGTCTGCGCCCACGTCGTACCCATGGGCAGCTGTAGCAGGCTCTGGCCGACGCCGAGCACCATGGCCGCGATGGCCGCACCCGGGATCGAGCCGAGGCCGCCGACCACGATGATCGCCATCAATGGGCCGATCCAGTGCCAGTGCAGGGACGGGTAGATGGTGAAGTCGAGCGAGAGCGCGGCGCCACCGACCGCGGCGGTGGCCAGCCCGAGACCGAAGCCGTAGCCCGCCACCCGCTCGGTGTCGATGCCGACCAGCTGGGCGGCTTCCTTGTGCTGGATGGTCGCGCGGAGCGACTGGCCGAACCTGGTCTTCTTGAGCACCAGGAAGAGTCCGGTGAGCGCGACCGCGGCCAGGCCGAAGGCGATCAGCTTCACGACGGGGATCTGGGCGCCGAAGAGCTCGACCCGCGACCCGCTGTAGCCGAGCTGCACCCGGCGCTGGGTGCCGGTGAACGCCCAGCCCAGCACGCCCTCGATGGTCAGGGCGATGGCGAAGGTCAGCAGCACCGACATCATCGTCAGCGTGGCCGGCTTCAGCCGGGCGATCAGCACCCGCTGCATGAGCACGCCGACCCCGAAGAACAGGGGCACGGTGATGAAGAGGCTCAGCAACGGGTCGAGTCCGGTCTGGTCGTGGAAGTACCAGGTGAGGTAGGCCGCGAGGACCAGGAAGGCAGCGTGGGCGATCATCACCACCCGCATCACGCCGAAGTAGAGGGTCAGGCCTGCGGCCAGGAGGGCGTAGAGCCCGCCCAGCAGCAGCCCGAGCACGAGGCTCTGGAAGAGGAGTGCGGAGTTCACGGAGTCACGTCACCAAGCCGGCTTGACGGGGATGAAGTCGGTCTCGGCGAGGTTCTCCGGGAGGACGATCTGGATCTTGCCGTCGACGTACTGCTGGATCATGTGCGCCGACTCCGGCCGGCCTGCCTCGTCCCACGACAGCGGGCCGACGACGGTCTCGACCTCGTTGTCGCGCAGCCAGTCGATCAGGTCCTGCTGGCAGTCACCCTGCTCGGCGCAGCCGACGGCCTCGACCGCGGCGGCGACGACCTGACCGGTCGTGTAGGCGTTGGCCTCGTCCTCGCCCGGCGGTACGCCGTTGAGCTCGGTGTACTTCTGGACGAACTCGACGTTGGACGGCCACTCGGCCTGCGTGGTGTAGCCCGTCGGGGACAGGATGCCCTCGACCTTCTTGCCGATCGCGGCCGGGAACTCTGCATTGGTCGGCGCGGTCGAGAAGGCCGCCATCTTCGGCTGGTAGTTGAGCTGCTGCAACGCGACGATCAGGTTGACCGCGTCCTGGTACTGCGTGCCGCCGACCACCAGGTCGGCCTTGGAGTCGGCGATCTTCGCGGCGATGCTGCTGAAGTCGGTCGTGTTGGGCGGGTAGACCTCGTCGACAACGGTCTCGACGCCGGCCTCCTCGAGCTTGTCCTTGAGGCCGTACGCCGTGCCCATCGCGAACGGGTCGTCCATCGCGGCGTACGCGACCGTCTTCGGACGCTCGCCCTCGGGCATCGCCAGGATCTGGTCGGCCAGCAGGTTGTAGTGGTCGTCGGCGACCGCGGGGGCGGCGTAGAAGAGGTTGTCGAAGCCCTGCTCGAACACCTCGGGTGCCGCGCCGGCCGGCTCGACGAAGAGCATGCCGTACTCGCTGGCGACCCGGGCCGAGGGCACGACCAGCCGGGTGGAGAACGGGCCGAACACGAGGTCGACGCCGTCGTTGGCGATCAGGGCCTCGTAGTCGGCGACCACGGTGTCGGCGCTCGACTTGTCGTCGAGGATCTTCAGCTCGACCTGCTTGTCGAGCAGGCCGCCGTTCTCGTTGATGATGTCGGCCCAGGCCTGGTAGCCGCGCTCGACGCCCTTGCCCGGCTCGGAGTAGTCACCGGTGAGCGGGAGCGAGATCCCGATCGTGATGACGTCGTCGTCACCGCCGTCGGAGTCGCCGACACCGGGGCCGCCGCACGCAGTGACGGCGAGAACGGCGGCGGTCGAGAGGCCCGCCCAGCGGATGGTCTTGGTGATCTTCATGTCCGGTCTGTCTCCTTGGCAGCTGCGGGGCGACCTGGTTTCGCGGCATCGCGTAAGCGCTTACGTAAGCGTTTTCGCTAAGATAGTCACAAGGGACATCCGGTGGCAAGGGTCACAGCCGAAATTCGTGGGGGGTACGCCGTGGAGGCACCTCGAAGGGCTCCGAGGTTGATCGACGTCGCGGAGACCGCGGGAGTCTCGATCGCGACCGCCTCACGCGCGCTGGCCGGCACCAACGGCGTCAGCGCGGCGATGGCCGAACGGGTCCGGCAGATCGCCGCCGAGCTCGGCTACGTCGCCAATGCGCACGCCCGCAGCCTGGCCGGCGGCGCCAGCTCGAGCGTCGGGCTGATCGTGCACGAGATCGGCGATCCCTACTTCACCGAGATCGCCAGCGGTGTGCTCGGGCTCGCTGCCGAGCGCGCGCTCGCCGTGCAGATCTGCCACTCCGGCCGCGACCCCCGCGTCGAGCTCGCCCAGATCCGCTCGCTGGTCGCCAACCGCACCGGCTCGATCATCGTGGCCGGCTCCGGGCACACCGACCCCTCCATCGAGGCCGATGCCCGCGTCGAGCTCGCACGATTCCAGGCTGACGGCGGGCGCGTCGCCATGATCGGCAAGCACCACGTCGCTGCCGACGCGGTGCTGCCCGACAACCACGCCGGCGGACGGACCATCGCCGAGCACCTGCTGACGCTCGGGCACCGCAAGATCGCCATCGCGAGCGGGGCCAAGGCGCTGACCACCGTCGCCGACCGGCTCGACGGGATCCAGGAGGCGCTCAGCGGACGCCGCGCCGGCAAGCCGGTGCTCGTCGAGGCGGAGTTCACCCGGGCGGGCGGCATGGCCGCGGCGCGGAAGATCCTCGACACCGCGCCCGACACCACGGCCATCCTCGCCCTCAACGACGCGATGGCTATCGGCGTACTCGCCGTCCTGCGGGAGCGCGGCCTGTCCTGCCCGGGTGACGTCTCGGTGTGCGGCTTCGACGACATCGCGGTCGCCGCCCACCTCGGCCCGACGCTGACCACGATCCGGCTGCCGATGGAGGAGTTCGGCCGGCTGGCGCTCGGCATGACCCTGCAGCCCGTCGCCTCCCGCCCCCGCAAGAAGCACACCGAGCACGAGCTCGTGGTCCGCGACTCGACCGCCCCGCCGAGGTAGTCCCGGGTCAGTGGCGGGTCAATTCGGTGAATCCACCCGCCACTGACCCGGGACTACCCCGCCAGGTGGGTGCGAGCGAGGGTCGCGCCGAGCTGCTCGAGCAGGGCTGCGGCGTTCGTCATGCTGCGGTCCGGATCGGGTTCCAGGTCGGCGCAGGCGTACGCCGCGGAGATGCCGGCAGCCTGCAGAGTGGCGTCATCGATGAGTCGGCGGCCGCAGACGGCAACCACCTCGGCGCCATGGGCTCGGGCCGCGGCGGCCACGCCGATCGGCGCCTTGCCCCGCAGCGACTGCTCGTCCAGGGAGCCCTCGCCCACGACCACGAGCTCGGCCCCGGAGACCTGACTCTCGAAGTCGACGAGGTCCAGCACCAGGCCGACGCCCTGCTCGAGCCGGGCACCGAGCACCGCCATCGCCGCAAAGCCCACGCCACCTGCCGCACCGGCGCCGGGCGCATCCCGGACATCGGCCCCGGTGGCGGCCGCGACCACGTCCGCCCAGTGCGTGAGTGCCTGGTCGAGCTGGGCAACCTGCTCCGGGGAGGCGCCCTTCTGCGGAGCGAAGACGGCAGCCGCACCTTCCGATCCGGTGAGCGGGCTGTCCACGTCGCAGGCCACGACGACCTCGGCGTCGGCCAGTGCGGGATGGAGCCCGGAGAGATCCACGGACGCCACATCGGCGAGCCCGCGACCACCGTCGGACACGGGCGCTCCAGCCACGTCGAGCAGCCGAGCGCCCAGGCCGACCAGCAGGCCGGCGCCACCATCGGTGCTGGCGCTGCCGCCGATGCCGAGCACGATCCGGCGGCAGCCGGCGTCCAGCGCCGCAGCGATCACCTCACCCGTGCCGCGGCTGGTCGCACCCAGTGGGTCGAGGCCACCAGGCAGCCGCGAGAGCCCGCTGACGTCCGCCATCTCGACCACTGCGGTGTCGCCGTCGCGGGCCCACCGCGTCGCGACCGGTTCGCCGGTCGGACCGGACGCGGTCACCTGCGACCGCGTCGAACGACCCGCCGAGCACTGCGTCGAGCGTCCCGTCGCCGCCGTCGGCCACCGGCACCAACCGGAGCTCGGCGTCCGGCGCCACCGACGCGATCCCGCGAGCCACCGCCCCAGCCACCTCGGGCGCCGTCAGCGACCCCTTGAACTTGTCGGGCGCGATCACGACCAGCGGCGCGGCTTCACTCACGACGCCCGAGCCTACGCAGCATCACCACGTGCTCGGGTTGGAGCTCATCCAGGGTGGCTACGCCGAGCAGCCGCATGGTGCGCTCGACCTGGCCGCGGAGGATCTCGATGGTCCGATCCACGCCATCACGACCGCCAGCCATCAGCCCGTACAGATACGCCCGACCGATCAACGTGAAGTGAGCACCGTGCGCGATCGCCGCGACAATGTCCTGCCCGGACATGATCCCGGTGTCCAGATGGACCTCCACGTCCTCACCCACCGCCGCAACCACCTCCGGCAGCAAGTGGAACGGCACCGGGGCCCGGTCGAGCTGACGGCCACCATGGTTGGACAACAACACCGCATCGACCCCGACATCACGCACCCGACGCGCGTCCTCCACGGTCTGCACCCCCTTGACCACGACCTTGCCGGGCCACTGCTCCTTGATCCAGGCCAGGTCCGCATAGGTCACCGTCGGGTCGAACATCGTGTCCAACAGATCAGCCACCGTGCCCGACCACGAGTCCAGCGAGGCGAACGCCAACGGCTCGGTGGTCAAGAAGTTGAACCACCACCCCGGCCGCGGGATCGCGTTCACCACCGTCCGCGCGCTCAAGGTCGGCGGGATCGTCATCCCATTACGCACGTCGCGCAACCGAGCCCCGGCAACCGGCACATCCACCGTCACCAGCAACGTGTCGAACCCAGCCTTCGCCGCCCGCTCCACCAACGCCATCGACCGGTCCCGGTCCTTCCACATGTACAGCTGGAACCAGTTCCGCCCACCCGGGTTCGCCGCCGCCACATCCTCGATCGAGGTCGTCCCCATCGTCGAGAGCGCGAACGGGATCCCCGCAGCAGCCGCCGCGGTCGCCCCCGCAACCTCACCCTCGGCGTGCATCATCCGAGTGAACCCCGTCGGCGCGATACCGAACGGCAGGTCCACCCGCTCCCCCAACACCACCCGCGAGGTGTCCACCTTCGAGACATCCCGCAAGATCGCCGGCCGGAACTCCACATCACCGAACGCCTCACGAGCCCGCGCCAACGACACCTCACCATCGGCCGCGCCATCGGTGTAGTCGAACGCAGGCCTCGGCGTCCGCCGCCTCGCAATCCGCCGCAGGTCCTCGATCGTCAACGCCCTGGCCAGCCGCCGCTCCTTGGCCGACCACACCGGCTGCTTGAACTTCAACAACGGCGCCAGATCATGACGCTTCGGCAGCTGCCGCTTCATCGGTGGGCTCCAGCCTTGGTGGGGAGGTGGTGCACGGGCGGGTGGGTGCGGGAGATCAGGCCCCGCAGGTCTTCGAGGGTGCCGGATACAGCGCCATTCGCGCGACCCTGTACCAGGACGTTGCCCAGTGCGGTCGCCTCCACGGGGCCGGCCAGGACCGGTACCCCCAGACGGTCGGCGACCAAACCACAGAGCAGCGCGTTCTGGGCTCCGCCGCCGACGACGTGCACGCGGTGCACCTGTTGGCCGGACAGCGTCGCCGCCAGCTCGACCGCGGTCGCGAACCCCTCGGCGAGGCTGGCCACGATGCTCCGCACGAGGGCGACCCGTCCGTCGGGTGCCGGCCGGTCGTGCTCGCGGCACCAGTCCTGGATGCGTGTAGGCATGTCGCCGGGTGGGAGGAAGCGCGGGTCCTGAACGTCGAAGGCCGTCACGGGGCCGTCGTACGCCGCGGCCTCGGCGAGCCGGGTCGCGAGGTCGCGCTCGCCCCAGGTGCGCATCGCCTCGGAGAGCAGCCAGGTGCCCATCACGTTGGTCAGGAAGCGGACCCGCCCGTCGACGCCGCCCTCGTTGGTGAAGTTGGCGACCCGGCTCTCCTCCGTCAGCACCGGGTGCTCGAGCTCTACGCCGACCAGGCCCCAGGTACCGCAGGAGATGTACGCCGACCCGGGCTCGGTCATCGGCACGCCGACCACCGCGGACGCGGTGTCGTGCGAGCCGACCGTCACCACCGGCGTTCCCTCGTGCTCGCCGACCACGATGCCGGGGTCGACCAGCTCACCCAGCTGCGCCGGATCGAGCCGGACCAGCGCCAGCAACTCGGGATCCCACTCGCCGGCCCGGACGTCGAGAAGGCCGGTTGTCGAGGCATTCGTGCGCTCGCAGATGGCCTGCCCGGTGAGCCACCAGGTCAGGAGGTCGGGGATCAGCAACAGCCGGTCCGCCTCGGGCAGCCGCTTCTCAGCTGCGAGCTGGTAGATCGTGTTGAACGGCAGGAACTGCAGGCCGGTCCGCTGGAAGAGATCGACGCGGGATACCGCCGCGTGCACCTCGGCGACACCAGCCTCGGTGCGCGCGTCCCGGTAGCACCACGGCAGGTCGACGAGCTCCCCGCCGCTGAGGAGCCCGTAGTCCACCGCCCACGAGTCGATCCCGATGCTCGTGACCGGCCCCGTTGCCCGCAGGCCCGTCAGGGTGTGGTCGAGCAGTCCGGGCAGGTCCCAGTGCAGGCCGTCGGCACGCGTGACGGGTCCGTTGGGAAACCGGGCGACCGTCTCGATCGACAGCTCGTCCCGCCCCACCCGTCCCGCGACGACCCGGCCGCTCGAGGCGCCGAGGTCGATCGCGGCGACGGTGACGGTCATCGCAGGAACGCCGCGGCCACACCAGCGTCAACGGGGATGTGCAGGCCGGTGGTGTGAGTCATCTCAGGTCCGCAGAGCACGAAGACCGCGTTGGCGATGTGCTCGGGCAGGACCTCCCGCTTGAGGATCGTCCGCTGGGCGTAGAACGCACCGAGGTCCTTCTCCTCCACGCCGTACACCGCGGCGCGGTTGGCACCCCAGCCGCTCGCGAAGATGCCAGAGCCCTGGACGACTCCGTCGGGGTTCACTCCGTTGACCTTCACGCCGTGCTCACCGAGCTCCGCCGCCAGCAGCCGCACCTGGTGGGCCTGGTCGGCCTTCGCCGCGGAGTACGCGACGTTGTTGGGGCCGGCGAAGATCGAGTTCTTGCTGGAGATGTAGACGATGTCGCCGCCCATCTCCTGCTCGATCAGCACCTTCGCCGCCGCCTTGGAGACCAGGAACGAGCCCTTGGCCATCACGTCGTGCTGGAGGTCCCAGTCGGCCTCGGTGGTCTCGAGCAGCGACTTCGACAGCGACAGGCCGGCGTTGTTGACGACCAGGTCGAGCCCGCCGAAAGCCAGCACGGTCGTGTCGACCATCGCCTGCACAGCGGCCTCGTTGCTCACATCGGCCGCAATACCGACGGCTACGTCCGCCCCACCGATCTCGGCCGCAGCCGCCTGCGCCTTCTCGAGGTCGAGGTCGGCGACGACCACGCATGCGCCTTCGGCGGCCAGCTTCTTGGCGGTGGCCTTGCCGATGCCTCCGGCCGCCCCGGTCACCAAGGCGATCCGCGTGGCTAGTGGCTTGGGCTTCGGCATCCGCTGGAGCTTGGCCTCCTCGAGCGCCCAGTACTCGATGCGGAACTTCTCCGCCTCGTCGATCGGGGCGTACGTAGACAGACCCTCGGCGCCGCGCATCACGTTGATTGCGTTGACGTAGAACTCTCCCGCGACGCGCGCGGTCTGCTTGTCCTTGCCGTAGCTGAACATGCCGACGCCGGGCACCAGGACGATCAGCGGGTCCGCACCCCGGATCGCCGGCGAGTCAGAAGTGGCATTGCGGTCGTAGTAGCCCTGGTAGTCCTCGCGGTATGCGACGGCGAGCTCTCGGAGCCGCGCGACGGACTCCTCGATCGTGGCGGACGCGGGCAGGTCGAGCACCAGCGGCTTCACCTTGGTGCGGAGGAAGTGGTCGGGGCAGGACGTGCCGAGCGCGGCCAGCCGCGGGTGCTCGGCGTGGCCCAGGAAGTCGAGTACCTCGCTGGTATCGGTGAAGTGGCCGACCATTGACCGGTCGGTCGAGGCGATGCCGCGGATGGTCGCGGCCAGCGCGGCGGCCTTGGCGAGTCGCTCGGACTCCGGGAGGGAGGCGTAGCCGTCGAGCGCCGGCCCGAACGGCTCCGGCTTGCTGAACTTGCCGATGTAATCCGCGGCGGTGTCGATGATCCACAGCGACCGGGCCTCCGCCTCGTCGCTGGTCTCGCCCCAGGCCGTGATGCCGTGCCCGCCCAGGATGCAGCCGACTGCCTCCGGGTGCTGCTTCCTGATCTCAGCGATGTCCAGACCGAGCTGGAAGCCCGGCCGGCGCCACGGCACCCACACGACCTGGTCGCGGAAGATCTCCTTGGTCAGCTGCTCACCGTCCGCGGCGGTCGCGATCGCGATGCCGGAGTCGGGATGCAGGTGGTCGACGTGTGCCGCGTCGACCAGCCCGTGCATCGCAGTGTCGATCGACGGCGCGGCACCACCCTTGCCGTGCAGGCAGTAGTCGAACGCCGCGACCATCTCGTCCTCGCGGTCCAGGCCCGGGTAGACGTCGACCAGCGCGCGCATCCGGTCCAGCCGCAGCACGGCCAGGCCGGGTTCGGTCAGCGTGCCGAGGTCACCCCCCGACCCCTTGACCCACAGCAGCTCGACGGGCTCACCGGTGACCGGGTCGGTCTCGGTGCCCTTCGCGGAGGTGTTGCCCCCGGCGTAGTTGGTGTTCTTCGGGTCGCTGCCCAGACGGTTCGATCGAGCGATGAGCTCTGCCGCCGTCGGATTCGTCATCTTCAGTTCCATCCTGCCTGTGTGCCGCCTACGCGGTCCACTTCGATCTGCTGCTGGTAGCCGCTCTCCGCGAAGGCGCGCATCGGGTCGCCAGGCAGCCCGCGCTCCTCTCGCCACGCGGCCAGGTCGGCGCGTACGTCGGTGTAGAAGGCGTCCATGAAGATCCCGTTGGCGCCGAGCACGTCGCCGGTCTCCTGCGCCGCGCGCAGCGCGTCCCGGTCGACGAGCAGCGCGCGAGCGGTCATCTCCTGGACGTTGAGCACCGACCTGATCTGGCCGGGGATCTTCGCCTCGACGTTGTGGCACTGGTCGAGCATGAAGGCAACCTCGCTGCCTCCCTCGACAGCCGGTCCGTAGCCGCCGCCCCTGATCACCTCGAAGAGGATCCGGAAGAGCTGGAACGGGTCGGCTGCCCCGACGATCAGGTCGTCGTCGGCGTAGAAACGGCTGTTGAAGTCGAACGACCCGAGCTTTCCGAGCCTCAGCAGCTGGGCCACGATGAACTCGATGTTGGTGCCGGGCGCGTGGTGACCGGTGTCCAGGCACACGAACGCCTTGTCGCCGAGCGCGGCCACGTGCGCGTACGACGTGCCCCAGTCGGGAACATCCGTGTGGTAGAACGCCGGCTCGAAGAACTTGTACTCGAGCACCAGCCGCTGGTCGTCGCCGAGCCGGTCGTAGATGGCGCGCAGGCTGTCGGTCAGCCGGTCCTGCCGGCCGCGGATGTCGCCCTGGCCGGGGTAGTTGGTGCCCTCGGCCAGCCAGATCTTCAGGTCGCGCGAGCCCGTGGCGTTCATGACGTCGATGCACTCGAAATGGTGGTCGATCGCCTTCTGTCGGGTCTTGGCGTCGGTGTGGGTGAGCGCCCCGAACTTGTAGTCGTCGTCCTGGAACGTGTTGGAGTTGATCGTGCCCAGGCCGATGCCGAGGTCCTCGGCGTACGCCTTGAGCGCGGTGTAGTCGTCGACCAGGTCCCACGGGATGTGCAGGGCCACCGTCGGCGCGAGGCCGGAGAACCGGTGGACGGCGGCCGCGTCGGCGATCTTCTCCTCGACCGTGCGAGGCGTGCCGGGTGTGCCGAACACCTTGAAGCGCGTGCCCGAGTTGCCGTAGGCCCACGACGGGACCTCGATCGCCTGCCCCTCGAGCAGCGGGGCAATCTGGGCGAATGTCGTCATGTCACTTCTCTTCGGTTTGCTGGTTGGTGGAGGTCAGCTGGTCCTCGAGGTGGAACACCTCGCGAAGCAGCAGGAAGCTCTCGTCGGGTGGCCGGCCGTCGATGTCGGAGAAGAACTCGGACATCTCGGCCTGCCAGCGGGCGTTGACCTCGGTGGCCGCCATGGCGGCCTGGGCCGCGGTCAGGTCGTCGGACTCGACGTACCCGACCAGCAGCCCGTCCTCCCGCAGGAACAGGGAGTAGTTGTGCCAGCCGCTCTGCTTCAGCGCGTCGAGCATCTCGGGCCACACGGCCCGGTGCCGCTCGACGTACTCCTCGATGCGGTCGGG
Organism: uncultured Actinomycetota bacterium; assembly: GCA_963769475.1. Taxonomy (GTDB): domain Bacteria; phylum Actinomycetota; class Actinomycetes; order Propionibacteriales; family Nocardioidaceae; genus Nocardioides. The sequence continues at coordinate 44,397 of CAVYLX010000011.1, read as the reverse complement.
CCGCACCTGGAGGTTGAAGCAGTAGCGCATGGCATCCCTGTTCCTGCGGGTGGTCGGCGACTCAGAAGTCGAAGTCGTCGATGTTGCTGGCGTCGAAGACGAACGGGTCACCGAGCACGATGACGCCGTCGGCGCCGACGGTGTACTCGCCGAGGTCGCCGGCCTCGAAGGTGTCGCCTTCCTCGCCGCTGATGTCACCCGCGATCAGCGCGTTGGCCGTGTACGCCGCCAGGTAGCCCAGGTCCTCGGGGTTCCACAGCGCGAACGCGGTCACTGTGCCGTCGTCGATGAACTCCTTCATCTGGCTCGGGGCGCCGAGCCCGGTCAGCGCGACCTTGCCCTTGTACTCGGAGGTGGAGAGGTAGCGGGCAGCCGCCGCGATGCCGACCGTGGTGGGCGAGACGATGCCCTTGAGGTTCGGGTGCGAGGAGAGCAGAGCAGCGGTCTGGTCGAACGACTTCTGGTCGTCGTCGTCGCCGTAGACCGTGTCGACCAGCTCGATGTCGGGGTAGTTGGCCGCGAGGTCTTCCTCCATGAGCGAGATCCACTCGTTCTGGTTGGTCGCGTTGGCCGCGGCCGAGAGGATCGCGATCTCACCGGAGCCGCCGATCTGGTCGGCGATCAGCTCGATCTGCTTGGTTGCGATGCCCTGCGCGTCGGCCTGGCTGACGAACACGTCGCGGCACTCGGGGTCGGTGTCGGAGTCGAAGGTCACCACCTTGACGTCGGCGTCGGCGGCCTCGGTAAGGGCGTCGCAGATCGCGGTGGGGTCGTTGGCCGAGACCACGAGCGCCCCGACGCCCTGCTGGGCAGCAGTGTTGATGAAGGACACCTGGGAGTCAGGCGTCGCCTGGTCGGGCCCGACCTCCTCGATGCTGCCGCCGAACTCCTCGGCCGCGCGCTCGCCGCCAACGGTGCTGGCGTCGAAGTAGGGGTTGCCCAGGTTCTTGGGGAGGAACGTGATGCTGGCGTCGCCGCCCCCGTCACCGCCGTCGCCGCCGCCGTTGCCGCCGTCGTCGTCGCTTCCGCACGCGGAGAGCCCGATGCTCGCCACCAGGGCCAGGCTGGCAAGCGCTGCGAAGCGCTTCTTGTGGTTCTTCATGCTGGTGTGCCTTTCGTTGGTGTACGCGGCTCTTCGCCGGCGCCGGACTGACCCGACTGCTGCGGGGCGGAGGGTGGAGCCTCTGCCCGCCTCGCCCGGCCCGAGGTCACTCTGGAGACCCAGGCCAGGAAGCTGGTGGAGATCACGGAGAGCACGAGGAGCCCGCCGATCACGATGTTGGTGATGTTGGTGGAGACGTTCTCGAGCCTCATGGCGCTGGAGAGCACGCCGATCAGGAGCACGCCGGCGATCACGCCGTGCAGCGCCCCGCGTCCACCGAAGATGGAGACTCCGCCCAGTAGCACAGCGGCGATCACCTGGAGCTCGTAGAACTCGGCGTTGTCACCGCGGGCGCTGCCGTAGCGCAGCGTGTAGAAGATGCCCGCGAAGGCCGAGACGGCACCGGCGAGCACGAAGAGCCAGAACTTGGTGAGCTCGACGTTGACCCCGGTGAAGCGGGCGGCCTCGTCGTTGAGCCCGATCTCGTAGACGCCGCGGCCGAAGGTCGAGAAGTGCAGGAGCAGCGCGAAGACCACGACCAGCACCGCGAAGGGGATCAGGATCATCGGGTAGCTCTCGACCCTCGACGATCCGCTCCTTCGCCAGGTCGGTCCATCGCTCGGGGAAGTCGGTGATCGCCTCGGTGCCGAGCAGGCCCACGGCGAGGCCCCGGAACAACGCCAGGGTGCCGATCGTCACTGCCAGCGACGGGAGACCGACGTACGCGATCAGGAAGCCGTTGAAGGCTCCGCACAGCGCGCCGACCAGGATCGCCAGCAGGCCGGCCACCGGCAGCGGCAGCCCGGCGTCGGCGTACAGGATGCCGAGCATGACGCTGGTCAGCCCCATCACGCTGGCTACGGACAGGTCGATCTCGCCGGTGATGATGATCAGCGTCATCGGCAGCGCGATCAGCATGATCGGCGCCATGTCGAGGAACAGGTAGTAGAGCGTCAACGGCCCGTCGAAGTTGGGCACGTTGCCGTTGGCGTAGACGAACACCGCGAGGAGCAGCGCGATCACCGCGAACTCGCGGGTGAGCAGCAGCCGCCACAGCAACGGACGGGAGTACGCCGCGTACGTGCGCTCGTCGACGGCGCGGTCGATGGTGGAGGTCATGACTGGTCCCTCGCCTCGATCAGCTTGCGTTCTCGTCTGGCCGAGAGCACCCGGTCGAGGACGACCGCGCCGATGATCAGGCCGCCGACGACGGCGCGCTGCCAGAAGTCGGGGATGCCGAGGATCGGCAGCACCCGGTCGATGGTCACCAGCAGGAAAGCGCCGATCGCCGCGCCCCACACCGAGCCGCTGCCACCGAAGATCGCGACGCCGCCGATCACCGCAGCGGCCACGGCCTCCAGCTCGAGGTTGCGGCCGGCGCCGGAGCTGACCGAGCCGTAGCGGGCGGCGTAGAAGACCCCGGCGAGGCCGGCGAGCGCACCGCAGGCGATGAACGCCCACAGCACCCGCTTGGTCACGTTGAGGCCGTAGAGCTTCGCGGCCTCCGGGTCCGAGCCGATGGCGTAGAGCTCTCGTCCGCCGCGAGCGGTGTGCAGGTAGTAGCCGACCGCCGCAAGCACAGCCAGCGCGATCAAGGTGAGCACCGGGAAGCTGAGGATCTGCCGGGTGCCGAGACTGAGGAAGCCGTCGGGCAGGTCGGACGCGTTGATCCGGTCGCTGCCGGCCCACTCCAGAAAGACACCGCGGTAGATGTAGAGCGTGCCGAGCGTGATCACCAGAGCCGGGACCCTGCCGAACGCCACCAGCACCCCGTTGATCAGACCGAGCCCGGCTCCGAAGGCCATCCCGGCCAGGAACACGACCACGACCGGGATGCCCGGCATGTCCACGAACAGCCTGCCGGTGAGGTACGCCGTGAGGCCCAGCGTCGAACCGACCGACAGGTCCACGTTGCGGGTGATGATCACCAGCGTCTGACCGACCGCGAGCAGCAGCAGGATGGACGGCGTGACCAGGAGGTCGCGCCACCCGTCGCTGCCGATCAGGAAGCTCGAGCTCTTCGCGGTGGCCAGGACGATCAACGCGACCAGCACGATCAGGACTGCGATCTCTCTCGAGCGCAGCACCGACATGAGGAAGCGCTGCGCAGGCGGGGCGCTGCTGGGCTTGATCAGGATCCGGTCATGCGGTGGCTCCCTCGAGGTCCGCGTCGTCGACCGTGGTCGCGCCGGCCTCGTGTCCGTGGACATGGGTGGCTGCGTGCATCACGGTCTCGGGCGTCGCGTCGTCACGGGCGAGCTCCGCGGTGATCTCGCCCTCGCAGATCACGACGACCCGATCGGCCATGCCGAGCACCTCGGGCAGCTCGGAGGAGATCATCAGGATCGCCAGGCCTTGTCCGGCGAGCTCGGACAACAGCCGGTGGACCTCGGCCTTGGTGCCGACGTCGATGCCACGGGTCGGCTCGTCGATGATCAGCAGGGTCGGCTTGGTCGCCAGCCACTTGGCGATCACAACCTTCTGCTGGTTGCCGCCGCTCATCGTGGTCGCCGCCATGTCGAGGGCGCTGGTCTTGACCTCGAGCCGCGCGGCCCAGGGAGACGCTGCTGAGTTCTCGGCGCGCGAGGTGATCAGGCCGCCCTTGCTGAGACCGCGGCGGATCACGCCGGCGACGTTGCGCGCCACCGAGCTCTCGGTGACCAACCCCTGCTGGCGTCGGTCCTCGGGCACGAAGGCGACACCGGCCCTGATCGCCGCGCGAGGATTGTGGGCGGGCACGGACTTGCCGTTGAGCTGGACCGTGCCGGCGTCGTAGGCGTCGATGCCGAAGACCGCACGGGCGATCTCGCTGCGGCCGGCGCCGACGAGGCCGGCCAGGCCGACGATCTCGCCCGCCCTGACCTGGAAGGTCACGTCGCGGAAAACGCCTGCGGACGTGAGACCTTGCACGTCGAGCACCACGTCACCGACGGTGGTCTCCGTCTTGGGGTAGAGGTCGCCTACCTCCCGGCCGACCATCAGGGCGACCATCTCGCTCACGCTGGTCTCGGCGACGGGGAGCGTGTCGATGTACGCGCCGTCGCGCATCACGGTGACCGTGTCGCAGAGGTCGAAGACCTCGTCGAAGCGGTGCGAGATGAAGACCAAGGCCCGGCCCTCGTCGCGCAGGCTACGCGCGACCGTGAACAGCCGCTCCACCTCCACGCCGCTGAGGGCGGCCGTGGGCTCGTCCATCACGAGCAGGGATGCGTCCAGCGAGATGGCCTTCGCGATCTCGATGATCTGCTGGTCGGCGATGGACAGGCCCCGGGCCATCCGGCGGGGGTCGATTGCCACGCCGAGCCGGCGAAAGAGCGCTTCGGCCTCGGCGTACATGCTGGGGCGGTCGATGCGGCGGCCCCGGCCGCGGGGCATCCGGCCCATGAAGATGTTCTCGGTCACCGAGAGGTCCGGGAAGAGCGTGGGCTCCTGGTAGATCACCGCGATGCCGGCGGCCTTCGACTCTGCGGTCGACCCGAAGTCGACGTCGTCCCGCTGGAAGCGGAAGGTCCCGCCGTCGCGGCGGTAGACGCCAGCAACGATCTTGACCAGCGTCGACTTGCCGGCTCCGTTCTCGCCGACCAGGGCGTGGATCGAGCCCGGGTGGACGACGAGGCTGCCGGAGCGAAGCGCCGCCACGGCGCCGAAGGACTTCGCGACGTCGCGCAGCACCAGCGTGGTACCTGCATCGCTATGACCTGGCATGCGGAGTTCCTGACTTTTTGAAAGGTTTCAACGAAACTTAGGTGACGACGCTCACACCCGTCAAGAGCCTCCGGGCAAATGCTTTCCGGATAGTCGATCGGCCAAAGACCACCCGGCTGGTGACGTACGGTGTGCTCACGTTTCACAGGCAGAGCGGAGTCGGCGGTGGTGGTCCAACCCGGACAGCGGAGCGCGTCGGTCAAGGACGTCGCCGCCGCCGCCGGTGTCTCGCTGGGCACCGTCTCGAACGTGCTCAACCGGCCCGAGCGGGTCAGCGGGCCGACACGGTCCCGGGTGGAGAAGGCGATGGCCGACCTGGGGTTCGTGCGCAACGAGTCGGCTCGCCAGCTGCGGGCCGGCCACAGTCGGGCTCTCGCCTACGTGATGCTCGATGTCGCCAACCCTTTCTTCACCGATGTCGCGCAGGGCATCGAGGGGGCGGCGATGGACAAGGACCTGTCCCTCTTCCTGTGCAACAGCAACAACGACGCCGCCCGCGAGACCGCGCACCTGCAACAGCTACGGCAGCAGCGGGTGCAGGGGATCCTGGTGACCCCGGTCGACCCGTATGCGCCGCTGCTCGATGAGATCGCCCGGCACACCCCGCTCGTGATCGTCGACCGCACCCGCGGCGACGACACGTTCTGCACCGCCGCCGCGGACGACATCGAAGGCGGTCGGCTGGCCGTGGAGCACCTCGTCGAACGTGGCCACACCCGGGTCGCCTTCGTCGGCGGACCGTTGGCCCTGGGCCAGGTGCGCGAGCGCCACGAGGGTGCGGCCGCTGCCTGGGCAGAGGCGGGTCTCCCGGCCGGCGACCTCCTCCAGGTGACCACCGACTCCCTCACCTTCGCCGACGGCCGCGCCGCCGGGGAGCGACTAGCTGGTATGCCGCAACGGAAGCGGCCGACGGCCGCCTTCTGCGCCAACGACCTGGTCGCCCTCGGCCTGCTCCAGCACGCGATCCTCGCCGGCCAGCGGGTGCCGGAGGACCTCGCGATCGTGGGGTTCGACGACATCGACTTCGCCGCCGCGGCTGCCGTCCCGCTCACCTCGGTGCGTCAGCCCCGCCGTGAGCTCGGCCGAGCGGCGGCGGCGCTCCTGCTCGACGAGGCCACCAACCCCGACCATGTGCACGAGCAGATCACGTTCACCCCCGAGCTGGTCGCCCGAGACTCCACCCGTGCCTGAACACGCTGACCCGTCCGTAACGTTCCTGACGGGTCAGCGCTGGGTGGCGAAGAACTCTGCCAGCAACGCGGTCGACTCCTCGGCGAGTACGTCGGTGACCACCTCGGGGCGGTGGTTGAGGCGCCGGTCGCGGACGACGTCCCAGAGGCTGCCGACGGCCCCGGCCTTCGGGTCCCACGCGCCGAACACGATCCGGTCGACGCGGCCCAGCACGGCGGCGCCGGCGCACATGGTGCAGGGCTCGAGGGTGACCACCAGGGTGCAGCCGTCGAGCCGCCACTCGCCTCGGGTCTTGGCTGCCTCGCGCAGGGCGACCACCTCGGCATGCCCGGTCGGGTCGGACTCGGCCTCGCGGACGTTGCGGCCCCGCCCGATCACGGCGTACGCCGGATCGAGCACCACGGCTCCGATCGGGACGTCGCCGGTGGCCAGCGCCGCGCGCGCCTCGTCGAGGGCGGCCAGCATCGGCCCGCTCCAGGTGTCGGGAGCGGTCACGCGGAGGTGAGGCCGACGGCGTCGTCGAAGAGCTTGCCGAACCCGAGCCGCCGGGTGATGTCGGAGAGCATCTCGTCGGGGTAGAGGTCGAAGTCGTCGAGCAGTACGCCCATGTCCATCGCGGCCATGCCGAGGTCGTCGAGCAGGCCGAGGTCGCCGGCGGGGAGCTGCTCGTCGTCGTCCTCCGGCGGCGGCAGGCCGAGGAAGTCGATGGCCGAGCTGGCGAGCTCCCACTCGTCGGCGGCGGTGAAGTCGGAGAGCAGCACGCGGGTCGAGGCGCCGGCCACGCGCACGATGAGGAAGAACTCCTCGTCGACCGCGACCAGCCCGACCGCGCCACCGTCTCCGGGGAAGCGGCGCAGGGCGTGCGAGAGCGTCTCGATGTCGAGGAGCGTGTCGTGCACCAGCTCCTGCACCTGCCAGACGCCTTCCTCGCGGTAGGCGGCGAGGGCGAAGTCGACTCCGCCGGTCTGCTCGGTCATGTCGCTCCTCCTCCTTCGGGCCGCTGGCGAGCACTGCAGTCGGATCCAGAGTGGCACGGGGAACCCAAGCGGGCCAAGAGCTTTCGCGCGTCGCGGCGCGTCACCACTAGGGTTTCGGACATGCGCACCCACGTCGTGGACCACCCACTGGTCGCCCACAAGCTGACCGTTCTGCGCGACGAGCGCACCGACTCCCCCACGTTCCGGAGCCTGACCGACGAGCTGGTGACGCTGCTGGCCTACGAGGCGACCCGCGACGTGCGCGTCTCGCCGCACGACATCGTGACCCCCGTGGCGCCGACGACCGGCGTCAAGCTGGCCTCGCCCAAGCCGCTGGTGGTGCCGATCCTGCGCGCCGGGCTCGGAATGCTCGACGGCATGATGCGCCTGCTCCCGACCGCGGAGGTCGGGTTCCTCGGCATGATGCGCAACGAGGAGACGCTCGAGGCGTCGACGTACGCCGAGCGCCTGCCGGACGACCTGTCCGGCCGCCAGTGCTACGTGCTCGACCCGATGCTGGCCACCGGCGGCACCCTGGCCGCGGCGGTGAGGTTCCTGGTCGACCGAGGTGCCGACGACATCACCGCGATCTGCCTGCTCGCCGCGCCCGAGGGCTGTGCGCGGCTGGAGCAGGAGCTCGACGGCCTCGGCGTCCCGGTCACCGTGGTCACCGCCGCGATGGACGAGAAGCTCAACGAGAAGGGCTACATCGTGCCGGGCCTCGGCGACGCCGGCGACCGGCTCTACGGCCTCGCCGACTGACCCAGCCGGTCAGCGCGCGTAAGCCTGAGCGTGCCCCTTCACCATCAGCGAGTTGAGGGTCGAGAAACGCAGCGAGCACAGGTCGAGGAACGGCGCCATCAGGTCCAGGAGGTTGGGGTCGTCGGCCAGCAGGCCTTCCGGGCTCGTGTAGTGGTGGTGAGCACCCAGCACGTGACCGATCTCGTGGGCCATGGTCTTGCCGGTGCCCTCGATCGAGACCGCTGCCGGCCGGGAAGTCCTCGCCCACCGCGAACGAGCGGCTCGGGAAGCGGACGCCGCCGATGCAGTCGGCCAGCCCGGCCACGTTGTCGCCCGCGCCGGCGGTGATGTCCTTGCTGGTCATCGTGTAGACCACGTCGGTGCCGCGGGGCCGCTTGCCGTCGTAGAGCCGCTTGGCCTGCCTGGTCAGGCCGTCCGCGTCGCGGCCGGTGAACGACACCTTCCGGTACGTCGGCGCGACCGCGATCCGCAACGGCGCGAAGGCCTTGCGCATCGAGACCACGGCTCGCTTGGCCTCGGCGCGCTTCACGCCGTCGAGCAGGATCCGGACGTCGAGCCGGACCGGCGTGCTGTCGAGCGAGACCGCGTGCGGGGTCAGCTCGGTGCAGGTCAGCGCGTCACCGGAGTCGATCGGCAGCGAGCCGAGCAGGTCCGGCAGCACGATCGGGTCCGCCGTGGCCGGCTGCGGCGCCAGCACCAGCGCACCCACCGTCATCAGGGCGGCGAGCGAGGAGGCGAGGCGTCGGTTCACACAGGGACAACGCGCCAGCGGGGGCTCAGGTTACGAATCCCTACAGCGCCTCAGCCTCCGATCAAGGCGTCGTACGCCTCGGGGTCCAGGAGCTCTGGCGCGCCGGCGAGTCTGATCCGGAACAACCAGCCCCGCCCGAAGGGGTCGAGGTTCAACAGGGCGGGGTCGTCGACGACAGCGTGGTTGAGCTCGACCACTACGCCGTCTGCGGGGGCGTAGAGGTCGCTGACCGACTTGGTCGACTCGAGCTCCCCGCAGGCCTCGCCGGCACTCACCGTCATGCTGACGTCGGGCAGCTCGACGTGCACGACGTCGCCGAGGGCGTCGGCAGCGAACGCGGTGACCCCGACCGTGGCGGTGCCGCCGTCGAGGTCCAGCCACTCGTGCTCGGCGGTGTACTTCAGGTGAGCGGGGACAGCCATGGGATCTCCTGGGGCGCGGTCATTGGGCGCGAACGATGTCGAGCAGCGCCGACTGGTCAGGCCGGCGATGCCCAGCGCATCGGCCGTACGACCCGCCTGCATGACCTCCGGACCCAGCACGATCGCGGCGATGGCGAGGAGGGAACGAGCGACGGGCACCTCAACCGCGGCCACGTCGGCCAGTGCTACGAAGGGCTGCAGCCCGTAGGGGAAGTCCTCGCGGTAGTAGCGGTGCGTTGAGTCGAGTCAGGGGCCCTTGATCGACTGGTTGGCCACGCCGCCGCGGATCGCCGCTGCCACGTCGCCGCGCTCGCGTCGGCCGGGCCCACCGTGCCTATCTCCACCATCTCGTCGAGCAGCGGCGGCAGCTCGTGCCCGAAGGCTCGTGCGACCGCGAGCCGTTCCGTCGTCGAGGGCGGTCTCAGCACGCTCGACCACTCCTGGCGTCATCGCCTCCCGGTAGAAGCGTGTAGTCGCCGCCGGTCCGCCTCCGACCCAGGCCAGCGGCCAGCACGGCACCCGGCGGAATGCAGCACCAGGTTGACGTTGGCGAGGCTGGAAGCCAGGACGTCCGTGACAGGGCTGCGCACCGGGGAACAGGCACCGCCCGGCGACCATCACCGCGGCATCAGCGCCTGGCAGTCCACCACTCGCACGGCGCCGCCCCGGCCGGTCGTCCGACACCACTCCATCGATGGACGCCGAGCGACGTAGGTGAGCGTCGACAGCTCCGCGAGCGGAGGCAGCGTCGCTCCAGCAAGCTCACCAGTGCGCCGGGCTTCGTAGGACCGCAACCAGTGTGGCCCAGGTTCAGCACGACGGGGGCGGTCGATCGCGCAGCTGTGCAAGGTCCGTCGAAGAGACCGAGCGATGCGCAATGCTCGGCAGGCACACGACCACCTGCCTCCGCATCGCGGACCACAGCGGCGAGGTCGCCCGTGAACGGCGTACGGCGTGACCGAGTCCTTGCCGAGGACGCCCTCGAAGCGGACCACTCCACCGGCCACGTTGGCTTCGAGTGTCTGAGTGCGTTGCGGTTCCAGAGTCGCGACCTGGTGCCCGGCCCAGCGTGAGCTCGACCGTCGCTGACAGGCCTTACCGCGCACCAGCGCCGAGTACAGCGACCAGTGTCATATCGAGTGGCGCTGATCTTCGCCCGGTCCACCTCGATGCCCAGGCCGGGGCCGGACGGGACCATGACTCGCCCGTCGACGAAGGCGAACGGCTCCGTGACGAGGTCGTCCAGGTAGTAGATGCCGGCCATGGTCGGGCCACCTCCACCCTCGGGGGTCGAGACGGGGCAGACGCTGGGGAGGACGGCGTTGCGGAGTGACGCGCCCAGGTGGAGGTTGGCGGCGTTGCCGATTCCGGTCTCGATCGAGCCGCCGATGTCGCAGTACATGCCGAGCTGGTCGGCGACCTCGGCCTGGTGGCGCGCGCGGTAGAGCCCGCCCGGCTTGGTCACGTAGCAGGAGAAGCACTCGGCTGCCTCGAGGGGGTCGAGCTCCATGATGTCGTGGACGGTCCAGGCGGACTCATCGGCCGTCACCGGGCTCGACGAACCGAGCTGCGACGCGGCTCATCGCCTCCGGCACCCTGCGACCGGCTGCTCACAGAGCAGGAGGTTGAAACTCCTCCTGCGCGGAGCGTGACCTCGACCGCCTCGGCTCACCGAGGTGTAGCCCTCGTTGCCGTCCACCCTGATCTTGACGGAGTCGCCGAGCCGCCCGGCGAAGCTCGCGGACCAGGGTAGACGTCACGCTCAGGGTCCAGGCCGGTCTTGCACTTGATCGTGCGTCGCGCCCTCGCCGACGGCAACCTCTGCCTCGGCGTGGCACCGGTCGAGGTCCATGATGCCCCAGCGAGTGGGCGACCTCGATCCCATCGCGGAACTGCCCCCCCAGCAGTGTCGACACGGGTACGCCGAGCCCCTTGCCCGCGGCGTCGTAGCAGGCGACGTCGACCGCTGCCTTCGCGTACGGGTGGCCCTTGATGACCCCGTCCATGCGCCTTGTGGATCATGCGCGATGTCGAGAGGGGTCCAGCCCCGGACCGACCTCGAGCAGCAGTGGTCCTCACACGATGTGCTTGACCGTCTCGGCGTCTCGCCGTAGTAGCGCATGTGCGCACCACCCCAGGTGCCGCCGGCAGGCGCCTCCCCCCAACCGGTGACATCTTCGTCGGTGAGCAGCTCGATGATCGCGGTGTGCCCGATGGGTGTCGAACATCTTGCTCGCCCAGTTGTGCACGCACCATGGCAGCAGCCGCACCAGGTGGACCTTGATGTCGCGAGATCTTCATGCGGGTTTATTCCTCCTGGGTTCAATTATTGAACAATTCAACCAGTTCGATCTCGTTGACCGTCCGGGGTCGACGACGTAGACGGTGTGGCCGTAAGGCCCGGGCCGGGCCCGCGGGCGATGCGATGGCCAGCGCGCGGTCGCGCGAGCGGCGAGGCCGTCCACGTCCCTGGGCGGTGAAGCAGATGTGGTCCAGCGTTCCGCCGTCGCCGGGGCTGCCGCCCTCGACGAGGCCGAGCCCCTGGTGCGTCACCACCAGGCGCCGGCCGTCACGGAAGTCTTCTTCTCTTCCGGATCGTGAAGCCCGAGCACGTCGGTGAAGAAGGCCGACCGACACGTCGAGGTCGATCGGTCTCGAGCAGCAGGTGGTGCAGGCCCAGCGCGCTGGGAGGCCCCGCCGTCTCCGACGGGGCCGTCACTGCTCTTCCCTGTCGATGCTGAGCGCGCCGTTGCGTGCCCAGTTGTCCAGGGGGTACTCCTGGATGGCGACGTGGAGCGCCTCCGGGTTCGGCCCCGGCGTGCTCGACCATGGCTTCGGTGATCGCCTTGGCCAGAGCGCGCTTCTGGTCCCGGGTCCTGCCTTCCCACAGATGAACAGTCACGAACAGCATTGCATCCTCCGATTCCTGCGCGCGTGCGCGCCTTTCACAGCGGCACCGCGATCATGCGGTCCGTGTCGGTGACGTCCGACAGGACGCGGCATCCGTCAGCCGTCACGGCCACCATGTCCTTGATCTGCATGCCGAAGCCATGCCCGCTGCGATCGACGAGTGGCTCGATGCCGAGGACCATCCCTTCGGCGAGCACGGTGTCGTCGTCGGCTCCGAGATAGGGCGACTCGTGGAGGTCGACGCCGATGCTGTGCCCGACGAAGGAGATCGGGGGGAGGCCCAGCTCGTCGAACTTCTCCCTGAAGACCCGATACACCTCCCGGGTCGGCACCCCTGGCTTGATCGTGTCCACGACGAGTCGCTTGCACTCCGCGAGGTTGCGGTTAGATCTCCAGCGCCCACCGGCGGTGGAGTGCCGACGTACGCCGTGCGGCAGACCCCGGCCTGGTAACCGTCGATCACGGAGAAGATCTCCATTCGACAGATGTCGCCATCTCGCAGCACGCGGTCGGACGGGCCGACATTGGGCATCTGGCTGCGCTCTCCGGTGGCGACGATCAGGAGCTTGAAGTTCTGGGCGCCCTGCTCGAACACGCTGCGGGTCAGGGCGGCGGCCAGGTCCAGCTCGGTGTCCCCGGCGCGCACGGACTCGAAGGCAGACTTGATGGCCTGGTCGGAGATCCGCGAGAGGCGGGTCGAGCAGGTCGAGCTCCCGCTCGGTCTTCAGGGTCCGAGCCGAGCTGAGCAGCTCGTCGGCGGCAGTCAGCTTGAGGTCGGGCAGAGCGGCCGTGAGCTCGGCATGGTCCTTGACGGACAGGTGGCTCAGCTCGCTGCCGACGCGCGCCGACTCGAGTCCGAGATCCCGCAGTAGCGCGGCCAGGGTCTCCATGGCGTTGCCACCGAACTCCGCCCAGGGCGGCAGCTCCAGCACCGGGCCGCATCGACCGGATCGTCAGTTCTTCCATGTCCACGCAGATCATCGCCTCGCGCCCTTCGGCGGTCACCACGTAGGCGGCATGGCGCCAACGCATGAGCGTCTGTGACGGGACGACGAAGCCAGCGGCGTACGCCACGTTCTCCGGAGAGACGCAGACCAGAGCGTCCAGGCCGTGCTCGGCAAGGCATTCGCTCAGGCGGTGCGTGATGGGACTTTGCATGGCCTCCCCTACTGGTATTATGACTGACATGTTGGCGCAATTGCCGACACCTGTCAAGACGGGAGAGGTCCCGTCGGCTCGTGTGTTTTGGGCAGCGTGATCGACTGCGACCAGCGATCAGACGTCGGCCGAGCGGGGTCGGAGCTATTCGGCGATGACGATCTCGTCGACGAGCTTACGGACGTGGGCGAGGTGCTTGCGGACCTCGCGCCGGGCCCGCGTCGGGTCACGTTCGGCCACTGCCTTGGCGATGGCACTGTGCTCGGCGACAGAGCGCTCCAGCTGGCCCGGGAGGGACCGGGTCATCCGGCGCGACTCCGTCATCACCTGGTTCAGCTTGCTGAGCAGACCAGGCAGGAGTTCGCCCTGACCCAGCTCGGCGATCGAGAGGTAGAACGCGATGTCGAGGTTGGCGATGCGTTCCAGGTCGCGGCTCGGCGCCTGGGTCGCTTCTTCGAACGCATCGGCAGCAGCCTGCATCTGCCGGAACCCGTTGGCGGTGCCGTGCTCGGCGGCCTCGCTCGCTGCCAGCTCGTCCAGGGCGCCCCGCACCCTGAGCAGCTGGACCAGCTCGGCGCATGCAGCTTCAGGTAGCGGCCGAAGGGCCCCGCGTACGCGTAATTGACCGATTCCCTGACGACGGCCCCTCGCCCGTGCTCGACGCGAATCAGGCCGGTCGACTGCAAGCCGGCCAGTGCCTCGCGGACACTGACCCGGCTGACGCCGAAGGACTCACACAGGATGCGCTCGGATGGGAGCATCGAGCCCGGCGGGTACTCACCGGCCTCGATCGCCGCGAGGAGCTGGTCCCGGACCTGCGTCGTCGGGCTGGTGCGCTGGATGCTCGTGAACACCGTCGGGGTGCCGACCTTCTTGGTGGCCATCGATCGCTCCTCCCGGGGCAAGTGGTGATACATCATGCCATTTACGCGCAGGAAACAGGTTGTCTTCACCTGGTCCGGAGGCGGCCTACATGATCACCCCCACCTTCTTGTTGATCCGCTCGTAGACGACCGTGAGCAGGACCAGCGCGACGATCAGCAGGCTGCCGAGCGCGTAGACCGGGCCGGAGTCGCCGTTGGACCAGTAGTCGAACATGACGACCGCGAGCACCCAGTTGGGTGGGCTCCCACAGGAACACGGCACTCGACAGCTCGCTCATGGAGACCACCACGATGTACAGCCAGCCGGCGGCCAGCCCCGGCCAGATCAGTGGAAGCATGACCCGACGGAACGACTGGAGAGCCGTGGCGCCACTGGTGAGCGAGGCTTCTTCGAGCTCGACGTGCATCTGCACCATCGAGCTCGAGGCGAACCTCAGCCCGAACGGCAGGTAGCGCGTGAGGTAGGCGATGAAGAGGATCCAGATCGTGCCGTAAATGTTGACCGGCAGCGTGAGGTAGACCCAGATCAGCGAGATCCCGACCACGACGCCGGGAAACACCAGGGCCGTGGCCGACAAGTGCTCCAGGATCACCGCCCCTCGGATCCGGGATCTGATGGTGATCCAGGCGAGCACGGCACCGAAGAGCACGATCACAGTGGCGCTGCCCACGGACAGGCCGAGGCTGTTGATCACGGACCGGCCGGTCTGCTCGGCCGAGAACGCAGTATCGTAGTGCTCGAAGGTCCAGAGCTTCGCCGAGTCGATCGATGGCTGGGTCGTGAACGGCATGAACGAGTTCCACATGATCGCGAACGCGGGCAGCACCACGACCGCCAGGAAATACAGGACCAGGATCGACGTCGTGAGGATGCGCCACTTGCCGAGCCGCGTCAGTCGACAGCCGGAAACCCTTTCCAGTGACCGTGGCGTAGCGGCTCGAGTCTCGCGTGAGCCGGGTGTAGATGGTGACGCCTATCGCCGTGATCGCCAGCAGCATGACGGCGTACGCACCGCCGAGCCCGTAGTCAGCGGGCAGCTGGCTCACCGCCAGGTAGATCCGCGACGAGAAGACCTCGACACCGGCCGGGAGCCCGATCAGGCCAGGCACCTCGAAGGTCTCCAGGCCGCGCAGGATGAGCAGCAGCAGCATGGACAGCAGCGCCGGGACAGTCAGCGGCAGCACGATCCGACGCGCGGCCGACCACCTGCTCCCGCCACACATCAGCGCGGCTTCCTCGAGCGAGGGGTCCTGCGAGCGGAACGCCGCGGCCATGATCAAGAAGGCCAGCAGAGCCCAGTGGATGCCGGCGACAAAGATCATCCCGGGCAGCGAGAAGATGTCCAGCGGCATCCCGAGGCCGGTGAGGTCGCGCCACCAGCCGGAGATGATCCCGGCCCGAGGACCGATCAGCAGGATCCAGCCGATGGCGAAAAGGACACCAGGCATGATCAGGGGAGTCAGGCTGAACGCCAGGAAGGCAGATCGCAACGGCGTATCCGTGCGCTCGGTGATCCATGCCAGGCCCGTGCCGATGACAAGTGCCACCAGCGACGAGCCCAGCGAGAAGGCCAGCGAGTTGAAGAGTCGAGCTCGATGACCCGGCTGTCGGCGTAAGCATTGACATAGTTGTCGAACGTCAGCTCACCGATCCTGCCGTTGCTGAGCTCGCTCGACATGCTGCCGACGCCGAGGAACACCAGCGGCCCGATCACGATGTAGGCCACGATGACGAGGCAGATCGCGAACAGGAGGTGCCGCGGCCTCAGGGACCGGAGCACGCCTCTGATCCGCGGGAACCCGCGGACCAGAGACGGGGTGAGATGCCGTTGCCACGTGTCAGTTTCCTGATCGTCGACTGCCAGAACTCGTCGAAGTCCTTGACGCCGTCGCTCCAGGTCACGGGGTCGACCGAGACGATCGGGATGTCACCCATCGCCTTCAGTCCCTCCAGCGTGGGAGGCACATCCGGGTTCGCGGGCGTGCGGCCCAGGTCGGCGATTCCCTGCTGGCCCTCCTTCGACAGCATGTAGTCGATGAAGAGCATCGACGCGTTGGGGTGCGGCGCGAAGCTGGCAGGCTGACGACGTAGGGGTAGGCGACCAGGGGGTCGATGGGCTTCCAGTCGATGGGGGCACCGTTGAGGCTTGAGGCCCTCCGCGTCGTAGTCGTAGACCGTCGGGGAGATCGGCACCTCGCCAGAGGCCACGAGCTCGGCGAGCGTGGTGTGGCTGTCCTGCACGAACGGGTCCTGGTCACCGAGTGCCTCGAAGTAGTACTTGCCTTCGTCCTCGCCCCACTCCTGGAAGAGGGTGGCCATCCACGGCACGTCACCGGCCTCGATGCCCACCTTGCCCTTCCAGCCGGGATCCAGCAGGTCCTCGTACGAGTCGGGGACCTCGCTCTCGCTGACCTGGTCGGTGTTCCAGGCGAGGACGAACCGGTTGACGTTTAGACGGGCAGGCCACTCAGTGCCTTCTGGTCGACACCTTCCGGGATGTTGGGCGACGAGTAGTCCTGCAGGTCGCCGGCCTTCGCCAGGTAGCCGATGTCGGTCGTCGGCGCGAAGATGACGTCGACGCTGTGCTCGCCGGCCTGGTACTCCGTCAGTGCGCGCTGGACTGCCTTCCCCCCGGTGCCGGAGAAGACCGTGATGTCGATGTCGGGGTAAAGCTCGTTGAAACCTTCGGTGAAGGTGTTGAAGTCGTCGAGGCCCATTGCCGTGTAGACGAACAGATCGCCTTCCTTGTCGGCTCCGGCGGTGAGCACGTCCTGGCGGTCAGCGGCGACATTGCTGGCCGCCGCCTTCACGGCAGCGTTCGAGTCCTCGTCGCTTCCCTCGTCGCCCGAGCCAGCATGCCACGGTCACCGACAGGGCCAGAGCAAGGACTGATCCGACCCCCAGGCTCCTGCGAGTATTGATTCTCCTCATGTGCGATCCTCCTGAGATCACGTCGTGCCGGCAAGCTCGGGCGCTGAGCGACATGTACTGGGTCCGAGATCGAGCCGGGTGGCTATTGGTCTCCGTCAGCAGGCATGGCGAAGGCACGTGCCATCGCTCCGTCGAGGTTTACGTCGACGGCGGTCGACGGCGGGATCGAAGCGCCAGGGGCGGTGCGCACCCGGAGCTCGGCGGCACCGTCGTTGAGCACGACCAGGTGGTCGGCCGCTTCGCCGAGGTAGGCACGCGTCCGGACGACGCCTTCCCACGAGCCCTCCTTCGGAGGCTGGGACGCCGGCCGCTCCTCGAGCATGACCAGCTCGGGGCGCAGCGACACCGCAACGGCGTCACCCTCACGGAGTACGTCGAGCGTCTGTGCGCAGACCCGCCCGGCCTTCGTCTCGACGATGCAGTCGGCACCTTTTGGTACTTGACCACCGCGCCTTCGACGATGTTGGTGGAGCCGATGAACTCCGCGACGAAGCGTGTGGCCGGCTTGAGGTAGATGTCGTTGGGGCTACCGACCTGTTCGAGGCTTCCCTTGTTCATGACGCCGATCTGGTCGGACAGCGCCAGCGCCTCCGACTGGTCGTGGGTGACGTAGATGCGTGGTGACGCCGAGCTCGCTTTGGAGGCTGCTTGCAGCTCGAAGCCGCATCTCCTCGCGGAGCTTGGCGTCGAGGTTGGAGAGCGGCTCGTCGAGGAGCAGCAGCGGCGGCTCGCTCACCAGGGCGCGCGCCAGCGCGAGCCGCTGCTGCTGGCCGCCGGACAGCTGGGTGGCCGGCGCGGTCCTCCAGGTCGTCGAGCTCGCACGCTTCGCGAGCGCCGCGCTCACCCGCGCCTTGATCTCGGCTTGGCGAGTGCGCTGCTTCGCGCGTCGTACCGTCAGGGGGTAAGGCGACGTTCTCGAAGACCGTCATGTGCGGCCAGATCGCATAGGACTGGAACACCATGCCGAAGCCGCGACGGTTGACGGCGCGTCTACTTTCTCCTTGGACGAGTACACCAGGCGGTAGCCGCAGGTGATCTCGCCCTCGTCGGGAGTCTCCAGCCCGGCGACCGATCGCAAGGTGGTGGTCTTCCCCACTCCGGAAGGACCGAGCAGCGTGAACAGCTCTCCTGGCTCCAGGGCGAAGGAGACGTCGTTGGCCGCCAGGGTCCCGGCGGTGTACGCCTTGGACAGCCCGGCCACGTTGAGGCCGACCCGGTGCCCGTCGGTCATCACCCCGTGGTTCCCTCGGAGATCCGTCATGGAGCGGTGGCCTTTCGGTCCGGGGCCAGCGGCTCCCGATGGCTGCGCTGCCAGTCGAGAGGAACTGCCGGTCATCCAGGTGGGTCTCGATTGACGTCGTACGTGAGGTCCAGCTGCACGTCCGATGATCAATGCCCCACTGGCATGATAACTTACGTGTGCTCACTTGCTTCGTCAACAGTCTGATGAACTTGAGGCTCACAACTTGCGGCAAACCCAGGAGGGTCCACGTGCCTGATGGTTCCCGGCCGAATCGCGCACCCGGCTGAATACCTTCCCGTTGACTTCGAGCTGGAGCTCAACGGTCGACAGACACACGTCAGCGCCACCACGAACGAGCTGCTCATCGATGCCATCCGCGACTGTTCTGGGCCTGCTCGGCACCAAGCGATCGTGCGAGCTGTCGGTGTGCGGCAGCTGCACGGTGCTGCTGGACGGGGAGCCGTACACCTCGTGCATGACGCTCGCGATCGAGGCCGAAGGTCGGAGGCTCACCACGATCCAGGGCGCCGGGCAGGACGGGGCACTCAGTGACGTGCAGCGCGCGTTCGTGGAGGAGGTGCAAGCTGTCCAGATGCGGGTTCTGCACTCCTGGGTTCGTGATCGCCTGCCATGCCCTGCTCGACCGTGATCCCGACGCATCCGACGACGACATCGCGCACGCGTTGGAAGGGAACATCTGTCGCTGCACGGGCTACGTGCCCATCCTCAGGGCCGCCCAGCGGGTCCGCGACGAGCGCCGCGCGGCCGCCGCGCTGAGGGAGAGCTGACCGACGTGCCCTCCAAGCTGGACGAGCAGATCGCCAAGGTGTCGGGGGCGGCAAGGTTCACCTCCGACCTGGGATTCCCCGGCATGCTCCATGCGGTCCTGGTCCGGAGCCAGGTGCCGCACGGCCGCCTGCTGAGCATCGACGCGAGCGCAGCGGTCTCGGCCCCGGGTGTGGTCCGGGTGGTGACGGCCGACGACTTCGGCGATGTCGACCCCGACGACGGCGAGCTGGTCGACGACCAGCCGATGCTGGCCATCGACGTGGTGCGCTACGTCGGCGAGCCGGTCTGCGCCGTCGTAGCCGAGACCCGCGCCCAGGCCTACGAGGCGGCGCGGCTCGTTGATGTCGAGATCGAGCCCCTGCCGCCGCTGCTCACGCCTCTCGAGGCGATGCGCGACGGCGCCGAGGCGATCCACCCGGAGCTGTCGTCACACTCCGCCACCCTTGCGAATGTCTTGTCGGGAGGCCGGCCATCAGGTAGGTGACGTCGAGACTGCCCTTGCCGAGGCCGCCTATGTTCACCACGCGATCTACACCTGCCCCGCGGTCTACCACTACGCCATGGAGCCGCACTGCAGCATCGCCTCATGGGACGAAGACCGGCTCACGATCATCTCCGGCACGCAGCAACCATTCCGCGTGCGTGAGACTGCCTCGTGCGTATGTTCAACCTCTCCACGTCCCGAGTCTCGGTGTGGGCGCCGTACGTCGGCTCGGCCTACGGCTCTAAGGGCGAGACGAAGTACGAGCCGGTTGTGGCGCTCATGGCGAAGGTTGTCGGGGCGGCCCGTCAAGCTGCTTCTCAATGTCGAGGAAGCCGTGGACACCGTGACGCGGCACGGCTGCTCCGTCGAGATGTGGACGGCTCTCGATGAGAACGGGACGATCACCGGTCGCAAGAGCGACATCGTGTTCGACACCGGCGCCTATGCGGACAAGGGCCCGCGCATCGCGATGCGTGGCGCGACTCCGGGTGAGCGGTCCATATCGGATCCCGCACCTCGCCGCGACCAGCCGCGCCGTCTACACCAACAACGTCCCGGCCGGTGCCTACCGCGGCTTCTCGACGTCTCAGGTGCTGTGTGCCTCCGAGTCCGCGATGGACGAGATAGCTCTCCTGCTGGGTGAAGACCCGGTGGCCTTCCGGATGCGGCATGTCATCGGCGAGCACGACCTGTACGTCGGCGTCGATGAGCCCGTCGACGCAGATCTCAAGGAGTCGCTCACCGCCGCAGCCACCTCACTCGGTCCGGCTCCCATACCCAGTGCCAGTCAACGTCGGGCGAGCGCTGGCACTCGGAGTCAAGGACGGCGGCGGCGGCGCCGCGCATGCCGGTGCGATCATCCACCTCCACCCCGACGGGTCCTTGGAGGTCGTCGCCGGCGCCGCCGAGCTCGGGCAGGGCGTGCACGGCGTGCTCGCGCGAGATCGCCGCGCGAGCCCTCTCGGTGCCTGTCGAAACGGGTGCAGGTCCGGCTCGGCAAACACCGACCAAGCGCCCTTCGACCGAGGAACGAACGCCAGCCGCACCACCATCGGCATCGGGCTCGCCGTCGAGGATGCCGCCGCCCGGCTCATGGACGAGCTCGCGGAGGCCTGGGCCGCTTCGGGTCGCTCCGCCTGCCGACCTCCGTCTCGATGGCATCGAGCTCGTTGGTGGCGACGAGCGCGTGCCGCTCGGGACGCTGATGGCCGAGCAGCTTCCCGCCTGTCCAGTACGTGAGTTCGGCGGGCTGACCCAGACGGGGCAGCACGTGCGCCGTCACTCCGCTCGGTCGCACCACATTCCCGACCATGTTCTACGAGATCGGCTCTGCCGCGGTCGAGCTGGACGTGGACGTCGAGACCGGACAGATCCACCTGCGCCAACTGGCTTGTGTCTCGCTCATCGAGACCGGCAAGGTACTCTCCGCTCGCCGCCTGTCACGGGCAGAACATCGGAGCCGCCATGATGGGCATCGGCACGACGTTTGTTTCCACCGAGCAGCTGGTCGCCTACGACGGCGAGCTGCAGAACGCGAACCTGATCGAGTACCGCGTGCCGACCATGGACGCGCTGCCCAGCCAGGGGCTGGAGTCGGTGCTCGTCGAGAACGGTGACGGCCCCGGCCCGCAGGGCGCCAAGGGCGTCGGCGAGGCGGGCATCATCGCCGTGGCGCCGGCCATCGCCAACGCGGTGCAGGACGCGGTCGGCGTACGCATTCGATCGCTCCCGCTCCATCCCGAAGCCGTCTGGCGCGCCGTGCGCGACCATGCGGCTCTGGCCTGGGACCGGTCGCCGAGCAAGGGGGAATAGCCGTGTATCTCGAGGCTTTCGAGCTGACCCGCCCGACCTCGGTCGAGGAGGCCGTGGCAGATCTTGCCGAGGCCGATGGTGACGCGTCGGTCTACATGGGTGGGACCGAGCTGCTGCTGCTCATGAAGCTGGGCCTGTCGAACCCGGAGCGCCTGGTCGACTGCAAGCGGATCCCCGAGCTCCGCGGGCTCAGCGAGCGGGGCGGAACGATCCGCATCGGCGCCGGCACCACACACGACGAGCTGGAGCGGTCGGACCTGATCCGCGATGCTCTCCCGGAGCTCGCCGCCCTCGAGGGGCAGATCGCCAACCGGCGGATCCGGATCGCGGGGACGTTGGGTGGCAACCTCTGCTTCGCGGACCCGAACTCCGATCCGATGACGCTGCTCACCGCCCTCGGCGCGACGTTGGAGATCGCCGGTCCGGACGGGCGACGCACGGTCGACATCCTGGACTTCGCGCACGCACCCTACGACTCAGCGCTCGAGCCGGACGACCTGCTGGTCTCCATCGACGTGACCGCGCCGGCCGCCGGGGACGCGGTTGCCTACGAGCGGATCGTCCTGAGGGAGCGGCCGGTGGTCTCGGTGGCCGCGGTCCGCACGTCCTCGCAGGACCTCAGGATCGCGGTCGGAGGAGCAGGGCAGGTGGCCCGCCGCCTACCCGACCTCGAGGCCTTGCTGAGCGCCGACGGGGCCGGCGCGCTCGACCAGTGCGTCGAGCAGCTGGCGGCGACCCTGCGGCCCAGCGCGGACCTCGACGGCACTCCCGAGTACAAGAGCCACCTGGCCGGAGTCCTGCTGCGCCGGGCCGTGCTGCGGGTCCTCGGCTGAGCCTCGCCTCTCGGCGTCAGTCGAGGTCGGTGACCCGGATGGACATCACCAGCGACAGCGGGTGAAGGCTCGCGTCGAGCGTGCTCCGCGCTTCCTTCACGACCGTCTTGACCTCGTCGATGCTGTTGATGACGTGGCTGGGCACCCGGAGCGTGTTGAGGAGCCCCGGGAGCGCGGCGCCGGTGTGCACGGCGTACCACTCCTGCTCGCCGAGGCCTCCGCGGTACGTCGACAGGATGAGCAGGGGGATGCCGAACGTCGCGTGCAGTCGCAACAGTGTGTACGTCGACAGGAGGATGCCCGAGGTCTCCACCACGAGCACCGGCATCTTGCCGCCGAGCCAGGCGCCGGCAGCGATCGCGCAGCCCTCTGCCTCGTTGGTGACCGCGACATGAGTGAAGTCCGGGTGGTGGCTGAGCTGGTCCTGGAGGGTGTGGATCTGCGTCGCCGGGAGCGTGACCGCGAAGTCGAACCCCGCCGCCCGCAAGGCATCAACGACGATCGTTGCCTCATTGCTCTTCACTGGCGGGTCAGCCTCTTCCCACGATCGATGGCTTCAGGATGGTCGTGCTTTCGGTCTGCTCGATGTAGCGGACGAAGCGGTACTTGTTCTCGCGCCCGTCCATCAGCTTCGGCTCGACCGGGGCTTCTCGTTGACGACCTGGGCCACGATCAGCCAAGGCCCCGGCTCGGCGAAGGCCTTGGTGATGGCGGCGGTGAAGTCAGCCAGCTCCGAGACGGCCACCGAGCCGTCGATGCCGGCGCCACGACCGATCGCGGCGAGGTCGGTGCGACCCGCCGTGGCCGTGGGCAGGCCGCCTGTCGATGCGTACGCGGCGTTGTCGAAGACGATCGAGATCAGGTTGGCGGGAGCGGTGTTGCCGATCGTCGCGAGAGCTCCGAGGTTGAGCAGCATGCCGCCGTCACCGTCGAGCGCGATCACGCGCCGGTGCGGCAGGGACAGAGCGAGCCCGTGGGCGACCGAGGTCACCATGCCCATCGCCATCGTGTAGAGGTTGCCCTCCCGAGGGCACAGCATGTGCCACTCGAACGAGGTCCGAGCGACATTGCTGATCACCAGGTCGTCGTCGATCATCGGCGCCAGAACCTCAAGACATTCGAATCGACGCATCTCTCCTGCTCCCGTTCAACTGATATGACAACTTACTTCCTACCAGTGATGTTGGTGACTGTCCAGACACCAGTCTGGACGAGCGCGAGGCTCGTGGGCTACCGTACCAACTGTTAAGAGGTGTTACCACTAGACCCACAGGAGAAGCCGATGTCAAGCGCGCCCCTCTTCATCAGCGCCGAGGAATGCCAACGGGTGTTGAGCCCTGCCGACGTGATTGCCGAGGTCAGGCGCGTGCTGGAGTGGGATGCGGCCGGCAAGATCCAGTGGCCCGTCCCCCGGAGCCTCAACATCGCGCCCGACAAGTGGGGCAACGACTACCACATGAAGGCCGCCGTACTGGAGGAGATCCCGGTGGCCGGCCTGCGGGTGGTCTCCCATCCCCTCGACGAGTCCTCGCCACAGTGCACCCGGCTCATCCTGCTGGTCGACCCCGCCACCACGCTCCCGATCGCGCTCGTCGACGAGACGTGGAACTACGCCCAACGCACCGTCGCCTCGATCGTCGTGGCCGCCCACGCCGTCGCGAACCCGGACTCGAAGACCCTCGCGATCGTCGGAGCCGGCCGGATGGCCCGTAGCTGCGTCACCTACTACACAGATCTCTTCGACATCGAGGAGATCCGGGTGGCATCCCGCACAGCACCGCGCCGCGACGCGCTCGTCGCCGACCTGGCCGACGCCTACCCGGACATCAAGGTGCAGGCATCCGCGACGGCAGAGGACGCCGTCCGCGAGGCTGCGCTCGTGCTGACCGCCACCTCCGCCGACCAGGCGGTCATCGAGGACAGCTGGGTGAGCCCCGGGGCGGTCGTCGCGGCAGTCGGGACCGCGGAGCCCGGCCGGGACTTCGCGCAGAACGCCGACCTGTTCCTCGTCGACAGCCGGGACCAGCTGCGCAAGGAGCTCATCGCCTACTACGGCGACGACGCGCCCGAGTGGGTGTCGGCGACCGTCGGCGATGTCGTCTCGGGCGGCCACCCGGGTCGCACGGACGCCAACCAGCGGGCGCTGATCATCACCGAGGGCATGGCGAGCCAGGACATCGCACTCGCCTACCTGGCGAGCCAGCGGCTCGCCGCGCACTGACCGAACACCCGTCGGCGGCGCCGTCGCCGACGCCAGAGCCCACCCAACCGGAGGTGACCATGCCAGTCGTGACTGTCGAGACGTGGGAAGGACGAACGGTCGACCAGAAGCGTCGGCTGGTCGAAGTGATGACCGATGCCATGGTCGAGCACTTCGACTGCAAGCGGGAGAACACGATCGTCGTCATCCACGACATCCCCAAGGAGAGCTGGGGGCATGCCGGGCAGCTCAGCATCGACAAGTAGCCGACCGGCGGATCCGACAGTACGGAGAGCTTGATGCAACTGACCCACCACTTCACCGTCCCGGTTCCCGTCGAGGTCGCCTGGGCCGCGCTGAACGACCTCGAGCGGGTCGCCGGGTGCTTCCCGGGCGCCGCGATGACGTCGTTCGACGGCGAGCGTTTCGAAGGATCCTGCAAGGTGAAGCTCGGCCCGATCTCCATGAGCTACAAGGGCACCGGCCTGTTCGTCGAGCGCGACGAACAGGCCAGGCGAGCCGTCATCGAGGCCAAGGGCAAGGACAGCCGCGGCAACGGCGCGGCCTCGGTCGTCGTGACCGCGAACCTCGCTCCGACGGCCGACGACGGGGCGGCCGTCGAGGTGCTCACGGATCTCAACATCACCGGTCGGGCCGCCCAGTTCGGCCGGCCGGTGCTGCAGGAAGTGAGCGACAAGATCCTCGCTGAGTTCGCGGCCCGCCTCGAGGCAGACCTGAGGAACGGCGATGGCGCCGGCGTCGACGCCAGCGTCACCGCGCTCGAGCCTGCCGCCGCCGACCGCCCGCAGCAGTCACCGTCGCGATCGGATGATCTCGACCTGGGCACGACAGTGCTCCCCATCCTCCTGCGCCGCTACGCCTGGCCCGCTCTGGGCAGCGCCGTGGTGCTCGTGGCGCTGTGGAAGCTGCTCAGACGTCGCTGACCGCAGGTCGGCTACGAGCTCCTACAGCGCCTTGACCGCGTTGAGCAGCTTGCCCATGGTGTCCTTGGCGTCGCCGAAGAGCAGCGTGGTCTTCTCCTCGAAGAGCAGCTCGTTCTCGATGCCGGCGAACCCGGGCCGCATCGAGCGCTTCATGAAGATCACCGCCCTGGCCTCGTCGACGTCCAGGATCGGCATGCCGTAGATCGGCGCGCCGGGGGTCGTCTTGGCCGCCGGGTTGACCACGTCGTTGGCGCCGACCACGAGCACCACGTCGGTGTCCTTGAAGTCGCCGTTGATGTCGTCCATCTCCTTGAGCTGCTCGTAGGGCACCTGGGCCTCGGCGAGCAGCACGTTCATGTGGCCGGGCATCCGGCCTGCCACCGGGTGGATGGCGTAGTCGGTCACGATGCCGCGCTCGTTGAGCAGGTCCACCAGCTCGCGCAGGGTGTGCTGGGCCTGGGCGACCGCGAGGCCGTAGCCGGGCACGATGATCACGCGCTCGGCGTAGTTGAGCATGATCGCGGCGTCCTCGGGACCAGCGGACTTCACCGGCCGGTCCGAGGCCTCGCCACCGCCGAGCGTCGACCCGCCCTTCAGCGCGCCGAACAGGATGTTGGCGACCGAGCGGCCCATGGCGCTGGCCATCAGCAGGGTCAGCAGCGTGCCGGAGGCACCGACCAGGGTGCCGGCGACGAGCAGCAGGGTGTTCTGGAGCACGTAGCCGCCTGCAGCGACGGTCAGGCCGGTGAACGCGTTGAGCAGCGAGATCACGATCGGTACGTCGGCACCACCGACCGGCATCACCAGCAGGACGCCGATCACCAGGCCGAGCAGGGCGAGCACGATGCCGAGGGTCATGGTCGGCGTCGTTGACCACCAGCACCGAGAGCACGACCGCGGCGATCAGCGAGCCGCCGAAGAGGATCGGCAGGCCGGGGAACGTCACCGGGCGCGAGGTCATCAGGTCCTGCAGCTTGGCGAACGTGATCACCGAGCCGGAGAACGACACCGAGCCGACCACGATCGTGAACGCGGTCGCGACCAGGTAGAAACCGGGCACCTCGCTGTCGACGAAGTGCTCGAGCTCGAGCAGGGCGACCAGCGCGGCCGCGCCGCCGCCGACGCCGTTGAACAGCGCCACCATCTGCGGCATCTGCGTCATCTGCACCCGCTGCGCGCCGAACGCGCCGCCGATGCTGCCGATCGCGATGGCCGGCAGGATCAGGCCGATGTTCTGCATGTCGTCGACGTAGAAGAACGGCAGCGCGCACGCCACCACGGCGGCGCCGGCGCCGATCAGGTTGCCGGTGCGGGCGGTCTTGGGGCCGGAGAGGCCCTTCAGCGCGAGGATGAAGCAGATCGCGCAGATCAGGTAGATGAGCTGGGCCCAGGTAGGCATCAGGCGTTCCCCCCGGCGTCGGCTGGTCGAGCTTGTCGAGACCGGCTTCTTCTTGCGGGTGAACATCTGCAGCATCCGGTCGGTCACCAGGAAGCCGCCCACCATGTTGACCGCGGCGAGCACGATCGCGATCAGGCCGACGACGGTGGCGACGTTGCCCTCCGCCGTACCGGTCACCAGGATCGCGCCGAGCAGGATCACGCCGTGGATGGCGTTGGCGCCGGACATCAGTGGCGTGTGCAGCGTCGAGGAGACCTTGGAGATCACCTCGATGCCGACGAAGACGCTGAGGATGAAGATCGTCAGCCAGACGATCCCGTTGTCGAGGACGAGGTCGTTCACTCCCCGGCTCCTTCCGCTGGTGTCTCCGCAGGTACGTCGGCGGGCTCCTCCGCGGGCGCGGCGACCGATCCCTCGATCGCCTCGCGGGTCGGCTCGTGGTGGATCGCGCCGTCGTGGGTCACGCAGGCGCCGGCGACGATCTCGTCGTCGAAGTCGGGCGCGAACTGCGCGTCGGCGTTGGTCTCCTTGTCGGCAGCAGCCGTCATCAGCGTGAGGATGTTGACGACGTTCTGGGCGTAGAGCCGCGAGGCCGGCCCGGGCATCTGCGAGGGGATGTTCTTGCCGCCCCAGACCTGGGCGTTGCCGATCCGGATGACCTCGCCGGCCACCGAGCCCTCGACGTTGCCGCCGGTCTCCGAGGCCAGGTCGACCACGACCGAGCCTGCCTTCATCTGCTCGACCATCGCGGTGGTGACCAGCATCGGCGCCTGCCGACCCGGCACCGCAGCGGTGGTGATCAGGGCGTCGGCGTTGGCGATGAACGGCGTCAGCAGCTCGCGCTGCCGTCGCTGCCCGGTCCTCGGTCATCTCCCGCGCGTAGCCGCCCGCGCCTTCCAGGGTCTCGAGCTCGAGCTCGATGGCCTTCGCGCCCATCGAGCGGATCTCCTCGGCCGCAGCAGCGCGTACGTCGTAGGCCCGGACCACCGCGCCGAGGCGCTTCGCGGTCGCGATCGCCTGCAGGCCGGCGACCCCGGCGCCGAGCACGACGACCTCGGCGGGCTGCACCGTGCCGGCCGCGGTCATGTTGAGGGGGAAGAAGCGGCGCAGCATCCCGGCGGCCACGATGGCGCAGCGGTAGCCGGAGACCAGCGCCTGCGAGCTGAGCGCATCCATCGACTGGGCTCGCGAGATCCGCGGCACCAGCTCCATGGAGAAGCTGGTGATGCCGCTGTCGCGCAGGTCCGCGATCAGGCGCTGCTCCTGGTTGACCGGGAGGAACGAGAACGTCGCCGCTCCCTTCTTCAGGCGGCGGACGGACTCGGTGGGGAGAGGCTGGACCGCGACCACGACGTCGGCGTCGTCGAGCGCGCCGGCGTCGATGGTGGCGCCCGCGTCGACGTACTCCTGGTCGGCGATCAGCGCGCCGCGTCCGGCGTCCGGCTCGACGACGACCTCGGCGCCCAAGCCGGTCAGCTTTCCGACCAGCTCGGGAACCATCGCGACCCGGGTCTCGCCCTCGCGGGTCTCCCTGGCAACTGCAATCTTCACCGGGGCAACGTAGGACACCTGAGCCACGAGCGACAGACCGGCCCACTCCCCGGGCGTGTGAGCCAAGTCCTAGCCAGCCCGCCCCCGCCGGGGTAGTCCCGGGTCAGTGGCGGCTCGATCCCGCGATTTCACCCGCCACTGACCCGGGACTACCCCGCAAACGGGAGCTCGGCGACGGTCTCGTAGCGAGGGCGGTGGCCTGGTCCCTCGCCGAGGTACGACGCAACGAGGGTGATCCGGTCGACCGGCCAGGTGGGGCCTTCGTAGGTGTCGAGGAGGCGGACCCAGTTGCTGACCTCCGTCGGTCGCGACAGGCGGGCCACCGTGACGTGCGGGCGGAACCGCTGCCCGTCCACCGTCACCCCGGCCCGGGTGGCCGCGGCTCGCGCGCCCGTGGCCAGCCGGCTGAGCTCCTCCTCGGACTCGGGGGTCAGCTCGAGGCCGGCGTAGAGAAGGCGGGCCCGCCGCGGGTTGGGGAAGGCGCCGCCTCCGGCGATCCGTGTCGTGAAGGCGGTACGCCGCTTCCCGGCCGTCTCCAGCCGCTCGAGCAGGTCGTCGTAGCTGCGGTCGGGCACGTCGTCCATGAAGGCCAACGTGACGTGGAACTGGGCCGAGAGCGACCAGCGGAAGTCGGCAGCCTCGCGGCGTACGGACAGGAACTCGTCGAGGTGGTCGATCGCCTCCTCGGGCGGCAGCACGGCCGCAAACATCCGAGTCATGCGACGCCGGTGCTGTTGAGCAGGCTCCCGACCCCGAACGTCACCGCCATGGCCACGGCACCGCCCAGCACGTTGCGCACCACCGCCCGGCGGACCGGGGCCTGGCCGAGGCGCGCACTCACGCAGCCGGTGCCGGCCAGGGCCACCGTCACCGCGGCGAAGGTCACGCCGACCCGGAGCTGCGACGACGCCAGCAGGATCGTCACGAGCGGCAGCAGGGCGCCGAGGCTGAACGAGACCAGCGACGCGAACGCCGCGTCCCAGGGGTTGGTGAGGTCGTCCGGGTCGATCCCGAGCTCGGCCTCGGCGTGTGCGCCGAGGGCGTCGTGCTCGGTGAGCTGCTCGGCCACCTTCAGAGCCAGGTCCTCGTCGAGGCCCTTCTCGACGTAGATGCCGGCCAGCTCGGCGAGCTCGTCCTCCGGGTCGTCGCGCAGCTCGCGGGCCTCCTTGCGAAGCAGCGCCCGCTCCGACTCGCGCTGACCGGAGACCGACACGTACTCCGCCGTGGCCATGCTCAGCGCTCCGGCGACCAGGCCCGCCACGCCGGCAACCAGGATCGTGGTGCGGTCGGACGACGCACCGGCCACGCCGACCACGATGCCGGCCGTCGAGACGATCCCGTCGTTGGCGCCGAGTACGCCGGCCCGCAGCCAGTTCAGCCGGTTGTGGAGCCCGCCCTCGTCGTGGGGCTCGTCCTCGTGGGGCCCGAGGCGGGGTGCGGCCTCGGACTGATCGGACGTCATGCCCCGAATGGTCCTCACCGCGGAGCCGGGCCGCAACCAAGTTGAGGCTTGGCTGAGCGGTGTCTCGGGCCGGGCTCGGGCCTTGATCGCCCGTGCGTACGCTGGCTGGGTGACCGCAACCTCGGACGGGCAGCCGCCGTACCCGGGTGAGGACTTCCGTCGCTTCATGCTCGAGCACAAGTTCGGCATGGAGGAGGTCGTGACGAAGCTGAGCATCCTGCGCGACGAGTTCGCGAACCTCCATGACTACAACCCGATCGAGCACGTGTCCTCCCGCCTGAAGAGCCCCGAGAGCCTGGTGCAGAAGATGCGCCACAAGGGGCTCGAGCCGGAGGACCGGCCGTCCTTCGAGGAGATCCGCAGCCGGGTCACCGACATCGCCGGGGTGCGGGTCACCTGCAGCTTCGTCTCCGACGTCTACCGCGTCTTCGACCTGCTCATCCAGCAGGAGGACATCCACCAGGTCGAGGTGCGTGACTACATCACGACGCCCAAGGCCAACGGCTACCGCAGCCTGCACGCGCTGGTCGAGGTGCCGGTCTTCCTCTCCGGCGGTCAGGTGCCGGTGCTGGTCGAGGTGCAGTTCCGCACCGTGGCCATGGACTTCTGGGCCAGCCTGGAGCACAAGATCTACTACAAGTACCGCCGCGAGGTGCCCCAGGAGCTGCTCGACGGGCTGCTCGAGGCCGCCAGCACGGCGTACACGCTGGACACCACGATGGAGCGCCTGCACCAGGAGGTGCGCGGGCTCGACGACCTGCCGGCGGCCGTGCTGGAGCGGCTGCGCGACGACCGCGCACGCGCCGGACGACCTGCTCGACGCACTCCGGCACCTGAGCGGCTAGAGCGGCGGCACGGCGCAGCTCCGGGCCGCGAACGTCCAGAACTGGGTAGAACGTGCCACCAGCAGTACCTACCTTCCACGGGTGGACCTCTCGACGTCGCATGCCCGCCCGGTCAACTCACGCTTTGCACACGCGGCAGCCCTCGCGGTTGCTGTACTCACGATGAGCGCCCTGCAGGTCGTGCACGGCACGAACGCCACCGCGGCGCCCAGCGGTTGTACGACGGTGGGCACGTCGGGACCCAACCGGCTGGTGGGCGGCAGCGGGCCCAACGTCCTCTGTGGGCGGGGCGGCCCCGACAAGCTGGACGGCCGCGGCGGCAACGACCGGCTCAAGGGCGGCACAGGCAACGACGTGCTGGTCGGCGGTCCGGGCAGCGACGTGCTGGTCGGCGGGGCGGGCAACGACCGGCTCGAGGGTCGTGACGGCGTCGGATCGCGGGACGTGCTTCGCTGCGGCCCCGGTGAGAGGGACCGGGCATTTGCAGACCCGGACGACGTGGTGAGCCGCAGCTGCGAGATCGTCGTGCAGAAGAACCCGCCGCCGACGGGATCCGGTCCCGTGGCGGTCGACGACAGCGCCACCGTTGGCAAGGACTCCTCGGCTGTGGTGGTCAACGTGCTGGCCAACGACTCCGACCCGGACGGCGACAGCCTGTCGGTGACCGCAGTGGGCGCCGCCGGCACCGCCGGCAAGGTCACCAACAACGGCACCAGCGTCAGCTACGACCCCGCTGGCGCCTTCGACGCTGTGCCTGCTGGCGGCACCGGGACCGACAGGTTCACGTACACGGTCAGCGACGGGCGCGGGGGCACCGACACCGCGACCGTCACCGTGACCATCACGGACGACAGTGGCGGCGGCAACCACAACCGGCCGCCGAGGGCCCTCGACGACTCCGTGACCGTGGCCGAGGACGCCGCCGCGACCGCGGTCTCGTGCTGACCAACGACACCGACGCCGACGGCGGGCCGATGGCGATCCGGTCCGCGACCGACCCCGCCCACGGCAGCGTCGTGCTGACCGGCGGCAGCGCCGGGTCGCACACCGGGCTGACCTACGCACCCGACGCCGACTACTGCAACAGCCAGGCCGGCGGCACCGCAGACACCTTCACCTACACCCTGACCCCCGGCGGCTCCGCCGCCACGGTCTCGATCACCGTGACCTGCGTCGACGACCACCCGGTGGCGGTCGACAACAGCGCGACGGTGGGCGAGGACTCGGCTCCGACCGCGGTCAGCGTGCTGGCCAACGACACCGACGCCGACGCCGGCCCGATGGCGATCGCGTCCGCGACCGACCCCGCCCACGGCACCGTCGTGCTGACCGGCGGCACCGCCGGCGCCCACACCGGCCTCACCTACGCACCCGACGCCGACTACTGCAACAGCCGAAGCCGGCGGCACCGCAGACACCTTCACCTACACCCTCAACGGCGGCTCCACCGCCACGGTCTCGATCACCGTGACCTGCGTCGACGACGACCCGGTGGCGGTCGACAACAGCGCGACCGTGAGCGAGGACGCGGTCGCCTCGGCGGTCAGCGTGCTGACCAACGACACCGACCCCGACGCCGGCCCCAAGGCGATCGCCTCAGCCACCCAGCCCGCCCACGGCACCGTGGTCCTGACCGGCGGCACCGCCGGCGCGCACTCCGGGCTGACCTATGCCCCCGACGCTGGCTACTGCAACTCCCAGGCCGGTGGCGCTCCGGACACCTTCACCTACACGCTGACCCCCGGCGGCTCCACCGCCACGGTCTCGGTCACCGTGACCTGCGTCGACGACCACCCGGTCGCAGTCAACGACGTAGCAACGGTCGCCAAGGCCGCCGCAGCGACCGCGGTGCCCGTGCTCACCAACGACACCGATACCGACGCCGGCCCCAAGACCATCAGCTCGGCCACCCAGCCCGCCAACGGCACTGTCGTGCTGACCGGCGGCACCGCCGGCGCCCACACCGGCCTCACCTACGCACCCGACGCCGGCTACTGCAACACCGACGCCGGCGGCACCGCGGACACCTTCACCTACACCCTCAACGGCGGCAGCACCGCGACCGTCTCCATGACCGTCACGTGTCCGGTCGACGTCCCACCAGTGGCGGTCGACGACTCCGCGACCCTGGCCGAGGACGCCGCCGCAACCGCGGTCGCGGTGCTCACCAACGACACTGACTCCGACGGCGGCCCCAAGACCATCAGCTCGGCCAACCAGCCCGCCCACGGCACCGTGGTCCTGACCGGCGGCACCGCCGGCGCCCACACCGGCCTCACCTACGCAACCCGACGCCGACTACTGCAACAGCCAGACCGGCGGCACCGCGGACACCTTCACCTACACCCTCAACGGCGGCTCCACCGCCACGGTCTCGATCACCGTGACCTGCGTCGACGACAACCCGGTCGCGGTCAATAACAGCGCGACCGTGAGCGAGGACGCGGTCGCATCGGCGGTCAGCGTGCTGGCCAACGACACCGACCCCGACGCCGGCCCCAAGGCGATCGCGTCCGCGACCGACCCCGCCCACGGCACCGTCGTGCTGACCGGCGGGGCCGCCAACGCCCACACCGGCCTCACCTACGCACCCGACGCCGACTACTGCAACAGCCAGACCGGCGGCACCGCGGACACCTTCACGTACACCCTCAACGGCGGCTCCACCGCCACCGTGTCGATCACCGTGACCTGCGTCGACGACAACCCGGTCGCGGTCAACGACGCAGCAACGGTCGCCGAGTCCGCGGCCGCGACCGCCGTACCCGCGCTGACCAACGACACCGACCCTGACGCCGGACCGAAGACGATCGCCTCCGCCACCCAGCCCGCCAACGGCACCGTCGCCCTGACCGGCGGCACCGCCGGCGCCCACACCGGCCTCACCTACCAACCCGACGCCGACTACTGCAACAGCCAGACCGGCGGCACCGCAGACACCTTCACCTACACCCTCAACGGCGGCTCCACCGCCACCGTGTCGATCACCGTGACCTGCGTCGACGACAACCCGGTCGCGGTCAACGACGCAGCAACGGTCGCCAAGGCCGCCGCCAGCGACCGCGGTGCCCGTGCTCACCAACGACACCGACACCGACGGCGGACCGAAGACGATCAGCTCGGTGACCCAGCCCGCCAACGGCACCGTCGCCCTGACCGGCGGCACCGCCGGCGCCCACACCGGCCTCACCTACGCACCCGACGCCAGCTACTGCAACACCGACGCCGGCGGCACCGCGGACACCTTCACCTACACCCTCAACGGCGGCAGCACCGCGACCGTCTCCATGACCGTCACCTGCGCGCCAGCCAACGCCGCACCCACTGACAGCGGCGAGTCGTACCCGACGACCGGCAACACCCGGCTCTGGGTGGACCGCACCGTGCCTACCGGGCAGCCCGCCCGCACGTCGGGCATCAACCTCCTCGCCAACGCCACCGACCCCGACGGGCCCGAGACGGCACTCACGACCGTGAACTCCTCGGGCGCAGCCCACGGTGACGTGGTCCTCTTCGCGGACGGCTCCTTCACCTACACGCCGGCGATCGGCTACACCGGTTCGGACTCGTTCACCTACCAGGTCTCCGACGGCATCGGTACGTCGGCGCCCTCGACCGTGAACCTCTCCGTCTCGAACCGGGTCTGGTACGTGGACAACAGCGCCGGGGTCGGCGGCGACGGCCGCTCGTCGTCGCCCTTCCAGACCCTCGAGGCGGCCGACGTGGCCGCAAACGCCTCCAACGACCTCATCTACGTCCTCTACGGCAGTGGTGTGTCCACCGGCTACGACACCGATGTCGACCTGCAGCAGCAGCAGCAGCTCCTCGGTGAGGGTGCCCCTCTCATCGTCGGCGGCGTCACGCTCTTCGACGCAGACGGCACCAAGTCGCCCAGCATCAACACCACGGTCAACCTGGGCAGCGGCAACACCGTACGGGGCGTCACTTTTGTCGGCACCCGCGCCACCCCGGCGATAGCCGGCAACGCCGGCGACAACGGCGGCACCATCATGGACACCAAGATCCTCGGCACCCGTCCGGGCGTCGACCTGGTCGGCACCACCGGCGACTGGACGTTCTGGGACGTGACCGTGGACATCACGTCGCCCACCGGCCAGGCCTTCCTCGCCGACAACGCCGGCCAGCTGACCTTCACCGCCAACGGCCTCAATGCCATCAGGGCCAGCGGCGGTGCCGGCGCCATCAAGATCACCACCACGGTCACGACCGGCACGATCGACAGCGTCATCACATCGACGGGGACCACCACCACCGGCATCCACATCGGGAACACCGGCGGCGACCTGACCTTCGGGACCGTCAACCTGACCACGACCGACGTCGCCCTGCGCCTCGCCAACGCGGACGGCATCACCATCAGCGGCGGCTCGGCAACGTCGACGGGCGGCACGGAAGGGATCTCGGTGGTGAACTCGACCAACGCCGCGATCACCCTCCCATCGGGCTCGCTGGCCGGGCAGAGCATCACTGCCTTCCGCGTCAGTGGTGGTACGGGCAGCGTCAGCTACGGCGGAGCGATCGGCAACATGGCCGACCCCGCCGGCGGCTACGCCGTCCAGATCTCCGACCACGACAGCGGGGCAATCCGCCTGACCGGGCCGATCACCTCCAACGGCAGCGTGTCGGTGGCGGGTGGCGCTGCCCCCGTGGTGATCACCAACACCAACAACGTCATCAGCGCGAAGACACTCACGGCGCTCTCGGTCAACGGCCAGTTCATCGGTCCGGACGGGATGACCTTCAAGAGTCTGTCCACCACGGGCGCCGGCTACGGCATCCACCTCAAGGACGTCGCCGGCGGGAACATCACCGTCACCGGATCCGGGACCCCTGGCTCGGGCGGGACGCTCAACACGGTCCACCTCGACAACACCGCACAGAATCTGGAGCTCCACCGGGTGGCCATCGTCACGGGCGGCAACCGGGGCATCGAGGCCAACAACGCCCGCCGGCTCGTGCTGCGGGACTCGAAGATCACCGGCGCCGGCACGGGCATCGACCTGGACGCCAGTGTGGGCCAGCACGAGTACATCTTCGCGAACAACACGATCGCGCTGACCAGGGTCGGCAGCAGCAACTTCGGCATCACCCTGAACAACCCCATCTACACCGCACCGGCCACCAAGATCTGGCTGATCGGCAACGTCATCAGCGGGACCAGGTGGGACGGCGTCTCGTTGGGCGCGGCCGGCACCGCGACGGTGGTCGGCCAGATCACCGACAACATGATCTCCGACTACTGCCAGGACGGCCTCCGGCTGGTGAACCAGCTCGGCACCGCCAACACCGACTACACCGCCACCGGCAATGTCATCACCGACACCTGCGACGACCCCAACGACTCCTTGCGGACCGGCCTCGCGGCGAGTTCGGGCACCGGCTCGAGCCCCGGAACCACCGGCGACGACGGCGGCACGATGTGCCTCGACGCCAGGGGCAACGGCCTCTTCGACTCGGGAGCGGGCTTTCCCGGCGACTACCTCCTGCAGGTGGTCAACGAGGCGAAGTTCTTCATGCCCGGACTCGGCAGCACGCACCCGGGCGTCCGGTTCGTCAACCAGAACAGCGCCAACGGGGCGCCATCCGGCTCGGTCCAGGACACGGCCGATCCGCCGGTGGGTGGGTTCTTCACCGGCACCTGCGAGACCCCCGGCGCCCCGCCTGCGTGAGGGGCGGTGGGCCGCCTAGAGGCCGAGGTCGCGGCCGATGAGCTCCTTCATGATCTCGTTGGAGCCGGCCCAGATCTTGGAGACCCGGGCGTCGCGCCAGGCCCGGGCGACGCGGTACTCGTTCATGTAGCCGTAGCCGCCGTAGAGCTGGACGCAGTGGTCGAGGATGTCGTTCTGCACCTGCGAGCTCCACCACTTGGCCTTGGCCGCGTCGATCGGCGTCAGCTCCTTGGCGTCGTGGGCGACGACGCACTGGTCGACGTAGGCCTGGGTGACGTCGATCTGGGTGAACAGCTCGGCGAGCAGGAACTTGTTGTGCTGGAAGGTGCCGATGCCGGCGCCGAACGCCTTGCGCTCCTTGGCATAGACCAGCGTCTCGGCGAGGATCTGCTTGGCGTGCGCGAGGTTGGAGATGGCACAGCCGAGGCGCTCCTGCGGCAGGTTCTGCATCATGTGGATGAAACCCTGGTCGAGCTCGCCCACGATGTCGCCGTCGGTGAGCCGGATGTTCTCGAAGAACATCTCGGCAGTGTCGGACTCGTCCTGGCCGACCTTGTCGAGCTTGCGCCCGCGGCTGTAGCCCTCGGCGTCGGTCGGGATCGCGAACAGCGTGATGCCCTTGGCCTTCTTCTCCGGGGCGGTGCGGACGGCGGTGACCACCAGGTCGGCGGAGTAGCCGTTGGTGATGAAGGTCTTCGAGCCGTTGATCACCCAGTCGTCGACGTCGCGGACGGCGGTGCTGCGCAGCGCGGCGAGGTCCGAGCCACCGGACGGCTCGGTCATGCCGATGGCCAGGAGCAGCTCGCCGCTCGCGACCTTCGGGAGCCAGCGCTGGCGCTGCTCGTCGGTGGTCAGCTCGACGAGGTACGGCGCCACGATGTCGGCGTGGATGCCCACGCATGACGAGAGGGCGGCGTTGACCTTCGAGAGCTCCTCGAGCAGGACGGCGTTGAAGCGGTAGTCGGCGGCTCCGGCGCCGCCGTACTCCTCGGGGATCTCGAGCCCCAGGAACCCCTGCTTGCCGGCCTCGAGCCAGAACTCCCGCGGCAGCGCCTTCTCGGCCGCGTGCTTCTCGACATCGGGCACCACGCTGCGGTCCAGGAACTGCTTGACCGAGTCGCGGAAGGCCTCGTGGTCATCGTCATAGATGGTCCGCTGCATGGCCCTCAGGCTACCGCCCGGTAGTCGGCTCGAAGCCGGCCAGGCGAGCGGGGTTCATCACCCCCGGACGGGGTACCGCCGACCCATGACTCGAGGTGTGCTTTGATCGATCCAAAGAGCCCGACCATGGACCGACCGGAGGCCGATGTGGCGGAGATCTGGCCGGGACGGCCCTACCCCCTGGGGGCGACGTTCGACGGGAGCGGCACCAACTTCGCGCTCTTCAGC
Source organism: uncultured Actinomycetota bacterium (assembly GCA_963769475.1). GTDB lineage: Bacteria > Actinomycetota > Actinomycetes > Propionibacteriales > Nocardioidaceae > Nocardioides. The sequence goes on along the minus strand of CAVYLX010000011.1, from coordinate 6,962 downwards.
GAGGTCGCGGAGAAGGTCGAGCTCTGCCTGTTCGGCGACGACTCCACCGGCGGGCTCGTCGAGACCCGGGTCGAGCTGACCGAGGTCGATGCCTACGTGTGGCACGCCTACCTGCCGCTCGTGCAGCCCGGCCAGCGCTACGGCTACCGCGTGCACGGGCCGTGGGACCCGGCCGAGGGGCTGCGCTGCAACCCCAACAAGCTGCTGCTCGACCCCTACGCGAAGGCCACCAGCGGCGAGATCGACTGGGACGAGAGCCTCTACGGCTACCACTTCGGCGACGAGGCCTCGCGCAACGACGACGACTCCGCGGCCCACATGACCCTGGGCGTGGTGATCAACCCGTTCTTCGACTGGGAGGGCGACCGCCGGCTCGATCTGCCCTACAGCGACTCGGTCATCTACGAGGCGCACGTGAAGGGCCTGACCCAGCTGCACCCCGACATCCCTGAGGATTTGCGAGGGACGTACGCCGGCATCGGGCACCCGGCCGTGACCGACCACCTGACCCGGCTCGGCGTCACCACCATCGAGCTGATGCCCGTGCACCAGTTCATCCAGGACAGCACCCTGCTCGAGAAGGGCCTGCGCAACTACTGGGGCTACAACACCCTGGGCTTCTTCGCCCCGCATGCCGAGTACGCCGCCTCCGGCCGCGCACCGGGACAGCAGGTGCAGGAGTTCAAGTCGATGGTGAAGGCCCTGCACGCGGCCGGCATCGAGGTGATCCTCGACGTGGTCTACAACCACACCGCCGAGGGCAACCACCTCGGGCCGACGCTGAGCATGAAGGGCATCGACAACCCGGCGTACTACCGGGTGGTCGAGGACGACAAGCGTTACTACATGGACTACACGGGCACCGGCAACTCACTCAACGTCCGCAACCCCCACTCCCTCCAGCTGATCATGGACTCACTCCGCTACTGGGTCACCGAGATGCACGTCGACGGCTTCCGGTTCGACCTCGCCTCCGCACTGGCGCGGGAGTTCTACGACGTCGACCGCCTCGCCACGTTCTTCGAGCTCGTGCAGCAGGACCCGGTCGTCAGCCAGGTCAAGCTGATCGCGGAGCCGTGGGACGTCGGGCCGGGCGGCTACCAGGTCGGCGGCTTCCCGCCGCAGTGGACCGAGTGGAACGGCGCCTACCGCGACACCGTCCGCGACTTCTGGCGCGGCGAGCCGTCGCTCGGCGAGTTCGCGTCCAGGGTGGCCGGGTCGTCGGACCTCTACGAGGACACCGGCCGCAAGCCGTTCGCCAGCATCAACTTCGTGACCGCCCACGACGGCTTCACGCTGCACGACCTGGTCTCCTACAACGACAAGCACAACGAGGCCAACGGCGAGCAGAGCAAGGACGGCGAGAGCCACAACCGGTCCTGGAACCACGGCGTCGAGGGTCCGACCGACGACCCCGAGGTGCTGGCTCAGCGGGCCCGGGCCCAGCGCAACTTCCTGGCCACGCTGCTGCTCAGCCAGGGCGTGCCGATGCTGCTGCACGGCGACGAGCTCGGCCGGACCCAGCAGGGCAACAACAACACCTACGCCCAGGACTCCGAGATCAGCTGGGTGCACTGGGACCAGGCCGACCAGCCGCTGGTCGAGTTCACGGCCGCGTGCATCGAGCTGCGGCGCACGCACCCGACGTTCCGGCGCCGGCGCTTCTTCACCGGCAACACCGTGCGCGCCGGCGAGGGCGGCGAGGGCGACCGCCTCAACGACATCGTCTGGCTGCACCTGGACGGCCGGCCCATGGAGGACCAAGACTGGGACGATGGGGCGCAGGCACTCGGGATGTATCTCAACGGCCACGGCATCGCGGGCACCGACCTGCGCGGCGAGCCGATCGAAGACGAGCACTTCCTGCTCTACTTCAACGCCGACGGGCCGGCCGACGTGACCCTCCCTCCGGACGAGTACGCCGCCGCCTGGGACGTCGTGATCGACACCGGCGGCGCGGTGGACGACACCCGGCCGCTGGCGGCGTCCGCGGTCTTCGCCATGCAGGACCGGAGCCTCGTGGTGCTGCGCGAGCACACCGCGCCCGAGGTCGAACCGGACCACTCGGTCGCCGCTTCGCTTGCGGCGCAGGTCGGCCGGACCTGACCGACTGGCCATGAACATGCGCAGCGACTACTCACCCAGGCGGGTCCCGGTCAGCACCTACCGGTTCCAGATCACGGCCGACTTCGACCTCTTCGCTGCAGCGAAGCGGCTGCAGTACGTCCGTGACCTCGGCGTCGACTGGATCTACCTGTCGCCGATCCTCGCCGCCGAGCCCGGCAGCAGCCACGGCTACGACGTCGTCTCCCACGACCGGATCGACGAGTCGCGCGGCGGCGCCGAGGGTCTGGCGGCGGTGTCGGCCGAGGCCCGCCGGCTCGGGCTGGGGGTGCTCGTCGACATCGTGCCCAACCACATGGGCGTGGCGACCCCCCGCGAGAACACCTGGTGGTGGGACCTGCTGCAACGCGGCCGCGACTCCGAGCACGCCGTCGCGTTCGACATCGACTTCGACGCGGGTGGCGGCAAGATCCGGATCCCGGTGCTGGGCGACGACGGTCTCGACGGCGTACAGGTGGATGCGGCGGCCGGTGTGGTGCGCTACCACGACCACACGTTCCCGCTGGCTCCCGGCACGTCGTCGCCGGCGACCCAGCACTACGAGCTGGTGCACTGGACCAGGGCCGACCACGACCTCAACTACCGACGGTTCTTCGCGGTCAACACGCTGGCCGGTGTCCGCGTCGAGGTGCCCGACGTGCTGGCGGACTCGCACGTCGAGATCAAGCGGTGGTTCGACGAAGGTCTGGTCGACGGGCTGCGGGTCGACCATCCCGACGGCCTCCGCTACCCGCAGCGCTACCTCGACGACCTGGCCAGGATCACCGGCGGCGCCTACGTGCTGGTGGAGAAGATCCTGGAGCCGGGCGAGACGTTGTCGAAGTCGTGGGCGACGTCCGGCACCACCGGCTACGACGCCCTCGGCTACGTCGACCGGGTGCTGACCGACCCGGCCGGACAGTCGGCCCTCGACGACCTGGAGACCAAGCTGCGCGGCGCGCCCGTCGAGTGGGCCGCGATGATCCACGACACCAAGCGGGCCGTTGCCGACGGGATCCTCGGCTCGGAGGTGCGGAGGATCGTGCGCGAGGTCTCGACGGAGCTGGAGGCACGCGGGGCGGCGGCAGCGACGACGCTCGAGACCAACCGGCTCATCGACGCGGTCGCCGAGCTGCTGGCCTGCTTCCCGGTCTACCGGTCCTACCTTCCGGAGGGTCACGAGCATCTCGACGTCGCTTTCGCCGACGCCCGCGCCCGACGGCCCGACCTCGCCCAGACCCTGGCGGGCCTCGAACCGCTGCTGGGCGACCCGGACACCGACCCGGCGAAGCGGTTCCAGCAGACCAGCGGCATGGTGATGGCCAAGGGAGTCGAGGACTGCGCCTTCTACCGCTGGTCGCGGCTCACGTCGCTCAACGAGGTCGGCGGCGACCCCAGCGAGTTCGCGCTGGACGTCGACGAGTTCCACTCGGCGATGGCGGTCCGGCAGGCCGAGTGGCCGCACGCCATGACCGCCCTCTCCACCCACGACACCAAGCGCGGCGAGGACGTCCGCGCCCGGATCACCGCGCTCGCCGAGATCCCGCACGTCTGGGAGAGCCATCTGGACCTGCTGCTCACCCGGGCGCCCGTGCCCGACCGTGGCTTCGGATCCCTGCTGTGGCAGGCGATCCTCGGCGCCTGGCCGGCGTCGCGCGAGCGCCTGCACGCGTACGCCGAGAAGGCGATGCGCGAGGCCGGCGACCACACCACCTGGACCCGGCCGGACCGCACCTACGAAGCTGCCGTGCACGCCGCCGTCGACGCGGTCTTCGGCGACGAGTCCGTACGCCGGGTGCTCGCCGAGCTGCTCTCCCACGTCGTGGCTCCCGGCTGGAGCAACGCCCTCGCGGCGAAGCTGGTCGCGCTGACCATGCCCGGCGTGCCCGACGTCTACCAGGGCAGCGAGCTGTGGGAGCAGAGCCTGGTCGACCCGGACAACCGGCGCTGGGTCGACCTCGACCTGCGCGCCGACCTGCTCTCGGCGGCGCGCGACGGCGCCCGGCTCCCGCTGACCAGCGGCGAGGACGACGCCGGTGGCGCGAAGCTGCTGGTCACCCACCGGGCGCTGACGCTGCGCCGCGACCGGCCCGAGCTGTTCACGGCGTACACGCCGGTGCGCGCGACGGGCTCGGCAGCCGGCCACGTGTTGGCCTTCGACCGCGGTGGCGCGGTGACCGTCGCGACCCGGCTGCCGATCGGGCTGAAGCGGCGCGGCGGCTGGGGCGACACGGAGCTCGAGCTGCCCGGCGCCTGGCGTGACGTGCTCACCGACCGTCCTGCTCGTGCGCGGCTGGCCGAGGTGCTGGACACCTACCCGGTTGCCCTGCTGGTGCGGGACGACGCGTGACCTCGCGCGGACCCTTCGACGTCTGGGCACCACGCCCGTCCAGCATCCGACTGTCGGTGGCGGGTGTCATGGTCGAGATGCAGCAGATCGACGGCGGTTGGTGGACGCCGTCGGAGCCCACCCCAGACCCGACGAAGGGAGACGTCGACTACGGCTATCTGATCGATGACGCGGACTCGCCGGTGCCCGACCCACGGTCCCGGCGACAGCCGGCGGGCGTCCACCAGCGCTCGCGAACCTACGACCCGAGCTCGTTCTCGTGGACCGACTCCGGCTGGAGGGGACGCCAGCTGGCGGGGTCACTGATCTACGAGCTCCATGTCGGCACCTTCACCCCCGAAGGCACGCTCGACGCCGCGCTCGGTCGCCTCGACCACCTGCGCAGCATCGGCGTCGACTTCGTCGAGCTGATGCCGGTCAACGCGGTCAACGGCGTGCACAACTGGGGCTACGACGGAGTGCTGTGGCACGCCATCCATGAGCCGTACGGCGGACCGCCGGCGTACCAGCGCTTCGTGGACGGCTGCCATGCCGCCGGCGTGGGCGTGATCCAGGACGTGGTCTACAACCACCTCGGGCCGAGCGGCAACTACCTGCCCCTGTTCGGGCCCTACCTCAAGGAAGGCACCAACACCTGGGGTGAGCTGGTCAACCTGGACGGCGAGGGGTCGGCCGAGGTGCGGCGCTACATCCTCGACAACGTGCGGATGTGGCTCGAGGACTACCACGTCGACGGGCTCCGGCTCGACGCCGTGCACGCCCTCTCCGACGACTCGGACGTCCACCTGCTGGAGGAGATGGCGATCGAGGTCGCTGCGATGTCGGCGCACCAGCGGCGGCCGCTCACGCTGATCGCAGAGTCCGACCTCAACGACCCGCGCCTGGTCACGCCACGGGAGGCCGGCGGCTACGGGCTCGACGCCCAGTGGAGCGACGACTTCCATCACGCGGTGCACGTGGCGCTGACCCGTGAGACCGCGGGCTACTACGCCGACTTCGAGCCGCTGGGTGCGCTGGCGAAGGTGTGCGAGAAGGGGTTCTTCCACGACGGCACCTACTCGACGTTCCGGCACCGCGAGCACGGCCACGAGATCGACACGGAGTCGATGCCGACCTGGCGGCTGGTCGTGTACAGCCAGAACCACGACCAGATCGGCAACCGCGCGGTCGGAGACCGGATCACCGACCACCTCGACGACGACCAACTCGCCTGCGCCGCGCTGCTCACGCTGTGCGGACCGTTCACGCCGATGCTCTTCCAGGGCGAGGAGTGGGCGGCCTCCACGCCGTTCCGGTTCTTCACCTCGCATCCCGAGCCCGAGCTGGCTAGGGCCACGGCCGAGGGTCGGATCAAGGAGTTCGAACGGATGGGCTGGGACCCGGCTGTCGTGCCCGATCCACAGGACGAGGCGACGTTCGCGAGCTCCCGGCTGGACTGGTCGGAGCTCACGTCCGGGCGCGGGGCCCGGATGCTGCGCGTCTACCGCCGCCTGGCGGAGCTGCGGCGGGCGCATCCGGAGCTGACCGACCCGTCGTTCCGGCGGACGACCTGTGCCGTCGACGAGGCCAGGCGCGTCTTCCGGATGTCGCGCGGCGACCTGGTCGTGGTGGTGAACTTCGGCGACGAGCCGGCCACCGTCGAGGTCGGGCCTCGCGACCTGGTCTTCGAGACCGAGTCGGGGGTGGACCTCGACGGTGACGAGCTCACGTTGCCGCCCCACGCCGGGGCACTGCTGGCCCCGGCGTAGAGCTCAGCGGATCACTGCAGGGTGACCGTGTCTTCCTCGGCGGGTGCCTCGACCTCGATGTCCTCGTCGAAGTCGGAGAAGCTCGTCTGACCTTCTTTGCCTGCCAACTTGAGGATGTAGTGCGGGTCGTCCGTGGCGACGTAGACGGAGGAGGACTCGTTGCCCTTGAACTCGACGACTTCCTCGGTGCCTACGCGGTCCGTGTCGCCCTTCTCGAACCGTTGGCGGTCGAAAGGCTCGAACGTCCCGTCGAGGAACGAATCGAGCTCGCAGAAGGACGCCATGTACGGGGACCCATCGGCCACGACCCAGCTGTCGCCGAGTGTCCGGATGATCTCGGCAGCGTCGTCGGGCTGCGCCGCCTGCCAGTAGGCCGCGTCGGCCCGGTACCACCCGTCGCCATCGACTTGCAGCACCTCCAGGCTGCCGCCGCCGAGGCCGACGGTGCCTGAGCAGTTACCAACAGTGCTCATGGAGAGGTCTAGCGTGACGTCGCGGCCCTTGGGCGTGCTGAGGTTCCCCTCGACGTGGACCGACTTCAAGTCCCGCATCGCTTCGGTCGCGAGCACCACAAGATCTTCAGCCGATTCGTCGGCAATGCCGCCGTCATCCGCCTCGCCACACCCGACCACCGCCGCCGCACAGGAGACTACGACGGCGCACACCGCCAGCTTGATGCGCACGGGGTCCTCTCTTGGCGCGAGACTGCGAGGCCTGCAGCCCTACGCGGGAGACCATCTGGCTCCCGCGTAGAACTCATT
>CAVYLX010000010.1:0-30302 GCA_963769475.1 uncultured Actinomycetota bacterium | reverse complement strand
CCTGAGGACGCCGACGTACAGACGAAGATGCTCGGTTTCATCGGGCGGGACCCTCGCTGAGGATCATCCGGGCGCGCCGGGCCATGGCCGCATCGGCCATCGAGCCGTCGGCCAGGCGCGCCACGCCGGTCGTCTCGAGCGCCTCGAGCACCTCGTGGGCCCAGTCGAGCTCGGCCTCGGTCGGCAGGAAGGCCGAGCGGATGACCGGCACCTGATGGGGGTGCACCGCGGTCCGGCCGCGCATCCCGAGCGATCGCCCGTGCCGACACGAGGCGGCGAGCCCGTCGAGGTCGCCGACCGCCGCGTAGGCCGCCATCATCGGCGCGGGCAGCCCGGCGGCCCGGGACGCCACAACCACGCGCGAGCGCACCCAGTCGAAGGACGGTTCCCCCTCGAGCCGTAGCTCGACGGCCAGGTCGGCCTCGCCGAGCGCGATGGTCGCGACGCCGGGCGCCGAGGCGATCGCGAAGGCTTGCTCGACGCCCAGTGCGGTCTCGAGGAGCGCATGCACGACCCGGCCGGTCATGGGCTCCAGGTCGTCGGGACGCTGCACCTTCGGCACTCGCAGCGGTACGTCGGGGGGCAGCACCGCCAGGTCCGCCTCGAGGTCGCGGCTACCCGGAGCGTTGACGCGGACCTGCACGGCGGTGTCGCAGGTGCGCAGCCACTCCGCGACCGCCGAGCGGGCGGCGTCCTTGTCAGCCGCGGCGACCGAGTCCTCCAGGTCCAGGACCACCTCGGCCCCCGTGGCCGCGGCCTTGTCGAACCGGTCCGGGCGCGACCCGGGCACGTAGAGCGCCACTGAGCTGACCGGGGTGCTCACACCACACCGTCCTCGCGCAGCCGGGCGATCTCGCCAGCGTCCAACCCGAGCTCGGTCAGCAGGGCGTCGGTGTCGGCTCCGTGGTGGCGGCCGGCCCAGCGCACCTCGCCGGGCGTGGCCGAGAGCCGGAAGAGCACGTTCTGCATGACGAGCGGTCCCAGGTCATCGTCCGGCACGGTCAGCGCGGTGCCCCGCGCTTGGTACTGAGGGTCCTCGACCACCCCGCGGACGTCGAGCACCCGGCCGACGGCGGCCTGGGCGTCCTCGAAGGCCGTGACGACCTCGTCGGTGTCCCGTGCGGCGATCCAGCCGCCGACAGCCTCGTCGAGCTCGGCGGCGTGCTCGGCCCGCTGGCCGCCGGACTCGAACCACGGCTGCTCCACGAGGTCGCTGCGCCCGACCAGGTGCAGCACACGCTCGGCGATGCTCTGCGAGCTCGTAGACACCGCGACCCAGTCGCCCTCTCGGGTGCGGTAGACGTTGCGCGGTGCGTTGTTGGCCGAGCGGTTGCCGGTGCGAGGCTGCACGTAGCCCAGCTGGTCGAAGGCCGTGAGTGGTGCGCCGAGCATCATCAGGATGGGCTCGATGATCGCCAGGTCGACGACCTGGCCCTCGCCGGTCGCGTCGCGGTGGCGCAGCGCCGCCAGCACGGCGTACGCCGTGGCCAGGCCGGCGATGCCGTCGGCCAGCCCGAACGGCGGCAGGGTGGGCGGCCCGTCCGGTTCGCCGGTGATCGCCGCGAAGCCGCTCATCGCCTCGGCGATGGAGCCGAACCCCGGTCGCCCGGCGTAGGGACCGTCCTGGCCGAAGGCCGTCACCCGGGCGATGACCAGCCGGGGGTTGACCGCCAGCAGCTCGTCGGGACCCAAGCCCCAGCGCTCGAGGGTGCCGGGCCGGAAGTTCTCGACGAGCACATCCGAGTCGGCGAGCAGCCGACGCAGGAGGGCAGCACCCTCGGCCTTCTTGAGGTCCAGGGTGAGGGTGCGCTTGTTGCGTCCGAGCGTCTTCCACCACAGGCCGATGCCGTCCTTGGTCTGGCCGTGCCCTCGCGCACCGTCCGGACGGCCCGGGTGCTCGACCTTCACGACCTCGGCTCCGAAGTCGCCGAGGTAGGTCGCGGCGAGCGGGCCGGCGAACAACGTGGCGGCGTCGACCACGCGCAGACCCTCCAACGGCCCACTCACGGCAGGCCGGCCTCACTCACACCGAGGACGTAGGGGAGACCTTCCACGAACGCAGGCTCCCACACGTCCCAGTCGTGCCCGCCGTCCAGGACGCGCAGCTGCGAGGACACTCCGGGCACACGCTTCGCCGCGTTGTGGACCAGCGCCGTCTCGAGGTCGAGGTCGTGGCGCGCGTCCTCCGGCAGCGGGTTGGGCCACTCGTCGTCGCCGACCGCGAGGAACAGCCGGACCGGCAGGTCGGCGTCGAACGCAGCGAGCGCGGCCTGGTAGCCGAGCCCCGCGTAGATCTCGTCGACGAACCGCGCGTCGCCCCGGCCGAACGCGCCGAACTCCCGCGCCGAGCTGTCCGCCGGCGGCAACGGGTCGTAGACCGCGGGGCTCAGCACCAGTCCGCCGGAGAAGAGCTCGGGATGCGCGAGCAGGTGCCGGAGCGCTCCGGCCCCGCCCATCGAGTAGCCGCCGACGACACGGTGCGCGCGGTCGGCGATCGTGCGGTAGGTCGCGTCGACGTGGCGCACCAGGTCGCGGGTCAGCGCGGTCTCGACCGGGCGGCCGAGAGGCTCGCCGGTGAACTCCGAGTCGACGTACCAGCTGCCGCCGTCGGACCACGGTGCGTCCGGCATCACGACCACGACCGGTGGGATGACGCTCCGGGCGATCATCCGATCGAGGGTCGGCCCCATCCGGGTCCAGGCGTCGAGGTCGTCGCCCCGACCGTGCATGAGGTACGCCGATGCGCAGCGCCGCCCGCGAGGGCCGGGGGGCAGGTAGACGCGGTAGCGGATGTCCTCTCCCAACGCCGGCGAGTACGCCGTGGCGAGCTCGATCCGCCCGCGCGGGGCTGCCGCTTCCGCCGATCCCTCGCTCACCAGCGTCATCCCGGCCACCCCCAGCGCGCCGGCTCCCAGAGCCTGCCTGCGGCTCAACGTCTGTGCCATCACTCCTCCGTCCCGAGATCCACAGCGCACCGGAACCCGATGCACTCCGACCGGCCGGTCCCGGCCTGGGTCAGCAAGTAGCGCAGCGACCACTCGGGGTCCTGCGGGCCGCCGTCGACGTACCACTCCGACCCTTCGGCGGACCACCACGAGCCGCCCTTGAGGACGGCCCAGCGGGTGCGGCCGTCGCGGTGCTCGCTCTCGGTCCACTGCCACAGCAGCGGCTCGCGTCGCGTCCATGCCGGGTCGGCCGCGGCCACCTGCCACTCGTCCTCCGTCGGCAGCCGGGCGTCCCGCCAGCTCGCATAGGCACGAGCGTCGTCGAGGTCTACGTAGCGGACCGGCTCGTCGTCGCTGCCGGCAACCGGCGCACCGTCGACCCAGTGGGCCAGGAAGCGGTGGTCGACCTGCGGACGCCAGCCGGACTCGGCGAGGAAGGCCGCGAACTCCGCGTTGGTCACCTCAGCGGAGTCGACGGCCACCGGGCCGAGCCGGACGGTGCGGGTGTCCTCGCGGAGCTGGTGCAGCCGCGGGGGCAGCGGCTTCCAGTCGTCGACGTACGGCGCGTTCTCGTAGAGCCCGGTCTCCCGCTGCCGCCAGGTCACCCGCAGCTCGTGGTCGCCTGGCTCGACGGTGACCGCGTCGGGGGATGGGCGTCCGAGCGCCAGTGGAGGGCGCACCCGCCTCGGCGTCGGCCGGGGCAGGGCGGCACGCTCGCCGCCCTCGGCGAGCACGAGCTCGGTTCCGGTCGGACCCTGCAGTACGCCGGCGATCCCTCCCGCCGGCACGGACGCGGTCACGTCCGCGTCGGCGAGCAGCGGGCCGTCGTAGGCCCGGTCGGTGGGATTGGCCAACGTGTAGAGCGAGCGGTCGCCGAGTCGCCAGCAGGACCCGGCGACGCCAGCGGCCGTGGCGTCGGGGTGGAGGTCGGCGAGCGGCTCCCAGTCGCCCCGCGTCAGGAGGTCCTGATGGGCGGCGTACGCCGCGCGCATCGCCCGCACCGTGGCCAGGTCGCGCGCCGACCAGTCGACGCGGACGCCGAAGACCACGTCCCACAGCAGGACGCCGGCACCGTTGACCCAGGCCGAGCGCAGCTCGTCGGAATGGTCCCGGTTCCACCGTCGCGTGTGGTGCATCTGGTGCCGCTGCTCGAACCACCGTGCCCGGAGCACGCCGGGCGTCGCGTTGTCGGCGAACCACTGGGCCCACGACGCGTGGTGGTCGGCGATCCGGGCCAGCGGCACCCGCGACTCGCCTTCCAGCACCTGCCGCGGCCGCACCGCGCCCAGCGTCGAGAGCAGCTCCGGGTCGCCCTCCTTCAAGGTGTCGAGGAAGACGCCGTCAACGCCCGTCGCCGTCACCAGCTCGGCCAGACGGGTGGCGTCGGTGTGCTCGGTGCGGCGGGTGCCGACATCCCAGGGGTTGTAGTCGACGAAGACCCGCACGCCCCGGGTGTGCAGGTCGGCCACCAGCTCGCCAAGGCCCGGCACGTCGTACCAGTCGAACTGGTTGCGGTCGTCGATCCCGATCACGGGGTAGGCGTGCCACAGCACCACCGCGTCGAGACCCCCGAACGGCGCGTAGGTCGCGAGCAGCCGGTCGGCGTCGAAGCGCTCCGCCTCCCAGTCCCGGAGGGCCTCGTCCCAGAGCCAGACGATGGCGACGTTCCACGCGGTCGCGGCCCAGGCGACCTCGGCCTCGTCATACGCCGACGGGTCGTACTCCGTGCGGACGCGAGCCTCGTCGCGCCACCGGCGCAGCGCGGCCCGCCACGCCGGCCGGTCGGCGGTATCTTCGGGCGCCGCCAGGATCTTCGCCTCGTCCAGCACCGACAGGTCGTCGTCGGGTCCGAGCGGCACCGGCGTCGGCAGGTCGATCGGCCGCGGACCGTAGGGATCGCTCATCGCGACAGCTCCTGGAGACGGGCGTCGACCTCGGCGGCGGTCGGGATCGACGGCACCGCACCCGCGCGCTCCACGGCCAGGGCCCCCGAGACGACCGCACGGTCGCAGGCCTGGTCGAGGTCGACGCCTGCGGCCAGGCCCGCCGCGAGTGCGCCGGTGAAGGTGTCGCCTGCTCCCGTCGTGTCGACGACTCGTGCCGACACTCCTGCCACCCGGCGTACACCGGCAGCGTCAGCGAGCAGCGCGCCGTCGGCGCCCAACGTCACGACCACCGCACCGCGCACCAGGTCGAGCAGTGATCGGGCGGCCTGGTCGAGGTCCGCCTCGCCGGAGAGCTGGAGCGCCTCGTGCTGGTTGACCACGAGCACGTCCACCGCTTCCAGCAGGGACGGCTCGAGGTCGGTCACCGGCGCGGCGTTGAGCACGAACCTGGCGCCGGACTCACCGGCGACGGCGGCAGCCTCGGTGACGGCAGTGAGCGGCGTCTCGAGCTGCGCCACGACGACCGCCGCGGAGCCGACGGCCTCGCGCTCGGCTTCGGTGAGGGCGACCACGTCGGCGTTGGCGCCGCTGTCGACCACGATCGCGTTCTCGCCGTCGGGGCGCACCATGATCCAGGCGGTGCCGCTGCGGCCGGTGGTCCGTCGCACCAGGCGCGTGTCCACCCCGGCGCTCTCGGCCTCACCCAGCAGCAGCTCGGCGGCCCGGTCGTCGCCGACCGCGCCGACGAGCAGGGTGCGCGCGCCGGCGCGGGCGGCCGCGACCGCCTGGTTGAGGCCCTTGCCACCCGCCCGCGACTCACGAGCGGTGGCCAGCACCGTCTCGCCAGGTGCAGGGATGGCCGGCAGCGAGGCGATGAGGTCGAGGTTGGCGCTGCCGACCACGACCACGTCGGTCCTCATCGCGCGACCACCGCCGAGGTGCGTCGCGCCAGCTCGTCGAGGCCGATGCCGTCGAAGCCCGGCAGGCTGCTCGCCACGCTGTTGCGGAGGGGCTCGGTCCAGCGCGCGGGCAGTCGACGCGCGCCGGCCAGGCCTCCGCACAGCGAGCCCACGGTGGCGCCCACCGAGTCGGTGTCCCAGCCGCCCATGACCGCGATGCAGATGGCCGAGGAGAAGTCGGCGTCGGCAGCGGTCAGGGCGTACGCCGTCAGCGCGGCGTTGTTGAGCACGTGCACCCAGTGGAGGTGCCCGTAGCGGGCGTGCAACGCGTCGAGTCCCTGCTGGACATCCACTCCGCTCCGCCCGAGCTCGGCGCCGAACGTCACGGCCTCGGCGTACCGGCTCTGCGGCGGCACGACCGACAGGCCGGCGTCGAGCACGGTGTCCACGTCGTCGCTGACCACGGCCTCCGCGCACGCTGCCGCGACGAACATGGCGCCGTAGACGCCGTTGCGGACATGGCTGAGCCGGGCGTCGTGCCAGGCCAGCCGCGCGGCGGCGGCGGGGTTGCCGGGGTTGGCCCAGCCGTAGACGTCGGAGCGGATCTGGGCGCCGATCCACTCGCGGAACGGGTTGTGGCGAGTGGCAGTGCGCGGGGCCACCTCGCCGAGGAGCAGGTTGCGGTAGGCGACCCGCTCGGCGGTGAAGACGCGGCCACCCGGGAGGTTGGCCAGCCAGGCGTCCGCCACCTGGTCGGTGGTCAGGCCGGGCCCGTGGCGCTCGAGCAGGTCGAGAGCCAGCATCGGGAAGTTGAGGTCGTCGTCCTCGGGCATACCGGCGATGTTCTCGGCCAGCGACGTGCTCGCACTGCGCCGGTTCCACGGCCAGCGAGCGGCGACGTCGTCGGGCAGCCCCTTCGCGGTGAACCAGTCGGTCAGCGGCCACCGGCCCTGGCTGACCAGGATCTCGCGAATGCCCTCGCGGGGGATCTTCTCCACCGGCTTGCCGAGCAGGCAGCCGGCCGCGCGGCCGGTCCACGCGCCGAGCAGCCGGTCGTCGAGGTCGTCGCCGCGCTCGGTGGTGCCCGGCGAGCTGTCCCAGGTGGCCACGATGGCGTCGAGGTCGTCCGGCTCCCGCACCGACAGGCCGGGGTCGCCCGGGAGCGCTTCGAGCTCGTCGAGCAGCTCGACAGCGAGCGCCCGCAGCTGGTCGTCCCCGTGCTGGCCGAGGCCGGTGACCGGAGCGACCGCCTGCCCGCCGGCCCCGGCCCAGCGCCGACGTATGTCGGCCACGTCGCGACCGTCGGCCTCGCTGGCCACGAGCTCGTGAGCGAGCAGGTCCGGAGGCTGGATCCACGAGAGGTGGCTCATCCGAGGCCCGACCGGCGCTGGTCGATGCCGCGGGCCCGCTCGGCGTCCTTCGCGATGACCTCGCGCGCGACTCCGGCGATGGTCTCGCCGGCCGGCACCAGCTGGGTGCGGCTGGCCTCGGCGACCTGCTCGGACCAGTCCGTCCGGATCGCGCTCGCGCCGCCGAGCGCACCGCACACGGAACCGGCCATGCTGGCGATCGAGTCGGCGTCGCGCCCGTAGTTGACCCCGCCCAGCACGGCTGCCTCGTAGTCGCCACGGGCGACCAACACCATGCCGAGCGCGACCGGGAGCTCCTCGATCGACTTGGTGCGGCTGGGCCGGCGCGCGTCCATCGATGGCTGCCGGTAGTGCTCCCCGACCGTGTCGAAGGGTGCAACTGCTGCCCGGAGTGCCGGGATCGCCGCCTGCCAGTCGTCGATGCCGCTCGCCGCCTCGGCGACCGCCTCGATCGCCGAGCGGGTGCCGTCCCTGGCCACTGCCAGGGCGTCCTGCACCACCGAGTCCGGGCTGGCGTCCGGCGAGCAGGCTGCGGCCACGGCCGCCGCCAGCACGCCCGCAGCCTCGCGCCCATAGCTCGACTGGTGTGCCGACGCGATCTCGATCCCCTCGGCGTACGCGCCGGCCGGGTCGGCCGCGTTGACCACGCCGACCGGAGCTATGTACATCGCCGCACCGCAGTTGACGATGTTGCCGACGCCGGCTTCGCGAGGGTCGACGTGGCCGTAGTGCAGCCGCGCCACGAGCCACTTCTCCGCCAGGAAGATCCGCTGCAGCAGCAGCGCCTCCGACTCGAGCTCGGGGATCCACCGCTTCTCCCCGATCAGCAGGGGCACCAGGTCCTCCGCCACGGCGTACGCATCGAGGTGGTCGCGACGCTCCGCGTAGACGTCGACCAGCGCATGGGTCATCAACGTGTCGTCGGTGATGTGCCCGTCGCCCTTGTGGTACGGCGCGATCGGCCGCGCGTCGCGCCAGTCGCTGTTGAACGGCGGCACGATGCCCGTGACGTAGCCGTCGTAGCGCTCCCTGATCTGCTCGGGTGTCCAGCCCTCGGTGGCGCCACCCAGGGCGTCACCGACGGCCGAACCGACCAGCGTGCCGATCGCCTTGTCCAGCAGCGTGTCCTGCAGCCGCATCCGGCCGCCTCCTCGTCTCGTTGTCGCGGCCTGGCTAGTTGATCGATTCCCAGCCCTCGGTGAGCTCGGTGGCCAGCTCGTCGGCGGAGATCTCGTCGCCGAGGTAGCGCTGGAACGTCGGCGTCGCGATCTGGTCCTTCCACTGCGGGTAGTTGGTGGCCGACTGGAACGGGGCCTTGGTGAGCTGGTCGCCGCTGGCGAGGATCGTGGACCACCCGTTGGCGCCCTCGGTGTTCTGCTCCACAGTGTCGGCAGCGTCGGAGGAGGCCGGGATCAGCCAGTCACCCTCAGCGACCGCGGCCAGGTTCTCGGGCTGCATGTAGAAGTTGATGAACTCCGCTGCCTCCTCGACCGCCGGGCTCTGGGCCGACACCGAGAGGGTCTGCGGGTTGGCCGCCTGCGCCGCTGAGTCGCCCTCGAGCGCGGGCATCACCATCCAGTCGAGATCGGCGGGCGCGGACTCCGTGAGCGTCTGCGCGACGTAGCTGCCCTGGACGGTCATGGCGTAGCGGCCCTTCAGGAAGCCCGACATGACGTCGGAGCCGCTCTGCGTGAGCGTGACCCGGTCGAGCGACTGGTCGTCGTAGATCATCTGGTGGATGCGCTCGGGCAGCGCGAGCTCGGCGTCACCGACGGTCATGGATGCGTCGTCGCCCGACCCCTCGAAGAACTGGGCGCCAAAGTTCTGGCCCAGGCTCATCATCGTGGCGGTCGGCTCGTTCAGACCCCAGCCGAGACCGAAGGTGTCGCCGGAGGTGGTGGCCGCGGCCGCTGCCTGGAAGTCGTCCCAGGCCCAGGTGCCGCCCTCGGGGATCTCCACTCCGGCCTGCTCGAGCAGGCCGCGGTTGGCGAACACCATGTAGCTCTGCAGCAGTGTCGGTGCGGCGATGATCTGGTCGTCGACGGTGACGGTCTCCCAGACGTCGTCGGACACGGCGCTCTGCACGTCGTCGTCGAGGAGGTCGCTGAGGTCGGCGAGGTAGCCCTGCTGCGCGAACTGCGTCATCGCGGCCGACTCGTACTGGATGATGTCCGGCGCGGTGTCGCCCTGGAACTGGGTGACCAGCTGGTCCTGCACGGAGTCCCAGCTGCCCTGCACGTACTCGACCTGGATATCGGGGTTGTCCGCGTTCCACGCGGCCACGATGTCCTTGGTCGCCGCGATGGTGGACTCCTGGAAGGCAAGGCTCTGGAACCGCAGGGTCACGGGACCGTCGCTGTTGTTCTCCTCATCTCCGTCGTCGGTCGAGGTGGCGCACGCCGACAGCGTGAGCGCCAGCGCAGCCATCGCCGCGGTGGCGGTGCGGGTGAGCTTCATGGTGTTTTCCCTTCATGGAGTGGAGCGGTCATCCCTTGACCGCACCGGTGAGCAGGCCGCTGGTGAGGCGGCGCTGGATGAGCGCGAAGAACAGCAGGCTGGGGATCGTCGCGAGCAGGGACGCCGCGGCCAGTGCCCCGAGCTGGACCTGCCCCTCGGCCCCGACGAAGCGGGAGAGCGTGAGCGGGAGGGTGACCTTCTCCGGCGACTGGATGAGCACCAGGGCGAAGAGGAACTCGTTCCAGGAGGAGATGAACGCGAACAGCGCAGTCGCCACGATGCCGGGGCGCAGCAACGGCATCACGATGCTGACCAGGATCCGCAGCCGGCTCGCGCCGTCCATGGCGCCGGCCTCCTCGAGCTCGATCGGGATCGCGGCGACGAAGCCGAGGAGCATCCAGAGGCAGAAGGGGAGTGTGAAGACGACGTACACGATGACCAGGCCGGGCAGGGAGTCGATCAGGTCGAGCTGCTTGAGGATCAGGAACAGCGGGATGATCACCAGGATCGTCGGGAACACCTGGCTGATCAGGACCCAGCCGAGCGTGATCGGCCGCAGGATGGTGCGGAAGCGGGCCAGCGCGTAGGCCGCCGGCAGGCAGACCACGACGGTGAGCACGGTGGTGCCGATGGCGACCACCAGGCTGTTGCGGCCGGCATCGAGGAGGTTGGCCTTGTCGAAGGCGTCCGCGAAGTTGGCGAACGTCGGCGACGACGGGATCAGCCCGCTCGCGCCGAGGGCGATCTCCTTCGTGCTCTTGAACGCGGTCGAGAGCAGCCACAGCAGCGGGAACGCGAGGAACACGACGTACGCCGCGAGGGCGATGTACTGCCCGGTCCGGGCCCGGGTGCTGGTCCGTCCGATGCTCATTTGGCCGGCCCCCTCAGTCGGGAGCGGAGGTAGAAGAGCAGGAAGCCGATGATCAGCAGGACCATCACGTTGCCCATGGCCGCGGCGACCCCGAAGTGCCCGTAGCGGAACGCTTCGTTGTAGGCGAAGAGCATCGGCAGCATCGTGCGCCCGCCTGGTCCGCCGTTGGTCAGCACGTAGATCAGGTCGAAGGTGTTGATGTTCCAGATGAAGTTGAGCGTGGTGATCGCGATGATCACCGGGCGCAGCTCGGGCAGCGTGATGTGGAAGAACCGGCTCCAGGCGCCGGCGCCGTCCACTGCGGCTGCCTCGTGCAGGCTGTCGTCGATGCCCTGGAGCCCGGCGAGCAGGGCGATCGTCGTCTGCGGCATGCCCGCCCACACGCCCACGACGATGACCGCTGGGAGCGCCGTCTCGAAGTTGCCGAGCAGGTTGAGCTGACCGAAGCCCAGCGCCTGGCTGGCTCCGCTGACCGGGCCGGAGTTGGGGTCGTAGATCAGCCGCCACATGATGGCCACGACGACCGGTGGCATCGCCCACGGCACCAGCGAGAGGGTCCGGGCCAGCCCTCGCAGCCGGAGGTTCTGGTGGAGCAGCAGGGCCAGTCCCATGGCCGCGACGAACTGCAGAATCGTGACAGAGAACGCCCAGATCAGCCCGATCTTGAAGGAGTTCCAGAACAGCTCGTTGTTGAGCAGGTCCGAGAAGTTCTCCAGGCCGGTGAAGTGGGTGACCTGGTTGAGGCCGGCGCGCGAGTCGGTGAAGCCGAGGTAGATGCCCTGGATGAGGGGGTAGACGCTGAAGATCGCCACGGGGATCAGCGCGGGCAACAGCAGCAGCCAGGCATCACCGTCGCGCTTGCGACGTCGCCGCCGGTTCGCCCGTGGTGTCTCGGTGGGCGCCGGTCCGGGTACGTCGAGCTCGGTCTGGGCCATCAGCTCTCCCGCACCGAGGAGCGCCTGACGGCCAGGTGCGGCTGGATGGTGACCCGCTGCACCTCGCGGTCGGGGTGGTCGAGGCGGTCCAGCAGCAGCTGGGCCGCTGTCCGGCCACGCTGCATGGCGCCGAGGTCGACGCTGGTGAGGCTCGGTGTGGTCACTTCGGCCAGCTCGGTGTCGTCCATGCCCACGACGGCGACATCGTGGGGGATGCGCAGCTCCCGCTCGGCCAGCACCTGCATGGTGGCGATGGCGAGCAGGTCGTTGCCGCCGAGCACGGCGTCGGGCACGGTGCGGTCGAGGAGCGTCTGTGCTGCCTTGCGGCCCTCGGCCAGCGTGAAGTCGCCGGCCTCGATGCGCAGTGCCTCGTCGCTGTCGAGGCCCAGGCTGCGGGCGGTGCGCTCGAAGGCGCGGTGCCGGGCCGAGCCGGGCACCGTGTCGCTCGGTCCGTTGACGAAGGCGATCCGCCGGCAGCCCTGTTCGTAGAGGTGCTCGAGGGCGAGCCGGACACCGCCGGCGGAGTTGGCCCGCACGTTGTCGATCGGTACGTCGCGCGGCACGGTGCCGATGACGACGGCCGGCCTGGTGAGCTCGCGCAGGGCAGCCACGAGTGCATCGTCGACGCGCACCGGGCTGAGCACGAGCCCGTCGGCGTACCCGTGACCGAGGCTGTCGAGCAGCGCGAGCATGTCGGCGGTGCGGCCGCCGGTGGAGGACACCAGGAGGCGGTAGCCGCGAGCCCGGGTCTCGTCCTCGATCGCCCGCATCATCTCGACGTACACGGGGTTGCCGACATCGGCGACCGCGAACGCGAGCTGGTGGGACTTGTTGACCTTGAGGGAGCGGGCGAACACGTTGGGCCGGTAGCCCAGCTGGTCCGCTGCGTCCTGCACGCGCTGGAGCATCGAGGGGCTGGCAGGCAGGCCGTTGAGGACCCGGGAGACCGAGGCGACGGAGACGCCGGCGAGTGCTGCCACCTGTCCCACGGTCGGCCTGTCCTGCTCCACGGCGTACTCCTGTAATCGATTACGTAATGGTTTACAGAAGGTGCCACGAGGAGGCCGTCCCGTCAACCCCTCCAGCGCCGCCTAGGCTGGCCGACATGAAGGTCTTGGTCACCGGCGGCGCCGGCTATATCGGGTCGGTCACGGCGAAAGCACTCGAGGAAGCCGGCCACACGCCGGTGATCCTTGACTCGCTGCTCAACGGCCCGCTGGCGTTCGTCCGCGACCGGATCTTCTACGAGGGCGACATCGCCGACCGCGAGCTGCTGCGGCGGATCGCGGCGGAGCACCCCGACATCGACGCGACCATCCACATGGCCGCCCGGATCGTGGTGCCGGAGTCGGTCGAGAAGCCTTACGAGTACTACCGCGACAACGTCGCCAAGTCGCTCGAGCTGTTCGACGAGCTCAACGCGCTGGGGCTCCACCGGGTGCTGTTCTCCAGCTCGGGCAGCCTCTACGCCACCAAGGACAGCTTCGAGGTGACCGAGGAGGACCCGCTCGATCCGCCGTCTCCCTACGCGCGGACCAAGCGGATGATGGAGCAGGTCCTCCAGGACCTGGCCGCGGCCAGCGACCTGCGCGCGATCGTGCTGCGCTACTTCAACCCGATCGGCTCCGACCCCGACCTGGAGTCGGGCATCTACGCCAAGGAGCCGTCGCACGTGCTCGGCCAGCTGGTGATGGCGGCGCGTGGGATCAAGGACTCCTTCACGATCACGGGTGTCGACCACCCGACCCGCGACGGCACCGGCATCCGCGACTACATCCATGTCTGGGACCTGGCGCAGGCTCACGTGCGCGCCGTCGAGAAGTTCGACGAGGTGATCGCGGCCGTCGGCGCCCCGAGCACGGTGATCAACGTCGGCACCGGCTCCGGCGTGACCGTGCGTGAGCTGGTCGCGTCGTTCGAGAAGGTCTTCGGCCACTCCGTGCCGATCGTGGAGGCACCGCCCCGGCCGGGCGACGCCGTCGGCGCCTTCGCCAACGTCGACAAGTCCGCGGGGCTTCTGGGCTGGCGCACCCAGCTCACCCTCGACGACGCGATCGCCTCGGCCCTGGCGTGGGGCGAGAAGCGCCAGGAGATCCTGGGCTACGAATGACCCGGCGCAGGATGGCGGCGGTCGCCTCTCTCGTGGTCCTGGTGTCGACGGTGTCGGCTGCCGGGCCTGCGGCGGCGACCCGTCCGCGCCCGGAGTTTCGCGCGGTGTCCGAGCTGCCGTTGGCCGGCCGCATCGTGGTGCTCGACCCGGGGCACCAGCTCGGCAACCACAACTTCCCGCGCCGGATCCACCGACCGGTCCCGGCCGGCGGCTTCCGCAAGCCGTGCAACACCACCGGCACGTCGACCAACCGCGGCTACCCGGAGGCGACCTTCGTCTGGCACGTGTCGCGGATCGTCCAGCGGCGGCTCGAGGCGCTGGGGGCCAGCGTCGTGCTCACCCGGCACGCCAACAGCCAGCGTGAGTGGGGACCGTGTGTCGACGTGCGCGGTCGAGCGGGCAACCGGGTCGGCGCCGACCTCAAGCTGAGCATCCATGCCGATGGCTCCCTCGCCGCAGGTGCCCGCGGCTTCCACGTCATCGCGCCGGCCGACCGCCGCGGCTGGACCCACGACATCTTCCGCACCTCCCTGCTGCTGGCGGTCGACCTGCGCTCGGCCCTGCGTGCTGGTGGGTTCGCGCGGGCCAACTACATCGCCGGCGGCGACGGCCTCGACGTGCGCGGCGACCTGGGCACCCTCAACCTCTCCGACGTGCCGACCGCGATGGTCGAGCTCGGCAACATGCGCAACGCCCGCGAGGCGCGGCGGATGTCGAGCCCGGCCGGCCGGGCGGCGTACGCCGCAGCGCTGGTCGCGGGAGTGCGGCGCTACCTCGGCGGCTAGATTCGCTGCATGCCCCTCGACCCCGGCACCGCGGTGCTGCTCGACCTGATCGCGAACTCCGGCCACCCGGCCACCCACGAGAGCACGCCGGCGGAGGCCCGCATCGGCTACCGCGCGCTGCTGTTCGACGCGGTGGCGGAGGGCGACCGGGTGCCGGTCGGGAGCGTCGAGGACCTCACCGTCGCCGGGCGTCCGGCCCGGCTCTACCGCCCGGAGGGTGACGGACCGCGGCCGACGATGGTCTTCCTGCACGGCGGTGGGTTCGTGCTCGGCGACCTCGACACCCACGACCAGATCTGCCGACGGATCTGCAGCGGGGCCGACACCGTGGTGCTCGCGGTCGACTACCGGCTCGCGCCCGAGTCGGCGTACCCGGCTGCCGTCGACGACGCGCTGGCGGCGGTGCGGTGGGCCTCCGAGCACCGGGCCGAGCTGGGCGGCGGCGAACTGCTCGCGGTTGGCGGCGACAGCGCGGGCGGCAACCTCTCGGCCATCGCCGCCCAGGAGCTGCCCGACCTGGTCGGCGCGCAGGTGCTGATCTGCCCCGCGACCCACGTGCTGTCCGATCACCCCTCGCGCACCGACAACGCCAAGGGCTACTTCCTCGAGCTGGCGACGATGCTGTGGTTCTTCGACCACTACGCCGGCGGCGAAGACCCGGACGACCCGCGCCTGTCGCCCCACCTCGGCAACCTCGAGGGGGCGGCCCGGGCCCTGGTGGTGACGGTCGAGTTCGACCCGATGCGCGACGAGGGAGAGGCGTACGCCGACAAGCTGGCCGAGGCCGGCGTGGAGGTGGAGCGGGTGCGCTACGACGGCCTGGTGCACCAGTTCCAGGACATGGGTCCGTTCAGCCCGGCCGCGACCGCTGCCACCGACGACCTGGTCGCCCGGATCCGCGCCCTGCTGCACCGCTGACGACCATGATCGCCACCCACCACTGGGACGACTGGACCCTCGACGACCTGGTCGCCACCAAGGGCGACCGGAAGGTCAGCCTCGTGGTGCCGGCGCGCAACGAGGCGGCCACCGTCGGCGACGTCGTCACCCGCGTCCGGGAGGCGCTGGTCGACACCGTCTCGCTGCTCGACGAGGTCGTGGTGATCGACTCCGACTCGACCGATGCGACGTACGCCGTCGCCACCGACGCGGGAGCCGTCGTACACCGGTCTGCAGAGATTCGTCCCGACCTCGGCAGCTATCCCGGCAAGGGCGAGGCCATGTGGAAGTCGCAGTTCGTCACCACCGGCGAGGTCATCGTCTTCATGGACGCCGACCTGACCGACTGGGACACGCACTTCGTGCCGGGCCTGCTCGGGCCGCTGCTCAACGACGCCGAGGTGGGACTCGTCAAGGGCTACTACGAGCGACCCGGCGTCGACGGCGGAGCTCTCGACGGCGGGCGGGTGACCGAGCTGGTGGCGCGGCCGCTGATCGCGCTGACCTGCCCCGAGCTGGCCGGGCTGGTGCAGCCGCTGGCAGGGGAGTGGGCGGTGCGCCGGTCGCTGTTCGAGACCCTCTCGGTGCCGACCGGCTACGCCGTCGAGCTGGCCGCGCTCCTCGACACCGTCTCCGCCCACGGCACCTCCGCGATCGCGCAGGTCGACCTCGGCCGCCGGGCGCACGACCACCAGCCGTTGCTCGACCTCGGCGGGATGGCCACCCAGATCCTGGCCGCGGTCGAGCGCCGCCGCGGCCGCGCGCCGGGCGAGGTCTTCCTGACCCAGTACGAGTCGCTGGGCGGCAGCCTGCGTTCGGTCGAGCGCGCCGTGATCACCGACGAGCGGCCGCCGGCGGTGTCGGCATGACCCTGCGGCTGCGGCGCCACGAGTTCGCCGACGACGCCACGCTGATGATGGCGATCGTCAACCGCACGCCCGACTCCTTCTACGACAAGGGCGCGACCTGGGCCGAGGAGAAGGCCTTCGAGCGGGTCGCCCTCGTGGTCGAGCAGGGAGCCGAGATCGTCGACATCGGCGGCATCAAGGCCGCGCCCGGCATCGACATCGACGAGGCCGAGGAGAAGGCGCGCGTCGTCGACTTCGTGGCCCGCGTGCGCGAGGCCCACCCCGGGCTGGTGATCTCCGTCGACACCTGGCGGGCGCCGGTCGCCGATGCCGCCCTGGCCGCGGGAGCCGACGTCGTCAACGACGCCTGGGGTGGCGCGGACCCCGAGCTGGTCGACGCCGCCGCCCAGCACGGCGCCGCGATCATCTGCACCCACACCGGCGGGGTCACCCCGCGGACCCGGCCCTACCGGATCGAGTACGACGACGTGGTCCGCGCCGCCATCCACGACACTGTCGCCTACGCCGAGCGGGCCGTGGCCGCCGGGGTCGCCCCGGAGTCGGTCGTGATCGACCCGGCCCACGACTTCGGCAAGAACACCTTCCACTCCCTCGAGCTCACCCGACGCCTCGACGAGATGGTCGACACCGGCTGGCCGGTGCTGGTGTCGCTCTCCAACAAGGACTTCGTCGGCGAGACCCTCGACCTACCTGTCGGCGAGCGGCTGACCGGCACCCTCGCCGCGACCGCCGTCTGCGCCCTCGCCGGTGCCCGCATCTACCGCGTGCACGAGGTCGTCGAGACCCGCCAGACCGTCGACATGGTGTGGACCATCGCCGGTCGCCGGCCGCCGCAGCGGGCGATCCGGGGGCTCCAGTGAATCTCGATACGGTCGCTGCGCGACCTACTCGATCACCGAAAGCCAAGGTGGTGCTGGTGCCGGGAGTGCTCGCGCTGCTGCCGGAGTACGCCGGCGCCGAGGACCCCGTCGCCGAGCTGCGAGCTGCTTGCCTCGAGGCGGTGGCCTGGCTGGGTGACGACGTGCGGGTCATCGCGGACGAGCAGGGCGCGCGGGTGGCGGCGTACCTGGTCCGTGAAGTGGTTTCGAGGCTCGGCGCTGGCGCGCCTCGCACCTCAACCAGCGTCTTGATTGTTGGGAATGGGAGTGCCAAGCGCACGGAGAAGGCGCCGGGACATCTCGACGAGCACGCACCCGCCTTCGACCAAGCCCTGGGAGCCGCTCTGCGCTCCGGCGACCTGACGGGGGTCGACCTGTCTCTGGCCGACGAGCTGTGGGCGTCGGTCGACGGGATCGCCGAGCTGCGCGATCTGCTGCACGGCGAGACCGCGATCGTGGACTATGACGACGATCCGTTCGGTGTGCAGTACTGGGTGATGAGGTGGCAATGCGAGTCCTGATCGGTCCCGCCAGCGACGACCTGGCCGAGCTCTATGCCGCGCCCAAGCAGCCGTGGCTGCGGGTCAACATGGTCACCACCATCGACGGCGGTGCGACCGGCGAGACCGGCACCAGCGGCTCGATCAACAACGCACCCGACAAGCGGGTCTTCGACACCCTGCGCGGTCTCGCCGACGCGGTCATCGTCGGTGCCGGCACCGCCCGGACCGAGCGCTACCGCCCCGCGGCCGTGCCGATCGTGGTGGTGAGCCGGAGCGGCGAGGTGCCGCCGACGCTGCGCGGCGCCGAGCCAGGCAGGGTGGTGATGGCGACCTGCACCAGCGCCCCACATCTCGCCGCGTCGCGCGAGCTGCTCGGCGCCGACAACGTGGTGACGTTCGGCCAGCACCGGGTCGACCTCGCCGAGCTCAAGCAGTGCCTGGTCGACCGAGGCTGGCGCGACCTGCTGTCCGAGGGCGGCCCACACCTGCTCCACGAGCTGCTCGCCCAGAAGGTGGCCGACGAGCTGACCGCAACGCTCGTCCCTCGCGTGGTGGCGGGCACCGGGCCCCGGATGGTGGAGGGCCCGCTCATCGACGCACCGCTCGAGCTCCGGCTGCTGCTCGAGGAGGACGGCACGCTGCTCGGGCGATGGTTCGTGCGCGCATGAAGGTCGGGATGACGCTGCCGGTGATGGAGCCGGACCTGTGGGAGCGCGGCGCCGAGACGCTGGAGCAGTGGTCGCGGGCGATCGACGAAGGGCCGTTCGCGTCGCTCTGCTTCGGCGAGCGGATGGCGTTCGACAACCCCGACGCGACCACGCTGCTCGGCGCGGTCGCCGCTTGGACCTCGCGGGTCCGGATCCTGACCACCGTGATCGTGCCTCAGCTGCACCAGCCGGTGCCGCTGGCCAAGGCTCTGGCTACTGCCGACCAGCTGTGTACTGGTCGACTCAGCGTCGGGTTCGGGGTGGGCGGCCGCGAGGAGGACTACCGGGCGGCGTCCGCTGACATCCGCACCCAGACCATGGCCGGCATGGCCGAGCGGATCGCCGTGATGCGCCGGGTGTGGGCCGGCGAGAAGGTCACCGAGGCGATGCTTCCGGTCGGCCCGCCACCGGTGCAGCCCGGCGGCCCCGAGCTGCTCGTCGGCACGATGGGACCCAAGACCATCCGGCACGCGTCTGCCTGGGCCGACGGTCTGGCCGGTTTCACTCTGGACCTCGACCCGGTCGCCGGCGGCGAGCTGTTCGCCCTTGCCCGCACGGCCTGGGCCGACGCGGGCCGGCCGCCGCCCCGGCTGGCGACGTCGTTCTGGGTCGCGCTCGACGACGGCGACAGGACCGCCCGTACGCAGGTCCACCGGCACCTGCGCCACTACATGAACTGGCTCCCCGTCGAGCTCGTCGACGCCATCGCGCCCACCACCGGGTTCGCCGGCACCGGGCCCGAGCTCAAGGACCTGCTGGGCCGCTTCGAGGACGCCGGTGCCGACGAGGTGCATCTCATCCCCACTGACTCCAATGTCGCCCAGGTGCACCGGATCGCCGAGATCGTCGGCTGACCCGGGAATGTCGCAGGCATGCGACAAGGTTGGTCCTGAGATGACTCCCGACGACTCCCGCCGCATCTCGCTGCTGCTCGGACTCCTCTTCGGCCTGGCCGGACTGGGGTCCGCGTCTGCTGCGATCGCGGTACCCCTCGTCGCCGAGCACTTCGACGTCAGCGTCGGCGTCGGCACCTGGATGATCAGCGTCTACGTGCTGATGCTCGGCGTCGCGACAGCGGTCTACGGCCGCGTCTCGGACCTGATCGGTCCCCGCATCCCGTTCCTGGTGGGCATCACGTTGATGGTCATCGGTGCGATCGGCGCGGCGCTGGCGCCGACGTTCGGCCTGCTGCTCCTGGCCCGGATCCTCCAGGGCGCCGGCGTGGCCGCCATCCCGGTGCTGGGGATCACGATCATCACGGGCCGCTACGACGGCGACGTCCGCGGCCTGGCGCTCGGCCGGCTCGCTGCGATGGCGGCGTTCGTGACCTGCCTCGGCCCGCTCTTCGGTGGCCTCCTCGAGGAGGTAGCAGGGTGGCGCGGCGTGATGGCCCTGCCGGTGCTCGGCCTGGTCGTGGTCCCGTTCATCTGGCGCGCCCTGGTCGGTGAGGGATCGCGCGCGCGTCTCGACATCTTGGGCGCCGTGCTGGTGGCCATCACTGCCGCCGGCCTGATCCTGGTGATCCAGTCGCCCGCCAGCGGTCTGGTCGTGGCGCTGGTGGGCGTCGGTCTGCTCGCGCTCGGCATGCCCGGCGTGGCCTCCCAGGTACGCCGTCGCCCGCATGGCTTCCTGCCCCGCTCGGTGATCAGCAACCCCGCGGTCGTCCGCAGTGCCCTGGCTGCAGCGGCGATCCCGGCGGCCTGGTTCGCTCAGCTGGTCGCCGTACCCGCGATCCTGGTCGGCGACGGCTGGGAGCCGTACCAGGTCGGTCTGCTGCTCGTGCCCAGCGCCGCGATCGCGCTGCTCGTGCCCCGGCTGACCAGCGGCCTCCTGGCCGGCTTCGGTCCGACGGCGTCGCTGGGGGTCGCGGGTGTCACGGCGACGGTCGCCCTACTGCTGGCGGCCCTGGGTGCGGCCGCTGTCTCCCCGGTGCTGCTGTGCGTGGCGGTCGCCCTGGTGACGGTCGCGTTCGGCATCGGGCAGCCCGCGCTCAGCGCCGCGGTCGGAGAGGCGGTCGACCTCGACGTACGCGGCGTCGCCCTCGGCATCGCCACCCTCGTCTTCCTGACCGGCGGCTCGGTCGGGTCGGCGGTCGTCGGCGGCCTCGGCGACATGATCGGCATCCCGTCCAGCCTGGCCCTGCTGGCGGTGCTCCCGGTGATCGGCCTGGTGGCGCTCCTGCCAGAGCTGCGCCGGGTGCCGGAACCCGTCTGACGCCTTCGCTGCTCCCGCTACGGTTGCCGACGTGAGCATGCGGCGACGGGACGTGGACGAGCCCTCGGTCTGGGTGCTCGCGGCGGTCTACTCGGTGGCGTTCGTCGCCCTGCTCTGGGTGATCGAGATCATCGACGCGGCGTCCGGCAACGAGCTGGACCAGTTCGGGGTCCAGCCCCGGTCCGACGAGGGCCTGCTCGGCATCCTGTTCGCGCCGCTGCTGCACGGCGGCTGGACCCACCTCGAGGGCAACTCCGTCCCCGCGCTGATCCTGTTCTTCCTGGTGCTGGTCTCCGGCATCGGCCGCGGACTCGCCGCTACCGCGATCATCTGGGTCGTCGGCGGCATCGGCGTCTGGCTGGTCGCGCCCGGCAACACCGTCCACCTCGGCGCCTCGGTGCTGATCTTCGGCTGGCTCGTCTACCTGCTCGTGCGCGGCATCTTCAGCCGCAGCGCCGGCGAGATCATCCTCGGGCTGGTGCTGCTCTTCATGTACGGCGGCCTGCTCCTCGGCGTACTCCCCGGCCAGCCCGGCATCTCCTGGCAGGGCCACCTGTTCGGCTCGATCGGCGGCGCCCTCGCCGCCCTCTTCCTCAGCGAGCGGCGCGCGCGCTCGATCGTCTGAGTCGCTTGTAACTCAGTGTTCGACCATCCATCCAGGTGTTTGAACACCTGGATGGAGCCCTCAACACTGAGTTACAAGCGCGCTAGCCGAGCAGCTCGTCCTCGATCGCCTCGACGATGCGGATGTCACGCTCGGCACCGTCGCCGAGGGCGCCGAGGGCTCGCTGGTAGTCCTCGCTGTGGTACGCCGCCACCGCGGCCTCGACGCTCGGGAACTCGATCAGCGTCGTCCGGTCGGTGGTGCCGGACTCGAAGGCGTGCACGGCGTTGCCGCGAGCCAGGAAGCGACCGCCGGAGGCGCGCATGGCTGGCCCGGCCAGGTCGGCGTACGCCTGGAGCTTGTCGGGGTCGGAGACGGAACGGAAGGTATTGATCCAGTAGGCGCGGGTCATGCGCCCATTCTTCGCCACGCCCTGAAAGCGGCGCTCAGCTGCTCGCGCGGCGGACCAGCGCAGGCGGGAAGATGACGCGCATCGCCCGGGCGGTGCGGTCACCGTCGATCTGCTCGAGTAGCAGCCGGGTCGCCTGCTCGGCCATCTCCCGGATCGGGTTGCGGATCGTGGTGAGCTTGGGGTCGGCCCGCTCGGCGACGCCGAGGTCGTCGTAGCCGACCATCGCCACCTGCTCTGGCACCGTGCGGCCGTAGGCCTTCAGCACCCGCAGCGCACCCACGGCCATCAGGTCGGAGGCCACGACGAGGCCGTCGAGGTCGGGGTGCCGGTCCAGCAGCTTGGCCGCGGCGACCTCGCCACCCTGCTCGGTGAAGTCGCCGTGCTCCACGGCGCTGTCGTCCAGCCCGGCAGCCAGTACGGCGGTGCGCCAGCCGGCGAGCCGGTCGATGCCCGCGCTCATGTCACGCGGACCCGCGATGGTGCCGATCCGGGTGCGGCCGCGCGAGATCAGCTCCTGGGCTGCTTCGCGCCCACCGGCCACGTTGTCGGTGTCGACGTAGGCGACGCGGTCGGCGCTGTTCCAGGGCCGGCCGATGAAGACGCAGGGCAGCTTCAGGTCGGCCAGGTGGTCGGCCAACGTGTCGTTGCGGTGGTGGGAGACCACGAGTGCGCCGTCGACGTGGCGGTTGCGCAGGTAGCGCAGGGTCCGCGCCTCCTCCTCACCGGGCCGGGCCAGCAGCAGCACCAGCTGGAGGTCGCGCTCCGACAGCACCTGGGTGGTGCCGCGCAGGGTGCGGGCGAAGAAGGGGTCGGCGAAGACTCGCTCGTCGGGCTCCGGCACCACCACCGCGATCGAGTCGGTACGCCGGGTGACCAGGCTGCGCGCCGCTGGGTTGGGCGTGTAGCCGAGCGTGCGGACGGCGGCATCGACCGCAGCCTTGGACTTGGCGCTGACCCGGTCGGCCCCGTTGATCGCGCGCGACGCCGTGGCTCGCGAGACGCCGGCAACGCGAGCCACCTCGTCGAGGGTCGGCGAGCTGTCGTCCACGCGCGCCACGCTATCGACCGCCTGGTCCGCGTGGTGGCAGCAGCCCGGTGGCCGCGACGTCGGCGTACCAGAGAGCGCTGGCCTTGGGCGTGCGCTGCTGGGTCTCGTAGTCGACGTAGACCATGCCGAAGCGCTTGGTGTAGCCGTAGGCCCACTCATAGTTGTCGAGCAGCGACCACTGGAAGTAGCCGCGCACGTCGACGCCGGCTGCCATCGCGGCATGGGTCGCCCGGAGGTGGGCGTCGAGGTAGGCGATGCGGTCGGGGTCGGGCACCGACCCGTCCGCGACCGGCGCATCGCGGAAGGCCGCGCCGTTCTCGGTGATGAAGATCGGCGGAGGGCTGTAGTCCTGGTCGAGCCGGAGCAGCAGCCGGGTCAGCCCCTCGGGCTGGATCTCCCACCCGCTGTCGGTGCGCGGCAGGCCGCGACTCGGGAACGTCACGTCGTCGCATCCGACGAACGGGGTGACCACCGGTCGCGGCGGGTGGTCGCTGCCGTCGTCGACGGGCGCGGCCAGCGGTCGGCCGGACACGTTGTCACCGCGGTAGTAGTTGACGCCGAGCAGGTCGAGCGGCTGCGAGATCAGCGCCAGGTCGCCGTCGGCGACGACCTCCTGCCAGGCCCGCCCCTGCCAGGGCAGCGCGGCGGTGTCGTCGAGCAGGTCGGCCGGGTAGACCCCGCGCAGGATCGGGTCCAGGAACACCCGGTTGTGCAGCGAGTCGATCCTCCGGGCCGCGTCGCGGTCGAGCTCGTCGGTCGGGTCGTCGGCGTCGGCCACGGTCAGGTTGAGGGTGATGCCGAGGTCCGCGCTGGTGCCGCGTCGCCGCAGCTCGTCGATGACCAGTCCGTGGCCGAGCATCAGGTGGTGCGCGGCCACCAGCCCCGCCACCCCCTCCTGACGGCCGGGCGCGTGCTGGCCGCCGGTGTAGCCGAGGAAGGCCGAGCACCACGGCTCGTTGAGCGTCGTCCAGGTCGGCACGCGGTCGCCGATGGCGTCGTAGAGGGAGAGCGCGTAGTCGGCGAAGCGGTACGCCGTGTCGCGGTTGGTCCAGCCGCCGGCGTCCTCGAGGGCCTGCGGCAGGTCCCAGTGGTAGAGCGTCAGCCAGGGCCGGAGCCCGTTGCCGAGCAGCTCGTCGACCAGCCGCTGGTAGAAGTCGATGCCCGGCCTGGTTGGCAGCACCTCCGTCGGGACGGACCCGCGGCCACGACGCCGAGAAGCGGTAGGCGTTGAGGTTGAGCGACCGCATCAGGGCGACGTCCTGCGGCATCCGGTGGTAGTGGTCGCAGGCGACGTCGCCGGTGTCGCCACCGATCACGGCACCGGGCACCCGGGAGAATCTGTCCCAGATCGATGGCCGGCGTCCGTCCTCGGTGGCGGCGCCCTCGATCTGGTACGCCGCGGTCGCGGCGCCCCACCAGAAGTCGGACGGGAACTCGACGGTCGCACCAGGGGTGGCGGTGTCGACCATCGGCGCGGAAGTGGTGGGAGTGGTCATCCCTTGACGGCTCCTTGCATGATGCCGGTCACGAACTGCTTGCCGGTCGCGATGAACAGGACGAGAAGCGGGATGGTGGCCAGGGTCGCGCCGGCCAGGACCAGGGCGTAGTCCTTGTAGTAGCCGCTCTGCAGCTGGTTGAGCGCGATCTGCACCGTGGGGTTGTCGCCGGGCAGCACGATCAGCGGCCAGAAGAAGTCGGTCCAGACGTACATGAACGTGAACAGCCACAGCATCGCCGCGGCCGGCCGCGCGGCCGGCACGGCGACGTGCCGGAAGATCCGGAACATCGAGCAGCCGTCGACCCTGGCGGCCTCGATCAGCTCGTCGGGTATCGCATCGACGAGGTACTGCCGCATGAAGAAGACGCCGAAGGCCGTGACTATCCAGGGGATGATCACCGCCCAGACGCTGCCGGTCCAGCCGAGCTTGGCCATCAGGATGAAGAGAGGTACGACGCCGAGCTGGGTCGGCACCGCCATCGTCGCGATCACGAACCCGAGCAGCGCGATGTTGCCGCGGAAGCGGAGCTTGGCGAACGCGAAGCCGGCCAGGGTGCCGAAGAACACCACCGAGGTGGCGGCGACACCAGAGATCAGCAGGCTGTTGCCCAGCGCCTTCCAGAAGGCGACGCTGTCGAAGACCCGCTGGGCGTTCTCGAAGAAGTGCCCACCCGGCAGGAGCGGTGGGGTCTGCCGGGCCATCACCTCCTTGGTGTGCGAGCCGATCAGGAACGACCAGTAGAGCGGCGCGGCCGAGCCGAGGACGAACGCCGTCAGCAGGCCGTAGACGAGGAAACCGGGGCGCTTGGTCATCGGCGCATCCCTCGCAGCGCGCCGACGCGGCGGCTGACCGCCAGGTTGACCAAGGCGAACACGACGATCACCAGGAACAGCAGCCAGGCCGTGGCCGAGGCCCGGCCCAGGTCGCGCAGGTGCCAGCCGAAGTCGTAGATCAGCATGGTCAGGGTGCTGAACTGACGGTCGCTGCCGCCGTTGCGGGCGATGGTCTCGTCGAACAGCCGGGGCTCCGCGAAGATCTGCAGGCCGCCGATCGTCGAGGTGATGATGACGAAGATCATCGTCGGCCGGATCATCGGGAGGGTGATGCTGACGAACTGCCGGATCCGGCCGGCGCCGTCGAGCGCCGCCGACTCGTAGACGTCACGCGGCACGGCCTGCATGGCCGCCAGGAAGATCAGGGCGTTGAAGCCGGTCCAGCGCCAGTTGACCATCGACGCGATCGCGATGTGGCTGGCGAACCGGTCGACGTGCCACTGGATCGGCTCCAGACCGATCCAGGTGATGGCGTCGTTGATCAGGCCGTAGCGGTCGCCGAAGAGGCTTCCGAAGATGATGGCCACGGCGGCGGGGGAGACCACGAACGGCAGCAGGATGCTCATCCGCCACAGGGTCCTTCCGCGTAGGTGGCTGTCGAGCAGCCCGGCCAGGCACACGGCGATCACGATCTGCGGCCCCGACGACAGCACGAAGATGCTGATCGTGTTGACCAGGGACTTCAGGAAGTAGGGGTTGCCGAGCACGTCGCGGAAGTTGTCCAGGCCGACGAACTCGCCCTTGCCTCCGATCAGGCTCCAGTCGAAGAGCGAGACGTAGGCCGTGTAGACCAGCGGGAAGAGGCCGACGACTGCGAACAGGATGAAGAACGGTGAGATGAAGAGGTACGGCGAGTACCGCACGTCCCAGGTCGAGAGGCGTTGCCTCCAGGTGAGAGCCGGGCGTGGTGGTGGTGGGCTTCCCGCCGGGGACGCCGTGGTTTCGTCCCCGGCAGGAAGCTGAAGGTGGGTCATGGGGACTAGTTGGTCACCCGGTCAGGACAGCTGTTCGACGTCGCTCAGGAAGGTCTCCCAAGAGTCCGCCGCGCTGTTGGAGCCGTCGTCCACCCGGATCACCGCGGCCTGGAAGGCCTGCAGGATGTCGGAGTACTTCGGGCCCTTGAAGGGCTGCACCGTGATCGCCAGCGCGCGGTCCGACAGGATCTGGCCGGTCGGGGCGTCGTTGAAGAACGGGTTGACCTCGTCGGTGAGGATCGGGTCGCCCAGTGCGTCGGTCTGGCTCGGGAACGTGCCCTTGGCCTGGAAGGCCTTGAGCTGCTGCTCGGGCGCGGTGATCCACGCGGCGAACTCCTTGGCCTCGTCGGGGTGCTCCGACTGCGTGGGTACGACGAGGAACGAGCCGCCCCAGTTGCCGCCGCCGCCGGGGAACGCGTTGGCGATGTCCCAGCCGGCGATGCCCTCGGCGTTGCCCTCGATGACACCGAGCATCCAGCCGGGGCAGGCCATGGTGGCGAAGCCGTCGTTCTGGAAGGACGCGGTCCAGTCGTCGCTCCACTGGCTCAGCCGGGTCGACAAGCCCTTGTCGGCGTTGCTCGTGACGTCCTCCCACACCGCCTGGAGCTCATCGTTCTCGACGTTGATGGTGCCGTCTTCCTCTTCGAACGGGAACTCGACCTGGTTGAGCATGGCCTGGGCGAGGCCGCCCGAGGAGTCGTACCACGCGGTGTCGGGCACCTTGGCGACGAACTCCTCGCCGGCGGCGAAGTAGTCGTCCCAGGTGCCGAAGAGGGCAGCGACCTCGTCGCGGTCGGTCGGCAGGCCGGCCTTCTCGAACAGGTCGGCGCGGTAGCAGATGCCCTCGGGACCGCTGTCGGTGCCGTAGCCGATCAGGCGCCCGTCGGCGTCGGTGCCGGCCTCGGCCTTCCAGTCGAGCCAGCGACCGTCGAGCTCGCTGTCGGAGAGGTCGACGAAGGCGTCGGACTCGGCGAGGATCGCGGGCATGCCGTCACCCTCGATGGCCTCGATGTCGGAGAGGCCCGACCCGGCCGCCAGCTTGGTGAAGAGGTTGTCCTTGGCGTCGTCCCAGGTGCCGACCTTCTTCTGCTCGACCTGGATGTCGGGGTTGGCGGCGTTCCACTCCTCGATGAGCTCCTCGTAGCCGAACTCGTTGAAGGTGGCGATGGTCAGCTTGACGGGGCCGTCGCTCGAGCCGCCGCCGTCGTCGTCGCTGCCGCAGGCGGCGGTCAGACCGACGACCAGGGCGCCGGCGGCGCAGAGTGCGAGCCCGCGCCGGATGCGGGCCCTGTGGGTGGATGAGTGCTTCACGTTTGAACGCTCCTACCGTGTGCGGTGACCCGGGCGGGCCTGGTGTGGATGCGCTTGATGGTGTGAGAGCGCTTCCACTTGAGTTCGTGGAACAACATGACACCCGTCACATTCAGTGTCAACGGTGAGCGCGGAAACAATGGGACGGGTTCCGGACAAAAGGTGGGAGCGCTTCCATACGTTCAGCCAGAACGCCGCCTCAGTCGGCCAGCGCGGAGGCGAGGGCGGAGATCTGGGGCAGGGGCGCGGCGTACCCCGGGAAGTAGGCACAGACCCGCTCGGCGACGTCACCGAAGCGTCGGCGGATCTCGTCGGCGCACTCCTGAGGAGTGCCGCGCACGGCCAGGGTCGCGACCAGGTCGTCGGAGACCAGGTCGATCATCGCGCCGATCTCGCCGGTCTTGGAGAGCGCGTTGAGCTCGGGCTGGAGGTCGGCCCAGCCCTCGACCTCGAGCACCGGGAGGTACGCCGGCGTCGAACCGTAGAACGCCAGCAGCGCCCTGACTCCGGTCGCTGCCGCGGCCTGCTCCTCGGGCGTCTCGCCCATCGCGCAGATCACCTGCGGGCAGATCGCGAAGCCGTGTGCGTCGCGTCC
Organism: uncultured Actinomycetota bacterium; assembly: GCA_963769475.1. GTDB lineage: Bacteria > Actinomycetota > Actinomycetes > Propionibacteriales > Nocardioidaceae > Nocardioides. The sequence goes on along the minus strand of CAVYLX010000010.1, from coordinate 2,658 downwards.
GGCGCGGGCCAGGCCCTCCGCGACCGCGGGCATGGTCCGCTCCTGGAAGTGGCGCAGGCTGTGGAACGGCATCACCAGCAGGCCGTCGGCGACCTCCGCCGCCGTCCGGGTCATCAGCGGGCCCAGGGCGCCGAGCAGCACTGGCGGGGCGCCGTAGGGATTGGCGCCGGGCACGAACGTCGGCGGCATCAGCGTGTGGTGGGTGTGCTCGCCGCGGAAGTCCAGCCGGGTGCCGTCCTGCCACGAGGTGAGGATCGCCTTGACCGCCTCGACGATCTCGCGCATCCGGGCCGCGGGCGGGCTCCAGGTGGCGCCGTACCTCTTCTCGACGTGCACCTTGATCTGCGACCCGAGCCCGAGCCGGAACCGGCCGCCCGACATCAGCTGCAGGTCCCAGGCGGCATGGGCCAGGTGGAGCGGGCTTCGCGGCATCGCGATCGCCACGTTGGTCATCAGCTGGGTCTCGACGACCCCAGCCGCCGCCGCCAGGGGCAGGAAGACGTCGTGCGGACCCTCGAACGTGAAGAGCCCGTCGACCCCCGCCCCTACGAGTTCGCGGGCGCGGTCGGCGGCCGCATCGGGCCGGCCGTCGAGCTGTACGTCGAGGAGCACGCCGGTCAGTCTGGCAGCCGCCGTAGGCTGCGCGGGTGACCTCCTACCTCGTGGTCGGCGGCGGCATCATCGGCACCGCGGTCGCGGCCCGGCTGCAGATCGTCGACCCCAGCGCCGAGGTCACGGTGTGGGAGAAGGAGTCGGCGCTCGCCGTCCACCAGACCGGCCGCAACTCGGGGGTGGTCCACGCCGGGCTCTACTACGAGCCCGGCTCGCTGAAGGCTCAGCTGTGCCGGCGCGGAGTCGGGCTGCTGAGGACGTTGTGCGCCGAGGAGCAGATCGCCTACGACGAGTGCGGCAAGGTGCTGGTCGCGCTCGACGAGGCCGAGGAGTCGCGGCTCGGTGCGATCGAGGAGCGGGCCCTGGCCAACGGTGTTCCCGGCGTCCGCCGGATCGACGCGGCGGAGCTGCGCGAGCTCGAGCCGCACGTGCGCGGCGTGGCCGGCCTGCACTCACCGACGACGGCGATCGTGGACTTCCCTGCCGTCACCCGGGCGCTCGCCCGCCGGGTCGAGGCGCGCGGGGGGACGGTGCGGCTCGGAGTCGAGTGCACCGCGCTGCGCGAGGAGCGGGACGGCGTCGTCGCCAACGACGAGGCCGAGAGGTTCGACCGGGTGGTCCTGTGCGGCGGTCTGCAGAGCGACCGGCTGGCGATGCTGGCCGGCGGCGAGCGCGACCCGCGGATCGTGCCGTTCCGCGGCGAGTACTACCTGCTGCGGCCCGAGGCGCGGTCGCTGGTCAACGGCCTGGTCTACCCGGTGCCGGACCCGCGCTACCCGTTCCTCGGCGTACACCTGACGCGGCGGATCGACGGCGAGGTGATGGTCGGGCCGAATGCCGTGCTGGCCTTCCGCGACCTGCGCAAGCTCGTCGGGTACGCCGGCTTCCGGCGGTTCGCTCGCCAGCACTGGCGCACCGGCGTACGGGAGATGGCCGGCTCGCTGAGCAAGCGCCGTTTCGTCGAGGCAGCGCGACGCTACGTGCCTGAGCTGGGGGTGGACGACGTCGTGCCCGGACCGAGTGGGGTGCGCGCCCAGGCGATGGACGCCGACGGCGGCCTGGTCGACGATTTCCGGGTCACCGTGCACGGCCGGGTGGTCGCGCTGCGCAACGCGCCGTCGCCCGGCGCGACGTCGAGCCTGGCGATCGCCGAACACCTGGTCGCCCAGCTGCAGGAGGTGCGCTGATGGATCTAGGACTCACGGGCAAAGTGGCGGTCGTGCTCGGCTCGACGTCCGGCCTCGGCCGGGCCTGCGCCGAGTCGCTCGCCGCCGAAGGTGCCCACGTGGTGGTGGTCGGCCGCCGGGCCGAGCTCGTCGACTCACTGTCGGCCGCGCTGCCATCGGCCGTGGGTGTCACCGCCGACCTGCTCGAGCCCGACGCGCCGGCCAGGATCACCGCAGCCGCCCGGGAGGCCTTCGGCCGCGTGGACGTGCTGGTGCTCAACGGCGGTGGGCCGAAGCCGGGACCGGCCCTCGACCTCGACGTCGACGACGTGCGCTCCGCCGCCGAGCTCCTGCTGGTGCCGCAGGTCGCCATGGTGCGCGAGGTGCTGCCCGCGATGCGCGAGGCGGGTTGGGGCCGGATCATCGCCGTCGGCGCCACCAGCGTGCAGCAGCCCAGCCAGGTGCTCGCCGCCTCCAGCCTTGGTCGCGCTGCCCTGGCCGGCTATCTGAAGACCCTCGCCGGCGATGTCGCCCGCGACGGCGTGACCGTCAACATGGTGCTGCCTGGCCGGATCCAGACCGACCGGGTCGAGGCGCTCGACCAGTTCAACGCCGAGCGGACGGGCACTCCAGTCGACGCGGTGCGGGCGACCTCGCAGGCCGCGATCCCGCTCGGCCGCTACGGCCGGGCCGCCGAGTTCGCGGCCGTCGTGACGTTCCTGGCCGGTGAGCCGGCGTCGTACGTCACCGGCGAGCAGGTGCGCTGCGACGGTGGCCTGGTCTCCGGCTACTGAGGCTTCAGATTTCCCCGGTCAGCCGGGGATCCCTGAACGTGTGGGCCAATGCATTGCCCGACAAGTTCAGGTTTCCCCGGTCAGCC
>CAVYLX010000009.1:0-24429 GCA_963769475.1 uncultured Actinomycetota bacterium | reverse complement strand
GTCCGGACGGTGCGGGCGGCTCCTCCGACGGCACCCAGGCGGGACCACCGCCGCTGCCGACGCACACCACCATGGGAGTGATCTCCGGCAAGCTCCCCGGCGACAGCCGCGAACGGCTGAAGAAGAAGATCGCCGCGGTGGTCGACGACTGGCTCGACGCGGCCTACGTCGGCGACTGGCCACGCTCCGGCAACGCCTACCCCCACTTCACTGCCCGCGCCGCCGCCGACGCGAAGCGCGACGCCGGCCTGATGAGCAACGCCCGCCTCGGCAAGGAGCTCGAGAGCGCCGTGGCCACCAAGCGCCGGCTGCGGATCGACGTACTCGCTGTGAAGCACCGCGCCGTCGGCGTGACCGCGAGGTTCGTGCTGGGGATGGAGCTCGCCGGTGAGGTCAACCGGGCCGAGCGGGTCGCGGGGAGCCTGTTCCTGACCTGGCAGGACGACGGCTGGCAGGTCTTCGGCTACGACGTGCAGAGGGGGAAGGCATGAGGACGAAGCGACAGCGGGTGGTCCGCGCGCTCAAGACGACCCTGCTCGTGGCGGTGCTCGCCGTGTGCGGGCTGGTGATCCCCGACTCCGGCGTCCAGCCCACCCAGTCGGTGCTGGTCAAGATCGACCGGGCCGGCGGCGTCGACGTCGACTCCGACCTGATCTGGATCCTGGCGGTCGGCTCCGACGCCCGGCCCGGTGAGGACATGACCCGGGTGCGCGGCGACGCCCTGCAGCTGATCGGCATGAACACCCAGACCGGCGCGGCGACCACCATCGGCGTCCCGCGCGACTCCTACGTCAGCATCCCGGGCTACGGCTCGGACCGGGTCAACGCCGCTCTCTACTACGGCGGCCCGCAGCTGCTCGGCGAGACCGTCGGCAACATGATCGGCATCCAGCCCGACTACGTCTTCATCAGCCGGTTCCCGTTCTTCGAGAACATGGTCGACGACATCGGCGGCATCACGGTCCGCAACCCCACGGCGTTCTCTGACGACAACCTCAAGCCCAATGGGTTCCCCACCGGCCGGGTGAGGCTCAACGGCTACGACGCGATGGCGTTCGCCCGGATCCGCAAGACCCTCATCGGCGGCGACTTCGACCGCTCGGCCAACCAGCAGCGGGTGCTGCGCGGCATCCAGGCCACGATCCGGGCGCGGGCCGACGAGCCGGGCTTCATGGAGCGCGGCGTACTGACCGTGCTCGAGCACATGCACACCGACCTGCCTCCCTCTGAGCTGTTCCGGATCGCCCAGGCCGTGGCCCAGGTCGATCCCACCAAGATCACCGGCTGCGTGGTCCAGGGCGGCATCGGGGACATCGGTGGCGCCAGCGTGGTCCTGCCCTACCTCGACCAGGCCCGCCGCTACGGCGACGCTGCCCGCCAGGACGCCACGATCGAACGATGCTGACCCGGCTCACCTAGACTCCCGCGACGTGCAGAGGGACTTCCGAGCGGACATCCAGGGGCTGCGGGCGGTTGCCGTGGGCCTGGTGGCCCTCGACCACGCCAACGTGGGTCCCTTCGACGGCGGCTTCGTCGGCGTCGACGTCTTCTTCGTGATCTCCGGCTACCTGATCACCTCGCTGCTCCTGCGCGAGGCCGACCGCACCGGCCGGGTCTCGCTGCGCGACTTCTACGCCCGGCGCGCGCGGCGCATCCTGCCGGCCGCGCTGCTCGTGATCGTGGCGACGCTGGTGCTCTCGGTGCTGTTCCTCGACGGCGCCGCGGCGCTGCTGGTGGGAGAGCAGGCGATCTGGGCGACGTTCTTCGCCGCCAACATCAAGTTCGCGAGGGACAGCACCGACTACTTCGCTGCCGACAACCCCGCGTCGCCGCTGCAGCACTACTGGTCGCTGGCGGTCGAGGAGCAGTTCTACCTGTTCTGGCCGCTGATCCTGCTGGCCGCGCTGCTCCTGCTCCGCAAGCGGTTCGGCGGTCCCCACAAGCCGGCGATCCTGGTGCTGGTGGTGGCGACCGTGGCCTCCTTCGCCTGGTCGCTCTACAACACCGAGCACGACCCGCTGAGCGCCTACTTCTCCACCACCGCGCGCGCCTGGGAGCTGGCCATCGGCGCCCTCGGGGCCGCCGCAATGCCCTACCTCGCGAAGATCGGCCCGACCACGCGTGGTGTCGGGTCCTGGGCCGGCGTCGCGATGATCGGCTACTCCGCCGTGGTCTACGACCCCGGCACCCCGTTCCCCGGCTACGCCGCCGCCCTGCCCGTCGTGGGCGCCGCGCTGCTCCTTGTCGGCGGCCACGGTGCGGTCCGGCGGTGGGGACCGCAGGGCCTGCTCTCGGTGGCGCCGATGCGCGCGATCGGCGACTGGTCCTACTCCCTCTACCTGTGGCACTGGCCGCTGATCATCGTGGCGGCGTACATCTGGGAGCCGGTCTCCGGCTGGCGCGGGGTCGCGCTGCTCCTGGTGGCCACGGCGCTGTCGGCGGCGACGTACCGCTGGGTCGAGACGCCGTTCCGGATCGCCCCGGTGCTGACCAAGAAGGAGCGCGGCCGCACCCGGTCGCTGCTCCTCTACCCGGCCTCGATCCTGGTCGTGATCCCGACGGTGGCGATGGCCAACCACGTCGTCGAGTCCAACGTCACCGATGGCGGCCCGGCCATCTCGCTCTCCGACTACGGCCAGCAGTCCGGCGACCCGAAGCCGAAGTTCAGCAAGGACCCCTACGTCGCGCTGGTGGAGGCGTCGGTGCTGGCCGCGCAGAACGGCATGGAGCTGCCGGGCAACCTCTCGCCCAACCCGCTCGAGCTCAAGGAGAGCGTCCCCGAGCTGGGGGACTGCGAGTACTTCGGCGTACCGAAGGAAGAGCTCTCGCTCTGTCCCCGTGGCGACGTCGACGCCGACCGCACGATGGTGCTGATCGGCGACTCGCATGCGCGCCAGTGGATCCCGGCGCTGGAGAAGATCGCCGAGGAGGAGGGCTACGTCGCCTACTTCCTGGTGCGCGAGGGCTGCCCGGCCGTCGACCAGACGCCGTGGAAGGCCGACAACTCCGGGCCGCAGTACGACTGCACCGACTTCCAGGACTGGGCCGCGGAGACCGTCAAGGAGCTGCGTCCGGCGGTCACCCTGATGGGCACCGACGCCAACGAGCGCGGCTACGCCGACGAGGACGGCAACCACGTCGACGACGACGCGACCATCGAGCAGATGGTCGAGTCGGGCATGGTCGCCCAGATCGAGCGGATCAAGCCCTACAGCGACCGCACCGTCATCCTCGGCGACCCGCCCATCCACGAGATCAGCCCGGTCAAGTGCCTCACCGTGCGCAACCCCACCCTCGAGGGCTGCCTCTCCCCGCCCGAGGCCCGCTCCGAGACCATGGCCGACGCCACCCGCCGCGCCGCCGAGACGGCTGGCGCCGAGTTCCTGGTCACCGCGCAGTGGTTCTGCTGGGACGGCCTCTGCCCGACGGTCGTGGGCCGCCTGATCACCCACCGCGACGTCGAGCACATCTCGATCCCCTACTCCGAGTACCTGGCCCCGGAGATCAGGCGCAAGCTCGACCTCTGATAGTTCGGGGGCCGCCGCCGGTGGTCGAGCTTGTCGAGGCCTCCGTGGCCGATGTGCCCAGCCGATCGAGCCTCGAAACCCCTGTGGATCAAGGGGAAACTCGTTATCCGACGTGACCACGAAGTCGGTGGATAACCCCTGATTCCGGGCCGTGACCACCACCGCAACCCAGACCACGAGCAGCACCGCTGTCGTGCTCGACGGGCTGCGCGCGAAGGCCGCAGAGATCGCGAAGGCTGAGGTCGAGAAGGCCGAGCTGACCATCGAGTGGGCGGTGCTCAACGAGGCCGATCCGGCCGAGTGTGTCGGGTTGTTCGCCGACAAGGCGCTCCCGGTCGCGGGTCCGGGTGCGCCGCTGGTCTCGGAGTGGGCGTTGATGGAGTACGCCGCAGCGTTGGGGATCACGACCGAGTCGGGGTTCGCCCAGGTCGGCCGGGTCCTGGAGCTGCGCTACCGCCTCCCGCGGCTGTGGGACCGGGTGACCTCGAGGGCAGCTGGCGTTGTGGCGGGCGGGTCGGATCGCCGAGCAGACCATCTGCCTGCCCGAGGCTGGTGCCGCGCATGTGGACCGGTACCTCGCCCCGGTGGCCCACTCCTGTTCCTGGGCGCAGCTGGACCGCGTGGTCGAAGAGGCGCTGGTGCGGTTCGACCCCGCGGCCGCGGAGGCCAAACGGCGAGCAGCGGCTGAGAAGCGGCATGTGGATGTCCAGCTGGACCAGGTGTCCTTTGACGGCACCGTCCGGATCGATGCCGAGGTCGACCTCGCCGATGCCCTGGATCTCGAGGACGCGCTCCGGGCCGGGGCCAAGCAGCAGGCAGACCTGGGGTCCACGGAGTCCCTGGATGTACGCCGCTCGATCGCGCTCGGTGACCTGGCCCGCCGTCAGCTCGCCTTCGGCTTCGACACCGAGGCACCCGCGCGGCCGCTGGAGCTCCACGTGCACGTCTCCGACGAGGTGGTCGGCCGGTGTGCCAACACCCGGTCCCCGATCTCGGTGGACCAGATCAGGGAGTGGTGCGGCAACCCCGACGCCAAGATCACGGTCAAACCCGTGATCGATCTCAACGAGCACATCCATGTCGAGGCCTACGAAGCACCGGACCGGCTCAAGGACCAGAATGCTCTGGTCGACGTTCATTGCGTGTTCCCGCACTGCACCAAACCAGCAGCCCGGTGCGACACCGACCACGTCGTGCCCTACGCCGACCGGCGGACAGACGAGCTCAGCCAACACCGCGCCGTTGTGTCGACGGCACCACCGCGCCAAGACCCATTCGGCGTGGGACTACTCCGTCCTGGACCGCGGCACCTACCTGTGGACCAGCCCCAACGGACTCCAACTGATCCGCGACCACCGCGGAACTCATCCAGTTTGATGACCCAGCCCCACACCCCGGCCAGAGATCGATGGCCGGGGCCACAGGCGTGCCGAGGAAGTACCCGGCTGGGCCGAGCGAGACCGACGAGCGACCTGGCCTCAACCCCGTCGACGACGGGACACCCTCGTGACCATTGAACGCCACCGCGGGTGGAGGGTCGGCCGGTCCTTCGTGCTCAACCGAAGGGCTGCGACCGGGCCGGTCCCGCGACATCAGAGTGCAGAGCCCTGCTTTCACCTCTAGTTCGCGCGGCCGACACCATCGCAGTTGACGTCAGCGCGGCCTCCGAAGCCTGGTAACGCCCTGGAGAGAGTGGCCATCAGCCGCCGTCGACCTCGTCTACTCCCTCCAGGCTCCTCCACACCATGGGCTCATCGGGCCCCCGGACGACGATCATGTTGCGCTTTCGGTCTCGCCCGAACGCTGGACCTTGAATGGGCTCGGGATGAATGACCGCCTCTGCTACGTATCCCTTGGTACCGCTCGCCGGCATCGGCGTCGGGGTGACCCGGGCAGAGCCCGCAACATCCATCTCTGGCAGAGCAAACCCGGACTGCTGCCGGCCGCTCAGTTCGTCGGCGTCAAGCGCGCGCGCTTCCGCCTCTGCCGCCGCGGCAGCGCGAGAAATCTTCTCAGCAACCACTGGATGCAGGAGTTCCGTCAGGCGGCCCAGTGAAGGGAAGACCCCCGGCTGCAACCCAAGTTCAAGGTGCGTCCACATGATCGTCTTGACCTGGGTGGGGTCCTCATTCGTAAGGGCGATCCCGATCTGGCATTCCTCCAGCGGGCTCACCGAATGGGCGATGTGCTTGTCCCGCGTCGCCAGGTAGAGACGGTGGGCCGCCAAGGCGTCCTCAGCATCCGCCCCGGCACCCGCCTTGACATGGTGCTCCGAGAGCCGGGCACGCAGCCGCCGAAGCAGCGGGCGTACGTGACCAAGGCGGTGACGTAGAGGGACCGGAGGACCGTGAACTGGTTCCTGGATGCCCGTTCGGCGTTCTCGATCTCACCGCCGATCAAGTCCCACGCCACCAGGCACATGTCGTTGACTGTGTTGAGGTCTGCCTGCACTCCGACCCACCCAGCGATCTGTGACGCCGCCTTCAGGTCGTTTCCTTGAACTACCCGCAAGGATTCCACGTTGCCAGGCTAGGGGCCACGCTCCGAAAGAGCCCGCTGCCGGGGTGATTGGCCTGCCCGGCCCCGGGTTCCTGCGCCGTCGAAGCGGCGGACCGGGCCTGCCGGGGTTAAGGTCGATAGATGCATACCTTGGATGAGCTTCCTGTGACCGGCGAGTGGCAGGAGGCAGCCGAGGTCGGAGATGACGTTGCCCGGGCCGCATGGACCGAGGCCGCTCGCACCGAGCTGATCGCGGTGGCCGGCCAGTATCAAGGCATCGTCGCGTCCAAGGATCTCGCGGTGCTCGTGCAGCGTCGCAGTGGCATCCGCACCAGCCAGCGCGCGCACTACTGGATCGGCGACATCCTCGGCCGGGTTGCGGTCGAGTGCGACCGGCGCGGGGAGCCGCTGCTGTCTGCACTGTGCGTCAACGCCGAGGGAAGCGTCGGCGACATCTACGCCGCCACCGTGCTGTCCATCCGGGGCGAGACCCTCGAGGACCCCGACGTGTCCGCGGCCCAGGAGCGGCTTGCCTGCCACCGGGCCTTCGACGCGGACCTGCCTGCCGAAGGCGGCAATGCCGAGCTCACCCCGCGGCTCGCGGCGTCACGTGCCCGCGCCCGGAAGGTGCGCCTGCAGGAGCGCGTCGCCCCGACCTGCCCCAACTGTTACACCGAGCTGCCGGCCACCGGGCCGTGCAACTACTGCGACTGAAACCGCAGGTCAGCCCTACTACTAGGTAGGTTTGACTATTGGCTCGGCTGTTCTCCGAGGCCACAGTGACGCCATCACTGTCCAGCCAAGGAGTACCGCCATGCAGATCACCAAACGCCGGGGCGCCGCCATCGCGGTCGGCCTCCTGTTGGCCACCACCTGCTTCGCCGCCCAGCCAGCCCTCGCCCAGCAGCAGGGCCGGAAGGTCACGTCGCAGCAGATCAAGGACAACACCATCCAGCTGAAGGACCTCAATTCCGCGGTCCGGGCCAAGATCGCGCTCGGCGCATCCGCCCTGCAGAGCATCGCGAACGGCTCGATCAGCACGGACAAGCTCGCTGACAACGCGGTCACCAGCCCGAAGATCGCCGACGACTCGGTCGGCGCCGCAGACCTGGCCGCCAACTCGGTCAACTCCGCCGAGCTCGCCAACAACTCCGTCGACACCGGTGCCGTGGCCGACGGCAGCCTGCTGGCTGCTGACATCGCCGCCGCTCGCGGCATCGCGACTCTCAACTTCCCGAACCTCAACGCAGGAGCCTGTGCGGTGCTGCCGGTCCAGACGGGCAACGTGCTCAACGGCGACCTCATCTTGGTGACTGCACCGCCGACCGTCGCGGGCATCATCAGCTTCGAGGGACGGCAGCAGGCCGTGGACGGCACCGCGATCGCCGTGCTCGCCTGCAACCACGCGGGCGTTGCGCTCGACCCGGCATCGGCGCCGTTCGCCTGGGCCGTCCTCGAGAACTGATGGACAGAACGCCCGCTTGGGGTGCCGGCTCTGGCCGGCGTCCACCGGGGGAGTGTTCGGAAGAGAAGTACCCCCGGCAGGATTCGAACCTGCGCTTTCGCCTCCGGAGGGCGACGCTCTATCCCCTGAGCTACGGGGGCTCGGGTACGCCGCAGACCTTACCGGCCGCGTCCCACGGGAGTGAAACCGGTTCGGAGCTGGAGGTACACCGCCGATAGGCTTGACCGGTGACCCCCGAGCAACTCTCCACCGCGATCGTCGATGTGCTGACGACGCTGGTCGGCGAGGGCGAAATCTCCCTCCCCGACGGCGTCCCGACGACAGTGACGGTGGAGCGTCCGCGCCAGAAGGGTCACGGTGACTACGCCACCAACGTGGCGATGCAGCTGGCCAAGAAGGCCGGCACCAACCCGCGCGCTTTCGCCGAGCTGGTCCAGGCCCGGCTCGAGCAGGTCGACGGGGTGGCCGACGTGGAGATCGCCGGTCCGGGGTTCCTGAACATCAGCGTCGAAGCCGGCGCCCAGGGCCAGGTCGCTGCCGACGTGGTGGCCGCTGGCGAGCGCTACGGCGCCTCGGACGCGTTCGCGGGCGAGAAGATCAACCTGGAGTTCGTCTCCGCCAACCCCACCGGCCCGCTGCACCTCGGCGGCGTCCGCTGGGCGGCGGTCGGTGACGCGCTCGGCCGGATCTTCAGCATGACCGGGGCCGAGGTCACCCGGGAGTACTACTTCAACGACCACGGCGCCCAGATCGACCGGTTCAGCCGGTCGCTGCTGGCGAGCGCCAAGGGCGAGCCGCCACCCGAGGACGGCTACGGCGGCGAGTACATCCACGAGATCACCAGCGACGTCGTCGAGGCGAGGCCGGACGTCAAGGACCTGCCCGACACGGAGGCCCAGGAGGTGTTCCGTCAGGTCGGCGTCGACCTGATGTTCGCGGAGATCAAGCAGAGCCTCCATGACTTCGGGGTCGACTTCGACGTCTACTTCCACGAGGACAACCTGCACAAGAGTGGTGCCGTGGCGAAGGCTGTCGAGCGGCTGACGGCGCTCGGCAACACCTACGAGAAGGACGGCGCCCTCTGGCTCGCCACCGAGAAGTTCGGTGACGACAAGGACCGGGTGATCATCAAGTCCGACGGCAATGGCGCCTATCTCTCCGGCGACCTGGCCTACTACCTCGACAAGCGGGAGCGGGGCTTCGACCGCTGCTTCATCATGCTCGGCGCCGACCACCACGGCTACGTCGCCCGGATGATGGCGATGTGCGCCGCGTTCGGCGACACCCCGCACGTCAACCTCGAGATCCTGATCGGCCAGCTGGTCAACCTGCTCAAGGACGGCCAGCCGATGCGGATGTCCAAGCGGGCCGGCACCGTGGTCGCCATCGACGACCTGGTCGAGGCGATCGGCGTCGACGCGAGCCGCTACGCGCTCGCCCGCTACAGCTCCGACTCGCCGATCGACATCGACCTGGACCTCTGGACCAAGGCCAGCAGCGAGAACCCCGTCTACTACGTGCAGTACGTCCACGCCCGCACCAGCTCGATCCTGCGCAACGCCGTGGAGCTCGGCCTGGAGTTCTCGCTCGACACCTTCGAGCCGTCCCTTCTCGCGCACGAGAAGGAGGGCGAGCTGCTCCGGGCGCTCGCCGAGTTCCCCCGAGTCGTCGCCGCCGCGGCGGAGCTCCGGGAGCCGCACCGGGTGGCCCGCTACCTCGAGGACACCGCCGGTTCCTACCACCGGTTCTACGACAACTGCCGGGTGCTGCCCATGGGCGACGAGGACCCGACCGACCTCAACCGCGCCCGGCTGATGCTGGTCGAGGCGACCCGCGTCGTGTTCGCCAACGGCCTCGCCCTGCTCGGCGTCAGCGCACCGGAGCGGATGTGATCCTCACCCCACGGAGTTCTTCGCCTCACCCGCTCCGCTTCTCCGCCGAACAACACCGCGGGGACCCCGAATGACTCACGAAGCGGGTTGGGCGCACGCACCCGGCGCCCTGCGCGGGCCGTCATGGCTGCGTGAGCCCGCCGACCCCAACGCGCTCGTCCCGCAGCTCTGGTCGTCGACGGCCCACAAGGTCGACGGCGACCTGACCGTCGGGGGAGTGGCGCTGGCCGACCTGGCCGCGGAGTTCAACACCCCGGCGTACGTCCTCGACGAGGCCGACTTCCGGTCCAGGGCCCGGGCGTTCCGCGACGCGTTCTCGGCGTACGACGTCTACTACGCCGGCAAGGCGTTCCTCTGCATCACGGTCGCCAAGTGGATCGCGGAAGAGGGGCTGAGCCTCGACGTCTGCTCCAACTCCGAGCTGACCGTCGCGCTCCGGGCTGGCTTCGACCCCGCCCGGATCGGCTACCACGGCAACAACAAGAGCCACCCCGAGCTGCGCCGCGCCGTCGAGGCGGGCGTGGGCCGGATCGTCCTCGACTCCTTCGCCGAGATCGAGCGGCTGACCCAGATCACCGACGAGCTCGGCAAGACCGCCCCCGTGATGGTGCGGGTGACGGCCGGTGTCGAGGCGCACACCCACGAGTACATCGCCACCGCCCACGAGGACCAGAAGTTCGGGTTCTCGATCACCAGCGGCGACGCCATGGAGGCGGTACGCCGGGTCCAGGCGGCCGCAGGGCTCGAGCTGCTCGGCCTGCACAGCCACATCGGGAGCCAGATCTTCGACTCCTCGGGTTTCGAGGTCGCGGCCCGCCGGGTGCTGGCCCTGCACTCGAGAGTGTCCGAGGAGCTCGGTGTGACGATGCCCGAGATGGACCTCGGCGGCGGGTTCGGCATCGCCTACACGACCCAGGACGACCCCTCCGACCCCGCGCAGCTCGCCACCGAGATGAGCAAGATCGTCGAGCACGAGTGCCGCTCGCTCGGCATCGAGGAGCCGCGCCTCTCCATCGAGCCCGGCCGCGCGATCGTCGGCCCCTCGATGTGCACCGTCTACACCATCGGCACGGTGAAGCCGGTCGCGCTCGACGGCGGCGCTGTGCGTACCTATGTCTCGGTCGACGGCGGCATGAGCGACAACATCCGCACCGCTCTCTACGACGCCGACTACTCGTGCACCCTGGCCAACCGCGCGTCCGGTGCGACGCCGGTGCTGGCGCGAGTGGTCGGCAAGCACTGCGAGGCCGGCGACATCGTGGTCAAGGACGAGTTCCTGCCCGGCGACGTCGCTCCCGGCGACCTGCTCGCGGTGCCCGGCACCGGCGCCTACTGCCGCTCGATGGCCTCCAACTACAACCATTCGCTCCGGCCGCCGGTGATCGCGGTGCGGGACGGAGTCGCGCAGGTCCTCGTTCGCCGCGAGACTGAGGACGATTTGTTGGCAACGGACGTTGGTGCGTGATGAACCGATCTCGACAGGCTCGATCACCGGAAGAGCCCCTCCGGGTGGCAGTTCTTGGCTGCGGCTCGGTCGGGTCACAGGTAGTACGGCTGCTCCTGGAGCAGGCGTCCGACCTGACGGCGCGGGTGGGCGCAACGGTCGAGCTCGCTGGGGTGGCGGTGCGTCGCATCGACGCGCCCCGCGAGGTAGAGGTGCCCGAGGGGTTGCTGACCACCGACGCCGCCGGGCTCGTGGCGCGCGACGACATCGACCTGGTGGTCGAGGTGATCGGCGGCATCGAGCCCGCCCGCTCCCTGATCCTCAGCGCGCTGGAGAACGGCGCGAGCGTGGTCACCGCCAACAAGGCGCTGCTCGCCGAGGACGGCCCCACCATGTTCGAGGCGGCCGAGAAGGCCGGCCGCGACCTCTACTACGAAGCCGCCGTCGCCGGCGCGATCCCGATCCTCCGGCCGCTGCGCGAGTCGCTGGCCGGCGACCGGGTCACCCGCGTGCTCGGCATCGTCAACGGCACCACCAACTTCATCCTCGACAAGATGGACACCTCGGGCGCCGGCTTCGGCGAGGCGCTCGAAGAGGCCCAGGAGCTGGGCTACGCCGAGGCCGACCCCACCGCCGACGTCGAGGGCTTCGACGCTGCCGCCAAGGCCGCGATCCTGGCCAGCCTCGCCTTCCACACCCGGGTCACCGCCTCCGACGTCCACCGCGAGGGCATCTCGGAGGTCACGGCTGCCGACGTGCAGTCCGCCCGCGACATGGGCAGCGTGGTCAAGCTGCTCGCGATCGCCGAGCTCAGCACCGGTGCCGGTGGCGAGGAGGCGGTCAGCGTCCGCGTCCACCCGGCGATGATCCCGAGGTCGCATCCGCTGGCCAGCGTGCGCGAGGCCTACAACGCGGTGTTCGTCGAGTCCGAAGCGGCCGGCCAGCTGATGTTCTACGGCCCCGGCGCCGGGGGCGCCCCCACGGCGAGCGCGGTGCTCGGCGACCTCGTGACGGTTGCCCGCAACAAGCTCGCCGGCACCCGCGGCATGGGCGAGTCGGCGTACGCCGATCGAGCGGTGCTGCCGATGGGGGAGACCCGCACGCGCTACCACGTCGCGATCGACGTCGACGACCGCGCCGGCGTGCTGGCCTCGGTCGCCAACGCGTTCGCCGACCACGGTGTCTCCATCCAGACCGTGCGCCAGGAGGGCCGCGACGACGACGCGCAGCTGGTCGTGGTCTCCCACGAGGCGACCGACGCGCAGCTCTCCGCCACGGTCGAGCAGCTGCGTGGCATGGACATCGTCCGCGAGGTCACCGCTGTGATGCGGGTCGAAGGCGGCGAGGACTGAGATGAGCACCGCAACCCGGACCCACCAGTGGCGGGGCGTGATCGAGGAGTACCGCGACCTTCTCGACATCCCCGCGGACACGCCCGCGGTCACCCTGCGTGAGGGCGGCACCCCGCTGGTCCACTCCGAGTGGCTCTCGGACCTGACCCGGGCCGACGTCTGGCTCAAGGTCGAGGGCAACAACCCCACCGCGTCGTTCAAGGACCGCGGGATGACCACCGCAATCTCGGTGGCCAAGGCTGGCGGCGCCGAGGCCGTGGTCTGCGCGAGCACCGGCAACACGTCGGCCTCGATGGCGGCGTACGCCGCGAAGGCCGGGCTCAAGCCGCTCGTGCTGGTGCCCGAGGGCAAGATCTCCGCCGGCAAGATGGCGCAGGCGATCATGCACGGCGCCCAGGTGATCATGGTCCGCGGCAACTTCGACGCCTGCCTCGCGCTGGCCCGCCAGCTGGCCTGGGAGTACCCCGTCGAGCTGGTCAACTCCGTCAACCCGGTGCGGCTCCAGGGTCAGAAGACCGCATCCTTCGAGATCGTCGACTTCCTCGGTGACGCTCCCGACCTTCACCTGCTGCCGGTCGGCAACGCCGGCAACATCGCGGCGTACTGGCTGGGCTACTCCCAGTACTTCGACCTCGGGCTGGCCTCGAAGACCCCGAAGATGCGCGGCTTCCAGGCCGAGGGCGCCGCGCCGCTGGTGACCGGTGAGCCGTTCCCCGACCCCGAGACCAAGGCGACCGCGATCCGGGTCGGCAACCCTGCGTCCTGGAAGCTCGCCGAGGCAGCCGTCGACGAGTCCGACGGTCGCTTCGCCTCCGTCACCGACGACCAGATCCTCGCCGCCCAGCGCGACCTCGCCTCCCACGACGGCGTCTTCGTCGAGCCGGCGTCGGCGGCCGGCATCGCCGGGCTGCTCCAGGACATCGCCGCCGGCGAGTCCTACGCCGGACTGACCATCGCCGTCACGGTGACCGGTCACGGGCTCAAGGACACGGCGACCGCGCTCGAGGGCCTCGGACCGATCGTCGACACCGTGGTCGACGCGGACGTCACCGCCGCAGCCACGGCAGCCGGGCTCACCTGACCGTGGCCACCTTCGTGGACGGCCCGGTGCGGGTGTCGGTGCCGGCCACCTCGGCCAACCTCGGCCCCGGCTTCGACTCGCTCGGGCTGGCCCTCGACCTGCGCGACCGGCTCGAGGCGGAGGTGCTGCCCGAGGGGCTCGTGGTCGAGGTCGACGGCTCGGGGGCCGACGAGGTGCCGCTCGACGAGACCCACCTCGTGGTGCGGGCGATGCGCGCCGCGTTCGAGCAGATGGACGCCGCGCCGGCCGGCCTACGGCTGACCTGCACCAACGTCATCCCACACGCCCGCGGCCTCGGCTCGTCCTCGGCCGCGATCGTCGCCGGGCTGTGCCTGGCCAGGGCGCTGGTCGCCGGTGGCTCGCTGTTGCTCGACGACGAGGCCCTCTTCGCGCTGGCTGCCCGGATCGAGGGTCACCCCGACAACGTGGCGCCCGCGCTCTACGGCGGCTTCGTCATCTCCGGACGCGACGACGAGTTCTACGCCGTTCAGTCGGCAGTCGATCCGCGGATCAGCGTCGTCGTACTCGTCCCGCCGGAGCCGGTCTCGACCGAGGTCGCCCGCGGACTCCTGCCCGAGCGAGTGCCGCACACCGACGCTGCCGCCGACGCGGGCCGCACCGCGCTGCTCGTCGCCGCGCTCGGTGGACAACCCGAACACCTGCTGCGCGCCACCAGGGACTACCTCCACCAGGACTACCGGCGCGAGGCCATGCCGGAGTCGCTGGCGCTGGTCGACGAGCTGCGGGCCGACGGCGTGGCGGCGGTCGTCTCCGGTGCCGGACCCACCGTGCTGGCCTTCACCAACGGTGCCAACAGCCCCGAGACCGATGGGCTGCTGGCCCGTTGCCCGGCGGGTTGGACGCCGATGCATCTCGCCGTCGACAGCCTCGGCGCGCAGGTCACCTGATTGCGAACGTCTCCGCCGCCGAGTGATACATTTGCGGCGCGCCACGGACTTCGGCGCAGCACCAGCAGCTACTCAAGCCGCGCGGTGCATCCCCTTCCTTCAGCTCGTGCGGATCTCATCTGCACACCCGCCGGCCCATGCCGGTGGCGAGGGAAGCACCGACACCACCTATACGTGGGAAGGACCTCACGTGACGGAAACCATCGAATCCACCACCCCCGGCCAGGACGCCGCCTCTGCGAGCGGCGCGGCCCCCAAGAAGCGCGGTGGCGGACTCAACTCCATGCTCATTGCTGACCTGAAGCAGATGGCCGGCGGAATGGGCATCTCGGGTGCGGGCAAGATGAAGAAGGCCGAGCTCGTCGACGCCATCAAGGCCGCTCAGTCGGGCGGCCGGGCCGGTGGCGGCGCGGCGAAGGCCGAGCCCAAGAGCGAGAAGACCGACAAGCCTGAGAAGACCGACAGGCCCGAGAGGGCTGACAGGCCTGAGAAGGCAGAGAAGAAGAGCGAGCCGAAGGCCGAGGAGACCTCCCGGCGCGACGACTCCGACCGCGACGACCGCGACGAGTCCGGCGAGGACCGCCAGCGCAACCGGGACAACCAGGGCGGCGGCAACCAGAACCGCAACCGCGAGAACCAGAACCGGGACCGCGACCGCGACAACCAGGGTGGCGGCAACCAGTCGCGCGACAACCAGTCCCGCGACAACCAGCCCCGCGACCGCGACAACCAGGGCGGTGCCGCTCGTGGTGACGACGAGAGCGGACGCCGCAACCGGCGTCGGCGCGGTCGCGACCGCCAGAACCGTCCGGCCCCCGGCACGGGTGGTGGCGGCGGTGGCGGTGGCCAGCAGCAGCGCAACGAGCCCGACACCACGATCCTCGAGGACGACGTGCTGGTGCCGGCTGCCGGCATCCTCGACGTACTCGACAACTACGCGTTCGTGCGCACCAGCGGCTACCTGCCGGGCGCCGACGACGTCTACCTGTCGCTGTCGATGGTCCGGAAGTTCGGGCTCCGCCGCGGCGACGCGATCGTCGGCCAGGTGCGCCAGCCCCGCGAGGGCGAGCGCAAGGAGAAGTTCAACCCGATGGTCCAGGTCGACAGCGTCAACGGCGCCGACCCGGAGCAGGCGAAGAACCGGATCGACTTCTCCAAGCTGACCCCGCTCTACCCGAGCGAGCGCCTGCGTCTCGAGACCGACCCCACCAACCTGATCGGCCGCGTCATCGACATCGCCGCCCCGATCGGCAAGGGCCAGCGCGGTCTGATCGTCTCGCCGTCGAAGGCCGGCAAGACCATGATCATGCAGTCGATCGCCAACTCGATCACGACCAACAACCCCGAGTGCCATCTCATGGTGGTGCTCGTCGACGAGCGCCCGGAGGAGGTCACCGACTTCGAGCGCTCGGTCAAGGGTGAGGTCATCTCGTCGACTTTCGACCGCCCGGCCGCCGATCACACGATCGTCGCGGAGCTGGCGATCGAGCGGGCCAAGCGCCTGGTCGAGCTCGGCCACGACGTGGTCGTGCTGCTCGACGGCATCACCCGCCTGGGTCGCGCCTACAACCTGGCCGCTCCCGCGTCCGGCCGGATCCTGTCCGGTGGCGTCGACTCCGCCGCGCTGTACCCGCCCAAGCGCTTCTTCGGCGCCGCCCGCAACATCGAGAACGGCGGCTCGCTGACCATCCTGGCGACCGCGCTGATCGAGAGCGGCTCGAAGATGGACGAGGTGATCTTCGAGGAGTTCAAGGGCACCGGCAACATGGAGATCCGGCTGCGCCGCGACTTCGCCGACAAGCGCCTGTTCCCCGCGATCGACGCCGTCCAGTCCGGCACCCGCCGCGAGGAGCTGCTGATGTCGAAGGAGGAGCTCGCGATCGTCTGGAAGCTCCGCCGGGTGCTCTCCGCCCTCGACGGACAGCAGGCCCTCGAGCTCCTGCTCGAGCGGCTCAAGAAGTCGCAGAGCAACATCGAGTTCCTGATGCAGGTGCAGAAGACCACGCCGACGACCGGCGGCGGCTCGCAGGAGGACTGACCCCGTCGTCAGGCGGGAATTGGTCGGCGCCGGAGGGCGTTAGTAGCATTACCCGTTGGCTCCGGTTCACGCCCCACATCTGTGCGGCGACCCGGCGGCTGTTGAGGGATCGAGAGGAAACCATGAAGAAGGACATCCACCCGGCGTACACCACGACGCAGGTCACCTGCACCTGTGGCGCGTCGTTCACCACCCGCAGCACCGTTGAGTCCGGCTCCATCCGGTCCGACGTCTGCTCGCAGTGCCACCCGTTCTACACCGGCAAGCAGAAGATCCTCGACACCGGCGGCCGCGTCGCCCGCTTCGAGGCCCGCTACGCCAAGAAGGCTCCTGCCGCGCCCGCGGAGAAGGCTCCCGAGGCCGCAGAGTCCAACTAGCTTCACGAACGACGCCGGCTCCCGCATGAGTGCGGGGCCGGCGTCTGTCGTATCCGGACGTCGTGAAGAGGGGGTAGTCGTGTTCGAAGCCGTCGAGGGGATGCTCGCCGAGCATCAGGAGCTCGAAGGGCGACTCGCCGCGCCCGAGACCCACGCGGACGCCCGCCTCGCCAAGCGGCTCAACCAGCGCTACGCCGAGCTCAGCCGGATCATCGGGGTCTGGCAGGAGCTCAAGCAGTACGACGACGACATCGCCGCCGCTCGCGAGCTCGGCGCCGAGGATGCCGCGTTCGCTGCCGAGGCGGAGACGCTCGTGGTCCGCCGGGCGGAGGCCGAGGAGCTGCTGCGGCGGCTGCTGGTGCCCCGCGACCCGGCCGACGACAAGGACGCGCTGCTCGAGGTCAAGTCGGGCGAGGGCGGCGAGGAGTCGGCGCTGTTCGCCGGCGACCTGCTGCGCATGTACTCCCGCTTCGCCGAGCGCCAGGGCTGGGCCGTGGAGCTGATCGACGCCAACGAGTCCGACCTGGGCGGCTACAAGTCGGTGACCGTCGCGGTGAAGGCGAAGGGCACGGTCGAGCCGGGACAGGGCCCCTACGGACTGCTGAAGTTCGAGGGTGGCGTCCACCGCGTGCAGCGAGTGCCCGTGACCGAGTCGCAGGGCCGCGTGCACACCAGCGCCGCCGGCGTACTCGTGCTGCCGGAGGCCGAGCCGGTCGACGTCACGATCCACGACAACGACCTCCGCATCGACGTGTTCCGCAGCAGCGGACCCGGTGGCCAGAGCGTCAACACCACCGACTCCGCAGTCCGGATCACGCACCTCCCGACCGGCATCGTGGCGATCTGCCAGAACGAGAAGAGCCAGCTGCAGAACAAGGAGCAGGCGATGCGGATCCTGCGCGCCCGCCTGCTGGCCGCCGCCCACGAGACGGCCGACGCGGAGGCGAGCGCCGCCCGCCGCAGCCAGGTGCGCACCGTGGACCGCTCCGAGCGGATCCGCACCTACAACTACGCCGAGAACCGGATCTCCGACCACCGCACCGGCTACAAGGCCTACAACCTCGACCAGGTGCTCGACGGCGACCTCCAGCCGGTGCTCGACACCAGCCTCACCGCGGACCTCGAGTCCCGTCTCGCCGCGCTCGAGGACTGACCGGTGCAGGACCGCCGCTCGTTGCTGACCGACGCGACCCGCGAGCTGGCCGAGGCCGGCGTCGCCAGCCCCGAGCACGACGCAGGTGAGCTGCTCGCCCACCTGCTCGGCATCACCCGAGGTCAGCTGCCGCTCGTCGACGTGGTGGCGCCCTCGACCGCCGACGAGTACGCCGGCCTGATCCGTCGCCGCGCGGCCCGCGAGCCGCTCCAGCACCTCACCGGGCGGGCGTACTTCCGCCACGTCGAGCTGGCCGTCGGGCCGGGCGTGTTCGTGCCCAGGCCGGAGACGGAGCTGCTCGCCGGGTGGGCCGTCGAGCAGGCGTCCGCCATCGACGCGCCGACCGTGGTCGACCTCGCCACCGGCTCGGGGGCCATCGCGCTCGCGATCGCCACCGAGGTGCCGGGAGCGACGGTGCACGCCGTCGAGCTGGACCCCGACGCCCACGCGTGGGCGCAGCGCAACCTCGAAGGATCCGGCGTCGAGCTGCGCCTCGGCGACCTCGCGACGGCGTTCGACGAGCTGATCGGGGAGGTCGACGTGATCACCTGCAACCCGCCGTACATCCCGTTGGAGGCGTGGGAGTCGGTGGCTCCCGAGGCGCGCGACCACGACCCGCACCTCGCCCTGTTCTCCGGCGCCGACGGCCTCGACGCGATCCGGCTGCTCGAGCAGCGGGCGTCGGCGCTGCTCCGGCCCGGGGGAGTGGTCGGCGTGGAACACGCAGATGCCCAGGGTGAGTCCGCGCCGGCCGTCTTCGCCGACGCGCGACGGTGGACCGAGATCCGCGACCACCGCGACCTGGCGGACCGTCCGCGATTCGTCACCGCGCGACTGGCACCATGAGGCCTGCAATGACACAGCGACTTCCCACCACCACAGATGAAGAGCGCGAGGCGGCCATCGAGGCGGCCAGCCTTGCCGTCCAACGAGGCCAGCTGGTGGTGATCCCCACCGACACCGTCTACGGCATCGCGGCCGACGCGTTCGACCCGGAGGCGGTCGCCGAGCTGCTGGCCGCCAAGGGCCGGGGGCGCGAGATGCCGCCGCCCGTGCTCGTCAGCGCCGCGACCACCGTCGACGCCCTCGCCACCGGCATCCCGCCGTACGCACGGACGCTGATCGACGAGTTCTGGCCGGGGCCGCTCACGCTGGTGCTGCAGCAGCAGCGCTCGCTGCAGTGGGACCTCGGCGACACCCGGGGCACGGTCGCGGTGCGGATGCCCGACCACGAGCTCGCGCGCGAGATCCTCGAGCGCACCGGCCCGCTGGCCGTCAGCTCCGCCAACACCACCGGCGCACCGGCCGCGATCGACGCCGACGGGGCCGAGCGGATGCTGGCCGACCTGGTCGAGGTGATCGTCGACGGCGGGCCGGCTCACGGGGGAGAGGCCTCGACGATCGTCGACGCCACCGGTGAGCAGGGCCGGATCCTGCGCCGTGGCGCCCTGACTCTGGAGCGCCTCAACGCCGCGCTGGAGCCGATCGGTGTCGTGCTGACGGACGAGGACTGATGCGCGAGTACCTCCTGGTCTTCCTGGTGGCCGGAGCGGTCACCTACCTGCTGACGGTCGTGGCGCGCGAGATCGCGATCCGCACCGGAGCGGTCGCCAAGGTGCGCGACCGCGACGTGCACGCCGAGCCGGTGCCCTACCTGGGCGGGCTGGCGATGCTGGGCGGGCTCGCGGCGGCGTACGCCGTGGCCACCCAGCTCCCGTTCCTCTCCACCAGCGGACCGTTCGTCTTCGAGGACACCCGCACCGTCCTCTTCGCGGGCGCCCTGGTCTGCGGCGTCGGCATGATCGACGACATCTTCGAGCTCGACGCGCTGACCAAGCTCGGCGGCCAGATCATCGCCGTCGGCCTGCTCGTCTACTCCGGCATCCAGTTCCGCTGGTTCTACCAACCCGACGGCACCACGTTCTCCCTCGACACCGCTCAGGGGGCGCTGCTCACCGCGGTCCTGGTCGTGGCCACCGTCAACGCCGTCAACTTCGTCGACGGCCTGGACGGGCTGGCCGCCGGGGTGGTCTGCATCGGCGCCCTCGCGTTCTTCCTCTTCTGCTACCAGCTGGCCAACTTCAACAAGATCTCGCTCGCGACCACCGGCGCCCTGCTCTCGGCTGCCCTGGCCGGGGCCTGCGCCGGCTTCCTGGTCCACAACTTCCACCCAGCACGCATCTTCATGGGCGACAGCGGCTCGATGCTGATCGGCGTGGTCATGTCCGGCACCGCGATCACGGTCACCACCGGCTTCGCCGAGAGCGACCTGAGCCAGAGCGCCGACGGCGCCCGCGCCAGCCTGCTGCCGATGCTGCTGCCGCTGGCCCTCCCGATCCTGATCCTGATCGTGCCGCTGGCCGACCTGGTGCTCGCCGTGGTCCGGCGTACCCGCGCCGGCCGGTCGCCCATGGCACCGGACAAGCAGCACCTGCACCACCGGCTGCTGGAGATCGGCCACTCCCACCGCAGGGCGGTCGCGATCATGTGGCTCTGGGCCGCCCTGATCGCGTTCGGCACCGTCGTCGCCAGCCTGTACGCCGGCCCGCGGATGTGGGCTGCGATCGCGGCGATGACGGTCATCACCCTGAGCCTCACGTTCCTGCTACCGGTGGTCCACCGGACCCGTGACCTGACCGAGTTAGAACCGCCCGGGACTTTGTGATAGTTTTCACGAGCACCCACAGATGCCCCTAAAGAGAACGGCCGCCGCTCATGACGACCGCCCCCCGAAGGCAAGCTTTTCGGCCCCCCGCCACCCACGTGGTCCCGCCGTTTGAGGGCCTCTCGCGCTGTGGTAGTTTCGCGCCGTCGTCGGGCTTCGCGCGGTGGAGCAATCTGCTCGTTGCCGCTCCCGGCGTTCTCCCTCATGCCAATGAAAGCGACCTGGGTGGATGGCCGATGATGGCTCCGATGCAGAACTGCGAGGTCGTGACCTCATCGGCCTCGGTGGTCTGCTCGCCGGCTCGGTCATCGCGTTCACGCTCGTCGGTTTCGTCCTCGACGACGCGACGGACAGCAGCCCGACTTTCACGCTCGTCGGTGTCGGGATCGGCATCGTGCTCGGCGCGGCCGGTTTCTGGCTCCGTGTCCGGTCCGCGCTTCGAGGTTGAGGCGCGATGACTGTGACCACCCCTCTCCCTGATGATCTGGCCGCTGGCGGCAAGAAGCCCGGCATCGGCCGAGTGCTGCGCGACCAGCGCAAGTCGATCCTGGTCGCACTCGCCCTCGGCGTCGCAGCGTTCTGGATCGCCGGTCAGCTGGGGGAGTGGCGCCTGGCCACCGCAATCGCCATCGGCGTCGGGCTTGGGCTGCTCAACCACCTCGCGACCGAGTTCTGGCTGTTGCGACTCATCGCCCGGGGCGACCAGCCCACCAAGGCCACAATCATGCGCTCGACCATGATGCGGCTGCTCGTCCTCACCGTCATCGCGGTGGCGCTCGCCATCTGGTGGTGGCCGGACGGCATCGGGCTGTTGCTCGGGCTGGCCATCTTCCGCCTCATTGCCCTCGTGATGACGACGATCCCGCTGCTCAAGGAGTTGAAGAGCCAATGACGCTGAGAAAAGTGAGCAACGGCGCCCTGGTCCTGGCCGTCCTGTCCTTCATCGGGGGAGTCATCTGGACGACCCAGGGGCAGAAGGCCCCGAAGGCCGAGATTCACATCGGTGAGCACAAGACCGCCGACTGGCCGTTGGTCGGAACCGTGCATCTCGACACGATCATCTCCACGGTCGTGGCCGGTGCCATCGTGCTGCTGCTGGGCTTCCTCGCGCGCAGGTCGCTCACCAAGGACCCTGAGGACCACGTTCCGACGAAGCTCCAGCTGATCTGGGAAGCGATCGTCGGCCAGGTCAACTCCCAGGTCGAGGACAACCTCGGCAAGGTGCACCCGTATGCCGCGCCGTTGGCGATCTCGCTGTTCTTCTTCATCCTGATCTCCAACTGGCTCGAGCTGCTGCCGCTCAAGGTCAACGAGTCCGACCACCTGCTGTCGGTCCCGACCGCCGACACCAACCTCACGTATGCCCTGGCCGCGGTGACCATCGTGAGCGTGTGGGTCTACGGCATCCGGCAGAAGGGCCTCAAGGGGTATCTCAAGCACTTCTTCGAGCCGTTCCCCGTGATGTTCCCGCTCAACCTGCTCGAAGAGCTGATCAAGCCGATCACGCTCGCACTGCGACTCTTCGGCAACATCTTCGCCGGCGGCATCATGCTCGGGCTGATCAGCCTGATGCCGTTCTTCATCGCCTGGGGCCCGACCGTGCTCTGGAAGGCGTTCGCCGGCGCGATCGCGGTCATCCAGGCGTTCATCTTCGCCCTGTTGACGGTGCTCTACTTCGCGATGGCCGGACAGGGTCACGACGACCACGACGAACACGACGACAGCACGAGCACGACGAGCACGAGGCCGACTCGCAGGTCGAGAAGGTCGCACAACCCGCATAACCACAGACCAGTGGGCGGACCACCCGGTCCGGCCGCTACCAGAGGTAAGTCGAGGCGTCCTCGTGACGCACAAGTTGAGGAGAGAGTTTCATGGCAGCAGAGGGTTCTATTGAGCTGGCCGGTGCCTTCATCGGCGGCGGCATCGCCCTTGCCGGTGGCGCCATCGGCGCCGGTGTCGGCGACGGCCTTGCCGGCGCGTCCTACATCGAGGGTGTCGCCCGGCAGCCGGAGGCGCAGGGTCGTCTCCAGACCATCTTCTTCCTGACGGTGGGCCTGGTCGAGGCGATGTTCTTCATCAACCTCGCGTTCATGGCCCTGTTCGTCTTCGTCCTCGGCGCCTGATCATGGCGGTCACCGCACAGCTTGCGCCGTTGGCGCTGGCGGCCGCGGAGGAGGGTGAGGAGACCAGCAACTTCCTGGTCCCCAACGGCACCTTCCTGATCGAGCTGGCGGCGTTCCTGCTGCTGTTCTTCCTGCTGACCCGCTACATCATCCCGTTCATCAACGGAGCGATGACGCGTCGTCAGGATGCGATCCGGCAGGAGTTCGCCGACCTCGAAGCGGCGAAGAGCGGAGCCCAGGAGGCCGAGCAGGAGTACAAGGCGCAGATCGCCGATGCCCGGCAGGAGGCTGCTCGCATCCGCGAGGAGGCTCGTGAGCAGGGTGACGCGATCATCGCCGAGAAGAAGGAGCAGGCGCAGGTCGAGGCCGCTCGCATCGTCGAGCACGCGCAGGCCCAGATCTCGGCCGAGCGTCAGCAGGCTGTCACCACCCTCCGCGCTGAGGTGGGTGCGCTGGCCACGACGCTGGCCGGTCGCATCGTGGGCGAGAGCCTCGAGGACGACGAGCGGAGCGGACGCGTTGTCGACCGCTTCCTGGCCGACCTCGAGACGCTGGAGTCCTCCAAGGCGGCTGGGCGGAGCGGAGCGAACTGATGTTGTTGCGAGGAGCTTCCGCAGAGGCGCTCGAGGAGCTGACCAGCAAGGTCGGGTCGGGTCTCAACCAGGACGACACCGCCACGCTGGCCGACCAGCTGTTCTCGGTCGCCGTCCTGCTTCGTGCCGACGCCTCGATCCGTCGCGTCGTCACCGACTCGTCGCTCGAGAAGGAGGCGAAGCAGGGGCTCGTCCAGCAGTTGTTCGGCAGCAAGCTCGACCAGCCGGCACTCGACCTCCTGCTGGCTGCCGCCGACCGGCGTTGGGTCGCCTCGGTGGACCTGCCGGCCGCGATGGAGCGTCTCAGCGAGATCGCCCTGGCCAAGTCGGTCGGAGCCAAGTCCGACAAGCTGGTCGACGAGCTCTTCGCGACGGCGCAGACCATCTCGACGGACCCGGAGCTGCGAGACGCGCTCTCCAACCCGGGGCGCACCGTCGAGGACCGAGCGGCGTTCGCCGACACCCTGTTCGGTGACAACGTGCTTCCGGCGACGGTGACCCTGGTCAAGCAGGCTCTCGCCGGCACCTACGGCACCATCTCGGCGGCGCTCGAGACGTACCGCGAGGTCGTGGCAGAGGTGCGCGGAGAGGCGGTGGCAACCGTTCGGGTGGTCAAGCCGCTCGCCGACGCCGACCGCGAGAAGCTGCGTGCCGCACTGGCCAAGCAGTACGGCCGACCGGTCCACGTGAACGAAATCATCGACCCGACCGTCATCGGCGGAGTCCGGGTCGAGATCGCCGACGACGTCATCGACGGCACGGTGGTCAACCGACTCGACGAGGCGCGGCGCAGGCTCGCCGGCTGAGTCCACCAGACACCCAACCATCACGGCCATCACCGCAGACAGACCCAAGGATCCAGGAAGAGGCAGGGAACATGACGGAGCTTTCGATTCGTCCGGAAGAGATCCGCGACGCGCTCCAGAAGTACGTCGCGGACTACAAGCCCGCGGCCGCCAGCAAGGAAGAGGTCGGCACCGTCGCCTCAGCTGGTGACGGCATCGCTCGCGTGAGCGGTCTGCCCTCGTGCATGGCCAACGAGCTGCTCGAGTTCGAGGACGGCACGCTGGGCATCGCCCTGAACCTCGACACCCGCGAGATCGGTGTCGTCATCCTGGGCGACTTCGCCGGCGTCGAGGAGGGCCAGCCCGTGCGTCGCACCGGCGAGATCCTCTCCGTGCCGGTGGGCGACAACTTCCTGGGTCGCGTCGTCGACCCGCTCGGCACCCCGATCGACGGTCTCGGCGAGATCGAGGCCGACGCCCGTCGCGCCCTCGAGCTCCAGGCCCCGACCGTGATGGACCGCAAG
>CAVYLX010000008.1:0-43363 GCA_963769475.1 uncultured Actinomycetota bacterium | reverse complement strand
TCGGCCCAGTCGCGGAAGGCCTGGGACACCTCCTGGCCCCGCTCGGCGGCCCAGAGCATCAGGCCGCCGAGGATCATCGGGCCGACAGGGTGCAGCTGGAACTCGAGTGCCGTGACCACCCCGAAGTTGCCGCCGCCGCCCTTGCTTGCCCAGAGCAGATCCTGGTGCTGGGTATCGTCGGCCCGGATCTCACGACCGTCGGCGGTTACCAGCTCGACGGCCAGCAGGTTGTCGCAGCTGAGCCCGTGCTGGCGCTCCAGCCAGCCCGGCCGCCGCCGAGGGTCAGCCCGGACACCCCGGTCGAGGACACCCGGCCGCCGGTCGTGGCCAGCCCGTGCTCCTGCGCCGCCGTATCGAACTCCGCCCACGTGCACCACCGCCGACCCGCGCCCGGCGCGCCGCCGCGTCGATCTCGATGGCCTTCATCGGGCGTACGTCGATCACCAGGCCGTCGTCGTTGCTGGACGCGCCGGCGACCGAGTGGCCTCCCGAACGGACGGCCACATGCAGTAGGTCGTGCCTGGGCGCGCTCGAGGGCAGCCTTACGTCGGCCGGGCTCTCGCAGGCCGCAATCCAGTCGCGGCCTCTTGTCGATCATCGCGTTGAACAGCTCTCGCTGCTCGTCGTACTCAGCCTCCGCCGAACTTATCCACTTCATCGCTAGAACCCCCAGGTCGGTTCCTTGGAACCATCCTCCGGGCAGTGGCGGTGGCAATGGAAGAGCCTTACGTAATCCTGACGTGCTCAGTCGCGGCCTTCGTAGTCCTTGTTGCGGATGCCGATCTTGTTGCCGAGCCACACCAGCGGGTCGTACTTCTTGTCGACCACGCGCTCCTTCATCGGGATGATCGCGTTGTCGGTGATCTTGATGCCCTCGGGGCAGACCTCGGTGCAGCACTTGGTGATGTTGCACATGCCGAGGCCGGCGGCGCCCTGAGCCAGCTCGCGGCGGTCGTGGGTGTCGAGGGGGTGCATGTCGAGCTCGGCGTAGCGGAGGAAGAACCGCGGGCCGGCGAAGGCCGGCTTGTTCTCCTCGTGGTCGCGGACGACGTGGCAGATGTTCTGGCAGAGGAAGCACTCGATGCACTTGCGGAACTCCTGGCCGCGCTCGACGTCGACCTGCGCCATCCGGCGCTTGTCGTCGGCGTCGCGCGGCGGCGGCTGGAACGACGGCAGCTCCTTGGCCTTCTCGTAGTTGAACGAGACGTCGGTGACCAGGTCGCGGATCACCGGGAACGACCGCATCGGGGTGACCGTGATCGTCTCGGACTCCTCGAAGTCCGAGAGCCGGGTCATGCACAGCAGCCGCGGCTTGCCGTTGATCTCGGCGCTGCACGAGCCGCACTTGCCGGCCTTGCAGTTCCAGCGGATCGCGAGGTCGCCGGCCTGGGTGGCCTGCACCCGGTGGAGCGCGTCGAGCACGACCTCGCCCTCGGACACCTCGACCGTGTAGTCGGCGAGCTCGCCGCCCGACTCGTCGCCGCGCCAGATCCGCATCTTCAGGTCGTAGCTGCTCACTTGGACTCCTCGAAGTACTTCTTGAGCTCGTCGGGCATGACCGGCAGCGGCTTCTCGTGCAGGTCCACGCCGGTGCCGTCGGCGGTGAGGTTGACGACCAGGTTCTTGGTGCCCCACTCGGGGTTCGGACCCGGGAAGTCGTCGCGGGTGTGACCGCCGCGCGACTCCTGCCGGGCGAGCGCCGCCTTCGCGATCGCCTCGCTGACGATGAGCATGTTGCGCAGGTCGAGGGCGAGGTGCCAGCCGGGGTTGTACTGGCGGTGGCCCTCCACCTTCATCGACTTCGCGCGCACCTTGAGCGCCTCGATCTCGGTGAGCGACGCCTCCAGCTCGGACGCGGTCCGGATGATGCCGACCAGGTCGTTCATCGACTGCTGGAGGTCGGACTGGATCGTGTACGGGTTCTCCCCGCCCTCGACCTCGAACGGCGCCAGCGCACTCGTCTGCGCCGCCTTCACGTCGGCCTCGTCGACCTTGGGCCGCGTCGCCCCCAGCGAGTTCGTGTACGCCGTCGCCGCCTCGCCGGCTCGCTTGCCGAAGACCAGCAGGTCACCGAGCGAGTTGCCGCCCAGCCGGTTCGAGCCGTGCATGCCGCCGGAGCACTCGCCGACGGCGTACAGGCCGGTCACCGCGCTCTCCTGGGTGTCGGCGTCGACCTCGACGCCGCCCATCACGTAGTGGCAGGTCGGGCCGATCTCCATCGGCTCCGCCGTGATGTCGACGTCGGCCAGCTCCTTGAACTGGTGGTACATCGACGGCAGCCGCTTGCGGATGAACTCCGGCGAGCGCCGCGACGCGATGTCGAGGTAGATGCCGCCGTGGGGCGTGCCGCGGCCGGCCTTGATCTCGGAGTTGATCGCGCGGGCGACCTCGTCGCGAGGCAGCAGCTCGGGTGGCCGGCGGTTGTTCTTCTTGTCGTCGTACCAGCGGTCGGCCTCCTCGATCGTGTCCGCCGTCTCCGCTTTGAAGAACTCCGGGATGTAGTCGAACATGAAGCGCTTGCCCTCGGAGTTCTTCAGGATGCCGCCGTCGCCGCGCACCGACTCCGTGACCAGCAGCCCCTTCACCGACGGTGGCCAGACCATGCCGGTCGGGTGGAACTGCACGAACTCCATGTTGATCAGCGACGCGCCGGAGCGCATCGCGAGCGCGTGGCCGTCGCCGGTGTACTCCCACGAGTTCGAGGTCACCTTGAACGACTTGCCGATGCCGCCGGTGGCGAGGATGACGCTGGGCGCCTCGAAGAGGACGAAGCGGCCGGTCTCGCGCCAGTAGCCGAAGGCGCCCGAGATCTTGCTCTGTCCGTCGCTGCCGTCCTTCATCACGTCGGTGACCGTGCACTCCATGAACACGTCGATGCCGAGCTGCACCGCGCGCTGCTGGAGCGTGCGGATCATCTCCAGGCCGGTGCGGTCGCCGACGTGGGCGAGGCGGGCGTACTTGTGGCCGCCGAAGTCGCGCTGGCTGATCAGGCCGTCGTCGGTGCGGTCGAAGAGCGCGCCCCAGTCCTCGAGCTCCATCACCCGCTCGGGCGCCTCCTGGGCGTGCAGCTGGGCCATCCGCCAGTTGTTGAGCATCTTCCCGCCACGCATGGTGTCGCGGAAGTGCACCTCCCAGTTGTCCTCGGGCCAGCGGTTGCCCATGGCCGCGGCGATGCCGCCCTCGGCCATCACCGTGTGCGCCTTGCCGAGCAGCGACTTGCAGACGATGGCGGTCTTCGCACCGGCGTCGTGGGCGGCGATGGCCGCGCGCAGACCGGCGCCGCCGGCGCCGATCACCACGACGTCGTACTGGTGCCGCTCCATGCCGCCCTCGGCGGAGCCGGACATCTCGTTGCCCGTCATGGGGTGACGGTCAGCCGTTGTCATTAGAAGAACCTCACGTCGTTGATCACGTCGGCCGCCAGCAGCCAGATGTAGAGATCGACCAGGGCGACGGAGAACAGGGAGTACCACGCGTACTTGCCGTGGCTGGTGTTGAGCTTGGAGACCCAGGTCCAGAGCTTGTAGCGGACCGGGTGCTTGGAGAAGTGGCGCAGCCGGCCGCCGACCGTGTGCCGGCAGGAGTGGCACGACAGCGTGTAGAGCCAGATGAAGACCACGTTGACGAGCATCAGCACCGTGCCGAGGCCCATGTGGCCCCACTCGTGATCCTCGTTGCGGAACGCCAGCACCAGGTCGAACGTGAGGACCATCGCGACCACGACGGCGGCGTACCAGAAGTAGCGGTGGATGTTCTGCAGGATCAGCGGGAAGCGGGTCTCACCGGAGTACGACTTGTGCGGCTCGGGCACAGCGCACGCGGGCGGCGAGAACCAGAACGCGCGGTAGTAGGCCTTGCGGTAGTAGTAGCAGCTCATCCGGAAGCCCAGCGGGAAGATCAGGATGATCAGCGCCGCCGACAACGGGAAGCCGCCGAGCGGCGTACCGAAGTCCGCGGCGTCGCCACACTTGTCGGTGAGGCACGGCGAATAGAACGGGGACAGGTAGGGCGAGGAGTAGTAGTCCTTGTTCATGAACGCCCGAACCGTCGCGTAGACGACGAAGCACGAGAACACGACGAACGTGGTCAGCGGTGCGATCCAGTAGCGGTCGTTGCGGAGGGTGTTCTCCTCGATCTTCGCCCGGGTCGGGCCGTGCACACCTGTCGTCATTCTTCTCCCAATTCAAGGGGCCGAGTCCGCAAAGTCGTGCTGAGTCTGCACAAGGGATGCTCTTAGTGAAAGAGGCGGTCCCGTAGTACGCCGCCCTATGTTCACGTGTCGGACGTGGCGGGGTCGCAGTCAGGTCAGCCTTACTTGCCACGCTCGCAGCATGAGGATCGCACTGGTCACCGAGACGTTCTTCCCGGCCGTCGACGGCACCACGACCACGCTCAAGGCAGTCGCAGACGGGCTGGTTGACGCGGGGCACGACGTATTGATCGTCGCTCCGGCACCCGGTCTCGGCACCTACCGCGGCTGCATCGTGACCCGGGTCCAGCCCCTCGAGCCGGTCGGTGCTCAGGTGCGTTCGGCGCTCACCACGTTCGGCCCCGACGTGATTCATGTCACCTCGCCGAACCGGCTCGGTCGCAAGGCACTCAAGTGGGCCGGACGCCATCACATCCGCACCGTGGTCGTCGAACAGTCGCCGGTCTTCGACCTCACCGCCGACTACTGGGTCGCCAAGGTCGCCGAGCGTGCAGACCGCCTCCTCGTCACCTCGGCCTGGATGCGCGAGCGGGTCGCGGAGTTCGGTGTCGCGGCCGACGTGTGGACCCCGGGCGTCGACACCGCCGCCTTCACGCCGGCCCTGCGCGACCAGTGGCTGCATGACACCTGGTCACGGAAGCGCTCGGCCGACGGCGAGCGGGTCGTGGTCGGGTACGTCGGCAGCCTGCACAAGCGTCACGGCGTACGCCGCCTGGCGGAGCTGGCCTCGGTGCCCGGTATCCGTCCGGTCGTGATCGGCGACGGCCCGCAGCGCGGCTGGCTGGAGGCGCGGCTCCCGGACGCCAAGTTCACCGGCCCGCTCCAGACCGGCGACCTGACCGTCGCGCTCCCGACCCTCGACGTGCTGGTGCACCCGGGCGAGCACGAGACCTGCTCCCACGTGCTGCGCGAGGCCGCGGCCAGCGGGGTGCCGGTGGTCGCGCCGCGCGCCGGTGGCGCGCTCGACGTGGTGCGCCACCTCGAGACCGGGCTCCTCTACGACGCGGCCGACCCGAAGGACTTCCGGCGGGCCGTCGAGTCGATCGTGGCCGACCGCCACCGGGCGCTGCTGGGCCAACGCGCCCGCGAGCTGTCGACCCGCACCTGGACCGACGCCGTCGCCGACCTCCTGGTGGTCCTGAATGAGCTGGAGCCGGTCCCGCTCGCTCTTTGATCCGTAGGTGAGCCCGGCATCGGCAACCGCCGCGAGCTGGCCGGGGCCCTGGCCTGATTTATCTCACACGCCGAGTGGCGCGATCGGGCCTCGGGCGGCGGTAGCCTGGGCTTTCGTGGCACCAGCGACCCCTCCCTCTGACCAGGGACACCACCACCCGATCCCGCGGACGACCCTTGTCAAGGGATCGCGCGCCATCCGCAACACGATCGCCCTGAAGATGCTGATGGCCGTCAGCGGCATCGTCTTCATCGGCTTCGTGCTGGTGCACATGTACGGCAACCTCAAGGCCTTCGCCGGCCATGACGCGTTCAACGAGTACGCCCACCACCTGCGCGAGCTCGGCGAGCCGCTGCTCCCGCACGAGGGCGCCCTCTGGATCATCCGGGTCGGCCTGATCGTCTCGCTGGTCGTGCACGTTGCCTGCGCGCTCGTGCTGTGGCGGCGCAAGGAGCGGGCCCGCACGGTCAAGTACGTCGTGAAGAAGAACAACTCCTCCACCTTCTCCTCGCACTGGATGCGCTGGGGCGGCGTGACGCTGCTGGTGTTCATCGTCTGGCACCTGCTCAACTTCACGATCGGCAAGGTGAACCCGCAGGGCGGCAGCACCGACGACCCCTACAACCTGATGGTCGACACCTTCGACCTGTGGTGGATGACCTTGATCTACCTGGCCGCGATGGTCGCGCTGGGCCTGCACCTCCGCCACGGCACCTGGAGCGCGGCGCAGACCCTCGGCCTGACCAACAACGAGAAGGCGCGCCGCAACGCCAACCTGATCGGCTACGGGCTCGCCGTCGTGATCGCCGGCGGTTTCTCGCTGGTGCCGATCTTCGTCCTCGCCGGCGTCATCGAGAAGTGAGGTCCTGACATGACCGACATGCCCGACACCAC
The DNA here is from genome assembly GCA_963769475.1 of uncultured Actinomycetota bacterium. Taxonomy (GTDB): domain Bacteria; phylum Actinomycetota; class Actinomycetes; order Propionibacteriales; family Nocardioidaceae; genus Nocardioides. Next base: position 37,085 of record CAVYLX010000008.1, on the reverse strand, counting down.
CAACACCTTCGACTCCTCGCACACCCGCCCACTGGGCGAGGAGGAGTACGACGACGCGGCCGGCTACTACGTCGAGGGCGACCCGATCGCCGACACCAAGGCACCCGGCGGCCCGATCGACGAGCGCTGGAACACCCGGCAGTTCGAGGCCCGGATCGCCAACCCCGCCAACCGCCGCCGGCTCTCGGTGATCGTGGTCGGCACCGGCCTGGCCGGCGCCTCGGCCGCCGCGACGCTGGGCGAGGCCGGCTACGTCGTGAAGTCGTTCTGCTACCAGGACTCCCCGCGCCGGGCGCACTCGATCGCGGCCCAGGGCGGCATCAACGCGGCCAAGAACTACAAGGGCGACGGCGACTCCGTCTACCGCCTCTTCTACGACACCATCAAGGGCGGCGACTACCGCTCGCGCGAGTCGAACGTCTACCGCCTGGCCCAGGTGAGCACCAACATCATCGACCAGTGCGTGGCCCAGGGCGTGCCGTTCGCGCGCGAGTACGGCGGCCTGCTCGACAACCGCTCCTTCGGCGGCGTGCAGGTCTCGCGGACGTTCTACGCCCGCGGCCAGACCGGCCAGCAGCTGCTGATCGGCGCCTACCAGGCCCTCGAGCGCCAGGTCGCCGCCGGCACGGTGAAGTGCTACACCCGCCACGAGATGGTCGAGCTGATCGTCGTCGACGGCCGGGCCCGCGGGATCATCGTGCGCGACATGGTCACCGGCGAGATCGAGACCTACTTCGCCGACGTCGTCGTGCTCGCCAGCGGTGGCTACGGCAACGTCTTCTTCCTCTCCACCAACGCCATGGGCTGCAACGTCACGGCCACCTGGCGGGCGCACCGCAAGGGCGCGCTGATGGCCAACCCCTGCTACACGCAGATCCACCCGACCTGCATCCCGGTCTCCGGGGCGCACCAGTCGAAGCTGACCCTGATGTCGGAGTCGCTGCGCAACGACGGCCGGATCTGGGTGCCGAAGAACAAGGCCGACTGCACCAAGGACCCTCGCGACATCCCCGAGGAGGACCGCGACTACTACCTCGAGCGGATCTACCCGGCGTTCGGCAACCTGGTGCCCCGCGACATCGCGTCCCGCCAGGCCAAGAACATGTGCGACGAGGGCCGCGGCGTCGGGCCCGAGGTCGACGGCGTACGCCGTGGGGTCTACCTCGACTTCGCCGAGGCCATCGAGCGGCTCGGCCGCGACGCGATCGAGGAGAAGTACGGCAACCTCTTCGACATGTACGCCCGGATCACGGGCGAGGACCCCTACACCGCGCCGATGCGGATCTACCCCGCCGTGCACTACGTGATGGGCGGGCTCTGGGTCGACTACGACCTGCAGTCGACGATCCCCGGGCTGTTCGTGACCGGCGAGGCCAACTTCTCCGACCACGGCGCCAACCGGCTCGGCGCCTCGGCGCTGATGCAGGGGCTGGCCGACGGCTACTTCGTGCTGCCGAACACCATCCGCGACTACCTCGCCGAGGGACCCTTCGACAAGGTGGCCGAGGACGACCCCGCCGTGGTCGAGGCGCAGGAGGCCGTGAAGTCGCGGATCGAGACGTTCATGAACACCAACGGCACCCGCAGCGTCGACTCCTACCACCGCGAGCTCGGCCACATCATGTGGGAGTACTGCGGCATGGAGCGCACCGCGGAGGGCCTGCGCAAGGCGATCGACCTGATCCGCAGCCTCAAGGAGGACTTCCAGCGCAACGTGAAGGTCCTCGGCACCGCCGACAGCATGAACCAGTCGCTGGAGAAGGCCGGCCGCGTTGCCGACTTCTTCGAGCTGGGCGAGCTGATGTGCATCGACGCCCTCAACCGCCGCGAGTCGTGCGGCGGCCACTTCCGCGGCGAGTCGCAGACCGAGGAGGGCGAGGCGCTGCGCCACGACGACCAGTACGCCTACGTGGCGGCCTGGGAGTGGGGCGGTGCCGACGGCACGCCGGTGCTGCACAAGGAAGAGCTGACCTACGAGTTCGTCGAGATGAAGCAGCGGAGCTACAAGTGAAGTTGACCCTCAAGATCTGGCGCCAGGCCAACGCGGCGGAGGCCGGCCGGATCCACACCTACGAGGTCGACGACATCTCGGAGGACATGTCCTTCCTCGAGATGCTCGACGTACTCAACGAGGAGCTCAACGCGAAGGGCGAGGAGCCCGTTGCCTTCGACTCCGACTGCCGCGAGGGCATCTGCGGCATGTGCGGGCTGATGATCAACGGCGAGGCCCACGGCCCCGAGGTCACCACCACCTGCCAGCTGCACATGCGGTCGTTCGTCGACGGCGACACGATCACGATCGAGCCGTGGCGCGCCGACGCGTTCCCGGTGATCAAGGACCTCTGCGTCGACCGCGGCGCCTTCGACCGGATCATCCAGCAGGGCGGCTACATCTCCGTCAACACCGGTGCCGCCCCCGACGCCCACGCCACCCCGGTGCCGAAGGACAAGGCCGACCGCGCCTTCGACGCCGCCACCTGCATCGGCTGCGGCGCCTGCGTGGCCGCCTGCCCCAACGGCTCGGCCTCGCTGTTCCTCGGCGCGAAGATCACCCACCTCGGCGAGCTGCCCCAGGGCCAGGCCGAGCGCGACACCCGCGTGGTCAACATGGTCGGCCAGCACGACCACGAGGGCTTCGGCGGCTGCACCAACATCGGCGAGTGCACCGCCGCCTGCCCCAAGGAGATCCCCCTCGACGTGATCTCCCGCCTCAACTGGGACCTCCACGCAGCCCTTCGCCACGGCAAGTAGCCACGCCGAGCTGCGCCGAAGAGTCGGCGCAAGATCCGCGACTTTTCGCCGACTCGAGCCCGCTCGCGCGGGAGTTCGTGCCGACTCGGCCTAGCGGGTCTTCTTTCGCACCAGCGCGACGAGGGCGAGCATGGCTGCGGCGCCGCCGGCGGCGGGGGCGACCCACTCCTTCTTCGGCGGTACGCCGTCCACGAGCGGCTCGAGGGAGGGCACCTTCGGGCCCTGCACCGGGGCGGGCTCGTCGGTGCGCAGAGCGCGGGCGGCGGGGGTCGTGTAGGCCCAGGAGGCGGCGTACATGACGACGCGGGAGAAGTAGTTGATCCAGACCAGCAGGATCAGCGCGATGCCGAAGGCCTGGAAGGCCGGCTGTCCCTCTGTGGAGGACAGGAGCAGGCCGGACAGCTGCTTGAGGATCTCGAAGCCGATGGCACCGAAGAGGGCGCCCGACCAGAGCGAGCGGTTCGGCACATCGGGGTCACCCAACAGCCGGAACATGGCGTAGAACAGCAGCATGCTGGTCGCGACACCGACCACGACGGCGAACAGCGCCAGCAGCCAGCCGAGCTCGGTGCCGAGGCCCACCGCGTCGAGCAGCTCCCCCGAGAAGCTGGTGACCACTCCTGAGACACCGACGCTCAGCACCAGCACCACACCGACCAGGGCCAGCGTCACCAGGTCGCGCAGCTTGCCGACGAAGAAGTTGGGCTGCTGGAAGGCCGGCTTCTCGAACATCACGTTGAGGCCGTCGCGCATCGCCGACAGCCAGCCGAGCCCGGAGTAGAGCACACCCACGAGGCCGATGAGCCCGACCGCGCCGGCTGAGTCCTCGATGTCCGTGAGGGAGAGCTGGTTGTCGTCGTTGCCGAGGATGCCGGGCAGCACGGTGTTGATGGCGTCGACCAGCGCGTCCTGCGCCTCGGGGAAGACCTTCGAGACGTACCCGACGGCGAAGAACGCCAGCGCCATGATCGGGAAGAAGGACAAGAAGCCGAAGTAGGTGATGCCGCCGGCCTGCTGCCCGCCCTTCACCTCGCCGTAGTGCTCCTGCATCCGCAGCAGGTGGTCGAGGAACGGCCGCCTCTCCCGGATCTCGGCCAGCCGTTCCTTCAGCGAGGTCATCAGGCTCCTGCGTCTCCTAGGGGGAAGTGCCTAGTCGGTTGCCAGCCGAGCTCGGAATCATGCACGTAGAGGTGGAAGTCGTCGACGTCGAACGTGCACTCGAACTTCGCCAGCCCGTCGAAGGCCTCGTCGAGCTGGGCGTCCGGCAGGTCGTGGGCGACCGTCACGTGCGGGTGGTACGGGTAGGCCAGCTCTGTCGCCAGCGGCCCCCGTCGTACGGCGTCGGCCAGCTGCTCGCACTGGGAGATCCCCTCCACCAGGCTCACGAACACCACCGGTGAGACCGGGCGGAAGGTGCCGGTGCCGCGCAGGTGGACGCAGAACGAGCGCGACGGTCGCGGCCGCGGCGCTGAGGTGCTCCTCGATGGCCCGCAGCTCGCCGGGCACGTCGGTCGGTGGGACCAGCGTGATGTGGGTCGGGATCATCGAGGCCGTGGTGTCCCCCACGGAGGTCCGGTAGTCCTGCAGCTCGGTGGCCCAGGGTTCCGGGATCGCGACTGCCACCCCTATCGTCGGCACCCGCAGAACCCTAGTGCCCCACGCCGAGGGGCCCGACGCCCGCCCGCTCGGAGATCTCGGCGTTGAGGGTCGGCCGGTGCTCGGGCGTCCGGTGCCACCACTCTCCGAGGGGTGCGGTGCACAGCAGCAGCTCCTGGTAGGCCCGCACGGCCGCGCACGCGCACCGCTCGGCCTCGTCGTCGCTGACGGTCTCGGGGTTCCAGCGGACCACCCGGCGCCAGCTGATCGGGGCACCCCGGATCGGCAGGATCACCGCGCCCTCCGACGCCACGTTGCCGGGCAGCGCCAGCGAGACCGCGTGCCCGGCGGCGACGTAGTCCCAGTACTGGCCGAGGTCCTGCCGGCCCAGGCGCGAGCCCGGCGAGATGCCGGTCTGGCGGAACAGGTCGAGCAGGGCGGCGTACGTCGCATCCGGCTTGCCCGGCGGCAGGATCCAGTCGTCGGCGCCGAAGTCGGCGAGGTCCACCTCGTCCTTGGTCGCGCTGGGATGGGCGGCACTCATGGCCACGAGCAGCGGCTCCCGGTCGACGATCACGATCTCGCTGAGCCGGTCGGGGCAGGGCTTGGCGTAGCCGATGGCCGCGCCGATCACGCCGAGGTCGCACTCGCCGTTGAGGAGGTGGTCGGTCATCACCGAGCTGGACACGTCGACCCGGGGCACCAGCTCACGGGCCAGCCCCGACTCGGCCAGCTTGGTGAGGAAGACCGAGAAGAAGCGCGACGTGGTCGCCCCGACCCGCAGCAGCTGCCGGTCGGCCGCGTGCTTGTGCACCTCGTCGACCAGCTCCTCGAGGTCGCGCAGCAGCGACCGCGAGCGCCCGGTGACCAGCTCGCCGAGCGGCGTCAGGGTCACGCCGGCCCGGCTCCGCTCGAAGACCTGACCGCCGAGCGAGGCCTCGATCCGGTTGACCTGGGCGCTCAGCGAGGGCTGGGAGACCCCGAGGGAGCAGGCCGCGGCGCTGACGCTGCCGGCGTCCGCCACCACGACCAGCAGCCGCAGGTGGCGCAGCTCGAGCTCCATAACTCGCAGGCTATGGCCCAATGGGACTATCCGACCACCCCATCCGAGCGCCAGGGTCTGCCCTTGAAACATCCATCTCGGAGGGAGCCCTACATGTCCACACCCATCTCGCGGCGCAGACGAGGGGTGGTGGCCTGTGGGTCACTGCTCGGTCTGGCCCTGCCACTGCTCGGCCAGGTAGTCACCAGTCCGGCCGGGTCGGCACCGCGCCGCACCTGCTGCTGCCGACGGCCAGGCCAACGCCCACGCCACCGCAGAGCGCCTGATCCGTGAGGACCACCCGGCGCTGCAGATCAGCCCCGACGACGAGTTCCGGGCGCTGCCCGTGCTCACCTCGGGCGAAGGCATCTTCTACGCGCCCTACGAGCGCACCCACCGCGGCCTGCCCGTCTTCGGCGGCGACTTCGTCGTCGTGACCGACCAGGCCGGCAAGGTGCTGGCCACGTCGGTGGCCCAGACCCAGCCGATCTCGCTCCCGTCGGTGAACGCGCCGGTGTCGTCCGCGACCGCCCTCGCGACGGCCGAGGACACCCTCGACCAGACCACGAAGACCACCTCGCCCGACAAGATCGTCTACGCGCTCGACACCCCGCGGCTCGCCTGGAAGGTCGAGGTCGCCGGCCAGGACGCGGGCGACAAGGCCGCCCAGGAGGTCTACCTCGACGCGAAGTCCGGCAAGGTGCTCGCCACCGACGACCTGATCCTGCACGGCACCGGCGACGGCGCGATCAACGGCCCCGACCCGCTGCCGCTGCGGACGACGCAGTCGGGGTCGACGTACTCGATGACCGACCCGGACATCCCGGGCCTGCGCTGCGGTGACACCGCCACGATCCAGCCGTTCACCGGCCCCGACGACGTCTGGGGCAACGGCATCGCCACCAGCAAGGAGACCGGCTGCGTCGACGGCCTGTACGCCGTGCAGACCATGGACTCGATGCTCACCGACTGGCTGGGTCGCAACAGCTTCAAGGGCGACGGCACGTCGTGGCCGCTCTACGTCGGCCTCGACGACAACAACGCCTTCTACTGCCACGGCCAGATCGACTGCGGCGGCCGCAACGAGGTGTGGCTCGGCCACAACCCGTCCGGCGGCTGGGTCAGCTCGCTCGACGTGACCGGCCACGAGTTCGGGCACGGCGTCGACGACTACACGCCGAGCGGCATCTCCCGCAACGGCACCCAGGAGTTCGTCGGCGACGTGCTGGGCACGCTCACCGAGCACTACGACAACCAGACCTCGGCGTACGACCCGCCGGACTACCTGATCGGCGAAGAGGTCAACCTGGTCGGCAGCGGCGAGATCCGCAACATGCGCCAGCCGTCGCTCGAGGGTCACCCCAACTGCTACTCCAGCTCGATCCCCACGACCCCGGTGCACACCGCGGCGGGTCCGGGCGACCACTGGTTCTACCTGCTCGCCGAGGGCAGCAGCAACAGCCCGACCTGCAACAGCTCGACGGTCACCGGCATCGGCATCCAGAAGGCCGGCAAGATCTTCTACAACGCGATGCTGATGAAGACGACGGCGAGCTCCTACCTGAGGTACCGCACCTGGACCCTCACCGCTGCCAAGAACCTCTACCCCGGCAGCTGCGTGGAGTTCAACGCGGTCAAGGCGGCCTGGGATGCCGTGAGCGTCCCCGCGCAGACCGGCGACCCGACCTGCTCGGGCACCCCCGGCGCGGTGGCCGTGACCAACCCGGGCAACAAGACCGGCACGGTCGGCACCGCGATCAGCTCGGTCACCCTGGCGGCCAGCGGCGGCACCTCGCCGTACACCTGGACGGCGACCGGTCTCCCGACCGGGCTCTCGGCCAGCGCCGCCGGCGTCATCTCGGGTACGCCGGCGGCTGCGGGCACGTTCAACGTGACCGTGACCGCTCGTGACTCGGCCTCGACACCGCAGACCGGAACGGCCACCTTCACCTGGACGATCAGCGGTGGCGGCGGGGGCGGCAGCCAGCTGCTCCTCAACCAGGGCTTCGAGTCCGGCGCGGTGAACTGGACCGGCACCTCGGGTCCGATCACCAACAACTCCGGACGCCCGGCCCGCACGGGCACCTGGAAGCTGTGGCTCGGCGGCAACGGAGCGACCACGACGGAGACCATCTCCCAGTCGGTCAGCATCCCGGCCTCGGCCGCGAGCGCGACGCTGACGTTCTGGGTCCGGATCGACTCCGCGGAGACCACCACCACGCGGGTCTACGACACCGCTCGGGTGCAGGTCGTCAACGGCAGCACCACGACCACGCTGGCGACGTACTCCAACCTCAACAAGAACCCGACCTACGTGCAGAAGACGTTCGACCTCTCTGCCTACAAGGGTCGGACCGTGTCCGTGCGGTTCCTGATGAACGAGGACTCGTCGCTCCAGACGAGCTTCGTCGTCGACGACACCGCCCTGACCGTCAACTGACCGTCAGCTGACACCCACTCCCTGAGGGCGGCCGCCACCCGATCGGTGGCGGCCGCCCTTCCCACGTTCGCGAAGGAACCCCCATGCGACACCACGCCACTCACCGGCCGGCCGCGCTCCTCGGCGCCCTGGCCCTCGGGCTCGCCGGCCTCACTGCCGGTGCGGCCACCGCGACCACCCCGACCACCCTGACCGCCGCCCCGGCCGCGCTCGCCTCCCCCGACATCTCGCTCGCCAACACCCAGGCGCACCTCGACCAGCTCCAGTCCATCGCCGACGCCAACGGCGGCAACCGCGCCACCGGCCAGCCCGGCTACCTCGCCTCCGCCAACTGGGTGAAGGGCAAGCTCGACGCTGCGGGCTACACCACGACGCTGCAGCAGTTCTCGACCTCGTCCGGCACGTCGTACAACGTGATCGCGGAGTGGCCTGCCGGCGACGCCAACACCGTCGTGATGGCCGGCGCCCACCTCGACAGCATCCGGGCCGGCATCAACGACAACGGCACCGGCTCAGCCGGCGTGCTCGAGACCGCGCTGGCGTTCGCGGCCAGCGGGCAGACGCCGAAGAACCGGCTGCGGTTCGGGTTCTGGGGTGCGGAGGAGCAGGGCCTGCTCGGGTCCAACTACTACTCGTCGCGGCTCACGTCGACCGACCGCGCGAAGATCAAGCTGTACCTGAACTTCGACATGATCGGCTCCCCCAACCCGGGCTACTTCGTCTACAACGACAACCCCGCCGGCAACGGTGCCCGCGACGAGCTGACGGCGTACTTCGACGGCAAGGGCATCCCGTGGGAGTACGTCGACGTGCAGGGCCGCTCCGACCACGCGTCGTTCCGGTCGGCGGGCATCCCGACGAGCGGCACGTTCACCGGGGCCGAGGGCCGGAAGACGGCCGCGCAGGCGCAGAAGTGGGGCGGCACCGCCAACGCTGCCTACGACCCCTGCTACCACGCGGCCTGCGACGACATCGACAACGTCAACGCCACGGCGCTGGACCGCAACATCGACGCGATCGGCCACATGGTGTGGCTCTACGCGCAGAAGGACTACGGCACGACGCCGCCCACCGGCGGCAACCTGCTGGGCAACCCCGGCTTCGAGTCGGGCGCGACCGTCTGGACCGGCACGTCGGGGGCGATCACCAGCAGCACGTCGAAGCCGGCCCGCACCGGCACGTGGAAGGCGTGGCTGGGCGGCAACGGCCGGACGACGACCGAGGACGTCGCCCAGTCGGTGACCATCCCCGCCGCTGCCACTTCGGCGACGTTGACGTTCTGGCTGCGGATCGACACCGCGGAGACCACGACGACTCGGGTCTACGACACGCTCACCGTGCAGGCGGTGCGGGCTGGCACCACGACCACGCTGGCGACGTACTCGAACCTCGACAAGGGGACGGCGTACGTGCAGCGCTCGCTGAACCTGACCCAGTTCAAGGGCCAGGCGGTCACCCTGCGGTTCCTCGGGCGCGAGGACTCGTCGCTGCAGACCAGCTTCGTCGTCGACGACACCGCGGTGACGACCGGCTGAGCTCAGCTCGCCGCGTTGGTGCGGCGCTGGGCGGCGGCGGAGACCACGATCACCAGGAGACCCGCCACCGACAGCGCTGCACCGACGAGGGCGGGCGCGCGGTACCCCTGCCCGGCGGCGATGACCAGGCCGCCGAGCCAGGCGCCGAGCGCGTTGGCGACGTTGAGGGAGGCGTGGTTGAGGGCGGCGCCCAGGGTCTGGGCATCGCCGGCCACGTCCATCAGGCGCAGCTGGAGGTTCACCACGAGCACCGAGCCGAGGAAGGTGATCAGGAACGCGATCGGCAGCAGCGCGAAGCCGTGCGGCGCGAGCAGCCAGAAGCCGACCAGGGCGACCCCCATGCCGCTCGAGCCGATCAGCAGGGACCGGAAGACCGACCAGTCGGCGAGCTCACCGGCGGCCCAGGTGCCGGCGACCATGCCGAGACCGAAGACGAGCAGGAAGAGCGGCACCGCACCCTCGCCGAGCCCGCCCACCTCGGTGACCGTCGGGGCGATGTAGGAGAAGACCGCGAACATGCCGCCGAAGCCGATCGCCCCGGCCAGCAGGGTGAGCCACACCTGCGGCTTGGCGAAGGCCGCCATCTCGCGCCGGCCGGTGGCCTCGCGGTCGCCCGGGAGCCGCGGCACGAACGCGACGATCATCGCCGCGGTCAGCACCGAGAGGCCGGTGACGCTCCAGTACGCCGAGCGCCAGCCGAGCTCCTGGCCGAGCCAGGTGGCGGCCGGCACGCCGATCACGTTGGCCACCGAGAGGCCGAGCATGACGAGTGCGACGGCCCGCCCCTTGCGACCCGGCTGCGCCAGGCTGGCCGCGACCAGCGAGGCGACGCCGAAGTAGGCGCCGTGCGGCAGGCCGTCGAGGAAGCGGGCGATGGTCAGCAGCTCGAAGCTGGTCGCCATCGCGCTGAGCGCGTTGAACACGCCGTACGCCGCCATCAGCACGAGCAGCAACCCACGCCTCGGCCACTTCGCCCCGAAGAACGCCAGCACCGGAGCACCCACGACCACACCCACGGCGTACGCCGAGATCAGGTGGCCGGCGGTGGGGATGGAGATGTTCACCCCGTCCGCGACCTGCGGCAGCAACCCCATCGTCACGAACTCCGTCGTGCCGATCGCAAACCCACCCATGGCCAACGCCAGCACGGCCAACCCGAAGTGGGCGGTACGCACCGGCGTGTCCTGAGCGGGAACGGTGGTCGTCATAGGCACTTATCGTCCAACGGCGCCCCGCCGACCACCTATTCCTCGGCGGGTCTCGATACGGCCTCGCCTAGCGGCTCGGCCTACTCGACCACCGAACCCCCGACTGCCTCGCCCAGCGGCTCGGCCTACTCGACCACCGACCCCCCGACAGCCTCGCCCAGCGGCTCGGCCTACTCGACCACCGACCCCCACGACGAGCCTCGCCCAGCGGCTCGGCCTACTCGACCACCGACCCCCCGACAGCCTCGCCCAGCGGCTCGGCCTACTCGACCACCGAACGAAACTTCGGTGGTCGAGTAGCGGGAGCGAGGAACGAGCGACCGCGTATCGAGACCCCCTTACCGCGTCTCGTCGGATCGGCGCTTGCTGAAGTCCTTCTTGGCCAAACCAGGAAGAGCGGTGTAGTCGCCGCGAATCAGGGCCTGCTTCTTCGCCCGGGACCAGTTCTGGATGCGCTTCTCCCAGAAGAACGCCTCCCCGACATGCTCGTACTCCTGCTGCCACAGCAGCTTCACCGGTCGGCGGCGTCGCGTGTAGTCGGCACCCAGGCCCTCTTGGTGCTTCCAGAGACGCAGCTCGAGATTGCGCGTGCTGCCGACGTAGTAGGAACCATCGGAGCACTCGAGGATGTAGACATATGCAGCCATCCAGCGACTGTCCAACGATCCATCGAGGGTGTCGAACGGCTCTCCACAGGGGTCTCGATACGGCCTCGCCTAGCGGCTCGGCCTACTCGACCACCGAAACCCCGACAGCCGCGCCCAGCGGCTCGGCCTACTCGACCACCGAAACCCCGACAGCCGCGCCCAGCGGCTCGGCCTACTCGACCACCGAAACCCCGACAGCCGCGCCCAGCGGCTCGGCCTACTCGACCACCGAAACCCCGACGGCCGCGCCTAGCGGCTCGGCCTACTCGACCACCGAACGAAACTTCGGTGGTCGAGTAGCGGGAGCGAGGAACGAGCGACCGCGTATCGAGACCGCCTGCGAAACGCTCAGAGTGAAGAGATGGCCTCGTTGAAGGTCTCGGACGGGCGCATGACGGGGATGACCTTGTCGGCGTCGGGCTTGTAGTAGCCGCCGATGTCGACCGGGGAGCCCTGGACGGCGTTGAGCTCGCCGACGATGGTGTCCTCGTTGCCGCGGAGGCGCTCGGCGAGGGCCTTGAAGTCGGCGGCCAGCTCCGCATCCTCGGACTGCGCGGCGAGCTCCTCGGCCCAGTAGAGCGCGAGGTAGAAGTGGGAGCCGCGGTTGTCGATGCCGCCGAGCTTGCGGGTCGGCGACTTGTCCTCGTTGAGGAAGGTGCCGGTCGCCCGGTCGAGGGTGTCGGCGAGCACCTGGGCGCGCGCGTTGTCGGTCGACTGCGCGAGGTGCTCGAAGCTCGCGGCCAGCGCGAAGAACTCACCGAGGCTGTCCCAGCGCAGGTAGTTCTCCTTGACCAGCTGCTGCACGTGCTTCGGAGCAGACCCACCGGCGCCGGTCTCGAAGAGCCCACCGCCAGCCATCAGGGGTACGACGGAGAGCATCTTCGCCGAGGTGCCGAGCTCGAGGATCGGGAAGAGGTCGGTGTTGTAGTCACGGAGCACGTTGCCGGTCACCGAGATCGTGTCTTCGCCCCGCCGGATCCGCTCCAAGGAGTACGCCGTCGCGTCGGCCGGCGACATGATCTCGATGGTCAGCCCGTCGGTGTCCCCGACAAGGGCAGAGTCGGCGAGGTACTCGTTGACCTTGGCGATCAGCACCGCGTCGTGGGCGCGGGTCTCGTCGAGCCAGAAGATCGCGGGGGTGTTGCTGAGCCGCGCTCGGCTGACCGCGAGCTTCACCCAGTCGCGGATCGGCGCGTCCTTGGTCTGGCAGGCGCGCCAGATGTCGCCGGGCTCGACGGTGTGCTCGATCAGGGTGGCGCCCGAGCCGTCGACGACGCGGATGGTGCCGGCCGCGGCCGCCTCGAACGTCTTGTCGTGCGAGCCGTACTCCTCCGCGGCCTGGGCCATCAGCCCGACGTTGGGCACCGAGCCCATCGTGGCGGGGTCGACGGCGCCGTTGGCGCGGCAGTCGTCGAGCACGGTCTGGTAGACGGCGGCGTACGACGAGTCGGGGATGACCGCGAGCGTGTCGTCCTCCTCGCCCTTGGGTCCCCACATGTGGCCCGAGGTGCGGATCATCGCCGGCATCGAGGCGTCGATGATGACGTCGGACGGCACGTGCAGGTTGGTGATGCCCTTGTCGGAGTCGACCATCGCCATCCGCGGGCCGTCGGCCAGCCCCTGGGTCACCGCCGCCTTGATCGCCTCGCCGTCCGGCAGCTCCGCAACCGCGGTCAGCAGCGCGCCGAGCCCGTCGTTGGGCGAGATGCCGGCCTCGTCGAGCTGGGCGCCGTACTGCTCGAAGAGCGTCGGGAAGAACGCCTGCACGCCGTGGCCGAAGATGATCGGGTCGGAGACCTTCATCATGGTCGCCTTGAGGTGCAGCGAGAACAGCACGTCGTCGGCCTTGGCCCGCGCGATCTGCTCGGTCAGGAAGCGGCGCAGCGCGGCGACGCTCATGAACGTGCCGTCGACGACCTCTCCCGCGAGCACCGGCACCGACTCCTTCAGCACCGTCACGGTGCCGTCGGCGGAGACGTGCTCGATGCGCAGGGTGTCGTCGCTCTCGACCACGACGGACTTCTCGTTGGAGCGGAAGTCGTGCTCGCCCATGGTCGCGACGTTGGTCTTCGAGTCGGCGGTCCAGGCACCCATCCGGTGCGGGTGGGCCTTGGCGTAGTTCTTGACCGAGAGCGGCGCGCGGCGGTCGGAGTTGCCCTGGCGCAGCACGGGGTTGACCGCGGAGCCCTTGACCGTGTCGTAGCGCGCGCGGGCTTCCTTCTCCTCGTCGGTCGACGCTTCGTCGGGGAAGTCGGGGAGGTCGTAGCCCTCGTCCTGCAGCTCCTTGATCGCGGCCTTGAGCTGCGGGGTGGAGGCGGAGACGTTGGGCAGCTTGATGATGTTGGCCTCGGGCTGCTTCGCGAGCTCACCGAGCTCGGCGAGAGCGTCGTCCTGGCGCTGCTCGTCGGTCAGCCGGTCCGGGAACTGCGCGATGATCCGCCCCGCCAGCGAGATGTCGCGGGTCTCGACCTCGACGCCGGCCTTGGCGGCGTACGCCTCGATGATCGGCAGGAACGAGTACGTCGCCAGCAGCGGCGCCTCGTCGGTGAGGGTGTAGATGATCCGGGACTGGTCTGCGTTGGCCATGGTCTAGCGACACTCCTGAGGCTGTGACTTCGCGGGGAAAGTTCCTTGACGTCAAGATACCTGACGGTGTTTCTGAGCGGCGAACTCGGCCAGCCTTGCACCCTCTCAGGGGTGCGGCAACGGGCAGGTTTGAGGCTAGGCTGCGGGGGCACTCGTGTTGTTCCCACCATACGAGGAGTTCACGGTCATGACCGAAACTGCAGCACCTGTCCCGCCGCCCACACTCGTGCAGAAGCTGTCGGCCGAAGCGATCGGCACCTTCGTGCTGATCCTGTTCGGTGTCGGCGCCGCGGTCGTCGCCGACGACTACGCCGCGGTCGGCCTCTCCTTCGGTATCGCGATCATCGTGATGGTCTACGCGTTCGGCCGCATCTCGGGAGGGCACTTCAACCCCGCCGTCTCCCTGGGAGCCGCCCTCGGTGGCCGGATCTCCTGGAAGGAAGCCGGCACCTACATGGGCGCCCAGCTCGTCGGCGCCATCGTCGGCGCCCTCGTGCTGGTGCTGATCCTGATCGCCGGCGACACCGGCTTCGAGGTCGGCGACGACGCGCTCGGAGCCAACGGGTTCGGCGACCGGGGCGGCTTGGAGCTCGGCGGCGCGCTGATCATCGAGATCGTGATGACCTTCATCTTCGTGCTGGTCATCCTCGCGGTCACCGACACTCGCAACGAGCACCCCGCGCTGGCGCCACTGGCGATCGGTCTCGCCCTCGCCGCTATCCACTTCGCCTCGATGGGTGCCACCGGCACCTCGGTCAACCCGGCCCGTTCCATCGGCCCGGCGCTCTTCGCCGGCGGTGACGCGATCTCGCAGGTCTGGCTGTTCATCCTCGCTCCGCTGATCGGCGCGGCCCTCGCGGGCTTCGCCTACCCGGCGCTCTACGGCCACGGCACCGACCCGGTGGCCGGCTCGGGTCTCAACTTCGGGGGCCCGAAGCAGGCGGCTGTGCCCGGCTACGGCGCCCCGGACCAGTACCAGCAGCAGTGGAACCAGCAGGTGGCCGGCTACCCGCAGGGCCAGCAGGCCGCGCCTGCCGACCAGTACCAGCAGCAGTGGAACCAGCCGCAGCAGCAGGCGGCCCCTGCCGATCCGGCGACGACGGCCATGCCGGCTCAGCAGGCCCAGCCGACCCAGGCCGCTCAGCCCGTCCAGGCGCAGCCGCCCGCGCCGGTCGAGCAGCCGATCATCCAGGACGGCTGGCAGTGGGACCCGCAGGCCCAGCAGTGGATCCCCGCCCAGCAGCAGCCCCCGGCCGGCGGCGAGCAGACCCAGGTCCGCCCGCCCGGTCAGTAGCCCGTCCGTCACCGCCTGACCAGGCGGTAGAACACCTCGTCGAACTTGAGCCTCCGGGCGAGGGGGTCAGGGTCCGTGTCGGCTACCACGACGTCGGTGATGCGCCATGCCGTGAACGCCTGCTCCACGTCGGCCCGGGTGCAACCGCGGGGCAGCGGCCCGCGGCGTCCCGGCGCGAAGCAGTCGAGGAGCAAGGTGGCGTTGTCCGCGGCGACGGCGTCCACCTCGCGACCCATCGCGATCCGCTGGTCGCTGGTGAGCCCGTGGAAGGTGCCGGTGTCGAGGACGAGCGAATAGCCCGTACCGACGCCGGACTCCTGGAGCCGGGTGACGTCGCCCAGCACGAGACGCATCTCCACCTCCGACTCGCGGACCCGGTTCTCGGCCCTACGGAGCGCCCTGCCCACGATGTCGACGCCGGTGACCTGCCAGCCGCGCTGGGCCAGCCGGACGCCCCACGTCGCGCTACCGCAGCCGAGGTCGAGCGCCTTGCCGTAAGGCGGCACGCGCCCGCTCTCCTCACGTTCGACCAACCCCAGCAGCGCGTCGGCGAACGGCTGGTGCGCGGCGAGGTCCTCCCAGGGATGGAAGCCCACCCGGTACGCCGTCTTGTAGAAGGTGCTCATCGTCGATCACACCTGGGGTTCAGCGGCCGCGGGTCGCAGGCCACGCTCGACGTTGGCCATCACGACACCGATGGACTCGCCCAGGGTCTCGGTCGGACTGAACTCGACCACCTGGGCACCGTCGTGGTGGATGGGGACATGGCCGGGCGGTACGTAGTACGCGTCCCCGGCGGCGTACACCTCGGTCCGCCCGTCGATCCGGAACTCGGCGACGCCCGCTACGACGTATCCCAGGCGCAGGAACTGGCACTGGTCGTCGGGCAGTCCCTCGAACAGCGGGGACAGGTCCTGGTCGGCGGTGTGCTGCTCGAAGCACACGGTGTAGCCGCCGTCCAGGTTCTCGAGCTTGATGTCGAGGCCGAGCATGGTGATGGACTCGGCGGCGGTCTCGCGGGAAACGTTGGGCATGGTGGCCTCCTTGGTCTGGCCCCGGGGAGTCGGGACGTCTTGGACGCTAGAAGCGATCGGGCCACCGGGCATCGGTGAAGTCACCCACGATCTCGGGGACCGCGGGATGGGTACAACAGCCGTCAGAGCAGATCCGACTGGTAGGCGATCGCGGTGGCAGCGGCCCGGGAGGAGACGCCCAGCTTGGTGAAGATGTTGCTGACGGTGACGGTCGACTGTCCGCTCGCTCAGCCCCAGCTCCACGCCGATCTGACGGTTGGTCGAGCCCTTCGCGACGAGCCTGAGCACCTGCAGCTCGCGCGCGGTGACGGGCGACGCCATCGGTCCGTCGAGGCGCTCGAGGTCGGGTCGGGCACCCAGGCGCTGGAACGCCGAGCGGGCCCCTGCCAGCTCGAGCTGCGCTCCCTCCTCGTCACCCAGCTCGAGGCGGGCACGTGCGATCAGGAGCCCCGTCCGCGCCGTCTCGTACGGAGCGCCGATCTCGCGGAAGCCGTCACTCGCCCGGCGCAGGCAGGCCAGAGCGTCACGAGCATCGCCCTCGGCGAGGCTGACCGCGCCGGTTGCCGCCCTGCTCGCGCAGTCCAGCATCGGAGAGCCCAGGGCGACGGCGATCTCGGACAGCTGCGCCGCGGCATCGCGCGCCTCGGGTACCCGGCCGGCGGCGAGCCTGACCTCGACCGCGGCCTCGAGGAGACGCACCCGGGCGACGGCGTCCGCCGACTCGCTCAGGGCCCGATCGATCGCTCGCACCGCGTCCGCGACGCGGTCCTGGTCGAGGCGCAGCAGCGCGAGCCCCGGCTGCGGGTCGTGTCCGGCCGCACTGGCTTCGCGGTAGGACGCTTCGGCCAGGTCGAGGTGGCCGCACAGCCGGTGCAGCTCGCCCTGCTGGTAGACCGCGGCGCCGTAGGCGAGCTGCCGGTACGGCTCCGCCAGTCGGGCTCGGGCCAGACCGGCCTGGGCCATGGCCTCCACCCACGAGCCCTTCAGCCGAAGGAACTCGGCGCGATGCACCTGGCAGACGCCGGCGAACGGCACCAGGTCCTGCTGGCGCGCGCACCACTGGGTCAGACCATCGGTCCAGGCGTGACCGCGGTCTACGTCGACGAGGTCGTGGCAGGCGTCGATAGCCGTGCAGTAGCTGTCGCCCACGGCGATCGGCGAGAAGGCGTCCGAACCCACCGCGAGCATCGCCTCGTCGAGCAGCCGGACGCCACCGGTGATGTCTCCTCCGAAGATCAGCACCCGGCCGAGGGCGAGGCGAGCAAGCGCGGCGAGCTCGGCATCCCGGCTGCCCGACGCCAGCTCCGCTGAGCGGCTCAGGTCCGCCTCGGCCGTCGCCAGGTCGCCCTCGAAGGCTGCTCTGAGCCCGGTCAGATAAGCGAGACGTGCGCGGTCGATGGGGCCCGCCCGGCCATCGGCGTGCAACCGCTCGATTCGCGCGATCCAGCCGTTGCCGCCCGGGCCGTCGTGCGCGTTGACCAACCGGAACCCGACCCAGAAAGCGCACCTGACGGCGCCAGTCAGGTCACCCGAGTCGAGCCGGATCTGATGGGCGCGCGACCACGCCGCATCGCTTTCGGCATTGCGGGCGACGAGGTAGGCGCAGACTGCGAGATGTTCGAGGTCATCGGCGTCGAGCGGGTGCTCGCAGGCCAAGTACGCATCGCACGCGTTGCGCCAGTCGCGGCGCTCGTAGCACTGCCGAGCCCGCTCGACACCGTCCATCTGAGCCCACCGTTCTGCTGCGCTCTCGGACTCAAGGTAGCCCCGGCTCGTCGTACGCGACGAGCTCCAGCTCCATTTCGTCGACCTCGCTGAGCACCAGTCCGGTGCCGCGCTCGTAGTGCCGGACCACGTCCTGGCCCGCCTCGGTCGTGGTCTCGATGACCAGCTCGTCGTCGAGCTCGGTGATCAGTGACCGCTGGCCGGGCTCGCCGTCGGTGCCCATCTCGGCGTAGCCGTCGCCGACGCGAGGCTTCGCGAGCATCGCGATGCCGGCCTCGGCGCCGTCCTCGCCCGCTTGCCACTCCCCCTCACGGCCGAACCACCAGACGTTGCCGTCGGCGTCCTGGGCGAAGTAGTCGGCCGGGTCGCCCGACGAGACCGCGGTCGTGGCCACGCCCGCGATCGTCGGACCGTCGTCCGCGGAGAACGTCACCTCGGCAGTGCCATCGGTGTAGGTCCAGCGTGCGCCCGGCTCGTACGGCAGCCACGGGTTGTCGATCGTGGCCACGAAGTCGTCGGGGTCGGGGCTGGGTGTCGGGATGACCAGCTCGTCGACGCCGGCCGGCGGACTCGGGTCGGACGCCGAGCCACAACCTGCCGCGAACGCGACGACTGCTCCGGCCGCCAGCAGGCGTCGTACCGTTGCGCGACCCATGGGTTCATGCTCTCGTACGCCGCTGCTAAGTTCGGCCGCGACCCTCCTCAGACGTCCCAGAACCCAGGAGTCCTCGTGAGCACCTCTCCGTTGAAGGTCGCCGTCACCGGCGCCGCCGGGCAGATCGGCTACAGCCTGCTCTTCCGTCTCGCGAGCGGCTCGCTCCTCGGCGACCGCCCCATCGAGCTGCGCCTGCTGGAGATCACGCCGGCCCTGAAGACGCTCGAGGGTGTCGTCATGGAGCTCGACGACTGCGCGTTCCCCAACCTGGCCGGCGTCGAGATCGGTGACGACGCCGAGACGATCTTCGACGGCGTCAACCTCGCCCTCCTGGTCGGCGCCCGCCCCCGCGGCCCCGGCATGGAGCGCGGCGACCTGCTCTCCGCCAACGGCGCGATCTTCACCGCCCAGGGCAAGGCCCTCAACTCTGTCGCGGCTGACGACGTACGCATCGGCGTGACCGGCAACCCCGCCAACACCAACGCGCTGATCGCGATGAACAACGCCCCCGACATCCCCAAGGAGCGGTTCTCCGCCCTGACCCGCCTCGACCACAACCGGGCGATCTCCCAGGTGGCCGCGAAGACCGGTGCCCCGGTCACCGACATCAAGAAGATGACGATCTGGGGCAACCACTCCGCCACCCAGTACCCCGACGTCTTCCACGCCGAGATCGCCGGCCGCAACGCCGCCGAGGCCATCGGCGACCAGTCCTGGATCGAGAACGACTTCATCCCCACCGTCGCCAAGCGCGGCGCCGCCATCATCGAGGCCCGCGGCTCCTCCTCCGCCGCCTCCGCCGCGTCCGCCACCGTCGACGCCGCCCGCGACTGGCTGCTCGGCAGCGCCGACGGCGACTGGGTCTCCATGGCCGTCGTGTCCGACGGCTCCTACGGCGTCCCCGAAGGCCTCATCTCCTCCTTCCCCGTCACCACCAAGGACGGCAACTGGGAGATCGTCCAGGGCCTCGACATCGACGACTTCTCCCGCGCTCGGATCGACGCCTCCGTGGCCGAGCTCGACGAGGAGCGCTCCGCGGTGACGGAGCTCGGTCTCATCTGAGCAATCGCTCAGGGTCTCGATACGCGGTCGCTCGTTCCGCGCTCCCACTACTCGACCAACGAACGACCTCGGTGGTCGAGTAGGCCGAGCCGCTGGGCGAGGCCGTATCGAGCCCCCTGTTGCTGACGCGGAAACGTGAACTCGCTCAGGTCGGGCGCATCGGCCTAGAGGTCTCGATTCGCGGTCGCTCGTTCCTCGCTCCCACTTCTCGACCAACGAACGACCTCGGTGGTCGAGTAGGCCGAGCCGCTAGGCGAGGCCGTATGACCGCTACGCACGACGTCGGTCGCGCATCGGCCAACTCGACGCGACCTCCGCTACGCCGAGCCCTAGGCGAGCCGTCCGAGCCGTGAGCTGCGGCTGGTCGGAACGTCCAGTTCTGGACAGAACTCTCCCGCCACCGCAGAGACACTTCCGGCTAGCCGCTCGGGCGACGTACGGACCCACATGGGGCTCAGGAGGCCACGATGCGCGCACGGGAAACGTCCACCCAAGCACCAGGCCCGGATTGCCACCTTCGCCGTGACCGGCGTGATGGTGCTGGCCATGGGCCTGTACGCCGCGGTGTTCAGCGGCCCCAGCCAGGCCGCCGGCTCCGACGACCGGGCGGCCGCTGCCAGCTGCACGACCGCGGTCACGGCCGCCAAGCCCCGCCCGGTCTGGCACGGCACCAAGTCGCTCAAGGTGACCCCGAACAACCCGATCCCCCGCGAACGGGTCCGGCTGCGCGGCAAGCTCGCCAAGCCCGTCCCGCGCGGGGCCACGGTCCGCGTGCAGGTCAAACGAGCCGGCAAGTCCTGGCAGACCGTGGACAAGGACCGCTCGATCTCCAAGAAGGGCAAGTGGACGGCCCGCTACCGGGCACCCAACAAGCTCAGCACCCTCTCGGTGCGGGCCCAGGTGCTCGACTCCCGCTCCCGCGTCGTGTCCACCACCAAGCCCCAGCGCCTACGGGTGACCAAGCTCCGGATCAAGCTCACCGTGCCCGACTCGGTCGTCTTCGACGAGTCGTGGGAGGCCACCCTCGCCATCAGTCCCGCCCGCCCCGGGACGCGCGTCGCTCTGCTGATTCGGCCCCTGACTGACTCGGGTGCCAAGGTGAGCAGCCGTGGCTCGCTCGACGACTTCGTCGAGATCGCTTTCGGAGATCAGCCGTCCGCCGTGCCGCCCTCGTCCTTCGCCCTCATGCCGTTTCAGGTCTCCCCGCTCAGCCAGCTCCCCCGCGGCCCGTTCGATGGCGATGCTGTCTCAGGTGCCGAGTTCGGGCTGCTGCACTCCGGTTACAACGGCGTCCCCCCGTACGAGGGCGAAATCGGTACGTACGAGGACTACTTCCCGGAGTCCGAAGCGTCGGAGACGCCGACCCCCACGCCCACCCCGACGCCGACCCCGAGCGACGACCCGACCGACGACCCGACCGACGACGTGCCGACCGACGACCCGACCGACGACGTGCCGATGCTCAAGCCGGTCGGCTGCACCAGGAACGTCGCCTAGCCATCGTCGTCGGACCGGCGCAGGACCGACGTGCAGGTCCCCAGCGCCGCGAGCATCACGAGGCCGTCGAGGATCGCCAACCAGGTCAGGTTGCCGACGTGGGCGATCGGGAACAGCACAGCGCCCAGGGCTAGCAGGAGCCCCCACCAGGCCGGCACCCGTCGCCGGAGGGCGACCGCCGACAGCAGGAAGGTGAGCGGGAAGAAGAAGCCCATCGTCTTGAACACGGCCGCCGGGCCGGCCTCGTCGAAGAGATCGTTGCCGCCGGCGGCGATGTGGAGAGTGTTCTCCGCGACGCCGGCGTTGCCGATGATCCCCAGGACCGCCACCACGAGGATCACCGCCTGCAGTCGGCCGCGGGACAGGGTCACCAACCTGAGCGCTGCGAGTCCGTACAGCGCCGCGGCCAGAAGGTGCCCGGCGGCAGTGGAACCGTCGTCCCAGCCCCGCACTCCGTAGGAGCAGTCGACGACGAGATAGGCCAGAGGGCCGAGCAGCAGGGACGCGTCGAGCAGGCGCTGGGTGGACTGGTTGAGCTCCCGTGTCGTGGCCACGGTCACCGGGGACGAAACAGACATGTCGCACTTCCTTCCGATGGAGGGTCTTGGGAGGCGACTCTCGGCCTGCGGGCGCTTGCTCGCCTACGGGGTAATCCCTGAGATCCGTCGCGGCGCAACATTCAGGGATAACCCTGTGAGCGGGGAGCGCCGGGTGCGCCACGATGGACCCGTGACCACCGAGCAACCGCGGCCCGTCTATCTCCTGCTCCCGCTGCTGGTGCTCGGCGTCGTCGTGGCCCTCGTCTCTACCGGTTTCGGCTACGGGTTCTGGCTGGCGAACCTCCACAACGGTCTGCTCGCTCTCGCGTTCGGTGGTGTGGCGACCTGGACGCTCCTGGTGCGGTCGAACCAGCGAGAGGCGCTGCTGTTCGCCGCGGTAGGCGTGTTGGAAGGACTCCTGTTCCTGGGCCGGCAGGTCGCCCACGAAGGGACCGGCACGTGGTGGGGCTGGTTCGGCGTGTGGCCGCTCGCCCTGATCCTGGCGACGATCACCTGGGCGGTGCTGTGCTTCCCCGAGGGCCAGTTCCTGTCCCGGGGGTGGCATCGGGTCGGCATCGCGATCGCGGTCACTGCCGTCGTGTGCTCCTTGCTCTCGGCCGGCTGGCCCGTCGAGTACGACGCAGCGGGCGTGGGTACGGCGCACCCGTTCGACCTCGGCGGCGAGGAGGTGGCTCGAAGGATCTGGAACGCGGTCGCCCACCCGGCGTACGCACTGTTCCAGCTGGTGTGGGTGGTCGGGGTCCTCGCCCGCTGGCGCCGGGCCAACGGCGTGCTGCGCAACCAGCTCGCGCTGCTGGGCGTAGCCGTCGGCATCTCGACAGCGGCCCTGCTGGTCGGGCTCGCGGTCTGGCAGTCCCCGCGGGCCGGACTGCTGACCACCCCGCTCGTGCCTGTCACCGCCGGCTGGATCATGGCGCGCCTCAGCCTCGGCCGAGTGATCGAGGAGGCGAGAGCCTCCGGGGGTCTCGCGAGCCTCTCGCCACGGGAGAACGAGGTGCTGGATCTGATGGCTCAAGGCCTCTCGAACCGCGCGATCTCGGAGCAGCTGCATCTCAGCATCAAGACCGTCGAACCCGTCGTCAGCTCGATCTTCACCAAGCTCCGGTTGCCTGCGGACTCCGATACCAACCGGCGGGTGCTTGCCGTCCTTGCGCTGCTGGAGAAGTAGCCAGCCCGATGGTCCTAGGACCATTGGGCATGCGTTTCTGCCCGCGGTCGGCTGGGTCGATGGGTACCTACGTCGTGGGGCGGGGGCCCGGACAACGATCGAGGACAGCCATGACCGAACGTAAGCACTGCACCGACTGCGAGCTGGACTACTCCGACGAGGCGACCCACCAGCTCGTCCATGACGCCGTCGCCGCGGCGACGCCCTCCGCACCGACCGGAGACGTGATCCCGCAGCCCCAGCAGGCCTGAGCAGACGTGCCTCTCGACAGGGTCGAGGCGCTGTTCCTGCTGGCGGTGTCGTCGGCAATCAGCCTGACGGTGTGGATCGAGATCGAGATCGCCTTCGCGTTGATGAACTGAGTCGCACGACTTGGGGGCGCGGAGTGCCAGTCTGTGCTCGTGTCCCGGATCTCGCTTTCGCGCCTGCCGGGCGAGCGCGTGCTGGTCATCGAGGAGGACGCGCAGCACGAGCTGACGCTGGCCGAGCTGCCGGCGTACGCCGGATCGCGTGAGGTCGACTCGCCGCGCTGGGTGTGGGACGACACCGCGCGGTGGTACCCGCCTCTCCTGGCAGCGGGGGTGCGGGTCGAGCGCTGCCACGACCTGCGGTTGGCCCACCACCTGCTGCGGCGGGCGCCCGCGGTGGATGGCCGGCTGCTGGAGGGCGAGCAGTCGGAGCACTGGGACCAGCTCGGGCCGACCGCTCCGTCCGATCCGGCTCTGTTCCCCGCCGACGAGACGGTCGACCATCTGCGCGCCGACCTCGAGGACGCGCGGCAGCTGGCCGCCGTGGCGGCGTCGCCGGATGCGGTGCGGCTCGGGCTGCTGCTCGCCGCGGAGTCGTCGGGCGCCCTCGCCGCTGCCGAGATGACCTACGCCGGTGTGCCGTGGCGGCTCGACGTGCACGAGCAGCTGCTCACCGACCTGCTCGGGCCGCGGCCGCCGCGCGGTGCCCGGCCGCAGAAGCTCGAGGCACTCGTCGCCGAGGTGCGAGCCGCCTTCGGCGCACCCGACCTCAACCCCGACTCCCGGCCCGAGCTGATGACGGCGCTGCGCCGGGCCGAGCTCGAGGTCACCGACACGCGCGCCTCCTCCCTTCGCGCGCTCGACCACCCGGGCATCCCGACCTTG
Source organism: uncultured Actinomycetota bacterium (assembly GCA_963769475.1). Classification (GTDB taxonomy): domain Bacteria; phylum Actinomycetota; class Actinomycetes; order Propionibacteriales; family Nocardioidaceae; genus Nocardioides. The sequence continues at coordinate 13,152 of CAVYLX010000008.1, read as the reverse complement.
CTGCGCTACAAGCAGCTCGCGCACCTGTTCCAGACCAACGGGTGGGCCTGGATCGACCAGTGGGTGAGTGGTGGACGGTTCCGGCCGTCGTACCTCCCGGCCGGGTCGACCACCGGGCGGTGGTCGTCCAACGGCGGAGGCGCCCTGTCGTTCCCGGCGCAGGTCCGCCCCGCGGCCGTGGCCGACGAGGGCTGGATGCTCGTGGTCGCCGACGTCGCCCAGCTCGAGCCACGCGTGCTCGCCGGCATGAGTGGCGACCGCGCGCTGGCCCGGGCCGCCCGCGGCGCCGATCTCTACCAGGGGATGGTCGACGACGGCGCGGTGGCCGCGCGCAACGACGCCAAGCTCGGCCTGCTCGGCGCGATGTACGGCGCCACCAGCGGCGAGAGCGGCCGGATGGTCGCCGGGCTGACCCGGCGCTACCCCGACGCGTTCGGTCTCGTCGAGGAAGCGGCCCGCGCCGGTGAGCGGGGCCAGGTGGTCCGCACGCTCCTCGGCCGGGGGTCGCCGGACATCGGTGACGCGCTGCACCACGACCCTGTCGAATCAGGTGGCGACCCGCCGGCCGATCCGGACAGCCTGGCCGCGCAACGTCGCTCCCACGGCCGCTTCACCCGCAACTTCGTCGTGCAGGGCACCGGCGCCGAGTGGGCGCTGTGCTGGATCGCGGATCTGCGCAACCGGCTCTGGCGCCTGGGCGACGGCCCCTTCACCTCCCGGCCCCACCTGGTCTTCTTCCTCCACGACGAGGTGGTCGTGCACACGCCCGCCGCCCTGGCCGACGCCGTCGTCGCGCAGGTGACTGAAGCGGCAGCGACCGCAGCCGGTCTGCTCTTCCGCGATCTCACCATCGACTTCCCGCTCAACACCTCGGTCGTGCGGTCCTACGCCGACGCGGCCAAGACGGGTGCACCGGTCGAGGCGTGACCCCCGCCCTGTCCATTGGTCCTAGGACCTTTGGACACTGATGGATTCCAAGAGGGTGTTTTAGGTTGGGTGGGTAGCGCGGCACAACCGGGTGTCCGCGCCCTGTCGGGCCCAGGCCCGTGCGGCCGGAGTCTCCGTCCGCTGAGTCCCCTTGGAGGGATCTACCAGATGAACCGCATGGGCATCATCAAGCGCGGGCTGGCAGCAACTGCCATCTCCGCGCTCGCAGTAGCAGGAATCCCGGCGCTCGCCGGCACCGCCAACGCAGCGGTCGGCACCGTGACCGTCTCGGCGCTCGGCGCCTACGACGTCGACGAGCTCGCGGGCGCGTCCGACGACATCACGGTCAACGTCAAGGAGGTCGGCGGCGCCCCGACCGTGGGCCAGGCCGTCGAGTACCGCACCGTCCTCACTCCGCAGGGCGGCGGCCCTCAGGTCGACTCGGGCTTCGTGGCCAACGCCGGCGTCACCGACGCGGCGGGCAATGTGCAGCTGGACTTCCACCCGACCCTCTCCGGCTCCTACGTGGTCACGGTGCGCACCGCGAGCAGCCTGGTCTCGGCGACGCCGTTCAACGTCGTGGTGGGCGAGTCCGAGATCACCTGGGCCGACGGCGCCTCTGCCACGTCGCCTGTGGGCGGCACCGACACCTACACCGCGACCTTGGCGCTCACCAACACCGCGAGCACCACACTGCCGGGACGCGCCATCACGGTGGAGCTCACCGGCGAGGACGACGCCAACTTCGGCGCCGCAGACGCCGCCCTCGGCGCGCGTCGACGCGGACTCCGCCACCTCGACCACCGGCGCCGATGGCCGGTTCACGGTCTCGCTGACCGATCCGGTGACGCTCCCCGCGCTCGTGGAGGACGCCGTACTCACCGCCTCTGCTCCCGCGCTGAAGGGCGCCGGCGATGCGGCCGGCGCTGACGCGACGCGGGCGCTCGCGGTGGAGTTCGAGCCCACGGCGGTGGTGAAGGCCGTCGACGTCACCACCGACAACGTCTTCGGCGGTGCCGCCGCTCCGGGCAAGCCGGTCGAGCTCAACGTCAAGGTCACGAGCGAGGGCCCCACCCCCGCCGCCGGCGACGACGTCGTGCTGAAGGACTACCCGGTGAACGGTCGTTGTCAACAAGGGCTTCCTGACCCCCGACACCCAGGGTCCGGGGTTCAACGTCAACCCCACCGACCTGGCGCTCACGGCCGACCAGGACGACAACGGCGACCTCTTCGGCTACTACCAGAGCCTCGGCGCCGACGAGACCGTCAACACCAGCGACGACGCCGGCACCAACGACGCGGCCGCCATCGTGGCCACGATCGAGAAGGACGCCGGGTTCAACGACGACGGGCTCGTCGCGCAGACCGTGACCGTGACCGCGGGTGGCAAGACCGACACGGCCACCGTCAACTACGACGTACGCAACTACCTGAACCTGCCGTCGGCATCGTTCGTGCGCGACAGCGGGAGCGCCCAGGTGCCCGGGCCGATCGACCTCAAGCTGTACGCCGTCGACCAGTTCCAGAACTTCGTGGGTGGCGAGGCGGCCACCATCACCGATGACACGCCGGTGGCGCGGGTCGACATCGAGGCCGGCGGCGCCCGCACCGACTTCGTCAACGACAACCCCACGGCCAGGGCGTCGTCGCCGCAGGCGGTCAACCAGACCATCAGCGCCACGATCACGGCCGACCAGGCAAAGGTCGACGCGAGCGGCAACCCACTGGTCACGGTCAACAGCGCCACGACCACGGCGGCCCACGTCATCGCGTGGGTGGGGAGCACGGGTCAGCCCGGCACCCCGATCACGGCCACGATCTTCGCGGACAACAGGGGCAACATCGACCGGCTCAGGATCAGGACCAACCCGGTCGTACCCGACGCGCAGGTCCGGCTCTACAAGAAGGTCGGCGGCAAGACGATCCTGATCGGCGCCAAGCGCGCCAACGCCAAGGGCATCAAGATCTTCCTGAAGCCCGACCGCAACGGTGGCCGCTTCACCCAGTACTTCGCCATCGTGGCGAGGACGGCGACCACCCGTCAGGACCGCACGGAGAACATCAACCTGCGCTGACCGCTCACAGCAGGTCGCGGTCGCCCAGGCAGTCCTTGACTGCCTGGGTGGCCGCGGCTTTCCAGTGCTCGGGCCTAGTCTGGGACCGTGTTGGTGGGTCGGTCCGTGACTCTGCGCCAGGTCCGTGAGGCGGATCTGGACGTGTTGTACGACGCGCACACGAACATCCGTAACCGTGGTGCGTACTTCCCCCTCGGCGTCATCTCGCAGCCGGCCTTTCGTGGCGAGTTCGCTCAGCACGGCTTCTGGCAGAAGACCGAGGGGATGCTCGTCATCGAGTCCGCGGAGGGCGGGATCGCCGGCCACATCGAGTTCTTCCGCCCGGTCTCCTACTGGGATGCGTTCGAGCTGTCCTACCAGCTCTACTCCGACCAGTACGCCGGCCAGGGGTTCGTCACCGAGGCGGTCCAGCTGCTGGTGGACTACCTCTTCGGCTCCAAGAAGGAGCACCGGATCCACCTGGTCATCGTCGAGGAGAACGCCGCTTCGCGGCGGATTGCGGAGAAGTGCGGCTTCATGCTCGAAGGAACCGTGCGCGGCGCGTTCTTCAACGAAGGCCGCAACCAGGACGTGGTGCTCTACTCCCTACTGCGCACCGACCCGCGGCCCTGGCACGGACCTGTCGACGGTCAGTAACCCGCACTGCTGTGGTCCCGTCGTCAGACGGGGAGCCCCTGGGCGTTGCCCTCGTTGAGTGCGAAGAACTCGTTGCTGCTGATTGCTCCCGTGGCGCCGTCGACGAGGTCCCGCACGGTGGTGACGGAGTCGGACTTGAAGACGCACACGCCCCGGGTGCCGTCGGCACTCGGCGCGACGATCGGCAGCTCGGTGCCCGTCGGCAGATCCAGCTCTCCGGCCCAGAACGCGCTCGGGTCGGAGACTGAGTGAATGGAGATGACGTACATGGCTTTTCCCTTCGTCTGGCCCGGCTAGCTGCCGGTTGCCGTGGTGCGTCAACTGCACCGCCGATGGGGCCCGCGATCAACGACAGGATCTGCAGTGGCGTTCACTGCAGGATCTGCAGTGGATCGTCCAGCGCGGCCAAGACCGCCCTACAGTCGGACCATGCCCGGCTACGGTCAGTTCTGTCCCATCGCTCAAGCAGCAGAGGTGCTCGCCGAGCGCTGGACGCCGCTGGTGATCCGCGAGCTGGCGCTCGCCGGAAGCCACCGCTTCAACGACATCCAGCGCGGAGTCCCGCTGATGTCCTCGTCCTTGCTCAGCAAGCGTCTGCGCGATCTCGAGCGTGCCGGAATCGTGGAACGCCGACCGCGCGCGGAAGGCAAGGGCACCGAGTACCACCTGACCCCTGCCGGTGAGGAGCTCGGACCGGTGCTCGCCCAGATGGGCGTCTGGAGTGAGCGCTGGCTGCGCCGGCCGATCTTCGAGGAGACGCCGGACACCGGGATTCTCATGTGGTGGATGCGGGGCACCGTCAAGACCGACGAGCTGCCTGCCGGGCGGACCGTGCTCCACTTCCGCTTCAAGGGAGCCCCAGAGAAGCTGCGCTACTTCTGGCTGGTGTTCCCCGAAGCAGATCTGTGTCTGAGCGATCCCGGGTTTGGCGTCGACGTCACCGTTCGCAGCGACCCCAAGACCCTGACCGCCGTGTGGATGGGAGACCTCGGTCTGACGACGGCACTCAGAAGCCGCACCATCGAGCTCGAAGGGGCCCGGCATCTCGTGCGCTCGTTCCCGAAGTGGTTCGGGCTGCACCCGCTGTCCGCCGGCGTCGAGCACCCCACCAGCCGCCCGAGGATCACCGCGTAGCCGCTAGGGGCAGTGACTCCCTAGCGGAGCAAGGGCCTCGACGAGGCCGGCGTCGAGCTCGACGACAACGACATCGCGAGCCTGGCCGAGGCGATCGAGTCCGACAGCGGACCGGTGGACGCCTCGCAGGTGCTGGCCTGACCTCTCCGCCGAGTGCGGGTTTCGGGGATGGGTGCGCGGGTACCGCGTTGATCCACGCACCACCGGAACGAAGGAGCGCACGTGTCTGCTGACGAGAAGGTTGCGAAGGAACTGGTCGAGACGCTGAAGGACGGCGAGCAGGGCTTCGCCACGGCCGCCGAGAAGCTCCGCGACAGCGACCGCCCCGAGTGGGCCACCACCCTGGAGCGCCTGTCGCAGCAGCGCGCCGGCTTCAGGGCGGAGATCGTCGCGCTCGGTCACGCGTACGACGACGACGTCGACGAGAGTGGCACCGTCACCGCCGCCCTCCACCGCGGGTGGATCTCGCTCAAGGACGCGCTCACCGGTGACGACGCCGGCAGTGTGCTGGGAGCGGCCGCGACCGGTGAGGACCACGCGGTCTCCGAGTACGAGAAGGCGCTCGAGCAGGACCTCAGCGCCGGCTTCCGCGACGTCGTGACCCGGCAGCACACCGCGGTCGCCGCCGCCCGCGACGAGGTCAAGGCGCTCCAGAGCGCCGACTGACCTGAGCCCAGGCCGGCGAAGCGCGCTTTCTTGCTCACACCTCAGGAGTCGACGATGGACGGCGAGATCCAGCTGATCAGTGACGGTGAAGGGCTGGCCGTGATCGGCGATCCGACGGATGTCGAGCGCTTCCTTGCTTCCGAGGGCTTGCCGTCGAGGGATCTCGGCCTGCACAGGCTCCGCTCAGGCCTGAGCGCTGGAGCCGGCGTAGCGCAGACGGGTTCCGAGGTTGCCGCCAACTCAGGTCGCTGGGTCAAGCTCACGGAGCAGTCCGCGCACGCCGTGCAGAAGTACGGGTTGCGGGAGAACTCGAAGACGGGCCTCAGCACAGGCGTGGTCAAAGGTGACAAGGGCCAGATCAAGGGGTTCGTGGAGTTCGTGAAGACGCCTGGCTCGCGGCTGGCGAATCCGGCCGCACTTGCTGGCGCTGCAGGGATCATGGCGCAAGTCGCGATGCAGCAGACCATGGACGAGATCATCGACTACCTCGCCACGATCGACGAGAAGGTCGACGACGTACTCCGTGCGCAGAAGGATGCCGTCCTGGCCCGCATGATCGGAGTGGGCTTCGTCGTCGAGGAGGCCATGACCATCCGGGAGAGCAGGGGTCGGGTCGACGAGGTCACGTGGTCGAAGGTGCAGGGATCGCCGGCGACCATCGCAGAGACTCAGGCCTACGCCTTGCGTCAGCTCGACGCACTCGCGGAGAAGCTGGAACGCAAGACCGGGATCGGTGATCTCGCTGAGGCGGCCAAGGACGCAGAGTCCAAGGGGCAGGAGTGGCTTGCTGTTCTCGCCCGTTGCTTCCAGCTGCAGGACGCCATCGCGGTGCTCGAGCTCGACCGGGTGCTGGACGCATCTCCGCACGAGCTGGACGGGCATCGCCTCGGACTGAAGGCTGCGCGGCAGGGCCGGCTGAAGCTCATCTCGCTGAGCACCGGGAGCCTGATGGCCCGCATGGATGCGGCCGCCGGCATGGCCAACACCAAGGTGCTCCTGCATCCGGCCAAGGCCCCGGCCGTCGTGCACTCGAGCAACCAGATCGCGACCGCCGTTGTCGATTTCCACGAGCGGCTCGGGATCGAGCGCGGCCGAGACTCGTTGGCGACCAGAAGCTGGGGAGACGCGGCCACAGAGGTGAGGAACAAGGCGCTCGAGACGGGAGCAGAAGGCATCGGAGCCGCGAAGCGCTTCGGCGACGAGACCTTCGACCGGGCGAGGTCCGTTACCGGCAAGCTCTCGAGCCGGATCAGCGAACGCGTGCGCGGTCAGCAGCTGAACGATGAGGACGACCAGGACGCGCCGACTGACGGCCCGGTCGGCGAATCAACGGTCGGGCAACCCGACCGGTAGATTTCGCGCAGTGCCCGACACCCGCCCCCGCCGTACCTTCGCCGTCATCAGCCACCCTGACGCGGGCAAGTCCACCCTGACCGAGGCGCTCGCCCTGCACGCGCGGGTGATCACCGAGGCGGGGGCCGTGCACGGCAAGGGCGACCGGCGCGCCACGGTGTCGGACTGGATGGCGATGGAGAAGGCGCGCGGCATCTCGATCACCTCGGCCGCGCTGCAGTTCGTCTACCGCGACCACGTGATCAACCTGGTCGACACTCCAGGCCACAGCGACTTCTCCGAGGACACCTACCGCGTGCTGTCGGCGGTCGACTCCGCGGTGATGCTGGTCGACGCCGGCAAGGGGCTCGAGCCGCAGACCCTCAAGCTGTTCAAGGTCTGCGCGCTGCGCGGCATCCCGGTGATCACGGTGATCAACAAGTGGGACCGACCCGGGCTGTCGGCGCTCGAGCTGATGGACCTCATCCAGGAGAAGATCAAGCTCCGCCCCACTCCCCTCACCTGGCCCGTCGGCGAGGCCGGCGACTTCCGCGGCGTGCTGGACCGGCGTACGGGCGAGTTCGTGAAGTACACCCGCACCGCCGGCGGCGCCACCCGGGCTCCCGAGCAGCGGTTGACCGCCGACCTGGTCGAGGACGGCGACGCGCACCTGTGGGCGGCGGCGGTCGAGGAGCACGAGCTGCTCACCCTCGACGAGGCCGACCACGACCAGAAGCGCTTCCTGGCCGGGGAGACCACGCCCGTGATGTTCGCCTCGGCTCTCCAGAACTTCGGCGTCGCGCAGCTGCTGGACCTGCTGCTCGACCTGGCCCCGGACCCCAGCGCGACCGAAGGTGTCGACGGCTCGGTCCGCCAGATCTCTGACGACTTCAGCGCCTTCGTCTTCAAGGTGCAGTCCGGGCATGAACAACGCCCACCGCGACCGGCTCGCCTACGCCCGAGTCGTGTCCGGCACGTTCGAGCGCGGCATGGTCGTCACCCACGCCACGACCGGTCGACCCTTCGCGACGAAGTTCGCCCAGGCCGTCTTCGGCCGCGAGACGACGTCGGTCGAGAGCGCCGAGCCCGGCGACATCATCGGCTTCGTCAACGCGCAGTCCCTCCGGGTCGGCGACACCGTGTACGTCGGCGACCCCATCGAGTACCCACCCGTCCCCAGCTTCGCCCCCGAGCACTTCGTCACCGCCACCGCCGGCGACATCGGCCGCTACAAGCAGTTCCGCCGCGGCATCGAGCAGCTCGACCAGGAGGGCGTGGTGCAGGTGCTGCGCTCCGACCTGCGCGGCGACCAGAGCCCGGTGCTGGCGGCCGTCGGCCCGATGCAGTTCGAGGTGGTCGAGGACCGGATGACCAACGAGTTCAACTCCCCCATCCGCTTCTCCCGGCTCGACTACGAGGTCGCCCGGCGCACCGATGCCGCCGGCGCCGCCGCACTGGCCGGGATGCGCGGGGTCGAGGTCCTCGAGCGCAGCGACGGCACCCGCCTGGCGCTGTTCGTCAACCAGTGGCGCGCGATGGTCACCGCCCGGGACAACCCCGACATCATGCTGGACGCGCTGCCAGCCGGCGGCAGCTGACCGTCGCGACGACGAGCACGACGGCCGCACCCGCCGCGAGCGCGCTCACCGCGGTGGTGTCGTTCTCGAGGCCGGTGACCGCGATGCCGACCAGCGCCCAGACGCCGGCAGCGGCGTAGGCGAGCAGTCCTCGGGCCGCGACCATCAGCCCGAGCAGCACCAGGGCGGCCACGACCAGGACGACCAGCTGCCAGGGCAAGGTGGAGGCCTCGACGACGTCTGCGTCGACGAGAGCCGTCGAGAGGTTGAGGAAGAAGGCTGCGGTGACCCAGCCGGCGTACAGCCCGACGGCGGCCCTGGTGAGCAGGGCGAAACCACGCGGCGCCAGCTGCTCGCGCGTCATGGTGAGCACGGCGTCGACCGCCGCCGCGAACATCACCAGCAGCGCCGCTGCGGTCGCGAGGCTGCTGTCGAGAGCGGCCATCACGATCCACCCGGCACCGCCCAGGTAGAGCACGAGCTGGTCGATCTGCAGCCGCCGGGAGACCTCTCCGCTGCCCACGAGCACGGCGATGGCCTGAGCGATCGCGAGCGCGTAGATGACACCCCAGATCGAGAACGCCCAGCCGACCGGGGTGATCAGCAGCTCCGGACCTGATCCGGCGCCAGGAGACCTCCCTGGCCCGTTCAGGGTGATGACGGGCGCGATCACTTCGAGCAGTGCCGCGGCGAGGACCGCCCACTTCATTCGCATGCTGCGGCGGTACCCAGCGGATACCCAGAGGACTCGAATCAGTCGAGATCGAGCTCAGCGGCACCGGCGAGCAGCTCGCGACGGGAGCTGGTCGCGCCGCGACGGATCGTGACGAAGCGAGGATCGCGGATCTTCGACAGGATCATGGCTGGGTCACCCTACGAGGAGCAATCGATGCGCAGCGAAGCGATGCAACAGCTGGACGTCCTGGTCGGATCGTGGCGGACCACGATGCTCAACGCCTGGTTCCTGGATCCGCCCGACCAGGAGATACCGGGCTCGGCGACCGTCGATTGGCTGCACGACGCGTTCGTGGTCTTCCGTTGGACCATGGAGGGCGACGTCGGCACGGCCACTTCGGAGATGGTCATCGTCCTGGGTCGCAACGACGCCCAGGACGCCTACTCAGCGCTCTACCACGACGAACGAGGTGTCTGCCGGGTCTACGCCATGACCTTCGACGGCTCGAAGTGGACCCTGAACCGCGAGGACCCCGACATGTTCCAGCGGTTCATCGCGGACGTCGGGCCAGACCGGATCGCGGGTCGCTGGGAGGCTTCCGACGATCAGGGATCAACCTGGCGCAAGGACTTCGACCTCGTCTTCGATCGGGCGTAGCTGGACTCCACGCCAGGACCATTTGCACCAGGTCCGTCAGTCGCCGGTGAAGCCCACGTGCACGTGGTCGCTGTGCGTCGGATCGGAGAAGTACTGGCTGCCGCCGAGGTCCAGGTCGTCGGGCCCGCCCACCTGGTAGGCGCCGCTGCCCGCCGCGATCCGCATCACCTGACTGACCAGCCCGGCCGCGTCAGGGTCGACGACCAGCCGGCCGTCGATGCTCCCGATGTCGTAGGCGAGCCCGTCGGGATGGTTGCTGCGCCGATCGGTGCCGAAGACGTTCACCGGGTGGGCCGAGATCAGCACGCTGATGCCGATCCGGTGCTCCTCCGCCACCGCGAGCATGGATCGTAGCGCCGCGTCAGAGACCAGCCCCGCAGCGACGTCGACACGACCGGCCCAGGGCAATGCGATCCGACCACTGCTCAGCACCCGACGGATCAAGGACCCCGGATCCGGCAGGGGCGGCGACGGCGTGGCGGCGGTGACCGCATCGGCGCGCCACCGGTCTCCGGTCTGGCTGACCCGCACGTCGTACGTCGTGCCGCCTCCGTCCACGAAGTCGGCCTCGACCAGGATGCTGGCGTCCGGCGGCAGATAGCCGAAGTACTGCGTGTACGTCACCCGTCGCACCTCGGGCAGCGCCTCGACCGCGCGGGCGGCGGCGCGCTTCGCAGCTCCGTCGATCTCGGCCGGGTTCGGCTGGTAGCGGGTGGGGCGCGGCTCGCGCGGTGTCGCGGTCTCGGTCGGGCTGGCCGTGGGTCCGCGTTCAGCCGTCGCCGGAGAGTCCGCCGACGAGCAGCCCACCAGGCTGGCCACGATCAGGAGCATCGCGCCGAGTGTCACGCGGGCACCCGACTCCGATCCCATGCGTGAAGGGTAGGCGGGCGGGGGGCTCCCGAAGGCCGCCGTGCCCTAGCGTGGAGAACGGCCCGGAACACCCCCGTCGACCAGGAGCTCACAGTGACCATCAAGGACATCGGACCTCAGCCCCAGAGCTTCGACCTGGAAACGGCAACGCTCGAGAACACCGACTACCGAGCGGTCGCCTGGACGGGCAAGTACCTCCAGCTGACGCTCATGTCGATCCCTCCCGGCGACGACATCGGCCTCGAGGCGCACCCCGAGACTGATCAGTTCCTCCGCCTCGACGGCGGGCGTGGCCGGGTGCAGATGGGCCCCGCCGAGGACCAGCTCGACTTCGACCAGGAGGTCGAGGACGGCTGGGCGATCCTGGTCCCCGCCGGCACCTGGCACAACGTCACCAACATCGGCGACGAGCCGATGCGGCTCTACGCCGTGTACGCACCAGTGCACCACTCCGCCGGCGCGGTGCAGGCGACCGCCGACGACGCCGAGCGCGACGAGGAGTCTGGCGCCGACGAGCCGCCTGCGTGGTCCGTCCAGCCGGGTGAGCATGCGCCGGATGAGCACGCGTGAGTTGACTCGCCGGAACGTCGATCGCGGCTACTATGACGCGTCTTCTCGCGCGCGCGTATCGAGGGCAGGGCGGACGGTTGGAATCATCCTCGGCGAGATCGGGGTCAGTCGTCCAGTGTGAACAGCTGGCCATACCCACTGGGCTGGATGCGAGACCTGATCGCTCGCAGCATGCCCCACAGGAGGACCTGGTTGGCCGTCAAGACGGGTCGTCCCAGGTCCTCCTCGAGTGCCGCGATGATGCCGACACTTCGAAAGCCGTTGCCACCCACGAAGACTGCTTGGGCGCTGTCGGGCGTGTGCGCGCGTATCCAGTCGTAGAGCTCAGGTGGATTGATGCTCCGCTGGTTGCTCGGGAGAGCGCAGGGTGCATGGAAGACCACCTCTACTCCCTGAGATGAGAAGTACTTCGCGCCCAGCAGGTCGAGTTCTCGGTCGAACCACGGAGGATCGACAAGGGCGACCCTGTCCGCCCCGAGTCGTTGAAGGGCATGGACAGCGGCGGCGCAGGTGGCGACGACCGGGATGCCGGAACTGCGGCTCTGAAGTCGATCGACCATGGCATTCTCGGCATCCGCTCCGATGACGTACGCAGAGCTCGTGAAGCCGACTCCAATGACCGCGAGGGGTGCTGCGGCCAGCGAGGAGACCGCGTCGTCGATGTGGGGCGGCTCGACGAAGGCCTTGACCGGCGCCAGCGGGATCGTCGGGTCCATGTCGCCACCGGTCGCCATGGCTGCGAACGGAACCCGAGCGGCGTGCACCCCCAACGTCTCGGGGGCCATGGCCCTGATCTCCGATTCCGGACCCACGTCAGCGTGCGGCGTCACCACTCCGATCCGGGTGCGGACTTCCCAGCCGTCCGATTGCCACATAGCCTCCCCCTCCGAACAGACGCCGGTGATCTCGCAAGGGCCAGTTCTCATGACAGCACCCTCGTGACCGCTACCGCTACCGCTCATCACGAAGACCGTCCGGATCGCGGCGACGTGACGCGGCCTGGACTGACGCGTGGTCTCACCCGCAACTCTGCCCATCCCGAGCCACCCGGATTGCTGCGGCCTTGGCGTTGGGTAGGCCGCTTCTTGGGCCTCGCTGAGAGGTCCCAGGGCCTGATCGCGGGGCAGGGGCGCCGGCTCGCAATTGACGGATCCGTGTAGTTCCGCTTCGTTGAAGGCAGAAACCATCCCTGCGGCCTACAGGATCGACGTGCCGAAGTTCGTTGTCGCTGACCAGTGGCGTGATGCCACCGATGGTGCGACCCGATGTGCCCATCCGTCGAAACGACGCTGGTGTGGCGCAGGTGCCGTCCAGCGGGCCTCCGCAATTACGCCGCACCGGCGCGGTCCACGCGTAGTGGTGGACCGGGTGATGACAGGAGAACAGCGATGACAGAAACCGACCCTGCCGCACCCATGGTTCGCTCCGAGCCCTCGGGTTCCCGGGCGGTGTTGAACTGGCCGGTCTTCGTGACCTCGGCGGCGGTCACCGTGACCGTCACGTTGTGGTGCGTGATCGCACCCGAGCACGCCTTCAGCACGCTCGAGTCCATCGTCGGGTGGGTCTCGAAATGGTTCGGGTGGTACTACGTCGCGCTGACCACTGCGGTGCTGGTCTTCGTGCTGTTCGTAGGAATATCGCGGTTCGGCAAGGTGCGCCTCGGTCCGGAGCACTCCCAGCCAGAGTTCAGCACCGGAGCATGGGCGGCGATGCTGTTCGCGGCCGGCATCGGCACCGACCTGATGTTCTTCGCGGTCTACGAGCCGGTCACGCAGTACATCTCACCGCCGGTGATCGAGGGGGAGAGTGTCGAGGCCGCCCGGGAGGCCACCGCGTGGACGCTGTTCCACTACGGGATCAGCGGGTGGGGGATGTACGCCCTGATGGGGATGGCGCTGGCCTACTTCGCCTACCGGATGAATCTGCCGCTGGCGGTGCGATCGGCGTTGTACCCGCTGATCGGAAAGCGGGTCGAGGGTCCCATCGGCCACGCCACCGACACCGCTGCAGTGCTGGGCACGATCTTCGGTGT
>CAVYLX010000007.1:0-148975 GCA_963769475.1 uncultured Actinomycetota bacterium | reverse complement strand
GCCAACGACGCGATGCGATCGTCGGCCAGACCTGGAGGTGGCCGAGTCTCTACTTCACCTGGCTGAGATGGACCATGGCGTCATAGAGCTGCGCGTCGGTCATCGGCGGCTCGGGGATCGCATGTGCTCGCTCAGCTCGGTATGCGTCGAGCATGAGGTAGAGCTGGCGCCGCCAGGCCGTTGGCGCCGTGGCGCTGGTGGCGTCGATGATCCGGCCGTTGGACCAGATGAGGTTGACGATGTCGGCCTGGGTGATGTCGAGTCGAGCCTGCCCGGACTCCTGGGCTCGGGTGAGCACGTCCTCGATCTGTAGGCACATCTGGTCGTGGATCTGCTCGGTCTCCGCGTTGCCGGGGAAGCGGCGGGAGAGAAAGTCGTTGAAACCTCGGTCTCCGGCCTGCACCGCGAACAGATTTTCCAGGTAGCTGACGAACGCTTCCCACGGATCGTCGATCTCCAATGCTTTGTCGGCCCCGCGGAGGAACTCCTGGAGCCGCGGTTCGAAGGCGGCCATGAGCAGGTCAAGGCGGGTCGGGAAGTGGCGATACAAGGTGCCGATGGCGACGCCGGCCTCGCGTGCGATCTTCTCCAAGGAGGCATCCACGCCGTGGGTGGCGAACTCGTGCTGCGCCGCGGCGACGAGCTTGCCGCGGCGCTCGCGGGCGTCGCGGCGAAGCGGCCGCCGCAGCTGCTCGACCTTGCTCTGGCTCACTCAGTCAGTCTACGAGAAGATCTCGAAACTCGAGGCACCCCTCCGGAATAGATTGAGGCCCCCCTCCGGTTACCTTGACACAGACGACCGGAGGGGTGCCTCACCTTGGCGCTCCCCCGGCGTACCAGTCGAATCGAACGGAGAGTTGTCATGGGAAAGCTCGATGGCAAGGTCGCGGTGGTCACTGGCGCGACCAGCGGTATGGCGCTAGCCGGTGCCAAGTTGTTCGTAGATGAAGGAGCGCACGTCTTCATCTCGGGACGACGGAAAGACGCCCTGGACGAGGCAGTCGAGCTCATCGGCCGCAACGTGACCGGTGTCCAGGCTGACTCTGCCGACCTCGAAGACCTGGACCGCTTGTTCGAGACGGTCAAACAGAAGAAGGGCGCAGTCGACGTGTTGTGGGCAAGTGCCGGAACCGGCGAGGCAGCCGGAGTCGGCGAGATCACCGAGGAGCACTTTGACGCCGCCTTCTCGCTGAACGCGCGCGGCACGCTGTTCACGGTCCAAAAGGCACTGCCGCTGTTCAACGACGGAGGCTCGATCTTCATGACCGGATCGAACGCCTCGCTCCGGGGCTACCCCGGATGGAGCGCATACGCAGCGAGCAAGGCCGTGCTGCCAGCCTACGCACGGGTGTGGGTGTCCGAGCTGAGGGACAGGAACATCCGGGTGAACGTGCTGACCCCCGGCTCTGTCGTCACTCCGAAGATGGAGGAGGTCCTGGACGCGGAGATGAAGGCGCAGTTCGAGTCCGTGATCCCGCGGCGAAAGATGGGCCGCCCCGAAGAGATCGCGTCGGTCGCGTTGTTCCTCGCCTCGGACGACTCGAGCTACGTCAATGGCATGGAGCTGGTCGTCGACGGCGGCACCACAGTGATCTGAACCCCCTAGCGAGAACGCCAACTAACCAATAGATCCACACCCCACGGAGGAACATCCATCATGACCACCATCAGCATCATCGGCTCGGGCAACATGGCCACCGCCATCGGCACCCGGGCAGCGCAGCACGGACACACCGTCGAGCTCTTGAGCCGCAACACCGCCAAAGCTCAAGCGCTCGCCGACCAGATCGGCAACGGAACAACCGTCGGCAGGTTCGGAGCGAAGCCGGCCGGCGAGATCGTCATCGTGGCCGTCCTGTACACCGGCGTGGTTGAAGCCGTCGCAAACTACGGCGATGCGCTGGCCGGCAAGATCCTCGTCGACATCTCCAACCCGTTCAACGCCGACGCCAGCGGGCTCGTGACCCCCAGCTCGGCTGCTCAAGAGATGGCAGATGCCGCTCCCAAGAACGCCCACGTCGTCAAGGCGCTGAACACCATCTTCGGTCACGTGCTCGCGAAGGGCACACCGCTGGACACGTTCATCGCAGGCGACAGCGATGAGGCAAAGGCAGCCGTCGCAGTATTCCTGGAGAGCTTGGAGCTGCGGACGCTCGACACGGGAGGGCTGCAAGCAGCTTCCGATCCTCGAGTCGGCCAGCCTTCTACTGATGGGACTGGCACGCAACGGCGCCGGCTTCGACCTCGCCCTGGGCGCCGAGGCCCACTGAAAGCCGTTCTAGGTCTGGGCCGGACGCCACACTCAGCTGCCCAGACCTGGAAGGCAGCGCGAGGCACTGATCGGCGCGGTGCCAGCCCTCGCAAGTGCGTCACTCCGCGAGTGGGACATCCGGATCAGCGATGTGCGTGCGTGCCAGCAGCTAGTGGCGAGATCCCCGTCGGGATCGGCCAGCGCAATGGAGTCCGCATCGTCGGGATACTCCCAATCGACCCGTTGAGCGGCGAGGCCCAGGTTCGCCGGACCCGGGCCTCGCCGCGGTGTGTCGATGCGGATCAGCAGTCGACTCCGGCTGTGGAGTGACCGATGGTGATGTCGAGCAGTCCACCCGGCATGTCGATCGCCAGGACGTCGGCCGTCACCTGGGTGCCGGTCTTGGCGACGTGGTTGAGATAGACGCCACCGAGCAGCGGGAGCGGGATCGAAACCGGCTCGTTCAGCTGGTTGTAGACCGTTGTCCCGTTGCGGATGATCCGGCCGGTCTCGGCGATGCCCTGCAGGTCATTACCCGCAGCACAGTTCACCGGGGTCGAGGCCGAGACCTCAGACCGCAGGTCCTTGAGCTCCAGCGAGTACGCGTTCAACGGGAACGAGATCTTCACGCCGGCCACCCGGGCGCTGGCCTGGTGCGTGTTGCCGGCCTTCGTCGAGGTCGCCTCCGCGAGCGTCACCGTCACCGTCGGCGAGAGCACCGTCAGCGGGAACGGCAGCACACCCAGGGGCAGGGTGATGTCTGCCACCCGGCTGTTGCGGCTCACACACGGCACCTGGCCGGCGTTCGCGACCCCAACGTTGATGTTGAGCGCCTGAAGGGCGGTGGCCGAGCAGAGCCCGGCCTGGTCGCCGACGGTGTAGTTGACCGTCTGGTCCGAGGTCGCGCCGTGCTCGTCGGTCGCGGTCACCGTGAACGACTTCGCCCCCGGCGTGGAGGTGTCGATCGGTGCTCCGTCGGCCACGTCACCGACGCAGTCGACGGTGTCGACGTGGACGGTGTCACCATCGGCACAGCTGTAGTCGGCCAGCACCGTCTGACCCTGGGTGAACACACCACCGTTGATCGGTGCCGCAATCGTCGCGGTCGGGGTCAGGTTCTCGTAGAAGCTCACCTCGAAAGTGGCGAGCCCGCGGAAGCATCCCGACGCGCTCAGTGCGGTGGCCGTGATCGAGGTGACCGGAGCATTGGCGGTGAAGAACGACAGCTCGTCCAGCGCCGCTCCTTGGCTCCGGACGATCTGGGTCGCCGGGTCCCAGGTGTGGTTCGGGTTGATGTTGCTGGCGGTGACCGGGGTGGCGATGTCCATCGCCTCGTTCGGGCAGTTGAGACCCGAGACGGAGAACTCGACCGAGACCGGCCGGTCGAAGGTGACCGTCTGGGTCTCGTTGATCCCGATGAGGGCCCCTGCCGGGCTCCCGGCGATGCCGTTGTCGAGGGTCCAACCGACCCCGTTCGACAAGGTGCCACCGATCGGGCCCCTGCCAGCCTCGGCTCGCAGGTCCAGGGTGGCGGTGTTCGGGCCGCCTGCGGTGGCCGGCGCCGTGAGGACGAAGGTGGAGAGAACGAGCCCGAGCGTGACTATCAACGCCGGGAGCACGCGGTTGCGGTGAGGCATTGCTGCTTCCTTCCGGTGGATGCGCCCGAGCGCGCTGGCCTCCCTGCACCGCAACGTACGAACATTGCTCGTCCCGCACTGTCCAAGATTGGACATTCGGACCCAGTGTTCTGGAAGGACTAGCCACCGTGACCGCAATCGACACTGCCGTCAGCGAACGCATCGCGGTGTCACGACCATCGCTCCACGGTTCCCCTGTGCCCTTGCTGGTAGAACCGGGGCATGCCGACTGACGTTTTCGAACCCAATCCGTTGGTGCGCCTGCTCGGGAAGCCGGCGGCCGACTTCACCTGCGGCGACCTCGTCCAGGCCGTGGAGCAGCTGGAGCTGCGCCAGGTGAACCTGCGCTATGTCGGAGGAGACGGACGTCTCAAGACGATCGCGTTCGCTTTCAACTCGCGCGAGCACCTCGTCGAGGTGCTGGCCAAGGGTGAGCGGGTAGACGGGTCCAGCATCTTCGAGGGCACCGAAACCCAGGCCAGTGATGTCTACATCGTGCCGCGTCATCGCACTGCCTTCCTGAACCCGTTCGGGGAGCGCCCCTCGCTCGACGTGCTCTGCTCGTTCTACGACGAGGACGGCAAACCCTTGCCCCACGCGCACGAGCAGATCGTCCGGCGGGCCGCCGAGCTGCTCACCGAGGAGACGGGGATGGTCCTCGAGGCGTTCGGAGAGCTGGAGTACTACCTCGTCGACCAGGTCGAGCGGATCTTCCCGGTGGAGGAGGAGCGCGGCTACCAGGAGTCGGCGCCCTTCTCGAAGGGCCAGCAGGTGCGCGAGCAGGTTTTGGGCCACCTCTCCGCGATGGGCATCAAGCTCAAGTACGCCCATGGCGAGGTCGGGAACATCCTCGAGGACGAGCGGCAGCTGGTGCAGCACGAGATCGAGTTCTGGCCCGTGCCGGTTGAGCAGGCCGCGGACGCCCTCGTCCTGGCCAAGTGGGTCGTGCGCGAGGTCGCCTACGCGCACGGCCTCGAGGCGACCTTCGCCCCCTCGGTCAGCAGCGACGGGGCGGGCAGCGGGTTGCACGTCCACACCAGGCTCGTGCGCAACGGCGCCAGCGCGATCGTGGACGAGGACGGGATCAACGACACCGCACGGCGGCTCATCGCCGGGTATCTGTCGGCGGCCAAGGCACTGACGGCCTTCGGCAACACCGTGCCGACGTCGTACCTGCGCTTCACCGACGGTGACGAGTCGCCGGAAGGCATCTGTTGGGGCGAGACCGACCGCACCGGACTGGTGCGAGTACCCCTGGCCTGGGTTGGTGGCGTGCTGCCCGGCATGGTCGCCCACGCCAACCCCGGCAGTTCCGAATCGATCCCAGAGCCGGCCATCCACCCCCAGACCGTCGAGCTCCGGCTCGGCGACGGCTCGGCCGACGTCCACCTGCTCCTGGCCGGCATGGC
This sequence comes from uncultured Actinomycetota bacterium, assembly GCA_963769475.1. Lineage (GTDB taxonomy): Bacteria > Actinomycetota > Actinomycetes > Propionibacteriales > Nocardioidaceae > Nocardioides. The sequence goes on along the minus strand of CAVYLX010000007.1, from coordinate 143,678 downwards.
CGTCGCAGCCCGACGGGGCCTGAGCGACTCGGACAGCCTGGAGCAGGCCGCGCGGCTCAACACCGACAACCACGACAAGTTCGAACAGCTGCCGTCCTCGTGCGCCGAGTCGGCCGATGCGCTCGCGGGCGAACGCGCGTCGTTCGAGGCCGACGGCGTCTTCCCCAGCGAGCTCATCGATGCCGTGCTCGCTCGGCTTCGTGAGGCCGACGACGCCGCACAGATGAAGAAGGTCGCCAAGAACGACGAAGCGCGCGAGGAGCTCGTCAACCGCTACTGGCACGTGGGCTGACGTCAGCCGACCCCCGACCGACAAGGCCGCCCGCTCAAGCCACTTCGAGCTCGAGATCCCGCTGTGCGGCGCCCAGACCACGTGGGCTTGATGTGCTCTGGACCACGATGTAGGAGTGGGGCATGGCAACACTCAACGTCCTCGGCTATCCCAGCAGCGCGGGCGCCTACTGCGTCGGCGTCGAGCAGGCGCCCGAGGCTGTTCGCGGAGCCGGCCTGGTCAGCGCGGTGGAGGCCGCCGGACACCGGGCTAGAGATGCCGGCGACCTGCCCGTACACCGCTGGCGTCCAGACCGCGACCGCCCCTTGGTCCAGAATCTCGACGAAGAGGTCGATGCGCTCCGCGAGCTCGCCGAGCGTGCCTCTGCGCTGATGGTGCCGGGCGAGCGCCTGCTCGTCATCGGCGGTAGCTGCACGGTCGCGCTCGGACTGTGCGCCGCCGCCGTACAAGCAGGGATCGAGGCCAGCCTGATCTACATCGACCGTCACCTCGACCTCAACACTCCGGCCTCGACCTCCGAGGGTTCACTCAGTTGGATGGGCATGGCCCACGCATTGGGCGTAGAGGGGGCAGCCAACGAGCTTGTCGAGGTAGCGGGTCGACGGCCCCTGCTGCGGCCGGATCAGCTGAGCTACCTCGGGATCGACCTTGCCGCCACCACAGAGTGGGAGCGCGAACAGGTCGAGGAGCTCGACTTGTCCGTGGTGCCCCAGGCGGAGCTGGTGGCGGCCCCGGCTCGCGCAGCGGGGAAGGCGAGGCAGGCATTGCCGGCGGGCGCGTTCTTCGTGCACGTTGATGTCGACGTGTTGGACTTCCTGGACGCACCGCTGGCGGAGAACGTCAATGGACGAAACAGCGGCCCCACACTGGTCCAGCTCGGACTGGCGCTGGCCGAGCTGTGGCGCGAACCCGGGTGCCTGGGTGTTTCAGTGGGGCAGCTCGTCCCCGCACACGCGTCGTCCGACCCCACCTCGCTCGGACGCCTGATCGACGCCCTCGTCCCACCCACAGACATCTGAGATCACCCACTACGAGACGCGGGCTCCGCGAGGAACGGTCGGCGGTCAGCCGGCCCTATCCCTTGACGCGCCCGGTCTCGTACGCCCACATCGCGACCTCGACACGGTTGCGGGCGCCCAGCTTGTTCATCAGCGCGCCGACATGGGTCTTCACCGTGCTCAGGGTGATGTGCAGCTCGTCGGCGATCTCGGCGTTGGTGCGGCCGCGGGCGACGGTGAGAAGCACTTCTTCCTCGCGTTCGGTGAGCGGCTCGATCGGCTGGGTCGGCGGGGAGACTCGCTCCAGGCCGGCCAGCGTGGTGAGCAGGCGGCGGGTGATGTCGGGTGAGATGAGCGCGTCGCCGTTCGCGGCTGCGTGGATCGCCTGGACCAGCAGCTCGGGCCCGGCATCCTTGAGGAGGAAGCCTCGGGCGCCGGCCTTGAGGGCGCCATGGATGTACTCGTCGAGATCGAAGGTCGTGATGACCACGATGGCCAGGGGGTTCTCGACGCCTGGGCCAGCGAGCAGGCGGGTGGCCTCGACGCCGTCGATGCCGGGCATCCGGATGTCGAAGAGGCAGACGTCGGGACGCAGCTCGCGGGCCACGGCCACCGCCTCGTGACCGTCCGTCGCCTCGCCGACGACCTCGATCCCGGGCTGCGCGTTGAGGATCATGGTGAGGCCGGTGCGGACCAGGAGCTGGTCGTCGGCAACCACCACCCGGATGGTCGCCCGAGCACTCACTGGGGCACCTCCCGCGCCATCTCTCGGGGGAGAGTCGCCTCGACGGTCCAGCCGCCGGCCGGGTCCGGCCCGGCCTGACAGGCGCCGCCGAGCAGCTTGGCCCGCTCTGCCATACCGAGCAGGCCGTAGCCCCCGGTGGTGGCGGGGCGGGCTGCTTCTCCGTCGTCGTGCACCCGCAGCCGTACGACGCCGACGTCCCCGGTGACCTCCACGGTGACCGCCGTGGCGTTCAGCGAGTGCCGGATCGCGTTGGTGACCGACTCCTGACAGATCCGGTAGACCGCCACGTCCACCGGTTGCGGCAGGCCAGCGAGGTCGCCGCCGCAGTGCACCTGCACCACAGGGCTCATCCGGGTCAGCTCGTCCAGGTCGCTGATGCCCCGCTGCGGCGCGTAGTCGGCCGCCTCGCCGTCGCGGAGCACCCGGACCATCGTGCGCATCTCGTGCAAGGTCCGCGACGCCTCCGCCTCGATGACTGCCAGCGTCTCGACCGCCGAAGCCGGGTCGGTGGCTGCCACCGCCCGCCCCGCCTGGGCCTGGATCGCGATGGCCGACACGTGGTGCGCGACGGTGTCGTGCAGCTCGCGCGCGAGCTCACCGCGCTCGAGCGTCCGGACCTGCTGCACCTCGCGTACGCGGGCAACCGCGCGGTAGCGCATTGCGGCCCCGAGCGCGAAAGCCGCGACCAGAAAGGTGGCGCCGCCGATCAGGTCCCCGACGGTCGTGGTGGCCGCGAGACCCAGCCCCGCCGGTACCGCGACGATCGCCGTACCGATCAGCGCCTCGGGTCCTGATGCCCAGCGGTACAACGCGTAGGGGAGCAAGACGACGCCGATCATGGAGTACAGCCCGACATCGACCACGTCGTCGATGAAGGTCGGAATGTGCAGCACCATCGCTCCGCCGAAGCCGACCGCGGTCGCCAGGAGTGGGTGGGTACGCCGCCAGAGCAGGGCCGGGATCACCAGGAGCGCGACCACCGTGGCCAAGGGTCGCCACGGCACGTCAGGGCGGAAGGCCGCCTCGGCCACGGCCGAGACCAACAATGCGCCGACCAGGGCCCAGTCCCGCCACACCCGCACCGGTGGGTCCGGGGCACGGGGCTCGGCAAGGATCGAGCGGATGAAGGCGGCGAACACCTCTGCAGCCTAGAGAGCGGTGACTCTCGGCGTACGGGGCACAAGCATGAGCCGCTTCTCGTCCTTTCGGCTGAGGAGTCCCCCACTCCTTGGCCCGATGTACGTCGCTCGCCGCCGGGCCACCGTGGAGGCATGTCGAATCTCCTCTACCGGCTCGGCCGGTCTGCTGCCACCCGACCCTGGGTCGCCATCGGCGCCTGGGTCGTGCTCGCGCTCGTCGTCATCACCTCCTCCGTTGCCTTCGGGCGCGATCTCGAGGAGAGCTTCGAGGCACCCGGCCTCGACTCCTACCAGGCTGCGGAGCTGCTCGCCGAAGCCCAGGCTGACGAGGGCGGGGTCACCGCCCACGTCGTGGTCGAAGCCCAGGACGCGGCGACGCAGCTGGCGCCGGTGGAGGCCGCTCTCTCGGAGCTCCCGCACGTCCTGAGTACGACGAGCAACGTCTCGCCGGAGGGGAACATCGCACTCGTGCGCGTGCAGTACCCCGCGATCGAGCACCTCGATGCCTCCGACCTGGAGAACCTGAAGGACGCCGTCGCCGACCTGCGTGAGAAGTCGTCACTGACGCTGGAGTCCGGAGGCGATCTGTTCTTCGCGTTCGAGGAAGCACCCGCCGGACTCGGCGAGGTCGCCGGGATCCTCGTCGCGATGATCGTCCTGCTGATCGCCTTCGGCTCCTTCGTCGCGATGGGGCTGCCGATCGGGATGGCGCTGTTCGGTCTGGTCATCGGCGCCACCTCGATGAAGCTGGTGACGTACCTGGTCGACATCCCAGCATGGGCGCCGCAGCTTGCGGCCATGGTCGGGCTCGGCGTCGGCATCGACTACGCGCTCTTCCTGGTCACCCGGCACCGCGAGCACCTGGCCCTCGGGATGCCGGTCGCGGAGGCGGTGGGCCGAGCCATGGCGACAGCTGGACAGGCGGTGATCTTCGCCGGCGGCACGGTCGTCGTGGCGATCCTCGGGTTGCTCGTCGCGGGGATCCCGTTCGTGACCGGTGGTGGGGTCGCCATCTCCGCGATGGTGCTCGTGATGGTGCTCGCTTCGGTCACCTTGCTGCCGGCACTTCTCGGACTGGCGGGGCACCGGATCAACGGACGCCGGCGCAGGCCACACCGGCCGAGCACCGGCTGGTACCGGTGGGGCGCTCACGTGACCCGCAACGCGACGGCGTACCTCGTCGGAGGAGCGGTCCTCATGATCGCCCTGGCCGCACCTGTTCTCTCGCTCAACCTGGGCTTCCCGGACGACGGGACCAAGCCCGAGTCGAGGACCGAGCGCCGGGCCTACGACCTGATCGCCGACGGGTTCGGCCCCGGGGCCAACGGGCCGCTGGTGATCGCGGTCGACATCTCCCAGGACGCCGGAACCTCGAACCAGCTGAGCGTCGTGGCGCGGCTGGCCGCGGCGATGGCAGCCGACCCGGGCATCACCTCGGTCGGCGAACCGATGATCGACCCCAGTGCAGGCGTGGTGAGCCTGGTGGCGCAGCCGACCACGTCGCCGCAGGACGAAGCCACGCAGGAGACCGTCGCGAGGCTCCGCAGCGAGGTCTTCCCGACGGTGCTCGACGGCACCGCGGCGACCGCTCATGTCGGCGGTCAGACTGCCACCTTCGCCGACCTCGGCGACCGGGTGCAGGAGCGGATGCTGCGCTTCGTGGTGGCCGTGCTGCTGCTGTCGTTCCTCTTGCTCACGGTGCTGTTCCGGTCGGTACTGGTGCCGCTGAAGGCGGTCGTGCTGAACCTGCTGAGCGTCGGCGCGGCGTACGGCGTGCTCGTCATGGTCTTCCAGTGGGGCTGGGCGGCCGGCCTGATCGGCGTGGAGTCGACGGTGCCGATCGTGTCGTTCATCCCGCTGTTCATGTTCGCGATCCTGTTCGGTCTCTCCATGGACTACGAGGTGTTCCTGCTGTCGCGGGTGCGCGAGGAGTACCGCCGCCACGGCGACAACACCCGCGCGGTCATGGCGGGGATCGCCGGCACCGGGCGCACCATCACCGCAGCCGCGCTGATCATGGTGGCGGTCTTCTCGGGCTTCGTCCTGGGCAGTGATCCGGCGGTGAAGATGATGGGAGTGGGACTGGCCACGGCGATCTTCCTCGACGCGACCGTCGTACGCCTGGTGCTCGTCCCGGCCACCATGAAGCTCCTGGGCGACGCGAACTGGTGGCTGCCAGGGTGGCTGGACCGGCTGCTGCCGGAGTTGGACCCCACTTCGGTGGAGAAGCCGGTAGAGGTGGCGGAAGGCCTCCCGCCGCTGGCTTCCTAGGGTCAGGATCGGTGCGCTCGCCGGCTCCGAGCCACGAGGGCCTCGCGCTCGGCAGTGTTGTGCGTGAGCTCGATCGCCCTCCGGTAGGCGATCGCGGCGCCGTCGACGTCTCCTGCCCGGGCCAGCAGCTCGGCCCGGGTCGCGTGCAGCGGCTGGTAGCGGTCGAGCCGTTCGTCGACGTCGAGGCCGGCCAGCAGGGCGAGGCCGACGTGTGGCCCATCAGCCATCGCCAGCGCCGCTGCCCGGTTGATCGTGACGACCGGCGACGGTGACAGCCGGGACAGCTCGCCGTACAGGGCTGCGATCTGGGGCCAGTCGGTGGCGTCCCAGTGCGGCGCCTCGGCGTGCAGGGCAGAGATCGCCGCCTGCACCTGGAACGGACCTGGTGATCCGAGGGCAAGCGCACGGTCGAGGTACGACGTGCCTTCGGCGACGAGTGCCTGGTCCCAGCGTCCGCGGTCCTGGTCCTCCAGCGCCACCGGCACACCCGCGGCGTCGGTCCGGGCCGGACGGCGAGCGTCGGTCAGCATCAGGAACGCGAGCAGACCGATCGCCTCCGCTTCGGTCGGCAGCAGCTCGACGACCAGGCGGCAGAGTCGGATCGCCTCCTGGCAGAGGTCGACCCGGAGGAGGTCGTCACCGGAGCTGGCCACGTGACCCTCGGTGTAGACGAGGTGGAGGACGTGCAGTACGCCGTGCAGCCGGTCAGGGAGCTCGTCCGCGGCAGGCACCCGGTAGGGGATCCCAGCAGACTTGATCTTCTGCTTGGCCCGAAGAAGCCGCTGATACATCGTGGGCTCGGTGGTCAGGAACGCCCGGGAGACCTCGGAGACCTCCAGCCCACCCACGACTCGCAGGGTGAGCGCGACGCGAGCCTCCAGGGCGAGCGCCGGGTGACAGCAGGTGAACAGCAACCGCAGCCGGTCGTCGTCCACTCCACTGAGGTCGGGTGGTTCGGGATCGGTCGTGTCCTCATCCCTCATCAGGGTCTCCAGGTGATCGAGCGCGGTGGACCGGGTCGCCTCCCGGCGCAGCCGATCGATGGCCCGTCGGCGGGCAACGGTGGTGAGCCACCCTCCCGGCCGGGAGGGCACGCCCTTGACGGGCCACTCGGCCACGGCAGCGGCGAACGCGTCGGCCACCGCCTCCTCGGCCAGCCCCACGTCGCCCCGGAGGTGGCCGGCGAGCGTCGCGAGGAGTGCAGTCCACTCCTCGCGATACGCCCGCTCTACGGCCTCGGCCGCCTCGGTCAAGCGTCCTGCTCGTGGGGGGACAGCGGCCGGACCTCGACAGAGCCGTACGTCACGTTCGGCATCTTCTTGGCCCAGCCCAGGGCGGCGTCGAGGTCGGCGACGTCGACGATGATGTAGCTGAAGAACGACTCCTTCGACTCCGCGAACGGCCCATCCGAGACCAGTGCCTCGTCCTTGCGGATGCGCACGGTGGTCGCGGTCGCCTCGGTGTCGAGCCCGTGGGCGGCGACCATCGAGCCGCTCTGGCCGAGCTCGCCCATCACCTCTCCCCACTTCGCCATCTCGGCGTCGAACTCAGGGGTGTTCTCGGCGGGGCCGGTACCGGGTTCGTGACGGAGCAGCAGCATGTACTTCATTTCAGCCTCCTCAGGCATCGGGTGGTGCGGAACTTGCTTTCACCCAGACGTCGGGGCGCACGACATGATTCGACACCTTCGCCGAAAATTCTTCCACAAACTTCTACAGGCCCCCCAAAGCACTCCGAGAGGTGGCGCGCACGACCCCCTTGGCATCGTCTACGCGCTGGCCGCCCTCGGACGGGAGGCCGCCGAGCGAACGGTCTCTTCGGGCTATCGACACCGGCGACCGCGGGTCGCTAGCGTCCTTACTCGGGGGTTCGGGTCGGCGGGGACATCGAGCTGGAGGTCGTCGATGACGGCAACAGGCGTTGAAGAAGACACCGGGAGCTACTCGAGGACCGCGCTCGCGCGCCATCTGCTCTACTTCGCGGCGCTGGTGGGCCTGCTGTTCGTGTGCCGGCGGGGTCAGCAGTCGCCGGTGGTCATCACCGCGCTCGTCGTGTACGTCGTCGCCTCGACGCTGGTGGTGCGCCGGCAGTACGTGACCTGGATGTCGCCGGGCGAGCCGCAGACTCCGCCGTACGGCCCGTTGAGTCTCCTGCTCGCCGTGGGGCTGCTGTTCGTCGGCTTCGGGTTCGTCGGCAGCTGGGTCATCGACTCGCGGTGGATGGGCTACCTGCTGTTCCCCGGGGTGGTGGCGGCGTACTTGGCGGCGGGCGGCCTGATGACCCGGGCGCGGACGGTCGAACCCGCAGCTCGGCAACGGGCGATCGGCAGAGGGTCGCTGGCCGGCTGCATCGCCCTGATCGCGATCGGCTTGGCGATCCTGGCTCTCTTCGAGGGCCCGCCGGGATGGCTCTCGGCAGTTGCCGCGCTGTGCCTGGCGATCGGGATGGTCTTCTTCCCGGTCGGGGTCGCGCTGCTGGCCGAGCGTGGGGTCGACCGCTACTACCGCGCCTGGGACAGCGACCAGCGGAAGGTGATCGCCGTCTACGTCGCTGGCGTCGGCGCGTCGGTGGCCGCGGCCGTCGTGATCGGCCTGGTGTTCAACGCGCTGTGGCTGTCGGTGGCGCTCCTGGCGATCGGCGGCGTGGTCTTCGCGATCGTGTCGGGCACTCTCGCCGATGTGTGCGCCGTGCTCGGCGTCATCGCGTTGATGGGCGTCACGCCACAGTCGGAGCCGATCCCCGCGGCGCTCAACCCCGGCGAGGGGCAGAGGGTGATGGTGGCGCTCGGCGACTCCTACATGTCCGGGGAGGGCGCCGACACCTACTACGAAGGCACCGACGTCGGCGGCGGCAACCAGTGCCGGCGCGCCCCGACGGCGTGGGCGGTCCAGGCCGCTCAGCGCTACTTCGACGGGCTGGTCTTCCTGGCCTGCTCCGGCGCGCGGACCAACAACGTGCGGCACGACGTGCGAGGAGCCGAGACGCCCGAGCCGCGACCGCAGGCCGGCGAGGACCGCACCCAGCTCGACGAGTACACGCGGCGGCAGGCCGACGTCGGCTTCGACCCGGGCCTGGTCGTGGTCAACCTCGGCGGCAACGACGGTGGCTTCTCCACGATCGGCAAGGCCTGCGCCGTGCCGGGCAGCTGCGACACCAAGGACATGAGGGACTGGTTCACCAACGAGCTGCCCCAGGTGCAGAAGGAGCTCCAGTCGACGTTCGCGCAGGTGCGGACGGCCTTCGAGGACACCGACGCTGCCATCGCGGTGACGGCCTACCCCGACCCGATCTACCTGCCCGAGGGTGAGACCGAGCCCTGCGACGAGCTGGCCCTGTCGGACGGCGACGTGCGCTTCGTCAAGGACTTCGTCACGAAGCTCAACCTGGCTGTCGAAGCCGCCGCAACCGCGAACGGGCTGGCTTTCATCCCGCAGACCGCGCAGGCGCTCGCGCTGGCCGGCGTACAGCTGTGTGATCCGGTCAACGGCTCGCGGCCGGGCGTCAACTTCGTCGGTCTGCGATCGGTCAGCGGCTTGGCGGACCAGCGCTTCAATCCCATGAACTGGATCCACAACAGCTTCCACCCCAACGAGCGTGGGCACGCCGCCTTGCTGCGCGCCTTCGACACGTGGTGGGCAGAGACCGGCTCAACGCTGGGCAAGCCCGGCCCGCTGCCGGAAGGTGTGGACCCCGTGGACGGTGTCGTGATCGAGCCGCAGTGCGACCTGGTCGGCGACGGACTGGATGCGCCGAAGTGCCGCAGCAATGCGGACGAGTGGACCGTGCACCAGCTCGCGCAGGCCGCGGTCCCGGCGTCGTTGCTGATCCTTCTCGTCGCCGTGCCCGCGTGGTTCGCGTCGTGCGCCCTGTTCGGCTGGCGCCGTCACGAACGGCTCGGCCCCCCCAGTAGCTAAGCGACGACGAGCTCGAGGGCGTCGGGGCAGATCGTCTCCTCGGTCGACACGGGGGTGGGGTCGGGCAGCCGCTCGCGGTGCGCCATCACCAGCGCCGGGATCATCGCCGCCGCGACGAGCAGGAAGGCGGTGGAGTAGCCGGCGCCGGCGATCAGCAGACCGACGCCGATGGCACCGGCGGCCATGCCCAGGTCGTACGCCGCGTTCCAGACCGCGCTGACCGTGGCGTACGCCGCCGCCGGGACCCGGGCGTACATCAGGCTGAGCGTTGCGTTCTGCAGGAGGCCGAAGCCGGTGCCAAAGGCCGCGGCACCGGCAAGCACGAACGCCGCCGAGCTGGTCAGCGACATCGCCGCCATTCCGACGACGGCCAGCGCCATGCCAGGCACGAGCAGTCGGCTCTGACCGTGCCGGTCACCGAGCCGACCGGCGACGAGACGGCTGAGGGTCGAAGCCGCCGGCTGGACCAGGAGAGCGACCGGGGCGAGCCAGGCCGCGGCGTCGCTGACGGCCAGCGGCAAGTAGGTGACGACCACTCCGGCGGCCGAGGCGGACGCGGCGAAGATCGTGGCCGGGCGCATCAGGGCGCCGTTGCGCAGGCCGCTCACCACCCCGTGCTGGGCCTCACCGGCCGGCTCGTGACGAGGCATGCCCGGCACGGTGAGGAGCGCGATCAGCGGCACGATCGCGGTGACCGCGAACACGGCCGCGAAGCCCCAGTGGTCGGCCATCCAGACACCCATCGGCAGCGCGAGCAGCGAGGGGATGCCGCCGACCAGACCGACGAGGGCAAGCCCTTCGCCGCGACGCTCCTCGGGGATCAGCATCGCGGTCAGGGCACCGCCGGCGACCACGGTGAGCGCGAACCCGAGACCGCGCAGCACGCCGACCAGGATGACCATGGTCAGCGACGCCGACATCAGCAGCAGGAGCACGGGCAGGCCCAGCAGGACCAGACCGACGGCCAGCGCCCACCGGTAGCCGACCCGCTCGATCACCCGCGGGGTCCCGAGCTCGCCGATCACGGTGGCTACCAGCAGCGCGCCGTTGGCGATGCCGGCGGCGCTCCCCGATCCCGCCTCGGCGGCGAACATCGGCACCGCTGCGAGCGGCAGGTAGAAGCCGACGGCTACCGCCACGACCGAGACCAGGCGGAGCAGCAGGGCTCGGCTCATGATCGCCGGGCGGGTGGCGTCGGAGGTGTGCGCGGAGGCGGTTGTCGTGGTCATGTTTCGACGCTAAGGCGCAAGCGGATCACTGGTAAGGTCCAATTTCGTGCCCGTGGAGTGGTCCGGTTTGAGCCCGCACCTCCTGATCCAGCTGGACCGCGCGTCCGCCACTCCCCTGCGCTCCCAGCTCGAGGGTCACCTGCGCAGCGCCATCCAGACCGGTCGGCTGTCCGCCGACGAGCGGCTTCCGTCGTCGCGCTCACTGGCCGTCACGCTGGAGGTCTCCCGCGGCCTGGTGCAGGAGTGCTACGCGCAGCTGCAGGCCGAGGGCTACCTCACTTCCCGCGGTGGTTCGGCGACCCGAGTCGCCGCCTCGCAGGTCGAGGCCCGACCGGCCCAGCGGCGTACGCCGTCACCGGCGCCCGTCCCTCCCCGGCTGATCGCGGACTTCGCCTCCGGCGTGCCCGACCTGGGGTCCGCGCCCCGCGAGGACTGGGCCTGGGCCGTGCGCGAGGCGTGCCGGCACGCGCCCGACACGACGTTCGACTACGGCGACCCGCGGGGCGATGCGCGCCTGCGCGAGGTGGTGTCGGCGTACCTGCGCCGGGTGCGGGCGGTCGATGCCGGGCCCGAGCAGCTCGTGATCTGCAACGGGTTCGCGCAAGGGCTGGCCATCACGTTCCGAGCCCTGGCCGGAGCAGGCATCACCCGAGTCGCGATCGAGGACCCCGGCTCCCTTCGCTCGACCAGTCGCGCTGTCCCGGTCGGTGGCGAGGTGGTGTCGGTGCCGGTCGACGAGCTGGGCATCGACGTGGCGGCGCTCGATGCCAGCGGAGCGCGGGTCGTCGTCGTCACGCCTGCGCACCAGTGGCCGACCGGCGTGGTGCTCGCCGGCGAACGACGGCACCAGCTGGTCGCCTGGGCACGAGAGCGCGACGCCTATGTCATCGAGGACGACTACGACGCGGAGTTCCGCTACGACCGTGAGCCCATCGGCTCCCTGCAAGGCCTGTGCCCCGACCGCGTGGTCGCACTCGGCACGGTCAGCAAGTCCCTGACCCCGGCACTGCGGCTGGGCTGGGCGGTGGTGCCGGACGCCATCGCCGGCGGCGTCGTGGAGGCCAAGCTCGCCGCCGACCGCGGCACCCCCGGCATCGACCAGGTCGCGCTGGCCACGCTGATCGAGTCGGGACGCTACGACCGCCACCTGCGCCGGATGCGCACCGAGTACTCCGCCCGCCGCGATGCGCTCGTCGAGTCGTTGACCGAGCACGCCCCCGACCTCCCGATCACCGGGCTGGCCGCCGGCTTCCACGCGGTCGTGCACCTGCCTGAGGGCGCCGACGAGCAGGCCCTGATCAGCGCCGCGGCCGACCGCAGCGTGCGCCTCTACGGCATGAGCACCCTTCGGTCGACGGGCGACCCGAAGCCACCGCAGCTGGTGTTCGGCTTCGGCAACACGAGCCAGCGCGAGATCCGGGCCGGCATCGAGGCGATCGCTGACCTGCTCAGCTAGGCCCGCAGCACCTTCTCCATCGCCTTGCCCTTGGCCAGCTCGTCGACCAGCTTGTCCAGGTAGCGAAGCTTCTGCATCAATGGATCCTCGATGTCCTCGACCCGGATGCCGCAGATGAGGCCCGTGATCGACGACGCCTGGGGGTTGAGGCGAGCCTCGGCGAAGAAGTCCTCGAACGTCGTCTCCGCGGCCAGGTGCTTGCGTAGCGCCGCTTCGTCGAACCCGGTCAGCCACTCGATCACCTGGTGCAGCTCCGCCTTCGTGCGGCCCTTCTTCTCCACCTTCGTCACGTAATGGGGATAGACCGAGGCGAAGGGAATGGTGAAGACCCTGCTCATGCGGGTGAGCGTAGTCGTCAGCTCCACCGATGAGTACCGGCTCCGACAGCTGTCAGTACGACCATGACCGGCAAAGTGATCATGCACTTCACGATGTCTCTGGACGGCTTCGTGGCCGGACCGGAGCACACGATGGACTTCCTGGAGCGCACCACGGGGACCCCTGGAGTGGTCGAGGAGGCAATGGCGACCACGGGGGCCGTGCTCGCGGGTCGGGACGGCTTCGACAGCGCGATCGGTGACTCCCGGCCGTACGACGAGGGCTGGAAGGGCGCGATCTTCGTGCTCACCCACCACCCGGAGGACGCCCGGCCGGTCGACGACATCACGATCCTCAGCTGCCCCGTGGACGAAGCGGTCCGGATCGCGCTCGAGGCAGCCGACGGGAAGAACGTCGAGATCCTCTCGCCCAACATCGGCAAGCAGCTGCTGGAGCTCGGCCTGGTCGACGAGCTCATCATCCACGTGGCACCGGTGCTGCTGGGGGACGGCATCCGCCTCTACGACGCACCCGGTGGCCAGATCATGCATCTCGACAACGTCGGCGGCGAGCCCACGCTCGCCGCCGACCTCCACTACCGTCCCCGTCGTTGAAGGTCAGCGGGCCACCAGCTCCTGGACCTCCCGGGTCACGGGCTCGGCGTCGACGGAGCCCTCGACGTTCAGGTGCGGCAGGGCCCGGTCGAGCCAGGCCGGGAGCCACCAGTTGGCGTTGCCGAGCAGCGCCATGGTGGCGGGCACCAGGACCATCCGGACAATGGTGGCGTCGATCAGGATGGCGACCGCCAGTCCGAGGCCGAGCATCTTCAGCGACGGGATCGGGCTGAACACGAAGCTGAGGAACACCGCGATCATGATCAGCGCGGCCGACGTGATCACCCGTCCGGTGCCGGCGAGACCGCGGGCGACCGACTCGGCGTTGTCACCGGTCCGGGCGTACTCCTCGCGGATCCGCGACAGCAGGAACACCTCGTAGTCCATGGACAGCCCGAACAGGATGGGGAACATCAGCACGACGATGATCGAGGTGATCGGCGTCGGACCCTCGAGACCGAGGAGGCTGCTCCCCCAGCCCCACTGGAAGACCGCGACCAGCACGCCGTACGCGCCGCCGATCGAAAGCAGGTTCATCACGGCTGCCTTCAGCGGCACCACGACGGACCGGAACACCAGCATCAGGAGCAGGAACGACACCGCGATCACGGCACCGAGGAAGAGCGGGCGCGTGTCACTCGAGCTGGCTGTTGAGGTCGTCGGTGACCGCCGTGATCCCGGAGACGTAGGCGTTGCCGGGGATGACGTCGCGGACCTGCTCGATGGTGTCCGAGGTCTCGAGGTCGGCCGGCCCGGTCGTGGGCACCGCGCTGAACACCACGGTGCCACCGTCGACGGAGGTCTGCGGCGCGCTCACCGACGCGATGCCCGGCACCGAGGCGATGTCCTGAGCCATTGCCGGTACGCCGGCGGCGTCGACTCCCGCTGCGTCCAGGTCGACGACCACCAGCAGGGGCCCGTTGAAGCCCGTGCCGAAACCATCCGCGAGCAGGTCGTAGGCGTGGCGGTGGGTGGTCGACGTAGGCGCGTCACCGGCCGCCGGGAAGGCGGTCTGGATCCACAGGGTCGGGGTGGCGATCGCGAGCAGCGCGACGACAGCGCCGAGCAGGTAGGGCCAGGGGCGACCCGACACACGGTGGCCGAAGTGCCACCACACGCTGTCCTCGGTGCGCTTGGCGGGGCGGTGCCGCCGCGCCAGCTTGCCGCTGTCGATCCGGTCGCCCAGCAGGGAGAGCACGGCGGGCAGCAGGGTGATCGCTGCCGCGACGGCAACGAGCACGACCAGCGCGGTGGACAGGCCGATCGAGGTGAGGATGCCGAGCCCGGTGATGGCGAGCGCCGCCGTAGCGAAGACCACAGTGCCGCCGGCGAAGACCACAGCGGCGCCCGATGTACCCATGGCGTTGGCGAGGGCGATGCGGTTGTCCTGACCCGCGCTGCGGTTCTCCCGGTAGCGGGCCACGATGAAGAGGGCGTAGTCGATGCCGACGCCCAGCCCGACCAGGCCGGCGACGGGGATGGCCGACGTCGACACCTCCATCGTCCCGGCCAGCACCAGGATGCCGCCGATGCCCGTGCCGACGGAGATGATCGCGAGACCGATCGGCACGATCGCGGCGACGAGGGTGCCGAAGACGACCAGCAGCACGAGGAGCGCGACCAGGATCCCGATGCCCTCGCGGCCGGAGCTCTCCTCCGCAGCATTGAGGAAGACGGCATCACCGCCCAGCTCGACCTGTACGCCGTCCATCTCGGTGCCGGCGACGGCCTCCGAGAGCACCGCGAACGCCGGCTTCCCGATCTCCCGCTCGGGGGCGTCGAGGGTCAGCGTGGCGTAGGCGATGGTGCCGTCCTCCGACACGGTGCCGGGCGCGAACGGGTCCGCGATGGACTCGACGTGATCGACGGTGGCGACGTCCGCGAGCACGGAGGCGATCGCCTCGCGGTGGCCCTCCAGCGTCTCGCCGTCCTCGGCCGCGAATACCACCAGGGCAGTGCCCTTGGCTGCTTCGGGGAAGCTCTCGTCGAGCAGCTCCAACGCGTGTGCGCTCTCGCTGCCGGGTACGGCGAAGTCGTCGGTGAACGTGCCGCCGGCGGCGGACCCGACGAAGAGCACGGTCCCCATGAGCAGGAGCCAGGCGGCGACGGTGCGCCACGGGCGCCTGGCGCTGGCCATGGCAACGGTGCGGGTGAATCTGTCCATGATGATCTGCCCTTCAGAGAGTTGAGTCAGAGTTGGTTACCGAGAGCAGCGGGAGGCCCATGTCGCGCATCTTCTGCAGCAGGCCGAACAGCGCCGCCTGGTCGGCAACCGGTCCCTCGATGAGGGTGGTGCCGTCCTTGTGGGTCGTGACGGTCAGACCGTCGAACCAGGCCGACCAACGGACATCGAGGTGCCCCCGAACCCGGATCTGCGTAGTTGTCGGCCATGGCTCGGAAGCTAGGCGCGGACGTGGGGAGCCCGGATCCCTACATGTGGTGAATGACGTGGTGATCCAGTCAGAGCAGGTGGAGCTCCTGGGCGCGGCTGACCGCGGTACGCCGGCTGGTGACGCCCAGCTTGGCGTAGATGGCCTTGGTGTGGCTGCGCACCGTGTGGAGGGAGACGACGAGCTCGACGGGCGATCTCGGGCCCGCTCAGATCGGTCGCGAGCAGCCGGAGCACGTCGAGCTCGCGACTGCTCAGCTGTTCGACCAGTCCTGGCGTCGCGGCGCGAGGCGGCGGGGTGGCGAAGGCGGCCGAGCAGCCGGTCTACGTAGGTCCGCGATACCGCCCGTTCGGCGGCCACCGACAGCAGCGTCGCCATCCGTGGCCCCTCGTCGACGAAGGTGCGGACGTAGCCCTCCGGCTCGGCCAGCCGCAGCGCCTCGATCAGCGACTCGAGGGCGGCCGGCAGGTCGCCGCGCAACTCCTGCGCCAGCGCCAGCACCGCCTGGATCTCGATCACGGAGCCCCACCTGTTGCCCTCTTCGGCGGCTCGGACAAGACGCGTCAGCAGGTGCACGGCCGGGTCGAGATGCCCTCCTCCATCAGCACCCTCGCCAGGGTCAGGTGCTCGTGCTCCCGCAGGTAGCTGAGGTCATCGGTCGCGGACAAACCCTGCTGGCTCACCCAGCCGAGCGAGTCGGCCAGCCGTCCCTGCGCGAGCCACATCCGCGTGCGCACCGCCGGCACCGGGCGGACGTTGGGCGAGAAGTCGCCGACGTACACGCGCGTCGCCTCGTCGAGCAGGGCGATCGCACCATCCAGGTCACCCTCCGCCGCTGTCACCTTGGCCAGGACCACGCGGTAGCGGTAGGCGTTCTGGGGCAGGGCGGTGTGCTCGCCGAGCTCCTGGCTCCGCGCCAGCTCACGTCGGGCGGCGGCCAGGTCGTCGAGCTCGTAGAAGAGAGCCGCGCGGCCGACGTGCATGTCCGCGGTGCCGCGCACGACCGCACCCTCGGGCGCGAGCTGCAGCGCCTGGTCGAAGGAGCGCATCGCGTCGCGCAGCCGACCCAGCGTCAGCCGCATGTCGGCATGGGCGATCGAACAGCCGAAGATGTCGCCGATGTGCCCGACCGCTTCGAACTCCACCAGGCTCGCGGCGTACGCCGCCTCCGCCGTCTCGAGGTCGCCGGACCCCCAAGCGGCCAGCCCCCGCAGGGCCGAGGCAGCTCCGCGGGAGAGGTGATCGTCGTCCAGCGCGAGGTCCAACGCCTGCTGCGCGAGGGCGACCGCGTCGTCAATGTTTCCCGTCGCCAGGGCCAGACCGGAGCGGTGCACGGAGACCTCGGCCGGCAGCCGGCGGAACGCCTCGTGGTCCACCACCACCATCTCCTCCGTCGGCTCGTCCAGCCAGCGCTGGGCCCCCTGGAGCAGTGCGTCGACGCCCTCCATGGTCCCCGTCGACAGGCGGGTCCCGCCCAGCGCGTTGCAGAGCGCGGGCCTGACCCGGAGCACCTCGCTCGGGAGCAGCTCCAGCCAGGCCCGCAAGGTCACCTCACGCCGGTCCCTGCGCATGGACGGCATCTCCAGCTCCACCAGGTCGGCAGCGCGCTGGAAGTCCGCAGCGGCCATGGCGTGCTGGATCGCCTCCGGCGGGTCGCCGTTCGCCGCGTGCCACTCGCTTGCCAGCCGGTGCAGCTCCGCCACCCGTCCGGGCTGCTCGTCGAGCAGCCGTGCCTGCAGGACGTCGGCAAAGAGGTGGTGGTAGCGGTACCACTGCCGACGGTCGTCGAGCGGCACCAGGAACAGGTTGCGCTTGTCGAGCGTCCTCCAGCGTGGCCCGGCCGTCGTCCTGTCCGGTCAGTGCGTCACACAGCGAGCCGTTCATCCGGTCCAGGATCGAGGTCTGCATCAGGAAGTCCTGGACGTGCCCGGGCTGGCGCCGGAGCACCTCCTCCACCAGGTAGTCGACGACGTAGCGATCGTCGCCCGCGAACCCAGCGATGAACCTCGACGCGTCCTCGCGCCCCTCCATCGATAGAGCGGCCAGTTGGAGGGCAGCGATCCAGCCTTCGGTGCGACCCTCCAGGGTCCCCACGTCCGCGGGCGAGAGGTCCAGACCCATCGAGCCGTTGAGGTACGCCGCCGCCTCGTCAGCCGTGAACCGCAGGTCCGCCGCCCGCACCTCGACCAGCTCGCCCCGTGCCCTGAGGCTTGCCAGCGGCAGGGCGGGATCGGCCCGGCTGACGATCACGAGATGCAGCCGCGGCGGCAGGTGCTCGAGCAGGAAGCCGATGCCCTCCTGCACCTCCGCCGCGTCGATGACGTGGTAGTCGTCGAGCACCAGCACCATGTCGGTCTCGCTCGCGCCGAGATCGTTGAGCAGAGGGGTGAGCAGCAACCGCACCGGCGCCGGCTGGGTCTCCTGCAGGAGGGCAAGCGTGCACGCGCCGACGTCCGGTGTCACCATGCGCAGCGCCGCGACCACATAGGCCCAGAAGGTCGCGGGGTCGTTGTCGTTGGCGTCGAGCGACAGCCACGCAGTCGGACTCGGTCGTCCAACCACTCGCCGAGCAACGTCGTCTTGCCGAAGCCGGCCGGCGCCGACACGAGCATCAGCTTGCCCGCGAGACCACGGTCGAGCCGTTCGCTCAGTCGCGGACGGCGTACCAGCTCCGATCGGCGGCCGGGCACGTGGAGCTTGGTCTCGAGCAGGGGACCTGCCATACCTTCTCCCGTTGCCAGCCGACGAACAGACGCGTAGGCGCAGGTTAGTCGTCGGACTCGCCCAGGGTCGGCCGGTCAGGCGCTCATTCCTTGGGAACGGGGACCTCGCTCACCGGCGTGACCGTGCTCGTGGACCGCTTGAAACCAGGCCACAGGAACTTGTGGATGGCGTCCACGTCATCGGCCTCGACGACCAGGAACAGGGTGTGCTGGGCGTTCGCGCCGTAGCGCCCGACCAGGCGAACTCCAGGTACGGAGTCGTCGTACAGCGAGTTGGACCCGCCCTCGTCTCGAGGGCAGAGCTCGGGGGTGTGGACCTGCGTGATGTGGAAGAGCACTGCGCCGCCTCCTGTTGTCGTCAACGTCCTGGAGAACATCGTTGACCCCTTGGCGAGGTTTGTCACCCGCGTCGCTGGTGCAGGCGCTCCTGGGCAGCCGGCAGAAATGCCAGGCACGGCGCATCGGCACCCGGGTGCTTCTCGTTGAGGTGGAAGATCCAGCGGTCCATCGCGGCCATGAACCCGTTGTCCTCACCGGGTCGGTACGCCGACCAGCTGCGGTGGCCCTTGGCGACACACTCGGTGCAGCTGATCTTGTAGACGAACTCGTGCTCGTCGCCGACCTCGATCCTCAGCCTGGCCAGCGGGCCGGCCTGGACGGCCGCCTTCTTCTCACGAGCAGATCGGCTCGCCGTCATGTGCGGAGCCTACGCCGGGCTCGCGGCAGCGTGGCTGCGCGTGGTGTCGCTGCTTTCCCAAGGTATGTAGCCGAACCGCCGCTTCCCACGGTGAGCAACCCGTGGGAAGCGCAGACTCACCTACATACCGTGATGAAGCAGCAACGAGGCCGCCGACCCGAGCCGTTCACTGAGCCGGGCGCAAACCTCGAGCACTACCGACGCTGACGGCGGCAGCCAGCCGCTCCGCCAGCGCCGCGACCGCGGCCTGGAGCTCCGGGCCGTCCTCGACGCGGAACGCGAAGGGCAGCATGGCGAGCCACTCCCCGGCGTACATCTGGGGGTTGCTGGTGCTCCCGACCAGCACGCAGCCGGAGCCGAGCGGCTCGAGCCGGCCCATCACGGGGCGGATCCAGGGCGCGACCTCGGCGGCGGACGCCTCGAAGACGACCCGGGTGGGGTACTCCCAGCCGGTGCTCGAGGTACTCCTCGAGGGCCGCCACCGGATCGAGGTCGGCGGGGCGCTCGAACGCCCGCTCGGTCAGCTGTACGTCGCGGACCCGGTCGATCCGATAGGTGCGCACGGCGTCCGCGTGGTGGGAGAAGCAGAGCAGGTACCACCGGCCGAGGCGGACCACGACCGCCCACGGGTCCACCTCGGTCTCCCACTCTCTGCCCGACCCGCTGCGGTAGCTGACGACCACGCGACGCCCGGCCGCCGACGCCGCGACCAGGGCGCTGGTGATGGCCGGGTCCGGCCGGGTCGAGAAGCGGACCGGAGTGGCCGAGGCGTGCTCGCGCAGCTCTGAGGCCTGCCGCCCGACGGCCGGCGGCAGCGCCCGGACCACCTTGCCCAGGGCGGTGCCGACGATGTCGTCGGAGCCGACCGCGGCGGGCTGCCCGTCGAGCACCGCCATCACCAGGGCCAGCGCCTCGGGCTCGGTGAACGCGACCGGCGGCAGCCTGGTCCCCCGACCGAGCCGGTAGCCGCCGTGCGGGCCGCGGATCGAGTCCACCGGGATGCCGGCCTCGCGGAGGATGCCGATGTAGCGTCGCGCCGCTCGTTCCGTCACTCCCAGCCGGTCGGCCAGCTCGTCGGCGGTCGCGCCGCCGCGGGTCTGGAGGATCTCCAGAGTGCGCAGCGCGCGGGCGGTGGGGCTGGTCTCGGCGGCCACCAACCCACCATATCCATACCGGAAGTAGAACGTCCGGAACTGGTCCTAGCGTGGCTGTCATGACCGAGTTTCGAGAGCAAGAGCTGCCCGGGGCGCGCTTCCAGACATCGAACCTGCGCGGCGCGTCCTTCACCGACGTCTACCTCAACGACGCCCTCTTCAACGACGTGATCCTCAGCGGCGCCGAGTTCCGCATGGTGCACCTCCACGACGTGCGGATGCGCGGGGTCGAGCTGCACAACGTCGACATCCACGGCGAGCTGGAGAACGTCGTCCTCAACGGCGTCGAGGTGTCGGCGTACGTCGATGCGGAGCTCAACCGGCGGATGCCGGACCGGGTGAAGATGAGACCCGACGACCCCGCGGGATTCCGCGAGGCGTGGTCGGTGCTCGAGCGGCTGTGGGCCGACACCGTGGCTCGCGCGCAGACCTTGCCCGAGGCCGACCTGCACCGATCGGTCGACGGGGAGTGGTCGTTCATCCAGACCTTGCGCCACCTCGGCTTCGCCACCTCCGCGTGGGTGAGCCGGATGGCTCTCGGCAACGCATCGCCGTGGCACCCGCTCGACCTGCCGTGGGACGAGGCGCCCGGCTGGGACGGGATCCCCTGGGACCGCGACGCGCAGCCGTCTCTCGACGAGGTGCTCGCCCTCCGCAGCGAGCGCCAGGCGATGGTCCGCGAGGTGATGGCCGCTCTCACCGACGACCAGCTGGCCTCGACGGTCACCCGCACCGAGGCCGGCTGGCCGCAGATCGAGGACTTCTCGTTCAAGCAGTGCCTCCGCATCGTCCTCAACGAAGAGTGGGAGCACCGGCTCTACGCCGAGCGCGACCTCGACCTACTACAGAAGGAGAACTGAGATGGACATCATCCTCATCGGCGGCCTGTGGCTCGACGGGACCACGGCCTGGACCTCGGTGGTGCCGGAGCTGGAGGCGCGCGGTCACCGCGGCGTACCGATCCAGCTGCCCGGCCAGGGCGACGGGTCGACGAGCGCCACCCTCGACGACCAGCTCGCGGCGGTCGTCGACGCCATCGACGCCGCGGAGGGGAAGGTCGTCGTAGCCGGACACTCAGCCGCCTGCACGCTGGCCTGGCTGGCCACCGACGCCCGGCCCGAGAAGGTCGCGCGGGTCGCGCTCATCGGGGGCTTCCCCGGCGATGACGGCGACAAGTACTCCGCGTTCTTCGACATCCAGGACGGCGCCATGCCCTTCCCGGGCTGGGACCCGTTCGAAGGCCCCGACGCGGCCGATCTCGACCAGGAGACCAGGCAGCGGATCGCGGACGCCGCCATCCCCGTGCCCGAGGCGGTCGCCCTCGGCATCGTGCACCTGACCGACGAGCGCCGCTACGACGTGCCCGTCCTGATCGTGTGCCCCGAGTTCAGTCCCGACGAGGCCAAGGCAGCCGTCGACGGCGGCGACGTGCCCTCACTCACCAAGGCCACGCTGGAGTACGTCGACATCGACTCGGGCCACTGGCCGATGTACACCAAGCCGGCCGAGCTCGCCGAGATCCTGGCGGCCGCGAGCGCCTAGCGGTCGCTAACGACCGCCCAGGCGACTGGTGTGGATCCACGGCCCGGGCGGCGTCGGCAAGAGCACGCTGATGCAGGCCTTCGAGCGGCATGCGGCCAAAGCCTGGTAGGCCCGTGGTCGGCGTCGACTTCTCCTCGGTCGAGCCGCGGCCCGACGCGCTCCTCCGCGAGCTCGCGGAACAAGGATGGGGCCCGGACGCCGATACGTGCGCCGCCTGGTCACCCTCGACACCTTCGAGCGCGCCGCAGCGATGGAGGGGTGGTTGCAGGACGGATGGCTGCCCTCGTTGCCCGATGGCGGCGATCGTCGTCATCGCCGGTCGGCGACCGCCGTCGGCGCGGTGGCGGGGGACGAGGGCTGGCGCGAGGTGCTCGGCGAGATCCGACTGCGCAACTTCGCGCCGGAGGAGACCTGCGGCCTACCTGGCCGGCTGCGACGTACCCGATGCCGAGCATCGCGCAGGCTGCCGACCTGACGCATGGCCACCCGTTGGCTCTGTCCCTCGTCGCCGATCTGTCGCGGCACGGCTCTCCTGACGACGCTGACCCGCCTCGAGGACGCGCCCGACCTGGTCGATGAGCTGGTCCGTCGGCTCGTGGAGTCGATCCCGGACGCGCGTGCATCGCCGCGCGCTGCAGCTGTGCGCCCACGCCTGGATGACCACCGAGGACCTGCTGCGCGAGGTGCTCGATGTCTCCGATGCCGGTGATCTCATGGCGTGGTTGCGCAATCTGTCCGATCGTCGAGGTCCGGCCCGTACGGCGTCTTCCCTCACGACCTCGCCCGTGATGCCATCGACGCCGATCTCCGCTGGCGCGACCCGGTCTCCTATGCCGACCTGCACCGACAGCGTCCAGCGGTCGAGCGTGCCGACGCGCCACTCAGGTCACCGGCGCCGAGCAGCAGCGCGCGATCCTGCACGTGGTCCACGCGCACCGACACAGCTCCACCGCCGCGTTCTGGGACTACAACGAGCTGGGCGCGGCGTACTTCGACTCCCTGCGCCCCGAGGATGCAGCACACCTCCTGGAGATGACCCGGCGCCACCAAGGCGAGGAGCAGGCGAGCCTGGTCGCGCACTGGCTCGGGCGCCAGCCTGAGGGGTTCCGCATCGTCCGGACCGGCAGCCGCGGATCCTGTCGGCTTCGCGGCCATGCTCCGGCTCGATCTCGCCGACGCCGCGGACCTCGCACGCGACCCCACCGTCCGGGCAACCGTCGAGGCCATCGAGCGGCAACGGCCGGCGCGACCCGGTGACCACACCACCATGATCCGCTTCTTCATCGATGCCGAGCGCAACCAATCGCCCTCGCGAACGCTGAACCTGGGGCCCGTGCTGAGCATCCAGACCCTGCTCACCGATCCGGCGATCGGTTGGGACGTCCTGTGCTGGATCGACTCCGGAGCGATGGACCCTCTCATGGAGTTCATCGACTACCAGCGCCTCAGCGGAGGCGAGCACCGCATCGGCTCGACGGAACTACGCCGTCTTCGGTCGCGACTTCCGCCGTCGGCCGCTGTGCTGAGTGGTTCGACCTCTTGGCGGACCGCGAGCTCGGCGAGCCGGTCGCCACCGCCGAGCCGCGACGAAGGTGACCTGCTCGCGCTGTCGTTCGACGAGTTCGCGTCCAGCGTCGGCCAGGCCCTCAAGGACCTGCACCGCCGCGACCGGCTCGCCGCCAACCCCCTGTGCCGGAGCCGACTCGTGGCCGAGGGCAGCGCCGACGAGGATGCCCGTGGACCGGCTGGCGGCCGCCGTCCGGGACGCCGCGACGACCCTCGCGCGAGCACCCGCGCGAGGACCCGCTCGCCCGTGCCCTCGACCGCACCTACCTGCGACCTGCTCCGACCCAGGAGGCCGCCGCCGAGGTGCTCGGACTGCCGTTCAGCACCTACCGACGACATCTCACCCGCGGTGTGCAGCGCGCCGTCGAGGTCCTCTGGCAGCGCGAGCTCGGTGGGCAGGAAGTGAGCAGGAACCGGTCTGGAGAGTGAGCACCTTCCTGGGTGACGGTGACCGCCCTCCCGTCCCCAGGAGGTGCACCATGAACCAGACCCGCAGCCCATCCGCGACCGTGCGGTCGTGATCGGCGCCAGCATGGCCGGCCTGCTCGCCGCACGCGTACTCGCCGATCACTACGCCGAGGTCGTGCTCGTCGATCGCGACCGCTTGCCCGACGACCATCCAGCCCCGTCGCGGCGTACCGCAGGGCCACCACCTGCACTCCCTGCTCGGCCGCGGCGACGAGATCCTCCGCGAGCTGTTCCCCGGGATCCGTGCCGAGTTCGACGGCCGCGGGCGCGGACAGCGCTGCAGATCGGATCGGCATCTGCGGTTCATCATCCCGTTCGGCGAGCTGCCCCGGGTCGACGTGACCGAGCCCGCGCTCTGCGCCACCCGGCCGCTTCATCGAGAACGCGCGTCCGGCGTCGGGTGCTGGCCCACCCGCCCGTGACGCTGCGCGATTCCACCGACGCCACCGGTCTCGTCGTCCGACGTTGACGGGGCGGGTCACCGGGCTCCGGGTGTTCCCGCACGACGAGGGCGCGGAGTCCGTCCATCGCGGCCGACCTCGTCGTGGACGCGAGCGGCCGCGGCGGGCGCGCAGTCGCCTGGCTTGACGCGCTCGGGCACGGCCGACCGCCCGAGGACAAGATCCACTCCGGAACTCGGCTACGCGACCCGCCGGTACCGGTTCGGGCTCGACGCCTGGCGGCGATCGCTTCCTCGTGGTCGCCGCCCGGCCCGATCGGCCGCTGGGCATGGCAGCGGGCATCGTCGAGGGCGACTCCTGGGTCGTGACCCTCTTCGGGTACGGCAGGTACCAGCCTTCCGGCGCACGACGAGGACTTCCTGCCTCAGCTGGAGCGCCATCGCCCCACCCGACCTGATCGCCGCCATGCGGGCCGGCGAGCCCCTCGGCCCCGTGCAGACGCACCGCACGCCGACCAGCATCCGTCGCAACTACCAGCGGATGCGCGCCTTCCCGCGCGGTCTCATCGTCTTCGGCGACGCACTCTGCGCCTTCAACCCGATCTACGGGCAGGGCATGACCGTTGCCGCCCAGCAGGCGCTGGCCCTTCGCTCGTGGTTGGCCAATGGGAGCGACGACCCCCGTGCGTTCTTCCAGCTGGCCGCACCGGTGGTCGGCGCGGCCTGGGACATCGTCACGCGGGCCGACCTGTCGATCCCCGCCGTGCCAGGCCCCCGCCCCTTGCCCGTGCGGGTGATCGGCCGCTACATGGCCCGGCTCCAAGCCGTCGCCGTCGCCGACCACGTCGTCGCCCATGCCTATCTCCGAGTCATCAACCTCCTCGATCCACCCACCGCTCTGATGCGGCCGTCCATCGCCGTACGCGTGCTGCGCCCCGGCGCGGCGGGTGGTCGGGCTCCGACCAGCCGCGCGGCTGGCCGAGGCGGTCACATGATGACCGCGCGGACCTCGGTGGCCGGTGGCACCCTCGCCATCTGTCGCTCTCGTTGCTCTCGCCGGGTGCGGTGACGACAACCAAGACCACGGGCGCTGGATCGGTGGAGACCGCCGAAAGCATCGCCTGATGGGCGAACGGTTCGTCGGCGCAGGTCCTGGGCGATGGCGGACCGTTCGGGATCACTCCAGCAGGAGCTCGACCTCGAGGATGGCCGTGACCTCCGCCGAGGCGTAGAACGGCTCGAGCTGGGCGCGCAGGATCCGCTCGAGGTCGCCCGACTCCCGTAGCGCGGCGACGACTCCCGGGGCGATCCGCACCAGGTCAGCGACCAGGTCGTCGCGGCCGAGGTCCAGCTCGTCGAGCAGCTCGGTCGGGGTGTAGCCACCGAACCGCTCGAAGAAGCCGTCGACGATCGCGGAGCCCAGGTCCGCGATGTGCTCGTTGGCCAGCGCCGTGACCGCCAGGGCGTGCGCGGCGTCGACCACGCCGTCGGCGTCGTCGCGGCTCGTGTACTGGCCGAGGCCGGCGACCGGTGCTGCGGCGACCAGGTCCCACACCTCCAGGATGGCGTCGCGGGTCGTGGGGTCACGGAGCGTCTCGATCAGGATCCGGTTGAGGCGGCGTACGGCGAACGTGCTGCTCTTCCCGACCGCGTCACCGAGCAACCCCTCGAACTGCTTGTCGGCCGCGCCCATCATCTTGGACGCGGCGGTCGTGCCGAACGACATCAGCGAGCCGAGACCAGGCACCTTGTCGGCGACCGCCTTGTTGGCCTGCAGCACCTCGCCGACGATGCGCCCCATGAACCGCGTCGCGATCGTGCCGACCAGCGGACTGGCCGTGAGCCGCTCCAGCGCCTTCTCGAGCAAGGGGTTCAGTGCCAGCAGCTCGTCGAGGAGCACCTCGAACCGCTCCCGGTCCACCAGCTCCCCGATCGGATAGGGCTCGGCCGGCCCGTCGAGGACCACCTCGGTCACCATCTCGATGATCCCGCCGACCGCCGCACTCCCGGGCACGGTGACGAGCGCCCGGGCCACGATCGCCTTGATCGACTCACGGTCGACCAGGTCCGCGAGCGGATGACGGCCGGCCGTGTCGAGCAGCTGGTCAGCGATGAGCGAGACCGTGGGCGCGAGCTGGTCACCGGTCATCCGGTCGAGGTGATGGGCGACCTGCGCATCGAGCAACTGCTGGGCGACGGAGTCTGCTCGCGCAGCGTTCGTGGGCACGAGGAGACGGTACGGGACCGGTCAGCTGCTCCAGCTGCCTACGTGTCGGGGCCGGCCCTCGAGCGACAAGGCCCGGCCAACGCAGAGCAACGCGAGGGCGCAGGTCACCGTGCGCGCCACGTTGGCGACTCGCCAGGGCGCTCCGAAGTCGTCGCGCGCAGCACCCAGATCGCTGATCCCGCTGGGGGCACCCAGGTCGACGAGGCCGTAGTTGATCGGCATGTGCACCGCACCGGTGATGAGGAGCCCGACAACGTAGAGGGCCAGCGCCGCCATGATCCACCGAGCCGCCGGCTGCTCTCCGCGCCGATACTGCAAGATCGCGGCGGTCAGCGTGAACCCGAAGGCGCCGAAGGAGACCAGGAAGAACGCGGGGTTCTCGATGGCCACCACGAAGCTCTGCATCGCGGTCACGAAGGTGCGGTCGTCGACCTCCGCGAGGCCCGGCATGACCGCAACGTCCCAGTCGTAGTACAGGCCGGCCATGAGTCCGATCGTGACGAGCGCGGCGTACAGCATCACCGAGGCCCACGTCGCGACCGACCTCGACTGAGCGGTTGCCGTGGCTGCAGTGGCCTGGTTCCACGTGCTCATGCGTCGGCCCCCAAGAGGTCGGCGGAGCCCGACGCCCGGGCGCCGTCAGGACCCTTCCGCGTCGTCCACGCTCCCGTCGCCGCCACCGCGCCGGCCCAGTCGGCGAAGTCGCGAGGCGGGCGTCCCAAGACCTGTGCGACGCCGTCGGAGACGTACTCGGACCGGTGGTTGCGGATCACCGCGAACAGGTCACGCAGCGCTTCGGCCTCCGGGTGCGGTACGCCGACGCCGACCAGCTCGGACACGTGCTCGTCCGGCTCCAGCGCAACGTAGTCGACCCGGCGTCCGGTGGCCGCGCCCAGCTCGGTCGCGAGCTCGGTGAGGGTGAGCAGCCGCGGACCCGACAGCGCGTAGGTCTGCCCGAGGTGCCGGTCGTCGAGCAGCGCTTCGGTGGCTACGTCACCGACGTCGTCGGTGTCGATCCAGGCCTCACCACCCGAGCCCGCCGACAGCCGCAGCTGCCCAGCCTCCACATAGTCGCGCAGCCACCCTTCGCTGAAGTTCTGCATGAACCAGGCAGGCTGCAGGATCGTCCAGTCCAGCCCGCTGGTCGTGACCGCCTCCTCCAGCGCGAGCTGGCTGTCGTAGACCGCGAAGTCCCGTCCGGGGCTGCCGACCCCGCGACCGGAGAGCAGCACCAGGCGCCGCAACCCGTCGCGGGCGGCCTGCCGGACGAACCTGCCGGCCGCGTCCAGACCGGCAGGATCGACCGGAGGTGCCAGGTAGGCCGTGGTGCTGCCGCTGACGGCGGCCGACCAGGTGGACTCGTCGTACCAGTCGATGCGGGGTTCGCTGGACCGGGAGGCCAGCCGGAACGCGACGCCGCGGGCGCCGAGCTGGGTCGCGACGCGACGTCCGGTCTTGCCGGCGCCGCCAAGGATCAGGATCGGTGAGTTCGTCATGCGTCCAGTCGACACAATTCCGGTGAGACAATCCATGGTCATGTGCCGCGGCATCATGTCCGTCCGTCTCATCCCTGCCGTATCGTGTCCGGCATGGATGTGCTCGATGACCTGCTCTCCGGCACTCGCGCCCGCGGTGGCGTGTTCAACCTGACCATCCTCGACCGGCCGTGGGGGCTCGACATCGTCGACCAGGCACCGCTGTCCCTGGCGACCGTGCTGTCCGGCGAGGGTTGGGTGCTGCGTCCTGGCGAGGAGCCGGTCCGGATGGCCGAGCGCGATGTCGTGGTGATGTCGGGCACCGAGCCGTACGTCGTGGCCGACTCACCCGACACCCGGCCCAACCTGCGGATCCACCCAGGCGGGAGGTGCGAGCCGCTGCCGGGAGCTCCGGTCGACTACAGCGCCCGCCTCGGGATGCGCACCTTCGGTGGCCGGCCCGACGGCGAAGCCTGGGTGGTCAGTGGCACCTACCAGCGCGTCGGCGACGTCGGCCGCCGGTTGCTCAGTGCCCTCCCTCCCACCGTCGTCGTGCCGGCAGTCGAGGTCGGGCCGGTGATGGACCTCGTGCACGAGGAGATCCGACGCGACCGGCTGGGCCAGCAGTCCGTCCTCGACCGGTGGCTCGACCTCGCCCTGATCACCACCCTGCGCGCCTGGTTCGACCGGCTGCAGACCCGTGCCCCCGGGTGGTACCGCGCCCAGGACGACCCCGTGGTGGGACACACGCTGAGGCTGATCCACGACGACCCCGCTCATCCGTGGTCGGTCCAAGCGCTGGCCGACGCGACCGGCGTCTCGCGGGCCACCCTGTCCCGGAGGTTCACCGGCCTCATGGGCGAACCCGTGATGAGCTACGTCACGGGCTGGCGGATCACCTTGGCCGCCGACCAGCTCTACGACACCACCGACACCCTCAGCACCATCGCCCGTCGCGTGGGATACGCCAACGCCTTCGCGCTCAGCGTCGCCTTCAAACGCGTCCGCGGCACCAGCCCCACCGCCCACCGGCAGGGAGCAGCCGCGGTCCCGGCATAGGGCTCAGATCTCGCCCGCAGAGGCCTTCCGCACCACGAGCCGGGTCCAGGCGCCGAGGTAGATCCGGTCGTCGGCGTTGATCTCCTTCTTCTGGCCCTGCGGGATCGCGTCCTCGGGGAGGGCGTCGACCGAGCCGGCGACGTAGGTGCCGTTGGAGGAGCCGAGGTCCTCGACGAACCAGCGCTTGCCGTCGGTGGTCAGCTGCGCGTGGCGACGGCTGATGCCGGAGTCGGAGGAGAGGTCGATGTCGGGGGTGATGTTGCGGCTGCGGGAGGCGCGGCCGATCAGGATCGACTGATGCTTGAGCGGTACGACGACGGGCAGGCCGGGTGAGGGCAGCGGGTCGGTGCTCTTCTGGTCGGCGTACCAGTCGGGGTCGATCCAGATCTCCGCGACCCAGCCCTCGGTGAGCTCCGGCGACGGGTTCGCGTCGGCGGTCGGTGTGACCGCCGCTGCGTCCGGAGCCGACACCGGCCGCGGCATCGAGCCGGTGGTGAAGTCGTAGCCGCAGGCCTCGCAGAACAGCGCGTTGGGCGGGTTGGCGGCCTGGCAGTTGGGGCAGGTGCCGTCGGCGTTCTGGCCGCCCGAGGCGTCCGGTGGTTCCTGAGTAGCCGAGGAACGAGGCGTATCGAAGGGCTCGGTCACCGGCAGCATGCCGGTGTCGTCCGGGGTGTCGTCGGCCTTGGCTTCCTTGCCCGGTGCGTCCATGGCGATGCCGCAGACGTCGCAGTAGTCGGTGGCCGTGGTGTCGTGGCCGACGGGGCAGGTCATTTCTTGATCCGCGTGGTCTTGGTCGAAGCGGTGTCGAGCGCCATCTCGTCGGCCTTGTTGACCGCGGCCTTGAGCCGGACGGTGCCTTCCTTCTCGTCGTCGATGTCGACCACCTTCTTCAGCTTGGAGGTGGCCTCGTCGTTGCCGGTCTCGGCGGCGAGCTGGACGGCGCGACCGAGCTTCGTGGTCGCGGTCGCCTCGTCGCCGGCGGCCTTGGCGGCCAGGCCCTCCTGGATCATCGAGGCCAGCTCGGTCTGCCCGGTGTAGTGGGCGACCTGCTGGTCGATCCGGGTCGTGAGCTCGGAGTTGTTGGACCAGGTCGCCTTCACCAGACCCTGGGCGGCGACGTCCTCGCCCAGCGCGAGCTGCACCCGCGCGGCCAGCTGCTCCTGCCCGATCGCCTTCGCGGCGACGCGGATGCCGACGTGGTAGTCGCGCGACTCGTCGGACCAGGCGCCGGTGGGATAGCCGCCGGTGAGTGGGTTGATCTCGACGCGGCGGGCGGTGAGGTCCTCGACGGTCGGCGAGACCTGCCGGACGAACAGCACCTGCGCGCCCTGCGGCGTCCAGACCCGGAGCTGCGCGTCGGCGACACCGCGCGACATCGCGGTCTGCATCATCGCCTTGAACTGCTCCTGCATCTCCGCCGGCCCCGGGATGATGTCGACGGTGCCGAGCAGCGCCTGCGCGATCCGGCGGATCTCCTCGACCACCCAGTCGGTGCCGGCGCCGCGGCAGTCGGCCTGGAAGACGCCGGTGCAGCGCCGGATGGCGTCGTCGAGCTTGCCGTGGTCCTCGCGGTTCTCACCGTCGGTGAGCAGGATCGCGTGCCGCTGGTTGACCTCGGGCACCGACTCGAAGAGGGTCAGCGCGAGGTCGAGCCAGGTGCTGATCGCCGTACCGCCGCTGGCCACGAACTGGTCGACCGCGCGGGTCGCCTCGGAGCGGGTCTCGGAGCTCATCTTGACCAGACCCGGTCCCGACGTCACCCGCGGATAGGCCAGCGCGGCGCGGTCGGAGCCGGCGATCACGGCGAACCAGGTGCCGTCGAGGATCTCGGCGATCGCCGCCTTGGCCGCTCCCCGGGCCGCCTCCATCGTCTCCACGCCCATCGAGCCGGAGGTGTCGACGATGATGATCTCGCCGGCCGAGCCGGAGCCGCTCTGGCCGGCCGCGCCGGCGCCGGCGCAGGTGACCGTGACGATCGCGTTGACGTCGGTGCCGCCGTCGGGCAGGAACTCGTTCTGGTAGACGCTGGCGGTGAACTCAGCCATCGGACTCTCCCTCGGTCTTGGTGTCAGCGGCATTCTGCCCGGTCTCGACCCGGGCGAGGACGGCAGTGATGTTGTCGACGCCACCGGAGGCGTTGGCGAAGTCGACCAGCGCAAGCGCCAGGGCGGCCGGATCGGTGGTGCCGGCCTTCTGCATCTGGGCGACCAGGTCGTCGGGCTCGGACGCGTAGTTCCAGAGTCCGTCGGAGCAGACCACGACCCAGCCGGCGCCCTCGATCGTCAGCTGGCCGACCCGCGGCACGATGTCGGGGGCGTCCTTGCCGAGCCAGCGGGTGATGGCGTGCGCCTGCGGTCCGGTCTCCGCCTGCTTCCTCGGTACGCCGGCCTCGATCTGCATCTGCGCGGCCGAGTCGTCCACGGAGAGCTGCTTGCCGGCGCCACCGTCGGGCAGCCAGTAGGCGCGGGAGTCGCCGATGTTGGCGAACCACAGCGTGGTGCCCTCGACGATCGTCGACACGAACGTCGCCGACGGAGGAGCGGTCGAGTTCTCGGGGGTGGTGTCCGCCACCGCCTTGTTGGCAGCCGCAACGGCGTCCGTGAAGACCTTGGTCACCGCCGACGTACGGCCCTCGGGAGTGCCCATGCCCTGCGGGAGTGGCGCACGCAGTACGCCGAGCGCGGCGTTGGCGCCGGCGAGCGAGGCGATGTGGGAGTCGTCGGTGTTGGAGACCCCGTCGAGCACGATCAGCACGGCGCGCTCCCCCGGCGTCTCGGAGGCCAGCATCGCCATCGCGTCCTCGTTGCGCGAGTGCTTGATGCCTCGGTCGCAGACGCCGGCGACCCAGCTCGCGGGCTGCTCGCGGAAGTGGTCGCGCTCGGTCGGCGCCTTGGTGCCGCACTGGTCGCAGTAGCCGTCGGGGCCGACGTCGCCGCCGCAGTTGAGGCACGGGCGGCGACCGGAGTCGAAGGTCTCGGCAGCCTTGCCGGCTCCCGCTGCGCGGGTGACCGCGCTGATCGGACCGCTGCCGAGGTCGTCGGCGGGACTGGCCTGGTCTGCGACCGGCTCGGCCACCGCGGCCGGCGCGGCCTCGGCCGCGCCGGTCGGCTTGCCGCAGGACTCGCAGAACTTCGCCCCTGCCTCGAGCGGTTCGCCGCAGTGGGGGCACGCCGAGGAAGCGGCTGGCGCGGTGGGGGTCTCGGTCATGTCAGCGTCCAGCTCCGTACGGCGTTGGCCTGGTTGACGAGCTCGATCCGTTCGCCGAGCTCATGGGCATCGCGAGCGAGGTTACGGAAGGTCTGCTCGAGCCCCTCGCGCAGGCGTACCTCCGTGGCCTCGAACGACCCGACCTTCTGCTTCGACGCGCCACCGCCGGCGTGCACGATGTCCAGCGCCTGCTGGAGGATCCGCACGGTGTAGCGGCGCTTGGTGGTCGGGTCCATCGAGACCGACTCGATGCTGGTCATCGCCTGGTCGAGCACGCCGAGGTCCTTGGCGTTGCCCGTCGACAGGAGTACGTCGGCGCGCACCTGCCGGCTCTCCACGAACCCACGGCTGCTCGACGGCACCTGGTCCAGCGCGGACACGGCGCCCGCGGTGTCGCCACGCATCGCCCGCACCCGGGCCATGCCGAACGATGCCGGGGCGACGTAGGTCGCGTCGGTCTGCGCGCAGGTGTTGTAGAGCCCCTCGGCGACCTCGGGCCGACCGCCCCGCTCACACGCGACCGCCAGCGCCAGCTTGGGCGCGAGCTCGCCCGGCACCTGCTGGCAGACGGCGTTGAACGACGCCATCGCGGTCTTCCAGTCCTCCTGCGCCATCGTGGCCAGGCCGTCCATCCACAGCGCTCGCCACTCCCAGGGGTCCTCGCCGAGGAGGTCAGCGGCGTAGCCCCGCGCCTGCGCCGGGTGGCCCGCATCGAGGGCCGCGCGGGCCCGGGTCAGCAGCACTTCGGCCGTGACCTCCGGTGCGGCTTCGAGCTCCTTGAGCCGCTGTTCCGGGTCCTCGGCGCCGAGGCTGGCGAGCCACGCGTGCTGCGGGTCGGTCGTGTCGGGGCGGAGCTCAGGCAGCTGCGACCAGGTCAGCACCGAGGCCGACGTGCTCGGCGTCTCGAAGAGCACCGACGACGCCGAGGTCAGCGCGGTGCCGGGCGTCGACTTCGCGACCACCTCGCGCAGCACACCGAGCAGCTGCGAGCGGAGCTCGTCGGCCGACGCGAACCGGTCGGCCGGGTCGGTGGCGCAGC
This sequence comes from uncultured Actinomycetota bacterium, assembly GCA_963769475.1. GTDB lineage: Bacteria > Actinomycetota > Actinomycetes > Propionibacteriales > Nocardioidaceae > Nocardioides. The sequence continues at coordinate 110,755 of CAVYLX010000007.1, read as the reverse complement.
ACTTGGAGATCAGCCAGTAGAGCGAGTCGTTCTGCGCGAAGAGCGGCGTGGACTCCGGCGGCGGCAGCGAGTTGAGGTAGGTGCCCTGGTAGCCGCGGAACTCCATGCACAGCACCACCAGGGTGCGGCCGATCGTGTAGATGTCGGAGGCGACGCTCGGCCCGATCTCGGCCACCTCCGGCGCCTGGTAGCCGACCGTGCCGTAGATCGCCGACTCCTGGTCGTCGATCCGGCGTACGCCGCCGAGGTCGATCAGCTTGACCGCGTCGCCGACCTGGATCAGGTTGTCCGGCTTGAAGTCGCAGTAGACCAGCCCGAGGTCGTGGAGGTACTGGAACGCCGGCAGCACCTCGAGGAGGTAGGCCAGCGCCTGGTCGATCGGCAGCGGGTCGTAGTCGCCGTTGTTGTCGCGCATCCGCTGCTTGAGGATCTGCTTGAGCGACTTGCCGCCGACGTACTCCATGACGATGTAGCCGGCGCCCTCGTGGGTCACGAAGTTGTAGATCTCGACGATCAGCGGGTGCTCGACCTGCGCCAGGAACTGCTGCTCGGCGATCGCCGCGGCCAGCGCGTCGGGGTCGCCGGAGTTGAGCAGGCCCTTGAGCACCACCCAGCGGTTGGAGACGTTGCGGTCGCGGGCGAGGTAGATCCAGCCGAGGCCGCCGTGCGCGAGGGCGCCCGCCACCTCGTACTGGCCGCCGACGACGTCGCCCTCCTTGAGCTTCGGCGTGAACGAGAACTCCTGCCCGCACTGGGGGCAGAAGCCCTCCTGCCGGCCGGGCTTGCCGTCGCGACTGCGGCCGATCTCGGTGCCGCACTTGGAGCAGGTGCGCTTGTCCTCGGGCACCGACGGGTTGGGGTTGATCGCCTTGCCCGCGTCGACCGGCGGCGCCGGCGGCACCCGGGTCAGACCCGCGCCGAGCCGGGCCGCGCGCATCCGCTGCGACCCGGTGCGGGTACGCCGCGTGGACGACGTTGCGTGCGTCGCCCGGGCCGAGCCGAAGGCCGTGGACTGCACCTTGCTGGCCGAGGTGGCGACGGAGAGGTCGTTGAGCGGGCCGTCCCAGGTCTCGACGACCGGCTTCGAGTCGGCCGCGGTGCCGCAGATGTCGCAGTAGCCGTCGAGGATCTTGCCGGCGCAGCCGGGCTGCGCGCAGGGCGTGCCGTCGGCGGCGGTCGGGCCGGCCTTGGTCGGGGTGGTCGAGACCGAAGCAGCGGGCGCCGATGCAGCAGGTGCCGCGGCACCGGGCTCTGCGGCCATGCCGCAGACGTCGCAGTAGCCGTCGACGATGCTCCCGGAACAACCGGGCTGGGTGCACTTCATGCTGATTCCTTGGTGAGCCAGGTCTGGTAGGTCGCCACGAGCTGGCGACACACGGTCATGGGGGCGGGACGCCGGGCGAGCACCTCGCGCGCCTGGCGCTCGCTGTCGGCGAGGTCGGCCCGGTCGCTGACGCCGAGCGCCTTGGCCTTGGCGACGTAGGCGTCGAGCAGGTCGACCAGCTCGGAGTGCTCGGCCAGCGCGTCGGCGTACTTGTGCTGCGCGAGGTTGAGCGCCTCCGAGACCCGCTCCAGCTTCGACAGGTAGGTCTTGATCGCCTCGGGGGTGTTGGGCACCGGGCCGAGCGCGTCGACGTCGGGCACGGCGTAGTGCGGCGAGGGGTCGACCGTGCGCACGCACTGCTCGGCCAGCTTCTCCAGCGCCGACTCGCGCGACTCCAGGTCGGCCCGCAGCTCGCGGACGCTGACCAGCTGGTCGCGGGCGTCGCGACGCTGGGCGTTGCCGACGATCAGGTCGCGCTCGCAGGTGGTGGCGTCGTTCTCGAGCGGGTTGAGCAGCCCGCCGACGTCGGCGCCGCGCTGCGCCTTGTCGGTCACCTCGGCCAGCCGGCCGGCGAGCTCGGCGACGCGCTCGGCCGCGGCCTTGCGCGAGTTGGCCGGCTCGAGGGCCACCTGGTCGCGCAGCCGCTCGAGCTGGGCGCGCAGCTGCTTGATCCGGGCAGCGGACGCGTCGGCGCCGGGCACCAGGGCGAGCGCCGTACGCAGCTGGGCGACGAGCGCATCGGAGAGCCGGCAGGCCTCGGGCACCGAGACGGCCATGCCGCCCGGCAGCTCGCTCGCACCGTCGAGGCGGCCCCAGATCAGCGAGGAGATGCGTTCCCGCTGCTCCTCGAGCACCCGGCCGCCGTCCCAGGTCGCGAAGATCAGCTGGTAGCGGTCGGACACCGCCTTCCACAGCGCCAGCGACAGCATCATGTCGCCGGCCACCTGCCCGCCGCGGTTGGCAGCCAGGGCAGCCGCGTCGAGCTCGTCGAGCTCCATCCGCCGCGCCCGCAGCCACTCGTCGAGCGCGCTCAGGTAACCCTGGATCGCGGCCGGCTCGATGGCCGACCCGATCGAGCCTGGGGCGCCCGGTGCGGTGGTCATGCTGTGCTCATGGGAGGGGGCGGCCGTACGTCGGTTGCGGCTGGGTGCCCTGGCCCAAGGTGGGCCGGAGCCACTTGTCGTAGCTGTCCTGCCACGACCCGTCGGCCCGGCTCTGCTCGAGCACCGCGTTGATGAACCGCACCAGGTCCGTGTTGGCCTCGTTGACGCCGATGCCGTACGGCTCCGCGGTGAACTTCGTCTGCCCGGGCGGCACCACGGCGTACGGGTCCTGGGCCGCGAGCCCGGCCAGCACGGTGTCGTCGCCGGTGATGGCGTCCGCCTCACCGCGCTGGAACTTCACCAGGCACTGCGTGTGGTTGATCGCGGTGACGATCTCGGTGTCCGTCGGGAGCCTGCTCCTGGATGTTGGTGAGGCTGGTCGTGCCGAGGGGCGCGCACACGCTGAGACCCGACAGCTCGGCGACCGTGTCCACCGGGTTGGACTGTTCGGCCAGGTCCTGTCGGACCAGCAGCTTCTGGCCCGACTCGTAGTAGACGGCCGAGAACGCGATGTCCTCCCACCGCGCGCAGTTCATGGTCATGTTGCGCACCACGATGTCGACGCGGTCGTCCATCAGCACGGGCAGCCGGTCCGCGGCACTGATCACGCGGAAGCTGATGACCTTCTCGAGGCGGCTCGTCCGGGAAGATCGCGCGGGCGACGGCATTGACCATGTCGATGTCGAAGCCGACCAGGTCGCCTGTCAGCGGGTCGCGGGAGGCCATCTTGAAGGTGTCGGCCGAGACACCGGCCACCAGACGCCCCGGCTCCGGATCTTCGCGACAGCGCGTCGGCTGCTGAGCTCGCCGATGGTGCCGCCAGGGGCGTAGGACTCGGTGGCGTCGTCGCACACGACGGGAGGAGCGGCCGAGGCCGGCGGGCTCGACGGTGCGGCCTCCGGCTCCGGGATCGTGGTGGCGTCGTAGGAGCAGCCGGCGAGGAGCACGGCCACGATGGCGGTAGCGAGGCGCCTCATGCGTACTCCCTCCGTCGCTGGTTGATGCCCCAGGCAGCGATCGCCGCTCCGAGCAGCCCGACCAGCAAGGTGACCAGCGTGAGGAGCAGCCCGACGTTGTTGGAGCTGAGCTCGTCGGTCGCCGTCTGGCCCGAGTCGGCGATCGCCTCGGCCGACGCCTGGTCGAAGCGGTCGAACGCGAACGTGCTGCCACCGTCCTCGGTGCTCGTCGCCAGGGCGACCGCTCGCTCCCAGTCACCGTCCACGTCGAACGCGTCGACATTCGCGTGGGCGTCCTTGTAGGCCCCCCACGGACCGGTGAACGAGGTGTTCGCGTCGACGATCGCGGCCTGCTCCTGCCATGGGCCGTCCACCAGCTCACCGGACGCGCGGTCGATCAGGCGCTTGCTCTCGAGAGCCTTGGCGTTGTTGGCCGCGGTGCGCGCGGCGGCCTCGTCGATGGCGTCCTTGAACGCCCCCTCACGGAGCTCGTCGTTGGCGCCGTTCTGCGCGCTGGCGTAGCTGACCGCGAAGAAGGTCAGCACGGCGATGCCGAGCGCCGCGATCAGCAGGCCCTTGTTGAACCGGCGGTGGAAGCGCCTGGCGATGGACCGGTTGACCAGCCAGAGCGCGGCCAGCGCGAGCAGCGCGAGACCCAGCAGCCACCACGGGTGCTGGGTGTCCATCTCGTCCTCGGCGCGGGTGGTGTTGGCCTCGGACGAGGGCGTCGAGCGCGGCCGAGGCGTCGACGCGGAGCGCCTCGCTCGCCTCGCGCAGGTACTGCGCGCCGACCGGGTAGACCTGACGGTTGTTGTCGCGAGCCTGGGTGACCCCGGTCGTGTAGTCGGTGACCAGCTCGTTGAGCGTCGCCAGCACCGCGCGGTCGGCGGGCTGCGCCTCGGCCGCGTCCGCGATCTGGCGGAGCACGTCGCTGATCGTCTCGTCGTACGCCGCCCGCTGCTCGGGCGGCTCCAGGCCGCCCTTGAGGAAGGCGTTGCTGGCGAGGGCGTCGGCGCGGTAGAGCGAGGTCTCGATGTTCTGCACCCGCACCAGCTGGTCCGTGTTGTCCGCGGCCCGGTCGCCGGCCTGCCAGCCCAGGAACTGGATGAGCGCCGCCGCCACGCCGAAGATCAGGCAGACCGAGACCGCGATGACCTGCCAGCGGTTGAGCAGCTGGGGGACGTTCTCGGTCTTCGGGCGCTGCTGCGGCACCGTCGCCGGGACGGCGGCCGGTGCGGGCACGGGCGCGGTGGCAGGCGCGGGCGCCGGCTGGGCGGCGGGTGCGCCGGGCGCCTGCGTCATGGTGTCTCCTCGGGGGCCACAGGTACCGATGGGGGCTCAGGTGGGGCCGGAGCATCGTCTCCCCCAGGGGGCGCGATGTCGACAGCGGGTTCAGGGGGTGGCGCAGGGGTCGGCGCCTCGAGGGCGACCGGGTCGAGGTCGTCGGGCTCGAGGGTGCGCAGCTGTTCGAGGGTCGGGGCGTCGATCTCGCGCAGCCGCCAGGCGTGGCGGCCGATGGCCGCCTCCATCACGTTGCGGACGTAGCGCGCGTTGCCGAACGTCGGGCCGCGGGTCACCAGTGCCAGCAGCTGGCGGAGGCGTTCGAGCACGTCGTCGTCGACGTCGTACTCGGCAGCCTTGGCCATCACCCGGAAGATCTCGGCCAGCTCGTCGTCGGTGTAGTCGACGAAGTCGATGGTGGTGCGGAAGCGGCTGGCCAGGCCGGGGTTCTGGGCGATGAAGACCTCCATCGGCAGCGGGTAGCCGGCGACGACCACGACCAGGTTGTCGCGCTTGTCCTCCATCTCCTTGACCAGCGTGTCGATGGCCTCCTGGCCGTACTGGTCGCCCGCGAGCGAGTAGGCCTCGTCGATGAAGAGCACGCCACCCTCGGCGGACTTCACCACCTCGGCGGTCTTCATCGCGGTCTGGCCGAGGTAGCCGGCCACCAGCTCGGACCGGTCGACCTCGATCAGCTGGCCCTTGGACAGCAGGCCGAGGGCGCGGTAGATGCCGGCGAGCAGCCGGGCGACCGTGGTCTTGCCGGTGCCGGGGTTGCCGTTGAAGATCATGTGCCGCGTGATCGTCGGCGCGGCCAGGCCGGCGTCCTTGCGCAGCCCCTCGACGCGCAGCACGGCAGCCTGCTTCTTGATCTCGGCCTTGACGTCCTTGAGCCCCACCAGCTCGTCGAGCTCGGCGAGCAGCTCCTCGACGGTCTTGGGTTCGGGCTCGGGTTCCTTGGGGGTCTCGACCGGCTCGACCGCCGGCGGTCGGCGCCGCCTGGACCGGATCTGGCGGGGTCTCGACAGGCTCGACCACCGATCCAGCAGGCCCGACCACCGACCTCGTGCTGTCCGCCTGCACCAGGTCGAGGTTGGTCAGCTTCTTCTGCACCTGGCCGAGCTGGTCGAGCATCTGGGCCAGGAAGTGGTCGCCGACGCCGGGGTCCGACGGCTCGACCACCGAGGACAGTCCGACCACCGGCAGGCTCGCGAGCGGCGCGCTCGCCCAGCTGGGCGGCGGCGGCGGTGGTGGCGTTGCCGATCACCCGAGGGTTCGCCTCGCCCAGGGTCGTGGCGGCGAGGGCGACGTCCGACAGCGCCTTCGCGTACGCCGGCGCGTGGGCTCGACTTCGCCAGCGACAGGCCGGCCATGGTCGGCGTCGGGGCGGCTCGGTAGCGGCGGCCGCGCGAGGCGGCGTTCATGAAGTCCTCGGCGCTGCGGCCGCCGCCGGTCTGCTCCGACCAGCCGACGTACGCACCCTTGGCGGGCTCGGCGACGGTCGCGGCCAGCGACTCGCCCTCGAGCCGCGCCGCGTCGGCGTCGACGCCGGCCGTGCGGGCCGCGGCGACCAGCGCGTCCAGGGCCGCGGACAGAGACAGCTCGAGTCATTCAGGAGATCCCAACGTGAGGCCGGGGCCGGCGGTCGGTTGCCCGAACTTGGCCTCGAGGAACTTGCCGTGCAGCAGCAGCGCCTGGGCGTCGGCCCGGTTGGCGGCGTCGAGCACCTTGTCCATCGTCGAGCCGAGCAGCTCGAGCTGGTCGACCAGCACCATCAGCGAGGTCTTGTAGCCGTCGATCGGCCGGGTGTCCGCCCACTCGCGTGGCAGCCGGAGGTAGCCGCCGACCGCCTCGGGTAGGTAGGAGGTGGCGGTGGCCACGACCGAGTAGGCCTCCATGCTGCCGAGCCCGAGGTTGCGGATCCGGGGCAGCGTGTCGTTGATCGCCGCGCGCGATGCGGACCACCCGCGTGATCACCACCGGCGGCGCGTTGCCCTCGCGCAGCATCGCGTTGACCCGGTTGAGCGCGGCCAGCACGTCCTGCTCGGTCGGCGGAGCAGGCGACGGGTGTGGCGTCGTCGTCCGATCCACGTCGTCGTTTCAGCCACGACTTGAGGCCCACTCGTACTCGTTTCGGTCTGGAGGGAGCTGATGGCTACGCGATGTCCAAGGTGCCGGCCGCGTTGCGCTGGTCGTGCTTCTTGACCCGGTCGAGGTAGGACTGCGACTTCTCGACCTCGGTCTCCAGCACGCCGATCGTGGCCGCCATCGAGTCGAGCGCCTTGAGCTTGAACTCGTCGATGCTGTCCATCGTCGCGTAGATGTTGGCGAACGCGGCCTGCAGCTGCTCGATGCCGATCGTCGACGACGCGGCCTGCTCCTGGATGGCTGCCGAGTTGTCCTTCAGCATCTCCGAGGTCCGCTGGATCATCCCGGACGTCGTGGTGTTGAGCGCCGTGATCTGGTCGAGCACCAGCTTCTGGTTGCCGAGCGCCTGCGCCACGATGACCGCCGTACGCAGCGCGGAGATGGTGGTGGTGGAGGCGCGGTCGACGCCCTTGATCAGCTCGATGTTGTTCTTGATGATGATGTCGATCGCCAGGTAGCTCTGGATCGACACCGCCAGCTGGGTCAGCAGGTCCTGGTGCTTCTGCCGCACGTAGAAGAGCACGTCCTGGTTGAGCGCCTTGGCGGCCTCGGGGTCGGTCAGCTCGAGCTCGGCGATCTTGGCCGCGAGCTTGGCGTCGAGCCGCTCGGCGACGTAGACGTACTGGTTGAGCCGGCCCATGGTCGCCCACAGGTTCGTCTTCTCCAGGTTGAGCGCGACGTTGTCCTTGGTCAGCTCGTCCTGGCCGTTGCGCAGGCTGTGCAGGATGCCGTTGAGCTGGGTCTGCGCCGACTGGTACTTGCGGAAGTAGTCGGTGATCTTGTCGCCGAACGGCAGCAGGTCCAGCCAGCGCTTGGCGCCGGTGGCCTGGCTGGGGTCGAGGTCCTCGACCGTGCGCCGCAGCTCGAGCAGCGTCTTGCCGACCGCCGAGCCCTGGGCGATGCCGCCCTCCTTGAGCGCGCGCACCGGCTGCTCCAGCATCCGGTTGGAGGTCTCGGCCGCCTTGCGGATGTCGGCGTCGCCCATGGTGCGGACGTTCTCGGCCTGGGCCGCGAACTCCGGGCTGTTGGCCTCCGCCGAGCTCAGCGCGGTCAGGAACGTGTCGACCTTCGCGTCGAGCTCCGGGATCTGCTCGGCCGCGACCTGGGGCGCCATCTTCGGCGCCTGGGTCTCGATCACCAGCGCCGGCGCCTCGGGCGCGGTCAGCGTGAGCGTCTCGGTCGGCGGCGCCAGCGGCGCGGCCTCGGCGGCGGCTCCGCCGCCGGACGGCGGCTCGGTCGGCTCGGTCGACTGTCGGGGTGGCGTGGGCGTCTCGGTCATTGGGGGTCCCTCCGCGGCACGGAAAAGTATGTGACCGGAGGTTATCCGCCCTATGCGCGCGAGTCTCCCCTGACTGGCAGATCGCTGGACAGATCGATCGAGGAAGACCGGGAGCAGTGCCTGGGTGATCGGGCCGATCGTGAGCGCGAACGCGATCGTGCCGAGGCCGAGACCGCCGCCCAGCAGCAGGCCGATCGCGACGACGGAGACCTCGAGGGCGGTGCGCACCAGCCGGATCGAGAGGCCGGTGCGCCGGGTCAGCCCGGTCATCAGCCCGTCGCGCGGACCGCGGCCGAACTGGGCGCCGATGTAGAGGGCGGTGGCCAGACCGCAGAGGACGCACGCCGCCGACCATCAGGGCGATCCGCAGGGCGAGCGGTCCGGGCTGGTCGAGCAGCGCCAGCGTCGCGTCGCAGGCCAGGCCGACCACCAGTGCGTTGGAGATGGTGCCGAGGCCCGGCATCTCCTTGAGCGGGATCCAGAGGATCAGCACCACGAAGCTCATCACCACGACGGCCTGCCCCAGCGTGATCGGCACGTGCCGGATCAGGCCGGAGTGCAGCACGTCCCAGGGCGCGAGGCCCAGGTCGCCGCGGACCATCATCGCCAGGCTCATGCCGTAGAGCACCAGGCCGACGTACGAGCTGGGTGAGCCGTCGGCCGAGCCGGCCGGCGCGCAGCTGGGCGATCGGGCCCAGGTCGCTGAGGCCGGTGGGAGCGGTGGCGACGGGGACGGGAGGAGTCACCCCGCCATGGTCGCAAGGATTGGCCTTCTCTTACATAGCCAATCGTGAGAGAGTGGACTGCATGATGCAGTCCATCAGCGCCGGGCCGGGTCGGCACCCTGGTCGGCGACTTCGACCGCAGCCCCGCGTACGCCGGCCTGGCCACCTCGCTCACCCACCTGATCGGCGACGGCCGGATCGGCCTCGGCACCCGGCTGCCGAGCGAGCGCGAGCTCACCGAAGCGCTCGGGGTCTCCCGCACCACCGTGACCCGCGCGTACGCCGCCCTCCGCGACGCCGGCTACGCCGAGGCGCGGCAGGGCGCGGGCACGTTCACCCGGGTGCCGGGCGGGCAGTCGCGGGCCCACGACCGGGCGCTGCTGCCGCGACCCGGCGACCACGACGCCATCGACCTCAACTGCGCCGCCGCCTCGGCTCCGCCCGGCATCGCCAACGCGTACGCCGAAGCCGGCGCCGAGCTGCCGGCGTACCTCGGCGGACATGGCTACTTCCCCGCCGGGCTCCCCCAGCTCCAGGCCGCCATCGCGGAGACCTACGAGGAGCGCGGGCTGCCGACCGACCCCGGCCAGATCCTGGTGACACCCGGCGCGCTCTCCGCGGCGTCGATCGTGGCCCAGGCCTTCACCGGGCCAGGCGACCGCGTGCTCGTCGAGTCGCCGGTCTACCCCAACGCGACCCTGGCGATCCGCCACAGCGGTGCGCGGCTCACCGGCTCACCGGTAGACCCCGACGGCTGGGACCTCGACGCCGTCGGCGCCGCGCTGCGCCAGGTCTCGGCCCGGCTCGCCTACCTGATCCCGGACTTCCAGAACCCCACCGGTCACCTGATGACCGACGCCCAGCGCGAGGTGTACGCCGGCCACCTGCGGCGCGCCCACACCGTCGCCGTCGTCGACGAGGCCCATGCCGAGCTGGCCCTCGACGGCCAGGAGATGCCGCGGCCGTTCGCGGCGTTCGCGCCCGACACCGTGACCATCGGCTCGGCGAGCAAGTCGTTCTGGGGCGGGCTGCGCCTCGGCTGGATCCGGGCGCCGCGCGGCCAGGTCGAGCGGATCACCAACGCCCGGGTCGGCCTCGACCTCGGCGCGCCGGTGATGGAACAGCTGGTGCTGACCCGACTCCTCGCCGACCGCGCGACCATCGTCGCCGGCCATCGGGCCCGGCTGCGCGAGCAGCGCGAGGCTCTGGCGGCTGCGGTGACGGAGCTGCTGCCCGACTGGCAGTTCCGGCTCGCCGGGCGGCGGGCTGGCGCTGTGGTGCGAGCTCCCCGGCTCCTACGGCACCGCGGTGACAGCCGAGGCGGAGCGGCGCGGCGTCATCGTCGCGCCCGGCCCGGCGTTCGCGGCCGAGGGCGGCCTCGACAGCTTCGTACGCATCCCCTGGACCCGACCCCGCCGACGAGCTCCGCGAGGCGGTCACCCGACTGGCGTCAGCCTGGGACGTCGTCCGCGATCGAACCCCGGGTGCCCCTCGCGGCGCCGGCCGGGTGATGGTGGCCTAGCTGATCGTCGTCCTCCCGACGGCGCCGTTGCTGCTTCATCACGGTATGCAGGTGAGTCTGCGCTTCCCACGGGTTGCTCACCATGGGAAGCGGCGGTTCGCCTACATACCTTGGGGAAGCAGCGACACACGCGGGCCGGCAAGCCCACCCCGTCAGACCAGATTGATCGCCCGCGCCGAGTTGGCGTCCATCGCGGACTGGATCTCGGCCAGCGTCTCGGGCGCGATGGCCGAGTCGACGGAGACCGCCACCAGCGCCTGGCCACCCTTGACGTCGCGCGCCACCTGCATGCCGGCGATGTTGACCCCGGCGTCGCCGAGGATCTGGCCGACCGTGCCGACCATGCCCGGGCGGTCCATGTAGTTGAAGAACGCCAGGTGGTTGGTCGGCTCCAGGTCGACGTCGAAGCCGTTGATCTCGACCAGCCGTTCCTTCTGGTTGATGCCGACCAGGGTGCCGCTGACGGAGATCTGGCCGCCGTCGGCGAGGGTGCCGCGGATCGTGATCAGGTTGCGGTGGTCGGGGCTCTCCGGGTCGGTGACCAGGCGTACGGCGGTACCGCGCTCGGCCGCCAGGAGCGGCGCGTTCACATAGGACACCTGGTCCTCGACGATGTCGGTGAAGACGCCCTTCAGCGCCGCGAGCTCGAGCACCTTGACGTCGAAGTCGGTGATCTCGCCACGCACCTCCACGTCGATCTGCTGAGCGACCTCGCCGGCCAGACCGGTGAACACCCGGCCCAGCTTCTCGGTGAGCGGGATGCCCGGGCGCACGTCCTCGGCGATCACGCCGCCCTGCACGTTGACCGCGTCGGGCACCAGCTCGCCCGACAGCGCGAGCCTGACGGACTTGGCGACCGCGACGCCTGCCTTCTCCTGGGCCTCGTCGGTCGAGGCACCGAGGTGAGGAGTGGCGACCACGTTCTCGAGCTCGAAGAGCGGGCTGTCGGTGCAGGGTTCGGTGGCGAACACGTCGAGCCCGGCGGCGGCGATCCGGCCGGTCTTCAGCGCGTCGTACAAGGCCTGCTCGTCGACGATGCCGCCGCGGGCCGCGTTGACGAGCACCAGGGTGCTCTTGGCCTTGGCGAGCTGGTCGGCGCCGATCAGCCCGGCGGTCTCGGGGGTCTTCGGGAGGTGCACCGACATGAAGTCGGACTCGTCGAGCAGGGTGTCGAGGTCGACCAGCCGCACGCCCATCTGCGCGGCCCGGCCGGCCTGCACGTAGGGGTCGTAGGCGATCACGTTCATGCCGAAGGCGCTCAGGCGCTGGGCGACGAGGACGCCGATCCGGCCGAGGCCGACGATGCCGACGGTCTTCTCGTAGAGCTCGATGCCGGTGTACTTCGACCGCTTCCACTCGCCGTTCTTCAGCGCCGCGTGCGCGGGCGAGATGTGGCGGGCAGCAGCGAGCATCAGGGCGACCGCGAGCTCGGCGGCGCTGACGATGTTGGACGTCGGCGCGTTCACGACCATGACGCCGCTCTGGGTGGCGGCCCGGACGTCGACGTTGTCGAGGCCGACCCCGGCGCGGGCGACCACCTTCAGCCGCTTCGCCGCGGCCAGTGCCTCGGCGTCGACCTTGGTGGCGGAGCGGACCAGGATCGCGTCGACGTCGGTGATGGCCGCGAGCAGCTCGGCGCGGTCGGCGCCGTTGCAGCTGCGGATCTCGAAGTCGGGGCCGAGAGCATCCACGGTGGCGGGGCTCAGCTCTTCGGCGATGAGTACGACGGGGCGGCCCGTCTGGCTAGCAGTCACAGCGGTGTCCTTGGGTCTCAAGGTGGTGATGCGGAGAAAGAGCGGCACGACGCTGTGCGACCCGCCACTTTACCCCTCTGCGACGACTAATTCGGTCGCGCCCGGAGTGTGGCGGCGCCTACCGTGGACCCCGTCCACGTCCCCGACGAAGCCGGTGCCAGTTGAAGCTCTGACGTCGTGTCCGCTACCCGCACACCTCGTCTCAAGGAGCCTCCATGCCTGCTGCCATTTCTGCAGCCATCACCTGCACCTCGCTCACCTTCGCCTGGCCCGACGGCACCGTCGCGATCGACGGTCTCGACCTCGCGGTCGGGCCCGGCCGCTCGGGCCTGGTCGGCCGCAACGGGTCGGGCAAGTCGACCCTGCTGCGACTGATCGCCGGCGAGCTGCGCCCGACCAGCGGTCGGATCGCGGTGGCCGGCGAGGTCGGCTACCTCCCCCAGGACCTCACGCTCGATGTCAAGCAGCGCGTGCCCGAGTTCCTGCGCATCGCTGAGGTCGTCGCCGCCATCCGGGCCGTCGAGTCCGGCTCGGTCGACCAGCAGCACTTCGACGTCATCGGCGACGACTGGGACATCGAGCAGCGCGCGGTGGCCGAGCTCGGCCGGCTCGGCCTGCCGCCCGACGTGCTCGACCGGCGGATGGGCGAGCTCTCGGGTGGCGAGGTCACCCAGCTCGGGCTGACCCGCTTGCTGCTGAGCCGGCCGGACGTGCTGCTCCTCGACGAGCCGACCAACAACCTCGACGCCGCCGCCCGCGAGCGCCTCTACGACGTCGTCGAGTCGTGGGGCCGCACCCTGCTGGTGGTCAGCCACGACCGCGAGCTCCTCGAACGCGTCGAGCGGATCGGCGACCTGCGCGACGGCAGCGTCCGGTGGTACGGCGGTGGCTACACGGCGTACGCCGAGCAGGTGACCGCCGAGCAGGAGGCCGCCCAGCAGGCCGTCACCACCGCGAAAGCCGACCTGCGCAGGCAGCAGCACGACCGGGTCGACGCCGAACGCGTGCTGGCCAACCGGCTGAAGTACGGGAAGAAGAGCGCGGCGTCGATGCCCAAGATTCTGGCGGGCATGAAGAAGCGGCAGGCCCAGGTGTCGGCAGCGAAGTACCGCGCCGTCCACGATGACCGCGCGCGGCAGGCCCGCGAGCGGCTGACCGATGCGGAGTCGCGGCTGCGCGAGGACCGCGACATCCGGGTCGACCTGCCCGGCACCGAGGTCTCTCGCGGCCAGCTCGTGCTGACCAGCGACGAGCTCGAGCTCCGCGGTCCGGAGCGAGTGGCGCTGGTCGGACCCAACGGCTCCGGCAAGACCACCCTGCTGCGGACCATCATGGGCGAGCTCGAGCCGGAGTCGGGCACCGTCGTCCGGCACGTGCCAGTCGGCTTCCTGCCCCAGCGGCTCGACCTGCTGGACGATGATGCGTCCGTCTTCGACAACGTCCGCCGGCGTACGCCGGCTGCCGACGACAACGCGATCCGGGCACGCCTCGCCCGGTTCCTGTTCCGGGGCGCCACCGGCGACCGGCTGGTCGGCGACCTCTCGGGCGGTGAGCGACTTCGCGCCACTCTCGCCGCCGTCCTGCTGGCCGACCCAGCCCCGCGGTTGCTGCTGCTCGACGAGCCGACGAACAACCTCGACTTCGCGTCGTACGACGCACTGGTCTCGGCGATCGCCGACTACCGCGGAGCGCTCGTGGTGGCCAGCCACGACTCCGGGTTCCTCGAGGACATCGGCGTGGATCGTGTGGTTACGTTGCCGGGTGGCGATAGCTGACGAGACGTACGTTGTGCTCACCGTCGCCGACGCCACCACCCGGGCCCGGGTGGTGCCGCTGAGCGACGGCCGGCTCGGCCTGTGCCCCGCCGATGACCCCGCCGATGACCTAGCCGCGGACGGGCAGGCGGTCACCCTCCGCACGGAGGTCCCCGACTCCACCGCGTACGCCGGCACCGCCACCGTGGTGCGTTCGGGCCGGGCCTTCGACGAGACCCGCGCCAAGCTCCGCCGCAAGTACGGCTGGCGCGACCGCTTCTCGCCGACCGAGGTGGTCGTGCTCGTCCGTCTGGGGTAGATGGAGGCGGTCATCGCCCTCCGCGCCCTGGCCGAACGCCTGCCGCAGCTGCGCCTGCTCGACGAGCCCACCATGCGACGCTCGGTCTCGGTGCGCGGCCGGGCATTCCTGGCCGCTGCCCCTCACTGAACGCTCGGCCAGACGTACGGCAGGTCGTCGGGCACTCCCGGGAACTTCGGGCCATAGAAGTCCGGGTCCTTGCGGATGAGCGACGACTGATGTGACCGGTGGAACTCCTCGTCACCGAGCCACGGCGGCAGGGCGCCGCCGGCGGCGAGCTCGGCCTGGGTCCGCACGTCGACGATGCCGATGCCCGCGAGGTCGGTAGCGAGCGTGGCCGCGCAGGTGTCCGCGTGACCGAGCTCCGTCCACACCTCGCATGATGTGAACGAGTAGCGGCCGAGCGCCTCTTCGTGTCCGCGCCACATCTTCACCGCAGGGTGGTGACGCCACCCGTACGTCGGGACGGTCAGCCCCCGCAGCACCTGGATGCACTCGACCCGCTGCTTGCCCAACCGGCGTACGTCGAGGGCGCGCAGCGACTGCTCGAAGTCTGGGAAAGGCAGGAAGGTCTGCACGTCGGCAGGTGCTCACGATGCGCTGTCGGCAAACGCTCGGCATCCGTGCGCAGGCGGTCGGTGGTTGAGGTGCGAGCGCAGCGAGCTCGAAACCACTAGCCGGTCAGCGCGAGCCGGGTGGCCTCGTCGCCGGGGTAGAACGCCTCGATCGCGAGCTCGGACAAGGTGACCTCGCGCGGTGTGCCGAAGACCGTGGTGGTCGACAGGAGGGACAGCTCGGCGTCGCCGACCCGTAACCGCAGCGGCACCACCAGCTCGGTCGGCGCGACACCGACCTCTGGCGCCGGCGTCACCGCGAACTCCTCGATCAGGTCGGCCACCCGCGGGTCCCGGCCGAGGTCGTACTCGTGCCGGAGCCGGGCGACCAGCAGCTCGCGCCACTGCTCGAGGTTGACGATCCGCGGAGCCATGCCCTCGGGGTCGAGCGAGAGTCGGATGACGTTGATCGGCGGCTCGAGCAGACGCGCCGGAAGTCCCTCCGTCATGGCCCAGATCGCGTCGTTGGCCGCGACCAGGTCCCAGCCCAGGTCGATCACCAGAGCCGGGTAGGGCAGGTGCGCGGCGAGGATCGCCTCGATGGCCGCGTTGGCCTGGGCCATGGGCGGGTCGACCAGCTGGTGCACGGGGTGCGCGGGCGCGTGACCGCCGGCGAGGAGCACCCGGTTCTGCTCGCGCAGCGGCACCGCGAGCTGGTCGCAGAGCCGGAGGATCATCGAGCTGGTGGGTCGGGAGCGGCCGGTCTCGATGAAGCTCACGTGCCGCGCCGATACGCCGGCCCGATGCGCGAGGTCGAGCTGCGAGACGTTGCGGCGGCGGCGCCAGTCGCGCAGCAGCTCGCCCGGGTTCTCCTCCATGGGTGCCTGGCTCATGGCCTGCACGCTAGCCGCGGCGACGTAGCCGCTCCCATTACCTCCGAGGTAATCGCGCCCATGCGGCGATCGACGCAGGCTTGCTGCCATGAACACCAACACAACGCCCAAGGCCTACGCCATCTGCCACCTGACCGAGGTCGACTTCGGTCCCGAGATCATCGAGTACCTGGAGCGGATCGACGCCACCCTCGCGCCGTACGACGGCCAGTTCATCGTGCACGGCGGCAACGCCGAGGTCGCCGAGGGCGAGCTGCCCGGCGACATCGTGATCATCGAGTTCCCCAGCGCCGCCGCGGCCAGGGAGTGGTGGGCATCGCCGGCGTACCAGGCGATCAAGCGGCTTCGCATCGAGCACTCGAACTCGACCGCCGCCCTGCTCACCGGCGTCAAGCCCGGCCACCAGGCGACCGACAAGCTCGCCGAGCTGCTCGGTCAGGCGAAGAGCGCCTGACCGACGTACTCGCCCGGCTTGATGCCGGGCGGGACGGCGAACAGGGCCGAGCCGGTGACCTTGAGGTACTCCATCAGGGCGTCGGTCTTGGCCATCGCCTTCTGGATCGGGATGAAGTGCGTGCGCGGGTCGCGGACGAACGCGATGAAGAACAGCCCGGCGTTCAGTCCGCCGAGCGGGTCGCTGCCGTCGACGAAGTTGTAGCCCCGACGCAGCATCCGCACTCCCCCGTGCTGGGTCGGATGGACCAGCCGGATGTGGGCGTCCGGAAGGATCACCGGCAGGTCGTTGCTGCCCGGCATGTCGAAGTCGGGCTCGTCGAACTCCCCGCCGCCCGACAGCGGCGCGCCCGGTCCCTTGGTGCGACCGATGAACGCCTCCTGGTCACCCAGTGGCTGGCGGTCCCAGACCTCGATGGTCATGTTCATCCGGCGCGTCACCAGGTAGGAGCCGCCGGCCAGCCAGTCGCCACCGTCGTCGTCGCTCGAGACCCAGACGTGCTCGTCGAGCGCGCCGGTCTCCTCGGCCTTCACGTTGGCGGTGCCGTCCTTGAACCCGAACAGGTTGCGGGGCGTGGTCTGCGAGGTCGAGGTCGACGACGTACGACCGAAGCCGAGCTGCGACCACCTCACCGACACCGTGCCGAAGCCGAGCCTCACGAGGTTGCGGATCGCGTGCACCGCCACCTGCGGGTCGTCGGCACAGGCCTGGATGCACAGGTCGCCACCGGACTTGATCGGGTCGAGGACGTCGGCCGTGAAGTGCGGCAGCTCCTCGAGGGCCTCGGGCCGGCGGTCTCCGATGCCGAACCGGTCCTTGCCGTCGCGGTCGCGGAACAGGGTCGGCCCGAACCCGAACGTGATCGTCAGCCCGCTGGCCGGCAGCCCGATCGCCTCGCCGGTGTCGTCGGGTGGCAGGTTCACCGACCCGCCGAGAGCTCCGGTGGCGCCCGCCTCCTCGCCCTTGGTCATCTGCTCCGCGGCCGAGGTCCAGGCCTTCAGCAGCTCGACCAGGTCCTCGCGGGAGTCGGTCGTGACGTCGAACGCCGCGAAGTGCAGCCGGTCCTGCGCGGGCGTGGCGATGCCGGCCTGGTGCTCGCCGCGGAACGGGTACGACGCGGCGCGGCTCGCCGCTGCCTGCGCCTCGTCGCCGCCGGTGGACCGGCCGACCACGAACGCGCCGGCGGCCCCGGCGGCAGCCGCGCTGCCGCCGAGGAGCCCTCGCCTGCTGATGCCCCGGGTCAGGACAGCACCGCCGCGGTGAGCTTGCCGAGCGGCTCGGACAGTGCGTTGACCGCGTCGGACAGCGCCTTGATCTCGTCCTGGGTCAGCTCGTCGTAGAACTTGAAACCCTCGCCGACGCGCTGCGCGTCGAGCAGCACCTGCAGGTCGGCAAACCTGGTCTCGAGCTGCTCGGCGAGCTCCGGGTCGTTCTGCTCGACGATCGGCGCGACGCCGTCGTAGGCGACCTTGGCGCCGTCGACGTTGGCCTGGAAGTCCCACAGGTCGGTGCGCGACCAGTACTCCTCCTCGCCGGTGACCTTGCCGGTGGCGACCTCTTCGAGCAGGCCGCGCGAACCGTTGGCGATGCCGTCGATCGTGTAGGTCAGGTCCTGGACCCGGGTGTTCAGCTCCTCGGTGTTGGCGAGCAGGTCGTCGGCGTACGTCGCGCGCTCCTCGGGCGTCAGCGCCTGGTACTTCTCGGCGCGAGCCGGCCACAGGTCCTTCTCGATGAGGTGCCAGCCGGTCCACTCCTCACCCTCCGGGATGTCGGCCTCGCGGGCGTCCATCTTGGGGTCGAGGTCACCGAACGACTCGGCAACGGTCTCGATCCGCTCCCAGTGGGTGCGCGCGTCGGGGTAGAGGGCGCGCGCGGCGTCGTCCTGGTCACCGGCCTTGTAGAGCTCGACGAACTCCTGCGTCTTCGCCAGCAGCTGGGCCGACTGGTCCTTGATGTACGCCGCGTAGTTGGTCTGGGCCTGTTCGACCAGCTCGGCGTCGGCCAGCTGCACCTCTTCGTCGGACTCGGTGATGGTGAAGCCCGCGCGGATGCCGTCGCCGATCATGCCCGGCTTGCAGGCGGTGAAGTACTCGCCGGCGGGTGCATTGACGGTCAGCTTCGAGGTGCCGCCCGGCCCGATGTTCTCGATCTCCGCGACGATCCGCAGCCCGTCATCGGCAAGGAGGTAGAACTCGGTCACCTGCGAGCCGGTGTTGGTCACGTCGAAGTTGAGCACGCCGGCCGGCGCGTCGCTCGACGACACCTCGCAGGCGTCATCGGACGGACTGGACGGTGAGCGAGCGGGCGTCGCCGGCGTCGCCACCTTCACCCGGGTCGGTGCTCTCCGTGCCGCAAGCTGCGAGGACGGGGGCCGCGAACAGGATCGCGGCGGCAGTCAGGGCGGTGCGCTTCACGTGGTTCCTCATCTTTCGGGAGTGGTGGCCGCCGGGGTCGGCGACACGGGAGCTGGGGTTTCGGGACGCGGGCGCTTGCGCCGGCGGAGGACGATGATGAAGGCGGGCACGACCAGCACGATGTAGGTGATCCACGCGGCCGCCTCCCAGTAGGTGGTCTGCGGCGAGAAGTTGAAGATCCCCTTGAGCACGGTGCCGTACCAGGAGCTCGGCGGGATGATGTGCGAGACGTCGAACAGGTGGCTGTTGAGCCCGGCTACGACGCCGGCCTCCTGGAGGTCGTGGATGCCGTAGGACAGCACGCCGGCCGCGACCAGGATCAGGAAGAAGCCGGTCCAGGTGAAGAACACGGTGAGGTTGAGGCTGATCGCGCCGCGGTAGATGAGGTAGCCGAGCACGACCGCGGTGAGCAGGCCGAGAGCTGCGCCCACCAGGGGCGTCGAGCTGACCGGCGCACCCTCGGGCAGGTCGCGGTCGATCGCGACGCGGGTGTTGGACCACAGGATCAGCGCGGTCTCCATGCCCTCGCGGCCAACGGCCAGGAACGCCAGGAGCGAGAGCGACCACCAGCGTCCGGCGGCGTCGTCGACGCGGCCGCGCAGGTCGCCCGCGATGTGCTTGGCCGCGGTGGCCATCCAGAAGATCATCCAGGTCACGAACGCCGCCGCGATGATCGACAGCACGCCGCCCAGCAGCTCCTGGGTCTTGAATGTCAGCTGCCGCGACTGCAGGCCCAGACCGACGGTCAGACCAACGCTGAGCAGCACCGCTACGCCGACTCCCAGCCAGATCCAGCGCAGCTGGTGGCGACGATCGGACTTCACGAGGTAGGCGACCAGGATGCTGACGACCAGCGCCGCCTCGAGGCCCTCTCGCAGACCGATCAGGAAGTTACCAAGCACAAGGCAGGATCGTACGCCTAGCCCTTAGGCATGCCTAACCTGACCGCAAGGTGGAATCAGATGGGACAACCGTCGGGACCGCACTCGTCGGCGCCCCCGATCACCTCGAGGCCCGGGTGGCTCTCCGACCAGGCCCGCTCGAGGGCCTGCGCGAACGTCTCGACCGGCTGGGCACCGGAGATGCCGTACCTGCCGTCGATCACGAAGAACGGGACACCCGTCGCGCCGTAGGCCACTGCCTGCCGCAGGTCGGCCTCGACCTCGTCGGCGTACTCGTCGCTGGTCAGCACGGACTTCACGGTGACCTCGTCGAGGCCGACCTCGCCCGCGATCCGAGCGAGGATGTCGTGGTCGGCGACGTTCAGAGCCTCGACGAAGAAGGCGTGGAGCAGTGCCTCCTTCAGTTCACCCCGCTTGTCGCCGGCGGCGTGCAGCAACCGGTGCGCGTCGAGGGTGCCGACGTGGGGCGCCTGGGCATGCCGGAACAGGAGCCCCTCTTCCGCGGCGAGCCCCTCGACCCGGTCGATCGCGTCCTGGCCGGCGCCGTACTTGCGGCCCAGTGCGTCGAGCACCGTCTCGGTCGGCGTCGTGGGCGCCGACGGGTCCAGCTGGAACGAGCGCCACACGACCTCGACCTCGTCGCGGTGCGGGAACTCGGCCAGGGCGGACTCCAGGCGGCGCTTGCCGATGTAGCACCACGGGCAGACGACGTCGGACCAGATCTCGATACGCATGTGTGGAGAACGCCGTGGTGGGCAGGCGTGTTCCGACACCTAGCCCACGACGAGGTCGGTGCGGTCCGCGGCGAGCAGTACGGCGCCGAGCATCGAGGCGCGGTCGCCGAGCTCGGACAGCACGACGGGGGTCGCGGCGGCGTCGGCGAGCACGTGGCGGCGCAGGCCCATCCGGATCGCCTCGAGCAGCGGCTCGCCGGCCCGGGCCAGGTCGCCACCGACCACGACGACGCCGGGGTTGAGCAGGTTGACGACCGTCGCGAGACCCCAGCCCAGGTGCATGCCGGCGTCCTCGAGCAGCCGCGATGCGGCGACGTTGCCGGCCCTGGCCGACTCGAAGACGTCATCGATCGTGGCGTCGGGCAGCTGGGCGCCCATCATCTCCGCGATGCGGTCGGTGGCGGCGTACGCCTCGAGGCAGCCGCGGCTCCCGCACCGGCAGACCGGGCCCTGCTCGTCGATGGTGAGGTGCCCGATCTCGCCCGCGGTGCCGCGTGCGCCGTGCAGGATCTTGCCGTCCACGATCAGACCGGCACCGACACCGGAGGACACCTTGACGTAGACGACCTGGTCCTCGCCGCGGGCGGCACCGATGAGGTGCTCGGCGAGAGCGCCGAGGTTGGCGTCGTTGTCGATGTGGACGGGTCGTTTGAAGCGTTCCTGGGAGACGCCCTCGGCGTTGATCCCGACCCAGCCCGGGAGGATGGCCGAGGACCGCACGACGTCATCGCTGATCGGGGCCGGCAGGCCCATGCCGACGGTGCGGACCTCGTCCCAGCTGTGCCCGGCTTCGGACAGGGCCTCGTTGAGCAGGGTGTCGGCGAGCTCGAGGCCGTCCTCGTAGCGATGGTCGTGCGCGAGGCGCTGCCGCTTCTCGACCAGCGGTTGGCCGGACAGGTCGGCGACCGCTACCGAGAGGTGGCTGTGGCCGACGTCGATGCCGACGACCAGGCCGGCCGTGCGCGACAGCCGGACCACCGTGCCCCGGCGTCCACTGCCCGGCTCGGTCTCGATCAGGCCCGCGGCGGTGAGCGCCCGGACGATGTTGGAGATGGTGCCGGAGGCCAGTCCGGTGACTCGCGCGAGCTCCGCCTGGGTGACCGGCTCCTGCGCGCTGCCGCGGAGTACGTCGACGACGCGGCGCTGGTTGGCCGGCCGCAGCGAGGCGGTCGAGCCGGGCGAATGCGCCTCGCCCCTGCTGCCCGTCGCCGTCATGGCGGACACTGTGCAGCAGGCCACACTTTGTCGTCAAGTGTTGAGCGGTACGAGGGGTTGCATCACCGTTTGGAATCTTTTGCCTTCAACTCTTGACCACTAATCGTGTGATGGGCAACACTTCGTCGCGAATCGCAGTGCTCGACCGGGCACTAGCCGCATCAAGGAGGATCCCGTGGTTTCAGCATTCACCCGCGCCGCAGTAGCCGGCGCAGCGCTGCTCGTCGGCGCCGTCGGCCTGTCGGCCTGCGGAGCCAACGACGACGAAGGCGGAGGCGGCGACGACAACACCAGCGGTGGTGGCGGCGCCAAGATCGCCCTGCTGCTTCCGGAGACGAAGACAACTCGCTACGAGACCTTCGACAAGCCGCTCTTCGAGGCAAAGGTGCAGGAACTCTGCGACGACTGCGAGATCCTCTACTACAACGCCGACCAGGACGAGACCAAGCAGGCCGAGCAGATCGACACCGCCATCTCCGAAGAGGCCGACGTGATCGTCCTCGACCCGGTCAACGGTGCGGGTGCGGGTGCCATGGTGCAGACCGCGCAGGATTCCGGCGCTCCCGTCATCGCGTATGACCGGTTCATCGCCGAGGCCGACTACTACATGTCCTTCGACAACGAGACCGTCGGCAAGATGCAGGCCGAGGCCCTGGTCGCAGCGACCGGTGGCACCGGCGGCATCCTGATGCTCAACGGTTCGCCCGACGACCCGAACGCCGCGCAGTTCAAGGCCGGCGCCCACAGCGTCATCGACGGCTCGGGCCTCGAGATCCTCGGGGAGTACGACAACCCCGACTGGAGCCCCGACAACGCCCAGCAGTGGACCACCGACCAGCTCGGGCTCCACGACCCGGCTGACATCGTCGGCGTCTACGCCGCCAACGACGGCCAGGCCGGTGGCGTCGTCGCCGCTCTGACCGGTGCCGGTGTTGCCGAGGACGCCCTGCCGCCCATCACCGGGCAGGACGCGGAGATCGCTGCGATCCAGCGGATCCTCGCGGGTCAGCAGAACATGACGATCTACAAGCCCATTCCGATCGAGGCCGAGACGGCTGCCGAGGCAGCGGTTGCGCTCGCCAACGGCGACGACGTCTCGCCGCCGGCGGAGTACGAAGGCGTTCCCTCGTGGATCTTCGACCCGATCGTGGTCACCGCCGAGAACGTCGGCGACACCGTGGTCGCGGACGGGTTCTACACGGTGGAGGACATCTGCACCGCTGACTACGCCGAGGTATGTGCGGCGGCCGGTCTCAGCTGATGACCTCTGCTCCATCGATGTCCCCGGCCAGGGAGAGCGTGCTCTCCCTGGCCGGGGTCCATAAACGCTTCGGTGCCGTCCAGGCACTCTCCGACGTCCACCTCGACGTGCATGCCGGTGAGGTCGTCGCGCTCGTCGGCGACAACGGTGCCGGCAAGTCCACGTTGGTCAAGGTGATCGCGGGGGTCTACCAACCCGACTCCGGTGACATCAAGGTGGCCGGCACTTCCGCCAAGGTGGTCAGCCCGAGCGCTGCACAGGCCCTCGGCATCGCCACGGTCTTCCAGGACCTGGCGCTGTGCGACAACCTCGACGTGGTGGCCAACCTGTTCCTCGGTCAGGAGCACTTGGTCGGGCCGGTGCTCGACGAGGTCGGCATGGAGAAGGAGTCGTGGCGGCTGCTGCGCACCCTCTCCGCGAAGATCCCGTCGGTCCGGATCCCCATCGCCAGCCTCTCGGGTGGTCAGCGGCAGACCGTGGCCATCGCCCGGTCGCTGGTCGGCAGCCCGAAGGTCGTGATGCTCGACGAGCCCACCGCGGCCCTCGGTGTCGCCCAGACCGCTGAGGTGCTCAACCTCGTCGAGCGGCTCCGGGAGACCGGGCTGGGAGTGATCCTGGTCAGCCACAACATGGCCGACGTCCAAGCGGTCGCCGACCGAATCGTCGTACTCCGTCTCGGCCGCAACGCTGCGGAGTTCCTCGTGGAGGAGGCGACCACCGCACAGCTCGTGGCCGCCATCACCGGCGCGTCGGACAACGTCGTCGCCGAGCGCACCAAGAGGAAGAGCGAATGAGTACCTCCGACGAGGCGACCGCCCCGGTGATCGACGAGCCGGTAGCCGCGGTTGCGGCCGACCTGCAGGACGAGCGACTGATCCAGGCCCAGGGCCTCGGGCCGGTCGTGCAGCAGTTCATCAACCGGTTGAAGGGTGGTGACCTCGGCAGCCTGCCCGTGGTGGCCGGCCTGATCATCATCTGCGCGGTCTTCTACGGCATGGAGGAGAAGTTCCTCTCGTCGTACACGCTGGTGAGCATCACCCAGTTCGCGGCACCGGTCGGCATCATCTCGCTCGGGATCGTGCTGGTGCTGCTGCTGGGCGAGATCGACCTGTCGGTGGGATCGGTGTCGGGCTTCACGTCCGCGGTCCTCGCGATCGTCGTGGTCCGGGAGTCGCAGTCGTTCCTCCTCGGGCTGGCTGCCGGCGTCGCAACCGGCGCGGCCATCGGACTGCTCTACTCCTTCTTGTACGTGAAGATCGGCGTGCCGAGCTTCGTGTTCTCACTGGCGGGGTTGATCGCGTTCGAGGGTGCCCTGCTCTGGGTGCTCGGCGACAAGGGCACCTACAACCTGCCCAGCGACTCGTGGTTCATCCAGTTCGCGCGCTTCAACTTCCTTCCGGATGGCGTCGCGTACGTGCTGGTGGCGGTGATCTGTGCGCTGTACCTGTTCTCGCAGCTGCTCGGACGACAGCGGCGGATCAAGGCGGGTCTCTCGCCGTCATGGCTGCCGTTGGCGATCGCCAAGACGGTCGTGATGGCGGCCGGGCTCGGGTTCATGACCTACTACCTCGGCATCGACCGTGGCTGGAGCTACCTCTGGCTGGTGTTCGTCGGGCTGGTCGTGCTGATGGACCTGGCGCTGCGCAAGACGACGTGGGGACGGCACCTGTTCGCCGTCGGTGGCAACGAGGAAGCTGCTCGTCGCTCCGGCATCAAGGTGGGGCTGATCTACACGAGCGTCTTCGTGGGCTGCTCAACGCTCGCGGCGCTCGGCGGCCTCATGAGCGCGGGGCTCCAGACGACCGTCTCGCAGACCAGTGGCACCGGCGACACCAACCTGACGGCCATCGCGGCCGCGGTGATCGGCGGCACCAGCCTGTTCGGCGGTCGTGGGTCGGCGTACTCGGCACTGTTCGGGATCCTGGTGCTCCAGGCGATCGCGCGCGGCCTCAACCTGGTCGGCGTCGAGTCCGACGTGCGGTTCATGATCACCGGCGGCGTGCTCCTGCTCGCCGTGGCGATCGACTCGGTCTCGCGCAAGGCGCGGGCAGCGAGCGGACGAGGTTAGCTACGCGGCTCCCTGTGGCGACGCCCCGGACCGCAGTCAACGGCGACTGTGGTCCGGGGCGTTCCTCGTTCTCGGGGTTCGACCCTGAGAGGGGCTCAGGGGGTGGGGTCAGGGTCGGTTGGGGTCTCGTCCCTGATGTGGGTAGGCACCCCCGGCGGCCACGCTGGGCTCATGATCGAAATCAGCGCACTGACCAGGACGTACGGGGGTCTCCGGGCCGTCGACGACGTCACCTTCGACGCCCGACCGGGCCGGGTCACCGGCTTCCTCGGGCCCAACGGCGCCGGCAAGTCCACGACCATGCGGGTGATGGTCGGGCTCACCCCGCCCACCGCCGGCACCGCCACCGTCCTCGGCCGCCGCTACCGCGACCTGCCGAACCCCGGCCGCGAGGTCGGCGTACTGCTCGACGCCTCCGCCCAGCACGCTGGTCGGACCGGCCGCGAGACGCTCCGGATCGCCGCCCGCACCATGGGCCTGCCCACCTCGCGGGTCGACGAGATCCTCGAGATGGTCAGCCTGACCCCCACCGAGGCCGGCCGTCGGGTCCGCAACTACTCGCTGGGCATGCGACAGCGGCTCGGGCTCGCCACGGCGCTCCTCGGCGACCCGGAGGTGCTGATCCTCGACGAGCCCGCCAACGGGCTCGACCCCGCCGGCATCCGCTGGATGCGCGACCTGCTCCGCGGCTTCGCCGACAAGGGCGGCACCGTGCTGCTCTCCTCGCACCTCCTGCACGAGATCGAGGTCATCGCCGATGACCTGGTCGTGATCGGCCAGGGCCGGATCGTGGCCCAGGGCACCAAGGCCGAGCTGCTCGCCAGCGCCGGCACGGTCGTCCGGGCCACCGCGGTCGCCGACCTGCAGCGTGCCCTGACGTCCTCCGGGATCGAGACCGTGCCCTCGGGCGACGACGGTTTCCGGGCCGATGCCGACCCCGAGCTGGTCGGCAAGGTGGCTCACGCCGCCGGCGTACCCCTGCTCGAGCTGAAGACCGCCGACGGCGCCGGCCTCGAGGACATGTTCCTCGAGCTCACCGCCGACACCTCACGAGAAGGAGCAGCGGCATGACCGCCGTGACCGTAGAACGCCCGCCGACGCGGGTCGCACCGAAGCCGATCCCGTTCACCCGGATCCTCGGCGTGGAGCTCACCAAGATCTTCAACACCCGCTCGGGCTTCTGGCTCACCGCGGGCATCGGCATCGCGGCGGTCGTGGCCACCGCGGCCGTGATCATCTTCGCGCCGGGTGACGAGCAGACGTATGACTCGTTCGGTGCCGCGATCGGCATGCCGATGGTGATCCTGCTGCCGATCATGGCGATCCTGCTGGTGACCAGCGAGTGGAGCCAACGCAGCGGGCTGACCACCTTCACCCTGGTGCCCAACCGGTCCCGGGTGATCATGGCCAAGATGACCGTCGCGGTCGTGGTCGGCGCCCTCTCCATCGTGGTTGCGCTCGGCGTCGGCGCCATCGGCAACATCGTCGGATCGACGATCGCCGGAGTCGACACCGTCTGGGACATCTCGCTCAACCAGGCGCTCTCGATCATCCTCGCCAACGTGCTGGGCCTGCTGATCGGCTTCATGCTCGGCGTACTGATCCGCAACTCGGCCGGCGCGATCGTGGCGTACTTCGTCTACGGCTTCGTGCTCGCCGGGCTGACCATGCTGCTGGCCAACTCCCAGCAGTGGTTCGAGGACCTGCAGCCCTGGGTCGACTTCAACTACGCACAGAGCTTCCTGTTCGAGGGCTCGATGACCGGCGAGCAGTGGACCCAGCTCGGCGTCTCCGGCGTCCTCTGGATCCTGATCCCGCTGTCCATCGGCCTGGCGCTGATCCGCCGCTCCGAGGTCAAGTAGTCCCTGCCGACCCGGCTCGTCTTCACCTCAAACCACGTCGACCCGGCTCGAGTTCACACAGCGTGTGTGAACAAGAGCCGGGTCGACGCGTTTCTACGTGAACTCGAGCCGGGTCGGCACTCAGCGGGCGGAGGTGCCCTCGACGTAGTCGGAGTCGTGGGACTTGACCCAGGCCATCAGCTTGCGGAGCTCGCGGCCGGTGGTCTCGATCGGGTGCGACTCACCCTTCTTGCGGAACTCGGTGAACTCCGGGGAGCCGTTGTCCATGTCGCCGATGAAGCGCTCGGCGAACTTGCCGTTCTTGATGTCCTCGAGGACGGCGACCATGTTGGCCTTCACGTCGGGCGTGATCACGCGGGGGCCGGAGACGTAGTCACCGAACTCGGCGGTGTCGGAGACCGACCAGCGCTGCTTGGCGATGCCGCCCTCGTACATGAGGTCGACGATCAGCTTCAGCTCGTGGAGGCACTCGAAGTAGGCGACCTCGGGCTGGTAGCCGGCCTCGGTCAGCACCTCGAAGCCGTACATGACCAGCTGCGAGGCGCCGCCGCAGAGCACGGCCTGCTCGCCGAACAGGTCGGTCTCGGTCTCCTCGGTGAACGTGGTCTTGATGCCGCCGGCCCGGAGCCCGCCGATGCCCTTGGCGTAGGAGAGCGCGAGCGGCCAGGCGTTGCCCGACTCGTCCTTCTCCACGGCGACGAGCACGGGGACGCCGCGGCCGTCGACGTACTCACGACGCACGAGGTGGCCGGGGCCCTTCGGGGCGACCATGAAGACGTCGACGCCGGCGGGCGGGGTGATGTAGCCGAAGCGGATGTTGAAGCCGTGGCCGAAGACCAGGGTGTCGCCCTCGGCGAGCTGCGGCTCGATCTCCTCGGCGTACAGCTTCCGCTGGTGCTGGTCGGGCGCGAGGATCACGATCAGGTCGGCTTCCTCGGCCGCTTCAGCCGGGGTGACGACACGCAGGCCCTCGGCCTCCGCCTTCGCCCGGCTCTTGGATCCCGGCTGCAGGCCGACGCGGACGTCGACGCCGGAGTCGCGCAGCGACAGCGCGTGCGCGTGCCCCTGGCTGCCGTAGCCGATCACGGCCACGTTCTTGCCCTGGATCAGGGCAAGGTCGGCGTCGTCGTCGTAGAACATCTCAGCCACTGGTGGGCTCGCTTTCTGGTTGGGTTTGGTACAGCGTCGTTCAGCCCGCGACTGGCGCGGTGGGTACGGCGACCGGGCGCAGGTTGCGCTCGGAGATGGAGCGGGAGCCACGGCCGATGGCGACCTGGCCGGACTGCGCGAGCTCGCGGACCCCGAAGGGCTCGATCACGCGCATGAAGTCGGTGATCCTGGCGGCGCTGCCGACCATCTGGATGGTGACGGCGTCGGGGGCCACGTCGATCACGGTGGCGCGGAACAGCTGGACGGCGTCGAGCACCTGTCCCCTGGTGTCCGCATTGGCCGAGACCTTGATCATGACCAGCTCGCGGTTGACCGAGGACTCGGGGTCGAGCTCGACGATCTTGATCACCTCGACCAGCTTGTTGAGCTGCTTGGTGACCTGCTCGAGCGGGGACTCCTCGACGTTGACGACGATGGTCATCCGGGACACCTCGGGGTGCTCGGTCGGGCCCACCGCGAGCGAGTCGATGTTGTAGCCGCGCCGGCTGAACAGGCCGGCGATCCGGGCGAGCACGCCGGGCTTGTTCTCGACGAGCACCGACAGAGTGTGGTGGCTCACAGGTCGTCCTCCTCGAAGTCGGGCGCCAGGTCGCGGGCGTACTTGATGTCGTCGTTGCTGGTGCCGGCGGCCACCATGGGCCAGACCATCGCGTCGCGGTGCACGCGGAAGTCCACGACCACGGGCAGGTCGTTGATCTCCATCGCCTTCTCGATCGTGGCGTCGACCTCACCGGGCGTCTCGCAGGAGAGCCCGACGCAGCCGTAGGCGTCGGCGAGCTTCACGAAGTCGGGGATCCGCTTGGAGTGCAGGTCGGTGTTGGAGTAGCGCTCGTTGTAGAACAGCGTCTGCCACTGGCGGACCATGCCGAGCGACTCGTTGTTGATCACCGCGACTTTGATCGGGATGTCGTTGATCGCGCAGGTGGCGAGCTCCTGGTTGGTCATCTGGAAGCAGCCGTCGCCGTCGATCGCCCAGACTGTCTGGTCCGGCACGCCGACCTTGGCGCCCATCGCGGCCGGCACGGCGAAGCCCATGGTGCCGAGGCCGCCGGAGTTGATCCAGGTGTTGGGCTTCTCGTACTTCACGAAGTGGGCAGCCCACATCTGGTGCTGCCCGACCCCCGCGGTGTAGACGGTGTCCTCGCCGGAGATCACGCCGAGCCGCTCGATGACGTACTGCGGAGACAGCGCGTCCTTCGGGATGTCGTAGCCCAGCGGGTACTTCATCTTGACCCCGGCCAGGAACTCGACCCAGGCCTCGTAGTCACCGGTGTGACCGGCGTCGGCCTCGGTCTTCAGGGCCACGATCAGATCGCCGATGACCTCGCGGACGTCACCGACGATCGGGACGTCGGCGTGCCGGTTCTTGCCGATCTCCGCCGGGTCGATGTCGGCGTGGATGACCTTGGCGCCGGGCGCGAACGAGTCGAGGTTGCCGGTGACCCGGTCGTCGAACCGGGCGCCGAGGCTGATCATCAGGTCGCTGCGCTGGAGGGCGGCGACGGCCGCGACCGTGCCGTGCATGCCGGGCATGCCGAGGTGCTGCGGGTGGCTGTCGGGGAACGCACCGCGCGCCATCAGCGTCGTGACCACGGGCATGCCGGTCAGCTCGGCGAGGATCTTGAGCTCCTTCGACGCACGGGAGCGGATGGTGCCGCCGCCGACGTAGAGGACCGGGCGGCGCGCCTCGAGGATCAGCTTGGCCGCCTCGCGGATCTGCTTCGCGTGCGGGCGGGTCACCGGGCGGTAGCCGGGCAGCTGGATCTCGGTCGGCCAGTCGAAGGTGGTCATCGACTGCAGCGCCGACTTCGCGACGTCGACGAGCACGGGGCCGGGGCGACCGGTCGAGGCGATGTAGAACGCCTCGGCCACGGTGCGCGGGATGTCGTCGGGGTTGGTCACCAGGAAGTTGTGCTTGGTGATCGGCATCGTGATGCCGCGGATGTCCGCTTCCTGGAACGCGTCGGTGCCGATGGCCTTCGCGCCGACCTGGCCGGTGATGGCGACGATCGGCACGGAGTCCATGTGGGCGTCGGCGATCGGGGTGACCAGGTTGGTGGCGCCCGGGCCGGACGTCGCCATGCACACGCCGACGCGGCCGGTGGCGGCGGCGTAGCCCTGCGCGGCGTGGCCGGCGCCCTGCTCGTGGCGTACCAGGATGTGCCGGATCGTGGAGTCCATGAGGGGGTCGTACGCCGGGAGGATCGCGCCGCCGGGGATGCCGAAGATGTTCTCGGTGCCCGCTGCCTCCAGCGACCTGATCAGGCTCTGTGCGCCTGTCACCTGCTCGCTCATCTGGTCCTGTCCTGTGTTCGATCGGGGTTCGTCACAACAAAAAACCCCTCGGCCGCTGGGGCAACGAGGGGAGGACGTGCTGGCTGATCAGTCAGCCGGCACGCCCGGTGCATACAAGAAGGTCGAAACGCATGACCACACCGTATCCCTCGGGCCAGCCGCCAGTCAGCCACTCTCCCACTCGTCCCAGAATACGGGATGCCGGTCCCAGCATCCGATCAGCCCGGGGCTCAGCCCGTGCGGCCCTCCGGAGTGCAGACGCAGGCCTTGTTGCCGTCGGCGTCGGCGAGCACCCAGAACGCCGGTGCGTGCTCGTCGGTGACCATCGTCCCGCCGGCCGCCAGGGCTGCGTCGATCCGCGCCTGCGCCTGCTCGATCGGTACGACGATGTCGAGGTGGAACCGCTGCCGGGGCTCGTCGTGCGGTTCGCGTCTTCTGGAACCAGAGCGTCGTGATCCGGCCGTCGGGGTCGATCACCTCCGGGGCGTCGCCGTGCTGCTTGAAGTCGAGCACGGCGGCCCAGAACGGGAGGATCGCGTGGATGTCGGGAGTGTCGAGCGCGAGCTCCAGCACCTGCACCGAGGCGGGATCAGCCGCGACACCAGCCGCGGCCGCCAGCTCGCTGATCCGGCGGGCCAGCTGCAGGTCGCGATCGGTCACACCGCCGACGTCGTGGCTGACCAGCTTCACGGCCAGGAACGGGTAGCGCAGGTCGAGGTCGGGGTGGTGGTTCGCCTCCTCGGCTGCCTTCGCGATCTCGTCGGCCAGCGCGATGCCGGTCACGAAATCGCCAGTGGCGAAGCGGGCATGCAGTCCGCCCAGCAGCCAGCGCCAGTCGTCGAGCCCGGCGTCCCTCGCCTGCTCGTAGGAGATCTTCGCCTTCGGATCCGTCATGGGAGCACCACCTGTCCGATCGGGGATGGGTTGAAGGCGATCTCCCAGCGGTAGCCGTCCGGGTCCCCGAAGTAGCCCGTGTAGCCACCCCACTCGCGCTCGACGGCGGGTTGCACCGGATCGGCGCCGGCCGACTTCGCCGTGGCGAGCACGTCGTCGACCTCCCGCGGTGTCGGCACGTTGTGGGCCAGGGTGATCGGCGCTACGCCGGCACCGCGCTGGATCGGGCCGACCTCGGCCTCGAACTCGTGGTCCACCCAGAGCGAGAGCAGCAGGTGCTCCCCCGCCTGGATCATGAGCACCTCACCCGGCACGTCCATCGCGGCTTCCCAGCCGAGGCCGTCGAGGTAGAAGCGTCGGGTGGCGTCGAGGTCGGCCACCGCCAGGGTCACCAAGCTGATCCTTTGCTCCATATCGCCACCCTGCCACGCCATCAAGGCCGTGGTCACCCGGCCGGCGCGCGACCTGGTGTTGAAGGCGGGTCGGATCTCGTCGTCGCGCCAGTGAGGTCGCTCAGCCGCGTGCGCTGCCGGCCGCCGTCGTCGAAGTTGCCGGGGTCCAGCCACTGCTGGTGAGCGGCCTTGACCGCGGGCCACTCGGTGTCGGTGACGGAGTACCAGTCGGTGTCGCGGTTGCGGCCCTTGGTCACCATGTGGTGCCGGAACCGCCCTTCGTAGGTGAACCCGAGCCGCACCGCCGCTCGCTGCGAGGGCTCGTTGAGGCTGTCGCACTTCCACTCGAAGCGCCGGTAGCCGAGCCCGTCGAACGCGTAGCGCATCGCCAGGTAGACCGCCTCCGTCGCCGCGGTGGTCCGCTGCAGCCGCCGGGCGTAGAGGACGCCGGCGATCTCGACCTGTCCGGTCGCCGGGTCGATCCGCGTGTACGACGCGATGCCGGCCGGCGTGTCCCCGGCCGGCACCAGCGCGAAGGTCAGCAGCTCCGGCGCGGCGAGCGTGGCCTCGATCAGCTGGACCATGCCGGCCGCGTCGGCGGGCGGGTCGGTGGGCCGGTAGGTCCAGAGCGAGCGGTCGTCCGGACCGCAGAGCGCCCTGTGCAGGTCGGCCGCGTGCTCGACCGCGAGCGGCACCAGGGCGACGTAGCGGCCGATCAGCGAGATCGGAGCCGGTGCCGACCGTGGCTTCCAGCCCGGGATCAGATCGCCGACATGCTGGCCGTACTCGTTCACCTCAGGCACTCGCAGACCCTACTGTCAGCCCATGACCTGGGCCCGGCGCTGGCATGCACTGACCGCGCTCGTGGCGATCTTCGCGGTCGTCTTCCAGCTCGTGCTGGTCGTCCAGGGCGCCGAGGTGCTCGACGAGGCGAAGCCTCCCGACCTGCCCGCCCGCATCTACCGCTTCTTCGCCTACTTCACGATCCAGAGCAACCTGCTGGTCGCGATCGCTGCCGTCCAGCTCGCCCGCGATCCCGGCCCGCGACGGCCAGGGCTGGCGGGTGCTCCGGCTCGCCGGGCGTCGTCGGCATCGCGATCACGGGCGTCGTCCACTTCGTGCTGCTGCGGCCGCTGCTCGACCTCGAAGGCGCCGACTACGCCGCCGACAAGCTGCTGCACATGGTGGTGCCGGTGCTGGCCGTCGTCGGCTGGGCGATGTTCGGACCGCGACCGCGGGTGTCGCCACGCCGAGCGCCGTGCTCGTGCTCATCTGGCCTCTTGCCTGGCTGGCCTGGACGCTGGTCGTCGGGGCGCTCAGCGACTGGTACCCCTACCCGTTCCTCGACCACCGCGAGGACGGCACCCTGCACGTCGTCGTCGCCAGCCTCGGGATCCTGGTGCTGTTCCTGGCGGTCCTCGCACTCGTTGCCTGGATCGACGGTCGCGCGAAACCCGTGCCCGAGCCAGACTTGACCCCATGACCGAGGCCATCGACCCCACCGTCCCTCCGAGCGGCACCGGCTGTGCCGAGTGCGACGAGCACGGGGGCTTCTGGTTCCACCTGCGTCGCTGCGCCCAGTGCGGCCACGTCGGCTGCTGCGACACCTCGCCCGGCCAGCACGCCACCGCGCACTTCCGGGCCACCGGCCACGCGGTGATGACCAGCTTCGAGCCCGGTGAGGACTGGTTCTGGGACTTCAACAAGCAGATCGGGGTGCTCGGCCAGCCGCTGGCTCCGCCGACCGCCCACCCCGAGGACCAGCCCGCGCCGGGACCGGCCGGCCGCGTGCCCGACGACTGGGAGTCGCAGCTCAACTACTAGCGCGCGCCTGGCAGCATCGGGACCATGCCGGAGTCGCGCGAGGTCCATCTCACGATGGACCTCTGCCTGCGCGTCGGCGAGACGCTGATGGCCAACGGCGCCGGCGCGGCCGACGTCACCGCGACCATGCAGTCGCTCGCGATCCACCTCGGGCTGCGGGCGGCCGAGATCGACGTGACGTTCACGTCGCTGTCGATGAGCTTCCAGACGGCGCCCGACGCACCGCCGTTCGTGCTGATCCGCCAGGTCAAGCAGCGCGACATCGACTACGAGGACCTCACCCGCGCCGACCACCTGGTGCGCGACGTGCTCGCGGACCGGCTGACCCTGGCCGAGGCGCGGGTCGAGGCCGCCCGGATCGCGTCGACGGGCCACCAGACTCCTCGCTGGGCCGTCACGGTCGCGGTCGGTGTCATGTGCGCCGGGGTCGGGCTCATGCTCGGCGGCGACGTCCTGGTGATCGCCGTCGCGGCCCTCGCCGGCATGGTGATCGACCGGCTCCAGCTGGTGATGGCGCGCCGGCGGCTGCCGACCTTCTACCTGCAGATCGTCGGCGGTGGCGTGGCCACGTTGCTGGCCGTCGGCGCCGCGGCGCTCAGCGAGGAGGTCGACCCGTCGCAGGCGGTCACCGCCAACATCATCATGCTGCTGTCCGGCATCGGGTTCATGGGCGCGCTCCAGGACGCCCTGTCCGGCTTCTACCTGACGGCGTCGGCCCGGATCATCGAGGCGCATCCTGGCGACGTCGGGCCTGATCGCCGGGGTCACCGGCGGCCTCACCGTCGCCGAGATCGCCGGCGTCGAGATCGGCCGCGTCGTGCCCGGGCGGGTGATCGCGCTGGACACGCTGACGGTGATGGCGATCGGCGCCGGCATCGCGGCTGCGGCGTTCGCGGTGGCGTCGTACTCGCCCTGGCGGGTGGTGGTGCCGATCGGGCTGGTCGCGGCGGTCGCGATGCTGACCTCGCAGGGCGTCGACTACGCCGGCTTCGACCGCACCTGGGCCGCCGGCGTCGCCGCCCTGGTGATCGGGCTGGTGGCGTACGGCGTGGCCGGCTGGGCCCGGGTGCCGCCCCTGGTCGTGGTGGTCTCGGCGATCGTGCCGCTGCTGCCGGGCCTCTCGATCTTCCGCGGCCTGTCGCTGCTGACCGCCGGCGATGCCGCGGCCTCGAGCCGGGGCGTCCTGGCCATGGTCACCGCCGCGTCCGTGGCGCTCGCCCTGGCGGCCGGCGTGATCCTCGGCGAGTACCTCGCGCAGCCCATCAAGCGCGAGGCGCGCCGACTCGAGAGCCGGCTGGCCGGGCCGCGGCTGGTGGGTCCGTTCCGGGCTAGGACCGGCGGTCGCCGGCGATCCGGCTGACGCGTCTCGCGCACCAGCCCCAGGCCGCGCTCCACTTCGGCGAACGACGTCGAGAGCGGCGACAGGCCGATCCGCAGGCCGCCCGGGTCGCGGTAGTCGGGGATCACGTCCTGCTCCCACAGGGCGGCGGTGACCTCGCGCATCGCCGGGTGGGTGAGCGTGACGTGGCCGCCGCGCAGCTCGGGATCGCGCGGCGAGGCGACGGCCACGCCGATCGGGGCCAGGATCTGGTCGGCCAGGGCGACGGCGTACTCGGTGAGCCCGAGCGACTTGGCGCGGACGGCGTCGATGCCCACCTCGCCGACCAGCTCGAGCATGTCCTGCAGCGGCAGCATCCCGACGATGGCCGGGGTGCCGCTGAGCATCCGGCGGATGCCCGGAGCCGGCGTGTACGTCGGCCCCATCAGGAACGGGTCGGTGGCGCCCATCCAGCCCTGGATCGGCTGGGTGATGTCGTCGAGGAGCCGCTCGGCGACGTACGCGAAGGCCGGGCGCGCCCGGCCCGCCGTTGAGGTACTTGTAGGTGCAGCCGACCGCGAGGTCGACGTCCCACTCGTCGAGCTGGACCGGCACGGCGCCGGCCGAGTGGCAGAGGTCGACCAGGATCAGGGCGCCGGCGTCGTGGGTGACCCGGGTCAGGGCCGGCACGTCGGCGAGCCAGGCCGAGCGGTAGGCGATCTGGCTGACCACGACGAGCGCGGTCTGCGGGCCGACGACCTGCTCCAGCTGCTCGACGGTCACCCCGCCGTCGGTGTCGACGTCGATCCAGCGCAGGGTCAGCCCGCACTCGCGGGCGACGCCGTCGGCGACGTAGCGGTCGGTCGGGAAGTTGTCGCGGTCGACCACGATCTCCGTGCGGCCCGGCCGGAGCGCGACCGCGGCGCGCATCAGCTTGTAGAGCAGCACCGTCGTGGAGTCACCGACGACGGTCTGACCGGCGGCCGCACCCAGCACGACCGACCCGAGGTCGTCGCCGATCCGCTCGGGCAGCTCGAACCAGCGTTCGTCCCACCCGCGGATCAGCCGTCCGCCCCACTCGGCCTCGACGAACGCCGCCAGCCGCGGACCGGTGACCTTCAGCGGGCGGCCCAGCGAGTTGCCGTCGAAGTAGACGAGCGGGGTCTCGGCGCCCACGAACTTGTCGCGGTGGACCCTGAGGACGTCGGCTGCGTCCAGCTCGTCGGCGCTTGTCACCGGCACTGTCTACCTCACTGGAAGGAGACGAAGCGGACATACGGGCGGATCCGGTGCACCTCGCTGGGACCCATGCGGCGGATGTCCTCGTCGTAGAACAGCTTGAAGCCCATGTGGAACTTCGAGGAGTGCTCGACGGCGTGGTACGTCGCCAGCTTCTGCCCCGGGGTGCCGAAGCCGTCGACGTGCTGCACCAGGGCCAGGCCGAGCCGGCGCCGGATCAGCGTGATGTCCTCGATCATGGCCGTCCGGAACTGGTGGAGCACGAACAGCTTCTCGGGCAGGTCGTTGGCCGGCGGTGAGCCGCGAGAGCCAGGCGGAGGTCCGGTTGACCTCGTCGGCGGTGACCGAGCCGATCTCCTGCCCGGGCACCCCGCGCCGGTGCATCCGCCACTCCGGGTCCAGGGCCAGCCCGACGTTGGGGTACGCCAGCGCCCAGGCCCAGCGCTTCGCCACCGCCTTGAAGTCCGACCGGCCGGGCTGGATGTCGAGCAGCAGCAGGGCACCGTTGTCGTGCGCGGCCCGGACGTAGAGCTCGACGGTCTCGCGCGCGATGTCGTGGCTGAAGTCGCCGTCCGGGCCGGGCGTCGCGTCGGCCACCGTCACGATCAGCTCGTAGACCGGCGTGATCGGCTGGCCGGGCTGCCAGAAGGGCTTGGCGGCGCGCATCAGGCGCTGGTGCATCACTGCCGGCGAGCTCTCGCCGAGCACGCCCAGGGCGGCGGTGCCACCGGTGCCGTAGTAGGCCACCAGCATCCGGTTGCCGTCGAAGATCTTGCGGCCGCCGTGTGGCAGTACGCCGCCGGGCTCGGGCGGGCTCAGGGTCTCGGGCGGGGGCTCGGTCGGCGCAGTCGGCGACGGCAGGGCGAGCGACGGCGGCGGCCCGGGTGCGGGCCGGTCTGCCGCCGGCTGGTCGGGCTCGTCCTCGAGGAGCCGCACGCCACCGGCGAGCAGGAGGAGCGCGAGCATGGCAACAGCAACCGAGAGCAGGACCGTGCGGTCCTGCGGAGGAGTCAGCGACACAGCGGCGTCAGCTGGTCACTGCACCGTGGGCGGCGGACTGCACGACCTTGGCGTACTTGCCGAGCACGCCACGGGTGTACTTCGGGGGCAGCGGCTCCCAGCCGACCTTGCGCTCCTCGAGGTCCGGCATCTCGACCTCGAGCGTCCGGTTGAGCACGTCGAGCGTGATCTGGTCGCCGTCGCGCACGAACGCGATCGGACCCGCGTCGACGGCCTCCGGGGCGACGTGGCCGACGCACAGTCCCGTCGTACCCCCGGAGAAGCGGCCGTCGGTGAGCAGCAGCACGTCCTTGCCGAGCCCGGCGCCCTTGATCGCACCGGTGATGGCGAGCATCTCGCGCATCCCCGGGCCGCCCTTGGGGCCCTCGTAGCGGATCACCACGACGTCGCCGGCCGTGATCTGGCCCGCGGTGAGCGCGTCCATCGCGGCCCGCTCGCCGTCGAAGACGCGCGCGGTGCCGGTGAACACCGACTCGTCGAAGCCGGCCGACTTCACGACCGCGCCGTCGGGGGCCAGCGAGCCCTTGAGGATGGTCAGGCCGCCGGTGGCGTGGATCGGCCGGTCCAGCTTGCGCAGCACCTCGTCGTCGAGGTCGGGCGGCGCGATGGTGGCGAGGTTCTCGGCCATCGTCTTGCCGGTGACGGTCAGGCAGTCGCCGTGCATCAGGCCGGCGTCGAGCAGGGCCTTCATCACGACGGGGATGCCGCCGACCTTGTCGACGTCGTTCATGACGTACTTGCCGAACGGCTTGAGGTCGCCGAGGTGCGGCACCTTGTCGCCGATCCGGTTGAAGTCGTCGATGGTGAGCGGCACCTCGGCCTCGCGGGCCATCGCGAGCAGGTGGAGCACGGCGTTGGTGGAGCCACCGAGCGCCATCACCACGGTGATCGCGTTCTCGAACGCCTCCATGGTCATGATCTGGCGGGCGGTGATGCCCTGACGCAGCAGCTCGACCACCGCCTCTCCGGACCGGTGGGCGAAGCCGTCGCGGCGCCGGTCGACGGCCGGCGGCGCGGCCGAGCCGGGCAGCGACATGCCGAGCGCCTCACCGACGGCGGCCATCGTGTTGGCGGTGTACATGCCGCCGCAGGCGCCCTCGCCGGGGCAGATCGCCCGCTCGATGCGGTCGACCTCCTCGCGGCTGATCTTGCCGGCGAGGCACGCACCCACGGCCTCGAACGCGTCGATGATCGTGACGTCCTGGCCGTCGACCTGGCCGGGCATGATGGAGCCGGCGTACAAGAAGACTGAGGCGAGGTCGAGCCGGGCGGCGGCCATCATCATGCCGGGCAGCGACTTGTCGCAGCCGGCCAGGAGCACCGAGCCGTCGAGCCGCTCGGCCATCATCACCGTCTCCACGGAGTCGGCGATCACCTCTCGCGAGACCAGGGAGAAGTGCATGCCCTCGTGGCCCATGGAGATGCCGTCGGAGACCGAGATGGTGCCGAACTCCAGCGGGTAGCCGCCGGCCGCGTGCACGCCGTTCTTGACCGCCTTGGCCAGGCGGTCGAGCGAGAGGTTGCAGGGCGTGATCTCGTTCCAGCTGGACGCGACGCCGATCTGCGGCTTCAGGAAGTCTTCGTCCTGCATGCCTACCGCCCGCAACATGCCGCGAGCCGCGGCCTTCTCCAGGCCGTCGGTGACGTCGCGCGAGCGCGGCTTGATGTCAGGCGCAGAGGTGGGGTCGGTCATGGGTCCAGGCTAGTTGGCCCTCGGGTGCAGGGTCTCCACGGCTCGACCACCGGTCACGCCTCGGCGGCAGCCTTGAGCCTGGCCAGGCCCTTCTCGAAGTCCTTCCCAACCAGGCGGTCCATCGACATCACCTTGCCGATGAGCGCCGACCAGGCCCTTCTGCTCCCCGCGCATCGTCCAGGTCACGTCGGTGCCGCCATTGGTCGGCTCCAGCGCGAAGACGATGTCGTTGGTGGCCTTCCACGGCTTCAGGAAGGAGACCGTCAGCCCGACCTGGGCGGGCGAGGACGAGGTGATCTCCATCGATCCCTCGCCGGCCTTGCGGTTGCCGTTCCAGGCGTAGTGCGCGCCCACGCCGGACTCGGCGCCCGAGTAAGTGCGCTC
The DNA here is from genome assembly GCA_963769475.1 of uncultured Actinomycetota bacterium. Taxonomy (GTDB): domain Bacteria; phylum Actinomycetota; class Actinomycetes; order Propionibacteriales; family Nocardioidaceae; genus Nocardioides. The sequence continues at coordinate 72,004 of CAVYLX010000007.1, read as the reverse complement.
CAGGTCCGGGTCGAGGTCCTCCCACGGTGACCACTTCGGCCACTCGTGGAAGTCGTTGATCAACTTGTGCACCAGCGCGGGATCGGCCGCGATGGTCGCCGACCGGGTGACCTCGTAGCTGCTCACCTCGGCATGTTCTCAGACCGATCGGCCCCTGTCAGAAGGATCAGGTCAGAAGGATGCTGCTCTGACCACCATCACGTCGGGGAGGTTCGCGACCAGCTGGCGCCAGGTCTCGCCGGCATCGGCCGAGCCCCAGACGGCGCCGTTGCGCGCGCCGACGTACACACCGGCGGCGTCGTGGTCGTCGGTCGTCATGGCATCGCGCATGACCCCGACGTAGAACTCGTCGGGCAGGCCGTTGTCCAGTGCCTCCCAGTTGTGACCCGCGTCGGTGGAGCGCCAGACCCGGGCCCGACCGTCGGTCGGGTAGCGACCCTCGCCCGCGTTGAGCGGGAAGACATAGACCGTGTCCGGCTCATGGGGGTGTACGACGACGGGGAACCCGAAGTCGGCCGGCAGCCCGTCGGCGATCGACTGCCAGGACGCGGCGTGGTCGTCGGAGCGGTAGACCCCGCCGTGGTTCTGGAGGTAGAGCCGATCGGGGTTGGCCGGGTGGCGGGTCACCTTGTGCACGCACTGCCCGAACTCGGGGTACTGCTGGCCCTCGGGCAGGAACTCGGCTCGGATGCCCTGGTTGCGCGCGGTCCACGAGCCGCCGTCGTCGTCGGTCTGGTAGACGCCGCCGGTGGAGATCGCCACCGTCGCCGACCGCGAGTCGGTGGGGTGCGGAAGGATCGTGTGGAAGGCCTGGCCGCCGAAGCCGGCGCCCCAGTCCGGACGCTGCGGGTGGTTCCACAGCCCCTCCTCGAGTGCGAAGTGCTCGCCGCCGTCGGTGGAGCGCCACACCGCGCCCGGCTCGGTGCCGGCCCAGACGACGCCGTCGTCGACGCCTGGCGTCAGCTGCCAGACCCGCTCGACGGACGCGTCCTCGTCGTCGGCGAACCGGATCGCGCCGTTGGGGGTCTCGTGCCAGGTCTTGCCGAGATCCTCCGACCAGCGCACCTGCGGGCCCAGCCAGCTCGACGAAGCACCCGACAGCAGTCTCGGCGTGCCGTCCGGCCCGGTGACCCTCGTGTCGACCATGCAGGAGTAGACCTCCTCCATGTCGTGGTGCGGGCCGGTGAAGTCCCACTCGACGCGGTTGTCGTCCGAGCGGCCGATCCACAATCCCTTGCGCGTCCCGACCATCAACACGGTGCTCATTCGGTCCCCTTCGTTCGTCCTACCTGATCGTCCTCCTACATTGACCCGGTGACCACGGCGAATTCATCGGCCCCGGCCGGTCGAGGGGCCGGTCGCAGGATCTCGCCGATCTGGCTGGTGCTCATCGGGATCCTGTCCGTGCAGTTCGGCGCGGGCATCGCGAAGGATCTCTTCGACGAGGCTCACCCGACCACGATCGTGTGGGTGCGGCTCGCCGTGAGCGCGCTCGTGCTGGTCCTGATAGCGCGGCCGGCGGTGCGGGGGCACTCCCGCGAGGACTGGCTGGTCGTCCTCGCGTTCGCGGCCACTCTCGGCCTGATGAACTGGGCGATCTACCAGGCGTTCGCCCGGATCCCGCTCGGCATCGCGGTCACCATCGAGTTCGTCGGTCCGCTCACGCTGGCGGTGCTCGGCTCGCGCCGGGCACGTGACCTCGTGTGGGTGGGGCTCGCCGCGATCGGAGTGCTCCTGCTCGGCCTCGAACGTGCTGAGCTGACGGTGGCCGGAGTGCTGTTCGCGCTGCTCGCGGGAGGTGCGTGGGCGACGTACATCCTGCTGAGCGCGCAGACCGGACGGCGCTGGCCGGGCTTCGACGGCCTGACCATGGCCAGCGTCATCGCCACGGTGCTGCTGGTGCCGCTCCTTCTGGAAGCCGGCGGTACGTCGTCACTGGGCGACCACCGGATCCTGCTGCTCGGCGCCCTGGTCGGCCTGCTCAGCTCGGTGATCCCCTACACCTGCGAGCTGGTGGCCCTGCGCTCGCTGCGCCCGTCGGTCTTCAGCGTGCTGATGAGCCTGGAGCCGGCCGCCGCGGCGCTCGCGGGACTGATCGTGCTCCACGAGCTGCTCACGCCGGTGCAGCTGCTGGCCATGGCCTGCGTGGTCGCGGCCAGCATCGGAGCCACCCGGAGCGGGGCGACGATCGCGGATCCGGTGCCGGACTGAGAGAACCGTAAGGAGTTCACAAAGATGTCACGCGCGGGGTAGGACAAGAGGTCTCTGGGGGTCTAACTTCGAAGACAAGCGCACTCGTCACTCGGAGCCGTCCATGTACCTGCCCACCTTCCCCAACCTCGCCGCTGCTGCCCGCAACTGGTCCGTCGAGTCCCAGCAGGTCTCCCGCCGCAACGCGATGCTCGCGGCCACCCAATGTGCCCAGCGACGAGCCGAACGCGAGGACGTCGCCGACTACTTCGAGTCGCGGACCGCGCCGCAGAGGCCCGCGGACTCGACGGTCCGCGCCGCGCAACGCTGAGGAACCCTGACAGAATCGGGGGCATGCCGACCTCCGCAGCCCGGGCCACTACCGACTCGTCGATCAGCTATCACGACATCCTGTCCGACGACGGCACCCACCTGCGCGCCTGGACCAACGACCCCGACCTGCTGATCGACGGCCCGACCGTCGTGCTGTGCAACGGGCTCGGCACCAACCCGTTCATGTGGCCCGCGCTGCTCGACCCGGACTGCGGCGTACGCGTCGTGTCCTGGTACCACCGCGGCGTCGGCGGCTCCGAGCGCCCGCGCGACCCCAGCCACGTCGAGATCGAGCACTTCGTCGAGGACGGCCTGTCGGTCATGGACCACTTCGGCATCGACCAGGCCGTGCTGATGGGCTGGTCGATGGGCGTCAACACGATGTTCGAGATGGCGGTCCGGCACCCCGAGCGAGTGACCGGCCTGTTCGCCGTCTGTGGCGTGCCGGGCGACACGTTCCGCACCATGCTCGCGCCGTTGCGCCTCCCCCACCCCGTCGCCCGGACCGTGACCGTCAACTTCGCCCGCGCCCTCAAGCACACCGGGTGGGCGCTGTCGCCGGTCACGTCGCGGCTGCCGATCGGGCCGCGCACGATCGACCTGCTGACCCTGACCCGCTTCCTGTACCGGATGCCCGACCCCGAGCTTGCCGCCGTGGCGATCAAGGAGTTCCTACAGGTGCCGGTGCAGTGGTACATGCACCTGGCGCTCAGCACCTCGAAGCACGCCCGGGTCCGGCTCAGCAAGGTCACCGTGCCGGCGATGTTCGTCTCGGCGCAACCGCGACCTCCTGGCCGGCTCCCGCGACATGAAGACCGCCGCCGAGCGGATCCCCGGCGCCGGCTACCTCGAGCTCAGGGCAGCCACTTCGTCCAGATCGAGCAGCCCGAGCGCGTCCACCAGCTCCTGCTCGACTTCCTCGAGCTGGTCGGTTGAGGCTGGGCGGGCGGCGCTGACGCTTCACCAAGGGATGTAGGGAAGCCGCCACTTCCCATGGGCTGTTCGCCATGGGAAGCGCAGACTCAGCTACATACCGTGATGAAGCAGCGGCGATCTCGCCAGGACCCTCACCCCGCCGAAGGGTCGGCCACCTCGGCCAGCAGGTAGGCGGCCAGAGCGACTTCGACGCAGGCGCCCAGCACGTCTCCGGTGACGCCACCGATCTTGCGGCGAGCCGCCATCAGCACCAAGCCGACGGCGAGGGCCGCGGCGAGCACTCCCGCTGCCCCGCGTACGCCGTGCACGGCGTACGCGATCACGGCCAGCAGCCCTCCGACCGCGAGGGCCACGGGCACCGGCACGGTGGCGGAGACCCCTGACCCGAGCCCGTCCGCCCGGGCGGGCGAGATGCCGCGCGCGCAGGCCAGCGCCAGCGCCCCGCGGCTGACTCCGACGGCGAGCACCAGGGTCAGGACGGCGGTGGTCGCGCCGCTGGCCGCCAACACGCCGGCGAGCGCGCCGACCTGCAGCAACAGCACGAGCACCAGCACTACAGCGCCGGCCGGGCCGACGTCACCACGACGCATCACCTCCAGCCTCCGGTCCCGCCCGCCCGGCACCGCGAATCCGTCAGCGGTGTCGGCGAGCCCGTCGAGGTGGAGCGCCCCCGACGCCAGGGCCAGGCCTGCGACGGCGAGCGTCGCAGTGAGGAGGGGTGGCAGCCCGAGCCCGTCGCCGGCGTACACCGCAGCGAGGCCGGCGGCGGCCACCGGCAGCGCCGCTAGGGGGGCGATCGACATCGCCACACGCCGCCACGCGCTGGCCGACCGCACGCGGGGGCGGCACCGGCACCACCGTCAGGGTCCCGACCGCGAGCCGCAGTCCGTCGGCCAGGACGCTCACGGCTGCTGGTCCGGCTCGGTCCCCAGGATCTCGGCGAGCGTCGACATCTGGGCAAGCAGCGTCGGTGCGGCGCGCAGCACCGGCAGCGCGACCAGCGCACCGGTCGCCTCGCCGAGCCGCATGCCCAGGTCGATGATGGGCTCCAGCCCGAGCGCTTCCAGAGACAGCCGGTGGGCCGGCTCGGTGGACCGGTGTCCGGCGCACCACCAGGCCGCGGCGCCGGGAGCGAGCCGCTCGGCCAACACCGCGGCGGCGCCCGAGACCACGCCGTCGAGCAGGGCAGGGACGCCGCGTTCGGCGGCCCGGCGCAAGAACCCGGTCATCGCAGCGATGTCGGCGCTACCGATCACGCGCAGCAGGGCGACGGGGTCGTCGCGGTGCGGCCGGGACCGGGCCAGGGCGGCGTCGACCACCGCGAGCTTGCTCTCCCGCGTCGCATCGTCGATGCCGGTGCCCCGCCCGACCACGTCGTGCGCCTCGAGCCCCAGCGCGGCCCCGACCAGCGCGGCAACGACGGTGGTGTTGCCGATGCCCATGTCGCCTGGGACGAGCAGGTCGGCACCTGCGTCGATCTCCTCGTCGGCGATGGTCGCACCCGCGACGAGTGCCGCCTCGGTGTCCTCGACCGTCAGCGCATCCTCCCGGTCGATCGCACCGCTGCTGCGTCGCACCTTGTGCTTCACGACCTCCGGCGGGGTGTCGAGCAGGTCGGCGTCGACTCCGAGGTCGACGACTCTGACCCGGGCGTCGTGAGCGCGGGCGAGCACGTTGACGGCCGCGCCCCCGCGCAGGAACTCGTGCACCATCATCGCCGTCACGTCCCGCGGGTACGCCGACACGGCGCGGTCCCCGCTGGTCACCCCGTGGTCGCCGGCGAAGAGCACCACCGAGACCGACTCAGGTGGTCTCGGGGCACCGGTGCCCTGCACCCCGGCCAGCCAGACAGCCAGGTCCTCCAACCGGCCCAGCGCCCCCAGCGGTTTGGCCAAGGCGTCGAGCCGAGCCAGGGCAGCCGCTCGGGCCTCGTCGTCGGGCCCGGTCACTGATGTCATGAGGTTCCTCCTGGGAGCCGTTGGACCCGTCCGGCCACCACGACTCGGACGTCTTCGGATGCGTCGGCCAGGCGTTGGTTGAGCCGGCCCAGCGCGTCGCGGAACAGCACGCCCGCGCGGGTGCTGGGCACCACGCCCGAGCCGACCTCGTTGCTGACCGCCACGACCGGCACGGACACCGAGAGCCAGGCCTCGAGCAGGCGATCGACCTCCTGGTCGAGCTCGTGCTGCCACCTCGTGTCGCCGTCCTCCGAGTCCCAGGCGCCGACCACCGACATGGTCTCTGCGAGCCAGGTGGCGAGGCAGTCGACGAGCACGGGAGTTGTCGCCTCGGTGAGCGCCGTCGCCGACGTCGCGGGTCTCGAGCGTCGTCCAGGTCGCCGGGCGGTTGCGCTGGTGCGCGGCCACCCGGGCCGCCCAGTCGGCGTCCTCCTCGTCGGGCACCGGACCGGGCGCGACGTACAGCACCTCGGGCTCGTGGGCGAGCAGCTGCTGGGCGTGACGCGATTTGCCCGACCGCGCGCCGCCGATGATCAGGGTGCGCGAGGCGGCGAGGCGGGGCCGACGGGCCGTCCGTGGGGCGGGTCGATCGCCCAGCACCTCAAGCAGGCCGGCTAGCAACCGGGCCCTGGCGTCGGGGTCCGGATGCACCGCGACCCGCACGTAGTGCGAGTCCAGGCCGGGGAACGTCTCCGCGCGTCGTACGGCGATGTCGAGGTCGAGCAGCCGTTCGCGCAGGTCGGGCACGTCGGCCCGCAGCAGCAGGAAGTTGGCCGGGGACTCCCACACCTCGACCGGCAACCGAGCGAGCCCCTCGACCAGCTCGTGCCGGGCCGCGGCCACGCTGGCGGCGCGCGTGCGGCGCTCGTCCTCCGCAGCACAGAGCAACGTCGTCGCACGCAGGGCGATCGAGTTCACGGGCCACGGCTGACGCACCTCTGCGAGCCGGCGCACCAGGGTCGGCTCGGCAAGGAGGTAGCCGACCCGGAGGCCGGCGAGGCCCCAGAGCTTGGTCAGGCTGCGGACGCAGACGACCCCGGGCAGGCGGGAAGGGTGCACGCCAGCAGCGTCCGGCAGGAAGTCGGCGAAGGCCTCGTCGACCACGATCACCCGGCCGGGACGCACGAGCGCCGAGATGACGTCGAGCGCTTCCAGCCGCCCGGTGGGATTGTCCGGCCGGCCGAGCACGACCAGGTCGGCCTCGTCGGGCACCGACGTGGGATCCAGGGTGAAGTCGGCGGCCGGATCGCGCCGCACCTGCACCACCGGCGCCCCGACGGCCCGCAGCGCGGCTTCCGGTGCGGTGAACGACGGGTGCACGCAGGCAGCGAGCCGCGGCCGCAGCGCCTGGGCGATCAGCCAGAACGCCTCGGCGGCTCCGTTGACGAGCAGGCACTCCTCGACGGGTACGCCGTGGCGGGCGGCCACCGCGGCCAGGGCCTCCGTGTCGTCGGGGTACGCCGCCAGGTCGACCGCGCTCAGCTCCGAACGGAGCCACTCCGGCGTCGGCGCGAGCACGTTCACAGCGAGGTCGAGGGCGCCGGCCGGCACCTGCCGGTCGCCGTGATCATGCAGGGAGTCGTGGAGGGGATCGAGCACTAGAAGTCGATCCCCCGCCGGGCACGGACGCCGGTCTCGTAGGCATGCTTGACCTTGCGCATCTCGGTCACGGTGTCGGCCAGCTCGATGAGCGCCTCCGGGGCGTTGCGACCGGTGCAGAAGACGTTGGTCGTCTCCGCCCGGTCGCGGATCGCGGTCCACACCTGCTCGCCCTCGATCCAGCCGTAGTTGACCGGATAGGTCACCTCGTCGAGCACCACCAGGTCGTAGCGTCCGGAGGCGAGCGCCTCGGCGGCCGCCTTCCAGGCCTCGCGCGCGATCCCCGCGGACCGGTCGAGGTCGTCGGACTCCCAGGTGAAGCCGTCGCCGATCGTCCACCACTCGACCCCGAGCTTGCGGGCGACCGCCTCCTCGCCCACCTTCCACTTGCCCGACTTCATGAACTGCACCACGCACACCGACCAGTCACGGGCCACGGCTCGCATGATGGTGCCGAACGCTGCCGTGGACTTGCCCTTCCCGTCGCCGGTGTTGACCAGCACGAGCGAGGCGACGTCGCGCCGGGGCGGGTGCACCTTCTTGCCGGGACGCGGCAGCGGCTGGGTGGGCTGGGTGGGCTGGGTGGGCTGGGTGGTGGTCATGGTCGTGCTCCTCTGGGTCGGCGGATGGCGGTCTCGCCGATGACGGCGAGCCCCATGGCTAGGGCGGCAGCGCGACGGGCGACGCGCACCGCGGCGGGCACGGCTCCCGGTCCTGCTGGCGAGCCCGAGGGATGCAGGTCGTAGTGGCCGCGCTTGGTCAGCCGCAGGTCGAGGCGCAGGGCCATCGCAGCCATCGGCCAGCCGGCGTTGGGCGACGAGGTCTTGCGCGCCTCCATACCCAGGCCGGCCCAGGCGCCCGGACCGAGCAGGAGTGCGGCCGTCAACCGGGCGGGCACGAGATTCAGCGCATCGTCGACGCGGGCGGCCGGGCGCCCGGCGTACTGCCACCGCGGCGTGCGGTAGCCCCAGCTCGCGTCGGCGGTGTTGGCGAAGCGATAGACCGCGGCACCGGGAAGGCCCGCGACGACGAACCAGAACAGCGGCGCCACGAACGAGTCCGACAGGTTCTCGGCGAGCGACTCCACGGCCGCGCCACGGATCTCCTCGTCGGTCAGGCCCTCGGTGTCGCGACTCACGATTCGGGAGAGGGCCACGGCACCGGAGGCCGGGCCGTCGATCAGCGCTGTCTCGACCGCGGTCACCTCCGCGAACAACATGCGGGCGGACAGCAGGGGCCACAGCACCAGCCCGCGAAGCAGCGCCCCCCACGGCCGTCCGGCGCGGGCGGCGACCCGCTCCAGGCCGATGCCCAGCGTGGCGGCTCCCGCGGCTCCTGCCGCCCACGCGACTGTGCCGGCGGCCAGCGCGCGCCCCGGTGGCGCGGACGGCACCTGGCGTTCCGCAGCGGCCAGGTAGCGCCCGAAGCCCACCACCGGATGGGCCCGCACCGGCGGCTCCATCAGCCACGCGTCGAGCGCGGTCGCGACGACGACGCTCACGATCGGGCCCGCAACGGCAGCACGGCCGGACCGGCCTCACGATGCAGCACCTCGACGCGGGCGCCGTACACCTCGGCGAGCCGCGCCGGCTCGAGCACGGCCTCGGGCGACCCGTCGGCCACCACGCGGCCGTCATGCAGCAGGACCACCCGGCGGCCGTAGTGCCCGGCCAGGGTCAGGTCGTGCATGGCCGCGACGACGGTCAGACCGTCCTCGACGCGCATCGTGTTGACCAGGTCGAGCACTGCCTGCTGGTGGCCGATGTCCAACGCGCTGGTGGGTTCGTCGAGCAGCAGCACCTGGGGTTCCTGGGCGAGCGCGCGACCCAGCACGACGCGCTGCAGCTCGCCGCCGGAGAGCTCGACCGCAGGGCGGTCCGCGAGCTCCTCGAGCTCGAGCCGGCGGATCGTCCGCGCCACGGCTGCCCGGTCTGCGGCCGACTCGGTGCCGAACCTCCGGAGGTGAGGGGTGCGCCCGAGCTGCACCAGCTCTCGCACGCTGACGCCCTCGGGCACGATCGGGCTCTGAGGCATCAGCGCGACCACCCGCGCCATCCGGCGCCGGGACGAGTGCGCGGGGTCCAGCCCCGCCACCCCGATCCGGCCCGTGGCGGGAAGGAGCCCCGCGATGGCGTGCAGGAGCGAGGTCTTGCCGGCGCCGTTGGGGCCGACGATGGCCACCCAGTCGCCGGTCTCGATCTCCAGGTCCACACCGGCCACGACGGCCACGCCGCCCCGCTCGACCCCGACGTCGTGGCACTCGACCGCGGTACGCGACGCTCACAGCTGTCCCTTGTAGCGACGCAGCACGATCAGGAAGAACGGCGCACCGACCACAGCGGTGACCACGCCGATCGGCAGCTCGGCCGGCGCCAGGGCATACCGGGCGGCCACGTCGGCGAGCACCAGGAAGGCCGCACCGAACAGCAGCGCGAGCGGCAGCAGGGTGTGGTGGGCGGCACCGAAGAGCAGCCGCACGGCGTGCGGCACCACGATGCCGACGAAGCCGATCAGCCCACTGACGCTGACGACCGCGGCGGTGCCGAGCGTGGCGGCGAGCACCAGCACCAGGCGCACCCGAGCGGGGTTGACGCCGAGGCTGCTGGCCTCGACATCGCCGACGGCCATCACGTCGAGCGTGCGCCGGTAGAGCATGATCGTGCCGCACGAGACCACGACGTAGGGCAGCGCTATCAGGACGTCGGACCAGCCGTCGGTGCTCAAGCCGGCCGAGCATCCAGGAGTAGACCGCGAGCAGCGAGTCGTCGTAGCGCTGCTGCACGAAGTTCTGGATGGCGTTGAAGAAAGCGCCGACCGCGACGCCGGCCAGCACGATCACGACGGCGCCGCGGTTGCCACCCACGCTGCGGCCCGAGGGCGTACGTCGCCGCGACCCCGAGCACCCCGCCGAGGAACGCCAGCGGCGGGATGCCCAGTGGGCCGATGCCGCCACCGGCCACGATCCCCAATGTCGCCCCGAGACCGGCGCCACTGGAGACCCCGAGCAGGTAGGGGTCGGCCAGCGGGTTGCGGAACACGCCTTGGTACGCCGTGCCCGCGACCGCGAGGGTGGCGCCGACCATCGCGCCGAGCACCACTCGCGGCAGCCTGATCTGCCAGAGGATCGCCTGCTGGGTCTTGGACAGCCCGGAGTCGATGTGCACACCGGGGATCCCGTCGAGCAGCTCCAGCAGGACGCCCCGGACGCTGAGGCCGGCCGCGCCGACCAGCACCCCGGCGAGCAGGGCGCCGGCCAGCACGAAGGTCCCCAGGGCGAACTTCAGCGCCCGCGCAGAGGGGCGCGTCGCGTACCAGCGACGCACCCCCGCACGCAGCGTGGGCCGCTCCGCTGCTCTCGAGACCTCCAGCGTCATGACCGGTCCGATCAGCTAGCGGGCTGCTCGGCGCGCTCGGCCAGGAGGTCGCTGATCAGCTCGACGAACTCGACGACGCGAGGACCCCACCGGCTGGTGATGTCCTCGTTGACGATGTGGATCTGGCCGCCCTGCACCGCCGACATCTCCTGCCAGCCGGGCCGGGCCCCGACGTCCTCGGGCGTGACCTGGCAGCACTCGTTGTCGCCCAGGAAGATGAGATCCGGATCCTCGGAGACGACGTACTCGCTCGAGATCTGCGGGTACTCGTCGCCCTGGCCGGCGGCGTCGGCGATGCTCGTCATGCCGAACAGGCTGTAGATCTCGCCGATGAACGTGCTGCCGGTGACCGTGTAGAGGTCCGGCCCCAGCTCGTGGAAGTAGGTCAGGCCGGCACCGTCGGGTGCGGCCTCCAGCGCGGCCTCGATGCCGGTCTGCATCTCGCTGACCACCTCGGCGGCCTCGCCGATGTGGCCGGTCGCGGCGCCGAGCCGCTCGATCTGCGCGTAGGCCTCGTCGAGGTTGGTCGCCGACGGAAGGAGGAGCACCGGCACGTCCACGGCGCCCAACCCCGCGACGAGGTCGCCACTGTCGCCGGAGGCCACCACCAGGTCTGGCTCGTAGCCGAGGATCGCCTCGACGTTCGGCTCGTACCCGGACAGCTCCGTGGTCGGTACCCCTTCGGGGTAGTCGGACTGGTCGCTGACCGCGATCACCTGCTCGTCGGCACCGATCGCCCACAGCATCTCGGTCGCCGTCGGGCTCAGGGAGATGATCGACTGCGGCTCGGTCTCGACCGTGATCTCCTCGCCTCCGTCGATCGGGCCGGACAGCACGGACACCGGGAACGCCGACTCAGAGGCAGCGGTCGTGGGCTCGTCGTCACCGGCGCCGCCGGCGTCGTCGCTGCCGCAGGCGCTCAGCGTGAAGAGCAGCGCGAGGGAGAGGGGTAGCACCGACCAGCTTCTGCGGCGGCGCAAGGAATTGATGGGAAGCACAGCATCCTCCGGATTTCGGAGGACGAAAGTCGTCGCACCGCTAGAGCCAGGGATGGCCGTTGCCGCACGAACTATCCTTCGTCCGAGGGTAGTTACGTGGCCACGGGCCATTTGACCTGGCTCGTCCGGCCTCTCGAGCGGCCGGCTTCACAGTTGCGGGACAGCACCGGAGTCACACCGGATTTCCTTGAACACGTGGCGCTCCCGCTTGGGACGGGAGCGGGCTCACTGTACGCCCTTGCGGCCCTGGTGAGCTGCCGACGCCATGTGGAATGGACCACTCGGGCGTACCCCTAGGGTGTGCTCGATGACCGGCAGCCTGCTCGTGCTCGGCACGACCTCCGACGCGGGAAAGACCGTCGTCACCACCGGCCTGTGCCGCGCCCTGTCGCGCAGGGGCCTGCGGGTGGCGCCCTTCAAGGCACAGAACATGTCGAACAACTCCATGGTCACCGCTGAGGGCCTCGAGATGGGCCGCGCGCAATGGGTCCAGGCGATCGCCAGCCGCGCCGAACCCGAGGTCGCGATGAACCCGGTACTCCTCAAGCCCGGCAGCGACCGGGGCAGCCACGTCGTGGTCATGGGTCGCCCCGCCGGTCACCTCGACGCCCGCGACTTCGCCGGTGGCCGCGAGGCACTGTCCGCGGCCGCGTACGACGCGTTCGACGACCTCTCCAGTCGTTTCGATGTCGTGGTGTGCGAGGGCGCCGGGAGTCCGGCCGAGGTGAACCTCCGGCGCCACGACTTCATCAACATGGGACTCGCCAGGCATGCTTCGATCCCAGCCCTCCTGGTCGGCGACATCGACCGGGGCGGTGTCTTCGCCGCCATGCACGGCACGCTCGCATTGCTCGAGGAGGCCGACCAGGCACTGATCAGCGGGCTCGTGGTCAACAAGTTCCGCGGCGACGTCGGCCTGCTGCGGCCCGGCCTGGAGACGCTGGAGTCAGTGACCCACCGACCGGTGCTGGGCGTGCTCCCCTGGCTGCCTCGCCTGTGGCTCGACTCCGAGGACTCCCTGTCGGTCGGAGACCGCGCGGCCGCGGCGCCGACCGAGGGTGATCGACTGCGCGTCGCGGTCGTGAGGCTGCCGCGGATCAGCAACTTCACCGACATCGACGCCCTGGGCCTGGAGCCCCAGGTCGAGGTCGCGTTCGTCGACCACCCGCGGGCGCTGCACTCGGCCGACGTGGTGGTGCTGCCCGGCACCCGCGCGACCCTGGCCGACCTGGGCTGGCTGCGTGAGCGCGGGCTGGACACGGCCGTCCAGGAGCACGCGGCCCAGGGCCGTGCTGTGCTGGGCATCTGCGGTGGCTTCCAGATGCTGGGCCGCCTGATCAGCGATCCCGCCGGCGTCGAGGGCGAGCCCGGCGCGAGCGCCGAGGGACTCGGCCTGCTCGACATCCAGACCTCGTTCGGTGCCGACAAGGTGCTGGCCCTGCCGACGGGTCAGGCCTTGGGTGTCCCCGTGTCGGGCTACGAGATCCACCACGGGCGCGTGGAGGTCGGCGAGACCGAGGACTTCCCCGTCGGGGCCCGCACTGGCGCTGTGCTCGGCACCATGTGGCACGGCTGCCTGGAAGGCGACGCCTTCCGGGCCGCCTGGCTCGAGCTGGTCGCCGGCGTGCGCCGGCATCGACGGCTTCCGGTCCGGCGGAGTCTCGTTCGCTACAGCTCGCGAGGCCCGGATCGACGCCATCGCGGACGCCATCGAGGAGCATCTCGACCTGGAGGCGATCCTCGCGCTGGTCGAAGGTGGGCCGACCCGGGATCTGCCGTCGGTGCGCGGCGGTCTCGTCTAGCTGAGCTTCTCCAGGATCAGCTCGCGCACCCGGCCGGCATCCGCCGACCCGCGCATCTCCTTCATCACCGCGCCGATCAGGGCGCCCGCCGCGGCGACCTTGCCGTCCCGGATCTTGTCGGCGACGTCGGGGTTGGCAGCGATGGCGTTGTCGATCGCGGCACTGAGGGCACCGTCGTCGGAGACGATCGCCAGCCCACGGGCAGCGACGATCTCCTCGGGCGTGCCCTCACCGGCGACCAGGCCCTCGAAGACCTGGCGGGCCAACTTGTCGTTGATCGTGCCCGCCTCGACCAGAGCCTGTACGCCGGCCACGTCGGCCGGCGTGACGCCCAGCTCCGCGATGTCGACGCCCGAGTCGTTGGCGCGGCGGGCCAGCTCGGAGAGCCACCACTTGCGAGCCGAGGTCGGGCTGGCGCCCGCTGCGATCGTCTCCTCGACGAGCAGCAGCGCACCGGCGCCGACCGTGTCGCGCATCTCGAGGTCGGAGAAGCCCCACTCGGCCTGGAGCCGGGCGCGCTTCTGGGTGGGGTTCTCGGGCAGCGTGCCGCGCAGCTCCTCGACCCACTCCTTCGCCGGCGCCATCGGCACCAGGTCGGGCTCCGGGAAGTAGCGGTAGTCGTCGGCGTCCGACTTCTCGCGGCCCGAGGTGGTGACCCCGGTGTCCTCGTGCCAGTGGCGGGTCTCCTGGAGGATCGATCCCCCGGCGTCGAGCACGCCCGCGTGCCGTTCCATCTCGTAGCGCACCGCGCGCTCGACGGACCGGAAGGAGTTGACGTTCTTCGTCTCCGTTCGGGTGCCGAGGACCGGGGGTTGGTGGTCGAGCTTGTCGAGACCTTGGGCGCCAACGACAGGTTGACGTCGGCGCGCAGGTTGCCCTGGTCCATCCGGGCCTCGGAGACGTCGAGCGCCACGATCAGGTCGCGCAGCTGCTGCACGTAGGCGCGCGCCAGGGCGGGCGCCTTCGCACCGGCGCCCAGGATCGGCTTGGTGACGATCTCGATGAGGGGGATGCCGGCGCGGTTGTAGTCGACCAGCGAGTAGTCGGCACCGTGGATGCGTCCGGTCGCGCCGCCCACGTGCAGCGACTTGCCGGTGTCCTCCTCCATGTGCGCCCGCTCGATCTCGACCCGGAACGTCTCGCCGTCGACCTCCACGTCCATGAAGCCCTCGAACGCGATCGGCTCGTCGTACTGGGAGGTCTGGAAGTTCTTGGGCATGTCCGGGTAGAAGTAGTTCTTCCGGGCGAACCGGCACCACTCCGCGATCTCGCAGTTGAGCGCCAGCCCGATCCGGATCGCCGACTCCACCGCCTTGCCGTTGACCACTGGCATGGCGCCCGGCAGCCCGAGGCAGACCGGGCAGACCGACGTGTTGGGCTCCTCGCCGAACGACGCCGGGCAGCCGCAGAACATCTTGGTGTTGGTGTTGAGCTCGACGTGGACCTCGAGGCCCAGCGCCGGGTCGTACTTCGTGAGCACCTCGTCGAACGGGACCAGGGTGTCGGTCATGCGGGGCCTCCAGCCAGCTCCGGTGCTTGGTCGAGCAAAGGCCCGCCCCATTTCGCGGCGAGCAGCGCCTCTAGGGCGGCACCCACGCGGTAGACGCGGTCGTCGGCCATCGTCGGCGCCAGGATCTGTACGCCGGCGGGCAGCCCGTCCTCGTCGGCGAGGCCGCTCGGCACGGAGATGCCGGGCACTCCGGACAGGTTGGCGGGGATGGTCGCGAGGTCGTTGAGGTACATCGCCAGCGGGTCGTCGACCTTGGCGCCGATCTCGAATGCAGTGGTCGGAGCGGTGGGCGAGATCAGCACGTCGGCCTTCTCGAACGCCGCGTCGAAGTCGCGCGAGATCAGCGTGCGCACCTTCTGGGCCTGGCCGTAGTAGGCGTCGTAGTAGCCGCTGGACAGGGCGTAGGTGCCGAGGATGATCCGGCGTTTCACCTCGTCGCCGAAGCCGGCGTCGCGGGTGGCCCGCATGACGTCCTCGGCGCTCGGGTTGTCGATGTCCTCGGGGATCACCCGCAGGCCGTAGCGCATGGCGTCGAACTTCGCGAGGTTGCTCGAGGCCTCCGCCGGCAGGATCAGGTAGTAGGTGGCGAGTGCGTGCACGAAGGTCGGGCAGGACACCTCGACCACCTCGGCGCCGGCGCCGACCATCAGGTCGACCGACTCCTGGAAGCGTGCCAGCACGCCGTCCTGGTAGCCGTCTCCGCCGAGCTCCTTGACCACACCGATCCGGACACCCGACAGGTCGCCGGTCGCGCCCAGCCGCACCGCGTCGGTGAGGTCGGGCACCTTGCCCTGGATGGACGTGGAGTCCATCGGGTCGTGCCCGCCGATCAGCTCGTGCAGCATCGCCGCGTCGAGCACCGTCCGGGTGACCGGACCGACCTGGTCGAGCGAGTTGGCCAGCGCCACGAGGCCGTAGCGCGAGACCGACCCGTAGGTCGGCTTCACCCCGACGGTGCCGGTGACCGCACCGGGCTGCCGGATGGAGCCGCCGGTGTCGGTGCCGAGCGCGAGCGGGGCTTCGTAGGAGGCGAGGGCGGCAGCGGAGCCACCACCCGATCCGCCCGGGATCCGGTTGAGGTCCCACGGGTTGTGGGTAGGCCCGTAGGCAGAGTGCTCGGTCGAGGACCCCATCGCGAACTCGTCCATGTTGGTCTTGCCGAGGATCGGCAGCCCGGCGGCGCGCAGCTTCGCGACCACGGTGGCGTCGTACGGCGGCACCCAGCCCTCGAGGATCTTCGAGCCGCAGGTGGTCGGCAGCCCGCGGGTGGCGAGCACGTCCTTGACCGCGATCGGCACCCCGTCGAGGTCGCTGGCGGGGTTGCCCGCGGCGCGGCGGGCGTCCGACTCGGCGGCCTGCGCCAGCGCGCCCTCGGTGTCGACGTGCAGGAAGGCGTGCACGGCTCCGTCGACCTCGCCGATCCGGTCGAGATGAGCCTGGGTCAGCTGGACCGAGGTGACCGCGCCGGACGCGAGGTCGGCGGCCAGGTCGGCGGCGGTCTTGCGGGTGAGGTCGGCGCTCACTGCTCGTCCCCCAGGATCCGCGGCACGGCGAAGCGCTGCTGCTCGACGGCCGGAGCCCCCGACAACGCCTCTTCGGCGGTCAGGCAGGGCCGCACGACGTCGTCGCGGAACACGTTGGTCAGCGGCATCGGGTGCGAGGTCGGCGGCACGTCGTCGCCGGCCACGCCGGCGATCGAGGCCACCGACTCGAGGATGACCGACAGCTGGGGCGCCAGGTGGTCGAGCTCGGCGTCGTCCAGGTCGATCCGGGCGAGGTCGGCCAGGTGCGCGACCTCGTCACGAGAGATTTCGGGCATGCGCCCATCCTAGGGAGCCTCCGCGACCCGTTAACGGCCGCCTGCCACGGGTACCGGACGGCATGGCTACGAAGATCGCGATCATCTACTACTCCTCGACCGGCACCGTGCACGAGATGGCCCAGCGGGCCGCGCAGACAGCCGAGAAGCAGGGTGCCGAGGTCCGCCTGCGGCACGTCCGCGAGACCGCGCCGCAGGAGGCGATCGAGTCGCAGGACGAGTGGGTGGCGCACCGCAAGGAGGTGGAGGGCGAGCCCGACGCCGAGCCCGATGACCTGGCCTGGGCCGACGTCGTACTGATGGGCTCGCCGACCCGCTACGGCCACGTCTCCAGCCAGCTGCAGGCCTTCATCGACACGCTCGGCCCGCTCTGGGAAGAGGGCAAGCTCGCCGACAAGGTCTACGCCGGCTTCACGGCCAGCCAGACCGAGCACGGCGGCCAGGAGTCGACGTTGCTCTCCCTCTACACGACGTTCATGCACTTCGGTGGTGTCGTCGTGGCACCGGGCTACACCGACCCGGTGAAGTTCGAGGACGGCAATCCCTACGGCGCCAGCACGGTCACCGGCGAGACCACCGAGCTGGAGAAGCCAGACGTCGACGCCATCGACCACCTGGTCGAGCGCGTGCTGATGGTCGGCGCGAAGCTCGCCGCCTAGACCCAGAACTCGCGGACGGCGTCCACGATCCGCGCGGCCTGGGCGTGGCCGGCCTTGGCGCTGGCCACCCGGGTCGAGGTGTCGAGCACGTTCTTGCCGAACGACGCCCGGGCGATCTCGTCCGGGGCGATCACCATGGTCGGGGTGTCCGGCAGTGACTGCTCGACGTTCTTCATCGGGCCGACCGACCGGTCCATCGGGGCCAGGGCCAGCACCCGCGCGCAGTCCTTGGCCAGGTCGGCGTTGGTGCCCGACCGCGCGCCACCGTCGATGTAGCTGCGGCCCTCGATCGGCACCGGCGGGTAGACCCCCGGCACCGCGCAGCTGGCGGACACTGCATCGCGCAGCGAGACCCCGTCGGAGCCGTCGAAGACCCGGAACGCACCACTCTTCGCGTCGACCGCGGTGACCTTGAGCCGGCGCGGGTTCGGCCAGTCGGCATCACCGAGGCGGGCGCTGATGGCCTCGAACCGCTCCTCGACCGACGGCGTCCGTCCTCCGGCCTGCTGCTTGAGGGCGAACGACCCGAGCCGGCGTCCGAGCACCTCGAGGTTGTTGCGCGAGCCCAGCATCGCCACGGCGAAGCCGATGCCGATCCGGGGGCCGAGCGTCGGCGGCGTACTCGGCGGAGGAGGCGTGATCTGGAACTCGTACAGCTCGGGCACCGACGCACCACCCGTGAGCTGCGCGCCCACGACCGACCCTGCCGACGTACCGACCACGACGTCGGCCGCGCTGAGGTCGATGCCGGCCTCGAGCAGGCCGGCCACGATCCCGGTCTCCCAGGCGATGCCGATGATCCCGCCGCCGCCGAGCACCAATCCGCGTCGTGGTCATTCAGCTGCCTCCAAGGGCGAGTTCTGGTGGACATCGAGATGGAGCAGCCGGGCCACGAGGTCGACCAGCGGACCGAGCGCGACGATCACCGCGATCGTGCCGACCCCGATGGTGGCGCCCAGCAGCCAGCCGATGAGCGCGCCGCCACCCTGGACGATGCTGTAGCTCCACTTGAACGGCACCGGCGGGTCCCAGGCCAGCGCCGCCGCCTCGGTTGGTCCGGCGCCGGTCTGGCTGCCGAGGTACGCCGCGATACCGAGTGCGAGCACCGGGAAGGCGACCACGAGCAGCACGATCCGCGCGGCCAGGGAGTCCGGCGTCTCCAGCAGCTCGAGGAGCAGCGACACCGTGCCGCCGACGACCAGCACCTGGACCACGGTCCCGAGGCCGGGGTAGACGCGACGGGCCGCGGCCATCGCCACGAAGAGCACGCTGATCACCACGTTGGCGATCACGAACTCGAGGTCGAGCGCGATCGAGAAGCCGTTGACCAGGGTCGAGTAACCGTCGGAGCCGAGGTCGGCGGTGAGCAGCAGCGCTACGCCGACTCCCAGGACGATGCACCCGGCGAAGAGGAGCAGGACCCTGCCCGGGGAGTAGTGCACTGGCCTACCCTCTCAGGAGGAGGACAAGTGCCCATCACCCGTGGTTTCACCGGCAGCCGCCGCGCCCAGCGTCAGCAGCGTGCCGAGCGCCTGCCACCCGGCCAGTACGACACCGGCCGCGACTGGCCGTCGCTCACCGCCGAGGTCACACCGCGCCTCGACCCCGAGCAGTGGACGATGACCGTCGACGGGCTGGTCGCCACTCCGCGCACGTGGACCTGGCGGGAGATGCACGCCCTTCCGCAGTCGACGTACTTCGGCGACATCCACTGCGTGACCACCTGGAGCAAGTTCGACACCACCTTCGCGGGCGTCAGCGTCGACACGCTCCTGGCGCAGGCCGGCCCGCTCCCGGAGGCGGCGTACGTGATGGCGCACTCGACCACCGGCTACACCACCAACCTGCCCCTCGCCGACGTCACCGACGGCAAGGCCTGGGTGGTCTGGGACTTCGACGGCCGCCCGCTGACCGTCGAGCACGGCGGCCCGGTGCGGCTGCTGGTGCCGCACCTCTACTTCTGGAAGTCGGCCAAGTGGGTGACCCGGCTCGAGCTGATGGCCTCGGACCGCCCTGGCTTCTGGGAGCAGAACGGCTACCACGACCGCGGCGACCCATGGCTCGAGCAGCGCTACCAGGGCGATCCGTGATCACTCCCCCGGTCGGCGCCTGGACCACCGGTGAGGTGATCGAGATCGAACGGTTCGGCGACCGCCTGGTCAAGCTGAGGATCGAGGTCGCGGATCGCATCGACCACCTCCCCGGCCAGCACTACGTGATCCGCCTCCGCGCCCCCGACGACTACACCGCCCAACGCTCCTACTCCGTCGCCTCCGACCCGGCCGACCCGCTCCTCGAGCTGATGGTCGAGTGCCTCCCCGACGGCGAGGTCTCCGGCTTCCTCCACGACGAGGCCCGCGTCGGCGACGTCGTCGAGCTCCGCGGCCCCATCGGCGGCTGGTTCACCTGGACCGGCGAAGCTCCCGCCATCTGCATCGCCGGCGGCTCCGGCGTCGTCCCCATCGTCTCGATGCTCCGCTACGCCGCCCGGACTGGCTCTTTGGATCGTTTGCGAGTGGTGGCCGTCGCCCGCACCCTCGCTGACCTTCCCTACGCCGACGAGCTCCTGGCCGCCGGCGCCTTCGTCGCCCTCACCCGCGAGAACCTCGGCGACCGCGTCGCGGCGCCGCCGTACCTCGAGGAGATCGTGCCCCTCGTCGCCGGCACCGAGCGCGCGTACGTCTGCGGCTCGGTCGGCTTCGCCTCCTTCGCCACCCGCCTCCTCGGCGAGGCCGGGGTGCGCGCCGACACGATCCGCGTCGAGCAGTTCGGTGCGACCGGTTGAGCCCCGAGGCGGACATTGCTGAGCTGCTCGACAGGTTCTGGGGCTTGCGCGGCACTGACGTCCGGCCGCTGAGCGGCGGGATGAACTCAGAGACATGGCTCGTCGAGCACCAGAGATCGACCTACGTCGCAAAGCGAGTGCCGTCCGCCGCGATGGCCGATCTGGTCGCGGGCTGCCAGATCGCGACGGAGCTCGCCGACGCCGGGTTCGTCACGGGGCGACCGGTGCCCACGACTGATGGTGACCTGCTTCTGACCGATCGAAGCCTGGCACTGCTCGAGTTCGTGCCCGGCCGCGAGCTCGAGGGCGAGACCGACGAAGAGCAACAACGGATCGCCAGCACGCTGGCGGGCATCCACCTCGCAGGTAGGCAGGCCACTGGTTCAGGTGTGGCCACATTCATGACGGAATGGATCGCGCCGGATCTCCCGGGTGTCCATTCGCATCCTTGGCTGGTTCAGACCGTAAAGGCAGTGCGCGCCGAGACTGATCCCTTGAACGTCACCTGGTCGGTTCTTCACACAGATCCGGCACCAGAGGCCTTCGTCCACAACGACAACACCATGGTCACTGGTCTGATCGATTGGGCAGGGGCCCGGAGAGGGCCGGTCCTCTACGACGTGGCCTCCGCTGTGATGTACCTGGGCGGTCCCGAACCGGCAGCTGCGTTCCTCTCTACCTACCGGACCTCAGGTGCTCTCACGGACGAGGAGGCACACCACCTCGATGCGTTCCGCCGATTCCGGGAGGCAGTCCAAGGCGCGTACTTCGCGCGGCGGCTAGCCGCCAACGACCTCACTGGCGGAATCGACCAGGCTGAGAACGAGAAGGGCCTCGACGACGCACGCCGTCGACTTGCTGCTCTTGGTCTCGCATTCGCCTAAGCCCAGGGAGGTCACACCAACAGCCCCGGCCATCAGGTTCTGGCCGGGGTGTGGGGCGTGGTGGTCAGGGTTCGTGGGTGCCGCGGTGGTCGCGGATCAGCTTGATGCCGTTGGGGGTGGTCCACAGGTAGGTGCCGCGGTCCAGGACGGAGTAGTCCCACGTCGAATGGGTCTTGGCGCGGTGGTGTCGACGACACAGGGGCGCGGTGTTGGCTGAGCTCGTCTGGCCGCCGCTGTCGTAGGGGACGACGTGGTCGGTGTCGCACCGGGCTGCTGGTTTGGTGCAGTGCGGGAACACGCAATGAACGTCGACCAGAGCGTTCTGGTCCTTGAGCCGGTCCGGGGCTTCGTAGGCCTCGACGTGGATGTGCTCGTTGAGATCGATCACCGGTTTGACCGTGATCTTGGCGTCCGGGTTGCCGCACCACTCGCGGATCTGGTCCACGCTGATCGGGGACCGGGTGTTGGCACACCGGCCGACCAAGTCGTCGGAGAGGTGGACGTGGAGCTCCAACGGCCGGCCGGGTGCCTCGGTGTCGAACCCGAAGGCGAGCTGGCGGCGGGCCAGGTCACCGAGCGCGATCGAGCGGCGTACGTCCAGGGATTCGGTGGACCCGAGGTCGGCCTGCTGCTTCGCCCCGGCCCGGAGCGCGTCCTCGAGATCCAGGGCATCGGCGAGGTCGACCTCGGCATCGATGCGGACGGTGCCGTCGAAGGAGACCTGGTCGAGCTGGACATCGACATGCCGCTTCTCGGCCGCTGCTCGCCGTTTGGCCTTCGCAGCGTCGGGGTCGAACCGCACCATGGCCTCTTCGACCGTGCGGTCCAGCTGCGCCCAGGAACAGGAGTGGGCGACCGGGGCGAGGTAGCGGTCGACATGCGCGGCGCCCTCGGCCGGGAGGGTCATGGTGTGGTCGGCGATCCGGCCGGCTCGCCACACCGGCAGCTTCCCGCTCGATCACCCGTGCCCACAGGCGCGGGAGGCGGTAGCGCAGCTCCAGTGCCCGGCCCAGGTAGGTGTTGCCGGCCTCGGTCGACATCCCGAGCGCGGCGGCGTACTCCATCGCCGCGAACTCCGAGACCAACGGCGCACCCACACCGGCCAGCGGGACCGGACGGTCACCGAAGAACCCGTGGTGCGCGTGGTGGGCGTGGTCCTGGTCCGGCTCGACCTCGTGCAGCACCGCCCACTCGATGGTGGTCTGCAGGATCCGGATCTCCGCAGCATCGCGGTCGGCCTGGTGACCACGCAGCCCGGACAGCACCGCAGCAGCATGGTGCTGCTCGTGGTCTCGGATCGGGTGCTGGTCATGGATCAATCCAAGCACCGACCACCGACACCGTCGGCCCGAAATCAGGGGTTATCCACCGGCCTGCCTGGTCACGGTCGGATAACGAGTTTCCCCTTACTCCACAGGGGTTTCGAGGCTCGTCGCTGACGCTCCTCGCACCTCAACCACCGTGACCCAACCGCCAGTTCCGAAGAGGACGACGACCACAACGAAACACGGTTACCTACAGAGGTCTACACACGGCTCGACCACCGGGACGTCAGTTCCGCCGCAGCAGGTAGATGTCCATCACCCAGCCGGCAGAATCCCGAGCCCGCTCCCGGGCGGGGTGGATCTCAGCCAGCACATCACCAACAGCACCGGCGACGAGCTCCTCGCTGGCGGTGCCGAGGTTTCCGCCCCACCAGATCAGCCAGTCCTCGAGTCCGTCCAGCTCGATGGACGAGTTGAGCATGACGACCAGGTTCTCCTGGCCTTGCGAGATCGCCTCGCGCAACCGACGGCGGGTGGTGATGTGCAAGGGGTCGCCGACCTCGTGGAGCACGATCCGGTGACGAGCCGCCAGGAGCTGGATGCTGGAGATCCCGGGGAGGACGTCGAGAGAGAAGGACACCACCCCGCGCTGTAAGACCCGCTCCAGGATCCGGATGGTCGAGTCGTAGAAGGCCGGGTCGCCCCAGACCAGGAAGCCGGCGTCGCCGTCGTGGGCGAGCAGGGCGGCCTCGTAGGCCTGCGACCTGGCCTCGTGCCAGGCCTCGACGGCGGCGGCGTACTCCTCCTGGGTGCCGGTCGCCTCGGGCCGGCGCTCGCGCACGGGGTCCTCGATCCGCACGACCACCGGCGTGTGGCCGAGATGCCGTTCGAGCAGCCGACCGCGCGCGGCGACCAGAGGATCAGGCATCCCACCGCGCGGAGACTTGTCGGAGACGATGAAGTACGCGACCGAGCGCAACGCCCCCAGCGCCTCGACCGTGACCATGTCCGGATCGCCAGGGCCGACACCGATCACCCGCACCCGCTTAGCCATCGCGGTCACTCGCGGTGCTTGAGATCTGCCCCGCGAGTTGGCCCACTGGCACGCGACCTTCCCCCTTCTGCGTCTCAACAGTCGGTCGAAGTCTAGAAGGCCCGGCGGTACTGGAATCCGGCCCCATCGCATCGATGTCGATGACTTTCCAGCGCCTGATCCCGCGGGCCGGGTGCTGGTGATGCACGGATATGCCTGACCGACCCAACCGTTCCCGTCGGCCGCGGCATCTGTGAGGGTGACTAGCAAGGGAGTCGCCGATGTCACGTTCGCCCTCCGATGGGGAGTTCACCGAGTTCGTGCATGCCTCCTGGGCCTCGCTGCACCGCACCGCCTACCTGCTCCTGGGCGACCGGTCCGAGGCCGAGGATCTCGTGCAGACCACGCTCGCCAAGACCTACGCCTCGTGGTCGAAGATCCGCGAGGTCGAGTCCGCCCCGGCGTACGCCCGGACGGTGCTGGTCAACACCGCCGCGTCATGGTTCCGCAAGAAGTCGTGGCGCAACGAGAGACCGACCGAAACCCTGCCCGACTCGGGTCACGAGACCGATCCCACTGACCGCCCGGCGATGATCGACGCCCTGGCCCAGCTGCCGCCACGGCAGCGCGCGGTGATCGTGCTCCGCTACTACGAAGACCTGAGCGTCGGCCAGACCGCTCAGGCGCTCGGCTGCTCGGACGGCACGGTCAAGAGCCAGACCTCCGACGCCCTCATCAAACTCCGCGGCCTTCTCGGTGACGCCGTGATCCCGCTCGAGCTAGGAGCTCACCATGACTGAACGACTTGCCCAGCTGCTCCACGACGAAGCCGACTCCCTCGACGTACCTCCCCCCGACGCCGGCACCGCTCTGTCCCGCGGCCGCGGCCTGCGCCGCCGCCGCCGACTGCTCACCGGAGTAGCGGCTGCCGCCGTCCTCGTCGTCGTCGGCGGCACCGCCCTGGGCGTCAACGCACTCAGCGGCAACGACAACGACTCGAAGACGGACCCGGCTGCCCCGTTCGACAACGGCGCCGTCTTCTCGATCGGCACCACCGTCTACCTGGACGACGCCACCGTCAAGGCGGCCATCGACGACGACGCGATCAAGTCGCTCCACTACACCTCCGTCGGAGTGCTCGTCCGTCACGGCGACAACAACTGGAGTGACGGCGGCGGCCCCCAACGCTTCTCGATGGTCTACCCGGACGGCACGGTCTCCCGGATCAACGTGACGCTCGACGAGACCGTCCACGCCACCGACCCGACCGAGCCCTACATGGCGTACGCCGAGGTCACCGACGGTCAGGCCGAGGTCGTCGTGCACGACCTGCGCGACGACACCGAGGTCGCCCGCGTTCCGATCCCCAGCGCGGACCCCGGCGGCGGCTGGGCCGCTCCCCCGGTCTCGCTGTCCGGCGACATCGTCTACGTCGGCACCGCCCCCACGCCGTACGTCGTCAACTGGCGCACCGGCGACGTCGAGGAGACCGACGCTGTGAGCTCGGGCATCCCCGGCGTACTGGGCGGCCGGATCACCTCCGACTCCGGCCCGGCCTCGGTGATCGAAGTCGCCACCGGCGAGACCCTGTTGACCGTCCCCGACAAGGGCTACTTCAACCTGTCACCCGACGGCCGCTACGCGATGTTCAGCTCCGAGGACGCCCTGGTGAACGGCGAAGCCGACGGCGTGGACGTCTACAGCGTCGACACCGGCGACCACGTCACGCTCCCCGGCGCCGCCTGGGACTACGGCTGGACCGGCAAGGGCGATCTGTTCACGGTCAGCAAGAAGGAGCTGACCACCTGCCACGCCGACACCGGTGAGTGCACGAGCATCGACCACGGCATCGAGATGCCTCCGGCCACGGCCCCCGAGGAGATCTGCGACGAGATCGAGCCCGGTGTCACGGAGTGCTACCAGATGGGCGGCGGTGGCTGGCAGGACAGCCTGCGCCTCGGCGGCAAGCAGTACGAGTCCTGACGTCGCCGGTCAGCCGCCGAGCCAGGTGAGAATCTGCTCGGCGGCCTGACCGGGCGACACGTCCGTGTTGTCCAGCCGCAGGTGGCGGTGCCGACCCAGCAGCTCGTCCGCAGGAGTCGCACCGCCGCCCGTGTTCATCACGTGCCGCTCCAGCTCCCGGACGTTGCCATCGGACCACTCGACGTCGCGCTTGGACTTCTTCGCATCCAGTCGCTGCTCCGAGCGGTTTCGTTCCAGCCTGGTCTCCAGGCCGGCGAACAGCTCCGCGAACGCCACCTCGCCTCCCGCGTCGACGTACGGCGCGATGTACCGACCGATGGTCACCGCGTCCTCCGCCAGCTGCAGCGCCCACACGATCGTCGACACCAGGTCGGCCCCACTCGCCGCCGCCTCCTCCACGACCCGGATCCGGAACTCGTCCAGCAGCGTCATGAAGGCCGGCGTGCCGTAGTCGAAGACGTCGAGCAGCGGCTCGATGAGCGCGTGGTTGTGGAAGAGCCGGAAGCCGCCGCGACGCGCGACCTCTGCCCCGACCGTCATCTTGCCCACGGCGGGCGGACCGAAGATCACCAGGAGTCGCACGGTCCTCATCGTCGCGGCTGATCGGACCGGCGACGAACCATTTGTTGTCCCTGGGCATGCCACCTGCCCCGGCCATCGAAGTCTGGCCGGGCGTGGGGCTTGGTGGTCAGGGTTCGTGGGTCGTCGGCACAGCGGCGCGGTGTTCTCGGAGCCGGTGGGGCCGCCGCTGTCGTAGGGGACGACGTGGTCGGTGTCGCACCGGCTGCTGGTTTGGTGCAGTGCGGGAACACGCAATGAAAGTCGACCAGGGTGTTCTGACCCTTGTGCGCGGCACCAGCCTCGGGCAGGCAGATGCTCTGTTCGGCGATCGGGTAACGAGTTTCCCCTTACTCCACAGGGGTCTCGAGGCTCGTCGCTGACGCTCCTCGCACCTCAGCCACCGTCGGTCGGCTTGGGCACATCACCTGCCAGGGTCTCGACAAGCTCGACCACCGGGAACGCCGTTCTGCGGTGGTTGAGGTGCTCGCTTGCGGGCCTCGAAACCACCTCACCGTGACACGAAACCAACCACCCCGAGCAACACTCAGCAACAGATCGTCAACCAGCCTGTGAGCGAGCAGCCTCAAAGGCAGCAGCAACCTCGAGCAAGCGACGGTCAGCACCATGGGGAGCAACGATCTGCACGCCGACCGGTAAGCCAGAGGGAGTGAAGCCGGCAGGCACGGAGATCGCCGGGCAGCCGGTGACGGTGATGAAGAAGGCGGAACGCATCCAGTCCAGGTACGACTCCATGACGACGCCGTTGATCGACGTGGGGTACTCCTGGTCGGCAGGGAACGGCGGGACCTGGGAGACCGGCAGCATCAGGACGTCGTACTTCCGGAAGAAGATCCGCATCGTCTCGGCGAGAGTGGTCCGCTGCGCGTATGCCCGCGCGACGTCGGCACCCGTGAGCCCCTCCCCGGCGCGGATGTTGTCGGCGAGCGACTGCTTGAAGGCGGTCGGATGTTGCGCCAACAGCGAGGCGTACTTGGCCTGGAAGTTCCAGGCCCGAAGGGTCCGGAACGTGTCGTCCGCCAGGGAGAGATCCGGCCAGGCGCCGAACACCTTCGCGCCCGACCGGGCCACCAGCCGACCCGCGTCCTCGACCACCCGAGCCACCTCGGGATCGACCTCGAAGGCACCGCCGAGATCGAGCGACCACGCCACTCGCAGGCCACGCAAGGACCCCACCAGGGGTGGCGCAAACGAAGCACCAGGCGTGCCGAGAGCCAACGGAGCACGGGGATCCGGGCCGGCCAAGACCGACAGCAGCAACGCCACATCCGAGACATTCCGCGCCAACGGCCCCCCGACCGACGTCGTCTCCCACTGGTTGGCGAGCGGCCACTCCGGCACCCGCCCCAACGACGGCCGCAGACCCACCACGCCGCAGAACGACGCCGGGTTGCGCAAGGAGCCGCCCATGTCGGACCCGTCGGCCAGCGGCACCATCCCGGCGGCCAAGGCCGCCGCCGCCCCACCGCTCGAGCCACCCGCCGAGCGGGTGCGGTCGACGGGGTTGCGGGTGGTGCCGTAGACGCGGTTGAACGTGTGTGAGCCCGCCGCGAACTCCGGCGTGTTCGTCTTGCCGAGGAGTACGACGCCGGCCCGCCGGATGCGCTCGACCAGCAGCTCATCGGCCGACGGCACATGGGTGGCGAAGATCGTCGAGCCGTACGTCGTCCGCCAGCCCGCGACGGCGTGGGTGTCCTTGACCGCGAACGGCAGCCCGTGGAGCGCACCGAGCGGGGCACCCGAAGCGAGGTGCTCGTCGGCCGCAGCGGCGCCCTGTCGAGCTCGGTCGACGTCCAGCGCGACGATCGCGTTGAGGTCGCCGTTGCGCTCGTCGATCCGCTGCAGGTGCAGCTCGAGCAGCTCGCGCGCCGAGATCCACCGGTCCCTCACCGCCGCGGCCATCTCCAGAGCAGTCGACTCGACCGACATCTCGCTCATGACGCGATGTCCGCCAGCGCGACGGACGCCCCCGTCTCCCAGCTGCGCTGAGCCGCCTCCGCGATCCGGAACGCCGCGAGGGCGTCCGCGATCGGGCAGGCGGTCGGCGCACCGACGCTCACGGCCTCGCAGAACGCCGCCATCTCTGCCTGGTACGCCGGCCCGAACCGTTCCAGGAACGTCGCCACCCGCGGCCCCCGCGGGTAGTCCACGCCGGGCTCGGCGGAGGTGATCGCGAGCGAGTCGTCGTAGCCGACGCCGATCGCCCCCTCGGACCCGAGCACCTCGAGCCGGACGTCGTGACCCGCGCCGTTGTAGCGGGTGGCGGTCACCGTGGCCAGCGTGCCGTCGTCGAGCGTGAGCAGCGAGGCGCCGGTGTCGGCGTCGCCCGCCTCGGCGAAGAAGGCCGCGCCCTTGTTGGCGCCCACGGCGTACACCGAGCTGATCTCGCGGCCGGTGACGAACCGGATCACGTCGAAGTCGTGGATGTTGCAGTCGCGGAAGATGCCACCGCTGGTGGGCAGGTAGTCCGGATGCGGCGGCGACTGGTCGTGCGTGGTCGACCGCAGCGAGTGCACGAACCCCAGCTCGCCCGAGGCCACTGCCTCCCGCGCCCGCAGGTAGCCGACGTCGAAGCGCCGCTGGAAGCCGACCTGCACGGGCACGCCGCTCCCCTCGACGAGAGCCACGAGGTCGATCGTCTCCTCGAGCGTGACCGCGACCGGCTTCTCGCAGAACGTCGGCACGCCGGCGGCCACCGCCTCCTGCAGCAGCGCCGCGTGCGAGCTGGTGTCGGTGGTGATCACCAGGGCGTCGACCTCCCCGAGCAGAGTCGGTACGTCGGCGGCCACGCCGTAGCCGTGCTCGCGGGCGGTCGCCTCCGCGAGGTCGGCGCGCAGGTCGGTGACCACCACGTCGTGCCCCAGCCCGGCGAGGGTGCGCGCGTGGAACGGCCCGATCCGGCCCAGCCCCGCGACGCCGACCCTCATCGGCGGCGGCCGAAGACCGAGCCGGCGATCACGCCCAGAAGGACCAGGCCCGCGCCGACCGCGATCCCCTTCACGAAGTCGTTGCCGAGTGCGCCGCCGGGCTTGGCCGGAGCCGTGAACACCCCTTCGGTGGTCGAGCTTGCCGAGACCCCGGTGGTCGAGCTTGCCGAGACCCCAGGCGAGCCGATCGCGTCACCCACGTTGCCGAAGAACTCACCAGCCATCCGCTTCGACACCGACGCCAGCATGCGCTGGCCGACACCGCCGACCATGCCGCCGACGACCGCGTCGGCGTCGTAGGAGATCCGGGTGCCCTCGGCGCCGAGGTCCTCGAAGGCCACGTCCACCGTGGCATCGACGGTGCCCGGTGCGCCCGCACCCTGCAACCGCATCACCAGCGACTGGTGCTCGGTCAGGTCGGAGAGCGTGCAGGAGCCGTCGTAGGTGCCCTTGATCGCGGCCACCCCGGCGGTCACGGTCATCGCGTAGGAGTTGTCGCCGGTGGTCTCCAGCCGCTCGCAGCCCGGGATGGTCCGCACGAGCACGCGCGGATCGAGGATCGCGTCCCAGACCTGGCCGACGGGGTAGGGCACGACGTTGGCACCGCTGATCTTCATGACTGGCTCCGTCGCAGTTCGAAGAGGTCGGAGGGCGAGATCGGCATCGCCGTGATGGTGATCTTCTCGGCGTCCTCGATGGCGGCCGCGAACACGGCTGCCGACGGGATCACCCCGGCCTCGCCGGCGCCCTTGATGCCGAGCGGGTTGAGCGGCGAGGGGGTCTCGAGGTGGTCGATGTCGATGCCGTCGGGGATCTCGGTGACGTAGGGCATCAGGAAGTCCATGAAGGAAGCGTTGAGCAGCTGGCCCGACTCGTCGTAGGCCATCCGCTCGTAGAGCGCGCCGCCGACGCCCTGCGCCACGCCGCCGTGGATCTGCCCCTCCACGATCATCGGGTTGATCAGCCGGCCGCAGTCGTGGACGACGGCGTACTTGAGGATCGTGATCTCGGCGGTCTCGGGATCGGTCTCGACGATCACCGCGTGCATGCCGGAGGCGAACGTCGCCCGCTCGGGCGAGTAGAAGTCGCGGCCCTCGAGCCCCGGCTCGTCGTCCTCCGCCACCGGCGGCTTGCCGGGATCGCCGATCGAGAACTGGGTGGCCGCCTTCGACGCCTCGTCGAACGCGTAGCGCAAGCGGGTTGGACAGCACCGACACGGTGCCGAGGTCGATCGACGAGCCCGGAGAGCCCTTGACCGACACCACACCGTCGACGATCTCGAGGTCGTCCTCGGAGGCCTCCAGCGCCTCGGCGGCGATCCGCAGCACCTTCTCCTTGGCGCGCTTGGCCGCCAGGTGGATGGCCGAGCCGCTCATCACCGCAGCCCGGGAGGCGAAGGTGCCGACGGCGTACGGCATCCGGCGGGTGTCGCCGGTGACCACCTCGACGTCCTCGAACCGACAGCCCAGCTCGTCGGCCACCAGCTGCGCGAAGACCGTCGCGTGGCCCTGCCCCTGCGTCGTGAGGCCAGTCGCCACCTTGACCTTGCCGCTGGTCTCGATGTGCACGTGCGCGCCCTCGTAGGGCCCGACGCCGGTGCCCTCGACGTAGCAGGCGAGCCCGATGCCGACCCGGCGCCCGACTGCCGCCATCTCGGCCTGGTACGCCGGGAACTCGTCCCAGCCCACCAGCGCCTTGATCTTCTCCAGCGACGCCGGGTAGTCGCCCGAGTCGTAGGTCAGCTCCCGGCCGTCCTGGAAGACCAGCCCCTGCTCGTACGGGAACTCGTCGGGCTGGATGAAGTTGTTGGCCCGCACCTCGGCGCGATCGAGCCCGAGCTCGGCGGCGATGGCGTCCATGGTGCGTTCCATCGCGTAGCAGCCCTGCGGCCGGCCGGCGCCGCGGTAGGGCGTGACCATCACGGTGTTGGTGTAGAGCGACTCGAAGCGCACCCGGTAGACGGCGGGCTTGTAGGGCCCGAGCAGCTGGGTCGAGGTGATGATCGGGACGATCAGGCCGTACGGCGTGTAGGCGCCGTGGTCGTGCCAGAACATCACGTCCAGCCCGAGGATCCGGCCGTCGTCGTCGAAGCCGACCTCGATGTGCTGCACCTGCGCACGCTCGTGGGCGCTGGAGATGAAGTGCTCGCGGCGGTCCTCGGTGTACTTCACGGTCCGGCCGAGGGCGCGCGCGGCCAGGGGCACGAGCAGCTCCTCGGGCCACGGGTGGTTGATCTTCACGCCGAAGCCGCCGCCGACGTCGGGCGTGATCACGTCGACCTGGCCGAGGTCGAGCCCGAGCTTCACCGCCACGGCGGCGCGCACACCGGTGGAGGTCTGGGTCGACGACCAGACCTGGAGCCGGTTGGTGTCCGCGTCCCAGCGAGCGACCGTGCCGCGCCCCTCCATCGGCGTGCAGGCGCTGCGCTCGATGGTCAGGTCGAGCTCGAGCCGGCGCGGCGCAGCAGCGATCGCCGCCTCCACGTCGCCGGTGTTCTGCTCCATCCGGGCGCCGACGTTGCCGGGCACGTCGTCGTGCACCAGCCGGTCGGCCGCGCGCGCCGCGTCGATGCCGACCACCGGAGGCAGGAACTCGTAGGTCACCTTGATCAGGCCGACCGCGTCCTCGGCGACGTAGCGGTCGTCGGCGACCACGAACGCGATCGCCTCGCCCATGTAGTTGACCTCGTCCTTGGCCAGCGCGTACTGCGTGCGGCCATGGGTCAGGTCCGGGTGCGGGATCAGCAGCGGCAGCGGCTCACCCATCGGCGCGGACAGGTCGGCGAGGTCGTCGTAGGTCCAGACGACGTGCACGCCCTCGATGTCGAGCACGGCCTCGACGTCGATGTCGACGATGCGCGCGTGCGCATGCGGCGACCGGAGTACGGCGGCGTGCAGGGTGTCCGGCGCCACGTGTACGTCGTCGACGTAGCGCCCGTGACCGCGCAGGAACCGCTGGTCCTCGGTGCGCTGGATGCCCTGACCCATCAGCTTGGTGGTCATTGGGAGTCCTTCGGTGATCGAGTAGCCCGCGAGGAACGAGCGGGCGTATCGAGACCGGCCGCTCTCTCCACGGCCTTCACGATGTTCTGGTAGCCGGTGCAGCGGCAGAGGTTGCCGGCGATCATGTCGCGGGCCTCGTCGTGGGTCGGCTGCGGGTTGTCGCGCAGGCCGGCGGTGATCGTGGTCAGGAAGCCCGGCGTGCAGAAGCCGCACTGCAGCCCGTGGCACTCGGCGAACGCCTGCTGCACCGGGCTCAGCGAGCCGTCCGCGTTCGTGAGGCCCTCGACGGTCGTGATCTCGAGGCCAACAGCCGAGACCGCGAACATCAGGCAGGAGCGCATCGGACGGCCGTCGACCAGGATCGTGCAGGCGCCGCAGACACCGTGCTCGCAGCCGACGTGGGTGCCGGTCAGGCCGAGGTCGTGGCGGAGGGCATCCGACAGCAGCCGCCGCGGCGGCACCTTCACGTCGTGCGCGACACCGTTGACGAGCAGCCGGACCTCCTGGAGCTCCTCAGGCACCGGTCACCGCCCTGACGACCCGGGCGGTCAGCACCCGCACCAGCTCAGCCCGGTAGTCGGCCGTGGCGTGGATGTCGGTCGCCGGGTCGACGTACTGGAGCGCGACGTCACCCGCCTCGTCGGCCGGCACTCCGGACAGATCCACCACTACGGGAGTGTCGCTGACCGAGACGAAGCCCGCCAGCACCTGGTCGCCCTGAGCCACCGCGGCCACCCCGACCAGCGCGTAGTCACCGTGCCGGCGCGCGACCTCCTCGAAGGCCACCCGCCCGCCGTCGGCCAGCGCAGGGAAGAACGCCGACGTGGCGATCTCGTCGTGCGCCAGCGAGGACTCCAGTGGGCCGACGTACAGCTCGGAGGCCGGGATCGTGCGCGTGCCTCCGGATCCGGCCACCTCGACCGAACCTCCGAGCAAGGTCAGCACCACCGGCATCTCCGCCGCCGCGTCGGCGTGCACCAGCGACCCGACCGTGGTGCCGCGGTTGCGGATGGTCGCGTGGGCCACGTGCGACAGCGCCAGGGAGACCAACGGCTGCACCCGGCGTACGTCGTCGGAAGCCAGTACGTCGGAGTGCCGGGCGAGCGCGCCGATCCGCACCCCCTCGTCGGTCACCGTCACCTCGTCGAGGCCGGGCAGCCCGTTGATGTCGACCAGCGTCGAGGGCGCGGCCAGCCGCATCGAGAGCAGCGGCACCAGCGACTGCCCACCCGCCAGGACCTTGGCGCCCGGGTCGCCGGCCAGTGCGGTGACAGCATCGGCCAGCGATCCCGGGCGGACGTAGGCGAAGGGGGCTGGCTTCATAGGGCCTTCGTGACCTCGCCGGCTCCTGCTCCGGTGCGGCCCTTGACCAGGTGGAAGTAGACGATCACCAGGATCGTGCCCAGGGCGATGCCGCCCAGCTGGAAGTCGTCGGTGATCACCAGCGTCACCCCGCCGATGCCCGCGATCAGCCCGGCTGCGAGACCGACCAGGTTGATGGGCTCGCCGAAGTCGACACGGTTCTCGACCCAGATCTTGGCGCCCACCAGACCGATCATCCCGTAGAGCACCAAGGTGATGCCGCCGAGCACCCCGCCAGGTGTGGCCGCGACCACCGCACCGAACTTGGGGCAGAGGCCGAGCAGGATCGCTACGAGCGCGGCGACGTAGTAGGCGGCCGTCGAGTAGACCCGGGTGGCGCCCATGACCCCGATGTTCTCGGCGTACGTCGTGGTCGGCGAGCCGCCGAACACGCTGGCCAGCGTGGTGGCCAGTCCATCGGCACCGATCGCTCGGCCCATATAGGGGTCGAGGTCGTCGCCGGTCATCTCGGCGACCGCCTTCACGTGCCCGGTGTTCTCCGCGATCAGAGCGATCACGCCGGGGAGGACCAGCAGGATGAACGTGAGCGACAAGCTCGGGCCGTGCACCACGTCGACGCCGTCGCTGAGGGTGCCGCTCGGGAACCCGATCCAGTCAGCTCCCTCGACGTTGGCCCACCCATGGATCCGGTCGTGCTCGCTGCTCTCGGCGCTGCCCGCGATCACGGAGTCGATGGAGCCGAAGATCCGGTCGGCGAGCCACGAGATGAGATAGCCGAACACCAGCGCGAGGAAGACCGCGATCCTGGAGATGAAACCCCTGGCCATGACCGCGACCACCACGAGGAAAGTCGCGGTGATCAGCGCGATCCACTGGTCCTCCGGCCAGTAGACCCCGGCGACCACGGGCGCGAGGTTGAAGCCGATCAGCATGACCACGGCGCCGGTGACCGCCGGGGGGAGGATCTTGTGGATCAGCCCCGCTCCGGCGAAGTGGATGAGCACGCCGACCAGGGCCAGCACGATGCCGGCCACCATGATCGCGCCCGTGACGTCGGACGAGTCCCCGCCCTGCGCGCGGATCGCGGCGACGCTGGCCACGAACGATGCACTGGTGCCGAGATAGCTCGGCACCTTGTTGCTCACGATCAGCAGGAAGAGGATCGTGCAGATGCCCGAGAACATGATCGCGAGGTTGGGGTCGAGACCCATCACCAGCGGGAACACGAACGTGGCACCGAACATGGCCACCACGTGCTGGGCCCCGATGCCGATCGTCTTCGGCCACGGGAGTCGCTGGTCGGGTGCGACCGCCTCCCCCGGACCCGGATCAACCTGCTGCCAGCGGAACATCGACATGACGCCTCCTGGGGGTGCGGACGCGGTGCACTAACCGCGTGCTCCCCATATGAGACACCCTCCGGGCCGAAACTGCCGGGAGGAACGCCGCAACGGGTGGGGGTAGCGTCTGACCCGTGTCAGCGTCGCGAATGCCGGTCAGCGCGCCGCAGCACGTCGCCGCCAGGCTGAAGGCCGCCGACGACCAGATCCTGTCCGTGCTGCACCGCGGGCCCGACGCCGTGTACGTCGAGCTCGACGGCTGGGCCCTGGGGGTCGTCTCCGCCAGGGCCACGCAGGTGCCGTGCGCGCTCAGGTCGCGCGCGACCTCGCTGCCGGAGGTCGACCAGTGTCACGTCGAGGGCGGGGTGCTGCACCTCGACGACACCGCGGTGGTGATCGGCCGGCTCGTCGCCACGTCGGTCCCCACGATCGAGGCGACCCTGGCCGACCTGGCGCCGCCGAAGCCCGCCGATCTCCTGGGTTGCGGCGACGGCCTCACGCCGTACGGTGATGACGTGCTCTGCGGATGGCTGGCGATTCACCGGGCGGCCGGAGTGCCGTCACCCGACCTCGACGACGAGGTACGCCGGCTGCTGCCACGCACCACGTTGTTCTCTGCGACGTTGCTCGACTGCGCGATGCGCGGCGAGGTGATCCCCGAGTTCGCGGCGTACGCCGCCTCGCTCGGCACCCCAGGACAGGCGGCGGCCGAGGCCACGCTGGCCGCGGTAGGCCACACCTCGGGTGCGGGGCTGCTCGAGGGCGCGCGCTGGGCGTTGGCCGCATGACCTCCCCCCGAATGACACACAGCCATGTCGAGCTGCGGCCCGGCGCCTACGCCGACTCCGTGACCCTGCTGCAGGTCAGCCGCTCCGTGCAGGGCCTGCCGGGCGTGGTGGCGGCCCAGGTCGCGATGGCCACCGCTCTCAACGTCGACGTGCTCATCGGCATGGGGTTCGAGGTGCCGGCCGAGGCCACCACCAACGACCTCGTCGTGGCCCTGAAGGTCGACGGTCCCGATGACCTGGCGGCGGCGCTGGCCGGCGTCGAGCAGGCGCTGGCCGCGGCCTCCCGACGACCCACCGGCTCGGCCGAGCTGGCACCACCGCGCACCACGGGATCGGCCCTCCGCGGCGCCCCCGACGCGGTCGTGCTGATCTCCGTGCCCGGGCCGTCGGCGATGGTCGAGGCCATGGACGCGGTCGAGGCCGGTCACGACGTGATGATCTTCAGCGACAACGTGCCGGTGGACCAGGAGCTCGCGCTCAAGCGCGCAGCCGCCGACCGCGGCGTGCTGGTGATGGGACCCGACTGCGGCACCGCCGTCATCGACGGGCTCGGCCTCGGTTTCGCCAACGTGGTCAGCCCCGGACCGGTCGGCATCGTCGCCGCCTCGGGCACCGGCTGCCAGCAGATCCTGGCCCTGCTCGACCACGCCGGTGTCGGCGTGAAGTCCGCACTCGGCGTCGGCGGCCGCGACCTGTCGGAGACCGTCGGCGGCCTGGCCACCAGGGAAGCCCTCCGTCGCCTCGACGCCGATCCGGACATCCAGCTGATCGTGCTGATCTCCAAGCCGCCGGCCCACGACGTCGCCGTCGCCATCGAGGCGTACGCCGAGAGCCTGGACACCCCGGTGCAGCTCGCGCTGCTCGGCCCCGGCCAGCCCGACCTGACCGCGGCGGCAGAGGCGGTGCTCGGCACGCTCGGCGCCGACGTGCCGGCCTGGCCGGTCAGCGGCTCGGCCACGACGGCGTCCAGCGGCCGCTTCCTGCGCGGACTCTTCGTCGGCGGCACCCTGGCGACGGAGTCGCGGCTGCTGGCGGAGGAACCGCTGGAGTCCGGCACCGGCCACAGCTTCGTCGACTTCGGCGACGACGAGTACACGTCCGGGCGAGCGCACCCGATGGTCGACCCGACGATCCGGCTGGAGCACCTCGCCGATGCTGCCGCCGACGCCGACACCGCGGTCCTGCTCCTCGACGTGGTGCTCGGCCACGGCGCCGAACCCGACCCCGCCGCGCTGCTGGTCCCGGCGATCGCCGACATCGGGAAGCCGGTCGTGATCACAGTGGTCGGCACCGACGGCGACCCCCAGGGACTCTCGCGCCAGGTGCAGGCACTGGCCGACGCGGGCGCCGAGGTCTACCTGTCCAACGCCGCCGCGACCCGGCGCGCGGTCGAGCTCCTCGAAGGTGCGTCATGAGCGTCGTCAACGTCGGCACCGACCTGCTCGCCGATGCCGTCGAGGCCCAGGCCGTCGACGTCACCAGGGTCGACTGGCGCCCGCCGATGCCCG
Source organism: uncultured Actinomycetota bacterium (assembly GCA_963769475.1). Classification (GTDB taxonomy): domain Bacteria; phylum Actinomycetota; class Actinomycetes; order Propionibacteriales; family Nocardioidaceae; genus Nocardioides. Next base: position 35,409 of record CAVYLX010000007.1, on the reverse strand, counting down.
GCACCGAGGCTGACCTCGCGACCGTCGCCGGCGACCCACGCCGCAAGGCGGCCAACGAGCGCGCCCTGGAGGCGATGCTCGGCGTGACCGCCCACCTCGTCGACGTCGCGCCGGCCTCCGAGGTGCTCGGCCTCGAGCGCGGGCAGTTCCTGCACGCCGGGCCGCCCATCACCTGGGAGCGAGCCTCCGGCCCGATGCGCGGCGCCCTGCTGGGAGCCGCCGCCCTCGAAGGTCTGGTCGACGACCCCGACGACGCCGCCGCCCTGTTCGAGCGCGGTGACCAGGTCAGCCTCGACTCCTGCCACCACCACTCCGCCGTCGGACCGATGGCCGGCATCACCACGCAGAGCATGTGGGTCTGGGTCCTGGAGGACCGGGCCACCGGGCGGCGTACGTATTGCACGCTCAACGAGGGTCTCGGCAAGGTCCTCCGCTACGGCGCCTACTCCCCCGACGTGATCGAGCGACTGCGCTGGATGGGCGACGTGCTCGCGCCGCTGCTGCAGAAGGCGGTCCGCGCCGCCGGCGGGGTCGACATCACCGGCATCCTGACCCAGATGCTGCAGATGGGCGACGAGGCCCACAACCGCAACCGGGCCGGCACCCTGATGGTGCTGCGCGACCTCGCCCCGGCCATGGTCACCTCCGGCGTCGACGCGGCCGACGTGGCCACGTCGCTCAGCTTCATCGGCGGCAACGACCACTTCTTCCTCAACCTGGCGATGCCCGCCTGCAAGCTCGCGCTCGACGCGTCCCGCGACATCGACGGCTCGACCATGGTGGTGGCCATGGCGCGCAACGGCACCGACTTCGGCATCCAGACCGCCGGCACCGGCGACGAGTGGTTCACCGGACCGTCACAACCCGTCGACGGCCTCTACTTCGGCGACTTCGGCCCCGACGACGCCAACCCCGACATCGGCGACAGTGCCATCACCGAGACCGCCGGCATCGGTGGCTTCGCGATGGCGACGGCGCCCGCGATCGTCCGGTTCGTCGGCGGCTCGGTGCCCGACGCCCTGGCGACCACCCGGCGGATGCACGAGATCACGCTCGGCGAGAACCCGCGCTGGTCGATCCCCGTGCTGGAGTTCCAAGGCACCGCGACCGGCATCGACGTCACCAAGGTCTGCCGCACCTCGATCCTGCCGCAGATCAACACCGGCATGGCCGGCAAGCTCGCCGGCGTCGGGCAGGTCGGCGCGGGCCTGGTCACTCCGCCCGCCGAGATCTTCCCGAAGGCCCTGGCCAGGCTGGCCGAGCTGAGCCCGGGTACTCAGCCGGGTTGAGCGCCGCGGCCGGAGTGCGCAACCCCGGTTGGTTGAGTCAATGGGCGCATGACGCGATACGCCGACTCCTCTGTGTGCCCGGACTGCTCCGCCGAGCTCGTCGACTCACCCCCGGCCTGCCCCTCATGCGGGCTGCCGCTGCACCACCCGCTCACCCGTGAGCTGTTCGCGACGCTGTCCCGGGCCGACTACCTGCTCGGCCAGCTGCGCCACGCGATGGCACCCGTGCCGGCTGCGCCGGCCGGCTCGTTCGTCCCGCCGATGCCCCCGATGCCGGCGCCCAGGGTCGCCCCCCGACGTACGGGCATGCGCCCCACGTCGGTGCCGGCCATCCTGCTCAGCCTCGGCGCCCTCTGCCTGCTCGTGGCCGCGGTCATCTTCCTCGCCGTCGCCTGGTCCTGGCTCGGCGTGGGCGGCCGCACCGGCGTGCTGGCCGGGCTCACCGTCACCGCTGCCGGCCTCGGCGTCTGGCTGACCACCCGCGGCCTGCGGGTCGCGGGCGAGGCCCTCAGCACCGTGACCTTCGGCCTCCTGGTCCTCGACCTGGTCGGCGCCGACCGGGCCGGCTGGCTCGGCGAGCGCACCTCCTCCGAGCTCGGCCTGATCCTCGGCCTGTCGCTGCTGACCACCGGCCTGGGCTGGTCGCTCGGCCAGGCCCGTCTGGCCGCACCTCAGCTGGTCTCCGGCATCGGCCTCTTCGCGGCGTACGCCGCCACGGTTGACCTGGTCGGCCACCAGCTGCTGATCAGCGCGACTCGCCGTGGTCGCGTTCGCCGCGCTCGCCGCCGTCGGCCAGGCCAACCGGCTGGCCGTGCTGCCGTGGGTCGCCCTGGCCGGCGCCGCGCCGTGCTGGCTGACCCTGGCCGGCACCGGACTCGGTGAGTCGCTGGAGCAGCCGACCTTCTCCGCGCTGTGGTCGACCGGCGGTCCCGGCTGGGCGATGCTCGCCGCGACCGCGCTGCTCCTGCTGCCGATCGCCGCGCCCCGTGACGACCAGGACGTCGCACTCGTCTGCCTGGCTGCGGCCACCTCGATGGGGGTCGCGACGATCTGCCTGCCGGTCGTCGACGAGGGCCTGACCGCGGTCATCGTCACCGCGCTCGCCGTCATCGTGGCCGGCCTCGCAGCCGGCGTCGGCACCTCCCGCGAGTGGCTCGCCGTCCCGCTCCTGCCCGCCGGCATCGCGGCGCTGCCTGTGCTCGTCACCTGGCTGACGATGCTGGCGCAGGGCGTCGCCCACGTGGTCGACGTCGGCGACCCGTTCACCGTGGGGGCCGATGTCCGCCTCGTGCCGTTCGAGGAGATCGCGCACCCCGGCCTGATCGTGCCGTCGGCGCTGGCACTGCTCGCCTTGGCGTGGCTCGCCTTCCGACCGCTCGTCCCGCGCGTGCTCCTGCTGCCCGCCGGCGCCGTGGTCGCGCTGTCCGCGGTGGCGACGCTCGCCCACTACCCCGTCCCGCTCTGGTCGGTGGTCGTGGCCGTCCTCGCCATCGCGGCACTCGCGGCCACCCGCGACCTCACCCTGGGCGCCGTCCTCCTCGCGGCCGCGCTGGTCACCGGCCTGCCGAGCGCGTCGCTGACCGTGCTCACGACCGCGGTGGTCGTGGTCGTCTGCGCCAGCAGCCTGCGGCGCCCCGAAGCAGGCTTGGCGTTGCCCGTCGCGATCGGCGGCCTGCTCTGGTCGATCGGCGAGGTCGCCCAGATCGACATCGCCCAGCGCGGCGTGCCGGTCGCGCTCGCTGTCGGCCTGCTCGCCATCGTGCTCCACCGAGAGGAGGTCGAGGCGTCCGCGGCGGCGACCGCCTTCATCACCAGCACCGCGGCAGTCGCTGCGGCCACCAACGAGTCGGCCGCGCTCGCGCTGCACCTGACTCTGCTCGGCGCGCTGGTCAGCGGCACCGCACTCCTGCACCGCGACCGCCGCCAGGCCGGCTGGCTCGGCGGTCTCCTGCTGGCCGCGGCCACCTGGGTCCGGCTCGCCGACATCGGCGTCGACACCCCGGAGGCCTACACGCTGCCGTCGGCCATCGCCCTGCTGCTCATCGGCCTCGACCGGATGCGCCGCGACCCGGCCACCCCCACCTGGACGGCGCTCAGCCCCGGGCTGCTGCTCGCGACCACCCCGTCGCTGCTGTGGAGCCTGGCCGACCCGGTCTCGGGCCGCGCGGTCCTGCTCGGCGGCGCCTGCCTGACCCTGGTCCTGCTCGGCAGCCAGCTGCGCTGGAACGCACCCCTGGTCATCGGCGCCGCGGTCGGCGGGCTGCTCGTGGTGCGCGAGGTGGCGCCGTACGCCGCCGAGACCCCGCAGTGGGTGGTGATCGGCCTCGCCGGCACGTTGCTCACCGTCGTCGGCGTCACCTGGGAGCGCCGGCTGGTCGAGCTCAAGCAGGCGGCGGCGTACCTGGATCGACTTCGGTGAGCTCGGGGTCGGGGTCCCAGAAGGCGTCGCGCATCTCCAGCGACCCCGACTTCCGGCGCGGGGTGCCCTCCTCCGTGTAGCGCCGCTGCGCCTCCCCGAGGTGGCTCTCTGGCAGCGAGCCGTCGGCGCGCACGACCCGCCACCACGGCACCGGGCCGCCGTGGTTGGCCATCACCCAGCCGACCTGGCGCGGTCCGCCGCCGACCACCTCGGCGATCGCGCCGTACGTCGTCACCCGACCGGGCGGGATCCGCTCGACGCACGACAACACCGCCTCGACGTACTTCTCGACGTCCCTCACACGGTCTCCCCCGAGTCGATCCTGAACGCGACGCTCGCCACCACGGCGCCGACGGTAGCGGCCACCAGCGCGGCAACCCAGATGCCCGCCGGCTCGGGCTGCTCGTCGATCGCCGCGACCACGACCCAGACGAGCGGGGCCGCGAGCAGCGAGAGCAGACCCCGCCGCAGCCAGGTGCGCAGCAGCGCGGGGTCGATCGGCAGCTCGGCAGGACCGTAGGCCGCCAGCACGGCGGCCAGGTGAGCCGCCACGAGCGCCGTGGCAGCCAGGAGGAGCGACGCCGGGAGCGCCGCGACCGGCCCCAGCGCCCACCAGCCGAGCACCAGCAGCGCAGCCGTGGTGCCGAGCTGCGAGTCGGGCAGCAGGGCGTGCGCCACGGAGAACGCCACGACCACCACGACCAACCAGGGCGGCGGCAGCTCGCCGTCGAGGCCGGACGCCAGTACGGCGACCAGCGGGCCGCCCGCGATCGTGATCCGGAGCGCAATCATCGTTGCCTCATCGTCGGCTGCTCGGCGTAGCGCGCCAGCCGCCGCAGCACGTCGTCGAGCGTGCCGGGGCCGCGCCAGGCCACCACCGGGCAGCCCCGAGCGGCGAGGCCCGCCAGCAGCTGTTCGCGCTCCAGCCGGCGCATCCGCCAGGCCAGGTCGACCAGTGCCGGATCGGTGCCGCCGGTGAAGGCCGGCCCGGCCTCTGGCGGCAGCGTGTCGACCACCATGGCCGGCAACCGCCGCTGCAGGAGCGTGATCGCGGCCGTGCCGATGTGGTCCTCGAGCATCGGCGAGAGCAGCACCACCATGGTGCCGTCGGTGGCGCGCAGGTGCAGGCGGGCGGCGTAGCCCTCCCCCAGCTGGCTGGGCCGCACCACCGAGAGCGTGCCGAGGATGCGGCGCAGGTGCACCCGGCCGGCGCCGAAGCCGACCTGCGCGCCGTCGCCACTGACCACGCGCAGCGCCACGCGGTCCCCCTGACGGATCGCGTGCTCGGCTATCGCCGCGGCGGCCCGGACCGTGAGGTCGAGACTGCTGGCCGTGCCGTCGATGCCGCCGGAGTGGCCGTGGTCGGAGCTCGCGTCGACCACCAGCAGGAGGCCGGTGTCCTGCTCGGACCGGGTGGTGGTGACGTGGAGCTGGTCGGTGCGGGCGGTGACCCGCCAGTTGATCCGGCGCAGCCGGTCGCCCGCCGCGAACGCCCGGATGCCGGAGAACTCCGTGCCCGACCCCGGCCGGACCGAGCGGTGGGCGCCCACGATGCCGCGCGGCTGCGGCGCCTCGGCCCGGGAGGCGTACGGCGGCGTCGCCGGCAGCACCCGCAGCTCGTTGCCCAGGAGCGAGGCCGGTCCCCACCGGTAGCCCGCCCACGACGAGTGCAGGGCCACCATCTCGTTGCCGAGGGTCCGGCGGCCCCAGCGCCGCGGGCTGATCTCGATGTACGCCGGCGCATCGGTCAGCAGCCGGCTCAGCCGCCCCTCGGCCGGATGGCAGGCGATGTGGGGAGCCCGGTCCATCACGCGGGTGACCTGCTCGACATCGTCGCCGTCGCGGATCACCAGCCGCGACACCGTCCCCTGTCCTTCGTGGAGGGAGAGGTGGTCGAGCCGGTTGCTCACGGTCGGGGTGCGGCTGGGCCGGCCGAGCAGCCCCATCGTCGCGGCCACCAGCAGCGGCGCGACCAGCACCACTGCGCCCGGCTCGCCCAGCAGGATCGCCCCGCCCACGCCGGCCCCACCGACCACGACCGCGCGGGCGAGTGCGCCCGTGGGCCGCCACCTGCCGGCCTGCTCGGGCTCGATCATCGGCGTTCGAGAGTGGCCGGGGTCGGCACCTGCGACAGCACCTCGTCGACGATGCCGCGCCCGCTCGCCTCGGTCATCCAGAGCTCGGGGCGGATGGTGATCCGATGGCCGAGCACGACGCGCGCCACGGCCTTCACGTCCTCGGGGATCACGTAGTCGCGGCCACGGATGGTCGCGAATGCCCGGGCCACCAGCACCAGCCCGAGCGACCCGCGCGGTGAGGCGCCGGTCAGGGCGTGCCGGTGCGCCCGGGTGGCGGCGACCAGCTCGACGCAGTAGCGCCCGACGCTCTCGTCGAGGCGGACCGTCTCGACCGCAGCCTGCATCGCGAGCACCGCGGCCGCGTCGGTGACCTGGTCGAGGGTGATCTCCTCGCGCCGGCGGGCCACCCGGCGCTCGAGGACGTCGTACTCCTCGTCGGCGGTGGGGTAGCCGAAGCCGACCCGGGTCAGGAACCGGTCGAGCTGGGCCTCCGGCAACGGATAGGTGCCTTCGTACTCGATCGGGTTCGCGGTCGCCAGCACGCAGAACGGCTCGGGCAGCACGAACGTCTCGCCCTCCACGGTGACCTGGTGCTCCTGCATCGCCTCCAGCAGCGCCGACTGGGTCTTCGGCGGGGTCCGGTTGATCTCGTCGGCCAGCAGCAACCCGGTGAAGATCGGGCCGCGGCGGAACTCGAACTCGCCGCGCTGCTGCTGGTAGATGAACGACCCGGTCAGGTCCGAGGGCAGCAGGTCCGGCGTGAACTGCGCGCGCGCGAAGTCGAGGCCCAGCGCCTGGGCGAACGACCGCGCCGCGAGCGTCTTGCCCAGGCCGGGGTAGTCCTCGATCAGCACGTGGCCCTTGGCCAGGATCGTGGCCAGCACCAGCGTGAGCGCCGGGGTCTTGCCCACCACCGCCCGCTCCACCTCGCCCAGCACCCGCCCGGCCAGCTCCGAGGTCTCCGTCACGCTCATCGTGGTCACAGTCGCTCGATCCTTCCGATCCAGGCGTCGATCTCCTCGCGGCTCATCCGGACGGGAGGGTTGACCAGGTGGCCCCTGGCCTCGGCCAGCCGCGACCAGGCGGTCGCGGAGCGAGGGGTCGTTGTCGCGTGCGGTCAGGTGGCTCTCGAGCATCCGCACGTAGAACGCCGTACGCTGAGTCGTGGCCGCGCCAGTCGTCCCGGTCGGCGTGGTCGCGGTGCCACTGAGGAGGCGGGTCGATGGCGCTGTCGACCAGGAGTCCCGCGACGGCGCCCACCAGGGCGACCACGAGCAGCAGCCGGCCGGGATGCGGGTCGAGGTCGAGTCGCGATCCGGCGAACAAGAGGCCGGCCCAGGCGACCACGGCCAGACCCGCCCGCCAGCCCCACCGCTGGCTGTTCATCGGCGCGCGCCCAGCGAGCCGTGGATCCGGTCCAGGGCAGCGCTTGCCCGCTGTCGGGTGGCCTCGCTCAGCTCGTGGTCGGAGAACCTCGCCTCGCGGTAGAGGGCCGCCAGCTCGGCCACCGCCTCGGGCTCCGCCGCGACCAGGTCCAGGAGGCGCAGGGTGAACTCCGAGGAGGTCTCCCACGGCTCACGGGCCAGCCCGATCGACCTCGCCTGCTGCTCGAACCGGTGCCAGCAGGCGACGATCGCGTTGCGCGGGGTGCCCTCGAGGAGGGCCGCCCGCTGGCCCGAGGCATCGGCGGCGATCGCCTCCGCCACCCGCTCCGGGGCGTCGATCGACGTCGAAGTCCAGGTCGGGCGCCGGGTCGACCCGGCTCCTTCGGCCGGCGCTGTGACGACGCGGCCGCCACCGGGCCACCCTGAGCACCAGGTAGGCCACGCCGACGAGCGCAGCGACCTGGATCAGCACCGCGAGGATGTTCAGCCAGGCCGGCGGCTCACCCTCGGGGCGGTCCGGCTGGTCGCCACGCTCGGACGGCGTGGTCATCGGCCGGACCCGTGCGCACCTCCGAGGGGCTGCTCTCGGGCCGGCCGTCGCCCCGGAAGATGTCGTCGGGTCCGATCGACGCCGCCCACGCGGCCAGCAGCACGACCAGCAGCGTCGCGCCGAGCGCGGCCGCGACCGCCACCGCCGGCTGGGCCGGCGTACCGGCAGCGTGGCGGGTCTGCCATGGCTGGCAAGGTACCGCCGGGCGCCCCCGGATACGACTACGAAACGGTCAAGATCAGTACGACGGCTGGCTGGGGTCGATCTGGTTGACCCACGCCACCACGCCGCCGCCGACGTGCACGGCGTCGCTGTAGCCCGCACCCTTGACGATCGCGAGCGTCTCGGCCGAGCGCACCCCGGTCTTGCAGTACATGACGACCTGCTTGTCGGCGGGCAGCTGCTCCAGGGCGCTCCCGTTGAGGAAGTCGCCCTTCGGGATCAGCACCGAGCCGTGGACCTGGTTGATCTCGTACTCGTTGGGCTCGCGCACGTCGACCAGCACGAAGTCGCGGGTGCCCTCGTCGCGCTCCTTGAGCATGTGCTCGAGCTGCGTGACCGAGATCGTCGAGCCGGCGGCCGCGTCGGCTGCCTCGTCGGAGATCGCCCCGCAGAAGGCGTCGTAGTCGATCAGCTCGGTGACGGTGGCATTGTCACCGCACAGGGCGCAGTTGGGGTCCTTGCGCACCTTCAGCTTGCGCCACTCGAGCTCGAGGGCGTCGTAGATCACGAGCTTGCCCACTGCGGGGTCACCGATGCCGGTGAGCACCTTGATCGCCTCGTTGACCTGGATCGAGCCGATGCTCGCGCACAGCACACCCAGCACGCCGCCCTCGGCGCAGCTCGGCACCATGCCCGGCGGCGGCGGCTCGGGGTAGAGGCAGCGGTAGCAGGGCGCGTCGACGCTCTCGCCGTTCTCGTCGGTGGCGTGCGGCCAGAAGACCGACGCCTGCCCGTCGAAGCGGTAGATCGAGCCCCAGACGTAGGGGATCTTCAGGAAGTACGCCGCGTCGTTGACCATGTAGCGGGTCGCGAAGTTGTCGGTGCCGTCGACGATCAGGTCATAGCCCTCGAAGACCTGCAGCACGTTGTCGTTGTCGAGGCGCTCCTCGTGGAGGATCACGTTGACGTAGGGGTTGATCTCCGCGATCGACTCCTTGGCGGACAGGCCCTTGGGCTTGTCGATGTCGCTGACGCCGTGGATGACCTGTCGCTGGAGGTTGGACTCGTCGACGGTGTCGAACTCCGCGATGCCGAGCGTGCCGACGCCGGCGGCGGCCAGGTAGAGCAGCGCCGGGCTGCCCAGGCCGCCCGCGCCGATCACCAGCACCTTGGCGTTCTTCATGCGCTTCTGCCCGGTCATGCCCACGTCGGGGATGATGAGGTGGCGGCTGTAGCGGCGTACCTCGTCGATGGTCAGCTCGTCGGCGGGTTCGACCAGCGCGGGGAAACTCACGGTGTGCTCCTCAAGCAGTTCGGTGCGGTCCTGGCTCAACCTTGGGTCAACGCCGGAGCCGGCAGCCCTTGTTCCCTTCATGCTCCCCGGACGCACAACCCCTGCTCGACACGTCCCGTCATCCGGGACGTGTACGCCGGACAGGTAGGCTCCGCGCCATGGCCAATGGGCAGCACAGCGTCGAGGAGGCACGACCCCGCGGGGGCCGGCTGCCGCGCCGCGAACGCCGCGCCCAGCTGCTCGACTCCGCCCTCGAGGTGTTCGTCGCGCACGGCTACCACTCCGCCGCGATGGACGACATCGCCGAGCGGGCCGGCGTGTCCAAGCCGGTGCTCTACCAGCACTTCCCGGGCAAGCTCGACCTCTACCTCGCGCTCCTGGACTCCTCGTGCGACACGATCATCGACAACTGTCGCCGCGCCCTGGAGTCGACGCAGGACAACAAGCAGCGGGTCGCGGCCACCATGGACGCCTTCTTCGCCTACGTCGCCAACGACACCGGCGCCTTCCGCCTGGTCTTCGAGTCCGACCTGACCAACGAGCCGGCCGTGCGCGAACACGTCGAGCGGGTCACCACCGAGTGCGCCGACCTGATCGCCCACGTGATCAGCGACGACACCGGCCTGCCGGAGCAGGCATCGCGGCTGCTCGCGGTGTCGCTGGTGGGAATGGCCCAGGTCAGCGCCAGGTTCTGGTTGATCGATGCCAGCGGGCTCGAGCGGTCGCAGGCGGCCGCCCTGGTTTCCGGACTGGCGTGGCGCGGCATCCGCGGCTACCCGCTGACCGACGACCACTGACTCACCCCAGACACACCCCAGCTGAAGGAGAACCGACCGTGGAGGTCAAGATCGGCGTGCAGCACGCCGCGCGCGAGCTCGTCATCGACAGCGACGAGAAGGCCGAAGACATCGAGAAGCGGGTGGCCGAGGCCATCGACGGCGACGGCGTACTCGTCCTCACCGACGCCAAGGGCCGCAAGACGATCATCCCGGCCGCCAAGGTCGCCTACGTCGAGATCGGCGGCGGCGTTGCCGGCACGGTCGGATTCCGCTCGTAGCCACTCCGCCTAGGTCGTTGCGTCGCGCTGCTCGCGGGTGAACTATGACCGCGAGGGCCTGAGTTTTCCCGGGGCTCGATCCGTCGACCGAAAGCAGGCGCGTCATGGTCTGGACGATCATCGTCACACTGATCGCGGGCACGATCATCGGGTTGATCGGCAGGGCCGTCGCCCCCGGTGACCACGACCACATCCCGCTGTGGCTGACCGTCATCTGCGGTATCGGCGGCTGCCTGCTCGGCAGCTACCTCTACGCCGCCCTCTTTGACTGCAGCGACATGAACAACTGCACCAACGGCGTCGACTGGTGGCGCCACCTGTGGCAGATCGGTGTCGCCGCGATCCTGGTCGTCGTTGCCGCCGGCGTGACCGGCAGGAGCAAGAAGCCCGTCGTCTGAGTGTCCTTGCGCACCGCTGACGCTTCATCACGGTATGTAGACGACACGCCGCTTCCCATGGTGAGCAACCCGTGGGGAGCGGAGACTTTCCTGCATACCGTGATGAAGCAGCGACAGTAGCGACCCGTGTGACTGTTGGGATCCGGCCCCAAACGCTCAGCTGTCGAGCCCGAGCTCAGCCATCCGCTCGGCGTGCCGTTCGGTCAGCCGGGTGAACATCCGGCCGATGGCGGCCAGGTCGAGGCCGGGGCGGTCTACGCCTCCGGCGAGGAGGGCGGAGAGTGCCTCGCGCTCGGCGGCGACCCGCTGGGCCTGGGTGAGGGCCTCGCCCATCAGGCGGCGTCCCCAGAGGGCGAGCCGGCCGCCGGTGGTCGGGTCGGCGGCGATGGTCTGCCGCACCCGCTCGATCAGGTACGCCGCGCGGCTCTCGTCCTCGACCGAGGAGACGACGAGGTCGCGGGTGTCGGGGTCGAGGTAGGCGGCGATCTCGCGGTAGAAGTCGTTGGCGAGGCCGTCGCCGACGTAGGCCTTGACCAGGCCCTCGAGCCAGTCGGAGGGCGCCGTGTGGAGGTGGAACTGGTCGATCGCGACCCGGAACGGCTTCATCGCGGCGAACGGGTCGGCGCCGAGCTCGGTGATCCGCTGGTGCAGCGGCTCGACCTTGCCGAACTCCGCACTGGCCATCGCGGCGAGCGCGACCTTGTCCTCCAAAGACGGCGCCAGCTTCGAGTCCTCCGCGAGGCGCTCGAAGGCGGAAATCTCGCCGTACGCGATCACACCGAGAAGGTCGACCATCGCGGCCCGGTAGACCGGGTCCTGGAACGCAACCGGCACCTCGCCGTCCGGCGCAGATTCAGACATGCGCGCACCCTACCGATAGACTGAGTACGTCTAGCGCCGCCTCCGGCGGCCCGTATGTGCGCGGCTGAGTGTGAATCAGCCGCATCCGAGTAACCAAGACCTTGGCTCGGACGTCCGGCTGATCTCACCGAAAGCAGAAGAACACTGACTACCTTCCGAGAGCTCGGGGTACTCCCCGAGATTTGTGACGCGCTCGATCGCGTCGGTATCTCCACCCCGTTCGCCATCCAGGAGATGACCCTGTCGGTCGCCCTGCTCGGCACCGACCTCATCGGTCAGGCCCGCACCGGCACCGGCAAGACCCTGGCGTTCGGCATCCCCGTGATGCAGCGCAGCGTGACCCCCAACGACCCGGCGTACGCCGAGATGCCGCAGGGCAAGCCGCAGGCGCTGATCGTGGCCCCCACCCGTGAGCTCGCGCTCCAGGTGTCGGCCGACCTCGACCTCGCCAGCAAGGACCTCGGCCTGCGCGTGCTGACCGTCTACGGCGGCGTCGGCTACGACACCCAGCTCGACACGCTCGAGGCCGGCGTCGACATCGTGGTCGGCACCCCCGGGCGCCTGATCGACCTCTGCAACCGCAAGGCGCTCGACATCTCCCACGTGCACGCACTCGTGCTCGACGAGGCCGACGAGATGCTCGACCTGGGCTTCCTGCCCGACGTGGAGCGGATCCTCAGGATGACGCCCGAGACGCGGCAGACGATGCTGTTCTCGGCCACCATGCCGGCCGCCATCGTCGCGCTCGCGCGCACCCACATGCGCCACCCGATGAACATCCGCGCGGAGTCGTCCTACGACACCAGCATGGTGCCGGCCACGGCCCAGTTCATCTACCAGGCCCACGACCTCGACAAGCCGGAGATCATCGGCCGCGTCCTGCAGGCCGACGACGCCGACAAGATCATCGTCTTCACCCGCACCAAGCGGCAGGCCCAGCGGATCGCCGAGGACCTCGCCGAGCGCGGCTTCAGCACCAGCCCGCTCCATGGCGACATGGCGCAGGTGGCCCGCGAGAAGGCGCTCACCAAGTTCCGCGAGAACAAGCTCCGGGTCCTGGTCGCCACCGACGTCGCCGCGCGCGGCATCGACGTGCAGGGCGTCTCGCACGTCATCAACTACACGTGCCCGGAGGACGACAAGACCTACGTGCACCGGATCGGCCGCACCGGCCGCGCGGGTGCCACGGGCACCGCGATCACGTTCGTCGACTGGGCGGACCTGCACCGCTGGAAGATGATCAACAAGACGCTCGACCTGCCGTTCGACGAGCCGCAGGAGACCTACTCCACCTCGGAGCACCTCTACCACGACCAGGGCATCCCGCCGGGCACCAAGGGCCGCATCGTCGACCCCGCCCCGGTGGAGCGCGCACCTCGGTCCGACCGTGGCGACCGCGACCGTGGTGCCGACCGTGGTGGCGATCGCGACCGCAAGCCCCGCGAGGCCAACCGCAACCGCAACCGGACCCGCACCCGCGGTGGCGAGACCGTCACCAAGGAAGCAGCCCCGGCGACCGCTGAGGGCGCCGCACCGAAGTCCGGCAGCCGCAACCGCAACCGTCGTCGTCGCTCCGGCTCGGGTGCCGGCGCTGCCGCTCCTCAGCAGGCAGCCGAGTAGCTCAGCCCGGCTTGCTGGCTCCCGTCACGAAGGCGGCCAGGTCCTTGCTCTGCTGGAGCCTGGTCGGCTCGTGCACGTACATCATGTGCCCGGCCTCGTAGTAGGCGTGCTCGACGTTGCCGCGCAACGACTCCGGGATGTCCAGGTGGGCGACGGCGTCCTCCGCGGCGAAGTACGGCGTGGCGCCGTCGTGGTAGCCGTAGGCGACGTGCACCCGCAGGTGCGGGTTGGCCCGCATGGCGCGGGACAGCTGCGCTGAGACGTCGATCGGCTTGCCCTCGAACTCCTTGAACGACCACTCCTCGTTGGCCTTCATCGAGATCTGCGTGTACGGCAGGTCGCTGCGATAGGCCAGCTCGTCTCGCACGTAGTGGTTCCAGGCGGCTGCGTAGGGCCCGCTGATCGCGTCCATCGACGGGTCGCCGTCCCACATCTCCGCGATGCCGCTGCCGAGCGGGCCGGTGAAGCGGCTGTCGAGGCGACCGACGGCCAGGCCCCGGTCTCGCAGCAGCTCGGTGAAGAAGCGGATGTGCTCGATCCGGAGGTTGGACCGGTCGACGTAGTCCTCCGAGAGGCCGGTGAGACCCGCCAGCCTTGCGACATGCTCGGCCCGCTCCGCGGCCGTCAGCCGCGAGCCACGGGCGAGCGCCCACGGGTAGTCGCGGGCGGCGTACTCCTCCGCCTCGTCGAGCACCTTGCGCAGCGACTTGCGGCCGTGCTTGCCGTGGAAGTGCGCCGTGGCTGCGTACGTCGGCAGGTAGTCGACGTGGGCCCGGTCGTTGCGGAACTCGAAGTCGACGGTGGCCAGGTCGAGCACCGAGCTGATCAGCAGGATGCCGTTGGGGTAGAGCCCGTGCTGGGTCTGCAGGTGCTCGGCCAGGGCGGCGGCGCGGATGGTGCCGTAGGACTCGCCGGCGATGAACTTCGGCGACAGCCAGCGGTTGTGGCGCGTGGTCCAGAGCCGGATCAGCTCGCCGACGCTCTCGATGTCGGCCTTGAAGCCGTGGTAGTCCTTCGCCTTCCCGCCCTCGACCGCACGCGAGAAGCCGGTCGAGACGGGGTCGATGAAGACCAGGTCGGAGACGGCGAGCAGCGACTGCGGGTTGTCGAGCAGGCCGTACGGCGGCGCCGTCAGCGCCCCCGCGTCACCCGAGTCGACCCGCCGCGGGCCGAGCAGCCCGAGGTGCAGCCACACCGAGCTCGAGCCAGGCCCACCGTTGAACGCGAACGTCACCGGACGGTTGGTGCCCGGCGGCGTCTCCACGACGTACGACGTCAGGAACATCTCCGCCTTGGCGCTGTGGCCCTTGAAGACACCGTCCTCGAAGACCTCCTCGCGGAGCACCACCCGCCCGGCCTTGGCCGTGTAGCGCAGCCGCTTCCGGCCGATGGCCAGGGTGTGCTCGGTGGTCACCGTGTCGTCCTGCGGCGGCGCCGGCGTGGTGGTGGTCGTGGGTGTGGGCTTGTCCTCGCGAGGGGTCTCCTCGGGCTTCTTCTCCTCCGGCATGACCCGACCCTAGCGAGTTCCCCTCCTCCCTTCCCGCTCTCGCATCCCTCCGACACGCGGCACATTGAGTTCTTAATTGCTGTTGGCCTCATGTCTTACCAGTTCGTGCAGGGCCTGCGTCCGGCCGGCACCCGCGTCGAAGGGCACCCCATGAATCTCCGTTCGAACCCGCAGATCGCCAAAGCGTCGCTGACCCGTCGAGAGTTCGGTCGACGAACGCTCTATACCGCGGGCGGTGTGGCGGCGGTCAGCACACTGGGCGGTCTGCTGGCCGCCTGTGGCTCGGACGCCGGATCGGCCTCGGACGGGAAGCAGTCGGACGAGATCATCTCCCCTCGTTTCGCCGCCTCGACCAGCGTCATCCCGATCTTCGTCCAGCAGGCAGCCGGGCCCCTCCTGTACGGGAAGGAGTTCGGGCTCAACGTCCCGGAGTCGAACTACCAGGTCTTCCAGTCCCACGCGGTCGCCATCCAGACCGTGCTGTCCGGCGATGCTGACGTCGTAGCCGGAAGTGTCTTCGGATCGATCGCGGCAGCGGCCCAGGGCGTCCCGCTGCGGCTGTTCTCCACCGCTCGGAACCGTGATGACAACGTGCTCGCGGCGTCGTCGGCTGTCTCTTCACTCGAGGCGCTCGCGAGCAGCAGCGACTTCCGGGTGACCGCCGACTCCAAGGGCGGCACCGGCTACGCCGAGCTGCAGGCGATCCTCAACCAGAACGACATCGACGCGACGGTGGGCTCGCTCGAGGGCTTCACGATCCTGGAGTCGTCCGGCCAGCGCCAGGCCGCCCTGGCCGCCGGACAAGTGGACGCCGCCATCATCCACATCGACCAGTTCTGGGCTGTCCAGCGCGAGAACCCCGACACTCACATCCTTGCCCGCAGTGTCGACAGCCCTGCCTTCCCGCTCACGGGCTACGCCGCCATGGTGCCGTGGCTTGCGGTGAACCGGGTGACCGCGACGGCGATCATCCAGTCCCTCGCCGCCTGCGCGAAGGCGTTCACGGAGTCGTTCGACGAGTACAAGAGCGCGGTGGACCACCTCATCGAGGAACCACCGAGCGACGATGACCTGCGCGCCCTCTGGGACTTCGCCGTCGAGAACGGCATCTGGGACCTGGACGGCACCGTCCACGAAGACGGGTTCGACGTCGCGGCCGAGCTGTCGGTCTCCGCGGAAGTCATCTTCGAGAAGCCCGACCTGGACAGCGTCGTCGACACCGCTCCCGGCGACGCCGCGTCGTGACTGCCACAGGCATCAGCGCCGAAGCACAGGTCGGCGTCTCGATCTCGTTCGAGAACTCACCAAGTACTTCCAGGTGCGCGGGAAGGACCGGGTCCACGCACTCGACGACGTGACCTTCTCCGTCGCTCCCGGGGAGTTCGTGTCGATCATCGGACCGAGTGGCTGCGGGAAGTCGACCCTGCTTCGCGTCGTCCACGGACTGACCAAGCTGACGGCGGCGTCGCGAGGGTCGGAGGAGAGAAGGTCTCCCGGCCGTCCCCGAACTGCGCGTTCGTGTTCCAGGGCACGAACCTCTTCCCGTGGAGAACCGCACGGCGCAACGTGGAGTACGGGCTCGAGATGCGCAAGGTGCCCAAGGCCGAACGCCGCGAGCGCGCAACCGGCTCCTCGAGCTGACCGGCTGGCGGCTTCGAGAACAGCTATCCGGCCCAGCTCTCCGGAGGCATACAACAGCGCGTGGGACTGGCGCGGCGCTGGCAGTCGAGCCCGAGGCACTGTTCATGGACGAGCCCTTCGGCGCCCTCGACGCGCAGACCAAGCTGCTCATGCAGGCCGAGCTGCACCGCCTCGTGCGCGAGATGGGCAAGACCGTCCTCTTCGTCACCCACGACATGGAGGAGGCGGTCTTCCTCTCCGACCGGATCATCGTGATGAGCGCGCAGCCCGGCAGGTGCTCGCGGACGTTCGGGTCACCCTGCCGCGGACCGCACGGACGCGCACCGGAAGTCCCCCGAGTTCGCGGAGCTGAAGGACCACATCTGGGAGGTTCTCCGAACCCAGCAGAACGAGCACTGATGACGGCCGTGGACGTCGCCACCCCCGGCACGAGGAGCTCGCCCCGGGCAGCCGACGCCGTGCGCTCTCGTCGCTGTCGCGCGGCCAGCAACGGCTCGTCGTCTGGGGCGCTGATCATGCCTGGCAGCTGTTCGGGATGGCCGTCGGGACCTTCTACTTCGCGTCCGCGACGCAGACCGTCACCGCCCTGTTCTCGATGATCGCGGACGGCACGCTGGCCCCCCTTGCCACGAGCTTCCGCCAGCTGCTCATCGGCTTCGCGATGGCCGTCGCGGTCGGCGTACCGGCCGGGATCTTCATCGGCTCGAGCTTCTTCGGTGAGGCAGCGCTAGGCATGTACGTCAGGCGCTGTTCGTCACCTCACTCGAGGCCCTGCTGCCGTTCCTGATTCTCGTGTCCGGGTCTGGGTTGCAGCTGCGCGTCACCGTCGTCTTCCTGTTCGCGGTGCTCTACATCACCATGAACACGACCGCCGCGTCCGCAACGTCGACCCGGTCATATCGAGACGGCGCGCGCGTTCGGTTCGAACCCGTTCCAGATCGCCTACAAGGTGATCCTGTGGGACTCCCTCCCCTACATCTTCGCCGGCCTGCGCCTGGGCTTCGGCTTCGCCGTGAAGGGCATGGTCGTCGCCGAGCTCTGGGTGACCACCGGCACCGGCAAGCTGCTCATCGACCTCGGCGGCAACCGGCAGCTCGACAAGTACTTCGCCATCGCCCTGCTCATCGTGGCCGTCGGCGCGATCGGTACCTGGCTGATCAGGATGCTGCAGCGCTTCGCACCCCGTGGGCCGTCACGAGCGGCGACGCGACCCAGAGGAGCCGTCCGTGAGCACCGTCCCCACCGCGATCCAGAAGCGGCTGTCCCTCGTGCCACGCGTCGTCGTCTTCTGGGCGATCAGGATCACGTCGCTCGCCGTGTTCCTGCTGTGTCGAACTGGTACGGCAACCAGCCGACGCAGTACGCGTGGCCCCACCCGGCGATGTCTTCTCCGACCTCGTCGAGAACGTCGGTAACGGCTTACTGCCCCATGCTCTCCTCGGCACCCTCGCCATCATGCTGACGTCGCTCTCGATCTCGTCCGTTCTGGGAGTCGGCCGGTGGCTCTCTGATCGGCTCCTCTGAGGTCGCCGACAACACCCTCACCCCCTTGATCAACGCGGCGAACACCGCTCCTGTGACCCTGCTCATCCCGATCATCGGCGTCTACACTCGCATCTACTTCTGTGTCTATTCTTCCTCGTCTTCTCTTTCGCCTTGTTCGTGATCCTCATCAACACCGAGGCCGTGTCCGCTCGGTGCCGTCTACCCTGATCTAGACCGCGTAGTCCTACTCGTTCACTCGCTTCCAGCTCGTCCGCCACCTGATCCTGCCGTCGACTATGCCCTACATCCTCACCGTTCTCCGTCTCTTCTTCTCTCTCTCGTTCCGCGGCGCGATCGTGGCAGACCTGCTCCTCGCAGTCGCCTACCTCGGCTAGATCCTGTTCACCTCTCGTTCGACGTTCAACGCGTCGCTGCTGCTCGCCGCATCCTGTTCACCACGATCATCGGCGTCGTCCTCATGGCGTTGTTCAGCCAGCTCGAGGTCAGGCTCATGCCGTGGCGGCCGAAGCGTGACTTCTGACTCACTAGTAGTGACGTCTCCCCAGCCGAGGTCGTCTGGCGGGATCTGTCGTTCACCATCCTGGTTCCCAACGCTCTGCTCGGCGCAGGACAGGGTGCGCTGTGCACCGCCATCCCGATCGCCGCCATCCAGATGGGCGCCTCCTTCTCCATGGCTTCGCTGATCGCGGCGATGCTGACCGTCGGCGTCCTCTTCTCGACCCTCCCGGCCGGCTGTCTCGTCGCCCGCGTCTCCGAGAAGTGGGCGATGTTCTCCGCCTCCCTCGCTAGCCTGCTGGCCGCTCTCCTGCGTTCCTCGCACCCAACCTCGGCGTCCTCGTGTGGCCGTCACCGTCATGTGCGCCTGCACCAGCGTGTTCGCTATGTGGCGCCATACCTGGTCTCCACCTCGACCCCGGCCTTTACTCGCGGACTCGTCATCTCTACCATGGCCTGCATGTTCCGTCTCGGCGTGATGGTCGTTCCCTTTCCTGGTCGCCCTCAGCTTCGCGATCACCCATGATGCGAACTCGGCCTTCGTCGCCGTCGCTATCACCTCAGCCTCGATCTGCATCGTGGTCTCCGCCGCCCTCTTTCCCCTGCGTCTCTCCAGTTCCGTCTTCTAGGCCTCCGCCGAGCGCCTTCCGCACCATCTGGACGCACCTTCGCGTGCTCGCTCGGCTGCGCACTCTCGTCGCCGTCATCGCTATGATGCGCGAGCCCTGCTTATCGTGCTTCCCCTGGTCGGCGTCGCAGTCTGCCTCAGCGAGTGAACGTTGCTCTCATCATCGGCGTGGCATCCGCTCTCTACTTCTCGCTCTTCTACGTCTGCTCGAGCATGACCTATCGCCTCTGCCGTCTCTGCGTCGCCTTCCCCGCCCTGGTCTCCTTCGGCACCTCGTTCCTGCTCATCGCTCTCGTCTACCTGCTCCCCTGGAGCACGACGTGGTACGTGGTCGCAGCTCTGGTCATGTCCGTCGGCAACGCGATCAGCGCCTCGATCGTCGGCACCGTCTTCTCCGATCTCGCCCAGTCCCGCGGCCCTTCTGCCTTCCTCAGCTCCTGGCGCCTGATCACCGACGGCGGCGCCGCCACCGCACCTCTGCGCGTCGCCGTCATCACTGCCGTGCCTCTTCGCGCCGCGTGCGTCGTACTCGCAGTGACCTCGCTCGCCGCGTGGGCCTGCCCCGCCAGCTCCGAACACTCCACCCGACTCAGTGAGCCCTCCTTCCCCTATGACTGAGCCCTCGTCGGGCGCTGGTCAGCCGGTGACGACCACCGTGGTGCCGATCGGGGCGAACTTCCAGAGCGCGACCGCGTCTTCGCGCTTCTGCCGGACGCAGCCGTGGGACAGCGGCGTGCCGAGCTGGGCGATCGTCTGCACGGGCAGGCCGGCGTCGACGGGGATGTCGTGGAAGCCGATCGCGGCGCCGGAGGTGCCCTGGGTGAACCGGACGAAGAACTTCATGGTGCCGGAGTCGTCGATGCCGACGGCGTCCTTGTCGCGCGAGTAGACCTGGAACGTGCCGGGGTCGAGGTTGTCGTAGGCGCTGCCGGACACGAGGTAGGTGCGGCGGACCTTTCCGTCCTCGGTCACCAGCCAGACCCGCTGCCGGCCCTCGCTGTAGACCACCCGCTTGCCGGTGCCGGAGTCACCGGGCAGGGCGGTGTCGATCGGCGCGCTGTCGGCCGGGTCGACCGGCTCCAGCTCGTCGTCGTCGGTCTCGTCCGTGACATCCGTCTTCGACTGGGCCGGCGGGTCAGAGTCGGCCGAGGTGTCTGCAGGATTGAGGTCTGTCTGGGTGCCCGTGAGCCCGTCGCCGGAGGCCACGCTCGGCTCGTCCTTCTTGGGTGGGTCGTCCGCCAACGAGGGAAGAGCTCCCGCGCCGCCGAGGACGGCGATCACGACCACCGCGACCGACGAGCCCAGGGTCGCCATCCGGCCGTAGCGAGGACGCACCTCGGCCCGATGCCGGCCGGAAGGTTCGAGGTGCCTGGTCATCGATCGGCTACCGCGTGCTCCGGGCCACGAGGGCTTCGGCCACCTCGCGGTAGGCCTTGGCGCCCTTGCTGCTGCGGCTGGTGGAGAGGATCGACCGACCTGCGGCCGGCGCCTCGGCGAACTTGATCGTCTTCGGGATCGGCGGCTCGATGACGTCGAGCTGGTAGGTGTCGGAGATCGTCTCCAGCACGGTCCGCGAGTGGTTGGTGCGGCCGTCGTAGAGCGTGGGCAGCACGCCCCAGACCTCGAGGTCCTTGTTGGTGAACCGGCGTACGTCGTGGACGGTGTCGAGCAGCTGGCCGACGCCCCGGTGCGAGAGCGTCTCGCACTGCAGCGGGATCAGCACCGCGTCGGCCGCGGTCAGGGCGGCGACGGTGAGCACGCCGAGCGACGGTGGGCAGTCGAGCAGCACCCAGTCGTAGTGGACGCCCTTGGCCGCCAGGTCGTCCAGCACGCCCCGCATGACGTGCTCGCGGCCGGTGCGGGTGAGCAGGTCGGCCTCGGCCCGCGCCAGCTCGATGGTGGAGGGCAGCAGGTCGACGCCGTCGTCGGTCGCAAGGATCACCTCGGTGGCGTCGGTGCCCTTGGTGAAGACGTGGTGGATCGACAGCTCGAGGTCCTCGGGGTCGATGCCGAGGGAGAACGTGAGGCACGCCTGCGGATCGAGGTCGACCAGCAGCACCGAGTGTCCGAGCTCGCCCAACGCAGCACCCACCGAAGCCACCGTGGTGGTCTTCGCTACGCCACCCTTCTGGTTGGCGATCGCAAGGGACAGGGTCGGGGAAGTCATTGGGGTCCATCATGCCGGACAGTCGGCCTCTCGTGGCGGAGGCCACCTGCGTCGGCTCTGCTTGACTTGCGGCATGGACGCACCAGCCACTTCCCCGGGGACCGCCCTGGTGACCGGACCCACCGCCGGCATCGGTCACTCGTTCGCCCACCAGCTGGCCGCCCGCGGGCACGATCTCGTGCTCGTCGCGCGCAACCAGGCCCGCCTGGTCGAGGTCGCCGCGGAGCTGCGGCTCGAGCACGGCGTACAGGTCGAGGTGCTGTCGGCCGACCTCACCGACCGCCAGCAGCTCGCGACGATCGAGGCGCGGCTCGCCGACCCCGACCGGCCGATCGAGCTGCTGGTCAACAACGCAGGCTTCGGCCTCAAGGAGCGGTTCCTCGACAACGATGCCGACGCCGAGACGGCGATGCTCGACGTGCTGGTCACGGCCGTGCTGCGGCTCACCCACGCCGCACTGGGCCCGATGTCCGAGCGCGGACACGGCGGGGTCATCAACGTGTCGAGCGTGGCGGCCTTCCTGCCGCGCGGCACGTACGCCGCCGCCAAGGCCTGGGTCAACAGCTTCACCGAGTGGGCGGCCAACGAGTACCGCGCCCAGGGCGTGACCGTGATGGCGCTCTGCCCGGGCTTCACGAAGACGGAGTTCCACGAGCGGATGAAGGTCAAGCGCGGCACCGGGCCCCTGTGGCTGGACGCCGACAAGCTGGTGGCCACCGCCCTGTCCGACTTCGACAAGGGCAAGACCTACTCGATCCCGTCCGCCCAGTACAAGGCGATCGTCACCCTCTCCAAGCTGGTCCCCAACCGCGCCCTCCAGGGCTACCAGTCCATCGGCAGGCGCTAGCGGACCACCCCAGGGGTGGGGCGGCCGGAGCGAGCCGAGGCGGCCGCGGCCAGGTCGATCAGGCGCTCGTACTGGTCGGGGTCGGTGGTGTTGCAGCCGAGCTGGTGGCCGGTCTTGCCGACGCCGTGATGGTCACTCGAGCCGGTCGCCACCAGGCCGAGGTTGCGGGCGATGGCGCGCAGCCGCTCGCGCGTCTCGACGTCGTGGTCCTCGTGGTCGACCTCGATGCCGGCCAGGCCACCTTCCGTCAGGGCGGCGAGCGACTCCTCGTCGAGGCTGGCCGGCGCGTTGCGGCCCCACGGGTGGGCGATCACCGAGACGCCGCCGGCGCGGTCGATGATGTCGATCATCGAGGCGAGCGGGGCCGCGTAGCGGTCGACGTACGCCGGCCGGCCCGCCGCCAGGAACCGCTCGAACGCCTCGTCGCGGTCGGCGACCTCTCCCAGCGTCACCAGGGCGTCGGCGAGGTGGGGGCGGCCGATGGCAGGCGTGGTGGGGTTCGCGCGGCGAACGTCGTCGAGGGTGATCGCGCTGCCGAGCTCACGCAGGCGCTCGATCATCGCCGGCACCCGCGACCCGCGGCCGTCCAGGATCTCGGCCAGAGCCTCGTGCAGGTCGGGATAGGTCGGGTCGGGCAGGTAGGCCAGCAGGTGGACACCATCGCCCTGGTGGCGGGTGCTGATCTCCATCCCCCGCACCAGCTCGACGCCGGAGTCCGCGGCCGCCTCGGCTGCCTCCGCCCAGCCGTCCGCCGAGTCGTGGTCGGTGATCGCGAGGACGTCGAGCCCCTCTGCCTTCGCCGCGAGCACCAGCTCGGTCGGGGTCTGGGTGCCGTCGCTGGCGAGCGAGTGGGTGTGGAGGTCGATCCTCACCACAGCGTCACCACAGGGGTGCCGGACCGCCGAACGGCATCTCCACCAGCTGCGGACCCGCGGTGGAGATGTCGCGCAGGATCCAGTCGTCACGCAGCAGCAGCATCGCCGACGCCGGGCGCAGCACCAGCCACAGCCAGCGGCCGGCCGCCTCGCCCGCGACCACCGAGCGGTCCCACTCGGCCGACGCCGAGCTGGTCGACACGGGCCAGAGGTTCACCATCTGGCCGTCGACCCGCACCTTGACCGCGGGCGGGCCGTCCCCGATGTCGGACCCTGGATCGTCGTGCACGGTGCCCGCGATCCGCGCGCCGAGCCCGGTCGCGGCCTCCTCGGCCACCACGATCACGTCGACCGGCCCGTCGAGCTGGCTGGTGCCCGAGCAGCAGGTCATCGTCGCCCACGGCCGCGCCGGGTCCGCGCCCACGACGGCGAAGTCGGTCACCCGCCACCCGGGGCTCATCGGCCACGGCAGGTAGGTCGGGAACGACTCGGAGGCGCGCAGGTGCTCCGTGAACGTCTCGTACGACGACTCCTCGGCGCGCCACATCGGCTGGATCGCTCCGTGCTCGACGCAGGTCCAGCCGTCGCCCGAGTCCGAGACCGGGGCCGGGCAGCGCGGGCAGCCCGCCGTGAGCGACATGCGCCAACGGTGCTGGGTGGTCCCGGCACCGTCAAGTGCGGTCAGGAGTTCCAGCGGAGCACCACGGGCGTCTCGCGCTCGTGGCCGAGCACCGAGATGGTCGCCGTGTCGAGCCGCAGCAGCCGCCCATCGGCCACCTCCAGCCCGAGCCACCGTGCGGCCAGGACCCGCAGGGAGTGTCCGTGGGCGAAGGCCAGGGTGCGACCGTCGACGGCCTGCGCCCGGGCCACCACCCGGTCCAGCCGGGCGCCGACGTCGGCCGCGGTCTCGCCCCCGGGGCACGGATGGGTCCAGACCGTCCAGCCGGGCACCGTCTCCCGGATCTCGGGAGTGGTGATGCCCTCGTAGTCGCCGTAGCCCCACTCGACCAGGTCGTCGTCGACCTCGGCCTCGGGATGGCCCGCGAGCTCCGCGGTGCGCCGGGCCCGCAGGCGGGGGCTGGTCAGGGTCAGCGCGAACTCCTCGCCCGCCAACCTCTCGCCCAGCGCCCGGGCTGCCGCCTCGCCCGCAGGCAGGAGCGGCAGGTCGGTGGTCGAGGTGTGTCGACCGGCCTCG
This sequence comes from uncultured Actinomycetota bacterium, assembly GCA_963769475.1. Classification (GTDB taxonomy): domain Bacteria; phylum Actinomycetota; class Actinomycetes; order Propionibacteriales; family Nocardioidaceae; genus Nocardioides. Next base: position 11,435 of record CAVYLX010000007.1, on the reverse strand, counting down.
CTCCACTCGGTGGGTCCGTGGCGGATCAACCAGAGTTCAGGCACGACCCGCACTCTGTCATTTGGACGCTCAGGAGTCGGCCAGGACCACCACTCGGTCACCCGGCAGCACCGTGAACCTCCGCGACTTGGCAGGGTTCACGACCACTCCGAAGCCGGAGACGTCGTCGCCGCCGAGCGCCTCGGACTTGTAGCCGATCGCGGTCTCGCCGCGGCGTACGGCACCGGCGACCATGGTCGCGAAGGAGACCTCCTCGCCGGCCTGGGCGTACCACTCGGCCGGCTTGAGGTAGATCTCGCTGCCCTCGTCGCCCAGCAGCTGGGCGAAGACGTGCTCGAGCCGGCGGTCCTCGGACAGCTGGGTCACCAGCAGGCTGACGATCTCGCCGCTGACCACCACGTCGTCGACGTGGGCCACCTGGGCGAGCACCCGGTTGCGGTCGTCGATCATCTCGGTCACGACCGCTGTGGTGGCGTCGAGGCCCCTGAGGATGTCGCGCACGTGGAGCAGCGTCACCAGGGTCCTCGCGTCGGCCGCCTGGGCCCCGAGGTCGTCGGAGTAGCAGAGCACGATCACCTGGTCGAGCCCGCCCACGACGTGCGACTCGAGCACGGCCCGGTCGGTGGTGGAGGCCCCGACGACGGTGACGGCCAGGTTGGTGAGCACGGGCACGACGGGGTCGCCGAACGAGCTCAGCACGGTCAGCACCGAGCCGGGAGGGGCGTACTTGTCCAGCTCACGCAGCACGATCGGCGCCCTGGCGTTCCAGCCGATCAGCACGGCTCGGGTGGGTCGGTCGGAGGTCGGCGCCTCGCTGCCGAGGCGGGCGAGATCGGGCTGGGTCTGGGCCGAGGCCTGGTGCTCCAGCGCCGAGTCGTCCTCGGCGACCACGATCAGGGTCCGGTTGCCGACCTCGGTGTCCGGCGGCGGGTTGAGGGTCGGTACGCCGTCCTCGATCAGCCCGATCACCGACGCTTTCTCGAACGCCAGCTGCGCGTCGCCGTACGTCGACGCGCCCAGCTCGTGGCGCTCCAGGAAGTAGATCTCGTCGCCGTCGTAGTCGAACAGCTCGGTGTAGACCGCGGCGGCCCCGGACTGGCGGGAGGTCTGCACCACCAGCTTGGCGACGGTCTCGCGGATGTCGAGCAGCACGGTGCGGTCAGCGCCGACCAGCCGGGCCGCCTCGAGGTTGGTCGGGTTGCGGATCTCGGCCACGATGCTCGGGCCCTCGACTCCGCCGTGGGTCAAGGCCAGCAGGGTCTTGATGACCTCGCTGTCGGGGTCCTCGGAGTCCGGCGCGAGCAGGATCACCGACCGCGCGCTGACGTGGCTGCTCAGGGCGAGGTCGTCGATGTCCATCGGCGAGCCGGAACGGCAGATGACCCGGGTGCCGCGGAGGTCGGGCACCTTGGCCTTGAGCTCGTCCTCCATCTCGACCTTGTCCATGTCGGCCAGGATCACGATCACGGGTTTGTGCCGGCTCTCGTTGGCCAGGGTCAGCTCGCGGATGATCGTGAAGATCGAGTCGGACCAGCCGAGGATGACGGTGTGCTCCTTCTCGAGCACGATCGAGCGGCCGCGGCGCAGCTCAGCGAGCTTGGTGTCGATGCCGGCCGCGATCACGCCGATCAGCGCGCTCACGATGAAGAGACCGGCGATCGTCAGGGCCAGCATCGTGAGGATGAACCGCCAGCGCGTGGTGTCGTCGCCACCGATGGTGCCGGGGTCGAGGGCGTGCAGGAGGCTGTAGAAGAGCTCCTTGAAGAAGCCGTCGTCGGTCCCCTCGACCCGGAGCCGGAGGATCGTAGTGATCACCGAGAACACCAGGATCAGGACCACCGTGGCCACCGTCAGCCAGGCGATCAGCGCCGGGGTGCCCCGCGACATGCTGTTGTCGAACCGGTAGCGCAGCTTGTCGCCGAGGTCCGAGCGCTGCGTGTTCGCCGCTCGGTTGGTGGAGCTGTTGCGCGCCATTGCCTTGGCGGTGCGCATCCGCATCTGCTGTCCGGTCCGGGCCATCCGCTGATCGTGGCGCATCCACCGCCGGTCCAGAACCGTTTTGGGCGCATTGCGTGCCACGATCCTCCGGTGGATCTCAGCCGTGCCCGCCTCGCCGTGGCGGCGTCCTTCGCGACCCAGGGCCTGGTCTTCATCAGCCTCACCACCCGGCTCCCCGACTTCAAGGACCGCTGGCACCTCTCCGAGGTGGACCTGTCGCTGCTCCTGCTGATGATGGTGCTGCTCGCCGGCATCGGCTCCGTGGTCGCCGAGCGCCTGGCCGCCCTGCGCGACAGCGCCTCGCTGCTGCGGGCGGGGCTCTGGCTCGGCGCGGTCGCGGTGGTGGTCCTGGCCACCGCGCCGGTGGCCGGGGTCTTCGTCGGCGGCCTCGCGGCGTACGGCGTCGCGCTGGGCATGGTCGACGCGACCACCAACATGCAGGCGGTGGCGCTGGAGCACCGCTACGGGCGCCCGATCCTGCCGTCGTTCCACGGCGCCTGGACCCTGGGCGGGATCCTCGGAGCCACGCTCACCCTGGCGACCGGTCAGCTGCCGCTGGAGGTCGCTGCCGGGCTGGCCGTGGTGCCGCTCGTGGTGGCGTTCGGCCCGCTGCTGCCGCGCGACCATGGCATCGCGGTCGACGACGACCTGCCCGCTGTGGCCTGGCGGCCGATCCTGCTGGTCGGCCTCGGCATGGTCGTCTTCTACATGGTCGACACCGCCGCGACGACCTGGGGCGCGACCTACCTCGACGACGTGTTCACCACGCCCGACGACCTGGTCGCGATCGCCACGCTCCCCTACCTGGTGGCCACGCTGTGCGTGCGGATGGCCGGCGACGGGCTGGTGGCGCGCTTCGGAGCCGCGCCGGTGCTGCGTACGGGCGCGCTGGTCGCCTGCGTGGGCCTGGCCGTCGTGGTGTTCGCGCCGGTGTGGCCGATCGCCGTCCTGGGCTTCACGGTCACCGGCGCGGGGGTCGCGGTGATCGCTCCGCTGAGCTTCTCGGCCGCGGCCCGGATCGCCGGCGGCTCGCAGGCCAGGGTGGACGCCGTGATCGGCCGGTTCAACCAGTTCAACTACGTCGGCGCGCTCCTCGGCGCGGTGCTCACGGGCGTGGTCGGCCAGGACTCGCTGCGGATCGGCTTCGCCGTACCGATGGTGCTCGTGCTGGCCATGCTGCCGCTGGCCCGGTCGTTCGCCCCCAAGCCCTAGGGTGGCGGACATGCCAGCAACCAGCAGGGGTGACGCCCGGGTCGCGGTCTACATCGACTTCGACAACGTCGTGATCTCTCGCTACGACCAGGTGCACCCGGAGCCCCGCGACGCCTGGCGGCACGACAACGCCCGCGACCGCGTCGCTGCCGCCGAGAGCGACGACCCGATCGCGGTCCGACTCGCCGAGGCGACCGTCGATGTCGGCGCCCTGCTCGACTACGCCTCGTCGTTCGGCACCGTCGCGTTCGCCCGCGCGTACGCCGACTGGTCGGTGCCGGCCAACTCGTCGTACCGGCGCCAGCTGGTGGACCGCGCCGTCGACCTGATCCAGCTGTTCCCGGTGAGCGGCACCAAGAACGGCGCGGACATCCGGCTCTCCGTCGACGCGATGGAAGACCTGATGATGTACGCCGACATCACCCACGTCGTGATCGTCGGCGGCGACTCCGACTACATCGCGCTGGCCCAGCGCTCCAAGCAGCTCGGCCGGTTCGTGGTCGGCATCGGCGTCACCGGCTCCACCAGCCGCGCGCTGATCGCGGCCTGCGACGAGTTCAGCCACTACGACGCGCTCCCCGGCGTCACCCCGGTGCGGGTCAAGACCCCGGCGAAGAAGGTGGCCGCCAAGAAGGCCGGCAAGACCACCCAGGAGGCGGCGGCGAAGAAGACCACCCGCAAGTCGACCGGGCAAGGCCACGAGCAAGCGGGCGGCCTCGCTGTCAGAGGACGAGCCGCTGGTGGAGGCCGCCGAGCTGCTCGTGCGGGCGCTCCGGATCGCGCAGGACCGGGCCGACGACGACGAGTGGCTCAACGGCGGCGGCGTGAAGAGCCAGATGCAGCGGATGGACCCGTCGTTCAAGGAGAAGTCCCTCGGCTTCAAGAACTTCTCCGACTTCGTGGAGTCGCTCGACGAGGTCGTCGAGAGCCGCACCGACAGCGGCGACGGGCACCTGCGGCTACGGCTCCGCTAGGCAGCGTTCAGCCAAGCAGTGCGTTCGTTCCTCACGCCCTACTTGTTAGGCCAGTTCTTGTCGGGCTGCGGGACGGGACGCCCGGGCTGCTCGCCACCGCGAGCCTCGAGGTAGCTGTTCTTCGGCACCATCACCTTGCGCCGGAAGATGCAGACGACCTTGCCGTCCTGGTTGTAGCCGATCGTCTCGACGTAGACGACGCCGCGGTCGTCCTTGCTCTTGCTCTCGGTCTTCTCGAGCACGGTGGTCTCGCCGTAGAGCGTGTCGCCGTGGAAGGTCGGGGCGACGTGGCGCAGCGACTCGACCTCGAGGTTGGCGATCGCCTTGCCGGAGATGTCGGCGACCGACATGCCGAGCAGGATCGAGTAGACGTAGTTGCCCACCACGACGTTCTTGCCGAACTGGGTGGTCTCCTCGGCGTAGTTGATGTCGAGGTGCAGCGGGTGGTGGTTCATGGTGAGCAGGCAGAAGAGGTGGTCGTCGTACTCGGTCACCGTCTTGCCTGGCCAGTGCTTGTAGGTCGCGCCGACCTCGAACTCCTCGTAGCTGCGGCCGAACTGCATACGACTCTCCTGTTTCAGGCGGGTGCGGACCGGCCTATCCTGCCAGGGTGCCGACGACCCCCTGGACCTGACCTTCGACTGTGAGAACGCCCCCGCGATGGCGAGGTTCTGGATCATCGCCCTCGGCTACGTCGAGAAGTCGCCGCCGGAGGGCTGGGACACGTGGGAGGACTGGCTCCGCCACTTCGAGGTGCCCGAGGAGGAGTGGGACGACGGCGCCAGCATCGCCGACCCCGACGGCGTGCTGCCCGAGCGTCGGCTTCCTCAAGGTCCCCGAGCCCAAGACCGCCAAGAACCGGCTGCACATCGACCTGCAGGTCGCCGGCGGCCGCCACCTCGAGCAGGACAGTCCGCGAGGAGCGGATCGAGGCGATGGTCGCGCGGCTGGTCGAGGCCGGTGGCGCCATCCAGGACCGCTCCGATGCAGGCAGGCGCGCTCGACCACGTGGTCATGACCGACCCCGAGGGCAACGAGTTCTGCGTGGTCTGAGCCCGCCTACGGCTCAGTCGAGGTCGAACCAGCTCGGCAGCGTCGGCTCGGTGCCGTCGACCATCCGGGCCAGCAGCGGCTCGTCGGTGGTCCGCCGGTGCGAGTAGGGCCCGGCGTACAGCCGGTCCACGTGGGCGGCGTACTGACGGACCAGCTTCGGGGCGTCGAGGAACCGGAACAGGATCTCGTCGGACCGCTGGGCGCGCGCGCTCCAGTTGGGCGATCCCGTGATCAGCACGTCGGCCTCTTGTCGCCGTCGAAGGACCCGATGATCGAGATCGCCTTCATGTGCAGGTAGCGCTCCGGGATCCGGTCCTGGTTGCGGTCGATGGTGACCCGGCGGATCGGCACCGGCCCGCGGCCCTTGCGACTGCGGAGCGTCCGGTTCACGTCTCGGCCCGCCAGCGTCGTGATGATCTTGATGTCGCAGCCCCGGCCCCAGAGGGAGCGGACCTGCTTGGAGATGGTGGTGCCGAACGCGTCGAACCAGCCCGCGATCGCGATCCGGATCTTGGTCCGCCGCTGGCCGTTGCGGGCGTCCTCCGCCGGGATCTGGCAGCGCACCCTCTTGCAGCTCGTCGACGATCGTGTTGCGGCCGATCGCCGGCCAGAGCGTGATCTTCCGCTTGCCGAGGTCGGTGACCTGGAAGGGCCGCGCACCCTGCGGTCCTGCGCGTACTCGCGGAACGTGCGGACCAGCGCCGGTAGAATCGGCGTCGCGGGTGGTCACCAGGTCGTTCCACTGCCGGAAGCCGGCCGGCTTGGTCAGGTTGAAGGACCCCACCATGCTGATGTTCTTGGCCTTGCGGACCCGGCTGAACAGCACGAACTTCGAGTGCATGATGACTCCAGCGCGGCAGCCGCCGCGACACCGGATGGCGAACGAGCGGTCCTTCCGGTTGGCGTTGAGGGCGGCGGTGGTGCGGTTCCAGTTGCCGTTGGGCACCGTGTTGGCCACCACGATCTGGACGTGTACGCCGCGCTGATGCGCGTCGATCAACGCGTTGGTCACCGCGCGGTCGTCGTAGTTCCACACCGCGGTCCGGATGAACTCGCCCTTGGCGGTGTTGCGGACCGAGCGGACCACCCGGTTGAGGATCAGCCGCTTGCGGCCGGAGATCGGGGGTCACTCAGCAGCGCCCCACTGGGCGGCGTGAACCCACGGTTCGGCTTCTTGGCAACGATCGCGACCGATGCGTCGATCACTGTGCCGGCCGCCGTTTCCCTTGCCGTCGCCATCGTGGGCACAGACGTGAGGGTGGCCGCGAGACCCAACAGGGTCAGCAGGACGGCGTATCGGCGCAGCGCGGGCATACAGACTCCAGATCGGAACAAGGGAGCAGACGGGAGGACGCTAGTGCAGGGGATCGGCCCTACGGCGACGAATCTTAGAACCGGCCCTGGCAGCCCCGGGGCCTGGGGCCACCCGCCGGCCATACAAGTCGGCGGTGACGCCGCAGAGGGCGTCGACCGCCGCGGCCAGGGCGTCGGTGGCGTCGACTGCGTCGGGGTCGTCGCCGGCCACCACCAGAGGCGTGAGCTCGGCGAGGTCGCCGACCACCGGCACCCCCGTACTTCGGATCTTCGCGACCATCTCGCCTGCCCGCTCGGTGAGCCATGACGGCGGCTCGAAGCCGATCGGCCGGCCACCGGTGCGCGCGCCCATCACCTGCTTGGCCAGGCGGAACTTGAGCAGCAGCTGGTAGTCGGGGTCGATCCCGCCCCGCTCGGCGAGCACCGCGTTCATGGCGCGCAGCACTACGGCCGACGCCACGTCGAGGGAGGTGTTGGTCGGCGCGACGTCAGCGCACCCGTCGCCGGGGATGTCCGCCGCGGCGCAGAAGCGCGACCAGAGCAGTCCGGGCTCGGCACCGGGCAACGGCACGGTGACGACGGTGACCCGATCCGGTCCGACCGCGTCGGCCCAGTTGCGCACGATCCGGGCCGCCCCCTGTTGCCACCAGAACCCGCGCGCGGCCTCACTGCCCTCGGTCAGCCCGGCGGTGTACTCGCGCCAGCCGAGGGTGCCGCCGTTCTTCAGCCGCTCCTGCCACATAGCCGGAACGACCCGCCCGAGGTCACGGACCGTGACGACGACATCGATCGGGGCGCCGCCGAACGCGTCGACGATGCCGCGGATCCTTTCGGGGGCCACGGGGCCCAACAGCTCCACACTGATCACGGCGTCGCCGTCGTGGTCTGCGACCTGCATCAGCAGCCGAGGCCAGGTGCCACCCGCCCGGGACGGGACGGTCAGCCGACCCAGGGCGTCCTGCACGGCCAGGGTCTGGTCCCGCCAGGCATCGCCTGGGACCAGGACTCCCCGCTCGGCAAGTGGGCCTCGGTTGAGGAAGAGGCGCTGCTGCAGGTACGACGTGCCGGACTTCATCAGCCCCACATGGAGGACTACCCGGCGCACCATGCCGGGCAGTCTATGAAGCCCGGGGCCTCGCTGCCGCCCCCGCCTGCCTTGCGACGGTGCATCTTGGGCGCGCCACCGATCACCTCGGAGCCGTGAGCCTTCTCCGGCACGGGCCCGTCCTTGTGGACGCCCTTCTCGTTGGCGTTCTTACGGTCGAGCGCCTCGCGCATCTTCGCCTTGAGGTCGTCGTTGCCGTTGGCGTCAGCCATGGGTTCCTCCTGGTCCGGGGTGCGCTTCGGTCAAGTCCACCCTTGCATCCGCGCCCAAGAGAGTCGACCGGGTTTGTCAGTTGAGCTCGAACCAGTCAGGCACGTTCTCGCCGGTGCGCAGGTTCGGCGCCTGGTCTCGGTCTGCCGTGCCCCTCATGAACCCCTCAGTCTCCTCCGGATCGACCGGCAGGGGATTCACGTGGGCAGCAGGACCGAAGAAGAGCGCATCGGTGTTGGCGAAGTACTGGTGAACCATCTTGTTGGCCTTGGTGATCCGCACCATGATCTCGTCGGAGTTCTGGGCGTTGCGGCTCCAGTTGGGCGAGCCGGTGATCAACACGTTGGCCGAGGTGTCACCGGCGTACACGCCGCTGATCGCGATGTTCTTCATGTGCAGGTAGCGCTCGGGGATGCCATCCCGGTTGTCGTCCTGGGTGATCATCCTGATCGGCACCGGGCCCCGCCCGGCAGGGTTCTTCAGCGTCTGGTTGACCCCCCGGCCGGCGAGCGTGGTGATGATCCGGATGTCGCAGCCGCGGTCCCAGAGGTGGCGCACCTGTCGCGCGATTTCGGTGCCGAAGTCGTCGAACCACCCGGCAATCGCGATCCGGATCTTCGTCCGACCGGCTGCGGTGCCTGCGCCGCCGGTCGCGCCCGAGCAGGAGACCTGCTTGAGCTCCGTCAGGATCGGGTTGCGGTTGAACGCCGGCCACAACGTGAGCTTGTACTTGCCGAGGTCGGCCTCCAAGAACGGCCGGGCCAGGTTCTTGTCCGCTGCGTACTGATCGAAGGCTGCCGCCAGCTGGTTGTACAGGCCCAGGTTGCGCGTGGTGACCATGTCGTTCCACTGCCGGTTGCCGGCGGGGGCGGTCAGGTTGAACGACCCGACCATGCTGATGTTCTTGGCCTTGTGGACGCGGCTGAAGAGGACGTACTTCGCGTGCATGACCTTGGTGCGGCTGCGGCAACCGCCCGCGCACTTCACCGCGAAGCTCTGGTCAGTGTCCTTGCGGTTGAGCTGGTCGCGGGTCCTGGCCCAGTTGGCGTTCTCCACCGATCCCGCGACCACCACCTGCACGTGCACCCCGCGGCGATCTGCGTCGAGCAGGGCGTTGGTCACCCGGTTGTCGTCGTAGTTCCAGACCACGACCCGGATGTACTCCCCCTTGGCCGTGTTGTACGTGGCCTTGATGACCCGGCGCAGAATGTTGCGGTCCCGACCGGGAACGAGTGGGTCGCTCAGCAGGGCACCAGTGGGTGGAGCCCACTTGCTGCCCTTGCGCTTCGCTCGCGGCGCGGTCGACGACGGCCGCCGGCGCGGAGACCTGCATCGACGTCTGGGCGGATGCACCTGCCGTGGTGGAGCCCACCACTGACAGCGGAGCGATCACGCTCAGGAGGGCGACGACGACGGCGAGCCGAACAGCACGCATGGAAAGGACTCCCTGAGATGGTGGGCAGTTGAGAGGGGCTCGGTACCGGGGGTTCGTACCGGCGTGAGGATACCTCAGCAGCCCTCTCAGCCCACGGTTGTCGAAGGCTCGGACGGCTGCGCGGCGGGCGCCTACTCAGCTTGTAGTCCTCGAGCAGCCGGCGGCCGATGATCATCCGCTGGATGTCGGCCGTGCCCTCGCCGATCAGCAGCATCGGCGCCTCGCGGTAGAGCCGCTCGATCTCGTACTCCTTGGAGAAGCCGTAGCCGCCGTGGATCCGGAAGGAGTCCTCGACGACCTGCGAGCAGTACTCGCTGGCGAGGTACTTGGCCATGCCGGCCTCGAGGTCGTTGCGCTGACCCTTGTCCTTCATCCGCGCGGCCTCGACCATCATCTGGTGGGCGGCCTCGACCTTGGTCGCCATCTCGGCCAGGCGGAACAGCACGGCCTGGTGCTCGGCGATCTTCTTGCCGAAGGTCTCGCGCTGCTGGGCGTAGGAGACGCCGAGCTCGAAGGCCCGGTTGGCCACCCCGCACGCCGCGGGCGGCGACGTTGACGCGGCCGACCTCGACGCCGTCCATCATCTGGTAGAAGCCCTTGCCGGGCTCGCCGCCGAGGATCTGGTCGGCCGAGATCTGGTGGCCCTCGAAGACCATCTCGGTGGTGTCGACGCCCTTGTAGCCCATCTTCTCGATCTTGCCGGGGATGGTGACGCCCGGCGCGGTCTCGCCGAAGCCCGCCTCCTTCTCGACCAGGAACGTGGTCATGTTCTTGTAGACCGAGTCGGCGCCCTCGTCGGTCTTGACCAGGACCGCGACCAGGTTGGACGAGCCACCGTTGGTCAGCCACATCTTCTGGCCGGTGATGGAGTACGCCGTCGTCGTCCTTGACGGCCTTGGTCTTGATCGCCGCGACGTCGGAGCCGCAGCCGGGCTCGGACATCGAGAACGCACCGCGCACCTCGCCCGTCGCCATCCGCGGGCAGGTACTTCTGCTTCTGCTCCTCGGTGCCGTGCTGGAGCAGCATGTAGGCCACGATGAAGTGGGTGTTGATGATGCCGGACACGCTCATCCAGCCGCGGGCGATCTCCTCGACCACCAGGGCGTAGGTCAGCAGCGACTCGCCCAGCCCGCCGTACTCCTCGGGGATCATCAGCCCGAAGACGCCCGAGCTCCTTCATCCCCTCGACGATCTCGGTGGGGTACTCGTCCTTGTGCTCGAGCTCGGTCGCGACCGGGAGGATCTTCTCGTCGACGAACGTCCGGACCGCCTTGAGGATCTCGTTCTGGTCCTCGGTCAGTCCGTCGGTCTCGCACAGGCGGCCCATGCAACGTGCTCCTTGCTGAAAAGTGACTCGTGAGTAACAAACGGGCAACGGTAACCGGTCTCCGGTGTCCCCGACCATGATGCACGCCACTTCCGCGGGGGTCAGTCCACGCTCACCCCTCGTTATAGTGCGGGGGTGCATCGCGTCCTGGTCATCATCCCGGCCTGGAACGAGCAGGAGTCCGTGGGCCGCCACCGTCGCACGAGGTCCGGGCCGCCAACCCCGACGTCGACATCCTGGTCGTCGACGACGGCTCCAGCGACGCCACGGCGGCGATGGCCAGCAGGCCGGCGCGGAGGTGTGCCGGCTGCCGTTCAACCTCGGGGTCGGCGGGGCGATGCGGGCCGGCTACCGCTTCGCGATGTCCGGTGACTACGACGTGGCCGTGCAGATCGACGCCGACGGCCAGCACGACCCCCGCTACCTGCCGCAGCTCGTGGCCGGCTCGACCGAGGCCGACCTGGTGATCGGCGCCCGGTTCGCCGGCGAGGGCGAGCCCTACAAGGTCTCGCGGCATCCGGGCGCTGGCGATGAAGGTGCTGGCGCGACCCTGAGCCGGATGGCGAAGACCCGCCTGACCGACGTGACCAGCGGCTTCCGCGTGGTCAACCGCCGCACCCTGGCCCTCTTCGCCGCCCACTACCCCGCCGAGTACCTCGGCGACACCGTCGAGTCCACCGTGATCGCCATCCGGGCGGGCTGCACGGTCACCCAGGTGCCGGTGCAGATGCGGGAACGACAGGGCGGCCAGGCCAGCCAGACCCCGGTCCGGGCCGCCATCTATCTCTCCCGCGCGGTCGTCGCGC
>CAVYLX010000006.1:0-28043 GCA_963769475.1 uncultured Actinomycetota bacterium | reverse complement strand
GTCCCGCCGCCTGGCCGCAGCCTTCCTGGTCCCGCTTCTCCTCCTCGCCGGATGCGGCGACGACGACCCCGGGAGCTCCGACTCGACGAGCGAGCCCTCCAGCGAGTCGTCGTCCCAGCCCACCGACGAGGCCACCAGCGACAGCACCGAGAAGCCTGGGAAGAACAAGACCAAGAACACAGAGTCCGCCGCTCCTCGGACCCGACCGACGAGCCCGACGGCCCGCCGACCGACATCCCGGCACCCACGCCCGGCTCCACCGACGACTGCCCGTTGCTCCCCGTGGCCGATGTGTCGGAGGCGTTCGGCGAGGAGATGAGCCTGGTCGGCGCCAGCGCTGTGACCTGCATCTTCAACGCCGCCTCGGACTCGCAGAACGCCCTGACGGTCATCCTGGCCCAGCAGAGCGACCAGGAGGCGTACGCCGACGGCATCCGGGCGAGCTGCACGGGGCCGGTGCGGGAGGTCCCCGAAGCCGGTGACGACGCCTTCGCCTGCAGTGGAGGGTCCGGTGCGCAGGGCTACGTCTCCGAGGGCGACCAGGGCGTCGTGCTCAGTGTCGGCACGAAGAACAAGGGCGCGGCGCTCAAGCGGGCGGCGGCGCTCCTGCCGTCGGTCAACGCGCCCTGACCGCAGCCCCGACCACCCTGTCGGCGTCCGTCCTTACGATGGCTCCATGACCACTATCGCCATCGGAGCACACGTCGAACAGACCGACCCGATCGCCGAGGCGAAGGCGCGCCAGGCGCCCCTGGTGCAGTTCTTCCTGGGCAACCCGCAGAGCTACAAGGGGCCGGTGCTCGGCTACGAGGCCGGGGCCGAGGCGCTCCGGGCCGACGCCGAGGCGGCCGGCGTCGACCTCTACGTGCACGCGCCGTACCTGATCAACGTCGCGACGACCAACAACCGGCAGCGGATCCCCAGCCGCAAGCTCCTGCAGCAGCACATGGACGCAGCGGCCGAGATCGGCGCCAAGGGGCTGATCGTGCACGGCGGCCACGTCACCGATGACGACGACCCGGCCAAGGGCTACGACAACTGGCGCAAGGCGGTCGAGGCCACCGACCTCAAGATCCCGCTGCTGATCGAGAACACCGCCGGCGGCACCAACGCGATGACCCGCTACCTCGACCGCATCGCCGGGGTGTGGGAGGCGATCTCGTCGGCCGAGGGTTTCGACATGGTCGGCTTCTGCCTCGACACCTGCCACGCCCATGCCGGCGGCAACGCGCTGGAGACCGTGGTCGAGGACGTCCTGAAGATCACCGGCCGGATCGACCTGGTGCACTGCAACGACAGCCGTGACGACTTCGACTCCGGCGCCGACCGCCACGCCAACTTCGGCGCCGGCAAGATCGACCCCGACCTGCTGGCCTCGGTGGTCCGCGACGCCGGCGCCCCCGTCGTCTGCGAGACGCCCGGTGGCGCAGCCGAGCACGTCGCCGACTTCGACTGGCTCAGAGACCGCCTATAGCCTCGGGTGGTGCTGACCGTCCGTCCGATCTCCGAGCCCGAGCACCTCGCCTTCATCGAGCAGCAACGCTCGGCGAGCTTCCTGCAGACGCCGGCCTGGGGACAGGTGAAGAGCGAGTGGCGGCGCGAGTCACTCGGCTGGTTCGAGGGCGAGACTCTCGTCGGTGCCGCGCTGGTGCTCTACCGCCAGCTCCCGAAGGTCAAGCGCTACCTGGCCTACCTCCCCGAGGGTCCGGTCATCGACTGGGCCGGTGACGACCTGGCCGCCTGGCTCGACCCGATGGCCGCCCACCTGAAGAAGGAGGGCGCCTTCGGCATCCGGATGGGCCCGCCCGTGGTCACCCGCCGCTGGTCGGCCGCGCAGGTCAAGGAGGGCATTGCCGACGACGGCGTACGCCGCCTCGCTGACCTGGCTCCCACCGAGCGCGAGCCGGTGGGCGCGCGCGTGATCGCACAACTGCGCGATCTCGGCTGGCGGCAGCAGGTGGCAGAGGGCGGCTTCGCGGCCGGGCAGCCGCAGTACGTCTTCCAGATCCCGCTCGCCGGCCGCACCGAAGACGACGTGCTCAAGGGCATGAACCAGCTGTGGCGCCGCAACATCAAGAAGGCCGACAAGTCCGGGGTCGAGGTGACCTCGTCGACCAGCGCCGACGAGCTGAAGGCGTTCCACGACCTCTACCTGCACACCGCGGAGCGCGACCACTTCACGCCGCGGCCGCTGGCCTACTTCACGACCATGGTCGAGGCCCTGTCCGCCGAGCACCCCGACCGGATCACGCTCTGGTTCGCCCGCCACGAGGGCGACCTGGTGGCGAGCACCATCGCGATCCGGGTCGGCGCCCACTCGTGGTACTCCTACGGCGCCTCCTCCACCGAGAAGCGTGACGTCCGCGGGTCCAACGCGATCCAGTGGGCGATGATCCGCGCCGCGCTCGAGGCCGGCTCCGATGTCTACGACCTGCGCGGCATCACCGACACCCTCGACCCCGAGGACTCCCATGCGGGGCTGATCCAGTTCAAGGTCGGCACCGGCGGCGAGGCGGTCGAGTACGCCGGAGAGTGGGACCTCCCGCTCAACCGGGTGCTCTACAAGGCGTTCGAGACCTACTTGAAGAGGCGTTGATGAGCCTCACCCTCACCGTCGACGGCGAGCGCTGGCGGACGCACCTGCGCGCGCTCGCCGACGCGACGCCCGGCATCGTGCCGGTGGCCAAGGGCAACGGCTACGGCTTCACGATCGGCCGGCTGGCCCGCAGGTCGGAGTGGCTGGGCGTCGACACGCTCGCGGTCGGCACCTACGAGGAGCTGCCCGAGGTGGCGACCCGGTTCTCCGGCAAGCTGCTGGTGCTCACCCCGTGGCGTCCGTTCGTCGCCGACCCCGACCCGGCCCTCGCCGACCGGGTGATCCACACGGTGAGCCGGCCCGGCGACCTGGCCGCCCTGCTCGAGCGCCAGCCCGGCGCGCGCTTCGTGCTGGAGCGGATGACCAGCATGCGTCGCCACGGGCTGAGCGCCCGCGAGCTCTGGGACCTCGCCGAGGGCGCGCAGGCCGGCCGCCTCGAAGGCGTCGCCCTGCACCTGCCGCTGGCCCACGGTGGCCACCTGGCCGAGGTGACCCGGCTGATGAACGACGTCGTGGGTGCCGGCCTCACCCCGACCACGGTCTGGGTCAGCCACCTCACCGACACCGAGCTCGGCTCGCTGCGCACGGCGTACGCCGACTTCACGATCCGCCCGCGGATCGGCACCAGCCTGTGGCTCGGCCTGCGCGATGCGCTGAAGGTGACGGCCACCGTGCTCGACGTGCACGAGGTGAAGCGGGGCGACACGTTCGGCTACCGCTCGCGATCGGTGCCGAAGTCCGGTCACCTGCTGGTCGTCAGCGGCGGCACCGCGCACGGGATCGGCCTCGAGGCACCGACCGGCGACCAGTCGCTCCGGTCCCGCGCGGCCATCCTGGCCCGCGGCGGTATGGACGCGGCCGGGCTGGTGCGTTCGCCGTACTTCATCGACGGCAAGCAGTGCCTGTTCGCCGAGCCGCCGCACATGCAGGCCTCGATGCTGTTGCTGCCCTCGGACGCGAGGGTGCCCGACGTGGGCGACCCGATCGACGTCCGGGTCCGCTACACCACCACGGCGTTCGAGCGCATCGTCGTCACCTGACCGCGGGTCGGATCGCGGACGGGGTCGTGCTCGGGCCACCAGATGTCGCGAGCCACGATCGCCACCAGGTAGAGCTCGACCAGCATCCGCACCACGATCGCGACCCAGTAGAAGCCGGCGTCGGCGCCGCCGGCCGGCGCGAGGTAGCCGCCGAGGTACCACCAGACGGCCGCGAAGTAGAGGACCTCGCCGCCCTGCCAGATCAGCTGGTCGCGCCACCGCGGGCGGGCGAGTGCGGCGAGCGGCAGCAGCCACAGGACGTACTGCGGCGAGTAGACCTTGTTGACCAGCAGGAACCCGGCCACGATCAGGAAGCCGAGCTGGGCCAGCCGTGGGGTCTCCGGCGCCCGGAGTCCGAGCACCAGCACGCCGAGACACCAGAGCCCGAAGAACGCCCATGACCAGCTGTTGATGGTCGACGCCTCGATCACGTTGTCGGACGCCTGCGAGATCACCAGCCAGATCGAGCCCAGGTCGGCGCCGCGGTCGGAGTTGAACTCCCAGAAGACCTTCCACTGGTCCCTGCCGGTGACGAACGCCGGCGCGTTGGTCGCCAGCCATGCGACCACTGCCGCGCCGGTCGCGGTGCCGAAGTCGCGGATCCGTTTGTCGCGCAGGCAGATCACCAGCAGCCCGCCCAAGAGGAAGAGCGGGTAGAGCTTGGTGGCCGCGCCGAGCCCGATCAGCACGCCGGTCAGCACCGGCCGGCCGGTCGCCCACGCCCACAAGGCAGCGGCCACCAGCGCCACCGCCAGCAGGTCCCAGTTGATGATGCCGGTCAGCGCGAGCGTTGGTGACAGCGCGAAGACCGCGGCGTCCCATGGTCTTCGCGGGTTGACCTTGGTCAGCAGCCACGCGGCCGCGAGGGCCAGTGCCGCGAAGCCGAGCGCGTTGATCACCACGAACAGCCGGATCTCGCCCTGCACGTCGGGGTCACCCCAGAGCGAGGCGGGGTCCTGGTCGTAGCGGTCACTCAGGTCCGGCAGTCCGGTGAGCGCGTGCGTCGCCCAGGCCGTGCCCCAGGCCCAGTAGGAGATCCCGACCGGGTACTCCATCACCTGGAAGCGGGCCCGGGTCTGCTCGTCGTCGGTGTAGGGCCAGCTGTGCTCGACCATGCCGCGCCCGGTGTAGAGGTAGGGCAGGTCGGAGTAGCACATGTGGGAGTAGCGGGACTGGCCGTTGCCCCAGGTCGCGTCGAAGCAGCTGGTCTTCTGCACCATTCCGAGTGCGAAGCAGAAGCCGGTGAGCAGCAGGACGATGCTCGCCGGCGTCAGCCAGTGACCCTTCCCGCGCGCACCCATCGGCCCGCCCACGCTCTCGCTGAGCGCGGTGACGACGCCGTCGTCCTGGGTCGGGTGGACGTGCGCGTCGGTCACCGGCGCATTCTCACGCAGCCGTCGCGAGCCAGCGCAGCCACCACGACTCGGTCGAGGTGGCGGCCGCCGTCCGGGGGTTCGGGGTCTCGCCCGGGAGCTCGGGTTCCTCGTCCGGGCACCCACCGATCGGCGGGCAGGTGTTGGTCGGCTCCGTCGGCTCGGTCGGCTCGGTCGGCTCGGTCGGCTCCGTGGGATCCGTCGGTTCCGTTGGCTCAGTCGGCTCCGACGTCTCCTCGGACGGTTCCTCGGTGTTGAACGACGGCGTCCTGGTGGTCGGCGGCGGCGGCGGGATGTACTCGTGCCCGTCGGACGGCGCCTCCCCGTCGACGAACGCCGGCTCGGGGAACGGCACCTCCTCCTCGCCCTCGAGCGCGGCCGTCATCACCGCGGTCCAGGTCATGGCCGGGTAGGTGCCGCCGAAGAACTCGGGAAGCCAACCGTCCAGCTGCTCGTTGCCGGTGCCGCGGACGTACATGACCGCGGTGGACAGCTGCGGGGTGTAGCCGGCGAACCACGACGACGACACCGCGCCACCGTCCTTGGTCGCCGTGCCGGTCTTGCCGGCAGCCGCCCGCTCGAACACGTTGCCGACGTTCTCCTCACCGCTGCCGGACTCGACCACCTGCTGCAGGGCGTACGACGTGTCGGCCGCGATGTCCTCGGAGACGGCCCGCACACCTTCTGCCGCCTTGTGCTCGTAGAGCACCGTGCCGTCGGGGCCGAGCACCTCTTCGATGATGTACGCCGGCATCGCCACGCCGCCGTTGGCGATCGTCGCGTAGCCGTTGGCCATGTTGATCGGGCTGACCGTCTGCGATCCCAGGGCGACACCGACGTTGGGCAGGAGCCCCGGGCTCTCGTTGGGGAAGCCGGGGCCCCGCTTGGGCGCCTTCTCGGGAGGGATGCCCATGGCGTTGGCCATCTTGATGATCTTCTCGGGGCCGTCGTCCATGGCCAGGCGTCATGTCGATGAACGCCGTGTTGATGGAGTCCTCGGTGGCCCTTTCCAGGCTGACCTGGCCGTAGGAGTAGTCGCCCTGGTTCTCGATGGGCCGCCCGCCGTCCGGAAGATCAATCGGCGAGTTGCCGTCGAACACGTCCTTGAGCGCGAAGCCGTCCTTGAGGCCAGCGGCAACGGCGAACGCCTTGAACGTCGAACCGGCCTGGCCGCCGGCGACCGCCCAGTTGAGCTGGGACTGCAGGAAGTCCTGGCCGGCGTAGATGCCGCGGACCGCTCCGGTGCCGGGCTCGACGCTGGCGACACCGACGTGCAGCTCCTTGTCGCGGAAGCCCTCCGGCCGGGCGCCGATCACGCCGTCCTTGGCGGCGTCCATCACCTTCGGGTCGAACGTCGTGGTGACCTGGAGGCCGCCGCCGTCGATCTGCTCCTCGGTGAAGAAGTTGCCTTCCTTGTCCTTGGTGCGGAGCAGCTCCTTGCGGACCATGGTCAGCAGGTGGCCCTTCTGGCCGCCGTAGGTGCTCTCCGGTGGGACGGGCGGGAAGTTCGGCAGCTTCTTCTTGGCCTTCTCGGCCTGCTCCGGGGTGATCTTGTCCGTCTCGGCCATGCTGTTGAGCACGTAGTCGTAGCGCTCCTTGAGGTTCGACTTCGCCTCGCTCCCGTTGGCCGGGTCGTAGCCGGTCGGGTTGTTGAGCACGCTGGCCATCACGGCGGACTCGCGCAGGCTCAGCTTGGAGGCGGGCTTCCTGAAGAACGCCTGCGCCGCGGTCTGGATGCCGTAGGCGCCGCGGCCGAAGTAGATGGTGTTGAGATAGCCGTGGAGGATCTCCTCCTTGGACTTCTGCCGCTGGATCTTCAGCGACAGGATCGCTTCCTTGACCTTGCGCGTGTAGGAGCGCTCCTGGGTGAGGTAGAGCAGCTTCACGTACTGCTGGGTGATCGTCGACGCACCCTGCGTCGCGTTGCCCGACGCGTTGCTGAACGCCGCCCGCAGGATGCCGCGCGGGTCGATGCCGCTGTCGGTCCAGAAGCTGCGGTTCTCGGCCGCGACCACGGCTTCCTTGAAGTAGTCGGACATCTCGTCCAGCGACACGTTGTCGCGCTTCTGCAGGGCGAAGGTGCCAAGGGTGTCGCCGTTGTCGTAGAGGATCGTCGACTGCTCGTCGAGGAACTCCTCGTTGGGGTCCGGGATGTCGATGGTCTGGTAGAGGAACACGAACGTCGCCGCCATCAGCAGCACCAGGGCCAGCCCGCTGATCGCGCCCCACTTGAGCACCCAGAGGGCCCGTTGCTTGGGAGTCAGGGGCTGCTTCGGCTTGCCGTTCTTGCCGGCTTTCCCGTTCGTGCTGGACGAGGCGCTCTTGCCGGACGTGCTGGGCTTGCGAGGCGGCGTCCGCTTCACGGCGGCTCCGTCAGCCCTGCGCTTGCCTACCAACCTTCGACTCCATGATCAGGGGGGTGCGGGGAAGTGCGCTCCGGCGTACGCCGGGCGCGCGATTCACCAGGGTACGCAAGCGGCCCCAGCGTCCCATTTCCCCGAGCGTGTCGGCTGGCTCACCCGCCGTCGGGACGGTCCTCGTTCACCGTCCGGCCTTCGAAAGTTCGCATCCCGTGGATATATCGCTACGATAGATCGCGTGGCACGTCGTGGAGAGACCATCGAGCTAGCAGTCCTCGGACTGCTGCACGAGGGACCCATGCACGGCTACGAGCTGCGCAAGCGGCTGAACCTGATGCTCGGGTGGACTCGGCTCCTCTCCTATGGGTCGCTCTACCCGGCGCTGAAGAAGATGCTGCGCGATGACCTGATCGAGGAGAAGGCGCCGACCCTGACGCCGGTTTCTCGTCGACCGAAGATCGTCTACCAGGTCACCGAGGCCGGGACCGTCGAGTTCGAGCGGCTGATGTCCGAGGTTGGTCCGACCGCATGGGAGGACGACAACTTCGACATCCGGTTCGCGTTCTTCGGTCGCACCGACATGGAGATCCGGCTGCGCGTGCTCGAGGGCCGGCGTACTCGTCTCCAGGAGCGGCTCGACCGGGTGCAGAACCAGCTGTCGCTGACCGAGAAGGAAGCCGACCGCTACGCCTCTGAGCTCCAGCGGCACGGCGTCGAGTCGGTCGAGCGAGAGGTTCGCTGGCTGTCGGACCTGATCAACTCCGAGCGCAACCCCGACCAGCCGGTGCAGCCGCATATCCCCTGACGGGGCCGCTGAACTTCAAGAAGTGCAATGTCAACGGAAAGCTTTGAGGAAGGAAAACCGATGGGTTCGGTTCGAGTAGCAATTGTCGGAGTCGGCAACTGTGCCACGTCCCTGGTGCAAGGTGTCGAGTACTACCGCGACGCCGATCCCGCGGGCAACGTCCCCGGTCTGATGCACGTCATGTTCGGTGACTACCACGTCTCCGACGTGGAGTTCGTCGCCGCGTTCGACGTCGACGCGAAGAAGGTCGGGTTCGACCTTTCCGAGGCCACGCAGGCCTCGGAGAACAACACGATCAAGATCGCCGACATCCCGCCGACCGGTGTCATCGTGCAGCGCGGTCACACCCTCGACGGCCTCGGCAAGTACTACCGCGAGACCATCGAAGAGGCCGACGGCGAGGGCGTCGACGTCGTACAGGTCCTCAAGGACACCCAGGCCGACGTGCTCGTCTCCTACCTTCCGGTGGGCTCCGAAGTGGCCGACAAGTTCTACGCCCAGTGCGCGATCGACGCCGGCGTGGCCTTCGTCAACGCGCTGCCGGTCTTCATCGCCTCCGACCCCGTGTGGGCCAAGAAGTTCGAGGACGCCGGCGTCCCGATCGTCGGCGACGACATCAAGTCCCAGGTCGGCGCGACCATCACCCACCGCGTGATGGCGAAGCTGTTCGAGGACCGCGGCGTGGTGCTGGACCGCACCTACCAGCTCAACGTCGGCGGCAACATGGACTTCAAGAACATGCTCGAGCGCGAGCGCCTGGAGTCCAAGAAGGTCTCCAAGACCCAGTCCGTCACGTCGAACCTCACCGGTTCGCTGGCCGGCAAGACCCACGACCGCAACGTGCACATCGGCCCGTCCGACTACGTCGCCTGGCTCGACGACCGCAAGTGGGCCTACGTCCGCCTCGAGGGTCGCGCCTTCGGTGACGTCCCCCTCAACCTGGAGTACAAGCTCGAGGTCTGGGACTCCCCCAACTCGGCCGGCATCATCATCGACGCCATCCGGGCCGCGAAGATCGCCCTCGACCGCGGCATCGGCGGCCCGATCATCAGCGCGTCGTCGTACCTCATGAAGAGCCCGCCGGTGCAGCTGCCCGACGACGAGGGCCGCGCCCGCGTGGAAGCCTTCATCCGCGGCGAGGAGTAGCCGACCCGGCTCTTCTTCACCTCGTACGACGCCGACCCGGCTTGAGTTCGCAAGAACTCGAGCCGGGTCGGCGCATTTCTGCGTCAAGAAGAGCCGGGTCGGCTCAGGCTCTCGGCGTCGGCCTTGAGGCGGTCGAGAGTCTCGCGGATGCCGGCGCGCTGGCGCTCGGTGAACGCCCGGACGCCGCCGAGGTACTTCAGGGTGAAGTTGACCGAGAGCTCCGTGATGCCTTCCGGCGCCTCGCGGCGTTCGGTGACGCGGGTCCCGCCACCGGGGAGCGGCTGGAGCTCGAAGGACCAGATCAGCCGGTTCTCCTTGACCTTGAAGGCGAACTCGCGCGGTGGGTCGAAGCGGACCACCTTCGCGTAGGTCTGCCAGACCAGGTCGTCCTGGTGGTTCTCGTTGACGAACGTCGTGCCGAGGCCGACGACGTCTCCGTCGACCGTGCTGCTCACGACCTGCGGACTCCAGGACGCCATCCGCTCGATGTCGGCGACCAACGCCCAGACCTTCTCGGGTGGCGCGTCGATGTCGATCGAGTCCTCCAGCAGCGGAGCCAGGTCATCGGTCATCCGCGCACGCTACAAGTTGTCAGGAGGCTTCGGCCTCGGCCTTGATCCGGTCGAGGGTCTGCCGCATGCCGTCGCGGAGGCGGTCGGTGAACTTGTCGATGCCGCCGAGTGCGACCTTGGTGCTGCGCAAGGAGATGCTCGAGATGCCGTCGGGGACCTCGCGGCGCTGGGTGACCCTGGTGCCGCCCCCGGGCAGCGGCTCGAGCTGGAAGGACCAGATGGTGCGGTTCTCGGCGATCCGGAACGCGAAGTCGCGGTGCGGGTCGAAGCGCACGACCTTGCCGGTGGTCGGCCAGAACAGCAGCTTCTGCCGGTTCAGGTTGGAGAACTTCGAGCCCAGCTGGACCGCGCCGCCCCTCACCTTGCTGCGCACCACCTGGGGGCTCCACGACGCCATCCGTTCTACGTCGGACACCAGCGCCCAGACCTCGGCCGGCGAGGCGGAGACATCGACGGTGGCTTCGAGCTCTGCGAACTGCTTCGTCTCGGACATCCCGGCAACCTACTGATATCTGTGACGCCGCGTCTCGCTTACGTGACGCGCGACACGTCAGGCGTGCCCGGACACCGCATGTGGCCGATAGCCGGCCTCGAGCTCAGCGACGTCGTCCGCGGAGAGCGCTACGTCGACAGCGGCGACCGCCTCCGACAGGTGGTGCGGCTTGGTGACCCCCACGATCGGTGAGGTCACGCCGGGCTTGGCCAGCAGCCACGCCAGGGCGATCTGGGCGCGGCTCACTCCGAGCCGCTCGGCGACGGCGCCCACCGCGTCGACGACCGTGCGGTCGTCGACGGCGTACAGCTTGCGACCGAACTCGTCGGTCTCGGTGCGCGCGGTCTCGGCGTCCCAGTCGCGCGTGAGCCGGCCCCTGGCCAGGGGACTCCACGGCAGGGTGCCGACGCCGAGGTCGACGCAGAGCGGAAGCATCTCCCGCTCCTCCTCGCGGTACATCAGGTTGTAGTGGTTCTGCATGGAGACGAAAGGCGTCCAGCCGTTGGTCGCGGCCACCTGCTGGGCCTTCGCGAACTGCCACGCGTACATCGACGACGCACCCAGGTAGCGAGCCTTGCCCGCGCGCACCACGTCGTGCAGCGCCTCCATCGTCTCCTCGATCGGGGTGAGCGGGTCCCACCGATGGATCTGGTAGAGGTCGACGTAGTCCACTCCGAGCCGGCGCAGCGAGTGGTCGATCTCGGTGAGGATCGCCTTGCGGGACAGGCCGGCTCCGTTGGGGCCCGGCCGCATCCGGCCGTGCACCTTGGTCGCGAGCACGTAGTCGTCGCGCTGGGCGAGCTCGCGCAGCGCCTGGCCGGTGAACTCCTCGCTGGTGCCGCCGGAGTAGACGTTGGCGGTGTCGAAGCAGTTCACGCCCGCCTCGAGCGCAGCACTGATGGTGTCCCGGGCTGCCGCCGCGTCGAGCATCCACGGACGGCTGCCCCGGGCTGGGTCGCCCCAGCTCATGCAGCCCAGGGTGATGGCGGAGATCTCGAGGCCGGTGCGGCCGAGGCGTCGGTAGGTCATGGAGCTCATGGCTTCATCGTGGCCCATGGGTGTTCAGCCAGAGCACCGGACCGGCAAGTTCGGTGCCGAGCTCGCGGATCGCGGCCAGCGCCTTGCCGGTGTAGACGGGCTCGAGCTCCATGCCCGCCTCGCCGGCCCGCGACACCTCGGCCACCGAGGCCGGCGTCGGATCGCCGTACGTCGCCCCCAGCCAGTCGGCGCGCAGGTCGAAGTCGGTCTCGGTGAAGAGCCGCACGCCCGGCAGGCCGCGCTCGGTCAGCAGGATCGCGGTGCGGTTGGCGAGCCGCATCATGGACCAGTTGTCGAGGCGGAGCATGTCGTTGACCACCGCGCCTAGCACGTGGCACTCGAGGCCGGCGATCGCGAAGCCGACGGTCAGCCCGGCCACAGTGCCGCCCGAGCCCACCGGCACCACCACGCTGGCGGGCGCCGGCAGCTCGCCGGCCTCGACCTGGGCGGCGATCTCGAGGGCGACGTCGACGTAGGCGAGGGTGCCGAAGGGGTTGGAGCCGCCGGCCGGGAGGTACCAGGGCCGGTACCTCGCCAACAGGTACGGCGCGGCCAGCTTCAGCCGGCGGGTGGTCGGGTAGCGGTGGATCCGGGCGCCGGACGCCGTCAGCCGGGCGAGCTGCTCTCGCACGTGGTCGTCGACCGGCTGGTCGACCAGGCCGAGCACCGTCCGCAGGCCGTGGTCGGCGGCGTACACCGCGCAGGCCAGCCCCCAGTGGGTGCCGATGCCGCCGACCGTGAACAGCGTCTTCGAGCCGCGGCGGTGCGCCTCTGGGATGATCCACTCCAGCTTGCGGACCTTGTTGCCGCCCCAGGCGCCGTCGCCGAAGACCGACTCGTCCTTCAGCCACACCTCGGCGTCGAACCCCAGGTCGAGCCGGCGCACCGGAGTAGGCGCGCTGCCGAGCGAGACGTGCCCCAGCTCGGGGACGCGCTCGGCGAGCGTCATTCCTGGCTCCGCCCGGCCCACCAGGCGAGCAGCGCCTCCCGGGCCGCCTCCTCGCTCAGTGGCCCGTCGTCGAGGCGCTTCTCGAGCAGGAACTTGTAGGCCTCGCCGACGTCGCGGCCAGCCGGGATGCCGAGGATCTCCATGATCTGGTTGCCGTCGAGGTCCGGCCGGATCGAGGCCAGCTCCTCCTCCTCCGACAACCGGGCGATCCGCTCCTCGAGCTCGTCATAGGTACGCCGGAGCCGGTCCGCCTTGCGCTGGTTGCGGGTGGTGCAGTCGGCGCGGGTCAGCACGTGCAGCCGCTCGAGCTGGTCACCGGCGTCGCGGACGTAGCGGCGCACGGCCGAGTCGGTCCACTCCCCCGACCCGTAGCCGTGGAAGCGCAGGTGCAGCTCGACCAGCTTGGCGACCGCCTCGGTCTCGTCCTTGGAGAAGCGCAGCGCCTGCATCCGCTTGCGGGTCAGCTTCGCGCCGACGACGTCGTGGTGGTGGAAGGTCACCGTGCCGTCATCGAGGAACTTGCGGGTCCGCGGCTTCCCGACGTCGTGCATCAGCGCCGCGAAGCGCGAGATGAAGTCGGGTCCCTCGCTGGGCAGCCGCGGCTCGAGGTCGATCGCCTGCTCGACCACCGTCAACGTGTGGTCGTAGACGTCCTTGTGGCGGTGGTGCTCGTCGCGCTCCAGCGCCAGCGCCGGCAGCTCGGGCAGCACCAGCTCGGCGATCCCGGTCTCCACCAGCAGCGCCAGCCCGAGCCGGGGGTACGGCGCGCAGATCAGCTTGACCAGCTCGTCGCGCACCCGCTCGGCCGAGATGATCGTGATCCGCTGCGCCATGTCGGTCATCGCCTGCACCGCCGCCGGGTCGACGGTGAACCCCAGCTGCGCAGCGAAGCGGGCCGCCCGCATCATCCGCAACGGGTCGTCGGAGAAGGAGTCCTCCGGCCGGCCCGGCGTGCGCAGCAACCGGTTGGCGAGGTCGACCACGCCGCCGTACGGATCCTCGAGCTTCTCGCCCGGCATCCGCACCGCCATCGCGTTGACCGTGAAGTCCCGCCGGCCCAGGTCGCCGACCAGCGTGTCGCCGAAGGCGACGGCCGGCTTGCGCGACTCGGGGTCGTAGACGTCGGAGCGGTACGTCGTCACCTCGACCACCCAGTCGCCCTTGCGGCAGCCGATGGTCCCGAAGTCGCGACCCATGTCCCACAGCGCGTCGCCCCAGCCGGACAGCAGCCGCTCGGTGTCGTCGGGCCGCGCGGAGGTGGCGAAGTCGAGGTCGTTGTGGCGACGGCCGAGCATCGCGTCGCGCACCGGCCCACCCACCAGCGCGAGCTCGTGGCCGGCCTTCGAGAACAGCTCCCCGAGCTCGCCGGTGACCACCGCGATCCGGGCCAGCTCGTCGGTGACCGCCTGCTGAGCGGCAGCCATGTCGAGTGGCTGCTGCGGAGGCGCGGGGATGGCTTCGGGCACGGCCGCTCAGTCTAGGACGGCTGGGTGGCTCCCCTCACCCAGGGCCGTCGCGAGCGTCGTCCAGGACGTGCGATGGCAAGGCGCCGGCGCGACGGCAGACTTGGTTCGTCTTCCGAGCGTCCGGCAACGCCGCCAGCGTGGGTTCTGGGCGGCGCGCAGCAGGCCGGGGGTGAGGGGAGGCACCCACACCCCCCTATACCCTCGGACCGTGGTCCGCCGGTCGATGTTCCTGCCTGCCCTCGTGGCGGTGCTGGGAGTTCTTCTGGTCGCCCCGACGCCCGCCGAGGCGGCCCCGCGCTACGAGCCCGCGCTCGAGGTCACCATCGACAGCCTGTCGCCGGGCTACCTCCCCTCGGACGGTCCGATCCGGATCACGGGCACGGTCACCAATGCCGACGACGTGCCGTGGTCGAACATCAACATGTACCCCCTCCTGGGCACCGAGCCGATGGTCGATCGGGAGGCGCTGGCAGAGGCGGCGGCGTCCGACCCGCTCCTCGCGGTCGGGGAGCGCATCACCGACGCGTCGTACAACATCGACAACTTGGAGCCGGGTGAGTCCAAGGGCTACTCCCTGTCCGTGCCGAGATCGCTGCTGGAGACCAACGGGGCGGGCGTCTACTGGTTCGGCGTCCACGCCTTGGGTGAGAGCGTCGATGCCCCGCGTGATCCGGACGCCGCCGTCGCCGACGGCCGGGCCCGCACCTTCCTTCCCTATGTCCCACCCGGTCCCGGACAGGTGAAAGCGGCGCTGGTGCTGCCGATCCGGCACTTCCTGCCGTACGCCGAGGACGGCTCGCTCGAGCGACTCGAGCACTGGCAGCGCACGCTGAGCGACGGCGGACGGCTCAAGGACCTGGTCGACTTCGCCGCATCCGCCGGCAGCACTCCGGTGACCTGGCTGGTCGATCCCGCTGTGCCGGACGCGATCGCCCGGCTCGCGGCGGGCAACCCACCGCTCTCCCTCGGCCCCACCGTGGCTCCGCCCACCGACGAGGAGCCCGACGAGTCCCCGAGCGGCGATCCGTCGGAGACCGCGGACCCCGATGGCGATCCGGTCGAGGAACGTGAGCTCACCGAGGAGGAGCAGGCCGCACAGGAGGCCGCGTCGTCGTGGCTGGACCGGTTCCAGGAGGCGGTGCAGGACGACGAGGTGCTCGGCCTCCCGTACGGCGACCTCGACGTGGCCGCGGCCGCCGAGCTCGAGCCCGCCCTCTACGAGCTGGCCCGTGACCGCCCCAGCGCCTGGCTGACCGACCGGGGGGTGACCCCTGCGCCGACGGTCGTGTCGCCCAGCGGCTACCTCAATGCAGCCGGCTTCGAGCTGGTCCCCGACGACACCACGGTGCTGGTCACCGACCAGATGTTCGGGCCCGACCCGCCGGGCGTGGCCGACATCGGCGGCAAGACCGTCGGCATCCTGTCGTCCGGCGCCGCGGACGGCGGTCCCCGACCCGGCGATCGCTTCACGTCGCTGCAGCTGCGGCAGCGGATCCTCAGCGAGGCCGCGGTGCGACTGCTGAGTCCCGGCCGCCACCCGCTCCTGGTCGGGCTGCCGATCGAGTGGCAGCCCGGCGACGCCAGTGCGTTCTTCTCCGGCCTCGATGTCGACTGGCTCGACCTCACCACCGTGGCCGACGCCACCGGCCGCGACGGCACCATTGCCGACATCGCGGAGCTCGACTACCCCGCGACCCAGCGGAACCGCCAGCTCAAGCAGCGGTCCTTCGCTGCGGCCGACGGCCTGATCTCCGCCGGCGGCACCCTGCAGAACCTGCTGACCCTCAACACCGAGGTGTCGGAAGCCGTGACCAACCAGGCCCTCGCGGGCGTGTCGTACGGCTCCCGCGAGACGCCGATCCCTGCCCGGAAGAGCCTGGTCGCCACCCAAGGCTGGATCGCCTCCCAGCTCGGCTCCGTCAAGATCAGCGCCGGCCCCGGCGTCACGCTCTCCGGAAGCGACGGCGGCTTCGCGACGGTGATCGAGAACGAGCTCGACCAACCCGTCACGGTCAACGTCGTGGCCCGGTCGGACGGCGGCGTCGAGATCGAGCCGATCGAACCGGTCAAGCTCGCCGCGAACAGCCGGTCGACGGTCGTGCTCGACGCGCACGCCAACCAGGTGGGCGTCACCAACGTCACCCTGGCTCTCACCGACGTCGACGGCAACCCGCTCGGCTCGACCGACCAGCTGCCGATCCGTTCGGCCCAGGTCAGCGTCGTGATCTGGCTGATCATCGGCACCGGTGTGGGTCTGCTGTTCCTCGCGATCCTGGTGCGCCTGTTCCGCCGGATCCGCGGCCGGTCCGCCGAGCCCGTGGCGCCGGTCGACCCGCCCCTCGAGGCCCCGGTCGAGTCGACGACGTGACCGAACCCGAGCCCACGGTGACCCCGACACCGGAGAGCGAGCAGGCGGGGATCCTCGCCTCCAGTGCGGTCATGGCGGCCGGCACCGTCGTCTCGCGCCTCAGCGGCTTCGTCCGGTCGACGCTGCTCGCGGCCGCCCTCGGCCTGACCCTGCACGCCGACATCTTCACCATCGCCAACACCGTGCCGAACATGCTCTACATCCTGTTGGCCGGCGGCGTCTTCAATGCCGTGCTGGTGCCGCAGCTGGTGCGGGCACAGAAGCTCGACCCCGACGGCGGGGAGGCCTACACCAACCGGGTGGTCACCCTGGCGGTCCTGTTCCTGGGCCTGGTCACGGTGCTGCTCGTGGTCGCGGCGCCGATCGTGATGTCGATCTACCTCGACGGCTCGTGGGGCGACGCGTCCCTCGCCGACCAGCGCCAGTCCGTGATCGACTTCGCCCGCTTCTGCCTGCCCCAGGTCTTCTTCTACGGGATGTTCGTGCTGGTCGGGCAGATCCTGAACTCGCGCGGCCGCTTCGGGCCGATGATGTGGGCGCCGATCGCCAACAACGTGATCTCGATAGCCGTGCTCGTCATCTACCTGGTGGCCTTCGGGGCCGCGCGCGGCGACGAGGCGAACGCTGCCTTCACCAGCGACCAGGAGCTGCTGCTCGGGCTCGGCGCCACGGTCGGGATCGCGGCCCAGCTGCTGATCCTGGTGCCGTACCTGAAGTCGGCGGGCTTCCGCTACCGCCCCCGCTTCGACTTCCTGCACACCGGTCTCGCCCACACGTTCAAGCTCGGCGTCTGGACCGTGCTGTTCGTGATCGTCAACCAGATCGCGTACACGATCGTGATCCGGCTGGCCTCGGGCGGCACCACCGGCGGCAGCTTCGAGGCCACCGGCCCGACGGTGTACGCCGCGGCGTTCCTGATCGTGATGGTGCCGCACTCGGTGATCACCGTGTCGCTGACCACCGCGATCCTGCCGCGGCTCTCGCAGCGAGCAGCCGACGGGGAGCTCGACGGGCTCGCGCACACGCTGGCCTCGACCCTGCGCACGGCGCTGACCGTCGTCGTGCCGTTCGCCGCCCTGCTGCCCATCATCGCCCCCGACATCGCCAACGTGGTCTGGGGTCACGGAGGTGGCCGGCTCACCTACGACAACACGGTGCCGACCCTGTCGCTGTTCGGCGCGGGCGTGGTCTTCTTCACCGTCCACTTCCTGATGCTGCGCGGCTTCTACGCCCTCGAGCAGACTCGCACCGTCTTCTGGATCCAGTGCGCCGTCGGCGCCACCAACATCGTCGCCGCGATCGCGCTGGTGGGGCTCAGCGATGCCGAGCACACGGCTCCGGCTCTCGTGGTGGCCTACACGGCGTCGTACGTCATCGGCTCGATCGTGTCCTACTCGGTGCTGCGGCGACGCCTCGGCGGCCTGGAGACACCGGCGCTGGTCGGCTTCCTCGTGGTGCTCCTGATCATCACCGTCGTCACGACCGCGGTCGCGTTCGGGCTCGGGCTGGCAGTGCACTCGCTGAGCGACCGGCCGCACTGGGCGATTGCGGCTTTGCAAGGTGCGGGGATCACGTTCGTGGCCGTCGTCGTCTTCCTCTGGCTGGCCCGCCGGCTGCGGCTGCACGAGGTCACTTCGGTGATGGATCAGGTCAGGCGGCGGATTCCGGTCGGGCGGAGGCCCTGACGGTCCTACGATGACCAGAGGCCGACGTTGGGACGACGGCCGCGAAACGCGAAGGGGAGGGACGACCACGTAGTGCCGCACTCGGTCCGACCGGGAGACGTGCTCGCCGGTCGTTATCGACTCGTGGATCTGCTCGCGGAGAGTGGGGGCGGGCGGTTCTGGCGCGCGCGCGACTCGGTGCTCGAGCGCCACGTGGCCGTGCACGTCATCTCCGCCGAGGACGAGCGGGCAGCGGCGTTGCTCGAAGCTGCGCGCCGCTCGGCCAACGTGCACGACCAGCGGATCCTGCGCGTGCTCGACGCCGAGCAGGTCGGCGACATCTGCTACGTCATCAACGAGTGGGGCTCCGGCACCTCCCTCGACATCCTGGTCGGCGCCATCGGTGCCATGGGCCCGCGCCGCTCCGCCTGGCTGGTCGCCGAGGTCGCCGACTCGATCGCCTCGGCCCACGCCGCCGGGGTCGCGCACGGCAGGCTGGTGCCGGAGAACGTGCTGATCGACCGGCACGGCGAGGTGAAGATCATCGGCATGTGCGTCGACGCGGCGATGCACGGGCTGGCCGGCGACCGGATCGCCACCGACGTCTCCGACCTGGCCGGGCTCCTCTACTGCGCGCTCACCGGCCGCTGGGGTGGGGTGTCCGCGTCGAGCGTGCCGTCGGCGCCCGTCCACCACGGCGAGGTGCTCCGGCCGCGACGGGTGCGGGCCGGTATCCCCGGCCAGCTCGATGCGCTCTGCGACGAGGTGCTGCACGCCCACCACAACAGCCGCCGCGCGATCGGCGTCGGGTCGGCGCGCGGCATCGCCGACTTCCTGGCCGGGTACGTCGGCGACTCGACCGGCATGGCCGACGCCCTGCGCGAGACATTGCCCCTGCCCGACACCCCCAAGGTGGCGCTCCCGAACCTGGCCGACCCGGTCATCGGCGGCGATGACCCCGAGCCGGCCAAGGAGCTCCAGCCCGGGCCGGCGCCCGACCCCGAGCCCGAGCACCGAGCCCGAACCCGATCCGGACCCACCCGGCCAGCCCGTCGAGGAGCTCCCGACCGAGGCCGGGCTGCCGATCTTCGGCGACGGCATCGACGACGTGTCCTGGCTGGAGAAGCGCACCACGCCCGCACCACCGCCGCCGCCGTTCGAGAAGCACCCCGAGCGTCCGCTGTTCGCGCCGGAGCCGGCCGACGGAGGGCCCGTGCGCAAGGCCAAGCCGGGCGTCGAGCAGCTCGACCGCTCCGCCGACGGCTACTGGCCGTTCGACAGCGGTCGCGTCCAGCCGACCATCGGAGCGAAGTTCGGCAATGACACCGGCACCGGCTCCGATACCGGCCTGACCGCGATCACCGATGACGAGGTGCCGGGTCGCAACTGGCTGCGGCTGGCGGCCGGAGTCGCGGCCGGACTGATGCTGCTGATCGCCGTGGTCGTCGCCTACAACCTCGGCCGCGGCAAGACGCCGCTCGGCGCCGAACCCGACCGCGACCCGACGCCGACCACGTCGCAGTCCGCGAGTCCGACCGTCATCGAGGTCACCGGGCTGGTGGCCAGCGACCTCGACCCGCAGGGCACGGACGGCGGCGAGAACTCCGACGACGCCGGGCTGGCGGTCGACGGTGATCCGCAGACGGCCTGGTTCACGTCGTCGTACGACCAGCAGTTCGGGCCGGACGGCCTGAAGACCGGGGTCGGCCTGGTCATCGATCTCGGCGAGCAGCGCCAGGTGTCCGGCATCGACCTGACCCTGGTCGGCCTCCCGACCGGGCTCTCCTACTATCTGGCCGACACGCCTCCCACAGAGGTCGCCGACCTCGAGCCGGTCACCATCGAGACGGCCGAGAATGAGAGTCTGTCCCTCGACCTCGACGAGCCGGTCGCCGGTCGCTATCTCGTGGTGTGGCTCACCTCGCTGCCCACCCAGGGCGTCGGCTTCCGGGGCGGCATCTCTGAGGTGCGGGTAGCAGCGGTCGACGACGGTGAATGAGCGGTGACAGCGGTGAGCGTGAGCGAGGACCCTCGCACCGATCCCGAGCTGCTGCGCGCCCACGTCGACGGAGACGGCGACGCGTTCGGCGTGCTCTTCGTCCGCCACCGCGACCGGCTGTGGGCCGTGGCGCTGCGCACCATGGGCAACCCCGATGACGCCGCCGACGGGCTTCAGGACGGCATGATCGCGGCGTACCGCCGGGCCGGGTCCTTCCGCGGCGAGGCGCAGGTCACCACCTGGCTGCACCGCGTGGTCGTCAACGCCTGCCTGGACCGGATCCGGGCCTCGAAGGTCCGCCGCACCGAGGCGCTGCCCGACGACCTCGAGGAGTACGGCGACCGCGGCTCGCTCTCGGTGGCCACCTCTCCGGCCGAGGATCCGGCCGACCTCTCGGTGCGGGACGAGAGGCGGGCCCAGGTGCTGGCCGCTCTCCGGGTGCTGCCCGCCGAGCAGCGCGCGGCGCTGGTGCTGGTCGACATGGAGGGCTACTCGGTGGCCGAGGCCGCCGACATCCTGGACTGCGCGGTCGGCACCGTGAAGTCACGCTGCTCGCGCGGCCGCGCGCGGCTCGCCGGGATGCTCGAGCACCTGATGGGCGACGATGGAGACGCAGGCCACTCCCCTACCGGGAACCCCGACACCGCGGCTCGCGTCCGATCCGAGAAGGCGCCCCGGGCACCACCCGGCGAGGCACCCGCCCAGCCCGACTGACCATCCCGAGAAAGTGAACCCATGACCGACGAGGAGCGCGAGCTGCCGCCCGAGCAGGAGGCCGCCGTACGCCGCCTGCTCAGCGACGCGCGCGCCACCGAACCCGTGCCTGCCGACGTCGCGGCCCGGCTCGACCGGGTGCTCGTAGGTCTCGGTGAGGAGCGGTTACCGGCCTCGAGCACCGGGCACGTCGTAGCCCCGGCCTGGCGCCGCCGCCGGGCCGCCGTGGTGCTGGTCGCCGCGGCCGCTGTCGTAGCGGTCGGGGTCGGACTCGGTCAGCTCGACGGCATCCAGCCCAGCAGCGACGACGCCGATGCCGGCGGCGGTGCCGGGGACGCTGCGGTCAACGCCGAGCGGGCGCCGTCAGCTCAGAACGAGGACGGCGCCGAAGGCGACGACGAGGGTGTGCCGAGCGAGAAGCCGTCGACGAGCTATGCCCAGGCGCCGACCGCCGGGCCGGTGGGCAGGGTCCGCGCGGACCGCTTCACCGCCGACGTCAACCAGCTGCGCCGGGCCATCCCCGACAATGCCGCCGACGGCGAGTTCGTCCAGCTCCCGGGCAAACAGCTCCCTCCCGGCTATGTGGTCACCGACCGGGCGTTCGACTGCGCCGCCGCGCCGTGGGGGTTCGGAGTCCTGGTGCCGGTCTTCTTCGACGGGACGCCCGGGGTGCTCGCCTACCGGCCCGTCACCGGTGAGTCCCAGATCGTGGAGCTGCTGCGCTGCGGCACCGGCGAGTCGCTGCGTTCGACCACGCTCCAGGCCGGCTGAACCTCGACTGCCTGGTCACCCGTGCCGCGGGAATGCCGCTCACCTACGATCGGTTGAGACGACGTACCCCGAACTCGAGAGAAGTTGGCATGTCCGAGACCCGCAACGTGATCATCATCGGCTCCGGCCCGACCGGCTACACCGCCGCCGTGTACGCCGCCCGCGCGGCCCTGAACCCCCTGGTGTTCGAGGGCTCGGTGACGGCTGGTGGTGCGCTGATGACGACCACCGAGGTCGAGAACTTCCCCGGCTTCCGCGACGGCATCATGGGTCCTGCGCTGATGGACGAGATGCGCGCCCAGGCCGAGCGCTTCGGCGCCGAGCTGGTGGCCGATGACATCGTCGAGGTCGACCTGACCGGCGAGACCAAGGTCGTGAAGACCGCCACCGACACCTACACCGCGCGAGCGGTGATCCTGGCCATGGGCTCGGGCTACCGCAAGCTCGGCCTGCCCAACGAGGAGGAGCTGTCGGGCCGCGGCGTCTCCTGGTGTGCGACCTGTGACGGCTTCTTCTTCCGCGAGCAGCACATCGCCGTGGTCGGTGGTGGCGACTCCGCTCTCGAGGAGGCGCTGTTCCTCACCCGCTTCGGCTCGAAGGTCTCCCTGATCCACCGTCGTGACGAGCTGCGCGCCTCCAAGATCATGCAGGAGCGGGCCTTCGCCGACCCGAAGCTCGAGGTCATCTGGAACTCCGAGATCGCCACCATCAACGGCAGCGACCGCCTCGAGAGCGTCACGCTGAACAACACCGTGACCGGCGAGAAGAGCGAGCTGCCCGCGACCGGCCTGTTCATCGCGATCGGCCACGACCCGCGCTCCGAGCTGTTGCCCGGCCAGGTGGATCTCGATGAAAACGGCTACGTGCTGGTCAGCCACCCCTCGACCGCAACCAACCTGCCCGGCGTCTTCGCCGCGGGCGACCTGGTCGACCACCACTACCGTCAGGCGATCACCGCAGCCGGCACCGGCTCCGCGGCCGCCCTCGACGCCGAGCGCTACCTCGCGGCGCTCGACCACGCCGCCTCGACGGCCGGGCCCGCCGTGCAGGAGCCGGTCACGGCCTGAAAATTCGCAGCACCGCGTGGCGGGAACACATGTCCCGGCACTGGTGTTGACTGCTATTAGACCTTTGTGTTCACCCGAAGAAGGAGAAAACCTGTGGGCAACATCGCAGCCGTGACCGACGCAGAGTTCGAGTCACAGGTGCTCAAGTCAGACAAGCCGGTCCTCGTGGACTTCTGGGCCGAATGGTGCGGCCCGTGTCGCCAGGTGGCCCCGATCCTCGACGAGATCCAAGCCGCCCACGGTGACAAGATCACCTTCCTCAAGATGAACGTGGACGAGAACCCCGTCACCCCGTCGTCGTACCGGGTCACCGGCATCCCGACGATCAACGTCTACCAGGGCGGCGAGGTCGTGCGCAGCATCGTCGGCGCCAAGCCGAAGGCGGCTCTGCTCAACGAGCTGTCTGAGTTCATCGCGTGACCTGACGGTCACCGCGCTTCATCCGAAGCCCGTCCCAGTCGCCGATCCGGCGCGGGGGCGGGCTTCGGTCGTACGACGCCCAGCAACCGCTCCAGCGCTGCCTCCACCTCGTCCTTCCAGGTGAGGGCCGAGCGGAGGTCCATCCGCATCCGCGGGGTGGTCGGGTGCGGGCGGTGGGTCTTGAAGCCGACGCTGCCCAGGAAGTCGGCGGGCACCACGCAGCTGCGCTTGCCGCGGGTGTCGCCGAAGGCCTCCACCGCGCGGATGCCACCGCGCCGGATCAGGTCGCGGGCCATGCCCTGCACCAGCATCCGGCCCAGCCCCCCGCCGGCGTACGTCGGATGGACGTACGCCGTCGTCAGCAGCACGGCGTCCGGTGAGACCGGCGCGGTCGGGAAGGCGCCGGCGCCGGGCACGAAGGCGGCCGGGGCGTAGACCAGATAGCCGACCGGCTGGTCGTCGATCAGGGCCACGCGACCGCAGGAGCCCCATTCCCGTAGGACTTCCGAGAGCCACGCATCCTTCTCGCTGGCGCACGCATCGGGCTGCGCGACCCGCGACCGGCGTACTGGGTCGAGCTCCCAGAACAGGCAGGTGCGACACGGCGCCTCGAGCTCGCCGAGGGCGTCGAGCCGGTCCAGGGTCAGTCGAGCGATCTTGCGCGACATGGAACCAGTGTGACCTCACGTCAGCGACCTGAGAAGCTCTGCCTCCCGACCTCTTTGGCCTGCCTACGGCGGGGGCGGGCGTTGCAGCCGCTCGACGTGCAAACCCGGCAGGCCTTCGCAGCTGCGCCTTGCGAGGATCCGCGGATGCGACGCTCGCGACGACCACGAGTCAGGAAGGCATGCCCTAGTGCGCCAGATCCGACAGAGCCGCAAGCTCCACAACGTCCGCTACGACGTCCGTGGTCCGATCCTGGTCGAAGCTCAGCGGCTCGAGGCAGAGGGCCACCGGATCCTCAAGCTCAACATCGGCAACCCGGCGCCGTTCGGCTTCGAGGCCCCCGAGGCGATCCTCGCCGACGTGACCCACCACCTGGCCGAGTCGCAGGGTTACAGCGACTCCCAGGGCATCTACTCCGCGCGCACCGCGGTCGCGCAGTACTACCAGCAGCAAGGCCTGCGCGAGTGCGACGTCGACGACGTCTTCATCGGCAACGGCGTCTCCGAGCTGATCTCCCTTGTCCTGCAGGCTTTCGTCGACGACGGCAACGAGATCCTGGTGCCTGCGCCCGACTACCCGTTGTGGACCGGCGCGATCACGCTGTGCGGTGGGAAGCCCGTCCACTACCTCTGCGACGAGACGAACGAGTGGAACCCCGACCTCGCCGACATCGAGTCGAAGATCACCGAGAACACCCACGCGATCGTGATCATCAACCCCAACAACCCCACCGGTGCGGTCTACAGCAAGCAGATCGTCGAGGGGATGGTCGACATCGCCCGGCGCCACGACCTCGTGGTCTTCGCCGACGAGATCTACGAGAAGATCCTCTTCGACGACGCGGTGCACCACCATGCAGCGAAGGCCGCCGGCAACGACGTGCTCTGCCTGACCTTCAGCGGCCTGTCCAAGGCCTATCGAGTCTGCGGCTACCGCACCGGCTGGGTGATGATCTCAGGCCCCAAGGAGATCGCGGCCGACTTCCTCGAGGGCCTGACCCTGGTCGCCAACATGCGCATGTGCGCCAACGTGCCGGCCCAGCACGCGATCCAGACCGCTCTCGGCGGCTACCAGTCGATCGAGGAGCTGATCGTGCCCGGCGGGCGGTTCTACGAGCAGAGCATGCTCGCGCACAAGCTGCTCAACGAGATCCCCGGCGTCTCCTCGGTGAAGCCGCACGGGGCGCTCTACTGCTTCCCGCGCCTCGACCCCGAGATCTACCCGATCGAGAACGACGAGATGTTCGTGATCGAGCTGCTGCGCGCCAAGAAGATCCTGGTCACCCACGGCACCGGCTTCAACTGGCCGGAGCCGGACCACTTCCGGCTGGTCACCCTTCCGGACGTCGACGTGCTCGAGGAGGCGATCGGCCGGATCGCCGACTTCCTCGCCACGCGTCGCTGACCACCACACCAGCCTCAGGAGTCACTCCTTGCGCGACATCACCTACCCGCCCGTCATCCTGACCGCGAAGACCGCGTTCCGGCTGCTGGGGCAGAAGTTCCACATGTCCGGCACCGACCACGTGCCGCGCACCGGTGGGGTGATGCTCGCGGTCAACCACATCGGCTACGTCGACTTCGTGTACGGCGGCCTGGCCGGCAACCCGTCCGGCCGCAAGGTCCGGTTCATGGCCAAGCGCGAGATCTTCGACAACAGGTTCGGTGGTCCGCTGATGCGGTCGATGCACCACATCGAGGTCGACCGCGGCGACGGCCTCGCGTCGTACGCGAAGGCCGTGGAGTACCTCAAGAGCGGTGAGGCGGTCGGCATCTTCCCCGAGGCCACCATCTCCCGGGCGATGGAGCTCAAGGAGTTCAAGACCGGCGCCGTCCGGATCGCAGCCGAGGCCGGCGTGCCCCTGGTGCCGGTGATCCTGTGGGGCACCCAGCGGATGATGACCAAGGACCACCCGCGCGACTTCTCGCGGGGCAAGACGATCGCGATCCGGGTCGGCCCGCCACTGCACCCGACCGGTGCCGACTCTGTCGCCGAGACCGCGGAGCTGCACCGGGTGATGAGCTCGATGCTCGACGAGACCATCCGCACCTACCCCGCCGAGGAGCAGCCCCCGGGTTCGTGGTGGCTGCCGGCGAGGTACGGCGGCACCGCGCCCACGCTCGAGGAGGCGGCGGTCCTTGACGTGCAGGAGAAGCGCGACCGGGCCGAGAAGCGTCGTCAGCGACAAGCCGACAAGTAACTACGTCGATAAGTCGACATACTGACTTATCGACGTATGTCTTTGGTGATCGAGTAGCCGCCGAGGGACGAGGCCGCGTACCGAGATTCAGATCGGGCGGTCGCTCCGGTTGCGGGGATCCATCACGTCGACGATCCGACGGAGGTCGTCGAGCGACGCGAACTCGACGGTGATCTTCCCCTTGCGCTGCCCGAGCTCGACCTTGACCCGCGTCTCCAGCCGGTCGGAGAGCCGGTCGGCCAGCTCGGTCAGACCCGGCGCGGTGGGCCGGCGGCGGGCCGTTCGTTGCCCCGCACCACCGGTCTCACCGACGGCCACGATCTCCTCGAGGCCGCGCACGCTGATGCCTTCGGCCACCACGCGCTGGGCCAGCCGGTCCTGGAGGTCGGGGTCCTCGATCGCCAGCAGCGACCGGGCGTGCCCGGCCGAGAGGACGCCGGCCGCTACCCGGCGCTGGACGGCCGGGCTGAGCTTGAGCAGCCGCAGGGTGTTGCTGATCTGGGGGCGGGACCGACCGATCCGACTGGCCAGCTCCTCATGGGTGCAGGAGAAGTCGTCGAGCAGCTGGGCGTATGCCGAGGCCTCCTCCAGCGGGTTCAACTGCGATCGGTGCAGGTTCTCCAGCAGCGCGTCGCGCAGCATGTCGACGTCGTCGGTCTCCCGGATGATGGCCGGGATCGTGGTCAGCCCGGCCTGCTGCGATGCGCGGAGCCGGCGTTCACCCATCACCAGCTCGTACTGCTCAGGACCGGTCTTCCGGACCACCACCGGCTGGAGCAGGCCGACCTCCTTGATGGAGTGGACCAGCTCCGCCATCGCCTCCTCGTCGAAGACCTGGCGAGGCTGCACGGCGTTCGGGGTCACCTGGGCGATCGGCAGTTCGGCGAAGTAGGCGCCGGCCACCGGAGCGAGGTCGGGCGAGCGCTGGTCGCTGGTCTCGGTCGGTTCCGGCGTCTCGGTCGGTGCGGTCGGGATCAGCGAACCGAGCCCGCGGCCCAGGCCGCGTCGCTGTTGCGGACGACTCACAGCGGCGCTCCCATGGTGGCAATCTCGCGCGCGGCCTCCAAGTAGCTGAGCGCGCCTGGTGAACCGGGATCGTAGGTCATCACCGTCTGGCCGTACGACGGTGCCTCCGAGATCCGCACGGAGCGCGGGATCGCGGTCTTCAGCACCTGGTCGCCGAAGTGCTTGCGCACTTCCTCCGCCACGTTGGAGGCCAGTCGAGTGCGGGCGTCGTACATCGTGACCAGGATCGTGGTCACGGCGAGGTTGGGGTTCAGGTGCGCGCGCACCATGTCGACGGTCTCCAGGAGCTGGGTGAGGCCCTCCAGGGCGTAGTACTCGGCCTGGATCGGGATCATCATCTCGTCGCACGCGACCAGCGCGTTCACGGTGAGCAGCCCCAGCGACGGCGGGCAGTCGATCAGCACGTAGTCGTAGCGGTCCTCCCCCGCCTCGCTCTGCCCGCCCACCAGCGGGTGGCCGGCCACGGCCTTCTTCAGCCGGCCCTCGCGAGCGACCACGCTGACCAGCTCGATCTCCGCACCGGCCAGGTCGATGGTCGCCGGCACCACGAACAGGCCCGCGACATCGGGGCACGCCTGCACCAGGTCGGCCAGAGGGGCGCCGTCGGCGAGCGCGTCGTAGATGGACGGGACGCCCCGGCGATGCTCGACGTTCAGCGCGGTGGAGGCGTTCCCTTGAGGGTCGAGGTCGATCACCAGGACGCGCTGGCCGAGCTGAGCCAGTCCTGCCGCGATGTTCACCGTAGAGGTGGTCTTGCCGACGCCGCCCTTCTGGTTCGCGACCACGAAGACGCGGGTCGCCTCGGGCCGGGGCATCTGCGGCCGGGAGGCCGCGTCGGCCCGAGCCAGGACGCTGTGCTGGGCCGCCTGGGCCAGCGGAGTCGTCTCGTCGAACTCCGTGACAACGACCGCGAGGTCCGCGGCGGTCGGCACTCCGAAGGGTGGTCGGAGGCCGGTTTCACGTGAAACATCGTCGTCCGAATCCGCGGACTCGTCGTTGGCCGGGTGGGGCTCAGCCTGTGGAAAAGTGGTCTGGCCCTGTGGATAGGCACGCTCGGAGGGGGTCTCCGGACCGGTGGAAAACTCATCGGTCATCTAGCGTTCCTCCGCTTCTTGGATGTCGATGATCGGGGTCCTGGGCCTGTGGCGCGGCCACCCGCAGGCGGCCAAGATACCCGCGTCGGATCGGCCCAGGTAACCCGGACGACGGTGGCTGTGGAGTCACCCTCCCCCAGCTCGAGAATCTCCGGCGTCGACGTGCGCATCCGAGCGATGGCCGGTCGGGCCTCGAGGACCTCCTCTGCCGCCGAG
>CAVYLX010000005.1:0-1297114 GCA_963769475.1 uncultured Actinomycetota bacterium | reverse complement strand
TCTTCTCGCGCGCGCGTATCGAGGGCAGGGCCGACGGTTGGAATCATCCTCGGCGAGATCGGGGTCAGTCGTCCAGTGTGAACAGCTGGCCATACCCACTGGGCTGGATGCGAGACCTGATCGCTCGCAGCATGCCCCACAGGAGGACCTGGTTGGCCGTCAAGACGGGTCGTCCCAGGTCCTCCTCGAGTGCCCTGATGATGCCGACACTTCGAAAGCCGTTGCCACCCACGAAGACTGCTTGGGCGCTGTCGGGCGTGTGCGCGCGTATCCAGTCGTAGAGCTCAGGTGGATTGATGCTCCGCTGGTTGCTCGGGAGAGCGCAGGGTGCATGGAAGACCACCTCTTCTCCCTGAGATGAGAAGTACTTCGCGCCCAGCAGGTCGAGTTCTCGGTCGAACCACGGAGGATCGACAAGGGCGACCCTGTCCGCCCCGAGTCGTTGAAGGGCATGGACAGCGGCAGCGCAGGTGGCGACGACCGGGATGCGGGAACTGCGGCTCTGAAGTCGATCGACCATGGCATTCTCGGCATCCGCTCCGATGACTATGCAGAGCTCGTGAAGCCGACTCCAATGACCGCGAGGGGTGCTGCGGCCAGAGAGGAGACCGCGTCGTCGATGTGGGGCGGCTCGACGAAGGCCTTGACCGGCGCCAGCGGGATCGTCGGGTCCATGTCGCCACCGGTCGCCATGGCTGCGAACGGAACCCGAGCGGCGTGCACCCCCAACGTCTCGGGGGCCATGGCCCTGATCTCCGATTCCGGACCCACGTCAGCGTGCGGCGTCACCACTCCGATCCGGGTGCGGACTTCCCAGCCGTCCGATTGCCACATAGCCTCCCCCTCCGAGCAGACGCCGGTGATCTCGCAAGGGCCAGTTCTCATGACAGCACTCTCGTGACCGTAGCGCTACCGCTCATCACGAAGACCGTCCGGATCGCGGCGACGTGACGCGGCCTGGACTGACGCGTGGTCTCACCCGCAACTCTGCCCTTCCGAGCCTCCGGATCGCTGCGGCCTTGGCGTTGGGTAGGCCGCTTCTTGGGCCCCGCTGAGAGGTCCCAGGGCCTGATCGCGGGGCAGGGGCGCCGGCTCGCGATTGACGGATCCGTGTGTTCCGCTTCGTTGAAGGCAGAACCATCCCTGCGGCCTACAGGATCGACGTGCCGAAGTTCGTTGTCGCTGACCAGTGGCGTGATGCCACCGATGGTGCGACCCGATGTGCCCATCCGTCGAAACGACGCTGGTGTGGCGCAGGTGCCGTCCAGCGGGCCTCCGCAATTACGCCGCACCGGCGCGGTCCACGCGTAGTGGTGGACCGGGTGATGACAGGAGAACAGCGATGACAGAACCGACCCTGCCGCACCCATGGTTCGCTCCGAGCCCTCGGGTTCCCGGGCGGTGTTGAACTGGCCGGTCTTCGTGACCTCGGCGGCGGTCACCGTGACCGTCACGTTGTGGTGCGTGATCGCACCCGAGCACGCCTTCAGCACGCTCGAGTCCATCGTCGGGTGGGTCTCGAAATGGTTCGGGTGGTACTACGTCGCGCTGACCACTGCGGTGCTGGTCTTCGTGCTGTTCGTAGGAATATCGCGGTTCGGCAAGGTGCGCCTCGGTCCGGAGCACTCCCAGCCAGAGTTCAGCACCGGAGCATGGGCGGCGATGCTGTTCGCGGCCGGCATCGGCACCGACCTGATGTTCTTCGCGGTCTACGAGCCGGTCACGCAGTACATCTCACCGCCGGTGATCGAGGGGGAGAGTGTCGAGGCCGCCCGGGAGGCCACCGCGTGGACGCTGTTCCACTACGGGATCAGCGGGTGGGGGGATGTACGCCCTGATGGGGATGGCGCTGGCCTACTTCGCCTACCGGATGAATCTGCCGCTGGCGGTGCGATCGGCGTTGTACCCGCTGATCGGAAAGCGGGTCGAGGGTCCCATCGGCCACGCCACCGACACCGCTGCAGTGCTGGGCACGATCTTCGGTGTCGCCACTTCGCTCGGAATCGGGGTGGTCAGCCTCAACGTGGGGCTGAACGTTGTCTTCGACCTACCGCAGGGGCTGGCGGTGCAGAGCGCGCTGATCATCCTGGCCGTCGTGATCGCGACTGCCTCAGCAGTCAGCGGGGTCGAGAAGGGCATCAAGCGGATCTCACAGCTGAACGTGCTGCTGGCGATCCTGCTCGCGCTCTTCGTGCTGGTCACCGGACGCACCGCCTACCTGCTCAACGCCCTGGTGCTCAACGTCGGGGACTTCGTGCGGCTGTTCCCTGACATGACCATGCAGACGTTCGCCTACCAGGACACCGGCGACTGGATGAGCTTCTGGACGCTGTTCTTCTGGGCCTGGTGGATTGCCTGGGCGGCCTTCGTCGGGCTCTTCCTCGCCCGGATTTCTCGCGGCCGGACGATCCGGCAGTTCGTGGCCGGGACGATGATCATCCCGTTCAGCTACATCGTCATGTGGATCTCGATCTTCGGCAACGCCGCACTCGACGAGATCCGCCGGGGCAATGTCTCGTTCACCAAGGTCGCCTCGGAGGCCGTCGACCCCTCCGACGGGCTCTGGGCACTGCTCGAGGAGTACCCCGCCTTCCCGTTCGTCGCCGGCCTGGCGATCCTGGTCGGTCTCCTGTTCTACGTCACCTCCGCCGACTCCGGGGCGCTCGTGATGGGAAACCTGTCTTCACGACTGCCCACGCCCCAGGACGACGCCAGCCCCTGGCTGCGTATCTTCTGGGCGGTGGCCACCGGCGCCCTCACGTTGGCGATCCTGGCTGCCGGCGACATCTTCGCCCTCCAGTACGCGACGGTGATCATCGGGCTGCCCTTCGCGTTCGTGATGCTCGCTGTGATGTGGGGCCTGTACAAGGCGCTCTCGGTGGAGGCGTTCATGGCGGACAGTCGCGCCGGCAGTCTTCCGGGCGTGCTCTCGGGCCGCAGCTTTGCCGAGGGGCTTGG
This sequence comes from uncultured Actinomycetota bacterium, assembly GCA_963769475.1. Classification (GTDB taxonomy): domain Bacteria; phylum Actinomycetota; class Actinomycetes; order Propionibacteriales; family Nocardioidaceae; genus Nocardioides. The sequence continues at coordinate 1,294,156 of CAVYLX010000005.1, read as the reverse complement.
GCGCCACCACGTGCCGTGGCAGGCACGGATGCGGAGGGTGATGATGTTCCCCGACCAGGAGAAGGCGGACGAGTTCCTCTCCTCGGTGGTGGCCCCTGCCCTGGAGGAGGTGGCCGGCGAGCTCGCGGAGCAGAGCGTGCGCGCCGAGGTTGTCAGGTCGGTCGACGAGCACGGACAGCCCGCGATAGAGCTCACCACGGACGTGACCGCGGAGCTGCCGTTCTCCTACAAGGTGCAGCACGTCCCGGTCCCGGTGCCGGCCTACGGCGGCTGGGCACCCCGCGGCAATGACGTCTACTCGCGCCTCGAGGTGCACCTGCGCGACGGCGGCCAGGGCTACGACGTCATGGGCTACACGCACACCCAGCTCATCGACGACGTGCTCGACCAGTACGAGCGCCATCTCGAGTTCCTTCGGCTCACCCACGGCTCCGGAGCGTGACCTAGCCAATCGACCAAGGAGCCGGACCAACACGACCCTTGCTCGCGATCCCATCACAGCGCTGCGGGTCGAGGAGGCGGCGCCCGACTCGCGGAAAGACGCAGCCTTACAAATGCCGGATCTCGGTTGCCGGATCCGGACGGTCAGTTGCCGCGTGCCCAGTTGGCTGGCGGTGGCTACTCTTCCCGAGAGCTGAGCACGCAGAACTCGTTGCCCTCGGGGTCGGCCAGCACCGTCCACGTCGCGGCGTCGGACTGCCCCACATCCATCCTTCTGGCACCCAAACGCTCAAGGCGAGCGATCTCCGCATCGCGGTTCTGGCTGATGTGCGGAGCCAGGTCGATGTGCAAGCGGTTCTTGATGGACTTGCCCTCGGACACGGGGACGAAGACCATTCCTGGGCCGACCCGCTCCCATGGCGTCGCTCGGATGACTGTGTCGTCAGCCCACGACGGAACGATCACGCACTCCTTGTCCGACTCATGGATGACCGTCCAGTCGAGAGCTTGTGCCCACCACGCCGCCTGCTTCCTCGCGTCCTGACAGTCGACCACCAGCGTGTACCACCGAAGTGCCATGTCTTTCGTAAGTCCTTTCGAACGTCTTCGTCACGGAACCTTGCCAGATCGGCGGTCTCGCAGCACCGACGAGCCCAAGAACCGTATGCGGCGCAATGACGCTAGGGATTCGAATCGGGTTGGCCGCTCGCGGGTGCGGCAGGCCGCCGCCAGTTTGGGTCGAGGTCCCACGGAGGCGTGCGGCCTTTGTTCGGCTTAGATGTGATGTGCCAGAGGTCGCAGATATCGCACGGGTACACGCGAACAGGCCTCGCTCCGTTGTACCTGCCACGATCGAGAATTACGGCCAACGCCTCCCGAGCGGCCGCTTGGTCGAGGTATCCGTTCTTGGCGCAGGCTGGAGAAGAAGCAGCACGTATCGCAGCTCGCCGTCGACGCCGGGCGGAGGAGCTGGCCACGACGGAACACTAGACCGAGCACCGGAACGGCCGGATGCCACCTGCGGACAATCACTTTCCGAACGGCCGACCATCACGGCCCAGTCACCCCGATCAACGCCGGAAAAAACCAGGTAACGAGCGATGCCGTCGCAAACATGCGCGGGTCGGCCTTTTGATCGCTTGCCAACAGCTAACCGTCAATCACCAATTCGTCGGCCACGAGAAGAGCTTGCGCGTCGGACAGCTCTGCTTGAGCCCCTTGGCGGCGGTATGACGCAGGGCGCCGAGGGCGGTTCGATGGTGCGGTTGGCAGGGGGCTGAGAGTGTTTGCCGGTGACTCCAGTCGTCTACCGACTTGTCCAGAGTGGGGCGATGTGACGGGCTGGATGAAGTCTTGGGGTGACGCGACGCATTCGGTGGTCTCAACCCGTCAGTGTTGGTAGTGAGTCATTGTGTGCTCGTGTTTTATGCCGAACGGGTTTCCTCGACAACCGCTACGCCACTTTTCACCCATTGAAAGGCAGCACCATGAGACGTGCTCAGGTCGCAACTTTCCTTCTCGGTGCCGTGCTCCTCGCCAGCTCGGTAGCCACTGCGTCGGAGGCTGACGCTCCCATTGTCGTTCCTGGTCCGTTGCACGCCGAGATCGAGACGACCCTGTGCGACGTGCCCGGCCTCATCACCATCGTGGAGGCTCCGGGGGTCGCTTGGACGCTGAATGGGCAGCCGATTGCTTTCGGTGAGTCGGGGGTTTGGCGCCTGACGGGCACTCAGGTCTTCGTCGGGACTGCGCGGGCCACGGCGCTTCCTGGCTACGAGATTGCTCCCGGAGTTCAGACCACCTTTGAGCTGTATCGCCCGCCGTGCACGTACTTCTGGGAGCAGAAGCTTCAGGACAAGAAGGACACGATCAACGAACTCCGCGCAAAGGTGCGACGGCTGCGCGACCGCCGCTGAGCCTGTTCGGGCCGCAGCCAGCAAACAGGCATAATTGCGGGCGCGCGGCTGGCATTGAGCTCGACGGCGCTCGAGTTGGGGTGCGTTCGAATGGCAACGACATTCAGGGCTTCGCCCATTTGGTGTCCAGCTGGAAGGTGCGACGCAGCTGTTGGAGGTTCGCCGGGGTCGGTAGCAGCGTGGCTTGAGGTGGATCCTTCCGATCTGCGCCTGCTTGATGTGATCTTTGGCTGGTGCGTGCAAAGGACCAGGCTCAGCGCGGCTGCGCTTCGCCATGAGAGGAAGAAGCAGACATCTGCTGTGACACCTTGAGGCTGCCCACCCCGTCAGATTGGGTGTGGGACCAGGGGCCGGGGAGGTGAAGGTGGACGACTTCACCCGATTTGCGACCTCGGTCGCGCCGATGCTGCAACGCACTGGCTGGCTGCTCACTCACGACCAGCACCGCGCCGAGGACTTGGTCCAGGAAACTCTCGCGAAGGTCTACGTCGCTTGGACCCGGCGTCGGAAGATCGACAACCCCGCCGGATATGCGCGCACGGTGCTCGTGCGGCTCCACTTGGACGAGAAGCGTCGCCACCGCTCGAGGGAGGTGGTCACCGACCGGCTTCCGGAGTCGATCCACCATCCTGATGCATCGGCGACTATCGCTCTTCAGCAGGCGGTCGCCGACTTGGATGAGACCGACAAGACGATCCTTGTCCTGAGGTTCTATGCGGACCTCAGCGTCGCCGACACCGCAGCCGACTTACGCATCTCCGAGAACGCGGTGCGTAGCAGAACGACACGAGCTGTCGCCAAGCTCAGGAAGAGCCTGGGCGACGACTTCGAGATCGATTCCGACGCGAACGCGAGGCGCTCATGACCGATCCGTTGCGTGACTTGCTGACTCGGGCTGCCGCAGAAGCGCCCGAGCTGCCGCCTGACGTGATCGTCGCCGGCCATGCCCGCGGCATCCAGCTTCGGCGCCGCAGGACGACCGCCCTTGTCGGCGGAGCCAGTGCCGCCTGTGTCGCTGCTATTGCGTGCGTCGTGGCGTTGACGGCTGGCTGGGTTCGCGCCAGGAATCGGCGCCGTCGCCGTCAACGCCGTCCGACGTCATGGTCGCTGAGCTCTTTCCAGCCGGGAAGCACCCGAGGACCGAGGAGCTCCTGGTTCGCTGCAAAGGCATGGCCCAGAGTTGGTCACCGACGTTGATGCAAGACGGTCTGCCGGGTGTCATGAACGATGAAGAGATCGCTCAGATCATCCAGCTGGCCGCTGAAGAGGACACCACCGTTGGTTGGTTGCTACCGATGGCGGGAGACGACGCCACCTGGAAGGCGCTCACGTTCGATGGTGAGACCGCGACGATCGGCCTCGGTGGATGGACGATCGAGGGCCCACCGCCAAGCACCTACCAAGGGGACATGGCGCTCCAAAGGACCGCAACGATCCAGCGGATCGGGGAGGGATGGCGGCTCATTGAGGGCAGCCCGTGCATGGACGTCAGGCTCAACGCCGGGGACATTGATCGGTTCAGTCGCCGTCCAGCAGATCGTGAGCGGCCCAAGGACGCGCCCATCGCGAGGAGCGTTCTCGAAGTGACGCCACCGCCGGGCGAAAAGGCGCGGATTGCACTCGGAGCGCGGGTCTCGGATGACCTGTCGAGCACCACTGTGGATGTGCTGGTCGGCGAAGCCAGATGTACTCACGACCAGGGCCGAGCAACCTCCGTCGGAACGCCCGACATCGTCGAGACCGACGAGTCCGTAACCATGTTCTGGACCGACGCCTCCGTCACGGACCAAGAGGACTGCCTGTGGCGAACGGTCCAACTGTCTTCGCCACTTGGAGACCGGATCCTCCTTAATGGATCGACCTACCCCGCCGTCGAAGTCCCGATTGTTCAGGGCGAGGGGAACTACGCCCCAAAACTTGTCGAACCGCTCCATCTCTCTGCTGAGGACTGACCCATGCCCCTGAACTCACGAGGAGTACGCAGCGATCCTCGTGACGGCACCATCGCCAACCAGCGAAACCACAAAGAGAATGCCGGAGGCCTTATGTGCACCCCCAACACCTGACTCACCGCGAGCTGTCTGACCGCCGCTCTGGCGTCACGGTCACAAGCGTCGCCGTCTCGGCAACAGCGTCAGCGACCGCCACCTCCAGCCAGGCGGAGAACACCTGCGGCAACATACGCGACTGGTCCGAACCTGGAGCAACCTTCATGTAGACGAGGTGGCTCGCGGAGTTGCCAGGGTCCATCTCCCGGTGAGGCAACGCGATGAATGTGGTCATCTAAAGGTCGAATGCCCGCCACCGGCGGCCGTGCGTCCCGCACGCGGCGATAAGACGCATGTTGATCGGGCTCACCCTTTGCTCTTGAAGAGGTCGCTGAGGCCGCGATGAACGTGTGCTTTCTGGATCAAGCTGTGACTGCTTGTGCATCACACTCAATCCCTGGCGTCGTTGGTGTCGGATCCGGCCCGGCTCGTTCGTGGTGATGGCAAGGGTGTGGCACACGGTCGCACGTAGTCAGAAGCGAAAATAGGAGGGACCATGTCTCTGTCTGTGCTCGATATGTCGGTCTCGGTCGACGGCTTCGTCGCCGACGCCAACGACTACCTTGGCGGTGAGGATGGCGAGCGGCTCCACGCCTGGGCTGAGTCAGGAGTCCCGTCGCAACCGGTCAAGCAGTTCGAGGATGAGTGGAAAGCGGCCGGGGCGATCCTCGCTGGCCGCCGGACTGCGGAACTCATGGATCACTGGGGCGGTTCACACGGCGGGCTTCCCATCTTTGTGCCCAGCCACCGCCCGCCCCCTCCGGCCGCCCGTTGGGGCTACCCCTTGGTCACCTACGTCTCCGACGGCATCGAGAGCGCAATGGAACAGGCGAAGGCTGCCGCCGGCGACAAGGATGTCCAAGTCCGTGGCGCCAACGTCGCACAACGAGCCCTTCAGGTCGGCGTCCTCGACGAGATTCAGATCCACCAGATCCCTGTCCTACTGGGGGAAGGTCGCCGCCTCTTCGATGTCCTGCCCGCGCTCATCGAGCTCGATATCCGCCAGGTGATCGACACCCCCGACGCGACCCACATCCGGTACGGAGTACGTCACTGAGTCAGTGAGCCACGCATACATCCGAACCGAGAAGCTTTGCATCACGCTCCTCACTCACGAATGAAGCGCAGACCAGAGCGTGCGCGCTTGGGCGGCGATAGGACGCAGCCCTGACTGACCGCGATGATCGTGGAGAATGTGTGCACATTCTGCTGCCGTCGGACGGGCTGTGCAGTTGGCGGGAGGGGGACGCGATGGAGCACGATTGGTTGACACTGCTGCGCTCGCAGACGGAGAGGTTCGCTGAGGTCGTTGGACGGGGCGATCTCGACGCGGCAATTGCCTTCTGCCCGGGATGGTCTATGCGTGACCTAGTTGACCATCTCGGTGGTGTTCACCAGTGGGTGGCCAATGCGGTCGTCACCGGTGACCCGGTCTTCGAACCTGAACCTGCGGAAGCAGAGCGCCCGGCCCTGGTCGACTGGTATCGGCGGCACGCTCTGCATCTGATCGACGTGCTGGCGAGCAGGCCGGGGGACTCACCAGCCTGGACTTTGGACGAAGGAAATCCCACCGTCGGCTTTTGGCGACGACGTCAGGTTCATGAGACGGCGATTCACGCCTGGGATGCCGAGAGGTCGTGTGGCGAACCCCAGGGCATCGAGCCGCTCCTTGCCTGGGACGGAGTCCAAGAAGTTGTAGATGTGCTCTACCCCCGTCAAGTACGGCTTGGCCGCATCGCCCCTTTGGCGGGTGCTGTGCGGTTGGTGGCCACGGACGTATCAGGGAACCTCACTATCGGGACCGGTGATGCCGTCGAGGTACGACAAAGCGCCGAGGTGCTGCTTCGCCTGCTGTGGCACCGTGTCGACCCAACCACCGAGCCGATTGATCCCCAAGTGGCAGCGCTCTTGGCCTTCGCCGTGACCCCATAATTCGGGGTCAGCCACTGGCTCAACGGGTTGACCGTACGCACGCGCCAGTGGGGCTCACGCGGCGTGTGACGCACTGGTCGCGCATCGATTCGGTGCAAGTGACTCACCACTGCGGAAATAGTGAGCATGCAGTCACCAAAGGAATATACAGATACCTCCGAGATCAGCGCTTCACCGTCTGTTAGGCATCGGAACGAAAGTCCTGCTTCGCCCAACCGATTGGCCACCATGGTTGCCCGTTCGGACTCTGGATCGGGGGATCGCCAATGCGGAACGACGCGATAGGCCACCAGGCCCAAGCACTCGAACGGCACCCCTGCGTCATATCCGTCAGGCACCTGAGTTGGGTCATCGATCAGGTCGATCGCCGTGAGGTCTGGTCCGGCAACGCAGGCTCCGGCGGAGTAGCCGGCGTAGATAAACGGTCGGCGCCGCGCCACTTCCGAGAGAGTGGACCTCAAGCGGGACTGGGCGATCGCTCGCGCCAGCACAAAGGCGTTGCCGCCAACGACCCACAGAAGGTCCACGTCATGTAGCGCATCGGCCAGGTTCCTTGGAACCTCGAAGTAGTGCCGCAGTCGAGCTCCCGGCAGGCGTAGCCGAGTGACTCCAGAGGTTCGAACTCCCGATCCTGGTTTCGCAGTCGGCTCGTTCCGAAGTGGTCCAGGGCGTTGAAGACCACCGCTGCATTGCCCTGGCCGGCCGTTCGGCGCAGAGACTCAACCTCCCCTCCAAAGAGGTAGGAACTCAGGTACACCATCACGGCAGGATGCTGACACAGCGGCCTCGTCCACCGAAGCCCCGCACCGGGGCACGATCACTCGATCTTCAGCAGCGGACGTCCGGACGTGACCGACAGGCGGAAGCACGCGGCTTTGTGGCGCCCGGATCGCGGCATGAGCACGCGTGCATTGCTCCGTGCCGCGCGGAATGCCAGGCTGCCGAAGTGGGACGCCGCAACTACCTGATCGAAGGTGTCTCGGGCACGGGGAAGACATCGGTTTGCACTGAGTTGGCTCGCCGCGGACACCACGCAATCCACGGAGACAGGGAACTGGCCTACCAGGGCGACCCGGTGACCGGCGTCCCCACCGAAGGCGCCGGCCATCGAGCACCACATCTGGAACGTTGCCCGGGTCCGGGAGCTCGTTGAAGACCGACGAGCTGCGGCCACCTTCTTCTGCGGTGGTTCGCGAAACTTCGCCGCCTTCATCGACCTGTTCGACGAGGTATTCGTTCTGCACGTGGATACCGACACACTGCGCGAGCGTCTGGTTCAGCGGCCAGAGGACGAGTGGGGGGCGCGACCGGAGGAGCGGGCGCTCGTCCTCAGGCTGCGCGCAACACAAGAGGACGTGCCAGCTCCTGGAGTCGTCATCGACGCGACGCAGCAACTTGGCGAGGTCGTTGACGACATCCTGCGCCGCGTCGGCCTAGACAGCCCGTCTCAACCGTGAATGCGAGTCGCCGCACATCGGCATAAGCGGGCGTGTTTCGGCTGCGCCGACAGGCGGCGATAGACGCACCTTCCGCCTGCGAGGATCGCGACCTGACCACGCATACTTGAGCAATGTCAGAAGAGGAAGTCGGCGGCTGGGTTTGGCCTTCTAACGTTCGTCCACTTCTGACCTACATCTCTCTGTACGCCGGCTACTCATTCGATGACTTGGATTGGCAAGCCATCGAGACTGCCTTGCTCCACACTGACGCTGACGACCCGGCTTCGTTCTACGAGTACCCACTTGTTGGCCGCACCGAATTGGTCGTCCGGCTGGCGCAGAATGTCGGCGCCGACCCCGTAGCCGTGCGGGTCAGCGGTTCGATGGACCTCGTGCTAAAGACGAGAGTGGAAACCCTGCTCTCCATCCTGGCCGAAGTCGAGGACGCCCCTCAGGGGTAGCAGCGGCGGACGCAACCCTCCACATTCCGCATGACCGCGCGCGGCCCGCAGCGGCGATGTGACGCGAGTCTCCGAACGCGCGACTCGCGCATAGGACGTCTAGTCGGTCGCTGAACCTGACAGATTCACCTACGGTTGCCGACATGGGACTGGGACGAAGAAAGACCGAGCACGACGGTCCCCGTGACATGTCACGCAAGCACGGTCACTGGGGGTTCACCGAGGAGGCCAAGAAGTGGGCATCCCGCGCCCGACGCCGAGATGAGCGTGCAGAGATTGCGAACGAGTCGATCCCGCAGGACCAGGGCGACTCGTAGTCATGGTCGAGCTTCACCCTGGCGCCCTAGCGCGGTTCGTTCGTGCCACAGCTGTTCTGGCGATGCCTGCTGATGTGCAAGTGCGCTGGCTTTCCGGCATGCATGTCGATGAACTCGCTCTCGACTGGGACAGCGGGTGGAGGATGCTCCCTCAGTGGGTCGAGCGCGACTGGCTTTCAGTTGAGGACGCTGACAAGTTCCAGCCGATCCGCATGGCGCTGACGGCTATGACCGACCGCAAAGACGCAAATCTGTGGACGCCTAGTGCGCTGCGTGAAGCCGAGGGGTGGGCGGAGATTCGTGCGCTGGCAACTACAGCGCTACTCGACCTGTAAGTCGATCTCGGACGCACGCTCATCGTCTGTGCGGGCGTCGCGTAGGCGGCGGTGTGACGCACTTCCGAACAGCGGGTTCGGTGGCACGAGTGCGCAACCGCTACGAACCCGACGTTGTGGAGATCCGATCGACAAGATCCGGGTGCCCGATTCGGTTGAGGTACTCCGCTAGGTAGTACGCGTGGCTTTGCAGCACGGGCTGGCCAACGTAGGCCTCTAGGACCGACCGCGCGTCTGCCTCCCTGTCCAGCGCAGTGAGCATCTCTGCAATGTCCAGCGGCGCAGCGGGGGCCATTCCGAGAGCACCCGGTCCGCCTTGTTTGAACGTGGTGAGGACGGCCTCGTGGTCGGCGTATGAGTCCAGCCACGGCAGTCCATGCTCTGCGATCGCGGCGCGAGCCCATTCGTCAGCCGCGGGATCCGCCAGGGGCCACCAGAGATCCTTGGGATTGTTGAGCAACTGGCCGATCGTCCTACGGAGATGGCAGTTGTATTCGTTGACCCAATCCGACCGGGGCGCGCCGGTCCTCGTCATCTCTGGGACATAGACCCCGAAGTCGACGCGAAAGGTCCCGTAGAGCCGCTCTCGCAATCCCGGTACTTCGGTCCATGCCGGCGGCTCTTTCGGCGCCTGCCAGAAGTTCACGACGTGCACCAGTCCGGATTTGGTGCGACGGTTGAACGAGTGCCGCCGCTTCCTGAAGCCGGCCGCCTTCAAGGCCGCAGCGTTGCCCTTGACGATCTCGGCCATGCGGGCAGCCTCAGGAGTACTCACGCCGTGATTATTGACGACCTCGACAGGCTATTCATGGGCACGATCGTGTTCGCATCCCACTGCGGAGCGCCGACAGGCGGATTGTCGCCAGATCGGTGCGTCCCGCTCGCGGCAAGAGAAAGACGCACTGGCGAACGCCTTAGCCGCGGCATGTCCGGGCGCGAAGTGTGCATGCTGAGCGTTGCCGTCGTGAGTGTCGGAGTTCGAAAAGCGCAGGTCACTCCACGAGCTGCAGCTCCTGGACTTGCAGCGCCGATCCTTCCCGGAGGGGCTCCCACACGCCGGTCGATTTGAAGCCGTGGGCGGTGTAGAGCCGGCGTGCGGCCTGGTTGCCCTCGGTTACATGCAGACGTACGCCGAGATGGCGGGCGCGGCACAAGTTCACTAGATCGGCGAGGAGCCCGGAGGCGTACCCACGGCCGCGTGCCTCGGGCGCCGTCCACATGCCCCAGACGTAGGCGACGGCACTGTCCGGGGGAGTGAAGACGCCACCCATCGCGACTCCGCGGCCGTCTTCCAGCACCACCAGGATCGGTGCTGACCCCCCGGCCCGCTGCCGCCAGAAGTCATCCGTGAGCGCCTGGACCTCGGCGAGCGTCCTGCGAAAGGCGTCGGGAGAGTCGACCAGCGCCCGCAAGCTGACGTCGCGGAGGAGAGGCCAGTCCTCAGCGGTGATGGTGCGTACCTCGACGTTCATGGCACCGAGATTGCAGGAAACCGCGTCGTACGGCCACCAGATTTCGACTCGCCTGACGACCGACCAGTGAGCCCCGGCATGGATCGAACAGCCCGACGACTGACCGCACGCGCATCGGCAGTTCCGTGAAAAGGGGATCCACCGACTGGCGGCGATAGGAGGTACGAACCGCGGCATGAGAGGGCGCGTGGGCCGGGTCGTCTCCTCGTCAGGTCGCCGGACTAGCTGAGGCTCGTGCCTGGCCCTCGCGTCGTCAGGTAGCGGCTGTAACCCAGCGCATCCGTCTGCGTCTTGATCCCGTCGGACACGTCGAAGGACCTCTCGTCCAGTTTGAAACGCGGGATGCTTTCAGCCTCGCGTACCCCCAGACAGCTCGGCGCCAGGTGGAATTCCATCCTGCGTGACGCGGCCCCCGCGTCGAAGCCGCCCCACTTCGCCCGACGGACATGGCAGACCTTGGAGCCGGGAGGACGGGTGGAGGTCCGACGGGCGGTCGTCACGGTGATGAACCGGTCGTCTGGGCCATCGGTGCGCCAGACGATCTTGAACGTCGGCTTGCGGAAGCCGGGCTGCTTGACCCGGAACACATGCCGATCGGAGGCTCTGGTGAAGTAGGTGTCGACCGTGAGTCCCGCGGCGCTCCGAGTGACCGTCATCGACCGGAGCCCGCCGTCGTGCGTCTCGTCCCTCACGACGTCGGTCTCCGCGGAAGCCGGAGGAGTCAGGGCTAGCGGTAGGACCAGGCCGGTCAGCACCAGCAGACCGCGCACGGTGCACGCAACGGCGCATGCGGAGGCTGTCAGGCGGTAACTCATCTCGACTCCGTTCGGTGGCTGATGGATCACTGGGTGGGATGCTCAGAACCTACGTTTCGGTTCGCACCCAGATCCATCCGCCTGGATCCAAGCGATGTTCATCTGCCGCCGCGATTCACCGCTCATTGGCAGATCCGAGCGTCCGGCTCGCGGCAGATAGACGCACCTTTGTTGTGGGCTCGGATCGCGGCAGATCCGGATGGTGCGATCCACGCGTTGCGCCGCGTTCGGCGTTGTGGGCGCTGGGTCCAGACAACGTCATCCTGGCGTATCTAGGCAGTAGCGTCCGCGCATGACCAAACTCGTACTCCCGGAGTTGGAGCGCGCTGGCCTGCTTGGACGGCTCGAAGCTCGAACCGAGTTCTCCGGCGACTACAACACCGAGGCTCAGCAACGCGGCTGCCGGGCCATGCTTGCGTTGGGCAAGATCGACGTCGCTGCGCTCCAGCGGCCTACGACGAACGTCGCGGCGGTATAGACCGGCAGGTTCGCCGCAACGTTCGACTGCGATCCCGTTGCATCCGTGCAAGGCTGCTGAGATTCGCCTGCGGGCCACAGTCGGTCGCCCGTCTGGCAGGACTTCATGGGGATTGGACGGGCGGATGACTGCACACGCCGGGGTGGTCGACAGGAGTTTTGGACGCGTGGCGGTGCTCGCCGCCGGGGTCCTAGCGCTGGGTGCGCTGCAGGTGGTCGCGGCCGATGCTGCGCCGGCCCCGCTCGGGTGCACGATCACGGGTACGTCAAGGCCGGACGGGTTAGTGGGCGGCAACGGCCGTGACGCCATCTGTGGACGCGGTGGTGATGACCGGCTGGTGGGTCGTGGCGGTCAGGATCGTCTGAAGGGTGGCGGGGGTGATGACCGGTTGCTGGCCGGTGAGGGCCGTGACCTGATCATCGGCGGTGCCGGTGACGACGTGCTGGCCGGAGGCGCTGGCAACGACCGGCTGGACGGGCGCGATCGTGACCGCTTCCGTGACGTGTTGCGTTGTGGGCCTGGTACGAGGGATCAGGCGTTCGCGGATCCGGGAGACGAGGTGCGGGCCAGTTGCGAGATCGTGGTGCAGAACGACGCCCCGACCGACGTGTCTCTGTCCCCGTCGAGTGTCGCTGAGAACGAGCCGGCCGGTACTGCGGTCGGCGCACTGTCGGCCATTGACCCCGACCCCGGCGACGACTACGACTTCGCCCTGGTGGCCGGCAGCGGTGACGCGGACAACGCTTCGTTCGCCATCTCTGGTTCGAGTCTCGTGACCGATGCGGTTTTCGACTTCGAGACCAAGACGAGATACGCGATCCGCGTCCGCGCGACCGACCAGACCGGCGCTAGCGTCGAGAAGACGCTGCCGGTCACCGTTACTAATGTGGCCGAAGGGCCCGGGGTGCCCGGCAACGTGGCACCCACCAACATCACCCTCAGCAAGAACATGGTCGCGGAGAACCAGCCGGCCAACACCACCGTCGGCAACCTCTCGGCAGTCGACACCGCGGGTGACACCCACACCTTCACCCTGGCCGCGGGCGCCGGCGCTACCAACAACGGAGCGTTCAACATCACCGCTGCCGGCACCCTGCGCACGAGTGCGGTCTTCGACTTCGAGACCAAATCCAGCTACACGGTCCGGGTCCGGGCCACTGACCAAGGCGGGCGGTTCTTCGAGAGGCAATTCACCATCACCGTCACCGATGTGGCCGAGCCCCCGCTCCAAAGCCTGCTCGATAATCTCGAAGGGGATGTTTCGGGATGGACGGCGAGCGGTCTCTGGCATCTGACCAATAGTTCGTCTTGCTCGCCGCCTGGCGACCATTCCGCGACCCATGCGTTCTATTTTGGGGACGATGCGACTTGCAACTACGCAAGCTCATCCACGTCCGGTGAGCTGACATCCCCCAACTACACAGGAATGACCGGAAAGACGAACTTCTCCTTCAAGTACGCACTAGAGACTGAGACTTCACAGTTCCCGCTCTCCTGCGGGTTTGGCTTTGACGTCACCTCCGTCGAGGTGAGCTACGACAGTGGAACGACTTGGAACCCGCTGGGTCAGTGCCTTCCAGAAGGAGACTGGACGACCATCAACTTCGCCATTGCCCCTACGGGTGACACGCTGAAGTTCCGCTTCGGCTTCTTCTTGGATGACCCCGATCAGAACGACTACCTCGGCTGGTTCGTCGACGACCTTGCGGTGCAGTAAGCGACGAACCATGGACGCACGCAAATCTGCAGACCAGTGCGTCCGGCTAGCGGCGGTAAGACACACGTGGCCGAGCGTGGGGCGCGGCAGACCGGATGGTGGAGAGCGGGAACCCCGACACCTCCCGCCGAGGAGTGAGTTCCCCGGACCCGGCCCGGGTCGAACGGGCAGCCACCCTCACCATGCGGCGGGCAGGACGCACCGTTACCGGGTAGATGCGCCTTGGGCAGGTTCGGGTACAGCGTAGGTCGCGACCGTGATGGCAGACATCCGCGATTCGGCGGGAGCGGACGTGTCGACGTCTATGACGGGTACACGCACCGCGATCGGACCCGAGTCAGAGGGCGTTGACGAAAAAGACTTCGGGGTCGCCTTCGTCAAGGCCGTTCAACATCCCGCACGGGCTCCAGCGACGTTTGCGGAGTAGCGCCTGCATGGGGGCGTTCGACAAGTTGGCGGAGGTGAACGCCTTCGCCGGATGTGCCTCCTCGAACTCTTCAAGCAGCCGGGAATCTATCTGGCGTCCACGCATCGTGGGGGCGATGTAGAGGAGTTCGAGAAACGGCACGCCGAAGAACCAAGGTGCCACGATTGAGAACCCGACGGCGACTCCGTCGATCGTTGCCACTCGCATCCGCCCGGTCTCGCATGCCGAAGAGAGTTCGTCCCGTCGTTCGGCGCTACCCCCGACTGCGATGTGGTCGAAGCCAAGACATTGCTTCAACAGGAGGGGAGTGGCACTAACGATGGCGGGCGTGGACTGCACATCCAACACCTTGCCTCAATCGGCCGACTGAGCCAACGTCGGTACGTCGGTGTTCCGGCCGGCCCGACAGCGAAGGTAATGCGCACTGGGCAGGCATTCAACGCGCCACCCGGGCGTTTCGAGCGGATGCCGCCCCCGGGAGTCGGGCGGCCAGGGGAGCTATCACATCCGGCATCGGTGCCTAGGCCGATGTGACTACGCGCGCGCAACGAACGACTACAAGTTTCGCCTTCCTGCGATCGGCACCGGTTCCCTGTGGTCCGCTCCTGGGGTGACTGAGCCAAGCCGGGGCCCAAGAAGGTGCGACGTGAGTGAAAGTAAGGCGGGATGCTTGCCGATAATCGGCGTCGTCCTCGCAATCGGATTCGTCGCCAATACATGCTCCGGCGGCGACAGCGGCGGCGGAGGCGAGTACGGCGCCGAGTCGACTTGCGAAGACTGGGTCAAGGACCAGCTGAAAGCACCGGCCACTGCGGATTTCAACGATACAAGCGTCAGTGGGTCTGGTCCGTGGACCGTGACGGGGACGGTAGACGCGGAGAATGGTTTCGGCGCCAACCTCCGGGTGGCGTGGACGTGCGACATCAGGCTGGACTCAGACGACTACTACAGGGGCTCCGCGACACTGCTCGAGTGATCCCGGCGCCCCCGAGGTGAATCGCGTCGCGAACGCGGCGGCAGGACGCGGTTAAGACCAGCCTTCAGGGTCGGTTTCGGCTCCAGGTTCCCGATCCCGCTTGGACTCCGACGGTGTCGATCCACAAGACCCACCAAAGGTCGCAACACTCACGAATCGTTTGGCGACGCATGGTCACCCAGCTATGGACCCTCGCGATCGGCCACTTACCGAAGCCGCATCGCTCCCCTCTTCACCGTGTCGGTCTATGAGTTTGTCGAGAGCATCGCTCATGCCTTGGGCAATGAGCGTGTAGGGCGTTTGCCCGATGTCTCCGGGCTTGATGTCGAGGAACGAAGAGTCGCCGCCCCGATTCCAATCAAACGCCTCAAGCAGGTTGTCTAGTTGGACGTCTGATGGGTTCAGGTACAAGTACATGCGGCCAAACCGAAGGGCGTGACGGCGGGACAGAAGTGTCAAGCTCTCATGGAAAAACGAGCGCGCCAAAGCCACCAGATACTTCACCGCGACGAGGACGATGGCAGCCAGGCCGATTGCCGAGACAATGCGCAGGATGAGTTCGTTGCGACCCAGGTCCGGTAGACGGTCACGTCCATTATCGGCGACATACCAGGCGAGCAGCCCCAGCATCACAACGGCGACCGAGGAACTCAGCAGACCCGCTCGCGACATCCGCCGAGCGCGAGCTGTGAGAACGGCCTGCGCCTTTTCGACAAACAGATCGACGGTTGCAAGGCGGAAAAGCTCGTGGCGGCGATCGTCGAACATGCCAGGCGCCGCGTCGTCCAATTGGACCATGGCGTGGACCAGCGTCTCAGTGCGCAAGTCAAGGGTTTCAGCGATGCGGAAGAAGTCGTCGTCGAGAGCGCCGCCATTCCAGACCCGCGCGACCCAGTTCCGGAACCCGGTGCGTTCGGTGAGTTTTGAGCCTGACGATCCGGGCACGGGCAGATCGGGCAGGGGGAGGACTTCGTCAGGAGCGGATTCGCGCCGCGATCGCCCAGCCGGACTCGATGGAGACATACGTGGCACCCCTACTGTTGGTGTGACTCTGAAGCAGGCGAACGCTAGCGAAGTTGACGCTCCCCGGGGGGAAAAAGGAAAACCCGGACCCAGTCGACTCGGCAACCAAACTCCTCCTCGGGGGTTGCCCCAGGCACGACGTCCCACGCATCCACCGCGGCGGAGTGACGCACTCTCGGCAAAGGCTCGTCGTCCCGGTCATCCGCCAACTGACTAGCTCGCCCTTCAGCGTCTTCGGTCAAACTGCCTGCATGGATTGGACACGGCAGGGTTTGGCTGACGCGGGATTCGAGGGGTTCGTGACATTTGCGGCCCTGTCGTCTTCACAGGTACCGGTGGGGGCTGGCGTCTACATCGTTTTGCGCGACCGGGGAGACGAAGCGACCTTCCTCGAAGTTAGTCCGGCTGGCTGGTTCAAAGGAAAGGACCCATCCGTTCCACAAGCTGACCTCCAGGCGGCCTGGGTCAGCAACTCTCGCGTCATCTACATCGGCAAGGCGAGCCCGGGGTCATCGGGACGCCGAGGACTTAAGAAGCGGCTCACCGAATATCGCCGGCATGGCGGCGGCGAAGCGGTCGGTCACTGGGGCGGCCGCTACATATGGCAGTTGGCCGACCACGATCAGAACCTGGTGGCCTGGCGCGAGACACCAGGCAGCGACGCTGAGGATCTCGAGTCGGAACTGATTGCTCAGTTCGTTCGCGACTACGGTGCGCGTCCCTTCGCCAACCGCAAGGCCGGTCGAGCGATCTCAAGTCCAGTTCCTGATTCGCAGAGGTCGTCGGCTGAGCCGCGTAGGCGCATAACCTGAATCGCATGACAGACACGGTCACGCCGCGAGAACTCGCGAAAGAGTTGGGCATGAGCGCCCGCACGATTCGAGCCTGGCTGCGCGAATAGGGCTGGAAGAACCAGCCCTACGCTCGGTGGCAGCTAACCGTCGATCAGGCCGACCTTGTGCGCAGGCACTTCAAGAGTTGACCGAGAACCGGCGGGGGCGTTCGCGGCGGGAAGGCGCGTGTTCGAGCGCACGCGGACGGTTTTGCAAGGGCCAACGTAGCCGGTTGGGCCGGCCCGAACCTCACAGACCGATTTTGTTGACCGCGTACGTCGCCTCTTCGATCGTGAACTGTTCGCCGTAAGCACTCGATAGTTGGTCAATGAGCCCTTGGCGAGAGAAGGAGGTGAAGCTGAGATAGTTCCGGGCCGCCTCGACTGCCTCCTTGTTCCAGTCGGCGCCAGTCTGATCGACGGCCCAGGTGGCGTCCTCAACTTTGTAGCCTTCGCCGTACTCCGACGAGAGTTGGTTGATCAGACCCAGCCGGCTGAACCCTGAGAGGTCGAGGTAGTTGAAAGCGGATTCGAGCGCGTTCTCCATGGCCAGCGTGATCTTCGACCGGCTGGGGTCGCCCGGGAATGCATCTACCGAGTCGGCGACTCGGTCACCGTCAGTATCCGTGTGGTACTCAGCGTCCCTCGGGAAGTCATCGACCTGGTCAGCGACCCTGTCCCCGTCAGTGTCCTTGCTGTACTGCGCGTCGCGCGGGAAGTCGTCCTTGTAGTCCGGGACCCCGTCCTTGTCGGTGTCGACGTCGTCCTGGGTCTGAATCTTTCGATCCTCTGGACGTAGGTCCTGATAGTCGGGGACGCCATCGCGGTCAGTGTCGATGTCATCCTCGGTCTGAACCTGCGCGTCATCGGGACTGAAGTCATCGTCATCGACGACGCCGTCGCCGTCGGTGTCGACCGGTTCGGGTTCGGAACTGGGAGCAAGGTCTGCGATCGGCACTTCGTCACCCTGAGCTGAGGTGTCAGACGCTCCTGAATCCGGGTCTTCCTCTGGCCCGATGATTGCGCCGACCGCTCCCAAGAGCAGCACGGAAGCCGCCACTCCGCTGATGACCTTGTGCCGGAGGAACCAGTTCGCCTGCGACGCCCCCGTACTCGCGCGGACGGGGATAGCCGTCTCCGCACGCGCCGGGTGACCTCGCTGCGACTCACGATTGTCAGGAGCCGTGTGCTCGGTCCACTGCCGGCCATCCCAGTAGCGTTGCCCGCTGCCGACGTTGTCCGGATACCAGCCAGGCGAAGGTGTGTTGTTCATAGATCGATGTCCCTAGAAAGCGCGTCCGAGAGCTCGGACCGGCGAGCCCCGACCGTAGGACGCGCAGAGTGGCCGCATCAAGAAACCTTCGGGGAGTAGACCATTGGCGGGAGGAAATGGCCCGATAGGACTACCTTTCGGCGTTTGCCAGACCGGAACGAGGAGTCGGAACACACTCGGTGTCCGTTGACCGCTCCGTCGAAGGACCACCATGAAGTTTCGCCTGTCTCTCTGCTGCGTTGCGCTACTCGTCCCCCTGGCTGGTTGCGCGGATGAAGATGCAGTGATGCCCAACCTCAGCGACACGCGACTCGACATCGCATTGAGCGATCTGGAGCGAGCGGGCTACGGCGATGAACCTGAGGTGCTCGGTGGCGGCGCGTTCGGAGTGATCGACGAGTCGAACTGGACCGTGTGCGATCAAGACCCCGCACCAGGTGAGATCGTGGACGGGACGCCCCGTTTGACGGTCGACCGAACTTGCCCGGACTCGGACTCCGCCGAAGGAGACAACTCCTCAGACGGCTCTGCGTCTGACGAGGCCGCTTCCTCCGATGATCAGACGCAGGCAGCCGAAGCGAAGCCGAAAGAGAAGAAGAAGCGCCGCAACCTTGCCGCCGGCTCAGACACCTTCGTGATGCCGGCCGTCATCGGTGCGAACCTGCAGGACGCACAAGATCTTCTGCAGTCGATGGGGAGCTATCTGCTCACCCAGAACGACGCGACTGGCCAGGGCCGCTTCCAGGTCATCGACTCTGGCTGGAAAGTCTGCGATCAGATCCCCGCAGCCGGGACCACGACATCCTTGTTCAGCATGATCGACCTCAGAGTGGTCAAGCTCGACGAAGCGTGCCCCTAGGCGACATCGGCGGCTACAAGCAGCTGAGCCATTGTCCGTCTGACCTGACAACCTGGGCCTCATGACCCGGGTCTCGCTGTCGCGCCTGCCGGGCGAGCGCGCGCTGGTCGTCGAGGACGACGCGCAACACGAGCTGGCGCTGGCCGAGCTGCGGCGTACGTCGGACCGCGTGAGGTCGATACGCCGCGCTGGGTGTGGGACGACACCGCGCGCTGGTACCCGCCTCTCCTGGCAGGGAGGCGCGGAATCCTTCCGCAAGGACACGGGCCGATGGTGACAGCGGGACCTTGGCGGCGACATCACGCACGGTTGAGCGGGCGGTAGCGCCTTGTCATTGCTGGCCATAGCATCACGACCGAGTCTCAGGTGGGGATATGGATCTCCACCGGGACCGCGGTCGGCACGCCGATCTGCGTAGCGATCGGGGTATAGAGGTCGACCATCGTTTCGGCGGTGCGCAGGGACACGACGAGCGCGTAGCGGACCGGCAGATCGGTGCGATCCACGCGCCGGTTGCTCTTCCACCAGCCGCCGACCGGGTATACGGCGATCCGGCTCGAGGCCGCGAGTTCGGCCCCCGTGCCGACCCACTCGTCCTGATGAAGAGAGCCGAGGTGACGCTGGTAGGCACCGATGAACCAACGCTCCGACGCAGACACGGACGACGTCGTGGCGCCGTCCTCGTCGGCTTGGGCGTCGCGGTTAACTCGGCGCACGAACTCTTCGCTGGTCTCGAGGGGAGCCTGCAGGTCAAAGCGCAGCATGTGGGATGGGTACCGATAGCGCTGGCGCCATCCGCGGCGGGATGCGGACGGTTCGACGAAGTAGGACAGGGTGATGCGCATACGCAGCTCGGCCGCGCCCAGGTCTTGGAGAACGTCGGCGGGCCAGGGCAGATCGTGGAGGCGGAACTGGCGCATCCGCAGGTCGGCGCCTTCGAACGGGACGAACTCGTCCTGGACGATCATGGTTACCGCCGCCGAGGCGGAGGTGAGGAGCGCCTGCTCGTCGGGCACGCCCCAGCCGTAGCGGCGTAGCAACTGCAGGCGGGCGCCCTTGCCGGCCGCGTCGTCAAGCTCGGCGCGCATCGCGGGTGTCCACTCGGCAGCGTGCGTGAGCAGCCCGCGGACAGTCTCGGGCCAGTAGGCGGGGTAGCGGGCCATCGTGCGGGCGGCCAGACGCGCGGCCTGGGCCGCGGCGGCGCTGGTGGCGTTCGCGGAGGTCAGGGCGAGGTCGTTGGTGTGGCCGGTCGAGCGCAGCGACAGCAAAGGGTGCTTGTCCTCGAAGTTTGTGGCGCCGTCGGTCAGGACATTGCCGCCCTCCATGCAAATGTCGGGCTTGATCGGCCATCGACGTTGGTCGAAGAGCAAAGATGTGCGGCTGTGCGGCGACAGCTCGCCGTCGCCGGCCTGCGGGGTCCAACCCCGGTACACGGGGTCGTCGGTGGCCGCGGTGAGGTTGGTGTGAGCGCCGACTGTAATGGCGTTCCATGCCTGGGCCGGATCGGCGACCGGGGTGCTGTCTGACTCGGTGCGATGGTCGGCCTGGTAGTGGTTGACATTGCCGGCGGCGACCACGATGAGGCGCGCCAGGGCCGGATCTGGCGTGGCGAGCAGCGCGAGATTGTCGCCGTCTCGGACGCTGTCGGTACCGACGGCGAGTGCGTCGACTGTCGCCGACCAAAGGGTCGGCTGTCCGGGGCGGTCGGGTTCGGTGCTGATCGGGAGACAGAACACGCGGCGGCGACCGTGGATGATCTCGGGGATGGCGACGGCCTCGACGGTGGCGCTGCCGTAATCGCGCGGGTCGTGCTCCGGCTCGCCAGGGTCGGGGAGGATCTTGACGGACTCCAAGCGGTGCTCAAGCGTGATTGGGGCGGTAGAGGCTAGGTGCTCGTCGAGGGCGCCGCCGAACAGCGCGAGTCCGGCCATCGAGGTGCCGTGGCCGTGGTTGTCGTTGCCGGAATCACCGACCACAGTGTGCAGGTCGGTAGTTGCGAGTGATCCACCGAGCAGGGCGTGGGGCCGGAAGACGCCGGTGTCGATGTGGCAGACAGCCGGGGCGTGGTCGGCGGCTGGGGTGAGCCTGCTCGCCATGTCAGCGACGTACTCGTCCTGGTCGGCGATCGGGAGGTCCTCGATGGTGTCGATGAACTCAGGCCTGCGAACCTCGGCGAGGGGGACGCTCGTGGCGGGGAGGATCTCGAGCTGGCTCCAGGTCGCCTCGACCCAGACGACCCTGCGGTCCCCCAACGTGAGCGAGCGGGGGATGGTGCGGAGACCGTAGGCATTGGCGAATCCGTCGAAGGTGTCCGCGTGCGGCTGGCCAGTGTCCAACCAGAGCTCCCACCAGTGCACCCCGTCCTCGGGCGGATCGCCCTCGGAGGTCCATAGGTCCCGCAGCAGGGCGCGGCGTATGTGGGCGATGTTGGCCACGAGCGCGCGATAGCGCGGGTTGCCGTCGGCGGTCTCCCAGCGGTCCATGTCGTCAGGAGTGGTGAACTTGGTGAGGTAATCCTCAAACACCTGCAGGAACCGGGTGCGGTACTCGTCGGCAACCCAGACGGTGGCGCGCTCAGGCTGGTCCTCAGTGGCGGGCTGGACTGAAAGGAGCAGCCACTGCGGGCGCCGCGGGACCTTGCGGGCGCGGTTGAGCCGGCTGAGCTGGTCGAGCTGGAGTGGATAGCTAGCGTCGGCGCCTTCCAGGACCAGCACCGATCCGACCGCGCGGAGCTCCTCGATGTCGACGAGTGCGTTGCGCCGTTGGTCGGCGTCTTGGAGCACCTGTTCGAGCTCTCCGCGCAGCGCGAGGCCGTGGCTGCGGTGCTCGACAGGTCGGATCCTGGCGTTTCCCTGACCGCCACGGGTGAAGTCCTCACCGCGGACCCGGCCGGCGACGAAGAGGTGCTCGAGGCGATCGGATGCCTTAGCCAAGGCTGGCCGATCGGCGAGCCTGGATGGCCTGGACCAGCACGTCGCGCTCGACCGCGGCCTGTCCACGCATCAGGCTCACCTTGGCCGCCGTCTCCGCCGCCTTGACGAGGTCGGCGTGGCTGAGTCCGTCGGTGTATTCGCTGAGTTTTGCGAGGCTGGTCTTGCTGACCAGCGAACCGAGTCGTGCCCGGATCACGCTGACGGCCTGGCGGGCGTCTGGTCGGGTGTAAGTGAGCACAAGATCCATGCGTCGGAACAGCGCCTTGTCCAGGATGGAGCGATGGTTTGTGGCTGCGACCACGATTGAGCTCGCGTTCGCGTTCTCCAGGAACACCAGGAACGAGTTCAGGACCCGGCGTGCCTCACCGACGTCGTTGCCCGCCCGATCGGCGCCGAGCGCGTCGAACTCGTCGAACAAATAGACGCCGCGCCGCTGGTCGACCTGGTCAAAGACCAGCCGGAGCTTGCTGCCGGTTTCTCCCATGAACTTGCTCATGAGGGCGTCGATACGGATGGTGAACAGCGGGAGCGCGAGCTCGTGGGCCAAGACCGAGGCGGTCATCGTCTTGCCGGTGCCCGGCGGGCCCTCCAGCAGCAGCCGGTGCACCGGCGTGAACCCGCTGTCCAGGAGCCGCTTGCGCTGCCGTTGCTCGGCCAGTACATGCTTGATCTCGGCGAGCAGAGACGCGGGGGCGACCAAGTCCCGCAGCGTGGTCGTGGGGTGCGTGGTCAGGATCAGGTCGGCAAGGTCGCCGCGGGGCTGGCCGAGCGCCGTGACGTTCGCCTTCGTGGCGGTCGCGCGCGAGGCGTCGACGGCCTTCTTGATGTCCGCGGCGAGGACGTGGTGGCCTCGCTTGGCCTCACGCGCAGCGATTTGGAGGGCGACCGAGTAGAACGACGAGTCGTCTCCCGCGGCGTGGCTGCGCACCATCGCGGTGATGTGGTCGCCCAACCCGGACACGTCTACCCTCCGCTGGTCGTGTTGTGGATCTTTGGTCTGCTCAGGGTGATGGGTTGATCCCGGTCCGGTGAGGTTCCCGGCCGTGGAGGCTCGAGCGGATGCTGATGCGTGTCATAACCCGACGAGCCGATCTGCCTACCCGGGCTCAGCCAACATGGTAGTCACCGGTGCCGACATCTGCGCGGTGAACCACCGCCGTACCCCCGCGCCGGACGTTCTTGGTGCGCTGACACTGAGCTGTGGTCGTTCGACATGACCCATTCTGGCCGGATTGACGCGACAGCATGCGTGACACGGCGTCAGTTGCGTGACCGGCCGTGCCGGCGACTGCGCGATGAGCGCGGACGCGACCGCATTATCTCGCGGTCGAACACCTCGTCGACCTCGGCGGACATCACCAGTCGAGCTGAAGACGAGAGCTTCGGTAGCGAGGTGCGGACGTCGGCGAGGGCGGCTCCGGACACCGGAGCCATCGACTGATCACCGTGTCCTCCTCGACACCTACTCGCATCTCCGCTCACTCTCTTGCGAAGGATTGTCAGTGGCCTCGACGGATCAGGTCGTGCCACCGGGCCAGAATCGCCCTAGGGCTCAAGCCAGTCTTGTCAGATCTTGTTAAATCTCGCCCTGAAGCTCAATCCGCGGCGGTGACCAGGCAGTTTCGCGCTCCAGTGTGGTTGACGTCGGCGTAGTGGACCTCGACACGCGATAGTTCAGGTCGGAAACTTAGCGAACGTTAACCAGGAGAAGGCACAATCTGTTACATGAGTCCCGAGCTTGCGGCCACCAGTCGGTCGATCGATCCCGCCGTCCTTGGCAGGCGCCTGAAGGAAGCGCGCATTGCCGGTGGCTTCAACCAAGCTCACGTGGCTGGTGAGGAAGTTTCGGTTGCCTACATTTCACTGATCGAGGATGGTCAGCGCCGGCCGAAGGCGACGCTTCTTGAGCGGATGGCTGATCGCATCGGTGTCTCACTTGAACAGCTTCTCCTTGGCATCACGGTCAGTCAGCGCCAGGAGGTGGAGCTCAAGCTCGACTATGCGGAGTTGGCTCTGGCATCCGGGGAGGGTGCTGACGCGCTCGAGCGGGTCATGGGTGTACTGGCCGAGATCGAGGGTTCCGGTGCTGAGGCACTCCGGCGTCGAGCCGAAAGAACTCATGCCCTCGCACTAGAAGCCGTCGGCGACTTCGACGGGGCGATCCTCCTCTTGGAACGGCTGACCGGGGTGGCAGAAGGTTCTACAGGTTGGCTCAAGGAGCTCATCGCTCTCAGCCGCTGCTACCGCGAGTCTGGGGACTTTCAAAGGGCGATCGACGTCGGTGAGCGTGCCACTGCAACCATCGAAGCCCTGGGCCTCGACGCCTCTACGGAGGCAATCCAGCTGGCCATCACCGTGGCGGGGGCCTACATGCAACGCGGCGAGACCGGACACGCGATGCGGATCTGCAGGCGGGCCATGGAGCAGGCGGATCAGGCCAACTCTCCCATCGCGAAAGCCTCGGCGTACTGGAACAGCAGCCTCATCGAGGCGCGCAACGGCGCAGCCACTTCAGCCCTCGAGCTCGCCAAGAAGGCTCTGGCTCTGTTCGAGGTCGGTGAGGACTCTCGCAACCTCGGACGCCTTCGGACCGAGGTTGCCCACATGCAGTTGAAGATTGACCCGCCCGAGCCAGAGGCTGCGCTTGCAACGCTCGACCAGGCTCAGCTGGAACTCGGATGGTCGGCTGCGAGTCCCTTGGACAAAGCAGATTCGCACTTGATCCGCGCACGTGCCCACCTGCTCCTCGGGGACCTTGAAGCAGCACTTGTGCAGGCCGATCTCGGGCGTTCGATGGCGGGCGAGGCGGCTCCGTTGATCACCGCACAGTTCCATGTGCTCGCCGGACGTGTTCGCGCAGCCGAGGGACGGGTAGACGAGGCAAGTAGCTCGTACGCGGCCGCGATTCACTCGTTGACTGGTGTGGGTGCGGACCGGGATGCGGCACAGCTCTGGTTCGAGCTCGGCTCGCTGATGGACGGCATCGGCCAGGTCGAGGAAGCACGTGATGCCTACCGTCGGGCGGCAGCCTCGACGGGCCTGACCGACCCTGTCCCGTCTACCCCTTCGTACGCGCGCCAGTAGGCGCGGGTGGCAAGCCCGTTGGGCTCGCCACCCGCGCCGCACCTGTTGTCAGCAGCAGACGCGCTCGCCCGCGACGGTGGTCCCCTCGGCGCCCGGCCCGGCGGCGACAGCTCCCAGGACGGTGACGAGCGCGATGCAGGTGGCGGCAACAGCCTTCTTGGCCTTGTTCATGGTGACTCCCTTGTTGAAGCGCCCAGATTGAGCGTTTGTTAACAACAAGAGATAACACTGATTAACTCAAGTGAAGGCTTGTGGGACGCCAGCAAGCGGCTGGCGCAGCGCTCCGGGGGGACAATCGCGCCTAGATGCGCCTCGATGGGCGGACTAGCCCACTTGGACCCAGACTTAACAGAATGTGACTTTTGTGACGGGAGTCTGGAAGACCGGCTTACTCTCGGGGCGGAGGCTCACCCAGAGGGCCCCTCGAAAGGGCAACCTCGTGAGTCTCACCTCTCCCCCGGGCGCTCACCGCGCCCACCGTGCGGACCAAGCGCCAGATCGCTTCCCTGGTGGGAGCCGGCGGCACACGCTCCTGTCCGTGTCAGCGACCATGCTGGTCAGCGGGCTGGTCGTGGTCGTAGCCGTGATCGGTCGGGCACCCGCAGCTCAAGCGGCACAAGCGGCTGTGGGTTTGGGCACGGCCACGTCGTTCGCGGTCCTGGCCGGCTCGACGGTTACCAACACGGGCCCGTCGGTGATCTCGGGTGACCTTGGAGTGAGCCCGGGGTCTGCAGTCACCGGCTTCCCCCCAGGCCGTGTCGTCGCGGGCACGCAACACGTCGCGGATGCGGTGGCGCTGCAAGCGAAGCAAGACCTCACCACGGCGTACAACGACGCGGCTGGGCGAAGCCCGGTCGTCGACAAAACTGGCGATGACCTAGGTGGAGAGACGTTGGTGCCCAACGTCTACGACGCATCAACCGGCATGTCGCTCACCGGCACCGTCACCCTGGACGCCCAGGGAGATCCCTCCGCAGTCTTCATCTTCCGGGCCGGATCCACGCTGATCACCGCCAGCAACAGCCGGGTGGCGCTCCAGGGTGGCGCGCAAGCCTGCAACGTGTTCTGGCAGGTGGGGAGCTCGGCGACCATCGGCACGACCACGGACTTCGTGGGCACGGTCATGGCGCTCGCGAGCATCACGGTGCAAACGGGAGCGACCGTTGAAGGGCGCGTCTTTGCCCGCACTGGGGCGGTCACCTTGGATAACAACAGGATCACCCGTCCTACGTGCGCCACCCCGCCCGCGACGGCAACCCCGACCGGCACCGCGACTGCGACCGGGACGGCAACCCCGACCGGCACGGCAACACCCACCTCGCCCGTCGGACCCGACGGTCCCGGTGGGCCTGGCGGTCCCGGTGGGCCTGGCGGTCCCGGTGGGCCTGGCGGTCCCGGTGGGCCTGGCGGTCCCGGTGGGCCTGGCGGTCCCGGTGGACCCGGTGGACCCGGTGGGCCTGGCGGTCCCGGCGGTCCCGGTGGACCCGGCGGTCCCGGTGGACCCGGTGGTCCCTGGGTGCCGGTCGGACATCCGCCCACCGGGCGTACTCCGGTCCCAACCCCATCGCCTGATGGCCTGCTGCTGGGGAGCGGGCTCTGCCTGCTCGGGGCTGCATTCGGAGTAGCCGGGGCGCGACGTCCCAAGACCGTTCGACAGAAGTGACCCACCGTTCTCGAGGTCTTTCCCCGCGACGCATGCTGGCCTGCAGCCTGTGCGCGCTCGCGGGGGGAGGCCTGTTGGCAATCTGGGCCGGCCCCCAGGTGGGAGTTGATCGCGAGGCAGCATCAGCCACCCTGACCGTCCCGTCGCTTGCTCAAGTGCAGCGCCATCGGCCCGCCTCCCGGAAGCCGGCCGCTGATCGGCTCCCGGTAGCTCTCGACATCCCAGTCATCGACGTCTCGACCCCGCTTGTGCAGCTCGGGCTTGAGCCCGACCGCACCGTCGAGGTCCCCGCGGATGCTGACCTGGCCGGATGGTTCCGAGGGGGGCCGGAGCCGGGCCGGTCGGGGTCGGCCGTCATCCTGGGCCACCTCGACTCAGGGCAAGGACCTGCTGTCTTTGCTCGCCTCGACGAACTCGAACCCGGCGACGTTGTCCAAGTGAGCCGAGCCGACGGCTCTGTCGTTTCGTTCGTGGTCAGGAAGTCTGCGACCTATCTCAACGCCGACTTCCCGGCACAGCGCGTGTACGCCTCGCCGCGCGGTCGGCGGCTGAACCTCGTCACCTGTGCCGGGGAGTACGACGCGGAACACGGTGGGTATCAGGCGAACCTTGTCGTCTACACCCAGCGTGCCAGCGGGCTAGACGGTATGGAGTGACCGCTCAGGTTTGCTCGGTACCCAGGACCACGAAGCACGAGGCGCCCGCCCCGAACGATCGGGAAGGGCGCCTCACCCTGCGTCTTGACAGGAGGTCGCTCCATATCAGTTGTGAGGGTTTGCGACCCCAGATCACGGGTCGCCTCAGGAACGCGACCGTCCGTGCCGGCGACCCCGAGACGACTTCGGACGAGCCCGCACGATCTCGCGGTCGAAGACCTCGTTCACCTCAGCGGACATCACGAGCTCGAAGCTGCTGACCAGGGCCTCGGTGGCGAGGGTGCGGACATCGGCGAGGGCGGCCTCGATCTGGGGCCACTTGTCCTGGGGGCGGCCGGCTTCGGCGAAGGGGGCCCAGACGCGGTCCGTGAAGAGGTCGATGTAGATCTTGGTGACCGCCTGGGAGTGGCGTTGGAGCTGTTCGACGACGCGGAGGGCGCCTTGGGCGTCGAGGTGGAGGGTCTCCATCGCGCGTTCGCCGGCGGCGAGGAGGCGGGGGGAGACCTCCTCGAGGAGGCCGTTGCCGAGGTCGCGGAGGAGGCCGAGCTCCGTCGCCTTTCCGAGTACGCCGGGTGCGTCGTCGTCCGAGACGTCGAACCGTCGCTGCAGGTCGGCGGCGGTGGTCAGCACCTGGGCGCGTTCGTCGAAGAGCGTCGAGAGGGTGCGGTTGAAGCGAACCAGGTCAGCGTCGGAGCCGGCGTCGTCGTCGAAGAGGCGGGCCATGCTGCTGAGCTTCATGCCGTGGCTCTGCAGGTCCTTGATCAGCTCGATCCGGGCGATGTGGTGCTCGCCGTAGTAGCCGGTGCGGCTGCGTACCGACGGGGGAGGGAGGAGCTTGCGAGTCTGGTAGGAGCGGATCGAGCGCACCGTGAGACCCGTGCGCCGAGCGAGCTCCTCGACCACGAATTCATGAGTGTCCTCGGTCACGACGCGAGGCTAGCTCTTGCCACGACTACATCGTTCACGGTTACATGAAAACATGCAATCGTCGATCCTGCTCGTGTCAGCCGTCGAGAGTCGACCCGCCGGAGGCGCGGCTCTGGACCAGGTCTTCCTCGCCACCGGCGTGGTGACCGTGCTGAGCGTGGCGCTGGGCTGGCTGCTGCTCGGCCACCGCTCCGGCAAGATCACGATCCTCGACGGCGCGATCGCCCGCGTGGAGCGCAACCCGATGTGGGGCGGGCTCGCGGGCTGGGCGTCCTTGCCTCTCTTCACCGCGATGATCTCGCTGATCACTGCGCTGTTCGGCATGTACTGGGACATCTCGCTGCACATCGGCGTCGGCCGCGACGAGGGCCCGCTGGCCAACCCCGCGCACTACCCGATCCTGTTCGGGCTGTTCGGGCTGAGCGCGTCCGGCGCGCTCGCCTGCGCCCTGCCGCGCGGCGACCAGGCGGGGCCGAGCTCGGTGCAGATCTCGAAGAACTGGCGCGCGCCCATCGGCGGCGTGCTTCTGATGGGCGCCGGCGCCTACGCACTGCTCGGCTTCCCGCTCGACGACGTCTGGCACCGCATCTTCGGCCAGGACGTCACCCTCTGGGGCCCGACCCACCTGATGCTGATCGGCGGTGCCGGCCTGTCGCTGATCGGGATGGCGCTGCTGCACGAGGAGGGCCGGATCCGCACCGAGGCGAAGACGCAGGCCCGCCACTGGCGCCAGTACATCCAGGGCACGGCCGTGATGGGCGGGATGCTGATCGGGCTGTCGGTCTTCCAGGCGGAGTTCGACTTCGGCGTACCCCAGTTCCGGCTGGTGCTGCAGCCGCTCCTCATCGCGGTCGCAGCCGGCGTCACCCTGGTCGCCGCGCGGCTCTGGATCGGCCCCGGCGGCGCGATCACCGCGGTGCTCTTCTACCAGCTCGTCCGCGGCGGCGTCAGCGTCATCGTCGGCCCGCTGGTGATCGGCGAGCTCTGGGCCGCGGTGCCGCTCTACCTGGCCGAGGCGGTCTGCGTCGAGGTCGCCGCCCTTCTTCTCGTACGCCGTCCGCTTGCGTTCGGCGCCCTGGCCGGCGTGCTGATCGGCACCGTCGGCTTCGCGGCGGAGTTCTGGTGGAGCAACGTCGTCTTCCCCCTGCCATGGACCGCTGACCTGGTCCCCGAGGGTGTGCTGATGGCCGTGGTCGGCGGCGTCGCAGGCGGCCTGTGCGGTGCCCTGCTCGCGCTCGGTCTCCAGCGGAAGCTGCCGACCCGACGAGCTCACTCGCCTGGTGTTCGCCGGCAGCGTGCTCGCCATCGCGGCGGCCACGGTCAACGGCCTGTGGATCACCCGTCCCGACGACCTGTCCGCCACCATCACGCCGTCGGCGACCACCACCGTCGAGGAGAAGGAAGCCACGGCGACGGTCGAGTTCGACCGCGCGCCCTTCGAGGGCGACGACCCCGCCTGGCTGACCATCACCGCGTGGCAGGGCGGCGGCCAGGAGGGCCTCCACATCGACCACCTGCGGCGCATCGACGACACGACGTACGAGACGACCGAGCCGATGCCGATCGGTGGCTCGTGGAAGACCCTGGTGCGACTCCAGGACGGCCGCGACCTCTCGGCGGCCGAGGTCTTCCTGCCCGAGGACCCCGTGCTCGGCAAGCCGGTCGTGCCGGCCGAGCAGGCCGAGCGCAGCTTCGGCAACGAGAAGGAGATCCTGCAGCGCGAGCTGAAGGACGACGTGCCGACCTGGCTCTGGACCGTGGCCGGGCTGATCGTGCTGCTCTGCTCGGCGATCCTGGTGATCGCCCTCGGCTGGGGCATCGGCCGCTACAACAAGCTGGGTCCGGCCAAGACCGAGGCCCTCACGCCCGAGAGCGTCTGATGCCGGTGCTGCCTCTCCACCTGGGCGCGGTGCACGCGATCGAGTGGGCGCTGTCGCTGGTACTCGTCGTCGGCCCGCTCATCGCGCTGGCGGTCGTCATCGTCGTCGTACGACGGCGCGAGGATCGCGAGGCGGCGGGTGCGGGAGACTGCAGTCATGGACCTGTACGACGCGATGCGCACCACGGCGGCGGTGCGTGAGTTCACCGGCGACCCCTGCCCGACGACGTGCTCCACACGATCCTGGACAACGCGCGGTTCGCGCCGAGCGGAGGCAACCGCCAGGGCGCGCAGGTCATCGTCGTCCGCGACCTCGACGACCCGACGGGCGCTGGCGGAGCTGAACCTCCCGGGGCGCGCCGCTACACCGCGCAGAAGGCGGCCGGCGAGGGGCCGTGGAACGCGGCCGCGCCGACCAGCCTGTCGGCCGAGGAGATCGCGGCCACCGAGGTGCCCGACTTCTGGACGCCCCGGTGCTCGAGGCCGCCGTGGTGCTGGTCGTCTGCGTCGACCTGCGGGCTGGTCGCCGCCACCGACCAGGAGCTCGACCGCGTCGGCATCGTCGGCGGCGCGTCGGTCTACCCGTTGGTCTGGAACATCCTGCTGGCCGCGCGCAACGAGGGCTTCGGCGGCACCATCACGACCATGGCCGTCGCGGCGGAGCCGCAGGTCCGCGAGCTGTTCGGCATCCCCGACGACTACGCCGTCGCCGGCCGTCCTGCCGCTCGGCAAGCCGGTCGCCAGCTGACCAAGCTGTCGCGCGTTAGTGTCGACGACCTGACCCGACTCGAGCACTGGGAAGGTGGGCCGCTCTCATGACGAGCGAACAGCCGCGTGATCGACCTGGCGGCGATCAACGACGAGCGCGACCGCATCCGCACGACGTACCTGAAGCCGGACGCGAGCCGGCCGAGCTCCACGGCCCGCGGCCTGCACCACTTCGCGATCGTCGCCAGGGACGTCGAGGAGACGGTGCGGTTCTACCAGGACCTGCTGGGGTTCCCGCTGACCGACATCTTCGAGAACCGCGACTACCAGGGCTCCAACCACTTCTTCTTCGACATCGGCAACAACAACCTGATCGCCTTCTTCGACTTCCCGGGTCTCGATGTCGGTCCGTACGCCGAGGTGATGGGCGGCCTCCACCACATCGCCATCTCGGTCGAGCCGGAGCAGTGGGCGAGCTGAAGGTAAGCTCGAAGCGGCGGGTGTCGACTACCAGAGCGAGAGCGGCACCTCGATCTACTTCCGCGACCCCAACGGCGCCCGGCTCGAGCTGATCGCCGACCCGCTGGGGGAGATGTACGGCACCAAGGTGCTCTGACCTGTCACAGCCCGGACCCGGCCGGTGTCTCATGCCTAGACGAACGAACTAGGAGGAGACATGACCGGCAACACCCGGATCCCCGCAGCAGAGATCACCGGCCTCTACGGGGCCGTCCTGAAGCGGTTCAGCAAGAAGATGCTCGGCGAGGTGCCCGAGAGCCTCGGCGTGATGTGGCACAACAAGCAGGTGATGAAGTTCAGCTTCGGCCTCGGCCAGAAGTCGCGGAAGTGGAACGAGGTCGACGAAGACCTGAAGTCCTTCGCGCACATGGCGGTCGCCTCCCTGATCGGCTGCACCTGGTGCCTCGACTACGGCTACTTCCAGGCCCACAACGACGGCCTCGACGACCAAGGCACGTGGGTCCCGCGCTGGCGCGAGTCGGACGTCTTCACGCCGCTGGAGCGCGACGTCATGGACTACGCCGAGTCGATGTCGATGACCCCGCCGACCGTGACCGACGAGCTGTCGGCCCGGCTGCTCGAGCAGCTGGGTGCTGCTGGGTTGCTCGCGTCACGGCGTGGGTCGGGCTGGCGAACCAGTTCGCGCGCGGCAACGTCGCCCTCGGCATCGGGCCCAGGGCTTCGCGTCGGCTGCGGCTTGGCGCCTTTCGCAGCCGAGCGTCGTGCGCCGGGGCCTGACTGTCGGTTGGTCTCCCAGATCGTGCGGTGATCGAGCCGTTGGCACGATCTCCGCACGAGTCTCCACCAGGAGCGCCACGACACACTCCGTCGGCTGGCCGGCCTGACCCATGCGTTCGACGAGGTCGTCGCGGCCTCGAAGGACACGAACGCCGACGACGAGCACGACCCGGAGGGCGAACGATCGCGTTCGAGCGGTCGCAAACCGACGCGTTGGTGCGGCAGGCCCGGGAGCGGCTGACGGACATCGACGCGGCCGAGCCCGGCTGGCGGTCGGGACCTACGGCACCTGTGAGCGGTGTGGGCGGTCGATCGGGGAGGCGCGGCTGGAGGCGGGACCGACGGCGCGGTTGTGCATCGAGTGCGCCTCCCGGCAGGTAGCGTCGGCGCATGCGACTCAAGCTCGGACGACCGACCTCGGTCGGTACGCCGACCGCTTCGACGTACCTGCGGCGACGGACGAGTTCGGGGTACCTTCCTCGGAGTCGCGACCCTGCTCCTCGACGACGGCGAGTCGGCGCTGCTGACCGACGGGTCTTCTCGCGGCCGTCGCTGCGCAAGGTCGGCCTGGGCAAGGTCGCGCCCGACGACGCGCGCATCGACGCGGTGCTGGCGCGGGCAGGTTGGCCGCTCGATGCCGTCGCGCCGGTGCACTCGCCATTGACCACGCGATGGACTCCGCGGTCGTGGCGAGCGGACCGGCGCGGTGCTGGTCGGTGGAGAGTCGACCGCCCACGTCGGCCGGGGCGGCGGGCTGCCGGCCGAGCGGATTAGAGTCGCGGTGCCGGGGGACGATGGAGTTCGGGTCCTTCCGGCTGACCCTTCTGAGTCGCGCCACTGCCCACCCGACCGGTTCCCGGGAGTCATCACCGCTCCGGTCGTGCCACCGGTGAAGGTCGGCGCCTACAAGTGCGGTGAGGCCTGGTCGATGCTCGCCGAGCACAGCAGCGGCCGCACGGCGCTGATCCAGGGGAGCGCCGGCTTCGTGGCCGGCGCGCTCGACGGGTGGAGTGCGGACGTCGCCTACCTGGGCATCGGCCAGCTCGGCGTACAGAGCGAGGACTACATCCGCACCTACTGGGCCGAGACCGTGGCAGCGGTCGGGGCGCGGGTCGTCGTGGTGACCCACTGGGACGACTTCTTCCGGCCGCTCGACAAGCCGCTGCGGGCCCTGCCCTACCTGGGCGACGATCTCGACGTCACGATGCGGGTCCTCGACGAGCTGGCCAACGCTCAGGGCGTGAGCCTGCACTTCCCGACGGTCTGGCGGCGCGAGGACCCCTGGGTGCACCTCCGCACGTGACTTGCGCGAGGCGATGTGTTGGGCTTGGCAGCATGCTCAGCCGGGCTCGGGACGCAGGGTTGCGCACGGTCTTCCTCCTGATCGGTGCCGCGATCTTCTACGGGTTCGCCGCCATCGACTTCGGCCTGGCGGCGTTGCTCTGGGAGGCGTCGCCGCGCCCGGTGGCCCTGCTCGCGCTAACGGTTCTGGTCCTGGTGCCGCCCAGCCTGCTCGGGTTGGTGCCCGGCATCCGTGAGCTCGAGGTGCAGGCCAGTCGCTCTCTTCTGTCGCCTGCCGTGGCCCTCTCGACGTCGAGCACCCGCGACCGCCGGACGCTGACCAGGACCGCCGGCTTCGCGCTGCTGCACCTGATCCTGGGCGGGGTCGCCGGCACGGTGCTGGTCGTAGCGGTGCCCTGGCTGATCGTCCGCGCGGGCGAGGAGGAGCTGCAGGCGGCTGCCGGTGCAGTGCTCCTGCTGGTCGTCGCCGTCGGGAGCGTGGTCGCGCTGGGTGTGGCCATGTCGTGGTTGGCAGCCCACCTGCTCGGGCCGAGCGCAGCCGACCGCCTCCTCATCGCCGAAGAGCGGCTCCGGGACGAGCAGGAGCGCGTCGGGCTCGCGCGCGACCTGCACGACGGGATCGGCCATGCGCTGAGCATCATCGCCTTGCAGGCCGAGGCCGGCCGCCAGGTGATCGACACCGACCCGGCGCGCGCCGAGGAGTCACTGGAGACCGTGACCAAGACCGCCCGCGACGCGATGGCCGAGCTGGACGAGATGATCCGGGTGCTGCGCGACGCCGAGCCGGCGGAGCGCGGGTCGACCTTGGACGACCTGACGGAGCTGGTCGAGTCCTACCGCGCCACCGGCATGAGGGTGTCGGTCGATCTCGCGGACCTGCCCGTGGTTCCGGACTTCGCGTCGAAGGAGGCGTTCCGAGTCGTCCAGGAGGCGCTGAGCAACTCCCGGCGGCACGGGTCGGGCACCCGGGCCGAGCTGAGCGTGCGGGTCGTCGGCGGCAACGTCGTGATCGAGGTGCGCAACCCGAGCGGGCCTGGTTCGTCGACTCCCGGTGTGGGCGGCCACGGTCTGGCCGGTCTGCGAGAGCGGGTGGCGGTCTTCGGGGGCACGATCACCGCCGAGCCGGTGCAGGACGAGTGGCAGCTGCGGGCCGAGCTGCCGCTGGGAGTCAGGCCATGAGCGGCGGGTCGATCACGGTCGTCCTCGTCGACGACGAGCCGTTGGTGCGCCAGGGCCTGCGGACGATCCTGGAGGCGGGTGGCGACATCGAGGTCGTGGGCGAGGCCGGTGACGGTGCCGAGGCGTTGGCCGTCGTGCGGCGTACGTCGCCCGATGTCGTCTGCATGGACGTGCGGATGCCCTCGGTCGACGGCATCCGCGCCACCGAGCTGCTGCTGGCGGCCGACCACCCACCCAAGGTCCTGATGGTCACCACCTTCGAGAGCGATGACTCGCTCTACGACGCTCTGCTCGCCGGTGCCTCGGGCTTCCTGCTGAAGCGGGCCGAGGCCGCGCACATCCTGGCGGCGGTCCGCACCGTGTACGCCGGTGACAGCCTCGTGCTGCCGGACTCCATGCGCCGCCTCGCGGCACAGAACGTCCGTGGACGCCCGACCTACCAGGGCCCCGCGCTGACCAGCCGCGAGAGCGCCGCGTTGACGCTCATCGCTCGGGGGATGACCAACGCCGAGATCGCCGCCGAGCTGGTGATCGGGGTCGAGACCGTCCGCACCCACGTCGCCAACCTCCTGGCGAAGCTCGGCGCCAGGGACCGCACCCAGGCGGTCGTGATCGCCTACGACACCGGCCTGCTGTCGCCGCGCACTCACTGACCGCAGGTGCCGCACCAGGCGCGGGTGGTCCGGAAGTAGAAGAGCGCGGCGATCGCCATGCCGACTCCCCAGACGAGGTAGGCCGGCACGGCCACCCAGAAGAACGCCTCGGGCAGGTCGAGCCCGCCGCTGGGCGGGAACGGGTTCCGGCCGGCCAGCCGCTCCGCGACCATCTGGCCGAGCAGCACGCTGAAGTAGATGACGACGCCGCCCGACGTGAAGGCGGCCGGGCCGAGCACCAGCCATCGCGGCAACCGCCGTCCCCATCGGTGGACGAGCGCGAGCGGCAGGGCGGTTCCCGCCAGGCCGACCGCGACCTCGAACAAGATCAGCGAGAGACCCGACGACAGCGGCGACTTGTCGAAGCCGACCACCGCCTGCGCAAGCACCCGAAGCGAGAACCCGACCACGGAGATGTACGCCGCGGCGTACACCCACCGGGGCGTCACCTTCAGTGACGAGGTCCAGGTGCTGACCCGGTGGCCGCACTCGACGCACGGCGCCCGTCGAGAGAGCACGTCGGTGACCACGGCCGAGCCGAGCGCGAGCCCCACGGTCAGGCAGGCGACCCGGCTGACTGCGCCGAGGGGATAGAAGCCGATCCCGGTGCCCGGGAAGAGTCCGCCGACGATGTCGAGCAGGAGCAGCGGGCCGCCGACCGCAACCAGCGCGAGGCAGACGCCACCGGCCACGACGAGCCGCACCCGCCGGAGCAGGCCGAACGCCGTCGGCCGGATCAGGGCGGCCGCCGCCAGCGCAGCCGCCACGCACATGCCGACCGCCGCCCAGCCGTCGATGCCGACCAGGTCCGTGTCGATGGGGGAGAGGCGGGCCGTCGGCGGCCGCAGCTCCCAGAGCAGGCGGAGGCCGGCGTAGGCGAGGGCAGCGACGACCGCAGCCGCTGCGTAAGGCCGGGGCCGGGCCGCTGTCGTCACGACGTCCGCCGGCGGTGGTAGCCGATGGCGACGACCGCGAGGAGCGGACCCCACGCCAGCAGCGGCAGGTAGCAGGCGACGACGATGACCGTCTGCACCGCGTCGAAGTGGCTGAAGAAGTCGACCCTCGTCGTGTTGACGAAGGTGACCGTCCACAACAGTGTCAGCGCCACCGCGCCAGTGAGTGCGGGGATGGTCGCGGCCAGCGGCGGGACCCGACGCCCACCGATGAGCGGCAGCCACCGGGGGCAGACCTCGCCCCACGGCTGCACCAGCCCGAGCGTGAGCAGAGCCAGACCCTCCAGCAGCACGCTGAGCAGGATGATCCCGACCGCCTCGCCGAGCGGCACCGGCTCGGCTGCCATCAGCGGGACGCCGAGCACCACCGCGATCCGCCAGAGCCCGGACGGCAGGGTCAGCAGCGAGACGACGTGCGCGGTCCTCCACCCCGGTCCGCGTGCGCCGCCACGCGGTTCAGCTTGGTCGAGGTCATGCCTCGAGCATCGGCCGGGCCGAGGCTCGGCAACTCCCCCCGGCGGGGGAGCCGTCACCCCAGGTGGGTGACTCAGCGCTTGGTGGCGATGAGGGTCGAGGCGTCGGAGGCGACCATCACCTCGACGGTGGTGAAGCGCTCGTCGGTGAGCCACTGCTCGCGGAGGGTGTCGACCCGGCCGGCCGTGATCGGCGGCCACATCTCGCAGGGCACGAAGTCGTCGAGCACCACGATGCCGCCGCCCTCGACCAGGTCGGCGACCCCGTCGACGCCGACCTCGGTGGGCTCGCCGGAGTCGAGGAAGAGCAGGGAGTAGGGGCCGCGGTCGAGCAGGGTCGACCAGTCGGCGGCGAGCACCTCGACCTGCGGGTCGTCGACGAAGATCTCCGCCGCCGCCTTGGCCAGGCGCGGGTCGAGCTCGGCGGTGAGGATGGTCGTCTTGTCGTTGCGTACGCCGGAGCGCAGCCACGCGGTGCCGACACCGCAGCCGGTGCCGAACTCGGCCATCGTCCCCTCGCGGGTCGCCGCCAGCATGGCGAGCAGCCGGCCGGTCTCGTTGCGGCAGAACGACACGTAGCCGGCCTTGCGCGAGACGTCGAAGGCGCGGTGCACCACGTCAGGGAGATCGGGCGGGGCAGACATGACGCGAGTCTTTCATTACGGGGCGGTCGTCTCGCATCGCGAACGAATGGCGGAATCGGGGAGACGGCACCGGGCGACCCGCGTACGCTCCTTTCATCATGCGGAGCGTTTTCGTACTTATCGAACGCCGCGGCGAGGCCTGACGAGAGGCCACCTCGCCGCGGTGGATCGGCGTTGGTACGGGCTTCTTCACACAACTCAAGCCCCGAAGACGCCCGCCGCAGCGGGTCGCAGCTCCAGACATGGCGCGATCCGCAGATCTTGTAGCCCGTTCTTTCTCATGTGATCCATGAGTGACGCCACCCGCTTCGGCGGGCGCCTTCGGTGCATCCCCAACCGAAGCAATCACCCATCAGATCCCCGGAATGAGAAGAGCGATGTACGACATGTATCCCGAATGGGGCCCGGCCAAGCACCGGACCGACGACCAGGGCAACTCCGACCAGCGCGGTGCGCTGCAGACGGCGCTTGA
The DNA here is from genome assembly GCA_963769475.1 of uncultured Actinomycetota bacterium. Classification (GTDB taxonomy): domain Bacteria; phylum Actinomycetota; class Actinomycetes; order Propionibacteriales; family Nocardioidaceae; genus Nocardioides. The sequence continues at coordinate 1,256,612 of CAVYLX010000005.1, read as the reverse complement.
CCTGCGAGACAACGGCGGCGAACGCCCGGACGACAACTAACGTTCGCGCCCATGAGCACCCTCAAGCTGGCAGTCATCCCGGGCGACGGCATCGGGCAGGAGGTGACCGCAGAAGCCCTCAAGGTTCTGGAGGTCGCCGCGCCTGCGGACGTGAAGTTCGAGCCGACCCGTTACGACCTCGGCGCCGAGCGCTACCTGGCGACCGGTGAGGTGCTGCCCGACTCGGTGCTCGCCGAGATCCGCGACCACGACGCGATCCTGCTGGGTGCGGTGGGCGGCAAGCCCAACGACCCGAACCTGCCCCCGGGCATCCTCGAGCGCGGCCTGCTGCTGCGGCTGCGGTTCGAGCTCGACCACTACGTCAACCTGCGCCCGTCGCGCATCTTCCCGGGTGTGACCTCGCCGCTCGCCAACCCGGGCGACGTCGACTTCGTCGTCGTGCGCGAAGGCACCGAGGGCCCCTACACGGGCAACGGCGGCGCCCTGCGGGTCGGTACGCCGCACGAGATCGCCACCGAGGTCTCGGTCAACACCGCGTTCGGTGTCGAGCGAGTCGTCCGCGACGCGTTCGCCCGCGCCCAGCGGCGTACGCGCAAGAAGCTGACGCTGGTCCACAAGACCAACGTGCTCGTCAACGCCGGCTCGGTCTGGTGGCGGCTGACCCAGGAGGTCGGCACGGAGTTCCCCGACGTCACCGTCGACTACATGCACATCGACGCGGCGATGATCTTCATGACCACCGACCCCGCCCGCTTCGACGTGATCGTCACCGACAACCTCTTCGGCGACATCATCACCGACCTGGCCGCCGCCATCACCGGTGGCATCGGCCTCGCGGCCTCCGGCAACATCAACCCCGACCGGACCGCCCCCTCGATGTTCGAGCCCGTACACGGATCGGCGCCCGACATCGCCGGCCAGCAGAAGGCCGACCCCACCGCCGCGATCCTGTCGGTCTCGCTGCTGCTCGACCACCTCGGCCACGCCGACGCCGCTGCCGCCGTCGAGGCCGCCGTCATCGCCGACCTCGCCGAGCGAGTACCCGGCGCCACCCGGCGTACCCCCGACGTAGGCGACGCGATCGCCGCCCGGCTGGGCTGAGCCCGTCCCAGCTGCGGTCGGGCCGTTCCGAATCCCCATTTAGTAGGAAGTTCGACTAAATTGACCCCCATGCAGATCCAGCACCACGCTCTCGGACACCGGCGTCACTGACGAGCGGCTCGCGGAGATCCTCGCGAACCCGGGTTTCGGCACCCACTTCACCGACCACATGTTCACCCTCGAGTGGACCCCCGACAACGGCTGGCACGCCGGCCGGATCACGCCGTACGGCCCGCTCTCGCTGGATCCGGCGACCGCGGTCCTGCACTACGCGCAGGAGATCTTCGAGGGGATGAAGGCCTACCGGCACGACGACGGGTCGGTCTGGACCTTCCGTCCCGAGGAGAACGCCGCGCGGATGGTGCGCTCCAGCACGCGGCTGGCGCTGCCCGAGCTGCCGCTCGAGGACTTCGTGCAGGCGGTCGACGCGCTCGTCAAGGTCGACCAGCGCTGGGTGCCCGACAACGCGGGGGAGAAGAGCCTCTACCTGCGGCCGTTCATGTTCGCCACCGAGGTCTTCCTCGGCGTCCGCCCGGCCCAGCACGTCACGTTCATGGTCATCGCCGAGCCCGGCCGGCGCCTACTTCAAGGGCGGCGTGAAGCCGGTGACGCTGTGGCTCACCGAGGAGTACACGCGCGCCGGCCGCGGCGGCATGGGCGCGGCCAAGACCGGCGGCAACTACGCCAGCTCGCTGGTCGCGCAGCAGGAGGCCACCGCCCAGGGCTGCGACCAGGTGGTCTTCCTCGACGGCCAGGAGGGCAAGTACGTCGAGGAGCTCGGCGGCATGAACATGTACTACGTCTTCGACGACGGCCACATCGTCACGCCCGAGACCGGCACCATCCTCGAGGGCATCACCCGCGCCTCGATCATGGAGCTCGCCGGCAAGCTCGGCCACCAGGTCGAGGAGCGCAGGTTCTCGATCGACGAGTGGCGCGACGGGGTCACCAGCGGCCGGATCGTCGAGGTCTTCGCCTGCGGCACCGCCGCTGTGGTCACCCCGGTCGGCGCCCTGAAGTGGGCCGGGCGGCGAGACCCCGGCGCCGGCGTCGACCGACCTCACGATGCGGATCCGGCAGGCGCTCGTCGACGTCCAGTACGGCCGCGCCGAGGACACCTTCGGCTGGATGCACCGCGTCGTCTGACCGACGCGGCTCGCGCGTCGCTCGCGTCGCTGGACCGGGCGGCGCGTGCCGCCTCCGGAGACTCGCTAAGGTAAGGCTTACCTAAACCAAGGAGAGCCATGCGTTCCCGTTCCGCCACCCGCCTCGTCGCCGTCTCGCTGACCGCGGCCCTGCTGCTGACCGCGTGCGGTGACGACGGCTCGTCGACCGACGACCGACGACCCCGACGACACCCGCAGCCGACAGCCGGCGGCGCCTTCCCGGCGACCGTGCCGCACAAGTTCGGCGAGACCGTCGTCCCCGAGGCGCCCGAGCGGGTCGTCAGCGTCGGCCTCACCGAGCAGGACACCCTGCTGCAGCTCGGCGTCATGCCGGTCGCCGTCACCGAGTGGTACGGCGAGCAGCCGCACGCCACCTGGCCCTGGGCCCACGATCTGCTCGGCGACGCCGAGCCCGAGGTGCTCAGCCAGTCCGACGGCATCGAGTTCGAGAAGATCGCGGCGCTCGAGCCCGACCTGATCGTCGGCACCAACGCCGGGCTGACCGAGAAGGACTACGAGCTCCTCTCCGCGATCGCCCCGACCGTCACCAGCGTCGAGGGCTCCGACCCAGTACTTCTCGCCGTGGCGCGACCAGGCGCTGCAGGTCGCCCGCGCCCTCGGCCGCGAGGACGACGGCCAGGCGCTGATCGACGAGGTCGACGACGCGTACGCCGACGGCCGCCGCCGCGCACCCCGAGTGGGCGGGCAAGACCGCGACGTTCTCGCAGGGCGCGCCCTACGACGGCCTGCTCTACGTCTACCCCGACGGGCTGAGCACCGACTTCCTCACCGACCTCGGCTTCACGATGATCCCGGGCCTGGAGGAGTACGCGCCCGACGAGGGCTCGCAGGCCGAGATCTCGGCGGAGAACACCAACCTGCTCGAGGCCGACGTCGTCGTCTTCGCGACCGAGAGCGCAGGAGCAGTTCGACCAGCTCCAGGAGTTCGGCACCATCGGCACGCTGCCCGCCGTCACCGAGGGCCGCGCCGTCTACACCGACGAGATCCTCGCCGGCGCCATCTACTTCGTGACCCCGCTGGCGCTCGAGTACGTGCTCGACAGCCTCACGCCCATGCTCGAGCAGGCCGCCGCCGGCGAGGCCCCGCTCGACTACCCGTTCTGACCGGCTCCCCGCACCACCCGAGCAAGGAGCACCCGATGAAGCCCACCCGCCGCGCCTTCCTGGCCGGCCTGTCCGCGATGGCCATCGCCCCCGCGCTGGCCGCCTGCGGCGGCGACGACGGCCGACGCGGCCGACCGGCCGGACGGCGCCGGCACGCGGCCCCGAGGAGAACGCCTTCCCGGTGACCATCGCCGCACAAGTACGGCGAGACGACGCTCGAGAAGGCGCCGACCCGCGTGGTCTGCGTCGGCCTCACCGAGCAGGACGCCCTGCTGGCCCTGGGCATCGTGCCGCTCGGCGGTCACCAAGTGGTTCGGCGAGGCGCCCGGCGTCATCTTCCCGTGGGCGACCGACGCGCTGGGCGACGGCGAGCTGCCCGAGGTGCTCGACGACCCCAACGGCATCCAGGTCGAGAAGGTCGCGGCGCTGGCGCCCGACCTGATCATCGGGCAGTACGCCGGCATGACCGAGAAGGACTACGACCTGCTCTCCAAGATCGCCCCGACGGTCGCCCAGCCGGGCGACTACGCCGACTACGGCGCGCCGTGGGACGAGATGGCGCTGAACATCGGCAAGGCCGTCGGCAAGCCCGAGGAGATGCAGGCGCTGATCGACGACGTCAAGGCGCAGATCGCGGACGCGGCCGCGGCCCACCCGGCGTTCGCGGGCAAGACCGCGCTGGTCGTGCACGCCGTACGAGGGCCTCTTCGTCTACGGCCCCGAGGACCCGCGCTCGCGGATGCTGGTCGAGCTCGGCTTCGAGTTCCCGACGGGCGTCTTCGGCGAGCCGAGGACGAGGAGTTCGGCTCGTCGCTCAGCTCCGAGCGCACCTCCGACCTCGACCAGGTCGACGTCGCGGTGATCGCTCGACCTCGACGCCGACGAGGCGGTGAAGGAGCGTCTTCGAGAGGCACCGAGGCCTTCGACGAGGGCCGCTACATCGACATCAGCGAGGCCAACGGCGCCTACTACGTGGCCCACAGCTTCGTGACGCCGCTGAGCATCCCCTACGTGCTGGAGCGCTACGTGCCGCAGCTCGCCGCCGCGGTCGACGCCGACCCCGCGACGGTGCCGCCGGTCGTCACCGACGGACCCCACGACAGCAGAGCCCGGCCGCTCTCGGGTGCCGGGCTCTGCGTGTCGTGAGTCAGCTGGCGGCGAGGCTCGACCGGTCGCCGAGGACGATCGGGACGACGATCGGCAGGCCGGTGCGCGGGTCGGGGAGCACGTCGGCCTCGAGGCCGAAGGTCTCGCGCAGCATCTCGCGGGTGAACACCGTCGCGCGGGGTCGCCCTGCGGTGACGATCACGCCGTCCTTCATCACCACGATCGTGTCGCTGTAGCGGGCGGCGAGGTTGAGGTCGTGCAGCACCATCACGACCGTGCGGCCGCGCTCGCGGTTGAGCCGGGTGACCAGGTCGAGCACCTCGACCTGGTGGGCGAGGTCGAGGTACGTCGTCGGCTCGTCGAGCAGCAGCAGGTCGGTGTCCTGGGCCAGCGTCATCGCGATCCAGGCGCGCTGGCGCTGACCGCCCGAGAGCTGGTCGAGCGGCCGGTCGCGCAGGTCGCCGGTGTCGGTCATCGCCAGCGCCGCCTCGACGATCGCCTCGTCCTCGGGCGACCACTGGCTGAACCACCGCTGGTGCGGGTGCCGGCCGCGGCCGACCAGGTCGCGGACCAGCAGCCCGTCGGGCGCGATCGGGCTCTGCGGCAGCAGCGCCAGCCGCGGGCGACGTCGCGGGTGGGCATCGGTGCGATCGGCTCGCCGTCGAGCAGCACCGTCGCCGCTGGTCGGCTTGAGCAGCCGGGCCATGGTGCGCAGCAGCGTCGACTTGCCGCAGCCGTTGGGCCCGACGATCGTCGTCACCTTGCCGTCGGGGACGTCGAGGGGAGGTCGCGGACGACCGGCTCGCCGCCGTACCCGACGGTGACGGCCTCGGCGCGCAGACGGGCGGGTGGTGGTGGGTCATGCCGACACCTTTCGGTTGGTGCGGAGCAGCAGCCAGATCAGGTACGGCGCGCCGATGGCCGCCGTGACGAGGCCGGCGGGCAGGGCGAACGGGAGACCACGCGGGTGACCAGGTCGGCGCCGACGACCAGGCAGGCGCCGAACACCATCGAGGCGAGCATCGGTGGGCGCGAGCCGCCGGTCAGGCGCAGCGCGATCTGGGGGACCACGAAGGCCACGAAGCTCCAGCGGGCCGACGGCCGAGACCGCGACGGCGGCCAGGCCGACGGCGGCGACCAGCATCAGCAGCTGGGTGAGCTGCAGCCGGACGCCGAGGCCGCGGGCGGAGTCGTCGCCGAGCTGCATGAGCGTTGAGGTGGCGGACCAGCAGCAGCGAGACCGGCACGCAGCACGGCCAGCGTCGAGCAGCAGCGGGCGTCGCGTGCTCCCAGCCGCGGGCGTTGAGCGAGCCGTTGAGCCAGACCTGGGCGCTCGGCGGCGTCCTGGATCCGGGCCCTGACCAGCAGCCAGGACGTGAGCGCGATCAGCGCGGCAGCCGAGGCCGATGCCGATCAGCACCAGCCGCTGGCCGTCGATGCCCGCGCCGCCAGGACAGCACGTAGAGCAGGGCCGCGGTGAGCAGCCCGCCGACGAAGGCGGCGATCGGCACGCCGACCTCCTGCAGCGTGCCGGTGACCAGGCCGCCGCCGTACCCCGACGACGCCGGCGAGCACGATGACCGCGACCGCGCCGACGCGGCGCCCTCGGTGATGCCGAGGATGTCGGGGCTGGCCAGCGGGTTGCGGGCGAAGGTCTGGGTCAGCGCGCCGGCCAGGCCGAGCGCGGCGCCGACCAGCGACGGCGACCAGGGTCTGGGGCAGCCGCAGCTCCATCACGATGAACTGCTGGCCGGGGTCGCCGCCGCCGAGCAGGGTGTCGACGACGTCGGCGAGCGGGATCTCGAAGTCGCCGATGGCCAGGTCGAGCGCGACCAGGACGGCCAGCAGCGACGAGGCCGGCCGAGCGCGACCAGCGCCGGCGCGCACCGGCACCAGCCAGGACGCGGGCCGACGCGCAGCGGGGCGACCGAGGTCGGGGGCGACGCACGCGGTCGGCGTCGCTGGACGGGTGGCGCTCACAGCTGCACCATCCGGGTGCGGCGGACCAGGAAGATGAAGACCGGGCCGCCGACCAGCGCCATCACGATGCCGACCTGGAGCTCGCCCGGCCGCACGACGACCCGGCCGATCACGTCGGCGAGCAGCACCAGCAGCCCGCCGATGAAGGCCGGAGTAGGGGATCACCCAGCGGTAGTCGACGCCGGCGAAGTAGCGCGCGACGTGGGGCACGACCAGGCCGACGAACCCGATCGGGCCGCAGGCCGCGGTCGCCGCGCCGGTCAGCAGCATCACGCCGAGCGACGCCGATCACCTTGTGCCGCATCGGGTGCATGCCGAGCGAGACGGCGACGTCGTCGCCGAGCTGGAGCAGGTTGAGGGCGGGCGCGCTCATCGCGGCCAGCAGCAGGCCGACGACGATGAACGGCAGCACCTGCCAGAAGACCTCCATGCCGCGGCCGGCCACCGAGCCGACCGACCCAGAACCGGTAGGCGTCGAGGGTGTCGATGTCGCGCAGCACGATGGCCTGGGTGCAGCGACAGCAGCAGCGCGCTGACCGCGGTCCCGGCGAGCACCAGGGACACCGGGTCGGGTCCGCCGCGGGTCGAGCCGATCGCGAACACCGCGGCCGCGGCCAGGCCGGCGCCGACGAGCGAGAACCACGCGTAGCCGGTGAGGTCGGTGACGCCGAAGACGTAGATGCCGAGCACCACCGCGAACGCCGCGCCGGCCTCGACGCCGAGCAGTCCGGGGTCGGCGAGCGGGTTGCGGGTGTGGCCCTGCATCAGCGCGCCGGCGACGCCGAGCGCGATGCCGACCGCGATCGCCAGCACGGTCCGGGGGATCCGCAGGCTCGTGGACGATCGTCGAGGCGTCGGAGTCGTCGGGGTGGAACAGCACGTCGACGACGGTGCCGAGCGGGATGCTGCGGCTGCCGACCGCCAGGCTGAGCAGGCCGGCGAGCACCAGCAGGAGCGGCGAGCACGACCAGCCCGCGCACCGATCCGCGGCGGGTGGCGCGGTCTGCCGGGCCGGTGTCGGGCGCGGGCGCCGGCGCGGTGGTGGTCATGGGGTCCTCGAGATCGGCGTGAAGCAGGTAAGGCTAACCTAATCCTGACCTCGGCGCGCCGGCGTACACGCGGTCCGGCGTCGGTCGGTCCGGCGCGGGTCGCGCGGGTAGTCTCTGACGCGTGACGACGCCCGTCCGGACCAGCCGCCGCCGCGGCCCACCGTCGGCGACTACACGCTGCTCACCAAGCTCGGCGAGGGCGGGATGGGCGTCGTCCACCTCGCCCGCGCGGCCCGACGGCGACCGGGTCGCGCTCAAGGTGCTGCGGCCGCACATCGTCGGCGACGACGAGGCGCGGCGCCGGCTGGCGCGCGAGGTCGGCTCGCTGAGCCGGATCCGCAGCCGGTGGGTCGCCGAGATCGTCGACGCCGACCCGTGGGCGCCGGTCCCGTACGTCGCCACCCGCTACGTGCCCGGGCCTCTCGCTGCACGACCACGTGCACGAGGAGGGGCCGATCGACGGGCGCCGACCTGACCTGGTTCGCCGCCTGCCTGGCCGAGGGCGCTCGCCTCGGTGCACGCGGTCGGCGTGCTGCACCGCGACGTCAAGCCGTCCAACGTGCTGATGGAGGGCCGCACCCCGATCCTCATCGACTTCGGCCTGGCCCGCGTCGCCGACGACCCGAAGCTCACCCACACCGGCTGGCTGCTCGGCACGCCCGGCTACCTCGCGCCCGAGATCCTGTACGGCGACGACGCGACCACCGCGTCCGACGTGCACTCGTGGGCGGCGACCGTCGCGTACGCCGGCACCGGCCGGCCGCCGTTCGGCCGCGGCCCGTCGATGGCGATCATGGACCGGGTCCGCCGCGGCGAGCACGACCTCGTCCGGCTGCCCGACGCCGCTGCGCGAGCTGCTGTCGGGCCGCCTCGACCCCGAGCCGCCGCACCGGCCGACGCTCGACGCGAGCTCCTCGACTGGCTGCGGCCGCTGACCAGCCGGCCGCGACGCCGCCGCGCCCGCCGCCGGTCGCGGCCGAGCACGACCCGTACACGCTGCCGCTCGCCGTCGCTGGCCGCCGCACGGCCGACGACGACCGACCGACGTGATGCCGACCGAGGCGAGCCGGCCGCGGCGCCGACGCCGTCGACCGAGCGCCACGACGCAGCCGACGGCCGCCGAGCTGAGCGGCGACCGGCGCGCTCCGAGCCGACCGCCGGTCACGGCGCCGGCGCCCTGGCCGGAGCGGCTGCGCCGCGGCGCGCTGCTCGTCGGCGCGCGGCGCTCGTCGTGCGGCGCGGCCGTGCGCGGCGTACCCCTGGCTCGGCGCGCTCGGCTGCTCGTGCTCCTCGTCTGGGTGCTGCGCAGCGGCTCGCTCGCCGCCAGCGCGGCGGGCGACCGGCGCCGGCTGCGCGGCCGCAAGTGGTACGACGGCGCGCAGCTGCTGCTGCGCACGCCGTGGCACCTGGTCCGCTCGATCCCGGGCACCGTGCTGCTCGTCGCTCTGGAGCGCCGGGCTCGCCGTCGCGGCGGCGCTGCTCTGCTACGCGTTCGCGGCCGGCGATGGCGCGTCACGCTGTTCGTCTGCGGCGTCGGTGTTCGCGGTCGCTGTGGTGGCGGGCCGGGCGGCCGCCGGGTGCGCGGTCGCCGCTCGCCGCGCGTCGGTCACACCCGCTCGTCGCGCAGCCTCGGCGCCGTGGGCGGTCGCGCTGGCCGTCGTCGCCGCGCTGGCGTCGCTGATCGGCGTCGGGTCGCCGCCGATGGCGTCGTCGCGGCTCGCCTGGCCGCCGAGCAGCCGTGCGCGTCGCGCTCAGCCGGACCGATCGCCGGATCCGAGACCGTGCCGGACGCGGTCCGTGGCAGGATGGTCGCGTGCATGCAGCACCGCATCATCATTCGTCTAGCGCGTCGAGACCCCTCGACGCGCCAACCTCTCGTACCCCGAGAGGTTTTTTTGTTGCCCGGACCTGCCCGACCACGGACAGAAAGACGACCCGATGGACCTGCACGGCGACGTTCCACGTCTACGACACCACCCTGCGCGACGGCGCCCAGCAGGAGGGGCTCAACCTCTCCGTCGCCGACAAGCTGACGATCGCCCGGCAGCTCGACGGGCTCGGCGTCGGCTACATCGAGGGCGGCTGGCCGGGCGCGAACCCCAAGGACACCGAGTTCTTCCGCCGCGCGGCCGCCGAGCTCGACCTGCGGCACGCCAAGCTCGCGGCGTTCGGCGCCACCCGGCGGGCCGGCGTGCGCGGCCGCCGACGACCCGCAGGTCGCCGCGCTGCGCGACAGCGGCGCCTCGCGTCGTCACGCTGGTCGCGAAGTCGCACGACCGGCACGTCGAGCTCGCGCTGCGGACCACGCTCGAGGAGAACCTCGCGATGGTCCGCGACACCGTCAGCCACCTGCGCGGCGGAGGGCCAGCAGGTCTTCCTCGACGCCGAGCACTTCTTCGACGGCTACCGCGCCAACCGCGACTACGCGCTCGAGGTGCTGCGCACGGCGTACGAGGCCGGCGCCGAGGTGGTCGCGCTCTGCGACACCAACGGCGGGATGCTGCCCGGACTGGGTCTCCGACGTCGTGCACGACGTCGATCGAGACGACCGGGGTCCGGGTCGGCATCCACGCCCACAACGACAGCGGCTGCGCGGTCGCCAACACGCTCGCCGCCGTCGACGCCGGCGCCACGCACGTGCAGGGCAGCATCAACGGCTACGGCGAGCGCACCGGCAACGCCGACCTCGTCTCCGTCGTCGCCAACCTCGAGCTCAAGCTCGACCGCGCGGTGCTGCCGCCGGGCCTGCTCGCGCGAGGCGACCCGGATCGCGCACGCCGTCGCCGAGGTCACCAACTTCCCGCCCGCCTCGCGCCAGCCGTACGTCGGCACCTCGGCGTTCGCGCACAAGGCCGGGCTGCACGCCAGCGCGATCAAGGTCGACCCGAACCTCTACCAGCACACTCGACCCGGTCGGCGTCGGCAACGACATGCGGCTGCTGGTCTCCGACATGGCCGGCCGCGCGTCGATCGAGCTCAAGGGCCGCGAGCTCGGCTTCGACCTGTCCGGCGACCGGAGCTGGTCACCCGGGTCACCGACCGGGTCAAGGAGCTGGAGGCGACGCGGCTACACGTTCGAGGCCGCCGACGCGTCGTTCGAGCTGCTGCTGGTCGAGAAGGTCGAGGGCGCGCCGCCCGTCGTACTTCGAGGTCGAGTCGTGGCGGGTGATCACCGAGACGCTCGACCACCGCGGCCGGCGAGGAGGCCGTCTCCGAGGCGACCGTGAAGCTGCAAGGCCGAGGGCGTGCGCTACGTCGTGACCGGCGAGGGCAACGGCCCGGTCAACGCGCTCGACCAGGCGCTGCGCACGGCGATCGGGCAGGCGTTCCCGGAGGTCGCGAAGTTCGAGCTGATCGACTACAAGGTGCGGATCCTCGACCAGGGCCACGGCACCGACGCGATCACCCGGGTGCTGATCGAGACCACCGACGGCGAGTCGTCGTGGGTCACCGTCGGCGTCGGCCACAACGTGATCGAGGCGTCGTGGGGCGCGCTGGTCGACGGGCTCACCTTCGGCCTGCGCCGCCACCACATCGACTGATCAGCGGCTGTCAGCGCCGATGATCCGGCGGGCCAGGTCGGCCCACCCGGCGTGGATCCGGTCGACGTCGATCCGCTCGATCGCGGACCTGCTGGTCGAGGATCGGCAGCTCCAGCGGGGCCAGCAGCGCCGTGGCCAGCAGCGCGATGTCGCCGCGCACGCCGAGCTCGCCGAGCAGGTAGCGCACGTGCGTGGCGGCGAAGGAGTACGCCGCGAAGCGACCGGTTGCCGGCCGCGGCCGGCGGCCGCGGATCAGGTCGGCGTGCTGCAGCGTGATCTCGCAGCCGGGACCGGCCGAAGGCCAGCAGCCGCTCCATCGGCGTCGGCGCCCGGGCCCAGCGGCGGCGGGCCGCGCGATGACCGAGGCCTGCCACGCCGGCTCCGAGGGGTTGAGCAGCGCGCGCCATCAGCCCCTCGCGCGAGTCGAACCGGCGGAACACGGTGCCCTTGCCGACCCCGGCCTTCGCCGCGACCGCGTCCATCGTCACGCGCGTCGTAGCCGCACTGTCGACCAGCTCGCTGCGGCCGCGACGCAGCAGCGCCTCCCGGTTGCGGGCGGCGTCGCGCCGCTCCGGGGCGGGTCGCCGAGCAGCGGGAGCAGGCGGCGCTCGGTCATGGTGCGGTCACCCTAGGAGGGGCGAGAGCGGTCCGGAATGTCAGCGGCCGGGAATAGAAACGGACCACGGTCCGTTTAGTCCACGTCCGTCACTCGACTCCAGGAGCACCCATGTCCGACACCCGTGTCCTCGTCCTCGTCGGCTCCCTGCGGGCCGACTCCGCTGAACCGCCGGCTCGCCGAGGCGCTCCGCGACCAGGCGCCCGAGGGCGTCACCCTCGAGATCGTCGAGGGCCTCGACGACTCCCTTCTACAACGAGGACATCGACGGCGACGACGTCCCGGCCGCCGTCCACCGCCCTCCGCGACGCGCGTCGCGGGCGCCGACCGCGTGCTCGTCGTCACGCCCGAGTACAACGGCACCATGCCGGCCGTGCTCAACAACGCCATCGACTGGCTCTCCCGCCCGTACGGCGTCGGCGCCATCGTCGGCAAGCCGTTCGGCGTCGTCGGCGCCACGCCCACGCCGTACGGCGGCAAGTGGGCGCACGAGGACACCGCCCGCTCGGCCAGCATCGCCGGCGCGGCGGTCGTCGAGGACGTCGTCGTCTCGCAGTCCGCCATCGAGGTCGACGTGCTCACCGACGCCGACGTGCGCAGCCGGCTGGACGACGCCGTCGCCGGCTGGTCGACGCCAGCCGGAGACCGTCGCCGCCTGACCCGGCTACCGGTCGCGCCCTAGGTCGGGCGTGGCCGAACTGCACGACCTGACCGCGCTCGAGCAGGGCGAGCTGGTGCGCCGCGGCGAGGTCTCCCCGCTCGAGCTGACCGAGCACTACCTCGACCGCGCCGACCGTCTCGACGACGGTCGGCGCGTTCGTCACGCTCACGCCCGAGCTGGCGCGCGAGCGGGCGCGCGGTCGCGGCCGCCGGAGCCGGCGCCGGTCGCCGCTGCACGGCGTGCCGACCGCGATCAAGGACCTCAACCTGACCGCGGGCGTGCCGACCGCGTTCGGCTCGCCGGTCTTCGCCGACTTCGTGCCCGACGTCACGCGACGCCGTGACGCTCGCCATCGAGGCCGCCGGCATGGTCAGCCTCGGCAAGACCAGCACGCCGGAGTTCGGCTCGCCCTGCTACACCGAGCCGGAGGGCGCCCGCCCGCCGTCACGCCCTGGGACCGCGACCCGGATGGCCGGCGGCTCCTCCGGCGGCGCGGCCGCCGCGGTGGCCGCCGGGCTGGTGCCGGTGGCCCAGGGCTCCGACGGCGGCGGCTCCATCCGGATCCCGGCCTCGTGCTGCGGGCTGGTCGGGCTCAAGCCCACGCGTGGGCGGATCAGCGGCTACCCGATGTACGGCGACCCGGTCGGCCTGGCGACGGCCGGGCCGATCGCGCGCACGGTCCGCGACGCGGCCGCGACTGCTCGACGTGCTCGCCGGTCGTCGGGCTGGTGATCCGTCGTGGGCACCACCTCCTTCCTCGTCGTTCCTGGCCGCCTGTGACCGCGACCCGGGCCGCCTCCGGATCGCCCGCTTCATCGAACCAGTCATCGCCGACACTCCCGTCGACCCCGCGTGCGTGCAGGCCTGCGAGGACGCCTCGCGGCTGCTCGAGTCGCTCGGTCACGAGGTGGTCGACGTGCCGGTGCCGCTGCCGGCGGAGGCGGTGCCGGTGTTCGAGACCTGCTGGGCGGTGCTGACCGCGCTGTCGGTGGTGCCGCCCGACCAGGAGCACCTGCTGCGGCCGCTGACCCGCTGGCTCACCGAGCGCGGGCGGCGGTGAGCGGCCCGGAGTTCGGGCTGGCGCTCGGCGCGATGCGCCGGTTCGCGGCCGGCGCGCTCGAGGCGCTGGCGCCGTACGACGCCGTGCTGACGCCGACGCTCGCCGCGCCGCCGCTGCCGGTCGGCGCCATCCGCAACGACGCCGACCCGGCGGCCGACTTCGAGGCGCAGAAGGCGTTCACGCCCGTGGACCTCGGCCTGGAACGTCACCGGCATGCCGGCCGTCTCGCTGCCGCTGCACTGGACCGCCGGACGGCCTGCCGGTCGGGCGTGATGCTGGCGGCGCGGCCGGCCGAGGAGGAGCTGCTGCTCTCCCTGTCGCGCGCAGATCGAGGAGGCCGCGCCCTGGGCCGACCGGAAGCCGCCGGGATGGTGACGCGCCCGGCTGATCACCGCGCACACCGGCGAGCTCGACCGCGCGAGGAGCTGACGGCCATCCGGGCGTTGCTGGACGACGCCTTCGAGACGACTTCGGCGACGACGACTGGGAGCACGCGCTCGGCGGCACCCATGCGCTCGTCCTCGACGAGGGACGACGCGGTGGTCGCGCACGGTTCGCTGGTGATGCGCCGGCTGCTCGCATGACGGCCGGGCGCTGCGCTGCCGGCTACGTCGAGGCGGTCGCGGTGCGCCCGGACCGACGCCGGGCCGGCCACGCGGCGACGGTGATGGCCGCGCTGGAGGCGCTCGGGCCGGCGTACGACCTGCTCGCGCTGTGCGGCGTCGGACGAGGGCAGTGGCGCTCTACGAGTCGCGCGGCTGGCAGCTCTGGCGCGGCCCGACCTCGGTGCTGACCCCCGAGCGGCATCGAGCCGACGCCCGACGACGACGGCAGCGTCTACGTCGTGGCGGGCGCGGCCGCGCTCGACCTCGACGGACGCGCTCACCTGCGACTGGCGGCCCGGCGACGTCTGGTGATCGGCGCCTCGGGACTTGCACCTCACGTGACGTGAGGTCCTAGCGTGCTCGACATGGACCTGACCATCGGCGAGGTCGCCGAACAAGCCGGCGTCACCGTGCGGACGCTCCGCTACTACGAGGAGCTCGGCCTGCTGGCGCCGGAGCGCGACTCCGGCGGCCGCCGCCGCTACGACGCGGAGACCATCGACCGCCTCTACCGGATCCGGTTACTGCGTGGACTCGGCACGCCCGTGGCCGACGTCGACCCCGACGCGAGCGACCTGCTGACCCTGACCACCACCCACCTGGCCGACATCGACCGTCGCGTCGCCGACCTGGCCCGGCTGCGCGAGCGGGTCCGGACGGTCGAGGCGCGGCTGATGAGCCGGCAGGACCCCACCGACTCCGAGCTGGTCGCCGTGCTCGCAGGCATGCCGGACGCCGAGCCCGTGCTGACCCGCCGGCTCACGCTGCTGGTCTACCGCGACATCGAGGCCGCGCAGCGGCACCTGGTCGACGTGTTCGGGCTGCGCGCCGGCGAGCTCACCCGCGACGGCGACGGCACGGTCATCCACGGTGAGGTGTACGCCGGCGACGGGGTGATCTGGCTGCACCAGGAGTCGCCGGACTTCGCGCTCGCCTCACCCGACACGCTCGGCGGCGCCACGCACTGCATGGCCGTGGACGTCGAGGACGTCGACGCCCACTGCGAGCGGTCGCGCGCGGCCGGCGCCGAGATCGTCTACGGGCCGACCGAGATGCCCTACGGCGTGCGCGAGTACGCCGCCCGCGACAGCGAGGGCGGCCTCTGGTCGTTCATGCAGCCCATCGACCAGCCCATCGAGCAGGAGGACGAACGATGACCGAGCTGACTCCCTACCTCTGCGTGGCCGACGCCCGCTCCGCGATCGAGTGGTACGCCGCGGCGCTCGGCGCCGAGGTGGTCTACGACCCGATCGACATGCCCGACGGACGGCTGGGCCACGTCGAGCTGGCGGTGGGTGGTGCCCGCTGGATGATGGCCGACGAGTTCCCCGAGTTCGGTGTCGAGGCGCCCGACGCCACCCGCGGCTCGGCGGTGTCGCTGCACCTGACCGTCGACGACGTGGACGCGGCGGCGGCGCGGGTGGTGGCCGCCGGCGTCACCCTCGACCGGGAGCCCGAGGACGACGAGCAGGCCGGCCGGGTCGCGGTGTTCCGCGACCCGTTCGGTCACCGCTGGTTCTTGAACCAGTCCTCCGCCTGAGCGACGAACTCCTCGCGGGACAGCGCTCCCGCGCCCTCGGGCAGCACGGCGAGCACCGGCAGGCCGGTGACCCGCGGCAGGTCCTCGAGGTTGCACTGCTCGGCGAGCCCGGGCGCGGCCGGCCAGGAGCCGATCACCAGGCCGAGCGGCTCCAGCCCGCGGGCCCGCAGGGCGCCGACCGTCAGCTCGGTGTGGTTGAGGGTGCCGAGGCCCGCGGCCACGACGACGACGACTCCGACGCTCAGGCTCTGAGCGAGATCGGTGGCGAGGTCGAGCAGGGTGCCGCCGTCGGTGTCGAGGCGCACCAGCAGCCCGCCGGCTCCCTCGACGAGGACGAGGTCGTGCGAATCCGCCAGTTCGCGGATCCGGTCGGCGTGCTCGCTGACGGGCGGGATCGTCACGCCGGCTCTCCGGGCGGCGGTGTCAGGCGCGAGCGGCTCGTCGAGGGCGGCGTACTCGTGGACGGCGACGCCGGTGAGCCGCCGGACCTCGTCGGCATCGGTCGGCGAACCGTCGGCGATGCCGGTCTGCACGGGCTTGACCACGGCCACCGAGCCGCGGCCGGTCGCCGCCAGCGCGGCCGTGGCCACGGTCTTGCCGACGCCGGTCGAGGTGCCCGTGACCAGGACGACGCGACCGGTCACCCGTGCTCCTTGGCGACGGCGACGATGACCTCGGTCGCGCGCTGCCAGTCGGCGTCGTCGATGCCGGCGCTGACGGTGATCCGCAGCCGCGAGATGCCGTCGGGCACCGAGGGCGGGCGGAAGCAGCCGACGCGCACACCCTGCTCCAACGCGGCTGTCTGCGCGGCGACGGCCGCCTGCGGTGACGGCATCGGCACCGAGAGCACGGCGCCGGCCGAGGGTTCGACGCCGAGGGAGGCGGCCAGGTCGCTCATCCGGCGACTCACCCGCTCGGCCAGCTCAGGGCGGCGCCGCAGCTCACCGAGGGCGGCCAGCGCGGCGCCGGCAGCGGCCGGGGCCAGGGCGGTGTCGAAGATGAACGGGCGGGCCCGGTTGACGAGGTGCTCGATCACGACGGGGAAGCCGAGCACGGCTCCGCCCTGGCTGCCGAGGGCCTTGGACAGGGTGGCGGTGACGATGACGTGCGGAAGCCCCGCCAGGCCCTGGGCGTGGGCCAGCCCGGCGCCGTGGACGCCGAGCCCGTGCGCCTCGTCGACGACCAGCAGCGCGCCGTGCTCGATGCAGGCCCGGGCGAGCTCGGTCAGCGGCGCCTGGTCGCCGAGCACGGAGTAGACCGACTCGGCCAGCACCATCGCCCGGCCGTCCGCGCCCTCGAGCGCGCGGCGTACCGCCTCGACGTCGTTGTGCGGCACCACCTCGAGCCGGGCCCGCGACAGCCGCACCGCGTCGACCAGCGAGGCGTGGATGTGCGCGTCGGAGATGACCAGGGTGTCGCGGTCGGCCAGCGCACTGACCACGGCGAGGTTGGCGTGGTAGCCGGTGGAGAAGACCAGCGCGGCTGGCTGGCCCAGGTAGTCGGCCAGCTCGCGCTCGAGCTGCTGGTGCAGCTCGAGGGTGCCGGTGACCAGGCGGGAGGCGCCGGCCCGGCGCCCCACACCCGGGCGGCCTCGGCCGCGGCTGCGATGACGACGGGGTCGCGGGAGAGACCGAGGTAGTCGTTGCCGGCCAGGTCGATCAGGTCGTCGGCGGCCGGGCGCGGTCGCAGGAAGCGTCGCAGTCCGGCCTCCTCGCGGGCGTCCGCCTGCTGCTCGAGCCACTCGGCCCAGCTCATGCGACCTCCGCCGCTCGTCGGATGGCCCGGCAGATCCGGTCGAGGTCGTCGTCGTCGGTGATGTAGGGAGGCATCGTGTAGATCAGGTCGCGGAACGGCCGCAGCCACACGCCCTCCTCGATCGCGGCATCGGTCGCCTTCACCACGTCGACCGGGTGGTCGAGCTGCACGACCCCGACCGCACCGATCGTGCGTACGTCGGCCACGCCGGCCTGGCCGCGGCAGTCGGCCAGACCGTCGGCCAGCCGAGCCTCGATGCGGCGTACGTCGCCGGCCCAGTCACCAGCGGCCAGCAGGTCGAGGTTGGCCAGCGCGACGGCGCAGGCCAGCGGCGTTGCCCATGTAGGTGGGGCCGTGCATCAGCACGCCGGACTCGGAAGCGGAGAGGTCCTCGGCGACCTGGCGCGTGCACAGCACCGCCGCCAGGGAGAGGTAGCCGCCGGTGAGCGCCTTGCCGACGCACATGATGTCCGGCGCGACGCCGGCGGCGTCGGCCGCGAACATCGTGCCGGTGCGGCCGAATCCCGTCGCGATCTCGTCGAAGACCAGCACCAGCCCGTGCTCGTCGGCGACCCGCCGCATCACCCGCAGGCACTCGGCCTGGTAGACGTGCATGCCGCCGGCACCCTGCAGCAAGGGCTCGACGATGATCCCCGCGAGATCGAGCGGTCGCCGCCAGGGTCTCGAACTGCCGGGTCCACTCGTCGAGATCGGCCTCGTCGGCCGGCGGTCGCGGCGCGAACACCTGAGGGGCCAGCACACCGGCGAACATCGAGTGCATGCCGCCCACGGGGTCGCACACGCTCATGCAGCCGAACGTGTCGCCGTGGTAGCCGCCGGCCACCGTGAGCATCCGGGTGCGCTCGGGCCGGCCGCGGCCGCGCTGGGCCTGCAGCACCATCTTCAGCGCCACCTCGACCGACACCGATCCGGAGTCGGCGAGGAAGACCTTCTCGAGCCCCTCGGGCGACAGCTCGACCAGGCGCTCGGCAAGCCGGATCGCCGGCTCGTGCGTGAGCCCGCCGAACATCACGTGCGCGTAGTCGTTCAATTGCGCGGAGACGGCCGCGTTGAGGGCCGGGTGGTTGTAGCCGTGGATCGCCGCCCACCACGACGCCATGCCGTCGACGAGCTCGGTGCCGTCGGCCAGCCTGATGCGTACGCCGTCGGCCCCCGTCACCATCCGCACCGGCGTCGGGTCGGTCATCGAGGTGTAGGGGTGCCACACGTGCTCGCGGTCCCAGGCGAGCAGGTCAGCCATGGCGCTCAGGCGTTCGGCAGCGCGGCGGTGCCGGCGCCTCGCCGACGCTTGGCCGGGTCGTGCGACGTCTCGCCGTCGAGGTTCTGGGGCGTGGGGTCCTCGGCGGCACCGAGCACCACGAAGCCGTTGTCGCGGATCAGCTCGAGGTCGGCCTCGGCAGCCTGGCCCTCGGAGGTCAGGTAGTCGCCGAGGAAGATCGAGTTGGCGACGTGCAGCGCCATGGCCTGCATCGAGCGCAGGTGCATCTCGCGGCCGGCGGCGATCCGGATCTCCCGGTCGGGGCACACGAACCGCGCCATCGCCAGGATCTTCAGGCAGCGCGCGGGGGAGAGCTCCCAGGTGTTCTCGAACGGCGTGCCGTCGAACGGCATCAGGAAGTTGACCGGGATCGAGTCGGACCCGAGGTCCCGCAGCGCGAACAGCGCCTCGACCAGCTGCTCGTCGCTCTCGCCGAGGCCCGCGATCAGGCCGCTGCACGGCGACAGGCCGGCGGTCTTGGCCTTGGTCACGGTGTCGACGCGGTCGGCGTACGTGTGGGTCTGCACGATCGTGTCGTGGTGGGACTCGGCGGTGTTGATGTTGTGGTTGTAGGCGTCGACGCCGGCGTCGCGCAGCCGCTCGGCCTGGCCGTCCTTGAGCAGACCGAGGCAGGCACAGATCTCCACCTGCGGGTGCTCGCTCTTGATCGCGCCGACCATGTCGGCGACGCGCTCGACGTCCTTGTCGGTCGGGCCGCGGCCGCTGGAGACCATGCACACGCGGGTCGCGCCACCGCGGAGCCCGGCAGCCGCCTGGTCGAGCGCCTCGTCGGTCTTGAGCCAGGTGTACTTCAGGATGTCGGCCGTCGAGCCCAGCGCCTGCGAGCAGTAGTTGCAGTTCTCCGGGCACAGCCCCGACTTGAGGTTGACCAGGTAGTTGACCTTGACCGTGTTGCCGAAGTGCTC
The DNA here is from genome assembly GCA_963769475.1 of uncultured Actinomycetota bacterium. Classification (GTDB taxonomy): domain Bacteria; phylum Actinomycetota; class Actinomycetes; order Propionibacteriales; family Nocardioidaceae; genus Nocardioides. Next base: position 1,237,100 of record CAVYLX010000005.1, on the reverse strand, counting down.
GCGGCGGAGCCGCCCGGCGGCGGCCACGACGGCGAGCAGCTCGTCGTCGTGGGCGCGAAGCACCGCGAGCGCGTCGTCCTCGGTGGCCGGCTTGCCGTCGAGGATGTTGGTGGCGAGCTGGTCGAACGACGTGGACATGGACACTCCTGGCGCGGTGGACATCGCGCACCAGTATGCCGAGTCTTGGCCTCTGCTCAGGTGGAGGTGTCCACTTCCGCGCCGTGAGCCTCGGCGAGCAGTACGGCGCCGGCCAGGTCGAGCCGGGTGCGGTGCAACCGCGCGGCGGTCAGGTCGACCCCGTCGAGCGATGCGCCGCGGAGATCCGCGTCGGTCAGGTCGGACTCCCGCAGAGTGGCGCCCTCGAGGTGGGCTCGTCGCAGCACGCTCTTCGACAGGTTGCTCATCGACAGGTCCGCCTCACGGAGGTCGATGCCGGTGAGGTCGAGCTTGGACAGGTTGCCGCCGCGAATCGTGACGCCTCGCCAGAGGCCGCCGGTCACCTTCATCGGGCGCATCGTGCAGGCATCGAACACCGAGCCCGCGAGCTTGCAGCCGTCGAGTGTCACGTCGAAGAAGTTGCACGCCGAGAACGTGCAGGCGATGAACGCGGACGAGACATGCGTCGACGCGTTGAAGCGGCAGCTGCGGAACACGCACTGGTCGAACACGGCCCCCGCCGTCGTGCACTCGCTGAAGTCGACATCGACGAACGTCACTTCGGCATGGTGGACGGCGCCGAGCTCTTCGGCGTACCAGTCCTCCGCCCGGACGACCTCAGTCATCGATCACGCGAAGACTGACCCGCGCGGGCTCGCCCACCTCCAGGTTCTCGGCCTTGCGCACCGCCTTCTTCAGGGGAAGCGCGAACGTGCCGAGGCTGTCGCTGTTGGGGAACACCGACGTCCGCCAGGTGGTGGAGCCGATGGTCGCCTCCACGCGCACCGAGCCGAACCCGCGCGGCGGGCCGCCGCGGTCGCGGATCTCGTCGCTCACGTCCTCCGGCACCGTCACGAACACCCAGGAGGTGCCATCCGTGCTGTCTTTGGCCGACCACACCCACAGCTCCGCCTCGAACTCGTCCACGCTGACAGTGTGGCGCAGCCCACCGACACCACGGCGGCGCTCACTCTCACTCGTCGAGGACCCGCAGCCCGACCCGGGCGAGCTCGCCCACCTCGATGTCCTCGGCCGTGCGCACCGCCTTCTTGACGGGCAGCACGAAACACCGGGTCGTGGAGTCGGGGAAGACCGACGTACGCCAGGTCGTGACGCCGATCGTCACCTCGACCCGCACGGATCCGAACCCACGGCGCTCGCCGCTGATCGCCCGGATGTCCGCGCTCAGGTCAGCGGGCACGGTCACGAACACCCATGACGCCGCCGACTCAGAGGACCACAGCTCCGCCTCGAACTCGTCCAGCACAAGACAACTCTTTCAGCCGTCGTCGACACCCCGGTCAGCGGTAGGCGGCGATCGGGTTCTGCCAGGGTGCCGGCGTACATCAGCGACTCGGCCTGGTCGGTGAGGTCGACCATCTGCAGGGTGTTGCGCAGCTGGAGCCGGTTGAGGCAGCTGTGATCGAACTCGTCACGGAAGAGGTCGTACGCCGCCACCGCCTCCGCGAGCTCGGGGTGCTCCTCGGTGTGGTGCCGCAGGCAGCGGGCCACCTCCGACCAGAACTCCTCGGCCGGCAGCACGCCGTCGGTGTCGAGGATCGCCGCCAGGTAGCGCAGGAAGCCGTCGAAGACGTCGGTGTGCAGCGCCAGCGCCTTGACGTCGTCGCTGACCTTGATCCGGACCCGCTCCACGTCGGGCGGCAGTGGCTGGTCGCCCATCACGGCGATCTCCTCGCCGATGTCCTTCATGAACACCCGCACGGGCACGCCGTCGCGCAGCACGAGCACGAGGTTCTCGCCATGGGGCATGAACGCCAGGTCGTGGGCCAGCAGGCAGTGCGCGATCGGCCGCAGGTAGGCGTGCAGGTAGGTGCGCAGCCACGAGGCCGGGTCGAGCGGGGAGGCCGCGATCAGGGCGCCGACCAGCGACCGCCCGTCGGCATCGCGGTGCAGCAGCGAGGCCATCGTCGCGAGCCGCTCGCCGGGGCCGACCCGCGGCATCGGGCTCTCCCGCCAGAGTGCCGCGAGCATCTTCTGGTACGGCGACTTCACGGCCTGGCTGTGCCACAGATCGTGGAAGACGTCGCCGGTGTAGCCGATCGCCGCCCGCTCGCGGAGCACCCCGAAGCCGGATCCCTTCAGCGTCGGGTCGGACTCCACCACGCCAGCCACCCAGTCGTTGATCGCCGGGGTGGGCCCCATGTAGGCGGGGGAGAGTCCGCGCAGGAACCCCATGTTCTGGATCGCCAGCGCCGTCTTCACGTAGTGGCGCTCGGGATGCGTCGCGTTGAAGAAGGTCCGGATCGACTGCTGCGCGCGGTAGTCGTCGGGGCCTTCGCCCAGGAAGACGAGATCCTGGCGGGCCACGTCGGGCGCGAACGTGATCGCCACCTTGTTGGTCCACTGCCACGGGTGCAGCGGCATCAGCAGGTACGCCGCCGGGTCGAGCCCCAGGTCGGTCAGCCGCCGCTCGAACCCGGCGCGGGTCGCCTCGTCCAGCTCGCCGGCGTACAGCTCGCTCCTCGGTGAGGTCGTCGCTGAGGCTGAGCCGGGCCTGGTCGCGCCGGGCGGCCAGCCACACCAGCCGCAGCGTGCTGCCGGTCTCGGGGGCGTACGCCGCGAAGTCGTCGAGCCCGTAGCCGACCCGGCCGTTGTTGGCGACGAACCCGGGGTGTCCCTCGGTCATCGCGGCCTCGATGGTCTGGTAGTCCGCGCCGACCAGGTCGTCGACGGTCGCGGTGTGGTGGTGTCGCTTCCACGCGGCGCTGGCCAGCGTGCTCGCGAGCTCCTCGAGGTAGGTCGGCAGCAGGCTGTCCGGGATCCCGAGCAGCTCCGCGAACTCCACCACGAACTGCTGGACGTCGAGCTCGGCCGGCTCGCCACCGATCCGGCGCTGCACAGTGTCGGGGTCGACGGCCCAGTGGTCGAGCGGGAGCCGCTTCGCGGCGAACGTGTACGTCGTCGTCCCGGCCGGCGACGTCAGCTCGAAGCCGCTCTCCGCGGGAGTGGGACTCAGCAGTCGCTCGTGGGAGAACTCCGCGATCGCCTTGGTGACGAGGTGGCGCTGGGCCCAGGCGAGGTGGTCGGGCGTGAGGTGGTCGGCGTTCACAGGTCGGACTCCTGCCAGGCCGCGCGCGTGCAGAACGACAGCGCCGCCTCCTTGGTGCGCAGGCGCACGGTCCGCACGACCGCGAAGCCGGCGTCGTTGTTGAGCGCTGCGATGCGTTCGTTGCGGACGTCCGGTTCCACCACGACCCGGCGTACGGCGGGGTCGGCGAAGCAGTGCTCCATCACCGCGCGGAAGACCACGCGGGTGAAGCCGGGCACCGGCACGTCGGCCGGCGCCACGAGCACGTGCATGCCCAGGTCACCGGGCTGCAGCTCCGGCAGGCCCGCCAGCTCGGAGTGGTGGGGGTCGTAGGTCTCGGCGAGGAAGGCCGGTTCGCCGTCCACCCGGCCGAGCCAGGCATGGTGGTGAGGGTCGTCCTCGATCAAGGCGTACTCGGTGGCGACGTCGTTGAGCGTTGCGTCCTGCATCTCCCAGAAGACGGCCTTCGGGTGCGTCACCCAGGTGTGCAGGCGGCCGAGGTCGCGGGGCAGCTGAAGCGGTTCGAGCGTGATCATCGTGCGGCCTCCTTCTTCAGGTGGTCGGGCACGCCGAAGCTCTGCACGGCGATCCGTTTCTCGATCGGGTAGACCTCGCGGCCGGTCAGGGCGGCGACCAGCACCGAGTTGCGGAAGGCGCCCATGCCGAGGTCCGGAGCGACGAAGCCGTGCGAGTGCTCCTCGGCGTTCTGCACGAAGATCTCGTTGCCGTCGTGGTCGATCGCGTACGCCGGCGACACCACGTAGCGCCCCGCCTCGTCGAACGCGACCCGGTCGCGGACGCCGTCGAGGAACTCCGGCACCCGGGCGGCGTACCCGGTCGCGAGCACCAGCCCGCCGGTGCGCAGGCCGAACGCCTCGTCGGTCTCGTCGTGGTGCAGGTCGAGGTCGTACGCCGTCCCGTCCCACGTCGCGCCGGTCACCGAGGTGTTGGTCACCAGCGTCGTGCGCGGGCCGTCGCCGGTGACCCGCAGCCGGTAGTGGAGGTCGAAGATGGCGTCGACCAGTTCGCCGCTGATGCCCTTGTAGAGCGCCCGCTGGCTCTGGAGCAGCTCGCCCCTCGTCGCGTCGGGCAGCGCCTGGAAGTACGCCGTGTACTCCGGCGACGTCAGCTCGAGCGTCAGCTTCGTGTACTCCATCGGGAAGAACCGCGGGCTGCGGGTCAGCCAGGTCAGGGAGTAGCCGTGGTCGGGGCTCTCGCTGAGCAGGTCGTGGTAGATCTCGGCCGCGCTCTGGCCGCTGCCGACGATCGTGATCGAGTCGAGGGCCTGCAGCCGCTGCTTGTGCGCGAGGTAGTCCGCGGAGTGCAGCGCCGGCCCGCCGGCCTCGCGCACGCAGTCGAGCAGACGCGGCTGGGTGCCGACACCGAGCACCAGCCGCTTGCCGCGGAAGGTCTCGCCGGTGCTGGTGGAGACGGCGTACGCGCTGCCGTCGTGCTGGACGCCGGTGACGGCCTGGCCGAAGCGGACGCTCCCGAGGCGCTCGGCCGCCCAGCGGCAGTAGTCGTCGTACTCGCGACGCAGCGGGTAGAAGGACTCGCGGATGTAGAAGGGGTAGAGGTTGCCGGTCTCCTTGAGGTAGCTGAGGAACGACCAGCGCGAGGTCGGGTCGGCCATGGTCACCAGGTCGGCCAGGAACGGCACCTGGAGCGTGGCGTCGTCGAGCATCATGCCGGGGTGCCAGGCGAGCTCGTCGCGGGCTTCCAGGAAGATCCCGTCGAGGTCGTCGATCGGGTCGGTGAGGCAGGCCAGTCCGAGGTTGAACGGGCCGACGCCGATGCCGATGAAGTCGTGCACTCCGTCATTCACCGGGCCACCTCCCGCTCCGCCGCGAGCTCGTGGCCGATCGCGACGATCTCCGCGACGATCCCGAGGATCTGCGCGGGCGTCGCCATCGGGTTGAGCAGCGTCAGCTTCAGCCAGGAGCGGCTGTCGACCTTCGTGGCGGCGACCATCGCGTTGCCGCGCTGATAGAGCTCCGAGCGGATCCGCGGCGTCAGCAGGTCGGCCTGGTCCTCGGTGAGCCCGGCCGGCCGGTAGCGGAAGACGATGGTGCTCAGCGAAGGCTCGGCCGCCACCTCGACGGCGGGGTCGGCGGCCATCCGGTCCGCGACGTCGGCGGTGAGGTCGATGACGTCGTCGACGTAGCCGCCGATCGTGTCCGGCCCCATGATCCGCAGCGTCAGCCACAGCTTGAGCGCGTCGAACCTGCGGGTGGTCTGCAGGCTCTTGTCGACCTGGTTGGGGTGGGCAGCGTCCCCCTCGACCGGCTTCGGGTTGAGGTAGTCGGCGTGCCAGGTGACGTGGCCGAGGTGGCGGCCGTCGCGCACGAGCAGGGCGCTGGAGGACACCGGCTGGAACCACGTCTTGTGGTAGTCGACCGTCACCGAGTCGGCGTGCTCGATGCCGTCGAGCAGGTGGCGCCGGGTGGGGGAGGCGAGCAGCCCGCCGCCGTACGCCGCATCGACGTGCAGCCAGCTGCCGTACGCCGCGCACAGCCCGGCCACCGCGGTCAGCGGGTCGATCGCGCCGAAGTCGGTGGTGCCGGCGGTGGCGACGACGGCCATCGGCACCAGGTCGTCGGCCTCGAGGCCCGCGAGCGCCGTGCCGAGGGCGCCGACGTCCATCCGCCGGTCGCCGTCGACGGGCACCGGCACGACCGCGATGTCGCCGAGCCCGAGCAGCCGGGCCGACTTCTGGACGCTGAAGTGGCTGTCGGTCGACGCGAGGATCCGCAGTCGGGCCGGGTCGGGGTCGGCGAGCAGAGCCCGGTCGCGAGCCAGCAGCAGTCCTTGGAGGTTGGACTGGGTGCCCCCGCTGGTGAAGACACCGTCGGCTGTCGCTCCGTAGCCGATCCGCGCCGCCGTCCAGTCGATCAGGTGGCGCTCGACGAAGGTGCCGCCGACGCTCTGGTCGAAGGTGTCGAGGCTGGAGTTGACCGCGCTCACGAACACCTCGGCCAGCAGCGCGGGGATCACCACCGGGCAGTTGAGGTGCGCGGCGTACGACGGGTCGTGGAACCAGATCGCGTCGTCGAGGTAGATCCGGCTCATCTCGGCCAGGGCCTGCTCGGGGTCGCGCAGCGGGCGGTCGAGGTCGACGTCGGCCACGAGCTTGGCGGCGTGCTCGGGCGACCGCCCGGAGGACGGGCCGCCCAGTGCGCGCATCGTGTCCGCGAGATGATCGACGCCGAGCCGCATGGTCCGGACGTACTGGTCGACCTGGTGCGGGTGGAACAGGTGGGACAGTGGGTGCGGGGGAGCGGGAGCCACCAGGCATCCTTCCGAGAGTAAATTAGGTAAGGCTCACCTTACTCACTTCGGAACGGCCTTCCGCAACCCTTCGCGCCGGGCTGGGAGATAGGTCACAGGGTCGGCACGGTCACCGCGAGCATCGCGATGTCGTCGCGCGCCGTCCCCGCCTGGAACGCCAGCACCTCCTCCACCAGTCCGGACACCAATTGGCTGGCCGACGGGTCGGCGCGCCGGCCGACGTTGGCGACCAGCCGCTCGGTGCCGAACAGGTCCCCGCGCTCGTCGCGGGCCTCGGTGACCCCGTCGGTGTAGAGCAGGAGCGTGTCACCCGGCTCGAGCTGGACCTCATGGTCGGTGAAGTGGGCGTCGGCGAGGATCCCGATGAGCTGTCCGGGCACGACCAGGTGCTCGGGCGCATCCGCGCGGCGCACCAGCAACGGCGGTGGGTGGCCACCGCTGCTGATGACGGCCGTCCAGCCCTGTTCGCTCCGGGTCAGGTGCACCAGCACGACCGTGCAGAACCGGTCGGTCTCGTGGCGCCCCAGCGCCCGGTCCAGCTCGGCCAGCACCTCGCTGGGCCGCTCGCGCCAGAACGCCAGCGTCCGCACCGTGTAGCGCGCCAGGGCCGTGACCACGGCCGCCTCCGCACCCTTTCCGCTGACGTCGCCCAGCACCAGGACCCAGTCATCGGCCGCGACCGGGAACACGTCGTAGAAGTCGCCGCCGACCTCGGTGCCGTCGCCGGCGGGCCGGTAGGCGGCGGCGACGTCCAGCCCGGGGATGCTCGGCGGCTGGGGTGGGATCAGCGTCTCCTGCAGGGTCCTCGCCAACGCGCTGGCGCGGCGCTCCGAGACCTCCGCCGCCTCCTTGGCCCGCAGCAGCTCGAGCTCGTAGGCGCGGCGTTCCGTGGCGTCGAAGACCGCGATCCGCACGACCCTGGGCTCGCCGTCCGGGTCTCGGTCGAGGCGCGCGTTGAGCAGCACGGGCAGGCGGTCACCTCCGGCGCGGACGACGTCGACGGCGATCTCGCGCACCGACCCCTGCATCCGCAGCAGCGGTGCGTAGTGAGTCTCGTAGTAGATCCGCCCGCCGACGAGGAGGTCGACCACCTGCCTGCCGACCAGCTCCGCCGCCTCGTACCCTGTCCAGGTCGCGAACGTGGCGTTGACCTTGGTGATCCGGCCATCGGGCGTGGTCGACAGGTAGCCGCACGGTGCCCGTTCGTAGAGCTGGACCGGGTCGTCCTCGAGCAGCGCCTCCTGGAACCCCGTCGGCCGTCTGGGACCTTCCTCTCACCGCCGGCTCGGCGCCCGAGCAGGCCGGGTCGGCGGCGATGCGCAGGCCGGTGAGTGCCATCGCCATGGCGCCGTCGAGCACCGCCCGGTCTCCGGCGGGAGTCACGCAGTGCTCCGCGAACTCCACCTGGTGGTTGACGGCCGGCCAGGAACCAACCCCCAGGTCCGCGTGCAGTCCGGGCACGAGCTGGCTGACGTTGCCGAAGTCGGTCGAGCCACTCAGCCCCTCGTCGGGGTTCGGGTGGTAGTCGCGGCCGAGGGCCTGCGCAGGCCGCCGAGAACACGTCGGCCATCGCCCGATGTGCGTCGAGGGGTTCGTAGGCGTGGCCGTTGCGGGTCAGGGTCACCGTCGTCCCGGTGCTGTTGGCGGCGCCCTCCATGCAGGCCCTGAACCGGATCCGCAGGTCGTCGAGATCGTCCGCGGTGATCGCCCGGAGGTAGAACTCCCCGGCGGCGGCGTCCGGCACGATGTTGGGCGCGGCGCCGCCGTTGGTGATGATCCCGTGCACCTGCTGGCCGTGCCGAAGATGCTGGCGCATCAACCCCACCGACGTGTAGCCGAGCACCAGCCCGTCGAGCGCGTTGCGTCCGAGCTCGGGCGCGGAGCTGGCGTGCGACGTCTTGCCGTGGAAGACGACACCCCACTCCTCGATCGCGAGCGCGCTCGGCGCGTAGTCGTCGTACGGCGTCGGGTGGATCATCATCGCGGCGTCGACGCCCTCGAACGCACCCGCGTCGATCAGGTCGGCCTTGCCGCCACCGACCTCCTCGGCCGGCGTGCCGAGCACCGTGAGCCGGAGCCCGCGCTCGACGGCCAGGGCGCTGAGTGCGGCACCGGCGCCCAGGGCGGCGGCCGCGATCACGTTGTGCCCGCAGGCGTGGCCGACCTCGGGCAGGGCGTCGTACTCGGCGCAGATCACCAGGTGCGGTCCGGTCGTGCCGATCCGGGCAGCGAACGCCGTGGCGAGGCCGTACGCCGGCGCCTCGACCTCGAAGCCGTGCCCGCGGAGGAAGTCGACGCACCGCTGGGCGGCTCGGTGCTCGTCGTAGGCGAGCTCCGGGTCCGCCGCGATGGCGTGGGAGATGCCGAGGATCTGGTCGGTGACCGCACCGACCCGGCTGCGGACGAGCTCCACGTCCGAGGCGGGCGGGGTCCAGTCGGTGGCTGTCATGGGCCCAGCATCCTCTCGCACTCCTCGACCAGCCGCTGCCGCAGTGGCGCGCCGCGTTCGGCGAAGCCACGCTGGGCGGCGGCGTACTCGGCCTTGCCCTCGGGGGTCTCGATCGCGCACCGGCTCGAAGCCGAGGTCGGCGAGGTCGTACGGCGCCGCCCGCATGTCGAGCACCCGGATGTCGCGGGCCAGCTCGAAGCAGTCGGCGACCAGGTCGGAGGCGACCATCGGCGACAGGCGGAACGCGTGCTTGTAGAGGTCCATGCCCGCGTGGAGGCAGCCCGGCTGCTCGTGGTCGGGACGGTCGTCGCGGCCGGGGGACAGCAGGTTGAGCCGGCGCGCCGGCTCGGTGAAGAACCGGTAGGCGTCGAAGTGGGAGCACGCGATCCGGTGCGACTCGACCACGCGGTCGGTGCCGTCGGGGCCGAGCCGCAGCGGCCAGTCGGCGTGGCGGGTCTGGTCCTCGGACAGCCGGTAGACCATCGCCCACTCGTGCATCCCGAAGCAGCCGAAGTTGGCCGGCCGGGCCGCGGTGGCGGTGAGCAGCGCGTGCAGCGACTCGAGCAGCGGGCGCTGGGAGACGACGTACTCCGCCGAGACCGTCACTGCTCCGGTGGTCGAGCTCGTCGAGACCTCGTAACCCCTCAGACCGGCGTGATCGGGCGCGTCGACCAGCCCCACGCCGTACCCCGGATGCCAGCGCCGCAGCTGGGCCGGCCGGTGCGAGTAGTAGGTGAACAGGAAGTCGTGCACCGGGTGCTTGGTGTGGCTCTCGCGGCGGGCCAGGTGCGGCTCGACGAAGGCATCGACGCGCGCCGCGTGGGCGTCCGCGCGCTCCCGCCAGTCGGCAGCCTCCAGCACCTCCATGGCGCCCAAGGCTAGGTCGCTAGGGTCGTGGGGTGCGTATCGCGAGGTTCACGACCGGTGAAGAGCCGGCCTATGGAGTGGTCACGGGCGATCTCGACGAGTACGGCGAGCCGGCGCCCGACAGCGTCATCGTCGCGATCTCCGGCGATCCGCTGTACGTCGGCATCAAGCTGCTCGACCAGGAGCACCGCTACGGCGACGTCCGGCTGCTGGCGCCGGTGCTGCCGCGGAGCAAGGTCGTGGGCATCGCCCGCAACTACGCGGCCCATGCCGCAGAGATGGGCAACGAGGTCCCGACGGAGCCGCTGTTCTTCCTCAAGCCCAACACCAGCGTGATCGGGCCGAACGACCCGATCTACTACCCGCGTCAGAGCCAGGACGTCCACTACGAGGGTGAGCTCGCCGTCGTGATCGGCCGGATCTGCCGCGACGTGCCGCCCGAGCAGGCGACCGACGTGATCCACGGCTACACGATCGCCAACGACGTCACCGCGCGTGACCTGCAGCGTGCCGACAAGCACTTCACCCGTGGGAAGGGGTTCGACTCGTTCTGCCCCCTGGGGCCCTGGATCGAGACCGACCTGGACCCGCAGACGTTCGTCGACGGCGTGGCGATCCGCACCCACCTCAACGGCGACGTGGTGCAGGACGGCACGACCGCCGACCTGATCTTCGACATCCCCACGCTGATCGCACACGTCTCCAGCGTGATGACGCTGCTCCCCGGCGACGTCATCCTCACCGGCACCCCCGAGGGTGTCGGTCCCATGCAGGTCGGCGACGAGGTCGAGGTCTCGATCGCCGGCCTCGGCGTACTCACGAACAAGGTGGCCCAGCGGTGACCAAGAACGTCCGCGTCCGGATGGCGCCCAGCCCGACCGGCAGCCCGCACGTCGGCCTGGTGCGCACCGCGCTCTACAACTGGGCGTTCGCGCGCCACCACGGCGGCACCTTCGTGTTCCGGATCGAGGACACCGACGCCTCGCGCAACACCCAGGAGTCCTACGACGCGCTGCTCGACCTGTTCCACTGGCTCGGGCTCGGCTGGGACGAAGGTCCGGAGGTCGGCGGGCCGCACGCGCCGTACCTCCAGTCGGAGCGCGGCGACCTGCACCGCGACGCGCTGGCCAAGCTCACCGACGCCGGCCACACCTACCGCTGCTACTGCACCACCGAGGAGGTCGAGGCGCGCCGCAAGGAGTCCGGCTCCAAGGTGATGGGCTACGACCGCCACTGCCGCGACCTCACCGGCGACCAGCTGGCGGCGTACCAGCAAGAAGGCCGGAGCGCGGTGGTGCGCTTCAAGATGCCCGACGGCGAGATCGCCTTCGACGACCTGGTGCGCGGGCGGGTCAGCTTCCACAGCGACCACGTGCCCGACTACGCGCTGGCGCGCGCCAACGGCGACCCGCTCTACACGCTGGTCAACCCGGTCGACGACGCGCTGATGGAGATCACCCACGTGCTGCGCGGCGAGGACCTGCTGTCCAGCACCCCTCGCCAGATCCCGCTGTACGCCGCGCTGGCCGACGTCGGCATCGGCACGGGCGCGCCGGAGTTCGGCCACCTGCCCTACGTGATGGGCCAGGGCAACAAGAAGCTCTCGAAGCGCGACCCGGAGGCCAACGCCCTCGGCTACCGCGAGTCCGGCTTCCTGCCCGAGGGGCTGCTCAACTACCTCGCGCTGCTCGGCTGGGCGATCTCCGGCGACCGCGACATCTTCACCCTCGACGAGATGGTGACGGCCTTCGACATCGGCGACGTCAACCCCAACCCGGCGCGGTTCGACCTCAAGAAGGCCGACGCGATCAACGGCTCGCACATGCGGCTGCTGAGCATCGAGGACATGACCCACCGGGTGCTGCCGTTCCTCAAGGACGCCGGCGTGGTGTCCGATCCGGTCTCCGACTCCGACGCCCAGCTGCTCGAGCTGGCGATGCCGCTGGTCTCCGAGCGGATCAACAAGCTGACCGAGGCCGTCGACATGCTCGCCTTCCTGTTCGTCGACGAGGAGTCGTTCACCCGCGACCCCGCCGACGTCGAGAAGCTGCTCGACGAGCAGGGACGCAGCATCGTGCAGGCGTCGTACGACGCCGTGGCGGAGCTGCACCCGTGGTCGACCGGCGCGATCCAGGAGGCCCTGCAGGCCAAGCTGGTCGACGAGCTCGAGCTCAAGCCGCGGGTGGCGTTCGGGCCGGTGCGGGTGGCCATCACCGGACGCCGCGTGTCGCCGCCGCTGTTCGAGTCGATGGAGCTCCTCGGCCGCGATCGGAGCCTGTCCCGTCTGCGGTCCGCGCTGAAGTGACCGAGCTGGAGTACCACCGGATCCACCGCGGTGGCCGGTGGGGAGCCAACGGGTGGTGGCGCGGGCTGGTCGGGTTGGTGTGCCTGGTCGCGCTCGTGCTGCTCGTCCAGGTCGTGGTGCTGGTCGGCCTGACCGTCGTCTACTTCGCCCAGGGTCTGAACATGGACCAGGCCGAGGCGAAGCTCACCGGCGATCCGGTCACCCCAGGCTTCCTGCTCGCGGTCAACCTGGGCTGGGCGCTGGCCATCCCCGTGGTGTGGCTGCTGCAGCGGACGCTGCACGGGCTGCGACCTGGCTGGCTCTCCTCGATCCTGCCGCGGATCCGCTGGCGCTGGTTCGTGGTCTGCCTCGGGTTGTCGTTCCTCGCGCTGCTCTCGACGATCGTGGTCTCGGTGCTGCTCCCCGAACAGGCAGACGGTGACATCTCGGGCAGCCTCAACGACTTCACGACCACGACGCGCGACTACCTGCTGATCGTCATCCTGCTCACGCCGCTGCAGGCCGCGGGGGAGGAGTACGTCTTCCGTGGCTACCTCACCCAGACGATCGGCGGCTTCTTCGCTTCCCCGCGGCTCAGCGCCGTGCTCGCGGTCGGCGTGCCCTCGCTGTTGTTCGCGCTGGCTCATGGCGCGCAGGACGCGCCGATCTTCTTCGACCGGTTCGCGTTCGGGGTCGTCGCCGGCGTACTGGTGATCCTCACCGGTGGCCTCGAGGCCGGCATCGCGATGCACGTCCTGAACAACTGGCTGGCGTTCGGCATCGCCCTGGCCTTCGGCGACATGGACTCCGCGCTGAACCCGTCCGGGGGCACCTGGTGGAGCATCCCGGTCACCCTCACGCAGTCGCTGGTCTACCTCGGCCTGGCGGTCTACGTCGCCCGGCGGATGGGGGTGCGGACGCGCACCGAGCGAGGGGTTTTGGAGGGGTCAACGCCTCGCGTGTAAGGTTTCTGTCGGCTCCGAAGACCACGTCAGAAAGGGCCGAATACCAGTAAGTCAGTGGGATATGGTGTAATTGGCAACACGACTGGTTCTGGTCCAGTTATTCTAGGTTCGAGTCCTAGTATCCCAGCGAACTAGCCACGATTTTGTCGCGGTTCCGGCTGCTCGATAGAGTGTCCGGGTTGTTCATGCCCCCGTTGTGTAGCGGCCTAGCACGGCGCCCTCTCACGGCGTTAGCGCCGGTTCGAATCCGGTCGGGGGTACACCAAAGAGCGAAGGTCCGGTGCCGCAAGGCGCCGGGCCTTTCTCATTCTCGGGTGCTGGGGCTCAGGCGCAGAGGCCGTTGGCCAGGCGCTCCTGGGCCTCTTCCTCGTCCTTCTCGCTGGTCGAGGGCGACTCGGTCTCCCCGGGTGAGCCGCTCGCCGTACCAACCGGGTCGTCGGGCTTGACGCTGTCCTTGCTGAACGTCGGGCCGAGGGGCTTGTCGTTCTTGATCCGGCGCCAGAGGTCCTTCGCCGCGTCGGTCCAGATCAGGCGGTTGGGGTCCGGCTCGTACTCCGCGATCGGCACCGTCAGGAACTTGATGTCGGACAGGCCCGGCCCGCGCAGGTCCATGACCAGGTCGGCCATCTTCGCCAGGGAGTCGAGGTTCTCGTCGACCCGGATCGACTCGGTGACAGCGCTGAGGAAGTTGAAGACCCGGGCCGGTCGCGACAGCGTGCCCGCCGACATCACCTTGTTGGCCATCGACGCGATGAAGGCCTGCTGGCGCTTCATCCGGCCGATGTCGCCGGTGACCGACAGCTGGTAGCGCTCGCGGACGTAGTTGAGCGCCGCGTCACCGTCGAGCTCCTGGGTGCCGGCCTCGAAGTGGATGTTGTGCTGGTCGTCGTCGACGTCCTCGGGGATGCAGACCTCGACGCCGTTGACGGCGTCGACCATGGCCTTGAACCCGTTGAAGTCCAGCACCACGAAGTGGTCGATGTAGATGCCGGTCAGGGCCTCGACCATCTTGACCGTGCAGCGCGGGCCGGCGACGGCGAACGCGGTGTTGAACTGGACCGGATCCTCGCCTGCGACCGTCTCGTCACCCGACTGGCAGTCGGGGCGGGCCACCATCGCGTCGCGGGGGAGGCTGACGCCGTACGCCTGCTCCCGGTCGGCCGAGAAGTGCATCAGGATCGTGGTGTCGGACCCACCTCCGCCGGCCTCGCCGTCGATGTCGTTGCCCTCACCCGAGCGGGTGTCCTCGCCCATCACCAGGATGTTGACGGGCATGCTCTCGCCGGGATCCTCGGCCGCGGGCTCCGGCACGACGTGGACGATCGGCAGCCCCTCTTTGATCTTGTCGTTGAGGTTGCCGTAGCCCCAGACGACGCCGACGGCGGTGATGGCTGCCAGGACCAGCTGGGTGCACAGGATGGTCGCGATCACGGCACGACGGTGCGTACGCCCCATCCGGGGTTTCGTCACCGGTCCAGCCGGCGGCTTCGCGTCGGCCACGGACCCATCATCCCAAACAGCTGGTAGGCGGTGGCCGAAAACGGCAAACGGTCGTGTCCGTTTTCCGCGAGAACCTGTCGGTGGCGTGGTTCATGATGGATGCATGCAGACGATCGAACGCCTCGACCCGGAGTCGTGCTACCGCGCGGTGAAGTCGCGCGATCGGCGCTTCGACGGCGTCTTCTACTGCGGCGTCCGCACCACCGGCATCTACTGCCGCCCGTCGTGCCCGGCCCGCACCCCGGCGTACGCCAACATCACCTACTACCCGAGCCCGGCGGCTGCGCAGGCGGCCGGCTTCCGGGCCTGCAAGCGGTGCCTCCCCGACGCGACGCCGGGCAGCCCCGACTGGGACGTCGCCGCGACCGCTGCCGGCCGCGCCATGCGGCTGATCGCCGACGGCGTCGTCGACCGCGAGGGCGTGGAAGGTCTGGCCCACCGGGTCGGCTACACGCCGCGGCACCTGTCCCGGATCCTCACCGCGGAGCTCGGCGCCGGGGCGTTGGCCCTGGCTCGCGCGAAGCGGGCGCAGACCGCGCGGGTGCTGATCGAGACCACCGACCTCAGCTACGCCGACGTGGCGTTCGCCGCGGGCTTCTCGAGCGTGCGGCAGTTCAACGACACCGTGCGCGAGGTCTACGCCGCCAGCCCGACCCAGCTCCGCGGACGCCGCGGCGGCCAGGCCGGCGCCGGCACCGTCACCATGCGGCTGGCGGTGCGCACGCCGTACGCCGGCACGGAGCTGCACGGGTTCCTGGCGACGCGTGCTGTCCCGGGCGTCGAGGCGGCCGGCCCCGGTTGGTACGCCCGCACGCTCACGCTCCCCAACGGCAGCGGCACGATGCGGCTCGAGCTGCCGGACGTCAGGGAGTCGGGGCAGACGGCGTTCGTGACGGCGACGTTCCGGCTCACCGACCTCCGCGACACCGCGGCCGCGACCGAGCGGGCCCGGCGGCTGCTCGACGCCGACTGCGACCCCGTCGCGGTGCGGGACTCGTTCGCGGGCGACCCGATCCTCGGCCCGCTGGTGCGGTCGTTGCCAGGGCTGCGGGTGCCCGGCCACGTCGACGGCAACGAGATCGCGGTGCGGGCAGTGCTCGGCCAGCAGGTGTCGGTCGCGGCTGCCCGGACCGTCGCCGCCCGGCTCACCGCCGACCACGGGGAGCCGCTGCCGGTGCCGGAGGGCGAGCTCACCCACCTCTTCCCGACCGTCGACGTACTCGCCGGGCTCGACCCCGAGCAGCTGCCGATGCCGCGCTCGCGGGGCCGGGCGCTGATCGGGCTCTGCGAGGCGCTGGCCTCAGGAGACCTGGCCCTGGACCGCGGCCCCGACCGCGACGACGTACGCCGCCGGCTGCTGGCACTGCCCGGCATCGGGCCCTGGACGGCCGACTACATCGCGATGCGGGCGCTCGGCCACCCCGACGTCTTCCTCCCGACCGACATCGGCATCCGCGATGCGTTGGTCGCTCTCGGCCGCGACCCGGCGGACGCCTCCGAGCTGGCCGAAGGCTGGCGCCCGTGGCGCTCCTACGCCCAGCTCTACCTCTGGCAGACACTGACAACGAACAAGGAGAACTGACATGTGGACCCTCATGGACTCACCCGTTGGCGAGCTGCGGATCGTCGAGCAGGGCGGTGCGATCTCCGCGATCGAGTTCTCGCCGTTCCGGGAGTCGACCGGACGCCCGCTCGGCGACCGCGACGACGCCCACCCGGTGCTGGCCGAGGCCAAGCGCCAGCTGACGGCGTACTTCGACCACGACCTCAAGGAGTTCGACCTGCCGCTCTCGCCGCAGGGCACCAGCTGGCAGAAGTCGGTCTGGGACCAGCTGCTCAAGATCGGCTACGGCGAGACCGCGTCGTACGGACAGATCGCGGCGCGGCTCGGCAAGAGCAACGCGGCCTCGCGAGCGGTCGGCACGGCCAACGGCAGCAACCCGATCCCGATCGTGATCCCGTGCCACCGCGTGATCGGCGCCGACGGCACCCTCACCGGCTACGCGGGTGGGCTGCCCAGGAAGCAGACGCTCCTCGAGCTCGAGCAGGACGCCCTCTTCTGAGCTGACCCGGCTCATGTTGACGCGCGACAGCGTCGACCCGGCTGGTGTTGACGTCCCTACAGCGTCGACCCGGCTTGTGTTGACGTCGTAAACACGTCGACCCGGCTTGTCGTCTGACGTCGTACACGAGCCGGGTCGAGCTTGCTCAGGTGTGAAGTCGAGCCGGGTCGAGCTTGCTCAGGTGTGAAGTCGAGCCGGGTCGAGCTTGCTCAGGTGTGAAGTCGAGCCGGGTCGAGCTTGCTCAGGCGTGAAGTCGAGCCGGGTCGGCCCGCTCAGGCGTGAGGAAGGGCCGGGTCGGCATTCTTCGGGGGTGACGCGGCGACGTTGCCGCGCTGGATCAGCCAGCCGAGGGTGGCTCCGACCAGGGCGGGGGCGAACAGGAGCTGGACGGTGAAGAGCACCGACCCCAGGTCCGCGCGAGCCAGCTCGGCGAAGGATGCACCGGCCTCGTCGACCTCGGCGAGCAGCACCACTTCCCAGCCGACGGCGAACCCGACCGCGACGACGAGCCAGACCACGGCCGTAGCCACGAAGCGGTGGCGGATGCCGTCCACCATGGCCCACGCGAACGACACCAGGACCAGCGCCAGGAACGCCAGCAGGCCCTTGCCGATGTCGGCGTCGCCCGGGGTCGGCTGCACCGCCTGGGAGTAGGCCCAGTCGTAGGCGACCAGGCCGAGAGCGAAGGCGCCAAGTCGGATGGCGATCCGGGTGAGGACGGGAAGGATCGACGAGGTGAAGGTCATGCCTTCACTGTGGTCCGCTCCACGACGGAGGTCATGAGCCGACCTACTCAGCGTGCCTACTCGGCTGCGGCCCGACGTAGGGACTCGGAGAGCCGCTCCGCGGCGGCGAGTACAGCGGGGGCGTGCATCCGGCCGGGCTGGCGGGAGAGGCGCTCGAGGGGACCGGAGACGGACACCGCGGCGATGATCTTGCCGCCGGGGGAGCGGACCGGCGCCGAGACCGAGGCGACGCCCTGCTCGCGCTCGCCGACCGACTGCGCCCAGCCACGGCGGCGGATGCCCGAGAGAGCAGCAGCGGAGAAGGCGGCGTTCTGGAGGCCGCGGTGCATCCGCTCGGGGTCCTCCCAGGCCAGCAGCACCTGGGCGGCGGAACCCGCGCGCATGGTCAGCTGCGAGCCGACGGGGATGGTGTCGCGCAGCCCCGACGGGCGTTCGGCGGCGGCGACGCAGACGCGGTGCTCGCCCTGGCGGCGCCAGAGCTGGGCGGACTCACCGGTGATGTCGCGCAGCCGGGCCAGCACCGGGCCGGCCGTCGCGAGCAGCCGGTCCTCACCGGCGGCGGCCGACAGCTCGGCGAGCCGGGGACCGAGCACGAACCGGCCCTGCATGTCGCGGGCCACGAGTCGGTGGTGCTCCAGCGCGACCGCGAGGCGGTGGGCCGTCGGCCGGGCCAGTCCGGTGCCTGCGACCAGGCCGGCGAGTGTCGCCGGACCGGACTCGAGAGCGGTCGAGCACGAGGGCCGCCTTGTCGAGTACGCCGACCCCGCTGGAGTTGTCCATATGGCAATACTGCCGTCTCAGATCATGGGATGCAAGCGTTAGCCTGTGTGACGTAGGCAGAGAGGTGGTGGCATCGTCGCCGCCACCGGAATAAGAGGGAGTTACGCCATGGGCAAGACGTTGTCAGAGAAGGTATGGGACGAACACGTCGTCCGCTCGACACCGGGTGAGCCGGACCTCCTCTACATCGACCTGCACCTGATTCACGAGGTCACCAGCCCCCAGGCGTTCGACGGCCTGCGGCTCGCCGGCCGCACCGTGCGCCGCCCGGACCTCACTCTCGCGACCGAGGACCACAACGTCCCGACTATCGACTGGGACAAGCCGATCGCCGACCCGGTGTCCAAGACCCAGGTCGACACGCTCCGCAAGAACGCAGCCGACTTCGGCGTCCGCCTGCACCCGCTCGGCGACATCGAGCAGGGCATCGTGCACGTCGTCGGCCCGCAGCTCGGCCTGACCCAGCCCGGCATGACGATCGTCTGCGGCGACAGCCACACGAGCACCCATGGTGCGTTCGGTGCGATCGCGTTCGGCATCGGCACGTCCGAGGTCGAGCACGTGCTGGCCACCCAGACGCTGATGCAGGCCAAGCCCAAGACCATGGCGGTCACGATCAACGGCAGCCTGCCGCCCGGCGTCACCGCCAAGGACCTGGTGCTGACCCTGATCACCCACACCGGCACCGGCGGCGGACAGGGCTACATCGTGGAGTACCGCGGCCAGGCCATCGAGGAGCTCTCGATGGAGGCCCGGATGACGGTCTGCAACATGAGCATCGAGTGGGGCGCCAAGGCCGGGCTGATCGCGCCCGACCAGACCACGTTCGACTACATCGAAGGTCGCCCCGAGGCGCCGACGGGTGCCGACTGGGACGCCGCCGTCGAGCACTGGAAGTCGCTGGTCACCGACGACGACGCCGAGTTCGACAAGGAGATCGTGCTGGACGCCGCCGAGATGGCGCCGTTCGTCACGTGGGGCACCAACCCGGGCCAGGGCGTGCCGCTCAGCGGCAGCGTGCCGTCGCCCGACGACTTCGACGACGCGGACGACCGCATCGCCTGCGAGAAGGCGCTGCAGTACATGGCGCTCGAGGCCGGCACCCCGATGCGCGAGGTGAAGGTCGACACCGTCTTCGTCGGCTCCTGCACCAACGGCCGGATCGAGGACCTGCGACTCGCGGCCGACATCATCAAGGGCCACAAGGTCGACCCCGACACCCGGCTGCTGGTCGTGCCCGGCTCGGTGCGGGTGCGGATGCAGGCCCAGGACGAGGGCCTCGACAAGATCTTCATCGAGGCGGGCGCGGAGTGGCGCGGCGCCGGCTGCTCGATGTGCCTGGGCATGAACCCCGACACCCTCGCCGTCGGCGAGCGCAGTGCCTCGACCTCCAACCGCAACTTCGAGGGCCGGCAGGGCAAGGGCGGACGAACCCACCTGGTCTCGATCCCGGTCGCCGCCGCCACCGCGGTGCGCGGCACGCTGTCGTCGCCCGCCGACCTCGTCCCAGTTGGCGTCTCGACAAGCTCGACAACCGAAAGCTGAGTCCGATGGACAAGATCACCACACACACCGGCGTTGGCGTGCCGCTGCGGCGTAGCAACGTCGACACCGACCAGATCATCCCGGCGGTCTATCTCAAGCGAGTCACGCGCAACGGTTTCGAAGACGGACTGTTCTCGGCCTGGCGCAACGACCCGGACTTCGTGCTCAACAACCCGGCGTACGCCGGCGGCTCGGTGTTGGTGGCCGGCCCCGACTTCGGCACCGGTTCGTCGCGCGAGCACGCCGTATGGGCGTTGCAGAACTACGGCTTCAAGGCCGTTATCTCGTCGCGCTTCGCCGACATCTTCCGCGGCAACTCCGGCAAGTCCGGACTGCTTGCCGCGCAGGTCGACGAGAAGGTCGTGCAGAGGTTGTGGGACTACCTCGAAGAGAACCCCGGCGCCGCTGTCACCGTCGACCTCGAGTCGCGCACAGTGCGTGCCGGCGACGGTCCCGATGCGATCGAGGACTCGTTCGACATCGACGACTACACACGTTGGCGGTTGCTCGAAGGTCTCGATGACATCGGCATCACACTCGGTCACGACGCCGACATCGCGGCATTCGAACAAAGCCGTCCAGCATGGAAACCCGCAACCATCAAAGCCTGATTTCCCTTACAGGCTTGGGGATTCTCGATAGCAACGTCCAATGAATGCCGGAAGCGGCGTTGTCGACGACCGAAAAAGATTGCTTCCTTTCACGGCGTGGTGATTGTGACAACAGCCACGAATGCCTAGCGTGCCTTGAAGAAAGTCGAGCACAGGCTCGGCATCACCGGTTCGTTGGAAGGACTGCTAGTGAACAAGTCTCAGCTCATCGACGCGCTTTCGGCGCGTTACCAGGGGAACCGCAAGGCCGCCGCCCATGCGCTCGAGTCCGTACTGGACACGATCACACGCGAGGTCGCCAAGGGCGAGAAGGTCGCTATCACAGGATTCGGTTCGTTCGAGAAGAGGGTTCGCGAGGCTCGTTGGGTCCGCAACCCCCAGACCGGCGCGCGGATCAAGGCCAAGAAGACGTCGGTGCCGAAGTTCAGCGCCGGTGCCGACCTGAAGAACGTGGTCTCCGGCGCGAAGAAGCTGCCGAAGCTCACGATCGCGGCTGCCGCACCGACGGCCAAGAAGGCGTCTGCTCCGGCCAAGAAGGCTGCGTCCGCGGCCAAGAAGACCGCGAAGAAGGCGACGACCAAGAAGACGACCGCCAAGAAGGCTGCGAAGAAGGCACCCGCGAAGAAGGCCGCAACCAAGAAGACCGCGGCCAAGAAGGCACCCGCCAAGAAGACCGCAACCAAGAAGACCGCGGCCAAGAAGGCACCCGCCAAGAAGACCGCAACCAAGAAGACCGCGGCCAAGAAGGCTCCTGCAAAGAAGGCTCCGGCCAAGAAGGCTGCCAAGAAGGCACCCGCCAAGAAGGCCGCAAAGAAGGCTCCGGCCAGGAAGCGCTAGTCCCGCGACCCTGACTACGGGCCGTCCTCCTTCGGGAGGGCGGCCCGTCGTCTATTCCAGGGTGCTCGCAAGACGGCGGGTCTCCGCGCCGACGCCGAGAGCGAGAGCGGCACGAAGGTCGTCGAGGTCGTCGACGTCGTGGCGCAGCGTGGTCAGCTCGCCGGGGATCTCGAGTGCCCCCGCGAACAGATGCTCCTGTCGCGAGTCCACTCCGAAGTGCGGGTCGAATGCGTCGTACGCCGCCACGTAGAGGGTGGTGCCGGTGCCGGCGGCATCCGCGACGAAGGCCGGGCTGTCGATCACGCTGGCCAGTGCTTCGTCCAGGTCCGCCGACCTCAGTGCGGGCAGGTCGGCGCACAGCGCCACGGGCGTGAGCTCCGGCCACCGTCGCTGCGCCTCCGCCACGGCCTGGCGCAACGCGGAGTTGAGGTCGGTGGTGTCGCCGTCGGGGATCGTGGCGCAGCCCAGGGCCGCGAACCTGGTCGAGAACGCCGCGTCGTCGGTGGCCACCAGCACCGCTGCGACCTGGTTGCTGGCGAGGCAGGCAGCGACGGTGTCGAGAGCGAAGGCCTCGGCCAGCTGGCGGCGTTGCAGGTCGGTCGGGCCGAGCAGCCGGGACTTCCCGATCGTCGGTGGCTTGACCGGCACCACAGCGACGTACGTCCCATCCACCCTGCGATCCTCTCAGGCCGGTAGCGTGCCTTCCGTGGTGGTCCGGAAGCTGCAGCAGAGACGGGGTTGGCCCTTCGTCATCGGCGTCGCGATCCTCAAGCCGCTCTTCCTGCTCACCACCAAGCCCGAGTGGCGCGACGGCACCAAGCTGCCGGCGACGGGAGGCTGCGTGGTCGCGCTCAACCACCTCTCGCACGTCGATCCGCTGACCGCGGCCCACTTCGCCTACAACCACGGCCGGCTGCCTCGCTACCTCGCCAAGTCGGGGTTGTTCAAGAACAAGGTGCTGAGCTACTTCCTTCGCTCGGCCGGCCAGATCCCGGTGGAGCGGCTCTCGCGCAACGCCGTGGGCGCCTACGACGCCGCCGTGGCTGCGGTGCGCGCTGGTGAGTGCGTGGTGGTCTACCCGGAGGGCACGATCACCCGCGATCCCGACCTCTGGCCGATGACGGGCAAGTCCGGAGCCGCCCGGATCGCTCTCGAGACCGGCTGCCCGGTGATCCCGGTCGGTCAGTGGGGCGCGCAGAAGCTGCTGGCGCCGTACGCGAAGAAGCCCGACCTGTTCCCGCGCAAGAAGATCGTGATGCTGGCCGGTGACCCGGTCGACCTGAGTGACCTGATCCCGAAGCAACGGACCCCGGAGGTGGTGCAGGAAGCCACCGACCGGATCATGGCCGCCATCACCCGCCTGGTCGAGGAGATCCGTGGGGAGCAGGCGCCCGCGGAGCGCTACGACGTCCGCAAGGCCGGCGTGAGCGAGATCGGCAACCCCCACAAGTCCCACAAGAAGTCTCGGAAGGACGCATCGTGAGTTCTGGCAAGGTCGCGGTCTTCGGTGCCGGCTCGTGGGGCACGGCGTTCTCCATCGTGCTCGCCGACGGCGGCAACGACGTCACCATGTGGGCGCGTCGTGAGGAGGTCGCCGAGGCGATCAACGAGCAGCGCGAGAACCCCGACTACCTGCCCGGCATCGAGCTCCCCGGCACCGTGGCCGCCACTCATGACGTGGAGAAGGCGCTGCACGGCGCGGACGTCGTCGTACTCGCGACGCCGTCGCAGACCCTGCGGGACAACCTCACCGAGTGGGCGCCGTTCATCGAGTCCGACGCGGTGATGGTGTCGCTGATGAAGGGCGTCGAGCTCGGCACGCTCAACCGGATGAGCGAGGTGATCCACCAGGTGACCGGCGCCGGTCCGGAGCGGATCGCGGTCATCAGCGGACCCAACCTGGCCAAGGAGATCGCCCGCCGCGAGCCGGCCGCCTCGGTGGTGGCGTGCGAGGACGCGAACGTCGCCGAGATGCTGCAGGACCGCTGCCACTCGCCGGCGTTCCGCCCCTACACGAGCGTCGACGTGCTCGGCTGCGAGCTCGGCGGCGCCTACAAGAACGTCGTCGGCCTCGCTGTCGGCATGGCCGTCGGCCTGGGGTTCGGCGACAACACGACCGCGTCGGTGATCACCCGCGGGCTGGCCGAGACGGCGCGGCTGGCGATGAAGCTGGGCGCCAACCCGCTGACCCTGATGGGGCTGGCCGGCCTCGGTGACCTGGTGGCCACCTGCTCGTCGCCCCTGTCGCGCAACCGGACCTTCGGCGAGAACCTCGGCAAGGGCATGACCACCGAGGACATCTACGCCTCCACGCGTCAGGTCGCCGAGGGCGCGAAGTCCTGCTCGTCGCTGCGCGAGCTGGCCGAGAAGTCGGGTGTCGACGCGCCCATCGCCCAGAACGTCGACGAGGTCGTCGCCGGCCGGATGACCGCCCAGGACTGCATGGACGCCTTCCTCTCCCGCGACACCAAGGCAGAGACGGACTGACTGAGGAACGAGGTCAGGCCGTCTGATGGTGGTCGAGCGAGCCGCGCGACCGAGGGACGAGGTCGCGACCGGCGTGTCGAGACCCGGTGCGCTATGAGAAGACCTGGTCGAGAGCCCGTTTGAGATCCGCCCAGAGGTCCTCCACGTCCTCGATGCCGACGGAGAGCCGGACCAGTCCTTCGGGGATGGTGGCCGGCTCGCTCTTCCAGCGGCGGCGCCGCTCGAGCGTCGACTCGACCCCGCCCAGGGAGGTGGCGTGCACCCAGAGCTTGGTCTTGTGCGTGAACAGGTCGGCCGCGAGCGCGCCCTCGGCGAGCACGATCGAGACGATGCCGCCGAAGCCGGGGTAGCGCACCTCGCTGATCGCGCTGTGCGCTGCCAGCCGCCTGGCGAGCTCGGTGGCGTTGGCCTGGGCGCGCTCGACGCGCAGGTGCAGGGTGCGCAGGCCGCGCAGGGCCAGCCAGGCCTCGAACGGACCGGGCACGGCGCCCACGAGGTCGCGACGGCCCTTGAGGACGGCGTACAGCTCCTCGTTGCGGGTCACGATCGCGCCCATCTGTACGTCGCTGTGGCCGGCGAGGTACTTGGTGGCCGAGTGCAGGACGAGGTCGGCCCCCAGCTCGAGCGGCCGCTGGAGCAGGGGAGTGGCGAAGGTGTTGTCGACCACGACGTACGCCTCGGCGGCGTGGGCCGCCTCGATGATCGGCTCGAGGTCGGCGATCTCGAGGGCGGGGTTGGTGGGCGACTCCAGCCAGACGAGAGCGGCGTCGTCGCACGCGCGGATGGTGGCTTCGGTGTCGCTGATGTCGACCAGCTGCGTCCGGATGCGGCCGCGTGCCTCGAGGTCGGCCATCGCCATCGTGGAGCCCTGGTAGGCGTGGTGGGGAGCGACGACCAGCTCGCCGTTGCCGACGAGGTCGAGCACCGTGCTCACCGCCGCCATGCCCGACGCGAAGCTCAGCGCCCGGCCGCCCTCGAGCTGCCCGAGTGCGTCCTCGAACGCCGTCCAGGTGGGGTTGCCGTAGCGGCCGTACTCCAGGTCGCCGCCGGCGACGTACGTCGAGGCCATCGTGATCGGCACGTTGAAAGGTGCGTCCGGTTCGGTCGGAGGGCGTCCAGCCTTGACGGCGATGGTGGCCGGGCTGAGCTCGGGCGCGTCCTCGGTCATGCGCCAGAGCCTAGGTGGATAGGGTCAGCCGGATGAACGCGCCATTCGAGTTCCGCAAGCCGCGGGTTGCCGTCGTCTTCGGAGGCCGGTCCAACGAGCACGCGATCTCGTGTGTGACGGCGGGCAGCGTGCTCCAGGCGATCGACCGGGAACGGTACGACGTCGTACCGATCGGCATCGCCCAGGACGGTCGGTGGGTGCTGGAGTCGGGCGACACCGAGCGGCTGCAGATCGTGAGCGCCGACAAGCTGCCGAGCGTCGATGCGGAGCGCGCGCCGGTCGCGCTGGCCCGCACCGACAGCGCGACCGACCTGACCGTGCACGAGCCCTCGCAGCCGCCGCGCACCCTGGGCGAGGTCGACGTGGTCTTCCCGCTGCTCCACGGGCCGTGGGGCGAGGACGGCACCATCCAGGGGATGCTCGAGATGGCCGGCGTGCGCTACGTCGGCGCCGGCGTGCTCGCCTCGGCCGTGGCCATGGACAAGGCCTACATGAAGGTCGTGCTGACCGCGGCCGGCCTGCCGGTGATGCCGAGCGTGACCGTGACCGCCGCGCAGTGGCGGGGCAACCCCATCGAGGTGCAGGCGCGCGCCGAGACCTTGGGCTATCCCTTGTTCGTGAAGCCTGCGCGTGGTGGCTCCAGCATCGGCATCTCCAAGGTGCACGACGCTTCCGAGCTCGCCGACGCACTGCTCGGAGCGCTCGACCACGACCCCAAGGTGCTGGTCGAGGTCAGTGCCGAGGGTGCGCGCGAGATCGAGTGCGGGGTGTTGGAGGCCCTGGGTGAGGACGCTCCTGTCGAGACCAGCGTGCCTGCCGAGATCCGGATCACCGGGGAGCACGAGTTCTACGACTTCGCGGCCAAGTACCTGCCCGAGGAGGCCACCGAGCTCGACGTGCCGGCGAAGCTGCCCGACGACGTGACGGCCGAGGTCCGGTCGCTGTCGGCCCGCGCCTTCGAGGCCGTCGGATGCGAAGGTCTGGCCCGCGTCGACTTCTTCCTGATGCCGGACGGGTCGCTGGTGGTCAACGAGATCAACACGATGCCGGGCTTCACGCCGCTGTCGATGTTCCCGCGGATGTGGGCCGCCACCGGGCTCGACTACGGACAGCTCGTCGACCGGCTGATCCAGCTGGCGCTGGCCCGCGGGACCGGCCTGCGCTGAGACGTCCGGCGGCTCAGAGGCACTCGTCGACGAGCTCGAGGTTGTCGGCGATCGGCTTCGACAGCTCGGCCAGCACGGCGGCCGCGCCGTCCGGGCGGTAGTCGGCGGGGATCTCGACCTGCACGAACGGGCGGTGGCTCATCGCTGTCAGCACCGCGTCGGCGTCCGGGTCGGCCACCTGCTCGTCGGGCACGAACCAGCCCACGTCGTTGACCTGCTGGCACGCGGCGAGCTCGTCGAAGCCCGCGGGCGCGCTGTCGACGCAGGTGATCACGATGGCCGGGTCGCCGTACGCCGCTCCGAGCGCGTCCCCGGGCTCCACCTCGCGCTCGCCCTCGTCGGCCAGCTCGTCGGGCAGGTCGTCGAGGACTGCCTGGCACGCCGTGCGGTCGGCCGGCGCGAGGTCGGCGGCGTCGATGCGCACGGGTTCCGCCGAGCAACCGGATGCGGCGGCGGCCAGAGCCACGCAGGACAGCACGACGCCCCGGGCGGACCCGGGGCGTCGGCGGTGTTCGGTGAGTCTGCTCAGGGCTGACCTAGATGTGGACCACAGGGCAGGTGAGCGTGCGGGTGATGCCGTCGAGGTTCTGCACCTTCGACACGACCAGCTTGCCCAGCTCGTCGACGTTGCGGGCCTCGGCGCGCACGATCACGTCGTACGGACCGGTGACGTCCTCGGCAAGGGTGACGCCCTTCACCTGGGCGATCGCCTTGGCGACCTCAGCCGCCTTGCCGACGTCGGTCTGGATCAGGATGTACGCCTGGACGACCAATGTGCTCTCCCTCGCGTCGTTGCGACTTGGTTCCGACGGGATGGATCCCGTGGAGGTGCGGCGGCGCCCAAACTACCCCGCGCGGCCTGCGTGTCGATAGGGAGTGCCGGTCACCGGACACAGGCGTCTGCTGGGATGGGGCCATGGCTACCGACCCCGACCCGACGCTGGCCGACGTCGGCGAGTTCGGACTGATCGCCGACCTCGTCCGCCTGTTCCCGCAGGGTGAGCAGGTGTTGGTCGGTCCCGGCGACGACGCGGCGGTGCTGCGGATCAAGACCGGCCACGTCGTGGTCTCCACGGACCTGATGGTCGAGGGCCGCCACTTCCGCCGCGACTGGGCCACGGCAGCCGACGTAGGGCACCGCGCGGCCGCGCAGAACCTCTCCGACATCAACGCCATGGGCGGCCGCGCGACCTCGCTGACCATCGGCCTGGCGGCGCCGGCCGACCTGCCGGCGTCTTGGGCGCTGGAGTTCGCGGCCGGGTTCGCCGAGGAGTGCGGCCTGGTCGGCGCCAGCATTGTCGGCGGCGACCTGACCCGGGCCGACCAGATCGTGATCGCGGTGACCGTGATCGGGGCCTGCACCCAGGCACCGGTGCTGCGATCCGGAGCGATGGCGGGCGACGTGCTGGCCATCACCGGGCGCCAGGGCTGGGCCGCGGGCGGCCTCGCGGTGCTGGGCCGTGGCTTCCGGTCGCCCCGGGTGCTGGTGGAGGCCTACCGACGCCCGGAGCCGCCGTACGACGCCGGCGTGGTGGCCGCCGAGGCCGGCGCCACCTCGATGATCGACATCTCCGACGGCCTGCTGTCCGAGGCCGGCCACCTCGCCGTGGCCTCGGGAGTGGCCATCGACGTCCACCAAGCGGCCTTCGAGATCCCCGAGCCGCTGGTGGCGGTGGGCGCGGCCATCGGCGCCGACCCGATCGAGTTCATCCTCGGCGGGGGAGACGACCACGCACTGCTCGCGACGTTCAGCGACGTGGCGAGCGTGCCGGCTGGCTGGGCTGTGGTCGGTGCGGTCTCGGATGGCGAGGCCGGCACCGTGACCGTCGACGGCGCGCCGTACGCCGGCTCCACCGGTTGGACCCACTTCTAGCTCGTCCCACCAGCCTCAGGAATCCCCGGCTGACCGGGGATCCCTGCACTTGTCAGGCAATGCATCGCCCCACAAGTTCAGATTTCCCCGGCTGGCCGGGGAAATCTCAACGAGGACAAAACACGAGGCCGCCACCCATTGGGTGACGGCCTCGGCTTGCTCCCTCAGGTCTGAGGTGGGGTCAGCGGGTGACCTTGCCGGCCTTGAGGCAGCCGGTGCACACGTTGAGGCGCTTCGGGGTGCCGTTGACGGTGGCGCGGACCCGCTGGATGTTCGGGTTGAACCGACGCTTGGTGATCTTGCGGGACCACGGGCGGTTGTTGCCGAAGGTCGGCTTCTTCGCGCAGATGTCGCACACGGCAGCCACGATGACTCCTGAAACTAGAAAGATGGGGTGATGGCCCGTAGAGCGGGCAACCGAGCAAGAGTATCCGAACCACCCGGCTCTCAGAAAATCGAGCGAACAGGAGCCCGCGAGGAACGAGCGGGCTCCGTCGTGAGCGAAGGTCGAGCAAGCGTCGCGAGTGAGCTTCGAACTCGCGACAGGCGCGTCGAGACCATCGACGCGCTTGAGGTCCACGTGCCCCCATCACCATCGCACTACCCTGTGGGCTCCGGCACCCCGAACTCCGAGGCAGGCGCATGGAAGAGGCACCCCGCGGCGGCGGTATCGAGCTCGCCGTCGTGCTGCGCTTCGTCGACATCGCCACCGACGCTCTGGCAGGCGCCCGGGAGGAGATCGACGCTCTCAACGTCTACCCCGTGCCCGACGGCGACACCGGCACGAACATGTACCTCACCATCTCCGCCGCCCGCGACGCGATCCGCGACGCCGTCAACGGGTCCGCAGACCCTGAGCGCGATCCGGCGCTCGCGGCGATGGCCAGGGGCGCCCTGCTCGGCGCCCGCGGCAACTCCGGCGTGATCCTCAGCGAGATGCTCGGCGCGATCGCCCGGCGGATGGCCGCGGCCAGCCCCGAGGAGCGCAACGCGTCGGTCATGGCCGACGCCCTCCACTGCGCCACCGAGGCGAGCTACGCCGCCGTGGGGGTGCCGGTCGAGGGCACGATGCTGACCGTCTGCCGGGCCGCCTCCGAGGCCGCGCAGGCGCGGGCCTCGAAGCCCGACACCCGGGCCCGCGACGTGTTCACGAGCGCCGCCCTGGCCGCCCGCGAGGCTCTGGCCCGCACCCCCGAGCAGCTGCAGGTGCTGCGCGACGCGGGCGTGGTCGACGCCGGCGGGCGCGGGATCTGCGTGATCCTCGACGCCGCCGAGACCGCACTGACCGGTCGCCGGCCGGTGCCGGTGCACAGCCCGCTCGGCCAGCACCAGATTCCCATCCCGCACGCGCCGCACGCCGCCGTTGACGGCGACCTCACGGCCGACGGTCCGGCGTACGAGGTGATGTACCTGCTCGAGGCGACCGACGACCACATCCCCGACCTCCGGTCCGCCCTCGGCGCGCTGGGCGACTCGCTCGTCGTCGTCGGCGGCGAGGGCCTCTGGAACGTCCACGTCCATGTCGACGACGTCGGCGCAGCGATCGAGGCGGGCATCGAGGCCGGGCGTCCCCACCGCGTGCAGGGTCACCCACTTCGCCGAGCAGATCGCCGAGCACGCGGAGACCCGGGCGGCGCCCGAGCAGCGCACCGGCAGGTCGATCGTCGCCGTCGCCGCTGGCCCAGGCCTGCAGGCCCTGTTCGAGGAGGCGGGAGCGGTCGTCGTGTCCGGCGGCCCGGGACGACGGCCCTCGACCGGCCAGATCCTCGAGGCGATCACCCGATGCGGGGCGCGCGAGGTCGTGGTGCTGCCCAACGACCACGACTCCGTGCGCGTGGCCGAGATCGCGGCCCGCACCGCCGAGGCCGACCTCGGCATCCGGGTCGCGGTGATCCCGACCCAGGCGCAGGTGCAAGGGCTCGCGGCGATGGCCGTGCACGAGCCGGGCCGCGCGTTCGACCAGGACATCCTCGAGATGACCGCCACCGCTCGCCACGCCCGCCACGGCGCGGTCACCATCGCGGTCAAGCAGGCGATGACGATGGCCGGGCCGTGCGAGCCCGGCGACGTGCTCGGCGTGATCGAGGGCGACTTCGCCGTGGTGGGCGATGACCTCGACGACGTCGTCATCGGCGTACTCGGTCGGCTGCTGGCCGGCGGAGGCGAGCTGGTCACGCTGGTCGCCGGCGAGGACGCCGACGGACTGGCCGACCGGGCGGCCGCCTGGGTCGACCAGGAGCACCCCCATGTCGACGTCGTGGTGTACGACGGTGGGCAGGAGCGGTACCCGCTGCTCCTGTCGGTGGAGTAACCGGAGCAGCTGTGATCACGTTCGACTCGCCTGTCGCAACGGTGTTCGGCGACGCCAAGGGCAAGCGCGACAAGCTCGTCGACAAGCTCGGGATCGAGACCGTCGGCCAGCTGATGAACCACTTCCCGCGGCGCTACCTGAAGACCGGTGAGCTCACCCGGGTCGACGAGCTCGCCGAGGGACAGCTGCTGACCGTCGTCGGCGAGATCTCCTCCGCCGTGGTGAAGACCTACCAGGACCGCCGCTCGGGCAGGACGGCGTACCGGCTGGAGACCGTGCTGCAGACCGACGGGCCCTCGCTGCGGATGACGTTCTTCTCCAAGGCCAAGCACATTTCCGAGTGGCAGGAGAAACGGCTGCCGGTCGGGCGGCGCGGCCTGTTCCTCGGGCAGGCCGGCCGGTTCCAGAGCCAGTGGCAGCTGACCAACCCGACGATGCTGCTGTTCGGCGAGACCGACGACGAGGAGACCGTCGACATCGGCGCCTACTACCCGATCTACCCGCTCACCAAGGGCCTCGACTCCTGGGACATCCAGCGGGCGGTGTCGTTCGCCCGCACCGTCCTCGACGTCCCCGAGGCACTGCCCGAGGAGATCCGCACCACCCACGACGTGCTCGACGCCCGCCGGGCCTACGACTGGATCCACTCGCCCGACGACTACGGGCAGGTGACGCGGGCGCAGCGGCGGTTCCGGTTCGAGGAGGCGCTGGTCACCCAGCTGGTGCTGGGTCGGCGCCGCCGCGAGGTCCGGGCCCTCGGTGCCGTGGCCCGCGACGGAGGCGACGGCGTCCTCCAGGCCGCCTTCGACGCCCGCCTGCCCTTCGAGCTCACCCAGGGCCAGGTCGAGATCGGCGAGCAGATCGCGCACGACCTCGCCCAGCCGCACCCGATGAACCGCCTGCTCCAGGGTGAGGTCGGCTCCGGCAAGACGGTCGTCGCCTTGCGCGCGATGCTGCGCACGGTCGACTCCGGCGGACAGGCGGCGCTGCTGGCACCCACCGAGGTGCTCGCCCAGCAGCACCTGCGCTCGATCACGGCGATGCTCGGCGACCTGGCCTCGGGCGGCATGCTCGGCGGCGCCGCGGAGGCCACGACGGTCAGCCTGCTCACCGGTTCGATGACCAAGACCCAGCGCCGGCAGCCGCTGCTCGACATCGCCAGCGGCGAGGCCGGCATCGTGATCGGCACCCACGCGTTGCTCGAGGAGCACGTCTCCTTCGCCGACCTCGGCCTGGTCGTCGTCGACGAGCAGCACCGCTTCGGCGTCGAGCAGCGCGCCGCCCTCACCGACAAGGCGGGGGAGCCGCCCCACGTCCTGGTGATGACGGCGACGCCCATCCCGCGCACCGTCGCGATGACGGTGTTCGGCGACCTCGAGGTGTCCACGCTCACTGAGCTGCCTGCGGGCCGGGCACCCATCCAGACCAACGTCGTCAACCTCCTCGACCACCCCACGTGGATGAGCCGGGTCTGGGAGCGGGTGCGCGAGGAGGTCGAGAAGGGCCACCAGGCGTACGTCGTCTGCCCGCGGATCAGCGGCGACGAGCTCGAGCAGGGGGAGGCCGACCAGCCCGATCTCGACTCCGAGGGGCAGGAGGTGCAGCGCGAGAAGGTTGCTCTGGCCGCGGTCGAGGAGGTCGTCGTCGAGCTCGCCGAGGGGCCGCTGGCCGGCCTCCGCGTCGCCAAGCTGCACGGCAGGATGACGCCGGAGGAGAAGGAGGCGACGATGCGCGCCTACGCCGCCGGGGAGATCGACGTGCTGGTGGCGACGACGGTGATCGAGGTCGGCGTCGACGTGCCCAACGCGACCGCGATGGTGCTGCTCGACGCCGACCGGTTCGGTGTCTCCCAGCTGCACCAGCTGCGCGGCCGGATCGGCCGAGGTGGTCATGCCGGCATCTGCCTGCTGGTGGCGTCGGCCGACCTTCGAGTCGCCGGCCCGCGAGCGGCTGGACGCGGTGGCCGCCACGACCGACGGCTTCGAGCTGAGCCGCGTCGACCTCGAGCAGCGTCGTGAGGGCGACGTGCTCGGCAAGTCGCAGTCGGGGTACCGGACCGGCCTGGAGAACCTGCGGGTGCTGCGCGACGAGAAGACCATCGTCGAGGCGCGCACGGCCGCGGAGGCGCTGCTCGACCGGGACCCCGGCCTCGGGTCGGCGCCCGGACTGGCCGAGAAGGTGACCATGCTCGAGGAGTCGGTGAAGTCCGAGTTCATGGACAAGTCGTGACTCGCATCATCGGTGGCGCGGCCGGCGGCCGCCGGCTCACCACGCCCCGGGGCGACAGCACCCGACCCACCAGCGACCGCGTCCGCGAGGCGCTGTTCTCGGCGATCGAGGCGTGGTGCGGCTCGCTCCACGGGCTCCGCTTCCTCGACCTGTACGCCGGCTCCGGGGCCGTCGGCCTCGAGGCCTGGTCGCGCGGGGCCGGCGTGGTGACGCTGGTCGAGCACGACCGGCGCACAGCGGGCCTGATCCGCACCAACGCGCAGGCGCTGGGCTTCCCGAAGGCCGACGTGCGCGTCGCCACGGTCGCGGGCACGGTCGCCCGGCCGCCGGCGGCGCCGTACGACATCGCCTTCCTGGACCCGCCCTACCCGCTGTCCGAGGAGGCGGTCGCCGCCGACCTGGCCGCCCTGGTCAGCCAGGGCTGGCTGGTGCCCGACGCCATGGTGGTCGTCGAGCGGTCCTCCCGGAGCCCCGAGCCGCAGTGGCCCGACGGGCTGGTCGACGCGCGGTCGAAGCGCTACGGGGAGACCGTGCTTTGGTACGGTCACGCAGCCCCCATGGACCCTCCCGAGACGGAAGGCGACTGACCGTGCGCAGAGCCGTGTGCCCCGGATCCTTCGACCCGGTGACCAACGGGCACATCGACATCGTGTCCCGGGCCTCGAGCCTGTTCGACGAGGTCGTGGTCGCCGTCGGCGTCAACGCCTCGAAGCACCGCCTGTTCACGCCCGACGAGCGGATCGCCATGCTCGAGGAGGCGTGCGCGGGCTTCGACAACGTCCGCGTCGACGGCTTCACCGGGCTGCTCACGACGTTCTGCACCGACAACGGCATCCACGCGATCGTCAAGGGCCTGCGGGCGGTCAGCGACTTCGACTACGAGCTGCAGATGGCCCAGATGAACGCCTCCCTGACCGAGGTCGAGACGGTGTTCATCCCCACCAGCCCCGAGTACTCCTTCCTCGCCTCCAGCCTGGTCAAGGAGGTCGCGGCCTTCGGCGGCGACGTCTCCGGCCTGGTGCCCGACTTCGTGCTGACCCAGCTCACCGCCCGCCTGGCCGAGAAGATGGCCGCGGAGGGCGACAAGGCCTGAGCGAGGCGCCGTACGCCTGCGTTTTGCTCCGGTGGTCACCTGCCGGATACGCTTCTCGCTGATCTGTTTGTGCCCGGACCCGGAAGTGAACCCCTGAGCAGCCTGGACCCGAGAGCGCCGCTCGTGCTCGACACTCGCGAGCTCGGCCGCCGCCCGGGGTCCCAGCGCGAGGTGTCACGGACGGTTCCGGCTCCAGCAGATCTGGGCATCGAAGTACTTCGTGTCGCCGAAGGTGCGCCGGTCGAACTTGACCTGCGTCTCGAAGCGGTCATGGAGGGTGTTCTGGTCACGGGGACGGCGATAGCCGCCCTCGACGGCGAGTGCGCGCGGTGCCTGGAACCGATCTCAGACGACATCGAGGTCACGTTCCAGGAGCTGTTCGTGTACGACGATCGCCGTGGTCAGGAGCCTTCCGAGGAGGACGACGAGGTCAGCAAGCTCGAGGACGACCTGCTCGATCTCGAACCCCTGCTGCGGGACGCGGTGGTGCTCGCACTACCGTTCCAGCCGTTGTGTGAGGACGACTGTCCTGGGTTGTGCACCGAATGTGGTGCTCGCCTGGCGGACGACCCCGAGCACGCGCACGAGGCTGCGATCGACCCGCGATGGACGGCGCTGGCCCAGCTCGAGCCCCGCACCGACAGCAGCAGCCCCGAACGCAGTGCCCCTGAACGAAGTAACTGAGGAGAAGACAGTGGCAGTCCCGAAGCGGAAGATGTCGCGCAGCAACACGCGCCACCGGCGTTCGCAGTGGAAGGCCGTTCCGCCGACCCTGGTGACCTGCGCCAACCCCGCGTGTGGCGCGAAGCACCTGCCCCACCGCGCGTGCGGTACCTGCGGCCAGTACGGCGCCAAGGCCGACCGGCGCCAGGTCCTCTGACGCACCTCGCGGACACCGGCATCACCGACACCGGTTCGACCGACTACACCGAGCTTCGCTCGGCGCTCGGGGATCCAGTTCTGGACCCCGCGCTGCTCGACCGCGCCCTGACCCACCGCTCGTGGGCCTACGAGAACGGCGGGCTGCCGACCAACGAGCGCCTGGAGTTCCTGGGCGACTCGGTGCTCGGCGTGGTCGTCACCGAGACGCTCTACGTCATGCACCCCGACCTCTCCGAGGGCCGGCTGGCCAAGCTGCGCGCAGCGGTGGTCAACGCCCGCGCCCTCGCTGAGGTGGCCCGCGTCATCGACCTCGGCGAGCAGATCAAGCTCGGGCGTGGCGAGGAGAGCACCGGTGGCCGCGACAAGGCCTCGATCCTGTCCGACACCGTCGAGGCGGTGATCGGCGCCGTGCACATGAGCGGCGGCATCGAGGCGTCGTCCCTGGTCGTGCACAAGCTGTTCGACCCGCTCATCGAGGCGGCGTCCGCCCTCGGAGCCGGTCTCGACTGGAAGACCTCGCTCCAGGAGCTCGCGGCCGACCAGTCCCTCGGCGTACCCGAGTACGTCATCGAGGACGACGGCCCCGACCACATGAAGACCTTCACCGCCCAGGTCCGCGTCGCCGACCGCATGCACGGCAACGGCGTGGGGCGCTCGAAGAAGGAAGCCGAGCAGGCCGCCGCCGAGACCGCCTACCGGGCGATCGCGGGCGAGCTCGGCATCACCGACGTCGGCGCGGCCGAGCCGCAGTCCGCGGCCGTCCACGACCTCACCGACATCGCCGAATAGCGGTGCCCGAGCTCCCCGAGGTCGAGGTCGTCCGGGCCGGCCTCGCGCGCCACGTGCTCGGCAGCACCATCAAGCTGGTCGAGGTGCTTCATCCCTCGCCCCGTACGCCGCGACCCGCGCGGTCCCGCAGGGCTTCGCCGAGGCCCTGGTCGGGCGCCGGATCACCGACGCCCGCAGGCGGGGCAAGTACTTCTGGCTGCCGCTCGACAACGGCGACGCACTGCTCGGCCACCTCGGCATGAGCGGGCAGATGCTCGTGCAGCCCACAGGGGCTCCGCCCGAGCGGCACCTGCGGGTCCGGATCGTGCTCGACGGCGGCCAGGACATCCGCTTCGCCGACCAGCGCATGTTCGGCGGCCTCTCGGTGTCGCAGGGCGGCGCCGAGCTCCCGTCCGAGATCGTCCACATCGCCCGCGACCCGCTCGATCCCGAGTTCGACGACGACGAGTTCGTACGCCGGGCGCGCAAGCGCTCCGCAGGCGTGAAGCGGCTGCTGCTCGACCAGGGCCTGATCTCCGGCGTCGGCAACATCTACGCCGACGAGGCGCTGTGGCGGGCCCGGATCCACGGCGACCGGCCGGCCGACCGGCTCACCGCCGGCCAGGTACGCGACCTGCTCGGCCACGCCCGGACCGTGATGGCCGAGGCGCTGGGTCAGGGCGGCACCTCCTTCGACTCCCTCTACGTCAACGTCAACGGTGAGTCCGGCTACTTCGAGCGCTCCCTGAACGCCTACGGGCGCCAGGACGAGCCCTGCGAGCGGTGCGGCACGCCCATCCGGCGGATCTCGTTCATGAACCGGTCGTCGTACTTCTGTCCGAAGTGCCAGCCGGTGCCGAGAGTTCGCCGCGTGGCCGCACGGCAGTCAGCCGTCCCGGATTGACCAAGAGCCTGCTTGGTGGGACTCTTGAAGACGGTCCACAACCGCTTGGACCGCCCCCTCTGATCGGAAGGTTCTCTTCATATGGCCAAGGCGCTGATCGGCTACATGAACAGCGACCTGCGAGACCCCCGCACCACCGCCGAGAACGCTCGGCTCCGTGCGCGTGTGGCCGAGCTTGAGTCCCTCATCCTGCGGCTCACCGAGGAAAACGACAGGCTGGTCGCATCTCGGGCGGCCGAGCTCCTCGACACCGCCCCGCTGCAGGAGATGCAGCCCGCCTGACGGGCTGACCCCCGTCCGCCACGAGGCGGACGTCTACCAGCGACGCCGAAAACCGACTGACGCGAGACCGCCAGCACGGCTACCGTCGCGCCAGTGAGCAGACTCCTCGAGACCGTGGCGCCGGCCCGGCTCGGCACCGGCTTCCGGTGGCTGCTCGCTTCCTCCTGGATCAGCAACATCGGCGACGGCATCGCCCTGGCGGCCGGGCCGTTGCTGGTCGCGTCGCAGACCGACCAGGAGTTCCTGGTCGCCCTGGCCGCGCTCCTGCAGTGGGCGCCACCCCTCCTCTTCGGCCTGTACGCCGGCGCGCTGACCGACCGCCTCGACCGACGGCTGATCGTGATGACCGTCGACCTGATGCGCTGCGTCGTGCTCGTGCTGCTCGCCACCGCGATCGCCACCGGCACCGTCTCGATCGTGCTGGTGCTGCTGGCGATGTTCCTGCTCGGCACCGCGGAGATGTTCGCCGACAACGCCTCGAGCACGCTGCTGCCGATGCTCGTGCACCGCGACGACCTGGCCATCGCCAACTCGCGGCTGCAGACCGGCTTCATCACCGTCAACCAGCTGGCCGGGCCGCCGATCGGCGCCGCCCTCTTCGCGGTCGGAATGGCGTGGCCGTTCGCGATCCAGGCCATCCTCGTGCTGCTCGGCGCGATGCTGATCTCGAGACTGGCGCTGCCGCACCACGCCCGTGACCCGGAGACGCTGTCGCACATCCGCCACGACATCGCGGAGGGCTTTCGGTGGGTGGCCCACCACGCCGCCGTGCGCACGCTGGTGCTGACGATCTTCACGTTCAACATCACCTTCGGGGCCGCCTGGTCGGTGCTGGTGCTCTACGCGACCCAGCGCCTGCGCCTGGGTGAGATCGGCTTCGGCCTGGTGACGACCGTGGGTGCGCTCGGTGGCCTGCTCGGCGTCCTCTCCTACGGCTGGATCACCCGCCGGGTCAGCCTCGGCAACATCATGCGGATCGGGCTGGTCTTCGAGACCTTCACCCACCTCGGCCTCGCGCTGACCCGCAGCCCGTGGGTGGCCATGCCGATCTTCTTCGTGTTCGGCGCGCACGCGTTCATCTGGGGCACCACCTCGATCACCGTCCGTCAGCGCGCGGTGCCGACCGAGCTCCAAGGCCGCGTCGGCAGCGTCAACCTGGTCGGCGTCTTCGGCGGGCTGGTCGTGGGCGCCGGCATCGGGGGACTGCTGGCCCAGCACTGGGGCGTGACCGCGCCGTTCTGGTTCGCGTTCGCCGGCTCGGCCGTCTTCGTGGTGCTGATCTGGCGCCAGCTCACCCACATCGCCCACGCCGACGAGGCAGACGCGCCGGCGGAGGCCGACCTCACGTAACGGTCGTCGAGACCGGCACCGTGTGCACGAACCCGTCGACCCGCACCTGCACGAAGAACACGTAGCGCCCCGGCTCCGAGAACTCGGTGTGGAACGTGAGCTCGGTGCCGTCGTCGCCGACCTTCGGCTCGCCGTACGGATGGACGTGGGTGAACCTGCCGGTCTCGGTGTTGAAGCCGGTCAGGTGGGAGTAGGTGCCGAGGTAGCTGCCGAGGGTCGGGGCGCCGCCCTCGGTGCCGCTGATCGTGAGCGTCATCCGCTGGTCGGGGCCGGACGGCACGGTCTCGGGCGCGGCCACCTGCACGACGCCGTCGTCGCCGGTCGTCGCGCTCGAGATCTCTTCCGGCGCCCAGGTGCCGGGCACGATGTCGGAGCGGCCGAGCACGACGTGGCGGGCCTTGGGATCCGACGCGGGCGAGAACTCGGCGATCACGCGGTAGGAGCCGGGTCCGGCCAGGTTGGCCCGGGCGGTCCAGGTGCCGTCGGCGGCCATGGTCGGGTGCAGGTGCCGGTAGTCCTGCAGGTCGTTGCGCACGACGTAGAGGTGCAGCAGCTTGGTCTGCTCCTCGGTGTAGTCGAGCAGCGGTTCGCCTGCCGCGTCGACCACCCGGAAGCTCAGGTCGCCGGTCTCACCGGCGCGCTGCGGCAGCCGGAGATCGGCCAGCGACCAGCCGCCGGCAGTCGGGGTGGTCCCGTCGCCGATGGTCGCGCCGTTGCCACCGGCGGCGTGGGTGTGGCCGGAGCTCGGGTCGGCGGGGGCGAGCACGACCCGGTCGGGGTCGCGCGGCGGCTCGTCGTCTCCGCTGCAGGCGGCGAGGGCGCCGAGCGTCAGCAGCAGGGCCAGTGCTCGCGTCGGGTTCACGGGTTGACCGCCAGGAAGATGAAGGTGGCGAGCAGCACCAGGTGGACCAGCCCCTGCTGGGCCTTCGCGCGGCCCTGGGCGATGGTGAGCACCGAGACGACGACCGTGATGGACAGCAGCACCAGCTGCATGGGTTCGAGACCGAGCTCGAGCGGCCCGTCGATCCAGATCATGGCCACGGCGATGGTGGGGATGGTCAGGCCGATCGACGCCATGGCCGACCCGAAGGCGAGGTTGAGGCTGATCTGCACGCGGTCGCGAGCGGCGTTGCGGACGGCGGCGATGCTCTCGGGCGCGAGCACCAGCAGCGCGATCACGACGCCGACGACGGCGTAGGGGAGCCCGGCGTCGGCGACCGCCTGCTCGATCGTGGGGGACAGCAGCTTGGCCAGGCCGACCACCGAGACCAGCGAAGCCAGCAACAGTCCCAGGCTCTGCCACGCCTGCCGGTCCGAGGGTGGATCGGCGTGCCCGTCGCCGTCCTCGTCGAGCAGGCCGGTGACCCGCCCGTACTCGTCGCTGGTCACGGGCAGGAAGAAGTCGCGGTGCCGGACGGTCTGGGTGAACACGAACCCGCCGTAGAGCACCATCGAGGCCACCGCGGCGACCGCGAGCTGCGACGACGAGTACTCCAGTCCCTCGGCGGAGATCGTGAACGCCGGGAGCACCATGGTCACCGCGGCCAGGGCGATCACCGTCGACAACGCCGATCCCGTGCCCGAGGCGTTGAAGCTCACCAGGTGATGCTTGAGCGCACCCACCAGCAGGGAGATGCCGACGATCCCGTTGAGCGTGATCATCAGGGCGGCGAACACCGTGTCCCGGGCATAGGTGCTGACGCCGTGACCACCGCTGGTCATCAGCATCACGATCAGACCGACCTCGATCACGGTGACCGCCACCGCGAGGATCAGCGAGCCGAACGGCTCCCCGACGCGATGCGCCACGACCTCGGCGTGGTGGACCGACGCGATCACGGCACCGACGAGCACCAGCGCCGCCAGGGCCAGCACGACGTCGCCTGGGTGCCGGCCCCAGGTGCCGACCAGGACCGCGACCGCCACGGCCGGGACCACCAGCGTCCAGGAGAGGCGGCCGGTGGTCGCAGTCGCGGTCATGCCCGAATCCTAGGGAGGGGTGCGAACTCCCCGGACGTGCACGGAGAGCGGCCGGCCGAGGGCCTCGATGTCGGAGCGGAGGTCGCCGTCGACGACAAGCAGGTCGGCGGCGTACCCAGCGGCCAGCCGGCCGGTCACCTCGCCCAGGCCGCACACGGCCGCGGCGTCGGACGTCGCGGTGGCCAGCGCCTCGGCCGGTGTGTGCCCGCCCTTCACCAGGTCGTGCAGCGCGAGCCAGGCATTGCCGTGCGCCTTCGGTGGAGCGACGCCGGCATCGACCCCGGTCACCAGGCGTACGCCGGCCTCGCGGAGGATCCCGACGGCTCCGATCCGCTGCGAGAACATCGTCTCGGGGTCGAGACCGAGCTTGTCCATCAGGACCCTGATGATCGGCGGTGGCTCTCCGAGAGCGTCCAGCACGGCCTGGTCGACGCCGAGCGTCATGTCCACGACGATGCCGCGGGCAACGATCTCGTCGAGCAGGTCGCCGGGGACCTGCACTCCTTCGGCGGTGAGGCAGGTGAAGTGCTCCAGTCCGTCGACGCCGGCGGCCACGGCGTGCCGGGCACCCGCCAGCGAGTGGGCATGGGCCAGCACGGCCAGGCCGTGCTCGTGGGCACAGGACGACCACCTGGCGCAGGTCCTCCGGAGTGAACTGCACGCCGAGCTGGTCGGAGCCCGGCGTCAGCATGCCGCCCGACGCCATCACCTTGATCACGTCGACGCCGCGCAGGGCGTGCTCGTCCACCGCCGCGCGGATGGCGTTCGGGCCCTCGGCCACACCGCCCATGAAGTGGCAGTGGCCCTCGACGGTCGTGAGTGGCGGGCCCGCCGCCACGATCCGGGGCAGGCCGTCGACCGGGTGGTCGCGGTGGTGCAGGGTCCGGAACCCGATGTCGCCCAGGTCGCGCACGGTGGTGACGCCGGCCGCGGCCTGCTGCTGCAGCGACTGGGTGATCACCGCGTCGAGGCCGGCTTCCTCGTAGGCTGGCGGCGCGCTCGAGCCCGCCGATGGTGGCGTCGGCGACCAGGTGCACGTGGCAGTCGAAGAGGCCGGGCAGCAAGGTGCCGGCGTACTCCGTGACGGGGCAGTCGGCCGGCAGGTCGCACGCCACGGACTCGACACCCGCGATCGTGCCGCCCTCGACGAGCACGGTCGCGCCGCCGTCGAGGAACTGCTCGCCGTCGTACACGACAGCGGCCCGGAGCGCGTGCACGACCCGAGACTTCCGCAGAATTCGGCTCCCGTCGATCCCCTCGTAGACTCGCGGGATGTCCACCAGCGTCTTCGCTCGCCTCGAGCCTCGTCTCCACGAGGTCTCCAAGCCGATCCAGTACGTCGGCGGCGAGCTGAACTCCACGGTCAAGGACTGGGACTGCGCGCCCGACGGCGGCGAGACCGTCCGCTGGGCGCTGATGTACCCCGACGCCTACGAGGTCGGGCTGCCCAACCAGGGCGTCCAGATCCTCTACGAGGTGCTCAACGAGCGCGACTGGATCCTGGCCGAGCGCACCTACTCGGTGTGGCCGGACATGGAGCACGTGATGCGCACCGGCGACGCCGCCGGACCGATCCCGCAGTTCACCGTCGACGCCCACCGGCCGGTGCAGGCCTTCGACGTGTTCGGGCTCAGCTTCTCCACCGAGCTCGGCTACACCAACATGCTCAACGCCCTCGACCTCGCCGGCATCCCGCTGCACGCGGTCGACCGCGGCGACGACGACCCGATCGTGCTGGCCGGCGGCCACGCCGCGTTCAACCCCGAGCCGGTCGCCGCCTTCCTCGACGCAGCCGTGCTCGGCGACGGCGAGGAGGTCGTGCTCGCGATCTCCGAGGTCGTGCGCGAGTGGAAGGGCGAGGGCCGCCCGGCGGACGCGACGAGCTGCTCCGGCGGCTCGCGGTCACCGGCAACATCTACGTCCCGAAGTTCTACGACGTCACGTACGGCGCCGACGGGTCCATCGAGGCCGTGGTGCCCAACCGCCCCGGCATCCCGTTCCGGGTCACCAAGCACACGCTGATGGACCTCGACGCCTGGCCCTACCCGCGCAAGCCGCTGGTGCCGCTGGCCGAGACCGTGCACGAGCGGTTCTCGGTCGAGATCTTCCGCGGCTGCACC
Organism: uncultured Actinomycetota bacterium; assembly: GCA_963769475.1. Classification (GTDB taxonomy): domain Bacteria; phylum Actinomycetota; class Actinomycetes; order Propionibacteriales; family Nocardioidaceae; genus Nocardioides. The sequence continues at coordinate 1,195,347 of CAVYLX010000005.1, read as the reverse complement.
CGCGGCTGCCGCTTCTGCCAGGCCGGCATGATCACCCGCCCGGTGCGCGAGCGCTCGATCAAGACCATCGGCGACATGGTCGAGAACGGCATCCGCTCCTCCGGCTTCGAGGAGGTCGGCCTGCTGTCCCTGAGCTCGCGCCGACCACACCGAGATCGGCGAGGTGGCCAAGGGGCTGGCCGACCGCTACGAGGGCACCAACGTCTCGCTGTCGCTCCCTCGACCCGCGTCGACGCCTTCAACATCACGCTGGCCAACGAGTTCTCGCGCAACGGCCGGCGCTCGGGGCTGACGTTCGCCCCCGAGGGTGGGTCGGAGCGGATGCGCAAGGTGATCAACAAGATGGTCACCGAGGAAGACCTGATCCGCACCGTCGCCACGGCGTACTCCCACGGCTGGCGGCAGGTGAAGCTCTACTTCATGGTCGGCCTCCCCACCGAGACCGACGAGGACGTCCTCCAGATCGCCGACCTCGCGCGCAAGGTGATCGCCAAGGGCCGGGAGGTCTCCGGCCGCAACGACATCCGGTGCACGGTCTCGATCGGCGGGTTCGTGCCCAAGCCGCACACGCCGTTCCAGTGGGCGTCGCAGCTCGACCACGAGACCACCGACGCGCGGCTCAAGCAGCTGCGCGACACCGTCCGCGACGACAAGAAGTTCGCCCGGGCGATCGGCTTCCGCTACCACGACGGCAAGCCCGGCATCATCGAAGGACTGCTCTCGCGCGGCGACCGCCGGGTCGGCGCGGTGATCGAGCAGGTCTGGCGCGACGGCGGCCGCTTCGACGGCTGGAGCGAGCACTTCTCCTACGACCGCTGGGTCGAGGCCACCGACCAGGCGCTGGCCGGCACCGGCGTCGACCTCGACTGGTACACCACCCGCGAGCGCGACTACGACGAGGTGCTCCCGTGGGACCACCTCGACTCCGGGCTCGACAAGGACTGGCTCTGGGCCGACTGGGAGGACGCGATCGACCCGTCCACCGACGTCGAGGTCGAGGACTGCCGCTGGACGCCCTGCTACGACTGCGGCGTCTGCCCGGAGATGGGCACCGAGATCCAGATCGGCCCCACGGGTCAGACGCTCCTGCCGCTCGCCGTCGTCTGACGGTGCCCCACCTGCTGGACCGCGGGTCCCGGAAGTTCTGGCGGCTCACTGGCAGGGCCGTCGATCTCGAGGGCGGTGAGGCGTGGCTCGACGCCCCGATGAGCAGCTCGGCGAGGGTTGCGGACGGCTGGCTGGAAGGCGAGGCAAGCCGGAGCGGCTTGGTGCTGGACCAGCACGACCCGAGCGCCGGCCTGCTGCCCTCGATGGCGATGCTGGACGGCCCCGGGTTCGACTCCGCGCGGCTGCGGCCTGAGATCCGCGACTTCTACGAGCACACCGCGGCGTGGGGGATGGAGGTGTGGACCAGCTGGTCGCCGCTCTTCTGGCCGGCGGGGGAGCTGGTCGCGCGCCTCTACGGCCGTCGGGTCGAGCAGCTCGCCCTGCCGATGCGGCCCCTCGACGTGGCCCACGGCATGGACAGCCAGGTCACCCTGATCCGCGGTGGCGACGGCGTACAGGTTGCCGCCGCCTGGCTGCGTACGTTGCGAAGCAGTGGCCGCCACGTGTTCAGTGGCAGCTACTCGGCCCGCACCCTCCCCGGAGCCGACCGGCCGAGCGTCCATGTCGCGTTCCCGCTCGAGTCGGGCAACCTCCAGGTCTTCCTGCGGCCGTCCGTCACCGACGACGGCGGGCTGGTCCTCGAGTCGCCGCCGGGCGGGTTCGGTCAGGACGGCGCGTACGTCGTCGTGCGCGACGGTCGCGACTTCGCTGCCCGCGCGCCACTGCACGAGACCTTCCACGTGTACGTGGATGATCGTGGCGTGCTGCGCACCGATCACGAGCTGCGCCTCCGCACGATGCTGGCGCTGCGCCTTCACTACAAGCTGGAACGCGCACCGTGACCATCCACACGTTCCACCTGGCGGAGCTCCCACCCACGGTGACGGCGCGGGCCCTCGCGCGACCGCCGTCCAGCAGAACCGTTCCTGGGCTGGATCATGCCGAGGCTCTGGCGCTGATGCGGCTCGGCGCACCCACCGTCTCCCCGGACCGACTGCAGCTGCGCCGCATCGCCGTCTTCGCGCAGTGGCGCGACGAGGCAGCCGTCGATCGCTTCCTGGCCGAGGACGCCCTCGGTCGCCACCTCGCCGGTGGCTGGCACGTGCGCCTGGAGTTCCTGCGACGCTGGTCGACCCTGAAGGCCCTGCCCGACCTACCGGTGCGGGCCGGCGCCTGGCACCAGGACGAACCCGTCGTCGCCGTCACCGTCGCCCGGATGCGCCTGCGCGAAGTGCCTCGGTTCCTGCATTGGGGCAAGCCCGCCGAGCGGCTCGTCCGCGACCACCCCGGCGTCACCCTCGCCCTCGCCGGCTTCCGGCCACCACGGACGATCTCGACCTTCTCCGTCTGGCGCTCGGTGCGCGAGATGGAGGAGATGGTGCACGGGAGGTCCGCCGTCCCCGAAGCCGAACGCCATGTCGCGGCGATGGCCGAACGGAAGCGCCGCGACTTCCACCACGAGTTCGCGACGTTCCGCTTCCGTCCGCTCTCCGAGCATGGCGCCTGGGAGGGACGCGCCGGCATCGTGCCGAGCTAGCGCTTCACTCCCTTGAGCGAGCCGGTCGTCGACTTGCCGCCGGGCTCGCCGACCAGACACACGACCGACCGGTCGTCCAGCTCGTCCCAGGTGAGCATCTGCGGGTAGAGGTAGAAGAAGTCGAGCTGCGACTTGGCGAACGGGACGCCGATGAACGGTGTGAACGCCTCGACGCAACCCTTCTCCGAGAGCTCCTGCACCTGGGTGAGGCCCGGGAACTCGTCCCCCTCGAGGTCGAAGACGTGGTACGCCTCGAGCGTGTGCGCGTCAGCGCACGGGATGGCGTGGACCTCTTCCACCTCCGAGGACACGTCGGTGCCGATGGCCTGCAGGGTGGCATCGTCGAGGCAGTCGCCCTGCTTCACGGAGAAGACGTCGATGTCCTGCTCGCTCGCGATGTTGCCGTCATCGTCGCGGTCGGCGTCGTTCTGGCTGTTCTGGAAGGCCCGGATGCCGGCACCGACCGCGACGACGAGTCCGACGCTGACCGCGATGCCGATCACGCGACGTCCGATCCCGCCGAGCAGTCCGGAGCCGCCGCCCGAGGGTGGGGGTGGCTGGTACGGCGCCGAGCCGTAGTCCGGAGACGACGGCGGGGGCGGGGGCGGTGACGACGGGGGAGGGGGGTCCATCGGCGGCTGGGTCATCGGGCGTCCTATCCCATGCAAGCAAAGGGTCGCGTGAGCGTAGTGCGCTGGCGCGGTGGGTGTCCTGGAGTTCCGACAGAATTCGGCTAGCGCTTCGAGCCCTCGAGGGTGCCCATGGTCGAGCCGTCCGCCTCGCCGACGAAGCACAGCACCTCGCGGTCGTCCTGGATCCGCCACGATGACGACTGCGGGTAGATGAACGTGACCACCAGTCGCGATCGTGCGGGCGGTACGCCGACGAAGTCGCCGAACCGGTCGATGCACCCGGTGTTCGCCAACCGGACCACCTCGTCGTCGCCCGGGTAGTCGCCGTCGTCGAGGTCGAACGACACGTAGGCCTCGAGGGAGTGCGCCTCCGAGCAAGGCGCGGCGGTCACCTCGTAGATGTCTTCGCCCTCGTCGGAGGACATGTCGAACTCCTCCTCGGCGAGGCAGTCACCCTCCCGGAGCGAGGACAGCGAGATCTCCTGCTCGTGGGTGATCCGGCCGGCCTGGTCGCGGTCGGAGTCGTCGATCTCGATCTTGCCCAGGAAGGCGAGCACGAGGAAGACCACGAGGCCCACGATCCACAGCGCGCTGATGATCAGCGCGGCGATCGCCATGCCGGCGCCGTGGTTGCGGCCGTCGCGCTGGCCCTTGACGAGCACGGCGATGCCGAGCCCGATTGCGACCAGGGCACCCACGCCGAGGCAGTTGAAGATCGACAGCCCGAGGGCCCAGCCGGCCATCGCCTTGGACGCCGGCGGCTGGTAGCCCGGCTGGCCGTAGTAGCCCGACTGGCCGTAGTGGTTCGGGAACGGCGGAGCACCGAACGGCGCGCCGTACTGGCCCGGCGGCCCACCCGGAGGTGGGGTGATCGGTGGATCGGTCATGGCACTTCCCGAGCGAGGCGACGGACCCCGCGAGCGTAGTGCCCTGAGTCCAAAGTCCGTGTGCGCTTCGCGCACACATGGCACGCACCGCGCTGCGTTGGCGTCGCTCGAAAGACGACCCGGTCTGCCATCGCTCCGCCGCCTTGCGATGCACACACCCTGAGCACGCCCAGTGCTCATGGACTTCAGACTCAGGGCACTGCCGCGATCAGAGCAGCTGTACGTCCAACGCGTTCGGCAGGCCGGCGGCGTACAGGCGAGCGTCGACGGCCTTGAGTGCCTGGAACTCCGGCGGGTCGTAGAGGCGGAACGTCTCCGCCGGCTCGTGGCGGGAGCCGAAGGAGTCCAGGATCGCGTTGGCGGCCACCCTGGCCGACTCGTTGGCGCCCTCCATGGTCGCCAGGTCGATGTCGGTGCGCACGTAGTCGCCGGCCAGGAAGAGGTTCGGGATCTTGGTCCTGGCGGTGGGCCGGTCGGCCCAGGACCCGACGGTGTTGATCAGCAAGGGAGTGCGGTTCGTGTTGCGGCGGCGTTGCGGGTCCCACTGGATGCCGGGGTCGAGGGCCCAGGAGTGGACCGCGTCCTTCGGCAGCGCGTCGCGGGCGGTGTCGTGGTAGCGGATCTGCGCCAGCACCTCCTTGGCGATCTCGTGCGGCCGCGAGCGCTTGGCCGACTTGCGCGTGACGAGGCCCGGAGCGTCCCAGTTGGAGACGTCGACGGAGAGGATGTCGACGACCTCGCCGTTGCCGTAGTCGCGGGCGATGTCGCGGTCCTTCCAGAACTGGGCCTGGGTCAGCGCGGTCAGCGCCCAGGGCGCGTCGATGAACGTCACGTGGCCGCGGGTGAGGTCCATGGGCTTGCGCAGGAAGTACTGGATGCCGACCATCCAGTCGGGGTGCAGCTGGCGGAGCCGGCGCAGCGACGGGTCGAGCCGCAGCAGATCCGGGCTGAAGGTCCTGGTGACCTGCTCGACCGGCATGGCGTTGACGTACCAGTCCGCCTCGACCCGGGTCCGCTGGCCGGCCCCGTTACGCAGCCACGCGGACCGGATCCGGCCGCCCTTGACCTCGTAGCGCTCGAGGCCCTGGCCCCGGACGAACCGGACGCCCAGCGACGTCAGGTGTCGCATCCACGGGTCGATCCAGGCCTCGTTGGTCGGCAGGTCGAGCACGCGGTCGAGGGCGCCGTCGTTGCCGCGACCCATGATGTTGTAGACGAAGGCCTCACCCATGTTGCCGATGGTGCGGGTGCTGGCGATGGTCTCCTTCGCCGCGACCAGGCTGCGGGTCAGGCCGGCGGCGAGGACCGTCTGGTACTCCTTCGAGCGCCGGTCCGCGCCGACGAAGTTCCACCAGCTGATGTGCTCCCACTGGCCGAACCGGCGGGCATCCGAGCTGGTCAGGAACACCAGCAGCCGGGTGACGAAGTGGACCAGCTCGTGCGGCGGCACGGTGGAGCCGCGGAGGTTGTCCATCAGGTACTTCCGCAGCCCCTCCACGGTGAGCACCTGCTGCGGGTCGGGTCCGATGCCGAAGATGAAGCCGTCGGCCCGTCCTCCGCCGCGGAGGAACTTGCCGCCGGTCGCGTTGACCAGGTTGTCGCCGACGCTGCCGCCCTGGTACGGAATCCGGCGCATCGTGTTCGGGACGTGGTGGTAGAAGCCCGGGAAGAACCGGAAGCCGTGCTCGCCGGGCAGATCGCGACGGCCTCCGCGCCCCGTGCCGCGCACGGGGATGCTCCGGGCCTTCCCGCCCCAGGCGCTCGGCTCGTAGACGGTGACCTCGAATCCCCGCTCCGCCAGCTCGTGCGCCGCCGTAAGCCCGGCCATCCCGCCGCCCATTACTGCGACCCGGCGTCCGGGGCGCGCCGCGAATGCCGGTGCCTGTCCGCCGGGTAGCAAGGCGGTGCCCGCGGCACCGGAGGCGACCAGCACGCCTCGTCGGGAGATCGGGTGGTTGATCGACGAGGAGGGGGGCACGGTCCCGACCTTGTCGAACTCTCGATGACAGGTCAACTGTTACAACGCTGCTGTCAGCGTTCGTCCTCAGCCCAGGACGAGGGCGAGGACCAGAGCCCAGGCGGCGATGACCAGCACGTCGATCACCAAGGCGACCAGCGCGAACCCGCGTCCGTGGTCCTCGCCGTCGCGCGGCCGGCTGAGCGCGAGCACCGCCAGCACGATCGAGGCCAGGTTGGTGACCAGCAGCGGCGCCAGGGACAGCACGAACGCCCGCACCCCGGTCGACTGGCGCGGCGGTCCGGTCGGCTCGGCGGGCTGCCACGGCGTGATCGGGCCCTCGCCGGGCGGGTGGTACGACGGATAGCCGCCCTCGGGCGGCGCCGGATCGGGCTCCTCGGGCCCCGGAGGGCTCGGAGGCTCGGTCACGGTCGCCGCCCGCCGGACGTCTAGCCGAGCTTCTCGGTCAGGCTGTCGCCGTCGGCGCGGTAGGCGACGCAGGCCAGATGGTCACCCGACTCGGGCTCCTCGCTCTGGGTGAGCGCGGTGACCGTCACCTCCTCGGGAAGCGCGGTGATCACCTCCGCGTCGATGAGCGGGCCGCAGGCCTCCCCACCGGACTGGTCCTGGTAGGCCTCGGCCTCGTCAGCGCTGAGCGTCTTGACCGCCAGCACCTCGCCGTCGTGCGACTCGCTGCAGCTGACGACCTCGATCTGGGAGACGCCGTCGTCGTCGCCGGTCAGTCCCTCGGCCGTGAAGCACTCGCCGGACTTGAGGTCGTCGATGGGCGTGCCCGAGAGCACGACGCCGAGCGCGATCAGCGCACCCCAGGCGATCAGGACCAGGATGTTGATGATGATGGCGGCGACCGCGAGCCCCTTGCCGCCCTTCTTGCCGACCAGCACGACGATCGCGAGGACCAGCGAGACCAGGTTGGTGATGATGCAGGGGATCAGGGCCAGCACCAGCGAGGTGATGGCCAAACCCTTGCCGGGCTGCTTCTCCCCGGGCTGTCCGTACGCCGGGTACGGCGGGCCGGCCGGCGGCATCCCGGGTGCGGGCTGGCCGTAGGGCGGTGGCGGAGGCTGGGGTGCGCCGTACGGGTTGGCCGGCGGCACCGGCTCGCCAGAACCGGTCGGCTGGTCTGGTCCAGGAGGCGGGGGGTTCTCGGACACGATCGGCTCCTGAGGGGCTCGGGGAGGACGGATGTTCGGGCCACACCCTAGGGGTGCGGACGGGCGCGCGTCAGGAGGTTCGCCACGGCTCTGCAAACTTGGGGGAGAGGATGTCGTCGTGCGCCACATCTCCGACGACGAGCGGCGGTCCCGGCTAGCCGTCCGCCACGCCCTCGCGCCCAGTGCCCGGGTGGCGACCGCGGAGCAGGCCACCCGGTCGATGACCGTGCTCCACTCCACCGAGCCGGCGACCGTCTACCTCTCGCTCTGGGCGCGCGTCCCGGGGCTGACCATCGCCGACGTCGACCGGGCGCTCTACGAGGAGCGCTCCCTGGTCAAGCAGCTCGCGATGCGCCGCACGCTCTTCGTCTTCCCCCGCGACCTGCTGCCCGCCGCGTGGGGGAGCGCGTCGGCGCGGGTCGCGGACACCGAGCGCAAGCGGGTGGCCAAGGACGTGGTCCTGGCCGGCCTGGCCGCCGACGGTGACGTCTGGCTCGACGAGGCGCGGGCGGCGGTGCTCGAGGAGCTGGCGAGTGACCCGACCGGCGTGACCGCGGTCGAGCTGCGCGAACGGGTGCCGGAGGTCTCGGTCAAGATCGAGGTGCCGGCGGGCGCGTCCTGGGCCGGCCGGGTGCTGACCCACCTCGGAGCCACCGCTCATGTCGTGCGGGGCGCCAACACGCAGCACTGGCGGCTGTCCCGGCCGCGGTGGACCCGCATGGAGGACTGGCTCGCCGACGTCCCGGATCCGCTGTCGACCGAGGAGGGCTACGCCGAGCTGGTCCGGCGCTGGCTGGGCACGTTCGGCCCCGGCACCGAGGCCGACCTGGTCTGGTGGCTCGGCGCGACCAAGGGCGCCGTACGCCGTGCGCTGACCGACGTGGCGGCCGTCGAGGTGTCCCTCGACGGCGGCGGCACCGGCTGGGTGCTCCCCGACGACCTGGACACCGTGTCCGACCCCGGCTCGTGGGTGGCTCTCCTGCCGGTGCTCGACCCGACGGTGATGGGCTGGAAGGAGCGCGACTTCTACCTGGGGCCGCACGGCCCGGCCCTCTTCGACCGCAACGGCAACGCCGGCACCACCGCCTGGGTGGACGGCCGGATCGTGGGCTGCTGGGTGCAGGACGGGGCCGGCGTCGTACACGTGGAGCTGCTCGAGGAGGTGAGCCCCGCCGAGCGCGAGGCCCTCGACCTGGAGGCGGCCCGGCTGACCGGGTGGCTCGACGGCGTGCGCGTGGGCACGGTCTACCCTTCGTCTGCGATGAAGGACGGACGAGCACGGACGGACCGCGGATGAGCCGCGACCAGCCCGAGCAGCAGGCACCGCCCGTCCAGCGGCTGCGGATCCGCTACGCCAAGCGCGGCCGGCTGCGGTTCACCAGCCACCGCGACTTCAGTCGGGCCTTCGAGCGGGCGATCTTCCGCGCCCGGATCCCGATGGCGTACTCGTCGGGCTTCAACCCTCACCCCCGCATCTCGTACGCCGGTGCCTCGCCCACCGGCGCGGCCAGCGAGGCGGAGTACCTCGAGATCGGCCTCTCCGAGACCGTCGACCCGGCGACCGTCCATGCCGCGCTCGACGAAGCGCTCCCCGAGGGTCTCGACGTGGTCGAGGTGGTCGAGTCGCCCGGGGGCGGGGTGGCCGACCGGCTCGAGGCCAGCCACTGGGTGATGGACCTCGACCTGCCCGAGTCCGTCTGCGCCACCGCAGTGGCAGCGTTCCTCGCTGCCGAGAGCGTCGGGGTCGAGCGGATGACCAAGAAGGGCCTGCGCGAGTTCGACTGCCGCGCGCCCGTGGTGTCGCTGACCGTCACCGCCCGCGAGGGTGGATCCCGGATGGAGCTGGTGCTGCGCCACGCGGTGCCGGCGGTCCGTCCCGACGACGTGATCCGGGGGCTGGCGGAGGTCGGCGGCCTCGAGCCGCCGGGCGCCCCGCTGCTCACCAGGCTGGCCCAGGGACCCCTCGACGAGGACACCGGAACGATCGGCGACCCGCTGCGCGGATGACCCGTCGGTGGGACCGCTGTGCGATACTGCCGATGGTTGACGACCGCGGTGACCATGCCGCCCGACTCGACCCGACGACGTTCTCGCCGGTCTCTCCAGCAGTTGTGGAGGTCGGCACGGTGGGTGCAGGTCGTTGCCAGACCGCGACGCGGCCTCCGCGAGTCGGATCTGGATCGGTGACAGCGATCCAGTCCGGACCAGGATGGGTGCCGACGACCGCGGCAGGTGACCAGGCCCGCATCCAGTGACGCACCGCGGAGGGTGTCGCCGACCGACAGAAGGCTTTGCGCCGTCGATCCGGCAGTGACACGGATCCGCAGCGTCAGACAAGCCCGGGCGCCCTCGGCGAACCCGGGCCAAGGAGCAGCAAATGGCTGACGACGACTTCACCCCGCCCACAGAAACCCCCGCAGAACCCCCGTCCGACGGCGCGTCGGCCCCCGACACGCCGGACGGACCGCCCGCGAAGAAGGCCGCCAAGAAGGCCTCCGCGAAGAAGGCTGCGAAGAAGGCCCCCGCCAAGAAGGCGGCTGCCAAGAAGACCGCGAAGAAGGCGGCGAAGTCTGCTGAGGACCCCGCGGCTGCCGACGAGGCGCCCGCGAAGAAGACCGCCGCGAAGAAGGCGGCCAGCATGAAGGCCGACAAGCCGGCGGCGTCCGACGAGGGCGCCGACCAGGGCCCCGGCACCATGCTGCTGTTCAAGGCCCCGGAGCCGACCACGGTCACCACGCGCCCCGCGAGGGCCCGCAAGTCGGCCCCGGCCGAGGCCGAGGTCGACACCGGCTCCGAGGACGAGGCCCCCGAGATGCCCGCCAAGGCTGCGGCCAAGAAGACGGCCGCCAAGAAGACCGCTGCGAAGAAGACGGCCGCCAAGAAGACGGCCGCCAAGAAGACCACTGAGAAGCCGTCCGAGGAGCAGGACTCCGGACCCGAGCCCGCTGACGGCGAGGACGGTGAGGGCGGATCGCGCCGTCGCCGCCGCCGTGGCGGACGCCGCCGCCGTAGGCCCGGCGACGGTGAAGGTGGCGTCGACGACAACGAGTCGACCGACTCCGACGACGCCGGATCCGACGGTGAAGGTGGCGAGGGCACATCTCGTCGACGCCGTCGGCGTACCCGCGAGGGAGACGACCGCTCAGGCGGTGGCGACGACCCGCAGAACACCGTCACCCGCGTCCGCAAGCCCCGCTCGGCCGAGGACGAGATCACGGCTATCGCCGGCTCGACCCGGCTCGAGGCCAAGAAGCAGCGCCGCCGGGAGGGCCGCGAGGCCGGTCGTCGGCGCGCCCCCATCGTCAGCGAGGCCGAGTTCCTCGCGCGCCGGGAGTCCGTCGACCGGGTGATGGTGATCCGGCAGCGCGACGACCTGACCCAGATCGGCGTACTCGAGGACAAGGTGCTCGTGGAGCACTACGTCGCCCGCGAGTCGCAGACCTCCCTGATCGGCAACGTCTACCTCGGCCGCGTCCAGAACGTGCTGCCCTCCATGGAGGCGGCGTTCATCGACATCGGCAAGGGCCGCAACGCGGTCCTCTACGCCGGCGAGGTGAACTGGTCGGCGCTGGGTCACAAGGACGGCGCGCCCCGCAAGATCGAGTCGGTGCTGAGCTCCGGCCAGACGATCCTGGTGCAGGTCACCAAGGACCCCGTCGGCCACAAGGGCGCCCGCCTCACCAGCCAGGTCAGCCTGGCCGGCCGCTTCCTGGTCTACGTGCCCGACGGCACCACCAGCGGCATCTCCCGCAAGCTGCCCGACACCGAGCGCAACCGGCTCAAGAGCCTGCTCAAGGAGATCGTTCCCGACACCGCCGGCGTGATCGTGCGCACGGCCGCCGAGGGCGCCTCCGAGGACGAGCTGACCCGCGACGTCGAGCGGCTCAAGGCGCGCTGGGAGGACATCGAGGCCAAGACCAAGGGCCAGTCGCCCAAGCTGCTCTACGGCGAGCCGGACCTGACCCTGAAGGTCGTCCGCGACCTGTTCACCGAGGACTTCACCCGGCTGGTCATCCAGGGCGACGACGCCTGGGACTCCGTGACCGACTACGTGAAGTCGATCGCGCCGGACCTCGAGAGCCGCCTGGAGAAGTACGACGGCGGCAACTCCGACATCTTCGCGTCGTTCCGCGTCGACGAGCAGATCGCCAAGGCGCTCGACCGCAAGGTCTGGCTGCCGTCGGGTGGGTCGCTGATCATCGACCGCACCGAGGCGATGACCGTGGTCGACGTCAACACCGGCAAGTTCACCGGCTCCGGGGGCAACCTCGAGGAGACGGTCACCAAGAACAACCTGGAAGCGGCCGAGGAGGTCGTACGCCAGCTCCGGCTGCGCGACATCGGCGGCATCATCGTCATCGACTTCATCGACATGGTGCTCGAGTCCAACCGCGACCTGGTGCTCCGGCGCATGGTCGAGTGCCTGGGCCGCGACCGCACCCGCCACCAGGTCGCCGAGGTCACCTCGCTCGGACTGGTGCAGATGACCCGCAAGCGGATCGGCACCGGCCTGCTCGAGGCCTTCAGCGAGAACTGCCCCCATTGCCAGGGTCGCGGCCTGGTCCTGCACGACATGCCGGTCGAGGCCAAGGGCGGTGACGACGAGCAGCGTCGCGGGGGTGGCCGCCGTCGCGGTGGCCGCGGCCGCCAGGACGACGACAACGGCTCGAGCGCTCAGAAGCTCACCGCACCGTCGCCCAAGGACATCGCCGCCATGGCCAAGGCTGCCCAGCACGCCGAGCCGGCTGACGAGGACGACCCAGCTGACGAGCCGCTGGAGCCCATCGAGCCGACCGAGCCGACCGAGCCGACCGAGCCGACCGAGCCGACCGAGTCCAGCGAGCCGGCCGAGCCCGAGGTCAAGGTCACCAAGCGGACCCGCAAGCCGGCCACCCGGGCCAAGACGGCGAAGGCCGAGCCGATCGAGCCGATCGAGCCCGTCGAGAGCGCGGTCAGCGAGCCGGAGCAGGACGAGCCGGTCGCCGACGTAGTGCCTGAGGAGGGCGCGGCCCCCGCCGCGGCCGCGCCGAAGGTCGTCACCCGCACGCGGCGGAGCGCCAGCCGTCCGGCGGGCACCCCGGTCAGCACCACGGAACCGTCGGAACCGATCCAGGTCCCGCTCCAGCCCACCGACGGCGCGAGCAGCCCGGACGACGAGGCCGCAGGCAGCGCGCCCGCGGAGCCGCCCAAGGTGGTCACCCGGACCAGGGGCCGGAGCGCGAGCCGCGCCGCCGGACCGCCGGTGCTGGTGGCCAGCGACGGCACGCCGGCCGACGAGGATGCTCCCGTGGTCGAGCACGTGCCGATCAAGAAGAAGGGCGCCCGCAAGCGCTGAGTCCCCTTGAGTGGGGGGTCGGGCACCACGTTTTGCCGTGGGGGCGCCCGATCCGTACCATTGACCCTCGGGCCACGTTCCGGCGTGCCCGCTCTCTGCAAGGCAACCCAATCCTCTGTGTGAGGTGCGAGCGTGCCGCAGACCCAGACGTAAGAGCCAGATGAAGGAGACCGCGGTGTACGCGATCGTGCGCGCAGGCGCCAAGCAGCAGAAGGTCGCCGTCGGCGACGTCATCGAGATCGACAAGGTCTCGACGGCCGTCGGCGACACGATCAGCCTGCCTGTGGTCATGGCCGTGGACGGCGAGACCGTCACGAGCACCGGCCTCGACAAGGCGTCGGTGACCGTCGAGGTGCTCGGCGCCACCAAGGGCCCCAAGATCATCATCCAGAAGTACAAGAACAAGACCGGCTACAAGAAGCGCCAGGGTCACCGCCAGAAGTACACCCAGGTCAAGGTCACCGACATCAAGCTCTGAGTCCGCTGACTCTCTCCGGGCTCTCACACGAAGGATCACCGAAATGGCACACAAGAAGGGCGCCGCGTCCACCAAGAACGGCCGCGACTCCAACTCCCAGCGCCTCGGCGTGAAGCGCTTCGGCGGCCAGCTCGTCAACGCCGGCGAGATCATCGTCCGCCAGCGCGGCACCCACTTCCACCCCGGCAGCGGCGTCGGCCGCGGCGGCGACGACACCCTCTTCGCGCTCGAGGCCGGTGCGGTCGAGTTCGGTCGCAAGCGCGGCCGCAAGGTCGTCAACATCGTCCCGGGTGAGTGACTGACGCTCACCTCAGCAGACTTTTCGAAGGGCGTCCCACCACTCGGGGCGCCCTTCGTGGCTTTTCTGAACGACGTGCCTGCTCGTGCAGGTTTCCCCGGTCAGCCGGGGAAACCTGAACTTGTGGGCCGAAATATCGCCTGACAAGTTCAGATTTCCCCGGCCAGCCGGGGAAATCTCGGCAAGGAGCAGCACCCATGGCAGTCCCCACGTTCGTCGACCAGGTCTCGCTGCACATCAGCGCCGGCCGGGGCGGTCACGGCGTGGCCTCGGTGCACCGCGAGAAGTTCAAGCCCCTGGGTGGCCCCGACGGCGGTAACGGAGGCCCCGGCGGATCGGTGATCCTGCGGGTCGACCCCGACGTCACGACGCTGGTCGACTACCACCACAGCCGCAAGCGGGCGGCCGAGAACGGCGGTCACGGCGCCGGAGGCCACAAGAACGGCGCCCACGGCTCCGACCTGGTCCTGCCGGTGCCTGAGGGCACCGTCGTCAGCTTGCGCGACGGCACCGTGCTCGCCGACCTGGTCGGTCCCGGCACGGAGATGGTGATCGCGGCAGGCGGTCGCGGCGGGCTCGGCAACGCCGCCCTCGCGTCCTCGAAGCGCAAGGCCCCCGGCTTCGCCCTGCTCGGTGAGCCCGGCGACGAGCTGGAGGTCGTGCTCGAGCTGAAGGTCGTGGCCGACATCGGCCTGGTCGGCTTCCCGAGCGCGGGCAAGTCCAGCCTGATCGCCGCGATCTCCCGCGCCCGGCCCAAGATCGCCGACTACCCGTTCACGACACTGGTCCCCAACCTCGGCGTGGTCTCCGCAGGCGACGTGACGTTCACCGTCGCCGACGTACCCGGCCTGATCGAGGGCGCCAGCGACGGCCGCGGGCTCGGCCATGACTTCCTGCGCCACATCGAGCGGTGTGCGGCCATCGTCCACGTGATCGACACCGCCACCATGGAGCCCGGCCGCAACCCGGTCGAGGACCTCGACATCATCGAGCGCGAGCTGTCCCGCTACGGCGGTCTCGAGGACCGTCCCCGGCTGGTGGCGCTCAACAAGGTCGACGTGCCCGACGGTCGCGACATCGCCGACATGGTCATCGACGAGCTGGGCGAGCGCGGGCTGCGGGTGTTCCCGGTCTCCGCGGCTTCCGGCGAGGGCACCCGTCAGCTGATCTTCGCGATGTCGGAGATCGTGCTCGCCGCCCGCGCCGAGCGCGAGGTGGAGGTGGCCGAGCGCATCATCATCCGGCCGCCGAGCGCCGACGGTGGCGACGACTTCACGGTCACGAAGACCGGCGAGGGCTGGCGCGTGCGCGGCACCAAGCCGGAGCGCTGGGTGCGCCAGACCGACTTCTCCAACGACGAGGCTGTCGGCTTCCTCGCCGACCGGCTGAACCGGCTCGGCGTCGAGACCAAGCTGCAGCAGCTCGGCGCGGTGGAGGGTGACGCCGTGCTCATCGGCCACCCCGACGACGCCGTTGTCTTCGACTTCAAGCCCGGCATCGACGCCGGGGCCGAGATCCTCACCCGCCGGGGCGAGGACCAGCGCTTCGAGGAGAAGCGGCCCGCCGCGCGGCGTCGCGAGGAGATCGACGAGCTGATGCCGGAGCGCGAGGAGGGCGAGACCCGGGCCGACGTCGCCCGCCGCCTCGACCGCCGCCAGCAGACCGGACCGATGGCCTACGAGATCGGGTCGGCCGACGACCCCGACTGGGCCGAGTCGGACCCCGACGCATGACCACTGCGCGACGACCCCAGGTGACCGAGGCACGACGTGTCGTGGTCAAGGTCGGCTCGTCGTCGCTCACCAGCGCCGCCGGTGGCATCGACCCCGAGCGGCTCCGAGTCCTGGTCGACGCGCTCGCGGCCGGCCGGTCACGGGGTCTCGAGCTCGTGCTGGTCTCCTCCGGAGCCATCGCCGCCGGCCTCGCCCCGCTTGGCCTGAAGCGCCGTCCCAAGGCACTCGCCGCCCAGCAGGCGGCCGCCTCGGTCGGCCAGGGGCTGCTCGTCCACCGCTACACCGACGAGCTCGCCCGCCACGGCATCATCGCCGGACAG
This sequence comes from uncultured Actinomycetota bacterium, assembly GCA_963769475.1. Classification (GTDB taxonomy): domain Bacteria; phylum Actinomycetota; class Actinomycetes; order Propionibacteriales; family Nocardioidaceae; genus Nocardioides. The sequence continues at coordinate 1,179,888 of CAVYLX010000005.1, read as the reverse complement.
GTGCTGCTGACCCTGGACGACGTGACCCGGCGCTCGCACTACCGCAACGCCTACCAGACCTTCGCCAAGCTGCTCGAGCTCGGCGTGCTGCCGATCGTCAACGAGAACGACACGGTCGCGACCTCCGAGATCCGGTTCGGCGACAACGACCGGCTGGCCGCTCTGGTGGCGCACCTCGTGCACGCGGACCTGCTGGTCCTGCTCTCCGACGTCGACGGCTTGTACGACGGCAGCCCGACCGATCCCGCCAGCAAGCTGGTGCCCGACGTGACGTCGCTGGACGACCTCGCCGAGGTACGCATCGGCAAGCCGGGACGCGCGGGACTCGGCACCGGCGGCATGCAGACCAAGGTGCAGGCGGCCCAGATCGCGACCGGCGCCGGCATCCCGGTCGTGCTCACCGCGGCGGAGCACGTCACGGCCGCGCTCGCCGGTGACCCCGTCGGCACGCTCTTCCACACCACCGGACGCCGCCGCCCCACCCGGCTGCTCTGGCTGGCCCACGCCACCGAGCCCCGCGGCACGGTGCTGCTCGACGCGGGAGCGGTGCGCGCGGTCGCCGAGCGCCGGGCTTCGCTGCTCGCGGCGGGGGTGACCGGTGCGACCGGCAGCTTCGTCGCGGGAGACCCGGTGGACCTCGCCGGACCCGACGGGCACCCGTTCGCCCGCGGCCTGGTCAACTTCGACGCCGCCGAGATCCCGAACCTGATCGGCCGCTCCTCGCAGGACCTCAAGCGCGACCTCGGCGCCGCCTACGAGCGAGAGGTCGTGCATCGGGACGACCTCGTCCTCCTGTGAAGCTCCGCTCCGCCCTCCTGGCGGTGGCGGTCGTCGCCTTGCTGGCACCTGCGGTGCTGCTGACTCTGCTCCGGCTGACCGGGCCCTCGCCGGCCCGAGCGGTGCAGGCCGTGTCCTTCACACCCTTCGCGCTGCCCCTGTACGCCGTCGCGCTGGTGCTGCTCGCAGTCGTGATGGTCGTGCGCCGCACCGTCGCGCCCATCTACGCCGTCCCCACGGGCCTCGCGCTCGTGGGCCTGGTGCTCCATGTCGCGTGGTTCGCTCCTCGGGTGGCCGGCGAGGTGCCCGAACCCGCAGCCGGTGCCGAACCCGTGGTCGTGATGACCACCAACCTGCTGCGCGGCTGGGCCGACGGCACGGAGCTGATGGACGAGGTGCGCGACCACGACGTCGACCTGCTCGTGGTCAACGAGATCACCATCTCGTCGCTCGCCGAGCTGGAGGAGGCGGGCCTGCGGGAGGCACTGCCCTACCGCGAGGGCAACCCGGGCGCCGACGGCACCGTGCCCGGCACGATGGTCTTCAGCAGCCAGCCGACCGTGCTGCGTGACGTGCTCGACACCAAGCTGGGCGGCCTGGTCGTCGACAGCGGCGACGTCCGGCTGATCGCCGTGCACCCGATGTCGCCGGTCTGGCCCGACGACTGGCGCGACGACCACGAGATCGTGCTCGCCGCGGTCGAGGAGTACGACCCCGACCTGGTGGCCGGTGACTTCAACGCGACCCCCGACCACCGGCCCATGCGCGAGCTCGACGACGCCGGCTACCGCGACTCGTTCGAGCTCACCAATGCCGGCTTCCAGCCGACCTGGCCGGTCAACGGGCTGTTCGGACTGGTCGGCTTCCTCGGCCCGGTCGCTCCGATCGACCACGTGCTGGTCAGCGACGACTGGGCGGTGACCGAGACCGAGACGACCGAGCTCGACGGCACCGACCACAAGCCGGTCGTGGCCGTGGTCGCACGTCGGTGAGATGTGACCCCGACCACGATGGGGTCGCTGGCTCGGGATCGCTCACCCCACGCCGTACGCTTGTGAAGTTATGCCCGTCTACCTCGATCACGCTGCGACGACGCCGATGCTTCCGGCGGCTGTCGAGGCGATGACGGCGCACCTGCGTGACGTCGGCAACCCGAGCTCGCTGCACGCGTCGGGACGGCAGGCCAGGCGGATCGTCGAGGAGTCGCGCGAGACCATCGCCCAGGCCCTCAACTGCCGCCCGGGCGAGGTGGTCTTCACCTCGGGCGGTACGGAGGCGGACAACCTCGCGCTCAAGGGCATCTACTGGGCGCGGCGCGCCGTCGACGGCCAGCGGCGCCGGATCCTGGTCAGCTCGGTCGAGCACCACGCCGTGCTCGACCCGCTCGACTGGCTGGTCGAGTCCGAGGGCGCCGAGCTGGAGCTGCTGCCGGTCGACCGCGACGGACGGCTCGACGTGGCCGCGCTGCGCGCCTCGGTCGAGCGCGATCCCGCGACCGTCGCCCTGATCTCGGTGATGTGGGCCAACAACGAGGTGGGCACGCTGCAGCCGGTCGACGAGGTCGTCGCGCTGGCCGGACCCCACGGCATCCCGGTGCACACCGACGCGGTGCAGGCGATCGGCGCGGTGCCGGTCGACTTCGCGGCCTCGGGCGTGGACGCCCTGACCCTGACCGGCCACAAGGTCGGCGGGCCCTACGGCGTCGGTGCTCTCGTCGTACGCCGTGAGCTCGACGTGACCGCGCTCGTGCACGGCGGTGGCCAGGAGCGTGACATCCGCAGCGGCACCATCGACACGCCCGCCATCGCCGGACTCGCGGCCGCCATCGAGATGTCGGTCAAGCACCTCAACGAGCACGCCGCCCGGGTCAGCGACCTGCGCGACGACCTGGTCCGCGGGGTGCTGCGCGAGGTGCCCGACGCGACCGTCAACGGCCCCCACGAGCACCGGCTGCCCGGCAACGCCCACCTCAGCTTCCCGGGCTGCGAGGGCGACTCGCTGCTGATGCTGCTCGACGCCCGCGGCATCGAGTGCTCCACCGGCTCGGCGTGCTCGGCCGGCGTGCCGCAGCCCTCCCACGTGCTGCTTGCGATGGGGCGCGGCGACGAGGAGGCGCGCAGCTCGCTGCGGTTCTCGCTCGGCCACACGAGCACCGAGGCCGACATCGCAGCGCTGGTCGAGGCGATCGGGCCCTGCGTCGAACGCGCCCGGGCGGCGAGCTCGAGGTGAAGGTCCTCGCCGCCATGTCCGGCGGCGTCGACTCGGCCGTCGCCGCTGCCCGCGCCGCCGAAGCCGGCCACGACGTCACCGGCATCCACCTCGCCCTGTCGCGCAACCCGGCGTCGTACCGCTCGGGCGCTCGCGGCTGCTGCACGATCGAGGACAGCAACGACGCGCGCCGCGCGGCCGACGTGATCGGCATCCCGTTCTACGTCTGGGACCTCAGCGAGCGGTTCCACGAGGACGTGGTCGAGGACTTCATGGACGAGTACGCCGCCGGCCGCACGCCCAACCCCTGCCTGCGGTGCAACGAGAAGATCAAGTTCGCGGCGGTGCTGGAGCGCGCTCTGGGGCTCGGCTTCGACGCCGTCGCCACCGGCCACTACGCCCAGCTGCGCACCGGCGCGGACGGGCTGATCGAGATGCACCGGGCCGTCGACCACGGCAAGGACCAGTCCTACGTGCTCGGCGTGCTCGACCAGCGCCAGCTCGCGCACTCGATGTTCCCGCTGGGCGACACCACCAAGGACGTCATCCGCGACGAGGCCGCGGCCCGCGGGCTGCTGGTCGCCGACAAGCCGGACAGCCACGACATCTGCTTCGTCGCCGACGGCGACAACGCCGGCTGGCTGCGCGAGAAGCTGGGGGAGCGGGCGCCCAACCACGGCGGCGACATCGTCGACGAGACCTCGGGGGAGGTGCTCGGTCAGCACGAGGGCACCTACGCCTACACGATCGGCCAGCGCAAGGGCCTGCGGCTCGGCATCCCCGGCGGCCGACGGCAAGCCGCGCTTCGTGCTCGACATCGAGCCGGTGTCCGGCACGGTGACGGTCGGCCCGCGGGAGCGGCTGGCGGTGCACCGGCTCAGCGGCATCAAGCCGCGCTGGTGCGGCACCGTGCCCGCGACGCTCGACGGGGACGGTCCAGCTCCGGGCGCACGGCGACGAGCACCGGGCCCGGGTGACCACGCAGGACGACGCCGTCGAGATCGAGCTGCTGGACCCGGCGTACGGCATCGCCCCGGGGCAGGCCGCGGTCATCTACGACGGCACCCGGGTGGTGGGTCGGCGACGATCGCGGCCACCGAGCGAGTCCGCGGACCCCACGACGTTCTTCGCCTCCCCCGCTGCGCTCCTCCGTCGAACAACGCCGCGGGACCCCCAAGATGACGTTTGCCACCGGCGTCGGGTCGATGCCCGGCGACGACCAGCCTGCCTTCGACGACGCTGTCCGGCTGGTGCTCGAGGAGCTGCCCGACCTGCCCCACCTGCCCGAGCTGCCCGGCCGCGGGGTGACGGCCGGGATGACCGGTCGCGGCCTCGCGGTGATGGCCTCGCTCGGTGCCGACCTGCAGCCCTCCGGCTGGCGGCTCACCGACTCCTCCGGTGTCGACCACCGCCGGGCCCGGAGCCTCCTCGGCCAGGACCTCGACGGTCTGGAGGAGCACGCCGACGGCTACACCGGCGCCTTCAAGATCCAGGTCGTCGGACCGTGGACCCTGGCCGCGACCGTCGAGAAGCCCCGCGGCGACAAGGTGCTCAGCGACAACGGCGCCCGGCGCGAGCTCGCTCAGGCACTGGCGGAGGGACTGCGCGACCACGTCCGCGACGTACGCCGCCGGCTGCCGGGAGTCGACCGGCTGGTCGTGCAGGTCGACGAGCCCATGCTCGCCAGCGTGCTCGCGGCGCGGGTGCCGACCGCGTCCGGCTTCGGCCGGCACCGCAGCATCCACCCGCCCGAGGCGTCGGACACGCTCGGCTGGGTGCTCGAGGCGATCAGCGGTGAGGGCGCCGAACCCTGGGTGCACTCCTGCGCCCCGGAGACGCCGCTCGCGCTGCTGCGCGGCGCCGGCGCCCGCGGGCTCTCGGTCGACCTCGACCAGATGAGTGCCGCCGACCACGAGGTGCTCGCCGAGGCGCTCGACGCGGGGGAGACGCGTCGTGCTCGGCGTGGTCCCGTCGCTGGAGCCGGCCACGCCCCCCGACGACGGAGCGGTCACCGAGCGGGTGCTGCGGTGGCTGGACATGGTCGGTCTCGATCCGGCAACGATCAGTCCCGTCCTGGTGGTTTCGCCAACCTGTGGACAGGCTGGCTCGTCGTACCAGTGGATGCGGCAGACGCTGAAGATCCTGCGCAGCGCGGCCTCGCACCTGTCCTGACCTCTGACTCTCGGGAGGAACCATGCGCGCCACCTGGCTCGCCCTGCCCCTGCTCGCGACCTCGCTGCTGCTGGTGGGGTGTGGCACCGAGACCGACCCGGGCTCCGATGGGGATGGCGCGGCGGACGTGCCGATCACCCAGCGGGCGATCGCGGCGGTCACTCTCGAGCACGTCTCGACCGACACGACCAGCCGCGCCGCGTCGTACACCGACGACACCTCACCGGCCGGCGCGCTGGGCGCCGATCTGCGCTACGGCGGCGACGGAGAGTCCGACGGCGACCTGCTGCGGGTCTTCCTCACGCCGCACGACACGTTCTCGTGCGGCGAGCGAGGAGTACAGCGACGGCTGCGAGGAGCGGGCCGTCGATGGCGGGCGGCTGTTCCTGGTGTGGACCGAAGAGGAGCCGGAGGAGGACCCGGGCTACGTCGACGTGCTGCTGCTCAAGGACGACGGAGAGAGCGTCTACGTGGGCTGGTCGGGCGACACCATCGTCGGCGACCCGCGCAAGCAGGACCTGGAGATCTCGATCGAGGACCTGGAGGCGGTGGCGCAGGACCCTCGCCTCGGCCTGACCACAACCCAGGACGTGGTCGATCTCGGCGACGCGCTCGATGACTGGGACGGCGGCGAGCCCGACCCCACGGCGTACGACCGGGTGCCGTCGACCGACCAGTCGCTGCTCAACGCCTACCTGTCCTTCCACGGCGGTTACTCGTCGTACTCGGACTTCGGACCGTCACCCCTCACGTCGGAGTGGGGCGAGGGGGCGGTCGGCGGCCGGATGCAGTTCGAGGGCTTCGGCTACACACCCAGCGCGACGATCGACGTCCTGGCCTCGGCCACCGGTCCGGGGTGGCTGCGAGCAGCCGACCCGTGCGCGGCGTACGCCGGCGAGTGCGCCGACGAGGGGAAGGGCCGCTTCCTGGCCTGGACACCCGGACCCGACGGCGAGGTGTGGCACATCTCCGTGCGCGACGCCGACGCGGTGGGGGTGCGCTACGCCTTCGACGTCCCGCAGCGTCAGCGGCAGGTCGACACCGCGACCGAGTGGTCGATGATCAACCAGAAGTTCGTCCTGCAGGACACCGTCGGGATCGAGAAGGCCTGTAAATGAGTCGTGCCCCCCACGGTGCGCCGGAGCGCACGGTGGAGGGCACAACCCGGGGGCTCAGCCGACGTGCACAACCGCTTCCGGACCATCGGTCGCGAGTTCGGTGTGCTTGACGTTGAGGAAGACCCAGACCACGACGGACGCCGCGGCCATCATGATCGCGCCGAGCAGGAACGCGTTGGTAGCGCCCTCGGTGAAGATCTGGCCACCGATGACGGCCAACTGGTCCGGACTGGGCGCCGGTCCGGAACCGCCTGCGGCCTCGAGCTCCGCCCCACGGTCCGTGATCGTCTGCGTGGCCAGGGTGGCCAGCACGGCCAGCCCGAGCGCGCCGCCCACCTGCTGCATCGTGTTCAGCACGCCGGAACCGATGCCGGTGTCCTCGTCCCGCAGGTGGTGCACCGCGGTCAGGGTCAGCGGCACGAACACCAGGCCCATACCGACCGACATCAGCAGGATGCCGGGCAGCACGTCAGCGGCGTAGCTGCCCTCGACCGGGTTGATCGGGAAGCTGGTGTCGTACGGCAGCCGCGAGAACAGGAACAGGCCGGCGGCGGCCAGCAGCGTGCCGACACCCGCGAGGTAGCGCGCGTCGAAGCGGTTGATCAGGTTGGAGGCCAGACCAGCCGCGAACACGAGCCCGAAGCAGAACGGCAGGAACGCGACGCCCGCTTCGAGCGAGCTGTAGCCCATGATGTTCTGGATGTACTGGCTGAGGAAGTAGAACATCGCGAACATCGCGGCAGGTGCGAGGAACATCGCGCCGAAGCTGGCCGCGCGAGTGCGGTTGAGGAACACCCGCGAAGGCAGCAGCGGGTGCTCGACCCGGCTCTCGATGAACAGGAACAGGGCCAGCACGACAGCACCACCGATGAGGCTGGTCACCGTCAGCGCGTCGCTCCAGCCCTCGCTGCCGGCCCGGCTGAACCCGTAGACCAGGCCGAGCAGGCCGAGGGTGCCGGTCACGGCGCCAGGCATGTCCAGCTGACCGCGGTGCGACTCCGACTCACGCAGGAAGCGCGGAGCCAGCAGGGCGGCGGCGATGCCGATCGGGGTGTTGATCAGCAGGGTGATCCGCCAGCCCTCGATGTCCAGCCCGAAGATGCTGTCCAGACCCGTCAGCCAGCCACCGAGGATCAGGCCAACGGCAGCGCCGGCACCGGACATCGCGGCGTACACCGCGAAGGCACGGTTGCGCTGTGGCCCGGCCGGGAAGGTGGTCGCGATCAGGGCCAGAGCGGCCGGCGACGCGAGTGCCGCTCCGAGACCCTGCAGACCACGAGCGGCCAGGAGCAGGCCTTCGTTGGTCGCGAGTCCGCCGAGCAGGGAAGCGACGCCGAAGACGATCAGGCCGATCATGAAGACCCGGCGGCGTCCGTAGAGGTCACCAAGCCGCCCACCGAGGAGCAGCAGGCTGCCGAACGCGAGGGCGTAGCCGGTGACGACCCAGGTCAGGTTGGCGTTGGAGATGCCGAGGTCGGTCTGGATGTAGGGCAGGGCGATGTTGACGATGGTGCCGTCGAGCACCACCATCAGCTGCGCGACGGAGATCAGCACCAGGGCCCAGCCGAGGTGCAGCTGCTTCGCGGACGTGTCGGGAGGGGTCTCCTCCGTGAGCGTTGTGTCGGTCACTTCGTTTCCTTCTCGTTGTTTGCGAGGGACTGTGGCGGGCGCTGCGTAAGCACCGCGGGAAGGATGATCTGGTCGATCACCCGGGTGATCAGGTCTTGCGTGGGTGCCTCGCCGAGCAGGAACTGGCGATGCAGGACGACGCCGGGCAGGGCTGCGGTGACGATGTCGAGGTCGACGTCGTCGCGGATCTCGCCCCGGGCGATCGCACGCTCGAAGAGCATGCGGCCGATCTTGATCTTGGGTCCAATGAATTTCTCGCGGAACGCCGCAGCGAACTCGGCATCGCGGGCGATCGCCGTGATCACGCTTCCCAGGACGGACATCTGGCGCTCGTCGGTCAGGCCGCCCATGCCACAGAAGACTTCGAGCAGGTCGCCGCGCAAGGTGCCGGTGTCGGGGTTGGCCATCGGCCCCTTCTGGGAGAGCAGCGCGTCGATGATCAGGCTGACCTTGCCGTTCCAGCGGCGGTAGAGCGTCGCCTTCGACGCTCGCGCGTGGGTGGCGACCGCGTCCATCGTCAACCGGTCGTAACCGACGTCCGCCAGCACGTCGAGGGTCGCGGCCAGGATCTCCTGCTCGCGGTCGCCCTCGATGCGCGGCCGGCTCGCGGCGGCGGCTTCGGTGGGAGTCATGGGTGGTCCTCTGTTACCTGGGGTTACATGGATGAAACGGAACGGTTTCGTTTCATCGAACAGAGTAGGTCGGGGATGCATTCCCGCCAAATCGTTTTTCTTTGCTGGTCTGGACCAGTGGCTCTGACCTGCGGTTTGGTAGCCGTGCACAGGTCCGCCGCTTGTCGGCGCGACCCGGCAAGATAGGGCCCATGACCGAGCCCTCCACCGCCCCGGCCCCGGCCACCGCAGCTGCGCGCGACGAGCACCAGGGGCTCGTCGACCTGATCGAGGACGCGCGGTGGCGCTACTTCGTCAAGGACGAGCCGACCCTCTCCGATGCCGACTACGACAAGAAGCTGCGCCGGCTGCAGGAGCTCGAGGAGGAGTTCCCCGAGCTTCGCACCCCCGACTCGCCGACCCAGAAGGTCGGCGGTGCGGTCTCCACGGAGTTCACGGCCGTCGACCACCTGCGGCGGATGGAGAGCCTCGACAACGCGTTCTCCTACGACGAGCTGGACTCGTGGTACGCCCGGCTGGTCCGCGACGGCGTGACCGACCCCGACCTGCTGTGCGAGCTCAAGGTCGACGGCCTGGCCATCAACCTCCTCTACGAGCAGGGCCGCCTGGTCCGGGCCCTCACCCGCGGTGACGGCACGACCGGCGAGGACGTGACGCCCAACGTCAAGACGATCGACTCCATCCCCCACCGGCTCACCGCCACCGACGAGTTCCCGGTGCCCGCGCTGATCGAGGTGCGCGGCGAGGTGTTCCTGCCGGCCGTCGCGTTCGAGAAGCTCAACGCGTCGATGGCCGACGCCGGCAAGCCGATGTTCGCCAACCCGCGCAATGCCGCCGCGGGTTCGCTGCGGCAGAAGGACCCGCGGGTGACCGCGACCCGCGACCTCGGCATGGTCTGCCACGGCATCGGCGCCCGCGAGGGGTTCGAACCGAAGGCCCAGTCACATGCCTACGACGCCTTGGCGGCGTGGGGGCTACCGACCTCCGACAAGGTCAAGGTGCTGCCGAGCCTGAGCGAGGTCCAGAAGTTCATCGAGCACGCCGGCGAGCACCGGCACGACATCGTCGACTACGACATCGACGGCGTGGTGATCAAGGTCGACGACGTCGGCCTGCAGCGCCGGCTGGGCTCGACCAGCCGGGCGCCGCGCTGGGCGATCGCGTTCAAGTACCCGCCCGAGGAGGTCAACACCAAGCTGCTCGAGATCCGGGTCAACGTCGGGCGCACCGGCCGGGTGACGCCGTACGGCGTGATGGAGCCGACCCTCGTCGCCGGCTCGACCGTCGAGAACGCCACGCTCCACAACGCCCACGAGGTCAAGCGCAAGGACGTCCGCCCCGGCGACACGGTGATCCTCCGCAAAGCCGGTGACGTGATCCCCGAGATCCTCGGGCCGGTGCTGGCACTCCGGCCGAAGGGGCTCCGGTCCTGGAAGATGCCGACGAAGTGTCCTGCCTGCGACACCACGCTGGCCCAGCAGAAGGAGGGCGACAAGGACCTCCGCTGCCCCAACCACCAGTTCTGTCCGGCGCAGGTGCGCGAGCGCGCGTTCCACGTGGCCGGGCGGGGCGCGTTCGACATCGAGGGGCTGGGCTACGAGGCCGCCGCCGCGCTGCTCGACGCGAAGGTCATCGCCGACGAGGGCGAGCTCTTCGACCTCGACGAGCCGGCGCTGCTGAAGGCGCCGCTGTTCACCCGGGCGCCCAAGAAGGGCGAGGGCGATTCGCCGGTGCTGTCGGCCAACGGCCAGCGGCTGCTCGACAACCTCGGCAAGGCCAAGCAGGTCGCGCTGTGGCGGGTGCTCGTCGCGCTCTCGATCCGCCACGTGGGCCCGACTGCCGCGCGGGCGCTGGCCCAGGAGTTCGGCTCGATGGCCGCGATCCGGGGCGCCTCGGAGCAGGAGCTGGCCGCCGCCGAGGGCGTCGGCCCGACCATCGCCGAGGCGGTGATCGAGTGGTTCGACGTCGACTGGCACCGCGCGATCGTCGACAAGTGGGAGGCGGCCGGAGTCTCGATGGCCGACGAGCGTGACGAGTCGATGCCCCGCACCCTCGACGGGCTGAGCGTGGTCGTGACCGGTTCGCTCGAGGACTTCAGCCGCGACTCCGCGAAGGAGGCGATCCTGTCCCGCGGCGGCAAGGCGGCGGGCTCGGTGTCGAAGAAGACCGACTACGTCGTGGTCGGCGACAACGCCGGCTCGAAGGCCGACAAGGCCGAGGAGCTCGGGGTCACGATCCTCGACGAGGCCGGCTTCAAGCAGCTGCTCGAAGGTGGTCCGGCGGCCTTGTAGGTCGCCCGGAGGTCTAGTCACGCCTGTGGGCAAACCTGTGGGAAAACGCCATCGGCTGTGGACGAGCTGCCGCTATCTGTGGACGACACGCAGTGCGCCTGTTGAACCAGAAGAATGTCTCGCCAATCTCTTGCGCCGACCCTTCACCAGGGCATAGAACTTCTCCCACGCACTCCCTTCGGGGAATGCGGGGCAACTCGGAGACGAGGGTCCATCCGACGGGGCAACTCGTCGCAGCAGGCTGGTGATGAGGCTGCTGGGGCCGGAGTCGAAGAGTGGTCGATCGGAAGCATCACCGGACCGGTCAACTGAAGGGCCCTTGGAACTCATACTTCCGAGGGCCCTTCGCCTTTTCACGTCCCAGGCCTGAGCTTGCGAAGGCCTGGACAGGGACGGAAGATCGAGTAGGGCTCGGCTCAGATCCGAAGCGAAGCGAGGAGCTGAGCGACCCGTATCGAGATCCAGCTGGGCGCGCTGGACGCGCACGATCGCCCACAGCTATCGGCATTCGCCTGTGGAGACAGCGGACCGTTCTGTGGACGACGCGCGGCGAACTGTGGACGACACGCCGCCGATCGAGAATTCCCACAAATAGTTCGGGATTCCTCTTGCGGAGGGTGGTCCGGAGGGCATAGAACTTCCCTCACGTTCTCCTTCGGGAGGACGGGATCAGCAGGAAGAAAGATCCGTACCATGGGGCAACTCGTGGCGGTGGCTGGGTGACGAAGCCGCCGGGGTCGGACTGACAGCCGGATCGGTCGGGAGCGTCACCAGTACCGGCCACAATGAAGGGCCCTTGCAACTCATACTTGCGAGGGCCCTTCGCCTATTTTCAAGCGAGCAGCAGCGCGCGAGGAACGAGCGCGTTGCGTCAGCGAGACGAGATCGAGCAAGCCCCACGACCGAGGAACGAGGTCGTGACGGGCGCGTCGAGATCCATTGGTCGAGCACCCCTACGATCGGGCCATGGGTTTCCTGCATCGCTTCCTGACCGGCGACGTGCTCGAGGAGAGCGAGCTGTCCGCGGCGGAGGCAGAAGGCATCGAGCTCCACGTGCGCAAGGTCAAGGTCAGCGTTGCGTACGACGACTACCGGGCGCCGGGCAAGCGCTTCAAAGGGAAGCGACACCTCTCCTCGGGTGGGGTGCTGGTGACGCGCCAGCGGGTCGTGCTCTGGGCAGCGGGCCAGCGTTGGCTGGACCTCGCTCGCGAGGCTCTGCCGTCGCCGGCCCTCGAGGTCTCGGCGGACGCGAAGAGTCTGCAGGTCGCCTTCGCCGCCGAGAGCTTCCATCCCGACCGGTCCGGGCAGGTGAGGGTCAAGCTGTGGACCTCCGAGGCGCAGCGGGTCGCGACCCTTCTCACGTCATGATGTACACGCTGCTGCACTCGGCGGTGCCGCCGGTGGCCAAGCTGATCTGGCGGCCCAAGGTGCTCGGGCTCGACAACGTGCCGAGAAGCGGCGGCGTGATCCTGGCCAGCAACCACCTGAGCTTCGCCGATTCGCTGGTCATCCCGATCGTCGTGCCTCGCAAGGTCGCGTTCCTGGCCAAGTCCGACTACTTCACCGGCTCGGGCCTCAAGGGCGCGGTGTCGAAGGCGTGGTTCGAGGGGATGGGGATGATCCCGGTCGATCGTGACGACAAGAACGCGGCCCTGGCGAGCCTGGACACGGCGTTGGCGGTGCTCGGTCGCGGCGAGGCGTTCGGCATCTACCCCGAGGGCACCAGGTCGCGCGACGGTCGCCTCTACCGCGGCCGCACCGGCGTCGCCCACCTCGCCCTGACCGCCGGAGTGCCCGTGGTGCCGGTCGGCCTGGTCGGCACCGACAAGCTGCAGCCGGTCGGCAGCCGCCTCCCGCGCAGGGTGCCGCTGACCATCTCGTTCGGCGCTCCGATCGAGGTCACCGGCCGCTTCGACGGCGTACCGCTCGGTCGTGCCCGGCGTGAGGTCACCGACGAGATCATGACCGCGATCCAAGCCCTCTCCGGCCAGGAAGAGGCCGGCATCTACAACGACCACGCCCCCGACTCCTGATTGGATCGTCGTATGGCTCGGATCAGGATCGGGATCGACACCGGCGGCACCTTCACCGACGTGGTGGCCTTCGACGAGGACACCGGCGAGCTGGTGACCACCAAGACACCGTCCACGCCGAGCAACCCGGCCGACGGGTTCCTGGCCGGCATCGCGAAGGTGCTGGACCTGGTCGGCGCAAGCGGTGACGCGATCACCGCGGTCAGCCATGGCACGACAGTGGCGACCAACCAGCTGCTCGAGGGCAAGGTGGACCGGCTGGGGTTCGTGACGAACACCGGCTACGAGGCGATGCTCGAGATCGCCCGGCAGTCGGTGCCGGACGGCTACGGCAACTCGTACTTCTGGGTGAAGCCGGCCCGGATCGTGCCGCGCGACCTGGTGAAGGGCGTCGAGGGTCGGCTCGACTTCACCGGTGCCGAGGTCCGGCCGTTCGACGAGGACGGCGCCCGGCAGGTCGCCCGCTGGTTCCGCGACCAGGGCGTCGACACGCTCGGGGTCTGCTTCCTGCACTCCTACGCGAACTCCGAGCACGAGGAGCGGATGCGCGCGGTGCTGGCCGAGGAGCACCCGGCCGCGGTGGTCTCGATCAGCAGCGAGGTGCTGCGCGAGTACCGCGAGTACGAGCGCGCGATGACCACGCTCGTCGACGCGGCGGTGAAGCCGCGGCTGTCGGCGTACGTCACCAACATCAAGGGCCGGCTCGCCGAGTACGGCAGCCCGCCGTTCTACGTGATGAAGAGCAACGGGGGAGTGCTGTCGGCCGACGAGGTCGTGCACCAGCCGATCACCACGGTGCTGTCGGGGCCGGCCGCGGGCGCGCTGGGTGCGGCGCTTGATCGCCGAGGTGGCCGGCTTCGACCGGGTGCTGACCTGCGACGGGGGCGGTACGTCGACCGACGTGTCGGTCGTCATCGACGGCGAGCCGACGCTCACCACCGAGGGCTCGGTCGGCGCGTTCCCCAGCAAGATCCCGATGATCGACGTGGTGACCGTCGGCGCGGGCGGCGGCTCGATCGCCTGGCTCTCGCCCGAGGGCACGCTCAAGGTCGGGCCGCAGTCCGCCGGCGCCGACCCCGGTCCGCTCTGCTACGGCAAGGGCGGCACCGAGGTCACCATCACCGACGCGCACGTGTTCCTCGGCCGGATCCCGCCGCACCTGCTCGGCGGCGAGATCCCGCTCGACGTCGACGCGGCCGACCGCGGCATCCGGGCGCTCGCGACGCAGCTCGGCCTCTCGCCGGAGGCCTGTGCTGCCGGCGTACTGGAGATCTCGGCGTGGAACCAGGCCAACGCGCTGCGGCAGGTCACGGTCAAGCGGGGCCTCGACGTCCGCGACTTCACCCTGACCACGTTCGGCGGGTCGGGCTCGCTGCTGCTGTGCCGGCTGATGGACGTGCTCGGGATCCCCACGGTCCTGGTGCCGCCCAACCCGGGCAACGTCTCCGCGTTCGGGCTGCTGACGGTCGACGTGAAGAACGACTACGTGCAGACCCACGTCGCGCTTGCCGACAAGCTCGACGCCGCCGAGGTCGGCGCGATGTACGACGAGCTGTCGGTGCGCGCCGGCGACGCGCTGACCAAGGAGGGGTTCCCGCTCGACGAGCACCGCTTCGCGCGGACCGCCGACCTGCGCTACTTCGGCCAGGCCTTCGAGGTGCGGGTGCCGGTGCCCGAGGGGCCTGTCGACGCGGCAGCGCTGAGCACCGTCGCCGCCGCCTTCCACGAGGCGCACACGGGCCTCTACGGCTACGACTTCGCCGACGACCCGACCCAGCAGGTCGAGTGGGTCAACCTCCGGGTCTCGGGCGTCGGCCCGATCACCCGACCCGACATCAGGAAGGAACCGGTGGTCGAGGTGCGAGGAGCGCCAGCGACGAGCCTCGAAACCTCCGGCACCCGTCCGGTCTGCTTCGACGCCGCGATCGGGTACGCCGACACCCCGGTGCACTGGCGACCGGACCTACCGCCCGGCGCGGTGGTCGAGCGGGCCGGCGATCATCGAGGAGTTCGGCTCGACGGTGCCGTTGCATCCGGGCTTCGTCGCCCGGATCGACGAGTTCCGCAACATCATCGTCACCCGGGAGGCATCGTCATGAGCGAGCGGGCACCCACGCAGTTCCCCTACGGCTTCCTCACCGACGACGCGGGTGCCAGCGCCGACCCGGTGCTGGTCGAGATCGTGCAGGGCTCGCTGGCCAGCGTCGAGATGGAGGTCGAGACCGCGATCGCGCGCACCAGCCGGAGCCCGATGATCCGCGACGCCCACGACTTCCGGGCCGGCATCCACGACCGCCTGCTGCGCAAGCTGACCGGCCGCTCGTACTCCGCGCTGGTGCACCCGGTGGCTCGCGACTTCCCGATCGAGGAGATGCGGGAGGGCGACGTCTTCTTCCACAACGACGTCTACCGCTCCGAGGGCGGCATCGGGCACCTGCCCGACCTCTGCGTCACGGTCCCGGTCTTCAGCGGGGGCGCGGTGGTCGCGTTCGTGCAGGCCTTCGGCCACCACGACGACATCGGCGGGGCGGTGCCGGGCTCGATGCCGTCGGACGCCACCAGCGTGTTCTCGGAGGGTCTGATGGTGCCGCCGATCAAGCTCTGGGACGCCGGTGTGCCCAACCGGGCGGCGCTGGCGATCATGACCCGCAACTCGCGGATGCCGGAGAGCCTGGCCGCCGACCTCGATGCCGAGTGCTCCGCGTGCCTGATGGGCGCGCGCCGGCTGACCGAGCTGTTCGACCGCTACGGCGTGGCCACCGTCGAGGCCTGCTTCGACGCGATCCTCGACCGCACCACGACGACGTACCGCCGCGAGATCCTGAGCCAGATCCCGATCGGCACCTGGACCTGGGAGGACTACGCCGAGCACGACGGCGTCGACGAGCCGCAGCTGCACACCCAGCGGATCACGCTCACCCACACCGCGGCCGACGACCCCGAGGGGGAGCGGTTGGTCCTCGACTTCGACGGCACCGGTCCGCAGGCCAAGGGGCCGATCAACCACTGCGGCGACTACAGCGACGGCGTCTTCCTGAAGAAGTGGCTGGCGCCGATCCTGCGCAACCTCGCCGAGACCCCGGAGCGGATGGCCGAGCTCGACGTCAACGAGGGGATCGTGCCGCTGATCGAGATGCGGTTCCCGCCGCCGGGCACCCTGCTGACGCCGGTCTTCCCGGCGCCGACCAACGCCCGCACGTTCGTGATCCTGCGGCTGCTCGGTGTGCTGGCCGGGGTCGTGGCCAAGGCCGTCGACGGCCGGATGCCGGCCGACCAGGAGACGATCCGCTACACCGGCGTGTACGGCGACGACCGCAACGGACTGCCCTACCTGATGCGCGAGGTGCTCGGCGGCGGCTCGGGCGGGCGCTACTACGCCGACGGCGAGGACACGATCCACGTCGTGCCCGACTCGCGCAACCTGCCCTCGGAGTTCACCGAGGCCCGCTTCCCGTTCCGCGTGGAGTCGCTGGGGCTGGCGACCGACAGCGGTGGCGCCGGGCAGTTCCGCGGCGGGCTCGGCTACGAGAAGCACATCCGGATGCTCGAGGACGCCCACTTCATGTCGATCGCGGACCGCTCGATCCTGGCCTGCTGGGGCGTCAAGGGCGGTCTGGCCGGCCAGCCGTTCTCGGTGGCCATCGACGTCGGCGGCCCCAACGAGCGGGAGGTCGACGCGCTTGCAGACGCCGAGCCCGTGCGGGCCGGCGAGGTCATCCGGATCCGGACCACTGGCGGTGGCGGCTGGGGCGACCCGCTCGAGCGCGACCCGGCCCTCGTCGTCCGCGACGTGGTGTGGCGCAAGGTTTCGCCCACCGCCGCCGAGGAGCAGTACGGCGTCGTGCTGACCGGCTCGCTCGACGACGACACGCTCGCCCACGACACCGACGGCACGCGCGAGCTGCGGGCCCGGCTGGCCGCCGAGCGGGGAGACACGTCGTTCTTCGACCGCGGCCCCGGCTATGCCCGGCTGGCGGGTGGGGCGACGCACGCAGACGTGGACTCGATGTCGTGAGCGGTCCGGTCGAGGTGCGGGCCGCGTTGCCCGATGATGTCGAGGTGATCGCGGACATCTGGAACCGCGGGTGGCACGACGGTCACGACGGCCACGTGCCCGACGAGCTGACCGCGGTGCGGACTCCCGAGTCGTTCCGGACCCGCGCCGAGGCCCGGATTGCGCAGACCTCGGTCGCGCTGGTCGGCGGACAGGTCGCGGGCTTCGTGGTCGTGCACGACGACGAGCTGGAACAGGTCTTCGTCGACGGAGCGCACCGCGGCTCTGGAGTGGCGCCGGCGCTGATGGCGGCGGGACTGCGTGAGGTGGCCGCGGCCGGCCACGGGCAAGCCTGGCTGGTGGTCGCGGCCGGTAACGCTCGGGCCCGGCGGTTCTACGAACGCGAGGGCTGGTCCGACGAGGGCCTGGTCGACTACGCCGCCGAGGGGCCGGACGGACCGATCGTCGTACCGAACCACCGGATGGTGCGCTCGACGCGACCGATGCTCGCCGAGACGTTCGGGCTCGCGCCGCACCCCGAGGGCGGGTGGTACCGCCAGACCTGGGCGTCGCCGGAGTCGGTCACCCTGCCCGACGGCCGGGTGCGCCCGACCGCGACCTTGATCTACTTCCTGCTGCCGGCGGGGGAGTCGTCAGCGTGGCACCGCGTGGTCTCCGACGAGATCTGGCTGGCGCACACGGGAGCGGTGACTCTCGAGCTCGGCGGAGACGGGGCGACGCCGCAGACGCCGACGCAGGCGGTGGTCGACGTGGCCCTGCCGCAGGTGCTCGTGCCCGCCGGCGTCTGGCAGCGCACCGTCCCGTCGGACGCCGACGCCCTGGTCAGCTGCCTGGTGTCGCCGGGGTTCGACTTCGACGACTTCGAGCTCTACTTGAGCGCGTCCCAGACCAGGTAGCCGATGGTCGCGCCGACGGCGCCGAACCCGAGGTAGGCCCACCACCAGCGCGCCTTGCTGCGGGGCTCGTGTCCCTGGCGCTGCTTCTCGGTCGGCGTCCACATCGACGTGCCGGAGATCGGCAGCAGGAAGTAGAGCGCCGGGAACGCCATCAGCTCGAAGACGACACCGCAGACGATCGAGCCCCACTGCCACGGGTCGCTGAAGAAGCCGTAGTCGAGGAAGTTCGCGCCCAGCGAGGCGAACAGGAAGAACCACATCGGCAGCAGCAGATCCGGCGCCTCCAGCGAGATCCCCGCGATGGTGCCGGCGAAGGCCGAGAGCAGCATCAGCGGGATGGCGATCGCGATGAGGAAGGTGCCGTCGGGGCAGGGCTGGGCGCTGACGTAGGGGCCGCCGTCCGCACACGCGCCACCGACATCCATCACGGCGCGCATCGAGAAGAACGCCCACACCAGCGACATGGCGATCAGGGACACCGACACGAGCACGATCGCGATCCGCTTGATCGGGAGCGGCGGAGCGACGGGTTCAGCAGTCATGGCGGCATGCTGGCAGAAATCGGGCTCGTTCGGCCTAAGGTCTGGACATGAGGGTCCTGGTCGCGCTCGGCGGCAACGCGATGACGAACTCCGACGGCCGGGCCCGGCCCGAGGACCAGATCGCGGCGGCCGAGGTCGCGATGGCCGCGGTGGCGGACCTGCTGGAGGAGGACGTCGAGGTCGTGCTGACCCACGGCAACGGCCCCCAGGTGGGCAACCTGCTGGTCAAGAACGAGATCGCGGCCTCCGTGGTGCCGCCCGTGCCGCTGGACTGGTGCGGCGCGCAGACCCAGGCCACGTTGGGGTTCGTGCTCATGAACGCCCTGCAGGCCGCCCTCGGCGAGCGCAACCTCGACCGCCGCACCGCGACCGTGGTGACCCGGACGCTGGTCTCGGCCGACGACCCGGGGTTTGCCCGGCCGAGTAAGCCGATCGGTCGCTACCTGGGAGCCGAGGAAGCCGGCGTACTCATGGAGCATGGGGAGACCTGGGAGGACCGCGGCGAGAAGGGCTGGCGCCGCGTGGTGGCCTCGCCCGAGCCGGTGGACATCCTCGATGCGCCCGCCATCCTGGCCATGGTGCAGGCCGGCTTCGTGGTGATCGGGGCGGGCGGTGGCGGCATCCCCGTCGTGCTCGAGGGCCAGCGCCTGCGCGGGGTCGAGGCGGTCATCGACAAGGACCTCAGTGCCGCGCTGCTGGCCAAGCTGGTCGACGCGGACGTGCTGCTGGTCGCGACCGACGTGCCCAACGTGGTGCTCAGATTCGGTACGCCGGAGGCCGAGCCGCTCGGCGAGGTGACCGTCTCGCAATTGCGCGCCTACGCCGCCGAGGGCCACTTCGCCAGCGGCTCGATGGGCCCCAAGGTCGATGCCGTGTGCCGGTTCGTCGAACGTGGTGGCGCACGAGGCATGATCACCAGCCTGGACAACATCACCCAGGCGTTGGACGGTGGCTCCGGCACCGTCGTCGTACCTGACTGACCCTCCCCGAAAGGATTCACATGCCCTCGGCCATCGAAGTCCGCAAGGTCCCGATCCACTCCGTCGCCGACGCTTCCGAGCTCGCGAAGCTGATCGACGACGGCGTGATGGCCGCCGACCGCGTGATCGCCATCATCGGCAAGACCGAGGGCAACGGCGGCGTCAACGACTACACGCGGATCATCTCCGACCGCGCGTTCCGCGAGGTGCTGATCGAGAAGGGGGCGCCGGCCGACCAGGTCAGCCAGATCCCGATCGTCTGGTCCGGCGGCACCGACGGAGTGATCAGCCCGCACGCCACGATCTTCGCGACCACCGACGCCGAGCCCAGCGACGAGCCGCGGCTCACGGTGGGCTTCGCGATGAGCGAGGTGCTGCTGCCCGAGGACATCGGGCGGGTCGCGATGGTGTCCAAGGTCGCCGATGCGGTGAAGGTCGCGATGGAGCGCGCGGGCATCACCGACGTCGCCGACGTGCACTACGTGCAGACCAAGACGCCGCTGCTGACCGTGCACACGATCCGCGATGCCAAGTCGCGCGGCAAGACGGTCTGGACCGAGCACACCCACGAGTCGATGGACCTCTCCAACGGCTGTACGGCGCTCGGCATCGCGGTCGCGCTCGGCGAGATCGAGATGCCGACCGACGCCGACGTCATGCATGACCGCTCGCTCTTCTCAGCCGTGGCCTCGTGCTCCTCCGGCGTCGAGCTCGACCAGGCGCAGATCGTGGTGGTCGGCAACGCCACCGGCGTCGGCGGGCGCTACCGCGTCGGCCACGCGGTGATGAAGGACGCGCTGGACGCCGACGGCATCTGGGATGCCATCCGCTCCGCCGGCCTCGACCTCCCGGAGCGACCGCGCACCGCCGACCTCGACGGCCGTCTGGTCAACGTCTTCCTCAAGTGCGAGGTCTCGCAGGACGGCCAGGTCCGCGGCCGACGCAACGCGATGCTCGACGACTCCGACGTGCACTGGCACCGCCAGATCAAGGCTGCCGTCGGTGGCGTCACCGCAGCGGTCACCGGCGACCCGGCCGTCTTCGTCTCGGTCTCCGCTGCCCACCAGGGTCCCGATGGTGGCGGCCCGGTCGCGGCAATCGTCGACCTGGGCTAACGCGGTAGTCCCTGACGTTCGGACGGTCCGGAGCCCGATTTCGCCGACTGATTGTCAGGGACTACGCCGGCGATGGGGCGGCCTCCAGAGCCCTGTCGGTCCGCTGTGATGAGGTGAACCAATGACCACGAGGCCCCCCGAGACGACGTACCGCCTGGTGCGTCCCGACGTCGTCACCGAGGTCCCCGTGCTCGACGAGCACCAGCAGCGCGTGGTCGACCACGAGGGCGGACCGCTGCTCGTGCTGGCCGGTCCCGGCACCGGCAAGACCACGACCCTGGTCGAGGCGATCGTCGACCGGGTCGAGCGGCGGGGCGCCCGGCCCGACCAGATCCTGGCCCTCACGTTCTCCCGCAAGGCCGCCGAGCAGCTGCGCGACCGGGTGACCGCCCGGCTGGGTCGCACCATGTCGACCGGCCTGAGCTCCACCTTCCACTCCTTCGCCTACGGGCTCGTGCGCCGCTACTCGCCGACCGAGCTGTACGCCGCACCCCTGCGGCTACTGTCGGCGCCCGAGCAGGACGTCGTCCTGCAGGAGCTGCTGACGGACAACCCCGAGTCCATCCGGTGGCCCGA
This sequence comes from uncultured Actinomycetota bacterium, assembly GCA_963769475.1. Taxonomy (GTDB): domain Bacteria; phylum Actinomycetota; class Actinomycetes; order Propionibacteriales; family Nocardioidaceae; genus Nocardioides. Next base: position 1,158,904 of record CAVYLX010000005.1, on the reverse strand, counting down.
GGCGCTGCGTGGCGCCGTCGGCACCCGGGGCTTCGCCCGCGAGGTCCACACCGTGCTCTCCCGGGCGCGGGAGCGGGGGCTCGACCCCGACCAGCTGATCGCGCTCGGCGAGCGGGAGCAGATCACGGAGTTCGTCGCCGCCGGACACTTCCTCGGCCAGTACCTCGACGTCCTCGGCGACCTGAGCGCCATCGACTACCCCGACCTGATCGCCCGCGCGGTGATCGAGGCGCAGGTCCATCGCGACGAGCTGCGGGCCCGGTTCTCGCACGTCTTCGTCGACGAGTACCAGGACACCGACCCCAGTCAGGTCGCACTGCTGCGGGCGATCGCCGGCGACGGCCGCAACCTCACCGTCGTGGGCGACCCGGACCAGTCCATCTACGGCTTCCGCGGAGCCGACGTACGCGGCATCCTCGACTTCCCGGTCGAGTTCCCGCACGCCGACGGATCAGCCGCCGAGGTGATCGCGCTCGGCACCACGCGGCGGTTCGGGACGCGATTGCTGCGCGCCTCCCGCTCCATCGCCGCCTCCATCGGCGTCACCGGGTCGATCCCGCGCGAGCACTACCTCGCGTTCCGCGAACCGACCGCGGCCGACAACGAGTTCGGACCGGGCACGGTCGACGTGCTCACGTTCGACACAGCTCGCGCCGAGACCGAGCACGTCGCCGACCTGCTCCGCCGGGCACACCTCGAGGACGGCATCGGCTGGTCGGACATGGCCGTGCTGGTCCGTTCCGGGCGAGCCTCGATCCCCGGGCTACGGCGATCGCTCGCGGCTGCCGGCGTGCCGGTCGAGGTCGCGAGCGACGAGACGCCGCTGGTCCGCGAGCCCGCGGTGCTGCCCCTGCTCGCGGCGCTCTCCGTCACGCTCGATGCCGACGTCGACGACCAGGCCGACATCTCCTTCGTCGGAGCCGACCGGGCCGAGGCGCTGCTCACCTCACCGCTCGGAGGGCTCGACGCGACCGACGTGCGTGCCCTCACCCGCGCGCTGCGCGCCCGCGATCCCGAGGTGCCTGCGAAAGACCTCGTACGCCGGGCAGTGCTCGACCCCGCCGTGCTGGACGGGCTCGATGGCGAGCCGGCCCGCCGGGCGCTTCGGCTGGCGGACCTGTTGTCCCGCGCCCGCACCGAGCTCCGCGACGGCGCCACCGCGGAGGAGGCGCTGTGGACGCTGTGGGACGGCACCGACTGGGGCAGCCGGCTCCGTCACGCGACCCAGACCGGTGGCCAGGCCGCCCGGCTGGCCCACCGCGACCTCGACGCCATCTGTGCGCTGTTCGAGGCGGCCGCCCGCGCCGAGGAGCAGAAGGGCCACACCAGCGTCCGCGAGTTCCTCGGCACCCTGCGCGCCCAGGAGATCCCGGCCGACACGCTCGCCGACCGCGGCGTGCGCGGCGAAGCCGTGCGGCTGCTCACCGCGCACCGCTCCAAGGGGCTCGAGTGGCGCCTCGCCGTGGTGGCCCACGTGCAGGAGGGAGCCTGGCCGGACCTCCGCCGACGCGACACCCTGCTCCAGGCCGACCGACTGGGAGCTGACGGTCTGCTCCCGCCGCTGACCCGCACCTCGATGCTCGCCGAGGAGCGTCGCCTGTTCTACGTCGCCAGCACGCGCGCCCGCGAGCGGCTGGTCGTCACGGCCGTACAGTCCCCGGACGACGACGGTGAGCAGCCGTCGCGCTTCGTCCACGAGCTCGGGCGCGACCCCGAGCACCGCATCGGCCGGCCGCGGCGACCGCTGTCGATGGCGGGGCTGGTCTCCGAGCTCCGGCGCACTCTCGCCGACCCGGAGCAGCCCGAGCCGATGCGCCGGGCCGCCGCCAAGCGCTTGCGGCTGCTCGCCGACACCGAAGTCAACGGCCGGCCGGTCGCCGCGAGCGCCGACCCCGCCACCTGGTGGGGCCTGCGGAGCCCCAGCCGGTCCGAGCGGCCGGTCCGGCCCGATGACCAGCCGGTGACTCTCTCCGCCAGTGCCCTCGAGGGGCTGCTCACCTGTCCGGCCCAGTGGTTCCTCCAACGGGAGGCCGGCGGCGAGGTGGTCAGCTCCACCAGCCAGGGCTTCGGCAAGATCGTGCACGCGGTCGCCGAGCGCATTCACCGTGGCGAGTTCGGCCCGGACATCGACGTCGACGCCGACCTGATGCCGCTGGTCGACGAGGTGTGGGGGCGCATGGAGTTCCGCACCCCCTGGTCGCGGTCGCGGGAGCGGGAGGCAGTGCACGCAGCTCTGGCTCGGTTCGTCGCGTGGCACCAACGTCCCGGGGCTCGCACGGTCGTGGACGTGGAACCCAAGCTGCGGGTTGAGGTGACCCTCCCCGACGGCCAGACCGTGCTGCTGCACGGCTACGCCGACCGGCTCGAGCTCGACGAGGACGGCCGGGTGGTCGTCGTCGACCTGAAGACCAGCAAGTACATGCCGGTCGACCGGGACGTCGAGAAGCACTCCCAGCTCGGCCTCTACCAGCTCGCTGTCGACCGCGGCGCCGCCGACGAGATCGTCGGACGCCCGGCGACGTCGGGTGGTGCCGAGCTGGTGCAGCTCAGAGCCGGCGACGTCCTCCCCAAGGTCCAGCACCAGTCACGTCCGGTCGACGAGGGTCCGCGGCTCGTGGAGGAGCAGCTGATGGCAGCCGCCGCGGTTCTGCGGGCCGAGGAGTTCGTTGCCCGCCCCGGCACCCATTGCCGGCGCTGCCCGTTCCAGGCCATCTGCCCCGACAAGGCCGCCGGCACGGTGCTCGGGTGACCGGCCTCGTGATCGACACCCCCGAGCAGCTGCGCGACCTGCTGGGCGTCGACTGGACCTTCAGCGAGCAGCAGTTCACCGCGATCACCGCGCCGCTCGAGCCGGCGGTGGTGATCGCCGGCGCGGGGTCCGGCAAGACCGCCGTGATGGCCGCGCGCGTGGTCTGGCTGGTCGCGACGGGACGGGTCTCGCCCGGCCAGATCCTCGGGCTCACCTTCACCACCAAGGCCACCGCCGAGCTCCAGACGAGGGTCCGCGACAGCCTGCACGCGGCCGGCCTGCTGCCCGACCGAGGGCCGCGCGCCGACGACGAGGAGGAGGTCGAGGAGCCGACCGTCGCGACCTACCACGCGTACGCCGCGTCGCTGCTCACCGAGCACGGCCTGCGGATCGGCCACGAGCCCGACACCCGGCTGATCGCCGATGCCAGCCGCTACCAGCTCGCCGCCCGGGCCGTGCAGCGGCACACCCGCGCGGTCGAGCAGCTCAGCGACCATCCGCCGACCGTCGTACAGAACCTCCTCGCGCTCGACGGCCAGCTCACCGAGCACCTCGTCGCACCCGACACGGTGCGCGCCCACGACGCCGCCGAGCGCCCGCTGTTCGAGGCGGGCATGGCGGCCGAGAGTCGCAAGACCTACCGCGAGCGCAACGAGAAGGCGATCTCGGCCATCGACCGCCGGGCCGAGCTGCTCGACCTGGTCGAGCGGCTACCGCGAGCTCAAGCGCCATCTCGGTCTCATGGACTTCTCCGACCAGATCGCGCTGGCCGCGCGGCTGGCCTCCGAGTGCCCGGAGGTCGGTGCCGCGGAGCGGGACAAGTTCCGTGTCGTGCTGCTCGACGAGTACCAGGACACCTCCGTGGCCCAGGCGCTGATGCTGAGCCGGCTCTTCTCCGGCCCCGCGCCCGACGCCGGCCTCGGCCATCCCGTGACCGCCGTCGGCGACCCCAACCAGGCGATCTACGGATGGCGGGGCGCGTCGGTCTCCAACATCCTCGAGTTCGCCAGCGACTTCCCGCCGGCCTCGGGCACCCCGACGACGTACCCGCTCACGGTCAACCGCCGCTCCGACGCGCGCATCCTCGCCGCCGCCAACCACCTAGCGGCCGATCTCTATGCCAGCCGTGCCGACCTGCTGCCACTGGAGCCCAAGCCCGGCGCCGATGAGGGGACGGTCCGGGCGATCGTCCACGAGACCTACGACGACGAGCTCGCGTGGCTGGCCGACCAGGTGCTGGCCACCCATGCCGATCTCGCGACCCGCACCGAAAAGCCGTGTTGGCGTGAGATCGGCGTACTGACCCGCGACAACTCGCACGCCGCGGCCGTCTTCGACGTGCTGAGCGACCGGGAGATCCCGGTCGAGATCGTCGGTCTCAAGGGCCTGCTCCGGCTGCCGGAGGTCTCCGAGGTGGTCGCGACGCTCAACCTGGTCCAGGACGTGACCGCCAACGCCGCGCTGCTCACCCTGCTGGCCGGGCCGCGCTGGGCCATCGGTCCGCGCGACCTCGCGCTGCTCGGACGGCGCGCTCGCGACCTCGCCGGTGGCCAGGGCGGGGGAGCGACGTTCGACGACGTGCACGCCCAGCTGCTGGCTGCCGTGGAGGGCGCCGATCCCACCGAGATCTCGTCGCTGTGCGACGCCCTCGACGACCCCGGCGACCTCGACTACTCCACCGAGGCCCGCGAGCGGTTCGCCCTCCTCGCAACGGAGCTGCGCCGGCTCCGCGGGGCGATCGGCGAGCCGATCCTCGACCTGGTCCGTCGGATCATCGACACCACCGGCATCGACGTCGAGCTGGCGTCGTCGGTCAGCCCGGCCGCCGCGGCCCGCCGCGAGAACCTCGACCTGTTCGTCCAGGCCGTCTCGGAGTTCCAGGCGGTCGACGGGCAGGTCACGCTGGCCGCGCTCCTGGCCTGGCTCGAGGCCGAGGACGAGTTCGGGCAGGGCCTCGACGTCGCGACCCCGTCGGAGGCCGACTCGGTCAAGCTGCTCACCGTGCACCGGGCCAAGGGCCTGGAGTGGGACGCGGTCTTCCTGGTCGGGGTGACCGAGACCAAGTTCCCCACCAACCGGGGCCGCTCGAGCTGGTTGACCGTGCCGTCGGTGATGCCCACCGCGCTGCGTGGAGACGCCCGCGACCTGCCCGCGCTGGCGGGTCACACCCCTGAGGACATCATCGCGTTCGCGAAGGCGGCCAAGGAGCACGAGGCACTGGAGGAGCTGCGGCTCGGCTACGTCGCGTGGACCCGCGCCCGCCACCTGCTCGCGGTCTCGGCCTGGTGCTGGGCCCCGCATCTCAAGGGAGGCCAAGGCCCGTCGGCGTACCTCGCCCGGACTCGTGAGGCCATGGCCACCTGGGACGGTGAGCCCGAGGTCTGGCGCGAGTGCGTGGCCAAGGGTGAGCTCAACCCCTACGCTGACCGCTCGCCCGACCTGCCCTGGCCGATCTCGCACCACACGGCCGAGGTGGAGCGTCGGCTGGAGGCCGCGGCCAGGGTGCGGGCGGTCGAGGTCGCCGAGGCCGACGGCATCGAGGACGTGCTCCAGCTCGACCGCGTCCAGCAGTGGGACGAGGAGATCAGGAGACTGCTCGAGGAAGCGGTGCGTGATCGTTCACCCGACATCGAGGTGGCGTTGCCGCCGAGCCTGTCGGCCACGTCCCTGGCCCGGCTGCGCGACGACGCCGCGAGCTTCGCCCGCGACCTGGCGCGTCCGATGCCGCGACCGCCGTCGACCGCGGCCCGGTTCGGCACCAGGTTCCACGCCTGGGTCGAGGCCAGGTTCGGCCAGCAGGCCCTCCTCGATCCCGACGAGCTGCCGGGCCGGGGCGATGCCGACATCGACGACGATGTCCGATCTCCGTGAGCTGATCAAGGTTTTCGAGGAGGGGGCGTTCGCGGAGCGGGTGCCCGTTGCCATCGAGCCGCCGTTCGCACTGGTGCTCGGCGGACAGGTGGTCCGCGGCCGGATCGACGCCGTCTACGAGGAGGTGATCTCGGGCGGCGACGGGTTCCTGCTCGTCGACTGGAAGACCAACCGGGTCCAGGACGCCGACCCGCTCCAGCTCGGCATCTACCGCGTCGCGTGGGCGGAGCTGCACGGCATCCCGCTCGAGCGGGTGCGGGCCGCGTTCTACTACGTGCGCACCGACGACGTGGTCGAGCCGGCGGACCTGCCGGACCGGACGCAGCTCGAAGGGCTGGTGGCCGGCCCGTGATGGCTCTTTATACTTCCCGACAGGTATCACGAAGTAGCACGAGCCGGCGGGAGGCGAGCAGATGAGCGACGCACCCAACCCGTACACGCCCGGCCAGGTGCCCCGGGTGCTTGCCGGCCGCGAGGCCGAGCTCGGCCGGATCCGCGACCAGATCAGCCGGGTGGCCACGTTCGGCGAGCTCGGCGGCCCGTTGCTGGTCTTCCACGCGCCGCGCGGGCTGGGCAAGACCTCCCTGCTGCGGACCGCGCAGCGACAGGCGCTCGAGGTCGGGTGCCTGTCGGTCTGGGTGGCCTGCTCGCGCGACCGGCCGTTCCTGCCCGAGCTCGTGCACGCCACGAGCCGCGCCCTGGAGCGCGCCGGCCTGCCGACCGGCGCCGCGGCCAAGAAGTGGAGGAGCCGACTCGACAAGATCTCGCTGGAGCTGGGTGTGGCCGGTCTGAAGATCGGCGGCGACGTGGTCACCAGGCCCAAGGAGGAGCCGCCGCCGGTGGCCGACACCGCGCCGATCGGCGCGCTCGAGGACCTCCTGCACGGCGCGGCCACGCTCGCGCGCGGCCAGCACGGCGCCGGGCTGATCGTGTTCCTCGACGAGCTGCACACCGCCTCGGCCGACGACCTCTCGATCCTGCTCAACACCGTCCAGAACCTCGACGGCGAGCGCGAGGACAACCCGCTCGCGGTGGTCACCGCCGGGCTGCCGGTCACGCCGGAGGCGATCACCCGGGCCGCGACGTTCGGCGAGCGCAGCACGTTCGTGCCCCTCGACGTCCTCAGCGACGCCGACGCACGTTCGCTGCTCGTCGTGCCGGCCGAGGAGCTCGAGGTGACCTGGTCCGCCGAGGCGCTCGACCTGCTGGCGACCGAGTGCCGCGGTCACCCCTACCTGCTCCAGCTGCTCGGCAGCGCCACCTGGCACGCGGCCCAACCGCAGGCCGGGGGATCGCTGACGGCCGACCACGTGCACGCCGGCATCCCGGCCGCCCGCGACCAGCTCGACGCGATGTTCCGGGCCCGGTGGTCCTCAGCGACGCCCGCCGAGCGCGCCTTCATCCGGGCGATGGCGGCAGTCGGCACCGACAACGTGACCCGCGCCGCGATCGCAGCCGAGCTCGGTCAGGAGTCGCGCTCGATCAGCGTCCCCAGGGAGCGGCTGATCGAGAAGGGCGTGATCGAGCCCGTCGGCCACGGCCTGGTCCGCTTCACGATGCCCGGCTTCGCCGAGTACGTCCGCGACCGCGCCCCCGACAGCTGAGGTCTACGCGCTGCCCAGACCTGCCGTCAGCGCGATCTCGACCATCCGCCCGAACGTCTGCTCGCGCTCCTGCGAGGTCGTCTCCTCGCCGGTGACGATGTGGTCCGAGACGGTGCAGATCGCCAGCGCGCGACGGCCGTGCTTCGCGGCGAGCGTGTAGAGCGCGTTGGCCTCCATCTCGATGGCGAGCACTCCGTAGTCGACCATCCGCGAGGTGAGCTCGGGCCGCGAGGCGTAGAACGAGTCGCTGCTGAAGATCAGCCCGACGTGTGCCTCGGGGGCAGCGGCCGCGGCGTCGCGCAGCAGGCCGAAGTCGGCGACGGCGGCGTAGTCGAGGCCCTCGAACGTGATCCGGTTCATCGACGAGTCCGTGCAGGCGCCGTTGGCGATCACGATGTCTCGGATTGCCAGCTTCTCGGTCAGCGCCCCGCAGGAGCCGACCCGGATCACCGACTCCACGGCGTACTCGGTGAACAGCTCGTTGACATAGATCGCCAGCGACGGCTGGCCCATGCCCGAGCCCTGCACCGACACGCGATGTCCGCGCCAGGTGCCGGTGAAGCCGTACATGCCGCGCACCTCGCTGTAGCACTCGGCGTCGTCGAGGAAGGTCTCTGCGATCCACTTGGCTCGCAGCGGGTCTCCGGGCATCAGGACGACCGGTGCGATCTGGCCCGGCTGGGCGCCGATATGAGTGCTCACGGGAGGGAGCCTAGGCTCTTGATTCGTGACCTACCCGCACCTGGTGCTGACGTCCAACCCCCACGACCGGGCCGCGCTGCGGCGCACCGACGAGGCCTGGCTCGACGAGCGGTGGGCGGACCCGGCGACCCGGGTGCTGGTCGTCTCGGGCACGAGGGTGCGCCCGACCGACGGCGTACTCGAATGGGTGAGCCCGGCCGATGCGCCAGAGGGCACCAAGGTGCTGCTGGGGGAGCGGGACGACAACACCTGGTTCGCGCTCGTCGCCGGTCCGGAGCTCGCCAAGGCGGAGCCGGATGTCGTGGTTCCCGCTGCGCGGCCTGCTGCCGGTGCTCTCCGGCGACGCGGTGGCCGCGGCGCCGCTGGTCTTCCACGCACTCGGCATCGCGGAGTGGCTCTGGGTGACCCGCTTCTGCCCGCGCTGCGGAGGCCCCCTCGAGCCGCGCGCGTCCGGCCACGAGCTGCGTTGTCCGCAGGGTCATGCGCAGTTCCCGAGGACCGACCCGGCGGTGATCATGGTCGTCAGCTCGGGCGACCCGGGCTCCGAGGACGAGCAGTGCCTGCTGGGTCGGCAGGCGATCTGGCCCGAGGGCCGCTACTCGACCCTCGCGGGTTTCTGCGAGCCGGGGGAGAGCCTCGAGGACGCCGTACGCCGTGAGGTGCTCGAGGAAGTCGGTGTCCAGGTCGGCGAGGTCGACTACTTCGGCAACCAGCCCTGGCCCCTGCCCGCCAGCCTCATGGTCGGGTTCATCGGGCACGCCGAGACCACCGACATCGTGGTCGACGAGCACGAGATCGAGGACGCCCGGTGGTTCACGCGGGCCGAGATGAAGGCCGAGGCCGAGGCCGGCACGCTCGTGCTGCCAGGAGGCGTCTCGATCAGCCGCTCCCTGGTCGAGCACTGGTACGGCGGCCCCTTGCCCGGCCAGTGGTGAGTCGACCCGTCCGCCCTCCCCGGTTCCTGAGGAGGCGAGGGACGAGCCGTCTCGAAGGGCTGACGGGTCAACGAGAAGTCAGGCCGCGAGAGCGGCGAGCTTCTCCTTGATCTGGATGATGGAGGGATTCGTCTGGGCGGTGCCGTCGGTGTAGACCAGCGTGGGGACGGTCTGGTTGCCGTTGTTGGCGGACTCGACGATCTCCGCGGCCTCGGGCTGGGCCTCGATGTCGACGATGTCGTAGCTGATCCCCTCGCGGTCGAGCTGGCTCTTGAGCCGGTGGCAGTAGCCACACCACGGAGTCGTGTACATCGTGAAGGAAGCGTTCACGTCGCGGCTCTCGGTGGTGCTCTCGGTCGTGGTGTCGCTTGACATCTGGACTGTCGCCTCCGGCATCTAGGGTTTGCTCATTGCAACATCTAGGGACTTGGAGTTGTTCCCCGCATGACCCAGACCGCCGACCTGCTGGCCGCCCTCGATCCCGAGCAGCGCCAGGTCGCGGAGACGCTGCGGGGCCCGGTGCGGGTGCTGGCGGGCGCGGGCACCGGCAAGACCCGCGCGATCACCCACCGGATCGCCCACGGGGTGGCGACCGGCGTCTACGCACCGACCGAGGTGCTGGCGGTGACCTTCACCACCCGGGCGGCGGGCGAGATGCGCGGGCGCCTACGCCGGCTCGGTGCGGGCAGCGTGCAGGCCCGCACCTTCCACTCCGCGGCGCTGCGGCAGCTGCGCTACTTCTGGCCGCACGTCCACGGCACCGAGCTGCCTACGCTCACCGAGTCGAAGATCGCGATGATCGTGGCTGCCGCCCGCCGCCACCGGCTCAACACCGACCAGGCCATGCTGCGCGACCTCGCCTCCGAGGTGGAGTGGGCGAAGGTCAGCAACGTCCATCCCGACGACTACGCCCGGATCGCCGGCGCGCGCGGGCGCTCGGTGGCCAACCTCGACGCCGAGACCGTCGGCCGGGTCTTCGGCAGCTACGAGGAGGTCAAGCGCGGCCAGGGCCGGATGGACATGGAGGACGTGCTGCTGCTGACGGCCGGCATCCTCGCTGAGGACGAGCGGGTCGCCGCGCAAGTACGCCGCCAGTACAAGTGGTTCGTCGTCGACGAGTTCCAGGACGTCTCGCCGCTCCAGTCGGCCCTGCTCGACCTCTGGCTGGGCGGCCGCGACGAGCTGTGCGTCGTCGGCGACCCCGCGCAGACCATCTACTCGTTCGCCGGAGCGAGCGCGACCTACCTCTCCGACTTCCCGGCCAAGTACCCGAAGACCACCTCGATCGAGCTGGTGCGCAACTACCGATCGACGCCGCAGGTGGTCGAGGCGGCCAACCGGCTGCTCGCCGGCTCGAGCAGCCGCGGCGTCGAGCTGCGGGCGCAGCGTCCGGCCGGCCCGGAGGTCACCTACACGGAGCGGCCCGACGAGGTCGCCGAGGCGCAGGGCGTCGCCACCCAGATCACCAAGCTGCGCGACGCCGGGCGGCCGCTCAACCAGTTCGCCGTGCTGTTCCGCATCAACGCGCAGTCCGAGGCCTACGAGGAGGCCCTGACCGACCACAAGATCCCCTACGTCATCCGCGGCGCCGCGCGCTTCTTCGACCGCCCCGAGGTGCGAGAGGCCGTGACCCGGCTCCGCGGTGCCGCTCGCGGTGGAGCCCTTCGAGACGGCTCGTCCCTCGCCTCCTCAGGAACCGAAACCGAGAGTGCGGAGCTCGTCGACATCGTTCGGGCGACGCTGGCCGGCATGGGCTGGACCATCGACCCGCCCGAGTCGCGCGGGCAGACCCGCGACCGCTGGGAGTCGTGGCAGGCGCTGGTCAGCCAGGCCGAGGAGTACGCCGCGGCACAGCCGGAGACTGCCGACCTCAACGGTTTCGTCGACGACCTCGACCGCCGCGCGAGCGAGCAGCACGCGCCGGTGGCGCAGGGCGTCACGCTCGCGACGTTCCACGCAGCCAAGGGACTCGAGTGGGACTCCGTCTTCCTCGTCGGCCTGCAGGACGGCACCCTGCCGATCACCTACGCCGACACACCCGAGGCGGTCGAAGAGGAGCGGCGCCTGCTCTACGTCGGCATGACCCGGGCCCGCGAGGACCTGGCGCTGTCGTGGGCCCAGGCCCGCAACCCGGGCCAGGCGGCGCGGCGCAAGCCCTCCCGCTTCCTCAGCCCGTTGCTGCCCGAGCAGGCTCTGCTCCGCTCGACGAAGGCCTCGAGGCGCGGCGCCCGGATGTGCTCGGTGTGCGGCAAACCGCTGGCGACCTCGGCCGAGAAGACCAGGGGTCGTTGCGAGGGATGTCCGGCGCCGTACGACGAAGAGCTGTTCGACCGCCTCCGCGAGTGGCGCCGCCTGCGCGCGAAGACCGACGAGGTGGCGGCGTTCATGGTGTTCAGCAACCGCACCCTCGAGGCCGTCGCCGAGCTCCGGCCGCAGACCCCCTCGGCGCTGCTGGAGATCAATGGGATTGGTCCGGAGAAGCTCCAGAAGTATGGTGACGAAGTGCTCCAGATCGTGGGCTGAGATGTGGTCCAGACAGCTCTCCCAGAAATTTCTGGAAATACCCATAAAATGGTTTGCTCATTACAGAAGCGACGGGGTAACTTTCCTGTCACACACAAAACGCGCATCACGGCCCTGACAAAGCCGGCGCCCGAAGCACCGAAGGAGGTGGCCCAAGTGATCAAGACCCAGAACCAGATGTCCCCGATGACCCAGCAGTGGATCAGCGAGTGGATCGGCATGCCCACCTGTGGCCTCGCCTTCGGCTCGACGACCCTGCCTTCCGGCGTCTCCGGCACGTCCGCCTTTGCGGCGACGGCTCGCGAGCGCCAGATCGTGGCCATCGAGGTCGTCACCAAGGGACACGTGGGTCACGCCACCAAGCGCGATCTCGCCTACGTCCCGGGGACCGATGCCTGGAGTCCGCCTCTCTGTTGAGTGTTATCAGCAGACCGGCACCTCCAGGCCGCGGAACCCACCAAGGGATCCGCGGCCTTTCTGTTTCTCAAAACAGAAGCCGCGGGCCTCGCAAGGAAATCCAGCACAACGCGATCAGGTCAACGACAGGAGGTGAAACATGACCGTCAGCGTCCTCGACCGCACCGATGGTGACGTTCAGGAGCCCACACTCGGGCTGCTGCACGACCAGGCCGGAATGGTGGACGTCGAGCTACTGCCCTGCCGCATCAACGATCCAGAGCTGTGGTTCGCCGAATCCCCCTCCGACGTGGAGTTCGCCAAGGCCCTCTGCCAGGACTGCCCAGTCCGACAGCTGTGCCTGACCGGCGCGCTCGAACGCCGAGAGCCCTGGGGCGTCTGGGGAGGACAGCTGTTCCTACAAGGAGCAGTGATCCCCCGCAAGCGTCCGCGCGGCCGGCCTCGTAAGAACGAGGTTGCCGCCTGAGTCCAGGCAGCCGACCGGCATCCAGCCAGCAAGAGATCAACACTCATCCAGACATGAAGACCAACACGAATCGGAGTACCGAAATGAACCACCTCATGAATGAGGACCTAGCGCGCGCGCATATGGCCGCGCGCCTGGGAGAGGCGCATCAGTTGCGCGCGGGCAATCGCATTGCCCGTGCCCGCCGGCTCAGCCGCAAGGCCGAGCAGGCAGCGCAGCAGGCTCGCCTCGCCCTCGCCCGCGCTCTGTAATAGAGGCCGGAGTTCACCTCCACCACGCCCTGATCGCGGGTGAAACCTGAAGCCGGGTACGACACGACTCACGTCGCGTCGTACCCGGCTTCCTTGCTTGTATCTCGATACGCGTCGCTCAGTCCTTCGCTCCGCTCAGGACTGAGCCGACCGCTACTCGATCTCCCGCCCGAGGCTCGTGCCTCGCAGGCTCGGTCCGAGGGGCGTGACATTCTGACGTGGTGACCACGTGCGACTTCTGCGGCCGGCAGGAGGCCGACGAGGCGAAGACCCTCACCTGGACCATCTCGGTCGAGCGGGACCGCCGCCGGACCTACTGCGACACCTGCTCACGCGACCACCTGCGCGCGATGGAGGGCAAGCTCGACAGCGAGTGGTGGTGACTGTCGTCTAGTACGGCGGCAGCGCGTCCCAGGAGCAGCCACAGTGCGGATGGCGGCGCCACTCCACGCCCCGAGGCGGGTCGAGCGGCCCGATCTCGTAGCTCGTCGACCAGGTCGACGGCTGGTCGCCCTCGGCGAACCGCAGCAGGTCGCGCACCGCCCATGCCAGCGCGAACGACCACAGCAGCTCGTCGCGCGGCTCGACCGCACCGCCCGCGACCGACTGGGCCACCTGCTCCACCACGAGGTGACGCCGCGGGTCGGGCTCGGCTCGGTGGGCGTCGACGCAGCGCAGGCAGGCCGTGCGGCCGGGGGAGACGAACGGCCCGACCTCCACGCAGCCGGTCCGCGAGGTAACGACCAGGTGGGGCGCCCCCTCGCGCACAAGGTCGTCGATCGGTCCGCGGAGCGGTTCGCCCTCGCTCAGGATCAGCCACGCCGCGGGCGGCTCGACACCACGGGGTGGCTGGACTCCGGCCTCGGTCAGTGCTTCGACGGCATCCCGCGCCAGCGGATCTGCGCCTCGGACCCCCACCGTTGCCTCGATGTGCGGCCCGGTCGGGTCGGCAGCCACGACCAGATCGGCCGCGAGCAGGTCGATCAGGCAGGCGAGCGCCTCCGCCGACGGTGGCTCGGGCGGTCGCGCTTCGTGCAGGGCGGCCAGCAGCCGGCGTACGCCGTCGGTGTCGGGCGCCAGCACCCGCGTAGGCGGGTCGACGCCGATCTGCAGCGTCGTGGCGTCGCGGCGAACCACGTGGAAGCCAGGCCGGAGCGTGGGCCGCGCAGGCAGGTCGGGGAGCGCCATGCCCGCAGGGTCACATGGAGGGCGACCGGCTCGCTGGGCTCATCCACAGGCCGAATCTCGATACGGGTCGCTGAGCTCCTCGCTGCGCTCGGATCTCAGCCGAGCCCTACTCGATCTCCCGCCCTGGTCTCGTTCCTCGCTCCGCTGGCCAGGGGGGAAATCTCGATACGGGTCGCTGAGACTCCTCGCTACGCTCGGATCTCAGCCGAGCTCCACTCGATCTCCCGCCCTGGTCTCGTTCCTCGCTCCGCTCGGTCCGAGGGGCGTGAAAATGCCAACGACGGCACCACCCCGAGGGGTGGTGCCGTCGCAAAGCTCTCGTAGGCGAGCTCGCTGAACGCTGGGCTCAGGCCTTGCCGAGGATTCGGTTGAGCTTCGTGCCGCAGACGGGGCAGATGGCCTTGGCCATCCGCGTGTTCTTGTCGTTGACGTGAACCTCGCCCTCAGCCTCGCGCTTCTCCTTGCACTTCACGCAGTAGAACTCGCCGCTCCAGGTTTCCGCCATGACGGCCTCCTTGCTTTGTCACTCATCGGTCGTCGCGGCGGGGATTCGGGGGGAAGCCCGCCGGAGTTCTGTGACGGTTGCCTCAGAACCAATCACGACCCTACGACACACGGGGGCGCAGGCGTGGGAGGCACCCCGTTCACGCTCAGCGAGTCTTCGTGAGCGTGAAACCTGTCACGGCGTCCGAAACGGGGTTCTCAGTAGGGTTCGGGGCATGTCTGAGCTCACCCATCTGCGCCTCGAACGCCCCTCCGAGGGCGTCGCCCTGCTCGTGCTCGACAACCCGGACATGCGCAACGCCATGTCCGATGAGATGACCGCGTCGTGGGCCACCGCGATCGACCAGCTCGCGGCCGACCGCTCGGTGCGGGCGGTGGTCGTCACTGGCGAGGGCTCGGCCTTCTGCTCGGGCGGCAACACCGGCTGGATCGCCAGCGAGCCCGACGCGACGGTCGACCAGCTCAGGGCGCGGATGATCGGCTTCTACCGCGCCTGGCTGTCGATCCGGAAGCTCGAGGTGCCGACCATCGCGGCGGTCAACGGCGCGAGCATCGGCGCCGGGCTGTGCGTGGCGCTCGCGTGCGACATCCGCTACGCCGCCACGGGAGCCAAGCTGGGCGCGCCGTTCGTGAAGCTGGGCATGCACGCGGGGATGGCCGGCACCTTCCTGCTGCCCAACGTGGTCGGTGAGGCGCACGCGCGCGACCTGCTGCTGACCGGCCGGGTCGTGGAGGCCGACGAGGCGCTGCGCCTGGGCCTGGTGTCTCGGGTGATCGAGGCGGACGGGTTCCTCGACGAGGTGCTGGCGACCGCGGCCGGCATCGCGGCGACCGCACCCATCGCCAGCCGGCTGACCAAGATCGCGCTGGCCGACGGCGGCCACGCCGACTTCGAGGCCTGCCTGCAGTGGGAGGCGCTCGCCCAGCCGGTCACCCTGGCCACCGCCGACCTGCAGGAGGGCATCCGGGCCAGCCAGGAGAAGCGACCCCCGGTCTTCACGGGCAACTGACCCGCACACCGAAGATGAGGCCCCCGACCTGCTTCTCGACATTTGCCTTCCCCTTGCGAATGTCGATGGCTGGCCGGGGGCCTCATCTGGGAGCACGCTAGGGACGGCGGGGACCCAGGTCAACGAATGGCTGCTTCGCCTGTGGATAAGCCTGTGGAGAAACCTGTGGAGGAGTATCCCCACCCGGTGGAGGAGGGGGTGGAAAGGCGGGAATCAACTGTGGAAGACGCACCTGGGCGGGCGGCGTACTCACCGCTGACCAGCCAGAATGTGTTTCCACCGGGTGTGGAGAGAAGAAAGTTGGGGCATGGCTGACCAGATGTCGTACGACGGGGGGCCGGTGGCGGCGCTGCGCCGGATCGCGTTCCTGCTCGAACGGGCCCGCGAGGACACCTACAAGGTCAAGGCCTTCCGCGGCGCCGCCGACGTGATCCTGCCGATGCCGCACGACGAGGTCGTCCAGGCGGTCGACTCCGGCACCCTCACCAAGCTGCCCGGCATCGGCGCCAGCTCGGCGTCGGTGATCGCCGACGCGGTGCGCGGGGTGCTGCCCGAGCGGCTGGCCAAGGCGGAGAAGGAGCACGGTGCCCCGCTCACCAAGGGCGGCGCCGACATCCGGGCCCAGCTGCGCGGCGACCTGCACTCCCACTCCGACTGGTCCGACGGCGGGTCTCCGATCGAGGAGATGGCGATGACCGCCATCGAGCTCGGCCACGACTACCTCGTGCTGACCGACCACTCGCCGCGGCTCACGATTGCCCGCGGCCTCAGCGTCGAGCGGCTCACCAAGCAGCTCGGCGTGGTGGAGGCGGTCAACGAGCACCTGGCCGGAGCCGGGTTCCGGCTGCTCAAAGGCATCGAGGTCGACATCCTCGACGACGGCAGCCTCGACCAGACCGACGAGATGCTGGGCAGGCTCGACCTGCGGGTGGCCAGCGTCCACTCCAAGCTGAAGATGGACAAGGCCGACATGACCAAGCGGATGATCGGCGCGATCCGCAACCCGCGCACCAACGTGCTCGGCCACTGCACCGGCCGGCTGGTCACCGGTGGCCGGGGCACCCGCGGCCAGTCGCAGTTCGACGCCAAGGCGGTCTTCGCGGCCTGCGCCGAGCACGACGTAGCCGTCGAGATCAACTCCCGGCCCGAGCGGCGCGACCCGCCGACGGCGCTGCTCGAGCTGGCCCGCGACAGCGGCTGCCTCTTCTCCATCGACAGCGACGCGCACGCGCCCGGGCAGCTCGACTTCCAGGTGTTGGGCTGCGAACGCGCCGAGGCGGCGGGCATCGACCCCGAGCGAATCGTGAACACATGGCCCGAAGAGCGCCTGTTGGGTTGGGCGAACAGATAGTTTCAGTCCATGACTGAGTCCGACGTGGAGGTACGTCGTTCGAAGCGGCGCCGCCGGACGGTGTCTGCCTACCGCGACGGCGAGCGGATCGTGGTGCTCATCCCGGCGTCTCTCACGCGCAAGGAAGAGGCCGAGTGGGTTGAGACGATGGTGGCCCGGATCGAGAAGGCCGAGCGCAAGGCCCTGCTCTCCGACGACGACCTGTTCGAGCGCGCGCTACGGCTCAACGACGATTACCTCGGCGGTCTGGCGAAGCCCAAGATCGTGCGCTGGGTCGCCAACCAGAACTCCCGGTGGGGCTCCTGCACGCCGAGTGACCGGTCGATCCGGCTCTCGCTGCGGGTCCAGGCGATGCCCACCTGGGTGGTCGACTACGTGCTGATCCACGAGCTCGCGCACCTGCTCGAGCCCGGGCACGACGCGAAGTTCTGGGCCTGGGTCGACAAGTACCCGCAGGCCGAGAAGGCGAAGGGCTACCTGCTCGGCTGGTCGGCCGCCGCCCGGCTGGACCCGCCGTCCTCCGACGCCTGAGCCAGCGCCACGAAACGGTTCAGCTCGTCGCTTGGCAGGGCATCGATCGGCCACCACGCCACGTCGAGCGACTCCTCGCTCACCGCGTGGTCGGCTCCGTCGCGGGCCACGGCCCGGAACATCACGTCGAGATGGTGTACGCCGGCTCCCGGCGAGCAGAACGGCACCGCATGCTCGTCGAGCAGCACCGGCTGCGGGTCCAGGGCCAGGTCGGTCGCGGCCAGGCCTGACTCCTCGACCGCCTCACGCAGCGCGGCGTCGACCAGCGTCCGGTCCTGCGCCTCGGGGTGCCCGCCGAACTGGAACCACTGCCCCGACTTCGCGTGCAGGGTCAGCAGGACCTGGGTGCCGTCGGCGTTGAAGACCAGGGTGCTGGCCGTGACGTGGTCGGGCAGGCAGGTGCGCGTCATCCCGTCCGGGTGCTGCTCGAGGTGCGCGACGTAGCGGTCGCGGAGCGAGCCCTGGGCCGGCGTCGGTGGGGTCCACGCTCGCAGCACCGCGAGCGCGTCGGCGTGGAGGCTCACTCCTTGTCGGGGGCCTCGTCGGAGGTCGGCTCCGCGGGGCCGTCGAGGAGCTTGCGCAGCTCGGCGTCGAAGTCGTCCTCGCTGAGGCCCTCGGGCGCCGTTGCGTCCTCGCGGAAGCCCGAGCGGGTCGTCGAGGTCGGCCGACGTGGGCAGCAGGTCGGGGTGCATCCAGACGCCGTCGCGGGCCTCGGTGCCCTGGCGGGTGCGCAGCGACCCCCACAGCGTCGACGCGTCGCGCAGCCGGCGCGGGCGCAGCTCGAGGCCGACCAGGGCCGAGAAGGTCTGCTCGGCCGGGCCACCGGCGGCGCGGCGGCGGCGTACCGCTTCCTGGAGCTTGGTCGCGGCGGGCATCCGCTCGGCGGTGGCCTGGCCGACGACCTCGTCGACCCAGCCCTCGACCAGGGCGAGCGTCACCTCGAGCCGCTGCAGCGCCGACTCCTGGGCCGGCGACTTCGGCAGGTCGAAGAGCCCACCCTCGAGCAGCTGCTGCATCGACTCGGGGTTGCTCGGGTCGACGCCGCGCAGCTGCTCCTCGATCTTCTGCTGGAGACTCTCGGCGTTGATCTCGACACCGCTGGCGTAGTCGGTGACCGCGCCGATCAGGTGCTCGCGCAGCCACGGCACGTGGGCGAACAGCCGCTGGTGCGCCGCCTCGCGCAGCGCGAGGTAGAGGATCACGTCGTCCTCGCTGACATCGAGACCCTCGGCGAAGACCTTGACGTTGGCGGTGACCAGCGCGGCCTTGCCGGGAGCGGCGAGGGGGAGTCCGATGTCGGAGACGGTCAGCACCTCGCCGGCCAGCGCTCCGAGCCCGGAGCCGACCTGGGTGGCGAGCATGGCGCCGATGGCCTTGCCGATGATGCCGAGCAGCGGCCCGGCCGTGGCCTGGGCCTCGGCGGGCAGCGCGTTGCCGATGCCCTTCACCGACTGCTCGGCGACCGGCTCGACCAGGACCTTCCAGACGTCGAGCGTGCCGACGATCCACTCGGCGCGGCTCCAGGCCGCGGTGGAGCTCACGCCGGAGGCGAAGCCGGTGGCGTCGTCGAGCCAGTGGTCGGCGAGGCGGACGGCGTCGGCGACCGCGTCGTTCTCGCTTCTGCGACGACGACGGGTCGGGCGATGCGGCGACGGCCTTGCGGGCCAGGTCGGTGGCGACGTCCCAGTTGAGGGCGCCGTCGTAGGGCTGCATCAGCGACTGGAGCTGTCCGAAGATCTGGCTCATGTCCATCCCGCCCATGCCCGCGCCGAGTCCGCCGAGGCCGCCCGCGGCTCCGCTGAAGAACTGCTCGAACGGCGTGCCCTTGAAGGGGTTCTGGCCCTCGTCGGGATCGTCACCAGGTGTGTTGCTCATGCGCCCCACGGTACGCCGCGGCGGCAAGGGTGCAGCCCCGTAGAGTCGTGGTGTGGCCCACCCCGCCGTACGCCTGGTCGACATCCGCGAGACGCCGCTCGACGTCGCGGAGGTGCTGGCCTGCCTCGACGAGGAAGTCGACGGGGGAGTGACCCTCTTCGTCGGCAAGGTGCGCGACCACGACGGCGGCAAGGGAGTGCAGGGTCTCGACTACTCCGCGCACCCCTCTGCACTCGACCGGCTGCGCGAGGTGTGCGACCGCGTCGCCGCCGGCCACGAGATCAACGGCCTCGCTGCCGTGCACCGCACCGGCCGGCTCGGGATCGGCGACCTCGCCGTCGTGGTCGCCACCTCGGCGGCCCACCGCGGGCAGGCCTTCGCGGCCTCCCGCGACCTGATCGACACCCTGAAGTCCGAGGTGCCGATCTGGAAGCACCAGGTCTTCGCCGACGGCACCGAGGAGTGGGTCGGCGCGCCCTGAGCCCCAGCGGCGTCCGGCAGACCTACCCTCGAAGGGTGGAGATCCTGCTGTGGCTCGTGCCGCCCGCCGTGGTGACGGTCGTGGCGATGCTCTGGGTCGGCTGGATCGGCCGCGAGGGGCGTGGCGAGGTGGACCGGGAGGTCGCCGTACGCCGCCTCGGCGAGGCGCTGAGCCGCCGTCCGCAGCAGCCTCGCTACGCCGCGAAGCCGCGCGAGCAGGACCGCAGCACCGGGATCGCCGTCCGGCCGTCGCGCCGCGCCTCCTGACAGCAGGCGAACCGCCCGCTCGGATCCTTGGGCTCGGATGAGAAGGTTGGCGCCATGAGCCGCCGCATGATCGCTGCCGTGGTCGCCGCGCCACTGGTCGCTGTCCTGCTGGTGCTGGCGGCCTTCGCGCCGCTGCCCTACGTCACCTATCGCCCCGGCGGCACGCTCGACGTGCTCGGCAACGGCGACGACGGCCAGGAGATCATCCAGGTCGAGGGGCACAAGACCTACCGCGACGACGGCCAGCTCCGGATGACCACGGTCATCGTGAGCCAGCCCAAGCAGGAGAACAGCCTGCTCGAGCTGATGGCCACCTGGCTCAACGGCGACAACGCCGTGATGCCCTACGACGCGGTCTACCAAGAGGACGAGACGCCGGAGTCCAACGACGTCGAGGGCGCGGCCCAGATGGTGTCGTCACAGGACTCTGCGATCGCGGTCGCGCTGACCGAGCTCGGCTACCAGCTCAAGCCCCGCATCGAGGTGCAGGCGATCACCCCCGGCTCCCCGGCCGAGGGCCGGCTCGAGGTGCGCGACATCCTCCTCGAGGTCAACGGCGAGAAGGTGACCTCCACCGAAGACATCAGCAAGGCGGTGTCGAGCACGCCGCCGGGGGAGAAGGTCGCCTTCCTGGTACGCCGCGGCGCCCTCGAGCGACGCATCTCCCTCGCGCCCGAGGACGTGGACGGCAACCCGCGGGTGGGGATCACCCTGGGGCCGGGCTTCGACTTCCCGTTCGACGTCGAGGTCAACATCAACCCCCGCATCAGCGGTCCGAGCGCGGGCCTGATGTTCTCGCTGGCGATCTACGACACCCTCACCCCCGGGTCGCTGACCGACGACCAGATCGTGGCCGGCACCGGCGAGATCGCGGTCGACGGCACGGTCGGCCCCATCGGCGGCATCGCGCAGAAGATCGCCGGTGCTCGCGAGGAGGGCGCCGAGCTGTTCCTGGTGCCGCGCGGCCAACTGCCCGGACACCACCGACGTCAACAACGGCGACATGCAGCTGGTGCTCGCCGAGACCATGCACGACGTGGTGCAGGCCCTCGAGGCCTGGGCCAAGGACCGCGACGCCGATCTGCCCAAGTGCAGCGACCTCGACAACGCCGAGGCCCAGCCGTGACCGGCCCCACCGACCCGGAGCTGTCGGCCGCACTCGACGTCGATCCGGCCCTGGCCGCGGCCGTGCTCGAGATCGAGTCGCACATCTCCGACAACGGCTGGGACCAGCCGGCCCGGCTCTACGCCCTCGTCGACACCGCGCAGCTCGTCGAGCGGGAGCCGCAGCTGGCCGCCGCCATGGGCCTGGACTCTCCCTCGGAGGAGGGGTCGCTGACCCCGATCGAGCAGGACCAGGTGGACCCCCACCTGCTGCTCGAGCAGGTGCTGGAGCAGATCGTCTGGCCCGACGAGGTCGCCGGCTGCGCGGCCGTGGTCGAGCGCCTCGTGCTGCCGCCGGACGCCGACGACGAGATCCCCACCGACCCCGCCGAGGCTCAGGAGTTCGCACGCGAGCACCCCGACCGGCAGGAAGTGCGGATCGTCGCCGGAGCAACCCGGCACGGGGCGACGTACTGTGCCCTGAGGCTCCGGGCCCATGACGACGACCAGTCAGTAGTCGGTGGTGCGGACCTGGTGCCCGGTCTGCTCGCGCTGCTCGGCGCTACCTTGACCAATGACCAGCATGACCAGCAGCAGGACCAGCAGGAGGACCAGCAGTGAGCGAGCTCTTCGACGACGACCCCCGCGAGGACGAACCCGTCCGACCATCGCGGCGGTCGCGCGCCCTGGTGATCACCGCGATCGTGCTGATCGCGGCGTTCTTCGCGCTCACCACGTTCGCGTCGGTCTACACCGACCGCCTCTGGTACAAGTCCGTCGGCTACGGCCAGGTGTTCAGCACCTTGCTCTGGACCCGAGTGGCGCTGTTCGTCGCCTTCGGCCTGCTGATGGCCGTCGCCGTCGGCGCCAGCATCTTCGTGGCCTACCGCTACCGGCCGCTGTTCCGGCCCCAGTCGCCTGAGCAGACCAACCTCGACCGCTACCGCGACGCAGTCACCCCGATCCGCACCTGGCTGCTGGTCGGTGCCTCCCTGGTGATCGGTGCCTTCGCCGGCGCGTCCGGCATGGGCCAGTGGCGCAACTTCCTGCTGTGGCGCAACTCCGTCCCGTTCGACCAGGAGGACGCCTACTTCAACCGCGACATCGGCTTCTACGTCTTCGAGCTGCCGTGGCTCCACTACCTGGTCGACTTCGCGATGGCCGCAGCCGTGATCGCGCTGATCGCCGGCGCCGTCGTCCACTACCTCTACGGCGGACTCCGTCTCCAGTCGAGCCACGACCGCCTCTCGGGCGCCGCGCAGGTGCAGCTCTCGGTGCTGCTCGGGGTCTTCGTGCTGGCCAAGGGCGTCGACTACTACCTCGACCGGTTCGACCTGGTCAACGAGAACAACAGTCTGTTCACGGGCATGAACTACACGGCCGAGAACGCCGTGCTGCCGGCCAAGAACATCCTGATGGTCGTGGCGCTGATCTGCGCCGTCCTGTTCTTCCTCAACATCTGGCGCCGCACCTGGCAGCTTCCCGGCGTGGGCCTCGCCCTGCTGGTGCTGTCGTCGATCCTGCTCGGCATGATCTGGCCGGCGATCGTGCAGCAGTTCCAGGTCAAGCCGTCCGAGGCCGACAAGGAAGCGTCGTACATCAAGGCCAACATCGAGTCGACCCGTGCGGCGTACGACCTCACGCGACGTCGAGACCCAGGAGTACTCCAGCGGCTCCATTCCGGACGCCGAGTACAACCAGGTGCTCACCCAGATGTCGTCAGTGCCGTTGATCGACCCGCGGCTGGTCCGCGACACGTTCCAGCAGACCCAGCAGGGACGCGCCTACTACTCTGTGGCTCCGGTGCTCGACGTCGACCGCTACGAGCTCGACGGCCAAGAGCGGGCGCTGGTGCTCGGAGTCCGCGAGCTCGACCAGTCGGGGATCAACGCCGGCGACCAGAACTGGTCCAACCTGCACACCGTCTACACCCACGGCAACGGCCTGATCGCGGCGTACGCCAACCAGCGGACCGCCGACAACCAGGAGCGTTCGGCGACCGACACGGAGGGCGGCGGCATCACCTGGGCCGAAGGCCTGCAGGCGGGCGAGGACGCCCTGTCGACGCTCGACCCGGACGGCTACGAGGACCGGATCTACTTCGGTGAGCAGAGCCCGGAGTACTCCGTGGTCGGCAAGGCGAGTGAGGACTCTGCCGATGTCGAGCTTGGCCTGGCCGGCACCGACACCGACCGCGAGGCCACCACGACCTACGACGGCGACGGCGGCGTGCCGGTCGGCGGCGTCTTCAACCAGCTGATGTACGCCATCAAGTTCGGTGAGCCGAACTTCCTGCTGTCCGGCCGGGTCAACGACAACAGCGACGTGCTCTACATCCGCAACCCGCACGACCGGGTGGAGAAGGTCGCGCCGTGGCTGACGGTGGACGACGACGCCTACCCGGCTCTGGTCGACGGCAAGGTTGTCTGGATCCTGGACGGCTACACGACCACCGACCGCTTCCCCAACAGCCAGCGCGACTCGTTCGAGACCATGACCGACGACACGCTGCAGGAGGACGTCGGCCTGCAGACGCTGCCGACCGACGAGATCAACTACATGCGCAACGCCGTCAAGGCGACGGTCGACGCCTACGACGGCACGGTGACGCTCTACGAGTGGGACGCCGACGACCCGATCCTGAAGGCGTGGATGGGTGCGTTCCCCGACACTGTGGTCCCGTCGTCGGAGATCGACGAAGAGCTCAAGTCGCACCTGCGCTACCCGGAGGACTTCTTCAAGGTGCAGCGCTACCAGTTCGCGCGCTACCACGTCACGGACGCCAATACCTTCTACCAGGCCAGCGACCGCTGGGAGGTCCCCACCGACCCGAACTCCTCGCGCAACCTGCAGCCGCCGTACCGCCTCTTCGCGAACCAGAGCGGTGGTAGCGGAGCGGCCAGCACCTGGGCGCTGACCTCCGTGTTCACCCCCTACGAGCGGGAGAACCTCGCCGCGTTCATGTCGGTCGACTCCGACGCGACCTCGGACACCTACGGCGAGATGAAGGTGCTGGAGCTCAACGACACCACGACCGACGGCCCCGGCCTGATCGCCAACGAGTTCGAGCAGGACCAGGAGGTGCGTGACGCCCTGCTGGAGTTCACCACCGGCAACACGCCACCGATCTTCGGCAACCTGCTCACGCTCCCGGTCGAGGACGGGTTCATCTACATCGAGCCGGTCTACGCCGTCCGCTCCGGTTCCAGCGGAAGCTTCCCGATCCTGCAGTTCGTCCTGGTCTCGGACGGAGACCAGGTCGGCATCGGCGGCTCGCTGACCGAGTCGCTGCGCGACATGCTCGGCGTCACGACTCCGTCGGAGCCGAACGAACCCAACGAGCCCAACGAGCCGAACGAGCCGAACGAGCCGTCGGGGACGATCGACGAGCAGATCTCTCGCTTGCTCGACCAGGCCCAGGCGGCCTTCGACGCGGCCAACGAGGCCCTCGCGGCCGGCGACCTCGCTCTCTACCAGGAGCGGATCGACAACGCAGAGCGCTTCATCGCCCAGGCGATCGCTCTCGATGAACGCCGTGACGCGGCGGAGAATCCCGAAGACGGTGACCCGTCCTCCGACCCGTCGCCAACCGAGAGCGAGTCGCCCGCCGCCGAGTGAGCCCACCCGATTTGTCCACGCTTGAATCCATGCCGTAACGTTGTATTCACGACGCGGGGTGGAGCAGTTCGGTAGCTCGCTGGGCTCATAACCCAGAGGTCGCAGGTTCAAATCCTGCCCCCGCTACCAATGTGATGTCTCAGGACATCGGCGACACCCGGACCTACGGAAACGTAGGTCCGGGTGTCTTGCGTTTTGGTGGGTCCGGGTGGTCGGCTCCGGTGGGTTGGTAGTCGCGGTTGGGGTCGAGGATCAGTTCGCGGAGGAGCTCGCCGGTAGCGGCGTTGACGACCCGGATGTCGAGGTCCTGGACGAGCAGGAGGACGTAGGTTCCGGCGTGGGTTCGGCCGATGCCGATGTGGTGCAGTCGGCCGTTGTAGCGCAGGGTGACGCTGCCGGCTTTGC
Organism: uncultured Actinomycetota bacterium; assembly: GCA_963769475.1. Taxonomy (GTDB): domain Bacteria; phylum Actinomycetota; class Actinomycetes; order Propionibacteriales; family Nocardioidaceae; genus Nocardioides. The sequence goes on along the minus strand of CAVYLX010000005.1, from coordinate 1,134,053 downwards.
TCGACGCGGTCGTGTCCGGACCCGGTCGTGGGTCTCGGTGTCGGCGGTCGGTGCCGGGAGTGGCCTTGGGCCGGGCGTCGTAGAGGGTCGCTGGGGTCGCTCGGTGGGGCAGTGAGCGGTGTGGTCGCCGCTGGTTGTACTCGTCGGCGAAGCGGTCGAGCAGGGTCTGCAGCTCGGCGATGGTCGTCGGCTGGTCGGGTTGGGCGCGCAGCCACTTCTTCATGGTCTGTTGGAAGCGTTCGACCTTCCCGCAGGTGGTGGGGTGGTTGGGTCGGGAGTTCTTCTGGACGATGTCCAGTCGGCGTAGCTGTTGCTCGAGCCTGTTGCGGCCGCCGCGGCGGCCGATGCCGGCGAACCGGACGGTGTAGACCATGCCGTTGTCGGTCAGGGTGGATGCGGGATACCCGTGCTGGCCTGCGGTTTCGCGTGAATGTGGCGGCACGATCGGGGCGGTGATGCGGGCGTGGGCGCGTGACGTGCAGGGCGTAGCGGGAGTGGTCGTCGAGCCAGGTGATGATCTCCACGTCGAGTGCCGCCGTGGCGAGCCGGTAGTGGGTGAAGTCGGACTGCCAGGTCTCGTTGGGCTGGTCGGCCTCGAACCGGATGTAGGAGGACTTGGGCGCTTCGCTCGGTTCGGGGATCACCGCGCCGGGCCGGGTCAGGATGCGGCTGATGGTGGCCCGCGACAAGGTGACCTGGTGGTGGTGGGTCAGGTGCCAGGCGATGGTGTCGGCGCCGGCGTCCAAGCCCGGCCTCGGTCGAGTTCTTTGCGGAGCCGCACGACCAGGTCGACCTGGCTCGGGCGGTGTTGCCGTCGGTGTGGTCTTGGGGCGGCGTGATCGTGGTTCGAAGGCGGCCTCGCCCTCGGCTCGTAGCGGGCCAGGAGCTTGTAGATCCAGGACCGGGCCACGCCGTAGTCGCGGGCGACCTCGGCGACAGGTCGTTCTCGATGATGACGGCGGTGATGACCAGGCGGGCCTTCGACATGCCAGGACATCTCGACAGGTGCATGACACCGCCGCCTCGTGAGCCCGGACTGGGTCAGCTGTCCTGATGTCCTGAGACATCGGTGTCCGCTATGTCCTGAGACATGTGTCCGCGATGTCCTGAACCAGCACACTGCCCCCGCTACAAGTAGTAAAACAGCGGGTCAGAGGCCGTTTCCGGAGCATCCGGGAGCGGTCTCTTTCCGTTGGTTTACGGCGCCTCGTCCGCAGTTCGTCCGCAAGCGGCGCCACAGTGAGCCACTCGGTGAGCCTGTTCGCGCTCACGGTGAGGCGTGTGGTGAGGGGTTCATCTCAGTTGATTCTGCTGGCGTACGCCATGAGATGTTTCCGTCGCGCTCATAGTTGAACGTGTTTCGGCGGCCGGGTGGCGTCTCACGGTCGCCCGAAGCCGCCCGTGAGGCGCGAGACGGATGCGCGATGGCCGTCGAGACGCTACTCGCGGATGGCGCTCACGATTGGCGGGATCCCGATCCGGGCACCCAGCCCGACGCCGAGCAGGATGAGGCAGATCGTGCGCTGGTCTGACAACGCCTCGTTGCAGCTGTTTGCGATCGTCTGGATCCTTGCCTTCCCCAGCGCACCTACTCCGGTGCTCTCGAGGTCGATTTCGGACTGGTCCCAACGTGCACTCATCCACGTTCCGCAGTCCTCGCCGCCGTAGTTCGGCGAGTTGAGAAGGGTGATCCCCACGACGGGTAGCACGAACATCAGCCCGATGCCCCATGCGATCTTCTTCAGCAATGCTTCGTTCGCAGGTTTCTTGTCAGCCGTCTTCGCTGAAATGTTGGTAGGGACGGCGGGCGCGATGTTGTCGGTCCACTTTTCGCCGTCCCAGTAGCGTTGGGTGTCGGCCATCGACGGGTGCGCGTACCAACCCGCTGATGCCTTCCTCTTCGCGCCATTTCCGGCCTGCGCCGCGTCCACCTCGGCCAGATACTCATCAGCTGCTCGCTCTTGCGGCGTCCGCGCGTCAATTTCGTCGCTCACGAGCGGAACCTATCCGGAGCCACCGACTCTGTCAGGGAGTTCGCTACGCCAAGCCTTGACGATGGTCTTCCGGTGAGTCGGAGTTGGCGGCGATGATCGAGGGGGAGACCGACGCCCGGGTGTTGGCCGAGATGGCCAGGGGTCGGATGCGGAACAAGATCCCGGATCTGGCCCAGGCGTTGGAGGGACACTTCGACGCCCACCACGCGCAGTTGGCTCGGTCGATCCTGGATCGGTTGGACCGGGTCGAGCAGGCGATGCGCGAGCTCGACCAGGTGATCGCGGTCGCGTGTGAGCCGTGGGCCCATCAGATCGAGCTGTTGCAGACGATCCCCGGGGTCGGGCCGCGGGTGGCGCAGGTCATCGTCGCGGAAACCGGGGCGGACATGTCGAAGTTCCCGTCGGCTGCGCATCTGGCGTCGTGGGCCGGGTTGGCGCCGGCGATCTATGAGTCGGCCGGCAAACGCAGCGCCGGCCGGTCGGCGCCGGGGGAACAAGTGGTTGTGCTCGATGCTGGTCGAGGCCGCGGGTTCGGTCGGTCGGATGAAGGCAAGAACTACCTCGCCGTTCAGCACGCACGGCTGACGCGGCGGCGGGGGATGACCCGTGCCCAGGTTGCGGTGGCGCACTCGATCCTGACCACCGCCTACTACATGCTCAAACGCGACGAGCCCTACCGCGACCTTGGACCTGACTGGTTGGCCAAACGCAACGAGGAAGCACACACCCGCCGGCTCGTCGCCCAGCTGGAGAAGCTCGGCCACACCGTCGTCATAGATCCCGCGGCCTGACCGCGGCGAGACAACTGCATCGTCGGGCTCCGCCCGACGGCGCTTGCGCGCGTCCTCGTACAGGTGATTCACGGGTCTGTGTGGTGAGTGAGACGGCCACTTGGCAGGGCGGTGCTCGAAATCGGCGGGCACCTGCCGGGGTGGCCCACGCGGCGGGTTATCGCGCGGTGAGGGATCGGTCGAGCGTTCTGGTGCGCCGGGCCTGGTGAGCAAGCTCAGTCAGGCGTGGGGGTACGCCGCCCGGATGCGGATCCGTCGCAAGGTCTCGTCGGCCATGTCCAGCACGCGCCTCCGCACCGACGGCGGCAGCGCGTACGGGTCAGCCAGGAGCGTTTGCGCGAGCGACAGCGTGTGCGCGTCGGCGTGGGTCACCGGGTAGAACGCCTCCGTGGCCAGTGCCAGCACCCACCCGCCGCGCCACATGCCGAGGCCGGCAGCCTCCAGCTCGTAGTTCGGCACGTTGACGGCGCCGGTGAAGCGTTCCCAGGCGAACTCCTTCGCCTCGGCGGTGGGCAGCGAGGCGACCGCGCGGGTGTGCTCGACCCGGGCGACGGTGGTCGCTCCCTCGGCCAGCTCTGCGTCGAGTTCGCCACGATCGACCGCACCCAGGCCGGCCAGTCGCACCAGGATCCGCCAGCGCAGGTCGAGATCGAGCATGAGTCCCTCGGGCAGCCTTTGGCCGTCTCGCCAGGCATGCAGCAGCGTGGGAGACGTCGCGGTGCGCGTCGCGCCCCGGAAGGTCGACAGCTGCACCTAGGAGCTCGGCGCCGCAGCGGGCAGGAGCCGGGTGAACGCCTCGTGCAGGCGGTCGAGGGAGCCGGGCGGGGCGAGCGGCAGCACCTGCGACATCAGCCAGGGCATCACGTGACGCGGGGAGTCGTCGGTGTCCTCCACGGGAGGGCTGGCGACAGCGACGTCGACCACCTCGGCCGGGTCCAGAAACCCAGCGTGGTAGCCGCTGCGGACGTTGTTCCAGACCGCCGCGCGTACGTCGACGTTGGCGACTCCGGCCACGCGCTCCTTCAGGAAGGTCATTGTCGTCGAGTCAGGCACGAAGACCGCCCACGTCTCGTCGTGGGGGTCGAAGACCGGCGGCCGATCCTGCGCGTCCAGAGCAGTCTCGGGCCCGGTGATGCTCAGGGGTGCCGCTTTCCAGCCGGTGGCGTCAGGCATGGCGACGTGCAACGTGTGCGCCCGGTTGGCAGTGTGTGCCGGCGGGGAGTGCGGCGCACCAGTCCTGCCTGGTGGTCGAGGGTGACCGTGTCCGGGCCGGCGGTGAGCAGCCAGCTGTCGATGAAGGCGGACAGATCTCCTGCGCCGGCGCGTTCCCAGCTCGCGAACAGGTCGTGCATGGTCGCGTTGCCGAACCGGTGCGACGTCATGTGGTCCACCGCGCCCGCGATGAACACCTCGTCGCCCATGCTCGCGTTGAGCTGCTTGAGGATCGTGGATCCCTTGGCGTAGGAGATGCCGTCGAAGTTCTGCAGGGCAGCGACCGCGTCGACGGCTCCGCTGCCCGCGACCGAGTGGGTGGTCGGGCGCTGGTCGGCGACCAGACCCCATTGGCGGCGGGCGTAACCCATGTGGGTCCCTACGTCGGCGTACTCGGTGGCCTCGCCGGTGACCCGGTTGCCGAGGTACTCGGCGAACGACTCGTTGATCTCAAAGGGGCCGTGAGCGTCTTCGACCGGACAGGCGCCGTCACCGCGAAGTGCAGCCACGCTGATGCTCCGGAGCAACCCGCTGAACGACCGTCGCCCGATGCGGTCGAGCAGGCCCGGCAGTCCGGGAGGTGGGCGACGACGACGGACAGCACCGGCTTGTGGCACACGGCAGCAACCATCCAGGCTGGCGACGCGCACCTCGGAGGACTGCTGTTGACGCGGTCGCACGAGCCGACCTCCTTGGACGTTCGCACCCTGGAACGGGCCGCACAGATCATGGGACTTCTGATCCTCAAGGAAACGGCCGTGGCAGAGGCCGAGGAACGACTCAGTGATGAGCTGCTCACCGAGCTGCTCGTCTCCGCGCCTCCGCTAGGCGTCACCCAGCGCGCGCGAGCCCAAGCCCGAGGCATCGACGTCTCCGTGCTCAACGCGTTGATCGTCGCGGAGTCCTCGACCAGGTCGGCTGCCGAAGTGGGCCGGAGGCTGCACGCGCTCTCGAGCGAATGGGGTGGTCTTGCCGGCGAGCATCTGGGTCGCGCGACGGTGCTCGTGCCGGCGACGGACCTGATGCAAGCGGCCACCACGGTGCACGCCCAGCTGCGTCGCGACCTCGGCACGCCGGTGCGCGTGGTCGCCGAGACGGTCGTCGACGAGAACTGGGGTCGTGCCTTCGACCGCGCCAGCCGTTGCTGCGCGCTCATGCAGAGTCTTGGCGTCACCGATAAGGCTGCGACGGCCGACCAGTACGCGATGTTCGCTCTCTTGTTCGACGCCGAACGCACCCAGGACCTGGATCAGTTCCTCGCGGACTCCGTCGAACCCTTGGTCGAATACGACCTCAGGCGCTCGACGCAGCTGGTCGCGACACTGACGGCCTACTTCCACCACGCTGGCAATTTTGCGCGGACAGCACGGGCGCTTCACGTGCACACGAACACGCTCCTCAAGCGTCTTGAGCGAGTCGACGCTGTCTTGGGAGAGGGATGGCGTGCGCCAGACCGCGCGCTCCAGCTACACGTTGGCCTGCGCCTTCACGCATTGAGAACCCAGACCGAGACGAATTGAGGTTGGCGGCCCGGAGCCGGGATCGTGCAGGAGATCGTCACTCACCACATCATGTGCTAAATGTGACGTCATGCTCAACATGCGGGCGATGTCCGAGCGGCCACCGGTGCACGACACGATGGTGCCGCTGCGTTGGTCGGATGTCGATGCGATGAACCACGTGAACAATGTCTGCTTCGTCGACTACGCCGACGAAGCGCGGTTTGCACTGATCGAATCCGGGGTGGTAGCCCAGGCGGTCCAGGTCAGCGCCGTCGAGGTCGAGTACGTGCAGCCCGAACCTTACGGCGACCCGCTCACGGTCCGCACCACCATCTCCGAGGACTTGTTGGTGCACGAGATGTACGCCGACGGTCACAAATGTGCGCGTGCCTTCCATCACCTCGGCGGGCGGCTGACATTGACGCCGCTCGATTCGACGTCGGTGTCGAGGCAGGTGACGACGCGTCGGTCGGACGTCGGCGCGCACGAGGACTTGCGTTCAGCGGTGTGGACCGAACTGGTCCAAGAGTCGCGAGTCGCGGTGCTGTCCAAGGGTGGGAAGTTGGTCGTCGGACCGATGGTCGTCGCTCACTACCGGCTTGAGCTCGGTGATGCCTCCGAGGTGGGCGCCTGGTTCAAGGTAAGCGGTCACGTCGCTCACGTGGGACCCTCCTCTGCTGTCCTGGAGTCCGACGTCGTGGCTGGCGCGGCGGTCGGGGCCCGGGCCGCGTCGACGATAGTCGCGTTTGACCCTGCATCGGGGCGATCGCGACCTTGGACAGCCCCCGAACGTGCACTCCTCGAGGCGAGGCGAGGGATGGCCTGGTCGGAGATGCCCGGACATCCTAGCTGACCGGCGCAACGGTCAGCTGACCAGCCCGCGCACCGTCTCGATGTCCGCGATCCGCTGCTGGGACGTCTCAGCGACCGGGGTGAGGTTCAGCGTGGTCGCGCCGCTGGCGCGCAAGGCCTCTAGCCGCTCGCGGACGTGGCCGAGCGGGCCGATAAGTGACGTCCGCTCGATGAACTCGTCCGGCACCGCGGCGGCCGCCTCCTGCCTGCGGCCGGAGAGGTAGTGCTCCTGGATGGTCGCAGCCGCGTCCTCGAAGCCGTAGCGACAGGCGAGGTCGTTGTAGAAGTTCCGGCCCGCGGCGCCCATCCCGCCGACGTACAGCGCGGCCTGCTGACGCACCGCCTCGGTCAGGTGCTGCACGTCGTCCCCGATCGCCAGGTGTGCGCCGACGATCACGTCGAGCGGGCCGAGCGACGGGTCCCTGCGCGCCCGCCCCTCGGCGAGTGGCTGACCCCATACGTCGGGCGCCTTCTCCGGGTAGTAGAGGAGGGGCTCCCACCCGTCCGCGATCTCCGCGGCCTGGGCGACGTTCTTTGGCCCCAGGGCGGCCAGCATGATCGGGATGGACGGGCGCACGGGGTGGTTGATCAGCCGGAGCGGCTTGCCGAGCCCGGTGCCCTGGTCCGCCGGCAACGGAATGGTGAAGTGCCGGCCTTCGTAGGTGAGGGTCTCGCGGCGCCACACCTTGCGGCAGATGTCCACGACCTCACGGGTGCGCACGAGCGGCTGCCGGTAGGGCACGCCGTGGAATCCCTCGACCACCTGAGGGCCCGACGCGCCCAGGCCGAGGGTGAACCGGCCGCCGGAGACGTAGTCGAGGCCAGCCGCTGTCATGGCGGTGAGGGTGGGCGTGCGCGAGTAGAGCTGGAGGATGCCGGAAGCGATCTCCAGCGTGCTCGTGCGTGCGGCGATGAACCCGAGCTGGCTGACCGCGTCGAAGCTGTAGGCCTCCGGCACGAACACGATCTGCAGCCCGGCCTTCTCGTAGTCGGCGAGGTCGTCCACGGCCTCCCAGAATCCACCTGCGTACGACAACGGCATCCCGACGCGCATGGCGCCTCCTCTTCGGCTCGATGGTCACTGCGGGTCGACGACGGTCCTACACCTGTTCGGGCCGGGGCCCGAGTGACCGTTGACATGCCCGGATGCCCAAACTTATTCTGATGTCGACGTCAGTTTCAACAAGGGAGTGGTGCATGTCCAGGTCTGCAGTCATCGTCGACGCCATCCGCACACCAGGTGGCAAACGCAACGGGTCGCTCGGCGGGTGGCACTCCGCCGACCTCGCCGGGACAGTGCTCCAGGCCTTGGTCGAGCGCAACGACCTCGACCCAGCCCTGGTCGACGACGTAATCATGGGATGCGTCGGCCAGGTGGGCGACCAGAGCGTGAACGTCGGCCGCTCGGCCGTGCTCGCTGCCGGCTGGCCCGACACCGTGCCTGCCACGACGATCGACCGCCAGTGCGGCTCGAGCCAGCAGGCCGCCCACTTCGGCGCGCAGGGCGTGATCGCCGGCGCCTACGACATCGTCGTCGCCGCCGGCGTCGAGGTGATGACCCGCACCCCGATGGGGGCTAGCGGGGTCGGCGGCGAGCCGTTCGGGCCGCTGGTCGAGGCGAGGTACGCCGATGTCGAAACCTACGGCACCAAGGGTCTGGTCCACCAGGGGCTCAGTGCTGAGCTGATCGCCGACCGCTGGGGTCTGACCCGCGAGGACCTGGACGCCTTCGGCCTCCGCAGCCAGGTCCTCGCCGCGGCCGCACGCGACGAAGGACGCTTCGACCGCGAGATCCTCCCGGTGGAAGCCCGCACCTGGGATCCTGAGACCCGGGAGGTGAACCGCACAGGGACCGACCTCACCGCTGATGAGGGCATCCGTGAGTCGACACTGGAGAAGCTCGGCAACCTCAAGCCCGCGTTCCTCCCGGACGGCAAGGTGACGGCCGCGCAACAGCTCGCAGATCACCGACGCCGCGTCTGCGGTGCTGATCATGTCCGAGGAGAAGGCCGAGCAGCTCGGCTTGACCCCACGAGCCCGTTTCCACAGCTTCGCCGTGGTGGGCGACGACCCGATCGCCATGCTCACCGCGCCGATCCCGGCGACCCGCAGGATCCTTGAGCGGTCCGGTCTCTCGGTCGACGACATCGACGTGGTGGAGATCAACGAGGCCTTCGCCTCGGTCGCCCTGGCCTGGCAGAACGAGATCGGGTCCGACCTGGAGAAGGTGAACCGCAACGGCGGCGCGATCGCGCTCGGTCACGCGCTCGGCGTCGTCGGGCACCCGACTGCTCTCGACACTGCTGTGCGAGCTCGAGCGCGACCGGCGGCCGCTACGGCCTGCAGACGATGTGCGAGGGCGGCGGCATGGCCAACGCCACGATCATCGAGCGGCTGTGAGCTCTGGCGCTCTCGTCGGCCTGCGGGTGGTTGAGTTCGCCGGCCTCGCACCCGGACCCTTCGCCACCATGATGCTGGCCGATCACGGGGCCGAGGTGATCAGGGTGGATCGGCTCGCGCCGACCGTGGCCGAGCCCGACCTGCTCGGCAGGGGCCGGGCGACGCTCGCGGTCGACCTCAAGGACCCCGAGGCGCTCGAGGCGGTACGTCGCCTCGTCGATGGTGCCGACGTACTCGTCGAGGGGTTCCGGCCCGGTGTGATGGAGCGGCTCGGGCTCGCGCCGGCCGAGTGCCTGGAGCGCAACCCTGGGCTCGTCTACGGGCGGATGACCGGGTGGGGACAAGACGGACCACTGGCCCGCTCGGCCGGCCACGACCTGAACTACATCGCGCTCTCCGGTGCCCTGGGTGCGATCGGTCCTTCCGCCCAGCCGCCGACGACGCCGCTCAACCTGGTCGGCGACTTCGGTGGCGGTGGGCTGCTGCTGGCCTTCGGCATCCTGGCCGCGCTCGTCGAGCGGAGCCGGTCCGGACGGGGCCAGGTCGTCGACGCCGCGATGATCGACGGGGCCACGCTGCTGACCACCCACCTGCACTCGATGATGGCCGAGGGCGTCTGGACAGGCACCCGTGGGCGCAATCTCCTCGACGGTGGAGCGCCCTTCTACCGCTCCTACGCCACCGCGGACAACCGCTACGTCAGCGTCGGGGCCATCGAACCGCAGTTCTACGCCGAGCTCCTCCGCGGGCTCGAGCTTGATCCAGCGGAGCTTCCGGACCAGGGCGACGAAGCCGAGTGGCCGAGCATGCACGCGCTTTTCGCCGAGCGGTTCGGACGACGGACCCGCGACGAGTGGACCCAGGTGTTCGGTTCGGGCGACGCCTGCGTGCATCCGGTGCTGGAGCCCACCGAGGCCGGCGACGACCCGCACGCCCGCGCCCGGGGTACCTTCGTGACGGTGGACGGGATCCGCCAACCCGCCCCCGCGCCGCGGTTTGACCGGACGCCGAGCCCGCAGCCACGGAGGCGGGCACAGGCGACGCAGGAGCTCCTCCTCAGCTGGGGGCTGACCGGCGAGGAGGCGGCGCGCGTGGTCCGCGCCGACGATCGAGAGGAGGCGATGACTCCGTGACGAGCATGTCTGGTGCAAGCGGACTCGGGGAGCGCATGCAGATCAGCCTGGGGGAGAGCATCGCGCTCACCGCCGGCAACCAGCCCGACCGGGCCAGCTTCCTGTTCCCCGACGGGAGCGAGCACACCTTCGCGCAGACGAACGCCCGGGTGAACCGCCTCGTGTCCGCACTGAGCTCCAACGGGGTCGGGCGAGGCGACCGGCTGGCCATCTTCGCCCTGGACTCGCACCGCTTCGTCGAGGTCGTGCTCGCGGCCACCAAGCTGGGCGCGGTCTACGTCCCGCTCAACTACCGGCTCCGCCGGTCCGAGGTCGACGTGCTCGTCGACCGGGCCAAGCCGGTGGCCATGTTCTACGACGTCCGCTACGCCGACCTGCTCGACGGCCTCGACCAGCAGCACGGGATCAAGCTCATGCTCGCGCTGGACGAGCGGCCGGGTGAGTCGACCTCGGACTACGAGGAGCTGCTCGCGACCGGCACCGAGGCCGAGCCGCCGGTCGTGGCCTGCGACCGCGACATCATCGGTCTCGCGTTCACGTCCGGGACGACCGGCCTGCCCAAGGGGGTGCTCCAGTCCCAGCGGATGATGAAGGCGATCGTCAGCGAGCAGGTCATCGAGTTCCGGATGCTCCCCGAGGAGGTGCGCTACACCGCCGCGCCGGCGTTCCACATCACCGGCATCTGCCAGCTGCTGGCCGGTGTCTCCTACGGCTTCACCTCGTTGGTCGTGCCCCAGTTCGACCCGCGTGTGACCCTCGACCACCTCGCTGCCGACAAGCTCACCGGGATCTTCATGGTGCCGACCATGATCAGCACGCTGCTGCAGCTCGACGGAGTGCACGACCCCGACTACGAGCGGCTGCAGCTCATCTACTACGGAGCCGCCGCGATGTCGCCCGCGCTGCTGCGCCGGGCCATGGACACCTTCAAGTGCGACTTCCTCAACGCCTTCGGGGCCGGCACCGAAGCGGGCCTGCAGGCGCTGCTCGGTCCGGAGGACCACCGGCGGGCGCTCGAGGGGCGACCCGAGCTGCTCGGGTCGATCGGCAAGCCGGCGTACGGCGTGGCCCTGCGCATCGTCGACGACAACCTCGACGAGGTGCCGGTCGGCGAGGTGGGCGAGATCGCCACCCGCAGCGACATGCTCTTCGACGGCTACCTCGACATGCCCGAGGAGACCGAGCGCGCCACCCGTGGCGGCTGGTTCCGGGCTGGCGACATGGGCTACGTCGACGAGAGTGGCTACCTCTACCTGCACGGCCGCAAGAAGGACATGATCGTGCGCGGGGGCGAGAACATCTACCCGATCGAGATCGAGTCGGTGCTGGCCGAGCACCCCGACGTCGTGCAGTGCGCGATCGTGGGGGTCGAGGACGAGCACTGGAGTGAGATCGTGCGAGCCTGGGTCCAGCTCCGCGAGGGCTCCGCCGTGACCGGCGAGGACCTGGCCGCGCACTGCGCGGAACGACTGGCGAAGTACAAGGTGCCTGCCGAGTTCCACTTCGCGCCGGCGCTGCCGACCAACGCCAGCGGCAAGATCCTCAAGCGCGAGCTACGGACCTGGGAGGCCTGATGAGCGAGCTGTTCGACCTGACCGGCCGCAACGCGGTGGTGACGGGAGGCGGCTCCGGCATCGGGCTGGCCATGGCCGGCGCCATGGCCCAGGCGGGAGCGACCGTCGAGATCTGGGGGCGAAAAGCCGAGCGGCTCGCGGCCGCGGCGGCGGCACTCCAGGCGGACGGCGTACACCTCCACACGCGACAGGTCGACGTCACCGACGAGGACGACGTGGGGTCGGGGGTCGAGGCGGCCCAGGAGGCGCTCGGCCCGCTGCACGTGATGGTGGTCAACGCCGGGACCGCGGGCCCGATCGCCAGGTTCGTCGAGTCCCGGACCGAGGACTACCGCTCCGTCCTGAGCACCAACCTCGACGGCGCCTACTGGACCATGCGCGAGGCGGCGCGGGTGATGGTGGGCCACGGCGAGGGGGGATCGATCATCGCCGTGGCGAGCCTGGCCGCGACCGAGGGTGCCGGGCGCAACCAGCCCTACGGCGCGAGCAAGGGCGGGCTGCTGGCCATGGCCAACGGCGCCGCGGTGGAGCTCGCGCGGCATGGCATCCGTGTCAACTCCGTGCTGCCGGGATGGATCGCGACCGACATGACGGTGGCGTCCCAGGCCTCGGAGAAGTTCACCACGAACGTGATCGGCCGGGTGCCCGCCGGACGGTGGGGGAGACCCGACGACTTCTCGGGGATCGCGGTCTACCTGGCAAGCGACGCATCGCGCTACCAGACAGGCACCACGGTCGTGATCGACGGCGGCTACAGCATGTTCTGAGCCGGCCTGCGAGCCCTCGGAAATTCGTGTCCGAAACAGGAATGTGGCTGTTGACACACCCAGGGCTGCGTGCCATTGTCTCAGACATGACGACGACGTCACATTCAGGCCGTCGAAAGAACTGACATCAGCGCATCGACTGGCTCGCCGGTCGCCCGAACGAACGCCGCTCGTCGGCGGTCTCGCACAGGAGGAGGACCCGCACGATGATGACGGGGCAGCAGTACAAGGACTCGCTCAAGGACGGCCGGAAGGTCTACTTCGAGGGTCGACTGATCGAGGACTTCGCCGACGAGCCCGTGCTCGCCGTGCCGATGTCGCTGGCCGCGGAGGGCTACGACAAGTACTTCACCGCTGAGCCCGGCACCGTGAACCCGGTGATCTCCGCGCCGCGGAGCGCCGAGGAGCTGCGCGAACAAGATCCCCGAGCTGCTCCGAGATGGACCTGCTCCTCAACGTGACCTACCAGTCGCTCATGACGCTGCTCGTCGCCGCGTCGCGGATCGAGGCGACCGCGCCGCAGTTCATCCCGCGGATCAACGCCTACGTCGAGGAGGCCCTGGCGCGACGACATCCGCATCACCGAGTGCATCACCGACGCCAAGGGCAACCGCAGCCTGCCGCCGGCCAAGCAGGACGACCCGGACGCCTACGTGCGCGTCGTCGAGCGCCGGCCGCGACGGCGTCGTCATCCGCGGCGCCAAGCTGCACATCAGCGCGGCGTCGCTGGGCCACGACCTGATGGTCATGCCGACCAAGACGATGAAGCCGGGCGAGGAGGACTACGCGATCGCCTGCGCGGTCCCGGTCGACGCGCCGGGCGTGCACGATCATCAACACGACCTACCACCCCGACGGCGACGACGACCGCGCGACTATCCCGGTCAGCTCGCAGGCGAGCATGCCCGACGGCTTCGTCGTCTTCGACGACGTCTTCGTCCCCGAACGAGCGGGTCTTCCTCGACGGCGAGACCGAGCACGCCGCGGTCTTCGCGCACTCGCCTCGGCCTGTGGGAGCGCCTCGGCGGCTGACGGCGTTCATGGTCGACCAGGCCGACGAGCTGGTCGGGCTCGCCCAGCTGATCGCCGAGGCCAACGGCACTGGCGAGGGTCTCGCACATCCGCGAGAAGATCGACGAGATGATGATCCACGCCACGCTGCTGCGGGCCGGGCTGGAGGCGGCGCTGATCGCACGCGCACGTCGACGCCGGACGGCTACTACTACCCGGACGAGCTGTTCACCAACGCCGCCAAGTACCAGGGCGCGGCGCGAGTTCAACGCTGATGGTCCGCCACCTGCACGACATCGCCGGCGGCGCGGTGCTGACCGCGCCGTCGATGGCCGACTTCGACAACCCCGACACTGCGGCCGTACCTGGAGAAGTACATGGCGCACCGGGCACGAGCGTCGCGGGCGAGTACCGCATGCGGCTGTTCCACGCGATCCGCGACACTGACCGCCGACGCGCTACGGCGGCTGGCACCTGGTGACGAACCTCCAGTCCGGCGGCGGGCTGTTCGCCCAGCGGCTGGTCACCCGCAAGCACTACGACATGGACCGGGCCAAGCGGCTCGCGCTCAAGGCTGCCGGCCTCTCTGGCGGCTGATCGGCACCCGGGCTGGCTCGGGCAGCCTCTCACCTCCCATCACTGTCGACCCTCACCGAGGCGTCGCTACCGAAAGTAGAGAACGTGCGTACGAAGAAACTGTGGATCGCGGGCATCGTGTCGGCACTCGTCGTGTCGGTCGCCGGGTGCGGCGCGGACAGCGACGCGGTCGACACCTCTGGCGGACTCGAGGGCGATCCCATCGTCCTCGGCGTCCAGTCGATGGATCACGGACCCGCTGCCTACCCCCAGAACACCTATGGGGCGGAGGCGGCCGAGTGGTACATCAACAACAAGATGGACGGCATCAACGGCCAGCCCGTCGACCTGAACATCTGCTCGGGTGACAGCACGCCGGAGACGGGCGTGAAGTGCGCCAACGACTTCGTGGCCGACGACGTACCGGTCGTGTTCGATGCGTACGACGGCGCGAGCATGGGTGCGATGACGCCCATCCTGAAGGAGGCCGGGATCCCGATCGTGGGCATGCTGGCCGGGCAGGCGGTCGCCGAGGGCTCCGAGTACCCGACCGCGTTCTACTTCTCCGGGCCGCTGGAGACCAGCGCGCTGGGCATGGTGAAGGTGCTCAGCGACCTGGGCAAGACGAAGGCGTCGCTCGCAGTCCAGGAGCTGCCCTCGTCGCACGGCTACGTCGACGACCTGGTCGCGCCGCTGGGCGAGTCCCTCGGCATCGACGTCGAGGCGGTGTACGCCGAGGTCGACAACCTCAACTTCCAGGTGCTCGCCGCCACCGAGCTCTCCGAGGACCCGGACGTCGCCGGCGTGATCGCACTTCCCGAGGACGGGTGCACCGGCGTGATCGGCGCGCTGCGGCAGGCGGGCTACGACGGCACGATCTTCGCCGGATCCTGCTCGCAGTTCATCGACGAGCTCGGCGCCGACGCCGCGGGTGCGATCGTGCAGCCGCGGCTCTGGGTCCCGCTCTCCTACGACCACGCGCCCGCCGAGGTGCAGGCGCAGCTCGACGACTTCGCCGAGGCGATGGAGGCCGTGGGCTACGAGGACGAGCAGTCCGCCCGCTCGCTCTACTCCTTCGCCGGCATGGTCAACCTGGCCAACATCATCTCGGGCATCGACGGTGAGATCACCACCGAGTCGGTGATGAAGGCGATGACCGAGGTCAAGGACTTCCAGACCTTCGCGGGTCCGAAGGTCACGTGTGACGGCAAGCAGTGGCCCGGTCGCCCGGGTGCCTGCAGCTCGGAGGCGATCTTCTTCGAGGTGCAGGAGGACGGGACGCTCATGCCGGTCAACGACGAGGGCTACACCGACCTCGACCCGCAGCCTCTCGGCAGCTGAGCGACTGAGCGGCCGGCCGAGGCCGCGGCCTTCGCGCGACTACGCACCACAGGACGGACAGGAACCATGACGGATGCGAGGAGACTCAAGTGACTACCTATCTTGAGTTCGCAGTGCTCGGGCTCGGGCTCGCGGCGGTCTACATCGGCCTGGGAAGTGGCCTGCTGCTCGTCTATCGCGCCACCGGGATCGTCAACTTCGCCCAGGGGGCGATGGGGATGTGGGGCGTCTACGTCTTCGCGACGCTGGTCGACGACGGGCTGCTGGTGCTGCCGGTGGGCAGCGTGCAGATCGGCGACGAGATGGCGATCCTGCCGGCGCTCCTGATCGGCCTGGTCAACGCTGCGGTGCTCGGGGTGCTGGTCCACTACCTGGTCTTCCGCCCGGTGCGACATGCGCCCGACCTGGCCCAGGTGGTGGTGTCGATCGGGCTGATGGTGGCGCTGCAGGCGCTCGCGGTGATCCGGTTCGGGCCCAACAACGTGCCGGTCGAGTCGGTCTTCGAGCGCGGTGAGCTGGACGTGTTCGGCGCGACGCTGGCGACCCGGGAGCTGCGGATGGCCGGGGTGATGATCGTGCTCGCCGCGATCATCTGGGCCTACCTGCGGTTCACGTACGCCGGCGCCGCCACCCGGGCGGCGTCCGAGAACGAGCGCGGCGCGGTGCTGATGGGCTTCGACCCCGACCGGCTCGCGCTGGTGGCCATGGTGCTCGGCGCCGTCGTCAGCACGGTGGGCGTGATGATGGCCAGCACGCTGACCGGTCTGAGTCCTGCCAACTACACGCTGATGGTGGTGCCAGCGCTGGCGGTGCTGCTCGTCGCCCGGCTCGAGTCGATCGTGCTGGTGTGCGTCGCCGGCCTGGCGCTCGGCATCTTCCAGTCCGAGCTCAGCCTGCTCGCCACCAAGCCCTACTGGCCGGTGTGGGCGCAGTCCGGCCTCGACCAGGTCGTCCCCTTCGTCATCATCATGATCATCCTGTTCGTGCTCGGGCGACGGCTCCCTTCGCGCGGCTCGCTGCAGTCCGTCAAGCTGCCCGACGTCGCGATCCCACGGATCCGGCCGATCCCCACGGTGCTCCTGATCGGCGTCACGGTGATCCTGCTGTTCGCTCTTCAACGACACCTACCGCTTCGGGTTGACCAGCTCCCTGATCATCACGCTGCTCGCGCTGTCCTACGTGGTCATCACCGGCTACCTGGGGCAGATCTCGCTGGCCCAGTCGGCCTTCGCCGGCGCGGCCGGGTTCGCCCTGTCCAAGCTCACGGCCGAGCTGGAACACGCCGTTCCCGCTCGCGATCCTGATCTGCGCCACGGTCGCCGCGCTGCTCGGTACGGTCGTGGCGCTGCCGGCGTTCCGGATCCGCGGCGCCCAGCTCGCCATCGTCACCATCGCCGCCGCGCTCGCGATCGAGCGGTTCGTGTTCAGCAACTACAGCGCTCACGCCGCCGACCGGCAACCCGATCGCCGACCCGGAGCTGTTCGGCTTCAGCTTCGCGATCCGCGAGGGTCGCGACCTGGCCCGGATCGCGTTCTCCCTGATGGTCCTGGCGGTCGTGACGCTGATGGTCTTCGTCGTTCGTGCGGGTCGCCCGGCGGCGACACCGGCCGCGCCTTCCTGGCGGTGCGGGCCAACGAGCGGGCCGCCGCCTCCGCCGGGATCGACGTCCGGCGCACCAAGCTGATCGGCTTCGCGCTGTCGGCGTTCATCGCCGGCGTCGCGGGCTGCCTGCTCGGCTACAGCCACGGCCAGCTCTCGGCCGAGTCGTTCTCGGTCGTTCGTCGGCCTCCAGGTGCTCGCCGTCGCCTACCTCGGCGGCATCACCAGCTTCGGCGGCGCGATCGTGGCCGGCATGCTCGGCCCGCTGGGCCTGGTCTACACTGCTGCTCCACCAGTGTGTTCGACCTGGGCGACTACTACGCCCTGATCTCCGGGCTCGCGCTGATCCTCACCGCGATCCTCAACCCGTCGGCATCGCCGGCGAGACCAGCGAACCAGATCGCCTGGGTCCGCAAGAAGCGAGCTCGGCCGGTCGCCCACGTCCGGCTCACGGCACGCAGGTGAAGCCGGCGAAGGCGCCGACCGTGCGGGAGGAGGTGCCGGTGAACATGTCTGAGCCCGGAGACGGCCTGGTCGTGCGCGACCTGACGGTCCGCTACGGCGGCGTGGTGGCCAACGACTCCGTCAATCTCGAGGTGCGAGCCCGGCACCGTGGTGGGGCTGATCGGCCCCAACGGCGCCGGCAAGACCACCCTGGTCGACGCGGTCACGGGGTTCACCGAGGCCGAGGGCGAGGTCACCCTCGACGGCCGCAGCCTCACGGGACTGGCCCCGCACCGGCGGAAGGCCGCCGGGCTCGCCCGGACCTGGCAGTCCGGCGAGCTCTTCGGCAACCTCACGGTGACCGAGAACCTCCTCGTGTCGGCCCGCACCGTCGGGTTCGCGCTCGCTGGTGCGCGACCTCTTCGGGCAGCGCCGGGTCCGAGGGAGGCGTCGACGACGCCCTCGACACCGTCGGACTGCGACGGGATCAAGGACCGCCCGCGCCGGGACCTGACGCTGGGCCAGCAGAAGCTGGTCGGCGTCGCGCGTGCCCTCGCCGGCACCTGCGGCTGCTCCTGCTCGACGAGCCTGCAGCGGGCCTCGACAGCAACGAGAGCCTCGAGTTCGGCGAGCGGGTCCGCAAGATCGCGGCCTCGGCGACCCGGCGTGCTCCTGATCGACCACGACATGTCCCTGGTGCTCAACGTCTGCGACGTCGTCTACGTCCTGGAGTTCGGCAAGGTCATCTTCCGCGGCACCCCCGCCGAGGCGCGGGTCGACGCGGCCGTCGCCGCGGCGTACCTCGGCGCCCCCTTGGAGGTGGCAGATGTCTGAACCCGTCCTGAGCGTCCGCAACCTGACCGCCGGCTACAACGGCGTGCAGGCCGTGCGCGACCTGAGCTTCGACCTCGGGGCCGGCGAGGTGCTCGCGCTCCTCGGCCCCAACGGCGCGGGCAAGACCACTGCGCTGCTGTCGATGGTGGGGCTGATCCCCCTCATGTCCGGTGAGGTGTGGGCCCTCGGCCGCAAGGTCGAGACCAAGCGCCGCGCACCAGCTCGCCCGCCGGGGCGTGATGCTCGTCCCCGACGACCGGGGCGTGTTCTTCGGCCTCACCGCGAAGGAGCACCTGCGGCTCGCCCGCCGCAAGCCGGACAAGCAGCGCGAGGAGCAGGTGCTCGACCGGTTCCCGGCGCTGCGCAACCTGCTCAACCGCCGCACCGGCCTGCTCTCCGGAGGCGAGCAGCAGATGCTCACGATCGCGAAGGCGATCCTGGCGCAGCCGAAGGTGCTGATGATCGACGAGATGAGCCTGGGGCTCGCCCGGAAAATCGTCCAGGAGATGCTCCCGTCGATCCGCGACCTGGCGAAGGAGGAGGGCATCGGGCTGATCGTCGTGGAACAGCACATCGAGCTCGCCCTGTCGGTCGCCGACCGCGGCCTGATCCTCAACCACAGCCGGGTCGTGCTCGACGCACCCGCGAAGTCCCTGCTGGGACGGCGCGAGGAGGTGGAGGCGGCGTACTTCGGTGTCGACGAGCACGGCGACGTCGACGCCGAGATGCTCCCTCCTGAGCGACGCGGGACATGACGGAGATCAGCGATGCGCCTGCCGACCTGCAGGGCTCGGTCGTCGTGGACGGCGTACCAGTCGCGTGGGAGCGGTGGCTGCGGCGCGACGCCCCCAGCGTGGTGCTCGTGCACGGCACCTCCGCGCACACGGCGTGGTGGCACGGCACGGTGCCCTGGCTCGCGGACGAGTACGACGTGGTGGCGATCGACCTCTCGGGTCACGGCGACAGCGGCCGCCGTGCGGCGTACGACCTGACGACCTGGTCGCGCGAGGTGCTCGCGGTGGTGGACGAGGTGTGCGGAGGTGCGGCGATCCTGGTCGGCCACAGCATCGGCGGCCTGGTCGCCGGGGGAGCGGCGTCCCTGCGTCCGGAGGCCGTCGCCGGCGATCGTCCTCGTCGACTGCATCGTGACCGACCCCGAGGGCGAGATGCCGGTGGTGCGGGGGAGCACGGTCTTCCCGACGCTCGAGGCCGCGTTGGCCCGCTACCGGCTGACGCCGCCCCAGCCGGTGCCCGACACCCGGACCCTGGACTACGTCGCCGAGCGCTCGGTGCGAGCCGTGGCCGGCGGCTGGACGTGGAAGGTCGACCCGGGGATCTTCGGCGCGTTGGCGGACCGGCAGGACTGACGGTGCCGCTGCAGGGGTGCGGTGCCCCACCTCGGTGGTCCGCGGTGGCTGGGCCAGCCGTGCCGGCCCGACGCCGCCGAGGTGCTCTCCGAGATGCTGGGCAGCCCCGTGCTCCAGTACGACGTCCCGGCCGCCTACCACGTGATGATCGATCCACGGTCGCCGAGTTCGGCCGGTTGCTCGGCAGGCGATCGACGAGCTGTTGACGCCCGCACCGTGGAACACCGGTAAGGAGCAGAAGTGGAGCTGGACGTTTCCTGGCCCATCGGCAGGATGATCACCGAGTCCGCGCGGCGGTTCCGCGATGTGCCGTGCTGGATCACCACCGACGGCGAGCAGCGCACGTTCGCCGAGGTGAACAGCCGGGTCAACCGGATCTGTGACGCCCTGACCGAGCGCGGGGTGCGCAAGGGCACGAGGATCGCGCTGCTGGACACCGACTCGTTCGCGTACGCCGAGGTCCTGCTCGCCTGCTTCAAGCTCGGAGTCACCTACGTCCCGGTGAACTTCCGGCTGGCGCAGTTCGAGATCGAGAACATCCTCGGACTGGCCAAGCCCGAGTTCTTCTTCGTCGGCGACCGCTATCTCGAGGTCGCGCAGAAGGTCGCCTCCGGGCTGCCCCGGGAGTGCACCCTGCTGTCCCTGGACGGCTGCCTCGACGACGACGTGGAGGCGTTGGTGTCCGCGGGCCGTGACGTCGAGCCCGACGTACGCCTCGCCGACAGCGACCTGCTCGGCATCATGTTCACCAGTGGCACCACCGGGCTGCCCAAGGGCGTGATGCAGACCCACGGAATGCTGAAGCGGATGCTCAGCCTCGGCTGGGAGATCTTCGCCAAGCCGCGCGACGTGCGCTACACCGCCTCCCCGCTGTTCCACATCGCCGGCTGGGCCCTCGTCTTCGAGCAGGTGGCCGTCGGCTGCACCTCGCTCATCCAGCGGCAGTTCGATCCGGAGGTGACGGCGAAGGCGATCAGCGACGGTCTGCTCACCGGCTGCTTCCTGGTGCCGACCATGATCCAGGCGGTGCTGGACGCCGACAGCGGTCCGACGGGCAACGAGCGACTGGACACGATGCTCTACGGGTCGGCGCCGATGCCGCCGAGCCTGCTGAAGAGGGCCCTGGAGCGCTATCCCGACTGCGGCTTCTGGAACATGTTCGGCGCGGGCACCGAGTCCGGCGTACAGACCCTGCTGCGACCCGAGGACCACCGGCGGGCACTCGCGGGCGAGGAGCACCTGCTCTCTTCAGTCGGTCAGCCGGTGCTGTACGTCGACATGCGGATCCTGGACGACGAGGGCAACGAGGCGCCTCCCGGCGTCGTCGGCAACATCGCGGCTCGGACCGAGTGCGTCATGGCCGGCTACCTCGACCTGCCGGAACGCTCCGAGGAGGCGCTGCACGACGGGTGGTTCTGGGGCGGCGACCGGGGCTGGGTCGACGACGAGGGCTTCCTGTTCCTCGGCGGCCGCAGCCGCGACATGATCGTGCGCGGCGGCGAGAACATCTACGTCTCCGAGATCGAGCTGGTGCTCACCGACGTGCCCGAGGTCGCGGACGCAGCCGTCGTCGGGCGCCCCGACGACAAGTGGGGAGAGGTCGTGGTCGCCTTCGTCGAGTACCGACAGGAGCCACCCACCCAGGAGGCGCTGGAGCAGACCTGCCGGTCCCGGCTCGCCGGCTACAAGGTGCCCGTCGAGTACCACATCCTCCGTGAGCTCCCGCGCAACCCGACGGGCAAGGTGCGCAAGAACGAGCTGCTGGACCAGGTCACCACGCCATGACCGACGGCCGCGTCGTCCTGGTCACCGGGGGAGGGCGCGGGCTGGGTCGCAGCCACGCGCTCGCCCTGGCCGCCGCCGGCAACCGGGTGGTCGTCAACGACACGGGGGCGGCCCTGGACGGTCGTGGTCCGGGTGACGCGACCGTGGCCGAGGACGTGGCCGACGAGATCCGACGGACCGGTGGGATCGCTGTCGCCGACAGCTCCGACGTGGCGACGCACGACGGTGCCGCCGCGGTGGTCGAGCGCGCGATCGCGGAGTACGGCGGGCTCGACGCCGTCGTCCACAGCGCGGGCATCCTCAGGGACCGGACCTTCGCCAAGCTGGACCTGGCCGACTTCGACGAGGTGACCCGGGTCCACCTGGGCAGCCCGGCGTACGTCACGCACGCAGCCTGGCGGGCGCTGTCCGAGTCGGACGCGGGCCGGGTGGTGCTCACCAGCTCGTCGAGCGGTCTGTTCGGCCAGTTCGGGCAGTCCAACTACGGGTCGGCCAAGGCCGCCCTGGTCGGGCTGCTCAACGTGCTGCGCCTCGAGGGCGCGCGCTCGGGCATCGCGGTGAACGCCATCGCGCCGGTCGCCGCTAGTCGAATGACCGAGTCACTGCTCCCGGCCGAGGCCCTTGGTGGCCTCGCTCCCGAGCGCGTCTCGGGGCTCGTGGCCCACCTCGCCTCGGCCGAGTGCGAGCACTCCGGCCTGATGCTCGAGGCCGGGGCCGGGCTCGCGGCCAGGGTGCGGGTGATGACCTCGGACGTCCGGGCCGTGCCCCGCGACGGCGACGCGGCGGCCATGGGGCGGTTGCTCGACGAGCTGGTCTCCCTCACGGAGCTCGAGGGCTTCGACGACTCGCCGTCGGCCCTGCAACGGCTGCTCGACCATGCGCGCACTCCGCCGTCCTGATCCTGACATCAGTTACGAGCCACTTTCGCCTCGATGAAGCCGGGAGAGCAGCACTCAGATCCGCCTTAAACTTTAATTGACAGTGACGTCAAGCACAGTATGCTGCACGTCACAGTACCCACGGGCGGCACGCTGCCGCCTCCGGCGGAAGGCTGGTTTGAGGATGAAGAAGACGATCGCAGTCGCAGGAGCCCTGGCCGCGGTGATCAGCCTGGCCGCATGCGGTGCTGACGCGGACGTTGCGAGCGACGGTGGGCTGAAGGGTGATCCGATCGTCCTCGGGGTCCAGTCGCTCGACACCGGACCGGTGGCCTATCCGCAGAACACCTACGGAGCGGAGGCGGCCGAGTGGTACATCAACAACAAGATGGACGGCATCGGCGGCCGGCCCGTCGAGCTGAACATCTGCTCCGGTGACGGCACCCCGGAGACCGGGGTGAAGTGCGCCAACGACTTCGTCGCCGACGACGTACCGGTCGTCTTCGATGCCTACGACGGCACGAGCATGGGTGCGATGACGCCGATCCTGAAGGAGGCGGGCATCCCGATCGTCGGGACGCTGGCCGGGCAGGCGGTCGCCGAGGGCGCCGACTACCCGACGGCGTTCTACTTCTCCGGCCCGCTGGAGACCAGCGCGCTGGGCATGGTGAAGGTCCTCAGCGACCTCGGCCACGAGACCGCCTCGCTCGCGGTCACCGATGCCCCCTCGTCGCACGGCTACGTCGATGACCTGGTCAAGCCGCTCGGTGCGGACCTCGGGATCGACGTCGAGGGCGTCTACGCCAAGGTCGACAACATCAACTTCCAGGTGCTCGCCGCCACCGAGCTCGCCGAGGACCCGGACGTCGCCGGCGTGATCGCTCTCCCGGAGGACGGGTGCACCGGCCTGATCGGCGCGCTGCGGCAGGCCGGCTTCGACGGCACGATCTTCGCCGGATCGTGCTCGCAGTTCATCGACGAGCTCGGCGCAGACGCCGCGGGTGCGATCGTGCAGCCGCGCCTGTGGGTGCCGGCCTCCTACGACCACGCGCCCGCCGAGATGCAGGAGCAGCTCGACGACTTCGCCGAGGCGATGGAGGCCGTGGGCTACGAGGACGAGCAGTCCGCCCGCTCGCTCTACTCCTTCGCCGGGCTGATCAACCTGGTCAACATCCTCAAGGACGTCGACGGCGAGATCACCACGAAGGCCGTCACCCAGGCGATGACCGAGGTCAAGGACTTCCAGACCTATCTCGGGCCCAAGGTCACCTGCGACGGCAAGCAGTGGCCCGGCCGCCCCGGAGCCTGCAGCCACGAGGGCATCTTCTTCGAGGTGCAGGAGGACGGGACGCTCAAGCCGGTCAACGACGGGGGCTACATCGACCTGGAGCCTCAGCCCGTCTCGTGACCCGAGGCTGACCTCCGTACCACCACCGCGGCACCGGCGTTGCACTGCCGGTGCCGCGGTAGCCACGTCCGAGCACGGCAGTTGCGCGTCACTCGAGCCAGACGATGACCTGCTCGGCCACGACGGCCGGGCGCTCGCCCCCCTCCACCTCCACCTGTACGGCGAACGTGGCGCGCACCCCGTTCTCGACGGGGGCCGTGCGGGCGACCGCGACCTGGCCGCGGATGCGAGAGCCGGCCGGCACCGGCGCGGTGAACCGGATCCTCTCGAATCCGTAGTTGAGCCCGAAACTCGCGTTGTCGACGCGCAGCACCTGACCGACGAAGACCGGCACGAAGGACAGGGTGAGCATCCCGTGCGCGATCGTCGTGCCGAACGGCCCGTCGGCGGCGCGTTCGACGTCGACGTGGATCCACTGGTGGTCATCGGTCAGGTCGGCGAACGCGTTGATCTGCGCCTGGTCGACGGTGAGCCAGGGCGAGGTGCCGAGCTCGGTGCCGCTCAGCTCGAGCAGGCTGCGGACGTCGGGGACGACGTGCATGGGTTCCTCCGTGGTGGTGGGTCTGGTCAGATCGGTCGGGGAGTCGCGAGGGCGTTGCCCGCGACGGGGTCCGGTACCTCGAGCCGTGCGGCCCAGATCATGAGCGCCGCACCCGCCAGCGCCGGCAGGGCCGCGACGACCAGGGGTGTCCGGTAGTCACCGGTGGCGTCGTGCACCATGCCCACCGCGACCGGGCCGGCCGCCATACCGATCATCACCAGGAGGTTGCCCCGGGCGAGGATGCGCCCGAAGTCCCGGTTGCCGAACTGCTCCGCGAGGAGCAGCGGCTGGACGATCTGCATGTTGCCGACCGTCAGCCCGAAGGCCGCGGTGGCGGCGAAGACGGTGACGGTCGCCGGCGCCAGGGCGAGGGCCAGGATCGCGAGCCCCTGGACGACCAGGAACCAGACGGTGGCCGTCTGCAGCGCGACCCGCGCCAACCCCCAGCCGCCGGCGATGCGACCGACGAGGCTGGCTGCGGCGACCACGGAGACGGCAGCGGCCGCGACGGACGCGTCCAGCCGCTCGCCGACGGCGTTGTAGACGTGCGAGAGGACACCGAGCTGCGACCCCATGCCGAGGGTGAGCGCGACGGTGACCACCGCGAACCAGCGTGAGCGGACCGCGTCGCGATGCCGTACGCCGGTGACGACCGGGAGCTCGATCGGCGCAGGGTCGCCGTCCGGCGCCGTGCCCTTCTTGGCCGGGTCGGGAACGAGCAGCAGGATCGCCGGACCGGCCACGACCACGAGGGTCCCGGCGAGCCACGGGCTCGCGCCCGGAAATGCCTTGGGACTCGACCAGCGCGGCGATGGGCGGTGACAGCAGGGCGCCGCCGATGGGCAGCCCGGTGAACGTCAGCGACATGGCCAGCGTCCGTCGGCGTACGAACCAGGCGGCGACCAGGGTGCTGGCCGGGATCACGGTGATCGCGGCGAACCCGACGCCGAGCAGGCCGTAGACGAGGAGCAGCTGCCATTCCGCGGTGACCCGCCCCAACCCGAGCACGCCGGCCGCCGAGACGAACAGGCCACCTGTCAGCACGAGCCGGATATCGAGCCGGTCGATCAGCCACGCCACGCCGAGCCCGGAGACCCCACCGACGAGCAGGAAGGTGCCGGTGGCGACGGAGACGATGCTCAGGGAGAAGGGGTCGGGCCCCTCGGTCAACGCGGCCAGGTAGATGGAGATGCCGTAGAACGTGATGCCGACGCCGACACCGAGCACCACGGCCAGGGCCCCGACGATCACCCAGCCGTAGAAGAGCCTCGTCTTCTCGGGCACGCGGCGATCGCCCCTCTTTGAAATGGTGATGACGTCAGTGTCATATTGTGGGTCACGCGGAGACTACTTCGACCCAGGCCTCCCGTGTCACCCACGGCTTCCCGACCACGGCGAAACATTTGATGTCACAGTCAGGGGGATGACATGATCTCCGCACGCCCGACGTCTGGGCGTTGTGCCAGCTGATGGGAAGTGATGACCATGTCGAAGACGCGGAGAGGCCGAGTCGGCGTCGCCACGAGCCCGGACCAGCAGGAGCGACGCCAGACCGGCCCGCTGACCGGACGGGGGCACGCCCGCCGGGCGGCGCTGCTCGATGCGGCGCGCAGGGTGTTCGAGGACAAGGGGTTCCTCGAGACCCGGGTTGCCGACATAGCGGCCGAGGCGAAGGTCGCCCAGGGCACCTTCTACACCTACTTCGACTCCAAGGACGCGATCTTCCAGGCCGTGGCCACCCGGGTCGCGGGCGACATGGTGATCGAGCTCGGGTCGCACCGGCCACAGGCGCCGGCGACCTACGAGCGCACCCACAACGCCATGAAGCGCTTCGTGGACTCCTATCGGCGCAACGCCAAGATCGTCGCCCTGATCGAGCAGGTGGGCACGTTCACGCCCGAGATGAAGCAGATCCGGCTCCAGGTCCGTGAGGCGCACGTCGACCGGATGGCGAGGATCATCGAGCACCACCAGGAAGAGGGTCTCGCCGACCCGTCGCTCGACCCGCAGCTGACCGCCGAGCTGGTCGGCTCGATGGTCGACCAGATCTGCCACGTGTGGCTGAACCTCGGCAAGGAGTTCGACGAGGAGAAGCTGCTGCACGCGCTGACCACCGTCTGGCTCCGCGGCACAGGGGTCTACGACTGGCAGGCCTCGAAGCTCAACTGACCATCGGTCAGCGCCGGGTGCGGAACAGGCACTCCTGCACCGTGCTCGCGACCACGCGGCCGGCCCGGTCGTAGATGGTCCCGGAGTACCAGCTCCGGCCGCCGGCGAGGATCTGCGGCTCGAGGTCGGTGAGCGTCCACTCCTCCATCCGTGCCGGACGATGGAACCAGACCGCGTGGTCGAGGCTGGCCCCGGGCATGCTCGTCTCGTCGGTGAACGGTGCCGACCCGCTGGAGATGTCGGAGAGGTAGGTCAGGGCACAGGCCTGGGTCAGGGTGTCGTCGCCCAGCGCATCGGTCGCCCGGGCCCAGAATCGCGTCGGCCAGGGCGCCGCTGGGAACGGTTGCGCCACCATCCGGCCCTCGAAGGCGATCAGCCGCGGGAACTCGAGCGGCTCCCCGGCCTCGGGCGGCTCGACGGTGGGCATCTCGTGGCGCTGCTCCTCGCGATCGTCCTCGGGCACCTGGAACGACGAGGCCATGCTGAAGATTACCTCTGCGTCCTGGATCGCCTCGACCCGGCGCGCGGAGTAGGAACGCCCGTCGCGGTCGCGGTGCACCACCAGGACGGTCGGCCGGGTGGGGTCGCCGGCCCGGAGGAAGTAGCCGTGCAATGAATGCGGGATCCGGCCCGGCTCCACCGTGGCGCCGGCCGCTCGGAGCGCCTGGGCCGCCACCTGTCCGCCGTACAGCCGGTGCTCGTCCTCGGCCACGAAGCCGGCCCGGTACAGGTCGCGGTCGATCTCCTCGATCTCCAGCATCTGCAGGAACCCGCCCGGCGGAGTCGGCGCCTTGGCGCTGTCGAAGGGCGGGGCGAAGGTCACGACTCCGCCACCGCGGGCGTGCGGTGCTGCTCGAGGGCGGCCCGGAGAGCCTGCGGCACGAGGACCGTGCCGGATCCGTCGGTGGCCACGCCGACGTAGACGATCCGCACGGTGGCGACCGGCCTGCCGTCGCTGTTGATCTCGGACCGGAGGGTGAAGCTGGTCCGGCCGACCCGGTCGCAGGTGACCACGAAGTCGGCCACGTCGCGGGCGCGGAGCGAGGACGACCAGTCGAGGTCGGCGTGCACGACCTGGAAGTCGTAGCCGCTGGCCACGAGGGAGTCGTAGTCGACGCCGATGCCCTCGAGGAAGTCGGCGCACGCCTCGTCGCAGTAGCCGAGGTACCACATGTTGAAGACCACGCCCTGCGCGTCGGTCTCGAAGTAGCGGACGCGGTGCTGGGCGGGAACGCTCACGGGGCGCTCGTGCTCAGCCGGTCGGCGGACTCGGGCGGCTCGGACCGGAGCCTGCGCTTGAGGATCTTGCCGCTGGCGTTGAGAGGCATCTCCGGGACCGTGACGAACTCGACCGGGACCTTGTACGCCGCCAGCCGGTCGCGGCAGCGCTGGTGCAGGCTCGTCAGGTCGATCTCCTGGTCGACGGTCAGGTAGGCGACCACGACCTCACCCCAGTGGTCGTCCGGACGGCCGACGACGGCGACCTGCGAGACGCCGGGGTGACCGGAGATCACCGTCTCGATCTCGATCGGATAGATGTTCTCCCCGCCCCTGATGATCATGTCCTTGCTGCGCCCGGCGAGATAGAGGTAGCCCTCCTCGTCCATCCGGGCCAGGTCGCCGCCCCAGAACCAGCCGTCCCGGATGGCGCGCGCGGTCTCGTCCGGCAGCTCGAGGTAGCCGTTCATCACGGCGTCGGAGCGGGTGATCACCTCGCCGGTCTCGCCGCGTGGCACGTCGTTGCCGGCCTCGTCGACGATGCGGAGCTCGACCCCGAAGGCGGGCTTGCCGACGGAGCCGAGGAGGTGGGTGTCGCCGGCCATCGCCCGGCGGTGGTCGGCTGAGCCCAGGACCGTCTGCAGGCCACCCTCCGTCGCGGCGCCGAACGCGTTGATCATGTCGCAGCCGAAGGTCTCCATCGCGCGCCGGAGCAGGGTCGGCGAGATCGGGGCGCCGCCGTAGATGATCGACTTGAGGTTGGGGTAGCTCCCGGCCGTTGCGTCGGGGACGTCCAGCACGGCACTGATCATGGTCGGAACCAGGAAGACTCCCGTGAGCCGGCCGGACTGCATCCAGTGCAGCACCGTGCCCGGGTCGAACTGGGGGAGGACAAGGGTCGGGAACCCGCGCCAGACGTGCATGAAGATCATGGCCTGGCCGGCGATGTGGAACGTGGGCGAGGCGGTGTAGCGGAACTCGTTCGGCAGGATCTCGTAGTCGATCGACATGTTCACGATGAGCGATTTGATCATCCGCTGGGACTGGAGCACCCCCTTGGGCAACCCAGTGGTCCCCGAGGTGAAGGCCAGGCCGACGACGTCGTCGTCCTCGACCTCGACGTCGGGCTCCACGTCCTCGCCCTCGGCCAGCAGCGCCTCGTAGCCGTCGGGGCCTTCGGTCCCCTCGAAGTCGATGAGATGGTCGAGCCCGTCGACCTGGGGGAGCAGTGCGTCGGCGGAGCCGCGGTAGCGGCTGGTGATGAACAGCATCGACGGCCGAGCCCACCGCAGCAGGGTCAGCAGCTCGGAGTCGGCGAGCCGGTTGTTCAGGGGCACGTAGACCGCGCCTAGCTTCAGGCAGGCGAACAGCAGCTCCGCGTAGCCACCGCAGTCGGTGGCGACGATCGCCACCTTGTCCCCCTTCGTGACCCCGCGCTTCGTCATCGCGTCGGCGAGCCGGTTCACCCGGGTGTTCGTCTCGGCGAAGGTCTGCTCGCTGCCGTCCGCGAACACGAAGCAGGGGACGTCGGGATAGCGCTGCGCGCTCAGCCGCAAGTAGTCACCGACGCGGATCCTGGGGTGCATCTGGACGCTCCTGCTCCTGGCTCGGGGACGCGGGCGTGACGCCGCAGCCAGCGAGTATTCCCCCAATAGTGACGTTGGTGTCAAGCGACCGGCCAGGGATCGCCCTCGGGAAACATCCCGTCGCCCGTCGGCCGGGTGGTGATGGTTGACACGGCATCCACTGACGAGTAGACAGACCGATATTGACATCAGGGTCAACAGGAGGAGCAATGGGGCGACCGGTCGGCACCGAGGGTCTCGGCACCACCATCGGCGAGTTCCTCACCCAGAGCGCCCAGCGCGCCCCCGAGCGGGCCTGCTTCGCCTTCGCCGACGGCTCGACGCACTCTTTCGCGACGACCAACTCGCGGGTGAACCGGCTCGTGTCCGCCCTCCGAGCCGAGGGGATCGGTCGCGGTGACCGGCTCGCCGTCTACGCGCTGGACTCGAGTCGCTACATGGAGATCGTGCTGGCGTGCATGAAGCTGGGCGCGCTCTACGTGCCCCTCAACTACCGGCTGCAGCGCTCGGAGGTCGACGTCCTCCTGCGGCGCGCGGCACCGGTGGCCCTCTTCCACGACCTGCGCTACCGCGACCTCCTCGCCGGGGTGGCAGAGGAGCACCCCAGCCTGCGGCTGGTGGTCGAGCTGGACGCAGGCGACACGGCGAGCGGGTCGGCGTACGACGACCTGGTCGCCTCGGGCGACGACGTCGAACCCGTCCCGGTGAGCTGCGACGACGACCTCATCGCCTTGGCGTTCACCTCCGGCACCACCGGGCTGCCGAAGGGAGTGATGCAGTCGCAGCGGATGCTGAAGGCGATCATCTACTCGGGCATGGTGGAGTACCAGTCACGGCCCGACGACGTCCGCTACACGGCGGCCCCGCTCTTCCACATCTCGGGCGTGTGCGGCCTGTTCATGGGGGTGGCGGCGGGGTTCACCTCCCTGCTGCTGCCCCAGTTCGAGCCGCGCACCGTGCTCGACCTCCTGGCTCAGGACCGGGTGACCGCGGCGTTCCTGGTGCCGACCATGATCAGCAGCCTCCTCCAGCTCGAGGGTGCGGACGACCACGACTACGAACGGCTGCGGCTGATCACCTACGGCGCCGCCCCCATCTCGCCGACCCTCCTCCGGCGGGCGATCGACGTCTTCGACTGTGACTTCCTCCAGGCCTTCGGGGCCGGCACCGAGGTGGGGCTCCAGTCCACCCTGACGCCGGACGACCACCGGCGCGCCCTGGCGGACCGCCCCGAGCTGCTGCGCTCGTGCGGGCGGCCGTCCATCGGCGTGGCGATGCGGATCGTCGATGCCGACCTGCGCGAGGTGCCGCAGGGCGAGGTCGGCGAAGTGGCGACCCGCAGCGACCAGGTCATGGACGGCTACCTCGACATGCCCGAGGAGACCGAGCGCGCGTTCGCGGGTGGCTGGTTCCGGGCCGGCGACATGGGCTACCTGGACGAGGAGGGCTACCTCTACCTGCACGGTCGGAGCAAGGACATGATCATCCGCGGGGGCGAGAACATCTACCCGTTCGAGATCGAGTCGGTGCTCGCCGAGCACCCGCAGGTCGCCCAGGCGGCGGTGGTGGGCGTGCCCGACGAGCACTGGGGTGAGCGTGACCCGCGCCTTCGTCACCTGCGTGCCGGGGGACCAGCCCCAGCCGAGGAGCTGACCGCGCACTGCAACCTCCGTCTGGCCCGCTACAAGGTGCCGACGGAGTTCGTGGTGCTCGAGGCGATGCCCGTCAATGCCAGCGGCAAGATCCTCAAGCGCGAGCTGCGGCTGCTGGCCGCTCCCATGCCCTGAACTGACATTGACATCAGATTCGGAAATGGGGAGACTGAGGCCATGACCAGCCTTGACGAGGCCGCTCCGACGGTCGCGCCGTTCTCGGTGTCGACCGACGGTCCGGTCGCCACCCTCGCGATCTCCAACCCGCGGCGGAAGAACTCGATCGGGCAGACCTTGTGGGGCGCCCTGCGGGACGCGATCCTGAGCGTGGGTGACACCGACGCACGGGTGCTCGTCATCACCGGCGAGGGGGACGACTTCTGCGCCGGCGCGGACCTCAGCGTGCCGGGTGACCGCCACGCGCTGATCAACATGCACGAGGTGAACGAGGCCTGCCTCGCGCTCCATCGGGTGCGGGTGCCGGTGATCTGCCGTGTCGACGGGTACGCCGTCGGCGCCGGGATGAACCTGGCGCTCGCCGGAGACTTCGTGATCGCCAGCGACCGCGCCCGGTTCGCCGAGATCTTCGTCAAGCGCGGCCTCTCGGTCGACTTCGGCGGCTCCTGGTTGCTGCCCCGGTTGGTGGGGCTGCACCGGGCCAAGGAGATGGTGCTGCTCGGCGAGATGATGGACGGCGCCGCCCTGCACGCGCTCGGCATCGTGCGGGAGGTCGTCGCGCCCGAGGAGCTCGACGCCGCGGTGGCCGCCCTCGCCGCCCAGCTGGTCGCCGGACCGCCGCTGGCGCTCGCCCAGTCGAAGCGGCTGCTCAACGACTCGTTCGAGGTGAGCCTCGAGAGCGCCCTGGAGTCCGAGGCCCGCGCCCAGGCGATCAACACGACGATGGAGGACGCCCACGAAGCAGGGCGCGCCTTCTTCGAGAAGCGGTCGCCGGTCTTCCGGGGCCAGTGACCAACCGCAGCACCCACCCATGACGACAAGCGAACAGGAGCGGACCGGATGAGGATCGACGGAACGGCGGCAGTGGTGTCAGGTGGGGCCTCGGGCCTCGGATTGGCGACCGCACGTCGCCTCCTGGACAACGGCGCCTCGGTCGTCCTCCTGGATCTGCCCACCTCGAACGGAGAGGTCGTCGCCAAGGAGCTCGGGGACCGGGCGGTCTTCGTCGCCGGTGACGTGCGCTCCGAGGACAAGGTCGCCGCGGCCGTCGACGCCGCGTCGGACCTCGGGCCGCTGCGGATCGTGGTCAGCTGCGCGGGCACCGGCGTCGCCGCCAAGACCGTGGGCCGCGACGGCCCGGCGCCGCTCGACGGCTTCGCCTGGACGATCGCGGTCAACCTGGTCGGCACCTTCAACCTGATCAGGCTGGCCGCGGCGCGGATGGCGCAGCAGGATCCCGTCGACGGCGAGCGCGGCGTCGCTGTGGCCACCGCGTCGGTGGCGGCGTTCGAGGGACAGGTGGGCCAGGCGGCGTACTCGGCGTCGAAGGGCGGCGTGGTGGGCATGACCCTGCCGATCGCGCGCGATCTCGCCTCGCTGCAGATCCGGATGATGACGATCGCCCCCGGCATCTTCGAGACGCCGATGCTCGGCGGGCTGAGCGACGAGGTGCGGGAGTCGCTGGGCAAGCAGGTGCCGCACCCGTCCCGGCTCGGCGTGCCCGACGAGTACGCCGCGCTGGCGATCCACATCGTCGAGAACCAGATGCTCAACGGGGAGACCATCCGCTTGGACGGTGCGATCCGGATGAGCCCCCGCTGACCGGATCGACACTGGAGCAACAGGAAGGAAGCCTCGTGGAGTTCTCCTGGTCCGCTGAGCACGGCGACCTGCGTGATGCCGTACGACGGGTGCTGACGAGCAAGGCCCCGCTCTCGCGGGCCAGACAGCTGGCCGAGGCGGGTGACCGGCACGACCCCGAGATGTGGAAGACGCTCGCAGGCCAGCTGGGGCTGCCAGGACTCGGCGTACCGACGGAGTTCGGCGGCAGCGGCGCCTCCCTGGTCGACCAGGCCATCGTGATGGAGGAGATGGGCGCCGTCCTGTTCGGCGGACCCTTCCTCTCGTCGGCGGTGCTCGCGGCCAACGTGCTCGCGGCATTGCCGGAGGACCCGGTCACCCGCGAGCTGTTGCCGCAGATCGCCTCGGGCGAGCTGACGGCCACGGTTGCCGTGGTCGAGGCTGACGGTCGCTGGCACCCCGACTCCGTGCGGACCTCGGGTGGCTCGACCCTCGACGGCGCCAAGGAGCTGGTGCTGGACGGCGCGGACGCCGACGTGATCCTGGTGCTCGCCAGGTCCGACGCCGGCCTCACCTGGTACGCCGTAGAGGCGGACGCGGCGGGCCTGGCCCGGGTGCCGCGGCAGGTGCTCGACGCGACCCGGCCGATGGCATCCCTGGAGCTCCGCGGGGTGTCCGCCCGGGCGCTGGGGGAGCCGGGCGCAGCGTGGGAGGTCGTCGAGCAGATGCGGCGCACCGCTGCGATCCTCCTCGCCGCCGAGCAGGTGGGCGCAGCCGGCGAGCTGGTACGGCTCACCTCCGACTACGCGAAGACCCGTCGGCAGTTCGGCCGCGCGGTCGGCAGCTTCCAGGGCGTGAAGCACCGGCTCGCCGACATGGCGGTCCGGCTC
This sequence comes from uncultured Actinomycetota bacterium, assembly GCA_963769475.1. Classification (GTDB taxonomy): domain Bacteria; phylum Actinomycetota; class Actinomycetes; order Propionibacteriales; family Nocardioidaceae; genus Nocardioides. The sequence goes on along the minus strand of CAVYLX010000005.1, from coordinate 1,100,770 downwards.
GAGATGGCGCGCTCGGCGGCGTTCTGGGCAGCGTGGCAGGAGCCGGGATCGGCCGACCAGGACTTCGGCGCGCTCGTCGCCCGCTCCTACTGCTCCGAGGCCTTCCTGCAGACGGCGAAGGACACCATCCAGCTCCACGGCGGGATCGGGTTCACCTGGGAGCACGACGCACATCTCTTCATGCGTCGCGCGCGGCTCGACGCAACGCTGCTCGGTGACGCCGCCGATGCGCGCGCCGCCCTGCTGTCTCATGTGCTCAGCGACGCGTCGCCCCAGCTGAAAGGTACGCACCGATGATCGACCTGCCCGAGGACGCGACCGAGCTCCAGGCCTTCGACGCCGCCGACGCGTGGCTGCGGGACAACCTGCCCGTCGACGTGCTCAAGCAGGCCCTCGACGCTGACTGGGACGCGGTGGACGCGTTCGTCGACCACCCCGAGCACGGGCCGGCCTGGTGGGCGGCCTTGGGCTCCTCCGGGCTGGCGACCCCCACGTGGCCCCGCGAGCACGGCGGCCTCGGCCTGTCACCGGCGGCCGCGGGCGGGGTTGCGGAGGCGGTGCTGCAGTACCGCGTCGGCCGCCGGATGACCGACTTCGTCGGGCTTGCGCTCGCCGGCCCGACGATCCTCGCCCACGGCACCCCGGAGCAGAAGGCACGGTTCCTCGGACCACTGCCCCGCGCCGAGCACCGTGTGGTGCCAGCTGTTCAGCGAGCCGGGTGCGGGCTCCGACCTCGCGGCGCTCTCGACCCGCGCCGAGCGCGGCGACGGCAGTTGGGTGGTCAACGGGCAGAAGGTGTGGACCTCGTCGCCCACCTCGCCGACTTGGGCTGCTGATGGCGCGCACCGACCCGGCGCGCCGAAGCACCGCGGGATCACGTACTTCCTGGTCGACATGCGTTCGCCCGGCGTGGACGTGCGTCCGCTGAAGCAGATCACCGGCGACGCGGAGTTCAACGAGATCTTCCTGACGACGTACACCTGCCGGCCGACTCCCTCCTCGGCGAGGTGAACGGCGGCTGGTCGGTGGCGATCACCACGCTCATGCAGGAGCGCAACGGCCTGACCGGTCGACCCGCGGTGGGCGACGGGCGCGCCGACGTGCTCCTGCGCCGGGCCCGCGACAACGGCGCCCTCGAGCAGCCCGTGCTCCGGGACCAGCTGCTCCGGTTCCTCGTCGAGGAGCGGGTCCTGCAGATGACGACGGTGCGCTCGTACGCCGAGGCGGGCCCGACGGTCGGTGCGGAGGGCTCGATCCGCAAGCTGGTCAACGCCCAGATCGAGGAGACGGCCGGAGCGCTCGCCGCCGAGGTCGAGCCGGTGGCGGCTCTGGCGTGGGACCAGGAGCGGCGGAACTCCGCGGCGTCCTACGAGTTCCTCGCCATGAAGACGACGAGCATAGCGGGCGGGACCTCGGAGATCCAGCGCAACATCATCGGCGAGCGGCTCCTGGGACTGCCCAAGGATCCGGACCCTGAGAAGGACCTCCCCTTCAACCAGAGGGCGCGCGGCGGCTGAGCACGGCTCGCCCGGCCCCACCCCGTCCGACACCCGAGGAGCCCGCATGACCCTGACCGCCGATCCGACCGTCGGTGAGCTGTCCTCCCTCACCCTGAGCACGCCCGAGCCGGGCATCGCCCTGCTCACGCTCTACCGGCCCGAGCGGCTCAACGCGCTCTCGCCGGACCTGCTCGCCGAGCTCCACGACACCCTCGACGCCGCTCGGCCACCGACCCGGCGTGCCGGGTGATCGTGCTCACCGGCGCGGGCCGGGGCTTCTGCGCCGGGCTCGACCTCACGGCGTACGGCCCCGGCGCCAGGACTCGCGCGCGAGCAGCAGCCGGCCCAGGCACGGCCTGGCCCGCAGCAGCACATCGCCGCGCTGGTGCCGAAGCTGCGCGCCTGCCGCAACCGGTGATCGCCGCCGTCAACGGTGCGGCCGCCGGTGGCGGACTCGCGCTGGCCCTGGCCTCCGACGTCCGCATCGCCGCCGCGTCGGCCCGGTTCAACGTGGCGTTCGTGCGGATCGGCCTGTCGGGCTGCGACATCGGGGTGAGCTGGCTGCTGCCGCGGCTGGTCGGCGCCTCCCGGGCGTTCGAGCTGCTGCTGACCGGCCGCCTCATCGACGCGGCCGAGGCCGACCACATCGGGCTGGTGACCCGGGTGGTGCCCGACGAGGACCTGCTCGAGTCGGCGCTGGAGACCGCCCGGGCGATCTGTGGCAACAGCCCGATGGGGGTCCGGATGACCAAGGAGGTGATGTGGAGCCAGCTCGAGATCGGCAGCCTCCAGGCCGGCATCGACCTCGAGAACCGCACCCAGATCCTGACCTCCTACACCGAGGACCACGACGAGGCCTCCGCCGCCTTCCGCGAGCGCCGGGCCCCGGCCTTCCGGGACCGCTGACCGTCCTTGCCCCACGTACACCTGAGGAGCCGAGAGTGACCACCACCGTCCACCAAGGGGCGCGGACCGACGACGGCCCGCGCGGCCGCGCACGTGCCCTCGAGGCCGCGCAGGCGGTGCTCGAACGCACGCCACCGACCACGACGCCGCAGCGGGAGTTCCTCGAGGCGTGCTTCGACGCGGGCCTCGCCTGGGTGTCCTTCCCCGAGGGTCTCGGCGGGCTCGGTGTCGAACCCGGCGTGCAGGCGGCGGTCGACGCAGTGCTCCAGGGTGCCGGCGGGCCGGTGCCGTTCGACCTCAACCCGATGGGCTACGGCATGGCCGGGCCGACGGTGATGGCGCACGCCAGCGACAAGCTCAAGGAGCGGCTGCTCCGCCCGCTCTACGTCTGCGACGAGATCTGGTGCCAGCTGTTCTCGCGAGCCCGGCGCCGGCTCGGACCTCGCCGGGCTCGCGACGCGGGCGGTGCCGGAGGGTGACGAGTGGGTCGTCAACGGCCAGAAGGTGTGGACGAGCAACGCCCACAAGGCGAGGCTGGGCGCTGCTGCTCGCGCGCACCGACCCCGACCAGCCCAAGCACCGGGGCCTCACCTACTTCGTGCTCGACATGGACGCACCCGGGCGTCGAGGTCCGGCCGCTGCGGCAGATGACCGGCGAGGCGGAGTTCAACGAGGTCTACCTGCACCGAGCGCGGATCCCCGACACGCACCGGCTGGGCGCGGTCGGCGAGGGCTGGCGGGTCGCGATGACCACGCTGATGAACGAGCGCAACGGCGATCGGTGGCGGCTCGAGCATCCGGGGCAGCGGCTCGATCGGCTCTGCACTCCGGCTCTGGGGGAGCGGACGGACCTGCGCACCCCCGAGCTCCGCGCGCGGCTGCTCGACCTCTTCGTCCGGGCCGACGCGGCGCGCCTGACCGGCGACCGGCACCGGGTCGGCAGGGGGACCGCCCGGGCCGGAGGGCTCGATCGGCAAGCTCACCGGCGCGAGCTGAACCAGGACGTCTACGAGTTCTGCATGGACATGCTCGGCCCGGAGGCCGCGCTCTACAGCGGGTACGACGAGGTGCCTGCCACCGACCGCGAGGACCCGGCCCGGCGCGTTCCTGCGCTCGCGCGCCAACACCATCGAGGGCGGTACGTCGGAGGTGCTGCGCAACGTCATCGGCGAACGGCTGCTCGGGCTGCCGGGCGACCTGCGAGTCGACACCGGCAAGCCGTGGCGCGAGGTGCCCCGTGGCTGACGCACACCGAGGAGAGGACCTGTGATGGAGTTCGAGCTCACCGCGGAGCAGCAGGCGCTGCGCGAGGTGGTCCGGTCTTTTGCGGACCGACACTTCGACGACGCGGCCGTGCGAGCGCAGCCCGACACCCCGACCGGCTTCGACCGTGCCGCCTGGCGCGCTCTCGGAAGCGAGCTGGGCGTGCTGGGTCTCGCCCTGCCCACCGAGTTCGGCGGCGACGCCAGCGGCGTGGTCGATCTGGCGATCGTCGCCGAGGAGCTCGGTCGGCTGTTGGCCGGCGTACCCCTGCTCGGGAGCATCGCGCTCGCCGGCACCGCTCTCGCGCGGGCCGGTGGTCCCGTGGCTGCCGAGCTCGGCCCGCGGATGGTGTCCGGCGACAGCGTCGTGAGCCTGGTGGCCACCGACGAGCGCGGACGCTGGGCGCCCGAGCAGACCGACCTCACGGTGGAGGGCGCGTCGGACGACGCTCGGTTGCGGGGCTCCGCGAGCCTGGTGCTCGACGCGGTCGCGGCCGACGCCTTCCTGGTGGTCGCCCAGGCTGACGGCAGGCCGTCGCTGTTCCTGGTGGACGCCGGGCCGGGCGTGACCGTGGAGCCGTTGACCGCGCTCGACCAGACCCGACGGCTGGGGGCGGTGGCCTTCGACGGCGCGCCGGCCCGCCCGGTCGGTGAAATCGGATCGGCGCTGGACGCCGTCGCCGCAGCCCGCGACGTCGGTGCGGTGGTGCTCGCCGCCGAGGCCGTCGGTGCTTCGGCACGTCTGGTCGCCATGAGCGTGGAGTACGCCGGGACCCGGCTGCAGTTCGGCCGGCCGATCGGCTCCTTCCAGGGCGTCAAGCACCGGTGCGCCGACATGCACGTCGCCGTGGAGCAGTCGCGGTCGACGGCGTACCACGCGGCCTGGGCACTGGACGACCAGAGCATCGACGACCCGAGGATCGCGGTGGACCTGGCCACGGTCGAGACCGCCGCCGACTACCAGGCGGTGGCCAAGAACACCGTGCAGGTCCACGGCGGTATCGGGTTCACCTGGGAACACCCCGCCCACCTCTACTACAAGCGGGCCGTCAGCGACGCCTCGCTGCTCGGTGGTCGCGCTGCAGCAGCGGACCGCCTGGCCGTCAGCATCCTCGACGCCGCGTCCTGACCCGTCCACGACAAGGAGACCCATGACCGACACCACACCAGCCGCCGACCAGAGTCCGGAGGTCTGCGACGAGGCCCACGGTGGCGTCCTCGTCGTCACCATCGACCGCCCCGGCGCGCGCAACGCCGTCAACGAGAACGTCGCCCGGTCGATCGCCAAGGCCATGGAGCGGCTCGACGAGAGTCCCGAGCTGCAGGTGGGAATCATCACCGGCGCCGGCGGCAACTTCTGCGCGGGCATGGATCTCAAGGCGTTCGTGCGCGGAGAGCACCCCGTGATCGAGGGCCGTGGGTTCGCCGGACTGGTGGAGCAGCCGCCGCGCAAGCCGTTGATCGCCGCCGTCGAGGGCTATGCGCTCGCCGGCGGGTTCGAGATCGTCCTCGCCTGCGACCTGGTGGTCGCCGGGCGCGGCTCGTCGTTCGGGATCCCCGAGGCGAAGCGGAGCCTGGTCGCGGCGGGCGGCGGTCTCCTGCGCCTGCCGAGGCGCATCCCGTACCACGTGGCGATGGAGCTGGCCCTGCTCGGCAACCACATGGGTGCGGAGCGGATGAGCGAGCTGGGCCTGGTCAACCGCCTGGTCGACGACGGCGACGCGCTGACTGCCGCGCTCGCCCTCGCGCAGGAGATCGCGGCCAACGGACCGCTAGCCCTGACCGCCAGCAAGGAGATCATCGTGCGCTCCGCCGACTGGACCGGGGAGGAGGCCTGGGCGGAGCAGGAGAAGATCGCCCGCCCCGTCGGGAAGTCCGAGGACGCCCGCGAGGGCGCAACGGCATTCGCGGAGAAGCGCCCACCCGTGTGGAAGGGACAGTGATGGGCTCCGTCCTGCTGGTCGACCGCGCCGACGGGGTCGCCACCGTCACCCTGCACCGGCCGGAGGCACGCAACGCCCTGAGCGCGGAGCTGATCACGGCGCTGCGCGAGACGATGCGGACGCTCGGCGCGGACGACGAGGTCCGGGCCGTGGTGCTCACCGGCACCGATCCCGCCTTCTGCGCGGGCCTCGACCTCAAGCAGCTCGGCAGCTCGGGGGAGAACCTCCAGCTCGGCCAGGACGACGAGGAGCCCTCGCCGTACCCGTGGCCGGTCCTGACCAAGCCGGTCATCGGAGCGATCAACGGGGTCGCGGTCACCGGCGGGCTCGAGCTCGCCCTCAACTGCGACATCCTGGTCGCGTCGGAGCGGGCCAGGTTCGCCGACACCCACGCCCGGGTGGGCGTCCTGCCCGGCTGGGGTCTTTCGGTCCTGCTGCCGGAGCTGGTGGGCAGGGGGATGGCGCGCCGGATGAGTCTCACCGGTGACTTCCTCGATGCCGACCAGGCGCTGCGGGCTGGGCTGGTGACCGAGGTGGTGCCCCACGAGGAGCTCCTGCCCACGGTCCAGCGCATCGCCCGGACCATCGTCGGCAACGACCCGGTGGCGGTGCCGACCCTGCTCGACTCCTACCGGCGGATCGAGCTGAGCCAGATCGGTGCCGGCTACGACATCGAGGGCCAGACGTCGCGCGACTGGCTCGCACGTGGCTTCGACCCCGCCTCGGTGGAGGATCGTCGGCAGGCGATCATCGATCGCGGCCGCGCCCAGACCACCTCCTGACCCCCCAACGAGAGGAACACCGATGCTCACCGGTGACGAGTACAAGGCCAGTCTCGACGACGGCCGCAGCACCTACTTCGAGGGCGAGAAGGTCACCGACCTGGCCGGCCACCCGGTGCTCGGCACCGTGGTCCAGAACGTCGCCGACGGCTACGACTGGCTCGCGCTCAAGGCCGTCGACGGGGTCAGCCCCGTCAGCGGGATCCCGACGACGCCCGACCAGCTCCGCGAGAAGGTCGAGCTCGTGCACACCGCCGGGATGATGGCCCACGTCACCTACACGTCGCTGATGACGCTGACCACGGCCGCCGGACGGCTGGCCGAGACCGGACCCCGAGTACGTCGAGCGGATCCAGGCCTACGTCGACGACGCCCAGCAGCGCGACATCCGGATCACCCAGTGCATCACCGACGCCAAGGGCGACCGCGTCGCTCCGCCCGCGCAAGCAGGACGACCCCGACGCCTACGTCCGCGTCGTCGACCGCAGCGCCGACGGCGTGGTGATCCGCGGCGCCAAGCTGCACATCACCGGCGCGTCGTTCGGCCACGACCTGATGACGATCCCGACCAAGGCGATGAAGCCGGGCGAGGAGGACTACGCGATCGCCTGCGCGGTGCCCGGTCAACGCCCCGGGCGTGAAGATCATCAACACGACGTACGCGCCGCGGCACGCCGACCTGCGGACCTTCCCGGTGTCCGGGCACGAGCACTACCCCGAGGGCTTCGTGATCTTCGACGACGTCTTCGTGCCCGAACGAGCGGATCTTCCTCGACGGCGAGGCGGCGCACGCCGCGGTCTTCGCCCACTCGCTCGGGCTGTGGGAGCGGCTCGGCGGCCTGTCGTCGATGGCCGACGGCGCCGACCTGCTCGTCGGGCTCGCCCAGCTGATCGCCGAGGCCAACGGCCTCGCGGCGGGTCAGCCACGTGAAGGAGAAGATCGCCGAGATGATCATCCACGCCACCTCGTCCGGGCCTGCCTCGAGGCGGCGCTGACCCACTGCCGAGACCGGCGTGACGGCGCGGTCGTTCCCCAACGAGCTCTACACCAACGCGGGCAAGTACACCGGCGCGGCGAACTACAACCTGATGGTCCGCCACCTGCACGACATCGCCGGCGGCGCCGTGGTCACCGCGCCCGTCCATCGGCCGACCTCGAGAACCCCGAGGTCGGGCGACCTGGTCGCGCAAGTACATGTCGACCGGAGCCGACGTCGACGGCGAGTACCGGACCCGGCTGTTCCACGCGATCCGCGACCTGACCGCCGACGCCTACGGCGGCTGGCAGCCGGTCACCAACGTGCAGGCCGGTGGCGGTCTCTACGCCCAGCGCATCGTCACCCGCAAGCACTACGACCTCGACGCGCGCCAAGCAGGCCGCGCTGCAGGCCGCGGGCCTGGTCGGCGGCACGGTGCCGAGCCGTGGCGTCTGACCGGGAAGCCTGACCACGTGGACTTCGAGATCCCCGGCACGACCAAGGATCTGCTCACGGCCCTGGACAGCTTCATCGAGCGGGAGATCCAGCCGCTCGAGGAGGAGGACGACAACCGCAGGTTCTTCGACCACCGGCGCGAGTGGGCGCGGACCGACTTCGAGCGCGGACGGGGTCCCCGCGCCGGAGTGGGAGGAGCTGCTCGCCGAGACGCGCGCGCCGCGCCGACGCGGCCGGGCTTCTACCGGCTACGCCCTGCCGGCGGAGCTGGGCGGCCGCGGCGGCACGAACCTCGGCGATGGCCGTGATCCGCGAGCACCTCGCGCACCAGGGCCTCGGGCCTCCACAACGACCTGCAGACCGAGCACTCGCGTCGTCGGCAACCTCGTCTTCCCGAGCTGATGCTCACGCGTTCGGCACCGCCGAGCAGCAGGAGGAGTTCGTCGAGCCGTCCATCACGCGGCGAGAGCGGGCTCGCGCTTCGGGCTCACCGAGCCCGACCACGGCAGCGACGCGACCTGGCATGGAGACGCCGCGCCGTGCGCGACGGCGAGCGACTGGGTGATCAACGGCGCCAAGCGCTTCAACACCGGCATGCACCGTCGCCACCCACGACATCGTCTTCGCCCGCACCTCGGGCGAGCCGGGCGAGGCGCGCGGGCATCACCGCGTTCATCGTGCCGCCCGACGCGCCCGGCTTCGAGGTCCCGCTTCTACTGGTGGACGTTCAACATGCCGACCGACCACGGCGAGGTCGACGCTCGACGGCGTGCGCGTGCCCGACGACGGCGATCCTCGGCGAGGAGGGCCGGGGCCTGGCGTCGCCCAGACGCTTCGTGCACGAGAACCGGATCCGCCAGGCGGCGTCGCAGCCTCGGCGCCGCGCAGTACTGCATCGACGAGGCGGTCGAGCTACGCGCGCGAGCGCATCACCTTCGGCGGCCGCTCGCCGACGCGGCAGGCGATCCAGTGGCCGCTGGTCGAGCTGCACACCGACGCGGAGATGCTGCGCGACGCTGATCCGCAAGACGGCGCGCCGAGATCGACGCGGCGCGGCCGCCAGCCGCCGGCGGTCACGCGCACCGGGTCTCGATGTGCAACTACCGCGCCAACCGGCTGGTGTGCGAGGCCGCCGACCGGGCGATGCAGGTCCACGGCGGCCTCGGGCTACACCCGGCACAAGCCGTTCGAGCACATCTACCGCCACCACCGCCGCTACCGGATCACCGAGGGCTCCGAGGAGATCCAGATGCGGAAGGTCGCCGGCCAGCTGTTCGGCTACCTGTGACCGGGGTCGCGAGGTCGGCCGACGACCTGCGCCCGCTGCTGACCGAGGTCGTCACCACTCTCTGGCCGGGTCGGCGGACGGCGGTCCGGGACCTGCGTCAGCTCACCGGTGGCGCCAGCCGGGAGACCTGGTCGCTCACGGCGGACACCGACGACGCCGGGGAGGTCGGGCTGATCGCTCGGCTGGCCGGCGGGGCGGACGACTACGCGGCGCCGCTGGAGCTCGAGGCCTCCGCGATGCGGTCGGCGCGGAGCTCGGGGGTCCCGGTGCCCTTCGTGCACGCGGTCGGCCGCGACGACCGGTTGGGCCTGGACTACATGCTGATGCAGCGCTGCGCCGGCGAGACGATCCCGCGCCGGATCCTGCGCGACCCCGAGCTCGCGGACGTCCGGCCGCGGCTGGCGCGGCGGCTCGGCGAGATCGTGGCGCAGATCCATGCGGCAGCTCCGGCGCCCGAGGCGGCGTACCGCACTCTCGAGCAGCCGCTCGACGACCTGGTCCGTGATCTCGGGCGGGGGATCCCGCCACCGACCGGCCTGGCCCTGGGGCTGCGCTGGCTGCGGGACCACCCGCCGCCCGCGCGTCCCACCACGCTCGTCCACGGCGACGTGCGGATGGGCAACCTGATGATCGGTCCGGACGGCATCGCCGCCGTACTGGACTGGGAGCTGTGCCACCTCGGCAACCCGGTCGAGGACCTGGGCTGGCTGTGCGCCAAGGTGTGGCGGTTCGGGTCGCCGCTCCCCGTCGCCGGCGTCGGCGACCGCGAGGATCTGCTCGACGGCTACCAGTCCGTGGCCGGGTGGCGCCCGGGCTCGGAGGAGCTGGCCTGGTGGGAGCGGTTCGGCACCTTGAAGTGGGGCCTGATGTGCGGCGTGATGGCCGAGCGTCACCTCAGCGGCGCCGAGCGCTCGGTGGAGCTGGCCGCCATCGGCCGCCGGGCCGCGGAGCAGGAGTACGACGTGCTGCTCGAGCTCGGCCAACTCGAGCTCGACGGGATTGCCGATCCTTCGGCGGCGCCTGCCGGCGCGGAGCCCCCCACGGAGCTCTTCGGAGTGCCCCGCGCGACCGATCTCCTGGACGGCGTCCATCACTACCTCACGAGCGGGCCGATGCGGGACCAGGGAGCGGTCGGTTACCACGCCCGGGTGGCCGCCAACCTGGTCGAGGCGGTGCGCCGCGAGCTCGCGGTGCCGCCCGAGGTCGGCCGCCGGCACCGCGAGGCGCTGGCGGCCCTGGGCTGCGGTGGCGAGGCGGAGCTGAGCGAGGCGATCCTCGACGGCAGCCTCGACGGCCGGTGGGACGAGGTGCTCGCGGTCGTCCGGGACGCCGTTCGGGTGCGGCTGGAGGTCGCCAATCCCCGCCATCTCCGACCCGTCAGTCGTTGAGGGGCAGCACCTTTCGCTCGCGCAGGACGGTGAGCCAGTGCACGAACGACTCCTCGGTGTCCAGCACCGGGGTGAACCCCGCCGACCGGATCTTCACGGTGCTCATCAGCTTCGGCGGCGGCGGCCGGCGGGCCTGGTGGGCGAACTGCCAGTCGGCGTAGTGGTGCGACTCCCCGAGCAGCTCGGGGAGGGTCGTCGGCACCAGCCCGTGGCGCTCGACCAGCCGTTGCCAGGCGTCGTCGCGACCGGCCAGCCAGGGTGCGATCGGGTGCGGCTCGTCCGGCCCGACCTCGACGCCCAGTGCGGCTGCCAGGGCAGCCCAGATGTCGCGCCACTGGAAGACGTCGCCGTTGGTGATGTTGAAGTGCTGGTCGCGGGCGGCCGGGGTGGTCGCAGCCCACACCAAGGCCTGGGCCAGGACCCGGGTGTCCACCGCCTCCGCGACGTACGACGGACCGCCGGGGTAGCCGAACGGTAGGCCTTCCTCCTGGCGCAGGAAGGCCCAGGCGCCGAGCACCGGGACCAGGTTCATCGCCACGCCGTGGTTGGGACCGACCACGAGGGGCGGGCGCAGGATGGTCCAGCCGAACCCGTGCCGGTCGGCCAGCTCGCGGGCCAGGTCCTCCTGGAGCCAGTAGAAGCTCGGGTGGTCGTCGCGGGGCTCGCTCTCGCGCGCCGGCACCCGGATCGCATGCAGGTGTGCGCCGTAGGCCTTGGTGCCCTGGAGCAGGCTCGCGTGCTCCAGCCCGCCGGTCTGGCTGAGGGGGGTCAGCACGTGGCGGAGCATCGCCTCGTTGGCCGACATCTGCCGGGGGTCCTGCCAGCCCTCGACCAGCCCGGGCTGCTCGTGCACCGCGGCGTAGACCAGGTGGCTGACCGGGCCTGCCTCGCGGATCGCGGTGGCGCAGGCGTCGGCGTCCCGCAGGTCGAGGGGCAGGTGCCGGACCGCCGCCGCGTGCGCCGGGTCGACCTGCGGCGGGCGGCGGCTGGCCGCCAGCACCTCCCAGCCCTCGGCGGCGAAGGCGTTCACGGCGGCCGCGCCGACCAGGCCGCTCGCGCCGGTGACCAGGACCCTCATCGGCCGTCCAGGGTGACGATGGCCTTGACCACCTGCCCGATGGCGATCACCTTGCCGTCGAGGGTGACCCGGCTCTCCAGGAACGCCGTCGCCTGCCCGCGGCGATGCACCTCGGCCCGGGCCAGCACCTGCGACCCGACCGGCACCGGCCGCAGGTAGGAGATCGCCAGCGAGCTGGTGAGGACCACCTCGTCGTCGTACAAGGTCGGGAAGATCGCGTACGCCGCCGCGACGTCGATGCAGGTCGAGACCAGGCCGCCGTGCAGCATGCGGGAGTTGTTGGTCAGCTCCTCGCGTACGTCGAGCAGCAGGCCGGCGCTGGGGTCGTCGGGGTCGGCAGGGCGGAGCCCGAGGTAGCGGTGCAACGGGGTCGCCAGCAGGACGTCGAGGTCGTGGTCCTGGGGCTCGGGCCGCAGGCGCGTGGTCGGTGACATCCCGCTCACCGCCCGGCGACCGGGTCGGCCACGGTCGCCAGCCAGGCGTCGTACTCCAGCCGGCGGCCCAGTGGTGCGGCGCTGTCGGCGCGCAGCGACCGCTTGAGCGCGGACCCCGCGCCGCCGTCCGCGAGCCCCGCGACGACCTCGCGGGCGGCGTCGGCGTCGGACACCACCGCGGTCGCCAGCGAGCGCGCAACGGCCTGGTCGGCGGTGAGGGTGGCGCCGACCCAGAGCAGGTCGTGCGCGAGCGGCCCGGCCCGGTGGTCGAGCAGCACGGGCAGGCCGGACGCCATCAGCCCCGGAGTGCCGAGGGAGTCGACCACGACGCCGGCATCGGGCCCGAGCAGTCGTACGTCGCACGCCAGCGCGAGCGCGAGTCCCAGCCCGCGCAGGCGGCCCTCGGCGAACGCCACGACCGGCACGTCGAGGCCGTGGACGGTGCGCAGCAGCCCGTGCTGGTCGGCAGCGATCCCGGCAGCATCGGTCGGGTCGCCGGCGGCGCGCTCCTGGCTCCAGGCGTCTCCGCGCACCACCAGCGACAGCGGCTCCTGGGCCTTCGCGGCCTCGCGCAGCAGCTTCTTCAGCTCCCGACGGTGGGCTACGTCGAGCCGCTTCCCGTGGCCCGGGTCGGTCAGCTCATGCGTGATCATCGCTTGTCTCCTTGGTCGGGTTCAGCGGCCGGTGAACTTCGCCGGCCGCTTCTCCAGGAAGGCGGTGATCCCCTCGACCTTGTCGTCGGTCGAGAGGAGCACCGCGAGGTGGGAACGCTCCTGGTCGAGCCCGGCCGTGACGCCGACCTCCTCGGACTGCCGCAGCGCGGACTTCCCCAGCCGCTGCGCCATCGGGCTCAGCTCCGCGAGGCGGTCGGCGAGCTGCACGCCGGCCTCGACGACGCACTCGGCCGGCACCACCTGGTTGACCATGCCGAGCTCGTAGGCGGTCCACGCGTCCACGTTGCGGCCCGCGAGCACGAGGTCGGCGGCCTTGAACCTGCCGACGACTCGCGACCACCGCTGGGTCCCGCCTGCGCCCGGGATGATGCCGAGGTTGATCTCGGGCTGACCGAGCACGGCGGAGTCACCGGCGACGATGAAGTCGCAGCTCATCGCGATCTCGCAGCCCCCGCCGAGCACGTACCCAGCGACGGCGGCCACCAGGGGCTTGGGGAAGCGGGCGAAGACCGGCCAGGCGCGCTGGCGCTCCGACTGCAGGTAGCCCGCCGGGGTGTTGTCGCGCAGCTCGCGCAGGTCCGCGCCGGAGGCGAAGAGCCTGGTGCCTCCGGTCAGCACGACGGCGCGTACGTCGTCGTCACCTTCCGCGGCCCGGAGGCCGTCGACGAGTCCCCGGAGCACGTCCGAGCTCAGCGCGTTGCGGGTCCCCGGGCGGTTGATGGTCAGCACGAGGACGTGCCCTCGCCGCTCGGCCAGCACGGCCGGATCGGGAGTCTGGGGGTCGGTGGGCGAGTCGGTCACGGTCGCTCCTTCTCTGTCAGCGGCTGGATGGCTACCGGCTCGGACGTGGGGCGGTCGTCGTGGTGCACGGTCAGCCGAGCCGCACCGCCGCCCGGACTGACCTCCACCTCGGCACCCACCGGCACCGGCGCCCGGAAGGCGAGGGACACGGCGACCGGGGAGCCGGCCCGGGCCAGGTCGTCGGCGACGAGCGCGGCCAGGAGGTGCCCGGGCACGATCGTGTGCCCGAAGGCAGAGGCGGCGGCCCACTCGTCGTCGAGGTGCAGCGGGTTGCGGTCGCCGACCAGGTCGCACCAGGCCCGCACCGCGGTAGCGTCGACCAGGTGTCGTCGGGATGCCGGACGCTCAGGCATCGGGCCACCTGAGGACGAAGGTGACCCGGGCGTCGCGGGACGAGGGGTCGCGCGGGAAGCGGTCCACCCGGGTCGAGATCCGGACCACCACCTGTCCCGAGCTGGTACGCCGCCGGGAGGTGTCGACCCGGAACGACCACGGCCCGTGTTCGGGCAGCGGGTCGGCGACGTCGACGTCGATCCCGAGGAGCACTCCGCCGGGCGGGAGCGGGCGGCCCCGGGTGAACGCCAGCCGGGCCAGTGCGACCGCCAGTCCCGGGGGAGCGTCGTCGCCGTCCCAGCCGGTGGCCTCGCGGTAGCCGGCGACGTCCGGCTCGAAGGGCAGCCAAGCGCTGTCGGTGGTGAGCTCGTCAAGCTGCAGGGTCACTTCCGGAACCTCGCGATGACCTCCTGGATCGCCGGCTTGGTCGCCGACGAGGCCTGCGCCCAGGCCTCGAACTCCAAGCTCGCCTGGAAGCCGTCGTCGGCCGCGATCCGGACCGAGCTCTTGAGGTCCCGGGCCAGCTGCGGGTCGAGTGCCGCGTGCCGGCGGCCCATCTCGAGCGCCGCCTCGAGCGGGTCGTCGGCGTACGTCGAGGCGAGGCCCTGGGCAACGGCCTGCTCACCGTCCAGGGCCCCGCCGTCGAGCAGCAGCTTGAGCGCGCGCTCGCGGCCGAGGGTCTCCACCAGGAACCAGCTGCACCCGCCGCCGGAGTGCAGCCCGATCCGGGAGAAGGTCGCCGCGAACGAGGCCTTCGGCCCCGCGACGCGCAGGTCGCAGCACATGGCGAGGTTCAGGCCCGCCCCGACCGCCGGGCCCTGGACGGCGGCGATGGTGGGGATGTCCAGCGACCGCAGGGCGACGAAGCAGGCGTAGACGTCGCGGAGGTCGTCGCGCAGCTGGGCCACCGAGCGTCCGGTCTCACCGAAGATCGCGGGCAGGTCGGCTCCTCCGCAGAACGCGGTCCCCGCGCCGGTGACCACGACCGCCGTGGCGGCGGGGTCGTCCCGCACCGCGTGGGCGGCGTCGAGCAGGTCCTGCCGCATCGCTGCGTCGATGATGTTGCGGCGGTCGGGATCGTCGAGGGTGAGGACCCGGAGTCCTCCGTCCTCGGCGTCGATCCGGACCTTGCTCGTGGTGCTCATCGGGGTTCCTCTCGGGATGGGTTGGGATCGGTGGTCAGCGGCCGCTCGGTCAACCAGCGCCACCGGCTCTCCTCGTCGTGCGTGGTCAGCCAGGCGCCGAGGCGGGCGGCCCACTGCTGCTCCGTGCCGACCTCGTCCCGCCACGACCACAGCCGACGGGTCGACAGGTGGAGCGGGTGCTCCCGAGTGACGCCCATCGCGGCGTGCAGCTGGTGGGCGATCCGCGAGCCGGCGGTCGCAGCGGCGCCCGCGGCGACCCGGGCCACGGCGACCCGCGCCCACCAGTCGGGCTGACCCTCGGCGGCGGCGAGTACGGCGCGTTCGGTGGCAACCCGGGCGGTCTCCCGCAACGACGCGAGCTCGGCCACCAGCGTCGCTACCGCCTGGAACCGGATCAGGGGCCGGCCGAACTGCTCCCTGGTGGTCACGTGCTCGACCGACCTGACCAGGGCCGTCTCCAGGGCGCCGGTGAGGGCCGCGGCCCGGAGCAGGGCGAGCTCGGCCACGACGTCGTCGGTCCGGACCCCGGTGAGGACCGAACTTGCGGGCACCTGGACGCCGGTCAGCGAGACCGAGTCACGGGGCTCGCCAGCCAGGTTGCGGTGCGGCCCCACGGTCAGGCCGGCGCTGCCGCGCGGCACCAGCACCAGGGTCCGCGCGTCCTCGAGCTCGGCGGCCACGAGGATCCCGTCGGCGACCGACGCCCAGGGCACGCGCACGCAGGTGCCGTCGAGCACGAGACCGTCGCCGCCCTCGCGGGCGGTCACCGGATCAGCGGGGCCGGCGGCCACGGTCAGGATCTCGGCGGCACCTGCGACCCCGGCCGCGGCGAGGGCGCGAGCGGCGACGGCCGTCTCGGCGAGGGGCAGGGAGACGGCGTGCCGTCCGAGACCCTCGACGATGGCGGCGAGGTCGGCCAGCTCACCGCCGGAGCCACCACCCTCCTCCGGTACGCCGACCCCCGGCCAGCCCAGCCCCACCACCAGGGGCCAGCCCTCCGGCACACCGTCGGCCGGGTCGCCGCCGCGGTCGCGCAGCACGTCGTCGACGACCTCACGGAGCTCGTGCGGGGTGCCGCTCGCGGTGCGCCCACCGCTGACACCGCGAGAGACCAGGGTGCGCAGCACCTCCGAGGTGCCACCGCGGATCGTGAAGCCGGGGGCGGCGAGGACGCCCTGGGCGAGCAGGCCGGCCGGACCCTCGAGCTCGGGGTCTGCTTCGACGTCGAGGTGGCCGCGGGCGTAGTCGTTGACGTCGTTCTCGAAGCCGGTGCCCAGGTCCTTGAGCATCGCCGCCTGGAAGACAGGTGCCTCACCCGCGTCGACCGCGGCCGCGACCTCGACCGCCATCGCTCGCAGGGTGGCGAGCCGGGCCAGGATCCGGCCGGTGGCCGCGTCGTCCGAGATGCCGGCGGCCGGTCCAGCATCGACCGCGGCCGCGAGCAGCGGGTAGGTGGACAGCACCCGCTCGATGCCACCGCGCTCCAGGGACAGCTGGTCGGTGACCTGCGACCACCCGCCGCCGATCTCGCCCAGCACGTCGTCGTCGGGCACGTGCACGTCGTCGAAGGTGATCTCGTTGAAGTGGTGCTCGCCCCGGAGGTCGTGGATCGGGCGCACCTCGATGCCGGCGGCCGACATGTCGACCAGGAACTCCGACAGGCCTTCGTGCTTGGTCTCGCCCTTGCTGGTGCGGGCCAGCACGTAGGCGTGCGTCGAGCGGTGTCCCTGGCTGGTCCAGATCTTCCGGCCGGTGATGCTCCACCCACCGGTTGTCCGGGTCGCGGTGGTGCGCACGGAGGCGAGGTCGGAGCCGGCCTCGGTCTCGCTCATGCCGAGGCAGAACGTCACCGCCCCGGCGGCAATACCGGGCAGGTAGCGCTGCCGGGCGACGTCGGTGCCGTGCCGCAGGATCGAGGGACCGATCTGCCGGTCCGCGATCCAGTGCGCGGCCACCGGGGCACCGGACCGGAGCAGCTCCTCGGTGACCACCAGCCGCGCGAGGCCCGACTGCTCAGCGCCGCCGTACTCCCGCGGCCAGGAGAGGCCGATCAGTCCGGCCGCACCCATCGCCTTCGAGAAGTCGAGGTCGTAGCTGCGCAGCCAGGAGTCGCAGGCCGGGGTGAATCGTCCGGCTGCCTGCCACTCGTCGAGCAGCGCCCGGACCCGGGTGCGCACGTCCTCGAGCTCGGGCGTCCGGGCCGGGTCCTGGTGCGTGGTGCTGGTCATCGGGTCCTTCCTTCTTCGGGCTTCGGGTAGTGGTCAGCTGACGGCGCGGGAGACGGCCGCCGCGCGCCGGGCGACGGCGTAGCCCCGGTCCCGGGCCCCGTCCAGCACCAGTGCGGCAGCGGCTCGGTCGGCCGGGCTCGTCGGGGGGCGTACGGCGGGGGACCCTGCGGTCACGCCGAGGGTCGCCAGATGGGCAAGGAAGTCGTCGAGCCCCGGGACCTCGGCGACCTCCTCGACCTCGGCCTGGTCGCCGAGCCGGACCACGCCCCACCGGGTGTGCAGGCGGACCAGGGTGTCCGGCCCCGGGGCAGCGGTGACGTGCTCGACCCGCGCCTGGATGCGACGCAGGTCGTCGCCGCCGGAAAGCCAGACCAGCTCCCGGGCCCGCGCCGCCACGTCGGGCGCGCCGCCGCCTCCCGGCAGCCGCACCCGGGGTCGGGCGCGGTCGCCGATGAGTGAGGAGTTGACGCACCCTCGGACATCGATGTTGCTGGCGTCGAGGACCACCCGGTCGAAGCGCCGCACCATGGCCAGGAGCATCGATGCGGAGTCGCCGACGTAGCCCAGCCCGTTGGCGTACGCCGGGTAGTCGGTGGTGCTCGTCGGCACCAGTCGGCCCGGGGCGTGAGTGGTGGCGCCGGCCTCGAAGACCTGCGCGAACTCCTCGCCGCCGGTCAGGTCGTGGGCGAGCTGGCCGGCGAGCACCGGCCAGTGGAACCCGGTGAACACCCAGCCGCCGCGGCTGAACTCGCGGGCCGCTCGGACCAGGAAGTCCAGCACCACGGCGTCGTACGACGACGCGCTCATCGGATCGGCTCCGGCTGGCCGGTGACGTCGAGCAGCCAGGACGCGAAGCCGTCGACGGTGCTGGCCCGGGACACGTAGGACTCGTAGGCCTCGACATCGCGGTCGTAGTGCCCGATCGCCCCGTCGGGCCACACCGCGCCCGGTTGCTCGACGACGGCGTCCACGACGATGCCCGGCAGCGTGCAGCCTGACGGGACTCGCTCGCCGACAGGCAGCACCTCCTCGGCGACCACCACGACGCGACCGGCGCCCTGGGCCGCGACCACTGCCTCGCCGACGGGCCCGCGGATGACCGCGTTGCCGTGCCGGTCCGCCACGTCGGCGTGCACGAAGGCCACCTCGGCCGCCAGCGCACGGACGACGGGCGAGTCACCCCACGGCTGGTCGCCGAACCGGCGAGCCCCTCGGGCCAGTCCTCGTCGGCATACCCGGTGCCGGGGAGTCCGGCGAACGGCATGAACGGCACCCCCCAGGCTCCGGCCGTCAGAGCCGCGGTGAGCATGCCGAGGCTGAGCTCGTGCAGCTCGACCGACCGGTCCCCGGCCTCGGCCGCGCGGCGGAAGTTCCAGGCGGGGCTGGGGCCGACCGGGCTCCAGCAGTGCCCGAACTTGGCCGACCGGGCGACGCCGGCGCCGAGCAGCTGGTCGAGCAGCAGCCCTCCGGAGGCGATGACCAGGTCGAGGTCGCCCCGGCCCTGCCGGATGATCTCGTGGCCGACGCTGAACAGTTGCGCGCCGAAGTTGCCGAGGTAGACCGTCGCTCCGTCGGTGACGTGCTCGGCGACGGCCTCGGTGAGCGAGAGCAGCGGTCGGTCCAGGAGGCGGTCGGGCACGGGGGCGCTCATTCGTAGGCCTCGGGCAGCATGTGCAGACCCCGGCCCAGGTGGGCGCCGCCGTCGATCTGCAGCAGCTGCCCGGTCATCAGCCGGCCGGCCGGGCTGCAGACGAAGGCGACCAGCTCGGCCACCTCCTCGAGGGAGGTCTCGAGGCGCATCGGGGTCGCCTTCTGGACGAGGTTGCCGAGCACGTGCTCGCTGGCCTCCTCGCCCAGGGCACTCGTGACCACGGTGCCCGGCCCGAGGCAGTTGAGCCGGATGCCGTCGGGTGCCCACTCCAGGGCGAGCGACCGGGTGAGCCCGAGCACGCCGGACCGGGCGGCGATGGAGTGCGCCATGCCCATGCCGCCGCGCTCCACCCCGGAGAGCGACATGTTGACCACCGCACCCCGCGAGGCCGCGAGGAACGGGTACGCCGCCCGGGTCGCGGTGAAGATCGCGGTCAGGTTGAGGTCGATCACCGACGCCCAGCCGCCGTCGCTGATCCCGGTCGCGGGGGCGAAGAACTGGCCGCCCGCGTTGTTGACCAGGATGTCGAGGCCGTGCCGGTTGCCGGTGTCCTGGACGACCGCGGTCATCGCCTCGCTGTCGCGGACGTTGCACACGGCGACCTCGAAGCGTTCGGGGTCGACCGCCAGCGACTTGGTCTCGGCGAGCGTCTCCTCGTGCCGGCCGACGCCGACGACGCGGGCGCCGAGCTCGACCAGCCGCAGGGCGCAGGCGCGGCCGATGCCGCTGCCGGCACCGGACACGAGGGCGGTGCGGTCGCGCAGCACGTCGGCGGTCAGGACCTGGGTGGCGTGAGTGGTGGTCACGGTGCCTCCATCGGGCTCGTGGGGTGTCGGGCGTGCGGGGGAGCGGCCACCCGGGGGATCCGGGCGCCGGAGAAGGTGACCGGGAACTGCGGGACGGCCGCCCCGCTGGGGTCCAGGTCCACGACCGCCCGGGGCCGCGTGCTGTGAAGGTCGCGCAACGCGTCGAGCGGGTGCTCGACCGGGCTGGCCGGGATGCCGAGCTCACTCGCGAGGGCGCAGACCTCGGCCACGGTGTGCGTGCTGGTCCAGCTGCGGACGGCAGCCTCGTAGCGGTCCGGGTCGGCCAGCCGCTCCTCGAGCGGGTCGTCCAGGTGTTCGTCCGGGCCGGCGAGGTGGATGCTCAGCCGATCCCAGTGCTTGTCCAGCCCGGCATACAGGTAGACCCAGCCGTCGCGGCAACCGAACGTCGTGGAGGGCGTGGTCGCGATGTCGCGGTTGCCGACCCCGGGGCGCACCTCGCCCGTCTCCACCCCGGCGAGCAGCGACGGCCCGCACAGAGCGGACATCGCCACCTCGATCATCGGCACGTCCACGAGCACGCCGGTCGCCCGCTCGGGGTCCAGGAGCGCCATCGCGGCCGAGATCCCGGCGTACAGGCCGCTGAACACGTCGGTTGGGTAGCCCGCGGAGATCCGCGGCGCCCCTGCCTCGTCGGCGTTGACCCGGGCGAACCCGCTGGCGGCCTGGGCGATCGAGTCGAACGCCGTGCGTGGGTCGCCGTCGCCGTAGGCCGTCACCTCCACGACCACGAGGTCGGGGTGGCGCCGGTGCAGGGCGTCCCAGTCGAGCCCGTGCTTGGCCATGGTGCGGGGGCTGAAGTTCATCACCAGCGCGTCGCTCTCGCCGAGCAGCCGCTCCAGCTCCGCGCGCTCGGTCGGGTCGGTCAGGTCGAGCAGCAGGGACGACTTCCCGGTGTTGTACTGACGGAAGTAGGCGCTGCCGTGCTCGGTCCTCCCGAGCCCACGCGAGGGGTCGCCGGCGTGGGGCTCGACCTTGGTCACCTCGGCCCCGAAGTCGGCCAGCAGCTGGCCGCAGGCGGAGCCCGCGATGAACTGGCTCAGGTCGACCACCCGCTTGCCGCGCAGGGGGCGTGGGCTGGCGGAGGCGCCGAACGGAAGGCCTGGAGCGGGGGAGGTCACCGGTTGCCGGCCTCCTCGCGCTCGGCTGCGGCGGCGTGCCGGCGCAGCAGCTGGGCGGGCCGGTACCTGGGATCCCCGAACGCATCGAGCATCGAGCGGAGCCCCGCGTGGACGGTGCGTACGCCGACCCGGTCGACGTACTCCAGCGGCCCCTGGGGGTGGTTCATCGCCAGCCGCAGCGCCACGTCGACGTCCTCGCGGACGGCGGTGCGCTCCTCCACCACCGTGTAGGCCTCGTTGGCCAGGCAGGCGGCCAGCCGGTCGGCGACCAGCCCGGGAAGGGCCAGCACGCGCACCGAGGCGGCGCCTAAGGCGTCGAGCACCTCGTCCACCCAGGCCGGAGCTGCGAGGCCCGCCTCCGGGTCGTCGACGACCTCGGCGAACGGCTCCTCGCGCCAGGTGTGCAGCCGCAGCCAGCCCGCGCCCGCGGGCAGAGCGGTCAGCCAGGCCGCATCCGAGCTGTCCACCACGACGCGGTGCCGCTGCTGGAGATCGCGAAGCTGCTCCAGGTCGGCCGGCTCGGGGGACCGGTGGCAGGAGAAGAGCACGACGTCGGCCGCGCCCTCCTCCGTGAGTACGCCGGCCACGGACTCCGCCGACGACACCGACCCGGCGTCCGGGCCGGCCACGGCCACGCGCACGTCACCGCGCGTGCCGGCGGCCCGGGTGACCCGGTCCACTGCGTCGCGGGCGGACTCCACCTCGTGCTCGTAGAACCCGCGGCCGACCGCCTTGCCGGTCATCCCGTTGCGGACCAGCTGGCGCACGCGGGGGATCGGCCGGTAGCGCGGGTCGCCGAACTCGCGGAGCGCGGTCTCCGACGAGGCGAGGTGGGTGTGCAGGCCGGTGAAGTCGAGCAGGGTCAGCGGACCCATCCGGTGCCCGAGCGCACCGCGGGCCGCCGCGTCGACGACCGCGGGCTCGTGCCCCTCGGCCACCAGCAGCTGGGCCTCGTAGTAGAGCGGCCGGCAGACCCGGTTGACCACGAAGTTGGGCGAGTCGGCACAGGTCACCGCGGTCTTGCCGAGCGCGTCGACCACCTTGAGCGCCAGGGCGTGCGACGTCGTCGGAGGTGCGCCGCACCGCGGATCACCTCGACCAGCCGCATCTTCGTGGGCGGGTTGAAGAAGTGCAGGCCGACCACGCGACCCGGGTCGCCGAAGGCCTTGCCCATCGCGCCGATGGACAGCGAGGACGTGTTCGACGCGACGACCAGGTCGGGGCCGCCGTGCTCGCGGCAGACCGCCAGCAGCGACTCCTTGGCGGCCATGTCCTCGACGATCGCCTCGATCAGCAGATCGGCCGCCGCGGCGGCTTCCGCCAGGCTCGCCGGGGAGACCGACGTCAGCGTCTCGTTGTCCTTCTCGGCCTCGGCTCGGATCCGGTCCAGGCCCTGTGCGGTGACCTCGGCCGAGACGTCGACGACGAGCACGGTGGCGCCGGCGCGGTCCAGCACCCGCGCGATGCCCCGGCCCATCGGGCCCAGGCCCGCGACGGCCACGGTCATCCCGGCCAGGCTCATGCGTCCACCCGCTCGATCACCGCGGCGATGCCCTGTCCGCCACCGACGCACAGCGAGGCGATGCCGTAGCGTCCGCCGGTCCGCTCGAGCTCGTGCAGCAGGCTGACGACCAGGCGGTTGCCGCTCTGGCCGGTGGGGTGGCCCAGCGCGATGCCGCCACCGTTGACGTTGACCTTCTCCTCGTCGAGGCCGAGGTCGCGGACGTTCTGGACGATCTGCGAGGCGAAGGCCTCGTTGATCTCGAACAGGTCGATGTCCGCCGACCGAGAGGCCGGCCCGCTCGAGGGCGAGCGGGATGGCCTTGGTCGGCCCGATGCCCATCACGGTCGGGTCGACGCCCACCGAGGCGAACGACACCAGCCGCGCCCGGGGCGCGAGCCCGTGCCGCTCGAGCGCGGCGCGGCCGGCCAGCACGACCGCAGCCGCTCCGTCGGCCATCTGGCTGGAGTTGCCGGCCGTGACCGTGCCGCCCTTCTCGAACGACGGCTTGAGGGAGGCCAGCTTCTCCGGGGTGGAGTCCGGCCGGTGGGTCTCGTCCATCTTCAGGGTGCCGTCGTCGCTCTCGACGGGCACCACCTGCTCGTCGAAGAGGCCCTGCTCCCAGGCGCGGCCGAGCCGGGTGTGGCTGCGCAGTGCCCAGGCGTCCTGGGCGGCGCGGTCCACGGCGTACTCACGCGAGATCTTCTCCGCGGTCTCGCCCATGGTCATCCCGCAGATCGGGTCGGTGCCGCCGTCCTTCCAGCCGTCGGCCACGGTGATGTCGCCGCGGCGGACGCCACCCCAGCGCAGCGTGTACGGCGCGAGGTAGGGCATCGTCGACATGCTCTCCGCGGCCACCGCGAGCGTCACGTCGGCATCGCCGAGGACGATGCTCTGGGCAGCGAGCTGGATCGCCTTGAGCCCGGAGGCGCAGGCCATGTTCACGGTCTGGGCCGGCACCGACTGCGGCACGCCGCTGGCCAGCGAGATCTGTCGGCCGGGGTTGGGCCCGTTGCCCGCCTGGCGGCAGTTGCTGACGACGGTCTCGCCGATCAGGTCGCCGGAGATCCCTGCCCGGGCCAGGGCGGCGGCGCCGGCGATGCCGCCGAGCTCGACCAGCCGGACGTCACGCAGGGAGCCGCCGTAGCGGCCGTGGGGGGTGCGGACGGCGCTCACGAGGAAGACGTCGCCACCACCTACTGAGGAGGATGTTGCGGAAGCCGGGGCGGTCATGTGGTTCTCCTTTGGTCGGGGAGGGGTGGTGGGTTCGGGTCAGGAGTCGGCGCGGATGACGCGCTTCGACTTGTGGGTGCTGCGCTCGAGGGTGCCGTGCGGCACCGGCTCGACGATGGCGCGCACGGTGAGCTCGGCGCGGATCACCGTGGCCAGGAGCTCGGCGGTCGCGGCCTCGGCACCCGCCTCGACCTCGACCCTGAGCTTGATGCCGGTGAGGTAGCCGGTGCGCGGGTCGGTGACGTCCTGGTCGAGCACGATCTGGTGCTCCCCGGTCGTCCCCGACGTCCGCCGGACGATGTTCTCCACCGAGCTGGGGAACAGGTTGACGCCCCGCACGACGAGCATGTCGTCGCCGCGGCCGACGACCCCGCCGGGCAATCGGGCCAGGGTCCGGCCGCAGGCGCACGGCTCGGTGGAGCGCACGACCACGTCGCCGGTCCACCAGCGCACGAAGGGCGTGGCCTGCTTGTCGAGGTGGGTCAGCACGAGCACGCCGGGCGTGCCGTCGGGGACAGGGTCGCCGGTCTCGGTGTCCACCACCTCGGCGTACGCGAAGTCCTCGGCGAGGTGGCCGCCGGCCTGGTGCTCGCACTCCCACGCGATCGGCTGGAACTCCAGCGACCCGTAGCCGTCGAACACCTTGGCGCCCCAGCGCTCCTCTATGTAGGCGCGCGTCTCCGGGATGCAGCCGCCGGGCTCGCCGCCTACCTGGATCCGGCCGACCTGGTTGGTAGTCAGTGGCTTGCCAAGCCGCTCGGCCGTCTCCGCCAGGTGGAGCATGAACGACGGGGTGCCGCTGACCGCGGTGGTGCCGTAGGTCGCCATCACGTCGATCTGCCGCTCGGTCTCGCTGGAGCCGCCCGGGATCACGGTGCAGCCGATCCGGGCGTAGGCGTTGGTCACCCCGAGGCCGCCGACGAACCAGGCGTAGCCGAACAGCGACTGGTAGACGTCGTGCCGACGGACTCCCTGGCTGTACGCCGCCCGGGCGTAGAGGTCCGCCCACCGGTCGAGGTCGTGGGCGGTCCAGCAGACCGGGGTCGGTGAGGACGTCGTACCCGAGGAGAAGTGGACCCGGTTGACGTCGTCGAGGGGCGCGGCGAGCATCGCGCTCCACGGCGGGTCCGCGTCCAGGCTGGCGACGAAGTCCGACTTCCGCACCATCGGGAGCTTGCGGACGTCCTCCAGCGACCTGACGTCGCCAGGCTCGAAGCCGAGCTCGGCCCAGGACCGGCGGTACCAGTCGCTGTGCTGTCCGACGTAGGTGAGCTGGCGCTGGAGGGCCTCGAGCTGGAAGGACTCGATCCGGTCGCGCGACCAGGTCTCGACCTCGCTCCAGTAGAGGTCCGAGTGGGGTTGGGTGGACATGGGGGATCAGCTCCTGGCGATCGACTTGACGATGAGACGGGCGAAGGAGTCGGCGACGCGCGGGATGTCGCCGGCGTCGGCTCGCTCCGGGGAGTACCAGATGGGGATCCAGTTCAGGGATCCCAGGGCGGACTTGACCGCGATGCTCGGGTCGTCGATCTCGAAGTCGCCGGCGGCCTTGCCCTCCTCGACGACGTCGACGAAGAGCTGCTCGTAGCGGCGGCGCAGCTCGAAGACCTCGGCGAGCACGGCGGCGTGGGCAGCGAACTCCGGGACGGTCCGCATCTCGACGGCCTGAACGCTGACCCGCTGAGGACTGTGGTGGGTCATCATCAGCTCGGCGTGGCGGTAGGTCATGGCGTGCAGGCGCTCGGCCGGTGTCCCGTCCTCCGAGAGCGGCTCGACCTCCTCGATCAGCTCGTGCATGCCGGTCACCACCACGTCGAGGAAGATCTCGGCCTTGCCGCGGTAGTAGTGGTAGACCCGCCCCTTGGTGGCCCCCAGCTCGTCGGCGATGGCGTCGATCGAGGTGGCCACGTAGCCGCGGCTCGCGAAGGCGCGTCCGGCCGCCTCGAGGATGGCCTTGCGGCCGTCCTCGGCAGGTCCGGGCCGGCCGAGCACGCGACGTGCGGGGGGAGGGGAGATCGCCATGGTGAACCGTCCTCAGGTCGTGCTGACGAAAGCCAGTGGACGGATCGGCGAGCCGGTGCCACCCCTGATCGGCAGGGGAGCGGCCACGAAGAAGAACTCCCACACGCCGGCCCGCAGCAGCGGCCCGAGGTGCATCGCCTCCATGATCGGCACACCGTTGTCCACCAGCAGGTGGCAGTGCACAGGCAACGTCGCGGCGGGCATCTGCTCGTACGCGACCGTGTCGGTGCCCGAGGCCAGGATCCCATGAGCGGTCAGCCACTCGGCTCCGGACAGGCCCATCCCCGGGGCGCCCGTCGAGGTGCCGAGGAACGCGCCGTTGTCCTCCCAGTGCCGCTCCCAGCCGGTGCGCACCAACAGCACCGACCCGGGCTGCGGGGTGACGTGCTCGGCGAACCAGGTCTCGAGGTGCTCGGCGGTGACGGCGTCGTCCGGGGTCAGCTCGCGGCCGAGCAGGGTCGGCATGTCGACCAGGTGGCCGGGCGCCAGGACCGGCGGCATCTCGTGCACCGACTGCACCTCGACGCCGCCGGCGTAGGACTGGTTGGCCACGACGTCGTACCCGCCGTAGATCTTGCCGAGCCGGGAGACGTGCGCGAAGCCGTCCATGTGGGTGCCCACGTGGCCGCCGGTGGTGATCATCTCGGCGGCGGCCGAGACGCCCTCCGGGTACATCACCTCGCCGTGCTGCTTGGTGAGCGTGAAGGAGTACGGCGGGTGGTTGGGGTGGTGGGGGATCCCGGTGTGCAGCTGGTGGGAGAGGTCGTAGACGACCTGCCCGCCCGAGGCCGGCCAGGTGACGTCGAGATCCCAGTGGTCGACGAACGCCATCAGGCGCTCTTCTCGGCCAGGGCCACCTGCTCGGCCTTGATCTGGCGGCCCAGCACCAGCCGCTGGATCTCCGAGGTGCCCTCGTAGATCTCGAGGATGCGCTGGTCGCGGTAGAGCCGCTCGGCCGGGCACGGCTTGCAGTAGCCGTCGCCGCCGAAGACCTGCACGGCGACGTCCACGGCGCGTGCGCGACCTCGCTGGCGTACAGCTTCGCCATCGCGCCGAGCATCGCGACGTCGCTGGCCCGCGTCGTACGCGCGGGCGGCCTCGGTGGTGCATCATCCGGGCGGCGGAGAGCTCGGTCGCCATGTCGGCCAGCGGGAAGCCGATGCCCTGGTTGTCGATGATCGGCGTGCCGAACGTGTGCCGGCGGGTCGCCTCGGCGGCGGCGACGTCGGTAGCCGGCGAGCGCCGACGCCCGACCGACTGCGCGGCCACCGATGATCCGGCCGACGTTGAGGGTCTGCATCGCCAGCCGCATGCCCGCGCCCGACCTCGCCGAGGACGGCGCGCGTCGTCGACGACGGTGTCCAGCTTCAGGTTGCTGGTCTGGGTGCCGCGGATGCCCATCTTGTCCTCGAGCTCGGTCGATGACGACCCCGGCCGATCCTTGTCGACCATGAAGGCGGTGATGCCGCGGGTCGCCCGCCGCGGGGTCGGTCTTGCGCGAACACGACGTAGTAGCTGCGAGGCGCCGCCGTTGCCGATGTAGATCTTCTCGCCGCGCATCCGCCAGCCGTCGCCCTCTCGCTCGGCGACGGTGCGGATGCCGGCGGCGTCGGAGCCGGCGCCGACCTCGGTCAGCGCGAACGACACCGCGCGGCCCTCGGCCAGGCCGCCGAGGTAGGTCCGCTGCTGCTCCGGGGTTCCCTCGAGCACCAGCGGGGTGCCGCCGAGGGCGTACGCCGTCAGGATGGCGCCGGTGGACGGGCAGCCGCGTGACACCCGCTCGATCACGGCGCAGGTCGTCGCGAAGCTCGCGCCCTGCCCGCCGTGCTCGCTCGGCACGAACAGCCCGGCCAGGCCGGACTCGACGATCCGCTCCACGCTCTCCCACGGGTAGCGCTGCTCGCGGTCCAGCTCCTCGGCGAGCGGCTCGAAGTGCTCGCGGCTGAGCTGGTCGGCCAGCTCGACCCACTTGGTGGCCTCGTTGTCGAGGGTGGGTTGCCAGATGACGGTCATGCTCGCTCCTTGGTCGGGGTCCCGGTGGCCGGGACGTCTGGGGACGGGCCGGCACCGGTGCCGGCGTCGTCGGTCGGGTTGTCGGGTTGGTCGGGTGGCCGCCGGAACCGTCGGATCAGCAGCCGTCCCCATCCGGCGAGGCCGTCGGGGGAGGTGAGCAGCACGCCGGCGAGCAGGCCGCCCAGGATGATCTGGTCGACGTCGCCGCCGAACGAGAAGTGCTGCTGCTGGACGACGAGCACCGTGGTGCCGAGCAGCGGGCCCAGCAGCAGCCGCTTGCCCGGCAGGACCACCGCGGTGAGCATCAGCAGCAGGAAGAACGGCGAGAGCAGGTCCGGGCTCGACGTAGCTGCGCTGGTAGGCGTAGAGCCAACCCGCCAGCGCGCTCATCGGTGCCGAGAGGGTGAACAGCAGCACCCGCGTGCGCCGTACGTCGACCCCCATCGTGGTGGCCAGGTCGGGGTTCATCTGGGTCATCAGCGACGTCACGCCGAGCCGGCTCCTGCGGAAGCGGGCGACGAAGACGATCACGAGCACCAGCAGGACATAGGCGATCGGCCACATGGCCGCGTTGTCGAAGACCTGGTACTCACCACCGACGGCCGGGATGGTGAGCAGCGGGATGCCGACCAGTCCGTCGGAGCCGCCGGTCAGGTCGAGGTTGCTCACGATCGCCGTGGCGATGATGGCCGCGGCGTAGGTCACCAGCGAGAACACGAACTCGCGGGTCCGGATCGTCAGCACGCCGAGCAGGAAGGCCAGCACCGTCGAGAACGCCAGCGCGGCGACCAGGCTGGGCAGCGGTCCCCAGCCGGACTTGATCACCAGGATCGCCGTGACGTAGGCGCCGGCCGCCCAGAACACCGTGTGCCCGAGACTCACCTCGCCGAGGTCGGACAGGATCAGGTCGTTGCCGTAGGACATGATCGCGAAGATCGCGATCAGCACCGCGGTCGTGTAGATCAGCTCGGTGCCGCCGGCCAGGGCCGGCACGAAGTAGCCGACGATGAGCGCGGCGGCTACGGCGCCTGGTCGCAGGAACCTGCGGCTGCCGCGTCCGGCCACCGGCGTCGCCGCTGCGCCGCCGGGCGCGACAGTGTCGATCGCGGAAGCGCTCATGCCTTCTTCAACCCCTCGGGTCGGATGACGAGGAACACCAGCAGCACCGCGAACGCGGCGGCCATCGAGTACGCCGGCGAGACGTAGGCACCGAACAGCGCGGTGAAGATCCCCAGGCCGAAGCCCGAGAACAGCCCGCCGAGGATGTTGCCGATCCCGCCGATCACCACGACCAGGAAGGTGATGATGACCTCCTCGAACCCGATGGTGGTGAGGATCGGGTGGCGTGGTGCCATCACCGCACCGGCCAGGGCGGCGCTGGCGGCCGCGAACACGAACACGCCGAGGTAGACCTTCGCGGGGTCGAGTCCGTAGAGCCGGGCCAGCTGTGGGTCCTCGGCGACGCCGCGGACGACGAATCCGGCCTTGGTCCGGCCCAGGACGAACCAGGTCGCGGCGTACAGCACCAGGGCGCAGACGATGATGATGATGTCCTGGCCGTAGAGCGATCCGCCGGCGACGGAGATCCGTTCCTCGGCCGCGGGGCTGGGGATCTGCTGGGGGTCGCCACCGAAGATCAGCGACGACCCTCCGGTGATCATGTAGCCGAAGGCCAGGGTGACGAGCATCAGGCTGACCAGGTCCTGCTGGATGGTGAGCCGGGTCAGCAACAGCTGGAGCACGACGCCCAGCAACCCGACCACGACCACCGCCGCCACGACGGCCAGGGGATAGGAGAGCCCGAGCTCGGTGGCGCTCCACCAGGTGACGAAGGCCCCGAGCATGTAGAGCTGGCCGTGCGAGAAGTTCACGAGGCGGGCGGCGCCGAGCAGCACCGTCCAGCCGACGGCGAGGAGGGCGTAGCCGGCTCCCAGCGCGATGCCGTTGACGAGTTGCGACATGAGGTTCATGTGTTCAGCTCCCCGAGGTAGGCGGAGACGGTGCGGGGGTCATCGCGCATCTCCGCTGCGGTACCGCTCGCGACGATGCGGCCCTGGTCGAGGAGCGAGAGCCGGTCGGCGACCTCGAGGGCCGCTCGGACGTTCTGCTCGACGAGGAGGACGCCCAGCCCGTCCGCGGTCAGCGCCTTGACGTGCTCGAGGATCTCGACCACGAGCCGCGGGGCCAGGCCGACCGACGGCTCGTCGAGGATCAGGAGCGAGGGCGCGGCGCGCAGGGCCCTGCCGATCGACACCATCTGCCGCTCGCCGCCGCTCAGCGTGCCGGCCTGCTGCGACCGCCGGTCCCGCAGCTGCGGGAAGACGTCGTAGATCTCGTCGACGGAGTAGGCGCGGGTCCCGCCGCGGCCGGCGCTGGCCAGGGTCAGGTTCTCGGCGACCGTGAGACTGCCGAAGGCGCCTCGCGACTCCGGCACCAGGGCCACTCCCTGGCCTGCCCGCTTGTGCGCGGAGAGCTGGCCGATGTCTCGGCCCTGCAGCCGGATGGTGCCCTCGACGGTGACCCGCCCGCGCGACCACCCCGCAACCGCGTTGACGGTCGTGCTCTTGCCCGCTCCGTTCGCGCCGGCGACGGCCAGCAGCTCACCTGCGGCGACCTCGAACGAGACTCCCCGCACCGCGACGCTGTTGCCGTAGCGGACCGAGAGCTCCTCCACCTCGAGCAGCGCACTCATGCGGTCCTCCCCAGGTAGGCGGCCAGCACCTCGGGGTCGTTCTGGACCTGGGAGGGCGGGCCCTGCGCGATGGTCTTGCCCCGGTCGAGCACGGTGAGCTCGTCGACCACACCCATCACCAGGTCCATGTGGTGCTCGATCAGCACGATGGCCAGCCCCTGGTCGCGCAACCGGATCAGGAGGTCGACCAGGGCCTGCATGTCCTCGCCGCCGACGCCGGCGGCCGGCTCGTCGACCAGCAGCACCCTGGCGCCCGCGCCGTAGCTGAGCACGATCGACAGCGAGCGCTGCAGCCCGTGGGGGAGGTCGCCGGGCCGCACGTCGTGGTAGCGGCGGTCGACACCGAAGTCGAGCAGCAGCCGCTTCGCGTCGCCCTGCAGGTCCCGCCGCCGACGGCTCTCCCGCCACGGCGTGAAGATGCTCGCCGTCAGGCTGGTGCCGCGGGCCATCTCGAACGAGGCCATGGCGTTCTGCAGGACCGTGAGGTGGTCGAAGAAGGAGTTCTGCTGGAACGTGCGTCGCAGCCCCTTCCGCGCCAGCGCTTGGCACGGGTGCTTGTCGACCACCTCGCCGTACAGGCGAACCGATCCCTCCCGGCGTACGACGTTGGTCATACCGGCGAAGCTGCTGCTCTTGCCGGCGCCGTTGGGGCCGATGATGCCGACGATCTGGCCGTCGTCGACGGACAGTGACACGCCGTCCAGGGCGGTCAGGCTCCCGTAGCGGACGGTGAGATCGGCGACCTGGAGTGCGGGTGCCGGGGACGTGGATGGGTCCATTGTCTGCTCCCTGGTAGCGGTGGCCGGGGTCCTATTCCTCCCAGACCTCGTCCGGCACCTCGATCTGGTCGAGGACCTTCACCTTCTGGTCGACGATCTGGAACCCGTAGATGGGCGTCTTCATCTGCCCGTCCTCGGTGAAGGTGACCTCGCCGAGGAGGGTGTCGCTGAAGGTCCCGCCGTGGATCTCGTCGGCGACCTCGGTGCGCTCGGTGGTGCCGGCGTTCTCGACGGCCTGTGCGTAGACCTGCACCGACATGGCGCCCAGGGCGGCGAACTTGTCCGGGACGTCACCGTCGGCCTGCTTGCCGAAGTCCTCGATGAACTCGTCGTTCTGCGGGGTCCCGGCCCACGGCGGTGCCTCGGGGAAGTAGAGGTCGGCCGAGTAGGCGTCGTTGGCTCCGGCACCCGCCACGTCGACCACGGTCTGCGACACGGTGCCGACTCCGGCGAAGTAGGGGACGCCCAGGTCGCTCTCGGACAGCTGCTTCATCAGCGCCGGCTGGCCCGAGGACTCCGCGGCGTTGGCGGTGAAGACCGCGTCCGGGTCCGCTGCCTCGACGCTCGAGATGGCGACCCGGAAGTCGGTGTTGGTGTACTCGAACTTCTGGGTGGTGGCGACGGAGACGTCGTCCGGGAGGTTGTCGCTGAGGTAGCTGCCCGCGTCCTCGCCGTACGCATCGTTCTGCAGCATCAGCGCGATGTTCTTCGCGCCGAGCTCCTCGGTCAGGAACTTCGCGGCGACGTAGCCGCCGACCGCGTTGCCGGCGTTCATCCGCACCGCCGCGTCGTCGGCGCCGCCCAGGATCGAGGCGTTTTGGGGGATCGAGGTGATGTTCAGGATGTCGCTGCGGACCAGGATGGGCTGCATCGCCAGGGTGACCGGGCTGTTCCACCCGCCCATCACCACGTCGACGCCCTCGCTCACCAGGTCGGTCGCGGCGCTGACGCCGGTCGCGGGCTCGCTCTGGTCGTCCCGGCTGATGACCTCCACGTCGCGGCCGTCGATGCCGCCGTCCTCGTTGAGCCGGTCTGCCTCCGCCTCGATCGCGGCCAGCACGTGCTTGCCGTTGGGGCCCGCGGCACCGCTCAGGGGCACGATCACGCCGATCTTGATCGGGCCGGAGTCGTCACCTCCCTGGCCGCTCGATCCATCGTCGCTGTTGGCACAGCTGGTGGAGACCATTGCCGTCGCGGTCAGCGCGGCCAGGATCATCGCTGCAGTCCTCATCGAGTGCTTCCCTTCGACATACTACTTAGTAGGTTGGTGCCTCGACGAGGCTAAATACAAGTGACTTGCATGTCAACAGTCACGTCACGGAAGGGGCAGCAGCGTGCGACCTCGCTTAAACGGAGGCTCCGGCGTCGGCGTCACCACGTCCGGAGGGCGTGACAGGTCGCTACTTTTGCGACGTACGCGATCAGTCCGGAGCCGGCGGAACCGTTGTGGGAGGAGACGACGAGACCGCTGGCAGTCGCTCCTGACTCGCCGATGAACCCACCTACGCTGCGCGGCCATCAGGCCTAGGCAAGGGGTGGAAGGAGGGACACGGGCGCCGAGCTCGCGCTCCAGAAGTTCGGCAAAGCGCAGCGGCGTCCGATCTTGGAATCGCGGCTTCGACGGTTTGGATCCCGATGGGCAGCCTCGAGACTGATCACGGGCGGCCGGTAGGCGTGTGTGTTGTGCGGGTGAACGGCGGCCGCTCATCGCTCGGCCACAGACATGACTACGGGCCGCGACATGGAGCGTTCTTCCTCCAGCGTTTCCGCTGGTCGGACGCACTCGTTGGTACGGCATCAGGGACTCGAACCCCGAACCCGCTGAGGTACGGCGGGGCTGTTGGGTTCACTAGTTGAACGCGCATATCGTGTCGATCGCGGCGGAATGGGTCAGATCCACCTGCCACGGATCGGCCAGCAGACCCCGCTGTTGTGACGAGAGTCTTCACGCTGAACGAGACCGGCTGGCAGTGCATGGTGTCACCGCCCCACAGGCGCGGGCTGACGGGACGGCAGTCCACATCTGCGACGGCAGCCCCGGCCTGGCGACTGGGCCGTCGCTACACCTCTTGGGGTGTTTTAGAGATGAACCGAATCGTTCGTCATGTAGGCAATCAGAGACTCGTGGTCGTCGAAGGACAGAACGTTAACGGTTGCGTCGTCCGAGATGCCCCACGCCGTGCAGCCTTCGCGGCTGGTCTGGTTAAGGGCGTCGTCATAGTGGCCAACAGAGACGAACTGAACGTCGAGTCGCGGCCCAGCCTCTGGCGAGTTGATGCGCAACATCTTGCGGGCGGCGGTCTCTCGGATGAGGTGCTCGCTCTTGGTGTCCACGAGCACGACTCGCTTTGCCGTCCAGACGAGGAAGTCGGGGTAGAAGTACGACGTCGGACCAACGGTGATCAGCGGGATCTTGTAGCCGCTTCGGACAGGGTTGCGGGCCCACGTCAGGCCAGTCTTGTCGGTCGCTCCAGCGAACATCTTCTCGTCACCGTTGAGGCCCGAGTAGCCCGCGTGGACGGCGTTGTCGAACTTGATCAGCTCATCGGGCCGGCCCATCAGTGACCCGACCGTGAACGGGTTCGACTTTCGCTGCACCAGGCGGACGCCCTTCACGTACGCCACTACAACGTCTTCGGCCAGTCGAACCACCTGCTTCTGGGCGGCCGAGCCGATGCCAACGATGGCGTCGAGTTTCGGGTCGGCGAGGTTGACCACACCGAGAGCTTCCTTGAACTGGCGCTGTACCTCGCGGTGGAAGATCCAACGCGCTGATGCTTGGGCCGAGTGCTGGTACTCCTCCCAGCCCTCGGCTTGGCCGGACTCGCCGACCTTCTGGCGAAGAACGCGGCGGCTACCGACACCGTGGGTGTTGACGTCGTCGGTGCGGTAGTCGGCGAACTCATCCAGCAACTTCGCGATGGCTGCCTGCGCCTGGGACGAGTTCGAGCCGGTCTCCGGAACGGTCATTGTCATCGTGGGCATCAGTTCGTCAGGCTTCTGCGCGCCGGGCTTGGTGACGATGATCTTGATGCCGGACTCGTCGTCGCCAAGTTGCCGTTGGACGTCCTCCATGACGTCGTTGAACACCGAGTTCTTGTCCACACGCACGTAGAAGTGGGCGGAGTTCAGGCGCTCGGACGGGTAGTGTTTGGCGCCGGGCTGGCGAAGCACGCGGCCGATGACCTGCGTGATCTGCACCGTCGACTCCATGGACTTGTCGATGTACGCGAAGTACACCGACGGGTCGTCCCAGCCCTCCTGAAGGGTCAGGTTGAAGATGATGTGCTGGTAGTCGCCGGCGGTGAAGTCCTCGTAGTCCTTGTCGCCACCCTTGAAGAGCAAGAAATCGCTGGGAAGCGGGAAGTCGGCGTCGGTCTTCAGGTCGGCGTAGACAGCGACCGTCCGGGGGTCGACGCCCATCTGCTCGGTCAGGTAGCGCCAGATGAGGATGGGTGGCGCTTGGCGCTGGGTGAAGATCTGCTTCGGGCTGTCGTACCTGGTTGGGCGTGTTTGCAACGACATTGGTGTTGCAGACGTAGATGGCCTTGGGCTTCAGCCCGAGGTTCAAGTGGGTCGGCTTCGCTAGTTGCCGACTCCATGTCGGCGAGGAGCTGCGCCACAGCTTCCTCCATCGGAGTGTTGTAGCCCTCGAGGTTGACGGTGCTCTTGACGAGACCTTCCTTAACAACGTCCACCGTCTTCACCTTCGTGATCAACTCAGACTCGGGGTATCCCGCAGTCTCGATGTAGCTGATCTCGGTGCCGATCTTGGTGGGAAGCCGCATGGTTGCCGACGCCACCAGGAAGCCGTCGGGCTCCAACTCCATGAGTAGGTCGGTCTGCTGGTTCGACAGGTTCTGCGCCTTCGCGTAGACGACGACGAGAGGCCGGCGGTTGTCGTTGTCGTCGAGTCGCTCGCTGAGCGCCTCCCAAGTCGAACGTTCCATGTTGTCGACGTCGGACTTGTGGATGAGGAGGGCTGACCCGTCCTTGTCCTTCTGGTTGAAGGTTCCTACGGTCGCGAAGTAGACGAGAGCCTGCTGAGCCTCCTCGACAACTTCAGGCTTGTAGTTCGCCAGCACGTCGACGGCGATACCCCCGAGAAGGTGGTGATACTTGCCGCCTTCGGACAAGTTGGCGTAGGTCTGACGGACCACCACCTTCCCCTTGGACAGCCACAAGATGACCGGCTTGACTGGCATCAAGTCTGAGACCTGCGCGACGGCTTCGGCGAGGATCACGGTCTTGCCGGCGCCGGTGAGCGCTGCGAGCGACTGGAAGAACGGCGCGACGTGAGGCTTCCGATTGACCGTCATTCGGGCCGGCGCCTCCAGGTAATCGGAAATCCGCCGCGACATCGTCGCCGCGGCGTCCTCCTGGAACTGAAACAGGGACAGCATCAGTCGTCCTGGTCGGTGAAGGCCTCGGTGCGGATGTCCAGGCCGAAGTCGGCGAGGATGCGGTCGGGGATCTGGTACCAGTGGACGCCCGGAGTCATGAACAGGTTGAAGCGCGAGTAGACGTGATACATCGCAGTGAGGCCGGCCTTCTCGCCTTCAGCGACGCATGCCTCGTAGACGTCTTCGTTGAAGTCGGTGTTGCCGTCGACGCCACCCCAGACCAGGTAGAAGCCCTCGTCTTCGCCGTTGCGAGCCACGAGGTACTCATAGGCGGGGTCGTCGAAATCCGAATGAGGGTCGAGCCGCGACGACGAGACGAGTCGAAGTACGAGGCAACGACGGTGTCGACCATCTCTTCGCGTTCCATCGCAAGAAGGGCGGTCGCGTCGACCGTCTTCGTCAGAGAGCGGAACTCGTAGCCGCCGCCAACCGGCTGTCCCTTGCCGTTGACCCAGTCGCCGGACACGACCCGCTGCAGCATCACGGTCAGCGTCTTGGCGTAGGAGTCGCTCCGTTCGGGGCGGCCCTGCTCGACCAGGATGAACCGGCGGTCGACACCGGCGTCGCGCTTCATTTCGAGCACTGCGTGTCCGGTCGTGCCTGAGCCGGCGAAGACATCTAGGACGACGCCGCCAGGCGGGCACCAAAGGCTGATGATCTTCTTCACGAGAGCGAGCGGCTTGACGGTGTCGAAACCGTGACCGCGGCCCACAACGGCGCTCAGCTCCGACTTGCCGATCTCGGACGTTCCAGATTTCGGGTGGGTCCCACGACACCGTGCTCAGGTCTTCAACCCGGAAGTCTTCGTCGGAGGCCCAGTACGTCGTCGGCACCATGCCCCCCTCAACCTCGGACAGGTAGGTCTTGTAACGGAGCTCGCCGTGGCCAGGGCGGCGACGGCGGTCGTTGCGCCAGAAGTAGCGCGGCCAGCCGGGCTCGGCGCGTCGAGCAAGGGCAGCCTTTCTGTGCCGCGAGCACGACCGGGTCGGTGGCGTAGTCCCGCGTGAGGGGATCCCGCGCACCCTTGAGCAGCAGTGCGGGGGCGGAGTTCATCTCCGAGCTTGCCGGTCCTCGTACTGAACACCCCACTCCTCGACGGCAGCCTTCATCTTGGCCCGCTCGTTGCGCCAACAGCGACCTTCCTGCGGGTAGTGGAGCTTGCCGGTGAACGGGTTCTGGATTCCATAGACCTGGCCGGGGTGCGTTGAGGCACCCATCAGCGTGGAGTCAGACGGAGACCACGCCCCTTTCGGGTTGGTATCTGGGTTGACGTAGTCGGCGGCGGCCCGCTCGGTGTGCGGCAGTTTGCCGGTCTTGACTCGCTCCTCGTCCTTTCCGTAGACGAGTACGTACTCAGTGGCTGTAGACACGCCCTGGTCGTGGCTCGTCGGCGAGGTAATTTTCTGCCAGTTGATGATGGCCAGCCGGTTCTGCTCCCCGAACAGTTCGTCGAGCATTTGGCCGAGGTGGAACAGTTCGCGGTGGTCGATGCAGATGGCAAGGACACCAGTCGGCTTGAGCATCTGCTTCATGAGCAGAAGCCGTGGATACATGAACTTCATCCACTTGGTGTGCTTTGCCTTGTCGTCAGCTGAGACGAGGTCCCCGATGCCCGCGTCGTTGGGGTCGGTGTCCCACCTGTCGTTGTAGCGCCAATCGCCGCCCGTGTTGTAGGGCGGGTCGGTGAAAATCAGGTCAATCTGCCCTCGCTCGCGGTACAGCGTGGCGAGGGCTTGCAGGTTGTCACCCTCGATGAGGACGTTCTTCGCCCGCTCCTCGTCTGACCCTGCGTCGTACTTAGCAATCGTTCGCTGAACCCGCGGCCGAACTCGCCGAGTGATGCGCCTGGAGGTCGCCTTTCCGGGGAAGGTCAACTTGATCCCGGCCTCGGTGGACTGCGTCCGGACCAGCTCGACGAGCTCGTCCTTGGTCAGTAGGTCAAGTTCGTCCAGCGCTTCCAACACAGCCCTCTTTCGTTCCGCTCACCACCCGCACGAACCCTAGTGCGTGGGCTTCTGGACGACAGTCGATCGCACGGGTCCGACAACAAGGCCGATGGACCTCGACTACCGACTTCTCGCGTTCTGCCACGCGCGAGTGCCGTAGGCGTCCGGGCGCATCTGTGACGTTTCGGAGCTGTGCTGATCGTGTGGGATTTGTGAACCGGTCCCATGGGCTGAACTCCAGGTCTACGCGAAACGTCTAAACACACTTCGTCGCCGCCAAGCCTTCCACTAAATCAGTTCCGAGCTCGCCTGTCAGCGATGCGACTGAACGCGTCAAGGTTCTTGAAGTCAGTGTCGGGCAGGGTGTGCAGGTAGCGCTGCGTGGTCTGGATTTGGGCGTGGCCAAGTCGTTCCATAACACCGGCCAAGTCGGCGCCGCCGGCAAGGAGCCAGGAGGCGTGCGCATGGCGGAGGTCGTGCATGCGGACCTTGAACCCGATGTTCGCTTGGGCTACTGCGGGCAGCCAGACTCTGCTGCGGAAGGTGTTGCGGGAGATCGGCGCCCCACCGGCCAGGTCGGTAGACGGGAACAGCAGATCGTCTCGGTCCAGGCCGAGACGCTGGATCCGTGCGGCAAGACGATCGAGCAGTCCCTGTCGCAGTCCAAGAACCCGCGGTTTGTCGTTTTTTGGGTAGGGCTTGACGATGTTTCGCTCCCCTGTGGGGGAGTGTTTCTTGGAGATCTCGACGATGGTCTCCTCGATGTTCACGGTGCGCCGCAGGAAGTCGATGTGTCGTGGGCGAAGGGCGACGAGTTCACCCCAGCGCAGACCTGTCTCGATGCACGTCTGGACGAGATCTTGGTAGCGCTCGGGGATGGCATTGTGCAGCCGTGCGTACTCCTCAGGTGTGAGGGTCCGGGCCTGCTTGCGGACGACCTTGGGTAGCTCGGTCTCCGAGCAGGGGTTGAAGGCGATGATGCGGTCGCGGACGGCTCGTCGGAAGACCGAGTGCAGCATGACGTGATTCTTCTTGATGGTCACGGGAGACAGCCCCTCAGCTGACACCTTGGTGACCCAGCTCTGCACGGTGGACGGCATGATCCGTCGCATGGCCATGTCGCCGAAGAACGGTAGGAAGTGGTGGTCGAGGATCGATGCATAGGCCTGCCGCGTGCTGAGTTCAAGGTGACGGCTCGGGAACCAGACGTCTTCCACATAGCTGCGAAAGGTGACGGCGCCGAGCGCAGGATCGATCCAGGTCCCGTCGCTGACCTTGTGTTCCAGTCTGCGTGCCGCTCGCAATGCCTCGCGCTTCGACGCAAAGGTCCCTGCAGACTTTGTGGCGCCATCGGGGGAGCGGTAGTACCCCGTGAAGTGGGATGATCCGTCTGCGGCCTCACGGACCCGAGCCCATGCCATGACGGACACCTCCTCGCTGGCTATCGCACTCTGGTCACGGGCCCCGGACCACACCTGGACCGCACCTTGACCGCAAACGTTGCCACATCGATGCGGATCGACAGGGACGAATTCAGACGATCTTGGAAAATCAAAAAGGGCCTCTGACCTGCGATTATACAACAGGTCGAGATCGTGTTGGCTCTAGGTGGAAAGTTGTGGAAAGCCGAGGTAGCCCCGCTCATAACCCAGAGGTCGCAGGTTCAAATCCTGCCCCCGCTACCAAGTGAAGGCCCTCTGACCAGCGGAAACGCTAGCCAGGGGGTCTTTCAAGTTTCTGACCAAAAGCCATAAGTGGGCGGAAATTGGGCCTGCCGCCTTGTGGGAGGAGCTGGATGAGTTGGAACTGGTTCCTCGAATCTGTTAGTTCACCGCCAACCGTTGGCACCATCCGCTGAGCTTCTTCGACACCTCGGGTGTGGCCGGGCTGCGTGAATCACTGCTCCTCCGAACGACCTCGGCGTACCGGTGGCGATCGCTGTCGCATCCGGTGATGGTGCGCGTTGATCGAACGCGGGTGAACAGTGAGGCGCTGGTGCCGGGTTGCGGCTACATCGTTGCCGTGTCGAACAGGCTGAATCGCGACCACGAAGGCGTCCTCGTGGGCCTGCGGAAGTAGGTGGGCCTCTACTACCAACTGCCAGGTTCGCTCGGGCAGACGCCTGGACGGACGGTTCGACTCCACATGTCCCCCACGACGGCGCACGCCACGATATCGACGAGTGCCGCGCCGTAAGGGCTGACGATCGGCAGACGTCTCCCTTGTGTTCGCATCGGTCAGGGTTAGGTTCTCCTGTCCGTGGGTGCGCGACCGCGTGTCTCCCGTACCGATCCACGTCCCCGGTGAGGGACCGGAGACATTGCGGCCACCTGATGTCGGTCGTTGCGTGAGCATGGGATGGCTCGCGACCAAAGGACTCAAGTGCCGGACCTCGCCGCCGCATCGCGTACCCGGCAGCATCGGTGGCCGCTGATGCTGCGGCGCAGATCCGGCTCGCCGAGCGGTAGATTGTCGACTGGATGATGCCGCATAGGGCCAGTTTCGCTGTCGCTGCGCGACGTGGCGAAGACCCTGGCGCGGCCTGAGCTCTGGCGGTTTGCCGAAGCGCCTCAATTCGGGGGCAGGACCGCACTGGCGCCTCGCGATCTGGGTGGGCACCTGTTCGCGCCTCGTCGCGCGCCCGGCTGCGAGCGCATCGCGCTCTTAGCCATCGGTCTAGTCAATCTGAAGGCCGAGCGTAATGAAGACGGCTCCTCCTATGTCTTCCTTCTAACGGGCACTTGGTGGACACCGCTGCCGGGCCAGTTCACGAGAAGGAACCAGGGGGCTTCACAGACATGACAGGAACACGCAGGCGTTCGACTTTTCGAGCGCATCGAACGCGGACGAGGATGGCGGTACTCGCCGTCGTCATTGCGGGACTGGGAGCAAGCACGCTTCCTGCAGTGGCGGCGCCGGGTGACGGCA
This sequence comes from uncultured Actinomycetota bacterium, assembly GCA_963769475.1. Classification (GTDB taxonomy): domain Bacteria; phylum Actinomycetota; class Actinomycetes; order Propionibacteriales; family Nocardioidaceae; genus Nocardioides. Next base: position 1,060,463 of record CAVYLX010000005.1, on the reverse strand, counting down.
CGTTGACGGTCGACCTGACGCAGACGACCGGCACCGGCCCGTTCGATGCCGACGACACGGCGGGCCACGACTCCAGCGGCACGAACGACATCGTGCGCACCAACGACTCCGTGACCTACCGGGTCGGTGTCCGCTACGAGGGCGAGGACCAGACCAACCCGACGATCGAGTTCACCCTGCCGCAGGGCCAGGAGCTGGTCTCGGTGCCGCCGTTCTGCCTGAGCGGTTCGAGCGTCACACCCGCCACGTTGCCGGCACCTACCGTGCCTTTGACCGCGACCTCATATCAGTCGCTGCCCACCCAGACGGTCGTCTGCCGGGTCGCCAACCAGTCCCAGGGCACGGCGCTCAACTACGACTTCCTGGCCAAGGTCCGCTCCGAGATGCCCAACGGCGGCGCCATGGGCCCGGTCGTTGCGACGGCCACGAGCGACCAGGTCACGACGCCGGCGCCCTCGCCGAGTGTCAGTCAGACCGTCTCGGCCAAGGCGAACTTCGACCTCTCCAAGCGAGCCACCTCGACCGATGAGAACAGCGGTCCGCTCTACGCCCGTACCGCTCCGTGCACCTTCGATGCGAGCCGGACGTGCCGCACCGTGCAGTACCCGATGACCATCAACGCGGCCTCGGGTGGCAAGGGCTCCTCGCCGCTGGCCTCACCGATCACCTTCACCGACGACATCAGCCCGGCGACGTACTACGGGGCAACGGCGTGGGCGGCTGCAGTCGCCGCCGCCGGCTCGGAGGCAGCCGCCATCGAGAAGTACGCGCCGCGCTACCAGTGCACCGGGACGTTGGACCTGTGGGGGAACATCCCTTACAGCGCGCAGTCGGCTTCGCCGTCGGACGAGGAGCTCAAGCGCAATGTGCGCGACTCGGGCAACGTCGCCTGCGATCAGCCCGGTGGCACAGGTACAGCGGTTGACATCACCATCACCGACGCCGACACCAGCGCCTACACCGTCCCGACCAAGTCCGGAAACGGATCGGCACTGCCGGCCGATACGGGCTATGTGATTTCGCGGCAGATCAACCTCGAGATCCCGCTCGACGCGGTCTTCGACCTTGGCCAGGAGGGTGCCGACGGCAGCAGCTGGACCCTCGCCACGGAGAACACCTTCACCGACGTTGTCATGACCGACATCGGCGGCAACGCCAACAGCGGTGAGGTCATCGCCAACAACAACCGCAAGGCGGTCGTCGCGCTGCAGATCGGCGACGGCTTCAACAAGTGGTTCTCCGCGCCCTGGGGTGCCGCCAACAACACCCCGGCGAGCGAGTTCAACCCGGGTGAGCAGGCCTGGGAAGGCCCTCCGGGATCGTCGACGGTTCGAGACGGAAACACTGTGGTCGTGCCCGGCCAGCGGGTCATCAGCAATCTGTTCTTCACCCACGACGGCATCCCCAACTCCGGGACGGCCTACTCGCGCAGCGTCATCGGCTGCGACGTGTGGGACGACAACCGCCTCGGCCTGACGCCCGACAACTACGCCGGCGGCGGCCCGCAGAACTCTCGTCCCTCCAACGGCGAGGCCGCGTGGATCTCCTACTTCGTCAACGGTCAGAGCGGCTCGGAGCCGATCTCGGAGCTGCAGAACCTCAAGATCCAGTACTCGTCCGGCCCTGCTGGAGCCGGAGCAGACTCCGACTGCTCGACGGGCACGTGGTACGACTCCCCGTCGTCCGTCCCCGGCGCCACGCAGGACGCCGCCGGCGTCTACACCGGTGTCAACCGGGTGCGGGTCTCCTTCACGACCGACTACACCGGACCGCTGGAGTACTTCCACGTCAATCTGGCCATCGGCCAGACGGTCCGCACGACCGGCAACAACCAGGGCGACATCGTTCCCAACTGGGGATCGCGGAAGGTCGTCAGCGGCGTGAAGGACATGAATGGCATCCTCGCTGATCCGGCCCATTGGCAAAACTCGAGCTACGTGCCGGCCACGCACGCCAGCTCGTGGGGAGACCGGCTCCGCATCGGCGCCGTCACGGCTCGCATCAAGAAGTACGTCAAGAACCCGACCACGGACGCCTTCACTGACACCGCTGTTCCGCAGTACACGTCGGGCTCGAACGTCGACTACCGGTTGAACCCGACGATCACGGCCAGCGTCAGCGCCGGTGTGAAGGCGCCGGTCATCGTCGAGGACTGCCTGCCGAAGTACCAGCAGTTCGTGTCGTCCAAGCGCGAGGCATCGGGGGACCCGATCACCCCGGTCGTCGTGCAGTCAGGTTCGCCCGCCGGTGCCGAGCTGGTATGTGCTGCTGGCGAGACCTACGTCAAGTGGGACCTCGGCGAGAACACCGTCAACGAGGCGATCGACCCGATCGTCTACACGGTCGAGATCCTCGACACCGTGCGCAACGGCAACTACACCAACAATGTGCTGGTCAGCTCGGCGCAGGACCCTTCGGCGGCCACGGCCCGTGATGACTCGGCCCAGATCCAGGTGGTGACACCCACGGGCATCAAGATCGCCAAGTCGACGCCGCAAAGCGTCGTGGAGGTGAACCCGGCTGGGCTCGCGTCGCCGCGTCGTCTGCACTGGAGCGTGGACTTCGCCAACATCGACGCCCCGCAAAACGTCAGCAACGTCGACATCGTCGACATCCTGCCCTCCGACGGTCTCAATGGTTCCGACTTCACCGGGACGCTGGCCTTCGACACGGCATCGGTCACGGCCGGGACCGGCATCTCGATCCTGTACACCAAGACGGCGACCGGCTCTCTCGCGCTCGACCCGGCGGCAGCCGCCAACGGTTCTGCGGGCACGACCGTGTGGTGCGACGCACCGTCGGGCGGTGCGGTCGTCTCCGGGGCCGGTACGGCGGCGGACTGTCCGTCTGCGGCCGGCCAGGTGACCGGGCTACGGTTCCTGCGGCCGGGCGACTTCGATCCCGGCGACGAGTTCACCGTCGACATCACGATGACTCCGTCGGGCAACGCCGGCGGGGACGTCTACAACAACCGCACCTCGGGACGTGCCGACGGTGTGTCCCAGGGTGTCGGCCCGGCCAGCCGGGCGATCCAGATCATCGAGTCCTCGATCGGCGACTACGTGTGGCTCGACGATGATCGCGATGGTGTCCAGGACGCCGGTGAGGACGGCATCGCCGGGTTCACGGTCAAGCTGAGCGGCACCGACCTCGACGGCAACAGCATCAGCGCCAGCACCACCACCGACGCCGATGGTCACTACCTGTTCACGGGTCTGCCGTCGGGCACCGACGAGGTCACGTTCGACCCTGCCGCGCTGAAGACGTGGCAGGCATTCACCACGCAGGACGCCGGAGGTGACGACGCGAAGGACTCCGACGGCGACGTGACGACGGGCAAGGTCGCCGGGATCATCTTGGATCCTGACACCCAGATCCTCTCGGTCGACCAGGGTGTCGTGGTCGACCAGGGTGTCGTGGTCGACAAGAAGCGCCCGGGGTACGTGACGACCATCAGCGACCAGGCGACCACGATCGGCGACAAGGTCACCGACCAGGTCGTGGTCAGCAACCTGTTCACCGGAGAGCCGATCCAGATGCGCTGGCAGCTCTACGGCCCCTACGCCGCCACGGCCGACATGACCTGTCAGCCTGCCGACGTGTTCGCCGAGGGAAACCTGACCGTGACCGGCAACGGCACGGTGACGACGCCCGCGGTGACGCTGACCAAGGCGGGGTACTACACCTACGTCCAGTCCTCGGCGGCTACCGATGCTTATGAGGCACAGCGCACCGACTGCGGTATCGACGCCGAGACGACGCTGGTCACGGAGCAGGCTGTCTCACCGCCGCCGCCGACGAAGTCGACGGTGAAGGTCGAGACGGTGTCCTCGCACCAGACGGTGACGTTGCCGTTCACCGGGGGTGTCAAGGTCTCCGATAAGGTGATCATCAAGGGTCTGCCGGACGGTGTCGACGTCAAGGTTACCGGTGCTCTCTACGGTCCGTTCGCGACCGAGAAGGCGATCCGGTGCAACCCGGCCAACGCCTTCGGGAAGGTCAAGTTCACCGCCCACGGCAAGAGCGGCCAGGGCGTCTACCGCACCAGCAAGGTCAAGATCACGAAGCCGGGCTGGTTCTCCTGGGCCATGAAGGTTGCGGGCACCCGGTTGTCGAAGTCGGCGACCGAGGGCTGCGGCAAGGCCAAGGAGACGCTTCTGGCGACGCGTGTCCAGGCACCTGTCCCGCCGGTTCCGACCGGGTTCGCCGGGTTCGCTGCAGCCAGCGACGAGACCGTGCCCGATGAGACCACGGGCAGCGAGGACGGCCAGGTGCTGGTCGGGGGCGAAGCTGCCGCCGACGAAGGCGAGGAGCCGGACTTCCTCGAGGAGGTCGCGGCCATCATCGACCGCGCTGATGGTGTCGAGGACGGCAACATCCCCGCGGGCACCCCGGGTGACCTCCCGGTCGTGACCGAGGCGGAGGCCGCCGAGCTCGCCGCGCAAGGCGCAGCAGGTGACACGGTGCCCGAGGTTGCCCTGGCCCCGAGCCACTCCAAGCGGCTCTTCTCTCCGAAGGCCGGGATCGGCGTGCGGAGGCAGTCCGGGACGACCGTGAAGATCCCGGCTGTCGGGATCAACACCTCGGTGGACCACAGCGACATCGCCGGCGGCGTGCTCGCTGTGCCCAGCAACGTCGGTCGCGTCGGTTGGTTCGGCCGTTCCGCGCACATCGACGACGTCATTGGAGCGAGCGTGATCGCCGGGCACGTGTCCGACAGCCACGACCGTCCCGGTGCGTTGTACCGGCTGAAGAACGTCCGGCGTGGCGACATCATCACGGTTGTCCAGAACGGCCGTACCCACCGCTTCAAGGTCACGACCCTGAAGACCTACGACCGGACGCGGCAGCTGCCTGCCGATGCCTTCGCAACCAGCGGCAAGCACCGGCTCAGCCTCATCACGTGCACCGGCAAGGTCACCTATCCCAACGGACGGTTCCACTACACGAAGAACCTGGTGGTGACGGCCAAGGAAGTCCGGTGAGCGTGAACGTTCGACCTGGACGACCAGTTCGTCCTGGAGGACCAGGAGGTCACGTCTGAAGTCCCCGGAGCCGGGACGCGGTTGGTCCGCGTCCCGGCTCCGGCCATGAACCCCTTGCTCGACTCGACGAGCAAGGTCGGCGGGACTTCCACCCCTGGTTCGCCCGCCCGCAACAGCCCGGCGTACGGCCGACCCGAAGGCGTGTCCGTCGTATCCCGGGTCAGCCGTCTAGACGTGCGTGCCCGCGACGAAGAACTTCTGAGGCCCAGGGCATAAGCCAGATGGCCTAGGCGACGTCCGGGAGACGTGAGCGAAAATGCAAGCGGCTCCGAATACGGCGAGCCGCATGAGTCCTCCTCCGACGACGACGACCGCGCGGCACTCGCAGCGCTACGAGTAGGCCGTGATGGTGCCTGGGAGACGCTCTGGCTGCGGCACTACACATGGCTACGTGGCTACGCCTGGGGATACCTGCGCGCCCACGCAGAGGCTGACGACATCGCCTCCGAGGCGTTGACCCGGACCCTGGTGCGCTTCTCGGTGTCCGAGGCTCCCCGTTCGCTGCGGTCCTACCTGAAGACCGTGGCCCGGCACATCGCGATCGACCTGTACCGGCAGCGAGAACGTGAGGCTGTTGCCCTGGAACGGTCGATCCGTGACCTGTACGTGTGGGAGGAGCCCGGTCGCGCCATCGATGAAAGGCGCCGGATCGTTCAGACGCTCCGGACCATGCCCGAGCGTCAGCGATATGTGCTGATCCGTCTCCTGGTCGATGGTCTGTCCATTGCCGACGTGGCAGACGAGATCGACCTCACCCCCAACGCGACCAGCCAGCTTGCGTTCCGTGCCCGGAAGACCTTTCGACGTCTCTTCGGAGACGCACGAGCCTACGGAGCACCCTGACAGCGATCTGGCAGGCGCTGACGCTGACGCTGTCGAAGGGCCGCCCGGCAGCAGCGCGATATGGGCGATAGCTGGCGTAAGAATCCGCCGTCTTTCCACGTCAACCGTACGAATGGGAGCAGCGGCGTCGAACGGGGCGACGGCCGTGGGGGCGCGGCGTAACGGCAAGAGGAGTGAGGGAGCCAACGTGGACGAGATGTCATTTCCGGAGAAGTGGATCAAGGATCCACGGCAGCTGGATGACCAATGGATGGAGGTGCTGCTCGCACAGCTCGTCGCCGAGGAGGCGGCTGATCTCGAGCGCCCACACGTGGTCGTCTATGAGCACGTGGACACCGGTTTCGTCACTTATCAGGGGCCCTATCCGAACGCGTTGAGCGCCGTGCTCGCCGGCCTGTCGGAGCGAGATGCGACCTGCGCGACAGAGGGAGAACAGGTCTCCTACAAGGTCGCACGCCTCTTCGACGCCGATCCGCGCTTCATCGACCCGGAAGGCCTAGACCTTGCGGCTCACGGATTGGGGTGACAGTGGACGTCGCTGGGATCGCCTTGGGTTGTCAGGCTGCAGTCTGCCTGCTCCGGTGGCGTAGCTCCTTCTTGACCTGCTGGGGAGTCCGCCCGCGCATGTAGTTGCCGTTGTTCGGGCGGTGCTCGTTGTAGTCACGAACCCAGGCCTGCAGGGACCTGTCGAGCAGTGCGATGTCCTCGACTCGGCCGCGGTGGAAGTGGGGGCGGTAGAACTCGTCGAGCACGGTGCCGTGGAAGTGTTCACAGACCGAGTTGTGGTTCGGTGAGCGCGGCGGGATCCGGTGATGGAACAGGCCGAGCTCCGCAGCGTGGTCTTGGAAGATCCGGCCGACGAACTCGGGTCCGTTGTCAGTCAGGATCCCGGACATCGTGATCCCGTGCTTGCGGAGCGCCTTCTTCAGGTGGTCCAAGAAACGTGCTGCGACCACGGCGCCCTTGTCGCCGACGACGAGCTGGACCACCGCGATCCGGGTCGCGACATCGACCGCGGTGAGCTGCCAGACCGCACCGACTCCCTTGAGTCGTCCGACATAGAAGGTGTCCAGAGACACCACCTGACCAGGGGCGGAGGCATACATGCAGAACCCGAACGGACCGTCCTTGGCGGCCTCGGTGAGCTGACCGGTCTCGGTCGCGGTGATCGAGGCCAGCGCGATGACCCGTTCTTCGCGGTCCCTAGGTTGTGCCGACGCAGGACCTTCGCGACCCCGGACGCGGACCGGTCCACACCCCGGGCCCGAAGGTGTCTCAGCAGCGACCTGGCGCCCAGGGTCGGACGTGCGATCGCCTCGGCCAGGATGATGGCGACCTCCTCCGAGGACATCGCGTTCGGCTGATGAGGCAGGCGTCGATCCTTGGGCAACAGAGCCGACAGACCGTACAGCTCGGCCTGCTTGAGCCACTTGTAGTAGGTCTTACGAGACTCGCCGAACACCCGGCAGGCCTCGGACACGTTGTTGATCCGCGCGGCGTACTCGATCAGCCGCACACGGCGGTCGTACACAATGTCCTCGTGGGTCACGGGATGACTTCCTGTTCTCTAGATCTTCAGCAATCCAGAGACTGTCTCCCGTGGCCAACACGTACGCGCAGGCACACCGGGTGTCACCCCAACCCGTGATCCCTAAGGCCTAGACCACCCTTCCACGCAGATCGGCGTCAGAACGTAAGCAACCAGCCCCAGCGCGTGTCTTACAACCGAAGGGCCGTGAGCGTTCGCGGCCCAGGTCTCGGTCTGAGCTGGGGGTTGACGACGTGGGAGAGCAGGACAACCAAGGCCTCGGTCTGCGCGATGGTCGTCGGGGTCGGCACCGGGCTTCACATCCGGGACATCCGTCCGACGGTGCGGTGGGCGAGCCTGATCTGTCGGTGACCTCGGACATGAGGCTCGTCGAGGCCGCGCGGGCACACAACGGCGACGCCGTGGCTGAGCTGTACCGGCGGCACCGTGTGTGCGCGACCCGGTTCGCTCGTCAGCTCACCGACCCGGCGACGGCGGATGACGTGGTCGCCGATGCGTTCATCAGTGTCTTCCGAGCCATCGACCAGGGTCGTGGGCCGTGCGAGGCGTTCCGCTCGTACCTGCTGACAGCAGTGCGCAACGCGCACGTGAACTACGTGCGGCGAGCAAGGCGGATGACGACGACGGATGACTACGATGCCTTGACGAACCTGATCGAGCAGGACGATGTCGTGGACGCATCCCAGGAAGCCGATCTGCTCGTCCGGGCGTTCCGGACGTTGCCTGAGCGATGGCGAGCGGTCATCTGGCACACGAGCGTCGAGGGCGACGACCACGAGACCGTCGGCAAGCTGCTCGGGCTGAAGCCCAATGCCGTGGCAGCGCTCAACTTTCGCGCGCGAGAAGGTCTGCGACGTGCCTACCTGGCCGCGCACCTCGCCTCAGCGACCAGTGACGAATGTCGAGCGGTGCGCAAGCAGCTCCCGGCCCACGTACGCGGGCGGCTGGCGGTGCGGCAGCGAGAGACTGTCGATGAGCACGTGCGGACGTGTCGGGGGTGTGCGGCTGCACTGATCGAAGTCGGGAACGTGAACGCCAACATCGGTGCCGCGTTGGCTCCAGCGATTCTCGGAGCCGGGGGAGCGGCGTACCACCTGGGCGGCTCTGCCGCCGCCGCTTCGGCGGCCTCGGTCGGCACGATCCACCTTCATGCGTTCGCGTTCCTGCGCGCTCGAGCCGCTGGGATGCCCGCCATGGCCGCGGCGGGCACAGTCGTCGTGACCGCCGCTCTGGCGCTCGAGATGCCAGCCGATCGTGTCGGGTCCGGCGTCAAGTCCCGCGGCGCTCAGTTGCTCGCGGAGCTGGAGGATCAGCGCGACCACTCGCGGGTCGAGGGCGCCCGGGGAGGACTTCGGACGTCGGGATGTCGGTTCGAAGGCGCTCTCGCCCTCAGCGTTGTAGCGGGCAGTCAGCTTGGAGACCCAGCCCTTGGTGACGCCGTAGGTGGCGGCAACCTCGGCCTGGGTGCGGCCCTCAATGATGACGGCGGTGATGACCAGCCTGGCTTTCGACATGGCCGAGCCTCGAACCGACGACCGGGTTTCCTATGTCTTGAGACATGGGTTTCCTATGTCCTGAACCAGCACACTGCCCCCGCTACCAAGTGAAGCTGACATTCTCAGCTGCTGCCTGCCCGCAGTTGTCCGCAGCTAAGGCGCACGTTGCGGCTGTCAGTCAGACGTGGTGGACGTCTGTAGGCAACGCCTCGGACGTTCTTGGGCAGAATTAATTTGGGTCGTCGCCCCGGTGGTCCAATGCCGTCGGCTGGCTTTGTTTGTCGCCGGTTGTCACGACCGCTGCTTAGAGGGTGGAGAGCTCGTCGGGCAAGAGGCCGGCGTTCTTGCGGTTCCTCGCGCGGCGTCGGTCGTTGAACCGGGCGATCTGCTCGGAGATCAGGAAGAGGACGACCATGGGCACGGCCATGAACGTCATCGTGAACGGGTCTGCGGATGGCGTCGCGATCGCGGCGAACAGGAAGGTGCCGACGATGATCCAGGGCCGGTGGTTGCCCAGTGCCTTTCCGGAGACGACCCCGGCCAGGTTCAGGAGCACGACGAACAGCGGGATCTCGAAGGCGATGCCGAAGACGATCAGGGTCCGGCTGAAGAAGGTGAGGTACTCGTTGAAGTCGACCAGGTTGGTGACGCCGTCGGGGTTGAACCCGATCAGGATCTCCAGGCCCTTGGGCAGGGTCACGTAGCCGAGCCACACACCGGCCAGGAAGAGCGGGCCGGCGATGGCGGCGAAGATCCTCGTCCACTTGCGCTCCCGGGCGTGGAGGCCCGGCATGATGAACGCCCAGATCTGGTAGAGCCACAGCGGGCTGGTGCCGATCACCGAGGCGAACCCGCTGAGCTTCAGGTAGAGCAGCAGACCGGCGCCGGCACCGTTGGTCACGGCCTCGGTGTCGCCTTCGGGCAGCGCTTCCTGGGCCTTCAGGTACGGGTCGTAGATCAGCGAGTAGAGCTGGTCGTGGAACAGGAACGAAACGGCCAGGCCGACGATGATGATCAGGGCGACCTTGAGCAGCCGTGCCCTCAGCTCGCGCAGATGGTCGGAGAGGGCCATCCGGCCGTCGGCGCCGACCGGGTGGACAGGTTTGCCCACAAACAGCTTGGCAGCTCCGGTGAAAGACATGGGTCAGCTGTCGCCGAAGGTGGTCAACGGTCCTGGGCGTCCGGCTGCAGTTCAACCGGAGGTGCAGCCACCGGAGGTGTGGTCTCCGCCGTGCTCTCGTCGTCCCGCAGGCCCTTGGTCTCTGACTTGAAGATTCGTAGGGCCTGGCCGGTGCCGCGAGCGAGCTCCGGCAGCTTGGCGGCGCCGAAGATGAGGATGACGACGGCCAGGATGATGAGCCATTCGAAGCCCTGCGGCATGCCGAGCATGGGCGCGATGGCGGTGGTGGGGGTGTTCATTGGGGTCCTCACTGAGTGGTTGAGCGTGGGGTAGCGGGGCGATCGAGGATCAGGTCGCGTCTGCGTCGTACGGAGTTCGTTCCCCGACCCCGAGCGGATGGTGTCCGCGGCGCCTTGAGTCCGACTCGTTGCCGGCCCCGTTCATGGCCTCGACGATGTGTTTGCGGGCGATCGTCCGGGGATCCAGGTCACGAAGCTCGAGGTTGGCGTAGTCCTCGCCTAGCTCGGTGCGCAGCTCGTCGCGGGCGGCGTTGGCGAAGTCGCGCATCTTTCGCAGGATCGCGCCGGCTTGTTTGCCGAGCTCGGGGATCTTGTCGGGGCCGAACATCAGGATCGCCACAAACGCGAGGACGGCGAGCTCGGTGAGACCGATGTCACCGATCATGGATGAGTCTCCGATCCGGGGCCGCCCCGGGGACGGCGGCAAGCGCCGTCGGCCCCGGAACGGCCACTGTGTTGACGCTCAGGCTGAACGCCTTATTGGGCGTACGAGCATCCATCCGAGACGAGCGAAGACAGCCGCCCAGACCAGGGCGGCCATGAACTCATTGAGTGTCATCACGGTCCTCCCTCAGCCGTTCGCGCCGCTGGTGTTGATCGCGCCGTTGACGCCCTTGGGGAAGAAGCCACCCCTGGTCGCCTTCTTCGGTGTCAGGTAGACGACGTTGAGCACCTGGTCGGCCGAGCGGCTGTAGGCGATGCCGTTGCGGTCGGTCGGCACCAGGTTGGCCCGCTTGGCTGAGCCGATGGACTGGTCGACCGACTTCTTGCCGTCGAGGCTGTCGCGGGCCGCGGAGATCTTCGAGGCGGCGCCGTACAGATCCTTGGCGTAGAGCGATGTCCGGACGATGCCGGCGTGGTAGGCCTCCACGGCGAGGATGCCCGCCGCTGCGTCGAGGTAGGTCTTGTTCTTGATCAGCGGGGCCGCGCCCTTGTACGCCGTGACGCCAACGTCCTCGAAGATGAAGGCCGCGAGCAGGAAGTTGTTCTCGTTGGCGTAGGGGTCGAAGGTCTGGCTGTCGGTGATCAGGCCGGCGGCACGGGCGGCTGCAGTGAAGCTGTTCTTGATGTCGATCGACGGGCGTGCCACCTTGGCTCCGCCGAGGGCGGACCGCAGGAACTTCACATGGTCGACCTCGTCCATCGCGATCTCTCGTGCGTACTTCTCGATGGCCGGGGTCGCGAAGTTGACCTTCCGGCCGCCCTTGACCCCGCCCTTGTCGCCCTTGCCGTTGGTGTCCTTGTCGCGCAATCCCTCGCCGAATGCGGCGTATGAGTAGAACTCCGCCTCGAGGTACTCGAGGTTGAGGGCGAAGTTGAGGATCGCGCCGTCGCTGGGTGCCGCTGCCGATGCGGACTCGGCGGTGAACCCGCCGATGGCCCCGGCGCCCACGACGCCGAGCCCGGCGACTCCGGCCGACTTGAGGAAGACGCGCCGATCGGCTTCGTTCTCCGCGCTCCGGCTGATCATGTCTTTTACAACGGATTTCCCGAACATTCATTTCTCCATTTCGTAAATGAGCAGGGGACTAAAACCCACGTCGCTATATCGAGCGTCGGTAAAGCTGCTTTCCGGTATATCGCGATCGCAGATGGGCGCGCCTGGGCGCGCCAATACCCCACTCCTGCTGGCCTTCTGGTCAGCGTTGATTCTTCGGATGGCGGCTCGCTAGCGGGGGTCGGGCCGACCTCTAGTGCCCCGTTACCGTCGCATTTATTCGCACCGGTGTCACGGGTTATGATCCTGATTTTTCGGACGGAAATTCTTATCTGGTAAATCCGATCCGGCGGTCATTCCGAAGGACTTATACCCACGAATGTCCGCAGTAGTGCAGCCAACGATCTGCCCGGTTGGAGTCTTGAACTGATGTACCAGCAGTCCCGGCGCACGAAGGTCCGCACGAAGGCTCGCGCCCTTGTCCGTGGCCCCTTTCCCCTCCTTGGCCCGGCGTTCGTCACGGCCATCGCTTACGTCGATCCAGGCAACTTCGCCACCAACATCACTGCCGGATCGACCTATGGCTACCTGCTGGTCTGGGTGATCATTGCCAGCAACCTGATGGCAATGCTGATCCAGTACCTGTCGGCCAAGGCGGGCATCGCCACGGGAAAGAGCCTCCCCGCTCTGTGCCGCGACCACTTCCCGCGACCGGTAGTCCGCGGGCTGTGGACCCAGGCCGAACTGGTAGCCATCGCCACCGACCTGGCCGAGGTCGTCGGAGGCGCGATCGCGCTGAAGATCCTCTTCGACTTGCCGCTGCTGGTCGGCGGAGTTATCACTGCGGCCGTGGCTTTCGCGCTGCTGACGATGCAGACCCGCGGGCACCGGCCCTTCGAGACCGTGATCACCGGCCTGCTCGCAGTGATCCTGGCCGGCTTCATCGTCGACCTCACCATGAGCGGCCTCCAGCCGGTCGCCATGGCAGAGGGAGTGGTACCTCGCTTCGACGGCGCCGAGAGCCTGCTCCTCGCCGCCGGCATGCTCGGCGCCACGGTGATGCCGCACGCGATCTACCTGCATGGAGCGTTGACCAGCGACCGGTACGTCAGGACCACCGAGGGTGCCCGTCGCTCCCTGCTTCGCAGCCAACGCGTCGACGTCGTGGTCGCCATGTCGATCGCGGGACTCATGAACATGGCACTCCTGGTGATCGCCGCCTCCGCGCTGTCCGGCAACGGCCCACCAGTCGAGTCGATCGAGGAAGCGCACGCAGGCCTCGGCAACGCCCTCGGACCCGGTGCCGCCCTCATGTTCGCCCTAGCTCTGCTGGCATCCGGATTCGCCGCCTCGAGCGTCGGCACCCTCTCTGGCCAGGTGATCATGGAGGGCTTCCTGCAGCGCCGGATCCCGCTGATCCTCCGACGACTGATCACCCTGCTACCCGCGTTGGTCATCCTTGCTCTCGGAATCGACCCAACCCGCGCACTGGTCGTCTCCCAGGTCGTCTTGTCTTTCGGCATCCCGTTCGCGCTGGTACCCCTCGTCATGTTCACCCGTCGCGCAGACATCATGGGAACGCTGGTCAACCGACGTCGTACGACCCTTGCCGCCGGCCTCGTCGCAGCCGTCATCATCGCGCTCAACCTGGTACTCATCGTGCAGACCGTGCGATAACCCTTGGATCAGCCTGCAACCAACTCGCTCGAGAAGTGACGGCGGGCTCGTGGCTGAGCTCGGGCTTGCGCCACCGGGAACCAGAAATCCAAGCGCACGCTGCTATTGATCGTGGCCTCTCGGCGACGGTCGAAACCGAACCGTTTGGCCGACGGCCACGAATCACTGTCGCGACTCACGCAGCACGCCATCCGGCTGAGTCTTCCGCGACAGCCGTTAGGACGTTTCGATGGATCAGAACGAGAAGAACCCCGACGTCCGGCGCAAACATTTGCTCACCGACGCCCAACTGGCCGCGCATGCCGGCGTCACCGCACAAGACCTGGGTCAGCGCCGCCGGCAGGGCAACGGCGTCCGAGTGCACAGGACTTACATCGTGGTCGTATCCCTCGTCGCCCTGGCTCTGATCGTGGTTGCCATCGCCGTAGCAAGCGCAACAATGTAGTTGCTCATTGATCGCGTGCGTTCACGTTTGCATGACGTCCGGACGTTCAGCTCAGCGAGGTCGCGGACCACGCCCGATCCGTTGCGGCGATGCCGACCCGGGTTTTGGCGCGCAGGTCTGCGTTGATTTCAGCTGTCGTCGACCCCAGCGCCGCCGATGAGTTCGTGGCTCTCGGCCGGTCCACACTCGTGACACCTAAGAAAGGACACCGCCATGTCAGAGCTTCTGGTCGACTTCATCACCTCCCTCGATGGCAACGCATCGGGAGAGGGATGGCCCGGGTTCTGGGGCCTCGAAGGCCCGGAGTACCTCGCATGGCTCGGCGAGCAGCCCGAGGCCACCTTCTTGATGGGAGCGAACACCTACCGCCTGATGTCGGGGTTCGCCGCCGGCGAGGTCCCGAACGGCCAAGACGAGTTCAGGGCCGAGGAGCAGGAGTCCGTCGACGAACTGACGCAAGCGTCCAAGGTGGTGTTCTCCTCCTCACTCGAGGAGCCGCTGACGTGGGCCAACTGCACGCTCGTCCGCGACGACGCCGTCGAGGCGGTCCGCGCCATGAAGTCGAGTGGCTCGGGGCTACTCAGCACGATCGGCAGCCTCAGCCTGTGCCGGTCGCTGCTACGAGCCGGACTCGTCGACCGCTTCCGGGTCGTGATGTTCCCGGTGATCACTGGGGCCACGGGCGCAGAGCGCATCTACGACGGTTATCCGGACGTCGCGCTGGAGATGATCGAGCACCGCACCTTCGACGGCCGCATCCAGCTGGTCGAGTACGAGCCCCGCGTGCTCGAGCACCCGCCGCTCGGCGCCCCTGCTGGGTAATGTCGACCCGTCCGCCGGCGTCGAACGGCACCGACCGCCGCCTCTTCGAACTGGTCGAGCCTCGTGCGGTCCTCACCTCCATGGCAGCTAAGCCGACCCAAGCTGGGCGCGCATCGTGTGCTCAGCCGACGTCGCGACGGCGGGTGCTTTCCGGGGAGTTGTCGGTGACGCAGAATGCCATTCCTTCGCGACCGGCTTCAGGACGTCGACGATCGGCATGTCGAGCAGCGGCGTGCCCTGCACGTCGCGGTTGCTCGTGGCGTTGAAGCAGATGTCGATGCGGCCTGCCTCACCCGCCACCGTCGAGGCATGGGCCTCGACCGCATGCCGGTCGGTTGCGTCGAGGGTGGCGACGTAGGCGATCCCACCCTGGTCGCGGATGCTGTTGGCCGTGTCCTCGACTGTGGTCCGCGTGCGCCCGGTGAGGTGCACCCGGGCGCCCTCGCGTGCGAACGCCCGGGCGACTGCGGAACCAACCTCCGTGGACGCTGGCTGTGCGGTCCTCCAGCAGCACAGATTCTCCACTCCTCTCGTTCTCGCTCTCAGGTGCAGACCGCATGAGATGGCGGGAATCATAGGTCGCTGCGCTTCACTGGACCCGTGATCGTGCCCGAGATCATCAGGACCGAACGGATCGAGCTGCTGCCGCTGCGGGTCGCGTACGCCGAGGAGATGGCGGGCGTGCTGTCGGACCCGGCCCTGCACGCCTTCATCGGTGGCACGCCGGACAACGCCGCCGAGCTGCGGGCGCGCTATGAGCGGCTGCTCGCCGGGTCGCAGGATCCCGACGTCGCCTGGTGCAACTGGGTGCTCCGTCTCCGCGAGGAGGGGAGCCTGACCGGCACGGTGCAGGCGACGATCAGCTCGCTGGCCGACGAGCCCGTCGCCGAGATCGCCTGGATCGTCGGTACGCCATGGCAGGGGCGCGGCATCGCGACCGAGGCCACCAAGGGGCTGGTCGGCTGGCTGAGCCCGCAGGTCCGAGAGGTCATCGCGCACATCCATCCCGACCACGGGGCGTCCGCGGCGGTCGCCGCGGCCTGCGGGCTCCGGCCCACCGACCAGCGCCAGGACGAGGAGATCCGCTGGAGTCTGACCACCGTGGGCTAGTCAGTGGTGAATCCGTGCCCGGCACGGATGTGATGCGCGGCCGGTCGCGCGAGCGTGGGCGTACGCACCACCCACCCACCTCTGGAAGGACGCACCATGACCACCACCACGCAGATCTCTTCCTCCGTCTCCGCCTCCCAGCGCCGTCCCGCCCTCGTCCTCCCAGGGCTGGCGGCAGGCGTCGCCGCCGCCGTGGTCACGATGCTGCTGGCCGCCGTGCTGGAGGCGATCGGCGCCGACTACACGATCGCCGACACAGGGGAAGCCATCACGGTGCCGGGCTTCGGGCTCGCCACGTTGACCTTCTCGGTCATCGGCCTCGGCTCGCCGCCGCGTTGCGCCGGTGGAGCGCGCGGCCGCGCACCCGGTTCGTCCAGGTGACCGTGCTGCTGACCGCGCTCTCCCTGGTGCCGCCGTTCATCAACGGCTTCGGCGCCGGGACCGTGGTCGCGCTGGTCGCGCTGCACCTGACCGCAGCCGCGATCGTGATCCCCGTGCTGGCCAGGAGACTCTCCGCCTGAGCGCCGATGAGTTTCGGCCCGGCCGTCAGTCAGCATTGTCATCGAGACAGGGGAGGCATTCATGGGCAAGGTCCACAGCAACCTGACCCTCACGGCCGACGGGTACGCCGCCGGGCACAACCAGACCGAGCAGCGGCCCTTCGGAGACGACGGGGGTGACGGCTGGGGCGACCGGATGCACGCCTGGGCCTTCGCCGAGCGCGACGAGAACGAAGCCGAGGCCGCCGCTCTGATGGCGGACTCCCACGCGTTCATCATGGGACGCAACATGTTCGGCCCGGTGCGGGGCGAGTGGGACCAGCAGTGGAACGGCTGGTGGGGCGACGATCCGCCGTACCACACGTCTGTCTTCGTGCTCACCCATCACCCACGCGACCCGCAGCCGATGGAGGGCGGCACGACGTTCTACTTCGTCACCGACGGCATCGAGTCGGCGTTCGCCCAGGCGCGCGAGGTCGCAGGTGACGGCAATATCTCGATCCACGGCGGCGCCAACACCGTCAACCAGTACCTCGCGGCCGGGCTGATCGACGAGCTGCGACTGCACTACGTGCCGTTCACGATCGGCGCCGGCAGTCGGCTCTTCGACGGCGTACCGCCGCTGAATCTCGAGCAGGTGTACGCGAGGTCATCGAGCACCGTCACGCACGTGACCTATCGCGTGCTGTCAGGAGGAGATCGACATGAGCACTGATGAGCTGCAGACCTTCATCCAGGACGTGGACCTCGTGGTCGAGCAGAGCGACGACCAGTACGAGATCACCGAGCGCGTCGCCGAGCGACTGTCCGCGTTGCTGGCCAGTGGCTACCAGCTACCGCCGGAGGTCGTCCGACCGTCGCCGGAGCGCCACCTGAACTTCCCGCTCCACATCGCGCCCGACGACAGCTGGTGCCTGGTGTCCGTGGTCTGGAACATGGGTCAGCGCACCCCTGTGCACGGCCACGAGACCTGGGGCGTGGCCGGCATCTACTCGGGATCCGAGCGCGAGATCCGCTACCTCAAGCCCACGGGCTCCGCGGCAGGCAAGCCGTTGACGCCCGCCGGTGAGCAGGTCTGGGAGCGCGGGCAGGTCACCGTGTGCTGTACGACGGATGACGACGTCCACTCCGTGGTGGCCGAGGGCGACGAGCCCACGATCGGGATCCACGTCTACGGCGGCAACCTCGCCACCATCAGCCGACCGGCGTACGACCCGGAGACCGGAGCGGCCGAGTGGTTCGTCTCCAGCTGGGACGACCCGGCAGATCAGGCTCCCGCTCGCTGAGCGATCAGGTCGAACGTGTAGGCGCGCTCGGACTCGGCGCCGATCTGCCCGTACGCCGCGGCCGCGGCCTCCAGCTCCTCGCGACTGTCGTGGAGCCGGCCGCGCGCACGGGCCAGCGTCGCGGCCGCCCACCGGTTCTCCTCGGCGTACGGCGCCGCTGCGCTGATCCGCTCCTCGGCGTCGGAGAGCCCAGCTGCGGCGGCGAGCTCGGCGCCAGTCGCTCGGGCGTAGCCGTCGGACCGGCCGTCCCCGACGGGCGAGGCGGCGAAGGTGCCTTCGACCAGCTCGGCGGCGGCAGCAAGGTCGCCGGTGTGCAAGGCCATCCGGGCATCCACGAACGCCAGCCGCGCCGTCATCCAGTCCGTGGGCGTGCTGTCGGCCATGGCGACCGTAGCGGTCCGAGTGCGCCACTGCTCGAACTGGTCGTGGTCGTCGGTGAGGCCGTGCGCCAGGGCGGTCAGGTTGAAGGCAGGTGCCAGCCAGCGGCGGGCTGTCCCGTCGCGCTGCCAGGCCTGCCACAGCTCGTCGCCCTGCTCGATGGCCGCCTCGTAGTGCCCGGTGAAGACGAGGACGGCGATGCGTCGCGGGATGGTGGCGTACGGGTTGGCCCTGGGGTCATCGACGTCGGCGCGGTCGAGGAACTCGCTCGCGACCGCGAGCTCACCGGTGGCGACAGCGACGTTGATCGCGACATGGAAGGTGTCCGAGATCTCGGTGGCCGCGGCCGGGACGTGCCAGGACAGGTCACCGACCAGTCCCAGTCTGTCGTGCGCGACCTCGAGTGCGTCCTGCAGGCGGCCGTTCTTGACCATCGTCGCGCTGAGCACGTCCAGGGCCCGGAGTGTGACGATCGGATCCTTCGACTCACGCGCCATCGACAGCGCCGTCTGTGCCAGGTCGGTCCGGAGCAGACCACCTTCGTGCCAGGCACGGGCGGTGGCGATGAGCGCGCCGACGACCGGATCCTTCGGGTCTGCCTCACGCTCCGCCGCCGTCAGGAGCTCGGAGCGGTGCTCCGGCAGGCCATCGGTTCCGTACTCGTAGCCGAAGCGGATCTGGGTCTCGACGGCCGCAGCCCAGGCGCTGGCGGCGTCGTTGCCCTGGCCACCGACCCGGTCGGCAGCGAGGGTGAGCAGCTCGATCCCGATCGGGGTGTCCGATCCCGCGATCGCGACATCGGCGGCGGTACGGAGGTCGTCGAACGCCTCGCGATCATCGGCCGCGCGGTCGGCCGCGGCGAGGTAGTGCTGACGGGCCTCGCGGTTGTTGCCGCGGGCGAACGCGAGGTGGGCCAGGCACCGAGCGAGTCGACGCGACGCGGCGCCGGGCTCAGCCGGCGTACGCGCCAATGCTGCGCGCAGATCGTCGACCACCGCGTCGAAGTCGGACACCCACGACCCCTCGAGCGACTCCTCGAGCCGGGTGGCGGTCCCGATCGCCCAGGTCAGGTGCCGCGCGGTCAGCTCTGCCTGCTCCGCCTCGCCGATCGTGGCATCCGCGAAGGCGCGCACGGTCTCCAGCAGCAGCCACCGGGTGGCTCCGGCCGAAGTGACTCGGACGACGAGGCTGTGGTCGACGAGGCGGCCGAGCAGATCGGCAGCCGCTATCTGGCTCGGGACGCCGGTCACCGACGCGGCCGACTCGAGGTCGAAGCTGCCCGCGAACACGGACAGCCCACGCAGCATCGACCGCTCGTCCTCCTCGAGCAGGTCGTAGCTCCAGTCCATGACCGCGGTGAGCGACGCATGCCGGGCCGCAACGCCCCGGGCGCCGCGCAGGAGTCGGACCTGGTCACCGATCGCCGCGCGGAGCCCGTCCTGCCCCAGCGACGCTGCCCGCGCTGCCGCGATCTCGATCGCCAGCGGCATCCCGTCGAGGTGGTCACAGATGTCCGCGACCACAACGCGGTCGAGCTCCAGGTCTGGATCGCCGGCCCGCGCACGATCGAGGAAGAGGCGTACGCCGTCGGGCTCGGCGGGCAGCGGGCCCAGCTGCACCAGGCGTTCGTCGGGCAGGCCGAGCCGCAGGCGAGTGGTGGCGAGCACCGTCAGGTGCGGGCACTGGTCGAGCAGCGCACCGATGACCGCGCCCACGTCGTCGATGAGGTGCTCGCAGTTGTCCAGGATGAGGAGGAACCTGCCCGAGCCGAGGTGCCCGGCGATGGTGCGGATCAGCTCCTGCCCCGGCAGCTCGGACACGTCGAGCGCGCTGGCCACGGCCTCGGCAACCAGGCCGGGGCGCACCGGCACGAGGTCCACGAACACCGCACCTGCAGGGAACTGGCCCTGGGTCTCGGCCGCCATCACCGCTGCCAGGCGGGTCTTGCCCATGCCGCCCGGACCGACCACGCTCACCAAGCGGCCGTCGTCGAGGGCGCCGAGCACCGCGTCGCGGTCCGCCTGGCGACCGACGAACGTGCCTCGCCCGTTGGGCAGCCCGACCACGAGGCCGGGCCGGCCGGCCGGTGCGGACACCTGGGGCCCGGCCAGCTCCGCCAGCTGCCGCCGGTCGCTCGCATCGAGCTTGCGCAGCAGGGACGAGACGTGGGTCTCCACGGTCCGCACGGAGATGTGCAGGACGTTGGCAATCTGGGCGTTCGACCGGCCGGCGGCCAGCTGGGTCAGCACTTCGGCCTCCCGGTCCGTGACGAGCGCCGCCGACGACCGAGCCATTGCGGAAGGTAACCACGTTTGTGGCCGAGTAGGTAGTGCGTGCGTAGCGCCTGGGTGGTGTCCCCGGATGCCTGCATCAGCGCCCGGCGGCAGGCTGGGCGGCACCGGCAGGTGGAAGGAGAACCGTCATGAGCGTGGTCATCGTCTCGGCCAGGGTCCATGCGGACAACGTCGACGCGGTCGCCAACGAGGCGCGGAAGACGTTCGCGGCGATCGCGTCGGCCGCACCGGACGTTGGCTACGCGATCTGCAAGCGGAGCGACGGCGTCACGTTCGTCGCCGTCCTCGACCTGCCGGACGAGGGGAGCCCGCTGTCCGCGATCCCGGCGTACGTCGAGTTCCAGGAAGGCCTCAAGGCGTGGGTCGCCGAGCCGCCCACGTCGGAGGTGTGGGAGGTCGTCGGCTCCTACGGACTCTTCGGGCGCGCAGGCCCTACGCCTCGACGAGGAGCACCAAGGACTCGGCTACTACGCCGTCAGCGGACATCGCGTCGGCCGCGGCCGGGGTCTGCAGGGCAGCCATGAGTGCGTCCATGTCGGCCACGTCCATGAGCACTCCGACCCGCTGCGGGTTCTGGGGGTCGACGAAGGTCCGGATGTTGGTGACTCCCAGCGGTCCGAAGAAGGCTTCGCGCTGAGGCGAGGCGAGCCAGTGATCTTTGTCCTGCACATCGTGGTGAGCAATGATCGTGGGCACAGTGGCTCCTCGGGCGTCGTGGGCCGACGGGCGCCGGGCCCTGCCGCACGCTAGCGCCGGCTTCTCCGCGTGGGCAACAACAAAATTCGGCAAGTTGCCCGGTTGCTACCTTCAGTCGCATGAGGCTCGGCGCTCATCTGCCGCTCATCGACTTCGACGGGGTTCCGTTCGCGGCCCCGGCTCTGCGCGCGTACGTCGACGCGGCTGCGGACAGCGGGTTCTCCGCGATCAGTGCC
This sequence comes from uncultured Actinomycetota bacterium, assembly GCA_963769475.1. Classification (GTDB taxonomy): domain Bacteria; phylum Actinomycetota; class Actinomycetes; order Propionibacteriales; family Nocardioidaceae; genus Nocardioides. The sequence continues at coordinate 1,039,229 of CAVYLX010000005.1, read as the reverse complement.
AATGACCACCTGGTGTTCCAGCGGCCGTGGCTCGACGGCATCGTGGCCCTGGCCAGCGTCGTCGAGCGCAGCCGCGACCTGACCCTGGCGACGACCGTCGCCCTCCCGGTGATCAGGGGGCCGGTCGCGTTGGCGAAGGCGGCCGCCGCCTTCCAAGTGCTCTCCGACGGCCGGTTCGTCCTCGGCGTAGGCCCCGGGTCGTCGGCCGCCGACTACGCTGCCGTCGGAGTGCCGTTCGAGGAGCGTTGGGCGCGGTTCGACGAGGCTGTGCGGGTCGTCCGCTCCGAGCTCGCCGACCACTCGCCGCACCTCCCGATCTGGATCGGCAGCTGGGGCTCCGCGGCCGGGCTGAGACGGGTCGCGCGGCTCGGGGACGGCTGGATCGCATCGGCGTACAACACGACGCCGGAGCAGCTCGCTGCCGGGCGGCAGGCGCTGCCCGTGGACTTCCCGGTCACCCTGGCGACGGTGTGGGCCTACCTGACCGACAGCAAGGACGAGGCGCAGCGACGGCTGGAGGGATTGGCGGCGATGCTCGGGCGCGACCCGGCGGTGCTCGCGGGGCAGGTGCTCATCGGCGACGCCAAACACTGCCGCGCGTGGCTCCGCGCCTACGCCGATGCCGGCGTCGACACGGCCTTCATCTGGCCGATCGACGACCCTGTTGCCCAGCTGCAGCGCTTCGGCGCGGAGGTCGGGCCCGGGTCATCGTCGTGAGCGTGTCGACCATGGTCTGTACGGCGGGCGACGGGTAGGCGTCGTTGGCCCTGGCGACCCAGATCCGGCGCAGGGGAGCCGGCGCCCGGATGTCCCTCACCTCGATCCGGAGACCGGCGGGCGTGGCGGCCAGGCCGGGCACCACCCCGACCCCGAGGTTGGCCGCCACGAAGGCCTGCACGCCGACGTAGTCGTCCGACGTGAGCGCGACGTTCGGGTCGAAGCCGGCCTCCCGGCAGGACTGCCGGAGGATCCGGAACCACGCGCTCGACGCACTGCCGCCGACCCAGGTCTCCTCCGCGAGGTCCGCCAGGCTGAGGCTCTTGCCGCTCTTCGCCAGGTGGTGCCCGCGGGGGAGGACCGCGCGATAGCGGTCGTCGAACAGGTGCACCCGCTCCTGGTCCTGCGTCGCCAGGTCGGGGAGCGACTCGTGGTCGTAGGTGATGGCCAGGTCGAGCTCCCCGTCCTGCAGCCGGCTGTGCAGGCGCGGCATGTGCTCGTCGACGACGGTGAGCCGGACGTCGGGGTACTTCTGCTGGAACTTCGCCAGCACGGGAGGCAGGAAGGTGGCCAGGGCCGTGGGGAAGGCCCCGAGGCGCAGCCGACCGAGGCGTCGGCCGGCGACCGCGGCCAGCTCCTGCTCGGCGGTGTCGAGCCGCGCGACGACGGCCCGCGCGTGCCGCAGCAGGATCACGCCCGCCTCGGTCAGCTGGACCGGACGGCTGGCGCGGTCGACGACGGTCTGGCCGACCGCGCGCTCGAGCGCGGAGACGTGCTGGCTCACGGCCGACTGGGTCAGGCCGAGGGCGTCCGCCGCAGACGAGAACGAGCCACGCTCCGCGACCTCGGTGAGGACTCGGAGGCGACGTACCTGCCCTATTAGTTCCACTAATGAACAGTAACAGTTTCACCTTGATGCTTATGAGAGGTTCGGCCTAGCTTCGGGCGAACCAACTGACCCCGAGGGAGGGACGCACCATGACCACGACCACCGACAACACCATCCGCAACGGCGTCGACACGGCGGCTCTGTTCGCCACGATCGACGCGGTGAAGGGCGACCCGGAGATCGCGAAGTTCCGGTTCCGCGCCGTCAACACCTGGGTGAGCGGCACCCACAACCAGTCCACCATCTACGGCCTCTACGGCGCCAAGCAGGAGATGCTGCACCAGGCCACGTGGACCTTCGACGCCGACCACCCGGCGGTCCTCGTCGGCGAGGACAACGGTCCGACCCCGACGGAGTACCTGCTGCACGCACTGGTCTCGTGCCTGGTCTCCGGGCTGGCGAACATTGCCGCTGCCCGGTCCGTGACGCTCACCGAGGTGACGGCCACCGTCGAGGGTGACATCGACCTCCTCGGGATCCTCGGACTGTCCGACGAGGTGCGCAACGGCTTCCAGGAGATCCGGGTCTCCTTCAACCTGCGCGGCGACGACCCGGAGAAGCTGAGTGCAGTCGTGGAGCAGTCCCGTCAGCGTTCGGCTGTCTACGACCTGCTCACCAACGGCGTCCCGATCTCGATCGAGGTCGACGCGGGGTGACCACCTACGACGCGGTGGTGGTCGGCGCCCGCGTCGCGGGTGCCGCCACCGCTCGGCTGCTTGCCGATGCCGGGCTGAGCGTGCTGCTCCTCGACCGGGGCCGGTACGGCACGGACACCCTGTCCACGCATGCGCTGATGCGCGGCGGGGTGCTCCAGCTGCACCGGTGGGGCCTGCTCGACCAGGTGATCGCAGCGGGTACGCCGCCGGTGCGGCAGGCCACGTTCCGCTACGCCGGACAGGTCGTCGCGGTGCCCATCAAGCCGTCGTACGGCGTGGACGCTCTGTACGCACCGCGGCGTACGGTGCTCGACCCGATCCTGGTCGACGACGCCGAGGCGGCCGGCGTGGAGGCGAGGTTCGGGCTGACCGCCGTCGCTGTCGAACGCGACCGATGCGGCCGCGTCAGTGGCGTGATCGGCCGGACCCGCGAGGGCGACCCGTTCCAGGCGAGTGCTCGCATCGTCGTCGGGGCGGACGGCGTCCGCTCGACCGTTGCCGAGCTGGTCGACGCCCCGGTCGAGCGTGCGGGCACCAGCATCGGCGCGACCACCTACGGCTACTGGCCCGGCCTCGACATTGCCGGCTACGAGTGGAACTTCAAGCCCGATGCGGCGTCCGGGGTGATCCCGACCAACGAGGGGCTCACGTGTGTCTTCGCGAGCGCGACCGCCGGCCGGGTCGGTCGCGGTGGGCCGGGGCCGTTGCTCGAGATCCTCCGGGAGACCGATCCGGACCTCGCCGGCCGACTCGCAGCCACGACGACGCCGGCGATGCGCACCTTCACCGGGGTCCGCGCCCATCTACGACGCTGCTGGGGGCCGGGCTGGGCACTGGTCGGCGACGCGGGCTACTTCAAGGACCCGCTCAGCGCCCACGGCCTGACCGACGCGCTCCGCGACGCCGAGCTCCTGGCTCGCGCGATCGTCTCGGTCGTGTGCGACGGCGCTGAGGAGCGGGAGGCGCTGGCCGGCTACCAGGCAACCCGGGATGCCCTGAGCGGCGCCATGTTCGACGTCATCGACGAGATCGCCGGCCACCACTGGGCCGACGACGAGATCGGCGGACTACTGATGAAGCTCAATGCCGCGATGTCCGACGAGGTCGACGCGCTCGCCGGGCTACCGAACCTCTCGCTCGCGGGCAGCTGAACGAGCCAGCTCTGCGGGCTCCTCGCGTTCGGCCGTGGCGATGGCGTGGGCACGAGCGGGCGACAGGGGGGCGTGGCGCTCGACGTAGCCGCCCTCCGGAGTCCGCGAGATGACCCCGGTCTCGTAGCCGTGGGCGAGTCTCTCGGCATCGGCGCGCTGCAGGGACAGGCACCAGCGCCGGGCCACGACGAACGCGATGAGCGGCAGCAGGAACATGCCGATCCGGCCGGCGTAGGTGATCTGGTTGAGGCTGAGGTGCAGCTGGGTGGCGATGATGTCGTTGGCTCCGGCTGCCCACAGCACGCCGTAGAACGCCACGCTCGCGGCCAGGAAGGCGGTGCGCGTCGGGGCGTTGCGCGGCCGTTGCAGGAGGTGGTGCTCGCGCCGGCCGCGGGTCACCCGCGCCTCGAAGAACGGCCAGCCCAGGAAGACGATGACGAACACCGCCGGCAGCACCTGCGCCGGCAGGAAGACGCTCCACACGATGGTGTGCCCGAACACCTCGCTCTCCCAGCCGGGCATCAGTCGCAGTGCCCCTTCGGCGAAGCCGAGGTACCAGTCCGGTTGGGAGCCGGCCGTCACCTTCGCCGGGTCGTAGGGGCCGTACTTCCACAGCGGGTTGATCGACAGCAGCCCGCCCATCAGCGCGGTCAGGCCGGCGACGATGAAGAAGAAGCCGGTCGCCTTGGCGATGTAGACCGGCAGGAACGGGAAGCCCACCACGTTGTGCTCGGTGCGCCCCGGCCCGGGCCACTGGGTGTGCTTGTGGAAGACGATCAGGATCAGGTGGGCGGCCACCAGGGCGACGAGCAGTCCGGGGATCAGCAGCACGTGGACGATGTAGAGCCGGGGGATGGCGGCATCGCCCGGGAACTCCCCGCCGAACAAGAGGAACGACAGGTACGTCCCGACCACCGGGGTGGCCTTGACGATGCCGTCGGCGATCCGCAGACCGGTGCCGGAGAGGAGATCGTCGGGCAGGGAGTAGCCGGCGAACCCCTCGAGAATCCCGAGCAGCAGCATGGTGCCGCCGATGAGCCAGGTGACCTCGCGCGGCTTGCGGAAGGCACCGGTCGCGAAGATCCGCATCATGTGGATGAACATCGCCGCGATGAAGATCATCGCGGCCCAGTGGTGCATCTGCCGCACCATCAGACCGCCGCGCACGTCGAAGGAGATCTCGAGCGTCGAGGCGTAGGCCCGCGACATGCTCACGCCGCGCAGGGCGTCGTAGCTGCCGTCGTAGGTCACCTCCGCCATCGACGGGTCGAACCACAGGGTGAGGAACGTGCCCGAGAGGAGGAGTACGACGAAGCTCCACAGGGCGATCTCGCCGAGCATGAACGACCAGTGCTCGGGAAACACCTTGCGGACGAAGGGCCGGGCCGCGCGGGCCAGCCCGAGGCGGCTGTCCGCCCAGTCGGCGACGCGGCTCGATCGGGAGTCCATGCGCACAAGACACCGATCGGGGTCGATCTGTGACATGCCTGGTCTGGACGTGCTGGCGCGTGACCCGTTGGTTACGTCAAGGTGACCCATGCCTTGGACCCGATCGATGAAGAGCGCCGTCGCTGCGGCGGCGGTGGCACTGCTGGTGACGGCGATCGCTCCGGCGGTGGCGGCCCCGACGGATCCACCCGCGCCGCCGTCGCCGCCGGCGCCCACCGCGCCGTGTGACGCGATCAGCCCGATCGCGATCCCCTGCGTCGCGGTCGGCAAGGTGGTCGACGCGGTCGGGGCCGAGTGTCGACGGATCGGGCTGCCCGACACCCTGTGCGTGCTGCCGCTCGCGCACAAGGTCACCCAGGCCGCGCGGGATGCCTACCTGGCGTCGTGGGTGCACCAGGTCGCGAAGTTCCAGCGCGCGCTCGGCGACTCGCTGCCGCTGCGGGACGCGCAGTGGCTGGGTACCCACAACTCGTTCAACAGCCTCAGCGACTCGTTCACCGTCTCCCAGGCCGACTCCAACCAGCAGCTGTCGCTGACCCAGCAGCTGGACCTCGACGTCCGCTCGCTCGAGCTGGACCTCCACTACATCCCGCGTCTCGAGCTCCTCGGCGGGCGCGGCGTCACGGTCTGCCACGGCCAGGGTCCGGAGATCCTGGATCTCGGGTGCACGCTCGAGCCGACGTTCAAGAACGTGCTGCCGAAGATCGCCTCCTGGCTGAACGCCCCCGGCCACACCGACGAGGTGATCCTGCTGTATCTCGAGGACGCGATGAAGAAGCCGGCGGCGTACGCCTCGACGATGGCGACGCTGGACGCCGTGCTGCGACGCCCCAACGGGACCAGCCTCATCTACCGCCCCGACCCCGCACAGCGCGCGGCCAACGGCTGCGTCCCGCTCCCGCTCGACAAGTCGCGCAACGACGTCCGTGCATCCGGCGCGCGCGTCGTGCTCGTCGGGTCCTGCGCGCCGGGCTGGTCGGGCAACGTCTTCGACTGGAGCCCGGCCCACGTCGAGGGCGGCTCCGTGTCCGGCTACCAGGCGTACCCGACCTGCGACGCGACCTACTCCTCGAGCGTGTACGCCGCGCAGATGGTCCGCTACTTCGAGGACACCACGCTGGTCTCGACCCTGCTCAACCCGAGCCGTCCGCCGGTCGACCCCGAGGCCCTCACCCCACTGAAGGTCCAGGCGATGACCAACTGCGGGGTCAACCTCTTCGGGTTCGACCAGCTGCTCCCCGAGGACGGCCGCATCCAGGGCACGTTGTGGAGCTGGGCGCCGGACGAGCCGCGCGCCAGCGCAGGCAGCTGCACGCTGCAGGGAGCCGACAGCCGCTGGGTCGCGGCGTCGTGCACCGACGTACACCCGGCCGCGTGTCAGGCCGCGGGCAGCTGGTCGATCACGAGCCCGGTGGTGTTCGCGGACGCGGCGGCGGCCTGCGCCGCCCTCGGCTCGACCTTCGACCTGCCCCGGGCCGGTGACCAGAACTCACGCGTGCACGCCCTGGCCGGCTCGGCTGGTGGTGCCTGGGTGAACTACTCCCTGCCATAGGCGGTCGCTCCACCGAGAGCGCTCTTACTCCGGGGAACCGGAACCCGGGACGGCCCGGCTCGTTGTCCCAGCAACGAACGTTTCGCCAACTTTGGAGTCACATGCGCACCCGGACTGCTGTCCTGATCACCGCCCTCGCCTGCTCACCGGTGTTCGTCGCCGTGCCCGCCGAGGCGGTCACCACCTGCGGTGGCGTGCCCGCCACGATCGTCGGGACCAACGGCAAGGACGACCTGATCGGCACACCGCTGCGCGATGTGGTCAACCTGCTCGGCGGCAACGACTCGTTCGACGGCGGGCTCGGCGACGACATCGTGTGTGGTGGCAGCGGCAAGGACCGACTGGCTGGTGGTGCCGGCAACGACCGCATCTTCGGTGACAGCGGCGACGACTACATCATCGAAGGGGCGGGCAACGACCGCATCGTCGGTGGCGCGGGCCGCGACTACCTCACCTACTTCACCGCCACGAAGGGGATCAAGGTCAGCAACGGCAACACCATCGACGGCCTCGGCCACGACGTGACCGACACGGAGACCATCGAGGGCTCCGGGTTCGCCGACACGATGAAGGGCGGCAAGGGCGTCGACGACCTCCGCGGGCTCACCGGCAAGGACCTCATCGACGGCGGTGCTGGCAACGACTTCCTGACCGGCACGGCCGGGATCATCCGGGGCGGCGCTGGCAATGACTTCGTCGACGCCTCGGGCACGGTCACCGCCTATCTCGGTGCGGGCACCAATGGCGCCACGATGGGCCCCGGCAGCCCGACCGTGATCGGCGGTCCCGGTCAGGACGAGTTCAACTTCCGAAGCAAGAAGGTGAACGGCACCGTCCGGGGCGGGGGCGACGCCAACCAGATCGTCTTCCTCGGCGTGCGCCTCGGGGTGACCGCCGACATCGGCAAGGGCAAGGCGAGCTGGAAGGGCGGCAGCCTCAGGTTCAGCGGCATCCACACCCTGGTCGGCACCCGTCGGGCCGACCTGCTGATCGGGTCGAGCACCAGCGACATCATCTACGGCCGGACCGGCGCCGACGTGCTGCGCATGGGCGCCGGCAACGACCTCGCCACGGGGCAGGGTGGCCGTGACTCCATCGACGGTGGCGGCGGCCTCGACTACTGCTTCGCCGAGGTCCGCCGCAACTGCGAGGGCTGACCGCTACTTGACGACCGAGGTGGCGATGGTGAAGCGGCTGCTCTCGTCGCGCGAGACGCCGCGGCACGAGTAGTCCGTGCCCCGCCGGCACTTGAACCGGGTGGAGGCGTTGGCGACGGTGACCACGATGCTCTCGATGCGCCGGCTGCTGAAGGCGACCTTGGTCTTGCCCTTGCCCTTGCGGGTCAACGAGATGGCGTGGCGCTCGACCTTGCCGCCCTTCTTCCGCACGATGACGTACGCCGACGGGGCAGCCGATCGGCTCGGGCCGTCGATCTTGACCCGCAGCCGCCACTTGCCGCCGCGCAAGGAGCCGTCGGGCTTGACCACGTAGTTGCGCGAGGCCATGTGGTCGACGCGAGCCGTGAACTTCGCCCGGCGGTCGCTCTTGCCGAGGACATCCCCGCCGGACATGATCGCCGACGGCCAGTGGCTCCCCTCGGCGTAGAACTTGGCGGGCACGGTGTTGGCGGCGGCGTACGAGCCGAAGACCTTGGTGAAGCCGCCGCGCGACTTCAGTGCGGCGCTCAGGCCCTGCGTCGAGTACATGTTGGGCTTGCCCTTGTTGGCGTCGAGCCGCGACCACACCTGGCGCACGATGCCGTTGCCGAAGCGCGAGCTGAGGTACTCCCACCAGACCCAGTTGCCGTAGTGGACGCCGGCGTCGGCGAAGGTGTCGAGCGGGATGTGGGAGAGGCGGACCTGGCCGATGTCGAGGTACTGGCGGTTGTCGTCGACCTTGTCGGCGTACCGCTCCTCCATCCAGGTCGCGGTGGACTCATAGATCCACGGGTCGTCGTTGATGTCGTAGGCGAACTGCACTGCGTGGAAGAACTCGTGCGCCAGCGTGACCTTGAGGTTGGCGATCGGGGGACCGCCGAACTCCTCGCGCGAGAAGTCGTTGTCGATCACGCAGTAGCCGGAGGCGACCTTGCGACTGCCGGGCTTGTAGTACTCGGGCACGCAGAAGCCGTAGAGGCCGGTCGGGAGGTCCTTGAGGTAGACGTCGAACTTCGAGTTGCCGCCGTGGCGCCCGTCGGTGACCGGGCTCCGGAACCCGAAGCGCCGGACCTCGAAGCTGTAGACCTGGTTGAGCACGGCCAGGGACTTCTTGGCCCAGCCGTCGCTGGGCGGCGCGTCCGCGGTGGACCGCACCCAGTGCATGCAGACCTTCTTCTTGCAGCTCTTCACCGAGCCCGTCGTGTAGCCGTAGCCGCGGGGGTCGCTGGCGCCGTCGGACGGCCGGGCCAGGATCTGCTCGGCCAGCACTCGGTCCTCGCCCTCGAGCTCGGGCAGCGACTCGAACAGCTCGCGGAGCACCTCGGACGCGTGCTCGGTCGCCGCGACCGGGACCAGCGGCGACGGGTCGATGATCCGCAGCGCCTTCGACAGCACCAGCTCGGCCGGCTCGCCGACGATCTGCCCGGCGTTGGGCCGGGCGTTGTCCGGGCGTGATCCCGCTGCCGGGCCGGAGAAGGCCGACAGGGTGGCCAGGGCAACAGCCAGCGCCAGGGTGGTGGCGGCAAGCGTTCGACGCATGATGCTCCTCATCCTCGATATGGGGGCGGGGCGGGCGGGGTGTGGCCCGCGAGTCAGCTGGTCGCTGAGATCTTCTCGATCAGTGCCGTAGTAGATATGGCCGGTGTGCGCTCGAGGTAAACCACTTCGCAGATGTCTTCGAACTCGTCGAAGCGACCGGCCCAGTCGTCGCCCATGACGAGCACGTCGGCGGCGTAGGTCTCGATGTACTTGCGCTTGAGCTCGAGGCTCTCCTCGATGAACACCTCGTCGACCGGCTTGAGCGCGGCGACGATGGCCAGGCGCTCGGCCTGGCTGAAAACGGGCTCGCGGCCCTTCTTGCGCAGGTTGAGCTCGTCGGCCGAGACACCGACCACCAGACGATCGCCGAGCGCGGCCGCTCGTTCGATCACGCGGAGGTGTCCGACATGGAACACGTCGAAGGTCCCGAACGTGATGACCGTCCGGTTTGTCGGGGAAGACATGGATTCGAGTCTCTCACGGGCTGAGTTGGATCTTGCGCAAGGATGGGCCGTGATGGCGAGCCCCGAGATGACGACCAGCGCGCCCATGATCAGCGCGGACCCCGAAGCCGACGCGCTCCGGAGGCGCGGCCTGCGCCAGATGCGCACGGTGGCGGTGTCGCTGCTGCTCCTGGCGGCGGCGGTGTACGTCGCCACGCTCGACCAGGACGGCGCGCTGGGCTTCGTCAACGCCGGTGCCGAGGCGTCGATGGTCGGTGCGATCGCCGACTGGTTCGCGGTCACGGCGCTGTTCAAGCACCCGCTGGGGCTGCCGATCCCGCACACCGCGCTGATCCCGAAGCGCAAGGACGACCTCGGCCGGGGCCTCGAGGAGTTCGTGGGGGAGAACTTCCTCCAGGAGGACATCATCCGCGAGCGTCTGGCTGCCGCGACCCCCTCGGCGCGGCTCGGCACCTGGCTCGCCGACCCCGCCAACGCCCGCCGGGTGGTCGACGAGGTGGCCGAGGTGGCTGCCATCGCGCTCAGCAAGGTGCGCGACGACCACATCGCCTCTCTGGTCAACGACGCGCTGGTGCCGCGCTTCCGGGAGGAGCCGATCTCGCCGCTGCTGGGCGGGCTGATGTCGGAGGCGCTCCAGGACGACCTGCACCACGGGCTGGTCGACCTGGCCCTCGAGGAGCTGCACGACTGGCTGAAGGAGAACCCCGGCACCGTGCAGGAGGTGCTCGGCGAGCGGGCACCGTGGTGGGCGCCGCAGACCATCAACGATCGCGTCACCGCGCGGATCCACCTGGAGATGGTGCGCTGGGTCGGCGACATCAGGACCGACCCGCGCCACCACGCCCGGCTGGCGTTGGACTCGATGCTGCTCCAGCTCGCTGCCGACCTGCTCGACAACCCGTCCACCCAGCAGCGCACCGAGCGGCTCAAGGACCGGCTGCTCGAGCACCCCGCCGTGATCACGTCGGGCATCTCGCTCTGGAACGCCTTGCGCCGGGCGCTCACCGAGTCCCTGGCCGACCCTGACGGTGCCGTGCGGAAGCGGCTGCTGGCCGAGGTGTGCGCCTTCGCGGAGCGGCTCACCGAGGACGAGCAGCTCCGGCTCCGCCTCGACGGCATGGCCAGCGACGTCGCTGTCTTCGCCGTCGACCGCTACGGCGCAGAGCTGACCGCTGTGATCACCCACACCATCGAGCGCTGGGACGGCAAGGAGGCGGCCCGCCGGATCGAGCTCCACGTCGGCCGTGACCTGCAGTTCATCCGCATCAACGGCACCATCGTCGGCGGCCTGGTCGGCGTACTCATCCACACGGTCGCCGTCCTCGCGAACTGAGCCGACCCGGCTCGGGTTGACGTCGTGCTCCGTCGACCCGGCTTGAGTTGGCGATGGGAAGGCGTCGACCCGGCTTGAGTTGGCGGTGAAGAAGAGCCGGGTCGACGGCGCTGAGCGTGAAGAAGAGCCGGGTCGGCGGGCTGAGGCGTGAATACCGGCCGGGTCGGCACTTTCTGGGACAATGGTGGCGTGAGTGATCCGCAGAACGTCCCGATCTCCGACGAGTCGATCAAGCTCGGCCAGTTTCTGAAGCTGGCCGACCTCGTCGACTCCGGCTCGGAGGCCAAGCAGCTGCTGTCCGGCGGTGTCGTGCGCGTCAACGGCGAGGTGGAGACCCGCAGGGGCCGTCAGCTCGAGAAGGGTGACGTCGTGTCCGTGGCCGCCAAGTCGGCCAAGGTCGGCGGCGAGGGCGCCGACAACCTGCCCTGGTGATGAGTTGACCCGTCAGAAACGTTTCTGACGGGTCGACGTTCGGACTGGGGATTCAGCAGCAGCCGCAGTCGCAGCCGCAGTCGTTGGACTCGGTCATCAGCAGTCACCCCCTCCCGGTGGGCACCAGGAACCGGGGGCTGGAGGCGGGCAGTCGCCCGAGGGGATCGCGGCGAGCATGTCCTGCATCTGGCCACGCAGCTGCACCAGGCGGGCGATCTCCGCATCCACCTCGGCCAGCCGTTTCGTGAGGTGGAGCTCGGCGGGCTCGCACGGGCAGACCCCGGTGTCGCGCACGGCCAGCAGGTCGCGGATGTCGGCGAGCGACAGCCCGAGCCGCTGGCACCCCTGCACGAACTGGAGCCGTTCGACCATCGCGAGGTCGTACTGCCGGTAGCCGGACGGCGTACGCCGTGGCTCGGGCAGCAGCCCCTCGCGCTCGTAGTAGCGGACCGTGTCGGCGCTGGTGCCGGACGCGGAGGCGAGCTGCGAGACCGTGAGCGGCACCTGGGTGGTGGTCATGCCGCCACGCTAAACCTTGGAGTCGAGTCCAAGGTCAAGACGGACCGCCCGAGGAACGAGGGAGAGCCGTCTCATTGGTGGTCGAGCAAGCGTCGCCGACTGAGCGTGCGAAGTCGGGTAAGCGCGTCGAGACCTGGTGACCGATCAGCCCAGCGTCAGGTCAGCGCACCTCGAGCAGGTCCACCACGAAGATCAGGGTCTCGCCGGGCTTGATGGCGCCACCGGCGCCGCGGTCGCCGTAGCCGAGGTGCGGCGGGATGACGAGCTGGCGACGGCCGCCGACCTTCATGCCCTGGACGCCGGTGTCCCAGCCGGCGATGACCTGGCCGATGCCGAGCCGGAACTGCAGTGGCTCGCCCCGGTTGTACGACGCGTCGAACTCCTCGCCGCTCGAGTGGGCAACGCCGACGTAGTGCACCGAGACGGTGTTGCCGGCGGCGGCCTCGGGGCCGTCACCCTCCGTGATGTCGGTGACGACCAGGTCGGTCGGCGGCTCAGGGTCGAAGAAGTCGATCTCAGGCTTTTCCATGCTGGCGAGCCTATCCAGGCCCACCGAGCGCCCCGAGGGTCAGGTCTGGTGGATGTAGCCGTCGAGCTGGTCGCGCTCGAACTCCAGCTGGCCGATCTTGTGCTTGACCACGTCGCCGATGCTGATGATGCCGACCAGGTTGCCGTCGCTGACGACCGGGATGTGGCGGAACCGCCGCTCCGTCATCGTCTGCATCACCGCGTCGAGGTCGTCGTCGGGGGCGCAGATCTCCACGACGTCGGTCATGATCGCCGAGACGATGTTGTTGACCACCGTCCCGTCGGAGTGCAGATGGCGTACGACGTCTCGCTCGCTGACGATGCCGTCGAGCGACGTGCCGTCGTTGCTGACGATCAGGGCGCCGATGTTGTGCTCAGCCAGGAGCGCGATCAGCTCCCGGACGCCGGCGTCCGGGCTGATGGTGACCACGGTCTGGCTGGCCTTGGCGTTGAGTATGTCGCCGATACGCATGCGGCTGACGTTACTCATGTGCCGGTCGGCTGACCAGAGTCAGATGGTCTCGTCGTCCACGGGTCGGACGCGGTGGGAGCGCAGGTCGGACACGGTGCCCTCTCCGGTGGCCGGCCAGTCGGGGTCGTCGCGGTCCGGCATCGCGCCCAGGAAGGACAGCGCGGCCTCGTGCAGGTGCCCGTTGGAGGCGAGCGCGTTGCCGCCCCAGGGTCCGTCGGTGCCGTCCAGGGAGCTGAACCGGCCGCCCGCCTCACGGACGATCACGTCGAGTGCGGCCATGTCGTAGACCTCGAGCTCCGGCTCGGCGGCCAGGTCGACGGCCCCTTCCACGAGCAGCATGTAGGACCAGAAGTCGCCGTACGCGCGGGTGCGCCAGCAGCGCCGCATGAGCGACATGAAGTCCTCGAGGCGGTCGCGCTGCTCCCAGCCGATGAGGGAGGCGTAGGAGAGCGAGGCGTCCTCGAGCCGGCGTACGTCGGAGACCTGGCACTGCTTGGCCTTGAGCAGCGACCGGCCGGTCCACGCGCCGTTGCCGTTCGACGCCCACCAGCGCCGCTGCAGCAAGGGGGCGGAGACCACGCCGAGCACCACCTCGTCGTCGACGGCGAGCGCGATCAGCGTGGCCCAGACCGGGACACCGCGGACGAAGTTCTTGGTGCCGTCGATCGGGTCGACGATCCATCTCCGCTGGCTGTTGCCGGAGCTGCCCTGCTCCTCGCCGGTGATGGCGTCGCGGGACCGGACCCGCGACAGGGTCCGCCGGATGCCCTCTTCGACCGCTTGGTCGGCGTCGGTGACGGGGGTCAGGTCCGGCTTGCTCATCACGTGCAGGTCCAGCGACTGGAACCTGGCCGTGGTCAGCGAGTCGGCATCGTCGGCGAGCACGTGCGCGAGGCGAAGGTCGTCGGTGTAGTCGATGCTCACGGGCACAGGCTACGTTCAGCAATCTGCTTTATCGTCCACCTATGGAGATCAACGGCCTCCCGCTCCACCCATTGGTCGTGCACGCGGCGGTCGTCTTCACACCACTGGCCTGCCTCGCCGCCCTGCTCTACCTCCTGCCGAACCTGCGCGATCGCCTGCGCTGGCCGCTCGTGGTGCTGGCGCTGTTGTCCGTCGTCCTGATCTGGACGGCCTTCATCACCGGCGGCGACCTGCGCGACGATCGGTTCGCCTCGGCGACCGGTGAGTTCGCCGAGCAGCTCGACGAGCACGAGGACCTGGCCAGCATCCTGCGCTGGGTGGTCAGCGGCTTCGGTCTGGTCGCGGTGGTGGCGGCGTGGCTGCACAGCAGGCAGGGCGCGGTCCGCGTGCTGCTGATGCTGCTGCTCGCGGCCGGCGCGATCGCCACCCTGGTCTATGCCTTCCTCACCGGCGAGGCCGGCTCGAAGGCGGTCTACCCGCCGCTCTAGGACACTAGTAGTCGGGGCCGCTCCGGGCGGCCAGCAACCGCCGGAACGACGCGACCCGCACGGGATCGGCCTGCCCGGCCGCGACCGCCTCGTCGAGACCGCACTCGGGCTCTTCGTCGCCGTGCGTGCAGCCCCGGGGGCACGAGGCGGTCATCTCGTCGAGGTCCGGGAATGCCGTGATCAGCTGCTCAGGTTGCACGTGCGCGAGCCCGAACGAGCGGATGCCGGGCGTATCGATGATCCAGCCCTCATCGTCCGGCAGGGCCAGCATGTACGCCGACGTGGAGGTGTGGCGGCCGCGACCCGTGACCGCGTTGACCACGCCGACGTCGCGACGCGCCTCGGGCACCAGCGCATTGACCAGAGTGGACTTGCCGACGCCGCTGGACCCGATCAGCACGCTGGTCTTGCCCCGCAGCCGGTCGCGGACCTCGGTGAGGTCGCCACCGCGCTCGGTCACCACCCACGGCACGCCCAGCGAGCGGTACGTCGACAGGAGAGTCTCCGGGTCGGCGAGGTCGGCCTTGGTCAGGCACAGCAGGGGCTGCATGCCGGAGTCGAACGCGGCGACCAGCGCGCGGTCGATCAGGCGGGGCTGCGGCTCAGGATCGGCGAGGGCGGTGACGATCACCAGCTGCTCGGCGTTGGCCACGATGATCCGCTCGACGGGGTCGTCGTCGTCGGCGGTGCGACGCAGGGTCGTCGTCCGCTCCTGCACCTCCACGATCCGGGCCAGGGAGCCGTCGGCACCGGAGACGTCGCCCACCACCCGCACCCGGTCGCCTACCACCACGCCCTTGCGGCCCAGCGGCCTTGCCTTCACGGCGAGCACGACGGTGCCGTCGACGAGCAGCGTGAGGCGGCCGCGGTCGACCGTGACCACGACGCCGTCGACGGCGTCGTCGTAGGTCGGGCGCTCCTTGGTGCGGGGCCGGGTACGCCGACGAGGGCGGTCGTAGTGCTCGACGTCCTGGTCGGAGTAGCGCCCGGACATCAGCGGATGAGCCCGGCCCAGAACGACGCGAAGTCGGGGAAGGTCTTGCTGGTCGTGTCGATGTCCTCCACCTGTACGCCGTCGACAGCGGCGCCGACGATCACGCCGGCGTGCGCCATCCGGTGGTCGGCGTAGGTGTGGAAGATGTCGCCCGTCAGCGGCGCGGGCCGGATCTCGAGGCCGTCGGGATGCTCGACGATGTCGGCGCCGAGCCCGCCGAGCTCCTTGGCCAGGGCGGCCAGCCGGTCGGTCTCGTGGCCGCGGATGTGGGCGATGCCGCGGAGGTGGGAGGGCGTCCGGGCGAGCGACGCACAGCGCGGCCACCGCCGGCGTCAGCTCGCCCTCGTCGTGCAGGTCGATGTCGATGCCTTCGAGGGCGTCCGGCCCGGTGACCTGCAGCCCCTCGTCGACCCAGGAGACCGAGCAGCCCATCCGGGTCAGGATGTCGCGCAGCGCGTCGCCGGGCTGGGTCGTGGCGCGTGGCCAGTCGCGGACGGTGACCGACCCGCCCGAGACCGCGGCCAGGCCCAGGAACGGCGCGGCGTTGGAGAGGTCGGGCTCGATCACGGTGTCCACGGCCCGGATCGGGCCGGGGGAGACCGACCATCGGTTCGCGTCGGTGTCGTCGACCTCGACGCCGCGCTCGCGCAGCATCGCCACCGTCATCTCGATGTGGGGCTGCGAGGGCACCGGCTTGCCGTCGTGGCGTACGTCGACGCCGTGCTCGAAGCGGGCGCCGGCCAGCAGCAGCGCCGAGATGAACTGCGACGAGGCGGAGGCGTCGACCACCACCGTGCCTCCGGGCACCGACCCGGTGCCGCGCACCGCGAACGGCAGCGCTCCGCGGCCGTCGTCGTCGATCTCGACGCCGAGGGCACGCAGCGCGGTCAGCACCTCGCCGATCGGGCGGTTGCGCATGTGGGGGTCACCGTCGAACGACACGACGCCCGTCGAGAGGCCGGCGATCGGCGGCACGAACCGCATCACGGTGCCGGCGAGGCCACAGTCGACCTCCGCGTCGCTCCCGAACGGACCCGGCCGCACCTCCCAGTCGTCACCGGAGCTGTCGACGGTCGAGCCGAGTGCGGTCAGCGCCGAAGCCATCAGCTCGGTGTCGCGCGACCGCAGGGCACGGCGTACGACGGAGGGCCGGTCGGCGATGGCCGCCAGCACCAGCGCGCGGTTGGTGAGGGACTTGCTGCCGGGAAGGGAGACCACCGCCTCGACGGGATGTAACGCGCGCGGGGCGAGCCACAGGCCTGGGACGGGAGTCATTTGCGGTGATTCTAGGTCAGTTGCGCCTTCGCGAGCTTCGCCTCCCGGCGGGCGGTCCTGCCGAGGTGCTTCGCCTCGCGGCGGGCGTCCTTGGCGACGCGTCGCGCCCGCCAGGCCACGCCCGGCTTGCCGTCGGTGTCGCCGGCCGCGATCACCAGTCCGCCGAGCATGCTGACGTTCTTGAAGAAGTGCAGGCGCTGCTGGGTGCGAGCCGTCGGGTCGTCGAGCTCCCAGAACCGGTGCCCGCCGAACGTGGTCGGCACGATCGTCGCGGCCAGGACCGCAGCGGAGAGCCGCGGTGCCCGGCCGGTCGCCAGGGTCAGGCCCGACGCGATCTGGGTGGCCGCATTGATCCGGATCAGCATGGCCGGGTCGGTCGGGATCGGCAGCTGGGGTGCCGCCTTCTGCAGCAGCGGGACCAGCTTGTCGGTCACCGGGCCCGCCTTCGCCGCCAGGGCCGGCGCGTTGCGTAGGGCGTGGACCCCACCCACCACGAACATCGACGCGAGCATCGGGCGGGCGATCAGACGGCTGAGGGACATACCTCAGTAGTACCCGATCGGTCCACGGGCTATCGAGTAGTGCCCTGAGTCCGAAGTCGTTATGCGGTTGGCGTGTTCAGGGTGTGTGGATGGCAAGGCGGCGGAGCGAAGCCATGCTGGGCGCACGTCGAGCGACGCCAACACAGCGAGGCGCGCGCCATGTGCGCGCGAAGCGCGCAAGGACTTTGGCCTCAGGGCACTAGCCCACCGTCACCGAGGTGGAGTTGTCGCTGGTGTTCGCGTCCGCGTCGCCGTCGGGATACACCGTGAAGGTGACGGTCCTCGAGCGGCCGAGCAGCGTCGTGGTCCGGAACCGGTACGTCGACGGGGTCTCCGTGACGTGGCAGGTACCGCCCGAGCAACGGCCGTCCATACCGATGCTGCCGCTGCTGGTCTCCACCCGAAGCGTTGCGGTGCCTCCGGCGGCGAGACCGGTGATGCGAACGTCGATGCCCCACAGCAGGCCGACGAGGTCACTGGTCGTGGCCGAGATGCTCAGGTCAGTGGGGGGAGCAGGCGCCTGGGTGGGCGGCTGCGTCGGCTCCTGAGTCGGAGGCTGGGTCGGCTGCTGCGTCGGCGGCCGTGTCGGCTGCTGGGTGGGGTGCCCGGAAGGCTGCTCGCTGGGCCGGCCGGGGCCGGTGGGGTTCTGGGTCGGGTTGTCCGAAGGGCCGTCGGTGCCCTCCTCGGTCGCGTCGTCCGAGGGCGAGGAGGACTCGCTGTCCGACGGGTCGTCGGAGGCGCTCTCGGACCGCGACGCCGACGCTGCGTCTCCGATGTCGCTCGAGCCGGGTTCGGACGGGTCGCCTGAGGTCTCGGGGTCGCCGGCCTCTGTCGTGTTGTCGTCGAGGACGAGGCCCCGCGGAGCCTCCGCGCTGGCCTCGAGCGGGCCGTCGGCGGTCTGCACCACGATGAATGTGCCGCCGGCGATCACGGCGACGGCGGCCACGCCGGCCACGGCAGCTGCCGCGGTGCGGTGGACGGCGAAGTCCTTCGCCCTGGCGAGCTGGTCGCCGACGCGGCTGGCTGCGCTCGCCGGAGCACTCGCGATGCTGCTGAACACAGCGGCAATGCCGCCGATGGCCGCTGTCCTGCGGGCGGCGACGCGGGCAGGCTTGCGGGGCTTGCGGGGAGCCTTCGCGCTCTTGGTCGTGGCGAGATAGGACTCGGCCGCGGCGCCGAGCACCAGCGGAGCGAGGATGGCACGCAGGTCGGAGCTGCCCTGGGTGAGCTGGAGCGAGATCGCCGTGCAGCCCTCACACTCCTCGAGGTGCCGCTCGACGCGGGCAGTGTCGCGGTCGAAGGAGACCTTGCGGACATAGGCGCCGAGGTTGTGCCGCGTCCACTCGCACTCCTTGCCCGCTGCGGGCTCGTGCATCGTCAGCCACGCGATCCGCATGCCCTCGCGGGCCCGGGCGATGAGCGGGGGCACGGACTCGGCGGGCTCGCCCAGCAGGACGGCGACCTGGTCGGGCGACTCGCCCTCGACCTCGGTGTGCCACAGCACCATCCGCCAGGGCTCGGCCAGCGACGTGAACGCGCGGGCGGCCGCTGCGTCGTCGGGCCCGCCGGACTCGGGCGCGGTCGCGCCGTGGTCGACGTGGAGCCGGCGTACGGCGGTGAGGAGGTAGGGGCGGAAGGCGAGGTCGGGGCCGTCGCCGCGCTGCAGCACGAGCTTGACCTTCGCGAACGCCTCCGAGACCAGTGCGTCGGCCTCGTCGGTAGGCACGAGCAGGCGCGCCAGCCGGCGCGCTGCATCTGTGTGGCGCTCGGTCAGCTCGGCGTACGCGTCGGCGTCCCCGGTGCGCGCCGCCGCGATGAGCGGGGCGTCGCCGTGTGCCTGAGGTCCCGAGGGGAAGATGGTTCTCACGTCACTCCAACGGTCGAAACGGGACATCGTGACGCCTCGTGCGCAACTTTTGTCCCATCCGGGAGTCTTCGGGCGTGTCGGGGCGCCGCACTAAGGTGACGACATGTGCGGCCGCTACGCCTCCAGTCGGAAGCCCGAGGACCTCGTCGAGGAGTTCGAGATCGTCGAGAACAGGGTCGACGCTCCGCTGCCGCCCGACTACAACGTGGCCCCCACCAAAGAGGTGTACGCCGTGGTCGAGCGCCCGCCGTCCGTCGACAAGCAGGCGCCGCCACAGCGCCAGCTCCGCACGCTGACCTGGGGTTTCATCCCGTCCTGGGCCAAGGACCCCAAGATCGGCAACCGGATGATCAACGCCCGGATGGAGACGGTGGCCGAGAAGCCGGCCTACCGCAGGGCGTTCGCCGCCCGCCGCTGCCTGCTGCCCGCTGACGGCTACTTCGAGTGGTACCCCACCGAGGAGCTGACCGCAGCCGGCAAGCCGCGCAAGCAGCCCTTCTTCATCCGGCCCAAGGACCACGGCACGCTCGCGATGGCCGGGCTCTACGAGATCTGGCGGGACCCGGAGCGGGCCGAGGACGACCCCGACCGCTTCCGCTGGACCTGCACGGTGCTCACGACGGAGGCGGAGGACGCCGTCGGCCACATCCACGACCGGATGCCGCTGATGGTCGAGCCGGAGCGCTGGGGCGCCTGGCTGGACCCCAACGCCCCCAAGGACCACCTGCTCGACCTGCTCGTCCCCGCCGCTCCGGGCAACCTCGAGGCCTATCCCGTCTCGACCATGGTCGGCAACGTGCGCAACAACGGCCCCGAGCTGCTCGAGCCGCTGCCGCTGGCGGACGGATGAGCACCGAGCTCCGTGTCGACACCCCGCACGGCGTCGGGCGCCTGGTGACCGACCGCGCGCGCACCCCGATCGCGACCCTCCTGCTCAGCCACGGCGCCGGCAACGGCATCGAGGCGCGCGACCTCGAGGCGCTGGCCCGGCACCTGCCTCGCAACGGCATCAGCGTGGTGCGCTTCGAGCAGCCCTGGCGGGTCGCCGGTCGCAAGGTGGCCACGCCGCCGCCCACGCTGGATGCCGCCCTGGTGGCGGCCTACGACAAGCTCCGGATCCGGACCCCGCTCGTGCTCGGCGGCCGCTCGGCCGGCGCCCGCTCGGCCGCCCGCTGCGCGAAGGACCTGGGGGCGGTGGGCTGCCTCGCGCTGGCGTTCCCGCTGCATCCACCGGGCCGGCCGGAGAAGTCACGGCTCCACGAGCTGCGCGGGTCGCAGGTGCCGACCCTGGTCGTGCAGGGCGAGAAGGACACCATGGGCCGCCCGGAGGCGTTCCCCGACGAGATGGAGATGGCCGTGGTGCCGGACGCCGACCACGGCTTCAAGGTGCCGAAACGAGGGACGATCTCGCAGGACGAGGCCATGGAGATCGTGGTCGAGTCGACGCTCGAGTGGATCGTGCGGGAGATCGTGGGGGAATGACCCGCAGGGGCACTGTGTTCTTACCCATGTGATGGCACTGCTCGAACGTCCCGCGGCCGACGTAGGCTGGGACCTGATGACTGACACTCCTGTGACTGACTCTCCCGACGTCGACGTGGCGTCCGAGACCGATGCCGAGCGCACGGCTCGGTTCGAGCGCGACGCTTTGCCGTTCCTCGACCAGCTGTACTCCGCGGCCATGCGGATGACCCGCAACCCGGCCGACGCCGAGGACCTGGTGCAGGAGACCTTCGCCAAGGCGTACTCCGCGTTCCACCAGTACCGCCCGGGCACCAACCTGAAGGCCTGGCTCTACCGCATCCTGACCAACACCTTCATCAACACCTACCGCAAGAAGCAGCGCCAGCCGCAGCAGTCGATGTCCGAGGACGTCGAGGACTGGCAGCTCGCCCGCGCGGAGTCGCACAGCTCGACGGGTCTGAAGTCCGCCGAGATGGAGGCGCTCGAGCACCTGCCCGACTCGCAGGTCAAGGACGCCTTGCAGCGGCTTCCCGAGGAGTTCCGGATGGCCGTCTACCTCGCCGATGTCGAAGGATTCGCCTACAAGGAGATCGCCGAGATCATGGAGACCCCGATCGGGACCGTGATGTCCCGCCTGCACCGCGGCCGACGCCAGCTGCGCGACATGCTGTCCGACTACGTCCGCGCCAACGACCTGCTTCCCGCGGGCACCGTCTCCGGTGAGGGGAAGAAGTCATGACCCACCCCCACGGTGACGAGGTCTCCGCCTCCGAGTGTGCCGACTACCTCGAGCGGATCGTCTACTTCATCGACAACGAGCTCGACGAGGCCGACTGCAGCGAGGTCCGGCTGCACCTCGACTCCTGCAACCCGTGCCTGGAGAAGTACGACCTGCAGCGGACCGTGAAGTCCGTCGTGGCGCGCTCCTGCTCCGAGGAGGCGCCCGAAGAGCTGCGCCAGCGCGTGATGCTCCGGATCCGCGAGGTCTCGGTGGAGATCCGCAAGGGCTGAGCTCAACCCGATTTCGTGACTGGGGTCGGGACCTGGGAGGATGGCTCGATCTCGATCCAGGAGGAACACCATGGGCAAGACCGGCCGCAAGCGCCGTTCGCGTCGTAAGAAGGCTGCGAACCACGGCAAGCGCCCCAACAGCTGAGCGCTGAAATACGTCGAACCCCCAGCCACCAGGCTGGGGGTTCGTTGCATTTCAGATGCGGGAGAGGAACTTCTCGGCGTCGACGACCACCCGGGTGATCTCGCCGGAGCCGATCACCTTGTTGTTGCCCCCCAGATGGCGGGCGCCGACGGTGAAGCGGTGCAGCCGGCCGTCGACGTACGCCGCGGAGGCGGTGACCTCGACCTCCTGGCCGACCGGGCTGGCGGCGAGGTGTTCGAGCGAGATCCGGGTGCCGACGCTGGTCGAGCCGGCCTCGAGGGTCGGGTCGATCGCGGCGCAGGTGGCCGCCTCGCACCAGGCGAGCAGTCGCGGGCGTGCCGAGCACGGGCAGGCTGCCGGAGCCGACCGCCTCGGCGGTGTCGGCCTCGGTGACGGTGAAGGTCAGGGTGGCTTCCATCAGAACTCCAGGCTGTAGGCGATGAGGTCCACGCCGGGGGCGGGAGACCAGTCCCGGTCGGGGGCGCGGCGGAACCCGAGCCGTTCGTAGATCCGGTGGGCGCCGTCCATCTCGCGCAGGCTGGAGAGCACCATCCCTGCCGCGCCTTCCGACCGGAAGCGCTCGACCACGAACGTGGCCAGCGCCTCGCCGACGCCCCGCCGCTGGGCGGTCGGGGCCACCGCGAGCATCCGGAACTCGCCTTCGTCGTCCTTGCCGAGCTCGCGCCAGGGCGAGCCCTTGGGGCAGAGGGTCACGTTGCCGAGGAGCTCGTCGGTGTCGTCCGGAGTGGCCACCCACACCTCGGCGTCGCGGTCGCGCGCGGCCACGTCGAGCAGGTGCTCGCGATAGAAGTCCTCGGCTCCGAGCAGGAACGGGTCGTACGCCGCGAGCGTGATCGCCCCGATCTCGGCGTGCTCCTCCGGCCGCGCGCGTCTGATCCGCATGCCTAGATCCCGAACGTGTTGCGCGGGTACGCCGCCTCGACGTCGGTGATGATGTTGACCAGGTAGGGCACACCCGACGCGAACGCGCGGTCGAGCGCGGGCCCGATCTGCTTCGGGTCGGTCACCATCTCGCCCGCGCCGCCGAGCGCCTTCACGACCTCGTGGTACGCCGTGCGCTCGGCGAGGTCGGCCACGACGTCGTAGCCGTAGAGCATCTGCATCGGACCCTTCTCCAGCCCCCAGGCGGAGTTGTTGCCCATCACCATCACGACCGGGAGGTTGTGGCGCACCAGCGTGTCGACGTCCATCAGCGAGAAGCCGGCGGCGCCGTCGCCGAGCAGCAGCACCACCTGTGCCGACGGCCGCGCGAGACGGGCCGCGATCGCCGAGCCGAGCCCGGCGCCGAGGCAGCCGTAGGGGCCGGGGTCGAGCCAGCCGCCGGGCCGCTTGGGCTCGACGAACTTGCCGGCGAAGCTGACGAAGTCGCCGCCGTCACCGATCACGACGGCGTCCTCGGCGAGGCGGGGCACCAGCTCGCCGTAGATGCGGGCGGGGTGGATCGGGTCGGCCTCGGCGCCGAGCAGCTCGAGGTCGCGCGCGGTGGCGGACTTCACCGTGTCCTGCAGCTGGCCGACCCAGGCCGACCAGTCGGGCTTCGAGCCGCGCTCGAGCGCCGCCTGCAGACCGTCGAAGACCGAGGTGAGGTCGCCGGACACCGAGTCGGCGAGGGTGGCGTGGCCGGAGACCTGGCCGGGGGAGTCGGCGATGTGCACGACCTGCGCCGGCGTCGACCCTTCCTCCTTGCCTCCGAAGATGCCGTAGCCCAGCCGGAAGTCGAGCGGGGTGCCGACCACGACGACCAGGTCGGCACCGCCGAGGGCCTGGCTGCGGGCCTTGGTCGAGAGCAAGGGGTGGCCGCCCGGGATGACGCCGCGGCCCATGCCGTTGGTGATGACGGGCACGCCGACGGCCTCGACGAAGCGCAGCGCGGCCTCGTCGGCCCGGTCGGCCCAGACGTCGGTGCCGAGGATGAGCACCGGCCGCGACGCCCCGGCCAGCAGGCCGGCGATCCGGTCGATCGCGTCGGTGTCGGGGTCGGCGCCACGCAGCGAGCTGACGCCCGGCAGCTCACCCTTGGCGATGTTGAAGAACTCGTCCATCGGTACGTCGACGAAGACCGGCCCGCGGTGCGAGGAGCCCGCGGCGGTGAACGCCTCGTGCATGCCGTCGAGCACGTCGCCGGCGGTGTGCAGCGTCTTCGCCAGCTTGGAGACCGAGGCGACGATCGGCGGCTGGTCGAGCTCCTGCAGCGACCCGCTGCCCCAGCGGTTGGCCGGCGCGCGGCCGCCCACGACCACCATGGGGGATCCCGCGAACTGGGCCTGCGCGATCGCGCTCACACCGTTGGTGACACCAGGGCCGGCGGTCAGCACGGCCAGCCCCGGCACCCGGGTCAGCTTGCCGGTGGCCTCGGCAGCGAAGGCCGCCGTCTGCTCGTGGCGTACGTCGAGCAACCGCATCGGCGGATCGGCCTTCACGGCGCCGTCGTACATCGGGAACACGTGGGCCCCCGAGAGCGTGAACATGGTCTCCACACCGTGCGCGCGGGCGACGGCGACGGCCAGCTGTCCGCTGTGTCCTTCGAGGTTCTCGGTCATGCCCGCAGGTTACTAGCGAGTTAAGGGGTGGTCCGCCCCAGCGTCCCCGGGTTGGTGATGCGGAGCTCGTCGACCAGGAGGAGCAGCAGGTCGGCGCGTACGGCGGGAGGCTTCGGGCCCAGCGCGAGCTGGAGGTAGAGGGCGCGCAGGAACGCCTCGGTGTTGCCGCTCACCAGGTAGGGATCGCCGTTGGTGGACCGGCGGCGCGCGATCTGGCCCAGCCGCGACACCCAGGCCTCGAGGGTCTCGATCGGCACGTGGTCGCGCCGGAGCAGCGCCATCGTGGCGGTCGCCAGCCGGTCCGGCTCGCCGTGCACGAACAGCTGGGTGACCGGCAGGGCAAGACGTTCGGCGATGACGTCGAGCAGGACGTTCAGCTCGGCCTTGCCGACATGAGGGGAGCGACCCAGCGTGGCCAGCGCGTCGGCGCCATGCGCCACGGCGTGGGCCCAGCCCTTGCCCGGCACGAAGCCGCGCAGGTCCTGCTCCTCGAGGATCCAGGTCGCGATCCGGTCGCCCCACTCGAGCACCTTGCCGCCGGGCACCAGCGGGCGGTCGGTGTCGCGGGCGATGCACTCGGCCAGGATCAGCGCGGAGAAGCTGCGCCGGAAGACGCTGTCGGTGCCGGACTGGCCGAGCCCGGTGCGCAGACCCGCGGCCATCCCGTCGCCGAGGCCGGGCAGCAGGTCGTCGTACTCACCCCGGCCGATCCACGCGCACAGGGTCGGGTAGGCGATGTCGTCGCGCACGTACGGGTCAGGGTCGCCGAGCATCTGCGTGAGCTCGGCGGTGAGGTCCGCCAGGGGGCGATCGGTTGGCACTGAGTGATCGTCTTCGAGGACTTTCCCCCAGTATGCCGAGAACATAGGGGTCATCCTGCCAAACCATTTCCGGATCGGGCGGGCCGGGGTGATCCCGGACACTTCCGAGGGCCACGCCCTACCCTTGCCGGGTGCCGACCCTCGCCGATCTGGTGCGCAGCCACACCGACCTCGAACCCGGGGACGTCGCGTGGCTACAGCTGCTGATGGCGGACTGGCAGATCATCGCCGACCTGTCGTTCGCCGACCTGGTGCTGTGGCTCCCCGACCGCGAGGCCACCGGCTTCTGGGCAGCCGCACAGATGCGGCCGACCACCGGCCCGACGGCGTACGTCGACGACATCGTCGGCACCTTCGTGAAGACCGGGCGTCGGCCGATGCTGGACACGGCGTACTCCGAAGGGCGGCTGGTCCGCGACGGCGACCCGGAGTGGCGCGACGACGTGCCGGTGCGGGTGGAGACGATCCCGGTGCGGCACGCCGGCCGGGTGATCGCGGTGATCGCCCGCAACACCAACCTGCTCGGCGTGCGGACCCCCAGCCGGCTCGAGCTGTCCTACCTGCAGAGCGCGGCCGACCTGACCCAGATGATCGCGGCCGGCCACTTCCCGTCACCCGGTCAGCGCAGCGACCACGCGGACACCGCGCGCGTCGGCGACGGGTTCCTCCGGGTCGACGCTGCGGGTCGGGTGGTCTACGCGAGCCCCAACGCGCTGTCGGTCTATCGCCGGCTCGGCGTCTCCGGTGACCTGGCCGGGCTCTCGCTGGCCGACCTGACCCGCGACCTGGTGCCGCCGCGACGACGGCCGGACGAGGAGACCCTCAGCGCCGTGCTCGGTGCGCGCGCCCACCGCGACACCGAGATCGGCAACGACCAGGTGACGCTGATCGTCCGGTCCATCCCGCTCCGGCCTGCCGGTGAGCTGATCGGCGGGCTGATCCTGGTCCGCGACGTGACCGACCTGCGCCGCCGCGACCGCGAGCTGGTCACCAAGGACGCCACCATCCGCGAGATCCACCACCGGGTGAAGAACAACCTCCAGACGGTGGCGGCCCTGCTGCGACTCCAGGCACGCCGGATCGACTCGCCCTCGGCCAAGTCGGCCCTCGAGGAGGCGGTACGCCGGGTGGGCTCGATCGCGATCGTGCACGAGACGCTCAGCCAGGCGGTCGAGGAGAACGTCGAGTTCGACGAGATCGCCGACCGTCTCGGCGCGATGGTGACCGAGGTGAGCGACGTCGCCGGACAGGTGCGGGTACGCCGTGACGGGAGCTTCGGCGAGCTGCCCTCCGAGACGGCGACGGCGATGGCGATGGTGCTGACGGAGATCCTGCAGAACGCCGTCGAGCACGGCTACCCGGCCGACCCGGCCGGCGACCCGTCAGCGGAGCCGACCGAGATCTCGGGGGAGATCGTGGTCAGCGTGCGCCGGCTAGTCGGCCGGATGCACGTCACGATCGACGACGACGGCCGGGGGCTGCCCGCCGGCTTCGACCTGGACGAGTCGACGAACCTGGGGTTGTCGATCGTGCGCACCCTGGTCGAGTCCGAGCTGGGCGGTCAGCTGGAGCTGACCGCGGCGCCCGACGGCGGTACCCGTGCCGTCGTCGACGTGCCGTTCGAGTAGACCGGACGGAGCTTGCGACGGCCCGGTCTACTGATGGTGGTCGAGCGAGCCGTGCGAGCGAGCTCGCGACCTCGCAACCGGCGTGTCGAGACCGGGTCCGCTCAGGCAGTACGGACGCGGGACCGCGCGTTGCGGCGCTTGAGCGCGCGCCGCTCGTCCTCGCTCAGCCCACCCCACACGCCGTGGTCCTGACCAGCCTCCAGCGCCCACGCGAGACACTGCTCGCGCACATCACAGCGTCGGCACACCTGCTTGGCCTCCTCGATCTGGAGGATGGCCGGACCGGTGTTGCCGATCGGGAAGAACAGTTCCGGGTCCTCGTCGAGGCATGCGGAACGGTGGCGCCAATCCATGGCTGGTGGATCTCTCTTTCTGCTTTGGGTGCAGGCAGGGGTGCTCAGGCCTGCGGGCGCGCTTATACGTGCAAATGTGAACGTTTTCACTAGCGCACCCCCAGAGTGTCAACTAATCGTCTGCGGATCAAGCGTTTCCGTTGGTCGGTTGGGTCACAGCGCGCACTAATTGCCTACGCTGCTCCGGTGCCCCCCCGACCTGCGAACCCCGCTCCGCTGACCGTGGCCGCCTCCATGGTGGTGATCCAGGGCGGTCTGCTGCTCGCCTTCGCGGTCCTGGAGCTGGCCAGCGTCTCTGCGGATCGGATCTCGCTGGGCGTTTCCACGGCCATCTTCTTCGTGATCTACGGCGCGGTCCTGGTGCTGTGCGCCTGGGCGCTGACCCGGCAGCAGGGCTGGGCTCGCGGGCCGGTGCTGATCACGCAGCTGATCCAGCTCGGCCTCGCCTGGAACCTCCGCGACATCGCGCTCGTGGCCATCCTGCTCCTGGTCGCGGCCCTGGTCGTGATCGCCGGCATGCTCCACCCGGCCAGCATCGCGGCGCTGGCGGACGACCCCACGGCGTAGCGCTGCTGGGTCAGTCCCTCTCGAGCGAGACCCGGAGCTGCTCCAGGGTCCGGTTGAGCAGCCGGGAGACGTGCATCTGCGAGACGCCGATCTCCTCGGCGATCTGCGACTGGGTCATGTTCTTGAAGAACCTCAGCAGCAGGATCTTCTTCTCGCGGGGGTCGAGCTCGTCGAGCAGCGGCTTGAGGGACTCGCGGATCTCGACGTGCTCGAGGCCCTCGTCGTCGACGCCGAGGGCGTCCAGCATGCTGCTGCCGCCGCCGTCATCGCCGTCGTCGGACGCGTCGAGCGACAGGGTGGAGTAGGCGTTGCTGGACTCGATGCCCTCGACGATCTCCTCGACGCTGCACCCGATCGTCTCGGCCAGCTCGCGCGGCGTGGGGGAGCGGCCCAGCGACTGGGTCAGCTCGGCACTGGTCGCGCCGATCTGCATCCGCAGCTCCTGCAGCCGCCGGGGCACCCGGATCGCCCAGCCCTTGTCGCGGAAGTAGCGCTTGATCTCGCCGATGATCGTCGGGGTCGCGTACGTCGAGAACTCCACGCCCCGGTCGGAGTCGAAGCGGTCGATCGACTTGATCAGCCCGATCGTGCCGACCTGCACGAGGTCCTCGAACGGCTCGCCGCGGTTGCGGAACCGGCGCGCGCAGTGCTCGACCAGCGGCAGGTGCAGGTGCACGAGCGAGTCGCGCGCCTGGTCGCGCGCGGCACTGCTCACGCTCTCGTCGTGGAACTGCACGAAGAATCCCGCGCTGCGCTGGCGCGTCACCTCGACGCGGGTCAGCGTCTCCTCCGAGGCACCCTCGTCGTCCCGAGTGGAAGGGGATGTCATGTCAGAGGCCGGCTCCTACGGCCGATGAGGTCATGGAGAGCCGAACGGTGAACTGCCCGTCCGCCTGGACGACCTCGGCGCTCGAGGCCAGGGTGGTCAGCACCTGCCAGGCGAAGCTGTCGAAGTCGGGCTCGATCTCGCTCGCGGTGGAAACGCTGACGCGCGATGGTCAGCTTGCCGGGGGCGACGTGGAACGTGCTGACCAGGTCGGACCCCTCGTCGGCCTCCGGCAGCACCATGGCGCTGGCCTCGCCGACCGCGATGCGCAGGTCCTCGATGTCGTCGATGGTGAAGTCGAGCCGTGCGGCGAGCCCGGCCGTGGTCGTACGCAGCACCGACACGTAGGCGCCGTCGGCGGGCAGCCGCAGCTCGACGTCGGCCCGTCCGCCCTCCTGGCCGCTGGCCGTCTCAGACATGGTTGCTCGTCCTCCGCTGGGTGACCTCGGCGTGACTCCCTCAGCTCTGACCCTACTGTGGGTCCGGCCAGATCTTCAGGCGGCCGGAGGATGGCGTCTTCGTCGTGGCTCAGCCCGAGGCGCCGCGGACGACGGCAGCGCGCAGGGCGGGGGCCGACCCACCGCTGGAGGTAGGCGCGAAGCTCGCCCGCGGATCGCTCCGGGTCGCCCGGGTCGAGCACCAGGGACTGCAGCACCCTCAGCAGGTGCTCGACCAGCTCGCGCTCGAGGTCGCCCTCCAGCCCGGCCGCCTCCCAGTCGACCGGGAACCCGGCCAGCAGCGAGCGCCCGAGGGCGATGGAGGTCGGGGCGGTCAGGCCGGAGAGCGTGCTGCTGATCCGGCCAGGGGCGATCAGGTGGTTGAGCGCGGGGTCGTCGCGCAGGTGCTCGTAGACGAAGGCCACCACTTCCACGACGGCGTCGCCCGCGTCACCGTCGTTGGCTGCCAGGTGACGGCTGACGTGCTCCGCGAGCCGGGACACCAGGTCGGTCACGGCATCCATGGCCGCGGCGTTCAGCAGCTCCTCGGTGCTCGGGAAGTAGCGGTAGACGGTCTGCCGGGTCACGCCGAGGATCTCGGCCACCTCGGCGGTCGTGGTCGATCCCGTCTCCGCCAGGCGCGCCCTAGCGGCCTCGAGCACTCGGGCGCGCGCCTCGACGGCGTCGCGGGGAGGCTTGCCGGCCCAACCGTGCGTCCTCATCCGAGCCCCCTTCCTTGACCTAGACCATACACTTCCGATGATTCTGTACATCCATCTCACTCAATGTGCATGGTAAGCCTATGGAGGAACCGTGACCGCGTCCCCCGTCCCCGCAGGATTCGACCTCACCGATCCCGACGTCAACCTGGCGGCGGTTCCGCACGACGAGTTCCTGGCCCTGCGGCGGACCGCGCCGATCACCTGGATCGAGCAGGAGCCGTCGGCGCGGGCAGGCATGGAGGGCACCGGCTACTGGGCGCTGACCAAGCACGCCGACGTGGCCGCCGTCTCCAAGAACAGCAAGGTGTTCTCCAGCCGCGAGAACAGCGCGATCATCCGTTATCCCGAGACTTCCACGCGGGAAGCGGTGGAGCTCACGCGGTTCGTGATCATCAACCAGGACGCACCCGAGCACACCCAGACCCGCAGCATCATCTCGCGCGGCTTCACCCCGAGAGCGATCAGCGCCCTCGACGACATCATGGAGACGCGGGCGAAGCGGATCGTGGCCGACGCCGTGGCGCAGGGCAGCGGCAACTTCGTGGAACAGGTGGCGGCCGAGCTGCCGCTCGAGACCATCGCGGACATGCTCGGCGTCCCGCCGGAGGACCGGCAGCAGCTGTTCGTCTGGACCAACCAGATGACCTCCGACGACCCCGAGTCGGGGATCGACCCGCAGGCAGCGTCGACCGAGCTGCTGATGTACTCCATGGGTCTCGCCGCCGATCGCAAGGCCAACCCGCGCGACGACATCGTCACCAAGCTCGTCAACGCTGACAAGGACGGTCGCGGGCTGACCGACGACGAGTTCGGGTTCTTCGTGATCGCGCTCGCGGTCGCCGGCAACGAGACCACGCGCAACGCGATCACCCACGGCATGAACGCGTTCTTCGACAACCCCGACCAGTGGGACCTCTGGAAACGCGAGCGTCCCGAAGCGATGGTCGACGAGGTGATCAGGTGGGCCACGCCGGTCACGTCGTTCCAGCGCACGGCCCTGGAGGACGTCGAGCTCAGCGGCGTACAGATCAAAGCCGGGCAGCGGGTCGGCCTCTTCTACGCCAGCGCCAACCACGACGAGGACGTCTTCACCGACCCGTACACCTTCGACATCACGCGCTCGCCCAACCCGCACCTGGCATTCGGCGGGCACGGAGCCCACTACTGCATCGGCGCCAACCTGGCCCGCCTCGAGATCAAGCTGATCTTCGAGGCGCTCGCTGACCAGTCCCCCGACATCGCCCGCGCCGGTGAGCCGGCCCGGATCCGGTCGGGCTGGATCAACGGAATCACCGACCTCCAGGTTCGTTACGCCGGGTGAAGTCCGTCGTTGTACGGACATGGACCGGATCGACGTACTGCTCGCCCATCACACTCGACGCGCGTTCGCGGCGCCGTACCCGACCACCAACGCCGACCCCATGCTGCTCGAGACCAGCCTACGCCGCCGCTCGGACCGCCTTCTGGCTGACCCTCGGCGGCTTCGCGGGTCTCATCTACTCCTACGGCTGGCTGGTGGGCTGAGACGCAGAACGCCGCCCCAGTCCGTGATGGACGGGGGCGGCGTTCTTAGTACCTAGGCCTTCTTCGTCTCCCAGAAGATCTCAGCAATCTCGTCGATCTTCGCGAGCAGCTCGTCAGCCTTGCCGGCGTCCAGCTCGCCCTTGGTGCCACCGGCTCCGGCGAGCTTGGTGGCCTCGTTGACGAGAGTGTGCAGCTGGGGATACTTCTCGAAGTGCGGGGGCTTGAAGTAGTCGGTCCAGAGCACCCACAGGTGGTGCTTGACCAGCTCGGAGCGCTGCTCCTTGATCAGGATGGCGCGCGTGCGGAAGTCGGGGTCGTCGTTGTCGGCGACCTTGGCGATGATCGCCTTGATCGACTCGGCCTCGATGCGGGCCTGGGCGGGGTCGTAGACACCGCAAGGAAGGTCGCAGTGGGCCGAAACCTCGACGGTTGGTGCGAACAGTCGCGCGAACATGCGGGTCCTCTCGGTTCGAATTTTCCTACAGTTGGGACACTACTAGGCGTGGGGTACCCGTCTGACAGGGCGTTCATCGGCTTCGCGCTCGTGCGTGGCGAGTCGATGACTCCGACGCTGCGGCCGGGCGACCGGTTATTGGTCTCCTACCGGCGATCGCCTCGGGTCGGCGACGTGGTCGTGGCCCGGTTCGCCGACGGGACGCTGGCGGTGAAACGCGTCGCCGAGCGGCGTACGACGGGATGGTGGCTGCTCAGCGACAACCCCGAGCAGGGCGTCGACTCGCGCCATCGCGGTCCGGTTGCCGACGTGCTGGCCGTCGCGCTGGGTCGGGCCTGGCCCCGCCCGCGACGCCGACTGTGAGACGCGGGTAGGACTTGTGGAAAGATTGCTCACCGTGCCTGCCGCTGACTCGACCCCACACCCGCACGCCGGAGACCCGATCTTCGACCTGCACGTAGGCGGCAAGATGCAGGTCGTCTCGACCGTGGCGCTCACCGGCCGCGACGAGCTCTCCATGGCCTACACCCCTGGCGTGGCGCTGGTGTGCGAGGCGATCGCCGCCGACCCGTCGCTGACCCAGCACTACACGTGGGTGCCCAACACCGTCGCCGTGGTCACCGACGGCACCGCCGTCCTCGGCCTCGGAGACATCGGACCCTCCGCGGCGATGCCGGTGATGGAGGGCAAGGCGGTGCTGTTCAAGCAGTTCGGCGGCGTCGACGCCGTGCCGATCTGCCTGGCCACGACCGACACCGACGAGATCATCGAGACCGTCGTGCGGCTGGCGCCGAGCTTCGGCGGGATCAACCTCGAGGACATCTCCGCACCGCGCTGCTTCGAGATCGAGGAGCGGCTCAAGGAGCTGCTCGACATCCCGGTCTTCCACGACGACCAGCACGGCACAGCCGTGGTCGCCCTGGCCGCGCTGACCAACGCGCTCAAGCTCACCGGCCGCACTCCCGAGTCGACCCGGGTAGTGATCTCCGGCGCCGGCGCCGCGGGCGTCGCGGTGGCCAAGATCCTGCTCGAGGCCGGCATCAAGGATCTCGCGGTCACCGACCGCAAGGGCGTCCTGCACTCCGGGCGCGGTGACCTGACGCCGGTGAAGCGGGCCCTGGCCGAGTCCACGGCCGACCACTTCGGACGCACCGGGTCGCTGGCCGACGTACTGGTCGGCGCCGACGTCTACATCGGCGTCTCCGGCGGCACCGTGCCGGAGGAGCACGTGGCCACGATGGCTCCCGACGCGATCATCTTCGGGCTCGCCAACCCGACCCCCGAGGTGCACCCCGACGTGGCCCACCGCCACGCGCGGGTGGTCGCCACGGGTCGCTCCGACTTCCCCAACCAGATCAACAACGTGCTGGCGTTCCCCGGCATCTTCCGCGGCGCCTTCGACGTGCACGCGACGGCTATCACCGAAGGCATGAAGCTCGCTGCCGCGAACGCCCTGGCCGCGCTCGTGGGTGACGAGCTGAGCGAGGACATGGTGATCCCCTCACCCTTCGACCCGAGGGTGGGACCCGCGGTCGCCAGCGCGGTGTCCGCCGCCGCCCGGCGCGACGGCGTAGCTCGGCGCTGACCATGGGCGGTCCGGCACTCACGCTGCTGGACGGTGTCCGCTGGCGGGGCGAACCGGTGCCCGGCGCGCGCGCCCACACGCTGCTCGCGGTGCTCACCGCGGCCTCACCACGACCGGTCTCCGCGGGCGAGCTGGTCCGCCGGGTCTGGCTCGACGAGCTGCCCGAGCATCCGGAGAAGGCCCTGCAGGTGTTGGTCTCCCGCACCCGCTCGCGCACCGAGCCGCAGGTCATCGAGCTCAGCGGCGCGGGCTACCGCCTCGGGCTCGGTGACAGCGAGGTCGACGTCCTCGAGCTGCGGCGGCTGGTGGCCCAGGCGCGCGGAGCAGAGGCGGCGAGCGACCCCGACACCGCGCGGCTCTGCGCCGAGGCGGCCCTTGCCGTGCGGGTCGATGCCGGTGCGGGGGAGTCCGACGACGAGGCGCTGGGTGAGCTGGTCGCGGCCGCGCTCAGCGATCACGACGCGGCGCGCACGGTGCTGGCCGACGCCCACCTGTCTCTCGGCAACCACACCGAGGCCTTCGACCTGCTCGAGCCCCTGGCCGAGCGCCATCCTCGCGACGAGCAGCTCCTCGCCCGCCTGCTGCGGGCCGAGGCCGCGGCGCGCGGGGTGCCGGCCGCGCTCACGCGCTATGCGGCGTACGCCGGCGAGACCCGCGACCGCCTGGGCTCCGAGCCCGGCGAGCAGCTGCAGCGTCTCCACGTCGAGCTGCTGGCCCGCGACGCCCCGGTGCGCGAGGGGCTGAAGTACGACGCCGCGCCGATGATCGGCCGCGACACCGACGTCGCCGCGATCCGGGCGCTGCTCGACCACTCCCGGGTCGTCTCGATCATCGGCCCGGGTGGCCTGGGCAAGACGCGGATGGCCCACCTGGTCGGCCGGCTCGCCGAGCAACCCGTCGTGCAGCTGGTGGAGCTGGCCGGCGTCAACTCTCCCGAGGGGGTGCTGCCCGAGATCGCCACCGCCCTGGGGGTGCGCGACTCGGTGGCCACCACCCGGCACACGCGGCCGACCACGGACCTGCGCGGGCGGGTTGCCCAGCACCTCGTCGGCGCCCCGACGCTGCTGATCGTCGACAACTGCGAGCACCTGGTGGAGACCGTGGCCGACGTGGTCGCGTTCCTGACCGTGAGCGTGCCCGACCTCCGGGTGCTGACTACCTCACGGGCCGCGCTCGGTATCGCCGCCGAGCAGGTCTACCAGCTGCCGCAGCTCGGCGAGCGCGACGCCATCGAGCTCTTCCACCGGCGAGCCGTGGCCGCGCGACCCGGCGTACGCCTCGATGACGCGGAGGTCGCTCAGCTGGTGGCCCGCCTCGACGGGTTGCCCCTGGCGATCGAGCTGGCCGCCGCCAAGGTGCGGGTGATGTCGGTGGCCGACGTGAGCCGGCGGCTCGAGGACCGGTTCGCGCTGCTGCGCGGTGGCGACCGCTCGGCGCCCGACCGGCACCAGACGCTCGAGGCGGTCATCGACTGGAGCTGGCAGCTGCTGGGCGACAGCCCGCGCGAAGCACTGCGCTCGCTGTCGGTGTTCCCCGACGGGTTCTCACTCGCCGGGGCCGACGCCGTGCTGGGGCGCGACGCGATGTCCGACATCACCCACCTGGCCGAGCAGTCGCTGGTGGTGGTCCGCGAGGACGACGCGGTCCGCTATCGCTTCCTCGAGACGGTCCGCGAGTACGGCGCCGCCCGGCTCGACGAGTCCGGTGAGCGAGCCCGCGTCGAGCAGGCGTTGTTCGGCTGGGCGGTCGACACCTCGCGCGCCCTGGGCAGCAGGCTGCTCGGTGCGGACCAGGTGCGGGCCACCCGCGAGATCCGCGAGGAGGCGGGCAACCTGAGCGGCGTGCTGCGCCACGCCATCGACCTGGGGGACGCACCCACGGTGGTGCCGCTCGTGTCGACCCTGACCAACTTCTGGACCATCCAGGGTGACCACACGACCGTCTTCGGGCTGGCCGACGCGGTGCTGGAGCTGCTGAGTGGCTTCACCCCCACGCCCCAACAGGCAGACGAGCTCCGCGCTGTGCTGGCCGACCTCAGCGTCGGCACCGCGATCATCAGCGGCAAGGTCCCGGATCGGCCACTGCAGCAGCTGCGCGAGCTCGGCCCTGGCGAGCCCGGCACCCGCGGCAATGCGATCACCCGGGTGCTGATGGCGATGTTCGGCAACCACGATCACGAGCTGACCACGCTGGCAGCGCTGGCGAACGACCCCGATCTGATGGTGGCGCGCACGGCACTGATGTGGCTCTGCCAGGCGCAGGAGAACTCCGGTGAGGTGGCCGAGGCCACCGCCACCGCCAAGCGGGCCCTGCTCCTGGCCGACGACTCGACGGGACCCTGGCTCCGCGCCATGGCGGAGTCCCAGCTCGCCGGCCTCGCCGTCCAGGCCGGCGACCCGACGACCGCGCTCGAGTGCGCCCGACGCGCCCTGCCCACGATGGAGCTGCTGGGCGCTTTCGAGGACTGCGTGCAGCTGCGCAGCGTCATCGCCCTCGCCGAGCTGGGGTCCGGCGACCTGGACGGGGCCGCGCGCTCGATCGAGGAGATCCGGCTCGACGAGCGGGCCCGGGGGAGCCTGTCGTGGACGTTCGGGGCGACCGGCGCCGCCGAGGTCGAGCTGGCCCGCGGCGACATCGACCGGGGCCTGGCGCTCTACCGCGAAGGCATCGAGTCCGCGACCAGCCGGATCATCCCCGGGATGTCGATGGCCGTGCAGCTGACGCCTTGGGTTCTCTTCTCCCAGGCAGCCGCGCTCGTGGCCCACGTGCAGCACGGACGCCGTCACCAGGCACACGATCTGGCGGCCAGCCTCTCCGAGGGGCTGCCCCAGCTCTTCGACGCGGCGCCCATGCACATCGACGTGCCGGTGGCCGGCGGCGTGATGGTCGCCCTCGGGCAGTGGCTGATCTCGGAGCCCGACCCGGCCGACGTGCCGCCCGACGCCGTCCGGCTGATGGCTCTCGGAGAGCGCTTCGGCTACTACCGCGGCATCCCGAGCCTGTCGTGGGAGCGCGCCCATGCCCTGGCGGAAAGCCGGGCGCCCGGCGTACTCGACCAGATGCAGGCCGAGTACGCCGGGCAGCGGGCAGCCGACCTCCCCGAGGAGGCCGCGGCGGTGGTTCAGAGAGCCTTGCTGCGGTAGGCCCGGACAGACAGCGGCGCGAAGACCGCGATCACGGCGACGCAGGCCAGCACGGCCCAGCCCACCTGCGCGGTGACCTGGCCGTGGTTGGCGAGGTCGCGGACGGCGGTCACCACGTGGGAGACCGGGTTGACGTTCACGAAGGCCTCGAGCCAGCCGGGCAGGGTGTCGGCGGGCACGAACGCGTTGGACATGAACGTCAGCGGGAACATGATCATCATCGACATCGCCTGCACGGCCTGGGCGCTACGGCCCTTGATGCCGACCCAGGTGAAGATCCAGGCCATCGACCAACCGCAGGCAATCACCAGGATCGCGGCCGCGAGTACGCCGAGCACTCCGCCGCCGGGGCGGTAGCCCATGGCGATGCCGGTCGCGAAGGTCAGCACCGTCGCGACCGTGTAGCGGATCACGTCCGCGATCATCGGGCCGGCCAAGGGCGCGATCCGCGCGATCGGCAGCGACTTGAAGCGGTCGAAGACTCCCTTGTCCATGTCCTCGCGCAGCTGGATGCCGGTGGCGATGCAGGCGGTCAGCGTGGTCTGGGCCAGGATCCCCGGGATGATCAGCGGCAGGTAGCTGGCCACGTCGCCGGAGATAGCGCCGCCGAAGATGTAGGCGAACATCGCCGTGAACAGCAGCGGCTGGATGAGCACGTCGAAGAACTGCTCGGGGTTGCGGCGCATCTTCTTGGTCGCGCGCCAGGCCATGGACATGGTCTGGCTCCAGGTCTCGCGGGGGCTGACCCGGTCCGAGATCTCGTAGGTGATGGGCAGGGACGGGGTAGTGGTCGGGGTCTCGGTCAAGGTGGTCATCACACGGTCTCCAGCTCGTGGTCGTGGTCGACGGCGTGCTCGTCGAGCTCCGTCTCATGGGTGTCGTGGCCGGTCAGGGCGAGGAAGACCTCGTCGAGGCTGGGCTTCGCGACCGACACCGACGCGATGCCGATGCCGCTCTGCCGCAGGGCGATCAGCGCGTCGGCGGCCTGGTCGGCGACCTCCAGCGCGACGTTCATGCCGCCCGCCTCCGGGGTGAGCACGGGCTCCTCGCCCAGCACGCGGAAGACGATCTCGGCGGCGGAGGTCAGCCGCTCGGGGTCGGCGAGGCGTAGCTGCAGGGTGGAGGCGCCCACGGACGTCTTGAGCTCGTCGGTGGTGCCCTCCGCGACCTTGCGGCCCTTGTCGATCACGGCCACGCGGTCGGCGAGCTGGTCGGCCTCGTCGAGGTACTGCGTGGTCAGCAGCACCGTGCTGCCGTCGGCCACCAGCTCCCGGATCGTGGTCCACATCTGGCCGCGGGTCCTCGGGTCGAGACCGGTCGTCGGCTCGTCGAGGAAGATCAGCGGGGGCCGGCGGATCAGGCTGGCTGCGAGGTCGAGCCGGCGGCGCATGCCGCCGGAGAAGGTCGAGATCTGCCGGTCGGCCGCCGCCTCCAGCCCGAACTGCGCGATGAGGGTGGCCGCCCGCTCCTTCGCTTCCTGCCTGGGCAGGCCGAGCAGCCGGCCGAACAGCCAGAGGTTCTCGGAGGCGGTCAGGTTCTCGTCGACCGAGGCGTACTGCCCGGTGACGCCGATCAGCTGACGCACCTGGTGGGGGTCACGGCGTACGTCGACGCCGAAGATCTCGGCCTCGCCCCCGTCGATCCTCAGCAGGGTCGCCAGCATGCTCAGCATCGTGGTCTTGCCGGCGCCGTTGGGGCCGAGGACGCCGAAGATCTCCCCCCGGCGTACCTCGAGGTCGATGCCGTCCACCGCGCGGTTGTCGCCGAACTCCTTGACGAGCCCCGAAGCGCTGACGGCCAGGTCGGTGTGTTGTGTCTGCTTGCTCATGCCGACAACCGTGCGGTCGCCCGGTTTCAGACCGGTTTCACGTCGCAGTCGCTCGGTTTCACGCGGTGGTTGCGTGGTTTCAGGCTCGCTGCGCTCGCACCTCGAAACCCCTAGTCGACCTTCGCGGCTACCGCCTCGACCTCGATCAGCCAGGCGGGCTCGAGGAGCTGCTGGACCACGACGGTCCGGGCGGCGAGGTGGTCGCCCAGGTGTTGGGTGAGGATTCCCACGTTGTCCGGGTCGTCGGCGGCGTTGGCGAGGAAGAAGCGGAGGGAGACGAGGTCGTCGTAGGTCATCCCCGCGGAGCCCAGCACCGTCCCGAGGTGACGCCATACGAGGGCAGCCTGGCCGGCGAAGTCGGCGGGCATCGAGACGCCGTCGTCCTCGTAGCCGTTGAGCCCGCTGAGGTAGAGGGTGCGGGCGCCGGGCGGCACCTCGACCGCGTGGGCGTAGTTGCGGTAGGGCGGGAAGACCGCGCTGGGGTTGTGAGCGGTGATGGGCATGGCGGGCACGGTGGCACCTCTCGATAGCGTGGGCAACATGTTTGCCGTCTACGCCGAGTCCTTCTCTCCCGACGATCCACTGGCCGGTCTCGTTGTCGGCGAGCGCCCCGACCCCGACGTCCCCGAAGGCTGGACGACGGTGACCGTGAAGGCGGCCTCCCTCAACCACCACGACCTGTGGTCGCTGCGAGGTGTCGGCCTCAAGGAAGAGGCCCTGCCGATGATCCTCGGCTGCGATGCCGCGGGCATCGACGAGGACGGCAACGAGGTGGTCGTCCACGCGATCGTCTCCGACCCGTCATGGCGAGGTGACGAGACGTTCGACCCGAAGCGGTCGATCCTGTCCGAGCGCTACCAGGGCACGTTCGCCGACAAGGTCGCGGTGCCGAAGGTCAACGTGATCCCGAAGCCGGCGTCGCTGTCGTTCGAGGAGGCCGCCTGCCTGCCGACCGCGTGGCTGACGGCGTACCGGATGCTCTTCACGCAGGGCGGCCTCACGGCCGGCGACACCGTGCTGGTGCAGGGAGCCGGCGGGGGAGTGGCCACCGCGCTGATCACCCTGGCCCGGGCCGGCGGCCTGCGCGTGCTCGCTACCTCGCGCGACGAGGGCAAGCGGGCCAAGGCGCTCGAGCTCGGCGCGCACGACGTCTTCGAGTCGGGGGCGCGGCTGCCGGTCAAGGTCGACGCGGTGATGGAGACCGTCGGCCGGGCGACCTGGACGCACTCGATCCGCGCCCTGCGGCCCGGCGGCAAGATCGTGATCTCGGGGACCACCTCGGGTCCGCAGCTCGACGATGCCGAGCTGACCAGGATCTTCTTCCTGCAGCTCAGCGTGATCGGCTCGACCATGGGCTCCAGCACCGAGCTGGCCTCGCTGGTCTCGATGCTCGACGCGTCGGGCGCCCGGCCGCTGATCGACCGGACCATTCCGATGACCGATGCCCGCGAGGGCTTCGCCGCGATGGCGGAGGGCGACGTCTTCGGCAAGATCTGCTTCACAAATGGCTAGTCACGCGATGACGCGGACGCACCTGATCACCGGCGCCGGCTCCGGCATCGGTGCCGCGCTCGCCGACAAGCTGCACGAGCGCGGCGACTCCCTCGTGCTGCTGGCCCGCACCGAGGCGCGCGCCACCGAGCTGGCCGATCGCTACCCGGGAGCACTGACCTTCGCCGCCGACCTCGCCGCCCCGGAGTCGATCACCGTGCCTGCGCTGGACCGCCTCGACTCGGTGCTGCACGTGGCCGGGGTCGTCGACCTCGGCACCGTCGCCGAGCAACCGGTGGAGCAGCTGCGCGAGCAGATCGAGGTCAACCTGGTCGCCCCAGCCGTGCTGACCCGGCTCACGCTCCCGGCAGTACGTCGGGCCCGCGGCACCTACGTCTTCGTCAACTCCTCCGCCGGACTGGCCGCCAGCCCCCAGTGGTCGGCGTACGCCGCCTCGAAGTTCGGGCTGCGAGGGTTCGCCGACTCCTTGCGCGGCGAGGAGGTCGAGCACTCCGTGCGGGTCACCACCGTGTTCCCGAGTCGCACGGCCACCGCCATGCAGGAGAAGGTGCACGAGCAGGAGGGCCGGACCTACGACGCGTCGCGGTGGATCGATCCGGCGGTGGTCGCGGACACGATCCTGCACGTGCTCGACCTGCCGGCCGGGGTCACCATCCCCGAGGTGACCGTGCGTCCGCTGGTCCCACGAGCCGGCACCTGAGACGAGAGCAAAAACGGTTTGGCCGGGAATAGGAGCGCAGCCGAGAATGGTTGGCAGAACTCCGATGAGTTCCCTCCCGAGTGCCGGTCTCACCGTGCATGAGCTTCGCCCAAGACTTCGAAGGACCCACCATGACTGCGCCCGCGCCCGCCCCAGCTGAGACCGGAAAGACCCCGGCCGTCATCACCTGGCTGGTCGTGGCGACGTTCACCGTGATCCTCAACGAGACGATCATGATCAACGCGATCCCGAGCCTGGCCGAGGACTTCAACGTCTCCTACAACGCTGCCCAGTGGCTCTCGACGGCGTTCCTGCTCACGATGGCATCCGTCATCCCGATCACGGGGTGGTTCCTGCAGCGGATCACCACCCGGGCGGCGTTCGCCACCGCGATGATCACCTTCGCTGTCGGCACCGCACTCGCGCTGGTCGCACCGACGTTCTGGGTGCTGCTCCTGGCCCGGATCATCCAGGCCAGCGGCACCGCCGTGATGATGCCGCTGCTGATGACCACGCTGATGACCGTCGTGCCCGTGCACGATCGTGGCCGGGTGATGGGCAACGTGACGCTCGCGATGTCGGTCGCTCCGGCGCTCGGTCCCGCCGTGTCCGGGGTGCTGCTGCAGTTCGGCTCGTGGCGCCTGATCTTCGCCGTCGTGCTGCCGATCGCAGTGGGCGTCACCGTAGCGGCGATGCGCAAGCTCAAGAACGTCGGTGAGCCCCAGGCGGGCGAGATCGACTGGATCAGCGTGCCGATCGCGGCCCTCGGGTTCGGCGGGCTGGTCTACGGTCTCAGCGAGTTCGCCACGGGCGACCGGCTGGAGCCGATCCTGTTCGTGGTCGCCGGTCTGCTGGCGATCGCCTTGTTCGCCGGCCGCCAGATCCGCCTCATGCGCGACGGCGCCCCACTGCTCGACCTGCGCGTCCTGCGCCACCGCACCTACCGGCTGTCGCTGATCCTGATGTCCGTCGCCTTCATGGCGATGCTCGGCGCGATGATCCTGCTGCCCCTCTACCTGCAGGAGGTCCGCGGCCTCTCGCCGCTGAAGACCGGCCTTCTGGTGATGCCCGGCGGCCTCGCCATGGGTGTGATGGGCCCACGGGTCGGCGCGTTGTTCGACAAGTTCGGCTCGCGGCCACTGGTGATCCCCGGCAGCATCGGAATCGTGGTGAGCCTCTTCGCGCTGACCCAGATCGGTGCGGATACTGCGTACGGCCTGATCCTGGGTGTCCACGTGCTGCTGATGATCAGCCTGGCCGGCCTGTTCACGCCCGTGTTCACCCTCGGGCTGGGCGACGTACCGATGCCGCTGTACTCCCACGGCAGCTCCATGCTCGGGACGATCCAGCAGGTCGCCGGCGCCTTCGGCACCGCGTTGGTGATCACCCTGATGACCACCCGCACCAACGCCCGCCTCGACGAGGGCGCCTCGCTGCAGGCGGCCACCATCGACGGGATGCAGCTGGCCTTCCTCGTCAGCGCGGTGATCGCCATCGGGATCGTCGTGCTGGCCGCGATGCTGCCGAGCCGGCCCGCCGCCGACCCGCACGCCGCTCCCGACCTCGACGCCGAGCTGGAGCAGCTGGAGGACGAGGTGGAGGAGCTCAGTCCCGGGACCGCCAGCTGAGGGCTCCGACCAGCACCATCCGCAGCTGGGTGCGGGCGGTCGCCACGATCTGATCCTCGGCCGTGGAGCCCGCGATCAGCGCCTCGGCGGTCGCGACCATGGCGATGACGATCAGGTTGGAGAGGATCCGCAGGTCCTCGGCCGACCACGGGTCGGTGCCCGGCAGGCGGTCCAGGTCGGTGGCGAGCTCGCGCTCGAACAGCTCGATCTGGTGCCGGATCGCTGCCCGCACCGCCGGGGGACCGGCGGCGCGTTCGCGGACGATGAACGCGAAGTGCTGTCGCTGCGCGAGGACGTGCTCGGCCAGCACCGCGACAGAGCTGTCCACGATGTCCTTGAAGTCGGGGTCGCCTCGCCGGACGTGACGCAGCATCGCGCGCAGCGAGACGAACGACTCGTCGACCAGGGCCAGCCCGAGGACCTCGATGGAGTCGAAGTGGCGGTAGAACGCGGTCGGGACGATGCCGACCTCCTTGGCGACCTGTCGTAGGGACAAGGCGACCAGGCTGCTGTCCTCGCAGAGGTCGAGCGCGGCGTCGAGGATCGCCCGGCGGGTGCGCT
Source organism: uncultured Actinomycetota bacterium (assembly GCA_963769475.1). Classification (GTDB taxonomy): domain Bacteria; phylum Actinomycetota; class Actinomycetes; order Propionibacteriales; family Nocardioidaceae; genus Nocardioides. The sequence goes on along the minus strand of CAVYLX010000005.1, from coordinate 996,811 downwards.
CCTTGCGCTCGCCGCGCGTCTCCGTCATGGCCTGAGTCTAGTTGGTGCACATGTGTCCACGGGCACACCGCCGAGTCCTTGACCGTGATGACTCAGGTCGAGATAGTTTCAGTGTACGAACGTACACTCAAACTTCACGGAAGGAGCCGCATGAGCCTCACCGCCCCCCTGGCCGGTCTCGGCCAGAGCATCCTCCGGTCGCGCACGCTCGCCGCCCTCGCCTCGCCCCACGGCGTGGATCGCTACCTCGAGCAGGTGAACCCGATGTGGGCCGCCCACGAGGTCCGCGCCCGCGTCGTCGACATCCGGCGCGAGACCGCGGGCATCGACACGGCGCCCGTCGCGACCCTGACCCTGCAACCTACGTCCAGCTGGCGCGGCCACCGCGCCGGCCAGTACGTCCAGGTCGGCGTCGACCTGCCCGGCTCGGCCAAGCGCCTGACCCGCTGCTTCTCCATCTCCTCGGCCGCCTCGGCACCGGGGTCCCTGCTTGGATCGAGTAGCGAGCGCAGCGAGCGTATCGAGATCACCATCCGTGCCCACGACGAGGGCCAGGTCTCGAAGTTCCTGGTCAACCACGCGCAGCCCGGCCAGATGCTGCACCTGAGCCAGGCCGAGGGCGACTTCACGCTGCCGGGCAGCCCGTCGACGCCGAGCCCCTACCCGCTGGTGTTCATCACCGGCGGCTCCGGGATCACCCCGGCCATGGCGATGATCCGCACCCTGCTGCGCGACGGCTACGACGGGAAGGCCGGCCGCAAGGTCACCTTCCTCCACTTCGCCCGCAGCCCCGAGGACCAGATCTTCGCCGAGGAGCTGGCCGCGATCGCCGATGCCGACAACGACATCGAGGTCCACCTGCGCTACGGCGACCAGATCTTCAGCGAGTTCGAGCTGCGCCGCCTCGTGCCCGACTACAGGACCACCGACACCTGGGCCTGCGGGCCGGGTGCCATGGTCGACCTCATCCAGGCGGCGTACGCCGGCTCCGACCGGCTGCGGCTGGAGTTCTTCAAGCCGCCGCGGACCTCCAGGGGCACGGCCGAGGGCGAGGTCGCGTTCAGCCGCACCGGCCGGTCCGCGGCCAACACCGGCGAGAGCCTGCTCGAGCAGGCCGAGGCCCTCGGGCTCAAGCCCGAGTTCGGCTGCCGGATGGGCATCTGCTTCTCCTGCGTGACCACCAAGACCGAGGGAACGGTGCGCAACATCCTCACCGGCGAAGAGAGCTCGCTGCCCGACGAAGACATCCGCATCTGTGTCAGCGCCCCCCAGGGCGACTGCACGGTCGACCTCTGAGAGAGAGGAACCACCATGAGCACCACCACCAAGCTTTCCGCTGAGCAGCTCGACGAGTTCGGCAAGGAGATGGACGCGATCCGACAGCGCGTGCTGGCCGACCTGGGCGAGGAGGACGCGGCGTACATCCGCAACGTCGTCAAGCGCCAGCAGCAGTTCGAGGTCGCCGGCCGCGCGCTCTTCTACCTGCCGCCCGCCTGGCCGCTCGCGGTCGCTGCGCTGAGCGTCTCCAAGATCCTCGAGAACATGGAGATCGGCCACAACGTGATGCACGGCCAGTACGACTGGATGGGCGACCCCAAGCTCAACTCCCGGATGTACGACTGGGACAACGTGTGCCCGGGGGAGCAGTGGAAGTACTCGCACAACTACATCCACCACACCTACACGAACATCCTCGGCAAGGACCGCGACATCGGCTACGGCGTCCTCCGGATGGACGAGGACCAGAAGTGGCACCCCTACTACCTGGGCAACCCGGTCTACGCGTTCCTGCTGATGGTCTTCTTCGAGTGGGGCGTGGCGATGCACGACCTCGAGGTCGAGAACCTCGTCAAGGGCACCCGCAAGCTCGAGGAGAACAAGTCCCTCCACGCCGGCATCATGCGCAAGGTGAAGCGCCAGGCACTCAAGGACTACGTGCTCTTCCCGGCGCTCACCGGGCCGCTGTTCCCGTTGACGTTCGCCGGCAACGCGACGGCCAACCTGGTGCGCAACATCTGGGCGTTCAACATCATCTTCTGCGGCCACTTCCCGGCCGGCGTGGCCACGTTCTCCGAGGAGGAGTGCGAGGACGAGTCGCGCGGCCACTGGTACTACCGCCAGCTGCTCGGCTCGGCCAACATCAGCGGCAGCAAGCTGCTGCACCTCATGAGCGGCAACCTCTCCCACCAGATCGAGCACCACCTCTTCCCCGACATCCCGGCGCGCCGCTACCCGGAGCTGTCGGCCGAGGTACGAGCCTTGTGCGAGAAGTACGGGTTGGACTACAACACCGGCCCGCTGCACAAGCAGCTCGGCAGCGTGGCGAAGAAGATCTTCCGGCTCGCGCTCCCCAACCGTGCCCCGAAGCAGACCGGCCCGGCCGCTGTGACCGAGCCCGCGTTGGCGGCCTGACCCCGGCGGGGTCAGACTGAGGTCATGAGCGACAACTTCGGCAAGTCGGAGATCGGCAAGGACGCGGTCCAGTCGACGGTCGAGGCAGCCGCCGACACCGTGGGCCAGGTCGCGAAGATCATCACCAAGGCGGTGCAGGACGTCGCCGGCGCGGTGGGTGGCTTCGCCACCGAGGTCTACGAGATCCGCGAGGCCGCCAAGAAGGCCACCGACGAGCACGCGCCCGCCGCTGACCCGTCAGAAGATTTTCCGACGGGTCAGCCGGACCAGCAGGTCTAGACGCCGCTGACGGTGGTGTCTCGTCCGGGTCCGCCGTAGAGGCGATCGCGTCCGGGACCGCCGCGGAGGGTGTCGTTGCCGGCGCCTCCGCAGATGAGGTCGTTGCCGGTGCGTCCGCGGATCCGGTCGTTGCCGCCGCGGCCGGCGATGATGTCGCGTCGAGGGGTGCCGCGGAGGATGTCGCGTCCGGGGGTGCCGACGATGGTCGCCTTCTTCCCCTGGCACCTGGCTGAGGGACCGGGGTCGGGGCCGGGGGTGGTGGTGTCGCACGCGTTGCCGATGCCGTCGCCGTCCGTGTCCAGCTGCCCTGGGTTGCCCATAGTGGGGCAGTTGTCGTCGGCGTCCGGGACCCCGTCGTTGTCCTGGTCCTTCGGTGTCCCCGGACCCGGCCCGGGCGCGGAGGCGCCGGAGCCGGTCAGGTCGACGTTGGTGGGGCTGCCGGTGGCGTTGTGCGTGAACCGCAGGCCGGCGGTCTTGGCGCCGGTAGTGGTGGGAGCGAACCGGACCTGGACAGTGCAGGTCGCAGCCGGCGGCACACTCGCATTGGTGCAGGTGTCGGTGCCCTTGGTGAATTGTCCTTGATCCGCACCGACCAATACGGCAGTGGTGATCTTCAGCGCCGCGTGGCCGAGGTTGGTGACCGTGAAGGTTTCGGCAGCGCTCGCGCGGCCGATGTTCTGGGTGCCAAACGCCATGGTTGTCGGAGAGACGCTGAATGCTGGGCGGCTTGCGAGCAGGACCGAGACCGTTCTGCCGAGATAGGCCGCGACTGCTAGGTCGGGGTCGCCGTCGGCGTTGAAGTCGCCCACCGCCACCGATCTCGGAGAGTCGCCGACCGGGAAGCTGGTTGGCGGGCCGAAGCCGCCACCGGGGCTCTGGCCCAACAGAACCGAGGCGTCGTCGGAGTTGCCGTTGGCGGTAGCGAGGTCGGGGTCGCCGTCGGCGTTGAAGTCGCCCACCGCCACCGATCTCGGAGAGTCGCCGACCGGGAAGCTGTTGGCCGGGCCGAAGCCGCCACCGGGGCTCTGGCCCAACAGAACCGAGAGGTAGTCGGAGTTGTCGATGGCGACGGCGAGGTCGGGGTCTCCGTCTGCGTTGAAGTCGCCGACCGCCAGCGATCTCGACGTGCCGCCGACCGGGAAGTGGGTGGCCGGGCCGAAGCCCCCACCGGGGCTCTGGCCCAACAGGACCGAGATGTAGTCGGAGCTGGCGTCGGCGACGGCGAGGTCGGGGTCGCCGTCTGCGTTGAAGTCGCCCACCGCGACCGAGAAGGACGTGTCGCCGGCCGGGAAGTGGGTGGCCGGGCCGAAGCCCCCACCGGGACTCTGGCCCAGCAAGATCGAGATGTTCTCGGAGTTGGCGTTGCTGCTGAAGTTGACGGTGGCGAGGTCGGGGTCGCCGTCGGCGTTGAAGTCGCCCACCGCGACCGAGACCGGGCCGTTGCCGGCTGGGAAGTTGGTGGCAGGGCTGAAGCCGGCACCGGGACCCTGGCCCAGCAGGATCACGATGCTGTCGGAGGCGAACTTGGCAACTGCGAGGTCGGGGTCGCCATCGGAGTTGAAGTCGCCTACCGCGACTGAGTAGGGACCGTCGCCGACCTGATAGGTGGTGGCCGGGCCGAAGCCGCCACCGGGACTCTGGCCCAGCCGGACCACTAAGTCGTCGGAGCCGAAGTCGACAATGGCGAGGTCGGGGTCGCCATCGGCGTTGAAGTCCGCGACCGCGACCGCGGTCGGGTTGGCGACCGTCGGGAAGTTCGTCGCGGGATCGAACACCCCATCCCTGGCCGCCGCGCCCAAGGCCAGAGCGGAGACCAGGCCGATCGCCAGCACCAGGATCGCGGCCAGGCGCCGGCGAGAGACGACGGGCCGGTTGGTCGAGCGCACACTCGCCACAGCTGTTCCTCCATAGGGGCTTCAACCGAAGTCCCGCCTCCCCAAGGAGGGATCAGCCTTTACTTTGTCTTTACTCTGAGTAGAGCACGGTTCGCGCTGGATAGGTTGGGAACCACGGATCCTGAGAGGGCTACCTAATGAGGGTCACCCGAAGGACATCCTGAACGACGCCTGGCGGAACGACGCGAGTTGGCGGGCGCCGCGCAGGAAAGCCAGCGGGCCGTCGGCGTCGAAGTCCCAGTGCGCCCGGGCGGGGAGCGTCTTCGACGAGCCCTGGAGGGTCGCCGTCCGGTCCTCGCCGTTGGTGTCGTCGATGCCGGGTTGCCAGGTGTCGCCCTTGAACGGCAAGCGGGGGGCGGCCCGGGAGACGTCGGTGAAGCGGGCGCTGGCGATCGGGCGGCGGTCGAGCGTGGCCGACCACTCGGTGCGCGAGAGCGGCCCGGTGTGGCTGGTCTCGAGAGTGAAGTCGCACAGGCCCTTCGGGATCGCCCACAGCTCGCGGCCGCCGGCCACGGACGCGGGGGAGTCGACCCAGATGTCGGTGATCGAGACGCGGCGGCCGTGCTCGTCGGACTTGATGGGGCGGGCGACCAGCAGCTCGGAGTAGGTGAGCGGGCTGCCCTCCTCGTAGGAGACGAAGGCGGCGCCGTAGATCCCTGCTGGCCGCAGCTCGTCGACGTCCGTCTTGAGCTTGAAGAGCGAGAGCCAGAGCGAACCCACCATCTGCCAGGGGGCGGCGGGATAGGTCACCGGTTCGGAAGAGCGTTCGGCCATGCCCGGGAGCCTAGGCCCGCTTCTCGTCGTCGGCAGCGAGCGTCTCGTCCGCGAACAGGTCGCCGTGCTCGAGGATCTCGGCCTCGAGCGCGCCGGAGAGGTCGGAGGTCATCTCCTCGCTCGCGCCGTAGCGCGGCGCGAGGTTGCCGACCGCCTTGTCGATCGCGCCGGACACGTCGATGGTGCGCGCCTTGACGACGTAGGGCTTCTCGATCTCACGGGTGACGTACTTCGCCACGAAGCGCTTGAGCTCACCCTCGACGTTGGCGGCGTACTGCGTGATCGAGGCGCGCAGCCCCTGGGCCTTCAGCTCGCAGCCGACATCGGTGGCTCGCGGCGGGGTGACGTCGATCAGGATCGCCAGGTCCTCACGGGCACGGGCGGTGAGCGTCAGCGGGATGCTCAGTACGGCGGTGAACCGATGGGTGTCGACACCCAGGTTGATCGCGAACTCCAGCGACGCCGGCAGCAGCACCGCGAACGTCACCGGGTCGTCGGAGACGCGCTCGCCGACGGCGGTGCCGATCTCGCCGAGTGCGGTCACCTTGACCACCCGGCCCGGACCGACGCCCATCGGGCCGACGTCGATCTTCTGCCCGGCCAGCACGTTGATACCGGACAGGACCCGCTCGGTGGAGACGGCGGTGCGGAAGAAGCGTTCGCCCCACTCGGCGTACGCGATGTGGTCGCTCAAGGGTCAGTCCTCGGGGTCGTCGAGCCGGGCCAGCCAGGTAGCGAAGCGTTCCACAGCGATCTCGAACTCGGGATTGATGTCCGTGAACTCCTGCAGGCGCTCGGCCACCCACGCCAGGGTGACCTCCTCGTCACCCCGCCGCTTCTCGAGCTCCTCGACCCCTCGGTCGGTGAAGTACATCTACGCGAAGGCCCGTGCGAGCAGATCCTTCTGCTCCTCGGCGTGGCGCTTGGCGGTGCCGACAGCCGGCGACGACGACTCGTCACGGGTGATCGGCTCCACGGTGGCGTCGACCTCGGACCAGACGTTGAGCATGTAGTGCGGCCAGGCGCCCATGTTCTTCGGCTCGTCCTGCACCCAGCGGACCGCCTTGAGGTTGGGGTACTTCGCGATCTCGTCCTTGATGGCGTCGACCGGCCGCGGGTAGAGCTGCTCGACCCGCGCGATCGCGAACCGCTCGGCGTCGTCGTGCTTCTCCCGCTCGACCATCAGGTCCCAGGTGACCCGGCCCGAGCAGATCAGCAGGGTGTCGACCTTGGACTGGTCGGCGTTGTCGTCGCCGATGAACGGCCGGAACGAGCCCGTGGTGAAGTCGTCGGGCTGCGAGGCCGCCTCCTTGCGCTTCAGCATCGACTTCGGCGTGAAGACGATCAGCGGGCGGTGCTCACCACCGAGCGAGTGCCAGCGCAGCAGGTGGAAGTACGACGCCGGCGTGGACGGCTGCGCGACCACGAACGCGTCGTCGGCAGCCATCGTCAGGAACCGCTCGATCCGGGCCGAGGAGTGGTCGGGACCCTGACCCTCGAAGCCGTGGGGGAGCAGCAGCACGACGCCGGACTGCTGGCGCCACTTGGCCTCGCCGGCCGAGATGAACTCGTCGATCACCGTCTGGGCGCCGTTGACGAAGTCGCCGAACTGCGCCTCCCAGAGCACGAGCGCGTCGGGGCGAGCGACGGAGTAGCCGTACTCGAAGCCGAGGGCGGCGTACTCCGACAGCAGCGAGTCGTAGATGTAGAACTTCGCCTGGTCCTCGGTCAGTGACGACAGCGGCGTCCACTCGTCGGCGTTGACCCGGTCGATGATCGTGCCGAAGCGGGAGACGAACGTGCCGCGGCGCGAGTCCTGGCCGGCGAGCCGGACCGGCCGGCCGTCCATCAGCAGGGAGCCGAGGGCGAGGATCTCGCCGGTGCCCCAGTCGATCGGGCCGTCGGTGATCGCGGTCGCGCGGCGCTGCAGCTGCGGCATCACCTTGGGGTGCACCGTGAACCCGTCGGGCGGGGTGACGTAGGCGTCGGCGATCCGCTTGAGCGCCTCCCGCGCGATGGCGGTCTTGGTCTCGCCGGTCGGCTTGTCGGGGTAGTCCGGCACCGTGGTCCACTCCGACGGCTGGCTGCTCGCCTCGCGCACCTCGGTGAAGACCCGCTCCAGCTGCTGCTGGTAGTCCTTGAGGACCTGCTCGGCCTCCTCGATGGTGATGTCGCCACGACCGATCAGCGACTCGGTGTAGAGCTTGCGCACCGACCGCTTCTGCTCGATCAGGTCATACATCAGCGGCTGCGTGTACGACGGGTCGTCGCCCTCGTTGTGTCCGCGCCGGCGGTAGCAGACCAGGTCGATGACGACGTCCTTGTTGAACGCCTGGCGGTACTCGAAGGCCAGCCGCGCGACGCGGATGCAGGCCTCGGGGTCGTCGCCGTTGACGTGGAAGATCGGTGCCTGGACCATCCGCGCGACGTCGGTGCAGTAGAGCGAGGAGCGTGACGAGCCCGGGGAGGTGGTGAAGCCGACCTGGTTGTTGACGACCAGGTGGATGGTGCCGCCGGTGCGGTAGCCGCGCAGCTGGCTGAGGTTGAGCGTCTCCGCGACCACGCCCTGCCCCGCGAACGCCGCGTCACCGTGGACCAGCAGCGGCAGCACCGGGAAGTCGGCGCCGCGGTTGAGCACGTCCTGCTTGGCGCGCGCGATGCCCTCGAGCACGGGGTCGACCGCCTCGAGGTGGGACGGGTTGGCGGCGACCGAGACCTTGATCTTGTCGCCGGACCCGGCCTCGAACTCACCCTCGGCGCCCAGGTGGTACTTCACGTCGCCGGAGCCCTGGACCGTGCGCGGGTCGATGTTGCCCTCGAACTCACGGAAGATCTGGGAGTACTTCTTGCCGACGATGTTGGCCAGCACGTTGAGCCGGCCGCGGTGGGCCATGCCCATCGTGACCTCGTCGAGGCTCGCCTCGGCGGCGGCCTCGCAGATCTCGTCGATCACGGGGATGGTGGTCTCGCCACCTTCGAGGCTGAACCGCTTCTGGCCGACGAACTTCGTCTGCAGGAACGTCTCGAACGCCTCGGCCTGGTTGAGCTTCAGCAGGATCCGCAGCTGCTCCTCGCGGGGCGGCTTGGTGTGCGGCTGCTCGACGCGCTCCTGGATCCAGCGGCGCTGCTCGGGATCCATGATGTGCATGTACTCGATGCCGGTGGTGCGGCAGTAGGAGTCGCGCAGGATGCCGAGGATGTGGCGCAGCTTCATGAAGCGCCGGCCCTCGCCGCCGAACGACCCGGTGGCGAACTCACGGTCCAGGTCCCACAGGGTCAGCCCGTGCGACTCCACCTCGAGGTCGGGGTGGCTGCGCTGGCGGTACTCGAGCGGGTCGGTGTCGGCCATCATGTGGCCGCGCACGCGGTAGGCGTGGATCAGCTCGAGGATCCTCGCCTGCTTGCTGATCTCGTCGTCGTGGTTGGTCGCGATGTCGTTGCCCCAGCGGATGGGCTCGTAGGGGATCCGCAGCGACCGGAAGATCTCGTCGTAGAACTCGTCCTCGCCGAGCAGCAGCTGGTGCATCCGCTTGAGGAACTCACCCGACTGCGCGCCCTGGATGACGCGGTGGTCATACGTCGAGGTCAGCGTCATCACCTTGCTGATCGCGTTGCGCGCGATCGCGTCCTCCGACGCGCCCTGCCACTCGGGCGGGTACTCCATCGCGCCGACGCCGATGATCGCGCCCTGGCCCTTCATCAGGCGGGGCACGGAGTGCACGGTGCCGATGCCGCCGGGGTTGGTCAGCGAGATCGAGGTGCCCTGGAAGTCCTCGACGGCGAGCTTGCCGTCGCGGGTCTTGCGCACGATGTCCTCGTACGCCGTCCAGAACGCCGCGAAGTCCATCGACTCCGCGGCCTTGATGCTCGGCACCAGGAGCTGGCGGGTGCCGTTGTCCTTCTTCACGTCGATCGCGAGGCCGAGGTTGATGTGCGCAGGCGTGATCAGGTTGGGCTTGCCGTCGATGACGTCGAAGCCGACGTTCATCTCCGGCATCGCACGCAGCGCCTTGACCAGGGCGTAGCCGATCAGGTGCGTGAACGACACCTTGCCGCCGCGGGCGCGGGCGAGATGGTTGTTGATGACCGTGCGGTTGTCCCAGAGCAGCTTGACCGGCACCGAGCGCACCGAGGTGGCGGTGGGCACCGTCAGCGAGGTGTCCATGTTCTGCACGGTGCGGGCCGGCGCGCCGCGCAGGATCGTGTACGTCGGCTCGTCGGTCGCGGCCGGTGGCTGCGCCGGTCGCGACTCCTTGGGCATGGGGTCGCTGGTGTCCTTGGCCGGCTCGGCGGCCTTGGCGCTGGGCCGCGGCTTGGCGACCGGCGCAGGCGGGGAGTCCGACTTGGCCTCGGGCTCCTTCTTGGCCTCGGCTCGGGCTTGGCCTCGGGCTTGGCCTCGGCCTCGGCTTGGGCTCGGGCTTGGCCTCCTCCTTGGCGGGGGCGGCGGTCTTGCCGGACGTCTGGGGAGCGGCCGGGGCACCGTTCTCGCTGCTCGGCGCCCCGTTGCTCTTGAAGAACTCGACCCACGTACTGTCGACGCTGTTGGGATCGGCTGCGTAGCGCTCCCGCATCTCCTCCACGAGCCACTCGTTGGCTCCGAAGTCAGCGGACGAGGGCTCGACCGACTTCTGGGGGGAACCCGTGCTGGGGTTGCTTGGAGACTGGCTGCCTGACGACTGCGGCACGACTTGCTTCGCCTCTTCCGGAGGATGGAGCGGACTGATGTGGATGCGCCGTCAAAGGCTAGACCCATAGCAATGCAAATGCCCGGGTCAGGGCCCCCTTTCGGGCACGCTGTTACCGGAGCCACATTTTCCACCAGCAATCGATGAGACAAGGGGAGTTTCTCGAGCATGGCTCGACCCACCACCTCAGCTCTTCGCCGCGCCGCTCTCGCAGCGACGGCGACCACGATGCTGCTCGCCCTGAGCGCGTGCTCCGGCGACGCCGAAGGCGGCGGTCCGGACGGTGCGGGCGGCTCCTCCGACGGCACCCAGGCGGGACCGCCGCCGCTGCCGACGCACACCACGATGGGAGTGGTCTCCGGCAAGCTCCCCGACGACAGCCGCGAGCGGCTGAAGAAGAAGATCGCCGCGGTGGTCGACGACTGGCTCGACGCGGCGTACGTCGGCGGCGACTGGCCACGCTCCGGCAACGCCTACCCCCACTTCACCGCCCGCGCCGCCGCCGACGCGAAGCGCGACGCCGGCCTGATGAGCAACGCCCGCCTCGGCGAGCGAGCTCGAGAGCGTCGAGGCCACCAAGCGCCGGCTGCGCATCGACGTACTCGCTGTGAAGCACCGCGCGGTCGGCGTGACCGCGAGGTTCGTGCTGGGGATGGAGCTCGCCGGCGAGGTCAACCGGGCCGAGCGGGTCGCGGGGAGCCTGTTCCTGACCTGGCAGGACGACGGCTGGCAGGTCTTCGGCTACGACGTGCAGAGGGGGAAGGCATGAGGACGAAGCGACAGCGGGTGGTCCGCGCACTCAAGACGACCCTGCTCGTGGCGGTGCTCGCCGTGTGCGGGCTGGTGATCCCCGACTCCGGCGTCCAGCCCACCCAGTCGGTGCTGGTCAAGATCGACCGGGCCGGCGGCGTCGACGTCGACTCCGACCTGATCTGGATCCTGGCGGTCGGCTCCGACGCCCGGCCCGGTGAGGACATGACCCGGGTGCGCGGCGACGCCCTGCAGCTGATCGGCATGAACACCCAGACCGGCGCGGCGACCACCATCGGCATCCCGCGCGACTCCTACGTCAGCATCCCGGGCTACGGCTCGGACCGGGTCAACGCCGCTCTCTACTACGGCGGCCCGCAGCTGCTCGGCGAGACCGTCGGCAACATGATCGGCATCCAGCCCGACTACGTCTTCGTCAGCCGGTTCCCGTTCTTCGAGAACATGGTCGACGACATCGGCGGCATCACGGTCCGCAACCCGACGGCGTTCTCCGACGACAACCTCAAGCCCAACGGGTTCCCCACCGGCCGGGTGAGGCTCAACGGCTACGACGCCATGGCGTTCGCCCGGATCCGCAACGACCCTCACCGGCGGCGACTTCGACCGCTCGGCCAACCAGCAGCGGGTGCTGCGCGGCATCCAGGGCGCGATCCGGGCGCGGGCCGACGAGCCGGGCTTCATGGAGCGCGGCGTACTGACCGTGCTGGAGCACATGCACACCGACCTGCCTCCCGGCTGAGCTGTTCCGGATCGCCCAGGCCGTCGCCCAGGTCGATCCCACCAAGATCACCGGCTGCGTGGTGCAGGGCGGCATCGGCGACATCGGCGGCGCCAGCGTGGTCCTGCCCTACCTCGACCAGGCCCGCCGCTACGGCGACGCGGCCCGCGAGGACGCCACGATCGAACGATGCTGACCCGGCTCACCTAGACTCCCGCGACGTGCAGAGGGACTTCCGAGCGGACATCCAGGGGCTGCGGGCGGTTGCCGTGGGCCTGGTGGCCCTCGACCACGCCAACGTGGGTCCCTTCGACGGCGGCTTCGTGGGCGTCGACGTCTTCTTCGTGATCTCCGGCTACCTGATCACCTCGCTGCTCCTGCGCGAGGCCGACCGCACCGGCCGGGTCTCGCTGCGCGACTTCTACGCCCGCCGGGCGCGGCGGATCCTGCCGGCCGCGCTGCTCGTGATCGTGGCGACGCTGGTGCTGTCGGTGCTGTTCCTCGACGGCGCCGCGGCGCTGCTGGTGGGGGAGCAGGCGATCTGGGCGACGTTCTTCGCCGCCAACATCAAGTTCGCGAGGGACAGCACCGACTACTTCGCTGCCGACAACCCCGCGTCGCCGCTGCAGCACTACTGGTCGCTGGCGGTCGAGGAGCAGTTCTACCTGTTCTGGCCGCTGATCCTGCTGGCCGCGCTGCTCCTGCTCCGCAAGCGGTTCGGCGGTCCCGCACAAGCCGGCGATCCTGGTGCTGGTGGTGGCGACCGTCGCCTCCTTCGCCTGGTCGCTCTACAACACCGAGCACGACCCGCTGAGCGCCTACTTCTCCACCACCGCGCGCGCCTGGGAGCTGGCCATCGGCGCCCTCGGGCGCCGCCGCGATGCCCTACCTGGCGAAGATCGGCCCGTCGCACGCGCGGTGTCGCGTCCTGGGTCGGCGTCGCGATGATCGGCTACTCCGCCGCTGGTCTACGACCCCGGCACGCCGTTCCCCGGCTACGCCGCCGCCCTGCCCGTCGTGGGCGCCGCGCTGCTGCTTGTCGGCGGCCACGGCGCGGTCCGCCGGTGGGGGCCGCAGGGCCTGCTCTCGGTGGCGCCGATGCGCGCGATCGGCGACTGGTCCTACTCCCTCTACCTGTGGCACTGGCCGCTGATCATCGTGGCGGCGTACATCTGGGAGCCGGTCTCCGGCTGGCGCGGGGTCGCGCTGCTCCTGGTGGCCACGGCGCTGTCGGCGGCGACGTACCGCTGGGTCGAGACGCCGTTCCGGGTCGCCCCGGTGCTGACCAAGAAGGAGCGCGGCCGCACCCGGTCGCTGCTCCTCTACCCGGCCACGATCCTGGTCGTGCTCCCGACGGTGGCGGTGGCCAACCACGTCGTCGAGTCCAACGTCACCGACGGCGGGCCGGCCATCTCGCTCTCCGACTACGGCCAGCAGCCCGGCGACCCGAAGCCGAAGTTCAGCAAGGACCCCTACGTCGCGCTGGTCGAGGCGTCGGTGCTGGCCGCGCAGAACGGCATGGAGATGCCGGCCAACCTCTCGCCCAACCCGCTGGAGCTCAAGGAGAGCGTCCCCGACCTGGGCGACTGCGAGTACTTCGGCGTACCGAAGGAAGACCTCTCGCTCTGCCCGCGGGGCGACGTCGACGCCGACCGCACGATGGTCCTGATCGGCGACTCGCACGCGCGCCAGTGGATCCCGGCGCTGGAGAAGATCGCCGAGGAGGAGGGCTACGTCGCCTACTTCCTGGTGCGCGAGGGCTGCCCGGCCGTCGACCAGACGCCGTGGAAGGCCGACGACTCCGGGCCGCAGTACGACTGCACCGACTTCCAGGACTGGGCCGCGGAGACCGTCAAGGAGCTGCGTCCGGCGGTCACCCTGATGGGCACCGACGCCAACGAGCGCGGCTACGCCGACGAGGACGGCAACCACGTCGACGACGACGCGACCATCGAGCAGATGGTCGAGTCGGGGATGGTCGCCCAGATCGAGCGGATCAAGCCCTACAGCGACCGCACCGTGATCCTCGGCGACCCGCCCATCCACGAGATCAGCCCGGTCAAGTGCCTCACCGTGCGCAACCCGCACCCTCGAGGGCTGCCTCTCCCCGCCCGAGGCCCGCTCCGAGACCATGGCCGACGCCACCCGCCGCGCCGCCGAGACCGCCGGCGCGGAGTTCCTGGTCACCAAGCAGTGGTTCTGCTGGGACGGCCTCTGCCCGACCGTCGTGGGCCGGCTGATCACCCACCGCGACGTCGAGCACATCTCGATCCCCTACTCCGAGTACCTGGCCCCGGAGATCAAGCGCAAGCTCGGACCTCTGACGTTGCGCGGGTGGTCGTCGTCCTCCCGAAGGCGCGATGGTGCGGCCTCCGCCGGCGCCGTCAAGGGTTCGCTTCGCCGCCTTCGCGCCCTTGACATGCGCCGTCTCCGGCCGGAGATTTGGCGCCTATCGGGACGACGCCGACCTGTGGTCGGGCTGGGCGGAGGGCGGTGCCGACGGTGGTTGAGGTGCGAGGCCGCCAGCGACGAGCCTCGAAACCCCTGTGGAGTAAGGGGAAACTCGTTATCCGACGTGACTGTCGGTGGTCGGTGCTTGGATTGATCCATGACCAGCACCGCAACCCACACCGATCGGCAGCACCGCTGCCGTGCTTGACGGTGCTGCGCGGCGCAAGGCCGCCGAGATCGCCGGGCCGAGGTCGAGAAGGCCGAGCTGACCATCGAGTGGGCGGTGCTCAACGAGGCCGACCCGGCCGAGTGTGTCGGGTTCTTCGCCGACAAGGCGCTCCCGGTGGCGGGTGAGGGTGCGCCGTTGGTCTCGGAGTTCGCGTTGATGGAGTACGCCGCCGCGCTGGGTGTCACGACCGAGTCCGGGTTCGCCCAGGTCGGCCGGATCCTGGAGCTGCGCTACCGCCTCCCGCGGCTGTGGGCACGGGTGTCTGGAAGGGAGGTTGTCGTTGTGGCGGGCCGGCCGGGTCGCCGCACAGACCACGTGCCTGCCCGAGGCGGGTGCCGCGTATGTGGACCGGCACCTGGCGCCGGTGGCGCACTCGTGTTCGTGGGCGCAGCTGGACCGCCGGTCGAGGAGGCGATGGTGCGGTTCGACCCCGCGGCCGCGGAAGCCAAGCGGCGGGAGGCGGCCGAGAAGCGGCACGTCGATGTGCAGGTCGACCAGGTCTCCTTCGACGGCACCGTCCAGATCGATGCCGAGGTCGACCTCGCCGATGCCCTGGACCTCGAGGACGCGCTCCGGGCCGGGCGCCAAGCAGCAGGCCGACCTCGGGTCGCACCGAGTCCTTGGACGTCCGCCGCTCCATCGCCCTCGGCGACCTGGCCCGCCGCCAGCTCGCCTTCGGGTTCGAAGACACCGAGCCCGGCGGGGAGTGGACCTGGTCGTCCACATCTCCGAGCGACGGCACCGGTCGGCCGGTGTGGCAACACCAGGTCCCCGATCAGCGTCGAACAGATCCGGGAGTGGTGCGGCAACGCCGACGCCAAGGTCACCGTGAAGCCGGTGGTCGACCTCGCCGAGCACATCCACGTCGAGGCCTACGAAGCCCCCGACCGGCTCAAGGACCAGAACGCCCTGGTCGACATGCACTGCGTGTTCCCGCACTGCACCAAACCGGCCAGCGTTGCGACACCGACCACGTCGTCCCCTACGCCGACGGCGGCACCGACCAGCTCCGCCAACACCGCGCCCTTGTGCCGACGCCACCACCGCGCCAAGACCCACAGCGCCTGGGACTACTCCGTCCTGGACCGCGGCACCTACCTCTGGACCACCCCCAACGGCCTCAAGCTCATCCGCGACCACCGCGGCACCAGTCATTCCCGGGCGAACCCTGACCACCCACGCCCCACACCCCGGCCATCAACGATGGCCGGGGCTGTGGGCTGCTCAGGGCCTCCGCGCGAGCGTCGACGAAGCGGCGGACGGCGCCTGCCGGGGTTATGGTCGATAGATGCATACCTTGGATGACCTTCCTGTGACCGGCGAGTGGCAGGAGGCAGCCGAGGTCGGCGATGACGTCGCCCGGGCCGCATGGACCGAGGCCGCCCGCGTCGAGCTGATCGCGGTGGCCGGCCAGTACCAAGGCGTCGTCGCCTCGAAGGACCTCGCCGTGCTCGTGCAGCGTCGCAGCGGCATCCGCACCAGCCAGCGCGCGCACTACTGGATCGGCGACATCCTCGGCCGGGTGGCCGCCGAGTGTGACCGCCGCGGCGAGCCGCTGCTGTCGGCGCTGTGCGTCAACGCCGAGGGAAGCGTCGGCGACATCTACGCCGCCACCGTGCTGTCGATCCGGGGCGAGACCCTCGAGGACCCCGACGTGTCGGCGGCCCAGGAGCGGCTCGCGTGCCACCGGGCCTTCGACGCCGACCTGCCTGCCGAAGGCGGCAACGCCGAGCTGACCCCGCGGCTCGCGGCGTCCCGCGCCCGGGCCCGCAAGGTGCGGCTGCAGGAGCGCGTCGCGCCGACCTGCCCGACCTGCTACACCGAGCTGCCGGCGACCGGCCCCTGCAACTACTGCGACTGAAACCCCAGGTCAGCGCCTATTCGCTACGCAGGGTTTGACTATTGGCGCGGCCGGTCCTCAGGGCCACAGTGAGTCTCACCATCACTGTCTCACCCTGAGGAGCACCGTCATGCAGATCACCAAGCGCCGAGGCGCCGCCATCGCGGCCGGCCTCCTGCTCGCCACCACCTGCTTCGCCGCCCAGCCGGCCCTGGCCGCAGCAGGCAGGGCCGGGTCGGTCACGTCGAAGCAGATCAAGGACAACACCATCCTGCTGAAGGACCTCAACGCCGCGGTCCGCGCCAAGATCGCGCTCGGCACCACTGCCCTGCAGAGCATCGCGGACGGCGTCGATCACCACGACCAGCTCGCCGACAACGCGGTCACCAACCCGAAGATCGCCGACGACGCCGGTCGGCGCGGCCGCGATCGCTCACCGCCGTCGACCTGAGCCTCCAACTCGGTCAACTCCGCCGAGGTCGCCAACGACTCCGTCGACACCGGCGCCGTGGCCGACGGCAGCCTCGCTGGCCGCCGATGTCGCCGCCGTGCGTGGCGTCACGACCCTCGACTTCGCCAGCATCCCCGTCGGGTCGTGCCTGGCCCTGCAGATCCCGACGGGCAACGTGCTCGACAACGACGTCATCCTCGTGACCCCTGCGCCGACCGTCGCCGGGATCATCAGCTTCGAGGGCGGCAGGCGGGCGTCGACAGCGAGTCGATCGCCGTCATCGCCTGCAACCACGCGGCCATCCCGCTCGACCCAGCGGCGGCTTCGTTCGCCTGGGCCGTGCTCGAAACTCGATCCAGCCGACTGGGGAGTGCCGGCTCGGGCCGACGCCCGCTACGCGGACTGGAAGTCGGAAGAGAAGTACCCCCGGCAGGATTCGAACCTGCGCTTCCGCCTCCGGAGGGCGGCGCTCTATCCCCTGAGCTACGGGGGCTCGCGGGTGACGCGCAGACCCTACAACCGGCCGCCTCCCGCCGGGCGTGAAACCGGTTCAGGAGCCGGTGCGCACCCGCCGATAGGCTGGACCGGTGACCCCCGAGCAGCTCTCCACCGCGATCGTCGACGTCGCTGACGACGCTCGTCGGCCGAGGGCGCGATCACCCTGCCCGACGGCGTGCCGACGACAGGTGACGGTGGAGCGGCCGCGGCAGAAGGGGCACGGCGACTACGCCACCAACGTCGCGCTGCAGCTGGCCAAGAAGGCCGGCACCAACCCGCGGGCGTTCGCCGAGCTGGTCGCAGCGCGGCTCGAGCGAGCGCCGACGGCATCGCCGAGCGTCGAGATCGCCGGCCCGGGCTTCCTCAACATCACGCGTCGAGGCCGGCGCCCAGGGCGCAGGTCGCCGCGCGAGATCGTCGCGGCGGCGGCGAGCGTACGGCGCCACCGACGCGTTCGCCGGGCGAGAAGATCAACCTCGAGTTCGTCTCGGCCAACCCGACCGGCCCGCTCCACCTCGGCGGCGTCCGCTGGGCGGCGGTCGGCGACGCGCTCGGCCGGATCTTCAGCGATGACCGGCGCCGAGGTCACCCGGGAGTACTACTTCAACGACCACGGCGCCCAGATCGACCGGTTCAGCCGGTCGCTGCTGGCCAGCGCGCAAGGGCGAGCCGGCGCCCGAGGACGGCTACGGCGGCGAGTACATCGACGAGATCGCCGCCGACGTCGTCGCCAAGCGCGCCCGACGTCCTCGGACCTGCCCGACGACGGAGGCGCAGGAGGTCTTCCGCGACGTCGGCGTCGACCTGATGTTCGAGGAGATCAAGCAGAGCCTGCACGACTTCGGGGTCGACTTCGACGTCTACTTCCACGAGGACAACCTGCACAAGAGCGGCGCCGTCGAGCGAGGCGATCGACGCGGCTCACCGAGCTGGGCAACACCTACGAGCAGGACGGCGCCCTGTGGCTGCGCACCGAGAAGTTCGGCGACGACAAGGACCGGGTGATCATCAAGTCCGACGGCCAGCGCGGCCTACCTCTCCGGCGACCTCGCCTACTACCTCGACAAGCGGGAGCGCGGCTTCGACCGCTGCTTCATCATGCTCGGCGCCGACCACCACGGCTACGTCGGCCGGATGATGGCGATGTGCGCCGCGTTCGGCGACGAGCCGCGCAAGAACCTCGAGATCCTGATCGGCCAGATGGTCAACCTGCTCCGCGACGGCGCAGCCGATGCGGATGTCCAAGCGGGCCGGCACGGTCGTCACCATCGACGACCTGGTCGAGGCGATCGGCGTCGACGCCAGCCGCTACGCCCTGGCGCGCTACCTCGCGACTCCACCATCGACATCGACCTCGACCTGTGGGCCAAGGCCAGCAGCGACAACCCGGTCTACTACGTGCAGTACGCCCACGCCCGCACCTGCTCGATCCTGCGCAACGCCGCCGACCTCGGCCTCGAGCCGTCGCCGACGACGTTCGACCCCGGCCTGCTCGTCGCACGAGAAGGAGGGCGAGCTGCTGCGCGCGCTCGCCGAGTTCCCGCGGGTGGTCGCCGCGGCGGCCGAGCTGCGCGAGCCGCACCGGGTCGCGCGCTACCTCGAGGACACCGCCGGCGTCCTACCACCGCTTCTACGACACCTGCCGGGTGCTGCCGCATGGGCGACGAGGAGCCGACCGACCTGCACCGCGCCCGGCTGATGCTGGTCGACGGCGACCCGCACCGTGCTCGCCAACGGCCTCGCGCCTGCTCGGCGTCTCCGCGCCCGAGCGGATGTGAGGCGTGACCCACGAAGCCGGCTGGGCGCACGCGCCCGGCGCCCTGCGCGGTCCCGTCCTGGCTGCGCGCGCCCGCCGACCCCAACGCGCTGGTCCCGCAGCTGTGGTCGCCGACCGCCCACAAGGTCGACGGCGACCTCGTCGTCGGCGGGCGTCGCGCTCGCCGACCTGGTCGCCGAGCACAACACCCCGGCGTACGTCCTCGACGAGGCCGACTTCCGGGCCCGGGCCCGGGCGTTCCGCGACGCGTTCGCGGCGTACGACGTCTACTACGCCGGCAAGGCGTTCCTCTGCACCACGGTCGCGCGGTGGATCGCCGAGGAGGGCCTGCGCCTCGACGTCTGCTCCGGCGGCGAGCTGACCGTCGCGCTGCGGGCCGGCTTCGACCCGGCGCGGATCGGCTACCACGGCAACAACAAGACGCTCCCCGAGCTGCGCCGCGCGGTCGACGCCGGCGTCGGCCGGATCATCGTCGACTCGTTCGCCGAGATCGAGCGGCTGAGCCAGATCGACCGCCGAGCTCGGCACTGACGCGCGCCGGTGATGGTGCGGGTCACCGCCGGCGTCGAGGCGCACACCCACGAGTACATCGCCACCGCGCACGAGGACCAGAAGTTCGGCTTCTCGATCACCAGCGGCGACGCCTTCGAGGCCGTACGCCGGGTGCAGGCCGCCGCCGGGCCTCGAGCTGCTCGGCCTGCACTCCCACATCGGCAGCCAGATCTTCGACTCCTCCGGCTTCGAGGTCGCCGCCCGCCGGGTGCTGGCCCTGCACGCCCGGGTCGCCGAGGAGCTCGGCGTCGACGATGCCCGAGATGGACCTCGGCGGCGGCTTCGGCATCGCCTACACGACCCAGGACGACCCGTCCGACCCGGCGCAGCTGGCCACCGAGATGAGCAAGATCGTCGAGCACGAGTGCCGCGCGCTCGGCATCGCCGAGCCGCGGCTGTCGATCGAGCCCGGCCGCGCGATCGTCGGCCCGTCGATGTGCACCGTCTACACCGTCGGCACGGTCAAGCCGGTCGCGCTCGACGGCGGCGCGGTGCGCACCTACGTCTCCGTCGACGGCGGCATGAGCGACAACATCCGCACCGCGCTCTACGACGCCGACTACTCCTGCACGCTGGCCGCCCGCGCACTCCGACGCGCCGCCGGTGCTGGCGCGCGTGGTCGGCAAGCACTGCGAGGCCGGCGACATCGTGGTCAAGGACGAGTTCCTGCCCGGCGACGTCGCGCCCGGCGACCTGCTCGCGGTGCCCGGCACCGGCGCCTACTGCCGCTCGATGGCCTCCAACTACAACCACGCGCTGCGGCCGCCGGTGATCGCGGTGCGGGACGGCGTCGCGCGCGTCGTCGTGCGGCGCGAGACTGAGGACGACCTGTTGGCGACGGACGTGGGTGCTTGATGAATGGAGGGTGACAAGCCCCTCAAGGTGGCGGTGCTCGGCTGCGGCTCGGTCGGCTCCCAGGTGGTGCGGCTGCTCAGCGAGCAGGCCGAGCGACCTGGCGGCCCGGGTCGGCGCGCCCGGTCGAGCTGGCCGGGGTCGCCGTACGCCGGCTCGACGCGCCGCGCGAGGTCGAGGTGCCCGACGGGCTGCTCACCACCGACGCCGCCGGCCTGGTCGCCCGCGACGACGTCGACCTCGTGGTCGAGGTGATCGGCGGCATCGAGCCGGCCCGCGTCGCTGATCCTCAGCGCGCTCGAGAACGGCGCGAGCGTCGTCACCGCCAACAAGGCGCTGCTCGCCGAGGACGGCCCGACGCTGTTCGAGGCCGCCGAGAAGGCCGGCCGCGACCTCTACTACGAGGCCGCCGTCGCCGGCGCGATCCCGATCCTGCGGCCGCTGCGCGAGTCGCTGGCCGGCGACCGGGTCACCCGGGTGCTCGGCATCGTCAACGGCACCACCAACTTCATCCTCGACAAGATGGACACCGCGGGCGCGGGCTTCGCCGAGGCGCTCGAGGAGGCCCAGGAGCTCGGGTACGCCGAGGCCGACCCGACCGCCGACGTCGAGGGCTTCGACGCCGCCGCCAAGGCCGCGATCCTGGCCAGCCTGGCCTTCCACTCCGCGGGTCACCGCCGCCGACGTCCACCGCGAGGGCATCTCCGAGGTCACCGCCGCCGACGTCGCAGTCGGCGCGCGAGATGGGCAGCGTGGTCAAGCTGCTCGCGATCTGCGAGCTGCAGCACCGGCGACGGCGGCGAGGACGCCGTCGCGCGTCCGCGTGCACCCCGCGATGATCCCGCGGTCGCACCCGCTGGCCAGCGTCCGCGAGGCCTACAACGCGGTGTTCGTCGAGTCCGAGGCCGCCGGCCAGCTGATGTTCTACGGCCCCGGCGCCGGTGGCGCGCCGACCGCGAGCGCCGTGCTCGGCGACCTGGTCACGGTCGCCCGCAACCGGCTCGCCGGCACCCGCGGCGCCGGCGAGTCGGCGTACGCCGACCGCGCGGTGCTGCCGATGGGGGAGACCCGCACCCGCTACCACGTCGCCATCGACGTCGACGACCGCGCCGGCGTGCTCGCCGCGGTCGCCAACGCGTTCGCCGAGCACGGCGTCTCGATCCAGACCGTGCGCCAGGAGGGCCGCGACGACGACGCCCAGCTCGTCGTCGTCTCCCACGAGGCCACCGACGCCCAGCTCGCCGCCACCGTCGAGCAGCTGCGCGGCATGGACATCGTCCGCGAGGTCACCTCGGTGATGCGGGTCGAAGGCGGCGAGGAGTGACGACATGAGCCACCGCAACCAGGACCCACCAGTGGCGCGGCGTCATCGAGGAGTACCGCGACCTGCTCGACATCCCCGCGGACACCCCGGCGGTCACCCTGCGCGAGGGCGGCACCCCGCTGGTGCACTCCGAGTGGCTCTCCGGCCTGACCGGCGCCGAGGTGTGGCTCAAGGTCGAGGGCGACAACCCGACCGGCTCGTTCAAGGACCGCGGCATGACCGCCGCGATCTCGGTCGCCAAGGCACGAGGGCGCCGAGGCCGTGGTCTGCGCGTCGACCGGCAACACGTCGGCCTCGATGGCGGCGTACGCCGCGAAGGCCGGCCTCAAGCCGCTCGTGCTGGTGCCCGAGGGCAAGATCGCCGCCGGCAAGATGGCGCAGGCGATCATGCACGGCGCCCAGGTGATCATGGTGCGCGGCAACTTCGACGACTGCCTGGCGCTGGCCCGCGAGCTCGCCTGGGACTACCCCGTCGCGCTGGTCAACTCGGTCAACCCGGTGCGGCTCGCAGGGCCAGAAGACGGCGGCGTTCGAGATCGTCGACTTCCTCGGCGACGCCCCCGACTACCACCTGCTGCCGGTCGGCAACGCCGGCAACATCTCGGCCTACTGGCTGGGCTACGAGCAGTACGCCGACCTCGGGCGGGCCACGAAGACGCCCGGTGATGCGCGGCTTCCAGGCCGAGGGCGCGGCGCCGCTGGTCACCGGCGAGCCGTTCCCCGACCCCGAGACCAAGGCGACCGCGATCCGGGTCGGCAACCCCGCCTCCTGGAAGCTCGCCGAGGCCGCGGCCGACGAGTCGGGGGGCCGCTTCGCCTCCGTCACCGACGACCAGATCCTCGCCGCCCAGCGCGAGCTGGCCTCGCGCGACGGCGTCTTCGTCGAGCCCGCGTCGGCGGCCGGCATCGCCGGGCTGCTCCAGGACCTCGCGGCCGGCGAGTCCTACGCCGGGCGCACCGTCGTGGTCACCGTCACCGGCCACGGGCTCAAGGACACCGCCACCGCGCTCGAGGGCGTCGGGCCGACCTCGTCGACACCGTCGTCGACGCCGACGTCGACCGCGGCCGCCGCGGCCGCCGGGCTCGCCTGACCGTGGCCACCTTCGTCGACGGGCCCGGTCCGGGTCTCGGTCCCGGCGACCTCGGCCAACCTCGGGCCCGGCTTCGACTCGCTCGGCCTGGCGCTCGACCTGCGCGACGAGCTCGAGGCCGAGGTCGTCCCCGAGCGGGCTCGTGGTCGAGGTCGACGGGCGAGGGCGCCGACGAGGTGCCGCTCGACGAGACCCACCTCGTCGTGCGGGCGATGCGGGCCGCCTTCGAGCTGATGGGCGCCGCCCCGCCCGGCCTGCGGCTGCACCTGCACCAACGTCATCCCGCACGCGCGCGGCCTCGGCTCGTCGTCGGCCGCGATCGTCGGCGGGCTCGTGCTGGCCCGGGCGCTGGTCGCCGGCGGGTCGCTGCTGCTCGACGACGACGCCGCTCTTCGCGCTGGCCGCCCGGCTCGAGGGCCACCCCGACAACGTCGCGCCGGCCTTCTACGGCGGCTTCGTCGATCTCCGGGCGCGACGACGACGGCGAGTTCTACGCCGTCCGGTCGGCCGGTCGACCCGCGGGTCAGCGCGGTCGTGTTCGTGCCGCCGACCCGGTCTCGACCGAGGTCGCCCGCGGGCTGCTGCCCGAGCGAGGTGCCGCACGCCGACGCGGCGGCGAACGCAGGTCGGGCGGCGCTGCTCGTCGCCGCGCTCGCCGGCCAGCCCGAGCAGCTGCTGCGCGCCACCCGGGACCACCTGCACCAGGACTACCGCGCGCCGGCGATGCCCGACTCGCTCGCCCTGGTCGACGCGCTTGCGGGCCGACGGCGTGCCGGCGGTCGTCTCCGGCGCCGGGCCGACGGTGCTGGCTTCGCCGACGGTGCCGACAGCCCGGACGACCGACGCGCTGCTCGGCCCGCTGCCCGTGCCGGCTGGACGCCGATCGCACCTCGGCCGTCGACACCGCTCGGGGTGCTGGTCGACCGTGTTGCCGAGCGACCTCGCGGCCGCTGGTGATACATTTGCGGCGCGCCGTGGACTTCGGCGCAGCACCAGCAGCTCACTCAAGCAGCGTGGTGCGATCCCCTTCCTTCAGCTCGTCGCGGATCTCATCTGCACACCCGGCGCGGCCCACTGCCGGTGCGCGACGGCCGAAGCACCGACACGGCACCGATACGTGGGAAGGACCTCACGTGACGGAAACCATCGAATCCACCACCTCCGGCCAGGACGCCGCCTCTGCGAGCGGCGCGGCCCCCAAGAAGCGCGGTGGCGGACTCAACTCCATGCTGCTCGCCGACCTCAAGTCGATGGCCGGCGGCATGGGCATCTCCGGCGCGGGCAAGATGAAGAAGGCCGCAGCTGGTCGACGCCATCAAGGCGGCCCAGTCGGGCGGCCGCGCGGGCGGCGGCGCGGCGAAGGCCGAGGCCAAGGCCGAGCGCCGGCCGACAGGCCAGGCAGCAGCCGACGAGCAGCGAGCCCGAGACCGAGCAGGCCGAGCCGAAGCGCCGACAAGCAGGCCGAGCGCGACAGCCGAGCGAGCCGGCCGAGCGGCAGGCCAGGACCGCGAGCCGAGCGCGCCGGCCGCGACCAGCGACCAGCAGGCCGGACCAGGACCGCAGCCGGACGCAGGACCGCGACGACCAGCGCCGGCGACAACCAGAAGCCGCAACCGCGACAACCAGGACCGCGACCAGCAGAGCCGCGAGCCGGGACCGCGACCAGGGCGGCGGCAGCCAGAACCGCGACCGGCGACCAGGCGACCGGAACCAGAACCGCGAGCAGCCAGAACCGCGACCAGCCAGAACCGCGACAACGCAGAACCGCGACGACCAGGGCGACGACGAGGGCGGCCGCCGCAACCGGCGCCGGCGCGGCCGCGACCGCAGACCGCCCGGCGCCCGGCAGGCCAGCGGCGGCAGCGCGGCGGCAGCCAGCGCAACGAGCCCGACACCACGATCCTCGAGGACGACGTGCTGGTGCCGGCGGCGGGCATCCTCGACGTGCTCGACAACTACGCGTTCGTCCGCACCAGCGGCTACCTGCCCGGCACCGACGACGTCTACGTCTCGCTGTCGATGGTCCGCAAGTTCGGCCTGCGCCGCGGCGACGCGATCGTCGGCCAGGTGCGCCAGCCCCGCGAGGGCGAGCGCAAGGAGAAGTTCAACCCGATGGTCCGCATCGACAGCGTCAACGGCGCCGACCCCGAGGCCGGCCAAGAACCGGGTCGAGTTCGCCAAGCTGACCCCGCTCTACCCCAGCGAGCGGCTGCGCCTCGAGACCGAGCCCGACAACCTGATCGGCCGCGTCATCGACATCGCGGCCCCGATCGGCAAGGGCCAGCGCGGCCTGATCGTCTCGCCGGCCAAGGCCGGCAAGACGATGATCATGCAGTCGATCGCCAACTCGATCACCACCAACAACCCCGAGTGCCACCTGATGGTCGTGCTCGTCGACGAGCGGCCCGAGGAGGTCACCGACTTCGAGCGCTCGGTCAAGGGCGAGGTCATCTCCTCGACCTTCGACCGCCCGGCCGAGCGACCACACCATGGTCGCCGAGCTCGCCATCGAGCGGGCCAAGCGCCTCGTCGAGCTCGGCCACGACGTCGTCGTGCTGCTCGACGGCATCACCCGGCTGGGCCGCGCCTACAACCTGGCCGCGCCGGCGTCGCGGCCGGATCCTGTCCGGTGGCGTCGACTCGGCGGCGCTCTACCCGCCGAAGAAGTTCTTCGGCGCCGCGCGCAACATCGAGAACGGCGGCTCGCTGACCATCCTCGCCACCGCCCTGATCGAGAGCGGCTCGAAGATGGACGAGGTGATCTTCGAGGAGTTCAAGGGCACCGGCAACATGGAGATCCGGCTGCGCCGCGACTTCGCCGACAAGCGCCTCTTCCCGGCGATCGACGCCGTCCAGTCCGGCACCCGCCGCGAGGAGCTGCTGATGAGCAAGGAGGAGCTCGCGATCGTCTGGAAGCTGCGCCGGGTGCTCTCCGGCCTCGACGGCCAGCAGGCGCTCGAGCTGCTGCTCGAGCGGCTGAAGAAGTCCCAGAGCAACATCGAGTTCCTGATGCAGGTCCAGAAGACGACGCCGACCGCCGGCGGCGGCACCAGGAGGACTGACGCCGGGCCGCGCGACCGGCCGGGAATTGGGCCGGTCGCCGCGCGACGTTGAGTAGCATTGCCCGTTGGCTCCGGTTCACGTCCCGCGTCAGTGAGGCGACCCGGCGGCCGTGAGATCGAGAGGAAACCATGAAGAAGGACATCCACCCGGACGTACGCCGACGACCCAGGTCACCTGCACCTGCGGCAGCACGTTCACCACCCGCAGCACCGTCGCGTCCGGCTCCATCCACGCCGACGTCTGCTCGCAGTGCCACCCGTTCTACACCGGCAAGCAGAAGATCCTCGACACCGGCGGCCGCGTCGCCCGCTTCGAGGCCCGCTACGCCAAGAAGGCTCCGCCGCAAGAAGGCCGCCGAGGCCGCCGGAGACCGCAGAGTCCAAGTAGCGACGCCACGGCGCCGGCTCCCGCATGCGTGCGGGGCCGGCGTCGTCGTGTCCGACGCGTGAGGAGGGGCAGCCGTGTTCGAAGCCGTCGAGGGCCTGCTCGCCGAGCACGCCGAGCTCGAGGGGCGGCTCGGCGCGCCCGAGACCCACGCCGACGCGCGCCTCGCCAAGCAGCTCAACCAGCGCTACGCCGAGCTGAGCCGCGATCATCGCGGGTCTGGCAGGAGCTGACAGCAGTTCGGCGACGACATCGCCGCCGCCCGCGAGCTCGGCCGGCCGAGGACGCCGCGTTCGCCGCCGAGGCCGAGACGCTCGGCTGCGCCGGCGCGGCAGGCCGAGGAGCGGCTGCGCCGCCTGCTGGTGCCGCGCGACCCCGCCGACGACAAGGACGCGATGCTCGAGGTCAAGTCGGGCGAGGGCGGCGAGGAGTCGGCGCTGTTCGCCGGCGACCTGCTGCGCATGTACACCCGCTACGCCGAGCGCCGCGGCTGGACGGTCGAGATGCTCGACGCCACCGAGTCCGACCTCGGCGGCTACAAGTCGGTGACCGTCGCGGTCAAGGCGCAAGGGCACGGTCGAGCCGGGCGAGGCGCCGTACGGCCTGCTGAAGTTCGAGGGCGGCGTGCACCGCGTCCAGCGGGTGCCGGTCACCGAGTCGCAGGGCCGCGTGCACACCAGCGCCGCCGGCGTCCTGGTGCTGCCGGAGGCCGAGCAGGTCGACGTCGACGATCGACGACAACGACCTGCGCATCGACGTCTTCCGCAGCAGCGGGCCCGGCGGCCAGAGCGTCAACACCACCGACTCCGCGGTCCGGATCACCCACCTGCCGACCGGCATCGTGGCCAGCTGCCAGAACGAGAAGAGCCAGCTGCAGAACAAGGAGCAGGCGATGCGCATCCTGCGGGCCCGGCTGCTCGCCGCCGCCCAGGAGGAGGCCGACGCCGAGGCGAGCGAGGCCCGGCGCAGCCAGGTCCGCACCGTCGACCGCTCCGAGCGGATCCGCACCTACAACTACCCCGAGAACCGGATCTCCGACCACCGCACCGGCTACAAGGCCTACAACCTCGACCAGGTGCTCGACGGCGACCTCGCAGCCGGTCCTCGACTCCTGCGCTCGACGGCGGACCTCGCGGCCCGGCTCGCGGCGCTCGAGGACTGACCGGTGACCGCCGACCGCGCGCGGTCGCTGCTGACCGACGCGACCGCGCGGCTGCGCGACGGCCGGCGTCGCCAGCCCCGAGCACGACGCCGCCGAGCTGCTCGCCCACGTGCTCGGCACCACGCGCGGCCAGCTCGCCGCTCGTCGACGAGGTGCGCCGACCCGGCCGCGGGCAGTACGACGCGCCTGGTCGGCCGCCGGGCGGCCCGCGAGCCGCTCCAGCACCTGACCGGCCCGGCCGTACTTCCGCCACGTCGAGCTCGCCGTCGGGCCGGGCGTCTTCGTGCCCCGGCCCGGAGACCGAGCTGCTCGCCGGCTGGGCGATCGAGCAGGCGCCGCGCGGCTGCGACGCGACGCCGGTCGTCGTCGACCTCGGCACCGGCTCGGGCGCCATCGCGCTGGCGATCGCCGACGAGGTGCCCGCCGCCGACGCGTCCACGCCGTCGAGCTCGACCCCGACGCCCACGCCTGGGCGCGAGCGCAACCTCGCCGGCACCGGCGTCGACCTCGCGCCTCGGCGACCTCGCGACGGCGTTCGACGACCTGGTCGGCAAGGTCGACGTGGTCATCTGCAACCCGCCGTACATCCCGCTCGAGGCGTGGGAGTCGGTGGCGCCCGAGGCGCGCGACCACGACCCGCACCTCGCGCTGTTCTCCGGCGCCGACGGCCTCGACGCGATCCGGGTGCTCGAGCAGCGGGCCGCGGCGCTGCTGCGGCCCGGGGGAGTGGTCGGCGTCGAGCACGCCGACGTCCAGGGCGAGTCCGCCCCGGCCGTCTTCGCCGCCGCCGGCCGCTGGACCGAGGTCCGCGACCACCGCGACCTGGCGGGCCGTCCGCGCTTCACGACCGCGCGACTGGCACGATGAGCGCCTGTGATGACACAGCGACTGCCCACCACCACCGACGACGAGCGCGAGGCGGCCATCGCAGGCGGCCAGCCTCGCCATCCAGCGCGGCCAGCTGGTCGTGCTCCCCACCGACACCGTCTACGGCATCGCCGCCGACGCGTTCGACCCCGAGGCCGTCGCCGAGCTGCTCGACGCCAAGGGCCGCGGCCGCGAGATGCCGCCGCCGGTGCTGGTCAGCGCCGCGACCACGCTCGACGCGCTGGCCACCGGCATCCCGGCCTACGCGCGCGCGCTGATCGAGGAGTTCTGGCCGGGCCCGCTCACCCTGGTGCTGCAGCAGCAGCGCTCGCTGCAGTGGGACCTCGGCGACACCCGCGGCACCGTCGCGGTCCGGATGCCCGACCACGAGCTCGCCCGCGAGATCCTCGAGCGCACCGGCCCGCTGGCCGTGAGCTCCGCCAACATCACCGGCCAGCCGGCCGCCACCGACGCCGACCAGGCCGAGGAGATGCTCGGCGAGCTGGTCGAGGTGATCGTCGACGGCGGCCCGGCCCACGGGGGCGAGGCCTCGACGATCGTCGACGCCACCGGCGAGCCAGGGCCGGGTCCTGCGCCGCGGCGCGCTGTCGCTCGACCAGCTCAACGCGGTCGCTCGAGCCGCTCGGCGTCGCGCTGACGGACGAGGAGCTGATGCGCGAGTACCTCCTCGTCTTCCTGGTCGCCGGCGCGGTCACCTACCTGCTGACGGTCGTCGCCCGCGAGATCGCGATCCGCACCGGCGCGGTCGCCAAGGTGCGCGACCGCGACGTGCACGCCGAGCCGATCCCCTACCTGGGCGGGCTGGCGATGCTCGGCGGGCTGCGCGGCGGCGTACGCTCGTGGCGCACGCAGCTGCCGTTCCTCTCCACCAGCGGCCCGTTCGTCTTCGAGGACGCCCGCACCGTGCTCTTCGCCGGGGCCCTGGTCTGCGGCGGTCGGCGTGCTCGACGACATCTTCGACCTCGACGCGCTGACCAAGCTCGGCGGCCAGGTGCATCGCCGTCGGCCTGCTCGTCTACTCCGGCATCCAGTTCCGCTGGTTCTACCAACCCGACGGCAGCCAGTTCTCCCTCGACCCCGCCCAGGGCGCGCTGCTCACCGCGCTCCTGGTCGTGGCCACGGTCAACGCGGTCAACTTCGTCGACGGCCTCGACGGGCTCGCCGCCGGGGTGGTCTGCATCGGCGCCCTCGCCTTCTTCCTCTTCTGCTACCAGCTGGCCAACCTCAACAAGATCTCGCTCGCCACCACCGGCGCCCTGCTGCTCGCGCCGCGCTGGCCGGGGCCTGCGCCGGCTTCCTGGTGCACAACTTCCACCCGGCCCGGATCTTCATGGGCGACAGCGGCTCGATGCTGATCGGCCTGGTCCTGTCCGGCACCGCGATCACGGTGACCACGGGCTTCGCCCAGAGCGACCTCAGCCAGAGCGCCGACGGCGCCCGCGCCAGCCTGCTGCCGATGCTGCTGCCGCTCCGCTGCCGATCCTGATCCTGGTCGTGCCGCTGGCCGACCTGGTGCTGGCCGTGGTCCGGCGCACCCGCGCCGGCCGGTCGCCGTTGGCCCCGGACAAGCAGCACCTGCACCACCGGCTGCTGGAGATCGGCCACTCGCCACCGCCGGGCGGTGCTGATCATGTGGCTCTGGGCGGCGCTGATCGCGTTCGGCACCGTGCTGGCCAGCCTCTACGCCGGCCCGCGGATGTGGGCTGCGATCGGCGGCGATGGCGGTCATCACCGCTGAGCCCTCACCGTTCCTGCTACCCGGTGGTCCACCGGACGCCGTGAGCCTGACCGAGTTCAGAACCGCCCGGGACTTTGTGATAGTTTTCACGAGCACCCACAGATGCCCCTAAAGAGAACGGCCGCCGCTCATGACGACCGCCCCCCGAAGGCAGCTTTTCGGCCCCCCGCCACCCACGTGGTCCCGCCGTTTGAGGGCCTCTCGCGCTGTGGTAGTTTCGCGCCGTCGTCGGGCTTCGCGCGGTCGGAGCAACTCTGTTCGTTGCCGCTCCCGACGTTCTCCCTCATGCCAATGAAAGCGACCTGGGTGGATGGCCGATGATGGCTCCGATGCAGAACTGCGAGGTCGTGACCTCATCGGCCTCGGCGGCCTGCTCGCCGGCTCGGTCATCGCGTTCACGCTCCTCGGCCTCGTCGTCGACGACGCGGCGGACAGCAGCCCGGCCTTCACGCTGGTCGGCGTCGGGCTCGGCATCGTCGCTCGGCGCGGTCGGCTTCTGGCTCCGCGTCCGCGTCCGCGCTTCGAGGTTGAGGCGCGATGACCGTGACCACCTCCTCTCCCTGACGACCTGGCCGCCGGCGGCAAGAAGGCCCGGCATCGGCCGGGTGCTGCGCGACCAGCGCAAGATCGATCCTGGTCGCCCTCGTCCTCGGCGTCGCGGCGTTCTGGATCGCCGGCCAGCTCGGCGAGTGGCGCCTGGCCACCGCGATCGCCATCGGCGTCGGCGCTCGGCCTGCTCAACCACCTCGCCACCGAGTTCTGGCTGCTGCGCATCATCGCCCGCGGCGAGCAGCCCACCCGGGCCACGATGGTCGCGCTCGACCCTTGTCCGCCTGCTGGTCCTCACCGTCGTCGCCGTGGCCCTCGCCGTGGGTGGTGGCCCGACGGCATCGGGCTGCTGCTGGGCCTGGCCCTCTTCCGGCTCATCGCCCTGGTGATGACCACGATCCCGCTGCTGAAGGAGCTGAAGAGCCAATGACCTGAGCAAGTCTGCACGGCGCCCTGGTCCTGGCCGTCCCCTTCGTCGGGGGCATCTGACGACCTGGCGAGGAGCAGCGAGGCCGAGATCGAGATCGGCCACCACAGCGACGCGGGACTTCGCCGTGGTCGGGACCGTGCAACATCGACACGATCATCTCCACGGTCGTGGCCGGCGCGCTCGTGCTGCTCCTGGGCTTCCTCGCGCGCCGCGCGCTCACCCGTGACCCCGAGGACCACGTGCCGACCAAGCTCCAGCTCGATCTGGGAAGCCGTCGTCGGCCAGGTCAACACCCAGGTCGAGGACAACCTCGGCAAGGTGCACCCCTACGCCGCGCCGCTGGCGATCTCGCTGTTCTTCTTCATCCTGTTCTGCCAACTGGCTCGAGCTGCTGCCGCTCAAGCTCAACGAGCACGACCACCTGCTCGTCGGTCCCGACCGCCGACACCAACCTGACCTACGCGCTGGCCGCGGTGACCATCGTCAGCGTCTGGGTCTACGGCATCCGGCAGAAGGGCCTGAAGGGCTACCTCAAGCACTTCTTCGAGCCGTTCCCGGTGATGTTCCCGCTCAACCTGCTCGAAGAGCTGATCAAGCCGATCACGCTCGCGCTGCGACTCTTCGGCAACATCTTCGCCGGCGGCATCATGCTCGCGCTGATCAGCCTGATGCCGTTCTACATCCTGTGGGCGCCCAACCGTGCTCTGGAAGGCGTTCGGCGGCGCGATCGCGGTCATCCAGGCGTTCATCTTCGCCCTGCTGACCGTGCTCTACTTCGCGATGGCCGGACAGGGTCACGGGACGACCACGACGAGCACGACGAGCACGACGAGCACGACGAGCACGAGCCGACTCGCACGACGAGAAGGTCGCACAACCCGCATAACCACAGACCAGCGGGCTGACCACCCGGTCGGCCGCTACCAGAGGTAAGTCGAGGCGTCCTCGTGACGCACAAGTTGAGGAGAGAGTTTCATGGCAGCAGAGGGTTCTATTGAGCTGGCCGGTGCCTTCATCGGCGGCGGCATCGCCCTTGCCGGTGGCGCCATCGGCGCCGGTGTCGGTGACGGCCTTGCCGGCGCGTCCTACATCGAGGGTGTCGCGCGGCAGCCGGAGGCGCAGGGTCGTCTCCAGACCATCTTCTTCCTGACGGTGGGCCTGGTCGAGGCGATGTTCTTCATCAACCTCGCGTTCATGGCCCTGTTCGTCTTCGTCCTCGGCGCCTGATCATGGCGTTCACCGCACAGCTGGCGCCGTTGGCGCTGGCGGCCGCGGAGGAGGGTGAGGAGACCAGCAACTTCCTGGTCCCCAACGGCACCTTCTTCGATCGAGCTGGCGGCGTTCCTGCTGCTGTTCTTCCTGCTGACCCGCTACATCATCCCGCCGATCAACGGGGCGATGACGCGTCGTCAGGATGCGATCCGGCAGGAGTTCGCCGACCTCGAAGAGGCGAAGACCGGAGCCCAGGAGGCCGAGCAGGAGTACAAGGCGCAGATCGCCGACGCCCGGCAGGAGGCCGCTCGCATCCGCGAGGAGGCTCGTGAGCAGGGTGACGCGATCATCGCCGAGAAGAAGGAGCAGGCGCAGGTCGAGGCCGCTCGCATCGTCGAGCACGCGCAGGCCCAGATCTCGGCCGAGCGTCAGCAGGCTGTCACCACCCTCCGCGCCGAGGTGGGTGCGCTGGCCACGACGCTGGCCGGTCGCATCGTGGGCGAGAGCCTCGAGGACGACGAGCGGAGCGGACGCGTTGTCGACCGCTTCCTGGCCGACCTCGAGACGCTGGAGTCCTCCAAGGCGGCTGGGCGGAGCGGAGCGAACTGATGTTGTTGCGAGGAGCTTCCGCAGAGGCGCTCGAGGAGCTGACCGAGCAAGGTCGGGTCGGGTCTCAACCAGGACGACACCGCCACGCTGGCCGACCAGCTGTTCTCGGTCGCCGTCCTGCTTCGTGCCGACGCCTCGATCCGTCGCGTCGTCACCGACTCGTCGCTCGAGAAGGAGGCGAAGCAGGGGCTCGTCCAGCAGTTGTTCGGCAGCAAGCTCGACCAGCCGGCACTCGACCTCCTGCTGGCTGCCGCCGACCGGCGTTGGGTCGCCTCGGTGGACCTGCCGGCCGCGATGGAGCGTCTCAGCGAGATCGCCCTGGCCAAGTCGGTCGGAGCCAAGTCCGACAAGCTGGTCGACGAGCTCTTCGCGACGGCGCAGACCATCTCGACGGACCCGGAGCTGCGAGACGCGCTCTCCAACCCGGGGCGCACCGTCGAGGACCGAGCGGCGTTCGCCGACACCCTGTTCGGTGACAACGTGCTTCCGGCGACGGTGACCCTGGTCAAGCAGGCTCTCGCCGGCACCTACGGCACCATCTCGGCGGCGCTCGAGACGTACCGCGAGGTCGTGGCAGAGGTGCGCGGAGAGGCGGTGGCAACCGTTCGGGTGGTCAAGCCGCTCGCCGACGCCGACCGCGAGAAGCTGCGTGCCGCGCTGGCCAAGCAGTACGGCCGACCGGTCCACGTGAACGAAATCATCGACCCGACCGTCATCGGCGGAGTCCGGGTCGAGATCGCCGACGACGTCATCGACGGCACGGTGGTCAACCGACTCGACGAGGCGCGGCGCAGGCTCGCCGGCTGAGTCCACCAGACACCCAACCATCACGGCCATCACCGCAGACAGACCCAAGGATCCAGGAAGAGGCAGGGAACATGACGGAGCTTTCGATTCGTCCGGAAGAGATCCGCGACGCGCTCCAGAAGTACGTCGCGGACTACAAGCCCGCGGCCGCCAGCAAGGAAGAGGTCGGCACCGTCGCCTCAGCTGGTGACGGCATCGCTCGCGTGAGCGGTCTGCCCTCGTGCATGGCCAACGAGCTGCTCGAGTTCGAGGACGGCACGCTGGGCATCGCCCTGAACCTCGACACCCGCGAGATCGGTGTCGTCATCCTGGGCGACTTCGCCGGCGTCGAGGAGGGCCAGCCCGTGCGTCGCACCGGCGAGATCCTCTCCGTGCCGGTGGGCGACAACTTCCTGGGTCGCGTCGTCGACCCGCTCGGCACCCCGATCGACGGTCTCGGCGAGATCGAGGCCGACGCCCGTCGCGCCCTCGAGCTCCAGGCCCCGACCGTGATGGACCGCAAGTCGGTGCACGAGCCGCTCGCGACCGGCATCAAGGCGATCGACTCGATGACCCCGATCGGCCGCGGCCAGCGTCAGCTGATCATCGGTGACCGCGCCACCGGCAAGACCACGATCGCGATCGACACGATCATCAACCAGAAGGCCAACTGGGAGTCGGGTGACGAGGCGAAGCAGGTGCGCTGCATCTACGTCGCCATCGGCCAGAAGGGCTCGACCATCGCCGCCGTGCGTGGCGCCCTCGAGGAGGCAGGCGCGCTGGAGTACACCACCATCGTGGCCTCCCCGGCGTCCGACAGCGCGGGCTTCAAGTACCTCGCCCCCTACACCGGCTCGGCCATCGGCCAGCAGTGGATGTACGACGGCAAGCACGTCCTGATCATCTTCGACGACCTCACCAAGCAGGCCGAGGCCTACCGCGCCGTGTCGCTGCTGCTGCGCCGCCCGCCGGGCCGCGAGGCGTACCCGGGCGACGTCTTCTACCTGCACAGCCGCCTGCTCGAGCGTTGCGCCAAGCTGTCCGACGACATGGGCTCCGGCTCGATGACGGGTCTGCCGATCATCGAGACCAAGGCCAACGACGTGTCGGCGTACATCCCGACCAACGTCATCTCGATCACCGACGGCCAGATCTTCCTGCAGTCCGACCTGTTCGCGGCCAACCAGCGCCCCGCCATCGACGTGGGTGTCTCCGTGTCGCGCGTGGGTGGCTCGGCCATGACCAAGGCGATGAAGACGGTCACCGGCTCGCTCAAGGTCGACCTGGCGCAGTTCCGGGCCATGGAGGCGTTCGCGATGTTCGCCTCCGACCTCGACGCCGCCTCGCGTCAGCAGCTCGAGCGCGGGCAGCGCCTGATGGCCCTGCTCAAGCAGCCTGCCTACTCGCCGTACCCGCTCGAGGAGATGACCGTCTCCCTGTGGCTCGGCACCAGCGGCCGGCTCGACAAGGTGCCGACCGAAGACGTGCTGCGCTTCGAGAACGAGTTCCTCGACTACCTGCGCCGCTCCCACGAGGGCATCCTCGCCGCGATCCGTGACTCCCTGAAGTTCGAGGACGACACCGAGTCCTCGGTCAGCGAGGCCTACGACTCCTTCCTCGACCAGTTCGAGACCTCGGAGGGCGGGTCGGTCAAGGTCGGCCACGAGCCCGAGGCCGAGGCGCTGGAGGACGAGGACCAGGAGCAGATCGTCAAGCAGAAGCGGGGCTGACCTAGTGGCCACCCCCTCGCTCTCCACGTCGCCCCCGCGGCCCAGGCACGCGCCTCGCGGCGTTGTCCTCGGTCGCCGGGACTCCGTCCCGGCTCCCTCGTCCGCCTTGCCAGGCACGCACCTGAACCACGGCTGCGATCGCGGATACCTCGGGGGTGACCACTAATGGCTGTATCGCTGCGTGAGTACCGCGCGCGGATCAGGTCGACGGAGTCGATGAAGAAGATCACGCGCGCCATGGAGCTCATTGCTGCGTCCCGCATCATCAAGGCGCAGCAGCGGGCCCAGGCGGCCGCGCCGTACGCGCGCGAGCTGACCCGGGCGGTCTCGGCCGTCGCCACCTACTCCAACGTCGACCACCCGTTGACCAAGGAGGAGGAGAACCCCACGCGGGCTGCCGTCCTCATCGTCACCAGCGACCGTGGACTGGCCGGTGCCTACTCCTCCAGCGTGCTGAAGGAGGCCGAGCGCCTCGCGACGACGCTGCGCGACGAGGGCAAGGAGATCGACTGGTACATCTGCGGCCGCAAGGGGCAGGCGTACTTCAAGTTCCGCCAGCGCCCGGTGGTGCAGACGTGGACCGGTTTCTCCGACCAGCCGGCGTACGACATCGCGGCCGAGGTGGGCAAGGCCCTGATCGACTCGTTCCTCAAGGACCAGGGCGAGGAGGGTGACGTCGACGAGGTCCACGTGGTCTACACGCGGTTCCGGTCGATGCTGACCCAGGAGCCCACGGCTGTCCGCGTGCTCCCGCTCGAGATCGTCGAGGCCGAGGAGGGCGAGTCCACCCCGGACAAGTCCGAGCTGCTGCCGCTCTACGAGTTCGAGCCGTCGCCGGAAGCAGTGCTCGACGGGCTGCTCCCGCAGTACGTCCAGAGCCGGATCTTCTTCGCCATGCTGCAGTCGGCCGCCTCCGAGCTGGCCGCCCGGCAGAAGGCGATGAAGTCCGCGACGGACAACGCCGACGAACTGATCAAGAAGTACACGCGAGTGGCCAACCAGGCCCGCCAGGCCGGCATCACCCAGGAAATCAGCGAGATCGTCGGTGGCGTCAACGCGCTGGCCGACGCGAACTCCGCCAGCGAGTAGAGGTAGACAGACATGACTGCAACGGTTGAAGAGACCAAGACCACCGCCGGTTCGATCGGTCGCATCGCCCGGGTCATCGGCCCGGTCGTCGACATCGAGTTCCCGGTCGACACGATGCCCGAGATGTACAACAAGCTCGAGGTCGAGCTCGAGCTGGGCGGTGAGAAGAAGACCCTCTCGCTGGAGGTTGCCCAGCACATCGGCGACGGCATGGTGCGCGCGATCTCGCTCCAGCCCACCGACGGTCTCGTCCGCGGCGCCCAGGTGAGCGACACGGGTGGGCCGATCACGGTCCCCGTCGGTGACATCACCAAGGGCCACGTCTACAACATGCTCGGCGACGTGCTCAACCTCGAAGAGGGCGAGGAGTACGAGGTCAAGGAGCGGTGGGGCATCCACCGCAAGGCCCCGGCGTTCGACCAGCTCGAGTCGAAGACCCAGATGTTCGAGACCGGCATCAAGGTCATCGACCTGCTGGCCCCCTACGTGCAGGGCGGCAAGATCGGCCTGTTCGGTGGTGCCGGTGTCGGCAAGACCGTGCTGATCCAGGAGATGATCGCCCGCGTCGCCAAGGACCACGGTGGTGTGTCGGTGTTCGCCGGTGTCGGCGAGCGCACCCGTGAGGGCAACGACCTGATCGAGGAGATGACGGACGCCGGCGTCATCGGCCAGACCGCCCTCGTCTTCGGTCAGATGGACGAGCCGCCGGGCACCCGCCTGCGGGTCGCGCTGTCCGCACTGACGATGGCCGAGTACTTCCGCGACGTGCAGAAGCAGGACGTGCTGCTGTTCATCGACAACATCTTCCGGTTCACCCAGGCGGGTTCCGAGGTGTCCACCCTGCTCGGCCGGATGCCGTCCGCCGTGGGCTACCAGCCCAACCTCGCCGACGAGATGGGCACGCTCCAGGAGCGGATCACCTCGACGCGTGGTCACTCGATCACCTCGCTGCAGGCGATCTACGTGCCGGCCGACGACTACACCGACCCCGCCCCGGCGGCGACGTTCGCGCACCTGGACGCCACCACGGAGCTGTCGCGCGAGATCGCCTCGCTCGGTATCTACCCCGCGGTCGACCCGCTGACCTCCACGTCGCGGATCCTGGACGCCCAGTACATCGGGCAGGCGCACTACGACTGCGCGATCCGGATCAAGCAGATCCTGCAGCGCAACAAGGAGCTCCAGGACATCATCGCGATCCTCGGTGTCGACGAGCTCTCGGAAGAGGACAAGATCATCGTGTCCCGCGCTCGCCGGATCCAGCGCTTCCTGTCGCAGAACACCTACGTGGCCAAGCAGTTCACCGGCCTCGAGGGCTCGACCGTGCCGATTGCCGACACGATCGAGGCGTTCAACAAGATCGCTGACGGCGACTACGACCACGTTGCCGAGCAGGCGTTCTTCATGTGCGGTGGCCTCGACGACGTCGAGGCCAAGTGGGCCGAGATCCAGAAGAACCTCTGAGGTCCTGACATGGCAGACGCATTGCACGTCGAGCTCGTCGCGGCCGACCGGACCGTGTGGTCCGGTGAGGCCACGATGGTGATCGCGCGCACCGTGGAGGGCGAGGTGGGTGTCCTCAAGGACCACGCCCCGCTGCTCTCGCTCCTCTCCGACGCGACCGTCGAGATCACCGCCGACGGCGGCGAGACGATCGTCGCGGTGGTCGACGGCGGTTTCATCTCGGTGGCGAACAACCGGGTGTCGATCCTGTCGGAGCGTGCGCTGCTGGCCGAGGACATCAAGGTGGACGAGGCTCGCGCCGAGCTGGAGGAGGCTCAGGCGCTCGTCGGCCAGGAGGACGACGCCGAGCAGCGCGTTCGCCGGGCCGAGGCCCGGATCCGGGCAGTGGAGAAGGCTTCCTGACCCGATAGGGTTCCCGCAAGCGAAAGGGGGGCCGGATGCCGGTGTGGCAATGGGTAGTCGACGTTGCCGGCATCCTGCTGCTGCTCGCGCTGGTCTACGGGATCGCGCTCGTCGTACGCCGCCGACTGCTGGCGCGCAACGGCGGCACCTTCGAGCTGAGCTACCACCTCCGCACCGACCGGCCGGGCAGAGGATGGATGCTGGGGCTCGGCCGCTACTCGGGCGAGCGGCTCGAGTGGTTCCGGCTGTTCTCGCTCTCCGCGCGTCCCAAGCGGTCCTGGCGACGTGAGTCGCTCTCCTTCGACGGCCGGCGCGAGCCCCTAGGCGCCGAGCAGATGTCGCTCTACCCCGACCACCAGGTCATCCGCTGCCAGACCAGGGACGGTGAGGTGGAGCTGGCCATGAGCGCCGGCTCCGTCACCGGCTTCCAGTCCTGGCTGGAGGCCCGCCCGCCGGGCACCGACTGGTCCCGGTGAAGCCTGCCCGCAACGCCGTCGGAGTCGTCTTCGCGCTCAACGGGCTGCTGTTCGCCGCGTTGATCTCGCGGCTCCCCGACCTGCGCCGCGACCTTGACCTCGACAACTCCTCGCTGGGCCTGCTGCTGCTCGCGATCGCTGCGGGCTCGCTGATCGCGCTGCCGTCGAGCGGACGGCTGATCGACCGGTGGGGTGCGGCCCGGGTCATCCGCGTGGCAGCCCTCCTGGTCACGGTGGGGCTGTGCGCGGCTGCCGTCGGCGCCGGATCGGCCGCGTCGGTGCCGGCTACTGCGACCGGGCTGTTCGTCTACGGCGTCGGCACCGGGGTGTGGGACGTGGCCATGAACGTCGAGGGCGCGGAGGTGGAGCGCCGACTCGGCCGGACCGTCATGCCGCGCTTCCACGCCGGCTTCAGTCTCGGCACCATGGGCGGCGCCGGCGTCGGCGTGCTGGTCGCGGCCGCCGACGTACCGATGCTCGCGCACCTGGCCGTGCTGTCGGTCGGCGCGCTGGTCGCCACGGCGCACGCGTCCCGGCGCTTCCTCGAGGTAGAGGTGCACCACGAGAGCGTGGCGCCGTCGTCCTCGGCCTGGCTGGAGCCGCGCACCCTGGCGGTGGGCGTGATGGTGCTGACGTTCGCGGTGGCCGAGGGCACGGCCAACGACTGGATCTCGCTCGCCCTCATCGATGGCTACGACGCTCGCGAGTGGGTGGGCGTCACCGGCTTCGCTCTCTTCGTCACGGCCATGACGGCGGGCCGGCTGCTCGGTCCGCCGGT
This sequence comes from uncultured Actinomycetota bacterium, assembly GCA_963769475.1. Taxonomy (GTDB): domain Bacteria; phylum Actinomycetota; class Actinomycetes; order Propionibacteriales; family Nocardioidaceae; genus Nocardioides. The sequence goes on along the minus strand of CAVYLX010000005.1, from coordinate 957,452 downwards.
CCTGGACCGGTTCGGTCGCGCGCCGGTGCTGTGGGCCTGCGCAGCGGCGGTGGCCGCCGGGGTCGCCCTGACCGTGTGGGGCGACCATCCCGTGCCGGCCGCGGTGGGCATCGTGGTGTGGGGCCTCGGTGCGTCGCTCGGCTTCCCGGTCGGCATGAGCGCCGCGGCGGCAGACCCCGCCCGGGCTCCGGCCCGGGTCAGCGTCGTCTCGACGATCGGCTACGGCGCCTTCCTCGGCGGACCGCCGCTGGTCGGCTGGGTCGGCGACCACGTCGGCACCCTCGACTCACTCCTGGTGGTGCTTGCCCTGATGGTGCCGGCCACCCTGGCGGTGTTCGCCACCCGCGACTCGGCGGTCACTCGATCGTGAAGGTGCCCCGGCGGACGAGGTGGTGGTCGAGGTACAGCTCCACGGTGTACTCGCCGCTGCGCAGCACGAAGGTGCTGCTGAACGCGTAGCTGATCGGGAGTACGGCGCTGCCCGCCTCGCCGAGCTTCCAGTCCGAGTGGATCCGGAGGGCTTCCTCCTCGGCACCGTCCAGGTAGATCTTCCAGTCCTCCTTCTGACCGTCCACCGCGTCCTCGTAGTCGAAGAGGACGTTCACCTCGTCGGTGTCGGAGGGGAAGGTGGAGTCGGGGTCAGGGTCGTAGACCTGGAAGCCGTCGTCGTCGTAGACGAGGTCGCCGTTGGCATCGGTGCGGGCCAGCCCGAACCGGAACGGCGCGACCTCCGTGCCGGCGGCGGCCCCGGGCGGCTCGCCGGTGTACTCCAGCGCGATCAGGTGGTCCTTGATCTCGGTCAGCAGCCGGTCGACCTCGCGGCGCAGGTCGTCGCTGTCCGAGATCGCGTCGCGAGGGGGTGCCTGGGTCCAGGTCTTGGCGTCGAGCGCCAACCGGGCCCGCAGGCTGTCGAGATCGGCTCCGCACAGGTCCAGGTAGAGCCACAGCGACGACGGCGGCTCCCGGTCGGCCCGCTTGGCGACGGTCACTTCCTCCGACACGGTCTCGAGCGCGCGCGCGTAGTAGTCGCGGGCCGTCTCGATGTCGCCGGCGGCAAGGTGGGTGAGCCCGACGTTGCAGGCCACGGGGAACAGCGTCGGGTCCTCCGCCAGGGCCCGCTCGCCGGCGTTGATCGACTCGTCGAAGTCGCCGATGAGGTAGTAGACGAACCCGAGGTTCCAGTTCACGTTCTTGTCGTTCTTGCCGGCGTCGCGCGCCGCCTCGAGGTCCTCGGCGCCGCTGGTGAGCTCGTCCTGCGCGGCCTCGGGGTCGAGCCCGACGTTGTCGAAGGCGAGCGTGAGGTGGGCGTTGCCGCGCTCGTAGTAGGCGTTGGCGTACGCCGGGTCCGCCGCCACCGCCTCGTCGTACGCCTCGATCGCCTGCTGTGGCTGGTAGCGCCAGGCCAGGCCGTAGCCGCGCGCGAAGGCGTCCATCGCGTCGTCCGGCGTCTCCTCGATCTCGCCGATCGCGGTGATGGCCATCCAGACGACCGTCACCAGCACAATCAGGCTGCCGGCGCTGACGAACAGCTTGCGGGTCCAGGTGGCGCGGGTCGCGGACAGGCCGAGCAGCGCGAGCGCCACCGCCAGCAGGGTCAGGTGCAGGATGTACTTGTTGGCCCGTCCGTCCCACTCGTTGCTGAGGCGAGCGGCGTTGGTGTTGCGCTCGCTCAGCTCGGTCGCCTCCACCAGGAACCGGTCGGTCTCGTAGGCGCTGAGGTCGGGGTAGTTGCCGCCGTCCTTGTCGAAGTAGGGGGTCTGCAGCAGGGGGCTCAGGCTCGAGATCCGGTCGCGGACGTCTCGATAGCGCTTGGCCGCTGGGTTGTCGCCGTCCTGGTCCGCCGTGCGTGCCAGCGTGTCGAGCTCGTACCAGGTGTGCGTGGCGCCGTACCAGCCGTAGTCGACCTCCGCCTGGCCGGCGGTCCGCAGCCCGACGGACTCCAGCGAGAAGTTCTGGGCATCGCGGTTGGCCACGTTGGCGTGGTTGCTCGCGTCGGTCTGGAGGAAGGCAGCGGTCGCGGCGACGATCGTCACCGCCGCGATCAGGATCGCCGTCAGTCGGTCGAGCGGGTCGGCGCCCTGGCGGTACGGCGCGATCCGGGACTCCTCGGTCACGTCACGACCTGGATGGTGATCGCGCCGGCCACACCCACCGCCATGCACAGCGTGCCGAGCGCCGCGAGGCCGTAACGCGTGCGATGACGCAGCTCACTGGCCAGCGTGTAGAAGAGCAGCGCGAACGCCATCACGATCAGCATCGCGACCGTGAGCTTCGCGTTCTGGCGGAGCTCGTCGGCCTCCGCGAAGTGCGGCTGCGGTTCGACGTCCCTCAGCTGTGCGGCCTCGGCGGCCAGCTCGCCGAGCTGCCGCCTGGTGTCATAGCTCCCGTTGGGGCCTAGGTAGCGACTGTCGAAGAAGTCCTTGTCGACGATGGTCTGGTTCCACCTGGCGTCGCGCTCGGCCTGCATCGACGCGCGCTGGCGGCCGTTGAAGCTGGCACCCGGGTCGGTCAGGTCGGCGTTGACGGCGTTGCCCACCTCGACGTTGCGCAGGTACGCCGTGAAGGCGCCGTTCTGCTGGAACGTGGTTGTCGCGTTGAGGACCCGCGCGTCCTGCTTGTTGACCGCGGCACCGAGCCCGCCGAAGTCGGCATTGCCGGCGTCGTCGGCGTCGATCGTGGCCTGCCAGGCGATGAGCGCGCTGAAGATGGTGACCACAGCGGTCAGGATCGGGACCGTGATGTCGAACCAGGTGGCCCGCCTGAATTCTTCGTCCACGGCGGGATTCTCGCTGCTCGACGCCGCCTGCGGGCGAAAGTCAGGCCCCGACACCCCTTCTGGGTCGGCCCGTCTAGTCCACCTGTTGCCTAGCGTTCCCCGCCGGGGACCCACAGGACGTCGCCGGCCTCGCGGTTCGTGTAGCGGGCCAGGATGAAGACCAGGTCGGAGAGCCGGTTGAGGTAGGTGATGGCCAGCTTGTTCATGGTCTCGCCGTGCACCTCGTAGGCCGCCCAGGCCGACCGCTCCGCACGGCGGATGACGGTGCGCGCGACGTGCAGGTGGGCGCCGCCGAGCGTGCCGCCGTTGAGGATGAACGACCGCAGGTTGGGCAGCGACTCGTTGTAGTGGTCGCACCACCCCTCGAGGCGGTCGACGTAGTCCTGCTCGATCCGCAGCGGCGGGAACTCCGGGTTGTCCACCACCGGTGTGCAGAAGTCGGCGCCGACGTCGAAGAGGTCGTTCTGCACGTGGGTCAGCACCTGCACGACGTCGTCCTCGATGCCGCCCGAGGCCAACGCGAGCCCGATCGTCGCGTTGGCCTCGTCGACGTCGGCGTACGCGTGCAGGCGGGGGTCGTTCTTCGACGTGAGGCTCATGTCGCCGAGCCTGGTCTCGCCGCCGTCGCCGGTGCGCGTGTAGATCCGCGTCAGGTTGACCATGCCGGAAGCGTAACGGGGCCGATGCCGTTGCCTCGGGGCCGTTGACCGTGGCCGTTGCTCGGGTGGCCGCCGTCCTCCCGAAGGCGCGATCGTGTCGGCCTCCGCCGACGCCGTCAAGGATTCCCTTCGGCGCCTTCGGCGTCCTTGACTGCGCCGGCTCCGGCCGGAGATGGCGCCTATCGGGAGGACGCCGACATGTGGTCGGGTCGGCTTGGCCGCTTTCGGCTCTGTGGAGTCGTTGTGCCGCGGTTTTGTGTCACCTGGTGACCCAAAACCGCGGCACAAGCCCTCGGCCGGCACCGATCGATCGATCGATCGGTGGGAAGGGGCCGTCAGCCGCGCGGGCGCCTGAACTCCAGCCCCGGAGAACGGGCGCAGGTCAGGCGTCGATGGAGCTCATGTTTCCGTAGCGGTCGCCGACCACGGCGTCGCGCGGCACGGCCTCCTCGAGCGCCTTCAGGTCGTCGTCGGTCAGCTGTACGTCGACGGAGCCGAGGTTCTCCTCGAGGTAGGCCACCCGCTTGGTGCCGGGGATCGGAGCCACGTCGGCGCCCTGCGCCAGCACCCAGGCGAGTGCGAGCTGGCCCGGCGTGCAGCCGTGCTCGTCCGCGATCGCGCGCACTCTCGCGACCAGCTCGAGGTTGGCCCGCAGGCCGTCGCCGTTGAGCCGCGGGAAGTAGCCGGAGCGTCGGGAGTCGCCCTCGTCGAGGGACTCGTCGGAGGTGATCGCACCGGTGAGGATGCCGCGGCCGAGCGGCGAGTAGGGCACCAGGCCGATGCCGAGCTCGCGGATCGTCGGGAGGATCTCGTCCTCGAGGTCCCGGGTGAACAGCGAGTACTCGGTCTGCAGCGCGGTGATCGGGTGGACGGCGTGGGCCTTGCGGATGGTCGCGGGGGAGGCCTCGGAGAGGCCGAGGTGGGTGACCTTGCCGGCCGCCACGAGCTCGGCCATGGCACCGACGGTCTCCTCGATCGGCACCGTCTGGTCGACGCGGTGCTGGTAGTAGAGGTCGATGTGGTCGACGCCCAGGCGCTGCAGCGACGCGTCGCAGGCGGCTCGGACGTACTCCGGGCTGCCGTTGATGCCGACGTGAGTGCCGTCCGGGAGGCGTTCGTTGCCGAACTTGGTCGCGAGCTGTACCTCGTCGCGCCGGCCGGCGATCGCCGTGCCGACCAGCTGCTCGTTGGTGAACGGGCCGTACATGTCGGCGGTGTCGAGGAACGTGACGCCGAGGTCGAGGGCGCGGCGGATCGTCTCGATGCCGCTGGCCTCGTCGTGCTCGCCGTAGAACTCCGACATGCCCATGCAGCCCAGGCCGAGGGCGGAGACGGTGAGGGGGGAGGTGGTTCCGAGGGTTCGCTGTTCGATGCTCATGCCGTCAACTCAAGCGCCTGGAGCGCGCTCCAAGTCAAGCGCTGGCCTTCGACGGGCGGGACTGCGACAGCGTGTCCAGGTAGATGTCGATCTTCCGGTCGATCGCGCCGAGGTGCGCGGTGACCTCCGCGAGCTGGTCGAGCACCTGCTGACGGTGGGCGCGGAGCAGCTCGAGACGTTCGCCCTCCGTGCCGGTGCCGGCCCGCACCAGGGCGGCATAGCGGCGTACGTCGCGGATCGGCATGCCCGTTCCCCGCAGGCAGTTGATCAGCTCGATCCATCGCAGGTCGGACTCCTGGTAGCGGCGATGTCCGGTGGCCGACCGCCCGACCGACGCCAGCAGCAGACCGTCGCGCTCGTAGTAGCGCAGGGTGTCGGCGGTCAGTCCGGTGAGCTCGGCCGCTCGGGCGATGGAGCACCCGGCCTCGGCGGCGACGGTGTCGGTCATGTGTCCATGCTCTCCCTTGGAGTGCGCTCCAGGTCAAGAGGGGAGCGGGAATGGGAGCGCTCCCGGAAATTGTTCGCAACTCAGAGGCCGGGCAACGCAACCATTCCGGGGTCCACCGCGTCTCTATGGGTACAAGGGAGCAGACTCGGGAGGGGCAAGGCATGGACATCGTCACCGATGGCCCGACCCTCGTGCTGAGCGGAAGTTTCGACGGCCGCAGCACGTGGCAGGTTCGCAGCGCCATCTACCAGCACCTCGAGCTCCACGACCGCGACGTTGTGATCGATCTGACAGACGTCACGTTCGTCGACGTCACCGCGCTGCGCGTGCTTGCCGTGGCGACTCGCCAGGCCCGCCGCAGTGGCCACCACGTGACGCTGCGCGGCTGCAACGGCGCCGTCCGCCGCCTCCTGCACATGAGCCGGCTGATCCACCTCGTCGAGGTAGAGCGGATCGCCGCCACGGCGTAGCCGGGCCGTGTCGGATAACCCACACGTCCATCCGGTTACCAAGCGGTAGCCGACGACCTACCCTCGGATCCATGACCGAGAAGGCTCCAGAGCGTCCGCAGAAGGACAAGCCCTGGGTGATGCGCACCTACTCCGGCCACTCGACGGCGGCCGCGTCCAACGCGCTCTACCGCACCAACCTGGCCAAGGGGCAGACGGGGCTCTCGGTGGCCTTCGACCTGCCGACCCAGACCGGCTACGACCCCGACTCGATCATGTCGCGCGGCGAGGTCGGCAAGGTCGGCGTACCGGTGCCGCACCTGGGTGAGATGCGCAAGCTGTTCGACCAGATCCCGCTCACCGAGATGAACACCTCGATGACCATCAACGCGGTCGCGATGTGGATGCTGGCGATGTACCAGGTCGTCGCCGAGGAGCAGAACCCCGACCTCTCGCCGGAGGAGGTCGCCGCGCAGCTGACCGGCACCACCCAGAACGACATCATCAAGGAGTACCTCTCTCGCGGGACCTACGTGTTCCCGCCCGAGCACTCCCTGCGCCTGATCAGCGACATGATCAGCCTACACGGTCCACCAGATCCCGCAGTGGAACCCGATCAACATCTGCAGCTACCACCTCCAAGAGGCGGGCGCGACGCCCACCCAGGAGCTCGCCTACGCGCTGTGCACGGCGATCGCGGTGCTCGACGCGGTGAAGGAGTCTGGACAGGTCTCCGAGGACGACTTCGAGAAGGTCGTCGGCCGGATCTCGTTCTTCGTCAACGCCGGCGTGCGGTTCGTCGAGGAGACGTGCAAGATGCGCGCCTTCGTCGAGCTCTGGGACGAGATCACCCGCGAGCGCTACGGCGTGCAGGACCCGAAGATGCGCCGGTTCCGCTACGGCGTGCAGGTCAACTCACTCGGGCTGACCGAGGCGCAGCCCGAGAACAACGTGCAGCGGATCGTGCTCGAGATGCTCGGCGTGACGCTGTCGAAGAACGCCCGCGCCCGCGCGCTGCAGCTGCCGGCCTGGAACGAGGCGCTCGGCCTCCCGCGTCCGTGGGACCAGCAGTGGTCGCTGCGGCTGCAGCAGGTGCTTGCCTTCGAGTCCGACCTGCTGGAGTACGACGACATCTTCGAGGGCTCCGTGGTCATCAACGCCAAGGTCGCCGAGCTGGTCGAGGGTGCCCGGGCCGAGATGGACCGCGTGCAGGCCATGGGCGGCGCGATCGCCGCGGTCGAGTCCGGCTACATGAAGCAGGAGCTGGTCTCCGCGCACGCCGCCCGCCGCGGCCGGATCGAGAACGGCGACGAGATCATCGTCGGCGTGAACCGGTTCGAGACCACCGAGCCGTCCCCGCTGACGGCCGACCTCGACGGAGCGATCATGGCCGCCGACCCGAAGGCCGAGCAGTCGGCCCTCGAGTCGGTCAGGGAGTGGAAGGCGCAGCGCGACGAGGCCGAGGTCGCCGAGGCGCTGGCCGCGCTGGCCGAGGCCGCCAAGACCGACACCAACCTGATGGCGGCGACGCTCGTCGCCGCCCGAGCCGGGGCGACCACGGGGGAGTGGGCCGGCACCCTGCGGGAGGTGTTCGGCGAGTTCCGGGCGCCGACCGGAGTCGGTGGCGCAGTGGGCGTCGCAGAGGCCGGCTCCGAGCTGAGCGCGGTCCGGGAGAAGGTCAGGGCCACCAGCGAGGAGCTCGGCGGGCGACTGCGGCTCCTGGTCGGCAAGCCCGGCCTCGACGGTCACTCCAACGGCGCCGAGCAGGTCGCCGTGCGGGCCCGCGACGCAGGCTTCGAGGTGATCTACCAAGGCATCCGGCTGACCCCCGACCAGATCGTGGCGGCGGCGGTGGCCGAGGACGTGCACTGCGTCGGCCTGTCGATCCTCTCCGGCTCGCACATGGAGCTGGTGCCGGCGGTGATCGACGGGCTCCGCGAGGCCGGGACTGGCCGACGTACCGGTGATCGTCGGCGGGATCATCCCCGACTCCGACGGCCGCAAGCTGATGGAGGCCGGCGTGGCCGCCGTCTACACCCCGAAGGACTTCGGCCTGACCGAGATCATGGGCGGCATCGTCGACGTGATCCGCAAGGCAAATGGCCTTGTCTCACTGTAGGTAAGGCAAGCCTAAAGCCTTTGGTAGGTTGTCCCCCGTGCCGAAGACCAAGAACAAGGTGCGCAAGCTGCCGAAGGTGAAGTGCTGCGTCTCCAAGAAGAAGTGCAGCCGCTGTCCGCTGCGCATGCTCAAGGACGGCACTCTGCCTCAGGGGTATACGGTCAAGAAGCGCGTGCTCGTCCGCGTTGACGGTGGCAAAGTCACCAAGAAGAAGTTGTCGAAAGCCGCCTGACCGAGGAGTGCCGCTTTGCCCGCACAGCGTTTCGCCGACCAGCTCAATCTTCAGATCGGCAACGAGCTCGCCGCCCACAACCAGTACCTCGCAGTCGCCGTGCACTACGACGCCCTGACCATGCCGCGGATGGCGGCGTTCTTCTACGGCCAGGCGCTGGAGGAACGCACCCACGCGATGATGATGGTGCAGTACCTCCTCGACACCGACGCCGACGTGGTGATCCCCGGCGTCGAGGCGCCGGTCGCCACCTTCGAGGACGTCGTCGCGCCGGTGCGCCTGGCGCTCGACCAGGAGAAGAGCGTCACCGAGCAGATCAACGGCCTGCTGAAGACCGCCCGCGAGGAGAGTGACTTCGCCTCCGAGCAGTTCATGCAGTGGTTCATCAAGGAGCAGGTCGAGGAGGTCGCCACGATGAGCGACCTGCTGGCCGTCGTCGAGCGCAACCGCAACGACATCGAGGACATCGAGGAGTACGTCGCCCGCGAGGCCGGCGGCGACGCTGCCGACCCGACCGCGCCGAGGGCTGCCGGGGCCTAGCGGCTAGCCCTGCGGCCGCGAGGTCGCGGTCGACTTCGGGCAGGACACCTCGCGCGCGGAGCCGGTGTGGATCTCTTCGGGGAGCGTGAGCTCGACCGTGTCCTCGAACATGCCCGCCTGCTCGGTGCGGACCCGCACGGTGGTCACGAACGCTCCGGAGCGCGACGACAGGGTCTCGCAGCCACTCATGGTCAGCGAGAGCGTGACGTCGGCGCTCTCGCCGCCCGGGATCGTGGTGGTGCTCAGGTCGGCGTACGTGAACAGCCGGGAGTCGGCCTGGTCGTCGGCGAGACCCACCAGCCGGACCGGTAGCCGGCCGTCGTTGTGCACCTGGAAGGTGTAGTCGAAGGTCCCGAGGTCGACGTAGCGGACCTGACGGATCGTCCGATCCGCGATCTGGAACCCGGCCGAGGCGTCCACGCCGGTCACGTCGGTCGGACCGTCGGTGGACAGCGAGGGCGTCGATCGCGCCACGGCGATCCCGCCGCCGGCCACGATCAGCAGCAGGAGGCCGGCCAGCAGGAGGAACCTACGCAGCACGGGTCCGCCGGAGTCGACCGATGCCGAACGCCAGGACCAGGCCGCCCGTCAGGCCCAGCAGCGGTACGGCGGGTGGCTGGTCGTCAGCTGTCGGCCGGCCCGCTGCGGGGCTCTCCGCAACGCGGGCGCTCGGCTTCTTCGGGGTGTCGAACCACCCGCAGAGCGGCGGGTGGCGCAGGGTCGGGTCGTTGCGGTCGTACAGGTTGCAGCTCAGGAACCCGGCGTCCTTGACGATCAGGCCGGGCAGGAAGTACGACCCGCCCTTCGCGCAGGACCGCGGCTTGATCAGGAAGTTGTCGTCCTGGTGGCCGTCGGCGTAGTAGTTGTTCTCCCAGCAGTTGCCGTTGCCCTGGTCGTCCCACCAGTGGTCCATGCCGTTCTCGAGGACCTTGCCGGACTTGCTCGTGCCCATGTGGTTGTAGGTGGTCTGGTTCTGGTGGGAGGTGTCGAAGAGCTTCTCCGGGTCGAGCTCGTCGCGCAGCGGTGCCGGCACCCAGAACTGCATCGTGCCGGCGTACCAGTTGTCGTAGATCCAGTTGTGGTCGGTGCGGTTGGCGTTGCCGCCGGCGATCAGTACGCCGGTGCCGACCGGGGTCGGGATCACCGGGCAGACCGTGCCGTTGATGTAGCCGCGCTGCTCCATCGGCTTGGCGCAGACGCCCTTGTCGACGAACCTCGTGTACCAGTTGTTGTTGTTGCTGAAGATCTCGTTGTAGCTCCACCGGGCGTGGTCCTGGGGGAGCCCGGGGTGGCCCGGGAAGAGCGAGTCGGTCGCGATGCCGGTGGCGTTCTCGTAGAACTTGTTGTGGTGCGCCCAGATCGAGTTGCCGGCCGTGCCCGAGTAGCCCAGCGTGTTGTGGTGGCTGCGGTTGTTGCGGATCTCGATCGCGTAGCGCTTCGCGATGACGCTGGGGTTGTTGGCGTTGAGGTCCGAGCCCGAACCGGGATAGATGCCCGAGTCGCCGTTGTAGTAGTTGTTGGTGCGCTGGATCAGGCCGTGGTCGCTGGCGAACGCGAGGATGCCGTACTCGTCGTTGCCGCGGGTGGTCAGCTTGTCGAGCACGAACCCGTCGGTCTCCAGCACGTAGACGGCGTTGAACTCCGCCTGCTGGAAGGTCATGTTGCGCACCAGCGCGCCGCCGGCGCGGTCGATGCGGAGGGCGTTCAGCTTCTGGAAGTCGTTGTTGACGACGACGTCGGTCATCTTCTGGCCGGTGCCGACGAGCTGGGTGCCGCAGAACTTGCTGTCGCACGCGATCGAGCTGTTGCCCGGGGTCTGGTCACCGAAGATCGAGATCAGGTTCAGGTTGTAGGGGCATTTCCGCTGGTCGGCGTACGAGAGGCCGATCGGGTTGGTGGTCCCGGGTCCCTCGTCGGCCGCCCGCGCGGCCTGGCCGTCGGGCGCCGGGGTCTCGGGCGTGGAGATGCTGCCGATGTACTGCGGCTTCAGCAGCGGCTTGTCCGACGCCGTACCGAGGTGGGAGCAGTAGTAGCTACGGTCGCGCTGGCCCCACTTGCGCTCCTCGTAGCGGCCCGGGAGCACGTAGATCGACGTCTTGCGCTTCTTGATGGTGTTGATCGCGTCCTGGATGGAGCTGAAGTCACATCTCTCCAGCAGCTGCTCGTTGGTGCGCTTCAGCCGCCCCGCGGGCAGCTTGGCGATCTGCTTGGCCGAGCCGGGCGTGCAGACCACCCGCGAGTTGGGGTTGTCGTAGCCGAGGAACGACGGCACCTTCCCCTTCCCGCTCGGGAACTGCGCCGGCCGCTCCTCGTGGGCGGATGCTGGCCCCGCGAGGGTAAGTGCCGTTAGGAGCAGTCCGGGGACGAGCAGGGAGGGCAGGACAAGACGCGAGAAGCGGGGCATGAAGTTCCTTCCGTCGGCCCCACAACGACGGGATTGTGACGCAGGTTACGACTGCAGCAGACTGCATCGGTATGGGCGGACCTCAGCGGATCATCGTCGTGGGCGCCGGCGTGGTCGGCCTGAGCTGCGCCGTACGCCTCCTCGAGGCTGGTCACCGCGTCGACGTCGTGGCCAGGGACCTGCCGCTCGAGACGACCTCGGCGTCGCCGCGGCGCTCTGGTACCCCTACCGCGCCCTGCCGCAGGACCGGGTGACCGCGTGGTCGGCGCGCTCGTACGACGTGTTCGCCGAGATCGCCGGCGCCGACGCCGAGAGTGGCGTGCGGATGCTGTCGGGGACCGAGGTGATGGCCGACGCCACCCCCGACCCCTGGTGGCGCTCCGCGGTGCCGTCGTTGGCCCGGGTCACCGACCTTCCGGCCGGCTACGCCGACGGCTGGTCGTTCTTGGCGCCGGTGATCTCGATGCCGGCGTACCTGGACTGGCTGGCGTCCGGAGTCCTGGATCTCGGAGGCACGCTGACCCGGCTCAATCTCCGCGCGCTGCCCGAGGGCGGCGACGTGGTGGTCAACTGCTCGGGGCTGGGAGCGAGACTTTTGGGATCGGACACGTCGGTGACCCCGGTGCGAGGGCAGGTGGTGTACGTCGAGCAGTTCGGCCTGGACACCTGGTCGCTGGGCGCCGGACCCACGTACGTCATCCCGAGAGCCGACGAGATCGTGGTCGGCGGGACGGACGAAGAGGGGGACTGGAGCCGCACGCCGTCGCCGGACGTCGCGGAGGAGATCCTGGCCCGCGCCACGGCGCTGGTGCCGGAGCTGGCGAAGGCCCGGGTGCTGCGGCACAAGGTGGGGCTCCGGCCGGCTCGCCCGGAGGTGCGCCTCGAGCGCGAGGGACGCGTCGTGCACTGCTACGGCCACGGTGGCGCGGGTGTCACCCTCAGCTGGGGCTGCGCCGACGAGGTCGTCGAGCTCGTCAGCTCCGGCGGCGCCGGCTGATCGCCACAGCCGCCGCGACGCCGACCAGCAGTCCCACGAGAGTGCCGACCAGCGCGCCCCACTCGTCGTCTACCGCGTTGCCGACAACGGCAGCGATCGCGACGCAGGCCATCACCAGGCTGGCCAGCAGCAGGTTGCGGAACATCTCGGCGAAGAAGATCCGGCTGAAGCTCGTGCCGAGCGGGACGACCTGCACGACGGCATCCGGGTTGAGCGGCCCATAGATGTGCGGAAACGTCTCGTCCGTGCCGGGCGGCGACTCCTCGACCACGGGCGCCGTGAGCTTGTCGGTGTCGATCGTCAGCAGCACCAGCTGCTCGGTGACCCCGCCGTAGAAGCGCTCCCGCACGCCCTGCCACTGGTCGCCCCGGCTGGCGTGGATGAAGCCCTCCTGGGCCAGCGTGACGCCGTACGTCGACGTCGTGTAGCTCCCTGCCCGCTTCGCGGCCTCCCAGTCGGAGACGGTGGCGATGTGGAAGATCCGCATCAGAACAGGCGGTGGCTCGGGTCGTCGAGGCCGCGCAGGGCGTCGTAGTCCACGAGGGCGCAGGCGATGCCTCGGTCTTCGGCCAGGACCCGGGCCTGGGGCTTGATCTCCTGGGCCGCGAAGATGCCGCGCACGGGAGCGAGCAGGGGGTCGCGGTTGAGGAGCTCGAGGTAGCGCGTCAGCTGCTCGACACCGTCGATCTCACCGCGGCGCTTGATCTCCACGGCCACGCTCGCGCCGGCGGCGTCGCGGCACATCAGGTCGACCGGGCCGATGGCCGTGGGGTACTCGCGGCGGACCAGGGTCAGGCCCTCGGCAAGGGTCGCCGGGTGGTCGGCGAGCAGCTCCTGCAGGTGCTTCTCGACGCCGTCCTTCTGCAGGCCCGGGTCGATGCCGAGGTCGTGCTGCGAGTCGTGCACGATCTCCTCGATCAGGATCCGCAGCGTGTCATCTGCCCCGACAGACTTACTCCGCGTGGTCACCGTCCACTCGACCTGGCCGTCCTCGGTGACGCCCTCGCGGAGCGTGCAGGGCGGGGACATCCAGTTCAGCGGCTTGTAGGAGCCACCGTCGGAATGGACCAGCACCGAGCCGTCGGCCTTGATCATCAGCACCCTGGTGGCCATCGGGAGGTGGGCAGTGAGCCGCCCTGCATAGTCCACCTGGCACCGGGCCACCACTAGTCGCACGAGCCGCAATGTACCCAGGTAAAGTGCGCGGGTGACTCGGCGGGCTCTGGTGTTCCTGTTGGGGCTGGCAGTCGTAGCCACGCCTCTTCTGCTGCGCGCGCCCTCTCCCGCGGGCGCTCCCGAGGAGCTGCCGATCGGCCCCAGCAGCGCGATCGTGATCGTCGTCGACGACATGGACGACTTCTCCTGCGCGGACACCGACCTCTATCTGCCCAAGAGCTCGAAGTGGCTCTCGGACCAGGGACGCTGCTTCGAGGACGCCACCACCGCGAGCCCGGTCTGCTGCCCCGCGCGGGCGATGCTGATGACCGGGCAGCTGCCGCACAACAACGGCGTACGCCGGCAGAACGAAGCAGACCAGCTGATCGCGGCCGACACGGTCCAGCACGACCTCGGGCTCGACGGCATCGCGACCTACGGCACCGGCAAGTTCCTCAACGGCCTCGATCCCGCCACGTTGAAGAGCGGCGAGTTCGACAGCGGCTTCGGTGAGTCGGACTTCTGGAACCACTACGACTACCTCAACTACGACCTGATCGACGACGCAGGTCACCGCTACACGCCGCCGGAGCAGATGCACACGACCGTGCGCGTCGGCGTCAACCTGCGGTCGTACGTCGCCGACAAGGCCGACGAGGACCAGCCCTTCTTCGTGTACGGCGCCTTCCTGGCGCCCCACGACCAGACCGGCCAGGGTCAGGGCAAGCTGCCCAGGCCCACCTCGGCCAACGCCGGTCGGGCGGTGCCGCGGTTCGAGTTCCGGCCGGAGAGGGACACCCGCGACAAGCTGCTGCCGTTCCGCAGCCTGGAGCACGGCCTGCCGTACTACCGCGCCAAGGAAGCCACCCGGGTCCGCGCGCTCTACGACGTCGACGACCAGGTCGCGGCCCTGTTCGAGCAGCTCGAGGCCTCGGGCCAGCTCGAGACCACCGCCGTCATCTTCACCAGCGACAACGGCTACGCCCTCGGCGAGAACGGCTGGGAGGGCAAGGCCGTGCCGTATCCCGCGTCGGTGAACGTGCCGTTGCTGGCCTACCTGCCGCCCGGCATCGGCGAGCCCGGCCGCGACACCCGGCCGGTCGACCTGGTCGACATCGCGCCGACGGTCTACGACATCTTCGACGTGACGCCCGGCCACGTCATCGACGGACACTCGCTCCTCGGCGACCACGTGCGGACCCGCGGTCGGGTGCTGGAGTTCGCCAACGAGCGCTCCGACCTCGTGCTGCGGGAGTCCGGCTACTCACCGTTCCGGGTGCCGACCTGGGCGATGCTCAGGGACGGCGACCGCGCCTTGGTGCAGTACTACCGGATGGGCCGACTCTTCCGGCGCGAGTACTACGAGGACCCGGCCATGCAGACCAACCTGCTGTGGTCGGCGCTGCGCAAGGATCAGAAACCGACCTGGGCGATGATCAAGGACATGGTCCAGGACCTCAAGCGGCTGCGGAACTGTGCCGGCACCGACGAGCAGGGCTCCCCGAACCCGTGTCCCTAGCCTCCTGAAGGGCCGGGGTCCTGCGCAGCAGCAGCGCGAGTAGAGCAGTCGCCGTGATCAGGCTCCCCGCAAGCGCGACCACGCCCGGCCACCCCGTGCTGGCCCAGGCCGACCCGGCCAGGCTGCCGAAGACCGACGAGCCCAGGTAGTAGGCGAAGAGGTACAGCGAGGCCGCCTGCCCGGTGCTGACGGCACCGGCGTGCGCGCGGGCTGGCACCCAACCGCTCGCGACACCGTGGACGGCGAAGAAGCCGGCGATCAGCAGCGCGAGCCCGACCACGAGCACGGGCAGCGAGTCGACCAGCGTCAGGAGCAGGCCGGCACCGGCGATCAGGCACCCGACCGGCAGGACGGCACGCCGTCCGAACCGGTCGGCCAGCCGCCCGAAGGCGACAGCGCTGACCGTCCCCACGGGATAGACGAGGAAGACCAGGCTGGCCACGCCCAGCCCCAGGTGGAACGGCGCTCCGGACAGCCGGAAGCCGAGCGTGTTGAAGACGGCGACCAGCGCCCCGACGGAGCAGCCTCCGATCGCGTAGAGGATCAGCAGACCGGGGTCGGACAGTGCCCGACGGCTCATCCGGAGCAGCGGGCTCAAGCCGGCAGGCGCGGCGGTGAAGTGTCGCGAAGCAGGGAGCAGCACGCGTACGACGACGGCGCAGGCGACGCCGAGCAGCGCGGTCGCAGCCAGTGCCCAGCGCCAGCCGGCGAGCTCGGCGACGCTGCCGGTCAGCAGCCGACCGGCCATGCCACCCAGGGCGGTGCCGCCGATGTAGAGCCCGGCAGCCCGGGCGTGGGAGGACGGGTGCAGCTCTTCGCGCAGGTACGCCGTCGCCACGGCCGGCAGCCCGGCCAGCGTCACGCCCAGGAGCAGGCGCAGCGCCAGGAGTCCCGGCCAGCTGGGCGCCAGCGCGCACGCCGCGGCGACGACCGCGGAAGCACTCATCGAGATGTGGATGAACCTGGTCCGGCCGATGATGTCGGACGCCGGGCCGGCGATCAGGAGCGTGATGCCCAGCCCGATCGTCGAGAGCGAAAGGGTCAGGGTGCTGCCGGCCGCGGAGACCGCGAACCGGTCGGACAGCTCGGGGAGGATCGCCTGGGTGCTGTAGAGCAGCGCGAACGTCGCCAGCCCGGCTGCGAAGAGCGCGCCGACCACCCGGCGGTAGTCGGCCGACCCCGGCAGGTGACCGAGGCCAGGAGAGAGCTCGGATGTCGCAACGGATGCCACGTGTCGAGTTTCGGCCGGCGCGACCGATACGTCGAATGTGACATATGAGCAGCATTTGATGCGGCGAACGTATGATCATCGCCATGCTGATGCGTGACCTGGACTGGCTGCTCGCCGTCGCCGAGCACCACCACGTCACCGACACCGCGGCGATCCTGCGCACCAGCCAGCCGACGCTCTCCCGGGCGTTGGCCCGGGTGGAGTCGGAGCTCGGCGCGCGGGTGTTCGAGCGGGCCGCCGACGGCGTACACCTGACGCCGACGGGGGAGATCGTGGTCGAGGCGGCCCGCGATCTCACTGCCCGCTTCGACCAGCTTCGGTCCGACCTGGAGACGCTGCTCGACCCCGACAGCGGCGTCGTCCGCCTCGCCTTCCTGGACTCCATCGCCACCTCGCTCGTGCCTCAGCTGCTCCGCAGCTTCCACGAGCACGCCCCCCGCGTCCGGGTGCTCCTGAGCCAGGAGCCGGGGCACGAGATGCTCGCGGACCTCGCCTCGGGAGTGGTCGACCTCGCCATCACCTCGCCGCGGCCCACCGGAGAGCTCGGCTGGCACCCACTCCAGGAGGAACAGCTTGTCCTGGTCGTCCCTCCGGGCCACCGGCTGCGCGGCCGCAAGCGGATCCAGCTCTCCGAGCTGGCCGACGAGGAGCTGGTCACCACGCCGGTCGGCTTCGGCTTCCGCACCCTCGTCGACGCGCTGTTCCGCGAGAGCGGGGTGACGCCGACGGTTTCCTTCGAGAGCCAGGACCTGGCCACCATCGAGGGCCTCGTCGCCGCCGGGTTGGGCGTGGCCATCGTCCCGGCACCGTTCGCCGGGAGGTCCGGCACCAAGGGCGTGGCCATCGCCACTGCCGCGGCCCACCGGACGATCGGCCTCACCTGGCGGACCGACCGGCCGCTCCCTGCGCCGGCCGCCCGTTTCCGCGATTTCATCACTCAAGTTACCGGTGAGTGAACATGGCGTCGGGGGCCCGAGCGGGCATGGAATGATGCGCGCCATGACTGAGACGGCCCAGGAAACCCCTGCACCGACCCGCACTTTCTCCACCATCGGCGTCATCGGACTCGGCACCATGGGTGCCGGCATCGCCGAGGTGTTCGCCCGCAACGGCTACTCCGTGGTCGGCGTCGAGCTCGACGAGGACGCGCTGGAGCGGGGCCGCAAGCACCTCGAGCACTCCACGGCCCGCGCGGTGAAGCGCGAGAAGATGACCGAGGCCGGTCAGGCGGAGCTCCTGGGCCGGGTCACCTTCACGACGTCGCTGAAGGACCTGACCGACGCCGACCTCGTGGTCGAGGCCGTGGTCGAGTCGCTGGAGGTCAAGAAGGCGGTCTTCCGCGACCTCGAGGCGATCGTGTCGCCCGACGCGATCCTGGCGACCAACACCTCCTCGCTCTCGGTCACCGAGATCTCCACCGCCAACGCCCACCCCGGCCGGGTGATCGGCGTCCACTTCTTCAACCCGGCGCCGGTCCAGAACCTGGTCGAGATCGTGCGCACGGTGGTCACCGAGCCGGACGTGCTCGCGGACGTGACCGAGCTGGTCGAGAAGCTGGGCAAGAGCCCGGTCGTGTGCGGTGACAAGGCCGGCTTCATCGCCAACACGCTGCTGTTCGGCTACCTCAACCACGCGGCCTCCATGTTCGAGGGCCGCTACGCGACCCGCGAGGACATCGACGCCGCGATGCGGTTCGGCTGCGGCTACCCGATGGGCCCGCTCGCGCTGCTCGACCTGATCGGCCTGGACACGGCGTACGAGATCCTGGAGACGATGTACCGCCAGGGCCGCGACCGCCTGCACGCGCCCACCCCGATCCTCAAGCAGATGGTGACCGCCGGCCTGCTGGGCCGGAAGACCGGACGCGGCTTCTACACCTACGAGGCCGCGGACAGCCCGGTCGTCGTCGACGACGACAAGACACCCTCGGCCGACGAGCAGCCGCAGCTCAAGCACGACATCAAGCTGGTCGGCGTGGTCGGCACCGGCACCATGGCCAGCGGCATCGTCGAGGTCTTCGCCAAGGCCGGCTACGACGTGCTCGTCGTCGGTCGCGGCCAGGACAAGGTCGACGGTGTCGTCGCCGCCATCACCAAGAACTTCGACAAGCAGATCCAGCGCGGCAAGGCGACCGAGGAGGCCAAGGCCGAGGTCCTGGCCCGGGTCAGCGGCTCGATCTCGCTGGACGACCTCAAGGACGTCGACATCGTGGTCGAGGCGATCGCCGAGGACCTCGCGATCAAGACCACGCTCTTCGAGAACCTCGACGAGATCTGCAAGCCCGGCGCGATCCTGGCTACGACGACCTCGTCGCTGCCGATCATCGCCTGTGCCCAGGCGACCAAGCGGCCGCAGGACGTCGTCGGCATGCACTTCTTCAACCCGGCACCGGTCATGAAGCTGGTCGAGGTGGTCTCCACCGTCTCCACCGACGAGGACGTCACCGAGACCACCCGCGCGCTCTGCGCCAAGGTCGGCAAGGTCGCCGTCTCGTGTGCGGACCGGGCCGGCTTCATCGTCAACGCGCTGCTGTTCCCCTACCTCAACGACGCGGTCAAGATGCTCGAGGCCCACTACGCCACGGCCGACGACATCGACCTCGCCATGAAGCAGGGCTGTGCGCTGCCGATGGGCCCGTTCGAGCTGCTCGACGTGGTCGGCAACGACGTCTCACTGGCGATCCAGCGTGAGCTCTACCTCGAGTTCCGCGAGCCCGGCTTCGCGCCGGCACCGCTGCTGGAGCACCTGGTGACCGCGGGCTACCTGGGCCGCAAGACCCAGCGCGGCTTCCGGGACTACACGCGCCGCTAGGCCGAGGAGCCGGCAGGCAGGGCGGCGAGGGAGTCCTCTCGACCGAGGGCCATCCGGCCGAGCAGGCGCAGCTGCGAGGGGGCGTTGGACCAGGTCGTGTTGGCGAGCCAGCCGTTGGGCAGGGACAGGCGGACCACTCGGTGCCAGGCCGAGGCGACCTGCGGGACCAGCGGCCGCGCGTTGTAGCTGAGGCCGTAGCGCTGGAACAGGTCCCTGACCTGCACCGCGATCTCCGCGTAGCGGTTGCTCGGGAGGTCGGGGAACAGGTGGTGCTCGATCTGGTGGGAGAGGTTGCCGCTCATCAGGTGCATGAACTTGCTGCCGGAGATGTCGGCTGAGCCGAGCATCTGGCGCAGGTACCACTCACCGCGGGTCTCGTTGGGGTCGATCCCTTCCTGCTCGAAGGTCTCGACACCCTCGGGAAAGTGGCCGCACATGATGATGGAGTGGCTCCACAGGTTGCGGGCCAGGTTGGCGATCGCGTTGGCCGCGAGCGTCCGCCGGTAGCCGCCCGGACCGGCCAGCACGGGGTGCACGACGTAGTCCTTGGTGACCTGCTTGGTGATCTTGTGCGCGGTCGCCTTGAGCCGGCTCTTGAGCACCGGCGTGACGCCCTTCTTCTCGCGCAGGTGCTCGCCGAGGTCGAGGTCGTACATCGCGATGCCGTACTCGAAGATGCAGGCGGTGATGAAGTTCTGCAGCGGCTGGAAGAGGTAGCGGGGCAGCCACTCCTGGTCCTCGTCGACCCGCATGATGCCGTAGCCGAGGTCGTTGTCCTTGCCGATGATGTTCGTGTACTTGTGATGCGTCTGGTTGTGCGACTGCTTCCACTGCTCCGTGGGGGAGACGTGGTCCCAGTCCCAGGTCGTCGAGTGGATCTTCGGGTCGCGCATCCAGTCCCACTGGCCGTGCAGCACGTTGTGCCCGATCTCCATGTTGTCCAGGATCTTGGCCACGGACAGGCCGATCGTGCCGAGGATCCAGGCCGGCGGGTACTTGCCCGCGAGCAGCAGCGCGCGGCTGCCGAGCTCCAGCTTGCGCTGGACGTCGATCACCCGTCGGATGTACGCCGCGTCCCGCTCCCCGAGGCTGTCCAGGATGCGCTGGCGCAGCGCGTCGAGCTCCTGGCCGATCTGCTCGATCTCTTCAGATGTGAGATGTGCGGTCTGGTTGTCGATCTTCTTCTGCAGGACTGTCATGGGGCCTTCGGACGTGGGATTTACGGTTGTCTACACCCCGAAGGTACCCCCGGAAGATGGCGATGCACGGTTTCTGCCCGGTTAAAGGACGACCACATTCAGCCGATCCGGTTCCAGAACTCCGTCTCGATCTGCAGCTCCTCGAGACGCAGCTCGATCTCCCGGGTCGAGGTGAACGCCTCTCTTAGCGCGGCGAGCACGGAGCCGCTGCGGTCGGCCGGGATCGACGCCAGCAGCCGGCGTACGCCGTCGGGCGAGATCCGTCGCTCGAACTCGTACTCGGTCTCACCGAGGTCGTGGCCGATGATGACCATGCTTCCGTCGTCCTCGAGCCGCACCTCGCGGTGGTAGAGGCCGCCGCCCACGGTGTCATGCACGAAGACGTGCGACTCGGCCCCGGTCATGGCTGGATCCTCCCAGTTCGCCCGAGGGACGTTGGGTCGCCGCCGTAGGCTGAAGTACATGCTCGGTCCGATCCTCGTGCTTGTCGTGCTGGCGGTGCTCGCCGCCGTCATCTACCTGACCGCCCAGCGCAAGAAGCAGCGTCAGCAGGAACGCCGCGAGGCGGAGCTGGCCCCGGTGAAGCAGCTGGCCTTCGAGGACATCACCGCGCTCGGCGTGGAGCTGCAGAACTTCGACAGCGAGCTGGCCGGACACGAGCTCGACCCGGGTGCGAACGCCGACTACCAGCGGGCCCTCGATGCCTACGAGTCGGCCAAGACCGCCGGCGACCGACTCGAGCAGCCCGAGGACGTCAAGCACGTCACCACGATCCTCGAGGACGGCCGCTACGCGATGGCCTGCGTGCGGGCCCGCGTCGCCGGCGACCCGCTGCCCACCCGGCGCCCGCCGTGCTTCTTCGACCCGCGCCACGGCATGTCGGTGCAGGACGTCCGCTACGCGCCGCCGGGCGGCGCGCCCCGCGACGTACCGGCCTGCGCGCTCGACGCCGAGCGCGTCGACGCCGGAGCCGACCCCGACTCACGCATGGTCATGGTCGGCGCGCAGCGGGTGCCCTACTGGCAGGGCGGCCGCGCC
This sequence comes from uncultured Actinomycetota bacterium, assembly GCA_963769475.1. Taxonomy (GTDB): domain Bacteria; phylum Actinomycetota; class Actinomycetes; order Propionibacteriales; family Nocardioidaceae; genus Nocardioides. The sequence continues at coordinate 936,497 of CAVYLX010000005.1, read as the reverse complement.
TACCAGCCGTACGCCGCCGGCTACTTCGGCGGGTTCGCTCCCATGGACTGGATGTTCATGGGACTGATGTTCGGCGCCTTCGGTGGGTTCGACGGCCTCGGCGACGGCATCGGTGCGCTCGGCGAAGGCGTCGGCGATCTCTTCGGTGGGATCGGCGACGGCATCGGCGACATGTTCGACTTCTAGTCGACCTGGTCGGTCAGGTCGGTCAGGGGCGAGTGGTGCACACCCAGGCGCGGATCGTGCCGCCGAAGTTGCGACGTGCCTGGGCGATGGCGATGGCCTTGGTGCCGCCCCAGCCGAACTTGTAGCGGCTCACGAAGCCCTGACGGTCGTACTTCACAGAGACCGCTCCGCACGCGTTGCGGATCCAGCCGACCTTCGTGCAGGTGCCGGGGTACTCGGACCGCTGCCGGCAGCGCTGGTGGGCAGCGTTGAGGGCGGCCCGCTTGGTGCCGAAGTCGAAGGAGTAACCGAACGCTCCGTCGGAGGCCAGGGCGATCGCGCCGAAGTAGGTGCGTCCTGCCCGTGGGCTGTCCTCGGCCGGGGCGGCGGCTGCGCTCGAGGCGAAGGCCAGTGACACTGCGGCCAGCACGGCCGCGACGGTCATGGCGAAAGTGGTGCGGAAGGTGGTCATGTCGCTCCGATCGGGAGGGGTGGTGCGGGCAACCCCGATCTACCCACGTCACCGGGTGCTGAATCAGCTCCGGATACGGTGACAGCGTGCCGCGCATTCGGAGTCTTGTCATCACTTTGTCGGTTGCCGCGCTACTGGTATTGACCGGACTTCCGGCAGGGGCCCAGGAGCCGCTACCGACCGGCACCGACGTCGACTACCAGCTCGGCGGAGCGGCGCCTCCCGCCGACAATGTCGGGATCGTGGTGCGCGACCGCAACGCCTCGCCGGCAAGCGACCGCTACAACGTCTGCTACGTCAACGGCTTCCAGACCCAGCCCGACGAGCGCGGCTTCTGGAAGCGCCGGATGGGCCTGGTCCTGCACGACGGCGGCCGGCCCGTCGTCGACGAGGCCTGGGGCGAGTGGCTGCTCGACATCCGTACGCCGGCGAAGCGAGCCCGGCTGGCCACGATCGTCGGCCGCTGGACCCAGGGCTGCGCTGCGGACGGCTTCGACGCGGTGGAGTTCGACAACCTCGACTCGTTCACCCGCAGCAACCGGCTGATCAAGCGCACGCACGCGATCGCGTTCGCGAGGCTGCTGGTGCGCGCCGGACACCGCAGCGACCTCGCGGTCGGCCAGAAGAACATGGCCGGCTACAACGGCACCAAGATCGGCTTCGACTTCGCTGTTGCCGAGGAGTGCGCGCGATGGCGGGAGTGCGGCCGCTACGTCAAGGCGTACGGCGACCAGGTGCTGTCCATCGAGTACCGCGCCCGCGACTTCCGCCGGGCCTGCGAGGAGTACGGCGACCTGCTGCCGATCGTGCTGCGTGACCTGGACCTGACGCCCGGCGGCGTACACCGATGGTGCTGAGCGCCTGATGACCGAGCTGCACACCACGACCCTGGGCGACGCCGGCTCGCCGGTGGTCTTCTGCCACGGGCTGTTCGGCCAGGGGAAGAACTGGACCGCCATCGCCAAGGCGCTGGCCGGCGAGCACCGCGTGGTGCTGGTCGACATGCCCGACCACGGCCAGTCGCCGTGGAGCGAGCGGTTCGACTACGTCGCTGCCGCCGACCAGGTCGCCAGCCTGCTGTCCGCCGACGAGCCGGCCGCGCTGGTCGGCCACTCCATGGGCGGCAAGATCTCGATGCTGGTCGCGTTGCGTCATCCCGAGCTCGTGGCTCGGCTCGTGGTCGTCGATGTCGCGCCCGTGCCCTACGACCACGCCGAGGAGTTCGCCGGCTACCTCACGGCGATGCGCGCCATCGACCTCGACACGCTCGAGCGGCGCAGCGAGGCCGACGAGGCGCTGCAGGACGCCGTGCCGAGCCCGATGGTGCGCGGCTTCCTGCTGCAGAGCCTGCGTCGCGAGGACGACGAGTGGAGCTGGCGGCTGAACCTCGAGCTGCTCGCCCGCGACCTCGACCAGATCACCGGCTGGCCGGAGGATCGGCTGGCCGGCACTCCGCCGTACGACGGGCCGGTGCTGTGGGTGGGCGGCGAGCGGTCGGCGTACGTGCACGCCGACTACGTGGCGGCGATGGACCGGTGGTTCCCGCGCAACCGCCGGGTGACCGTGAAGGGCGCCGGTCACTGGGTGCACTCCGAGCAGCCGGAGGTCTTCGTCGAGGTGCTGCGGCGGTTCCTAGAGCCCTAGCGGTTGCGGGCGCGGTAGGCGGCGACGGCGTTGCGGTTGCCGCAGGTGGTCGAGCAGAACCGCCGCGAGCGGTTGCGGGAGAGGTCGAGCACGATCCCTTCGCAGTCGTCGTCGGCGCAGACGCCCAGGCGCGACATCTCGTCGGTGCGGATGACGTCGATCATCGCCATGGCGGTCTCGACGGCGATCCGGGTCACCAGCGGCTGGTTGTAGTCGACGGCGTGGAGGTGCCAGTCGTACTCGCCGTGGCGCACCAGCTGGGGGAGCGCCTTCGCGCTGGCCAGCATCTCGTTGACGATGTCGACGGCGTCGTCGCGCTCGGCGGTGAGCAGGGCGCGCAGGCGTGGCCGGATCCGGCGTACGGCGTCCAGCTCGGCCTTCGATCGCTCCCACCGGCCGGTGTAGCCGAAGCCGGTGTAGAAGTCGTCGAGCTCCTCGATCGTCTCGAGTGTGTCGGGGGGCTCGGCCGTGTTGGCCAGGACCACGGCGGCCTGGAGCGCAATCTCAGTGTCATAAGCAAAAACCACGTTGACAGGTTACCGCACGGACCCCTACCGTCATGTGTCATGACGTCAGTGGCGGATGACAAGGTGGCAGCGGTGGTCAACCCGCGCGCCGCCGCGGGAGTGGGCTTCGCCCTGGTCTCGGCCGTCACGTTCGGCCTCTCGGGCGCCCTGGCGCGTGGGCTTCTCGACACGGGCTGGAGCCCCGGCGCCGTGGTGCTGGTGCGGATCGGCCTCGCGGCCCTGGTCGTGGCGCCGTTCGCCGTCGTCGCCCTCGGCGGCCGCTGGCACCTGCTGCGCCGCAACGCCGGCGTTGTCGTCGCCTTCGGCCTGCTTGCCGTCACCGTGGCGCAGTTCTGCTACTTCTCGGCTATCCAGCACATGCAGGTCGGACCTGCCCTGCTGATCGAGTACACCGCACCCGCCGCAGTCGTGATGTGGTTGTGGCTGCGTCAGGGCCAGCGCCCGGGTGCCGTCACGCTGCTCGGCGCCGGCCTCGCCGCCGTCGGTCTGGTGCTGGTGCTCGACGTCGTGTCCGGCACGTCGGTGAACCTGCCCGGCGCCCTGTGGGCCCTGGCCGCCATGGTCGGTGTCTCTGGCTACTTCCTGATCTCGGCCGACGAGTCCATCGGCCTCCCACCGATCACGCTGGCCGGTGCGGGCCTGGTGGTGGGTGCGGTCACGCTCGGCCTGCTGGGGGTCACGGGCCTGATGCCGCTGGAAGCCAACACCGACGATGCGACGTACGCCGGCACCGAGATCGCCTGGTGGGTGCCGCTGGTGCTGCTCGGCCTGGTCACCGCCGCGGTCTCCTACGTGACCGGCATCGCCGCCATCCGCCGCCTCGGCTCCCGCGTCGCGTCGTTCGTGGCGCTGACCGAGGTCGTCGCCGGCGTCGGCTGGGCCTGGCTCCTCCTCGACGAGCTGCCCCGCACGATCCAGCTGCTCGGCGGCGTCCTGATCCTGGCCGGCGTGATCGCGGTCAAGCTCGGCGAGAAGGCCACGGCCCAGCCGGACCCGATCCCCGCCTGACCTGGCTCGGGGTGGGTTGTCGGTGGTCGAGCTTGTCGAGACCACGTGACGGCTGTACCCAACGCGACCGACGCTGGTCGAGGTGCGAGGAGCGCCAGCGACGAGCCTCGAAACCCCTGTGGGACAAGGGGGAACTCGTTATCCGACCGTGATCACGAGACCGGTGGATAGCCTCCGAATCCGGGCCAGCACTGAAGGCGCAGATGGCCGAGGTCGAGCTCCGGACCGCCGCCCACCACGCCGTGCCGTGGAGTGAGGGCGGATCGACCAGCGTCACCAACGGCAGACTCCTCTGCCCAAGACACCACGCAATCGCTCACCGAGCCGTGCCGGTGCACACGCGCAGATAGCCGCTTCCGGCTGGAACCGCAACGGATCCGCTCGCGTCATACGTGCATGGGCCGACGCGGGTGGATCGCGATCGTTGCAGCAGCCGCTGCCGTCGTGGTGGTCGCTGTGACCGCAGCTGTCGTGGCGGGCGGAGACGACGAACCCGGCTCGACCAGCCGCGGGGGCGACAGCCTGCCGACCGAGTGGCGCACCGAGTACTGGCGAGACCTGCAGGTCGAGGTGCCGGCCGACTGGGGCTACGGCGGCGCTCCGATCGAGTCCGGCGGTCTCGTCTCCTGCTTCCCCGGGGCGGGGATCGGCCCCGACGGCGCGAAGCTGGAGGGCGAGCCGACCCGCGGCTACGTCGGGCGGCCGATCGTGCTCACCGACGTGTGCGTGCCCTATCCCGACAACCGGCCTGGAGGTCCGCAGGCGCCGTATGTCTGGCTGGGTGCGCAGATCCCGACGGGCACGGTTGATCTCGGTGGTGGCTTCGTGCAGGAGACCGTGGAGGTGAATGGCAGCAACCTGACTGTCGCCTCGGACAGCGCGGCTCTGCGAGAGCGGATCCTCGACTCGGCCGGCGGTGGCGAGCAATGCCTCTCCGAGCTCGAGCGGCCGCCGACCTTCCCGATAGATGCCGAGTTCGGAGGGCCGGCTGGCGCCATGACGGTGTGCGCCTACGGACGCGACGAAGCCGACGTCATCGGACTCACCTACTCCGGCACCATCTCCCGCAGGGCCGCCGAAACCTTCGAGGCGGCGTTCCGACGAGGGGAGCCGATCCCTGTTGGGCGATCCTGTGACCTCGGAAGCGACGACAGTTGGGTGGTCCTGATCCTCCGAGAGCGGCGATACGTCGTCAGCACCCAGGCCTTGGGCTGCCCGCAGGTCGCGGAGGTCAACACCCCCGACGTGTTGCCGGTTCGACTGAGCCTCGCCATGGCGCGCCCTTGGGCGGTGGGCGGCATCCCGGCGATCGTCTACGCCTCGCCGGGGATGGACGAGCGCTGGATGTACGACTACTTCATCGGCCCGCAGGGCTAGCGGGCGTCCTGCCGTTTCACCACGACCTCGCGCATGATCAGCAGGATGGCCGCAGCGGTCGGGATGGCCAGGAGGGCGCCGACGATGCCGAGGAGAGCAGTGCCGACCAGGGCCGCGATCACGACGACGGAGCCGGGCACATCGACCGACTTCTTCATCACCCGCGGGTAGATCACGTAGTTCTCGACCTGCTGGTAAATGATGTAGAAGATCGCGCAGGCGATGCCGATCTTGATGTCCGTCGCGAAGGCGATGGCGGTCACGATGATCGCGCCGAGGGTCGCACCGATCATGGGGATCACGTCGAGCACGGCGACCACGAAGGCGAGCGCCACGGCGTACTTGCTCAGGCCGACGGCGAAGAGGAACACCAGCGACGAGATGCCGGCGCACATGGCGACCACGAACGCGCCGGAGACGTAGCCACCGACGTTGTGGATGACCTTGTCGCCGAGTCGGCTGACCCGGTCGCGGCGTGAGGCCGGGGCCAGCTTGTAGAGCGCGTTCTTCGTCAGCTCGAGCGACGAGAGGAAGTAGAGCGTCAGCACGATGATGATGAACGCGTTGAAGAGCGCGGACAGGATGCGCAGGCCGAAGCCGAGCACTCCGCCGAACAGGCTGCTGAGGAAGTCGCCGTTGGCGACGTAGTCCTTGAGCTTCTCGATCAGGCCGTACTCGTCGTCGAGCTTCTGGACCTGGCCGTTGCGCTCGAGCTCGTCGAGCCAGCCGGGCACGTTGTCGGTGAGCGTCTGCACCTGGTCGGTGATGACCGGGACGATCGCGACCAGGAACAGGCCCAGGGCGACGAAGACGCCGATGATGACGACGAAGACCGCCCACGGGCGCCGCATGCCGCGCCGCTCCAGGAACTCCACCGAGGGGTTGAGTCCGCACGCGAGGAACATGGAGACCACGACCAGCATCAGCACCGAGCCGATACCGGTGATGGCGGTGAACAGGAAGAACGCTACGAGCGCGCCGAGGCCGAAGAAGAAGCCGAAGTAGAACGGTGAGTGGTGGTCGAAGTCCGCGCCGGGTTCGCCGTAGTCGGCGGGTGCGGGCGTGGCCGCCTCGTCGATGTCGACGTCGGGCTTATCGCCCTTCGTCGATGTCGACTCGTCGTTCAACTCTCGTCCTCGCCGAAGCCGGCCACGACGTCACGCAGCGACGCCAGCTGAGCGGTGATCGCGTCCCGGCGCTTGGTGAGCCGGTCCAGCTCGGCCCGGGTGGCCGCGATCTCGCGCTGCGCTTCTGCGTCGACGCTCGAGGAGATCGACTCGGCCTGGCTGCGGGCCGAGGCGACGAGCTGCTCCGCCTCGCGCCGGGCCCGCGTGAGCAGGGCCTCGGCCTCGGACTGCGCGGCCGCGCGATGCTCAGTGGCCTGCTTCGCGGCCTCGCTGGCGCGGTTCTCGGCCGCGGAGGCGCGGTCCTCGGCCTCCTCGACGAGGCGGCGGGTCTCGGCCGTTGCGCTGTTGTGGTGGTCGGTCGCCTCGCGGGCCAGCCGCTCCTTCTCCACGGCCAGCGTGCGCCGCGCCTCCTGCACCTCGCGGTCGGCCGCTGCCCTGGCCTGCTCGACCTCGCGGGTGGCTGCGGTGCGCATCTCGGTGGTCTCCTGCTGCGACGCGAGCCGCAGCTGGTCGGCCTCCCGGCGCGCGGCGGCGACGATGTCGGAGGCCTCGCTCTTCGCCAGGTCGCGCTCCTGCTCGGCGTCGGCGAGCAGTCGGACGCGGGTCTCCTCCAGCTCCTCGAGCTGGACGACGCGGATGTCCTCGGCCTCGCGGGCCGCGTCGGAGCGGATCGCCTTGGCGTCGCGGTTGGCCTGGGTGCGGATCTCCTCGGCGTCGACCTGGGCGACCTGACGGATCTCGTCGGCCTCCTCCTCGGCCAGCCGCAGCATCGCGCTGGCGCGGCCTCCTAGACCGGCGTACGACGGCTGCTCGATCTCCGACATCTCGTTGCGGGCCTGCTCGACCTCGCGCTCGAGCTCGATCACCCGCTGCTCGGACTCGGTGAGGCTGGCGCTGAGGCCGGCCTTCTCGCTGCTCAGCTGGCGCACGCGGGTGTCGACCGCGGACCGGTCGTAGCCGCCGCGGCGGACCACCGGGAAGCCGTCGGAGCCGGATGACGCCGCCGGCGGCACGACGGGCCGGGCAGGGGCGGCCGGCGCCTGGTTGGCGGCGGGGGAGCCGGGGATCGGGGCGCGCTGCGGCTCCTTGACCGCGTCAGGCAGAGGTGGCAGGACGGGGCGCTCCTTGGAGGAGTCGTCGGCCGCCTCCGGTTCGTCCTTCGCGGTGGACTTGGACGTGGACTGCGAGGTGGACTCCTTGGCGGCGTCCTTCTGCTCGTCCTGTCGGACGACGGGGATCACCTGGGTCTTCTCCGAGTCGGCCTCGGACTGCTTCGCGGTGGACGCGGGGGTGTCGGCGTCGCCTTCAGGCTGGTCGTCGAAGATGGACAGACCCTGGTCGCTCATCGGTGGAGTACCTCGTTCTGATTGGGGGCGGCTGCCCCATCTTTGCCGATCGCGCTACCAGAACCCACCCCGGCTCGTGGGCGTTTCGCCGATCAGGCACCGAATAGCCGTTGACCCGTCAGAAACTTTTCTGACGGGTCAACGGGAAGACGGGTGCTTAGACGCCGCGGAAGCGGTTGATCTTGTCCAGGTGCTGGGCGCGGAGCTCCTCGTCGCGTACGCCGAGGCCCTCCTCGGGTGCCAGGCAGAGCACGCCGACCTTGCCCTGGTGGGCGTTGTGGTGGACGTCGAGGGCCGCCTGGCCCACCTCGTCGAGGCCGTAGGTGCGCGACAGGGTCGGGTGGATCATGCCCTTGGCGATGAGGCGGTTGGCCTCCCACGACTCGCGGTAGTTGGCGAAGTGCGAGCTGATGATCCGCTTGAGGTTCATCCACAGGTAGCGGTTGTCGTACTCGTGCATGTAGCCCGAGGTCGAGGCGCAGGTGGTGATGATGCCGCCCTTGCGGGTCACGTAGACCGAGGCGCCGAAGGTCTCGCGCCCGGGGTGCTCGAAGACGATGTCGATGTCCTCGCCGCCGGTCAGCTCGCGGATCTTCGCGCCGAGGCGCTTCCACTCCTTGGGGTCCTGGGTGTTCGGGTCGCTCCAGAACTTGTAGCCCTCTTCGGAGCGGTTGATGATCAGCTCGGCGCCCATGGAGCGGGCGATGGCGGCCTTCTCCTCGTTGGAGACCACGCACACGGGGGTGGCGCCGCCGTTGAGCGCGTACTGCGTCGCGAATCCGCCGAGCCCGCCGGACGCGCCCCAGATCAGGACGTTGTCGCCCTGCTTCATGGCGCCGCCGTTCTTCGAGACCAGCTGGCGGTACGCCGTGGAGTTGACCAGGCCGGGCGAGGCCGCCTCTTCCCAGGTCAGGTGCGCCGGCTTGGGCATCAGCTGGTTGGACTTCACCAGCGCGATCTCGGCGAGGCCGCCGAAGTTGGTCTCGAAGCCCCAGATCCGCTGCTGCGGGTCGAGCATCGTGTCGCTGTGGCCGTCGGCGTCCTCGAGCTCCACCGAGAGGCAGTGCGCGACGACCTCGGTGCCCGGCTTCCACTTCGTGACGCCGGGGCCGGTCTTGAGCACGACGCCGGCCAGGTCGGAGCCGACGATGTGGTACGGCAGGTCGTGGCGCTTGGTCAGCTCGGAGAGCCGGCCGTAGCGCTCCAGGAAGCCGAACGTCGAGACCGGCTCGAAGATCGAGGTCCACACGGTGTTGTAGTTGATCGCGGAGGCCATCACGGCGACGTACGCCTCACCCGGGCCGAGCTCGGGGAGCGCCACGTCCTCGACGTGCAGCGACTTGCGGGGGTCCTTGTCGCGGGCCTCGAGGCCCTCGAACATGTCGACCTCGTCCTTGTGCACCGTCACGGCGCGGTAGGACTCAGGCAGGTCGAGACTGGCGTAGTCCTCGCTCGAGGTGTCTCCGGCCTGGATGGCGTCGAGGATGTGCTGCACGGTTGGAGCTCCTGACTAGTTCGGTGGTCGAGCGGTCTGAAGATTACCCGTGGGTAACCGGGTCAGTGACCAGAGGCCGCAGGTTGGACCAGCTCCACGAGCACGCCGCCGGCGTCCTTCGGGTGGATGAAGTTGATCCGGGAGTCGGAGGTGCCGCGCCGGGGGGCGTCGTACAACAGGCGGACGCCGCGCTCGCGGAGGATCGCGCTGACCTGCTCTACGTCGGTGACCCGGTAGGCCATCTGCTGCACGCCCGGACCGGAGCGGTCGAGGAACTTCGCGATCGTGGAGTCGGCGTTGAGCGGGGCCAGCAGCTGGATGCAGGAGCCCGAGTCGCCCACGGCGATCATCGCCTCGCGTACGCCCTGCTCCTCGTTGACCTCCTCGTGGGCCAGCCGCATGCCGAACGTGTCGCGGTAGAACGCGATCGCCTCGTCGAGGTCGGCCACCGCGATGCCGACGTGGTCGATGGCGGTGAACAGGTGCTGTGGAATGTCCAGTGGAGCGGTCATGGCGCACATCGTCGTACGTCGTGACCACCGCCGCGACCCGGTGTGACATGTTCCTCATCGTCCTGGCCCGGACACCCTCGCCACTCAAGTGACCGGTGGGTATCGTCACAGCGTTACCGACTTTTCTGGAGGAAACCCATGTCCAGCAACGTGATCGTCGCCGGCGCCCGTACCCCCATCGGCCGCCTGCTCGGCGGCCTCAAGTCCCTGTCCGCGGCCGATCTCGGCGGCGTGGCCATCAAGGGCGCGCTCGAGAAGTCAGGCGTGAGCGCCGACCAGGTCGACTACCTGATCATGGGCCAGGTCATCCTGGCCGGTGCCGGCCAGAACCCCGCCCGCACGGCCGGCATCGCCGCCGGACTGCCGCTCTCGGTGCCGTCGATCACCATCAACAAGGTGTGTCTGTCCGGCCTCAACGCGATCGCCACGGCCGACCAGATGATCCGCGCCGGTGAGGCCGAGATCATCGTGGCCGGCGGCATGGAGTCGATGACCAACGCTCCCCACCTGCTGCCGAAGTCGCGTGAAGGCTTCAAGTACGGCGACACCGCGCTGGTCGACTCGATGGCCTACGACGCGCTGTTCGACCAGGCGACGCAGCAGGCGATGGGCAACCTGACCGAGCAGTACAACGCCGCAGGCACCAAGCTGACCCGCGAGGAGCAGGACGAGTTCGCCGCCGGGTCGCACCAGAAGGCCGCGGCCGCCTGGAAGAACGGCATCTTCGACGAAGAGGTCGTCCCGGTCTCGATCCCGCAGCGCAAGGGCGACCCGGTCGTCGTCAGCCAGGACGAGGGCGTACGTGGGGACACCACTGCCGAGTCGCTCGCCGGCCTCCGCCCGGCGTTCGCCAAGGAGGGCACCATCACCGCCGGCACCGCTTCGCAGATCTCCGACGGCGCCTGCGCCGTGGTCGTGATGAGCAAGGCGAAGGCCGAGGAGCTGGGCCTGGAGTGGCTGGCCGAGATCGGTGCCCACGGCATGGTCGCCGGCCCCGACTCCACGCTGCAGATGCAGCCCGCCAACGCCACCAAGAAGGCCTGCGACAAGGAGGGCATCACGCCCGCCGACCTCGACCTGATCGAGTTCAACGAGGCGTTCGCGGCCGTCGGCATCGAGTCCGCCCGGTCGCTGGGCCTCGACGAGGCCAAGGTCAACGTCAACGGCGGTGCCATCGCGCTCGGCCACCCGGTCGGCATGTCCGGCGCCCGCGTCGTGCTCCACCTCGCGCTCGAGCTCAAGCGCCGCGGCGGCGGCGTCGGTGCTGCCGCGCTGTGCGGTGGCGGCGGGCAGGGCGACGCACTCATCGTCAAGGTTCCTTCTGCCTGAGAGCGGAGGCCGCCGCTCCACCGCGTCGGTCCCCGATCTCGTCACGCGTGCCCGCGAGGGTGACGCGCGCGCCGTCGCGCGCCTGATCTCGCTGGTCGAGGACGAGTCGCCGCTGCTGCGCGAGGTGATGGCGGCGCTCGCTGCCCAGCACGCCGGCAACGCCCAGGTCATCGGCGTCACCGGCTCGCCCGGCGTGGGCAAGTCGACCTCCAGCAACGCGCTCGTCGCCGCGCTGCGCAGCCGCGGCAAGCGGGTCGGCGTACTCGCGGTGGATCCGTCGTCGCCGTTCTCGGGTGGCGCGCTGCTCGGCGACCGGATCCGGATGCAGGACCACGCGCTCGACCCCGACGTCTACATCCGCTCCATGGCCTCGCGCGGACACCTCGGCGGCCTGGCGTGGACCACCCCGCAGGCGCTGCGGGTGCTCGACGCCGCCGGCTGCGACGTGATCCTGGTGGAGACCGTCGGCGTCGGCCAGAGTGAGGTCGAGATCGCCGGCCTCGCGGACACCACGATGGTGCTGCTGGCGCCGGGCATGGGTGACGGGATCCAGGCCGCCAAGGCCGGGATCCTGGAGATCGGAGACATCTACGTGATCAACAAGGCCGACCGCGACGGTGCCGACCAGGTCCGCCGCGACCTGCGCTCGATGATCGCCCTGGGCGAGCGTCCCGAAGGGGCGTGGAGCCCGCCGATCCTCAAGACGATCGCCCAGACCGGCGAGGGCATCGAGGAGGTCGTCGACGCGATCGACGGCCACCGCGAGTGGCTCGAGAGCTCCGGCGAGATGGAGAAGCGCCGCGTACGCCGCGCCCGCGACGAGATCGAAGCCATCGCGGTCACCGCACTGCGCGCGCGGTGGGGCGACGTGCACAGCCGCGTCGAGCTGGACGACCTGGCCGCCGCGGTCGTGGCGGGGGAGTCGGACCCCTATGCCGCCGCGGACGTGCTGATCGAGTCGGTGGGCGAGTGATCGCCCAGTGATCGCCCAGTGATCTGCCCAGTGATTGCAGAGGGCCCGATCATCCAGATCGCCTGGGTGATCGACGACATCGAGGCGAGCGAGCGGCTGCTGAGCGAGCAGTTCGGCGCCGGCGCCTGGACCCGGATCCCCGACGTGGCGTTCGAGGCCGCCTCGACGACGTACCGGGGCAAGCCGGCCGACCTCGTCGCCCACGTCTCGCTCGCGTACGCCGGCGACCTGCAGCTCGAGCTGATCCAGCCGGTCTCCGGGGAGAGCGTGCACACCGAGTTCCTGGCCGCCAACGGGCCCGGCCTCCACCACGTCTGCTTCGCGACCGACGACGTCGACGCCGCGTGCGCCCGGGCCGAGGAAGCCGGCCACAGCGTGGCGATGCGCGGCTCGATGATGGACGGCGAGATCGAGTTCGCCTACCTCGACTGCGCGGCGGCGGGCGCGCCGTACATCGAGCTGGCCCGGATCGGGCCGCTCATGCAGGAGTTCTACGACGCCGTGAAGGCCAATGGCTGAGGGTCGGGTCTTCCTGGTCACCGGAGCCGGGCCCGGGATCGCTGGGAGAGGCGACGGCCGCCCAGCTGCGGCCGCACGGCCGGGTGATCACCACGCGCCGCTCGGGGGCGCCATCCGCCGACTTCCACCCGCTCGACCTGGCCGACATCGACTCGGTGACCGCGTTCGCGAGCTGGCTGGTCGGAGCGACCGACCGCCTCGACGTGCTGGTCAACAACGCCGGCATCCACCTCGACCTGCGCAAGCAAGTGGCGCGACCCGCAGCTCGTCGACGGCTACGAGGTCCACTGGCGCACCAACTACCTCGGCACCGCCCACCTCACCCGGCTGCTGCGGCCGCTGCTGCTGCGCACCGCCAAGACGTACGGCGAGGCCAGGGTCGTCAACGTGGTCTCGCAGCTGCACGAGCGCGGCCGCAACGAGTGGCTCGACAGCCCGCGTGACGCCGTACGACTCGTGGGCGGCGTACGGCACCTCGAAGCTGGCCCTGGTGCACGAGGCCGCCGAGATCGAGCGCAGGTACGGCAGCCGCGGCCTGCACGGCTACTCCCTCCACCCAGGAGCGGTCTTCACCCACGTCGCCGACCGCGGCCTCGAGACGGCTCCGGTGCTGGCCCGGCTGCGCAAGCTCGCCGCACCGCTCGAGCGGCGGACCCTCGCGTCACCGGAGGTCGGCGCGAGCACGTCGGTGTTCTGCGCGATCTCGCCGGACGCGGTGCCCGGCGGCTACCACGTCCGCTCGGCCGCGACTGCGCCGTCGCCAGAGGCCGCAGATGCCTCAGCGGGCGCGCGCCTCTGGGACGCCACCAGCGACTGGGTCGCGCAGCAGCGCGCCTCCTCGTCGTAGCATCGGAATGCTGGTACGAAGGAGGTTGAGCTTTGTCTGGACTCTTCCCCCTCAACTCTCCCCAGAAGGAGATCGCACGATGAAGAAGGCGATCATCGCCGTAGTCGTGGTCTTCCTCGGCTTCTGGATGTTCACCGACCCCAGCGGCCTCGCCGACTCTGCGCAGTCAGCGGGCGGGCAGACGTGGGAGTGGACGCAGGAGCTGTTCGGAGCCATCATCGACTTCTTCGGCGCACTGGGATAGCGGACCCCGACTCGTGGGTCTGATCAGGTCGCTCAGCGACCCCAACATCAGCAAGCACCTGCTTCGTGAAGAGGGCGAGGTCATCGTCGACGAGGTGCGCCACCACTGGGCGGCGTACTGGCTCGCCGGGATCGAGCTGGTGGTCGCTCTCCCGTTGCTGGTCTCGACGCCGTTCGTCAACGTCAACGTGGCGTGGTTCTTCCTGATCGTCGTCTTCGCGCTGCTCCTGCACGCGTCCTGGATCGGGCTGCGCGAGCACCGCGACCGCTTCGTGATCACCAACATGCGCGTCTTCCGGGTCCACGGCGTGCTCGTCGACGCACCTGGCGACCATGCCGCTGATCAGGATCCTCGACATCAGCGTGAAGCGGCCCCTGCACGGCCGGCTCCTCGGCTTCGGCCACTTCATGTTCGAGTCCGCCGCGCAGGAGCAGGGCTTGCGAGACATCCGCTACGTCGGCCAGCCCGACCAGCGCGACCTGACCATCCAGCGGGTCGTCCAGCGTTCGGGCCTGCGCGGCCCGCGCGTGGTGAATTAAGGTCCGGGCCGTGACGCTGCCATTCGACCCGATCGACGAAGCTGCCCGCCAGTGGGGCGAGCGGTGGGAGGGCGTGCCTCCGATGCACGCGGTGACCTCGCTGATGCGCGTGCAGCAGCTGGTGATCGGCCGCCTCGACTCGATGCTGAAGCCGCACGGACTGACCTTCGCCCGCTACGAGGCGCTGGTCCTGCTCACGTTCTCCTCGCGCGGGTCGCTGCCGCTCGGGAAGATGGGGGAGCGGCTGCAGGTGCACCCCACGTCGATCACCTCGATCATGCGCCGGCTCGAGTCGGCGGGGCTGGTCGACCGGCTCCCGCACCCCGATGACGGTCGCGCGGTGCTGGCCGAGATCACCCCCAAGGGCCGTCAGCTGGTCGAGAAGGCCACGGCCGACCTGGTCGGCAGCAACTTCGGGCTCGATGTGCTCGAGGACGCCGAGCTCAAACGGCTCTCCGAGCTGCTCCGGCCGATCCGCGCCGCCGCCGGCGACTTCTGATCCAGTCCGACGATGACCACCGCCGACGACGTACGCCGGGTCGCGCTGGAGCTGCCGCGCAGCTACGAGGTGATGGTGCGCGGACGGTGGAAGTTCCGGGTCAAGCAGATCGTGTACGCCGCCTTCTCGAAGGACGAGCTCTCGATGGGGTTCGGCTATCCCGAAGGTCGGGCGCGACGGGCTGATCGCCTCCGACCCCGAGACGTTCTTCCTCCCGCCGACCTCCGACCTGCGCTACCAGTGGGTGTGCGCGCACCTGCCGCGGCTCGACGACGACGAGATGCGCGAGCTGGTCACCGATGCCTGGCGGATGTGCGTCCCGAAGATGCTGCACGAGCTGCCGGAGCTGCCTGCTCCCGACGGCCCGCGCCTGGCACCTGATGGACCAGCAGGAGTGGGGCGAGCTGCGCCCGCTGCTGCATCCCTACCTCCACCTGACCGTGCGCGGCGCCACGATCAAGGGGCGGAGCAACGTGCTGGCCCACCTGCGCGAGCACCCGACGCCGCGTCCGCCCACTGCCGTCGAGGTCCGGGACGGCCAGGTCTATCGCTGGGCTCTGAGCGAAACTAGTAGGACGTCCTAGTTTGTGTTCATTTACTAGGACGTCCTACTATATGAGTCATGGCTCCCTGATACCGCACGCGCACGCTGGCAGGCCCGCTACGACGCCTCCCGGGTCCGCGACGTCGACTTCACGACGCTGAGCGGCATGGAGGTCGACGCGGCCTACGGCACCGACGACTCGGAGTGGCCGGGCGAGTTCCCGTTCACCCGCGGCCTGCACCCGACCGGCAACCGCGGGCGCACCTGGACCATCCGCCAGTTCGCCGGCTTCGGCAACGCCCAGCAGACCAACGAGCGCTTCAGGATGATCCTCAACCGCGGCGGCGGCGGCCTGAGCGTCGCCTTCGACATGCCGACCCTGATGGGCCGCGACTCCGACGACCCGAAGTCGCTGGGCGAGGTCGGCCACTGCGGCGTCGCGATCGACAGCGCGGCCGACATGGAGATCCTCTTCGACAAGATCCCGCTCGGCGAGGTCACCACCTCGATGACGATCAGCGGGCCGGCCGTGCCCGATCTTCTGCATGTACATCGTCGCCGCCGAGCGCCAGGGCGTCGACCCGAGCATCCTCAACGGCACCCTGCAGACCGACATCTTCAAGGAGTACATCGCCCAGAAGGAGTGGATCTTCGGGCCCGAGCCGCACCTGCGGCTGATCGGCGACCTGATGGAGCACTGCGTCACCGGCATCCCGGCGTACAAGCCGCTGTCGGTGTCGGGCTACCACATCCGCGAGGCCGGCTCGACGGCCGCGCAGGAGCTCGCGTTCACGCTCGCCGACGGCTTCGGCTACGTCGAGCTCGGGCTCGTCGCGCGGCCTCGACGTCGACGAGTTCGCCTCCGGGCTGTCGTTCTTCTTCGACGCCCACGTCGACTTCTTCGAGGAGATCGCGAAGTTCCGCGCCGCCCGCCGGATCTGGGCGCGCTGGATGCGCGACGTCTTCGGGTCGAAGTCCGACAAGGCGCAGTGGATGCGGTTCCACACCCAGACCGCCGGGGTCTCGCTGACCGCCCAGCAGCCCTACAACAACGTGGTCCGCACCGGCGTCGAGGCGCTCTCGGCCGTGCTCGGCGGCACCAACTCGCTGCACACCAACGCCCTCGACGAGACCCTCGCCCTGCCGAGCGAGATGGCCGCCGAGATCGCCCTGCGCACCCAGCAGGTGATCATGGAGGAGACCGGCGTGACCAACGTCGCCGACCCGCTCGGCGGCTCCTGGTACGTCGAGGCGCTCACCGACAAGATCGAGGCCGAGGCCAACCGGATCTTCGACACCATCCTCGCCCTCGGCGGCTCGACGCTCACCCACGACCAGCCCGAGGAGCTGGCCGAGGCGATGACGCGCAAGGAGTGGCCGGTCACCAAGGGCCTGCTGCGCGGCATCGAGGACGGCTGGTTCATGACCGAGATCGCCGACGCCGCGTTCCGCTACCAGGTCGCGCTGGAGAAGGGCGAGAAGCGGGTCGTCGGCGTCAACTGCCACGAGGAGTCGGTCACCCACGACCTCGAGGTCATGCGCGTCTCCCACGAGGTCGAGGTCGAGCAGGTGCGGGCGCTCACCGAGCGCAAGGCCGCCCGCGACGAGGCCCGGGTCGCCGCGGCGCTCGACCAGATGGTCAAGGTCTCCCGCACCGACGACAACATGATCGAGTCGATGCTCGAGGCCGCCCGCGCCGAGGCGACCCTCGGCGAGATCTGCGACGCCCTGCGCGGCGAGTGGGGCGAGTACCGCGAGCAGGCTCGCTTCTAGGGTCAGCTTCTAGGTCTGCAGCCGAGCGAGCACGGCCTGGATGGCCGGTGACTCGGACATGCTGCGGCGGTGCAGGGCGATGATGTCGCGGGTCGGCACGGGGTCGTGCACGCGGACGGCGACCAGGTCGTCGCCGAGGGGCTGGCGGCCGAGGCGGGGGACCAGGGCGATGCCGAGGTCGGCGCGCACCAGCGCCAGGTGGGAGTCGAACTCCATCGACTGGTGCGCGATCCGGGGGAGCTTGCCGGTGCCGTCGTGCATCCGGGTCAGCCACTGGCGGCAGATCGTGCCCTCGGGCGTGGCGATCCAGCCCTCGTCGACCAGGTCGCGCGGGGTGATCCGGCTCCGCGAGGCGAGGCGGTGGGTGCGGTGCACGATCACCTCGGCCTCGTCGGAGGCGACCGACGTACGGCTCAGGTGGTCGGGGATCGCCAGGGGTACGTCGCCCCAGCTGTGCACGATGCCGATGTCGCACTGCCCGGAGGCGACCAGGTCGATGGTGTCCCAGGGCTCGCGCTCGGACAGGCCGATCGTGAGGTCGGGGTGCGACGCGAGCAGGTCCGCAACGGCGGGGGCCACCATGCCGCGCATCGCCGTCGAGAAGGCGACCAGCCGCAGGTGGCCGGCCACGGCCTCGGCCTGCTGGTGCAGGCCGGCCTCGATCGCCTCGAGGTCGGTGAGCAGCCGGGCGCCGGCGTCGACGAGGTGGCGGCCGTGGCTGGTGAGCATCACGCCGCGGCCCACCCGCTCGAGCAAGGGTACGCCGGCCTGCTTCTCGAGCCGCTTGACCTGCTGGGAGACCGCGCTCGGCGTGTAGCCGAGCACGTCGGCGGCCGCGATCACCGAACCGTGGGTGGACGACGGCCCGCAGCGAGGTCAGGGCAGCCAGATCGATCATGAAGCGATGCTACATCGTTAGGCGCACTACTATTCGCTGGATCTTCATGGTCTGCGGCCGGAGGATGGAGCCATGTCCCGTCGTGACTCCCTCCTGGCCGCCCTGGTCGCCACCATCTGGGGCTTCAACTTCGTGGTGATCGACTGGGGCATGGACGGCGTGCCGCCGCTGGTCTTCGTCGCCGTGCGGTTCGCCGCCGTGGTGGTGCCGGCGATCTTCCTGGTCCGGGCGCCCGAGCGCGCCGTGGCGGACCGTGGCCGCGGTCGGGGTGTTCATGTCGCTGGGGCAGTTCGGGTTCCTCTACGTCGCGATGGACGCCGGCCTGACGCCGGGCCTCGCCGCGCTGGTGCTGCAGGCGCAGGTGATCTTCACGATCGTGATCGCCGCCGGCGTGCTGCGCGAGCGCCCCACGCAGGCGCAGGTCGTGGGCGTGGCCGTCGGGCTCGGTCGGCCTGGTCGTGGTCGCGCTCGGCCGCGGCGGCGACGTGACCGCGGTGGCGCTGGCCCTCTGCCTGCTCGCCGCGCTCTCGTGGGGCATCGGCAACGTGGTCTCCCGCTCCGCCGGCGTCGTCGGCGGGCTCTCGATCACCGTGTGGTCGGCGGTCGTCGTGCCGGTGCCGGTGCTGCTCGCTGTCCCTGCTCGTCGACGGCCCGCACGCCGTGGCGGCCGGCTTCGCGGCGTTCGGCTGGCAGGCGGCGCTGTCGACGCTCTACACGGCCGGCCTCGCCTCTCTCGTCGGGTACGCCGTGTTCAACTCGCTCCTCGCGCGCAACGAGTCGGCGTACGTCGTGCCGTGGGTGCTGCTCGCGCCGGTCGTGGCGATGACCTCGGCCTGGCTGCTCCTGGACCAGCGGCCGAACGCGGGGGAGAGCCTCGGCGGGGCGCTGCTGGTGCTGGGTGTGCTGGTGGCCATGCGCAGCCGCCGGGCGCCGGCCGGACCGCGCGCGGAGCCCGCACCGGTCGGGGTGGCTGCCGCTCCCTAGGATTGGGGCATGACGCAACAGCCGTTCTCCCGTCCTGGCGCGATCGACCTCTCCGCGCTCAAGCGACCCGCGGCCCCGGCCGGCGCCCGGGCGCGCGCAGCCGGTGGCGGCGCGGCTGGCGGCTCCTCCTACTGGGTCGACGTCACCGAGCAGAACTTCCAGGCGACCATCGAGGCGTCGATGACGGCGCCGGTGCTGCTCGTCTTCTTCTCCCGCTCCCGGATGCCGGCGAGCGGACAGCTGGCCGACGACCTGGCCACGCTGTCCGGCGAGTTCGAGGGCAAGTTCCTGGCCGGCCTGGTCGACGTCGACGTCTCGCCGGCGATCGCCCAGGCGGTGCAGGTGCCGTCGGTGCCCTACGTGATGGCCGTGATCGACGGTCGCCCGGCGCCGCTGCTGCAGGACGCCGTGCCGCTGGAGGAGCTGCGGACCGCGCTCACCCAGGTGATGCAGCAGCTGACCACCCAGGGCATCACCGGGCGGCACCAGCCGCGCGGGGCCGCGGCTCCCGAGGAGGCGCGCCGAGTCGGACGAGCCGCAGGTCGACCCGAGGTACGCCCCGGCGCAGGACGCGCTGGCGGCCAACGACATCGACGGCGCCGTCGCGGAGTACCAGAAGCTGGTCGACGCCAACCCCGCCGACGCCGAGGCCGCGGCCGGGCTGGCCATGGCGAAGGTGCTGCAGCGCACCCAGGGTGCCGACCTCAACGCGGCCCGTGACGCCGCAGCGGCCGACCGCGACGATGTCGACGCCCAGATCATGGTGGCCGACCTCGACCTGCTCGGCGGCCACGTCGACGACGCCTTCGACCGGCTGGTCGACCTGATCCGGCGCGTGGACGGCGACGAGCGCGACCGGGTGCGCGAGCACCTGCTCGGCCTCTTCGCGGCCGTGGGCAACGACGACCCCCGAGTGCTCAAGGGCCGCCAGAACCTCGCCTCCGCGCTGTTCTGAGTCGCCGAATGCCTCGCTCGGACCTGCTGCTGAGCCTGGTCCTGGCCGCCATCGGCGTCGGCATGCTCGCCTGGCTGCGGCTGCTGACCTCGCCGACAGCGGTGGGGTGGCGGCCGCTCCAGGTCGTGGCGCGGGTGGCCAGCGCCGTTTCTGGTTCGGGCTCGCCGCCCTCGCCTGGTCCGACCGGGCGAAGATGGCGGGCCTCGCGCTGTCGGCCGGCTGCGGTCGGTCGTGCCTGCTGCTGACCCTCACCTTCGGACTGCTGCTGGTGCCCGACGACTTCACCAACACCACCGGCAAGGGACCGCGCACGCCGGAGCAGGCGCGCATCCTCGGCGCCCTCCTCCTGGTCGCCCTGGTGACCGGGACGGCGTGGCTGTGGCAGTCTCGGCGGCCGATGACCAACGGGGCCGGCTACCTGCTGCGCGGGTTCGGCATGTGGCGGCGGCGCCCGGGCTGATGCTGCTCGGGATGGTGCCGGCGCTGCTCGTCTTCCTGGTGCTCGGCGCCGCCCTGCTGCTCCTGCTGTTCAACCTCGGCGACCTGGCGTCGTGGCTGACGCCGTTCGCCGACGACTGGGGCGACACCGCCCAGGACCTGCTGCGCGTCGGGCTGGCGGTGGTGCTGGTCGTCGCGGCGCTCGCGCTGTCGGCGATCAGCTTCACCGGGCTGACCCTGATCGTCGGCGACCCGTTCTACGAGCGGATCTGGCGCGAGACGGAGCTGATGCTGGGCGGCACCGCTCCCGACGGCGACCTCGGTTTCGCCAGGGCGGTCAAGGACGGCGTGGTGATGATCCTGATCGGCGTCGCCACGGCCGCCGTGCTGTTCGTGATCGGCTTCCTGCCGGTGGTCGGTGCCATCGCCGGCGCCGTGCTCGGGTTCGTGGTGTCGGGCCGGGTGCTGGCCGCCGAGCTGGTGTCGCGCCCGCTCGAGGCCCGCGGCATGGACCGGGCCGCCCGCAAGGCGTTCCTGCGGCCGCACCGGTCCCGGGTGCTCGGCTTCGGCATGGCGACGCAGGTGTGCTTCCTGGTGCCGTTCGGCGCGATCGCGGTGATGCCGGCCGCGGTGGTCGGCGCGACCATGCTCGGCCGCGACCTGGTCGAGGCCGGCCCGGCTCAGGTCGCGCGGTAGTCCACCGGCACGCAGAGCACCGGCCGGGTGCTCAGGTGCAGCAGCTTGTGCGGCGTCGAGCCGAGCATGGCGCCCCTGAGCGGGCTCTCGCCGGTGGTGCCGACCACGATCACCGTGGCGTCGTGCTCGTCGGCGACCTGGATCAGCGCCTGGGCCGGCTTCGCGTCCACGAGCTGGATCTGGGTGTCCACGCCGGCGGCGTGAGCGCGCTCCACGGCGTGCGACAGCGCGTTGCGGCCGATCTCCATCAGCGCGTCGCGGTGGGCCTTGATCTCCTCGCCGACGCCTCCCGGCGGGCCGGCGCCGTAGACCAGCACCAGCTGCTCGCCCGACTGCGCGGCGACCCGGATCGCGGTCGCCAGGGCGACCTCCGCACCGGGCGACTCGTCGTACCCCACCACCACGCTCATGGGCTCAGCCTTCCATGCCGTCGGGGTCGGCCTGCGCCGCCTTGACGCCGTGGACGATGTCGGGGTCGGCGACGCCCGGCCGTTCCTGCCCAGAACCGCTTGTCCTGGGTGCGCCAGACCAGCATCACGACGATGCCGGCCAGCAGTACGCCGACGCCGATCACCAGCGGCGGACCGACGCCGAGCCAGGCCTGGCCGCTGTAGGAGTTGTCCGGGTCGGACATGTCGCGCACCGAGAGGACCAGGAGCCAGATCAGCAGGCCGGAGCCGACGAGCGGGCCGATGCCGGTGAGGAAGAGGTTCTTGAGGCTCTCGGTGAGGTGGCGGCGGTAGTAGACGGCGCAGGCGATGCCGGTGAGCGCGTAGTAGAACGCGATCAGCAGCGAGAGTGCGGTCAGCGAGTCGAAGAGCGCGTTCTCGCTGATCTGGTAGATGCCGACGTACCAGACGATGGCGATGCCGGCGACCCACCAGGTGCTGACGTCGGGCGTGCGGTGGCGTCGGGTGGATCCGGCCGAACCGCGGCGGCAGCGCGTGCCGTCGAGCCATCGAGAGCCCGGTGCGCGACGCCGGGATGATCGTGGTCTGGGTCGAGGCGATGGCCGCGGTGGCGACCGCGAAGAGCAGCACCCAGTCCCAGCCGCCCAGCACCTCCTGGGCGATGTAGGCGAAGACGAACTCCTCCTCGCCGGCGTTGTCGCTGAGCCACTGCGGGCCGGCGAAGGCCACCACGGCGTACGCGACCGAGACGTAGGAGACCAGCAGGATCACCGTCGACCAGAGCCCGCCCGGCCGCTCGAGCCGTCGCGGGTCTCCTCGCTCAGGTTGACCGCGGACTCCCAGCCCCAGTAGGCGAAGACGCCGAGGAGCAGGCCGCTCGACAGCGCGGAGCCGCCCTCCGCGAACGGGTTGAGCCAGTCGAGGCTGGGGGTGATCTCGTCGAGCGAGCTGGTGCCGTCGACCGCCTTGTAGAGCGCGACCCCGGCGAAGACGAGCAGCGCGAGCACCTGGCCGAAGATCAGGAGGTTCTGCAGCCTGGCCGAGATGTCGGTGCCGAGCACGCACAGCCAGGTCATCACGCAGGATCAGCAGGATCGCGAGCGGCATCCGGACCCAGGCGTTGTCGCCGGCCGCGTCGGCGCCCGACGGTGTAGAGCCCGAACCGGACGCCGACGTCGGCCAGCGAGCCGATCACCAGCACGCCGGTCATGGTGATCGACCAGCCGCCGATCCAGCCCGCCCACGGACCCATCGCGCGGGTGACCCAGCTGAACGTGGTGCCGCAGTCCTGGTCGACCTTGTTGAGGTAGAGGAACGCGGTCGCGATCAGCGCCATCGGCACGAAGCTGGCCAGCGAGCACGCCCGGCGCGTAGACGCCGACGAGCGCGGCGATCGGTCCGATCACCGCGGCCAGCGAGTACGCCGGACTGGTCGACGCGAGGCCGATCACCAGTGCGTCGACGAAGCCGATCGCGTCGGACTTGAGCCCGGGTCCCGCCTTCGTGTCGGCCATCGGCCCGCTCCCTCCGCCGTCGTGGAGTCTGTTTCTACTCCACTCGGGGGCGTCTTGTCAGCGACCCGACTCGGTGTACGCCGGCCCGCCGCCGAGGTTGGCGAGCGCGGCGTCGACCCGCCGGGCGGTGAAGTCGGCCGCGCGCTCGTGCACCTGCTCGATGGTGCACCAGTCGGCTTCCCGGATCTCGCGGGCCTGCTTGACCACCTGGTCGAGCAGCGCCGCGTCGTGGGCGCCTCCGTCGAAGACCAGGCACAACGCGTCGTCCCAGCCGCCCCACGGCGGCAGCCAGTCGGTGAGCAGGAGCGGGCCGGCGGGGATGGTCAGCCCGAGCTCCTCGTCGACCTCGCGGGCCACGGCCAGCTGCGGCGACTCGCCGACCTCGACCACGCCGCCGGGGAGGTCCCAGTCCTGCTTGTAGGTGAGACCGCACAGCAGCACCCGGCCGTCGGTGTCGCGGATCAGCATCTGGCTGATCGCGCGCTTGCGGGGGAGGAAGGAGTTGAGCAGCGCGCGGAACCCACCCGGCTCGTTGACCGGGGTGTCGGTCGCGAGTCGGGCGTAGACGATCTGGTCACCCTCGACGCCGCGCATCACGCCCTCCCGGCGCATGCCCGACCACGTTGCGACCCGCTGGGAGTAGTCGTCGTCGGCGGGCACCAGCGCCTCCACGCGGGCGTGCCCCTGGAGCGCTGTCGCCACCTCGCGGCGTACGACGTCGACGGCGGCCATCCACCCGTCGGCCCCCCGACCAGCACCGAGCTCCGAGCTCCAGCTGATCCGGGCCACGCCGTCCGCGACCGTGGTCAGAGAGGTGGGCTGCTCGGTCACGGCGCCACTCTAGACAGCAGTGAGTCCTCCGCCGGGCGTGACCGGGCCCTCGGAACCAGACCGTCGCCAGCGGCGGCACCACGATCGTCGTGTACGCCGGCAGCCCACCGGGAGCGTCGGCGTCGAGCGCGTCCGCCTCGACGGCGGTGACCGAGCCGAGGTTGCCGACGCCGGAGCCGCCGTAGACCGCGGCATCGGTGTTGACCAGCTCGGTCCACTGTCCGGTGGCCGGCAGGGCCAGGCGGAAGTCGCTGTGGGGGACTGCCGAGAAGTTGGTCAGGCACACCAGGTCGGGCGCGCCGGGGGAGCGGCGGACGAACGAGTAGACGTTGCGGCCGGCGTCGTTGGCGTCGATCCACTGGAAGCCCTCGGGAGAGGCGTCGAGCTGCCAGGCCGCCGGGGTGCCCACGTAGGCGCCGTTGAGGTCGCGCACGAGCGAGTGGAGCCCGCGGTGCTCGGGATGCTCGAGCAGCCACCAGTCGAGCTCGCGCGACTCTGCCCACTCCGACTCCTGCCCGATCTCGCAGCCCATGAACAGCAGCTGCTTGCCGGGGTGCGCCCACATGTAGCCGTAGTAGGCGCGCAGAGTCGCGAGCTGTTGCCAGCGGTCGCCGGGCATCTTGCGGAGCAGCGAGCCCTTCCCGTGCACCACCTCGTCGTGCGAGAGCGGCAGCACGAAGTTCTCGGTCCACTGGTAGGTCATCGCGAACGTCAGCTCGTGGTGGTGGTGCGAGCGGTAGATCGGGTCGCGCTCGAGGTAGCCGAGCGTGTCGTGCATCCAGCCCATGTTCCACTTGAAGCCGAAGCCGAGGCCGCCGCTCGAGGTCGGACCGGTGACCTGCGGCCACGAGGTCGACTCCTCGGCGATCGTGACGATGCCCGGCACCCGCTTGTAGACGGTGGCGTTCATCTCCTGCAGGAACTGCACCGCCTCGAGGTTCTCGCGGCCGCCGTACTTGTTGGGCGTCCACTCGCCCTCCTCGCGCGCGTAGTCGAGGTAGAGCATCGAGGCGACGCCGTCGACCCGCAGCCCGTCGGCGTGGAACTCCTCGAGCCAGTAGACGGCGTTGGCGTAGAGGAAGTTGCGCACCTCGTGCCGGCCGAAGTTGAAGATGTGGGAGCCCCACTCCTTGTGCCACCCGCGCTGCGGGTTGGGGTCCTCGTAGAGCGGAGTGCCGTCGAACTGCACCAGCGCCCACTCGTCGGTGGCGAAGTGTCCGGGCACCCAGTCGAGGATCACGCCGATGCCGGCCTGGTGCAGCCGGTCGACCAGCCGCTTGAAGCCGTCCGGGTCGCCGAACCGCGCGTCCGGCGCGAAGTACGACGTCACGTGGTAGCCCCACGAGCCGCCGAACGGGTGCTGCATCACCGGCATCAGCTCGACGTGGGTGAACCCCAGGTCGGCGAGGTAGGGCACCAGGTCGTCGGCCATCTCGTCGTAGGACCAGAAGCCCCCGCCCGGGTGGCGCTTCCACGACCCGAGGTGCATCTCGTAGACCGACATCGCCTCGGCGACCGGCTGCTTGGCGGCGCGGGCCTTCATCCAGGCGTCGTCGGCCCACTCGTGCGTGGACTCGAAGACGCGCGACGACGTCTTCGGCGGCTCCTCGGCGAACGCCGCCATCGGGTCGGCCTTCTCGCGCCAGATGCTGTCGGCGCCCAGCACCCAGAACTTGTACGCCGTGCCCGGCACCCACGCCGGGCACGAACAGCTCCCAGACGCCCGACTGCCCGAGCTGGCGCATCGGGTGCTCGCGGCCGTCCCAGTTGTTGAAGTCGCCCTTGAGCCGGATGCCGCGGGCCGACGGCGCCCAGACCGCGAACGACGTGCCGCTCACGGTGCCGCCGCCGGGGACCTCGTAGTGGTGCACGTGGGCGCCCAGCACGGTCCAGAGCTGCTCGTGGCGCCCCTCGTTGAGCAGGTGCAGGTCGACGTCACCGAGCGTCGGCAGGAAGCGGTAGGGGTCGTCGACCTCGATGGTCAGGTCGCCGTAGGTGACCGCGAGCTGGTAGCCGGGGACCTCGGCCTGCGCCAGGCGGGCGGTCCACACCCCCTCGTGGGCGTGCTCCATCGGAGTGTCGCCGGCCGGGTGGCGCAGCACGACCGCGGTGGCGAGCGGCTTGTAGACCCTGACCACGACCTGGCCGTCCACGACGTGGGGCCCGAGCACGTCGTGCGGGTGTCCGTGCTCGCCGCGGATGATCTGGTCGACCTCCTCGCGGGGCACCAGCCGGCTCATGCGCCGCCTCCGAGCGAGGCCACGGCTGCCAGCGGGATCGACAGCCAGGCCGGCCGGTTGCGGGTCTCGTAGACACACTCGTAGACGGCCTTGTCGGCCACGTAGGCGTCGAGCAGCGTTCGCTGCGGCGCGGTCAGCTCGCCGCCGGCGTACGCGACGATGAAGTGGTTCTGGTTGCGGTGCGCCCACTCCTGGGCCCGGTACTGCCGCTGCTGCGAGCCGTCGGTCTGGTCCGAGAGCGTCCGCTCGACGGCGTACGCCGCGTAGTCGAAGGAGCGCATCATCCCCGCGGCGTCGCGCCAGCGCGAGTCGGGACGTCGCCGCTCGCCGAGCGGCTTGGCGGGCTCGCCCTCGAAGTCGACGATCTTCCAGCTCAGCGCGGTGCGCATGGTCTGGCCGAGGTGGAGGTCGCCGTGGATCCGCTGCACGTGCACGTCGTCGAGCGACCCCACCGCGGCGTACAGCTTGCGGAGGCCGTCGGCGTGCTCGGCGAGCTGGGGTACGACGGGCAGCGCCGCGTCGAGCCGCTCGGCCATGCCGGCCGCGATCTCGGCTGCGGTCGGGGGCGTCCTCGGTGGGGAGGACGGTCGCGAGCAGGTTGTGGATCTCGCGCAGCGCCTCGCCCAGCCGCGTTGCCTCGGCGGCGAAGTCGCCGCCGGCCTCGTGGGCGTGGAGGTCCTCCTCGGCGAACAGGTTGCGCACGCTGGCCAGCGCCAGGTCCCAGCCGTCGGTCGCGGTGCGGAGGAACTGCTGCAGCATCCCGAGCTGCAGGACCTCGAGATATCGCCGTGCCTGGTGCTCGACCCACCCGTAGAGCGCGGCGATGTGGGTGGAGTCGGCCTGGGTCAGCCGCTCGTGGATCTCGATGTCGGGGTTGATGCCCGGGGTGATCTTGCGGAAGACCTTGAGGATCGAGTCGTCACCGAACAGCACCGACGAGTTGGACTGTTCACCCGAGAACAACGCCGCCTGCGCCTCCAGGTCGAGGTCGTAGCCCTGCAGCCGGTGGAACGTGAGCCCTCCAGGTCGACCCGTCGCGCCCTCCCCGGTTCCTGAGGAGCCGAGGGACGAGGCGTCTCGAAGGGCTGACGGGTCGACTCCGGCGAACGCGCGCAGCCAGGCGGCCATGGCCTCCTTGTCGTGCAGGGCGTCGTAGGCGTGCACCCAGCCGAGGTCGGGCTCCTCCCACCAGCCGACGAAGGCATGGTCGAGGCGGTGCTGCGGCTCGTCGTAGTAGACGAGCGGGACCTGGTAGATCTCGACGTCACCGGGCTCGTAGCTGAGCTCGACCAGGTTGACGAACAGGCGGGCACCGTCGGCCGGCATCGGCAGCTCGGCCAGGCGGCGTACGTCGGTCACCTCGAACTCGCGCCCCTTGCCGCCGAACCATCGGGCGTCGGCCACGTAGCTCTTCATCGCCTCGGGGTTCACGAGATAACGCCGCCCTTGAGGTTGTCGGGGTCGGTGAGCCGGAACCAGTAGAAGCCGTAGCCGCCCAGGGTCAGCAGGTAGGGCAGCTCGCCGATCGCCGGGAACGGCACGCCGCCGAGCAGCTCGACCGGCACCAGCCCCTCGAACTTGCGCAGGTCGAGCTCGACCGGCTGCGGGAAGCGGGAGAGGTTGTTGACGCAGACGATGACGTCGGTGCCGTCCTCGTCCGCAGGATCGGGCGTGTGCTCGCGGACGTACGACAGCACGGTCGGGTTGGACCCGCCCAGGTCGGAGAACGTGCCGAGGCCGAAGGCGTGGTGCCGCCGCCGCGCGTGGATCATCCGACGGGTCCAGTGCAGCAGCGACGAGGAGTTCTCGAGCTGGGCTTCGACATTGACGCTCTGGTACCCGTAAACCGGGTCCTGGATCGCCGGCAGGTGCAGCTTTCCGGGCGTCGCCGACGGAGAAGCCGGCGTTGCGGTCGGGCGTCCACTGCATCGGCGTGCGTACGCCGTCGCGGTCACCGAGCCAGATGTTGTCGCCCATGCCGATCTCGTCGCCGTAGTAGAGGACGGGCGAGCCGGGCAGCGAGAGCAGCAGAGCCGTGAACAGCTCGATCTGGTTGATGTCGTTGTCGAGCAGCGGAGCCAGCCGCCGGCGGATGCCGATGTTGGCCTTCATCCGCGGGTCCTTGGCGTACTCGTTCCACATGTAGTCGCGGTCGTCGTCGGTGACCATCTCGAGCGTGAGCTCGTCGTGGTTGCGCAGGAAGATGCCCCACTGGCAGCCGTTGGGGATCGGCGGCGTCTGCTCCAGGATCTCCGAGATCGGGAACCGCGACTCGCGCCGGACCGCCATGAAGATGCGCGGCATCACCGGGAAGTGGAAGCACATGTGGCACTCGTCGCCACCGGACTCGAAGTCGCCGAAGTAGTCGACCACGTCGGCCGGCCACTGGTTCGCCTCGGCGAGCAGCACCTTGCCGGGGTACTTCTCGTCGACGAACCTGCGGACCTTGCGCAGGAACTCGTGGGTCTCCGGGAGGTTCTCGCCGTTGGTGCCGGGACGCTCGTAGAGGTAGGGCACCGCGTCCAGCCGGAAGCCGTCGAGGCCCATGTCGAACCAGAACGAGATCGCCTCGAGGATCGCGTCGTGGACCTTGGGGTTGTCGTAGTTGAGGTCCGGCTGGTGGCTGAAGAAGCGGTGCCAGAAGTACTGCTGGCGGACCGGGTCCCAGGTCCAGTTGGACGGCTCGGTGTCGACGAAGATGATCCGCGCGTCCTGGTAGAGCTCGTCGGTGTCGGACCAGACGTAGAAGTCGCCGTAGGGGCCTTCGGGGTCCTCGCGGCTGGCCTGGAACCACGGGTGCGCGTCACTCGTGTGGTTCATGACGAAGTCGATGATCACGCGGATGCCGCGCTTGTGGGCCTCGTCGAGGAAGTGGTGGAAGTCCTCGACCGTGCCGCACTCCGGGAGGATGTTGGTGAAGTCGGCGACGTCGTAGCCACCGTCGCGCAGGGGCGAGGTGAAGAACGGCGGCACCCACAGGCAGTCGACGCCGAGCCACTCGAGGTAGTCGAGCTTCTCGGTCAGGCCCTTGAAGTCGCCGGTGCCGTCGCCGTTGGAGTCGCGGAACGACCGGACCAGGACCTCGTAGAAGACCGCGGTCTTGAACCAGTCCGGCGTGGTGTCGTGCGCCGACGGCGCGACGGGAGTCTCGTCGGTCATGCCCGTGACCGCCAGCACGTGCGCGGGCTCGACGTGGGGGTCGAGCCGGACGTAGTTGTGCTGGCCCCAGTGCCAGGTCTCGCCGGTGATCTCGTCGTGTACGTCGAACGTGTCGTCCCAGCCGAGGCCGAGCGCCGGCAGGTCCAGGTGGACGTTGGTCTCCCGGGCCGCGTGCGGGTCGAGGTTGACCACCACGATCACGATGTCGTCCGTCTGCTCGTCTTGGAGAAGACGAGGATGTTCTCGTCGTCGCTGGAGTGGATGGTGATGTTGCGCAGCAGCTGCAGCGCTGGGTGCGCGCGCCGGGTCTCGTTGAGCCGGGTGAGGTACGGCGCCAGGCTGCGGCCCTCGGCCTCGGCGGCGTCCCAGTCGCGGATCCGGATCTGGTACTTCTCCGAGTCGAGGTACTCCTCGCTGCCGGGCTTGACCGCCACGTGCTCGAAGAGCTCGTAGCCGGCGTACACGCCCCAGCTGGGCACGCTGGTGGCCGCGATCGCGGCGCGGATCTTGAACGCCGCCGGGCCGCCGTACTGGAGATAGGCGTGGAGGATGTCGGGGGTGTTGACGAAGAAGTTGGGCCGCATCAGGTGGTCGGACTCCGACGACACCTCGCGGAGGTAGTCCTCGAGCTCCCACCGGGCGGTGCGCCAGGTGAAGTAGGTGTAGGACTGGTGGAACCCGATCGAGCCGAGGGCGTGCATCATCGGCGGCTTCGTGAACGCCTCCGACAGGAACAGCACGTCGGGGTCGGTGCGCGCGCACCTCGGCCAGCAGCCACTCCCAGAACGGCAGCGGCTTCGTGTGCGGGTTGTCGACGCGGAAGATCCGGACCCCGTGGCTCATCCAGAGCCGGACCACGCGCAGCACCTCGCGGCAGATGCCGGCCGGGTCGTTGTCGAAGTTGATGGGGTAGATGTCCTGGTACTTCTTGGGCGGGTTCTCGGCGTACGCGATGGTGCCGTCGGCCCGGGTCGTGAAGAACTCCGGGTGGCTGGTCACCCAGGGGTGGTCGGGCGCCGCCTGCAGCGCCAGGTCGAGCGCGACCTCGAGGCCGAGCTCGCGCGCCCGCGCGACGAACGCGTCGAAGTCGTCGAAGTCGCCGAGGTCGGGGTGGATCGCGTCGTGCCCGCCGTCCTTGGACCCGATCGCCCACGGCGACCCGGTGTCGTCGGGGCCGGGCGTCAGCGTGTTGTTGGGGCCCTTGCGGTTGACCTCGCCGATCGGGTGGATCGGCGGCAGGTAGATCACGTCGAAGCCCATCGCCGCGACGCCCTCGAGCCGCTTGGCGGCGGTGCGGAAGTTGCCGCTGGTGACCGTGCCGGTCGCGGCGTCGCGGGTCGCGCCCTCCGAGCGCGGGAAGAACTCGTACCAGCTGCCGAACAGCGCCAGCCCGCGATCGGCGTACGCCGGATGCGGGCCCTCGACCGTCAGCAGCTCGCGGATGGGGTGCGCGGCGAGCACGTCGGTGACCTCGCGCGACTGGAGCTGCGCCAGCCGGGCCTCGACCGGGCGCTTGGTGTCCTTGGCGGCCGCTATCGCGGCCTGTCAGGATCTTGCGCGTCGGCGGACCTGGCGGGGAGGTCCTCGTGCACCCGCTCCAGCAGCAGCGCGCCCTCGGCGAACATCAGCTCCACGTCGACGCCGGCCGGGATCTTGAGGCCGGCGGCGTACTGCCAGCTGGCGATCGGGTCGGACCAGGCCTGCACCTCGAACGTCCAGGCGCCCTCCTGGTCGGGGGTCACCCAGGCGAGGTAGCGGTCGACCGGGTCGTCCAGCTTGGTCATCCGCACCGGGGGCCGTCGTTGGCCGTCGGGTCCGGTCAGGACCACCTCGGCCCCGAGCTTGTCGTGTCCTTCGCGGAACACCGTCGCCCGGACAGGGAACGGCTCGCCCACGGTCGCCTTGGCAGGTTGCCTCCCGAGATCGACCAGCGGCATGACATCCACGATCGGTATGCGTCCCACCATCCCCCCACACTTGCGAATGCCACCAAACCCCGCAAGTTACGAGTCTCAAACGCGGCTGCGGGGTACCTGCGTCAGACTCGGCCGCGGGTGACCGCGGTAGCTGCCGGCGGTCTTCGGCGGTCTGCTTGACCTTCACGCGGTAGGTGAACCTCTGCGGCGAGCGCAGCACGCAGCTTGCGCCTTGCCCGCGGCGCTGACCTTCACCTTCCGGACCAGCTTCCAGGACGCGCCGACCTTGCGCTCGACGACGGCCCGGCGCGCGGTCCTCGCCTTCCAGGTGCGGGCGTCACGCACCTGGGCGCGCACCGTGAGGGTCGACCTCCGAGCCCCGAGCGCCGCCCGCCGATCGAGGCGAGGCTCGGCCGGCGGACGAAGAACGTGTCGGTCTTGCCGAGCTCGCGAGCGGTCCACGCCGTTGTCGGTGATCGCCAGCGAGACCGGCCCGACGGTCCAGCGACCGGCGCCGAGGTAGTTGGAGGCGGCCGCCGGACGCTGGTCCTGCCGCGTTGGTGAAGTTGAACCCGATGAAGTTGAACGGCACCGCCGCCGGCCTGGCCGTTGACCTTCAGGCTCACCGTCACCGGTTGACCGCCGTCCCCTGCCAGCCGACTCCCGGACCGAACTCTGGCCTTGATCGTGCCCGTGAGTGCCGCGAAGTAGGTGATGCCGTCGAAGACGCTCACGGTTCATCACGACGTCCGCGAACTTGAACGTGCTCAGGCTGACGTCGGGGTCGCCGGCCGCGACGGCGCGGCTCGGCGCGGCGGCGTCGGAAGGTGCCGCGGCCACCAGCGTCGGCACGGCGGCGAGCAGGAGTCCCGTGGCGCCGCCACGAGTCGGGTCTTGCTGAGCATGGGGACCTCCGAGCTGTCAGGCCAGCCGGCTGCTGCCCTTCGTCAGTCGACCACTTCCGGCCTTGGTCGTCCAGGAGGCGGCGTAGTCGATCGGGCTCTGCGGGTCGAGGGCGTCGCGGACGAGGTACCAGTCGGCCTGGGTGCGGTTGGCGTCGAAGTCCACGACCATGCAGCCGGTCTTGAACCCTTCGGCGTACTTCACCCACGGGTTGGCGACCAGGTTGTTGGTGTTGAGCACGGTGTCGAGCAGGTTGCCGACCCCGGGGGCGACCTGGTTGATGATCGACTGGAGCGACGGCGAGGCGACACCGGGCGTCACGAACTCGACGGCGACCGACTTCCGGTCCAGCAGGTAGGTGTTCGGCTTGCGCGGGATCTCGGAGGCGAAGCTCTGGTGCACGTCGCCGGTCAGCACGACGACGTCCTTGATCGCGGCCATGCCGTCGACGATCCGCTGGCGCTCCTTGAGGAAGCCGTTCCAGTCCTCGACGTACAGCTGGAGGAGCGGCTCCTCGAGTGCCGCCGACAGCTTCGGGCCGAGGAGGGCGGAGACCTGTCCCGGCACCGTGGCCAGCAGGATCTGCGGGAAGAACGGCACCTGGTTGCCCAGCACCTTCCACTTGGCCGTGCTGCCCGCCAGCCCGGTGACCAGCCAGTGCTCCTGCTCGGCGCCGATCATGGTCGCCCCGGGAGCGCTTGCCCCGGATCCCACCGACCCGTAGCCGAACAGCAGGCTGCGCGGGGGCTGGGTGCGGAACCTGCGCTCGTCCAGCATCCAGAGGTCGACCAGGTCGCCGAAGCGCAGCCGACGGTTGATCCGGTACCAGTCATCCGGGATCGGTGTGCCGCACCGGCAGCCACTCGAGCCACGCCCGACGTCCTGCGGTGGCCCGGTTGAGCCACTCGCCCTCAGTGGCGGGGTCGTGGTTCTCGGCGCCGTCGCGCCAGGTGTCGTTGGCGATCTCGTGGTCGTCCCAGACCGCGACCATCGGGTGCCGCGCGTGCAGGTCCTGCAGGTCGGTCTCGAGCTTGTAGCAGCCGTGCCGGGTCCGGTAGTCGGCCAGGTCGAGGCACTCGTGCAGCGGCTCGCGCGTTGCGCGGGTTGACCGGGTAGTCGCCGATGATGCCGCCGGGGGCGTACTCGTAGACGTAGTCGCCGAGGTGCAGCACCGCGTCGAGGTCCGTCGAGTCCCGCGAGGTAGCGGTAGGGCACGAAGTAGCCCCAGTCGTAGTTGGCGCAGGACACCACCCCGAACCGCACCGGCGCCCCGGTGCCCGGCGCGGCCGCCGTTCGCGTCCGGCCGACCGGCGAGGTGCTGCCGAGGGCGCTGAAGCGATACCAGTACGCCGTCGCCGGGCTGAGTCCCGGCACGTCGACGTGCACCGTGTGGTCCGAGCCGGCGCTGGCTGTCGACGTACCGGATGCGACGACCTGGGTGAACGCCTCGTTGCGGGAGATCTCCCAGCCGACGTTGACGTCGGGACCGACTCCGGAGCCGGGCAGTGCCTCGACCGAGGGGCGTCACCCGCGTCCAGAGCACCACCTGGTGGGGGAGCGGGTCACCCGAGGCCACGCCGTGCACGAACGGTGCGGACGCGGCCACGGCCTCCGGCCAGGAGGCGAGCGCGACGGCCGCGGCGCTGCCACCGATTCCACCGGCGATCAGGGTGCGGCGGCTGAGCTGGGGCATCGGTGCTCCTCGCGACGTCCGAGATGGGATGTCGCGCCGATCAACGTCGCCGCTCGGGGAATGGTTATGTGGCTCCAAATTGGATCGTTCAAGTCGAGGGCGCTAGCGTCGGATCCATGCGTGCGATCCGTCGATTCACCGTCCGTCCCGTCCTGCCCGCCGCCCTCGGCCGCCCTGGGCGACCTCGCCGGCAACCTGCGCTGGTCGTGGCACCCCGAGACCCAGGACGTCTTCGAGGAGGTCGACCCCGAGCTGTGGGAGTCGACCGGGCCACGACCCGGTCCGGCTGCTCGGCGCGGTCGGCCGCGAGCCGGCTCGACGAGCTCGCCGGCCGACGAGGGCTTCCTCGAGCGGCTCGGGCGCGGCCAGCGCCGACCTGCGAGCGCTACCTCACCGGCGACCGCTGGTACCAGCGCCGCGGGCCGGAGCGACGGCCCGCGGCGATCGCCTACTTCTCCCCGGAGTTCGGCATCACCGCCGTGCTGCCGCAGTACTCCGGCGGCCTCGGCATCCTCGCCGGCGACCACCTCAAGGCGGCCAGCGACCTCGGCGTGCCGATCGTCGGCGTCGGCCTGCTCTACCGGCACGGCTACTTCAAGCAGTCGCTCTCGCGCGAGGGCTGGCAGCAGGAGACCTACCCGGTCCTCGACCCCGACGGGCTGCCGATCTCGCTGCTGCGCGAGGCCGACGGCACCCGCGCCGACGATCACGATCGCGCTGCCCGGCGGCCCCGAGCTGATCGCCCGGATCTGGGTCGCCAGCGTCGGCCGGGTGCCGCTGCTGATGCTCGACACCGACGTCGAGGGCAACCCCGACCACTACGCGACGTCACCGACCGGCTCTACGGCGGCAACAGCGAGCACCGGCTGCGCCAGGAGCTGCTGCTCGGCGTCGGCGGCGTCCGCGCGCTGCGCGCCTACTCGCCGGATCACCGGCGCACCCGACGCCCGAGGTGTTCCACACCAACGAGGGCCACGCCGGCTTCCTCGGCCTCGAGCGGATCCGCGAGCTCACCGTGGCCGAGGGCGGCCCGCAGCTCGACTTCGACACCGCGCTCGAGGTCGGCCGCGCCTCCACCGTCTTCACCACCCACACGCCGGTGCCCGGCCGGCATCGACCGGTTCCCGCGCGACCCTGGTCGAGCAGTACTTCGGCGGCGACGGCGCCGACCCCCGGCGTCCCGGTCGACCGGATCCTGGCGCTCGGCACCGAGGACTACGAGGGCGGCGACCCGTCGGTCTTCAACATGGCGGTGATGGGCTTCCGGCTCGCCCAGCGCGCCAACGGCGTCTCCCAGCTGCACGGCCACGTCAGCCGCGGCATGTTCGACGGCCTCTGGCCCGCCTTCGACGAGGCCGAGGTGCCGATCGGCTCGATCACCAACGGCGTGCACGCGCCGACCTGGGTCGCCCGCGAGGTCATCGAGCTGGCCGGTCGGCCACGGCGCCGACGCCGACTCCGACGACGCCGACGGCTTCTGGGCGGCGGTCGACAAGGTCCCCGGCGACGGACATCTGGGCGGTCAAGCGCGCAGCTGCGCGAGCGGCTCGTCGTCGACGCCCGCAAGCCGGCTGCGCAGCTCGTGGCAGAAGCGCGGCGCCGCCAAGGCCGAGCTCGGCTGGATCGACACCGCGCTCGACCCCGACGTGCTCACGATCGGCTTCGCGCGCCGGGTGCCGTCGTACAAGCGGCTGACGCTGATGCTGCGCGACCCCGAGCGGCTCAAGCGGCTGCTGCTGCACCCCGAGCGCCCGGTCCAGCTGGTCATCGCCGGCAAGGCGCACCCGGCCGACGACGGCGGCAAGAAGCTGATCCAGGAGATCGTCCGGTTCGCCGACGACCCCGAGGTCCGGCACCGGATCGTCTTCCTGCCCAACTACGACATCGCGATGGCGCAGCCGCTCTACCCCGGCTGCGACGTCTGGCTCAACAACCCGCTGCGCCCCTACGAGGCGTGCGGCACCTCCGGCATGAAGGCCGCGCTCAACGGCGGCCTCAACCTGTCGATCCTCGACGGCTGGTGGGACGAGTGGTACGACGGCGACAACGGCTGGGCGATCCCGTCCGCCGACGGCGTCGACGACCCCGACCAGCGCGACGACCTCGAGGCCGACCGCGCTCTACGACCTGATCGAGAACGAGGTCGCGCCGCGCTTCTACGACCTCGACGACGACGGCGTGCCGACCCGCTGGCTCGAGATGGTCCGGCACACGCTGAAGTCGCTCGGCCCGAAGGTGCTCGCCGACCCGGATGGTCCGCGACTACGTCCGCGCAGCTCTACGCCCCGGCCGCCGACGACTCGCGCGCGCTCAACGCCGACTACGCCGGCGCCGCCGAGCTCGCCGCGTGGAAGCAGCAGGTGCGCGCCGGCTGGCCCGGCGTCCGCGTCGAGCACGTCGAGAGCAGCGGCGTCGGCGACGCCCCCGAGGTCGGCGCGACGATGACCGTGCGCGCCTTCGTCTCGCTCGGCGACCTCACGCCCGACGACGTCGACGTCCAGGTCGTGCACGGCCGCATCGACAGCGAGGACGAGCTGGTCGACACCACGGTCGAGCGCCTGCGCGCTCGCCGAGTCCTACGAGGGCGGCCGGCACCGCTTCGACGGCGACGTCGCGCTCGACCGCACCGGCGCCGTTCGGCTACACGGTCCGGGTGCATCCCGCGCAACGACCTGCTGGCCTCGCCCGCCGAGCTCGGCGTGGTCGCCCTGCCCGACGCCTGACCGCGCCGCTGAGCCGGGTCGGAGCACGCGTCGTCGGCGCCGCACCGCCGACTGATCGGGTCGGCGTCGCAGCTCGGCGGAGCACGGCTCACGCGAGCGCGGCTCGACGTCGCGCGACCGCAGGCGCGAGCCGAGGTCGCCGGCCTTGACCGGTGTGCCGACGGCAGCGTCGGGTCGGTGGAGAGCACGACCTCGCCGGCGTCGACCCAGTCGTTCTCGGGCAGCGTGACGTCGACCGGCTCGCGCGCCGGCGTTGAACCAGAGCAGGAACGACTTGTCGACGCTGCTGCTCGCCGCGCGGGCCGGGGGAGCGCAGCGGGTCGCCGGAGACGAACATGCCGAGCGCGTGCAGCGCGTCGTCGTACCAGTCGTCGCTCGGTCATCTCGCGGCCCGTCGGGGTGCAGCCAGGCGAGGTCCTTGGGGCCGCCGCGCGATCGTCGGGCCGGCCCTCGAAGCAGTGCCGCTGCCGCAGCGCCGGGTGCTCGCGGCGCAGCCGGAGCGCGGCCTTGGTGATCTCGTAGACGTCGAGCCACGCGTCGTCGGGCCGCCAGTCGACCCACGAGATCTCGTTGTCCTGGCAGTAGGCGTTGTTGTTGCCGCGCTGGGTGCGGCCGCGCTCGTCGCCGGCGGTGATCATCGGGACGCCGTTGGACAGGCACAGCGTGGCCATCATGTTGGCGGCCTGCCGGCGGCGCAGCGCGACGATCTCCTGGTCGTCGGTCTCGCCCTCGACGCCGTGGTTCCACGACCGGTTGTTGTCGGTGCCGTCGCGGTTGTCCTCGCCGTTGGCCTCGTTGTGCTTGTGCTCGTAGGTGACCAGGTCGCGCACGCGTGAAGCCGTCGTGGGCGGTGACGAAGTTGACCGAGGCGTACGGCGAGCGGCCGTCGTCGGCGTACAGGTCGGAGGAGCCGGCCAGCCGGGAGGCCACGTCGCGGATGCCGCCGGAGTGCCGGCCGCGCCAGAAGTCGCGGATCGTCGTCGCGGTAACTGGTCGTTCCACTCCACCCACGGCGGCGGGAACTCGCCGACCCGGTAGCCGTCCATCGACGCGTCCCACGGCTCGGCGATCAGCTTCACGTGGCGCAGCACCGGGTCCTGGCCGATCGCGGTCGAGCAGGTGCGCCGCGCATGTCGACCTCGTGGCCGGTGCGGGCGAGCGCCGAGGCAGGTCGAAGCGGAAGCCGTCGACGTGCATCTCGGTGACCCAGTAGCGCAGCGAGTCGAGGATCAGCCGCAGCGCGACGGGTGCGCGGCGTCGACGGTGTTGCCGCAGCCGGTGACGTCCCAGTAGGGTCGTCGAACGGCTCGCCGGCCCGCGCGGCCGCTGGTGGTAGACCGCGGTCGTCGAGGCCGCGGAAGGACAGCGTCGGCCCGTCGGCGCCGCCCTCGGCGGTGTGGTTGTAGACGACGTCGAGGATCACCTCGATGCCCGGCGTCGTGGAACGCCTTCACCATCTGCTTGAACTCGGTGACCTGCTGGCCGCGGTCGCCGGCGGAGGAGTAGGCCGCGTGCGGGGCGAAGAAGCCGATCGAGTTGTAGCCCCAGTAGTTGGCCAGCCCGCGCTCGGCGACGCGCCGGCTCGGTGACGAACTGGTGCACCGGCAGCAGCTCGACCGCGGTGACGCCGAGGTCGCGGAGGTAGTCGGTGACGGCGCGGCTCGCCGAGCCCGGCGTACGTCCCGCGCAGCTGCTCGGGCACCCGGTCGTGCAGCTCGGTGAAGCCCTTGACGTGCAGCTCGTAGATGACCGTGTCGCGCCACCGGCGCCGCAGCGGGCGCGTCGCCGCCCCAGTCGAACTCGTCGTGCACGACCACGCTGCGCGGGACGTACGGCGCGGAGTCGACGTCGCTCGCGCGTCCGTGCGGGTCGCCGGCGTCGTAGCCGAAGAGCGCCGGGTCCGGGTCGAGCTCGCCGGTGACCGCCCGGGCGTACGGGTCGAGCAGCAGCTTGGCCGGGTTGAACCGGCGCCCGTGGTCGGGGTCCCACGGCCCGTCGACGCGGAAGCCGTAGCGCTGGCCGACCGCGACGCCGGGCAGGCGCCGTGCCAGATGCCGAGCGTGTGCTCGGTCAGCCGGTGCCGGGTCTCGGCGCCGTCGTCGTCGAACAGGCAGACCCACGCCGCGGTGGCCTCGGGCGAGCAGACCGCGAAGTTCGTCGCCTCCGGCGACCAGGTCGACGCCCAGCGGCTGGTGGCGGCCCGGCCAGACCGGCGCGCGTCTCGCCGCGGGTCGCGCCAGAGTCCGGGAGTCACCCGGCGGCAGTCTAGGCCCGGCGACGGCCGGCACGATGCGCGGTGAGCACGACTGCAGACGCATGAGCGAGTTCGTGCGGCTCGAGGTCGACGACGGCGTCGGCACGATCCGGCTCGACCGGCCGAAGATGAACGCGCTCAACGTCGCAGGTGCAGGAGGAGATCCGCGCCGCGGCCGCCGAGGCGACCGAGCGCGACGACGTCCGGGCGGTCGTCATCTACGGCGGCGAGCGGGTCTTCGCGGCCGGCGCGACATCAAGGAGATGGCCGACATGTCCTACACCGACATGGTCAAGCGCTCCGGCGCCGCTGCAGTCGGCGTTCACCGCGGTGGCCCGGATCCCGAAGCCGGTCGTCGCCGCGATCACCGGCTACGCGCTCGGCGGCGGCTGCGAGCTCGCGCTGTGCGCCGACGTCCGGATCGCGGCCGACGACGCCGACGCTCGGCCAGCCCGAGATCCTGCTCGGCATCATCCCCGGCGCCGGCGGCACCCAGCGGCTGACCCGGCTGGTCGGGCCCGAGCAAGGCCAAGGACCTGATCTTCACCGGCCGGTTCGTCAAGGCCGACGAGGCGCTCGCGATCGGCCTGGTCGACCGGGTCGTGCCCGGCCGACGAGGTCTACGACGAGGCGCGTGGCCTGGGCCGCAGCAGTTCGCCGGCGCCGCGTCGTACGCCCTGCGGGCGGCCAAGGAGACGCATCGACCGCGGCCTCGAGGTCGACCTCGAGACCGGCCTGGAGATCGAGCGGCAGCAGTTCGCCGCGCTGTTCGCCACCGAGGACCGCACGCATCGGCATGCGTCGTTCGTCGAGAACGGCCCGGGCAAGGCCGAGTTCGGGGGCCGCTGAGCCGACGAGCGGTCCGATGACGGCTGACAAGTCCGCGAGGCGACGACCGGCAACGACGGCCGAAGACACGGGCACGACCGGGCAGCACCGGGCCGAGGCGCGACGCGGCGACCGCGAGGTGCGCAGCGCCGTCGCTCGCCCAGGTGCGTCTGGCTGATCTGCGTCGTCTGCGCGCGCTGGTCCTCGCGGTCGGCGCGCTGCTGGTCGCGCTCGACGCCAACGCCGACAACGCGCTGGTGAAGCTTCGTGCTCGACGGCGCCGACGCGGTCGACCTGGGATCTTCTCGACCGCGACAACGGCATCAAGGAGTTCACCGGCGCAGAACGCCGACGACAAGAACGCCCTGTTCAACTGGGGCCTCGGCGCCGTCGCCTACCTGGTCGTCGGCCGGATCCTCGACCGCCTGATCCGTCCCTGAGCGCCGCCGTGACCGGCGCTGTGACGTGAACCGCGACCGTCGGACGCGGTACCCGACGCTACGCCGCGAGTAACCTCGTGGCCAACCGAGTGCACAGGAGGGGCCGACCGGCCAGACCACCATGAACATTGTCGTCTGTGTGAAGTACGTGCCCGACGCGACCGCCGACCGGCAGTTCGAGGCCGACAACACCGTCGACCGCGTCGGCGTCGACGGGCTGCTGTCCGAGCTCGACGAGTACGCCGTCGAGCAGGCCCTGCAGATCAAGGAGAAGGCCGACGACGACGACGAGGTCACGGTGACCGCGCTGAGCGTCGGTCCCGAGAAGGCCGTCGACGCGGTCCGCAAGGCGCTGCAGATGGGTGCCGACAAGGGCGTCCACGTCGCCGACGACGCGATCGCCGGCTCCGACGCGCTCGCCACCTCGCTGGTGCTCGCCAAGGCGATCGAGAAGATCGGCGTCGACCGGTCGACCTGGTCGTCTGCGGCATGGCCTCGACCGACGGCGTCGATGAGCGTCGTCCCGGCGATGCTCGCCGAGCGGCTCGGCCTGCCGCAGGTCACCCTCGCCTCGGTCGTCGAGTCGCAGGGCGACCAGGTCCGGGTCAAGCGCGACGGCGACACCGCCACCGAGGTCGATCGGCGCGCACCATGCCGCTGGTGCTGTCGGTGACCGACCAGTCCGGCGAGGCCCGCTACCCGTCGTTCAAGGGGATCATGGCGGCGAAGAAGAAGCCGCTGGAGACCTGGTCGCTGAGCGACCTCGGCGTCGACGCCGACCAGGTCGGCCTGTCGGTCGGCCTGGACCGAGGTCGAGGACACCACCGAGCGCCCGCCGCGCACCGCCGGCGAGATCGTCAAGGACGAGGACGGGTCGGGCGCCACGGCGCTGGTCGAGTTCCTCGCCTCCAAGAAGTTCATCTGAGCCGGGACCTGGATAGCGAGAACCGACATGACTGAAGTCCTGGTCCTCGTCGACCACGTCGACGGCGCCGTCCGCAAGCCCACCTACGAGCTGCTCGACGCATCGCCAGCCGCCTCGGCGAGCCGTCGGCCGTCTTCATCGGCAGCGGCGACCAGGCGCCGCGGTGGCCGAGCAGGCTGAAGAAGTACGGCGCCGAGAAGGTCTACGTCGTCGACGACGCCGAGATCAAGGGCTACCTCGTGGCCCCGAAGGCCGAGGCGCTCGCAGCAGCTGGTCGAGAAGACCTCGCCGGCCGCGTGCTCCTGGTCCCCTCCGGCGGTCGAGGGCAAGGAGATCGCCGGCCGCCTCGCCATCAAGATCGACTCCGGCCTGATCACCGACGCCGTCGACGTCGCCGACGAGCGGCCCGGTGACCACGCAGTCGGTCTTCGCCGGCAACTTCACGGTCAACGCCAAGGTCACCAAGGGCACGCCGATCATCACGCGTCAAGCCCAACTCCGCCACCCCGGAGGAGGCCGAGGGCGCCGGCACGGTCGAGGAGTTCGCGGCGACCATCTCCGACGCCGCGAAGAAGGCGCAGATCGTGGCCTCGCAGCCGCGCAAGGCGACCGGTCGCCCCGAGCTCACCGAGGCCGCGATCGTGGTCTCCGGTGGCCGCGGCACCGGCGGCAACTTCGAGCCCGTCGAGGGCCTCGCCGACGCGCTCGGCGCGGCGGTCGGTGCCTCGCGCGCCGCCGTCGACTCCGGCTGGATCCCGCACACCTTCCAGATCGGCCAGACCGGCAAGACGGTCTCGCCGCAGCTCTACATCGCCGCCGGCATCTCCGGCGCCATCCAGCACCGCGCCGGCATGCAGACCTCGAAGACGATCGTCGCGGTCAACAAGGACGAGGAGGCCCCGATCTTCGAGCTCGTCGACTTCGGCGTCGTCGGCGACCTGCACACGGTCCTCCCCGCCGCCACCGAGAAGATCACCGAGCGCAAGGGCTGACCCAGCTCCACCAGCCTGCAATCACGCTGACCCGTCAGGAACGTTCCTGCGGGTCAGTGTGATTTCGGGCTAGCGTCACCACTGCTCCTCGGGCTCCTCGATGATGCCGACCTGGGGGACGCTGACCTTGCGGGCGCCGGCCTTGCCGCAGATGAGATCTTGCGCAGGGCGACGTTGTCGGTGTCGTCGGACTCGACCAGCCGCTGGTCGGGGTTGGCGATGGTCGCGATGTAGTAGGTGCCGTTGGGCAGGTTCTTCAGGTTGAACGACTGGCCGGCGCGGAACTGCGCGTAGGTGTCGCCCCAGCCGGCGGCGAGCACCTCGCGCAGCGACAGCGAGCCGGGCGCGCCGCAGTCGGTGGACAGGTCGGTGTTCTCGGGGTTCCAGTCGGCGTTCACGACCGTCTGGTCGATGGAGTCGGTGTTGGCCAGGCAGAACGCCTCCTTCTTCGACACCGCCGCCGTGGTCTTGTCGGCGCGCAGCAGCGTGTAGCGTCGCGAAGTCGCGGAAGTGCCAGTGCTGGTGCGACGCCTTGGCGTCGAACTCGAACTCGCCGATCTGCTGGTAGCCGGTCTGGTTGCCGTTGCCGTCGAAGAAGTACTGGTAGGCGTCCATCACGGCCTCGCCGTCGCGACGGAAGCCGTCGACGACCAGCGGGCTGTCGCCGGCGTTCCAGACGGTGGCGGAGAACCGCAGGAAGTTGCCGTTCTTGGCGACGCTGATGCCCCAGGCCGGCAGCGACTTCAGGTTCGGCCGCGGGCCGTCGACCGCGGCGCTGCTCGGGGCCGCGTCGGCTCGTCCAGCGGCCGGCTTGCCCGACCGGCTCGGTGCGGCGCCGGGTGGCCGTGGCTCGCCGTGCTCGTGGCTGTCGTGGTCGTGCTTGACCACGACCCGGACCGTGCGCTTGGCGTCGGCCGCAGGGATCTTGAGCAGGTCGGCGTACGCCGGCGTGATCGAGATCGTGACGTCGTAGGTGCCCTTGCCGAGCCGAACCCCGGCGCGCCGCGCTCGGCGTCGCCCAGGAGCGGGTTCGACCAGCCGGCCTGGATGCCCTGCACGGACCCGAGGCTGTAGGGGTTGGCGAAGCAGTACTGCGGGTACGGCGACCTGGCCGGCGCGTCCGGGCGGACCCGGTAGCCGCGGCTGTTGAGGCACACGTCCTTGGTGCGGGACTTCATCGACTTGCCGGTGCCGACGTTCTTGACCGAGACGCGCACGAAGTCGTCGAGGGCGTTGAAGTCGGTCATCGAGCCGAGCGGCAGGGTCACGTCGCCGCCCGGCGTGCGCCAGACGGTCTTGATCTGCTCGTCGTACGACGCCCGGTTCGACCACAGCTCGAACGGGTCCGCGCCGGCGATGAGCCGCGCGTCGATGTCGACGCGGGTCTGCTTGCGGTTGCCGTAGAGGTAGGCCTCGACGCTCTGGGGAGCCCACATCTTCACTGCCGGCCCGGCGGCGGCGACCTGCGCCGGCGCGGCCTCGCCCGGAGAGCTGACTGCCAGGGCGGCGATGGGGGTGAGGGCCAGGGCTGCGGCGCAGCCAGGGCCTGGTGACGGCGTGCGGGCACGAGGGTCTCGCTTCCTGGAGTGTGAGGTGTCACCTGTGGTGACGTCCGATCCCACCATTTGGTTGCCTGTTCGGTGGGGATGTCGGGAAGTTTGTCTAACCTCGACCTGTGAGCACCCACGAGGACGTCATCGAGGTCGCGACCCGGGCCCGCGCCGCGAGCCTCGGTCTGGCCCTGGCGACCCGGGCCGAGAAGGACGACGCGCTGCACGCGATGGCCCAGGCGCTGCTCGAGCGCGCCGACGAGCTGCTCGCCGCCAACGGGGAGGACGTCGCCCGCGCCGATCGCCGACGGCACGCCGGCCAACATCATCGACCGGCTGCGGCTGACCCCCGACCGGCTCGAGGCGATGGCCCAGGGGCTGCGCGACGTCGCCGGCCTGCCCGACCCCGTGGGCGAGGTCGTGCGCGGCAGCACCCTCCCCAACGGCCTCGAGCTCCGCCAGCTGCGGGTGCCGTTCGGCGTCGTCGGCATGATCTACGAGGCCCGGCCCAACGTCACCGCCGACGCGGCGGGCATCTGCCTGAAGTCGGGCAACGCCGTCCTGCTGCGCGGGCTCCTCGAGCGCCCGGTCGAGCAACGCCGCGATCGTGGCCGTGCTGCGCGACGCCGCGGCCTCCAGCCGGCCTGGACGCCGACGTCATCCAGCTGGTGCCCGGCGACTCCCACGACAGCGTGAAGGCGCTGATGCGGGCCCGCGGCCACGTCGACGTGCTCATCCCGCGCGGGGGAGCCGGCCTGATCCAGTCGGTGGTCGAGGAGTCGACCGTGCCCGTGATCGAGACCGGCGTCGGCAACTGTCACGTCTACGTCGACAGCGCGGCCGATCTCGACAAGGCGCTGGCGATCGTGCTCAACAGCAAGACCCACCGCACCAGCGTCTGCAACTCCGCCGAGTCGCTGCTGGTGCACGCCGACGTTGCCGACGCGTTCCTGCCGCGGGTCGTGACCGCGCTGC
This sequence comes from uncultured Actinomycetota bacterium, assembly GCA_963769475.1. Classification (GTDB taxonomy): domain Bacteria; phylum Actinomycetota; class Actinomycetes; order Propionibacteriales; family Nocardioidaceae; genus Nocardioides. The sequence continues at coordinate 892,233 of CAVYLX010000005.1, read as the reverse complement.
AGGAGGCCGGCGTGACCATCCACGGCGACGCGGCGTTCCCGGACGCACGGCGGGGTGCAGCCGGCGACCGACGACGACTACGCGCGCGAGTACCTCTCGCTCGACATCTCGGCGGCCGTCGTACCCGACCTCGACGCCGCCATCGCGCACATCCGCCGCTTCTCGAGCAAGCACAGCGACGCCATCGTGACCGAGGACCAGACCGCCGCCCGGCGGTTCGCGGCCGAGGTCGACTCAGCGGCGGTGCTGATCAACGCGAGCACGCGGTTCACCGACGGCGGCGAGTTCGGGTTCGGCGCCGAGATCGGCATCAGCACCCAGAAGCTGCACGCCCGCGGCCCGATGGGCCTGCCGGAGATGACGTCCACGAAGTACGTCGTCACCGGCGACGGTCACGTGCGCTGATCGACCTCTGCGTCGGCACCCTGTCGAGGGGTAGCTCGATCAGCTCGTCCTCGTGCTGCTCCTCGTAGTTGGCCAGCAGCCAGAGGCCGACGCAGAGCACGCGCGAGGCCCACCAGCTCGGCGCTGACCGCCCACGGGGTGTGCCGCGGGATCTCCTGGAAGACGAGGTAGCCGAAGCTCAGCCCGACCAGGCAGTTGACGACGTTGAGCATCGGCATCGAGGCGGAGAGCCGCGCGGAGCGGTAGGCGACCTGGTTGATCGCGACTCCGCCCAGCCCGGCGCACGACCAGCGCGTAGATCGGCCAGGTGGTCAGCAGCTGGGAGAGCCCGCCGTCGTCGTACTCCTCCTCGGCGGCCTTGACCAGCACCGCGACCAGGCCGAGGAGCAGCCCGGCCGAGGCGCCCAGCAGGAACGCCCGCAGGTTGTCCGCGCGCACCAGCCGGGTCAGCACGAACACCAGCACCCCGAGCGCCGCGCAGCCCGCGACGAGCAGGAAGAACGAGAGCCCACCGGGGTGGCCGTCGCCCTCCGACGGGTCGCTCGCCAGCAGGAAGATCGCCAGGGCGCCCGCGGTGAGGAACACCGCACCCATCTCGCGCCGCTCCGGCAGCTTGCGCGAGATGGCGGCCCGGATCGGCACGGCGAAGACGATGCCGGTGATGATGATCGGCTGGACCAGCGAGATCGGGCCGTTGATCACCGCGAGCGCGTGGGTGATGAACCCGGCGATGCCCAGCGCCTGGCCGAGCACCCAGACCGGCCGCTGGGTCAGGTGCCACAGGAGGTGCCACAGCCCGCCGACCGAGTCCGGCGCCGCGCCGGCCGCCTGGTGCTGCACCGACGTCGACAGGGCCGTGAAGAATGCGCTGGTCAGAGCGAAGACGATCGCCAGCCAGATCACGGCATCACTGTAGAGGGCCGAGCCTCCGCAGGCTGGGACCACGGCGCCGAGCGGGGCTGCGGCGCGGTGATAAGTTCACGCGCCGTGTCAGGGCCGATCCACGTGGCGTTCCTCGGCTGTGGCTTCATCACCGGCGTCCACAGCCGGCACCTGCGAGCCCTCGCCGGATCCTCCGAGGAGATCGTCGCGAGCTACGCCAGCCGCGACCCGGCCAAGGCGGAGCAGTTCCGCCAGAAGTACGCCGGCCGGCGCGCCTACGGCGACTACGCCTCGGCCCTCGCCGACGACGACGTCGACGCGGTCGTGATCGCGGTGCCGCCGGCGTACCACCTCGAGCTGAGCCTGGCCGCGATCGAGGCCGGCAAGCACGTGCTGGTCGAGAAGCCGGCGTACCCGACCAGCGCCGACTTCGAGACCGTGGCGGCCGCGCGCGACGCCGGCGGCCGGGTCGTCCTGGTGGGGGAGAACGACCACTACAAGCCGCTCGCCGTGACCCTGCGGCGGCTGCTGGCCGACGGCGCCATCGGCGAGCTCGTGATGGCGTCGTTCGTCACCGTCGCCGACAAGCCGAAGCTCGCCGACGACTGGCGCAACGACGAGACCCTGGCCGGTGGCGACGCCTTCTTCGAGGAGGGCATCCACTGGCTCCACCTCGCCACCAGCCTCGGCCCGCAGATCACCCGGATCAGCGGCCACCGGCCGCGCCTGGCCGCCGACGTCGACCGGCTGCCCGACCGCCGGAGCCGCAGCATGCTGGTTGCCTTCGACTACGACAATGGAGCGGTGGGATCCCTCTTCTACTCGCGCGAGGTGCCGTCGCTGCTCCGCGGCCTGCGGGCCTCGAAGCTCTACGGCCGCGAGGGCGTGATCACGTTCGAGTCCAACGGCGCTGCTGTCATCGTCCGCGGCAAGGGACTGCCGCGGGTGGTGCTGCCCGGCTACCGCGACATCCGCGGCTACCAGGCGATGTACCGCGACCTGGTGCGCTCGATCCGGGCCGGCAGCCAGCCCGAGATGAGCCTCGAGCGAGCGCTGGTCGACCACCGGCTGATGGAGGCGGCCCGTGGCTGACGGTGGACGGGGAGCGCTTCGACGTCGTCATCATCGGCAGCGGCGCGGGCGGCGGCACGATGGCGCACGCCCTCGCCGACACCGGCGTCAGCGTGCTGCTGCTGGAGCGTGGCGGCTGGCTGCCGATGGAGCCGCAGAACGCCGACCCCATCGCCGTCTGGCAGGAGCTGCGCTACCGCGCCGACGACCCGTGGGTGAACCGCAAGGGCGAGGAGTTCCGCCCGTTCATGCACTACAACGTCGGCGGCAACACCAAGGTCTGGGGCGCCGCGCTGCTGCGGCTGCGGGAGAGCGACTTCGGCGTCGTCGACCACGCCGACGGGCAGTCGCCGGCCTGGCCGATCGACTACGCCACCCTCGCGCCCTGGTACGACCAGGCCGAGCGGCTCTACCAGGTGCACGGCGAGGTCGGCGACCCCTCCGAGCCGCCGCGCGGCCCCTACCCGTACCCGCCCGTGCAGCACGAGCCGCGGATGGCCGAGGTCGTCGACGGCCTGCGCGGCCAGGGTCTGCACCCGTCGTACCTCCCGCTCGGCATGATCTCGCCGGGCGAGCCCGGCGGCTGCATCCTCTGCAGCACCTGCAACTCCTTCCCGTGCCAGGTCCGCGCCAAGAGCGACACCGACGTCATCTGCGTGACCGACGCGGTGAAGGCCGACAACGTCACGCTGTGGACCGGCGCTCTCGCCGAGCGGCTGCTGACCGACGCGTCCGGCGACCGGGTCGAGGCGGTCGAGGTGATGCGCGACGGCGAGCGGGTGACCGTGCACGCCGACACCGTCGTGCTCTCCGCCGGGGCGGTGAACTCCTCGGCGCTGCTGTTCCGCAGCGCCACCGACAAGCACCCCAACGGGCTCGCCAACAGCTCCGACCTCGCTCGGCCGCCGCTACATGGCGCACATCGCGACCATGATGGAGGCGGTGCACCCGCGCTGGCGCAACCCGACGTCGTTCGCGAAGACCGTGATGATCAACGACTTCTACGCGCGCCGGGCCGGGCCGGCCGTACCCGCTCGGGCCACATCCAGTCGCAGGGCCGGGCGCACGCCGGCATCGTGCAGGGCGTCGTGCCGTTCGTGCCGATGAAGATGGCCGAGGCCTGGGTCGACCGCGGCGTCGACTTCCTGGCGATGAGCGAGGACCTGCCCGACCTCGACAACCGGGTCACGCTCACGTCGTCGGGACAGGTCAAGCTCGACTACCAGGTCAACAACCTGGCCGCGCACAAGCAGCTGGTCAAGGAGATGGCGAAGGCGCTCCGGCGCCTCGGCTACTGGTACGTCGTCCGCCACCGCTTCAAGAACGAGAACACCACCCACCAGTGCGGCACGGCGATGTTCGGCGACGACCCGCGCACGTCGGTGCTCGACACCATGTGCCGCACCCACGACGTCGACAACCTCTACGTCGTCGACGGCTCGTTCTTCCCGTCGTCCGGGGCGGTCAACCCCGGGCTGACGATCATCGCCCAGTCGCTGCGCGTCGCCGACCACCTGCGTCGCAACGTGCTCAACCACAGCCTCAGCACTAATGGATAGGACGTCATGCCCAAGATGAAGGCCCTCTCGTTCAGCCACGTCGCCATCACCGTGGCCGACTTCAACCGGACCGTGCGGTGGTACGCCGACATCTTCGGTGCCCCGGTCGTGGGGGTCTCCGACACCCCGACCGACCGGATCAAGACGTTCTTCGGCGTCGAGGTGCCCGAGGGCGCACCCGACCCGACCCTGAAGATCGGCTGGATCCGGATCCCGGGCGGCGCCACGATCGAGGTCTTCGAGTTCATCCCGTCCGAGCCCTACGAGGACGTCACCTGGAACCGCCAGGGCATCCACCACTTCTCGGTCAACGTGCGCAACACCAAGAAGTGGCAGGACTACCTCGAGAGCAAGGGCGTCGAGATCGTCGCCCCGGTCGAGCAGTCGCCGCACGGGCACACGTTCTTCTTCATCAAGGACCCCGACGGCAACCTGATCGAGCTGATCGACAACAAGCACATGCGCGCGGTGCTGAAGTACCTCGGCCCGCTGGGCGGCGTGATCTTCAAGCGCACCATGTACAAGAAGTACTACCGATCCGAGGGTTACCACTCGCACTGAGTAAGATCCTGGCCATGTCGTTGAGCCAGACCGCGCTGCTGCTGACCCAGGCCGCCGAAGAGCACCACGAGCAGGTCATCAACCCCTGGATCGTGGGCGGCATCGCCCTCGGCATCCTGCTGGCCATGCTGATCGCCCTGGTCTCCTTCGGCGGGGGACGCGAGCACAGCTGAGCACCCCACAGGCGACTCGCTCCGACCCAGCCACCTCCGTGCCCCGACGGGTCGGGGTGATGGGCGGGACCTTCGACCCGATCCACCACGGTCACCTGGTCGCCGCATCCGAGACGCAGGCCTGGTTCGGCCTCGACGAGGTCGTCTTCGTGCCGACCGGCGAGCCCTGGCAGAAGTCCGACCGGGTGGTGTCGCCGGCCGAGCACCGCTACCTGATGACGGTGATCGCGACCGCCTCCAACCCGCGCTTCCGGGTCTCGCGGGTCGACATCGACCGCCAGGGGCCGACGTACACGATCGACACGCTGCGCGACCTCAAGGCGCAGATGCCCGACGTCGACCTCTACTTCATCACCGGCGCCGACGCCCTGACCGAGATCTTCACCTGGCGCGACCACGACGAGCTGTTCGCGCTCGCGCAGTTCGTGGGCTGCACCCGGCCGGGCTCGGAGATGGATCCCGAGACCCTGAAGTCGATCCCGTCCGAGCGGGTGACCATGCTGGAGATCCCCGCGCTCTCGATCTCCTCCACCGACTGCCGCGAGCGCCAGCGCCAGGGCCAGCCGGTCTGGTACCTCGTGCCCGACGGCGTCGTCCAATACATCACCAAGCACAAGCTCTACTCCGCAGACCAGCCCTGATTGTGGGAGCACTATGACCGCCACCGACCATGCCGTCGAGCTCGTGCACGCCGCCGCTCGCGCCGCGTCCGACAAGCTCGCCCAGCAGATCATCGCCTTCGACGTGAGCGAGCAGCTCGCGATCACCGACGCCTTCGTGCTGGCCTCGGCCACCAACGACCGTCAGGTCAAGGCGATCGTCGACGAGATCGAGGACAAGCTCCGCGAGATCGGCGCCAAGCCGGTGCGCCGCGAGGGCGAGCGCGACGGGCGCTGGGTGCTGATCGACTACGGCGAGATCGTCGTCCACGTGCAGCACGAGGAGGAGCGGCAGTTCTACGCCCTGGAGCGACTCTGGCGCGACTGCCCGGCCATCCCGCTGCCGGCCGACGTCGTGTCGCACGACCGGTGACCGGTCGCCGGTTGGTGCTGCTGCGCCACGGCCGCACCGCCTGGAACCACGCCCAGCGCGTGCAGGGCCAGCTCGACGCCGAGCTCGACGACGTAGGTCGGGCCCAGGCCGAGTCGGCTGCCGCCGCCATGGCGAAGCTCGAGCCGACGCTGCTCTGGTCCTCGGACCTCTCCCGTGCTCACGACACCGCGCTCGCCGTGGCCGCTGCGACGGGGCTCGAGCTCGTGCTCGACGACCGCCTGCGTGAGTTCTCGCTCGGAGAGCGGCAGGGCCTCACCCACGAGGAGTACGCCGCCGCCGACCCGGTCGAGTTCGAGCAGTTCCGTCTCGGCTACTACGACGTCGCGCCCGGTGCCGAGCCGACCACCGAGGTCCGCGCCCGGATGCGGGAGGTGCTCCTCGAGCTCCTGGCCGCACTCGGGCCGGGAGAGACCGGCGTGGCCGTCTCCCACGGCGCCGCCATCCGCGTCGCCGTCGGTGCGGTGCTCGGCTGGCCGGACGACCAGTTCCACAGCCTCCGCGGCCTCGACAACGCCGCCTGGGTGGTCATCGACGAGCACCCCGAGGTGGCCGAGCTCCGCCTCGGTGCCTACAACCGGACTGCTTGATCATCCTGATGCGTCGCCGAGCTGTCGCAGATGTGAGATGGCCATGTCGATCGCGGAGGCCATCGGCGTCGCGTCGCGGGAGGTCTGGGCCAACAGGTAGCCGCCCTGGACGGCCGCGACGAACCCCGTAGCAAGCCGGGCGACGTCGGCGTCCTGCGGGATGACGCCGTCGCGTTGAAACCGGCGAAGGAGATCTGCAAAGAGCCCTTCCCACGCCTGGAACAGGTGGTGGAGCTGCGTTCGGGCGACCGAGTCCTGATCGGAGACCTCGTTCGCCAGGGAGCCCAACGGGCATCCGTAGCGGCCCTCTTGCAGGGCGTTGTGCTCGACCAGCGCGTCGCGCCAGCGGCGCAGGCCGGCGATCGTCCTCACGTTCTCGAGGCGTTCGTGCTCACGGGTGATCGTTCGCTCGCCGACCAGCTCGATCACTGCCCGCACCAGCGCCGGCTTGTCCCTGAAGTGCCGGTACAGCTGCGACTTGCTGACCTTGCTTGCCGACAGGACATCGTCCAGAGTCGTCCCGCCGACTCCTCGCACCCGCATCAGTTCCGCCGCGGTGTCGACGATGCGCGACCGCGTCTGTGCGCCACGCGGCGTCAACCGCTCGGCTGCGACCGTCTGCGAGCTCTCCTCCACGCCGCCATGGTGGACGAGATCGTCCAGATGTGTCTAGGCTGGACGAAATCGTCCAGTTGCGGATACGGGAGGTGCCTGATGAAGGCGATCGTGGTGAAGGACGAGGCCGCGGGAGCGGCGGGGATGCTGCTGGTGGAGCGGCCGGAGCCGGTGCCAGCGATCAACGACGTCGTCGTCCAGGTTCATGCGGCAGGGTTCGTCCCGACCGAGCTGGAGTGGCCTTCGACCTGGACCGATCGCCTTGATCGGGACCGGACGCCGTCGATTCCGGGGCACGAGCTGGCCGGAGTGATCACCGCCCTCGGCTACGGCACGGCGGGGCTCTCGGTGGGGCAGCGGGTCTTCGGCCTCACGGACTGGACTCGCGACGGCACCCTGGCGGAGTACGCGGCCGTCGAGGCCCGCAACCTCGCGCCGCTGCCGGGAGATGTCGACTTCACGGTGGGCGCGAGCCTGCCGATCTCGGGCCTGACCGCCTGGCAGGGGTTGTTCGTGCACGGCCGGTTCCAGCCGGGTCAGACCGTCCTCGCCCACGGCGCGGCCGGAGCCGTCGGCTCGATGGTGACCCAGCTCGCGCGCGAGGCCGGCGCCTACGTCATCGGCACCGGACGTGCCGCCGACCGGCAGACCGCACTCGACTTCGGCGCGCAGGAGTTCGTCGACCTCGAGAACGACCCGCTGGAAGACGTCGGTGGAGTGGATCTGGTCTTCGATGTCATCGGCGGCGAGATCCAGAAGCGGTCCGCGATGCTCATCCGAGCCGGCGGAACGCTGGTGACCGTCGTCGGGCCGCCCGAAGCGCCGCCGGTCGACGGCCTGGCGATCGACTTCGTCGTCGAGTCCGACCGGGCCCAGCTGGGTGAGATCGTCCAGCGGGTGCGGGACGGACGGCTGAGGACGAACATCGGCACCGTCTCGCCCCTCGACGATGCCGTCACCGCCCTCAACCCGACCGAGCGTCGTACGGGCAAGCCGATCATCCTCGTTCGTCCGTGAGCTTCGAGGCGATCCGGCAGGCGATCATCGAGGACGCCGACAACGCCGAGGCGGGTGCTCAGGGATTACCTGCCCTTGTACGCCGCCGGGCCCAGAGCCCGCATCGCCGTGATCGGGCAGGCGCCGGGCAGGAAGGCGCAGGAGTCGAACACGGCCTGGAACGACCCCAGCGGCGTGAAGCTGTTCGAGTGGCTCGGAGTCACCGAGCAGCAGTTCCGGGATCCTGACCTGTTCGCACTGCTGCCGATGGACTTCTACTACCCGGGCAAAGGGGCAACCGGCGATCTCCCGCCCTCGGAAGACGTTCGCTGGCCGGTGGCATCCGCAGCTGCTCCAGCTGATGCCCGACATCCAGCTCACCGTTCTCATCGGGAGCTACGCGCAGACCTACTACCTGGGCGCACGAGCCCAGCGCAACCTCACCGAGACCGTGCGGGCATTCCGCGACTACTTGCCGGACCGGATCCCGGTCGTGCATCCGTCACCGCTCAACTTCCGCTGGCAAACCCGCAACCCGTGGTTCGCTGTCGACCTGCTGCCGGTGCTTCAGCAACGCGTGGCCGCCGCGATCGGCTGACCTGACCCAACCCCGATTTCGCGCGCCTCGGCCCGGTTGGCTAAGATTCCGCGAGTTGCCTACGGGCGACAACGAGGGGCTGTGGCGCAGCTGGTAGCGCATCTGCATGGCATGCAGAGGGTCAGGGGTTCGAGTCCCCTCAGCTCCACCAACCAAAGACCGGGCCTGCGGCCCGGTCTTCGTGTTTCGGGCGCTTCGGGCGCCGGGGCGCAGCTGGTAGCGGCTCTGTCATTCTGGGCAATGGCATGCAGAGGGTCAGGGGTTCGAGTCCCCTCAGCTCCACCTGATCAAGCGGAACCGGGCCATCGGCCCGGTTTTCCGCATTTCAGCGGTAGAAGTACGGGTCGAGCACGTTCACCCGGGTGATCGTGTCCACCGGCAAGCCGTTCTTGTCGGCGGCGCGTCGGATCGCCTCGGCATCAGGGCCGTCGTAGATGCAGAAGGTCTTGGTCTTCTCCTCGTTGACGTACGAGTGCACCCAGGTGACGCCGACCTCGGCGTTGCGGTCGACCACGCCGAGGCAGGTCTCTGCGCCGTCGGCGGTCATCGGGATCACCAGTCCATCCACGAAGGTTCGTTCGATCATGAAGCGGGCCATGGGTCTGTCCTCCTTGTCGGTCCGCGGATCGAACCGTCGAGGCGAATCTAGGGACGCGGCCACCCACCGGGCATCGGCAGTCGATGCCTAGGTTGGCTCGTCTCCCTGCCCAATTTGCGCAGCCTCGGCTCGGTTGCTGACGCCGAGCTTCGCCAGGATCGCGGAGACGTGGTGGTGCACGGTCCGCTCCGAGATCACCAGCTCGGCCGCGATCTGCGCATTGCTCCTGCGCTCCCGCAGCAGACCCAGCACCTGGCGCTCGCGGTTGGTCAGTCCGAACTCGTGGGAGGAGGTCGTCGCACGCGGGCCACGCACCCCCATGGCCATCAATCGCCTGCGGGCAATGGCCGCGGCGGGGACCGCGCCGAGCCGGTCGAAGGTCGAGAGTGCCGCCCGCACCTGGGACTCGTCGCCGTCGAGCAGCGTGATCGCCGCCTCGTACGGGCAACCGAGGTCCTGCCAGTGGGTTGCCGCGTCTTCGAGCGATGTCGTCAGCGCGTGAGCGTAGGGGCCGGTCGCCTCCGGACTCGGGTGGGATGGATCAGCGCGCCGGATCCACCAGACGATCTCGGAGGCCACCCGGTCGCCACGCTCGGTCGCGGCAAGGGCGGCGGCTCCGAGCTCGTCCAGGAGGTCGACTAGACAACCGTCGAGCCACGCCCGCTCGGCATCGACCAGCAGCGCCGGGTCCCGGCGCTGGGATTCGTCCAGCTCTCCTGCGAGCGCGCGCAGCTCGCGCACCTGCAGGTCTGATGCGACGCCGGTGCGGAGCCGGACCAGCACCAGCGGAACGGACGCGACGAACCGGTGCACGCGGGAGACCCCGGACTGCTTCAGCAGGAGCGTGGCTTCCCGCTCGACGTGATCCCACCGACCACGATGTACGTCGCTGAGCAGCCGGCTCGCCTCGAGGTAGAGCCGTTGCACCTCGACCTCGTGGCTCTCGCAGTGCGCGATCGCCGCATCGAGATGACGGTCGAGGAGCACGTAGTCCCGCTCCCGGGCCGCTGTGAACACCAGGTTCACATAGGCGCGAGCACTGTGGTCGTCGAGCTGTGCGGCTCGGGCGAGGTCGAGGCTCTCCTCGACCATCGCTATCCCCGTGAGGTCCCCTTGGCTCGTGAGGCTGGTGCCGATGTTGTTCAACGCGTGGATCCGGGTCTCTTCGTCACCGACCTCTGATGCCATGGCGAGTGCGCGGTTGCCGAGGTCGACCGCGGTCCGGTAGTCGCTCTGAACCATGGCCACCTGGGAGAGCGTGCTCCACGCCATTGCCAGCGCCGGGCTCGGACCGAGGCTCCCCAGGGTCTCGACTGCCCGCGCTGCGAACCTCTCCGCGTCGGCCGTCCGCCCGGCGTACCAGGAGAGCCGGGACAGGGAGCGCAGGTCCTCGCCGGACCCAGCAACGTCGCCCGTGCTTTCGTGATGGTCGAGCGATGCCTGACGAGCGATGATCGCCTCGTCGAGCGCACCGGTCAGGTACAGCTCGAACGAGAGGGCAGCCTGGAGCCCGGCCCGTTGTTCGGGCGTCGCCTTCGTTGCGAACCTCAGCGCGCGGCGGTACTGCTGGGCGGCTTCGCGGTGCGCGCCCAACCCTGCCGCCCGGACAGCCGCTGCAGCCGCGTACATGAGCACCGCGTCGGCGTCGGCGGCGTGCTCCGCATGCTCCGCCAACACCGGCAGGATGTCGGCGCTCACCTGGCGGGCAAGCAGGCGAAGGGCCTGCTCGTGCAGAGCGACGCGTGCGGCCGGAGGGGTGCTCGCGACCACGACCTGACGGGCGAGCTCGTGGCGGAACTCGAACGACGGCGGATTGAATCGAAGCAGCCCCGCACTCACGCACTCGTCGATGGCAACGGCCGTTACCTCCGCGAGCTCGAGCAGCACGCTGGCCTCGGAGCGAGCGCCGAGGACGGCCGCGGAAGTCAGTGCGTGCCTTGCTTCAACGGAGAGCGCGGCGGTTCGTGCCAGCACGGCATCGGAGATCTTGGCGGGCACCTCGAGGTCACCGGCGGCGAGCACCTCCGTGGCGAAGAACGCGTTGCCTCCGGTCCGCGCGTGCAGCTCCGCGGGATCGAATGCGGTGCCGTCGGCGAGCTCGCTGATCTCGGCGAGCGACAACGGGCCTACGCCGAGGCGAACCACTCCGGGCAACCGGCCGATCTCGCCTATCCACCGCTGACTGGCGCGCTCGTCTGCCACTTCGTCGTCCCGAAGGGTCGCCAGGACCAACAGCCGGGTGGTGTCGACGCGCCGCGCCAGGAAGGTCATCAGGTCCAAGGTGAGCTCGTCGGCCCAGTGCAGGTCCTCGAGCACGAGCACTCGCAGCTGCGCCGCGCTCGTCGCGGCCGCCAGGACCGCGTCGAACAGGCCGTCGCGTCGTCCGGAGTCGAGCAGGGCGCTGACGTCAGGCCCCAGTCGGCCGGCCATGTCCGCCAGGGGACCTCCGGGTCGTGGCGTGGAGAGCGGGTCACACCAGCCGGTCAGTACCTCGGCGGCTCTGGCCACCTGATCGGTGAAATGCCGCAGGAGCGCGGACTTGCCTGCCCCTGCCTCGCCTGAGATCAGCACCATCCGACCGCTGCCGTCCGTGGCACTCGACAGCGCCTCGAGCAGCACCGCTTGCTCCTCGACGCGTCCGACCAACGACCCCACCCGACCCATCATGGGGGCCGAAGGGGTCATTCGGTCGACTTGAGGTGGTTCCGTGAGCCGGTACGCCGCTGGCTCGGGCCCGCGCTGGAGGCGTGAACCCCAGCCTTATCCGTAGTGGGTTTTGACTACAGACGTAGGGGTTGGCCGCTCCCTACATTCATGACCACTGAAGGGGTGAGACTCGCTCCACGAAAGGACATCATGAACATCACCAAGAAGACCATCGTCGGCATCTTCGGCGGAGCGACGCTCGCCACTGCGGCCCTGACCGGCATCGCGGCCACCGCGACCGCCGACGCCGCGCCGAAGGCCAAGGTCACCGTGACCATCAAGGCCGAGGGCGTGGAGCTCTCCGGCGTGGTGAAGAGCAAGAACCCGGCCCTGTGCGCGGCCAACCGCAAGGTCAAGGTCTTCAAGATGGTCGACGGCGAGCCGCACCTGTTCGCCTCGGACACCACCGACGAGGGCCCCGCTCCCTACGACTGGAACACCGGCAACACCGGCCAGGAGGGCACGTTCTTCGCCAAGGTCAGTGCCAAGCCCGGCTGCAAGGCGGACGTGAGCCCGACCATCACCGCTGTTCGCCCCCCGAACAACTGACTCGGGACCGGGCGTCGGCACTACTCTTCCTAGAACCTGTTCTAGTGGGAGGTGCCGATGCCCGGTTTCAACCTGTCTGCGGTCTTCGACACCGTCGCCAGGGCGGTGCCCGACCAGGAAGTGCTGGTCTGGCGGGATCGGCGGTTGACCTACGCCGAGACCAACGCCCGGATCGACGGTGTTGCTCATTTCCTGGTCGAGCAGGGACTGGGCACGCACACCGAGCGCGAGCACCTCGCCGGCCACGAGTCGGGACAGGACCATCTCGGGATCTACCTGCGCAACGGCAACGAGTACCTCGAGGCGATGGTCGCGGGCTACCGGGCCCGCGTCGCCTCGTTCAACGTGAACTACCGCTACGTCGAGGAAGAGCTGCTCTACCTGCTGACCGACGCGCGGACCAAGGCGCTCGTCTACCACGCGGAGTTCGCGCCCCGCGTGGCGGCGATCCGCGACCGGCTGCCCGACCTGCGGGTGCTGGTGCAGGTTGCCGACGAGTCCGGCAACGCCCTGCTCCCCGGCGCCGTCGGACTACGAGAGCCTCGTGACCACGCCCCGGCCGTCAGCCGGCCTGCCTGAGCCCGACGGCGACGACCTCTTCATCCTCTACACCGGCGGCACCACCGGCATGCCGAAGGGCGTGCTGTGGCGACAGGACGACATCTACGTCACCTCGATGGGCGGTACGCCGTTCGGGACGACCGAGCCCTTCGCGTCCTACGAGGCCATCGCCGAGGCTGCCGCTGCGGCCAACGGCGGGATGACCCTGCTGATGATCCCGCCGTTCATGCACGGCGCAGCTCAGTGGTCGACGTTCCACATGATCACCGGCGGCGGGAAGATCGTGATCCCCGACAACGTGCAGCGCTTCGACGCCGCCGACGCCCTCACCTTGGCTGTGCGGGAGCGGGTGGTGAGCATTCCGGTGGTCGGCGACGCCGTGGCTCGTCCGCTGCTCGACGAGATCCTGCGGGGCAGCTACGACCTGTCCGGTCTGGCGGCCATCAACAACGGCAGCGCCCCGCTCACCCCCGGCGTACGCGCGCAGCTCCTGGAGGCGCTGCCCCACATCCTGGTCATGGATGCCGCCGGGGCGTCCGAGACCGGCCTGCAGATGAGCTCGATGTCCCTGAAGGGTGGGGAGGCCGACGCCGCGACGTTCACGCCGGTGGCGGCCACCACCGTGGTCGACGACCAGCTCACCCGCGAGTCTGCAGCCGGGCGAGGGCGGCGGCTGGCTGGCCCAGCGCGGCCGGGTGCCGCTCGGCTACCTCGGCGACGCCGAGAAGACCGCCCGGACCTTCCCGGTCATCGACGGTGAGCGCTACTCGATCCCCGGCGACCGGGCCGACCTGCTCGACGACGGTCGGATCGTCCTGCTGGGGCGCGACAGCGTCACCATCAACTCCGGTGGCGAGAAGATCTTCGTCGAGGAGGTCGAGCGCGCGATCGCCGCGCACCCGGCGGTCCAGGACGTGGTGGTGGTCGGCAGGCCATCGGAGCGCTGGGGGAGCGAGGCCGTCGCCGTCGTACAGGTGAAGGACGGCGTGACCGTCACCGACGAGGAGCTGCTCGCCGAAGCAGCGGTCCACGTCGCTCGCTACAAGGTGCCGAAGGCGTCGTGCGGGTCGACGCAGTGGAGAGGTCCCCGTCCGGCAAGGCCGACTACCGCTGGGCGAAGGCGCGGGCCGAGTCAGGCTAGCCGGAGGCCGCCACCTGCCGCAGCGCCTCGATGCTGCGGCGTACGTCGTCGTCGGTCGTGGCCCAGTTGCTGACCGAGATGCGGAGCACCGCACGGCCGTGCCACTTGGACCCGGACATCCAGGCGGTGCCGTCGGCCAGCATGCCCTTGACAACGTCCTGGGTGCGCTCGTCGCTGCCGAAGGACGCGCAGACCTGGGTGAACACGACCTCGTTGAGCACCTCCGCCCCCTCGATCGACGAGAGTGCCTCGGCGAACGTGGCGGCGTGGCGACAGAATCCGTCGACCAGCTCCGCGACCCCGGTGCGTCCCAGGGACCGGAGCACCGCCCAGACCGGGATCGCCCGGCCCCGCCGCGACAGCTCGGGCACCTTCTCGAAGGGGCTGGCCGCGTCGCTCATGATCAGGTAGTCGCCGTGCATGCTCATGGCGCTGCGCAGCGCGGCGGGGTCCGCGACGATCGCGAGCCCGCAGTCGTAGGGCACGTTGAGCGTCTTGTGCGCGTCGGTCGCCCAGGAGTCGGCGGCTTCGTAGCCGGCCATGAGGTGTCGATGCGTCGGTGACGCCGCGGCGAAGAGACCGAACGCGCCGTCGACGTGCACCCATGCGCCGTGCCGGTGCGCCAGGTCGATCGCCTCGGCGAACGGGTCGAAGGCTCCGGAGTGCACGTTGCCCGCCTGGAGCAGCACGATCGTCGGGCCGTCGGGCTGGGCATCGAGCGCGGTCGCCAGCGCCTCGGGGACCAGCCGCCCTTCGGCGTCCGCGTCGACGACCTCCGGCGCACCGAGTCCGAGGTAACGCAGGGCCAGGTCGATGCTCTCGTGGCGCTCGGCGCCGACGATCACCCGCACCCGCGGCGCACCGGTCAGCCCGTCGGTGCCGACGTCCCAGCCCTGACGTCGCAGCACCTCGCCGCGCGCCGCCGCCAGGCAGGTGAAGTTGGACATCGTGGCTCCGGTGGCGTAGCCGACCCCGCTGGATGCGGGCAGCCCCAGCAGGTCGAGCAGCCAGCTGCTGGCAACGTCCTCCACGGCGGAGTACGCCGGGGTCACGTCGCGCATGCCCGCGTTCTGGTCCCAGGCGCTGGTCAACCAGTCAGCGGCCAGCGCTGCCGGATGGCTGCCGCCGATGACCATCCCGTAGAAGCGCCCGGACGGCATCGCGGTCAGGCCCGGCTCACAGGCCTCGACCAGGAGGTCGACGACCTCGCTGGCTTCGGTGGGTCCGTCAGGGAGGTCGGTGCCGAGCCGGGCGACGATCTCGTCGACCGAGGCCTGCGGTGGCACCGGGCGGTCGTCCAGGGACCCCAGCCAGGCGACCGCGTGGTCGTGGGCGCGCGCGAGCGCAGCTTCCCGTGGGGTCATGCCCGCACCTCGAGCTCGTCCCAGTCGACCTCGGCCAGGCGCTTCTTGTACTCGCCGACCAGGCCCGGCCAGTTCGTCGTGATCCGCGGGCCGTCGATGTACCAGCTGTCGCAGCCGGCCCACGCCGAGGTGCGCAAGCGCGACTGCATCTCCTCGTCGTACGCCGCGTAGGCGTCGTCGCGAGGAGCGACCAGGCGAGCGCCGCCGTCGGCGATCCGGCGTACGACCTGGGCGATGTAGCCGGCCTGGGCCTCCATCATGCCGATGATCGAGCTGCCGCCGAGGTTGGTGTTGGGGCCGTAGATGAGGAACAGGTTGGGGAACCCCGGCGTCGCCACGCCCAGGTGGGCCCGGGCGCCGTCGGCCCACAGCTGGTGCAGGTCGGCGCCGCCGGCGCCGGTGATGCCCATCGGCGCGAGGAACTGGGTCGCCGCGAAGCCGGTGCCCCAGATGATCACGTCGGCCTCGAACAGCCGGCCGTCGGCCGTGCGGACGCCGGACGGCTCGATCGTGCTGATCTTGTCGGTGACCACGTCGACGTGGTCGCGGGCGAGCGCGGGGTACCAGTCGTTGGAGAAGAGGATCCGCTTGCAGCCGATCTCGTAGTCGGGCTGCAGCTTGCGCCGCAGCGCGACGTCCGGCACCTGGCGGCGCACCTGCAGCTTCCACGCGCCACGCATCGTGGCCAGCAACGGCTTGGAGATGGGCGAGTCTCCGCCGAGAGCGCTGTTGAGCCGCTCGGTGAGCCAGAAGGTCGACCTTCGCTCGACGGCGAGGAGCTTCGGAAAACGGTCGAACGCGCGGTGATGCAACGGCCGGTACTCCTGGTCCGGCTTGGGCACGACGTACGGCGCCGAGCGCTGGAAGATCGTCATCGAGGCGACCTCGTCGACGATCCCGGGCACGAACTGGATCGCGCTGGCACCCGTGCCGACGACCGCGACCCGCTTGCCCTTCAGGTCGACGTCGTGGCGCCACTCGGCGGAGTGGAAGGCGGGTCCTGCGAACGTCTCGGCGCCTCCGATCGCCGGGATCACCGGGTTGGAGAGCTGGCCGACCGCCGAGATCACGACGTCGGCCTCGTACGCCGTCCCGTCGGTGTCGAGCAGCCGCCAGCGTCCGGTCACCTCGTCGAACCGGCACGAGGCCACCTCGACGCCGGTGCGGACCAGGTCGAGCAGGCCCTCACGCTCGGCGGCATCGCGGAGATAGGCCAGGATCTCGGGCTGCGGCGAGTAGCGGCGGCCCCAGCTGGGGTTGATCGCCCACGACCACGAGTACAGCGGGGACGGCACGTCGCAGGCCGCGCCCGGGTAGGTGTTGTCGCGCCACACGCCGCCGACCGAGTCGGCCCGCTCGAGGATGGTGATGTCGTCGATGCCTTGCTCGCGCAGGGCCTTGGCGGCCCCCAGGCCTCCGAAGCCGGCCCCGATCACGATCACCTGTGCCATGCCCCGAGGTTAGGGCAACGAAAGTGGCGCGGCGTACGCCCGACGTTCACCGGGATTCCAACTTCGCTCCCTAGTTTCCGGTGCATGACTCGGCCGAACCCCACTTCCACGCCAACGCGAAGCCTCCCGATCGGCGCCGTCGGTGCGACCACCAGGCACTCGCGCAGCCACATGACCTGCTTCTTCCGGTGCGGCAACGCCTGCGACAAGGCGGAACCCAACCCGACCTCCCACCCGCACATCCAGGACGAGATCGGCAAGGCCCTGCAGCGCCGCTCGCTGCTCAAAGGCGCTGCCGTCGGCTCCAGCGCCATGGTCATCGGGACCGGCCTGCTGGCCGGCACGGGCACCGCGGCGGCCGCCGTACAGCCCGCTCGCTCCGCCCGCCCGACCGGCGGCGACCTGGGGACGGCCCGCTTCACGTCGGTGCCGCCCAACCGCCGCGACAACGTGACGGTGGCCCAGGGCTTCACCTCCGCGGTCGTGATGCGCTGGGGCGACCGGGTCGTGGCCGGGGCGCCGAAGTTCGACGCGCACAAGCAGAGTGTCGCGGCCGCCCGGATGCAGTTCGGCTACAACTGCGACTTCGTCGGCGTGCTGCCGCTGCGCGGCGACGACGCCCTACTCGTGGTCAACCACGAGTACACCGACGAGAACCTGATGTTCCCGGCCGACACCTACACCGACGCGCAGATCAAGTCGATCGCGATGAGCAACCACGGCATGTCGGTGGTGCGGATCAAACGGGGCAAGGTGCCGGGCTCGTGGCAGCAGCTGACCGACCTGCAGAAGGCCCACGAGAACCGCCGGATCCACATCGCGACCGAGTTCCTGCTCGACGGCCCCGCTGCCGGTGACCCACGGCTGCGTACCGTCGCCGACCCGACCGGCAAGAAGGCGTTGGGCACGCTCAACAACTGCGCCGGCGGCATCACGCCGTGGGGCACGGTCCTCTCCGGCGAGGAGAACTTCAACCAGTACTTCGACAAGTCGGGCGAGCTCGACCCGAGGTACACCGAGGAGTACGCGCGCTACGGCATCAACGGCACCGGCAAGGGCTGGAGCGAGGTCGACCCGCGCTTCGACCTGACCACCGACCCCCACGAGCCGCACCGGTTCGGCTGGATCGTCGAGGTCGACCCACACGACAAGAAGTCGACGCCGCGCAAGCACACGATGCTGGGTCGCTTCAAGCACGAGGGCGCCAACATCGCCATCGCGAAGAACCGCCAGGCCGTGGCCTACATGGGCGACGACGAGCGCGGTGACTACCTCTACAAGTTCGTGTCCGCGGGCAAGTACCAGCCCGGCAACAGCGCGAAGGCCCGCCGCGCCAACATGCAGCTGCTCTCGAAGGGCACGCTGTACGTCGCCAGGCTCACTGGTGACGGGTCCGCGGACGGGACGTTCGACGGCACCGGTCAGTGGATCCCGCTGTGCACGGACACGCAGTCGTTCGTGCCGGACATGTCGGTCGCCGACGTACTGATCTTCACGCGGCTCGCCTCCGACAAGATGACGCCGACCAAGATGGACCGCCCCGAGGACGTCGAGCCCAACCCGGTCAACGGCAAGGTCTACGCGGCGCTCACCAACAACTCGGACCGGGGGAAGACCCACCCGGTGGACGAGGCGAACCCGCTCGCCAGCTCGATGGTGCGGGCAGACCTCGCTGCGCCGCTCACCTCCGCCTCCGGCAACCGCAACGGCTATGTCCTGGAGCTGACGCCCGGCGGGGGAGACCACGCTGCGAAGACCTTCACCTGGGACCTGATGCTGGTGTGCGGCGACCCGGCGGCACCGGAGACCTACTTCGCGGGCTACCCCAAGTCGAAGGTCAGCCCGATCAGCTGCCCCGACAACGTCGCCTTCGACAGCTCCGGCAACCTCTGGATCTCCACCGACGGCAATGTCATCGGCGGCCACGACGGAGTCTTCCGGGTGCCGGTCAAGGGTCCCGAGCGCGGGCACGTGCAGCAGTTCGTGAGCATGCCGCGCGGCGCCGAGGCATGCGGCCCGCTCGTCACCGACAAGAGCCGCTCGCTGTTCTTCGCGGTCCAGCACCCCGGCGAGATCGACGGCGCGACGTTCGAGAAGCAGGAGAGCACCTGGCCCCACACCGACCCCTTCCCGCGGCCCTCGGTCGTGGTGGCGTACCGGCGGCAGCGGGGCAGGGGGTAGTCGCTTCACCGGTGGTTGAGGTGCGAGGAGCGCCAGCGACGAGCCTCGAAACCCCTGTGGTTGACAGCGAAACTCGACGAAATGCCCCTTGCACTGGGCGGCATCCCGGTATATAATCGAACATACGTTCGAACACGGAGACTCCGCTCGGGAGGTGACATGCAGGCCCACGACATCCAGACCTGGACCCAGGCCCTCACCGAGTACGCCGGACCACAGACCGACACCGAACGCATCGACACCCTCCGCGACCTCGAAGTGCTCAAGTGCGCCGCCGAAGCCCTGCAGGCCCAGGTCACCGCCGAGCTCGACACCTCCCAACGCGCCGAACAAGCAGCGGCCGGGAGTCCCGGTCGAACGGCAGGGCCGCGGAGTCGCCGGCCAGGTCGCGCTGGCGCGGCGGGAGTCCCCGCACCGCGGGCAACGTCATCTCGGCCTCGCGAAGATCCTGCGTGATGAGCTCCCGCACACCATGGCCGCGTTCCGGGCGGGTCGGATCACCGAATGGGCAGCCACCATCATCGCCCGGGAAACCGCGTGCCTGAGCCTCGAAGACCGGCTCACTGTCGATGCCGAGCTCGCCAGTGACCCCGACCGGATCGAGGCCATGGGGATCGGGGAGCTCGAAGCCGCAGCGAAGAAGCTCGCCTACCAGCTCGACCCCGAGTCCTTCGTCGAACGCCGCGCCCGCGCCGA
This sequence comes from uncultured Actinomycetota bacterium, assembly GCA_963769475.1. GTDB lineage: Bacteria > Actinomycetota > Actinomycetes > Propionibacteriales > Nocardioidaceae > Nocardioides. The sequence continues at coordinate 872,486 of CAVYLX010000005.1, read as the reverse complement.
AGCAGACCGGCGGGTCACCCTGCGACCCGCACCCGACGTCATGTCCCAGCTCTCGGCGCTGTTGCCGGTCAAGACCGGGGTCGCGGTCTACGGCACCCTGAAACAGAAGCCGACGCCGCGATCGCCGCCGGCGACACCCGCACGTCGGGCCAGCTGATGGCCGACACCCTGGTCAACCGCATCCTCTCCGCCAACGGCACCCAGGGCGACACAGAGAGCGAAGTGATGATCAACCTGGTCATCACCGACCAGACCCTCTTCGCCGGTGGAGACGAGCCAGGCTGGGTCGAGCGCCACGGACCCATCCCCGGCGACCTCGCCCGCGACCTCGCCACCGACGAGAAGGCGTGGCTACGCCGCCTCTACACCGCACCCACCACCGGTGAGCTGGTCGCGATGGACTCCAAAGCCCGCCTCTTCCCGACCAAGCTCGCCCAGTTCCTCCGCCTCCGCGACCAACGCTGCCGCACCCCCTGGTGCGACGCACCCATCCGACACTCCGACCACATCGAAGCCGTCGAGGAAGGCGGCGAAACCACGGCCACCAACGGCCAAGGCCTCTGCGAGGCCTGCAACTACAACAAACAAGCCATCGGCTGGCGCGCCAAACCCCGACCAGGACCCGGCCATCCGGTCGAGACGATGACCCCCACCGGCCACACCTACCAATCCAGCGCTCCTGCGCTCACCGCGCCGTCGTGGGTCGAAGTCGAGCCCGGAAGATGGACGCTGATCGCCTAGGTGATGGTCATTCCACCGTCGACGGCCAGCGTCTGTCCGGTGATGTAGCCGCCCGCGGCGGAGGCCAGGAAGACCACGGTGGCGGCCAACTCGGCCGGGTCGCCCTTGCGGCCGGTCGGGATGCGGGCGTTCTGCGACTCGAGGTAGCCGGGCGGGTACTGGTCGGTCATCTCCGAGGTGAAGAACCCGGGCGCGATCGCGTTGACCCGGATGCCCTTGCGGCCGGTCCACTGCTGGGCCAGGTCGCGGGTGAGGCCGATCAGGCCGGCTTTCGACGCGGCGTACGCCGCCTGGGGGAGTCCGGCGGTGGTGAGGCCGAGGACCGAGCTGATGTTGATGATGCTGGAGCCGGGCTGCATCACCCGGCCGCAGGCCTGCGCCATCCAGTAGCAGCCGTTGAGGTTGACGTCGATCACCTGCCGGAACTGCTCGGGCGTCTCGCGGGTGGCGGGTACGGCGGTGCCGACGCCGGCGTTGTTGACCAGGATGTCGACGCGGCCGAACTCCTCCATCGCCAGCGCGACCAGGTCGGTGCACGCCTGGGGGTCCGCCACGTCGGTGCCGTGGGTGAGGGCGCGCCGTCCGGTCGCCTCGACCAGCGCGGCGGTGTCGGCCAGGCGCTCCACGCGCCGGGCGCCGAGCGCGACATCCGCGCCCGCCTCGGCCAGGCCCTGGGCGAAGGCCACGCCCAGGCCGCTCGAGGCGCCGGTCACGATCGCGACCTTGTCGTCCAGCCGGAACATCTCGGAAACAGTCATCCCCGCAATCTACTGATCGCCCTCTTCGTCCCGCAGGGACCAGCTCACCGGGTTGCCGCCGTAGACGGCGTAGTCGTCGATCTCGGAGCCGAGGGTCACCCCGGTGAGGTCCGCTCCGCGGGTGACCACCACCCATTCGCAGGTGCGGATCGTGGTGGCGGCGGGCATCGACGTCACGAACTCCCGGTGCTCGCAGCCCTCGGGCGACCAGGTCGAGAGCACGTGCGGGTCGGCGAAGTCGTGCTCCCTGGAGTAGAGGAGCAGGTCGCGCAGGGGGTCCAGGTCAGCGGGCCTTCCGATGCGGGCCAGTGCGTGTACGCCGTAGATGTCGATGCTGTCGGGATCGACGGCGGAGCCGAGGTCCTGCGCGGACAGGAAGGCGACCTCGACGCGCGGGACCCGGTCGACTGCGGTCACGGTCACCCGGACCAGGCGATGGCGGTCGTTGCTGTCGGTGAGGGGCACGTGACCTGCTGTTCCGACGCAGAGCAGCATGCCGGGCGCCGTGGGCTGCCCCGGCGTCGGAGCATCGGAGGAGCAGGTGACCGGGGCGGCCGGAGCGGGATCCTCGCCACCGCAGCCGGCCAGCGCAAGCACAGCGAACGCCGTCGCGGCGATCGTGGCGGGGAGGGAGCAAACGGCCACCACTCGATCTTCCCCCATGCCGGGCGCTATGTGGTTCGCGCGCTGGTCCGCGCTCGCGGTATCCTCAGCACATGCGGACCACGACCCTGCTTCTTGGCCAGCCGCGCTGATCCACCGGATCGCGCGGCCACCCCTCCATGCGAGGGGTTTTTTCATGTCCAGGACAGCCAGGTGCCCGAGCAGGAGAACCCGATGAACGAGAGCCAGAGCGAATCGACCGAGGCGGCGACGTACGACGTCGCTGCCGTGCAGGCCAAGTGGCAGCCGGTCTGGGAGAAGCTCGAGCCGTTCCGGGCCGACGACGCTGCCATCATGGGAGAGGGCGGCAAGGAGAAGCGCTACGCGCTGACGATGTTCCCCTACCCGAGCGGCGACCTGCACATGGGTCACGCCGAGGTGTTCGCGCTGCACGACGTGATCGCGCGCTACTGGCGGTTCCGCGGCTACGAGGTGCTGAACCCGATGGGCTGGGACTCGTTCGGGCTGCCCGCCGAGAACGCCGCCATCCGCAACAACGAGCACCCGGCGACGTACACCTATGCCAACATCGAGACCCAGGCCTCGTCGATGCGCAACTACGGCCTGGCCTTCGACTGGTCGCGTCGGCTGCACACGTCCGACCCGGAGTACTACCGGTGGACGCAGTGGCTGTTCCTGAAGTTCCGTGAGCGAGGGCTGGCCTACCGCAAGAACAGCCCGGTCAACTGGTGCCCCAACGACCAGACCGTGCTGGCCAACGAGCAGGTCGTCGACGGCATGTGCGAGCGCTGCGGGGCCGAGGTCACCAAGCGCGAGCTGACCCAGTGGTACTTCAAGATCACCGACTACGCCCAGCGGCTGCTGGACTCGCTGGACGACCTGGAGCCGACCTGGCCGGACCGCGTGATCACCGCGCAGCGCAACTGGATCGGTCGCTCCGAGGGCGCCCACGTCAGCTTCGCCGTCGAGGGCCGCGACGAGCCGATCAGCGTCTACACGACTCGGCCGGACACGCTGTTCGGTGCGACGTTCATGGTCGTTGCGGCCGACGCCGCGCTGGCCGGTGAGCTGGTCACCGACGAGCAGCGACCGGCGTACGACGCGTATCTGGCCGAGGTGCGCAGGTCCACCGAGATCGACCGGCTGACGGCCGACCGGCCCAAGACCGGTGTCTTCCTGGGCGTGCACGCGACCAACCCCGTCACCGGCTGGCAGATCCCGGTCTGGGCGTCCGACTACGTGCTGGCCGACTACGGCACCGGCGCGATCATGGCGGTGCCCGGCCAGGACCAGCGCGACTGGGACTTCGCGGCGAAGTTCGACCTGCCGATCGTGCGCACGGTCGCGACTCCGGAGGACTGGGAGGGCGATGCCTACACCGGCGACGGCCCGGCCACGAACTCCGCCAACGACGAGATCTCCCTGGACGGGATGGGCGTCGACGAGGCGAAGCGGACCATCATCGACTGGCTGGAGGGCGAAGGGCGCCGGCAAGGGCGCAGTGAACTTCCGGCTGCGCGACTGGCTGCTGTCACGGCAGCGGTTCTGGGGCTGCCCGATCCCGATCATCCACTGCGAGAAGTGCGGTGAGGTCGACGTGCCGCTCGACCAGCTGCCGGTCGAGCTGCCGGAGCTGCGGGGCGCGGACCTGAAGCCGAAGGGCGTCTCGCCGCTGGCCGCGGCGGAGGAGTGGGTGAACGTCGAGTGCCCCACGTGCGGCGGGCCGGCCAAGCGCGACAGCGACACGATGGACACCTTCGTCGACTCCTCCTGGTACTTCCTGCGCTACTGCTCGCCGCACTACACCGACGGACCGTTCGACGAGGAGCTGGTCCGGCAGTGGATGCCGGTGGACCTGTACATCGGTGGCGTCGAGCACGCCGTGCTGCACCTGCTGTACGCCCGCTTCTTCACCAAGGCGCTGGCTGACATGGGGATGGTCGACTTCGAGGAGCCTTTCTCCGCCCAGCTGAACCAGGGCATCGTGATCAACCAGGGCAAGAAGATGAGCAAGTCGCTGGGCAACGGCGTCAGCTTGGGGGAGCAACTTGATGCCTTCGGCGTGGATGCGGTGCGGCTGACCCTGGTCTTCGCGGGTCCGCCCGAGGACGGCATCGACTGGGCCGACATGAGCCCGGCGGGATCCCTGCGGTTCCTGCAGCGTGCGTGGCGGCTGAGCGGTGACGTGACCTCTGCTCCGGGTGCCAGCGCGGCTGATGGTGACGTCGGGCTGCGCAAGGTCACCCACAAGGTGGTCCACGACGCCGAGCAGCTGGTCGAGGGCCACCGCTTCAACGTGATGGTGGCTCGCGTCATGGAGCTGGTCAACGCGACCCGCAAGGCGATCGACTCCCCGTCCGAGAGGGGGGGCCCGGCCCCGGCGACCCCGCCGTGCGTGAGGCCACGGAAGCCGTAGCGATCCTGCTGTCGCTGGTGGCTCCCTACGTCGCCGAGGAGATGTGGGAGCGCCTGGGACACCAGCCGAGCGTGGCGTCCGCCGCGTGGCCGGTCGTCGAGCCCGCGCTGCTGGTCGAGGAGTCGGTCGTTGCCGTCGTACAGATCCAGGGGAAGGTGAAGGCCCGGCTGGACGTGTCGCCCGACATCTCCGACGCCGATCTGGAGGCGCTGGCGCTGGCCGACCCGGCCGTGGTCAACGCCGTGGACGGGCGGGAGATCCGCAAGGTGATCGTGCGCGCGCCCAAGCTGGTCAACATCGTCGTCTGACTTTGGGTAGCACTAATCTTCGGGCCATGTCGATCGCCGTGGTCACCGACTCGACCGCCACGCTGCCTCCGGAGGTTGCGGAGGAGCGCGGCATCGTCGTCGTGCCCCTGCAGGTGGTGATCGGCGCCAACGCCTACGACGAGGGGTCGGCGGAGGCCACGCCCGCGAAAGTTGCTGAGGCGCTCCGGGAGTTCCGGCCGGTCAGCACCTCGCGGCCGGCGCCGGCGGTGATGCTCGAGGCCTATGAGGCGGCGGCGCGGATGGGCGCCAAGCAGATCGTGTCGGTGCACATCTCCGGCGACATGAGCGGCACGTTCGAGTCGGCGCAGCTCGCGTCGCGGGACGCGCCGGTGCGGGTCGTGTGCGTGGACAGCCGGCAGGTGGGCGTCGCCACCGGCTACGCCGCACTGGCCGCGGCCGACGCGATCGGCGAGGGCCGCTCGGTCGAGGATGCGGCCGAAGCGGCTCGGGCTCGGGCGGCGGCGTGCTCGTCGCTGTTCTACGTCGACACGCTGGAGTACCTGCGCCGCGGCGGTCGCATCGGCGCGGCCGCGGCCCTGTTCGGTGGAGCGCTGGCGGTCAAGCCCCTGCTCGAGATCAAGGACGGCGTCGTCGCCTCGCTGGAGCGGGTGCGGACCTCGGGGCGGGCGTTGGCTCGGCTGGAGGAGCTGGCGGTGGAGGCCGCCGGGGACTTGCCGGTCGATGTCTGCGTGGCGCACCTGGCGAACCCCGAGCGCGCCGGTCAGCTCGCGGAGTCGCTGGAGGGGCGGCTGGCCGACAACCTCGGCGGGCGCGAGCTGTGGTGCGGCGAGCTGGGCGCCGTGCTCGGTGCCCACGTCGGGCCCGGGATGATCGCGGTCTGCGTGGCGCCCCGGCGGTAATCCGGCCCGGGAGTCGTCCACAGCCGGTGCCTCGGCCGGCGGTTGTCCACAGGCTCGAGCGATGTCGCTTCTGCCTGTCGGCCGATCTTCGTAGCGTCGCCGCATGCGATCACGACGTGCCAGCTCGGAGCACCAGGAAGCGGTGGCCCGGCGCCTCGCCCAGCTCTCCGCCGAGCTGGAGGCGACCCGCGAGGAGGCGGTAGCACCTGCGGCCGGAGGCGAGTGGTGGAGCGACCACACCCGGGTGACGGCGCCCGACCTGCGCGTGGTGCCGGCGTCGATCCCGCCTGAGCCGGATCCTCCGCCGGTGCCCGTCCCGGGCCGGCACGCTGCGCCGCGGCGAGCCATGCGCTTGGCCGACTCGCTGGTGCCGGAGACCCTGCGCGGCCGGGTGCTGCTCGGGCCCGGTCCGCTGACCGTGGTGGCGCTGGTGGTCGCGCTCGGCATGGCGGTGACCGCCTGGTTGGTCGTGCGGGGCGATCCCGAGCAGCCAACGGTCGCGGTGGCGGCGCCGGCCGCGGGCGAGGACCTGGTGTCGCTGCCGTCTGCGGACGCGTCTCCGGCGCCCGGCACTCCCGTGGCCCAGGCGGGCTCGGTGACCGTCGACGTGGCCGGGAAGGTACGCCGCCCCGGCATCGCCGTGCTCGACGCCGGGGCGCGGGTGGTCGATGCGCTCAAGGCGGCCGGGGGCGCGCGCCCTGGTGTCGACCTGTCCTCGCTCAACCTGGCCAGGGTGCTCGTCGACGGTGAGCAGATCCTGGTCGGGGCCGCGGCGCCGGCGGTGACGGTGCCGAGCTCGCCCGCTACCGGCACCGGGCCGGTCCCCGGCCAGCTGGTCAACCTCAACGTGGCGTCGGCGACCGAGCTCGAGACGCTGCCCGAGGTGGGGCCGGTGACGGCCGCGGCGATCATCGCGTGGCGTGACGACAACGGTGGGTTCTCCGCCGTCGACGAGCTGCTCGAGATCGACGGCATCGGCGAGACCACGCTCGGCCAGATCGCTCCCTACGTCACGGTCTGAGGTGAGGGCGGATGACGAGCACGAGGCTGATCGGGAGGGGAAGGCGGAGCGGCCCGACCTCAGGGCGCCGCTGCTGGGCGCGGCTGCGTGGTGCGGCGCGCTCGCCGCCCAGGTGGTGGGTGGCTGGTGGCTGGCCGGACTGTTGGGCGGCCTCGCTCTCGTCTTGGTGGTGGTCTGGCTTCGCGCGGCGCGGGCCACCGCGCTGACGGTGACCGGTCTCGTGGTCGCCGCGGCGGCGGTGGCCGGGGTGACCGCGGTGCGCGAGCTGGCCGTGACGGAGGGACCAGTGGCCGCGCTAGCAGAGGAGGGAGCGGCGGTCAGCCTGGAGGGGTCCGTGGTCTCGGATCCTCGTCCGGTCGAAGGGCGCTTCGGCGAGCAGGTCGTGGTCCGGCTCCAGGTGCGTTCGATCACCGGCCGCGGGCTCACCCACGAGCTCTCGACGCCGGTGCTGGTGATCGGCGACGGCGACTGGGCCGACGCCGACCTGGGAGCGGTGGTCCGGACGTCGGGGCGGCTGGTGGCGGCCGACGACGGCGACCTGGCGGGTCTGCTCGTCTCGGCGCGAGCGCCCGAGCAGGTAGCTCGTCCGGACGTGTGGTGGCGGGGTGCCGACGCCGTGCGCTCGGCGATCCGGGAGTCGGTGGCGCACCGGCCCGACGACCAGCGCGCCCTGGTGCCGGCGTTGGTGGACGGCGATGACGCGGGTCTGTCGCCGAGTCTCGAGGAGGACTTCCGGACCACCGGGCTGACCCACCTGACCGCTGTCTCGGGCACCAACCTGACGCTGGTGGTGGGGTTCCTGCTGGTCCTGGCCCGGTGGTGCCGGGTGCGCGGCCGGTGGCTCTACGTCGTCGGCGCGATCGGCATCGTCGGGTTCGTCCTGCTCGCGCGCACCGAGCCCAGCGTGCTGCGGGCGGCGGTGATGGGGTCGGTGGGCCTGCTCGCCCTGGGCGGCAACGGCCGCAACCGCGCGATCCGGGCGCTGGGGGTCGCGGTGCTGGTGCTGCTGCTCGTGCAGCCGCGGCTCGCGGTGAGTGCCGGCTTCGCACTGTCGGTGCTGGCCACGGCCGGCATCGTGCTGCTCGCCCCGGGATGGCGCGACGCCCTGGCTCGGTGGCTGCCCCGCTGGCTGGCCGAGGCGATTGCGGTGCCGGCGGCTGCCCAGCTGGCCTGCACACCGCTGGTCGCGGCGATCTCGGGGCAGGTGAGCCTGGTCGCGGTGATCGCCAACCTCCTGGTCGCCCCGATGGTCGGTCCGGCCACCGTGTGCGGGCTGGCGGCCGGCCTGGTCACGCTGGTCTCCAGCCCTCTGGGTCAGCTCCTGGGCACGCTCGCAGGCTGGTGCGTCGCCTGGATCGTCCTGGTCGCGCGGCGCGGCGCGGACCTGCCGGCTGCGGCGACCGAGTGGAGCACGGGGGTCGTGGCCTTGGCAGTGCTGAGCGCGATCTGCATCGCGCTGGCCGTGGTCGGGCCGCACGTCCTCCGACGTCCGGTCGCCGGCCTGGTCTGCGGCGTGCTGGTCGTGGTCGCAGTGACGGTGCGTCTGCCCACGCCTGGGTGGCCGGTCGACGGCTGGGTGCTGGCGATGTGCGATGTCGGCCAGGGCGATGCATTGGTGGTGCGGGCCGGGCCCGAAGCCGGAGTCGTGGTCGACACCGGCCCCGACCCGCCTGCCGTCGATGCGTGCCTGGCGCGGCTCGGCGTGTCGCAGGTGCCGCTCCTGGTGCTCACCCACTTCCATGCCGACCACATCGATGGGCTCGAGGGTGTGCTCGACGACCGTCAGGTCGGGGTGATCGAGAGCACGCGGGTACTGGATCCGACCGAGGGTGTCGAGGCCGTGCTCGAGCTGGCACAGACGCACCACCTCGCCGTCGCCGCCGCGACCCGTGGGCTGACCCGCGAGGTCGGCGAGGTGCACCTGCAGACCCTGTGGCCGACGCCCGGCCCGATGCTGAGCGGCTCTGGCGACGGCAGCCTGGCCAACGACGCGAGCGTGGTGCTGCTGGCGGAAGTGCGGGGTGTCCGGATCCTGCTGACCGGCGACGTCGAACCCGAGGGCCAGGCCGCCCTCGCCCGCTCGCTGCCGGCGCTCGACATCGACGTGCTCAAGGTGCCGCACCACGGCAGCCGCTACCAGGACCTCGACTGGCTGACCTCGCTCGACGCCGAGGTGGCGCTGGTGTCGGTGGGTGCCGACAACGACTACGGCCACCCGTCCACCGAGGTGCTCGACGGGCTGGCTGACGCCGGAGCGGAGACCCATCGCACCGACCTCGAGGGCGACCTGCTGGTCACCACCGGCCCGGGCGGCATCGAGGTCCACACCCGCGGGGGGCCTTGAGGCAGCGGCTGTCGGCACGCTGTGGGAAGGTGACGCCATGCCTGCCCCACGCGCCGCAGACGTCCTCGGACGGGTGACCCTGGTGACCGGCAAGGAGGAGTTCCTCAACGAGCGCACGGTGGTTGCGGTGCGTGAGGTGGTGCGCGCCCACGACCCCGAGTCGGAGCTGACCGAGACCAGCGCCTCGGACCTGTCGCTGGCAACGCTGGGCGAGATGTCGGCACCCTCGCTCTTCTCGAGCGTGCGCTGCGTGGTGGTGCGCAACCTCGAGCAGCTCCCCGACGAGTCGGTCGACGGCTTGTTGGGCTACGCCGCCGCGCCGGCCGACGATGTGGCGCTGGTGCTCGTGCATGGCGGCGGACCCAAGGGCTCGGGGGTGCTGGCCAAGCTCCGCAAGCTCGAGGCCGTGAGCGAGTCGAAGTCCGGTGAGCTCAAGGTCTCCGAGTTCCCCGGCTTCGTCGCGGCAGAGGTCCGCGGCTACGGCGCCACCATCGACCAGGAGGCCGCCGGCGTGCTGGTGCAGTCGGTGGGCCAGGACCTGCGCTCGCTGGCCGCGGCGGCTCACCAGCTGACCAACGACTTTCCTGGAGAGCCGCTGACCGTCGACAAGGTCAAGCAGTACTTCGGCGGACGGGCCGAGGCCAAGTCCTTCGCCGTGGCCGACGCCGCCTTCGCCGGCCGCCGCGAGGTGGCCCTCGAGGAGCTGCGCTGGGCGCTCGACGGCGGCACCGCCCCGGTGCTCGTCACGTCGGCCTTCGCGGGCAGTGCGCGTGGCCTGGCCCGCTACAAGGGGGCCGTCAAGGGCATGCGCGAGGCCGACCTGGCCCGCGAGGTGGGCGTGCCCCCGTGGAAGCTGCGCACCATCCGCGACCAGTCCCGCTCGTGGTCCGACGCCGCGATCGCCCGGGCGATCCGGGCGGTTGCCCAAGCCGACGCCGACATCAAGGGCGCGGCCAGCGATGCGTCGTACACGCTGGAGCGGCTGGTCCTGATCGTCGCCGGCCTCCGCGACCCTCGCTGATCTCGTCCCCCAAATGACGTTGACCCGTCAGAAGATCTTCTGACGGGTCAACCGAAGACTTGGTGCGCTCAGAGAGAGGCGGCCTTCTTGGCGATCGACGACTTGCGGTTCGCCGCCTGGTTCTTGTGGATGACGCCCTTGGAGGCGGCCTTGTCGAGCTTCTTGGCGGCGTCGCGGGCCAGCGTGGTCGCTTCGTCCTTGTTGCCGGCCTCGGCGGCCTCGCGGAACTTGCGCACGGCGGTCTTCAGGCTCGTCTTGACGGCCTTGTTGCGCTCGTGACGCTTCTCGTTCTGCTTGTTCCGCTTGATCTGGCTCTTGATGTTCGCCACTGGTGAACCTTTGTCCTCGGGTGTGTTGGATCGTTCAGTGAAAGTTCTGGGTGCGGTCGGCGTAGGCAACAGCCGGACACGCGACGGAAAAAGATACCAAGGGCCACGCCCCGGGACCAAAATGAGCCGGTGACCATCTTCGCCTGGATCGTGCTGACGGCCGTCTTCGTCGACGAGCTGCTCGTGATGGCGACGTTCGGGGTCTGGGGCTGGCAGGCGGACCCGCGGTGGCTGCTGGTGTGGCTGCTGCCGCTGGTGGCGATGCTGGTCTGGTTCTACTTCGCCTCGCCCAAGGCCAAGTACGGCGGCCCGCTGGTGCGGCCGGTGACCAAGGTGCTGGTCTTCGGGCTGGCCACGCTGGCGCTGTGGGACGCCGGTCATCCGCGCTGGGCGGTGGCGCTGCTCGCGTACTCGGTCGTGGTCAACGGGCTGGCCCAGATCCCGCGGGTGCGGGAGATGGGGGAGCAGCTCACTGGGACCGAGGCCACCCGCGCCGCTCGGTGAGCCAGTCCCAGCAGACATCGGCCTGCCAGCGCTGGTGGTCGCGGATGTGCGGTGACGTCGGCGGCACCGGCTCGTCGGCAGACTTGAAGAAGTAGCCGGTCACCAGCGCGAGGACGATGTCGATGTGCTCGGGCGGCAGGTCGGCGGTCAGCGGGTGCGCGGCGAGCGCAGCGTCGACGTCGAGGCCGTCGCCCCGCGGCCCGATCATCAGGAAGAGCGAGTCCAGCCAGTCGGCGCCCGCCACCGGCCAGTTCCAGTCGCAGAGCAGCACCCGACCGTCGGAGCAGAGCAGCAGGTTGTCGTCGCGGATGTCGGTGTGCACCACAGTGTCGCCGCCAGTGATGTCGGCGAAGCGGGCGGCCAGGGCGGCGGCCTCGTCGACGTGAGGCAGGTCCGGCTGGGTGACGCGCACGTGGTCCCAGTACGCCGGCCAGTCGGCGAGCTCGGTGGCGAAGTCGTCCAGGGCCAGCTCCTCGGGCACCGGCGTCAGCGCGGCGGCGGCATCCGCCAGCATCGCCAACACCACGGTCAGGTCGGCGTCACGCCACGGCCGCTTCGGCGCCCGCGCGGCCACGTGCTCGATGCCCAGCACCACCCAGTCGTCGGCGTCGTGCAGCCACAGCAGCCGCGGAGCCGGCGCTTCCTCGGGCAGCTGCGCGAGCTTGCGCGCCTCCTCCCGGTAGGACTCGGCGAACATCCGCTGCGCCTTCTGCGAGGCCGCCTTCACGAAGTGCCGCGACCCGTCCTCGCAGGTGAGGACGGAGGCGAAGCCTGGTGTGAAGCCGCCGCCTTGCGACGCGGCATCGGTCACCGGAGAGCCGCAGCGCTCCTCGATCAGCCCGCGGATGTGCGCCGGGAGGTGCGGCCACGTCAGCCGGCGCGCGGTCTTGCCGTAGGGCACGGGCGACGGGATCACGGCCCCATCTTCGGGCACCCGCCACGCTCAGCGCCGCTGCGGGTCCAAGGTGCGGCTGTAGATGGCCGCGCCGACGGTGTCCCGGAGCGTCACCGACAGCTGCTTGGTGCGGGCGTCGATCTCCACCTCGCCGAAGAACTGGAAGTCGTCTGCCGGCGACGTGGTGGCGTTCGGCGCGGTGGCCACGAAGTCCGCACGAGGGCCGAACGTCGCGTCGAGCGCGTTGGGGGCCGGCGCGGTGCCGGCGTTCAACGGTCCGGACACGAACTCCCAGAACGGGTCGAAGTCCTGGTACGCCGCCCGGTCGGGGGAGTAGTGGTGGGCAGCGGTGTAGTGCACGTCGGCCGTCAGCCAGACGTGGTTGCGGATGCCGAGGCGCTTGATTCCCGTGAGTACGCCGGCGAGCCCGAGCTCCCTGCCCAGCGCGGCGCCTGGATCGCCCTGGGCCACCCCCTCCTGCAACGGGCCGTCCGGGACGACCAGACCGATCGGGAGGTCGGCGGCGATCACCTTCCAGGTCGCCCGCGACCGCTTCAGCTCGTCGAGCAGCCAGCGGGTCTGGCGATCTCCGAGCACGCCGCCGTCATCGGTGGTCTCGCGGTTGCCGGTGTTGGGGTCCTTGTGGGTGCGCATGTCGAGCACGAACACGTCGAGCAGCGGCCCGTAGTGGATGACGCGGTAGACGCGTCCGTCCCGGTCGGGCGAGATCCTCGCCACCGGCACGTACTCGTGGAAGGCCTGGCGGGCCTGCGCGGCCAGCACGTCGACCCGCTTCTCGGCGTACCTGGCGTCGTCCAGGATCTCGCCCGGATACCAGTTGTTGGTCACCTCGTGGTCGTCCCACTGCGAGACCTGCGCGGTCTCGGCCAGGAAGGCGCGCCAGTTGTCGGCCATCAGGTTGTACTGGTACTGCCCGCGGTAGTCGTCCAGCGTCTCGGCCACCTTCGACTTGGCCGGTGTGACCAGCTGGCGCCAGACCGAGCCGTCAGCCAGCGGCCGGGTCTCGGCCATGACGCCGTCGGCGTACACGTTGTCGCCGCTGCACAGGAAGAAGTCGGGCCGGCGTGCGCGCATCGCGTCGGCGATCCGGAAGCCACCCAGCTCGGGATTCACGCCCCAGCCCTGGCCGGCGATGTCCGCGGACCACAGGAACCGGACGTCGTCGCCGCGGCCGGGCGCGGTCCGCAGCTGGCCGGTGACCGCTCGGCTGGATCGGCGGTGGTCGTCGAGGTCGACGGCCCGGATCCGGTAGTGCAGGTCGGTGCCGGAGGGCAGCCGGGAGAGGTTGATCTCGCCAGTGAGGTCGCTGGCCGGCGTCACGACCGGGCCGGGCACCGTCACGGCACGCCGGAAGTCCGGGTCGCGGGAGATCTCGGCAACCAGCCGCGACGGGCGGTCGGCGCGGCTCCACAGCACCGCACCGCCTTCGCGCACGTCGCCGGCCTGTACGCCGTGCGTCAGGGCCGGGCGTCCCGAGCGGATGAAGGCCGGCGCGGAGCGGCCGGCGGCCGCGTCAGCGGAGGTCGCGAAGCCGGCGCCGAGGGCGAAACCGGTGGCGGCAGAGGTGAGGGTGGCGCCGCGCAGCAGGGTGCGTCGGCCGAGCACGATGGGTTCCCGAGTCATGGCCCCACGCTCTGCCGCCACCGGAAACGGGGAGTGTCAGGATCCCGACCGGATTCCGAACCGTGCGCAGCGAATTCGTGCACGACCGCAGGTTTGGGACACTTGGCCCAACATGTCTGTCACTCCTACGGCCCGCCCGGGCTACACCGACCCCGCGATCATCAGGAACTTCTGCATCATCGCGCACATCGACCACGGCAAGTCGACCCTCGCCGACCGGATGCTGCAGCTCACCGGGGTGGTCGACGAGCGGGCTGCCCGGGCGCAGTACCTCGACCGGATGGACATCGAGCGCGAGCGTGGCATCACGATCAAGAGCCAGGCCGTGCGGATGCCGTGGACGGTGCCGGCCGACAACGAGCAGGGCGCCGAGCCGGGCAGCTACGTCCTCAACATGATCGACACCCCCGGCCACGTCGACTTCACCTACGAGGTGTCGCGGTCGCTCGAGGCGTGCGAGGCCGCCGTGCTGCTGGTCGACGCCGCGCAGGGCATCGAGGCGCAGACCCTGGCCAACCTCTACCTCGCGCTGGGCGCCGACCTCCACATCATCCCGGTGCTCAACAAGATCGACCTGCCGTCCGCCCAGCCCGAGAAGTACGCCGCCGAGCTGGCCGGCATCATCGGCTGCGACCCCAGCGACGTGCTCCAGACCTCGGCCAAGACCGGCCTCGGCGTCGAGGCGCTGCTCAACGAGATCGTCCGGCAGACGCCGGCGCCCGTCGGTGACGCCGACGCTCCCGCCCGGGCCCTGATCTTCGACTCCGTCTACGACACCTACCGCGGCGTGGTCACCTACGTGCGGGTGGTCGACGGCAAGCTCAGCCACCGCGACCGGATCAAGATGATGTCCAACGGCGTCGTCCACGAGATGCTCGAGGTCGGCGTGATCAGCCCCGAGCCGGTCAAGTCGACCGAGATCGGCGTCGGCGAGGTCGGCTACCTGATCACCGGCGTGAAGGACGTCCGCCAGTCGCGGGTCGGCGACACCGTCACCTCCCAGCACCACGGCGCCACCGAGCCGCTGGGCGGCTACAAGCACCCCAACCCGATGGTCTACTCCGGCCTCTACCCGATCGACGGCGACGACTACCCGACCCTGCGCGACGCCCTCGAGCGGCTCCAGCTCAACGACGCCGCCCTGGCCTACGAGCCGGAGACCTCCGGAGCCCTCGGCTTCGGGTTCCGCTGCGGCTTCCTCGGCCTGCTGCACATGGAGATCGTGCGCGAGCGGCTCGAGCGCGAGTTCAACCTCGACCTGATCTCGACCGCGCCCAACGTGGTCTACGAGGTGCACATGGAGGACGGCTCCGAGGTCGAGGTGACCAACCCCAGCGAGTACCCCGAGGGCAAGATCGCCGAGGTCCGCGAGCCCATGGTCAAGGCCACGATCCTGAGCCCGGCGGACTACATCGGCACGATCATGGAGCTCTGCCAGAGCAAGCGCGGCAACCTCCAGGGCATGGACTACATCTCCGAGGACCGCGTGGAGATGCGCTACACCCTGCCGATGGGCGAGATCGTCTTCGACTTCTTCGACCAGCTGAAGTCGCGCACCAAGGGCTACGCGTCGCTCGACTACGAACGCTCCGGCGACCAGGCCGCCGACCTGGTCAAGGTCGACATCCTGCTGCAGGGCGAGCCGGTCGACGCGTTCAGCGCGATCGTGCACCGCGACGCGGCGTACTCGTACGGCGTGATGCTGGCCGGCAAGCTCAAGGAGCTGATCCCGAGGCAGCAGTTCGAGGTGCCGATCCAGGCCGCGATCGGCGCTCGGGTGATCGCCCGCGAGAACATCCGCGCGATGCGCAAGGACGTCCTCGCCAAGTGCTACGGCGGCGACATCACCCGCAAGCGCAAGCTGCTCGAGAAGCAGAAGGAGGGCAAGAAGCGGATGAAGATGGTCGGCCGCGTCGAGGTCCCCCAAGAGGCCTTCATCGCCGCGCTCTCCACCTCCGGCCCGGCCGGAGACAAGCCCAAGAAGTAGTTGATCAGCCGGAGACCTCCACGTCGGTGACCGAGCCGACCCGGATCGCGGTCACCTTCGGGTCGCGCACGACGACGCTGTCCCCGGCCTCGACGTCGATCTCGAGCACCAGCGACCCGGGCCGGGTCAGCCTGACCACTGTGTGCGTGCTGCAGTTGAGGTCGCCGACGCCGTTGTTGGTCACGAAGCGAGAAGCGACGCCCGAGGCGTTGAGCCGCAGCCGGCAGATCACCCTCGCGCCGCCGTCGCTGGGCTGGTAGCCGGTGCTGGCCAGCAGCACGTACTGCCCGGCCTTGAGCGGCAGGGTGGCCACGCCGTGGGTGCCGGGCCCGAGCGCGGGAGAGTTGCCGCTGCGGTGTGCCTGGGAGGCCGACGTACGCGCCGAGGTGTCGAGGTCCTGCAGCTGGAGCGAGCCGTCCTTGACCTTCGGCGCGCTGACCGCGTTGTTGCCGAGGTCGGAGGACTTCACGGCGCCGGGCCTGATGTCGCCGCTGCCGATGGTGTTGGCGGCGTAGGCGCCGGTGCCGCCGAGGGCGATCACGAGGGCGAGCGTCGAGGTGACGTTGGCGTAGCTGGGGCGTAGACGGGGCATCTTCATGGGGGGTCCTCCCGGTCCGAATCTGGTTGCCGGTCAATCTAGGGTGACGAGGTGATCTCTGTCCCGGTCGACGTGCTCGAGTTCGCCGGCCGAGGTCCCGCCTGGGCCACCTGGGTCGACCGCCTCCCGAAGCTGGCGGCCACCCTCCTCGAGGAGTGGGAGCTGGTCTCCGACGGCGAGCCGATGAGCGGCTGGACGGCGCTGGTGCTGCCGGTGCGCACCCGCGACGGAGTGTCGGCGGTGCTCAAGCTGGTCTGCCCCGGCGAGGAGGAGGAGCACGAGCACCTCGCCCTGCAGCGCTGGGGCGGCAACGGTGCGGTCCGGCTGCTGCGGGCCGACCCGGCGCGGCGGGCGATGCTGCTGGAGCGTCTGCACCAGCGCGATCTCACCGAGGTCTGGGACCTCGAGGCCTGCGAGATCGTAGCCGGCCTCTACGGGCGGATCCACGTGCCGGCCCTGCCGCAGCTGCGGCCGCAGACGGAGTACGTCGAGCGGTGGAGCGACGACCTGACCCGGCTGGCGCGCAACGCGCCCATCCCGCACCGCCTGGTCGAACAGGCCGTCTCGCTCGGCCGCGACTTCGTCGGCGACCCCGCGAGCACCGGCACGATGATCCACGGCGACCTGCACTACGAGAACGTGCTCGCGGCCGACCGCGAGCCGTGGCTGGTGATCGATCCCAAGCCGACCAGCGGCGACCCCCACTACGAGGTCGCGCCGCTGCTCTGGAACCGCTGGGAAGAGCTGGCCGGAGACGTTCGCGGGGGAGTGCGCCGTCGCTTCCTCGCCGTCGTCGACGCGGCCGGACTCGACGAGGACCGGGCCCGCGACTGGGTGATCGTGCGGATGGTCCACAACGCGATGTGGGAGCTGGAGGACCATCCCGACAAGCCCGACGCCGACTACCTGACCATGTGCGTGGCGATCGCCAAGGCCGTCCAGGAGTGAGGTGCGAGAATCAGGGCATGGCCTGTGTCGCCTCCGTCAACGTCGGACTCCCGCGCGAGGCGGACTGGGCGGGGATCGGACGTACGTCGATCGACAAGTTGCCAGTGCCGGGTCCGGTGCTGGTCGGGGTCTACGGACCGGAGGGCGACGAGCCGTCCGACACCCGGCACCACGGCGGGCTCGACCAGGCGGTCTACGCCTTCGCTCGGGAGGACCTCGACTTCTGGTGGGGCGAGCTGGGACAGCTGGTCCCCGACCGGATCCGCAACGGCCAGTTCGGCGAGAACCTCACCACCGAGGGGATCGACGTCAACGAGTCCGAGATCGGCGAACGCTGGCAGGTCGGCCAGGCCCAGCTCGAGATCACCGCCGTCCGGACGCCCTGCAACGACTTCAAGATGTGGATGGGCCTGGGCGGGTTCGACAACAAGGCCTGGGTCAAGAGGTTCGCGGCCGTGGGCCGTCCGGGCCCCTACCTCCGGGTGCTCGAGCCCGGCCTGGTCGAGGCCGGAGACGAGATGACGGTGGTCAGCCGGCCCGGCCACGGCGTCACGGTCTCCACGATGTTCCGGGCGCTGACCACGGACCACGACCTGCTGCCTCAGCTGCTGGAGATCGAGGCACTCGGGGAGAAGGCGCGCCGTCGCGTGCTACGTCGGCTCGCCGCTCATGCGTGAGGCTGTCGGCGTGGGGTGGCTACCGATCGGTACGCCGGTGATCTAGGTTTACTTCGCAACGGCGGCCGTACCTGGGATGCCGCCGGCTGGTCCATTCAGGTCTCGGCCCGACTGCAGGAGAGTCATGCCCGTCAATCACGACAGCAGCTTCGTCGACCACCTTCCGCAGAACGTCGCGGTCCAGTTCCTCGACCGGGTGGCCAAGTCACCCGGCGCCGAGGCGTTCCGCTACCCGAGGGGCGAGGCCTGGGAGTCGGTGACCTGGAAGCAGGCCGGCGACCGGGTCACCAGCCTGGCAGCCGGGCTGCTCGCACTCGGTCTGGAGACCGAGCAGCGCGTCGGCATCGCCTCCGGCACCCGCTACGAGTGGATCCTCGCCGACCTCGCGGTGATGTGCGCCTCCGGCGCGACGACCACGGTCTACCCGAGCACCAACGGCGACGACACGGCGTACATCCTCAGCGACTCCGAGTGCCAGTTCGTCTTCGCCGAGAACGACGAGCAGATCGCGAAGATCGAGGAGCACCGGTCCGAGCTGCCGCAGCTCAAGAAGGTGGTGACCTTCGACGGCACCGCCGACGGCGACGGCGTGATCACGATGGACGCCCTGGCCGAGCTCGGTGACGCCTACCTGGCCGACCACCCCAGTGCCATCCAGACCATCGCCGAGAAGATCGCGCCCGACCAGCTCGCCACACTGATCTACACCTCCGGTACGACCGGGCGCCCCAAGGGCGTGCGGCTGCTGCACAAGGCGTGGGTCTACGAGGGTGCGGCGATCGAGGCGCAGCACATCCTCGACGAGAGTGACCTCCAGTTCCTGTGGCTGCCGATGGCCCACTCGTTCGGCAAGGTCCTGCTCTCCGCGCAGCTCGCCTGCGGCTTCGCCACCGCGATCGACGGCCGCGTCGAGAAGATCGTCGACAACCTGGGCATCGTGAAGCCGACGTTCATGGGTGCCGCGCCGCGCATCTTCGAGAAGGCCCACGCGCGGATCGTGATGATGCAGCAGGCCGAGGGCGGGGCCAAGGAGAAGATCTTCAACAAGGCCTTCGAGGTCGGCATGAAGGTCGACGAGCTCAAGCGCGAGGGCAAGGCCGTGCCGCTGCCCCTGAAGCTGCAGCACGCACTCTTCGACCGCCTGGTCTTCAGCAAGGTGCGCGAGCGCTTCGGTGGCCGGGTGCGCTTCTTCATCTCCGGCTCCGCTGCGCTCAACGCCGAGATCGCGGCCTGGTTCCACGCCGCGGGCATCCTGATCCTCGAGGGCTACGGCATGACCGAGAACGCCGCCGGCGCCACGGTCAACCACCCCGATGACTACAAGATGGGCACGGTCGGGCCCGCGCTGCCGGGCAGCGAGGTCAAGATCGGCGAGGGCGACGAGGTGCTGCTCCGCGGGCCGCACATCATGGCCGGCTACCACAACCTCCCCGACGAGACGGCGAAGACGCTGACCGACGACGGCTGGCTGCGCACCGGCGACAAGGGCAGCCTCGACTCCGACGGCTTCCTGACCATCACCGGCCGGATCAAGGACCTGTTCAAGACCTCGGGCGGCAAGTACATCGCCCCGTCGGCGATCGAGTCCAAGTTCAAGGCGACCTGCCCCTACGCCAGCCAGTTCATGGTGTTCGGCAACGACCGCAACTTCGTGGTCGCCCTGATCACCCTCGACCCCGACGCGTTGAGCGGCTGGGCGGAGGAGAATGGGATGGCGGGCAAGGACTACACCGAGATCGTGCGGTCCGAGGCAGCGCACGAGCTGGTCGCCGGCTACGTCGATCAGCTCAACGCCAAGCTCAACCGCTGGGAGACCATCAAGAAGTGGGAGATCCTCGATCACGACCTGACCATCGAGTCCGGTGAGCTCACGCCTTCGATGAAGGTCAAGCGCAACGTGGTCGAGACCAACAACGAGGAGCGGATCGCCGCTTTCTATGCCTGATCGCGGGTAGGGCACAGCAAACGCACAGGTGCTGGCGACAGGGTTGGCACATGAAGACGCACACCAGCTCCGACCACGACCACGACCACGACCATGATCTCGGCCTCTCCCACGACCTCCCGCAGATCGTCGAGCGCAACGGCCTCGCCCGCCGAGGCCTGCTCGGCATCTTCGGTGTGCCGGTCTAACGGACAATGGGGGCATGCCGTCCGCCCTGCCTGCTGGTGATGCACTGCCTGCCGACGGTTCGCTGCCGGCGGGGGCGTTGGCGGAGCTGGGGCAGCGGCCGTTCGGGGTCTACGTGCACGTGCCGTTCTGCACGGTCCGGTGCGGCTACTGCGACTTCAACACCTACACCGCCGAGGAGCTCGGCACCGGCGCCTCGCGTTCGACGTACGCCGCCTCCGCCATCGACGAGGTACGCCGCGCCAGGCAGGTGCTCGGCGACGTGGACCTGCCGGTCTCGACGATCTTCTTCGGCGGTGGCACCCCGACCCTGCTGAGCCCGGCCGACCTCGGCTCCGTGCTCGCTGCCATCGGATCGGAGTTCGGGATCGCAGCCGACGCCGAGATCACCACCGAGTCCAACCCCGACTCGGTCGACGAGCGACAGCTGGCGGGGCTGCGCGAGGTGGGCTTCAACCGGATCTCGTTCGGCATGCAGTCGGCCGTGGATCACGTGCTGCGCACGCTGGACCGCACCCACGACCCGCTCCGGGTGCCGGACGTGGTCGCCGGAGCCCGGCGGGCGGGCTTCGACCAGGTCAGCCTGGACCTGATCTACGGCACGCCGGGCGAGTCCCTGGCCGACTGGGACACGACCGTCGAGGCCGCGCTGGCGTGTGCGCCCGACCATGTGTCGGCGTACTCACTGATCGTCGAGGACGGCACCGCCCTGGCCCGGCGCGTGCGGCGCGGCGAGCTGCCGATGCCCGACGAGGACGACCTCGCCGACAAGTACCTGGCGGCCGACGCGAGGTTCGAGGCGGCCGGCCTGGGCTGGTACGAGGTCTCCAACTGGGCCCGCGACGAGGCCGCCCGGTGCCGCCACAACCTCGGCTACTGGACCGGCGGCGACTGGTGGGGCGTCGGCCCCGGCGCCCACTCCCACGTCGGCGGCGTGCGCTGGTGGAACGTCAAGCACCCCGCGGCGTACGCCGACCGCCTGGCCGCGGGCATGAGCCCCGCGCACGCCGGCGAGACGCTCGACGCCGAGAGCCGCCGCACCGAGCGGGTGCTGCTCGAGGTCCGGCTGCGCGAGGGGATGTCGCTCGACGTGCTCGACCACGTCGGCCGCAAGGCGGTGCCCGAGCTCGTCGACCGCGCGCTGATCGTGCTCGAAGGAGACCGGCTGGTGCTCACGCAACAGGGCCGACTGCTCGCCGACGCCGTGGTGCGTGACCTGCTGCCCTAGGCGTCAGGGAGTGGTGACGAAGTCGATGAGCTCCTCGACCCGGCCGAGGAGGGCCGGCTCGAGGTCGTCGTAGGAGTGGACCCGCGACAGGATGTGCTGCCACGCGCGGGCGATGTCGGCCTGGTCGCGGTGCGGCCAGCCGAGGTGCTGGCAGACGCCCTTCTTCCACTCGATCGACCGGGGCACGTCGGGCCAGCTCTGGAGCCCGATCCGGTCCGGCTTCACGGCCGCCCAGACGTCGATGAACGGATGGCCGACGACCAGCACGTGCCGGCCGACGTCGGAGCGGGCGATGCCCTGGGCGATCCGGCTCTCCTTCGATCCCGGCACCAGGTGGTCGACGAGCACGCCGACCTTGCGCTCCGAGCTGGGCCGGAAGTCGACGAGGTGGTCGGCCAGGTCGTCGATGCCGCCGAGGTACTCGACCACGACGCCCTCGATGCGCAGGTCGTCGCCCCAGACCCGCTCGACCAGCTCGGCGTCGTGCCGGCCCTCGACGAAGATCCGGCTGGCCCGGGCGACCCGGGCCTTGGCGTCATGGACGGCGACCGAGCCCGACGCCGTGCGCGTCGGGCGGGCAGGCGCGGAGCGCCGGACGGGCGGGGTGAGGATCACCGGCTTGCCGTCGAGCAGGAAGCCCGGGCCCAGCGGGAAGGTGCGGCGACGCTGTCGGCGGTCCTCCAGGGTGAGGGTGTCGAGGTCGCGGTCGATCGCCACGATCTCGCCGCACCAGTCGGTCATCACCTCTTCGACGACGGCGCCGAGCTCGGCTGCCACCTCGACGGCACGGCCGCCCTTCGGCTTCGCCAGTCTCCGGCGAGGACGTCGGTGCCGTAACGATCTGTCACCCCACGACCGTAGGTCCGGGCACCGACAGTCTGGGTCACGACTCGCCGGACTCGCTTTCGGTGTCGGAATCGTCACCCTCGTCGTATTCCTCGCTGCCGTCCTTCTCGTCGGCGGTCTTGCCACCGTCGAGCAGGTCGTCGACGGTCTCGCCGTCGTCGAGCCCCTCGGCCAGAGGATTGTCGTCGCCGGGCACCAGGTCGTCGGGCAGCTGCTCGTCGTCGATGCCCAGGTCCTCGGAGGTCTCTTCCTCGTTGTTGCTCATGCGGGCCGGTACCCCGTCAGATCAGCGGCAGCCGCTTCTGGCTGCGGGGGAGATGCTCGTAGCCGCGGCGGACCGCGTCGACCAGCTCCTCGCGTGGATACGGCCATTGGCCGGTCTCGAGCGCCTCGGCGAGGGGCACGCCGCGGGTGGCCAGGTCGCGGATGGTCTCGGCGACGACGCCGATGGCGTTGCGCTGGTCCTCGACGAACTCGCGGTTGACCGGCGCGCCGTGACCCGGCACCACGACCGAGGCCGGCGTGGTCAGGCTGAGGACGATGTCGAGGCTGAGCGGCCACTCGAGCGGGTAGCAGTCGGCGCCGAAGCCCGGCACGCCGTTGCGGGCGACGGACTCCTCGACCAGGTCGCCGGCGAGCACCACGTCGGCATCGGGCACGCGGACCACGAGATCGCCAGCGGTGTGGCCCCGCCCCGGGTGCACGAGCTCGACCATCCGGTCACCGAGGTCGAGCGCCGCTGCCGAGGAGAACGTGTGGTCGGCGGGCACGAGCTCGGTCGCCTGGACCTCGTCGCGGTGCGGGTCGTCCGGCTCGTCGTCGTAGCGCGCTTTGATCCGCTCGCCGGCTGGCACGGTCTGCTCGGCCGCCGTCTCGTGGGCGTGGATGGGCACGGCGCCGTACGCCGTCCGGAACTCGCCGTTGCCGAAGGTGTGGTCGAAGTGCTCGTGCGTGTTGACCACCGCCACGACCTCGCCGACGCCGAGCCGTCGGATGTCGTCGATCACCTCACGCGCGGCCACGGCACTGGCATGGGTGTCGACGGCGAGCAGGCCGCGGTCGCCGGCGATGAGTGAGACGTTGACGTCGAACCACTCGTAGCGAGCAACCCAGACCCGGTCGGCTACCTCGGTGAATGGCACCCGGCGAGGGTACGCCGGTCAGCAGAGGCCGGCGTGCAGCTCCCTGCGCAGCAGCTCGCCGAGCTCCTCCGCGTTGCGGGCCGCGCGGCGGAACACCAGTACCTGGGAGTGCGAGCCGCGCAGGTCGACCCACTGCACCTCCACCTGGTGCGGGGTCAGTCCGGTCAGGGTGACCCCGACGACGTCCGACAGCCGGGTGCCCGACGTGGTGGAGACGGCGCGGCGCAACTCCTCCTGGTGGCAGCCGTTGGCGTGCTCGACCGACCGCTGCAGGAAGCCCCGGTTGAGGTGGTGCTCGGGGGAGCGGAAGTGCTCGAGCGGCACCCGGTGCTGGCGTTCGGGCTCCCCCTCGGTCTGGCGGGAGAGCAGCGCGAAGTTGAGCTCCATGACCACGGCTGCGCGGGTCTCACCGCAGCACTCACAGTCCTCGTGGCCGCGCGTTTCGAGCCGACCCGACAAGGTGAGGGTGGCCGCCCGGTCGGGGGAACCCACCAGGCCGAGGGCGCTCTCGAGGGTGAGCAGCGCGCTGCGGCCCGCGCGGGCGGCGACCGCGAGCGGGGTGTCCGGGGGACAGGAGAAGGTCGGCTGCCCGCCCAGGTCGCGCATGCCCAGGTCGTCCATGCCGGCGAGCACGTCGTCGACGCCGTCGACGACCAGGTTGACGCCCGCGGGACAGGCCAGGATGCTGCGGGCCGTGCCGGCCAGCTCGGTCTGGCTCAGGGTGTGTGGTGACATGCGGACCTCTCTGCTCGCGGTTAGGTAAGCCTAACCTATTGCGCGACGTGTCCGGAAGGTGATCGTGCCGCCTAGTAGCATTGGCACTCGGGGCGAACGAGTGCCAGACGAATCGCAGCGCCAGTCACGGAGGAGGCGAGATGCAGGAGGACCGCAGGCTCGCCGTACTCCGCGCCATCGTGGAGGACTACGTCGCCACCGAGGAGCCGGTCGGCTCCAAGGCTCTGGTCGAGCGGCACCGGCTCGGCGTCTCGCCGGCGACGGTGCGCAACGACATGGCGGCGCTCGAGGACGAGGGCTACATCACCCAGCCGCACACCAGTGCCGGGCGGGTGCCCACCGACAAGGGCTATCGCCTGTTCGTCGACCGGCTGACCACGGTCAAGCCGATGAGCACTGCCGAGAAGCGCGCGATCGCGACCTTCCTCGACGGCGCCGTCGACCTCGACGACGTGGTGAACCGGTCGGTGCGGATGCTCTCGCAGCTGACCCGTCAGGTCGCGGTGGTCCAGTACCCCACGCTGTCCCGCTCGACGGTGCGCCACATCGAGCTGGTCGCGCTGGCGCCCAACCGCCTGCTCGTGGTGGTGATCCTCAGCACCGGCCGCGTCGAGCAGCGTGTGGTCGAGCTGGCGACCGAGATCGTCGACGCCGACCTCGCCGACCTGAGAACCGTGGTCAATCGGGCCGCCGCAGGTGAGGTCATCGCCGACGCGGTCACTTCGTTGGGTGACCTGGTGACCGCCTCCGCCGACGTACTGCTCGTCGTCGAGACCCTGGTGGAGGCGATGAGCGACCACCGGTCCGACGAGCGGATCGCGGTCGGCGGCGCCGCCAACCTGGCCAGGTACGGCGACAGCTTCGACTCCGCCGTCCGGCCACTGCTCGAGGCGCTGGAGGAGCACGTGGTGCTGCTCAAGCTGCTCGGCGAGTCCACCGGCGGCATGGTCACCGTGCGCATCGGTCATGAGGGTCCCTACGAGGAGCTCTCGTCGACCAGCGTGGTCGCCACTGGCTACGGACCCCACGACGACGCCGTGGCCACGCTCGGCGTGGTCGGCCCCACCCGGATGGACTATCCAGGTTCGATGGCCGCCGTTCGCGCGGTGGCCCGCTACGTCTCCCGCATCCTCGACGAGGCCTGAGCCTCGTCACCCGACTCCGAAACGACTTGAAGGAACCCAACGTTGAGCCAGGACCTGTACGCCCTCCTCGGTGTCGCCCGCGACGCGGACGCCGACGCCATCAAGAAGGCCTACCGACGCCTCGCCCGCCAGCTGCACCCCGATGTCAACCCTGACCCGGAGACGCAGGAGCGGTTCAAGGTGATCTCGCAGGCCTACGAGGTGCTGTCGGATCCGCAGAAGCGCGCCGCCTACGACCGCGGCGGCAACCCGTTCGGCAGTGGCGCCGACTTCGGCCAGGGCGCCGGGTTCTCGTTCACCGACATCATGGACGCGTTCTTCGGGGGCCAGCCCGGTGCGGCCCAGGGGCGCGGTCCGCGCTCGCGAGTACGCCGGGGCCAGGACGCCCTGATCCGGCTGGAGATCGAGCTGGCCGAGGCTGCCTTCGGCGTCTCCCGCGAGATCAAGGTCGACACCGCCGTGCTGTGCACGACCTGCCACGGCGACGGCGCCGCTCCCGGCACCGAACCCATCCCGTGCGAGACCTGCCGCGGCCAGGGCGAGGTGGCCCATGTGCAGCGGTCGTTCCTCGGCGAGATCCGGACCCTGCGGCCGTGTGCGGCCTGCCGTGGCTTCGGCGTGCTCATCCCCGACCCCTGCCGCGAGTGCTCCGGCGACGGCCGGGTGCGGTCGCGCCGGACGCTGACCGTGAAGATCCCGGCCGGCGTCGACAACGGCACCCGGGTCCAGCTCAGCGACCAGGGCGAGATCGGCCCCGGCGGCGGACCGGCCGGCGACCTCTACGTCGAGATCCACGTCGCCGCGCACCCGACCTTCACCCGCCACGGCAACGACCTGCACTGCCAGATCGCGCTGCCGATGACCGCCGCCGCGCTCGGCACCACGCTGACGCTGCCCACGCTCGAGGCCGACGTCGAGCAGGGCGCCGGCTCGGGCGTCGAGACGTCGTTCGAGCTGGAGATCCGTCCGGGCACGCAGTCCGGCTCCGAGCAGGTGCTGCGCGGGCGCGGCGTCCCGGGTCTGCGTGGCGGGCGCGGCGACCTGATCGTCTCGATCGGCGTGGAGACTCCGACCAAGCTGGACCTCCAGCAGGAGGAGCTGCTGCGGCAGCTGGCGGCGATCCGCAGCGAGGAGACGCCGACCGGCAAGGTGCAGCCCGGCTCGAAGTCGGTGTTCGGTCGGCTGCGCGACGCGTTCAACCCTCACTGATCCGATGACGTTGCCGCTGCACCTCGTGCCGACGCTGGCCGGGGTTCGCGCCGGTGACGTCGTCACCGTCGAGGGTGACGAGGCCCATCACGCGGTGGCGGTACGCCGGCTCCGCATCGGCGAGTCGGTGGTGCTGAGCGACGGGGCCGGCGCGTCGCTGACCGGCTCGGTGGCCAGCACCGGCAAGCGGGTCTTCACCGTCGAGGCGACCAGCGTCGAGATCCACCCCGAGCCGCAGCCGGCGATCACGGTCGTGCAGGCGCTGCCGAAGGGCGACCGCGGCGAGCTGGCCGTCGAGCTCCTCACCGAGGTCGGGGTCGCGCGGGTCGTGCCGTGGGCCGCCGAGCGGTCGGTCGCCGTGTGGAAGGGGGAGCGGATCGCCAAGGGGCTGGCCCGCTGGCGCTCCACCGCGCGCGAGGCGGCCAAGCAGTCGCGCCGCACCTGGCACCCCGAGATCGGCGACCTGGCCGGCACCGACCACGTGGTCGGGCTGGTGCGCGGGGCGGCCCTTGCCGTCGTACTCCATGAGGAGGCGGGTGCCTCGCTCGCCGCGATCGAGGTCCCCGCGGCAGGTCAGATTGTCGTGGTCGTCGGACCCGAGGGCGGGCTCACCGACGCGGAGATCGCAGCGTTCACGGAGGCCGGCGCGCGCTCGGTCCGCCTCGGCGACGAGGTGTTGCGCACCTCCACCGCCGGCCTCGCTGCCGTGAGCGCTCTGCTGAGCCGGACCCCGCGCTGGCAGTAGCGCCCGACGCCCTACGCTGACGGGCGTGCTGGAGACCAGGCGCGACGGATCGGTGTCCGTCCTAGAGCTCAACCGCCCCGACCGTCGCAACGCCCTCGACCTCGCCCAGTGCCGGGCGATCTCCGAAGCGGCGGCCGCAGAGGTGGAGGCCGGTGCCCGCGTCCTCGTGGTGACCGGACGGGGTTCGGCGTTCTGCTCGGGAGCTGATCTCGGCGGGGTCTATGGCCAGGAGTTCCTCGAGGCGCTCTACGGGATGCTGCACGGCCTGACCCGGCTGCCGGTCCCCGTGATCGCGGCCGTCAATGGCCCGGCGATCGGCGCGGGCACCCAGCTCGCTCTGGCCTGTGACCTGCGGGTGGCCGACGAGACCGCGAAGTTCGCGGTGCCGACGCCGCGCAACGGCATGGCCGTCGATGCCTGGACGATCCGCTCGCTGGCCGCCATCGCCGGTGGCGGTGTGGCTCGCCGGCTGATGATCGCCGCCGAGACGATCGACCGCGACCAGGCGCTGCACTGCGGGCTGGCCGACCGGCCCGGAGACCTCGACATCGCCCTCGCCTGGGCGCGCGAGATCGCCCAGCTCGCACCGCTCAGCCTCGCCCACAACAAGCGGGTGCTCACCGCGATGATCGACACCACGCACGAGGCCGAGATCGAGGCGTCGTTCGCGGCCTGCTGGGCCAGCGACGACGTCCGCGAGGCCGCCGCCGCCCGCGCCGAGAAGCGCCCCCCGGTGTTCGAGGGGCGCTAGCTCAGGCTGCTGCGGTCTGGGTGGCTGTGGCCGCCGGTTCCAGTGCGACCGCGAGGATCTCGCGGACGTCGGAGACCAGGTGCACGGTCACCGCTTCCAGCACGTCGGCCGGTACGTCGTCCAGGTCCGGCTCGTTGCGGGCCGGCACGAACACGTCGGTCAGCCCGGCGCGCTGGGCGGCGAGCAGCTTCTGCTTCAGCCCGCCGATCGGCAGCACCCGGCCGGTCAGCGACACCTCGCCGGTCATCCCGACGTCGCCGCGCACCGGTCGCCCGGTGGCCAGCGACACGAGTGCAGTGATCATCGTGACGCCCGCCGAGGGACCGTCCTTCGGCACCGCACCCGCCGGCACGTGGACGTGCACCGGCTTGTCGAGCGCCGAGGGGTCGACGCCGAGCTCGGCCGTGTGGCTGCGCACGTAGTTGAGCGCGATCTGGGCCGACTCCTTCATCACCTCTCCGAGCTGGCCGGTCAGGCTGAGCCCGCTGGCGCCGTCGGGAAGGGCGGACGCCTCGATGTAGAGCACGTCGCCGCCGAGACCGGTCACGGCCAGGCCGGTCGCCACCCCGGGCACCTCGGTGCGCTCGTGCGCATCGGGAGTGAACCGCGGCCGACCGATCAGGTCCTTGAGAGTGACGTCGTCGACCAGGATCGGCGCCGGCGTGCCGGACGCGAGCCTGGTCGCGGCCTTGCGGAACGCCTTCGCCACGATCCGCTCCAGCTGGCGTACGCCGGCCTCGCGGGTGTGGTTGGCCGCGATCTCCCGCAGCGCGCCGTCGGTCACCGTGATCTCGTCGGTCGTCAGCGCCGCCCGCTCGAGCTGGCGAGGCACCAGGAAGTCGCGCGCGATGGCGACCTTGTCGTCCTCGGTGTAGCCGTCGAGCGTGACCAGCTCCATCCGGTCCAGCAGCGGGCCGGGGATCTGCTCGACCACGTTGGCGGTGGCGATGAACAGCACGTCCGACAGGTCGAGGTCGAGCTCGAGGTAGTGGTCGCGGAAGGTGTGGTTCTGCGCCGGGTCGAGCACCTCGAGCAGGGCCGCGGCCGGGTCGCCGCGGTAGTCGGAGCCGACCTTGTCGACCTCGTCGAGCAGCACGACCGGGTTCATCGAGCCGGCCTCCTTGATGGCGCGGACGATCCGGCCGGGCAGTGCGCCGACGTAGGTGCGCCGGTGACCGCGGATCTCGGCCTCGTCGCGGATGCCGCCGAGGGCGACCCGGACGAACTTGCGGCCCAGGGTGCGCGCGACGGACTCGCCGAGCGAGGTCTTGCCGACTCCTGGAGGCCCGGCCAGCAGGATCACGGCGCCGCTTCCGCGACCGCCGATCACCTCGAGGCCGCGCTCGGCCCGGCGGGCCCGGACCGCGAGGTACTCGACGATCCGGTCCTTGACGTCGTCCAGACCGTGGTGGTCGGCGTCGAGCACCGCGCGAGCGGCGTCGAGGTCGGTGGAGTCCTCGGTCGTGGTGTTCCAGGGCAGCTCCAGCACGGTGTCGAGCCAGGTGCGGATCCACTGGGCCTCCGGGTTCTGCTCACTGGAGCGCTCGAGCTTGTCGACCTCGCGCAGCAGCGACTCGCGCACGCTGTCGGGCACGTCCGCGGACTCCACCCGGGTGCGGTAGTCGTCGGCGCCGTCCGGCTCGCCCTCGCCGAGCTCCTTGCGGATCGCAGCGAGCTGCTGTCGCAGCAGGAACTCGCGCTGCGACTTCTCCAGGCCCTCGCGCACGTCACCGTCGATCTTCTCGGTGACCTCGACCTCGGCCTGGTGCTCCTGGGTCCACTCGATGAGCAGCTCGAGCCGGCGCTCGACGGAGGGCGTCTCGAGCAGCTCGCGCTTGCGCTCGTTGTTCAGGTACGGCGCCCACCCGGCCGTGTCGGTGATCGCTTCGGGGTCGGTCAGCGAGCTGAACGTATCGACGATCTGCCACGCTTCGCGCCGCTGCAGCTCGGCGATGACGAGCTTCTTGTACTCAGCCGTCAGCTCGCGCACCCGGTCGGTGATCTCCTCGGAGCCGACCGGGGTCGCCTCGACCCACAGCGCCGCACCCGGCCCGGTCACGCCGCTGCCGATCGCGGCCCGCTCTCCGGCACGCAGCACCGCCGCTGGGCCGCCGCGGCTGAACCGGCCGACCTTCTCGATCGTGGTGATCACGCCGTACGTCGCATAGCGGTCGTCGAGCCGCGGCGCGATCAGCAGCTCGGCGGGTTCGGTGCCGGCCGACTGGGCGGCGTCGACGGCGGCCTGGGCCTGCTCGTCGAGCGCAACGGGGACGACCATGCCGGGCAGCAGCACGACGTCGGGCAGGAACAGCACCGGAAGCTTGCGGGGAGAGTCGGACATCGGGGTCCCTCGTTCTCAGAAGAGTTGACAGATACCGACTCAACTCCTGGCCCCACTCCGTTGTTCCGAACCGTAAACGCCGTTCACTCTCGGCGAACGCGTTCGCTCAGCGGGCCATCAGTGCCTCGACGCGGGCGGCTTCCTCGTCGAGCTCGGCCTGCTCGCGCTTGGTCAGCGGCCGGTGCAGCTCGACCACCGTGACCTTGCCGTCGTCGAGGCGCCAGAGCCCTTCCATCCAGCCGTCGACGAGCAGCGACATGGCCGAGGCGCCGTTGGCGCCCATCCAGGCGGTGCGCTTCTCGGGGTCGGTGACCCGGTCGCGCTTGGCGTGGGAGAGCCACACGTTGTCGTAGGCGCCGAACAGGCGCACCGGCGCCGGGGCGTCCTCCTCGGCGATCGGTCCGTCGGCGACGTCGTAGAGGACCTTGCCGTCCTCGTCCTCGTGCTGCACCAGGTCGTCCATCGCCTTCACGACCGGCCCGAGCCGGGTCACCGCCGACCAGGCGGTCACGTCGGCAGCCGTCGCCGGGCCGAAGGCGCGCAGGTAGCGGCGCACGATCTCCTCCACGTCGGGCTCGACCAGTGGCTGGCCGACCCAGCGGTCGACGTGCTGGTAGACGACGCCGCCCGAGCCCTTCCAGGTGCCGCGAGGTGGGATCTGCGCGAGCGGCGCCACCGACCTGGCCAGCTGGCCCAGCTTGGTCGCGGCGTACGCCGGAAACCTCTCGGCCAGCGCCGCGCCCAGGTCGCGCTGGGGCATCGGCGCGTCGGCCAGGAGCTCGGCTACCGCTGCTGCGAAGGCCTCCCGGTCGACCTCACGGGCCTCGGCGATGTTCTGGCTGATCTTGATCTCGCGCTCGTGCACCGAAGCAGTGAACGGGCGGAGCATCAACGCGTCCTCCGGCACGAGCAGGTGGACCGTGCCGCGCATGGTCAGCAGCCGCACCAGCGACTTCTCCTCGAGCCCGCGGGTGACGTCGAGCGGGTCGAAGTCGGTGAGCCGCGCGGACAGCGACAGGAACGGCGGCAGGTTCTCCTGCGCCTGGAGTCCGATCAGGTGCCGGCTCATCTCGGCGACGGGCATCGACACCCGCTCCAGCAGGTGCTGGCGCAGGAGCAGGGTCCGGTTGAGCCGCTGTCGGGAGAGCCTCACTCGACCGTGATGGTCTTCGAGTCCTCGCTCGGACCGAACCCCTCGCCGCCAGAGGGGTCGTCGGTCATGGCGACGAACGTGTACTCACCAGGCGCCAGGTCCGAGACATCGACCTCGGCCTCCCACGGGTAGAGCTTGTCCAGCCAGCCCTCCGCGGTCGAGAACCCCTTCTTGACGACCTGGTCGCCCTGGCGGATCTCCCACGGCACGGTCGCCTCGAACGAGCTGGCCACGCCCGTAGCGGTGAAGGAACCGCTCACGGTGGCGCCCTCCTCCGGCGTGGTCACGTTGACCAGGTTGAGTACGTCGAGCTGGGGAGCCGCCTTGATGCCAGCAGACGTATCGATGCCGAGCACGCTGGTCGGCTCGGCCGTCGAACGAGACCGTCACCGGCAGTCGCTCCTGCAGAATTCCCTGCACCGTGTAGACGAGAGCCTGCAAGCCGATCTTGGCCTCGGCGTTCGTCATGCCGGGCGGGCGCTGGGTGAGGGTTTCGTCCGCGAGCTCGACCATGATCGACTCGTCGTGGGTGACCTCACCGAAGCGAGGCGCCACCTGGGAAAGGCGTGCGGTAGTCACGGTCCAGCACGTCGCCCGCGGCCAGCAGGGCCAGCGCCTCGGCCGCGGGGTTGTCCGCCTCGACCTGCCGGAACTCGCGGAAGAGCACGGGTCCCCTCGGGCCGTCGCCCACGAAGTAGATCGGCACGGCCACGGTGTCGGCCGGCTCGCCGCTGTCGCTGGTCTCGGGTGAGGCCGGGTCGGTCGTGGCCGGGTCCGTGGGCTCCGGCGACGGGGTGTCACTGGCCCCGGGGTCGGTGGCGGTGGGCTCCGGGTCGTCGCTGCCGCAGCCGGCGAGGACGACGGCCGCGGCCGTAGCCGCCACAGCCAGGAGGAGCGAACGAGAGCGTGGGGAAGTCATGGTGTCCATCCTTCTCTGGTCGGGGTGTGGGGTGGTGGACCTACTCGACGACGATGGTCCGCGTGTCGGACGTCGCGCCGGGACCTTCGGTGCCGCCAGTCGGGTCATCGGTGAGCGCCACGAACGTGTAGGTGCCGGGTTCCAGACCTGAGACGTCGATCTCGGTCTTCCAGGGCCAGAGCTTGCCCTCCCAGCCGTCGGCCATGGCGGAGTACTCCAGCACGACCGCGTCATCAGCGTCGCGGATCTGCCACCGCACCGTCGCCTCGAAGGAGCTGGCTACGCCCATGGCGGTGAACGACTCGCTCACGACCGCGCGCTCGGCCGGGTCGGTGATGCTGACCAGGGCGA
Source organism: uncultured Actinomycetota bacterium (assembly GCA_963769475.1). Taxonomy (GTDB): domain Bacteria; phylum Actinomycetota; class Actinomycetes; order Propionibacteriales; family Nocardioidaceae; genus Nocardioides. The sequence goes on along the minus strand of CAVYLX010000005.1, from coordinate 840,094 downwards.
GCACGTCGAGCTGGGGACTCTCCACCAGGGGATTCGAAGTCTCCTCGCCGAGCGTCTGGTTGGTGGGGTTGCCGTTGATCCGGAACTGCACGGGCAGCCGCCCCTGACCCAGTGCGCCCTGCACGGTGTAGATCACCTGCTCGATGGCGAGCCCGGCCTCTTCCTTGGACATGCCCGCCGGCCGGTCGTGCAGCGACTCGTCGGCCAGGTCGACGTAGATCACCTCGCCCTGGACGCTCACGTCGGCGAACGATTCCGGTCCCCAGGCACTCGTGTAGTCGGGGTCGGCCGCGCCGCTCTCGAGGAGCGAGAGCGAGGCCTCGAGCTTCGGGATGGTGGCATCGACGTTGGCGAACTCACGGTAGAGCCGCAGCCCGTGCGGCGTCTCACCGATGTAGTACGCCGGCACCGCATGCGTCTCGACGGCCTCGGTCGGATCGGGCGCGGGATCGGGATCCGTCGCGTCGTCGCTCTCGAGGTTGGTGACCACCGCGAAGGTGGTGACCGCCGCGGCCGTGGCGAGCATCGCGCCGCCGGCGACGTACCAGCGCGAGCGCCGGTCGGGCCGGGCGGTGCGGGCCTGGATCTCGGCGAGGCGGTGGGCCGGTTCGACGTCGGAGACGGCGTCGGTCAGCAGCTCGCGCACTTCGTTGTCAGGAATATTGCCGGTCACAGGTCTGCTCCATCCAGGAGTTCGCGCAGGGCGGCCGATCCGCGGGAGGCATGGGCCTTCACGGAGCCGCGGCTGATGCCGAGGGTGTCGGCGATCTCGGTCTCGGACAGGTCGAGGTAGTAGCGGAGCGCGAGCACCTCGCGCTGGCGTCGGGGGAGGGCGCGCAGTGCGTCGAGCACGGCGCCGCGGCGGTCGGTGTCGAGCGATGCCTCGTCGGCGCCGGGCGCCGGTGGCGGATCGGCCTCCCGCGCGGCATGCCGTTGTACGACGGCGCGGTGACGCAGCGACGAGCGGCTCCGGTTGACCACGGCTTGGCGCAGGTAGGCCAGCGCCTTCTCGGGTTCGCGCAGCTTGCCCCAGCGACCGTGCACCGCGACGAACGCGTCCTGCACGATCTCCTCGGCGGTGCCGGTGTCGCGCACGAGCAGCACGGACAGGCGCACCAGCTGCTTCCAGTGGGCGGCGTACAGCTGCTCGACCGCCTCGTCGGCGGTCCAGCGTTCGCGGTTCAGCGCCGCTCCCGAGGAGCCGGCGGCCATTGCATGGACAGTCACGCTAGTAGCACGCCCGACCCGGCCCAACGGTTGACACGGCGGTTGACCCGTCAGCCCAGGGGTTCGGACTCCACGCCGAAGAACTCCTGGTACGCCGACGCCCGCGCCCGGAACTCGCTTTCGTCGAGCCCGGTCTCGGCGAACGAGTAGCGCTTGAGGCTCCCGGCCTGGTCGCCCGGGTGGGCGGCCAGGAACGCCCGCATCCGCGACTCGGCCTGCGCGGTCAGCTCGAGGCCGATCTCGTCGTAGATCCGCGCGACGGCGCCGATCAGGTCGTGCCGGATGTCCTGGTAGCGGATGTCGACGACCTGCCCGGGCGCGAACAGCCCGTCGTTGCGCGCCTCGAGCGCCCGGTCGAGACCGAGCAGGATGTCCTCGCCGTACTGCGCGGCCAGGGTGCTGACCTCGAACGAGTCGGTCGTCATCTCCCGCAGGCTCGCGCCGAGGGCGCTGATCGAGGCGATCACCTTGAGCGGGTCGCGGTGGTTCTGGATCACGATCGCGTCGGGGTACTCCGCGATCAGCGCCGGCAGGTTCCACAGGTGGGCCGGCGACTTGAGCAGCCAGCGCTCGGAGTGGTGCTCGGACTGGAGGTGCTGGAGGAACTTCCGGTGATAGCGGTACGCCGGCGCCAGGTCCGCCTCGTGCAGCAGCCAGTGGTTGTAGCCCGGCACGTGGAACTGCAGCGAGTGCTGCATCGACCGGAAGTCGCCGGTGAAGATGCGCACGTCCTCCTGGGCCAGGCGGGCGCCGAGCTCGTGGAAGGCGGCGAAGCCGGGGATGAACGACTCGACCAGGTCGAAGCCGGCCTGGCACTCCTCGATGCGGGGATCGGTGTCGTACGTCGCGGTCTGCGGCGCCGGCACCGGCCGCTCGATCTCCCAGCTCAGCGGGGCGCGGTTGGCGGGGTCCTGCGCCATCAGGTCGTGCAGGATCGTCGTGCCGGTACGGGGCTGACCGACGATCACGATCGGGCGGCGGATCTCCTGCTCGGCGACTTCCGGGTGGCCCGCGCGCCAGCCCTCGATCCGCAGCCGGTTGGACAGGTCGGTGACGATGCCGTCCTCCGCCACCCCGACGCCGATCTCGTTCAGCTCGGCACTCTCGGCCAGCGACTCCAGCAGGATGTCGAGCCCCTCCCGCCAGCTGTCCTCGCCGAAGTCGTCGAGCCCCGTCGCCTGTGTCGCGGCCGCGACCAGCCGATCGCGCCGGGCGGTGGTGCTCTCGGTGGTGCCTTGGGTCATGGGTGTCACCATCGCGTAGGACCACTTTGTGCGTCCATGAAACCGCTCGGCCCTCGTGCAAAGATCTTCTCGGGAGGAGAACCATGGACGACTGCCTGTTCTGCAAGATCGTGGCCGGCGACATCCCGGCCGAGGTCGTGCACTCGACCGAGCGGACCGTGGCGTTCCGCGACGTCAACCCGCAGGCGCCCCTTCATGTGCTCGTCGTGCCCAAGGACCACTACGACAACGCCGCCGCGCTCGCCGCGGGTGATCCCGCCGCCTCGGCCGAGCTGGTCACAACCGCCGCAGCCGTAGCCACGGCCGAGGGTCACGACGACTACCGGCTGGCGTTCAACACCGGCGCCGGCGCGGGGCAAGTGGTCTTCCACGTCCACCTGCACCTTCTCGCCGGCCGTTCCTTCGGCTGGCCTCCCGGCTGAGGCGCCGGTCAGGCACTGGCGGCTGCGCGGACCTGTTCCCAGGTGACCAGCTGCGGGTCGCTTCCGGCGGTGGCGGCGATCACTCCGAGGGCGCGCCGCAGTGGCGCATCGGACACCTCGTCGGTGACACGATCCAGAATCAGCAGGGCGCGCGGCCTGCTGAGCCCTCCGAGCAGTTCTCGCACCGTGTCCTGAAGCTCGCGCAAAGTCACGATGTCGTCCGCCGCACCAGCCTCCAGGACAACTGCGGCGGCAACTGACCGGCCCAGTCGCGCGTCGATCCGCTCGAACGCTTCCGCCCAGCGGACGAACGGCTGGTCCTGCAAGATGTCGCGGACCTCGGTGAGCGACACCAGCTGGCCGGACACCGAGATCACCTCGTCGGCGCGACCCAGGAACTCGATGTCTCCTCGAGCGTTCCGTCGAGCTAGGTCTCCGGTCGCGTACCGGCCAGGATGCCGCTCCCAGTGGTACGAGGTCGGATCCTCGTCCCCGGCCTCCACGCCGCGCATCACACCCGCCCAAGGGTGGAGCATCACCCACTCGCCGGAGTTCCCCTCGGGCACCGGATCGCCCAGCTCGTCGAGGATCGCGAACCCGGGATCGGGCAGCATCGGTGGTGATTCCGGCAGGTCGTAGGCGACGATCCCGCCCAGCTCCATCTGGCCCCACGCGTCAGCGAGGGTCACCTCGGAGTCCAGGGCGCCTGCCAGCCACGCGCGCAGCTCGGGCTCGAGGCGCTCGCCGATGGTCACCACCCGGCGCAGCGAGGCCGACCCCCCAGGTGCGGTCAGCGACCATCCCCTGATCGCGCGCACGATCGACGGCGAGGTGACCAGCGAGGACACGGAGTAGCGCTCGACGATCTGCCAGAACCTGGCCGGGTCCGGGTAGTCGAGGGTCCCCTCGTACATCACGCTGGTAGTGCCGGCGAGCAGTGGGCCGAAGATGCCGTGGGTCTGGGCCCCGAGCCAAGCGACGTCGGCGGCTCCCCAGAACACCTCGCCCTCGCACATCGCGTAGCGGTGGTTGGCCAGCGCCACGACCGCGAGATTGGCCGCCCCGAGGCGGATCGCCACCGGCCGACCGCGCCGGTTGGCGACGTAGACGGCCAGGGCCGGATGCTCCGCGGGGAGCGGGATCGGTGCGGACCCGTCCGGCGCGTCTCTCAGGACCTCGTCGTACCAGAGGTCGCCTTCGAACCAGTCCACGTGCACGCCGGTCCGACGCAGCACGATGGTGTGCTGGAGCCCGCTGGCAGCCTCGATCGCCTCGTCCGCGCGTGCCTTCAGCGGCAGGATCGTGCCGCGGCGCCAACCGCCGTCCTGGGTGAACAGGATGCGCGGTCGGAAGTCCGCGAGCCGTGACGACAGGGCCTCGCCGGGAAGAGCCACCGGGATCACGGTGACCTCCGCGCCCAGCCGGAGGGCGGCAAGAAGCGACACGACGGTTTCCGGCACCCAGCCGAGGTGCAACGCCACCCGATCGCCACGGGCCAGGCCCAGCTGCTCGAGGCCGACGGCCAGGGAGACCACCTCGGCGTGGAGCTCGGCGAAGGTCAGCACCCGGCGGTCACCTGGCTCGCCCTCCCACGAGATGGCCACCTGGTCGGCGCGATCAGGGAGGTGGCGGTCGGTGCAGTTGGCGGCGAGATTGAGCTCGCCCCCCTGGAACCAGTGGTGGTACGGCGGGTTCTCGCGGAACAGCTCTGTCCACGGCGTCGCCCACGCCAGCTGCTCTGCGATCGGGCCCCAACCCTCGATCGCCGCTCGACGTTCAGCGTGCTCGTCAGCCATGGCCAAGGGTCCTCCCAGCGGCCGTCGCGGCACGGGACAGGTGCTGCGCGATCGTGGCGACTCTCTCTTCATCGGCAGCGGCGGGAAGGGTTGCAGCGAGCGCGGCAACCGCGCGACCACCAGCATCAGGCACCACCACCGCAACCTCCGGCACCGGGTCCCCCATCTCGCTGCTCACCAGCCATGGAGCGGTGGCCCAGGCGGCGCGGAGGGTGCTTACATCGTGCGGCGCGTCCCGGCCGTGCATGGCCAGCGAGTGGTCCCAGGTCTCGTCCGCGGCTCGCGACACCAGGAGTCGGCCCGACGGCGTCGTGAAGGCGTTGGCGACCCGATGGCTCTCGCGGTAGGGGCCGCCGTCCGTGGCGTCCACGCGGTCGACGTACACCACGGACTCCCTGACCAGCAGGGCCACGTGGAGGGTGACCTGCAGGACATCGCGCAGGGAGACGAGGTAGGGCGACAGCGCACCGAGAATCGGCAGCCGGCCCAAGTAGCGCTGGGAGAGCCGGGCCACCTCCGGTCCGAGGCTGTATCGCGAGGTGCGGCTGTCCTGCTCCACGATGTCGGCCAGCACCAGGGAGCGGAGCAATCGATGAGCCGTGGGGACCGAGAGGCCGGAGCGTTCGGCCAGGTCCGTGAGCTGCTGGTACGCCGGACCATCACTGAGCAGGTCGAGCAGCAGCACCGCGTTGCGGACCGTTCCGAGCGTCCCTCGGGCAGCGTCGCTCGTTGGCGCCCGCGACTCCGTCACTACCACTCCCGTCTTTCGAATATCAACCGCGGGCATCCTACCAGCGGATTCAGACTCCGAAATGAGTGCTTGCGCTTTCAGATAGTGGAAGAGTAGCGTCCGTCACATCCGTCATCCGGCGGCCTGCAGTCTTGGGGGTTCCTTGCTGACACGGGCGTATCGCTTCGAGCTCAACTCCAGCCGCGTCCCGGTGGGAGAGCCGCTGCTGGAGGTCCAGGAGGTATCTCTGCGGTTCGGCGGCATCCACGCTCTCAGTGAGGTCTCGTTCACCGTCGCCCAGGGGGATATCCACTCCGTGATCGGGCCCAACGGCGCCGGCAAGTCGAGCCTGCTCAACTGCATCAGCGGTCTGTACCGACCTCAGCAGGGCAGGCTCCTGCTCCACACCCGCGACCGCAGCGACGGCCCGGCGAGCCGCAACCTGGTGGGATCGCCACCACACCGGATCGCGCGACAGGGTGTCGCGCGGTCCTTCCAGAACATCGAGCTCTTCGGCCATCTCACGTTGTTGGAGAACCTGATGCTCGGCCGGCACCGCCACATGAGTCACCGGTTGCTGCCGGCCCTGCTCTGGTTCGGTCCGGCGCGCAACCAGGAGGTGCGACACCGGGAGTTCGTCGAAGAGGTCATCGACCTCCTCCAGCTCCAGGCCTACCGGCATGCCCACGTCGGTTCCCTGTCCTACGGCATCCAGAAGCGAGTGGAGCTCGGCCGAGCCCTGTGCGTCGAACCCTCCTTGCTCCTGCTCGACGAGCCCATGGCCGGGATGAACGCGGAGGAGAAGGAGGACATGGCGCGTTACATCCTCGACGTCAGTGAGCTTCGGGACGTGACCGTGCTCCTGATCGAGCACGACATGGGTGTCGTCATGGACATCTCGGATCGGATCAGCGTGCTGGACTTCGGGAGGCTCATCGGAGACGGCACCCCCGAGGAGACCCGTGCCAACCGGGCTGTGGTCGAGGCCTACCTCGGGACGGACGCGTGATGCGGCTCGGCGCGACCGCCCGGGCGGTGACCAACCAGGCGGATCTGACGTTTCCGCAGCTGCTCGCGGCGCGGGCACTCGAGCACCCCGAAGGTGTCGCACTCCAGGAGAAGCTCTACGGGATCTGGCAACCGATCACCTGGAGCGAGTACTCCGACCGGGTCCGGTGCCTGGCCCACGGCCTGCACGCGCTGGGCGTCACACGCGGAGACGCGGTTGCGGTGCTGGGTGACAACCGACCGGAGTGGTTGATCGCGGAGCTGGCCGCCCAGTCCCTGGGCGCGGCCGTCGTCGGCATCTACCCGACCAGCCTCGATGACGAGATCATCCACATCCTCACTGTGTCCGCCGCCCAGGTCGTCGTGGCCGAGGACCAGGAGCAGGTCGACAAGCTGCTCAAGGTCAAGGGACAGCTGCCCGAGGTGACGACTGTGCTCTACTACGACCCGCATGGCCTCGAGGCCTACGGCGAGGACCTGCTGCTCGCGTTCGACGAGCTCGAGGCACGTGGCAGGTCGCTTGCCGACGAGAGTCCCGACTGGCTCCGGGAGCAGGTGGAGGCGGGCCGTCCCGATGACATCGCAGTCATCTGCACCACCTCGGGCACGACCTCGCAGCCGAAGCTCGGACAGCTCAGCCATCGCAACCTGCTCTCGATGGCCGCCAACCTCAACTCGATCGACCCGCTCGGACCTGAGGACCGGTTCGTCTCGTTCCTCCCACTCGCGTGGATCGGCGAGCAGATGATCGCCGTCGCGTGCGGCCTGTCCCGTGGCATGACGCTCTCCTTCCCCGAGGACGCCGCGACCCAGCGTTCGGACATGCGCGAGATCGGGCCGCACGTGATGTTCAGCCCACCGCGGATCTGGGAGTCCATGCTGTCCGACGTCCAGGTCCGGATCGACGAGGCCGGCTGGCTCAAGCGGACGGTTTTCGGGATCGGTTACGCCGTCGGCGAACGGGTGGCCGACATGCGGGTGCGGGGGCGGCGGCCGGGCCCGGTGTGGCAGTTGTTGGCCATGTTCGCGAACGTGGTGGCCCTGCGACCGGTGCGCGACCAGCTTGGCCTGGCGCGGATCCGACGCTGCTACACCGGCGGAGCCCCTCTCGGCCCCGATGTGTTCCGCTTCTTCCACGCCATCGGCGTCAACCTCAAGCAGATCTACGGCCAGACCGAGATCTGCGGAATCGCCGTCCTGCACCACGACGACGACGTCCGGTTCCACACCGTCGGGGTCCCCATCCCCGAGACCGAGCTCCGGATCGAGGACTCAGGGGAGATCCTGCTGCGCTCGCCGTCGGTTTTCCACGGGTACCTCCGCAACGAGGATGCCACCGCGGAGGCGCTCGATGCCGACGGCTGGCTGCACACCGGCGATGCGGGCTACCTCGACGACGGACACCTGGTCGTCATCGACCGCGCCAAGGACGTGCGCACCTCGACCGACGGAACGCCGTTCTCGAGCGCCTTCATCGAGAACAAGCTCAAGTTCTCGCCCTACGTCGAGGAGGCCGTCGTCTTCGGCGACGACGAGATCTCGGCGATGGTCATGATCGACGCTCAGACGGTCGGGTCGTGGGCCGAGAGCCAGCGGCTGACCTACACGACGTACACCGACCTGGCCGCGAAGCCGGAGGTCTACGACCTGGTGGCGGAGGAGGTCCACCGCGCGAACTTGGACCTTCCCGACAGCATCAAGGTGCGCAGGTTCCTGCTGCTCTTCAAGCCCCTGGACCCCGACGACGACGAGATCACCCGCACTCGCAAGGTCCGGCGCAACGTTGTCGGCGAGCGGTACGCAGAGCTGATTCGGGCGCTGGAGCAGGGCGAGGACTCGGTCCGGGTCACCCACCGGGTGGGCTACCAGGACGGGAGGACGGTCGAGCGAGCCAGCACCCTTGCCATCCGTCACCTGGACGAGCGGCTCTCGGAACGTTCCGCGGGCCAGCGGCCGGTCTGGAGCGGGCGCCGATGAACAACTTCCTCAACCTCACCGTCTACGGACTCTCCGACGGAGCGGTCCTCGCCCTCGCGGCGCTGGGGTTCGTGCTGATCTACAAGTCCACCGGAGTGATCAACTTCGCCCAGGGCGAGCTCCTGCTGATCGGCGGCTACACCCTGTACTCGGCGTTCGTGGTGTTCCGGCTGCCCTTGGTGCTCTCCGTCGTCGTCGGTGTCGCCTTCGCAGTGCTGCTCGGCGTGCTGATCGAGCGGCTCGTGCTGCGGCCATTGGTGGGTGAGAGCGCCATCAGCGTGATCATGGTGACCATCGGCCTGGCCGCTCTCCTGCGGGCCGTGGTCCAGCTGATCTTCGGCACTCGTGCGGTCTCGCAACCGCCGATCCTGCCGAGGACGCCCGTCGAGCTGCTGCCAGGCACCCAGGTGCCGCTCAACAGGCTGCTCGTGATCGTGATCGCGGCCGCCGTGCTCATCGCCTTCACCCTGTTCTTCCGGCACAGCCGGCACGGCGTCGCGATGCGCGCGGTCGCCGACGATCAGCAGGCAGCGCTCACGATGGGCATCTCGGTGCGCCGGATCTTCGCGCTGGCGTGGGGGCTGGCCGCACTGAGCGCGCTCGTCGGTGGCGTGCTGCTGGGCGATGTCACGGAGGTCAGCGGTCGGTTGGCGACCTTCGGGCTGCTGGTCTTCCCAGTGGTCATCCTCGGCGGGCTCGACTCCGTGCCGGGCACCATCGTGGGCGGTCTGACCATCGGCCTCACCACGCAGTACGTGAGCGGCTACTGGGATCCGGGCCTGGCCCAGATCGTCCCCTACCTGTTGCTCGTCGCCATCTTGCTGGTCCGGCCCTACGGGCTCTTCGGCGAAGCCCGAATCGAGAGGGTCTAGCGATGGCGACGTCAACCGGCATCTATCACCGCAGCTACCGACGCGAGCTCGCGCTGCGGCACACTCGCGCGGAGTACTTCCGGCTCGCCCTGCTGATCGCGGCGATGATCCTCACGCCGTACGTGCTGGACAACTACTGGCTCTCGATCGTGAACACGATCCTGATCGCGGTGATCGGTGCGGTCGGCCTCAACATCCTGGTCGGCTTCACCGGGCAGATCTCGCTCGGTCAGGGCGGCTTCCTCGCGGTCGGCGCGTTCTCGTCGGCGCTTCTCTACGAACGGGCGGACCTACCTGCTCCGCTGAGCATCGCGTGCGCGGTGCTGATCACCGCCGTGGCGGGTGCCCTCTTCGGCCTGCCCGCCCTGCGTCTGAAGGGGCTCTACCTCGCCATCGCGACGCTGGCCAGCCAGGAGATCATCGTCTTCGTCGCGCGCCGGTGGAGCTTTCTGCGCGACGGCAGCTCGCCGCTGTCGGTGGAACGCCTGAACATCGGCGGCTACGAGATCACCCGGGAGTTCTTCGAGTTCGAGTGGTACCGGATCCTGGTGGTGTGCGCCGTGGTCTCGGTGCTGGTCGCCCGCAACCTCTTCCGCAGCAGTCTCGGGCGCTCCTTCATGGCGGTGCGTGACCAGGATATCGCTGCCTCCGCCATGGGCGTGAACGTGACGCGAGCGAAGGTGACCGCGTTCGCGGTCTCGTCGGGGTTCGTCGGCTTCGCCGGCGCGCTCTCCGCGCACTACACCGAGACCGTGACCTGGGAGTCGTTCACCCTCGAGGTGTCGATCCTCTACCTCGCGATGATCATCGTCGGCGGGCTGGGCACCATCGCCGGGTCGGTCTACGGCGCGTTCTTCATGATCCTGGTGCCGGTGTTCCTGAACGAGTGGATCACCTCGGTCGGGGACCGGATGACGTTCCTGGCCAGCCGGTTGCCCGCGATCGAGAACGCGGTGTTCGGCCTGGTGATCATCATCTTCCTGCTCGCGGAGCCACGCGGTCTGGACCGCATCTGGCAACGGGTGAAGGACTTCGTCCGCTTCTGGCCGTTCCGCTACTGACTGCTCAACCGCTCGACAAGGACAGCGACAACAACCAACAAGGAGATCGACATGCACAGCACAATCGGGAAGGCCGCACCCGCGGCGATCCTCGCCCTGGTGCTCGCCTCCGCGTGCAGCCCCGGCGGCGACGACGACGCGGCAGACGGTGACGGGCCGATCAAGATCGGCGTCATCGCCGACCTCACGGGCGCCACGGGGGACGTCGGCACGCCCTACAACGAGGGCATGCTCGGCTACATCGACTGGCTCAACTCGGAGGGAGGCATCGACGGTCGCGAGATCGACGCGACGTCGAAGGACTACGCCTACGACGTGCCGACCGCGGAACGGCTGTACAAGGAGTACCTCAACGAGGACGCCGTCGCGATCCAGGGCTGGGGGACGGGCGACTCGGAGGCCCTGTCGAGCAAGGTCACGGCCGACGAGCTGCCGTTCATGTCGGCTTCCTATGCCGAGCCGCTGACCGACCCGTCGGAAGCGCCCTACAACTTCGTCGTGGCGCCGACGTACTCGGACCAGGCCCGCGTGGCGCTCAACTACGTCGCGGAGGACGGAGGGGGCACGGAGGTGGCGCTGCTTCACAATGACTCGCCGTTCGGTCTCGCCCCGGTCGAAGACGCCATCGCCTGGAACGAGGAAGAAGGCCTCGGACTCAACATCGAGTCGTACGCCATGCCCGCCGGTGCTGCCAACTACGTCGGCCTTCTCTCGCAGGTGAAGAGCCAGGGCGCCAAGTACGTCCTGATCCAGAACGTCTCGAGCCCGGCTGCCCAGGTGGCGAAGGACATCGAGTCTCAGGGGCTCGACATGACGATCGTCTGCCTCAACTGGTGCGCGGACGAGCAGTTCATCGAGACGGCGGGTCCCGCGGCTGAGGGGCACGTGCTCGTCCAGCCGTTCGCACCCGTCACCGCAGACGTGGAGGGGCACGCGGAGATCGCGGAGTACCTCGAGGGTGAGGGGTCCTCGCTCGCGGAGGAGGGTCTCCACTACGTGCAGGGCTGGTACACGATGCACATCATGGCCGAGGGCATCCGGGCAGCGATCGATGACGGTGACCTCAGCGGCCCCGGCATCAAGGAGGCCCTGGAGACCATGGGGCCGATCGACACCGGCGGCGTCGTCGGCACCGGCGAGGTGGAGTTCTCCGAGGACTCCCACCGAGGCCAGACCGGCACCGGGATCTACATCGCCCAGGGTGGGGAGATGCAGCCGGTAGAGACCGGCGTCACTCCCTGATGACCGAGACCAGGCCGATGGGTGCGTCCGGGGCCGTCCCGGTGCCGGACGCACCCTCCGCACTCCTGACGCTCAACAACATCGAGGTCGTCTACGACGAGGTGATCCTGGTCCTCCGGGGCCTGTCCCTGGTGGTGCCGAAGGGTGAGATCGTGGCCCTCCTCGGCTCCAACGGTGCCGGCAAGTCGACGACGCTCAAGGCAGTCTCGGGCCTGCTCCCGAGCGAGCGTGGGGAGATCACCGAGGGCTCGGTCCTGTTCGACGGGCGCGACATCACGAGGATGGATGCTGCGGCACGGGTGAAGTCGGGTCTGTTCCTGTGCATGGAGGGTCGGCACGTCTTCGAGCACCTGACCGTGCACGAGAACCTGGTTGCGGGCGCCTACTCGCGGGGCGGAGCCGCCAGCGAGGACTTCGACCTGGTCTACAACTACTTCCCGAAGCTGGGTGACCTGCGGCAGCGAGTCTCGGGGTACCTGTCCGGCGGGGAGCAACAGATGCTCGCCATCGGCCGCGCCCTGATGGCCAGGCCGCAGCTGCTGATGCTCGACGAACCCTCGCTGGGGCTGGCCCCCCTGTTGGTCGAGGAGATCTTCGGTCACATCCAGGCTCTCAACCAGGACGAGGGCATCACCGTCCTGGTCATCGAGCAGAACGCCCGACGTGCGCTCGAGGTCGCCGATCACGGCTACATCCTCGAACAGGGGCGGATCGTGCTGGAGGGCTCGGCCACCGAGCTCGCCGAGAACCCGGACGTGCAGGAGTTCTACCTGGGCATGGGTGAGGCAGGACGCAAGAGCTACCGCGACGTGAAGCACTACAAGCGCCGCAAGCGCTGGCTGTGAGTTCGGATGCCGTGAGGACGGGGAGAGCCGGATGTCGTTGACCGATGCGCTGGCGGAGTACCGCCGAGGGCTCTCGGCGAGGGTGGTCGAGGTAGCGGCCGCGGCGGCCGGGCGGGTGCCGGCGCTGGACGAGAGGATCGCCGAGGCCGGGCTCGCGGGCCCGCCGTCCTCCCTCGAACAGTTCGACCAGGTTCCGGTGTTGAGCAAGGACGCCCTTCCGGGCCGCCAGTCCGGGGCGACGTTCGGCGGTTTGCTTCCCGACGGAGCCGAGGTGGTCCGGGTGTTCGCCTCGCCCGGCCCCATCTATGAACCGCAACTCGCCGGGTCGGACCCGTGGCGGTGGGAGCCCGCTCTGACGGCATGCGGCATAGGCCCGGACGACCTGGTCCTGAACTGTTTCAACTATCACCTCTCCCCGGCGGGGATGATGTTCGACGAGGCCTGCCGCGCAGTGGGGGCGCGCGTCGTGCCCGCGGGAGTGGGTATGACGGAGGTGCAGGCGCGAGTCGTGGGTGATCTCGGAGTCACCGCCTACATCGGCCTTCCGTCGTACCTCTCTGCGCTCTCCGAGGCCTATCGATCGACTGGCCAGGCGGCGGAGCGGTGGCGCGTGGGGAAGGCGCTGGTGACCGCAGAACCGCTGCCTCCATCTTTGCGCGAGTCACTGGCCGCCAACGTGGCCCGGGTGCTCATGGCCTATGGCACCGCGGAGCTCGGGCTGATCGGTTTCGAGACCGAACCGGACCAGGGCCTGCGCCTCGGGTCGGATGTGCTCATCGAGCTCTGCGATCCGGTGACGGGCCAGCCGGGTCCGGTCGATGAGCCCGGAGAGGTCGTGGTGTCCGTGCTGCACGAGAGCTATCCGTTGCTCCGGTTCGGAACCGGTGACGTCTCGCGGTGGGAGCTCGTCGACGGAGAGCTGCGCCTGGCCGGGGTGCTCGGGCGGGTCGGCGCTGCCGTGAAGGTGCGCGGGATGTTCATCCACCCCCATCAGGCCGCTGAGGTGTTGGCGGAGCTGCGCTCGGCGGGGCTGGCCGAGGGCGCGTTCGTCATCGAGCAGGTCGGCGGCGTCGACGTGCTCGGGCTTCAGCTGACCGTGGACGAGGGCGCTGATCCCCAGTCGCTGGTGGCAGCAGCTGAGCGCCGTTCCCGCGACGCCCTCCGGGTCCGGCCCGAGGTCCGGGTGGTCTCCAGCCTCGAGGAAGGCCCCGTGCTCCGCGACCGACGGAGCGGTTGAGGTGTCGAGTGGCATGCTTTCGGAGTGACCCGACTGACCTGGATCGCGCTGACGATGCTCCTGGTGCTGGCCGGGTGCAGCGACAGCGGTGAGCCCAGCGGCTCGGCCCAGCAGGCACCCGACCCCGACCCCGACTCGAGCACGAGCGCCGTTGCCGGCGAGCCGCAGAGCGACCACACCCAGCACCCCGTGGGCAAGCCCGGCAAGCTCCTCCCGCTGCGGCCCGGCGAGGACCGGCTGACGCTGACCATGCCCGAGACCTACACGCCGTCGCCCCCGACCGGCGTCGGCACCGACGACTACCGCTGCTTCCTGCTCGACCCCAAGCTCGCCAGCGACAGCTATCTCACCGGCACCAACGTCGTGCCGGGCAACCCCGACGTCGTGCACCACGTGATCCTGTTCCGGGTCAGCCCCGACCAGGTCGAGGACGCCGAGCGCCTCGACGCGGAGAGCGACGACCTCGGCTGGACCTGCTTCGGCGGCAGCGGCCTCCCGGGTGACTTCGCCAACGTCGACGACGCCAACTGGCTGGGCGCCTGGGCGCCGGGCACCAAGGAGACGCTGACCTCTCCCGGCTACGGCGTCGACCTGCCGAGCGGCTCGCGGATCGTGATGCAGGTGCACTACAACCTGCTCGCCGGCCAGGCGCCCGACATGAGCTCGACCCAGATCCGGGTCACCCCGAAGGCCGAGGGCATCACCCCGCTGCACACGTTCCTGCTGCCGTCACCGGTCGAGCTGCCGTGCCGCCCGGCCCACGACGACGGCCCGCTGTGCGACCGCGCGGCCGCGGTTGCCGACCTCAAGGAGCGGGTCGGGCAGGGCCCGGGCAGCACCGCCGACATCCTGCATCTGCTCTGCCAGACCAGCACCGCCCCGACGGACATCTCGGAGTGCACCCGCACGATCGCGCGCCCGATGACGATCCTCGGCGTCGCCGGCCACATGCACCTGCTGGGTCGGCAGATCAAGATCGAGGTCAACCCCGACACTCCTGAGGCGAAGACGGTCCTGGACATCAAGGTCTGGGACTTCGACAACCAGGGCTCCGTGCCGATCGACCCGGTCGACCTCGAACCCGGCGAGACGGTCAAGGTCACCTGCAAGCACGTGCAGTGGCTGCGCGACCTGCTGCCGGCGTTCGAGGGCCAGGAGGAGAAGTACGTCGTGTGGGGCGAGGGCACCACCGACGAGATGTGCCTCGGGATGCTCTCGGTGGCCTACCGCTGAGCCCCCAGGATCTACACGGTTCAGGCGTCGGCGCCGAACGCCATCCGGGCCAGCCGCAGGATGTAGATGAGCACCGGCATCCCGAACACGAACAGCAGCAGCCAGGCGGTGATCCGGTGCTTGGTCTTGGTGCCGTCGAGGCGGCCGGCGAAGTCCAGCAGCGCGCCGTCGGGCACCAGAGCGGTCAGTCCCATCGAGCGGGCGTCGGGCGGGAGGTGCTGTCCGGCGAACCAGTACGGCGGTGCGTCAGGGTCCTCCGGCGCGAAGTCCTCGTCGTACTCGTCCCGCTGCATGCGGCAACGGTACGCGGCTGAGCCCGAAACTCGGTGTGGCCACTCGCGGTCGCTCCCGTAAAGTGGTGATCTCAATCCGCTACTCGAGAAAGCACCCATGACCGACAGCAACCATCAGGGGGAGACCAACCCCGCTCGTGCGCACCGCACGAAGCACACGGTCGTCGTCCCCAACAGCATCAACATGGTGAGCCTGCTCGGTCCCGGTGACGAGCACCTCGGCCTGATCGAACGCAGCTTCGAGGCCGAGATCCATGTCCGCGGCAACCGGATCACGATGCACGGCGAGCCCGGCGAGATCGCCCTGGTCGAGCGCCTGCTCGACGAGCTGGTGACGATCATCCGCACCGGGCAGGGCGTGACCGGCGAGACCGTCGAGCGCGTGCTCCACATGCTCCGCGCCGAGACCACCGAGCGCCCCGCCGACGTGTTGTCGCTCAACATCCTGAGCAACCGCGGTCGGTCGATCCGGCCCAAGACGCTCAACCAGAAGCGCTACGTCGACTCCATCGACAAGCACACGATCACGTTCGGCATCGGCCCGGCCGGCACGGGCAAGACCTATCTCGCGATGGCGAAGGCCGTGCAGGCCCTGCAGTCGAAGAGCGTCAACCGGATCATCCTGACGCGCCCCGCGGTCGAGGCCGGCGAGCGGCTCGGCTACCTGCCCGGCACGCTCAGCGAGAAGATCGACCCCTACCTGCGGCCGCTCTACGACGCTCTGCACGACATGGTCGACCCGGAGTCGATCCCCAAGCTGCTCGCGGCCGGCACCATCGAGGTGGCGCCGCTGGCGTTCATGCGCGGCCGCTCGCTCAACGACTCGTTCATCATCCTCGACGAGGCGCAGAACACCTCGCCCGAGCAGATGAAGATGTTCCTCACCCGACTGGGCTTCGGCTCCAAGATCGTGGTGACCGGCGACGTGACCCAGGTCGACCTGCCGAGCGGCACCCATTCCGGACTGCGCGTGATCGAGGGCATCCTCGACGACGTCGAGGACATCTCGTTCAACCGGCTCACCGCCCACGACGTGGTGCGGCACCGGCTGGTCGGCAAGATCGTGGCGGCGTACGAGGAGTTCGACGCCCAGGGCGGTCTCCAGTCAGCGAAGTCGGCACACCCGTCGAACTCGCCTGGCGGTCCGCGCAGAGATCGCTGATGAGCATCGAGGTGCTCAACGAGTCGGGCCACGAGCTCGACGTGAAGCGGCTCGCGACGCTGAGCCGGTTCGTGATGGACCGGATGCGGGTGCACCCGATGGCGGAGCTGTGCATCAAGGCCGTCGACGAGGCGACCATCGCCCAGCTCAACCAGCAGTGGATGGACAAGGAGGGGCCGACCGACGTCCTCGCCTTCCCGATGGACGAGCTGCGGCCCGGCCTGGTCAGTGAGGAGCCCGAGGAGGGCGTGCTCGGTGACCTGGTCCTGTGCCCCTCGGTCGCCGAGCGCCAGGGCGAGACGGCCGGCCACGGCACCGAGGCAGAGATCGAGCTGCTGACCGTGCACGGCATCCTGCACCTGCTCGGCTACGACCACGCTGAGCCCGACGAGCACCGCGAGATGTTCGGGCTGCAGGACGAGATCCTGGGGGAGTGGCGAGGCTCGCAATGAGCGACTTCTGGCTGCTCGTCATTGCAGCTCTGCTCGTGCTCCTGGCTGGTGTGTTCACGGGGATCGACGCTGCCCTGGCCGGCTTCTCCAAGGCCCGCGCCAACGAGCTCGTCGCCGACGGACGCACCGGCGCCACGCGGCTGGTGGCGCTGCTCGACGACGCGCCGCGCTACCTCAACACTGCGCTCTTCCTCCGCCTGCTGTGCGAGATCTCGGCGATCGTGCTGGTCACCCTGCAGATCGACGAGGCGGTCGACGGCTCGTGGTGGGCCAGCGTGCTGGCCGCCATCGGCGTGATGCTGGTCGTCTCGTTCGTGGTGATCGGGGTCGCGCCCCGCACCCTCGGCCGCCAGCACGCCGACAGCGTGGCCGTGCTCTCCGCGGGACCGCTGGCGGCGTTCACCTCCGTCCTCGGGCCGTTCCCGCGGCTGCTGATCATGGTCGGCAACGCGATCACGCCCGGCCGCGGCTTCCGCGAGGGACCGTTCTCGACCGAGACCGAGCTGCGGGAGATGGTCGACATCGCCGAGGCGTCGGCACTGATCGAGTCCGGCGAGCGCAAGATGATCCACTCGGTCTTCGAGCTCGGCGACACGACGGTGCGCGAGGTGATGGTGCCGCGCAACGACGTGGTCTTCATCGAGCACTTCAAGAACCTCCGCCAGACCCTCTCGCTCTTCCTGCGCTCCGGCTTCTCGCGGATCCCCGTGATCGGGGAGAACCTCGACGACATCCGCGGCGTCGCCTACCTCAAGGACATCGTGCGGCGCGACTTCGAGGCGCCCGGGGCCGAGCTGACCCAGCGCGTCGAGGAGGTCATGCGCCCGGTCCACTGGGTGCCGGAGTCGAAGCCCGTCGACGCGCTCCTGCGGGAGATGCAGGCCCGTCGCCAGCACATCGCGATCGTGGTCGACGAGTACGGCGGCACTGCCGGCCTGATCACCATCGAGGACCTCCTCGAGGAGATCGTCGGCGAGATCACCGACGAGTACGACGCCGACGAGGTCGAGGTCGAGACCCTCGACGACGGCTCGGTGCGGGTGCCCTCGCGCTACCCGATCGACGACCTCGACGAGCTGTTCGGCTTCGACGTCGAGGAGGAGGACGTCGACAGCGTCGTCGGCCTGATGGCCAAGCACCTCGGCCTGGTGCCGATCCCGGGTTCGTCGGTCGAGGCCCACGGACTTCGGTTCGTCGCGGAGGAGACCGCCGGTCGCCGCAACAAGATCGGGACCGTGCTGATCCGGCGGGTCGAGCTCGCCGATGAGACCGACTCCTCGGAGATGGAGGCCGTCCGTGAGTGACCTGTCGACGGAGGACCAGAAGCTGGTCACCCTGGCCCGGGCCACCCGGGCCCGCACCGACGCCGCCGAGGGCGCTGCCGTCCGCGACGCCGACGGCCGCACCTACGCCGCCGCCTCCGTCGCACTGCCGTCGCTGAGCCTGTCGGCGCTCCAGGTCTGTGTCGCGATGGCAGTCGCCTCCGGGTCGAAGGGGCTGCAGGCAGCGGTGCTGCTGGGAGACCGCAGCGAGCTCGACGACGACGACCGCGGGGCGCTCACCGACTTCGGCGGACCCGGAGTCGTCGTACACCTCGGCGACGCGCGGGGCACCCTGAGCGGGACCACCACCACGTGAACGCGGCAGCGGCCGGCACCTGGCGGCTCGGTGATCTCGAGGTCAACCGTCTCGGCTTCGGGTCGATGCGGCTGACCGGCACCCTGCCCTTCCACAAGGGAGACGCCCGCGACCGCGAGCAGTCGCTGGCGGTGCTTCGTCGTGCCGTCGAGCTCGGCGTAAACCACTTCGACACGTCGGCGTACTACTTCTCCCGGCTGCGTTCGGCCAACGAGCTGATCAACAGCGCGCTGTCGCCGTACCTCGACGACCTGGTCATTGCCACCAAGGTCGGCCCTCGGCGGGACGCCGCCGGAGAGTGGGCCACACCGGCGCGGCCCGACGAGCTCCGGGCCGACGTCGAGGAGAACCTCCGGCAGCTCGGCCGCGACCACCTCGACGTCGTCAACTATCGCGCCCTGGGCCAGGGCTCCATCGCCGACGCCGTCGGTGCCCTGGCGGAGCTCCGCACGGCCGGGCTGGTGCGCCACGTCGGCGTCTCCGGGGTCACCCCCGAGCAGCTGTCCGAGGCACGCGCGACGACCGACATCGCTTGCGTCCAGAACGCCCACGGCATCGGCACCCAGCGCTCCGACACCGGGACGCTGCTCGCGGAGTGCGGTCGGCGCGGCATCGCCTTCGTAGCGTTCTTCGCCGTGGCGGGGTCGGGGCGCGAGTCCGGCACGACCGACGAGCACCCGGACGTGCTGGAGATCGCCAGGACACATGGCGCGACTCCCGCGCAGATCAGGCTCGCGTGGATCCTCGCGCTCGGCGATCACGTGCTGGCGATCCCGGGCACCGGCGATCCTGCCCACCTCGAACAGAACGTCGCCGCCGCGGCGCTTCGGCTGAGCGACGACGAGGTCGCACTCCTGACGTCGCTGGGCTGACTTTCGTCGCTGCGCCCGAGACCTGCGATGGATCCGCGTCGGCGCGGCGCGCCGCTAGCGTGCCGGCATGGTCGATGACGCGGCTCCTCCGCCTCCGGTCAGAGGCATCTCGTTCGTCACCGGAGAGCACTCTCCGGACGAGACGCGACGGATCCTGCGCGCGATCAGGCGGGAGCTCCACTGCACCACGGTGATGCTGATGGACAGCGACGTGGAAGTGCAGGCGGAAGCTGCAGCCATGGCACTCGAGGAGGGCCTGGACGTCTGGATCCGGCCCCACCTGCCCGACCGTCGGCGGTCGGCTCTGCTCGCCCATCTGAAGGCCACGGCGGCCGCCGCGGAGCTCCTGCGGTCGGCCCATCCGGGGCGGGTCACGCTGATGGTCGGCACGGAGTTCTCGCTGACCTCACCCGGCATGATCCCCGGACCGCGCGTGTTCCTCAGGGTGCAGGTGCTGATGCGCTGGCGACGCCTGTTCGACCGTCGGATCACCCGCAAGCTCGACCCGTTGCTCAAGGCCATGGCGGCGACGGCACGGCGGGGGTTCAACGGGCCGGTCACCTACGGCGCCGGCTACTGGGAGACGGTCGACTGGTCGCTGTTCGACATCGTGGGGATCAACCTCTACCGGCTGGGCCGGGACCCGGAGGCCTACGAACGTCGCGTGCACGAGCTCGTGGCCGCGCACGACAAGCCAGTGGTGGTGACCGAGTTCGGCTGCGGCAGCTTCCGCGGTGCCGAGGTGCTCGGACCCGCATCGTTCCGGGTCGTCAACTGGTTCGCCGATCCGCCGAGGGTCCGCGACGGGCACGTCCGGGACGAGTCGGTCCAGGCGACGTACCTCGGCGAGCTGATCGACCTCTACGGCGCCGCGGGCGTCGCTGGCTGCTTCGTCTTCACGTTCGCCATGCCGGAGTTTCCCCACGACGAGGATCCGGTGCAGGACGTGGACATGGCCGGCTTCGGCATCGTCGCGGTGTCCGCGGGCGACGCTGCCGACTGGCGTCCGAAGCTGGCGTACCTCACCGTGGCTGAGCGCTATGGATTGCCGTGACCAGAAACCCGATACGCCCCCGTGGTCGACGAGTAGTAGCGTGCGTGAGGTGACACTCGGGAACGCCTGGGAGGAGCACGCACGCGCTGTCGAGCAGCTGCGTGCGTCGTACGACGCCATCCCGCAGGGGCAGCCGGTCCGGCTCGCGAAGCGCACCACGAACCTCTTCCGCCCGCGTGCGGCGTCCTCGGCCCCGGGACTCGACGTCTCCGGGCTGACCCAGGTGATCGAGGTCGACGCCGCCGCGCGCACCGCCGACGTGCAGGGCATGTGCACCTACGAGACCCTCGTCGATGCCACGCTGCCGCACGGGCTGATGCCGATGGTGGTGCCGCAGCTGCGCACGATCACGCTCGGCGGCGCGGTGACCGGCCTCGGCATCGAGTCCACCAGCTTCCGCAACGGCCTGCCGCACGAGTCGGTCACCGAGATGGACGTGTTCACCGGAGCGGGCGAGGTGGTCACCACCCGACCGGGCGACGACCTCTTCGACGCCTTCCCCAACTCCTACGGCTCGCTCGGTTACGCGACGCGGCTGCGGATCGAGCTGGAGCCGGTGCCGTCGTACGTCGGGCTCCGTCACGTCCGCTTCGACGACCTCGGCCTGCTGGCCAAGAGCATCGCGGAGATAGTGGCTACCGGTGAGCACGACGGGCGAGCGGGTCGACGGTGTCGACGGCGTCGCGTTCGAACCGGGGGAGTACTACCTGACCCTGGCCCAGTGGGTCTCGGCAAGCTCGACCACCAGCCACACCTCCGACTACACGGGTCAGCAGATCTACTTCCGCTCGATCCAGGAGCTGCCAAGAATGGGGTCGGTGTCGACCTGCTGACGACCTACGACTACCTCTGGCGCTGGGACACCGACTGGTTCTGGTGCTCGGGAGCCTTCGGCGCCCAGCACCCGCTGATCCGTCGCCTGTGGCCGCGCAGCCGCCGCCGTTCGGACGTCTACATGAAGCTGCTCGGCCTCGACCGGCGCTTCGACATCGCCGACAAGCTCGACCGCCGGGCCGGCCGCCCACTGCGCGAGCGGGTGATCCAGGACGTCGAGGTGCCCGTGGACCGGCTGCCGGAGTTCCTGGAGTGGTTCGACGCCGAGGTCGGCATGCGCCCGGTGTGGCTGTGCCCGCTGGTCGCGAAGCGCGACTGGCCGACGTACCCGCTCGAGACGGGCGCCACCTACGTCAACGTCGGCTTCTGGGGCACCGTCCACGTCGGCCCCGAGCGGGTGGACGCGCCGCGCAATCGCGCGATCGAGGCCAAGGTGCACGAGCTCGGCGGGCATAAATCGCTCTACTCCGAGGCTTTCTACGACCGAGAGACGTTCGACCAGCTCTACGACGTGCCGCACCTGACCGAGGTCAAGGCGCGCTACGACCCGGACGACCGGCTGACCACCCTCTATGACAAGGCGGTGCGACAACGATGAAGATCGCAGATGCGATTGCCGACCTGCTGCGCGACGAGCTCCCGGTGCGCCTCACGGCGTACGACGGCAGCTCGGCCGGACCCCCCGACGCGGAGTTCGGGCTGGAGGTGGCCACCCAGCGCGGCCTGACCTACATGCTCACGGCCCCGGGTGATCTCGGCATGGCTCGGGCCTACGTGAGTGGCGACCTGATCCTGCACGGCGTACACCCGGGCAACCCCTACGAGGCGATGGTGCACCTGAAGGACCACCTGGCGTTCCGCACGCCGTCGGCGTCCGAGGTCGTGGCCCTGGTGCGTGGGCTCGGCGGGGTCAGCGCGCTGAAGCCTCCGCCTCCGCCCCCGCAGGAGCACCTGCCGCGGTGGCGGCGCGCGATGGAGGGCCTGCGCCACTCGATGAGCCGAGACGCCGAGGCGATCCATCACCACTACGACGTCTCCAACGAGTTCTACCGCCATGTGCTCGGCCCCTCGATGGCCTACACCTGCGCGGTCTACCCCAAGGACAGCTCCACCCTCGAGGAGGCGCAGTACGAGAAGTTCGACCTGGTCGCGCGCAAGCTCGACCTCAAGCCCGGCCAGCGGCTGCTCGACGTGGGCTGCGGCTGGGGCAGCATGGTCCGCCACGCCGCGAAGGAGTACGGCGTCAAGGCGCTCGGCGTGACCCTGTCGTCGCAGCAGGCGTCCTGGGGCAAGGAGGCGATCGACCGCGACGGCCTCG
Source organism: uncultured Actinomycetota bacterium (assembly GCA_963769475.1). GTDB lineage: Bacteria > Actinomycetota > Actinomycetes > Propionibacteriales > Nocardioidaceae > Nocardioides. The sequence goes on along the minus strand of CAVYLX010000005.1, from coordinate 817,577 downwards.
GCGACCTGGCCGAGGTGCGCCACCTCGACTACCGCGACGTCTTCGAGACCAACTTCGACGCGATCAGCTCGATCGGCCTGACCGAGCACATCGGGGTGCGCAACTACCCGTCGTACTTCGGGTTCCTGCGCGACCACCTGCGCCCCGAGGGCCGGCTGCTCAACCACTCGATCACGCGCCACCACAACCGGCGCGAGGAGACCGGGCCGTTCATCGACCGCTACGTCTTCCCCGACGGCGAGCTGATCGGCTCGGGCACCCACATCGCCGAGGCGCAGAACGCCGGGCTCGAGGTCATGCACAGCGAGAACCTCCGCATGCACTACGCCAAGACGCTGCACGCCTGGAACGACAACCTGGTCGACAACTGGGACGCCTGCGTCGAGGAGGTCGGCATCGGCACCGCTCGGGTCTGGGGTCTCTACATGGCGGTGTCGCGGATCGGGTTCGAGCAGAACAACATCCAGCTGCACCAGGTGCTCGCCGTGCGCACCGGCGACGACGGCTCCGACGGATTCCCGCTGCGTCCTACTTGGTGACTAACCTCGGTGGGTGAGCACCCGGGCCGAGCAGTACGCCGCACAGGTGCTGCAGCGCGCCCGGATCTCCGACCACCTCGTGCGCCTGGTGCTGGGCGGACCCGGCCTCGCCGGCTTCGAGTCCACGGGGGTGCCCGACGAGTGGGTCGGTCTCGTGGTGCCGGACCAGTTCCAGAGCCGCTACTACACGGTCCGGTCGTGGGACCCCGCCGCCGGTGAGCTGACCGTCGACGTCGTCATCCATGACGTCGGGCTGGTGACCGAGTGGGCGGCCCGCGACTGCGTCGGTGACACGGTGACGATCAGCGAGCCGAAGGGCTCGTTCGCGCTACCCGAAGGCGCCGCGCTGGCTGATCCTGGTCGGTGACCTGACCGCGCTGCCGGCGATGGCCCGGATCGCAGAGACGATCGAGCTGCCGACCCGGATCTGGGCCGAGCTGCCCGAGGACCACGCGTTCTACCTCCCGGAAGGCTCGCAGGTCACCTGGCTCGAGCAGCAGGGCGACGGCATGAGCCGCCTGGCCGAGGTCGTCGGCGAGATCGAGTGGCCCGAGGGCGACGGCTACTTCTGGATGGCCGGCGAGTCGGCGCAGATGCGGGCGATCCGCAAGCACCTGATGCGCGAGCGCAAGCTGCCGGGCACGGCGTACGACGTGATGGGCTACTGGCGCGGCGGTGCCCAGCGCCAGCCGCGCGCCGTCGACCCCGGCCCGATCTGGCGGGCCGGCAAGGCCGCGGGCCGCAGCGATGAAGAGATCTGGGCCGACTACGACGACGCCGGTGCCTCGAATGGGCTGTAGCGTGCCGTTTGGCGTGCTCAGGGTGCGTGCATCGCAAGGCGGCGGAGCGCCGGACTGGCAGCGTCAATTCAAGCGATCGCCAACGCAGCGAGGTGCGTGTCATGTGTGCGCGAAGCGCACACTGCAGTGCATTCGAGGCACGGGGAACTCATGACAGAGCAAGAGATGGGGCACAAGAGCGGCTTCGCGTCGTTCGTCGGCCGGCCCAACGCGGGCAAGTCGACGCTGACCAATGCCCTGGTGGGCTCCAAGGTCGTGATCACCAGCTCCAAGCCGCAGACGACGCGCACCGTGGTCCGCGGCATCGTGCACCGCCCCGACGCCCAGCTGATCCTGGTCGACACCCCCGGGCTGCACCGGCCGCGCACGCTGCTCGGCGAGCGGCTCAACGACCTGGTGAAGACGACGCTGGCCGAGGTCGACGTGGTGTGCGTGTGCTTCCCGGCCAACGAGAAGGTCGGCCCGGGCGACCGGTTCATCGTCAAGGAGATGGCGAAGATCAAGCGGACGATCAAGGTCGCCGTCGCCACCAAGACCGACCTCGCGACACCGGAGCAGATCGGCCAGCACCTCCTCGACATCCAGGCGCTCGGCACCGAGATCGGCATCGAGTGGGCCGAGATCGTGCCGCTGTCCGCCCGCGCCGACGACCAGGTGAAGCTGCTCGAGGAGCTGCTCGTCGGCCTGCTGCCCGAGGGCCCGCAGCTCTATCCCGACGGCGACCTCAGCGACGCGCCCGAGGAGGCGATCGTCGCCGAGCTGATCCGCGAGGCCGCGCTCGAGGGCGTGCGCGACGAGCTGCCCCACTCGATCGCGGTCGTAGTGGACGAGATGGGCCTGCGCGAGGGCCGCGACCCCGACAAGCCGCTGCTCGACATCTACGCCAACCTGTTCGTCGAGCGTGACTCCCAGAAGGGGATCATGATCGGCCACAAGGGCGCCCGCCTCCGCGAGGTCGGCACCGCAGCCCGCAAGCAGATCGAGGCGCTGTTCGGCACCCCGGTCTACCTCGACCTCCAGATCAAGATCGCCAAGGACTGGCAGCGCGACCCCAAGCAGCTCCGCAAGCTGGGGTTCTGACCTCGCAGGAGCCTGCGAGGAACGAGCAGGCTCCGTGGGCGAGGGCAGGTTGAGTAGCCGTCGCCGACCGAGCTTGCGAGGTCGCGAATCGGCGTATCGAGACTCCTGTACCTGACACGTAAACCCGCGCCCGGCTACGCGCTTGGAGCCCAGCAGCGGCCGAAGTCTGGCCCTGCTTCCACTGCTCCTTGGTCGGCCACTCGTAGCCCCACTCGTAGTCGAGCGCGTCGTCGGCGACGGCGGCGCCGGCGTTCTCGCACGCCTCCTGGCCTTCCGAGCGGACCGCGGCCACGCCCGGATAGTCGCCCGGCTCGAAGTCGACCGTCGCGATCGCCCGCCAGGCGTGGCGCCGGCTGCAGATCACCCGCTCGAACGCTGCGTCGTCGGGGGCGGTGGTGCCGCACATGCCGTAGCGGTCGCGCCCAGCCGGCCGTGCCGAGTACGCCGGAGAGGCGACCGCTCAGCGGGGCGAGCTCGTCGTCCGCGGCGACGACGATGGCGTCGCAGCGGTACCACTCCGCGCCGAGGTCCGACTCCTCGACGGTCGGCGTGAACCAGACCGCGCGCAGCATGCTGAGCCGTCGCTCCTCGAGCGAGCCGCCGGCGAACTCCGCGAACTTCTCCGGGCAGGCGGCCGCGACCATGTCCTGCACCTGTCGGGAGTCGACGGCGAGCAGGTGCCCGTCGACGACGTTGTCGAGCCGGCCGACGGCGAACGTGATCGAGGTGTGCTCCTCCGAGCAGTCGACTGGCGGCAGGTCGGCGGTGGGCGCGACCGCCTCCTCGACGCCGAGCAGGTAGCAGTCGCGGTCCTTCGGGAACGGCGGCTCGGTCGCGGTGATCGGCGACGGCGCGGCGGTGGGTGAGGAGCGACGCGTCCTCGGGCTCCTCGTCGCCGCCGGAGCAGCCGGTCAGGGCGAGCACCACCAGGGCAGGCCGCGAGCAGGCGCCGCACGCATCACTCGACCGTCCATCACTCGACCGTCTTGGCCCAGCAGACCGAGCGACGGTTGCCCGCCTGCCACTCCGCCTCGTGGAACCACGTGTAGCCGAAGTCGAAGTCGATCGGGTAGTTCAGCCAGGCGCCGACCGAGTCGGAGCAGAAGTCGCGCGTGGTCACCTCGACCACGCGGTCGCCGGGGTAGTCGTCGTCCGGGTCGCCCAGCTTGATCGTGGTGACGGCCCGCCAGTCGTGCTTCTGCGTGCACGGGATCTTCGGGGAGCCCGCCACCGTGTCTCCGGCGACGCACACCATCCACTCGTCCTTCGGCCGGCCGGACAGCAGCCCCTCGGCGGTCTCCGGCAGCTCGGCGTACTCCTCGGACTGCTCGCCACCGCCCACGATGTCGCAGCGGTACCAGCGGGCGCCCTTCTCCCACGCCTCCTCCGACGGCCGGAACCACGCCCAGCTGACCACGGTCCGCATGACCAGGCTCTCGTCGGCGCCGAGGAACTTCTGGAACTTGGAGGAGCACGTCTGGTAGGCGTACTCGCCCATCGAGTCGTCCTCGTAGCCGGCCTGGTCGAGGGCGTCGGGGAGCTCGCCGACGGCGTAGGTCTGGGCGGTGTGCGGCTCGGAGCAGTCCACGGTCTTGGTCGCGTTGCTGGGCTGCGCGACCTCGTCGGGCGTCAGCATCCGGCAGGCACCGAGCTCGGGTGTCTCGACGGAGTCGACCTGCTCGGGGTCGACGTTCGGGTCGCTTCCGCAGGCGGTCAGCAGGGTGAGCGCAGCGAGGCTCACCGCGACGACACCCCCCTTGACCATTGGTCGATCGTAGAGGGCTGACCTCAGCTCAGCAGGGCCGCCAGCGTCCCGCCCAGCTCGTACGCCGCCTCCTCGTGCTCCTCGGTCACGTCGCCGATCACCTCCAGCACCTCTGCTGACTGCACCCACGGCAGCGCCTGGACGATCGAACGTATCGACCGCACGGCACCCGTCGTGTCGTAGCGACCGTGCACCCACAGCCCGTACGGCTTCTTCCCACCCTCGGTCGCCCCGGCCGACCCGTCGTCGGCCAGCGCCCCGCCCGCCTCGAGGAAGATCGTGTCGAAGAAGTGCTTGAGCGCCCCGCTCATGTAGCCGAAGTTGGCCGTGGTCCCGAGCAGATAGCCGTCCGCGGCGAGAACGTCGTCCGCGTTCGCCTCCAGCGCCGCCTTGACCACCACCTCGACTCCCTCGATCGCGTCGTCGTTCGCCCCGGCATGGACCTGGTCGGTCAGGGCCTGGACGGTCGGCGTGGGGGAGTGGTGGACGATCAGCAGGGTGGCCACCGGCCGAGATTAGCGGGGACGAAGGGTGGGGCTAGCCCGACAACGAAGTGTCGCGCTGGCAGCAACGACTTTGCGAGCGGCCCGAACCAGGCTTGAGCCATGCCTACGAACCCATTGACCCGGATCCCGATGCGCGCCGCACGCTGGAGCGCAACCCACCCCTGGCGGGCGCTTGGAGCCTGGCTCGCCTTCGTCATCGTGGCCGTCTCCCTGGCCATGCTGGTGCCCACCGCCGAGACCACAGACGCCGACTACCGGCAGGGCGAGTCCGGTCAGGCCGACGCGATGATGACCGACGCCGGGCTGGTCGACGTCGACTCCGAGAACGTCCTGATCACCGCCGACAGCGCTGCCAGCGCCGACAAGCCCGACCGGGCCGAGGCGACCCAGGCGGCGCAGGACCTGACCGCCCTGATGCGCGACACCGAGGGGGTCGCCGAGATCAGCGAGCCGCAGTGGAGCCCCGACGGCTCGGCCATGCTGATCGCGATCCAGCTCGCCAAGGACCAAGACGACGTCTCCGACCTGCTCGCGCACACCAAGGAGATCCAGGCCGACTACCCGACCCTCGAGGTCCGGCAGGTCGGCGACGTCAGCCTCGACGAGGCCATCGACGAGCGCGTCGGCGAGGACCTCACGTCAGCCGAGAGCATCAGCGTCCCGGTCACCCTGATCCTGATGCTGCTCGCCTTCGGCGCCCTGATCGCCGCCGGCATCCCCGTGCTGCTGGCCTTCTCGAGCGTCGCCGCCACCATCGGAGTGCTCGCACCGCTGTCGCATCTCGTGCACGCGGAGGGCACGGTCACCAGCATGATCGTCCTGATCGGCATGGCCGTCGGCGTCGACTACTCGCTGTTCTACCTCAAGCGCGAACGCGAGGAACGCGCAGCCGGACGGACCACCCTGGACGCCGTCGAGATCGCCGCACAGACCTCCGGCCACTCGATCCTGGTGTCCGGCGCCGCGGTGATCGCCGCCCTGTCGGGGCTGTTCCTGATGGGCGACGCGACGTTCAACTCGCTGGCTGTCGGCTCGATCCTGGTCGTCGGTGTCGCAGTCCTCGGCTCCATCACCGTCCTGCCCGCCCTGCTGATCCTGCTGGGTCACTGGGTCGACCGTCCGCGGGTCCCGCTGCTGTGGCGCCTCAACCGGCGCATCGGTCGCGGCGGCCTCAGCTCGCGCCTGCTCGGCCCGGTGCTCAAGCGTCCCGTGGCCGCCCTGATGGCGTCGGTCGTGGTGATGCTGCTCCTCGCGGTGCCGGCCCTGGGCCTGCGCATGCACAGCGGCAACATCGACACCCTGCCCGCGAGCATCACCGAGGTGCAGACCCTGCGCGACCTCCAGCAGGCGTTCCCGGTGGAGGGTTCCTCGGCGACCGTCGTGGTGCAGAGCCACCCGGACGACGCGGCTGCCGCCAGCCAGGCACTGCGGGACCTCGAGGCCGATGCGATCGCCACCGGTGACTTCGTGGACAGCGAGGACGAGATCAGGGTGTCCGACGACGGCACCACGCAGGCGCTGCGGCTCGCGATGCCCTACGAGGAGTCCGACGAGCGCGTCGACGATGCGATCCGCGAGCTGCGGACCGACCTGGCTCCGCCGGTGCTCTCCGGCCTCGACGAGTACGCCGTCGGCGGAGGCGCGGCCGAGAGCCTCGACAACTCCGACATGCTCTCGGAGCGGCTGCCGATCGTGGTCGGCTTCGTGCTGCTGCTGACGCTGCTGATCATGGCGGTGACGTTCCGGAGCATCCCGATCGCGATCGTGTCGACGCTGCTCAACCTCGGGTCGGTGGGGGTCTCGTTCGGCCTCCTGGCGCTCGTCTTCCAGAACGGCTGGGCCGAAGGTCTCCTCGACTTCGACAACCCGGGCTTCGTGATCGACTGGATCCCGGTCTTCGTGCTGGTGGTGCTGGTCGGGCTCTCGATGGACTACCACGTGTTCGTGGTCAGCCGGATCCGCGAGCACGTGCTGGCCGGCATGAGCACCCGGGAGGCGGTCGAGGCGGCGGTGCGAGACACCGCCGGCGTGATCACCTCCGCAGCCGCGGTGATGATCTCGGTGTTCGCGATCTTCGCGACGCTGAGCATGCTGGAGATGAAGATGATGGGCGTCGGCCTCTCCGTCGCGATCCTCTTCGACGCCACGCTGGTGCGGCTGGTGATGCTGCCGTCGATCCTGGTGCTCCTGGGCGAGCGGGCCTGGTGGCCGGTCGTGCCGAGGCGGGCCTCGAGGCACCTCCCGGCGGACCAGCCGGCCGACGAGACTGCGTACGAGCTGGTGCGCTGAGGCACTGAGCGACCAGGCCGGCGGGACACGAACCACGTGTCCCGCCGGCCTGCGCTAGTCTGAGCCCGTCATGATGCGCCAGCACCTGCTCCTTCGCTGCCGCAGCGAGGTCTGAACCAGCCGGACCCCCTCGCTGCGGAGAGCGTGCTGCCCGCCCGGCACCCAGCCCTACAGCCGAGGAACCTCATGACCAGCATCATCCCGCCCCAGAAGCCCAGCGGCATGCCGCACCAGCGCTACCGCGCCTTCCCGCCGATCGACCTGCCGGACCGCACCTGGCCCGCGCAGACGATCACCGCCGCACCCCGGTGGCTCTCCACCGACCTGCGTGACGGCAACCAGGCCCTGATCGACCCGATGAGCCCGGCCCGCAAGATGAAGATGTTCGACCTCCTGGTCCGGATGGGCTACAAGGAGATCGAGGTCGGGTTCCCCGCCGCGAGCGAGACCGACTTCTCCTTCGTGCGCCAGCTGATCGAGGGCGACCGGATCCCCGACGACGTCACGATCTCGGTGCTGACCCAGGCCCGTGAGGACCTGATCGAGCGCAGCGTGCAGTCGCTGGTCGGCGTACCCCGCGCCAACATCCACCTCTACAACGCGCTGGCGCCGCTGTTCCGCCGCGTGGTCTTCCACGCGAGCACGGACGAGATCAAGGACATCGCCACCCGCGGCACCGGCATCGTGATGAAGAACATCGAGAGCTACCTCGACGCCACCGTGATCGGCTACGAGTACAGCCCCGAGATCTTCACCTCCACCGAGCTGCCGTTCTCGCTCGAGGTGTGCGAGGCGGTCTCCGACGTCTGGCAGCCCGAGGACGGTCGCGAGATCATCCTCAACCTGCCGGCGACGGTCGAGTCCGCCACCCCCAACGTGTACGCCGACCAGATCGAGTGGTTCTCCCGCCAGCTGACCCGGCGCGAGAACACCGTGATCAGCCTGCACCCGCACAACGACCGCGGCACCGCGGTCGCCGCCACCGAGCTGGCGATGATGGCCGGCGCCGACCGCGTCGAGGGCTGCCTCTTCGGCCACGGCGAGCGCACCGGCAACGTCTGCCTGGTCACCCTGGGCATGAACCTCTTCAGCCAGGGCATCGACCCGATGATCGACTTCAGCGACATCGACGAGATCCGGCGCACGGTCGAGTACTGCACCCAGCTGCCGGTCCACCCGCGCCACCCCTACGCCGGCGACCTGGTCTACACGGCGTTCTCGGGCTCCCACCAGGACGCGATCAAGAAGGGCCTGGAGGACCTCGACAACCAGGCCGCCGAGCAGGGCGTGCCGGTCGGCGAGCTGCCGTGGGAGGCGCCGTACCTGCCCATCGACCCGAAGGACGTCGGCCGCACCTACGAGGCCGTGATCCGGGTCAACAGCCAGTCGGGCAAGGGCGGTGTCGCCTACATCCTCAAGGCCGAGCACAAGCTCGACCTGCCGCGCCGCGCGCAGATCGAGTTCAGCCGCGTGGTCCAGGAGCGCACCGACGCCGAGGGCGGCGAGATGTCGGCCGAGGAGATCTGGTCGGTCTTCTCCGAGGAGTACCTCGACCGCCAGACCCCGCTCAAGCTCAACTCCGTGCACACGAGCTCGGCGGCCGGCGAGAAGGACCAGCTCTCCGTCAACGTGTACGTCGACGGGGAGATCCAGTCGCTCGAGGGCACCGGCAACGGCCCGATCGCCGCGTTCGTCAACGCGATCAACGAGCTGCCGCAAAGCTTCGATGTGCGGGTGCTCGACTATGCCGAGCACGCGCTCAGCTCGGGCGGCGACGCCATCGCCGCGGCGTACGTCGAGTGCGCGGTGGGTGACGAGATCCTCTGGGGAGTCGGGCTGGACGCCAACATCGTCACCGCCTCGCTGAAGGCCGTGATCTCCGCGGTCAACCGTTCGCAGCCCTCGGTTGGGTAGCCTCCAGACCATGCTCGTCTCCGAACGCATCGGCCAGTTCTTCCTCGAGGGCGAGGGCGGTCGGGACCGACTCGAGTACACCGAGTACGGCGCCGGCGACCACTGGGTGGTGCTGATCCATGGGCAGCTGATGCCCCGGCGGATGCAGCAGCCGCTGGCTCGCTACCTGGCCGGCGAGGGTCTCCACGTGGTCACCGTCGACCTGCTCGGCCACGGCCGGTCCGACAAGCCGGCGGACCCGCTCGTCTACTCGATGACGGCGTTCGGCGAGCAGGTGATCGCGCTGCTCGACCACCTCGGCGCCACCCAGGCCGTGATCGGCGGGACCTCGCTGGGAGCCAACGTCTCCCTCGAGGTCGCCGCGATCGCACCCGAGCGGGTGCGCGGGCTGATCCTCGAGATGCCCGTGCTCGACAACGCGGTCGAGGCCGGCATCCTGGCGTTCGCGCCGCTGATGTTCGCCGCGCGGTTCCTGCCGTTCACGGTCAACGGCGTCCGCCTGGTCACCCGCCCGATCCCGCGGGGCGTCGTGCCGTTCTGGGCCGGGATCGCGCTCGACACCCTCGACCAGCGGGCCGACTCGGTCGCTGCCGTCGTACACGGGCTGTTCTTCGGCCGGATCGCGCCGTCGTCGAAGCTGCGCCGCGCGATCACGGCACCCGCGATCGTCGTCGGTCACCCGGCCGACCCGATCCACCCCGCCGCCGACGCGGCGATGCTGGCCGAGGAGATGCCCAACGCGACGTTCGTCCAGGCCAAGAGCATCCTCGAGTGGCGGGTGAAGCCGGACCGGCTCAACCGCGAGGCAGCCACCTTCGCCCTCGCCTGCTGGCGCGAGGCACGTACGGCGCGGCGGGGTCGTTCCTCCACCGCCTGAGTAGGACAATGGGGGAGTGCCTCTCTATCGCGACGAGGCGATCGTGCTGCGCACCCACAAGCTGGGGGAGGCCGACCGCATCATCACCCTGCTGACCCGTCACCACGGGCGGGTGCGCGCGGTCGCCAAGGGAGTACGCCGGACCACCTCGAAGTTCGGCTCGCGGCTCGAGCCCTTCACCTACGTCGACCTGCAGCTGGCCGAGGGCCGCAACCTCGACATCGTCACCCAGGCGGAGACCCGGTCGGCGTTCTCGGCCGAGCTCGGCTACGACTACGAGCGCTACACCGCGGGCACCGTGATGCTCGAGACCGCGGAGCGCCTGGTCACCGAGGAGAAGGAGCCGTCGCTCCAGCAGTTCCTGCTCCTGGTCGGCGGGCTCCGGGCGATGACCGAGGGCGAGAAGCGCGCCTCCCAGGTGCTCGACTCCTACCTGCTGCGCGCGCTGTCGGTCGCCGGCTACGCGCCGTCGTTCGACGCCTGCGCCCACTGCAGCCGCCCCGGGCCGCACCGCTACTTCAACCCGTCGATGGGCGGGATGCTCTGCGTCACCTGCCGGGTGCCGGGTTCCGCCACCCCGGCGGCGGAGACGATCGAGGTGCTCGGCGCCCTGCTCTCCGGTGACTGGCCGGCGCTCGCGGCCGCCGACTCGCGCCACCTCCGCGAGGCCAGCGGCCTGGTCTCGGCGTTTCTGTCCTGGCACCTCGAGCGGTCGCTTCGGTCGATGGAGTACGTCGAGCGGTAGCGCGGGCTGAAGATTTCCCCGGCTGGCCGGGGAAATCTGAACGTGTCGGGCAATGCATCGGCCCACAAGTTCAGGTACTGCCTGGCCAACGGGGCGGATGGTGCGCAAGTGGCGACGCGCTCCCGTCGCAACGGCGACACTAGGCTCCAACCGTGAAACGCGCCGTCCGCAAGCCCACCCCGCACCCGTCCGGTGCGCGACCGCCGGCGATCCCCAAGCACCTGGTGCCCGAGCACGTCGCGATCGTGATGGACGGCAACGGTCGCTGGGCCAAGGACCGCGGCCTGCCCCGCACCAAGGGGCACGAGCAGGGCGAGAGCTCGCTGTTCGACGTGGTCGAGGGGGCGATCGAGATCGGCGTGAAGGCGATCTCGGCGTACGCCTTCTCGACCGAGAACTGGAGCCGGTCACCCGACGAGGTGAAGTTCCTGATGGGCTTCAACCGCGACGTGATCCGGCGCCGGCGCGACGAGATGCACGAGCTCGGCGTGAAGGTGCGCTGGGCCGGTCGCACCCCGCGCCTGTGGAAGTCGGTGATCAAGGAGCTCCAGGTCGCCGAGGAGCTGACCAAGCACAACGACGTGCTGACCCTGACCATGTGCGTCAACTACGGCGGCCGCGCCGAGCTGGCCGACACCGCCCGCGCGATCGCCCAGGATGTCGCCGCCGGCCGGCTCAACCCCGACCGCGTCGACGAGCGCACCTTCGCCCGCTACCTCTACGTCCCCGAGGTCGCCAACGCCGACCTGGTCTGGCGCACGTCGGGGGAGCAGCGGCTGTCCAACTTCATGCTGTGGCAGGCGGCGTACAGCGAGCTGGTCTTCACCGACATCCTCTGGCCGGACGTCGACCGGTTGGCGCTCTGGGACGCCATCGAGATCTACGCCCGCCGCGACCGGCGCTACGGCGGCGCCGACCCGGCATAGCCCGCGGACGAACACCGACCAAAGTCGGTGTTCGTCGCGAAGGGCGCCGACTACGGTCGGTGCGATGGAGCAAGCCGCCCCCGTGGTCACCGTCCGCGACCTTCGCATGCGCTACGGCGACAACGACGTGCTCACCGGGGTCGACTTCGAGGTCCATCCCGGCGAGGTGGTCTGCCTGCTCGGCCCCAACGGTGCCGGCAAGACCACGACGATCGAGATCCTGGAGGGGTTTCGGGTCCGGTCGGCGGGCGAGGTCAGCGTCCTCGGCGAGGACCCGGCCCAGGCGTCGGAGGCCTGGCGGGCCCGCACCGGTGTCGTGCTGCAGTCGTGGCGCGACCATCCCCGATGGACGCCGCGGGGGCTGCTGACCCAGCTGGGTGGCTACTTCGCGCCGTACTCGACCTCCAAACGCAAGCGGCCGCACGACATCGACCTGCTGCTCGAGACGGTCGGGCTGACCGATCTCGCCGACCGCAAGATCGCCACGCTCTCCGGCGGGCAACGACGCCGTCTCGACGTGGCGGTGGGCATCGTCGGCCGCCCGGAGCTGCTCTTCCTCGACGAGCCGACGGCAGGGTTCGACCCGCTGGCCCGCCGGGAGTTCCACCAGCTCGTGCAGGACCTGACCCAGCGGGAGCAGACCACGATCATGCTGACCACCCACGACCTCGACGAGGCGGAGAAGCTGGCCGACCGGGTTCTGATCCTGGCCGCGGGTCGGATCGTGGCCGACGACAGTGTCAGCGGGCTCGCCGACCGGGTCGCCGGCCAGGCCGAGATCACCTGGAAGCGAGACGGCGAGCGGTTCACCCGCACCGCGCCCGACGGCACCACCTTCGTGCGCGAGCTGCTCGGCCAGCACGATGACGTCACCGACCTCCAGGTCCGCCGACCGAGTCTCGAGGATGCCTACCTGACGCTCGTGCAGCAACACGAGGCCGGACACACCGAGGCGGCCGCCCGGCTCTTCGCCGACGAGGCGATCCGATGACCACGACCAACCCCACCGTGCACGCCGTCCGCCTCGGTCTGGCCCGAGGACGCACCGAGTTCGTGCAGAGCCTGCGCAGCAGCCAGGACCAGTGGTACTACCTGTTCACCGCCGCCCTTGTCGTCGGCTATCTCTACCTACGACGTGACACCGAGGTCGAGGGCAGTGACCTGTTGCTGCCCTCGGTCGCGCTGCCCAGCATTCTCGGTGCGCTGATCGCGTTCGGTGTCGTCATCGGTCCGGCGTACGCCCTGGCCATGGAGAAGGAGGACGGCACCCTGCTGCGCCACAAAGCGGTGCCGCACGGCATCGTCGGCTACTTCAGCGGGCAGCTGTTGTTCCAGTGCGCGAACCTGGTGCCGCAGCTGATCGTCATCCTGGTCCCGAGCTTCCTGCTCTTCGACGGGCTGATGGCCGACGCGTCGGGCTGGTTGACGATGCTGTGGGTCCTCGTCCTCGGCCTGCTGTCGGCGCTGCCGATCGGCATGGTCATCGGGGCGCTGGTGCCGAGCACCCAGAAGGTCGGCATGTGGGGAATGCTGCCGGTGATGGTGCTGGCTGGCATCTCCGGCATCTTCTATCCCATCCAGCAGCTCTGGGACTGGGTGCAGGTCGTCGCCCAGATCTTCCCGATGTACTGGCTCGGGCTCGGCATGCGCTCGGCGTTCCTGCCCGACTCGGCGGCGTCGCTCGAGGTGGGGGACTCGTGGCGGACGCTGGAGACAGCGGGCGTCCTCGGGGCGTGGGCGGTGCTCGGTGCGATCGTCACCCCGATCGTGCTGCGCCGGATGGCGCGGCGCCAGACCGGCTCGCAGGTGCAGGCCGCCAAGGACGCCGCCGTCCAGTGGGTGCGCTGACGCAGCGTCAGCCGTCGGCCGGCTCCACTCCGACATAGAGCACCCCGCCGCCCCACGAGGGGTCGGTGAACCGAGTCATGGAGCCCTGGTCGCCGGAGCCATCCGGGCTCCAGTACGCCGTCACCTTCAGCGGGCTCGGCCGGCCGACCATGTCGTCGGGCAGGTAGAACACCCCCGTGACTTCGTGCATCCGGTCCGGCGCGAGGCGGTCGATGACGATGCTCTTGGGCTCACCCGCGACCCAGCACAGGCGCTGCCCGCAGGGCGCGACGTAGATCGAGCGGTGCCGCTTGACCAGCCCGGAGTAGTCGTAGACGGCGCGGTCGTCGATGAACACCGACCGTGCACTCCCTTCCGCCGGGTCGAGGATTCCCTTCGCGGGCCACGGCTCGCCACCGTGCCGGCCCAGCTGCAGGGCATCGGCAGTCGGTACCCCCGGCGTGCCGTCGCCGCAGACTGTCGACTCGACCATCACCCAGCCCCCGTCGCCGCGGGTGTACGTCGTGATGCTCCCCAGGGAGCCGTCGGCATTGCCCAGCAAGAGCCGGGCGGTGTCGCCCTCGTCGTCGAAGCGCCAGCGCGGGGCGGCGTACTCCTCGGCCACGTCCACCGGACGCTGGTCGGACAGGTCCGGCAGGAACTCGTCCTGCGCTCCGGAGAGGTCGACCGGCACCTGCGCGGGACACGTGAACTTGGTGTCGACCTGCCCGTCGCCCGCGTCGCCGGCCCAGTCGCCGTCATCGTCGCCGAGCGCGCGCAGACCGACCGCCGTCCCGGTGATCACCACGACTGCGGCAGCGGCGGCCAGGACCGGCAGGACGCGGCGCGTCCGGGGAGGCGTTGCGTCGAGACGGTCGCTCAGCTCGACCCGCATCCGGCCCACGTCGACGTCCCGCGCTTCAGCGGTCTCGCCGAGCGCCCGGCTGAGCCGACTCTCGATGGGCTTCATCCGAGGTTCTCCTCTCCGAGAGCGATGGCGAGGGCCGACAACCCGCGCGAAACCTGGGACTTCGCGGTGCCGGGCCGCACTCCCATGACCTCCGCCACCTCGTCGAAGGGCAGATCCAGCCAGTAGCGCAGCACCAGCGCCTCGCGCTGCCGCAGCGGCAGGCGACCGAGCTCGTGGACGACGGACTGGCGGTCGCCGTCCGGGCCTGGAGTGATCTCGCGATGATCGAGGAGGTGCCGCTTCCGGGCCGCGGTCTGGTCACGGCGCGCCCGGCTGCGCACCTCGTTGACCACGATCCGGTTCAGGTAGGGCACGACCTCCGGCTCCCGCACGCGGGCGCGGGCGGCGTACAGGCGGACGAACGCCTCCTGCACCACGTCCTCGGGGTCCTTCGCACCCAGCAGCGCCGCGAGCCGGGTGAGCCGGGCAGCGTGGCCGACGAAGAGCTCGTCGAAGTCGGGTCGCTCCACGACGCTCCTCGGTCGAGTCCTGGTCTGCTCGGTCTGCACACCCTTACCTACGCCTGGGAGCGCGAAAGGTTGCCTCAGCTGCAGGACGGGCAGGTGCCGAAGATCTCGAGGGTGTGGCTGACGTCGGCGAAGCCGTGCTCGGCTGCGATCGACCTGGTCCAGGCCTCGACGGCCGGACCCTCCACCTCAACCGTCGCCCCGCACTCGCGGCAGACGAGGTGATGGTGGTGCGTCCCCGAGCATCGGCGGTACGCCGCCTCGCCGGTCTCGGTGCGCAGCACGTCGACCTCGCCGGCGTCCGCCATCCGCTGGAGGGTGCGGTAGACCGTGGCGAGCCCGACCGCCTCGCCGCGGCGGCCGAGGAGCTCGTGGATCTCCTGGGCCGACCGGAAGTCGTCGAAGGACGCCCATCGCGTCGGCGACGGCCAGGCGCTGCTTGGTCGGGCGCAGGGGAGGGTGGTCAGTGCTCGTCATAGTGCTCACCGTGGGGTGCGTGGCGGTGCCCGTTGTGGACATAGTCGACGTGGTCGCCGTGCGGGACGGCGAGGTGGCCGCAGGTCAGGCCCGTGCTCGTGGTCGTGGTCGGTGACGTCGTGGTCGGCCGGCGCGTCCTCCGGGAACGGCGCCCGCAACCGGGCCCGGGCTCGGAGCCAGACCCCGACCGGCCAGGTGATCACGAAGCCGGCGAGGGAGAGCAGCACGATCGTGGGGCCGGGGGCGACGGTCGCCTTGTAGGAGGCGAACGCGGAGATCACCAGCCCGCCGACCGAGGCGGTCATGCCGAGCACCATCGCGGCCAGCAGCGTGGTCCGGAACGAGCGGGTGAGCTGCTGCGAGGTCGCCACCGGCACCACCATCAGGGCGCTGACCAGCAGCAGGCCGACGGTGCGCATCGCGACGGTCACGCTGACCGCGGCCAGCACGGCGATCGCCACGTTGTAGGCGCGGACGTTGAGGCCGGCCACCCGCGCGAACTCCTGGTCCTGCGCGACCGCGAACAGCTGTGGGGCGAGGCCGACGCAGAACCCGATCACCAGCGCCGCGAGCGCCATCGTGATCAGCACGTCGAGCGGCGGAGATGGTCGTGATCGACCCGAAGAGGATAGCTCTGCAGGTCGGAGGCGCTCTGGCCGACCGATCCCGGTGAGCAGTACGCCGCCGGCGAGACCGCCGTAGAACAGCAGCGCGAGCGCCACGTCGCCGTTGGTGTGGCCGCGTTCGCGGATCACCTCGATCACGACCGCGCCGAGGATGGCGACAGCCACCGCCGTCCAGGTCGGGGAGGTGTGGGTCAGCAGCCCGATGGCGACGCCGGTCACGGCGACGTGGCCGATGCCGTCGCCCATCAGGGCCAGCCGGCGCTGCACCAGGTAGGTGCCGACGGCGGGGGCGGCGAGGCCGGTGAAGAGCGCCGCGAGCAGCGCGCGCTGCATGAAGCCGGTGCCGAACAGCTCGACGGGGCTCATGGCCGCCCCTCCAACGGCGAGGCGACCTGCGGCGTGTGGTCGCCGCGCGGCCGCGTGCGGATGGTGGTGGGCTGTGCACCTCGCCCAGCCACGGGGCGTGCACCTCGTGGTCGGCCAGCGGCGGTCCGTCGTAGACGACCCGGCCGTCGCGCATGGCGACCGCGCGGTCCACCAGGCTGGTGAGCGCGCCGAGCTCGTGGGCCACCAGGACGATCGTCGCGCCGCGCTCCTTCAGCTTCGCCAGCGCCTCCGCGAGCGCGAGCTGGTTGGGCAGGTCGACGCCGGCCATCGGCTCGTCGAGGAAGAACAGCTCCGGCTCGCCGGCCAGGGCGCGGGCGATCAGCACCCGCTGCTGCTGGCCGCCGGAGAGCTGGGCCACGCCGTCGTGGGTCCGCTCGGCCAGGCCGACGACCTCGATCGCCTCGCGGATCGCCGTCCGGTCAGCCCGTGACAAGCGGGCGCAGCAGCCGCCGGTGGGTGAGCCGCCCGGATGCGACCACTTCCCAGACCGATGCGGGCACGCCCGAGGTCGCGCCCTGGCGCTGCGGCACGAAGCCGATCCGGTGCCAGTCGCCGAAGTCGTCGAACGGCGTACCGAAGAGCCGCAGGTCGCCGGTGACCAGCGGCCGGAGGCCGGTCAGCGCTCGCACCAGCGTGGACTTGCCCGACCCGTTCGCGCCCATCAGTGCCACGAACTCGCCCTCACCGACGGTGAGGTCGATCGCGCGCAGCACCGGACGGCCGCCGATGGCGACGGCGCCGTCCGTGAGCTCGATCGGGTTCACGGGCATCCGTTGGCCTCCCGAAGCGCGTCGAGGTTCTCCTGCATCAGGGAAAGGTAGTCCTCGTTGGCGGTGTCGTCGCTGAGGCCCTCGATCGGGTCGAGGATCTCGGTGGTGATGCCGAGGTCGTCGGCGAGGGTCTCGGTCAGCTCGGGGCTGACCAGGCGCTCGGAGAAGACGGTCGTGATGCCGTCGTCGCGGATCAGCTCCTGCAGCTTGCCCAGGTCGGCGGGCGTCGGCTCGGCGTCCGGCGACAGGCCGGCGACGGAGGCGATCTCCAGCCCGTACTTGTCCAGGTAGCTGAACGCGTCGTGCGAGACCACCACGGTGTCGCGTTCGCAGCCGGCCAGCCCGTCGGTGTACGCCGCGTCCAGGGTCTCCAGGTCGGCTGCGCAGGTCGGCCGCGTTGGCGGCGTAGTCGTCGGCGTTGGCCGGGTCGATGTCGGACAGTCGGTCGGCGATGGCGTCGCCGAGGTCGGCCATCCGCAGCGGGTCCTGCCAGAAGTGCGGGTCCACGTCGCCGTGGTCGTGCTCCTCCTCGCCCTCCTCGTCTGCGTGCTCCTCGTGCTCGTCGTGGCTCTCCTCGGCGTCCTTCAGGTCCACCACGTCGGCCACGTCGATGACCTCGCCCTCGGCGTTCTGCTCGACCCCGGCGTCGACCGCCGCCTGGAACCCGTCCTCGTGGATGACGAGGTCGGCGGTGGCGATCTCCGCGGTCTCCCGGACCGTCAGCTCGAGGTCGTGCGGCTCCTTGCCCGGCTGGGTGAGGTTGGTGACCTCGGCGTGGTCGCCGGCGACCCGCTCCGCGGCGTACTGCAAGGGATAGAAGGCCGCGGTGACCTGGACGCCGTCCTCGGACGAGCCGGCGTCGTCGCTGAACGCGGCGCAGCCGGTGGTGATCAGGAGCAGGAGTCCGAGCAGGGCGAATCGCATGAGAACGATTCTCAACCGAGGTGAGAATGATTGTCAACTCGGAGCGCCGCCTACGCTGCCTCCGTGCTCGTCGTGAACCGCTTCCGTGTCGACCAGGCCGACGCGTCCGCCTTCCGGGCCGACCTGGAGACCGCCCGGGCAGTGCTCGCCGAGCGGCCGGGCTACCTCTCCGGCGTGATCGGGCGCAACCTCGACGACCCCACGCTGTGGGTGCTCACCACGCAGTGGGAGCACGTCGGCGCCTACCGCCGGGCCCTGTCGGCGTACGACGTCAAGCTCGGCGCGGTGCCGCTGCTCAGCCGGGCGCTCGACGAGCCGAGCGCGTTCGAGGTGGTGGAGCCGGAGACCGTGCTCAATATCGAGTCGACCCGCTCGCTAGGCTGAGCCTTTCCACAAGCCAGTCGATCCACAGGAGCAGCACCCACCGTGGCCAAGCCGCCAGCATCGACCGTCGACCACGTCGTCTCCCTCGCCAAGCGCCGAGGCTTCGTCTATCCCTGCGGCGAGATCTACGGCGGCACCCGGTCCGCCTGGGACTACGGCCCGCTCGGCGTGGAGCTGAAGGACAACATCAAGCGCCAGTGGTGGAAGGCGATGGTGCAGGGCCGCGACGACATGGTCGGCCTCGACTCCTCGATCATCCTGCCCAAGCAGACGTGGGAGGCCAGCGGCCACGTCGCGACGTTCTCCGACCCGCTCACCGAGTGCCAGTCGTGCCACAAGCGCTACCGGGCCGACCACCTCCAGGAGGAGTACGCCGAGAAGAAGGGCCTCGACGACCCCGACACCGTCGAGCTGTCGACGCTCGCCTGCCCCAACTGCGGCACCCGCGGCGCGTGGACCGAGCCGCGCCAGTTCTCCGGCCTGCTGAAGACCTACCTCGGTGTGGTCGAGGACGAGAGCGGCCTGCACTACCTCCGCCCGGAGACCGCGCAGGGCATCTTCCTCAACTTCGCCAACATCGTGACCAGCAACCGGATGAAGCCGCCGTTCGGCATCGCCCAGATCGGCAAGAGCTTCCGCAACGAGATCACGCCCGGCAACTTCATCTTCCGCACCCGCGAGTTCGAGCAGATGGAGATGGAGTTCTTCGTCAAGCCCGGCGAGGACGAGGAGTGGCACCAGTACTGGATCGACGAGCGCACCCGCTGGTACGTCGACCTCGGCATCAAGGCCGACAACCTCCGCCACTTCGAGCACCCGAAGGAGAAGCTGAGCCACTACTCGACCCGCACCGTCGACATCGAGTACCGCTTCCAGTTCGCCGGCTCGGAGTGGGGCGAGCTCGAGGGCATCGCCAACCGCACCGACTTCGACCTGAAGACGCACTCCGAGCACTCCGGCAAGGACCTGTCCTACTTCGACCAGGCCAACGACGAGCGCTACGTGCCCTACGTGATCGAGCCCGCCGCCGGCCTGTCCCGGAGCCTGATGACGTTCCTGGTCGACGCCTACGACGTCGACGAGGCGCCCAACACCAAGGGCGGGGTCGACACCCGCACCGTGCTGCGTCTCGACCCGCGCCTGTCGCCGGTCAAGGTCGCGGTGCTGCCGCTGAGCCGCAACGCCGACCTGTCCCCGAAGGCCCGCGACCTCGCCGCCGAGCTGCGCAAGAACTGGAACGTCGACTTCGACGACTCCGGCGCGATCGGCAAGCGCTACCGCAGGCAGGACGAGATCGGCACGCCG
Source organism: uncultured Actinomycetota bacterium (assembly GCA_963769475.1). Classification (GTDB taxonomy): domain Bacteria; phylum Actinomycetota; class Actinomycetes; order Propionibacteriales; family Nocardioidaceae; genus Nocardioides. The sequence goes on along the minus strand of CAVYLX010000005.1, from coordinate 797,999 downwards.
TACTGCGTCACCATCGACTTCGACACCCTCGAGGACCAAGCGGTTACGGTCCGCGAGCGTGACTCGATGGCCCAGGAGCGGATCTCGCTCGACGGCATCTCCTCCTACTTCGCCGAGCGACTTCTCGGTTGCTAGCGCGTCACGCGGTGCACAATGACCGCGTGACCACGGGCCATCGCCGACTCGGCGCGATCGTCGTTGCTGCCGCACTGGCGACCATGTCGTTCACCGCGTGCAGCGGTAGTGACGAGCCCTCAGGCGCGACCACGTCGGAGCCGACCGCCTCGCCCTCGGCCACGGAGTCGAGCACCGAGCCGGCTGATCCCGCCGCCTACCTGCCGGTGCCGGAGGGTGTCGAGCTGACCCCGCAGGGCAGCGACCTCGCGGTCAAGGAGTCGGCCGTGGTGGCCTGGGAGCCGCAGCAGGAGCTGGTCGGCGTCCTCGACGTCACCGTGACGCGGCTGGAGCAGACCACCCTCGCGAAGTCGTTCGACGGATGGCAGCTCGACCCGGCGGGGAAGAAGTCGACGCCGTACTTCGTGCACGCGACGATCAAGAACGTGGGGGAGACCAACGTCGGTGACCAGGACGTGCCGCTGTACGCCCTCGACGCGACCGACACCCTGATCCAGGCGCAGGGGTTCCTGGCCAAGTTCGAGCCGTGCCCCGGCAACGGGGTGTTCGCCCAGACCTTCGGTCCCGACGCCACCAAGGAGGTCTGTCTCGTCTACCTCATCCCCAACGGCGGCGAGCTGACCGGCGTGAGCTTCCGGCCGCGCCAGGACTTCGACCCGATCACCTGGACCGGGCCGATCAAGCAGCTCGAGAAGCCCAAGAAGAACTAGCCGAACCGAACCGTCCGGGGCTGCATCACACCCAGCATGACGACGCTCGGACGCCTGTTTTCATTGAGCCTGCTCCTGCCCTTCCTCCTGCTCGTGTCACCCAGCGCGGCCCAGGCAGGTCCGCCGATCCCCCTCCAGGAGCCCTACCTCGTCGGGCGCACGGTGCACCTGCCGGTCAGCAACAGCGCGGTCACCCTCGCGGTGCCGAGATCGCACGCGGGCCACCTCGAGCTGCTCGGCCCCGCCGCCGGCGGTGGCTGGGTGGTGGTCGACTGGGCGCAGGCGCCGACGATCAAGGTGCTGGTGGCCACGGCCCGGCGTGCCCGCACGATCCGCACGTTCGTCGACGAGGTGGACTCGACCTGGTACCGGCTCTCGCGTGACAAGAAGACGGTGGTCGAGCTGTGGGCCGACCCCTACGGCGAGCTACCTGAAGGCGGTGGCCGTCGACCTGAAGGGGGAGATGCTCCAGAAGCGCCGGTTCCGGGGGTACGGCGAGATCCTGGATCTCGACGACGGCAAGGCGGTGGTGAGCACCGACGCCGGCACCTTCCTGTGGTCCATCGGGGGGACGACCCGGAGGGTCGCCGGCCCGTCGGCGGCTGCCTCGCTGAGCGAGGACGCGCTGTTCGTGGAGACCGACGAGGGCGTCGGACCCACTTCCCTCGAGGAGCCCGGCGAGCCCGCTTGGACCGACCCGGACTTCTCGCCGCGGGCGATCTCGGGCGACGGCCGCCTGGTCGTCGGGCTGGACGGCCGCACGCTGGAGGTCCGCCGCGTGAAGACCGGCGAGGTCAAGTCGGTGCTCGACACGGAGTACCGCGCGGGCGACCCCCTCCTCTGGATGGGCGGCCGCATGCACCAGCGGATCATCGTCGCCACTCGCGACAGTGGCCGTACGGCACTCTTGCTCTGCAGGACGACCGGCTCGTGCCACCGAGAGACCGGCTGGCTCCGCGGGTGGGTCACGCTCCCGTTCCAGACCCACTTCTTCGGGGAGTGATTTGGGGCGGAGTCGTGCTGACGCCGACAATGGAGGCATGACTCCGCCCACCTCGCTGACCCTCGGGTCGCTGCGCGTCGACACCCCTGTGGTGCTCGCGCCGATGGCGGGCATCACCAACGCGGCGTACCGCCGGCTGTGTGCGGAGCAGGGTGCGGGCCTCTACGTCTGCGAGATGATCACCTCGCGCGGCCTGGTCGAGCGCGACGCGACCACGCTGCGGATGCTGGTCTTCGACGACCTCGAGCAGGTGCGGTCGGTGCAGCTCTACGGCACCGACCCGGTCTACGTCGGCAAGGCGGCCGAGATCCTGTGCGGCGAGTACGGCGTCGGCCACATCGACCTCAACTTCGGCTGTCCGGTGCCCAAGGTCACCCGCAAGGGTGGCGGGGGAGCGCTGCCCTGGAAGCGCGGCCTGCTGGCCCAGATCCTGGAGCACGCGGTCGCCGCGGCGACGCCGTACGGCGTGCCGGTGACCATGAAGACCCGCAAGGGCCTCGACGACGACCACCTCACCTACCTCGACGCCGGCCGGATCGCCCAGGAGTCCGGCTGCGCGGCGATCGCGCTGCACGCCCGAACCGTGGCTCAGGCCTACTCCGGCGAGGCCGACTGGGATGCCATCACTGCCCTGGTCGACCACGTCGACCTCCCGGTGCTCGGCAACGGCGACATCTGGGAGGCGGCCGACGCGCTGCGGATGGTCGAGCAGACCGGCGCCGCGGGCGTGGTGGTCGGGCGAGGTTGTCTAGGCCGGCCGTGGCTGTTCCGCGACCTCGCCGCGGCCTTCGCCGGTAACCAAGTGGCCACACTGCCTGCGCTGGGTGAGGTGGCCGCAATGATGCGCCGCCACGCCGAGCTCCTGTGCGAGCACATGGGTGAGGATCGTGGGTGCAAGGAGTTCCGCAAGCACGTCGCCTGGTACCTCAAGGGATTCGCTGCCGGAGGCCCCATGCGAAAGTCATTAGGCCTGGTCAGCAGCCTGTCGGACCTCGAGGGGCTGCTCGCCGAGCTCGACCCTGACGAGCCGTTCCCGGTGGCCGAGCTGGGCGCTCCGCGAGGGCGCCAGGGCTCCCCGCGGCAGCGCGTCGTACTGCCCGAGGGCTGGCTCGACGACACCGATGGCACCGGGTGCGGGCTGCGCGAGGATGCGTCCGAGACCACCGGTGGGTGACTCGGAACACGTCCAAAAAGTAGTTCACGGATTCACCATCGGCTCTCTGGCTGTGCTTTAGTCGTTGGTCGTGCCGCCCTGTTACCCACGGGAAGGCACGTGACCTGACCGCTAAAGCAAAGGATCTACGCAGTGGCAGACCATCGCCACATGCGGGACACCAATGCCCGCCGCAAGCCAAGGGCCGTCACCATCGCCGGCCCGCTCGCCTTCTTGGCGACTGCCTCCGCAGTGACCCTCGGAGTGCTCGCCGCTGGCCCAGAGTCTCCCGACTTCATCTCCGCCGAGCGCACGTCCGGCGCTGCGAGCAAGGGCGCCGCCCCGCTGCCGCCTCGCGCCGACGTCGTCTCCCGCGGCGAGACCCGCATCGCCCAGAAGCCGAGCAAGCTCGAGCTGGTGCTGTCCAAGGGGCAGACCGAGAAGGCCATCAAGAAGGCCGACCGCAAGCTCTGGACCCAGACGGTCCTCAACATCTGGAACCAGCCGGGTGACAAGGCCAAGAAGCTGGGCGAGGTCGACGCCGGCCTCAAGGTGCTGGTCACCGGCCGCTCGCTCTACGGCCGCGACGAGATCGTCCTCGAGGGCAAGTCCCGCTGGGTGACCCGCGGCTACCTGACCAGCGAGAAGCCCTTCACCCTCGGCGGCGCCTGCACCAACGGCACCTCGGTCGAGAGTGGCGTGAGCGAGAACATCCGTAACGTGCACGCCGCGGTCTGCGCCGAGTTCCCCGAGATCACGGTCTACGGCACCCTGCGCGGTGGCGGCGGCGACCACGGCAGCGGCCACGCCGTCGACATCATGGTGTCGGGCGATCGCGGTTGGCAGGTCGCGGAGTTCGTGCGCAAGTACTACGTCGAGCTCGGCGTCAGCTACGTCATCTACTCCCAGAACATCTGGTCGGTGGAGCGTGGCGGCGAGGGTTGGCGCGGTATGTCGAGCCGAGGCTCGGCCACGGCCAACCACTACGACCACGTGCACGTCTCGGTCTTCTGACCCAGTCGCAGCAGTCCTAGGCCGCGGTCACCGGCTGCCGGAGAATCGTCCGCAGCTTCGCGGGCGCTACCTTCCTGGCGTCACTCAGGTAGACCTCGTGGTGCCTGCCGGTCAGCTTGAACCCTGCGCTCGGGATGAAGTCGTCGTGCAGCTCAGCGAGCACCTCGGCTTCCTCGTCGTACGACCCGATGTGGAGGGTCTGCACGCAGCGGCCCTCGTCGAGCCGCTCGAGGCGGACCCGATCGAGACTGGTGGGCCTCTTCTTCGCGGCTGCTGCGGCGACACCATCGTCGAACATGCCGGAGGTGATCCAGTCCGGGACCATGATCATCGCTGTCCAGCTCCACTGGGACTTGTCCCTGGCGCTGGTGAACACCTCCATGTCTTCCGCCCACCAGAGCGCCTCGAGCGGCGGCACCACGTAGTCGCGCCCGAGCTCCTTCTTGCTGGCGAACTTGATCTTGTACGCGACCGGATACAGCGCCGCGATGGCGTCGGCGTACTCCGGGGCCGTGTTCGGGTCTCCGTGGCCGTCGACCATCAGGTACTGGAGTGACGGCACGTCCAGGACCCGGAACTCCCGGTGCCTGGCCAGGTAGGAGTCGAGGGACTTCTTGAAGTCCACCTTCACGTTGTCTCTCCGTCCGAGCAGGTCACGGTGACTCGCACGGCAGCGTACGTAACCTGACGTAGCCGGAGTCGGGACGACGGGCGTACGCAGGGCAGGCCATCTCGCTCAAGACTCGTGCACATGACGACTCGCCGCATTCTCCAGTCCCTGGTCACCGTCGCCGCCGTTGTGGCAACGACCCTCGTCGCGGCCCCGACCACGGCAGTGGCCGGGCCGCCGGACCGAGACCCTGCGGTGACACGGGTGGAGTCCGGTTGGCTGCGTGGCAGCGTCGCCGAGGACCACCTCACCTACTCCGGCATCCCCTACGCGGCGCCGCCGGTCGGCGAACGGCGGTGGCAGCCGCCGTCCCGCGTCCGGCCCTGGCGGGGCGTGCGCGACGCGACCCGACCCAGCCCGCTGTGCCCGCAACCGGGGGACGGGGACAACATCCTGGGCCAGGAGGACTGTCTCTACCTCGATGTCACCGTGCCCAGAGACGCCCGCTCTGGGAAGCGGCTGCCGGTGCTGGTGTGGCTCCACGGTGGCGGCCTGACCTCCGGCGGTGCCCAGCGGTTCGACGGGTCCCGGCTGGCCGTTCGGGGTGACCTGGTCGTCGTGACCGTCAACTACCGGCTCGGGGCCCTCGGGTTCCTGTCCACCCCGGAGCTCGACTCGACCGGCGGCAACTACGGGCTGATGGATCAGGCAGCCGCATTGAGATGGGTACGCCGCAACGTCGTCCGGTTCGGCGGAGACCCTCGCAACGTCACCCTGGCCGGTCAGTCCGGGGGCGCTCGCTCGGTCTGCGCCCATCTCGCCTCCCCGATCTCGCGGGGCCTCTTCGACCGGGCGATCGTGCAGAGCGGCGCCTGCGACAACGAGGTGCCGACCCTGGTCGAAGCTCGGGAGTTCGGTGCGCAGGCCATCGACGCGCTCGACTGCGCCACCTCCACGGATGTTGCCTCATGCCTGCGAGAGCGACCGCCGGCGAGGCTCGTCGAGACGCTCGCCGCAGCCGGCATCCGGGTCAACGCTCGGGTGAACGACCGGCCCTGGAACCCGGTGGCCGGCACCCGGGTGCTGCCGCAACAGCCGGGCGAGGCGCTGCGCGAGGGCTACGCGGCCCGGGTCCCGCTCCTGGTCGGGGGCACGCGCGACGAGATGCGCGGCTTCGTGTTCGGCCAGGTGGGAGAGGCCACCGAGGCCGACTACCGCGCGATGATGGCAGAGGCATTCGGCGACGCGGCGGATGACGTCCTCGCGGCGTACCCCACCACTGACTACGAGAGCCCGGCGCTCGCGCTGTCCGCCGTGCTCAGTGACTGGGGTGGTCAGATCGGTGCCTGCCCGGTGCTGCGCACCGCCGAAGCCGCCTCGGCCCACCAGCCGGTCTACGCCTACGAGTTCGCCGAGGACAGCGGCCAGGCCCCTGGCGGGTTCCCGCTGGGCGCCTACCACGGCCTGGACGTGCCCTACACCTGGACGCTCAACGGCTACCACCCGTACCCGCCGCTCACGCCGGAGCAGCAGCGCCTCTCGGCCACGATGATCGACTACTGGGCGGCCTTCGCCCACACCGGCAACCCGAACGGTCGCGGCCGGCCCCGCTGGCCGGCGTTCGCGCCTGCCGGGACCGTCATCGAGCTGTCGACCGATGGCATCGCCCCGACGCCGTTCGCCGAGGACCACCGCTGCGACTTCTGGGCGAGCTACCTCGGCTAGAACGCCAGCAGCGAGCACGGTCTGAGGCGGGCAGTAGTCTCGCGCCCGATGGATGCCCTGGACCTGTACGACGACGCCGACGCCGAGCGGCTGGTGACCGAGCCGCCCAAGCGGGTGGACGCGCCGGTCCGGACGCCGTTCGAGCGCGACCGCGCCCGGGTGGTCCACGCCGCGGCCTCGCGCCGGCTGGCGGCCAAGACCCAGGTGGTCGGGCCGCAGTCCGACGACTTCGTCCGCAACCGGCTCACCCACAGCCTCGAGGTCGCCCAGGTGGCCCGCGACCTGTCCCGAGCGCTCGGGAGCCTCCCGGACATCGCCGAGACCGCCGCGCTCGCGCACGACCTCGGGCACCCGCCGTTCGGCCACAACGGCGAGCGGGCGCTGGCCGAGCTGAGCGAGGCCTGCGGTGGGTTCGAGGGCAACGCCCAGACCCTGCGCCTGCTGACCCGGCTGGAGGCGAAGACCTTCCACGACGGCAGCTCGGTCGGCCTCAACCTGACCCGAGCGACGCTCGATGCCTGCACGAAGTACCCGTGGCCCCGCGCCGGCTCCGGCGACCCCAAGTTCGGCGTCTACGACGACGACCGGCCGGTCTTCGAGTGGATGCGCAAGGGTGCGATCGGCGAGCGGCAGTGCCTCGAGGCGCAGGTGATGGATCTCGCCGACGACGTCGCCTACTCGGTGCACGACGTCGAGGACGGCACCGTCGCCGGTCGCCTCGACCTGACCTCACTGGACCGGCCGGCGGTCTGGCAGACCGTGCGCGACTGGTACCTGCCCGATGCCTCCGACGACCGGCTCGACGAGATCCTGACCGGCCTGGAGTCGGTCGGCAGCTGGCCGTCGGCGCCGTACGACGGCACCCGGCGCAGCCTCGCTGCCCTGAAGAACCTGACCAGCGACCTGATCGGCCGGTTCTGCGGCGAGGTGCAGCAGGCGACGTTCGCGGCCGGCGACGGTCCGTTCGTGCGCTACCAGGCCGATCTCGTGGTGCCCGAGACGACCGCGCTGGAGATGGCGGTGCTGAAGGGCGTCGCCGCCCACTACGTCATGCGGGCCGACGACCGGGTGGTGCTGATGGAGCGGCAGCGCGAGCTGATCGCCGAGCTGGTGGAGCTGCTGCTCGCCCGGGGTCCCGAGGCGCTCGACCGTCAGTTCGCCGACGACTGGACGGCGGCGGCCGACGACGCCGGGCGGCTGCGGGTCGTGGTCGACCAGGTCGCCTCCCTCACCGACGCAAGCGCCTTCACCCGCCACCAGGAGATGACTCGTGCCTGAACCCCTCGTCTGGCTGCCGTTCGACCCCGCAGAGCTGGGCGACCCGCCCACCGGGCTGCGCTACGAGGTGGTCGACCCGACCGAGCACGTGCCCGGCTCGGTCGGCGAGGTCGCGTTCTACGTGACGCCCTATCGCTTGGGCACCCAGGTCGCCGACGTGCTGGCGGACATGGGCAGCCTCGAGGTCGTGCAGACCCTGACCGCCGGCGTCGACAGCGTGCGCTCGCAGGTGCCCGACGGGGTGACGCTCTGCAGCGGCCGGGGCATCCACGACAGCTCCGCGGCGGAGCTGACGCTGACTCTCATCCTGTCGTCGCTGCGCGGCGTGCCGGAGTTCGTCCGCAGCCACGACCGGCACGAGTGGAAGCCGCGGTGGCGCCCGGCGCTCGCCGACAAGCACGTGCTCCTCGTCGGCTACGGCGCGATCGGGCAGGCGATCGAGGCGCGGCTGCTGCCCTTCGAGACCAGGGTGACCCGCGTAGCGCGCACCCCTCGCGACGGCGTACACGCGATCAGCGAGCTGCCGGACCTGCTGCCCGACGCCGACGTCGTCGTGCTCATCGTGCCGCTCACCGACGAGACCCGCGGCCTGGTCGACGCTGAGTTCCTGTCCCGGATGAAGGACGGCTCGCTCCTGGTCAACATGGCCCGCGGCGGTGTCGTCGACACCGATGCCCTCATCGCCGAGCTGCACACCGGGCGGGTCACCGCAGCCCTCGACGTCTTCGACACCGAGCCGCTTCCGGCAGACAGCCCGCTGTGGACCACGCCCGGCCTCCTGCTCACCCCCCACGTCGGCGGCGCCAGCAGCGCCATGTGGCCGCGCGCCCACCGGCTGGTCCGCGACCAGCTCCATCGGTACGCCGGCGGGCAACCCTTGGCGAACGTCATGACCGGCAGCTACTGAGACGGCCGTAGGATCGCGACGTGGTAGGCCGGATCCGCGAGGAGAGCATCGCCGAGGTGCGCGAGAAGGCGCGCATCGACGAGGTCATCTCGGGCTACGTGTCGCTCCGCAACGCCGGGGGCGGCTCGATGAAGGGTCTCTGCCCCTTCCACGACGAGAAGTCACCGTCCTTCAACGTCACGCCGGCGCGGGGTTTCTACCATTGTTTCGGCTGCCAGAAGGGCGGCGACGTCATCAACTTCCTGATGGACATCGACGGCCTCAGCTTCGGCGAGTCGGTGGAGCGCCTAGCGGACAAGTTCGGCGTCCAGCTCAAGCGCGACGAGGACGGCAGCGGACGCGACGACCGGCCCAAGGGACCCCAGCGACGCCGACTCATCGAGGCCCATGCTGTGGCGCAGAAGTGGTACGCCGAGCAGCTCGAGACGCCGGATGCCCAACTCGCACGGCAGTTCCTGACCGAACGTGGATTCGACCAGACCGCGGCGGAGACGTTCGGGCTCGGTTTCGCACCGCGTGACGGCGACGCCTTGTTCAAGTACCTGCGAGGGAAGCAGTTCACGCAGGAGGAGGTGGTTGCGGCTGGGCTGGTCGCAATCGGCCGCTCCGCGTATGACCGCTTCCGAGGCCGCCTGCTCTGGCCCATCCGCGACGCGCAGCGGCGAGACGATCGGGTTCGGAGCGAGGCGCATCTTCGATGACGACTCGATCGAGGCCAAGTACCTCAACACCTCCGAGACGCCGATCTACAAGAAGAGTCAGGTCCTGTACGGCATCGACCTCGCGCGTCGGGAGATGGCGCGCTCGTCTCAGGCCGTCGTCGTCGAGGGCTATACCGACGTGATGGCCTGTCATCTCGCAGGTGTCGGCACCGCTGTCGCGACCTGCGGCACGTCCTTCGGTGACGATCACTCCAGGGTGTTGAGGCGGTTCCTTCACGATCACGAGGAGTTCCGGGGCGAGGTCATCTTCACGTTCGACGGCGACGCCGCCGGCCAGAAGGCGGCCATCCGGGCGTTCGACGGCGACCAGAACTTCGTCTCCCAGACCTACGTCGCGGTCGAGCCGGACGGGCTCGACCCGTGCGACGTACGGATCAAGAAGGGCGATGCAGCGGTGCGGGAGCTGGTCGCCCGACGAGTCCCGCTGTACCGCTTCGTCCTCGCCAACGTGGTCGGCAAGTACGACCTGGATCGGGCCGACGGTCGTGTGGACGCGCTCCGCGAGGCCGCCAGGCTCGTCTCGAGCATCCGCGACAAGTCGAAGGTCGACGCCTTCTCTCGCGAACTGGCCGGAATGATCGGCATCGACGTCGAGGAGGCCCGATCGGAGGTACGCCGTGCGGCCAACCGGCCGGTCAGCCGCACCGGCCGCAACGACCAGCGACCTGTCGAGCCTTCGGCGGAGGCCACGCCACGATCGGCCCTGCCCGACCTGCGCGACCCGCGCTTCTCGATCGAGCGCGAGACCCTGAAGCTCGTGATCCAGCACCCGATGGCGATCGGCCGGACCACCGCCGACATCGGCGTCAACGATTTCACCCACCCGACCTACCGCTCGGTGTGGGAGCTGGTAGCGGCCGCCGGAGGCACCGTGGCCGGCGCGGACGATCCTGGTTGGGGCAATCGGCTGCGCGACGCCGCCACCAGCGCCGAGGTGTCCTCCGCGATCAGCGCGCTCGGTGTCGAGCCGCTGCTGACCGCGAAGGAGCCGGACGCGGCCTACGTCGGCCACCACGTCTTCCGGCTCCTCGAGCTGACCGCGCTCCGACGGATCCAGGAGGTCAAGTCGCGCCTCCAGCGCACCAACCCCGTCGAGCAGGCCGCCGACTACAACAAGATGTTCGGCGAGCTGGCCGCCCTCGAGCAGCACCGCCGCACGCTCCGCGACCGCATCGTAGGAGCGGCACGCCAGTGAGGCTCGCGGCAAGCGCACCCGTCCGAGCGTCGAGGTGGCGCCGGGGGAGACCACGCTGGCCACGGCCATGACGGCCGACGGCCGGGCGATCGCCGGCACCCGCGACGCTCTCTACCTGCCGTTCCGGATCCCGTGGGAGCAGGTCGAGACGGCCGACTGGGACCGCGAGACCTCCACGCTCCGGGTCCTCGAGACCGATGCGGAGCCGTTCACGCTGGTGCTCGAGGACGACGAGCCCCGCCGGCTGCTCGAGCTGATCCGCGAGCGGGTGACGGCCAGCGTCGTGATCCAGCGCCACGTCGTGGTGTCCGGCAGCCGCGGCCTGCGCGTGATCGCGCGGCGGGCACCTGGCCGGCGTACGGACCTGCTCTGGCGCACCCGCTACGACGAGGGCGTCGACCCCGACGATCCCGACGTACGCCGCCTGGCCGACGAGGCCATGGCCGCAGCCAAGAGCGACGTCGGCCAGGCCTAGCCACTCAGGCGGCGACCGGGCCGGGGCTGTCCTGGTTGTGCAGCACCAGCCAGCGCCCGTCCTCGTAGGTGAACGTCACGCCGATGGCCAGTGGTTCCGGTGTGCCTCCCGGGGTCATCGTCAGCACGGAGTCGAACAGCACGAACCCGGTCTGGCAGTCGTGCCTCGTGGTCCGGACGACATCCAGGGTCTGGGTCCACTCCGGGTTGGCGAAGAAGCCGTCGACGAAGGCGGACGTCGCCTTCTTGCCGACCAGGGTCGTGCCCTCGGCGAGGACCACGGTGACGTCCTTCGCAAGGAGCGCGTTGAACCCGTCGGCGTCCTTCTCGAAGGTCGTCACGCGGTAGTCCTCGATGGCCGTCCGCAGCTTGCGCTCGCAGCCCCTGTCTCCGTGGCCGGCCGTGCCCGGGCCGGCAGCGGTCAGGACGGTCGAGAGTGCGACGACGGTGGTGGCGGTCAGGGCGGCGATCACCTTGAGGTGCATGGGTTGTCTCCTCGGTCGGTTTTCCAAGTGGGTCCGACGAGGCTGGCGCGGTTCGGAGACCCCTCGTGAACGATTCGACCTGGGTCGAACCATCTGGCGGTGCGGGCACCCACTCCTAGACTCGCGGGGTGATCGAGGTCGAGCTGGACAGCGCGAGCCTGGCCCGGGTCGCCGTACGCCCCTCGCCCGTCCACGAGATCCTCGGCTGGCTGCGGTCCGCGCGGCTCGGGGAGCGGCACCCGGTGCTCGGCCGGCCGCCGGCCTCGACCAGGCGCCTGGTCGCCGACCCGGACGTAGCACTGGTCGCGACGATGATCTCCGGCTCCGGCTACCGGCCCGACTTCCTGACACCGCGGGCACCCGCGCTGCAGGCGCAGCGGCCGGCGGACCTCGAGGACGTCGAGGTGCAGCTGAGCCAGGTGGAGTCGGCGCCCGCCGACAAGGTCTGCGAGCAGGTCGAGCTCTGGCTCGGAGGCGAACCCGTCGATGCCGGTCCGGTGCGCAGCGCTGCCGACAACGGCACGCTGGCCCGGCGTACGGCGGCCGGGTTGGCGAGGTTCCGCGACGAGGCGATGGCGGGGTGGTGGGGTGACCTGCAGGGGCTGCTGCGCGACGAGGTGACCAGGGTTTCCCGGAGCGCGGCCCGCTTCGGCATGGGTGCGGTCTTCGCCGGGATCCATCCCCAGGTCAGCTGGGACGGTGCCCTGCTCCGCATCGACATGCCGTACGCCGAGCGCGTGCGTTTCGTCGACCAGGAGCTGGTGCTCTCACCGTCGGTGACCCAGTGGTCGCACCTGCTCGTCCAGGTCTGCGGCGACGACGCCAGCCTGGTCTACCCCACCAGCCGAGCGGTCCGATCTCCACGTGATGCCTCCGCCCTGGCGGAGCTCCTCGGGCGCACCCGCGCCAGCATCCTGCGCGACCTGGCGGTCGAGCGGACGCCGACCGACCTGGCCACCCGCCACTGCCTGGCCAAGCCGACGGTCTCCCACCACCTGGGTGTCCTGGTTCGTACGGGGCTGGTCTACCGGGAGCCGGAGGGCAAACAGATCCACTACGGGCTCACCAGCCGCGGCCGTTCGCTGGTCAACGGCTAATCCCGATTTCGACCCCGCCACCCGGGTTGCTAACCTTGCCCGGCGCGATCCCCTGTAGCTCAATTGGCAGAGCATTCGACTGTTAATCGGAGGGTTGTTGGTTCGAGTCCAACCGGGGGAGCAAGCAAGCGGCCTGACCAGGGAGAGGTTTCTCCCCGGTCAGGCCGTTTTTCTCACAGATAGACCCCTGCGGGAGCGCTGCCGGAGTGCCACGGACCGCCTGCCGCCTGGGCGAGCAGGGCCCGGGTGGTGACCTGGTCGTCGGTGGCGAGCACCGTCCCGCGCACCACCTCCTTCAGGTCCGCCCCGGTCGCCCCGTCGGTGGCTCGGGCCACGGCCGCCAGGTCGAGGTCCTCGTCGCACCAGGCCAGATAGCGCTGCAGGATGGCCAGCCGCCCTTCGTAGCCGGGAGCCTCCATCCGGATCGACAGGGCCTCTGATCTGCGGAACCGCGGATCAGAGGCCCTTCTCATTTGCCGCCCGGTTCAGGGGCGCACCTCGAAGACCCGGTTGAAGGGTGTCTCCGCGACCGTCTCGAACCTGGTGAAGCCGCCGGCCGTCGTCACGTCGCGGATCCGGGCCGGCCCCGCCTGGGTGCCGAGCGCGAGCCCGACGTCCTGAGCGAGCGAGGTCGGCGTGCAGAGCAGGGTCGAGAAGCCGTAGTAGGCCCGGCCGACCGGGTGGAGGTTGTCCTCGACGCGATCGCCGGCGATCGGCTCGACGACCATCCAGTGCCGTCGTCGGCCAGGGCTCGCGCACGTGCTGCGCCGCGCCGACCGGGTCGCCCATGTCGTGCAGGCAGTCGAACATGGTGACCAGGTCGTAGCCGGCGCCGGTGAAGCTCGGTTGCCGGCGCGACCTCGAAGGTGACCCGGTCCGCCACGCCCGCCGCGGCGGCGCGCTGCGCGCGCGGTCGCATCGACGCCGGTGGTAGTCGAGCCGACGAACGGTGAGCCCGGGAAGGCCTGGGCCATGAGGATCGTCGAGGCGCCGTGGCCGCATCCGACGTCGGCCACCGTCCGCCCGCGCTCCAGCTTCTCGACGACACCGTCGAGGGCCGGCAGCCACTCCGCGACCAGGTGCGCGTTGTAGCCGGGGCGGAAGAAGCGCTCGCAGCCGACGTGGACGTCGGTGTTGTGCTCGTGCCAGCCGAGCCGCCCCCACCGCGGGCCGCTTCGAGGATGCTGACTGGTGTCGTGGACCGTGCCGCAGCGCGATCTGGAAGAAGCCGGGCAGGAATGCCGGGCTGTCCTCGTCCGTGAGTGCCACCGCGTGCTCTGGCGGCAGGCGTGTAGCGGCCGGTGGCCGGGTCGTAGGTCGACGTACCCGCCGGCCGCCTGGGCGTTGAGCCACTCGCGGGCGTAGGGCTCGCCGGTGCCGGTCCGCTCGGCCAGCTGCGGCCGGCGTGCTCGGGCCCGTGCGTCCGCCAGCGTCTCGGTAGTAGCCGAGCTTGTCGCCCATCACCACCAGTGCGGCGTTCAGGGTCGCCCCGACCTCGTCGACCGCCCGGAAGACGAAGGCCATCAGCTTGTCGGTGTCGACCTCGTTCGTGCCCGGGGTCATGGCGTCATTCGTAATCGTCATGGTGGGGACGCTAGGTCGCATCGAGCGGCCACCGCGTCAGGTGACCCCCCTGGTCTTCCCGGTCACAGGAGGCCGGCGATGAGGTCCGCGGCCCGGTCGCGCCGTCGGTCTCGACGGGCCGGTAGCCGGTCTCCCGGCCGAGCTCCGCGGCGATCGCCCGGGCCAGCGTGTCCGGCGTGAGGTCGGCGTACTCGAGGCACCGCCCGGCGCCGTACTGGTCGAGCCGGTGCGCGACGTGGAAGTTCTGCTCGAAGTGGTGGCGCAGCGGCACGTAGAGGAACGGGCGGCCGGCGGCGGTGAGCTCCATCGTGGTGGTGAGGCCGCCCTGGACGACCGCGAGGTCGCAGGCGGCGAGGTGCCGGTAGAGATCGGGCACGTAGCGCGTGCACCTCGAGGCCGGGTCGCGGCGGGCAGCGACGCCGGGGTCGATGCGCGGGCCGGTGACGACGACCATCCGCAGGCCGGGCACCGCGTCGCGCGCCGCGGGGTACGCGTCCACGACGCGGCGCAGCAGGTGCGCGCCGACGCCCGAGCCGCCGACGGTGACCACGCAGACCCGCTCGTCGGCGCCGTAGCCGAGCTCGGCGCGCAGCGCGGCCCGGTCGGCGACGCGAGCCGGGGTCGAAGCCGGTGACGTAGCCGGCGAAGTCGTAGTGCTGCTCGGTCCAGTCGCGGATCGCCGGCAGGTCCGGGCCGAACCGCTCGGGGACGATGTCGTCGGGGTTGCCGACGAAGATCGCCCGGTCGCGCATCCGCGGGTAGCGCGCGATGTGCTCGATCATCTCGGCGTTGTAGTCGGCGGTGACGAGCGCCTCGCGCTGCGCCGCCGTCGGGCATCGGCAGGTAGCCGACGAAGTCGGTCAGCCAGGCGTACGCGACCGCTTGAGCTCGGGGTTCTCGTGCAGGAAGTGGTCGACGTCCCAGGCCTCGTCGCCGATGACGAGGTCGTAGTGCTCGTCGCGCACGACGTCGTGGAAGACCATGAAGTTGGCGACGAGGATCTCGTCCATCCGCCGCAGCGCCTGGAAGCAGTGCAGGTCGTGCTCGCCGGACTCGCTCCTCGATGTGGCGCGGACTCGCTGGCCAGCCAGCGGCTGGCCGGGTGGACCCGCTCGCCGGCGCCCTCGAGCACGCGGGTGACCGGGTGCTGGGCGAGCCAGTCGATCTGGACGTCCGGGTGCCGCTGCCGCGCAGCGCCTGGGCGATCGCGACGTCGCGCCGGGCGTGGCCGAGGCCGATCGGCGAGGAGAGGTAGAGGACCCGCTTCGGCCGGCGCCGGCCAGCGGGTCCAGGTGCGCCGGTCGGCGCGGTGCGCGAACCGCTCGGCGAAGTCGCGGATCAGCATGGTTGACCTTCACCGGGTCGCGGGCGAGCGGGAGGTGCCCGCCGCCCTCGAGGATGACGAGCTCGCCGCCGGTGAGCTCGGCGATCCGCTCGCCGCGGGCGAGCGGGCTGATCAGGTCGTCGGTCGCCGTGGATCACGCAGGACCGGGCTGGTGATCGCGGCGCACCAGCTCTCGCGCGTCTCCCGGCTCGGGCACGGCGCGACCGGCTCTCGGCGATCAGCACGTCCGGGTCGGTCTCCAGGCCCCAGCCGACGCCGTCCTCGATCTGCTTCGTCGAGTGCTCGCTCGGGGAAGCACATGCCGAAGAAGAACCAGAGGAAGTCCTCGTGGTGCTCGGGCCAGTAGGCCGCGGTTGTACTTCGCCCAGTGCTCCGACGGGGTCGCGCTCGAGCAGCGGCACCCGCGGACGCCGGGAGCGCCGCGGCGCCGTCCGACCGGCTGCGCGCGGCTGCCCGTGGCGTCGAGCGAGCGGCACCGATGGCGCCGATCGAGGACCGCGCCGAGCACCCGGTCGGGGTGCTCGGCCGCGAGCTGGAGCGCCCAGCAGCCGCCCAGCGACAGGCCGACGACGACGGCCCGGTCGGTGCCGGTGGCGTCCAGGACGGCGAGCGGCGTGGGCCACCTCGGCGTCGTGGTCGTAGGCGCGCGGGTCGAGCGGCCGGTCGGAGAGCCCGTTGCCCGGGCCGTCGTAGGTCACGACGCGGAAGTGCCGCGCGAGGTAGGGCACCTGCGCCTTCCAGAACCGCTTGTGGACGATCGTCCAGGTCGGCAGCAGCAGGATCGTCGGGCCGCGCCGTCGCCGTGGACCTCGTAGTGGACCTGCGACGCCGTCGGTCTGACGTGACCCGTCGGCGTCGGGCTCGCGTGCCCTCACGCGCTCAGTGTGTCCGCGGCGGTTCGCGGACGACCGGCACCGCTGGAGCGCCCGGCACGAAGCCGCGGCACCTCGGTCGGCGTACGCCACGTACGGCTCGCCCAGCGCGTCGACGAGGTCGTGCTCCTCGAACCGGACGGCGACCACGACCTAGCCGGTCATCGACGCCGCGAACAGCAGCCGCCCGACGCTCATGTCGGGCGCCGCCCAGAACGCGACGATGAAGCCGACGTACAGCGGGTGCCGGACCAGCTTGTAGAAGCCCGGGACCTTGAACGCCGGCTCGGCGTACGGGCGCCGCTGCCACCGGGCGAGTACCTGCTTCAGCCCGAACATGTCGTAGTGGCCGATCAGGAAGGTGCTCGAGCACCACGATCGACCCAGCCGGCGGCGAAGAGGACCCACAGCACGCCCGCGGGCCCACGCCGGGCCTCACCGACCAGACCAGGTCCGGCAGCGGCCGCCACAGCACGAACACCAACGCCAGGACCGCGCTCGCGACGAGCACGTAGGTGCTGCGCTCGATGCTCGCCGGGACCACCCGCGTCCACACCCGCTTGAACCCGGGACGGGCCATCACGCTGTGCTGCAGCGCGAAGACGGTCACCAGGGCGAGGTCGACGGCGACGGCGAGCGCGGTCGGGCCCGTGCCGCCGTCGTCGATCGCCCTTCGGGACGCCGATGCCGCCGACGAACCCGATCAGGTAGGTGAAGGTCGCCAGGAACGCGAGGTACGCGCCGCCGCCGTAGACGACTGTGGCGAACCGTGTTGTGACGCGTTCCTTGACTGCACCGGTCATGACGCGACGCTCGGCCGGCCCGAGCGGTGATCGCATCAGCTGACCCCCCTAGCAGCCGGCGGCGGCTTTGACCCGCCCCGTGGCCTAAACTTCGCAGGTGCTCGTCGGACGAGATGCCGAGCACAGGTCGTGGATCGGCTGTTCGCCAGTGCGCGGATCGGCCGGGGCGGCTCCCTCGGCGATCACAGGCGACCAGGCGTCGGCAAGACGGCGCTGCTCGACGATCGCTCGACAGAGGGACGGCGTTCGGTTCCTGCGGGCCACCGGCACGGAATCCGAACAGGACATCGGGTTCGCTGCTCTGCACCTGCTCCTTCGCCCGATGCTCCATCTCATCGACGCCATACCCGAGCCGCAGGGGATGGCCCTCGCAGCGCCCTGGCGTTGCGGACCGGCACCGCCGTCGACCGGTTCGCGATCGGTGCCGCAACCCTCGGCCTGCTCTGCCGGTACGCCGAGGAAGCGCCGATCGCGATCGTCGTCGACGACCTGCAGTGGATGGACCGGCCGTCCGCCGAGGCCTGACGTTCGCCGCCCGCCGGATCGACGACGACCCGGTCGTCGTCCTCCTCGCCGGGCGTCCGGGGTCGCCTGCGAAGACCTCCTCGACGGTCTTCGCCGTCCTGGAGCTTCCGGGCTCGACGCCGCCGCGTCGGGCGAGCTAGTGCGCTCGCTGGAGACGGCGCCGACGACCGAGGAGCAGGTTGCCCGGCTCATCGCGGCCACCGGGGGCAACCCGCTCGCGCTCATCGAGCTCGGCCGGAGTCCCGAGCTGCTCGACGAGCGCGCGCCGGGCCTCCCGCCCGCCGTCCCCGCCGCGCTGGCTACGGCGTTCTCCCGCCGCCTCGGCGAGCTCGATGCCGAGCACCCGCACCGCGTTGCTCGTCGCCGTCGTCGCGAACGGCGACCTCCTGCACACCGGGCGGTCTGCCAACGTCTCGACCTCGACGTCTCCGGGCTCGGGCAGGCGGAGCGAGCCGGGCTGGTCACCGTCGCCGGAGGCCGCATCGATGTCCGGCACCCGCTGGTGCGGGCGGCCATCTACGCGGAGGCCGATGTCTCGCTCTTGCGGGACGTCCACCTCGCCGTCGCGGACCTCCTGGCGATGAGGACGTCGAGCGCCGGGCCTGGCACCTGGCCGAAGCCACGTGGGGGCCCGACGCGGAGGTCGCGCGGCTGCTGGACGTCGCCGGCACCGCGCGGTGGCCCGCACCGCCTACACCGTGGCCAGCACGGCGTACGAGCGGGCCGCCAGGCTCAGCACCGACACCGACGACTGGCACGCGCGCCTGTGCCTGTCGGCAGCGAGCGCATGGACGGGTGGTCTGCGAGAGCGCGCGCTCAGCCTTGCTCGACGTAGATCGAGTCCCGGCCCGTGCCCGCCGCCCACCCGGTCCCGCACGTTGCGGATCCGAGCTCAGATCGCCGCTCGGGAGGGTCCTTGGCCGAGGCCGTCCAGATCCTCGAACGCGCCGCCCCGGACGTGTCGTCACCCGACGAGACCGTCTTCCTCCTGGCCGAGGCGTTGCACGCTGCCTTCTACCTCGCGGACGCCGCCGCCACCGTGCGTCTAGGTGAGATGCTCGTCCGATGCCTCGCCGAAAACGCTCTCTCTCCCCGTGCCCGTGCCGTCGGGCTCAGCGCCGCCGGGATGGCAAGGTGGTCACCGGTCGACGGGGGTCGACGATCTCCGCGCTGCCGTGCCGATGCTCGCCGAGCCGGTCGACCCGCTAACCCACCCCGAGGCGCTCCCGTGGCTGTTGATGACGCCTCTGTTCGTGCGCGACTCCGGGACCGGCGCCGAGCTCCGTCGACTCGTCGACGAGGTGCGGTCCCAGATGGGCGTCGGCCTCCTGCCCAACGTCCTCTTCCACGTCGCGCGGGACCAGGCGACCTCCAACGCCTGGCCGCGGGCCGCCGGCCAACTACGAGGAAGGCGATCCGGCTCGCCCGGGAGACCGGTCAGCGCGCCGACCTGGCCATGTCACTCGCTGGACTGGCTTGGCTCGAGTCTCGGCAGGGCCTCGCGGCTGCCTGCCGGGAGCATGCCGCCGAGGCGGTCCTCCTGTGCACCGAGCGAGGCATCCGGACGGGCGAGGTGTGGTGCCTCCTCGCGGTCGGCGACCTCGCAGCTCTCGGAGGGCAACGCGCGTGCGGCTGCGGACACCTTCCTCGACGTCGGTCGCCGTCTGCAGGACTGGGGGATCGTCGACCCCGACCTCTATCCGGGCGCCGAGCTGGTCGATTCCCTGGTCCGCCTCGGAAAGAACGAGGCGGCGACAGCGGACGCCCGGCGCTTCGCAGCGGCCGCTGCTGCGAAGGGTCAACCATGGTCGACGGCTCGCGCACAGCGGGCGCTCGGGCTGGTGGCTTCCGATGCCGACCTCGACGCACCCTTCCTCAGCGCTGCGGAGGCCCACCAGGAGACGCGCGACCTGTTCGAGGCCGCGCGCACCATGCTGGCGTACGGCGCCCGACTGCGTCGCGCGCACCGCAGGGTCGATGCGCGTGTCCAGCTTCGCTCGGCCCTGGAGACCTTCGAGGAGCTCGGCGCCGTCCAGTGGGCCCGCACCGCGGCGGTCGAGCTCGAGGCGACGGGTGAGAAGGTGACCCGCCGATCGTCGTCGGGGACCGAGTCCCTGACCTCCCAGGAGCTGCAGGTGTCCCTGCTCCTTGCGGAGGGACGGACCACCCGCGAGACCGCTGCAGCGTTGTTCCTCAGCCCGAAGACGGTCGAGTACCACCTTCGCAAGATCTACGTGAAGCTCGGGATCCACTCCCGTTCGGAGCTCGCCGAGCTGTTCATCGGCGAGTAGTGATCGGACACCCGTGTGACCGAGGCGGTTACTCGCCCCAGCCCATCGGGAAGACCTCGAATGCCGCTGCCATGCCCACGCCGAGGCGCTGGCCGGTCTGCCGGGCGTTGCCTTCGAGGAACTCGCGGGAGTCGAAGTGCTCCCAGCCGAGCCCGTCGATGTAGGCCCGGTGCGCCTCGAGCGAGGCCACCCCTGCGTCGAAGGTGTCGGTGGTGTCGACGCCGTGGCTCGACTGGGGTGAGCCGAACGCCCACACCTCGCGTACGCCGCCCCACGGCTCGAGGCCGCCGACCAGCTGGTCGTTGAAGACCCACCGGTTGCCTGCATCTCGTACGGCGTCGACCACCGCGCGGCCGGTCGCGATGTGGTCCGCCTGGTTGAGGTTGCGGCCACCCCAGGTGTCCCTGAAGTTGCTCGTGATCACGATGTCGGGACGGAACCTGCGGACCTCGTGGGCGATCGCCGCCCGCAGCGGGACGCCGTACTCGAGCACGCCGTCGGGCAGGCCCAGGAACTCCACCGACGGCACGCCGACGATCCGCGCGGACTCGATCTGCTCGGCCTCGCGCACCCGGCGGCACTCCTCGGGGGCCATGCCGTCGATGCCGGCCTCGCCGCTGGTCACCATGCAGTAGCCCACGACCTTGCCCTGACCGGTCCAGCGCGCGACCGCGGCTGCGGCGCCGAACTCCATGTCATCGGGGTGAGCGACCACGCACAGCGCGCGCTCCCAGGTCTCGTC
Source organism: uncultured Actinomycetota bacterium (assembly GCA_963769475.1). Classification (GTDB taxonomy): domain Bacteria; phylum Actinomycetota; class Actinomycetes; order Propionibacteriales; family Nocardioidaceae; genus Nocardioides. The sequence continues at coordinate 777,329 of CAVYLX010000005.1, read as the reverse complement.
GAGGGGCTCGAGGGGGTCGATATCCATAGGAGCAGCATGCCAGCGTCCATTACGTTGCCCGCATGACGGCGGTGCGGTGGGAGAGCGATGCGTTCAGGGACGAGCTCTCCGAGTTCGTGCGCGATGCGGTCGGTCCGCCGACCACCCTGACTCCGGTGCACGTCCGGCCCTGGTCGAGCGTCTGGCGGGTGGAGACCGAGGCGGGCGTCTTCTACGCCAAGGAGAACTGCCCCGAGCAGGACCACGAGGCGGAGCTGTTGCTCACCCTCGAGGACCTCGCGCCGGGTCGGGTGATGCCGGTCGTCGCGGCCAGGGGCGCGATGTTCCTGATGCCGGACCTGGGGGCTCCTCTCGGAGACACCATCGAGGGCGACCTCGATGCGTGGTGCCGGATCACGGCGGCGGCGGCGGAGCTGCAGCGTCTGGTGGCGCCGCAGGTCGAGCGCCTCGGCCTGGTCCCGCTGCCGCCCCAGGGTGCAGCCCAACACACGGAAGACGTGTTGGAACGGCTCTGCGCCTTTGGCGCGGGTGACCCCCGCCGGCCGACGGACGAGGACGCGCAGAAGGTGCGCGAGCTGCTGCCGACGGTGGAGAGATGGGCCGAGCAGGTGGCCGCGCTCCAGCTCCCGCTCACGCTGGTGCACAACGACCTGCACGCGCACAACGTGTTCGAGCTGGACGGCGAGATCCGGCTCTTCGACCTCGGCGACGCGGTGGCGATGGAGCCGTTGGCCAACCTGCTGGTGCCGCTCAACGTGCTCGCGCGCGACCTGGACGCCGGACCGGACGACGCGCGGTTGTGGCGGGTGGCCGAGGCCGCGCTCGAGGTGTGGAGCGACGTCGTACCGCTGACCGAGCTGCGGAGGGCCCTGCCGGCCGCGCTCCAGCTGGGCCGGCTCGGCCGGGTCGAGTCCTGGGAACGGGTCGCCAGGTCGATGGATCCGGAGCAGCTCACGGAGTTCGGGGATGCCGCGGCGTCCTGGCTGGGCACCCTCGCGTGGGACCCGCCGCTGGGCAACCTGGTCTCGAAGTGAGCCACCTCCGGCCACGTCGATGATATTTTGACCGCGGCCTCTGTCCGCACGAGCGCCCACCGAGCCCTTCCCCGACGAGGACGCGATGCCCGAACCGGTCAGCGACGCACGCCGCCCCGGCGTCCGGCGCGCCCCGAGATCGTCGCGCCAGCGCCGTGGTGTCGTACAGGGACTGCGCGGCGGCGTCACGAGTGGCGGCGGCAGGCGGGTGGGACAGCGACGTCGTCGGCGGGCCCATGGGCTGCCCGGCACGCTGGGGATGACCTTCCTGGGCGCGCTGTTCCCTGGCTCCGGATATCTGTACGCCGGCCGCCGGGTGCTCGGCGGCTTGGTGCTGCTCGGCTGGCTGGCCGTGATCGGCGTCGCGATCTGGTACGTCGGTCTGCGCGGCACCGACGCGACCCTGGAGTTCGCCTTCGACCCGACCCGGCTGAAGATCGCCGCGCTGGTGATCGGGGTCGCGTTGCTGACCTGGGCCTTCGTCGTGTTCACGTCGTACCGGCTGGTCCGGCCGCGCAACCGGTCCCGTCTGCACACTGTGCTCGGCAACCTGGCCGTGGTCGTCCTGTGTCTGGCCGTGGCCGCGCCGTCGTGGATGGCGGCCCGGGCCTCGCTGGCTCATGCCGACGCGATCGAGGCCGTCTTCGACGACAGCAACAACGAGAGCGCGACGACACCGACCGACGTCTCGAAGGAGGACCCGTGGGGCGGTGAGGGCCGCGTCAACGTGCTCCTGCTCGGCGGCGACGGCGGTGAGGGACGCACGGGCGTCCGCACCGACACGATGATCGTGGTCAGCATGAACACCAGGACCGGCCGGACGGCGATGTTCAGCCTGCCGCGCAACATGATGAACGCGCAGTTCCCGCAGCACAGCCCGCTGCACGACGTCTTTCCCGACGGCTACAGCGGCTACGAGGACGACGCTTTCTACATGCTCAACGCGGTCTACGGGCAGATCCCGGAGCGCTACCCCGGCATCCTCGGCAACAGCGACAACGAGGGTGCCGACGCGCTCAAGCAGGCGATCAGCGGCAGCCTCGGCATCCCGATCCACTACTACGTGCTGGTCAACCTCGCCGGCTTCCGGGAGATCGTCGACGCGCTCGGCGGCGTCACCGTCAACATCAACGAGCCGGTCGCCATCAACGGCGACACCGACGCCGGCATCCCGCCCACCGACTACCTCGACCCGGGTCCCGACCAGCACCTCGACGGCTTCCACGCCCTGTGGTTCGCGCGCGGCCGCTACGGCTCCGACGACTACGAGCGGATGGAGCGGCAGCGCTGCATGATCGACGCGATCATCGAGGCGGCCAACCCGATGAACCTCTTCCGGCACTACACGGAGCTCGCGGCCGCCGGCCAGGAGATCGTCTTCACCGACATCCCCCTCGAGCTGGCGCCCGCGTTCGTCGGCCTCGGCCTCAAGGTCAAGGACGCCCAGATCAAGTCGGTGGTGTTCCGCAGCTCCGACAAGTTCAACTCGGGTGATCCCGACTTCGACTACATGCGCGACCTCGTGCAGAAGGCGCTGCACCCGCCCCCCAAGAAGCGTGCCAATCGCAACTCCGAGGTCGTTGAGCCCGTCGACGTGTGCGCCTACAACCCCGACGACGACGTCCTCGCGGCCGGCGACTGACTCAGTCGCAGAGCCGCTCCGGCAGGTTCCACTGCTTGAACCGTCGGATCTCGCGCACCCGCAGCCGGCCGTCGACCGAGCTGTCGTACTGCACGGCCGTCCACAGCCCGTTGGCCTGGCGGTACTGCCGGTTGACGTAGCGCACCTCGCCGACGGCGTACGTCACGTAGGCGCAGCCGCCGCCGGCCCCGAAGATCTCGCTCGACCCGTCCGCGCGTCATCCCGGCGTCGATCTCCCGGAACTCCGCGAGAGTCACGCTCCCGCGCCGCTCGCTGGCCCCCTCGGCACTCATCGACATGCTCGTGGCCAGCACCGCGATCGCGGCGAGCGGAACGATCAGTCGTGGAGTCATGGGCGACATCGTGCATCGAGGCGTACGTCGCGCGCAGGCGAACGATACGCTCGCCCCGTTCATCTGGGGGCGGTAGCTCAGTCGGTTAGAGCAGAGGACTCATAATCCTTGGGTCGTGGGTTCGAGCCCCACCCGCCCCACCACGTCTGACCTGGTCCTTCACAGGCCAGGGAGTCCTCCAGAGAGATGCGGCGTTGCGCTGACTTTGTCCTCAGACCGTGTTGTAATCGCGGTTCAGGCCGATGCTCCTCGAGGTGACGGCTCGGGCACCCCCTAGGAGTAGTTGTGAAGCGTTCGAGCAAGGTCTCGGTCGGATCGCTGTTGCTGGGGCTGCTCGCCGTCCCGGTACTGTCGGGCAGGACACCTCTGCGGATGATTCGGTCGCGTTGCGTCGCTTCTCGGATCCATACCGCTGCGCTCGCGGTACTCGCCATGATCGCCGCGAGCCTCGTCTTGATCAGCGTGAGCTCCGCGACCGCTTCCGCATCCGCTTCCACTTCCGCTGCGGCCCCAGCCGCTGCTGCCCCGTTCGGGTGCAACAGCAACATGTACTACGGCAACGTCGCCAACCGGGTCTACACCCGGCAGCCGGACGGGACGGAGTCATTCGTCTCGACAGGAACCTTCGCAGTCAACACGGTCGCCATGTCCCCGGACGGGAACCTCTACGGATTCTCTAGAACTGTGGGACTGCTGAACCGCCTGTTCGCCATCTCTCCTGACGGCACGTCCACCAATCTCGGGGTGGTTGCCGGGCTGCCCGCGGTCAACGTGTTCGCCGCAGCCTTCGCCCCAGACGGGACGCTCTACGTCGTGTCTGGACGCGACGATGTACAAGATCAACGTCAGCACGCTGACTGCGACAGCCTTTCCGACCAGCGTGGCCCCCCACCAACGGGGACCTGGCGTACGTCGGTGGCTACATGTACGGAGCAAACTTCGGGACGGCCGTCACCCGAATCGACCTAGCCACCGGTGCCGTGACGACCGTTCCTCTTACCGGAATGCCGAACTCGCAGCCGGCCAACTTCGCGATGTGGTCCTTCGACGGACACCTCTACGGCTGGCATTCCGCGGGGGCGTTCCCCACCACTGGCACCTTCTACGAGCTGCTGGGCTATGACACTGCCGCCGCGACTGCAGTCCCCGTCGCGCAGGTGCAGACAACCGCGGCGGACGGCGCGTCGTGCGCGTCTGCGCCCTCCCCGTTCCTTAACGCTGCCGATGACGGCTTCGGCGCGGTGAGCGGCGTCGGCGGCGCTGTGGGCAACGTCTACACCAACGACACCCGCGACGGCACGACCTTCACAGACAACCAGGTGACCGCAACCATCACCGACGATGGCGGCGTCACCGGTGCCACCATCACCACCGCAGGCAACCTGGTCGTCCCCTCCACCGTCGCTGCGGGTGACTACACGCTGACGTACCGGCTCTGTCGAACCGACAACACCGCGATCTGTGACGACGCCACCATCACTCTCCATGTGGACGCCGCCCCGGACCGGGACAACGACGGTGTCCCCGACTCGAACGACAACTGTGACGACACTCCCAACACTGGTCAGCTCGACAGTGACAACGACGGTATCGGGGACGCGTGTGACCCGACGCCGCACCCGGACCGTGATGGTGATGGCGTGCCGGATCCCACGGACAACTGCCCGGACAACCCCAACCCCGGTCAGGAAGACCGTGACGGCGACCGCCTGGGCGATGCCTGCGACGAGACGCCGCTGCCCGTCAAGCCTCGCCGCTGTGACGGCAAGCAGGTGACGATCCTCGGGACCACCGGAGCGGACCTGATTATCGGGACCCCTGGTCGTGATGTCATCACCGGGCTTGGCGGCAACGACCGCATCAAGGGCCTCGGCGGTGACGATGTCATCTGCGGTCGTGGCGGCAACGACGTGATCTTCGGCCAAGCTGGCGACGACCGCCTTCTTGGTGGTTCTGGTGACGATCTCGTCACCGGGCAGGGCGGGAACGACCACCTGGCCGGTAACAAGGACAACGACCGTCTCAAGGGTCAGCGTGGCGACGACTTCGCACGCGGCGGCGAGGGCGACGACCGGCTCTTCGGTGGCCCCGGCAACGACCACCTCGGCGGTAACCCCGGTGACGATGTCCTCATCGGTGGTGCAGGTCGCGATAAGCACATCGGCGGGAAGGGGAACGACCGGCCAGCGGGCAACACCATCGGCTGAGCCCAGGCGAATCACGCGCCACGGCGTTCCCGGAACCCCGTCCCCGAGCTTTGCCAGGGTGGCGTCAGGGAAGTACCTGTTTGCAGATGGGTCTGACTAGATCGGCTTGGCCTCCCGGGCCTGCCCCTCACGCTCAGCCGATGCGTTCTGGGTGCCTATGGGGCAACGTTGGGAGAGGCAGTCGCTGACTCATGATCCTTGGGTCGTGGGTTCGAGCCTCACCCGCCCCACCAGGTCGGAATTTTTCCCTAGCCCAGCAGTGCCCTCAGCGCGCCTGGGCCGCGGCTGGGGAGCCGGGCGTGGGGAACCAGTGCCGGATGACCGCAGACTGACCCGCCGTCCACATCGAGTTGCAGACCCAGTAGACCAGGAGCGCCAGGGGTACGACGCCTCCAGCCACGAGCAGCCCGACCGCCGAGAGTGCCGGCATCAGCTGCTGGGCCTTGGCCATGGCCTCGGGCAGGCCGTCGGTGACGGTGTTGGGAGCGACGAGGTACTTCTGCGTGACGTAGGCCAGAGTGGCCGCGACCAGGGCCATGCCGGCAACCACAGCGAGATGCGCTGCTCCGGCGCCGAGGTAGCCGCGCTCGGCCAGTGGCACTCCCAGCAGCGTGGCAGCACCCAGCGACCCGACCAGCTCAGGGGTCATTGCGCCAACCGGCGTACCTGCCGCCACATCCGAAAGGAGCTGGTAGAGCGCTAGCCAGATGGGCAGCTGGACCAGCATCGGCAGACAGCCGAGCCGGGGCATCCCGTGCTCGGCGGCGATGCGTCGGCGCTCTTCCATCAGCCGGCGGGCGCTCTCCGGATCACGACGGTTGCGGTAGCGCTTGGCGAGGTCCTGCAGCTGAGGCCGGGCCTGGGCTGAGGCGTGAGCGAGGCGGACACCGTGAGCGACGAGTGGGAGGAGCGCGACGCGGACCGCGATGACGGTGGCGGCGATGCACAGCAGCCACGTGGTGCCGGAGCCGGGATCGGCTCCGAGCGAGGTCAGGGCGGTGTGGGATGCCGCGATGAGGGTGGCGAGGGCATGGGACAAGGGGTCGAGCAAGAACATGGGTACTCCTGGATGAGTGAGGGGGTGGTCGGACCTGGGGTCGCCGAAGTGGCGAGGGTCAGACCAGTCCAGGAGCGCGTGGGCGGAGCGGGTGGTGCAGCGGGTCGGTGACTCGCGCGGCGAGGAAGGCAGGAGCTTCATCCGTGGCGCCGGCTTGGAGCGCGAGCGTTGCGGGCACGGAGGCCGCGCCTCGACAGCTCACGACGACCACGGCAGCCAGAGCAACCGCCAGCGCCGCCAAGGCAAAGGCCGGCGAGGCGTCCGCGGTCGTGGCAAGCACCGAGGGCAACAGCTGAGCGATCACACCAGCGAACGTGATGACGAGCACCAGCCGCAGAAGTGCAGTCGCAGCGTCAACCCTCCGGCTCATGCGGACGATGCTACGTGCCTTTTCGGGCCGCTTCCTGAGCCGCAGGCTTGACCTCGGCCGGCTCGGGCACCGGGGGAGATGGGACGAATCCGCGTCGGCATCTCCGGCTGGACCTATCCGGGCTGGCGCGGGGACTTCTACCCGAAGGGCCTGGTGCAGCGCCGCGAGCTCGAGTACGCCGCGCAGCGGCTGAGCTCGGTGGAGATCAACGGTTCCTTCTACTCGCTCCAGCGGCCGACGTCGTACGCCGCATGGCGCGAGCAGACTCCCGACGACTTCGTGTTCGCGGTCAAGGGCGGGCGTTTCATCACGCACCTGAAGAAGCTGCGCGGGGTAGAGACCGCCCTCGCGAACTTCTTCGCCTCCGGACCTCTGGCCCTCGGGCCGAAGCTGGGCCCGCTCCTCTGGCAGCTGCCGGCCAACCTGTCCTTCGACGCGGAGCGGATGGCCGACTTCTTCGACCTGCTGCCGCGCACCACCACGGCGGCGGCGGAGCTGGCGGAGCACCACGACGACAAGGTGCCGGAGGACCGGGCCCTGACGAAGGCGGAGGCGGAGCTGCCGATCCGGCACGCGCTGGAGTTCCGCAGCGAGTACGTTCTGCACCGAGGAGTCCTTCGAGCTGATGCGGCGCCATGACATCTCCTGCGTGGTGGCGGACACGGCCAAGAAGTTCCCGATGGCGATCCAGCAGACCAGCGACTTCGTCTATGTCCGCCTGCACGGTGACGCCGAGCTCTACACCAGCGGCTACAGCCCACAGGCGCTCGACCGGTGGGCTGACAAGTGCCGTCGCTGGGCCGAGGACGGCGACGTCTTCGTCTACTTCGACAACGACGCCAAGGGGCACGCACCGCACGACGCGGTGGCACTGCTGGAACGACTCGACCCGGCGTACGCCGGCTAGGTCATCTCGACGGTTGCGGCACGTCGCAGTCGACCTTGGGGTTCACGCCGACGTAGTTGAGGGGTCCGGCGACGATGGTGAGCACGGTGTCGCCGACCTTCTTGCAGCTCACGTCGCGGTCGTCGCCGAAGTAGCCGCGCTGCGCAGCGGCGATGACGCCGATGACCAGCCAGGCGATGAGCAGTGCTCCGATCAGTCCCTTCATGGGGCCTCCTCATAGGTACGAGGACGGTTCCCCGATCGTGCGTCAGGCAATCGTGTCCGCGCCAGCGATCAGGAAGGTGTCGTCGGCCCGCTCGAGCTGCATCCGCACGGTGTCCGTCTGGTTGCCGCTGCCCCGCAGGTTGTAGCGGTAGGTGTACGTCACGGTGAGGTCCTCGACCGTAGCGTCCATCGACTCGACCCGGACGTTGGTGACGTTGTCCCAGAAGTTCTCGTAGCCTGCCAGCCCGTTGCTCTCCGCCTGGTAGTTGGTCGTGAGCATGTCGAACGCCGACCCGGGGTCGTCGTCGGCGGTCTCCAGGTAGGTCTCGACGAAGGCGGTCATCGACTCCTCGGTGGGTGCCGCGGCGACCTGCGTCCCATCGGATGACGAGAGAGCTGGACGGATCTGCGGCGGGATCGTCCTCCGGGTCCTGGTTGAGCAGCAGGACCCCGACCATCACCGCGAGGGTCAGCGCGCAGGCGCCGACCACGATCGGAAGCACCGGCGTACGCCGGCGACCGTTGCGCCCGCCATCGGGTGGCGGGACCGGCCGGGCCGGCTCCGGCGCCCGCTCGTACGCCGGCACCGCCATGACCTGGGTCGCGTGCTCGTCGGGCCCGGCGGACTGGGCGGCCGGCGTGAAGGTCGGCGTCCGTGGGGGAGGGCCGGGATCGCTTCCTTCAGCCCGCAGGAAGGAGGTGACCTCACCCATCGTCCAGCGCAGCGCCGGGTCGCGGGTCATCGCGGCGGCGACGAACGGCGACAGCCAGCCGCCGTCCTCGAGCCGCGGCGGCTCCTCGTGCACGATCCGGTAGAGCGCGCCGAGCACGTTGTCGCCCACGTCGTACGGCGGCCGGCCGGACACCGCGTGGTACGCGGTCGCGCCCAGCGACCACACGTCGCTGGAGCCGGTGGCCAGCCGCCCGGAGGCGACCTCGGGTGCGATGTAGGCGGGCGACCCGGTCACCAGGCCGGTGGCGGTGAGCGAGGCATCCGCCTCGGCCCGGGCGATCCCGAAGTCGGACAGCTTCACGTGTCCGTCGGGGGTGACCAGGATGTTGGAGGGTTTGACGTCGCGGTGGACCACGCCGGCCTCGTGCGCGGCACTCAACGCCTCCGCGGCCTGCGCGAGGAGCGGCGCGGCCTCGGCGGGAGTCAGCCGGCCCTTGGCCTGGATGTGCTCGGCGAGGTTCATCCCCTCGACGTACTCCATCACCAGCCATTTCTGGTCGCCCTCGTGCACGAGGTCGAAGACGGCCACCACATGCGGGTGGTTGACCCGCGCCGCGATCCGGGCTTCGCGCTCCGCGCGCACCAGGTCGGGGCTGGACCCACCGATCATGGCCCCGACCCGCTTGATCGCGACCAGTCGACCCAGCACCTCGTCGCGGCCGAGCCACACCGAGCCCATGCCGCCCCGACCGAGCTCCCGGTCGAGTGAGTACCTGCCGCCGATCACGCGCGCCCCCTTGTTCGTCCACCAAAGACTAGGTGGTTGCGCCTGAGCGCCCGCGGGTCAGAACCCTGTGGGCGGCAGGGCGGCCGATGGGGCAGGCTGGTGCCCTCTTCACTACCCGAAAGGTGCACCGTGTCTGTCGACCCGACCCTGCTCGATGATCTCGAGTGGCGCGGCCTGATCGCCCACTCGACCGATCTCGACGACCTGCGCGAGGCCCTCGGATCGGGCAGCGTGCGGTACTACGTCGGCTTCGACCCCACCGCTCCCAGCCTGCACCTCGGCAACCTGGTCCAGATCCTGACCGCGAGGCGGCTGCAGCAGGCCGGGCACACGCCGTACGCGCTGGTGGGTGGGGCGACCGGGATGATCGGCGACCCACGCGACTCGGGCGAGCGGACCCTCAACTCGGCCGACACCGTGCAGGAGTGGGTCGGCAACGTACGCCGGCAGATCGAGCCGTTCCTCTCGTTCGAGGGCGACAACGCCGCGACCATGGTCAACAACTACGACTGGACCGAGAACCTCTCCACCATCGACTTCCTCCGCGACATCGGCAAGCACTTCCCGGTCAACCGGATGCTCGCGCGCGACGTCGTGAAGAGCCGGCTCGAGGCCGGCATCAGCTACACCGAGTTCAGCTACGTGCTGCTGCAGTCGATGGACTTCCTCGAGCTCTTTCGCACGTACGGCGTGACGCTGCAGTTCGGCGGGTCCGACCAGTGGGGCAACCTCACCGGCGGCGTCGAGCTGATCCGGCGCTCGGCCGGCGGCAAGGCGCATGCCTTCGCCACGCCGCTGATCACCAAGGGCGACGGCACGAAGTACGGCAAGACCGAGGGCGGCGCCCTGTGGCTCGACCCCGAGATGATGTCGCCGTACGCCTTCCATCAGTTCTGGCTCAACGTCGAGGACGAGAAGGTGGGCGAGTTGCTCCGCATCTTCACGTTCCTGTCCCGCGAGGAGATCGAGGCGCTCGAGGCACGGCATGCCGAGAAGCCGTTCCTGCGCGAGGGGCAGAAGACCCTCGCCGACCACGTGACGACGCTGGTGCACGGTGAGGCCGAGACCGAACAGGCCAAGGCCGCCGCCGCGGCGCTGTTCGGGGGCGGCGACCTGGCCTCCCTGTCTCCCGCCACGCTGGCTGCCGCCCTGCGCGAAGCCGGGGCCGTGCAGGTCTCTCGTGCCGATGGCCTTCCCGGCGTGGTCGACCTGCTGGTGGAGACGGGCCTCGCGAAGAGCAAGGGCGAGGCCCGACGCACCGTCAGCGAGGGCGGCGCCTACCTCAACAACCAGCGCGTGGAGGACCCCGATGCGACGGTCAGCGACGCCGACCTGATCGGCGATGCCTGGCTCGTGCTGAGGCGTGGGAAGAAGAGCTTCGCAGGCGTCGAGATCCGCTGATCCGCCCTGTGGCCCGGGTCACGTCGAGTCGATTTGGCCAACCGCACGTGTTGCTCTAATGTTCTCCGAGTCGCCAGGGCGCGGCGGGAAGCAAGACCCTCGGGTCGGGCTTCCGGCCCCACGGTGACCACCTCTCACTCACACCTCAAACGGGTGGACGAGATCACGCCTCCGGGCTGGCCTCGAACTCTCCGCGACACAGGTGTGTGCCGGGGTGCGAAGTCCCAGCTGAGCCGGAGACGGTGAGGCAGGTGTGCGTCTGATTTTTGAGAACTCAACAGTGTGTCAATAGTCGATGAATTAGTTTGTATGCCCATGTCTTTTTGAGGTATTGGGTTTGTTTTTTCGGCAATGATTCTGGCAATTTTTTGTCAGTGTCGTCTGCTGGTATCAAGTTTTCTATGGAGAGTTTGATCCTGGCTCAGGACGAACGCTGGCGGCGTGCTTAACACATGCAAGTCGAGCGGTAAGGCTCCTTCGGGGGTACACGAGCGGCGAACGGGTGAGTAACACGTGAGTAATCTGCCCTTCACTTTGGGATAAGCTTCGGAAACGGGGTCTAATACCGAATACGACATACCTCCGCATGGAGTGTGTGTGGAAACTTTTTTGGGTGGGGGATGTGCTCGCGGCCTATCAGCTTGTTGGTGGGGTAATGGCCTACCAAGGCTTCGACGGGTAGCCGGCCTGAGAGGGTGACCGGCCACACTGGGACTGAGACACGGCCCAGACTCCTACGGGAGGCAGCAGTGGGGAATATTGGACAATGGGCGGAAGCCTGATCCAGCAACGCCGCGTGAGGGATGACGGCCTTCGGGTTGTAAACCTCTTTCATCACCGACGAAGGCACGGTCTTTTGGTCGTGTTGACGGTAGGTGGAGAAGAAGCACCGGCCAACTACGTGCCAGCAGCCGCGGTAATACGTAGGGTGCGAGCGTTGTCCGGAATTATTGGGCGTAAAGGGCTCGTAGGCGGTTTGTCGCGTCGGGAGTGAAAACCATGAGCTTAACTCATGGCTTGCTTTCGATACGGGCAGACTGGAGGTATGCAGGGGAGAACGGAATTCCTGGTGTAGCGGTGAAATGCGCAGATATCAGGAGGAACACCGGTGGCGAAGGCGGTTCTCTGGGCATTACCTGACGCTGAGGAGCGAAAGTGTGGGGAGCGAACAGGATTAGATACCCTGGTAGTCCACACCGTAAACGTTGGGCGCTAGGTGTGGGGCCTATTCCATGGGTTCCGTGCCGCAGCTAACGCATTAAGCGCCCCGCCTGGGGAGTACGGCCGCAAGGCTAAAACTCAAAGGAATTGACGGGGGCCCGCACAAGCGGCGGAGCATGCGGATTAATTCGATGCAACGCGAAGAACCTTACCTGGGTTTGACATACGCCGGAAAGCCTCAGAGATGAGGCCCCTTTATTGTCGGTGTACAGGTGGTGCATGGCTGTCGTCAGCTCGTGTCGTGAGATGTTGGGTTAAGTCCCGCAACGAGCGCAACCCTCGTCCTATGTTGCCAGCACGTCCTTCGGGATGGTGGGGACTCATAGGAGACTGCCGGGGTCAACTCGGAGGAAGGTGGGGATGACGTCAAGTCATCATGCCCCTTATGTCCAGGGCTTCACGCATGCTACAATGGCCGGTACAAAGGGCTGCGATCCCGTGAGGGGGAGCGAATCCCAAAAAGCCGGTCTCAGTTCGGATTGGGGTCTGCAACTCGACCCCATGAAGTCGGAGTCGCTAGTAATCGCAGATCAGCAACGCTGCGGTGAATACGTTCCCGGGCCTTGTACACACCGCCCGTCACGTCATGAAAGTCGGCAACACCCGAAGCCCATGGCCCAACCCGTAAGGGGGGGAGTGGTCGAAGGTGGGGCTGGCGATTAGGACGAAGTCGTAACAAGGTAGCCGTACCGGAAGGTGCGGCTGGATCACCTCCTTTCTAAGGAGCACACACCCATAGCCTGGTCTGCCGCATTCCGTGGTGGGGGTGGATGGTGTCTCACTAGTGGAATCATCGACGAACCGGTTGCCTTGCGTCGGGTCCGTGCCTCTCAGTACTGTCGCCTGGCTCGAGCTTGCTCGGGTCGGGGGGCGTGGAACCTGGGGTCGGTGCTGGTAAGGGTGGACTGTCTTGGCACACTGTTGGGCCCTGAGGAATCAGGCGCCGGCCCCCTTGGATGTCTGCGATGTCTGGGTGTCGGGGCGGATGTGGCTCTTGTTTCTTGATTTTTGGATAGTGGACGCGAGCATCGCCCGCACAGTAGCCCTGTGCCAGGTTGCGAGGTTTGTCGGCGCTGGTTGGGGTTGTTTTTGTGTGGGTGTTTGTTTTTGTAGTGTGTGTCTTTGCAGTATTGATGCTGAATTGATGATGGTGCCGCGGTGCTCTGAGTTCTTTGCGGGTGGCGTGCGTGGTGTTGTTGTTTTTGTTGAGTGTTTGTTTGGCAAGCTGTGAAGGGCACATGGTGGATGCCTTGGCATCAAGAGCCGATGAAGGACGTTGGAGCCTGCGATAAGCCCTGGGGAGTTGGCAACCGAGCTGTGATCCGGGGGTGTCCGAATGGGGAAACCCAGCTGGAGTTGTGTCCAGTTACCTGCGCCTGAATGTATAGGGCGTGTGGAGGGAACGTGGGGAAGTGAAACATCTCAGTACCCATAGGAAGAGAAAACAATAGTGATTCCGAGAGTAGTGGCGAGCGAAATCGGAGGAGGCTAAACCTCAGATGTGTGATACCCGGCAGGGGTTGCATTTGGGGGGTTGTGGGAGCACTTGGTTTGGTCTGCCGGCCTTGCACAGAGTAAGAAATCATGCGTGAAGTTGAAGTCCATTGGAAAGTGGCGCCGTAGAGGGTGATAGCCCCGTAGGTGTAAGTGTGTGACTCTGTAGTGTTTTCCCAAGTAACACGCCACCCCTGAAATGGTGTGTGAATCTGGCGGGACCACCCGTTAAGCCTAAATACTTCTTGATGACCGATAGCGGACAAGTACCGTGAGGGAAAGGTGAAAAGTACCCCTGGCGGGGAGTGAAATAGTACCTGAAACCATGTGCCTACAATCCGTCAGAGCTCAGCCGCTCCTTGTGGGTTGGTGTGGGTGATGGCGTGCCTTTTGAAGAATGAGCCTGCGAGTTTGCGTTGTGTTGCGAGGTTAACCCGTGTGGGGAAGCCGTAGCGAAAGCGAGTCCTAATAGGGCGTTTGAGTAGCGCGATCAAGACCCGAAGCGGAGTGATCTATCCATGGGCAGGTTGAAGCGCGGGTAAGACCGCGTGGAGGACCGAACCCACTTAGGTTGAAAACTGAGGGGATGACCTGTGGATAGGGGTGAAAGGCCAATCAAACTCCGTGATAGCTGGTTCTCCCCGAAATGCATTTAGGTGCAGCGTTGTGTGTTTCTTGCCGGAGGTAGAGCACTGGATAGCTGATGGGCCCGACCAGGTTACTGACGTTAGCCAAACTCCGAATGCCGGTAAGTGAGAGCGCAGCAGTGAGACAGTGGGGGATAAGCTCCATTGTCGAGAGGGAAACAGCCCAGACCATCAGCTAAGGCCCCTAAGTGGTGACTAAGTGGAAAAGGATGTGGAGTCGCAGTGACAACCAGGAGGTTGGCTTGGAAGCAGCCACCCTTGAAAGAGTGCGTAATAGCTCACTGGTCAAGTGATTCCGCGCCGACAATGTAGCGGGGCTCAAGTCATCCGCCGAAGCTATGGCATTCACATGGGTCCTTCGGGACCGTTCCAAGCCGCCGGCCTTGTGCTGGTTGGTTCAGGTGTGTGGATGGGTAGGGGAGCGTCGTGTCGCGAGTGAAGCAGCGGAGTGATCCAGTTGTGGACGCGACACGAGTGAGAATGCAGGCATGAGTAGCGAATCACGGGTGAGAAACCCGTGCGCCGAATGATCAAGGGTTCCAGGGTCAAGCTAATCTGCCCTGGGTAAGTCGGGACCTAAGGCGAGGCCGACAGGCGTAGTCGATGGACAACGGGTTGATATTCCCGTACCGGCAAAGTAGCGCCCATGACGGACCCGGTGATGCTAACCACCCGAAACCATGTTGATCGGACCCTTCGGGGCGAGACGGCGTGGCGGAGCGTGGGACCCGAACCGGTAGTAGTCAAGCGATGGGGTGACGCAGGAAGGTAGCCCAACCACAGCGATGGTTGTCTGTGGGTAAGCCCGTAGGGTGTGGCCTAGGCAAATCCGGGCCACTGACTTTGATGTCGTACCTGAGAGGTGATGCCGACCCCGTATAGGGGGAAGTGGGTGATCCTATGCTGTCGAGAAAAACCTCTAGCGAGCTATGCGCCGCCCGTACCCCAAACCGACTCAGGTGATCAGGTAGAGAATACCAAGGCGATCGAGCGAACCATGGTTAAGGAACTCGGCAAAATGCCCCCGTAACTTCGGGAGAAGGGGGACCCGAACCGTCAACCCACTAGCTGGGGGACGCGGGGAGGGTCGCAGAGACCAGGCCCAAGCGACTGTTTACTAAAAACACAGGTCCGTGCGAAGTTGTAAGACGATGTATACGGACTGACTCCTGCCCGGTGCTGGAAGGTTAAGAGGACCTGTTAGCCACCTTGTGTGGTGAAGCGGAGAATTTAAGCCCCAGTAAACGGCGGTGGTAACTATAACCATCCTAAGGTAGCGAAATTCCTTGTCGGGTAAGTTCCGACCTGCACGAATGGAGTAACGACTTGGGCGCTGTCTCAACCATGGACTCGGCGAAATTGCACTACGAGTAAAGATGCTCGTTACGCGCGGCAGGACGGAAAGACCCCGGGACCTTTACTATAGTTTGGTATTGGTGTTTGGTTCGGCTTGTGTAGGATAGGTGGGAGACTGTGAAGCGGCCACGCCAGTGGTTGTGGAGTCAACGTTGAAATACCACTCTGGTCGTACTAGATGTCTAACCTAGGTCCATGATCTGGATCAGGGACAGTGCCTGATGGGTAGTTTAACTGGGGCGGTTGCCTCCTAAAATGTAACGGAGGCGCTCAAAGGTTCCCTCAGCCTGGTTGGCAATCAGGTGGCGAGTGTAAGTGCACAAGGGAGCTTGACTGTGAGACGGACATGTCGAGCAGGGACGAAAGTCGGAACTAGTGATCCGGCGCCGGCAAGTGGAAGCGGCGTCGCTCAACGGATAAAAGGTACCCCGGGGATAACAGGCTGATCTTCCCCAAGAGTCCATATCGACGGGATGGTTTGGCACCTCGATGTCGGCTCGTCGCATCCTGGGGCCGGAGTAGGTCCCAAGGGTTGGGCTGTTCGCCCATTAAAGCGGCACGCGAGCTGGGTTTAGAACGTCGTGAGACAGTTCGGTCCCTATCCGCCGCGCGCGCAGGAAACTTGAGAAAAGCTGTCCCTAGTACGAGAGGACCGGGATGGACGAACCTCTGGTGTGCCAGTTGTCCCGCCAGGGGCACCGCTGGTTAGCTACGTTCGGACGTGATAACCGCTGAATGCATCTAAGCGGGAAGCACATTTCAAGATAAGGTTTCCCACCACGAAAGTGGGTAAGGCCCCCAACAGACTATTGGGTTGATAGGCCGGAGGTATACAGCAGCAATGCCCAGCCGACCGGTACTAATAGGCCGAGGGCTTGCCACACAAACCCTCAACCAAAACAACACACATTGTTGATCTTTCGTACTGACACTGCGCACACACCAACAACAAACACTGTTGTTCGCGTCCACACAATCCAACACCACCCCCAGGACACAACCAACACGGTTGACCACGGGGCAGAAGTGGTGTTCATAGAGTTACGGCGGCCATAGCGACAGGGAAACACCCGGACCCATCCCGAACCCGGAAGTTAAGCCTGCCAGCGCCAATGGTACTGCAACCGAGAGGCTGTGGGAGAGTAGGACGCCGCCGGACAACACTTCACGTAGAGGCCATCGCAAGGTGGCCTCTACGCTATTTACGCCGCCCCTATTGTGGGCGAGACAAAGACAGTTCAAGAGGAGAGATCGTGGCCGAGGATCGAGGGGGACGCCCCGCACGCGGAGGGCCCCGCACCGGATCAGGGAAGCCGGCAGGCCGCAAGCCGGCCACCGGCGGCCGCGGCCGCACCGAGCGCGGCGGCGCCGGCAAGCCGGCGCGTGGCGGCCAGCAGGGCGATCGTCGCGACTGGAAGCGTCCCGCCGACCGGCAGGCCGACCGCACCCAGGAGCAGGCCCTCTATGACGGTCCTGACCTACCTGCCGACGTGACCGGTGCGGAGCTGGATCGCTCCATCACCTCGCAGCTCAAGGGCCTTCCGGAGAAGCTCGCGGCTCGGGTGGCGCGCCACCTGGCCGCCGCCGGGCTGGTGCTCGAGGACGACCCCGAGACCGCCTACCAGCACACCCTCGCCGCGCGAGCCCGCGCTCCGCGGCTGGCTGTCGTGCGCGAGGCGACCGGCGAGGCGGCGTACGCCGCAGGGCACTTCGCCGAGGCGCTCGCCGAGCTCCGGGCCGCGAAGCGCATGAACGGTGCTCCTGACTACCTGCCGATGATGGCCGACTGCCACCGCGCTCTCGGCAACCCCGAACAGGCGCTCAAGCTGGCCAAGAGCCCGTCGGTCGCTAACTTCGCGCCGCCCGCCAGGGCCGAGATGACGCTGGTCGAGGCCGGTGCCCGCCGCGACATGGGTCAGCTGGACGCCGCGCTGCGCACGCTGGAGCACGCGCCGATCAACTCCAAGAGCCGCGCCACCTGGGTGGTCCGCCTCCGCTACGCGTACGCCGACACCCTCGAGGCCGCCGGTCGGGAGCAGGACGCCCTGGCGTGGTTCCACCGGACCCACGCGGTCGACAGCGAGCAGATCACCGACGCCGACGAGCGCGCCGAAGCCATCGAGAAGCGCCTCGGCTGAGGCAGGATCCCGCCATGAGCAACGTCAAGCGACCCGCACTCGAGGGCACCGTAGCCGTGCGCGACGACCGCCGGCTCAGCTTTGCCGAGTACGGCTCGCCGCGCGGGCCCGCGATCGTGTGGATGCACGGCACGCCGGGAGCGCGACGTCAGATCCCGTTCGAGGCCCGGGCGATCGCGGAGGCTCGCGGCCTGCGCATCATCGGCATCGACCGACCCGGCATCGGCTCTTCCACGCCGCACCTCTACCCGAACGTCCTCGACTGGACCGCCGACCTGGCGATGCTGCTCGACACCCTGGCCATCGACACCGCTCGGATCATCGGGCTCTCGGGTGGCGGGCCCTACGCGCTGGCAGCCGGCGTCGGCCTCCCCGACCGGATCCACGGGGTCGGCGTGCTCGGCGGCGTGGCCCCGACCCGCGGCCCGGATGCCGCAGAGGGCGGGATCATCCAGCTGGCGGTGCGCCTTGCGCCGGCCCTGGTGGCCGCCCGGGTGCCGCTCGGCGTGCTGCTCACCGGTGCCATCCGCCTGGCCAGGCCGATCGCCGGCCCCGGCCTCGATCTCTACGCCGCGGTGCAGCCGCCCGGAGACAAGAACCTGCTGTCGCGCCCGGAGTTCAAGGCGATGTTCCTCGACGACCTGCTCAACGGCAGTCGCTTCCAGACCTCGGCGCCGCTGAGCGACCTGGTGCTGTTCACCCGCGACTGGGGCTTCACGGCCAGCGAGGTGACCGTGCCCGTCCGCTGGTGGCACGGCGACGAGGACCACATCGTGCCGCTGCGGCACGGTCAGCACCTGGTGGACCGGCTGCCGGACGCGACCATGAGCGTGATCGACGGGGAGAGCCACCTCGGCGGGCTCGGCATCGCCGAAGAGGTGATCACGACCCTGATGGAGCTCGGTCCGCGACGGAACCGAAAATCCGCCTCCGGAGCGTGATTCGCTGGCGTGTTCACGCCACATGCGTCACAATGGCTACACAACTACATCTGTGTCATTTACACCGAGACACCACGACGCACATCTCGATGAGCCCGCCGGGGAAGGCGTAGCTCGCGCCTGAGGTGAAGAGTCGAGGAGTCACGGTGACCGCACACACCGCAACACGTACTGCGACCAGGGGCGTTCTCTACGTCCACTCGGCGCCGTCCGCACTGTGCCCGCACATCGAGTGGGCCGTGGGCGGCGTACTCGGCGCTGCCGTCAGCGCGGCCTGGACCCCTCAGCCCGCTCAGGCCGGTGCCTACCGCACGGAGCTGTCCTGGGCCGGTGAGGCCGGATCGGCGGCCGCCGTCGCCTCAGCGCTCCGCGGCTGGAACCACCTCCGCTACGAGATCACGGAGGACCCGACCCCGACGACCGAGGGTGCGCGCTTCTCCTACACCCCGGACCTCGGCGTCTTCCACGCCGTCACCGGGCCTGCACGGCGACATCATGATCCCCGAGGACCGTCTCAAGGCCGCCGTGGTCAAGGCGATGCTGGGCGACACGACGCTGCTCAACGAGATCGACAAGCTGCTCGGCAAGCCGTGGGACGACGAGCTGGAGACCTTCCGTCACGCCGGCGACGGCGCCGCCGGTGCGCTGGCTGCACCAGGTGGTCTGACCGGCGCTGGGTCAGCGGCGGGTGATCCGGAACTTCGTCGGCTTGCCACGGTGGTCGTGAGCGAGTCGTAGATGTCGATGAAGGTGAGCTTCGTCCGGATCGTGTAGGTGCCCGGGACGATCGAGGTCCGGCACAGGCGAAAGGACGACTTGCCGGGGTCGCGTCCGCCGGGCTCAGGAAGTACGCCGAGCCGACCTTGCCGCCGCGCGGCCCGATGAGGAACGATCTCGGCCGACCAGGTGCTGGTGTAGCGCGGCGGGTTCACTCGGTAGGTGAACGGGTACGTGTGGCAGCCCTTGCGCAGCACCTGGTCGCGGGCAGTCGCGCAGCCCAGGGGGTCGGCGCGGCCACGCGGTGCCGGCAGCGGCCAGTGGCCATGCCATCACCAGCCCGACAGAGATGCAGCCAGCAGCGTCCGTCGCATTCGCGTCCCTCCCAGGATTCTCGACGAAGTCTCGTCGAGAAGCAGAACGCTACTTGAGAGCCGCTCTTACCGCGCATCCGCGGCCGTGTGACGTTGGCTACCGTCGCTTCAGGCGGAAGTACGACGGCTTCACGAAGCCCTCGTACTTGTCGTAGCCGTCGACGAGGTAGGTGATCTTCATCCGGATCTTGTAGCGGCCAGGGGTGATCGACGGCCGGCACAGCCGGAAGTGCTCCTTGCCGACGGCGGGATCGGAGTTGACGTCGAGCGCCGCGCTGGCGATCGGCCGCCCTTCGGGCCCACCAGGAAGATCTCGGCCGCCCAGTCGTCCGTGGGCGGGTCGATGCGTAGCGGTACGGGTAGTGGGCGCAGGAGCTCTTCAGCACCTGGTCCGCGGCGTTCGTGCTGCCCCACGGTTCGTACGCCGTCGCGGCGGGCGAACCCACCAGCCCGGCTGCGAGCAGCAGCCCGGCGCTGGAGCCAGCGATCAGCCTGCGCAGCATGCGCGTCCTCCCGCATCCGTGGATGTGACGGTCGTCATGGTGGACAACGGTGCCCCATCCGGGCAGTTACGGCCAGAGCGGTCAGATGCTGAGCGGTCAGATGCTGCCGAACGCGACGGCGACGTTGGCGCCACCGAACCCGAACGAGTTGTTGAGCGCCGCGATGTCGCCGATCGGCAGGTCGCGCGGCTTGGTGGCGATGTCGAGCTCGACCTGGGGGTCGAGGTTGTCGAGGTTGATCGTCGGGGGCACGACCCGGTGGAACAGCGCGAGCACCGTGGCGATCGACTCGAGAGCGCCGGCGCCGCCGAGCAGGTGGCCGGTCATCGACTTCGTGCTGGTGACCACCACGTCGGAGACGTGCTTGCCGAGCGTGGCGTGCAGCATCAGGCCCTCGGCGATGTCGCCCTGCGGCGTCGAGGTCGCGTGGGCGTTGACGTGGGCGATGTCGTCGGGACCGATCTCCGACTCCATCAGCGCGCGCAGGATCGCCCGCGAGCCACCACGGCCGAGCGGGTCGGGCTGCGCGATGTCGTGGGAGTCGGCGGTGATGCCGGCGCCGAGCACCTCGGCGTAGATCCGCGCGCCGCGGGCCTGAGCGTGCTCCAGCGACTCGAGCACCAGCACGCCGGCGCCCTCGCCGAGCACGAAGCCGTCGCGGCCGGTGTCCCACGGCCGCGAGACCGTGGTCGGGTCACCGGGGTTCTTCGAGAGCGCCATCATGTTGCCGAAGGCGGCCATGGGCAGCGGGTGGACCGCAGCCTCGGTGCCGCCCAGCGACGACGACGTCCGCGCGGTTGAGCCGGATCTGGTCGACGGCCAGGGCGATGCCCTCGTTGCCGGAGGCACAGGCCGAGACCGGGGTGTTCACCGCGGCCCGGGCGCCGATGTAGAGGCTGATGTTGGCGGCCGGCGCGTTGGGCATCAGCATCGGCACGGCGAGCGGAGAGACCCGGCGCGGGCCCTTCTCCTTGAGCAGGTCGTAGTTGGCCAGCAGCGTGTTGACGCCGCCGATGCCGGAGGCCATGGCCACGCCGACCCGGTCGCCGTCGAGGTCGCCGGACTCCTGGGCCTTGTCCAGGCCGGAGTCGGCCCACGCCTCCATGGCCGCGACCATGGCGAACTGGGAGGAGCGGTCCAGGCGCCGGGCCTTGACCCTCTCCAGGATCTCGGTCGGTTCGACCGCCACCGTGGCGGCGATCTTGACCGGCAGCTCCTCGGCCCATTCCTGGGTGAGGGTGCGGACGCCCGAACGGCCGTTAACGAGGCCGTCCCACGTGCTCGCGACATCGCCACCGAGAGGGCTGGTGGTGCCCATGCCGGTGACCACGACTCGTGTGCGACTCATCTGCTGACTCGATTCTGGAGAGGGTTGGGTTGGATCAGGCCTGGGCGCGCTCGATGAACGCGACGGCGTCGCCGACGGTCTTGAGGTTCTTGACCTCTTCGTCGGGGATGGTCACCGAGAACTTCTCCTCGGCGGCCACGACGACCTCGACCATGGACAGCGAGTCGACGTCGAGGTCATCGACGAAGGACTTGTCGAGCTGGACGTCGTCGGCGTCGATGCCGGCGACCTCGTTGACGATCTCGGCGAGGTCGGCGCGGATCTCTTCGGTGGTGGCCATCAGGCGGTACTCACTTTCTGTTATTTCTGGGAACTTCGGGTGGGGTGGATGGTGCGGTCAGGGAACGGTGACGACCTGGGCGGCGTACGCCAGGCCGGCACCGAAGGCTATGAGGAGGGCGGTGTCGCCGGACTTCGCGTCACCCTCGCGGATCATCCGCTCGAGCGCCAGCGGCACCGACGCGGCGGAGGTGTTGCCCATGTCGACGATGTCGCGAGCGATCTTCACGGTGTCGGGCAGCTTCATGGCCCGGGCCATCGCGTCCGTGATCCGGTTGTTGGCCTGGTGGGGCACGAAGACGTCGAGGTCGTCGGGGGTGATGCCGGCGCGGTCGAGCGCCTGTTGGGCCACCTTCGCCATCGCGTACGACGCCCAGCGGAAGACGGGGTTGCCGAGCATCGTGAGGTGCGGCATCCGTGGGTTCTCCGACGCGAGCACGTCGCGCCAGTCCTCACGCTGCCGGATGTGTCCGTAGTGCTCGCCGTCGGATCCCCAGACGACCGGCCCGATGCCGGGGGTGTCGCTCGGGCCCACCACTGCGGCGCCGGCCCCGTCGGCGAAGATGAACGCGGTGCCGCGATCGGTCGGGTCGGTGATGTCGGAGAGCCGCTCGACCCCGATCACGAGCACGTAGCCGGCGCTCCCGGCCCGGACGAAGTCGGAGGCCATGGCGATGCCGTGGCAGAACCCGGCGCAGGCGGCGGAGATGTCGAACGCGGCCGCCTGGTCGGTGCCCAGCGCGTGGGCGATCGCGGTGGCGGCTGACGGGGTCTGCAGCAGGTGGCTGACGGTGGCCACCACGACGCAGTCGATCTGGCGGGCGTCGATCCCGGCGCGCTCGAGCGCCTGCCGGGACGCCGCCGACCGACATCAGCTCGATGGTCTCCTCGGGGAGGCCCAGCGGCGCTGCTTGATGCCGGAGCGCTGCTGGATCCACTCGTCGCTGGAGTCGATCGCGTCGACGATCTCGGCGTTGGGGACGACCCGCGTCGGCCGGTAGGCGCCGAGACCGAGGATGGCGGCGTACGGCGAGCCCTGGCTGCCGGTGATCGGCTTGCCGCTCATGACTCGCTCCTCTCGCCGTGCTTGTCACAGAACGCCCGGGCGTCGTCGAGCTGGTCGGGGGTCTTGAGAGCGAACGTATCAACGCCCTTCAACGCTGCCCCCTTGAGCGTCGCGCGATGCCGGTCAGGGTGCCGGCCGGGGGCAGCTCCAGCACGCCGGTCACGCCGAGCTCGGACATCCGCTCCAGGCACAGGTCCCAGCGCACCGGGCTGGCGATCTGACCGACGATCCGCTGCAGCACCTCGGCGCCCTCGGTGACGAGTTGTCCGTCGCGGTTGGAGATCACGGGGATGCGCGCGGTCGTGCACCGACACCGAGTTCGCGAGGTCGGCGACATGGGCAACGGCCGGGGCCATGTGGTCGGTGTGGAACGCGCCGGCCACGGTCAGCGGGATCAGCCGGGCCTTGGCCGGAGGGTCCTCGGCCAGGGCTGCCAGCTGCTCGAGCGTGCCGGCCGCGACGATCTGCCCGGGTCCGTTGTCGTTGGCCGGGGTCAGCCCGTGCTTGTCGAGACTCGCCAGGACCTCCGTCCGGTCTCCGCCGAGGATCGCGGTCATGCCGGTCGGCGTCAGCCCCGCCGCCTCGGCCATGGCCTTGCCGCGCTCGCGGACCAGCAGCGTCGCGTCCTCGGCGCTGATCGCGCCCGCAATAGCGGCCGCAGCCAGCTCGCCCACGCTGTGCCCGCCCACCGCGCCGACCTTCTCGAAGGCGTCGTCGTGGTGGGGGAAGAGCTGGAGCGCAGCCGCCAGGCCGGTCGCCACGAGGAGCGGCTGAGCGATCTTGGTGTCGCGGATCGTGTCGGCGTCCGCCTCGGTGCCGAAGTGAGCGAGGTCGATCTCGGCGACCGTGGACAGCGCCGCCAGCTGCGTGGCGAACTGCTCGTCCTCCAGCCAGGGCTCGAGGAATCCGGGGGTCTGGGCACCTTGGCCAGGAGCGACAATGACGAGCACAAGGGACACTCTGCCTGCTGGAGGCGTCTTACACCCGTCCAGGCCGCACGAATCTTGACCCGCGATCTTTGTAGGGTTCCTACAAATCTCTGCCGGACTGCCTGCCGAGGATCAGCGCCATCTGCAGGGCCAGGGCGTCGCGTGGCTCCGTGGGGGAGAAGCCGGTCAGGTCGTCGGTCTGCCGGAGGCGGTAGCGCACGGTGTTGGGGTGCACGAACAGGGTCCGGGCGGTCGCCTCGATCGACGATCCGGACTCCAGGTAGGCAGCCACCGTGTCGATCACGGCACCCCGGGCCCGCAGGAGCGGCAGGTAGACCTCTTCGATGAGGTAGCGACGGGCGTGGCCGTCGCCGGCCAAGGCCCGCTCGGGCAGCAGCTCGCCGCTCGTGACCGGCCGCGGCGCCTCCGGCCAGCCGCTGGCGGCGCGATGGGCCGACAGCGCGGCCCGGGCGGAACCGTGGGCGTGCTCGAGGTCCTCGCTGACCGGCCCGATCACCACCGGTCCGTCGCCGAAGATCTCCACGAGCGGCTCAGCGGCGGCCCTGGGGTCGGTGACGCCACCGAGCAGCACCACGAGCCGCTCACCCTGCACCGCGCACAACGCATCGAGCCCCGCGCCCTTGGCTGCCCGGCGTACGGCGTCGAACAGGTCGGTCTCGGTGCGCTGCTCGGGCGCGCTGCCGAGTACGACGGTGACCTCACCGCGCGCCGCCCAGCCGAGGGCGCTCGCCCGCGACAGGACGGTCTCGTCGGCCTCGGCGCGGAGCACGGCGTCGACGACCAGGGCCTCGAGCCGGGCGTCCCAGGCGCCGCGCACCTCGGCCGCACGCGCATAGACCTCGGCCGCGGCGAAGGCGACCTCGCGGGCGTAGCGCAGCACGGAGGCGTGGACATCGGCGACGTCGGCAGGGTCGATCAGCGCGTCGACGTTGCTCTCCACGACCTCGATCGACAGGCGCACCAGGTCGACGGTCTGCTGGAGGGTGATCACGCCGGCCAGGGCGCGGGGCGCGACGCCGAAGACCGAGGCGGCCACGGCCGAGTCCGACCAGAGCTCACCGGCGGTGCCGACGTCCGACTCGTGCCACTCGACGAAGCTCTGGATGCCGGCCTGGACGATCTGCCCGACCCAGGCCCGGTCCTCGGCCGGCAGCTCGCGGAACCACTCGACCTCGGTGAGCATCCGCGCCGTCGCCGTGGTGCTGAGCTCTCCCGCTGATCGGCGCAGCACCGCTGCGGCGCGAGAGCGGGAGTTGACGGCCTTGGCCGCCTTGGGCGGGCTCACGGGTCGACCCTAGTTGAGCGGCTGCCGGAACGCCGAAAACCCAGCAAACAAAGGCGATTCCGGCCGAATCTGGGTGGTCTCCGTGTCAACCGCGGGCGCCATCTGGTTGAATCCTGAATTCGCCGACAGTCAGGGGGCGTGGTGTCCGAGAGCCACCATGAAGTCCAGTTCGTCACGATCCACGGCCATCGGCGCGCGTTCGTGAAGGCGGGCACCGGTCCGGCCGTCCTGCTGCTGCACGGGCTGGGCTGCGACCACACCACGTGGGAGCCGGTCATCGACACCCTGGCCAAGCGCTACACCGTGATCGCCCCCGACCTGCTGGGTCACGGCCTCTCCGACAAGCCCCGCGCCGACTACAGCGTCGGCGGCTACGCCAACGGCATGCGCGACCTGATCACCGTGCTCGGCATCGACAAGGTCACCGTCGTGGGCCACAGCTTCGGCGGCGGCATCGCGATGCAGTTCGCCTACCAGTTCCCGGAGCGCACCGAGCGGATGCTGCTCGTCGCCTCCGGCGGCCTCGGCCCCGAGGTGAGCCCGTTCATCCGCGCCATCACCACCCCGGGCTACCACCAGGTGCTGGGCGCGCTGACCGTGCCGGGCAGTCCGCCACGCTGGGCGTGGCCGGGCTGAGGGCGCTGTCGGGCACTGGCTGGAAGACCACCCGCGACCTCGACGAGGTCGCCGACATCTACGAGACGTTCAAGGACCCCCACGCGCGGGCCGCGATCCGCCACGTGGTGCGGGCCGTCGTCGACTGGCGCGGGCAGATCGTCACCATGGCCGACCGCGCCTACCTCACCGAGGAGATGCCGATGGCGGTGGTCTGGGGTCGCGACGACAAGGTGATCCCGGTGCGCCACGCCAGCAACGCCGCCGCCCTGGCGCCCAAGGCCCGCATCGAGGTGATCCCCAACGCGGGCCACTTCCCGCACAAGGACCACCCGCAGCGGTTCGCCAAGATCCTGCACGACTTCATCCGGACCACCCGCCCGGCGGCGTACTCCCGGGCCAAGTTCCGGACCCTGCTCCGCAACGGTCAGGTCGGCCCGGTCAGCCCGGTCGAGCCGCCTGACCGTCGTCCGCGACAGTTCGGCTTAGTCTCGATACGCGCCGCTCGTCCCTCACGGCGCTGCTCGACCACCGAAACCCGGTGGTCGAGCTTGCCGAGACCTACTGACTACGCGTCCCCACCCTCTTGCTTGCGGCCGGCGACGGCCGTGGGGTCGTCGATGCGGTACTTCGCGAACGCCTCGGTGACCTTCGACTTGTCGATCTCACCGGCGTCGGCCAGGGCCTGGAGGGCCTGGACCACCACCGACTCGGCGTCGACGTGGAAGTAGCGCCGCGCGGCCGGCCGGGTGTCGGCGAAGCCGAACCCGTCGGTGCCGAGCACGCGGTAGTCGCCGGGCACCCAGCGCGCGATCTGCAGGGGTACGGCGCGCATGTAGTCGGACACCGCCACGACCGGGCCCTGGGCGCCGGTCAGCTTCTCGGTGATGTACGCCGTGCGCGGGCTCTGGTCGGGGTGGAGCAGGTTCCACTCCTCGGCCTGGGTGGCGTCGCGGGCCAGCTCGTTCCACGACGTGACCGACCAGGTGTCGGCCTGCACGCCGTGCTCCTCGGCGAGGATCCGCTGGGCCTCGGCGATCCACGGGAAGCCGACGCCGGAGGCGAGCAGCTGCACCCGCGGTGAGTCGCCGCTCGAGCCCGTCGAGACCCGGTGGATGCCGCGCAGGATGCCCTCGGTGTCGACGTCGTCCGGCTCCTTGGGCTGCGCGACCGGCTCGTTGTAGACGGTGATGTAGAAGATGACGTCCTCAGGCTCGTCGCCGTACATCCGCTCGAGGCCGGACCGCATGACGTGGCCGACCTCGTAGGCGAACGCGGGGTCGTAGTGCACGACGGCCGGGTTGGTGGCCGCGATGAGCGGCGAGTGGCCGTCAGCGTGCTGCAGGCCCTCCCCGGTCAGCGTGGTGCGACCCGCGGTGGCGCCGATCAGGAAGCCGCGCGCGAGCTGGTCGGCCATCGCCCAGATCGAGTCACCGGTGCGCTGGAACCCGAACATCGAGTAGAAGATGTAGAACGGGATCATGTGCTCGCCGTGCGTGGAGTACGACGAGCCGGCAGCTGTCGCGGAGGCCATCGCGCCGGCCTCGGAGATGCCCTCGTGCAGCATCTGGCCGGAGACCGACTCCTTGTAGGACAGGAGCATGTTGCGGTCGACCGACTCGTACTTCTGGCCGCCCGGGTTGTAGACCTTGGCGCTCGGGAACATGGAGTCCATGCCGAACGTGCGGTACTCGTCGGGCGCGATCGGCACGATCCGCTGGCCGATCTCGGGGTCCTTCATCCAGTCGCGGAGCAGCCGGACGGCCGCCATGGTCGTGGCGATGGAGTTCTTGTTGCCCTGCTTGAGCTCGGTGTACATGTCGTCGCCGGGCAGCGTGAGGTTCTTGGCCCGCAGCACCCGCCGCGGCAGCGAGCCGCCGAGCTGCCTTGCGGCGCTCCATCATGTACTGGATCTCGTCGGAGTCCTCGCCAGGGTGGAAGAACGGCGCCGTGCCGGTCTCCTCGTAGGCGCGCTCGAGGTCGCGGTCGGAGATCGGCAGGTAGAGGCGGTCCCGGAACTTCTTCAGGTCGTCCTGGGTCAGCTTCTTCATCTGGTGGGTGGCGTTCTTGCCCTCCAGCGCGTCGATCGTCCAGCCCTTGATCGTCTTCGCCAGGATCACGGTCGGCTGCCCGACGTGCTTCTTGGCGGAGTCGAAGGCGGCGTACACCTTGCGGTAGTCGTGGCCACCGCGCGGCAGCTTCTCGATCTGCTGGTCGCTCATGTGCTCGACCATCTTGCGCAGCCGCGGGTCGTCACCGAAGAAGTGGTCGCGGATGTAGGCGCCGTCCTCGGTGGAGTAGGTCTGGAACTGACCGTCGGCGGTGTTGTTCATCCGGTTGACCAGTACGCCGTCGACGTCGCGGGCCAGTAGCGGGTCCCACTCGCGGCCCCACACGACCTTGATCACGTTCCAGCCGGCGCCGCGGAAGTTGGCCTCCAGCTCCTGGATGATCTTCCCGTTGCCGGTGACCGGTCCGTCGAGCTGCTGCAGGTTGCAGTTGATCACCCAGGTGAGGTTGTCCAGCTCCTCGCGGGCGGCGATCCGGATCGCACCGAGCGACTCCGGCTCGGCCATCTCGCCGTCGCCGAGGAACGCCCAGACGTGCTGCTCGCTGGTGTCCTTGATGCCGCGGTTCTGGAGGTAGCGGTTGAACCTGGCCTGGTAGATCGAGTTGATGCCCGTGAGCCCCATCGAGACGGTGGGGAACTCCCAGAAGTCCGGCATCAGCCGGGGGTGCGGGTACGACGGCAGGCCCTTGCCGGGTCCGTGCTGGACCTCCTGGCGGAACCGGTAGAGCTGCTCCTCGGTGAGGCGTCCCTCGAGGTAGGCGCGGGCGTAGACACCGGGGGAGCCGTGACCCTGGATGTAGATCTGGTCGCCGCCGCCGGGCGCGTCCTTGCCCTTGAAGAAGTGGTTGAAGCCGACCTCGTAGAGGCTGGCCGACGACTGATAGGTGGCGATGTGGCCGCCGACCTCGAGGCCCTTGCGGTTGGCGCTCGAGACCATGACCGCGGCGTTCCAGCGGATGAACGCCCGGATCCGGCGCTCGGCCTCCTCGTCGCCGGGGAACCACGGCTCACGCTCGGGAGGGATCGTGTTGATGTAGTCGGTGCTGCGCAGCGCGGGTACGCCGACCTGGGTCTCACGGGCCCGTTCGAGCAGGCGCAGCATGATGTAGCGCGCGCGTTCGCGGCCTCGTTCTTCGACCAGGGAGTCGAAGGAGTCGATCCAGTCGGTGGTCTCGTCGGGGTCGATGTCCGGGAGCTGGGTCGGCAGCCCCTCGTGGATCACCGACGGCGTGGCACCCGATCGGGTGCCTGCGGCGGAGGGTTTCTCATCGGTCACCCCTTCATCGTTGCACGCGTCAGACGGCTGAGAAATCTACCGTTCAGTACGTCTCAGCAGGTCACCGATGTGAACGCCGGGTTGCGCCCTTGCGACAACTCCGCTGGACTACTCCACACCCGGGGGCGGTGTGCACTCAACCTCCGGTCTACATGGCACACGACTGGAGGTCACAGTGAGCTCGACCGCGGGTGGCGGGACCACCCAGACAGGCCCCGCCGAACGGCTGGGATTCAAGCCCGGCATGGTGATCCAGGAACTCGGCTGGGACAACGACACAGACGACGACCTGCGGATCGCGATCGAGGACGCTATCGACGCGGACATGGTCGACGGTGACTACGGCAACGTCGTTGACGCTGTGCTGCTCTGGTGGCGCGACGAGGACGGCGACCTGGTCGACGGCCTGGTCGAAGCGCTCACCGACCTGGTGGGCGGCGGCGCCATCTGGCTGCTGACCCCCAAGATCGGCCGACCCAACGCGGTCGATCCGGCCGACATCGCCGAGGCAGCCCCGATCGCAGGTCTCTCGCAGACGACCAGCGCTTCGGTCAGCGCGGATTGGGCCGCCAGCCGGCTGGTGGCACCCAAGACGCCTGCGTGATCGACCCCACTAGGATCCTGGGGTGATCAAGAAGGTCGTTACGCGAGTCGGTGCGGCCGGCGTCGGCGCCAAGGTGCTCACCCAGTCAGGCGTGATCCGGCCGATGTCGCCGGTCAAGCTGGCCAAGCTGGGCCTGGCCGTCTCCCGCTGGGGGACCGGGCCGGCCGGTGGCTTCCACGCGCTCGCGATCCGGTGGCCCGACAAGCCCGGACTGGTCGACGAGATCGGCACGTTGACATTCGGGGAGATGCACGAGCGCAGCAACCGGCTCGCCCGCGCGCTGGCCGAGATGGGCATCGGCGAGGGCGACAGCATCGCGGTGATGTGTCGCAACCACCGCTACTTCGTCGACATCACAGTGGCGGCCGCCAAGCTCGGCGCCGACCTGCTCTACCTGAACACCGCGTTCGCCGGCCCCCAGCTGGTCGAGGTCCTGGAGCGCGAGAAGCCGGCCGCGGTGGTCGCCGACCAGGAGTTCACCGAGCTCCTCGACAAGGCCGACACCGAACGCCGGATCCTGGCCTGGACCGACACCGACGAGGGCGGCACCACGATCGACGCCATGATCGAGTCGGCCGACAGCGCCGACCTCGAGGCGCCCGAGCGGCACTCGCGGGTCGTGATCCTGACCTCCGGCACGACCGGCACACCGAAGGGCGCTCCGCGCAACGAGGCCGGCATCGACGCCGCGGTCGCGCTGCTCGAGCGGATCCCGCTCCGGGCCGGCACCCGCGTCCACATCGCCGCACCCCTCTTCCACACCTGGGGCTTCGCCCACCTCGCGCTCGGCATGCTGCTCGGCACCACCGCGGTGCTCCGGCGCAAGTACGACCCCGAGGCCGCTCTCGAGCTGGTGCAGAAGGAGAAGTGCGAGGCGGTCGTGGTGATCCCGGTGATGCTGCAGCGGATCATGGCGCTGCCGCAGGACACCCTCGACTCCTACGACTTCTCCGCGGTGCGGGTGGTCACGTCGTCCGGCTCGGCGCTCCCCGGAGACCTGGCCGTCAACTGGATGGACACGTTCGGCGACAACCTCTACAGCACCTACGGCTCCACCGAGGTCGCCTACGGGAGCATCGCCACGCCCGCCGACCTCCGGAAGAACCCGATGACGGCCGGCAAGCCGCCGATCGGCACCGAGGTCAAGATCTTCGACCCCGATGGCAAGGAACTGCCCGAGGGCGAGTCCGGCCGGATCTTCGTCGGTAACAGCCTGTTGTTCGAGGGCTACACGGGCGGCGGCAACAAGGACATGATCGACGGCCTGATGTCCTCCGGCGACGTCGGTCGGTTCGAGGACGGGTTGCTGTTCATCGAGGGTCGTGACGACGAGATGATCGTCTCCGGCGGCGAGAACGTCTTCCCCAAGGAGGTCGAGGACTGCCTCGCGCGACACGACTCCGTCACCGAGGTCGCGGCGATCGGCGTCGACGACGACCAGTTCGGCAAGCGACTGCGCGCCTTCGTGGTGCTCAGCGACAGCTCCTGCACCGAGGACGACCTGAAGGGCTGGGTCAAGGACAACCTGGCCCGCTACAAGGTGCCTCGCGAGATCCTGTTCCTCGACGAGCTGCCGCGCAATGCCACCGGCAAGGTGCTGAAGCGTGAGCTGGTGGAGCGAGACACCGAGTGACCGGTCTTACTCTCGGCGGTCCCGCACCTGACTTCACCCTGCGAGACCAGTTCGGCCAGGACGTCACGCTGTCGTCGTACCAGGGCTCGAAGGCGGTGGTGATCTTCTTCTACCCCGCTGCGTTCTCCGGCGTCTGCACGGGCGAGATGACGGGCATCCGCGACCGGCTGGCGGACTTCCTGACCTTCGACACCGAGGTGCTCGCCATCTCTTGCGACCCGAGGTACTCGCTGCGTGCCTTCGCGGACGCCGACGGGCTCAACTTCCCGCTGCTCAGCGACTACTGGCCGCACGGCGAGGTGACCAAGGCCTACGACGTGTTCAACGAGCTGAGGGGCACCCCGCACCGGTCGTCGTACGTCATCGACAGGGCGGGCACGGTGCGCTGGGCGGTGCACAACGCCAGCGCTCAGGGGCGTGACCTGGACGAGCACCTGCGCCAGCTCCACCTGGCCCTGGACGAGGCACCCGTCTAGACCGGTCCACGTCACATGCTGGAATGCGTGCATTGCCTTGGGTGGGTTGGCTACTGTTCTGCTTGCTGAACCGCTGGTGACCCGAGACTCCAGCGGTTCAGCTCTATTTACGGGCCTTCCGCTTCCGCGGGTAGTCTGTGGCCGCTTCCGAGCAAGGGCGTATAGCTCAGCGGTAGAGCACCTCCCTTACAAGGAGGTGGTCGGGGGTTCGATCCCCTCTGCGCCCACCCACCAGTCCTCAAATCCGAACCACTGCTCGCTCCGAACCCACTGTGGTGCGCCTCACATCGGGGCGTACGGAGTGCTTGGGAGGGCGTCGGATGAACGAGACCAGCAGGAGAAAACTTCTCGCAGTCGCAGGAGCAGGGGCCGCCGCAGGGACGATCGGCCTCGCCACCGGCTCGGCTTCCGCGGCCACGAGCCGCCCCGGAGCCAGGCGCGAGCCCGTCGTGGCCTACATCGAGCAGCCGTGGTCCGACGTCGTGGTGCTGATGGTCGGCGACCGCGAGGTCGAGGTACGTGACCGCGATCTGGTCAACCGGATCCTCGGTGCGGCAGGGGGCAACTGATGTCGTCCCACCGCGAAGCACCGGAAATCTCGAAGGACCCGGTTGCCGACAGCACCGACGTCTACGCGTTCGTCAGTCCTGACAAGCCCAGCACGGTCACGCTGATCGCCAACTTCATCCCGCTGCAGCAGCCCAACGGTGGACCCAACTTCTATGAGTTCGGTGATGACGTCCTCTACGAGATCCACGTCTCGAACGACGGCTCCGCCGACGCGGACATCACCTACCAGTTCCGGTTCACGACCAAGATCCGCAACAAGGCGACGTTCCTGTACAACACCGGGCAGATCACGGACATCGCCGACAGCACCTGGAACCGGCCGCAGTACTACACGGTGACCAGGGTCGCCAACGGCAAGAAGCGCGTGCTCGGGCGCAACATCCCGTGTCCCCCGTGCAACGTGGGCAAGCGCAGCCTGCCGGACTACGGCAAGGTGGCCGCGCAGGCGGTCCGCTTCCTGCCCGGTGGCACCAGGGTGTTCGCCGGACAGCGCGCCGACGCCTTCCATGTCGACCTCGGCAGCATCTTCGATCTCGGAGCGCTGCGGCCGTTCGGTGAGGCGCATCTGATCTCGATGCCCGAGATGGGGGGCGTCAACGCCGTCCAGTCCTACAACGTGCACACGATCGCGCTGCAGGTGCCGATCTCTGGCCTGACTCGCAACAGCTCGACACCCACGTCCCCGACGGCCAGGGAGTCCACGATCGGCGTGTGGGCCAGCGCGAGCCGCCAGAAGTCTCGGATCTTCGACGCGGAGTCGGGCAGCTTCAAGGGCACGGGCCCGTGGAAGCAGGTCGCGCGCCTGGGCAACCCGCTGTTCAACGAGGTGATCGTCCCGATGTCCCTCAAGGACAACTGGAACGCGCGAAAGCCGGGCTCGGACAAGAAGTTCGAGGGTTACGTGTTCAAGCCCGAGCTCGCCGGACTGCTCCCGGCGCTCTACCCCTCGGTGTTCCCCAAACTGGCGGCGTACACGAAGCCCCGGGCCGACCTGCACGCGATCCTGCTGACCGGGATCCCGAAGGGCGTGGTGCCGGGCTTCGCGAACTACACGGGGCCAACCCCGGCCGACATGCTGCGGCTCAATGTGGCGATCCCGCCGACTGCGGAGCCGAACAACCTCGGCTTGGTCGCGGGCGACGCGGCCGGCTTCCCGAACGGCCGACGGATCGACGACGACGTCGTGACCATCGAGCTGCGAGCGATCGCAGGACTCACCATCCCGTTGGTCGACCCGTCGTTCACACCCGATGGTGCCGCCGCGGCGATCGAGGATGGCACGACCAACACCAACGCGCCGTTGCTGAAGAGCTTCCCCTATCTCGGTCTGCCCGGGGGCGGTCTGCAGACGGTGCCCGGCACCACGTCGGCCCAATGAGCACGCCCATGAGCCGGACACCTGACTCGCCGGAGAACCCGTGGGCAGGGCACGGCGCCGTCATGCTCGACATCGGAGGTGACGTCGGCGCGCTGATCGTCTCGATGCCGGACGCCATGGCGGGGCAGGAGGTGGAGATCGCGCCGGTCGGCGACCAGGGACGCGCGCACGGGCACGGTCCCGGCCATGGGCACGACCACGGGCACGACCACGGGCACGACCACGGGCACGACCACGGGCATCGGCAGCATGTCGCCGTGGTGCGGCGCCCCGTGCCGGGCGGCGAGATCCCTTCGCTGGTCTTCCCGGAACTGCGCGAGGGCCATTACGAGCTCTTCCACAAGGGTGCGAACGAGGTCGTGCTCACGGTCGAGGTGGTCGGGGGGCAGGTGGCCACGACGCAGTGGCCGGGCTGAGCCCGAGGCGTCGGTGCGGAGTCGTGGCAGTCTTTCCCTGAGGGGCGGTGGGCGACGGAGGGTCGTTCGCCAGGGGAGGGAGCATCCAGATGGTGGACCTCTACGGTTGTCAGATCTGCGGGTCTGCGGTCATGGACCGGAGCCTGCATACGACGTGGCACCAGCAGCTGGCTGAGGTCGACACCGTGGCGACCGAGGCGCTGCAGAAGGCCGATGACGCGCTGAACACGCTGTACCAGAACGACATCCAGATCTGAGGGGTCCTCTAGCCTCGTGCTGTGCTGGCAGACCGCGCCCTGATCAGCGAGGTCCGGGCAGCCCTGGCTGCGGCCGGCGATCCGGAGAAGGCGACCGCACAGCAGGCGTACATGAAGTCCGAGCTGCCCTACCGCGGCATCTCTGCGCCTGACCTCAAGCGGCTGCTGCGGCCGATCCTGGCTCGGTACCAGCCGGGCGACCGGGATCGGCACGAGGCGACGCTGCGGATGTTGTGGGACGAGGTCACTCATCGCGAGGAGTGGTACGCCGCCGTGGCGCTCGCCCGGCACCGGCGGGCGCGGCAGTGGCTGGACCCGGAGTCGCTGCCGCTGTGGCGTCACCTGATCGTCACCGGTGCGTGGTGGGACGTGGTCGACGAGATCGCCTCGCACCTCGTGGGGGAGACGCTGGCCGCTCATCGTGCCGAGGTGACCCCGGTGGTGCGGGAGTGGGCGACCGACGACGACCAGTGGTTGCGCCGCACGTCGGTGATCTGCCAGCTGACGTTCAAGGACGAGACGGACCTCGAGCTCTTGAACTACGCGATCGACAGCAACATCGACGACCCGTCGTTCTGGCTGCGCAAGGCGATCGGCTGGGCGCTGCGCCAGCACGCGCGGACCGACCCGGAATGGGTGCTCGCCGAGGTGGCGCGACACGGCGACCGGATGTCCGGTCTGTCGCGGCGCGAGGCGACGAAACATCTGGGCTGAGTGGTTTCGAGGCTCGTCGCTGGCGCTCCTCGCACCTCAACCACCGTCGGGTTGGGTATGTCGCTTGCGGGGTCTCGACAAGCTCGACCACCGGGGATGCACCTCAACCACCGAGCTGGTCGCGCCGACCAACCCGCTGGGGTGCGTCGCGGCCGACTGGGCCGGCGCCGAAGTCACCGGCAAGATCGCGCTGCTCAACCGCGGCACCTGCCCGTTCACGGGTGGCACGCTCGGCCCGTCCACGCCCGACCTCGCGCCCACGACCGGCATCACGCAGGACGCTGGCCAGGCGCTGGTGGACAAGCTGGCGGCAGGCCCGGTGACGGCGACGCTCGACCTGAACATCCTGGTCGAGACGCGGCGCACCTGGAACGTCATCGCCGAGACCGACAAGGGCCGCTCCGACAACCCCCAGCGGGGAGGCTGACAAGCACCAGGTGCGGGCGCAGCTGCCGGAGGGCGCCTATCGGCGCTGACGGGGGGAGGTACTCCTCCGGCCGGGCCTGGTGCAGAATCAGCGCATCCACATCAGACCCGGCTGAAGGGGCCCCTGCGTGACCTCACGAACCATCGCGGAACGGCTTGACGGTCAGCACGTCCTGCTCACGGGGGTCACCGGCTTCATCGGTGAGGCCCTGCTGCAGCTGGTGCTGGCCGAGACGCCCGGTGTCCGGGTGTCGGTGCTGGTGCGGCCGAAGGGCTCCACCACCGGCGAGAAGCGGATCGCGAGCCTCCTGGGCAAGCCCATCTTCAGCGAGATCGTCGCCTCCGCAGGCGGCGTCGAGGCGCTGATGGCCGCCCGGGTCGGCGTGGTGGAGGGCGACCTGGCCGACGTGCCCGAGCTGCCCAACGACCTCGACGCGGTGGTGCACTGCGCGGGCGACGTGTCCTTCGACCCGCCGGTCGACGAGGGGTTCCGCAGCAACGTGGTCGGCACCCGCGACATCCTGGCCCGGATCCGCGAGACCGGTGCCGACGTGCACTACGTCCACATCTCCACCGCGTACGTCGCCGGCCGCCGACGCGGTGCGATCCCCGAAGGCCCTGTCGAGCACGCTGTCGACCTCGCCGCCGAGCTGGCCTGGGGCCTCGGACAGCGGGAGGCGGTCGAGCACCGCTCCCGCACCACCGACGTGCTCGTCCGGGAGCGTCGCAAGGCCGAGCGCACCCACAGCCGGGCCGGCAACCTGACCGCCGCGCGGGCGACCGAGGAGGCCCGCCAGCAGTGGGTCAAGGACGAGCTGGTGCAGATCGGCACCGAGCGGGCTCGCAGCCTCGGCTGGACCGACTGCTACACGTTCACCAAGGCCCTCGGCGAGCGGGTCGTGGAGGACTACGCCCGCGACCACCGCGCCTCGATCGTGCGGCCGAGCATCGTGGAGTCCGCCCTCGTGAAGCCGCACCCAGGCTGGATCGAAGGCTTCAAGATGGCCGAGCCGCTGATCCTGGCCTACGGCCGGGGTGAGCTTCCGGAGTTCCCCGCAGCCGCCGACACGGTGGTCGACATCGTGCCCGTCGATCATGTGGTCGCGGCCATCGTCGCGGCCCTGGCGCACCCGCCGGAGGTCGGCACGCCGGCGTACTTCCACGTGGGCTCGGGCCACCGCAACCCGCTGACGTTCCGGGCGCTCTACGACAACGTCCGCGGCTACTTCGACGAGCACCCGTTCACGACCGGTGACCGGGGCGCGGCGCGGCTGCCCGACTGGCGCTTCCCCGGCGCTCAGGCGGTCGAGCGGCTGCTGGTGACCAGCGAGAAGGCGCACAGGGCGGCCGACTACGTGATCGGGCATGCGCCCCGCAGCGACCGCACCCGTGACCTGGCCCGCAAGCTCGACCAGCAGGGCCGGCGGCTGGAGTTCCTCCGGCGCTACCTCGACCTCTACCGCGAGTACACCCAGGCGGAGCTGCACTTCGACGACTCCCGCACGATGGCGCTGTTCGAGTCGCTGTCCGACGAGGACCGCGCGACCTTCGCGTTCGACACCTCGGTGATCGACTGGAAGGAGTACCTCCAGGAGATCCACTGCCCGGCCGTGACCGCGCCGATCCGCGCGCTGGACGACCGCCGGCGCGGGCGCAAGCGGGCGGACCCGAGCGAGCTTCGACGGGTCTCGACAGGCTCGACCACCGGGGGAGGGAGCTCGACCACCGGGGGCGGTGGCATCGCGGCGTTCTTCGACATGGACGGCACCCTGCTCTCCTCCAACGTGATCGAGGGCTATCTCTGGCTGCGGCTGCGGGAGCTGCCCACCTCCGAACGGATGGCCCAGATCGGGAAGATCGCGGCAAAGGTGCCGAGCCTGGTGCAGGCCGAGCGCCGCCAGCGCAGCGAGTTCCTCCGCACCGCCTATCGCGAGTACGCCGGCGCCGAGCTGTCGGTGCTCGACGAGATCGTCGATGAGCACCTGACCGGCCACGTGCTGTCGCGGCTCTCGTCCGCCGCCGTGCGTCGGGTCCGTGAGCACAAGGCAGCGGGACACACGACGGTGCTGATCACCGGCGCGATCCGGCCGCTGACCCGCCCACTGCTGCCGCTCTTCGACCACATCGAGGCGGCCGAGCTCGGCACCGACGACCGCGGCGTGTGCACCGGCTACCTGGCGTCCTCGCCGTTGGTGGGGGAGTCGCGGGCAGCGTGGATGCAGTCCTACGCCTCGGCCAACGGCATCGACCTGGCCTCGTCGTTCGGCTACGCCGACTCCCACTCCGACCTGCCGCTGCTCGCGGCGGTGGGCAACCCGGTGGCGGTGCGGCCCGACGTACCGCTCTACCGGCACGCGCGGAAGTCGCGCTGGACGATCGTCGACTGGGCCAGCCCCAGCCCATCGGCGCGCGGCCTCAACCCCGGAGGCACCGCCTGATGCTCGCACTCGAGATGTTCCGCTCCCTGCCGCGCACCGTGGCCGGCAAGGCCATGGGCGGCCGGATCCCGATCGTCGGCAGCGTCACCATGCCGCTGCGGCTGGTCACCATCGACCCGCCGAAGGTGGACCGGCCGGGCTGGGCGCCGCTGCGCACCCGCCTGTCGGGCATCTGCGGTTCCGATCTCGGCGCGCTGTCGGGCAAGACCAGCCTCTACTTCTCGGCTGTCGTGTCGCTGCCGTTCGTGCCCGGGCACGAGGTGGTGGCCGACCTGGCTGCCGACTGCGAGGACCTGCCGAAGGGCACCCGCGTGGTCATCGACTCGGTGCTCACGTGTGCGGCCCGCGGCGTCGAGCCCTGCGCCGACTGCGCCACCGGGCGGACCAACCGGTGCTCACGGGTCACCGTCGGCCACCTCGCGCCCGGCCTCCAGACCGGTTTCTGCAAGGACACCGGCGGCGGCTGGGGCCAGCAGCTCGTCGCCCACCGTTCCCAGATGCACGTGGTGCCGGAGGGCTACTCCGACGAGCAGGCGGTGCTGATCGAGCCATTGGCGTGCGCCGTACACGCGGCGATGCGGGCGGGGATCAAGGGCAACGACCGGGTCCTGGTCAGCGGTGCCGGCTCCGTCGGGCTGCTGACCACGCTCGCCCTGCGCGAGCTCACCTCGGCCGGCGAGATCATCGTGGTCGCCAAGCACGGCCACCAGCGTGATCTGGCCGTCGAGCTCGGCGCGACCGAGGTGGTCGCGCCCGACGAGGTGCTCCGGCGAGTACGCCGCGTGACCGGGGCGTTCCAGCTCGAGCCGGACTTCTCGAAGGCGTTCCTGCTCGGCGGCGTCGACGTCGCCGTCGACGCCGTGGGCAGCAAGGACTCGCTCGAGACCTGCCTCCACGCCACCCGCGCCGGCGGCCGGGTGGTGCTCTCCGGGATGCCGGCGTCCGCCGACCTGTCCGCCGCGTGGTTCCGCGAGCTCGAGGTGGTCGGCAGCTATGCCTCGGCCCGGGCCGAGACGCCGGACGGTCCTTATGCTGGTCGGAGTGCCTTCGAGATCGCCACCGAGCTGGCCGGCCACGACGCCGTCGCCCGGCTCGCCAAGTCCGTCGCCCCCTACCCGCTGCACCGCTGGCGGGAAGCGCTCGACCACGCCGCGTCGGCGGGTCGGCTGGGCACCATCAAGGTCGCAT
Organism: uncultured Actinomycetota bacterium; assembly: GCA_963769475.1. Taxonomy (GTDB): domain Bacteria; phylum Actinomycetota; class Actinomycetes; order Propionibacteriales; family Nocardioidaceae; genus Nocardioides. Next base: position 738,313 of record CAVYLX010000005.1, on the reverse strand, counting down.
TTGATCCAAGGGAGTCACGATGAGCAGGCCAGGTTTCGTCCTCGAAGTGGACGACCGCACGCCTCCGCTGCTGGTCCACGAAGGGCTCGGGTTCCGGCTCGAGAACTTCCCGCTCGGCACCCGGGTGGTCTACCCGCCGGAGTCGATCGCGACCGTCCCCGACGTCGAGGGTGCGATCCGCCAGGCGCTGCTCCACCCCACCGACTCCGACCCGCTGCCGTCGCTGCTGACGGCCGGCATGCGGCTGACCATCGCCTTCGATGACGTGTCGACGGTGCTCCCGCTCATGAAGACGCCCGACATCCGGCAGCGGATCATCGAGCAGGTGCTGACGATGGCCGCCGACGCGGGCGTCGACGACGTGGTGCTGATCTCGGCCAACGCCTTCCACCGGCGGCTCACGGCCAAGGAGCTCGAGCACATCGTGGGGGAGCGGGTGTTCCGCAGCTTCTACGGCGAGGGCCTGCTGATCAACCACGACTCCGAGGACCACGACAACCTGTCCTTCCTCGGCAAGACCGAGAAGGACGAGCACGTCGTCATCAACAAGCGGGCGGCCGAGTCCGACCTGCTGATCTACGTCAACACGACGATGGTGCCGATGGAGGGCGGTCACAAGTCCGTCGGCATCGGGCTGTCGGCGTACAACTCGCTGCGGCACCACCACAACCACGACACGATGGTCCACTCCAACTCGTTCATGGACCACACCCGCTCGGAGCTGCACCACTCCGCCTGGCGGATGGGCCGGCTGATCAAGGACCACGTCAAGGTCTTCCAGATCGAGGCCACCCTCGACAACAACGTGTTCCCGAAGCCCTACGACTTCCTGATGAAGCGGGAGTGGGAGTGGTCGGTCAAGGACCAGGCCACCATGCTCGGCGTACGCCGCGGGCTGTCCGCCGCGCCGCTGAAGCTGCGCCACAAGCTCTTCCACGACATGCGGTCCAACTACGGCGTGACCGGCGTCAACGCCGGAGAGGTCGAGGCCGTGCACGACCTGACCCTGGCGAAGGTGCACGAGCAGCAGCTGGTCGAGGTCGAGGGGCAGACCGACGTGCTCGTGCTGGGGGTGCCGTTCCTCGGGCCCTACAACGTCAACTCGACGATGAACCCGATCCTCGCCACCTGCATGGGCCTGGGCTACTTCTTCAACTCCTACCGGGGCATGCCGCCAGTGCGGAAGGGCGGCGCGCTGATCCTGTACCACCCGCTCAACGAGGGCTTCAACCAGCTGCACCACCCGTCGTACGTCGACTTCTACGAGGAGGTCCTCGCCGACTCGACCGACCCGGCGGTGGTCGGGCAGAAGTACGAGCAGCAGTTCGCGCAGGACGAGTGGTACATCCACCTCTACCGCACCTCGCACGCGTACCACGGGGTGCACGCGTTCTACATGTGGTACTGGGCGTCGCACGCGATGGACCACGTCGGCGACGTCATCTGGGTCGGCGGCGACCGCAAGATCGCGGCGCACATGGGCTTCCGGGCGGCCAGCACGCTCTCCGATGCACTGGAGATGGCGTCGGGCACCGTGGGCACCAGCCCGTCGATCACCTACCTGCACAACCCGCCGCACCTCATTGCGGACGTGAAGTGAGCTGGCTCAAGGAGGGCGTCGCCGACGTCCGGCAGATGAAGCGGGGCTGGCGCTGGGGGCGTCGCCCGCAGGTGCCGCGCTCGGCCGAGCCGTGGGTCCCCGAGTCGAAGTCGACGATCTTCCCGTCCGACTGGGCGCGCCGGAAGCCGGCGATGATGGCCCGCGAGATTGCCCAGAAGGGTGGGCTCGAGCCGGTCTTCCGGTCCAACGTGCGCACCCACGTGCAGGGCCTCGACGTGCTCGATCGGATCGACGGACCCGTGATCTTCGCGGCCAACCACGCCTCCCACCTCGACACCCCGTTGGTGCTGCTGTCCCTGCCCAACGAGTGGCGGCGGCGTACGGCGGTGGCGGCGGCAGCCGACTACTTCTTCGACACCTGGTGGCGGGCGGTCGGCTCGTCGGTGCTGTTCAACACGTTCCCGATCGACCGCCGCGGCGGCACCATGTCGGCCACGCCCGGTGAGGTGCTGGCCGACGGCTGGAGCCTGCTGATCTTCCCGGAGGGCACCCGCTCCAAGGACGGCTGGATGCACAACTTCCGGATGGGTGCCGCGTTCCTGGCCCATGAGCACGGCGTGCCCGTCGTGCCGGTCGCCCACCGTGGCACCTTCGCGGCCATGCCCCGCGGCCGGAGCTGGCCGGCCCCCGGGCGTCGCCAGCTGACGATCCGCTTCGGCGAGCCGCTGTCGCCCGAGCCGGGTGAGTCCGTGCGCGAGTTCGCGCCCCGGATCAAGGACGCCGTCGCGACCCTGCTCGACGAGGACCGCACCTCCTGGTGGGAGGCCCGCCAGCGCGCAGCCGCGGGCTCGACTCCCGACCCCTCCGGCCCGGACGTGGCGCAGTGGCGCCGGCTCTGGGAGCAGTCGGAGTCGCCCCAGGGTCCGGCTACCGGGCCACGGCTGGCGGCCTGGCGGAGGCGCTGACCCCTGCGCCTGAGCCTCCCATGGCAGGCACCCTTCGAGCGCTAGGCAATTTGCGCCAATTGGGGCAAATCCCCTAGCACTCACGGGTACTCCGCTGGTGGCGGCTCCGTGGGTTATCCACAGCGAGTGCAATCCGCGCTGCCCATCGACGGCATTCGCATCTAGCGTCCAGACCATGCTGGTGACTGCCCGCGGTGCTGCGGAGATCCTCCGGGTGGCAGGGCTCACTCGTGACGAGTCCAGGCACCTCTCGTCGGCGGGGTTCGCCGGCCCAGGTCTGCGAACTTCGGGCGCCACGCTGTACGACGAGCAGCGCGTCCGCGAGCTCGCAGAGTGGCCGATCATCGAGGACGAGACGGTCGACAGACTCTGCCCCTTCGGCATGTTCGTGGGCCGGGTCGCCAGGAGCCGACCGGTCGACGTGGCTGGTGACCGAGTTGCCCTGGCGGATGCAATCCGGGGCGGCTGGAAGGTGTCGCTACTGAGTCGAGTCCTCATTGTCGGCCGCATCGAGAGGTATGGGCCGATGCCCTTCCTGGCCACTGTGTGCGGCTACGTCGCCTTCGGCGCCGACATCGTCGCTCTCGAATTCGACCGTCGTGGCACGACGACGTTCACGCTGGCCGACGCGGGTTCGTGGTTCGACGGGTTCGACCAGCGGTGTCTCCTGGCCGGAGCGGGTCGGAGCTGCTTCATCTGGGGCTGGCCGCCTCGGTGAGACCGTTCTCATCCGCGACTCATCAGCACCTCACCGCGACTCGGCATCGTCTCTCTCGTCAACGAAACAGGGCCTTGGCCCGGACGAGAGGAGCACGACCATGAAGAAGCTGATGACCATCGGGACCATGGGTCTCGCAGGAGCCGTCACGACCGGACTGATCGCCTTCCAGGGCCCGTCGGCCTTTGCGGACGACGACTCGGTGTACAAGCGCGACGACGACGGCGCCAACGTCGTGACCACGGTCGACGACGATGACGACGACGACACCAACGCCGCCCGGGACACCAACTCCCGGACCCGCACCGGTGGTGGCGGCGACACGAACACGGGGACCAGCCGGTCCACGCGCGACGGCACCAACAGCCGGTTCAGCAAGGTCTCGCGCGACCGTGACCACAGCCGGAGCGACCAGACCCGCGACCACACCAACGACGGCCCCGGTGGCAAGAAGCGTGACTGGTCGGGCGGCAGCACCAACGACAACTCACGCAACGACACCCGCTGATGGCCGGCCCCGCTGACACCTGGGGCCTCGCCGAAGGCGACCGGATCACCCCCGAGCTGACGGCTGTCCGTCTGCTCGGGGGTGGGTCGTCGTACGAGGCCTACCTGGCGTTCGACGACGTCACCTACGCACCCGTCGTGGTGAAGGTGCTGCGACCAGCACAGGTCGCGGACACCGCCAGCCTGCGCGGTCTGCGACGGGAGATCGAGGCCCTGGCCACCGTGAACCATCCGGTGGTCGTCCGCGGTCTCCGGCACGACGTGGACGGCGAGCGCCCGCACGTCGTCCTCGAGCAGATCGACGGGCCGCGACTGTCGACGCTGATCCGGCGCTACGGTCCGCTCCAGGAGCACCAGTACCTTCCCCTCGGCATCGAGATCGCCTCCGCGCTCCACTACCTGCGCCGCCTCGGCTGGACCCACCTCGACATCAAGCCCAGCAACATCATCATGGGCGCCCCGGCCCGGCTGATCGACCTGTCGGTGGCCCGCACGATCGAGGCGGCAGGCCGGCTGACCACGCCGATCGGCACCGACGACTACCTGTCCCCTGAGCAGGCACTGCCTCCCGAAACAGGCATCCCGGGACCGGCCAGCGACGTCTGGGGCCTGGCGGCCACGATGTTCGAGGCGGTCGCGGGCTACAAGGCGTTCGACGAGGGCGACCAGTCCTCCGACGACGTCACGGTCCGCTACCCGCAGCTGGTGGAGGCGCCGTACGAGATGCCCGAGCGCACGCCGCACGAGGTCGTGAAGGTGCTCTTCGCCGCGCTGGACAAGGTTCCGGCCAACCGGCCCGAGCCCCACGAGTTCGCGGAGGCACTCGAGCCGGTGCTGGCCCGCCAGCCCCGCGCCAAGCTGAGCTTCAAGGTCCGCTGACGGCCATCCGCTCAGCTGAGGAAGCGGTACCCCATGCCCCGGACGGTGGCTATGGAATCGGCACCGAACTTCTTCCGCAGGTAGCCGACGTACACGTCGACGACGTTGGAGCCGGGGTCGAAGTCGAGGCCCCAGACGTGGTCGAGCAGCTGCTCGCGCGAGAGCACTTGCCCGGGGTTGAGCATGAAGATCTCGGCGAGCATGAACTCTCGGTGCGACAGGTCGACCTTCCGGCTGCCGACGGTGGCGCGCCGGGTCCGGAGATCGAGGTGTACCCCGCCGGCGTCGAGGGCGTCGACCTGGCTCAATCCGTCGCCGGCCTGGTCCTGGCGTAGCCGCAGCCGGATCCGTGCCATCAGCTCGGCGAACCGGAACGGCTTGGGCATGTAGTCGTCGGCGCCGCCCTCGAGCGCGGAGACCGTGTCGGTCACCGAGTCACGCGCAGTCAGCACGATCACCGGCAGCCGCGATCCCTGGGAGCGGAGCTGGTCGAGGACCTCGAAGCCGTCGAGGCCGGGCAGTCCGATGTCGAGGACCATCAGGTCGAAGTCGCCGCTCATCGCATGGTCCAGCCCCAGGTGGCCGTCGCCGGCCACGGTCGCCGTGTGGCCTTCGGCGCGCAGGCCCTTGGCCACGAAGGACGCGATCCTGGCCTCGTCCTCCACGATCAGGATCCTGGCCATGCGCCCTCCTTGGGCAGCTCGAGCTCGAACCGCGCGCCACCGCCCGGTGCGTCCGAGACCGTCACCGACCCGTCGTGCGCCACCGCGATCGCCTTCACGATGGAGAGACCCAGCCCGAAGCCCTCGTCGCCCGGCCGCACCGTGCTCCGGCCGAAGCGCTCGAAGATGTGCTGGCGGTCGTCGTCCGGCACGCCGTCGCCGACGTCGCGCACCCAGAGCCGGACCCGGGCGCCGTCGTACGACGACCCGATCGCGACCACGTCTCCCGGATCGGTGTGCTTGACCGCGTTGCCGGCGAGCTGGAGGACCGCCTGGGTGATCCGCTGCTCGTCGACGATGATCTGCGCCTCGGCCGTGCCGTCCAGGCGCCAGTCGCGGTCGCCGAGCGCGCGGGCCTTGGCGAGCAGGGCGTGGGTGAGCTGGTCGAGGCTGACCTGCCGAGGGCTGAGGAAGTCGGGTCGTCGCGCCTTCGCCAGCAGCACCAGGTCCTCGACCAGCCGCGACATCCGGTCCACTTCGTCGAGCAGCAGGTCGCGCGTCTCGGCGACCTCTTCGGGGTTGCCCTGGGCGAGCAGTTCGACGTGGCCGCGGACCACTGTCAACGGTGTCTTCAGCTCGTGGCCCGCGTCATCGAGGAAGTTCCGCTGGGCCTCGAACCCGGCCTCTAGTCGGTCGAGCATGTCGTTGATCGTGTGCGTCAGGGCGGTGATGTCGTCGTTGCCGCGGGCCGGGATCCGCCGCGACAGGTCGGTGGCGGAGATCTCGCGCGCGGTCTCGCGCAGTGTCGTCAACGGCGCGAGCAGGCGGCCCGACTGCCACAGGGCCAGGACGGTGATCAGGGCCAGCGACAGCAGCGTGATCACGGCGTAGGTGCGGATGGTCCGGTCGAGCTCGCTGCGCTCGTCGTCGAGGAGGTTGATGATCACGAGCGCGCCGCCGGGATCGCCGGCCAGGCGGTTCTCCACCTGCAGGACGGTGACCCAGACCTCCTTGAAGCGAGGACTCTGGTACTCCACCGTGCCGCCCGACCTGAGCCCCTCGACCGCGGCGGCCCGGTACTCCGGTTCGCCGAGGATCAGCTCTTCGGACGCATGCGGGGTGTTGCCGGTCCGCTCCCGGCCGGAGTAGATCACCAGTATCTCGTCGTCGTCGGTCACCTGTCGGTCCAGGAACAGACCGAGGAGCGCCTCTGTGCTCGCGAACGGGTCTCCCGTCGCGGGGTCGGTGCCGGTTGACTCGAGCGCCCGGAACTCCGAGATCTCCTGGTCGATCTGCTCGTTGATGTCGTTCTCGATCTGTGTGGACTCGAGGGCGTAGACCAGGACGCCCGCGCCGGCCATCGACGCCCCGGTCAGCACCGCGATGGTGACCGCGATCCGGGTGCGGACCGAGAACCTGAGCCACCCCCGGCCGCGGCGGGGCGGCTCAGTCGTCGTCTCCGTCGTCGTCGTCGTTCCCGTCGGAGGTTTCCCGGTCGTCGTCCTGGTCGCCACGCTGTCCGGAGCCTCCCTGGTTGGCGCCGTCTCCGCCGCTGTCGTCGTCCCCGCCATCATCCCCTCCGCCGTCCCCGTCGTCCCTGTCGTCTCCGTCGTCGGTGCGGCTCTCGCTGGGAGATGGCGGGGCTGGCTCATCGTCGCGCTCGCCGATGATCACCGGCCGGTTGCGGCCGTCGTCGGCCGTCGAGGGCACGAGTGCGCCCACGACGTACGCCGCCAGCGGGACCACGAGGGCGAGGGCGATCAGCGCCTTCCAGGTCGTGCTCATCGGTCTAGGGTGGAGGCCGGTCGTGGGGCGGTCATGAGACCTGCATGAGAGCGGTCTCATGTTCTCCCCGCGGTCCTAGAGTGGCTTGAGACGCAGACCGTAGGAGGCCCCGTGTTCGTCCCGTTCAGCGTGTCCGACTTCATCGACCGTGCTGTGCAGGTCTATGGCGATCGGGTGGGTGTGGTTGATGAGCCGGACCAGCCGGCGCCGTCGCTGGGTGAGCTGACCTACGCCGAGATCGGCGCGTTGGCCCGGCGGCAGGCGGCGAAGCTGGACGAGCTGGGGATCGGGGTGGGTGATCGGGTGGCGGTGGTGAGCCACAACAGTGCTCGGTTGTTGACGTCGTTCTTCGCGGTGGCTGGTTCGGGGCGGGTGATCGTGCCGGTGAACTTCCGGCTCCGGCCTGATGAGGTGGCCTACATCGTGGAGCACTCCGGTGCCCGGGTGCTCTACGTGGACCCGGAGCTCGACGAGGCGCTGGCGGAGGTGAAGGCCGAGCACCGGTTCGTGCTCGGCAACGACTCCGACCTGTACGCCGAGGAAGGCGTCGAGCCGAACCTCTGGGAGCCGGACGAGAGCGCGACGGCGGCGATCAACTACACCTCGGGCACGACGGCGCGGCCGAAGGGGGTGCAGATCACCCATCGCAACATCTGGGTCAACGCGGTGACGTTCGCGATGCACACCACGGTCAGCGACCGGGATGTCTACCTGCACACGCTGCCGATGTTCCACGCCAACGGGTGGGGGATGCCGTTCGCGATGACCGGGCTGGGGGTCAAGCAGGTCGTGCTCCGCAAGGTCGACGGGGCGGAGATCCTGCGTCGGATCGAGAAGCACGGAGTGACCGTGATGTGCGCCGCGCCGGCGGTGGCGGCGGCGGTGCTGGAAGCTGCCCAGACCTGGGAGGGCGAGATCCCGGGCCGGGACCGGGTGCGGATCATCATGGCCGGCGCCCCGCCGCCGACCAAGACGGTGGCGCGGGTGGAGGCCGAGCTGGGGTGGGAGTTCATCCAGATCTACGGTCTGACCGAGACCTCGCCGCTGTTGACCATCAACCGCAGCCGGTCCGAGTGGGACGACCTGTCCGTCGAGGAACGCGCCGGCAAGCTGACCCGCGCCGGTGCCCCGGCCCTCGGGGTACGCCTCAAGGCGACCGAGTCCGAGGAGGGCGCCGGGGAGCTGCTGGCCCGCTCGAACGTGGTGCTCGAGGGCTACTGGGAGCAGCCGGAGGAAACGTCGGCGGCGCTGAAGGAGGGCTGGTTCCACACCGGGGATGGTGCGGTGATCGGTGAGGACGGCTACGTCACGATCCAGGACCGCAAGAAGGACGTGATCATCACCGGCGGGGAGAACGTCTCGAGCATCGAGGTCGAGGACGTGCTGTTCTCCCATCCCGCGGTGGCCGAGGTCGCGGTGATCGGCGTGCCGAGTGAGAAGTGGGGCGAGACCATCAAGGCCCTGGTGGTGCTCACCGAGGGCGAGCAGGTCACCGAGGCCGAGCTGATCGCGTGGTGCAAGGAGAAGGCGGCCGGCTACAAGGCGCCGACCTCGATCGAGTTCCGTGACGAGCTGGCCCGAACCGCGACCGGCAAGCTGCAGAAGTTCAAGCTCCGCGCGCCCTACTGGGAAGGCTACGACCGCCAGGTCAACTGACTCCTTGGCGACTGTCGGTGGTGGTGTCTAGCGTCGCTGACATGACCACAACAGCCCACTTCATCCCCGGCCAGCCGCCGATCGCCGGCATGTTCCCGCACGCCACCTCCGCACCTGCCGGGCGCCTCGTCCTGCTGTCGGGGCAGACCGGCGCCGACGCCGACGGGATGCTCGTCGAGGGCGGTCTCAGCGCCCAGGTCGAGCGCGCCCTCGTCAACGTGGGGAAGGCCGTCGAGGCCGCCGGCGGCTCCGTCTCCGACGTCCTGCGCCTGCGGTTCTACGTCGTCGGCTGGGACCCGTCCCTGCTCGACGACTTCATGGCAGGAGGCGGCGCGGCGATGGCCGCGATGCCCGACCTGGCGAAGGCGGCTGTCACCGTGATCGGCATCCAGGCGCTGTTCACGCCCGACATCCTCGTGGAGGTCGAAGCAGAGGCGATGGTCGCCTAGCTCGTGGGGCGCTGGTCGATCACGACCTCGAACTCGAGCAGCTCGGCGCCGGACGAGACGGGTTCGGGGGTTTCGGTTCCTGAGGAGGCGAGGGACGAGCCGTCTCGAAGGGCGCCAGAGTGGGCGGCGATGGCCGGCCCGTCGCGCCAGGCGGCGAAGGACTCCTCGTCCTCCCACTGGGTGACCACGAAGTAGCGCTCCTCGCCCTTGACCGGGCGCAGCAGCTGGAAGCCCAGGAAGCCAGGCGTCCCGTCGACGCTGTGGGCACGGTTGGCGAAGCGCTTCTCCAGCTCCTCGTGCGCCTGCGGCGGCACCGAGATGGCGTTGATCTTCACGACTGGCATGAGGCCGAGCGTAGGGGATGACTAACGTGTGCCCGTGCCCTCCCTCGATGACGTCGTCCGCCAGCTGCACGCCTGGTATCCGCCGCAGACGGCGGACGACTGGGACGCCGTCGGGCTGGTCTACGGCGACCCTGCGGCCACGGTCAAGAAGGTGCTGTTCGCCGTCGACCCGACCCTGGCTGTGGCCGAGGAGGCCGCGGAGTGGGGAGCCGACCTGCTGGTCGTCCACCACCCGCTCTTCTTGAAGCCCGTCCACGGCTTCGCGGCGACCACACCGAAGGGGCGCACGCTGGCAGCGCTGGCCCGCGCCGGCTGTGCCCTGCTGACCGCCCACACCAATGCCGACCAGGCAGAGACTGGGGTCTCGGAAGCCCTGGCCACCGCCCTCGGCCTCACCGAGTTGGAGCCGATCCAGGGTGTGGTGCGCGAGGCGGCCGACAAGCTCACGGTCTTCGTGCCGGCCGACGCCGCGGCACCGGTCCGGGCGGCCATCGCCGAGGCCGGAGCCGGAAACATCGGCAACTACGACTTCGCGTCGTTCACCTCGTCGGGGCAGGGCCGGTTCCGGCCGCTGGAGGGCGCCGAGCCGACCGTCGGGTCCGTCGGCAGCATCGAGACCGTCGACGAGGTGCGGATCGAGGTAGTGCTCGACCGACCTCTGCGCGCGGCCGTGGTCGCCGCGATGCTGGCTGCGCATCCCTACGAGGAGCCGGCGTACGACGTGGTCGAGCTCGCCGATCCCGGCGTCGTGCGCACCGGATCTGGCCGGATCGGCACCGTCGAGCGGACCACGCTGAGCGCCTTCGCCGAGACCGTCGCCGGGGCGCTCCCGGAGACCACGCAGGGAGTGCGGTACGCCGGCGACCCGGACCGCGGCGTACGCCGGGTCGCGGTGTGTGGGGGAGCCGGCGACTTCCTGCTCGACAGAGTGCTCGCCACCGACGTCGACGTCTACGTGACCAGCGACCTGCGGCACCATCCGGCGGGGGAGTTCCTCGAGAAGGACGGGCCCGCGCTGATCGACGTGGCCCACTGGGCGGCCGAGTGGACCTGGCTGCCGGTGGTTGAGCAGCGGCTGCGGACGACGTACAACGAAGAGCGCGGGGATACGGTGGAGACCCGCGTGAGCACGACCAACACCGACCCCTGGACCAACCGACTCGACAAGCCCCCGAAAGGCGATGCGTGAAAGCCGATCCGTTCGCTCAGCTCAAGCTGCTCGACGTACAGACCTTGGATGCGAAGGCTGACCTGCTGCGCCACCAGCGAGCGAGCCTGCCCGAGCTCGAGGAGATCGCGTCGCTCAGCGCCACCCGAGCCGAGGTGGCCGACCAGATCCGCGACCAGCAGATCGTGGTCGACGACCTGAACGCGGCGCAGCGGAAGGCGGACGCCGACGTCGAGCAGGTGAAGGGGCGGCGGACCCGCGACCAGGACCGGATGGCCCAGGGCCTGATCACCAACCCCAAGGACCTCGAGCGCATGCAGCACGAGCTGGAGACACTGGAGCGTCGGATCTCGACGCTCGAGGACGAGGAGCTCGAGGTGATGGAGCAGCTCGAGGACGCGCAGAAGCTGCTCGACGACCTGAAGCAGCAGGTGGCCAGCGCCGACGAGCGCCTCGCGGTGCTCACCGCCGCTCGCGACGAGCGCACCACCGAGATCGACCGGGAGCTCGACGGCCTGACGGCGAAGCGCGCCCCCGCCGTCGAGGGGATGCCCGAGGACCTGCTCACGCTCTACGAGAAGCTCCGGGCCAACCGCAAGGGCGTGGGCGTGGCCGAGCTGCGCCAGCGCCGGTGCAGCGGCTGCCAGCTCACGATCGACAACGCCGAGATCGAGGTGATCCGGAAGGCGCCCAGCGACCTGGTGATCCGCTGCGAGGAGTGCTCGCGCATCCTGGTCCGGACCGCCGAGTCGGGCCTGTGAGCGATCCGTTCAAGCACCGCAAGGTCATCATCGAGGCCGACGGCGGCTCGCGCGGCAACCCCGGCCCGGCGGCGTACGGCTCGGTGCTGAAGGACGCGGAGACCGGCGAGGTGATCGCCGAGGACGCCAGCACGATCGGCGTGGCCACCAACAACGTCGCCGAGTACTCCGGTCTGATCGGCGGCCTGCGGCTGGCCGAGATGTACGCGCCGCACGCCGAGATCGAGGTCCGGATGGACTCCAAGCTCGTCGTCGAGCAGATGTCGGGCCGCTGGAAGATCAAGCACCCGGACATGAAGCCGCTGGCGACCGAGGCGACCGCGCTGGCGCCGTTCGGCACGACGTACACGTGGATGCCGCGGGAGCAGAACAAGCACGCCGACCGCCTCGCCAACGAGGCCCTGGACGGGAAGCGCAACGGCGTCTGGGTGCCTGGCGAGGACGAGCCGGCGCTCGACGAGCCCGACTCCGTCGCCGAAGCGGTGCAGAGCCCGGACGTCGCGGCCGACGCCGCACCGGCCGCCCCGGCTCGTGGCTGGTCGCCCTCGGACGCCACCCAGACCACGCTGATCCTGGTCCGCCACGGCGTCACGGCCCACACGACTGCGAAGCGGTTCTCGGGCGGTCTCGGTGGTGACAACCCTCGCGCTCAGCGACGAGGGGCGCGCCCAGATCCGGGCCGTCGCCGACTGGATCTCGCCGTTGGCCGACACTGTCGACGCCGTGATCGCATCGCCGGTGCGGCGGACGCAGGAGTCGGCCGAGATCCTCGCCGAACGCCTCGGCCACCCGCTGGAGGTCGAGCCTGGCTTCGCCGAGATGGAGTTCGGCGCGTGGGACGGGCTGACGTTCGTGGAGGTGGCCGAGCAGCACCAGGCCGACCTCGACGCCTGGCTCGGCTCGATCGACCTGGCGCCCCCGGGCGGTGAGTCGTTCCGGTCCGTCGAGAAGCGCGTGCTCGAGGCGCTCGAGCGGGTGCTCACGGCACACGCCGGCAAGACGGTCGTCGTCGTCAGCCACGTGACCCCGATCAAGACCCTGGTCTCGCACGCCGTCGACGCGCCCCTGGAGTCGGTGTTCCGGATGGAGCTCGCGCCCGCGTCGGTCACGGTGCTGGCGTTCTACGACAGCGACGAGCGGGGCCGGCACACGTCGATGCGGATGTACAACGCCCTGCCGCCCGGCAACGATGCCTTCGGCGAGGGCTCCAAGTGGTAGACCCGCCGAGTCGGCGCACCGTCCTAGCTTTTACGCCGACTCGGCACGGCACGGCGCGCGACCCGGGAGAGCAAAGAGGGCTCGGGGTGCCAGACCTCGCTGTCGTCGGAGTCCCAGGCGTAGACCGGGGTTCCGTGCTGGTCGAGTAGGGCTGTGAGCCCTGGCAGCCCGAGCTCTGCCGCTGACCACTCGTAGAGCTGCGCCACGCGGGGCACGATCACGCCGACGTCGAGCAGGTGACCGATGCCGTTCTCGGCGTCGACGTAGGTGTCCAGCTCGTCCGCGAGCGGGTAGCTGTCGGGAAGCACCCGCGACAGGGACAGGAAGATGCTGGTCATGCCGAGCCGTGGGTCACCAAGGGGCCGGCCGAGCGGCGCCAGCCAGCCGAGCGCGAGCCGCGGCTGAGCGACCAGCGCGTGTGCGTAGAGCACCCGGACGAGCACGAGGTTGATGAAGAAGCGCTCCACGCGGTTCTCCCGCCGGGCCAGCACCTCGTTGGCGAGGTACGCCGTCGCGATGGACAGGTTGTGCGCCCGGTACCAGGAGCGGGCGGTGGGCGCCCGGATGAACTCGAGGGTGGCCGCGACGCTCGTCGTGCGGGGCTCGCCAGGATGGCCGAACGCGATCGCCGAGGCCTCGCAGGTGTCCCTCAGCAGGGAGTCGTTCACGGCGCGCCACCACGGACTGCCCGGGGCGGGACCGGAGGTCGGGTTCAGCAACCCGCGACGCAGCTGCCACTCCATGAACGCGGACGCTGCCCGCCGGAACGGCAGGTAGCCCCGGTCCACCTCCGTCGGCACCTTGTACAGCCCCTGCAGGAACGCCAGCCGAGCCGGCGGGTCGTCGCTGACCCGGGCCACCGCCTCGTCGGCGTACTCCCCGGCCGGGCGCTGCGCCACGTCAGATCTCGCTGACGACCACGTCGAGCTGGGTGCCCTTGGGCGTGGCCTCGCCGACCTCAACGGTCCAGCCGAGCTCGGTCAGCACCGCGGCGAGCTTCGCCGGTGTGCGGGGGTCGCGCCCGTCCTCGAGCAGAGAGCGGACGATCCGGCCCTTGGTGGCCTTGTTGAAGTGGCTGACGACCTTCCGCTTGCCGGCGACCTCGTGGAGCACCCGCACGGTGGCCACCCTGCGCGCCAGCTCGGCCGGAGGCCTCCAGAAGCTGGCGTACATGCCGCTGCGCAGATCCATCAGCAGGCCGCTGCCGACGGCCGCCGTCACCGTCGGGCCGAGCGCCTCACGCCATCCGCCGGCGACGGAGCCGAGGCCGGGCAGCACGGCATCACCCGAGAGGCGGTACGCCGGGATCCGGTCGCCCAGCCGCACCAACCCGAAGAGGCTGCTGGCGACGGCAATCCGGCTGGCCGCCCGACGCTTGGCGCTCGACGACAGCGACTCGAGGCCGAGATTCTCGTAGAGCACACCGCTGTAGACGCGGTCCGCGCGGGCGGTCGGTGCGGCGCGGAGGTCGGCGTTGAGCTCCACCAGCTCGAGCTGGGTGTGCCCGATGTCCAGGACCCGCGTGGCCACGTCCGGGTCGCCGCTGCAGAGCGTGACCAGGGCGTCGAGCACGCGCTCGCGGGCGGGCGTGAGCTCGGGACCGGAGAGGGTCGCGAGGTCCAGCGGCTTGCCCCGCCGGGCCACGGACTTGCCCTCGCTCGGGGGCAGCAGGATCAGCACAGGGAGCAACGTTAGGGTCTCGATCATGCCGAGTAGCCAGGTGGTCCGGATCAAGGGTGGCGACGACGAAACCGTCGCGAAGACACTGCACGAGGGCATCGACCGGATCCGGGCCGAGCTCGAGCTGCCCGGCGACTTCTCGCCGGAGGTGCTCGCCGCGGCAGAGGCGGCTGCCGCCAACCCACGGCTGCCAGATCTCGACCGCACGGAGCTGCCGTTCATCACGATCGACCCCGAGGGCGCGATGGACCTCGACCAGGCCCTCCACATCGAGCGCGCGGGCGACGGCTACGTCGTGCACTACGCGATCGCCGACGTGGCGGCGTTCGTCAGTCCGGGCGACCCGGTCGACCTGGAGTCGCACCAGCGCGGTGAGACCTTCTACGGCGCCGACTCGAAGGTCCCGCTCCACCCCAAGGCCATCTCCGAGGACGCCGGCTCGCTGGTGGCCGATGAGGTGCGGCCCGCCCTGCTCTGGACGATCCAGGTGGACGAGACGGGGGAGGGCACCGAGATCTTCGTCGAGCGGGCGCGGGTCCGCTCCACCGCGAAGCTGTCGTACGAGAGTGCTCAGAAGTCGGTCGACGACGGCACGGCCGGTGAGGTGCTCCAGCTGCTCAAGGAGATCGGCGAGCTGCGGATCAAGCGCGACGCCCTGCGTGGCGGTGTCTCGCTCCCGCTGCCGGAGCAGGAGGTCGACATCCAGGGTCACCAGTGGACGCTGGAGTTCCGCAGCATGCTCCCCGTCGAGCTCTGGAACGCCCAGATCTCGCTGCTCACCGGCTTCGGTGCTGCCTCGCTCATGGTCGAGGCCAAGGTCGGCCTGCTGCGCACGCTGCCGCCGCCCGACCCCCGCGACGTACAACGCCTGCAGCGCACCGCGAAGGCCCTCAACGTCGAGTGGCCCGCCGAGCAGAACTACCCCGACTTCATCCGCGCCCTCGACCCGACCAACCCCAAGCACGCCGCGATGGTCGTGGCCTCGGCCCGCCTGCTCCGCGGCAGCGGCTACGTCGCCTTCGACGGCGAGGTCCCCGACGAGCCGCTGCACGCCGCCCTGGTCTCCGAGTACGCCCACGTCACCGCGCCGCTGCGCCGCCTCTGTGACCGCTACGCCGCCGAGGTCTGCGTCGCGCTGTGCGCCGGGACCGAGGTGCCGGACTGGGTCCGCGCCGCACTCCCGGACCTGCCCAAGACGATGCAGCGCTCCGGCCAGCGTGCGAGGTCCTACGAGCGGGCCGTCCTCGACCTGGTGGAGGCCGGCGTACTGGCGTCTCGGGTCGGTGAGGAGTTCGAGGCCGTCGTGGTGAGCGTCGACGAGAAGGACAAGACCCGCGGTGTGGTGATGGTGAAGGAACCCGGCGTCGAGGCGCCCGTCGCCGGCGCCGTCGAGCTGCCGCTGGGCACCGACGTCACGGTGCGCCTGACCACGGCCGACGTCACCGCGCGCAAGGTGGAGTTCCGCCTGGTGTAAGCCAGCTCTTGTGCCCGTAACCCGCTGGCGCCATTGCCCGTTGTCCCGATGAGGCTTAGCGTCCAGGGAGAGGGAGGGCATGCCCTTGAGCGCCAACGCGCACCACGACCCCACCGGTCCGTTCGGTTACGCCCGCGACTTGGGCAGGTGGGACGTCGAGGCCACCGAGGCGCTGCAGCGCGCCCAGAACTTCGCCGACGCCGCCGCCCGTAGCATCGCCGACTGGGTCGTCGCCCGGGTGCCGCTCGACAACTACCGCGAGGACCACTACCGCCGGGCCAGGGCAGCCGAGAGCTACGCCTACTCGGTGCTCATGGAAGCGGAGGATCTCCGACGACCTCGGTGAGGTGATCTGCGCCCCCTATTTCGGTCATGTCGGGGGAGAGACGGCCGGGGTACGGTCGTGGTCGTTGCGCGAGATTGGCAGGAGGGCCAATGGTCAAGCCGGCGATCCTCGCGGTCGACGACGACGCCGCTGTGGCTGCGGCCGTCGTGCGCGACCTCCGCGCCCGCTACGGCGCCGACTATCGGGTGCTCCGCGCGACCTCGGGTCCAGAGGCCCTGGAGATCACGGCCGACCTGCTGCTGAAGGACCGGCCGGTAGCAGCGGTGGTGTCGGACCAGCGGATGCCCGGCATGACCGGCATCCAGGTGCTCCGGGAGGTCCGCGAGCAGTCGCCGGAGTCCAAGCTCGTGCTGCTCACGGCATACGCCGACACCGACGTCGCGATCCAGGCGATCAACGACATCGCGCTCGACTACTACCTGATGAAGCCCTGGGATCCGCCGGACGAGCGGCTCTACCCGGTGCTCGACGAGCTGCTCGGCGACTGGCTCCGGGGGCACCCGGACCGAGAGTCCCAGGTGCGCGTCGTCGGCCACCGGTGGTCGGAGCGGACCCACGACGTGAAGTCGTTCCTGGCGCACAACCACGTCCCCTACCGGTGGCTAGAAGTCGACCAGAGCGACGAAGCCCAGCGGCTGCTCGACCTGGCAGGCGCCGACCTCCCCGACCTCCCGGTGGTGGCGTTGCCCGACGGCGTCTGGCTGAGGTCGCCCACCACCATCCAGCTTGCCGACGCGCTGGGGCTGCGCACGCGGGCCCAGCGGCCGCTGTACGACCTGTGCATCGTGGGCGCCGGGCCGGCCGGGCTCGCCGGGGCGGTCTACGCGGCCTCCGAGGGACTGCAGACCGTGGTCGTCGAGCGCGACGCACCCGGCGGTCAGGCGGGTCAGAGCGCGTCGATCGAGAACTACCTCGGGTTCCCCAAGGGCTTGTCCGGAGCCGACCTCACTCACCGCGCAGTCGCCCAGGCCTCGCGGTTCGGCGCCGAGATGGTGCTGGCCCGCGACGTCGTCGGCTTCGAGACCCGAGGACCGGTGCGTGCGGTGCTGCTGGACGGTTCGACCGACATCGAGGCGCGGGCCGTGCTCGTGGCCAGCGGGGTCTCCTACCGCCGGATCGAGGCGCCGGGTCTCGACCGAGCTCGTCGGTCGCGGCATCTACTACGGGGCGAGTGCCAGCGAGGCCAGCCAGACCGTCGGCGAGGACGTCTACCTCGTCGGGGCGGCGAACTCCGCCGGACAGGCAGCGCTCAACTTCGCCAGCTACGCGAAGCGCGTGGTCCTCCTCGTGCGCGGGACCAACCTCGAGGCGTCGATGTCGCAGTACCTCGTCAGCCGCATCCAGGCCGCCGCCAACATCGAGGTCAGGTTCCAGACCGAGGTCGTGGGGGCGAGCGGAGACGGCCACCTGCAGGCGATCACGTTGTCCGACCGGGCGACCGGGGCCGAGGAGGAGGCCGCAGCCAGCTGGCTGTTCATCTTCATCGGGGCAGCCCCCCGCACGGACTGGCTCGGTGACGCGGTCGCTCGCGACGCCCGCGGGTTCGTGCTCACCGGCCCGGAGCTGCCGTCCCCCCTGGACGTCGGATGGCCGCTCGAGCGCAGCCCCTTCGCGCTCGAGACCAGCGTGCCGGGCGTCTTCGCCGCCGGCGACGTCCGCCTCGACAGCATGAAGAGAGTGGCGTCGGCGGTCGGCGAGGGCGCCATGGCCGTCTACCTCGTGCACCGCTACCTGGCGACCATCTGATGCTGTACGACGAGCTCCGCGCCATCTCGTTGCTGGACGGCTTCACCGACGAGCAGGTCGCCGAGCTCGCCGACTCCGGAGAAGAGCTGACCCTCGAGAAGGGCGAGCGCCTGTTCGACGAGGGGCGGCCGGCCGACCACTGGTGGTTGCTGCTCGACGGCAGCATCGATCTCGTGCGGTGGATCGGCCACGAGGAGACGGTCATGGCCACGATGGAGACGCCGGGCCAGTGGGCGGGCGGCTTCCGCGCCTGGGACGAGCACGGTGTCTACATGGGCAGCGGCCGGGCGAGCCGGGTGAGCCGGGTGTTCCGGATCGAGGCAGAGCAGCTTCGCGCGCACATCGACAGGCTGTTCCCGTTCGCGGTCCACCTGCTCCGGGGGCTGATCGCGACGGCTCGCCGGATCGAGAGCAACGCTCGTCAGCGCGAGGCGCTGGTAGCCCTCGGGACGTTGGCCGCGGGACTGGCCCACGAGATCAACAACCCCGCCTCCGCGGCGGTCCGGTCCGTCGGGGCGCTCCGGGGGAGCTGTGACGACCTGCTCTCCTCGCTGCAGCGGCTCGCTGCCGAGTCCATCACCGCGTCCCAGTTCGTCGTCCTGGATGAGCTCCGGCGCGCAGCGGAGGAGGCGCCGGCACTCTCAGGCATCGCGCTGGCGGAGCGCGAGGACGGCCTGTCGACCTGGCTGGCCGACCACGGCATCGACCGCGACTGGGTGATCGCCCCGGCCCTCGCAGCCGCCGGCGTCGACGTCGCCTGGTGCGATCGGGTCGCGTCGGCCTTCGATGGCGCAGCGCTGCAGGCGGGCCTGGAGTGGGTGGCGAGCGTGGCCACGACAACCACGCTGATCTCGGAGGCCCAGGACGCGACTCGCCGCATCTCGGAGCTGGTCGCCGCCGTGAAGTCCTACTCGCAGCTCGACCGGGCGACCGTCCAGCAGGTGCAGGTCACCGACGGGCTCGAGAGCACCCTGGTGATGCTCGGCCACAAGCTGCGCAACGGCATCACCGTGCAGCGGGAGTACGCCGACGACCTACCGGTCATCGAGGCCTCGCCCGGCGAGCTCAACCAGGTGTGGACCAACCTCATCGACAACGCGGTCGACGCCATGGATGGCGCGGGGACGCTGCGGGTCGCCACCTACGCCGACCAGAACGCGGTCGTCGTAGAGATCGCCGACACCGGCCCGGGCATGACCGACGAGGTCGTCGCCCACGCCTTCGAGCCGTTCTTCACGACCAAGGAGGTCGGCAAGGGCACCGGGCTCGGGCTCGACATCTCGAGACGCATCATCGTCGAGCACCACGGCGGGGAGATCAGCGTCGACTCGCGCCCGGGGGACACCGTGGTCCGGGTGCGGCTGCCGCTGGGCTAGCCGGTCAGCCGCCCTGGCTGCTCCGCACCCCGTGGCGCAGCGACGCGACCCCGGTGACCGCGATCTCGACCTGGTCGCCGGGTAGGAGCGGACCGGTGCCCGCAGGGGAGCCGGTCAGCACGACGTCGCCGGGGACGAGCGTGGTCCAGGCCGAGAGCCACTCGATCAGGAACGGGATCGGGAAGATGAGCTCTGCCGTGCTCGCGCGTTGCCGCTCCTCGCCGTTGACGCTGCAGGTGACTTCGTAGTCGCGGTCCCCGCTGACGTCGGTGTCGACGGCCAGGCCCAGTGGGCAGAACGTGTCGAAACCCTTACCGCGCGTGAGCTGCGGATCGCCGCGCTGCAGGTCACGAGCACTCACGTCGTCGGCACAGGTGAAGCCGAGGATGTGGTCGAAGGCGTCCGCGGCCTTCACGTGCCGGGCTGTGCGTCCGATGACCACGGCCAGCTCGGCCTCGTGCTCGACGTGGTCGGAGAGCTCGGTCTGCGGCAGCACCACGTCATGGCCGTGCGGCAGCAGCGACTGCAGCGGCTTGAGGAACACCGACGGCTGCTCTCCCAGCGGGAGTCCCATCTCGGTCGCGTGCCGCGCGTAGTTGCGGCCGACCGCGAGCACCTTGCTCGGGGTCACCGGCACGAGCGGACGCGACTCGGCCAGGGTGGTGGTCTCGCCCGTCAGGTCGAGCTCGCCGAACGGGTCGCCACCGAGCAGGCGGACCGTGCTCTGGTCGTCGTCGAGCAGGCCGTAGCGAGAGCCGTCCCGATCGACTCGAACCAGCCGCACCCCTCAGTTGCCCATGCGACGCGAGACCGCGAAGTCCAGCCGGGTCACGACCCAGTTGACGACGAAGCCAAGCACGCCGGCGATCAGCAGCAGCCCGTAGACCTGCGCCGAGGCGTAGTTGGACTGCGCCGTGCCGAGCAGCGCGCCCAGCCCGTCGATCCGGGTGACGATCTCGACCAGGATGGTGATGATCAGCGCCAGCGGTGCGGCGACCCTCACGCCCAGCAGGACCGGTCGCAGCATCGACGGCACGGTCACCTTCATCAGGCCCTCGAGCCGGGTGAGGCCAAGGGTCCGCGGTACGTCGAGGAGCACCGGGTTGATCGACCGCCGCGCCGTCCGGCACGCCAGCAGGATCGGCCAGAGCGCGGGGAGCACGACCACCACGAGCTTCATCTGGAAGGTGTAGCCCAGGATCAGGGCCGCGATCGGCACCAGCGAGGCTGCCGGAAGGATGCGCAGGAACTCCAGGGTCGGGCCCAACGCACGATCGGCGAGACGGCTCGAGCCCACGAGGGACCCGACCACCGCCCCGATCAGGGTGGCGAGCGCGAGCCCGACCAGGAAGGTCACCGTCGTCGCGCGGAGTGCGGGCAGGAGGAGGTCCTGGTCGAGGAGCGGCTTGGTCTCCTCGTACCACTCGCTCGGCGGCGGGAAGTACGGCGACTCCACGTTGCCGAGGAGCTGCCAGAGGAGCAGGGCCAGCACGAGGGGGAGGATGCCGCGCACGGGCGTGCCCGACCACAGCTCCTGCTGTGTGGGTTGCGGCTTGCTGGTCCGGCCCGACGTCGGCGGGGTCTTCAGGAGACTCATGCGACATCACCTGCCGCGAGCATCTGGCCGCGGAGCGTGATCCGGGCCAGCGTCATCAGGGCTGCGTTGAGGACGATCCCGCACCCGCCGATCACGATGACGTAGGCGAACATCTGGTCTGGGTTCAAGGTCTGGCCCTTCTGGATGAGCGCGTAGCCGAGACCGGCCGGGTTGCCCACCATCTCGGCCACCAGGGTCAGCACCAGGGAGATGGACAGTCCCAGGCGCAGGCCGACGATGATGAAGGGAGTGCTGGCCGGGAGCAGCAGCTTCCACAGCCGTTCCACGCGACCGAAGCCCATGACGTCGCCCACCTCGAGAAGCCGGCGGTCGACGCTGCGGACACCGGCCTGGGTGTTGAGCAGGATGGGCCACAGCGCGGCGTAGAACGCCACGACGATCTCCATCTTGAGGGTGAACCCGAACAGCAGCACGGCCACCGGCACGAACGCGACGATCGGGAGTGCGCGCAGGGCCTCGAGGCTGGCCATCGAGTACTGCCAGACCGGTCGCAGCAGTCCGAGGACCACGCCGATGACGACACCGGCCACGGAGGCGAGCGCCCACCCGGTCAGGGAGGCGGTCAGCGTGTGCTGCAGGTTCTCCGCGAGCTCCCCGGTCGTGGTGATGTCCTGCAGTCCGGTGGCGACCTCCGTCGGCCTCGGCAAGTAGTCGAAGTCGACCAGGCCCGAGGCGACGGCGATCTGCCAGAGCACGATGAGCAGCGCGCCGGTGAGCAGGCCCAGCAGGTTGATCCGACGCAGTATGCCGAGATCAGGCATGGCCGACACCATGGCCGAGGGCCTCGTAGATCTGGTGGCGCAGCTGGAGGTAGTCGGTCTGCTCCTTGGTGGTGATCTGGTGGCGCGGGCGCTCCAGCTTCACCTCCAGCTCGATGCCTACGTCGGCAGGCCGGCCCTTCAGCACGACGACGCGGTCGCTCAGGTAGACCGCTTCCTCGACGTCGTGGGTGACGAAGACGATCGTCGTGCCGGTGAGCTCCTGGACCTGCTGGAGCTGGTCTTGGAGGCTCGCCTTGGTCATGGCGTCGAGCGCGCCGAACGGCTCGTCCATGAGCAGCACCGACGGGCGCATGGCCAGCGCACGGGCGATCTGCACCCGCTGCTGCATGCCGCCCGAGAGCCGCCACGGATACTCGTCGGCACTCGCCTCGAGACCCACGATCGCAAGCGCCTCCTGGATGCGCTCCGCGCACTCCTGCTTCGACAGGGTGCGCTCGATGCCCAGAGCGACGTTCTTCTTCACGGTGCGCCACGGCAGGAGGGAGTGCGCGTAGTTCTGGAACACGGTGACCACACCGTCGGGCGGACCGCTGACCGACTTGCCGTTGGACTCGACGGCGCCGGCCGATGACTTCTGCAGCCCGCCGAGCACGCGGAGCAGGGTCGTCTTGCCGGAGCCGGAGGTCCCGAGGATCGAGAGGAACTCTCCCTGCCGCACCTGGAGGTCGACGTGCTGGAGGATCACCGCGGCCCCTGCGGCACCGTGGAGCGTCACCTCGAGATCGCGGCAGTCGAAGCTGGGCGGGCCGACGTCGCTGGCGGTGTCGTGGTCGATCGTCATGGTGGTTCCCGTTTCCTCGCTCATCATGGTGTCCCTACGTTGCCGAGCATGTCGATGGCGCGTGCCGAGTCGACGACGCTGCCGTACTTCATGTGGATGTCGAACAAGTTTGCTGCGTGCGCGAATTCCGACCTGTCGAAGCAGGCGTCTTCCACCACGACCGTCGGGAAGCCGTACGACGAGGCGTCCACGACGGTCGCCCGGACGCAGCCCGACGTGGTCGTGCCGACCACGATCACCGAGTCCACGCGCTGCTGGTGGAGATAGGTCAGCAGAGGAGTGCTGAAGAACGCGCTCGCCTTGGTCTTCTCGAGGACGAACTCGTCGTCCTCCGGCGTGATCTCGCGTGGGAACCCTGCCGAGTGGGTACGGCGGGCCCGTTCGGGGTCACCGCTCAGCTTGATCGCGCCTCCGACGACCGCGGCGGCGTCCGGAGAGCCCTTGGTCAGGACTCGCGGGATGCCTGCGGCCCGAGCCGCCTCGAGCACCTTCACGATGCGCGGGAGCCGTTCCCAGCCCACGTCGCCGCAGCCGGTGACGTAGTCCTCCCCGTCCGGGTCGCCTGGCCGGCGGCCGAGGAACGACATCACCACGTCGACGACCAGCAGGCAGGGGCGCTCCCCGAGCGTGACCTCGCTGCCGAAGCCACGCTGCTCGAGTGCGCGCAGCTCCGCCTCAGGCACCACCGCGTCCCAGACGGGCATCGGGATCAGTCTCTCCTTCTCACTTCTCGGCCGGGACCAGGTCGTTGAGGTCGACCTGCCCGTCGAAGCCGCCCACGCTGGTCATGGCGTCGAGCCACACCTGGAGGTCTTGCGGCCGGACGTCGGAGACGTAGGTGGGCAGCACCGTGTTGGCGACCACTTCTTCCGGGAGACCGGTGTACTCCTCGAGCACCTGCAGCGACTCCTCCTGGTGGGAGTCGATGTAGGTGATCGCCTTGGCGATGGCCCGGCGGAAGGCAGCCAGGTCGTCGGCGTTCTCGTCCGCCCATTCGCTCGACGTGCCCCACAGCAGGGCCCCGATCTCCGGGGCCAGCTCGAGGTACGGGTCTCCGATGTCGACGGTGTCACCCTTGGCGAGCAGTCCCGCCCGGAAGGGGTCGAGGGTCTCGACGGCGTCCACGCGCCCGGCTGCGAGCTGGTCGCCCTGGGCGGGGCCGTCGACCTGGACGATCTCGATGTCGTCGGCGGAGAGGCCGACCTTGTCCATGGCGTAGAGGGTGGCGGTGTGCAGCGTGCCGGTCTCGGTGAGCACGCCCAGCTTCTTGCCCGCGAGGTCCTCGAACGAGGTGATCCCCGACGACTCCAGCGCGACGACACCCGAGGTCGGGTTGTCCGGCACGTCGACGGTCGCCCCGGCAGCCGCGACCATCTCGATGCCCTGGGACTTGGCGGCGATCAGGCTGGTCGGGGGAGTGAGCACGATGTCGAAGGACTTGCCGAGCGCGGGCGGCAGCGTGCCGATGTTCTCGACCTTGGTGAACTCGACGTCGAGACCTTCGTCCTCGAAGTAGCCCTGCTCGTCGGCGATCCGGACCGGCAGCACTCCCGCGTTGGAGTTGTGCGCCACGCGAATCGCGCCCGGCTCACTGCCGGAGCTGTCACCGCCGCAGGCCGTCAGGCCTAGCGCGGCAGTTAGCATCACGGTGAGGCTTGTCGCAAGCATCGGGACTCGTGGGATACGCATGGTGCTCCTTGCTGGAGGGGTTCATCTGTCTCACGGAGTCACGGCGCCGTTGCCGTGATGAAGCTGAGGTGCGAAATTTCGATTGACCTCTAGAGAGAACAACCGATCTCGTCACGGAGAGCCTACGAGTGGTGCCGGTCACGGTCAAGGCCTCAGTATGTGTCTTTACTCGACCTCGCCGAAGGGCCATGGCGTAGCCAATCTCCTCTGATACTGTCTCCTCAGTAGGTCACGATGTTCATTATCGTGGCTTTTCGCTGAATGTGAGGACGTGTGAGATGGCTTCTTCCGAGCCCACCCTGAGCCTGCGGTCGTGGCTCGCCGGGGTCGAAGCCGCCGGTGAGCTGACCCGGGTGGACGGAGCCCACTGGGACCAGGAGCTCGGGGCGATCGCGGAGCTCAGCTACCGCTCGTCGCACCCGAAGGCGCTGCTGTTCGACAACATCGAGGAGTACCGACCGGGCCTGCGCGTGCTCACCGGGAGCACGGGGTCCGCGGAGCGGCTGGGTCGCACATTGCGGCTGGGTGAAGGGCTCGACGACGCGGCCGTGGTGGCGCGCCTGCGCGGACGACCCTCCAAGTGGGCCGCGGCAGCGGCGGAGTTCCCCGCGGTGACCGTCACGGAGGCGCCCGTGCTCGACAACGTCGTCAAGGGCGACGACATCAACCTCCTCGAGTTCCCGGTGCCCATGTGGCACGAGCTCGACGGCGGGCGGTTCATCGGCACCGGTTGCTTCGTGGTCACCACCGACCCGGAGACCGGGCGGGTCAACGGCGGCTGCTACCGGATGCAGGTTCAGGACGACGGGCGGTCCGTGACGATCAGTGCCGTGCCCGGCAAGCATGGTGCCCAGAACATCGCTCGATGGTTCGAGCTGCACGGCCGGGCGCCGGTCACGGTCTCGTTCGGCCACGACCCGGTGCTCCTGGTGACCGGCGGGACCGAGGTGCCTGCTGGCATCTCGGAGCTCGACTACGCCGGCGCGATCATCGGCGAGTCCGTGCCCGTGGTGATCGGCGACGACACGGGGCTGCCGATCCCTGCGGGGAGCGAGTTCGCCATCGAGGGGTGGCTGAGGCCCGACGACGTCCGGGACGAGGGTCCGTTCGGTGAGTGGACCGGGTACTACTCAGGGAGCCAGCGGCCGATCCTCGCCATGGAGATCACGAAGCTCTACCACCGCGACGACCCGATCATTCTCGGTGCACCTCCCGGCAAGCCGCCGCACGACTACTCCTACATGCGCACGGTGATGAAGTCGGCCATGATCGAGGACGACCTGATCGCCGCGGGGGTGCGCGGCGTCGAGCGGGCGTGGGCGCACGAGTCCGGCGGCGGCCGGCTCCTCGTCGCGGTCGCCATCTCCCAGAAGTACGCCGGCCACGCACGTCAGGTCGCCCACCTCACGGCCCAGCTGCCCACCGCGGCGTACATGAACCGCTATGTCATCGTGGTCGACGACGACATCGACGTGTCCTCGCTCGAGGAGGTGATCTGGGCCATGTGCACCCGCTCGGACCCCGACCAGGACATCGACATCCTGCGTCGCACCTGGGGGAGCAAGCTGGATCCGATGCTTCCCGACGGCGCCACCCCGCACAACAGCCGGGCCGTGATCGACGCCTGCATCCCCTACGAGCGCAGGGCGACCTTCCCCAAGGTCTCGCAGAGCGACCCCGCCTACCTCGACCAGATCGCTCATGACTGGGCGCACGTCCTCTCATGACGACGAGCGCCGCGGGCCCGGCCCGGATCCCGTGGGTGGTCGGCGTCACGGGGGCGAGCGGCATCGGCTACGCCACCAGCGTGCTCAGGGGCCTCATCGACGCGGGCGAGAGCGTGGACCTGATCGTGAGCAAGCCGGGCCGGCTCACCATGCTGGACGAGCTCGGGTTCGCCGTACGCGACCGCTCGTGGCGAGAGGACGTCGCCGCGTGGCTGGACCGCGATGTCTCCGACGTCGCCTACTGGTCGGCCAGCGACTTCACCGCCGGTCCGTCCAGCGGTTCGTATCGCACGCACGGCATGATCGTCGTCCCGGCCACGACCGCGGTCGTCGCCGGCATCGCGACCGGGATGAGCAAGGACCTCATCCAGCGCGCGGGCGACGTGGCGCTCAAGGAGCGGCGCACCCTGGTGCTCGTCATCCGAGAGGCGCCGCTGCGGGCAGCGGCACTCGACCACATGTCCGCCTTGGCGCACGAAGGCGCCGTCGTGATGCCCGCCAGCCCGGCGTTCTACGCCGGTGGCCAGACCGTGCAGGAGATGGTCGACTTCGTCGCCGGCCGGGTCCTCGACCAGTGCGGCGTCGAGCACCAGCTCTACCGGCGCTGGGAAGGCAAGCTGGGTGAGCCGTCGTCAGCCGACGACGACACGGGCGGCCCGTCGCCCGAATAGCCGACGCAACCAGGCCACCCGTTGACACAATCAGCGCTGCCAAGCAGCAAGAGAGGAGGAGCCCGTGGCTAACAACGTTCCCGCCGTGTCGTCCTCGGTCCGCATCATCGAACGTCTCGCGGCCGAGTGGCCGGATCCGGTGTCCCCTCGCTTCCTCGTCGACGAGCTCGAGCTCAACCGCAGCACCTGCTACAACATCCTCGCCACGCTCCAGGCAGCCGGCTGGGTGCGTTCGCTCGGTGACCGCGCCGGTTGGACCCTCGGCCCCAAGCTGCTCACGCTCACCGGCGTCACCGACGACATGGCTCTCGGGATCGTGCGGGAGGAGATCGAGCGGCTGACCCGCCAGCTCGGCTTCGTGGTGTTCGTGGCCGAGCCCGACGGTTCCGGTGGCTACGTCGCCGTGGCCCGGGCCGAGCAGCGCCGCGGCGTACGCGTGACCGTGGGCGTGGGCGAGTACTTCCAGTTCTCGGCCCCGGCTCTGATGTACGCCTTCCATGCCTGGCAGGATCCCGAGGCCTTCGAGCAGGCCGAGAAGAGGATGGGCATCAAGGCGTTCACGCCGCACACGATCACCGATCACGCGTCCGTCGTCGACGAGATGGAGCGCACTCGCGCGCGGGGCTACAGCATCAGCCTCCAGCAGTACGACCTCGCCCAGAGCGGCGTCGCCGCGCCGATCTTCGACCACCACGGCAAGGTCAGCCGCGTGCTGTGCTCGCTGGCGTTCTCGTCAGAGCTCAACGAGGCCACCGTGGACCGCACCGGGCAGCTCCTCGCGGAGTGCGGGATGCGGATCACCGAACGGATCGGAGGCAGGGCGCCCGAGGCGCCCCACCTCTGATAGCTACGGCGTGACCGTGAGCTCGTCCACGTCGACCTCACCGTCGAAGTCTGCGACGTCCTGCATCACCGTCAGCCAGGCCTCGATGTCGTCGGGCCGGACGCTCGCGTCGTAGTCGGGGAGCGGAAAGTTCTCGACGACCTCGGCCGGCAGCCCCGTGTACTCCTGCAGGATCTCCCTGGCCTCGGCCTCGTTGTCCTGGATGAATTTCTCGGCCTCCTCCAGTGAGTCCTGGAAGGCCGTCACCTTGTCGGCGTTGTCGTCGGCCCAGCCGTTGCTCGCGGCCCACCAGATCACGCTGATCTCGTCACCCATGGAGGCGAACGGCGTGCCGAGGCTCCTCGCGCCGGCCTGCTCGAGCTGCTGGCTGAACGGCGCCAGGGTCTCGACCGCGTCGATGCCGCCGGCCTCGAGCTGGTCGAGCTGCGTGGGGCCGTCGATCTGCTTGATGTTGATCGAGTCGATGTCGACTCCGGCCTGCTGGAGCAGGTTCAGGGTCGCGTAGTGGAGAGTCCCGACCTCGGTGAGCACTCCGATCGTCTTGCCCTCGAGGTCCGCCAGGTCCTGCAGGGGCGAGTCCTCGTCGACCATCAGGTAGCTGTTGGGGTCCGAGGCCGAGTCGAGGGAAGAGCCGGCGATCTCCGTGACCGGGATCCCTTGGGCGACGGCGGCGATCGCCTGGACGGGCGTCACGAAGACGACGTCGAAGTTCTTGCCGAGCGCGGGTGGCAGGGTGCCGACGTTCTCGACCTTCGTGTAGTCGACGTCGAGGCCGTGCTTCTCGAAGATGCCCTTCTCGATCGCGACCCAGGCGGTCAGACAGCTGGCGTTGGAGTTGCTGGCGATCCGGACGGCGTCGGAGTCACCGCCACCTCCGCCGTCCGAGCCACAGGCGGCGACCGCCAGGGTGGCGAGTGCGGCGCAGAGAGCGCCCAGGGTTCGCTTGATGGTCATGCGTGCTCCTCGAGTTGCTGGTGTTGGTTGGTCAGGGCGGGGGAGTCGAGCTGGTCCACGGTGTCGGCGAGCGACATCACGTCGCCGTACTTGGAGTCGATGTCGAACAGCGCCGCGAGGTGGGGGAGCCGGGCGCGGTCGCCGACAGCGTCCTCCACGACGATGGTGTGCAGTCCCGACGAGCAGGCGTCGACGGCCGTGGCCCGCACGCAGCCCGAGGTCGTGCAGCCGGTGATCACGGCCGTGTCGACGCCCAGGGCCTGCAGCTGTGAGCTGAGGTCGGTGCCGAAGAAGCAGGACGCGTACTTCTTCAGCAGCAGGATCTCACCCTGCTGCCGCTCCAGTCGTGGGTCCAGCTCGACCCACTCACTGCCCTCGACCAGCCACTTGTTGGAGGCGATCTTGCGCAGCCACAGGCCGGCGTCGCGCAGGGAGGCGTCGTAGGCGATGGTGCTGTAGATGACCGGGAAGCCGCGCCGGCGCGCGACGTCGAGCAGCTGCCGGGTCGCCTGCACCTGGCTGTCGAGGTCGCTGCCGAACGGTGACTCGCTGCTCGTGAAGCCCTTGATCAGGTCGACGACGACGATCGCCGGGCGAGTGCCGAAGCCCATGCGTCC
Organism: uncultured Actinomycetota bacterium; assembly: GCA_963769475.1. Taxonomy (GTDB): domain Bacteria; phylum Actinomycetota; class Actinomycetes; order Propionibacteriales; family Nocardioidaceae; genus Nocardioides. Next base: position 709,335 of record CAVYLX010000005.1, on the reverse strand, counting down.
ACCGAGGCCCTTGGCCTGGTAGTCGCGGCGCAGCTCGTCGTAGCCGTGGGCGAAGGGATCCTCCGACATCGTCGCCACCTCAGACCGAGAGGTGGTCGATGACTCGTGGCCAGATGCCGCGGTTCTGGATGAGGCTCAGGTGGCGGGTGTCGGGCAGCACCTGGAGGTCCGATGTCGCGATGCCGGCGTGGAGGGCCTCTGCCATCGCGGGCGGGGTGGCGTAGTCCTGGTCGCCGACCAGCACCAGCGTCGGCGCCTTGATCCGGTCGAGCCGCGCGCTGTCGTCGTAGGCGCCGAGGGCGCGGGAGGCCGCGGCGTGGGCAGTGGAGTCGGTCGCGAGGAACACCTTCGATACGCGCGACACCTCGTCGGGGTCGGACTCGAGGAAGTCGGGTGAGAACCAGCGGTCGTGCTGGAAAGTGAGCTGCTCGTCGCGTGGCTTGTTCACGGCGCCGGCTGCCCGCTCCGCCCAGGCGCTCTCCTTGTCGGGGCCGTAGTCGGCCGTCGTGTCGGCGAGCACCAACCGGGCAACCAGCTCCTGACGGCGTACGGCGAGCGCGATCGCGGCGCAGCCGCCCATGGACATCCCGACCACGGAGGCCGGCCCGCTCACGTGCTCGATCACCCCAGCGACATCAGCGGCCATGTCCTCCACCGTGAAGGGCTCGCCGTCCCACGTCGAGTCCCCGTGGCCGCGCGCATCGGGTGCGACCACCCGGAACCGCGGCGAGAGCTCGTCGATCAGCGGCCGCCAGAACTCGCCGGCCATCGCCAACGGGTGGAGCAGCACGACCAGCGGTCCGCTGCCCTCGTCGACCGCGGTGAGCGTGCCCCAGGCCGTGTCGAGCCTCATGCCCTGCTCCGTTCGGCCGCCAGGCGGACCGCCCGGATCAGCTCCGGGTAGGTGCCGCAACGGCAGATGTTGCCCTCGAGGTGCTCTGCGATCTGGTCATCCGAGGGATCCGGGTTCTCCGAGAGCAGCTCCTTGGTCATCAGCACGAAGCCGGGAATGCAGTAGCCGCACTGCATGGCGTTGCTCTCCACGAACGCGGCGACCACGACGTCGTCGGTCGGGAGCCCGTCGGCCGTGGTGAGCTCCGTGTCGTCGTAGCGGGCCGCGTTGGCCAGGCAGGCCGAGACGCTCATCCCGCTGGCCAGCACCGTGCAGGCACCGCAGGCGCCGACGCCGCAGCCCTCGCGAGCGGAGGTGACGCCGATGCGCTCGCGCAGGGCATCGAGGAGGATCTCGTCGTCCCTGACCTCGACCGGGTGGGAGGTGCCGTTGACCCTCAGGGTGATGGACTTCATCGGGCTTCTCCTGCCTCGAGCGCGGCGACGATCGACTCCGGCGTCAGCGGGAGCCTGGTCATCCGGATGCCGCAGGCGTCGCGGATGGCGTTGGCGTAGGCGGGGGCTATCCCGAGGATGCCGCTCTCGCCGACTCCCTTGGCGCCGAACGGCCCGTCCTTGTGCGGATCCTCGATGATGATCGGCGTCATCTTCTCCGGCATGTCCCGCATGGATGGCAGCTGGTAGTCGAGCAGCGTTGCGTTGATCATCTGTCCTTGGTCGAAGACCAGCTGGTCGAAGAGCGCATGGCCGATGCCCATCACGGCGGCACCGGTCAGCTGCTGCTCGACCAGGGTCGGGTTGATCGCCTTGCCCACGTCGGCGGCCACCGCCAGGTGCTGGGTGCGCACGCGCCCGGTCACGGTGTCCACCCCGATGCGGACAGCGATCGCGCTCGCGAACCAGTGCTCGGTGACCTTCTCCGACCTGCCGGTCACCTTGTCGTAGGGGTGCCACCAGCTGGTGAAGTTCGAGGTCGAGGTCACCGTGGCGCCGCGGGCGCCGTACTTGCGATGGATGACCTCCGGCACGGTGACCAGCACGCGGCCCTTGCGGCACACGCCTGCTGAGGTGAGCTCCAGCCCGGCCGCGTCCTCGTCCAGCACCTCTGCGGCCAGCGCGAGGAGGCGGTTGCGCATCTCCTCGGCGACCAGGCGCACCGCGTTGCCGGTGTGGTAGGTCGAGCGGCTGCCGGCGGTGATGGTGTCGTACGGCGTGGCGTCGGTGTCGGCCTGCACGACGTGGATCCGGGTCGAGTCGAGGTGGAGCACCTCGCCCGCGATCTGGGCCATCATCGTGTCGGCGCCCTGGCCCATGTCCACGGTGCTGATCAGCAGCGTCGCGGACGCGTCCTGGTTGAGGTTGAGCGTCGCGTTGGCCACGGTGGGGGTCAGCACGGCCTTCATACCGACGGCGATGCCCTTGCCGTAGCGGATCCGGCCATCGCTGGGCGGCGTCGGTTCGGACCAGCCGACCGCTTGGGCGACCGCGTCGAGACAACCGACGAAGTCGGCACTGTGCATCACGGTGCCCATGCTCGCGACGTCGCCCTCGCGGAGCAGGTGGCGACGCCGGAAGTCGTACGGGTCCTCGCCGAGCTGGTGGGCTAGCTCGTCGATCAGGGTCTCGTGTGACCAGGTCACCTGCGGCACCCCGAAGCCACGGAACGGTCCGGCCGAGACCTTGTTGGTGTAGATGCAGCGCGAGCGCACGTCGACGGTCTCGATCCGGTAGGGACCGGGCACGACCATGCCCGACTTGGCCGTGATCCGCGGTCCCACGTCCGCGAACGCTCCCGTGTCGTAGCGGACGTCGGCCGAGGAGGCGATCAGGTTGCCGTCCTTGTCCGCCGACAAGGATCCGATCACCTCTGCACCGTGGCGGGTGGTGAGCTGGAAGGCCTCCTCGCGGGTGGTCGCGATGCGGACCCGGCGCTGGAACTTCCAGGCCAGGGCCGCCGCGAGCGGCTCGAGCCGGTCGTACATCTTGGCGCCGAACCCACCGCCCAACGCTCGCGTGCGGACGCGCACCCGGGACAACGGCAGGTCCAGGAGGTCGGCAGCCATCTGCCGGACGTACGACGGTGTCTGGGTCGTGGTGAGGATCTCCAGCCGACCGCTGTCGACCCACGCCGAGGTGACGGGCAGCTCGATCGTCACGTGGTGCGTCGGCGGCGCCCACACCGTGGCCTCGACGGTGGTGGCGGCGCGTGCGTGTGCGGCGGCGGCGTCGCCGCTGATCTGGTGGTACTCGTAGTTGACGTTGGTGTCGCGGACGCCGGACAGGTGCGCCAGGTCGGCGAACACCGACGACGGCCGGAGCTCCGCGTGCACGAACGTCTCGCCCTCGAGAGCGGTGTCGAGGTCGTAGACCGGGGGGAGCTCGGCGTACTCGACGAAGATGCTGTCTGCTGCGGCGCGCGCGGTGGCGAGGTCGCTCGCCAGTACGGCGGCAACCGGCTCGCCGACGTACCTCACCTTCTCGACCGCCAGCGACGGCTGGTCGGCGAACGCCGGCCCGGTGAAGAACCGGTCGCCGTACTCCTTGTAGAGGTCCTCGCCGGTGACCACGGCGATCACGCCGGCCATCTGCTCGGCCGCCTCCGTGTTGACGTCGAGGATGGTGGCGTGCGGCTGGGTGCTGCGGTGCACGGCCACGTGCGCCGTGTCGATGGCGACCGGTTCGTCGCCGACGTACTTGATGGTGCCGCGGACGCGGCCCGCCGCGTCGAAGCGCTTACGCCGCGCACCGACCCCGTTGAGCTCCTCGGTGGTGTCGACCTCAGGCATCCTGGAGCTCCTTCATCACTGCGCGGACGGCTTCCTCGACGGCCACGCGGCCGAGGTGGGCCTTGTAGGCGGCGCTGCCGCGAATGTCCTCGATCGGGTCGATCACCGTGTTGGCGATGTCGATGGCAGCGTCGACGACCTCCTGGTCCGACCTGCCGTGGTCGAGGTCGATCGCCAGGTAGCGCGTGGTCGGCGCCAGCGCGCCCAGGCCCAGGCGGAGCTCGGTGAGGTCACCGGGCACGGCGAGCGCGCAGGCGGAGGCGCAGGGCCAGTCGTTCTCGGCGAGGCTGCTGTACTTCACGAACGCTCCGGGGCCTGCCGGCTGCTGGGGGATCCGGATGCCGGTGATCAGCTCGTCGGGCTGGACCTCGGTGACCTGGAAGTCCACGAAGAACTCGCGCGCCGAGACCTCCCTGCGTCCGCGCGTGGAGCTCAGCTCGACCATGGCGTCGAGCACGACGAGGGCGGTCGGGGGGTCGAGGCGGTAGTCGCCGTGCGCGATGTTGCCGGCCACGCTCGCCGTGTTGCGCACCCGGGGGTTGGCGACCTCGGCGTACGTCGACGACGCGAGGGGTGCGGCGGCGACGATCCGGGGATCGACCTCCATCTGCCGCAGGGTCACCAACGGGCCGACGGTCACCCCCTCGGCGTCCGCCGTGATCTCCCGCAGTCCGGGGACCTTCGTGATGTCGATGAAGTGCTCGGTGAAGAGGATGCCCTGCTTGAGCAGGATCTGGATCGCGGTGCCGCCGCCGTACACCATCGTGTCCTCGAGCTCACCGAGCAGGCCGAGTGCCTCGTCCAGGGTCTCGGGGACGTGGAAGGTCGCCATCAGCGCCTGCGCTTCCGGCCGCCGAGGATGATCCCGTAGGCGAAGGCCGCGGCTGCAACGGCGATCAGGAACGGCAGGTCCTGGGTGTGGCTGCGCGCGCTGGTCACCAGGCCCACGTCGCCGACCTGGGCGGGCTGGTCGCCGACGCCCTCGGCGGTGGCGGCGGTGGGGGCCACGCTGCCAAGGGACCGCGGCGCCTTCTTGGTCTGCTGACGATGCGGGATCGGCTGCCCGGCGCAGACGGCGGCCAACGCCTCGGAGAACTGGCGCTCGACCTCGATGCTGCGGCGGCGGATCACCGACTCGCCGAGCCGGCCGAGCTTGCCCCACATGGCCATCTCGAGCTCGTAGGTGACCTGGGACGCCTCGCCCACGGGGGCGATGGTCATCGTGGCGTCGACCTTGATCGTGCTGCCGAGCCTGCGGTCCTCGCCCTTGAGCACGGCGTTGATCACGGCGGGTTGCGAGCTGTCCGCGGGCTCCTCGACCGAGGTGATCACGGCGGAGAAGCTGGCCTTGAACTTGATGTGCGCGACCTCGCTGGTGAGCACCCCGCGGTAGGTCTTCTCGTCTACCTGCTCGAGCTCTTCGCAGCCGGGCAGGCACTCGCGCATCGTGCCCGGGTCGAAGAAGAGCGCGACCACCTTGTCGGGCGCTGCTGGTACGTCGAACTGTGAGGAGAGCTTCATCAACCAACCCGTCTTGTCGTGTCCTTAGGAGAAGACACTAGATCCCCAGGACGGGACAGTCAATGTCAAAATGGTTGACGGGTCCGGCCGGTCACCGCGACGACGGTCAGAACCGTCGCAATTGCGCTGGCCGCGCCGAACAGGAGGGTCAGGCGTCCGTCGGCGAGCAGGATGCCGCCCGTCCAGGTGCCGGCAGCGCTGCCGATGAACAGGCAGGCGGCGAAGGCCGAGACCACCAGGCCGCGCGACTCGGGACGGACCTCGGTCGCCCAGGCCTGCAGCGCGGTGTGCATCTGGGCCCAGGAGATGCCGAGGAACGCCGCTGCCACCAGCACGCCGATCGGGCCGTGGCCGATCGCCAAGAGCCCGAATGCGGCGATGGCGGCGAGCCCGCCCAGGGCCAGCACGCGATGCGGGGTCACCCTGCCCGTGGTGCGCTTCACCACCCACGCGGTGAGGATGACGGCGACGCCGTACACCGCAGTCACGCCGCCGGCCTTGGTCGTCGAGACGCCGCTGAGCTGCAGGGTGGCCGGCAGGAACACCAGGAACCCGAGCACCACGAAACCCTCGACGAAGCCCAGGGCCAGGATCAGCAGGGTCGGCCGGTGCCGGATCAAGCCAGGGATCTGTGAGCGCAGCTTCGGTTGCGCCGCGCGCTCCGGCTCGGGGAGCCTCGCCATCAGGACGGCGAGCACGAGCGAGAACGAGCCCGTGATCGCGAACGCGAGTCGCCAGTCGAAGTGCTCGCTCAAGGCCGCGGCGCCGAGGGTGCCGAGGGCGAATCCGACCGCGATCCCGGTGACCAGATCGGCCAGCGCTGCTGGTCGCACCCGGATCGGCACGGTGTCGCCGATGTAGACCAACGCGCCGGGCACCGCGGCCGCGAAGGCGGCGCCCGCCAGTCCGCGGAACACGATGAGCAGCTCGAGGCTGGGTGCAGCCGCCGAGGCGATCCCGGTGAGGCCGGCGACGACCATCGCGAAGCGCATCGTGCGGACTCTCCCGAACCGGTCCGAGCCGGCCGCCCAGAACAGCTGCATGACGCCGTAGGCGAGGAGGTACGACGTCGCGACGAGCGTCACCTCGTCGACGCTCTTGGACAGGTCCGCCGCGATCGGCACCAACAGTGGCGCGATCGCCGCTCGGTCGAGCGAGCTCACCAGGGCTGCTGCCTGCAAGAGCCGCACCGGCCCGCTCGCTGCCATCCGAATGATTCTCCTATTGAGGACTTCGCTTCCTCAATAAGGTACACACGCTGACGGATGACGTAGGACGTCGTGGCAGCTGGCGAGATTTTGTTTTCGGCAGCCATCCGACCGGTCCCGGGTTCCGAATCTTCGGCGAACCAAGCCCAAGAGGAGCCATGAACAAGCATCAGATTCGGATCGATGGCGAGTTCGAGACCGTCGCCATCGCCTTGTCGACCCTGCGGTCGGTCATCGTCCGGGAGAGCACGGAGAGCCAGGTCCTGGTCGTCCTGCCCAACGGCGCTGTGGCGTTTGCTGTGGCCACCCCCGACGACGCGGCCGTCGAGCTCACCGTCGTCGACGCCACCGGGCCTGCGTCTGTCGCGCGCCTGGTCGACGACCTGTGCTGCATCCTCGGCTTCGAGATCGCGATGCCCGCAGCCTGGCACCGGTCGCTGCTGGACGACGAGTCGGTGGCCTAGCAGGGAGACATTTGGTCACTTGACAGCGGACCAAGACTCGGCTGTGGTGGAAACTTCAATCGAGACTGCGTAGTCGGTTCGCGGACTCGCTGGCAGAGGCTTCCTGCCCTGCGCGACGCGAGCGAACCTCCTGTGTCGCGGGCCGTCTCTGGGGGAGGGCGGAACGACGCGTGCCACGGTCAGACCACGGTGCAGCGCTCGGTCTCTTGAACAGAGGCCTCGAGCGAGCGGAGCTGGACGGATTCATCGAGGACGTGCTCGACGGCAGAAGTCGAACCGTCGTGCTGCGTGGCGAGCCGGGAATCGGGAAGACAGCGCTGCTCGATTATCTGGCTGCGGCGGCGGAGGGCTGCCGGGTCATCCGGGTCACCGGGGTCGAGTCCGAGATGGAGCTGGCGTTCGCCGGTCTCCATCAGCTGTGTAGTCCGTTCCTCACGGAGCTCGAAAGCCTGCCGCCCCCGCAGTGTCGAGCGCTGGGGACAGCCTTGGGTTTGGAATCAGGAGTCGCGCCCGACCAGTTCCTGGTCGGGCTGGCAGCGCTGACGCTGTTGTCGCGTGCGGCGGAGGAACAGCCGCTGATGTGTCTGGTTGATGACGCGCAGTGGCTGGACATTGCCTCGGCTCAGACCATGGCCTTCGTTGTCCGCCGGCTTGAAGCAGAGCACATCGGCATCGTGTTCGCAGTGCGCGACGCCGCGCACGAAGAACTGCTCTTCGGTCTACCGGAGCTCCGCGTCGGGGGGCTCGAACGGCCCGACGCTGAGGCACTGCTGACCAGGTCGGTTCCGGTTCCGTTCGATCGACAGATCCGGGAGCAGCTGCTGACTGAGGCCCGTGGCAATCCGTTGGCCCTGCTCGAGCTGCCGCGGGGTATCTCGGCTGGCAGCGCGTACTACCCGGGGGCGACTGGTGGCGAGACGCTCAGCAACAGGATCGAGCGACAATACGCCAGCCAGATCAAGCTTCTGCCGAGAGCAGCTCAGCGGCTCATACTCGTGGCCGCGGCGGAGCCGACCGGCGATCGTCTGCTCCTGGCGCGGGCGGTGGAGCTCCTCGGCGGCCTGCCCGAAGACGGAGCCGACGCTGAGCATTCCGGGCTGCTCGACCTCCGGGGTCGGGTCGTGTTCCGTCACCCCATCGTTCGTGCCGCTGCCTACCGATCCGCGAGCACGGTGGATCGTAAGGAGGTACACCGAGCACTCGCTGAGGTAACCGATCCGATCAGCGAGCCCGACCGTCGCGCCTGGCACCGAGCACGGGGCTCGTTGGGGCCCGACGAGGATGTCGCACTCGAGCTCGAGCAGGCGGCTGCCCGGGCACAGGAACGCGGTGGGCTGGCGGCCGCGGCAGCCTTCATGGAGGAATGCGTCGCTCTCACTCCTGACCCGCGTCAACGTTCGGATCGAGCGTTGGTGGCCGCGCAGGCCAGCATGCGTGCCGGTTGGTTCGACATGGCGCGCGACCTGCTGGTGGAAGCCGAAGCCCGTCCCCTTGACGCGTTGCACCAGGCGCGCATCGATCTCCTGCGCGCCCACACCCTCTTCGCTTCCCAGCGAGGCAACCAGGCCTTGCCCATGCTGCTCGAGGTCGCCCGTCGCCTGGAGCCTCTCGACATGGAGCTCGCGCTCGACACCTACCTCGACGCATTCGCGGCCGCCATGTTCGCTGGCAGGTTCGCTGACGGACCGGGCGTCCTCGACGTTGCCCTGGCCGCCGAACGCGCCCTCCAGAGTCAGCTCGTGCGCAAGGGCGACCTGCTGCTGCATGCGGTCACCACCCGGTTCATCAAGGGACACGCGGCGGCCGCACCTCTGGCCCGGGCTGCGATCGGCGCCTTCCGTAGTGAGGAGTTGGCTATCGACGAGGGCTTGCGCTCCCTGTGGCTGGCCCTCGCGACGAGCGTCGACATGTGGGACTACGGGAACTGGGTGTCGATCAACACTCGACACGTCCAGATCGCGCGCGCGTCGGGGGCGCTCAGCGCACTGCCGCTCGCCTTGAACTCGCACGTCTTCGTAGCGCTGTTCGACCAGGGCGTGCATGCCGCCTCCAGCCTGGTCAACGAAGCGAAGGCGATCAGCGAGATCACCGGCAACACGCTCGCGCCCTACGGCGCTCTCAGTCTGACCGCCTGGCAGGGCCGCGAGGAACAAGCCACCCGTCTCCTCGGCGACAGCCTCGACGACGTCACAGTCCGGCGGTGAGGGCATCGGTGTGGCACTGGCGCAGTGGGGTCACGCGGTGCTGTACAACGCCATGGGCAGGTACGCGGACGCGCTCCCGGCCGCTCGTGAGGCTGCCGCGGACGCGATCGAGCTCGGTGCCTTCAACTGGGGGTTGGTCGAGCTCGTGGAGGCAGCCGCGAGAGCCGGCGAACGCTCCGAAGCAGTCGAGGCCCTGCAACGTCTGACTGCGTGCACCTCGGCGAGCGAGACCGACTGGGGTCGGGGGGTGGAGGCCTACGCAACGGCCTTGGTCAGCGATGAGCACACCGCAGAGGAGCACTACAGACTGGCTGTCATCCGACTGGGTGGCGATGCTCCCCGCGCGTACCTCGCGCGCGCGCAGCTGCTCTACGGGGAATGGTTGCGACGCTGCAACCGCCGGCTGGATGCACGCGAGCAGCTACGTGCAGCGTTCGATGCCTTTGCCGAGATGGGCTTCGAAGCATTCGCGGAGCGGGCGCGCCGTGAGCTGTCCGCAACGGGTGAGCAGATTCGCCAGCGAACCGCTCCCGCAATGACCGAGCTCACGTCTCAAGAGGCGCACATCGCGCAGCTGGCCTCCCAGGGCCTGACCAATGCTGAGATCGGGGTCGAGCTCTACCTGAGCCACCGAACCGTCGAGTGGCACCTCGGCAACGTGTACGGCAAGCTCGGTATCGCCGCCCGACGAGACCTGCGGGCCGTCCTGCACCGGGACCCGAACTCATCTGCGTCGCCGTAGCTCATCCGCGTGCTGCTCGGCGGGGCTGCTCCAACCCCGCCGAGCGGACGACTAGCCGGCGACCCGGGCCTCGGCGAGGGCAGCGAACGGAGCCAGGAACTCGGTCAGTGCAGCGAGCAGCGCCTCCGGGGCCGCCTCGGCGACCCAGTGGCCGGTGCCAGGGACGACGAGGGTCTCGACGTCCTCGGCGATGGCGGACAAGGCGCCCCCGACGGCTCCTCCCCAGCTCTGCTCCCCGCCGATGCCGAGCACGGGCATCGTCAGCTTGCGGGCGCCGCGTTCGCCGTTCTGCGCCATGGTCTCGTCCCACGACCGATAGAAGCCGAAGCTGCCAGGAAGCACGCCGGGGGAGGAGAGGACCTTGACGTAGTAGGCGATGGCGGCATCGGGCACCTGGCCGCCCTGGATGGCGAACTCGTAGCCGAAGAAGATCTCCTCGCGCCCTTGGACGAGCTGTTCGGCGATCTCGCCCGCACGGTTGAAGGCGATGTGCCAGAGCTTGTTGTTGACATCCCGCGGGACGAAGAGGGGCGGTGAGTGGTCCGGGGTCGGGAGGCCCGGGGACCTCAGCGAGGGCCACCCGGTCGACCCGGTCGGGGTAGTCCGCGGCGAGGGCGTAGCTGATCACCAGGCCCGTGTCGTGCCCGACGACCGCGAACCGGTCGTGGCCCAGCTCCGCCATCAACGCAGCCAGGTCGCTGGCAAGCGTTGCGGAGTCGTATCCGTCGGCGGGTTTGTCGGTCAGGCCCATGCCTCGCTGGTCGACCGCGACCACGGTGTGGTGCTTCGCGAGCTCCGGCATCAGGTGGCGCCAGGCGTACCAGTTCTCCGGCCAGCCGTGCACCAGGAGCAGCGCCGGGCCTTCACCGCCTATCACTGCGTGCTGGCGGATGCCGTTCGCATCGATCAGCTGGCTCTCGAACGTCGTGGTGAATCCGGCCGGCAGGTCGGGAGCCTGCGACACCGAGCCGAAGGCCTCGGATGTCGGATACGGCGACAATGCGTTCATGAGGGGATTCCTTTCTCAACATCTCTGAAGCCGGGCACCGGGACGGTGCCGGCGGCTGAAACCCTCGCTGTCGGGAGCCCTGGCTCGCGCCAGTGACCACCCTGGTCCGGCACCGGGCTGCCCGAGCTGGCCGATGACAGGTCGCGCCTCACGGAGTGGTGCCGAAGGGCCCGAGGGAGTTGAGGTCGAGGCGCAGCGACTCGGCCATCGCCCAGGCGTTGGGGAAGGTGAAGACGTCGGCGCCGCCGAGCCGGTCCTTCCAGCGGGGCACGAGCTCGTCGGTGGTCTGGGCCGCGACGGCGTCCAGGTAGGCCCGGAAGACAGCCCAGGCGTTGCCCGTGTCGACAGTGGCCATGGTGTTGGCCAGGTCGACACTGGAGAGGGCAGCCTCCGCAGTGACCCGGAGGTCGGTCATGTACTCGAGCTGCACGCGGACGTCGTCGGGCGTGCCCGGCCGCGTCACGTGGCCGCTGACGAGGTGGTCGAAGTCGTAGGCCAAGGCCTGCTCGTGCACCTGGACGTACCCCGGACGTATGCGGACAAGGCCAGGTTCGAGAACGGCACCCAGCCGGGGAAGATGACGTCGACCAGCATCAGCACCCTCTGGTTCGGTGCGTAGATGAAGCTGTTGCCCTCGCTGTGATTGGGTCCGGGGTAGGTGAGCTGCAGGCTGTGGTCGCCGGCGTCGATGGTGAGGGTGTCGTCGAACACTTCAGTCGGCAGCGGTCGCTCGGGGTCTGCCAGCAGCTCCAGCCGATGAGCCGCCGCGCGATGGGCGTAGCGGGTCGCGTTGTCGGGGTAGATGGACATGGCGCCGCAGTGGTCGGAGTGGTGGTGGCTGTAGACCACGTGGGTGACCGGCTTCTTGGTCACCCTGTCGATGGCGCGCAGGATGTTGTGTCCGAGTGTGGGCGGCGCGTCGACCGCGATCACCCCTTCGTCAGTGACCACGAACATGGTCTGGTAGCTGCCGTCGCCGATCCAGAAGATGCCGTCCGCCAGTTCGTCGAGCACGTAACCGGCCTCCGGCACTTCCGGGCCCTTCGGGCGGCGGCGGGCACCGGCGCCGTAGGCCGGCTCCGGCGTTCCTTTGCATCGAGGGAGAAGCCGGGCACGATCGAGGTAGCTGCATCGCTCTCAGTGATGGTTGACATGTGTCCTCCGTAAGTAGGTAGGACAGCAGCGTGGGCATCGAGCCCAGCGCTCGCGCCCGGGAATCCCCTGGTCCCGTCACGGGCAGCGGAGGAGACGGGCTCCCCTGGTTGGTCGCGGCCGGGCAGCGACCAGGGTCATCCACTGGCGCGAACCGGGACGAAGCGAACGACTCTGAGAGTCCGCTCAGCTTCGGAGGCACTGCCATGACCGACAACGCCAGACCCCGAGACCAGGTAGTCATCTCCTCGTGGTCATGGGACGACCTGGTTCGAGACCACCTGTCACGGGTGCAGCGCCATGCCTACCAGCTGACAGGCGAGCTGCAGGAGGCGGAGGACCTCGCCCAGGAGGTATTCATCCGGGCGTTCGAGAAGGTCGCTGCGGCCGAGCCCGTCTCGGTCGACGCCTGGCTTCACCGCGTCACGACCAACTTGTTCATCGACTCGGTTCGACGCCGGCAGCGGAGGCCGCGGGCCTCGCTGCCGAGGAGCGTGGAGGAACGACTCGTGGGCGTCGGGCCGGCGGCGGACGAGGCGTTGGAGGCGCGGACCTTCGACGAGGACGTGGAGGCGGCCCTGGCCGGCCTGAGCCCCCGCCATCGCGCAGCAGTGATGTTGTGCGACGTGGAGGGCATGACCTACCTCGAGGTCGCATCGGCGCTGCGCATCAAGCTCGGCACTGCTCGCAGCCACATCCACCGGGGACGCGCCCAGCTTCGCCAGGCTCTCGCTCATCGATCGACCGACTCCGACCGCACTGGCCCGAGCACTGCCGCGGCAGAAGCGGCAGCGTGAGCATCCTCGTAGCGATCGACGGTCGCGCCGCCGGATGGGAGGCGCTGCGGTGGGCCGCCGTCGAAGCGTCCGCTCGCGGCTGCCGGCTCCGCATCGTCCACGTCTTCCGGTGGCCACCTTTCGCTTGGGACGCCTACGGGTACGTGCTGGTGCACGAGTGGTACCCGGACGCCTACGAAGCTGCGCAGGCCCTCCTCGACGCCGCCAAGGATCGGGCCCTGCAGATCTCGCCGACGCTCCAGGTCACGACCCAGCTCGAAGCTGGCCCGGTGGTCGCCAACGTGCTGCGGTCACGGGATCGTGAAGCACTGCTGGTGATCGGGAGGCATCCCCCGGTCGGTCGGCTCACGACCGGCCCCCTGGTCGGTCAGCTGGCAGCTGGCCCGCCGTTCGGCCGCACCAGTGGTGATGGTGGGTGCGATCCGGGAGTCGTCCGCCGCCGCTCCGTCGGCCGGTCGCGTGGTCGTCGTCCTGGACGATCTCGAGGGTGCGTTCGACGCAGTCACTTTCGCTCTCAGTACTGCCCGTCGCTGGGGCGTCGGTCTCACCGCGCTCGTGGCGGGTGCTACCGGAGGCAGCGAAGGCGGTTGCGCGACTGGTCCAAGGCCTTCCCCGATGTCCATCTGCGCGAGCGAGTGGTGGCTGGACGCGATCGCCTCGCGCTGGCCGAGGAGTCGCGGGGCGCTGCCCTGGTGGTGGTCGGGGGTCATCGCCATGGGCGGCTCCACAGTGCCTTCGTCGGATCGGTCGACGGAGAGGTGACCCGCGAGGCTGCTGGCCCCATCGCCTTCGTTCGCGCGGACCCGCATCGCTCCGTGCCACGGCATTCGGCGCTCCGGGGACCAACTTGAAGGCAGCTGCTGCGGTGTCCCTAGTCACATCGGGTCATTGCCGCCTCTGGGGCGCCCGGCCTAGCGTCCCGAACGAGGGGTGTGTCGATGCCGGAGGTGAGTAGTCCGTCGCGGTTGGTAGGACGCGCCCGCGAGTGTGAGGTTCTCGCCGAACTCGTGGTTCGCGTCCAGTCCGGCGAGAGTGGCGTTCTCGTCCTCGAGGGTGAGGCCGGGGTCGGAAAGTCAGCCCTGCTGGTCTACCTGGCGGACCAGGCCGAGGGGTGCCGGACGGTCCGCGCCACGGGCATCCAGTCCGAGATGGAGGTGGCCGTATGCCGGGCTGCACATGGTCTGCGGTCCCTTTCCTGTCCCGCGTCGGAGGGTCTGCCGGCTCCGCAACGAGAGGCCTTGGAGGTGGCATTCGGCCTTCGTGGAGGCCAGGCTCCTGGTCACTTCATGGTTTGTCTGGCGGCACTCACCTTGCTGACCGACGCCGCGGAGACCCAGCCCGTGATCTGTGTGGTCGACGACGCGCAGTGGCTCGATCGCGCTTCAGCGCAGACACTGTCCTTCGTCGCGCGGAGGTTGCTGGCCGAGAAGATGGCGATGGTCTTCGCTCTGCGAGCAGCTTCCCGAGGATCACGAGCTGGCCGGATTGTCGGTGTTGCACGTCGCGGGTCTCGCCGAGCAAGAGGCCCGGCAGCTTCTCAGCTCGGTCCTGCACCTGGCCGGTCGACGACCACGTGCGCCACCGTCTGCTGCGGGAGACGCATGGAAATCCCCTGGCCATCCTCGAGCTGACGCGCACCTCTTCGCCGACCGCGCTGGCGTTCGGCGTGACGGACGCGCCCACGACCTCGGTCGCCAGCCGGATCGAGATGGGTTTCATGCAGCGCCTGCAGCGCCCTACCCGATGCGACGCGACAGCTGCTCCTCATCGCGGCCCTGGAGCCGTCGGGCGACGCCGGCCTCGTGGTGCGAGCGGCGCGATCGTCTCGGCATCGACGTCACGGTGCTCAGCCGCTCCAGCGGTGGAGGCCGGGCTCTTCGACGAAGCCGCGCCGATGGGCGTCCAGGTGCACCTGCGGCATCCACTCGTGCGCTCCGCGGTCTACCGGTCAGCGTCGGGAGCCGAGGTTCGTGCGGTGCATGCGGCCTTGGCCGAGGTCACCGACGGCGGACCCGATCCTGACCGCAAGGCATGGCATCGCGCACACGCGGTGGGCGGCCTGGATGACGCGGTTGCCGATGAGCTGGAAGACAGCGCGCAACGCGCCCTGTCCCGCGGTGGTCTCGCAGCCGCCGCTGCATTCCTCGAACGAGCGATGGCACTCAGCACCGACCCTGTGGTCCGCGCCCGCCGCGCGTTCTCGGCGGCCGTGGCCAAGCACCAGGCAGGGGAGCCCATGCAGGCGCTGACCCTGCTGGCCATCGCCGAAGAGGGTCCTCTGGAACCGTTGGACGTGGCACTCGTTCATCTGGCGAGGGCTCACATCAGCTCCTTCTCCAACCATGGCGGCGATGCGCCCGGGCAGCTGCTGGCCGCAGCGCGTGAGCTCGAACGCCTCGATCCGAGCTGGCTCGGCACACCTATCTCGACGCGCTCGCTGCCGCCATCTTCGCGGGTCGCCTGGCCGGTGGCGGTGGGGCTGCGCGAGGTTGCCGAGGCGGCCCTGGCCGCGCCTCGACCCGCCGGGGGTGGCGATCCCCAGGACCTGCTCCTGTACGGCTTGGCACTCGTGATCGACCAGGGGTACGCCGTCGGCGCCCCGGTGCTGCGGGAGGCGGTGACCGCGTTCCGCACCTTCGAGTTGCCGTTGGCCGAGGCACTGCGCTGGCTCTGGCTGGCGACGCATGCCGCCCATGATCTGTGGGACGACGAGAGCTGGGAGGAGCTGAACACGCGCCACCTCGAGCTCGCGCGGCAGGTGGGGGCGCTGCAGATCCTGCCGATCAGCCTGAGCACGCGGATGGGGCTCCACCTGTTCGCCGGCGAGCTCTCGATCGTCGAAGCCTTGGTTCACGAGACAGCTGCAGTGACCGAGGCCACGGGAAGTTCTCTGCCTCCCTACGGAGCCATCGCACTGGCAGCCTGGCAGGGACACCAGGCTGAGGCCACGCGGCTGATCGAAACAACGCTCGCCGGTGTCGTTGCGCGCGGCGACGGCATGGGCCTGACACTCATCCGGCACGCGCAAGCGGTGCTCTTCAACGGTCTCGGCCTCTACGCCGAGGCGCTCACGGTCGCCACCGAGGCGGCAGCCCATCCGTCCGAGCTAGCCTTCGCGACGTGGGCACTGCCTGAGCTGGTCGAGGCAGCTGCCCGTACCGGCGACGGGGACGCCGGTCAGCGAGCCGCCAACGAGCTCGCCGCGCTGGCCGAGGCGAGCTGGAACGGACTGGGCGTTGGGGGTTCTCGCCCGGTGCCGAGCCCTCCTGAGCGACGACCCGATCGAGGTCGAGACGCACTACCGCGATGCGCTCGACTGGCTTGGCCGAACCCGGATGGCCATGGTGCTCGCCCGAACACACCTGCTCTACGGAGAGTGGCTTCGCAGTAGGAATCGACGCGGCGAGGCACGTCAGCAGCTGCGCACCGCCTACGAAATGTTGGTGCCGATGGGTGCCGATGCGTTCGCCGACCGTGCGCGGCGTGAGCTCGTTGCTGCCGGAGAGAAGATTGCCCAGCCTCCTGCCGAAGGACCCGCCGAAGAGCTCACCGCACAGGAGCTGCAGATCGCCCGATATGCGGCCGAAGGTCTCACGAACCCTGAGATCGGGGCGAAGCTGTTCATCAGCGCACGAACCGTGGAATGGCATCTCCGAAAGGTGTTCCACAAGCTCGCCATCAACTCGCGCAAACAGCTCCAGGTCGCTCTGCTCGCGACGTAGAAGCCTCAGGGGCGGCTGAACAGGTCGAGCAGCGACAAGAAGATGTTCACCACGGACACGAAGATCCCCGTCGCCAGGAGCACGGCGTCGTCATCGGTGCCGTGCTGACGCAGATAGCAACCGCGAAGCCGCCGACCCGGAACCGCTGTCCACCCAGTGCCTGGGTGATCAGCATCCCGAAGGCGACCACCGTGACTGTGATCGCAAGACCGATCGGGAGATCGCGGCCGAGAAAGGCGCCGAACGCAGCGAAGCCGACAGCGGCCGCGACGAGCACGAGAACCTTGCCGAGCAGCCCGCTGGTGCTGGTTGCGGATGGACCGTGACGATGTGCGGCACTGGTGTGTGCGGGGTTGTGGTCATGACTCGATCGTGGCCGCCGGTCGACTGTCATCGCGCCAGGGAAGCGACTGGTGTCGCCCGGGCGCGACGGGGACCGACGGCTGGATGCCTGATCGGTCCCCGCTGGGAAGGTGCGTCCTGAGGACGTCGTCAGCGCGCCCCACGCGGCCGCGGCGGCGTAGGGAGCGAGAAACTCCGTCAGCTCCGCAAGCAGCTGCTTGGGCGCCTGCTCCGCCACCCAGTGACCGGAGCCGGCCAGGACCGAGATCGTCACGTCGGTCGCCGTCGGCTCCATGCCGTGACCGACATGGTCGCCCCAGCTGTTCTCTCCACCGATCCCCAGCACCGGGATCGTCAGCTTCGTGGCCTGACGGACCTCCCGGTTCTGGTTCAGGGTGTCGTCCCAGGCGCGGTAGAGCCCGAAGCTCGCGCGCAGTGACTTCCGGTTGCGGGTGTACAGCTTGATGTAGTACTCGATCGCGGAGTCGGGCAGCGTCGCCCCGCCGCCCTGGATGGAGTACTCGTAGCGGTAGTACGCGTCCGCGTTGCTGCTCACCATGTCGAGGATCAGGTCGTTGTCGACCCGGTTGAACGGAATGTGCCACAGCTTGTCGTTGAGCGGCTCGGGCACGAACATCGGCGGGGCGGGTGCCTGCATGAGGTCGCCGACTCCGGGAGGGCCGGGGATCTCGGCGAAGGCGAGCCGCTCAACGCGGTCCCGGTGGTCGGCGGCCAACGCGTAGGAGATCACCGCTCCGGTGTCGTGGCCGACGACGGCGAACTGCTCATGACCGAGCTCCGTCATCAGCGCGGCCAAGTCGTCGGCGAGAGTCGCGGCGTCGTAGCCGCTCGCGGTTTTCTGGCTTCGCCCGATGCCGCGCTGGTCGACGGCGATCACCGTGTAGTTCTTGGCCAGCTCCGGCATCACGTGGCGCCAGGCATACCAGTTCTCGGGCCACCCGTGCACCAGCAGCACGGGCGGTCCCTCGCCACCGACGACCACGTGCTGGCGGATGCCGTTGGCTCGTACGAAGCGGCTCTTGAACGTCGACTTGAATCCGGCCGGCAGGTTCGGTGCCGTCGAGACCAGACCGATGTCCCCGAACGCCGGCTTGAGGGCCGGCGACGGAGTAGCAGCCACGGTGCCGGCAGACAGGGCCGTGGTGCCGAGCAATGCGATGCCGGTGACACCGATGGCGGCAGCGCCGGCAAGGGCCACGAACCGCGCCGCCCTTTGCCTCCGCGTCGAGGTCCGGGGCCGATTGTCTTCCGGGACTGGGTCGAGAGAAAACTCGTTCATCTGGATCTCCTCGTGAGTTTCACCGACCAGCTGATCGGGTGATGTCGACGACCCTCGTCGTCACGACGTCACCTCGCGCCCGGGGTTTCCCTGGTTCGCTCACTGGCTACTGGCCACACAACGAACGTCACGGACCCGTCCCGTCAGGTTGCACAGCGTGCCAATGAACATGGCCAGGATCGCTGCCGTCGAGAGGCCGATTCCGAGATGGGCGCAGCGCCGCCGCCCAGCGGGCGCCGGCGCCGACAGCTAGACCGGGGTGGCCTCCGGCTTCGAGCTGGGCAACGCCTGCCGGAGCATCCTGCGCGAGCTGATCCCGAGCTTGAGGAAGATCTTGTTGAGGTGCCACTCGATGGTGCGTGGACTGAGGTACAGCTCCGCGCCGATCTCGACGTTGGTCCGCCCCTCGCGAGCGAGCCTCGCGATGTGGCGCTCCTGGGGAGTGAGGTCATGGTGCGGAGACACATCGGCCTGCCTGCGCACCTGCGCGCCTGTGGCCTCCAGCTCCTGCCGAGCCCGCTCGGCGAAGCCCTCCGCACCCATGGCTGCGAACATCGCGTGTGCCGAGCCGAGCTGGACGCGTGCGTCGTCGCGCCGTGCCTCGCGTCGTAGCCACTCGCCGTAGACCAGATGCGCCCGCGCCAGCTCAGGACGAAGTCGGGTCGCGCTCAACCGATCGATTGCTGCGCGGTAGAGGGCGTCGGCGGCATCTCCTTCACTGAGCAGAGCCCGTGACCGCGCTGCGATGCCGAGGCCCCAGTCGGTGCCGCTCACCTGGGCGCTCTCCACGAGAAGTTCGAGTGCGTCGGCGCCCACTTCCGGCTGCTCGGTCCTGGCCGCCGCCTCGATGAGCTCGGCGAAGGCCCATCCGGTGACGAACAGCCTCGCCGGGTCGTCCGCGGCACGGCGGGCAGCGGCCAGTGCCTCTTCGTAACGGCCGAGCCCGTTGTAGAGCATCGCCGTCACCCAGTGTGCCCATTGGACCGCCATGCCTTCGCCATTGGCCAGGCCGTCCTTCATCGTCCCGTCGATGCGGACGCGCGCTTCGGACTCCCTTCCGCGCAGGGCGGAGTGAAGCATGGCGCCGTAAGGCGCAATGCGCGTGCGCGTGGCCTCCGTGATGGCATCCGCCTCCACGATGACCCCGGCACCTGCAGCGAGATCGCCGCGCCAGGACACGACGATGCCCACACCATTGAGGGCGATGGAGAGGGGAGCGAGGGCTCCTGCCTCGCGAGCGAGGTCCATCTGGCGGGTGATGACGGCCTCCCAGCTGTCGAAGTCCCACAGTTCGACCGAAGCCGTGGAGGCGAGGACGCCCCACTGCAGCCCCTTCTCGACTGGGAAGCCCTCCACGCGGAACGCCGCGATCGCACGACTCAATGTGGGCGCCGCTTCGGCGCGGCCATCGGTCGTCAGCACGGCCAGCCCCTCGAGCATCAGGTCCGAGGCGAGCCCAGACGCCTCCGGGTCTGCGGCGGACCTGGCGGCACTCGAGACCACGGCCAGCGTTCCGGTGGCTGCCGCCAGCTTGCCTGCGAAGAACGCTGCACCCCATGCGTCCAGGTAGGTCTCGCGCGCCAGGCCCACGTCCAGTGGTTCGAGACGCTGCGCGGCCTTCAGCAGCATGCCGGGTGCGTCGCCTCCTGCACCGGAGGCGGACACGATGTGCGCGCGCAGCAGGTCGACCCGGGCGAGCTGGAACTCGGCGAGGGTACCGGTCTCGCTTGCAGTGGCAATGAGCAGCTTCAGTGCGACATCGAACTCACCGGCGTGGAGACTCGCTTGCGCAGCCGCCAGCCCACGGTCGACTCGCAGCACCGGGTCGAGCGTCAGCCCCACCGAACGCCGCAGGAAGGCCGCTGCCGAGGCAAGACCGCCACGCGCCTGCGCACGGTCTGCCGACCGCACGAGCTCCAGCGCGACGTGCTCATCAGGACCCGCCGCGGCGGCTGCGAGATGCCAAGCGCGGCGATCCGGGTCCAGGCGCGGATCGGTGGCCTCGGCCAATGCGACGTGGGCTCTACGCCGATCGCTCGGCGTCGCCGAGCGGTAGATGGCTGAACGCACGAGCGGATGACGGAACCGGACCGCCTCCTTGATCTCGAGCAGCCCTTCACTCTCGACCACCGCTGCTGCCTCCGGTCGCACGCCGACACCTTCGGCTGCCCGCCAGACGAGGAGTGGGTCGTCGGCCGGCTCGGCGGCGGCGATCAGCAGCAGCAGCCGAGCCTCTTCGGAGAGCCGCTCCAGCCGAGAGATGAAGCTCTCCTCGATACGTCCGAGCAGATCTTGCGGCTCGAGCAGTCCGAAGCCGCCGGGCAGCTGGGTCGAGGTCAGTGTCACTGGAAGTTCCAGCAGCGCCAGCGGATTGCCTCGCGTCTCGGCCACGAGCCGGTCGCGGACGCGTTCGTCGAGCCGACCCGGGATGACCGTGCTGAGCAGCGCCCGCGCGTCCTCTTCGGGCAGCCCTTCCAGACGGAGCTCCGGCAGGCCTTGGAACTCGAGCTCGGCGCTGGGCTCCCGCACGGCGAACACCATCGCGACCGTATCTGCTCGCAGCCG
The DNA here is from genome assembly GCA_963769475.1 of uncultured Actinomycetota bacterium. Lineage (GTDB taxonomy): Bacteria > Actinomycetota > Actinomycetes > Propionibacteriales > Nocardioidaceae > Nocardioides. Next base: position 688,671 of record CAVYLX010000005.1, on the reverse strand, counting down.
GCGCGCCACGAAGCCCAACGCCTGAGCCGACGCTGCGTCGAGCCACTGCGCATCGTCGATCACACAGAACAGCGGTTGTTGTGCGGCTACATGCGACAGCAGTCCCAAAGCCGCCAAGGCCACCAGGAAGCGGTCCGGAGGGTCCCCCGCAGCCAGCCCCAGAGCCACGCACAACGCGTCCCGCTGCGGTTGAGGAAGAGAGTCGACGCCATCAAGCATGGGTGCGCAGAGCTGATGCAGTCCCGCGAACGGCAGCTCCATCTCCGATTCCACGCCGGCGATCCGACGTACCTGGAACCGGGACGCCTGGCGCATGCAGCGATCCAGCAGGGCCGACTTGCCGACTCCGGCCTCTCCGCGGATCACCAGGACCCCACTGCTGCCCGCATGGACGCCCTCGAGGAGCCCATCGAGCACCTGGCACTCGTCCAGCCGGTCGACGAGGGCAGGTTGATGGCGGGCCCACATGGCTGTGACGTTAGCGCTTGCTCAGGACGGGACCGCGACCTACAGAGGCTTGATGGGCGGTCTAGACCACTCGGGTCGCGCCCGCAGCACGCCCGGGTCAGGGGGTGCCGCGCCAGCACCTGGGGATCCCGCCCGTGGTTGCCCCGGGTGATTTCCGGGCCACCCGCAGGGACGGTGAGGGGAGGTCAGCGGGCAAGCGCCGAACCTGCACACGGAGGAGCCGGAGATGCACGATGCGACCGACACGGAGTTCGCGAAGGGATCTCCTGACCCCCACCACCTCCTCCTGGATCCCGTGGATCCTCTGCCGGCCCTGCGCGGACGCGAGAGCGACTGCGCGCGGCTCGGGCGCCTGATCGAGGCAGCCCGTTCTGGCACCAGCGGGGTGCTCGTCGTCCGCGGCGAGCCAGGCATCGGAAAGTCGGCGTTGCTGGAGTACCTTCTCAGCGCCACCTCGGGGTTGCGCGTCCTGCGGGTGTCCGGCGTCGAGTCGGAGATGGAGCTTGCCTACGCCGGGCTCCACCAGCTGTGCGGGCCGCTGCTCGACGAGCTCGCCAGCCTTCCGGACCCCGCAGACAGCTGCGCTCGGAACTGCGTTCGGACTGCGCAGCGGCAGGCCGCCCGATCCGTTGCTGATGGGGCTTTCTCTGCTGACCTTGCTCGCCGAGGCGGCTCAGCACCAGCCCGTGCTGTGCCTCGTCGACGATGCGCAGTGGCTGGACCAGGCGTCGATCCAGGCGCTCGGCTTCGTGGCGCGCCGGCTCGAAGCGGAAGCAGTCGTGCTGGTCTTCGCCGCCAGGGTGAGCGCAGCTGACGCATCCCTGGCTCGGCTGCCCGAGCTGTTGGTCGAGGGACTGGACCGGAGTGACGCGGCGGCCCTGCTGGAGGCTGCCGCTACCGGTCCCCTGGACGAGCGCGTCCGCGACCGCATTCTGGCTGAAACTCGAGGCAACCCCTTGGCCCTCTTGGAGCTGCCGCGTTGGTTCACGACGGCGGAGCTGGCTTTCGGAGGAAAGCCAGGGAGACCGCGAACGCTGACGAGCCGCATGGAGGACGGGCTTCCGGCATCAGGTGGAGTCGCTGCCACCGAACACTCAGCGCCTACTGCTGATCGCCTCGGCTGATCCGCTGGGTGACGCCGGCCTGCTCTGGCGGGCAGCGGCGCTCTGCGACCTCTCGGAGGATGCGGTCGTACCGGCCCAGTCCGCGGGACTCATCGACGTACGCGACGGAGTGCGGTTCCGGCACCCGCTCGTCCGCTCAGTGGTCGTATCGGTCTGCCGGCGTGACCGAGCGCCAGGCTGCGCACCGCGCACTGGCTCGACGTGACCGACCCGGGCGTGGATCCGGACCGACGGGCGTGGCATCGAGCGCATGCGGCCACCGGCCCCGACGCAGGCGGTAGCGGCCGAGCTCGAGCGTTCCGCGGGTCGCGCGGTTGCTCACGGCGGACTGGCGGCCGCGGCAGCGTTTCTGCAGCGTGCAGCCGAGCTCACCCCCGTTCCTGAGGCGCGTGCGCAGCGACAGCTCGGCGCCGCCCAAGCGATGCTGCACGCCGGCACCTTCGAAGCCGCCCTGGTGCTGCTCGACGAGGCCGCGCAAGGACCGCTCACGGACCTGCAGTCGGCCCGCCTCGACGTCCTGCGTGCCCAGGTCGGGTTCGCCTGCAACCGCGGCAACGAGGCTCTGCCGCTGCTCGTGGCCGCCGCGCATCGGCTGGAACCGCTGGACATCGAGCTCGCCCTCGACAGCTACGTGGATGCCCTGACCGCGACCTTGTTCGCAGGGCGTCTAGCCGCCGGCATCGGCGCCTGGAGGTTGCAGAGGCCGCGCGGAGCGCGCCCACGATGGCACTGGCCCGACGAGGCGACTTGCTGCTGCAGGCGGTGTCCGTGCGCTTCGCGGACGGCTACCCGGCCGCGGCGCGCTCCTCCACGGAGCGGTTCAGGCGTTCGACACGGATGAGCTGTCCCTCGAAGAGGGCGTGCGATTCATGTGGCTCTCGGCCGTCGTCGCCTCCGATCTGTGGGACGAACGCGGCGTGGGACCGATTGACCAGTCGACACCTCAAGATCGTCCGTGAGGCGGGCGCGCTCAGCGCCCTGCCGCTGGCCTTGAACACTCGGGTCTTCGTGCAGCTGTACGCCGGTGATCTGGTCGCCGCGTCTGCGACGGTCAGGCGAGATCAGTGCGGTGACCGAGGCGGCCGAAGCCTCACTCGTGCCGTACGGCGCCATCGGTCTGGCCGCCTTCCGCGGTCACGCAGCCGAAGCGGGCCGCTGATCGCAACCGCCATGTCCGACGTCGCCCAGCGTGGCGAGGGCATCGGCGTGGCCTTGACGCATTGGGCGAAGGCGATGCTCTGCAACGGGCTCGGCCAGCTACGCCGAAGCCCTGGACGCAGCGCGGATCGCCTCGACTGTCCAGAAGAGATGGGGGTGTCGAACTGGGGACTGGTCGAGCTGATCGAGGCGGCGGTGCGGGCTGGTGATCTCAGCTCCGCTGCCATTGCGTTCGAGCGTCTCGACTGCATGACGCGCGCCAGCGGTACCGAGTGGGCGTTGGGGCTGGCGGCCCGCAGCGAGGCTCAGCTTCAGACGGAAAGCCAGCAGAAGCTCTCTACCGGGAGGCTGTCGAACGCCTAGGGCGCACTGCGGTGCGGGTGGACGCGGCTCGCGCACGACTGCTCTACGGCGAGTGGCTCAGGCGCGCGGGCCGCCGCCTGGACGCCCGGGAGCAGCTGCGCGCAGGCGCAGCAGACGTTGTCCTGCATGGGCGTCGACGCCTTCGCCGAGCGGGCCCGCCTGGAGCTCGCCGCGACCGGCGAGACGGTGCGCAAGCGCACTGCCGACACCCAGCGCAACCTCACCGCGCAGGAGATGCACATCGCTCGCCTCGCAGCCACGGGCTGACGAACTCCGCGATAGGACGTGAACTGTTCATCAGTCCCCGCACCGTCGAGTGGCACCTGCGCAAGGTTTTCGTGAAGCTCGGCGTCACGGCACGGCGAGATCTCCAGCCGGCCTTGAGCGCGGTCCTTACGTGAGCTCCCGTGCCGAAGGTGTGCCGCGCCCGTGGGTCGACCAGTGTTTTCAGGGGCGCGACGGAACCCCGACGACGCGAGGCTGGACACCCCCAGCTCTTCAATCGAAGGGACCACATCATGCGCGCCATGCTCGCGGACCCGCCCCTCGACGGTTCAGGCTCTGCTTCGCCGCACTCCGTCGGGCGCCGACCATCTCGGCGCACCCTGGTGAGGGGCGCTGTCGTGGCAGCTGCCGGAGTGCCTCTCGCCGCCGGCGTGGCAGCCATCCGGGGTCGGGGCCGGGGCATCCCCACGTTCGCCGGTGCGACCGCGTGGTTGAACTCAGAGCCCCTCAACGGCACACAGCTGCGGAACCGCGTAGTCCTGGTCGACTTCTGGACCTTCACGTGCATCAACTGGATGCGCACGGCGGCCTACCGGCGAGCCTGGGCTGAGGCGTACCGAGACGATGGTCTGCTCGTCATCGGAGTGCATACGCCGGAGTTCTCCTTCGAGCACGATCTTGATGGGGTCCGTCGAGCGAGTCGAAGTGCGAGGCATCAACTATCCGGTCGCGGTGGACAACGACTATGAGATCTGGCGGTCATTCGACAATCACTACTGGCCGGCGCTCTACGTCCTCGATGAGCAAGGAACGGTCCGTCACCGCCACTTCGGGGAAGGCGACTACGAGAACACCGAGCGCGTGCTGCAGCGAATGCTGGGCGTCGACCGGGCTCTGACGACAGTCGTCGGCTCGAGGCGACGAAGCGGAGGCCGACTGGGGCAGCCTGCGCAGCCCCGAGACCTACCTGGGCTATGGACGACGATCTGGCTTCGTCACCGCCTCCCGCGATGTCTTCGACGGGAGTGTCGACTATCAGCTTCCCGCTGACCTGCCCTTGAACGGCTGGTCCCTCGAGGGTGAGTGGACCATCGGCCGCGAGCGAGTCGTCCTCGATGGGGCCGGTGGCAGCATCGCTTTCAGATTCCATGCTCGGGACGTTCACCTGGTCATGACTTCGGGCGATAGCGAGTCAATTCCGCTTCCGGGTGCTCCTCGATGGCAAGCCGCCCGGCCTCTCGCACGGCGGGGACATCGATGGCGACGGCAACGGCATCCTGGACCACGGCCGCATGTACCAGCTGTTCCGTGCCCACGACGTCGTCGACGAACGAGTTCTGCAGATCACGTTCGGCGAACCGGGTGCAGAGGCTTACGCATTCACCTTCGGGTAGGCGCCGCCCCCAACCCCGACGATGACGGAGATGTCATGAAGCAGTTCATTCTGGTGGTGCTCGTCCTTGCCGCCGCGCTGGTGGTCGCGGACGTCGCACTCAACGTCACCCGGCTTTGAGCGGATGGGCTGGCCTGTAGGCCGGGTTCTGTCTCGTCTTGCAACGAGGGCGACCATCCATCTACGACGACCGTTGCCGGCCGCCTCCAGCGGTCCACCCGTGCACTCGGGCGAGCAGCCCTCGAACGTGCACTGTCTGACCTTGCTCCAGGCGGGGTTTACCTAGCCACACCGGTCACCCGATGTGCTGGTGGTCTCTTACACCACCGTTTCACCCTTACCTGCCCCTTGCGGTGCAGGCGGTTTGTTCTCTGTGGCACTGTCCCGCGGGTTGCCCCGGGTGGGAGTTACCCACCACCTTGCTCTGAGGAGCCCGGACCTTCCTCGGGGAGTTTCCTCCACGCGGTCGCCCGGCCAGCCCATCCACGCGCAAGGGTAGCGGTCGGAGTGGGGTCGTGTGGCTGACAGTGCGCCATGCCGCACCCTCAGGCACACGACCCGAGGCAGCCGACCTTTACTCGACGCCTCCTCTCTCTTTACTTTGGGTTCCTACGGAGGGAATCACCATGGTCGAAGCAGGGCGTACGCCGCCGCACGGGCGGTCGGAGTTCCCCATCGAGGGTGAGGGGCGGGCGGCCAGAGGGGCCGCCAGGGCTGCTCCCGAGTTCCGCTTCTCGCGGATGGGCCCGCAGGGGCCGGCGCAGCTGCCGCTGGCGCTGCGCAAGAAGGTCGCGGCGGCGATGATCGGGCCGACGGCCGGACACAACAGCAGGGTGCCGGCCGGCTACACCTACCTCGGCCAGTTCGTCGACCACGACCTGACCTTCGACAAGACGGTGGTCACGCTCGGTGAAACGGTGTCGCCGGCGGACCTGCTGCAGGGCCGGTCACCGACCCTCGACCTCGACTCCTTGTACGGCGCCGGGCCGACCGACCCGTCTCCGCCGAGTTCTACGCCGACGACCGGCACCTCAAGATGGGCAAGACCGTGAAGACCCCGCCGGACCGGGCCCGGGTCGGGTTCGACCTGGCCCGCGTCGGCACCGAGGAGACGGGTCCCAACCGGCGTAGGGCGCTGATCCCCGACCCCCGCAACGACGAGAACCTCGCCGTGGCCCAGCACCACCTGGCCATGATCCGGTTCCACAACCGGGTGGTCGACACCCTCGACCCGGACACGCCGGCCAACGAGCGGTTCAGCCGGGCCCGGCGGCTGGTGGTCCTCCACTACCAGTGGATGCTGCGCACCGACTACCTGAACCGGATCTGCGACAAGGCCGTCGTCGACGACGTCTTCACCAACGGCCGCAAGGTGTTCGAGGTCGGCGCCGACCCGTTCACGCATGCCCACGATGCCGGTGGAGTTCTCGGTGGCGGCGTTCCGGTTCGGCCACTCGATGATCCGGCGCAACTATGACTGGAACCTGCGGTTCGCCGGCACCGCGGGCACCCTGGAGTTCCTCTTCGAGTTCTCCGGCACCAGCGGCTTCCTCGCCGAGGGCGACCGCGCCCTTCCGAGCAACTGGATCGCCGACTGGCGGCGTCTCTACGCCTTCTCGTCGGTCGGCCGCCCGGACCTGAAGCCGCCCGCCGGCGCCAACAACCTGGCGCGCGGCATCGACACGGTGCTCGCCGAGTCGCTGAAGTTCCTCCCGCCGGGATCGTTCGGTGGCGACGACGACGACTTCGGCACGCTGCAGGCCAACCTCGCCTTCCGCAACCTGACCCGCGCCGGCATGGTCAAGCTCGCCACCGGACAGCAGATGGCGACGCTCCTGAACAGCAAGGGCGTCCCGGTCACCAAGCTGACCCAGGCCAGCTGATCCAGGGCGACGGTGGCGCTGTGCTCGACGACCTGACCACCGAGCAGCGTCAGAAGTTCGTGCAGCAGACGCCGTTGTGGTTCTACGTCCTGCGTGAGGCCGAGCTCAACGGCGGCAAGCTGACCGGCGTCGGTGCGCGGATCGTCGCCGAGACCTTCCACCGGGCGATGGAGGGCAGCACGTTCTCGATCGTGCGCAATCCTGCGTTCCGACCGCGGTTCGGCAAGGACAACCGGTTCACGATGGCCGACCTGCTGCTGTTCGCGTTCGAGGGTGACGAGGCGAAGCTGGCGCCGCTCGGCGACTGAGGGACTCAGGCGGCGTCGACGAAGGCCCGCAGGCCGGAGGTGTGCTCGCTCCACGCGCTCCGGAAGGCTGGATGCAGCTTGAGGTCGTCGACGTCGTCGGCGGGGACCCAGCGGTGGTCGTTGCTCTCGGCGAGGTTGGCGAGCTCGAGGGTCCGCAGCGGCACGGCCATGACCGTCTCGTAGGTCCAGCCGCCGCAGGTCGCGAGGTACGAGCCGCGCACCTCGATCGAGTCGGCCGCGAGCCCGAGCTCTTCTTCGGCCTCGCGCAAGGCGGCCTGCACGCTGGTCTCGCCCCGCTCGACGGCGCCACCGGGGATCGACCAGGTGCCGCCCTGGTGCGACCAGCCGGCCCGCAGCTGGAGCAGGGCTCGACCGCCCCGCGCCACCAGGAGTCCGGCGGCACCCCGCCGACCCCAGTGGGCGTGCCCGTTGCTGCATGTCGCCCAGCTCATGCGTGCATTCTGCCGGGAAGCGCCTGTAGTTTCGGTGTATGAGCACCAAGGGCGAGTACTGGTACTGCCTCAACCACCATCGGGTCGAGGGCGTCGACGGCTGTGCTTACAAGGACCGGATGGGTCCCTACGACACCGAGGCCGAGGCCGAACGCGCGCTGGAGAAGGCTGCCGAGCGGACCAAGGAGTGGGACAACGACCCGAAGTGGAACGACAACGTCCTCGAGGACTGATGTTCCGACGTCGTCGGGTCGTCACCGCTCCGAAGTCTGCATCCGCTTGGCCGTTCGTCGGCATGTGCCTGATGGCCGCCGCCTTCTTCTTGTACGCCGCCAGCGGACTGGTCGCGCCCGCGTGGGGCGTGATCGCCCTGTTGGTCGTGTGGCTGGTGCTGTTCGTGCTCTGCTGCCGGTGGTGGACACCGCACCCGAAGCGGCTGGTGTTCGTGGCGGTGGGCGCGATGGTGTTCTGGTTCTGCGCGCTGACCGCAGGTGGCGCGTGGCTCGACTGGAGCGCCTGACCGTTACCTCGGACTGACCCGCAGCACGGCGCCGCCGCCACTGTCGGTGTCGGTGGTGATCAGCAGGTCGCCGTTGTCGGCCGTCGAGATCGAGCGCAGCCGGCCGTACCGACGCAGCTCGGTCGGCACCCGGGTCTTCACCAGCTTGCCGGCCGAGTTGAAGCTCAGGAACAGCACCCGCGACGCCTTGAGCGCGGCTACCGCGAGGGTGCCGTTGAGCGCGCCCCACTGCCTGCCGCTGACGAAGGTCGCGCCCGAGGTCGCGAGGGTCGGGTTGCCGGAGCGCCACTTGGCCTCGAGCTGGGTGCCGGGGAGCGACTGGTCGGTCATCGGCACCTCCTCGTTGTAGCCGGGCACGGGGTTCCAGCCGTAGTCGCCGCCGGGCACCAGGAGGTTGACCTCGTCGTCGCGGTAGGAGCCGTGCTCCACCGACCACACGCTGCCGTCGGCGCGCTGGGCCAGGCCCTGCACGTTGCGGTGCCCGTAGGTGTCGACGTAGCGGCGGGGACCCTTGGCGTCGATGAACGGGTTGCTCGGCCACGGCGCGCCGGTCGACCGGTTGAGCCGCAGCGTCTTGCCGCCGAGGGAGTCGAGATCGCGGGGGTTGGTGCCGATCGCGGCGTCGCCGGTGCCGACGTACAACGAACCATCGCGAGCGATCAGCAACCGGCAGCCGCCGTGCCGGCCGCTCGAGGTCGGGAAGCCGCCGACCAGCGTGCGCACCAGGCTGGCCTTGGTCGCCGCCTTGTTGAGCTTCCAGGCGATCACCCGGACGTCGTGGCCGTTGCCGGCCTGCCAGCCGCTGCAGGTGTAGAAGCGGCGGTTGCTCTCGAAGAACGGGTCGACCTCCAGCGACATCAGCCCGGTCTCGCCCGAGACCCAGACCTTGTCGCTCGGGAACGTCGACCCGTCGCTTGCCGCCCTTGCCGACCACGCAGCACCCGCGCCGTGTCGCGCTCGGTGACCAGCAGCCGGCCGTTGCCGAGCGACTTCACGTCCCACGGGTTGCTCAGGCCGGTCACCCGCTTGGTCACCTTGAGCTGCGGCACCGCCCGTTGGTGCTCCGCCAGCACGGCCCTGGCCTGCGCCGGCTCCTCAGCGGATCGACAGGCCACCGCAGGCGTGGCGGTGGCCACCAGGGCGAGGAGGGCGAGCGGGACGGTCACGGTCAGCCGGCGCATGCGCCCACCGTACGTCGGAAGTCTACAGCGGCCAGGTGACGCCGGTGCGCTCCTCGGAGATCTCCCACAGCCGGCGGGCGGCGTCGGCGTCCCTGCTCTCCTTGGAGCGCGGGTTGGGGCCGGGCGCGCCGCGCAGTCCCCGGAACCCGGACGGGCCGATGTAGCTGTCGCCCGGCAGGTCTGCGACCGCGGCGTGCACGGTGGGCCGCGAGCCGAACTCGGCACTGGTGGCGAAGACCTGGTTGCCGATCCACATCAGCTTGGTCATCAGCGGGTTGGCGTGGTGGCTCTGCAGGTTGGTGGCGGAGTAGCCGGGGTGCGCGGCCGTCGCCAGCACCGGAGAGCCCGGCCTCGGTGAGCCGGCGCTGCAGCTCGGAGGTGAAGAGCAGGTTGGCCAGCTTGGACTGGTGGTAGGCCCGGCCCGGCGAGTACGCGCCGTTCTCCAGGTCGAGGTTGTCGAAGTCGATCTGCGGTCCGTTGTGGAGGCCTGACGAGACGGTGACCACCCGGCCGGTGACCTGGGGGAGCAGCAGGTTGGTGAGCGCGAAGTGGCCGAGGTGGTTGGTGCCGATCTGGCGCTCGAACCCGTCCGACGGTCCGACCCTCGGCGACCATCATGATCCCGGCGTTGTTGACCAGCACGTCGATCGGCGTCGTGTAGTCGGCCGCGAACTTCCGCACCGACGCGAGGTCCGCGAGGTCGAGCTCGCGCACCTCGGTCGAGCCGTCGATCTTCGCCGCCGCCTCCTCGCCGCGCGCGAGGTCGCGGACGGCCAGCACCACGTGGCCACCGGCGCCCGCGAGCGTGCGGGCGGCCTCGAAGCCGATGCCGGAGTTGGCGCCGGTGACCACGAAGGTCCGGCCGGACTGGTCGGGCATCTCGTACTGGCTCATGGAGCTCCACTAGAAGGTGTGCTCTGGGCCCGGGAAGGTCCCGGCCTTGACGTCTGCGTCGTAGTCCTTGGCGGCCTGCAGGAGTACGCCGTGGACGTCGGCGTACTGCTTGACGAACTTGGCCATCCTGCCGGTGCGCAGGCCGAACGCGTCCTGCCAGACCAGCACCTGACCGTCGCACTCCGGGCCGGCGCCGATGCCGATGGTGGGGATCACCAGCTCCTTGGTGACCTGCGCGGCCACGTCGCCCGGCACCATCTCCATGACCACCGCGAACGCGCCGGCCTCCTCGATGGCCTTGGCGTCGTCGAGCACCCGCGAGCTGGTGTCGCCGCGGCCCTGCACGCGGTAGCCGCCGAGCGTGTGCTCGGACTGCGGGGTGAAGCCGATGTGGGCCATCACCGGGATGCCGCCGCGGGTCAGCTTCTCGATCTGCGGCACCATCTCGACGCCGCCCTCGAGCTTCACGCAGTGGGCGCCGCCCTCCTTCATGAAGCGGGCGGCGGTGAGGTAGGCCTGCTCGGGCGAGGCCTGGTAGGACCCGAACGGCAGGTCGCCGACGACCAGCGCCCGGCGCACCGAGCGCGACACCGCGCGGGTGAGCGGGATCAGCTCGTCGACCGTGACCGGCAGCGACGTCTCGTTGCCGTAGACGTTGTTGGAGGCGGAGTCGCCGACCAGCAGCACCTCGATGCCGGCCTCGTCGAAGGTCTGCGCGGCGTACTGCTCGTAGGCGGTCAGCATCGAGAAGCGCTCGCCGCGCTCCTTCATCTCCCGCAGGTGATGGGTGCGGACTCGCTTGACCGGTGCGGGGGCGGTCGGGTGCGGCCGGACCGCTGCCGTAGGGCGCGGTCTCCTCGGGCGTGCTCATCATCGAGCTCCTTCAACTCATCTCGCGGCTCCCTGATGGAGTCCACGGACTTGGCGTCGAACGTCGTCAAGGCTAGCCCCGAAACGACGGCCCTCGACTGTGTCGCCGCTCACGCCCGGCTCCTACGCTGACGGCATGACGCGTGACTGGGACGAGCGGGCCGACGAGCTGTCGAGCGAGGCGATCGGCGACGGCGAGCCGACGGCGTGGTTCGACCGGTTGTACGCCGAGGGCGCGGCCGGGCAGGTCAGCATGCCGTGGGACCGCGACCAGCCGCACCCGCTGCTGGCCGAGTGGGCAGGAGGCGCGGACCTGGACGGCCGCGATCGCACCGCGGTCGTCGTCGGCTGCGGGCTCGGCGCCGATGCGGAGTTCCTGGCCGGGCTCGGCTTCCGGACGACCGGCTTCGACATCGCGCCGACAGCCATCGAGCAGGCGAAGACGCGGCACCCGTCAAGCCAGGTCGACTATCGCGTGGCCGACCTGCTCGCGCTGAGCGACGACCTGGTCGGGGCGTTCGACCTGGTGGTCGAGATCTTCACGCTGCAGGCGTTGCCCGACCCGCCGCGCACCGACGCGGCTGCCGGCGTACGCAGCCTGGTGGCGCCTGGCGGCACGCTGCTGGCGGTTGCCTTCCGTGCGGGCGGGACGCCGGCCGCGCCGGGTCCGCCGTTTCCGTTGACCCGCGCCGACATGGCGTCGCTGGCGACCGACGGCATCACTCTGGTCGAGCTGGAGGAGGCTGCGGACGAGCGCTGGCTGGCGGAGTATCGACGAACGCACTGAGCGAGCGACGGGCCACGGACACCAGCACGAGGCACGCGAGCGCCGACCCGGCGGCGACGGCCAGCGCGCCGCGGGCGCCGAGGCCGAGCCCGGCCAGCCCGCCGAGGACGTACGGCGCCGCGAAGCCGACGTAGGTGAGCCCGTAGAACACCGCGACCGTCGCACCCCGCTCGTCGGGGGCGGCGAGCCGCTCGGTCTCGCGCAGCCCCGAGACCAGGCAGCAGCCGTAGGCGGCGCCGAAGACCAGCGCCGCGAGCAGGAGCAGCAACCGGCTGTGGGCCGACAGCGCGAGGATGCCGACCACGAGTCCGAGGGTGACCAGCACGAGGCCCAGCTGCCCGGCGAGCAGGTGGCGGCGATCGTCCAGCCGCCGCGCCAGTGGCTGCACCAGCACTCCCGTGCCGAGGGTGAGGCCGGTCAGCACTCCCGCGAACGCGACCGCACCACCCTGCGCGCCACCGAGCTCGCCCGGCAGGTAGGCGAACGAGATCGCGCAGAAGAACACCCACGGCGCGGCCGGCGCGACGAGCAGCAGGAACGGTGCCTGGTGCGTCACCGCCGGGATCCGGAGCAGCGGCCGGGGAGTGACTCCTTCAGGCCGCGGCCCTGGAGCCGGCAGCAGCAGCACGAGTGCGGCGAGGCCGAGCACGAGGTGGGGCACGTAGGACAGCTGCAGCGGGTACGCCGACCACTCGCCGATCAGCGCGGCCACCAGGGGCCCCAGGCCGAAGCCGGCCGACAGCGAGATCGCGGCTCGCTTGGCAGCCGTGCCGGGAGCCTCCTCGGCCGACAGGTCGGCCATCCACGCGCTCGCAGCAGCGAAGACGACCCCGGAGCAGGCGCCGGCCAGCAGCCGCGCCACGGCCAGGCCCGGCACCGAGTCGTGCTCCACGATCAGCAGCACCGTCGCCAGCGGCGACAGCACGACGAAGGGCAGCACCACCGCACGCCGGCCCCAGCGGTCCGAGGCGGCGCCGCCGACCAGCAGCGCGGGCACCAGCCCCACGGCGTACACGCCGAAGAGGAAGGCGCGGGTCTGGGCCGACATCCCGATCTCGTCGCGGTAGGCCACCAGGAGCGAGGAGAACTGGTTGGCACCCCAGCCCACCGAGAACATCGCGAGCGCCACCCGCTGCCAAGACTTCATGTACCCACGCTAGGCGGTCGACGTTTCAGTCTGCACTGAAGCTTTCCCGACCTAGGCTCGGCACATGTCCATTGACTTCGACCTGGCCGCAGTCGGCGCCCTCGTGGGCGACCGCGTACGGGCCGCCATCCTGCTGCGACTGCTCGACGGTGGCGGCCTGGGTGCGTCGGAGCTGGCGGAGTTCGCGGACGCGTCACCGTCGCTGGCCAGCGGGCACCTGAAGAAGCTGCTGGCCGGTGGACTGGTGTCCGTGGAGCCGGATGGCCGCCGGCGGGTCTACCGCCTGGCCTCCGTGGAGGTCGCGGAGATGCTCGAGGCGATGCAGCACCTCGCTCCCGACCTGCCCGTGACTTCGCTTGCGCGGCGCCAACTCCAAGCGGCGGCTGCGCCGGGCGCGGCTCTGCTACGACCACCTCGCCGGCGTGCTCGGCACGGGCGTGACCGACGCGCTGGTGCGCAACGAGGCGCTGCGCTCGGACAGCGACGTGCTGGTCCTGGGCGACCGCGCCTCGGACGTGCTGGGCGAGGTCGGCATCGACCTGGCGCTCCTCCACGCGGCGCCGCGTCCGCTGCTGCGTCAGTGCATCGACTGGACCGAGCGCCGTCCGCACCTCGCGGGCGGTCTGGGGGCCGCCATCGCCGAGAACCTGATCGACCGCCGGTGGGTCATCCGCCGACCGGGCTCGCGCGGCCTCGACGTCTCCGTCGACGGCGCCTCCGGGCTGGAGCGCTGGCTCGACCTGCGGGTGCCAGAGTGCGAGGGCTGGCTCGAGTCGGCGTAGTGCACTAGTCAGGCCGATACGGCGTTGGCCGCGGCCTCCAGGTCGGCGATCACGATCTTGGTCATCCCGAACATCGCCTCGCTGGCAGCCCTCGCGCGGGCCCGGTCCGGGTCGGAGACCAGCTCGTAGAGCCGGGTCGGCACGATCTGCCAGGAGAGGCCGAAGCGGTCCTTGAGCCAGCCGCACACCGACTCCTCGCCGCCGTCGACGAGGGAGTCCCAGTAGTAGTCGACCTCGGCCTGGTCGCGGCAGGTGATGCTGAACGAGATCGACTCGGTGAACTTCGCGTGGGTGGGCCCGCCGTTGATGCCCCGGAAGGGGATGCCGTTGAGCGTGAACTCTCCGGCCATCGCGGTGCCGGGCTCACCCGGGCCTGCCTCGGTGTAGCGGCTCAGGTGACCGACCGACGAGCCGGGGAAGATGGAGGTGTAGAAGTTCGCTGCCTCCTCGAGGTTGTCGTCGAACCAGAGGCAGGGGCTGATGAGCGTCATGCTCATTTCGACCGCCCGAAGCGGCGAGACTCATCGGTGGGCGCAAATCGCCCCAACCATCGGCGGCCCTGCGGGCGTTCATGGGGTGACGGAAGGAGCCGAGTGGACGACCAAGGGTTCACCGAGTGGGCAGCCGGCGTGGAGCGCCAGCTGCTCCGGTCGGCCTACCTGCTGTCCGGCGACCTTCATCGCGCCCAGGACCTGGTCCAGGAAGCGCTGGTCAAGGTGGCGCTCCGCTGGGGCCGGCTCAGTGGCGGCAACCCGACGGCGTACGCCCGCACGATCATCGTCCGCGACAACGTCTCCTGGTGGCGCCGCCGGCGGGAGTTCGCGGTGGCCGAGCCGTCGGACATCGCTGTCATCAGCACCGACCACGAGACCGCGATGGTCGTACGCCGAGCGCTAGGCCGGCTCACGCCACGACAACGGGCCGTGCTGGTGCTGCGCCACTTCGACGACCTCACCGAACGGGAGACCGCCGACGTCCTGGGCGTGAGCGTCGGCACGGTCAAGAGCCAGAACTCGGTGGCCCTGGCCAGGCTCCGCGACGGCGCCCCCGAGCTCCTCGACCTGATCGGGAGGACCCGATGAACGCTCCCTTCGATACCGGCGACCTGCACGCCGTGCTCGACCGCGCCACGGACGCCCTTGATCCGCCCGCCCTCGCGAGCGGTGCGCTGACCGAGGCACGTCACCGCCGTACTCGCAGGCGCGGGGCAACCGTGGCGGTTGGTACGGCAGTTGCCGTGATCGCGATCGTCATCGCAGTGCGCTTGCTCGGGCCCGGTGAGACGGTTGGTCCGGCTCCCGCGCCGGCACCGACCACGCCAAGCGGTGGAGTCGTGGCCACCGAGATGGTGCGGCCGGCGCTTGATTCGACGGTTGACCTGCCTCAGGACGACTCACTGAACCTGCCCGCAGACCTCAGCCATGGGACCGAACCCCTGGATGGACGCGGCGGAAGTGTGATCGCGGCCGTGCAGTCCGCGGGGGGCGTCGTGCACCTGGTGCAGGCGGGCGGCACGTGGCAGAGCGTGACGAAGGCGACGGGCACGCTCTTCCGTCACTCGCTGACGGCTGACGGGGGCGCGATCGCACTGCGCGAAGAGAGCCAGTTCGCGATCTACTCGATGTACGCGGACCGCGCGTTCTCCTACCCCGTGGAGGCGCCGAGTATCTCCGGCCTGTGGGCGAACGACGGTGTCGGGTTCTTCTACGACCTGCCGGGCCCGGGTGGGGAGAGCAGGGAGCATGAGGGGCGGCGGCGGTTCAGCACGGACAGCGTCGCCTTCCCGGCCGGCGATGACCTCGACGCCATCGATATCGCCGGCGACGGGCGGCTGCACGAGTTCGTGGACGGCGACTACGTCACGTGGACGAACTTTCAGGTCCAGGGGACGCGGCTGGACATGCGCCATCTCGGCGACCTTCACGGTCCGGCAGCCGGCTATGACGACGCCGATGTGATCGCCGTGGTGAGGTCGGGACTCGGCTCGGGCGAGGCCGTCGACGCCGACGGAGTCCTCGTCCTCAACACTGCAGGCCAGCCGACTGCCCTGCTCCCGGTGGAGGGTGTGTCGATCGACGAGGTCCACCTGCACCTCTGGGTCGACGAGACCAGACTGCTGATCGAGATCGCCGACGATCTGGTGCTCTGGGACACGTCTACGGATGAGCGGACCCACGTCTCGACCATCCCGGCAGGAGCCGAGGTCGCGATCTCCGACGGCGACGGAAGCCTCGTCCGTCGGTAGTCCCCGATCGCGGTCCCTAGACTCGCCTTGTGGACTTCTACTCCGCTTACGCTCACGGCTTCGCGCGGGTTGCCGCCTGCACGCTGCCGGTGGCGATCGCCGACCCCGCGACCAACGCGCAGCGGGTGATCGAGCAGGCGCGGCTGTGCCACGACGAAGGCGTAGCGGTGGCGGTCTTCCCGGAGCTCGCTCTGTCGGGGTACGCCGTCGACGACCTGTTCCTCCAGGACACGCTGCTGGACGCGGTGGTCGCCGGGGTCGAGGAGATCGTGCGGGCCAGCGCCGAGCTGCTGCCCGTGATCGTGGTCGGAGCGCCGCTCGAGCACGGCACCCGCGTGCTCAACTGCGCGGTCGTGATCCACCGCGGTCGGGTGCTGGGGGTCGCGCCGAAGTCCTACCTGCCGACGTACCGTGAGTTCTACGAGCGCCGGTGGTTCGCTCCGGGCGACGACCGCCGCGCGTCCTTCATCGACCTCGCCGGCGAGGCCGTGCCCTTCGGGCCGGACCTGATCTTCGCGGCCAGCGACCTGCCCGACCTGAAGATCCACGTGGAGATCTGCGAGGACATGTGGGTGCCGGTGCCGCCGAGCGCCGAGGCTGCACTCGCGGGCGCGCACGTGCTGCTCAACCTGTCGGGCAGCCCGATCACCGTCGCTCGCGCCGAGGACCGGCGGCTGCTGGTGCGCAGTGCGAGCGCGCGCTGCTCAGCGGCGTACCTCTACTCGGCCGCGGGCCAGGGGGAGTCGACCACCGACCTGTCCTGGGACGGCCAGACCATGGTCTACGAGTGCGGCGACCTGCTCGCCGAGGGCGACCGCTTCCCCGAGGAGGCGCGGCGCACCATCGCCGACATCGACCTCGACCGGATCCGCCAGGAGCGGCTGCGGCAGGGCACGTTCGACGACAACCGCCGGACCTACGACGAGCGCGTCCGCGAGTTCCGCACGGTGGCCTTCGAGCTGCAGCCGCCGACCGGCGACATCGGGCTCCGTCGCAAGGTGGACCGCTACCCGTTCGTGCCCGACGACCCGGCGCGACTGGCCCTCGACTGCTACGAGGCCTACAACATCCAGGTCTCGGGGCTCGAGCAGCGGCTATCCGCGATCGGCCAGCCCAAGATCATCATCGGGGTCAGCGGTGGCCTCGACTCGACCCACGCGCTGATCGTCGCGGCCAAGGCGATGGACCGCCTCGGGCGGCCGCGCAGCGACATCCACGCCTTCACGATGCCGGGCTTCGCGACCGGCGAGGCGACCAAGTCGTACGCCACCCGGCTGTCCAAGTCGCTCGGCGTCAACTTCGAGACCCTCCCGATCACCGAGGCCGCCGGGCAGATGCTGAAGGACCTCGGCCACCCCTACGCCAAGGGCGAGGAGGTCTACGACATCACGTTCGAGAACGTCCAGGCCGGCCTGCGCACCGACTACCTGTTCCGGCTCGCCAACCACCGCGGCGGCATCGTGCTGGGCACGGGCGACCTCTCGGAGCTCGCCCTCGGCTGGTGCACCTACGGCGTCGGCGACCAGATGTCGCACTACAACGTCAACGGCGGCGTGCCGAAGACCCTGATCCAGCACCTGATCCGCTGGGTGATGGACACCGGCCAGTTCGAGGCCGAGACCAACGACGTGCTCCAGGAGATCCTCCACCAGGAGATCACCCCCGAGCTGATCCCTTCACGCGAGGACCAGCTGCCGCAGCGCACCGAGGACTCCGTCGGCCCCTACTCGCTCCAGGACTTCACGCTCTTCCACGTGATCCGCCGCGGCTACCGCCCGAGCAAGATCGCGTTCCTGGCATGGCACGCCTGGCACGACGTGGAGACGGGGGAGTGGCCCCCGAACTTCCCCGATGACCGACGCGCCGCCTTCGACCTCCCGGTGATCCGGCAGTGGCTGGAGGTCTTCGTGAAGCGGTTCTTCGCCAGCCAGTTCAAGCGCTCCGCCCTGCCCAACGGCCCGAAGGTCAGCGCCGGCGGCACCATGTCCCCCCGCGGCGACTGGCGGATGCCGTCCGACGCGAGCGCGACGGCCTGGCTGGCCGAGCTGGAGAACGTGCCGAAGGGCTGATTGGCCGCTGTTGCTGCTTCATCACGGTATGCAGACGAACCGCCGCTTCCCACGGTGAGCACCCCGTGGGAAGCGAAGACTTCCCTGCATACCGTGATGAAGCGTCACTGCTGCGATAGCGCCTTTGCCTGCCCTTAGCACCACGCTGGTTCGGGCTTAGCGGCGCTCACGCGACTCTTCTGTCATCACCCCAACAGAGGAGTCAGCAATGAAGAAGTCCGTCATCGCGGTCGCCGCGGTCGCCGTGGTCGCAGTCGTGGCAATCGGCGGGTGGCTGGTGCTTCGCGGAGACGACGAGGCCAGCGCCCGCGGCACCTGCGACACCGCGACCTACCAGCTCTCTGCCGAAGAGGACGACGAAGGGCTCGAGGTCGCCTTCGAGCTGCAGTCGTCGGCCCCCGGCGAGACCTGGACCCTCCTGGTCGAGCAGGGCGGTACGTCGCTGCTGACCGGCGAGCGCCAGACCGACGAGGACGGCGAGCTGGACGCCGATGTCCTCGCCGACGAGTCCGGCAGCGACGAGTTCACCGTCACCGCCACGCAGACCCCCGACGGCACGCCCTGTGTCGCAACGCTCACCCGCTGAAGCACCCACCCCACCCAAGAAGGAGATCGCCATGTTCAAGAAGTCCATCGCCCTGACCACCGGAGCGACCCTGCTCGCCGTCCCCGCCGCCGTGCTGGTTGCCGCCCCGGCCCACGCCGACGTCGAGCGCTCGGGAGCCTGCGGCACCGGCCACTACGACTTCTCGGTCGACCGGGAGGGTCGCGGCTGGGAGGTCGGCGCTGACCTCGACAACGTGCGGGCCGGCTCGAAGTGGCAGGTCGTCCTGAAGCAGGACGGCAAGACCTACTTCAACGGCATCCGCACCGCCGACTACGAGGGCGACCTCGACGTCGACGCCTACCGGGGCAACACCGCCGGCGCCGACAAGTTCACGATGCGCATCAAGCGGGTCGGCGCTCGTACCGCCTGCGGCACGAGCATCACCGTCTGACGTCGGTCAGGAGCGCGGGCCCAGCTCGACCACGACCTGGGCCCCGCCCTCCGGCGACACCCCCACCACAAGACCGCCACCGGACTCGGTGGCGGTCTTGTTGACGATGGAGAGCCCGAGGCCGGTCGAGCCCGCGCCCGACGCGCCTCGCAGAGCAACGTCGAAGTCGTCGGGGAGACCGGGGCCGCCGTCGTCCATGGTCAGCACCAGCCCGCCGCCCTGACGGTCGGTCACCGTGATCCGGACCGCGACGCCCTCCGGTGTGTGCGTGAACAGGTTGTCGAGCAGTACGTCGGTCAGCGCCTGGAGGTCCTGCTCCGACGCCCGCACGAGCACCGGCCCCGCCACCTGCACGTCGAGCTGGTAGTCGCGGCCCTGGTCCTCAGCCAGCGGTCGCCAGAACTCGACCCGCTCGGTGATCACCGCCACGCCCTCACACTCGGGCACCAGTCCCTCACGCTCCGAGCGCCGGGCCTCGGTGACGACGTGGTCGACCATGCTCTCGAGCTCGTCGAGGTCGGCCCCGAGCCGGTCGCGGTCCCCGGGTTCGGACAGCGCGTCCACCCGCAGCCGGAGCGCGGTCATCGGCGTACGCAACCGGTGCGAGAGGTCGGACACGCCCTCACGCTCGCGGGCCAGGAGCACCTCGATCCGGTCGACGAGGCGGTTCATCGCGTGCGCCAGGTCGCGAACCTCGGGCGGTCCGGAGGCGGCCACCTTCGCGGGCCGGCCGCGCTCGCCGAGCTGCTGCGCGTGCGAGGCCAGCGTGCGGATCGGGGAGACGAACGAGCGACCGAGGCGGTCGGCGAGGACGAGGGCGCCGGCCAGCAGCGCGATCCCGAGGGCCAGCAGCACCACCAGGCTGCGCACGATGTCGGAGTCGAGCCCGGGTGGGTCGACCTGGATCCGGATGACCGTCGTCTGCTCCGCGGCCGGGCTGCTCCCGCCGAGCGACACCGGCACCAGGATCTGCACGCCGCCCGACACGTCGTCCACCCGGGCCTGGCCGGTGGCCCGCGCCTGCAGCACCCGGGAGTCCCTGACGACATCAAGGTCCGTCTCGGGCCCGATCACCAGCCCGTCGGGGTGCTCGGTGCTCGGCGGATAGATCACGTCGGTGGTGGTGCCGTCACCGGCCTGGTTGATCTTGGTGACGTAGACCGAGATCGCGCCGGGGTCCTGGCCGGAGACCACCGACTCCGTCGCCTGCACCTCCAGGGCGGCGCGCGAGAGCCGGTCCTCCAGCGCGTAGCTGCGCACCAGCACGGCCATCGGCACCAGCATCGCGAGGAGCACCATCGAGACCGCCGCCGCCACGGTCACGATCAGGCTGCGCCGCATCTCAGTCGTCCGTGGAGGTCGCCGGTGCCGCCAGCCGTACGCCGACGCCGCGCACCGTGTGCAGGTACTCCGGCGCGGAGGCCGACTCGCCCAGCTTGCGGCGCAACCAGGACAGGTGCACGTCGACGGTCTTGTCCGAGCCGCCCCACGCCTGCTGCCAGACCTCGGTCAGCAGCTCCTTCTTGGTCACGACGTCGCCGGCGTTCTCGGCGAGGTGGCGCAGCAGGTCGAACTCGCGCGGACTGAGCTCCAGCTCGGTGCCGTCGAGGGTCGCGCGGCGCGCGGCCACGTCGATCTCCAGCCCGCCGACGACGAGGTTCTGCCGAGGTGTGGTCGACGTCGTACGCCGCATGACCGCGCGGATCCGCGCCTCCAGCTGGGCCGTGGTGTACGGCTTGACCACGTAGTCGTCGGCGCCCGCGTCGAGGCAGCTGACCAGCGAGGGCTCGTCGTCGCGCGCGCTCGCCACGATCACCGGCACCTCACTGACCGCCCGCAGCATCGACAGCACCTGGGTGCCGTCGATGTCGGGCAGGCCCAGGTCGAGGATCACCAGATCCGGGCGGAGCTCGACGGCCATCGACAGGCCCTGCATGCCGGTCGCGGCCGACGAGACGGCGTAGCCCTTGGCGTCGAGCGAGCGCATCACCAGCGGACGGATCCGGTCGTCGTCCTCGATGATCAGCACCTGTGCCACATCGGCGAACCTACAGCGCCCGCCGGCCGATGCCCGGCGCCTTAGCCGCGCCTTAACCCGCGCTTGAGGTTGCCCTGGTTGGCGGGCTGGCACAGTAGCCACCGTGACGACCGACCCGCGCCCCGACGGCGACAACCGCCGCCTGCTCGGCTGGGGGCTGGCCTGGGTCGTGGCGGCCGTCGTCGCAGTGGTCGTCGGCGTCGTTGCCGTCACCAGCGTCGGCGCGAGCATTCGCGGGCGTGGCCCGCTCGGCGACAACGAGGCGATCCGTCAGGCAGAGCTGTTCGACGACGGCTCCGAGACTCCGGCACCTGATGCCAAGGCGATCCGCGACACCATCGAGGACGAGTTCGGGAGCTTCGTCGTGGAGTGCCGCGGCGCGTTCGCCCTGGGGATCGACGCCCAGCCCGACAGTGCAGGCGGCTGGCGCGTGGTCAGCTTCGACCCCGGTCCGGACGACGACGTCGACGCGGTCTTCGAGAACCGGGGCCGGTCGATCGAGGTGGAAGTCTTCTGCAACCGTGGCGCTCCGACAGTCTCCGAGATCGAGCACAACCAGCTGCCGGAAGAAGACTGACAACAAAACCAGTGCCGGTCTCGTCTCCCCCCGGACAGCAAGTTCGACGAGATGAGGGAGACACGAATGACTCGGCAAATGTGGGGACGACTGGCAGCGACGGCACTCGTGGCGCTGACCGCCGCGACGTCACTCGCTCCGGCCGGCAACGCCACCACTCCTGGAAGGCCTCGATGTGCTGGGCCGGTACGACGGCGGAGCAGGCCACCATCCAGCTGGCGACGCAACGGGTGACCGTGCCCGGCGTCGACGGGTCACCGACCCGCGCCGCACTCGTCTACACCCCGATCACCCAGGCCGCGATGGTCCCGATGCTGCGGACCTTCCACGGCATCGCCGGCACGCAGGACGTCCCGTTCTGCGGACCCCGCTGACCAGGAGGTTTCGAGGCTCGTCGCTGGCGCTCCTCGCACCTCAACCAACGTCGGGAAGGTCAGGACGACGGTGGTTGAGGTGCCAGCTTGCGAGCCTCGAAACCACCACCGCGGACTCCGGGGGTCACGCCAGGTGGCCTGGCCATAGGCTGAGGTCATGGGCAAGCAGGAAGACTTCGTTCTCCGCGCTCTCGAGGAGCGTGACGTCCGGTTCGTGCGGCTGTGGTTCACCGACGTGCTGGGCTATCTGAAGTCGGTCGCGGTGGCGCCGGCGGAGCTCGAGGGAGCCTTCGCGGAGGGCATCGGGTTCGACGGCTCGGCGATCGAGGGCTTCGCCCGGGTCTACGAGGCCGACATGCTCGCCAAGCCGGACCCGGCGACGTTCCAGATCCTGCCGTGGCGCGGCGACGGACCGGCGACCGCGCGGATGTTCTGCGACATCGTGATGCCCGACGGCTCCGCGTCGTACGCCGACCCGCGCAACGTGCTCAAGCGGACGCTGGCCAAGGCGGCGGAGAAGGGCTTCACCTTCTACACGCACCCCGAGATCGAGTTCTACCTGTTCAAGGACACCCCGGCCGCCGGTGTCGAGCCGGTGCCGGTCGACCGCAGCGGCTACTTCGACCACACCGCCCAGTCGATGGGCTCCGACTTCCGCCGCGAGGCGATCACGATGCTCGAGTCGATGGGCATCTCGGTGGAGTTCAGCCACCACGAGGGCGGGCCTGGCCAGCAGGAGATCGACCTCCGCTATGCCGACGCGCTCACCACCGCCGACAACGTGATGACGTTCCGCACGGTGATCCGCGAGGTAGCACTGAGCCAGGGCATCTGGGCGACCTTCATGCCCAAGCCGTTCACGACCCACCCGGGCTCCGGCATGCACACCCACGTCTCCCTGTTCGAGGGCGACTCCAACGCGTTCTACGAGGCCGGCTCGGAGTACCAGCTGTCGAAGACCGGGCGTTCGTTCATCGCCGGCATCCTGCACCACGCGCCCGAGCTCAGCGTGGTCACCAACCAGTGGGTCAACTCCTACAAGCGGATGATGTGGGGCGGTGAGGCGCCGTCGTACATCTGCTGGGGCCACAACAACCGCTCGGCGATGATCCGCGTCCCCATGTACAAGCCGCTGAAGGGCCAGTCGACCCGGATCGAGCTGCGCACCATCGACGCCGCCTGCAACCCCTATCTCGCCTTCGCCGTGGTGCTCGCGGCCGGAATGAAGGGGATCGAGGAGGGCTACGAGCTGCCGCGCGAGGCCGAGGACGACGTCTGGTCGCTGACCGAGCGCGAGCGCCAGAGCCTCGGCATCGAGCCGCTCCCGAAGAGCCTCTACGACGCGATCAACATCGCCGAGAAGTCCGAGCTGCTCGCCGACACCCTGGGGGAGCACGTCTTCGACTTCTTCCTCCGCAACAAGCGCGCGGAGTGGGACGAGTACCGCGGCCAGGTCTCCGCCTTCGAGCGCGACCGCATGCTGCCGGTGATCTGAGCTCTCCGATGGACAACCCCGTCGTCTACGGCGCCGACCGCGTCCGGCGCATTCGGATCGCCCTCGGCGGCGCGGTCGGGCTGGGCGTGGTCACTGGTCTGATCGCAGTCCTGATCGCAACCCAGGTCGACGAGGACGGCGCGAGCACGTACGCCGTGGTTCTCGGCATCGCGTCGGTTGGCTCGATCCTGTGGGCCGTGATCAGCTGGCGGTTGCTGGACAGTCCGACGGGGACGGCGAAGCGGGCCGTGATCCTCACCGGAGCGCTGCTCCTCCTCTTCGCGATACCGACGTTCCAGGTCGCCGTCGGCCTGCTGTTCGCCGTGCTGGGCGTGGCCCTGATCTTCCTGGCCGTGATCGCCGAAGACGAGACATGACCGTGCGGGTCCTGGTCGTCGAGCACGACCCGCACTGCCCGCCCGCCCTGTTCGGCACCTGGCTCGCCGATGCCGGGGCCGAGGTCGAGATCTGTCGCCCGTACGCCGGTGACCAGCTGCCCGCGACACCGGACCACGACGCGCTGCTCGTGCTGGGTGGGCCGATGGACGCCGGCGACAGCAGCCACGCGTGGCTCGAGCCCACCCGGGCGCTGATCCGGGCGGCTGCCGAGCGCCAGGTGCCGACCCTCGGCATCTGCCTCGGACACCAGCTCTGCGCCCTGGCCTTCGGCGGCGACGTCGGTCGCAACCCGCTCGGTCAGCAGGTCGGGCTCTACGACGTCGGCTGGACCGAGGCGGCCGCCGACGACTCGTTGCTCGGTGCGCTCGCGGCCGGCGGTCGCGGCGTGCACTGGAACGACGACCTCGTGCTCGAGCTGCCCGCCGATTCAGTGGCTCTCGCCGTCACACCGGGTGACGAGGTGCAGGCCGCGCGCTTCGCGCCGACGGTCTGGGGTGTGCAGTGGCACCCCGAGGTCGATGTCGAGGTGCTGCGCCAGTGGGCCGACGAGGACGCCGAACGGCACCTGGCGGGCGGGATCGACCAGGAAGACGTGCTCGCCACCATCGGCCGTGCGGCGGGCGAGCTCGAGACCACCTGGCGACCGCTGGCCGAGGGGCTGGTGCGGCTCGCCGCCAAGCGGCGGACGACGGTATGAGTCGGCCGGTCACGACCAAGGGCAACCTCCTCCGGCTCGGTTTCCAGGACGCCGAGGCCACGCTCGACTCGCTGCGGCAGCTCGGCGGCGGCACCGAGCCACTGATCGCGATCCTCTCGCGCACGGCCGACCCCGACGCCGCCGTCACCGCGCTGGTCCGCCTGGTCGAAGCAGCCGACGACCCCGACGACCTGCTGAAGGCCGTGTGCGACGACGAGGGCACCTCGATGCGCCTGCTGAGTGTCCTCGGTGCCAGCACGGCGCTCGCGGACCACCTGGTCCGCCACCCCGAGCACTGGCGCGAGCTGCGCGACCCGACGCTGGGCTCGACCCGCCCGGCGGCGTACGCGCTCCGGGAGGGGTTGCTCGCAGCCGTCGGTGCCGATCCGGCCGCGGAGTCACCTGTGGCCACGCTCGACGACGACGAGGCGGTGGACGCGCTGCGCGTCGAGTACCGCAGGGTGCTGCTCCGGCTCGCCGCCCGCGACCTCGCTCACGACCTCGGCGTGGACGATGCGGCTGCCGAGCTGTCCGACCTGGCGGCCGGCACGCTCGAGGCCGGCCTCGCGATCGCGAGGCAGCGGGTGGGGGAGACGTCCGCCCTGGTGCGACTGTCCGTGGTCGCGATGGGCAAGTGCGGCGGGCACGAGCTCAACTACGTCTCCGACGTCGACGTCATCTTCGTGCACGAGCCGGCCGACGGCGCCGCCGAGGCGGAGGCGACCCGCGCGGCCACCCAGCTCGCCAGCCACCTGATGCGCGTCTGCTCCGACCAGACCGGCGAGGGCACGATCTGGCCGGTCGACGCTGCGCTGCGCCCGGAGGGCTCGGCCGGGCCGCTGACCCGCACGCTGGCCAGCCACCGCGGCTACTACGAGCGCTGGGCCAAGACCTGGGAGTTCCAGGCCCTGCTGAAGGCGCGGCCGGTGGCCGGCGACCTCGCCCTCGGTGCCGAGTACGTCGCGATGGTCAGCCCGATGGTGTGGCAGGCAGTCGAGCGCGAAGGCTTCGTCGGCGACACGCAGGCCATGCGGCGGCGGGTGCTCGAGCACATCCCGGCCCGGGAGGCCGACCGGCAGCTCAAGCTCGGGTCGGGTGGGCTCCGTGACGTCGAGTTCGCGGTGCAGCTGCTGCAGCTGGTGCACGGGCGCACCGACGAGTCGCTGCGGATGCCGACGACGCTCAGCGCGCTCGCGCAGCTGACCAGTAGCGGCTACGTCGGCCGCGAGGACGGCGAGGCGCTGCACGACTCGTACTCGTTCCTGCGCACCCTGGAGCACCGCATCCAGCTGCACCAGCTGCGGCGTACACATGTGGTGCCGGCCGACGCCGAGTCGCTGCGGCGGCTCGGACGCAGCATGGGCTTCCTGAAGGAGGCCGACGTCGCGCTCGACAAGGCCTGGCAGCACCACCGCCGAGAAGTGCGCCGGCTGCACGAGAAGCTCTTCTACCGCCCGCTTCTCGAGGCCGTGGCCAAGATCCCCGACACCGACGTGCGCCTGTCCTCCGAGGCGGCCGGCGACCGCCTGGCCGCGCTCGGCTACTCCGACCCGGCCGCCGCCCTGCGCAACCTCGAAGCGCTGACCAGCGGCGTCACCCGCACCGCCAACATCCAGAAGGCGCTGCTGCCGGCGATGCTCCAGTGGTTCGCCGAGTGCGCGGACCCCGACGCCGGACTGTTCGGCTTCCGGCGGATCAGCGAGAAGCTGGGTCGCACCCCCTGGTACCTCAAGACGCTGCGCGACGAGGGCCAGGTCGCCGAGCGGCTGGCCCGGCTGCTCGCCACCTCGCGCTACGCGACGACCCTGCTGGAGACCGAGCCGCAGGGCGTGCAGATCCTCGCGGGCGAGCTCACTCCGCAGCCCGCGGAGTCGCTGACTGAGGAGATGCTCGCCTCCGCGAGCCGGCAGGACGACGTCGAGAAGGCGGTGCGCTCGATCCGGGCGGTACGCCGCCGCGAGCTCTTCCGCCTTGCCTCCGGCGAGGTGCTCGGGCTGACCGACGTTGCTGACGTCGGCGCCGGCCTGTCCCGGCTCACCGACGCCACGCTCGAGGCGACGCTGGTCTCGGTGACCAAGGCGGTGCAGGAGCAGAGGGAGCTCGACGAGCGGCCGACCCGGATGGCGATCGTGGCGATGGGTCGCTACGGCGGCTTCGAGCTCTCCTACGGCAGCGATGCCGACGTGATGTTCGTGCACCAGCCGAACCCCGACGTCGACCCGCAGGTCGCCACGGCGTACGCCCAGGCGGTGGCCAACGAGATCCGGCGCCTCCTGGCCCTCCCCGGCGGCGACCCGCCACTGGAGATCGACGCCGGCCTGCGTCCGGAGGGCAAACAAGGGGCCCTCGTGCGCACCCTCGACTCCTACGCGGCCTACTACGCGAAGTGGTCGAAGGTGTGGGAGTTCCAGGCGCTGCTGCGGGCCGACGCGGTGGTCGGCGACCCCGAGCTGCGCAACCGCTTCCACGAGCTGATCGACCCGCTCCGCTTCCCGGAGGACGGGATCAGCGACGACGACGTCTACGAGGTCCGCCGGATCAAGGCCCGGATCGACAACGAACGGTTGCCGCGTGGCGGCGACCCGCAGCTGCACTTCAAGCTCGGCCGCGGCGGCCTGGCCGACATCGAGTGGACCGTGCAGCTCTTGCAGATGCAGCACGCGGGACAGGTGCCGACCCTGCGTACGCCCCAGACCCTGGCCGCGCTCGAGGCGGCCCGCGACGCCGACCTGATCAGCGCCGCGGACTGCGACACCCTCTGCGAGGGCTGGCGGACGGTCAGCCGGATGCGCAATGCGGTAGCCCTGGCTCGAGGCAAGGGCAGCGACCACCTGCCCGGCGAGGCTCGCGAGCGTGCCGCGGTAGCCAGCATCATGGGCTACCCCCCGGGCTCGACCGACCAGATGGTCAACGACTACCTCCGCACGACCCGCCTCTCCCGCACGGTCGTCGACCGCATCTTCTGGGACTGACGTCGCCGTCGAGTCGAGTTAACGGTGGTCGAGCTTGCCGAGACCTCGCCACCGACGTACCAAACCCATCGTTCGTGAGCGAAGAGAAACCAGGCCGCGGCCGTTTCCCCATGCTCCGCGACCTGGTTCCTCTACGTACCCAACGGTTCAGTCGCGATTCCGATATCCCCGAGTTTTGCCGAGCTCAGTCGAGGTCGGGTCCGGCATGCCCGGCGAGCATCACCCAGCTCTTGTACGCCCGCACCCACACCTGCGTCATCGGCATCCGGAAGCTCAGCTCCTCGCCGTCGCGGACCACGGTGTCGCACGCCGTACACAGCAGGATCGCGGTGTCGCCGACCACGGTGACCTCGGGGTCCTCGAGCCGCTGCTTCACCCAGCGCAGCGTGCGGGTGTTGGCCAGCACGTAGCTCTCCCGGTCGTGGCGCTCACCCTGGTGCGAAGTCCAGCGGAACTCCGGATGCAGCAGCCGGCGCAGCCGGTCCGGCTCGCCTTCCGCCAGCGCGGAGGCCCGCGCCTCGGCCACCCACAGCACCTCGTCGGCCTGGTTCACGGCGATCTCACCTCCTGCTGGTCCGCTGCTGCGAGCCTGCACCAGCATTTCATCATCTCCGTAGGCTGCGTCGGAGCCTCCCAGTGAGTCCGCAACGGGTCGTGTGCCTGAGAGTGACCTATGGCGCACTCTCAGGGACACGACCCAACGAAAGTCCGGCAGGAGCTGACGGTGCTCCGATCAACCACTGACATGCACCAGCGCCTCGACGACCTGGTTGACATGCGTGGTGAACGCCCGGCCGCGGGGTAGCAGCTCGGGTGTGGCGTGCGCCAGCTGCGCGTGCCCGAGGAACGCCGTGTAGGCGAGGAGGCTCTGGTCGCGCGCCCTGCTCGGAGAGAGTCCGAGCTCGGCGTAGAGCCCCGTGATAGTGGCCAGTCGGCGCTTGGTCACCCGCTCCAGGGTCGGAGCCACCAGGGGATGAGTGGCGCTCGCCTGCAGTGCCAGCTCGACCGTGCCGGCAGCGCCCACCGACCCGTCGCGCACTGCGCTGAAGGCCAGCCGCAGCAGGCTCCGCAGCCGCGCCCCCGTCTCCTCAGCGTCGTTGATGGCGGCGATGACCCGATCGGTGTCCCGGGCCTCCCACAGCTCGAGCGTGGCCTTCAGCAGCGCCTGCCGGTCCGCGAAGTGCCAGTAGAAGCTGCCCTTGGTGGCCCCCAGCTCCTTGGCGAGTGGTTCGACAGCGACTGCCGCCAGCCCCCCGCGAGCAAGGGCGTCGAGGGCGGCCTCGGTCCAATCGGCGGCGGTCAGTGCTTCACGCTTCCCATGTGGCATGGCCATACGCTACCGTACGGAATGTCCTCCATACGGAGGCGTATGGAGGAGGAGAGATGTCAGCACAACTTCAGCTGGTCCGGTCACCTTCCGGACACGAGCACGACAGCCGCTTGGCCCGACCGGTGCACATCGGCCGCGTCTCGGCAGTCCGACCGCCGAGCACTGAGCTGCTCGCACATGCATTGCCGTTCGTCGACTGGTCGGATGCGTACGCCGTCGGCCTACCGACCGGCGCACGCCAGGCGGATCCCCAGGAGTGGGCGAACGCGGTCTTCCGGTCATCACCGTCGTTGCTGGTGCGCCTGCTGTTCGGAGCGCGTGAGCTGCTGGTCCGAGGGGTCGGCATCGAGCCCGGCGGGCGCCACGTCTTCGACATGGTGGCCCGGACCGACCATGAAGTGCTGCTGGGCACCGACCAGGCCCACCTCGGCTTTCGAGCATCGGTGCTCGTGGAACCCGATCGGGTCGTGCTGAGCACGGTCGTCGAGCTGCGCAACCGGCGAGGCCGCGCCTACTTCGCGCTGGTCCGGAGGCTTCACCCGCTGGTCGTGCGACGCATGCTGGCGCGCGCCGCCAGGAAGATGACGGTCACGACATGAAGCGGCAGACACCCGTCGGCATCGTCCGGAGCCACCCGCTCCTCAGCTTCGTGCTCCTGGCCTGCCTGTTCGGCTGGTACCGCCACATCATCGCCATCGCGACGGGCGCTTCGGGCTCCGAGAACTTCCCGCTCGGCCCGATCATCGCGACCCTCATCGTCGTGTCCTGCCAGGGCCGCGAGGAGCTCCGGTCGTGGGGTCGCCTGCTCAAGGGCTGGCGCGCGGCGCCCAGGTGGTACCTGCTTGCCCTGCTGGTTCCCGCCGCGCTCCAGATGCTGATCGTGCTCGCGAACCACGGGCTGGGCGCACCGCTGCCCAGCGCCGGTCAGCTCGCGGACTGGCCCGAGGTGCCGGTCGCCTTCGTGACCATGCTGATCTTCGTCGGCATCGGCGAGGAGGCCGGCTGGACTGCGTTCGCCGCGCCGATCCTGCTCCGCCGGCACAGCCTGCTGGTTGCCTGGGCGCTTGCCTCCGCCATGCGTATCTTCTGGCACCTGCCGATGATGATCAACGGCGAGCTGGACTGGGTGCTCGGCACTGTCGGCAACGCCGGCTTCACCATGGTGACGCTGCTGCTGGTGCTGGCCAGTGACGGTCGCTGGACCCTGGTCGCGGTCTGGCACGCGGCGCTCAACGCCACGGGCGGCATGTTCTTCTTCCCGATGGTGACCGGAGCCGACCACGACCGGCTGGGCTACCTGCTCGCCGGTGTCTACGCGCTCGCCGCGTCGGCGGCGTACGTCATCTGGATGCGCGACCACCCGAGTTCGGCAGGTGCCGCACCGAGCGGTCCCGCCGTCACCAGCGCCGCGCCGCGGCGCGCCACCACAGGAGGAAGCCATGCAGACTGACACGGAGCTTGACACCAGGCAGCGCGCCTACACCTGGGAGGACCAGGAGGCCACGCGGCTCGCCAGCATCACGCAGGACGGACTCGCCGTCCTCCACGCCATCGGCTCGGGCACCCTGCCCCTGCCACCGGCAGTGCGGACCCTCGGCATCGAGCCGGTGGAAGCGGAGCCGGGCCGGGTCACGTTCCGGCTCGACCTGGGGGAGTACCACCTCAACCCGTTCGGGATCGTCCACGGCGGCGTGCTTGCCGCCCTGATGGACACCGCGATGGGCTGTGCGGTCCACTCCCTGCTCCCACCCGCGGTCGGCTACGTCACCGGCGAGCTCAACGTGCGGTTCCTGCGGCCGGCCCTGCTCACGGGCGGACCGCTCGCGTGCACCGGAGAGGTCGACCACCGGGGGAGGACCACGATGGTGGCCTCCGCACGCGTCGTCGACGCGGACGACCGTGTGATCGCCATGGCCGGCGCCACCTGCCTGGTGCGGAGACCGTGATGCTCTCGGCCCAACCGGCGAGGGGAGGCACATTGATCCTCGGTGGCGGTTTCGGTGGGGCACACGTGGCGCGGCTGGTCCGTGAGGCCACCATCGTCAGCCTCGAGAGCTCGATGCTCTACACGCCACTTCTTCCCGAGGTTGCTGCCGGCGCCGTCGAACCGCGACACGCGTTCGTGCCGCTGAGGGAGATGTGCCCGGACGCGGAGCTGATCCGCGGTCGGGTCTCGGCGCTGGACCGGTCCGCCCGGACGGTCACGGTCGACACGGAGGTCGGCGACGTGCAGGTGTCCTACCGGCGACTCGTGATCGCCGTGGGCTCGATCGCACGAATCCTGCCCATCCCGGGCCTGGCCGACCACGCCTTGACCTTCAAGGACCTCGGTGACGCCATCCACCTGCGCAACCACGTGCTGCGTCAGCTCGACCTCGCCGAGGTCGATCCGCGCAACGCGAGCCGCTATCTCACCTTCGTGTTCGTCGGTGCGGGCTACGCCGGAGTCGAGGCGCTCGCCGAGATGCGGCAGCTCGTCGAGGACGCCGTCCGCCACCACCCGGCTCTCCGGGGCGTGGCCCAGCGGTGGGTGCTGGTCGAGGCCGGGCCGCGCATCCTCGGTGAGGTGCCTCGCCAGCTCGCGGACCACACGACAGCCCAGCTGCGCCGCCGTGGGGTCGAGATCCTGACGTCGTCGTGCGTCGTGTCGGTCGACGCTCGGGCGGTGACCCTGGCCGACGGCGAGCGTCTCGACACGGCGACCCTCGTGTGGACGGCGGGGGTCGTCACCGAACCCGCTCGTCGGCACCCTGGGGTTGCCGCTGGACCAGCGCGGCCGGATCGTCGTCGACTCCTCCCTGCAGGTCAGCGGGAGCACGGACACCTGGGCGCTGGGGGACTGCGCCGCCGTGCCCAACGCCGCCACGCCCGGCCGGCCCGATCCGCCGACCTGCCAGCACGCCGTACGCCAGGCCCGGGCGGTGGCCGCCGCCCTCGCGGGCGCGACCAAGCCCTACGACTACCGCAGCATCGGTGAGGGCGCCACCCTCGGCCGTGGGCAGGGGGTCGCGCGGGTCTTTCGCCTGCACGTGCGCGGGCGGCTGGGCGCCCTGATCACCCGCGCTTACCACATCCGCGCCGTCCCGCTGCGGTCTCGACGGCTCCGCATCTTCACGGACGGCCTGCTCTCCGTCGTCCTCGGACGCGACATGGCCGAGCTCGGCACGGTGGAAGCGCAGCGCGTTCGCAGCCGATCGTCCGTTACCTGATCTCGTCCATCCCGGGGACGCTAGGTTTTCGCGCGTGGATCTGCGCATCAGCGACACCTTCGCCGGCAAAGCCATCCTGGTCACGGGGGCCTCGTCGGGTCTCGGGGCCGCCTCCGTGCGCCGGTTCGCCGCCGGTGGCGGGCTGGTGTACGCCGCGGCCCGCGACCAGGAGAAGCTCGCCGAGGTCGCGGCGTCCTGCGCCGAGCTGCCGGGCGAGGTGCGGTTCGGCCCGCTCGACGTCGCCTCGCCCGCCGACTGCCGGGCCGCTGTCGCCGCCGCCGTCGACGGCGTACGGCCGCCTCGACGTGCTGGTCAACAACGCCGGTCGCCACGACTTCCGGATCACCACCGACGTCACCGACGAGCGAGTGGGACGCACGACATCGCCGTCAACCTCAGCGGCGCGTTCTTCATGTGCCAGGCGGCGATCCCGCACCTGCTCGAGGCCGAGCGGCAACATCGTCAACGTCGCGTCCGTGGCCGGCATCCACGGGCGAGGCCTACTCGGCGGCGTACACGGCTGCCAAGCACGGGATCGTCGGGCTGACCAAGGCGCTGGCCGTCGAGTACCTCAACGCGCCGCTGCGGGTGAACTGCGTGTGCCCCGGCGGCATGGACACCCCGCAGGTGCACACGATCGACGTGCCCGAGGCGCCGACTGGGAGCTGATCATGCGGATCTCGGCCGCCGCGCGGGTTGATGACCGCCGACAGCGTCGCGGCCGTGGTCGCGTTCCTGGCCTCCGACGACGCGTCGTCGGTCCACGGCAGCATCCAGCTGGTCGACCACGGTCACCTCGCCGGCTGAGCATTTCGGGGCCTCGACGAAGCCCAGCGGGTCGTCTGCATGGCCGATATCATCCGGGCGGAAGGTGACCCCCCTGATGCCGAACCCCCCGCCCGATCCGCGGCGGCCCAGCGCGTTCGCGAACGTGCTCCGCCGCCAGCGAGAGGCCGCCGGGCTGACCCAGGCCGAGCTGGCCGACAGGCGGGTATCGGGGTGCGCACCGTCAGCAACCTCGAGCGCGGGATCAACACCTCGCCCTACCCGAGCACGGTCCGGCTGCTGGCCGACGCTCTCGGGCTGCCAGAGGAGTCGCGGGGCGATCTCCTGAGGCGGCCCGCGGCGGACCGTGGGCTCACCGGACGGCGCACCGCGCGGCCGACCGGCGGCTACCTCGGCTCGATCCCGGCCGCCCGGCTCGTGGCAGGGACGCGGAGCGCGCGGCGATCCGCGAGGCCCTGGCAGCCGTGGCGGCGGGGGAGGGCCGGGTCGTGCTGCTCGCCGGCGAGCCCGGCATCGGCAAGACGCGGCTGGCCCAGGAGGCGAGTGCCTACGCGCGAGGAGCGCGGGTTCCTGGTCGCGAGCGGGCGGTGCTACCAGCAGCAGAGCGAGCGCGCCGTTCGCCCCGTGGTTCGAGGCGTTCGGCACGCTGCACGACGCGGCGCCCCGCAGCGGTGCGCGAAGCATCGCCGAGCGCTGGCCGGCGCTGGCGACCCTCCTGCCGGACCAGTTCCCGCGGTTGCGCTGGCGGAGGCCGGAGCCGCGCCGGACGCGGTCGCAGCGGCTGCACCGCGCGGCGACCGGTTTCGTCCGCGAGCTCGCCGCCGATCGGCCCGTGGCGATCCTGCTCGACGACCTGCACTGGGCCGACGACGCCACCTGGAGCTGCTGACGCACCTGGCGCGGCACACGGCGACAGACCGGGTGCTCCTGCTCGGGACCTATCGCGACGTCGAGGTCGGGCCGCACACATCCTGTGCGCGAGCTCGCCCATTCGCTGCATCGCGAGAGGGTCGTCACCCAGGCGATCGCCGTCGGCCGCCTCGACCGCGACGCGACGGCCCGACTGATCGCCCACCGCCTCGACGAGGCCGACGTGTCCGAGGAGCTCAGCGACCTCGTCCATCGCCACGCCGACGGCAACCCGTTCTTCACCGGTCGAGATCCTGACGGCGCTATCGAGCGCGGCGACCTTGCGCGCGTCGACGGGCAGTGGGTCTGCCGCGAGCTGGCCGAGCTGGAGGCGCCGGCAGCGTGAGCGAGCGATCGGCGAACGCGTCTCGCGCCTTCGCCACCGGCCCAGGACGTGCTCGGAGGCCGCCAGCGTGCTGGGCGAGGTGTTCGACCTCGACGACGTAGCCGACTCGCTCGACGAGCGACGAGGAGTCGGCTGGAGCAGGCACTCGACGAGGCCGTGGCCTCCGGCCTGCTCGCCATCGTCGACGGCCGCTACGCCTTCGACCACAGCCTGACCCAGCAGGCGCTGTACGCCGGTCTTTCGCCGGTCACGCCGCCGGCGGCTGCACCGGGCCGTCGGGGAGCGGCTCGAGCATCGGCCGCCCGCCGCACGCAGGCGGCGTGTCGGCCGAGATCGCCCGGCACCTGGAAGCGGGGGACTGCCTGACCGGGCGGTCCCGCTTCGTCCTGCTCGCCGGCGACGTGGCGGCGGCGGCGTACTCGCAGGCCGAGGCGATGCGGCTCTACGGCCACGCACGTCGAGCTTGCCGAGGAGGTCGGCGACGAGGCGGCGGCGGCGACCGCCTCGAGCGTATCGGCCAGGTCGAGCTGACGATCGCCAGATACGACGAGGCGGTCGACCACCTTGTCGCGAGCGGCCGAGGCTGTCTACCAGCGGATCGGGGACGTCGAGCGCGAGGTTGCGCGTCGAGGGCCTGATCGCCGAGGCCCAGCACCGACGAGGCGAGGGCGAGGCCGCCGCCGACCGGCTCGACGAGGTCGTCGCGGAGCTCGAGCGTGCGCATTGCTCGGACGATCCAGGCCCGGTGTGGCGCGGCCTGTGCACCGGCCTGGCCCGGGTCCGGCTCTCGCTCGGTCAGCACCAGCTCTGCGTGGAGGCGGCGCGAGCATGCCGCGCGGCTGGCGCAGCAGGAAGGTTCGGTCGCCGTCGAGGCGGACGCCGAAGCAGTCGGCGGCACGGCCCTGCTCTTCCTGGACCGGCCCGACGAAGCGGTCAGCACCCTCGAACAGGCCATCGCACTCGCCGCCAGCGGCCGACGCGCTCACCGTCGAGAGTGGTGCGACCTGGGGCTGCAGTGGGCGGTCACGATGCGCGGTGAGCTCGACCGCGCGATGGCTCTGGGTGAGCGCGGACTGGAGATCACCCGTCGTCCGGGCGACACCGACATGGAAGCACTCCACACCGCCGAACCTCGGACTCACCCACTTCTACAGCGGTGACTGGGACCAGGCGCAGGCTATCTGGAGCGCAGCGTCGAGCTCGCCCGGGCAGGATCACCCACGCTGTTCTCGGGCATCCCGCCGGCCTACCTCGGCGTGCTGCAGAGCCGGCGCAGGGCGATGCGGCCGCCGCCAGCGCGTCTGCTACGACGAAGCCGCCACGTCACCGGACCTGCAGACCTTCGCGTTCGATGGCTACCTTGACGCCCGCCGCGGCAGCTCGACCTGCGTTCAGGCGATCCTGCACCGGCGCTCGCCCGGCTCGAGCCGTGGCTCGCACGAGGAATCGCCGACGCGGATCCACGACGTGATGCTGCTGTCGACGGCTGCGGAGGCGTGCCTTGCGCTCGGTGACCCCGATCCGCGGCGAAGAGCTGGTGGAGCGGGCGCTGCGGCGGGCCGCCGCGACCCGCAACGAGATCGACGGGATCGACGCCCAACGACTGACAGGGCCGTTCCCTACTGCTGCGCGGCCAGGTCCGCGAGGCCCGCCCGTGCCTGGAAGAGGCGCTGGCGCGAGCGATCGGCGTACCCCACCCGTATGCCGAGGGTCGGGCTCACGTCGACCTCGCGGCGCTCGCCGAGGCCGAGGGCGACGCAACGGCACAGCGTGCCCACCTCACCTCGGCTCGGGAGATCTTCGGCAGGCTGGGCGCCGTGCTCGACAGGAGAGCGGCCCAGAGGGTGCTGGACCAGGGCTGAGCCGGTGCCGTCGACACCCACCGACTACCCACCGACTCGGGCCAGTTACTCGCCGCGCAGCCGACCCTGAACGTCCAACGCTCGGCCCAACTGACCGCTATTCGCGTGCTCGCCGCCGGGGGCTTGCATCATGCCCGATGCGAGGAGCCATCACAGTGAAGATCCGGCCGAAGCTGAGGGCCGCGGGCGCTTCATGCTGGCCGACAGCCCTCGTGGTCACCCTGGTCGAGATCACCACCGCGGCGCCCGCGCACGCGGACGATCCGATCACGTCATCATCTCGCCGCCCCTCTCCGCCGGGGCCTGCGCCGCCGCTGACAGTCACCTCGGCAACCCCGTGAACGGCAGCGCCACGTCGTCGTCGACAACCCCGGAGGTACCGTCCCCACGGCGAAGGAGTGCGTCCCTCTCGTCACGACGGCCGAGGTCTTCTGCTTGGGCAGTTCCGGCGACGTGCTCTACCCCAACGGCACCATCTTCCCGCCCGATCAAGATCACCAACGGCCTGACGGCTCCCGGCGGACTGCCGGGCGACAAGATGGACTGGATCATCGAGGAGGCCTACGCCGCCACGGCCGACGCCCACGGTGTTGCGAACGACGACCTCATGAAGTCCTTCGGCCGTCCCGGAGGTCCGGGCCTACGTGCGGTCGCGGCTCACCGGCATCATCGACAAGAAGCTCTACGGCCAGCCGATGACCCAGCAGGAGAGCAGCGGCCTTCGACGCGCTGGAGCAGTACTACAAGGCGAACCAGGTGCAGGCGGCCGAGGCCGCGCTGGACGAGTACGACCTCTGGTCCGCCTCTCCGTGCGACTACATCCCGCCGGCTCCGCCAGCAGGCAGCACGCTGCCGGCCGTCCCCAACCCCGTCCTCGGCACGGCCAGCTGCAGCCCGGCGAACAAGTTCGATCTCTTCAAGCTCACCAAGGGCACGCCGCCCGCGGAGACGTTCGAGAAGTGGGCCGGCTACCGCGACCCGAAGGCACTGGTCAAGCACGCCAACGACGCGCGGATCCGCGTACATGATCGGCAAGGACCAGGAGGCCGTCGTGGCTGTCGGGCGCTGTCGGTGCAGCTGCGGCCACCGGTGTGGGCGTCGGCATCGGTGTGGCAGTGACGGCCGCGGTGGAACTCTTGCCGCGCAGTCCGTCGTCATCGGAACGAGCCGCGCTCGGGCTGGCCTTCGGCACGGCGGCCGCTGCGGCCGGCCCGGCGATCGTCATCACCATCGCGCTGATCATCATCGCGGTCGCGGTGCGACAGATGGTCGAGGACGCCAAGCCGGGAGACCAGATCAGGGACCGGGCCGCCCGGGCAGCGACAACACCGACTCGCTCGGCGTGCGTGCGCGGATCGCGGACTACGCCGGGCTGACCTTCGAGCCGCCGGCCGACCCGGTCGGGATGGATCCCGCGATCGTGCACACGGCCGCCTTCAGGGACGGGCTCGAGGCCCAGGTCGCCGAGTGGATGATGTTCGACCAGGGCGGCGAGCCGTTGGTCGACCCGGTGCTGGGATACACGGTCACCGAGTCCGCCCCGGACGACCTGCACTTCGCCGACGAGGCGACTCCCTCCCGTACGTCGAGGTGCAGGCGCCGGCCAGCGCGGTGGACCGTGACGCCCACCCGATCTCCGACTACCGGGTCCTCTTCAGCCGGGGCTGGCTGATGGTCTCCGAGCGGCGTGCCGACAACGGCCAGTGGAGTGCCTACCGGGCGCGGCTGACCCTGACGTACGTCGACCAGAACGGAAAGCTCGCGCAGATGGCGCTGCTCCGCCACCAGGACGGCAACGACCCGGTCCGGCTCGACTTCAACCTCGTCCGCCCGGACCTCGGGGTCGACCAGTACGACGTGACGGACGAATGGACGTTCACGAAGACGGGTGGCGGCCTCAGGACGGTGACCCTGCTGCCGTTCGACCCGGTGCTGCTGCCGGTCAACGTGGTCCCCAGCGTGCAGGGCATCCTGATAGCCGACAACGTGGTGAAGCTGTCCGCCAACCTCTCCACCCCGGGCCAGAGCCTCAGCGGCTCCTATGCCTGGACGTTGGAGCGGCTCGACGATGCGGGCGCCGTGGTGGAGACGATCCCTCTGCCCGCAGGCCTGGCGGTCACCAAGCGGCTCCTCCATGCCGGCCGCTACCGGGCCACGGCGGCGTACACCGTCGACGGGCCTCCGCAGTTCACGCGAGCCGGGATGGTGGAGTTCACGATGCAGGCGCCCGCGCCTGAGGTCCTCAGCGCCACGGTGCGCGACGACCGGGTGCTCGACGGGTCGTTGTTCCTCGACCTGCGGCTGCTCCAGGCCACCCGGACCGACACGTTCACCGTTGACGTGGACTGGGCCAACGACGCACGCGGCGACGTGATCAGCAAGACCTACACGGTGCAGTGCCAGGACTCGGGCGGAAACGTCCCCACCTGCGACACCGGTCCGATGATCCTGCCTGAGGCTGCGCCCACCAACGCGAACTGGTCGGAGTCGCCGATCTTCCGCATCCCCGCCGAACAGGACTTCCTGCCCCACGTCACGGTGAAGATCACCAACGGCTACGGACAGGTGACCACGAGGTCGTTCCCGATCGTGGGGGACCACCGGCCGTCGTACGACACGATGACGCCGTACGGCGTCATGGCCGCTGGGAAGCTCTCGATCATCGACCTGGTGGAGGTGTACCCGTCCCCCCTGCTCACCGAGGGCCAGAACCTGTCGATCCTTCCGTACTTCAACTCGATCGTCGCCCAGCTGCCGGAAGGCATCCGCCCGGACATCGAGGAACGCAACGGGCACTGGTACCTGCAACTGACGGGACACCCGCAGGCCGACGCGATCGGGGCCTACACGTTCTACTTCCCGTTCGAGCAGGAGCCGGTCGGCTCAGGACTGCGGCCCCCGCCGGCCCTGGCCACCCTGGAGATCAAGGCGGCCAGCGCGACGGGCTATCGCAGTGTCCTGCGCGGGACGCCGACGGAGTTCGCGGACCGGCAGTACCGCAACACCTATCCCGACTACCGCGTGCAGGTCGCGCAGGTGCTCCCGGACGACGAGGACGTGTTCGAGCCGTTCACCGGCACCGTGAAGTGCAAGCTGACTGCGGGACCGACCGTCATCTTCGACAAGGTCTGCCAGCCCGACGCGCAGTTCCCGTGGCCCACCGAGCGCCTCAGCGACACGTTCGTCGCGTCGACGTACGTGGAGTCCTCGACGCAGCCGATCTCGACGGACGGCCCGTACGAGGTCGACCTGACGACCAAGTTCCTCAACCCGACGGTCACGCAGGTGGCCGGACCCGCAGGCTGGGTGCGCTTCCAGCTGGCGCTGAGGGACAACCTGAACCTGGCCGTCCAGCCGCCATTCAGCGCGTCCGGTTACGCCGTGGCCTGCTCCCAGGACGGCGGACCGTTTGTGCCGTGCCTCGATGGCGGGACGATGGACCTGCCGAACGCGCCGGGCAACCACACGCTCGACGTCCGGGTCACGGCGCCCGACCAGGCCGTGACGACCGAACGGTTCAACTGGACCGGCAACGTCGTGCCGCCGGTCGACCCGCCGACTGAGCCCCCGACGGGCCCGCCGGGTCCGCCGACGAATCCGCCCACCGGTCCGCCGAGCGACCCGACGCTGCTGGCGACGGTCACGAAGCAGCCGGGCAAGGCTTCTGCCCTGACCCAGGTCTTCCGGCTCGTCGTGAACCACGGACCGACGGCCGTCGCCCCACCGTTCAACAGCAATGGTTACGCCGTCCGGTGCGTCATCGACGGCGGCACCGCCAAGCCCTGCTTCGGTCCAGGCACGCTCCGGCTGCCACGGGTCCCGGGCGAGCACAGCCTGGTCGTGCTGATCACGGCTCCTGGCGGCGCTGCCACCAGCCGCCGGGTCGACTGGGAGGTCGGCACGCCGCAGAAGAAGTTCGTCGTGGCCGCTCCCAACAAGCCCCGGGAGGCCGGCGACCAGATCAACATCCGGGCGCGGCACCTGCTCCCAGGTGAGGCGTACCGGCTGCGCATCGACGGGATCGTGGTTGCTTCGGGCCGGGCCGGCCTGGACGGCCGGATCGAGGAGACGGTGCGGATCCCCGCAACGGCCGGGCCGGGCAAGGTCATCGTCAAGCTGGTCGGCGCGACCCGCCAGCGCCTGGGCTCCGACAAGCTCCGGGTGTCCTAGCGCGGGAAATGCAGCAGGTCGTGTGCCCGAGAGTGGCCGATGGCGCACTCTCAGCCACACCACCCCGCAAGAAAACTTCTGTCGGCGATGTCGAAGAGGCAGGATGCCGTTCGACGTATGGGCGAGTCGGCCACCGAACAGCGGATGGCCCGAAGACAGAGGAGCGAGCAATGCCGCGGTTCATGGGTTTCGTGAGGATGGAAGAAGGCAGCGGAATGCCGCCTCAGGCACTGTTCGACGCGATGGACACCTACATCGGCGAGCAGGCTGCCGCAGGGAGGTTCCTCGACGGGGGCGGTCTCTTCGGCATCGCTGACACCGTCAACTTCGTCGTCAGCAAGGGCGGGACCACCCGCGTCGACGGTCCTTACGCCGAGGCGAAGGAGGTCGTCGGGGGATGGTCGTTGCTGCAGTACGACACCCTCGAGGAGGCGATCGCCGCACAGCAGGAGTTCGCCGAGCTGCACGCGAAGTACTGGCCCGAATGCGAGATGGTCGCGACCCTGCGCCAGATCTCGCGACGAGGCGCCGGAGGCCTCCGACGCCTGACGCCTCGGTCAGATCGCCCAGGCGGCCGGCCCAGGAGCACCATCCCTAGGCTGGCCGCATGGCCGAGACCACCACGGAGGCGATCACCGCCACCTGGCGTCGGGAGTCCGCGCGGTTGGTCGGCGCCCTGACCCGGATGACCCGGGATCTCGACCTCGCCGAGGACCTGGCCCAGGACGCGCTGGTGAGCGCTCTCGAGCGTTGGCCGTCGGACGGTGTACCCAACAACCCCGGCGCGTGGTTGATGACCACCGCCAAGCGACGCGCGATCGACGGTTTCCGGCGCGCCGACGCCCTGCGACGCAAGACCGATGAGCTGGGTCATCGCCTGAGGGAGGAGGACGCGATGCCCGATCTCAACTCGCAGGTCGACTTCATCGAGGACGACGTCCTCCGCCTCATCTTTCTGTCCTGCCACCCGCAGCTCTCGCCCGAGTCACGAGCTGCGCTGACCCTCCGCCTGGTCGGCGGGCTGACGACCTCCGAGATCGCCCGCGGCTTCCTCGCCGCCGAGTCTGCGATGGGCCAGCGGATCTCCCGGGCGAAGAAGTCGCTCAGCGAGGCGCGCGCGGAGTTCGAGCTCCCCGTGGGCGACGAGCGCACGGAGCGGCTCGACGACGTGATGGCTGTGGTCTACCTCATCTTCAACGAGGGCTACACCGCAACCGCGGGCGAGGACTGGATCCGTCCTGAGCTGACCAACGAGGCGATCAGGCTGGTCAGGATGCTCGCCGAGCTGATGCCGGAGGAGCCTGAGGTGCACGGGCTGCAGGCGTTGCTCGAGCTGCAGTCCTCTCGAGGCCCTGCCCGGGTCGACGGCCAGGGGCGCCCGGTGCTGCTCGACGACCAGGATCGCAGCCGCTGGGACCAGCTGTTGATCCGGCGTGGTCTGACCGCGCTGAAGCGCGCCGAGCAGCTGGCCTCGCGCGGGAAGCCGGTCGGTCGCTACTTCCTGCAGGCCGCGATCGCGTCCCGGCACGCGCGTGCTGCCACACCCGAGGAGACCGACTGGCCCACGATCGCCCGCCTGTACGACGTGCTCGCCGAGGCCGCACCCGGACCGATCGTGGAGGTCAACCGCGCCGTCGCGCACGGTCGCGCGTCCGGACCGGGCGCCGGCCTCGCGGTGCTCGACAAGATCCCCGAGGGCGCGCTGGAAGGCTCGCACCTCCTGCCCAGCGTGCGCGGCGACCTGCTTGCCCGGGCCGGCTGCCACGCCGAGGCAGCCGCGTCGTTCCGCGAGGCGGCGTCGCTCACCCGCAACGAGAGCGAGCGAGCGATGCTCCTGGGCCGCGCCGACGAGTCCGAGTCGGCACAGTAGAGCGGTCCGGGTCGGTGACCGGCGTCGGGCAGGCTCAGACCGGATCGTCGAGCGACGCCAACGGACGGATCTGGCCACCGGCCTCCTCGGGCGGAGCGACGCACGCCGCTCGCACCCGAGCTGCCACGTCGTCGGGGAACGGCGCGGAGCCTCGCCCGACCACGTGCACTCCGAGCACCTCCTCGGTGGCCCGCAGCCGGTCGTCGACCCAGAGCTCGTGCCAGATCCACAGCAGCTTGTGCGTGGCGCCGATGACCGATGACCGCACCTCGAGGTCACTGCCGGCGGACACCTCGTCGAGATAGCGAACGTGGGCCTCGACGGTGTAGAGCGAGGCATCGTTGGCCTCGCGGTACTCCGGTCCGAGACCGACCAGGTCCATCACGGCATCGGTGGCATGTCCGAAGACCAGCACGTAGTACGGCTCGGACAGGTGACCGTTGTAGTCGATCCACGCGTCCTGCACCGGCTCGCGCCAGATGACCGGCTCAGACGTCATGCGCGGCCCAGGGCGCGCAGCACCGCGATCACGCCGCGGTCCCGCTCGGCCACGAGCTCGTCGATGCTGCGGCCGTCGGCCTCCCGCTCGCACCCGTCCACGACGGCGTCGCGCAGCTCGGGCGTGAGCTCGGCCGCGACCAGCCGGGTCCAGGGGGACTGCAGCGAGGGACCGAAGTGGTCGAGCATGTGTGCCATGCCGCCCTGACCACCAGCGAGGTGGAAGGTCAGCATCGGCCCGAAGATCGGCCACCGCAGGCCGGGTCCGTCGGTGATCGACAGGTCGATCTGCTCGACCGTCGCCTCACCCGCGGCCACCATGTGCAGGGCCTCGCGCCACAGGGCCTCCTGCAGCCGGTTGGCGATGAAGCCGGGGACCTCGCGGTCCATGGTGATGACCGACTTGCCGGCGAGCTTGAAGAACTCCGAGGTCCACTGCACCACCTCGGGCGAGGTGCTCGTGCCGCCGACGACCTCGACGAGCGGGATCAGGTACGGCGGGTTGAAGGGGTGGCCGACGACGGTCCGGTCCGGATGCGCGCACTTGTCCTGCATCTCGCTCATCCCGTAGCCCGACGTCGACGAAGAGATCACGACGCCCTCGGGCGTTACGGCGTCGATGTCGGCGAGCAGGGTGCGCTTGAGCTCGAGCTCCTCCGGCGCGCTCTCCTGCACGAAGTCGGCCTGGGCGCAGGCCGTCGCCAGGTCGGGCTCGAAGGTGAGCTGGTCCAGGCCCGCGCCCTCGGCCAGGCCGAGCTCGGTGAGCGCCGGCCACGCGGAGTCCACCAGGTGGCGCAGCCGCTGCTCGCCGTCGGGTGCGGGGTCCCAGGCGACGACCCGGTAGCCACGGGCCAGGAAGTAAGCCACCCAGCCACCGCCGATGACCCCGGCGCCAACGCAGACGACGGTCCGGACGTCTGATGGTGCGGGCGCGCGTCATCGAGGCTTGAGCGCGAGGATCTCGCGCCCCTCGTCGGGGGTGGCCACCTTGGCGCCCATGGACTCGACGATCGTCCGCGCCCGCTCCACCAGCTGCGCGTTGGTCGCCTTGACCCCCTTGGCCAGGTAGAGGTTGTCCTCGAGGCCGACGCGCACGTGCCCGCCGAGCAGCACCGACTGCGCCACCCACGGCATCTGCATCGGGCCGAGGGCGAACGACGCCCACACGGCGCCCTCGGGGATCTTCGCCACCATGGCGGCCAGCGTGGCGGGGTCGGCCGGGGCGCCGTAGGGGATGCCCATGCACAGCTGGTACATCGCCGGTGCGTCGATCAGGCCTTCCTCGACCAGGGTGTTGGCGAACCACAGGTGACCGGTGTCGAAGATCTCCATCTCGACGCGTACGCCGAGCTCCTGGATCTTCTTGGCGCCCTCGCGGAGCATGTCCGGCGTGCTCACGTAGACCAGGCTGCCCTCGCCGAAGTTGAGGCTGCCGCAGTCGAGGGTGCAGATGTCGGGGAGCAGGGCCTCGACGTGGGGGAGACGGTCGACGCCGCTCACCAGGTCGGTGCCCGTCGACGAACGTGGTCGGGTCGTGCGGGTCGAGCATCAGGTCGCCACCCATGCCGGCGGTCGTGTTGATGATGACGTCGACATCGGACGCGCGCACCCGCTCGACGACCTCGCGGTAGAGCGCCACGTCCCTCGACCCCTTGCCGGTCTCGGGGTCGCGTACGTGGATGTGGATGATCGTGGCTCCGGCCCGGGCCGCAGCGATGCCGGACTCGGCAATCTGCTCCGGCGTCACCGGCACGTGCTCGGAGCGGCCGACGGTGTCGCCGGCCCCGGTCAGGGCGCAGGTGATCATGACGTTGCGGTTCACTGGTGGTGCTCCTTCAGGTCGGGGTGGGTGCTGCATCAAGCAGGGTGTGGAGGCCGAGGTAGCTGAGGTCGCGGGCCTGACGGTCGACCAGGAAGT
The DNA here is from genome assembly GCA_963769475.1 of uncultured Actinomycetota bacterium. GTDB lineage: Bacteria > Actinomycetota > Actinomycetes > Propionibacteriales > Nocardioidaceae > Nocardioides. Next base: position 644,354 of record CAVYLX010000005.1, on the reverse strand, counting down.
CGTCGTAGGGCCAGAGGGACGTCTTCACGACCACGGCACCCGTATGTCGGTCGGCGGCGGCGAACTGCCCTCGGCTGCCGTCGGCGGTGAGGCGCACTCCGGCGTCGTCCAGCGGCCACCAGTGGAGACCGAACCCGGCATGGGTCGTGATGCTGCTCGGCAGCCGACCCACGGCCAGGAATGAGTACGCCGGCTGCGCGGCCCTCGCTACCCAGTCGGCGTCGAGCACCCGGCCGCCGTCGAGCGCCCGGCCGTCCACGGCCAGCAGGGCGACGCGGGCCCAGTCCCGTGCGGTGGCGGCGAGCCCGCCGCCGGCCAGGGCGACACCCGGCCCGTCGACGGCGACGACCGCCTCGCTCGGACAGCCGAGCTCGCTCCACAGGCTGGGTCACGTCGTCGGCGTAGGGGCGACCGGTGGCGCGCTCGCGCACCCAGTCGAGCACCTGCGAGTCGGCCGTGCAGTAGGCGAAGCGGGTGCCGGGAGGCACCCCCGGCGGCACTTCTTGGAGCAGGGCGCGCGAGTCGCTCCCGGAGGCGAAGCAGGCCAGCAGTCGCGAAGCGAGGCTGTCGGGGTCGCGGTGGTCCTCGACCCAGTCGACTCCCGTCGTCATCGTCACCAGGTCGAGCACCGTGGTGCCGTCGTAGCCGGTGCGCCGCAGCTCCGGCACGTGGGTCGTCACGGCATCCGTCATCGCCAGCGAGCCCGCGCGCACAGCACGGCCGACCAGGTGGGCCAGCACGGACTTGGTCATCGAGGCGCCCAGGAACAACGTGCCAGGGCCGAGCCCGTCGGCGTACCACTCGTGCACGACCGTGCCGCGGTCCATCACGAGCAGCGAGGTGGTCCACGTCTCCTCGACCCAGCCCGCGAGGTCGTGCAGGCTGCCGGCGCCCGCCACCTGGACCGCGATCGATCGCGGGCGGGCCGGCAGCGCGCGATCACCACCTACCGGCACGACGGCATGGCGCCATCCCGGCTCGAGCTGGGGATCGACGAACCGGAGACCCGAGAGCCGGGACCCCGTGGTGGAGGTCAGCACGGACGTCAGTCGATCCGCGGGCTGTTCGACAGGAGCGTGCGGGTGTACTCCTGCTGCGGAGTGTCCATGACCGTCACGACCGAACCGGCCTCGACGACCTTGCCCTCCTGGAGAATCTCCACGCGGGCCGCGATCGAGCGCACCAGGGCCAGGTTGTGGGTCACGAACAGCATGCTGATGCCGCGTTCCTGTCGCAGGCCCTCGAGCAGCTCGACGATGGAGCCCTGCACCGAGACATCGAGCGCCGAGGTGATCTCGTCGCAGATCATCACGTCGGGCTCGGCGGCCAGCGCGCGGGCGATGGCGACGCGCTGCCGCTCGCCGCCGGAGAGCCGGCTGGCCTGGTAGTGCAGCATCTGCGAGCCCAGGGCGACCTGTCCCATCAGCTCGACCACCTTCTGGGTGGCCTCCTTGCCCTTGGCCAGCCCGAAGAGCTCCATCGGGCGCCTGATGATCTGCTCGATCGTCAGCCGTGGGTTCAGGGACAGGTAAGGGTTCTGGAAGATGTACTGCATCCGCCGGCGGTCCTCGGCGCTGCGCTTGCGCGCACTGGTTGCCAGCTCGCGGCCCTCGAAGCTGATGGTGCCGGTCCAGTCCTTGTGCAGACCGCCCACCGAGCGCGAGATCGTGGTCTTGCCGCTGCCGGACTCGCCGACCAGCGCCACTACCTCGCCCTTGGCCAGGTCGAACGTGACGTCGTGGACGACCTGCTTGCGGCCGTAGAAGACGTTCAGCCCGGCGACCGACAGGATCACGTCGCGCGGCTTGTCGGGGTCGGCGTCGGCGACGGTGCCGAGGTTGATGTCCCAGGTGCCGATCTCGCCGGCCCGGTGGCAACGCACGTCGTGCTCCGGAGCGACCGTGCGCAGGGCCGGCACCTCCTCGCGGCACCGGTCGATCACGAAGGCGCAGCGGTCGTTGAACCTGCAGCCGTCCGGACGCATGCCCGGCGCCGGCGTGCGGCCCGGGATGCCTTTCAGCGCGCGGGCCTGGCTCAGGTGGGGGATCGAGTCGAGCAGCGCCCGGGTGTAGGGGTGCGAGGGATTCGCGAAGATCGTGTCGCGAGGTCCGAGCTCGGCGATCTGCCCGGCGTACATGACGGCGACGCGGTCGGCGATGTTGGCCACCACCGCGAGGTCGTGGGTGACGTAGAGCGCGCTGACGCCGTGGGCGCGGCACAGCTCGGCCATGGTGTCGAGCACCATCTTCTGGGTGGTGACGTCGAGTCCAGTGGTCGGCTCGTCGAGCACCAGCACCTTGGGCTTGGGCAGGAACGCCATCGCCAGCGCGACGCGCTGCACCTGACCGCCGGAGAGCTGATGGGCGTAGCGCTTGAGGAACTCGTCGTCGCTGGGCAGGCCGACCTCGGCCAGCCCTTCGCGGGCTGCCTTCAGTCGCGTCTCGGTGGTGCCGATGCCGCGCAGCTGCTGGAGCTCGACGAGCTGCTTGCCGATCCGGATGCTGGGGTTGAGCGCGGAGGCCGGGTCCTGCGGCACGTAGGCGATCTCCTCGCCGCGCAGCTGGCGGACCTCCTTCCACGGCAGCTGGAGGATGTCGCGGTCCTCGAGCAGCACCTTGCCCGCCGAGATGATCGCGCCCGCGCGGGAGTAGCCCAGCAGCGAGGTGCCGACGGTGGTCTTGCCGGAGCCGGACTCGCCGACCAGGCCGACGACCTCGCCGGGCTTGAGCACCAGGTCGATGTCGTCGACGACGTCGACGTCCTTGCCGGTCAGGCTGACGCCGAGGTCCTCGATGACCAGGCCGGCGGTCTTCCTGACCTCGTGGCCCGTGTCGGGAGTGGTGGCGGTCATCGGTCGTCGCCTCTCTGGCTGATCTGGGCGAGGCCGTCGGCCATGAGGTTGGTGGCGATCGTGAAGATGCCGATCATCAGCACCGGCGCCATCACCGCCCAGGGTTGGGTCTGCAGGCCCAGGCGGTTCTCGTTCATCATCTGGCCCCAGTTGGCCGCACCGGGGTCCGCGGCGAAGCCCAGGAAGCCGAGGGCGGCGACGACCCCGATCGAGTAGGTGAGTCGCAGACCCGCCTCGGCCAGCAGCGGGCCGGTCATGTTGGGCAGCACCTCGGCGACGATCACGCGGGACCGCTTCTCGCCCAGGGCCTCGGCGGCGACCACGAAGTCGCGGGAGACGATGCCGAGCGCGACACCGCGGGAGACGCGGGCCACACGCGGGGCGTGCGAGGCGCCGATGAGCAGGATGATGACCCAGGGGGCGGGGTTCTGGAGCGCGGTGAGCACGACCAGGGCCAGCAGGATCTGCGGGAACGCCAGCAGCACGTCGTTCAGCCGCATGATCACCTCGTCCCACCAGCCGCCGGCGTACGCGGCCACGACGCCGATGAGGACGCCGACGATCATGCCGAGCAAGGTGGCCAGCACCGAGATCACCAGCACTCCCTGGCCGCCGTGCATGAGCCGGCTCAGCACGTCCTGGCCGAGGTAGTCGGTGCCGAACACCCCGTCCGAGGCGTACGGCGCCCCGGCGGTCTCCTCCTCTGTGTACGGCGAGAGGAACGGCGCGAAGATCGCGAAGAGCACGACCAGCAAGGTCACCGTGAAGCCGAACGCGAAGCGCTTCTGCTTGAGCGCTCGCTGGAAGAAGCCGGCCGGCGCGGGTCCTGTCTGCGCCCCAGGTGTCGTGGTGGTCATGAGGAGATCGCCGTCCTCGCTCGGGGGGTCAACAGGATCGAGAGGACGTCGGCCACCAGGTTCACCACGATGTAGACCCCCGCGATGATCATGCTGAGCGCCTGCACCATCGGGACGTCGTGGTTGCGGACCGAGTCGACCAGCTGCTTGCCGACGCCGGGATAGGCGAACAGCGTCTCGACCAGGACCACGCCGCCGGCCAGCCAGGCCAGCTGGAGGGCGATGACCTGGATGCCGGGCACGATCGCGTTGAGCAGTGCGTGCCTGCGCATCACCACCGGTTCGGGAATGCCCTTGAGGCGAGCCAGCTCGACGTAGTCACTGTCGAGCACCTCGAGCAGGGTTGCCCGCACGATCCGCGACACGTACGGCGTCACCGCGAGCACCAGGGTCGCCACCGGGAGGACCATGCCCTTGGGCTCGTCCCACGGGTGACCGTCCAGCGACGAGATGGTGACGGCGGGGAAGATGTGGAAGAGCGAGGTCGAGAAAAGGGCGACCAGCAGGATGCCGGTAACGAACTCCGGTACCCCGGCCAGCGCCAGGAGGATCGTCTGGATGACGGTGTCGGGACGGCGCCGGCGGAAGTGCGCCGAGATCATCGCGATGCCGAAGGCCAGCGGGATCATCACCAGCGCCGCGAGGAGCACCAGCACCAGCGTGTTGATCACGGTGCTCGAGATCTGCTCCCAGACCGGCAGCTGATTGGCTAGAGAGGTACCGAAGTCACCCGTCACCAGGCCGCCCAGCCAGTCGAAGTAGCGGCTGATGATCGAGTCGCCGACGCCCAGCTGGGCCTCGAGCTGCTCGCGCCGGGCAACGTTGGAGTCGTAGTCACGGCCGAGGATCGCGCGCACCGGGTCGCCGAGGGCTGCGGTGGCGAGGAAGACCAGGATCGAGACGAGCCACATGGTCAGGACCGCCAGGCCGAGTCGACGTGCGAGCCAGAGGCCCCACGCCGCCCGGCCGGAGCGGCCCCGAGGAGGTGCGACCTCCGCGAGCGGATCAGGGAGGGTCGCTTCCTGGGTCATGTCAGACCGACACCTTGCTGAATTTGTAGTTGCCGAGTGGGAGGTACTTGCTCGGCTCGACGCCCTTCACGTTGGCGGCGTACGCGTCGATCTGCTTGCGGAAGCCCCAGATGATCAGGCCGCCCTCGTTGTACTCGATCTCCTGGGCCTGGTGGAGCAGGTCGCCCCGCTTGGCCTCGTCGACCTCCTTGGCGGCGGCGTTGACGAGGTCACGGTGCTCCGCGTTGTCCCAGTGGGTCTCGTTGTAGGTGCCGCCCAGGTTGGGCGGGAACGTGCCCACGACGGCCTGCGGGATGTAGTTGCGCGTGTTCCAGAAGTCCTGGCCGAACGTGTACGACAGGTAGTCGTCGTCGTAGAAGGGCGTCTTCTTGGTGACCTTGATCTCGACGCCGGCCGCCTTGGCCTGCTCGGCGAAGAGGTTCGCGGCCGGGACGGCCACCGAGCCGATGTCGTCACCGGTGAACAGCTCGACCTGCAGACCCTCGGCACCCGCCGCGGCCAGCAGCGACTTGGCCTGGTCGATGTCCTGCTCGCGCTGAGGGAGGTCGCTGGCGTAGTCGACGTCGAGCGGGGCGTACATGTCGTTGCCGAGTGTCCCGTAGCCGCTCAGGGTCTGGTCGATCATCGCCTGGCGGTCGACGATCAGGCGCATCGCCTGGCGGACCCGGACATCGTCGAACGGCGCCTGGTCGACGCGCATGGTGAACGGCACCCACTGGCCACCGTCCGCCTCGAGCACGCCGCCGCCCGCACCCTTGATCGTGTCGATCAGGTTGTAGGGCAGGTTGTCGAGGGTCTGGATCTGGTTGGCCTGGAATGCGTTGACCTTGGCGTTGTCGTCGGTGAAGTCCTGGATCACCAGCTCGTCGAGGAGCGCCGCGTCGCCCCAGTAGTCGTTGTACTTGGTGAAGGTGCTGGTCTTGCCTGCCTCGAACGACTTGTAGGCGAAGGGACCGGTGCCGACCGGGTTGGCCGCGTCGAACTCCCCGCCCGGGATGATGCCGAGGGTGTACTCGGCCAGCAGCGAGTCGAGGATCGCGTACGGCGTGTTGAGGACGATCTGCAGCGTCTTGTCATCGACCACCTTCGACGACTCGAAGTCGATGATCTGCGAGAGCTGGCCACCGGCCGACAGCGGTGCGTCGGGGTCGGCGACCCGGCGGATGCTGAGCCAGGCGTCCTCGGCGGTGACGGGCTGACCATTGTGGAAGGTGACGCCCTGGCGCATCGTGACCGTCCAGGTCACGGCGTCGTCGGAGGCCTCCACCGTCTCGGCGAGGGCCGACTCGAGCTCGTAGTTGTTGTTCCAGAAGAGCAATGGCTCGAAGAGGTTGTTGCACCGGGAGATGTCGGCCGCGGTCACCGGCTGGTGCGGGTCCAGCGTGTCCTTGCTGCCTCCGCCGGTGGCCCCGTGGATCAGCAGGCCGCCCTTCTGCGGGCTGCCTCCGCCTCCGCCATCGTCTCCGCAGGCCGACAGCAGGACGCTGCCGCCCGCGACCGCAGCGACGCCGAGTCCGGAGTACTTGAGAAGGTGGCGCCGGGAAAGAGCCGGGCTGATTCGAGGCTGGTTCACTTCGTGACTCCTCTGTTTCACTATCCGAACATCGGCATAGGTGATGAAGTGAACATAAAGTCGCCTTGGGGCGCGGTCAATGGTTAGAGGGGAGGGTTTGAGGAGGGTGCGTAATACGCAACAGTCTGTGTCAGGCGCAACGAGCGGTCCTCGGGGGTCAAAGTCCGTCCAGTCGGTGGAGCGCGCCGCCGCGCTCCTCAGGGCGGTCGCGTCGGCCTCCGGCTCGGACACCACGGCCACCGCTCTCGCCGGACACGTCGGCCTGAACCGCACCACGACGTGGCGGATCCTCTCGACCCTCGAGGAGCAGCGACTGGTGAGCCTCGACCGCAGGACCGGCCGCTACTCCCTCGGGTTCGGGCTCATCGACCTGGCGGGGCAGGCGGGCGGATCCTCCATGGTGCAGACCGCACACGCGGTGCTGGCGCGGATCGCAGGCAAGACCGGCGAGACCGCGGCACTGGCGGTCATGCGCGACGGTGCGCTGACCTACGTCGCAGAAGCGGCTGCCGGCTCCATCGTGTCGGTCACCTGGCAGGGCAGGCCGGTCTCGTTTCACGCGACCTCGACGGGCAAGGCGCTCTTGGCGTTCTCGGGCCGGGACGAAGTCCGGGAGCTGCTGAACCTGCCGCTCGGTGGGCGGCTGCAACGCTTCACCGCCTCGACGATCACCTCCCGGGCGGCGCTCGCAGACGAGCTGGCCCGCACCCGCGAGCGCGGCTACTCCGAGTGCCGGGGAGAGTTCGACGAGTCGGCCTGGGGCGTCTCCGCTCCCGTGCTCGACGCCGCGGGCCGCCCGGTCGCCGTGATCAGCATCTGGGGACCGCCCGAGCGGGTCACCGCCAAGCGGTTCGCCGCGCTGGGTCGCCTCGTCGTCGCCGGCGCCGACGAGCTCGCCGGGCGCTAGGCCAGCGACCCGGAACCCGAGGTTGCCCGCGCTCGAGTCCGCTGCGTGCCGTTGGCGGGCAGAGACCCGGTAGCGACGGCAGTACGACGCGTGGCACAGGTAGGACCCTCCCCGGCTGACGCCGTCGGGGTCGTCGCTCGCCCAGTCACCGGCGCACCACTCCCACACGTTGCCGGTCGTGTTGTGCAGGCCGAACCCGTTGGCCGGGAAGGCGTCCACCGGACAGGTGCCGCGCCAGCCGTCGGCGCCGGTGTCGTCGGTGGGGAACGTGCCCTGCCAGACGTTCATCCGGTGCTGCCCGTCAGGCTCGAGCTCGGCACCCCAGGGAAATTGCTGGCCCACCAGGCCGCCGCGGGAGGCGTGCTCCCACTCGGTCTCGGTCGGCAGCCGGACCCCGCGCCACGCGGCGTACGCCTCTGCGTCGGTGCGCGACACGTGCACGACGGGGTGCTCCTCCAGCCCGGCCAGCCCGGACTGCGGCCCGACCGGGTGCGCCCAGGAAGCGCCGAGCACTTCCCGCCACCACGGCGCCTCGACCACGCCACGCGTGGGCGGGAAGTCGTCGGGGAGCAGCCCGGCGAAGACGAACGACGAGCCGAACCGCTCGGCGTCGGTCCGGTGACCGGTGGCGGCAACGAAGGCGGCGAACTCGTCGTTCGTCACCGCGCAGGCCGCGATCTGGTACGGCGCGACGTCGACCTCGCGGACCGGCCACTCCTCCGGGTGGTCGGGGTCCTCACTGCCGACCAGCGTCGGGCCGCCAGGGAGGGTGAGCAGCGATGGCGACGGCGCACCCTGCGGCCCGGCCGTCACCGGTCGCGCAGGTCGCTCCGGATCCCGGGAGGGGGAGCAGCAGCCGCTCACTGATGGACCATGACGATCCGGTCGCGCTCCTCCTCGGTCCCTGCGTCGGCCACGTCGTCCAGGTCGAACCGCACCCGGTGGATGAGCCCCTCGAACGCGTTGCGCACGGGCAGGTAGTCGTCGACCACGGGCGTCCCGCGGTCGACGCCGACATTGAACGTCTCGTCGAAGGAGAAGTAGTAGGCGGTGGTGGCGGGGATCCGCCCCGAGCCGACCGCGGCCCCGTCGACCTCGAGCGTCACCGCGGCACCGCTTCCCGGCGGGCCGCCGTCGTAGTCGAACCGGACGACGAGGTCGTGCCGGCCCGGCGACATGGGCTTCCCGCCTCGCACCACGGTCAGGTCGCGGCCCACGAAGTTGTAGGCGTAGTGCGGCACGCCGCCGACCACGTACAGCGACCAGCCTCCGAACCTTCCGCCCTGCGCCACCACCACGCCGTCGGTGCCGGTGACCACCTCGAGGTCTGCGGTGATCCGGTGCGACCGGTTCTTCACGTTGGGGGCGGCCTCCTCGGTGAGCCGACCCACCCGGGGGCCGAAGGAGAGCGACCGACGGCCCTGATGCAGGTCGAGCCGGCCGGCCACGTCCGGGTTCTCGCGCTCGGTGACCCGGTCGTCGAGGGGGAGCACATTGAACCTCTCGGCCTCCTGCTGGAACAGCTCCTGGAGCTCGCGGAGCTTCTCCGGGTGCTCGGACGCCAGGTCGCGCGCCTGGCTCCAGTCGCCGCTGGTGTGGTCGTAGAGCTCCCAGACGTCGTCCTCGAAGGGACGGTCGGGAGTGTCGACCATCTCCCACGGGATGCCGTGCCGAGTGACTGCCGTCCAGCCGTCGCAGTAGATGCCGCGGTTGCCGAGCATCTCGAAGTACTGGGTGGTCCGTTGGTCCGGTGCCTGCGGGTCGTCGAAGGTGTAGCGCAGGCTGGTGCCCTCGATCGGCTGCTGTGGCACGCCACCGTAGGTGTCCGGCTGCGGCACTCCGGCCGCTTCGAGGATCGTCGGGAGCACGTCGATCACGTGGTGCCACTGGTGCCGGACCTCGCCGCGGGCCGCGATGCCGTTGCCCCAGCGCACGACCATCCCGTCGCGGGTGCCTCCCAGGTGCGCGAGCTGCTTGGTCCACGGGTACGGCGTGTTCATGGCCAGCGCCCAGCCCACCGGGTAGATCGCGTACGTCGTGGGGTCGCCGAGCGTGTCGAGCCGCGCTGCCATGTCGGCGGTGTCGTCCTGGATGCCGTGGCCGACCAGGTGCTCGCGGAAGGTGCCCCGCGGTCCACCCTCGCCGGAGGCGCCGTTGTCGCCGAGCAGGTAGAAGATCAGGGTGTCCTCGAGGACGCCCATGTCCTCGAGCGCGTCGACCAGCCGGCCCACCTGCACGTCGGCGTGCTCGGCGAAGCCCGCGTACGTCTCCATGAACTTCGCGGCGACCCGCTGCTCGGTCTCGTCGAGCTCGTCCCAGCGCGGGACCCCTTCGGCCCACGGCGCCAGCTCCGTGCTCTCGGGCACGATGCCGAGCTCTTTCTGCCGGGCCAGTGTCGCCTCGCGCTGGGCGTCCCAGCCGGCGTCGAACCTGCCGGCGTACTTGTCGCGCCATTCCGGGGCAACATGGAACGGCGCGTGCGTCGCGCCGAGGGCGACGTAGGTGAAGAACGGCCGCTCGGGGGTGATCGCCTGCTGGTTCTCGATCCAGGAGATCGCCTTCTCGACGAGGTCCTCGGAGAGGTGGTACCCGTCCTCGGGCAGCTTGTCCGGCTCGATGGCGTAGCGGCCCTGGTAGAGCTGCGGGTACCAGTGGTTCATCTCCGCGCCCATGAAGCCGTAGAAGTAGTCGAACCCCTCGCCCATCGGCCAGCGCGGGAACGGCCCGCTCGGGCTGACCTCGACCGGAGGCGTCTGGTGCCACTTGCCGATCGCCGCTGTGCAGTAGCCGTTGCCGCTCAGGATCTGGGCGATGGTCGCGGCGCTCGCCGGCCGGTAGCCGTGGTAGCCGGGCTCTGGGGTCGACATCTCGCTGGTGACCCCCATCCCCACCGAGTGGTGGTTGCGACCGGTCATCAAGGCCTGGCGCGTGGGGGAGCAGAGCGAGGTCACGTGAAACCTGCTGTAGCGCAGGCCTTCGTCCGCGAGCCGCTGCGCGGTGGGCATCTCGCAGGGACCGCCGTACGCCGACGACGCGCCGAAGCCCATGTCGTCGATGAGCACGACGACGACGTTCGGCGCTCCCTGGCCGGCCTCCACCGGCCGGATCGGCCGGGCGGTCGTGTCAACGTCCAGCGGGAGACGAGTGCGGTCGGCCGGGTCAGTCACGAGACGGGATCCTCGCACGACGGGTCGTTGCCGTCACGGAACGCGTGGTCAGCGCCCCTTCCACACGGGTGGCCGCTTCTCGGCGAACGCCTTGAAGCCCTCGAGACCGTCCTCGGAGCTGTAGAGCTTCGCCACCGTCGGGAGCGTGCTCGACGTGACCAGGTCGAGAGCCTCCTGGAACCGCATTGACTCGGCCGCGCGGGCGGTCTCCTTGATCGCGGCGAACACGAGGGGTGGACCGGAGGCGAGCAGCCGGGCGGTTTCCCACGCCCTGGCGCGCACCGCCTCGTCGTCGGGCAGCACCTCGTTGACCACGCCCCAGCGGGCCGCCTCCGCCGCCGGCATCCAGCGTCCGGTCAGGAGCAGCTCCATCGCGACGTGGTACGGCATCCGCTTGGGCAGCTTGATGGTCGCTGCGTCGGCGAGCGTGCCCGCGTTGATCTCGGGCAGGCCGAACTGGGTGGCTTCCGAGGCGTAGATCAGGTCGCACGAGAGGGCCAGCTCGAAGCCACCGCCCATCGCCAGGCCGTGTACGGCGGCGATGACCGGCTTGTTGAGGTCCGGCAGCTCCTGGAGACCGCCGAAGCCACCGAGGCCGTAGTCGCCGTCCACTGCATCGCCGCCGGCCGCCGCCTTGAGGTCCCACCCGGCGCAGAAGAACTTGTCGCCCTCGGTGCGCACGATCGCGACGCGCAGGTCGGGGTCGTCGCGGAAGTCCGCAAAGACCTGCCCCATCCGGCGGCTGGTGGCCAGGTCGATGGCGTTGGCCTTCGGGCGGTCGAGCGTCACCTCGAGTACGCCGTCCTCGACGCGGGTGTGGAGTACGTCTGGCCCAGAATCGGACATCGCGGTCACCCTCCCAACGGCCGCAGCAGCGACCGGCTGATGATGTGGCGCTGGATCTCGGAGGTGCCGTCCCAGATCCGCTCGATGCGCGCATCGCGCCAGATCCGCTCCAGCGGCAGCTCGTCCATCAGGCCCATGCCGCCGTGGATCTGGATCGCCTCGTCGGCCACCATCGCCAGCATCTCGGTGGCCTTCAGCTTGGCCATCGCGATGTCGGCGTCGGTGGCGGTGCCCTGGTCGTACTTCCACGCGGCATGCAGCGTCATCAGCTCGGCGGCCCGCAGCTCGCTCGCCATGTCGGCGAGCTTGAAGCCCACGCCCTGGAACTTCCCGATCGGCTGGCCGAACTGCTCGCGGGTCGCGGCGTGCTGGACGGACAGCTCGAGCGCGCGCTCGGCGCGTCCGAGACAGGAGGCCGCGACCTGGAGCCGGGTGGACCCGAGCCACTCGCCGGCCAGCTCGAACCCCTTGCCCTCTTCCCCGAGCAGCGCATCGTCGCCGACGTGGACGTCGTCGAAGTCGATGATCGAGTTGGTGTAGCCGCGGTGCGAGACGTTGCGGTAGCCGTCGTGGACGGCCACACCCGGGGCGTCGAGGTCGACCAGGAACGTCGACATCTCGCCCCGCCCGGAGTCGTCGGTGCCGGTCACCGCCACCAGGATGACGAAGTCGGCCTCGTCGGCGTGGCTGATGAAGTGCTTGCTGCCCTTGATCCGCCAGCCGCCGTCGTCACTGCGGGTCGCCCTGGTGCGCATGCCGCGCATGTCGGAGCCGGCGCCGGGCTCGGTCATGGCCAGGCAGTCGACCTTCTCGCCGCGCACGCAGGGGTAGAGGTACTTCTCGCGCTGGGCCTCGGTGCCGGCGAGCAGGATGTTGGAAGGCCGCGGCACCCCGCAGTAGTGGAGCGCGTAGTTGGCCCTGCCGAGCTCCTTCTCGAAGAGCACCCAGGTCACCGTGTCGAGGCCGGCCCCGCCGACCTCCTCGGGCATGTTGGCGGCGTAGAGACCGGCGGCCAGGGCCTTCGCGCGGATCTGTTCGACGAGCTCGGGCCGGAGCACGCCCGTGCGCTCGACCTCCTCCTCGTGGGGGTAGAGCTCGCGTTCGACGAACGTGCGCGTCACCTCGACGATGCTGCGCTGCTCGTCGGTCAGCCCGAAGTCCATGCCCTGCCTCCCGTTCCTGCCAGTGCTGCCGCGGCCGCGCCCCGTCCGGTCCGGACCGCGCCCTCCATGTAACCAGCGACCCACTGGTCCGACCCGCAGACGTAGAACGGTGGTTCATGGGTGCCGTGCAGTGGCCCGACGGCCTCGACATCACCAGGGCGCCAGTTGGTGACGTAGCCCTGCGTCCAGGGGTCGGTGCCCCACAGCCGGGTCCAGGTCTGCAGCGGCGCGGTCGCCTCGGGTCCGTAGAGCTCGGCGATCTGGTCCAGCGCCTCGCGGGTTCGGGTCTCCGGGTCGCTGGCCGCGAAGGCGGCGTAGCGCTCGGGCGGGACCAGCGCCGAGAGCACGCCGTGCTGTTGCGGCCAGGTGGAGCCGAGCACGCCCTCGCTCTCGGACAGCGCGTTCTGGCCGCGGGCTCGCCAGAACGGTTCGTCGTACGCCGCCACGAACTTGGCGGCCCAGGCATGGCGTTGCCGCCGCAGCGACGTGAGCCGCTCGTCGCTGACCCCCTGGATGTCGATGTCGCGCGCCGGACCGGACGGCACGGCGATGACCACTGCGTCGGTGTCGATCTCCTCGCCGGCGCCGGTGGTGACCGTGCTGCCGTGGACGCCGATGCGGATGCCGCGCACCGGCGTGGAGAGGCGTACGTCGCGCAGGGCGTCGGCCATCGTCAGCGCCACCGTGGCGGACCCCTCGGCGACCCGGAGGTTCTCCCACTGCTCGACGTCGTAGCTGCCCGAGGTGCCACCCACGACGATCTTCCGGGCGTACGCGAACAGGCTCTGCCGCTCGATCGACCCGTCGGAGAGGCTCAGGTGCACCAGCTCCCACAGCCGCAGCACCCCCGGCGACGCCCCGACCTCGCGCAGCCAGTCGCCGACGCTGAGCCGGTCCAGCCGCCCGAGGTCCGGGCACGACCACGGGTCCTCGGGGTCGATCGACGCCAGCACCTTGTCGAGGGCGGCCTCCACGTGGTCGTACGACGCCCGGTCGGCCGCCGTGCACCACGACGGCCACTCGCCCACGTCGATCGAGTCGGCCACCTGGCGGGTGATCTGACCGGGCTCCGCGACGTACGACGCCGTCAGCGTCAGCCCGAGCTCCGCCACGAGCCCGAGGTAGCTGGTGTGGGCGTTGCCCACCACCTCGCCGCCGAGCTGCACGCGACGGCCGTCGGCGAGCTCGACCTGCTCGACGCGGCCGCCGACCCGGGGGCGGGCCTCGAGCACCGTGACCTGCGCTCCGCCTGCCTCGAGGTCGCGCGCGGCGGCCAGGCCGGCCAGGCCGGCGCCCACCACCACGACGTCGGCGCGGCTCACGTGAGCACGACCGTGTGCTCGGGCAGCCAGCCCATCTCGATGCGGTCGCCCGGGGTCCACCGGTTGTCTGCTCGCATCCGAGGGAGGTTCTGCTCGAGCACGGTGAGGCTGAGCTCGGGAGCGATCGAGACGACGTACTGGGTGGTGGCGCCGTGATAGCTGGTGGCCACGATGGTGCCGGGCATCGCGGTGCATCTCGGGGGTGAGGTCGGTGATCCAGATCTTCTCGGGCCGCACCGTGATGCTGACGGCGTCGCCCTCGGCGGAGCCGTTGTGTCCCGGCGCCGGGATCCGTACATCGGGCGTGACGCACACGCAGCCGTCGGACCACGAGCCGCTCATCAGGTTGCTGGTGCCGATGAAGCCGGCGGCGAACACGGAGGTCGGCCGCTCGTAGACGTCCTCGGGCGTGCCGCACTGCTCGACGACGCCGTGGTTCATGATCGCGACCCGGTCACTCATGCTGAGCGCCTCGTCCTGGTCGTGGGTGACGAAGAGGAACGTGATGCCGACCTCTCGCTGGATGGACTTGAGCTCGGCCTGCATCGCATGACGGAGCTTGAGGTCGAGCGCCGCCAGCGGCTCGTCGAGCAGCAGCACCTTGGGCTCGTTGATCAGCGCGCGAGCCAGCGCCACGCGCTGCCGCTGGCCGCCGGAGAGCCGGCTCGGGCGCTCCTTGGCCCGGTCTCCGAGCTCGACCAGCTCCAGCATGTCGGCGACGCGCTTGTCGATGGTGGCCTTGTCGATGCCCTTGCGGCGCAGGCCGAAACCGACGTTGCGCCGGACGTCGAGGTGCTCGAACAGGGCGTAGCTCTGGAAGACCGTGTTGACGTCGCGCTGGTGCGGAGGGGTGCTGGTGACGTCCTCGCCACCGACGAGGATCGTGCCCGAGGTGGGGTCGCTGAAGCCGGCGATCATCCGCAGGGTGGTGGTCTTCCCGCAGCCCGACGGACCGAGCAACGAGAAGAACTCGCCGCTCGCGATGTCGATGTCGAGGCCGTCGACGACGGTCTCGCTGCCGAAGACCTTGGTCAGGCCGCGCAACGAGACCGACGGCGTCTCACTCGAGGTGGTGGTCATGTCGGGGTCCCCGCGGTGTTGTTCGATGGAGGAGCGAAGCGGGCGAAGCGAAGAACATCGTGGGGTGAGCTCATCGGCGGTCTCCTCCGGTGATCAGGTCCAGGCTGGACGTGCCGCGGCCCAACAGGCGCGGGAGCACCAGAGCGGCCACGATCAGCAGGGCAGAGGCGAGCAGCATCAACGTGCCGATCGCGTTGATGGCGGGGGAGACCCCGAACCGGATCGAGGAGTAGACGCGCACGGGCAGCGGCTGGGGGTCGACTCCGGTGGTGAAGAACGCGAGCACGAAGTCGTCGAAGACCAGCGCGAAGACGAGCAGCCCCGCGCCGAGCAGCGCCGGGACGAGCATCGGGATGGTGACCAGTCGCAGGGCCTGCAACGGCGTGCAGCCCAGGTCGCGCGCCGCCTCCTCCACCTCCAGCGCGATGCCCGCCAGGCGGCCGCGCACGATCACGGTCACGTAGGCGATCGAGAACGTGATCTCGGCCAGGATGACCGTCGTCATCGACAGCTTGAGCCCGATGCCGGTGAAGAGCAGCAGCGCGGCAACTCCCGTCACGATCTCTGGCGTGACGAGGGGGAGCAGCGTGACCGCGCCGATGACGCGGCCGCGCCGCGACCGAACCCGTTCGAGGCCCAGCGCGAGCATCGTGCCCAGCACCAGCGAGCCGAGCGTCGCGACGGAGGCGATCTTCAGGCTGGCGACAAGGGAGTCGAGCAGCGCGCTGTCGTGCACCAGGGCGTCGTACCACTGCAGGCTGAAGCCGGAGAACGACGACAACGACTTCTTGTCGTTGAAGCTGAACAGCCCGACGGCCAGGATCGGCAGGTAGAGCCAGGCGAAGAACACGGCGGTCATCGCTACGGCGAACCGCGGCTTGCGCTCCAGCCTGCCCGCCCGCGCCATCACAGCTCCCGCGCCTTGGTCGAGGTGGCGCGGAGGTAGGCGACCATCAGCACGGTCAGCATCAACATCATGCCCACGGTCAGCGCCGAGCCGAGCGGCCAGTTCTGGCCCTCCATGAACTGCTGCTGGACCAGGTTGCCCATCATGTAGGTGTTGGCACCGCCGAGCATCTGCGCGCTCACGAAGTCGCCGAGAGCGGGCAGGAAGACCAGCAGGATGCCGCCGTACAGGCCGGCCCGGGTCGCTGGCAGGGTGACGAAGAAGAACGTGCGCACCGGGCCGTGGTAGAGGTCCTTGCCGGCTTCGATGAGGGACACGTCGAGGCGCTCGAGCGAGGCGTAGATCGGCAGGATCATGAAGACCACGAAGCCGTAGACCAGGCCGCCGACGACGGCGTACCGGGTGTTGAGGAAGCTGACGCCGCCCAACCCGACCTCGCGCAGGGCGCTGTTGACCAGTCCGTCGTCGGAGAGCAGGGCCTTCCAGGCGTAGATCCGGATCAGGTAGCTGGCGAAGAACGGCACCACGATCGCCGCGATCAGAGCGTTCTTGTAGCGGCCGCCGTGGAGCGCGATGGCATACGCGACGGGGTAGGCGATCAGCAGCGAGATGACGACCGTCGCGAGTGCGTACCCGAGCGAGCGCAGGAGCAGGTCCAGGTAGACGTCGTTCCACAACGCCCGGTAGCTGTCCAGGCTCGTGTCGAACGCCGGGAAGCCGTCGTTGGTCGTCCGGCCGAACGACAGGAGCACGACGATGACCATGCTGGAGACGAAGAACGCCACCATCCACGCGGTCGGCAGCGCGAGCAGCAGCCCCCACAGCCGGGTGCGTTGTGCCGAGCGCTGCGCCGCCATCGTCAGCTCGCCTTCACTTCGGTCCACATCGCGGCGCGGCGCTGGACCTCGTCGGTGCCCAGCAGGCGGAAGACGTTCTCGTTCTCCAGATCTGAGATCTCGACGTTGCAGGCCGGCACGTCCGCGCTCAGCTTCGCGAACGCGGGCAGCGCATCCTTCACCGGGAACGGGTAGGAGAGGTACTTCATGTTCTTGATGGCGTTCTCGGGCCGGAGCAGGTAGTCGATGAACACCATCGCGGTGCCCGGGTGCCTGGCGTTGGTCGGGATGGCATAGGCGTCGGAGTTGATCGGCGTGCCCTCGCTGGGAGCCTCGAAGTCGAGAACGGTCGGGTCGTCGGCCACCCAGTTCTTGAGATAGAGGAAGTCGCCGCTCCACATGTGGTGCACCCAGGCGTCGCCGCCGACCATGTTGTTGATGTCGTCGGACGAGTAGGCCCGGAGGTACTCCTTCTGGCTGATCAGCAGGTCCTTCATCTCGGAGAGCTCCGAGGAGTCGGCGGTGTTGACGTCGTAGCCGAGCAGGAGGGCGGCCATCGCCAGGGCCTCGTCCTGGTCGTCGAGGGTGAAGATGTGGCCGCGCGCCTCGTCGTTCCAGAGGTCGTTCCAGCTGCCGGTCATCGTCGACACCTTGTCGGTGCGCCAGCCGATCCCGGTCTTGTAGACGGTGAACGGCACCGACACCTCGGAGCCGCCGTCGTACCAGGGCTCGTTGAAGTACGAGCCCGAGTAGAAGACCTGGTCGGCGTTCGTCAGCTGGGCCGGGTCGATGGACCGGAGCTTGCCCTCGCGCTTGAGCTTGACCACCCACTTGGCGATCGGGAAGACGATGTCGTACTCGTTACCCGCCGCGAGCTTGGCGTACATGCCTTCCATCGAGTCGTAGTTGGACTCGATCACCTTGACGCCGTACTCCTCCTGGAAGCCCTTGACGACGCTCGGGGCCAGGTAGTCGGCCCAGTTGAAGTAGACGAGGTCGCCGTCGATCTTCGCCTGGGCCGAGGGCGGCAGCGGGGCATCGGTCGGTGCGTCGTCGCGGATGTAGGCGCAGCCGGGCAGCGTCAGCGACGCGCCCAGCGCCAGGCCGCCGGTCAGCAGACCCCGTCGCGAGGGCCGGGCAGGGGCGCGACGGGGGTGGGGGGTCATGGGAGCGGGCCCTCGTGGCCGACCAGGACCCCGACTGCTGTCGACGATCGTGCTGCGCGCCTCCTCGATGCCCATGATGGGGTCGCCCGCGAGCACGCGGGCGCCGAGACCGTCG
This sequence comes from uncultured Actinomycetota bacterium, assembly GCA_963769475.1. Taxonomy (GTDB): domain Bacteria; phylum Actinomycetota; class Actinomycetes; order Propionibacteriales; family Nocardioidaceae; genus Nocardioides. The sequence goes on along the minus strand of CAVYLX010000005.1, from coordinate 626,533 downwards.
GTCACCGCGACCGCCGTCTCCGCGATCAGCCTCGGGTCGAGCTCGGTGGTGAAGACCCCGGCAGCCACGCCCTCGCGGATGATGTCGGTCAGCGTGACGTACAGGTCCTCGTAGAGCTCGGCTCCGACCTTGGCGAGGTGCGGGTCGCGGATGCAGAGCAGGGCCAGCTCCTGCCACAGCAGCCACTCGTCCGCACGCTGCTGGTCGCTGGGCAGGCATCGGTCGAGGAAGGACGACAGTCGTTCGGCGGGCCCTTCGCCGGCGTCGGCCAGGGCGCGCTGGTTGAGCTCGGCGGAGGCCTCGTGGGACGCCTTGAGCACCTCGCCGAAGAGGAGCTCCTTGGTGTCGAAGTGGTAGTGGAGCAGGCCGGCCGAGACACCCGCCGTACGCGCGATCGAGGCCATCCGGACCTGGGCCAGACCGTCGCGGACGATGCAGTCGGCAGCGGCCGCGAGGATCCTCGTGCGAGCTTCCGCCGCGGCCTGCTCGCGCTGGCTCGGACGGGTCGGCGACTTGGCTGCCATGGCCTCCACCCTGTTTGACTGTTCAGTCAGTCAGCGATGCTAAGGTTCGGCGGGTGAGGCGTCAAGGACCGCCGGACACCGTGCTCACGGCTGGGTTCGATGCCGTGTTCTCGCCTCGCACGGTCGCCATCGTGGGCGCCAGCGACGACTCCGCGAAGTGGGGTCACATCATCGCGCGGCGTGCCCTGTCCTCGCGGGGGGACCGCACGGTGCTGCTCGTCAACCGCCGCGGTGGCACGGTGCTCGGCGAGCCCGCCTACCCGTCCGCCGAGGCCGCTGCCGTCGCGCACGACCTCCGCGTCGACCTGGCCGTGCTGTGTGTGCCGGCCGCGGGTTTCGTGGCCGCGGTGACCGATGCCGTTGCCGCCGGGGCCAGGGCGATCGTGGGGATCACCGCTGGGCTCTCCGAAGCAGGTGGCGAAGGGGCCCGGCTCGAGGCCGAAGCCCTGGCGATCGCCCGCGGCGGCGGCGCGGCGCTGGTCGGCCCCAACTGCCTCGGGGTGGTCGACACCACGACCGGGCTGCAGCTGGCCCACGCCGTGCTGCCCGCCGGCGACGTGGCGGTGCTCAGCCAGAGCGGCAACCTGGTGCTCGACCTCGCGGGCCTGCTGGCCGACCGTGGCCTGGGCGTGTCCCGGTTCGTCTCGCTGGGCAACCAGGCCGACCTGGGACTCGTCGACTTCCTGCATGCCTGCGTTGACCATGAGGGCACCCGCGCCGTGGCCGTGTACGCCGAGGACGTGGTCGACGGCCGCGGCTTCCTCGCAGCCGCGCGGGCGCTGCGCGAGGTCGGCAAGCCGCTGGTGCTGCTGGCCCCGGGGCGCACCGACGCTGCGGTGCGCAGTGCGGCCTCGCACACCGGCTCCCTGACGACGTCGTCGATGGTGGTCGACGCCGCGTGCGCGGCAGTGGGTGCGGTCCGGGTGGAGCACCCGACCCAGATGGCCGACCTGCTCGCCGCCCTGCGCGCGCCCCAGCGGATGCCCGGTCGGCGAGCTGTGGTGCTCACCGACGGGGGAGGGCACGGAGCCGTGGCAGCCGATGCGCTGGCGGTGGCCGGGCTGCAGACCCCGGTGCTCACGGGCGCGGTCACGGCCGAGCTCCAGGCAGCACTGTGGGGGCCCGCGACGGTCACCAACCCCGTGGACCTGGCCGGCGCCGGGGACCAGGACGTGGCCAGCTACGCCCGGGCGGTGCAGGTGCTGCTGGCATCCGACCAGGTCGACGGCGTGCTGCTGACGGGCTACTTCGGTGGCTACTCGGCCGAGCCGTCGACGCTGACCGAGTCGGAGCTGGCGGCGGCTCAGCAGATGACCGACGTGGTCGCCGCCAAGGGGAAGCCGCTCGTCGTACAGACGATCTATCCCGAGAGCCCCGCGAGTCGGCTCCTGGCAGCCTCGGGCATCCCCGTGCACCGCGACATCGACCGCGCGTGTGCGGTGCTTGCCGGACTCGTCGAGCCCGCCTCTGCCGGTCTCGCCGAGGAGCTTCCACCCGCCGGATTGCCGGTCACCGACCCGTCGTACGCCGCCGCGCGGGCGCTGTTCGCCGGTGCCGGCATCGGCTTCCCCGCAGCGAGGTCGGTCACGGATCCTGCCGGGCTGGAGGCGGCGCTCGCCGAGCTGCGCTTCCCTGTGGTGCTCAAGGCGGTGGGGCAGCTGCACAAGTCCGAGGGAGGTGGCGTGGTCCTCGGCCTCGGCGATCCGGTCGCGGCGCGGGCGGCGTACGACGACCTGGTTGCGCGGCTCGCGCCACCGGCCGTCTCCGTCGAGGAGATGGCCGACCTGAGTGACGCGGTCGAGCTGATCGTGGGCAGCGTGCGGGACCCGAAGTTCGGCGCGGTCGTGATGGTCGGGCTCGGCGGCGTCTTCACCGAGGTGCTGGCCGACACTGCCTGTGCCATCGCGCCGGTCTCCGTCGCCGCCGCGAAGCAGCTGCTGTCATCGCTGCGGGGCGCCCCGGTGCTCCGGGGCGCGCGCGGCCGAGCACCCGTCGACCAGGACGCGCTGGCCGAGGTGGTCGCCCGCGTCTCCAGCCTCGCGGCGGCTCATCCAGAGCTGGTCGAGCTGGAGCTCAACCCGGTGCTCGCCGGTCCCCGCGGTGCCCTGGCCCTGGACGCCCGGGTCGTCCTCGGCTGAGCGCTGCGCAGTCACACTGGCCCCAACCGGCGCTGCTTCGTCACGGTATGCAGCCGAGTCTTCGCTTCCCACGGGTTGCTCATCGTGGGAAGCGGCGGTCCGCCTGCATACCTTGAGAAAGCAGCGACAGGACGCGCTGCCTCAGTCGGCCTCCACGTCGCGCAGGTAGCGCTGGTCGAACCCGTGGACCCAGGAGTCCTTGGCCGGAAAGACGCCGTGGTCGAACGTCCGCGAGGTGACGCCGCGCTGGACGCGCTCGCAGGCCTCGCCGTCCTGTCGGGTCACCCGCTCGTTGAACTCCACCACCGGAGTGGGGTCGAAGTCGGGGTCCTCGAACGCCTCCGCGCTGAAGAGGTACTCGGTCACCAGCCGGCAGCTCTGCGGGCCGGTCGGGAACACCGCGGTGGCCAGACAGCTCGATCCGTCGACGTCGAGGAACATCGTCGGATAGACACCCGCCCCGTAGTACGACTCGGGATTGCTGCCCGCGGTCTTGAACCCCGGGAGCAGCGGCAGCCGGAGCCGCGCGTCGTCGACGATCGCCGTGCGTCCGTCGGCCAGAGAGACACCGCCGTCTGCGCGCCCTTCCTGGAAGATGTCGCCCTTCTTGTACGCCGGCACGATGGCCACCAGCTCGGGGTGGATCGTCGGGCAGTGGAGGCACTCGTTGTAGTTCTCGAGCACGATCTTCCAGTTGGCCTGGACCTCGTTGACGGTGACCTTGGCGATCCGCAGGTCACTCAGTCCGAACTTGGCCAGACCCAGCGGTTCGTCCTGCTGGTCGGCGAGGTGCTCGAGCAGCGGACGCGGCTCCTCGCGGGAGAGGTTGACGAAGACGAACCCCTCCCAGACGTCGACATGGACCGGCCACAGCGAGGTCGACGGGCGGTCGATCTCGTCCTTCTCGATCATCGGCGTGGTCACGAGCGTGCCGTCGAGGGCGTAGCCCCAGGCGTGGTACGGACACCGCAGGTGGGTCCGCACCTCGCCCTGCTCGTCGTCGCAGATCCGGGAGCCACGATGCCGGCAGACGTTGTAGAAGGCGCGGATCTGCTCGTCCTTGCCGCGCACGACCAGGATGCTCTCGTCGGCGATCTCCACGCGCAGCCAGGCACCCGGCCTGGCCACGCGATCGGTCCGCCCGACGTAGACCCAGTTGCGGTAGAAGACCCGCTCCTTGTCGAGGGCGTAGGTCTCCTCGGAGTGGTAGGCGGGTCCGGGCAGGGTCTTGCGGACGTCCGTGGCCATTCGCTAACTGTACGGTCAGTCAGTGGGTTCTGTCACGGGTGCGGCTGCCGGGGCGAGCCCGACCACTCAGTCCGCGGAGACCAGGAACTCGGTGCCGAGGTAGTACAGCAGCGCCAGGACCGCGAAGACGACCACCGTCCCGATCAGGGGTTTGATCGCTGACCGCTTGGGACCGTTCTGCGGTCGGGCCACGGTTGCCCGCTCAGGTTCCTCCGGGTTCTCACTCACCCGCTCCGGTGCCCAACGCACCCGTGACCATGCCTGTCGCTGACAGCACCCGAGCCGTCATCGACGCGGCGACGCCGGATCGCCGCTGAGCACTCGGAACGCGAGTGCCGTTGTCGCCTCCACGTTGAGGAAGCCGACCACCTGACCGATCCGGTCGAGATCGAGCGGAAGCAGACCCGGGCTCCCGGGAAGATCGGGGGTCAGCCCGAGATCGAGGTCGTCGCGACAGGACATGATGCGGACGTTGAAGTCGAACCGCTCGCGGGCTTCGGGCGCCGTGAGCCGGCGTACGACGGTGGCCCCGAGGCGGCGTACGCCCGTCTCCTCGGCCCACCCGTCCAGGGCCGCGATCAGGGCGCTGCCGTCGTTGCTGTCGATGTCTGCCCAGACAGCTTGCATCGACCCGGCCACCTCGAGCAGAACGGCGGCGGTCTTCTTGCCGATGCCGGAAACCCCCGGCAGGTTGTCGCTGGCATCGCCTCGCAGGGCGGCGTACTCGAGGTAGCGCTCGGCTGCGACGCCGTACATCGTGAACAGCCGAGCAGGGTTGAGCAGGGGTGATCCGTTGAGGCCGCCGTCGATCAGGCGGAGCACCCGGGTGTGCTCGCTGATCAGAGCGAACGCGTCTCGGTCGGAGGTGATGATGACGCAGTTCCAGTCGTTGGCGCGCGCCCACGCTGCGCCGGAGGCATTGACGTCGTCGGCCTCGAGGCCCGGAGGAGTGAGCGTGGCCAGGCCCAGCGCATCGAGCAAGGCCCCCGCGCGGTCGAGCTGGTCGATGAGTTCCGGGTCTTTCGCGGCTCGACCGGCCTTGTACTCGGGATAGAAGTCCCTGCGCACGGAGGAAGTGCGGTCGTCGAGCCCGAAGATCACGGCATCCGGGGCGAACCCGTCGATCGCCTCGATGATCTGGCGCAGCATGCCGTGCAGGGCCCAGGCAGGTCTGCCGGAACGGTCCTTGAGCCGGGTATGTGCCCGCGCATGGTGGTTGCGATGCAGGAGCGACGGGGCGTCGACGACGAGCAGGAGCTTGCGGTCTCGGGGCGGTGAGTCGGTGGGCGTCATGGCGATCGTCGCCAGCGTAAGGCCACCAAGCTGTGAACCGGTGACCGGCGGAGAGGCTGTCCAGCCGTGGTCAGCTCTCCGCGATGACGTCGAGGATCGCGTCGATCACGGCGTCCGGTCGGTCGATCATGATGAAGTGGCCGGTGTCCTCGACCTGGACGACCGAGCCGTGCGCCGACTCCGCGGCCAGCTCTTGGTTTCCCTCGTCGATCGCCGCCTTCTCTGCGGCGAGAAAGGTCTTCGGAAGGCCCGGGAAGTCCGGGTGGGGAGCCTGCAGCACGACGACCGGGCGGTCACCGAACAGCGGCCCGCGTTCCTCCAGCCAGGAGACCGCCTCCCGCGAGCCCTGGGCGAGCACCAGCTTCTCTCGATTCGACGTCGGGTCGAACTGGGCCTCGGTGAGGAAGGCGCGCTCATGGGCGAGCTCTTGTGACTCGCCCGGCTTCTCAGGAGGAAGGGCCGCGCGCTGGACGTCGCCCAACCGAGGTACGAGGGGGTCGACGAAGACCACCGCCGCGATGAGGTCAGGAGCCTTCGCGGCGAGTCCGATTGCCGGCATGGAACCCGCCGAGTGCGCGACCAGGACGACCGGCTCCTCGAGATCGGCGGCGTTCAAGAGTGCGACCAGGTCGGCCACCTGGTCCTTCGTCGTACGTCGGGCCTCCGGCGCCGGCTGGCTCCGCCCGATCCCAGCCCGGTCGTAGCTGCACACCCAGTGACCGGTGGCGGCGAAGTCGCCGGCCATCGGGTCCCAGGAAGCCGTGGACTCCTCGTGCCCGGACATGAGCAGGATGGTTGGCTCGCCGGGCACTCGCTCGCCCGAGCAACGTAGGTAGAGGGTGCGACCTCCGATGTCGATGTCGTCCCTCGTCTCAACCGCCGCGACGGCTTTCTCGGAGCTGGAACCCTCGGCGGTCGCAGACTCCGACGACGACCCAGCCGCCTCGTCACTGTCGCTGCCAGAACATCCGCTCAGGACAAGCGCGGCCGCGGCGGCGGCCGAAGCAACGAAGAAGACCCGTGGCGGCATGTGCTCACAGTGCTCTCGCCGTGGCCAACGCGCAATGCTGGCTGAGCATGACGCCCAACACGTGCCAAGAGCCCCCCGAGAGGCGCTACCTTCGGCAGCCCGGGCTCAACACGCAGGTGCCCGCCCGAGCCCCGAACCATGTGTCGGCCACATGACGACAGGCTGCGTCGTGCTCTGACCCGGCAAGCACACGAGCCGCCATCGACAGGCGACGGCGGCTCGTGGGGTTACTGCGTCGTGAGGCTCAGATGTCGTAGTAGAGCTCGAACTCGTGCGGGTGCGGGCGCATCTGCACGGGCAGGATCTCCTGGGTGCGCTTGTAGTCGATCCAGGTCTCGATCAGGTCGGGCGTGAAGACGTTGCCGGCCGTGAGGAACTCGTGGTCGGCCTCGAGGGAGTCGAGGACGGCGTTGAGCGAGGTCGGGACCTGGTCGATGTCGGCCATCTCGTCCGGCGGGAGCTCGTAGATGTCCTTGTCGATCGGGGCGGCGCGGCTCGATCTTGTTCTTGATGCCGTCGAGGCCGGCCAGCAGCAGCGCCGAGAAGGCGAGGTAGGGGTTGGCCGACGGGTCGGGGCAGCGGAACTCGATGCGCTTGGCCTTCGGGTTCGAGCCGGTGATCGGGATCCGGACGCAGGCCGAGCGGTTGCGCTGGGAGTAGACCAGCGAGATCGGGGCCTCGAAGCCGGGCACCAGGCGGTGGTAGGAGTTCACCGTCGGGTTGGTGAACGCCAGCAGCGACGGCGCGTGCTTGAGGATGCCGCCGATGTAGTAGCGCGCCATGTCGGAGAGGCCGCCGTAGCCGGTCTCGTCGTAGAACAGCGGCGAGCCCTCGTTCCAGATCGACTGGTGCACGTGCATGCCGGAGCCGTTGTCACCGAAGATCGGCTTGGGCATGAACGTCGCGGTCTTGCCGTTGCGCCAGGCCGTGTTCTTGATGATGTACTTGAACTTCATCACGTCGTCGGCGGCCTTGAGCAGCTCGTCGAAGCGGTAGTTGATCTCCGCCTGGCCGGCGGTGCCGACCTCGTGGTGGGCGCGCTCGACCTGGAGGCCCGCCTTCTCGAGCTCGATCACCATCTCGTCGCGCAGCTCACCGAAGTGGTCGGTGGGCGCGACCGGGAAGTAGCCGCCCTTGTACTTCACCTTGTAGCCGCGGTTGTCGTTCTCGAACGCGTCACCGGTGTTCCAGGCGCCGGCCGAGGAGTTGATCTCGTAGTAGCCGGCGTTCTGCTTGGTCTCGAACCGCACGTTGTCGAAGACGTAGAACTCGGCCTCCGGCGCGAAGAACGCCGTGTCGCCGATGCCCGTGGTACCGAGGTAGGCCATCGCCTTCTTGGCGATGTTGCGCGGGTCGCGCGAGTAGGGCTCGCCGGTGAGCGGGTCGTGGATGAAGAAGTTGACCACCAGGGTCTTGGCGGTCCGGAACGGGTCGAGGTACGCCGTGGTCGGGTCCGGGAACAGCGACATGTCGGACTCGTGGATCGCCTGGAAGCCACGGATCGACGAACCGTCGAAGTTCAGGCCGTCGTCGAAGACGGCCTGGTCGAACGACGAGACGGGGACCGTGAAGTGCTGCATGACACCGGGCAGATCGCAGAAGCGGACGTCGACCATCTCGACGCCTTCGTCCTTGATGTACTTGAGCAGCTCGTCGCTGTTCTGGAACATTCGTCCTCCTTGGCTACGACCCGTCACGGGGGCAGCCCACACACACTCGACAAGGGACACCCGGCGCGACGCTGCACCGAGGTGATACCCGCAACCTATGGACGGGCAGTTTCTCGACCGTATCCGGTTTGTTTCAGGGATGTAACAGGTGGGCGGTTCGTGGAACGCTTCGGCTTGCCGCTTAGCCTTTCCTCGTGCCGACGCCCGCTTTCGAGACCGCTTCCTGGGGTCGCCGCATCCTCGCGCTGTTCGTCGACTGGATCGTCTCGACGTTCTTCGTGATCGCCCTGACCGGCTGGGAGGACTACTGGGAAGTCGGCAGCAACGCGCAGGCGTACGTCGTCCCGGCACTGATCCTCGAGACCGCGCTGTTCACCTGGTTGCTGGGCGGCTCGTTCGGCAAGCTGGCCACCCGCCTGCGCGTGGTGCCGTTCGACGGCGCGGCCGCGTCCGCTGAACCCGCTGCGGATTCTGGCCAGGCAGATCATGATTGCCCTGGTGATCCCGCCGCTGGTCTTCCGGCCGGACGGTCGGGGACTCCACGATCTGTTTGCCGGCACGGCTACGGTCACCCTCGACACGTACCGGTCGCTCTCGGGACCAGCTCGACCCTGACCCCCCGCGAAAGGCTCCGCTGCCATGACTCGATCGACCCTGCGCCGTACTGCTGCGGCGGCCGCCGCCTTGCTGGCGCTCACCTCGCTGGCTGCCTGCGGTGGCAGCGACGACGGCGGCGACGACAACACGTCGTCGGACGAGGCCGGCACGGGTTCGGGCAGCGAGCCCAGCGATGGCTCCTCGGCTGACGAGGCCGGCGACGAGGGCGACGAGTCCGACGCTCCCGGCGACGACAAGACCGAGGACGAAGACCAAGGTGACCCGATCGAGAAGTCCGAGTTCATCGACCTCTATCTCGACGCGATGGACAAGGCCACCACGGCGACGATGACCATGAGCTTCGGTGGCTCGGTCTCGATCGAGGGCACCGGCTCCGCGGACTTCAGCACCACCCCGCCGGCGATGAAGCTGTCGATCAGCGACCCGAGCACGGGCCAGGAGCAGGAGATGATCGTCATCGACGGGATCATGTACCTCGGCCTGCAGCCCAACAAGTACATCCAGTACGACCTCAACGACCCCAACAGCCCGCTCGGCACCAGCCTGACCGACCAGCTCGACCCCACCGCGATGGCTGAGGTGTTCGAAGAGGGCATCATCGAGTCGGCGTACATCGGCGAGGACGACATCGACGGTGAGTCGATGGAGCACTACCGCGTGAAGCTCGACTCCAAGGCCCTGCTCGACAGCGCTGAGCTGCCGTCGGGAGCTCCCAGCGACGCGGTCGCCGACGAGATCACCTTCAACATGTGGTTCGACGACGAGGGCAACTTCCGCCGCCAGGAGGCCAGCCTCGGTGTGACCGGCGGCAGCGTCGAGCTGAACTACGACAACTGGGGCGACCCGGTCAGCATCAAGGCGCCGCCGAAGTCGCAGATCACCAAGCTGCCCGGGAGCTGAGCTGGCTCAGCGGCCGCGCATGTTGCCGCGCAGGCCCTTCATGCTCGTCGGGATCGGGCCCTTGGGCATCGGGATGGCGGAGCGGTTGGCGTCCAGGGCCTTGAGCCGGTTGAGGATGTCGGTCATCTCCGCGGGCTTGACCTGACGGCCGAGCTTCTGGATGTGACGGGCCAGCTTCGGCAGCGGGATCTGCCCCTCTTCGCGGCCGCAGATGACCTCGTGGATCGGCACCTCGGCGGCGACCCGCTCGTGCTTGCGGCGCTCGCTGGTCATCAGCTGGCGCAGGCGGTGGTAGTTGCCCTCACCGACCAGCACGATGCCCGGAGGGCCGACCACGCGGTGGACGACGTCCTGCTGCTTGGTGAACCCGATGGCCACGTCGGACTTCCAGCCTCGGCGCAGCATCCGCAGCGCGGCTGCGGCGGCACCGGGCTGGCCCTCCATCTGGCTGTACGCCGCCTTCTGCGCGCGGCGGCCGAAGACGATCATCGCGGCGAGCAGGCCGAACAGGAACGCGCCGATGCCGGCGATGACGTAGCCGAAGACGCCCTCGCCGGGGAGCAGGAAGAAGAGCGTGAAACCGATGCCTGCGGCGACCAGGAAGGTGCCGAGGATCCACCAGCCGATGGCGCGGTCGGACTTCCTCGCCATCCGGTAGGTCTCGGCGAACTGCTTCCGACGGCTCATCTTGTCGGGGTCGGTTTCCTTGGCTTCCTTGGCTTCCTTGGCCACGCCTCAGTCGTCCTTCGTTCGGTGCTGTCTGTCGGAGTCGTCGATGCCCGGAGGCCTCAGACGACGGCGCCCTGGCGGGCGTCCATCGCCTGACGGTACAGCCGCCCGGCCCGGTAGGACGAACGCACCAGCGGTCCGGACAGCACCCCGGAGAAGCCGATCTCGTCGGCCTCGTCCTTGAGCTCCACGAACTCCTCGGGCTTGACCCACCGCTCGACGGGGTGGTGCCGCACCGACGGGCGGAGGTACTGGGTGATCGTGACCAGCTCGGTGCCGGCGTCGTGCAGGTCCTGGAGCGCCTGGGAGACCTCTGCGCGGGTCTCGCCCATGCCCAGGATCAGGTTGGACTTGGTGACCAGGCCGAAGTCGCGGGCCTGGGTGATCACGTCGAGGGAGCGCTCGTAGCGGAAGGCCGGACGGATCCGCTTGAAGATCCGCGGCACGGTCTCGACGTTGTGCGCGAGCACCTCGGGTCGGGACTCGAAGACCTCGCGCAGCAGGTCGGGCTCGCCGTTGAAGTCGGGGATGAGGTTCTCGACGCCGGTGCCGGGGTTGACCTCGTGGATGACGCGCACGGTCTCGGCGTACAGCCACGCGCCGCCGTCGGGCAGGTCGTCGCGGGCGACACCGGTGATGGTCGCGTAGCGGAGCTGCATCTTCTGCACCGACTCGGCCACGCGGCGCGGCTCGTCGCGGTCGAGCGGCTGCGGCTTGCCGGTGTCGATCTGGCAGAAGTCGCACCGGCGGGTGCACTGGTCACCGCCGATCAGGAACGTCGCCTCCCGGTCTTCCCAGCACTCGAAGATGTTGGGGCAGCCGGCCTCCTGGCACACGGTGTGCAGTCCCTCGGACTTCACCAGGCTCTGGAGCGCCATGTACTCGGGCCCCATCTTCGCCCGCGTCTTGATCCACTCGGGCTTGCGCTCGATCGGGGTTTCGGCGTTGCGGACCTCGAGGCGGAGGAGCTTGCGGCCCTGGGCCAGATTTCGGGGGAGACGGGGGCGTTGCTCACTCGATCGAGTCTACGCGCGGGGAGTGAGCAGCTCGATTCGCGGCGTGCGGCCAGGCTCGGGCCGGGCGTCGTAGTCGGGCGTTGGCGTGTACGCCGTCCAGGCGAGGTAGTGGCGCAGCTGCCGCTCCACGAGGGGCAGCACCTCGGCGATCGTCACGGGCCGGCCGAGCTCCTGGCTCAGCGTGGTGACGCCGGCGTCGGCGATGCCGCAGGGCACGAAGCGGTCGTACCAGCCGAGGTCGACGTCGCAGTTGAGCGAGAAGCCGTGCATGGTCACGCCGCGGCTGACCCGGATGCCGATCGCGGCGACCTTGCGCTCGGGGCCCTTGTCGTCGGCGCGCAGCCAGACGCCGCTGCGGCCGGGGACTCGGGCGGTGGTCACGCCGAGGTCGGCGCAGACCTGGATCAGCGCCTCCTCGACGCGGCGTACGTAGTCGACGACCTTGACGTGGTCGGGCAGCCGGACGATGGGGTAGCCGACCAGCTGGCCGGGACCGTGGAAGGTGATCTTGCCGCCGCGGTCGACGTCGATGACGGGCGCGCCGCCGGAGTCGAGCGGCCGCTCGTGGGGCTCGGTGCGCTTGCCGGCGGTGTAGACGGGCGGGTGCTCGAGCAGCAATACCGTGTCGGCCTGCTCGCCGTCCGCGACCCGCGCGTGCACCTGCCGTTGCAGCTCCCAGGCGGCGAGGTAGTCGAGCGCCTCGGCCCCGAGTCCGGCGTCCTCGAACTGCAGCTCGCTCACGCCTCAACGGTACCCGGGGCGACGGGGGCACTGACGAGACGGGCGGGAGACGACGATCTACGCCATGAAACGGCGTCGTCTGCCGCCAGTTTCAAGCTGCCCGGTCGATTCCCAACCTCTCGCCGAGGAGTCGGCGCAGGTCCTTGACCTGCCGCGGCCGGGGAGGTGGTTGCCGCCGTCGTACTCGTGGAAGGTGCGGGTGCCGACCAGCCAGAGGTCGCCACGGGCAACCACGGCTCCTTGGTCGTTGAGCACCTCGTGCTGCGAGGGTCGTTGGGTCGCAGGGCCGCGAACACCGGCAACCCGGTCGGTACCTCCGGCAGCCACCAACCTCGTAGGGCAGCGCCGGTCAGATGGGTGAAGCAGCCGTGGCTCGGCAGCAGCAGCCGCCAGGCGGCGAGTTCCGTCGCGGGGTCTGCGTCGGCCGGCACGTGCAGTCCATGGCCGATCTGCTTCCAGGCCGATCCACGGCGGCGGCCCCGCACGGGGTGACCGGTTGCGTCGTCTGCCATCCAGTCAGCGTTCCGCGGAGTCCAGGCCCTCGCCACCGGCGACCGCCGGCCTGTGGATAGAAGCGTCAGCCGGCGAGCCTGCTACCGAGGAACTCCAGCTCGACGGGCAGCATCCGGCGCCAGTAGCCGGCCTCGTGGGCGCCGCGCTCGAAGGTCACGGTCAGGTCCGCGCCGGCGGGGAAGCCGTCGACGTAGTCCTGGTTGTCGGCGTAGAACGGGTCGCCGGTGCCGCAGTCGATGCGCACGGGGATGCCGGCCAGGTCGTCCTGGCGGCCGGTGACCGTGAACTCCTCGTACTCGGCCGCGTCCGCGAAACCGGCCGGGCTCGCGGCGTTGGGGTCGGTCCACAGTGCGGCGCTGACCGCGCAGACCGCGGCCACGCGCTCTGGGCCGAGCAGGCCGCCGAGCCGGAGAGCGCCGTAGCCGCCCATCGACCAGCCCAGCAGGCCGATCCGCTCGGTGGCGACGCCGCGCTCCTGCAGCCGCGGGAGCAGCTCCTCGACCACCATGGCGCCGGCGTCCTCGCCGGACGGGCGCTCGTGCCAGTAGCTCTGGCCGCCGTCGACGGTCGCTATCGCGAAGGGAGGTACGCCGTCGGCGACCGCCTGCGCCAGGTACTGCGGCAGCCCGAGGTCCGGCTTCAGCAGCCGCTCGTGGTCGCCGCCCCGGCCGTGCAGGGCAACGACCAACGGGAGCGGACCGGAGCCTCCGGGTGGCCGGCACAGCGCGAACCCGGTCTTCGCGCCGAGCCGGTGGGTCGAGCGGAAGGTGCCGCGCTCGATAGACCCCGCCTCGATGTCGGGGACGACGCCGTCCTCGCCGTTGAGCCCGAGGAGATCGCGGATCCTCGTGCGACCTGGGAGCACGCCCTGCTCGACGCCGAGACCGACCGCGCCGACGCCCACCACGCCGACCCCCGCGGTGCCGAGCAGGAGGGTCCGGCGGCGCAGCATCGGGCTGGTGCCCCGAGCGGGAGATCCCGTGCGCTTCGCGCACACATCGCACGCACCTCTCTGCGTTGGCGTTCGCTTGAATTGACGCTGCCAGTCCGGCGCTCCGCCGCCTTGAGATGCACACACGCTGAGCACGCCAAACGAAACGGTATCTCCCGTTCCAGGCACTGAGATGCCAGCCCTGTGGATAGCCGACGGCACCGCAACGCCAGACGGGGTAGGAAGCAGGCATGCGATCGAGCCGCCTGCTGCCGAGTGTCTTGCTGGTGCTCTCGCTGGCCGGTTGCGCCGAGGACGAAGGCAGTAGCCAAGGGGCGGCGCGGGTCGAGCCGGATGCGCTCGTCGTGCTCCGGGACTGGGACGAGGCGCGGGCCCGGGCCTGGGCCCGCGCGGATGTCGCGGCGCTGCGGTCGCTCTACCTGGCGGACGCGGCTGCCGGCGTACGCGATGTGGCGATGCTCAGCCGGTGGCGCGATCGCGGCCTGCGGGTGGAGGACATGCAGACCCAGGTGCTGGCGGCTGAGGTCGTGGCACAGGCGGCCGACCGCCTGGTCCTGGACGTGACCGACCGGCTGGCTCGTGCCATTGCCTCCGGGCGCGGGCGGCCGGTGGTCCTGCCCAGCGACGGGGTGACCACCCGGCGGGTCACGTTCCGCCAGGTCGATGGCAGGTGGCGGGTCGCCTCCGTGGTGCCGGTCTCAGCGCAGCCCTGAGGTCAGCACGGCGTGCACCTCGCGGTCGCGGAAGGTGTAGCCGCTGGACTCGAGCACCACCGGTCGGAGGTTGATGGAGCCCAGCGCCTCCGGGGCAAGTGGCCCCGCGCCGAGCTTGATCGCGAACTTCGGTGCGACCAGGAACGCCTTGCGGTCCAGGACCTCGGCCAGGGCCTGGGTGAACTCGCGGTTGGTCGGCGTCTCGGGGCAGCACAGGTTGACGGGGCCGGAGACGCTGTCGTGCTCGGCCAGGTGGGATACCCCGCCCAGCCAGTCGCGGAGCGAGATCATCGCCATCCGCTGCTGCCCGTCGCCGAGTCGGGTGGCGAGCCCGAGCTTGGTGAGCAGCCGGAGCTGCTTGAGCGGGGCCGAGCGGCGGTCCATGAGCGGCGACGTTCGCAGGAAGCAGACCCGCGCCCCGGCGTCGACGGCCGGGCCGGCGGCGTCCTGCCACTCCCGGGTCACCTGGGTCATGAAGCTGTCGCCACGGCTCTCGGACTCCTCGGTGAGCACTTCGTCGCCGTGGTCGCCGTACCAGGCGATCGCGTTGCCGGCGAGGAAGGCCGGCTTGCGGTCCGAGGCCGCGATCGCCTCGGCCAGCACCCGCGTCGTCGTGACCCGGCTCTCGCGCAGGTTGCGCGCCCACTTCTTCGAGTGCGGGTTGCCGAGGGTGGGGGAGCCGGCCAGGTTGACCACGACGTCGGCCGCCTCGATCACCGCCGAGTCGATGGTGCCGGCGTACGGATCCCACGACGACTCGTCGGGGGCCGAGGTCGGCCGGCGGATCAGAGCGGTGACGGCGTGCCCGCGGCGTACGAGCTCATCGGTGAGGTGGGTGCCGAGGAAGCCCGAGCTCCCGGCGACGACGATGCGCAGTCTCATGCCCCCACCCTGCCAGGGTGCCCATCAGGGCGGGATCACTCGAAGGCGATGCCCAGCCTCGTGCAGAGCTCCATGGTCTGGTCGAAGGCGATGTCGCACCCGTAGCGCGCAGCCATCTGCACCATCAGCTCCGGGTCGGGCTCGCCCTCGAGTTCGCCGAACGACCGGAACAGCACCTCGAGCCCGGCCGGCGAGATCACCTCCAGCACCACCAGGGGCTCGTCGCCGGGGTTCCAGAAGGTGTGCCACTGGTCGCGCGGCTTGAACACGAGGTCGCCCGCCTGCGCTACGACGTCCTGCTCGCCGAGCAGCACCCCCATGGTGCCGCTGAGCACGTACGTGTACTCGTCCTCGTCGTGGTGCCGGTGCACGGGCGCGGCGAGAGCACCTGGGTCGACGGTCTGCTCGAGGAGGGAGAAGCGGTTGCTGGTGTCGGATCCGTCGATGACGAACCGGTCCTCGCAGCCGCCGAGCTTGTTGCGGTCGCCGTCACTGGGTCCGACGACGCGGGGTCCTTGATGCGTTGAAGTGGTCATGGCCTCGACGCTAAGGAGAGCTGGGCCGGCGAACCATTCCAGAAAGGTGGTGTATCCATCCGCGGCGCGGGAGCCTACGTTGACGGCATGGCCACAGCGTCGCCAACGCGGGCATTGGACAAGATCAGCCAGGTCGCCGGCCGGGCGCCAGACCTGCTGAGCCTGTGGCGCGAGGCGTCCGCGGTGATCTCGGAGGTCGTTCCCTACTACGACTACCCGTGCTGGTACACCCTCGACCCGGCCTCGCTGCTGATGACCAGCCACTTCAACGAGAACGTGGTGGAGTTCCCGCACGAGTGGCTCGCGATGGAGTACTACGGCGACGACGTGCACAAGATCGTCGACATCGTTCGCTCCGAGAGCGGCATCTCCACCCTGCACGAGGCCACGAACGGCGACCCCAGCTCGAGCCCGCGCTGGCAGGCGAACATGGAGCAGGGCGGCGACCAGGAGATGGTCTCGCGCCTGCAGACGCGCAGCGGCGAGGTGTGGGGCGCCCTCGGGCTCTATCGCGAGACCGGTCAGCCGATGTTCGGTCCGGAGGACAAGGCGTTCGTCGCGGCCGCGGCGTCGTCGCTCGCAGCCGGGGCCCGTCGTGCCCTCCTCTTGGCCGAGGCCAGGGAGCCGGACAGTCCCGACTCGCCGGGACTGGTCGTGCTCACCGACGAGTGGGAGGTCGAGTCGACGACGCCGGGCGTCGAGCGCTGGTTGTCGGAGCTGCCCGACGGCGACTGGAGCAAGGGCAAGCTGCCCACCGCGGTGGTCGCGGTCGCGGCCCGAGCGTTGCGGACGGCGCGCTTCCCGGCGGCCGGCGAGGTAGCGGTCTCCCGAGTGCGGGCCCGCAACGGGACATGGGTGGTCCTCCACGGCGTCACCCTGGTGTCCGACCAACGCCCGCGCGCTGCCGTCATCGTGGAGCCGGCCCACCCGGCGCGGATCATCCCGCTGCTGATGGCGGCGTTCGGCCTGACCGAGCGGGAGCAGGACGTCACCCGGCTCGTGCTGCAGGGGGCGTCCACGAGCGAGATCGCGGCGGAGCTCGTGGTGTCCGCCCACACCGTGCAGCAGCACCTGAAGGGCATCTTCGACAAGACCGGCGTACGCAGCCGGCGCGACCTGATCGGCAAGGTGTTCTTCTCGCACTACGAGCCCAGGTTCCGCGACAACGAGCGGCGTGCGGCGACGTCGAGGCCGCTGCGCGGTGGACCGATGCCGCCTGCGCCCTAGCCGACATACGGAGGAGCCGACCAGGCTCTTGTGGTTCCGAGGCTCGCTGCGCTCGCACCTCAACCACCGACGGTGGTTGAGGTGCGAGGAGCGCTAGCGACGAGCCTCGACGCCTCCGGCGCTCAGACCTCGAACTGGCCGGCTTCGAGGCGCTTCTTGATCTCCTGGAGGAAGCGGCCGGCGTCGGCGCCGTCGACCAGGCGGTGGTCGTAGGTCAGCGCCAGGTAGACCATGTGGCGTACGGCGATCGTCTCGCCGAGGTCGGGATCGTCGATGACGACGGGACGCTTGACCACGGCACCGGGTCCGAGGATCGCGACCTGGGGCTTGTTGATGATCGGGGTGTCCCACAGCGCACCGACGCTGCCGAGGTTGGTGATCGTGAACGTGCCGCCGCTGAGCTCGTCGGGACCGATCTTGTTGGTGCGGGTCCGCTCGGCGACGTCGGCGATCTTCTTGGCCAGCCCGGCGATGGAGAGGTCGCCGGCGTCCTTGACGACCGGAGTGATCAGACCCTTCTCGGTGTCGACGGCGAACGCGATGTGCTCGACGTCGAAGTAGGTGATCTCACCGGCCTCGGTGTCGATCGCCGCATTGAGCCTGGGGTGCTGCTTGAGCGAGTCGATCGCAGCCTTGGCGAAGAAGGGCAGGTACGACAGCTTCACGCCCTCGCGCGCCAGGAAGTCCTGCTTCGACGCGTCCCGCAGGCGGGCGACCCGGGTGACGTCGACCTCGATCACCTGGGTGAGCTGGGCGCCGGTCTGCAGCGAGTCGACCATCCGCTCGGCGATGATCTTGCGCAGCCGCGAGATCTTCTCCGTCGTACCGCGCAGCGGTGACGGCGTGACGCCGGGGGCGGACGACGCTGCGGGGGCCGTCGAGGCGGGCGTGGGCTGCGGTGCGGCCGGAGCCTGCTTGGACTTGGCGGCGTCGAGCACGTCCTGCTTGCGGATCCGCCCACCGACGCCGGTGCCCTTGACCGCAGAGAGGTCGACGTCGTTCTGGGAGGCGAGCTTGCGGACCAGCGGCGTCACATAACCGGCGCCGTCGCCCTGGTCGGTCGACGACGGCTCGGCCGGCTCGGACTCCTTCGGCTCTTCCTTCGGCTCTTCCTTCGGCTCTTCCTTGGCTTCGGGCTCCGGCTCCGGCTCCGGCTCCGGCTCGGGCTCGGGCTCCTTCTCGGGCTCCGGCTCGCTTCTCGGGCTCCGGCTCCTTCTCGGGCTCCGGCTCGGGCTCCTTGTCCTCGGACTTCTTCTCCGCGGGAGCAGCCGCGTCACCGGACCCGATCACGGCCAGCTCGGCGCCGACCTCGACGGTCTCGTCCTCCTCGACCTTGATCTCGAGCAGCTTGCCGGCCACAGGGGAGGGGATCTCGGTGTCGACCTTGTCGGTGGAGACCTCGAGCAGGGGCTCGTCGACGGCGACGTCGTCGCCGACGGACTTCAGCCAGCGGGTGACCGTGCCCTCGGTGACCGACTCACCCAGCGCGGGCAGCGTGACCGACGTGCTGTCGCCACCACCGCCGCCGCCACCCGACTCGGCGGGCTCCTCGGGCTCGGGCTCGGACTCCTTCTCGGGCTCGGGCTCCTTCTCGGGCTCCGGCTCCTCCTTGGCCTCAGGCTCAGGCTCAGGCTCGGACTCCTTCTCCGGCTCCGGCTCCGGCTCCGGCTCGGAGGAGCCCGAGTCGTCCGACTCACTGGAGTCACCGATCACGGCGAGTACGGCGCCGACCTCGACCGTCTCGTCCTCCTGGGCCTTGATCTCCAACAGCGTGCCGGCCACGGGCGACGGGATCTCGGTGTCGACCTTGTCGGTGGAGACCTCGAGCAGCGGCTCGTCGACCGCGACCTCGTCACCGACCGACTTCAGCCAGCGGGTGACGGTGCCTTCGGTGACGGACTCCCCGAGTGCCGGGAGGTTGACTTCGGTGGCCATGGAGTTCCTTCGGGTCGGGTCGGGCGAGGTCAGGAGTGAGCGTGCAGGGGCTTACCGGCGAGGGCGAGGTGGGCCTCGCCGAGCGCTTCGTTCTGGGTCGGGTGGGCGTGCACCAGAGGAGCAACGTCCTCGGCGTAGGCCTCCCAGTTGTAGATCAGCTGTGCTTCGCCGATCAGCTCGCCCACGCGGTCACCGACCATGTGGACGCCCACGACGGGACCGTCCTTCTGCCGGATCAGCTTCACGAACCCGGCGGTCTTGAGGATCTGGCTCTTGCCGTTGGCACCGAGGTCGTAGGTCAGCGTCTCGATGCCGTCGGCGCCGAAGCGCTCGGTGGCCGTAGCCTCGTCGAGCCCCACAGATGCGATCTCGGGGTGCGAGTAGGTCACCCGCGGGATGCCGGCCTCGTCGATCGGCGCCGGGTCGAGCCCGGCGATGTCCTCGGCGACGAAGATGCCCTGCTGGAAGCCGCGGTGCGCCAGCTGGAGGCCAGGCACGATGTCGCCGACGGCGTACACGCCCTCGACGTTGGTGCGGCACCGGTCGTCGGCGAGCACGAAGCCGCGCTCCATCGCGACGCCCTGCTCCTCGTAGCCGAGTCCGTCGGTCGACGGGCCGCGGCCGACCGCGACCAGGAGCAGCTCGGCCTCGATCACGTCACCGCCCTCGACGGTCACGGCGACGCCTTCGTCGGTGGTCTTCACGCTCTGGAACGGCGTGCCGACCCGGAAGTTGATCTTGCGCTTGCGGAAGGCGCGCTCGAGCGCCTTCGACGACGACTCGTCCTCCGCGGCCACCAGCCGGGGGAGCGCCTCGACGATGGTCACCTCGGCACCGAAGCTCTTCCACACGCTCGCGAACTCGCAGCCGATGACTCCGCCGCCGAGAACGATCACGGAGGCAGGTACCCGGTCGAGCCGCAACGCATGGTCGGAGGTGACGACCTTCTCACCGTCGATCTCGAGCCCTGGGAGCGACTTGGCGTAGGAGCCCGAGGCCAGCACCACGTGCTTGCCGGTGTACGCCGTGTCGCCGACCGAGACCTGCCGCGGCCCGGTCAGCCGGCCCTCACCCTCGATCACGGTGATGCCGCGGCCCTTGATCAGACCGGTGAGCCCCTTGAAGAGGCGCGAGACCACGCCGTCCATGTAGGAGTTGACGCCCGCCATGTCGATGCCGTCGAAGGTCGCCTGCACCCCGAACTTGTCCGACTCGCGGGCGAGATCGGCGACCTCGGCCGCGTGGAGGAGAGCCTTGGTCGGAATGCAGCCCACATGGAGGCAGGTGCCCCCGAGGTTGCCCTTCTCGACCAGACCGACCGAGAGACCGAGTTGCGCGGCGCGCAGCGCGCACGCATAGCCTCCCGAACCCGCCCCGAGAATGAGTACGTCGAAGTCAGCATCAGCCACGTCGTACATCCTTCCACTTGTCATCCTTGTCACAACACCGGGCCGCGCTCACGGGGCGACGCGCGGGGGTGTAACCGGACCAAAGAGGTGAACCTCTCAGGTCGGCAGGGCAGAATTGCCGCCATGGGTTTGATGGACAGGTTCCGGCGCGGGTCGCGGCAGCGCATGAGCAAGCCAGCGCGACGGCTTCCGCACCGGCTCGACGACGGTCCGGGCTTCGGACAAGGTCGACGAGCAGCACCTGCACGAGTTCGTGGCCAACCGCCGCGGCGTCGAGGGCTTCGTGGAGCCCCGCACGGCGGTCAGCGAGGTCACCCTGCTCCTGGTCGCGCACGACGGCGAGTGGACCCGGCGCCGGGTCCCGTCGGTCAACTGGGCGCACGACTTCTGCAACAAGCACCAGGTGCCGTCGTACGACGCCGGCCTGGTCGGCATCCCGCAGCGGATGCGCGACTACAACCGCCGCGAGAAGATGCGGCGCCAGCAGGACCTCTGAGCGACTGACTGGTCCAGACGTCGGTATCACCGACGCACCTGCCGCCTCTCTGTAGGAGCACGTGTGCATTCGCACGCGGCACCGACGAAAGGTGGAACAAGCATGCCCAAGAGACTGAGTACGCATGAGCAGGGCGCGGTCGCGTCAGTCAGCGACTACGACCTGATTGCGTTCACCCACACCTACGCCGGCGGCAAGACCGAGCAACGCGTCGCGACCGCGGTGGTCGTCAACAAGAGGGTCAGGGTGTTCGTCTGGCGGGTGGAGGCCAACGGCCACCTCACCAAGCTGATCGACTCGGGCACCGGTGGGATGGATGCCACGAGTGTGGGCATCGCCCGGTGCGGCAGCATGAACTTCGCAACCTCCGGCGGGTCGGCGATACCCCTCCTTGCCGTCGCCGGCGGCTTCAAGGAGACCTGGGTCGACTTCTACGCCGTCGACGAGGACGGCGTGCTCGG
This sequence comes from uncultured Actinomycetota bacterium, assembly GCA_963769475.1. Lineage (GTDB taxonomy): Bacteria > Actinomycetota > Actinomycetes > Propionibacteriales > Nocardioidaceae > Nocardioides. The sequence continues at coordinate 605,502 of CAVYLX010000005.1, read as the reverse complement.
CCCCTTCAAGAACATGGCAGGGGTCAATCTCAAGGCGAAGGCGATCCGCGGACCGCAGTCGGTGTCTGCCGACACCGACTCCGACGTCCACTTCGCGATGATCGACGCCGCCGATCGGCTCTGCATCGCCGGCTTCCGGTGGGTGCCGAAGGACGGTCAGATCATGGGCCCGTTCTTCACCGGGCAGGCCGCGGACGAGCACGAGACCGTGACGTCGTTCGCGGCCGCGAAGCTGTCGGCCACTCGGCTCGCGACGATCAGCCAGGCCAAGTCCGGGGCTCGCGCCAAGGTCAGCGTGTGGACCGAGGGCAAGAACCCCTGGGCGACCAAGCCGGCGGAGAAGTCGCAGGTCTTCGACCTGGTGCATGACTCCGGTGACTCTCATGGGTCGCGCCGGCCACGTCGCGATCGCTGCGCCGGAGGACGGCAGCGGCCAGTTCCTGACGGCGTACCAGACGGCTGGGGGTGGCCCTCAGCGGCTCAAGCTGCGGAGCTGGCAGTCCACCACTTCGGGGCTCGAGGAGATGGCCAACTCCGGAGACCAGGGCGATCCGGTCAAGTCGCTCGACGTGGCGGTCCTCCGGAACCTGTCCGGCGGCGGCTACCGGGCGGTCACCGCAACCCAGGAAGCGGACGACACGCTCAAGCTGACCTCGTGGAACGTCTCCGCGGCGGGCACGATCACGCCGGTCGCTGCGACGGCGACGGGGAAGGCGACCCGCGTCCGGGTCGCCCGGCTCAACGACCCCCTCCGGTTCGTGACCGTGGTGGCCAACTCGTCCAGCGGCGGCATCAAGGTGATCGTCTGGGGAGACGACGCCTGACCATCGGTCCCTAGAGCGGTAGGCCGGGCCTGCCGAGACATGGTCTCGGCAGGCCCGACCTGACGCTGGGTCAGAGACCCTGCGCGGTGTTGTAGGCGCTCTGCGCCACGGAGCCGAAGTACGGGCCCCACATGTAGTCGCGCAGACTCGTGTAGCCGAAGCTGTTCACCGAGTTGAGCGTGCCGACGCCGGACGTCTCGGAGTAACCCGCGAACCACGGGCCACCGGAGGACCCACCGGTCATGTTGCAGTTGAGCCCCTGGTCCTGGCTACCGCCGAACGTGTCCTGGATGACGGTGCCGTGGCACCAGGCGATGTCGGTGCCGTCGTAGGGGTTGGCCGCGGGGTAGCCGAAGCTGTACATGTACGACCCGCGAGCCAGGTTGAAGCCGATGCCCTGGCTACCGACGGTGTCGGTGAGGTCGACGCCGCCGACCGGGTTCATCACTGCGAACGCCACGTCGTAGTCGAAGTCGCCGGAGTTCGCCCACTGGCTCGTGGTGACCAGCGAGCGGGCGGTGAAGGTGCCGTAGGGACGGGCGCCGTCGTCGTACGCCGGCACGAACGCCCAGTTGGTGGCGTAGGCGCCCGGGCCTTCGTTGACGCAGTGACCGGCTGTCGCGACCACGTCATGGTTGTTGGACGTCGTAGAGCTGCCGGAGCAGACGTAGTTGGAGCCCCCGAGCGTGAAGAAGACCTTGCCCGTGGTCTGCACGACCTGGCCGCCGCCCGTGTAGTAGCCGCCGATGAAGTCGGCACTCTTGGGCGGCTTCTTGCCCTTGGCCCCGATGACCTGCGGCGCGCCGGTCTCGACCTGACCCGTGGCCGACGACTTGTCGCGGTCGGCGACCAGTGTGTCGGCCGAGATGGCGTTGCGCATCCGGGCCGGGGTCCAGTAGTCGACGATCTGGTTGTGTTGAGCCCTGGTCGTAGCGGCATCGTGGACTTGTACGCCGCTGGACTGCCGGTCGGCATCCGCCGGTTTCGCCTGGGCGCCTGGTGCGGCGAAGGCGAGTGCTGCCACACCCGAGACGGCGACAGCGAGGAGTGTTGTGCGCATAGTTGTGCCCTTCTCCTTTTATGTGCCGCCTCCGAGTCGGCGGCACGTCCGGCGAGGGTAAAGGCCTTGCCGGCCAAAGGGAACAGGCGCGGGAAGGCTCAGTCGCTCATGGTGCGGGCGAGCTGCACCAAGGTCGTCACACCGAAGCCGGTGCCGCCCGAGGTGATGTGACCCGAGGGGCCGCCGGAGTTGAACGACGGTCCGGCGATGTCCATGTGCGCCCACGGGATGCCGTTGGTGAACTCGCGCAGGAAGGCGCCGGCGAAGAGCCCGCCGCCCCAGCGGATCCAGTCGTGCTGGGAGAGGTCGGCGATCTTGCTCGACCTGATCCGCTCGCTCATGTGCTCGGGGATCGGCATCGGCCAGCTGTGCTCGCCGGCGGTCTCGGAGGCGGCCAGCACCTGCTCGACGATCGGGTCGTCGCCCATCACCCCGGCGACCTGGTCGCCGAGCGCCACGACCATGTGGCCGGTGAGGGTCGCGACGTCGACGATGACGTCGGGCTTCTGCTGGGTGGCCCGGATCAACGCGTCGGCCAGGACCAGGCGGCCCTCGGCGTCGGTGTTGAGCACTTCGACCGTGGTGCCGTCGCACATGGTCAGTACGTCGCCGGGGCGCATCGCCGAGCCGCCGATCATGTTCTCCGCCATCGCCGTGTACGCCGTCACCTTGAGCGGAAGCCCGAGCGTCGCGATCGCGAACGTCGCCTGCACCACGGCGGCAGCGCCGGCCATGTCGGACTTCATCTCGTTCATGCTGGCGCCGGGCTTGATGGTCAGCCCGCCGGAGTCGAACGTGATGCCCTTGCCCACCAGCGCGAGGTGCTGCTTGGCGCCCCTGGGGGAGTAGGTGAGCTCGACCAGCCGCGGCGGCGCCGCGGAGCCGCCGCCCACGCCGAGCAGGCCGCCGCAGCCGAGCTCCGCGAGCTGCTTCTCGTCCAGCACCTTGATGGTGACCTTGTGCTTGCCGCGGGCGTAGGCCTTGCCCGCCTCGACGACGGCGTCGGCGAAGGCCGGCGGTGTGAAGTCGCCTGGAGGCATGTTCACCCAGTCGCGCGTGCCGGCGACCGCCTGCACGACCACCTGCGTCTCGTCGAAGGCGGTGATGGCGTCCTTGCGGCGCGCGATCGGGCTGAGCACGACGATCTCGGCGACCGGCTTGGCGGACTCCCCGCTCTTGTACTCGGTGAACGTGTAGCCGCCCAGCAGGAACCCCTCGGTCACCGCAGCCACCAGCTCGGGCGAGGTGGCGGGCAGCGCCAGCGCGACGGAGGCGACGTTGGTCGTCGAGCGAGCGGCGGCGCCGGCGCCACGGCGTACGTCCAAGACACTGGGGTCGGCGCCCAGACCGACCAGGATCAGCAGCGGGGACCCGATGGCGCGGGAGGTCGGGATCTTCACGACCTCGCCGGCCTTGCCGGTCACCCCGAGAGAGGAGAGCAGGCCGGCCCACTTGCGTCCGTAGGCCTTGGCGACGTCTTCGCCGCCGGCCGCGACCTGGGGCTGCTTGGACGACCCAGTGGTCACTCCCACGACGACCACGTCAGCCTTGGTCTTCGCGGGGCTGGCGTTGCGTAGCGCATAGGTCGTCACCGACGAAGAGTAACCACGGGCCTGCGATAGGTTTTCGCGCATGGGTGACAACGACGAACTGCTCAGGTCCCCGCTCCACGACCGCCACGAGGCGCTGGGCGCGAAGTTCGCCGAGTTCGGGGGCTGGTCGATGCCGCTCGAGTACTCCGGCGGCGAGGGCGGCGTGGTCAAGGAGCACACCGCGGTCCGCACCGCCGTGGGCATCTTCGACGTCAGCCACCTCGGCAAGGCCGTGGTCTCCGGGCCCGGCGCCGCCGACTTCGTCAACGCGACCCTGTCCAACGACCTGGCCAAGATCAAGCCCGGCCAGGCGCAGTACACGCTGTGCTGCGACGACGAGACCGGTGGCATCGTCGACGACCTGATCGTCTACTACCGCGACGACGAGCACCTGCTGCTCGTGCCCAACGCAGCCAACACCGCCGAGGTCGTACGCCGCCTCGACGAGGCCGCACCCGACGGCGTCAAGGTCCGCAACCACCACGAGGACTACGCCGTCCTGGCGGTGCAGGGCCCGAAGTCCGACGAGGTGCTCGACCAGCTCGGGCTGCCGACGGGCATCGACTACATGAGCTTCGTCGAGACCTCCTTCAAGAGCGAGTCCGGCCAGGACGTCGGCGTGGTGGTGTGCCGCACTGGCTACACCGGCGAGCGCGGCTACGAGCTGGTCGCTGCCAACGCGGTCGCCGGCGCGCTCTGGGACGCCCTGATGGAGGCCGGCGCCGAGCACGGCATCGCGCCCTGTGGCCTCGGCGCCCGCGACACCCTGCGCACCGAGATGGGCTACCCGCTCCACGGCCAGGACATCTCGCTCGACGTCACCCCCAACGAGGCCCGCCTCGGCTGGGCGGTCGGCTGGAAGAAGGACGCCTTCTGGGGTCGCGAGCCCCTGCTCGCCGAGAAGGAGGCCGGACCGAAGCGCCGCCTCTGCGCGCTGATCTCCACCGGCCGTGCCATTCCGCGCCCGCACATGAGCGTCAGCCTCACCAGGGACGTGCTGCTCGGCGAGATCACCTCGGGCACGTTCTCGCCCACCCTGAAGAAGGGGATCGGGCTGGCGTTGCTGGCCTCGGTCGTCAACCCGGAGGCCGAGGTGGGGGTCGACGTACGCGGCCGGCGCGAGATCTTCCAGCTCACCAAGCTGCCGTTCGTCGACACGTCGGTGCGTGAGTCATGAACCTCCCCGAGCAGCCCTCGACCTTCCGCCAGCCCACCCCCGCCGAGCGCCCGTGGTGGTGGCGGCTCGAGGACGCCTCCGGCGGCGAGGTCGTGGTCGAAGGCGAGCTGGCCGGCCAGCGGTTCGCCAGCCAGGCCGACGCCGAGTCGTGGGTGGGGGAGTTCTGGTCCGAGCTCGCCGCCGAGGGCGTCGACGGCGTCACCCTCTTCGAGATCGACCGCCAGGTCTACGGACCGATGTCGCTGCACGCGTGATCCCCGCGCGGGACCGCCGTTGCTGCTTCATCAAGGTATGCAGGTGAGTCTCCTCTTCCCATGGGTTGCTCACAGTGGGAAGCGGCGGTTCGTCTGCATACCGTGATGAAGCAGCGACACAGCCAGCCGGAGTTCACCGCGTTCGTCGTGCACGAGGGGACGAAGAGGCCAGGATGAGGGCATGCGCGTCGACGGCGACTTCGAGTCGTACGCCGCCGCGCGCTGGCACCTCGTCGTCCGCACGCTCGTCCTGCTCGGAGTGCCGCCGGGGCACGCCGCGACGCTGACCCGGCAGGCGCTGGTGCGGCGCAAGTCGGAGTGGTCGCACCAGGACGGCTTCGACGACCTCGACGCCGAGCTCTACCGCGAGGTGCTCGACCTCAAACGTCACGACGACGCGGCCTGGTGGGGCGAGCCGGGGTTCGACGAGGACCTCTGGGTCGAGATCGAGCCGGAGCTGGACCGGCTGGAGCCCGCGCAGCGGGAGTGGCTGGTGCTCCGCCACGTCGCCGAGCTGCCCGAGTCCTACATCGCGGCTGTGGTGGGCGAGCCCGATCCGGGCGTGCGATCCGGCGCGCCGAGTGGTGAGCGGCTGCGTGAGGTCGCCCGGCTGGTCCCCGTGCAGGCGCCGGACCTGGAGCAGGTGGTCGCCATGGCCAGCGAGTCGGTTCGGCGCCACCGACGCCGTGGCTTCGCCGTCACGGCCGCGGTCATCGGAGTGGCCGGCCTGGTCTCGCTCGTCGTGGCCCTCAGTGCCGGTGACGGCGAGACGGGGTCACCGGGCCGAGAGCTCGCCCTGGCGCCGGTCGAGCGCGCGAGCAGCGACGCCACTGTTGGCTGGTACGCCGACGGCCGGCTGCACCTGAGCGACGTCATCCTCGACCTGCCGGACCTGCAGTCCGTGGCGGTCATCAACGACGGCGCCGTCTATCTCGACGACGGGGGCGATCTGGTGCAGGTCAACGACCAGGGCGAACGCACGCTGCTGGACACCATCGGCGACGACGGGACGTTCGCGGCCTCGGACAGCGAGGGGCTGGTGGCCTGGCTGCCCGAGGTTCTCGATGGCGACCTCGTGGTGCGCAACCTGGCTGCCCGCAAGGAGGTCGCCCGGGTGCCGGTGAGCGGCACGGCCGAGGTGATCGCGATCGACGCGGGCAGCGTCTACTTCCGCGACGACGCGGGGGACCACGAGCTCAAGCTCCCCGGCGGCGAGGTGGAGGCACTGGGCTCCGCCAACCTGATCGACGTCGCCCTGAGGGTGCGGCTCTTCCAGCACCTGTCCGGGGTCGTCCGGATGGAGCAGCCGCTGTTCGACATCGCCTACACCTGGCCGGGCGAGGATGCCCAGATCTCGGAGGAGGGCACCGTCGTGCTCACCTGGGTGGGCGACCGGCTCGCGATGCACGACACGCGCAGCGGGGAGTGGATCGCCACCGACATCGGCCCCAATGAGGGCGTCCTCGACGCCGAGTTCGGCCCGGACAACACGATCGTCTACCTCGTGATGAACGAGCTCGAGTCCGGCGGCATCGTGGACGTCCGCACCTGCTCTCTCGGCCGGACCTTCCTGGACTCGGGCGCACCAGCGGCGAAGTGCATCGATGAGTACGCCGGGCAGTTCAGCGGCCTCGACACCGACCTACAGCTGGCTCGTTGAGCTGGGACTAGCTGCGTCTGTCGGCGACGCTCTGGGCCTGCCCTGCGTGGATACCGCTGGTCCATTCCCAGCCGGGCTTGGGCGAGGCGACGCGCGGGTCGTCGGCGCCACCGCCGGCACGCAGTGCCTCGACGTACGCGCGGTCCAGCTCGATCCGGGCGCCGACCTGACCAGCTCCGCCGACGGACCCGTGGCCAGGGATGACGACGCCGACGTGGGCAGCCACGCCCTCCAGCAGCCGCAGCCCGATGAGGTACTCCTCGATCGGGTCGTTGGTGTCGCTCCAGTCATCGAGCATCGGCACGAAGAGGTCGGAGAGCATGTCGCCGGCCACCAGCACTCCGCGTTCCTCGATCAACAGCGCCGCGTGGCCAGGGGAATGCGCCGGATGCTCGATGATCCGGACCTGAGGGCCATCCCAGGGAACCTTGGCGGCGCCGGTGGGCAGACCGATGATCAGCCCGAACGGGTCCAGCGGGATGTCCTCGGCGACTTCCGGCGGCAACCCCTCGGTGACGCGGGCCCTCCAGTGCGCGTCCGACCGCAGCTCGTGCATCCTCGCGGCGCAGCCGGGTGTGCCGTAACGAGGCGCTTCGCCGAGGTCGTCGTGCCAGAGCACGTGATCCCAGTCCGGATGCGTCGCGAAGCCCGCCACCACGGGCTGGCCCAGCTCGCGAAGATCGTTCGCCAGGCAGGCCATCTCAGCGCCGGTGATCCCAGCATCGATCACCAGCACTCCGTCCCGGCCTTGGACGACCGCGGTGTTGTTCTGGAGTACCTCGCTCTGGTGGACCAGCACACCTTCCGCGACCTGCCTCAGCATCGGGCACCTTTCGCTCGTGGTTTGCGACCGCCTGTCCCGACGCTAATGCCTGGCGGGGATCCCGGCTAACGTCGTCGGGTGCGCCCTTTCAGCCAGGTCGATGTCTTCTCCGCCGAACCGTTGCTGGGCAACCCCGTGGCCGTGGTCCACCACGCCGACGGCCTCACCGATGACCAGATGGCGGCCTTCGCGCGATGGACCAACCTGTCCGAGACGACGTACCTGCTCGCCCCGACCGAGCCGACCGCCGACTACCGGCTGCGGATCTGGACCCCTGGTCGTGAGCTCCCGTTCGCGGGTCACCCGACGCTCGGGTCGGCGCACGCCTGGCTCGAGGCTGGGGGAGTGCCCCACAGCTCGGACGCGGTCGTGCAGGAGTGCGGTGCCGGCCTGGTGCGCGTACGCCGCGGTGATCGGCTGGCCTTCGCCGCGCCGCCGCTGATCCGCTCCGGTCCGGTCGACGAGAGCGACCTCGCCCGGATAGTCCGGATCCTGCGCATCGAGCGCGACGACATCCTGGACTCTGCGTGGGTCGACAACGGTCCGGGCTGGGTGGGAGTGATCCTCCCGGATGCGGCGGCAGTGCTTGCGGTGGAGCCGGACTTCAATGCCTTCGAGGAGCTCAAGATCGGGGTGGTGGGTGCGCATGCCGAGGGTGACGCGGACATTGAGGTGCGCGCGTTCTGCCCGCAGTACGGCATCCCCGAGGACCCGGTCACCGGAAGTCTCAACGCAGGGCTCGGTCAGTGGCTGGCCGGGAGCCGCCTCCCGACGGCGTACGTCGCGGCCCAGGGCACGGTGCTGCAGCGCGCCGGCCGGGTGCACGTGGGACTGGAGGGAGACACGGTGTGGGTGGGAGGCGACACCCTGACCACGGTCACCGGATCTGTCGCCCTCTGACGAGTAGTTTGGAACCGTGCAGCAGTACCTCGACCTCCTCCAGCGGATCCTCGACACCGGCGCGGAGAAAAGCGACCGCACCGGCACCGGCACCAGGTCGGTGTTCGGGCATCAGCTGCGGTTCGACCTGAACCCTGCCACCGGGAGAGGCTTCCCGCTGGTCACCACCAAGAAGGTGCACACCCGGTCGATCTTCGCCGAGCTGCTGTGGTTCCTGCGGGGCGACACCAACGTGAAGTGGCTGCAGGACCGCGGCGTGACGATCTGGGACGAGTGGGCGGATGCCGACGGCGACCTCGGCCCGATCTACGGCTACCAGTGGCGGTCGTGGCCGACGCCCGACGGGCGCCACGTCGACCAGATCGCCCAGGTGGTGCAGCAGATCCGCGACAACCCCGACTCGCGCCGCCACATCGTCTCCGCCTGGAACGTCGCCGACATCCCCGACATGGCGCTGGCTCCCTGCCACACGATGTTCCAGTTCTACGTCGCCGACGGCCGGCTCTCGTGCCAGCTCTACCAGCGCTCGGCCGACGTCTTTCTCGGCGTGCCCTTCAACATCGCGTCGTACGCCCTGCTCACCCAGATGGTCGCCCAGGTGACCGGCCTCGAGGTCGGCGACTTCGTGCACACGCTCGGCGACGCGCACCTCTACTCCAACCACCTCGAGCAGGCGCGGCTCCAGCTCACCCGCGACCCCCGCCCGCTGCCGACGCTGCGCCTCGACCCGTCGGTCACCGAGCTCGACGCGTTCGACCTCGAGCACATCGAGATCGACGGCTACGACCCCCACCCCGGCATCAAGGCACCCATCGCCGTATGACGCCAGCAGGCAAGCGGGTCGTGCTCGTCGCGGCCGTCGCCGACAACGGCGTGATCGGCGTCGACGGCGACATCCCGTGGCGGATCCCCGAGGACTTCGCGCACTTCAAGGCCACGACCATGGGCCACACGCTGCTGATGGGCCGGGCGACCTACGAGTCGATCGGCCGGCCGCTGCCCGGGCGCACCACCGTCGTGCTCACCCGCGACCCGGACTGGTCGGCTGAGGGCGTCCTGGTCGCCGCCTCCCTCGAGGCTGCCGTCGACATCGCCGACGGCCTGCCCGGTGAGGTGATGGTGGTCGGCGGAGCCACGCGTGTACGCCGAGGCGCTGGCCATCGCCGATGAGCAGATGCTGACCGAGGTGCACCAGTCCCCGGCCGGCGACACCCTCTACCCGGCGTACGACGAAGGGGAGTGGGTCGCCACCCGCCGCGAGACCTTCGACGGCTATGACCGCGTGTGGCTTTCCCGGATCGACGGCTGAGTGGTTTCGAGGCTCGCTGCGCTCGCACCTCAACCACCGTCCCCGATGGCTGAGGTGCGAGGAGCGCTAGCGACGAGCCTCGAAACCTCGTACCGTCGGTAACAGAAACCGACCACATGGGGGACCCGATGAGCCAGCCCGTGCCGCACCGCGACGTCCGCACCCGCCGGATCCGCTTCGCCTACCCCCAGGGCGGGCTGCAGAAGCACTACGTCGACGGCGACATCGTGATGAGCCACGTGGTCGCGGTGCTGTCGGCCACGTTCCCGCCCGGCGAGGACTTCTTCGTCCGCGCGGTGCGCAGCTTCAGCGACGAGATCACCGACCCGGAGCTCAAGAAGCAGGTCGCGGGCTTCATCGGGCAGGAGGTCACCCACGGCCGCGAGCACCGCGAGCTCAACCGGCGGCTGCAGGAGATGGGCTACCCGACCCACCGGGTCGCGCGGTTCGTGAAGGGCGCGCTGGCCGACGTCGACAAGCGGATGCCGCCGAAGCTCCGGCTCTCCTACACCGCCGCCCTCGAGCACTACACCGCGACGATCGCCGAGGCGCTGCTGACCAAGCCGAGGGCTCAGGCGCTGCTCGGTGAGACCGAGGTGCGCTCGATCCTGCTGTGGCACGCGCTGGAGGAGTCCGAGCACAAGGCGGTCGCCTTCGACGCCTACCGCGCCGTCGGCGGCACCGAGCGGATGCGGAAGTGGGGCTTTCGGGTGATGACGGTCGGCCTGCTCGGCATGGTGGTGTTCGGCACCCTGCTGTCGATGCTGCTCACCGACCGGTCGACGTACCACCCGGTGCGGACGGTGCGCAGCTTCGCCCGGCTGCGCCATTCACCGTTCCTCGAGCGCGACGTGATCTCCCACCTGCGCGCCTACACCCGCGACGGCTTCCACCCCGACGACGTCGACAGCACCGAGCTGCTGAACCGCTGGACCGAGGAGCTGTTCGGGTCCGAGGGCACGCTGGCCGATCACCTGCACTGACGCCACCACCCGGGTGCTTGGGTGGAGCCATGGAACTTCGTGTCTTCACCGAACCCCAGCAGGGTGCGACCTACGACGACCTGCTGACCGTCGCCCTCGAGGCCGAGCGCCTCGGCTTCGGCGCCTTCTTCCGCTCCGACCACTACCTCGGCATGGGCACCGAGGGTCTGCCCGGCCCGAGCGACGCCTGGATCACGCTGGCCGGTCTGGCCCGCGACACCAGCACGATCCGGCTCGGCACCATGATGACCAGCGCGACCTTCCGCCATCCGGGTCCGCTGTCGATCAGCGTCGCGACGGTCGACCAGATGAGCGGCGGCCGGGTGGAGCTCGGCATCGGCGCGGGCTGGTTCGAGGAAGAGCACCGCAAGTACGGCATCCCGTTCCCCGACGCGAGCGAGCGCTTCGACTGGCTCGAGGACAACCTGGCCATCATCACCGGCCTCTGGGCCACCGAGGGCGGCTTCAGCCACGAGGGGCACCACTACACCGGTCACCGACAGCCCTGGCCTGCCGAAGCCGGCGCAGGCGAAGCCGCCCGTCCTGATCGGCGGCAAGGGCAAGAAGCGCACGCCGGCCCTCGCTGCGACGTACGCCGACGAGTTCAACCTGCCGTTCGTGCCGTTCGAGCCGGGCCTCGAGCAGAACGACCGCGTCCGGCGCGCGTGCGAGGCCATCGACCGCGACCCGGCCAGCCTGATCTTCTCGAGCGCGCTGGTGCTGTGCGTGGGCAAGGACGCGGCGGAGGTGACCCGCCGCGCCGAGGCGATCGGGCAGGACGAGGCGACCCTCCGGGCCGACCACCTGGCCGGCACGGTCGAGGAGGTGCTGGACAAGATCGGCCGCTACGCCGAGTCCGGTCAGACCCGTCTCTACCTGCAGACGCTCGACCTGCAGGACCTCGATCATCTCCGGTTGGTGGCGGCTGACGTCATGCCCCACGTGTGAGCGATAGCCTGGACCGCATGACCAACGCCCCTGCGGCGCCGTTCGGGCGCGTTCTCACGGCGATGGCGACCGCGTTCAACGACGACGGCACGGTCGACCTGGCGGGCACCGCCGCAATCGCGACCCACCTCGTCGACCACGGCCACGACGGTGTCGTGGTCAGTGGCACCACTGGCGAGTCGCCCACCACCACTGTCGCCGAGGATGGCGAGATCCTCCTGGCGGTCAAGGACGCGGTCGGCGACCGGGCCACCGTGGTCGCGGGCGTCGGCACCAACTCCACGGCCCACTCGGTCGAGCTCGCCGAGCAGGCGGCCAAGATCGGCGTCGACGGGCTGCTCCTCGTCACGCCCTACTACAACAAGCCGAGCCAGGCCGGCGTGCTCCACCACTTCCGCAGCGTGGTCGAGTCCAGCGACGTGCCGGTGATGCTCTACGACGTGCCGAGCCGCACCGGCCTGACCATCGGGCTGGAGACCTACGCCGAGGCCATCACGTGGTCGTCGGTCGTCGCGGTCAAGGACGCCGTCGGCGACTTCGCGCGCGGCGTACAGCTCATGCAGATGGGCTACGCCCTCTACTCCGGCGACGACATCGCCAACCTCGGCTGGCTCGCCCACGGCGCCGCCGGGGTCGTGTCGGTCGTCGGCCACGCCGCCGGCCCCCAGATCAGCCAGATGGTCGGCTGCTTCCACTCCGGCGACACCGCCGGAGCCCTCGAGATCTTCACGCGACTGCTCCCCGCGATCGACGCCGTCATGGGCGTCCCCAACTACGGAGCCACGACCGCGAAGGCTGCCCTGCAGCTCCTCGGCGTGATCGACAACCGCAACGTCCGGGGGCCGTTGGTGCCTCTCACCGACGACGAGGTGGCCGCGCTGCGCGCCGGTCTCGCCGCCTCCGGACTGATCTAGGAGCTAGTGACACGTCTTGAGTCATCCCCACCCCGAACTCTCCGCGCCGCCAGAGCTGCCGAAGGGGGGTCTGCGGGTCATCCCGCTCGGGGGCCTGGGCGAGGTCGGCCGCAACATGACCGTCTTCGAGTACGACGGCCGCCTGCTGATCGTCGACTGCGGCGTGCTGTTCCCCGAGGAGAACCACCCCGGCGTCGACCTGATCCTCCCCGACTTCGAGCCGATCCGCGATCGCCTCGACGACATCGAGGCGCTGGTGCTGACGCACGGCCACGAGGACCACATCGGCGCGACGCCGTACCTCCTCCGCGAGCGCGGTGACCTGCCGCTCGTCGGCTCCGAGCTCACCCTCGCCCTGCTCGACAGCAAGCTGCGCGAGCACCGGCTGCGCGAGACCGTGCACCACAAGGTCAGCGAGGGCGACAAGCTGACGCTCGGGCCGTTCGAGCTCGAGTTCATCGCCGTCAACCACTCCATCCCCGATGCCCTGGCGGTCGCGATCCGCACGGGTGCCGGGCTGGTGCTGCACACCGGCGACTTCAAGATGGACCAGCTGCCGCTCGACGGCCGGATCACCGACCTCCGGGCGTTCGCGCGGCTGGGGGAGGAGGGCGTCGACCTCTTCCTCACCGACTCCACCAACGCGGAGACGCCCGGCTTCACGCCGACCGAGAAGTCGATCACCCCGGTCATCAACCAGGTCTTCCGCGAGTCCGAGCAGCGGATCATCGTCGCCTGCTTCGCCTCCCACGTGCACCGCGTGCAGCAGGTGCTCGACGCGGCCGTTGCCCACAACCGCAAGGTCGCCTACGTCGGCCGCTCGATGGTGCGCAACATGGGCATCGCCCGCGACCTCGGCTACCTGCGGGTGCCCGGCGGGGTGATGGTCGAGGCCAAGGAGCTCGCCGAGCTGCCGCCGGAGCGGCAGGTGCTGATCTCGACCGGGTCGCAGGGCGAGCCGATGAGCGCGCTCAGCCGGATCGCCCAGCGCAACCACAACTTCGTGCACATCGAGGAGGGCGACACCGTCCTGCTCGCCTCCAGCCTCATCCCCGGCAACGAGAACGCCGTCTACCGCGTCATCAACGGCCTCTCGCGATGGGGAGCGCGCGTCGTGCACAAGGGCAACGCGATGGTGCACGTCAGCGGCCACGCCAGCGCCGGCGAGCTGCTCTACTGCTACAACATCGTCCAGCCCCGCAACGTGCTGCCGGTGCACGGCGAGATCCGCCACCTGCTCGCCAATGCGGCTCTGGCCCGGCAGACCGGTGTCGAGAACGTCGTGGTCGCCGAGGACGGCGTCGTCGTCGACCTCATCGACGGCAAGGCCGAGATCTCCGGCAAGGTCGAGTGCGGCTACGTCTTCGTCGACGGCGCCTCGGTCGGCGACATCACCGAGTCGTCCCTCAAGGACCGCCGGATCCTCGGCGAGGAGGGCTTCATCTCGGTGATCGTGGTCGTCGACTCGGTCAGCGGCAAGGTCGCCAGCGGCCCCGAGATCCACGCCCGCGGCTTCGCCGCCGACGACGCGTCGTTCGACGAGATCAAGCAGCCGATCATCGACGCCATCGCCGCCGCGGTGGCCGAGGGCGTGACCGACCAGTACCAGCTCCAGCAGACGGTACGACGAGTCGTCGGCCGCTGGGTCAGCCGAGCCCACCGCCGCCGCCCGATGATCATCCCGATCGTCATCGAAGCCTGAAACTTCGTTGACCCGTCAGAAGATCTTCTGACGGGTCAACGAGCGTGCTGGCGGGTCAGCCGCGTCGACGAGCCTTCGGCTTGCAGGTCGACGATCTTCAGGTTGTCGACGTACCAGCCGTCCACGCCGCCGCACCCGTCGATGCCCAGGTCGAAGCGCAGCTGCACCTTCTGACCCGGCTTGCCGAGCTTGCGCAGGTTGATGTGGGAGGTGCCCCACGATCCGGTCGTCTTCCCGCCGTCGGTGCCCGTGAAGGCAGGCTCCCCGGCGATGGGGCTGGTGCCGTCGCCCGCCATCAGGGCGCCGGGCCGGTTGAAGAGGTACGCCGACGTGGGCACGCGACGGAACTTCCCACCCGGCACGCGGTAGCTCACGATCCCGCCGTCGTAGCCGAACTCGGTTGCGACGTAGTGCTCGAAGGTGAGGCGTGGGTTCTTGCCGGTCGGAACCTTGACGGTCGGGCTGATGATCGAGTTTCTGCTCGACACATCTGTCGCCGTCTCCGAGCAGTCCCCGGCTGCGGACGGGTCCGGTGCGAAGGCGACCTGTGACTTGTGGCCACCGGGCACCGAGGCGCCCGTCGCGGTGCGCCACGGGATCCCGTGAGCTCCCTTGTAGACCACCTCTTGACTGCGCTTCCAGCCCTTGAGCCCGTCGCCGAAGGTCTCCTTCCAGTGCACCTTGGTCTTGAACCGGCTGCCGCAGAGCTTGGGCGTCTTCTTGGCCAGGAGTGGCTTGAAGCCGCACTTCTGAGCGGGGTTCAGCTCGAGCTCCACCGCGTCGATGGCAGCAGCGACCGTGGTGCAGTCAGCCGCGGTCACCGGGTCGGCAGCTGTCGGGGTGGCGTTCGGCTGCAACGTCAGCTTGTTGATCGGCTTGCCGATCAGGTCGCTGCACGACGCCGCGAGCCCGGACGCGAGATCCCTGAAGTCGGCGATGGGGAAGAGGTACTCGGTCTGGGTGCGCCAGAAGATCGCGGCCGCCTGGTCCAGCCCGAGCGCCGGCACCGTCACGCCGTTGTAGGTCCCGCCGTCGACCAGCAGCGCCCACGCGTGGTTGACCACGCCCGAGTTGCTGTGCACGCCGCCGCTGTCATCTGTCGAGCACTTGTACTCGGCGTCCGACACCTTGCCGGGGTCTCCGTAGCAGGTGGGGTTCCACATGTCCCTGATGGCACCACCGAAGGCAGGGTCACCCTCACCGGAGAGCCAGCGGTACGAGTTGTCCTTGGCGCCGGTGTCGGCTGCCTTGACGGTCACGTTGACCGGGCCGGCCGCGGACTTGATCTTCTGGCCGTCGGCCTGGCCGATCATGACGCCGTAGATGTCGGTGGAGCCGGTCATCGAGTAGGGGTCTTCCCCTGCCACGTTGTTGCCGACCACGATCCCGGTCGCGCCGGCAGCGTCCGCGTTGGCGGCCTTGTCGGCGAAGGGGCAGAGCCCGCGGTCGACGTACACG
Source organism: uncultured Actinomycetota bacterium (assembly GCA_963769475.1). GTDB lineage: Bacteria > Actinomycetota > Actinomycetes > Propionibacteriales > Nocardioidaceae > Nocardioides. The sequence goes on along the minus strand of CAVYLX010000005.1, from coordinate 589,898 downwards.
AACTTGCCGCTGAGCGCGGCCGCGTTGGTGAAGGCGCTGCACCCGTCCGTGGCGGTGCCCCCGTCGGTGGCGCCGTCCTGGCCGACGACGACGTCATTGGTCTGGCCGGTGGCGTCGAAGACTGGACCGAATGATGCCGGTGCCGCTTCGCACGGTCCGGCGATGTTTGCGGGGGAGTTGATCGTGAAGCTCACGTTGCCGCGGGTGAACTTCGAGCACACCGCCGTGCGAGGTGTGTCCGGCGTCTCGTTGTAGCGGTTGTTGAGCTGGTCGACCGTCTCACCCCAGATGTCGGAGTAGGCCTCGTTCATCGCGCCGGACTGCCACTGGTAGACGAGGTCGGACGTGCGCTCGGTGTAGGCGTGGGCCCACTCGTGAGCGACCGTGTCGTCGGAGGTCACGCCGTCGCAGTAGTTGGTGCTCACGCCGTTCCAGCTGGCGTTGGGGCAGTCGATGCGCGGGTCGTTGTTGATCGTGACCATCGTGGCGCCGGCCCCGTCGTAGGAGTCGTAGTTGAAGGCGTTCTTGAACAGCCAGTAGGCCTCGCCCGTCCCGTCGTGGAGGTCGAGCTGCGCCGCGTTCAGGCTGCCCGTGGGCTCGCCCTCTTCCCAGACCGTCGTGAGGACGAGGGTGTCGTCGTCGGGACTGGGAGTGCCCTGATCGTCGATGGAGGCCTCGATGAGCTCACGGTCGAGCGCGTGGGCCATCATCGAGAAGCGGTTGACCACCTTGCCGGTCCTGGCATCGAGGAACACCTTCTCGCGCACGTCGGCAGTGTTGGTCACCTCGACGACCCAGGTCAGCACCGCCGGCCCTTCCTCCCCGCGCGTCGATCCCATCCGGTAGATGAAGAGCTCGGTGCTGGCGGAGTCGAGGTCAGTGGCGCCCGGAGTGCTGTCCTTCACGATCTCGACCGCCCGGGAGGCGGCGTCCGACTCCGACAACCGCGGTGAGACGTCGAGGGACAGGCCAGGGGCCGCAAAGCCGTTCACCGACGTGAGAGCACCGGAAGTGTCCAGGTGAGCCCGCAGCAGGGAGCCGAAGACCGGAACGCCCTGGTAGCGCTGGGTGAAGCTGACGGTCCATCCGAGCTTGTCCGCGGTGACGCCTTCCTGCTGGAGCTCGCCCTTCCCGGTGCCGAAGGCGGCTCCGAAGCGATCCAGGTAGGCGGTGGCCTTGTCAACGGCCTTCGCGGTGGTGTCACCCTCGGCGTCGGGGAGGAGATCACCCGTCGCACCCTGGGCCCGGACGAAGCCGACCTTGCCGGTGGCTGTCTCGGTGCTCACGCGGATGCTGCCGTCGGCCTCGCTGCGCATCTGCTGCACGAGCGGGCGGTCCTGGGCTGCCGCGGGCTGGGCCGATGCTTCGAGCTGCATCGCGGGCAGCGCCGCGAGGCCCGCTCCCATCAGGACGAGACTGAGCGCCTGCTTGAGGATTTTCACTGAGTGCTACCTCCGAGTGGATGTCTTCGCGCGGCGCTGGTGACCTGGCCCACGTCCTGCAGCACCCTAGGTCTCGGCGGGTCGAGCGGTCTAGGGCATCGCGGACCAGGTGCAGACACACGGGGCCCCGTCGGCGAACCGACGGGGCCACGTGTCTGTTGCTGGTTATCTCCGGACGGTGACGGTGAAGCTGTCCTCGCTCGGCTCGGTGGTGTCGTTGCCCAGGTAGGCGGCAACGAGGTCGTGCCTGCCGACCGCGAGGTCCTCGCGGACCGTGATCTTCACCCGGCCCTTCTTGAGCGTGCCACTTGCGATCACCTCGCCGTCCGCCAGGATCTCGACGACACCGGACACGTCGTCGCGCGACTTCGAGTCGACCTTCACGTCGACCTTGAAGTCCTGACCGAAGCGCACCGTCCTCGGCGCCTTCGCCTTGGTCCGGGACGCATCCCCGACGACCTCCTCCTCACACGTGGAGATGGTGACGTTGTCGACGTACCAGCCGTCGATGCCACCACACCCGTCGCGACCGATGTCGAAGCGCAGGCGGAGCGTGTCGCCCGGCTGCGCGTCGAGTGCGGCCAGGTCGACCTGCGACTGACCCCAGCTGCCGGTGACCTTGCCGCCGTCGGTGCCGGTGAAGCCGGCCTCACCTGCGAGCGGGTTGGTGTTGCCGGCGGCCTCGGTGGCGAGCACCTTGGGACCGTTGAAGGTGTAGGCCTCCGCGGGGATGACCGTGTAGTCGCCACCGTTGAGGCTGTACTTCACGTTGCCGCCGTCGAAGCCCGCTTCGGTCGCGACGTAGTGGTCGAAGCTCAGCTTCGGCGACAGCGCGACGTCAGGCAGGGTCACCTCAGGGCTGATGATCGAGTCCCGGCTGGAGAAGTCGGTCACCCCGTCACCGCTGCACTCGCCCCTGTCGGGAGCCGGGCCGTAGGCAACGCCACCGGCGTGGCCACCCGGAGCGTCCGAGCTCGCCTCCCAGGGAGCGCCGAAGCCGCCCTGGTAGTCGGGGAGGTCGGCCAGCTCCTGCTCGGCCTCCCACCCGGCCAGACCGTCCTCGAAGTCCTCCTCCCAGACCACGTTCGTCTCGAACCCGGGTCCGCAGAGCGCGGGCGTGTTCGGGTCGAACATCGGCTGGAAGTTGCACTGCACCGGCGCGGTGCGCATCTCGACGGCGGTGATCGCGTTGGCGACCGAAGCGCAGTTCGCGGCCGTGATCTGCGTCGGCTGCCTCCGGGGTGGCGTCGGCCTCGGTGGTCAGCTTGTTGATCGGCTGCCCGACGAGGTCGGCGCACGAGGTCTCGAGAGCGTCCGCCGCGGCGACGAAGTCCGACGACGGAGTGAGGTACGCCGTCTGGGCGCGCCACCAGATGTTCGCGGCCTTGTCGATGCCGATCCCCGCGACGGTCTGCCCGTTGAACGAGCCACCGTCGACCACCAGCGCGTAGGCGTGGTTGGGCACGCCGGAGTTGCTGTGCACCCCGCCGCTGTCGGTGAGGTTGGGGTCGCAGTTGTACTCGGCGTCGGTCACCTTGCCCGGGTCGCCGTAGCAGGTCGGGTTCCACATGTCGCGGATCGCGCCGCCGAACGCCTCCGACTTCTCGCCGACGAGCCAACGGGTGGTCTCGGTGCGACCGGTCGTGTCCTCGGCGGCGATGGTGACGTTGGCGGTGCCGGCCTGCTTGAAGCGACCGCCGTCGGCCTGGGTGACCATCAGCCCGGGGATCGTGCTGGTGCCCGCCATGCTGATCGGCAGGCCCGGGGCGTTGTTGCCCACGACGATGCCGGTCGCACCCATGGCAGTGGCGGTGTCGACCTTGACCTGGAAGGTGCAGCCGCCGCGGTCGACGAAGGCGTACTTGCCGGCAACTGCCGCGGCGTTGGTGAACGCCGTGCAGCCGTCGGTCGTGCTGGGCCCGGCGGCGTCGGCTGCGTCGATGGCCACCACGACGTCCGTGGTGACACCCGTCGTGTCGAACGGCGGTCCGAAACCGGCTGCCGCTGCGGTGCACGGGCCGGCGACGGCCGCGGGCGAGTTGATGGTGACCTGGAGCTTCGCGGGAGCGGTCGGGTCGCAGTCACCGTCGGCACGCTTGGCGGTGATGTCGCCCTCGCCCTCGTCCTCGCGGTTGTTGATCAGGTCGAGCGTCTCGCCCCAGACATCGGAGTAGGACTCGTTGAGGGCACCCGGCTGGTACTGGTAGATCAGCCCGGAGGTGTACTCGGTGTAGGCGTGACCCCACTCGTGGGAGACCACGTCGTCGGAGGTGACTCCGTCGCAGTAGTTGGTGGTGACGCCGTTCCAGTTCGCGTTGGGGCAGTTGATGCGCGGGTCGTTGTTGACCGTCTTCATCGCTGCGCCGGCTCCGTCGTAGGAGTCGCGGCCGAAGGCGTTCTTGAACAGCCAGTAGGACTCGCCCGCGGAGGTCACCAGGTTCTGCTGGTCCTCGTTGAGGGTCCCCGGGAAGGGGTCTCCCTCGACCCACACCGGGGCGGTGCGTGGGCGAGGTCTCGTAGAGCTCGCGCTCGAGTCCGTGGGCCATCATCGAGTAGCGGTTGACGACCTTGTTGGTGGCCGCGTCGACGAACACCATGTCGCGGATGTTGTCGCCGTTGGTGACCTCGACGACGTACGCCAGGATCGCCTTGCCGGGCTCGCCCTTCAGGGCTCCCATCCGGTAGACCGTCGAGCTCGGTGTCCACGGCCTTCAGGCCGGAGGTGTCGGCGTCGCTGCCGTCGGCGTGCTGCGCCGGGTCGGCCTTGACGGTGCTCACCGCGCGCTCGCCGGCGGTGGCGGCCGAGATCTTCGGGTCGACCGAGAGGTCGAGTCCGGGGGCGGCGTAGCCGTTGACGGCAGTGAGCTCCCCGGACTTGTCCAGGTTGGCGCGGATCATGGAGCCGAAGACGTCGACACCCTGGTACTGCTGGGTGTAGGTGATCGTCCGGCCGTAGCGCGTTCTGCTCGACCGAGTCCTGCACGAGCTGGGCCTTGGTGGCACCGAACGCGGCGCCGAAGCGGTCCAGATACGCGGAGGCCTTCTCGACGGCCTTCGCCGTGGTGTCGCCCGCGACGTCGGGCAGCAGGTCGCCGTTGCCCGTGGCGCGGATGAAGCCGACCTTGCCCGTCGCGCTCTCCCGGGCGACGCGGACGTCGCCGTCCGCCTCGCTCCGCATCTGCTGGACCAGAGAACGATCGAGGGCCGGGGCCGGTTGGCCGACCGCCCCGGCCTGCAGGCCCGGCAGCGCGGCGAAGCCGGCTCCCAGGAGTGCAAGGCAGAGTCCTTGCTTGAAAATCTTCACAGGAACATCCCTCCGAGTGGATGATTTGTAGTGAGCGCTGGGTTCGGCTCCAGGGGGCACCCTAAGTTGGCGGCGGCTTCGGGGTCTAGTCATGGGGGGCTCCTCGTTCTAGTCATAACGGTGGCCCAGCAGCGGGAGCACGACACGCTCCTGTGGTGCGTGTGACTGGTGGGACTGTGACCTAGTTTGGTCACCATGGCGACCCGTACGTCTTCCCCGCCGGGTTCGCGGAGCAAGAGCACGTCAACATCCCGAAACCGGAGCGCGTCGGCCGGCAAGGGACGAGGCGGCTCGAGCACCCGATCCCGGAGCGCCCGGAAGCCCACCAAGAACCGCGGCAGGTCCGCGGCCAAGAAGCCTGCCTCCCGCCGACGTGCCGCCCCGCGCGGTCCGCAACGGTCCCGGCCCGGTCGCCAGGTTCGGTCAGGCGCTCTTCCGCGCCATCTCCGCGGTCTGGCTCGGCGTGGCCCACGCGGTCGGCGCCGGAGCCCGCGGCATCGGCCGCAGCGCTCGCGAGCTCGACCCCGACCACCGTCGCGACGGCGCCGGCCTGTTCCTCTTCGGCATCGCGGTCGTCGTGGCCGCGGCCGTGTGGTTCGAGATGCCCGGCGGCGTGATGGAGCTGATGCGCAACATCGTCACCGGCTCGGTCGGCAAGATCGGCTGGTTCGTGCCGCTGGTGATCGTGCTCTCCGGCTGGCGCGTCATGCGCGACCCCGTCCGCAACGGTCCCGCCGGTCGCCAGGTCATCGGCTGGACGGCGCTGGCCTTCGGCGTGCTCGGCATCGTGCACATCGCCAACGGCAGCCCCGAGCCCGTCCTGGGTGACACCTCGCCGCTGCGCGACGGTGGTGGCGCGATCGGCTTCGTGGTCTCGTCGCTGCTGCTCGACCTGCTGCGGTCGGCGTACGTCGTGGTGCCGCTGCTGCTTCTCCTTACTTTCTTCGGCCTCCTCGTCATCACCGCGACGCCCCTCTACCGCCTGCCCGAGCGCCTCGGCGCCTTCCGCGACGGGATGCTCGGCCGCACTCCGGTCGAGACCGACGACGACGGCGAGCCGACCCAGCCGATCAAGATGCGTCGCGGCCGCGCCCTCGACGACACGATCGACCCCGACCTCGGCGACCCGGCCTACGACAGCCCGGTGCTCACCGACCGCGAGCTCCGCAAGCGGCGCAAGAAGGCCACCGACGACACGGACTCGATCGACGCCGTGCCGGTCATCGGCCTCGAGGAGGACGCCGGCATCGACATCGTGACGACGCGCGACGAGCCGGCCGACACCGGCGCTCTCGAGCCGCCGCCGCACACGCCGATCCCGCAGCGGGTCGAGCAGCTCTCCATCTCCGGCGACATCGCCTACACGCTGCCGGACAGCCAGGTGCTCAAGCCCGGGCTCGCCGCACAAGGCGCGCTCCAAGGCCAGCGACGCAGTGGTCGAGCGGCTGACCCAGGTGCTCGAGGAGTTCGACATCGACGCGCAGGTGACGGGCTACACCCGTGGCCCGACGGTGACCCGCTACGAGGTCGAGCTCGGCCCGGCGATCAAGGTCGAGAAGGTCACCGCGCTCTCCAAGAACATCGCGTACGCCGTCGCCTCGGCCGACGTGCGGATCCTCAGCCCGATCCCGGGCAAGTCCGCCATCGGCATCGAGATCCCGAACCTCGACAAGGAGATCGTGTCGCTGGGCGACGTGCTGCGCTCCGGCAACGCCCGCTCCGACCACCACCCGATGATCGCCGGGCTCGGCAAGGACGTGGAGGGCGGCTTCGTGGTCGCCAACCTCGCCAAGATGCCGCACCTGCTGGTCGCCGGCGCCACGGGCTCCGGCAAGTCGAGCTTCATCAACTCGATGATCTGCTCGGTGCTGATGCGGGCCACGCCCGACGAGGTGCGGATGATCATGGTCGACCCCAAGCGGGTCGAGCTCAACGCCTACGAAGGCGTGCCGCACCTGATCACCCCGATCATCACCAACCCGAAGAAGGCCGCCGAGGCACTGGCCTGGGTCGTGCGCGAGATGGACATGCGCTACGACGACCTGGCCAACTTCGGCTTCCGCCACATCGACGACTTCAACAAGGCCGTGCGCGCCGGCAAGGTGAAGGTGCCGCCGGGCAGCGAGCGCGAGCTGACGCCGTACCCCTATCTGTTGGTGATCGTCGACGAGCTCGCCGACCTGATGATGGTGTCGCCGAGAGACGTCGAGGACGCGATCGTCCGGATCACCCAGCTCGCCCGCGCCGCCGGCATCCACCTGGTGCTCGCCACGCAGCGTCCGTCGGTCGACGTCGTGACCGGTCTGATCAAGGCCAACGTGCCGTCGCGACTGGCGTTCTCCACGTCGTCGCTCGCCGACAGCCGGGTGATCCTCGACCAGCCGGGCGCCGAGAAGCTGGTCGGCCAGGGTGACGGACTGTTCCTGCCGATGGGTGCCTCGAAGCCCGTGCGTGTGCAGGGCTCCTGGGTCACCGAGGCCGAGATCGCGCCAGGTGGTCAAGCACTGCAAGGCCCAGCTCGAGCCGAGCTACCGCGACGACGTCACGGCACCGCAGGCCAGCAAGCGCGAGATCGACGACGACATCGGCGACGACATGGACCTGGTGATCCAGGCGATCGAGCTCGTGGTCTCCACGCAGTTCGGATCGACGTCGATGCTGCAGCGCAAGCTCCGGGTCGGCTTCGCCAAGGCCGGCCGGCTGATGGACATCCTCGAGAGCAGGGGAGTGGTCGGACCCAGCGAGGGCTCCAAGGCCCGCGACGTGCTGGTCAAGAACGACGAGATCGATGCCGTGATCGCGACCATCCAGGGGGAGATGTGAGCACCATCGACACCGTCGACACCAGTGAGATCGTCGAGACCCACGACTCGTTCGACGTACGCCGCAACGTCGTCGTCGCCGCGGCACTCGCCGTGGCCTCGGCTGCCGTCGCGATCAGCTACCTCGTGCGCGTCACCGGCGGCGGCACCTGGCTCGACTGGATGCTGCTCGTCGTGATGACGGCGCTCGCGGGTCTCTACGGCGCCGGTGCTGCTCGACGCCCGCGCACCGCTGCTCGTGGTCGACCGGCTCGGGGTGCGGGTCCGCCAGGGCCGCAACTGGAGCGGTGTGGCCTGGCCCGACGTCGAGGTCGTCGAGCACCTGCCGCGCCGCGGCCTGATGCGCGACGGCTGGATCCTGGTCGCGCGCGCCGATGACGACGACGACCTGACCGTGCCGCTGTCGCTCTCCACCCGAGTGGTCGGGCTCGGACGGCTCCGACCTGTCCACGATGCTCGACGAGCTGTGCGGCGGCACCACCGAGGTGGTCGAGATCGACCCGCTCGATCGGCACCGGTGACGAGTGGTGGGAGGACGAGGACACCCAGCCGCCGCCGACGACTGCCAGCGCCACCGCCGACGCCGCTGCGCGAGCCGCGCCACGGCGACCCGGGCCGACGTCGAGCACGACGTCGAGCACGGGGCGACTGCGGGCGCCAACGCTCTCAAGCTCGACCCGATGGACGACGAGTCGTCGGCCCACCGCCTGCCCGAGGCCCACGCCCTGCGCCGGGGCTCCGACTCCGACGGCGAGGACACCGTCATCTGGAGCGAGGGCGTCACGCCGATCGCGACGCCCGGCGAGCCCGTCGAGCGGCTGGTGATCGACGAGTTCGTGGTCGAGCCCGCGCCCGACCCGGTGATCGGCCCCGAGCTCGCTGCGGCCCGCACCCGCCTCGGCCTCACCGTCGACCAGCTGGCCGACCGCACCCGGATCCGCCCGCACGTCATCGAGTCGATCGAGGTCGACGACTTCGCGCCGTGCGGTGGCGACTTCTACGCCCGCGGCCACCTGCGCACCCTGGCCCGAGTGCTGGCCGTCGACGTGGCACCGCTGCTGACGTCGTACGACGAGCGCTACTCCGACGCCCCGATCGACCCGCGTCGCGTCTTCCAGGCCGAGCTGGCCACCGTCGGCGGCTCCATCCGCGGCACCCGCGGCGGCCCCAACTGGTCGGTGCTCATCGCCGCCGTGATGGCGGTGATCCTGGTCTGGTCGGTCGCCCGGCTGGTGATGGACAGCTCCGACCCGGTCACGCCGCCCAACCCGTTCGCCGACGGCTCCGGTGGCCCCAAGGGCAACGCCAACGTCGGCAGCGGCACCGCCGCCGACCCCGTGCCGGTCGTGCTGACCGCCGCCGGTGGTGGCGCTCGGGTCGTCGTCCGCGACGCCGACGGCGCGATCATCTACGACGGGCAGCTGTCGTTCGGGCAGTCGGTCACCATCGACGCCGCGCCCCCGGTGCGGATCAGCACCACCGACGGCTCGCTGGAGGTGGCGATCAACGGCGAGCGACCGCGGCCCGCTCGGCGCCACCGGCCAGCAGGGCCAGAACACCTACGTCCTGCCCTGACCGAGATCACAGCCTCGCGTTTCGCCGCTTGAGGTGCCTGCGCGGCATACTCGAGTGCAATGACCACCGACCAGACTCCGCCGCTGTCCGTGGCACTGCTGACCCTTGGTTGTGCTCGCAACGAGGTCGACTCCGAGGAGATGGCCGGCCGGCTCGCCGCTGACGGCTTCCTGCTCGTCGCCGACCCCGCCGACGCCGACACGGTCGTGGTCAACACCTGCGGCTTCGTCGAGGCCGCCAAGAAGGACTCGGTCGACGCGCTGCTCGAGGCCGCCGACCTGAAGGACACCGGCCGGCCGCAGGCCGTGGTCGCGGTCGGCTGCATGGCCGAGCGCTACGGCAAGGACCTCGCCGAGACGCTGCCCGAGGCCGACGCCGTGCTCGGCTTCGACGACTACCCCGACATCGCCGCCAAGCTGCGGTCGATCATGGCGGGGGAGAAGCACCACCCCCACACCCCGCAGGACCGTCGGCGCCTGCTGCCGATCAGCCCGGTCGACCGCGCCGCCACGAAGCCGGCCGACGAGTGGGTGCCGGAGGGCCGGCGCCGGCTCGACTCCGCCCCGATGTCGCCGCTCAAGCTGGCCAGCGGCTGCGACCGACGCTGTTCTTTCTGTGCGATCCCGTCGTTCCGTGGCTCGTTCGTCAGCCGCCGGCCCGAGCGACGTGCTGGCCGAGGCGCGCTGGCTGGGGTCCGAGGGAGCGCGCGAGCTGTTCCTGGTCTCCGAGAACTCCACCTCCTACGGCAAGGACCTCGGCGACCTCCGGCTCCTCGAGACCCTGCTCCCCGAGCTCGCGGCCGTCGACGGCGTCGACCGGGTCCGCGTCTCCTACCTCCAGCCCGCCGAGACCCGCCCCGGCCTGATCGAGGCGATCGCCACGACGCCGGGTGTCACTCCCTACTTCGACCTCTCCTTCCAGCACGCCAGCGCGACCGTGCTCCGCCGGATGCGCCGCTTCGGCGATCCCGAGGCCTTCCTGGGCCTGCTCGGCCAGGTGCGCGCGCTCGCCCCGACGGCCGGAGTGCGGTCCAACGTGATCGTCGGCTTCCCGGGTGAGACCGAGAAGGACCTCGAGACCCTCTGCGACTTCCTGGTGGCCGCCCGCCTCGACGTGACCGGAGTGTTCGGCTACTCCGACGAGGACGGCACCGAGGCGGCGGCGTACGACGACAAGCTCGACGAGGACGAGGTCTGGGCGCGCGCCCAGCACGTGACGTCGCTGGTCGAGGAGCTCAACGCCCAGCGGGCCGAGGAGCGGATCGGCGAGACCGTCTCGGTCCTCGTCGAGAGCATCGACGACGGCGTCGAGGGCCGGGCCGAGCACCAGGGCCCGGAGGTCGACGGCACCACCCGCGTGGTCGGCTCGCCGGACCTGCAGATCGGCGACCTGGTCACCGCGACGGTGACCGGCACCGACGGCGTCGACCTGGTGGCCGAGGCGATCGGAGCGACCCGATGACCGAGCAGCAGCAGCCCGGTCAGCAACTGGAACCTCCCCAACGCGCTCACCACGCTGCGGATCGTGCTGGTGCCGTTCTTCGGCTGGGCGCTGCTGCAGGACGGCGGCGACTCGATCCTGTGGCGCACCGTCGCGGCGGCGATCTTCCTGGTCGCGATGATCACCGACAAGGTCGACGGCGACATCGCCCGCTCGCGTGGGCTGATCACCGACTTCGGCAAGATCGCCGACCCGATCGCCGACAAGGCGATCACCGGCATGGCCCTGATCGCGCTCTCGATCGTCGGCGACGTCTGGTGGTGGGTGACCATCGTCGTACTGCTCCGCGAGTGGAGCGTCACCCTGCTGCGGCTCTCGATCCTCAAGGACGTCGTGATCGCGGCCGCCCAGAGCGGCAAGATCAAGACCACCTTCCAGGGCGTGGCCCTCGGGCTGCTGGTCCTCCCGCTGCCGCACGGCGACAACGCCCACGGCGGCGAGTTCAACGACTTCGGGCTCCCGGGCGAGGTGCTGTTCTACGCCGGCCAGGTATTTCTGGTAGGCGCGGTCGTGATGACGCTGTGGTCCGGCTACGAGTTCTTCCGCGACGTCTGGCGCCAGCGCGCCGCGCGGGCCGGGGCATCGACCGCTCCCTGAAAAGAACCGTGCAAGATTGTCGCTTACGCCGCACATCTGATGCAGGATGCAGGGATCCCAGATCGAATCATCCTTTGGAGACCCCTTGTCCATGCGCCAGCGCATTCGTTCTCGCTCCATCGTTCACACCGCACTGCTGGCGCTGGTCGCCACTCCATTGGCGGTCCTCTCGACGGCTCCACCCGCCCAGGCGGCGCCGGTGGAGATCCAGATCCTTGCCACCAACGACTTCCACGGTCGGCTGACCAACAACACCAACAACGAAGCCGGGGCGGCGGTGCTGTCCGGCGCCGTCCAGCAGCTGCGCACCGCGAACCCCAACACCGCCTTCGTCGCCGCTGGTGACCTGATCGGCGCCTCGACGTTCGAGTCGTTCATCCAGCAGGACGTGCCGACCATCGATGCCCTCAACGCGGCCGGCCTCGATGTCTCGGCCGTCGGCAACCACGAGCTCGACCAAGGCTTCGACGACCTCAAGACCCGCGTCCAGGGCCTGGCCGACTGGGAGTACATCGTCTCCAACCTGCGCCTGAAGTCCGACAACACTCACGCGCTCGCCCCGACCTGGACCCAGGACATCGCCGGCGTGAAGGTCGGCTACGTCGGCGCGGTGACCGAGGATCTGCCGAGCCTGGTCTCGCCGGCCGGCATCTCGACCCTCAAGGTCACCGACGTCGTCACCGAGGTCAACGCCGCGGCCGCAGCTCTCAAGACGGGCGGCGCCGACCTCATCGTGATGCTGGTGCACGAGGGTGCGCCCACCACCGACTGCGCAACCATGGACGACAACCCGTCATCCGCCTTCGGCAGCATCATCACGGGTGCCAGCGCCAACATCGACGCGATCGTGTCAGGACACACGCACCTGGCCTACAACTGCTCGTTCCCGGTGGCTGCCTGGTCGACGCGTCCGGTCAAGGAGCGCCCGGTCGTCTCGGCCGGCCAGTACGGCACCAACCTCAACAAGCTCACCTTCACCGTCGACGACGCCACCGGTGTCGTCTCGGCCAAGACGCAGGAGATCCTGGCCCTCGAAGGCGCCGACCCCGACGGCAGCGGACCTGGTGTCCCACCGTCCAACTACCCCTCGGACCCGGCAGTCGCATCGATCGTCGCGGACGCCGTGGCCAAGGCCGAGGTGCTGGGTGCCGAGGAGCTCGGCGACATCGCCAAGGCGTTCAACCGCGCCCGCTACTCGGGCCCCGACGGGGACGACGAAGGCACGGAGCGGGACATCGTCGAGAACCGTGGGGGTGAGTCCACGCTCGGCAACCTGGTCGCGGAGATCCAGCGCTGGGCCACCGCGCCCGCGGAGTTCGGCGGCGCGCAGATCGCGTTCATGAACCCCGGCGGCCTCCGCGCCAACCTGGCCGGTCCGACCGTCACCTACCGGCAGGGCGCGAACGTCCAACCGTTCGCCAACACCCTGGTCAACATGGACCTGACCGGTGCCCAGATCAAGACCGTCCTGGAGCAGCAGTGGCAGCGCGACGACGAGGGCGCGGTGCCCACCCGCCCGTTCCTGCGGCTCGGGACCTCGAAGGGCTTCGAGTACTCCTACGACCCGGCCCGGCCGGAGGGTTCGCGGATCACGGGCATCTGGCTCAACGGGAAGGCGCTGAGCAGGACCACGGCGTACTCCGTCACGGTCAACTCGTTCCTGGCCGCCGGTGGTGACAACTTCCGCGAGTTCGCGAAGGGCACCAACAAGCGCGACACGGGCCAGGTCGACCTCGAGACGATGGTCGACTACCTGAAGGAGTTCGCCGGCGACAAGCCGCTGCCGCTCGACGCCACCCAGCGCTCTGTGGGCGCCACGGTGACCCCGACGACGATCAAGCTCTCGTCCCTGGCCATGACCGGGTCCGGCGACCCGGTCGACACCGAGGTCAAGGTCTTCGACGGTGCGCGGTTGCTCGGCACCTCGCCGGTGACCTCGACGCTGGGAGAGACCCCGTTCGACGAGGCCGGCACGGCAAGCGTGCCGAACACGGTCCCGAACGACGGCCGGCTGCACCTGCTGCGGGTCGTCGGCGCCACCACGGGCACCGACATCGTGGTGCCGGTGCTCACGGCGAAGGCCGCGGCGAAGGCATCGGTGAAGGTCAAGCCGAAGAAGGTCGTGGTCGACCGGACTCGCGCCAAGGTCGTCGTCGTGGTCAAGTCCGGAACCAAGCCTGCCGCTGGGAAGGTCCAGGTGAAGGTGGGTGGCAAGACCTACAAGGCGAAGCTCAAGAACGGCCGCGCCGCAGTCACGCTGCCGAAGTTCACGAAGACCGGCAAGAAGGCCGTTGTGGTGAAGTACCTCGGCAACGCCACCACCGCGGCTGACTCGGCCAAGACGACCTTCAACGTCGTCAACAGGTAGCACGCTTCATCCCGGAGGCCCGGCCGATGGCCGGGCCTCCGGGTTCCTGATTTTGCCCCCCTCAGCACCGGAGAAGCCCCCCATGACCGCTCGTGCTCCCCGCCGCCCCTTCATCGCCGCCGTCGCCGGCTTCGCCGTCGCTCTCTCGGGGCTCGCGGTCGTGTCCATCGCTGCGCCAGCCCAAGCGACTCGGCAGTACCGGTCTGGTGATCAGCGAGGTGTACGGAGGCGGTGGAAATCGACCGGCGCGACCGTACACGCACTGACTTCATCGAGCTGCTACAACCCGACCGCGACGCTCCAATCCCGGTCATGGCATCGATGTCGCATCCGATCGGCGACCAGTACAACCGGCACGACGGCGGCGTCAACATCACTGCCTCTTACCGGGCTCGGTGCCGGCCGGCGGCCACTATCTTAATCCAGCAGGCCCAGCGGCAGCCGGGGGCACGCAAGCTCTGCCCACTCCTGACGCGACCGGCACCATCACGATGGGGCTGGCAACGGGACAGCGCTGCTGGTGCAAGGCACCACGGCGATCGACCCTGGCGACGTCGGCAATCTTCGCTGGGCAACGCAGCAGTCATCGATCTCGTCGGGTGGCAGCAGCAACGTCTACGAGAACGCTGCTACGACTGCGCAGCTCGCCACACCAGCGACTGAGTAACACGCGCGTCCGTGTCCGCGAACGGCACCTGACGCAGATGAGCAACTCCGCGGACTTCACGTGCGCGCGCACCCGGTCCGCGAACTGCGTGCACCGCCCGCAGCGTGTCCTCACCGCGACCGACCCCGGCGACAAGACCGGCACCGTCGGCATGCCGATCGCGCCGATCACCCTCGCGGCGACCGGCGGCACCCCGCCGTACGTACAGCTGGGGCTTCACCGGTCTGCCCGACGGCATCACCGAGACCGCTGACGGCGTGCTCAACGGCACCCCGACCGCTGCCGGCGTGTCCACCGTGACCGCAACCGTTACCGACTCGGCTACGCCCACTGCGGGCACGGCCAGCACCGAGTTCACCATCACGGTCAGCCCGGCGCCGTACGACGCCGACCATCGCCGAGATCCAGGGCACCGGCGACTGCCACGCCGATCCCCAACGACATCGTGACCACCCAGGGTGTCGTCACCGGCTCCTACCCGAGCGGCGACGGCAACCTGGCCGGCTTCTTCATGCAGACCGGCGGAGCCGGACGCCACGCCCGGCGCCTCCGACGGCATCTTCGTGTTCATGGGCAACAAGACCTCGCCCGCCGTCGGCGCCTCGGTCGAGGTCACCGGCAAGGTGTCCGAGTTCTTCGGCATGCCACCGCAGCATCGACGCCGGCCACTCGCGGCCGGACGTGACGTCACGCTCCGGTACGCCCGCTGCCGGCGGTCGTCCCGGAGACACCATCCCCGGCACCGACTGCACTCTGCCCGGCACCGACTGCCCCGACCGGCGCCGCGCTCGAGGCGGAGCGCGAGGAGCACGAGGGCGAGGCGTTCCTGCCCACCGGCGACTACACCGTGACCGACTCCTACGACGGCTCGCCGTTCACCCAGACCGGTCGCGCGGCTTCGCAGATGCAGGGTGAGATCGGCCTGGCGGCCAACAGCGACCGCCCGCTGATGATCCCGACCGAGACGATCGACCAGTCGGACACCGCCGCACTCGCGGCCGCGCAAGGCGTACAACGATGCGCACGCGCTGATCCTCGACGACGGCGCCGACATCGACTACAGCAGCAACGACACTACGAGGACATCGCGTTCCCGTGGCTCACCGCCGAGCAACCCGGTGCGGGTCGGCGCCCCGGTGACGTTCCACGAAGCCGGTGATCCTCGAGTTCCGACCGCGACTTCTGGCGGATCCAGCCGCAGACCAAGATCGCCGGCGGCGAGCACCGGCGCCGAACCGGGTCGAGTTCGAGAACACGCGGACCACCGCGCCCGAGCGACGTGCTGGGCGCCGACGGCGACCTGAAGATCGCCACGTTCAACATGCTCAACTACTTCAACACCTTCGGCGAGCCGTGGGCGGCCAGCGACGGCGATCCGCGACCGGTGAGCCCGGGTCCGAGCTACGACTTCGAGCAACCCGCGCCGGTGCAACTACTTCACCGACCGCGGTCCGATGGCAGCGGCCCCGGCACCGAGTCCGGCTCACGAACGACGAGTGCGCCCAGGACGCGATCGACCCGCTCACCGGGCTGAAGGTCAAGCTCCTCGGCCCGCGCGGCGCGGCCAACCAGGCCAGCTTCCAGCGCCAGGAGGCCAAGCTAGCTCGAGGCGATCAACACCATCGACGCCGACATCATGTCGCTCGAAGAGGTCGAGAACTCGATCAAGCTCTACGACGCGGCCATCGACGACGCGCCGGCGCTGCCGACAAGGACCGCGACGACGCCCTGAAGCGCCTCGTGCAGGAGCTCAACGCGCACGGCCGGCGACCCGCGACCGCTGGGCGCTGGCCCCGTCGCCGCGCACGGAGGCGCTGCCGACGGTCGCCGAGCAGGACGCGATCCGCTCGGCGTTCATCTACGACCCCAGCAAGGTCGAGCTGGTGGGCCGCTCGCAGGTGCTGAACAACGCCGTGCAGTTCCGCAACGCGCGTGAGCCGCTGGCCCAGGCGTTCAAGCCGCTCGGTGGCGGCCGCGAGGACGCGTTCGGCGTCATCGTCAACCACTTCAAGTCCAAGGGCGGCCCGACCGCCCCCGCGACCGTCAACGGCGACAACGTCGACACCGGTGACGGCGCCGGCTTCTACAACGGCGACCGCAAGCGGCAGGCGGCCGCCCTGGTGGCGTTCGCCGACCAGTTCGCCGCGGACAAGAACATCGAGCCGATGTTCCTCACCGGCGACTTCAACTCCTACTCCGAGGAGGACCCGGTCCAGGTCATCGAGGCCGCCGGCTACGAGAACCTCAAGCCGACCGACGGCGACGACGTCGTACAGCTTCGGCGGTCTGGCCGGCTCGCTCGACCACGTCTTCGCCAACGAGGCCGCCGACGGCGATGGTGACCGGCGAGGACATCTGGGAGATCAACGCCAACGAGTCGGTCTACTACGAGTACAGCCGGTTCAACGCGCAACGCGCCCGACCTCTACGACGAGTCAACGCCGTTCCGCAGCTCCGACCACAACCCGGAGATCATCGGCATCGACGTGGGCGACCTCACCACTGACCCCGACGGTCGACACGGTGCAGATCCTGGCGACCAACGACTTCCACGGCCGTCTCGTCGACGACCCGGGCAGCGCTGCGGCCGGTGCCGCATCGATGGCCGGTGCGGTCAAGGAGCTGCGCGCCGCAGAACGCCAACACGATCTTCGCCGCTGCCGGCGACCTGATCGGGGCCTCGACGTTCGAGTCGTTCATCCAGCAGGACGAGCCGACCATCGACGCGCTCAACGAGGCCGGCCTCGAGGTCTCGTCGGTCGGCAACCACGAGTTCGACGCAGGGCTACGACGACCTGGTCGACCGGGTGATGGCTCTCGCCGACTGGGAGTACATCGGCGCCAACGTCGAGTTCAAGGACACCAGGACGGCCACGACGCCGGCGACCCGGCGCTGCCCGAGACCTGGTGCGAGACGCTCGACAACGGCCGGGTCGTCGGCTTCGTCGGTGCGGTCACCGAGGACCTCGACGACCCTGGTCGCCGGCCTCGGCGATCGCCGGACGTCGAGATCACCGACATCGTGGACGCCGTCAACGAGCACGCCGACGAGCTCAAGAGTCCCGGCGGCTGCGGCGTCCACGGGACGGCCGACCTCGTGATCGAGCTGGTGCACGAGGGTGCGGCGACCACGTCGATCAGCTCGGTCACCGACAACTCGACGTTCGGCCAGATCGTGGCCGGCGCCAACGAGAACGTCGACGCGATCGTCTCCGGTCACACCCACCTCGCCTACAACCACAAGGTGACCGAGCCGGAGTGGGCGGGCCGCACCGTGACGCAAGCGGCCGGTGGTCTCCGCCGGACAGTACGGCGCCAACCTCAACCGGCTGCAGTTCGAGTTCGCGCCGGGCGTGGACGGCGACCTGGTGAACATCCGCCAGACCGTGCTCCAGCTCAAGGACTACGCCCCGGACCAGGCCACCCAGGACATCGTCGACGACGCGGTTGAGTTCGCGGAGACGGCGGGCAACGTGGTGCTCGGCGAGATCGAGGACCCGTTCCAGCGCGCGCGCCGGGTCGGTGACGACGGCCAGACCGTGGAGAACCGCGGCGGCGAGTCCACTCTCGGCAACCTGATCGCCGAGATGCAGCGCTGGAAGACCGAGGCCGACATCGGGTTCATGAACCCCGGCGGCCTGCGGGCCGACCTGCTCGGAATCCTCGGCACCCCGCGCGATGTCACCTACCGGCAGGCGGCCAACACGCAGCCGTTCGCCAACACGCTGGTGACGATGGACCTCACGGGCGCGAAGATCAAGGAGCTGCTCGAGCAGCAGTGGCAGCGCGACGCGGACGGCAACATCCCGTCGCGCCCGTTCCTGCGGCTCGGCACCTCCGACAGGCTTCACCTCGACGTTCGACGCGTCGAAGCCCGAGGGCAGCAGGATCACCGGCATGTGGCTCGACGGCACGCCGATCGACCCGGCCGCGACGTACAAGGTCTCGGCCACGTCGTTCCTGGCCGGCGCCGGCGACAACTTCTGGGCGTTCGCCGATGGCACCAACGTGCAGGACACCGGCAAGACCGACCTGCAGGCTGTCGTCGACTACCTCGCCGCACTTCGCCGCTGACGGTGCCGACACCCGCTGCCGGTGGAGTACGCCCAGCACCAGGTGGGCGTCAAGGTTCCAGTGCCGCACCGGCGCCGTACGTCGCTGGCGATGCGGTCACCCTCGACGTGTCGTCTCTCGCGATGTCCGGCGTCGACGACGTGCAGGACACGCAGGTGGAGCTGTTCTACGGCGCCACCTCGCTGGGCACGGCTCCGGTGACGAACACGATGACCACCGACCTGACCGACGCGATCGGCACCGCCACGCTGTCGTTCAACGTGCCGGCGGGTGTGGGGGACGGCACCACGCTGTTCCGGCTGGAAGGCAATCTCTCTGGCACCGAGATCAACGTGCCGGTCCAGACGAGCGACGGGCTGGTCAACAGCACCGTCTCGGGCACGGACCAGTCGATCGTCTTCGGCGAGGCCGGCTCCGTGCCGGTCACCGTCACCCCGGCGACGGCCAACGGCAGCGTCACGCTGAAGGACGGAGCGGACCTGATCGGGACGCTCACGCTCGACGGCAGTACCGGCATGGGCAACATCGCCGTGCCGGCCAACTCCCTGCCGGTCGGCGTACACACCCTGGCGTTGGAGTACTCCGGCGACGGGACCAACGGCAGTGCCACAGGCACGGTCACCGTCACCGTCCTCAAGGCGACGCCGAGCATCTCCGCCATCCCGACCCCCGCCACAGTGGAGGTGGGCGGCGAAACGTCGTCCATCGCGGTGACGGTCAGCTCGGACGCTGCTGGTGACCCGACTGGCAGCGTGACCGCGACAGTCGGCGCCATCGTGGTCGACACCCAGCCCCTGTCCGGGGGCACCGCGACCCTGACGGTCGGGCCGTTCGACACAGCTGGCGACAAGTCGGTGACGATCTCCTACCTTGGCGACGCCGACAACACACCTGTGACGACATCTGTGACGGTAGGTGTGGACGAGGCAACCGCTTCCGTCACTGCCGGCACTCCGAACCCGGCGTCCGTGCCGATCAACAGCGGTCAGTCGAACATCCGCCGGTCACCGTGACGGAGCCGGCGCCGACGGCGACGACCACCACGGCGACGGCTGCGCCGATGACCTACGGCACTCCCGGATCCGTCAGCGCCACCGTGGCGCCGGTCGGATCTACTGGGACGGTGACGGTCCGCAAGGGCGCCACGGTCCTCGGCACCGCCACGCTGAACGCGGCTGGCAACGCCGTGGTCGTCATCCTGGGCACGGCGCTCGAGCCGGGCAGCCACTCGCTGTCGGTCACCTACAGCGGCGACGCCACGCATGCGACGTCGTCCACCACGGTGACCCTGGTCGTCAACAAGGCACCGTCGACCACGGCGGCCACGGCCAACCCGACCCATGTGACCGTCGGCGAGGACACGTCCAACATCACGGTCGCGGTCACCAGCGGTGGCGGCACGCCCACCGGCACGGTGCAGGCGTACGTCGGCGGCACCCTCGTCGACAGCGGCTCGCTGGCGTCGGGCTCGGCCACGCTGACGGTGGGCCCGTTCGCGACGGTCGGCGCCAAGACGGTGACGGTCCGCTACCTGGGTGACGCGCACGTCGAGGCGTCGCAGGACACGGCCACCGTGGTCGTCGACCCGGCGTCCAAGGCCGTGCCGCAGCTCGGTATCCGGCACACCCCCAACAACGTGCGTGCCCAGCAGACCCGGGCCCGCCTGATCGTGGGGGTTGCCGCGGACGGCGAAGCGGCCAGGGGTTCCATCAGGATCCGGATCCCGGGCACCGTCAACGGCGTGGTCGTCATCTCGGTCGACCTGCTGCGTGGCCGGGCGGAAGTGCGACTGCCGAAGTTCCAGGTCCGCGGTGCCAAGCGGATCCAGGTCACCTATCTCGGCAACGCCACGACCGCTCGCAAGGTCGCGTTCCACACGATCGAGGTCCTGCCGAAGAAGAAGTGAGTCATCGCCTAGCCTTCTGGGGTGGCCAGCCTCCCGTCCGTCGCGCATGAGCTCTTGGCATCGCGCGACGCGACGGTGGCGGCCGCGGAGTCCCTGACGGGCGGCCGGCTGTCGGCCCTGCTGTCGGAGGTGCCGGGCAGCTCGAGCACGTTCGTCGGGGGAGTGGTCTCCTACGCGACCAAGCTGAAGGTCGAGGTGCTCGGTGTCCCGGAGCACGTCGTGGACACCTACGGCGTGGTCTCGGCCGAGTGCGCGATCGCGATGGCCAGGGGTGTGCGGGCCCTGACCGGGGCGACGTACGGCGTCAGCACCACCGGCGTGGCCGGCCCGGCCGAGCAGGAGGGCAAGCCGCCGGGCACGGTGTTCGTCGGGGTGGCCGGCCCGGACGGCGTATCGGCGGTGTCGCTGGAGCTGGTGGGAGACCGGGCCAAGATCACCCAGCGGACCTGCGAGGAGGCGTTGGCGACCCTCGTGGACGCCTTGCGGCAGGAAGAAACCAGTCTCGGGTAGCGTTGGACCACACGAACCCGCCACATCCCCGTTGTTGAGACCGAAGGAGACCCGCATGGTGCTGTTCCGTCGGCTTCTCGGCGACGTGCTGCGCGAGCGCCGCATGGAGCGTGGGATGACGCTGCGCGAGGTCTCCAAGCAGGCCCGGGTGAGCCTCGGCTACATCTCCGAGATCGAGCGTGGCCAGAAGGAAGCGTCCTCCGAGCTGCTCGCCTCGCTGTGCGGGGCCCTCGAGGCGCCGCTCTCCGACGTACTCCGCGAGGTGTCGCACGCCGTGGCCATCGAGGAAGCGGCTGCCGCCGCCACCCCGATCCTGGTCAAGGCCCGCCAGCGCGACGACGTCGTCGCCTCCGCTGCCTGACCCCGAAATCGGGTAGTTCCCGCAGGATCCGGCCCCCGGTGGGGCTCGCGCGCCGACGGTTGGCGGCATGGATGCTCCCTACTTCTCGGCGCGCGCTCGCACGGTCGTTGTCAGCGCGCTCGCTCTCGCAGTCGTCGGCGTACTCCTCGCGCTCCCGCGCGCGGCCGCCGACGACCTGGACACCGTGGATGTGCACAGCAAGGCGACGTTCTCGGTGATCCCCAAGCACTGCTACACCGCGGCCGGTGACGTCCGGCCCGGGCCCTGCCGGATCAAGCGGTACGGCGCCCACCGGCCCACCGTGATCGTGTGGGGCGACTCGCACGCGGCCCAGCAGATCCCGGCCCTTCGGGTGAAGGCTCGCGAGACGCGGACCAACCTGATCGCCTTCTCGATGGGGCTGTGCCCGCCGATGGTCGTGTCGAAGTCGGACCCGGACCCGTGCTCGCGCAACGCCTACCGCGCGATGCGGTTCATCGAGCGCAAGGCGGCCCGCACCAGGCAGCCGCTGAGCGTGGTCCTCGGCGGGTTCTGGTACTTCTACCGCACCACCACGACCGGCGACCGCTCGGAGCGCGCCGCGACCTTCCGCCACGGTGACAACCAGATGTTCGAGCGCCTGGGGCGGCTCAGCAGGCAGTACGGCGTGCGGGTCGCGGCCATCAACCAGTCGCCCTGGATCCCACCCGAGTCGAGCTGCACCGAGCGGTCGCCGTCGTGCCGGCGCTCGGTGATGATCCCCGGCGAGGCGTCCCAGACGGCGTACCTGAACAGGCGCCTGCGCACGATCGAGCAGGCGCAGATCGTCAACGTCGCCGACCAGATCTGCAACGAGACCCACTGCCGGGTCACGTCCTGCGACGTACCCGTGTTCTACGACATCGTGCACCTGAACGCGACCCTGACCGCGCGCTTCTCGCCGCTGTTCGACTGGGCGTTCCGCGACACCGTCTTCCGGCTGGTCATGGAGCCCTGCGGGGTATCCCCCGACGAACCCCGCCACCCCGGCCCGCGCCGCTGACAGGAGACTCCAACAGCGCGCTACGGTGGGCAGAACCCAACTCGGAGGGGACCTGTGGGCGCGAAGCGCATGTTCTTGATCTTCTTGATCTGCGGAATCTTCACCTTGCTCGTGTCCGCCGCGCTCGACCGCGAATGGCCGGACCGCAGCGCGACGGAGTGGCTCGTCTACGTCGGCGGCCTCGTGGTCATCGCCGTGGCCTTCACGGTGGCCGAGAGACTCGTTCAAAGGAAGCGCGACCAGACGCAGGCCCCAGGCCGCTAAACCGCGCGACGACCGCTGGGTCGCGTCTCTAGGGTGGACGGATGCCATCGGTCAAGCAGGTCCAGGTCACCTTCGACTGCGCCGAACCCGAGCGCGTCGGTCGTTTCTGGTGCGAGGTGTTGGGGTACGTCGCGCCGTCGCCACCGGAGGGGTTCGACAGCTGGGACGACGTCAATCGCACGCTGCCGCCCGAGCAGCGGGGTGCCTGGTTCGCGGCCAGTGACCCCACCGGTGTGGGCCCGCGACTGTTCTTCCAGCGCGTCCCCGAGGGCAAGGTCGTCAAGAACCGGGTGCACCTCGACGTACGCGTCGGCACCGGGCTCGTGGGGGAGGAGCGCCTGGCCGCACTCGAGGCCGAGTGCGCCCGTCTGGTCCCGCTCGGCGCCGTACGCGGGCAGCTGCTGCTTGCCGATGAGGAGAACGAGTCCTGCCTCAACATGCAGGACATCGAGGGCAACGAGTTCTGTCTCGACTGAGGTGTCGCCGAATCCGACATCAGGCAAGCCATCGCGTTCTACGAACGCAAGCTGGGTCTGCAGTCGTTGGACTCAGGTGCGTAGACGTCAGAGCTGGTCACGACACCGATGGATGAGCATTCGGTTGTAGGGGTTCACGTCTTGGGGCAACTCGGACAAGGTGAAGTATCCGAGTTCGCTCCCTTCATGGCCATCCGGCATTGCTGAATGCGGATCAACGACATTGGCCAGGAACGTCGCACCCACCACGTAGGCCTGATCACCATTGGGATAGTGGATGAAGAAGTCAGGCCCTGAGTACACGTCCAGCAGGTTCAGCTCATCGGCAACCAGGCCTGTCTCTTCGAGCAGTTCGCGCCGTGCCGCCTCTTCTAAGGTCTCACCCAGCTCTAGGCTCCCGCCTGGAACTCCCCACAGGCGGTCGTCCGTGCGACGCTGGAGCAAGATCGCCCCGTTTGTGTTCCGCACAATGACGCCGGCGGCAACCAGCAGCAACGGCCGGCTGCCAATCAGTTGACGCATCTCCTCGACATAGCTGCCCATGGCGCGACGGTATCGGGCTGAAGTCGTGTGCGATCAGCGAGAAATCGACGTCGCTCGTCCGCTCATGCCTGAGCCCGCAACCGAGAGCGTGCAGGAACTGGGCTGGATCTCAATTCTTGACAGCATCCGCGATCTGCAGGGCGGCCTGGCCGGGTGTGAGGTGCGTGGTGTCGACGACCTCG
The DNA here is from genome assembly GCA_963769475.1 of uncultured Actinomycetota bacterium. Classification (GTDB taxonomy): domain Bacteria; phylum Actinomycetota; class Actinomycetes; order Propionibacteriales; family Nocardioidaceae; genus Nocardioides. The sequence goes on along the minus strand of CAVYLX010000005.1, from coordinate 566,286 downwards.
GCTTCCCGGTGCAACCAGGTGCGCGCCGCTTCGGCGTAGGGCTCTAGGTGGTGAAGGCGGAAGGCGGATGGGCCTGGGCCGAGCGCAGTGTCTCCTTCGACGCGCTCGCGGAGTGTGTCTTGGGCAGCGTGGAGGACGAAATGCCGTACCGGAATGGCATGTTGGGCGAGCCCGTTGGCGATCTCGCGCCAGTACTGCTCCACCAGCACTGTCATAGGGATCACCAACGTGCCGCCGGTGTAGTCGAGGACGTGGCGGGCAGTTTCGACTACGAGCGGTCGCCATGGCGGCCAGTGCTGGAAGTTGCCCAATTCCGGCAACCCCGGAGTGATGTCCATGAGCGTCTCGCCCACCTTCTCGGCATCGAACACTCGTGAGTCCGGGACCAGCTGCTGCACCAGGGCGCTGGTCGTCGTCTTGCCTGCGCCGTGGGTGCCGTTGAGCCAGATGATCACGGGATCCGACGCTACCGGCCTGGGTCGAGCTGAGTGCGCCTGCAACGATCCGCACTCTCATGCAGATGAGCGCGCACCCTCGTAGCGTTGTGGTCATGGCCTGGACGTTCGACCTCGTGCCCAACAACGGTGACTTGCGCTTGACCGAGAGCGCGTTCAGGAAGGTGCGGTTCCACTTGTCAGAGTTCCAGCCCGCGACGCGGGTCAGGCTGATGAGCGACCCGCCTCGCATTCGTGTCCGGTCGCAGGGTCGGTGGCCGAGGTCGCACCGGGTCTACTGGCCGAAGTCGAGAGGCTTGCCGAAGTGCAGCTAGAAGTGGTCTGCGTCGGGCGTTGGTGAAGGTCCGCTCATGCCGCCATCCGTCCGCGCATGCCGATGGGCGGATGGTGCTGGCGGCAGCGCGTTCTTCAGTCTGAGCGGGGTTCGTACATCGCGATCGGGAAATGCACCCCCTTGACCTCGACCTCGCCGAAGGACTGGCAGGCGACGGTGTCGGAGACCAATGCCCAGCTCGTCTTCGACAGCAGGATCGAGCCAGGTTTGCACTGAGTTTCTATACGCGAGGCGATGTTGGTCTGGAGGCCGAATCCTGTGTAGGTGGCGCGAACTGCAGATCCGAACGTCCCGATCGAGATGACACCGGTGTTGATGCCGACCCTGGCCTGGAGGTCCTGGTCGATCCCGAGGGCATACCAGCGGCGGCTCCACTCCGGGAGGGCGGCTTGCAGGGCTCGGGCGGCACTCACGGCTGCCAGGACCTGATCACGCGGTTCCATCTCGTCCGGGGCTCCGAAGAGCGCCATGACGCCATCTCCGGCGAAGTCGGTGAGGGTGCCTCCGTTGTTGTCGAAGATCTCCGCCACGGATCCGAGGTACTCGTTCATGATCTCGGCCAAGGCTTCTGGGTCGAGCCTGTCTGCCAGCGTGGTGAAGCCGACAACATCTGCGAAGAAGATGGTGACCCGCCGGCGCTGGGCGGAGTCCACGGTCGTGTCGCCATGCTCGAGTCGGTCTGCGACCGAGGGCGGAGCGTATCGCCGGATCAGAGCGCGAGAGCTCGCCAGTTCCTCCTGCTGCTGGGCAATCACCTGCTCGTCGACGAATCGTGCTCGCGAGTTGGTCTCGATGACCAGGCTGATCGCGACCGCAAAGATCGATGTAGCACCCAGCAGCCACAGCTGGTAGCTGACGGTGCTGTTCATGGTTCCGTCTCGTTCGGCGGTGGCGATCGCCCACCCCACCGTGGCGGGCACGGTCAGGAGCAGAACGATCCCCGTGCTGCGGATCGGAAACTGAAGCACCGGAGCGAGGTACAGGAAGAGAAGGGTCGTCGCCACCATCAGGACCGGCGTGTTGGGCGCCTCGACCCAGTACACGCACAGCAACGCAGCGAGCGTGGTCGACGTCAGCACCACGGGTTGCATCCAGGTCCGTAGGTACCGCTCACCCAGCACCGCTGTGGCAAGCACGAGCGGTAGTCCGAACCCCCAGCACACGAGCAACACCTTGCCTGGGAACGTCTCGTCCAGCACCCGCGGTAGAACCAGCGGACTGGTCACCCAGGTGGCGACGGAGATCCACAGGATCACCCGGGTCGCCGGCCAGGTGCGCTCGAGGACCCACTGCTGGTAGATCGCTTCGGTCGACGATTCGAACACTCTGAGCGGGCCCTTACGTCGCGACTCGGGCGGCACAGTTCTGCTCATGCGCGGACGCTACTGCTTCCGCGTGCCTGCAATGTGCGACCTCGAACGGTGGGTCATCACTGAGGTCAACCGACGGTGACCGCATTCCGCCTCGTCCTGCGCCGCGTGGCCAGGTGATGGCCGAGGAGCACGAGCCCCACTCCGATGACCGTGATCACCAGGTTGACGACGCCGTATCCGATCGTCTCGCTGGTCGATGCCTTGGCGGGAAACCCGTCGGGGAAGGGGCCGAAGGCCGAAGGTGACGAATGCCCCAGCCAGTCGAGGAGCACACCCGTGCTCTGGAAGCTGAAGAGGTAGGAGCCGGCCAGCAGGTAGCCGAGCAAGGCGGTGCTGCGGGTCTGCACGAAGAAGCCGAGCGGAAACGCGAGGAGGAGGGTGTAGATGAGATTCATGGCGGGATCCTTTCGTCGGAGCCGTGTCGAAACACCACTGTTGCCTTGACGAGGCCGATAGCCATCAGTGCGGGTACCACACTCAATTGCGGATCGGCAGTACGTGCTGGCACGGATCCGGAGGGGGCGCCTTAGTGGGAAGATTCGCCCATGCCACCGGTGTCGATGCGTGCGTGGACCGCTGCGGCGCTTGCTGTTCCTGCGATCGGCGTGGTGGTGAGCTTAAGCAGCTATCCGGAGAACGGGCTTGTACATGCGGCCAACCTGGTGACCGTCGCCATTGCGTGGGTCGTCGTCCATCGAGTCCCGAGGTCTCCCGTGGGCCCGGCGCTGGCATGGTGCGGCGCGTGCGTGTCTTTGTCGTTGATCAACGACGTGCTCGCCGAGTCTTGGTACTCGGCTGACCCGTTGCCGTTGGCAGGGGTTTCGCGCCACCTTTGGGCAGGGCTCTGGCCGATCAATCTGGCCGGGCTGTTTGTGTTGCTTCTTGTGTTCCCGGACGGGCGACGCCTCGGCAGGTTCTGGTCTCTGCTGCCGTGGATCTATGCAACCGCGCTCGCGCTCATGGTGTATTCGATGTGGAACGTCAGGCAGATCGACGGCGGGTTGTCTGGCCACCAGTCGGAACTGCAGCTGGCCGGAACATCGATTGCGGCCGTCCTGGTGGCCGCTTGCCTGGTGTCCGCAGTCGTGTCCGTGGTCCGCCAGTACAGATCCGGAGACGAACGGCGCGCGCTGCAGATCCGCTGGGTCCTTCTTGCTGGCAGCATCACGGTGCTGCTTCTTGTCAGCGGATTCGTGGCGGAAGCGTTCGGGGCGAGCATCACGGCTGCGTACGCGCCATTCGGCCTTGCGATCGTGCTACTGATTCCGGCCGCGGTCGGGATCGCGATGGTGCGCCACGACCTGTTCGACGTCGACCGGATCCTCGGTGCGGGCGGTTCTTGGGTGCTGACGCTCGTGGCGTCGGCAGCCGTCTTCGGTGGCGTCGTCGTCCTGGTCAGCCGATCCCTCGGCGAGCGCGCCGGCATCGGACCGGCCGCTGCGGCTTTCATCACCGCGCTTGTGCTGTTGCCGCTCCACCGCTTCTTCGTCGACATCGTCGGTCGGTTTGTCGACCGCGACCGGCACGTCGCGGTCGCTCAGGTCGAGCGGTTCGCTGCCGACGTCCGATCAGGCAAGCAGCAGCCCGAGAACGTCGAGCTTGTGCTGCGCGAGGCACAAGGTGATCCGGAGCTGCGACTCGTACTTCGTCACCCCGACGGACGGTGGGTACGTCTGGACGGTGAGGTGGTCGAGCCGCCGGACGGGGTGGCGATCGAGGTTGGTGGAGACGTCATCGCAGTCGTCACCTTGGGCTGGCAGTCGGCGCGTGCACGCCGTCGGGTATCCGAGCTAACGCGTGCCGCATGGGTCACCATCGAGGTGAGTCGTCTTCGCCACGTGCTCCGTGAAGCGTTGGAACAGGTCGTGTCGAGCCAGGCGCGGTTAGGTCAGGCCGCTGCCTCAGAACGTCGCCGGCTCGAACGCGACCTTCACGATGGAGCGCAACAACGAATCGTCGCTACCGGTATGAGGCTGCGCGTGCTCCAGCGGCACCTTGACGGGCGTGCCGCCGAGGAGATCGAGGTTGCGGTGGCCGAGCTCGAGCAGACCGTGCGAGAGCTTCGCGACATCGCGCACGGCGTCCGCCCGGTTCGTCTCTCCGACGGACTGGCTGCTGCGCTCGAAAGCGTGAGGGCCACAAGCCCAGTGCCGCTGACGCTGTCGGTGGGCGAAATTGCCGACCTGGACGAGAACCGCCGCCTCACGGCCTACCTCTTCGTCTCCGAAGCCGTTACCAACGCGCTGAAACATGCGGCTGCCACCAGCATCGACGTGACCGTGGCAGACCGCGACGGACTCATCGCCATTGATGTCAGCGACGACGGAGTAGGCGGTGTTCCGGAGTCCGGGCTGACCGCGCTGCGTGACCGGGTGCGGTCTGTGGGCGGGCAGCTAACGGTGACGAGCCCCGCCGACGTCGGGACCACCGTGACGGCGCTGTTGTGACCACCGCGCTCAGCATCGTCATCGGTGAGGACTCCGTTCTTTTCCGGGAAGGCTTGGTGCGCTTGCTCGCGGAGCTGGGGCACACGACCGCCGCTGCGGTGGGTGATGCCGTCGCCCTCCGCATCGCAGTGGCCGAACATCTACCGGACCTCGTCATCGTCGACGTGCGAATGCCACCGGACCAGGACAGCGACGGAACCCGTGCTGCTGCAGCAATCAGGGTCGAGAACCCGTCTGTCGGGATACTCCTGCTATCGCAGCACGTCGAGCTCCGTCACTGCCTCCACCTGATCGGGACTCCCGGGTTCGGCTATCTGCTGAAGGACAGGGTCCTCGATCTTGACGAGTTCGACGACGCGCTTCGTCGCGTGGCGGCGCACGGAGTCGCCCTGGACCCCCAGGTCGTGCAGGCACTCGTGCGATCGACACAAGCGCCAAGTCTCTCGGTGCTGTCCGCGCGCGAGCGCGACGTGCTCGGACTCGTGGCCGAGGGCCGCTCCAACACCTCAATATCCAGAGCGCTCTTGGTCTCGGAGCGAACGATTGAGTCTCACATGCGGTCGATCTTCACCAAACTGAACCTGTCCGACGACGACGCGACACATCGACGGGTCCGAGCAGTGATCGCCTACCTCGAATCCGGCGCGACACCTGGAGACTCCTAACCATTGCTCCACCCGCCTGGGCTGGGCCCCGAGCTGGTAGTCGATGGCGAATCCGTTGTTCTGAAATGACGGCCTCGACGGCCAATCATCCGCGCGTCCCGGTGTATCCGGATCTGCCGCAGAGTGCGTGCATGCAGCGGCTTACGTGGTTACCCGCAACCACACGGCGGAGCGTCCTGTGCCCTGGGGTTTGAGGAGCCCTTCGTCCTTGAGCTCATTGAGGACGAGTCGGATGGTCGGATCGCTGATCCCGGGTAGCGCGGATCTGACATCAGAGATCGCAAAGACCGGCGGGCCGTGCCTCAAGACGTGCTCACGGACGCGTTCGGCTTTCGTGCCTCCAGACCGATCGGCGGCGACGCCGTCAGCAAACCTGGCATAGCCGCGAGCGAGGAGCTGGCTGAAGTACTGCAGCCAGGGCCACGGGTCGTTGGCGTGGTCGTTCCAGTCGTGAGTTGAGTCGAGCAGCGCCTGGTAGTAGTCGTCGGCAGACTCGGCGATGAGCTGTTCGAGCGACACGTAGCGGCCGACTCCGTAGCCGGCCTCAGCGAGGAGGGCGTTCGTCAGCGCGCGCGCCACTCGACCATTGCCGTCGTCGAACGGGTGGATGATGAGCAGATCGAGGACGAACAGGCCGACGAGGAGCACCGGGTGATGTTGGTTTGCCTTGACGGCATCGGCGTAGCGGTCGCTGAGGTCAGCGGCGTAGTACTCGGTGCGAGCGGCAGGGACGGGCTTGAATCGGACAGTCTGGACTCCGTCGGGAGACCGATCAACGACGAGGTTGTCGCTCTCCTTGAAGGTCCCACCGATGGCCTTGGTCTCCGCGAACAGCAACCGGTGCACCCCCGTGACGATCGCCCTCGACTACCTGTTCGCCGAGGACTGGCGCCCCCTGAACGTCGGCCTGCTTAGTGACTCCCGGCGAGACCGTCGACTACGTGGTCGTGCTGCGCAACATCGCCGACGTGCCCGTCGACCTGCGTCCGTGCGGTGGCTACGAACAGGAGGTGATGGGTGTGGGAGCCGGGCTGTCCGCCGCACCGGTCGAGGGGGGAGCATCGACGTCTCGACTGAACTGCGACGCCGAGCCGATCCTGTTGCCCGCCGAGAGTCGCCGTTACGCGATGCGCATCGTGGTGCCATCGGCCCTGACCGGCGACGAGGCGCTCTTCCGTTGGGGCTTCGTGGACAACATGCCCGACTACGACGCGCAGCTGTGGGTCGGCTTGCTGCCGCGCTGATCGATCACCCGCTGGGGGAGTGGTGGCGCTACCGGGGGCGTACGGCGTAGGTCAGGTGGGTGACCCTCGGGGAGTGCTCCGTGCGGACCTGCTCCAGGGTCACGCGGCCCGCCTCCACGCCCTCGAACAGGCGGACTCCGGAGCCGAAGAGCACAGGCGAGAGCGCGATCGAGAGCTCGTCGACCAGGCCGGCGTTCACGTACTCGAGGATCGTCTCCCCGCCGCCCGCGATGCGGACGTCCCGGTCGCCGGCGGCCTCGCGGGCCTGGTCGAGCGCGGTCTCGATGCCGTCGTTGACGAAGTGGAAGGTCGTGCCGCCGGGCCGCTCCCAGGGGTCACGCTGCTCGTGCGTCACGACGTACACCTGCGTGTGGAACGGCGCCTCATCCGGCCACATCTGCTCGCCGGCGTCGAACATGCGCTTGCCCATCACACTCGCGCCCGTGCGCTCGAACGTCTCCCGCAGGATGTCGTTGTCGCGCCCCTCCTCGCCGCCCGCGCCGAGCTTCAGGTTCTCCCGGAAGAACCGCTGCGGGAAGACCCACGCCTGCAGCTCCATCCACTGCCGACCCATCAGCTCCCCGAGCGAGTCGGGTGCGATGTAGCCGTCCAGCGACATCGACACACTGACGAACACCTTGCCGGCCATCAGCTCTCCGCTCCCGACCGAGCGAGCTCGGCGACGTACGCCGCCAGGTTGCCCAGGGTCTGCTGGCCACCCTCGATCGCGTGGTACTTCTCGACCGCCTCGTCGCGCAGCTCCTTGGTCGGGAACACCGTGCGCATCTCGATCCGGGTCGCCGCGCCGTCGGGCTCGAACGTGAGGACCGACTCGAAGGCGTTCGGGTCGCCGCGGGACTCACCGTGCAGCAGCTCGATCCGCTCCGGCGGCGCGATCTCGGTCCAGGAGATCCATTCCTGGTAGTCCGTCCCGTCCGGTCCGTGCATCACGAAGTCCCACTCCGCTCCGACGCGGAACTCGAACGCCCGCGTGGTGGTGGTGAAACCCTCCGGTCCCCACCACTGCGACACGTGCCGAAGCTCGGTGAACGCCTCGAACACCAGCTCCCTGGGGGCGTCGATGACCCGGGAGATCACTACCTCGCGGTCGGCCGTCGTGCTCATCAGCTACTCCTTGTCCCTTGCCTGCTTGAGGTCCTGCACGTACGCGTCGAGCCGGTCGAAGCTCTCGTTCCAGAACTGCTCGAACCCGCCGGTCCACTCGTGGACCGGTCGCAGCCCGCGGGCGTCCAGGTCGTAGAGGCGCTGCTTGCCCGCCTTGCGGTCGCGCACCAGCCCGACCTCCCGGAGCACCCGCAGGTGCTTGGACGCCCCGGGCTGGGTCATGCCCAGCTCCTGGGCCAGCTCGGTCACCGGCCGCTCACCACCCCGCAGCAGCACCAGGATCTGTCGGCGCTGCGGCTCGGCGATCGCGTTGAAGACGTCCGACGTCGTCGCTGCTCGTGCCATGCGGGTAATCATATGCCCATATCGGCATGCGTCAAGCGGGAAGTGCCGGCGTAGAAATTCCGTGGCTGCTGGGGCTCCTCGTCCCTAGGTTGACGGAGTGCCCGGCCCGTACTCCTACATCCTCTGTGGAACGCCCCGGACCGGCAGCACGCTGTTGTGCAGCCTGCTCCACTCGACAGGGGTCGCCGGACGACCGGAGTCGTACTTCCGTCAACCCGGTGTTGAGCTCTGGGCCCCGCAGTTCGGAGTGGAGATCACCGAGGGTGGCCCTGCCGACTACCCGGCGTACGTGGCCGGCGCAGTGCGCGTCGGCAGCACCGCCAACGGCGTCTTCGCGGCTCGCGTCATGTGGGGCACGATGCAGCTCGTGGTCGGCGGGCTGGCCCCCGGCCGGCAGGTGCGGAGCGATGTCGAGGTGCTCGAGGGCGCGATGGGCCCGCTGCGGTTCGTCCATCTGCAACGTCATGACGTCCTCGGACAGGCGGTCTCCTGGGCCCGCGCGGAGCAGAGCGGCTACTGGCAGCAAGGCGAACAGGTGCTTGCGGCACCCCGCTTCGACCGCGATCAGATCGACGGCCTCGTCGCCACGATCAACGCCCACAACGAAGAGTGGCGGCGCTGGTTCGCAGACGAGTCGGTGCAACCGATCGAGGTCACCTACGAAGACCTGGTCGCCCGCCCGACGGAGACGGTCGAGGGCATCCTGGAGCACATCGAAGCCGGGCCGCCGCTTGCCTGGCCACCAACGTCTCCTCATGAGCGACAGGCAGACGCGACCAACGAGGACTGGGTACGCCGCTTCCGCGCCGTACCCGGGTGAGTGGCGAACTTTTCGGCGATCGCGCGCATCTGACCCAGCGTCTGCCCATCTACCCGAAGGTTCGTCGCATGCTTCGCCTCCGCAACCTGGCCATCTTCCCCGCGATCGTGATGGCGGGTCTGTCCATGACCGCGACCCCTCGCGCCGTAGCGAGCGTCGCCGAGCTCACCTGCCACGGAAAGCCTGTGACGATCACGGGCAGCTACGAGCTCATTGGCACTGCCGGCGACGACGTGATCCTGGGTGTCGGTGAGTCACGTGTCTCTGCCGGGGCGGGTGACGACACCATCTGTCTGGTGGGCGGGGGGAGCGATACCTCGGTCGCAGCGGGATCGGGGCACGATCTCGTCGACGCGAGCCAGGCGACCACGACCCTGATCGATGCCGAGCTGAATGACGGCGCTGACACGTACCTCGGCTCTCCTGGCAGCGACCACGTCCTCGACATCGAACCAGGCGACGCCGCGGCCGACACCATCGACACCGGGGCCGGCGACGACCTGGTGGGCCTCAGCGGCGATGACGGCTTCCTGACGGACACTGTTGATCTCGGCGAAGGGTCCGACCAGCTCAGCCTCGAGACCCGCCCCGCGAGCTCGGCCGGTTTCGACGGCGGCCCGGGCACTGACGAGCTGTTCCTGATGGGCGACTTCGCGTGGACGATCGATGCCGCGGCAAACGTGCTGAGCGGCGGTCCGGGCGGGGCGGCATCGCTCACAGGCTTTGGTCGGTTCGGCGCGAGCAAGGTGCACAGCCTGACGTTCACCGGCACCAGCAACCCCGAGCGCCTTCGGATGTATGGCGACTTTCCCTACGCAGCGTCGATGGGAGCGGGCGACGACTGGGTGAGAGTGACGGTGCATGCGGGGCGGGTCATCGGCGGACCTGGCGACGACGAAGTGCTCCTGGACGCCAGAGGCTCTGGTGTCCGCAAGGCTGCGACGTTCGACCTGGCCAGGAATCTGTTGGTGCTCGACGATGGCGCGAGCCGCACGCGCGCCCACGTGGACGCCGAGAACGCCACCGTGGAAGGCATCAGGCAGGCCACGATGATCGGCGATGCCGGCCCGAACCGGCTCACGACGGTCAACACCTGCACCACCACCTTGCGCGGCGCAGCCGGCAACGACCACCTGGCCATCCTCGCGAACTACTGCAGAGGCACGAACCAGGCGTTTGGCGGTGCGGGCAACGACGACCTCATCGGTGGCGTGCATCGCGACCTGCTCGACGGCGGATCGGGTAGCGACCACGCAGACGGAGGATCGGGGCGCGACACGTGCCGCGCCGAGACGCGGGTGCACTGCGAAACCCGCTAGCCAGGTCGGCGTCCGCTCGCGTCGTCCTGAGGATCTGTATCTGACGAGCTCGGCCGTGACTAGTCGGGTGGGCCGTCAGACTACTGCTCGGGCAGCGCGTCCGGGTCTTCCTCCTGGCTGGCTCGGAGGGTCTGCTCACGGATCCGGTTGCCGACCACCCGGGTGAAGGCCACGCTGACCAGCAGGCCGGCGATGACCACTCCGGCCGCGATGCTCGCCATCATCGCCAGGCCCTCGGGGCTCTTCAGCACGACGCCGGTCAGGTAGATGACCAGCCCCACGGTCAACAGCAGGAAACCGATCCGTTTCTCTGCCAACAGCTGGGCGTGGGTGGAGATCGCGTCGGGCTCGCCGACCGCGGAGCCCTCCTCGCCGATGTCCTCACGCAGCTCGACGATCGACTCTGCGTTGTGGGCGTGCGAGAGGACACCCGCACCCACCAGGTCCAGGGCCACACCGCTGACCAGGAACACCTCGGCAATCAGGGCCACGACGCTTCCTCCCCCTCAATTGGCGCGAACCACGCAGGAAGTCTCTCACCTTGCCCAGTCCAGCACGGCTCTCGTGGACGATTGCCACCACTGCTGACAACCTGAGCTGGTGACCGACTGGTTCCTTCCCGACGCAGAGCGCCCCTGGACCGCCGGCAACCTGGTGACTCCGCACGTGCACGGGACCAGCTACTTCGCCCGCCTTCTGGAGGTCATCGGGTCGACCGCTTCCGAGGACCGGATCTACCTGACCGACTGGCGCGGCGACGCTGACGAGCTCATGACGGAAGAGGGCCCGACCGTCGCCGAGCTCCTGTCGTCAGCCGGGCGTCGCGGCGTCGAGGTGCGCGCGCTGTTGTGGCGCTCGCACCCGGGCAGGCTCAACAGCGAGGAGAACCAACACCTCGGCGCCGTCATCAACGAGAGCGGCGGGGAGGCGCTCCTCGACGAGAGGGTGCGCAGGGGCGGGTCCCACCACCAGAAGCTCTTGGTCGTACGCCGGAAGGGCAGGCCCGAGGAAGACGTCGCGTTCGTCGGCGGCATCGACCTCTGTCACGGTCGGCGTGACGACGCAGAGCACGCGGGCGATCCACAGGCCCCGCCGCTGGACGAACGGTACGGCCCGACCCCGCCGTGGCACGACGCCATGGCGGAGATCCGCGGGCCCGCGGTGGCGCACGTCCTCGACACGTTCGCGGAGCGCTGGGATGACGCGACGCCGCTCGACCATCGCAACCCCTACCGAGCCATCGCGCATCGGCTGGCCAGGATGCCGCGGCACCCCGAACAGCTGCCGGAGCGCTGGGACCCACCTCCCGAGGCGGGCCCGCACCTGGTGCAGATCCTGCGCACCTACCCGGCGAAGCGGCCGGCGTACCCCTTCGCACCCGCTGGGGAGCGCTCGATCGCCAAGGCCTACTCCCGTGCGTTCGCTCGGGCCAGACGGTTGATCTACATCGAGGACCAGTACTTCTGGTCCGACACCGTGGCCACCACCCTCGCGGACGCGCTTCGCCGCGAGCCGGAGCTGCAGGTGATCGCGGTCGTCCCGCGCTACCCGGAGGAGGACAACCGGATCGGTGGGCCGCCGATGATGTACGGGCAGCGGCTGGCTTGGGACCTGCTGCACGAGGCTGGCGGTGACCGGTTCGCGATGTTCGACCTCGAGAACGCCGCGGGGACGCCGATCTACGTGCACGCGAAGGTGTGCGTGGTCGACGACCACTGGATGACCATCGGCTCTGACAACCTCAACCTGCGCTCCTGGACCCACGACTCCGAGCTCACCTGCGCAGTCGTCGATCCCGACGGCGAGCTGCCCCGCAGCCTCCGGACCTCCTTATGGGCCGAGCATCTCGGCCTGGCGCCGGACGACCCTCGGTTGTCGGACCTGAGCGGCGCGCTGGCCCTGTGGACCGAGCGAGTCGGCGCCTCAGGGAGCCGGATCAGCCGCCACGTGCCAACTGCCCTCTCGGCGCGTACGCGGCTGTGGGCCCGGGCGGCGTACCGCACCTTCTACGACCCGGACGGCCGGCCGCGGAAACTTCGCGGCACGACCGACTTCTGAGGTTGCGGCTTCTTTGCGTTTGAGGGCCCGAGCCCCTCGCGCATCGTCTTGACGAGCGGCCCGGGCTACACCTCCGGTGCCCAGCGACCAGTTCGGGAAACGTCGACTGCTCAGATGACCTGCTGGTCGGGTGATCCCAGCAGTCCGGTCATCGTCAAGATGCGGAACGCGATCGTGCCCTCATCGGCGTGGACGCGAACTCGATGCCCGTCCTTGCGAGTGCCCACGATCACGCCGAGGGCGATGCTGGGCAGGAAGTCGACATCGCTGAGGTCCACGGTCAGCTCGCGCGAGGGATCTGATTGAACAGCGGCCAGCAGCGCGGATCGAAGCTCGTGAGTTGCCGTCTCATCGGCACTGCCGCTGAGCACCAGGCCGTGATCCTGGGCCCAGTACACCGAGCGGAACGGCCTCTCGTCCATGTTCGCCATACCTCTCGGAAGGTTGATGGAGCCTCCGCCGCCCATGCGTCATCCGAGCGGGACTGGACACCAACGTAGAACGGACTGCGACGAAGCGGCACTGTCCAATGGTCTTAGCACTATCGGGTAGGGCTCAGCCGGACTTCGCGTGGCTCATAGGCTTCGGATCATGGCCTCATCGCTCCGTGTCGAGTTCCGAAACCGTCTCACCGCGGCGATGCGCGCCCGTGACCGGCAGACCGTGGGGACGATGCGTAGCGTCCTGGCTGCCCTCGAGAACGCTGAGGCGGTGCCCGTCACGCACGAGACTCGGGTGGGTCCGTCAGTGCATGTCGCCGGGGCCGCGGATGGTCTCGGTGCCGGAGAGGCGCCGCGGCGCTCGCTGACACCCGATGACGAACGGGCGGTGGTCGAGCGGGAGCTCGCCGAGCTCCGGGCATCGTCCGCGGTGTTAGCCGATGCCGGAGAACACGAACGGAGCGCAGAACTGGCCCGGCTCGCAGAGACGGTCGAGGAAGTGCTCAAAGCCGAGGGGTAAGTCGGGCCTCGTCGCCGACGCTCCTCGCACCTCAACCACCGTCTCCCGTGGCGAAGTGACGAACGTTCGTCTCTTCGCGTAGAGGGTCAGCCCCGAGGACGACTGGGTCTCGGCAAGCTCGACCACCAGCTTCTGTCTTTCATACCGGTGCGAGCTTGCGAGCCTCAAAACCACTTAGCCGCAGCGATGCGCGTAGCCCCAGTCGGGGTGGTTGCAGGCGCCGTCCACCAACCTGCGGGAGTCCAGGGGTTCGTCCAGCTCCACGACGAGACTCTTCGGGACGCCGACGTCACTGCAGCTGAGCACTCGCTTCTTCGTCGACACGACGGTGATCTCCACGGTGCTGGCTGACTCCTCCACTCGAGCCTCGGAGTGGTCATCGCACTCGCCCGCGGTAAAGGAGACCTCGATGCTCAGACCGTCGTCGCTGACGTGCGCCTGGTCGACATCCCAGTGGTCCAGCCTCGCTTCAGGTTCCGAGACGATCCAGACCACCAGCCCGATGCCCAGCACGACGGCGACGATGCCGGCGACGATCAGCGCGCCGACGTACCGCCCGAGGCTTCGCGTTCCCTCCGTGGTCGTGCGCACAGATCATGGTGGCATCGGTCGTGCTGGCTCACAGTTGCTTGGGGCGAGGCAGGACCCGGATCGTTATCGGCTCCGAGAGGGTCTTGAGGTAGAAGTAGTTGCCCGAGAACCTCGCGACCAGCCGGTGCTTGCCCTCGCAGCGCGTGGCGTGCTGGATCGAGACGCACCGTCCCGACGGTGGTTGAGGTGCGAGCGCAGCGAGCCTCGAAACCACTAGTCAGCAGGCGGTGCCGCGGTCCACGGAGAGCACGGCGCCGGTCACCGAGGCGGCGGCGTCGGAGGCGAGGTAGGCCACCGCGTCGGCGATGTCGCGTGGCGGCATGAAGCCGTAGCGCGCGCCCGCGGTCTCGCTGAGCAGCGCCCAGTCCAGGACGGTGTCGGTGTGCTCGGCGGCCGCGCCCATCGGCAGGTCGGTCTCGACGCCGCCGGGGCAGATGGTGTTGACCCGGACGCCGTCGGCGTACAGCTCGAGGGCTAGTGACTTCATCAGCATGATCACGCCGCCCTTGGAGGCGCAGTACGCCGCCTGGTAGGGCTGGGCGCGCAGGCCGGCGACCGAGGCGATGGTGACGATGTTGCCGCGGCTCTCGCGCAGGTGGGGGAGCGAGGCGTGGCTGATCAGCATCGGCCCGGTCAGGTTGACGCCGAGGTGGCGCTGCCAGGTGGCGACGTCGAGGTCCTCGAACCGGCGGAACTGGTCGATGCCCGCCACGTTGACCACCACGTCGAGCCCGCCCAGCTGGTCGACCGCCGCGGCCACCGCGGCCGTGACCGAGTCGGCGTCGCTGACGTCACAGGGGTGTACGCCGTCGGCCTCGCGCAGATCGACGCCGACGACGCGCGCGCCCTCCTCGGTCAGCAGGTCGACGACCGACTGGCCGATCCCGCCGGCCGCTCCTGTGACCAGCGCCCGCTTGCCCTCGAACCGTCCCACCACGTCGTGCTCCGCTCTGCCCGGGCGCCCTCCTCTGGAGCGCCGCGGGCATCCTCGCAGGGCGGGTCAGGCGCTGGTCAGGATGACCAGCTGCTGGGTTGCCCGGGTCATCGCGACGTAGCGGTCGACGGCTCCCTCGATGCCGGTGCCGAACCTCTCCGGGTCGATCAGCACGACCAGGTCGAACTCCAGCCCCTTGCACAGCTCGGGGGTCAGCGACCGGACCCGTGACGTCGCCTGGAACGTGGGGTCGCCGATGACGCAGGCAATCCCTTCAGCGTGCTCGGCGAGCCAGGTGTCGAGGATCGAGCGCAGCTCCGACGTAGAGCCGTGGGTGACGGGCACGCCGCTGCTGCGGATGGACGTCGGCACGTTGGCGTCGGGCAGGGCAGCCCGGATCACCGGCTCGGCCTCCGTCATCACCTCCTCCGGCGTCCGGTAGTTGATGTTGAGCGAGGCGAGGTTGACGTGGTCGAGCCCGATCCGCTCGAGCCGCTCCTGCCACGACTCCGTGAACCCGTGCCTGGCCTGCGCCCGGTCGCCCACGATGGTGAAGCTCCGCGACGGGCAGCGCGCCAGCAGCATCTGCCACTCGGCGTCGCTCAGCTCCTGCGCCTCGTCGACCACGATGTGCGCGAACGGTCCGGCGAGCAGGTCCGGGTCGGCACTCGGCAGGCCCGACTCGTCGATCAGGATGCTCTGCGCGTCCGACACCTTCAGCATCGACATCACCTGCATCTCGGTGTCGTCGGTCGCGATCAGGTGGTCGACGACGTTGGCCATCTCCTCCCGCTCGGCCTCGAGGGCGGCGTCGCGCTGGCTCTTGCGTCGTGATGCCTCCGGGTCGCCGAGCCGCAGCCGGGCGGCGTCCAGGAGCGGCAGGTCGGCGAGCGTCCAGGCCTGGGGGTCCTCGCGCTGGAGCAGCCTGACCTCGTCCGGCTCGAGCCAGGGAGCGCACCTCCGCAGGTAGGCGGGCACGTCCCACAGGTCGCCGACGAGGTCGGTCGGCTCGAGCAGCGGCCAGGCCTTGGTCAGGGTCTCGGTCAGCTCCACGTTGTGGCGCAGGGCGCGGCGGAGCTGGTCGGTCGGCACGTCCTCTTCGTCGACCTTGTCGACCAGGATCGTGAGCAGCTCATCCCAGACCTCGTCGCGCGCCTCGTTGTGCGGCGTGCCGGGGGCAGGAGCGTCGAACGCCTCGGCCCAGTCGGTCGCGCTGACCCAGAGGTCCGCCCAGGGCGTCTCGACCTCCATGCCCTGGGTGGGCGGCTCCTCGTAGAGCCGGACCGCCGGCTCGATCGCCTTCACCATGTCCGCCGACGACTTCAGCCGGGCCACCTCAGGGTCGGCCTCCATCGCTGCCGCGGCGCCCTCGGGCAGGAGGTCACGCAGGGTGCAGGTCTGCACGCCTTCCTCGCCGAGGCTGGGGAGTACGTCGGCGACGTAGGCCAGGTAGGGCTGGTGCGGTCCGATGAAGAGCACGCCGCCGCGGCGGTGACCGAGGCGTGGGTCGGAGTAGAGGAGGTACGCCGAGCGGTGCAGCGCGACCACGGTCTTGCCGGTGCCCGGACCGCCGTCGACGACGAGCGCGCCGCGCGAGCCCGCGCGGATGATGGCGTCCTGGTCGGCCTGGATGGTGCCGAGCACGTCGCGCATCCGGTCCGACCGGTTGCTGCCCAGGCTGGCGATGAACGCGGACTGGTCGTCGAGCGCGGCGGCATGCCCGTCGAACCCGTCCGAGGTGAACACCTCGTCCCAGTAGTCGCTGACCCGCCCGAGCGTCCAGCGGTAGCGGCGGCGGCTCGCCAGCCCCATCGGGTTGGCGTGGGTCGCACCGAAGAACGGCTCGGCCGCGGGGGAGCGCCAGTCGAGCAGCAGCCGGCGACCGGTGCTGTCCGAGAGGCCGAGGCGGCCGACGTACACGGGCTCGGGGCTGTCTGCGCTGACCATGTGGCCGAGACACAGGTCCAGGCCGAAGCGACGCAGGGCGCGCAGCCGGGCGTTGAGGCGGTGGATCTCGTTGTCGCGGTCCATGGCCTCCTGGCCGGTGCCGCCGGGCGCCTTGCGGGCGGCGTCGAGGCGGTCGGACAGGTCGGCGATGGTCTGCTCGAGGCTGTCCGCGATGGCCGCGAAGTGGGCCTCGTCGCTGGCGATCATGGCCGGGTCGGCCTTGGCGGCGAGGTTGTCGGGGAGGTTGAACGCGCTGGTGGTCACGGGGGTCACCTGGGCTCCGATCTGGCTTCGGCCAGCGATTGTGCGGCACGACAGGGGTCTTGCGGCAAGCCCCCTGGTGCCGTATACCTTTTAAGTGGAGGAGCAGAAGCAGGCAGCGGAGTTCATCGACACCGACCTGCAGGGCTCCCGCTTCATCGGGGCAGATCTGTCTGGCGCTGTCATGCGCGGGGTCGTGATCGCGGGCGCGGAGATCGATTCGCCCTGGCTGGTGCACGGCGAGATCCCTGCTCGTCAACGGCGTCAATGTCGTGCCCTTCGTCGAGGCCGAGCTCGACCGACGCTTCCCCGGCCGCGTGCAGCGGCGGGCCGAAGATCCCGATGGTCTGCGCGAGGCCTGGTCGCTGGTCGAGGCCACCTGGGCGGCCACACTCGAACGCGCCGCGGCGATGCCGGCCGGCGCGGTCGACGTATCGGTGGCCGGCGAGTGGTCGTTCGCACAGACGCTGCGCCACCTGGTGATGGCCACGGACCTCTGGCTGCGCCAGGCGATCCTGGAGATCGACCAGCCCTTCCACCCCCTCGGCCAGGCGGGCCCCTACGCCGAGGATGAAGGCATGGACATGTCGGTCTTCACGACCACCACTCCGTCGTACGACGAGGTGCTGGAGGCCCGGGCGGGCCGGGTCGCGATGGTGCGCGACTTCATCGCCACCGTCACCTCGGACGAGCTGGACGTGGAGCACAAAAACCCCTGGAACTCCGCGCGCCCGGAGACCACCCGGAAGTGCCTGCACGTGATCCTCGAGGAGGAGTGGGAGCACCACCGCATCGCCGTACGCGACCTTCAGTCGATCGAGGCCGGGAGCAGCTGACAGGCCTGCACCATCCGCCCTCATCCGTTGCCCTGGCCGAGACCGACACGGCAGCTACGGTCGGGGGGTGAAAGTCGATTGGAACGGTGAACTGATCGATCAGCTCGACTCGCACTGGCGGCATCAGCTAAGGCCGCGGCTGATCGGGCTGACGGACGACGAGTACTTCTGGCAGCCGGTCTCCGACTGCTGGACGATCAGCCCTCGCGGAGCGAGTTCGGCATCGATGTCGTTTGGTCGCGGGGAGTTCACGATGGACTACGGGGAGCCCGCTAATGGCCGGGATCCGGTGACGACCGTCGCTTGGCGGCTTGCCCACCTGATCATCGGTTTTGCTGAGATAAACGGATCGCACTTTGGAGGTGCGCCGGCGAGTATCTCGACCTTCAACTTTGCGGGCAATGCCGCCGAAGCGCTGCGGCAGCTCGACGACGAGCACGCCCGCTGGGTCGAAGGCGTGCACAGCCTCGGCTCAGCAGGTCTCGCCGAGCCGCAAGGGCCGATGCAGCCACCTGAGTTCGCCGACGCCCCCATGGCGAAACTCATCCTGTACACGAACCTGGAGGTGATCCACCACGGTGCCGAGGTCTGCTTGCTGCGTGATCTCTACTTGCGAAGCGGTCGAGCCGGCTGACACGCGGGGCACCAGTAGGTCGCCCGCTCCCGGCCTTCCGGGCCCGTCATGTCGACCCTGATCGGAGTCCGGCAGCGACGGCAGGCTGCCTGATCGCGGCGGAAGACCCAGAGGGGCTCGCGCAGGTTGCCGGTGGTGCTCTGCAGCGCCCGCTCCTTGTTGACGTCGAGCATCTGCTTGGCCGCGGCGCACCATCCTCGCGAGGTCGGGCACCTCGCCGACCGGAGTCAGCGGGTGTACGCCGGAGACGAAGCAGAGCTCGGCCATGTACATGTTGCCGATGCCGGCGAGGTTCGTCTGGTCGAGCAGGGCCTGAGCCACTGGCCGCGTCGGGTCGGCGAGCAGCCGGCGTAGCGCCTCGGCCTCGTCCCAGTCGGGGCCGAGCAGGTCCGGGCCGAGGTGGCCGACCACCGAGTGCTCGTCGGCGGTCGGCAGCAGCTCGACGATGCCGAGGGAGAAGCCGACCGCCTGCCGTCTCGCTGGTGGCCAGGACGACACGCGCCTGGTGGGCCGGGCCGCTTCCACTTCTCGTCGAGCGCGTAGACGCGCCAGGAGCCCTCCATCTTCAGGTGCGTGTGCAGGGTCCAGCGGTCCGTCGCCGGCCGCGATCCGGGTGAGCAGGTGCTTGCCGCGCGAGACCGTCTCGGTGACGGTCGCGCCAGCGAGGTCGGTGGTGGCGAGCTGGGGCACCCGGAAGTCGGTGCGCACCAGCTCGTGGCCGCTCAGCGCGCGGTCGAGCTTGCGGGCCGCGCGGTAGACGGTGTCGCCCTCAGGCACGGATCCGCCTAGGCACGGAACCGGAGCCCCCGCGGGGTCGCGATGAAGCCGGCGTCGTTGAGGGCGGCGCGCAGCGGGGTGGAGCCGGCGCCGAGCAGCTGCGCGCCGTCGGCCTTCTCGACCGTGAGCCGACCGAGCGCGCCGCGACGGGCGGTCTCGGCCAGTGACGCGGTCGCCGGGCCCAGCTGGTCGGGGTCGTCGCTCCAGGTCAGCAGGGTGCGGCCGCCGCGCTCGACGTAGAGGGTCAGCCGGCCGTCGACCAGCACCACGACGGCGCCCGCCTTGCGGCCCGGCCGGTGGCCCCCGTCGGACGCCGGCCAGGGCAGCGCGGCGCCGTAGGGGTTGGCGGGGTCGGTGGCGGCCAGGGCCAAGGCGGTCGGGCTTGTCGTTGGGGGAGACCTCGGAGAAGGTACGCAGCCGGTCGACCGCACCGGCGGTGCCGAACTGCGCCGCGCCGAGGCCGTTGACGAAGTAGCCCCGGCGGCAGCGCCCGGAGTCCTCGAACGCCGACAGCACCTTGTAGACGGCGGCGAAGCCACCGGTGACCCGTTCGCTGACCACCGCTCCTCGCGTGACCACGCCGTGGCGGTCGAGCAGCCGCTCGGCCGTGGCGTGCGCGCGTCGGGTGGGGTCGGCGTCGACGGCAGGCAGGACCGCCCAGCGACCGGCGGTCTCCGGCGGGCCGGTGCGCGAGATCCGACCCGGTCGCGGCGGCGGGCGACGGGTGCGATGGCTGGGGGTGCCCGAGCGGGTGAGCGCGCGCAGCGGCACCAGGGTGTCGTTGCTGATCCGGCTCGGCCCAGACCAGGTCCCAGAGCGTGGCCGAGAGGGCCTGGTCGCTGGGTGCCTTGACCGAGTCGGCGAGCTGGCGGAAGAACCACGCCCCGCCCGGCGCCAGGGCGTCCAGCACCGCCTGGTGCAGCTCCGGGGTTTCGGTCCCTGAGGAGGCGAGGGACGAGCCGTCTCGAAGGGCGAACCCCCCTGGCTCGGGCAGCGTCAGCGAGGCCTGGTCGGCGAGGTGGAGCGAGACCCAGCCGTCGGAGCCGGGCAGGGCCGAGTGTCCGGCCCACACGACCTCGCCGGAGGCGGTCAGCTCGTCGAGGTACGACGGCTCGTAGTCGCGCACTCGGGAGCCCAGCACCAGCGGCTCCAGGGCCGAGGCCGGCACCGGGCAGCCGGCCAGCTGGTCGATCGCGCTGACCACGCCGTCGATGCCGCGGAGCTTGCCGTTGAGGTCGCTGCCAGGCGCCGAGGAAGCGGCCCAGCGCCTCGGGCTCGACGGGCTCGACCTCCTTGCGCAGCCGGGCCAGCGACCGGCGTCGCAGCCGGCGCAGCACCTCGGCGTCGCACCACTCCGAGCCGGAGCCTGACGGCCGGAACTCACCGTCGAGCACCCGACCCTGGGAGGCCAGCCGCTGCAGGGTGTGGCGGACGACGGCGGCACCGAGCCCCAGCCGGTCGGCCACCTGGTCGGTCGTGAACGGTCCGTGGGTGCGGGCGAACCTCGCCACCAGGTCGGCCAGCGGGTCGTCGACCGGATCGGTGAACGCCTCGGGGGTGCCGGGCGGCACCGCTACGCCGAGCCCGTCGCGCAGGCGGCCGACGTCCTCGACCACGCTCCAGCGCTCCTGGCCGGCCATCCGCACCTCGACCACCCGCCGGGTGCGGGCCAGGTCGGCCAGCCAGTCGGCTGACGTCGCTGCCGTCGACGGCTCGCTCGATCGCCTCCTCGGTGCTCAGCGGGCCGAGCAGCCGCAGCATGTCGACCAGCCCCTCGGCGTCGCGCACCCTGCGGTCCGGCGCGAGCCGCTGCAGCTCGGCCTCGAGCTCGGCCAGCACGTCGGGGTCGAGCAGCTCGCGCAGCTCGGCCCGCCCGAGCAGCTCGGCGAGCAGCCCCTGGTCGAGCGACAGGGCAGCCGCGCGGCGCTCGGCGATGGGGGAGTCGCCCTCGTAGACGAACTGGGCGACGTAGCCGAACAGCAGGCTCCGCGCGTAGGGCGACGGCGACGGCGTAGCGATGTCGGTGACCGTGACCTCGCGCCGGTCGATGCCGCGCATCAGCGCGACCAGCGCAGGCAGGTCGTAGACGTCCTGGAGGCACTCGCGCACGGCCTCGAGCACGATCGGGAAGGACGGGTACTTCGCCGCGACCTCGAGCAGCGCCGCGGACCGCTGCCGCTGCTGCCACAGCGGCGAGCGGCGGCCGGGGTCGCGTCGCGGCAGGAGCAGTGCCCGGGCCGCGCACTCGCGGAAGCGGGCCGCGAAGAGCGCGGAGCCGCCGACCTCCTGGGTGACCAGCTGGTCGATCTCGTCGGGCTCGAAGACCACGACCTCACCCGAGGGCGGCTCGGCATCGGTGTCGGGGATCCGGATCACGATGCCGTCGTCGGAGGCGACCGCCTGGCCGTCGACGCCGTAGCGCTCGCGGAGCCGGGCGTTGATCGCCAGCGCCCAGGGCGCGTGCACGGGAGTGCCGTAGGGGGAGTGGACGACCAGCCGCCAGTCGCCGAGCTCGTCGCGGAACCGCTCGACCAGCAGCGTCGTGTCGCTGGGCAGCACGTTGGTGGACTCGAGCTGCTCGTGGAGGTAGCCGACCAGGTTGCCGGCGGCCCACTCGTCGAGGCCGGCGCCGCGGGCCTGCGCCTCCGCCTTGGCGCGAGGGAGCGACCCCAGCTCGCGGGTGAACGCGCCGATCGCGGCTCCGAGCTCGGCCGGACGACCCAGGGTGTCGCCCTTCCAGAACGGCAGCCGGCCGGGGATGCCGGGCGCGGGCGTCACCAGCACCCGGTCGTGGGTGATGTCCTCGATCCGCCAGCTGGTGGCGCCGAGAGCGAAGATGTCGCCGACCCGCGACTCGTAGACCATCTCCTCGTCGAGCTCGCCGACCCGCTTGCCAGGCCCCTCGCCGCCGACCAGGAACACCCCGAACAGGCCGCGGTCGGGGATGGTGCCGCCGCTGGTGACGGCCAACCGCTGCGAGCCGGGTCGCCCGGTGAGGCTGCCGGTGACGCGGTCCCACACGATCCGCGGTCGCAGCTCCGCGAACTCGTCGGACGGGTAGCGGCCGCTGAGCAGGTCGAGGGTGGCGTCGTAGGCCGAGCGCGGAAGGTTGGCGAACGACGCGCTCCGCTTGACCAGCTCGAAGAGCTCCTCGACGTCCCACGCCTCCAGGGCGGTCGCGGCCACTACCTGCTGGGCGAGTACGTCGAGCGGGTTGGTCGGCACCCGGAGCGCCTCGATGCCGCCGGTGCGCATCCGCTGGACCGTGACCGCGGTCTGCGCGAGGTCGCCGCGGTGCTTGGGGAAGAGCACGCCGCGGGAGGTCTCGCCGACCTGGTGCCCGGCACGACCGACCCGCTGCAGGGCGGAGGCGACGCTGGGCGGCGACTCGATCTGGATGACCAGATCGACCGCACCCATGTCGATGCCGAGCTCGAGGCTGCTGGTGGCGACCACCGCCGGCAGCCGGCCGCGCTTGAGGTCGTCCTCGATCAGCGCGCGTTGTTCCTTGGAGACCGAGCCGTGGTGGGCCTTGGCGATCACCATGTCCGCGCCGCTGCTGGCGCCCGACTGGGCCATGATCTCGGCTGGTGACTTCGGGTGTGGGGCGGACTCTCCGGTGGCTCGCTCGGTGGCGATCTCGTTGAGCCGGGCGGTCAGGCGCTCGGCGAGGCGGCGGGAGTTGGCGAAGACGATCGTCGAGCGGTGCTGCTCGATCAGGTCGACGACCGACTCCTCGACGTGCGGCCAGATGCTCGTGCTGCGGGCGTCGTCGGCGTCCTCGTCGTAGTCGGGCGCCGCCATGTCCTCGATCGGCACCACGACCTTGAGGTCCCAGCGCTTGTCGGCCGCCGGGGCGACGATCTCGACGGGAGCCGCGCCGCCGAGGAAGCGGGCCACCTCGTCGAGCGGCCGGACCGTGGCCGACAGCCCGATCCGCTGGGCCGGCCGGTCGAGCAGCGCGTCGAGGCGCTCCAGGGAGATCGCCAGGTGGGCGCCGCGCTTGGTGCCAGCGACGGCGTGCACCTCGTCGACGATCACCGTCTCGATGCCGCGCAGCGACTCACGCGCCTGGCTGGTCAGCATCAGGAACAGCGACTCCGGCGTCGTGATCATGATGTCGGGCGGCTGGGTGGTGAGCTTGCGCCGGTCGCCGGCGCTGGTGTCGCCCGACCGCACGCCCACCCGCAGCTCCGGCACCGGAGTGCCGAGCCGGTCGGCCGTGTGGCGGATGCCGGTCAGGGGTGAGCGCAGGTTGCGCTCGACGTCGACCGCCAGCGCCTTGAGCGGGGAGACGTAGAGCACCCGGCAGCGCTTGGTCTTGTCGGTGGGCACCGGCTCGGTCAGCAGCCGGTCGATCGACCACAGGAACGCACTCAGCGTCTTGCCGGACCCGGTCGGCGCGACCACCAGCGCGTGCTTGCCCGCACCGATCGCCGCCCAGGCGCCCGCCTGCGCCGGAGTAGGGCTCGCGAAGGCAGCGCCGAACCACTCCCGGGTGGGGGCGCTGAAGCGGTCGAGCGGACCAGGCTCTGCAGTCACTCGTCCATCCTTGCTCACGCCACCGACAACGGGGTACGACTGAGCGATGGCGAACATCAGGCTCGACATGACCATGTCCGTGGACGGCTTCGTCGCGGGGCCCAAGGACGACCACGACGACCCGATGGGAGTGGACGGCTTCCGGCTGTTCAACTGGCTCGACCACCGCAACGAGCCCGGACCCCACAGCGACGTGTACGCCGAGGCCCTGGCCACCCGCGCTCTCATCTCCGGCCGGCACACCTACGAGCTGGCCAACCACTGGGGCGGTGACCACCACGACGGCGTACCGATCTTCGTGCTCACCCACGAGGTGCCCGACGAGCCGCCACCCGGCAGCGTCCGTTTCGTTACCGACGTTGATGCGTGCGCCCAGGCCGCTCGCGAGGCAGCCGGCGACGCCGACGTGATGGTCCACGGCGCGGGCGCCGGCCAGGCCCTGCTCCGGGCAGGCGAGATCGACGAGCTGGACCTACACGTCGTACCGGTGCTGCTGGGCCAGGGCAAGAGGTTGTTCGACCACCTGGAGGCCGATCTCGTGGAGCTCGAGCTGGTCCGCCAGGTGAGCACGCCGGAGGTCACCCACGTGCGCTACCGCGTGCACCGGGCGGGCTGACATGGCCGACGCTCCTGACCGGCAAGAGCTCCTGACCGCACTCACGACCGAGCACTTCACGCTCCAGGGCGCCAGGGCGCAGACGGCGAGCGAGAGTGCCTCGCGGGCCTCGCTCTTCATCCTCTCGGTCTCCAGCACCCTGGTCGCCCTGGGTTTCCTGGGCCAGGCCTCGCAGCGCGACCAGGCCTTCGAGGTCTTCGCGCTCACCGTGCTGCCGACGGTCTACCTGCTCGGCGTCTTCACCTTCATCCGGGTCGTCGAGTGCGGTGCGGAGGACTACCGCTACGGCGTCGCCATCAACCGCATCCGGCACTACTACCAGGAGATCGCCGGCGACCGGGCCGAGCTGTTCCTGCTCTCGGGCCACGACGACGGGCGCGGCGTCTTCGCCAACGCAGCCGTGCCGGTCGAGGGTCGGCGGCAGTGGTTCAGCTTCGCCAGCGTCGTCGCCCTGATCAACAGCGTGATCGGCGGCAGCACCATCGCCATCGCCCACCGGATGGTCCTGGACGCACCGCTCGGCGTCGCCGCCGGGATCGGTGGCGCGGTGGGGCTGCTGTCGCTTGCCCTGATGCTGCGTGGCGCTGGGCGGCTGTTGGACAACCGGGCCGGCAGCACCGAGTCGATCTTTCCCAGCCCATAGAACTTCTGCAGCGCGTCCGGGCTGCCGCCGCTGCTTCATCACGGTATGTAGCCGGACCTCCGCTTCCCACGGTGAGCAACCCGTGGGAAGCGCAGACTCACCTACATACCGTGATGAAGCGTCAGCTCGTACGCAGCATGGGTGGCTGGATCACCGTCGCCGGGCCGCGGCGGTAGAGCAACGCCTTGCGGCCGCCGGCCTCGGAGGTGGAGCCGCGGCCGTCGGTGGCCACGACGAAGCCATCGGTGCCGAGGACCTTGCGGCGGAAGTTGCCGAGGTCGGGAGGGGTGCCCCAGACGGCGGCGTACACGCGGCGGAGCTCGGGGAGGGTGAAGGGTTCGGCGACGAACTCGCGGGCCAGGGTCGTGTACTCGAGCTTGGCGCGCACCCGCTCGCGGGCGTCGGTGAGGATCTGCGCGTGGTCGAAGGCCAGCTCGGGGCGGTCGTCGCCGTCGAGCAGGTCGGCGGCCACCCACCAGCGGGCGGTGGTCGCGTCGGAGCCGGCCTCGGGGACCGGCAGGTCGGGCGCGAAGGCGACGTGGGCGACCGAGACCACCCGCATCCGGGGGTCGCGGTCGGGGGCGGAGTAGGTCTTGAGCTGTTCGAGGTGGCCGGCGAAGCGTTCGACCCCGGTCTCCTCGTGCAGCTCGCGCCAGGCGGCGGTCTCGGCGTCCTCGTCGGGTTCGACGAAGCCCCCGGGCAGCGCCCAGGCGCCGGCGAAGGGGTCCTCGCCGCGCTCGATGAGGAGCACGGCGAGGGAGCCGTCGCGGATCGTGAAGATCGCCAGGTCGACGGCGACGGCGAACGGCGGGTGGTCGCTCATGCCCGCTGCACCTCCACCCCGGCGGCGGTCAGCTCCGCGATCGCGCTCTCGCTCGTCTCGGGCGCCACGCCGGCGTGTAGGCCGTCGAGGAGCCGCACTTCGAAGCCGCTGCTGTGGGCGTCGAGGGCGGTGGCCCGGACGCAGTAGTCGGTCGCGAGGCCGACCACGTCGACGTCGGTGACGCCTTGCTCGCGCAGGAGATCGGTCAGCCGTCGGTCGTCGTCGGTCACCCCCTCGAACGCGCTGTACGCCGGCTCGCCCATGCCCTTGCGGACGTGGTGGGTGATGTGGCTCTGGTCGAGCTCGGGGGCGTAGTCGGACCCGTGGGCAGTGGAGACGCAGTGGACCGGCCAAGTGGTCACGTAGTCGGGCTGGTCGTGGAAGTGCCCGCCGTTGGTGCTGGCGGGGTCGTGCCAGTCGCGGCTGGCGACGACCGCCACGTAGTCGTCGGCGTGGCTGGCGAGATGTGCGCTGATCCGCGAGGCGACGTCGCGGCCGCCGGCGACGGCGAGCGAACCGCCCTCCACGAAGTCGTTCTGCACGTCCACGACGATGAGTGCTCGCTGGGTCATGCTGGTGCTCCTTCCGATGCCGACATTCACGGTGAGGTAGGGCGGGCCGGCCGAGACGTTGGTGGTCTCGGCGGGGAGGGTCGCGATCTGCTGCGCGGTGAACGCGCGGATCTCGTCGAGGGTCGGCCGGTGCACGATCCGGCCGGCGCGCATGGCCGCCACCTGCAGCGGCCGACCGGGGACGTCGGTGGAGTCGACGGTGTAGGCCTCGCGCACGAGCGTGTCGCCGGCGTACTCGCGGAACGCGGTCTTGCGGCCGCCGACCGACACCTTGTCGACCGACTTCTTGGCGACCGAGCGCATCGGGGCGTCGGCCCCGGGCGCGTCGGCGACGGCGACCAGCTTGTAAACGATGGACGCCGTGGGGTGGCCCGAGCCGGTGGCGACGCGGGTGCCGACGCCGTAGCCGTCGATGGGGGCGTCGGCCAGCGCCGTGATCACGAACTCGTCGAGGTCGCTGGTCACGGTGATCCGGGTCTCGGTGGCGCCGAGCTCGTCGAGCAGCTGCCGTGCGCGGTGCGCCTCCTCGGCGAGGTCGCCGCTGTCGAGCCGGATCGCCCCCAGGCCGGGACCGGCGACCTTGACTGCCATCCGGATGCCGTCGGAGACGTCGTAGGTGTCGACGAGCAGGGTGGTGCCGGCGCCGTGCGCCTCGACCTGGCTGCGGAACGCGAGCTCCTCGCTCTTGTGGGCCAGCGTGAACGCGTGCGCGGCGGTGCCGACCGTTGGGATGCCGTAACGGCGGCCGGCGGCGAGGTTGCTGGTCGAGTCGAAGCCGGCCAGGTAGGCGGCGCGGGCCACGGCGACCGCGGCCTCCTCGTGCGTACGCCGGCTGCCCATCTCGATCAGTGGCCGACCGGCCGCGGCGGTGGTCATCCGCACGGCCGCGCTGGCGATCGCGGTGTCGTGGTTGAGCACGCTGAGGATCAAGGTCTCGAGGACCACGCACTCGCCGAGGGTGCCGCTGACCGTGAGGACCGGGCTGCCGGGGAAGTAGAGGTCGCCCTCGCGGTAGGCGTCGATGTCGCCGGAGAACCGGAAGTCGCGGAGGTACGCCGCCGTCTCGGGGTTGACCACGCCCTCCGCCTCGAGCCACGCGACCTCGTCGTCGGTGTAGGTGAAGCCCTCGATCAGCTCCAGCAGGCGCCCGAGGCCCGCGACGACGCCGTAGCGGCGGCCGTCGGGGAGGCTGCGGGCGAACGCCTCGAAGACCGCCTGGTTGTGCACGCTGCCGTCGGTGACCCAGGACGAGAGCATGGTGAGCTCGTAGCGGTCGGTCAGCATGCCGGGGGAGAGCTGCACAGCGCCTCCTTGATGTAGTCAGTATGACTATAACGCGGCGTCGGTTGGTTGAAAATCAGATGCCGTGAGCGTGCTCGGTGTTCTACCGTTTGGCGACCCGGCACGAGGCACGTCAAAGCCGCGAACCGGGCTGCCATCCGAGTCGTTCTTGACCTGAGCGACCCGACGTTTGTGCTGGCGAGCCGCCCCGGGGAGGTCCTCGGGGCGGCTCTTTGCTCCCGCACAGCGGTAGCACAAATCCGCCCGACTCTTCCCCGAGCCAGGCACAATCGCAGAAGATAAGAGCGCAGAACCAGCCGAGACCAGCAAAGGAGGTGCGGACCGATGACCACAGTCGTGCTGTACAACGCGTCGTACGAGCCACTGGGCCACGTGAGCTTCCACCACGCCGTCCGCATGCTCGTGCGCGAGGTCGCGGTGGTCCACGAGGCCGCCGGCGAGAAGATGATCGGCCCCTACCAGTGGCCGAAGGCGCTGCGCCTGGTGCGCTACGTCGCCGCCAAGTGGCTGCACCGGCCGGCCGGCTGGACCAAGCGCGGCGTGCTGGCCCGCGACCGTCACAAGTGCGGCTACTGCGGCGCCCACGCCAACACCATCGACCACGTCGTTCCCCGCTCGCGCGGCGGCGACTGGAGCTGGCTCAACACGGTTGCTGCCTGCCAGAGCTGCAACGAACGCAAGGGCAACAAGACCCCGGGCGAGGCTCGGATGAAGCTGCGGGCTGACCCCTGGCACCCCAGCCGGGCGCAGCTGGTTGCGGGGCTCGGGCGGCACTGAGCGCTTCAGGAATCCCCGGCTGGCCGGGGAAATCTGAACTTGATGGGCAATGCATCGCCCCACAACTTCAGGAATCCCCGGCTGGCCGGGGAAATCTGAACCTGATGGGCAATGCATCGCCCCACAACTTCAGGAATCCCCGGCTGGCCGGGGAAATCTGAAGGCCGGTCAGCCCTTTGGCGCCGCGCGACGCGAACAGCTCCGCGGTCGCCCGGCCGATGCCCGCGGCACCTCGGTGATGGCGACCGTGGCGCCGGCGAGGTCGATGTCCGGGTAGCGCGTCATGTTGCTGACGTTAGCGGCCCCAGCGAGTCGCTCAGCACGGCGTCCAGAGGCGCGGGCACGCAGTCGCGGTCGTACGCCGCGGCGGTCAGCAGGCCGGCGTACTCGATGCTGCGGCCGCTGGTGGTGCCGAGGAAGCGGTGCAGCACTTCGTCCTCGGGGCGACCTCGATGGAAGGGCTGGTTGAGCAGCGTCGCCCAGGAGGCGGAGTCGCCCTGGGCGTCGATCACCTCGACACACGCCGGCACGCCGAGGGCGCGGATCAGCTCGTCCTCGAGGTCGGCATCGCACACCCGCAGCGCGACCGGGCTCGTCCGCCGCGACAGGGCGCGCTGCACCCACGCCTCCGCATCGCGGTCGTAGAGACCGGTGACCAGCACCCCGGCGCCCAGCCGGTCGAGATGGTGGCCGAGGTTGGTGACGCCGCCCATGGCGACCACCGCGACACCCTCCGCCGCGAGGTCGCGTCCGCGCCGCTGCGCGAGGACCTCGACGGCCCGCTCGTCGGACGGGCCCTCGACCAGGATGACGGCGCGCGGGTCAGGAGACGATGGCATCCAGCTCGACCTCGTACTTCCACCGCGGGTCGAGCAGCGCGGCCACCACCACCATGGTCGAGGCCGGGCGGATGTCGCCGAAGACCTCGCCGTGTACGGCTCCCACCGCCTCGGCGTCGCCCGCGGACACGACGAACTGCCGCGTGCGGATCACGTCCTCGGGTCGCCCGCCGACCTCGGCCAGCGCCGCCAGCGCGATCTCGAAGCACCGCCTCGCCTGCACGGCCGGGTCGGGATCGACCGAGCCGTCCGGCCAGACCGGCGCCGTGCCGCTCACCGCGACCGTGGTGCCGGCGCGCACCGCGCGGGAGAAGCCGATGCTGGCCTCGAAGGGCGAGCCGGAGGCGGCGTGACGACGTTCCATGGCCGCCAACCTAAACATGTCGGTGACTGTCGGCGATCGGATATAGGTTCGGCTGTCGTGGACGAGTCGATGATCGTGGCCCGCGGACTGCGCAAGTCGTTCGGCGACTTCGAGGCGGTCAAGGGCATCGACGTCGACGTACGCCGCGGCGAGGCGTTCGGCTTCCTCGGCCCCAACGGCGCCGGCAAGTCCTCGACGATGCGGATGATCGGCGCGGTCTCACCGGTGAGCGGTGGAGAGCTCCGGATCCTCGGGATGGATCCGGCGGTCGACGGCCCGACCATCCGCGGCCGGCTCGGGGTCTGCCCGCAGGAGGACACCCTCGACAACGAGCTCAACGTCCGCGACAACATCTACATCTACGGCCGCTACTTCGGCATCCCCAAGGCGGAGGTGGCCGAGCGCACCGACGAGCTGCTCGAGTTCGTGCAGCTCACCGAGAAGGCGAAGTCGCGGGTCGAGGACCTCTCCGGCGGCATGAAGCGGCGGCTCACGATCGCGCGCAGCCTGATCAACCGGCCCGACCTGCTCCTGCTCGACGAACCCACCACCGGGCTCGACCCGCAGGCGCG
This sequence comes from uncultured Actinomycetota bacterium, assembly GCA_963769475.1. GTDB lineage: Bacteria > Actinomycetota > Actinomycetes > Propionibacteriales > Nocardioidaceae > Nocardioides. The sequence goes on along the minus strand of CAVYLX010000005.1, from coordinate 536,111 downwards.
CCACGTGCTCTGGGACCGGCTGTTCCGGCTCAAGCAGTCCGGCGTGACCCTCGTGATCACCACTCACTACATGGACGAGGCCGAGCAGCTCTGCGACCGGCTCGTGGTGATGGACAAGGGCCTGATCGTCGCCGAGGGCTCGCCGCTCGACCTGATCCGGCAGCACTCCACCCGCGAGGTGGCCGAGCTGCGGTTCGGGGTCGGCGCCGACGGCGAGACCCACGACGCGCTCGCCGAGAAGGTGGCCGACCTCGGCGACCGGGTCGAGGTACTGCCCGACCGGCTGCTGGTCTACGCCGCCGACGGCGAGGAGGTGATCGCCAAGGTGCACGAGCGCGGCCTCCAGCCCGTCGCCGTGCTGGTCCGGCGGTCAACGCTCGAAGACGTCTTCCTGCGGCTCACCGGCCGGACCCTGGTCGACTGATGTCGTCGCTGACCCTGACCGAGGGCGTCGGACGCCAGGTCGACTACTGGGTGACCGTCTTCAAGCGCACCTGGCGCGGCTCGGCGATCACCTCGTTCGTCTCGCCGCTGTTCTACGTCGTCGCCATGGGCGTGCTGCTCGGCGGCTTCATCGACGCCGACCCGAGCAAGCTCGAGGGCGCGACGTCCTACCTGGCCTTCGTCGTGCCGGGCCTGATCGCGGCGCACTCCATGCAGATCGCGGTCGGGGAGACGACGTACCCGGTGATGGCGATGATCAAGTGGGAGCGCGTCTACGAGTCGATGCTGGCCACACCCCTGCAGACCCGCCACCTCGCCGCGGCGCACCTCGCTGCTGTCGGCGTGCGGCTGGCGATGACCTGTGCGGTGTTCATGCTCGTGCTCGCGCCGTTCGGGGTCTTCGAGTCCTGGTGGGGGCCGCTGCTCGCCTACCTCGGCCAGGTGCTGGTCGGCATGGCGTTCGCGACCCTGGTCTACGGCTTCTCGACGCGGCTGACGTCGCCGGAGGGCTTCGGGGTGCTGTTCCGGCTCGGGGTCTTCCCGCTGTTCCTGTTCAGCGGCGCCTTCTTCCCGGTCAGCAACCTCGGCGGCGTGGGGGAGCGGCTCGCGCAGCTCACGCCGCTCTGGCACGGCGTGAGCCTCTCGCGGATGTTCTGCATCGACGTCGTCGACTGGTCGACGGCCGCGATCAACGTCTCCGTGCTGCTGGCGTGTGACCGCGTTCGGCTGGTGGTGGTCGGTGACCGGGCTGACCAAGAGGCTGGTCGGCTGATGACCGTCGTCCCGCTGACCCCTACGCAGGCCGTCGGCCTGCTGCTCCAGCGCAACTACATCGTCTACCGCGACGCCTGGAAGCTCTTCCTCACCGGCTTCCTCGAGCCGGTCTTCTACCTGCTCTCGATCGGCATCGGCGTCGGCCAGCTGATCGACACCTTCGAGTTCAACGGGCAGGCGATCCCGTACGCCGAGTTCGTCGCGCCGGGCATGCTCGCGGCCTCCGCCTTCAACGGGGCGCTGCTCGACTCGACGTACAACGTCTTCTTCAAGCTGAAGTTCGAGAAGCTCTACGACCAGATGCTCGCGACCCCGCTGAGCACGACCGACATCGCCCGCGGCGAGATCGCCTGGGGCCAGCTGCGGGGTGGCGCCTACTCGGCCGCGTTCCTGCTCGTGATGGCCGCCCTGGGGCTGATCAGCTCGTGGTGGGCGCTGCTGGCGCTGCCGGCGACGTTGCTGATCGGGTTCGCGTTCAGCTCGGTCTGCATGGCGCTGACGACCTTCATGAAGTCGTGGCAGGACTTCGACAAGATCACGCTGGTGCAGCTGCCGCTGTTCCTCTTCTCGGCCACCTTCTTCCCGATCACCAGCTTCGACGGCTGGCTGCGGTGGGTGGTCGAGTGCACTCCGCTCTACCGCGGCGTCGTGCTCTGCCGCGAGCTGACCACGGGCGCCATCTCCTGGGACTCCGCGATCTCGGTGGTCTACCTGCTGGTGATGGGGCTCATCGGCCTGGCGGTCGTCCGTAAGAGACTCGACACACTTCTGCTGACCTGAGCCGTCTCGGAGTCGGTACGGTCGCAGCCATGCTCAAGTGGGTCGTCGGCGCGTTGGCGCTGGTGGTCGTTGCCGTCGGCCTGTGGGCGTTCGAGCCGTGGCGGGTGTTCACCAGCAGCGAGATCGACGAGCCGGTGCCGACCGTTGCCGAGGATCCGATCGCGTCGGCCGAGCCGGAGGTGACCAGTCCTGCGCCGGCACCGGACCCGGCACCAGACCCGGTCGAGCTCGGCAGCGGTGCGTTCGAGGACGCCGAGCACGAGACCTCCGGGCGGGCCCGGGTGATCGAGCTCGCCGACGGCAGCAGGTTCGTGCGGATCGAGGATCTCGCCAGCTCCGACGGACCCGACCTCCACGTCTGGGTGACCGACCAGCCCAGCGGCGGCGACTGGGGCTCCTACGACGACGGCCGCTACCTGCGGCTCGGCGAGCTCAAGGCCACCCACGGCAACCAGAACTACGAGATCCCGGAGTCCGCGGACCTCGACGGGCTGAGGTCCGTGGTGATCTGGTGCGACCGGTTCAACGTCGCCTTCGGCAGCGCGCCGGTCCGGCTCTAAGGCTCCAGCACCAGCGCCCAGAACGCCGTGTCGATCCAGCGGTCGAACTTGTTGCCCACCTCCGGCAACAGCGCGACCCGCTCGAAGCCGCAGGCCCGGTGCAGGGCCTCGCTGGCCGGGTTGGGCGTCGCGATCACCGCCAGCACCGTGTGTACGCCGTCGGCGCGCAGCCGCGCCAGCAGGTCGTCGTACAACAGACGGCCGAGGCCGCGACCGACGGCGTCCTGGGCGAGGTAGACCGACACCTCGCGGGTGCGGGCGTACGCCGGTCGGGAGCGGTACGACGCCGAGTAGGCGTAGCCGAGCACCGCACCTCCGTCGGTCGCGACGAGCAGGTGGTCGCCTGTCTCGGTGCTCTCGAGCCGGGCCCGCCAGTAGTCGAGCGGCGGCGGCTCGAGGTCGAAGGTCGCGATGCCGGTGAGCACCTGGTGGTCGTAGATCGCCTTCACCGCGGGCAGGTCGGCCTCGGTGGCCGGACGGATCAACATGGCGCCATCTTCCCTGAGGTTGGCAGCAACCAGCGCGCCCGGTGTCGGTGGCGGCTGGGAGAATCCGCACATGTCGAGCGCACCCCTGATCGAGCCGGACACCAAGGACTGGACCTGGGTCCTGGAGCAGCCCTGCCCCGACTGCGGGCTGGCCTCCGGCACCGTCGATCGCGCCGACCTCGGCCGGCTGTTCCGCGACAACGCCGCCTCCTGGGCCGCCGCCCTGACCGCCCCGCGCGTGACCGAGCGGCCGCGTCCCGACGTGTGGTCGGTGACCGAGTACGCCTGCCACGTCCGCGACGTCCACACCCTCTTCGGGGAGCGGATCGCGCTGATGCTCGCCGAGGACGGCCCCGAGTTCGCCAACTGGGACCAGGACGTCACCGCAGTCGAGAGCCGCTACGACCTGGCTGACCCGGCCGAGGTCAGCCCGCAGCTGGTCGCCGCAGCCGAGGCGGTGGCAGCAGCCTACGACGCGGTCGCCGACGACGGCTGGTCGCGCCCTGGCCGTCGCAGCAACGGCGACGCCTTCACGGTCGAGTCGATCGGGCGCTACCACCTGCACGACGTCGTGCACCATCTCTGGGATGTCGCCGGGGCGGTCACCGTCGCCGGCTACGACCAGCAGGCGGCGGCCTACCGCGACGCCACCCAGCCGATGCCCGACCGCGTCCGGCTCGCCATCGACGGTCTCGTCGCGGCGCTGCCCGCTGGCTCCCGGGTGCTCGAGATCGGCAGCGGCTCCGGTCGCGACGCCGCGGCGCTGGAGGCGGGTGGGCTGAGTGTGCGGCGCACCGACATCACCCCCGGTTTCGTCGAGCTGCTGCGGGCCGACGGCTTCGAGGCCGACGTGCTCGACCCCCTGACCGACGACCTCGCCGATCCGGCGCGGCCAGGCCAGCCCTACGAGGCCGTCTGGGCGAGCGCGAGCCTGCTCCACGTCGCCCGCGCCGACCTCCCGGTCGTGCTGCGGCGGCTCGCCGACGCGACCCGCGGCGACGGCCTGCTGCGGATGTCGGTCAAGGAGGGTGACGGCGAGGGCTGGTCGACCCACGGCAGCGTCCCGACGCCCCGCCGGTTTGTCTACTGGCGCGAGCAGCCGCTGCGGGACGTGCTGGCCGAGACCGGCTGGGAGGTGCTCGAGACCGACCATGGTGAGGGCCTCCGAGGGGAGTCCTGGCTCGGCATCCTGGCCGTTCGTCGATGATGGTGCGGTGAGACACACAGAGTTCTGGGCTCGGATGGAGGCGCACCTCGGTGCTGGCTACTACCGGGTCTGGGCGCGGCAGTTCGTGATCGCCGACCTCGACCGCCGCACGGCGCAGGAGGCCCTGGACGCCGGCGTACCCCCGAAGCAGGTGTGGCGCGCGGTGTGGGAGGTCCTCGAGCTGCCGGCCAGCGAGCGATGACCAGCCCCGAGACCGCGACGACGTACGACGTCGAACGGATCCAGGCCCGCACGATCCGCACCCTGGTGCTGGCCCAGGCCGTGGGCGCGATCGGCATCACGATCGGCATCGCCACCGCGTCGCTGCTGGCCCGCGACGTCTCGGGATCGGAGAGCCAGGCCGGGCTCGCGCAGACCGCACAGGTGCTCGGTGCGGCCATCGCGTCGTACTTCCTGGCGCGGCTGATGTCGGGCTATGGACGCCGGATCGGGCTGGTCACCGGCTACCTGCTGGGGGCCGCCGGCGCGGTGCTGGCGGTGGTGGCCGGTGTCATCGAATCCATGCCGCTGTTGCTCGTCGGCGCGGTGTTCCTCGGCTCCGCCACGGCCGCCAACAGCGGAGCGCGCTACGCCGCCACCGACCTCGCCGTCGCCGAGCGCCGGGCCCAGTCCCTGTCGATGGTCGTGTGGGCGACCACCATCGGCGCCGTCGCTGGTCCCAACCTCACCGGTCCCGCGGGCTCCTTCGCCGACGTACTGGGCATCCCCGAGCTCACGGGCCCGTTCGCGCTGGCCTCGGTCGGCATGGTGCTGGCAGCGATCGTGGTCGCGGTGATGCTGCGGCCGGACCCACTGCTGGTCGCAAGAGCCAGCGCGGAGGTCCCGACCACGGCCCCGACGGGCACGTCGTGGGGTCGCGCCTTGGGCGCCGTCCGGGAGCGGCCGGTGCTGGGCTACGCCGTACTCGGCCTGGCCGGAGCCCACGCCACGATGGTCAGCGTCATGGTGATGACGCCGCTGCACATGGAGCACGGAGGGTCCGGGCTGGAGATCATCGGCGTCGTGCTCTCGGCGCACGTGCTGGGGATGTTCGCGTTCTCCCCACTGGTCGGGATGTTCGCCGACCGCGCGGGTCGGCCGGTCGTGCTGGCCACCGGCGGCGGCACGCTGCTGGTGTCGCTGCTGCTGTGCGCCTGGGCGCCGGAGGGCAGCTCGTGGCAGATCTTCGCGGGGCTGTTCCTGCTGGGGCTGGGCTGGTCGTTCGCCACGGTGTCGTCGTCGACGATGATCGCCGACCACGCCCCGCTTGGACGCCCGCACCGACGTGCAGGGCGGCTCCGACCTGGTGATGGGTGTGGCCGCGGCGGTGGGCGGCGGTCTGGCCGGGCTGATCGTCGACCAGGCGGGCTACCCGGCGCTGGCGCTGACCACGATCGCGCTCGCCGTGGTCGTCGTCCTCGCGGCCGCTCGCACCTGGCGACTGGCAGAGTTGCCCGAGTGAGCAACTCGCCCCTCCAGCCCGCGGACGTCGGCGTCATCGGCGGCACAGGCTTCTACTCCTTCCTCGACGACCCCAGCGAGCACGTGATCGACACGCCCTACGGCGCCCCGTCGGCTCCGGTCGCGATCGGCACCGTGGCGGGGCGGAGCGTGGCGTTCCTGCCGCGGCACGGGAAGGACCACGAGTTCCCGCCGCACGCGATCAACTACCGCGCGAACCTCTGGGCGCTCCGCTCGCTCGGCGTCCGCCAGGTGCTGGCGCCGTGCGCGGTCGGTGGCCTGCGCGACACGGTGGCCCCGGGCGACATCGTGGTGCCCGACCAGCTGGTCGACCGCACCCACCGCCGGGTGTCGTCGTACGTCGAGCGCGGCGCCAGCCACCTGCCCTTCGCCGACCCCTACTGCGCCGCCACCGGCTCAGCGGTCGCTGGCGGCCGACCCGACGGTCGCGGCCGGCGGCACCATGGTGGTGATCGAGGGACCGCGCTTCTCGACGCGCGCCGAGTCGCAGCACTACGCCGCCCAGGGCTGGGACCTGATCAACATGACCGGGTCGCCCGAGGCGGCGCTGGCCCGCGAGCTGCGGCAGTGCTACGCGGCGATCGCGCTGGTCACCGACATGGACGCCGGCGCGGAGTCGGGCGAGGGCGTCGGCCAGGAGCAGGTCTTCGCGCTCTTCGAGGCCAACCTCGCGCGACTCACCGGCCTGCTCACCGCAACCATCGCCGGACTGCCCGACCCCGCCGGCTGCACCTGCTCGACCTGGGCGGACCAGATCGAGCTGACCTACGAGGTGCCGGGCCCGCAGGCCTGACCGTCAGCCCTGCGCCAGCGCCTCGCGGAGCTGGTCGGCGGGCAGCTCGGCGCCGTACGCAGGCTTGTCGCGGTCGAACCGTTTGCCTTCCGCCAACGGTCCGGCGTCGACGACGTCGAACCCGAACTCGTCGATCAGGTCGGTCACGACCTGCTTCGCGTCGGCGTCGTCGCCGGCGATCGAGAGGGCGCGCCGGTTGGCGGTGCCGGCCGGCGTAGCTGCCGAGCCGATCTGGGCAGCCTGGATGGCGTTGAAGGCCTTGACCACCTTGGCGCCCGGCAGGTGGGCGGCCAGCAGCTCGCTGGGCGTGGTCCGGCCTTCGTCGATCTCGGGGTAGTGGCCGTCGCGCTCGAAGTAGTAGTTGTTGGTGTCGATGACGACCTTGCCGGCGAGCGGCGGGGCGGGCACCTGCTCGTAGTTCTTGAACGGGATCGTCACGACGACGATGTCGCCAGCGGTCGCTGCGTCCTCCGCCGTTCCCGCCCGGGCCTGGTCACCCAGCTCGGCCACCAGGTCGGCCAGGGTCTCCGGCCCTCTCGAGTTGCTGAGTACGACGTCATGGCCGTGCGCGACTGCCTGCTTCGCGATCGCCTGTCCGATGTGTCCGCTGCCGATGAGCCCGATTGTTGTCATGCGAGGACAACCACGCTTGCGGCCTCGAACTTCCCTTGGCGCCGACGCCGAGGCCAGGGTCGTGTGCCTGAGCCCGACCCATGGACCGGCCTCAGGCACACGACCCGTCACACCCGGCCCGCGGCCTACCCTCGTGTCGTGCCGAAGATCTCACCAGCTCTCCCGCACCGACGCGCGCCGCATCGCCGTGCAGGCCCAGCTGCTCACCAAGGAGCGACCGACCGACCTGTTCGAGCTGGTGCATCACCTGACGTTCCTCCAGCTCGACCCGACCAACGCCGTCGCGCCGAGTGCCGACCTGGTGGCGTGGAGCAGGTTGGGGTCGGCGTACTCACCGGCTGAGCTGCGCGACGCGGTGGACGAGCAGCGGCTGATCGACCTCCATGGCGCGATCCGGCCGGCCGAGGATCTTGTGCTCTACCGCGCGGAGATGGCCGAGTGGCCGGGTGCCGGCGAGCTGCGCGAGTGGCAGCACGAGATTCGCGACTGGGTCGACGACAACAACGCATGCCGGCTCGACATCCTCGAGCGGCTCCGTGCCGACGGACCGTTGCCGTCGAGCGAGCTCCCCGACACCTGCGTACGGCCGTGGAAGTCGTCCGGGTGGACCAACAACCGCAACGTGAGGAAGCTGCTCGGCTTTCTCGTGCAGCGCGGAGAGGTCGCGTCCGCGGGGCGCCGCGGGCGGCACCAGCTCTGGGATCTCGCGGAGCGGGTCTATCCCGACGACCCGGTCGTCCCCACCGAGGAGGCGCGGCGGATCCGCAACGAGCGCCGGCTGCGTGCCCTCGGCACTCGCCCGGGCCAAGGCGGCCGAGATGTCCCAACGACCGCAACGACGTCGGCGACGCCGGCGAGCCCGCCGTCGTCGACGGAGTGCCGGGGGAGTGGCGGGTGGACCCGTCCTGGCTCGGGCAGCCCTTCGCCGGACGCGCCGCGCTGCTCTCGCCGCTGGACCGCCTCGTCTACGACCGCAAGCGCACGCTCGAGCTGTTCGACTACGACTACCTGGTGGAGATGTACAAGCCGGCCGACAAGCGGCGCTGGGGCTACTGGGCGCTGCCCATCCTGTACGGCGACCAGCTGGTCGGGAAGCTCGACGCCACGGCCGACCGCAAGGCCGGCGTGCTCCGGGTCGACGCCGTCCACGAGGACGCGCCGTGGAGCACGAAGGCGGCGGCTGCCGTTGATCGCGAGATCGACGAGCTCGCTGAGTGGCTCGGCCTCGACCTCGAGCGGCGCTGAGCCGGGTTCAGGTGCCGCAGAAGGTTCGGTAGTCCCCGAAGCTGTCCGGGGCAGGCTCGAGGTAGCGCTCCGAACCCGGCCGCTCGTCGTACGGCGCTGCCTGTCACGGTCAGCAGCTGCTCGAGTGGCTCGAGGTCGCCGTCGGTCGCCGCCGTGAGGGCTTCCTCGACGAGGTGGTTGCGGGGGATGTAGGCGGGATTGACGCGGTCCATCGCGTCGGCGTCCGGCGACACGGCGCGCCACCGCTCTGCCCAGGCGTCGAACCCGGGCAGGTCGAGGAACAGGCCGCGCACGGGCTCCACGTCGCCGCGAGCAGCGGTGCCCAGGCGGCGGAAGCGTCCTGGTCCAGTCGACGTGGTTGTCCTTCATCAGGGCCGAGCAGGTCGTCGACGAGCGGTGAGGCCACCGTGTCGTCCAGGCCCGCTGGCAGACCCAGCTTGGCGCGCATGCCTGCCGACCAGGCGGCGGAGTACGACGGTCGGAAACCGCCCAGCGACTCCACGGCGAGCGCGATCGCCTGCTCCTCGTCGTCGTGGAGGAGGGGGAGCAGCGTCTCCGCGAGGCGGGCGAGGTTCCACTCTGCGATGAGGGGCTGGTTGGCGTAGGCGTAGCGACCACCGTGGTCGATCGAGCTGTAGACCGTGGCCGGGTCGAAGGCGTCCAGGAACGCGCAGGGGCCGTAGTCGATCGTCTCGCCGGAGATCGTCATGTTGTCGGTGTTCATCACGCCGTGGATGAAGCCGACCAGCATCCACTGGGCCACCAGCGACGCCTGCACCGTGACCACGGCCTCGAGCAGCGCCCGGTAGGGGTTGTCGGCGTTGGCGGCATCGGGATGGTGGCGGCTGATGGCGTGGTCGGCCACGCGGCGCAGGAGGTCGAGGTCGCCCGTGGCCCGGGCGTACTGGAAGCTGCCGACGCGCAGATGGCTGCTCGCCACCCGCGCCAGGACAGCGCCGGGCAGGACCGTCTCGCGCTGCACCGACCGCCCGGTCGCGACCACGGCCAGCGAGCGGGTGGTCGGGATGCCGAGCGCGTGCATCGCCTCGCTGACGACGTACTCGCGGAGCATGGGGCCGACCGCCGCCAGCCCGTCTCCTCCGCGCGCGAACGGCGTACGGCCGGAGCCTTTGAGGTGGAGATCGCGGAGCCGGCCATCGGTGCCGACGACCTCGCCGAGCAGGAGCGCGCGTCCGTCGCCGAGGCGCGGCACGTAGCCGCCGAACTGGTGTCCGGCGTAGGCCTGCGCGACGGGAGTCGCACCGCTGGGCACGAGGTTGCCCACCAGGAGCCGCAGTCCGTCGGCGCTGCGCAGCGAGGCCGGGTCGAGGCCGAGCTCGGCCGCCAGCGGCGTCGTTGAGCACGAGCAGTCGCGGGTCCGGTGCCGCTTCGGCTTGCCACGGGAGCGCCATCTCGGCCAGCTCGCGTGCGAAGCGGTCGCCGAGGGCGATGGTCGGTGCGGGGGCGAGGCTCACACCATCGAGATTACGCAGGGACGACGACACGCCGTACAGGAGCGTGCTTCGAACAGGTGTTCGGGCTAGGTTTGGTCGTGAAGTGAGGCGCTGGTCCCCGCTCCGACAGGCAGTCATCCACAGGTTTGCATCTTCGGGTCGAACCCTGTCGGCGGTCCCGTCTAGCGTCCGGGCCAGACGACGAAAACGTTGCACAGACCTCGACGAAGAAGGACGGAAGACCCCATGGCTGCTGGAGACCGCGACCCCCGCGACAAGGCCCTTGATGCCGCGCTGCTCAACATCGAGAAGCAGTTCGGCAAGGGCTCGGTGATGCGCCTCGGCGACGAGACGCGCGCCCCCCTCGAAGTCATCCCCACCGGCTCGATCGCGCTCGACGTGGCGCTCGGGCTCGGTGGGCTCCCGCGCGGACGCGTGGTGGAGATCTACGGTCCGGAGTCCTCCGGCAAGACGACGGTCGCCCTGCACGCGGTGGCCAACGCCCAGGCCGCCGGCGGCATCGTGGCCTTCATCGACGCCGAGCACGCGCTCGACCCCGACTACGCCAAGGCGCTCGGCGTCGACACCGACGCCCTGCTGGTCTCCCAGCCCGACTCGGGTGAGCAGGCGCTCGAGATCGCCGACATGCTGATCCGCTCCGGCGCGCTCGACCTGATCGTGATCGACTCGGTGGCCGCGCTGGTGCCCCGCGCCGAGATCGAGGGCGAGATGGGCGACAGCCACGTCGGCCTGCAGGCCCGGCTGATGAGCCAGGCGCTGCGCAAGATGACCGGCGCGCTCAACAACTCCAACACCACGATGATCTTCATCAACCAGCTGCGCGAGAAGATCGGCGTGATGTTCGGCTCGCCCGAGACCACCACCGGTGGCAAGGCGCTGAAGTTCTACTCCTCGGTGCGCCTCGACGTACGCCGGATCGAGACCCTCAAGGACGGCACCGACATGGTCGGCAACCGGACCCGGGTCAAGGTCGTCAAGAACAAGGTGGCGCCGCCGTTCAAGCAGGCCGAGTTCGACATCATGTACGGCAAGGGCATCAGCCGCGAGGGTGGCCTGATCGACGTCGGTGTCGAGGCGGGCCTGGTCCGCAAGGCCGGTGCTTGGTACACCTACGAGGGCGACCAGCTCGGCCAGGGCAAGGAGAACGCCCGGACCTTCCTGAAGGACAACCCCGACCTGGCCAACGAGCTGGAGAAGAAGATCCTCGAGACGCTCGGAGTGGGTCCGACGGTCGACGCCGAGGCCGGCGCCGCTGTCGAGTCCGACCTGTCGGATGAGCCGATCGGTGTCGACGACTTCTGATTCTCCCGACCCCTGGGGGTCTCGGCAGGCTCGACCACCGAGGTGAGGTGTGAGTGCGATGAGTGATGCGTGGACGGGCGATGTCGGTGCCGGAGTCGCCGCGTGGACACGTGGCGACCGCCCGGCACCGCCGCCGCCCGACCCGGTGGCGGACGGACCCGATGCGGACGCCGAGTCGGTGGCCCGCAAGATCCTGCTCGACCAGCTGACCGGACAGGCGCGCAGCCGCAAGGAGCTCGCCGACAAGCTCGCCAAGAAGGACGTGCCGGCCGAGCTCGCGGCGCGCCTCCTCGACCGGTTCGAGGAGGTCGGCCTGATCGACGACGGCGCGTTCGCGCGGTCGTGGGTGGCCAGCCGCCAGCCGGGCAAGGGCCTGGCCCGCCGGGCGCTGGCCCAGGAGCTGCGCCGCAAGGGCATCGACGACGAGGTCGCGCGCGAGGCGCTCGACGAGATCGAGCCGGAGGACGAGGAGGCCGCCGCCCGGGTGCTGGTCCGCAAGAAGCTGCGCACCCTGTCGCGGGTCGACGACACCACCGCCACCCGGCGGCTGGTGGGTCTGCTGGCCCGCAAGGGCTACCCCTCCGGCATGGCGTTCTCGATCGTCCGTGACGAGCTGACCGCGGCTGCGCGAGAATGCCCGAGTGGAAGATGACGCGCACGAGGTCCTGACCTACGAACAGTTCGGCGAGGCCACTCGCGCGCTCGCCCAGCAGGTGGCCGACAGCGGCTTCGAGCCGGACATCGTCCTGGCCATCGCCCGCGGTGGGCTCGGGTTGGCGATGGGGCTCGGCTACGCCCTGGACGTGAAGAACCTGTCCGCGGTCAACGTCGAGTACTACACCGGCGTCGACACCCGGCTCGACGTGCCGATCATGCTGCCGCCGACGCCGGCTGCGATCGACCTGGCCGGCCTCAAGGTGCTGGTCGCCGACGACGTAGCGGACACGGGCGTGACCTTGGAGCACGTGCGTGCCTTCATTGCCGACCATGTCGCGGAGGCCCGGATCGCGGTGATCTACGAGAAGTCGCGCAGCGTGGTGAAGGCCGACTACGTCTGGCGCGAGACCGACCGCTGGATCGACTTCCCGTGGTCGGTGCTGCCGCCGGTCACCAGCCGGGGTCGCGGCCCGGAGTCCTGAGTCGTGTCCGACCAGGTCCACCTGGCCGTCCGCGACGGCGAGCACACCCTTTCTGGGGTCGTGCATCCGGGTGAGTCCTGGGCGGCCGCGGCGCGCCGCACTGTGGCGAGCATGCACGCGGAGCCGGTGCCGCTGGACCTGTCGGGCGAGGTGAAGCAGTTCGTCGTCGATCACGACACCCGGGTGACGGTGCGCGCGATGACCCACGGCGACCTGCCGGATGTCGCCCGCTGGCGGGGCGCGGACCACGTCCAGAAGTGGTGGGCCGGCGACGGCGACGCGACGCTCGAGGCGGTGACCGCCAAGTACGGGCCCGACATCGACGGCACCACGCCGACCCGGATGTGGGTGGCGGAGGCCAACGGCCGGTCGGTGGGATTCGTCCAGGACTACCGGATCGGCGACTACCCCGAGTACGCCGTGCTCGGCCCCGACCCGGCCGCGATCGGCATCGACTACGCCATCGGCGACGTTGCCTGGACCGGCCGTGGCATCGGCACCCGCATCGTCTGGGCCTGGATGCAGCGGGCCCGGCAGCGGTTCCCCGACGCGACGGCGTACTTCGCCGCGCCGGACCACCGCAACCGAGGATCTTTGCGGATGCTGGCGAAGCTGGGGTTCCGCGAGGGCCTCTGGTTCGACGAGCCGCAGGAGAGCGGCCGCGTCGACACCGTCGTGGGTTGCACGCTCGATGTTCGTCAGGTGCTCGGCTGACCAGACATGATGTGCGGCATGGACGTCTCCGTGCTGCGAGTTCCCGCAGGCCGCCCCGACCTGACCGCTATCGAGACCGATGCAGCTCCGGGCTTCGACGGCAAGAAGGCTGACGGCGAGGCCGCCCTGGCGGAGCTGGGCCCGGAGCTCGCCGACCTGCAGGAGCGACTGTTCGCCGAGGGCAAGGCCGGTGCCTCGCGCAGCGTGTTGCTGGTGCTGCAGGGCATGGACACCTCGGGGAAGGGCGGCACCCAGAAGCACGCCGTGGGTCTCTTCGACCCGCAGGGCGTGCGGATCAGCTCGTTCAAGGCGCCCACCGAGGAGGAGCGGGCCCACGACTTCCTGTGGCGGATCCGGAAGGCGCTGCCGGCCCCGGGCTACCTCGGTGTCTTCGACCGGTCGCACTACGAAGACGTGCTGATCGCCCGGGTCCGCGAGCTCGCCCCGCCCGAGGAGCTCGAGCGTCGCTACGGCGCGATCAACGACTTCGAGCGCGAGCTGGTCGAGGGCGGCACGGTGATGGTGAAGTGCCTCCTGCACATCTCGCCCGACGAGCAGAAGGCGCGCCTGCTCGCGCGGCTCGACGACCCGGCCAAGCACTGGAAGTACAACCCCGGCGATGTCGACGAGCGGCAGCTGTGGCCGGCGTACCGGGAGGCCTACGAGATCGCCGTGGAGCGGACCAACACCGAGCTCGCGCCGTGGCACGTGATCCCGGCCGACAAGAAGTGGTACCGCAACCTCGCCGTCGCCCACCTGCTGCTCAATGCCCTGCACGGCCTCAACCCGCAGTGGCCGAAGGCCGACTTCGACGTCGCCGCCGAGCGCGCCCGGTTGGACAACGAGGACCCGATCAAGTGATCCCCACAGTGGGCGTTACCCGCTACGTCACCCCGCTCCGCGAGGGCGGGAGCCTGCCCGGGGTGGTGGAGGCCGACGACCTGGGCACCTACGTCTGCAAGTTCCGCGGCGCCGGCCAGGGCGTGCGGGTGCTGGTGGCCGAGGTGATCGTGGGCGAGCTGGCCCGGCGGATCGGCCTCAGCACGCCGCGCCTGGTCGCGCTCGAGCTGGATCCCGAGATCGCCCGCTACGAGGCCGACGAGGAGGTGCAGGACCTCCTCAACGCCAGCACCGGTCTCAACCTCGGCATCGACTTCCTGCCCGGCTCCTTCGGCTTCGACGGCGAGACACCCGGCGGAGACGCGGACGCCGCCAAGATCCTGTGGCTCGACGCCTTCTGCGCCAACGTCGACCGCACCTGGCGCAACCCCAACCTGCTGCTCTGGCACGGCCAGCTGTGGGTGATCGACCACGGCGCGGCGCTCTACTTCCATCACGGTTGGCAGGGTGGCATCACCGACCCCGAGAAGTTCGCGCAGCAGCCCTGGGACCCCGCCAACCACGTGCTGCTGGGCCGCGCCTCCGGCCTCGGGGCCGTCGACGAAGAGCTCGCCGGCGTCGTCGACGAGAGCGTGCTGAGCGAGGTCGTCGCCCTGGTGCCCGACGACTGGCTCGAGCCGGTGCCGGGCGCGGAGACGCCGGACGAGGTGCGAGCGGCGTACGTCGCCTTCCTCGCGGCCCGCCTGCGGACCCGTCAGTGGCTGCCGACGGTGGCGGCCCGATGAAGCTCGCCTACCAGTACGTCACCCTGCGCTGCGTCCCGCGCGTCGACCGCGAGGAGTTCGTCAACGTGGGCGTGGTCCTCTACTGCCACGCCACCGACTTCCTGCGGGCCGCCTGGCACGTCGACGCCGACCGGCTGCGCGCGCTCGACCCGCGGCTCGACATCGACCAGGTCTGCGAGGCGCTCGCCTTCGTCGACAAGGTCTGCGCCGGCGACCCCAGCGGCGGCGGGGCGGCTGAGCAGCCGGTGAGCCAGCGCTTCGGCTTCCTGAAGGCCCCGCGCAGCACCATGCTCCAGCCCGGCCCCGTGCACGGCGGCCTCACCGAGGACCCCGAGCGCCAGCTCGAGCACCTCCTCCACACCCTCGTCGGCTAAGTGCCGACCCGGCTTGAGTTGACGTGGGGACGGACCGACCCGGCTTGGATTGACGCACAACGACGTCGACCCGGCTCTTCTCGACACACAGGTTGTCAAGGAGAGCCGGGTCGACGCGTCTGACGGTGAAGTCGAGCCGGGTCGGCTCAGACTGGGACGAGCTCGACGGCGCCTACGGCGTAGCGGGCCAGGATGGTGCGGGCGACCTCGGGGTGCGCGCCCAGGGGCTCGGAGACTGCTACGGCGCCGGCCTCGAGGGCGAGCTCGGCCGCGCGGTCCGGGAGGAACCCGGGGGCGAGGAAGAGCGAGGCGACGGCGATGTGCCGGCGACCCTCGGCCCGGAAGGCACGGACGGCCTCGCCGGTGGCGGGCGGCGCGCTGGAGGCGTACGCCGCGGTGACCGGCAGCTTGTGGTGGGTGCCCCACAGCCGGGCCAGGCGCGCGACGGCCTGGTTGGCGAGCGGGTCGCTGGTGCCGGCCGCGGCCAGCACGAGGGCGTCGAGCTCGCGGACGCGGGAGATCTTCAGCGCCTCGCGCAGCCGCTCGTCGAGCACCTCGAGGAAGCAGGTCTCGAGCCCGAGGACGGCAGTCGCCCGGATCCGGAGCCCCTCGTGGCGGGCGGTCGCCTCGGCGATGGCCTCGGGCACGTCGACCTTGGCGTGGTAGGCCTCGGTCAGGAGGAGCGGTACGACGACGATCTCCTCGAAGCCCGCCTTGACCAGCCGGTCGACGACCGTCTGGAAGTTCGGCTTCGCGAGCTCGAGGAACGCGCGCTCGACCCGCAGGTCGGGGCGCTGCTGCTTGACCTCGGCGATCAACGCCGTGATGGTCCTCGCCGATCGAGGGTCACGACTTCCGTGGGCCAGGGCAATGAGTGCAGGAGCAGCCATCAGCGTGGCCTCCCTTCATGCGCGGCGGACAGGGTCCGCGGTGTTGCGTGGGTTGCGTCGACCACGCTGTCGACGATGAGGCGGGTCATGAGTGGATCCCGCACTCGGTCTTGTTGGTGCCGGCCCAGCGGCCGCTCCGCGGGTCGTCGCCAGGGGCGACCCGTCGGGTGCAGGGGGCGCAGCCGATCGAGGGGTAGCCGTCGTAGACGAGCGGGTTGACCAGTACGCCGTTGTCGGCGATGTAGCGGTCGACCTGCTCGTCGGTCCACCGCGCGAGCGGCGAGACCTTGACCTTGCCCTTCTTGGCGTCCCAGCCGATGACCGGCGCGATCACGCGGTTGTGCGTCTCGGCGCGGCGCAGACCCGTCGCCCAGGCGTCGAAGCCCGAGAGGGCGTCGGCCAGCGGCTTGACCTTGCGCAGCGCGCAGCACAGGTCCGGGTCGGTCTTGTAGAGGTCCTTGCCGTACGCCGCGTCCTGCTCGGCCACGGACTGCACGGGCGTGATGCTGAGCATCTTGACGTCGAGGGTCGCCTCGACGGCGTCGCGAGTGCCGATCGTCTCCGCGAAGTGGTAGCCGGTGTCGAGGAAGACCACCTTGATCCCGGGCACGACCTTCGAGGCGACGTCGGCGAGCACCGCGTCACCCATCGACGACGTGATGCAGAAGCGCTCGCCGAAGGTCGCCGCGGCCCACTCGATGATGTGCTCGGCCGGAGCGAGCTCCAGCTCGGCACCCCAGTGCGAGACCAGCTCGCGCAGCTCCTCGGGGGAGCGGCCCTCGGTCTGGGTGCCGCGGTAGGCGCTGGCGGTGGTCGTGGTGGCGGCAGTCATCGCGCGCCTCCCGTCGGGCGGACGAGTCCGAGCATCTTCAGCGAGAACGCACGCAGGCACGACCGGCACTCCCACGCCCCCCGAACATCGGGGGAGTCCCCTTCGTGGGGCCACAGGTTGTCGTCCCCGCAGTAGGGGCAGTTGTTGGGGAATGCGCGTTCGGTCATGTCGTGGCCAACGCCTTCTCGCCGCGCAGCAATTCCTCGTCGGCGCGGGCGACCCAGGTCGCGAAGGTTTCGCCATCGAGACGGTCCGCCAGGAAGTTGGTGACGACGTTGGTGATGTAGTCGTCGAGACCCGCGCTGGTCACCTTGTGGGCGCGCAGCTTGCGGCCGAAGTTCGCCTCCAGCCCGGTCGCGCCGCCGAGGTGCACCTGGAAGCCCTCGACCTGCTCGCCGTCGGACATCACCAGCTGGCCCTTGAGGCCGATGTCGGCGACCTGGGTGCGCGCGCAGGCGTTGGGGCAGCCGTTGACGTTGACGGTGATCGGGGTGTCGAGGTCGGGGAAGCGACGCTCGAGCTCGGTCACCAGGTTGCGCGCCCGCTCCTTGGTGTCGACGATCGCCAGCTTGCAGAACTCGATGCCGGTGCAGGCCATCGTGTTCCGGCGCCAGTTGGACGGCGTGGCGGAGAGGCCGATCGCGTCGAGGCGCGCGCTCAGGGGCGCGACCTTGTCGGCGTCGACACCGATCAGCACGATCTTCTGGTACGGCGTCAGCCGGGCGCCCGCGACGCCGAACTCCTCGATGGCGTCGGCGAGCTGGATCAGCAGGGTGCCCGAGATCCGGCCCACGCTCGGGGCCACGCCGACGTAGAACTTGCCGTCCTTCTGCTCGTGTACGCCGATGTGGTCGCGGTGACCGACCGGCGAGGGCGGCGAGTCGCAGCTGACCAGCTTGCGGCCGAGGTACTCGTTCTCGAGCACCTCACGGAACTTCTCGATGCCCCAGTCGGCGACCAGGAACTTCAGCCGGGCCCGCGACCGCAGCCTGCGGTAGCCGTAGTCGCGGAAGACCGAGGCGACGCCGGCCCACGCGTCGGCCACCTCGTCGAGCGGGATCCAGACGCCCATCCGCGCCGCCAGCATCGGGTTGGTCGACAGCCCGCCGCCGACCCACAGGTCGAAACCGGGTCCGAGCTCGGGGTGGACCGTGCCGACGAACGACACGTCGTTGGTCTCGGGGGAGACGTCGTGGCTCGGGTGACCGGTGACGGCGGTCTTGAACTTCCTCGGCAGGTTCGAGTACTCCTTGTTGCCGATGAAGCGCTCGAAGATCTCCTCGAGGGCAGGGGTGCCGTCGATGATCTCGTCCTTGGCGACCCCGGCGACGGGGGAGCCGAGGAACGGGCGCGGCGAGTCGCCGCAGGCCTCGACGCTGCTCAGGCCGGCCGCGTCCAGGCGGTCCCAGATCTCCGGCACGTCCTCGACCCGGATCCAGTGGTACTGGATGTTGGCGCGGTCGGTGACGTCTGCGGTGTCACGGGCGAAGTCGACGCCGATGGTGCCGAGCGCCCGGACGGCCCGGTGCGACAGCAGCTGCCCGTCGGAGCGGACCCGGAGCATGAAGTACTCGTCGTCCAGCTCCTCCTCCTCGAGCATGGCGGTCTTGCCGCCGTCGAAGCCGGGGGCGCGCTGGGTGTAGAGGCCCATCCACCGGAAGCGACCGCGCAGGTCGGCGGGGTCGATCGAGGCGAAGCCGCGCTTGGAGTAGATGTTGATGATCCGGTCGCGGACGTTGAGCGGGTCGTCGTCCTTCTTCGACTGCTCGTTCTTGTTGAGCGGCTCGGTGTAGCCGAGCGACCACTGACCCTCGGCGCGCTTGGGGCGCGGGATCTCGGTGCGAGCAGGCGGCTTGGACTGAAAGCGCAAGTCGGGCATGGGAGGTCTGGTCCTTCGCTGAGAACCGCGCGCGGCGCTGGGCGCGGAAAGTCTGAACTGGCTGACTGAGGCGGTTCAGCAGGGCCGACACATAGAGCTGCGCGTACGCATCAGGTCCACGTGGCGTCGAACCACGAGGTGCGTATGCGTCGCAGCACTGATCATGTCAAGCAGTCTCACGGGCCGGACGTCGCTCCCACAACCTGGAATCTCATGATGCGAGACGTCGCGCCAACATGTGAGACGCGGATCCTGGAACAGGCGAGGCCAGGCGCCCGAGTGCGGTCCACGTCACATCGCGAGGCACCCTGCACGGCCCGAGCCGCCACAACTAGTCTGTCCGCCATGAGCGACTCGACCTCTATCGCCGGCCTGACCAGCTCCGCCTACCAGCAGGCCCTCGAGGTGATCGCGTCGGTGGAGCCGCGGATCGCGGCAGCCACCAAGCAGGAGCTGGTCGACCAGAGAGCCTCGCTCAAGCTGATCGCCAGTGAGAACTACGCCTCGCCGGCGGTGCTGCTCACGATGGGCACCTGGTTCAGCGACAAGTACGCCGAGGGCACGATCGGCCACCGCTTCTACGCCGGCTGCCAGAACGTCGACACCGTCGAGTCGATCGCCGCCGAGCACGCCCGCGAGCTGTTCGGGGCGCCGTACGCCTACGCCCAGCCGCACTCCGGCATCGACGCCAACCTGGTCGCGTTCTGGTCGATCCTGGCCCACCGGATCGAGAGCCCCTGGCTGGAGAAGGCCGAGAAGAAGAACGTCAACGAGCTGACCGACGAGAACTGGGAGGAGCTGCGCCACGAGTTCGGCAACCAGCGGCTCCTCGGCATGGCGCTCGACGCCGGCGGCCACCTCACCCACGGCTTCCGCCCCAACATCAGCGGCAAGATGTTCCACCAGCAGCAGTACGGCACCGACCCCGAGACGGGCCTGCTCGACTACGACGTGGTCCGCGCCAAGGCGAAGGAGTTCAAGCCGCTGGTGCTGGTCGCCGGCTACTCGGCGTACCCCCGGCGCGTGAACTTCGCCAAGATGCGCGAGATCGCCGACGAGGTCGGCGCGACGCTGATGGTCGACATGGCCCACTTCGCCGGCCTGGTCGCCGGCAAGGTGTTCACCGGCGACGAGGACCCGGTGCCGTTCGCCCACATCACCACCACGACCACGCACAAGTCCCTGCGCGGCCCGCGCGGCGGCATGGTGCTCGCCCAGGAGGAGTACGCCGCCTCCGTCGACCGCGGCTGCCCGATGGTGCTCGGCGGCCCGCTGTCGCACGTGATGGCCGCCAAGGCCGTCGCACTCGCCGAGGCCCGCCAGCCGGAGTTCCAGACCTACGCGCAGGCCATCGCCGACAACGCCAAGTCGCTGGCCGACGGCTTCCTCAAGCGCGACGCCAAGCTCGTCACCGGCGGCACCGACAACCACATCGTGCTGCTCGACGTGTCGTCGTTCGGCCTCACCGGCCGCCAGGCCGAGTCGGCACTGCTCGACGCCGGCGTGGTCACCAACCGCAACTCGGTGCCGGCCGACCCCAACGGCGCCTGGTACACCTCCGGCATCCGCCTCGGCACCCCGGCCCTGACCACCCGCGGCTTCGGCCACGACGAGTTCGACAACGTCGCCGAGCTGATCGTGCAGGTGCTGCAGAACACCCAGGCCGGCACCAACAAGGCGGGCGCGCCGTCGAAGGCGACCTACCAGTTGGCGGACGGCGTCGCCGACAAGGTCAAGGACGCCTCCGCCGAGATGCTCGACAAGCACCCGCTCTACCCAGGGCTCGAGCTCAGCTGAACTAGCTGGTCGCGTCGATCAGGTCGAGGCTGCACCTGGCGATCGCGGCCCGCTCCTGGCTCATCTGCACCAGTTCCGGTGTCGGTGGCGCGTCCAGGAACTCCATCGGCAGCGTCGACAGGCCGGTGAAGATCAGCAGGTGCAGGGCGTGCGCCCGCGCCACGTCGGCAACAGGCACGTCTGATCCCTCGGCGCGCAAGCCCTCGACGTACGCCGCGAGGCAGGCCTCGTCGCGTTCCCGGAGGTCGGCGCTGCTGCGCCGCCCGATCTGGACGTCGCCGACGAGGAGCTGACCCAGGTCGAAGCCGATCGGGAGCGGCTTCCAGAAGCCGAAGTCGATCAGCACGAAGTCGGGGGAGTCGCCGACCACGAGCAGGTTGTTGGGACACGCGTCACCGTGCCCGGTAGCGATCGGGCACTGCGCCAGCTCCTCCGTGTAGTCATGGATCCGGTCGGCCGCCTCGAGCAAGCGCGCTCGGAGGCCGGCATCGAAGGCCGGCGCGACGATCGGGTGCTGCCACACCTCGTTGTCGCGCAGCACCGGCAGCACCTGGTGGGTCAGCCGTCCGTACAGGTAGTGCCGCACATCCCACTCGTGGCCGCCGACGTCGGCGAAGGGCCGGATCGTGGGGCTCGCGGCCAGCCGCCCGAGCAGGTACGCCGCCCGGGTGAAGCGCGGCAGGTCCCACTCGACGTCCACGGCCTGGATCACCTCGAGCCAGATCGACGCCGCCTTGTCGTCGAGGTCGAAGACGCCGAACGCCCGCGGCATGGCGAGACCCTCCGGAAGATGCTGCGCGACGCCGGATCGGTAGAGGAGGTGCTCCGTGCGCCACGGCACCCCGGCCTCGGCCATCTCGCGGACGTCCTCGGGCACCTCTGCGAAGAACGGAGACCGCGCCCACGACTGCACGTGCTTGACGAAGAACTCGTACGGCGCGACGCCACTGGGCGTCTGCGCCTGGCCGCGCACCCAGAAGCGGCCGGCGGTGGTGATCGCGGGAAGGTCGTAGTCGACCTGCTCGGCGAGCGAGTCGAGCAGGGTCACGTCGGCAGGATCGTGACCGAGGAGCGTCGCGACCATCGAGTTGAGCTCGGCGTCGGACACCTCGGCCAGTCCGAGGGCGCTGCGGTCATGCATGGGAACTCCTCCAGCGGTACTCCATCTCGGGCCGGCCGCTCCCGCCGTAGCGCGGGCTCCGGTCGACCGAGCCGAGCTCGGACAGGTGCTCGAGGTAGCGGCGCACGGTGACTCGGGAGGCGCCGACCACCTCCGCGACCTCGGACGCGGACATCCCCGCACCGGTGTCGCGCAACGCCTTGGTCACATCGCGCAGTGTCTCCTGGCTCATCCCCTTGGGCAACGGTGCTCCGCCGGCCCGGAGCGAGCCCAGCATCTGGTCGACCTCGTCCTGGGCGAACTCCGCGGGGCCGTCGTGCAGCCGGGCGCGGTAGGCGGCGTACTGCTCGAGCTTGCCGCGGAAGGTCGCGTAGGTGAACGGCTTGAGGAGGTAGAGCACGACGCCCTGCGCCACGGCATGGCGTACGACGTCGGCATCACGAGCCGAGGTGACGGCGATGACGTCGACGAGGTGTCCGGCCGCTCGGAGCTTCTGCACCAGGGCCAGGCCGTGGCCGTCGGGCAGGTGCAGGTCGAGCAGCACCAGGTCGACCTCGTTGGCGTTGAGGAACCGAGCCGCGTCACCCGCCGACCGGGCGACCCCGGCGAGGTCGAAGCCTGGAGTCCGCTCGACGTACGCTGCGTGGGCCTCCGCGGTCAGCTGCTCGTCCTCGACGACGAGCACGCGCACGCTCACCCCTCGCTCCCAGTAGCCAGGGTCACCGTGAGCTCGGCTCCGCCCAGTGCGGAGGTGCCGATGCGGATGTCGCCGCCGTGGCGCCGGGCGATCTGGTTGACCAGGGCCAGTCCGACCCCGCGGCCGGTCGCCCCCGTGGCCTTGGTCGTCCAGCCGCGCTCGAGGGCCTGGGCCGCGTCGGTTCCGGTGAGCCCGTCGCCGCTGTCGCCGACCGAGACCGTCGTCGTGTCGGCACCCGTGGTCAGCCGGACCACGACCCGTCGCTGGTCGTGCCCGGTGACCGCGTCGAAGGCGTTGTCGAGCAGGTTGCCGAGCACGGTGACCAGGTCCCGTGCGGGCACGTCGCCGACCGTGAGCTCGCCCTCGATGTCGAGGTCGATGCCGCGCTCGGCCGCCTCGGCCGACTTGCCCAGCAGCAGGGCAGCGACGATCGGGTCGCCGACGGCGTCGACCACCCGGTCGGTCAGGCGCTGGCCCACCTGGAGCTCCTCGGTGGCGAACTCGATCGCCTGCTCCGGCCGGCCCATCTCGATCAGCGACACCACCGTGTGCAGGCGGTTGGCGGCCTCGTGGGTCTGGGCGCGCAGCGACTCGGTCAGGCCGCGGACCACGTCGAGCTCGCCGGTCACCGACCGGAGTTCCGTGTGGTCGCGGAGGGTGACCACGGCTCCGACCTCGCGGCCACCCCAGGACGCCGGCGCAGAGCTGACCACCAGGGCCCGCTCGCCGGCCAGGTAGATGTCGTCAGGTGCGGCGGTCCGCCCCTGAGCGGCCGCGACAAGCCCGGGCGCGAGGCCGAGGCTGTCCAGCCGCCGGCCGATCACGTCGTCGGGCAGGTCGAGCAGGCGCCGCGCCTCGTCGTTGACCAGCTGGACCTGGCCTTCCTCGTCGAGCAGGAGCAGACCTTCGCGTACGGCGTGCAGCACCGCCGAGTAGTACTCGTACATGCGGGTGATCTCGAGCTCGCCCATGCCATGGGTCTGCCGCCGCAGCCGTCGGCTCACCAGCCAGGCGCCCAGCATGCCGACGCCGAGCACCGCCAGCGCTGCGATCGCGATCGGCAACAGGTCGCCTCGCAGCTCACGGTCGATCGCCTCCACTGTGATGCCGACCGACACCAGGGCCACCACGTCGTCGCCGTCGAAGACCGGCACCACTGCCCGCATCGACGGGCCGAGGCTGCCGGCGAACTCCTGGGTGAACACCTCGCCCTGCGGCGCGTCGCCGAGGTCGCCGGCGAACGGCTTCCCGATGTTGTCCGGGTTCGGGTGGGTATAGCGGATCCGGTCGAGTCCCATCACCACCACGAAGTCGACGGTGGTGTCGATGCGGACGTTCTCGGCGTACGGCTGGAGGGCGGCCGACCGGACCTCGACGCTCTCGTCGCTGGCGAGCGCCTGCACGACGTCGGGGGAGTCGGCGACGGTCTCGGCGACCGTCACGGCGCGGGTGGTGGCCTCGTCACGAGCGTCCCGCCGGGCGTTGTACGCCGCCAGGGCGAGAGAGGCGATCACCAGCACGAGCACGACGCCGACCTGCAGCACCAGGATCTGCCGTGCCACGGAGGTGTCTCTGCTGCGGCGGCCGGCCATGGCGCGCATTGTGCCCCCCGAAGGGTGACGGCGACCACAACGACCACAAGGGTGACCCGGGTCACAAGCTGCCCGAGAGTCCCAGTACCAGCCGGGA
This sequence comes from uncultured Actinomycetota bacterium, assembly GCA_963769475.1. GTDB lineage: Bacteria > Actinomycetota > Actinomycetes > Propionibacteriales > Nocardioidaceae > Nocardioides. The sequence continues at coordinate 512,172 of CAVYLX010000005.1, read as the reverse complement.
GCCACCGGCCGAGCCTGGAGGAACCATGAGCAGCAGCAACCACACCAGCGGAGCGACGCAGTCGCCGCCGCGCAACCGCACCCACTACCTGTACCTGGCGGTCATCGTGGCCGTCGCTCTCGGCATCGGAGTCGGCCTGGTCGCGCCGAACTTCGCGGTCGAGCTCAAGCCCCTCGGTCAGGGCTTCGTGGCCCTGATCAAGATGATGATCCAGCCGGTCATCTTCTGCACGATCGTGCTCGGCGTCGGCTCCGTGGCCAGCGCCGCCAGGGTCGGCAAGGTCGGCGGTCTCGCCCTCGGCTACTTCATCACCATGTCGACGTTCGCGCTCGCGCTCGGGCTCATCGTCGGCAACATCATCAAGCCCGGCGACGGGCTGCAGCTGACCGAGGCGGCCACCAGCGCCGGCCAGGAGCAGGCAGCGGCCGGACACGGCAGCACCACCGAGTTCCTGCTCGGCATCATCCCGACCTCGCTCGTCAGCGGACTGACGTCCGGTGAGGTGCTGCAGACGCTGCTGGTCGCCCTGCTGGTCGGCTTCGCGCTGCAGCAGATGGGCCGCTCCGGAGAGCCGATCCTGCGCGGCGTCGGCCACATCCAGCGGGTCGTGTTCCGCGTGCTCGCGATGATCATGTGGGCCGCACCCATCGGTGCCTTCGGCGCGATCGCCGCGGTGGTCGGCGAGACCGGCGTCGATGCCCTCAAGAGCCTGGCGCTGCTGATGGTCGCCTTCTACGTGACCTGCTTCCTGTTCGTGATCGTGATCCTCGGCGGCCTGCTCAAGCTGGCCACGGGCGTGAACCTGTTCTCGCTCCTGCGCTACCTGGCCCGCGAGTACCTGCTGATCGTCTCGACCTCGTCGTCCGAGTCGGCGCTGCCGCGGCTGATCGCCAAGATGGAGCACGCCGGGGTCGACAAGCCGACGGTCGGCATCGTCGTACCGACGGGCTACTCGTTCAACCTCGACGGCACCGCCATCTACCTGACCATGGCCTCGCTCTTCATCGCCGAGGCGATGGGCGCCCCGCTGTCCATCGGCGAGCAGATCTCGCTGCTGCTGTTCATGATGATCGCCTCGAAGGGTGCTGCCGGTGTGACCGGCGCGGGCATGGCCACCCTGGCCGGTGGCCTGAGCTCGCACCGTCCGGAGCTGGTCGACGGCGTCGGCCTGATCGTCGGCATCGACCGGTTCATGTCCGAGGCCCGAGCGGTCACCAACTTCTCCGGCAACGCGGTCGCGACCATCCTGGTCGGCCACTGGACCGGCGGGCTGGACCGAGCCAAGCTCGACAGCGTGCTCGCCGGGGAGGACCCCTTCGACGAGACCACGATGCTCGACCCGGACGAGGAGGTCTCACCCGAAGAGCTGGCTGAGCTCAGCGGGTCCGAGGAGAAGCGGGCCGAACCAGCACCCGTCGGCAGCCTCCTCTAGTCGGCACCCACCACGCTGAGGTTGTCTACCAGCGCCACCACCGGAGCGTTGGTCGCGGATGCCGAGAGGTACTGCGACAGCGCGACGCCACCGGCGTTCTGCAGGCTTGCGGTCGAGTCGTTCGCAGTCAGCTGCCAAGCAGCTGGTTCGGGCTCCCCGACGAGCCACACCTTGGCGGTCAGGGCAGTGGTCCCGTTGCCCTTGACCACCAGCCGCATCCGGATCACCTGCCCTGGTTGGTAGACCCAGGGCAGGGTGGTGCTGCTGAGGACGGTCTCGACGTTGTTGACCGAGCGTGCCAGCACGATCTGGGTGTCGCCAGAAAGCGGGCGCACCTTGAGCCGGTAGTCACTCGTCCCAACGCGCCGCACCATCAAGGTGCTGTAGAGGCCGTTCCCCGTCGGTGCCTTGTCGAAGGCGACGTCCAGAGTGGCTTCGACATCACGCGCGACCACACTGCCCAGGGTCGCGGTCGGCTCGGCGCCGGCCCTGGGCATCGTGATGCGACCCACTCCACCGCTCACCTGGAACAGCGATGCGGTGTTGGTGGACGTCCACGGGCCGCCGAGGTCCGCTGTCCCGAGGCTGTTGCTGACCGTCCGGCTGAACGTGTCGGTCGCGTGGATCGCAGGTGGTTCGTTGGCGGTGACGGTGACAGTCGCGATGTTCGCGGCTCCGTCGTCGTCAGTCACCCGCAACTGGATCGGGTAGTCACCCGCGCTCGGGAACGTGTGCGAGGTCGTCGCGCCGCCGGACTGGAAGCCGGCCCCGAAGTCCCACTCGTAGGACACGATGGTGCCGTCGACGTCGCTCGACCCCGTGCCGTCCACACTCACCGTCAGGTCGTCTACGGAGTGTGTGATTGCCCCAGTCGGCGGCTGGTTGGGCGGCGGCGCCTCGACCGCGACCTGCCGGGTGACGCTGTGGCTCTTACCGCCGTTGTCGGTCACCGTCAGGGTCACGTTGTGGGTCCCGGCCTCGGCGTAGGTGTGCGAGGGACTGACGCTGGTCCCCAGCGGTGTGCCGTCGCCGAAGTCCCATTCGTAGGAACTGATCGTGCCGTCCGGGTCCTGCGATCCCGACCCGTCGAAGGCGACCTCGAGGTGGTTGCTGGAATGCACGAACGCAGCAGTGGGCGACAGGTTCGTAGCGACCCCGCTGCCGAGGGAGTAGTGCCTGGCGACCTCTGCGGGCGACAGGGCCCGGGAGTAGACAGCGGCCTCGTCGATGGTTCCCGCCAAGAAGTTGCTCGAGGCCCCCGACCACACTCGGTCACCACCGACCCGCCAGTATCCGGTGTAGCTCTGAGCCAGGGTGTTCGGATCGGTGCCAACCAGCGCGCCGTCCACGTAGAGCTTCATTCCCTGCGCTGACATCGTCGCGACCACATGGTGCCACTGACCGTTGCGATAGGAGCTGGGCGAGGTGATGCGCACTTCCTGCCCGTTGTAGGCCCCGAAGACGAGCCGGCCGTCGTTGAGCAGGAACACGTGCCGGTCGTAGTTGCTCGACAGGGAGGTCCGCTGATCGCCGAAGCCGATGATCTTGCCACCGGTGCTGCTGGTCGTCCGGAACCACGCCTCAGCGGAGAAGACCCGTGGATCGGTGACCGCATTGGTCGAGGCGACGTAGCCACTGGAGCCGTTGAACGTGACGGCGGTGTTGGACACTCCGACCAGCGCACCCGCGACATTCTTGGTGTGGGTGCCTTGGTAGGTGCCGTGGTTGCGCATCGGGCCCGAGTCATTCGCGGTGGTGCCGCTGGTCTCCGAGAGCCGCCAGTAGAGGTCGGGCTCCGCGTCGAAGACGTCCTGGCCGTAGCCGTCGGCGGGACGGGCAGGAACTTGGGACGTCCGTCCGGACGCGACGTAGTGCGCATTGACCTGCTGTTGGGTGAGCGCGTAGGGGTAGATGGACAGCTCGTCCATGGAGCCGGTGAAGTTGGCGTTGCCCGCGCTCGGCCAATCGGCCTGGTTGTCGCCACCCAGGCGCCAGTGGCCGACGTACACCTCGGGGTTGGTGATGTCGTGTCGTAGGGCGACCAGTGCGCCGTCGACGTAGAGCCGCATCGTGGCACCGGACAGGGTGGCCACGGCCTGGTGCCAGGCGTTGTTGTTGTAGGCGGCCGGGCTGCTGATCACCTTGGTGCCGTCCGAGCGGACCCCGAAGTGCACGCGCCCGCTGTTGGTCAGGTAGATCTGGCGGTCACGGTGCCCGGAGTCGCCGACCTGGAGGTCACCGAACCCGAGGAGGCGGCCACTGGTAGCGCTGGTCTTGAACCACACCTCAGCCGTGTAGTCGGTGGGAGCCAGGTCCGACCCCTGCGCGTAGATCCGACCGTTGATGTTGTTGTTGACGCTGACTGCGGCGTCTCCGGCGATCGCGCCGTCGGCGACCGCCCGGGTGACTGCGGATCCGGGGACGCCGTGGAAGCCCCCCGCGTGGTCCAGGACAGTTGGGGTGCCGGCTGCCTCGTTGAGCGGCCAGTACAGCTGCGGCCCGTCGGCGAGGACCGCGGTGCCATAGGCGTTGCGGGTGAAGGACTCCGGCACGGTGATGCTGCGGGCAGCCCCGAAGACGATGTTGCCGGTCGAGTCACTGGCCCGGACGTGGTAGCTGTAGGTCGCCCCGGGCGTGAGGCCGGTGTCGACGTAGTGCAGGCCTGGGGTGTGCCACCACTTGGAGTCGGCGACGAGGGTCTTGATGTTCCCTCCAGGAGATCGGTAGACCCGATACGTCAGGGCCTGGTCGTCCTGGTCGTAGCCGGCCAGCCAGCTGATCTTGACCGCGCCGGGAGCGACCGTCTGGAGGGTCGGGATCAGCTGGTTGTTGAGGAAGGCCGGGCCGCGGGCACCCGGTGCGGTCGGCGTTGTCGCAAAGCGAGTCAGTCCCTGCTGAGCACCGCCGTTGACACTCGGGAACTCGCCGCCGACCACGACGTACTGGTCGTTGCCGTCGACCGACCAGCCGGCCTGTGCCTGGCCGGTGTAGCTTCCGGTGACCAGTGTCGGCAGCCAGTGCTTGATCGACGGGCTCGGATTACCCTCCCAGTTCGGGTAGCCGTGCACCTCCCGGATGTTCGTTCCGGTGGCTTCGGTGCTGAAGGCCATGCCGTTCTGGTAGCGCCATGTCGCGTACTGCGGGAACCCCCCGCCGATGTTGCCGCAGTAGTGCGCGTGCCCAACGGTGTAGACCGTTGACCCCACGGGATAGGCGTCGTAGGTGTCGCCGTGACAGTCGGCGACCCACAGCAGCTGCCCGGTCGCCACGTCGATCTTCCACGGCCCCTCTTGGTTGCCTCCCGCGCCGAAGTGGTAGCCGGTTCCGTAGACCGCCCCGCCCTTGACGTGGATGCTGGTGTTGCCCGAGGAGGGGCCGGCGTTGCTGATCGCAACCGGCCACGGCACCAGGGCACCGGTGGTGGCATCGATCTTGGCAAGCCCGCGGGCCGCCGCGGCGTTGACGGTCTCGAAGGCGCCGCCGGCGATGATGTACTGCCCGTCGTCGCTGATGCCGAGCCCGTTGACCTGCCGGTTCACGCTCGGCGCCCAGGCCAGGAGCGCGCCGTTGGCGGCGTTGAAGGCAGCCAGGTTGGCTCGCGGCTGCGCTCCCACACCCAAGAACGACCCGCCGACGTAGACCGTGGTGTTGGTCGCCACGATGGCACGCACGGTGTAGCCCACCGGCGGGGCGAACGTGCTGATCAGCTGACCGGTCGCGGTGCTGAAGGCAGCGATGCGGCTCCGCGAGATCCCACCGACCTGGGTGAAGTCACCACCGACATAGACCTTGGACCCATCCGGCGACACCTCGACCGCGAGCACCTGCCCGTTGGCCCCCGGATTCCAGCCGGTCATCACACCGGTGCTCAGCGTGTACGCCATCAGGTTGGAGCGAGGACTCTCGTTCGTGCCTGCAGCGGCCCCCGCGGGACGAGCCTGGGAGAAGCTCCCGCCGACGTACACGGTGTTGCCGACGACTGCCTGGGCCCAGGCCACCCCGTTGATCTGCGCCGTCGGCAGCGAGTCGGCCGTGACCATGTCGGAGCTGCGCGGCTGAAAGGGGCTGGTCTCCGCTGAGGCGGGGCTCGAGAACAGCGCGGCGGTGAGGACGCCAGCAATGCTGAGCGCCCACGCGACGACTGAGGCGGTCGTCCGCTTGGGCCGGCGGATGGTGTGACGGGACATGACAGGTTCCTGCTTCAGCTCAGGTCACCCACGAAGACGGCCACCGGAGCGTCCGCTGCGTAGTTGACAGTGATGGTGAAGGGAGCCGAGCCATCCCTGGGAATGGTGAAGACGTAGATGCCTTCGGCATCTCCTCCGGCGGCCACGCGGCCGCTGAAGGGGCGAGCCGGTGCGGCTCCGAGAGTGGTGAGCACGCGGTTGTCAGCGTCGTGAGCGGTGACCGTGACGCCCGAGAGACTCAACGCCTGGCGTGACTCGTTGGTGAGGGCCACCCGCAGCTGGAGGGCCGGACCTGCGATCTCGCCCACCGTCCTGGCCTCACCGCTCGTCTGGGCGGCGTCGATGATCCGGACGGTCACCCTGCCGTCGACATCGACCGGAGTCTCGACCGGGACCGGATCGAGCACCTCTTGCTCCCCGGCGTCGACCTCGGTGGTGATGTCGCCCCCGTCGGGAGCCGGCACGAGAGCTGTCGCGGACGGCGCAGGGGACGATTCCAGAGCCACTGCCGCTTCGGTCGGGACGGCCGAGGGCGCGGAGGATGGGGCGTCCCCGCCAGCACTGCAGGAGGTGAGCAGGACGACGAGAAGCGCCGCCGGACCTGCCAGCCTGGCCGACGGTCCAGACGCGCTGCATCGACGACGCAGCGACTGATTGACTGGCACGCACGCAAGTTAGCTATCGGAGCCCCGTGCGCCGGCGGGTTCTGACGACAGATACCCAGTTCTAGTGCCGCGGATTTTACGTTTCTCGGACGGTTGGCTCGACGACGTCGAACCAAAGCTCACTCGAAGACGCAGAACTCGTTGCCCTCGGGGTCCGCGAGCGTCACCCAGCGCGGCATCTCCCACAGCCGCGTGGCGCCGTGGGCCTCGAGGTCAGCAGCCTTTCCGCGGACGTCCCAGTGGATCCGGTTCTTCACCGTCTTCGGCTCCGGCACCGACGCGAAGTCGATGGTCAGCACCTCGTCGGGGGTCGCGTGCTCGAGGGTCCACCAGTCGCCTTCCTCCCAGGTGCGGGGCTTCACTCCGAAGACCTCGCCCCACCAGGCAGCGGAGGCCTCGGCATCCACGCAGTCGACGCCGATGCCGTGCAGCTTGAACTCCGGCGGCTCGTCGCGCAGGAAGGCACAGAAGACACCGCCCTCGGGGTCGAGCATCTGCGTCCACTTGAAGCCGCTCTCCTCTGCCGGCAGGTGCACGGTGGCCCCACGCGCCGTGAGCTCGTCGATGCTCTTGGCGTAGATGTCGAGGTGGATCCGGTGCTTGACCGTGATCGGCTCGGTCACCTGGCACATGGCGATCGACTGGTACTCGTACTTGCCCACCACGTTGCCCAGCCCGCCTCGCGTCGGGCCGGAAGTCGGACCCGATGGTCTCGGCCCAGAACTTGCCGAGAGTGTCGTCGCCGTCGGTGTCCATGCAGAGCTCGAGGAACGTCGCGATAGCCATGCGTCGACTCTATGGCTCCCCACCCTCACGAGGTCCCGCCTGTACGCCGCCCCGCCGATAACGTGTGCCCATGACGGCGGAGACCGAGGGCGCCGCCGCGGCCGACCCACCACGAACCCTCTTCGAGCGGTTCCAGCACACGCTGTGGCGGCTGATCGTCACCACCGTCGGGTCCTGCCTTCGCTACCGCGTCGCCGGCCTCGCTGCGGAGGCGGCGTTCTTCGCAGTGCTGTCCGTGCCGCCACTGATCTTCGCGATGGCGGGTGCGATCGGTTACGTGTCGAGCCAGTTCAGCGCGGCGCAGGTCGAAGAGGTGCGGGACGCGATCCTCGACATGGCCTCGCAGTTCCTGACTGACAAGTCCGTCAACAAGATCATCGAGCCGACCATCGACAACGTGCTCGACGGCGGGCGGTTCGACGTGATCTCGCTCGGGTTCGTCCTGGCGCTGTGGTCGGGCTCCCGGGCGCTGAACGTCTTCGTCGACACCATCACGATCATGCACGGGCTCGGCGGGCACCGCGGGATCGTGAAGACCCGGGCGCTGTCGTTCGCTCTCTACATCCTGGCGATGATCACCGGCATCGTCTCACTCCCGCTGGTCGTCGCGGGTCCGCGCCTGGTCGACCGGGCGCTGCCCGAGCGCTTCGACTTCCTGATGACGTTCTACTGGCCGCTCGTGATCGTGATCTGCATCTGCTTCCTGGCCACGCTGTACCACGTCTCCGTGCCGGTGCGGACGAACTGGAGCTTCAACCTCCCGGGCGCCGTGTTCTCGCTGGTCGCCTGGATCCTCGGGTCCTTCCTGCTCCGGTGGATCCTGACCGTCACCGCGACCGAGTCGCGCTCGATCTACGGCCCCCTGGCTGCGCCGATCGCCATCCTGCTGTGGCTCTACATCCTGGCCATCGCCGTGCTGATCGGAGCGGCCGTGAACGCCGCCTTCGACACGGTCTTCCCCCAGAAGAGCACCACGAGCGCCAGGGCGGAGCTGGTCGCCCGGCTGCGGGCGAGCGTCACCAACCGGATCGGGCGCTCGGACTCCGATGCGGACCCCGCCGAGGCTGCTGACGAGAAGTAGCAGCCCGGTCAACTAGATTCGCCCCGTGCCCGACCAACACCTCGACCCGGCGGAGGGCCGCACACTCGGCAGGCTGTCGTTGCCGGACCGGAACCGGTCGCCCTGGTGGGAGCTCGGCCGCCGCCTGCTGATGGCGCTGTCGGTGCTGGTCGGCACCGTGCTGCTGGTCTACCTCGACCGCGAGGGCTATCGCGACGCCAATGACCCGCCGAACTTCGGCCTCAGCCTGACTGATGCGATCTACTACACGACCGTCACGCTGAGCACGACCGGGTACGGCGACATCGCACCCGTCAGTGACCAAGCCCGGCTGATCAACGCGTTCATCATCACGCCGGCCCGCATCGCGTTCCTGGTGCTCTTGATCGGCACCACCCTCGAGGTCCTCGCCTCGCAGGGCCGCGAGATGTTCCGCACCGCTCGTTGGAGGAAGCACATGGACCACCACATCGTCGTCGTCGGCTACGGCACCAAGGGTCGCAGCGCCGTCGAGACCCTGATCGGCAACGGCATGTCCAAGGAGTCGGTGGTCATCGTCGACCCGAGCGCCACCGCGCTCCAGGACGCCCACGCCGACGGGCTGGCCGTGGTGACCGGAGACGCCACCCGGCGCGAGGTGCTGCGCCGGGCCGGGGTCGCCGACGCCGACCAGGTGATCATCACGACCGACCGCGACGACTCCAACGTGCTCGCCACGCTGACCGTGCGCCAGCTCAACCCGGATGCCTGGATCGTCGCCGCGGTGCGCGAGCAGGAGAACGCGCCGCTGATGAAGCAGTCCGGCGCCAACTCCGTCATCACCTCCTCCGACGCGGTCGGGCGGCTGCTCGGCCTCTCCTCGCTCTCGCCGACGCTCGGTCAGGTGATGGAGGACCTGCTGACCTACGGCGAGGGGCTCGAGGTGGCCGAGCGCGACCTGCTGGTGTCCGAGGTGGGCAAACAGCCGCAGTCGCTGCCGGACCAGGTGATCGCGGTGGTCCGCGACGAGAAGGTCTACCGCTACTTCGACCCCGTGGTGACGCTGCTGGCGCGCGGCGACCGGCTCGTCGTCGTACGCCCCGCGAAGGAGCTGCCGTGGGCACCCCGCCCGGGCACCCACAACGAGGACGTCGCGGGCGACGAGGACTGACCAAGACTCGAACACCTGTTCGAAGATGTGGCATCCTGGGCGGCGTGGGCGGTGGCTGGGGCAAGCAGGGCAGCGGGATCCCGTTGTCGGAGCGGGTGCGCGCCGGCGCGCCCCGGGAGACGTCGCTGCCGACGTGTCCCACGCGTCACTGCTGGGTGAGTGGCTCCGTCGACGACCTGGGGGTGAAGCGACCTGGGCTATTGGTCGAGTGGCGGCAGGTCGGCACCAGCTGGGAGGGCAGGGTCGTGTACGCCGCGAACCTGCGTCCGGGGGAGTGGTGCTTGGTCGAGGAGTGGCTCCCCGCCCCGCTGCTGAGCCCGCTGTGACGGCCGCCACACCTGCCCGTAAATAAGACCGAACCGCTGGCGTCTCGGGTCACCAGCGGTTCAGTAGTTGAACTGTAACGATCTTCGGCCCGGGAGCAAGTATCGGCGCGCGAAATCACCCGACCGGGCTAGGCGCACTAGTCAGTTTTACCTACATCCGGCGCCACTACTGTCGGGCCATGACCGACTCCGATGCCTCCGAAGCGCGCCGCGGCGACAACCGCTCCATGTTCGACCGCTTCGTGGAGGCGGTCTACCGCCTCGTGAGCACGGGTCCGTTCTTCTTCGTGTGTCTGGGCATCGTCGCGGCCTGGCTGGTCAGCCTCCCGTTGTGGGTGGACCTGAAGTCGTGGCAGGTCGCCATCCACACCGTCTCCAGCGTCCTCTCGCTGCTCCTGCTCGTGCTCCTGGAGAACTCGGGTCGCCGCGCCGGCGAGGCCGCGCAGGAGAAGCTGAACCTGATCGCCGAGGCCCTCTCGGACCTGATGACCTCGCAGGCTCGACAGGACCCTGAGCTCGAGGACGCCGTCGTACGGCTGCGGGAGGCGGTCGGCCTCGAGGAGCGTCACTGAGCCGTGCGGTCCGCAATCAGCAGGTGGAACCCTCGCTCGTCGTCACCTACCCGCTCATCCCGCGGTTCGGCGAACCCGGCGCCTCGTAGGAGACCCACCAGCTCGTCGATCGGACGAATCGTGAAGCCGTGCTCGGTGACGGGCATCTTCGCCATCGCCGTCGGGTCGCCCACACCGATGACGGCTCTTCCGGTCGGGCGCAGCACCCGCGCGATCTCGCCGAACGTGCGCTCCAGATCGGCCACGAAGTAGACGGTGTTGACGGTGATCACGGCGTCCATCGAGCCGTCCGGCAACGGCAGGTCCACCAGGTCGCCGGCGTGGATGGTGAGCCGCCCAGCGACGATGTCCGTGCTGAACCGCCGCCTGGACATCGCCAGCATCGTGTCGGAGAAGTCGACCCCGTGCACGTGGCCACCTGCCCCGACCCGGTCGAGCAGCGGCCGGAGACCGACGCCGCCACCGAAGCCGATGTCGGCAGCCGTCTGACCCGGCTCCAACCCGGTCGCAGCCACCGCCGCCAGCACGGCATTGCGATTGCCACGGTTGAGACCCCGCGCCGTGAACCGACCGCGGATCCCGTGCGGCTGCCGCAGCTGCCGGGCCATGCCGGCCATCAGCTTGTCGCGGACTCCCATGGTCGAAACCGTAGGGGACTTGTCTGGTGGGCGTTACTGGGTTTGAACCAGTGACCTCTTCCGTGTCAGGGAAGCGCGCTACCGCTGCGCCAAACGCCCGTGCTGTGAAGTTGTGGGTGTCGCTGTCATGTGCATGGAGGTGGGTACGGGATTTGAACCCGTGTACACGGATTTGCAGTCCGTTGCCTCGCCTCTCGGCCAACCCACCGCGGAGGTCCGGCCGTGAACAGTGACCTCTCCGAGCGGACAACGAGACTCGAACTCGCGACCTCAACCTTGGCAAGGTTGCGCTCTACCAACTGAGCTATGTCCGCACACAACATCTGGTCCGCCCGAAGGCCTCCCTGACGTGCGTGAGAACCCTAGCCGATGCCGATTGGCTGGCCAAAACGGGTAACGACCGGCGCGTCGGGACCCGATCCGGTCCTGCCTAGAGTGACGCCATGCGCGCGTGGATCGACGGAGACCTGTTGTCCGACCCCAACGGTGCGGCGGTGTCCGTGGTCGACCACGGGCTCACCGTCGGCGACGGGGTGTTCGAGGCGATCAAGGTCGTGCAGGGGCAGCCGTTCGCGCTGGACAAGCACCTCGAACGACTCACGTCGTCGGCCGCTGGGCTGGGTCTGCCGCCGGTCGACCTGGAGGCGGTACGCCGAGGGGTGGCGGCGGTCCTGGACGGACAGGACCTCCCGCTCGGCCGGATCCGGATCACCCTGACCGGCGGCCCGGCTCCGCTCGGCTCGGGACGGGGCGACCACCCGCCGACCCTGATCGTGGTGGCCGCGCCGATGGACCCACAACCTGCGGCGGCCCGGGTGGCGACCGTCCCGTGGCCGCGCAACGAACGGGGAGCGCTGGCCGGCCTCAAGACGACGTCGTACGCCGAGAACGTGGTGGCCCTGGCCGAGGCCAAGCGCCGTGGTGCGGGGGAGGCGATCTTCGCGAACCTCGCCGGCCACCTGTGCGAAGGCACCGGCTCCAACGTCTTCTACGTCGTCGACGGGGAGCTGCGTACGCCGACGCTGGCGAGCGGCTGCCTCGCCGGGGTTACCCGCGCGCTGGTGCTCGAGTGGTACGGCGGCCGCGAGGTCGACGAGCCGATCGAGGTGATCGAGCGCGCCAGCGAGGTCTTCCTCGCCTCGACCACCCGGGACGTGCAGGCGGTCAGCCACTGGGACGACCGCGAGCTGCCGGCGCCAGGGCCGGTCACGAAGGAAGCAATGTCCACCTGGCGCGGCCGGGAGCCCGAGCTCCTAGGCCGCTGACCGGCCGCGTCAGGGGATCGTGAGCAGCGACTCCACGAGCTGGTCGAGGTCGACCCGCTCGCTCTCGCTGCCTGGAGGCACGGCTTCCCAGGTGCGGCCCAGGAAGTCGTGCAGGTCGTCGGTGCGGGCGTGCGTGATCAGCCGGCCCTCGGGGGAGTGGAAGTCCATGCAGACCACCGCGCGCAGGTCCTCGTCGATGCTCGGCCAGAACCGGATGTCGCCCTCGCCCGCCGGCTCGGTCAGGCCACGCTGGAGCAGCGACCTGGCCACGGCCCAGCGCACGTCGCCGGCCGGGATGTGGAAGGTGAGCCAGACGGCGTACGGGTCCTCAGGGTGGTAGCCGAAGGACGCCATGAAGGTCATCGGTCGACCGAGCTCGTCGAGGCAGTTCAGGGCGATGTCCTGAGTGACCGTGGAGGAGAGGGGCCGCTGGGTCATGAAGGTCCTTGTCCGAGATGCTGCGGGCAGCGTGAGAGAGGCGCTTACTTCAAGTACTGACGCCGCGAACCGCGAAAAGGTTGCCTCGGTCGCCAAAGAATTTTGGCGAATGTGAGTCCGGCTCACCCATGCGTTAGAGTCTGCGACCGCGTCCACCGGACGCATCTGGGGCGATTGGCGCAGTGGTAGCGCGCTTCGTTCACACCGAAGAGGTCACTGGTTCGAACCCAGTATCGCCCACCATTTACCTACACCATCAGGTCGCAAATCCGACCGCCCGAGCGTCCAGTTCTGGGTAGAACGTCCCGCTCATGAGTGCGAGCCTCACCGGCGACCACTACGAATGGGGCGCGGTATGAGGTTCAAGAAGAGTTCGGCGGCACTACTCGCGATCGGCGTGCTGGCACTCCCGGCCAGTGCTGGAGCGGCCGGCACCCTCGACCAGCATCAGGACTCCCTCGCATCGGCGCAATGCGGGTCGGTCGTGATCGGTACCGCCCTTTGGGCGCAGAGCTTCAAGGCGGGCCTGACCGGTGACCTGGACCAGGTCGAGCTCCTGGCCGGCGGGCCCAACCCGGCCGGCCCGCTGACCGTCGAGATCCGCCCGGTGGACGGGAACGGCGAGCCCACGAGCACGGTGCTGGGGAGTGGGACGCTCGCGTCGGCGCCCTACAACAGTCAGTTCCACGCGATCCCGTTGGCGCCCCCCGCGCCGGTTGTGGCGGGCACGTCCTACGCCATCGTCGTGCACTCCGTCGGCGGCTGGACCACCTGCTGGGACCCTGGAGACCTTTACGCGGACGGCCAACTGCTCGTCGGTTACAACCTCAATGGTCCGTGGTCGCCGTCTTCCGCTGGGTCCGACTTGCGCTTCCGCACCTATGTCTCGGCACCCATTCCTGCGGGCCCCGTGTTCGGGGTGTCGGCCCCCAGCGCGGCGTTCGGCAGCCTCGCTGTCGGGACTTCCAGTCCGGAGCAGACGTTCACGGTCGCGAATGGCGGGTCCAACCCGTTGGTGGTGAGTGCGGCCAACATCGTGGGGGCCAACGTCAACCAGTTCAGCAAGGCGAGCGACACCTGTACCGGAACGCCGTTGGCGTACTTGGACACCTGCACGGTCGGCGTGGAGTTCGCCCCGACCAGCACCGGAGCCAAGGCGGCGACGCTGCAGTTCGTCCACAACGCGGCAGGGTCTCCCGACACCGTGCAGCTGACGGGCACGGGCACTGCCGCGGGCACTCCGCCGGGCACGGACAACGACGCGGACGGGGTGCCCAATGCCAGCGACAACTGTGCTGCGGTCGCGAACCCGAACCAGGCTGACCGTGATGCGGACGGGCTGGGCGACGCCTGTGATGCGGTCGCCGGCGCTCCGGGCGTGCCGGGCGCGCCGGGTGCTCCGGGCACCGTGACCGACAACGACGACGATGGCGTTCCGAACGCCGACGACAACTGCCCGGCGATCCAGAACCCTGCCCAGGTCGACACGGACGGCGATGGTCGCGGTAACGCCTGCGACCTCACGCCCACAGGTCCGCAGGAGCCCTCAGCCAAGTGCCAGGGCAAGGCCGCGACCGTCGTCGGCACCGCCAGGTCAGACATCCTCGTTGGCACCCCGGGGCGCGACGTCATCGCCGGTCGGGGTGGCGACGACCGAATCCGTGGGCTCGCGGGCAACGACGTGATCTGCGGTGGAGCAGGCAATGACCGGCTCAAGGGTGGCAACGGGGTCGATCGCCTCTTCGGCGGCGGGGGCCGAGACGCGCTCAACGGTGGTCCCGACGACGACGTGCTCGCCGGCGGACCCGGAAAGGACAGCGCGACCCGGTAGCCGAGCCGCATGCCCCCGGTGCCCCTTGGGGCACCGGGCGTGGTGACCATGGGGCAGGCAGACGCGCCGTCGGCGGCGACGACCCCCGCGCACGAGCATGCGTGGGAGCTGCGGGGCGTCGAGTTCACCGACGGCGTCTCCGTCGAGGAGTTCGTCTGCCACGACTGCGCCGAGGTCTGATTTCGGCAGGTCCGAGAGCTCGACGCCCACGTGAGCGCGTCGAAGCCGCGCCTGAATGCCGGGTTCTGCGGACAGATGAGAGGCGTCTTACTACGCTGCTACCGCGAACCGCGCTCGGGGACGTGCAGACCGCCCGCACCTCGGCTTACAACCTTGGGGAGAACGTGACCGATCATCGCGAGTGCGCCGAGTGCAGTGCCTTGTACGTCGACGCCGACCGCCACCAGCGTTTCCACGACCAGGTAAACGGATTGATCCATGTCGTCGTGGTCGACGCAGCTGCGCAAGAACGCCAGCGGGGGTCAGTCCGCTGGGAGCGGGGTAACTGATCCATTGCTGGTCGGCCCACGCGTCCGCCCACCGTTTGGTGCGCGGGCTCAGGGGGAACTGGAGCCCGTGACCATGGGGAAGTTGGGCGCGCAGTCGAGCAGCGTGGCGAGCACCCACGAACACGTGTGGGAGCTGCGGCGCGTCGACTTCACCGACGGCGTCTCCGTCGAGGAGTTCGCCTGCCACGACTGCGCCGAGGTCTGGTTCCGGTAGCTTGCGCTCAACGGTCCGGCGCGGGTCGATGCCCGCGCCGACTCTCGCCGAATTCCCCTCCATCGGGCCGTTCCTCTCGCCCCCGATCGGGGTTACCGTGAAGGCGGTTCGTGTGGTATTGGGTCGGCTCGAGGGGGAGGGTTGCTGTGCCAGGTACGTCTCATGCGCAAGAAGAGCTTTTGTCGGCTGTCGATCTGTTCGCGTCGTTGTCCAAACGCGACGCGAGGAAGTTGGTCTCGAGTGGCCGCGAGGTCACGCATCCGAAGGGCAAGCTCGTCGCCAGCGAAGGTGACGCGGGCTACGCGTTCCACCTGATCCTGTCCGGCCGGGCGACCGTCAGTCATGGCGCCCGCCCGATCCGCACCCTCGACGCGGGTGGCTACTTCGGCGAGATCAGCATGATCGACGGCAAACCGCGGTCCGCGGACGTCACGATCGACGAAGACGTGCACGCCCTGGTCATCGACCACACCGTCTTCGAAGCCCTCTTGGACGACCAGCCCGAGTTCGCCCGTGGACTCTTGAAGGGTCTGTGCTCGCGGCTGCGTGATGCGGAAGCGAGGGCCGACACCGCCGCATCCTGAGGGGCCATCCGAGGTGGGGGGAGTGTCAGAGCACGGCCGAGAGACCGGAGAGCGCCCGATCGAGGTGGGAGACCGCGCCCGGGAGCTCCACATCGCACGCGAGCAGTTGGTGGCGAGCCACGACATTCTGGTAGCACTCGGCCGGGCCGGCGACAATCCCGAGGACGTCCTCGACGTGATCGTCGAACGGGCCATGCTCCTCTGCTCTGCGCAGGCAGCCCTCGTATCTCTCGTCGACGGCGACGTCTTCCGAATCTCCCGCGCGTGCGGCGCGGTGTCGTCCGAGTTCCGTCGTCGCTTGCAGGACCACCCGATGGCCCGCGACCGCTCGAGCCTGACTGGTCGCGTGGCGGAGGACCGTCGGACCGAGCAGATCGCCGACGTGCTCAACGACCCTGGCTACGGCCGCCAGGACCTCCAACGGCTGGCCGGCTTCAGGAGCATCCTGCAGGCGCCAATGATCTTCGACGACGAGGTTGTCGGCGTGCTGGCCGTGTGGCGTACGGCGGTCGATCCGTTCGACGAGCGGGAGATCGAGATGCTGAGCGCCTTCGCGGTCCAGGCCACGATCGTGGTCAGCCAAGTCGAGCTGATGCGGGCGCTCGAGGCGCGCGGCGCCGAGCTCGCCAACAAGATCGCGCAGCTCGAGGCGTTGCGCGAGGTGGGGGACGCGGTCAGCTCCAGTCTCGATCTCGACGAGGTGCTCGACCGGATCGTCTCCAACGCCGTTCGGCTCACCGGCACCGACGGCGGCTCGATCATGGAGTACGACGCGGCGCAGCGCTCCTTCTCCGTGCGGGCGGCGTACGGCAGCAGCCAGGAACTGCTCGAGCGCCTGCGCCACGTGCAGATCCAGCTCGACGCAACGGCAGTCGGGCGCGCGGGGCTCAATCGTGCGCCGGTCGAGCTGATCGACCTCGGCGCGGTCGACCGCGACCCGCACCTGGAGGCGCTGTACCAGGACGGCTGGAGGTCGATGCTCGCGGTGCCGGTGCTTCGGCACGACCAGTTGGTGGGCGCGCTGGTGATTCGACGGAAGGCGACGGGCACCTTCCCCGAGGAAGTTCGGGGTCTGCTCCAGGGCTTCGCCGGGCAGTCGGCACTCGCGATCGTCAATGCGCGCATGTTCGGCGAGCTCGACGTGAAGCGCGCCGAGCTGGAGGTCGCGAGTCGGCACAAGTCCGAGTTCCTAGCCAGCATGTCCCACGAGCTGCGCACCCCGCTCAACGCGGTGATCGGGTTCTCCGAGGTGCTTCTCGACCGGATGTTCGGCGACATCAACCAACGGCAGGCGGAGTACCTCAACGACATCCACCGCTCAGGACTCCACCTGCTCGAGCTGCTCAACGAGATCCTCGACCTGTCCAAGATCGAGGCCGGGCAGATGGTCCTGGACCATGGTGTGTTCTCCGTCCGGTCCGCCCTCGACCACGCCGTGTCCCTGCTCCGGGAGCGCGCCCTCCAGCACGACATCACGCTGGAGCTCGTGGTCGCAGACGACGTTTCGGAGGTCGACGGCGACGAGCTGCGCTTCAAACAGGTCGTGCTCAATTTGGTGTCCAACGCCGTCAAGTTCACCCCGGACGCCGGCCAGGTGCGCGTGGCCGCGTGGACGGCGGCAGAAGAACTCGTGGTCACGGTGACCGACACGGGCGTGGGGGTCCCGCCCGAGGACCGGGAGCGAATCTTCGAGTCTTTCCAGCAAGGTGCTCGTGAGGTTCCGAAGCATGAGGGCACCGGCCTCGGGCTGACCCTGTGCCGACGGATCGTCGAGCTGTTCGGTGGCCGGCTGTGGATGGAGTCCGAGGTGGGCCGCGGCAGCACGTTCGGGTTCGCCGTACCCCTACGAACGACGAGGCCGATCGCCGAGCCGGCTGCCCACGAGGCGCGGGACCAGGGCACCGTGCTCCTGGTCGACGACGACCCTTCGTCACTCGATCTGATGAGCGCCTACCTGTCCGGCTCGGGGGTGGAGGCCCGGTTCGCCCGCGATGGCCTAGAGGCTCTCGAGGTGGTCCGGCGTACCCACCCAGGGGCGATCGTGCTCGACATCCGGTTGCCGCACCTGGACGGCTGGCAGGTCCTGACCGCGCTCAAGGAAGATCCGGACACGGCGGACATCCCGGTCGTCGTGGTGTCGGTCGTCGATGAGCGGCCCAGAGGACTGGCGATGGGTGCCGCGAGCTATCTGCTCAAGCCGATCCGGCGCGACGACCTGCTCGACGCACTGCGGAACACGGGAGCGCTGCCGGATCGTGCGCCATCCGCAGCCGGCCTCGAGAGCGCGCCATGAGCGGCGCAACGATCCTCGTGATCGAGGACAACGCGCTCAACGCCAAGCTGGTCCGGGACGTCCTCCAGCACGCGGGGTACGTCGTCCTGGAGGCCGGGAGCGGCGAGGAGGGCGTACGGGTGGCGCGAGAACAGCTGCCCGACGTGGTGCTGATGGACCTGCAGCTGCCCGGGATCGACGGCACGCAGGCCTTGCGCGAACTGCGAGCCGACGACTCGACCCGCCATATCCCGGTGATGGCAGTGACCGCCTCGGCAATGCCGTCGGACCGCGCCCACGCCGCTCGAGCCGGCTTCGATGCCTACCTCGAGAAACCAATCAGTATCCGCGCGCTCCCGGACCGGGTCGCCACCCTTCTCCCGGGGGGAGGTCAGCCGCGTGGCTGAGCCGGTCCGGATTCTCGCCGTCGACGACGAGCCGGCGAACCTGCGACTCCTCGACGCCGTCCTGGGCTCGCGGGGCTACCGCGTCCTGACGGCCTCGTCGGGCGAGGACTGCCTCACAACCCTGGAGTCGGAGGACGTCGACCTCGTGCTGCTCGACGTCGTGATGCCGGGCATCGACGGCCACGAGGTGTGCCGGAGGATCCGTTCGTCCCAGCGCACGGCGTTCATGCCAGTCGTCATGATCACGGCGAGCGGAGGTCAGGAGCGGGTGACGGCGCTCGAGGCCGGCGCCGACGACTTCGTCCGGAAGCCGTTCGACCAGAGCGAGCTCCTCGCCCGGGTCGCATCGCTGGCGCGGGTAAAGCGATACCAAGACACCATCCAGCATCAGGCCGGGCAGCTCGCAGAGTGGAACCGCGAGCTCGAGCGGCGGGTGGCTCGCCAGGTGGACGAGCTGGAAAGCATCAGCCGGCTTCGGCGCTTCCTGTCGCCGCAGCTCGCCGAGCTGGTCATCGGCGACCAGTCCCTCCTGAACAGCCACCGCCGCGAGATCGTCGTTGTCTTCTGCGACCTTCGGAAGTTCACGCCGTTCGCCGAGACCAGCGAGCCGGAGGAGGTGATGGCGGTGCTCAGGGAGTTCCACACAGCCCTCGGGACCCTCATCGACCGCCATCAGGGCACGCTCGAGCGGTTCACCGGAGACGGGGTCATGGTGTTCTTCAACGATCCTGTCCCCTGCGACGATCCGGGGGAGCGGGCGCTGAGTATGGCGCTGGCCATCCGCGACAGGGTGCGCGACCTGGCCGACGGCTGGGGGGTGAAGGGGCACGACCTCAGCCTCGGGACCGGCGTCGCCCAGGGGTATGCCACCCTCGGCCGGATCGGTTACGAAGGACGCTTCGACTACGCCGCGATCGGCAGCGTCACCAACCTCGCTGCCCGGCTCTGCGGTGAGGCGGCCCCGTGGCAGGTGCTCGCCACCGAACGGGTCCTGAACGGGGTTCAGCGCCACCCGGTGACCACGGTGCTGGAGGACGTCGCCCTGAGGGGCTTCAGCCGCTCGATGCGCGTCTTCGACGTACACGCCCTCGCCGTCGACGAGGCTGACCCTGCAACCGAGTCGGTCGCGGACGATCCAGCAAACCTGGGCTAGCGGGCAGGAGGGAGTCTGTGAGCTGCTCGCCGGGTCAGAGCTCGACGGTCTCGCGGGCGTCGATCCCGCTCGGGTGGTTCCGGCCGCGGATGTGCACCTGATGGCGCGTAGCCGTCGCGCGGTACAGGCGCAGCACGCCGTCGCCGCTCAGCTCCTCGGGCGCGAATGCCCTCGTGCCCGGCCCGACGTTGGCGAACGCGCGGGCGCACTGCTCCGGCAGGTCGGCCTCCTGGATCTGCTCGACCGTCGCGTCGACGTACACCGCTTGGTTGTCCTGGGTGGGTAGCAGCGTCGAGTTGAAGATCACGAACGAGACCGTGCTCCGAGCCTCGACGTTGTGGGAGTGCTGAGCGTTCGGTGAGGAGACCCAGTAGAAGTCCCGGTAGTCCACGTGGTTGAAGTAGACGGGCGAGACCCGGGGTCCTCCGTCGTCCTCCGACGTGCCGAGGACCAGGTATTGGTTCGCGTCGATGACGTTGCGAGCCATCTGTGCCAGTTCGTCCATGCTCGTTGGACTCGGCGAGGCCGCCGTACTCATCGGAAACCGGGGCGCGAGCCACCGCACCCCCTCGATACGATCGAACCTCGCCCACATTTCGAGGAGCTGCTTCGTGTCCGACATCAAAGTTGTCCGCATCCACGCCGGTGAGCGCGAGGACCGCGGTACGACGACGGGCACCAAGGCCTGGGAGCTGTACGCCGACGACACCGAGGTGATCGCGGCCCGCGTCAACGGCGACCTCAAGGACCTCTCCTACGAGCTCGCCGACGGCGACGAGGTCGAGGGCGTCGCGATCGACAGCGCGGACGGCCACGACATCCTGCGCCACTCGACCGCGCACGTGATGGCCCAGGCCGTGCAGGAGCTCTTCCCCGACGCCAAGCTCGGCATCGGCCCGCCGATCGACAACGGCTTCTACTACGACTTCGACGTCGAGACCCCGTTCGTGCCCGAGGACCTCGAGAAGATCGAGACCCGGATGCGCAAGATCATCAAGGAGGGTCAGCGCTTCTCGCGTCGGGTCACCACCGACGCCGAGGCCATCGACGAGCTCAAGGACGAGCCGTACAAGATCGAGCTGATCGGCCTCAAGGGGTCGGGCAAGAGCGACGACGCTGCCGAGGGCGCGAGCGTCGAGGTGGGTGGCGGCGAGCTGACCATCTACGACAACGTCCGGCGCAACGGCGACGTGGCCTGGAGCGACCTGTGCCGCGGCCCGCACCTGCCGACCACCAAGCGGATCCCGGCGTTCAAGCTGATGCGGTCGGCGGCGGCGTACTGGCGCGGCGACGAGAAGAACAAGCAGCTCCAGCGCGTCTACGGCACCGCCTGGGAGTCGAAGGAGGCGCTCGAGGAGCACCTGCACCGGATCGAGGAGGCCGAGCGGCGCGACCACCGCAAGCTCGGCCGCGACCTCGACCTCTTCAGCTTCCCCGACGAGCTCGGCTCGGGCCTAGCGGTCTTCCACCCGAAGGGCGGCGTGATCAAGCGGGAGATGGAGGACTACGTCCGGCGCCGGCACATCGAGGAGGGCTTCGAGTACGTCGGCACCCCGCACATCTCCAAGGAAGGGCTGTTCCACACCTCCGGGCACCTGCCGTACTACGCCGACACCATGTTCCCGCCGATGGAGTTCGAGGGCGCGAACTACTACCTCAAGGCCATGAACTGCCCGATGCACAACTTGATCTTCAAGTCGCGCGGGCGTTCCTACCGGGAGCTGCCGCTGCGGCTGTTCGAGTTCGGCTCGGTCTACCGCTACGAGAAGTCGGGCGTGGTGCACGGGCTGACCCGCGTGCGCGGGCTCACCCAGGACGACTCGCACTCCTACGTCACTCCCGAGCAGGCACCGGCCGAGATGCAGCACCTGCTCGACTTCTGCCTCGGCCTGTTCCGCGACTTCGGCCTCGACGACTTCTACCTCGAGCTGTCGACCCGTGACGACTCCAAGCCGGACAAGTTCGTGGGCTCCGAGGAGGAGTGGGCGGTGGCCACCAAGGTGCTCGAGGATGTCTGCCACGGCTTCCGGCCTCGAGCTGGTGCCCGACCCGGGCGGGGCGGCGTTCTACGGCCCGAAGATCTCCGTCCAGGCGCGCGACGCGATCGGCCGCACCTGGCAGATGTCGACGATCCAGTACGACTTCAACCAGCCGGCCGGGTTCGAGCTCGAGTACCAGGCCAACGACGGCACCCGCCAGCAGCCGGTGATGATCCACTCGGCGAAGTTCGGCTCCATCGAGCGGTTCATCGGCGTGCTCGTCGAGCACTACGCCGGCGCCTTCCCGCCGTGGCTGGCTCCGGTGCAGGTGCAGGCGATCCCGGTCGCAGAGCCGTTCGCCGACTACCTGCACGACGTGGCGCGGCAGATGAAGGCCGTGGGGCTGCGGGTCGAGGTCGACGACTCCGACGACCGGATGCAGAAGAAGATCCGCAACGCGCAGCTGCAGAAGGTGCCGTTCATGATGATCGCCGGCAACGACGACGTCGAGGCGAACGCCGTCTCCTTCCGCTACCGCGACGGCCACCAGGACAACGGGGTGCCGATCGCCGAGGCGATCCAGCGGGTCGTCGCAGCTGTGGAGTCGCGCGAGCAGGTCTGACGTACGGCGAGAGTGGTTTCGAGGCTCGTCGCTGCGCTCCTCACACCTCAACCACCGTCAAGCACCGTCGGCTGCTGACGGTCACCATGCCTGTGCTGAGGTGGACGCATGCCGCGCACCATCGCCACCACGACCGACGTCGACCTCGAGGCGCTGCTGGACTTCGTCCGGCCGCGCCACCACATGGTCCTGATCACCACCCGGGCCGACGGGAGACCGCAGGCCTCACCGGTGACCGGGGGAGTCGACCCCCAGGGGCGGATCGTGATCTCGACGTACCCGGAGCGCGCGAAGACCACCAACGCCCGCAAGCGGCCCGAGGTCAGCGTCATGGTGCTGTCCGACGAGTTCAACGGTGCCTGGGTCCAGGTCCACGGCACCTGCGAGGTGATCGACCCGCCCGACTCCGTCGAGCCGCTCGTCGAGTACTTCCGGTGCATCTCCGGCGAGCACCCCGACTGGGACGAGTACCGACAGGCCATGCGCGACCAGGGCAAGTCGCTGCTCCGGATCACTCCCGAGGACTGGTCGCCGATCGCGACAGGCGGCTTCCCTCCTCGCCTGGCCGACTGAGGACGGGTCGTGCACCCCAGCGTGCGCTGGAGCGCACTGTCAGGGGCACGACCGTCCGCGCATGTTACTGCGACGTAACGTCGCAGATACCCTTTACATGTGACACGGCGTCGCACTAACCTGCGAAGCATGACCGCTGTGCTGAACGAAGCGACCAACGAGGGCCAGACCTACGCCGAGCGGCTGCAGACGCTGTCGGAGGCGTCGGTGGAGCAGCACTTCGACGCGTTCGTGGACATCGACTGGGACCACCCCGACTTCGCGATCGACCCGACCGACGAGCGGTGGATCCTGCCTCAGGCCGACGTGCTCGGTCGGCACCCCTGGTACCAGGCGCTCCCGAAGGACGAGCAGATCCGGATCGGGCTCTACCGCCAGGCGAACGTGACCAAGGTCGGCCTGCAGTTCGAGCAGATCCTGATCGCCGGCCTGATGAACTACGCGTTCACGCTGCCCAACGGCTCTCCCGAGTTCCGCTACGCCACGCACGAGGCGACCGAGGAGTGCCACCACACGCAGATGTTCCAGGAGTTCGTGAACCGCTCCGGGCAGGACGTCGGCGGCGGCTCGCGGCTGTTCCGCACGGTCGCCCCGATCCTTCCGCTTGCGGCGAAGCTCGTGCCGTTCGGCTTCTACTACGGCGTGCTGGCCGGCGAGGAGCCGATCGACCACGTGCAGAAGTCGATCCTGCGGGCGGGCGAGGACATGCACCCGCTGCTCGAGCGGATCATGCAGATCCATGTGGCCGAGGAGGCCCGCCACATCGGCTTCGCGCACCAGTACCTCGAGCACCGGGCACCGAAGCTCCGGAGGTTCGACCGTGCGGTCCTGTCGGTCGCGGTGCCGATCATCATGCGCTGGCTCTGCGACGAGATCCTGGTGCCGAGCCGCCAGGCCCGGAAGGACATGGGCATCCCGAAGTCGGTCGTGAAGGACCTCTACTGGCGCCAGCCCGAGTCGCGCAAGATGCTGCGCGACCTCTTCGGCGACGTCCGGATGCTCGCCGAGGACACCGGCATGATGAACCGCACCAGCCGCCAGGTCTGGCGCCTGATGAAGATCGACGGCCGTTCCTCGCGCTTCCGCAGCGAGCCCGCGTCCGCGGCCAGCTGACGGCCACCCATGGCCTACGTCGTCACGCAGTCCTGCTGCGCCGATGCCTCGTGCGTCGTCGCCTGCCCGGTCAACTGCATCCATCCGGCTCCCGGTGAGCCTGGCTTCGCCGAGGCGGAGATGCTGTACGTCGACGCGAACTCCTGCGTCGGCTGCGGCGCGTGCACCACGGCCTGCCCGGTCGACGCGATCCTGCCGGAGACGGTCCTCGACGAGTCGCAGCAGCCGTTCATCGCGCTCAACGCCGAGTACTACGACGTCTTCCCGCACACCGACCGGCGACCGCTGGCCGTCGTCGCGAAGCAGCGTCGGCTGAGCCGTCCCGGCCCGTTCCGGGTCGCGGTCGTCGGCGCCGGACCGGCCGGCCTCTACACCGCCGACGAGCTGCTCAAGCACCCCGAGCTGCAGGTCGATGTCTACGACCGGCTGCCGACGCCGTACGGCCTGGTGCGGGCCGGGGTCGCGCCCGACCACCAGTCCACCAAGCAGGTCACCCGGCTGTTCCGCGCGATCGAGGACCAGCCCGGTTTCCGCTACTTCCTCGGTGTCGAGATCGGTCCCGACCTGAGCCACGAGGAGCTGACCGCGCAGTACCACGCGGTGGTCTACTCCGTCGGCGCTGCGGCCGACCGCGGCCTCGGGCTCGACGGGGAGGAGCTGCCGGGCTCGTGCTCGAGCACGGACCTGGTCGGCTGGTACAACGGCCACCCCGACAAGCAGGACCTGGTCGTGCCGCTCGACGCCGAACGCGCGGTCGTGGTCGGCAACGGCAACGTCGCCCTCGACGTGGCGCGGATCCTCACCGCCGACCCCGAGGCTCTGGCCTCGACCGACATCGCCACCCTTCCGCTGACCGCCCTCCGCCGCAGCAAGGTGCGCGAGGTGGTCGTGCTCGGCCGCCGCGGACCGGCCCAGGCCGCGTTCACCGTGCCCGAGCTGATCGGGCTGGCGGGCGTGCAAGGGCTCAACGTCGTCCTCGAGTCTCGATACGCCCACTCGTCCCTCGCGGGCTACTCGACCACCGAACCCCCGGACCTCCCGGCCGATACGACCAAGGGCAAGGTGCTCGCTGAGCTCGCGGCCCGGCCGGTCGACCCGGCGCTGCCGACGATCGTGCTCCGCTTCCTCACCTCGCCGGTGCGGATCCTGGGCGAGGAGCGCGTGACCGGCATCGAGGTGGTCCGCAACCGCCTCGAGCCCGATACCGACGGCGTACTCCGCCCGGTCGCGACCGACGACGTCGAGACGCTCGACTGCGGCCTCGTCGTGCGTGCGGTCGGCTACCACGGCCAGCCCGTGGCCGACCTGCCCTACGACGCCGCGACCGGCACCGTGCCCAACGACCGCGGCCGCGTCACGCCGGGCGTGTACGTCGCCGGCTGGGTCAAGCGCGGCCCGACCGGCTTCATCGGCACCAACAAGACCTGCGCCCAGGAGACCGTCGACCGGATCCTCGACGACCTCGACGCCGGCCTGCCCGCGCCCGTCGGCACGCCCGAGTCGATCGCGTCGGTCGTCCGCGGCCGCCAGCCCGATGTCGTCGACCTCGCAGGCTGGCGCGCCATCGACGCCGAGGAGCGCCGGCGTGGGGCCGACCGGGGCCGGGCGCGGGTCAAGATCGTCGACGTCGACGAGATGCTCCGCGTGGCTGCCCCACCGACGGGCGGGTCACAGCGGCTCCGCGGCGCTCGCCGCCGTTACGCTTCGGTGAGGGGTTCCGAGAAGCGGAGTTGAGCCATGTCCACCAGCGCCAAGAGTCCGGACGGACGTCAGGCGCGCTGGGACAAGCACAACCAGGAGCGTCGCCAGGTGATCCTCGATGCCGCGATCGCCGTCGTCGAGGCGGCCGAGCCGGGCGCCGAGATCCACGTCCAGCAGATCGCCGAGCAGGCCGGGCTGAACCGGAGCGTCGTCTACCGCCACTTCACCGACCGCGCCGATCTCGACCACGCCATGCTGGTCGAGATCGTCGAAGGCGTCATGGACCGGCTGCTGCCAGCGCTGACCCTCGACGGCACGGTGCGCGAGATCATCCACCGGATCGTGTTCGCCTACGTCGACTGGGCGGCCGCCCACCCCGCCCTGCATCGACTCGTCGACCACGCGTCCATCGGCGGCGCCCTCGAGCAGGGCCTCGACCGGGTCGCGTCGGTGATCGTCGAGGTGCTGGAGACGGCGATCGACATGCTCGGCCTCGAGCTCGACGAGGACGACGCCGCCGCGATCGACCCGCTGGCCTATGCGCTGGTGGGCGCCGCCTTCAGCGCCGTACGCCGCTGGGTGTCTCGCGAGCCGCGACGACCCGACACCGCCGAGCTCGCCACGCTGCTGAGCGACTCGGTGTGGCTCATCCTCGACGGGCACGCCAAGCGGCTCGGCGCAGTGATCGACCCGGACCTGCCGATCGAGGAGCTGCTCAACATCCCCGACCCCGAGGCCGCCCATAGATGAGCGACGACGACCTGGTCCAGCACGGCGTGGGGGAGGCCGACCAGCTCGACCGGCTGTGGACCCCGCACCGGATCGCCTACATCCGCGGCGAGAACAAGCCGACCGACGCGTCCTCGGGCGAGTGCCCGTTCTGCCAGATCCCGGCGAAGGACGACGAGTTCGGGCTGATCGTGCGCCGGGGCGAGCTGGCCTACGCCGTCCTCAACCTCTACCCCTACGCGCCGGGCCACCTGATGGTCTGCCCCTACCGCCACGTCGCCGACTACACCGAGACCACGGACGAGGAGGCGGCCGAGATCGCCGACCTCACCCGCCAGGCGATGCGGGTGATCCGGGCGGTCTCCGGGGCGGCCGGGTTCAACATCGGCATGAACCAGGGCGCCATCGCCGGCGCCGGCATCGCCGCCCACCTGCACCAGCACGTCGTGCCTCGGTGGCCCGGCGACCAGAACTTCATGCCGATCATCGGGCGCACCAAGACCCTGCCCGAGCTGCTCACCGAGACCCGGGCCCTCCTGGCCGGGGCCTGGGACTCTGCCGGCTAGGTGGCAGTCGCCGGCTCGAACGACGCCAACAGCGCCTCCAGCGCCTGCTGGTCGGGACCGACGAACTCCGGACCGGTCGGCGCTTCGTCGAGGGCCGCGAACATCGCGTCGTTGAGGCCGACCGCCGGCGGCAGGTGGGTGCTCAGCAGCGCGGACGGGTCGAGCGCCCGCACGGCGTCCACGGAGGCGGCGTACTTGGTGGCGTCGACGTTGTGCACCCAGGGGCTGTCGATGGCGGCCCAGAGCAGCTGGGCTGCCCGCCGCTCCTCGTCGGGTACCGCTCGGACGTCGGCGGCAGTAGCCAGCTCGGCCGAGCTCAGCGGTCCGCCGAAGCAGTCCGACGAGATGAAGGCACCGGTCTTGTTGTCGAGGAAGCCGACTGTCGCCGGGTTGTCGAAGAGTGGCGGCCGGTAGCCGGTGAGCGTCCGGTCTCCGACGTCGAGGGTCTGCCCGGGGTTGAGCAGGTAGACCCGATCCATCGGGACCGTCCACTCGGTCGACATGATGCCGACGCCGATGAAGGTGGTGACGATCCGCGCGTTCGGCGCCGCCTCGAGCAGGGACCAGAGGCCGCCGGTGTGGTCGCGATCGGGATGCGTGATCCAGATCCAGCGGACGTCGGCGGGGTCGATCACCCGCGACAGCTCGGACACGAAGTCCTTGTCAGGGGTGCTCAGGCCGGTGTCGACCACGACCGGCTGTTCGGCGTGGATCACGAACGTGTTGACCGGGAGGTGCCCGATCCCCGGCACCTCCGCACTGTCGCTCAGCACGGTGACGTCGGGGGTGATGCGGTGGGTTTCCATGGCTGGTTCCTCTCGGCTTCAGAACGGGACTTCCGTGGCGAGGAGTCCCTCGCCGGTGCCGCGGCCCGAGACCACACGGCAGAACTCAATGGCGTCCATCTCGATGACCTGCCCGTCGGTGCCGGACGACCAGGTGCCGCCCGCTGGTCCGGTCAAGGTGAGTCGGTAGGGCTGTCCGTGGCGCTCGGCCCACTCGGCCACCACATCCGCCAGGATCACCCCGTCGTGCTCGGGGGTCAACACCGGCTGTGCATCGACCGCCTTGGCGATGTCCATGCGGTGCATCCACGGGTCGCGGGTGAGGATGACGTCGCTGAGGAAGCCGATCGTCCAGTGTTCGTCGCGGCCGTTCACGTGCTGCGGGTCCGGGAACCGCCGCTTCCGCATGAATCCCGGGGTGAGGCGCCGGCCGCGGAGCGCCTTGGGTCCGACCTTCTTGGCGCCCTCGACGATGTCGGCGATCGTCCAGTCGGCGCGCTCGCTGACCTGGAGGCCGGTGGTGGCCGTCAGCTGGTCCACGCCCTGCGCCTTGGCGATCGCCTCCGCCTTGCGCGACTGCCTGCGTGTCTCGAGGGGCGTGGTGACCATGTTGGCCATGCCGATCATGTGGCAGGCGAGCTGCCGGACCTCCCAGAGGGTGCAGTCCGTCGGGCGGGTCCAGTCGTCGGGGCCGAGGCCGGCCAGGGTCTCGGCCATGCGGGCGTACTCGGTCTCGGCGAGCTGCATGGCGAGCGGCCGGGGGATGTGCGGCCGGATGAGGTCGTCTCTGCTGGGGGTAGTGGTGATCATGGCTTGCTCCCGTTGGGAGAGGGTGTGGCTGAAGTGGCGGGAAGGCCGACGGCGTCGGCCCACATGTCGACAGCCCGAGAGAGCAGCGCGGTGATGCGAGTGCCGCCACGGTCGTTGGCGAAGTGCTGGTTGATCAGGCCGCCGAGGATCGACACCCAGATCGTGAAGTCCGCGTCCGTGATGTCCCCGAGCGCCATGATCCGGCGCCGTCCTTCCGTCATGACGCGGACCGATGGGGCGTACGAGTCCGCACTGGGCTCGAAGCCGGGCACGATCCGCTCGTTCATCAGCTGGTAGCGCGGGTGGTCGGCGACGGCGAAGTCGTAGAAGTGGCGCGAGAGCAGGAGCATCGCGGCGCGCGGGTCACTGGCCTCCAGCTCCGCCACCTTGTCATCGAGCTCGGCGAAGGTTGCTTCGTAGTCACCCCACGCCTCGCCGAACATCGCGTCGTAGATCGCCAGCTTCGAGGCGAAGTGGCTGTAGAGCGACGGGGCTTGCATGCCGACCCGGTCCGCGACGTCGCGCAACGTGATCTGGGTCAGGCCCACCTCCCGGGCCAGCGCCCAGGCGGCGTCGAGGATCTCGCGCCTCGTTGCCGCACGGCGTTCGGCTACCCTATCGCGCTTCGGTGTGCCTAACATAGTTAGGAGAATGCGCCTGCAAAGGACAGGCTGTCAACGGTCGTCCCCAAATTTTGCGGGAAGCCGGTCTAGTTCAGGCGCTGAGGGCGCTGCCGGCCTGAATCGCGTACGGCGGCTCGGGGTCGCGACCCTGGAAGCTCAGGATCGCCGGGTTCACCACGAGTCCGTCGCGGATCTCGATGGCCCGGCTGAGGGTCTCGTCGGCATCCCATGACGTAGCGCCCTCGAGCACCGGCCGCAGGAACGGCACGATCGCGACGCTGTTCTCCCACGTCGCCGAGCCCCAGAGGTACGACGGGCTGTGGTCGACCGCGTAGTAGAGGACGTGGTCGCCCACCTCGAACGCCGGCTCGTCGAAGGTCGTCGGCCGGGCCCACTCGAAGCCCATGCCGAGGTCGCAGGACACGTCGACGATCAGGCTGCCCTTCCGGAACGCGCCAAGGTCGGCGGTCTGCAGGTAGGTCAGCGGGTCCAGCGGGTCCTGCAGCGTGCAGTTGACGACGATGTCGTTCTCGGCGAGGTACGCCGGCAGCGGCTCGCGGCCGCGCTCGGTGATGACGCTGAGGTGCGGCTCTTCGGGGTCGGGGTCCAGGTGCCGGATCCGCACCGAGTGGATCGGTGAGCCGACCGCGGCGACGCCACGCGCGGTCAGCACCGCGACCTCGTAGACGCCGTGGGCGTTGAGCGCGGTCACCGCGCCGCGGGCCGTGGCGCCGAAGCCGATCACGACGGCGCTGAGCCGGCGGCCGTAGTCGCCGGTGATGCCGGCCAGCTCCATCGCCTGCAGCACCGAGCAGTAGCCGGCGAGCTCGTTGTTCTTGTGGAAGACGTGGAGGCCGACGCTGCCGTCGCGGGTCCAGTGGTTCATCGACTCGAAGGCGATCAGGGTGAGGCGGCGGTCGATGGCGGCCTGGGTCAGCGCGGTGTCCTGGACGCAGTGCGGCCAGCCCCACAGCACCTGGCCGGGGCTCAGCGCCTCGACGTCGTCGAGCTGCGGCTTGGGCAGCAGCACCACGTCAGAGGCCGGCGATCAGCTCGGCCCGGGGGAGGAAGCCCGCCACGATGCCGGACAGGTCGGAGTCGGCGTACCCGAAACGGACGCCGTAGCCGGTCTCGAGCGTGATCGATGCGCGGAGGTCGGCGTCCAGCGTGGCCAGGTGATCCGGGTGCAGGGGCAGCCGGTGCTCGTTCTCCTTCGCCGACGATCCCACCACCCCGAGGGAGAGGAGGGACACGGCCGCGATCAGCGCTTCTTGTTCGTGAGCTGGTCCATCGAGCTGGAGGTGTCGGTCGACGACTTGTCGCGCTTCTCGGCGCGTTTCTCCTTGATGGATTTCCCGGATTTCTTGGACATACCTTGGCGAGGCGACTTGTCGCTCATGAGGGATTCCTCTGATGGGGAGCCTGAGTGGCCCCAGGTGGCGAGACTACGCCTGCACCCGGCAGGTAGCCTGCTGCCGCCATGCTCGAGAGATTCCGCGACTTCTGGGTCAACATCTGGAAACCCGTCGCCCATTTGCTGATCCGCCTCGGCGTGACCCCCAACATGGTCACCTTCTTCGGCACCCTCGGGGTCTCTGCCGGCGCCCTGGTCTTCTTCCCGCGCGGTGAGCTGCTGATCGGCGTCATCGTGATCACGCTGTTCGTGTTCAGCGACCTGATCGACGGCTACATGGCGCGGCTGACCGGCAAGACGTCGAAGTTCGGGTCGTTCTGGGACTCGACGCTCGACCGGGTCGGCGACGGCGCGATCTTCGGCGGCCTCGCGCTCTACTTCGCCGGCCCCGGCGACAGCTACCTCTACCTGTGCGTGACGCTCTACTGCCTGGTGATGGGCGGCGTGACGTCGTACGCACGGGCCAAGGCGGAGTCGCTCGGCCTCACCGCCAAGGGCGGCATCGCGGAGCGCGCCGACCGGCTGGTCTCGATCCTCGTGATGACCGGTCTGGGCGCGATCTTCGACCTGCCGATCCTGATGTACATCACGCTGTGGGCGCTCGTCATCGCCAACACGTTGACGGTGATCCAGCGGGTGCAGATGGTCTACCGGCAGGTAGTCGCCGAGGAGGCGTCCGCCAACGCCGCCGATGTCGGCCCTCCGGCCTGACCGCCGTACGATTGAGGCATGGCTGAGGACCCGACGACCGGTACCACGCGCGTGAAGCGCGGCATGGCGGAGATGCTCAAGGGCGGCGTGATCATGGACGTGGTCACCCCCGAGCAGGCGAAGATCGCCGAGGACGCCGGCGCGGTCGCCGTGATGGCGCTGGAGCGCGTGCCCGCCGACATCCGCGCCCAGGGCGGCGTCAGCCGGATGAGCGACCCCGACATGGTCGAGGGCATCATCGAGCAGGTCTCGATCCCGGTGATGGCGAAGGCCCGGATCGGTCACTTCGCGGAGGCCCAGGTGCTGCAGAGCCTCGGTGTCGACTACGTCGACGAGTCCGAGGTGCTGACGCCGGCCGACTACGCCAACCACATCGACAAGTGGCAGTTCACGGTGCCGTTCGTGTGCGGTGCGACCAACCTCGGCGAGGCGCTGCGCCGGATCACCGAGGGCGCGGCCATGATCCGCTCCAAGGGCGAGGCCGGCACCGGCGACGTCTCCAACGCGGTCACCCACATGCGCACGATCCGCAGCGAGATCCGCCGCCTGGGCAGCCTCGAGGCCGACGAGCTGTACGTCGCCGCGAAGGAGCTGCAGGCACCCTACGAGCTGGTCAAGGAGATCGCCGAGAAGGGCAAGCTGCCCGTCGTGCTGTTCACCGCGGGCGGCATCGCCACCCCGGCCGACGCCGCGATGATGATGCAGCTCGGCGCCGAGGGCGTCTTCGTCGGCTCGGGCATCTTCAAGTCCGGCAACCCCGAGCAGCGCGCCGAGGCCATCGTCAAGGCCACCACGTTCTTCGACGACCCCGACGTGGTCGCCAAGGTCTCGCGCGGTCTCGGCGAGGCCATGGTCGGCATCAACGTCGAGGACATCCCGCAGCCGCACCGGCTCGCCGAGCGCGGCTGGTAAGTGCCACCTGTCACTCGCCGCTAGTCACTTCTGACCAGCGGCCAGGCCGGTCGGCCCTTTCGACCGGCCGTTTGGTCTGGTTCCAGTCCTTTCCTCCCAGGGCCCCCTCCCGCGGTGGTGCACTTCCGGTGCGCCGGCGTGAGGGACGTCTGCCATCTGTGGAGGGAAACGCATGAACAGGACCACGAAGGGTGCACTCGCCGGGGGCGCGGCGGCTGTGCTGCTGCTCGGCGGTGTCGGAACGCTGGCGTTCTGGACGGACACCGACATCATCGCCGGCACCGACATCGACTCGGGTCACCTGTCTCTGGGGACACCGGTCTGCACCGGTTGGCTCCTCGACGGTGGAGCGGCGTACGTCGCTCAGGTCCTGGTGCCTGGCGACACTCTGACCCAGGTGTGCACGTACACGGTGGACACCGAAGGCGAGCACCTGACCGCTTCGTTCGACGCCACCGGCCCGAGCGACATCACCGGTGCCCCGGAGCTGGTGTCCGAGATCGGCTTCACGGACACCTACACCGTCGACGGAGGCGCCGACGACGACACCGACGTGCCGATCGAGAACGGGGACGTGCTCGAGGCCACGCTGACCATCACCTGGCCGCTCGGGGACGAGGACAACGACTCCAACGTGGTCACCGGACTCAGCGCCTCGTTGGCCGACGTCACTGTGGTCGCCACCCAGACACACACGCCGTAGCTCGAGCTCACGTGACCAGTCCCACGACCCTGCGCCACGTCGCCACCTGGACTGTCCGGGTGGCGGCGTGGACGGTCATTCTCGGGGTCGCGGCGGCCCTCACCGTGGCAGTGCTGGTGCCTCGCCTCGCTGGGGCGACGCCGTACACCGTGCTGACCGGCTCGATGGAGCCGACGTACCCACCGGGATCGCTGGTCGTGGTCCGGCCGGTTGACCCGGAGTCGATCGCCACGGGTGACGCGATCACCTACCAGCTGGAGTCCGGCAAGCCGGCCGTCGTCACGCATCGCGTGGTCTCGCAGGGCTTCGACGGTGACGGCAAGGTCGTCCTCCGCACCAAGGGAGACGCCAACGAGGATCCGGACCCGAAGCCGGTCCAGGCGGTGCAGATCAAGGGCGAGGTCTGGTACTCCGTGCCCTACCTCGGCCACGTCAACAACCTGCTCACCGCCAAGGAACGGCAGCTCGGTGTGTACGCCGCAGCAGCCGGCCTCCTCGGCTACGCGCTCCTGTCGTTCGTGGGAGCAGCCCGCGACAGACGACGCACCAGACCTGTGAAGGAGACGGCCGATGTCTAAGCACCTGGGTCGCAAGCCGGGTCAGCGCTCGCAGAAGCTGCGCGCGCTCCTGGGTCTCGGCGTCCTGCTCGGGGTCGGCGCGACCGGCACCTTCGCGTTCTGGACCGACGACGTGACGATCACTGGCACGACCTTCACCTCCGGGACGATTGACCTCCAGGTCAATACCTTCGACAGCATCCCGGCATACACGACGCTTGCCTGCCGCGCGATGGTGCCCGGCAACACGTCCGCCGGCAGGTGCTGGTCATCAAGAACAACGGCACCGCGCCGTTGAAGTACACGGACCGGCGGCTCACCGGCACCGACGCCGACACATACGGTCTGCGGCGCTGCCCTAGCAGTGAAGGTCACGGCCGACACCACCGTGACCTCCACCGTCGCCGACGGCAACCTGCACATGGCACGGCACTCTACTGGACCGCGGCACCGCCTCTGAACGCCACGACTCGATCTCTCGACGCCCCGGGACCGCTGGCTGCTCGGCGGCGTCCGAGACGTCTGTGCTTCCAGGTCACGCTTCCCGACGCGGCTAACACCCTGCCTTGCAGGGTAGACTGCGACCGACGTCGTGTTCACCTTCACCGGGACCTCGGACGTCTCCTGATGCGACGGGTCCGGGAGCTCCTGCTGACTGTCGGGGCGGTGCTCGGCGCGCTCTGTCTGGTGCTCGGCATCGTCGCCGTGACGGCCGGCGTGCATCTCCTGGTCTTCCGGTCGGGTTCCATGTCCCCGACCATCGACACCGGCGACCTCGCCCTGACCCGGACGGTCGCCGCGACCGAGCTGCGCGTCGACGACGTGGTGTCGGTGATCGACTCGAGCGGCAACCGGGTGACCCACCGGGTGCGTCAACCTCGCCGAGCAAGGTGCCGAACGGCAGCTGACGATGCGCGGCGACGCCAACCAACAGCCCGACGCCGAGGTCTACACCGTCACGCGAGGCGCAACGGGTGGTCTTCGTCGTGCCCAAGGCCGGCTACGTCGTCGCCTGGTCCACCGGTCCGGTCGGCCTCGTGCTGCTCGGTGGCTACGGGGCCTTCCTGCTCTCGGTGCTGCTGCGGCGCAAGGACCGAGGGGACGACGACCCGCCTCCGACCGTCGCCGCCGAGCTTCGGCCAAGCGCCGGGCTGCCCGGCGCGGAGCGCCGGCGTTGCTCGCTGTCGCGCTCGGGGGAGCGATGGCGGTGCTGCCCACCCATGCCTGGGCTGCGTTGGACTCGACCCGGTCGACCGTCACCGGCGCCACGTTCACCACGTCACGTGTTCCGCCGTCGGCCTCGTTCACCTGCGGGGGACTCGGAGTCCTGTCGGTGACCTTCAACTGGGCCGCCGTCTCGGGTGCGACCAGCTACACGCTGCACTACGGACGCGGGCGGAGCGACGACTGCCGACCGTCGACCGGACGACCTCGCAGACGGTCAGTGGCCGCCATCTCGGGAGGCACAGCCTGGGTGGTCGCCAACCGCAACTTCGGATCGACGACCTGGAGCTCCGTCGCCTCCAACACGCGCAACTACACGGTCGCGGTCGTCGGCCTCTGCTCCTGACGCAGCCTGGTCAGCGCAGCTCGGGGCAAGACAGCCGCGCACGGTCCTCGGCCGAGAGAGCGTCGTAGTCGCCGACCAGGTCGATCACGCTGACCGGCGGCGTCGAGGTAGGCGCGGAAGTCGTACTGGCGCTGGGTCCAGTAGAGCTGGGGCTCGCCGCCGTCGCTGACGGTGTACTCGCCCGACGGGTCGCCCATCACGGCGACGACCGCCGCCCGGTCCATGCCGAGCTCGAGCTGGCACCAGCCGGCCAGCCAGCGTTCGGAGGCAGCGGCCCGGGCCGTCGTGGAAGCGACGAACCACGACCCGTTGCTCAGGGCCATGGTCACCGTCTGGTCGACCTCCGGAAAGTCAGCGGCCAGGATCGCGTCCTCGCCGGTCACCTGGGTGGGTTCGACGCCGAGCGGCGCGTACTCGCGGGCGGGGTCCTCCCACAGGATCGCGACGAAGCTCGTGCACGGGTCGCCCAGCTCCGCCCGGTCGACCAGGATCGCCTCCTGCCGCAGGGCGATGGTGAGCTCGGGTGCGTGCCGGGCGCAGGCGGCCGCGGCGTCGTGGTCCTTCAGGGCGTCCAGCCAGGCGACGTACGCCGCAACGGCGGCGTCTCCCGGCTCCTCCGGCTCGGCCGGGGCGGACGATGACGGGCGCTCGGACGGAGTCTCGACGGCCGTGCGTGGCTTGGGTTCTGACGATCCGCAGCCACCCACGATCAGACCGATGCACAGGAGCGGCACCGCGATCTTCACCCAGCCACTCTGCCAGTAACCTTCCCGCGTGACCCGTCGACGCCGTGCCCTTCTGGGCGCGCTGGTCGCAGCGGCGCTGTGCGCGACCGTCGGCTGCGGGTCCCACCTCAAGCGCAGCGACCTCGACAACCCGTTGGTCGTGGACACCGATGCCGGCGCGGTGGTCGGGCAGGAGGCGGACGGCGTCCGCAACTGGCTCGGCATCCCGTACGCCGCCCCGCCGGTCGAGCGACCTGCGGTGGCGCGCGCCGCAGCCACCCAAGGACTGGTCGGGCAACCGGAAGGCCGACAAGTTCGGACCGCCGTGCCTCCAGGCCGGCCAGCAGACGCTGAACCCGGACTCGATGGAGGACTGCCTCTACCTCAACGTCCACCGTCCGGCCGAGATGACCGACGACCTACCCGTGATGGTGTGGATCCACGGCGGCGGGCTGAAGACCGGCACCAGCACCCTGCCGCTGGAGATGGCCAAGGGTCTCGTCGACCAGGGCGTCGTGCTCGTCTCGGTGAGCTATCGGCTCGGGCGGCTCGGCTACTTCGCGCATCCGGCACTCGAGGCCGAGGCGGAGGAGCGCGGCGAGGAGCCGGTCGCGAACTTCGGACTGCTCGACCAGATCGCGGCGTTGGAGTGGGTCCAGGACAACATCGAGGGGTTCGGCGGCGACGCCGACAACGTCACGATCTTCGGGATCTCCGCGGGCGGGGTCTCCGTCAACTACCTGATGAGCTCGCCGCAAGGCCGACGGGCTCTTCGACCGAGCCGTCTCCCAGTCGGGCCTGGGCCGCGAACGACCGATGGCAGTGGGACGCCGCGGTCGACCTGGGCGACTCGCTGGCCGCGTCCCTTGGTGCGCCCGACGCGGACGCCGACGAGCTGCGCGCGCTGGACGCCAATGCGGTCGCCCGGCTGCCGGCGCTGCTGCTCCGCAACGAGATCCCGGTCATCGACCCGGTGCTGCCGAAGTCGGTGGCGGACACGTTCGCGGCGGGGGAGGAGGCCGACGTGCCCTACATCGTCGGGGCCACCGACCTCGAGATGATCCCCAAGTTCTTCGTGCCGCTCGGCATCGACGCGGACCTGCTCAGCCAGGAGCTGGTCAAGGGGCGGCAGGCCGAGGCGCTGGCGGCGTACGGCAGCCTGCAGGAGTTCCGGCGGCACTTCCCCAACGACGTCATCTTCGGCGAGCCGGCCCGCAACCTCGCGCTCGCGCACGGCGACGACGCGCCGACGTACCTCTACCGCTTCTCGATCGCCGACCAGGCGACCAAGGAGAAGTACGGCGGAGCGCTGCACGGCGCCGACTACCCGTTCGTGTTCGGCTTCGGAGCAGACGCGCCGGGCGTGCCGGACGCCGACCAGCTCGCCGCCGACATGAGTGAGTGCTGGGCCGGCTTCGCCAAGGGCGAGGACCCGGACTGTGGCGGGATCGAGTGGCCGGAGGTCGGCGAGGGTGAGCTGATGGACTTCACCAACGACGGCCCGAAGGCGCTGACCGAGGACCCGTGGCGGGAGCGGCTCGACCTGGTCGAGTCGATCATCACCGCCTTACCTAGAAGTGACGGTGTGTCCACCTCGCCTGCCACGCCGACGATCGGTGTCTTCGCCCTGCAGGGCGACGTCCGCGAGCACCTGCGCGCCCTGACCTCGATCGGGGTCACGGCCCTCGGCGTACGCCGTCCCGAGCGAGCTCGAAGCCTGCGACGCGCTGGTGATCCCCGGCGGCGAGTCCACGACGATGGCCAAGCTCGCCCGGACCTTCGAGCTGTTCGAGCCGCTGCGCGACCGGATCAAGCTGGGCATGCCGGTCTTCGGCACCTGCGCCGGGATGATCATGCTCGCCGACCGCGTCGAGGACGGCACTGCCGACCAGGAGACGCTCGGCGGGCTCGACATCACCGTGCGGCGCAACGCGTTCGGGCGCCAGGTCGACTCCTTCGAGGGCGACCTCGAGGTCACCGGCGTGGACGGACCCGGTGCACGGGATCTTCATCCGCGCACCCTGGGTGGAAGAGGTGGGCGCGGGCGTCGACGTACTCGCCCGCGTCGAGCACGGACCGGCCGTCGGTAGGATCGTCGCGGTCCGGCAGGGACCACTGCTGGCGACGTCGTTCCACCCGGAGATGGGTGACGACCTCCGGCTGCACCGACTGTTCGTCGACCTGGTGCGATCCGGGTAGAAGAGGAAGTACGCATGTCTGGCCACTCCAAGTGGGCAACCACCAAGCACAAGAAGGCGGTTGTCGACGCCAAGCGCGGCAAGATGTTCGCCAAGCTGATCAAGAACATCGAGGTCGCGGCGCGCACCGGCGGCGGCGATCCGGCCGGCAACCCGACCCTCTACGACGCCATCCAGAAGGCGAAGAAGTCGTCGGTGCCCAACGACAACATCGACCGCGCGCTCAAGCGCGGCTCCGGCGCCGAGACGGGTGGCGCCGACTACCAGACGATCATGTACGAGGGCTACGGCCCGGCCGGCGTCGCGATGCTGATCGAGTGCCTCACCGACAACCGCAACCGCGCGGCCATGGAGGTCCGCACGGTGATGACGCGCAACGGCGGCTCGCTGGCCGACCCCGGCTCGGTCTCCTTCCTCTTCAACCGCAAGGGCGTCGTGCTCGTGCCCATCGAGCAGGAGGGCAAGGAGGTCTCCGAGGACGACGTGCTCGAGGCGACGCTGGACGCCGGCGCCGATGACGTCAACGACCTGGGGGAGGCCTTCGAGGTGATCTCCGAGGCCACCGACCTGGTCGCCGTCCGCACGGCGCTGCAGGCCGCCGGCATCGACTACGACTCCGCCGAGGCGTCGTTCGTGCCGGACCTGCAGGTCGAGCTCGACAAGGACGCGGCCGGCAAGATGTTCCGCCTGATCGACGCGCTCGAGGACCTCGACGACGTACAGAACATCTATCGCGAACTTCGACGTCTCCGACGAGGTCATGGAGTCGCTCGACGCGAGCGCCTGACGGCTGCGGCGTCGACGCTCGCCGCCGAGCTGCGTGTCGCGCCGGTCCGACTCGCGGTTAGCGTGGTCTCCGAACACACGTTCGGACGGAAGGCGGGCTGCGATGCGCGTGCTGGGGATCGATCCTGGCCTGACCCGCTGCGGCATGGGCGTGGTCGAGGGCTCGGTCGGGCGACCGCTGACCCTGATCGACGTCAACGTGCTGCGCACCTCCGCGAGCATGCCGATCGCCGAGCGGCTGGTGACGATCGAGCGTGGCATCGACGCCTGGCTCGACGAGTACGCACCCGACGCGGTGGCGGTGGAGCGGGTCTTCGCGCGCTCCGACTCCAGCACGATCATGGGCACCGCCCAGGCCAGCGGCATCGCGCTCGTCGCGGCCGCCCGG
Source organism: uncultured Actinomycetota bacterium (assembly GCA_963769475.1). Lineage (GTDB taxonomy): Bacteria > Actinomycetota > Actinomycetes > Propionibacteriales > Nocardioidaceae > Nocardioides. The sequence goes on along the minus strand of CAVYLX010000005.1, from coordinate 473,218 downwards.
CGCGGGCTGCCGATCGCCCTGCACACGCCGAGCGAGGTCAAGGCCGCGGTCTCCGGCAACGGGCGCGCCGACAAGGCGCAGGTCGGCGCGATGGTCACCCGGATCCTGCGGCTGGACGCGATGCCCAAGCCGGCCGACGCCGCCGACGCGCTCGCGCTGGCCATCACCCACATCTGGCGCGGGGGCGCCCAGGCCCGGATCGACGCCGCCGTCGCGCCAGCAGCGAGCCCGCAGCAGGTGAGGAGCAGAGCATGATCGCGTTCGTCCGCGGCGAGGTCGCCGCGGTGACCCTGTCCAGTGCGGTGCTCGAGGTCGGCGGCATCGGCCTCGAGGTGATGTGCACGCCCGACACGCTGGCCACGCTGCGCACCGGCCACGAGGCCACGCTGCCGACGAGCATGGTGGTGCGCGAGGACTCGCTGACCGTCTTCGGCTTCCGCGACGACGACGAGAAGTCGATGTTCGAGCTCGTGCAGACCGCCTCGGGCGTCGGGCCCAAGGTGGCGCAGGCGATCACCGCGGTGCTCACTCCCGACGACCTGCGCCGCGCGATCGCCGGCGACGACGTCAAGACCCTGACCCGGGTGCCCGGCATCGGGCAGAAGGGCGCCCAGCGGATCATCCTCGAGCTCAAGGACCGGATCGGGCCGCCGACCGGGGCCGGTCCGCGCCGGCGCACCGATCGCCGGCGAGCCGTGGCGCGACCAGGTGCAGCAGGGCCTGGTCGGTCTCGGCTGGTCGACCAAGGACGCCGAGCAAGGCGGTCGAGGCCGTGGCCGACCGAGGCCGGCGACGCGCCCGACGTCGGCGCCCTGCTCCGCGCCGCCCTCCGCACGCTGAGCAAGGCCTGACGATGACAGCGACGACGAGCTCGACGCCGGCCGAGGAGGCAGCACCTCCAGTCGCTGACCGCCGCCGAGGCCGAGGGCGACGAGCGCGCCGTCGAGGCGGCGCTGCGCCCGCGCACGCCTCGACGAGGTCGTCGGCCAGGTGCGGGTGCGCGACCAGCTCGGCCTGGTGCTCGAGGCCGCCCGCCAGCGCGGCCGGGCCCCCGACCACGTGCTGCTCTCCGGGTCCGCCCGGGCCTCGGCAAGACCACGCTGGCGATGATCATCGCCGGCGAGATGTCGCGCGCCGCTGCGGCTGACCAGCGGGCCGGCGATCACCCATGCCGGCGACCTGGCCGCGATCCTCTCCGGGCTCAACGAGGGCGACGTGCTCTTCGTCGACGAGATCCACCGGATGTCGCGGCCGGCCGAGGAGATGCTCTACATGGCGATGGAGGACTTCCGCGTCGACGTCGTGATCGGCAAGGGGCCGGGCGCCACCGCGATCCCGCTGGAGATCCCGCCGTTCACCCTGGTCGGCGCCACCACCCGCGCCGGCCTGCTGCCCGGCCCGCTGCGCGACCGCTTCGGCTTCACCGCCCACCTCGAGTTCTACGAGGCCGCACGAGCTCGACCTGATCGTGCACCGCTCGGCCGGCCTGCTCGGCGTCGAGCTGACCGCCGACGGCACCGCCGAGATCGCCTCCCGCTCCCGCGGCACGCCGCGCATCGCCAACCGGCTGCTGCGCCGGGTCCGCGACTACGCCCAGGTGCGCGCCGACGGCGTGGTCACCCTCGAGGTCGCCCGGGCGCGCCCTCGAGCTCTACGAGGTCGACGAGCCTCGGCCTCGACCGGCTCGACCGGGCCGTGCTCGACGCGCTCTGCCGCCGCTTCGGCGGCGGACCGGTCGGCATCTCCACGCTGGCCGTCGCGGTCGGCGAGGAGCGCGAGACCGTCGAGGAGGTCGCCGAGCCGTTCCTGGTGCGCAACGGCTTCCTGGCCCGTACGCCGCGCGGCCGGGTCGCCACCCCGGCGGCCTGGGAGCACCTCGGGCTGCGCCGCCGCCGGCGCCGGCCACCGGGCGACGCGACGCTGTTCGAGGACTGAGCCGTCGGGGCCGCCCCGGTTCGTGGTCTGGGCGCACACCCACGGTTACACTTGACCCGTCGGCCGGCCCGGGTCCTCGCCGCGGCCGCGCACCCCAGTCCTATCGCTTGAGAGGTTCTGTCGTGGAGGAACTCGTCTCCCTGCTGCCGCTCGTCGGCATCGCGCTGCTCTTCTGGCTGCTGATCATCCGTCCGGCGCAGCGCCGCCAGAAGGAACTCGGACGCATGCAGCAGCTCGTTGGACGTGGGTGACGAGGTGATGCTGACCTCGGGCATCTTCGGCACCGTGCGCGCGCTCGACGACGACCACGTGCGCGGTCGAGATCGCCGACGGGCGTGACGCATCAAGGTCGCGCGCGGCGGCGATCGGCGCCGTCGTACCCCGGCGGCCGACGAGCCCGCCGACCGACCGACCGACGAGCCCGGCGAGGCCGAGGCGCGGAGGAGAACTGACATGGCGCGCAAGCAGCGCTACCGCCCGGGACGCACCCTGGTCGGTCTTCTTCCTCGGCTGGCGATCGTCCTACGGGCTGGTCGCCCTGGCCGGCACCTGGAAGCCCGAGCTCGGCCTGGACCTCCAGGGCGGCACCCGGATCACCCTGATCGCCAAGGGCGACCCGTCAGCGCCGAGAGCCTCGACGAGGCGCGCGAGATCATCGACCAGCGCGTCAACGGCTCGGGCGTCGCCGAGGCCGAGGTGACCACCCAGGGCAACAAGTTCATCGTCGTCGAGATCCCCGGCGAGAGCCGGCGCGACCTGGTCGAGACCGTCGAGCGCCAGGCCCAGCTGCGGTTCCGGCTCGTCGCCTGCAGCGACTCGAGCCGGCGCGCGTGCGCCGGCAGCCCCGGACCGACCCCGACGAGCCCGACCCGACGCCGACCCGAGCGCGAGCCCTCGCCGACCGCCCGGCACCGGCGTCACCGACCGCCGGCCGCCGACCGACGCGGCAGCGCCGACGCCGAGGGCACCGGCACGGCGACGCCGCGAACCGCCCGGCCGACGTCGGGCTCGCCGACGAGCCGACCGGCCACCGAGCGAGGCGCCGGCCACGACCCGACGGCCACGAGCCGTCCGACGACGCCGCCCGACGGCGTCGCGAGTCGCCCGGCCGCCCCGACGGCCGAGCACGCCGGCGGCGAGGCGACGCGTCGACGACGCCGCTGGCCTGGATGGACAACCCCGACGCCGAGGTCGATCGAGCGTTCAACGCGTTCACCTGCCCGCCGACGGCACCGTGCCCGGCAGCCGTCGAGTCGACGACCCCGACAAGCCGCTGGTCACCTGCGAGCCGACCCGGACGACCGGCACGTCAGAAGTTCCTGCTGTCGCCCGGCGATGATCGAGGGCACCGACCTCGACCGACGCCGACGCCGCGGCATCGCCGCAGAGCCAGGTCGAGCTGGCGTCGTCAACCTCGACTTCGACGGCGCCGGCACCGACGACGTTCACCGAGATCTCGCAGGCGCCCTGCGTCGGCACCGAGCAGCAGTTCGCCATCGTGCTCGACGGCCAGGTGCATCTCCGCGCCGACCATGGACGGCCTGATCACCGACGGCCAGCGCGCAGATCACCGGCGACTTCACCGAGGCCGAGGCCGACGAGCCTCGCGACCAGCCTCAAGTACGGCGCGCTGCCGATCGCCTTCGAGGACGACCCGCCGGTCGAGACGATCGGCCCGTCGCTGGCCGGCAACCAGCTCTCCGCCGGCCTCACCGCCGGCGCTCGTCGGCCTGCTGCCTGGTGATGCTCTACTGCCTGCTCTACTACCGCGGCCTCGGCCTGGTCGTGCTCGCCTCGCTGCTCGTGGCGGCCGCCATCGACCTACGCGCTGGTGCTGCTGCTCAGCGAGACCGCCGGCTTCACGCTGACCCTGCCCGGCATCGCCGGCCTGATCGTCGCGGTCGGCATCACCGCCGACTCGTTCATCGTCTTCTTCGAGCGCATCCGGGACGAGATGCGCGACGGCAAGTCGATGCGGGTCGCGGTCGAGACCGGCTGGGTGCGGGCCCGAAGACACCTGCCTGGCGGCCGACGTCGTCTCGCTGCTCGCCGCGGTCGGTGCTCTACATCTTCGCCGCCGGCGTGGTGAAGGGCTTCGCGCTTCGCGCTCGGCCTCTCGACCCTCGATCGACCTCGCGGTCCTGTTCTGGTTCACCAAGCCGATGGTGTCGTGGCTGGCCCGGTTCAAGTTCTTCAACAGCGGGCACCGGCTGTCCGGCCTCAGCGCCGAGACGCTCGGCATCGACCGCATCGCGGCCGCCGTCGCCGCGGGAGGGAAGGCCTGATGGGCAAGTTCTCGCGGCTCGGCAACGACCTCTACAACGGTCGCAAGTCCGATCGACTTCGTCGGCCGCCGCGGCTCTGGTACGCCATCTCGGCGCGTCATCGTCGCTGGTCGCCGTCCTCGGTCGTCGTGCTCAAGGGCCTCAACTTCGGCATCGAGTTCACCGGCGGCACCGCAGTACCGCGTCACCTGCCGCCGAGCGAGGTCACCCAGGACGACGCCGACGAGCTGCGCGAGGCGGTCGCCGGCGCCGGGCATCGAGGCGCCGCGGCGCCCGTCGTCACCACCGCCGGCAACGAGGCGATCCTGGTCCAGACCGAGGCGCTGACGCCGGACGGAGAGCGACCGAGGTCGCCGACGCGTCATCCGAGACGACCGGTCGTCGACCGAGCGACATCTCCCAGGACGAGATCGGCGCGAGCTGGGGCAAGGAGGTCGCCCAGCGCGCCGCTGATCGGCCTCGTGGTCTTCCTGGTCCTGGTCGTGCTGTTCATCTGGGCCTACTTCCGCGAGTGGAAGATGTCGGTCGCCGCGATCGTCGCGCTGGTCCACGACATCCTCGATCACGGTCGGCGTCTACGCGCTGTCCGGCTTCGAGGTCACGCCGGCGACCGTCACCGGCCTGCTGACGATCCTGGGCTTCTCGCTCTACGACACGGTCGTCGTCTTCGACAAGGTCCGCGAGAACACCCACGAGCCTGCGGCAGACGCGCCAGACCTACGCCGAGGCGGCGAACCTCGCGGTCAACCAGACCCTGGTCCGCTCGATCAACACCTCGATCGTGGCGCTGATCCCGGTCGGCGCGATCCTCTACGTCAGCGCCGTCGCAGCTCGGCGTCGAGCTCGCTGAAGGACCTCGCGCTCGCGCTGTTCGTCGGCATGGCGGCCGGCGCCTACTCCTCGATCTTCATCGCGCACGCCGCTGCTGGTGCACCTGAAGTCGCAGCGAGACCGACGTCGTGCTCGCCGAGCGCCGGGCCAAGGCCCGCGCGCGAGCGCGACGGCCGACCGCTACGCCGTCGGTGCCGGCGTTCACCGAGGACATGCCGGTCGCGACGACGACGCCCGAGCGACGACGCTCGACCGCGAGCGACGACGGCGTCCCGGCGCGCGCAGCCCGCCGGCGGCGCCGCCGCGCGCCGCGAGGCGCTGCGGTCGCGGCCGCGTCGCGCCCGACGCCGCGCGGCCCGGTCGAGCCAGAGCCCGGCGTCCGGCCGGCAGCAGCCGACGCCGCCAGCCGAAGTCCAAGCGCGGCAAGAAGTGAGCGAGCCCGGACGCGACGCGCGCGCGAGGCGCTGGCGCGGCTGGTCGTCGACGTCCCCGACTTCCCCGAGCCGGGCGTCGTCTTCAAGGACATCACGCCGCTGCTGGCCGACCACGACGGGCTTCACGCGCGGTGGTCGAGGCGCTGGCCGACGCCGGGCGCGACGAGTCCGGCGCGACGGTCGTCGACAAGGTCGTCGGCATGGAGGCGCGCGGGTTCATCCTCGCGCGCGCCGGTCGCGCTCGCCCTCGGCGCCGGCTTCGTGCCGGTCCGCAAGGCCGGCAAGCTGCCGCGCGAGACGCACGCGGTGTCCTACGCCCTGGAGTACGGCGAGGCGACCCTCGAGCTGCACCGCGACGCGATCGCGCCGGGCGAGCGGGTGCTGCTCGTCGACGACGTGCTGGCCACCGGCGGCACCGTCGCGGCGACCCGCGAGCTGGTCGAGCGCGTGCGGCGGCGTCGTGCCGTCGGCGTCGCCGTGCTGATGGAGCTCGGCTTCCTGCCCGGCCGCGAGGCCGATCGGCGACCTGCCGCTGACCGCCTCATGACCGTCTGACGCAGCTCGACGCGCCGCACCTAGACTGGCGAGGTGACCGAGGAGCGCACCGCCGCCGCCGCAGCGGGAGCTGCGCGCGCCCGAGACGCGCGCCCGAGGCCGTCGGCCGGCGCTCGCCGGTCCGCGCCGCGGCATGCGCGCCCGGCTGGCCCGGATGGGCACCCGCAGCCAGACCGGCAACCCGGTGCTCGAGCCGCTGTTCCGCTCGGTGCGCGCCAACCACCCCAAGGCCGACCTGGCGCTGCTCGAGCGCGCCTACCGTGACCGCCGAGAAGATGCACGGCACCCAGATGCGCAAGAGCGGTGACCCCTACATCACCCACCCGCTCGCGGTCACCACGATCCTGGCCGACATCGGCATGACCGAGCCGACCCTGGTCGCCGCGCTGCTGCACGACACGGTCGAGGACACGCCGTACACCCTCGACCAGCTGCCGCGCGGACTTCGGCGACGAGGTCGCCCAGCTCGTCGACGGCGTGACCAAGCTCGACAAGGTCAAGTACGGCGACTCGGCGCAGGCCGAGACCATCCGCAAGATGATCGTCGCGATGTCGCGCGACATCCGGGTGCTGGTCATCAAGCTCGCCGACCGGCTGCACAACATGCGCACGCTGCGCTACGTCAGGCAGGAGACGCCAGGAGCGGACCGCCCGCGAGACGCTCGACATCTACGCCCCGCTGGCCCACCGGCTCGGCATGAACACCATCAAGTGGGAGCTCGAGGACCTCGCGTTCGCGACCCTGCACCCCAAGATCTACGACGAGATCGTGCGGATGGTCGCCGAGCGCGCGCCGTCGCGCGACCAGTTCCTGGCCGAGGTGATCAGCCAGGTCGAGGCGGACCTGCGCGAGGCGAAGATCAAGGCGACGGTCACCGGCCGGCCCAAGCACTACTACTCGATCTACCAGAAGATGATCGTCGGCGGCCGCGAGTTCTCCGACATCTACGACCTGGTCGGCATCCGGATCCTGGTCGACGAGGACCGCGACTGCTACTCCGTGCTCGGCGTCCTGCACTCGCGCTGGAACCCGGTGCTCGGCCGGTTCAAGGACTACGTCGCGATGCCGAAGTTCAACATGTACCAGTCGCTGCACACCACGGTGATCGGCCCGCAGGGCAAGCCGGTCGAGATGCAGATCCGCACCTTCGCCATGCACCGCCGCGCCGAGTACGGCGTCGCCGCGCACTGGAAGTACAAGGAGGACGGCCGCGCCGGCGTCGACACCGACCGGCCCGGCGACGCTCGACGACATGACCTGGGTCCGCCAGCTGCTCGACTGGCAGAGCGAGGTCGAGGACCCGGGCGAGTTCCTCGAGTCGCTGCGCTTCGAGATCAACCGCGCCGAGGTCTACGTCTTCACCCCGCGCGGCGACGTGATCGCGCTGCCCGTCGGGCGCGACGCCGGTCGACTTCGCCTACGCCGTGCACACCGAGGTCGGCCACCACACCATCGGCGCCCGGGTCAACGGCCGGCTGGTGCCGCTGGAGTCGACGCTCGAGAACGGCGACGTGGTCGAGGTCTTCACCTCCAAGGCGGCCAACGCCGGCCCGTCGCGCGACTGGCTGACGTTCGTGAAGTCGCCGCGGGCCCGCTCCAAGATCCGCCAGTGGTTCACCAAGGAGCGGCGCGAGGAGGCGATCGAGCGCGGCAAGGAGCAGATCGCCAAGCTGATGCGCAAGGAGGGGCTGCCGCTCAAGCGGCTGCTCTCCCACGAGTCGCTGACGCTGGCGGCCGCCCACTTCAAGCTCGCCGACGTCACCGCGCTCTACGCCGCGGTCGGCGAGGGCAACCTCAGCGCCCAGGCCGTCGTACGCCGGGTCATCGACCTGCACGGCGGCGACGACGGCGCCGCCGAGGACCTCGCCGAGGCCGTCACGATCACCGGCCGCCGCAGCCGCTCCAGGGTCGGCGCCGGCGGCGACGCCGGGCGTCATCGTCAAGGGCGCGCCCGACGTCTGGGTCAAGCTCGCCAAGTGCTGCACCCCGGTGCCGCCCGACGAGATCCTCGGCTTCGTCACCAAGGGCGGCGGAGTCTCGGTGCACCGCACGCGACTGCACCAACGCCGCCGAGCCTGCTGGCGCAGCCCGAGCGGCTGCTCGAGGTCGAGTGGGCGCCGACCGGCCAGTCGACGTTCCTGGTCAACATCCAGGTCGAGGCGCTCGACCGGGCCCGGCTGCTCTCCGACATCACCATGGTGCTCTCCGACGCCCACGTGAACATCCTCAGCGCCAACCTCTCCACCACCCGCGACCGGGTCGCCAAGACGCCGCTTCACCTTCGAGATGGCCGAGGCCAAGCACCTCGACACCGTCCTGCGCGCCGTCCGCTCCGTCCCCGGCGTCTTCGACGCCTACCGCGTCACCCAGTAGCGCGCATCGGCGCTGGCCTCGCACGGTGTCGAGGAGCATCGCCGACTGAGCCTGCGAACGTCCGTACGGCGTATCGGATGTCACGAAGTCGCCTACCCGAGACGCCGATCGGCGTGCGCAGGTCCCAGTCGGCCTGACTGGGCCGATACGCTCGCACGACCTCGTCCTCGATTGCGGCGGTCTGACCAGCTCGCCGCCTCGTTCCTCGGACGCTGACCGATCAGCTACCGAAGTCGGCGCTGACGCCCGCTTGGCCATGTCGAGGAACGACTGGCGGGAGGCGAGGTTCTCCTCGAGCTCGGCGACCTTCTTGTCGTTGCCGGCGGCCCGGGCCTTCTCGAGGTCGGCCTCGACCTTGGCGATGGCGCGCCTCGAGCTTGGAGACCATGTCGTCGGCGCGGGCGGACTTCTCCGGGTCGGACTGCTTCCACTGCTCGTCCTCGACGCCGCGGATCGCCTGCTCGACCTTGCGGATCCGGCCCTCGAGGTCCTTCATCCGGTCGCGCGGGCACCTTGCCGGCGGCGTCCCAGCGGTCGGCGAGGTCGCGGAAGGCCCTCTTGGCGGCCTCGAGGTCGGTGACCGGCAGCAGCGCCTCGGCCTCGACCAGCAGCTTCTCCTTGACCTCGGCGTTGGCGGCGAACTCCGCGTCCTGCGCGGCCGTTGGCGGCGTCGCGGGCGCCGAAGAACGTGTCCTGGGCGCCGCGGAACCGCTTCCACAGCTCGTCGTCGATGTCCTTGGGCGCCGGGCCGGCGGCCTTCCACTCGCGCATCAGGTCGCGGTACCGGCCGGCGGTCGGGCCCCACTCGGTGGAGTCGGCCAGCGCCTCGGCCTCCTTGACCAGCCGCTCCTTGACCACGCGGGCGCCCTCGCGCTTCTCGTTCTGCTCGGCGAAGTGCGCCTTGCGGCGACGGGTGTACGCCGTGCGCGCGGTCGAGAACCGCTTCCACAGCGCGTCGTCGGAGGCCCGGTCGATGCGGGGGAGCGCCTTCCACTCGTCGAGGAGCTCGCGGAGCCGGTTGGCGCCGTCGCGCCAGTCGTTGCCGGCGGCGAGCTTCTCGGCCTCGGCGACCAGCTTCTCCTTCTCGGTCCTTCGACTCGGCCGCCTTCTGCGCCTTCTCGGCCTTGCGGGCCTCGCGCTGCTGGGCGATCACCGGGCCGAGCGAGTCCAGGCGCGCCGACCAGCGAGGCCAGGTCACCGACGGCGTTGGCGTCGACGACCTGGGCGCGCACGGTCTTGACCGACTCGGTCGCCTCCTCGGGGCTGAGCACCGCCGAGCGCACCCGCTGGTCCAGCAGGCTGACCTCGTCGCCAGCGCGCTCGAAGCGGTCGGTGAAGAACTTCAGGGCCTCCTCGGGCGTGCCGGCGGGGTACTGGCCGACGGCGCGTTCGCCGTCGGCGGTCTTCACGAAGACGGTGCCGTCGTCGGCGACCCGACCCCATTCGGTGCTCGTCACACGCGTGTCCCTCTTCATCGTTTCAGCCCGGACAGGTGCGCCCAGGATAGTGACGTGCGATACCGACGCGACGTCCGCCGGTCGCGCTCGATACCCTGACGCGGGTGCTGATTGCCGGCTTCCCCGCAGGTCCGTGGGCCACGAACTGCTACGTCGTGGCGACGGGTCCCGGGCACCGAGTGCGTGGTCGTCGACCCCGGCAAGGATGCCGCCGACGGCGTCGCCGAGATCGTCCGCGAACACCGCCTCAAGCCGGTCTCCGTGCTGCGTCACCCACGGCCACGTCGACCACATGTGGTCCGTGGCGCCGGTCGCCGGCACCTACGACGCCACCGCCTGGATCCACCCGTCCGACCGGCACCTGCTGGCCGACCCGATGGCCGGCATGTCCCGCGAGACCAGCGCGATGCTGCTGGGCGGCGACTACGAGTGGGCCGAGCCCGACGACGTACAGCGAGCTCGGCGACGCGCAGGAGCTCGAGCTGGCCGGCCTGAAGGTTCGTGGTCGACCACACGCCCGGCCACACCGAGGGCTCGGTCATCTTCCGCACGCCGTACGACGAGCGACGGACATCAGCGAGGTCATGTTCGCCGGCGACCTGCTGTTCGCCGGCTCGATCGGCCGCACCGACCTGCCCGGCGGCGACCACGCGACGATGCTGCGCACGCCTGGCCACCAAGGTGCTGACCCTCGCCGACGACATCGTGGTGCTGCCCGGTCACGGCGAGCAGACCTCGATCGGCCGGGAGCGCGCCACCAACCCCTTCCTGCTCGACCTTCAGACCGACGGCGACGCAGCACAAGTGACCCGAGGTCTCTGAACCCGATGAGCACCAAGCCGACCCCGCTGAGCGGGTTCCCTGAGCTGCTGCCCGGGCCCCGCAACGTCGAGCGCGCGGTGATCGCGTCGCTGTCGCGACACCTTCGAGCTGCACGGCTTCGCCAACATCGAGACCCGCGTGGTCGAGCCGCTCGACCGGCTCGCCAAGGGCGGCGAGATCGACAAGGAGATCTACGTGCTGCGCCGGCTGCAGGCGGCCGAGGAGCGACGCGGACTCCGGGCTGGGCCTGCACTTCGACCTCACCGTGCCGTTCGCGCGCTACGTCCTCGAGCACTCGGGCAAGCTGGAGTTCCCGTTCCGGCGCTACCAGATCCAGCCGGCCTGGCGCGGCGAGCGGCCCCAGGAGCGGCCGCTACCGCCAGTTCACCCAGGCCGACATCGACATCGTCGGCCAGGGCGAGCTCGCCGTTCCACCACGACGTCGAGGTGATGCGGGTGATGGTGGAGGCGCTGGGCGCGCTGCCCCTGCCGCCGCGTGTCGTTCCAGTTCAACAACCGCAAGCTGATCCAGGGCTTCTACCGCGGGCTCGGCATCGCCGACGTCACGGCGGCGATCCGGATCATCGACAAGCTCGACAAGCTGCCGCCCGAGACGGTCGCCGAGCAGCTCGTCGACGCAGGCCGGCGCCACGCCCGAGCAGGCCGAGCAGTGCCTGGCCCTGGCCGGCATCCGGGTCGCCGGACACCTCGTTCGTCGAGCAGGTGCGCGCCCTCGGCGTAGAGGACGAGCTGCTCGAGACGGGTCTGACGGAGCTGGCGGCGGTCATCGAGGGCTGCCTTCCGGCCACGAGCGAGCAGGTCGCCGTCGAGGCCAACCTGCGGATCGCGCGCGGGCTGGACTACTACACCGGCACCGTGGTCGAGATCTTCATGAGCGGCTACGAGCACCTCAAGTCGGTCGGCGGAGGCGGTCGCTACGACGCCCTCGCCGACGACGGCAAGAACGTCTACCCCGGCGTCGGCGTCTCGTTCGGCGTCTCGCGCACGATCGTGCCGCTGCTGGCCGACGGCGTGCTCGAGGCCAGCCGGGCCGGTGCCCAGCGCGGTGCTCGTCGCCGTCAACGACGAGGAGTCGCGGCGCGGCCAGCGACGACGATCGCCGCCGCGCTGCGCGCCCGCGGCATCCCGACCGAGGTGGCGGCCAGCGCCGCAGAAGTTCGGCAAGCAGATCCGCTACGCCGAGCGCCGCGGCATCCCGTTCGTGTGGTTCGCCGAGCGCCGACGGCGGCCCACGAGGTCAAGGACATCCGCATCGGGAGAGCAGGTGTCGGCAGACCCCGGCACCTGGACCCCGCCAGAGGACAGACCTGCGACCGCAGGTCACCACCAAGGAGCAGCAGTGATCCGCACCCATGACGCCGGCGCCCTCCGCGCCGAGCACGTCGGCCAGACCGTCACCCTCGCCGGGTGGGTGGCCAAGCCGACGCGACCACGGCGGGGTCGCGTTCCTCGACCTCCGCGAGGCCAGCGGCGTCGTCCAGGTCGTGGTCCGCGACGAGGAGGTCGCCCACAGCCTGCGCAGCGAGTACTGCATCAAGGTCACCGGCACGGTCTCCGCCGCGCCCGGAGGGCAACGCCAACCCCAACCTCGCCGTCGGGCGAGATCGAGGTCATCGCCGACGAGCGTCGAGGTGCTCAGCGCCGCCGCCGCGCTGCCGTTCCCGATCGACGACGCACATCGAGGTCGGTGAGGAGGCGCGGCTCAAGCACCGCTACCTCGACCTGCGCCGGTCCGGCCCCAACGAGGCGCTCCGTCCTGCGCAGCAAGGTCAACCGGGCCGCCCGCGAGGTGCTCGACGCGCCACGACTTCGTGGAGGTCGAGACCCCGACGCTGACCCGGTCCACGCCCGAGGGCGCCCGCGACTTCCTGGTGCCCGCCCGGCTGCAGCCCGGCAGCTGGTACGCCCTGCCGCAGAGCCCGCAGCTGTTCAAGCAGCTGCTGATGGTGGCCGGCATGGAGCGCTACTTCCAGATCGCGCGCTGCTACCGCGACGAGGACTTCCGCGCCGACCGGCAGCCGGAGTTCACCCAGCTCGACATCGAGATGAGCTTCGTCGAGCAGGACGACGTGCTCACGCTCTCCGAGGAGATCCTGGTCGCGCTGTGGAAGCTGATCGGCCACGACGTGCCGACCCCGCTGCCGCGGATGACCTACGCCGAGTCGATGGCCCGCTTCGGCAGCGACAAGCCCGACCTGCGGATGGGCCAGGAGCTGGTCGAGTGCACCGACTACTTCAAGGACACGCCGTTCCGCGTCTTCCAGGCGCCAGTACGTCGGCGCCGTGGTCATGCCCGGCGGAGCGAGCCAGCCGCGCAAGCAGCTGGACGCCTGGCAGGAGTGGGCCAAGCAGCGCGGCGCCAAGGGCCTGGCCTACGTGCTCGTGCAGGAGGACGGCGAGCTCGGGGGACCGGTCGCCAAGAACCTCTCCGAGGAGGAGCGCGCCGGTCTCGCCGCCCACGTCGGCGCCCAGCCGGGTGACTGCGTCTTCTTCGGCGCCGGGCTGACCAAGTCGACCCGTGCCCTGCTCGGAGCCGCCCGCCTCGAGATCGGCCGGCGCTGCGGGCTGATCGACGAGAGCGCCTGGAGCTTCCTCTGGGTCGTCGACGCCCCGCTGTTCGAGCCGGCCGACGACGCGACCGCTGCCGGCGACGTCGCCGTGGGCAGCGGTGCGTGGACCGCCGTACACCACGCCTTCACGGCACCCCAGGACATGGACGGCTTCGACGCCGACCCCGGCAACGCGCTGGCGTGGGCCTACGACATCGTCTGCAACGGCAACGAGATCGGTGGCGGCTCGATCCGGATCCACCGCGAGGACGTGCAGAAGCGGGTCTTCGCGATCATGGGGCTCGAGGAGGCCGAGGCGCGAGGAGAAGTTCGGCTTCCTGCTCGAGGCCTTCAAGTACGGCGCGCCTCCGCACGGCGGGATCGCCTTCGGCTGGGACCGGATCGTCGCGCTGCTGGCCGGCACCGACTCGATCCGCGAGGTGATCGCGTTCCCGAAGAGCGGGGGCGGATACGACCCGCTGACCGCCGCTCCGGCGCCGATCACCGCGGCCCAACGCAAGGAGGCCGGTGTGGACGCCGTCCCGCGAGAAGGATGTCCCGTCTGACGCCTGAATCGCCGTAACCTGAACGTGTCCTCCGAGACGGAATCGTTACGCATGAGTGTCCCAGAGTGCGCACTGCGTCACATAGTGTTCCTCGTTGCGAGCACACCGCTCCCGATACTTGTCAGCTGGTTCCGACTCGGCGCGTGAGGTGAACATGGTCCTTCCGGTAACGGAGTCTCTTGCCGAGTTCCCGACCCCGGAGGACGAGGAGCAGTCGACCCGTCGTCGACGGCGCAAGGACAAGACCGACAAGGACGTTCGCGGGCCGGTCGCCGATGCAGATCGCGTTCGGCCGGCTGCGCCGCGACCCGGTCGCGATCGTCTGCGGCGTCATCGTGCTGCTGCTGGTCCTGCTCGGCTGTCTTCGCCACGTTGATCAACGACGCTGCTCCAGATCTCGGGCACCCAGGACGGCAAGTACGCCCTCGACATCGTCGAGGTCACGGACTTCACCGGCACTCCCATCGTCGGGCCGCCTCTCGGCGACTTCACCTGGGACCACCCGCTCGGCATCGCGCCCAGCACCGCGGACGACAACCTGGCCCGGCTGCTGCTCGGGCTGCGCACGTCGCTGCTGATCGCGGTGATCGCCACCATCGTCAGCACGGTCATCGGTGTCTGCGTCGGCCTGGTGGCCGGCTTCTCCCGCGGCTGGCTCGACCGGGTCATCTCGTTCGTCATCGACCTGTTCCTGTCGTTCCCGTTCCTGCTGGGCGCGCTCGCACGTCGCGCCGATCATCGTCGACCGGTTCGGCTCGACCGCCGACTCGCTGGCTCAGGCACAGTTCTTCGCCCTGGTCGGCGATCCTGGTGATCTTCGGCTGGATGAGCCTGGCCCGGCTGGTCCGCGGTCAGGTGCTCTCGCTGCGCGAGCGCGAGTTCATCCAGGCCGCCGAGGTGATCGGTGCACCGACCCGCCGGATCCTGTTCAAGGAGCTGCTGCCCAACCTGGTGGCGCCGATCGTGATCGCGATCTCGCTGGGCCTGCCGGCCTTCGTCGCGGCCGAGGCCGGCCTGTCGTTCCTCGGCATCGGCCTGACCGGCGAGCCGTCGCTCGGCCAGATCATCAACGCTGCCAGCCGCTGCTACGACCAGTACCCCCTCTACCTCTTTGCGCCAGTGACCGTTGTCGCGGTTCTGGTCCTGGCACTCAACCTGTTGGGCGACTCCATCCGGGATGCGTTCGACCCCAAGACTCGCCGGTGATTCAGGTTCTCCGGTCGGGAAACACCACGGAAAGGTGACAAGCGATATGCGCAGGACAACTCGAGCTCGTCGCCGCGTCGGCTGCTGCAATGCTCTTCTTGGGAGCTTGTGGCGGCTCGGACGACGGCGACAGCGGCGACAACCCGGACGCCCCACCGTCCCAGAGCGGCGGCGCCACGGGCGACGCCCAGGACCCCGACCCGCGAGGGTCCGGTCGAGATCGAGGGTGCCGACGGAGGGCGGCATCGTCAAGCTGATCTCGTTCACCCCGCTGGAGACGATGGACCCCAGCGAGGCCTACTACGTCCACACCAGCGCGATCCTCAGCGGCCTGGTCACGCGGTCGCTGACCCAGTACGTGCGTCGAAGACGGCAAGGTCACCCTGGTCCCCGACCTGGCGACCGACCTCGGCACCAGCAACGAGGACTACACCGAGTGGAAGTTCACGATCCGCGACGGCATCAAGTACGAGGACGGCACCCCGGTCACCGCCGAGGACGTCAAGTTCGGCCTCGAGCGCACCATGGACACCGACCACCTTCCCGGAGTCGCCCGGGCTGCGTACTGCCATCGACTACTACGAGGGCGGCGCTGACTACAAGGGCCCCTACACCGGCAACGGTGCGGAGCTCGACTCGATCGTCGGTCGACGGCATGACCGTCACCATCACGATGGCCAAGCCGTTCCCGGACATGCCGTACTGGATGCGCGTTCCCGGCCAACGGCCCGATCCCGAAGGGTGACGCGTCCGACCCGGCCAAGTACCGGCTGCACCCGCTGGCGACCGGCCCGTACAAGTTCGCCGAGTACACCCCGAAGAAGTCGCTGACCCTGGTCCGCAACGACGAGTGGGACCCGGCACCGACCCGGGCCGCACGGCGTACCCGGATGGCTACGAGATGGACTTCACCGTCCCGAACGAGCAGATCGACGAGATCATCCTCAACGACCAGGGCGACGCTCAGAACACGATGACGTTCGACGACATCCTGGGCACCAACTACCGCAAGTACCTCGACCAGGCTGGCGACCGCGTCGTCACCGGGACGACCCCGTGCACGCGCTACTGGGCGCACGGACTACCGCAAGATCACCGACATCAAGGTCCGCCAGGCTCTCGCCTACGCGTACCCGACGTCGGCTGCGATCCGCGCCGGTGGCCTCATCGAGGGCGTCAACCGGACCCCGGGCAGCAACCTGCTGCCCCCGGGCACGCCTGGCCGCACCGAGTACAACCTGCTCGGTGACTCGGTCCCCGTGACCGACCCCGAGAAGTCCAAGGAGCTGCTGGCGGAAGCCGGCGCTGAGGGCTACGAGATCAAGTTCCTGTTCGCGACCGACGACCCGGCAGCTGTCGCGGCCAAGGACGCCATCGCGAAGGGTCTCGAGGAGGGCGGCTTCAAGGCCACCCCGGTCCCGACCACGTTGGAGAACCTGACCACCGTGCGTGAGGACCCGAACGCCGACATCAACGTCCGGTCGCGCCGGCTGGTGCGCTGACTGGCCGTCGGGTGGCTCGTGGTTCCCGCCGCTGCTGCAAGACCGAGGACCTCGAGGCGCTTGGCCAGATCAGCCAGAACTACTCGGTCTTCTCCGAGGAGGACGTCGACACGCGTATCGACGACATCCTGGCGCTGCCGGTCGAGGAGCAGGCTGCTGCGTGGAACGAGCTGGACGAGTACATCGCTGAGACGTACTTCCCGCTGTTCGTCACCACGTACGACGGCACGGTCTGGGCGGCAGGCTCGAACGTCAACGGGCAACGTGTCGCGACATCGTGTTCGGGCATGCCGACGTTCAAGAACATCTGGCTTGCCAACCAGTGATCGATCGTTCCCGGGGCTTCCAAGGGAGCCCCGGGGACGCTGTAACACCCAGTGAGAGGGGAGGGCCGACCTGGTCGGCCCTCCCCGCTCGCGGGTCACCTCGAGGGGAAGGTCAGAGTTTCTGCCATGGTCGGTTTCATCATTCGCCGGGTGCTATCGGCAATTCTCGTCCTGATCCTCACCTCGATGATCGTCTTCGCCCTGTTCTTCTGGGGCCCGCGCAACCCCGCACAAGCCCGTCTGCGACGCACAGCAGCGGTGCACACCGGAGAAGCTCGCCGCCATCGAGGCCTCGATGGGGCTGGACAAGCCCATCCAGGTCGCGTACGGCGAGTGGGCCAAGGGCCTGTTCGCTCGGCCGCGAGATCAGCTTCTCCGACGGCCGAGAAGTACGACTGCAGCGCTCCGTGCCTCGGCATCTCCTACGCCACCCGTCGTCGAGGTCACCGACGAGCTGGCCGAGAAGTACCCCGCCACGCTCTCCCTGGCGCTGGGCGGAGCCGCGATCTACCTGGTGCTCGGCGTGACCATCGGCGTCCTGGCGGCGAAGTACCGCAACACCGCCGCCGACAAGTTCCTGGTGTCGTCGACGCTGGTGGTGTCGGCGATCCCGTACTACATCATCGCCCTGCTGGCCTGGATCTTCCTGACCCAGAAATGGGGGATCTT
Source organism: uncultured Actinomycetota bacterium (assembly GCA_963769475.1). Taxonomy (GTDB): domain Bacteria; phylum Actinomycetota; class Actinomycetes; order Propionibacteriales; family Nocardioidaceae; genus Nocardioides. The sequence goes on along the minus strand of CAVYLX010000005.1, from coordinate 455,686 downwards.
CGAGACCGAGGGCTATACCGGTCTCTTCGACAACCCCGCCTTATGGGCGTCCGGACTATTACTACCGTGGATGGTGCTGGGCTTCACCAACGCCACGTCGTACTCGCGGTTCACCCGCGGGCAGATGGTGGAGACCATCGGTGAGGACTACATCCGCACAGCCGTGGCCAAGGGACAGAAGGGCAGCGTGGTGATCTACAAACACGCGCTGCGGGCCGCGATCATCCCGGTCGTCACGATCTTCGGCCTCGACTTCGGCACGCTCCTGGGGGGCACCATCTTCACCGAGATGATCTTCCGGATCGACGGGATGGGCCGCTGGGGCCTCGAGGCGATCGGCTCGCCGACCAATATTCCGGTGGTCACAGCGACCGTTCTAGTGGCGGCGTTCTTCATCATCATGTCCAATCTCATTGTGGACATCGTCTACAGCTTCCTCGACCCGCGGGTCCGGCTGTCATGACCGAGACCTTCACGGCGCGTCCCGGTGACGCCGCCGTCGGCTCTGACGAGCCCTACCTCGTGGTCGAGGACCTCACGGTCAGGTTCCCGACCGAGGACGGACTGGTCAGCGCCGTCACCGGCCTGAGCTACTCCGTCGAGCTCGGCAAGACGCTCGGCATCGTCGGCGAGTCCGGCTCCGGCAAGTCCGTCTCCAGCATGGCCGTGCTCGGTCTCCACGACGCGAAGCGGTCGCGGATCGAAGGCTCGATCCGGGTCGGCGGCACCGAGATCATCGGCCTGAGCGAGAGCAAGCTGAGCAAGCTCCGCGGCAACGACGTGGCGATGATCTTCCAGGACGCCTTGGCGGCCCTGCACCCGTTCTACAAGATCGGCGCGCAACTGGCCGAGGCCTACCTGCTGCACCACCCGAAGGCCTCCAAGCGCGACGCGCGCCGGGCGTCGATCGAGGCGCTCGACCGGGTCGGCATCCCGCAACCGGACGCCCGGGTCGACGACTTCCCGCACCAGTTCTCCGGCGGCATGCGGCAGCGGGTGATGATCGCGATGGGCCTGATCAACTCGCCCAAGCTGCTCATCGCCGACGAGCCGACCACCGCGCTCGACGTGACCGTGCAGGCCCAGATCCTCGACCTGCTGCAGGACCTCCAGCGCGAGTACAACTCGGCGGTCATCATCATCACCCACGACCTCGGAGTCGTTGCGGAGATGGCCGACGACGTCCTGGTGATGTACGCCGGCCGGGCGGTCGAGTACGGCTCCTGCAAGGAGATCCTCAGCCACCCCGAGATGCCCTACACCTGGGGTCTGCTCTCGAGCGTGCCCGACGTGGCCGCCGACACCGCCACCCGGCTGATCCCGATCCCGGGCACGCCGCCGAGCCTGCTGAACCCGCCGACCGGCTGTTCGTTCCACCCTCGCTGCACCCACGTGGACAAGGTGCCGGGTGACCTATGCGCCACGACGCTGCCGGAGCTCTCGCCCGGCAAGTCGGCAGCAACGCACCTCAAGCGGTGTCACCTGCCCGACCCGGATGCCATCTACCAGCAGGAAGTGCTCCCCGAGATCGTGATCGAGCTGGACGTCGACGTGGAGGAGCTGCGATGACCGAGTCGACGTACGAGAAGTCCGAGAACCCCGAGGAGACCGACGAGCAGGCGCCGAAGGAGTCCAGCGAGGGCCTGATGGAGGACCTCCAGGCCAGCATCTTCCAGCCCCACGCGCCGGTCGAGGCCGACCTGACCCGAGCACCGATCCTCGAGGTCGAGAACCTCAAGATGTACTTCCCCGTGAAGTCGGCGGGGATCGTCCGACGCACGGTCGGGCACGTGCAGGCCGTCGACGGCGTCTCGTTCCAGGTGCCGGCCGGATCGTCACTGGGCCTGGTGGGGGAGTCGGGCTGCGGCAAGTCGACCACCGGGCGGCTGATCACGCGGCTCTACCAGCCGACTGGCGGCAGCATCAACTTCAACGGCACGCGGATCGACCAGCTGTCGAAGCGCGAGATGAAGCCGATGCGCCAGGACGTCCAGATGATCTTCCAGGACCCCTACAGCTCGCTGAACCCGCGCCACACCGTCGGCTCGATCGTCAGCGCACCGCTGCTCGTGCACAACGTGCTGCCCAAGAAGCAGGTGCTCGGTCGGGTGCAGGAGCTGCTCGAGGTCGTCGGCCTGAACCCCGAGCACTACAACCGCTACCCCAACGAGTTCTCCGGCGGACAGCGCCAGCGGATCGGCATCGCCCGGGCGCTCGCTCTGCAGCCCAAGCTGCTGGTTGCCGACGAGCCGGTGTCGGCGCTCGACGTATCCATCCAGGCCCAGGTGATCAACCTTCTGCAGGACCTGCAGAAGGAGTTCGACATCGCCTTCCTCTTCATCGCCCACGACCTGGCGATCGTGCGCCACTTCTGTCCCGAGGTCGCCGTGATGTACCTCGGCAAGATCGTCGAGATCGCCGACCGGGAGAGCCTCTACGCCCGCCCGCGGCACCCCTACACGCAGGCGCTGCTGTCGGCGGTGCCGGACGTGAAGCAGGCCGTCACCGGTGGTCGTCGCGAGCGGATCCGGCTCGAGGGCGACGTGCCGAGCCCGATCAACCCGCCGTCGGGCTGCCGCTTTCGGACGCGGTGCCCGATCGCCCAGGAGATCTGCGCCAAGCACGAGCCCCCGCTGCTGCAGATCGGGCCGCGCCAGAAGGTGGCGTGCCACTTCCCGGGACCGCTGGGCGACCACCCGAGCCAGCCGGTCACGACCGCGCTGCTGGGTGTCGACGACGCCGGCAACCCGGACCCGAGTGTCACTCCGTCCACGGAGACGCTGACGCACCCCGGTTACGACAACCGCTGGTTCGACATCGACAAGAAGACGTTTGTCACCTCCTGACGAGGGCGACGGGCTGTTCGATGCCCCCGTCACGAAACCCGTAGCTGGAGGCGGCTCCCTCGCCGGAGCCGCGCACGCCGGATCGCCGCTGGCGGTCCGGATGCGGCCGCGCTCGCTCGACGAGCTGGTCGGCCAGGAGCAGCTGCGGGCCGAAGGATCGCCGCTGCGGCAGCTGATCGAGGGCGACCAGTCGCTGTCCCTGCTGCTGTGGGGTCCGCCCGGCACCGGCAAGACCACGATCGCCTCGATCCTGAGCCAGCAGACCGAGCGGGCCTTCGTCGAGGTGTCCGCGGTCTCGGCCGGCGTCAAGGAGGTCCGGGCGGCGATCGATGCCGCCCGGGCCCGGCTGGTCGGAGGCCACGGCGAGACCGTGCTGTTCGTCGACGAGGTGCACCGCTTCAGCAAGTCGCAGCAGGACGCGCTGCTGCCGGGCGTCGAGAACCGGTGGGTCACCCTGGTCGCGGCCACCACCGAGAACCCGTTCTTCTCGGTCATCTCACCGCTGCTGTCGCGCAGCCTGCTGCTGCGCCTGGAGCCGCTCAACGACGACGACATCCGCGAGGTGCTCGCCGAGGCCATGGCCGACGAGCGCGGCCTGGGCGGGAAGTTCGAGGTGGATCAGGACGCGCTGGACCACCTCGTGCGGCTGGCCGGCGGAGACGCCCGGCGGTCGCTGACCTACCTCGAGGCGGCCGCGGGCGCGGCGACGTCGCGGAAGTCGACGACCATCGACCTCGAGACGGCCGAGACGGCGGTCGACCAGGCGGCGGTCCGCTACGACCGGCAGGGCGACCAGCACTACGACGTCACCAGCGCGTTCATCAAGTCGATCCGGGGCTCCGACGCGGACGCCGCGATCCACTACCTCGCCCGGATGATGGAGGCAGGGGAGGACCCGCGGTTCATCGCCCGGCGTCTGGTCATCCTCGCCAGCGAGGACATCGGTCTGGCGGACCCGACCGCCCTCACCACGGCGGTTGCCGCGGCCCAGGCGGTGCAGCTGATCGGCATGCCGGAGGCCCGGCTCAACCTGGCCCAGGCCACGATCGCGCTCGCGGTGGCGCCCAAGTCGAACGCCGTGATCAAGGCGATCGACGCGGCCAGCGCCGACGTACGCGCCGGCAAGATCGGGCCGGTGCCGCCGCACCTGCGCGACGCCCACTACTCCGGCGCCACCAAGCTCGGCCACGGCGACTCCTACCGCTACAGCCACGACCATCCGTTCGGGATCGCCGAGCAGCAGTACGCCCCCGACGTGGTCGCCGACGCCGAGTACTACCAGCCCACGTCGCTGGGCGCCGAGGCCGCGGTGAAGGAGCGGTGGGAGCGCATCCGCCGACTGATCCGGGGCAGGTAGGGTCGGGCCCCATGCAGGAATGGTCAGTGCCGGTCTGGGTCGCGGCCGGCGTACTCGCCGCCGTCGTCCTGATCGCGGTGACGTCCGGACTGCTGTTCGCCCGCGCCCTGCGCCGGGTGCGCAGGCGGACCGCCGAGGAGCTCGAGCTGGCCCGCGCCGAGTCCGCCCTGCTGCAGGCCCAGGTCGACGACATCGAGCGCCGGCTCTGCGACGCCGGTGAGCGTCGAGGAGCACGAGTACGTCATCACCCGCCTCGGCGAGGAGGCCGCGATCGAGCCCAGTGAGCCGGCTCCGATGGTGCCCGGTCCGCTCTTCGCCGACCTGGTGCTGCGCGAGAGCGTGGTGCAGGCGGCGTCGCTGGCGTCGGGTCTGCGCCGGGCGCTGGCTCCGGAGACGCGCAACCGGATCCGGTTCGAGATGAAGCGCGAGGTCAAGCGCGCCCGCAAGCAGCGGCGCGCCGACCTCCGTCAGGCACGGCGTGAGTGGGAGGCCCGGCAGCGGGCCGAGGTCCGCCTCGATGATGCCCAGGAGACCAGCACGGGACAGCGCGGCATGAACCGGAGCCTCTGGTTCGTCGCCGGGGCCGGAGCCGGGATCTACGCCGTGGTGCGTGGTCGCCGCGCGGCCGAGGCGCTCACCGCCGACGGGATGCGCGACCGGCTCGGAGCGGCCGGGGTGGGTCTGCGGATGTTCCGCGACGAGGTGGCCCAGGGCAAGGCCGAGGCGGAAACCGACTTGCGTGAGCGACTGGGCCTGGTGCCCCATGGAATCCCGGAGCTGGCCCCCGCGGGGGGCTCGACCGGCTCGACCACCGGACACGATCCGAAGCACAAGAAGGAGACAGAGGACTGATGGACACCGCGGAGATCCGCCGCCGGTTCGTTGCGCACTTCGCGGACAACGAGACCGTCGGGCGGCACCAGCCGGTGGCCTCGGCATCCCTTCTGCTCGACGACCCCAACCTGCTGTTCGTCAACGCGGGCATGGTGCCGTTCAAGCCCTACTTCCTCGGCCAGGAGACCCCGCCGTACGACCGGGCGGTCAGCGTCCAGAAGTGCGTGCGCACCCCGGACATCGAGGACGTCGGCAAGACCACGCGGCACGGCACGTTCTTCGAGATGTGCGGCAACTTCTCCTTCGGCGACTACTTCAAGGAAGGCGCCATCGAGCTGGGCTGGGACCTGGTCACCAAGTCGATCGCCGACGGTGGCTTCGGACTCGAGGAGAGCCGGCTGTGGCCGTCGATCCTGGACGGCGACGACGAGGCACTCCACCTCTGGATGAAGATCACCGGCCTGCCGGCCGAGCGGATCGTGAAGCTCGGCCCCAAGGAGAACTACTGGTCCATGGGTGTGCCCGGGCCCGGCGGGCCGTGCTCGGAGATCCTCTACGACCGCGGTCCGGCGTACGGCCCGGACGGTGAGTTCGCGACGACGACGCGGACGGCCATGCCGACCGAGATCGAGGACCGCTACCTCGAGATCTGGAACCTGGTCTTCATGCAGGACGAGCTCAGCGCCGTCCGCAGCAAGGAGGACTTCGACATCCAGGCCGCCCTGCCGAAGAAGAACATCGACACCGGCATGGGCCTGGAACGGGTGGCGTTCCTGCTGCAGGACAAGCAGAACATGTACGAGATCGACGTCATGTTCCCCGTGATCGAGAAGGCGATGGAGCTCACCGGCCGGCGCTACGGCGCGGACCCCGCCGACGACGTGCGCTTCCGCGTGGTGGCCGACCACGTGCGCAGCTCGATGATGCTGATCAGCGACGGCGTCACGCCCGGCAACGAGGCGCGCGGCTACGTGCTGCGCCGGCTGCTGCGCCGCGCCGTCCGGTCGATGCGGCTGCTGGGCTACGGCGACCCGTCGCTGCCCGAGCTGCTGCCGATCAGCCGCGACAAGATGGGCGAGACCTACAGCGAGCTGCACACCGACTGGGAGCGGATCGCGCGGGTCGCGTACGCCGAGGAGGAGGCGTTCCGCAAGACGCTGCAGTCCGGCACCCAGATCTTCGATCTGGCGGCCGCCGAGGTGAAGCAGAGCAACCAGACCCGGCTCTCAGGCGACCGGGCCTTCGCCCTGCACGACACCTACGGCTTCCCGATCGACCTCACCCTGGAGATGGCGTCCGAGGCCGGCCTGACCGTCGACGAAGAGGGCTTCCGCAACCTGATGGCCGAGCAGCGCGAGCGGGCCAAGGCCGACGCGCGCGCGAAGAAAGGCCAGCACGCCGACACCACCGTCTACCGCGGCATCCTCGACGAGCACGGGCCGACCGAGTGGTTGGCCTACGAGACCCTGGAGACGGAGTCGAAGCCGCTCGCGCTGCTGACCGGCGGCGCTCCTGCGACCTCGCTCGCCCAGGGCGAGATCGGCGAGCTGGTGCTGGACCGGACGCCGTTCTACGCCGAGTCGGGCGGCCAGGTCGCCGACGCGGGGATCATCGAGTTCGACGGCGGCCGGCTGGAGGTGCTCGACGTCCAGCGCCCGGTGCGCGGTCTGGTCGTGCACCAGGTGCGCGTGGTCGACGGCGAGTTCCACACCGGCACTGCCGTGCGGGCACAGGTCGACCCCGACTGGCGGACCGGCGCGCGCCAGGCCCACTCGGGCACCCACGTGGTGCACGCCGCGCTGCGCGAGGTGCTCGGCCCCAGCGCGTTGCAGTCCGGGTCCTACAACCGGCCCGGCTACCTGCGGCTCGACTTCGGCTGGCTCACCGGCCTGACGCCCGAGCAGCTGCACGACATCGAGCAGGTCTCCAACCACGCGCTGCGCGCAGACCTGCCCGTCGGCTGGCAGTACATGACCTTGTCCGAGGCCAAGGAGTGGGGAGCGCTGGCGCTGTTCGGCGAGACCTACGACGACCAGCAGGTGCGGGTGGTCGAGATCGGCGGCCCCTGGTCGCGCGAGCTCTGCGGCGGCACCCACGTCGACCACGCCTCCCAGATCGGCACCGTGGTCGTCACCGGCGAGGCCTCGGTCGGCTCCGGCAACCGGCGGATCGAGGCCTACACCGGGCAGGAGGGCTTCTCCTACCTCGCGCGCGAGCGCGACGTGGTGCACCAGCTGACCGGACTGCTCAAGACCCAGCCCGACGAGCTGGTGCCCCGGATCGGCGACCTCCTCGAGCGGCTGCGCAACGCCGAACGCGAGATCGAGAAGGTGCGTGTCGGCCAGCTGCTGTCCGCTGCTGGCGACCTCGCCGCCGGCGCGGCCGACGTCAACGGCGTCAAGGTCGTCGCGCACCGCGTGGATGGCGCCGCGGCCGCCGACGTACGCGCCCTGGCACTCGACGTACGCGGCCGGCTGCCTGCTGATGCTCCCGGAGTCGCCGTCGTGATCGGCAGCGCGGACGGCAAGGTGTCGGTCGTGGCCGCGGTCAACGACGCGGCCCGGACCCGCGGACTCTCGGCCAACGACCTCGTCCGCGCCATCGGCCCGCTGGTGGGCGGCAAAGGTGGCGGCAAGGACGACGTCGCGCAGGGTGGCGGCACCGACTCCAGCCGGATCGACGAGGCCCTCGCTCTGGTCGCGGCCGAGGTCGCGCGCGTCTAGATATGCGACGAGGAGTACGGCTGGGCATCGACCCCGGCGACGCCCGGATCGGGGTCGCGCGCAGCGACCGCTCCGGCCTGCTCGCGACGCCGGTCGAGACCGTACGCCGCGGCCAGGGTGACCTGCGCCGGCTCGGCGAGCTGGTGACCGAGCACGAGGCCGTGGAGGTGATCGTCGGACTGCCGCGCTCGCTGTCGGGCAGCGAGGGGCCGGCGTCGACCAAAGTACGGGCGTTCGCCCTCCGGCTGGCCCGGCGAGTGGCGCCGGTGCCGGTGCGACTGTCCGACGAACGACTGACCACGGTTTCGGCGGAGGCTATGCTGCGCGACCGGGGCCGGAAGGGCACTGACCGCCGCTCCGTGGTCGACATGGCCGCCGCCGTACTGATCCTGCAGCATGCCCTCGACACCGAGCGGGCCACGGGGAACCCGCCCGGTGAGATCGTGAAGGAGAACGATGACTGACCCCGAGCACGACGGGACCGCGCTGGAGGAGGAGTTCCACGCGCAGACCCACGCCGGAGGGCGCCGCAAGGCGAAGACCACCGGCGGAAAGGTGCGCGGCTGCCTGCCCGTCCTGGTCGTGCTCGCGATCGTCCTCGGGCTGCTCTACGTCGGGCTGACCAAGGGCATCGACTTCGTGCAGGACCAGTTCGGTGCCCCCGAGGACTACCCGGGGCCGGGGTCGGGCTCGGTCACCGTCGAGGTGGTCTCGGGCTACACGATCGGGGACATGGGCCGTGCGCTCGAGGAGGCAGATGTGGTCGCGTCCGCGGACGCCTTCATCGACGAGGCCTCCGGAGATCCGTGCGCGCCCACGATCCAGGCCGGCTTCTACCCGCTGAAGAAGAAGATGAAGGCCGCTGACGCCCTGGCGGTCATGTGCGACCCGGCGAACATCGACAACCGCGACGTCACGATCCCCGAGGGTCTTCGCGTCGACCAGGTCGTCGACGTGCTGGTCGAGTCGACGGGGCTCAAGAAGGCGGCCTTCGAGAAGGTCCTCGAGGATCCTTCGAAGCTCGGGCTGCCCGCCTACGCACAGGGCAACCCCGAGGGCTACCTCTTCCCGGACACCTACCGGTTCACCCCGGAGGACAAGCCGGTCGACATGCTGACGGAGATGGTGGCTCGGTTCGTCGAGGTCGCAGACGGGCTGCCGATCTCGGCCGCGCCCGGCGTCGATCTGAGCGAGCACGACCTGGTCACTGTGGCGAGCATCGTCGAGAAGGAGGTCTCGCGGGCCGAGGACCGGCCGTCGGTCGCCGAGGTGGTCCGCAACCGGCTCGACGGCTCGTGCGTCGCCCAGGGTGTGCCGGCCGGCCTCCTGCAGATGGACTCGACGATCCACTTCCTCAGCGGCGGTGGCACCGGCAGCGTGTTCACCGACGACGAGGCGCGCAACTCCGACTCGCCCTACAACACCTACGAGATCCCCGGGATCCCGCCCGGCCCGATCGCGGCGCCTGGGCGGGCGGCGATGGAGGCGGTGCTGAACCCGACCGACGAGGGTTACTGCTACTTCGTGGCGGTCAACCTGGACACGGGGGAGACCGCGTTCGCCACGACGGAGGCCGAGCACAACGCCAACCGCGCCCGGCTCACCGAGTGGTGCAACGACAACGAGGGTCGTTGCTGAGTTGAAGTGCGCCGTGCTCGGCGACCCGATCGCCCACTCGTTGTCGCCGGCGCTGCACCGCGCCGGCTACGCCGCGCTCGGGCTCGACTGGTCCTACGACGGAGTGCGGGTGCCTGCGGGTGGCCTGGAGGCATGTCTGCGGGGCCTCGACGCGACCTGGCGCGGGCTGTCGCTCACGATGCCGCTCAAGCGAGAGGCGATGATCCTGGCCGACCTGACCAGCGACCGGGCCGCGCTGGTCGGCGCCGCCAACTCGCTGGTCCTCGTCGACGGACAGGTGCACGCCGACAACACCGACCTCCCCGGCGCGGTGGCCGCGCTGCGTGAGCGCTGGGACGGCGTGGTGACGGCGGGCACGGTGCTGGGGTCCGGTGCGACGGCCGCCTCCACCGGCCTGGCCCTGGTCGAGGCCGGCGCCGCCGAGGTCACGCTGCTCGTCCGAGCTCCCGAGCGCGCCGTCGAGACGGTGGCGGCGATCGAGCGGCATCCGTCCGGGCCGACCGTGCGACTGGGCTCGCTCGCGACCGACGTGCCTACCGGCGAGGTGCTGGTCAGCACCATCCCGGCAGCAGCCCAGGTGCCGGATCTCGTGGCCCGCTGCGCGGAGATGCCGGTGGTCTTCGAGGTGCTCTACGACCCGTGGCCGACGCCGCTGGCGGCGGCCGCCCGCGACCGGGTGCTCGTGTCAGGGCTGGACCTGCTCGTGCACCAGGCGGCGTACCAGTTCGAGATCTTCACCGGCTCGCCTGCGCCGGTGGCCGAGATGCGCGCGGCCGGCGAGGCCGAGCTGGCGGCCCGACGGTGATCGAGGTCGCGGCGGGCGTTGGCTGCGCGGTCATGTCCGGAGCCGGGTGCGCGTTGATGCCGGCCCTGATCGCGCGGATCCCCGAGCCCGAGCCGGACCCGGAGGCAGATCCGGACGCTCCCGCAAAGGAGACCTACGCGGAGATCGCTGCACTACCCGGGCTGGCCTGGAAGCTGGCCGTCGTCGGACTGCTCGCTGGCTTCGCGATCGGCGGACACTTCGGCTGGGAGTGGCCACTGCTCTTCCTGGTCCCGCTCGGGCCGGTGCTGATCGCGCTGGCCCTGATCGACTGGCGCACCCACCTGCTGCCGACCAAGGTGGTCTGGCCGACCACCCTGGCCACCGCCGCGCTGGTCGGTGTCGCCTGGATCGTCACCGGCGACAACGACGACCTCATCCGCGCCGGGTGGGGCTTCCTGATCGCCTACGGCACGTTCTTCGTGCTGTGGTTCGTCTACCCCAAGGGTCTGGGCTACGGCGACGTGCGGCTGGCCGGCGTCCTCGGCCTGGCGCTCGGCTACCTGGGCTGGGGGGAGCTCATCGTCGGCCTGTACGCCGGCTTCCTGCTCGGCGGCATCGGCGGCGGTCTGCTCGCGGTGCTGAAGGTGGTGCAGCGCAAGGCGTTCCCGTTCGGGCCGTTCATGGTTGTCGGCGCCTTGCTCGGGGTGCTGTGCGGAGCCCAGATCCTCGATCGTCTCGTCGCCGGGTGACCGGTTCTACGGGCACATCCGTGGGTTCCTCGGAGTGGGTCGGCGTGGCGGCCCTGTGTGGGTGATCGCCGTCGCTGCTTCATCAAGGGATGCAGGCGAGTCTCCGCTTCCCACGGGACGTTCACCATGGGAAGCGGAGGCTCGGCGACATCCCTTGATGAAGCAGCAACCCATGAAGCGCGGGCACCCACACCAGTCAGTAGCGCCGCGAGGTTCAGTCGGGCTCGCGAACCGCTCGAACGAACAAGAAGACCGGCTGCGTCGTGAGTGCGACCCGCATCCGGGCATCCGTGCGCTCAGGCAGGTCGTTTGGGAGTGGCTCCTCGACGACGTCGATGGCGAACCCGGCTTTCCTGAGCTCTCCGAAGATGCCCGAGATCGGCCGGCGGAACATGGCCGCGGTCACGGGCTGACCTTCCCATTCCCATTCCTCGTGTACGAGCTCGATCCGGTGGTAGTCCGTGCGCTCGGAGAGGTTCCAGCCCGTGATGGGGTGGTGCACCGAGAAGACCAGGACGCCACCCGGCACGAGCACGCGGCGCAGCTCGGTGAGGAGCGGACCCCAATCCTCGAGGTAGTGCAGGACCAGCGAGGCGACCACGGCGTCCACGCTGCCGGTGGGCACACCGTCGAACGGTTCCTCGAGGTCGGCGACGACGATGTCAGCACGTCCGGCGAGCCGTTCGGCGGCGCGTGCCACCAGTTGTGGCTCACGGTCGATGGCCAGTACGTCTGCGCCCGCGTGCACGAGTTGCTCTGTCAGCAGGCCCGCGGCGCAGCCGAGCTCGAGCGCCCTCTTGCCGCGGATGTCACCAACCAGACCCAGGATGGCCGGCCGATCGTAGTGCGTCTGCACGGGGTTGTGAGCGCTCTGCCGCGCATAAGTGTCCGCCAGGCTTCGGTACTCGTCAGCCATGCTCATGTTCGAAACCTAGCGAGCCACCCCGGGCGACGGATCCTCGATCGTCTCGTCGCCGGGTGACCACGTCGGGCCGGGTGGCCCGGGAATGAAAGACTGAGCGCATGCTGCGTTGGCTCACTGCGGGCGAGTCCCATGGCCCGTCCCTGGTTGCGATCCTCGAGGGTCTGCCGGCGAAGGTCGAGGTCACCACCGACGACATCGCCGAGGCTCTCGCGCGCCGACGACTCGGCTACGGACGCGGGGCTCGGATGAAGTTCGAGCAGGACGAGGTCACGCTGATCGGCGGCGTACGCCACGGGCTGACCCAGGGCGGTCCGGTGGCCATCCAGGTGGGCAACACCGAGTGGCCCAAGTGGGAGCAGGTGATGTCGGCCGACCCGGTCGACCCGGTGGAGCTCGAGGCGCTGGCCCGCAACGCCGCCCTGACCCGCCCGCGGCCCGGTCACGCCGACCTCGTGGGCATGCAGAAGTACGGTTTCGACGACGCCCGCCCGATCCTCGAGCGCGCCTCCGCCCGCGAGACCGCGGCCCGGGTGGCGCTCGGCCGGGTGGCCAGCAACTTCCTGGAGCAGGCGACCGGCGCGCAGGTCGTGTCGCACGTGATCGAGCTCGGCGGGGTGCGTGCGCCCGACGGCCTCTGGCCGTCGCCCGACGACGTGGCCCGGCTCGACGACAACCCCGTGCGCTGCCTCGACCCCGACACCGCGGACGCGATGGTGGCCAGGATCGACCAGGCCCACAAGGACGGCGACACCCTCGGCGGCGTGGTCGAGGTCGTCGTACACGGGCTGCCACCGGGCCTCGGGTCGCACGTGCACTGGGACCGCCGGCTCGACTCGCGCCTGGCCGGGGCGCTGATGGGCATCCAGGCGATCAAGGGCGTCGAGGTCGGCGACGGCTTCGCCACCGCGGCCACCCCGGGGTCGCTGGCGCACGACGAGATCGTGCCCACCGACGAGGGCATCCGGCGTACGTCGGGGCGCTCGGGTGGCACCGAGGGCGGGATGAGCACCGGCGAGATCCTGCGGGTGCGGGCCGCGATGAAGCCGATCGCCACCGTGCCGCGCGCGCTCAAGACCGTCGACCTGACCACCGGCGAGGCGACCGTCGCCCATCACCAGCGCTCCGACGTGTGCGCCGTGCCCGCCGCCGGCATCGTCGCGGAGGCGATGGTCGCGCTGGTGCTGGCCGACGCCGTGGTGGAGAAGTTCGGTGGCGACTCGCTGCCGGAGACCCGGCGCAACGTCGAGAGCTACCTGGACACGCTGAGGTACCGATGACGATCGTGCTGGTCGGCCCGATGGGGTCCGGCAAGAGCACGGTGGGCGCGCTGCTCGCCGACGCCTTCGGGGTCGGCGCCCGCGACACCGACGCCGACGTCGAGGCGGCCGATGGCCGCACCATCTCCGACATCTTCGTTGAGGCGGGGGAGGCGCACTTCCGCAAGCTGGAGCGCGAGGCGGTCACGGCGGCGCTGGCCTCACCCGAGGGCGTGCTGTCGCTGGGCGGTGGCGCCGTGCTCGACGAGGACACCAGGCGGCTGCTGGCCGATTCCGGGCACACGGTCGTGTTCCTGCGCGTCGGCCTCGCCGAGGCGGTCAAGCGGGTCGGGCTCGGCACGTCGCGTCCGCTGCTGCTCGGCAACGTCCGGTCGCGGATCAAGGCGCTGCTCGACGAGCGCACCCCCATCTACGAGTCCGTCGCCGACCTCGTGGTCGACACCGACCAGCGCTCGGCGCAGGACGTCGCCGACGAGATCCGGAAGGCGCTGGCATGAGCGATACCGACACCGACACCGTGCTGCCGGTCCGCGGCGCCTCGCCGTACGACGTCGTGGTCGGCCGGGGCCTCGGCCACCACCTGCCAGCGATGCTCGGCCCCACCGTCGAGCGGGTGGCCGTGATCTGCCCGGAGAAGCTCGAGGCGTTCGTCGACGACCTGCTCGATGACCTCGGCGACGTCGAGGCGACGCTGCTGGCGATCCCGGAGGGCGAGGAGGCCAAGCAGGCCGACGTCGCCGCGGCCTGCTGGGACGCGCTGGGGGAGCAGGGCTTCACCCGCTCCGATGCGGTGGTCACAGTCGGCGGAGGCGCCACCACGGACCTCGGCGGCTTCGTGGCGGCCACCTGGCTGCGCGGGGTCCGCGTGGTGCACGTGCCGACCACGCTGCTCGCCATGGTGGATGCCGCGGTCGGCGGCAAGACCGGCATCAACACCGACGCGGGCAAGAACCTGGTCGGCGCGTTCCACGAGCCGGCCGGCGTCCTCTGCGACCTGAGCCTGCTGGAGACACTGCCCCGCGCCGAGCTGGTCGCCGGGCTCGGCGAGGTGGTCAAGTGCGGCTTCATCGCCGACCAAGAGATCCTCCGGCTCGTGGAGGAGGCCGATCCCGAGGCACTCGTGCCGTCGTCGCCCGTGCTGCGCGAGCTGGTCGAGCGCGCGATCCAGGTCAAGATCGACGTGGTCGTCGCCGACCTCAAGGAGACCGGCGGCGCCGACGGCCACCCCGGTCGGGAGATCCTCAACTACGGACACACGCTCGCGCACGCAATCGAGCGGGTCGAGGACTACGGCATCCGGCACGGTGAGGCGGTCGCCATCGGCTGCGTGTACGTCGCCGAGCTGGCCGCCCGCGCCGGGCGGCTGGCCCCCGAGGTGGTGGAGCGGCACCGGTCCGTCTTCGGCCGGGTCGGGCTGCCGGTGGGCTACTCGGGTGCGTCCTTCGACGACCTGCACGCCGTGATGAAGGTGGACAAGAAGACCCGCGGCTCCCAGCTGCGGTTCGTGGTGCTCGACGACCTGGCCAAGCCGGTGGTGCTCGCCGGACCGTCCGAGGACGACCTGCGGGCGGCGTACACAGCGATCGGTGGTGCCTGATGGAGGTCCTGGTGCTCAACGGCCCCAACCTGGGTCGCCTCGGCCGGCGGCAGCCGGAGATCTACGGGTCCACCACGCACGCCGAGCTCGCCCACCTGTGTGTGGAGTGGGGGACCGCCCTGGGTCTCGAGGTCGAGGTGCGGCAGACCAACCACGAGGGCGACTTGCTCGACTGGCTCAACACCGCGGCCGACGACGGTGTAGCGGTCGTGCTCAATGCCGGCGCGTGGAGCCACTACTCCTACGCGATCTACGACGCCTGCGCGCAGCTGAGCGCCCCGCTGGTCGAGGTGCACATCTCCGACCCGGCCCAGCGTCCCGAGGAGTTCCGCCACACCTCCGTGGTGACCCCCCACGCTCTCGCCGTCATTGCCGGTGAGGGCATCGACGGCTACCGCCAGGCCCTCGAGCTCCTCGCGTCGCACTGACCTGGCTTTTCGCGATAGTCCCGGGTCAGAGGCGGGTGATTTCGCCGATTTCGGCCGCCTTTGGCCCGGGACTACCGCGGCGGAGCGGAGAGGCTAGTTGCGGTGCTTGCCCCGGACAGGAACGGGTTTGTCGCCCTGGGCCAGGACGCTGTGGCGGCGGCCGAAGGCCAGGTAGAGGACCAGGCCGACGGCCATCCAGATGGCGAAGTTGCGCCAGGTCTCGATGGTGAGGTTGAGCATCAGCCAGACCGTCGCCAGGACCGAGAGGGCGGGGAGGAGGGGGACGAGCGGGGCCCGGTAGCCGCGTTCGAGGTCGGGGCGGCTGCGGCGCAGGGCGATGACCGCCACCGAGCAGAACAGGAACGACGACAGCGCGCCGATGACCAGCAGCTGCTCGAGGTCGACCAGCCCGGGCCACATCGCCAGCAGCGCTGCGGCCACCCCCGCCAGGAGGGCGGCGTTGCTCGGCGCCGAGAAGGTGCGGTTGACCCGGCCGAGGGCTCTCGGGAGCAGGCCGTCGCGGCCCATCGCGAAGAGCACCCGGCTCTGCGCGATCAGCACCACCATGATCACCGTCGTCAGCGCCAGCACCGCTCCGACGTTGACGATGTCGACCGCCCAGTCGCCGCCCGCAGCCGACAGGGCGTCGGACACCGGTGCCCTGGTGCCCAGGTCGGTGTAGGGGCGCATGCCCACGAGGACGGTCGCCATCGCGACGTAGAGCACGGTCACGATGCCGAGGGAGACGAAGATGCTGCGGGGGATGCTGCGCCGCGGCTCGTGGGCGTCCTCGGCAGCCGTGGCGATGAGGTCGAACCCGATGTAGGCGAACGCGATCACGGCGGCAGCGCTGAAGATGCCCAGGAAGCCGAAGCTGCCCGCCGACCCGAGGACGACCTCGAGCACCGTCTCGCCACCACCCGTCTCGGTGGCCTGGTGCTCCGGGACGAACGGCTCGTAGTTGTCGGCGCTGAGATAGGTCGAACCGACCCCGATCACGAAGACGATCACCGCGACCTTGGCGGCGACCACGACCGCGAGCACCCGGGCGGAGAGCTTGGTGCCGGTCACGACCAGCGCGGTCAGCACGACGATGGCGCCGAACGCCACCCAGTTGGCGCCCTGGTCGACCTGGGAGTGCTCCAGCAACCAGGCGGGAGTCTCGACGTCGAATCCGTCGACCGTGGCCACGAGGTACGACGCCCAGACCCGCGCGACCAGCGCCGCGGCGACCAGGAGCTCCAGGATCAGCGCCCACCCGACGATCCAGGCCCAGAGCTCACCGATGGCGACGTAGCTGAACGTGTAGACGCTGCCGGCAGCCGGGATCGTGGACGAGAGCTCGGCGAAGCTGAACGCGGCGAGCAGGCACACCAGGGCGGCCACGACGAACGAGAGGATCACGGCCGGGCCGGCGGTCGAGGCGGCTTCGGCGCCAGCGAGGCCGAAGATGCCGGCGCCGATCATCACGCCGAGCCCGAGCATCACCAGGTGCGGCGTCCGGAAGACGCGGGGCAGCCGGTGTCTGCCTTCGGCGGTGAGATGGATGGCTTGCTCCGCCGGCATGCGGCGCCCGGGAAGAGTCTGCACGGGGGACAGGTTAGGGGGGTTGCGCTGTGGCGGGGGCGAGACCGCGACGGAACCTCACCAGTTCAGGGCACGTCATCCAGGGAGACAACCGACCTGGAGGCGTGCGATGGACAAGCAACTGACGATGAGCGTGAAGGGCCTGCTGGTGAGCGGGCTGGTGCTGATGGGGCTGGTGGTGGCCTACCTGCTCGGCAACGCCGGCAGCACGCCCGCCGAGGCGGCCGAGGACGGCGCGACCACCCCTCCCGCGCGGACGCTGACCATGAGCGGGTTCGGCGAGGCGACGGCCGTGCCCGACCAGGTGACCTTCGACCTGTCCGTGCGCCTGCTGCGGCCGACCCTCGAGGAGGCGCTCGAGGCCTCCAACGAGGAGATGGCCCGGGTGCTGAAGGCACTCGAGGCCGCCGGCGTACAGAAGAAGGACATCCAGACCACCGGCCTCGAGATGAACCCCGACTACGACTACCCGCGCGGCCTGCCTCCGGTGCTCAAGGGCTACCGCGTCGGTCAGCACGCGGCGGTGCTCGTCCGCGAGCTCAAGGAGGCCGGCAAGGCTGTCAACGCCGCCGTCGGCGCGGGTGGCAACGTGGTGCGGGTCGAGAACATCCAGCTCAAGATCGGCGATCCCGAGGCCGCGCTCGCGACCGCCCGCGAGGAGGCGGTCGCGAAGGCCACCGCCAAGGCCAAGGCGTACGCCGAGTCCACCGGCCAGGAGCTCGGCGAGGTGCTGACCCTGCGCGAGGTCGACGACCAGTCGCAGAGCGCCATCGACCAGCGCCAGCTGCTCGCCGAGGGGCTGTCGGCCGACTTGGCGTATGCGACTGCGTCCCGCTCCTCCCTGCCGGTCAACGCCGGTCGGGCCGATCTGGGCGTGGTCATCCAGGTCGTGTGGGAGTTCGCCTAGCCGCGCGGCCGGGCGATAGACTCGGCGGCTGCTGTCCTCCCGGATCCCGGGACGGGCGGCGGTCCCCGATCTCCACCCACTCGAACGAAGGCTGAACCGCGCGCATGGCAACGACCAACGACCTGAAGAACGGCATGGTGCTCAACCTCGACGGCCAGCTCTGGCAGGTCATCTGGTTCCAGCACCACAAGCCCGGCAAGGGTGGCGCGGTGGTGCGCTCCAAGCTGAAGAGCATCGAGTCGGGCAAGACCGTCGACAAGACGTTCAACGCTGACGTGAAGGTCGAGGTGGCCAACGTCGACAAGCGGGACATGCAGTACCTCTACAACGACGGCACCTCCTACGTCTTCATGGACACCGGCACCTTCGACCAGCTCGAGGTCGCGCCCGAGATCGTCGGCGACGCGAAGAACTTCCTGCTCGAGAGCGCCCAGGCGATGGTCGCCACCAACGAGGGCCGCGTCCTCTACATCGAGCTGCCCGCCTCGGTCGAGCTCGAGATCACCTTCACCGAGCCCGGTCTCGCCGGCGACAGCGCCACCGGCCGCACCAAGCCGGCGACGCTCGAGACCGGTCACGAGATCCAGGTCCCGCTCTTCATCACCCAGGGGGAGAAGGTCAAGGTCGACACCCGCGACTCCTCCTACCTCGGTCGCGTCAAGTCTTGATGGATCACTGATGGGCGCCAGATCCAAGGCCCGCAAGCGCGCACTCGACCTGCTGTACGCCGCCGACCTGCGCAGCGAGTCGGCGATCGAGACCCTCGACCGGGCGGTCGAGGAGGGTGCGGCTCCGACCAACGACTACACCGTCACGCTGGTGCGCGGTGTGGTCGAGCACCAGGTCCGGATCGACGAGCTGCTGTCGACCTACTCCGAGGGCTGGACCCTGGACCGGATGCCCGCTGTGGACCGCAACGTGCTGCGGCTGGGCATCTACGAGCTGCTCTACGCCGACGACGTGCCCGACGGCGTCGCGGTCTCCGAGGCGATGGCGCTCGTGCAGGACCTCTCGACCGACGAGTCCGCGCCGTTCGTCAACGGCGTCCTCGGCACCATCCAGCGCAACAAGGCCACGCTCGGCTGACTCACACCAGCTCGGCGACCGCGGCCACGGCCGCGTCGACCTGCTCGGGGGTGGTCGCGATGCTCGGCCCGAGCCGCAGGTAGGAGACGGCGTACGGCGTCGCGCTGGTCACGATCCCCGCCTCGCGGAGCGAGAAGACGGCGTTGCCCGGCATCAGGCCGGCGACCTCGACGCACACGATGCCGGCGGAGACGTCCGGCGAGCTCGGAGTGACGACCCGGATCCCGGGAATCCGGCCAGTCCTTCCTTGAGCTGGGTCGCCAGCTCGGTCGTCCGGGCCGCGATCCGGTCCCGGCCGATCTGCGCCCATCAGGGCGAACGCGTCGGCCATCGCCCACTGGTGCTCGAAGGCCTGGTAGCCGCCGGCGGTCAGCCGCCCGGCCCCGGGCCCCGGCCCGGAGAACGACGGGATCAGCTCGGTCAGCGGTGCCCAGTCACGGCCCCAGATGATGCCGGTGCCGCGCGGGCCGAACAGCCACTTGTGCGTGCCCGTGGCCAGGAAGTCGCAGCCCAGGTCGGGCAGGTCGACGTCGACCGCACCGAACCCGTGCACGCCGTCGACGCACAACAGCACCTCGTCTCCGAGGGCGGCGCTCAGCTCCTGGATCGGCAGCCGGACCCCGGTGCTCGAGTGCACCCAGGTGACCGCGACGACGCGGGTCCGCGGCCCGACCTCGGCGACCAGGCGGCTGACCAGCTCGTCGACGCTCGCGGTGGCCGGGTCGTCGTACAGCGTCACCTTCCGGACCTTCGCTCCGGTGCGCTTCGCCAGCAGCTCGAGGCCGGCCTCGGTCGAGTAGAAGTCGTGGGTCGTGGTCAGCACCTCGTCGCCGGGCTCGAGGGTGAGCCCGCCGTAGATGGTCGCGAGCCCCATCGTGGTGCTGTCGGTGAGCGCGTACTGGTTCGCAGCCCCTCCCGCGTACGCCGCCGCAGCAGTCCGCACCGCCGCCTCCCGCTCGATGCCGGTGAGCAGCGCGGCCTCGGTATCGGTGGCCAGCTCGTCGCGGTAGCCGTCGATGGCCGCCTGCAGGGGCGCGGTGTGCGGGGAGAGGACGAAGGCCGCGAACTGCGCGAGCTCGGGGTCGAGCAGGAACTGCGCGCGCACGGAGTCCCAGTCCTGCGGATCGAAGGCCGCGGTGGTCATGGCCGAGGGCGCGGAGCTCGGTGTCGACGAGGCGTCGCAGCCGACCAGGAGCGCAGCGGCTCCGGCTGCCACGCCGGAACCGAGGAAGGTACGTCTCGTCGCTGACATCGGGCCATTATCGGTGCCCCGCGGGGTACCGGGCCCGATGAGCGACCTCACCGATCGGGCCAAGCACCTCGGCCGCCAGGCGGAGCACAGCGACTGGCTGGACCACGTGGCGCGCGTGGGGCTGGTCGCCTTCGGCCTGGTGCACCTGGTCGTCGGCTGGCTCGCCGTGCAGCTGGCGTTCGGTGACCGGGAGGGCTCGGCGTCCACGTCGGGTGCGATCCACGAGCTGGCGCAGCAGCCGTTCGGCGGGGTGTTGGTCTGGCTGGTGGCGATAGGGATGTACCTGCTGTCCGCGTGGCAGGTCATCGAGGCCCTGCTCGGTCACCAGGACCGGCACGGCGCAGACCCGGCTGCGGAAGCGGCTGACCTCCGCAGGCAAGGCCGTCGTGTACGCCGTGATCGCGACGAGCGCGCTCAAGGTGGCGATCGGCGAGGGCTCCCAAGGCAGCGAGCAGGCGACCGACAGCACCACCGCGAAGCTGATGGACCTCCCTGCGGGCCAGATCCTGGTCGGGCTGGTCGGGGCGGGGATCCTCGTGGTCGGGGGTGCCCTGATCTACAAGGGGATCTCGGACCGGTTCCTCAAGGACATCGACGGCAAGGGCAAGGGCGGCGCGACCGGCTCGGCGTACAAGTGGCTCGGCCGGGTCGGCTACCCCGCCAAGGGGGTGGCGCTGGGGATCGTCGGGATCCTCTTCGGCTACGCGGCCGTGACCCACGAGGCCGACAAGTCGGGCGGGCTCGACCAGGCGCTCACCGAGGTGCTCGACCAGCCGTTCGGGCCGGCGCTGCTCACGGCGATGGGGGTGGGCATCGTCTGCTTCGGCGTCTACTGCTTCGCCTGGGCGCGCCACATCAACCGCTAGCCAGTGCCTTACTGACCGACCGCCCGCATGCGAGGCTGGGCCCATGGCGAAAACCAGCGAAGTCGACGTCGTCGTGATCGGTCTCGGCCCGGGCGGTGAGTATGCCGCCCAGAAGCTCGCCGAAGCGGGCCTGCAGGTGGTCGGTGTGGAGAAGGCGCTGGTCGGCGGGGAGTGCCCGTTCTACGGGTGCATCCCCTCCAAGATCATGATCCGCGCCGCGGACGCCCTCGCCGAGGCCCGGCGCGTTGATTCCCTGGGCGGCCAGGTCGCCGTCCGGCCGGACTGGCGACTGGTGTCCAACCGGATCGACAAGCAGGCCACCAACCACTGGAACGACGAGTCGCACGCCACGAGGCTCCAGGAGGCCGGCGTCGAGATCGTGCGGGGGCACGGGCGCCTCGACGGCCCGGGTCGGGTCGTCGTCGAGCTCGCTTCTGGCACCGCGACCTACGAGGCCAGGCGCGGCGTGATCCTCAACGCCGGCACCGAGCCGGCGGTCCCGCCGATCGAGGGACTGGCTGCCACGCCGTTCTGGACCAACCGCGAGGTCATGCGCCTGACCGAGCTGCCGGACAGCCTGATCGTGCTCGGCGGGGGACCGATCGGGTCGGAGCTGGCCCAGGCGTTCTCCCGGTTCGGCGTCCGGGTGACGGTGGTCGAGATGGCCGACCGGATCCTCGGCCCGACCGAGCCGGAGGCGAGCGCTGTGATCGCCGACGTGTTCGCCAAGGAGGGCATCGAGGTGATCGCGGGCGCGACCATCTCCCGGGTCGACCATGACGGGACGACCTACCGCGTGCAGCTCGACGGCCGCGTGCTCGAGGGCGAGCAGCTGCTGGTCGCTGCGGGCCGGCGTACCAACCTCTCTGACGCGGGCCTCGACTCGGTGGGCCTGGACCCGGCGGCGAAGTCGGTCGACACCGACGAGCGCATGCGTGCAGGCGAGCGGCTCTGGGCGGTCGGCGACATCACCGGCAAGGGCCAGTTCACGCACATGTCGATGTACCAGGGCGCGGTCGCCGTGGCCGACGTCCTCGGCGAGGACGGCCCGATCGCCGACTACCGGGCCGTGAGCTGGGTGACCTTCACCGATCCCGAGGTGGCCGGTGTCGGCATGACCGAGAAACAGGCCCGTGATGCGGGGCTGAACGTGCGCCTCGGCCACGCGGAGATCCCCGAGTCGAGCCGTGGCTGGATCCACCAGGCCGGCAACGAGGGGATCATCAAGGTGGTCGCCGACGCGGACCGCGGCATCCTCGTGGGGGCCACCGCAGTGTCGCCCGCGGGAGGTGAGGTGATCGGGCTGCTGTCGGCTGCCGTGCACGCCGAGATCCCGATCTCCACGCTGCGGACGATGCACTTCGCCTACCCGACCTTCCACCGGGCAATCGAGGCTGCACTGGACGACCTGGCATAGGCTCGGCCAGGGTGGACGCAGAAGTCTCGGGAGGACCAGATGACGCAGTGGCCGCAAGACCCAGCGAGCCGGACCGGCGTGGACGATGGCGAGCGCACGATGCTCATGCCGGTCGGTGACCCGCTCACCGACCCGATTCCCGGGTTCCCAGCCCGCCCCGTTGCCCCCAGGCCGGCACCGACGTCAGCGCCGGCTCCGGCACCTCAGCCGGCACCCCAGCTAGCACCTCAACCAGCACCTCAACCAGCTCCGCAGCCTGCTCCGCCGCCGACCGCGTACGACGGCTGGTCAGGGCCGCTGGTGACGCCGCGCGCACCCGCCGTCCCGCGGGTGGCCGCGCCCGAGGTAGCGGCCCCCCGGGCGGCCGCGCCGGTCGAGCGGGCCCGCGAAGGTCGTCACTCGACGGCCGCCGACTCCAACCACCGCCGCGACGGCGGACAGCGGATCGCCTCCGCGAGCTGGGGCTGGCGCGGAGCAGTGCGGCGCTGGAGTGGCGGCACCATCCGGCCTGCGATGGGGGTCAAGGAAGCCGCCTACGAGAACGACCGGACGCAGATCCAGAAGGACTTCGGCAGCCCCCGCACGATCGCGTTCGTCAACCCGAAGGGCGGCGCGGCGAAGACCACGAGCGCACTCGCTGCCGGGTTCACGTTCGGCACGGTGCGAGGCGGCGGTGTCGTGGCCTGGGACAACAACGAGACCCGCGGCACCCTCGGCATCCGTGGGATCCGCGGCGATCACCGCAACACCACCCGCGAGCTGCTGGAGGACCTGGGTCGGTTCAAGGAGGTCTTCGAGTCGGGCACTGGTGACCTGGCGACCTTCGTCCGCTCGCAGGAGGATGCGCTGTTCGACGTGCTCGCCTCCGACGAGCGTCCCGATGTCACGGGCATGATCCGCGCCGACGACTTCCGTCAGGTGCACGACCTGCTGCAGCGCCGCTACGAGGTCATCCTGGTCGACACCGGCAACAACCTGCGCGCCGAGAACTGGCTGGCCGCAGCGGCCGCCGCCGACCTGCTGGTGGTGACGAGCACGGTGCGGGAGGACACGGGCTACAGCGGGCTCTGGATGCTCGACGCCCTCGAGGACTCCGGCTACAAGTACCTGAAGTACAAGAC
The DNA here is from genome assembly GCA_963769475.1 of uncultured Actinomycetota bacterium. Taxonomy (GTDB): domain Bacteria; phylum Actinomycetota; class Actinomycetes; order Propionibacteriales; family Nocardioidaceae; genus Nocardioides. Next base: position 432,310 of record CAVYLX010000005.1, on the reverse strand, counting down.
GATCACGGTCCTCTCCGATCCCTCGCCCATGGTCGACCCCAAGCTCGCCAGCGACCTCGAGGAGGTCTACGAGCAGCGCACCCGGGCCGTCTACCGCGTGCCCTACGACCCGTGCCTCGTCGCCGGCTCGGTGGTGCCCTACGACCAGCTCTCGGAGGCCACGACCAGGTCCTGGCTCCGGGCCTGCGCGGGGATGGCCGCCGCACTTTGAGCGACGACCAGGCGCTGCACCTGGTGGTGCGCGGCGACGTGCAGGGTGTGTTCTTCCGCGACAGCTGCCGGCAGAAGGCGTCCGCGCTCGGCGTACGCGGGTGGGTGGGCAACCGCCCGGACGGCGCGGTCGAGGCCGTCGTGGCCGGACCGCCGGACGCGCTCGAGGAGCTGGTGCGCTGGGCGCACGAGGGGCCGCCGCGGGCGCGGGTGGAGACCGTCGAGGCCAAGCCGGCCGAGGACCCCGGGACGACCGGGTTCGAGGTTCGCTGAGCGCGCTACGTTCGAGGGCATGCGTGCAGTCGTCTACCGGGAGACCGGCCCGTCGTCCGTCCTGAAGACCGTCGAGCGGGAGGCCCCAGAGCCGGGGGCCGGGGAGGTCCGGGTCCGCGTGGTGCGGGCCGGTGTGAACCCGACCGACTGGAAGTTCCGGGCCGGGATGATGTCCGACTACGACGAGGTCACGCCCGGCCAGGACGGCGCGGGTGTCGTCGACGCGGTGGGCAATGGCGTCACCGAGCTCGCGGTGGGTGACCGGGTGTGGCTGGTGCTCGCCCAGCACGGACGCGCGTACGGCGCCGCGGCCGAGCTCACCGTGCAGCCGGCGGAGCGGGTGATCCGGCTGCCGGACGAGGCCGACTTCGACCTGGGCGCCGGCCTCGGCGTGCCGGCCGTGACGGCCCACCGGGCGCTGACGTCGGGGGAGGGCGCCAGCCGGCTCGGGCCCGGCGCACTGGCCGGGCAGACCGTGCTGGTGGCCGGGGGAGCGGGTGCGGTCGGCAACGCGGCGATCCAGCTTGCCCGCTGGTCGGGGGCCACGGTGATCACCACGGTCAGCAGCGACGAGAAGGCCGCGCTCGCCACTGCGGCGGGCGCGCAGCACGTCGTCAACTACCGGACCACCGACGCCGCGGCGGAGATCCTGGCTCTGGCGCCCGACGGTGTTGACCTGGTGGTCGAGGTGGCACCGGCTCAGAACAACGAGCTCGACGTCGCGGTGACCAGGAACCGCGGCACCATCGCCATCTACGCCAACAACGGTGGCGACACGTTCACGATCGACATCCGGCCGACGTTCTCGCGCAACCTGCGCTACCAGTTCCTGCTGCTCTACACGCTCGGCCCGGACCTGGTCGCGGCCGCAGCCGAGGACGTCAACGCAGCAGTGGCCGCCGGCGCCCTGCGCGTCGGGGCGGAGGCCGGCGTACCGCTGCATCACTTCCCGCTGGAGGAGACCGCAGCGGCCCACGACGCGGTCGAGGCCGGCACCGTCGGCAAGGTGCTGATCGACGTCGGCTGACCCGGTCAGGTTCTGGCAGCACCCCAGCCGTGGTAGCGGTCGACCTCGATCCAGGCGCTGACCCGTGGGCTGGTCCGGTTGCGGTACGGCTGGTCGCGGTAGGCGGTGCTCAGCCGGTCGATGTCGACCAGGCCGTCGTCGTCCTTCATCTCGACGACCCGGCCGATGACCGAGACGTGGGTGTACCAGTCCGACTCGTCCAGGACGGTGAGCGTGATGCGGGGGTCGTCGCGCAGGTGCTGGACCCGCTTGCGGGTGTGGTCCATGTTGACCAGCACCCGGTCGTCGTCCTCGAGGAGGTACCAGGTCGCCACCGACACCGGCTGCCCGTCCGACCGCAAGGTGGTGACGACCGCCGGGTTGGGCTTCAGCAGGAGCTTGCGCAGGTCGTCGGGGAAGGGCAGTTCGGGCATGGGCTCTCCTCGAGATGGGGGGTCGTCCACACCGTAGCCAGGGCGTCGGCGTCCGCCCGCTGAGAACCTGGTGGGCCGACGACGATCCGGCGTCGGCGCCACGGTAGGGTGAGCGCTGTTCGACATCCTTTAACGAGCCGTCCCGTGAGGCGGAGAAGGAGGTCAAGCGCACTCGTGTGTGCCCAGCCTGCACCCTCGACCCAGCCGTCCAGCGGCAGAGTGGTCCTCGACGCCCGTGACATCACCCGGGCCCTGACTCGGATCTCCCACGAGATCCTCGAACGCAACAAGGGCGCGAACGACCTCGTGCTCCTCGGCATCCCGCGGCGCGGGGTGCCCCTGGCCACCCGGATCGCCGAGCGGATCTCCTCCGTCGAGGGGTACGCCGTGCCGGTCGGCTCGCTCGACATCACGATGTACCGCGACGACCTGCGCCTGAAGCCGGCCCGGACGCTGCTGCACACCGAGATCCCGCCGGGTGGCATCGACGACAAGACCGTCGTGCTGGTCGACGACGTGCTGTTCTCCGGCCGCACCATCCGCTCCGCGCTCGACGCCCTCAACGACGTGGGCCGCCCCCGCGCGGTGCAGCTGGCCGTCCTGGTCGACCGCGGCCATCGCGAGCTGCCGATCCGGGCCGACTTCGTGGGCAAGAACCTCCCGACCTCCCTGGTCGAGCGGGTCAGCGTCGCCCTCGCGGAGACCGACGAGGTCGACGCCGTGTCGATCCAAGGAACCGTTGGGAGGCACGGAGTGAAGCGACACCTGCTCAGCGCGGCCGACCTGAGCCGCGACGACGCCGAGCTGGTCCTGACCACCGCCGCAGAGATGCTGGCGCTGGCCGACCGCCCCATCAAGAAGCTCCCGGCGCTGCGCGGGCGCACCGTGGTCAACCTCTTCTTCGAGGACTCCACCCGCACCCGGATCTCGTTCGAGGCCGCGGCCAAGCGGCTCTCGGCCGACGTGATCAACTTCGCCGCCAAGGGCTCGAGCATCTCCAAGGGCGAGAGCCTCAAGGACACCGCGCTGACCCTGGAGGCGATGGGCGCCGACGCCGTCGTGGTCCGCCACGGCGCGAGCGGCGCGCCGCACCGTCTCGCGCACTCGGGCTGGGTCCGCTCCAGCGTGGTCAACGCCGGCGACGGCACCCACGAGCACCCGACCCAGGCGCTGCTCGACGCGTTCACGATGTGGCGACACCTCGGTGGCAGCAAGCCGGGCGGCCTCGAGGGACGCCGGGTCGCCATCGTCGGCGACGTGCTGCACAGCCGGGTCGCCCGCTCCAACGCGCTGCTGCTGCAGACGCTCGGCGTCGAGGTCACCCTGGTGGCGCCGCCGACCCTGCTGCCGGTCGGCATCGACACCTGGGGCGTGGAGACGTCGTACGACCTCGACTCGGTGATCCCCAAGGCCGACGCGGTGATGATGCTGCGGGTCCAGCAGGAGCGGATGAACGGCGGGTTCTTCCCGACCGCTCGCGAGTACTCCCGCCGCTACGGCCTCGACAGCCGCCGGATGGCGACGCTGCAGGACCACACGATCGTGATGCACCCCGGCCCGATGGTCCGCGGCATGGAGATCACCGCCGACGTGGCCGACTCCGTCCGCTCCGTGATCGTGGAGCAGGTCACCAACGGGGTCGCGGTCCGGATGGCCGTGCTCTACCTGCTGCTCAGCGGCGCCGACGACACACCGACTCGATCGAGGAGAACGACGTGACACCAGACTCTGAGTGAGAACGACGCGTGAGACCGCCTACCTGATCAAGAACGTCTCGGTGCTGGGCGGCGACCCGACCGACCTGCTGCTCCGCGACGGCATCATCGCCGGCGGCGATGCGCCGGACGGCGTGGAGACGATCGACGCGACCGGCCTGATCGCGCTGCCGGGCCTGGTCGACCTGCACACCCACCTCCGTGAGCCCGGCCGCGAGGACGCTGAGACCGTCGAGAGCGGCACCCGGGCGGCTGCCATGGGCGGCTTCACCGCGGTGTTCGCGATGGCCAACACCGAGCCGGTGGCCGACACCGCCGGCGTGGTCGAGCAGGTCTGGCGGCTGGGCCGCGAGGCCGGCTACTGCGACGTCTACCCGGTCGGTGCGGTCACGGTCGGGCTGGGCGGCGAACGCCTCGCCGAGCTCGGCGCGATGGCCGACTCGGCCGCCCGGGTGCGGGTGTTCTCCGACGACGGCAAGTGCGTGAGCGACGCGGTGCTGATGCGCCGGGCGCTGGAGTACGTCAAGGCGTTCGACGGCGTCATCGCCCAGCACGCCCAGGAGCCCCGGCTCACCGAGGGCGCGCAGATGAACGAGGGCGAGCTCTCCGGCCGTCTCGGTCTGGCCGGCTGGCCGGCCGTGGCCGAGGAGGCGATCATCGCCCGCGACTGCCTGCTGGCCGCGCATGTCGGCTCGCGGCTGCACGTCTGCCACGTGTCGACGGCCGGCTCGGTCGAGATCGTCCGCGACGCCAAGCGCAAGGGCTGGAACGTCACCGCCGAGGCCTGCCCCCACCACCTGCTGCTCACCGACGACCTGGCCGCGACGTACGACCCGATCTACAAGGTCAACCCGCCGCTGCGCTCGGCCGCCGACACCGAGGCGCTCCGGGCCGGGCTGGCCGACGGCACGATCGACATCGTGGCCACCGACCACGCCCCGCACCCCCACGAGGACAAGGACTGCGAGTGGGCCGCGGCCGCCTTCGGGATGCTCGGCCTCGAGACGGCCCTGTCGATCGTGCAGGAGACGATGGTCGACACCGGCCTGATCGACTGGGCCGGAGTCGCCGAGCGGATGTCGTACGCCCCCGCTCGCATCGGCCGGATCAGCGGCCACGGTCAGCCGATCGAGGAAGGGGCGCCCGCCAACATGGTGCTCTACGACCCCGCTGTACGCCGCACGATCGAGGCCTCCGAGTCCGCATCGCTCAGCCGCAACACGCCGTACGCCGGCAGGGAGCTGCCCGGCCGGGTGATCGCGACGTTCCTGCGCGGCAAGGCCACCGTGCTCGACGGGAAGCTCGCATGAGTGACCAAGACGATCGTGATGACCGGCGCGACGGCCGGCATCGGCCTGGAGTCCGCGCTGCAGCTCGGCGCCCAGGGTCACCGGCTGATGCTGGTCGGCCGCAGCCCGGAGAAGCTGGCGCACGCGGCCGAGCGCGTCAGGGCCGTAGGCGCGGCTGAGGTCGACACGTTCGTGGCCGACTTCGCGTCGCTCGAGTCGGTGCGCGGCCTGGCCACCGAGCTGCGGTCGAAGCTCGACCGCATCGACGTCCTGGTCAACAACGCCGGTGGCGTCAACGACAAGCGCCGGCTCACCGCCGACGGGTTCGAGGCGACGTTCGCGGTCAACCACCTGGCGGGGTTCCTGCTGACCGAGCTGGTCAAGGACCTCGTGGTCGCCGCCGCACCGTCGCGGATCGTCTTCACGTCCTCGGACAGCCACTACATGGGGACGATGGACTTCGACGACCTGGGCTTCGCCGAGGGCTACACGATCATGAAGGCCTACGGGCGTTCCAAGCTGGCCAACGTGCTCTATGCGCGGAGCCTGGCGGCCGAGCTGGGCGACGCCGGTGTCACGGTCAACTCCCTGCATCCCGGAGCGGTGGCCACCGACATCTGGACCGGGGCGCCGTGGTTCGCCAAGCCGGTGCTGGCCGTGGGGAAGCTCTTCATGCGGTCGCCGGCAGACGGTGGCGCGACGATCACGTTCCTGGCGACCGACCCCTCGGTCGAGGGGAAGACCGGCGGGTTCTACGCCGACAACGCGCTCAAGGAGCCCTCGGAGCTCGCCCAGGACGACGGGGTCGCGACGCGGCTTCGGGAGGAGAGCGAAGCGCTCGTGGGACTGAACGTATGACCGGACAGGCACTGCTCGTGCTCGAGGACGGCCGCACCTTCCGCGGTGAGTCCTACGGAGCCGAGGGCGAGACGTTCGGGGAGGCCGTCTTCAACACCGGCATGACCGGCTACCAGGAGACGCTCACCGACCCGTCGTACCACCGGCAGGTCGTGGTGATGACCGCACCTCACATCGGCAACACCGGCGTCAACGACGAGGACGGCGAGAGCAGCCGGATCTGGGTGGCCGGCTACGTCGTCCGCGACCCCGCCCGGGTGCCGTCCAACTGGCGCAGCAAGCGGTCGCTCGACGACGAGCTGCGCACCCAGGGCGTGGTCGGCATCTCCGGCATCGACACCCGCGCGCTGACCCGCCACCTGCGCGAGCGCGGCGCGATGCGGGTCGGCATCTCCTCGACCGAGGTCGACCCCGCGGCCCTGCTCACCCGGGTCAAGGGTTCCGCCGAGATGCTCGGCGCCGAGCTCTCCAGCGAGGTCTCCACCGACCGAGACCTACGTCGTGCCGGCCGTGGGCGAGAAGCTGTTCACAGTCGTCGCCCTCGACCTCGGCATCAAGACGATGACGCCCACCCGGATGGCCGAGCGCGGCATCGAGGTGCACGTGGTGCCGGCGACCTCGTCGCTCGACGACGTGCTCGCGATCAAGCCCGACGGGCTGTTCTTCTCCAACGGCCCGGGCGACCCGGCCGCGACCACCGGCCAGGTGGAGCTGCTCAAGGGCGCCCTCGAGCGCGACCTGCCCTACTTCGGCATCTGCTTCGGCAACCAGCTGTTCGGCCGGGCGCTCGGCTTCGGCACCTACAAGCTGGTCTACGGCCACCGCGGCATCAACCAGCCCGTGATGGACCGGACCACCGGCAAGGTCGAGGTCACCGCCCACAACCACGGCTTCGCGGTCGAGGCCCCTCTCGACGAGGCCACCCGGACGCCGTACGGCGTCGCCACGGTCAGCCATGTCTGCCTCAACGACGACGTGGTCGAGGGTCTCGAGCTGCGCGACGACGAGGGGCGGCTGAAGAGCTTCTCGGTGCAGTACCACCCGGAGGCCGCGGCCGGACCGCACGATGCGGCGTACCTCTTCGACCGGTTCGTTCAGCTGATGGCGTCTCGATACACCCGGCGCTCGTCCCTCGCGGCCGGGCACTCGACGACCGAAAGCGGTGCGTGATGCCCAAGCGCGAGGACATCAAGTCGGTGCTGGTGATCGGCTCCGGGCCGATCATCATCGGCCAGGCCTGCGAGTTCGACTACTCCGGCACCCAGGCCTGCCGGGTGCTGAAGGACGAGGGCATCCGGGTGATCCTGGTCAACTCCAACCCGGCCACGATCATGACCGACCCGGAGTTCGCCGACGCGACCTACATCGAGCCGATCACCGCGGAGTACGTCGAGAAGGTGATCGCCAAGGAGCGCCCCGACGCGCTGCTCGCGACGCTGGGCGGCCAGACCGCGCTCAACGCGGCCACGGCGCTCGACAAGGCCGGCGTGCTCGAGAAGTACGGCGTCGAGCTGATCGGTGCCTCCATCGAGGCGATCGACCGCGGCGAGAACCGCCAGCAGTTCAAGAAGATCGTCGAGAACCTCGGGGGAGAGGTGGCCGGCAGCGCGATCTGCCACTCGCTCGACGACTGCCTGGCGGCCGTGGAGACCTTCGGCTACCCGATCGTGGTGCGGCCGTCGTTCACGATGGGCGGCACCGGCTCCGGCATCGCCTACGACGAGGCGGAGCTGCGCCAGATCGCCGGCGCCGGCCTCGACGCGAGCCCCACCACCGAGGTGCTGATCGAGGAGTCGATCATCGGGTGGAAGGAGTACGAGCTCGAGGTGATGCGCGACACCGCCGACAACGTGGTGATCATCTGCTCGATCGAGAACCTCGACCCGATGGGCGTCCACACCGGCGACTCGATCACGGTGGCGCCGGCGCTGACCCTGACCGACCGCGAGTACCAGAAGATGCGCGACCTCGCGATCGGCATCATCCGCGAGGTCGGCGTCGACACCGGCGGCTGCAACATCCAGTACGCCGTCGACCCGAGCAACGGCCGGCTGATCGTGATCGAGATGAACCCGCGCGTCTCGCGGTCGAGCGCGCTGGCCTCGAAGGCCACCGGCTTCCCGATCGCGAAGATCGCGGCCAAGGTGGCGATCGGCTACACCCTCGACGAGATCCCCAACGACATCACCCTGGAGACGCCCGCCAGCTTCGAGCCGACCCTCGACTACGTGGTCGTGAAGGTGCCGCGGTTCGCGTTCGAGAAGTTCCCGGGTGCCGACCCGCGGCTGACCACCCACATGAAGTCCGTGGGCGAGGCGATGGCGATCGGCCGCAACTTCACCGAGGCGCTGCAGAAGGCGCTGCGGTCGCTGGAGCGGGCCGACGCGGTCTTCGACTGGCACCAGGAGTGGGTCGAGCTCGACAAGGCGGCCCTGCTCGAGGAGATCCAGGTGCCGCACGACGGCCGCCTGAAGAAGGTGATGGACGCGATCCGCGCCGGGGCGACGCCGCAGGAGATCTTCGACGCCACCGCCATCGACCCGTGGTTCGTCGACCAGCTGGCGCTGATCAACGAGATCGCCGAGGAGGTCACCGCCGCGCCCGAGCTGACGCCCGAGCTGCTGCGCAAGGCCAAGCGGCACGGCTTCTCCGACGCCCAGATCGGCAAGATCCGCGGCATGACGCCCGCCGTCGTCCGCGGCGTGCGGCACGCGCTCGGCATCCGCCCGGTCTACAAGACCGTCGACACCTGCGCGGCGGAGTTCGCCGCGGCGACGCCGTACCACTACAGCTCCTACGACGAGGAGACCGAGGTCCAGCCGCGCGAGAAGCCGGCGGTGATCATCCTCGGCAGCGGCCCCAACCGGATCGGGCAGGGCATCGAGTTCGACTACTCCTGCGTGCACGCCGCGCTGGCGCTCTCGGAGGCCGGCTACGAGACCGTGATGGTCAACTGCAACCCCGAGACGGTCTCGACCGACTACGACACCTCCGACCGGCTCTACTTCGAGCCGCTCACGCTCGAGGACGTGCTCGAGATCGTGCACGCCGAGGAGCAGGCGGGACCGGTGGCAGGCGTGATCTGCCAGCTCGGCGGCCAGACCCCGCTGGGTCTCGCGCAGGGGCTCAAGGACAACGGCGTCACCATCGTCGGCACCACCCCCGAGGCGATCCACCTCGCGGAGGAGCGGGGCGCGTTCGGACGGGTGCTCGCCGAGGCGGGCCTGCCGGCGCCGAAGCACGGCATGGCCACCAGCTTCGCCGACGCCAAGCGGATCGCCGAGGAGATCGCCTACCCCGTGCTGGTGCGCCCGTCGTACGTCCTCGGCGGCCGCGGCATGGAGATCGTCTACGACGACGAGGCGCTGGAGGGCTACATCCAGCGGGCTACGGAGATCAGCCCCGAGCACCCGGTGCTGGTGGACCGGTTCATCGACGACGCGGTCGAGATCGACGTCGACGCGCTGTACGACGGCGAGGAGCTCTTCCTCGGCGGCGTGATGGAGCACATCGAGGAGGCCGGCATCCACTCCGGCGACTCCGCGTGCGTGCTGCCGCCGATCACGCTCGGCGCGTCCGAGATCGAGCGGATCCGGGAGGCCACCGAGGCGATCGCGCGCGGCGTCGGGGTGCTGGGGCTGCTCAACATCCAGTACGCGCTCGGCTCCGACGTGCTCTACGTGCTCGAGGCGAACCCGCGGGCCAGCCGCACGGTGCCGTTCGTCTCCAAGGCGACCGCGACCCCGCTGGCCAAGGCCGCGGCCCGCGTGATGATGGGGGAGTCGATCGCCGACCTCCGCGCCGCCGGCGTACTGCCTGCGACCGGTGACGGCGGCTCGCTCCCGGCCGACCAGCCGATCGCGGTCAAGGAGGCGGTGATGCCGTTCAACCGGTTCCGCACCCGCGACGGCCGCCAGGTCGACACTGTGCTGGGCCCGGAGATGAAGTCGACCGGCGAGGTGATGGGCCTCGACTCCGACTTCGGCACTGCCTTCTCGAAGGCGCAGGCCGGCGCGTTCGGGTCGCTGCCGACCAGCGGCAAGATCTTCGTCTCGATGGCCAACCGCGACAAGCGGCACATGGTCTTCCCGATCAAGGTGCTCGCCGACCACGGCTTCGAGATCCTCGCCACCCAGGGCACCGCCGAGGTGCTGCGCCGCAACGGCGTCGCGGCGACCGTGGTGCGCAAGCACTTCGAAGGGCCGGGACCCAACGGCGAGCCGACCACCGTCGACCTGATCCTGGCGGGCGAGATCCAGCTGATCATCAACACGCCGGCCGGCTCGACCCGCGGTGGCTCGGCACGCATCGACGGCTACGAGATCCGCACGGCCGCGGTCCGCGCCAACATCCCCTGCATCACCACCGTGCAAGGGCTCGGCGCCGCCGTACACGGCATCGAGGCGCAGATGCGCGGCGACATCGGGGTCTGCAGCCTCCAGGACTGGGCGAAGCGAGCCCGCTCCTGATGTACCGGGCGCTCTTCGACCACGGCTTCCGCCGGATCGACGCCGAGAAGGCTCACCACGCCGGCTTCCGGGCGATCCGGATGGCGCGGCCGGTGCTGTCGCGGCGGTCGACGCCGGGGCGGCCGGTCGAGGCGATGGGGCTGACCTTCCCGAACGTGCTCGGGCTGGCCGCGGGCTTCGACAAGAACGCCGTCGGCATCGACGCGCTCGGCGCGCTGGGCTTCGGGCACGTCGAGATCGGCACGGTCACCGGTGAGGCCCAGCCGGGCAACCCGAAGCCGCGGCTGTTCCGGCTGACCGAGGACCGGGCCGTGGTCAACCGGATGGGCTTCAACAACGACGGTGCGGCTGCCGTGGCTGACCGGCTCGCACGACGCAAACGCAGCGAGGCGTCGCATGGCGACGCCGAACGTCACCATCGCACTCAGCCATCTCTGGTACTCGGCATCAACATCGGCAAGACCAAGGTCGTGCCCGACGACGACCAGGCCGCGGTGGAGGCCGACTACGAGAAGAGCGCCAGGCTGCTGGCGCCGCACGCCGACTACCTGGTGGTCAACGTCAGCTCGCCCAACACGCCCGGGCTGCGCAACCTGCAGTCGGTCGAGAAGCTCGGGCCGCTTGCTCTCGCGGGTGCAGGAGACCGCCGGCCCCTCGGTCCCGCTGCTGGTCAAGATCGCACCCGACCTCGCCGACGAGGACGTGCTCGACGTCGCCGACCTGGCCCTCGACCTCGGCCTGGCCGGCGTCATCGCGACCAACACGACGATCAGCCGCGACGACCTCACCACCAGCGCGGCTGACGTGGAGCGGGTCGGCGCCGGTGGCCTGTCCGGCCGACCGCTCACCGCTCGCGCCTGCGACGTGATGCGCCTCCTGCGCGACCGCGTCGGCCCGGACCTCACCCTGATCGGCGTCGGCGGCATCACCACGCCTGCCGACGCCCGGGCCCGTCTCGACGCCGGCGCGACCCTGCTGCAGGGCTACACGGCGTTCATCTACGAAGGGCCCCTGTGGCCCCGCCGGATCATCCACCAGCTCGAGGAGACCCCATGACCTTCGGCGCCAGGCTGCACGCAGCCATCGAGGAGCGCGGGCCGTTCTGTGTCGGCATCGACCCCCACGCCGGCCTGCTGCACGAGTGGGGGCTGGACGACGACGTGGCCGGCCTGGAGCGGTTCGCACTCGGTGCGGTCGAGGCGGTCGCGCCGCACTGCTCGATCGTGAAGCCGCAGTCGGCGTTCTACGAGCGGTTCGGCAGCCGGGGCGTGGCCGTGCTCGAGCGGGTGATCGCGCAGTCGCGAGCCGCCGGCGCGCTGGTATTGCTCGACGTCAAGCGCGGTGACATCGGGTCGACCTCGCAGGCGTACGCCGATGCCTACCTCGACCAGTCCTCACCGCTGGCTGCGGACGCCATCACCGCGAGCCCGTACCTCGGGTTCGGGTCGATCGCGCCGATGATCGAGACCGCCCGCAAGCACGACGCGGGCGTCTTCGTGCTCGCCGAGACCTCCAACAAGGAGGGCCCCGAGGTCCAGCACGCCCGGGCCGACGACGGGCAGACCGTGGCCGCGCGGATGATCAAGCACCTGCGCGAGCTCAACCACGACGCGCAGCCGCTCGGCTCCTTCGGTGCCGTGGTCGGTGCGACGATCGGCGAGAGCGACCTCGACTTCTCGTTCAACGGACCGATCCTGGCGCCCGGCTACGGCGCCCAGGGCGGCACCGCCGCCGACATCGCCCGGATCTTCGGCGGCGCGGTCGGCAACGTCATCCCGAGCTCCTCGCGTGAGGTGCTGCGGCTCGGCCCCGACGCGGTCGCGATGCGCGACGGCGTACGCCGGGCCAACGACGAGCTGCGAGCCCGATGAGGCGGCAGCTGGTCAGCGTTGTCGTGCTCGCACTGCTCGGGTCGGTGCTGGCCGGCTGCGGTGAGGACGACCCGTTCGCGGCGTACTGCGACGAGGTGAAGGCCCAGCAGAAACCGCTCTCCGAGGCGTTGGCAGTCGAAGGCCCGACCGCCCTGATCGAGGCGCTGCCGAGCTTCGAGAAGCTGTCGGACCGGGCGCCGGACGACATCGCTGACGACTGGCTCGTGCTGGTCCGCGGCATCGACGGTCTGGTGCAGGCGCTCGAGGATGCGGACGTCGACCCGGTCACCTACGACCGGGACAAACCACCCGAGGGCGTCACCGACGAGCAGCAGGCGGACATCGACACGGCGGCGCGACGACTGACCGCGCCCGAGGCCGTGCTCGCCCTGGAAGCCGTGCAGCAGCAGGCCCGCGACGTCTGCAAGACGCCCCTCTCGATCTAGAGGCGAGTGAGGTAGACCTCGTTCCCTGCGGACCGATTGCCGCTGCCTCACGGATCTGACTACATTGGCCCCCACTGCGGTTTCGCTCCCGCCGCAATGACATCGACACAAGGACTTCCCCAGTGGCTCTCCCACCGCTCACCCCCGAACAGCGCCAGGCGGCCCTCGAGAAGGCAGCGGCTTCGCGTCGCGAGCGGGCGGAGATCAAGAACCGGCTGAAGAACTCCGGTGCCTCGATCGTGGACGTGCTCAAGCAGGGCGAGTCCAACGAGGTCATCGGCAAGATGCGCGTCGTGGAGCTGCTGCAGTCGATGCCCGGCCTCGGCAAGATCCGGGCGAAGCAGACCATGGAACGCCTCGGCATCGCGGAGTCGCGCAGGGTGCGCGGGCTCGGGGCCAAGCAGGTCGCCGCGCTGAAGCGCGAGTTCGCCGGCCCGGAGCAGTGAGCGACGCGCCACCCGCTCCGAGTCCCACTCGCTTGGTAGTGCTGGCCGGCCCGACCGCGGTCGGCAAGGGCACGGTCGCCGCTGCGGTGCGCGAACGGCATCCCGAGGTCTGGATCTCGATCTCGGCCACGACCCGGCCGCCCCGGCCGGGGGAGATCGACGGCGTGCACTACTGGTTCGTCTCCGACGAGGAGTTCGACCGGATGGTCGAGGCCGACGAGCTGCTCGAGTGGGCCGTCGTACACAAGGCGGCGCGGTACGGCACGCCGTGCGGGCCGGTGCTGGAGTCGCTGGCGGCCGGCTGGCCCTCGATGCTCGAGATCGACCTGCAGGGCGCGCGTCAGGTGCGCGAGTCGATGCCGGAGGCGTTGTTCGTGTTCCTGAAGCCGCCGTCGTGGGAGGAACTGGTCCGACGGCTGGTCGGCCGGGGCACCGAAAGCGAGGCGGATCGAGCCCGGAGGCTCGAAACCGCACGCGAGGAACTGGCCGCTGAGGACGAGTTCGACGTGACCATCGTCAATCATGAAGTTCACGCTGCAGCCGACCAGTTGGTAGCCTTGATGTTGCGCTCCTGAGCGTGCTCGGCTCACCGGCCGGGATCCCCACCACTTATTGCGAGGCTTTACGCGTGTCTGCGCCCAATATCGCCGCCGTCGGGGTCACCAATCCTCCGATCGACGACCTGCTCACCAAGACCGACAGCAAGTACAAGCTGGTCCTCTACAGCGCCAAGCGTGCGCGTCAGATCAACGCCTACTACTCCCAGCTCGGCGAAGGCCTGCTCGAGTACGTCGGCCCGCTGGTCGACACCCACGTGCAGGAGAAGCCGCTCTCGATCGCGCTCCGCGAGATCAGCGAGGACCTGCTGACCTGCGAGGACGTCGACCCGGCTGAGCTCGCTGCCGAGGAGGCCGCTGCCAAGCAGGCCGCCATCGACGCGGCGTTCAACGCCAGCGAGTGACCACTGAGCATCACTGCTCCGCCTGAGACCGCTTCCCCTTCGGGGGAGCGGTCTCGCGTTGTTCTAGGCGTGTCCGGCGGCATCGCGGCGTACAAGTCGTGCGAGCTGTTGCGCCGCTTCACCGAGTCCGGTCACGACGTGACGGTGGTGCCGACCGCTGCCGCGCTGGAGTTCGTGGGCGCGGCCACGTGGGCTGCGCTGTCGGGCAAGCCGGTGGCCAGCGACGTCTGGACCGACGTGCACCAGGTGCCGCACGTGCGGATCGGCCAGGAGGCCGACCTGGTCGTGGTCGCGCCGGCGACCGCCGACATGCTGGCCAAGGCCGCGCACGGCCTGGCCGACGACCTGCTGACCAACACGCTGCTCACCGCGCGCTGCCCGGTCGTCTACGCCCCCGCGATGCACACCGAGATGTGGGAGCACGCGGTCACCCAGGCCAACGTCGCCCTCCTGCGCGAGCGGGGTGCGGTCGTGATCGAGCCCGCCGAGGGTCGGCTGACCGGCAAGGACACCGGCAAGGGCCGGCTGCCCGAGCCGGCCGAGATCTTCGAGGTCTGCCTCGAGGTGCTGACCCGCGGCGTCGTACGACCCGATCTGGCCGGCCGGCACGTGGTGGTGTCGGCGGGCGGCACCCGCGAGCGGCTGGACCCGGTGCGGTTCCTCGGCAACCGGTCGTCCGGGCTGCAGGGCTACGCGCTGGCCCGCGCGGCGGTCGCCCGCGGTGCCCAGGTGACCCTGATCGCCGCCAACGTCGCGCTGCCCGACCCCGCCGGGGCCAAGGTGGTGCGGGTCGAGAGCACCGCCGAGCTGCACTCCGAGGTCGTGGCCGCGGCCGCTTCGGCCGACGCGGTCGTGATGGCCGCGGCGCCTGCCGACTTCCGGCCGGCTGCGGTGAGCGACTCGAAGATCAAGAAGGCCGACGACGGGTCCGCGCCGAGCATCGAGCTGGTGCAGAACGCCGACATCCTCCACGAGATCTCCACCGAGCGGTCCCATCCAGGATCGGTGATCGTGGGGTTTGCTGCCGAGACCGGCGACGCCGACCACGACGTGATGGCGCTCGCCCGGGCCAAGCTGGCCCGCAAGGGGTGCGACTTGCTGGTCGTCAACGACGTCAGCGGGGGAGCCGTCTTCGGCAGCCCCGACAACGAGGCCGTGATCCTGGGCGCCGACGGCACCTCTGTCGACGTACCCCGCGGGTCGAAGGCGGCACTTGCCCACGAAATCTGGGACCAAGTGGCGTTACGACTCGCGCGTTGATTCGTTGTGTGAGATGACCATCTTGCATGCTGGTCACCGCATATCCTGAGCCGACCGATATTCATGCCTGAGCGGAGTAGTAACTGTGCCTGGACGCCTTTTCACCTCGGAGTCCGTGACTGAGGGTCACCCGGACAAGATCGCTGACCGGATCAGCGACACCGTCCTCGACTACCTGATGGAGCACGACGACAACAAGCAGGACCTGCGGGTTGCCGTCGAGACGCTGATCACGACCGGGCAGGTCATGGTTGCCGGTGAGGTGCGCACCAACGCCTACGCGCCCGTCGCCGACCTGGTCCGCCAGGCGATCCAGCACATCGGCTACGACAGCTCGGAGAAGGGCTTCGACTACAAGACGTGTGGGGTCTCGGTCGCGATCGGCGCCCAGTCCGCCGACATCGCCCAGGGCGTCGACCAGGGCCACGAGGCCCGCGTCGGTGACTCCGAGGACGAGCTCGACCAGCGCGGTGCCGGCGACCAGGGGCTGATGTTCGGCTACGCCTGCGACGACACCGACGTGCTGATGCCGCTGCCGATCGTGATCGCGCAGCGCCTCGCCGAGAAGCTCACCGAGGTGCGCAAGAACGGCACCATGGACAACCTGCGGCCCGACGGCAAGACCCAGGTCACCATCGAGTACGACGAGGACGACCGCCCGGTGCGCATCGACACCGTCGTGCTGTCGACCCAGCACTCCGAGGAGACCGACCTGGTCAAGCTCGAGGCCGAGATCAAGCAGAACGTGATCGACCCCGTGCTCGAGACCTTCGCGCTCCCGTCCGAGGGCTACACGCTGCTGGTCAACCCGACCGGCCGCTTCGTGGTCGGTGGCCCGATGGGCGACGCCGGCGTGACCGGCCGCAAGATCATCGTCGACACCTACGGCGGCATGGCCCGCCACGGTGGCGGCGCCTTCTCCGGCAAGGACCCGTCGAAGGTGGACCGCTCGGCCGCCTACGCCATGCGCTGGGTAGCCAAGAACGTCGTCGCCGCGGGCCTGGCCCGCCGCTGCGAGGTGCAGGTCGCCTACGCGATCGGCAAGGCGAAGCCGGTCGGCGTCTTCGTGCAGACCTTCGGCACCGGCGTCGTCTCCGACGAGAAGATCCAGGAGGCCGTGCTCTCCGTCTTCGACCTCCGCCCGGCCGCGATCCTGCGCGACCTCGACCTGCTCCGCCCGATCTACGCCCTCACGTCGGCGTACGGCCACTTCGGTCGCGAGCTGCCCGAGTTCACCTGGGAGCGCACCGACCGCGCCGACGCCCTCAAGGCTGCTGCCGGCGTCTGACACGTTTGTTTCTTGGCGTTCGCCCCACCGGGCCCCGGTGGGGCGATCGTCATTTGCGGGGCTTCAGGTTTCACCGGCCAGCCGGGGAAACCTGAACATGATGGGCAATGCATCGCCCCATAAGTTCCGGGAATGCCCTCCGGGTGTGACCAGAGCGACGGATGTGAGCTAGGCAGCGGCCGCACGGAGCATCGCGCGGATCCGGTCCGCAGTCTCCTCGGGGCGGTAGAGGTCGGCCCACACGATCCTGATGCAGCGCCAACCGGTGAGCTCGCAGATCAACCCTTCGCGACGCTTCTCCCGCAGCACGGCGTCAACCACGGTCTCGCCCTCCCGAAGATGACGCAGATACTTCTCCTTGCCGTCGAACTCAAGGAAGACGCCGTACTCCGGCCAGGCCAGATCGACGCGGTGGACGATCCGCCCTGTTCGATCACGGATTGGATAATTGGGGAGAGGGGCTGGCAGATGCTGGGCCCAGCACAAGTACCGGGTGCGTGTCTCTCCGACGGACTCCGCGCGACCATCCACGAGGCGGAGGACCAGGTCTGTTCGCAATGTCGCCGGCCATCGGCCCATCAACGAGTATCGGCTTCGTAGGTCATCGGCTGTGGTCCGCTCACGATGGAGCAGGTTGTCGATCAGCACCATCGCGTGCTCGATGTCGAGCATCGTGGTCAGCTCGAGGCAGGTACGGGTGGGATGCATGACCAGGCGCCCACCGAGCTCGACTACGTCCCCGTCCAAGATGTTGCCGCGATGCTGGCTCACGCCGGCTTCGCGTCTGCCAGCTTTGCCATCCAGGCGGGTGAGGTGCACCTCGGAGAGATCCACGTCCCACATGGGCGCACCCCACTCGTTGGCGCTGCTGATGTGGCTGAGCGCCACGGTGGTTCTGGCCTGACGTAGCACCGCGGTGCACAGGAGCCCGTATCTTTCGCTGGCGGTCAGGGGCTCCCACAGCTCCTGAAATGTGTAGGCACCGTGGCGCACTCGATGCCACGCTCCGGTCCTTACCTGCCGGGCAATCGCGTGGTCGTGATAGCCGATTGCTTCGGCTTCACGTCGAAGAAACACACCATCGACGGCGCAGATCTGTCTCAGCACGGGGTCCATGGCGAGACCTTTGTCCTTCGAGACCCGCCTGCCAACCGCGCCCGGCGGAGGCTGTGGATAACTACCGATCACACCCCCTCGCGGGCTGCCCCAGCCGCCTCGTGCGTCGCACTCGAGAGGCATTCCCTGAACTTGTCGCGCGATGTATTGCCCCACACGTTCAGGTTTCCCCGGCCAGCCGGGGAAACCTCGGGTCCGATCGCGCAGGCACCCTGAGGGCGCCGGCTGGTAGGAATGCGGCCGTGACCAACGATCCGGACCAGCAGGGACAGCCGGAGCTGCTGCCCGGGATGGTTCGGGCGACGGTCAAGGAGTCGCAGGCGAAGGCGAAGGCCACCAGGGCCCGCAAGGCCGCGGCGGCCGCGGTCACGGAGGTCGACCCGGTGGCGCGGGTGCTGGTCGACGTAGCGCTCGCCCACCTCGACCGCACCTTCGACTACGCCGTCCCCGAGACGATGGCGGAGGCGGCGCGGCCGGGCGCGCGGGTGAAGGTCCGGTTCGCGGGGCAGGACGTCGACGGCTACGTCGTCGCACGGGCCGCTGCCAGCGACCACACCGGCTCGCTCACGCCGCTGCGGCGGGTGGTGAGCGACGAGCCCGTGCTCTCGCCGGCTGTAGCCGACCTGGCGGCCGCCCTCGCCGAGCGCTACGCCGGGGTGCGCTCCGACGTGCTGCGCCTGGCGGTGCCGCCCCGCCACGCGACCACCGAGAAGCAGCCGTCCGCGCCCGAGCCCGCGACGACCAGCTGGGACGCGAAAGAGGCCACGGCCGCGTGGAGCGACTACGAGCACGCCGAGGCCTACCTCCGCCATCTCACCGAGGGCGGAGCTCCCCGAGCGGTCTGGGCGGCCGCCCCCGGCGAGGACTGGCCGCGCTTGCTCGCCCACGCCGCAGCGACCGCCCACCACGCCGGCCGCGGCGCGCTCATCTGCGTGCCCGACGTCAAGGACGTCGCCCGGGTCGACCGAGCGCTCACCGAGGTGCTCGGCGAGGGCCACCACGTCACCCTCACCGCGGACGCCGGCCCGGCCGCCCGCTACCGCGACTTCCTCGCCATCAGCCGCGGCGCCCGCCGGATCGTGGTCGGCACCCGGGCCGCCGCCTTCGCACCGGTGCACCACCTCGGGCTCGTCGCCATCTGGGACGACGGCGACGACCTCCACGCCGAGCCGCGCGCCCCCTATCCGCACACCCGCGAGACCCTGCTCCTCCGCTCCGAGCTCGAGGGCGCAGCCGCACTCGTGGGTGGGTTCGCGAGGAGCGTCGAGGGCGAGTACCTCCTCCGCACCGGCTGGGCCCGCGAGATCGCCATGCCGCGGACCGCGCTGCGAGAGCGCGTCACCGTGGCGGTCAGCGGCGCCACCGACCACGAGCTCGAGCGCGACCCGCACGCCCAGGCGAGCCGGCTGCCGAGCGAGGTCCACCAGCTGATCCGCGACGCGCTGCTCCAGGGGCCCGTCCTCGTGCAGACGCCGAGAGCCGGCTACGCGCTGGCCCTGGCCTGCGAGCGCTGCCGTACGCCGTCGCAGTGCACCCACTGCTCCGGACCGCTCGCGCTGACCGGGCCGACCACGCCGCCCGCCTGTCGCTGGTGCGGCACCTCCGTCGACGCCTGGTCCTGCCCCGAGTGCGGCGCCCGTGGCCTGCGCGCGCCGGTGCTGGGCGACGCCCGCACGGCCGAGGAGCTCGGCCGCAGCTTCGCCCCGGCCCGGGTGCGCACCTCATCGGGTGACCGCGTGCTCGCCGATGTGAGCGACGACGCCGCGATCGTGGTCGCGACCCCCGGGGCCGAGCCGGTCGCCGATGGCGGGTACGCCGCCGTCGTACTCCTCGACACCTGGCTGCTGCTCGGGCGGGCCGACCTCCGCTCGGCCGAGGAGGCGCTCCGGCGCTGGAGCAACGCCGCCGGTCTGGTGCGCCCCGGCGGGCGAGTGCTCGCCGTCGGTGACCCTGCCCATCCCGCGCTCCAGGCACTCGTGCGCTGGGACCACTCCGGCTTCGCCGAGCGCGAGACGGCGCAGCGGCAGGAGGCGCACCTGCCGCCCGCGTCGCGCCTCGCGACGATCACCGGTGACGCCGGCGCGGTCGACGACGCGACGACTCTGCTGTCCGCACCGCCCGGTGCAGAGGTGCTCGGACCCGGTGCCTGTGGGCGACGACGAGGAGCGGGTCGTGGTGCGGGTGCCGCGCGCCCAGGGAGCCGCGTTGTCGAAGGCGCTGCGCGAGCTCCAGCAGGTGCGATCCGGGCGCAAGCTCGACCCCGTCCGGATCCAGGTGGACCCCGCGGAGCTGTGAGCAACCCGCTCCCTAGACTGGACCACGTGGCAGTCCGACCTATCCGTCTCTTCGGCGACCCGATCCTGCGCAAACCAGCCATCGAGGTGGTCGACTTCGACCTCGAGCTGCGCACGCTCGATCACCGACCTGACCGAGACCATGCTTGCCGCCCCCGGCGCGGGCCTCGCGGCACCGCAGCTCGGCGTCGGGCTGCGCGCCTTCACCTGGAACGTCGACGGCGAGGTCGGTCACCTGATCAACCCGTCGCTCGAGCTGTCGGAGGAGATCCAGGACGGCCTCGAGGGCTGCCTGTCGCTGCCTGAGCTCACCTTCGAATGCAAGCGGGCCATGTCGGTCGTGGCCAACGGCTTCAACATGTACGGCGACCCCGTGACGATCGAGGGCTCCGAGCTGCTGGCCCGGGCCATCCAGCACGAGACCGACCACCTCGACGGCGTGCTGTTCATCGACCGGCTCGACAGCGCCGCACGCAAGGCGGCGATGCGCGAGATCCGCGAGTCCGAGTGGTTCGGGCTCGAGCAGCCGCTGATCAAGGTCAGCCCGCACCGCACCGGCGGCCTCGGCCTGTGAGGGTCTGCCCGTGAGATTGGTCTTCGCCGGCACCCCCGAGGTCGCCATTCCGGCGTTGGACGCCGTCGTCGGCTCCGGCCACGAGCTGGTCGGCGTGGTCACCCGCCCCGACGCTCCGTCCGGCCGCGGCCGCAAGCTGCTCGCCAGTCCGGTCGCGCTGCGGGCCGAAGAGCTCGGCGTACCCGTGCTCAAGCCGACCCACCCGCGCGAGCCGGAGTTCCAGCAGCAGCTGCGCGACCTCGAGCCCGACTGCTGCCCGGTCGTCGCGTACGGCGCCCTGTTGCCTCAGTCGGCTCTCGACATCCCGCCGCACGGCTGGGTCAACCTGCACTTCTCGTGCCTGCCCGCCTGGCGTGGCGCGGCCCCGGTGCAGCACGCGATCTGGGCGGGCGACGAGGTCACCGGCGCCACCACGTTCCGGATCGTCAAGGAGCTCGACGCCGGCCCGACCTTCGGCGTGATGACCGAGCGCATCCGCCCGACCGACACCTCCGGCGACCTGCTCGCGCGTCTCGCCGAGGGCGGCGCCGGCCTGCTCGTCGCCACCCTCGACGGCATCGCCGACGGCTCCCTCGTCGCGCGCACCCAGCCCGAGGACGGCGTCAGCTTCGCTCCCAAGATCGAGGTCGCCGACGCCGAGATCGACTGGAGCGAGCCGGCCGTCAGCCGTCGATCGGCGGATCCGCGCCTGCACGCCGGCGCCCGGTGCCTGGACGACGCACGAGGGGGAGCGGATCAAGATCGGTCCGGTCGGGCTGGCGGTCGGCGACCTCGAGGCGGGCGACCTGATGCCCGGTCACCTCGCGATCGGCAAGCAGGCGGTGCTGGTCGGCACCGGCACGACGCCGGTGCGGCTCGGCGACGTGAAGGCCTTCGGCAAGCGCGAGATGGCGGCCGCCGACTGGGCGCGCGGGCTCCGGGGACGACAGCGACGAGATTCGGTGCATCCTGAGCGGCTACGGTGAACCTGTGCATGGGGAGCGCGAACTGGGGGTCGGCGACGGTCTTGATCCCGTCGTCGACGAGATCTGTCGCGGCCTGCCCGAGGTGGAGCTCGGCACGTCGTGGGGCGACGTGACGACGTACAAGGTGCGGGGCAAGGGCTTCCTGCTCTACCGGCCGCCACACAAGTCCGCGATCGACCCGGCCACCGGCGAGATGTACGACGACCTGCTGGTGATCATGACCCCGACGGCTGCCGAGAAGGCGGCCCTGGTGGAGGACGAGTCGACGCCGTTCTTCACGATCGACCATTTCCGCAACTACTCCGCCGTGCTCGTGCAGCGATCCCGTCTCGACGAGCTCGACCGCGCCGAGCTGGCCGAGATCATCACCGAAGCCTGGGCGGCCAGGGCGCCCAAGTCGCTGGTCAAGCAGCATCTCGGCGATGGCTGACGCCGGCGGCCGCGCCGGCCGACCGCACAAGCGCGTCGATGTCGACGTGCCGCGGCTGGCCGCGCTCGAGGTGCTCAAGGCGGTCCGGGTCGACGACGCCTACGCCAACCTGGTGCTGCCGGCGGTGATCCACCACTACCAGCTCGACACCCGCGACGCGGCGTTCACGACCGAGCTGGCCTCGGGCACGCTGCGCGGCCGGGGCACGTACGACGCCATCCTGGCCGCCTGCGTCGACCGACCGCTGCGCAAGGTCGAGGCCAAGGTGCTCGACGCGCTCCGGCTCGGCGCCCACCAGCTGCTGGCGATGCGGGTGCCGACCCACGCCGCGATCAGCACCACCGTCAACCTCGTGCACGCCCGCAGCAGCTCCGGGGCGGCCGGCTTCGCCAACGCCGTCCTGCGCAAGGTCGCCGACCACGACCTCGACGCCTGGATCGCGCAGCTCGCGCCGGACCCCGTCGGCCTCGCCGAGCAAGTACGCCGAGATCGCCTTCAGCCACCCGCGCTGGGTGGTCGACGAGCTCCGGAGGGCGGTCGGCGCCGACGAGCTGTTCGCCCTGCTGGCCGCCGACAACGAGCCGCCCCGGGTGACCCTGGTGGCCCGGCCCGGGCCGGTCGACCCGCGACGAGCTGCCCGGCGAGCCGACGCCGTACTCCCGGCACGGGGTGGTGCTCGCGAGCGGCAGCCCGGCCTCGGTGCCGGCGGTGGCCGAGGGCCGCGCCGGCGTGCAGGACGAGGGCTCGCAGCTGATCGCGCAGCTGCTCGCGCGACGCGCCGGTCGAAGGCGCCGACCGCACCTGGGTCGACCTGTGCGCCGGCCCCGGCGGCAAGGCCGCGCTGCTCGCCGCGCTCGCCGCCGAGCGCGGCGCCGGCCTGCTGGCCATCGAGCGCCAGCAGCACCGCGTCGCGCCTGGTCGCGCGGACGCTGGCAGGAGCCGACGGTGTGTTCGGCGTCGGTCACCGCGGACGGTACGACGCCGCCGCTGGCGCCCGGCTCTGTCGACCGGGTCCTCGTCGACGCCCCGTGCACCGGCCTGGGCGCGCTGCGGCGGCGCCCGGAGGCGCGGTGGCGGCGCAAGCCCGACGACCTGCTCACGCTGGTGCTGCTGCAGCGCCGGCTGGTCGGCGCCGCCCTCGATCTCGTGCGGCCCGGCGGCGTGGTCGTCTACGCGACCTGCAGCCCCGCGCTGGCCGAGACCGGCGAGGTCGTCTCGTCGGTGCTACAGCAGCGGGCCGACGTCGTCGCTCGAGGACGCCGGACCGCTGCTGGCCCAGGTCCCGAACGCAGCGGGACCGCTGCCCGGCACCGTCCAGCTGTGGCCGCACCGGCACGGCACCGACGCGATGTTCATGGCGTTGCTGCGCAAGCTCTGAGCGACTCAGTCGAGCACGTGGCGCAGGTAGCGTCCCGGGGCTTCGAGGTAGGCCTTCCAGTGCTGCACGAGCTCGAGCTCGTCCCAGGTCGTGCGCCGCAGGCCCCAGTCGCCCACCTCGAGCAGCGTCGCCCCGGGCATCGCGGCCAGGACGGGGGAGTGGGTCGCGCAGAGCACCTGACCGCCGCCCTCGACCACGTCGTGCAGGGCGCCGATCAGCCCGAGGGTCGAGGAGAACGACAGCGCCGCCTCCGGCTCGTCGAGGCAGTAGAGGCCGGGGGAGTCGAAGCGGGTGCGCAGCACGGCGAGGAACGACTCGCCGTGGCTCATCTCGTGGAACACCGGGTCGCGCGAGCCGGGGTTCGGATTGCCTCGAGGTAGGTGTAGAAGCCGTGCATGGTCTCGGCGCGCAGGAAGAACCCCCACCGCCCGGCGCCCAGGCCGCGGGTCAGGTGCAGGGCGTTGCCCAGCGGCGACTCGCTCGCGCGCGTCGAGTGCTTCGCCTGGTTGGACCCGCCCTCCGGCGACAGGCCGTACGCCATGGCCACGCCCTCGACGATCGTCGACTTGCCCGAGCCGTTCTCGCCGACCAGGAAGGTGACGCCGGCGGGCAGGTCGAGGCCCTCCTGCACGCAGCTGGGCGACCGCGGGCACGGTCATCGGCCACGCCCCAGCCGCGAGGGAGTGGTCCGGCCGCCGGGCGACCCGCACCACCGGCGGCTGGTTGAAGTCCACGACGTACAGGCTAGGTGTCGGCACCGACGGATAGGTTTGCCCCGTGCCGTCGAAGTCCCCGTCCGTCGAGATCGAGGTCGACGGACGCACGGTCCGGGTCAGCAACCCCGACCGCGTCTACTTCCCGGAGAGCGGCGCGACCAAGCACGACCTGGTCGACTACTACCTCTCGGTGGGTCCCGGCATCGTCAACGCGCTCTTCGAGCGGCCGTGCATGCTGCACCGCTTCCCGAAGGGCCTGGCCGGCGACAAGGTGCACCAGAAGCGGCTCCCGGCCGGGGCGCCGCCGTGGGTGGAGACCGTCGAGCTGCACTTCCCGCGCTGGAACCGCACCGCCGACGAGCTGTGCGTCACCGAGCTCGGGTCGGTGATCTGGGCGGTGCAGATGTCCACGGTCGAGTTCCACCCCTGGAACAGCCGGCGCGAGGACCCCGAGAAGCCCGACGAGTGGCGGATCGACCTCGACCCGGGCCCGCTGTCCGACTTCGCGCAGGTCCAGCGCGTCGCCACGGTCGCCCACGAGGTGCTCGACGAGCTCGGCGCCGTCGGCTACCCCAAGACCAGCGGCGGCTCGGGGCTGCACATCTACGTCCGGATCAAGCCGGACCACGGCCACAAGGTGGTCCGCCGCGCCGCGCTCGCTTTCGCGCGCGAGGTGGAGCGCCGCGCTCCGGACGACGTGACCACGACCTGGTGGCGCAAGGACCGCGACCCGCACCACCTCTTCGTCGACTACAACCAGAACGCCCGCGACCACACCATCGCCGCGGCGTACTCCGTGCGGGGCTTCCCCGACGCCCGCGTCTCCGCACCGATCCGCTGGGACGAGGTCGACGACTGCGACCCCCACGACTTCACGATCTTCACCATGCCGGCGCGGTTCGCCGAGCTCGGCGACCTGCACGAGGACATCGACGACCACGTCTTCGACATCGCGCCGCTGCTCGAGTGGGCCGACCGCGACGAGGCCGCGGGCAAGGAGACGCCCGAGGAGCCCGAGGCACCCTAGGATCCCCTCGTGGGCATCCAGATCACGCCGAGCATCCTGAACGCCGACTTCGCCGCGCTGGGCGCCGAGGTGGCCAGGATCGGCAGCGCCGACTGGGTGCACGTCGACGTGATGGACAACCACTTCGTGCCCAACCTGACGTTCGGGCCGACCATGGTCGAGGCGTTGGCCCGCTCGACCGACATCCCGCTCGACGCGCACCTGATGATCGAGGACGCCGACCGCAACGCGCTCGCGTACGTCGAGGCCGGCTGCGGCTCGGTCACCTTCCACGTCGAGGCGGCCAGGGCGCCGGTGCGGCTGGCGCGCGAGATCCGCAAGGCCGGCGCGCGGGCGAGCCTGGCGCTCAAGCCGGCCACGCCCGATCGAGCCCTACGAGGACCTGCTGCCCGAGCTCGACATGCTGCTGATCATGACCGTCGAGCCGGGTTTCGGGGGCCAGACGTTCCTCGACCTCTGCCTGCCGAAGATCCGGGCCGCCCGGGCGATGCTCGACAAGCACGGCATCGAGACCTGGATCCAGGTCGACGGCGGCATCTCGCTCGACACCATCGAGCGGGCTGCCGAGGCCGGCGCTGACGTGTTCGTCGCCGGGAGCGCCGTCTACTCCGCCGACGACCCCGACCGGATGGTCGCCGACCTGCGAGCCCGGGCCGAGGCCGCGGCGTCCGAGTGACCGCGGAGCAGGCGGAGTACGCCGGCGCTGGCCTACCCGCACCCCCTGCGCCGGCACCAGCGCGAGGCGCTCGAGGCGCTCGCCGAGGCTCGGGCCCGAGGTCGTGCAGCGCGCCTGGGTGGTGCTGCCTCCCGGCGCGGGCAAGACCCTGGTCGGACTCGAGACGATCCGGCGCGAGGGCCGGCGCGCGGTGGTGCTCTGCCCCAACACGGCGATCCAGGGCCAGTGGGTCCGCGGCTGGCGCGACTTCGGCGACCCCAGCGGAGCCAACCCGATCGCGGTCGGCTCGGACCGCGACCTCGCGACCCCTGTCACCGCTCTGACCTACCAGTCGCTCGCGGTCTTCGACGACGAGCAGGACGGAGGGCGACGACGAGAGTCCGGCGCCCACCTCGGAGCTCGACCGCCTCCACGCCAACGGCAAGGCGCTGGTGCGCACGCTCCAGGAGGCCGGGCCGATCACGCTGGTGCTCGACGAGTGCCACCACCTCCTCGAGGTCTGGGGCCGGCTGCTGGGCGAGCTGCTGGAGCTGCTGCCCGACGCCACCGTGCTCGGCCTGACCGCGACCCCGGCCACCACGCTGACCCCCGACCAGGCGGTGCTGGTCGACCAGCTGTTCGGTGACGTCGTCTACTCCGCGTCGATCCCGGCGGTGGTGCGCGAGGGTCACCTGGCCCCGTTCGCCGACCTGATCTGGCTGACCACTCCGTCGGCCACCGAGGCGCAGTGGCTCGCCGACCAGAACCAGCGCTTCGCCGAGCTCACCACCCAGCTGCTCGACCCCTCGTTCGGCTCGGTGCCGTTCCTGACCTGGATCGACCGGCGGTTTGCCGGCGACGTGCGGTTCGACCGGATCGCCGCCAAGCAGCCGCTGCTCGCTGACGCCGCGCTGCGGATGCGGTACGCCGGGCTGCTGCGGCTCGCCGACGACGTAACCATGGGGGAGCAGCACCGCCACGCGCCCACTGCCGACGACTGGGCGCTGCTCATCGACGACTGGTACGACGCCTGCCTGGTCGCCAGCGTCGACGACCGCGACCAGGACGTCCGCGAGGCCCTGCGCCGCTCGCTCCCCGCCGTCGGCTACCAGCTCACCAAGCGCGGGATGCGCAAGGGCCGCTCCAGCGTCGACCGGGTGCTGGCCCGCAGCGAGTCGAAGTCGCGGGCGATGGTGGAGATCATCTCCGCCGAGCACCGCAACCTCGGCGACCGGCTCGCGATGCTCGTGATCTGCGACCACGAGGCGGCGGCCGCGACCGTCGGCATCGACCTCAAGGGCGTGCTGGCCGAGCGCGCCGGCTCGGCCCGGCTGGCGCTCGCCTCGCTGCTGGCCGACCCGACCACGGCAGCGCTGTCGCCGGTGATGGTCACCGGCAAGACCGTGGCCGCCGCGCCGGACGTGCTCGAGCGACTGCGGGACCGGACCGACATCGACCTGGTCGTGGGCGAGCCGGACAGCGACGGCATCTCCGAGCTGGTCGGCCCGTCCGGCGCGTGGAGCAGCCGGGAATGGGTGCGCGCGGTGACCGACTTCTTCACCACCGGCGACACGAAGGTGCTGATCGGCACCCGGGCGCTGCTGGGCGAGGGCTGGGACGCGCCGACCGCCAGCGGGCTGATCGACCTGAGCATGGCCAGCACAGCCGGCACCGTCGTCCAGACCCGCGGCCGCACCCTGCGTCTCGACCCGCGCGACGAGGCCAAGGTCGCGGTCAACTGGACCGTCTGCTGCGTCGCCGAGGGTCATCCGAAGGGTGACAACGACTGGCAGCGCACGGTCACCAAGCACCGCGGCTACTTCGGGGTCGACCAGTCGGGCGACGTCGTCGACGGCGTCGCCCACATCCATCCGGCGTTCTCGCCCTACGAGCCGCCAGCCGGCCGACACCTTCGACGCGCGCAACGCCGAGATGCTGGTGCGTGCCGAGCGCCGTGCCGAGATCGCCGCCTCCTGGCAGGTCGGACTGCCCTACGAGGACGAGGTCCGGCTGTCGGTCTGGGTGCAGTCGGGTCGCGACCGGGTGCCGGCGCTCGCCGGCCCGCGCCCGGCTCCCGTCCCGCCCGAGATGGTGCTGACCGAAACCGGCGTACGCCGCCGCGGACGGTCCCGTCCTCCGCTCGGGGTCTTCGCGCTGCTGGCCCTCTCCGCGCTGGCGTTCATGCTCGCGGAGTCGCCGATGCCCGCCTGGCCCTGGCTGGTGGGTGCGGTCGCCGCGCTGGGCGGGGCACTGGCGCTCAACGCCCGACGCATCACCTCGACGCTGACCCAGCTGCGCGCGGAGCCCGACGCCGTCCAGCTCGCGTACGCGCTCGCCGACGGCCTGCACCGAGCCGGGCTGACCAGCGCCGGGCCCGAGGCGGTCGAGTGGCACCTGGCGGCCGACGGACGCGTGCGCATCCTGCTCGACTCGCAG
Source organism: uncultured Actinomycetota bacterium (assembly GCA_963769475.1). Classification (GTDB taxonomy): domain Bacteria; phylum Actinomycetota; class Actinomycetes; order Propionibacteriales; family Nocardioidaceae; genus Nocardioides. Next base: position 404,193 of record CAVYLX010000005.1, on the reverse strand, counting down.
CAGGAACGCGACAGTGCGGTCTTCGCCGACGCCCTCGCCGAGCTGCTGGCTCCGATCGCCCAGCCGCGCTACCTCGTGCCCCGCTACCTGGTCGGCGACGTCGGGCCGCTCGACCTGGTGCGCCCGCTGGCGATGCGTCGACCCGAGGGCGTCGTCTGGCACCCCGTGCCCTCCGCGCTCGGCGCCAAGGCGGAGCTGGCCCAGGCGTTCGCCGCGGGCTGGCAGACCTGGGTCGGCGGAGGCCCAGCCGTCTACACCGGCAACCCCGAAGGCGCCGGCGCGCTCGCCGCCAGCCGCGGCACCAACCCGCTGGACGCCACCAGCGTGCTCCGGCTCAGCTGGAGCTAAAGGACGGGCGCCGGTTCAGCTGCCCAGGCACACTGTGCCGGTGCTGCTCACCATCTCGACCTCACGACCGGCCGCCGACGTCCCGGCGACCGATCTTGGCTACCTGCTGCACAAGCACCCCGACCGGGTGCAGGAGTTCCGCCAGTCGTTCGGCACCGCCCGGGTGTTCTACCCCGAGGCGACCGATGACCGGTGCACTGCCGCTCTGGTGCTGGACGTCGACCCGATCAAGCTGGCGCGGTCGCGCCGCAAGGACGCACCCGACTTCAGCCTCAGCCAGTACGTCAACGATCGCCCGTACGCCGCCTCGTCGCTGCTGGGAGTAACGCTCGCCGACGTGTTCAGCACCGCGCGGTCGGGGCGCTGCGTCTCGCGCCAGGAGCTGGCCGACGGGCCGCTGCCGTTGACCGTCACGATCCCGGCTCTGCCCTGCCGCGGAGGACCGGAGATCGCGCACCGGCTCTTCGAGCCGCTCGGCTGGAGCGTCGAGGCCACGCCCGTGGCCCTCGACCCTGGCTTCCCCGACTGGGGTGACTCCCGCTACGTCGCGCTCACGCTCACGGGCGACGTCCGGCTGGCCGACGCGCTCAACCAGCTGCACGTGCTGCTGCCGGTGCTCGACGAGTCCAAGCACTACTGGCAGGGCGACGACGAGGTCGACAAGCTGCTCCGCTCCGGCGGCGCCTGGCTGGCCGACCACCCCGAGCAGACGCTGATCGCGCGCCGCTACCTGGGCCGACGCGGCTCGCTGACGCGCGCGGCGCTGACCCGTCTCGCCGAGCTCGGCGACGACACCGAGAGCGACGTCGAGCCCGCGGAGGACGAGGAGGCCGCCCAGCCCGCCGAGCGGCGGGTGCCGCTCAACACCCAGCGCCACGAGGCGGTGCTCCAGGCGCTGATCGACCTCGACGCTCACTCGGTGATCGACCTCGGCTGCGGTCCGGGCGCCCTGCTGACCACGCTGGTCAAGGACTGGCGGTTCGACCGGATCGCCGGGGTCGACGTGTCCGCGCGGTCGCTGCAGACAGCCTCGCGCCGGCTGCGGCTCGACCGCATGGGCGAGCGCCAGGCCGCGCGCGTCGAGCTCTTCCAGGGCGCGCTGACCTACGAGGACCCACGGTTCGCGGGCTACGACGCGGCGGTGCTGATGGAGGTGGTCGAGCACGTCGACCCGCCGCGGCTGCCGGCGCTGGAGCAGGTGGTGTTCGGTGCTGCCCAGCCGGCTGCCGTCGTCGTGACCACGCCGAACGCCGAGTACAACCAGCTCTACGAGGGGCTCACCGGGATGCGGCACCCGGACCACCGGTTCGAGTGGACCCGGGCCGAGTTCGCCGACTGGTGTGACCGCGTCTGCGCGGCCCACGGCTATGTCGTCGAGCACCGTGGTGTCGGCGACGTACACGCCGAGCTCGGCACGCCGACGCAGCTGGGGGTGTTCCGCCGTGCGTGAGATCAACGTGCCCGCGATGGGCCTCGTGCTGCTGGTCGGAGTCTCCGGCAGTGGGAAGTCGACGTTCGGGGCGCGCCACTTCCTGCCCTCGGCGGTCATCTCCAGCGACTTCTGCCGCGGGCTGGTGTCCGACGACGAGAACGACCAGACGGCCACAAAGGACGCCTTCGACGTCCTGCACTACATCGTCGGCACCCGGCTGCGGCGCGGGCTGCTCACCGTGGTCGACGCGACCAACGTCCAGCGCGACGCCCGCGCCTCGCTCGTCAAGCTCGCCAAGGAGCACGACGTGCTCGTCGACGCGATCGTGCTCGACGTGCCCGAGGACGTGGCGATCGCCCGCAACCGCGACCGTCCCGACCGCACCTTCGGTGACCACGTGGTGGGCCGCCAGCGGCGCGACCTCAAGCGCTCGATCAAGGGGATGCGCAAGGAGGGCTTCCGACGCGTCCACGAGCTGCACGGCGTGGACGAGATCGAGTCCGCGACCGTAGGACGGGAGAAGTCCTGGAACGACCTGCGCGACCGGACCGGCCCGTTCGACATCGTCGGAGACGTGCACGGCTGCGCCTCCGAGCTGCGCACGCTGCTCGCCGAGCTGGGTTGGCAGCTCGAGCTCGATGCCGACGGCCTCGCTGTCGGTGCCGTACACCCCGAGGGTCGTACGGCGGTGTTCGTGGGCGACCTGGTCGACCGCGGCCCCGACACCCCGGGCGTGCTCCAGTTGGTGATGGGCATGGTGGCCGCGGGGACCGCCCTGTGCGTGAGCGGCAACCACGAGGCCAAGCTGGTGCGGGCGCTGCGGGGCGCCAAGGTCAAGGTCGCCCACGGTCTCGCCGAGTCGCTGGAGCAGCTGGCCGCGAAGCCGGAGGAGTTCCGCGACGCGGTGCTGACCTTCATGGACGGCCTGATCAGCCACTACGTGCTCGACGACGGCGGCCTGGTCGTCGCCCACGCCGGCCTGAAGGAGGCCTACCACGGGCGGGCTTCGGGTCGGGTCCGCTCCTTCGCCCTGTACGGCGACACCACGGGGGAGACCGACGAGTTCGGCCTGCCCGTGCGCTACCCGTGGGCGCGGGAGTACCGCGGCCGGGCCATGGTCGTCTACGGCCACACCCCGGTGCCGGAGGCGGAGTGGGTCAACAACACGATCTGCCTCGACACCGGTGTGGTCTTCGGCGGCACGCTCACCGCGCTGCGCTACCCCGAGCGGGAGCTCGTGTCCGTGCCAGCCGAGCAGCAGTGGTACGAGCCGGCCCGCCCGCTGGTCGCGGCCGGTCCGACCTCCGAGCGCGTGGCCAACGTGCTGCACATCGACGACGTCGCCGGCACCCGGTGGCTCGAGACGGCGTACGCCGGCAAGGTGAAGATCCCCGAGGAGAACGCCGCCGCCGCGCTGGAGATCATGAGCCGGTTCGCGGTCGACCCGCGCTGGCTGGTCTACCTGCCGCCGACGATGGCGCCGTCGGCGACCTCGCAGCGCGAGGGTTTCCTCGAGCACCCGGAGGAGGCGTTCGCCGAGTACGCCGCGGCCGGGGTCACCGAGGTGGTCTGCGAGGAGAAGCACATGGGCTCGCGCGCGGTCGCGGTGATCGCCCGTGACGCCGCGGTCGCAGAGGCCCGCTTCGGGCTCGCGACGGCACCAGCGGCGTCGTCTACACCCGCACCGGGCGCTCCTTCTTCGACGACACGGCACCGCTCGTCGACGGGCTGCGCGCTGCCGCCGCCCCGCTGTTCGAGTCGCTCGACCACCGACTGGCTCGCCATCGACTGCGAGCTGCTGCCCTGGTCGGCCAAGGCCATGGGCCTGATCCGCGACCAGTACGCCTCCGTCGGCGCCGCCGCCCGAGCGTCCCTGCCCGCGCTGGCCGGACTGCTCGACAGGCCGCGGCCCGCGGCCTCGAGGTCGGCGACCTGGCCGCCCGCACCGCCGCCCGCAGCACAACGCCGAGGCGTTCCGCGACGCCTACGCGGCGTACTGCCGACCCGACGTCGGGCCTCGACGGCGTCACCCTGGCTCCGTTCCAGGTCCTGGCGGCCGAGGGCCGGGCGCTCGCGATCACCGAGCCGCACGCCTGGCACCTCGACCAGCTGGCCGCGCTCTCGGGACCGCTGATCACGCCGACCCGGCACCTCTTCGTCGACCTCTCCTCGGAGAGCTCGCGCGCCGAGGCCGTGCAGTGGTGGCTCGACCTCACCGCCGCCGGCGGCGAGGGCATGGTGGTCAAGCCGGCCAGCGCCGCGGCCGCCGACCTCGGGCGCGGCGTGCAGCCGGGGCTGAAGGTGCGCGGCCGCGAGTACCTCCGGATCATCTACGGGCCCGACTACCTGGAGTCGCTCGACGTCCTGCGCGCCCGCCACCTCGGCAAGAAGCGCAGCCTCGCGCTCCGCGAGCACGGCCTGGGCCTCGACGCGCTGACCCGCTTCGTCGACCACGAGCCGCTGTGGCGGGTGCACCAGATGGTCTTCGCGGTGCTGGCCCTCGAGTCCGAGCCGGTCGACCCGCGGCTCTGAGTCAGGGCGTGCCCACCCGGTGGAACGATGCCCCGTCGTCGGTGGACACGTAGACCTGGTCGTCCCAGGTCCGCACGCGGATCGACGGCTCGGCCCCGACCGTTCGCCGACAGCCTCCTGCAGGGCCGACTCGCCCGGCGGGGCCGGGTTCAGCTCCGGGGTGAACTCCGGGAGGACCGGGCGAGAACGACCGACCAGTCCGCGCCGTCGCTGACGTACAGCCCGTGCTGCCGGTCCGCTTCCCAGCCGGGGGCGTCGTCGCTGAACGACGTTGAGCAGGCTGAGCAGCCTTCCGTCGGCGGTCACCACCGAGCCGGCGACGTACGCCATCTGGCCATCGAACTTCGGGAGCTCGAAGGTCTCCCACGTCTCGCCGAGGTCGTCGGAGCGCAGCGCCATCTCGAATGGCGCCAGGGTGGCGCCGTCACCACCGCCGACGGCCGCGAGCACTCCCGGCCGGGCCGAGGCCACCGGACTCCACAGCAGTGGCTCGACGTCGAACGCCTTCGCGCTCCAGGTTGCTCCGCCATCGCTGGTCCAGCGCAGGGCGAACTTGCGCGCGGAGTGATCGGTGCACAGGTCGACCCCACCGGCGACGTCGGCACACGACCCTTGGGCCGGTGCTCCCTTGAGCCGCTCGGGCGACGCGGCTGCAGCATCGACGACCTCCGGCGCACTGGCGGCTCGATCCTCTGCTGAGGAAATGGTGGATGGGGTGGCGTCGGGTCCGTCGTCAGCGCAGGCCGCGAGAGCGAGCAGGAGGGAGCAGGCCAGCAGGGGCTTGACGATCGTGGTTGTGTTCACGCCGCTGTGACTCATGGCGCGGACAAAAGGTTGTGGTGCCGTCTCGCGTGACCGAGGTCATGCCGGAATTCATGCGGGATGTGGCAGGCTTGTCCGTGACGAGTTAACAACTCGCGTGCTCTGGGGTCGGTGTAATTCCGAGCCGGCGGTGACTGGACGATCCATTGTCCAGAAGTCCGCGACCCGGTCACAGCCAGTGACCGGTTGACCAGGTGAAGTTCCTGGACCGACGGTTAAAGTCCGGATGGGAAGCGCACGCAGGTGACGTCGACGAGCGATTTGCGTCGGCCTTGCCGTCTGCCCCGGAGTCCGCGACGGACCGGAAGAGCAGGCGATGACGTTCACCCCCGCAGAGCAGGTCGCGATGCTGCGCGCCCTCGAGCTCGCGGCGAGCCCCGGCGTACCGCTCGGGCCCAACCCCCGCGTCGGCTGCGTGCTGCTGGCCGACGACGGCCGGGTCGTCGCCGAGGGATTCCACCGCGGAGCCGGCACCCCGCACGCCGAGGCCGACGCGCTGGCCAACGCCGGCGCGGCCGCGGCAGGCACCACGGCCGTGGTCACCCTCGAGCCGTGCAACCACACCGGTCGCACCGGTCCGTGCTCCGAGGCCCTGATCGCCGCTGGTGTACGCCGGGTGGTCTTCGCCCAGTCCGACGCGAACCCGGTCGCCACCGGGGGAGCGGCCACGCTGCGGGCCGCCGGCGTCGACGTCGAAGCGGGCCTGCGCGCCGAGGAGGCCCGCGCCCTCAACGCCGTCTGGACGTTCGCGGTCGAGCACCGGCGCCCGTTCGTCACCTGGAAGTTCGCGACCACCCTCGACGGCCGCAGCGCCGCCGCCGACGGCACCTCGCGCTGGGTGTCCAGCACGGCGGCCCGCCTCGACACCCACCGGCTGCGCGCCCTCTGCGACGTGATGCTGGTGGGCGCCAACACCGTCGAGGTCGACGACCCCCAGCTCACCGTGCGCGACGAGCACGACCAGGCGATCGCGCACCAGCCGCTGCGCGTCGTGATGGGGGAGCGCGACCTCGACCCGAGCCGGCGGATCTTCGACGGGCAGGCCCAGAGCCTGCACCTGCGCACCCGCGACCCCGAGGCCGCGCTGAAGGAGCTCTTCGCCCGCGACCGGCAGCACGTCTTCCTCGAGGGCGGCCCGACGCTGGCCGCTGCGTTCCTGAAGGCCGGCCTGGTCGACGAGATCGTCACCTATGTCGCACCGATGCTGCTCGGCGCCGGCCGCACCGCCGTCGCGGACCTCGGCATCGCCACCATCTCCGACGCCCTCCACCCCGTGGTCACGGACATCACCGTGCTCGACGGAATCGACGGGGAGTCGCCCAACGTTCGGATCACCATGACCCCCGAAAGGACCCCCTGATGTTCACCGGAATCATCGAGGAGCTCGGCACCATCGAGGCGGTGGAGGACCAGGGCGACGCCATCCGGCTCACCGTCAAGGCCGGCCTCGTGCTCGAGGACGCCGGGCTGGGTGACTCGATCTCGGTCAACGGCTGCTGCCTGACGGTGTCCGCGATGACCGCGGACACCTGGACCGCCGACGTCATGCAGGAGACGCTCGACAAGACCAGCCTCTACGGCGTGCGGCCCGGCGACCGGGTCAACCTCGAGCGCGCCGTGACCGCCGAGAAGCGGCTCGGTGGGCACATCGTCCAGGGCCACGTCGACGGCGTCGGCCAGGTCGTGAGCCGCACCCCCAGCGAGCACTGGGAGGTGGTCGAGGTGGAGATGCCGGGCGAGATGGCCAAGTACCTCGTCGACAAGGGCTCGATCACCGTCGACGGCGTCAGCCTGACCGTGGTCGAGGCGAGCGATGACCGCTTCACGGTGAGCCTGATCCCGGAGACCCTGGCCCGCACCACCCTCGGCTTCCGGGAACCCGGTGACCGGGTCAACCTCGAGGTCGACGTGATCGCCAAGCACGTTGAGAAGCTGGTCCGCGCCTACACGCAGGAGAAGTCATGACCGTCAGACTGGACAGCATCGAGCGCGCGATCGAGGACATCGCGGCCGGCAAGGCCGTGGTCGTGGTCGACGACGAGACCCGCGAGAACGAGGGCGACCTGATCTTCGCGGCCAGCAAGGCGACGCCGGAGCTGATGGCGTTCACCATCCGCCACTCCAGCGGCGTGATCTGCGTGCCGATGCCGGGCGACATGCTCGACCGGCTCGAGATCCCGCTGATGACGCCGCACAACAAGGACAAGCTGCGCACGGCGTACACGATCTCGGTCGACGCCCGCGACGGCGTCAGCACCGGCATCTCGGCTGCCGACCGCGCCCACACGGCCCGGGTGCTCGCCGACTCGGCGACCGAGCCGTGGGAGATCACCCGGCCCGGACACATCTTCCCGCTGCGCTACGCGCAGGGGGGTGTCCTCGTCCGGCGCGGGCACACCGAGGCCGCGGTCGACCTCGCCACCATGGCCGGGCTCACCCCGGCCGGAGTGCTGGTGGAGATCGTCAACGACGACGGCACCATGAAGCGCGGCCCCGAGCTGCGCGAGTTCGCCGACGAGCACGGGCTGGCGATGATCTCGATCGACGACATGGTCCGCTACCGCCGACGCACCGAGAACCTCGTCGAGCGGGTCGCCGAGACCCGGCTGCCCACACGGCACGGTGACTTCACCGCCTTCGGCTACCGGATCACCGTCGACGGCTCCGAGCACATCGCCCTCGTGTACGGCGACGGCGCGACCAACGGCTGGGGCACCGAGCCGGTGCTGACCCGGGTGCACTCCGAGTGCCTGACCGGCGACGTCTTCGGCAGCAGCCGCTGCGACTGCGGACCGCAGCTCGATGAGGCGCTCGAGCGGATCGTGGCCGAGGGGAGCGGGGTCGTCGTCTACCTCCGTGGCCATGAGGGTCGGGGGATCGGGCTCGTCGCCAAGCTGCAGGCCTACCAGCTCCAGGACGGCGGTCGCGACACCGTCGACGCCAACCTCGACCTCGGTCTGCCCGCCGATGCCCGCCACTACGGCACGGCCACCCAGATCCTGCGCGACCTGAAGATCGACAGCGTGCGGCTGATGACCAACAACCCCGACAAGGTCAGCAACCTCGAGGACTTCGGGGTGCCGGTGGCCGAGCGGGTGCCGCTCACGCCCCACCCCAACGACCACAACATCCAGTACCTGCTGACCAAGCGCGACCGGATGGGTCACGACCTCCCGGACCTGCAGGCACAGATCGACGAGGACCACCTGTGAGCGGACACGGAGCCCCGGACCAGCAGCCGATCGACTGCAGCCACCTGCGGGTGGCGGTGGTCGCGGCCAGCTGGCACACGCAGGTCATGGACGGCCTGCTGGCCGGCGCGCAGCGCGCGCTCGCCGACTACCGGGTCGTGAACCCCGAAGTCGTGCGGGTGCCGGGCGCCTTCGAGCTGCCCGTCGTCGCGGCCACCCTGGCGGCCGAGGGCTACGACGCGATCATCGCGCTGGGTGTGGTGATCCGCGGTGGCACCCCTCACTTCGACTTCGTCTGCAACGCCGCCACCGACGGTCTCACCCGGGTCGCGGTCGAGCACCGGGTGGCGGTGGGATTCGGAGTGCTCACCTGTGACACCGACGAGCAGGCGATCGACCGGGCCGGCCTCGAGGGGTCCAAGGAGGACAAGGGCTACGAGGCCACCTCGGCCGCGCTGGTGACCGCGCAGACGCTGGCTTCGATCACAGAGCGGCAGCGGTCCTAGCGGGCTCGGGCACCACGGCGGCCACGGGCTCGACGGCGACCCAGGTCGCGTTGAGCGCAGCGTTGCCGGACAGGACGTCGACGAGGGAGCCGTCGGTGAGGATGTTGGTGTTGACGCCACCGTCCTGACCACCCCAGCCGTGCGGGATGCTCACCACGCCCGGCCGGATGTCGTCGCTGAGCTCGGCCGGGAGCTCGATGACACCCACGCTGGACCGCACCGACACCGGCTGCCCGTCCTGCACCCCGCGGATCGCGGCGTCGGCGGGGTGTACCAGCACCGTGCAGCGGCGAGCGCCCTTGCTCATGGCCGGCACCCGGTTGAGCCACGAGTTGTTGCTGCGCAGGTGGCGGCGACCGATCAGCTGGAGGTCGTAGCCGGAGTCGACAGCCGGCGTACCGAGGTCCGCCGCTGCGGCGAGCAGCTCACCGGGAGCGAGGCGGACCCGACGTTCCGGCGTACGCAGAATGCTTGGCATCCGCGACTCGAGCGGACCGAGATCCAGCCCGCCCGGCGTCCGCTTCACCCGGGCCGCGGTCACCCCGCGGCGCGGGTGGCGCAACCGGCCACGAGGTCCGGTGAGGATCAGCGCTGCGGCGATCCGGTCTGCTCCGACCCGGGAGCCGACAGCTCGCAGCGCGCGGCGCACCACCGCATTGCGGGGCAGCTCGGCGGTGAGCGCCTGCAGGATGTCCCAGTCCTCTTGCGCTTCCTTCGGCGGCTCGAACGCCCGCGGGGAGTAGCGCACGTTGTTGCGCACGCTGAAGGCCGGGAACACCAGGTCCAGCTCGCTGCGCTCGAGATGGCTCACCGGCGGCAGCACGTAGTCGGCCTGGCGGGCGGTCTCGCTGAGGTAGAAGTCGATGCACACGAGCAGCTCCAGCTCGCCCAGCGCGTCGCTGAGCGAGGTGCTGTCCGGGCCCGAGACGGCCGGGTTGCCGGCAGCCACGATCAGGCCGCGCAGCTGGCGGGGGCCGGGGCGGGTGATCTCGTCGGCCATCGCGGCCAGCGGGAGCTCGCCGACGAGGGACGGCAGGCCGGCGCCTCGGCTGCGGTGGTCGTCGTACCTCGACGGCCCCCAGAGGGTCCGCAATAGCCGGCCGAGGTCCACCGGCGGCGACGGGAACATCGCGCCGCCCGGACGGTCGAGGTTGCCGGTCACGGTGTTGAGCACGTTGATCAGCCAGTGCGTGACGCTGCCGGTGGCGTGGTGGCATACGCCGATCCGTCCGTAGGCGACGGCCGAGCCGGCGCCGGCGAACTCGCGAGCCAGCCGGGTGATCGTGTCCGCGTCGACCCCGCAGCTCGTGGCCGCCGAGTGCGGAGGGTGCTGCGCGGCGAGCGCCCGCACCTCGTCGAGCCCGCCGGCCCACGACGGCGCGTCGTCGAGTTCTTCGGCGAAGATCACGTTGAGCATGGCGAGCAGCAGGTAGGGGTCGCCGCCAGGGCGGATCGACACGTGCTCGCTCGCCAGTCGTGCGGTCTCGGTGCGCCGCGGGTCGAGCACGACGACGCGGCCGCCGCGCTCCTGCACCGCCTTCAGCCGACCCCGCGCGTCGGGCATGGTCGTCAGCGAGCCGTTGGAGACTGCGGGGTTGGCGCCGATCACCAGCAGGTAGTCGGTCCGGTCGATGTCGGCCACCGGCAGGATCGTGTGGTCGCCGAACATCAGCATCGAGCTGACGAACTGCGGGAACTGGTCGACCGACCCGGCGGAGTAGATGTTGCGGCTTCCGAGGACCTTCTTGAAGGTCTCGGCCGCGAGGACCGCCGTCGAGTGGGCGGTCGGGTTGCCCTGGTAGAGGCCGACGGAGTCCTTGCCGTGCTGGCGACGTAGGTCGCGCATCCGCTGGCCGATCTCGGCGTACGCCGTCGCCCAGGAGATCGGCTCGAAGTCGTCGCCCACCCGGCGCATCGGCGTCCGGAGCCGCTGTCGGGTCCTCGTGCAGCGTCTTCAGGGTGGTCGCCTTGGGACAGATGTAGCCGTGGCTCAGCACGTCGTCGGGATCGCCGTCGATCCGCAGCACCTGCTCGCCCGGGCCGACCTCCACCCGGATGCCGCAATGGGCCTCGCACAGTGGGCACTGACGCTGCACGGTACGTGTCATTCGGCTGACGCTAGTCCGCTGCAGCGGACTGCACCATGACCTGACTGGTCCACGCCCTAGGCTTGACTCTTGTGAAGACGTTCGACGAGCTCTGGGCCGAGCTGAGCGAGAAGGCCCGGACCCGACCCGATGACTCCGGCACGGTGCGCGCGCTCGATGCCGGCATCCATGCCATCGGCAAGAAGCTCATCGAGGAGGCCGCCGAGTCCTGGATGGCCGCCGAGCATGAAGGCAAGGAGCGCACGGCCGAGGAGATCAGCCAGCTGCTCTACCACGCCCAGGTGCTGATGCTCGCCACGGGCATCGAGCTCGACGACGTCTACGCCCACCTCTGAGGAGGTTCCATGACCACCACACCGACCAGCGGCCTCCTGCGGATTGCCGTGCCCAACAAGGGTGCGCTGTCGGCCGCCGCCACCGAGATCCTGCGTGAGTCCGGCTACCGCCAGCGCGACGACTCGAAGCAGCTGACCCTGATCGACAACGACAACGGGGTCGAGTTCTTCTACCTCCGCCCGCGCGACATCGCGCTCTACGTCGGCGAGGGCACGCTCGACGTCGGCATCACCGGGCGCGACCTGCTGCGCGACTCCGGCGCGAAGGCCGAGGAGGTGCTCACGCTCGGGTTCGGGCGCAGCAGCTTCCGGTTCGCCGGGCCGACCGGCACCTACTCCGACCTGGCCCAGCTCGCCGGCACCCGGATCGCCACGTCGTACGACGGCGTGGTGCGGGCATTCCTCGAGGAGCGCGGCATCGAGGCAACCGTGATCCGGCTCGACGGCGCGGTCGAGTCGAGCATCCAGCTGGGCGTCGCCGACGTGGTCGCCGACGTCGTCGAGACGGGCAGCACGCTGCGTCAGGCCGGCCTCGAGACCTTCGGCGAGAGCATCCTGGAGTCCGAGGCGGTGCTCGTGACCCGCGCGGGCCAGGCTCCCGACGGCTTCACCATCTTCCGGCGCCGGGTCGAGAGCGTCCTGGTCGCGCGCAGCTACGTGATGATGGACTACGACATCGAGTCGCAGCACCTGGAGGCCGCCGTGGCGCTCACCCCCGGCATCGAAGGACCGACCATCTCCCCGTTGCATCGCGAGGGCTGGGTCGCGGTCCGGGCGATGATCCCGAGCGACGGTGCCCAGCGACTCATGGACGAGCTCTGGGAGATCGGTGCCCGCGGCATCCTGCTCACCGACATCCATGCCTGCCGGGTCTGAGGCCCTGGTGCCTCTTCCGCACACGTGGCGCCCGCTGGGCCCACGCATTGCCGGTGCCGTCGCTGGCGGCGCGCTGCTGGTGATCACGGTCTTCCTGTGGATCGGGTTCGACGCGGAGACCCGCGACGCGGTCACGCCGTTCCAGCGGGGCACCGTGGTCTTCCTCGGCCTGATCGGCTTCGGCTGCCTGTACGCGCTGATCCGTTCCAGAGTCGACGCCGAGATGGACCGGCTGATCGTGGTCAACGGCTACCGCCGCCACGAGTACGAGTGGCCCCAGATCGTCGGCGTACACCTGCCTCCCGGTGCGCCCTGGGTCACCCTCGACCTTGCGGACGGCAACACGGTCTCCGCGATGGGCATCCAGGGCTCCGACGGTGCCCGGGCGAAGCAGGCGGTGCGCCAGCTGCGGGCGCTCGTCAACCAGCGTCCAGGCGACGAGAAGTGACCAAGAAGCTCGGGTTCCTGTCCTTCGGCCACTGGACTCCGTCGCCGCAGTCGCAGACCCGGACGGCGTCCGACGCCCTGCTGCAGTCGATAGAGCTCGCGGTGGCTGCCGAGGAGCTCGGGGTCGACGGTGCCTACTACCGGGTGCACCACTTCGCCAACCAGCTGGCGTCGCCGTTCCCGCTGCTCGCCGCGATCGGGGCGCGGACCAGCCGGATCGAGATCGGCACCGGCGTGATCGACATGCGCTACGAGAACCCGCTCTACATGGCCGAGGACGCAGGTGCCGCCGACCTGATCGCGGGCGGTCGGCTCCAGCTGGGCATCAGCCGAGGGTCACCCGAGCAGGTCATCGAGGGCTACAGCTACTTCGGCCACGAGCCGGCGGAGGGCTCGGATCACGCGGGCATGGCCCGCGAGCACACGCGAGTGTTCCTCGACGTGCTCACTGGCAAGGGCTTCGCGGAGCCCAACCCGCGACCGATGTTCCCGAACCCGCCCGGGCTCCTCCGGATCGAGCCGCACTCGCCCGGGCTGCGCGACCGGATCTGGTGGGGCGCCGGCACCCGCGCCACGGCCGAGTGGACGGGTGAGCAGGGGATGAACCTGATGAGCTCGACGCTGCTCACCGAGGACACGGGCGTGCCGTTCCACCAGCTCCAGGCCGAGCAGATCCAGCGGTTCCGGGACACCTGGGCTGCGGCTGGCCACGAGCGCGAGCCGCGGGTCTCCGTGAGCCGGAGCATCTTCCCCATCGTGAGCGACGTCGACCGCGCCTACTTCGGCGGCGAGTCGCGCAGCCGGGACCAGGTCGGCCACATCGACGGGGGAGTCGCCCGCTTCGGCAAGACCTACGCCGGCGAACCCGACCAGCTCGTCGCCGACCTCGCCGAGGACGAGGCGATCGCCGCGGCGGACACCGTGCTGGTCACCGTGCCGAACCAGCTCGGGGTCGACTACAACGCCCACCTGCTGGAGAGCCTGGTCCAGCACGTCGCCCCGGCACTCGGCTGGCGCTGAGCTTCACCGGCCCCGGTTCGTGCCGAGTCGGCCTAGTCGACAGCCCGGATGCCCCAGGACACCGACAGCTCGTCGCCCGGCGTGCCGCTGGGCGCGAGCGTGACCAGGTCCTGGCCGCTGCGGAAAGCGTCGGCGTTCGCGGTCATCGGCTCGATCGCGAGCGACCGGCGTGCGGTCGCGGGCACGTCGTCGGCGGTGTAGAGCAGCAGCCAGCGGTGCTGCTCGTCGACCCAGATCGCCACCCCGGCATCGGCCGCGGGATCGCGCAGGATGGCGGTCGCGCGGCCGTCCTCGTCGCGCTCGAGGTCGGTGAAGGCGTGGTTGAGCACGGTGTCGCGCAGCGGGCGCGCGACCCGGAAGTCGTACGCCGTCCCCTCGACCGACTCCGTCGCCACCGGGAGCAGCCGCTCGTCGCTCAGCGCCCGGGTCGCGGCGGGCAGGGTCAGCTCCCAGCCGTCGACCGGCCCCTGGCCGACGCTCAGGTAGGGGTGCGCCCCGCAGGCGTACGGCGCCGCGGAGCCGGACATGTTCGTCGCCGTCTGGGTCACCGTCAGCCCGTTGGCCGAGAGGTCGTAGAGGACGTGCAGGTCCAGCAGCCACGGGTAGCCGCTCTGCGCCATCAGCCGGTACTGCAGCGACACCGAGTTGGCGGTGTGCTCCTCCATCGTCCACGCCACCCAGCGCGCGAGCCCGTGGGACGCGTTGTGGCGACTCGGCTCGGTCAGCGGCAGCTGCAGCTCGGTGCCGTCGAAGACGTAGCTGCCGTCGCGGATCCGGTTGGGCCAGGGCATCAGGAGCTGGCCGCGCCCGCCGGGCGACTGCTCGTCCTCGGCGAAGCCGTCGAGCAGGGGTCTGCCGGCGTAGGTGAGCGAGCGCAGGGCCGCGCCGCTCTCCGTCACGACGGCCCGATAGCCGCCACCCTCGATCGCGAACTGTTCACCACTGGGCCCGAGCACGACGTCAGGTTATGACGAGCGGCTCCGCGACGCCGGTGCCGTCCACCAGCATGTCCGCCCTGGACCGGGTGCCCTCCCGTTCGAAGAGGACCTGCTCGGACTGCGCCCACGCCTCCCACTGCACCCGGAAGGCCTCGCCGTCGCGGTCGATGCCGCGGGTCATCCGCAGGTCATGGGGAGCGTCGACCCACACCAGCACCGTGCCCAGGTCGGCGTGGGCCCGGGTGCCGGAGCCGACGCCCTCGAGCACCAGGAGTGGGCCCGGCTCCACGACGTGCTCCTCCGCGAACTCGTCGGCCACCCAGTCGAACCGCCGGTAGCGGCCGGGCCGGCCCTCGGCGAGCGGGAGCAGGATCGAGTCGAGCTGGGCGGTGACCGCGTGGTCGATGCCGGACCACCCGGCGTACAGGTTGTCCATGTGCACGACCTGGGCTCCAGCGACCAGGGCGGCCACCTCGGCTGCCAGCGTGGTCTTGCCCGAGCCGGCGGGGCCGTCGATGCGGACCAGCCGTCCGTCGCCGAGCGTCGGCTGACGGCTCAGCGCAAGGTCGACGACTATCCGAGCGACCTCAGAAGGAGAGGCCATGACCCCGGTACGTCGGCACCTCGTCGACGAAGCGGTCGCCGCTGAGCAGGTGGACGGTGCGGGTGTGCTCGAACAGCTCGCCGGACTTCGCGTGGCGGAACCACACCAGGTCGCCGATCTTCAGCAGCGCCGCTGGATGACCGGTGAGCGGCGTCTGGACCTCGCCCGCGCCTTCGAGCCCGGTGAGGTGCAGACCCGCCGGCGCCCAGGGCGCCGGCAGCCGGTCGCCACCCGCGGGGCCGGAGGCGACCAGGCCACCTCCGTGGACGGTGGCTATCTCGGGCGACGGCCGCCGGGTGACCGGCAGCCCGAAGAACGCGGCCGGCCGGGGCTGGAACGACTGGTAGTGGTCGAACAGGGTCGGCACCAGCAGCCCGGAGCCGGCGGCGACCTCGGTGACCACCGGGTCGGCGACGGTGTCCTCGACGGAACCGGTGCCGCCGGCGTTCCAGAACTCGAGCTCGGTGACCCGGGCCAGCGCCTCGGCGATCTCGCCGCGGCGGACGGCGAGCTGCGACATCGACAGCGACTTCAGGCGCCGGACCACCATCGACTTCGCGCGCTGCGTCGGCACGTCGTCCTGTACGCCGGCGACCTGGCCCTCGTAGGTCATCACGCCGACCAGCCGGAAGCCGTCGCGCTCGCCGATCGCCCGGGCGAGCCTCAGGACGGCGTTGGCGTCGTAGAGCGGCGAGCGCTTGGGGCCGACGTGCTGACCGCCCATCCGCAGCCCGGCGTCGATGTCGATCGCGACCCGGATCTGCACCGCCTGCGACGAGCGCACCGAGTCGACCACGTCGAGGTGCTCCACGTCGTCGACCATCAGCGTTACCCGCGCGGCGGCCTGCGGCGAGGCGACCAGCTGAGCCAGGGCGGCCCGGTCGACGGTGGGGTAGGCGACGACGACGTCCTCGCTGATGCCCTGGTCCTCGAGCCACAGGGCCTCGGCCAGGGTGTAGGAGAGCACGCCGTGGAAGCCCTCACGGGCCAGCACGCGCTGCAGCAGCGCCGGCACCCGCACCGACTTCGAGGCCACCCGGATCGGCGTCCCGCCGGCGCGGCGCACCAGGTCGTCGGCATTGGCGTCGAACGCATCGAGGTCGACCACCATCACCGGCGTGCCGAGCGGCTCAACGTGGTCCGCGACGGCGTGCTCGAGCCGCGACCACAGGCGGTTGCGGTCGACGAACCCACTGCCCACTAGATGACCAATCCCGCGGTCTCGCACGCTCGCTTGCACGATCCCGCGAAATTGATCATCAGCTGATCCCGCGCTTCTTGAGGAGGGCCTCGATCTCGGCCAGGTCGTCATCGATGGCCGGCTCGCTGCGGGGTGCGCGGCCGGCCGGCAGCTCACCGGTGGGCTTGGCCTTCTTCTCCCGGCGGGGCTTTGGCTCGTCCGATCGACGCGCCTCGAGGAAGCGCCCGGCACCGAACAGCACCACGCCGACGCCGGCCAGGATCACGCCGAGCCACACGGCCGGGTTGAAGACCAGGCTGGTCGCCCAGTCGGCCACGGCGTCGACCATCTTGGTGAACATCTGCAGGGTCTTGGTGAGGTAGGCCGCCAGCGGCAGCACGGTGATGCCGGCACCCTTGAGGCCCGCGGCGAGCCCGCGCCTCTGGTAGGCGAACCACGTGTAGATCCCGCCCACAGCAGTGAGCGACAGGGTCAGCACCGCCCACGTCACGTCGTCCATCCCTCAACCCTACGGTCCGGTGGCGCACTCGTAGGATTCGCGCATGGAGCAGAGGCAGCTGGCGGGCCCGGGGTTCCCCGGCGACACCGGCGCCCCCGACTCCCGCCTCGCGGAAGCGCTGGCGGCGTACGCCACCGACCCGACGTCGTACGCCGGCGTCCTGGCCGCGATCTGCTCCGCGCGCCTGCTCGTGCCGGTCGTGGCGGTGCTGGGCGAGGTCGAGCTCGACGACCGGGGTCTGGCCCACGACAAGAGCAGCGACATGGCAACGGTGCTGCTGACCGGCGCCGACGGCCGCCAGGCGCTGCTCGCCTTCACGGCCTCCTCCACGCTGGCGAAGTGGGATCCGGAAGCCCGGCCGGTGCCGGTCACGGCGACCGTGGCGGCGCAGTCGGCCGTGCAGGAGGGCGCCGCGGCCCTGCTGGTCGACGTGGCAGGGCCGGTCAGCGTGGTGGTCGAGGGCGACGACCTGGTGCGACTCGCGGCCGGCTGGACCCTCGGCCGGGTGGGGGAGCGCTGGGCCTGGATTGGGTCGCCAGGGGAATCTTCCGATAGCATTCGGCGTTGACCGATCAGTTCGGACACTCACCCAGAGCGTCTGAGCAGATCCCACAAGCGGAGATCAGCACCATACGTTCTCCCACCCGCACCGACCGCAGTAGGTCGTCGGGTTTGGTCCGTAGGCTCCGGCCTCGCAGTGCCCCAGCATTTTGCGGGGACATTTCGAGAAATCGGAGTCGGCACTGGCCTCCGCTTGCGACAAGCGGAGGCTTTCTTGCATTTGGTCCCTCGGGACACCAGATGAGGGCGAGCCTCCGGACCCCGAACACACTGGAGGACACATCAGCACCGAGCTTCGTATCAACGATCGGATCCGGGTACCCGAGGTCCGACTCGTCGGACCCAACGGCGAGACCGTCGGCATCGTGCCGACCGATCAGGCCCTGAAGCTGGCCCAGGAGGCCGACCTCGACCTGGTCGAGGTCGCGCCGACCGCACGTCCGCCTGTCTGCAAGCTCATGGACTACGGGAAGTTCAAGTACGAGAACGCCCAGAAGGCCCGTGAAGCACGCCGCAACCAGACCAACGTGATCATCAAAGAGATGAAGCTGCGCCCCAAGATCGACCAGCACGACTACGAGACCAAGAAGGGTCACGTCGTGCGGTTCCTGAAGGCCGGCGACAAGGTCAAGATCACGATCATGTTCCGCGGTCGCGAGCAGCACCGCCCCGAGCTGGGGTTCCGGCTGCTGCAGCGGCTGGCCGAAGACGTCACGGAGCTCGGCTTCGTGGAGTCCTCGCCGAAGCAGGACGGCCGCAACATGATCATGGTGCTCGGCCCGCACAAGAAGAAGGCCGAGGCCCGGGCCGACCACCTGGTCGACAAGGAGCACCGGGCTGCCGAGCGGGCAGCCGCAGTGGCCGAGGAGCAGGCTGAACGCGACGCCGCCCACGCCGCTGGCCCCGTGGCCCAGAAGAAGGAACGCGGGCGCTCCGAGAACCTGGATCCCGAGATCGAAGCCTGAGGAACCGACGGCTGGTTCGAAGGTTCGAAGCGCCAGCAGGCCTCGAAGCCCAGCCCGAGCACGCAGACGTAGTAGAGAAAGAGAAGGCAGATGCCGAAGAACAAGACGCACTCCGGAGCGAGCAAGCGCTTCCGGGTGACCGGCTCGGGCAAGATCCTGCGCGAGAAGGCCGGGAAGCGCCACAACCTGGAGAAGAAGCCCTCCAAGGTGACCCGCCGCATGACCGGCACGGTCGAGATCGCCAAGGCCGACGTCAAGCGCGCCAAGAAGATGCTCGGCATCTGATCCCGCTCGCACCCGAACCCAGCAACAAGGAGTAACACCATGGCACGCGTCAAGCGGGCAGTGAACGCACACAAGAAGCGCAAGACCACTCTCGAGCGCGCAGCGGGCTACCGCGGCCAGCGCTCGCGGCTGTACCGGAAGGCCAAGGAGCAGGTCACCCACTCGCTGGTCTACAGCTACAACGACCGCAAGAAGAACAAGGGCAACTTCCGCCGCCTGTGGATCCAGCGGATCAACGCTGCCGCTCGCGCGCAGGGCCTGACCTACAACCGCTTCATCCAGGGCCTCGCCCTGGCGGGCATCGAGGTCGACCGGAAGATCCTGGCCGAGCTCGCCGTCAACGACATCGCCGCGTTCAACGCGATCGTCGAGCAGGCCAAGGCAGCGCTCCCCGACGACGTCAACGCGCCCCGCGAAGAGGCTTCCGCCTGACCACGGTCATTCCCTTGCACTCGTCGGGGTCCCCGCGGCCCAGGCACGCACATCGCTTCGTTGGAGTCGGTCGAAGTAGTTCCACTACGACTTCCCTCCTCCGCCTCGCGCTGCACGCACCTGGACCACGGCTACCCGCGACGAGCGCGCAGTCATGACCGTGCCTGCCGCCCCCCTGACCTCCGGCAGTAGCCGGGTCAAGGAGGCGCGCAAGCTCAGCCGCCGTTCGGTTCGCGCCGAGCGGCGGCTGTTTCTTGCCGACGGCCCGAAGGCCGTCGAGGCCGCGCTGTCCGTCGACGGCTGCGTGGTCGAGGTCTTCGCGACAGCGGAGGCCACCCAGCAGTACGCCGACCTGGTGGCCGCCGCGCCGGCCTGGGTGCCCGTCGACGACCGCGCGCTCGCCTCGCTCAGCGACAGCGTCAGCCCCGCCGGCGTCGTCGCCGTCTGCCACCTCCTCGACGTGCCGCTCTCGATGGTGGTCGAGAGCCGACCGGCGCTGCTGGCGGTGCTGGCCGACGTACGCGACCCCGGCAACGCCGGCACGGTGATCCGGACCGCTGACGCGGCCGGTGCCGGGGGAGTGGTCCTGGCCGGCAGCTCGGTCGACCTCCACAACCCGAAGACGGTCCGGGCGAGCGTCGGCAGCGTGTTCCACCTGCCGATCGCCGTCGCCCCCGACCCGTCCGCGGCCGTGCGCTCCGCGCAGGACGCCGGACTGGTGGTGCTCGCCGCTGACGGCGGCGGCGAGGTCGACCTCTACGAGGCCGGTGACCTGCTGGCCGGTCCGACCGCGTGGCTGTTCGGCAACGAGGCGTGGGGCCTGCCCGCCGAGCTGGCCGACCTGGCCGACCACCGGATCCGGATCCCGATCCACGGCCGAGCCGAGAGCCTCAACCTCTCGACCGCAGCGGCCCTGTGCCTCTACGCCTCGGCGCAGGCCCAGCGCTAGTAGCCCCTCGCCGAGACGGCTCGCCAGCCGTGCTCGTCGTGCACGAGCCGCAGCGGCGCGTTGTAGCCGGTCGACTCGAGGTAGAACGTGCCGGGCAGGCCGAAGTCCGCCATCCCGATCTGCTGGCAGCGGCCGTCGTACGTCCTGTCGATTCGGTGGATCGTCTTCCAGCCCGACCGGGTGAGCCGCTGGAGCTCCCGCGGGAACCCGCGCGAACCAGGCGTCGCGTTGAAGCGCAGCAGCCGCTTCGGCCCGATCGGCACCACGGCCTCGCAGCGACCGGGGGCGCCGGCCGCAAGGGTGGTGAAGCCCTCGGGAGACGCGATCGTGGTGCTCTGAGTCCGGCCGGCCGCGACCAGGGACCGGTCCGGAGGCGCCGTGACCGGGTGCGATCCCATCCGGAACGACCGCCAGGTCACGCCGTCGACGCTGAGCAGCGCCGTGGTCGCGTTGCGCGGAGCGGGGTTGAAGTTGTCGTCATGGGGCGGGTAGTGGCCGCTCGCCCGACGCTTCGGGTAGCAGTGCAGGAGCAGGTTGTGCACGGCGTACCTGACCCTGCTGGTGGAGTCCCAGACGCAGCCCGGGAAGCCGTGGTCGTAGATCACCCGGGTCGGTCCCCACTCCTGCGTCTCGTCGTCGTAGGCCTGCACGGTGACGCGTTGTCGGTCGGGACTGCCGAGGGCGAGGAGTGGCTGTCCGGCCACGTCGGAGTAGTTCACGTACATCGTCTTGCTCTGCGACCCGCGGTACTCCACGAGGCCCGGCGCCTGGTTCGGAGCCCGCGTGACGAGCGCCCACGGCGAGGACTCGTCGGGGCGGGCCACCAGCCACCGGCCCGGCCTGTCGACGAACGGGCCGCTGGTGATCCGGGTGCTGCTGAGCCCGTAGACCGACATCTCCGTGCAGCCGGTCGTCTTCCCCGGCGCGATGTCGACCTGCTCGTGCCCGCCGACCCCCGCCAGCGTCCGGCTGTAGAGGCCAACGACACATGCGGGCGCCGCGTTGTCGACCCCCGCCACCGTGGACGTGCCCTGGTCGTCGACCAGGAAGGCCAGGTCGCCGGTGTCGAAGTCGTAGCCGACCGGACGCACGGGGAGTCGGAAGCCTTCGTCGGCGCCCCAGGTGTAGACGTCCGAGCCGCCGTTGGCCATCCACACGGCGTAGTCGCCGCTGGGCGAGATGCCGGGCTGGCGGTAGGACTCACCGGGGATCTTGTGGCTCGCCCAGGTCTGGAAGTCACGGCTCACCAGGGCCTGGCTCTTGGTGGGCGCCTGGTCCTCGGAGTACGAGCCGTCGCACTCGATCGTCAGCGCGATGCCGCCGGGCGAGGTGATCCCGTCGATCTCGCCGCACGTACGCCGCGAACCACTGTCGAACAGCAGCGTCGGGCGGCTCCACGTGCCGTCGGACTGGTCGCGATGCTGGAGCATCACCTCGCGCTCGTCAGGCATCCCGACCGCCACCGTACCGACGCCGGGCACGGTGAAGACCTGGGCCTTGACCACTCTGTAGCGGGCCGGCTCGGTGTCCGCCGCTCCCGCACTGACGGTGACCCCCTGGACCAGGCTTGCGGTGAGGAGCCCCGCGGCACCGGCCGCCAGCAGTCGTCGCGTCCGAGTTCGCATCGCTCGACCGTAGCCCGACCGGGGTCGGGTGGCGGACCACTACCCTGACCGGGTGTCCGACCCAGCGCCCGAGCCCGCGCAGTCGCTGGCCGATGCGCTGCCCGAGGGAGTCGTGCTGGCAGGCCCCGACGGCACGGTGACACTGGTCTCCGCCCTGGCCGCACGGATGCTGGGTCACTCGGTCGCCGCTGGGGTGGGGCGGCCGATCGAGAGCGTGCTCCTGCTGCAGGACCAGGACGGTGTCGACTGGTGCTCCGCCAACCAGCCGTACGCCGGCCTCCGCACCCGCACCGGCATCCCCGAGCAGTCGTGGCTGCTGCCCGACGGCACCGAGGTGCTGGTGGCGGCCCGGATCCATCGAGCCACGCCGGCGAGCCCGGTCTCGGCCGTCGCCGTCACGCTCCGCTCCGGACGAGGCCGCGCCCGGCTGGACCGCGAGCGGTCCGACCTGGTCGCCACCGTCGCCCACGAGCTGCGGTCGCCGCTGACCGGAGTCAAGGGCTTCGTCCAGGCCTTGCTGAACCGCTGGGACAAGCTCACCGACGAGCAGAAGAAGCTGATGCTGACCACGGTCAACGCCGACTCCGACCGGTTGGCCCGCCTGATCGCCGAGCTCCTCGACGTGGCCCGGATCGACACCGGGCGGCTGCAGCTCTACCCGCGCCCAGCCGACGCGGCCGTGCTCGTCGGGCGGATCGTCGACTCGGTGGCGGCGGGGACGGCGACCCCGATCGAGCTGGAGATCACCGGCGAGCTGCCCGAGGTGCAGGCCGACCCGGACAAGTTCACCCAGGTGATCACCAACCTGGTCGAGAACGCCGTCCGGCACGGCGACGGAACCGTCCGCGTGAGTCTCACCGCGTTGGCAGCGGACGCCGACTTCACCGGTGTGGAGATCACCGTCGACGACGAGGGTGAGGGCATCCCGGAGGCTCTGCGCCGGCGGGTGTTCACGAAGTTCTGGACGAGCGGCGCCCGCGGCGGGTCGGGGCTCGGCATGTACATCGTCAACGGGCTGACCCGCGCGCATGGCGGGACGGTGCTGATCACCGACGCTCCGGGTGGCGGAGCGAGGGTCCGGGTCAGCTGGCCGGACGAGGATCGGCGTCTCGAGTAGGGGACAGCCTTCGGTCCGCGACGCCGTAGAGGGTGCCCTCGAAGCGCTTGACCGAGGCGACCAGCACGAAGCTCAGCACGACCAGCAGTGACCAGGAGCCGATCTTCGAGGTGTGCACGACCTCCCAGACGTCCAGCTGCCCGGGGTAGCGCCACGCGTTGAGATAGGTGGCCAGGTTCTCGGCCAGCCAGAGGAACGACCCGATCAGCACGAACGACACCGACAGCGGCATCCAGTAGCGCCGGGCGCCGACCGTGAAGTGCACCCGCGTGCGCCAGAGCACCACGAGGCCGAGGACGGCGAGCGGCACCCGGAGGTCGAGGATCCAGTGGTGGGTGAAGAAGTTCGCATAGATCGCCACGGCGACGAGCGTCGTCGCCAGGGCGGGGTACGCCGTCACCCGCAGGTCGAAACGCCGCCACGCCTGGCAGATGTAGGAACCGACCGCGGCGTACATGAACCCCGAGAAGAGGGGCACGCCGGCCACCTTGGTCAGGGCGTCGCCGGGGTACGACCACGAGCCCACGTGCACCTTGAAGATCTCGAGGCCGAGGCCGAGCAGGTGGAAGGCGCAGATGACCAGCACCTCGCGCCAGGTCTCGATCCCGACGGCCCAGAAACCGAGGGTGACCGCGACGCACCAGATCAGCAGCACGTCGTACCTCGCCAGCGGGAGAGGGGCGACGTACGCAACGATCAGGCCCACGAACACGGCGGCGGCGAAGATGCACGAAAGGGCCTCCTGCCACGCGAACCGGCCCAGCTGGGCGACCGCGTGACGGAGGGGCATGTGACCACGGTAGGTAACCGGGTCGCAGCTGATGCTCACTGATTCCTAGACTTGCGTCCCGTGTCCGGACCCAACACCGACTATGACCCCGTGGAGGTCACCGATTTGAAGCCCGAAGAGGTCGACGCCGCCCGCGATGCCGCCCTGGCGGCCATCGCCGAGGCCGGCGACCTCGACGAGCTCAAGGTGGTCCGGCTGGCTCACGTCGGCGACCGCTCGCCGCTGGCCCTGGCCAACCGGGAGATCGGTGCGCTGCCGCCGCAGGCCCGCAAGGAGGCCGGACAGCGGATCGGGCAGGCCCGGGGCGCGATCAACCAGGCCCTGGGCGAGCGGCAGGCGGTGCTCGAGGTCGAGCACGAGGAGCGGATGCTGGTCGAGGAGACCGTCGACGTCACCCTGCCGACCGACCGCGCGCCGCGCGGCTCACGGCACCCGATCACGCTGATGTCCGACCACATCGCCGACCTGTTCGTGGCCATGGGCTGGGAGGTGGCGGAGGGCCCCGTCGTCGAGGCCGAGTGGCTCAACTTCGACGCCCTCAACCTCGGCCCGGACCACCCGGCCCGGACCATGCAGGACACGTTCTGGACCGAGCCGGCCGACCACCACGTCGTGCTCCGCACCCACACCTCGCCGGTGCAGGCGCGCACGATGCTGACCCGCGAGCCTCCGATCTACGTGATCTGCCCCGGCCGCGTCTTCCGCACCGACGAGTACGACGCCACGCACAGCCCGATGTTCCACCAGGTCGAGGGCCTGGTCGTCGACCGCGGCATCACCATGGCCAACCTCAAGGGCACGCTCGACCACTTCGCGACCCAGCTGTTCGGTGACGGCATCACGACGCGGTTCCGGCCGTCGTACTTCCCGTTCACCGAGCCATCGGCCGAGGTCGACCTGGTCTGCTTCGTGTGCCGCGGCCAGGAGCCCGCGGTGGAGTCCTGCCGCACCTGCAAGGGCGAGGGCTGGATCGAGTGGGGTGGCTGCGGGGTCGTGAACCCGCGGGTGCTCACCGCTTGCGGTGTCGACGCCGAGATCTACACCGGCTTCGCGTTCGGCATGGGTATCGACCGGTCGTTCATGTTCCACAGCGGTGCCGACAGCCTGCGCGACTTCTTCGAGGGCGACGTGCGGTTCAGCTCGGCCTTCGGAACGGAGCTCTGACATGCGCGCTCCCGTCTCCTGGATCCGCGAGTACGCCGACCTGCCAGCCGACCTCGGCACCGAGGAGCTGGCCGCCCGGCTGACCGCGCTCGGCCTCAAGCTCGAGGCGCTGCACCGCCCCGGCGACGCCATCAGCGGCCCGCTGGTGATCGGCCGGGTGCTCACCATGGAGCCCGAGCCGCAGAAGAACGGCAAGACCATCAACTGGTGCACCGTCGACGTCAGCGACGCCAACGGCACCGGTGAGCCGCAGGGCATCGTCTGCGGGGCGCACAACTTCGCGCCCGGAGACCTGGTGGTAGTGGTGCTGCCGGGCGGCGTACTGCCGGGTGGCTTCGAGATCTCCGCTCGCAAGACCTACGGCCACGTCTCCGCCGGGATGATCTGCTCCGCGGCCGAGCTCGGCCTGGGCGAGGACCACGACGGCATCATCGTGCTGCCGGCCGATGCCGGGCAGCCAGGTGACGACGCCTTCGACGTGCTCGGCCTCCGCGAGGAGGTCATCGAGTTCGAGATCAACCCCGACCGCGCCTACGCGCTCTCGTTGCGCGGTGTGGCCCGCGACGCAGCCACCGGCTTTGGCGTGGGCTTCACCGACCCGGTCGCGCGCGACCTGCCCGCAGCCAACGCCGACGGCTACCCGGTCGTGGTCGACGACCCCACCGGCTGCCCGGTCTTCGTCGCGCGGATCGTCGAAGGGTTCAACCCCGCCGCCCCGACTCCGGACTGGATGGCGCGCCGGATCCAGCTGTCGGGCATGCGCCCGATCTCGCTTGCCGTCGACATCACCAACTTCGTGATGCTCGAGACCGGACGCCCGATCCACGGCTACGACGCCGACAAGCTGACTGGCGCGATCCGGGTGAGACGGGCTGCCGAGGGCGAGCGGCTGACGACCCTCGACGGCGCCGAGCGGACGCTGTCCACCGAGGACCTCGTGGTCACCGACGACTCGGGGATCATCGGCCTGGGCGGGGTGATGGGTGGCGAGGCCACCGAGATGTCGGAGGCCACCACCCGGGTGCTGGTCGAGGCCGCGCACTGGGACGCCGTCTCGATGTTCCGCACCGGCCGCCGCCACAAGATCACCTCCGAGGCCGGCAAGCGCAACGAGCGCGGGGTCGACCCGACCATCTGCGAGGCAGCGGCGGACCGCGTGGTCGAGCTGCTGACGACGTACGGCGGCGGCACGGCCGAGCCCGGCGTGACCGTGGTCGGCACGCCGCCGGCGCAGTCGACGATCGAGATCGCCGCCGATCTGCCGGCACGGGTGACCGGCATGGAGATCGACGCCTCGACCACGGTGGCCCACCTGGGCGCCGTCGGGTGTGAGGTCTGTCGCCGGTGAACGGCTGACCGTGACGCCGCCGCCCTGGCGCCCCGACCTCACCGACCCCTACGACCTGGTCGAGGAGGTCGCGCGGCTGGTCGGCTACGACCAGGTGCCGTCCGTGCTGCCCACCCCGCCGTCGGGGCGCGGCCTCACCCGCGCGCAGAAGCTGCGTCGACGCGTCGGGCGGAGCCTCGCCGGCGCCGGCTACGTGGAGGTCGTGAGCTTCCCGTTCATCGGCACCGCCGAGCTCGACCGGCTCGGGCTTCCCGGACGACGACGAGCGCCGCTCGGTGCTCCTGCTGGCCAACCC
Source organism: uncultured Actinomycetota bacterium (assembly GCA_963769475.1). GTDB lineage: Bacteria > Actinomycetota > Actinomycetes > Propionibacteriales > Nocardioidaceae > Nocardioides. The sequence continues at coordinate 377,803 of CAVYLX010000005.1, read as the reverse complement.
GCTGTCCGCCGAGGAACCGGCGATGACCACGACGCTGCTGCCCGGCCTGCTCAAGGCCCTGGCCCGCAACGCCGGCCGCGGCTCGACCAACGCGGCGCTGTTCGAGTCCGCGACGGTGACCCTGCCGCACGGCGGCGGTCCGGCCCCGATCTACGGCGTCGACCACCGCCCCTCCGAGGGCGAGATCGCCGACCTCGACAAAGCACTTCCGCAGCAGCCGCTGCACCTGGCGCTGGTGGCATCCGGCGAGCGCGAGCTGCCCGGCTGGTGGGGACCCGGTCGCCCGGCGACGTGGGCTGATGCCGTCGACGCCGTGCGCGTCGTCGCCGAGTCGCTCGGGCTCCTGGTCATCGTGCGGCCGACTGCCCGCGCCCCGTGGCACCCCGGCCGGTGCGCCGAGGTGTCGGTCGGCGATGTCGTGATCGGCCACGCCGGCGAGCTGCACCCGAAGGTCTGCCAGACCTACGGCGTACCGGCCCGCACCGTGGCCGCGGAGATCGACCTCGACAAGCTGCTCGAGCAGGCGCCGGACGCGATCCGGGCGCCGTCGTACTCCGACTTCCCGCTCGCCAAGGAGGACGTCGCCCTCGTCGTCGACGACTCCCTGCCGGCCGCGGACGTCGAGGCCGCGCTCCGCCAGGGTGCGGGTGACCTGCTGGAGTCGATCCGGCTGTTCGACGTGTTCACCGGCGAGCAGATCGGTGCGGGCAAGAAGTCGCTGGCCTTCGCGCTGAGGTTCCGCGCCCCGGACCGGACCCTCACCGAGGAGGAGACCGCGGCCGCCCGCGACGCCGCAGTTGCCGTCGCGGCCGAGCGCACCGGAGCCGTCCAGCGCAGCTGACCCGTCAGAAACGTTACTGACGGGTCGACGATCCGGATGACCCGAGAAGGCGCTCCAGAAGCCGCGGGTCAGTGGGCCACGCCTCGAGCAGTACGTCGCGGGGGATCCGTCGCCCGGCGAACCGGAGGAGCAGGATCACCGCAACCACGTCGTCCAGCGGGCCGATCACGGGCAGGAACTCGGGCAGCAGATCGATGGGGGAGACGACCCACGCGATCGCCACGAGCAGCGCAATCTTCGCCGCGCGTGGCACGTCGGGATGCTTCCTCAGCCGTCTGGCCGCGGTGACGCAGGACGGGAGGAACTCGGCGACTTGGCGCAGCAGACCGTTCGGAAGCCGTTTCGCGAACAGCACCATGAGGACGCAGCTCAGGGCCCACAGCGCGAGCACCGAGCCGGCCACGATCAACAGGCTCCTCACCCGGCGATCGTAGGACTGCCCGGCTCATCCTTCGCCGGTGCGCCCGTCGGCGAGCTCGCGGACGATGTCGAGGTGGCCGACGTGGCGGGCGTACTCCGACAGGAGATGGAGCAGGATCCGGCCCAGCGCGGCCGGAGGATCGCCCTCCCAGCGTTCGCCGGGTACGCCGATCTCCTCCAGAGAGTGCGCCCGGACGACCGCGTCGGATCGAGCAGCCTGGTCGCGCAACCGCTGCACGAGATCGTCGAGAGTCAGGTCAGGTGCGACGTGCCAGCGGCCCTCGCGGTTGTCGCCCCAGGGATCTCCCACGTCGAGCCCCAGGAAGCCCCATTCCAGCCAACGCCGCTCGACATGAGTCAGGTGGTTGAGCAGCTCGAGCGGAGACCACCCCGAGGGCAGCGTGCTTCCGCGGAGCGCCTGCTCGTCGAGGCCGTCGAGCTTGGCGATCAGCACCGAGCGGTAGAAGGCCAGGTAGCCGAGCAGCACCTCGCGCGGGTCGTCGATGGGAGTCGTCGGCTCCGGGAACGGGAGGCTCATCAGTTGAGCGGCTGGGCGACGACGACCCGGAAGCGGTCGTAGATGTCGCGGTCGCCGGTGACCCGGATCTCGGAGTCGTCGCCGCGCTTCCAGAGCCAGAGGTTCACCGCCGCGGCCGTGCCCGCAACCGTGGCGTCCGGCTCGACGCCCGGATCGTCGACGACGTTGATGTCGCCCTCGTCGTACGTCGTCCCGCTGTCGGGCTCGGTGCCGGTGAACTGGCCGAGCTGCACCCAGACGGTCTCACCCGCGTCGGTGAGGTCGACCCGCATGTAGTGCGGGAGTGGCGCGAAGCTGCCCCACGGCGGGCAGCCGCCGAACATCACCGCGAGCGTCTCGTTGACGCCGTCCACCGAGAGCGCCCGGTCGAGCTCGCTGAGCGGCACGCCTGCAGTCTGCTCCGCGTCCACCCGGTGGATGAGCGCCTCGTGGGCCTGCCTCCGGAACGTGAACCCGACGGTCTGCTCCTCCGACCAGGTCCACGCCGGATCGGCCGGGTCGGCAGCCTCGAGTGCGGCGACGAGGCGGCCATGGTCGAGGTCGAAGCGGACCAGCGCCTCGTCGAACGTCGCCGGACGCTCGGGGTCGCTTCGCCCCTCCTCCGGTCCCTGGGGCCGCTGCTCGACGATGTCGGCCCAGAAGCCCTGCACGCCGGCGCCGAGATGCCACAGCAGGTCGAGGGCATCCCAGTCGGGACACGCGGGGACCCGGGCGGCCGGGTCACTGCCCACCAGGGCAGCACGGAAGCGGGCCGAGTCGTCGCGGATGTGCTGCAGGTACGTTGGGAAGTCCAGTCGCGTCATGCCTGGAAACTAGACCCCGGCGCCGACGAGGTGCACTCGCATTGTTCCCGGTCGGAGAGACCGGTTCTCATTAACATGCACGTTTGTGTATAGTCATGCAGATGGAGCTGAAGCGGGTAGCCGTCGCCGGTGCCAGTGGGTACGCCGGGGGCGAGGTGCTGCGTCTCCTGCTGGGTCACCCAGGGGTCGAGATCGGTGCCCTGACCGGCGGCTCCAACGCCGGGCAGCCGCTCGGGTCGCTGCAGCCGCACCTGGTGCCGCTGGCCGACCGGATCCTCGAGCCCACCGACCTCGAGACCCTGGCCGGACACGACGTGGTCTTCCTCGGCCTGCCCCACGGTCAGTCTGGTGAGATCGCCGCCCAGCTGCCGGACGACGTCGTGGTCATCGACTGCGGCGCCGACTTCCGGCTCGCCGACGCAGGGGAGTGGGAGCGGTTCTACGGCGGCACCCATGCCGGCACCTGGCCCTATGGCTTGCCGGAGCTCCCCGGTCAGCGCGACCTGCTCCGTGGCGCCAGCCGGATCGCCGTGCCCGGCTGCTACCCGACGATCTCGACGCTCACGCTGGTGCCCGCAGTCGCTGCCGGCCTGGTGCGGCCCGACGTGGTCGTCGTCGCCGCGTCCGGCACCAGCGGGGCGGGCAAGTCGCCCAAGCCGCATCTCCTGGGCAGCGAGACGATGGGCAACGCCAGCGCGTACGGCGTCGGCGGCGGCCACCGCCACACTCCCGAGATCACCCAGAACCTCTCGGCCCTCACTGACGCCGACGTCACCGTGAGCTTCACGCCGATGCTGGTGCCGATGTCGCGGGGCATCCTGGCCACCTGCTCGGCCCCGCTCGCCGGCGACGTGAGCGCTGACGACGCCTACGCGGCGTACCAGAAGGCCTACGCCGACGAGCCGTTCGTGCACCTGCTCCCGCGGGGGCAGTGGCCGCAGACCCAGTCGGTGCTGGGGTCCAACGCCGTCCACCTCCAGGTGACCGTCGACGACCACGCCCGACGACTCGTGGCCGTCGGTGCCGTGGACAACCTCGCCAAGGGCACCGGCGGCGCCGCCGTGCAATGCATGAACCTCGCGCTCGGCCTCGACGAAGGCCTGGGCCTCACGACGGTAGGACTCGCACCATGACAGTGACTCACCCCCACGGCTTCCGGGCCGCCGGCATCGCAGCCGGGCTCAAGAGCACCGGAGCCAAGGACCTCGCCCTGGTCGTCAACGACGGCCCCCACTTCGACTCCGCCAGCGTCTTCACCGCCAACCGCTGCAAGGCCAACCCGATCCTGTGGAGCCAGGAAGCGGTGAAGGACGGCGTCGTGCACGCGGTGGTCCTCAACTCCGGCGGCGCCAACTGCTACACCGGCCCCGACGGCTTCCAGACCACGCACGCCACGGCCGAGCAGGTCGGCAACCACCTGCAGGTCGGTGCGGCCGACGTGGTGGTCTGCTCGACCGGCCTGATCGGGCTGACCAGCAGCCGCTCGGACCTGCTGGCCGGCGTCGATGCGGCGTACGCCGCGCTCTCGGCCGACGGCGGCGACGACGCGGCCAACGCGATCATGACCACCGACTCGGTCAGCAAGCAGGTCGTGGTCGAGGGCGCTGGCTGGTCGATCGGCGGGATGGCCAAGGGCGCGGGCATGCTCGCCCCGCAGCTCGCGACCATGCTGGTGGTGCTGACCACCGACGCCGTCGTGCCGGCTGCCGATCTCGACCGGGCGCTGCGGGCAGCCACCCGGGTCAGCTTCGACCGGCTCGACTCCGACGGCTGCATGTCCACCAACGACACCGTCACCGTGCTGGCCAGCGGCGCCAGCGGCATCACCCCCGGCCTGCCTGACTTCACCGAAGCACTCACCCAGGCCTGCACCGACCTCGCCATGCAGCTGCTCAAGGACGCCGAGGGCGCCGACCACGAGATCGCGATCTCGGTCCTGAACGCCGCCACCGAGGACGAAGCCGTCGAGGTAGGCCGCAGCGTCGCGCGCAGCAACCTGTTCAAGGCCGCCGTCTTCGGCAAGGACCCCAACTGGGGCCGCGTGCTCGCCAGCATCGGCACCACGCAGGCGGCGTTCGACCCGGCCGACCTCGACGTCGCCATGAACGGCGTCTGGGTGTGCCGCGCCTCCACGCCGGCCGAGGACCCCGCCAAGGTCGACCTCGAGCCGCGCGAGGTCAGCGTGACCATCGACCTCAAGGCCGGACCCGAGCGGGCCACGGTCTGGACCAACGACCTGACCCACGCCTACGTCCACGAGAACAGCGCGTACTCCTCATGAACGACTCGACGACCGGCCAGTTCGACACCAGCAAGCCCGATCAGGCGAAGGCGCGCACGCTGGCGGCTGCGCTGCCGTGGCTGAAGGCGTACCACCAGAAGATCGTGGTGGTGAAGTACGGCGGCAACGCGATGACCGACGACACGCTCAAGCGGGCGTTCGCCGAGGACATCGCGTTCCTGCGGTTCGCCGGGTTCCGTCCGGTCGTGGTGCACGGCGGCGGCCCGCAGATCTCGACGATGCTGGACCGGCTCGGCATCGAGTCGGAGTTCAAGGGCGGCCTGCGGGTCACCACACCCGAGGCCATGGACGTGGTCCGGATGGTTTTGGTCGGGCAGGTGCAGCGCGAGCTGGTCGGCCTGGTCAACGAGCACGGCCCGCTGGCTGTCGGCCTGTCCGGTGAGGACGCCGGGCTGTTCACGGCCGAGCAGACCAACACCGTCGTCGACGGCGAGGAGGTCGACCTCGGGCTGGTCGGCGAGGTAGTCCGGGTGCGCCCCGAGTCCGTGCTCGACCTGATCGAGGCCGGCCGGGTGCCGGTCGTCTCGAGCATCGCTCCCGACGTCGACGGCGTCGTCCACAACGTCAATGCCGACCTCGCCGCGGCCGCTCTCGCGGTGGCTCTGAAGGCGGAGAAGCTGCTGGTGCTCACCGACGTCGAAGGTCTCTACCTCGACTGGCCGGACCCCGAAGAGGTGATCGGCGAGATCAGCCCCGAGGAGCTGGAGCGGATCCTGCCCGGTCTCGCCAGCGGCATGATCCCGAAGATGGGCGCCTGCCTGCAGGCGGTGAAGGGCGGTGTGCCGCGGGCCACCGTCGTCGACGGCCGCGAGCCGCACGCCGTGATCCTCGAGCTGTTCACCAACGAGGGCGTCGGCACGCAGGTGCTGCCCGGCGTCGAGACCAAGACCCGGAAGGCCAGGGACACCCAGTGAGCAACCTCCAGGAGCGCTACGCCGCCTCCCTCATGAACACCTTCGGCCCGCCCCGGCTGGCCCTGGTGCGTGGCGAGGGCGCGCATGTCTGGGACGAGCAGGGCCGCGAGTACGTCGACTTCTTCGGCGGCATCGCCGTCAACGCGCTCGGCCACAACCACCCGGCCCTGGTCGAGGCGGTCACCGCCCAGCTGCAAACCCTGGGCCACGTCTCCAACTTCTTCACGAGCGGCCCGCAGGTCGAGCTGGCCGAGCGGCTGCTCGCGCTGGTCGCGGGTGACGGGCGGGTGTTCTTCTCCAACTCCGGCACCGAGGCCAACGAAGCAGCCCTGAAGCTGACCCGCCGCACCGGGCGCACCGGCATCGTGGCGATGGAGGGCTCCTTCCACGGCCGCACCATGGGATCCCTGGCGCTGACCTCGAAGGCTGCCTACCGCGAGCCGTTCGAACCCCTGCCCGGACACGTCACGTTCGTGCCCTACGGCGACCCGGCCGCGCTCGCCGCGGCCGTCGACGAGACCACGGCGGCGGTCATCGTCGAACCGATGCAGGGCGAGGCCGGCGTGGTCGTGCCACCCGACGGATTTCCTGCAGTCCGCCCGCGAGATCACGACCCAGCACGGCGCATTGCTCTGGATCGACGAGGTGCAGACCGGCATGGGCCGCACCGGCGAGTGGCTGGCCCACACCGAGGCCGGGATCGTCCCCGACATCGTCACGCTCGCCAAGGGCCTCGGCGGCGGCATCCCCATCGGCGCCACGATCGCGCTGGGGGGTGCCGCGACGCTGCTCGGGCCGGGCAACCACGGCACCACGTTCGGTGGCAACCCGGTGGCCTGCGCGGCCGCCATCGCGGTGATCGAGACGATCGAGAAGGAAGGGCTGCTGGAGGCCGCAGACACTCGCGGCGGCCAGCTCACCCAGCTGCTGCTCTCGTCGGACCAGGTCAGCGCCGTCGAAGGCCGCGGTCTCCTGCTCGGCGCACAGCTCGCCACCGAGACGGCCGCAGCCGTCGTCGCCCGCGCCCAGGAGCGCGGCTTCCTGCTCAACAACACCGGCCCGGCCCGGCTGCGCTTCGCCCCGCCACTAACGATCACCGAGGCCGACATCGCGTCCCTCGGCGAGGTGTGGGCGCAGCTCGTCACGGAGGCAGGCTGATGAGGCATTTCCTGCGCGACGACGACCTCAGCCCCGCCGAGCAGGCGCAGGTACTCGACCTCGCTGCCCGGCTGAAGGCAGCGCCGTACGACGCGAAGCCGCTGGCCGGCCCGAAGACGGTCGCGATGATCTTCGACAAGCCGACCCTGCGCACGCAGGCGTCGTTCGGCGCGGGCATCGCCGAGCTCGGTGGCTATCCCATGCTCGTCGACGGCAAGCTGGCGGGCATCGGCGTACGCGAGTCCGTGGCCGACGTCGCCCGGGTGCTGGGACGGCAGGCGTCGGTCATCGTCTGGCGCACGTTCGAGCAGGCGAAGCTCGCCGAGATGGCCGAGTACGCCGGCGTACCGGTCGTCAACGCACTCACCGACGACTTCCACCCCTGCCAGCTGCTCGCCGACCTGCAGACCGTCCGCGAGCACAAGGGCGACCTCGCCGGGCTCAAGGTGGCCTTCGTGGGGGACGGAGCCTGCAACATGGGCAACTCGTGGCTGCTCGCCGGCGCGACCGCCGGCATGCACATCGTGATCAGTGCTCCAGAGGCATTCCTCCCTTCTGCCGCCATGTTCGCCGAGGCCACCGACATAGCTGCCGGCACCGGTGGCTCGGTGGGCGCCGAGGGCGACCCGGCCGTCGCCGTGGCCGACGCCGACGTTGTCGTCACCGACACCTGGATCTCGATGGGCAAGGAGGACGAGGCCGACGCGCGGCGCGAGGTCTTCGCGGCGTACTCCGTCACCAGCGAGCTCATGGCGCACGCCAAGCCCGACGCCATCGTGATGCACTGCCTGCCGGCCTACCGCGACGTCGAGATCGCCACCGAGGTCATCGACGGGCCGCAGAGCGTCGTGTGGGACGAGGCCGAGAACCGTCGCCACGCCCAGAAGGCGATCCTGTCGTTCCTGCTCGAGCGCGGAGTCGGCGATGAGTGACGCAGCGCTCCGTCCGGCGACCAAGAACGCCCGCCACCAGCTGATCATCGAGCTGGTCACGAGCCAGGAGGTCCACTCGCAGACCGAGCTGGCCGACCTGCTGTCCCGCGAGGGCATGCGGGTCACCCAGGCCACCCTGTCGCGCGACCTCGTGGAGCTCGACGCTCTCAAGGTCCGCTCCGCCTCCGGCGGCATGGTGTACGCCGTTCCCAGCGAGGGCGGCGACCGCAGGCTGTCCGCGCCGTCGGGCAGCGAGGCGGCCACCCAGCGCCTCGGCCGCCTGTGCGCCGAGCTGCTCGTCAGCGCCGACGCCAGCGCCAACCTGGTCGTCCTGCGCACCCCACCCGGTGCCGCCCAGTACCTCGCGTCCGCGTTCGACAAGGCGGAGTTCGACGACGTCCTCGGCACCATCGGCGGCGACGACACCGTCCTGGTGATCAGCCGCAACCCCGGTGGCGGACAGGCGCTCGCGCACCGCTTCCTCGACCTGGCCCAGCACCACAGCACCGCCCCAACCAAGCCCCGATCATGAAGGAACCCACTACGTGAGCAAGGTCCTGACCACCCTCCCGATCGGTCAGCGGGTCGGCATCGCCTTCTCCGGCGGCCTCGACACCTCCGTTGCGGTCGCGTGGATGCGCGACAAGGGAGCCATTCCCTGCACCTACACCGCCGACATCGGGCAGTACGACGAGCCGGACGTCTCCGGCGTACCCACCCGCGCCTTCGAGTACGGCGCCGAGATCGCCCGCGCCATCGACTGCAAGGGACCTCTGGTCGAGGAGGGCCTGGCCGCGCTCGCCTGCGGCGCGTTCCACATCCGCTCCGGCGGCCGCGCGTACTTCAACTCCACCCCGCTCGGCCGCGCCGTCACCGGCACCATGCTGGTCCGCGCCATGCACGACGACGGCGTGGACATCTGGGGCGACGGCTCGACGTTCAAGGGCAACGACATCGAGCGGTTCTACCGCTACGGCCTGCTGGCCAACCCCGAGCTGCGCATCTACAAGCCCTGGCTCGACGCCGACTTCGTGCACGAGCTGGGTGGCCGCGAGGAGATGAGCCAGTGGCTGATCGAGCGGGGCCTGCCCTACCGCGACAGCAAGGAGAAGGCCTACTCCACCGACGCCAACATCTGGGGCGCCACCCACGAGGCCAAGACCCTCGAGCACCTCGACGTATCCCTGGAGATCGTGCAGCCGATCATGGGCGTGAAGTTCTGGGACCCCGAGGTCGCCATCGAGACCGAGGACGTGTCGATCCGCTTCGAGCGCGGGCGGCCGGTGGCGCTCAACGGCAAGGAGTTCGCCGACCCGGTCGCGCTGGTCCATGAGGCCAACACCATCGGCGGCCGCCACGGCCTCGGCATGTCCGACCAGATCGAGAACCGGATCATCGAGGCCAAGTCGCGGGGCGTCTACGAGGCACCCGGCATGGCCCTGCTCTGGATCGCCTACGAGCGGCTGCTCAACGCGATCCACAACGAGGACACGGTCGCCAACTACCACGCGGAGGGCCGCCGCCTCGGCCGGCTGCTCTACGAGGGCCGCTGGCTGGACCCGCAGGCGCTGATGCTGCGCGAGTCGCTGCAGCGCTGGGTGGCCTCGGTCGTCACCGGCGAGGTGACGCTGCGGCTGCGCCGGGGTGAGGACTACTCGATCCTGCGCACCGAGGGCCCTACCTTCAGCTACCACCCCGGACAAGCTGTCGATGGAGCGCACGGCGAACGCCGCGTTCGGTCCCACCGACCGGATCGGCCAGCTGACCATGCGCAACCTCGACATCGCCGACAGCCGCGCGATGCTCGAGCTGTACGCCGAGCAGCCGATCGAGCAGGGCCAGGTCCTGGTCGAGAACGGCATCCTGCTCGGTGAGCTGCCCGCCGGTGGCTGGGAGACCATCGCGGCGAACCCGGACGTCGAGAGCGGTCTCGACGACGACGCGCTGGACGCCGCCGCCATGGAGTTCGGCACCGACTGATGGAGCCGATCCACCGCATCGCCGCCCGCGTCCTCCCGGTCTCACCGGTTGGCGAGGTGCTGCTGCTGCAGGGCCAGGACCCCGCCCTGCCCGGCGAGCTGCACTGGGTCAGCATCGGCGGCGCCGTCGACCCGGGGGAGTCGCTCGCGGGCGCGGCGCTCCGGGAGCTGGCCGAGGAGACCGGCATCGCGGCACTCGAGGCTGATCTACTCGGACCCGTGCACCGGGCCACGCATCCGTTCTCCTGGGACGGCTGCAGCTATGTCAGCGACAACCACTTCTTCGCGCTGCCGCTGGAGCGCACGACCGAGATCCACTTCGCGGGGCTGGAGGCGGCCGAGGTCGGCAACATCCTGCAGGCTGCCTGGTGGACGCCCGAGGCGCTCGGCGACGACGGCAGCGCCGCTTCGCCGGACCTGCCCGAGATCATGGCCGTCGCGATCGCGACCGTCGGAGGAGACACGTGAGCACCACCAACGAGGGCAAGCTCTGGGGTGGCCGGTTCTCCGGCGGACCCTCGCCCGAGCTCGAGGCGCTCTCCCGGTCGACCCACTTCGACTGGCGGCTGACGCCGTACGACCTGGCCGGCTCGAAGGCGCATGCCGACGCGCTCCATCGGGCCGGGCTGCTCACCGATGCCGACCACGCCGAGCTGGTCCGCGGTCTGGTCGCGCTCGGGGAGCGGTACGCCGACGGCTCACTGCTCCCCGACCCGTCCGACGAGGACGTGCACGGTGCGCTCGAGCGACTGCTGCTCGAGGAGGTCGGCACCGACATCGGTGGCCGACTGCGGGCCGGACGCAGCCGCAACGACCAGATCGCCACGCTCTTCAAGATGTTTCTCCGCGACCACGCCCGGATCGTCGCCGGCCACGTGCTCGGGCTGGTCGACGTGCTGGCCGCCCAGGCGCGCGACCACCTCGACGTCGTGATGCCGGGCCGCACCCACCTCCAGCACGCCCAGCCGGTGCTGCTCTCTCACCACCTGCTGGCCCACGCCTGGCCGCTGCTGCGCGACGTCGACCGGCTCCTCGACTGGGACGCTCGAGTGGCCGCCGACTCGCCGTACGGCTCGGGCGCGATCGCCGGCAGCAGCCTCGACCTCGATCCTGAGGCGGTCGCTGCCGACCTGGGCTTCACCGGCTCGAGCGCCAACTCGATCGACGGCACCTCGTCTCGCGACTTCGTCGCCGAGTTCGCCTACGTCACCGCCCAGATCGGCGTCGACGTCAGCCGGCTCGCCGAGGAGGTCATCCTCTGGTCCACCCGGGAGTTCGGCTTCGTGGCGCTGCACGACTCGTGGTCGACCGGGTCGAGCATCATGCCGCAGAAGAAGAACCCCGACATCGCCGAGCTCGCCCGAGGCAAGGCCGGGCGGCTGATCGGCAACCTCAGCGGGCTCATGGCCACACTGAAGGCGCTGCCCCTGGCCTACAACCGCGACCTCCAGGAGGACAAGGAGCCGGTCTTCGACTCGGTCGACACCCTGGAAGTGCTGCTGCCGGCGTTCGCCGGCATGGTCGCGACGCTCGAGTTCGACACCGCCCGCCTGGCCGAGCTCGCTCCGCAGGGCTTCTCGCTGGCCACCGACATCGCCGAGTGGCTGGTCCGCGAGGGCATTCCCTTCCGGGTCGCGCACGAGGTCGCCGGTGCCTGTGTACGCCGCTGCGAGGATCTGGGCATCGAGCTCCACGAGCTCAGCGACGAGCAGCTCGCCGAGATCTCGCCCCACCTGACGCCGGCGGTACACGACGTACTGACCGTGCAGGGGTCGGTCGAGTCGCGCTCGGGCCGTGGCGGCACGGCACCCTCGCGGGTCCGCGAGCAGCTCACCGAGTTGGTGGAAGGGGCGGCGCAACGCCGTGACCGGTTCGGGCTCGCTGGCTGACGTGCTCTCCGGCCCGGTGCTCGAGGTGGCCCCAGGCCTGCTCGGCGCGGTGATCCGGCACGGCGACGTTGCGGTGCGCCTGAGTGAGGTGGAGGCGTACGCCGGACCGGACGACCCCGGCTCGCACGCCTACCGCGGGCCCACGCCGCGCAACAGCGTGATGTTCGGCCCTCCCGGCCATCTCTACTGCTACTTCACCTACGGCATGCACGTGTGCGCCAACGTGACCGTCGGCCCCGCGGACGAGGCGAGCGCCGTGCTGCTGCGCGCCGGTGAGGTGGTGGCCGGGCTGACGGATGCGCGGTCGCGACGGCCGGGTGTCTCGGACCGCGACCTGGCGCGGGGGCCGGCCAACCTGTGTCGGGCGCTCGCGCTGCAGCTCACCGACAACGGCGCCGACCTCTCCAAGGGGCCCATCACGCTCGAGCTCGGCGCCTCTACGCCGTCGTACCGGACGGGCCCGCGGGTGGGGCTGCGCCTGGCCCCCGACCGCCCCTGGCGGTTCTGGATCGAGGACGACCCGACCGTGTCGACGTACCGCCGCAGCCCCAAGGCGGCCCCGATTGGTGCTCCGGAGTGAGGGCTTGCTAGTGTTTTCCTCGTCGCGCAAGCGGCTCCCACACCCGGTCGAAAGACCAGAACGTTGGGTTGCTGCGCGCCGACCTGGGCTTCGTGCCGAGAGCGCTCAACTGAGTTGACTCGTGCACCACGGCCCGGTAAGTTTCTGTAGGTTGCCCTCCAGCGAGATCCGAGAGGTTCTTGCGAGTGTGCGTCTGATTTTTGAGAACTCAACAGTGTGTCAATAGTCGATGAATTAGTTTGTATGCCCATGTCTTTTTTGGTTTGGGTTTGTTTTTTCGGCAATGATTCTGGCAATTTTTTGTCAGTGTCGTCTGTCTGGTGATTTTCAAGTTTTCTATGGAGAGTTTGATCCTGGCTCAGGACGAACGCTGGCGGCGTGCTTAACACATGCAAGTCGAGCGGTAAGGCTCCTTCGGGGGTACACGAGCGGCGAACGGGTGAGTAACACGTGAGTAATCTGCCCTTCACTTTGGGATAAGCTTCGGAAACGGGGTCTAATACCGAATACGACATACCTCCGCATGGAGTGTGTGTGGAAACTTTTTTGGGTGGGGGATGTGCTCGCGGCCTATCAGCTTGTTGGTGGGGTAATGGCCTACCAAGGCTTCGACGGGTAGCCGGCCTGAGAGGGTGACCGGCCACACTGGGACTGAGACACGGCCCAGACTCCTACGGGAGGCAGCAGTGGGGAATATTGGACAATGGGCGGAAGCCTGATCCAGCAACGCCGCGTGAGGGATGACGGCCTTCGGGTTGTAAACCTCTTTCATCACCGACGAAGGCACGGTCTTTTGGTCGTGTTGACGGTAGGTGGAGAAGAAGCACCGGCCAACTACGTGCCAGCAGCCGCGGTAATACGTAGGGTGCGAGCGTTGTCCGGAATTATTGGGCGTAAAGGGCTCGTAGGCGGTTTGTCGCGTCGGGAGTGAAAACCATGAGCTTAACTCATGGCTTGCTTTCGATACGGGCAGACTGGAGGTATGCAGGGGAGAACGGAATTCCTGGTGTAGCGGTGAAATGCGCAGATATCAGGAGGAACACCGGTGGCGAAGGCGGTTCTCTGGGCATTACCTGACGCTGAGGAGCGAAAGTGTGGGGAGCGAACAGGATTAGATACCCTGGTAGTCCACACCGTAAACGTTGGGCGCTAGGTGTGGGGCCTATTCCATGGGTTCCGTGCCGCAGCTAACGCATTAAGCGCCCCGCCTGGGGAGTACGGCCGCAAGGCTAAAACTCAAAGGAATTGACGGGGGCCCGCACAAGCGGCGGAGCATGCGGATTAATTCGATGCAACGCGAAGAACCTTACCTGGGTTTGACATACGCCGGAAAGCCTCAGAGATGAGGCCCCTTTATTGTCGGTGTACAGGTGGTGCATGGCTGTCGTCAGCTCGTGTCGTGAGATGTTGGGTTAAGTCCCGCAACGAGCGCAACCCTCGTCCTATGTTGCCAGCACGTCCTTCGGGATGGTGGGGACTCATAGGAGACTGCCGGGGTCAACTCGGAGGAAGGTGGGGATGACGTCAAGTCATCATGCCCCTTATGTCCAGGGCTTCACGCATGCTACAATGGCCGGTACAAAGGGCTGCGATCCCGTGAGGGGGAGCGAATCCCAAAAAGCCGGTCTCAGTTCGGATTGGGGTCTGCAACTCGACCCCATGAAGTCGGAGTCGCTAGTAATCGCAGATCAGCAACGCTGCGGTGAATACGTTCCCGGGCCTTGTACACACCGCCCGTCACGTCATGAAAGTCGGCAACACCCGAAGCCCATGGCCCAACCCGTAAGGGGGGGAGTGGTCGAAGGTGGGGCTGGCGATTAGGACGAAGTCGTAACAAGGTAGCCGTACCGGAAGGTGCGGCTGGATCACCTCCTTTCTAAGGAGCACACACCCGCCCCAGCAGATCGTTGGGTCCCTGCCGCATTCCGTGGTGGGGGTGGATGGTGTCTCACTAGTGGAATCATCGACGAACCGGTTGCCTTGGTCGGCACCTGTCTCTCAGTACTGTCGCCTGGCTCGAGCTTGCTCGGGTCGGGAGGCGTGGAACCTGGGATGGGTGTGGGTAGGGGTGGCTGTCTTGGCACACTGTTGGGCCCTGAGGAATCAGGCGCCGGCACACCCCTTGAGATGTCTGCGGATGTCTGGGTGTCGGGGCGGATGTCACTCTTGTTTCTTGATTTTTGGATAGTGGACGCGAGCATCGCCCGCACAGTAGCCCTGTGCCAGGTTGACGAGGTTTGTCGGCGCTGGTTGGGGTTGTTTTTGTGTGGGTGTTTGTTTTTGTAGTGTGTGTCTTTGCAGTATTGATGCTGAATTGATGATGGTGCCGCGGTCCTGAGTTTTTCGGGTGCCGTGGTGTTGTTGTTTTTGTTGAGTGTTTGTTTGGCAAGCTGTGAAGGGCACATGGTGGATGCCTTGGCATCAAGAGCCGATGAAGGACGTTGGAGCCTGCGATAAGCCCTGGGGAGTTGGCAACCGAGCTGTGATCCGGGGGTGTCCGAATGGGGAAACCCAGCTGGAGTTGTGTCCAGTTACCTGCGCCTGAATGTATAGGGCGTGTGGAGGGAACGTGGGGAAGTGAAACATCTCAGTACCCATAGGAAGAGAAAACAATAGTGATTCCGAGAGTAGTGGCGAGCGAAATCGGAGGAGGCTAAACCTCAGATGTGTGATACCCGGCAGGGGTTGCATTTGGGGGGTTGTGGGAGCACTTGGTTTGGTCTGCCGGCCTTGCACAGAGTAAGAAATCATGCGTGAAGTTGAAGTCCATTGGAAAGTGGCGCCGTAGAGGGTGATAGCCCCGTAGGTGTAAGTGTGTGACTCTGTAGTGTTTTCCCAAGTAACACGCCACCCCTGAAATGGTGTGTGAATCTGGCGGGACCACCCGTTAAGCCTAAATACTTCTTGATGACCGATAGCGGACAAGTACCGTGAGGGAAAGGTGAAAAGTACCCCTGGCGGGGAGTGAAATAGTACCTGAAACCATGTGCCTACAATCCGTCAGAGCTCAGCCGCTCCTTGTGGGTTGGTGTGGGTGATGGCGTGCCTTTTGAAGAATGAGCCTGCGAGTTTGCGTTGTGTTGCGAGGTTAACCCGTGTGGGGAAGCCGTAGCGAAAGCGAGTCCTAATAGGGCGTTTGAGTAGCGCGATCAAGACCCGAAGCGGAGTGATCTATCCATGGGCAGGTTGAAGCGCGGGTAAGACCGCGTGGAGGACCGAACCCACTTAGGTTGAAAACTGAGGGGATGACCTGTGGATAGGGGTGAAAGGCCAATCAAACTCCGTGATAGCTGGTTCTCCCCGAAATGCATTTAGGTGCAGCGTTGTGTGTTTCTTGCCGGAGGTAGAGCACTGGATAGCTGATGGGCCCGACCAGGTTACTGACGTTAGCCAAACTCCGAATGCCGGTAAGTGAGAGCGCAGCAGTGAGACAGTGGGGGATAAGCTCCATTGTCGAGAGGGAAACAGCCCAGACCATCAGCTAAGGCCCCTAAGTGGTGACTAAGTGGAAAAGGATGTGGAGTCGCAGTGACAACCAGGAGGTTGGCTTGGAAGCAGCCACCCTTGAAAGAGTGCGTAATAGCTCACTGGTCAAGTGATTCCGCGCCGACAATGTAGCGGGGCTCAAGTCATCCGCCGAAGCTATGGCATTCACATGGGTCCTTCGGGACCGTTCCAAGCCGCCGGCCTTGTGCTGGTTGGTTCAGGTGTGTGGATGGGTAGGGGAGCGTCGTGTCGCGAGTGAAGCAGCGGAGTGATCCAGTTGTGGACGCGACACGAGTGAGAATGCAGGCATGAGTAGCGAATCACGGGTGAGAAACCCGTGCGCCGAATGATCAAGGGTTCCAGGGTCAAGCTAATCTGCCCTGGGTAAGTCGGGACCTAAGGCGAGGCCGACAGGCGTAGTCGATGGACAACGGGTTGATATTCCCGTACCGGCAAAGTAGCGCCCATGACGGACCCGGTGATGCTAACCACCCGAAACCATGTTGATCGGACCCTTCGGGGCGAGACGGCGTGGCGGAGCGTGGGACCCGAACCGGTAGTAGTCAAGCGATGGGGTGACGCAGGAAGGTAGCCCAACCACAGCGATGGTTGTCTGTGGGTAAGCCCGTAGGGTGTGGCCTAGGCAAATCCGGGCCACTGACTTTGATGTCGTACCTGAGAGGTGATGCCGACCCCGTATAGGGGGAAGTGGGTGATCCTATGCTGTCGAGAAAAACCTCTAGCGAGCTATGCGCCGCCCGTACCCCAAACCGACTCAGGTGATCAGGTAGAGAATACCAAGGCGATCGAGCGAACCATGGTTAAGGAACTCGGCAAAATGCCCCCGTAACTTCGGGAGAAGGGGGACCCGAACCGTCAACCCACTAGCTGGGGGACGCGGGGAGGGTCGCAGAGACCAGGCCCAAGCGACTGTTTACTAAAAACACAGGTCCGTGCGAAGTTGTAAGACGATGTATACGGACTGACTCCTGCCCGGTGCTGGAAGGTTAAGAGGACCTGTTAGCCACCTTGTGTGGTGAAGCGGAGAATTTAAGCCCCAGTAAACGGCGGTGGTAACTATAACCATCCTAAGGTAGCGAAATTCCTTGTCGGGTAAGTTCCGACCTGCACGAATGGAGTAACGACTTGGGCGCTGTCTCAACCATGGACTCGGCGAAATTGCACTACGAGTAAAGATGCTCGTTACGCGCGGCAGGACGGAAAGACCCCGGGACCTTTACTATAGTTTGGTATTGGTGTTTGGTTCGGCTTGTGTAGGATAGGTGGGAGACTGTGAAGCGGCCACGCCAGTGGTTGTGGAGTCAACGTTGAAATACCACTCTGGTCGTACTAGATGTCTAACCTAGGTCCATGATCTGGATCAGGGACAGTGCCTGATGGGTAGTTTAACTGGGGCGGTTGCCTCCTAAAATGTAACGGAGGCGCTCAAAGGTTCCCTCAGCCTGGTTGGCAATCAGGTGGCGAGTGTAAGTGCACAAGGGAGCTTGACTGTGAGACGGACATGTCGAGCAGGGACGAAAGTCGGAACTAGTGATCCGGCGCCGGCAAGTGGAAGCGGCGTCGCTCAACGGATAAAAGGTACCCCGGGGATAACAGGCTGATCTTCCCCAAGAGTCCATATCGACGGGATGGTTTGGCACCTCGATGTCGGCTCGTCGCATCCTGGGGCCGGAGTAGGTCCCAAGGGTTGGGCTGTTCGCCCATTAAAGCGGCACGCGAGCTGGGTTTAGAACGTCGTGAGACAGTTCGGTCCCTATCCGCCGCGCGCGCAGGAAACTTGAGAAAAGCTGTCCCTAGTACGAGAGGACCGGGATGGACGAACCTCTGGTGTGCCAGTTGTCCCGCCAGGGGCACCGCTGGTTAGCTACGTTCGGACGTGATAACCGCTGAATGCATCTAAGCGGGAAGCACATTTCAAGATAAGGTTTCCCACCACGAAAGTGGGTAAGGCCCCCAACAGACTATTGGGTTGATAGGCCGGAGGTATACAGCAGCAATGCCCAGCCGACCGGTACTAATAGGCCGAGGGCTTGCCACACAAACCCTCAACCAAAACAACACACATTGCTGATCTTTCGTACTGACACTGCGCACACACCAACAACAAACACTTTGTTCGCGTCCACACAATCCAACACCACCCCCAGGACACAACCAACACGGTTGACCACGGGGCAGAAGTGGTGTTCATAGAGTTACGGCGGCCATAGCGACAGGGAAACACCCGGACCCATCCCGAACCCGGAAGTTAAGCCTGCCAGCGCCAATGGTACTGCAACCGAGAGGCTGTGGGAGAGTAGGACGCCGCCGGACAACACTTCACAGTAGGGCCACCCTTTACGGGGTGGCCCTACTGCTATTTGTGGCCCTTTATGCCCACTTGTCGTCCACAAGGGTGGGTTGAGCTGGCGCTTTTCCACAGGTATTCACCGGGATAGCCGGAACTGTCGGTCGGGGCACCGAGCGTTGGTCTCGGAGGTGATGTGCATGTCAGCACAGGTGAACGAGGACCAGGGCGACCGAACGGCCGAAGAGACCAACGAGGTACTGCTTCGTGGACGACTGTCGGGAGCCCCCGAGGAACGCGTCCTGCCGAGCGGCGACACGGTGTGGACGTTCCGGGTGGTGATCGGGAGACCACCCGAGCCGGCGTCCGGGTCCGGATCGCGGCGCTCGCGCGTCGACACGCTCGAGTGCGCCGTGTGGTCCGGGCGGGTGAAGCGGTCGGTGCCGACCTGGCACGACGGAGACATCGTGGAGGTCGGCGGCGCGCTGCGTCGACGGTTCTTCAAGTCCGGCGGGGCGACGGTCTCGCGGGTGGAGGTCGACGTCGCCCGCGGCAAGGTCATCCGTCGCGCAGCGACCGGATGAGCACGCCCAGGCTGGGCTTCGGCTGGAAGGAGGTGGCCTTCTCCGGCAGCAGCCGGTCGTGGCCGGCGATGTGGATGACCTGACCGACATCGGGTGCCGGCATCAGCACGGCCACGCCGAGGTCCGGGCTGATCTGGGCCAGGGCGTCGTCGACCGTGTGGTGGTAGCCGATCCGACGCGGCCCGTGTGGAAACTCCGGCACGAGCCGGTCGT
Organism: uncultured Actinomycetota bacterium; assembly: GCA_963769475.1. Classification (GTDB taxonomy): domain Bacteria; phylum Actinomycetota; class Actinomycetes; order Propionibacteriales; family Nocardioidaceae; genus Nocardioides. The sequence goes on along the minus strand of CAVYLX010000005.1, from coordinate 358,856 downwards.
GCAGCACCTCGACGGCTGCGTGGTCATCGCGATCCGCGAGCTCGATCGAGGCCCACCGCTCGGAATCGGTCAACACCAGGTGGCGGGGCGCAAGAGCGGCGATCGCCGCGCTCTCGGACAGCTCCGTGGTGGCCAGCCCCACCGAGGCGGCAGCCAGCATCACGTCGTCGAACGAGGTGCCGGCGAAGACGCGGTGGATCGCGCCCAGGAAGAGCGGGGTGTCGTCCTGGTCGACCAGCATCGCCAGGCCCCCTCGTGCCGGCCCGTCCGGGGCGCGCTGCTGCAGCCTCAGGTAGGCGGCGTAGCGGTGGTGACCGTCCGCGATCAAGGCCCGCGAGCCGGCCAGGGCGTCGTCGGCCCGAGACAGCTGATCGGTGTCCCGGACGGCCCAGACCCGGTGCTGCTGCTTCGCGCGGTCGATGAAGCTGTGGTCGGGGGATCGGGTCATCAGCTCATGGGTGAGGGTGCGGAGCGCGGCTGGTGCCCGGTGCACCAGCAGGATGGGCGCCGGGTTGAGCTGCATCTCCTCCATCCGGGCGGCCAGGTCGTCGGCCTGGGCGGGGTAGATGCCCTCATGCGGGAGGATCGCGCGATCCTCGGGACGGGCCGCCCTTCGCGAGACGTCGACGAGCCCGACCAGCCCGCGGATCGTGATGCCAGCGGCCGTGTACTCGTGCAGGTAGAGGGCGGGCTCCGGGTCGTGCCACAGCTGCCCGTGCTCCTCCCAGCGAGCCAGGCGGGCTCGGGACGTCCTTGTAGGGGCGCGCGAAGGCGCGGGCGGAGGCCGGGTCGCCGATCCGGTTGGGCGCGAGCATCAGGGCCCGGAAGGGAGCCAGCCGCAGGGGTCCGGCCACATATGGCGGGATGACCACTGAGCCGGGATCCATCCCGGCATCGTAGGGTGCGGTGCCTGACGAAGGAGGGACGGATGCTCGGCCACAGCGAGGTGCCGCTGAGCTCGGCATACGACCTGGCGATGCTCGACCTGGACGGGGTCGTCTACGTCGGGTCGCACGCCGTCCCCGGGGCGCCGGAGCACCTCGAGCGGGTGCGAGCCGCGGGCATGCGGTGCGCCTTCATCACCAACAACGCCTCACGCAGCCCAGCGACCGTGGCCGAGCATCTCCGGGAGCTCGGCGTGCCGGCGACCGTCGACGACGTGGTCACCTCCGCTCAGGCGGCCGCTCGGGTGCTGGCGGACCGGCTGCCGGCGTCGGCCCGGGTCGCCGTGCTCGGCGCTCCGGCACTGGTCGACGAGGTGCGCCTGGCCGGCCTCGAGCCGGTCTCGGTCGATGCTCCGGAAGCAGATGCCTTGGTCAGCGGCTACGGGCCGGATGTGCTGTGGCGCGACGTGATGCGGGCAGCGGTGCGGGTCCGCGACGGACTGTGGTGGGTGGCCAGCAACACCGACGGAAGCATCCCGACGAGCTACGGCGTGGCTCCGGGGCACGGGGTGCTGGTGGAGACCGTGAGCCGCTTCGCGGGGGTATCCCCGGTGGTGGCCGGCAAGCCGGAGCGACCGCTGCTGGACGAGACCGTGCGACGGGTCGGCGGCGACCACCCATTGATGGTCGGCGACCGGTTGGACACCGACATCGCGGGAGCGATCAACGCCGGCGTCGACTCGCTGCTGGTGCTCACCGGGGTGACCGACCTCGCCGAACTGGTGCGGGCACGGCCCGACGAACGCCCGACCTACATCGCCGTGGACCTCGGCGGGCTGTTGGCCGCGCACGGACAGGTCACCCACAAGGGCGACGAGACCAGCAGCGATGGGTGGACCGTGACAAGGTCCGGTGGCCGGCTCGAGGCACAGGGCGAGGGCTCGGCGGACGCCTGGTGGCGCTGCGTCGCCACCGCGGCCTGGGTCACCTGGACCAGACGGGCGAGGTCGTCGACACGGGCGACGCTCACCGTGCCTCGACCACGACACCGAAGCGGACCGGTAACCTCGGCGGCATGACTGAGGAGCCCGTGGACGAGCCCGGCACCGAGGAGCTCTCGGACGACGTCGTCGACGACCTCGAGGAGTCGGTCGACGAGGCCCAGGCCGAGACCGAGCGCGTCCGCACCGGGCTGGACGGGGTGGACTCCGTGGTCGACGACGTGGCGCGACTGGCGGGGCAGCCCGTGGAGGAGCACGTGGCGGTCTTCGAGTCCGCCCACGAGCGACTGCGCCGTACGCTCGACGACCCCGAGCCGCCGAGCGACCCGACCAAGAACCCTGACCCGATGCCACCGCGACGGCTTCGGCTGGACGCCGAGCTGGTACGCCGCGGCCTGGCGCGCTCGCGCGAGCACGCCACCGAGCTGATCGCCGCGGGCCGGGTCCGGGTCAGCGGCGCGCCGGCCACGAAGCCGGCCACCGGAGTGACCACGGATGTCGCCATCGTGGTGCGCGAGGACGAGGGGAAGCCGGACTACGTGTCGCGGGGCGGCCACAAGCTGGCCGGGGCGCTGGCGGCGTTCGAGCCGGAGGGCCTGGTCGTAGCCGGCCGCCGCTGCCTGGATGCGGGGGCGTCGACGGGTGGGTTCACCGACGTACTGCTCAAGCATGGCGCGACGCAGGTGGTCGCGGTCGACGTGGGCTACGGGCAGCTGGCGTGGAGCCTCCGGTCCGACGAGCGGGTGGTGATCCACGACCGCCAGAACGTCCGCGACCTGACCGTCAGAGGCGATCGGCGGGCAAGGTCGACCTGGTGGTCGGGGACCTCTCGTTCATCTCGCTGCGGCTGGTCCTCGACGCGCTGCTCGGTGTCACCAACGAGGACGGCGACCTGGCGCTGATGGTGAAGCCGCAGTTCGAGGTGGGCAAGGAGCGGGTCGGCAAGGGCGGGGTGGTGCGCGACCCCGGGCCTGCGAGCGGAGGCGGTCAGCGCCGTCGCCCAGGAGGCGGACAAACGGGGCTGGGGAGCCAGGATGGTTGCCACCAGCCCGCTGCCGGGGCCGTCGGGCAACGTGGAGTTCTTCCTCTGGCTCCGCAAGGGGCCGGCCACCATCGGGGCCGACGACATCGACGGCGTCGTGCGGGGTGCAGGCTCGTTGGGGGTGCCGGGTGAGAGAGTTGATCCGTGACCGACGCACCTGAGATCCGCGACCCGGAGGGCACCCGCAGGGTGCTCGTGCTCACGCACACCGGGCGCTCCGAGTCGCGCGACGTCGCCAAGTCGTTCTGCAAGGCCTTCACCAGCCACGGCATCGTGGTCCGGCTGCTGGCGGCCGAGGCGGCCGAGATGGGGCTCGAGCCCAGCGCCTACGACCCGCCGCTCGAGCTCACCGAGTCCGAGAGCGATGCGAGCCGTGACTGCGAGCTGACCCTGGTCATCGGCGGCGATGGCAGCATTCTGCGGGCGGCCGAGGTCACCCACGCGAGCCTGACCCCCGTCCTGGGTGTCAACCTGGGCCACGTCGGCTTCCTGGCCGAGGCCGAGATGGACGACGTCGAGTCGACCATCGACGCGATCGTGACCCATCGTTACACCGTCGAGGACCGGCTGACGCTCGACGTACAGGTCTTCCGCGACGGGGAGCTGGTGTCGAGCACCTTCGCGGTCAACGAGGCCAGCGTCGAGAAGGCGGCCCGCGAGCGGATGCTCGAGGTGGTCGTCGAGATCGACGGGCGGCCGTTGTCGCGCTGGGGCTGCGACGGCGTCGTCTGCGCGACGCCGACGGGCTCGACCGCCTACAACTTCAGCGCCGGCGGCCCGATCGTGTGGCCGAGCGTGGACGCCCTGTGCGTGGTGCCGATCAGCGCCCACGCCCTGTTCGCGCGGCCGATGGTGGTCGCGCCGACCTCCGTGGTGGCCGTTGAGGTGCTGGCCCGCACCGACGGCTCGGGCGTGCTGTGGTGCGACGGCCGGCGCACCGTCGACCTGCCGCCCGGCGCCCGGATCGAGGTACGCCGCGGCGAGCATCCGCTGCGCCTGGCCCGGCTGCACGAGGAGACGTTCACCGACCGTCTGGTGGCCAAGTTCGGCCTCCCCGTCGAGGGCTGGCGCGGTTCTGCCGAGCGCCGCCGCCGCGGGGACAACGCATGATCGAGGAGATCCGGATCGGCCAGCTCGGCGTGATCGACTCCTCCGTGCTCGAGCTCGGCCCGGGGCTGACCGCCATCACCGGAGAGACCGGCGCGGGCAAGACCATGATCGTCACGGCGCTGGGGCTGCTGCTCGGTGGACGTGCCGACACCGGCGCCGTCCGGTCGGGAGCGAAACAGGCACGGGTCGAAGGCGTCGTCTCCGTCGCGCAGCTGCCCGAGATCGCGGAGGCTGTCGACCAGGCCGGGGGAGAGGTCGAGGACGGGCGGGTGGTCCTGGCCCGCAACGTGTCGGCGGAGGGGCGCTCGCGCGCTTTCGTCGGTGGCGCATCGGTGCCGGTCGCCACCCTGGCCGAGGTTGCGGTGCCACTGGTCGCCGTGCACGGGCAGTCCGACCAGCACCGGCTGCTGCAGGCGCGAGCCCAGCGTGACGCGCTCGACAAGTTCGGGGGCGCCAAGGTCGCGAAGCTGCTGACGGCGTACGCCGAGACCTACCGCCGGCTGCAGGCCGTCACGCGCGACCTGGAAGAGGTCTCCAACAGCGCCCGGGAGCGGGCCCGCGAGGCCGACCTGCTCCGGTTCGGCCTGGCTGAGGTGGAGGCCGTCGCGCCGGAGAGCGGGGAGGACGTCACACTCGCGGCCGAGGAGTCCCGGCTCGGTTACGCCGACACGCTGCGCACCGCCGCCGAGGAGGCCCGAGAGGCCCTCTCGAGCGAGCAGGGCTCGCCCGACGCACTGGGTGCGGTCTCGGCCGGACGCGGACATCTGGACGGCGTTCGTGACCACGACGCCGAGGCAGGCGAGCTGGCCGACCGCCTCGCCGAGATCACCTACCTGCTGTCCGACCTCGCCGCCGACGTGGCGTCGTACGCCACCCGGATCGACACCGACCCGAACCGGCTCGCGGCCGTGTCCGAGCGCCGGGCCGCCCTCACCGCCCTGACCCGCAAGTACGGCGAGACCGCCGACGAGGTGCTCACCTGGGCCGCCCAGGCCGCCGAGCGGCTGCTCGACCTCGACTCCACCGACGAGCACATCGACCGGCTGCGGGCCGAGCGTGACGAGCTGCGCGCCAAGCTCGGCCAGCAGGCCGAGGCTCTGTCAGAGGCCCGCACTGCCGCGGCCAAGAAGCTCGGCTCCGGCGTGACGTCCGAGCTCGCTCACCTGGCGATGCCGCATGCGACGGTCGAGATCGCGGTCCGCCAGTCCGAGGGCGACCTGCCGGTCGGCAAGCGGACCCTGCGCTACGGCTCGTCGGGTGTCGACGAGGTGGAGTTCCTGCTGTCCGCCAACACCGGCGGCGAGGCACGGCCGCTGCACAAGGGCGCGTCCGGCGGTGAGCTCTCGCGGGTGATGCTGGCCCTGGAGGTCTCCCTCGCCGCGACCGGCTCGGTGCCGACGTTCGTCTTCGACGAGGTCGACGCCGGCGTCGGCGGTGCGGCAGCGGTCGAGGTGGGGCGCCGGCTGGCGCTGCTGGCGAAGAGCGCGCAGGTGCTGGTGGTCACCCACCTGCCCCAGGTGGCGGCGTACGCCGACCGCCACGTGCTGGTCGAGAAGTCCAGCGACGGGTCGGTCACCAGCTCGGGCCTGACGGTGCTCGACGACGAGGGTCGCGAGCGCGAGCTGTCGCGGATGCTGGCCGGCCTCGCCGACAGCGACACCGCCCTGGCCCATGCCCGCGAGCTGCTCGATGTGGCCCAACCCGCCCGGGCTCTGCGGTAGAGCGTGGCCGGTGATTGACGGGCGTAGAAGGTCGGCAATCGCCGGGCGCGCCCATAAAGCCATCAAAACGCCAGTGCTGGGATAGGATCGAATCCCGTGAAGATGGCCGAGCCGACCAAGCACGTGTTCGTCACCGGAGGCGTCGCCTCCTCGCTAGGCAAGGGCCTCACGGCATCCAGCCTCGGCAGACTGCTGCGCTCGCGTGGACTCCGCGTGACGATGCAGAAGCTCGACCCCTATCTCAACGTCGACCCGGGCACGATGAACCCGTTCCAGCACGGCGAGGTCTTCGTGACCAACGACGGGGCGGAGACCGATCTCGACATCGGCCACTACGAGCGGTTCCTCGACACCGACCTCAGCCAGATCGCCAATGTCACCACGGGCCAGGTCTACTCCAGCGTGATCGCCAAGGAGCGCCGCGGCGACTACCTCGGCGACACGGTGCAGGTGATCCCGCACATCACCAACGAGATCAAGGAACGCATCCTGGCCATGGGCGAGACCCAGGTGGACGGGAAGAAGGTCGACGTCGTCATCACCGAGATCGGCGGCACCGTTGGCGACATCGAGTCGCTGCCGTTCCTCGAGGCGGCGCGCCAGACCCGCCACGACATCGGCCGCGACAACTGCTTCTTCCTGCACGTCTCCCTGGTGCCGTTCATCGGCCCGTCCGGGGAGCTCAAGACCAAGCCCACCCAACACTCCGTCGCCGCCCTGCGCCAGGTCGGTATCCAGCCCGACGCCGTGGTCTGCCGGGCCGACCGTGAGATCCCGGAGAACATCAAGCGCAAGATCTCGCTGATGTGCGACGTGGACCAGGAGGCCGTGGTCTGCGCGGCCGACGCAGCGTCGATCTACGACATCCCCAAGGTCCTGCACCGCGAGGGCCTCGACGCCTACCTCGTACGCCGGCTCGACCTGCCCTTCCGCGACGTCGACTGGACGCTGTGGGACGACCTGCTCCGCCGGGTGCACCACCCGAAGGAGGAGGTGACGGTCGCTCTGGTCGGCAAGTACATCGACCTGCCGGACGCCTACCTCTCCGTTGCCGAGGCGCTCCGGGCCGGCGGCTTCGCCCACGAGGCCAAGGTGCAGCTGCGCTGGATCGCCTCCGACGAGTGCGAGACCCCGGCGGGGGCGAGCAAGCACCTGCACGACGTGGACGCGATCTGCGTGCCGGGCGGGTTCGGCGTACGCGGCATCGAGGGCAAGCTCGGCGCCCTCACCTACGCCCGCACCAGCGGCATCCCGACCCTCGGCCTGTGTCTCGGCCTGCAGTGCATGGTGATCGAGTACGCCCGGTCGGTGGCCGGTCTCGAGAAGGCCGCCTCCACGGAGTTCGACCCCGACTGCCCCGAGCCGGTGATCGCGACCATGGAGGAGCAGAAGTCGTACGTCGACGGAGCCGGTGACCTGGGCGGCACCATGCGCCTCGGGCTCTACGCCGCCGAGCTCGGCGAAGGCACCCTGGTGCGCGAGGCCTACGGGGAGTCGAAGATCGAGGAGCGCCACCGCCACCGCTACGAGGTCAACAACACCTACGTCGAGCAGCTCGCCGCGGCCGGCATGGTCTTCTCCGGCACCAACCCCGAGCTGGGGCTGGTCGAGTTCGTCGAACTGCCGCGCGACGTGCACCCCTACTACGTCTCCACCCAGGCCCACCCTGAGCTGCGCTCCCGACCGACCCGCCCGCACCCGCTCTTCAAGGGGCTGATCGGCGCGGCGATCGAGCGGCAGAAGGAGCTGCGGTTCCCGATCGACGAGACCGGCCTGCGGCGCGACCCACAACCGGACCCGCAGCCCGACTCTCAGCCCGACTCTCAGCCCGACACCGAAGCCTGACGTGCCGGACACCCCACCTCTGGCCGATCGGCCCGAGCGGTGGCCGGTCGTCTCGAGCACCGACCTGCACCGCGACGACTGGGTCGTCGCTCTCCGCGCCGACCAGGTGACCTCGCCCGACGGCAGCGGGGAGGCGCACCGGCGGCTGACCCTCGAGCATCCGGGCGCCGTCGTCGTGCTGGCGCTCGACGCCGACGACCGGGTGCTCTGCCTGTGGCAGTACCGCCACCCCGCGGGGGTCCGCTTCGTGGAGCTGCCGGCCGGGCTGCTCGACGGATCCGACGAGGAGCCCCTGACCGTCGCTATCCGTGAGCTCCGCGAGGAGGCCGAGCTGCAGGCCGACGAGTGGACCCACCTCACCTCGCTCTACCCCTCGCCGGGCATCTCCGCCGAGGTCCATCACCTGTTCCTGGCACGAGGCGTCACCCCGGCCGACCGGGGCGACTTCGAGCTCGAGCACGAGGAGGCCGACATGGAGATCGGCTGGGTGCCGTTCGCGGATCTCTACGACGCCGTGGTGGCCGGCGACCTCACCGACGCACCCCTCGTCGCCTGCGTGCTGCTGGCCCGCGCGCGCGGCCTGGTCTGACGGTAAGGTCGCGGCGACGCGACAACGGGGTCGCAGCTGAGGGGAGAAGACTGGTGAAGGTCGGCGTTCCGAAGGAAGTCAAGAACCACGAGTACCGGGTGGCCATGACCCCCGTAGGTGTCCACGAGCTGACCCAGCACGGACACGAGGTCGCGGTCGAGAAGGGCGCCGGCGTCGGCTCCCAGATCCCGGACGAGGAGTACGTCGCCGCGGGCGCGAAGATCCTCGACTCCGCGGACGACGTCTGGGGCTCGGTTGACATGGTGCTCAAGGTCAAGGAGCCGATCGCCGAGGAGTACCCCCGGATGCGGGAGGGCCTGACCCTGTTCACCTACCTCCACCTCGCGGCCGACAAGCCGCTGACCGAGGAGCTGATCAACCGCAAGGTCACCGCGATCGCCTACGAGACCGTGCAGCTGCCCTCCGGCGGCCTGCCGCTGCTCTACCCGATGTCCGAGGTCGCCGGCTGCCTCGCGCCCCAGGTCGGCGCCTACTCGCTGCTCAAGGCCGAAGGCGGCCGTGGCGTCCTGATGGGCGGCGTCGGCGGTGTGGCCAACGCGAAGGTCGTCATCATCGGCGCGGGTGTCTCCGGTCAGAACGCCGCCAACATCGCCCTGGGCATGGGCGCCGACGTCACCCTGCTCGACACCGACCTCGACAAGCTGCGGATGTCGTTCTGGCGCTACAACAACCGGGTGCACGGACTCGCGTCGTCGCAGCTGGCGATCCAGCAGCAGGTGCGCGAGGCCGACATGGTGATCGGCGCGGTGCTGATCCCCGGCGCGAAGGCGCCCAAGCTGGTGACCAACCAGCTGGTCTCGGAGATGAAGCCCGGCTCGGTGCTGGTCGACATCGCCGTCGACCAGGGTGGCTGCTTCGAGGACACCCACCCGACCACGCACGCCGACCCGACGTACGCGGTGCACAACTCGATCTTCTACTGCGTGGCGAACATGCCCGGCGCGGTGCCGAACACCTCGACGTACGCGCTCACCAACGCGACCATGCCGTACGCCGTGGCGCTGGCCAACAAGGGCTGGGCCCAGGCCTGCCGTGACGACCACAGCCTCGCGCTGGGGCTCAACACCCACGCCGGCAAGCTGACCAACGGTCCCGTCGGCGAGGCGGTCGGCATCGAGGCCGCCCCGCTGGAGGAGGCACTCGTCTGAGCGAGACCACCGCGCTGGACCGCGCGATCAGGACCTATCTCGACCACCTCCTGGTCGAGAAGGGGCTGGCGACCAACACGCTGACGTCGTACCGCCGCGACCTCCGGCGCTATCGGGAGTACCTCGGACAGGTGGGTGTGGCCGACCTGTCCGCGATCACCGAGAGCAACGTGTCGGGGTTCCTGATGCGCCTGCGCGAGGGCGACACCGACCACCCCGCCCTCAGCTCGACCTCCGCCGCGCGGACCGTCGTGGCGGTGCGCGGCTTCCACAAGTTCGCGGTCGCGGACGGCCTTGCGGAGTCCGACCCGGCCGCAGGGGTGAAGCCACCCACCCCGGCCAAGCGGCTGCCGAAGGCGCTCCCACTGGCCGACGTAGAGGCGATTTTGGAGGCTGCGGGCGCCGCCGGGACCACGCTGTCGCTGCGCGACCGCGCGCTGTTGGAGGTCCTCTACGGCACCGGCGCCCGGATCTCCGAGGCGGTCGGCCTGGACGTCGACGACCTGGAGCTCGCTGACGGCGCCATCGGTGGCACCGTGCTGCTGCGCGGCAAGGGCGGCAAGGAACGGATCGTGCCGATCGGCTCCTACGCACGCGACGCCGTGGCGGCCTACCTGGTGCGCGGCCGGCCGGAGCTGGCGACCACGGGCGGTGCGGGGGGAGCGCTGTTCCTCAACTCCCGTGGCGGCCGGCTGTCGCGGCAGTCGGCCTGGGCGGTGCTGGTCAAGGCCGCGGACCGGGCGGGAGTGACCAAGGACGTCTCGCCGCACACCCTGCGGCACTCCTTCGCGACCCATCTGCTCGACGGGGGCGCCGACGTACGCGTCGTCCAGGAGCTCCTCGGACACGCCTCGGTGACCACCACCCAGGTCTACACGCTGGTCACCGTCGACAACCTGCGTGAGGTCTTCGCTACCGCACACCCCAGAGCCCGTGACTGACTTCGACGCCGTCTACGACCGGGTGGTGGAGTGGGCGGCCGGACGGGGCCTCGAGCTCTACCCGCACCAGGACGAGGCGATCATCGAGCTCCTGTCCGGCAACAACGTCGTGCTGGCGACGCCGACCGGCTCCGGCAAGTCCGTGGTGGCGATCGGCGCCCACATGGCCGCCATGGCCGACGACCGGGTGTCGTTCTACACCGCTCCGATCAAGGCGCTGGTCAGCGAGAAGTTCTTCGACCTGTGCGAGGTCTTCGGCGCCGACGACGTCGGCCTGCTGACCGGCGACGCGGCGGTCAACGCCGACGCACCCATCATCTGCTGCACCGCCGAGGTGCTGGCCAACATCGCGCTGCGCGAGGGCGCCACGGCCGACGTCGGCATGGTGATCATGGACGAGTTCCACTTCTACGCCGAGCCGGACCGCGGCTGGGCCTGGCAGGTGCCGCTGATCGAGCTGCCGCAGGCGCAGTTCGTGCTGATGTCGGCCACCCTCGGCGACGTCACCGAGCTGGCCGCCGACATCACGCGCCGCAACGGCCGGGACACGGCCATCGTCGACGACGCCGAGCGTCCGGTGCCGCTGAGCTTCACCTGGGCGATGACGCCGCTCAGCGAGACCCTCGACGAGCTGGTCGAGACCAAGCAGGCGCCGGTCTACGTCGTCCACTTCACCCAGGCGGCGGCGGTGGAGCACGCCACCTCGCTGCTGACCAGCAAGGTGGTCAACGCCGTCGACAAGGAGGCGCTGGTCGAGCTGCTCGGCGACTTCCGGTTCGGCGCGGGATTCGGCAAGACGCTGTCCAAGCTGCTGCGGCGGGGGATCGGCGTCCACCATGCCGGGATGCTGCCCCGCTACCGCCGGCTCGTGGAGCAGCTCGCCCAGGCGGGTCTGCTCACGGTGATCTGCGGCACCGACACCCTCGGGGTCGGCATCAACGTGCCGATCCGCACCGTGCTGTTCACCGCCCTGGCCAAGTACGACGGCACCCGGCAGCGGATCCTGCGCACCCGTGAGTTCCTCCAGATCGCCGGCCGCGCCGGGCGGGCCGGCTTCGACACGGCCGGCTACGTCGTCGTGCAGGCGCCGGAGCACGTGATCGAGAACGAGAAGGCGAAGGCCAAGTCCGCGGCGAAGAACGCCGCGATGAGTGCCGAGAAGCAGGCCAAGAAGAAGAGCAAGCCGCAGCTGCGCAAGCCGCCCGAGGGCACCGTGGTGTGGAGCGAGCAGACCTTCGACAAGCTGGTGGCCGGCGTGCCCGGAGCAGCTGGTGTCGCGGATGAAGGTCGACAACTCGATGCTGGTCAACGTCGCCGCCCGCGAGGAGGACGCGTTCCCGGTGATGCGCCGGCTGCTGCAGGACAACCACGAGGACCGACGCAGCCAGCTCAAGCTGACCCGGCGGGCGCTGCGCCTGGCCAGGAGCCTGGTCAACTCGGGCGTGATCACCCGGCTCGACGAGCCCGACGAGCTCGGTCGTCGCTACCTGCTGACCGCCGAGCTGCCCGACGCCTTCGCGCTCAACCAGCCGCTGTCGCTGTTCGCGATGGCCGCCTTCGACACCCTCGACCCCGAGGCGCTGACCTACCCGCTCGACATCGTCTCGGTGATGGAGTCGGTGCTGGAGTCGCCCCGGCAGATCCTCTTCGCCCAGCAGCACGCCGCCCGCGGCGAGGCGATCGCGGAGATGAAGGCCGACGGGCTCGAGTACGACGAGCGGATGGCGCTGCTCGACCAGATCACCTGGCCGCAGCCGCTGCTGGAGCATCTCGAGGCGACGTACGAGATCTATCGGCAGAGCCATCCGTGGCTCTCCGAGGACGCGCTGAACCCGAAGTCGATCGTGCGGGAGATGTACGAGCAGGGGATGAGCTTCACCGACTTCGTCGGCCGCTACGGGCTGGCCCGGTCCGAGGGTCTGGTGCTGCGCTACCTCACCGACGCCTACCGCGCGCTGCGTCAGTCGGTGCCCGACGCGCACCGGCCGCCGGAGCTCGACGACCTGATCGAGTGGCTGGGGGAGACGGTGCGCCAGACCGACTCCTCGCTGCTCGACGAGTGGGAGGCCCTCAACGACCCCGCCCACGTCGCCCGCACGGTGGCCGAGGGCGCTCCGCCTCCGGCCCCGCGCGCGATCTCGCTGCAGGAGCGGCCGTTCCACGTGATGATCCGCAACGCCATGTGGCGCCGGGTCGAGCTGGTGGCCCGCGACGACCTCGACGGGCTGATGACGATGGAGCGGGCCGACGCCGACCGCACCGACCCGCCGCTCGAGGTGACCATGACCCGCTCCGCGTGGGACCAGGCGATCGAGGACTACTACGCCGAGCACGACTCCGTCGGCATGGACGCCGACGCCCGCGGCCCCGACCTGCTGGCCATCGAGAAGGGCAGCCGCCGGTGGCCGGTGCGCCAGACCATCGCCGACCCGGCCGGCCACCACGACTGGGTGATCGAGGCCGAGATCGACCTCGACGCCTCCGACGAGGTGGGCGAGCTGGTCATCCAGACGACCGCGATGCGGCGGCTCTGAATTGTCGGAAGGCGGTTTCGAGGCTCGTCGCTGGCGCTCCTCGCACCTCAACCACCGTGTACCCAACCCACCCACGCGCTAGCGAGAAGCGGGTCCCGCGCAGGGAACCCCAGCCCGGAGGAAACGTTCGAGCCCCCGGACCCACCCCCAACTCCTCCACAGATTGCTGCACAGGCAGGGGAAACCTGTGCACTCAGGCGGGACCTCGTGCACAGTTCCTCAACAGATCGGGCCAGGTGCCTGTGGGTGTTGCGGACTGGGTTGTCGGGCCGGCTGAAGAGACCTAGCCTCGCCACGGCGAGTCGGCGCAATGTCGTCGTGTCGACATTGTCTGATGGGGTTCCGACGGCATTTCAGGTCCCGCAAGGGGCCGGCGAGGAGCGGCAATGAGCGATCGCGGAATGTCACCGTACGGCGGCGGGAGCAGCTGCACCCGACATGCCGCCGCTGATGCCGACCCCCGCGCCGGCCGATCCTTCTTCCCCACTTCTCGGAGCCGAACCCATGACCTACGTGATCCCCTTCGACCGCCCCTCGGGCGCCGAGGACCCGGAGATCGGGCCCACCGGCCGCCCGATGCCGGTGCTGCCCGACCCGCCACCGCTGACCGAGCACGGCAACGCGCGCGTGATCTCGATGTGCAACCAGAAGGGTGGCGTCGGCAAGACCACCACGACGATCAACCTCGGCGCCGCTCTCGCCGAGTACGGCCGCAAGGTGCTGCTCGTCGACTTCGACCCGCAGGGCTCGCTCTCCGTCGGCCTCGGCCTGAACCCGCACGAGATGGAGCCTGACGATCTACAACCTGCTGCTCCAGCGCGACGTGGACGTGAAGGACGTCGTGGTGCCCACCGGAGTGCCCGGCATGGACCTGCTGCCGTCCAACATCGACCTCTCGGCCGCCGAGGTGCAGCTGGTGCACGAGGTCGCGCGCGAGCAGACCCTGCAGCGGGTGCTCGGTCCCGCGATCGCCGACTACGACGTGATCCTGATCGACTGCCAGCCGTCCCTGGGCCTGCTCACGGTCAACGCGCTCACGGCGTCCGACGGAGTGATCGTGCCGCTGGAGTGCGAGTACTTCGCGCTGCGCGGGGTCGCCCTGCTGAAGACCACGATCGACAAGGTGCGCGAGCGCCTCAACCCGAAGCTGCAGATCGAGGGCGTGCTCGGCACCATGTACGACGGCCGCACCCTGCACGGCCGTGAGGTGCTCGAGCGGCTGGTCCAGGCCTGGGGAGACAAGGTCTTCCACACGGTGATCCGCCGGACGGTGAAGTTCTCCGACTCGACGGTGGCCGGTGAGCCGATCACGAGCTACGCCTCCGACTCGGCCGGTGCCGAGGCCTACCGTCAGCTGGCCAGGGAGGTGGCGGTCCGGTGCCTCGACGCGTGAACCTGCCCGACGGCCGACGACCTGTTCCGCCCGACCGCCCCGGCCGATGACAAGCCCCGGCGGGTCCGCGCGGTCCCCGACAGCCCCGATGGTCAGGACAGCCAGGAGGCCGAAGTCGGCACCCCGCGCAAGCCGAGCGGCCGGATCCGGCACGACGAGAAGATGACCGTCTACGTCACCTCCGAGGAGCTGCTCGAGATCGAGCACGCCCGGCTCGCCCTGCGCAGCGGTCAGGGCCTGGCGGTCGACCGCGGCCGCCTGGTGCGCGAGGCGATCATGCTGGTGCTCGCGGACTACCAGGCCAAGGGTGACGACAGCGCCCTGGTCCGACGGTTGACCGAGGAGTGACCATCACGGCCTCCCGACCCGAGACAGGGACGGATCCGGCGCCGGCGTTCGAGCTCCACCTCGACAACTTCGAGGGTCCGTTCGACCTGCTGCTGAGCCTGATCGCCAAGCACAAGCTCGACATCACCGAGGTCGCGCTCTCCCGTGTGACCGACGAGTTCATCGTCCACGTCAAGGCGGGCGGTCCGATCTGGGACCTCGAGCAGACCACGTCGTTCCTGCTGGTCGCGGCCACCCTGCTCGACCTCAAGACCGCCCGGCTGCTGCCCCAGGGCGACGTGGAGGACGAGGAGGACCTGGCGCTGCTCGAGGCGCGCGACCTGCTCTTCGCGCGGCTGATGCAGTACAAGGCGTTCAAGGAGGTCGCCGGTGTCGTCGCGGCCCGGCTCGCGGTCGAGAGCCGGCGGCACCCGCGGGCGGTCGGGCTCGAGGACCGCTACGCGTCGCTCCTGCCCGAAGTCCTGATCGGCATCGGCCTGGACCAGTTCGCTGCGCTGGCCGCCAAGGCGCTCGCTCCGAAGCCCTCGGAAGAGGTCTCGCTGCACCACATCCACGCCGCCACCGTGAGCGTGCGCGAGCAGGCTGCGATCGTGGTCGAGCGGCTGCGGCGGGCCGGCACGATGACCTTCCGTGCGCTGTGCGGCGACTCACCTGACACCCTGACCACCGTGGCCCGGTTCCTGTCGTTGCTGGAGCTCTACCGTGAGGGAGCCGTGGCCTTCGAGCAGGTGTCGGCCCTGGGCGAGCTGAGTGTCCGCTGGACCGGCGCGGACGACGTGACCGCCGACGACCTGGTGACCGACGAGTTCGACGGTGCACCACCCCCGACCGAGGAGACGACCGCATGACCGAGACGACCGAGGAGCAGTCCCTCGACGTACCCGTGGCGGACCTCCGGCCGTCGCTGGAGGCGGTGCTGATGGTCGCCGACCAGCCGCTCGACGACGTGACCCTGGCGTCGGCGGTCGGCTACCCGGCAGAGGAGGTCGTCGCCGCGCTGGGCCAGCTCGCGGCGGAGTACGACGAGCAGGGGCGTGGCTTCGAGCTGCGCAACGTGGCAGGAGGCTGGCGCTACTACACCCGCGACGACTACGCAGCGGTCGTCGAGGGTTTCGTGCTCGAGGGACAACAGGCGCGGCTCACCCAGGCCGCGCTGGAGACGCTCGCGATCGTCGCCTACAAACAACCCGTATCTCGAGCACGGGTGTCGGCGATTCGCGGCGTCAACGTCGACGGGGTGATGCGCACCCTGCTCGCCCGTGGGCTGGTGGAGGAGGCCGGTGAGGACGGCGAGCACGGCGCGACGCTCTACCGCACCAGCGGCTACTTCCTGGAGCGGATCGGGGTGACGTCGCTCGACGACCTCCCCGAGCTGGCGCCGTACCTCCCCGAGATGGACGACCTCGAGGACGAGCTGAGCGCCATGGCCGCCCAGGAGTCCCCGCACGAAGCGCCGCCCGACTCCGGGGCCGACTCCGGGCACGAGCCACCGGTGCCGGACGACACGTGACCCTCGAGACCGACGACGACGGCCTGATCCGGCTCCAGAAGCTGCTGGCCCAGTCCGGTGTCGCGTCCCGGCGCAAGTGCGAGGAGCTGATGCTCGAGGGCGAGGTGGAGGTCGACGGCGAGATCATCACCCGCCTCGGCACCAAGGTCGACCCGCGCACCGCCGTGATCCGGGTCTCGGGCAAACGGCTGCCGCCGGTCTCCGACCACGTCTACCTGGTGCTCAACAAGCCGCGCGGCGTGGTCTCGACCATGTCCGACCCCGAGGGCCGGCCCACCATCTCCGACGTGGTGGCCGACCGTCCCGAGCGGCTCTTCCACGTCGGCCGTCTCGACACCGACACCTCCGGGCTGCTCCTGCTGACCAACGACGGCAACTTCGCCCAACGGATCGCCCACCCGTCCTACGAGGTCGACAAGACCTACGTCGCCGAGGTCGAGGGCAGCTTCTCCAAGGAGACCCTGCAGGCCCTGCTCGACGGCGTGACCCTCGACGACGGCCCGGTCGACGGTCTCCCGGGCCAAGGTCATCGCGCAGGCCAAGGAGAAGTCCATCGTCGAGCTGGTCATCCACGAGGGCCGCAACCGGATCGTGCGGCGGCTCCTCGACCAGGTCGGCCACCCGGTGCGCAAGCTCTCGCGCACCCAGCTCGGCCCGGTCAAGCTCGGGTCGCTGAAGCCAGGCGAGCTGCGCGACCTCACTCTGGACGAGCTCGGCGAACTGCTCGAGGCAGCCCAGCTCTAGCCCGATAGCATCGCCCGCGTGCATGTCAGAGCCGTACGCGGCGCCACCCAGCTCGAGGTCGACGAGCGCGACCACATGCTCGAGCGCGTCGCCGAGATGGTCACCGACGTGATGACCGCCAACGGGCTCGAGGTCGACGACTTCATCTCGGTGATCTTCACGGCCACCGACGACCTGGTCTCCGAGTTCCCGGCGTACGCCGCCCGGCGGCTCGGGTTCGGCGACGTACCGCTGATCTGCGCCCGCGAGCTCGAGATCGAGGGCTCCATGCCGCGGGTGGTCCGGATGATGGCCCACGTCGAGACCTACCTGCCGCGCGCCGACATCACCCACGTCTACCTGCACGGCGCCGCAGCGCTGCGCAAGGACCTCACCCGGGTGCGCGAGCTGCCGGATGAGTGACGCCGACGCCGGGCTGACCGGCCCGGTCGAGGTCGTCGGCGCCGGACTGCTCGGCACCTCGATCGCGCTCGCGCTGCCGGTCAGCCGGGCTCGAGGTGTTCCTGAGCGACGTCTCCGAGGACAACCTGCGCACCGCTTCCGGGCTCGGCGCCGGCCGACCCGAGGCCGAGGGCGACCGACCCCAGCTGGTGGTGGTCGCGGTGCCGCCCGACCACCTCGCCGCGTCGATCACCGCCGCCCTGACCGGCAGCGACGCCGTCGTCACCGACGTCGGCAGCGTCAAGGCCGGGCCCGGCGGCGGCCGTGGCCGGGCTCCCCGGCGCCGAGCGGTACGTCGGCAGCCACCCGATGGCCGGCAGCGAGCGTTCCGGGCCGCTGGCGGCGACCAGCTCGCTGTTCGACGGGCGCCCGTGGGCGATCGCGCCGCATGCCACGTCCGACCCCGCCGCCGTGGCCCTGGTGGAGGAGCTGGTGCTGCTCTGCGGCGCCGTGCCGGTGCGGATGAGCCCCGAGGAGCACGACCTGGCGGTCGCCCGCACCTCCCACCTGCCGCACCTGCTGGCCGTGCTCGCCGCGGGCGCGCTGACCGATGCCCCGGCCGCCCACCTCGCGCTCTCGGGCAGGGCGTCCGCGACGTCACCCGGGTGGCCGCCGGCGACCCGGTGCTCTACGGCCAGATCGTGGCCGCCAACGCCGCGGCCGTCGGCGGCGCTGCTGAGCGGCGTCCGCGAGCGCCTGGACGAGGTGATCGCGGCCCTCGCGACCGGCGACCGCGGCGGGCTCGAGGCGGTGCTGGCGAGCGGTGTCGACGGCACCCGAGCGATCCCCGGCAAGCACGGCGGGCCGGTGCGGCCGATGGCCTCGCTCTTCGTGGCGGTGCCCGACCATCCGGGCGAGCTGGCGCGGCTGTTCGCCGATGCCGGCGAGAGCGAGGTCAACATCGAGGACGTGCGCATCGACCACGACCCGGGCCGCCCGGTCGGGCTGGTGGAGCTCGTCGTCGCCGTCGAGCGACGTCGACCATCTCCTGGAGTCGCTCGAATCCCGTGGTTGGGTGACTCACCGGTAGGCTCACGCCCCGTGAGCAGCACCGATTTCGGCCCGAGGGCACGCCCAACGAGGGCCTGGTCGTCGCCGTCGACGGCACCTCCGGCTCCGGCAAGTCCAGCACCTGCCGCGGGCGTCGCCCAGCGGCTGGGGCTGCACTACCTCGACACGGGCGCGCATGTTCCGCGCGATGACCTGGTGGATGCTCCGCGAGGGCGTCGACGGTGCACGACCCCGACGCAGTCGCCGCCCGGGCCGGCGAGCCCGCTGATCGAGTCCGGCACCGACCCGCAGTGCGCCCACGATCACCGTCGACGGCGTCGACGTGGCCGTCGAGATCCGCAGCGACGCCGTCAACGCGGCCGTCTCCCCGGTCAGCACCGTCGCCGACGTGCGGGCCCGGCTGCTCGAGCTCCAGCGCGGCATCGTTCCCGGGAGATCGCGTCCGGCGCCGGCATCGTGGTCGAGGGCCGCGACATCGGCTCGGTGGTCTGGCCGGAGGCGCCGGTGAAGGTCTACCTGACCGCCGACCCGGTCGCCCGGGCCGCGCGCCGCGCCGCCGAGGAGGGCGGCGTCCGACGTCACCGCCACCCAGGAGTCGCTGCTCGCGCGCGACCGGATCGACTCCGGCCGCGCCACCGCGCCGCTGGCGATGGCCGACGGCGCCGTCCACATCGACACCACGGCGTACACGCTGGACGAGGTCATCGACCTCGTCGTCGGACCTCGTCGGACGCCGGGTGCGCGCATGACGCTCCGGACCGCCACCGCGAGCTGCCGCGCACCGACCAGATCACGCCACCCCGCCACGTTCCGGCTGCACCCGGCTGCGCCCGACCGCGCGGACGGTCATCCGCCGCCGCTACGAGGTGCTGCAGCACCACCCGGAGCGGGTGCCCGCCGCAGGGACCGGTGATCTTCGCCGCCAACCACGTCGGCGTGCTCGACGGACCGATGCTGGCGATCTTCGCGCCGCGTCCGGTGCACGCGCTGACCAAGCGCGAGATGTTCGAGGGCCGGCTCGGGCGCGTTCCTGCTCAAGGCCGGCCAGATCCCGGTCGACCGGTTCCACGACCGACCCGCTGGCCGTGAAGACCTGCCTGCGGGTGCTGCGCGACGGGGGAGCCGTCGGCATCTTCCCCGAGGGCGGCCGCGGCGCCGGTGACCTGCACCGGTTCCACCGCGGCGCGGCCTACCTCGCGCTGGTGACGGGCGCGCCCGATCGTGCCGGTGATCATGCTCGGCACCCGCGAGCCCGGCGGCACGACCAACTCGATGCCGCCCCGCGGGGCGACCGTTGGACATGTACTTCGGCGAGCCGATCACGCTCGAGCAGATCGCCGTGGCCGCGGACCCGGGAGACCGTCGGGGCAGCGTCGGTGCTGCTGCGGGAGCGGATGCTCCAGACCTGGACGCTGCACTGGAGCTGACCGGTCGGCAGCTCCCCGGACCGCTGCCGAAGGGCGAGCGCGAGCCCGACCCCGGTGCGGGAGTCACCGAGAAGTCATGCATGAGTGAGCGTAACCGAGCGCCGAGGTCACGGGCCCGGTGCCGGTCCTGGCCATCGTCGGCCGCCCCAACGTCGGCAAGTCGACGCTGGTCAACCGGATCATCGGCCGCCGCGAGGCGGTCGTCGAGGACGTGCCCGGGCGTCACCCGCGACCGGGTCTCCTACGACGCCAACTGGAACGGCCGCGCCTTCACCGTCGTCGACACCGGCGGCTGGGACCCCGACGCCCGCGGCCTGGCCGAGCGGATCGCGGCCCAGGCCGAGATCGCGGTCAGCCTCGCCGACGCCGTGCTGTTCGTGGTCGACGCGACGGTCGGCATCACCGACGCCGACGAGGCCGTCGTGAAGATCCTGCGCAAGTCCGGCAAGCCGGTCGTGCTCGCCGCCAACAAGGTCGACGACGCAGCGCACCGAGGCCGAGGCCTACGGGCTGTGGAACCTCGGGCTCGGCGAGCCGTAGCCGGTCTCCGCGCTGCACGGCCGCGGCTCCGGCGACCTGCTCGACGCCGTCCTCGCCGCGCTGCCCGAGCCGCCGCCCGAGCGCGACGCCGAGGTCGGCGGCCCGCGCCGGATCGCGATCGTCGGCAAGCCCAACGTCGGCAAGTCCTCGCTGCTCAACCGGCTCGCCGGCGAGGAGCGGGTCGTCGTCGACAACGTCGCCGGCACCACCGTCGACCCGGTCGACGAGCTGGTCGAGCTCGGCGGCCGCACCTGGCGCTTCATCGACACCGCCGGCATCCGCAAGCGGGTCAAGGAGGCCTCCGGGCCACGAGTACTACGCCTCGCTGCGCACCTCGACCGCGATCGACCGCGCCGAGGTCGCCGTGCTGGTCGTCGACGGCGGCCAGCCGCTCTCCGAGCAGGACGTGCGGATCCTCCAGACCGTCCGCGAGGCCGGCCGGGCGCTGGTCATCGCGTTCAACAAGTGGGACCTGGTCGACGAGGAGCGCCGCTACTACCTCGAGCGCGAGATCGAGCGCGAGCTGGTGCAGGTGCAGTGGGCGCCGCGGATCAACGTCACCGCCCGCACCGGCTGGCACGTCGACCGGCTGGTGCCGGCGCTCGACAAGGCGATCGAGGGCTGGGAGACCCGGATCACGACCGGCGCGCTCAACGCCTTCCTC
This sequence comes from uncultured Actinomycetota bacterium, assembly GCA_963769475.1. Taxonomy (GTDB): domain Bacteria; phylum Actinomycetota; class Actinomycetes; order Propionibacteriales; family Nocardioidaceae; genus Nocardioides. The sequence goes on along the minus strand of CAVYLX010000005.1, from coordinate 337,942 downwards.
GGCCGGCTGGTCGCCGAGCACCCGCACCCGGTGCGCAGCGGCAAGCAGCCCAAGATCCTGTTCGGCACCCAGGCCACGACCGCGCCGCCGACGTTCGTCCTGTTCACCAGCGGCAAGCTCGACGCGGGCTACGAGCGCTACGTCGAGCGCCGGCTGCGCGAGGAGTTCGGCTTCGTCGGCACGCCGATCGTGCTGCAGCAGCGGCCGCGGGAGAAGCGCAAGCGCTGAGCTGGGGCTCGGCGGCTACGTTGCTCGAGCATGTCGTCTCGCGCACGCTGCGCTTGCTGGCCGTCGGCAGCCTGACGCTCGTCGCGCGCGGCTGGTGACGACGTGCGACGCGTGGCGAGGCTCGGCACCGGCGCCGGAGTCGAGCGAGTCGACTCCGGTCCGACGGAGGCGAGCTCGAGACCCGGCGTCATCGACGTCTGCGGCGCGCTCACCACCGAGGAGCTCGGCGACGCTGCTGGGCGGCGCCGTCGACCAGCTGGCGGAGATCCCGGGCGGCGGCTGCAACTTCAGCCAGGTCGAGCCCGCAGCGTGCCGTCTGCCGCGGTCCACGCAGTCGTCGGTCGACGACTTCGCCGGCGGCTTCGACGCCACTCCGGGCCGGCGGTGCACCTCCGTCGTCGACGGCGACGTCGGCGACCCTCGACGACGTACGGCGACGACGCGTTCGTGGCGGTGCGGCACCGGTGGCCGGCCTGCAGTCGGCATCGCCGGCGCCGGCGCGAGTGCTGCTCGGCGAGCGTCGATGGTCCAGGTGACCCTGCTCCAGGCCGTGGAGCTGCCGCGCCGACCACGGTCGACGACCTGACCATCGACCGTGCTGCGACGCTGATCGCGCGACCGGGCCTGAGCATGGGCGTCCGCGGCCAGCGGTCGTCGCGCTCACGCTGGTGCGCTGCTCTGCCGGCGTCAGCGCCGGCCTCGCGCCGGGCTCGTCCGCGGACGCGCGAGCCCGAGAAGCCGGTCGCCGGCACGTCGCTGCTCGGAGTTCCCGGCGGACAACTGCTGGCACGCCGACGTCGCCGCCTGCCGGTGCACCCGCGCAGCCGGCAGTGGCTCTCGCACATGTCGACCGACGCGCGACCTGCACCCCGACTTCGGGCCGTCGTTCGGCGACGGGCCCGACTACGGCATCCCGATCACGGTGGTCGACGCGCAGCCACCCGAAGGTGCGGTCGCGTTCGACTACGCCGACGAGAGCGACCGGGTGCGCTACCCGCTCGGCACGCGACACCCGGATCGAGGGCGGCCGCGGCTCCGACGGCGACAGGCACGCGATCATCGTCGACAAGGGCACCTGCCGGCTCTACGAGACCTGGAAGCACCCGGGTCAGCGACGGCCGCTGGCGCGCCGGCTCCGGCGCCATGTGGTCGCTGGCGAGCAACGCAGCTGCGCCCCGACGGCTGGACCTCCGCCGACGCCGCCGGCCTGCCGATCCTGCCCGGGCTGCTGCGCTGGAACGAGGTCGAGGCCGGCCGCGTCGACCACGCGATCCGGTTCACCACCGACGTCACCAGCCGCCACCACCTGTGGCCGGCCCGCCACGACGCCGGCTCGCCGTCGAGCCGCGACTACCCGCCGATGGGCGCCCGCTTCCGGCTGAAGGCGTCGTGCTCGACCGCCGGGCTTCGCCGCGACGCCCAGGCGCGTGGTCGGCGCGATGAAGACCTACGGCCTGGTGCTCGCCGACAACGGCTCGCCGTGGTTCTTCCAGGGCGAGCAGAACGCGCGCTGGCCCGACCGGCTGATCGAGGACCTCAAGCAGATCCCGGCCTCCGCGTTCGTCGCCGTCGACACCTCGTCGCTGAAGGTCAGCGACGACAGCGCCGCGGTCGCAGTGAGCCCGATTCCGGCCCGAGCCGGACCGGCTGCGGTAGTCTTCACGCGCCCCGGCAGTCCACTCGCGCGGGCTTCGGGCTGTGGCGCAGCTTGGTAGCGCACTTGACTGGGGGTCAAGGGGTCGCAGGTTCAAATCCTGTCAGCCCGACCGTGTGATGTCTCAGGACATCGGCGACACCCGGACCTGCGAATTGCAGGTCCGGGTGTTGTCATTTCGGGGTTTCGGGTGGGGCCTTTGGGTGCTCCGGTGGGCTGGTAGTCGCGGTTGGGTTCAGGATCAGTTCGCGGAGGAGCTCGCCGGTGGCGGCGTTGACGACGCGGATGTGGAGGTCCTGGATGAGCAGGATGACGCAGGTTCCGGCGTGGGTTCGGCCGATGCCGATGTGGTGCAGTCGGCTGTTGTGGCGCAGGGTGACCGAGCCGGCTTTGTCGACGCGGTCGTGCCGGATCCGGTCGTGGGTCTCGGGGTCGGTGGTCGGGCCGGGCAGGGCTTTGGGCATGCGCGTTGTAGAGCGTGCCGGGGTGGCCCGGTGGGGCAGCGATCGGTGCGGGCGGCGGTGGTTGTACTCGTCGGTGAAGATCTCGATGAGTGCCTGGAGCTCGGCGATCGTGGTCGGCTGGTCGGGTTGGGCGCGCAGCCACTTCTTCATGGTCTGCTGGAACCGCTCGGCCTTCCCGCAGGTGGTGGGGTGGTTGGGTCGGGAGTTCTTCTGGACCACGTTCCAGTCGCGGAGTTCGTTGCTCGAACCCGTTGCGGCCGCCTCGGCGTCCGGCCGGCCAGGCGGACGGTGTAGACCATGCCGTTGTCGGTCAGGGTGGATGCGGGGATGCCGTGTTGGCCTGCGGCTTCGCGGAAGGTGGCTTGACGATCGGGGTGGTGACCCGGGGGTGTGCGGAGACGTGCAGGGCGTAGCGGGTGCAGTCGTCGAGCCAGCTGATGATCTCGACGTCGGTGCCGGGTCGGCCGTCGGGGTCGGGTGAGTCGGTAGTGGGTGAAGTCGGACTGCCAGGTCTCGTTCGGCATCGCGGCCTCGAACCGGATGTAGGAGGACTTCGGTCGCTTCTTCGGCTCCGGGATGACGAGGCCGGCCCGGGTCAGGTGGCGGCTGATGGTGGATCTGGACACCACGGTCTGGTGGTGGTGCTCGAGGTGCCAGGCGATGGTGTCGGGGCCGGCGTCCAGCCCCGCTGTGCTGAGTTGCTCGCGGAGCTGGAGGAGGTCGCACGAGCGAGTACGTCGGCGCCATCGCCTTCGGTGACGGGGCCGTCGGAGGAGTGCACGACGACCTGGATCGCCGAGGATGCATTGCCGCCGAAGCTCTCCCGGGCCAGCTCGCGAGCAGCGACGGACTCCGAGCCGTCAGCCTGCCAGCCTGCGCCGGACAGGTTGTGCTCGACCTGAGGAGCAAAGGCGCCGAGGCCGATGATGAGCAACAGCCACGCGCCGGTGACGGGCTTGGCGTGTTCAGCGACCCACACACCTAGGCGTCCGAGCGGACCGGGCCGATGGCCCGAGGCGACGTCGGGCGGGGAGCCAGGGGAATCGGGGGAGTCGGAGCCGCTGGTACGGCCGGCGGTCGTGCTGCTCATGCGGGGTCCGTTCTGGTAAGGGGGAGAGACGGGAGAGGGTCAGAGAAGCGCGGGCAGTGCTCGGGCGGCGGTGTAAGCGGCGACGGCGAGCACCAGGACTGTGAACGCGGCGGAGAGTCGACGAGTGTCGACGCGGTCGGCTATGCGGGCGCCAGCGACCGCGGCGAGCCCCGAGGCGATGGTGAGGGCGCGACCAAGGTCCCCAGTCGGGTGCCACTCCGGCGCCCGAGCGGACGATGAGGGCGGCGGCGCTGGTCATGGTGATCACCACCAGTGAGGTGCCCGCGGCGTAATCCATCGGAAGCGCGAGGGCGAGCAGTAGGGCCGGCACGACCAGGAAGCCACCACCCACGCCGAGGAAGCCGGTGAGAAGGCCGACCACCGTGGCGGCGATCAGCACCTTCAGGGCGCGCGGGCACTGGCAGGCGAAGGTGGGGCTGAAGGAGATGATCGGGTCGTCCAACGTCGCCTCGCACCGCGCCTTCGCTGGTGACCGAACTGCGCGCATCGCAGCTCCGGACCGCCATCACGCCGGCGACGACGAGCATCAATGCTGCGAAGCAGGCCAGCAGAACCGTTCGGACACCTGGGCGGAGGCCTTCGCTCCGACGACGGCACCGCCGAGGGCGACGGCACCGAAGCTCAATCCCCGCAGAGCAGCACGTGGCCGCTGCGGTACGCCGCACAGCTCCGACGGCGACGTCACGCCCACGACCACCAGTGACCCGGTCGTGGCCTGAGCCGGGCTCTGCCCGAGGACGTAGACCAGCACCGGGACGGCCAGGATCGAGCCGCCACCGCCGAGCGCGCCCAGGCTGAGCCCGATGAGCGCGCCGGCGACGAGGGCGAGCAGCAAGGTCACGCGTCGGCACCGACCAGGTGCAGGCCCGACCTTCTCGGCGTTCTCGAAGCTGTCGTCGATCGCCACCAGGCGACGACCGGCAGCGGCGAGGACCGAGGCGGCGACGCTGGCGCGGTAGCCGCTGGCGCAGTGCACCCACAGCTCACCCTCGGGCACTTCATCGACGCGCTGGGGCAGCTCGTGGAGCGGGATGTTGACCGCACCCTTGATCCGGGTCGAGCGTACTCGTCGGCGCGGCGGACGTCGAGGACGACCACCGGACGGTGCTGGCGCACCTGGTCGAGGTCGGCGAAGGTGCCTGTCGGGAACGACGCGAGCTCGCGGTCGGCTCCAGTCCTCGGGCCCGCCGGTCGCCTGCGCCGCGGGCCGGTCGATGCCGATCCGGACGAGTTCACGCTGGGCCTCGGCGACGTCCTCGGCGGTCTCCCCGAGCAGGGTGACTGGCGTGCCCCAGGCGATCAGCCAGCCCAGATAGGTGGCGAAGGCGCCGTCGAGGCCGAAGTTGAGGGTGCCGGGTGCGTGGCCGGCGGCGAACGCGGTCCGGTTGCGCAGGTCGACGACCCACTCGCCGGCCTCGATGCGCTGGCGGAGCTCGCCGGCTCGGCCGCCGCGGGCGGAGCGAGGTCAGGCGCAGAGGGGCCGGCGGCGTTGGCGGGACTCATGTGGGCGTAGTAGGCCGGGAAGGCGCCGAGTCCGTCGAGGAGCTCGCGGACGTAGGTTTCCTCGTCCTGGGTCAGGACCGGGTTGGACTGCTTCTCCTGCCCGATCGTGGACTCGGTGGCATCGGACTGGGTGGCGGCGCAGAAAGAGCCGAAGCCGTGGGTGGGGAAGACCTCCGCCTGGTCGGGCAGGAGGTCTGCCAGCTTGTGGGCAGAGGCGTGCTGGTGGCGGACCAGCGCGTCGGTGTGCTCCTCGCCGAGCAGGTCGGGGCGGCCGGTGGCGCCGTACAGCAGCGACCCACCCGAGAACACTCCGACGGACTCCGCCAGGTCGCTGCCCGCTGCGGTGTCGGTCAACGCGTAGGAGAGGTGGGTGAAGGTGTGGCCCGGAGTTGACAGCGCCGTGAGGCGCATCCGGCCGCCGACAGCGACCGTGTCGCCGTCGCGGATCGGGGTGCGGTCGAACGACACCTCGTCCTCGGCGTTGACGTGGTAGGCCGCGCCGGTGCGCTGGGCGAGGGCGAGCCCGCCGGTGACGTAGTCGTTGTGGATGTGGGTCTCGAAGACGTGGGTGAGTCGCACGCTGTGCTCGTCGAGCAGGTCGAGCACGCGGTCGATGTCGCGCTGCGGGTCGACCACGAAGGCGACCTCACCGTCGTGGACGAGGTAGCTGCGGTCGCCGAGCGTCGGGAGTCTCGATCGGGAGGACCGTCAGTGACGTCACAGGCCCACCTCCACGGCGCGACCGGACTCGATCCAGGCCTGCGTGCCGCCGACGACCGAAGGGGCGTCAAAGCCAGCCGCGACCAGCACGTCGGTCATCGCCCTCGAACGATTGCCCGACGCGCAGATGACGTGAACGCGCGCGGCCCGGTCGATCTCGCCGAGTCGGGAGGCCAGCTGGTCCATGGGCAGCAGGACCGCGCCTGGCACGTGGGCCTGCGCGTACTCCGGCGCGCTGGCGGACGTCGATGGTCACACCGCGCCTCCCGCTCGGCGGCGTAGGACTCGAGGGAGATCTCCGGGGTCTGTCTCAGACATGCGTTCCTCTCACGGATGCGTGCGTGGCATTGGGCCAATACCCTAGGGGGTATGTAAGATGGACGCAAGACACCCCGGGGGGTATTCCGATCCACCGACCCTCCGTCACAACCAAGGAGCACCCTGATGCCCAATGACCCTGGTCCCTCGCAGTCCAGCCCAACATTGGGCGCCTTCGAGGAGAGCGCCCGATGAGCTCTTCACGCTCTCCGCCACCGTCGCGCGCCCCTACCCCGAGGTGCTTGCGACGATCCGCGCCGCACTGGCCGACCAAGGCTTCGGCATCCTCACCGAGATCGACCTCACCGGCGACGATGAAGGCCAAACTCGACGCCGACGTGCCGCCCCAGGTGATCCTGGGCGCCTGCCGGCCGCCGCTGGCCTTTGCGGCGCTGCAGGCCGAGCCGTCCATCGGGCGTTGCTGCCGTGCAACGTGGTGGTCCGCGCCGTCGACGCGTCCACCACTCGGTCGAGGCGGTCGACCCCGACCGATGGTGGGATGACCGACAACCCTGCGCTGCAGGCCGTGGCCGACGACGCCACCCAGCGGCTCACTGCCGCCCTCAACAGCCCTGCACCCGACCCAGGTCTGATGGAGCTCGACCCACACCGCGTGCCCCGTGTCCAACCGGCTCAAACGCGCCCAGGGCCAGCTAACGCCGTCATCCGCATGCTCGACGAAGGCCAGGACTGCGAGGCCGTCGTCACCCAGCTCGCCGCCGTCAGCCAGCGCCCTCGACCGTGCCGGCTTCGCCATCATCGCCACCGGACTCAAGCAGTGCCTGACCGACGAAGGCATCGACAACCTCGACACGAAGAAGATGGAGAAGCTTTTCCTCTCCCTTGCGTGACGCTCACCCTTGTCCAAACGGCGAGGCGATGACGCTACCTCCGACCCCGCGGAAGGCTGCGGCCAAGCGCTGATGACCTTCGCGCGCTATAGCGCACGTACGACAGGGCCTCCGCGCGCGAGGCTCAGAATCTGAGCCACGAACGCTACCCATCAGCTGCACTCATTGTCCTGAACCTTGGAGTGAGTGCCAATCAACAACGGGCACCAGTAGCGTCAGGGCATGACGGCTTCGATCCTCCGTTCCCTCCGACGGTGGGTTCTGTGCGGCGTCGTGACTGCGGTGGTGGCGCTGCCGATCCTGGCCGAACAGGCCGTGGAGCGGGCGGGTTTCGAGGATCGCCTGGGAACGTTTCCTGTCGAGGTCGGCCTGGCACACAACGGACGATCGACTTTGGACGCGGGCATTATCGGCAGGCTCTACTGGGATCGGACAGGCACCGGAGGACTTGGGGCCTATCTGCGGTCGACGGGGCCGCCTGAGGGCGGCGGCACGCTTACCTCGTACGTCTCGCAGGACTTCCTGCAAGCCAATGTGGCCTTCGTGGATGACCCGGGCGAGGTCGCCCGGGTCTACGGTGCTGAGCTGCGGTCCCAGGTAGTCCGCTTTATCGTCCTTTCGGAGCTGGCGGCCTTCATCGTCGGTGGTCTGCTGGGCCTTGTGCTGCTCCGGGGTCCGCCACGGTTCGAAAGTCGTCGGGCCCGGCTCCTGCTGAGGCTGGGATGGACAACGGCGGCAATCACGACGTCGTTGCTGCTCGCCGCGACGCTCTTTGCACGATGGGAAGGAAACGTCGAGCCACAGCAGACCTACGCCATGCCGGGCATCGACAAGCTGTCGTTCAGTAGCCCGCAGACCCGCGAGATCGCTCAGCAGGTCCAGCCATTCGTCGAAAAGAACACTGCGCGGATTGCCGAGCGCTCCGCCGAATACCGCCAGGCCGCCCTCGACAGCTTCACGGCCGCGCTCCAGGTGTCAGCGGAGACACTGCGCCCACGCGAGGGAGAGAAGGTGGTGCTCGCCGAGGGCGATCCGCAGGGCAGCCACGTCGCGGCCCAACTGCGTACTCAGCTCTACCCGGAGCTGATCGAGGTCCTGGGTGAGGACGAAGTGGTGCTGCGCACCGTCGCTGGCGACGTGACTTCCAACGGCACCGTGGCCGAGCGCGGGTTCGTGGCCCGCGAAGCGGCAGCGAGCCCGGACGTGCCGCTTGTCGCGGTCAAGGGGGACCACGACTCGGACGACACCGTCGGACAGTTGGAGGACGCGGGGGTTGACGTGCCCGACCTCGAGGTCGTCGAGGCGGGAGGACTGCTTGTGGCGGGCGCTGCCGACCCGGCGTTCAAGGCTTTGTTTGGAGGCATGTCCACGAACGCCTCGGGTGTGACGGAGTCGGAGCTCGGTCAGGCGTTGCGCGAGGTGGTCGACGCGGCCGACGGCGACCGAGCCCCGATGGTGGTGCTGCACCAGCCGCGGGCCGTCGCGGGCTACCTCGGTATCTCGGGAACCAGCGAGCTCGATGAGCTATTGGGCCAGGAGACCACACCGTTCGACGACGGAGTCCCTGACGTCCCTCCGGGTGTCGTCACCTTCGGACACTTGCACGATCCTGCCGGACCATGGGTCATCTGGAACACAGACGGCGAGGAGCTCACTTGGACCGTCGTGACGCAGCTTGGCACCAGCGGTGGAGTCGAGGAGAACCCGACGTTCAACCGGTTCTCGACCCCATACTCGGTGCCCCTTAAGAACGTCAGTCTCCAGCTGGCCTACCTCAATCCCGACACCGGCCTTCAGACCGGCTACGTGCTCATATCGGTCGCGACGAACGGGACTGTCACCATCGGCGAGCGGGTTGATGTTGGGCTGCCCGGAGGCGAACCCGGCGAGGCGCTTGACTGACCGGCCATGACGGCACCCCCGACAGGTGATTCGCGCCCAATTGTCGGCGCTCGAAGATCTGTTCATCGTCGCTGCCTGCGCGAGGGGAAGGCGGCTGGCGAGACGGGCCATACCGTCACGGCCTGCAGGCACGATCCGGCGGGAGACGCCAACGAGCGGGTGCGTGTTGCGGCGTGGATGTACGCCTACGTGCGCCCGGGCGCGGCCTTGCTAACGCAGGTGCTAACGCCTGACATCACGAGGGTGAACGGCCCAACGCGGAATCCCAGTCTCACGCTGGAAGCGGCAAGAGTCGGCACTCGTCAACACTGGCCAGCACCGCCGATTGAGACTGGGGGTCAAGGGGTCGCAGGTTCAAATCCTGTCAGCCCGACCGTGTGATCTCGCAAGAGATCGGAAAGATCCGGACCTGCAACTGGTCCGGATCTTTCGTCATTTCCGAAGTCCCACAACTCCATCGCTGTTTGGGCGAACCGGGGTCGGGTACTGGCTCACCACGGCCAACGGCCTGTCCGAGGGAGTTCCTCGGACCTGGTGAACGGAGTCTTATCGTGTTGTGGACCATTCTTGTCGTACTCGCAGTTATCGCACTCGTGCTCTTCATCCTCGGCAGGGTCCGCGGAGGCCGCGGGTCCCCGTCACTGGGTCACATCGCGGTGCTCGCCACCGCAATTGCGACCATCAGCAAAACCAGCGCCGCCAGTGAGACAATGACGATGTACGTCCTGTGAACGCGGATGCCGTTCCCTTGGCGATGGCCCTGGGCCAAGTCCTCTGCACTGGCACCCGCATGTGAGGCCAGCTGCTCGTAGGTGAGCAGGTGCTTCCGCTTCACCGTGGGGCGAACGTAGTTCTGTTCCATGGTTGAGTCCTCGAGTCGACTGATTGGCGACCCAGGGGGACGGTGGTCTGTCGTGAGTCGTACAGGTTGTTCGTAGCCGATCGTCAACTGGCTCGCCCCGAATAGCGGGCGTCAGTGTCCGGGCCGGAACTGGCGAAGTCAGGCGAGACCTTCGAAGAGGTCGGTCAGCGTTGGTGCATCGGGTCCGCGCTCGGGCCAGGCGATCGCGTACCACTCCCGCCCGACGCGCCGCTCCCACTGGTCGGTGTTCGGTGGGGTCGTCGGACATCACGTGCAGCTGGCTCTTGTGCTCGCTCAGGCCGGCAACGATGCGACTGGCGGCTTCTCGACAGTTGACGACGATCCCGATCTGCTCGTCCGGTACGCCGCGCATGTGGTACGTCTGCGTCGGGTCGAAGGTGAACAGCCCGAGCTCGGCGCGCTGGCGGTTCCAACGTTCGAACACCGACTGCGGCACCGCGCCGTGCGCCAGCCGCCGGAAGCCTGACCTGGTCTCGGAGCGCAGTCGCGCGAAGGCCTCGTCGGTGGCTGCCCCGATCGCGATGTGGTCGGGATGCCCGAAGATGCCGTCGGGCCCGAACGTGACGACCACGGCGGGGTCCTCCTCGTCGAGGATCTGCGCGACCGCCGAGACAACGTCGTCGAACGGAACGTCGGCGACGCCGCCGTCCGGCAGACCCAGCCACTCGTGCCGGTCGGGCACGCGGCCGAGCGCGCGCCAGGCAGCCTCGTCCTCTGCCTTCCGGACGGATCCGAGCGTCTCGCGGGTGGCCGGGAACCCCTCTCGGATGTCCCCCTGCTCGCCGTACGTCGCGTGGATCAGGACGAACCTGAAGTCGGGGTCATCGGCGTGGCGTGCGACGCTGCCCGCAACGCCGTAGGCGTCGTCGTCCGGGTGGGCGAAGACGCAAGCAAGGGTCCGGTTGCGAGGCACGGCTCAACGTTATCGGCTGCGGGAGACGGTGCGTTCGCCCATGAGAGGGTCGCTGTCATGGAGGGTGGAGTGACCCCGGGCGGCGAGGTTGTGCTCGAGACGGGTCGCCTGCTTCTCAGACCTTGGCGGGTGGCCGAGGCGGTCGTCCAGCGGGAGCTGTGGACCGAACGTGACCCACGAGTGCCCCCGCACCGCCGAATCGACGCGGATGGACACCCCACGGTCGCAGACCTCGAGGAGGCGATCCGCACCAACCACCCCTCGTCAATCGGGCTGCTGGCGATCGAGCGGAAGGCCACTCAAGACGTCATCGGCTACTGCGGGCTGATCGACAGCGGACGAGGGTCCGAAGGGGAGCCGGAGCTGGCGTTCGAGCTGTTACGCCGGGTCTGGCGTCAGGGATACGCGACCGAGGCCTCGTTGGCGGTCATTGACCAGGCGAGACAGTCCGGATACCGGCGTTTGTGGGCCACGGTGTGGGACTGGAACACCGCTTCTCGCCGGGTGCTGGCAAAGGTTGGGTTCATCGAGACCGAGCGTAAGGAAGTGGACGAGGTCTACGGGACCACTCTGTTCACCACGAGACGACTGTGACACCGCGCCGACAAGGCGCAGGGTGGATGGACGGGCACGTCCCGGTGCGGCAGGCTCTTCTCCAGGTTGAAGGGAGGGTCCGCCATGGCCTCACTGACGATCGCGGCTGTGCAGGCGACGTACGTGCTGATGAACCGCGACGCCACGATCGACCGGGTCGAGGAACTGACCGCCGACGCCGCTCGAACAGGGCGCGCAGCTCGTGGTGTTCCCGGAGGTCTTCGTGCCGGGGACGCCGATCTGGATCGACACGCGGCCGATCTGGGACGGCGACGCTGACTGGTTCGCCATGCTCGTGGACAACGCGGTGGTCATCCCGGGTCCCGCAGCAGACCGACTGGCGAGGATCGCCGAGCAGCACAGCGTGTGGTTGGTCGTCGGGGTCCAGGAGCGCGAGCCGAACGGGTCGACGATCTACAACACGGTCCTGTACTTCTCTCCGGACGGACGGCTGGTCGACCGTCACCGCAAGCTCGTGCCGACCGGCTCGGAACGCACGGTGTGGGGCATGGGGGACGGATCGACGCTGCGGGTGGTGGACACCGAGCACGGCCGGATCGGTGGGCTGATCTGCTGGGAGAACTACATGCCCCTGGCCCGGTTCCACCTCTACGCCCAGGGCGTCGACGTCTGGCTGGCGCCGACCCTGGCCCAGGGCGATGGCTGGGTCGCGAGCATGCAGCACCTGGCCCGGGAGAACCGGATGTACGTCGTCGGGGTGAATCCGGTCCTGCACGTCGACCAGATTCCGGCGGACTTCCCCAACCGCGACCGGCTCGTCCCAGCCGCCTTCGTCGACGAGCACGGCCCCTGGATCGAGCCGGGGAACACCGTGATCTTCGGGCCCAACGGTGAGCTGCTCGGCGGTCCCGTCCGCGAGGCCGAGGAAACGCTCATCGCCGAGGTCGACCTGGCCGAGGTGGCCGCGGCCCGCCGCTTCATGGACCCGACCGGCCACTACAACCGACCCGACGTCTTCCGGCTACTGGTCGACACGACCAGCCGGCAGGCCACCATCGAGACCGGGCTGCCACTGCCGCCGGAGCAGCCCGTAGACCCATGAGTCCGACACGTCGCCGTTGACGACGCAGTCCTCCCGCAGCGTGCCTTCGCGGATGAAGCCGAGCTTCTCCAGCACGCGAGCAGATGCCACGTTGCGGGTATCGGTCTCGGCCTGGACTCGATTCAGGTCGAGCGTGTCGTACGCCCAGCGGAGAACGGCGCGCGCGGCCTCCGTCGCATAGCCGTGGCCCCAGGCCGCTTCGTTGAAGCAGTAGCCCAACGACGCGCTGCGATAGTCCGGGTTCCACTGGGTCAGGCCGCACCAGCCGAGGAACGTCGAGTCGGAGACCCGGTCGATGGCGAGCCGCGCCCCGCTGCCGTCCTCCGCCAGCTGCCGGCACGCCGCGATGAAGCGCTCGGCACGCGCGGGCTCGCTCCAGGGTGGCGAGTCCCAGTAGCGCAGCACGAAGGCGTTGCTGTGCAGGGCGTAGAGAGCGTCCGCGTCCGCGGCGGTGAAGGGGCGCAGTCGCAGGCGATCGGTGTGCAGGGTGGGGGTGGGCAACGACATGGGCGCCATGGTGTCGTGCCATGCGGGGCGCGGGAAACCGATTACTTCGGCCGGTCCGCGACCGATATGACCGCAACGTTGCCGCCTGCTGTGACGTGGGTCACGGTCGACAGGTCCGTCAAGAGGTCCGGGTCCCGGGCGTGACCGAGGAGAAGCAGCGATGCGCAAACCGAGTTCGACGAGTTCCCATCAGCGACGGCCATTGGCAGCAGTGGTGGCCGGCCTGTGCCTGGCCGGCACGACGACGGCGTTGCCCTCACCGGCCGCCGCCGAGCCGGGCCTGCCGGTGACCGAATGTCCGGAGTCCTTGCCCGAGGGCACCACGTGCTACTCGGGGCAGCAGGAGTCGGGCGCCTACTACTGGATCGCCGTGCCCGAGGACTGGAAAGGCACCCTGGTGGTGCACGCCCACGGCGGGCCCGACCTCGGCGCGGCGTCACCCGAGCGGTCGCGCGACGACCTCGACCGGTGGGCGGTGATGGTGGCGGAGGGCTACGCCTGGGCCGGCTCGTCGTACCGCCGCGGTGGCTACGGGACGCAGATGGCGGCCGCCGACACCGAGCAGGTGCGCCAGCTGTTCGTCGACGCCTTCGGTGAGCCCGACACGACGCTGCTCCACGGTCAGTCGTGGGGCGGCGACGTCGCTGCGAAGACCCTGGAGATCTACGGCCAGAAGAAGGCCGGACGGTACGACGGCGCCCTGCTGACCAACGGCGTACTCGCCGGCGCGAGCCGCGGCTACGACTACCGGCTCGACCTGCGGGTCGTCTACCAGTACTACTGCGGCAACCACCCCCGTCCGACCGAGCCGCAGTACGAGCTGTGGCGGGGTCTGCCTGCCGGGTCGACCATGACCTCGGCGGACCTCCGCGCCCGGGCGCAGGAGTGCACGGGCTACCAGTCGGCAGCGGAGGAGCGGACACCCGAGCAGCGCGCGAACCTCGCCAACATCCTCGCGGTGGTGCGCATCCCCGAGCGCACGTTCTTCTCGCACCTCAGCTTCGCGACGTTCACGTTCCGCGACATCGTCCACGAGCGCCTGGGCGACCGGAACCCGTTCACCAACGTCGGCGTCACCTACCGCGGCTCGGACGACAACAAGGCCCTCAACAAGGGTGTCCTGCGGTACGCCGCCGACCGGGCCGCGCGCCGCGACCTGACCTTCGACAGCGACCTGACCGGGGAGATCTCGGTGCCGGTGCTGACGCTGCACGCCATCGACGACCCGACCGCGTTCGTGGAGCACGAGTCGGCCTACCGCGCGTCCGTGCAGGCGGCGGGCAACGGCCGCCACCTGGTCCAGACGTTCACCCGGGAGAGCGAGCACAGCGCCCTCAGCAACTCCGGCTACGCAACGGCGATCGATGCGCTGCACGCCTGGGTGGCCGACGGCCGCAAGCCGTCGGCGAGGTCGCTGGCCGCGGCCTGTCCGGCGTACGACGCCGTCCACGGCCAGGGCTGCTTCTTCGACCCGACCTACCGCCCGGCGTCGTACTTCGACCGGGTCTACCCACGACCCGGCCACACGCGTTGGCCCGCCATCACCGAGCGCCAGTTCGAGGAGTGGGAGGACGCCGGCGGCATCGGCATCTCCTTCTAGTCAGTACTTCACCGAGAGGGAGCAGGCAGTTTCGCCGTCCACGTCGACGTGGGGTGCGCGCTCGACGGGGATGGTGACGACGAGGGGCTGGTGCACGGTCCCTTCGACCTGCACGCTGCGGCTGCTCGAGCCGACCGGTTGGGAGGTGTTCTCGTCTGCGTACGCGGTGACGGTCACGGTCACCGTGACGGGTCGAGGTGCGGTGCCGTCGATGGTGAGCGTGGCGTCGGCGGTGTGACCCTCCGGGTCGTAGACGCAGCTGGGGTGCCCTTCGCTGCCGCCCCAGCCGACCGTCAGGTCAGCGGTCTCGTCCTCGTCACTACTGAGCGTCAGGGCGATCCCGGCCCCGATTGCTGCGAGCAGCACGACTCCGGCGACGACGATGACTGTCCGGGTCGCGGTCACGGGCTCATCGTTCCACCGGTCCCTGTGGCGGTCGTCCTTTCGAGGCTCTTCACAATCGAGGGTGTAGTTGGGGTCGGAAGCCGCCAGTCTCGAGTAGTGATCTGGCGATGTAGTTCGTCAGGTTGCGGAACCCGAGGGCGGAGCCGCGGAGGTGTTCGAGGCGGCCGTTGATCGCTTCGGTGGGGCCGTTGGATGTGCCGGGCCGGTCGAAGTAGGCGAGCGACGCGCCGACCGGACTACACTCTCAACTGCGACTGCGAAGAGCCCAAATAGCCCCCGGTGCGAGGGTCGGCCCGCGTGCTACGTTCGGGCCGTGACTAGACCCGGTGAGGTCCTCGGCAGCGTGGTCGCCGCCAGCGAGCGCGAGCAGCTCGAGACGTTCCTGGATTATCTGCGCGACGCCGTCGTGCGCAAGGCCCGCGGGGTGTCGGAGGAGGACGCCCGGCGCAGCCCGGTGCCGACCGGCACCAACCTCGGCGGCCTGATCAAACACCTGCGGTGGGTGGAACTGGGCGGGTTCGCCGAGCAGATCGGGCAGATCCCCGCCGCGGAGCTGCCCACGCCGCCGTGGACCGACGCAGACCCGGAGGCTGACCTGCGGTTGGAGCCCAACGAGAAGTTCGACGACGTCATCGGCGCCTACCAGGCGGAGTGCGACCGCTCCCGCGAGATCGCCGCCCAGCACAGCCTCGACTACGCCGTCACCACACCGCGGGGCAGGGAGCTGACGTGGATGTACCTGCACGTGATCGTGGAGACCGCCCGGCACGCGGGCCACGCGGACATCCTGCGCGAGATGATCGACGGCAGCGTCGGCGACTGACGGCTCGCGGCGCGTCGTCGGTCCGTGTTCCGGGTCGTCGGAGGCGGCGTTACAACGGTATCGGCGGAGGCTGACCTCCAAAACCGTGGGCCGCCACCCGAACGGCTCGTGCGCCAACCGCCGGACCGCCGTGTGCGTGGCCGCGCCAGGGCATCCGCAGCGACGACACCATCTGTCGGGCTCGACAACCCGGCACCGGAGAATCGCCCGATCGGGCTCCAACCGCTGCCCGAGCACTTCGAGCCCGAGAGCATAGTCACCTCCATCCTCGGGAGACCTCGACCCCTACCCGGCCACCGACGCGCCGACCGGACTACACCCTCAACTGCGAAGAGCCCCTTTCGAGCGTTGGTGCTGACCTACCTCCAATCGGGTAAATCGAAGGCGATCCGGTGTGGCCACACACCGTCGTACCCAGAATCCCGTGCGTGTACGAGTCGGTCTCGGGCTCCCGAGGTGCTCCCCGTCGTTGCGTCGCAGCCTTTGCGCTGGCGCTGCTCCTGCCGGGCCTTGCCGCGACTGCTCGCACCGCGTCGGGCGAGGAACCAGCGGCGCCTCGCCCGGCGCGTACTTCTTCGCTCACCGTCACCCCGCAGGTCTACGTGGCCGGACAGGCGGTGCGGTTCCGGGGCAACGTCGGCAAGCCGGGCCGGCGGACGGTGCACCTGCAGTCGCACATGAACCGGCAGGGTGACACCTGGCTCGACGTGCCCGACTCGACGTTCCGCACCAACGCGAACGGCGGCTTCGACTTCACCTTCACCGCACCGTCGATGTTCGACATCAGCTACCGCGTCACCGGGCCCGGAGTCACCACGACGGCCTGGCTCTTCAACGCCCGTCCGCAGGAGATCACGCTCACGCTCGAGGGCGCCGACGCCGACTCGCCGTTCCATGCGGTCGAGCCGGGGTTGCCGTTCACGGTCGTCGCGGACGCCACGCCGCCGGTCCGTCCGGTGCTCGGCACACCGCCGCCGATCCCGGGACGAGCGGTCGCGCTGCAGGAGCGTGCGGGCAACGAGTGGCGGACGATCCAGACGGGCAGGTCCGACGACGCCGGACACGTCTTCTTCCAGGTCGACGCGCCGGCGGCGGGGGAGCGGGTGTTGCGAGCCCGCCAGGCGCGCTGGACTGCCGGGAAGAACTGGATCGGCTGGTACGCCTCGTTCCCGACGTACTTCTCTGTCCTCGAGCCTGGTGAGGCGCTGCCGGAGCGCACCGCCCCGGGCGCGGCAGACAAGGCGCTGGTCCGAGCTGCGAGGACTGCGTTCCGGCCGACCGCGAGCGAGCGCTACGGCTGGGGGTCGACGGTCTTCGACTTCGCCTGGGAACGCGGCCAGGACCTGACCTCCCCGCCGTCGAAGGGCACCCGCCCGAGGGGTCTGTGGCGCGACACCTCCGACGGCACCGGCCGGGCCGCCCCGTTCAACGGCGCCCTGGTGCTGCAGAGCAAGCTCAAGCACGCCGGCATCGGTGACCTCGGGACCACGACGGCCACGATGCGGGGCAACAGCCGCTCGACCGGCCGGTGGGAGTTCCGCCTGCAGGGCTGGTCGTTCGAGGGAGGGCCCCGGCCGTACCGGTTCCGGCTCGACCTGGTGCCCCGACGTACGCCGGTGTCCTCGTGTCCGCAGGAGAGCGTGGTGGTCGCCGACGTGACGATGGGGTCGCCGGGAGTGACCATCGGCGTCCGGTCGCAGGACGCAGGGTCGGTCTGGACACGGCGCCTGTCCGGCGTCCGGGTGGGCGAGACCCCGTTCAACATCGCCGTCGAGGTCGGCACCAGGCATACGACC
This sequence comes from uncultured Actinomycetota bacterium, assembly GCA_963769475.1. Taxonomy (GTDB): domain Bacteria; phylum Actinomycetota; class Actinomycetes; order Propionibacteriales; family Nocardioidaceae; genus Nocardioides. Next base: position 320,607 of record CAVYLX010000005.1, on the reverse strand, counting down.
TGGTTCGTCGACGGCAAGCCGGTGGGCACGATCCAGGACAAGCGGGCGCACCTCGGGCCGCGGCTGATGCCTCGCTTCAGCCTGGTCGGCGGCGAGGAGGAGATGAACGGCGCAGAGGTCGACTCCGACTGGCAGCGCGGCTGGGGGCTGGACCGCGGCCGGCAGGTCACCTCGGGACCGGCGCTCACCCGTTCGGTGTACGCCGCCTGTTGACCTAGGGCGCGGTCCAGCGGATCTCGGTCTCGAAGGCTCCGGAGACGCGCTGGCTGCTCGTACGGCCACCGGTGCCGTGCCACGGCGGGTTCCCGAACGGCAGGTCGAAGCGCGGGATGTCCGACGTGGGCATCGCTGCTGCTGACGTGTCGAACGGTGTCAGGTCCACGGTCCCGTCCGGGTCCGGGCTCACGGCAGCGCTCGCTGCCGAGAGCTTGGAGTTCCAGTTGGCGGCGACGCCGCTGGGTGCCGTCGGATGGGTCAGCTTGACGACGGTCAGACTGCCCTTGCCGGGCCACGCGGCGACGCTCTCCTGCGCCTTGGTGCCGAAGGCGAGCACGGCCGTCAGCGGGTTGGCGGCCTTCGCCTTGTCGAACAGCTTGTTGCGGAACGCCGTGATGTCCGGGTTGGTCACCAGGTCCGGCGTGATGGCGCCGCTCTGCACGCCGTAGAGGAACGTGTTGAACATCAGGTAGGACCTGGTCAGTCCGAGCTTGGCCAGGAAGTGCTGGGTGATCTGCCCGGCCTGGCCGACCAGGATGCGGCCGGCGAGCGTCTCATCGGTGGACGGATCCTGGCCCACGACGAGCACCCTGGCCTTGCCGTCGAGGCGCCCGCGGTAGAAGACGGGTCCGAATCGGGTGTGGAACGGCGCCCCCGGCATGTTGACGTACGTCGCGAGCGGCGCCGTCGCGAAAATCGCGGCCCAGGCCAGCGGTGGCCCGGGGTCGTGCTTGGTTTTCGAGACCATGGTCGAGTTTCGCAGAGTCGCAGCGGATGCGGGATAGACCGGCACCCGGCGGCATACTTTGCGGGTGCGTGAGGACGAGCTGGAGATCGCGTTGCGCGTCCTCAAGGAGGCGGGCGACCTGGATCAGGACGACCCCTCGTTCGTCGCGCTCCGCCGGGCGACGGCGGGCTTCTTCAAGGCCGCCAAGCGCGAGCGGCGACTGGCCCACCGGCAGAAGGTGGCCGCGGCCGACCGCGCTGTGGTCGAGCTGACCGGCACCGGGTCGGCCTCACGGATCGACGACGAGACCGCCGGCCTGCCGCTCACCTCGACCGCCCGGGGTGCGACGGCGGGCAGGCTCCTGGTGCCGCGGGCCTGCTACATCTGCAAGCAGAAGTACGTCGACGTCGATGCGTTCTACCACCAGCTCTGTCCGGCGTGCGCGGCCCTCAGCCACGACAAGCGAGACGCGCGCACCGACCTCACCGGCCGACGCGCGCTGCTGACCGGCGGCCGCGCCAAGATCGGCATGTACATCGCCCTGCGCCTGCTGCGCGACGGCGCCGACCTGACCATCACCACGCGCTTCCCGCACGACGCCGTACGCCGGTTCGCCAGCCTGCCCGACAGCGACGAGTGGCTGCCGCGGCTGCGGGTGGTCGGCATCGACCTGCGCGACCCGGCCCAGGTGATCGGGCTGGCCGACGACGTCCGGGCCCGGGGCCACCTCGACATCCTGATCAACAACGCCGCGCAGACGGTCCGGCGGCTGCCGGGCGCCTATGCACCCCTCGCCGAAGCCGAACGGACGCCGCTGCCTCCGGAGCTGCACCACGACAACGGCGGCCCGGAGCTGGTGACCTTCGGCCACACCAGCGACCTGCACCCGGCGGCGCTGGTCGGTTCGGTCGACGCGCACCCCGTGCTGGCCGCCGACGCTGCGACCGCCGACCAGCTGACCGAGCTGGCGATGACGGCGGGCTCGGCCGACCTCGACCGGATCGACGCCGGCGGGCTGGTGCCCGACGTGGTCGACACCAACAGCTGGGTGCAGGGCGTCGGGGAGATCGGCGAGCTCGAGCTGCTCGAGGTGCAGCTGTGCAACCAGACCGCGCCGTTCATCCTGATCAGCCGCCTGCGTCCCGCGCTCGCGGCCTCCCCGGCCCAGCGGAAGTACGTCGTCAACGTGTCGGCCATGGAGGGCCAGTTCGGGCGGCGCTACAAGGGGCCCGGGCACCCGCACACCAACATGTCGAAGGCAGCGCTCAACATGCTGACCTACACCAGCGCGGGCGAGATGCTGGAGGCCGACGGCATCCTGATGACGGCCGTCGACACCGGCTGGATCACCGACGAGCGACCCCACGTCACCAAGATGCGGCTGGCCGAAGAGGGGTTCAAGGCACCGCTGGACCTGGTCGACGGAGCCGCGCGGGTCTACGACCCGATCGTGCGCGGCGAGGCCGGCGACGACGTGCACGGAGTCTTTCTGAAGGACTACGCGGCCTCGCCCTGGTGACGGCTCAGCCGTTGCCCAGCGTCAGGAACGTGATCTTGGGCCGGGCGCCTTCGGCCGGCTTCTTGATCTTCGTGCAGACGTAGGGGCGCTTGCCCGAGGCCCGCATCGCCCGGGGCACGCACCGGAAGCCCTTGCTGACGTAGCGCTCACCCCCGACACCTTCGGAAGCCAACGCGACCTTCTTCGCGCGGCTGCAGGCGACCCCCTTGGCGCTGACGTCGTCGACCCCGTAGTGGGTCGAGCCGATCGGGGCCGAGGAACCGTAGCTGGCACCGCCGCACGCAGCGGCCTGAGCCGGAGTGGCGAGCACAACGGGTGTAGCGGCGAGAGCGAGCAGACAGCTGGCGGCCAGGATGGTCGTCTTCATGGGGGTCCCTTCGACGAGGCTGAAACTCTCAATCTAGGGACGTTGCGTCGCCGTGGACATGCCCCGAACGGACTATGGGTGAAGCAGCCCTAGTGAGCCGGGCCCGTTCGGGAGTAACGTCCAAAGCGACGTCCAGGAGAAGGAGCCGACAATGTTCGTGCAGGTGATCCAGGGTCAGGTGTCCGATGCGGCGCAGGTGCGCGCGCAGATGGAGAAGTGGGTAGCGGAGCTCGCCCCGAAGGCAGTGGGCTGGCTCGGCAGCACGTCCGGGGTGAGCGACGACGGTCAGCTGGTCGCGGTGGCGCGGTTCGAGTCCGAGGAGGCCGCGCAGCAGAACAGCGACCTGCCGGAGCAGGGTGCGTGGTGGGACGAGATGTCTGCGCTGTTCACCGGCGAGCCGGTCTTCCACAACAGCACGTCGGTCGTGGTCGACGTCTACGGTGATCCGTCGCAGGCCGGGTTCGTCCAGGTCATGCAGGGACGCACCAGCGACGCGGCTCGCGCCCGTGAGCTGATGGCCGACGACGCCGTGGACTGGCCGTCGTTCCGACCGGACATCCTCGGTTCGGTGTACGCCGACCACGAGGAGGACGCGTGGACGATGGTCCTCTACTTCACGTCCGAGGCGGAGGCCCGCGAGGGGGAGAAGAAGGAGCCTCCGGCGGAGCTGCAGGCAGCGATGGAGGAGCTGAACGGACTCGCTATCGGACAGCCCACGTTCGTGGACTTGCGGGATCCGTGGTTCAACGCACCGGGATAGTAAAGTTCAGTAAGTCACTTGCATTTATCTGGTTCTTGGAGCAGGATCGGTGCATGTCCACCGCTCAGCTCAGCCACCACGACCAGGACACCCTGGCGCGGCCGACCCCGGCCCAGGCCCTGCGTTTCTACGCGTTCGCCGTCGCCTCGGTCGTGCTGTTCGTGCTGCTGGTGGCGTCGATCGTGCTGCGCCCCACCGCCTGACCCGTCGAGGGATCAGCGGCGGTCAGCGATCCGCACCAGCCCGCCCAGGACGCCGACGTACGCCGCTCCGTCCGGGCCGAGACTGACCGGCGCGTAGTTGACGTTGTTGCCGAAGCCGGTGCCGTAGCGCTGCTTGAACACCGCCCGCCCGGTGCGGAAGTCGAGCGCGGTGAGGTACCAGGAGTCGACCAGCAGCCGGCGTTCGCGGGTGACGGCGTAGATCAATCCGTTGGCGAGCGACAGCTTGGCCACCGCTGAGGGGGAACGGTCGGTGCGGTTGCGCCAGACGACGTGGCAGCCCTTGCCGTCACGGTCGATGTCGACCCGCTCGATCCCCGGAGAGGTGACCTGCCCGGCGATCGTCTGGACCGGACCGGCGTAGCCGTAGTTGTTGGTCACCACCAGCGCCCTGCCGGCAGCGATCAGGGAGTTGTCGGTGGCGCTGGCGCCCTTCGTGAAGACGGGCACGCTGCACACCTCCCGGTCGCCCTGCACGTGGCGGCCGCGCTGGTAGACCACGATCTGCATCGGGTCGGCGTTGTCGGTGATCGCGACCCACTCGTCGTTGACGAGCGTCGGCGTGGTCCCGGAGCCGGGGGAGACCTGGCCGGGCTTCAGCTCGCCGGTGTTGGCGTACTTCTCGCGCCAGGTCACCCGGGGAGCACCGCTGCGGCCGAGGTCGATCCGGTAGAGCGCGGCGGTCGAGACGACGTAGATGCCGCCGGTCTCGTCGACGGCGAAGGAGTTGGTCACGACCTCGCCGAGCCGGACCACGCGGACTCGTCCGGTCCGGCGGTCCACCGCGCCGACGACACCTCTCTCGGTGACGAACACCAGCTCGCCGCTCCAGGCCGGCAGGACCGAGATGATCTTGTCGTCCTTGGCCATCGCGCCGGTCAGGTCGAAGTCGCGGGCGAGCACGAACCGGTTGCCGGCGGCGTTCTGGTCCACCACCTGGATGTGGTTGGTGCCGGTGGGGATCACCGCCCGGTCGTGGTGGTCGAGGTAGAAGTACCCGCCGCCCGAGAAGTCGCTGAACACGTCGAGACCGAGCCGCCGGTTGGGCAGTCGGTACTGCGCGATCTCCTCGAGCGTCGTCGGGTCGAACAGCTTCAGGGTCGGCGTGGTCACCCCGACGCAGACGGTCTCGATCCGGCCGCGCCGGTCGAAGGTCACGCTGGCGCACTCGGCGACCTGCAGGGTCGACGTCACGGTCGGCCGGATGCCGAGCGGACCGGGCCCGGGGTAGGCGTCGGTCATGTAGGCGTCGTTGTGGATGTTGTTGCCCGGGTCGTCGGCCAGGTAGGGGTGCTGCGGTGGCAGCGGCACCTTGACCGGACGCGGCTTCGCAGGCTTGCCGGCGTACGCCGGGGTGCCGGCGGGCAGCGGGTCGCCCGGGATCGGGATCGCACCCGCGGTCGTGGCCCCCAGCGGCAGGGCGACGGCGAGCGCCGCGACCAGGCAGACCCAAGGACCTACGCATGCCAGTCCAACGAGAGAGGCGGCCGGGCGTCACCCCAGGACGTGCTGCCGGAAGAGCTCCGCGGAAGGGAGCAAGCGCCGGGTCCGCGACCACGCGAGGCCCGACGTCTCGGGAGGCGCCGTCGTCGGAGATCGGGATCAGCCGCACCCCGCCCGCGCCGTCACTCTCCGGCCCGGAGTCCGTGCCGGGCACGATCGCCACGCCGAGCCCGGCGGCGACGAAGCCGCGCGCGACCAGCAGGTCGTCGCACTCGAAGGCGACCCGCGGCACGATGCCGGCTGCGGCGCACAGCTCGTCGGTCAGCGTGCGCAGCTCCCACGACGGGCGCAGCATCACGAAGTCCTCGTCGGCCGCGTCGGAGAGGGCGACCTCGTCGCGGTCGGCAAACGCGTGGCCGGGAGGGACCGCCAGCAGCAGGGGCTGGGCGAAGAGTCGCTGCCAGCGCACGGCAGGGTTGCGCGGGCGCCGGGACGTGAACTCCAGGTCGATCCGGCCCTCGGCGACCAGTGACGACCCCAGCGCGTCGTCGGACTGCTGAAGCCGGAACTGGACCTGGGGATGCTCGGCGCGGAAGCGGCTGATCAGGCTCGGCACCAGCCACGCACCGAGCGAGAGCTGGAAGGCCACGGCGACCGTGCCCGTCTCGGGGTCGACCAGCTCGTTGACCGCGGCCACCCCGTCGTCGAGCGCGTGGAGCACGCTGTCGACGTGCCGCTTGAACACGATGCCGGCGTGGGTCGGCCGGAGCAGCCGCCCGGTCTTGCGGAGCAGGGGAGTGCCGAGCTCGTCCTCCAGCCGGGCCAGCGCCCTCGAGACCCCGGGTTGGCTGACGCGGTAGATGTCGGCCACCTCGGTGACCGTGGCCCCGTCGGTCACGTGCTGGAACCAGCGCAGCGCCTCGGTGTCCATATCCATGACGATATCGCATGAGTCAGTGCGACGATCTACATTGGACGTATGGATCGTCACGCCGGAGAATTGGCTCCATGAACATCACCACACGTACCCCCCACCTGCGGATCCTGACCGGGGTCCGTGACGAGCTCCGCGAGCGGCGGCAGGCCCGCGCGGCCTACCGCGCCCTGGAGCGCGACCTAGCGACGTACTCCACGCCGGCCGAGGTCGACGACCTCCTCGCCGCGCTGAGCGGGCAGGACGACGCCGAGTCCCAGACCATCCGCGACATCCTGATCGGCAACCTGCACCGCCGCGCTTCCTGATCCTCCTGAGCCGGCTCTTCCGACATTTCCGTCGGTGCTGGCGGTTGGTCGGGCCGGCAGGTCCGCATGGACGAGCGTCGGCGCTGCTTCATCAAGGTATGCAGCTGAGTCTGCGCTTCCCACGGGTTGCTCATCGTGGTAAGCGGCGGTTCGTCTGCATACCTTGGGAAAGCAGCGACACCGCAGCCCCGAACATCACCGCCGCGACGCTCGCGCCTGATGGACGGATCTCCTGAGGCGGGTCACACTCGCCTTGTGCTCGACCGGACTACTGGATGGCTGTACGAGCGCCTCGAATGCCGCTACCGGTGGGTGCTCATCGCCGGCCAGGCGGGCGTATCGGTCTTCGTGGCGATCCTCACCGTCGCGACCATCGCCTCCTACTACGACCCGACGATCCGCGAGGTCGTCGGTGTCACGGCCACGGGCTGCGCGCTGACCGTGGGCGTCGTGATCTGGGCGACCCTGCGTGCCCGCGACGCGTTCGACAAGATCATCGCCTGGAAGCAGACCGAGGACCCGGGCGCCGAGCTCACCGTCGCGGCGTGGGAGGCGGCGACCACGCTGATCCTGCGCCAGTACCGCCGGGACTCGTGGCGGGTGAACGTCGTGGCCGTGCTGCCGACGTCGGCGGTCGCGGTGTGGCTGCTGGACCTGCGGTGGCCCGAGTTCTTCGTGGTGGTCCTGGCCTGCGTGATTCCCGCCGCCTACGCCACCGTGCTCAGCTACTCGGTGGGCGAGGCGTTGTCGCGGCCGATGGTGGCGGACATCGCTGCGACGCTGCCCGACGACTTCCCGTTCGAGCGGCACGGGCTGCCGATGAGCAAGCGGCTGCGGGTCGGCCTGCCGGCGTACACGGCGGCAACGGGGGTGCTGGTCGCCGCCCTGGTCGGTGGGCGGGAGGGTTCGGCGCAGCTGGCCCTGGCCGTGGTGGTGTCGCTCGTCGTGGGCCTCGCGCTCTCCCATGAGCTCGCGATGCTGCTGGCGCGCGGGATCACCGAGCCCATCAACGACGTACGCCGTGCGCTGGAGCAGGTCCGCGACGGCAACCTCACCGCGCGGGTGCCGGTCGTCACCAGTGACGAGCTCGGCGAGCTCGCCCACGACTTCAACCTGATGGCCCGTGGGCTGGAGGAGCGCGAAGAGCTGCGGGTGGCGTTCGGCACCTACATGGACAAGGAGGTTGCCGAGCTGATCATGTCGGGGCAGTTCCCGCAGGAGGGCGTGGAGGTCGACGTCTCGATCATGTTCTGCGACGTCCGGGGGTTCACGTCGTACGCCGAGCAGGCGTTGGCCACCGAGGTCGTCGCCACGCTCAACCGGCTCTTCGAGACGATGGTGCCGATCGTCGCCCGACACGGTGGGCACGTCGACAAGTTCATCGGCGACGGGTTGCTGGCGGTCTTCGGCGCCCCTGAGACGTACCCCGACCACGCCGACCGCGCGGTGAGTGCCGCCTGCGAGATCGCGTCAGCGGTCAACGCCGGCGACACCGGGCTCACTGTCGGCGTCGGTGTGAACTCCGGCCGGGTGGTCGCGGGGTCGATCGGGGGAGGCGGTCGGCTGAACTTCAGCGTGATCGGCGACGCCGTCAACGTGGCGGCCCGCGTCGAAGGGGCGACCCGCGAGACCGGTGACGACGTGCTGATCACCGGCGCGACCCGGGCGCTGATGCTGGGGCGACCGAACCTCGTGTCGCGCGGCACGATCCCGCTCAAGGGCAAGGCCGAGCCGCTCGAGGTGTTCGCGCCGCTTGTCCACAGCGACGAAGAGCTCGTGAGCCCGGATGGCCGTCGGTACTGACCCGCTGGTGGGTCGGGCGCGAGAGCTCGACTCGCTGGTCGCTGCGCTGACCGGCCTGCGGCGCGGGCACGGGGGAGTGGTCCTGCTCGTGGGTGAGGCCGGCATCGGCAAGACCCGGCTGGCGGCCGAGCTGGCCGGGCGCGCCCTGGCCGACGGCGTACCGACCAGATGGGGGCGCAGCCCGGAGGGGGAGACGGTGCCGGCGTACTGGCCCTGGCGGCAGGTGCTGTCATCCCTGCCGGCGGCCCGGTCCGTGCTCGACGCCGAAGGACCGAGCGATCCCTACGCCGTGATGGAGGCCGTGGCCGGCGCCCTGTCGGAGGCTGCCGCAGGTGCTGGGCTGGTCGTGGTGCTCGACGACGTGCACGTCATGGACGACGCCTCCCGCCGGCTGCTGCTGCACCTCGCGCACGAGGCCGCCATGGCTCGCCTGCTGCTGGTGGTCACCGCCCGCCCGGTCGCCGGCACGGCCTGGCTGGGGGATCTCCAACGCGCGTCGAGCGCCACCCGCTGGGACCTGTCCCCCCTCAGCGGCGAGGAGGTGGCCGCGCTGGTGCCGGTCACGGAGAGTGCCGAGGAGGTGCGGGCCGTCACCGGTGGCAACCCGCTGTTCGTGGTGGAGGTCGCCCGCGCGCTGGCCGACGGCACCTGGGATCCGAAGCGTCCGCCGAGCAGCGTGATCGACATCGTCACCGGCCGCCTCGACCGGCTGTCGCCAGCGCGCCGGGAGAGCCTCGAGCTGGCCGCGGTGCTGGGTCGCGAGCTCGACCTCGAGGTGCTCGAGGCGGCTCTGGGCCGCGACCCCGCTCCCGACCTCGAGCCGGCGGCCGCGCAGGGTCTGCTCGACCGCGCGCAGGCCCGCTTCTCGCACGCGCTGACCCGGGACGCCGTGGTCCAGTCGCTCGGCGCCGCCGCCGCGCGCGACCGGCATGCCCGGATCGGCGCCGCCCTGCTCAGCGTCCACGGCGAGAGTCCCGATCGGCTCGCCACGCTCACCCGGCACGCGGATGCCGCTGGTGACGACGAGGGGGTACGCCGCTGGGCAGCCGCCGGCCGCCCGGGAGGCGGCCCGGCGCTCAGCGCCCGACGAGGCGGTCGCGCTGTACGAGCTCGCGCTGGGCGCTGCGACAGATGACCCCTCGCGACGGGTCATCCTGGTGGAGCTCGCCGAGGTTGCGAGCGCGGCCGGCGACCTGGAGCGTGCCGCATCAGCAGCCGGGAAAGCCGCGGACCTCGCATCGACGCCCGACCAGCTGGCGGAGGCGGCGCTCGTGCTGCCGCCGGCCGCCGACCCGGCCGTCGGCGCCCTGTCGGCCGCGCTGTGTGCCCGGGCCCTGGCCGATCCGCCCGCTGACCAGGCGCTGCGGGCCCGGCTCTCGGCCCTGCGTAGCCGCCTGGCCTTCTACGCCGGCGACCCGGAGCTCACCGACGCGGCGAGTGCCGAGGCGCTGACCCTGGCGCGGGGCACCGACGACGACCGAGCGCTCGTGGATGCACTGCGCGCCCGGCAGGAGGCGCTGCCTGGTCCGAGCGGCCGCGCCGAGCGGAGACAGATCGCCGACGAGGTGATCGCTGCGGGAGAGCGGCTGGGTAGCGCGTCGGACGAGCTGTGGGGGCGGATCTGGAAGGTCGAGACCAGCCTGGAAGGAGGCCCGCTCAGCGCTGCGGCCGCGGCGCTGCCCGACCTCCGGACCGTGGCCGACCGCACGGGTGGGCCGGTGGCCCGGTGGCACTACCAGCGCGCGGCGGCCGCGGTGGCCCAGGCGCAGGGCCGCTTCCCGGAGGCGATCGAGCTCAGTGACGCGGCGTTCGCGACGATGAGCCCCTGGGAGCCGATGCCCGCCAAGGGGGTGTGGCTGGCGCTGCAGACCGCGATGAGCATGCATGTCTCGCCCCGGCCGGAGGTCGTCGAAGAGATCCGCCAGCCGTTCACGTCGCCGCCACGGTTCCTGACGATGAACCCGCTGTCGCGCGCCAACCTCCTGGTTGCCGCGGGAGACCTGGAGTCCGCGGAGGCGACATACCTCGGTGCCGGGCCGATCGAGAGCTGGGACCTGCCGGTCTTCTTCGTGGTGCCGGCGCTCGTGCTCGCCGTCCGCGGCGCGGCCGCGCTCGGTCGGCCCGCCGACCTGGAGGCCCTGTGGAGCCGGCTCGAGGGGTATCGCGGTGAGCAGGCGGTGGGCACGGGTGTCGGTTACAACGGACCGGTCGACCTCGCCCTCGGCATCGCTGCGAAGGCGCTCGACCGCGACCCCGAGCCCTGGCTGACCTCTGCCCTGGCGACGTCGGAGGCGGCCGGTGCCGCTGCCTTCGTGGCCGAGGCGCGCCTGCTCCTGGCCGCCTGCGTCGGCGGCACCGAGGCCACCCGGCTGCGCCGCCTGGGCACCCGGGCCGCCCGGTCGCTGGGTGCCGACCGGCTGCTGAGCGCCGAGGCGGACGACCCGCTCACCCCGCGTGAGCGGGAGGTCGCCGACCTGGTCGCCGAGGGTCTGACCAACCGCCAGATCGCCGAGCGGCTGGTGCTGTCGGAGCGCACCGCGCAGAACCACGTGCAGCACGTGCTCACCAAGCTGGGGCTCAGCAACCGGGCGCAGGTCACGGCTTGGCGGTTGAGCAGGTAAGTGAGTAGTTCGGCGGACGTCCGGACGCTGTCGCAGCTCCTACCTTCCCTCCGTCGCGGTCCACCTCGGACCGCCCGGAGAAGGAGAAGGACATGAGCATCATGAGCATCGCCACCCCGCCCGTTGCCGGCAAGGAAGGCGTCGACCGCGTGATCGCGGCTCTCGGCGGTGAGCCGGACGGCCTCGAGGCGCGGTTCGTCATCGCCAGCGGCGGCGGCGTCAAGGTCGTCGCCGTCTGGGACGTCGCTGGAGCACCTCGAGCGCTTCAGCAGGGAGAAGCTCGGACCCGCCCTGACCCAGGTGATGGGCGAGCCCACCGGCACTCCCGAGTTCGAGCGCTACGACGTGCTGTCGACGTACATCGCGACACCGGTCTCAGCCGGTTGAGCCCGCGGGGGCGCCGCCCCCGCCATACTCAGCCATGGACGCATCGGAGCTACGAGCCCTCCAAGCCCCGCTGAAGAAGCGCTACCGGGAGGATCCGGCCAGCGCGCGGACACCCGTGTCGGCCCGGGGAGACTTCCGGGCCGACGGGATCACCTGCACGGTGGACGGGTTCGCGGGTCCGGTGCGGGCGGGCCTGCACGCGGCGACCGGAGGCGACGGCACCGATGCCTGCTCGGCCGACATGCTGCTGGAGGCCGTGGTGGCGTGCGCGGGCGTCACCGCTCGCAGCGTCGCCACCGCGATGGGGCTGGCGCTGACCGACGTCGAGCTCTCGGCGGTGGGTGAGTTCGACGCGTCCGGCACGTTGGGCAGCAACCGGGACGCCGAGGTCGGCGTCACCGGGCTGGTGGTGACGATCGAGGTCACGACGGACGCCGACGATGCGGCCCTGGCGCGGCTCGGGCAGACCACGGAGAAGTACTGCGTCGTCGGCCAGAGCCTCACGACGCCACCCCGGATCGTGATCCAGCGGCGCTAGCTCAGGCCCCGTCGAAGCCGCTGAGGAGCAGGAAGAACACCAGCACTCCCACCACGGACAGCACCAGGCCGATCACGGCACCGATCCGAGCGGCGCGGGCTCGCGACGACCCGTCCCTTGCGAGACCTGGCAACAGGGCCCCGACGAGTGCGCCGAACAGGGCCATGCCGCCGAGCTGCACCGGGAAGATCCAGTTCTCGGAGCCCTGGTCGTCCAGGAAGTACGCCGACAGCGGCAGGCTGACCGTCCCGGCCGCGAGCAAGACCACCAGCGCGACAACTCGCTGGATCGGCGAGCGATCCACTACACCTTCTGCCTCAGTCATCGAACCCTCCCTCGTGGCCTGCGGACTCGGCCGTGACGGGTGAGCCTAGGAATGTCGGGCGCCCTGCGGTACTCCGACCCGCACTGGTCCAGCCCACTCGCGGGGTAGTCCCGGGTCAGTGGCGGGTCAGATCGGCATTTCCACCCGCCACTGACCCGGGACTACCCCGCTTGGGGGTCGGTGATCTCCCAGAGCCTGGCGAGCGTCTCATCCACCTGGCGCAGTGCTGCCGCGCCCACGTGGGCCTCCCACTCGGAGAGGGTGCGCTCGACCTCGGCGTTGGCGGCCGGGACGAGGGCTCGGGCGCGAGCGGTTAGCCGGACCAGCCGGGCGCGGCCGTCGCTGGGATCGGGGACGCGCTCGACGTACCCGGTCCGCTCGAGCTGCTCGACCAGGTAGCCGGCGGTCTGCTTGGTCACGAGCGCCTGCTCGGCCAGGTCGCTGACCCTCGTGCCGTGCGGCCCGACCCGCTGCAGGATCCGGGCCTGGGCGATCGAGAGATCCGTGGCCCCGGCCTTGACCGCCGCATCGAACGCACGCCGCTCGAGCGCGCGGTACGACACGAAGAGCAGCACCCCGAGGTTGGGTCGCTCGGGAACGGCCGGTTCCTGGCTCTTCATGGTTGACACCTTCTCGCAGTGGTGGCAATTTAGACAGAGATTCGTACTAAATGGAGGGCGAGATGGACTCCGACACCATCTGGCGACACACCGACCAGCAACGGCTTGCGCTGGCCGACATCCTCGCTGGGCTCCCCGAGCGGGCCTGGGCCGAGGCCTCGCTGTGCGACCGCTGGACGGTGCGGGATGTCGCCGCCCATCTCACTTTCGCCCAGGCCACAGTCGGAGACGTGATCGGACCGTTTCTGCGGTCGGGCTTGAGGTTCGACACGATGATCCGGCAGACCGCGCTCCGGTCTCCGTTGGACCACGACGAGATCGTCGCCACCATCCGCGGCTTCGTGGGCTCGCGCCGCCGCCCGCCGATCGTCAGCGAGCTCGAGCCGCTGGCGGACGTGCTGATCCACACCCAGGACATCTGCGTGCCGCTCGGCATCGAGCACGCAATGCCACTCGATGCTGCCGTGGCCGCTGCCGACCGGTTGCTGTCGCTGCCGGTGCTGCTCCGGTTGCGCGCGCCGTACCGCGGCGTCCGGTTCGAGGCGACGGACGTCGAGTGGGCCTGGGGCAGCGGAGAGCTGGTCCGAGGTCCGATGCAGTGGTTGCTGCTCACCGTGGGTGGCCGCTCGGCTGCCCACGCGCACCTGACGGGAAACGTGGCGGCCGTGCGCTGAGTGGAACCACCGCGCGGCTCCTCGCGTCTACCGTGACAGGGGCAGACGCGAGGAGTGTCATGAGGCGAGGTCCGAAGACGGCGGCGATGGTCGCACTGCTCGTGCTGGGCGTCGCGGCGCTGGGTGGCTGCGGCGACGACTCCGGCGCGGCGATCGATCTGCCCAAGGCCGACCAGCAGTACGACGGACCACTCCACGTCGAGAAGGGCCGCTACGGCGCGGCCGGCGACGTCGTCGAGTGTCGGCACGGGCCGCAGGACGGCAGCAAGCCTCGGTCCGACGTGTACGGCGACGGGGCCACGAGCGACGACGTCGCCGAGGCGCTGGAGACGGCCCGCTCGGAAGGCTTGTTCCTCAGCCTGCCGGACCTCGACCTCGAGGTCGCGAAGTCCGAGTCCGATCGCGTGCTGCTGACCTACACGACAGCGAGCGCCCCCATCGTCGCTCTGATCTTCCGCGATGGTCCGGCCACCGAGGGCGCCGGCGGCGACGGTTGGTACCTGGAGAGCTGGGCCCGGTGCGACTTCTCCGAGTTCCCGGCGGAGGTCGCCGAGAGCTACTTCGGCTACCAGCTCTGGACCGGCGCCGATGGGCTTCCGGCGCCGACGACGGAGGTCGTCTCGTTCCCGGGGAGCGAGCACTGCGACTGGCAGAGCATGACCTTCCTGTCGCTCGGCGAGGGCCGCGAGGAGAAGCTGTTCCTGCGCCGCCCGAGCGCCGAGCTGCGCCCCTACGTGGCCACGCCGTTCGTGGACGACCTGAAGCTGCCCGACGACGCCATCGCCACGGCGTACGCCCGCGACGGGAACCGACTCTGGCTCTCGCCCGCCGGCGACCGCGTGTACGTCGGTCAGCCGGCCCACGTCGAGGCCTGGCCCCGTTTCGACACCGGCTGCGCCTGAGGGCGGCGCCGTTGGGTACCGGGCGGCGTGACTCATCGAGCCAGCCGCCTGATCACCACCGCCTCTGCCGCGTATGCCGTCTTCGCTCTCGTGAAGCCGGAGCACCTGGGGAAGGCCATGCAGGCCGATGCCGGCGAGATGCCGGGCTACAACGGCCTGGCTCGCGCTTACGGCGTCCGCGACCTGACGATCAGCAGCATCGGCCTGCTCGGCCGGTCCCGGGCCGCCATCCGCACTGCGATGGGACTGCGGATCGCCAGCGACATCTCCGACTGCGTGGTCCTGCTCGTCCGCACCGACGATCCCGCCGTGAAGCGCAAGGTGGCGGCGGTGACCCTCGGCTACGCCGTGCTCAATGCCGCGGCGCTCGCCTTCGACGAGGCGCGCGTCGCCTGACCTACGCGAGGTCGGGGTGGGCCCGGCCGGCGATCAGCGGTAGGTCCACGTAGGTGCGGACACCCGGGTGCTGCGGCGACGACGGCGGGGATCGAGTTCACGCAGTGCATCGCGGTGACCACGATGCCGGGGTTGCGCACCAGGCCTTCCTCGACCGTGTCCGGCTGCCAGCCCTTGATCGTGACGAAGGTGTTCGGGTCGCCGTGCACCTCGACCTCGAAGCGTTCGCCCTCCGGCCCGAAGTCCCAGGGCGGGTCGAGGTGCTCCTCGCCCATCAGCCAGGTGACGGCCACCTTCACCACCACCTGGTCGCGGACCACGGCCTCCCACACGAACCGCTGGCCGGCGACGTGGCCGGGCTCGATGGTGCCGATGGGGGAGTCGATCGGGGCAGTGGCGACGGCCAGATCCAGGGTCGAGCGGATCTCGGCCTCGGAGGAGAACCCGAGCACGTCGAGGCACATCCGCACCGAGTGGATGAAGCCAGCCGAGAGCAGCTCGAGCATCGGGCCCGACCGCGCCTCCTCCGGAGTGCCGCCGAAGCACATGACGTGGCGCACCACGTCGGGGGCGTCGTAGGTGCGGATGTCGCTGAACTCCTCGCCGCGCACGTAGGTCACGGCAGAGGACAGGGAGGAGAACATCAGCGGATGCAGGTCCGGTACGCCGCCGGGGTTGACGCCGGTGCCGTGGACGCTGGTGCCACCCTCGGCACACGCTTCCTCGAGCAGGGCTCGCTGCTTGGCACCGGGGTAGATCCACGCGACCGGAGTCACGACGTTCTTGCCGGAGCGCAACAGCGCCAGGACGTCGTCGGTGACGGCGACCAGGGGCGCATAAACGACGCAGTCGGCGTCGAGCGCGAGGATCTCGTCGACGCTGTTGGTCGCGAGCACGCCGATCGGGTCGCGGCCGATGATCTCGCCGACGTCGACGCCGTGCTTCGACTCCGAGTGCACGTAGCAGCCGACGAGCTCGAGCTCCGGGTGCAGCAGGATGCCCTCGATCGCGGCCCGGCCGACGCCACCGGTGGCCCACTGGATGACTCTCACCGGCATGACGGTAGCGGTCGATTGGCCCGCGCACGTTAGTCTGAGCCTTCGCGGCGTGACGCCGCATTGCCAGCACCCCAGGCCCTGGAAAGGTACGACGAGCACCGCGCATGGACGGCTCTCAAAGTAGGTATCCGCACCACTCCGGTGGTTGCGGATGACCCCCTGGATACTCCTGGCGATCGCGCTGCTGCTGATCGCCCTGTGCGGGCTCTTCGTCGCAGCGGAGTTCGCGTTCGTCACCGTCGACCGCAACCAGGTCGACCGCGCCGCCGCTGACGGCGATGCCGCGGCCGAGGGTGTGCAGGCCGCTCTGCGGTCGCTGTCCACCCAGCTCTCCGGAGCGCAGGTCGGCATCACCATCACCAACCTGGGCATCGGTTTTCTCGCCGAGCCCGCGATCTCCGACCTGATCCGGGATCCACTCGGCGACCTGGGCATACCTGACGGCGCCGTGGGACCGGTGGCGATCACCCTTGCGCTGACGGCGAGCACGTTCCTGACCATGCTGTTCGGCGAGCTGGTGCCGAAGAACCTCGCGATCGCGCTGCCGATGGCGACGGCTCGGGCCACCCAGCTGCCGATGCGAGTCTTCACCGGCATCAACCGAGTTCCCATCCGGATCCTCAACGGCTCCGCCAACGCCGTCGTCCGCCGTCTCGGCATGGAACCGCAGGAGGAGCTCCGGTCGGCGCGCAGCTCGACCGAGCTCGCGTCCCTGATCCAGCGCTCCGCGGTCGTCGGCACGCTCGACCCGGACACCGCCGAGCTGATGGAGCGTTCGGTCGAGTTCGGCAGCCGCACCGCCGGCGAGATCATGACGCCGCGAGTCCGCACCCACTCCCTCGAGGAGAACGACCGCGCGACCGCCGTCATCGAGCTCACCCGCGAGACGGGCCACTCGCGTTTTCCCGTGCTCGACGGCGATGACACGGTGGTCGGCACCGTCCACGTCAAGCACGCCGTCGCCCTGCCGGTGCACGAGCGGGCGACGACCAAGGTCAAGCACCTGATGGCCAAGCCGATCGTGGTGCCGGACTCGCTGCGCCTCGATCCGCTGATGGGACTACTCCGTGGCGAAGGCTTCCAGCTGGCGGTGGTGCTCGACGAGTACGGCGGCCACGCCGGCATCGTGACCCTCGAGGACGTGATCGAGGAGATCGTCGGAGACATCGCCGACGAGCACGACCCGATGGGGGAGGAGGGCCAGCAGCGCGGCGACGGGAGCTGGTCGCTCTCGGGTCTGCTGCGACCCGACGAGGTCGAGGACCTGACCGAGGTCGAGCTGCCGGAGGGCGAGGACTACGACACCATCGCCGGGCTGGTGCTGAAGGTGCTGGGCCGCATCCCCGCCGTCGGTGACGTGGCCGAGGTGCCGGTGCCCGACACCGACAACCCGGAGGAGTCACGCCAGCGGCTCGCCGTACTGACCGTCGAGGAGATGGACGGGCTCCGCGTCGACCGGGTGACGCTGAAGGTGATGCCGACCGAAGGCACGACATCGGACGGGGGTGACGCCGATGAGTGACTGGGCCGCCCTGGGCTTCGCCGTCCTCCTGCTGTTCGGCAACGCGTTCTTCGTCGGCGCCGAGTTCGCGATGATCTCCGCGCGCCGCAGCCAGATCGAGCCGCGGGCCGAGGCCGGGTCGCGGATGGCCAAGCTGGCGCTGAAGTCGATGGAGAACATTTCGCTGGTCATCGGCGTCAACCAGCTCGGCATCACCGTGTGCTCGCTGCTGCTCGGCGCCATCGGCGAGCCCGCCGTCGCCCACTTGGTCGAGCCGGTGCTCGACGCGGTGCAGGTGCCTGGCTCGATGCTGCACCCGATCGCGTTCGCCATCAGCCTCGGCATCGTGGTCTACCTCCACGTCGTGCTCGGCGAGATGATCCCGAAGAACATCGCGCTCGCCGGTCCGGAGCGGTCGGCCCTGGTGCTGGCTCCGGTCATCTGGGCCTTCGTGACCGTGCTCCGGCCCGTGATCGTCGTGATCAACGCCGTCGCCGACGGAGTGCTCCGGCTCTTCGGCGTACGCCTGCAGGACGAGGTCAGCTCGACGTTCACGCGCGAGGAGGTCGCCGCGCTCGTCGAGGAGTCGCGCGGCGAGGGGCTCATCGAGGCCGACGAGTACGACCGCCTGGCCGGCGCTCTGGGCTTCACCGAGAAGACCACGGCGACGGTGCTGATGCCGCCCGAGACCCTCACCACGGTGCTGCGCGCTTCGACCCCCGCCGACGTCGAGGCGCTCTGCGCCACCACCGGCTTCAGCCGCTTCCCGGTGGCCTCCGCCGAGGGCGACCTGCTCGGCTACCTCCACATCAAGGACGCCCTCGAGCCCGACGAGCAGCTGCGTCAGCAGCCGATCGACGACAAGTGGATCCGGCCCTTCGCCCAGGTCTCCGCCGACGACCGGCTCCACGACGCGCTGGAGACCCTGCAGCGCAGGGGCGCCCACATGGCGAGGGTGGTCGACGCGGGCGGCGTCACACTGGGGATCGCGACGCTCGAGGACGTGATCGAGGAGCTGGTCGGCGAGATCCGCGACGCGGCCCACTTCGACGAGTCCAACGCCTCCCCGCACTAACGTGTCCCGCCGGCCCGTTCCGTGCGCTTCCGCGCACCCTGAGCACGCACCTCGCGGCGTTGGCGGCCGCTGGAATTGGCGCTGCCAGTCCGGCGCTCCGCCGCCTTGCGATCCACGCACCCAACGCACGCCCAAGCAGACGGAACGGCCCAGCGGGACACTAGGGTGACCTCCGTGGGGAACGAGTCAGCACAGACCGAGATCGGTCATCGGGTCTGGACCGTGCCCAACCTGTTGAGCGCGCTCCGGCTGGCAGGCGTGCCCGTGTTCCTGTGGCTGGTGCTCGGCCCCGAGGAGGACGGCTGGGCGCTCGCGCTGCTGATGTTCTCGGGGATCACCGACTTCCTCGACGGCTGGCTCGCCCGCAAGCTCAACCAGCAGTCCGTGGTCGGGCAGATCCTGGATCCGGTCGCCGACCGGCTCTACATCCTGGCGGTCGTGGTCGGCCTCGCCCTGCGCGACATCATCCCGTGGTGGGTGGCCATCTCGCTGCCGCTGCGCGACCTCTTGATGTGGGGACTGGTGCCGATCCTGCGCACCCGTGGCTACAGCTCGCTGCCGGTGCACTTCCTCGGCAAGGCGGCCACGTTCAACCTCCTCTATGCCTTCCCCCTGTTGCTCCTCGGTGACGGCGAGGGCGTGATCGCGACCCTCGCCCAGGTCTTCGGGTGGGCGTTCGCGCTGTGGGGGATCGGGCTCTACTGGTGGGCGGGCGTCCTCTACGCCTGGCAGGTGCGCAAGCTGATCGCGACGACCGAACGCCGCTCGACGGTGCCCGATGCCTGAGCTGCCGCCGCGGGTGACGATGCCGCTGCTGACGCTGATCACCCAGCAGTCGCTCGACGAGGACTACCAGATCGCGGCCGAACGCCGGGCGCTCGGCGGCGAAGCCGATCCCGGTGGTCCGGGGTCGCGGCGCGTGGTGGTCGCAGTGGTGGTCGCCGTCTTCGGAGCGCTGGTGGCCACGGCGTTCGTCCAGAACAGCCGCAGCGAGGACGTCGACAGCGCCGGCCGCAACGCCCTGATCGAGCGGATCAACACCCAGCGCGACCGGGTCGACGGGCTGCAGTCGGACATCGCGGCGTTGCGCGACACCAACGCCGAGCTCGGCGATCGGCTGACAGCGATCAACGAGGAGGCGCAGGCGACGGCGGCCCGGCTGCAGCGGCTCGAGGTCCGCACGGGTTTCCTGGCGGTGCGGGGGCCGGGCGTCAGGGTCACCGTCGACAACGCCCCCAACGCCGACGCCAGCCAGCTGGTGCGCGACTCCGACCTGGCCCTGCTCGCCAACGGCCTCTGGACCGCCGGCGCCGAGGCGATCTCGATCAACGGACAGCGGCTCACCGCTCTGAGCGCCATGCGCAACTCGGGAGTGCCGATCGAGATCAACAGCGTCGGCATCGCGCCGCCGTACACGGTGCTGGCGATCGGCGACATGAGCTCGATGCAGGCCAACTTCATCGACAGCTCGAGCGGGCTCGCCTTCGACGGGCTCGCCCGCGAACTCGGAATCACGTACAACATGGACAATGATGACGACCTGTCGTTGCCCGCGGCGCCGCAGCGCATGCTCCGGCTGCGCTCCGCATCGACCAGCACATCCGACCAGTCGCCCAAGGTAGAGGAGACCGGACCGTGATCGCCGTTCTCGGGCTACTCGCCGGGGTGCTCCTCGGCTTCGTGTTCGAGTGGGATGTCCCGACCTCCCTCGACCCCTACCTGCCCATTGCCGTGGTGGCCGCGCTCGATGCCGTGTTCGGTGGGCTCCGCGCCTACCTCGACGGCATCTTCGACGACAAGGTGTTCGTGGTCTCGTTCGTGAGCAACGTGATCATCGCCGCCGGCATCGTCTACGTCGGCGACCGCCTCGGCGTCGGTGGCCAGCTGTCGACCGGAGTGATCGTGGTGCTCGGCATCCGGATCTTCTCCAACGTCGCCGCGATCCGGAGGCACCTCTTCCATGCCTGAGCCGACGCCGGACCAGGTCGGGCCCGACCGGCTCAAGGAGGGCCAGGGCGGCCGCGACCGTCTCTTCAAGTCCCTCTTCAAGCCCACGCGGCGGCAGATCATCGTGGGACTGCTGCTCGCCCTGGTCGGCTTCGCGGGCGTGACCCAGGTGCGCGCCAACGAGATCGACGACGACTACGCCGGCCTGCGCGAGCAGGACCTGATCGACGTGCTCAACGGGCTGGCCGGTGCCCAGCAGCGCGCCGAGGCCGAGCGCGACCGCCTGGAGGAGGCCCGCGCGGACCTGTCGTCGGTCACCAGCCGGAGGCAGGCTGCCATCGAGCAGGCCGCGACCGAGGCCGACACCCTCAGCATCCTGGCGGGCCTGGTGCCGGTGACGGGCAGCGGGATCCGGATCACCATCACCGAGGTGGACGACCAGATCAAGCTGAGCTCCATGCTCGACGTGATCCAGGAGCTGCGCACCGTGGGTGCCGAGGCCATCCAGATCAACGCGGCGGTCAGGGTCGTCGCCCAGACCTCCTTCGAGGACGTCTCCGGAGGCTTCCTCGTGGACGGCGAGCTGATGTCACCGCCGTACATCATCGACGTCATCGGTGAACCCAACGTGATGTCGAGTGCGATCTCCTTCGCCCTCGGTCCGAAGTCCCAGATCGAGGACGACGGCGGCACGCTGGAGGTCGACGAGCAGAGCTCGCTCGACATCGAGGCGGTCCGCCGCCCGGTTCAGCCGGAGTACGCCGAACCCGACCTCGACCAGTAGCCTTCCGACGTCAGCTGACCCACCGCAACCCGTCGAACTCCAGGAGCCACCTTGTACCCCGAGGACCTCAAGTACACCGCTGAGCACGAGTGGGTCCGGAGCCCCGGCGAGAGCGCCGGTTCGGTCCGGGTCGGCATCACCGACTACGCCCAGGATGCACTGGGTGACATCGTCTACGTCTCGCTCCCCGAGGTCGGCGCCAGCGTCGAGGCCGGCACGGCCTGTGGCGAGCTCGAGTCGACCAAGTCCGTCAGCGACGTCTACGCGCCGGTGACCGGCGAGATCGTGGCTCGCAACGAGGCCCTCGACGCGACTCCCGAGCTGGTCAACAACGACCCCTACGAGGGCGGCTGGCTCTTCGAGGTCGTCCCCGCAGATGCCGGCGCCGTCGAGCAGCTGATGTCGGCCGAGACCTACGTGGCCTCACTCGACGGCTGATCTTCGTCCCAATCTGGTTCAGGGCCGCTCACCCGGCTGGTAGGTTTCGGGACAACCGTCAACCTCAGGTCAGCCTTGAGGGTTCTGGCCAATTCTGACTCGGACCGGAGGATCCCCGATGCCGTTCTGCACCGTCTGCGGTAAGCAGAACCCGGACGACGCCCGCTTCTGCTCGCAGTGCGGAGCCCGCCTGATCGGGGCGGATTCACCGGGTGCGACCGAGTCCGTCGGCGAGTCCACGGCGACGATCCAGATCGGCGCCGGCGCGGACAAGGTGGAGACGTCCGACCGGGCGCTCAACCCGGTCGACGCGGCAGCGGTGGACGCCCTTCCGGTCGGCCATGCCCTGCTCGTGGTGCAGAAGGGCCCGGGTGCCGGCAGCCGGTTCCTGCTGGACGTCGACGTGGTCAACGCCGGGCGCCACCCGGACAGCGAGATCTTCCTCGACGACGTGACCGTGTCGCGTCGGCACGCGGTGTTCAACCGCGACGGTGACAGCTTCACCGTGAGCGATGTCGGCAGCCTCAACGGCACCTACGTCAACCGCGACCGGATCGAGGCGCACCACCTGAGCGACGGCGACGAGGTCCAGATCGGCAAGTACCGCCTGGTGTTCTTCTCCGGTCACGAGAGCGCCTGAACGTGGCGGCCTCACCCGGGCCTTCCGCCGGCGCATCGTCGGGAATGGTGCGGATGAACATCGGCCAGGTGCTCGATGAGCTTCGACCGGACTTTCCGAGCGTGACCATCCCCAAGATCCGGTTCCTCGAGGACAAGGGTCTGATCAAGCCCGAACGTACGCCGTCCGGCTACCGCAAGTTCTCCGAGGACGACGTGGCCCGGCTGCGCTACATCCTGCGGATGCAGCGCGACCACTACCTGCCGCTCAAGGTGATCGGTGATCACCTGGATGCGATCGACCGGGGCCTCGAGCCGCCGCCGATCGAGGCCGTGGTGCCGACGGTGCCGAAGGTGGCGCTCTCCGACGACGGTCTTCCGTCGGCGGCGTCGTTCAACCGGCGGGACAACGTCCGCCTGTCGCGCAAGGAGCTGATCAAGATCGCGACGATCACCGAGGAGCTGCTCGACCAGCTGGAGCAGTACGGCCTGATCACCGCGCGCGCCGGCACCGGCCACTACGACACCGACGCGTTGGTGATCGCCGAGACCGCGCGGGAGCTGGCCGACTTCGGGTTCGAGCCCCGCCACCTGCGGGCCTTCAAGACCGCTGCCGACCGCGAGGTCGGCCTGGTCGAGCAGGTCGTCGCACCGCTCCAGCGCGGCCGCGACGCCTCGGCTTCGGCCCGCGCGGAGGAGGCGGTCAGCGAGATCGCGGCGCTTTCGGTGCGCCTCCACGCAACTCTCGTGAAGTCCGGCCTCCGCCGGTCCTGACGACCCCCACCACGGGAGTACTGTGGTGGCGTGCGCGAGGTAGATGTGATGGGTGTCCGGGTGGAGATGCCCTCGAACCAGCCGATCGTGCTGCTGCGCGAGGTCACCGGCGAGCGCTACCTGCCGATCTGGATCGGAGCGGTCGAGGCCACGGCCATCGCCTTCGCCCAGCAGGGAGTGGTGCCGCCGCGACCGCTGACCCACGACCTGATGAAGGACGTGCTCGAGGCCACCGGCAACGAGCTCACCGAGGTCCGGATCACCGACGTCAAGGACGGCGTCTTCTTCGCGACCCTGGTGTTCGAGTCCGGTGCCGAGGTCAGCGCCCGGCCGTCGGACTCGATCGCCCTGGCGCTGCGCACCGGCACCACGATCTTCTGTGCCGAGGACGTGCTCGACGAGGCTGGTCTCGCGGTGCCGGCCGAGCAGGAGGACGAGGTCGAGAAGTTCCGCGAGTTCCTCGACCACGTCTCACCAGAGGACTTCGAGGCGCCCTCAGGCTGAGACCTGACCCTCAACTTGAGGTTGAGGGTTGCGACACGCCGCTGGTGTCTTTGACCACTCTCTCCCCGGGGCTTACCTTGAACTGTCTTCGTTGTAACTCCCAGCATGTGATTGTCCACTTCCCCGGAGTTGCTGATCCCGAAGTAGACCCACGGAGGACCGCGTGAAGGACCAGACGCCGCAGGCCGGCTCGGACGACAGCTCGACTGCCGCCATCGAAGCCGCCGAGATGGCCGACGAGCAGGGATTGCTCTTCACCGACGACGTCTCGACCGTGCCCTCCGACCTCGGCTACCGGGGCCCGACCGCGTGCAACGCGGCCGGCATCACCTACCGCCAGCTCGACTACTGGGCCCGCACCGGCCTGATCGAGCCGACCGTGCGCGGCGCCAGCGGGTCCGGCTCGCAGCGCCTCTACTCCTTCCGAGACATCCTGATCCTCAAGGTGATCAAGCGGCTGCTCGACGCCGGCATCTCGCTGCAGCAGATCCGGACCGCCGTGTCCCACCTGCGCGAGCGCGGCACCGACGACCTGACCCGCGTCACCCTGATGAGCGACGGTGCCTCGGTCTACGAGTGCACCAGCAACGACGAGGTCATCGACCTCCTCCAGGGCGGCCAGGGCGTGTTCGGCATCGCCATCGGCGGTGTCTGGCGCGAGATCGAAGGCACCCTCGCCGAGCTCCCCAGCGAGCGGGCGGCCGACGAGTCCGGCACCCCCTCGGCCAACGACGAGCTCGCCGCTCGCCGCGCGGCCCGCAAGATCGGCTGATTCCGTCAAGCCCGGTTCCTGAGGAGCGAGCGCAGCGAGCGTCTCGAAGGGCTCCGGCCGGCTCGTTGCCCTCGGGCAGCGGGCCGGTCGTCAATTGCGCCCTGTTCGCTGGACTCTTGGTAGGATCGCAACGCCGATCACACCGCGCGGGAGAGTCTCCGACTAGCCCGTTTCGGAGCGCCGAAGGGGCAATTCCTCCCCGGAACCTCTCAGGCGCCAGGACCGTGCGGGACAGGCAACTGTGGAGCCTCGAGGATGAGGTGACAGAGGGGGAGGCGCCTTCGATGGATTTAGTCTCGACCGATCTGAGGAGCCCCGCCTGTGTCCGATCACCCCACGCTTGCCGAGCTGGACGGCGCGACGCCGTTCGTCGACCGTCACATCGGCGTCCGGCCTGACGATGTCGAGACGATGCTCGAGCGGCTCGGCTTCGCCTCGCTCGACGCGCTCATGGACGCGGCGGTGCCCGGTGGCATCCGCGCCGCGGCCGAGCTCGACCTCCCGGCCGCACTGAGCGAGGAGGACACGGCTGCTGAGCTGCGAGCGATCGCCGCACTCAACGTGCCGGGGGAGCCGATGATCGGCCTCGGCTACCACGCGACCATCACGCCGCCGGTGATCCGGCGCAACGTGCTCGAGGACCCGAGCTGGTACACCGCCTACACGCCGTACCAGCCGGAGATCTCGCAGGGACGCCTCGAGGCGCTGCTCAACTTCCAGACCGTGATCGGCGACCTGACCGGCCTGCCGACGGCCAACGCCTCGCTGCTCGACGAGGGCACGGCGGCCGCCGAGGCGATGACGCTGGTGCGCCGGGCCAGCCCGAAGGCGTCGGGCCCGTTCGTGGTCGACTCCGACGCGCTCCCGCAGACGATCGAGGTGGTCCGCACCCGCGCCGAGGCGATGGGCATCGACGTCGTCGTGGCGGACCTCGCCCAGGGAGTGCCGGACGGCGACGTGTGCGGCGTGCTGCTGCAGTACCCCGGAGCGTCCGGGCGGATCCTGGACCCACGTGAGCTCGCCGAGGACGTCGCAGCCAAGGGCGCCAAGCTGGTCGTGGCCGCTGACCTGCTCGCGCTCACCCTCCTGGAGTCGCCCGGCGAGCTCGGCGCCGACGTGGTGGTCGGATCCACGCAGCGCTTCGGCGTCCCGCTCTTCTACGGCGGCCCGCACGCCGGCTACATGTCGGTCGCCTCGGGCCTCGAGCGACACCTGCCGGGCCGCCTGGTCGGGGTCTCCGTCGACGCCGAGGGCCGACCGGCCTACCGCCTCGCGCTGCAGACCCGCGAGCAGCACATCCGTCGCGACAAGGCGACCTCCAACATCTGCACCGCGCAGGTGCTGCTGGCCGTCGTCGCTTCCATGTACGCCGTCTACCACGGCCCGGAGGGTCTGCGCACGATCGCGCAGCGGGCCCACCGGTGCGCCGTCGTGCTTGCCGCTGCACTGCGCGAGGCCGGCGTCGACGTGCTGCACAGTGCGTTCTTCGACACCGTGCTCACCCGGGTGCCCGGTCGGGCCGCGGAGGTGGTTGCTGCCGCGCATGCGTCGGGCGTGCAGCTGCGCCTGGTCGACGAAGACCACGTCGGCATCTCCTGCTCCGAGCGCACCGACCGCGACGTGGTCGAGACCGTGCTGGCCGCCTTCGGCATCGAGGCTGAGCTCACCGACGTCGACACCCGCAGCCCCGACGCGCTGCCGGTGGAGCTGCTCCGGCGCACGGCGTACCTGGAGCACGAGGTGTTCAACAGCCACCGCTCCGAGACCCAGATGCTGCGCTACCTGCGCACGCTGTCGGCTCGCGACTACGCGCTCGACCGCGGCATGATCCCGCTGGGGTCCTGCACGATGAAGCTCAATGCGACCACCGAGATGGAGCCGGTGTCGCTGCCCGGCTTCGCCGATCTCCACCCGTTCGCGCCGGCCGAGGACGCGACCGGCTACCGCCAGCTGGTCGACCAGCTCGAAGGCTGGCTCGCCGAGGTCACCGGCTACGACCGCGTCTCGATCCAGCCCAACGCCGGCTCGCAGGGCGAGCTCGCCGGCCTGATGGCCATCCGGGCCTACCACCAGGCCCGTGGCGAGGGCGCCCGCGACGTCTGCCTGATCCCGTCGTCGGCCCACGGCACCAACGCCGCCTCGGCAGTGATGGCCGGGATGCGCGTGGTCGTGGTGAAGGGCGCGGACGACGGCTCGGTCGACCTCGACGACCTGCGCAAGCAGTGCGACGCGCACGCCGACGACCTGGCCGCGATCATGGTCACCTACCCCTCGACCCACGGCGCCTACGAGGACACGATCACCCAGCTGTGCGAGATCGTGCACGGCCACGGCGGTCAGGTGTACGTCGACGGCGCCAACCTCAACGCGCTGCTCGGTTACGCCAAGCCCGGTGAGTTCGGCGGCGACGTCTCGCATCTCAACCTGCACAAGACGTTCTGCATCCCGCACGGCGGCGGCGGACCCGGGGTCGGGCCGGTGGCGGTGCGGGAGCACCTGGCGCCGTACCTGCCCTCCCACGGCATGCACCCCGAGGAGGCGAAGCGCGAGGGCATCGGCCCGATCAGTGCGGCGCCGTACGGCTCGGCCGGGATCCTGCCGATCTCGTGGGCCTACATCCGCCTGATGGGAGCCGAGGGCCTGACCAGGGCCACGGCCATCGCAGTGCTCTCCGCCAACTACATCGCCTCCCGGCTCGGTGAGCACTTCCCGGTGCTCTACCGCGGCCACGGAGGGCTGGTCGCCCACGAGTGCATCCTGGACGTGCGCGGGCTGACCAAGGACTCCGGCGTCAGCGTCGACGACGTGGCCAAGCGCCTGGTCGACTACGGCTTCCACGCCCCGACCATGTCCTTCCCGGTCGCGGGCACGCTGATGGTGGAGCCGACCGAGTCCGAGGACCTCGCCGAGATCGACCGCTTCTGCGACGCGATGATCGCGATCAAGGCCGAGATCGACCGGGTCGCGGCCGGTGAGTGGACGCCGGAGAACTCCCCGCTGCGCGGAGCGCCGCACACCTCGCGCGCGCTCGTGGGGGAGTGGGACCGCGACTACTCGCGCGAGCTGGCGGTCTTCCCCTCCGGCATCGACCCCGACAAGTACTGGCCACCGGTCGCCCGGATCGACCAGGCCTTCGGCGACCGCAACCTGGTCTGCGCCTGCCCGCCGCCGGAGGCCTTTGCTGAGTGAGCCCGGCTAGCGCCGGGTGACGGACAGCAGCACCGCGCTCGAAAGCGAAGGCGAGATGGTGAACTCGGCGACCGGGCCCACTCCACGCGCATAGAACTTGTTCTCCAGGATGTCGGGTTCCACCGGCGTGGAGTTCGTCGTGTGCAGGACTCGTCGATAGCTACCGGTGGGCACCTTCAGCGTCTCGCTCTTGGCGAGGATCGCGGCCCGGTCTTCGGCCTCAGCCGCGAGGTACTCCTCGCGGTAGTCGCAGCCAACCCTCGGTTTCGCCGGCATGAGCAGCCCGGCCTGAGCACCGTCCTTCCCGTGACGCCACGATCCCTCGGTACTGACGGTGCCGTCGTCGTCGTACGACTTCGTGGCTTCACCGAGGTACCAGATGCTCCCGCCCGAGTCCTGGGCATACCAGTCAAAGGTGGACTCGACGACCTCGCCGTCCGACCGGGCGACGTCACGCACCACGCGGGCGCGGATGCCCTCGATCATCGTAGTGCGCTTCAACACCTTGACCCGGATCCTTTCGACATCCTTACCGTCGGTCTCGCGGTAGGTCCACACCGTCCCCGGGCGCATGGGGAAGTAGGGGTTGTCGATGTGCGTGCTGAAGTCCGCCGGGCGGAGCTGGACCGGCTCGCCGGCTTGCGGGTAGTCGTACGGGCCGGGAAGGTCACAGTGTCTACCTGGGGCCGTGACCGCCGCGGTCCCCGGGGAAGTGGTGGTGGCTCCGCCGATGCTGATCGCCAGTAGGCCGGCTGCCGCTGTTGCCGTTGTCTTGTTCATGGCTGCACTCCTGTGGTTGGGCGTGCCGATCACCATGGACCCCGGGTGCTGAACCCCGGCTGAACGCGCTCAGGAGGCCAGACCGCGCGAGCGCAGCAGCTCCTCGCGTTTCCAGGCGTAGCCGACCATCCAGTGCGGCAGGTAGCGGTAGATGACGATCGACTCGCCCCAGGTGAGGGGCGAGCTGCCGTAGTGGTTGGTCCAGTGCTCCAGGGTCGCTTCGTAGTCGTCGTCCGACTCCTGGATCGCCTCGACCCGGCCGTGGCTGAAGACGGCGAGCTCCTCGTTGTCGACGTGGGCCACGCTGACCACCGGGCGTGCTCGCAGGTGGCGCGCCTTGGCTGCTGTGCCCGACGTGCTGAACGACCAGGTGCCGTGCAGGAAGTGCCCGTCGACCGCGCTGATCCGTGGCTCGCCGGCCGCGGTGACGGTCGCGAGGCTCAGCACCTTCATCCCCGTCAGGAGGGCCACCAGGTCATCCGCCGAGAGCACGCGCTCGCCGTGGATGATGCTGCGTAGGTGCTCGGTCGCCTTGCCGTGCGAGGCATCGAGCAGGGACTGCAGAGCGGCCACCTCGGCCGGGGTCTCGTACATGCTGATGACCCTAGGCCGCCGTGGCCGTTCGCTGCTTGACCGCGTTTGCGTTGACCGGCTCCTGGAACCGATCTCGGTCCGGCGGTGTAGACACGGTGCCAGGACTTCGAGAACGGAGCAGCGATAGGCACTGAGGACGACTGGGCAATGGTGGTTCGGGTGCGGGCGGGCGACGTCGACGCGTACGCCGAGCTGGTGCGTCGGCATGCCCCCATGGCGGTGCGGACGGCGACGCTGCTGGGTGCGGGGCCGGCCGCTGAGGATGTGGTGCAGGAGGCGTTCGTCAAGGCCTACGCGACGCTCGGCCGCTTCCGGGACCGGGCGCCGTTCCGTCCCTGGCTGTTGCGGATCGTGGCCAACGAGGCCCGCAACCACCACCGGTCGAGCGTGCGCAGAGGAGCCCGCGAGCAGGCGTCCATGGCGCTGGCGCCGGAGCTGCTCGGCGTGAGGGCCACCGATCCCGGCGACCACGCGGTCCGGGAGGACCGGCGGCTGGCCGTCCTGGCGGCGGTGCGGGAGCTGAGCCCGCCGCTGCGGATGGTGGTGACCTGCCGCTACCTGCTGGAGCTGGACGAAGCAGAGACCGCCACCGTGCTCGGCCTCCCGCGCGGCACCGTGAAGTCGAGGCTGAGTCGAGGTCTAGCCAAGCTCCGCGACCTGATCGACGAGGAAACGACCGACCTGACCAGCGCAGAGGAGGCAGGGAATGCCTGAAGGACTGATCGTGGTGGACCACGCACTGCGTGACCTGGCGGGCCGGATCGAGACCGCGCCGCCGTCGGCGCAGCTCACCGAGGCGATCCTGCACCGGGTTGCGTCAGCTCCGGTGCCGGCGCGGTCTCCATTCCGGGTCGCCATCGGCCGGGCGAGCGACTGGCTGCGGGCGCGACTGCGCTGGGTGGTCGGGCTGTTCCTGTCCCTGACCTTGGTCGGCGTGGGTGTGTCGCCGGTCGGCGCCGCGGTCGCCGAGTGGTTCGGCTTCCACGGGGTCGTCGTGACGACGGACCCGGACGCGCCGACCGGCAGCCCGGAAGTGCCGCCGGCCGACGGTGAGCTGACCGTGGATCAGGCCGCGGCCCTGGCCGGCTTCCGGCCGGGAGTGCCTGGTCAGCTGGGTGCACCCGATGACATCAGCGTCTCGGGGGACCGTCGCCTGGTCTCGATGAGCTGGGACGCGGTCACCTCGGGTGCGAACCTGATCCGGCTCGACCAGTTCAATGCCCAGCTGTCACCGCTGTTCTGGAAGGCGACCAGGGAGGTCGAGCAGGTCCGCGTGGGTTCTCACGAGGGACTCTGGTTCCCCGGGCCGCACGAGGTGGTCCTGCTCGACGAGTCCGGCAAGGAGGAGGCCGTGCCCCCGCGGCTGGCCGCGCAGACCCTGATCTGGGTCGACGGTGCCCGCACCCTCCGGCTGGAGGGTGATCTCACCCAGGGCGAGGCACTCGAGATCGCCGAGTCGCTGCGCTGACGGAACCAAACCGGGAGCGGCGGTGTAGTGCGGGTACCTGTCGAGGAGGTAGACATGCGCCGTGCTCTGATCGCCGTCCTGTTGGTGGCCGGGTCGATGCTGCTGGGAGCGGCTCCGGCCGATGCCGGCGGCCCGACCAGTGTGCTGCTGACCAACCCGAACGAGGCGCGGGCCACCGCGATCTACGCGACCGATCCGCGGTACGCCGAGCTCGAGACGTTGCTGCACAGCCCCGGGTCGACGACGAGCGGGGCAGCGGCCGAGGCCGAGCTCACGGACGCGACGTACCTCAATGTCACCTGGCTCGCTCACGACGTCAGCGTCTGGCGCACCGACCAGGTGCGTCTGGACCTGTCCGGCGAGGCCTGGCTCGCGTCCGAAGGGTCGGCGTGGGCCCGGCTGGGCGACGGCGACGGGATCCGCGACCTGGCCACGTCGCTCGGGCTGATCGGCGGCGGGAGTGCGCCGGTCACCGAGGTCGTCCCGCAGACCGTCCCGGACGCGGAGCCGGTCGCCGCAGCGCCGCCGACGTCTGTCGTCCGGGAGGAGACTCGCTGGTTCAGCCTCGCCGGTTGGCGGTGGGCGGTGCCCGGCCTGCTGCTCGGCCTGGTGGCCGCCGGGCTGGCCCGCAGGCAACGCGCCGGCAACCCTGCGCCGCGTCAGGAGCTGATCGACGACCGTCCCGAGCGCGTCACATCGCCTGGCTGACGCTCGACATGTTGAAGTCCGGCACCCGCAGGGCCGGGGTGGCGGTGCGCGAGAAGTAGTCGTCGCCCCACTCGCGGCTGAAGCTCTTCTCGGTGGCCGAGGCGTGGCTGAACCGGCGCAGCAGGTCGATCGGGCTCTCGTTGAACCGGAAGTTGTTGACCGAGCCGGTGATCTCGCCACCCTCGACCAGGTAGACGCCGTCGCGGGTGAGCCCGGTGAGCAGCAGGGTCTGCGGGTCGACCTCGCGGATGTACCAGAGGCAGGTCAGCAGCAGGCCGCGCTCGGTGCCGGCCACCAGGTCGTCGATGGAGCCGGCCGCGCCGTCGATCGACAGGATCAGGTTGTCGATCGCGGGGGTGACCGGCTGCGAGGTCATCGCGGCCGAGTGGCGGGTCTGGAGCAGCGAGGCGAGCTCGCCGTTGCGGATCCAGTCGGTGCGCTCGAGCGGCAGCCCGTTGTCGAACACCGACGACTCGTTGCCCGATGCGGCGGCCACGGTGAACGGCTCGCACTGGAGCCCGTCGTACGCCGGGTCGCTGAAGAGGTTGACCCCCGGAGCCGTGATCGTCTCGCCGATCCGGGTGCCGGTCGGCCGCCGGCTGTAGACGGACTGGCCCTCCCAGGCGACCCGGGCGCCGGCGTACCAGTAGGCGTCGATCATCAGGTCGGCCATCGCGGTGGGCGGCAGGATCGTGTCGTAGCGGCCGGCGGGCAGGTCCACCCTCCGCGCGCCCCAGCCCAGCCGCTGGGCCAGCGTCGCGTCCATCGCCAGCGCGTCGACATCGGTGAAGTCGCGGGTCGACCCGCCGACCCAGGCGCTCTCGGTGAGGTCCCTGTTCTTGCCGGTGCAGCCGTAGTGCCCGTTGGGCTGCACGTGGCGCAGCCGCAGCCCGGTCGTGGAGCCGAGGTAGGTGGTCGTCATCTCGTGGTTGACGAAGCCGTAGAGCACGCGGTCGGCACCGGACGCCCGGCCGAACGCCTCGCCGAGGGCCGGCGCGAACGCGTCGTAGACGTGGATGTCGGTCGGCACCGGCTGGTCGTCCCAGTCGGCCGTGGACCGGTCGCGCACCAGGTCGTTGGCGTCCTCAGCGGGCGAGCCCGCCCGCGCTGCGGCGTCGGCAGCCCGGACCAGCACGTCCACCTGCGCCTGCGACGTCGCGCTGCCGGTGACCGAGCCGGTGGAGACGCCGCCGTCGGCACCCGCGACCTTGATGAACGAGATCACCGTGACGCTGATCCCGTGCATCACGCCGTTGGTGGTCAGCGTGTTGTTGGCCCAGCGCAGGTTGGCGCTGGTCTTGTCGTTGACGATCACGATGCAGTCGTCGGCGGTCGAGGTTGCGACGCCGTGGTCGACGAGGGACTGGGGGGTGACCGTGCCGATCTTGGGGGCGGTCATCACTGGCCACCTTCCTCGTTGGTGTTGAGGATGCGTACGCCGCGGAACAGCGACGTCGGTGCGCCGTGGCTCACCGCCGCCACTTGCCCGGGTTGGGCCTTGCCGCAGTTGAAGGCGCCGTGCAGGATCCACGTCTCCGGGTCCGCCGACGGCCTCCATCGACCCCCAGAAGTCGGTCGTGGTCGCCTGGTAGGCGACGTCGCGGAGCTGGCCGACGAGCTCGCCGTTCTCGATCTTGTAGAACCGCTGCCCGGTGAACTGGAAGTTGAAGCGCTGCATGTCGATCGACCACGACTTGTCGCCGACCACGTAGATGCCGCGGTCGACGCGACCGATCAGCTCCTCGGTCGACGGGCCGTCGGCCGCCGGCTGCAGCGAGACGTTGGCCATCCGCTGGATGGGGATGTGGCCGGGGGAGTCGGCGTAGGCGCAGCCGTTGGAGCGGCTGTCGTTGAGCTCGGGCTTCATCAGGCCCATCGCCCGGTCGAGCTGGTAGCCGACCAGCACGCCGTCGCGGACGATGTCCCAGCTCTGGGTCTGCACGCCTTCGTCGTCGTAGCCGACAGTGGAGAGGCCGTGCTCGATGGTGCGGTCGCCGGTCACGTGCATGATCGGCGAGCCGTACTGGAGGGTGCCGAGGTTGTCGTACGTCGCGAACGAGGTGCCGGCGTAGTTGGCTTCGTAGCCGAGGGCCCGGTCCAGCTCGGTGGCGTGGCCGATGGACTCGTGGATGGTCAGCCAGAGGTTGGACGGGTGGATCACCAGGTCGTAGGCGCCGGCCTCGACGCTGGGCGCCTTCAGCTTCTCGGCGAGCAGCTCGGGCACCTGGTCGATCTCGTCGTCCCAGTCGTAGCTGCCGTCGGTGAGGTACTCCCACCCGCGTCCGACCGGCGCCGCGATCGAGGCCATCGAGTCGAACGTGTCGGCCCCGGCGCCCATCGCCTCGAAGCCGGGCTGGAGCCGGACCCGCTGCTGGGTGGTGCGGGTGCCGGTCAGGTCGGCGTAGTACTTGTTCTCCTGCACCTGCTGCAGCGAGGCGGAGGCGTGGTCGACGGCCGCGCCGGTGCGCAGCCGGTTGGTCCAGTCGATCAGCAGCGCGGCCTTCTCGGCGACCGGCACGTCGAGCGGGTTGGTGACGTAGGAGGAGATCCAGGTGACGTCGTCGTACGCCGGCTCCGGGGCGATCTCCACAGGAGTGGTGGTCATGGCGGCCGCGACCTTGGCCACGGTGACCGCGGACTCGGCGACCCGGACCGCTTCCTCGTCGGTCAGGATCACCCCGGACGCGAAGCCCCAGGCGCCGCCGTGGATCACCCGGACCGCGAAGCCCAGGTCCTCGGCATCGGCCGCGCCCTGCAGCACGCCGTCGCGCACGCCCAGGTGCTGGTAGCGGACCCGCTCGAACCGGAAGTCCGCATGGCTCGCGCCGAGCGCCTGTGCGCGGGCGAGCGCGGCATCGCCGAGGCTCCGATAGGGAAGGTCGATGAAGCTCTGGTCGAGGCCGGGACCACTCATGCCGACGAACCTACTCCGGCGTATATAGGGTCGGGCACATGGGTTATCCGGCGTGGCTGGGCATCGGTGCGCAGCGCAGTGGCACGACGTGGCTCACCGACCTGCTGACCCAGCACCCGCAGGTGGCACTCGGCACCAACGACAAGAAGGAGCAGCAGCTCCTGCACAAGATCGCCGACGGGCGGCTCGAGGACTCTGCCTACCTCGACCTGTTCCCGGACGACGGCGTACGCCGCGGGGAGTGGTCGCCGCAGTACCTCCGCCACGCCTCGGCGCCGTTCGCGGCCGCGCGGGTGGCGCCGGAGGGACCGGTGCTGGTGCTGCTGCGCGACCCGATCGAGCGCTACCGCTCGGCGATGCTGCTCGGGCTGACCCGCGAGTGGATGCAGAAGCGGATGACCCGCAAGATCACGATGCCGTGGCCCTACCCCGTGCCGATCACCATCCAGACCTGGTCGGGCTGCTACGCCGACCAGCTGGACATGTGGGCGGCCGCGATCGGCCGCGAGCGGATCCGGGTGATGGTCTTCGAGGAGGTCCGCGAGGACCCGCAGCCGGTCGTGGAGGCGATCTGGCGCGACCTCGGCCTCGACCCCGTCGAGCTGTCCGACGTGCGCAGCGAGTCGAAGTCGAGCAGCACCGACCAGGTCACCTGGGAGTGGACGCCCGGCCTCAAGGAGTCGCTGCAGGTGCTCTACCGCCCCCAGGCCGAACGGCTGCAGCGTGACTGGGGGCTCGACGTCTCTCTTGGACCAGCCTGGGGGTGTGAGCCCAGGGATCCCCGGTCGAGGCCTCCGGGGATGCCTTCTGCTTCACGTATGCAGGTGGCTTCGCTTCCCACTGCACCTGGAGCGGGTGCTACATACCGTGATGAGCAGCCCGATGGCAGGCGGGTGTGACGCGTGTGAGCTCGGGACCTCGGGTACCGGTAGCCATGAGCAAAGCAAAGGTCGCATTCCTGGTCGCAGGTGAAGGCATCGAGCGGGCCGAGCTCACCGAGCCGTGGTCCGCGCTCGAGGACGCCGGCTACGAGCCGGTGCTGGTGAGTCCCGAGGAGGGCAAGGTCCAGCTGTTCGAGCACCTCGACAAGGCGGACACCCAGGCCGTCGACGTCTCGGTCGCCACGGCGGACTCGGACGACTACGCCGCCCTGGTGCTGCCCGGTGGCGTGGCCAACCCGGACGCGCTGCGCATGGACGAGGACGCGGTCTCGTTCGTGCGCGACTTCGTGGCGTCGGGCAAGCCGGTCGCCGCCATCTGCCACGCGCCGTGGACGTTGATCGAGGCGGACGTGGTCAAGGACCGCCGGGTCACGTCGTGGCCGAGCCTGCAGACGGACCTGCGCAACGCCGGGGCCGAGTGGGTCGACGAGAAGGTCGTCACCGACGGCAACCTGATCACCAGCCGCAAGCCGGACGACATCCCCGACTTCAACAACGCCCTGCTGGAGGCGCTGGAGCACGGCGCCGCCGGCACCTCGAGCTGAGCGGTCAGCGGCGTACGGCGAGGGTCGAGCCCTGGCGTGACTTGGAGACGAGCAGCTGGGTCGGGATCCGGTCGCGCATCTCGGCGACGTGGCTGACCACGCCGACCACGCGGCCGCCGTCGCGCAGGGAGTCGAGGGTGTCCATCACGTCGTCGAGGGTGTCGGCGTCGAGCGACCCGAAGCCCTCGTCGACGAACAGCGTCTCCAGCCGTGATCCCTCCGCCGCCGAGTCGGACTCGTCGCTGATCACGTCGGCCAGGCCCAGGGCGAGGGCCAGCGAGACCACGAACGTCTCGCCGCCGGACAGGGTCGCCGGGTCGCGCGACTCGCCGGACCAGTCGTCGCGGACCTGGAGGCTCAGCCCGCCGCGGGTCTCGCCGGCTCCGCGGTGGGCGGTGTGCTCGAGGGAGTAGCGCTGGTCGCTCATCCGCGCGAGGCGGAGGTTGGCGGCGGCCACGACCTGTGACAGCCGGTAGGCCAGGACGTACGCGGACAGCCGCATCTGGAGCCGGTTGTCGGGCGCCTTGCCCTCGACGAAGCTGGACAGCTGGGTGGTCAGCTCGAGCTCGTCGCGCACCGGCCGCCACGCCGCGACCGCGGTCGTCGAGCTGGGTGTCGAGCTCGGCCAGGCGCCGCTCGCGCCAGCGCCACGTCGCGGCGGCTGTCTGCGCCTCGGCGAGCCGTCGCATCGCGCCGTCGTGGCGC
The DNA here is from genome assembly GCA_963769475.1 of uncultured Actinomycetota bacterium. Classification (GTDB taxonomy): domain Bacteria; phylum Actinomycetota; class Actinomycetes; order Propionibacteriales; family Nocardioidaceae; genus Nocardioides. Next base: position 284,531 of record CAVYLX010000005.1, on the reverse strand, counting down.
GATCACCAGGCGCATCGACGTCGGGCGGCGGGGCCGCGACCAGGTCGCGGGCGCCGGGCTCGGCGAGCACCTCGGTGACCGCGGCCAGCCGCTGCTGGTGCTGGCTGACTCGCGCCGCGAGCCGGCCGAGGTCGTCGGCGGGCAGGGCGGCCGCGCCCGCCTCGGCAGGGTCGGCGAAGCCGTGGTCCGCGGCGGCAGTCGGCGAGCTCCCGCTCCGCTTCGGTGTACGCCGTCTCCGCGCCGTCGAGCGCGGCCAGCGCCTCGCAGCGCCGACCGGCCGGCGCTCGGCGGCGGCGACGTGTGCGTCCAGGACCGTGGCGAGGTCGGCGTCGGGGCCGAGGGCCTCGGCGAGCTCGGCCTCCAGCGAGGCGCGGTCGGCGGTGAGGGCCGCCAGCGCCTCGTCGGCTGCGGCCGATCGGGCTGCCAGGGTCTTCGCCAGCTCGGCGTCGGCCTCGGCCCGGGCCTGCGCCTCGGCCAGCTGCCCGGTCAGCACCGGTGCCTGCTGGCCGAGCAGGTCCAGCCGCTCGCTCTCGGCCGTCAGCTCGGCAGCCCTGGCCTGCAGCTCGTCGCGGAGCCTCCTCGCCGGCCGACTGCCGCAGCACGGTCAGCCGGGTCTCCAGGTCGCGCACCTCGAGCGCGCGCAGGTGCTCGGTCGCCTTGGCGTCGTCGAGCGTCTTGAGCGCTTCCTTCTCGAGCGCCGCGTCGGGCGTGCCGGGGGAGTGGGTCGCCTTGGCCGGGTGGTCGGCGGACCCGCACACGGGGCAGCACGCGCCGACCGCCAGCTGCCCGGCGATCTCGGCGGCCATGCTCTCCAGCCGCGCCTCCTTCACCGACAGCCACTCCTCGCGCCGCACCAGCGCGGTCTCCTGGGCGACCCGCCAGGCCGCCTGCGCCGCCTCGATCCGGTTGGCGAGCACGCCGACCTCGGCGTGGGCCGCCAGCCGCTCCTTGACCGCCGCCAGCCGGAGCCGGCGTGCTCTCCAGGGCCGCCGTCGACGCCTCCGCGCGAGCCAGCTCGCTCCCGCAGCCGAGCCAGCTGGGCCGGCGCCTGCTCCCGTCGGCGGGACACCTCCGCGACCTGCTCGACCAGCGACTGCCGCTCGCGTCTCGCGCCGCTCGATCTCGGCTGCCACCTGCTCGAGCCGCGCCGCCCGGGGCTGCAGGGCCCGCACGCGAGCGGCAGCATCGACCGCCTCGGCCACGAAGTCGGTCAGCTCGTCGCTCCCGGCCAGCTCGCGTCCGGTCAGCACGACGACCCGCGCGGTGGCGGTCGCCGCGGCCCGTTCCGCCGCGGCCAGCGTCGTGCCCGCCGTCGCGGCCAGCCGGAGCACGGGCGCGATCGCGGCGGCCCGCCGGGCAGCGTCGAGTGCCCGCTCGCGCTCGGCGTGTGCCTCGGCGTCGTCGAGCGAGCCGGGCCTGCTCCGTCGGCCGCCGCGGCCACTCGGGCCCGACGCTGGAGCTGCGCACGTGCCGACTCCAGCTCGGTGCGGGCGCGCTGCTCCTTCGCCGTGCAGTCCGCCACGACCGAGTCGGCTTCGCTGGCGCTCCGCCTCTGCCGTCGTACGCCGGCGTGGTCACCCAAGCGGCGAGCTCGTCGACGTCCCAGTCGTCGGGGACGGGCTCGGCGGTGGTCTCGCTGAGCCGGCTGACCAGCTCGACGACCGCCTGGTGTGCGTCCTGGCACTGGTGGCGCAGCTCGAGGCGCCGGTCGCGCAGCCACCGCTCGACCTGCTCGAAGCGGCCGGTCTGGAACAGCTGCTGGAGCAGCCGGTGGCGGTCCTCCGACCGGGCCCGCAGGAACGCCTGGAACCGACCCTGCGGGCAGCATCGCCACCTGGGTGAACTGGGTCAGCGTCATGCCGACCAACCGCCCGACCAGGTCGCCGGTCTCGTCGAGCCGGCTCGACAGCGGCTGCCAGCCGTCGGCGGTCAGCTCGGAGATGGTCACCCCGGCCTGCTGGGTGGTCATCGCCGACGCCGCGCTTCTTGGGCCGCTCCCACGCCGGCGACCGCACCAGCCGGAACCGCCGGCTGCCCAGCGTCACCTCCAGCGTCACCAGGGGTCGCACCCCGGGCCGGCCTGGTCGCAGCGCAGCCGCTTCGCCGCGCTGCGGTCGCCGGGCACGTCGCCGTAGAGCGCGAAGCAGACGGCGTCGAGCACGCTGGTCTTGCCCGCGCCGGTGGGGCCGGACAGCAGGAACAGCCCGGCCTCGGAGAGCTCGTCGAAGTCGACGTGCACGGTCTCCGCGAACGGCCCGAACGCGGTGATCTCCAGGTGGTGCAGCCGCATCAGTCGCCCTCACCGAACGAGCAGGTCGACGTCGCGGTCGTCGCAGCACGCGTCGACGGCCGTGTGGAGCAGCGCGGTCTCGGCGGCGGTGGGCGCCTCGCCCCTCATCTCGGACATGAAGGCGACGGCGATCTCGCGGTCGGAGCGGCGCGTGCGTCGAGGCCACGCCGGGCGCCCCGAGCGAGGGCGCGGGGTCTCGAAACCGATCACCAGCGTGTGCGGGAACCGCCGCCGCAGCTGGTCCATCGCCTGCGCCGGGCCGCACCGGGTCGGTCAGCGTCGCCTCGACCCAGGACTCCTCGTGTGCCGTGTGAGCCGGGTCGGCGAGCAGCGACGTCGAGGGAGCCGCGCAGCCGCGCCAGCGGGCGCGGCACCGGCGCCTCGACCAGCTCGGCGGTCGAGACCCGTCGGCGCCGAGGTCGACCAGCCACGACCCCTTGCGGTGGCCGGCCTCGGAGAACGAGTAGGCGAGCGGCGAGCCGCTGTAGCGGACGTGCTCGGTCAGGGTGTGCTGGCCGTGGAGGTGGCCGAGGGCGGCGTAGTCGATGCCGTCGAAGACCGTGGTCGGCACGATCGAGACCCCGCCGACGCTGATGTCGCGCTCGGAGTCGCGACGGCTGCGCGCCCGCGACGAAGGCATGCGCCAGCACGACCGACCGGGTGCCCGAAGCCTGACCGGCCAGGTCGCGCCGGACCCGCGACATCGCCTCGGTCGAGCGCGGCCTCGTGGGTGCGCGCGGACAGCTGCCACGGCTCGGCCACGGCGTGCGGGTCGAGGTAGGGGATGCCGTAGACGGCCACCGGCCCGTCGTCGTCGCCGAGGAGCACGGGAGTGCCGACCGTCGACGCGTCGGCGCGGATGTGTACGCCGGCCTCGTCGATCAGCCGCGAGCTGAACCCCAGCCGCTGGGCGGAGTCGTGGTTGCCGCTGGTCAGCACCACCCGGGCCCGCGAGCGCGCGAGGCGGACCAGCGTCTCGTCGGCCAGCCGCACGGCGTCGACGGGCGGCAGGGCGCGGTCGTAGATGTCGCCCGCGACCAGCACCAGATCGACCCGCTCGCTCTCCACGACCTCGAGCAGGTGGTCGACGTAGGCGGCCTGGTGCGCAAGCATCCCCTCGCGGTGGAAGGACCGGCCCAGATGCCAGTCGGAGGTGTGGAGGATGCGCACGCTCCGACCGTAAGCGGGGGCGCCGACACAGCGGCGTACCCACGCCGCCGCTAGGAGTAGCGGACCGTGCGTTCCGGGCTGGTGAAGCCATACAGCTCGAGGCCGGCGCGGCCGGCCAGGTCGACGGCCAGGCTGGTGGGTGCGCCGACGGACACGAGCGTGCCGATGCCTGCCGCGACCGCCTTCTGCACCAGCTCGAACCCGGCCCGCCCGCTCACGACCAGCACCGCCTCGGCTGGGGACTCACCGCCGAGGATCCGGGCTCCGGTGACCTTGTCGACCGCGTTGTGGCGGCCGACGTCCTCACGCACCACGAGCGGCTCACCGGCAACCGTGAAGAGGCCGGCGGCGTGCACCCCGCCGGTGCGGGAGAAGAGGGTCTGGCGCTCGCGCAGCAGCTCTGGCAGCCGGCGTACGACGTCCGGGCCGGGGCGCGCACCGGGCCAGGGCACAGCGGCAACGGCGACTGCGGAGTCGATGGTGTCGCGACCGCACACGCCGCACGCCGAGGATCCCGACGAGAGCGCCGGATGCTGGTGCGCGAGCGGGCCGGTGGGTGCCGCCGAGAGGGTGACGGTGACGACGTTGAACTCCTGCTCGGGCCGCAGGTCGGTGTCGGTGCAGTAGGCGACCTCCGCGATCTGCCTGCTGACGCCTTCGTGCACCAGCCACCCGGCGGCGAGCTCGAAGTCGTGGCCGGGCGTGCGCATCGTGACCCAGACCCGGTGGGCCGGGGTGCCCGGCCAGGCCAGGCGGATCTCGAGCGGCTCCTCGGTGACCAGCCGGTCCTCGTGGGCGCGCTCGTCTCCGCCCACGAACTCCGTGACCCGGGTTCGCACGGTGGGGCCGGGCCGGCGCGCCAGCTCAGGCATGGGGATACGTCGCTCCGATGGTGATCCGCCGCGAGATCTCGTCGGCCATGTCGACGACCCGCTTCCGGACCGAGGGCGGCAGCGCGTCGGGGTCGGCGAGGAGAGCCCGGGCCAGCTCCAGGGTGTGCGCGTCGGCGTGGGACAGCGGGAAGAACGCCTCCGCCGCCAGCGCCAGCACCCAGCCGCTGCGCACCTGGGCGGTGGCGGGCAGCTCGGCGAAGTAGCGCTCGACGTAGGGACTCGTGAGCTCCTCCTGGCCGCCCCGCCACATGCCGAGGCCGGCTGCCTCCAGCTCGTAGTTCGGTACGTCGACGGCGCCGGTGAAGCGCTCCCAGGCGAACTCCTTCGCCGCGGCGGTGGGCATCGAGGCCACCGCCCGGGTGTGCTCGACGCGGGCCACCGTGGTCGCCTCCTCGGCGAGCGCCGCATCGAGCTCGGCGCGTTCGACCACGCCCAGGGAGGCGAGCCGCACGAGGATCCGCCAGCGGAGGTTGAGGTCGAGCGCGAGTCCCTCGGGCAGCTGCTGGCCGTCGCGCCAGGCCTCCAGGAGTGCGGGCGTGGTGGCTGTCGAGATGGCGCCGCGGAACGTCGAGAGCTGCAGCTCCGAGCTCGGCTCGGCCGCGGGAAGAAGGCGGGCGAAGGCGTCGTGCAACCGGTCCAGCGCGCCGGCCGGCGCCAGCGGCACGACCTGCGACAGCAGCCACGGCATCACGTGGCGTTGCGAGTCGTCGGTGTCCTCCACCGGTGGGCTGGCCACGGCGACGTCGACCACGTCGGCCGGGTCGAGCAGCCCGCTGTGGAAGCCGCTCCGGACGTTGTTCCAGACCGCGGCCCGCAGCTCGACGTCGGTCACGGCGGCCAGCCGCTCCTTGAGGCCGGTCATCGTCGTCGCGTCCGGCACGAAGACCGCCCAGGTCTCGTCGTGCGGGTCGAACACCAGCGGCCGGTCCTGCGCGTCGAGGGACGTCTCCGGGCCGGTGATGCTGAGCGGCGCCAGCTGCCAGCCGTCGTCAGTCGGCCAGGGCCAGGTGGAACGTGTGGGCCCGGTCGGCGGGGTGCTCGACCGGAGGAGTACGCCGGACCATGCCCGCCGCGCGGTCGACGGTGACCGTGTCGGGCCCGGCCGTGAGCAGCCAGCTGTCGATGAAGGACGAGAGGTCGCCGCTGCCCGCGCGCTCCCAGCTGGCGAAGAGGTCGTGCATGGTCGCGTTGCCGAAGCGGTGCGCGGTCATGTGATCGACGGCGCCGGCGAAGAACACCTCGTCGCCCATGCTGGCGTTGAGCTGCTTGAGGATCGTTGACCCCTTGGCGTAGGAGATGCCGTCGAAGTTCTGCAGCGCCGCGACCGCGTCGACCGCCCCGTTGCCGGCCACCGAATGGGTGGTCGGGCGCTGGTCGGCGACCAGCCCCCACTGCCGGCGCGAGTAGGCGATGTGGGTCCACACGTCGGCGTACTCGGTGACCTCGGCGGTGACCCGGTTGCCGAGGTACTCGGCGAACGACTCGTTGAGCCAGAGGTCGTCCCACCAGGTCGGCGTGACGATGTTGCCGAACCACTGGTGCGCCATCTCGTGGGCGATCGTCGAGGCCCGCAGGATCCGGGCACCCCGGGTGACCCGGCTGGCGAAGACCAGGTTGTCGCGGAACGTGACGCAGCCGGGGTTCTCCATCGCGCCCGCGTTGAACTCCGGCACGAACGCCTGGTGATAGTTGCCGAACGGGTAGCGGATGCCGAACAGCCGGTGGAACTCGTCGAAGCACTGGCGGGTCAGCGTGAAGATCTCGTCGGCGTCCTTGTCGAGGTGGGCCGCGAGGCTGGCCCGCGCGCTCAGGGCCAGCGGGATCCCGTCATGGCTGTCGTGCACGACGTGGTAGGGACCGGCCACGATGGTGACGAAGTACGTCGACAGCGGCTGGGTCGTCTCGAACTCCCAGACGCCGGGCGAGACCTCCTCGCCGGGAGCGTTGCCGACCACGGTCCAGCCGACCGGCGCGGTCACGTGGAACGTGTACGGCGACTTGAGGTCCGGCTGGTCGAAGCAGGCGAAGACCGTGGGCGCCGCGTCCATGAACGACATGCCGTAGATGTAGTGCTGACCGTCGGCCGGGTCGACGCTGCGGTGCAATCCCTCACCGTCGTTGCGGAACGGCATCACCGCGTCGACGACCAGCTCGTTGCTCCCGGCCACGGTGTCGATCGGCAGCCGGCCGCGGTCCAGCAGCTCCGCGTCGATCGGGCTGCCGTTGAGGACGATGCTGCGCACCGACGTCGGCTTCAGGTCCACGAACGTCGGGCCGCCCGCGCTCGTGAACCGCACCGTGGTCACCGACCCGAACGTCGTCGGGTCGGACGCCAGGTCGAGGCGGACGTCGTAGGACTCGACGCTCAGCAGCGCGCGGCGCTCGATGGCTTCCTGCTGCTGGAGACTCCGTGCGGGTGCGGTCACGCTCCCAGAGTAGAAGGAGCCTTTTCGTCGGTACGCCGCCTACCCGCCCCGACGACCACCAGCACCGCCGCGAGCACCAGCCCGGCCGGCACCAACAGGGCGTTGCGGTAGTCGCCCACCGTCACCTCGCTGCCATCGCCCACGAGCACGATGGTGACCAGGGCGAGCCCGAGGGCCGCCCCGAACTGGAAGCCGGTGTAGAGCAGGCCGCCGGCCAGGCCCTGCTCGGACTCCGCGACGCCCTCGGTGGCGGCCAGCGTCAGCGGCCCGTAGGCGAGCGCGAACGCGACACCCACCAGGACCAGCATCGGCAGCATGTCGACGTAGCCCCAGCCGTCGTCCAGGCGGAGGAAGAACCCGTAGGCCAGCATCGCCGCGACGAACCCGGCGATCATCACCGGGCACGTTGCCCCACCGGCGTACCAGCCGCGGCGTCAGCACGGGAGCCAGGATCAGGTCGATGCCCATGATCGCGAAGGTCAGCCCGGTCTCCAGGGGTGACCAGCCGCGCAGGTCCTGCAGGTAGAGGGTGAGCACGAGCTGGAACCCGAAGAACGCTGCCATGTAGAGGAGTCCGGCCACGTTGGTGCGGACGAGCAGTGAGTTGCGCAGGATGCCGAGGCGGACGAGCGGTGCCGCGGAGCGTTGCTCGATGCGGATGAAGACCAGGAGCAGCGCCGACGCCAACAGCAGCCCGCCCATCCCACGCAGTACGTCGTGCGCCTCGCCCAGCGCGACCAGTCCGTAGATCGCCGCGGACATGCCGGCGGTGACCGTCACGGCACCCGGGAGGTCGAAACGTGCGGTCGCCACGAGCCGTGGCTCGTCCTGGCGGATCAGCGCCCGGCCCGCGACGAACAGCAGCGCACCGACGACGACGGGCGCGAAGAACACCCAACGCCAGCTCACGCTGGTCAGCAGCCCGCCGGCGACCATGCCGAGGGTGAACCCCGCCGCGCCGGTCGCGCCGTAGATCACCACCGCCCGGTCCCGGAGCGGTCCCTCGGCGAAACTGGTGGTGATGATGCTGAGCCCGGCCGGCGCCATGAAGCCGGCCGACACCCCGGTGACGAACCGGGCCAGCACCAGCAGGGAGCCGTGGTCGGCGAGCCCACCGAGCCCGGAGAACGCGACGAACACCGCGAGCGCGAGCAGGAAGACGCGGCGGCGGCCGAACAGGTCGGCCGAGCGTCCGCCCAGGAGCATGAACCCGCCGTAGCCGAGCACGTAGGCGCTGAGGATCCAGTGCGCCGTGCCGGTCGTCAGGTCGAGGTCGGCCCGGATCGAGGGCACGGCGACGTTGAGCATCGCGATGTCGACGCCCTCGAGGAAGAGCGCACCACACAGGACCAGGAGCAGGGCCCAGGCCCGCGCACTCATCCTCTCGACGGCCGGCCCGGTCGGACGGGTGGGGACGGTGGTCATGCACGCTCCTGAGTAGTTACTGGGGATAAGTCGGTTACTTCTTGTAACTGATCCCAGGATGCGCCACGATGGGGTGATGGCGGAAGAAGGCACTTTGACCTCACCCGGTTCCTCAGAAGTGACCGAGGCGGGTGCGGACTGCTGGGACGCCTTCCAGTGGGACACCCGTGAAGACTGTGAGGTCCGGCAGATCCTCGACCGGATCGCCGACAAGTGGTCGCTGCTGGTCATCTCGCTGCTGGAGACGCGCACGATGCGCTTCAACGAGCTGCGCCGGGAGATCGACGGCATCAGCCAGCGGATGCTGACCGTGACCCTCCGTCAGCTCGAACGCGACGGGCTGGTGTGCCGGACGGTCTATCCCGTCGTACCCCCGAAGGTCGAGTACTGCCTCTCGCCCCTCGGCGCCACCCTGCTCGGCACCATCCAGGCGCTGGTGGTCTGGACGGAGAAGCACCAGCCGGAGATCGCCCAGGCCAGGGCGGAGTTCGACGCGCGCGTCGACTAGGGCATTCCTACCCGAGCGGCGCGTAGTCGATCTCGATGAAGTCGGTGACCTCGGCGTCCCAGCGGTCGCGCACGAACTCGACGTGCTCGGGGCTCGCGTTGTAGGTGTCGTAGGCGACCCGGCTGGCGAACTCCATGGTCACGCCGTAGCGGTAGTCGTTCTTCGGGCTGACCTCGGCGAGCACCTGGAACTCCTCGACCCCGTCGATCGCCTCGAGGCTGGCGAGGGCCTCGAGGAAGCTCGCCGCCTCCGGGCTGTCGTCGGCGTGCCGGAGCGTGAAGGCGACGTTGTGCCGGACGCGGGACTGGCTGAGTGCGGTCATGCCTGCGTGAACGCGCGAAGCCGCGCCCAACCTTCCCCGCTCAGAGTCGGACGATCATCTTCCCGAGGTTGTCGCCACTGAACAGCGCGCGAAACGCGTCCACGGTGCGGTCGAGGCCCTCGAAGACCGTCTCCCGGTAGCGGACCTCGCCGCGGGCGACCCAGGGGCCGGCGACCCGGAAGTAGTCCGCGGCCGCGTCGTACTGGTCCGAGACGATGAAGCCGCGGATGGTCAGCCGCTTCGAGACGATCATCGCCAGGTTGCGCGGGCCGGGCACCGGCGCGGTCGCGTTGTAGCCCGCGATCGAGCCGCAGGCCGCGATCCGGCCGAAGTCGGACATGTGGAAGATCGCCGCCTCGAGGTGGTCGCCGCCCACGTTGTCGAAGTAGACGTCGATCGGCCCGTGCGGCGCGAGAAGCTTCGCCGGCGAGCCGTCGTGGTAGTCGAACGCGGCGTCGTAGCCGAGCTCGTCGACCAGCCACGCGACCTTCTCGGGCGACCCTGCCGAGCCGATCACCTTGGCCGCGCCGAGCTTGCGCGCGAGCTGCCCAGCGACCGAGCCCACGGCTCCGGCGGCGCCGGACACGAACACGGTGTCGCCCTCCTTGACCGCCGCGATCCGGGTGAGCCCGACGTACGCCGTCACCCCGGGCATCCCGAGCACGCCGACGTACACGCTGTCGGGCACGCCCTCGACATCGACCTTGCGGGCTGCCGCCGCCGGCAGCACGGCGTGCTCCCGCCAGCCGGCCATGTGGAGCACGGTGTCTCCCGGCTTGAGCGATTGGTCTCGGGACTCGACGACCTCGCCGACCGCGCCGCCTTCGAGCGGCGCATCCAGCGCGAAGGGCGGCACGTAGGACTTCACATCGTTCATCCGGCCACGCATGTAGGGGTCGACCGAGAGCACCGTGTTGCGGACCAGGATCTCGCCGTCACCGGGGTCCGGGAGGTCGACCGAGACGGTCCGGAAGTCGTCGTCCGAGGGCACCCCGGACGGGCGCGCGACGAGATGGATCTCGCGAGTCGGGGTCCCCATGTCGGTGATCCTCGCAGCCGTCGGGCACGGGGGCTACAGGGTGGGCGAGATCACCCCGGCGCGGAATGCGGAGAAGGCCTGCACGGTTACTACGATGTAAGAGTCGAACAGCGACATTGTCCATTACTAAAAAGCTGACTCGCGGGACGCGGGTCGAGAGGAAACGCAGCATGTACACGCAGGTTGCCCTGGCCGCCGGGATCGTCAACGGACGGGTCCACTCGGATCAGGACCATGCCTTGCTTCGCGACGTCGAGCTCGCCCAGCAGGGTGAGCGGCGCGCGCGTCGGACCAGCCGGATGCAGGCCCGCCGCGGCCGCTGAGCCTTCGGGCTGATCCGCTCTGGCAGGGTGTCTCCTCATGACCGACGACATCCGGGACCGGACCTCCGACAGCTGGCGTGGGGTCAGGGTCACCCGCACCGGGCCGGGCCGCTTCGAGGCGACGAACCGGCGCGGGGGAGTGCTCCCCATCGGCGACGGGGACGACACCGACTTCACGCCCGTCGAGACCTTCCTGGCCTCGCTCGCAGCCTGCGCCGCCTCCAACGTCGATGCCATCACCAGCCGGCGCGCGAGCCCGACCTCGTTCACGATCTCGGGTGAGGGCCACAAGGTCCGCGACGACGACGGCAACCACCTGGTCGGCCTCCAGGTGATCGTCGACATCACCTTCCCCGAGGGCCCGGACGGGGACCAGGCCCGCGAGATGCTGCCCCGCGCGGTGCAGCAGACCCACGACCGGATCTGCACGGTCTCCCGCACGGTCGCCCTCGGCGAGCCGGTGGAGTACGTCGTCGGCCAGGCGCAGCACTGATGGCGCGACCACCCGCGGTGGCACCCTGGCGAGAGGCGCCGCGTCAGGACGGCCGCCGGTTCGTGGTGACCGGCGCCACTGCCGGGATCGGCCTGGAGACCGCGAAGGCGCTCGCCGAACGCGGTGCTCAGGTGGTGCTGGCGGTCCGCAACCAGGCCAAGGGTGAAGCCGTCGCCGAGACCATGTCGGGCGACGTCGAGGTGCGGCTGCTCGATGTCGCCGACCTCTCGTCGGTGCGCGCGTTCGCCGCGGACCTCGGCCCGGTCGACGTACTCGTCAACAACGCCGGGGTCCTGGGGGTCCCGTTCGGCCGCAGCCCCGACGGGGTCGAGCTGCACTTCGCCACCAACCATCTGGGTCACTTCGCCCTCACCAACCTGCTGCTGCCGCGGCTGACCGACCGGGTCGTCGTGGTCGGCTCCCGGTCGCACCACAGCGGCGTTCTCGACCTGGACGACCTCGACTGGGAGCAGCGTGGCTACCAGGGCTACGCGGCGTACGCGCAGTCCAAGCTGGCCAACCTGCTGTTCCTCGCCGACCTGCAGCGACGGCTCACCGAGGTGGGCTCGACCATCCGCGCCACCGGCGCCCACCCGGGGTCGACCGCCACGGCGATCACCTCGAACACCGGCAGCCGGGTCAAGACCTGGATCGGCGGCTTCGGCCACCGGCTCACCGGCATGCCGACCTGGCGCGGGGCGCTACCGACGCTGTACGCCGCCACCATGGACGTGCCGGGCAACACCTACGTCGGCCCCGACCGGCTCGGCGAGATGCGGGGCTGGCCGGTCAACGTCGGGCGCAGCCGAGCCGCCAGCGACCCCGACCTCGCCAAGGCGCTCTGGGCGAGGTCGGAGCAGCTGAGCGGCGTCGCTTTTCCGCTTAGCTGACCGTGACCTTGGTGATGTCGATCGGCGTGTTCGGGGCGCCGCCGCCGGCCGGGTTGGAGCCGTCGTTGCCGTCGGCCGCGAGGTCGGTGACGAGGTCGATGCTGGCCTGGTCGAGCTGGCCGAAGACGGTGTAGTCGGGGCCGAGCGGCGAGTCGTCGTAGACGACGAAGAACTGCGACCCGTTGGTGTTGGGTCCGGCGTTCGCCATGGCCAGGGTCCCGGCGGGGTAGGTCTCGTCGCCGGTGAGCTCGTCAGCGTAGGTGTAGCCCGGGCCGCCACTCGTGGTGCCCGTCGGGTCACCGCACTGGAGGATGAAGATCCCCGAGTCGGAGATGCGCGGGCACGGGGTGTCGTCGTAGAAGCCCTGCTCGGCGAGCGACACGAACGAGTTGACGGTGCACGGCGTGGCGTCGGCGTCCATCGTCGCGTTCAGGTCGCCCTGCGAGGTCGCGATCGTCACGGAGACCTCGCCGGAGACCGTCGCTTCAGCGGGCGGGAGGTCGACCGGGCGAGCCGCCTCGCCTCCGGCTTCGTAGGTGCACTCGACACCGGTGCCGGTGTCGGAGGTGTCGTCGCTCGGGTCGGAGGCGGTGTCGTTGTCTCCGTCGTCGTCACTGCAGCCGGCGAGGCCGACAGCGAGGACAAGGACGGCCAGGGCGGCAAGGGGGCGCTTGAGCATGCGCCCGATGGTAGGGGACCCCCTCACGCGTCCTCGGGGGTGGCCTCGTGGCCCGGCCGCCCGTCCGTGCGCCGGTCCTCCTTCATCTCCGCTTCGTAGAGGTGCCGTCGGCCGCCGACCAGGTCGTCGCGCGCCCGCTGCTCCCACGACCGGAAGGTGGCGTAGTAGCCGTCGTCGTACGCCTCGACGATCTGGAAGGTCCACCGTCCCTGGATCACGTTGCGGCCGACCAGGTCGCGGTCGATCTCGCCGGCGAGCTCGGCATGACCCGCTTCGCGCAGCATCGAGACCGCCTCGCCGAGCATCAGGTCAGCGGTGCCGCTGCGGCGGTGGAAGGTGTAGAGGTGGCCGCGCGCCTCCTCCACCGCCTCGAGCGCCTCGGACAGCTTGCCCAGCGCGGCAACGGTCTCGTCGCTGGTGCCGTCGGGACGGCGATGGTCGGGTGTGGGACCGCTCATAGGGAGAGAGGTACCCACCCCGCGTAGATACCCTCGCCCCATGCCGCGGGACTGCCCGCTGAGCATCCGGCTGCTGGCTAGTCTCGGTTCATGAGGGTGGTCGTGATCGGTGTGGCCCTGGTCCTGGCCGCCGGCTGCCAGTCGGTCTCGGAGAAGTCCACCCCGACCGCGCCGGCCCCCACCAGCCAGGAGCCCTCCGCCGCTTCTTCTGCTCCCACAACCCCAGCACCCACCGAGGCGGTCCCGGAGCCCGCGCCGCCGCCGCTAGCCGTGAGCGACGGCCGGCCGCGCGACGCGCTGCTCTCGATCCCCGAGCTCGGGCTGCGCGAGCTCCCGGTCACTGCCTACCGCGGCTTCACCGACGACGCACCCGGCACGGACATCCAGAACGACGGCCGGGCCGCCAGCCCGTACGGCGGGATGGGGGGCGTCGGTCCTGGGGGCATCGGCAACTACCAGGTGACGGCACACCGGACGTCGTCGACGAGGGCGTTCGAGTTCCTGCCCGAGCTGAGGAAGGGCGACCGGGTGGTCGTCCGAGCAGTGGGAGTCGAGTACGTCTACCGGATCACCACCACTCGCGAGACGTCGTTCCGCTCGGCCCGGTCACTCCGCGAACAGCGGGCCGCGGTGCCCGGCTATCCGGGGCGTACGCCGACGCGGGCGATGATCACGCTGTCGACCTGCGCGACCCAGGAGGACCATGCCGAGGGCAACTACTGGGCCGACGAGTTCGACAACCCCGAGCACCGCATCGACAAGATCGGGGTGCTCGTCGCCACGCGTGAGCCGCGGTGAGCCCCGGCGAGATCCTGGAGCGCATCGCGGACGACGTCGTCGGCACCCAGCCTGCGCTCGAGCCGGAGCTGGCCGCCGTCATGACCGTCGCCGCGGCCCTGGTCGTTTTCGTCCCTGACACCTGGCGGATCGCCCGCCACCTGCTCACGATCGTCCACGAAGGCGGGCACGCCACGGCGGCACTGGTCTCCGGCCGCAAGCTGTCGGGCATCAAGCTGCATGCCGACACTTCCGGCCTCACCGTCTCGCGCGGCAAGCCCCGCGGACCGGGCATGATGCTCACCGCGGTCGCGGGCTATCCCGCTCCAGCGCTGGCCGGCCTCGGTGGTGCGCTGCTGATCAGCCTCGAGCGAGACCTGCTCGCGCTGTGGTCCGGTCTGTTCCTGCTGGCCCTGCTGCTCCTGCAGATCCGCAACTTCTACGGCCTCTACGTCGTGGTGGTCGCGGCGCTGCTGCTGGTGGCGGTGACGTGGTGGGGCAACCCGGTCACGCACGGGCTCGCGGCCTGGGGCCTGACCGCCTTCTTCCTGCTGGGCGCGCCGCGCACGGTCGTCGAGCTGCAGCTCGCCCGCCGTCGCTCACGCAGCCGGACCTCGGATGCCGACCTGCTGGCGCGGATCACGCCGCTGCCCGCCATCGTCTGGGTGGCCCTGATGTTGCTGGTCACGCTCGGCTGCGCGGCCGGGGGCGGCCTTCTGCTCTACCGGGCCTGAACCGGCACCGGGCCGCCACCGCCGCACTGCGTACGACGTGGCGACCCGGTGGTCTTCGGCTCGGCCTGCGTCAGGTCACTTCCCGGCGTAGCCCCAGGCGGTGACGTTGAGGGTGTTCTCCAGTCCGGTGAAGCCCTCGGCGGGGGAGTAGACGTCGGTCTCGAACATGGTGTTCTCGTCGTCCGCGGTGCCCCCGATCATGTCGGGCCCGACCCCGTAGAGGTTCTCGGCGAAGAAGCCGCCACCCGAGTCCATGATGTTGTGCACATCGTTGGAGAAGTCGGTGTGGTAGCTGCCGATCGTGTGCCCGATCTCGTGGGACACCACGTTGCCGACGGCACTGGAGACGAACTTCAAACGGTCGCTGGATGCGTTCATGAACGTGTTCAGCGAGGAGATCGGACCAGCCGGGTTGCTGAGCACGTCGAGCAGGACGATCGCCTCGTCCTCGTGCCCGTAGTTGCCCGGGTCGATGTACTGAGCGATGCCGATCGTGTTGAGGCCGGACTCGGCGATGGTGCCAGCGATGTAGACGTGCGACACGTTGGGCTTGCCCTCGAGCTCGGGGTGCGTGCGGGTGGTGACGACGTCGACGTTCACCGAGTCGTTGAGACCGGCTTCCTCGACCTCTTCCTGGATGTTGGCGCGCACCGTGTTGGTGATCCTGTTCTCGAGCTGCCGCTCCTGCGAGCGAGCGAGCCCCCACTTCGCGATGAACGCCGAGAACGGCGACAGCTCGCGCGTGCCGGGGCCGCCCCAGATGCCGGTGTTGACCCGCCCGGGCGCGAAGTCGAGGAGCACGGTCTGCCGGCGACCGGGGTCACCCTGGGTGCCGGGACGGTAGCCCTCGATGGTCAGGTCGTAGCCGCCGGTGCCACCAGTGGCCTGGATGGCGTACCAGCCGGCCTCCTCGGCGACGTACGCCAAGGTGGTGTTGCCGCCTCCGGGCAGCGGAGAGCTGGGCGGGTACAGCGACGAGGCGTCGAGCCCTACCGCGCTGACCCGCTCCTCGCCCGACGGGGTCGTGATGGCCAGCCCGTTGGCGACACCGTTGGCGACACCGCCGACCACGTCACCCGGACGCAGCCGGACGGAGTAGTAGTCGGCGTCGACCTGCTGCGCCGAGACGTTGAAGTGGTAGTCGCCCTCGTCGGCGAGGCCCTCGCCACTCCCGGAGTCGAAGGGGTCCGCGGGCAGCGGCCCGGCGAAGGAGTAGCCACCGACCAGCACGTAGTACGTGCCCGCGGCCTCCGGCGTGAAGGTCAGCGAGCTGAGCACGCCCGTCCCACCGTCGTCGTCGGCTGCCAGCAGCTCTCCGGCGGCGTCGTAGACCGCGATGATGGTGTCCACGCCGGAGGTCGTGCCCTCGGTCGAGGCGACGAGCGAACGATCCGCGGCCACGTCGACCGAGTAGAAGTCGAAGTCGTTGCTGCCGTCGCCGGCGCTGCCGTGGGGGCCGTCACCGAGCACCGAGTCGGTCTCCACCGCGCCAGTGCCCTCGATCGTGCTGTCGGTCGCCAGCGTGATCGAGCCGTCGTCCTCGGTCGGCGGCGCGAGGTCGTCGACGGCCGGAGCCAGGTCGGCGAAGCCACCCAGGATCCGCAGCTGGTTGTTCCTGGCGGCCGCGGTGCCGAAGGTGGTGATGCGCTCGGCGTTCTCGACAGTGTCGTTGGAGCCCGCGGAGCCCGCCGGCTCCTCCTCGTCGTGGACCACCGGCGCAGCTGCCGCACCGGCCTGCCGTTGCAGTGACGCGAGCTTCGGGGAGGCCGCGCGCTCCCTGCCTGCCTCCGCCATCCGCTGGAGCCACGTGGCGTAGTCGGCCTTGGTGAGGTCCGGCAGGTTGGCCAGGTAGGGGTTGGGATCGGTCACGGCGGCGCCTCCGCGCTGCGTGTCCTGGGACTTCGGTGCTACCTGGAACCCTGCCTCGACAGCTTCGAGCTGTCCTGACGTAAGGGTTCCCTCGTCGCCGTCAGCGGCAGCCGGAAGGGGTGCCCCGACCGCCGCGAACGGAATGATGAGTGCGGCTGCGGCCAGGATGCCGACCGCGCTCGCGTGGGATTTGCGCATGGTGTGTGATGCCTTCCCGAGAGTCGATGGGTCGGCAACAGACACCTCAGGGGTTCCGCGTACGCATCGGCGCACCGTGGAACCCCCGTGGTGTCAGGGTCCCGAACCCCTGGCGCGAGAAAGGTAAGTCGCGAGCCAGCCAGAGTAAAGAGTCCGGCCGAGAAAGTTGCCCGATCTTGCCTCAGTTGACGCGGTCGAGGCAGTCGGAGCCGTCCTCGCGGAGCACGCGGCGCTGGGTCGGCCGAGCCTCTGCGTAGCGCTCGCGGCCGGCGTCGCTCAGGGCCACGAAGAGGGCCCGGCGGTCGTTGTCGCAGGTCTTGCGGGTGAGCAGCCCGTCGCTCTCCAGCCGACTGACCAGACGCGACAGTGCGCTCTGGGTGAGGTGGGCGCTCTCGGCCAGCTCGGTCATCCGGAGGCTGCACTCCTCGGCCTCCGAGAGCTGCTGGAGCACCTCGAACTCGCTGGCGGTGAGGTCATGCGCGGCCCCGAGCTCGCGGTCGAGGGAGCACATCAGCCGCTGGTAGCGACCCATCAGCTGGTGCCATTCCTGCGCCAGGACCTCGTCGTCCCTCGCTCGTGCCATGGGGGCACCATACCACATTCGTACGCATAATATGTTTCTACAAATTATGCTTGCGCATTGAATGCACATGCATAAGTATGGTCGACATGTCTTCGACCCTGACGCCGGCGCCGATCGTGCCGGCCACCAGTTCCGCTTCCATTCACACCGCCGAGGGATGGACCTCCCGCACGTGGTTGCTACTCGTCGTCCTGTGCGGCGCGCTGTTCCTCGACGGTCTCGACATCTCGATGGTGGGCGTGGCGCTGCCGTCCATCGGGGGAGACCTCGGCATGACCGCATCGTCCCTGCAGTGGATCGTCAGCGGCTACGTCCTCGGATACGGGGGACTGCTGCTGCTCGGTGGGCGTGCCGCTGACCTGCTCGGGCGCCGTTCGGTCTTCCTGGTCGCCGTATCGGTCTTCGGCCTCGCGTCGGTCGTGAGCGCGACCCTCAGCAGTCCCGAAGCGATCGTTGCGCTCCGGTTCGTCAAGGGCGTGGCGGCGGCGTTCACGGTACCGGCCGGCCTGTCCATCATCACCACGACGTTCTCCGAAGGCCCGGCCCGCAACAAGGCGCTGAGCATCTACACCGTCGTCGGCGCGAGTGGCTTCTCGCTGGGCCTGGTGTTCGGGGGAGTGCTCACCGAGCTCGGCTGGCGAGCCGTGTTCCTGCTGCCCGGCCCGGTCTCGCTGCTGCTGGTCGCCGTCGGCTGGAGAGTCATTCCGACCTCTGTCCGTAGCCTGACTCGCTTCTCGGACTTTGACCTGTTCGGTGCTGTCTCGAGCACAGGTGCACTGCTGCTCTTCGTGGTCGGCGTCGTCGAGGCACCCGAGCGTGGTTGGACCAGCGCCCCAGTGCTCGGGCTCTTCGCTGCCAGTGCGGTGCTCGCCGTTGCCTTCGTGCTGACGGAGCTGCGCCACCCGACGCCGCTCGATCCGGCTGGGCATCCTCCGGTCCGCGCACCTGGTCCACGCCAACGTCGCCGGAGCGATCATGGCGGGCGGCTACTTCGCGTTCCAGTTCCTGGTGACGCTCTACCTGCAGAACTCCCTGGGCTGGTCGCCCCTCACCATGGCTCTCGGCTTCCTGCCGGCAGGGCTGCTGGTGGTGGCGAGCTCGACCCGGATCGACCGAGTGCTGGCGAGGGTCCGCACCCAGGTGCTGATCGCGGCCGGCATGGGCTCGTTCCTGGTCGCGTACGTGCTGTTCCTGCGGGTCGACCCGCAGCTGGGCTACGCCGCGCTGCTGTTGCCCACGATGCTCCTCCTCGGTGTCGGCTTCGCGCTGACCTTCCCGTCGATCAACGCGCAAGCCACGTCGGGCGTAGAGGACCACGAGCAGGGCTTGGCATCGGGCCTGGTGAACACCAGCGTGCAGATCGGCGGCGCCGTCGTCCTGGCGGTGATCTCGGCCATCCTCGTCAACGCCCGCGCGGCGGAGGGCCCGGCCCAGGTCGGCGAGCTGATCCCCGGCATGGTGACCGGCCTGAAGGTGATCGCGGTCTTCACCGCCCTGGGTGTGGCGGCATCGCTCGCCACGCTGTTCCTGCGGTCGCCGGCCGTCACGGAGCCCGAGCTCGAGGCAGAGCTCGCGGCCTGACCAGCTGACGCACCCGTCCCGCCTCCACGGGACGGGTGCGTCTTTCTGTGTGTAGTGCCGTACGTGCAAAGTCGTGTGCGCTTCGCGCACACATGACCCGCACCTCGCTTCGTTGGCGATCGCTTGAGTTGCCGCTGCCAGTCCGGCGCTCCGCCGCCTCGCCATGCACGCACCCTGAGCACGCCAAACACCACAGGACTTCACCCGCACGGCACTAGACTCCGCCGCGTGTGGAGCGTCGGGGGAGAGGCGGCCCTGCCGCGGTACGCACCCGAGGTAGCCCGCGCCTGGGACGACCTGGTCCACGCGTACCCGGCCGGTCTCGAGCACAGCATCCTGTCGGACCCGGCGGTCGAGGAGTTCGGGGACCAGTTCCGCACCGACGTCGCCGGCATCACCGACGACCAGAGAGCGGCGTTCGTCGCCGCAACCGGATCCCAGCTCTTCCCGGTGATCCAGGTCATCTGGCTCGCCGACGTCGTGCCGCGGCTCCGTTCGGCCCTCGATGCCGTCTTCGTGCCGTCCGACTGGCCACAGGACCGAACTGTCGAGGTGGCCGAGACGTGGCCGATCGTCGAGGGCTTCATGCAGGCGGTCGCCCGGCTGGACGCACTCGACCCGGTGCTGACCGAGCTGATCCGGCTGCGCGGTGCCCGCCAGCACGACTGCCGGGTCTGCCGGTCCCGACGTAGCGCGGACGCGATCGACCTGGGGGCCGACGAGACGACGTTCACCGCGATCGACGAGCACTCCACCAGCGACCTGCCGGAGCAGTCCAGGGCGGCGCTGGCCCTGGTCGACGCGATCATCTGGACGCCCACCTCCATCCCGGCTGACGTCGTCGACGGCGTACGCGCCCACCTCACGTGCGCCCAGGCGGTCGAGGTCGTCCTCGACGTGATCCGCAACGGCGCCAACAAGATCGCCGTCGGTCTCCGCGCCGACGCACCGGAGGTCACCGACGGCGTCCAGCTCTTCACCACGTCGCCCGACGGGACGCTGACGACCCTGCCGTAGCCCCCGCACTCCGGTTGGTAGCGTCGAGCAGCCTCCTCGACTTCTCGGATCGGAGCGGACATGTCACAGCACAGCTCGGTGGACACCCCGGGGGACGCACCCGAACGCGGCCTGGCCCGGATCGCGCAACGCTCGGCGGCGTGGACGGAGAAATGGTTCCCCGACGCCTATGTCTTTGCCCTGGCCGGCGTGGTGGTGGTCGCGGTGGCGGCACTCGTCAACGGGTCGGGGCCGAAGGTCGTCGCGGGCGCGTTCGGTGACGGCTTCTGGGACCTGACCTCGTTCACGCTGCAGATGGCCATGGTGGTGCTGACCGGCTACGTCGTCGCCTCGTCCCCGCCTGTCGCGCGGGTGATCGAGCGGATCGCGATGATCCCCACGACGCCCCGAGGCGCGGTGGCCTTCGTCTGCCTGATCTCGTGCCTGGTCTCGATGCTCAACTGGGGACTCAGCCTGGTGTTCAGCGGCCTGCTGGCACGGGCGATCGCCCGTCGCGGCGACCTTCGGGCCGACTACCGAGCGCTCGGCGCGGCGGCGTACATGGGCCTGGGCGCGGTCTGGGCACTCGGGCTCTCGTCATCGGCAGCGCAGCTGCAGGCCACCCCTGAGTCGCTGCCGCCGGAGCTGCTCGAGATCACCGGCGTCCTCAGCTTCGGCGACACCATCCTCACCTGGCAGTCGCTGACCATGGCCGCGATCCTGATCGCGCTCTCGGTCACCATCGCGTGGGCCTCGGCACCGCAAGGCTCGTCCGTGCGCACCGCGGCCGACATGGACGTCGACCTCGACGACACCGTCGACGAGTCCGCCCCGCGCAGCCGCCCGGGCGAGTGGCTGGAGTACTCCCGAATCCTGCCGATCGCCATCGGGCTGCTCACGCTGAGCTGGCTCGTGGTGCAGTTCATCGACCTGCCGGTGCTCAGCGTGATCAGCAATCTCAACGCCTACCTGCTGGTCTTCCTGGTCCTCGGCCTGGTCCTGCACGGCACGCCGCGCGGCTTCCTCGACGCGACCACCAAGGCCGTGCCCGCCACTGCCGGCGTGCTCGTCCAGTTCCCCTTGTACGCCGCCATGGCCGCCGTCCTGACGCGGGCGGAGGGGCGTGGGGGAGCGACGCTGTCCGAGCACCTTGCCGATCTGTTCACGAACATCGGCGACGGCGGGGCCTTCGCCGTCGTGATCGCGATCTACACCGCCCTGCTGGGGCTGCTCGTGCCTTCCGGCGGCGGAAAGTGGCTGGTGGAGGCGCCGTACGTCATGCAGTCCGCGTCGGACGTCCAGATGAACCTGGGCTGGACGGTGCAGATCTACAACACCGCCGAGGCCCTGCCCAACCTCGTCAACCCGTTCTTCATGCTGCCGCTGCTCGCGGTGCTCGGCCTCCGGGCGCGCGACCTGGTCGGCTTCACGTTCCTGCAGTTCGTCTTCCACCTACCCGTCGTACTGCTGCTGCTGTGGTTGTTCGGGCTTACCTTCGACTACGTGCCTCCACAACCGCCGTGACCTGGACTCGCACCGAATAGCAACCAACGGTTGCGTGACGCTCTTCCATGAACTACCGTGATGTGCAACCAAACGTTGCGGAAGGCGGAGATCATGGAGTACGGCAGCATCGAGCGCGAGATCCACGTGGAGGCCTCGCCCGACGTGGTCTACGACGTCGTCAGCAGCCCCGAGCACATCCGGGAGTGGTGGGGCGCGAAGGCAGACTTCGACGCGGTGGCCGGGGGAGCGGGGGAGCTCGTCTGGGGTGATGAGACGACGCCGCGGGCGCACGTCTCGGCGGTCACGGTGGTCGAGGCGGATCCGCCGAAGCGGTTCGCGTTCCGCTGGACCCCTCAGGAGCCGACGACGGACCAGACCCTCCTCGTGACCTTCGAGCTGTTGCCGGCGGGGGAGGGGACCGTGCTCCGGCTCACCGAGACCGGCTTCCGCGAGATGGGCTGGGAGGCCGCCGTACTGGAGGCGCAGTACCTGGACCACGCCGAGGGCTGGGACCTCCACCTCGGCCACTTGGGGCAGTACCTCACCGGGCTGGTGGCGCGATGACCGCGGCCATCGACGACGACCTGTGGTCGGCGATCGGTGACCCCACCCGGCGCCGGATGCTCGACCTGCTCCTGGCGGACGGCAACGGCACGGCGACGTCACTGAGCGAGCAGCTGCCCGTGACGCGGCAAGCCGTCGCCAAGCACCTCGGGGTGCTGGAGCGGGTCGGCCTGGCGCACGCCACGCCCGCCGGACGCGAACGGCGCTACCAGCTGGACGAGGCGCAGTTCGCCCGCGCCGTGGCTCAGCTCGCGGATGTCGGCGCGACCTGGGATGCCCGCCTGCAGCGGATCAAGCGGATCGCCGAGTCGATCGAGCGCAGCAAGAAGCGTTGAGACAACTCACGAGAAGGAGAAGAGAAATGGTGGACATTCTGCACAGGGTCGGCATCGAGTCGGCGTCGCTCGACGACGTCTACGACGCCGTCACCACGCTGGACGGACTTTCCGGGTGGTGGACGACTGACACCACCGGCATCACCGATGTCGGGGGAGTCATCA
This sequence comes from uncultured Actinomycetota bacterium, assembly GCA_963769475.1. Lineage (GTDB taxonomy): Bacteria > Actinomycetota > Actinomycetes > Propionibacteriales > Nocardioidaceae > Nocardioides. The sequence continues at coordinate 262,307 of CAVYLX010000005.1, read as the reverse complement.
AGTTCCGCTTCGGAGAGGCCGGCGGCTTCGACATGAAGGTGGTCGAGCTGAGCCCTGCCAAGCAGGTGCTCTGGGAGGTCGTCGACGGGCCTCCGGAGTGGATCGGCACCACGGTCCGCTGGGAGCTGAAGCAGGAGGACGACTTCACGATCATCCTGTTCCGGCACGAGGGCTGGCGCGAGCCGGTGGAGTTCATGCACCACTGCAGCACCAAGTGGGCGGCGTTCCTGCTCAGCCTGAGGGACCTGCTCGAGACCGGAGAGGGCTCGCCCTTCCCGAACGACCCGAAGATCAGCAACTGGACCTGAGACCCCGCTGACCACGTTGACCCGTCCGAAACTTTGCTGACGGGTCAACGTGATCTCACGCGGGCGTGGCGATGCCTTCGCGGACCAGGTGCCGTTCGGCTGCTCGGGCAGCCGGATGGACGGCGATGGCGGCGACGACCACGATCGCCGCGATGATCAGCCAGCCCTCGGTGCCCCACTCCATCGCCAGGAAGGTGTACGCCGCCGGCGCCCACACCGAGCCGAGGGTGAAGCCCAGCTGGGTGACGCCTTGGTACTCGCCGCGGCGGGCCGGGTCGGAGAGCTCGGCCTGGAGGCCCCACTCGCCGGCTGAGTTGAAGAGCTCCGCGCCGGTCACGGTGACGTGGCCGATCCAGACGAGGGCGATGGTGACCCAGCCGATGGTGTCGTGGGTGACCAGCACGATCCCGCAGGACATCACGAAGAAGAAGGCGCCGCGTCGCTGCGCCTTGAGGGAGTCCGCGACGGTCACGATGCCCCGCGCGGCGGCGACCTGGAGGAACACGGCCATCACGGTGTTGGTGCCGAACAGCCAGGCCAGGAGCACCCGGGGTGCGTCGGTCTCCTCGACCAGCCACAACGGGATGACCACGTTGAGCAGCACCTGGTGGGTCGAGAGCACGCCGCCGCAGATCGACATCATCAGGAAGCCCCGGTTGCGAAGCGCGCTCTGCCGCTCGCCCGCAGCCTCGACCACCTCCTCGAGTGGTGCCTCGCGCTCGACGTGGTGCGCCGTGGTCGGCAACCGGGAGACGAGCACCGCGTTGAGCAGCAGCAGGACCGCGGTGGCGACGGGCACGGCACGGATGACGTCGTTGCTGTTGGTCGCGAGCGCGATGCCGGCCAGCAGTGCGCCGAGGGTGTAGCCGACGTTGCGAGCGGACCGGAAGTAGGCGTTGGAGCTGACCCGCTGCTCGCGGGGAAAGACGTCGAAGCGGTAGGCGTTGCGGGCCGCGCGGCTGGAGGTCTGCACCAGGCCGAGCCCGATCATCATCACGATGAACGACGTCAGGTCGCCGACGGCCAGCCACACCAGGTAGAGGAAGGCCTCGATCAGCGAGCTGAGCGCCCATACCCGCTTGGCGCCGTACTTGTCGCTGAGCTTGCCGAGCGGGACCGCGAGCGCGAACGTGGCGACACCCGAGAGGGTGAGGCCGAGGCCGACCTGGGAGGCGGACAGCCCGACGATCTGGGTGAAGAAGACCGCGCTGCCGGTCAGGAACACGCCGTCGCCGAACGCCGAGAGCACCGACTGGGCGGAGAGCCGGCGTACCAACGAGGTCGGTCCGGCGAGCCGGAGGAGGCGCGTCCCAAGTTGTCTTGACATCAAGACAACTCTACGCCGGGCCGGGACTGAGGTGCGACCTCGGCCTCGTCGCCACTCTCCTCCTCATCGGCCGGTGGGAAGTTCTTGGCGGCGAAGGCCTGGGCCAGCCGCAGTGACGGGCCGCTCGCCACGGTGGCGACGACGATGATGCCTGCGATCACCAGCCAGCCCTCGGCACCCCACTCCATGGCCAGGAAGGTGTAGAGCGCGGGCGCCCAGATGTGCCCGAGCGCCCCGCTGACCTCCTGGACGCCTTGGTACTCGCCCCGGCGCCGCGGGTCCATCAGCTCGGCCTCGAACGCCCAGCTCGCCCCCGAGATGAAGAGCTCGGCGCCGGTGACGGTGACGTGGCCCAGCCAGACCAGGAGCACGGTCACCAGGCCGACGGTCGAGTGGGTGAACATCGTGATCACGCAGGAGACCACGAAGAAGGCCGAGGAGATCCAGACGTAGCGCATCGCGTCGCGCAGGTCGCGCACGCCCTTGGACGTGTACGCCGGCAGGAAGATGCACAGGACGGTGTTGGTGCCGAACAGCCAGGCCAGCAGCACGTGTGGCGCGTCGGTGGCCTCGACCAGCCAGAGCGGGATCACGATGTTGAGGAGCACCTGGTTGGTCCAGAGCGTGCCCAGGAAGAACGTGACCAGCATCCAGCCGGGGTTGCGCAGGGGACCGGGACCGACCGGCTTCACGCGGGCCTCGCCACTGGCGACCCGGATGTCGTGGGGCGCCTTCGGGAGCTGGGCGATCCAGATCGCGTTGAGGGCCATCAGCCCGGCCGCGAAGATCGGGGTCCACCGAATGACGGTGAGGCTGTCGAACGCGAGTGCCACTCCGCCGAGCATGGCGCCGAGCGTGAAGCCGACGTTCAGCGCGGAGTACATGTACGCCTGCGTCTCGATCCGTTCCTTCTTCGGCAGGACGTCGAGGACATAGGCCTGGTGGCTGGAGCCGCCGGCCGAGCCGAAGATCGCGAAGGCCACGCCGACCAGGAGGTAGTCCTCGAACGAGCCGACGAACGGCAACGCGATGAAGCAGGCACCGCGGCCCCAGGTCGTGATCACCCAGACCCGTTTCGGTCCGAACCGGTCCACGACCCGGCCGGCGGGGTAGGCCAGGAGGAACTCGGCGATGCCGGTGAGGGTGATCGCCAACCCGACCTTGGCTGCCGACATCCCGACGACCTGGGTCAGGAACACGGCGCTGCCCGTCATGAACGTGCCCTCGCCGGTCGAGAACAGCAGCGACTGCGTCGCCAGCCGCCGCGACATCGGTGTTGGTGGGATCAGTCGTCGCAGGAAGCCGCGACGCGCACCCGAGTCAGTGGTTGCCATCCCGGACATTCTCGACCGGGGGAGGACTGGCTGTCGCTCGGATTATCGAACGGCCGAGGGTGAATCCCAAAGTGGTACCATATTGGTATGTCGATTCAGATTGCGGTGCGCCTGCCCAACGAACTCGTGGAGTACGTCGACAGCCTGGTGAGTAGCGGCGCCGGCTCCCGCGCCGCGGTCGTCGCACGCGCGCTGAACCTCTACCAGCAGCAGCTACGTGGCGAACAGGATGCACGAATCCTGGAGGACGCAGGGGACTACGTCGACTTTGACGAGCTGGTCCGCCATGCAGTGGTCGACGACTGATGCGCGACATCCACATAGCGCATCTCGACAAGGCGCGCCCGGTCGTTGTTCTCACCCGCGAACCGGTTCGGGCTGCGATGCGGAGAGTGACCGTCGCCCCGATCACGACGACGGCGAAGGGCCTCAGCACCGAGGTCCCGATCGGACCTCCCAACGGACTGGATCAGCCTTCCGTGGTCAGCTGCGACAACATCATCACCATCGACAAGGCTGCACTCGGCCGTCACATCGGATTCCTGTTCGAGCGCCAGGAGAACGAGCTGACCTCGGCGATCGTCAACGCCTTCGCGTTGCGGACGGACGACGTCACCTGAGGCGGAGAGGGTCGAGCAGGCAGCAGGGATGGGCTATCCGGCAGCCGGAAACCAGGTGATTCAGCCGAGACAAGATGACATAATGTCACTTATCGGCGGAAATCGGCCGGGTAGTTGAATAGCGTGCCGATTCCCGCATCGACGCGTAAAATGGAGGTTGGGAAGCACGGGTAGCGGCCTGGCCAGAGGCGGCGGGCCATCGCGGCTCGCAATCGTTCGAAGCGAACGCATGGGGGCGCTATGCACCTGGAACGTGATCCGGCCCACGCGCAACGTCTTCTCGGGCTGCGCTTCGAGAGGCGCGAGACCGAGCGCAAGTACCGGCTGTGGCGAGTTGCCACGGCCACGCCTTACGCTCGGATCGGCTATATCGGGTCCACACCGAGCTGGATCCTGCTGCTGGTGGCGATGGTCGTCCTGGACCCCGACGCCGCTAGCGAGGCAGCAGTCTGGGTCGTTGCCTGGATCCTGTTGCTGGTCGTGCTCACCGCGCTGACCTTCCCGACGGCCCTGCGACGCACTGTGATGCCGCTTTCCGCCGCCGCCAACTGCCTGGCCGGGTTCCTCGCAGTCTGGTTGTTCTCCGAGGTCACCCTGACCGAAGAGGTGAGCCAGACGCGCGCCGGGGTCATGACGGCTGGCCTGATCGTCGTGATGTTCTTCGGCTTCGCGATCTTCCGCATCCCACCTGGCGCCGCCATGGCCGCGGTCACTCCGTACGCCGCGTTCGGGTCCTACCAGCTGTTCGAGAGCTACAACCGAAGTGAGCTCAGCGGCGTGGAAGCTGGTTCACTCGCGGCCGGGCTGTGGATCGCCTACCTGGGGTGCCTCATGGTCTGCATCGTCATCGAGATCGTCGAGCGCCGGACGTTCAGCAAGGACCAGATCATAGAGGCCCAGCAGCAGGAGCTGCGCAAGAGCCGTGAGACCATCCGTCGCTACGTCCCTCGTGCTGTGTTCGAGCACATCGCCAACGGCGACATCGTCGGCATCGACGTGCCGACGCGCCGGCGGATCACGGTCCTGATCGCCGACCTGGTCGAGTTCACAGCCCTGGCGGACCGCGTCGACGCCGAGATCCTGACGCAGGTGGTCAACGACTACATGACCTCGATGAGCCAGCTCGTGGACGAGCACGGCGGACTCGTGAGCGAGTTCGCGGGCGACGGACCGATGGCGCTGTTCGGCGCTCCCGACGAGATGGAGGTCGAAGAGCAGGCCGTGAGCGCAGTCCGGGCAGCCCAGGCGATGCAGGCTCGGCTCCCCTCCTTGAACCTCCAATGGCACAGGCTCGGTGTGTCGGAGCCGATGCAGATGCGTATCGGTATCGACACCGGCGTCCTGAGCGTCGGGAGCTTCGGGTCCGAGGGGCGGATGACCTACACGGCGATCGGGTTGCACGCCAATATCGCGGCCCGGCTCCAGGCCCACTGCGAGCCCGGGCGGATCCTGCTGAGCGACTCCAGCTGGCATCTGATCAAGGACCGGATCTTGTGCGAGCCGCGTGGCGAGGTGCAGTGCAAGGGTGTGCACTACCCCGTGCCGGTGTACTCGCCCGCGGGCGCCGACGCTTGACCCGCTGAGCGCCTCTGATGGCCAGGCGGTCGATTCCGGCGGTCAGCGTGGCTCGGGCAAGACCTCGCCGTTGGACGTCGTCCTCGACCCTGACGGGTTCGACTAGTCCGACCGGTCGACCGCGTAGCCAGGACAGGCTCTCGCCCTGGCACCGGAACTGAAAACGATTTTCGCTGCCCATTGCCCCCGGACCCGTACAGAATTAATGTCCCGGCATGAACTCTCGGGAAGAATTGAAGTCCACCCTGCCCACCGCCGACCATGAGCCCGCCGCTCACGTTGGCTCGCTCAGCCGGCGCTCCATGATTGCCGGGGTTGCCGGCACTGTCGCCGTCGTCGCAGCCGGGCAACCGGCCTGGGCGACCGATGCCCACCGCCCCGGAGCGCTCCGCGGCCCCGCCTTGCGACCCGCCGACCGGCGCGTGGTCCGAGCCATTCGGCCCGGACGGGCGATGCGACACCTGGAGGCGCTCTCCGAGGACATCGGTCCCAGGATCGGCGGCACCCAGTCCGAGTACGACGCTGCGCAGTACATCGCGGACGAGCTCGACAGGCATCGGCTGGCGGTCCGCCTCGAGCCGTTCCCTGTCGCCGACAAGTTCCTGGCACAGATCGGTGATCCTGGAGGGCAGCTGCCCGACGACATCTGCTGGCAGGCAGGCGCCTCGCCTGACGGCGCCCATGGCGTGCAGGTGGCCGGCAACGCGGTCGACGTCGGCTCCGCGGATGCCCCCAGGTGGCCGGCGGACCCGGCGGTGGTGACCGGCGCGATAGTGCTGGCCGACGACTCCCAGAACGCGAGCGACCCCGTCGCCCGGGTCAACCAACGTGCCGCGTTCGTCGCCGACGCCGAAGGCCGAGGTGCGGTCGCGGTGGTGCTGCTCCCCGCAGATCTGGCGTTCCCGCGCCGCGCCTCGGCTGCGTCTCTTCGCCTGGTGCCGACCACGGGCACGACCCCACCGCAGCCGACGCCGATCGCAGCTATCCCGGTGGTCGGCGTGGCCCAGGTGCAGAAGCGCCTGTTGCGTGAGGACCTCGCCATCCGCCCGCTGCGGCTGCAGGTGTCGACCACCGCCCACCGCGGCCTGACCAGCCACAACGTCATCGCGGAGCGACCGGGCCGTGGCCGGGCACTCTCGCCGCTGGTCTACATCTCGGGCCACTACGACTCGGTGATCGGGGCGCCCGGAGCCAACGACGACGGGTCCGGCACCGCGCTGACCCTCGAGCTGGCCCGGGTGTTCAAGAGCCTGGACACCACCAAGGCAGGCGTCCGGTTCGCACTGTGGGGCTCGGAGGAACAGGGCCTGATCGGCTCCCGCTATCACGTCGCGCAGCTTGCCCAGCCCGAGCGCGATCGGATCCGGGGCGTCTTCCAGAACGACATGGTCGGCACCAGCTGGGAGCCCGCGACGCGCTACTGGCTGCTCTCCTTCTCCGGCGACGCCAACCCGCCCACGGACACCGTGGCCGCAGCCGCCACCCGACTCGGTTACGCGCCCAGGATCTCGCCGGTTACCGAGCGCGGCGCCAGCGACCACCAGTCCTTCCAGGAGGTCGGCATCGATGCCGCCAACTTCTCCTGGCGTGGCGAAGCGACCCCGGCGCTGCTCGAGCCGCCGTACCACTCTCCCGAGGACACGATCGCCAAGAACATCAGCATCGACCGCCTGACCGTGAGCATGGAGCTCATCGGCTGTGCGGCGTACGACCTCGCAACACGTCCTTGAGTCAGCCGCCGACGTACGCCGCCAGGTGCTCGCCGGTCAGCGTCTTCTTCTTGGCCCCGATCAGGTCGGCGGGCGGTCCCTCGAACACGAGCCGCCCGCCGTCGTGGCCGGCGCCCGGACCGAGGTCGATGATCCAGTCGGCGTGCGCCATCACGGCCTGGTGGTGCTCGATCACGATCACCGACTTGCCGGAGTCGACGAGCCGGTCCAGCAGGCCCAGCAGGTTCTCGACGTCAGCGAGGTGGAGACCGGTCGTGGGCTCGTCGAGGACGTAGATGTCGCCCTTGTCGGCCATCTGGGCGGCCAGCTTCAGCCGCTGCCGCTCCCCGCCCGACAGCGTGGTCAGCGGCTGGCCCAGGCTGACATAACCCAACCCCACGTCCTGCAGCCGCTCGAGCACCTTGTGGGCGGCCGGCGTCGCCGCCTCACCCTCTGCGAAGAACTCCCGCGCCTCCGCGACCGGCATCGCCAGCACCTCGGCGATGTTCTTGCCGCCGAACGTGTACTCCAGCACCGCGGCCTGGAACCGCTTGCCCTCGCACTCCTCGCAGGTGGACTCCACGGTGGCCATCACCCCCAGCTCGGTGAAGATCACGCCGGCGCCGTTGCAGGTCGGGCAGGCGCCCTCGGAGTTGGCACTGAAGAGAGCAGGCTTCACGCCGTTGGCTTTCGCGAACGCCTTGCGGATCGGCTCGAGCAGTCCGGTGTACGTCGCCGGGTTGCTGCGCCGGGAGCCCTTGATCGCGCCCTGGTCGATCACCACCACGCCGTCGCGGTCCGCGACCGAGCCCTGCACCAGCGAGCTCTTGCCCGAGCCGGCGACGCCGGTGAGGACGCACAGGACGCCGAGCGGGATGTCGACGTCCACCTTCTGCAGGTTGTGCGTCGAGGCGCCGCGAACCTCCAGCGCGCCGGTCGCCTCGCGGACGGACTCCTTGAGCGACGCCCGGTCGTCGAGGTGCCGACCGGTGATCGTGTCACTCCCCCGCAACCCCTCCACGGTGCCCTCGAAGCAGACCGTGCCGCCCGCCGTGCCGGCGCCGGGGCCGAGGTCGACGACGTGGTCGGCGATCGCGATCGTCTCGGGCTTGTGCTCGACCACGAGCACGGTGTTGCCCTTGTCGCGCAGCTGGAGCAGCAGCTGGTTCATCCGCTCGATGTCGTGCGGGTGCAGACCGATGGTCGGCTCGTCGAAGACATAGGTGACGTCGGTGAGCGAGGAGCCGAGGTGGCGGATCATCTTGGTCCGCTGCGCCTCTCCCCCGGACAGGGTCCCGGCCGGGCGGTCGAGCGACAGGTAGCCGAGCCCGATCTCGGTGAACGAGTCGAGCAGGTGCTGCAGGCCGGCGAGCAGCGGAGCCACGGACGGCTCGTCGAGGTCCCGGATCCAGTCGGCCAGGTCGCTGATCTGCATGGTGCAGAGGTCGGCGATGTTCTTGCCGGAGACCTTGGACTTCAACGCCTCCTGCGAGAGCCGGGTGCCGCCGCACTCGGGGCAGACCTGGAAGGTGATGGCGCGCTCCACGAACCGACGCACGTGGGGCTGCATCGCCTCGACGTCCTTGGACAGCATCGACTTCTGGATCTTCGGGATGATGCCTTCGAAGGTCAGGTTGATGCCCTCGACCTTGATCTTGGTCGGCTCGGCGTAGAGCATCGTCTCGAGCTGCTTCTTGGTGAACTTCTCGATCGGCTTGTCCATCGGCAGGCCGACGCCTTCGAACAGCCGGCCGTACCAGCCGTCCATGCTGTAGCCGGGCACGGTCAGGGCACCGTCGGCGAGCGACTTCGAGTCGTCGTACAACGCCGTCAGGTCGATGTCGCTGACATTGCCCATGCCCTCGCAGCGGGGGCACATGCCGCCGAGGTAGACGGCTTCGCGCACCACGTTCTTCTCGACCCGGCCGCCGCTCTTCTCGGTGCTCATCACCCCGCTCGCCTTCCGGGTCGGGACGTTGAACGAGAACGCGGTGGGTGGCCCGGCGTGCGGCTTGCCCAGCCGGCTGAACAGGATGCGCAGCATGGCGTTCGCGTCGGTGGCCGTGCCCACGGTCGAGCGCGGGTTGGCGCCCATCCGTTCCTGGTCGACGATGATCGCGGTGGTCAGCCCCTCGAGCCGGTCGACCTCGGGCCGGGCCAGGTTGGGCATGAAGCCCTGCACGAACGCGCTGTAGGTCTCGTTGATCATCCGCTGCGACTCGGCAGCGATGGTGCTGAACACCAGCGAGCTCTTGCCGGACCCCGACACTCCCGTGAACGCCGTCAGTCGGCGCTTGGGCAGCTCGACGTTGACGTCCTTCAGGTTGTTCTCGCGGGCGCCGTGCACTCGGATCAGGTCGTGGCTGTCGGCAGCGGGTGGTGCCGTGTCCTTGCCCTTCGTGGCCATGCTCTGCGATCTCCTCCGTTACGCCGGGCCGCCGTCGCGTTCACGACGGCGGCCCCATGTCTACCCGATGGCAACCGGTGTCAGGCGGACGCGGTCTCCCACGCGAACCCGTCGGGGTCGGTGAACGACCCGAGGTCGCCGTGGACGACGATCCGGTGCGATCCGCCGCCCTCTGGCGGTACGCCGGCGTTCTTGGCGGCGGCCTTGCGCGAGTAGAGCGCGAGGTTGACCGCCGAGCCGGGCGTCTCGAGCTCGACGTACTTGCTGCCGAAGCTCTTGCCCACGGTCAGGCCCTTGTCGACGTAGAACTGCTTGGTGGCCTTGACGTCGTCGACTCCGAGGAGCAGCACGACGTCGTCGACCTCACGAGTGGGCGGTCCCGAGTCCTTCTTGGACGACGACGCCATCGACCAGATCGTCCCGTCCGGAGCCTGCACGACGCCGCCGTAGCCCCAGAAGCTCTTCGCTGCCGGCTTGACGACGGTCGCCCCTGCTGCGACTGCGCTGTCGACGAGGCTGTCGACGGTGCTCGGCTGGGAGACCACGAGGGACAGCGTGAAGCCGCGGAAGCCGCTGGTCGGCTCCCGGGACTCGCTGACCTTGATCGTGTCGCCCAGCTCGAACGCCTCCTTGTAGAAGGCCTCGGCGGCCGCCGCGTCGTCTGCCTCCAGGGTGACGGAGTCGATGGCGCTCATGACGACTCCTGGATCCGGACCATGTTGCCGGCGGGGTCGCGGACGGCGCAGTCGCGGCTGCCCCATTCCTGGTTGGTGGGTTCCTGGACGATCTCGGTGTCGCTGGCCTGCAGCTTCTCGAACGTGCCGTCGAGGTCGGGGGTGGCGAACATGATGCTGGCGTAGGTGCCCTTGGCCATCATCTCGGCGATGACCTTGCGCTCCTCGTCGGTGATGCCCGGGTCGGCGCCCGGCGGGTGCAGCACGATGTTGACCTCCGGCTGTCCTGGCGGGCCGACGGTCAGCCAGCGCATGCCGTTGTAGCCGACATCGTTGCGGAGCTCGAAGCCGAGCGTGTCGCGGTAGAAGGCCAGAGCGGCCTCCGCGTCGTCGTGAGGAAGGAACGTTGCGTGAATGTTGATGTCCATGCCGAGAACGCTAGAGCCGCCCAGTCGATGGTGCTTCTTGATTCCTGATCGGTCTTGAGGTCCTCAGACCACCGTCCACGCATCTCCGCCGGCGAGGAGGTCCGACATGGCGCCGTCGCGGTCCGGCACTCCGAGGCTCGCGCCGCGGACCTGCTCGCGCACCAGGTCGTCGTACGTCGGCCGCTGCACCTGGCGGAAGATGCCGATCGGCGCGCGGTGCAGCTCACCAGCATCCGTGAGGCGCGACAGCGCCCACGCGGTCGTGCCGTCGTCGGCCGTCGCGTCGTGCACGAGTACCTCGTCGTCCGGGCCAGGATCATCGACGACGAGCGCCCCGCCCGTGCGCGGGTTGCGGACCACTGCCTTGGTGCCGATCCCGTCGGGGCCGGCGGCACCGAACCGGATCGGCTGGCCGTGCACCAGCGGGATCACGCCGTCGCCGTCGGGTGCCGCCTTCTTGTTGATGGCATCGAAGGCACCGTCATTGAAGATCGGGCAGTTCTGGAAGATCTCGACCAACGCGGTGCCGCGGTGCGCCGCAGCCGCGGACAGGACCGACGTGAGGTGGGCACGGTCGGAGTCGATCGTGCGCGCCACGAAGGTTGCCTCAGCACCCAAGGCCAGGGAGACGGGGTTGAACGGTGTGTCCACCGATCCCATCGGCGTCGACTTGGTGACCTTGCCGAGCTCGCTGGTCGGTGAGTACTGACCCTTGGTCAGGCCGTAGATCCGGTTGTTGAACAGCAGGATCGTCATGTTCACGTTGCGGCGCAGCGCGTGGATCAGGTGGTTGCCGCCGATCGAGAGCGCGTCGCCGTCACCGGTGACCACCCAGACCGACAGATCCTCCCGGCTGGTCGCGAGCCCGGTCGCGATCGCCGGCGCCCGGCCGTGGATCGAGTGCATCCCGTAGGTGTCCAGGTAGTAAGGAAACCGCGAGGAGCAGCCGATCCCGGAGACGAACACGATGTTCTCGCGGCGCAGGCCGAGCTCGGGTAGGAAGCCCTGCACCGCCGAGAGCACGGCGTAGTCACCGCAGCCAGGGCACCAGCGAACCTCCTGCTCGGATGTGAAGTCCTTGCGCGTCTGCGGCTGATCGGCCACGGGCACACCGGCCAGACCCGGGAAAGGCAGGTCTGCGATCTGGGGCACGGCAGTCATCGGGCGGTCTCCGCCACGAGTGCGGTGAACACGTCGGCCAGCTCCTCGGCACCGAACGGCATGCCCCGGACGCTGGTGTGCTGGCGTACGTCGACCAAATACTTCGCCCGGAGCAGCATGGCCATCTGGCCGAGGTTCATCTCCGGGGCGATCACGCGGTCGTAGCGGTGCAACACCTCGCCGAGGTCCGACGGAAATGGATTGAGGTGGCGCAGGTGCACCTGCGCGATGTCACGGCCGCCGGCGCGCACCCTCCGGCAGGCAGCGCCGATCGGGCCATAGGTCGATCCCCAGCCGATGACCAGCACCGTCGCCGCACCGCTGGGGTCGTCCAACTCCAGGGGCGGCAGCCGGTCGGCGATCCGGTCCACCTTGGCCTGCCGGGTCCGGACCATGAAGTCGTGGTTGTCTGGGTCGTAGGAGATGTCACCGGTCCGATCCGCCTTCTCGATGCCGCCGATCCGGTGCTCCAGGCCGGGGGTGCCGGGGACCGCCCATGGCCGGGCCAGCGTGGTGGGGTCACGGAGGTAGGGAAGGAACGCATCGCCATGGTTGGGCTGGTCGGCGAACTCGGGGTCGATGTCGGGCAGGTCGTCGACTGCCGGCACCCGCCACGGCTCGGAGCCGTTGGCGAGGTAGCCGTCGGAGAGCAGGATGACCGGGGTCCGGTAGGTGATCGCGATCCTCGCCGCCTCGAGCGCCGCGTCGAAGCAGTCGACGGGTGACCTCGGGGCGACGACCGGCACGGGCGACTCGCCGTTGCGGCCGAACATCGCCTGGAGCAGGTCGGCCTGCTCGGTCTTGGTGGGTAGGCCGGTTGACGGCCCCCCGCGCTGCACGTCGACCACCACCAGCGGCACCTCGAGCATCACGGCCAGCCCGATCGTCTCGGCCTTCAGTGCGACACCGGGTCCGGACGTGGCGGTGACCCCCAACGCGCCGCCGTACGACGCCCCGAGCGCGGCGCCCACGGCGGCGATCTCGTCCTCCGCTTGCACCGTGGTGACGCCGAGACGCTTGTGCTTGCTGAGCTCATGCAGGATGTCGGACGCCGGGGTGATCGGGTAGGCGCCCACGAACACCGGGAGGCCGCTGCGTACCCCGGCCGCGATCAAGCCGTAGGACAGCGCGACGTTGCCGGTGATGTTGCGATAGGTGCCCGGCGGAGTGGCGGCCGGCTTCACCCGGTAGGTGACGGCGAACGCCTCGGTTGTCTCCCCGTAGTTCCATCCGGCGCGAAGCGCCGCGAGGTTGGCATCGCGCAGGTCGGGCGAGGAGGCGAAGCGCTTCTCCAGGAACGAGACCGTGGTCTCGACCGGACGGCCGTACATCCAGGAGAGCAGCCCGAGGGCGAACATGTTCTTCGTGCGCGCGGCGTCCTTGCGCGACAAGCCCAGCCCCTCGACCGACGCGGCGGACAGGGCCGTCATGTCGAGTGCCTGCACTTGGAAGGCCCCGAGCGAGTCGTCCTGGAGTGGGTCGTCGGCGTAGCCGGCCTTGGTCAGGTTGCGAGGCGTGAACTGGCTGGTGTCGACGATCACCGTGGCGCCCGCACGCAGGTCGCCGACGTTGGCGCGCAGGGCCGCCGGGTTCATTGCCACCAGCACGTCCGGCCGGTCCCCCGGCGTCAGGATGTCGTGGCTCGCGAAGTGCACCTGGAAGGACGACACTCCGGGCAGGGTGCCCTGGGGTGCGCGGATCTCTGCTGGGAAGTTGGGCAGTGTGGAGAGATCGTTGCCGAAGCTAGCGGTCTCCTGCGTGAAGCGGCCCCCGGTCAGCTGCATGCCGTCGCCGGAGTCACCGGCGAAGCGGATGACCACGCGGTCCAGCTCGACGGTTGTCCCGCCGGCGACGCTACTCAGGGTCGCGCCCGAGCAGCGAGGTCACCGACGTGGTCGGGTTGAGCATCTCCTCCGGGAACTCGATGGTGATGGCATCGGCCGGACAGGCCTGCTCGCAGAGACCGCAGTACCAGCACTCGTCGGGGTAGGCGACCACCGGCAGCGTCTTCGACCGGGGCTGCTTGTGGATCACGTCGCCGGGGCAGACGTAGTCGCAGATCATGCAGGTGATGCAGGTCTCGGGGTTGATCTTGATCGGGTTGTGCACCGACGGATCGGGCGTCGGTGCGCTCCACACGGCTTCGGTGGTCATCAGACACTGCTTTCCGCTGCCGCGGTCGGCAGCTCCTTCTCGGACATGTAGTCCAGGTGGATGCCACCCTCGGGCGCCTGACTGGCCACGATCGACCTCTTCCAGTTGACGTCGTCGGTCTCGGGGTGGTCAAGACGTCGGTGGGCGGCCCCCGACCTGCTCTCGGTGCGGTGCAGCGCGGCCTCGGCCATCACCTCGGCGGCCAGCCGGATGTTCTTCGCCTCCAGCGTGCGCATCAGCTCGTGGAAGGACGACGCAGCCAGACCGCTCTCGTCGGCACCCAGCTCCTCGAGCACGCGGCGCGCCTCGCGCAGCCCCTTGTCGGTACGCCGCATGCCCACGTAGTCGGTGACCACCTCGCGCACCTGCTCCTCGTGGCCCTGCCAGCCCCGGCCGGTCGTCGCCGTCAGCGGTTGCTCCATCCAGGCCAGGGCACGCTCCAGGGAGGAGGCGTCCAGGGTCAGCTCGTCGGTCGACTGCGCACGCTCCACGGCGCCTCGCCCGGCGATGGCACCCATCGCCGCAGCTGCCGAGATGCCTCCGCTGACCATGGAGCAGTCGCCGGCTCCGAAGAGGCCGGTGATGTTGCACTCTCCCGACGTACCGACCACCAGGCCGCTGCCGCGGAAGTAGGAACCACCGCGCCGGATCGACATCTCCGAGATGCCGATCGGCAGCAGCTCCTTGCGGATGTCGAGGCCGCGCTGGAGGAAGTAGCCCGGAAGTGTGTAGCGGTCGACGCCGAGCGTCTTCACGAAGTCGTCGAGCAGCTCCTCGGGCAGGTGGCGGATGTCGACGTAGATCGGCTCGTTGCCGGCGAGCACCTCCTCGATCACGGCGTTCACCAGGATCGTGCGGCGGGCCTTCTCGCCCTTCGGGTCGTAGCGGAACATGAACCGCTCGCCATGCCGGTTGAGGAAGTAGGCGCCCTGGCCGGCGTAGGAGTTGGTGCCCTGCACGGAGAAGCCGAGAGGCGTCAGCGTCGCCTCGACCAGCTCCATGTTCACGAGCCGGGCCCCACTGCGATACGCCATCGCGTGCCCGTCGCCCGTGTTGTAAGGGAAGTGCCAGCTGTCGAACGGCAGCCCGGAGATGTTCTTCGAGATCCGGTTGATGTCGCCGGTCGAGACGACGACGGCCTTGGCCCGGATGACGTAGCGCTCGCCGGTGCGGCAGTTGAAGCCCACCGCTCCCACCACCCGTTCGCCACTCGGGTCCGTAAGCAGGTCGGTGACCATGGTCCGCGGGAGGAACTTCGCCCCGTGGCCGACGGTGTAGCGCCCGAGCTTGTACTTGAATCGGCTGCCGTCGAAGTTGAGGTGGTACTCCCCCGGCAGGCCAAAGGCCCGGGTCCGGAAGTAGTCGCCGGTGGCCGGGTCCTTGAAGTCGATGCCGATGTCGACCAGCCGCTGGAAGACCCGCGGCAGCTCGTGCACAGCCCGTTCGGCGACGTCCAGGTCGCTCAGCCCGTCGGTCAGCCCCGGCACGAACTGCATCAGGTGCTGCGGGGTGTCCCACTCCTCGCCGCCGTTGAGCGGCGTCATGAACTGGTCGACTCCCCCGGCAACGCTGCCCGCGCGCTCGAGGAACTTGGCCTTGTCGGCAACCAGCACGCTGGCTCCGGCGTCGAGCGCCTCGATAGCGGCCAGACAGCCAGCGACGCCGCCGCCGACCACGAGAACGTCGGCCTCGTGGTGCGTGACAGCGGTAGAAGGCCATCCCAGGTGAGTCATACGGGGCTCCTTGCCAAACGTTTGGATTCGAACCGTAAGGACTCATCGTGGACGTGTCAAGGACCTGGACCGGAGTGACCGCGCAGGCTGTCGGTCGGGTGTCAGGCAGGCGCGGTGGAGGCCCGCACCTGGAGGGTGGTCGGCAGCAGGACGTTCGCCGGCGTTGAGCCCGGCACCTCGAGCATGGCCAGCAGGACCCGCGCGGTCTGCAGCCCGATCTCGTACTTCGGCACGTGGATGCTGGTCAGGGGCGGCGCGAACTCGTCGCACCACCGCGAGCCGTTGTAGCCAACGACGGACACGTCGTCGGGCACCTTGAGACCGCGCTCGCGCAGCGCCCGGTAGCAGCCGAGCGCGATCATGTCGCTGGCGGCGACCACGGCCGTGAACTCCTTGTCGCGGCCGAGCAGCTCGGCAGTCGCCTCCGCGCCGGCGTCCTTGGTGAACCATGGGGCGAACACGATCAGGTCCTCGTCGATGGTCAGGCCGAGTGACTGCATCCAGGCGAGGAAGTGCTGGTAGCGGTTGAAGCCGGTGGACGCCGACAGTGCGGCTCCGACGAACGCGATCCTGCTGTGACCCAGCTCGACCAGGTGCTTCACAGCCAGGCCGATCCCCTGGTGATCGTCACCCGAGACCATCGAGATGCCGGCCTCGTCCATGGTTCGGTTGACCAACACCACCGGTAGGCCGCTCTCGACCAGCGTGTCGAGCAAGGGGTACGACCGGAGCGCCGTGGCGAGCACCAGTCCGTCGACGCGGCGCTGCATGAACACGTCGAGCAGCTGCTCCTCGCGACTCAGGTCCTGGTCGGTGTTGGCCAGGATCATCGCGTAGCCGTGGTCGCGGAGACCGTCCTCGATGCCGCGCACGATCGGCGGGAAGAGCGGGTTGCCGAGGTCGGGCACCAGCATCCCGATCGTCATAGAGCGCTGGTCCTTCAGGCCGCGGGCGAACGGGTTGGCGCGGTAGCCGAGCGCATCGGCCGTGGCCAGCACTCGCTTGATGGTCTCCGGCTTGACCCGGCTGCGGGTCTCCGGACGCAGGGCTCGGGAGACGGTCGAGATGTCGAGCCGGGCGGCAGTGGCCACTTCGCGAAGGGTGGCCGGTCGGTGGCGCGCGACGGGATGGTCCACGGCGTCGTCTGGCGCTGCCGCAGAGTCGGTCGACTCCGTCATGTGTGCCACCTCTCGGGATCAGTGCTGGAGTCTAGGACAACCGGACCCGCGCACCGGGTGCGTCACCGCTGCTCAGACTTCGGTCTGGTCAGGGTCCGCGCCCGCCGAGTCCATGGGCACCGAGCGGGAAGATGCGGCCGCCAGCACGAGGGTGCCGGAGGTCAGCCAGAGCACGCCGCCCGCATTCGCCCCCGCAGCGAACAGGCCGAGACCCGTCGGAAGCACGACCTGCCCGAGCCGGTTGCCCACGAGTCGCAGCGACATCACCCGACCCTGCAGGCCACGCGGTGCGATCTCGGCCAGCCAGGCCAGCGTGGCCGGCTGGCAGACGCCGAGTCCGAAGCCCATCACCACGACGGCGACGAACAAGGCCCAGACGGGCACCGGGAACGGCACGACGGCCGTGGCGAGACCGGAGGCGCCGATGGCCAGCACCAGGAGCACTCGCCGACCGAGCCAAGCGGTCAGCGCGCCGGTGAAGAGGCGCGACAGCATGGTGGCGCCGGCCCGAACGGCGAGCAGGGCGCTCACCACGCCGACGGTGAGGCCGGTCTCGGTGCCGAGCGCCGGGAGGTAGACCAGGGTGATGTCCATGGCCGCCAGCACCACGCTGCTCACCACCAGAGCGCGGGTCAGGCCGGGCGTGCGCAGCAGGGCGACGACCTTGCGCTCCGCCCGGGTAGCGCCGCGATCGATCCGCGGCGTACGCCGGGCGAAGCAGCTGACCAGCACCAACGTGAGCGCCACGAAGGCCGCCGCCAGGAAGGCGTCCCCCGTGCGCGGCAGGGCGCCCGACGACCCGAACAGGGCGAGCAGACCGGGGCCGGCAACCTGACCGATCGACCCTGCGAAGGTGTAGTAGCCGAAGGCGCTGTCGAACCGTCCCGGAGCCACGAGGTTGGCGACCATCGCCTGCTGACCCACGGCACAGAGCAGGTGCCCGGTGCCGAGCACGACGGTGGCCAGCAGGAGCATCCCGAAGGTGTCCGAGGCGACGACGTACATGGTCGCGGCGGCGCCGATCAGTACCGCGCCCGCACCCATCACCCGGCTCTCGCCGTAGCGATCGGCGAGGTCACCGGCCGGGAGCGCCACCAACAGTGGCACCAGCGCGAAGCTCGCGGCCAGGAGCCCCAGCAGCGCCGTGTCCACCCCGAGCTCGATCGCCCGGTACGAAGCCGTGGGGCGCAGCAGGAACGTGGTCGCCTGGAAGAGCAGTGCGTGCGTGCACAGGACCGCGAACTGGTGCCTTCTCATCGGCCGACGAGGGTGTGCATGAGGTCTCCGGTCCGGCTCGGCGTGGTGCGCTGCAAGGTAGCAAAACGGGGTTGACGATACAAACGATTGGCATTACCTTTCGAACCCACGCCCGATCCCTGGAGAGGAATCTGTGAACGCGCCGCTCGTCGCCATCCTCGGCACTCGCTTCCGTGACTTCGCGATCGAGGAGCGCGCACTGGCGCACCTCGGGGCCACCATCGTCAGCGACCCCGGTGGCAGCCCGGAGTCGATCCTCGCGGCCGCCGCCGATGCAGATGTAGTGCTGGCCGGTTCTGCCCCGAAATTCACTGCCGAGGTGCTGGCCGGGCTCAACGGTCGCGGCATCGTCCGCTACGGCGTCGGCACCGACTCCGTCGACCTCGACGCCGCCCGCGAGCGCGGCCTCGCCGTGGCGCGGGTCTCCGACTACGGCACCGAGGCGGTTGCGTTCCACGCTGTGACCACTGCGTGCGCGCTGCTGCGAAGACTCCCCGAAGCCGACCGCGCGGTCCGCGCCGGTGGCTGGGGCTTCGCTGACCTACGCCCGCTCCATCTCCCCTCCAGCATGACGGCGGGGATCGTCGGCTTCGGCCGGATCGGGCAGCAGGCCGCGACGTACCTGTTGGGCCTCGGCTTCTCGGTCTGCGCCTTCGATGAGTACGTCGACGTGCCGGCCGGCTCGGGAGTCCGCGCCGTAGACCTGACGACCCTGCTCGAGACCTCGGACATCGTTCTGCTCCACGCCCCCGGCAACCAGGACGGGTCTCCCCTGCTGGATGCCGAGGCGCTGGCCCGGATGCGCCCGGGCAGCGTGCTCGTCAACACCGCCCGCGGCAGCCTGATCGACATCCCCGCACTCGTCGCCGGGCTCGCGGCCGGCACGCCGGGACATGCCGCCCTGGATGTCTACCCCGTGGAGCCCACCGATCCGGCCCTGTTCGCCGGGGTCGAGGACAAGCTGCTGTTGACGCCCCACATGGCCTGGTACACCGACGAGTCCGAGGCCGACATGCGACAGAAGACCGTCGACGAGGCCGTCCGCCTGTTGACCGGAGAGCCCCTGCGCGACCCCGTGGTCGTGCCGGACCAGATGCAAGGGAGACCGGAGTGACCTACGACCTGGCCCGGATGACGAGCCCCGAGGCCCGAGACGCGATGGCGCGGTCGCGGATCGTGGTGCTGCCGATCGGCAGCATCGAGCAGCACGGCCCACACCTGCCCAACGGCACCGACACGATGGCGGCGGAGCTGGTTGCCAAGGAGGTCGCAGCCCGCCTGGACGCGGTCTACGCACCGTTCTGCCCCTACGGCGTCACGCCGATCCACGCCGGCCACCCCGGCTCGGTCACGCTTCGTCGCGAGACGTTCGAGGCCGTGCTCGAGGACGTGTGCACGGAGCTGATCCACGCCGGCGCCGACACCGTCATCCTGGTCAACTGGCACGAGGGCAACATCCCCGCGATGAACGCCGTGGCGACCGATCTCCAGGACCTCCACGGTGTCACCTTCGTGGCCGCCCAGGCCTGCTACACGGCGCAGCGGCTCTACCGCGACGAAGGCGGCGAGCTCACCCATGGCGGCGGGATCGAGACCCTGGCGATCCTCGCCTACGACGAGAGCCTGGTGAAGGCCGACCGAGCCGGCGAACCCACTCGGCCGGCGGGCGCCCTGGAGATGGACGAGATGCGGCGCTCGCCCGAGGTCTACGGCTTCATCACCGACGTCACCGAGCTCGCCGACGAGGGCTGGTACGGCAATCCCCAGTGGGCGAGCGTCGAGCGGGCCAAGGACTTCACGGACGTGGTGGCCGGCGGCGTACTCGCCGGCATCGAGGTCGTGATGAACGCGCGTCGAATCCGCGCAACCAACGAGTCAAAGGAGAAGGCATGACAGACAAGGTCCGTCTCGCGTCGGTCGGTCTCGGCCGTTGGGCGCGGGTGCTTGCCCGCGGCGCCCAGCGCGGCGACAAGGTCGAGCTCTACAGCTGCTTCAGCCGGGACCCGGAGAAGCGGGCGGCGTTCCAGCAGGAGTTCGGGGTGCCCAACGCTGCCTCGAGCTATGAGGAGCTCCTGGCGGACCCGGCTGTGGAGGGCGTGTTGATCACGACCCCCAACGACACCCACATGGACGTCATCTCCCAGGCACTTCGCGCAGGCAAGGCCGTCTACACCGACAAGCCCATCGCCCACACGCTCGAGGACGCCAACCAGATCGCCGCCGTGGTCAACGAGACCGGCGGACTCTTCGCGGTCGGCCACAGCTCGCGCCGGCTGTCGGGCCACCGCGAGATGAAGCGCTGGATCGACGACGGGCGGCTCGGAGAGGTCTCGCTGGCCGAGGCCAACTTCTCCAACGAGCGCGGCCTCGAGCTGACGCCGCAGAACTGGCGCTGGTACGCCGACAAGAGCCCGGGTGGCGCGTTCATCCAGCTGGGTGTGCACCACGCCGACACCCTGCAGTTCCTGCTCGGTCCGGTGAAGAGCGTCACCGCACACGCGCGCAAGCTGTACACCAAGGCCGAGATCCCCGACGCGATCATGGCGATCCTGGAGTTCGAGAGCGGAGCGCTGGGCTACATCGGCACCGGGTGGGCCTCCCCCGGCGTCTACTCCATGAACCTGCTCGGCACGAAGGCCAACCTGATGTATGACCTGGACTTCACCCACTGGGACGAGTCCCACCTCGCCGACGACTGGTCGACCTTGCGCTCGCAGTTCTACGGCGAGTCGGAGCGCCAGGTCGTCGAGCAGCCCCGCACCGACATGTTCCGTGAGCAGCTCGAGGAGTTCGGCCTGGCCGCCCGCGGCGAGGCCACCATCGAGGTGGGCGCGGCGGAAGCGGTCCGAGCGCTGGCCGTGGTCCGGGCTGCGATCGAGTCGTCCGCGCGCGGCGGTGAGGCCGTGGGCCTCGACGAGATCATCGGCAGCACCCAGGCCACCGCCGTATCCTGACGCGGTGCCCGTCGTCCGTGCAGGTGATGTCGACTTCGCCGAGCTCCCGGGCCGGCAGTCGGCAGACCCGGTGCCGCACGGGATGGGTGCCGACTACTCGGTGCGCGTGGTCCGGGTCCCGCCCGGGCCACGCACCCCGCACCTGCACCCGCACAGCGACGAGGTGACCTACGTCGTCTCCGGTGCGGGGACGGCATGGGAGGGCGACGTCTCGACGGCGGTCGGCGCCGGTGACGTCATCTTCGTGCCGCAGGGAGCGGCGCACGCGACCGTCTCCGAGCACGACGAATTGGTCCTGCTGTGCTTCTTCCCGCGTGGAGACCTCGCCGGCAACATCGTCGAGCTCGACGGGCCGCTGCGCGCCTGAGCCAGCCCTCGTCAGGCGTTCGGCGAGGACATGGTCGTGGTCAGGGTGCCGAGGCCCTCGATCTCGACAGCAACGACGTCCGCGGGCTGCAAGAACCGCGGCGGCGTCATCGCCATGCCCACACCGGGCGGGGTACCGGTCGCGATGCAGTCCCCCGGCTCCAGGGTGAGGGTCTGGCTGATCGTGCTGATCAGCTCGGCGACACCGAACACCATCTGCCCCGTCGACGAGTCCTGCACGAGGTCACCGTTGACGATGCACCGGATGCTCAGGTCCTGAGGGTCGGGCACCTCGTCGGCGGTCACGAGCACCGGCCCCATCGGCAGGAAGCCGTCGATGGCCTTGCCCCGGGTCCACTGGCCGCCGCTGCGCTGGAGGTCGCGGGCCGAGAGGTCGTTCATGCAGACGTAGCCGGCCACGTGCGTCGAGTGCCTGCTCCGGTGAGACCCGGCTGGCCGTCCTGCCGATCACGACTCCGAGCTCTGCCTCCCAGTCGACCTCGTCGGTGAGCTCCGGGATGGCGACGTGGGCGCCATCAGGAACGACCGAGTTGGCGAACTTCGCGAACAGGATCGGCTCCGTCGGGATGGGCTTGCCGGTCTCGATGGCGTGGTCGCGGTAGTTGAGCCCTACGCAGATGATCTTGCCCGGAGTCGGCACCGGGGCGAGCAGCTCGAGGCTGTCCACGGCGACCGGCGCCCCCTCGACTGCCGGCGCGCCGGCGAGGAACGCGACCAGGTCGGCGCCCATCGGCACGACCTGCTCGTCTCCTTCGAGACGGCCGAAGCCTCCGGCGTACGACACGAGCTTCATCTGATCTCCCTGGTTCGTTGGTGTGCGCAGACGACAGCAGACGGCCCGGCACCGACGGTGACGCCGGTGCCGGACCGTTCGCTGTGGTCTACAGCTCGGGCTCGATGGGCAGGCCGAGCTCCTCCTGCGCCTCGTTGAGGCAGCCGAAGTCGACGTGGTCGCGCCAGTCGAAGTCCTCGGGGACGTTCTCGTTGGCGATCATGTCGTCGTTCCAGGCATCGAAGGCCTCTTCGCTGGCACTGCCTTCCAACGCGAGCTGGGTGCCCATCTCGGCCTCCCAGTCGGCGATCTCGTCCTCGCTCGGGTCGAGACCGCGCTCGCGGGTCAGCTCGACGATCTCGTCCTGGTTGTCGGTGAAGGTCTCACCCTCGGCGGCGTACTGGAACGCCTGGATGCGTCCCTTGATGTAGCCGCACACCGCCTCGCGGTTCTCCTCGAGGAAGTCGGAGCGGACCACCCAGACCTCTTGGGGAATCTCGCGGAACTCCTGGTGGAACATGGTGCCGCCTTCTGCCTCGAGCTGCGCCTGGTGGCGGGGCTGGAGCTGGGCGACGTCGATGTTGCCGGACAGCAGCTGCACGAGCCGCTCGTCGGAGCCGCCGGCGATCGGCACGAACTCCAGGTCGTCCGGATTGACGCCGAGCTCCGTGAGGATGTTCCTCGCGACGGTGATGTTGCGGTCACCGATGGGCCCACCGCTGATCTTCAGGCCTTCGAGGTTGTCGGGGTCGACACCCTCGCGGGCACCCATCCACCACGCCTCGGAGTCCTTGGCGACACCGATGATCGTCAGCGGCACGCTGCCCTCGGCGATGGCCGCCCAGATGACATCGCTCTCCCCCTGCGCGACCCAGACGTCCCCGCCGATGAGGCCGGCCAGGTACTCCGGCGAGGCGGTCACCTCGGCCTCCTCAGTGAAGCCGAGCTCGGGCCAGTACTTCTCGTCCGCGAGCATCCAGGTCATCTGGTTCATGTAGTCGTCGCCGTCGTAGGCCATGCGGACCTGGGTGACCGCCTCACCGTCCCCGCCGCCGCCTCCGCCATCGTCGCCGCAGGCCGCGAGCGTGACGCTCATCGCACTCATCGCGGCCATGACCGCTACTGCCTTCTTCACTGTTTCCTCCATGCAGGGTTGTCGAGGTCCACGGCGCGTGGCGCCTCGTCGTCTGGTCCGAGATGTAGGGGTCCGTCCTGGCTCAGTCGAGCTGCCGACGGCCTTCCATCACCTTCCTCTCGAGCCACTGGGTCGCGCTGACCATGGCGACACAGAAGAGGACGAAGACGAGCAACATCGCGTACAGCTCGGCGCTGTTGAAGGTCTTCTGGGCGAGCGTGATGATGTAGCCGATCCCGTTGACGCCGGTGAAGATCTCTCCGATGAAGAGACCGAGAAGGCCGCGGGAGACGCCCATCCGGAGTCCGATCATGATGAACGGCACCGTCGACGGGACCACGACCTTGATGAAGAGCTGGACCCGGTTGGCGCCGAACGACCTGGCAGCGACCAGGAGGCTGTTGTCCACGGTCTTGATGCCCTCCATGATCACCACCAGCGTGGCCGGCACGGCGGAGAGCACGATGATCGCGATCCGGGCGGAGTCGTTGATGCCGATCCACAGGAGCAGCACCGGCATCAGCACGATCCGCGGCATTGTGTAAAGCGCCCAGACATAGGTGCTGAGCGCCTTGTCGAGGATCGGGATGCCGCCGATGAGCAGCCCGGCCGGGACGGCGATCGCGATCGAGATGAGCATCCCGATCAGGTAGATCGACAGGCTCTTCCCGAGGTTGCCCCAGAGGATGCCCTCCTCGTGCATGTTGACGAGCGCGTCGAAGACGTCGGTCACCGACGGCAGGTAGAGCGTCGGCACGCTGCCGTAGACAGCCACCAGCTGCCAGATCGTGAAGAACGCGATCAGGTTGAGCAGGGAGAACAGCATCCGCTGCTTCTTCGAGAAAACGCGGCGGCCGCGCCGCTTCGGCATCCGCTGGCGACGGAACGCGCCTGGCACGATCGGACGACGTCCGGGGGCTGCGGGTTCGAGGGTGGTCGTCATCAGATCGTCACCTCCTCGCGCCAGCGACTGGCCCAGATCTCAAGGCGGCGCGAGGCCGAGACCAGCACCAGGGCGATGGCGATGAGCAGGAAGATGAAGGCGAACATCCGCGCGGTGTCGAAGACCCGTCCGGCCTTGATGACCTCTCCGCCGATGCCCGCGGCGCCGATCAGGAGCTCCACCGAGAGCAGACCCACGAAGCCGCGGGAGATCGCGTTGCGCACACCGCTGGCGATGAACGGCATCGCGCAGGGGCCGATCACCTTGTAGAAGACCTGGAGGCGTCCTCCGCCGAACGACCTGGCGGCGCGGACCAGCGACTGGTCAACGGTCTGGACGCCGTCCTTGCAGCTCAGGCACAGCGGCACCGAGGCGGACAGGATCACCATCCAGATGCTCGTGGTCGTGCTGAAGCCCGTGATCAGGATCAACAGCGGGGCGAACGCGACGTTCGGGAGCGCGAAGAAACCCCACAGGTACGGGGAGGTGATCAGGTCGGTGACCGGTGACAGCCCGATCATCAGGCCGGCCGGGATGGCCAGCATCGAGAACGCCATCCCGATGGCGAGCGGGCCGGCGCTGTCCTTCATCGCCTGCACGACGGAGCCGTCGTCGACGGCTGTCAGGAAGGCGTCAACGACCTCGCCTGGACTGGGCAGGATCAGGGGGCTGGGATCGGAGATCCAGACCGCCGCCTGCCAGATGCCCAGGAAGGCCACCAGGCTGATGAATCCGGGTAGGTGGGAACGCAGACGTGCCCACACGCTCTTCTGCTTCCGCGGTGGCCCGAAGCGACCCGCATCGGGGGCAACCGCTCCCGCTGTCATCGCCTTCTCGACTCTCGTCGTCATCGGAGCCCTTCACCCGGCACCGTCTCGACGACCGTCGTGTAGTCCGTGGCCGGCGCGAGAGCCGTGACCCCGTGCGCGGGGTCGTGGGCCAGCAGCTCCCAGATGTGGTCGCGCAGCGCCTGGAACTCGGGCAGCTTGCGGCTCTCCCGGCTCCGCGGCCGCGGGATGTCGACCTTCAGGATCTCGCGGATCCGGCCGGGCCGGTTGGTCACCACGGCGATCCGGTCGGCCAGCGTGATCGCCTCGTCGACGCCGTGGGTGATGAAGACGATCGCCTGGCCGGTCTCGGACACGATCCGGGCGAGCTCGTCCTGCATGACCTCGCGGGTCATCGCGTCCACGGCCGCGAACGGCTCGTCCATGAGCAGCAGCCGCGGCTCGGTCACCAGGGCGCGGGCGAGCCCGACCCGCTGACGCATCCCGCCGGACAGCTCGCGTGGGTAGGCCTTCTCGAAGCCCTCGAGCCCGACCATCTTGATGTAGTGCTGCACCAGGTCCTTGGTGTTGCTGTCGACCCGGCGCTGGAGCTCGAGCCCGAACCGGACGTTCTGCTCGGTGGTCCGCCACGGCATCAGCGCGTAGTCCTGGAAGACGACTGCCCGGTCGGTCTCGGGTCCGGTGACCGGCTTGCCCATCACCTTGACCGTGCCGCTCGAGGGAAAGGTCAGTCCGGCCACCACGTTGAGGAACGTGCTCTTCCCGCAGCCACTGGGGCCGACCACGGCCAGGAACTCACCTTGCGCGATGTCGATGCTGAAGTCCTTCAGCGCGACCAGCGTGTCCTTCTCGCGCAGGCGGTCGTACGTCACGGAGACGTCGTGGGCCTCGACCGCAAGCGTGCGGCTCGATTGCCTCGTGTCCGGGGCGTTCTCCATGGTCCGTCCTTCGGGTCAGTCGGGGTGGGTCCTGCAAACGTTTGCTATAGAAGAGGCTCAAGAGTCATGTGTCAAGGGAAACGACCGGAATTCGCGACTTTCAGGGGCCGCGGGCCGGTTGGCGAGGCCCGTGGCCGTCGGGCCAGCCGACGAGCTGGCTCAGGGTGCCGGCGGACACCGGAAGCAGCTCCGCGTCGTCGATCTCGGCCGGCATCCGTCGCTTCGCGCCGGGTACGCGCCCCCCGGCCGCCGCGGTCCTGGCAGCCAGGTCATCGAGTCGACGCGAAGCCGCGTCCGGACCGTCTGCGGACAGCAGGGCCGGGTCGAGCGTGACGATGAGGTGGGCGATCCGCTGCGGTTCGGAGGCCAGGGGCACGGAGAACGGATCTGGTACGTCGCCGGAGAGCTGAGGGCCTACGAGCCCGGCGGTGAGCGCCTCGACGGCAAAGGCGAGCGCGAAGCCCTTCGGCCCGCCCATCGGTGCCAGCATCCCCGCCAGTCCCAGCTGCGGATCGGTGGTGGGCTCGCCGTCGAGGGAGAACGCCCACCCCTCGGGGAGCACCTCCCCGCGACCGGCGTACTCCGCGATCGTGCCACGGGCCACCGAGCTGGTGGCCAGGTCGACGATCGCGGGACGGGGCTGGCACGGGATGCCGACCGCGATGGGTGACGTGGACAGCAGTGGGCGGTGACCGCCGGCCGGCGGCATCACCGCCGGACCGTGCGAGAACACCAGGCTGACCAACCCCCGCTCGAGAGCCGGCAGCGTGTAGACACCCAGCGCACCGCAGTGCCCGGAGTTCGACACAGCGACCGCAGCGATCCCCAGCCGGCCGGCTCGCTCGGCGGCGGACTCGGCTGCCGCCCAGGCCTGCCAGTGGCCGAGGCCACCGTGCCCGTCGAGCACGCTGACCGCGCCGGTGTCGCGCACCGTCGACAGCTCCGCGCCGGCGTCGAAACCTCCGGCCTCCAGTCGGGTCAGGTACGACGGCATCCGCATCAGCCCATGGGAGGTGACCCCCCAGAGCTCGGCGAGCACCAGGGCGCGCGCCGTCACCTCGGACCTGCTCCGCTCGAGTCCGGTGTGCTCGAGGAGGTCGGCGACCAGCTGCCTGGCCTGCCCGACACTGATGGTCATCCTCGCTCCCCGTCGTCTGCGCTCTTAGTCAAGCAATTCGGGTGACATAATACGGTTGCGGCAGCTCAGGCGCTGCGATACAGCTTGGTCAGGGTGAACTCCTTGTGACCGAGGAGCTCGGCCGCCGTGAGCCTGCCGTTGATGGTCCGCTCGACGATGTCGATCAGGATCTCGCCCTCCTCCTCGACGGAGCGCCCGGAGGTCAGCAGGCCCGAGCAGTCCACGTCGATGTGGTCGGCCATCGAGTCGGTCGTCTTCGGGTTGGCCGAGATCTTGACGACGGGCTGGATCGGGTTGCCGATCGGGTTGCCCTGGCCGGTCGGGAAGAGGTTGACCACGCCGCCGCCGGCCGCCATCAGGGTCACGCACTCGGCCGCGGCCGAGGAGGTGTCCATGAAGTGCAGGCCGTTGGTGGTCGGTGCCTCGGCGGGCGCCAGGGCGCCCACGATCGGCTGGGTGCCGGTCTTGACGATGTTGCCGAGTGCCTTCTCCTCGATCGTCGACAGACCGCCGGCGATGTTGCCCTGCGTGGGCTGCGAACCCAGCAGGTTGGCGCCGGTCTTCTCGATCATGTCGATGTAGTCGTCGTAGAAGCCCTGGAAACGGGCCCGGACCGCGTCATCGACACAGCGCTCCGCGAGCAGGTGCTCGCCGCCGGTCAGCTCGCTGGTCTCGCCGAAGATCATCGTGCCGCCTGCATCGACCCAGCGATCGCTGAGGTAGGCCGTGATCCGGCAGGAGCCGAGGCCGGTGGTGGTGTCCGACTCGCCGTCCTTGGTGGTGAGGATGATCTCCGAGCGCTCGACCGGCTCCCGGGTCAGCTCGCTGGCGTCCTGGAGGAACTGCTTCGCGATCTTCGCGGCCCGCGGCACGACCGACAGGTCGCCGTGACCCTCGATCCACAGACCTTCGACGGGCTTGCCGGTCTTGGCGATGCCCTCGACCAGGCGTGCGGTCCAGTTCGGCTCGACACCGATGACCACCACTGCGGCGACGTTGGGGTTCGCCCCGATCCCGATGAGCGTGCGGAACGTGAGCTCGAGGTCGTCACCGAACTGGAGCCGGCCGAACGCGTGCGGAAGGGCCATGGTGCCCGGGATCAGCGCGGCGACGCCCTCGGCGGCCGCGTTGGAGAGGTCGTCCACCGGAAGGATGGCGACGTAGTTGCGGGTGCCGACGGCCCCGTTGGGCCGGCGGTAGCCGGTCAGGCGACGCTGTTGTGCCACCGGGCACTCCTCACGTTGTGGATGTGGACGTAGTCGCCCACGTGGATGTCGGCGCTGGCGATCGCCGTGCGGACGCCGTACTCGATGACGTCCTCGCCCTCGGTCACGTCGCGCAGCGCGACCTTGTGCCCGAGCGGGATCTCCGCCGTCACCTCGATGTCCACCGACGGCGTGCCGTCGAGGTAGCCGATCGTGGCGGGGCCGGGTCCCACGTCCTTGACCGCGACGGCGACGTAGTCGCCGTCCTTGTGGCTGAGGAAGCTGGGTAGTGGGTTCGTCATCCCGGCTCGATCCTTTCGATAAGTGTGGTAAGTGGTCTGACCTCTGGTTGAAAACCTAAAGGAATCGATGCCTGTTGTCAACGTCACAGGGCGGCGTTTCGCCGCCTGGACCGGGGTCAGGAGGCGGTGACGAACAGCGGCAGTGACCGGCCGACGAGAGACCGGCGCAGGACCGGCAGGTCCTCGGCGATACCGGCCAGGACGCGCGCTGCTGGGTGGTCCGGCGAGCCCGTCACCAGGGGTACTCCCCCGTCACCGGCGACGCAGACCGCCGCCTCCAGGGGCACCGTGCCGAGCAGGGGCGCGTCGAGCTCGGTCGCCAGGGCGCTGCCGCCTCCGCTGCCGAACGCCCCGCCTGACATGTTCTCGATGACACCGGCCACGGGCATCCGGGCGTCGCGAGCCATTCGCCCCACCCGGGCCGCGACCGACTCGGCGGCGAGCTGAGGGGTGGTCACCACGATCATCGCTGCGTCGGGCAGCAGCTCGAGCACCGAGAGCGCGACGTCACCGGTGCCGGGCGGGAGGTCGACCAGCAGCACGTCGAGCTCTCCCCAGTAGACGTCCTCGAGGAACTGCTCGAGCGCCTTGTGCAGCATCGGTCCGCGCCACACGACGGGTTCGCCTTCGGCGACGAAGAAGCCGACGGACATCAACCGGATCCCCTGGACGTGGACGGGCAGCATGATGCCCTGCACGGCGACCGGCCGGCGGCGTACGCCGAAGAGGCCGGGCTGCGAGTAGCCCCAGACGTCGGCGTCGAGCACACCGACGCGCTGGCCGCTTCGGGCCAGGGCAACCGCCAGGTTGGCGGTGACGGTGGACTTGCCGACCCCTCCCTTGCCCGACGCAACGGCGTAGACCTTGGTGGCCGTGCCGAGCGCACCCGGCCGGACGTGGTCGCGGCGAAGCACCTGGGAGACCAGTCCGCGCCGCTCGTCGTCGACGACAGCTGCGGCCACGTCGGCTCCCGGGCTTGCCGCCCGCACGGCGTCGGCCAGCTGGTGCAGGTAGTCAGGTTCGGCAGTGAGCCCGCTGACCCGGATCCGCAGCGCGGTGCCTCGCCGCTCGACGGAGTCGACGAGTCCCAGATCGCCCAACGTGCGACCCGTCAGCGGCTCGAGGACGCCGGCAACCGCTGGGGCGTCGCCGGAGTCGCTGTCGGCGGTCTCTGCGCTGCCGAAGAGCCTCATGCCTGCTCCACCTGCTCGCCCGGAGTCACCCGGAAGGCCTTTCGTCTCGGCTTGACCGGTCGCATCATGAACTCCGGCCGGCGTTGCCCTTCGGCGTTGGGGCCAGGCCTGGTGAGCGCGAGCCACTCGGCGTACACCTCACGCGACTTGCGGGTGTCGACCTCGATGTCGCCGTAGCGATCGCCCGGATGGGCCGGCTCGATGGTCACCCGCTGGTGCCAGCAGTGCGCACCCGACCACGGGTCGGGCTGCACCGGGAACGTGAGGTTCTGGTGGACGCCGGGATCTTCCCAGTAGATCCGGGAGCTGTCCGGGTCGTCGCTCGCGAACGGCGTCGTGTGCTCGGTGTAGCGCATCCGCCAGATGCCTTCGTCGGTGCGCTCCATGTCGACCTTCCCGCTGGCCCACTTGCTGGCGAACACGTCGTCGAGACGCCACCGGCCCATGTGGTGGCTGAGCGCGATCACGCCCGGCCGGATGCCCTGGTGCGCCCAGGCCCGGGCGACGAAGTGGCCGATGCGGGTGGTCACCCGCACCAGGTCGTTGGTCGCGATGCCCAGCCGCTCGGCGTCGTCGGCGTGGATCCAGACGGGGTGGGTGTTGCTGATCTCGTTGAGGTACTTGGCGTTGCCGGAGCGGGTGTGGATCAGGGTCGGCAGGCGGAACGTGGGCACGAGCACCATCTCCCCCGCCTCCGTGTCGATCTGCCGGCGGGAGACGTGGGACTCGATGTAGGTCGGGGTGGCGTGCTCGGGCCAGCCGAACGACGCGACCGAGTCGGAGTAGATCTCGAGCTTGCGGCTGGGCGAGAGCCAGCCGGCGACCACCGAACCGTCGTCGAGCTGTACGCCGACGGAGCCGGCCTCCCCGATCAGCGGCGGCGTCGACTCGTCGGTGGTGGGCTTGCGGAGCACGCCGTGCTCGTCGGCCACCGCGCCGTCGAGCTCAGCCTCCGTGAGCGGCCGCTCGTCCTGGCGGTAGATGTCCTTGGCGATCTCGACCACGCCGTACTTGCGCATGTAGGACATCGGGGTCAGCCCCTGCGCCTCCGCCTTCTCCTGGAGGCCCGGCACCCGGTTCTCGAACACCCAGCGGTAGTACTCCTCGACGGTGACCTTCTCCCCCGGCCGGTACGGCGACTCGAAGTAGCGCCGGATGCCCAGCGACCCGTCCGGGTCGATCCGCCACGAGAGGTCGAACCAGAACTCGTTCTCCTCCCAGACCTCCCCAGGGTTGGAGTCGCGGGTGTCGTCGTAGTCCATGCCGAGCTTGTCCATCGCGACCCGGCGTACGGGCTGCCGGAAGCCCAGCCACTTGGCTGCGTGGGTCTCGTAGGAATGGGTGTCGTGGCGTTCGGTGGCGTGCCCCATCGGCAGCACGTAGTCGGCGAACGTCGCCGTCTCCGACCACGTGGGCGTGAGTGCCACGTGCAGCCCGATGCCGTCGGTGCGGGTCAGCGACTCGATCCACGAGAACCCGTCGGGGTTCGTCCAGACCGGGTTGTAGACCCGCGTGAAGTAGACGTCGAGCGCGCCGCGCCCGTCCTGGAGCAGGTGCGGCAGCAGGAACGACATCTCGTTGGTCGACAGCGGGTACTCCGGCGGCCAGAGCAGCTCGTTCCAGACGTCGTGTCCCTCCGGCACGTCGAAGCCGTGAGCGATGAACTTGTCCCAGCCGTTGGGGCTGGTGCCTCCGGGCGTGCCGACGCTGCCGGTCAGGACGTTGAGGAAGAACAGCGACCGCGCCACCTGCCAGCCGCCCAGGTTGCCGGCCGCAGCCGACCGCCAGATGTGTGCCGCGAGCGCGGAGCCGGACGTGGCCACGATCTCGGCGAGCTCGCGCAGCTTCTCGACGGGGACCTGGCTCTCCTCCGCCGCGAACTCGAACGTGTACTCCGCGTAGTCGTCGGTGAGCGCCGCGAGGAACGTGTCGAAGTCGCGCGGGAGCTCGGGATGCAGCCGGTCGAGGTAGGTGTCCCAGTTGACCCAGCGCTCCAGGTAGGCGCGATCGACCTGTCCGGTATGCAGCAGGTGGGAGGCGACGGCCAGCAGGATGGCGGCCTCACTGCCGGGCCACGGCGCGATCCAGAGATCGGCGTGGCTGGCCGTGTTGGACATCCGGACGTCGAGCACGACCAGCTTGGCGTTGCCCTCGTGCTTCGCCTCCATGATCCGCTGCGCGTGCGGGTTGAAGTAGTGACCGGCCTCGAGGTGCGAGGAGAGCAGCAGGATCACCTTGGCGTTGGCGTAGTCCGGCGCCGGTCGGTCGTAGCCGCCCCAGGTGGTGTAGCCGAGACGCGCCCCGGCCGAGCAGATGTTGGTGTGGCTGTTGTGCCCGTCGACCCCCCACGCCAGGAGGAACCGCTCGGCGAAGCCGTCCTCGCCCGGACGGCCGACGTGGTAGACGACCCGGTCGCGCCGATCCTCGACGATGGACTTCCGGATCCGGGAGGCGATGTCGTCGAGCGCCTCGTCCCAGGTGCAGCGCTCCCATCCCCCGGCACCGCGGTCGCCGACCCGGCGCAGCGGGTGCAGGATCCGCTCGGGGTCGTTGAGCTGGTTGATGGTCGCCGGTCCCTTGGCGCAGTTGCGACCCCGGGAGCCCGGGTGCGCCGGGTTGCCTTCCAGCTTGGTGACGGTGAGGTCGTCCTTGGCGACGTGCGCGAGCAGCCCGCAGGCCGACTCGCAGTTGAAGCAGGTGGTCGGGATGAGCATGAACTCCCGCGGGACCTTGCGCGGGTGAGCCTTGGCGTCCATCGCGATGTGGTTGTCCCACGTCTCCGGCGGCGGGAAGTTGCGCAGGTGCTCGTGGCTCCGGGCTCCCGGAAGGTCGGGGGCGTCGTCGAGGGTGGTCATGCACTGCCTTTCATGACAGGGGCACGTCCTGCCCTGCGCGGATGTAGGCGGTCTCGAACGCGAGCAGCGCCGGTTGCACCAAGAGCCCGGCGACCGCGAGCAGCCAGGCACGCTCACCACCCCAGCTGGCCGCGGACAGCACCATCGCGACTGCCGTGGGAGCGACCGCGCCGGCCCAGAACAGCCGTCGGTAGCGGCCGGACAGGATGGTCCGTGCGCCAACCGCGGCGCGCGGGCTCGAGTGGTGGCCGGACAGGTCGAGCCAGGAGATCACCAGGTGCGCCAGCGAGCCGAGAAGCAGCACCCGGGCGGTCAGCGCGACGGCGTCGTCGTCGGCGCCCGCGATGGCCGCGACGATCGCTATTACTCCGGCTCCGCACATCGCGGCCTGCGCGAGCAGGTGCGGGAACAGCCATCGGGACTGCCAGAGGTCGCGACCCTCGGCCTGGGCGAACAGGAACGCCGTGTAACCGGCAGCCATGGCAGCGGCCACGAACGTCGGCCACGCGAGCAGCTGTTGTCCGCCGTCGCCGTCGAGCAGGCCGGTGAGGAACCAGGCCGTCGCCGCCAGGCCGAACGCGAGCAGGCAGTAGCCGCCGAGCACCAGCCAGGATCCGTGGTTGCCCCTGGTGAAGAGGAAGTAGAAGCGGTCGGGCCGTTTCAGGTCCCAGACCAGCAGGACGCCGGTGGCCGCGGCAGCGGCCGCAGCGATCACCGGCGCCGCGATGTCACCGGTCCAGCCGAGGTCGACTCCGAGCACCACTGCCAGGGCAGCCACGAACAGCGCTCCTGCGCCGAGGCCCTTGGTCCAGAGGTAGGTGATCACCCGCCAGCCCCACGGCCGTTCGTGTGCCGTGTTGAGGGTCGTGGCCGCGGTCGGGTCGCTGCCGGTGAAGTCGGCAGACGCTGCGAGTCGCTGCGCGTCGGGCCTGGCCCAGAGGTAGGTGTCCTTGACCGGAGCCTCGAGCGGCTCCAGCACGGCGTGCGACGCACCCAGGTAGAACACGTTGGGTCCGGTGTTCTGCTCCGGCGCGCGCACAGTGGTCTCGTTGGCGGCGATCAGGCGCGAGATCCCGGACGTGTCGTCATCGAGGTCACCCACCCAGATCGAGTGGGTCGGGCAGACCACCACGCACGCGGGCTCCAGGCCCTCGTCGACGCGGTGCGCGCAGAAGTTGCACTTCGCCGCGGTGTGGGTCTCCTCGTCTATGTAGATCGCGTCGTAGGGGCAGGCCTGCATGCACGACTTGCAGCCGATGCAGGCGGTGTTGTCGAAGTCGACGATGCCGTCCTTGCGCTTGAACAGCGCGTTGGTCGGGCAGATCTTGATGCAGGGGGCATCGGTGCAGTGGTTGCACCGCATCACCCCGAAGTCGCGTCGGGAGTCAGGGAAGGTGCCCGAGTCGACGTACTTCACCCAGGTGCGGAACTGGCCGAGAGGGATCTCGTGCTCGGTCTTGCACGCGACCGTGCACGCATGGCACCCGATGCACGTCCGTTGATCGATCGCGAAGCCGTACTTCACGAGTGCCCGCCCCTTCAGAGTGGAGATTTGGCGAAGTGGATAGAGGTCAGTCCACTATAGTGGTCCCGTTGCACGGAATGGCAACCGAACGCGCGGGGTCACGATCCCCTAGGCTCTGCCCAGTCGAGGCGCCTGCCGCGCCCGGTCGAGGATAGGAATGCGGATGGCTGGTGAGGACACTCTCGACGCCTGGCAGCCACTGGGCCAGGGCAAGCTCAACGACCGCATCCGGCTGGAGATCCTGCGGGTGCTGCAGACCCGCGAGCTCTCCCCCGGTGACCGACTGCCCTCCGAACGAGAGCTGGCCGCCTCCCTCAGGGTGAGCCGCCCGTCGGTCCGCGAGGCGGTTCGCTCGCTCCAGGCCGAGGGCAAGCTGGTCGTCAAGCACGGCCAAGGCGTCTACGTCGCCGAGCCGGCCATGCAGAAGAACCTGCGGGAGTCCATGGCCCGCCTCGACCACAGCCTCTCCGAGCTGTTCGCGATGCGCGAGGTGCTCGAGGTGCCCGCTGCCCGCTGGGCGGCCCAACGCCAGGACCGAGACGGGCTGGCCGCCGTACAGGTGGCGTTCGCCGAGCTCGACGAGGCCTTGCGGGAGAAGCCTCGCAACTACGAGCGGCTCCAGGACCTCGACGCCGCCTTCCACCTCCGGATCGTCGAAGCGGCCGGCAACCGGCTCCTCGAGCAGAGCCAGGGGGTGCTCAACGAGCTCCTCCTCACGGGGCTGCAGACCACCCTCGCGATCGAGGGGCGCGCCGAGAGCTCGCGCGACGAGCACCTGAAGATCCTCACCGCGCTGCTCGAGGGCGACGCGGCCGGAGCGGGCAGAGCGGCCCAGACGCATGTCAAGAACGTCCGGAAGGCCGCCAACCGCCGGATCGCCCAAGCGAGCGCTCTGTTCGACGCAGGAGGCTGACCATGCGGCGTCCGACCTGGGTGCGGCCAGAGTGGGGCGATCTCGTAGGCGGGATCTCGGTGGCGATGTTGCTCGTCCCCCAGTCGATCGCGTACGCCGCCCTCGCGGGCATGCCACCGGTGCACGGCCTCTATGCAGCCGCGGTGGCGCCGGTGCTGGCAGCTCTGGTGGGCTCGTCGCCGTACCTGCAGACCGGGCCGACCGCGCTCACCAGCCTGCTGGTGCTGGGCGCCCTGGCTCCGTTCCCCGAGCTGACGCTGGCCCAGTACGTCGCCCACGCCGGGCTGCTGGCGCTCTTGGTCGGCGTCCTCCGCGTCGCGCTCGGGGTCGTGCGGGGCGGCTTCGTCGCCTATCTGATGAGCCAGCCCGTCGTGGCCGGGTTCACGCTCGGCGCGGCGGTCCTGATCGCGGCCTCGCAGGTGCCGGCCGTCCTGGGGTCCGACGTCGCGGAGAACAACCCGCTCCTGGCCGCTGCAGAGGCGGGGCTGGATCCGTCGGCCTGGACGGCTGGGGCACTCGCCGTGGGCGGGGCGGTGATCGTGGTGACGCTCTGCGCCAAGCGACTCCGTCCCTGGTTGCCCGGCGCACTCCTGGCCACCGTCGGCGCCTTGCTGGTGGTCCGGCTGACCGGGCTCGACCTCGAGCTGATCGGCGCCATCCCGTCGGGTCTGCCTGTGCTGACACTGGACCTGCCCTGGACGGCGACCGCCGGGTTGCTGCTGCCGGCCCTGGTGATCGCGCTGGTGGGGTTCGCGGAGCCGGCCAGCATCGCCCAGAAGTACGCGTCGATCGATCGGACCTCGTGGGACCCCGACCGTGAGCTCGTGGGGCAGGGGCTGGCCAACGTCGGCGCGGGAGTCTTCGGAGGCTTCGCGGTGGGGGCGTCGTTCTCACGGACCGGCCTGAACCGCCTGTCCGGCGCCCGGACGCGGTGGAGCGGTCTCGTCACCGGACTGGCGGTGCTCGCCGTGCTGCCGTTCGTCTCTCACCTGTCGGCTCTGCCGACGGCGGCGCTGGGTGGCTTGGTGATCGCCTCGGTGCTCAGCCTCCTCGATCCGCGGCCGCTGCTCCGGATCTGGCGCTACTCGCGACCGCAGTTCGTGGTTGCGCTGGCCACGGTGGCCGGCTGTCTCGTGGCAGCGCCCCGCGTGCAGTTCGGGGTCGTCGCCGGCGTACTCCTCGCCCTCTGTCTGCACCTGTGGCGGGAGCTGCGCCTGGACCTCGATCTATGGGTCGAGCACGATCTGCTCCACGTCCGACCACAGGGCGTCCTCTACTTCGGCTCTGCGCCGACGCTCGAGACCCGCATCCTGCGGGAGCTCGCTGAGCAGCCGAAGCTGACCAGGGTCGAGCTGCACCTGCAGCGCCTCGGTCGCATCGACCTCACCGGTGCGTTGGTGCTCCGGGCGATCTGCAGCGACCTCGCGGGCGCCGACGTGACCGTCGTGATCAGCGGGGTCCAGCCGCAGTGCCGCCCGCTCGTCGACAAGGTCTTCGCCGGCTACGGCTTCGACCACACCCACGGCCCGCGCAACACGGTCTCCCCCGCCCACCCGCGACTGCGCGAGCGCCCGTCGCAGGGTGAGTCGACCGATGCATCCGGTGCGTGGCACCGCGACACCCCGCCGCTCCACCTCGAACCCCACGGCCGGCCTCGGCAGCGATGATCGGACGTCAGGAGTTCTTGACGAACCGTCCCACGGGGTTGCGCACCGGCCTGGTGATCTTCTTGGTCTCGCACGACGGAACGCCCGCCATGTCCCCCTTCGCCGTGAGCCGGTAGGCGCTCGGTGACATCCCCACCAGCTCGGTGAACCGGGTGCTGAACGTGCCCAGCGACGAGCAGCCGACGGTGAAGCAGACGTCGGTGACACTCAGGTCGCCGTTGCGCAGCAGGGTCATGGCGCGCTCGATGCGCCGGGTCATCAGGTAGGAGTACGGCGACTCGCCGTACGCCTTCTTGAACTCGCGGCTCAGGTGGCCTGCCGACAGGTGCACTCCGCGCGCCAGCGCCTCGACGTTGAGCGGCTGGTCGTACTCCCGGTCCATCCGATCGCGGACCCGGCGGAGCAGCGCGAGGTCACGCAGGTTCTGCGCGTCCGCGGGAGTGCTGGTCACCCGAACGATCGTGCCACATCTGCCAGAACCTGCTCGGTGGCGTCGGTTGGGGATGGCCGGGACGAGCCACGGCCGGAGTACGCCGCCGGTCGAGCGTGACCGCGGCCCACAACGCCAGCGCCAGGGCGCCGAGGAGGTAGGTGTTGCCGACGATGTGCTCCACCGGGCTCCAGGTGTACTCGCGGCCCTGGCTGTTGGGTGGCCACAGGATCGGCCTGGTCACGAACACGGCGGTCCACGCCGCGGCCGCCCAGCGACGGCGCTCCCAGAGCACCAGGGCGATCGGCACCGCCCACACCCAGTGGTGCGACCACGAGATCGGCGAAGCGACCAGCATGCCCACGGCACCCAGGCAGGTGCCGAGCACGACATCACCACGCCGCCAGCAGCGGGCGCCGACGACCAGCACGGCCAGGGCGAGTGGCCCGGCGACCGCGACCCACAGCAGAGTCGACGGCGGGTGGTCGAGGAGCCGCGTGAGCGCGCCGTAGGCCGACTGGTTGTGGGCCAACGCCGGCGGGCCGACCCGGCTGCCGTCGACCAGCCCGTCGGACCAGTAGTCCCAGGCCGCCTTCGGCATCACCACGAAGCCGACCGCGACCGTGAGCGCGAAGGTCACCATCGCCCGGCCGGCAGCAGTACGCCGGCCGACCAGGACCAGCAGCACGACGAACACCAGCGGGGTCAGCTTGAGACCGGCCGCGATGCCCACCAGCACGCCCGACCATCGCCGCTCCCCCGCGATCAGGTCGACCAGCACCGCCAGCATCAGCAACGCGTTGAGCTGCCCGAACGTGAGGTTCTGCCACACCGGCTCGAGGGCGACGGCAGCGGCGACGACGACCGCTACCAGCCAGCCCGGCGCCGGCCGGTCGAGCGCGCGGCGTACCAGCACGACGGCTGCTGCCAGGGCCCCGACCGACGCCGCGGCCAGCAGTGAGGCAGCCAGCCACGTCGGCACCAGGGCCAACGGCACCATCACCACCGCAGCGAAGGGCGGGTAGGTGAACGGCAGGTCCATCACGGGGTCCCTCGACCCGTAGACGCGCAGTCCGTCGAGCACCCTTTCGCCGGCGTGCTGGTAGACGAAAAGATCGGTGAAGTCGCCCCGGACTCCCGCCCAGACACCCGCGGCGACCACCAGGACCAGCACCGGTGCTGGTCCTTTCAGCAGCCGGGACAGCCTCACGCCGCCGGTGGCTGCCAGTGCTGGGGAATCGCGCCATGGGGCCGGCCGACCTCGATGGCCCGGCGGACGACGTCAGCGGATGCGCCGCTGAGCGACCCGGTCGAGTACGGCGGTCGGGGGTCGTACTCGATCACCAGCTGGATGGCCTGCGCGGTGACGGTGTCGGTGAGCAGCTCGGTCAGCACCAGGCCCATGTCGATGCCCGAGGACACGCCGGCCGCGGTGATCACCCTGCGCTCGGCGTCGACCACCACCCGCTCGTCGACCGGCTCGACGCCCCACATGGGGAGCAGGTCGGTGACGGAGAAGTGCGAGGTCGCTGTGCCACCGGTCAGCAGCCCGGCGGAGGCCAGGACGAGCGATCCGGAGCACACCGACGTGGTCCACTTGGTCGTCGGGTGCACCTTCTGAAGCCACTCGACGAGCTCACCGTTCAGGACGTGCTCGGTGCCCGGGCCACCAGGGACCACGACGACGTCCGGGGCGTCGACGTCTGCGAAGCTCGCCGTCGCGGTCAGCGAGAAGTTCGGTACGTCGGTGTGCACCGGCCCGGGGGCAGTGGCGACGAAGTCGTGCTTCGCGCCGGGGATGAAGCGCAGCACCTCCATCGGACCTACGGCATCCAGCGCGGTCATGTTCTCGTACAGAACGACGGCGATCCTCAGGTCGGTCATGTTGCATCCTTACCGGCATCCGGCAGGTAGGCAAAGAGGATGTTGGCGAGCATCGGCCAGAGCACCTCGTTCTCCGGGTCGTCCACCACCTGGTGGTAGCCGGAGTGCTCTGCCAGGACGTAACCGTGCAGGGCCACCCAGAGCTGTCCCGCCAGCGCCGTCGGGTCGCACTCGCGGAGCGCGCCGGCTTCGAGAGCTCGCTTGCTCGCCTCGACCAGCTGGCCGAACGCCCGCAGCCCGATCTCGAGGTCGTCGTCGTGCAGGCGGTAGCCGCCGAGCGAGGCCGAGCCGAACATCACGGCGTACAGATAGGGGTTGTCCAGCGCGTTGTCGCGGTAGGCCACCGCGAACAGGCGCAGGTCCTCCAGCGGGTCACCGCTGGGCTCGACCGCCTCGACCCGGGCGAACAGCCGGGCGAACCCCTCGACCACGATCTCCCGCACCAGGGCCGGCATGCCGCCGAAGTGCGTGTAGACCGCCATCGTCGAGGTCTCGGCCTCGGTGGCGAGCCGCCGCGTGGACAGGGCGGCCGGCCCCTCCTCCCCCAGCAGCCGGGCTGCGGCCTCGAGGAGTCGGGTGCGGACTTCGGGCTGGTCGGGCACCTTGCCACCCTCCCATAACGGCGTTATCGTCGCCAGATAACACCGTTATGACCGAGGAGCCGTGATGAGCAACCGCTATCTCCAGGACAACTTCGCGCCGGTCCACGACGAGCTGACCGCCTTCGACCTCCCGGTCACCGGCGCGCTCCCCCAGCACCTCGACGGACGATATCTGCGGATCGGCCCGAACCCCGCCAGCGATCCTGGCGAGGCCTACCACTGGTTCCTCGGTGAGGGCATGGTGCACGGAGTACGGATCGAGGACGGCCAGGCCCGGTGGTACCGCAACCGGTGGGTGCGACCCGCCACCGGCGACTTCGCGCCCAACACCAACGTGCTCCAGCACGCCGGACGCACGCTCGCGCTGGTCGAGGCCGGGAGCCCGCCGTACGAGCTGTCCGCCGAGCTCGAGACCGTCGGCCGGTGCGGCTTCGCGGGTGACCTCACGGCCGGCTACACCGCCCACCCGCACGAGGATCCGGACACCGGCGAGCTGCACGCCGTCTCCTACAGCTGGACCCGCGGCAACCGGGTCGACTACTCCGTGCTCGACGTCGACGGCAACGTCCGGCGCCAGCTGGAGATCGAGGTCCACGGCAGCCCGATGATGCACGACTTCGCGCTCACCGAGCACTACGTCGTCATCTACGACCTGCCCTGCACGTTCGACATCGGCATGGTCACCGGCTCGATGCCCCGCGCGATGCGGCTTCCGGCGAAGCTGACCCTCAACCGGGTGATCGGCCGCAACCCGCTGCCCGACCCCATCGTCAACCGGGTCGCCCGCGGCGCCGGCGTACCGACCACGCTCCCCTATTCCTGGGACCCCGACTACCCGGCCCGGATCGGGCTGCTCCCGCGCGACGCCGAGACCGGCGCGGACGTGCGGTGGTTCGAGATCGACCCCTGCTACGTCTTCCACACCCTGAACGCCTACGAGGTCCCCGAGTCGGGCGAGGTGGTCATCGATGTGGTCCGGCACGACCGGATGTTCGCCACCGACTTCACCGGCCCCGACGAGGGTCCGACCTCACTGGTGCGGTTCACCGTCGACCTGAGGGCAGGCAAGGTGCGGGAGCACCGGCACGACGAGCACTCCCAGGAGTTCCCGCGCTACGACGAGCGGCTCACCGGCCGCCGGCACCGGTTCGGCTACGCGGTCGGCTTCGAGGGGTCCGTGGCCGGCGACACGGTGCTCAAGCACGACGTCGTCGCCGGCACGACCGCCACCCGCCGGCTCGGCCAGGGGAAGGAGGCGAGCGAGTTCTGCTTCGTGCCGTACGCCGACGACTCGGGCGAGGACGCCGGAGTGCTCATGGGCTACGTCCACGACCGCGCCACCGACCGCAGCGACCTGGTGCTGCTCGACGCCGAGACGCTCGACGACGTGGCTGCCGTCCACCTGCCGAGGCGGGTGCCCGCCGGGTTCCACGGCAACTGGGCACCGACCGGCTAGGCACTTGTCCAGACCGCCTCATCGAGCCTCTGTCCAGCCGAATCCCGAAGGTAGCGTCGCGAGCACGCGGCCTCTTGGGGCCCAGGATCGGAGAGCACAGTGGGGCTTTTCAAGAAGGCCGGCAACCTGCTGCGGATCCAGGCCCGGGTCGTCCGCGAGGACGAGACGGAGCCGTACGTCGCCGTGTTCGACAAGGTGGTCGCTCAGCTGCATACGGCCCGGGTGCAGATCGGCGGCGTCCTGGGGGTCGCTGTGGATCCGCAGAACCCGATGGACATGGCCATCGACTGGATCCGCACCGGTCAGCCCGGCCCTCCCCCGCCGGGGTCGAGGCCCGGCCCCGGATCGCCGGGGGCCCGCTCGGCAGAGTGAGTCAGGCGAAGACGCGCTCGGGGGTGATCACGATCGGCACCGAGAACAGCTCGGCGAACTCGGCGGCCGTGCCGAAGAGCGTGCCGATCCGCTCGGCGTACTTCGAGCGGTAGTCGGGGTTGTCGTCGGCGGAGGGGACCGAGGTGTCGATCCGGGCGCGTCCTTCGATCCGGATCACGTCGCGCCCGATGTCGGTCACATCCAGCCCGAGCGACACCCGCGGGTTGTGCTCGATCGCCTTGATCTTGCGCTTGCTCGGACGGGTGTACGTCAGGATCGTGCCGTCCTCCCGGCGCAGGAACCAGACCGGCACGCTGTGCGGCTGGCCGGTCTCGTCGACGGTCGTGAGCCAGGCCATCAGGTTGCTGTCGAGCCTGCCGTCGACGTGCTGCTGCCGCTGCGGGTCGAGGCCGGTCGCGCTGTCCAAGGTCGTCGTCTGCACCATGGGCGCCATCGTAGGAGCGACCACCGACAGCCTTGGTGGGGTCAGGGGCGGGGCCGGACCCGGAAGGCGGCACCGCACTTGGAGGCGTCCAGGTTGAAGGAGTTGCCGTGCGCCACGACCTCCCAGACGTACACGCCGGCCTGCCGGACCTGCACCCGCGGCAGCGGGTAGTGCCCGTCGCCCATCACCGGGACGTCTCGGGTGCGCAGCGCCTTGCGCTCGCAGGAGATCTGGTCGAAGGAGCCGTACGGGCCGTGCAGCACAGCCGTGGCCGACGCCGCGGCCACGCCGTACGCGCGTGCGATCCGGAAGCTGCCGACCGTCCGGTTGCCAGAGACCATCGATCCCGAGGCGACCCGGACCTGTGGCCGTGCCTTGACGGCGGCCGTGGTCGGCAGCGCTACGGCGTGCTTCCGGCCGGCTACGGCCACGCGAGAGGCGGACGATCGTCGGGGCTCCATCAGCAGGAGCCGGTGCTCCGGCACCCGCAGCACCCGGGCGGTCACCTGCTGTGGACCGGCCGTCTTGCCGACGAAGCCGAACGTCACAAGTCCTTGGTCGTCGGTCTCGCCGGCGTCCTGCCAGGGGCCTCTGCCGACCCGAACCGCAACGGGCACCGACGTGAGCGGGACCCCCGATCGCTCGACGACGACCTGCACGCCCAGGCGCACCGGGTCGCCGACTGCCGACTCACCCAGCTGCTGGACGATCAGCTCGTAGGGGCCGGACCGCCTGATGGAGTCGTGAAGCATGATCGCGGCGAACCGCCGGATGTCCTCGGCCAGCCCGGTGTCGCGAAGCCGCGCCTTGCCCGCCTTCCCGTTGAGGGAGTAGTCGGGACCCGCCAACAGGTGGAGCACTGCGGCGTCGACCGCCGCGGACTGGATCTCGTAGCGGAGCGAGCCGTACTTGGAGATGATCCAGGCGGCGCGGGCCGTGGCCCGCCTGCCTGCCGCGCGCTTCGCACCGGGACCCGGCACCGTCGTCACGCGACTCAGCTCCGCGAACCCGTTGGGGCGAGCCGTGGCCGCCGGGTCGATGCGGTAGACCACCCGGCCAGGCCGGCTGCCGACCTTGCGGGCGCCCAGCCACGAGCCGCCGGCGCGCTCGTTGGTGTCGATCCGGAATCCCGACCAGGGGCGGTCCGGCGAGGTCGGAGTGCGATCGGCTGAGGCCGGCAGGCTGACGACACCGACAACCAGGACACCGGTCGTCAGGCCGATCGCCAGCAGACGGGCCCGCCGCGCCCGCCTAGTCGCCATCGGGGTCGACGGGGTGGTTGGGCCCGTTGCTGACGCCCGTTGGCTGGGGAAGATCGGCGGGTTCCTCACGGGTGGGGGCGTCAGCCGTGTCGTCGGTGTCGGCCTGCTCGGGCGTGCTGACGATGGGCACCGTGACGACCTCCTGGACCGGCGGGACGTCCGGGACCCGGACCACGCCGATCTGCTTCGGCTGTCCGGGCACCACTACCTGCCACCGTAGCGGCCGGGCGTGAGGTCGGGCACGCTGACCTGCCGGTCGCCCGCGCCGTGGATCGTGAGGGTCTGGCCCTGCGGGCTGGCGGAGCCGTCCAGAGGAGTCACGACCACCATCGCCGTGGTCCGTCGCTGCGCGGCGATCTCGAGACGGATCACCTGGGGCGCGGTCTGGACGGTCACCCCGGACACCGCGACCGGACGGAGTGCGTCGGACCTGACGATCGGCTGCTCGGGCGGCACCTCGTCGACCACATCGCTGGCCTGCCGGGGAGCGGCTTGACCCGGAGGGTCGGGCAGCGGGTCGTTGTCGGTCCAGAAGATCGCCAGGCCTACGCCGAGAGCGACCAGGGCGCCGCCGGCGACGGCTGCGGCTGCGGGGTAGCGGCGGCGCTGGCCGGCGTGCCGCGCTGCGTAGATCTCGGCTGCGACGATGCGGTCGGCCTCCCGGGCTGCCAGCCAGCCCGCGGCGCGCGTGGCCGGCGGGACACCCTGAGGCGTCGCCGGCGGAGCCGCCTGTGCCGCTGCGGCCAAGGGAGCCACGACGTCGGTCACCCGGCCGTCGGGGTGGACCACCAGGGTCGTCTCGCCGTGAGGCTGGTCGACCAGGGCGCGTACGGCGCGGCCGAGGGGGCGGGCGAAGTCGCTGCAGACCACGTCGACCGCGAGCTGGCGCGGGTCAACCGTGCCGTCCGTGGGCACCTCGTAGCCGTTGATGATCAGCCGGCCGCTGCCGTCGATCTCGACCAGCACCAACGGATTGCTTGGCACTTCTTCCGGATCTGCCATGCCTGCACCGACCCCTGTTCTAGTGAACTCACGTCTTCCGAGTAAGACCTGACCCTCCCAGGGTCGCTACGCACTTTACTTTGATCCAGCCGGGGCGCATAGCCCGAACGGGCCATACCGGGGCCCCCTGATCGGTCAGTTCTCGCTCGTTCCGCCTCCAACGGCCGATGAGTTCGTCACTCTGGATAGGTCTTCAGCTCCATGAAGACGCAGTCGTCCAGCCGGAGGAGGTGAGCTAGATGTGGGACACCGTCGAGACCAGCACCGTGCACCTGTCGCACG
This sequence comes from uncultured Actinomycetota bacterium, assembly GCA_963769475.1. Classification (GTDB taxonomy): domain Bacteria; phylum Actinomycetota; class Actinomycetes; order Propionibacteriales; family Nocardioidaceae; genus Nocardioides. The sequence goes on along the minus strand of CAVYLX010000005.1, from coordinate 217,992 downwards.
ACCCGCTGTGCCCTCGCTGCGGCCACGCGTATGCACACCTTCCTCTCGTGCGGCGACGGCTGCGAGTGCCTGCCGGTCGTCATGCCCGGCAGCCGCAACTCCTGATCTGACGCCTCACGGCTCCAGGAGGACCTTGATCGCCCGGCGCTCGTCCATGGCCCGGTAGCCCTCGGCCACCTCGTCCAGCGGCAGGGTCAGGTCGAAGACCTTGCCGGGGTCGATCCGGCCGCTGAGCACCAGGTCGAGCAGCTCGGGCAGGTAGCGGCGTACCGGTGCCATGCCGCCGCGCAGCCCGACGTTCTTCTGGAACATCCGGCTGATCGGCAGCTCGACTCCGTGCGGTACGCCGACGAACCCGACCGTCGCGCCGGGCCGGGCGACCGCGAACGCCGTGCCCATCGCATCGTCGGTGCCGACGCACTCGAGCACCGCGTCGGCCCCCACTCCCCCGGTGATCTCCTTGACCTCGGCCGCACCCTGCGCGGCCGCGCGCGGCGACGATGTGGGTCGCGCCGAACTCCGTGGCGATCTTCTGCCGCGACTCGTGACGCGACATCGCGATCACCTTCTCGGCACCCATCACCGAGGCCGCGAGCACCCCGCACAGGCCGACCGCGCCGTCACCGACGACCACAGCGGTGCCGCCCTCCGGGACGCCCGCGGCGACGGCGGCGTGCCAGCCGGTCGGCATCACGTCGGAGAGTGCGAGCAGCGACGGGATCATCGACGGGTCGGGGAGGTCGTCGGTCTTCACCAGGCTGCCCTCGGCCTGGGTGACCACGGCGTACTCCCCTTGGCCGCTGACGGTCATGCCGAGGTTGGTGCACGCGGACTGGACGCCGGCCCGGCAGTGGGCGCAGGAGTTGTCGCAGTGACAGAACGGCACGATCACGAAGTCACCGGCCGCGAACGACGTCACCTCCGAGCCCACCTCCTCGACGACGCCGACGCACTCGTGTCCGATCGTCGAGCCTGCGCGGACCGGGTTCTCCCCGCGATAGGGCCACAGGTCCGAGCCGCAGATGCAGCCGGCGGTGACCTTCACGATGGCGTCGGTCGGCGCCGAGATGGTCGGGTCGGGGACGTCCGAGAGGCGGATGTCACCAGGGGCGTGGATGGTCGTTGCGCGCATGTCGTCATCCTTGCAGCCCGGCCTCCGACGCGCAGCCCGGCCAGATTTGCGTTATCTCACATGTGAGTTACCGTGGCTGACATGGCGCTTGACTACAAAGGACGTATCGGCAACCTCATCCGCGACGCGCGCAAGCATCGGGGCCTCACCCAGGCCGAGCTCGCGCAACAGCTGGGCACCAGCCAGAGTGCGGTCAACCGGATCGAGAAGGGCCACCAGAACCTCTCCCTGGAGATGATCGCCCGCATCGGCGAAGCGCTCGACTCGGAGATCGTCGCCGTCGGCGGCGGGCCGACCCACCTCCGGGTCACCGGACCGACCACGCTCTCCGGCAGCATCGACGTCAAGACCTCCAAGAACGCCGGCGTCGGCCTGCTGTGCGCCTCGCTGCTCAACCGCGGCCGCACCACGCTGCGCAAGGTCGCCCGCATCGAGGAGGTCAACCGCCTGCTCGAGGTGCTCAACAGCCTCGGCGTGCAGACCCGCTGGCTCAACGACGACAACGACCTCGAGATCATCCCGCCGAAGGAGCTCGAGCTCGGCGCGGTCGACGAGGAAGCCGCGCGGCGTACTCGCTCGGTGATCATGTTCCTCGGTCCGCTGCTCCACCGTGCCGACACCTTCGAGCTGCCGTACGCCGGCGGCTGCAACCTCGGCACCCGCACGATCGAGCCGCACATGGCCGCCCTGCGCCCGTTCGGCCTCGAGGTCAAGGCGACCGACGGGTCCTACCACGCACAGGTCAACCGGGCGATCGTGCCGCAGCGGCCGATCGTGCTCACCGAGCGCGGTGACACGGTCACCGAGAACGCGCTGATGGCCGCGGCCCTGCACCCCGGCACGACCGTGATCCGCAACGCCTCGTCCAACTACATGGTCCAGGACCTCTGCTTCTACCTGAAGCGGCTCGGCGTCGAGGTCGAGGGCGTCGGCACCACGACCCTGACCGTCACCGGCAAGACCGTGATCGACGTCGACGTCGACTACGCACCCAGCGAGGACCCGATCGAGGCGATGTCGCTGCTGGCGGCGGCGATCGTCACCAACTCCTCGATCACGATCAAGCGGGTGCCGATCGAGTTCCTCGAGATCGAGCTCGCCGTCCTCGAGGAGATGGGTCTCCAGTACGACCGCTCCGAGGAGTACCCCGCTCTCAACGGCTTCACCCGCCTGGTCGACCTGCACACCAAGCCCTCGCAGCTGGTCGCCCCGATGGACAAGATCCACCCGATGCCGTTCCCGGGGATCAACATCGACAACCTGCCGTTCTTCGCCGTGATCGGCGCGGTGGCCGAGGGCCAGACCTTCCTGCACGACTGGGTCTACGAGAACCGCGCCATCTATCTCACCGACCTCACCAAGCTCGGCGCGCAGGTGAAGCTGCTCGACCCGCACCGGGTGATGATCGAGGGCCCGACCCACTGGTCGGCAGCCGAGCTGGTCTGCCCGCCCGCGCTGCGTCCGGCCGTGGTGCTGCTCCTGGCCATGCTCGCGTGCAAGGGCACCTCGGTGCTGCGCGGCACCTACGTCATCCACCGCGGCTACGAGGACCTCGCCGCCCGGCTGAACCTGCTCGGCGCCAGCGTCGAGACGTTCCGCGACATCTGACCGAGCAGCAGTCTGCGAGGAACGAGCAGACTGCGTGGGCGAGGGCAGGTAGAGCAAGCCCCGCGAGCGAGGGACGAGCTCGCGACGGGCGCGTCGAAACCCGGTCAGGCGCCTGCCACGCTCATCTGAAGAGCGTCTCGACCCAGGCCCGCGCAGGAGGTGAGGTGCTCGGCGGTGCCTCCACCATGTCGGCGGTGATCTTCGGCATCGGTCGGGTGTGCTGCCCGGCGTGGTGGTGCCAGTCACTCTCGGCCTCGATCAGGGCGCCCAGGTCCGCGCGGGACAGGAACACTCCGTGGCCGTCGGGGCAGCTGTTGACCTCGGCGTCGCCGCCCACGTTGGACAGCTGCCGCGACGTCCATCTCCGCGCCGCACCGAGGGCAGGTCATGGACTCCATGCTCCGACCGTAGCCGGGTGCTGGTGCCGCTGGAAGCATGCGCGCCGATGGTCCGTCGATCCGGGTTGCCTCCTCGTGGATACTGCTTGCCGTGACGACGCCCCGCACCGGCTATCCCTACCTCGACGAGGTCCTGGTGCGGCCGGGTTCGGTGCTCGCCTTCGCGCATCGAGGTGGCGCTTATCACCCCGAGATCGAGGGGCTGGAGAACACGCTGGCGGCGTTCGAGCACGCCGTGGCGCTCGGCTACGACTACCTCGAGACCGACGTCCACGTCACCCGCGACGGCGTACTGCTCGCGTTCCACGACGCCGTGCTCGACCGGGTGACCGACCGCAAGGGTGAGATCGCCCGGCTCTCCTACGACGAGGTCCGGACCGCGGTGATCGGCGGCCGGGCGGAGATCCCGACCCTCGCCGTGCTGTTCGACGCCTTCCCCGACGTCCGGTTCAACATCGACATCAAGTCCGAGGGTGCGGTCTCGGTCCTGGCCGACTTCATCAACGCCCGCGAGGCCTGGGACCGCGTGCTGGTCGGCTCCTTCTCGCGCACCGGCTGCAGCGGTTCCGCCGGCTGGTCAGCAGGCCGGTGCCGACGTCGGCCACCCCCGTCGAGGTGGTGCTCTTCCGCTTCCTGCCGAGCGCCGCGGCTCGCGGACCTGCTGACACCGGACTTCGACGCCTTCCAGGTGCCACACCGTCACGGACGGCTGCTGGTCACGACCGCCGGGCTGGTCCGACGGGCGCATGCGCGAGGCAAGCAGGTCCACGTCTGGACGATCGACAAGCCGGACGAGATGCACGAGCTGCTCGACCTCGGAGTAGACGGACTCTTCACCGATCGCACCGATCTGCTCAAGGATGTGCTCATCGCCCGGGGGCAGTGGAGGGGCCCGGGCAAGGGGGAGGGAAACCCGACATGAGCGAGCATCGCCGATCTGGGCCCGCTCAACCGGGCCAAGGAGCAGAAGGCCTGGTACTTCTACGACTGGGCCAACAGCGCGTTCGCCACCACCGTCGCCGGTGTCCTCTTCGGGCCCTACATCAAGGAGATCGCGGAGAACGCCGCGGTCGACAACCGCATCTCGGTGATCGGCATCTCCATCGCGCCCGGTGCGCTGCCGCCGTTCATCATCACCGCCTCGACCATCCTGTCCGCGATCCTGCTCCCCCTGCTCGGCGCGGTCGCGGACCGGACGCCGCGCAAGAAGGACCTGCTCGCCGGCTTCGCCTGGGCAGGGTCGGCAGCAGCAGCGCTGCTGTTCTTCGTGACAGGGCGACAACTGGCAGCTGGGTGCGATCGCGTTCCTGGTCGCGAACCTGTGCTTCGCGGCCTCGGCGGTGTTCAACGACGCGATCCTGCCGCTGATCTCCACCGAGCACGAGCGCGACCGGGTCTCGAGCCGCGGCTGGGCGATGGGGTACGCCGGCGGCGGGCTGCTCCTCGCGATCAACTTCGGCCTGGTCACCGCGCACGACACGTTCGGCATGACCGAGGGCACCGCGGCCCGGATCAGCATGCTCTCCGCGGCCGTGTGGTGGGCGGCGTTCACGTTCATCCCGTTCCGCGGCATCAAGAACCGTCCGCCGGTCGACGTCGAAGCAGGTCGAGGGTGGCATCTTCGCGCGCAGCTTCGGCCAGCTGTGGGCGACGTTGAAGGACATGCGCAACTACCCCGTCGCGCTGACCTTCCTGGTCGCCTACCTGTTCTTCAACGACGGCATCCAGACGGTGATCTCCCAGGCCTCGATCTACGGCACCGACGAGCTCGACTTCAGTCTCGGCACCGTGCTGGCGACGTACCTGCTGGTGCAGTTCGTGGCCGTCGGCGGCGCGATCGCGTTCGGCAGGATGGCCGGCAAGCGAGGCGCCAAGAAGGTGATCCTGGGCGGCCTCGGCATCTGGATGTGCATCGTCACCGCGGCCCTGTTCCTGCCTGCGGGACAGCTGGTGCCGTTCCTGCTGCTCGGCGTCGCGATCGGCATCGTCCTCGGCGGCACCCAGGCGCTGGCCCGGTCCTACTTCTCGCTGCTGATCCCGGCGGGCAAGGAAGCCGAGTACTTCAGCATCTACCACGCCATGGACCGTGGCACGTCGTGGCTGGGGACGCTCGTCTTCGGCGTCATCTACCAGCTCACCGACTCCTACCGGCCGGCGATCTTCGCGCTGATCGCCTTCTTCGTCGTCGGTGGCCTGTTGCTCACGAGGGTCGACACCGAGCGTGGGATCCGCGACGCGGGCAACGCGGTGCCGACGCCGCGACCGTAGTCTGGCGGCCCTCGTCGGGCATACCGACGGAATGTTCGGGATTGAGTGGAATCTTGTGCGACCCGAGTAACGTTGAGCAGATAGACGGAGGGATGTCTATCGGTGGGGCCAGCCACAGCGTGGCACCACTAAGAGCCCAACCTACCGCCACACACTCGGTAGGGAACCACAACGTTTGGGAGGTGCCTCATGGCGGAGCGCACATTGCGTGGCGCACGACTCGGAGGCCAGAGCTTCGAGGACGAGCGCGGCATCGAGTTCGCCGCACGTCAGCAAGTCGGTTATCGCTGCCCGCAGGGCCACGGTTTCGAGATCACGATGTCGGTCGAGGCCGACATTCCGGCGGTCTGGGAGTGCCCCCGCTGCGGCGCCGAAGGGGAAAGCACGTCCGGCATCGAGCGTGAGGTGAAGGCCGAGAAGCCGGTCCGCACCCACTGGGACATGCTGCTCGAGCGCCGTTCGGAGAAGGAGCTCGAGGACATCCTCAAGGAGCGGCTCGAGCTGCTCCGTGGCGGAGAGATCGGTCCCGCCCACCTGCACCGCAGCAACGCGAAGAAGCGCAAGGCCACGGCATAGCCGGCGCTTAGCCCTCGTCGATCACCTCGCCCTGGACGACCGGACCCTCGGGTCCGGGTCCGGGGCGTCGTGCATTTCCGGGGCCGGCGAAGCCCGGGGCACCGGTGCCGACCGCGAGCAGCTTCTTGGTCACGACCGTGGCCAGCAGCCGCCGGAACACCGGCCGGGTGAACGGCAGGATCAGCAGGATGCCGAACGCGTCGGAGACGAACCCCGGCGTCAGCATCAGCGTGCCGCCGACCAGGATCAGCGCGCCGTCGGCCAGCTCCTTGGCCGGCATCCGGCCGCTGTCGAGCGCAGCTTGCAGCGCCCGCCAGGCGCGGCCGCCCTCGCGCTTGATCAGCCAGCTGCCGAGGATGCTGTCGGCGATCAGCAGCAGGATCGTCCACCAGGGTCCGATCACCTGACCGACCTGGATCAGCACGTAGATCTCGATGATCGGCACCACGATGAACGCGATGAAGAGCAGCCAGGCCACTCCCCTGCGTCGGCGAGCCATGGTCAGCCCCTCCGGCCGCGCCACGCACGGCGTACCTGGTCGCGGCGCTCCCGAAGACCCCACGCGGTGATCCGCTTGAGCGACTCGGTGGCCACGGCGCCACTCATCTTGGAGTCGCCCCGCACCCGCTCGACGAACTCGATCGGCACCTCGCGCACGACGAGGCCGGCGTTGAGGGTCCGCGACACCATGTCGGTCTGGAAGACGTAGCCGGTGGACTTGACCTTCGCCAGGTCGATCTTCTCCAGCGTCTGGCGCCGGAACAGCCGGTAGCCGGCCGTCGCGTCGCGGACGTCGATGCCGAGCAGCAGACGCACGTAGAGGTTGCCGCCGCGAGACAGCAGCTCGCGGCGCCGTGGCCAGTTGAGGACCGACCCGCCGGGCACCCACCGTGAGCCGATCACCAGGTCGGCGTCGGCCAGGGCGGTGAGCAGCAGCTGCAGCTCCTCGGGCTGGTGGGAGCCGTCGGCGTCCATCTCCCCGATGACGTCGTAGCCCTCCTCCAGCGCCCAGGCGAAGCCATGGAGGTACGCCGCCCCGAGGCCGCCCTTGGCGGTGCGGTGCAGCACGTGCACCTCGGGGTCGGCCTGGGCCAGGGTGTCCGCGATCTTGCCGGTGCCGTCGGGCGACTCGTCGTCGACCACGAGCACGTCGACGGAGGGCTGCGCGCGGCGCAGCCGGTCGACGATCCAGGCGAGGTTGTCCGCCTCGTTGTAGGTGGGGATCACCACGATGACCCGCCCCAGGTCCTGGGTGGTCATGCGTCGCTCCTCATGCGGGTTGCCTCTCTTCGGGACGACTCTCCATGCCGTCCGGAGTCACCGCACGGCGCGATGATTCTCCATTTCGACGATACGCGACCGTGCCCAGCACGAGACCGACACACGTCAGCAGCGTGAACACCCGACCTGGCCACGCGCCGAGCCAGACGGCCGGGGTGATGCCGGACATCAGGTCGACCTGCTCGACCAGCACCGAGGTGGTGCGCGGCTCGGCCACGGCCGCCACGGAGCCGTCGGGGCGGATCACGCCCGAGATGCCGTTGGTCGAGGCGACCGCCAGCCAACGGCCGGTCTCGATCGCCCGCAGCCGGGTGATCGCGAACTGCTGGTCGATCTGGTCGGTGAAGATGAAGCTCGCGTTGCTGGTCTGCACGGCCAGCATGTCCGCGCCTTGCTTCACCTGGGCGAAGATGCCGTCGTCGTAGGCGATGTCGAAGCAGATGGAGTCGGCGAGCTCGATCCCGTTCACCGGCAGGGGTGACTCACGGGTGCCACTGAGCATGTCGCGCGGGATCCGGGACAGCTGGCTGTGGTCCTCGAGGCCGATGTCGTTCATGAAGCCACGGAACGGGATGTACTCGCCGTAGACGACCGGGTGCCATTTCGTGTAGCGCTCCCCCGGGCCGGTCACCGGGTCCCAGACGATGCCCTGGTTGAGCACGTGGTCCTCGCCCGCGTTGACCAGGCCGCCGACGATGACCGGCACGCCGATCGCCTCGGCCGCGGCGTTGAGCCCGCTGTTGACCGCACCCGGCTCGAAGGGGTCCACCGCCGTCGAGTTCTCCGGCCACAGGACGAAGTCGGGCTGCGGCTCCTTCCTGGCGCGGACGTCGTCGGCGAGGTCGATGGTGGCCTGGACGTGGTTGTCGGTGAGCTGCTCGCTGTCAAAGAGGACGTCGTTGCCGCGGCCGGGCACGTTGCCCTGCACCACAGCCACCGTGGCCGGACCCTCCTTGGTCAGGGCGAACGGCACCAGCGCCGGGAGCGAGATGGCCACCGCCACGGCGACCAGGATGCCGGCCGCGACCAGGCGGTCGGAGCGGTCACGCGCGATGACGACCCAGGCGAGCAGGAAACCGACCAGGGCGAGCAGGAAGCTGAGGCCGGTGGAGCCGACGTACGGAAGCGCCTGGGCGACGGGGGTGTCGACGATGCCGAAGGCGATCCGCCCGAACGGCATGCCGCTGAACGGCCAGCCGCTGCGGATGACCTCCATCGTGACCCAGGCAGCCGCGAGCCAGGCAGGCCAGAAACGCAGCCGCTGGACGACGGCGGAAGCGGACCCGAGCGCGCCGTAGAACGCGGCCTCGACGATGGACATGCCGATCCAGGCGTCGGTGCCGATGGACGGGCGCATCCAGTAGTGGGTGACGAAGTAGAAGGCGACGCCGAAGGCCAGGCCGGGCAGCCAGGCCTGGCGCGCCTTGAGCCCGCGAGTGGTCAGGGCGAAGCCCGCGAGGGCCACGGGCATGACGTAGGCGATGGCGAGAGGCTCGAAGGCGACGGACAGGGCAAGCCCAGCCACGAAGGCGACCCCGGTCCGCATCAGCACGGTGAAAACCTACCGGCCGCGCTGCAGGAGGGCGGAAGGATCCCAGACACCTTCGGCCGTCCCGGAAACGACTGGCTGTTGAGGCCGGGACGTTGTCTAGGGAGGCCGAGATCCTTCCGCGTCGCTCTCGCGGTGGCGAACCGACCTCCGCGAACCAGCTCGGACAGGTGCCTGGCGCACGACACCCTCCGAGTCCAGCCACTCGGACGTCGGTTCGCCGGCCACGACCTGCATGAGCCGACGGCACAGAGTTCCGCGCAAGTGGCGCGCCTGTCAACCGCCCGCTGACCTGCACAGATGAGCGAAAGCGCAGGTCAGCGCGATGCCTGCTGTTGCCCAAATGTTCAGGTAAATCTTTGCCGCGTCCGGCGTGTCGTGAGGGACGCGCCGCCGTCACCGCAAACCGGTCGTCTAGCCCGGCACGACGACGGTGCCGGTGGCCGACGTCGCGAGGAGTGGTTCGTCGAGAACCGTGGCGGCGCCTGGGCTCTCGTCGGTGGCGGCACCGCGCGCGACCACGTGCACGGCGAAGTCCATCACCCGCGACCGGGTGCCGACGCGGACCAGCTCGCAGCTGATCTCCAGCACGTCACCGGCGCGGACCGGGGCGCGGAACTGGACGTCGGAGTACGACGCGAACAGGCCCTCGTCGCCGTCGGTGCGGATGCACATCTCGGTCGCCACGTCGCCGAACAGCCCCAGGCTGTAGGCGCCGTCGACGAGGTTGCCGGCGTAGTGGGCGTGGGAGTAGGGCACGTAGCGGCGGTGCACCACCCGGGTGCCGACCTCCGGGCTGTTGCTGCTCATGCGGCGCTCCTCGCGACGAGCTGATGGACCAGGTACGACGCCACCTCGCCCGGCGTCGTACCCCTGCTGAAGACGCGGTCGACGCCGAGCTCACTCGCCATCGCCTCGTCGAAGCGCGGCCCGCCGACGATCAGCAGCGGCCGCTTGTCGGAGGGGTAGGACTCGCGGAACGCCGCCGACATCTCGCGGGTGTTGAGCAGGTGGGCGTCGCGCTGGGTGACGACCTGGGAGACGAGCACGGCGTCCGCCTTCTCGGCGCGGGCCCGCTCGACCAGGTGCGGCACCGAGACCTGCGCGCCGAGGTTGACCACCTTGAGCTCGCGGTAGTACTCGAGGCCCTTCTCCCCCGCGAACCCCTTGATGTTGAGGATCGCGTCGATGCCGACCGTGTGGGCGTCGGTGCCGATGCAAGCGCCCACGACCGTGAGCCGGCGGCGCAGCGCGCGCTTGATCGCCGCATTGGCCTCCTTGGGCGTGAGCAGTGGGTAGTCGCGCTCGACCACGACCACCTTGCTGGGGTCGACCAGGTGGTTGACCCGGCCGTAGACCACGAAGAACGTGAAGCCTGGCCCCATCGGCTTGGCGTGCACGACCAGCGCCGGGTCCATGCCCATCTTGTTGGCCAGCTGAGCCGCGGCTCCCTCGGCGACCTTGGAGTGCGGCATCGGCAGCGTGAAGCTCAGCTGCACCATCCCGTCACCGGTGGTGTCGCCGTAGGGGCGGATGATCTGGTTGCCTTCTGCTTCGGGGGCGGTCACTTCTCGTCCAGGATCTCGGAGGCTGGGTTGTAGTAGACGCTCGACTTCTTCGCGACCCCGTCGAGGCCGCGACCGGCGTCAGCAGGGCGCTTCATCAGGCCGAACGTGCCGTCGGCGATCGCGTCGAGCAGGCCGTCCGGGTGTCCGTTAATGCTCTGCAGCAGTCCAACGCTTTCATCCAGCACCGCGCGAGCGCGCTGCTGGATGAAACCGTTGGTGCTGGGACGGAAGTCCTCGTGCAGCTTGCCGGCGGCGTTCATCACGTAGCGGACGTTCTGCAGCGCCAGGTCGCGGTCGGAGATCCACGGCGTGACCACGGCCTCGGTCATCATCCCGACCAGCAGGATGCCCTGGCCGGTCAGCGCGCCGACCAGGTTGAAGAAGCCGTCCAGCAGGTAGCCCTTGAACACGTCGCCGGTCATGTGCCGGGTCGGCGGCATCCACTTCAGCGGCGCGTTGGGGAACAGCTCACGCGCGAGCAGCGCATGGGCCAGCTCGAGACGGAACGAGTCGGGCACCTCGGGGTCGATCTCGAACGCGTGCCCGAGGCCGAGCTGCCAGTCCTCGAGCCCGGCCTCCTTGGCGAAGAACTCGTTGAGGAGCTGGCTCGTCGTCACCGTGTGCGCGGCCTCGACGGCGTCGGCGGTGGTGAGGTAGTTGTCCTCGCCGGTGTTGATGATGATGCCGGCCCGGGCGTGCACCTGGCGGCTGAACCGCTGGTCGACGAACGTGCGCACCGGGTTGATGTCGCGGAAGAGGATCCCGTACATCGAGTCGTTGAGCATCATGTCGAGTCGCTCGAGGCCGGCCAGGGCGGCGATCTCCGGCATGCACAGACCGGACGCGTAGTTGGTCAGCCGCACGTAGCGACCGAGCTCCTTGCTCGACTCGTCGAGCGCCGCCCGCATCAGCCGGAAGTTCTCCTGGGTGGCGTAGGTGCCGGCGAAGCCCTCGCGGGTCGGGCCCTCGGGCACGTAGTCGAGCAGGCTCTGGCCGGTGGACCGGATCACCGCGATCACGTCGGCGCCCTCGCGGGCCGCCTGCTGGGCCTGCGGGATGTCCTCGTAGATGTCGCCGGTCGCCACGATGAGGTAGATCCACGGCTGGCGAGGGGCGTCGCCGTGGCGCTTGATCATCCGCTCGCGCTCGCGGCGGCGGCCGTCGATGGTGCGGATGCCGGCCCCGACCTGCTTGCGGCTGGCGGTGCGGGCGCGCTGGGCGTCGCGACCCTCGGGCACCCGGAAGGTGACCGAGCCGGCGCCTGCCTTCTGGGCCAGGGTGGCCAGGTCCTCGGCCTCGCCGCGCACCAGTGCGTCCCAGACGGGCAGCGCGACACCGTGCTCGAGACCGACGTCGGCCCGGACCACGTCGAGCAGCCGGTTGACCCAGGGCTGGCCCTCGGCGTCGGCGCCGGCAAGCCCGGCCAGGCGCAGCGTCGCGCGCTCGACGGAGACGGTCGTGTGCCGCTTGGCCATGGTGACGATCGGGCGGCCGGCCTTGCGGGCCAGGCTGCGCGCCTGCCGGACGGTGGCCGGGTCCGAGCCGTCCCGAGGTCGAGCTTGCGCCTCGATGGCTTCACGACTCCAGCCTGCTCTCGAACAGGCGGCGTACGCCATCGTTGGTGCGCAGCAGCTCCATCGCGTACGCCGCGTGGCCCGGCACATAGCCGTTGCCGACGAGCATGGTGACGTCGGCCGCCAGCCCCTCCGCGCCGAGCGCGGCGGCCGCGAACGACGTGGCCATCGAGAAGAAGATGACCGTGCCGCGGTCGGCGGTGGCCAGGATCGCCCCGCCCTCGCAGCCCGGCACGTCGACGCAGACGACCGTGATGTCGGCCGGTCCCCCGGCCTTGGCGACGGCGTCGCGGAGCTCGATCGGGTTGCGGGCGTCGGCGACGACGACCTCGTCGGCCAGGCCGGCGTCGCGCAGCGCCTCGGCCTCCCGCTCGTTGCGGCACCACGCCGATCGTCTTCTGCGCGCCGGCGCTGCGGGCGGCGGCCAGGCTGAGCGAGCCGGACTTGCCAGCCGCCGCCGATGACAGCGACCACTCGCCTGCGTCGTAGCCCGTCACCACGCGGTGGGTCAGCGCCGGCGCCCCACAGACGTCCATCACGGACAGGCTGAGCTCCGCGGGCAGGTCGTCGGGGATCACGGCGGCGATCGAGCGGCCGAAGAGCACGGCGTAGCCGTCGCACGGCACCTGCTCGCCCAGACCGTCCCAGCCGGCCAGGCCGTCCTCGATGACCAGCGGCGTGAGCGTCAGCGAGACCAGGGTGGTGACCCGGTCGCCGACGGCGAGGCCCAGTGGCGACTCCGGTCCGACCTCCTCGACGGTGCCGACGAGCATGCCGCCGGAGCCGGTCTCGGGGTTCTGCATCTTGCCGCGGGTGGCGACGATGTCGAGCACCTCCGCGCGCACCTGCTCGCCGTCGCCGGCGTGCTTGCGCTCGAGCTGGCGGAAGGACGCGGCGTCGAGGTTGAGGCGCTCCACCCGGATCCGGACCTCGTCGGGCCACAGCTCGCGGCGGGTGTCGAGGCGGGTGGCTGCCTGAGGCAGCACCACGCCCTCGTCCAGCACTCGGTGCAGGCCGGTCGGATCGCTCTCGCGGGCCACCATCTCGGGCTGTCCTCCCTATATCTCTACGACACACCGTAGATCTTCCTGCGCATGGATGTGCAGACAGGACGATCTCCACGTACTCTGACACACATGTCTATCGAGACCAGTATCGGCCTGGAGACCGGCCAGCCCTACCCCTATCAGCGTGTCGAGCTGGTCGAGCCGGACTGGACCAGGTTCCCGGGCTGGGCCGACGTGACGGCCGAGGAATGGGCCTCCGTGCAGTGGCAGCGCGCGCACTGCGTCAAGAACCTCAAGCAGCTCCGCGAGCTGCTCGGCGACCTCGTCGACGACCGCTTCTACGCCGACCTGGAGCGCGACCAGCAGGAGCGCGCCACCATGTCGATGCTGGTGCCGCCGCAGATGATGAACACGATGGCGCCCCATGACGCGCCGGGCGGCCCGGGCTCGCTGACCGACGCGTTCTACGCCGACCCGGTGCGCCACTACATGCTGCCGGTCTTCTCCGACCGCCGCACCGACTGGCCCTCGCACCCGCACGCCACGCGTGACTCTCTGCACGAGCACGACATGTGGGCGACCGAGGGGCTCACCCACCGCTACCCCACCAAGGTGCTCGCGGAGCTGCTGCCGACCTGCCCTCAGTACTGCGGCCACTGCACCCGGATGGACCTGGTCGGCAACTCCACCGCGGTCATCGACAAGCTCAAGTTCGTCGGCAAGCCCAACGACCGGCTCGGCGACATGCTCGACTACCTGCGGCGTACGCCGGGAGTGCGCGACGTCGTGGTCTCCGGCGGCGACGTGGCCAACATGCCGTGGCCCCGTCTCGAGGCCTTCCTCACCGACGTGCTCGAGGTCGAGAACATCCGCGACATCCGGCTGGCCACGAAGGCTCTGATGGCGCTGCCGCAGCACTGGTTGCAGCCCGAGGTGATCGAGGGGATGACCCGGATCGGCACCATCGCCCGGCAGCGCGGCGTGTCCATCGCGATCCACACCCACGTCAACCACGCCAACTCGGTGACGCCGCTGGTGGCCGAGGCGACTCGCGCGATGCTCGACACCGGAGTCCGCGACGTACGCAACCAGGGCGTCATCCTCAACGGCGTCAACGCCGACCCCCACGCGCTGCTCGACCTGTGCTTCCGGTTGCTCGACGGCGCGCAGATCATGCCCTACTACTTCTACATGTGCGACATGATCCCGTTCTCGGAGCACTGGCGGGTCTCGGTGGCCGACGCCCAGCGGCTGCAGCACTCGATCATGGGCTACCTGCCGGGCTTTGCGACGCCGCGCATCGTCTGCGACGTCCCGTTCGTCGGCAAGCGATGGATCCACCAGCTCGAGTCCTACGACACCGAGCGCGGCATCTCCTACTGGACCAAGAACTACCGGACCTCGATCGAGGCCGAGGACCCCGAGGCGCTCAACCGCACCTACGAGTACTACGACCCGATCCACACCCTGCCGGCCGAGGGCCAGCGCTGGTGGACCGAGCACGGCCGCCTCGACGAGTCTGCCCTGAAGGCGGCCGAGGTCGCCGAGGCCTCCCGTCGTACGGCGGCGCTGCAGGCCTACTGAGGCCTACTGAGCCGAGGCCTACGGCGACGGCGACTCCGATGGCTCGAGGCGCGCCTCGAAGATGTCGTCGAGCGCCAGGTACTCGTCGGCTGAGCTCAGCTTGGCCAGCTCGTCGGAGAAGTTCGTCAGCTGCGCGTTGCGCTTGGTGAACGCCTTGTTGATGCGCTCGAGCCGGTCAACGGTCTGCTCGAACCCGATCTTGCCCTCGCCCTGGTCGGCCATCAGCGCGTTGCGCTGGTCGATCACCTTGCGGTAGTTGGCGGCGTACTGGCGGATCCGGTAGTTCGCCGACTGGTCGAGATCGTCGAGCAGCTTCAGGCAGGGGGCGGCTGCCTTGTTGTGTGCCTTGATCCACAGCTCGGCGAAGACGCCCGGGATGGCGATGAGCTCGTCCTCCTTCACCTCGACCGAGAAGATCTTGACGCAGACCCCGAGCGAGCGCAGCAGCATCGGCATCGACTCGTTGTAGCCGTCCTGGAAGGTGTTCATCTCTTCCGAGGCGGCCGCGAAGGCGTCGTAGGCCTCCTTGAGCTCCGGGTCACGCATCGCGGGCTCGTCACCGAGTGCCGCGGTCTGCGCATCGCGCTCTGCTGCCAGCGCCTCCTGCTCCTCGAGGGCGGCGGCGATCTTCGGGTTGCCGATCAGGTCCCCCGGCGACTTGTCGTTCACCTGGCGGACCACCTCCTGGTAGTCGGAGGAGCCGCTGTTCGCGGCGTTGTAGGTCTCGCCGAGGTCGTGGTACGCCGTGTGCGCGGCGGTCCACTCCTCCTCGGACGGTTCGCCCGTCGGCGAGCCGTCCGACGTCGGTTCGGACTCCGGGTCGGAATCGCTGCCGCCCCCGCAACCTGAGAGCAGGACCGAGGTCAGCAGAACCGCAGCCGTCGTGGACGAGAGGACTCCCGAGATGAGACGCATGCTGGTTCCGTTCCACGCACCGACCGCCCGCAAACCCCGGGTCAGGTGACCGGGCGGTTCTCGTACGGCGTCGAGAGCACGATCGTGGTCCGGGTGGAGACGTTCGCGGCAGCCCGGATCCGGGCCAGCAGCTCCTCGAGGTCCGCGGGCGTGGCCACCCGGATCTTGAGGATGTAGGACTCCTCCCCCGCGACCGACCAGCACGACTCGATCTCGCTGATGCCCTTGACCAGCTCGGGGTAGTTGTCCGGCTGGGCCGGGTCGATCGGGGTGATCGAGATGAACGCGGTCAACGGCAGCCCGATCTCGTCGTGGTTGACCGTGGCGCCGTAGCCGAGGATCAGACCACGCTGCTCGAGACGCTTGACCCGCTGGTGCACGGCGGACGTCGAGAGGCCGGTCGCCTTACCGAGGTCGGTGAAGGACATCCGGCCATCCCGGCCTAGCAGCTGGAGGATCTTTCGGTCAGTCGCCTCCAGATCGGACTGAGTCACGTCGACAGAGTAGTGGGCGCGCGTGGCAGGATGCCCGCGTGACCAGCAAGCAGACCGGCCGCTTGATGCTTCTTGATACTGCCTCGATGTACTTCCGGGCCTTCTTCGGCGTGCCGGAGATCGGGGCGCCCGACGGCACCAACGTCAACGCCGTGCGCGGGTTGATGGACTTCATCAGCCGGCTGGTCGACGAGTACCGCCCCACCGACCTGGTGTGCTGCTGGGACAACGACTGGCGCCCGCAGTGGCGGGTCGACCTGCTGCCGTCGTACAAGGCGCACCGGGTGGTCGAGGAGCGCGCGGCCGGCACCCGACGTCGAGGAGGTGCCGGACCCGCTCGAGCTGCAGATCCCGATCATCCTCGACGTGCTCGACGCGTTCGGCATCTGCGTGATCGGCGCCGACGGCTACGAGGCCGACGACGTCATCGGCACCCTGGCCACCGACGCCGGACAGCCCGTCGACATCGTGACCGGTGACCGCGACCTGTTCCAGCTCGTTGACGACGAGGCCGACGTACGGGTGCTCTACATCGCCCGCGGGGTCGGCAAGCACGAGCGGGTCGACAACGGCTGGGTGCGCGCGAAGTACGACATCGACGCCAACCAGTACGCCGACTTCGCGACGCTGCGCGGCGACGCGTCCGACGGTCTACCCGGAGTGCCGGGCATCGGTGAGAAGACCGCGGCAACGCTGCTCAACCGGTTCGGAGACATGGCCGGCATCATCGCTGCGGCAGACGACCCCGACGCCGAACTCGGACCCGGGCCGCGCGGCAAGATCAAGGCCGCGGCCGACTATCTCGAGGTGGCCCCCACGGTCGTCGCTGTTGCCCGCGACATCGACCTCGACCGCAGCAACATCCTGCTGCCGGCCCATCCCCGCGACCCGGACAAGGTCGTCGCACTCGCGGAGAAGTGGAACCTCGAGAGCCCCGCCGCCCGCCTCGTGACGGCACTCTCGGGGTCCTGACCCCGGTCGTACACCATTTAATTCCTTTGGTAATAACTCGAAATAGCGTCTCTAACTTCTCGAGCAAGAGAGCACAGCGTCGTGTTCATGTGCGGTCTTACTCGAGAGGTCAACCAACTCGTGATCAACTCACGCGCTCGTCTCTTCACGAGCACAGCAGCGGCGCTGGCTGCAGCACTCTTTCTCAGCGGCTGCGGCGGCGCCAAGTCCGACGAGGACGGCGGGAGCGCAGTCGAAAGCTGCGTCGACACCTCCGGCGACACCGATCAAGATCGGGTTCCTCAACTCCCTCTCCGGGGCCATGTCCATCAGCGAGAACACCGTCTCCAACTCGCTGTCGCATGGCGGCCGAGCAGATCAACGCCGACGGCGGCGTCCTCGGCAAGGAGATCGAGATCGTCCAGGAGGACGGCGCCTCGGAGCCCACTGATCTTCGCCGAGAAGGCCGAGAAGCTGATCCAGCAGCGACTGCGTCGCCGCGGTCTTCGGCGGCTGGACCTCGTCGTCGCCGCGTCGCCATGCGGCCGGTCGTTCGAGAGCCTCAACTCGATCCTCTTCTACCCCGTGCAGTACGAGGGCCTCGAGGCGCGACCGCAACATCTTCTACACGGGTGCGACCACCAACCAGCAGATCATCCCGGCGCTCGACTTCCTCAAGAGGAGAAGAAGATCGACTCGATCTTCCTGGCCGGGTCCGACTACGTCTTCCCGCGCACCGCGAACAAGATCATCAAGCAGTACGCCGCCGGAGAACGGCATCGAGGTCGCTCGGTGAGGAGTACCAGCCGCTCGACCAGGGCGCCTGGGGCACCGCGTCGACAAGATCGTCGACACCCAGCCGGACGTCATCTTCAACACGATCAACGGTGACTCGAACGTCGCGTTCCTCCAGGCGTACGACGAGAAGGGGCTGGACGCCTCGACGATCCCGATCGTCTCGGTGTCGATCGCCGAGGAGGAGGCGGCGGCGATCCCGGTCGACCTCACCGGCCAGATGACGTCGTGGAACTACTACCAGACCGTGGAGAGCCCGACGAACACGGCGTTCGTCGAGGCGTTCAAGGCCAAGTACGGCGCCGACCGCGTCGACCTCCGACCCGATGGAGGCGGCGTACACCTCGCTGTATCTGTGGAAGGCGATGGTCGAGAAGGCCGACATCCTTCGACGTCGACGACGTCATCGACGGCGTCCGACGGCGTGACCTTCGAGGCGCCCGAGGGCACGGTCACGGTCAACGGCGAGAACCACCACATCGCCAAGACCGGCGCTGATCGGAGAGGTCCAGCACAACAAGCTGATCAAGACGATCTGGTCGCTCCGACGGCCCGATCGAGCCGGACCCGTTCCTCGAGGGCTACGACTGGTGGGACCCGCAAGGGCTGAGCGACGCTCGTCCGTCACCTGACCCGGGGGCCCGCGCTCGCCGCGCGGGTCCCGGCCCGACCCGTCGCCTCGGCACTCTCGAAGGCGAGCTCGCATGGACGTCGTCGATCTCGCAGTTCTTCACCGGGGCCGTCGTACGGCGCCGTGCTGCTCCTCATCGCGCCTCGGCCTCTCCCTGACGTTCGGCCAGATGGGCGTGATCAACATGGCGCACGGCGAGTTCCTGATGGCCGGCGCCTACGCGGCGTACCTCACCCAGCAGGTCGTCACGCAACACCGACGTCTCACTGCTGCTCGCCCTCCCGGTCGGCGTTCCTCGTCGCCGGTCTCCTCGGCGTGCTGCTCGAGCTCGTCGGTCATCCAGATGGATGTACCACCGGCCGCTGGACACCCTGCTGGTCACCGTTCGGCGTGAGCCTGATCCTCCAGCAGGCTCGCGAAGGACATCTTCGGCGCGCAGGCCGTCGCCGGTCGCGGCCCCGAGCTGGCTCGACGGCCAGATCGCCGATCCTCGGCTACGGCTATCCGCTCACGCCAGCTGTTCATCGCTCGTCCTGGCCGTTGCTCTGCCTGGCCGCCGCTGGCGGCGCTGCTGAAGTACAGCTCGTTCGGCCGCCAGATCCGGGCCACGGTGCAGAACCGTGACCTCGCCGAGACCGTCGGGGTCTCCACCCGCGGCGTCGACCGCATCACGTTCTTCCTCGGCTCCGGCCTGGCCGGCATCGCCGGTGTGGCGCGTCACCCGGATCACCGCCACGGAGTCCGACGCTGGGCACCGAACTACATCATCCCGGCGTTCCTGGTCGTCGTCGCCGGAGGGATCGGGCAGATCAAGGGCGCCGTCATCGCCGCGTTCGGCGCTCGGCATCATCCGGCGCCTTCCTCACCTACTTCACCGACGGGAGCCTGGCGATGGTCCTCACCTTCCTGCTGGTCGTGGTCTTCCTGCAGGTCCGGCCCCAGGGCCTCTTCACCGTCCGCACCAGGAGCCTGGCATGAGCAGCGACCGTCTGGAGCGCGTCGCCACGATCCGCGGTGACTGCTCAACCCTGGGTCGGCATCGGCGCCTGCTGCGCCGTCCTGCTCCTCCTGGTCGTCGCCCCAGCGGTGCTCACGCCGTTCCGCCTCAACAACCTCGGCAAGTACTGCTGCTACGCGATCGCCGCCGTCGGCATCGGCCTCGCGTGGGGGCGCGGCGGCATGCTCGTCCTCGGCCAAGGGCTGTTCTTCGGGCTCGGCGCCTACGCGATGGCGCATGCACCTCAAGCTCGAGGCAGCCGGACCGGACGGCATCCCCGACTTCATGATGCTCTACGGCGACGGCACGATGCCGGCCTGGTGGGAGCCGTTCCGCAGCGGCGCCTTCACGCTCGTCGCGATCGTGGTCGCTGCCCGGCCGCCGTCGGCGACGATGCTCGGTCTCGCGGTCTTCAAGCGCAGGATCAAGGGCGCCTACTTCGCGATCCTCTCCCAGGCGCTGGCCGTTGCCTTCGCGACCCTGCTCATCTCCCAGATCAAGTTCACCGGCGGCTTCACCGGGCTCAACGCCTTCACGTCGTTCTTCGGCTACACCCTCTACGACCCGATCAACCAGCAGATGATCTACTTCATCGCGGCCGGACTGCTGATCGCGATGCTGCTCGTCGCGTCTGGCAGCTCTACCGCAGCCGGTTCGGCGAGCTGCTCCTCGCCGACCCGCGACGCCGAGGAGCGGGTGCGCTTCCTCGGCCACGACCCGGCCAACATCAAGCTGGTCGCGTTCGTGATCGCGGCCGTGATGGCCAGCATCGGCGGCGCGCATGTTCGTCCCGATCGTCGGGCATCATCTCGCCCGCGCGACATCGACGAGCGCTCGCCTCGATCATGCTGATCGCCGGCGTCGCGCTCGGCGGTCGGGCCTCGCTGCTCGGGTCCGGCGCTCGGAGCCCTCGCGGTCGGCTACGGGCAGCACCTACGCTCTCGGAGTCGCTTCCCGGAGCAGTGGACCTACTTCCAGGGTGCGCTGTTCATCGTCGTGATCCTGTCTGCTGCCCGGCCTGGCGTCGCCTCCGCTGGCCGACGGTTGCGACGCGCTCCTCCGCCGAAGGCGAGAGGCGGTGGCCGCATGAGCGTGCACTCGTCGACAGCCGACGAGCGTGCAGGCTCGACTACCTCGAGATCCAGCGACCTGACCGTCGACTTCGACGGGTTCAAGGCCGTCGACGGCGTCGACCTGACCCTGCTCCAGGGCCGGCTGCACTTCCTGATCGGCCCCAACGGCGCCGGCAAGACCACGCTGGTCGACGCCGTGACCGGGCTGGTCCGCGGCACCGGGCTGGTCCGCTACCGGCAACCGGACCTGCTCGTCGATGAAGTCGCACCAGATCGTGCGGGCCGGTGTCGGCCGCACCTTCCAGACGGCCACCGTCTTCGAGGAGCTCACCGTCCTCCAGAACCTCGACATCGCCGGCGGCGTGCACCGCGAGCGCCTGGCGGCATGCTGCGCGCCCGGCGTGGGATCCCGTCGTACGTCGCCGAGGCGCTCGAGACCATCGGCCTCGGCGGACCTCCGCGACCGCCCGGCCGGGGTCCTCGCGCACGGGCAGAAGCAGTGGCTCGAGATCGGCATGCTGCTGGTGCAGGACGCCAAGGTGATGCTCCTCGACGAGCCGGTCGCCGGGATGAGCGCCGAGGAGCGCGAGGAGACCGGCGAGCTGCTGCAGCGGATCGGCACCGAGCGCACGATCGTCGTCATCGAGCACGACATGGACTTCGTCCGCAGCTTCGCCGACTCGGTCACCGTGCATGCACGCCGGCAAGGTGCTCGACCGAGGGCACCGTCGCGGAGATCCAGGCCGACCCGCAGGTGCAGGAGGTCTATCTCGGCCGCGACCGCGGAAGGAGCGCGAGAGGCCCATGCTTGAGCTCGAGGACGTCACCGCCGGGCTACGGCCGCAGCGATGGTGCTGCACGACGTCGAGCCTCGACGGTGCCCGACCGGCGGCGCGGTGCGCCGTCATGGGCCACAACGGCGCCGGCAAGACGACGCTCCTCCGTGTCGCCGTCGGCCTGCTGCCGGTGCAGGACGGGCACGGTGCTGCTCGACGGCGAGGACGTCACGCAAGCTCCGGCCGAACGCCCGGGTCAAGCGGGGCCTGGGCTACGTGCCGCAGGGCCAGCTCTGCTTCCCGCAGATGACGACGCTCGAGAACCTCCAGCTCGTCACCACGCGTCAGGGCCGAGATCGACGACGTGCTCGACACCTTCCCGCGCCCTGACCGGCTGCTCTCGCCGTCGCGCCGGTCTGCTCTCCGGCGGTCAGCGCCAGCAGCTCGCCATCGCCCGCACCCTGCTCACCGAGCCGCGGATGCTGATCCTCGACGAGCCGACCGAGGGCATCCAGCCCAACGTCGTCGCCGAGATCGAGGGGGTCATCGCTGCGCTGACCCGCGCGTGGGGACCTCTCGGTCCTGCTCGTCGAGCAGCACGTCGGCTTCGCGCTGCGCGCGACCGACACCTACTACGTCCTCGAGTCCGGCCGGATCACCTCGCAGCGGTGCCGGCGGCGCCGGCGCCATCGACGACGTGCGCGCGGCGATGGCGGTCTGACGCCATGCACCTGACTCCCGCCGACACCGAGAAGCTGCTGCTCGCCGTCGCCGGCATGGTCGCGCGCGACCGGCTCGCCCGCGGCGTGCGGCTCAACTACCCCGAGTCGGTGGCGCTGCTGAGCGACCTGGGTCATCGAGCGGGCCCGCGACGGGCGTCGTCGGTCGCCGAGCTGATGGTCCGCGGCCGCGAGGTGCTGACCCGCGACCAGGTGATGCCCGACGTCGCCGACATGCTCACCGAGGTCCAGGTCGAGGCGACCTTCCCCGACGGGCGCAAGCTCGTCACCCTCCACGAACCGATCGCCTAGAGGGAGCAGACCATGGTCCAGTCAGACCAACGGACCCGGCGCGATCCGCGTGGCGCCCGGGACGGTCGATGCTCAACGCCGACCGCAGCCCCGACGAGCGGCGCACCCTCGTGATCATCAACACCGGCGACCGGCCCGGTCCAGATCGGGTCGCACATCCACCTGGCCGACGTCAACGCGGCGCTGACGTTCGACCGCGAAGCCGCCGACGGCTTCCGGCTCGACATCCCGTCCGGGACCTCGCGGCGCTTCGAGCCGGGCGCCTCCCGCGAGGTCGAGATCGTCGCGCTCCGCGGGTCGCGCGCGTCGTGCCCGGGCATCCAGATCAAGGCGGAGCGACACTGATGGTTGAGATCAGTCGCGCGGAGTACGCCGCGCTCTACGGCCCGACCGCGGGCGACCAGGTGCGCCTCGGCGACACCGACCTGTGGATCGAGGTCGAGGAGGACCTGACCTTCGGCGGCGAGGAGGCCGTCTTCGGCGGCGGCAAGTCGATCCGCGAGTCGATGGCCCAGTCGACGACGCACGCGGGCCGAGGGCGCGCTCGACACGGTCATCACCAACGCGATCGTGCTCGACCACTGGGGCGTCGTGCGGGCCGACGTCGGCATCCGGGACGGTCGGATCGTCGCGCTCGGCCGCTCCGGCAACCCGGACATCGCCGACGGCGTGCACCCGGCGCTGGTGATCGGACCCGTCGACCGACGTGATCTCCGGCGAGGGCAAGATCCTGACGGCCGGTGCGATCGACGTCCACGTCCACCTCCTCTCCCGCTCCCAGTTCGCTCGAGGCGCTCGCCACCGGCATCACCACCGTCGGCGGTGGCGGCACCGGGCCGTCGGAGGGCTCGAAGGCCACGACCGTCACGCCGGGCGCCTGGCACCTGCAGACGGTCCACCGCGCCCTCGACGCGCTCCCGCTCAACGTGCTGCTGCATGGGCAAGGGCAACACCGTGTCAGCGCCGGGGTCTCGCCGAGCAGGCACTGGCCGGCGCCGGCGGCTACAAGGTGCACGAGGACTGGGGTTCGACGCCGGCGGCGATCGACGCGGCGCTCAGGGCGGCCGACGAGTTCGGGCTCCAGGTCGCGCTGCACTCCGACTGCCTCAACGAGGCCGGCTACCTCGAGTCGACGCTGGCGGCGATCGGCGGCCGGTCATCCACGCCTTCCACGCCGAGGGCGCCGGCGGCGGGCACGCACCCGACATCCTCACGGTCGCCTCGCATGCCGCACGTCATCCCGGGCTCGACCAACCCGACGCTGCCGCACACCGTCAACACGGTCGCCGAGCACCTCGACATGCTGATGGTCTGCCACCACCTCAACCCGCGCGTGCCCGAGGACCTGGCCTTCGCCGAGTCCCGGATCCGGGCCACCACGATCGCGGCCGAGGACCTCCTGCACGACCTCGGCGCCCTGTCGATCACGTCCTCCGACGCGCAGGCCATGGGGCGCATCGGCGAGGTCATCAGCCGCACCTGGCAGGTCGCGCACGTGATGAAGGCCCGGTTCGGCGCGCTCGGCGGGCCGGCCGACAACGTGCGGGCCCAGCGCTACGTCGCGAAGTACACGATCAACCCCGCGATCGCGCACGGCATCGACCGACGAGGTCGGGTCGGTCGAGCCGGGCAAGCTGGCCGACCTGGTGCTGTGGGACCCGCGCTTCTTCGGCATCCGGCCCGTGGTCGTCATCAAGGGCGGTGCCCTGGTCTGGGGTGCGCTCGGTGATCCGAATGCGTCGATCCCGACGCCGCAGCCGGTGCTGATGCGGCCGACCCTGGTCGACCGGCCGCACGGGGCCGACCACTCGGTGTCCTTCGTGGCGCCGGCGGCGCTCGACGACGGGCTCGCCGATCGGCTGGGGCTCCGGCGCCGGCTGGTCGGCGTCACGCCGACGCGCGACGTCGGCAAGGCCGACATGGTCAACAACGACGCGCTGCCGGACATCGAGGTCGACCCGGAGACGTTCGCGATCACGGTCGACGGCGAGCTGCATCGAGCCCGCGCCGGCCGACCGACTGCCCTCTGCCCAGCTCTACTCGATGTTCTGAGTGGCCGTCGATCTCGCCGAGCTCGCTCCTCATGCTGCTCGCCGATGCGCGGCTGCCCGTCGCCGGGCACACGCAGTCGGGGGGCCTCGAGCCGGCGTTGCGGCTGGGCTGCGGCCCGACGACGTGCCGGCCTACATCGCGACCCGGCTGTCGCACGGTCACCCGGGTCGAGGCCGCGACCGCCGTGGTCGCCCTGCACTACCTGCGCCAGGGTCGCCCGCTTGGAGGAGGTCGAGACGGCCTGGGCGGCGCGCACGCCCAGCCCGGCGATGCGGCGACACCTCGCGCGCGCTGGGTCGCGGCCTGCTGCGGCTTGCCGGCCGGCTGTGGCCCGACGCACCCGGCGGTCGCCGCAGTGCGCGGCTCGCCTCAGGTCTCGCGCGCGATGGTCGCTCGCTGCCGTCGCGCGACGCCTGCGGAGCTCGAGCCCGCTGCCGCTGGCGCGGCTGGTCGGCTACGACGACGTCCAGACCGTCGCCTCGGCCGCGCTGAAGCTGCTGCCGCTCGACCCGGCCGAGGTCGCCGGCTGGGTGCTTCGACGCGCTGCCCGCGATCGACGGCCGTCGCAGCCGAGGTCGCGCACCTGACTCGCCCCGGCGCAGATCCCGGCCAGCGGCGCACCGCAGATCGAGGCAGTGGGCCGAGGCCCACGCCGTCACCGACACGGAGGTTGTTCAGTGCCTGAGACCCCATCGCACGCCGAGCAGCTCTGCGCCTCGGCGTCTGCGGTCCCGTCGGGACCGGCAAGAGCTCGCTGATCGCGCTGCTGTGCCGCGAGCTCGCGCGCCGAGCTCGAGCTCGGCGTCGTCACCAACGACATCTACACCGACGAGGACGCCCGGTTCCTGCGCTCGGCCGGGGTCCTGGACCCCGCGCGGATCCGGCCGTCGAGACCGGCGCCTGCCCGCACACGGCGATCCGCGACGACATCACCGCCAACCTGCTGGCCGTCGAGGACCTCGAGGACGACTACGCGCCGCTCGACCTGGTGCTGGTCGAGTCCGGCGGCGACAATCTCACCGCGACCTTCTCGCCCGCGCTGGTCGACACCCAGATCTTCGTGATCGACGTCGCCGGCGGCGGCGACGTGGCCCGCAAGGGCGGGCCCGGCATCGACGCGCGCCGACCTGCTCGTGGTCAACAAGACCGACCTCGCGCCGTACGTCGGTGTCGACGTCGCGCAGATGGTCGCGGACGCCAGCCGGTGCGCGACGGCCGGCCGGTCATCGCCCTGTCCCGCCTGGACCGGCATTCCGTCGACCGCGTTGACGGCCTGGGTCCGCGGCCAGCTCGCCGAGCCATCGGGCGGGCATGCTGGTGCCGGCGCGATCCCGGGCCGATGGCGCCGCACGGTCACGCCCACGACCTGAGCACCAACATCTCGACGCGACCGCCTGACGGCGGCGCCGTCACGCAGGCCACCCGAGCCGTACCGAGGTTCGCGTGGCTCTCGGTCGCCGCGGTCGCGTTGCCGTCCGCATGCGCACCGACAGGGCCAGATCGAGCGGCCGCCGCGTCCGACCGATGCTGCTGTCCTCGGACCGCCACCGCGGCCCGGGTCTCCCTCGTCCCCGAGGGGGCGCTGCTTGCTCGGCCGGTGACGCGATCTCGATCGAGGTCGAGCGTGGGCCCCGGAGCGCACGCTCGATCTCATCGAGCCCGGCGGGCACCGTCGCCTACGCCATGCACGGCGGGTGCGTCGACCTGGGACGTCTACGTTCGATCTCGCGACGCGGCAGCCACCCTCGTGTGGGCGGCGAAGCCGTTCGTGGTGTCGCGCGGGGCCACTGTCCATCGGGACACGAGCATCCACCTCGAGCACCGGGGCCAGGTTGCTGCTCATGCGCGAGACGCTCGTTCTCGGCCGGCACGGCGAGCGGCGGGCCGGATGCGCCAGCAGCTCGACGGTGCATCGGGCACGAACGGCATGCCGCTGCTCGTCGAGGAGCTGGCCGTCGAGCGCCGGACGGCAGCCTCGGTGCTGATGCGGCGGCCCCCGAGTCATCAGCTACGGTGCTGCTGCTCGGCGAACGGTATCGTCGATCCGAACGGTGCTCCGTGGTCGACTTCGAGCTCGAGGCCGAAGGCACCTGTGTCGGACGTCGCGCTCGATGCGCAGGCGTACGACCTGACGCTTCCGGTGGACGCCTGGTCGGAGGCCGTGCGGCGCGCATGGCTGACGTCAGTCAGGTGCGCGCGGCGATCTGGTCCTGAACCCTCGAACTCCAGCCCGTCGGCGGCGGCCACGTAGACGTCCTGGTTCAGCAGGTTCCCATCGAGGCGCATCAGACCGCGCGGGCTGTCGTAGAAGTGCCCAGATCTGCATGCGCCGCAACGACGTCCGATGTCGATCGCCGCCGCAGAGCCGTGCCGAGGCTGGCGAGGAAGAGGATCGCCTCGTAACAGGATTCGCCGATCGCGTTGAGCGCCGCCGCCAACTGCCCCGTACCGGCGCGTAGTAGGCCTCGGCGAGTTCATCGCTCTCGACGGTGTCCATCGCCGTCGAAGTAGGCGGCGGCCGCGTAGAGGTCGTCGTGGGCGCCGGCGCCCCCGCCGAGCAGCGTGTTCTCCTCGATCGCCGGGCTCAGCCGGGTGCAGTCGTTCGGCTCAGTCCCTTCCGGGCGAACTGGCGATTGAAATGCACGGCATCCTGGCCCATCAGCAGCATCATCACGCCGTCGATGTCGCTGGTCCGCGAGAGTCGTCGAGCACCCGGCGCGAAGTCGGTGGTGCCCAGCGGCACGTAGGTCTCGCTCACGATCTCGGACGCGCGTGTCCTGCAGAGCCAGCCGGGCCGTCGCGCCGGTGACCCGGGGGAACACGTAGTCGTTGCCGACCACAGCCCAGCGACCGACGCCGAGCTGTTCGCGCATCCAATGCGCGGCAGGCAGCAACTGGTTGATCGGGCGTTCGCCGAGCATGAAGACGCCGGGGGTGTCATCGCGACCTTCGTGCATGGCGGCGTACGCGTAGACGACCCTGCCGCCGACCCGACGGGTGATCGCCTGCCGTACCGCCGAGATGTGCCAGCCGGCGATCGCCTCGACCGACCCGTGTCGACCAGCGTCCCCGACCTCGGCTGCGACCACGTCGGGGCTCTGCCCCCGTCGACGATGACCAGCTCGACCCGCCGTCCGCCGATGCCGTCCGACGGTTCAATTGCTCGACGGCCAGTTCGCCGCATGCCAGGCACGAGGGACCGTAGATGCCCGTCGGTCCTTGCATCGGCACCACGAAGGCGACGGCCAGCGCACCGTTGTCGCGGTGTCGGAGGCTCGAGAGTCATGGAACCTCCGAGGATCTGCCTCGGGTGGAGCACGAGCTGCGACGCGACGCTGCGGGCAGTCTGGGAGACCGAGCTGGGAGCGGTACCCAGGCTATATTCAAGGCGACGGTCAGACGACCACGCGGGGCCACGATGAGACACAGCGGACACCACTTCGTTACCGCGGACCCGTTCCACCGGCGCCAGGGGGAAGCGATGGATGATCTTGCCTCCGAGCCGCGGCGGCTCAGCCTGGCCGTGCTGCTCCGACAGGCCGAGAGCCAGATCCGAGACCGACTGCAGCCGTCCCTGGACGAGGTGGGGCTCGCCCTCGACCACTGGCGGATCCTGTCCGTCCTGCATGGCTGCCCTGGTCTTCGGATGACCTCCATCGCCGAAGCCTCGGTGATCCCCAACGCAACCCTGACCCGGCACGTCGACCTGTTGGTCGAGCGTGGCCTCATCGTGCGCCGGATCGACCCGGACGACAAACGACGCGTTGTGGCCGCGCTATCGCCTCGAGGCGACGAGCTGGTGACCCGCCTGACCAACGACGAGGAAGCAGTCGAGCAGACGGTCATCGCTTCCCTCGTGGGTCGCGGCCGACTCTCCCCCGTCTCGTAGACGCCCAGCGTCCGCTACGGTGGAGGCATGAGCCGGATCGCCATCGTCGGGGGCCACGGACAAGTGGCCCGTCACCTGCTGGTCGAGCTGCGCCGCTCCGAGCACACGCCGGTCGCCCTGGTGCGCAAGGAGGAGTACCGCGAGGAGCTCGAGTCGCGCGGGGCCGAGATGCGCCTGCTCGACATCGAGCAGCAGGACGCCAGCGCGTTCGCCGCGGCCTTCGAGGGCTGTGACGCCGTCGTCTTCGCCGCCGGAGGCGGCCCCGACGGCAATCTGGAGCGCAAGCGCACCGTCGACCTCGAGGGCTCACTGAAGTCGATCGAGGGTGCGCGCAAGGCCGGGATCGAGCGTTTCGTGCAGGTGTCCGCCATCGATGTCGACAATCCGCTGCCACCCGACACCGGCGACGTGTGGCGCGCGTACGTCGAGGCCAAGCGCGACGCCGACGCCGCCCTGCGCGACAGCGACCTGGCCTGGACGATCATCCGGCCCGGGCGCCTGACCGACGAGCCCGCCACGGGCCTGGTCGCCCTGGGCCCCGAGGTCGAGCGCGGTGACATCCCCCGGGCCGACGTGGCCGCGGTCGTGGCGGCCGTGATCGGACTGGAGTCGACCGTCGGTCAGCAGTGGAACCTGGTGTCCGGCCAGACGCCGGTTGCCGAAGCGGTGCTACTCGGCGAGTGAGGTGTAGGCGACTACGCCGCGTCGCAGCAGGCGCACCGTCTCGCGGGCGGTGCCGCGCAGGGGCGAGTCTCCTGCCGCGTCCGCCACCTGCCCGGTGAGGTCGAGCAGCTGCTTCATCCAGCGGACGAAGTCGCCTGCAGCGAGCTCGGACTGCCCGAGCACGTCGTCGAGTTCGTCGCCCTCGGCCCAGCGGTAGGCGATCCATGCGAACCCGAGGTCGGGTTGGCGGAGGAACTCCAGGTGGTGCTGCTTCTCGAGCTGGTCGAGGTCGCCCCAGAGGCGCACCATCGCCCCGACCACGTCCTTGACCCGGCCGCCGGGGATCCGGGGTGACGAGGCGTCGTCGGGTCGCCGGGCCTCGAAGACCAGCACGGAGAGCACGGCGGCGAGCTCGGACGGAGTGAGGTCGTCCCACATCCCGTGCCGGAGTGCCTCGGCGGCGACCAGGTCCATGTCGGAGTAGATCCGCATCAGGTGGCGACCGCGGTCGGTCACCTTCTCCCCGTCGAGGTAGTCGAGCGCCGTCAGCACCTCGCAGACGCGGTCGAACTGGCGGGCCACGGTGTTGGTACGCCGCTCGATCCGGCGCTTGAGGGTGGCCGTGTCGCGCTCCAGCTTGAACCAGCGCTCACCCCACCGGGCGTGGTCCTCGCGGTCGGGACAACCGTGGCACGGGTGGGCCCGCAGCTCCGCCCGCAGCTTGGAGATCTCGCTCTCGGGCTCGGACTGTCCGCCCATCCGGCGAGGTGGGGCGCCGGACTCGACCGACGGTGGCGGCGGGGCGAGGTTGTGGGTCTTGCTGCGCAGCGCGCTGGCCAGGTCGCGACGCATCTGCGGGTTGCGGCCGTTGAAGTTGCGGGGCACCTTGACCCGGGTGACCGGCTCGACCGGCGTCGGGAAGTCGATCATGGCCAGCCGCCGGGCCTGCCGCTCGGCGGTGACCACGTAGGGCCGCGGTCCCTCCGGAGAGAAGCCCGGGTCGACGACCACGGCGTAGCCGGCGAACTTGCCGACCGGCACCTGGATGACATCGCCCGGCTTGAGCCGGCCGAGCGAGGCGATCGCCTCCTCACGCCGGTCGTTGCGTCGCGACTTGCTGGCGCCCTTCTCGAGGTCGCTGATGCGGCGCCGCAGCTCGGCGTACTCCATGAAGTCGCCGAGATGACAGGTCGCGGCCTCGGCATAGCCGGCCAGGGCCTCCTCCGCCTTGTGCTGCTGCCGAGCGAGGCCGACCACGGCCTTGTCGGCCTGGAACTGCGCGAACGACTGCTCGAGCAGCTCCCGCGACCGCTCGCGTCCGAACTGGTGCACCAGGTTGACGGCCATGTTGTACGACGGCTGGAACGACGAGCGGAGCGGGTAGGTGCGGGTCGAGGCGAGCCCGGCGAGCTCGCGGGGGTTCATGCCGGGCTGCCAGAGCACGACCCCGTGTCCCTCGGTGTCGAGCCCTCGTCGCCCGGCTCGGCCGGTGAGCTGGGTGTACTCCCCCGGCGTGATGTCGGCGTGGGTCTCGCCGTTCCACTTCGACAGCTTCTCGATCACGACCGTGCGCGCCGGCATGTTGATGCCGAGGGCCAGGGTCTCCGTGGCGAAGACCACCTTGCAGAGGCCACGTACATAGAGGTCCTCGACCACCTGCTTGAACGCCGGCAGCATGCCGGCGTGGTGCGCGGCGACGCCGCGGGTCAGTCCGTCGAGGAAGTCGTGGTAGCCGAGCACGTGCCGGTCCTCGTCGGGCAGGTCGCGGCAGCTCTCCTCGACCAGCTCGAAGATGGTGTCGCGCTCCGCGGGGCTGGTCAGGCGCACTCCGGCGTTGAGGCACTGCGTCACCGCGGCGTCGCAGCCCACCCGGCTGAAGATGAACACGATCGCGGGCAGGAGGCCGTCGCGGTCGAGGCGGTCGATCACGTCCGGGCGGCTGGCGATCCAGACGCGACGTCCGTTGCCCACCGGTCGGCCCGAGCCTCGTCCGGACTTGCCGCGCGGGTTGCGCCGGTCCTTCATCCGGGTGGCAGCCCAGTCGTCGCGCGCGATCCGCATCAGCTCGTCGTTGACCGGAGCGCCCTCCTTGACGAAGCCCGCGGCCGCGTCGACGTCGGAGGACGCGAAGAGGTCGAGCAGCCGGCGGCCGACCATCACGTGCTGGTAGAGCGGCACCGGCCGCTTCTCCTCCACGATCGTGGTCGTCTC
Organism: uncultured Actinomycetota bacterium; assembly: GCA_963769475.1. Lineage (GTDB taxonomy): Bacteria > Actinomycetota > Actinomycetes > Propionibacteriales > Nocardioidaceae > Nocardioides. The sequence continues at coordinate 186,969 of CAVYLX010000005.1, read as the reverse complement.
GCCGCGCACGGTGGCCAGCCACTCGCCGAACTCCTCGGCGTTGGACACGGTCGCCGACAGCGAGACCAGGGTGACCGACTCCGGCAGGTGGATGATCACCTCTTCCCAGACGGCGCCGCGGGCCCGGTCGGCGAGGTAGTGAACCTCGTCCATCACCACGAAGCCGAGTCCGAGCAGCGTCCGGGAGCCGGCGTACAGCATGTTGCGCAGGACCTCGGTGGTCATCACCACGATCGGCGCCTCGCCGTTGACCGTGTTGTCACCGGTGAGCAGGCCCACCTGGTCGGGGCCGTAGCGGGCGACGAGGTCGTGGTACTTCTGGTTCGAGAGCGCCTTGATCGGCGTCGTGTAGAAGCACTTGCGGCCGCCGGTCAGGGCCAGGTGGACCGCGAACTCGCCGACGACGGTCTTGCCCGAGCCCGTCGGTGCCGCGACCAGGGCGCCGCGGCCGTCCTCGATCTCGCGGCAGGCGCGCAGCTGGAAGTCGTCGAGCGGGAAGTCGTAGTGCGCCGCGAAGTCGCGCAGCACGGGGTGGCGCCGGTCCTTGTGGAAGTCGGCGTAGCGCTCGGCGGGGGTGAGGTTGTCGGTCATGAGAGGACGCTCAGCGCTCCCGGCACGCACTCCATGGTCAGCGGCAGCGGACCGAACCGCTCACCGTCGGCGTACCCGACGATCCCGGGCGCGGCCACGGTGACCGTGCGGGCGAGATGGTGCTCGTACTGCGGATGAGTGGTGTGGGTGCCCTTGAACAGCTTGGGATAGGTCCGCACCAGCTCGAGCTTGCTCATCGGCTTGATCACCACCACGTCGAGCAGGCCGTCGTCGAGCTTCGCGCCCTCGGCGATCCGCAGGCCACCACCGAACGAGGGACCGTTGCCGATCGCCACCAGCATCGCCGAGAGGTTCATCGTGCGCCCGTCGAGCTCGAGCGTGTACGGCAGCGGCTCGAAGGTCCGCAGCTCCAGGATTGTCGCCAGGTTGTAGCGCATCTGCCCCTTCGGCCACGTCATCCGGTTGGCGCGCTCGTTGACCACGGCGTCGAAGCCTGCGGCCATGACCGTCACGAAGTACTTGGCTCCGACCCGGACCAGGTCGATCGAGCTCTGCCTGCCGTCGATGATCCGCTGGGCCGCCGCGACGGGGTCCTTGCGTGGGAGGTCGAAGTAGCGCGCGACGTCGTTGCCCGTGCCCGCCGGGATGATGCCGATCGGCGTCGCCGTCTCTGCGACCGCCTGGATCCCGAGGTTGACCATGCCGTCGCCACCACAGATCACCAGCGCGTCGGTCCCGTCGCTGACTGCCTTCAGCGCCAGGTCGAGGCTCTCGTCGGCGTCGCGACCCACCAGCGGGCGCACCGTCAGCCCGGCGCTGGTGAACCGTTCGAGCGCCGCCACGCCGGCCCTCGCCCCCTTGCCCTTCCCCGCCGTGGGGTTGGTCAGGAGCGCGATGTCGCTCGGGCGGTCGGGCACGAATTGAGCCTAGTCGGGCGGCGGGAGTCTCAGCGGGTCGACCCGGCTCGAGCTGGCGTCTAAAGGGTGTCGACCCGGCTTGAGTTGGCACCTCACGGTGTCGACCCGGCTCGAGTCGACGTTCTGGTCGGTGAAGACGAGCCGGGTCGGCGTTCTGGGCCGTCAAGACGTGCCGGGTCGGCTCAGCCGCCGATGCGGAGCTGCGCTGCGTAGGACTCCGGCTTCGCGCCGACCGCCTTGGCCAGGCGGGCAAGTGCGTCCAGGATCAGGTCGGCGGTGAAGCTGGTGCCGGGTACGAGCAGCGTCAGGCGGCCGTCGTACGTCGCCAGGCGGATCTGGCCGTGTCTCCAGGCCTGGTGGGTGGCCAGCCGGGTGGCGTCGTCCGCGACCGGGCTCGGGTAGGCCTCGTCGACGGCGAATAGGTCACAGGCGATCGGGGTGGCGCTGCCGTCGATCAGGAAGCCGGTGACGCGGTGGCCCGCGTGCACGCCGGACTCGGCCGACCAGATCGACCTCACCCGAGCCGAGCCATTCGGGCAGGTCGAACGGGTCGACGTCCTCCCCTGCCGGGCTCACAGCGGCGAGAGCTCGTCGGGTGAGAGACCGGCGTTCTTGCGCTTGCTCGCGCGGCGTCGGTCGTTGAACCGGGCGATCTGCTCGGAGATGAGGAAGAGGACGACCATGGGCACGGCCATGAACGTCATCGTGAACGGGTCTGCGGATGGCGTCGCGATCGCGGCGAACAGGAAGGTGCCGACGATGATCCAGGGCCGGTGGTTGCCCAGTGCCTTGCCGGAGACGACCCCGGCCAGGTTCAGGAGCACGACGAACAGCGGGATCTCGAAGGCGATGCCGAAGACGATCAGGGTCCGGCTGAAGAAGGTGAGGTACTCGTTGAAGTCGACCAGGTTGGTGACGCCGTCGGGGTTGAACCCGATCAGGATCTCCAGGCCCTTGGGCAGGGTCACGTAGCCGAGCCACACGCCGGCCAGGAACAGCGGGCCGGCGATGGCGGCGAAGATCCTCGTCCACTTGCGCTCCCGGGCGTGCAGGCCCGGCATGATGAACGCCCAGATCTGGTAGAGCCACAGCGGGCTGGTGCCGATCACCGAGGCGAACCCGCTGAGCTTCAGGTAGAGCAGCAGACCGGCGCCGGCACCGTTGGTCACGGCCTCGGTGTCGCCTTCGGGCAGCGCTTCCTGGGCCTTCAGGTACGGGTCGTAGATCAGCGAGTAGAGCTGGTCGTGGAACAGGAACGAGACGGCCAGGCCGACGATGATGATCAGGGCGACCTTGAGCAGCCGTGCCCTCAGCTCGCGCAGATGGTCGGAGAGGGCCATCCGGCCGTCGGCGCCGACCGGGTGGACAGGTTTGCCCACGAACAGCTTGACGACGCCGGAAATGGACACAGGTCAGCCGTCGTGGGGTGGTGAGGTGCGCGCCGCGCTCAGCCGTTGCGTGTGTCGGGCTGGCGGTCCTGGGTGGTCGGCGTCTCGGTGGTCGGTGCCGCCGGAGGAAGCTCGGTCGGAGTCGCGGCGGTCGGAGGCGCCTCGTCCTGATCGTCGTCCTTCAGGCCCTTGGTCTCCGTCTTGAAGATGCGCAGCGCCTGACCGGTGCCACGAGCGAGCTCCGGAAGCTTGGCGGCGCCGAAGATCAGGATCACGACGGCCAGAATCACCAGCCATTCGAATCCCTGGGGCATGCCGAGCATGGGGTTGATCATGGTGTCCTCACAGTTCGGTCGATGCGCTCATCCTACGTCCCGGTTATGAATACAGGTCCAACGAGGCCTGTGCGGCGGCTGTGAAGTCCGCGGCGTACTCCTCCGGCTGCAGGACCGTGGCGTGCGGGGCCAGCCGGAGCAGCAGTCGGCGGAGCCAGCGAAGGTCGGCGACCTGGAGATCGACCTCCACCGCTCCCCCGCGCTTGGGCCGCACGGCCTGGACGGGGTAGTACTCCACCACCCAGCGCGCGGACGGGGCCAGGCGCAGGGTGACCAGCGTGGTGTCGTCGGACTGGGCGAAGAGGCCCTCGGCGAGGTCGCGGGGGGCAGCGGGCGGCGTGGCGATGGGGGTGTCCAGCACCTTGGCCCCCTTGATCCGGTCCAGCCGGAACAGGCGGGGCGCCTCGGCGCTGTGGCACCAGGCGTCGAGGTAGGTGAGGCCGCCGGAGGTGACCACCCCGCGCGGGTCGACCACGCGGTCGGACTCCTCGTCACGGGCCGGCACGTAGTAGGTCAGCCGCACCTGGAGCTGTTGCGCGGTCGCCTGGCGCAGCCGTTCCTCCAGTGCCAGCGCATCAGGATCTACGCCGTCCGCACCGGGGTCGAACGTCGTGGTGGCCGGTCCGGCAGCGGCTGCTGCTTCCAGCTTGGCCAGCGCCCGGTCGACGATCGGACGGGTCTCCTCGCCCGCCCCGTTGCGCATGGCGCGCATCGCCACGATCACGGCCGATGCCTCGGTGGGGTTCAGCCGCAGCGGTCGGGTGAGGTAGTCGGCGTTGGAGACGCGGATCATCCCGTCGTCGATCGGACCCTCCGGGCCCTCCAGCGGGTCCAGGTCGACGTCGATCAGGTCGTCGGGATAGCCGCCCGGCAGACCGACCAGGAACAGCACCTTGAGGTCCTTGAGCAGCTGGTCCGGCGTCACGCCGAGCGCCCGGGCCGCGTCGCCGAGCCGCATCTGGCCGTGGATGTGCAGCATCGGCACCAGGGTGAGCAGCCGGCCGACCTGGTCCTTGGCGCCCTGACCGCCGTTCACGAGACCGCCTCGCGTAGCCGGCTGACGACTTCGTCGCGCAGGCGGGCCGACTCCTCGACGTAGACGTCGGCGCCGAAGCCGAGCACCTCCTCGACCAGGCCAACGCCTCCCCGGCTGAGCACCAGGCGATCCCAGCGGGGTCTTGTCGTCCGGGCCGGTGACGTCCTCCTCGACGCTGTCGGCGGACCGGCGCAGCGGCCAGGCGGCGCCCTTGCGGGCCAGGATGACGGCCGGCTCGGAGGTCGGCGCCGGCGCCAGCCGACGGGAGACCTCCTTGATGTCGGTGTCCGCCGGGATCTCGTAGGAGCCGGGCTGGCCCACCTTGCGGGCGGCGCCCTGCACCCGCGAGAGCCGGAACACGCGCTCGGCGCCGCGGTCGGTGTCGAACCCGACGGCGTACCAGCGACCGGAGTAGCGGGTGACCCCCCACGGTTGGAGATGCCGGGTGGTGACCTTGTCGGTGCCTGACCGGAGATAGTCGAACTCGAGCGGGGTGCGCTCGCAGATCGCCTCCCAGAACACATCGAACGACGGCTCCTCGGCGGCGAGCCGTGGCTGGGCGATCTCGAGAGCGCTGACGTCGATGTCGACGCCGGCGGCGGTCAGCTTGCGGACCGCCTCGGTGGTTGCCTTGGCGAGCGTGGCGTGCTCCCAGACCTTGGTGGCCAGGCCGACCACGGCCGCCTCGTCCGGCTCGAGGTCGATGTCCGGCAGGGCGAACTCGTCGGGCCGGATCCGGTAGCCGGGCTCGTCGCCGAAGTAGGCGTCCATCTGGCCGAGCTCGACCGGCACGCCGAGGCTGCGCAGCTCCTCCTTGTCGCGCTCGAACATCTTCTCGAACGCCTCGCTGGAGGAGTCTCCGTAGACGATCCGGCGGATCCGGTCCTTGGCGACGTAGTGCCGCTGCACGAGCAGCATGATGAGCAGATTGAGCAGGCGCTCGCTCTTCTCCGTCGACATGCGGACGATCCTGCCCTACCTGCGTGGGTCAGCCCGCAGCGAGGATGTCGACGACGAAGTAGAGCGTGTCGGTGCCGGAGATGCCGGCGTCCTCGCTGCCCGCTTCGCCGTAGCCGAGCTTCGGGGGGATCGCGAGGAGCACGCGGCTGCCGACGGTCTGTCCGACGAGGCCGTCGTCCCAGCCCTTCACCACGGCGCCGACGCCGATGCCGGTCTGGTACGCCTTCTTGGGGTAGCTCGCGTCGAACGGCTTGTCCCCGCCGTAGACCTGGCCGAGGTAGTTGACCATGATCGTCTGACCGCTGGTCACCTCCGGCCCCTCACCCTTGATCAGCGCGGCCACCTGCAGGGCGGCGGTGGGCTCGGGCGTGCCGGTGAAGTCGAACGAGGTCGGCTCACCCTTCTCGAAGTTGATGGCCGGCGCCCACGCGGGAGCCTGCTCCTGGGCGCCCGACGGCTTGTCGAGCACCACGCTGTTGATGTCGACCACCAGCAGCACGGGGTCGGAGTTGCCGATGCCGAGCTGTGCGTTGCCGGTCTCGCCGAAGGCCTCCTCAGCGCCGGCCACCATGGCGACCCGCGAGCCGACCGTGTGGCCGGTCAGGGCCTCGACGAACAGCGGCGACAGCTGGTCGTCGACCGTGACCAGCTGGCCGCTGGGCTCCTCGTCGTACGACGAGAAGGTCTGCTCCTGGGAGAAGCCGTTGCCCACGGTGAAGTTCACGATCACCTGGTCGCCGGTCTTGAGCTCCGCGCCGTCGCCCTCGACGACGGTCTGGCTCTCGATGTCGCCGGCGTCCATCTGGCCCTTCCAGTCGAGCTTCGGCGGGGTGCCGATCTCTCCGGAGACGCTGACGGCGTCGAAGCCGTCCAGCGTGTCGGCTCCGCCGCCGGCGGTCACGACCTCGTCGCCGCAGGCGCTGAGGGTTGCCAGTGCGAGGGCCGAGGCCAGGAGCAGAGCGGGGCGACGGGAGCGTCGAAGCACGGGATTCACCTTCGGAAGACGGGGGCAGTTGTAGCGCGGTCACCCTACAAGCCAGACCTGAGCGGTCGCTAAGGCCGGTAGGGGTTTGTTCACATGCCGTCGATGAGCCTCTGCACGCGCTCGTCGTACGCGCGGAACGGGTCCTTGCACAGCACCGTGCGCTGGGCCTGGTCATTGAGCTTCAGGTGCACCCAGTCGACGGTGAAGTCGCGCCGGCGCTCCTGGGCGCGGCGGATGAACTCACCGCGGAGCCGGGCCCGCGTGGTCTGCGGCGGGCACCGACTTGGCTTCGAAGACCTTGAGGTCGGTGGTGACCCGGGCCACGGCGCCCCGCTTCTCGAGCAGGTAGTAGAGCCCGCGGCCGCGGTGGATGTCGTGGTAGGCGAGGTCGAGCTGCGCGATCCGGGCGTGGCCGAGCGGCAGGCCGTGCTTGGCGCGGTAGCGGTCGATCAGCTTCCACTTGATCACCCAGTCGATCTCGCGGTCGACGAGGCCGAGGTCGTCGGACTCGATCGCCTTGAGACCGCGCTCCCACAGGTCCAGTGCCATCTCGATGGTCGGGGTGCTGATGCCGCGGCGGTCGACGAAGTCGCGCGCCTTGCCGAGGTACTCGCCCTGGATCTCCAGCGCGCTGGCCTCGCGACCGTTGGCCAGCCTGACCTTGCGCCGGCCGGTGACGTCGTGGGAGATCTCGCGGATGGCGCGGATGGGGTTCTCCATCGTGAGGTCGCGCATCACCACGCCCTCCTCGATCATCCGCAGCACCAGGTCGCAGCTGGCCACCTTGAGCATCGTGGTGGTCTCGCTCATGTTGGAGTCGCCGACGATGACGTGGAGGCGCCGGTACTTCTCGGCGTCGGCGTGCGGCTCGTCGCGGGTGTTGATGATCGGACGGCTGCGGGTGGTGGCGCTGCTGACGCCCTCCCAGATGTGCTCGGCGCGCTGGCTGACGCTGTAGCTGGCCCCGCGCGGGCTCTGGGTGACCTTCCCGGCCCCGACGACGATCTGCCGGGTCACCAGGAACGGGATGAGTACGTCGGCCAGCCGGCTGAACTCGCCCGCGCGGCCCACCAGGTAGTTCTCGTGGCAGCCGTAGGAGTTGCCGGCGGAGTCGGTGTTGTTCTTGAACAGGTAGATCTCGCCGGAGATGCCCTCGTCGTGGAGCCGCTGCTCGGCGTCCAGCAGGAGGCCTTCGAGGACCCGCTCCCCCGCCTTGTCGTGGGTGACCAGCTCGACGACGTCGTCGCACTCGGGCGTGGCGTACTCGGGGTGGCTGCCCACGTCGAGGTAGAGCCGGGCGCCGTTGCGCAGGAAGACGTTGCTGCTGCGCCCCCAGCTCACCACCTTGCGGAACAGGTAGCGGGCGACCTCGTCCGGGCTCAGGCGTCGCTGACCCTTGAACGTGCACGTGACGCCGTACTCGTTCTCGATGCCGAAGATCCGCCGGTCCACGCTGTGAACCTTACGGGGCGACTGCACTGATCCGGCGGGATTGCCGCCGTAGTTTGGGACCGTTGTGAGCTTGTGACTCGGATCAGCTGGTCGGCGGGTCGCTCGGTGGCGCGATCGGGGGCTCGCCGGAGACGGGGTCCTCGAGGGGGTCCACGTCGCCGCTGGTCTGGTCGGTCGGGTCCTCCGGGTCGTCGGGATGTCCGTCGGACGAGGCCGGGCCGGGCTCCGAACCGGTGCCCCACCCTCCGGCGGGCCGGCGATGGCCGGTCCACGCTCACCGAGCAGATCGTCGAGCCGCACCGGGAGGATCCGCGCGAACTTGCGGGGCTGGGCCCGCGTGCGGTCCAGCACCGCCACCTCGAGGTCGGAGGTCGGGATCACCCGGTCCTCGGTCTCGGAGTGACCCAGGGCCGCCACCGCGACCTGCAGCGCGGCGTCCAGGCCGGCGCCCTCGACGTAGTGCTCCTCGAGGTACTTGGTCACGGTCTCGGCGTCGCCGCCCATGACCCCGTAGCCGTGCTCGTCGGCCACCCGGCCCTCGTAGGTCAGCCGGTAGATCTGGTCGGCCGACGCCGTGTCGCCGATCTCGGCGACGAACAGCTCCACCTCATAGGGCTTCTCGCCGCCCGAGGAGAAGATCGTGCCGAGGGTCTGCGCATAGGCGTTGGCGAGGCCGCGGCCGGTGACGTCGCGCCGGTCGTAGGCATAGCCACGCATGTCGGCGAGGCGTACGCCGGCGATCCGGAGGTTCTCGAACTCGTTGTAGCGACCGACCGCGGCGAACGCGATCCGGTCGTAGATCTCGGAGACCTTGTGCAGCGCCTGGGAGGGGTTCTCGGTCACGAACAGGACGCCGTCGGCGAACTGCAGCACCACCAGCGAGCGACCGCGGGCGATGCCCTTGCGCGCGAAGTCGGCCCGGTCCTTCATCAGCTGCTCGGGAGAGACGTAGAACGGCATGCTCATCAGCGATCACCGCCGCTCGTCAGTGGGGCGGAGGGACCATCGGGGCGGATCATCCGCCCGGCGATCATCCGGTCGGCGATGTCGGCCACGGCGTCCTCGTCGAGGCGGCGGCCGCCTTCGGCGGTGATCACCCGGATCACCGGGAAGATGCGCCGGGTCAGGTCGGGTCCACCGGTGGCGGAGTCGTCGTCGGCGGCGTCGTAGAGCGCCTGGATCACGACCTCCGCGCACTCGGTCTCGTCGAGGTCGTCGCGGTAGAGCTTCTTGAGCGAGCCCTTCGCGAACAGCGAGCCGGAACCCACCGAGAAGAACGCCGTCTCCTCGTAGCGGCCGCCGGTGACGTCGTAGCTGAAGATCCGGCCCTGGCCCGTGTCGAGGTCGAAGCCGGCGAACAGCGGCACGACGGCGAGGCCCTGCATCGCCATGCCGAGGTTGGAGCGGATCAGGGTCGCGAGCCGGTTGGCCTTGCCGTCGAGCGAGAGGACGCTGCCCTCGATCTTCTCGTAGTGCTCGAGCTCGACCTGGAACAGCCGCACCATCTCCACCGCGATGCCCGCGCTGCCGGCGATGCCGACGGCGGAGTACTCGTCGGCCGGGAAGACCTTCTCGATGTCGCGCTGGGCGATGATGTTGCCCATCGTGGCGCGCCGGTCACCGGCGATGATCACGCCGCCGGGGAAGGTCGCCGCGACGATGGTGGTGCCGTGCGGAGCGAGATCGCCCGCGTTGGCCTGGGTCAGTCCTTGGGGCACAGCGCGGCGGCCGGGCAGCAGGTCGGGCGCCTGCTCGGCCAGGAAGTCGCTGAATGACGCTGAGCCCGGCTGCAGGAACGCAACCGGGAGGCGGGGGTCGTTCATTCGCCGCCCTTCTGGATGAACGACTTCACGAAGTCCTCGGCGTTCGACTCCAGCACCTCGTCGATCTCGTCGAGGATCGCGTCGACGTCGTCGTCGAGGGCTTCCTTGCGCTCGGCGACATCGGTTTCGGGCGCGGTCTCGACAGCCTCCTCGGTTTCGGAGGACTTGCGCGGTTGCTTCTGCTCCTGGGCCATGCCCCAACCCTATCGAGTGAGCAGTGACCGCGAGGGACGAGCGGTCACGTGGCGAGCGAAGATCGAGCAAGCCCTGCGACCGAGGATGGTTTCGAGGCTCGTCGCTGGCGCTCCTCGCACCTCAACCAGCGTCGGGTCGGCCTATCGGGTGAGGGCGGTGAAGAGCGCTTCGGCGGTCTCGCTGCGATCGAGCAGCTCCCCCACGTGGGCCTTGCTGCCGCGGAGGGGGTCGATGGTCGGCACCCGTTGCAGGGACTCGCGGCCGGGGAGGTCGAAGATCACGGAGTCCCAGGAGGCGGCGGCGACGTGCTCGGCGTACTTCTCGAGGCAGCGGCCGCGGAAGTAGGCACGGGTGTCCTCCGGCGGGTCGTGCATGGCCTTCTCGACCGATGCGTCGTCGAGCAGCCGCTCGATCCGGCCCATGCCGACCAGCCGGTGGTAGAGGCCCTTCTCGGGGCGGATGTCGGAGTACTGGTAGTCGATCAGCTGGAGCTTCGCGTCGCCCCACTCGAGACCGTCGCGGTCGCGGTACTGCTCGAGCAGCTTGAGCTTGGCCACCCAGTCGAGCTCGCCGGCCAGCGACATCGGGTCGCGCTCGAGCCGGTCGAGCACCGACTCCCAGCGGGCGAGTACGTCGACGGTCTGGGCGTCCGCGTCGGCGCCGTAGCGGTCCTCGACGTACTTCTTGGCCAGGTCGAGGTACTCGAGCTGCAGCTGGATGGCCGTCAGCTTGCGGCCGTCGGTCAGCGTGATCGTCTGCTTCAGGGTCGGGTCGTGCGACACCGCACGCAGCGCGGAGACCGAGCCGTCGACGGTGAGGTCGACGCCGATGAAGCGGTCCTCGATCATCGAGAGGACCAGCGCGGTGGTGCCGACCTTGAGGTACGTCGACACCTCGGCGAGGTTGGCGTCGCCGATGATCACGTGCAGCCGGCGGTACTTCTCGGGGTCGGCGTGTGGCTCGTCGCGGGTGTTGATGATCGGCCGCTTCAGGGTCGTCTCGAGGCCGACCTCGACCTCGAAGTAGTCGGCTCGCTGGCTGATCTGGAAGCCCTTCTCGCGGCCGTCCTGCCCGATGCCGACCCGTCCCGAACCCACCACCACCTGGCGGCTGACGAAGAACGGCGTGAGGTGCCGGACGATGTCGCCGAACGGCGTCGAGCGCCGCATCAGATAGTTCTCGTGGGCGCCGTAGGAGGCTCCCTTGTTGTCGGTGTTGTTCTTGTAGAGCACGATCGGGGCGCCGTTCGGGAGCTGACCCGCGCGCCTCGCGGCGTCGAGCATCACCAGCTCCCCAGCCTTGTCCCACCGGACGATGTCGAGTGGCGTGGTCACCTCGGGAGTGGAGTACTCCGGGTGGGCGTGGTCGACGTACAGGCGCGCCCCGTTGGTGAGGATCACGTTGGCCAGGCCCATGTCCTCGTCGGTTAGCTGGCTCGGATCGGCGACCTGGCGGGACATGTCGAAGCCGCGCGCGTCGCGCAGCGGCGACTCCTCCTCGAAGTCCCAGCGCGCTCTGCGCGCCTTGACCGTGGCCGAGGCGTAGGCGTTGACCACCTGCGAGGAGGCCACCATCGGGTTGGCCAGGGGTTGACCCTGGACCGAGATCCCATACTCGATCTCGGTGCCCATGACCCGCCGGACGCTCATGCACCGAGGGTACGCGGCGCTCCACCCCGTAACCTCGAAGGATGCGACTCTGGGACGAGCGCGTGGTGCCCCGCCTGGCGGACAAGTCGCTGCGCCACCCCGCGATCATGGAGCTCAGGAAGCCGGTCTGTGCCGGGCTGAAGGGACGCGTGCTCGAGCTCGGGTTCGGCGGCGGCCTCAACACTCGCTTCTACCCGGAAGCGGTCGAGTCGGTCGACGCCGTCGAGCCGTCCGACGTGGGGTGGGGGCTATCGGAGCGCCGGCGGGCCGAGAGCAGCACCCCCATCGACCGGGTGGGGCTCGACGGACAGGCCCTCGACGCCGGCGACGCGGCGTACGACTCTGTGCTGTCGACGTTCACGCTGTGCACGATCCCCGACGTGGAGCTGGCGCTCCGTGAGGTACGCCGCGTGCTCCGGCCGGGAGGAACCTTCCACTTCCTGGAGCACGGCAGCGGCCCCACCGAGAAGGTGCGGCGCTGGCAGCGCCGGATGGAGCCGCTGCAGAAGGCTGTCGCCGGCGGCTGCCACCTGACCCGGGACACCCCGGCCCTGGTCGAGGCGGCGGGGATGGACGTGGTCGAGCTGGAGCAGGGCTACCTCGGCGGCCCAGATGTGTCGAAGCCCTGGACCTATCTTTCATCCGGTCGCGCGTTCTGACCCTCCCGCGAGCTCCCGCAGCTCGCTCGCGGCGCGGTCGAGGATCGCAGCCGGCCCCAGACTGACGGCCTGGGCCCGCAGCTCCGTCAGTTCCGCGCCGGCAACGAGATCGGTCACCGGCGTGAACGCTCGGCCGCTGAAGCGGGCGATCTCCGGCCCGACGGCGGCGGCACCCGGCTCCCCCTCCGCTGAGAGCAGCAACAGCGCAGCCGTGCGCGCGTGGCCGACGGTCGACAGCAGACCGGCAGCGTTGCGGGCTGTGGTCCACAGCTGCGTGGCCTGGCCGGTCCTGCGCCAGAAGTCGATCAGGTAGGCGAACCCGTCGGCTGCGCCGGCGATCTCGCCGGTGCGGGTCCGCGCGGAGGCCAGTGCGACGCTGGCGACGCCCTCCACGAAGGAGGCCCCGGCCCGACGACCTCCCTCGATCGCGTCCAGGTAGAACGGGATTGCCTCCTCGACCCTGCTCGTCGCCAGCAGCTCGCCTTCCACGTAGGAGACGAACGCGGCCTGCGATCCGCACCGCGACTCCGCGATCGTCGCGTGGGCACGGTCGAGCAGGTCGCGCGCGGAGGTCAGGTCGCCGCCGTACGCAGCGGCCAGGGCGGCAGATCCGAGGAGTGATCCGGACGGCGTTGCCCGGGTGTCGCTGGCTCGCTCCCATCCCTCGCTGCCGGCCGCGAAGTCACCGCGGAAATGGGCGACCGAGCCGCGGGCCGTCCAGGCGCGGTAGACCTGCGCTGGATCGGGATCCGGCCCGGCCACCTCGAACGCCTCGTCGGCCAGTTGGGTCGCGAGGTCCAGGTCACCGATGAGGCGCGCGGCCTCGGCAGCACAGCCGAGGATCGCCGCCCGATCGGCGTGGTCGGCCAGTCTCTGGTCTGCCGCCAGCTCGAGCGCCCAGGCCCAGAGCTCCCTCAGATCCCTCCATGCGGCGGCCTCGTCGACGGCGATCGTGATGCCGACGCGTACGTCGTCGCGGCCATGGGTCAACGCGACGTCTCGAGCGGCCCGCAGGTTGTCGAGCTCGTCGCGCAGCAGCCTGTCCGCGGCCGGCTCGTCCGGCCCGTGCAGCCGCTCCCCCACGTCCTGGGCCAGGGCGAGGCATCGGCCCAGGAAACGCTCCTCGGCTGCTGTGAGCTCGCCCTCCCGGCGCAGCTCGTCGGTCAGGAAAGCGCGCACGGTGAACAGAAGCCGGTAGCGGGCCGAAGTGGCGTCGGCGACGACCAGGGATGCGTCGACCAGCCGGTGGAGCAGGTCGAGCGGCTCGACCGTCTGCGCGACGGCGGCGGCCAGGGCCTCGACGGTCTCGAGGTCGACACCACCCGGGAACGGCGCCATCGCCCGGAGCAGTCGCTGCTCGTCGTCGTCGAGCAGCCGGTAGGAGGAGTTGATGGTGGCCCGGAGCGTGTGCTGGCGCTCGTCGTCGCCGGCGTGACTCCCGGTGGCCAGATCCAGCGCGCGGTCCAGCCTCTCGCGAACCGCACTCAGCGGCATCACGGTCACCTGACGCGCCGCCAGCTCGATGCCGAGCGGCAGCCCGTCCAGCTGACGCAGCACCTCTACCAGGTGCGGGGCGTCCTCCGGATCCAGCTGGTAGTCGGACCGGCGCCGCCGGGCGTGCTCGATGAACGCCCGGACACCCGGATGGCGTAGGAGCGCCTCCAGATCGGAGGCGTCGCGCGGCACCGGTAACGGGTGGAGGCGGACGACGTACTCCCCTGGCACGTGCAGCGTGACCCGAGAGGTCGCCAGGACCCGCACCGACGCCGCCCGCTGCCGCACCGTCTCGACCAGGTCGCGACAGGCTTCCGGCACGTGCTCGCAGTTGTCCAGCACCAGCAGGAGCTGCCGCTCGGCGAGGGCGTCGGCGACGTCGGCTGCCGACACGTCACCGGACGTCCGGAGGCCGAGCGTCGACGCGACCGCTTGACACACGCGACCGGGCCTGTCGACGGCGGCCAGGTTGACCACGACCACTGCCGCGTCGGCGGCGATCTCGGCCGCGACGTCGAGGGCCAGCCGGGTCTTCCCCACGCCGCCAGGCCCGGTCAGTGTCACAGCGCTGTTCGAGGCGAGCAGCCGCAACACCTCTTCCCGGTCCCGGCCACGGCCGACCAGCGGTCCGTCGGGACGCAGTACGGCGCGTGGTGACCAAGAGTGGCGCGCGGCGCCTTCCAGAGACCCGGCGGCGATCGCCTGCTCGAGCTCGCCCAGGGCCGGCCCGGGATCGAGGCCGGTCTCCTCGGCCAGCAGTCTCCTGAAGGCAGCGCCGACCGCCATGGCCTCGGCAGCCCTGCCGTCGGCGGCGAGCGCCCGCATCAGCAGGATCGTGCTGCGCTCCCGCAACGGTGCCGCGGACGCGGCGCTCGCCGCGTCCGCGGTGGCGCTCCGGTCGCCCGCGGCTATCCGGGCTTCGAGCACGACGTCGCGCAGCTGCTGACGGAGCTCGTCCAGGCCCACGGCTTCGGCGTCGAGGGCCGGAAGTGCCCGGAACTCCTCGAGGGCCGGGCCGCGCCAGAGGTCGAGCGCATCCTGGGCGAGGTCAGCCGAGCCCGCGCCGGCAAGGCGTCGCACGACGTCGACGTCGAGCTCGTCGGGCTCGAGGTGCAGGCGATAGCCCGCTCCCTGCTTCTCCAAGCGAGATGCGAGGGGGCCGAGCTGGCCGCGCAGGCGGGAGACCTGGTTGTAGAGGGCCTGGACGGCGTTGTCGGGTGGTTCGTCCGGCCAGAGGGCATCGACCAGTCGCTCCATCCCCACTGCCCCGCCGCCCGAGAGCGCGAGCACCGCGAGGAGGGCCCGGCGTCGGGTGCCAGGCACGGTGACCGGAGATCCCTCCACGTGGAGCGCCAGCGGACCGAGGACGTCCACACGCAGGGCGTGGGTGGTGCGGTCGACGGGCATCGGACGGGGCTCCTGGCTCGGAGATCGGCGTACCGTACTGTGCCCGAGCGCCGGCGCCGACGTCATCATCAGGGTACGGGTTTTGGCGCGAAGCACTCCGTTGCGACCCAGGCGCGGAACCTATCCAGGCCGACGACGTCGATGAGAGTCGAGGTCTGGGAGGGCTGCCGGAGCAGTGCCTCGACCTTGCGCTCCAGGGCGGGTCCGGCGAGCTCGAGGTGCACCGCCAGCTCGTCCTCCTCGCACATCCGCGGGCGACCCAGCTCAAAAACGCCGAAATCCTCGTCGAGAGCGGGATCCACGCGGGCCCGCTGGGTGCTGACCGCATGCAGGAGGTCGGGCTTGGTGGTGGAGGCGGCGACGGCCAGCTCGGTCCAGCGGCTGACGGCCTGGTGGTCGGGGTGGCCGGTGTAGCCGTCGGGACCGAACGTGATCACGGTGTCCGGTCGTACGTCCTCCAGCAGGCCGGTCAGGTCCGCGACCGGCTGCTCGGGGTCGAGGTCCGCGCAGCCGCCGTCCGGGTAGTCGAGCCAGTGGTGCTCATCGACGCCCAGCGCCGCCAGCGCGTCCTCCAGCTCACGGCTGCGCAGCCGGGCCAGCGCCTCGCGCTCGGCCGGCGCGGACGCGGGGTCGGCTGCCTCTCCGCGCGTCGCCGTCACGCACACCGCGCGCTGACCGCGATCGCGCAGGCCGGCCAGGAGCGCCCCGGCCAGGTAGGTCTCGTCGTCGGGGTGCGCCCAGACGGCGAGCACGGTGCCCAGGCGGGTCAGATCGCTGCGCGGCTCCAGAGTCATGCCCACAGCATGTCGGGCTTCGCTGTCATGCGCCTGTCATCAGCTCCGGAGACCTGCTCGGGCAGCGACAGGGTGGTGCCAGCGCGACCCACCACGGTTGACCTCGAAGCGGTACCACCGGGCGCCGCACGAGAAAGGAACCAACATGACCACCCAGCTCGACACCGACACGATCGACCTGGCAAAGCTCGAGGACTTCGCGGGAAAGGTCGCGGTCGACCGGGCCGTCTCCTACAACGGCGTTCTCGTCTACCTCGGCGACCGCCTGGGCCTCTGGCGCGCCCTTGCCTCGGTCGACCGCGCCACCAGCGAGGACCTCGCGCGGAGCTGCGGGCTCGCGGAGCGCTACGTCCGCGAATGGCTGTCCGCCCAGGCGGCTGCCGGCTACGTCGACTACGAGGCCGCGACCTCGACGTTCTCGCTGCCTGCCGAGCACGCGATGGTGCTCGCCGACGAGGACAGCCCGGCCGCGGGTGTCGCCGGATTCGAGGTGGTCGCGGCGGTCTGGGCCTCAGCAGATCGGCTTGCGCACGCCTATGCAACCGGCGACGGCGTCGTCTGGGCGGATCACGACGCACGCCTGTTCACTGGAGTCGACCGGTTCTACTCGACGTTCTACCGCAGCTCGTTGCTCCAGGAGTGGGTCCCCGCGGTCGACGGCCTGGTGGAGCGGCTCGAGTCGGGCATCCGTGTCCTCGACGTCGGCTGTGGCCTCGGCTCCGCAACGATCCTGCTGGCGGAGGCATTTCCCGCCTCCACCTTCGTCGGCATCGACTCCCACGCGGAGTCGGTACGACGCGCTACGGCTGCCGCCGAGGAGGCCGGGGTCGCGGAGCGCGTGCAGTTCGAGGTCGGTGACGCGTCGTCGTACGCGGGCAGCTACGACCTGGTGTGCTACTTCGACGCCGTACACGACATGGGCGACCCCGTGGGCGCACTGGCCAATGCGCGCGAGGCCCTCGCCCCGGGAGGCCTCGTCGTCGCGGTCGAGCCGTACGCCGAGGACACTCTCGAGGACAACCTCGCGAATCCCATGGCGCTGACGTTCTACGCGGCGAGCTCGGCCCTGTGCGTCCCGCACAGCATGTCCGAGGGTGGAGCCGCCCTTGGCGCACAGGCTGGGCCGAAGAAGCTGGTGCGAACGTTCGTCGACGCCGGGTTCACCGAAGCGCGGGTCGCCGCCGCCACGCCGTACAACCTGGTGATCGAGGCCCGACGATGAGCGCCATCCTCGAGGAGATCGCCCATGCCGCCTCCGCCGAACGGGTGCGCCAGGCACACGCCCAACGGGCTGCTCATCACCTGGCCCGGTCTCGGCGCTGGCAGCGCAAGGCCGATCGGGCAGCCGACCAGGCGGACATCGCTCTCGGCGTCCACCGGGAGCAGCGGATCTGAACGCCTGACTCAGACGGGGCCTGTCTGGCGATCGTCGCCAGACAGGCCCCTAGAGGTCTAGAGGTACTGACCGGTGTTGGAGACGGTGTCGATCGAACGCCCGGGCTCGGTGCCCTGCTTGCCGGTGATGAGCGTGCGGATGAAGACGATCCGCTCGCCCTTCTTGCCGGAGATGCGGGCCCAGTCGTCGGGGTTCGTGGTGTTGGGGAGGTCCTCGTTCTCCTTGAACTCGTCGACGCACGCCTGGAGCAGGTGCGAGATCCGCAGGCCTCGCTGCTGCTGCTCGAGGAAGTCCTTGATCGCCATCTTCTTGGCCCGGTCGACGATGTTCTGGATCATCGCGCCGGAGTTGAAGTCCTTGAAGTAGAGGACCTCCTTGTCACCGTTGGCGTAGGTGACCTCCAGGAAGCGGTTCTCCTCGGTCTCGGTGTACATCCGCTCGACGGTGGCCCGGATCATCCCGGCCACGCAGGCGTCGCGGTCGTTGCCGAACTCCTTCAGGTCGTCGGCGTGCAGCGGCAGGCTCTCGAGGAGGTACTTCGAGAAGATGTCGCGCGCCGACTCCGCGTCGGGACGCTCGATCTTGATCTTCACGTCGAGGCGACCGGGCCGCAGGATCGCGGGGTCGATCATGTCCTCACGGTTGGAGGCGCCGATGACCAGGACGTTCTCGAGCAGCTCGACGCCGTCGATCTCGCTCAGCAGCTGCGGGACGATGGTGTTCTCGACATCGGAGGAGACGCCCGAGCCGCGGGTGCGGAACAGCGAGTCCATCTCGTCGAAGAAGACGATGACCGGCGTGCCTTCGCTGGCCTTCTCCCGGGCCCGCTGGAAGACCAGGCGGATGTGGCGCTCGGTCTCGCCGACGTACTTGTTGAGCAGCTCGGGGCCCTTGATGTTGAGGAAGTAGGACTTGCCCTCCTGCCCGGTCTTGGCCGCGACCTTCTTGGCGAGCGAGTTGGCGACCGCCTTCGCGATCAGCGTCTTGCCACAGCCTGGAGGGCCGTACAGGAGCACACCCTTGGGCGGCTTGAGCTGGTGCTCCTTGAAGAGCTCGGGGTGGAGGTAGGGCAGCTCGACCGCGTCACGGATCTGGTCGATCTGGTTGACCAGACCGCCGATCGAGTCGTAGTCGATGTCGGGGACCTCTTCGAGGACGAGCTCCTCGACCTCGGACTTGGGGACGCGCTCGTAGACGTAGCCCGACCGCGACTCGAGCAGCAGTGAGTCGCCGGCGCGCAGGGTGGCGCCGCGCAGCGGCTCAGCGAGGCGGACGACGCGTTCCTCGTCGGCGTTGGCGATCACCAGCGCGCGCTCGCCGTCGGCGAGGATCTCCTTGAGCATCACGACCTCGCCGATCTCTTCGAACTCGAAGGCGGCGACGACGTTGAGGGCCTCATTGAGCATGACCTCCTGCCCACGCTGCAGGTTGTCGAGCTCGACGGCCGGGCTCACGCTCACCCGGAGCTTGCGCCCGCCGGTGAACACGTCGACCGAGTCGTCGTCGTTGCGGGTCAGGAACGTGCCGAAGCCGGCCGGCGGCTGTGCGAGCCGGTCGACCTCTTCCTTCAGCTTCATGATCTGGTCGCGGGCCTCGCGCAGGGTCTCGGCGAGGCGCTCGTTCTGGGCCGTGACCGCAGCCAACGACCGCTGGGCATCGGCGAGCCGGAGCTCCATGCCACGGCTCTGCGAGGGCGACTCGGTCAGCCGACGACGAAGATCCGTCACCTCGGCCTCGAGAAAGCGCACCTGAGTCTCGAGCTCCTCGGGCGGTCGACCCCCGGAGCTAGATCCGCTGTCCATGGAAGACATGAGCATCACCTCCTGCCTGAACGACCCTACCCGCGACATCGCGTTACGGAAGTGGATAACCAGCGGTGTCGGTCACGATTTCAGCGACGGGCCGGTACCGGTTGGCGAAGTTTCGCAGGAGCGTCATGGGATGCATCACATCCACGGTGGCCGACAACGCGCGCAAAGAGGCGGCTTCGCTGGGGTCGAAGTAGCCGTAGGTGGAGTACACGTCGATCCGGGTGTGTACGCCGGCGAGGTCCAGCTCGGGATGGAACTGCGTCGCGTAGACGTGCTCCCCCACCCGGAACGCCTGCACCGGGCACGCGGCCGACGTGGCCAGGTGGACGGCATGGTCGGGCAGGATGCTCAGCGCCTCCTTGTGCCCTCCGTACGCCGCGAAGTCGCGCGGCACGTCGGCGAACAGCGGGTCGGCGAGCCCGTCCTCGGTGAGTGAGATGGAGAGCGGCCCGACCGGCTCCGGGTAGGACCGGTCGACGGTCCCGCCCTGGTGGCTGCCCAGGCTGCCGATGCCGTAGCAGGCGCCGAGGAAGGGGAAGTCGGCGGCGACGACCTGGTCCAGGAGGCCGATCAGCTCGGTCTCGGCCTGCCGCTGACCCGGCGACTTCGCGTCCTCGGGGTCGGAGAACGTGAACGAGCCGCCGCCGAGGATGATGCCGGACCAGTTGTCGAGCGCGACCCGGCCGAGCGGCTCGACGCCGAGCTGGACGCGGTGGAGATCGCGCGGTGCGACGTCGAGGAAGCGGCAGAAGGCGTCGTACTCGTCATCCGCGGCGGGTTTCTCCGCGCGGATCGAGAGCAGCAGGAACGGCTTCATTCGTCGACGGGCTCCGCAGGCTCGAGCGGGACGTCGGGCGGCCGCGGGCCCGTGTAGTCGGGGCCATAGGCGCCGGGGGCCGGCCGGCGAGTCTTGCGAGGCGCGGTCTGCCCGGGCGCCATCCGCCGCGCGGTGACCAGGAACGCCGTGTGGCCGATCATCTTGTGACCCGGGCGCACCGCCAGCCCTTCCACGTGCCAGTCGCGGACCATCGACTCCCAGGCCTGCGGCTCGGTGAACCCGCCGTGCAGCCGGACGGTCTCCATGAAGCGGGACAGCTGGGTCGTCGTGGCGACGTAGGCGCACACGATGCCGCCGGAGCGCAGGGCACCCGCAGCAGCGTCCAGGCACTCCCAGGGCGCCAGCATGTCGAGGATGATCCGGTCGCAGCGGCGGCCCGACGCGGGCAGTTCCTCGGCCAGGTCGCCGAGCAGGAGCGACCACGCGGGGTGGCTCTGCCCGTCGGCCGAACCGAAGAACTGGTCGACGTTGCGGCGCGCGACGTCGGCGAACTCCTCGCGCCGTTCGTACGACGTCACCGTGCCGAGCGGCCCCACTGCCCGCAGCAGCGAGCAGGTCAGCGCGCCGGACCCGACGCCGGCCTCGACCACGTCTGCTCCGGGGTAGATGTCGGCCATGGCGACGATCTGGGCCGCGTCCTTGGGATAGACCACGGCCGCGCCGCGCGGCATCGACACCACGAACTCCGACAGCAGCGGCCGGAAGACGAGGTACTCGCCGCCCGCCGACGAGGTGACCGTGAACCCCTCTTCGCGCCCGATCAGCTCGTCGTGCTCGAAGTGTCCCCGGTTGGAGAAGAAACGCTTGCCGGCCTCGAGGCAGATGTTGTGCTTGCGGCCCTTGGTGTCCACGAGCCGCACCCACTCCCCGACCCGGAGCGGTCCCCGGTGCACGCCGGACCAGGCATCGTGCGGCACGTCGGGGCCGCCGTTTCCGGGGGTTGTCGAGGAATCCACTGGCGAACCGTACTAGGGCGCGACTGGTAAGTAACGGCCGTAGCGAGCGGCGTCCAGAACGTGCGATGCCAAGGCGCCGGTGCGAAGTCGTACTAACTCGTCCAACGAGCGCCGGCAACGCCGGCAGCGTGCGTTCTGGGCGCCGCGTAGTAGGTCGGAACTTGCCAGCCGCGCCCTAAGAGGTGGCGCGGAACGCCTTGTCCACGTCGGCGGTGGTCAGCACGCCGTAGATCGAGCCGTCGTCCTCGACCAGGAGGTACTCGTGTGCCGGGGTCCGGGTGATCGCGTTGACCAGCTCCTCGCCGGTGATCGAGACCGGAAGGGTGAGCCCGTCGTCGAGGGTGCGGGCGACGGTGGAGACCGACACCCAGGGCCGACGGTCCTCGGGCGTCGCCAGGAGCGCGTGTTCGTTGACCACGCCGACGGGCCGTCCGGCGCTGGTCACCGTGATCAGGCTGCCGGCCTGGGCCTCCCTGGCGCGCCGGATCGCCTCGGACAAGGGCAGATCGTCGGGCACGGCCAGCGTCCGCCGGGCCAGGTCGCGGGCGACGAGCGCGGGCAGTCGCCGGCGGAGCTTCGCCGACGACATGGCTGCCGTGGCGCCGGTCCACAGGAACACCGCGATGACCGTGCACAGGACGAAGTCGAGGACGTCGGCGCGCACGTCGAAGATCGGCTCCATGGCCAGCGGCCAGAGCAGGACTGCGACCGCGGTGATGCGTCCGCCCCAGCCGGCTGCGATGGTGCCGGTGTGCGCACTGCCGGAGAGGCGCCACACGAACGCCTTCAGCACGCGGCCGCCGTCGAGCGGGAGCCCGGGCACCAGGTTGAGTACGCCGACCAGCACGTTGGCCGCGGCCAGGCCCTCGACGGCCATGAGCAGCAGGCCGTCGGGGGTGACGAACCACAGCCCGATGGCTGCCGCGCCGACCGCGAGCGAGGTGAGCGGGCCGACCACCGCGATCGAGAACTCCTGCCGCGGCGTGCGTGACTCCCCCTCGATCGCGGTCATGCCGCCCAGGAAGTGGAGCGTGATCGAGTGCACCGCGAAGCCGTAGCGCCGAGCCATCACGGCGTGCGACGCCTCGTGCAGCAGCACCGACAGGTAGAGCACCACCGCGAAGGCCAGCCCGGCGACGTACTTCCCGGCGCCCAGACCGGGCTGCACCTGCTCGACCCGAGGCGCCATGATCACGGCGATCAGGCCGGCGACAAGGAACCACGACGACGAGATCAGTACGTCGGACCCAGCGATCGTGCCGACCTTGAACGTGCCTGGAGGCCGGGCGCGCTCAGGCGTTCGTTGCTCGGGCTCGGACACGCTCCCACGCTAGGGCATGCCCCCCAACCCCCGACCTGCTGCGCGGCCGTGGTTCGGGTGTCATGCCTATCCGAGGCACTGTCGGTGGCCTCGCCTAGTGTTCGGCTCAGGAGGCAGGTGATGAGTGTGCAGGGGGTCGATCCGGTCGACATCGTCGTCGACGCTGCGGTTGAAGCCGTCGAGTCACCGGCCGAGGCGCACTCGACAGTGGTCGACGGGATCAACGTCCTCGGCGCGATCTCACCGAGCCGGGCGGGCGACTTCATGAGCTGCCCGCTTCTCTTTCGCTTCCGGACCATCGACAAGCTGCCCGAGCCGTTCTCTGTCGACGCCATGCGCGGCACAGTGGTGCACAAGGTGCTCGAGGACCTGTTCGACCTGCCCGCCCTCGAGCGCACCCCCGAGCAGGCCCACGAGCTGATCGTCCCCGCGTGGGAGTCCGTGCTCGAGGCCGAGCCGGCGGCCGCGGAGATGTTCGACGTCGAGGGCGGGCCTCCACTCGACGAGTGGTTGACCAGCTGCCGCGTCGCCGTCGACCGCTACTTCACGCTCGAGGACCCGCGCCGGCTCGAGCCGGCCGAGCGCGAGCTCTACGTCGAGACGCTGCTCGAGTCCAAGCTGCTGCTGCGCGGCTTCGTCGACCGGGTCGACATCGCACCCGACGGCGCCATCAGAGTGGTGGACTACAAGTCGGGCCGCTCCCCCGGCGTCGGGTTCGAGGGCAAGGCGTTGTTCCAGCTGAGGTTCTACGCACTCGCCATCTGGCGGACGCGGGGCGTGGTGCCCAAGATGCTGCAGCTGATCTACCTCGGCGACGGCGAGGTGATCCGCTACGAGCCCGACGAGCACGACCTCCTCGCCACCGAGCGGAAGGTCGAGGCGGTCTGGCGGGCGATCACCACCGCGCGGGAGACCGGCGACTGGCGGCCCAGTCCGAGCAGGTTGTGCTCCTGGTGCGCCCACCAGGCGATCTGCCCGGCCTACGGCGGCACGCCGCCCCCGCTTCCGGCCCCGCCCGACGAGCAGGAGACCCCGGCGCCAACCACGGACGCCGGGGTCGCCGGTCAATCAGCGGGGTCGGTCAGCCGGCCTGGCGCCAGGTGACCCGACCGGGCTTGGTCAGTCCGGCCTCACCGACGCCGACCGGGTCGAAGATGAACTTGTCACCGGTGAAGACGTAGTTGCAGTCCGGCCTGCGGGCCTGCTTGACGAGGGCGACGATCCGCTGGCGCTTGATCTCGGCCTGGTACCAACCCGAGTAGCCGGGGCGGATGAGCATGGTGTCCCGGAGGACGGTGTTCTTGGCCACCCGGAACTCGAGGTCGGACCCGAACCGCACCTCGGCCCCGGCCTTCGCGATCTTCCAGAGCTTGCCGCTCGCCGAGATCTCTCCTTCGGCGAAGGCCCGCAGCGAGAACTCCGTGGTGACCTTGACCTTGCGCCACCGGCGCATGTTGTCCTCGGTGCCGTTGTAGAGGGAGGTCCCGCGGTAGGTCTTGATGACCCGCACCGGGTCCTTCTGGTAGACGAGCTTGCGCTCGTTGCCCGAGCACGGTGCTGCCTGGGACGGCGCCGTAGCGGTGCTGAGGGTGATGACCGTGAGCAGGCCGGTGATGAAGGCAAGCAGGGTGACTCTGATCCCGAGATGTGGCACAGGTTCTCCTTGTGGTCGAGGCCTTGAAGCCTTGGTGCCGGGAGACTGCCCACCAGGTGCCCGATCAAACGATCCTGGTCACGGGCTCAGGCGAACTGGGCCTCTTCGACCTCGTCGGCCGTCACCTCGTGCGGCTTGATCCGGCCGTCAGCGATCTCCTCTGCCCAGTGACAGGCCACCAGATGCCCCGGCGCGAGCAGCCGCAGCTCGGGCCGTTCCTCGTCGCATCGGGTCTCCTGCCGGAACGGGCACCGGGTGTGGAACCGGCAGCCGGGCGGCGGGTTCGCCGGTGACGGCAGGTCCCCGGCCAGCACGATGCGCTCGCGACGTGCCTCGATCTTGGGGTCCGGCACGGGCACGGCCGACATCAGCGCCTTGGTGTAGGGGTGCATCGGCTGTGCGTAGAGGTCGTCGCTCGGGGCCTGCTCAACGACGCCGCCCAGGTACATCACGGCGACCTCGTCCGACACGTGCCGGACAACGGCGAGGTCGTGGGCGATGACCAGGTAGGTGAGCCCGAGTCGCTCCTGCAGCTCGCTCAGCAGGTTGAGCACCTGCGCCTGGATCGAGACGTCGAGAGCAGAGACGGGCTCGTCGGCGATCACGAACCGGGGCTCGAGGGCGATGGCGCGGGCGATGCCGATCCGCTGTCGCTGGCCGCCGGAGAACTCGTGAGGGTACTTCGTGGCCGCTGCGGCGGGCAGGCCGACCGAGTCGAGCAGGTCACGCACCCGCGTCTTGCGGTCGTAGGTGATCCCGTGGGCGCGCAGCGGCTCGGTCAGGATCGTCTCGACGCTCTGCCGCGGGTTGAGGCTGGCGAGCGGGTCCTGGAAGACCATCTGCATGTGCTGCCGCATCTTCCGCAGCTTCTCGCCGTGCAACGAGGCGACGTCGGTGCCGTCGTACATGACGCGCCCCTCCGTGACCGGAGCCAGCCGCAGGAGTGCCTTGCCGAGCGTCGACTTGCCGCAGCCCGACTCACCGACGAGACCCAGGGTCCGCCCCTCGGGGATCTGGAGGTCGACCCCGTCGACCGCCTTGACGGCGCCGACCTGCCGGCCCAGCAGCAGGCCGCTCCTGATCGGGAAGTGGACCTTGAGGCCCTCCACCTTGACCAGTGGTGCGACCCCGCTCGGCTCGCTGCTCATCGGACTCCTCCCGGCTGATGGGCGTCTGCCGGCTCCAGGGGGTTGTAGCAGCGGACGTCGCGGATGCCCTCGTCGGTGAGCTCCGGTGGTTCGTTGACGCACTGGGCGACGACGTTGGCGCAGCGGGGAGCGAAGGCGCAGCCCTGGCTCCACGGCAGGGTGTTCGTGGGAGACCCCGGGATGGCGACCAGCGGCTCTCCGCGGGGCGTGTCGAGTCGCGGGATGCTGCGGAGCAGCCCGCCGGTGTAGGGGTGGCGTGGCTGCTCGAACAGGACGTCGCGGGTGGTTGCCTCGACGATCCGGCCGGAGTACATCACGTTGACGCGGTCGCAGAGACCGGCCACGACACCGAGGTCGTGGGTGATCATCAGGAGCGCGGCCTGGGTGTCGGCGACCAGCTCCTTGAGGACCTCGAGCACCTGCGCCTGGATGGTGACGTCGAGAGCGGTGGTCGGCTCGTCGGCGATCAGCAGCCGGGGCTCGCAGGCCAGGGCGATCGCGATCAGCACGCGCTGGCGCATGCCGCCGGACAGCTGGTGGGGGTACTCCTTCAACCTCCGCAACGGATCGGGGATGCCGACCCTGCTGAGCAGGTCGCCTGCCCGGTTGCGCGCTTCCTGCTTGGTGACGTCGTTGTGGCGGATGATCACCTCGGCCACCTGCACCCCGATCGTCACGACCGGGTTCAGCGAGGTCATGGGGTCCTGGAAGATCATCGCGATGTCGCGGCCTCGCAGCTTCGACATCGCGGACCTCGACAGGTCCAAGAGGTTGCGACCGTCGTAGCTGACCTCGCCCGAGACCCGAACCCCCCGCTTCGGCAGCAGACCCATGATCGCCAGCGAGGTGACCGACTTGCCGCTGCCGGACTCACCGACCAGGCCGACGTGCTCACCCGGCCGGATGTCGAAGGACACGCCGTCGACGGCCTGGGTCCGGCGCTGACCTCGCAGGCCGAACTCGACTCTCAGGTCGCGCACCCTGAGCAACGGCTCGCTGCTCGGATGCGTGCCCACGGGCCGGTCCTCCAGACTGAATGTCATGCCGCTCACCTGCGCGATCTGGGGTCGAGTGCCTCGCGCAGAGCTTCACCGAAGAGCGTGAAGCCGAGAGCGGTGATGGCGATGGCGATGCCTGGATAGAAGGCGAGGCGCGGATCCGCCTCGAAGCGGTCCTGGGCGGCCACCAGCATGCGCCCCCACTCCGCGACCGCGGGATCCGCCTCACCGAGCCCCAGGTAGGACAGCGCTGCCACCTCGATGATCGCGGTCGCCAGGTTGAGCGTGGCCTGGACGATCGTGGGACCGACGGAGTTGGGCAGCACGTGGCTCATCACGATCCGACGCTTCCGCAGCCCCAGCGCAGACGCGGCCAGCACGTAGTCGGACCTGCCCTGGGCGAGCATCGAGCCGCGCAGCAGGCGGGCGAAGATCGGGATCTGCGCCGCACCGATGGCGATCATGATGGCGTAGGCGTTCTTGCCGAGTACGGCGGCGATGCTCACGGCCAGCAGCAGGCTCGGGACGGACAGCATGATGTCGACCAGGCGCATGACCGTGGCGTCGACCCAGCCGCCGACGCGCCCACCGACGCTGCCGAACCCGCCGGCGATGATGCCGAGCAGGGTGCCGGCCGCGAGCCCGATGGCCGTCGACACGATGCCGTAGATCAGTGACTGTCGGGCCCCGAAGAGCATCTGCGTCCACATGTCCGACCCGAACGAGTCGAGGCCGAGACGGTGGTCGTCGCTGGGGCCCGGGACGCTCCCTGGCGTGATCTGCCCGGCCCACTGCGCAGAGCCGGGCTCGTAGGGGGTGAGCAGCGGCGCGATGATCGCGATCACGGCGAACGCGAGCACGATCAGCAGGCCCAGGATGGCGGTGGGGTTGCGACGGAGCCGGCGCGCGGCGCCTCGCCACAGGCTGACGCCGTGCTCCTCTGCCGCGATCGTGGTCAGGTCCACGCCGGCCGGATCCGGGCCGCCGGGCATCATCGGGATGCTCATGACACACGCACCCTTGGATCGATGACGCCGTAGATGAGGTCGACCGCCAGGTTGATGAGTGAGTAGATGACGGCGATGCACAGGATGTAGCCCTGGAGCACCGGGTAGTCGCGTTGGCTGATCGCCTGGAACAGGTAGGACCCGATGCCGTTGAAGTTGAACACCGTCTCGGTGAGCACCGCACCCGAGAACAGCAGACCGGTCTGGAGGCCGATCGTCGTCGCGACCGGCAGCATGGCGTTACGCAGCACGTGGCGCCGCGAGATGACCCGCGACGACAGACCCTTGCTCTCGGCCGTGCGCACGTAGTCCTCGTGCAGCACCTCGGCGACCGAGGCCCGGGTGATCCGCACGATGATCGCGAGCGGGATGGTGCCCAGGGCGATCGCCGGCAGCACCAGGTGCATGATCGCGTCCCACGACGCATCGAACTCGCCGGTCAGCAAACCATCGAGCACGGCGAAACCGGTCACCTCGGTCGCGTCTCCCCCAGGATCTTGTCGTCCCTGGGTCGGGAACCAGTCCAGCCAGTCGGCGAAGACCAGCTTGAGCAGGATCGCCAGGAAGAACACCGGGATCGTCACGCCGAGCAGCGAGCCCGAGACCACGAAGGTGTCGAGGAAACGTCCCTGGTGCCGAGCCGCGAAATAGCCGAGCGGGATGCCGAGCACCACCGCGAACAGCAGAGCCGCAAACCCCAGCTCGACGGTCGCCGGGAACCGGCTGGTGAAGCTCTCCAGCACCGGCTGCCCGGTGCGGATGGAGTTCAGGAAGTCGCCCTGCGCGCAGCGACTTGAGGTAGGCGAGGTACTGCTGGATCAGCGGGTCGTCGAAGCCGTAGGCCTCGGTGACCCGTCGGATGCTCTCGTCATTTGCTCGCTGGCCGAGCAACGCCCGGGCCGGGTCGCCCGGCAGGGCCCTCACCCAGATGAACAGAAGGAGTGAGAGCCCTGCCAGGACGGGAACCATGAGCGCCAGGCGGCGGAGGGCGAAACGAAGCATCGCCCTACCGCCGCCTGCGCGTTGACCCTGAGGTCAGCTCGACCACTACTCCGGGACGGTGACGAGGTTCCAGACCTCGTCCTGCACCGGGCTCGGCTCGTACCCCTCGACGCCAGGAGCGAAGGCGAGGGACGGCACCGGGTGAGCGATCGGTACGCCGGGCAGGTAGTCCATGACCTGGCGGTTGATCTCCTCGTAGAGCGGGGTCTGCTCGTCGACCGTGGGCAGCCCACGGGCCTCGTCGAGAGCCTGGAAGATCTCCGGGTTGTCGAAGCCCCACTCGTTGGACTCCTGACCGAAGAAGACGCCGAGGAAGTTGTCGGTGTCGTTGTAGTCGCCGGTCCACCCGAGGAGGTGGATGCCGTGGTCAGGCGTGCCCTGGATCTTCTCCAGGTAGTCCGGGTCCCACTGGTCGGCGGTGGGCTTGACCTTCAGGCCGACGGCCTC
Organism: uncultured Actinomycetota bacterium; assembly: GCA_963769475.1. Classification (GTDB taxonomy): domain Bacteria; phylum Actinomycetota; class Actinomycetes; order Propionibacteriales; family Nocardioidaceae; genus Nocardioides. The sequence continues at coordinate 158,745 of CAVYLX010000005.1, read as the reverse complement.
GAGCTGGGTCCGGATGATGTTGAAGGTCGCCTCCGGGTCCGGCATGTACGGCCGCGAGACACCGGTCGGGTAGTTGAACTCGATCTCGGCACCGGTCGCGCCGGCCTCCTCGAGCAGCGCCTTCGCGGCGTCGGGGTCGAAGTCGTAGGTCGTGACATCGCTCGCGAAGCCGTTGACCACCTCGGGGATGAACTGGGTCGCAGGCTCGGTGCCCTCGGGCATCGAGGTGCTGATGACCTCCTCCAGGTTGATCGCGTGCGCGATCGCCTGGCGGACCCGGATGTCGTCGAGCGGCTTCTGCTTCTGGTTCATGCCCAGGTAGAGGACGTTGAAGGCGGGCCGGTTGGCGATGGTCATGCCGGCTTCCTCCAGGGGACCGAGGTCGGCGGGACCGACCAGGTCGAAGCCCTGGATCTCCTCGTTGGTCAGCGCGTCGGCGCGGGCCTTCGGGTCGTCGATGGCGACGATGACGGCCTTGTCGATCTTGGCGACCTCACCCCAGTAGTCGTCGTTGCGGACGAGGGTGACGTTCTCCTCGCGGTTCCACGCCTCGAACGAGAACGGCCCCGTGCCCACCGGGTGGGCCGTGGAGTACTCGGTGTTGCGCGGGTTCTCCGCCGCGTCGTCCTGGAACTCCTCCAGCGCGGTCGGGCTCTGCATGGAGAACGCCGGGAGCGACAGGGCCGAGATGAATCCGGCGAACGGCTTCTTCAGCGCAATGGTGACGCTGGCGTCACCGTCTGCAGCGCAGGACTCGTAGATCGCCGCGTCGGCGTTCTCGCCCGTGGCGAAGCCGCGGAACAGCGCGCCGTAGTAGTACGTGAGGTCCTCGGTCTGCCCGGACTCGGGCATGTTGTACCAACGGTCGAAGTTGAAGCAGACGGCCTCGGCGTTGAAGTCGCTGCCGTCGTGGAACTTCACGCCGGTCTCGAGGTCGAAGGTGTACGACAGCCCGTCAGGGGCGACTTCCCAGCTCTTGGCAAGCAGGGGCGCAGGGTCGGCCGTGCCGGGCACGGTGCCGACCAGACCTTCGAAGATCTGCCGTGCGACCCGGAAGCTTTCGCCGTCCGACACGAGGAACGGGTCGAGGGCAGTGGGCTCCGCCGAGCCCGCGAAGACGAACGTGCCGCCGCTCGCGGTTTCGCCGCCGCCACCACCGTCACCGTCGTCGTCGCGGTCACTGTCGGCGCAGCCCGCGAGGACCAACGACGTCGCAACCAAGCCGGCAAGAATCCCGGTACGTAGAGATTTTCTATTGAGTCGCACGATTCACCTCACGGTCGAACTTCCTCGCAGAGCCCGGGATCTCGCCCGAGTGCTCATGGAGCGAACGCACGGAACATACAAGGCTGTCCGAGTGGTGGCTACCGAAGATCCCCTCGCGACGGGTCGCGATTCGGAAACGATTCCCGGCCCAGGCGGGATCGGGCGGAGATTCTCGGGGGAGCTAGAGGCCGTGGCGCTCGGCCCAGAGGGCCGCCTGGGTGCGGTCGGAGACCCCGATCCGGGCAAAGGCCGAGGTCAGGTGTGCCTTGACGGTGCGCTCGCTGATATCGAGCCGGCGCGCGACCTGGCGGTTGGCGAGCCCTTCGCGGACCAGACCGAGCACCTCGGCCTCCCGGCTGGTGAGCTGCACGGGATGGGAGTCGGCGCGGGCTCCGAGCAGGGTGCGGGCGGCCTTCGGGTCGATCGGCGACTCGCCCCGGGCGACCGCGCGGACGCCGCGGAGGACGTCCTCGGGGTCGGCATCCTTGAGGAGGTAGCCCACCGCGCCGGCGTCGAGCGCGCCCACGATGCGCTCCTGGTCGTTGAACGACGTCAGCACCAGCACGTCGACGCCGATGTCGAGCGCCTGGATCCGCCGGATCGCGGTGACGCCGTCGACGTTCGGCATCTGGAGGTCCATCAGTACGACGTCGGGCCGCACGGACTCGACGACCTCGAGGGCCTGCTCGCCGTCCTCGGCGTGGCCGACCACCCGGATGTCGTCGGTGCCGCTGAGCAGCTGCTCGAGCCCGGCGCGGATCATGGCGTGGTCGTCGACGATGACCACCAGGATGGGCGGGGTCGGGGCCTCGCCCGGCTTCGGCTCGGTCGTCACGTGATGTCCACCTCCATCCGAACTGTCGTCCCCTCTCCGGGCGCCGAGATGACCTCGAGCTCTCCCCCGACATCCCTGACCAGGCTGCGGAGGCCCCGGAGTCCGTAGCGGTCGGGGTCCACCACATTGTCGGGGTCGAAGCCGGCTCCGTCGTCCACAACGGCCAAAGAGAGCTTCTCGCCGTTGCCTCGGACGGTCACGGCCAGGGTAGTGGCGCCCGAGTGCCGGATGGCGTTGCGCACCGCCTCCTGGGCGACCCGCCAGACCAGGGCCGCCTCGGCGTCGCTCGCCGACTTCTCGCCGTCGATGCTGACGGAGGCCTGGATGCCTGCGGCAGCAGCCGGAGCGATCAGGTCGTCGAGCGCCGACGGCAGGCCCTCGGGATGCAGCTCCGGCGGGTGGATCTCGGCCAGCAGCGAGCGCAGCGCCTTCAGCGAGTCGCGCAGCGCGACGCTCGCTGACTGCAGGGCGGGTCGGGACGCCTCGCTGGTCTCCTCGTCGCGGGCCAGGGCGAACACCGAGAACGCGGTGCCGGCCAGCTCCTGGACGACGCCGTCGTGGAGGTCGCGGGCGATCCGACGTCGCTCGGCGTCGGAGGCGTCGATGGCCGAGCGGAGCAGTCGCTCGCGCTCCTTGGCGGCGCGGTTCAGCTGTCCGGTCAGCAGCCGGAGGATCAGCAGCACCGGCAGGATCAGCAGGATCGACCGGCACCAGCGCGATCCAGCGGAACGAGCCGAAGATCTCGCCGGCCCGCGACTCGATCTCGTCTGCCGAGTAGTAGGTCTCGAACAGCAGCGGTTCGACCCTTGGGCGTACTCGATCCGGGTGTAGGTCCGAATCGTGCCCTCGATCGGCTTCGTCGCTGCGGCCCGCCGGGGGGCTCTCGGACTCGGAGTACTGCGAGCCGCTGCCGCCTTCGGTCAGCACGCGCAGATGGTCGGCGTCCAGCTCGGTCGCGTCTTGCCGATCAGAGCGCGCACTCGTCGGAGTAGACGATCCGACCGCTGGCGTCTCGAGATGGTGACCCGGTCGACCTGGTCGACGTCCAGCAGAGCACGGCAGGCCCTCTGCGGTCGATCTGGTCGACCGCACCGGGCGGTCGCCGCCTCGACGATGTCCCTCGGGCAGCGCCGGCTCGGCCACCGACGTGGCCAGCACCTCGGTGGTGCGCTTGAGCCTCCTCGATGGCTTCGTCGAGGGCGGCTCGGTCGGCCAGGTAGTTGCTGCCCACGACGACGCCGACGACGGTCAGCACGCCGATCAGCAGGAACTGGGTGACCGGGCTGCGGAGCACTCGCACGGCGGGTCACCTCGAGTGGGTCGCGGACGCGGACGTCCGTCATCCTCTCAGTAGGCTGAGCTCGGCGCACGCAGACTTCGCCGGTCGTCTCGTTCTCAGCGCGGAAGGTGACCAGGTCGGTGCCCACGAAGTTGATCATCGAGCGCACGATCCGGAAGGACCGGTCGACCTCGCGCTCCTTGGCTGCGACCTCGCCCTTGGCGGAGAAGTCGTCGTCGTGCTTGAACTTCCACGACCACTTGTCCTCGCCGTCGCTGAAGACGACCCCGACGACTTCGAGGACGCCCGTCGTCATCGGCCTCGACGCGCACCTTGACCCGGCTCGCGGCGTCGCAGGTGACGAACTCCTGCATCCGGCTCCGCAGCGCGGTAGTCGATCTTCGCAGTCTCACCTTCACTGGCTAGCGCGCTGGAGGCGCCCACCAGGGCCGCTGAGCTCAGCACGAGGCTGAGCACGAAGGCGAGACTGCGAAGAACGGACATTCGAGGTTTCCTGACCTACTTGCGATGCAGGAGATCAAGCCCCCGACTGGCTGCAATCCTGCACGGCTATTGAGTACTGCGCTGCCAGTGTCCGATGGTACTAGGACCTCCGGGCACCCGAGGGCAGAAGTCGACGGAGCCCGGCGAGGTCGATCTCCTCCAGCGAGGCCGCGAACGAGCGGCCCTCGCCCGGCTCCACCTCCACGTGGTTGGGCACCACGAGGACCGCGCAGCCGGCGGCGACCGCCGAGATGGTGCCGGTGTTGGAGTCCTCGATGGCCAGGCAGTCCTCGGGGTGTACGCCGAGCATCCGGGCCGCCATCAGGTACGGCTCCGGGTCCGGCTTGCCGCGCTCGACGATGTCTCCGGTGACGATCGCCGAGAACGTGTCAGCGGGCAGCGCGGCGAGGATCGGCGCCACGAAGCGGGTGTAGGACATGGTCACCAGGCCGCAGGGCACGTGCGCGGCCCGCAGCTCGGCCAGCAGCTCGCGGGCTCCTGGGCGCCACGGCACGTCCTGCTGCACCCGGGCCACCACGCCGTCGAGGAGGATCTCGACGATCTCCTCGGGAGCTGAGGTCGAGGCCCATCCGCTTCCGGATGTAGTGCGCCGAGGTGATCAGGTCGTTGCCGACCAGCTCGCAGGGCGTCCTCGCGGCTCCAGCTGCCGCCGTACTTCTCGGCGAGCTCGAACTCCGTCTCGATCCAGTACGGCTCGGTGTCGACGAGGGTGCCGTCCATGTCCCACAGGACTGCTGCGGGTCGGGTCTGCGGGGGCTCAGTCATCCGGGTCGTAGCCGAGGTTGGGCGAGAGCCACTTCTCGGTCTCGGCCAGGGTCCAGCCCTTGCGCTCGGCGTACTCGGCGACCTGGTCGCGGCCGAGCCGTCCGACCACGAAGTACTGCGACTGCGGGTGGCTGAAGTACCAGCCGGAGACCGCCGCGCCCGGCCACATGGCCATGCTCTCGGTGAGCTCGATGCCGGTGCTGGCCTTGACGTCGAGGAGCTCCCAGAGCGTCTGCCTTCTCGGTGTGGTCCGGGCAGGCGGGATAGCCGGGTGCCGGGCGGATGCCGGAGTACTTCTCGGCGATCAGCGACTCGTTGTCGAGCTGCTCGTCGGAGGCGTGGCCCCAGAACTCCTTGCGCACCCGCTCGTGCAGGCGCTCGGCGAACGCCTCGGCGAGCCGGTCGGCGATCGACTCGAGCAGGATCGCGGAGTAGTCGTCGTTGTCCTTCTTCAGTCGCCAGGATCCGGTCGACCGCGCCGAGCCCAGCCGTCACCGCGAACGCACCGATGTGGTCGGGCAGGCCGGTCTCGGCGGGCGCGATGAAGTCACCCAGCGACCGGTTCGGTACGCCGTCGCGGTGCTCGCCCTGCTGGCGCAGGTTGTAGAGCGTCGTCAGGACCTCGGTGCGGTCCTCGTCGGTGTAGAGCACGACGTCGTCGCCGTCAGCCGCGGCGGGGAAGAACCCGAAGACCGCGTTGGCGGTCAGCCACTTCTCCTCGATGATCCGGTCGAGCATCACCTGGGCGTCGTCGTAGAGCGACCGGGCCGTCTCGCTCGTGGCCGGGTTGTTGAGGATGTCGGGGAACTTGCCCTTCATCTCCCAGGCGTTGAAGAACGGCTGCCAGTCGATGTAGTCGCGCAGCTCGGCGATGTCGTAGTCGGTGAGCACGTGCACGCCGGGCTGCTTCGGCGCCGGCGGCTGGTAGCCGTCCCAGTCGATCGGCGTGCGGTTGGCGCGCGCCTTCTCGAGGGTGGCCATCGGGCGGTCGTGCTTGGTCGCGTGGCGGGCGCGCAGCGAGTCGTAGTCCTCGGCGATGGAGGCCATCAGGGCGGGCCGGCGCTCGTCGCTGAGCAGCGAGGCCAGCGTCGGCACGGACCGCGAGGCGTCCTTGACCCAGACCACCGGTCCGTCGTACTTGCCGTCGACCTTGACCGCGGTGTGGGCGCGCGAGGTCGTCGCGCCACCGATGAGCAGCGGGATCTTCAGACCCTGCCGCTGCATCTCGGAGGCGACGGTGACCATCTCGTCGAGGGACGGGGTGATCAGGCCGGAGAGGCCGATGGCGTCCGCGCCGATCTCGGCAGCGGTGTCGAGGATCTTCTGCACCGGCACCATCACGCCGAGGTCGATCACCTCGAAGTTGTTGCACTGCAGCACCACGCCGACGATGTTCTTGCCGATGTCGTGCACGTCGCCCTTGACCGTGGCCATCACGATCGTGCCGTTGGTCTCCTTGGCGGTGGCGTACTCGGGGTTGTCGATCTTCTCCTGCTCGATGAACGGGATCAGGTAGGCGACGGCCTTCTTCATCACGCGGGCCGACTTCACCACCTGCGGGAGGAACATCTTGCCGGCGCCGAACAGGTCACCGACGACGTCCATGCCGTCCATCAGCGGACCCTCGATCACCTCGATCGGGCGCCCGCCGCGCGCGGCGATCTCCTGCCGGAGCTCCTCGGTGTCGGACTCGGCGTAGGTGTCGATGCCCTTCACCAGCGCGTGCGTGATCCGCTCGCCGACCGGGCAGCGAGCGCCACTCGGCCTCGGTCGCCTCGACGACCTCACCGGCCTTGTTGTGCTCCTCGGCGATCTCCAGCAGACGCTCGGCAGCGTCGGGACGGCGGTTGAGGACGACGTCCTCGATCCGCTCGCGCAGCTCCGGCTCGACCTGGTCGTAGACCACGAGGGCACCGGCGTTGACGATTCCCATGTCCAGGCCGGCGTCGATCGCGTGGTAGAGGAAGACCGCGTGGATCGCCTCGCGGACGGGGTTGTTGCCGCGGAACGAGAAGCTGACGTTGGAGATGCCGCCCGAGACCTTGGCGCCGGGCAGGTTCTCCTTGATCCAGCGCGTGGCCTCGATGAAGTCCTTGCCGTACGACGCGTGCTCCTCGATGCCGGTCGCCACCGCGAACACGTTCGGGTCGAAGATGATGTCCTCGGACGGGAAGCCGACCTCGTCGACCAGGATCCGGTAGGCGCGCTCGCAGATCGCCTTGCGGCGCTCGAGGTTGTCGGCCTGGCCGTCCTCGTCGAAGGCCATCACGACCGCGGCCGCGCCGTACTTCTTGCACAGCTGAGCCTGCTCGCGGAACTTCTCCTCGCCCTCCTTCATGGAGATCGAGTTGACGATCGGCTTGCCCTGGACGTTCTTCAGCCCGGCCTCGATCACCTCCCACTTCGAGGAGTCGACCATGATCGGCACGCGGCTGATGTCGGGCTCGCTGGCGATCAGCTTGGTGAAGCGGTCCATGGCCGCGACGCCGTCGATCATGCCCTCGTCCATGTTGACGTCGATGACCTGCGCGCCGTTCTCGACCTGCTGCGCGGCGACGGACAGAGCAGTGTCGTAGTCGCCGTCCTTGATCAGGTTGCGGAACTTCGCGGAGCCGGTGATGTTGGTCCGCTCCCCCACGTTCACGAAGAGGCTGTCCTCGGTGATCGTGAACGGCTCGAGGCCCGACAGCCGCATGGCGGACGCGACCTCGGTCGGCTCGCGGCGCTCCTTGCCCTCGACGGCCTGCGCGATCGCGGCGATGTGGGCCGGCGTGGTGCCGCAGCAGCCGCCGACGAGGTTGACGAAGCCGGCCTCGGCGAACTCCTGGATGATCGCCGCGGTCTCCTCGGGCGCCTCGTCGTACTCACCGAAGGCGTTGGGCAGGCCGGCGTTCGGGTAGCAGGACACGAACGAGTCGGCGATGCGGGACATCTCGGCGATGTAGGGGCGCATCTCCTTCGCACCGAGCGCGCAGTTGAGGCCGACGGCGATCGGCTTGGCGTGGCGCACCGACGTCCAGAACGCCTCGGTCACCTGGCCCGACAGGGTGCGGCCCGGAGGCGTCGGTGATGGTGCCGGAGATGATGACCGGCCAGCGCCGGCCGTACTCCTCGAACAGCGTCTCCACCGCGAAGATCGCGGCCTTCGCGTTGAGGGTGTCGAAGATCGTCTCGATGAAGAGCAGGTCGGAGCCGCCGTCGAGCAGACCGCGGCCGGCCTCCTGGTACGCCGCCACCAGCTGGTCGTAGGACACGTTGCGGGTGGCCGGGTCGTTGACGTCCGGCGAGATCGACGCGGTGCGGGTGGTCGGGCCCGAGGGCGCCGGCGACGTAGCGCGGCTTGTCGGGGGTCCGCTCGGTCATCGCGTCGCACACGCGACGGGCGAGCCGGGCCGCCTCGAAGTTGAGCTCGTAGGCGAGCTCCTCCATGCCGTAGTCGGCCAGGGAGACCGCGTTGGCGTTGAACGTGTTGGTCTCGATGATGTCGGCGCCGGCCTCGAGGTACTCGTGGTGGATGCCGCCGATGATGTCGGGCTGGGTCAGCGTGAGCAGGTCGTTGTTGCCCTGGAGGTCGCTCGGCCAGTCCTTGAACCGCTCGCCGCGGTAGCCCTCCTCGGAGGGACGGTCGCGCTGGATGGCCGTGCCCATGGCGCCGTCGATCACCGCGATCCGGTCGCGGAGGATCGCAGTGAGCTCCTCCGTTACGTCGGGACGGAGGTCGGGCGAGGCGGACAAACGGGACTCCTCTGCTGGGCCTTGCTCAAGCGTAGAAACGCTGTCCACAGACTGGACCGGTTTCCCAAATGTTGACATCGCAGACAACGACGGAGAAATCCTCGCGTCACGGGCGATCGTCGAGGGGTAACGCCTGCGCGCGACCTGGTATGCCGCACTAGGCTTCACAGGTGATCGAGATCGAGGACGCGCCTGAGCTGATCAACCCCTTGGTGATCGCCGCGTTCGAGGGCTGGAACGACGCCGCGGACGCCGCGTCGGGAGTGGTCGACCACCTGGTGAAGGTCTGGAACGCCCGGGTGGTCGGCGCCATCGACCCCGAGGAGTTCTACGACTTCCAGGTCAACCGCCCGATGGTCGGCACCGACGACAACGGCCACCGCCGGATCACCTGGCCCAGCACCCACATCGCCATCGCCTCTCCCCCGGACCTGGACCGCGACGTGATCCTGGTCCGCGGCATCGAGCCGAACATGCGCTGGCGCCAGTTCTGCGCCGAGATCCTGGCTGCCTGCGAGCAGCTGGGCGGCGAGCTGGTGGTCACCCTGGGCGCTCTGCTCGCCGACACTCCTCATACCCGGCCGATCCCCGTGACCGGCACGGCCACCGAGCCGGAGCTGGTCGACCGGCTCAAGCTGGAGCAGTCGACCTACGAGGGCCCGACGGGGATCGTCGGGGTCTTCCAGGACGCGTGCATCAAGCTCGACGTGCCGGCCGTTTCGTACTGGGCCGCGGTGCCGCACTACGTCGCGCAGCCGCCGTGCCCGAAAGCGACGCTGGCCCTGATCGGGCAGCTCGAGGACCTGCTCGAGGTCTCGATCCCGCTCGGCGACCTGCCGGAGGACTCCCGGGCGTGGGAGCGCGGCGTCGACGAGCTGGCCGAGGAGGACGAGGACGTCGCCGACTACGTGCGGGCGCTGGAGGAGACGCGGGACACCGCCGACCTGCCGGAGGCCTCGGGCGAGGCGATCGCGCGGGAGTTCGAGCGCTACCTCAAGCGCCGCGGCGACGACGACCCCAACCGGGGCACCTAACCCATCTGGTCGATGGCCTGCTGGATCTCCTCAGGCGTCATCGTGACCGGCGTCTGCAGGAGCCACTGCACGCCGAACGGGTCGCGCACGCGGCCACCGCGGGCGCCGTAGGGCTGGTCGGCCACGGGGAAGATGATCTCGCCACCGGCCGCCACCATCTGCGCGGCGATGGCGTCCGGGTCGTCGACCACGCAGTCCAGGAGCGGGCCGGGCTGGGAGACGGCGTCGGCCTGGTCGGCGTCCTTGAGGGTGATGGTCGTGCCCAGGACGACCAGGTCGGCGAAGACCACCTGCTCCCCCGCCCGGTAGCGGTCACCGACCACGGCGCCGAGCACGTCGGCGTACCACTGGAGCGCGTCGGAGGCGGCGGAGAGGACGAGCTTGGGGCGGACGGCGTTGTCGCTCATGCCGCCCAGGGTGCCATCAGACGGCAAGCCCGAGCGCTGCGTCGAGCACCGGCAGCAGGGTGACGGCGGCCTCGGGGTCGCTGGTGTCGGCCAGCCCGTGGCTGCCGAGGGTGGCGGCGACCCAGGCGTCGACGGCCGCCGTTGCGCGGGGCGCGTCGAGGTCGTCGGCCAGCGCGGCCAGGATCTCCGTGACCACGGGAGCAGCGGGCGCGCCCGCGCCGAGGGACAGGGCACGCCGCCAGTCGGTCAGGCTGTCCACCGCCGCGAAGAGCTCGGCGTCGGTCCACTCCCAGTCGCTGCGGTAGTGGTGGCGGAGCAGGGCGAGCCGGATCGCCATCGGGTCGACGTCGCTGTTGCGGAGCGCCGAGACGAAGACCAGGTTGCCCTTGGACTTCGACATCTTCTCGCCGTCGTAGCCGACCATGCCGGTGTGCACGTAGGCCTTGGCGAACGCCGCGTCGGGCTCGGCCACCTGGGCGTGGCCGGCGCTCATCTCGTGGTGCGGGAACACCAGGTCGGTGCCGCCGCCCTGTACGTCGAAGGCCAGGCCGAGGTGGCGGTTGGCGATCGCGGCGCACTCGATGTGCCAGCCGGGTCGACCGGGGCCGAACGGGCTGTCCCAGGACGGCTCGCCGTCGCGGGGTCCGCGCCACACGACCACGTCGAGCGGGTCCTTCTTGCCCTCGCGGTCGGGGTCGCCACCGCGCTCGGCCGAGAGCATGTGCATCGCCTCGCGGTCGTAGCCCGACACCTTGCCGAAGGCGGCGTCGGCTGTCGCGGAGTAGTAGAGGTCACCGTCGAGCGGGTACGTCGCGCCAGCAGCCTGCAGCCGCTCGATCATCTCGATCACCAGGGGGATCGACTCGACGGCACCGACGTAGTGATCCGGAGGCAGCACCCGCAGCGCCTGCATGTCGGTGCGGAACAGCTCGGTCTCGCGCTCGGCGAGCTCGACCCAGTCGACGTGGACCTTCTCGGCGCGCTCGAGGAGCGGGTCGTCGATGTCGGTGACGTTCTGGACGAACGTGACGTCGTGGCCGGCGATCCGCCAGGCCCGGATGAGCAGGTCGAATCCGATGTACGTCGCGGCGTGCCCGATGTGGGTGGCGTCGTAGGGCGTGATGCCGCAGACGTAGAGGCGGGCCGGTCCCTCGGGATCGGGCACCACCAGCGAGCCGGTCGCGGTGTCGTGGACGGCAACCGGCGGCCCGACCTCGGGCAGGGAGGGAACCTCCGGAGCGGACCATGAACGCATGCTCGGAAGCCTATCCGGCTGGGGGTGTCTGCTAACTCTCGGCCGTCGCGAGCGTCGCATCCACGGGATGCCTCGCCAGGCGCAGCCGCGAAGGCACGCCGGGTTTGCTTGTCGAGCGGCTGCAACGCCGCGAGGGGCCCGCGGGGCGGCGCGTAGCAGGCCATGGAGTTGGGAGACACCCTCTAAAAGGGGGGCCAAGGGATCGAGGGCCACTCGCCGCGCGACACCGGTAGGCAGCCGATCTGCAGCAAGCGGGCGCACCGGCGTTCGAGGGCGTGCAGCTCGAGCTCGGTGAGGTGGGCAGCGAGTGTCACGCCGAGGTCGCCGTCGACGCTCTCGCGCAGCCGGCGGACCGCCTCGAGCTCGTCGTCGCTGAGGGGCAGACCGCCCCAGCCCCACAGCACCGTGCGGAGCTTGGGCTCGTGGTGCAGGGTCACTCCGTGGTCGACGCCGTAGCGGTGGCCACCGGGCATCTCCAGCACATGCCCGCCCTTGCGGTCGGCGTTGTTGACGATCACGTCGAAGACCGCCATCCGGCGCAGCGGGTCGGTGTCCTCGTGGATCAGGGTGACGTCACGGTCGCGGTCGTCGAGCGCGTCGAACACCGCCAGGTAGCCCTCCGGCAGCGCGCCCGCGCGGACCAGCGTCACCGCCTCCTGGTCGGGGTCGACCTCCTGCCAGACCTGCAGCATGCCGGGCCCGTGCGGCCCGTCGCCCAGCCACGTGGTCGGGACGATGTCCCAGCCCAAGGCCTCCGAGACGGCGTACGCCGCCACCTCGCGGTCGGCCAGCGTGCCGTCGGGGAAGTCCCAGAGCGGCCGCTCCCCCGCGACCGGCTTGTAGACCACCTTCACGCCGTCGATCTCCCCGAGGAAGGTCGCGTTGGAGGCCGGCATGATCCGCCCATGGAGCCCGAGGTCGCCCTGCGGGATCGTCGAGCTCGTCATCTCTACGCCTCGGGGTCCCGGCGGCGGAAGCCGTTGGCGCGCACGCAGAGGTGACCGTCGGGGTCGATCGGGTTGCCGCAGAACGGGCAGCTGGGCCGGCCGGCGTCGAGCACCTGCTCGGCGCGCTTGACGAAGGCCCGGGCCAGACCGGGGGTGATCCGGACCAGGAACACCTCTTCGGGCTCGGGCTCCTCGAAGTCCTGGTCGACCTGGTCGGGCGCGACCACGGCCGCCTCGGTGAACGGGAACACCTCGACCACGACCCGCTCGTCGTTGGGATCCCAGGACAGCGTCATCGTGCCGGCGCGGAACTCCTCCTCGATCGGCTGCTCCAGCGGCTCGCCGTCCTCGAGTCCGAGGGGTGCGACCGCCGGGACGACCGACTCGGTGCCTCCGGACATCACCTCGTCGAGCAGCTCGTCCATCCGCTCGGCCAGCGCGGCCACCTGCTGCTTCTCCAGCGAGACGCTGGTGATCCGGGCGCCGGACCGCGCCTGCAGGAAGAAGGTGCGCGCGCCGGGCTCGCCGACGGTGCCCGCGACGAAGCGCTCGGGCGGGTCGAATCCGTGGACGATCGGCATGTTCGCCAGCCTAGGCGGGAGCCGAAGGGCCCGCGCCACCGCCAACCACGGCGTCCGCCCGGTGCGGCTTCTTGCCGGCCCTCTTGGTGGTCCTCTTGGCCGGCTTCGGGCGCAGCCAGGACAGGTCCCCGGCGTGGGTGTTGCTCGCCATGACGTACGGGCGGGTGCTGGTGTAGCTGATGATCGAGACCGACGCGGGGTCGACGTGGATCCGCTGGAAGAGGTCCAGGTGCATGCCCAGCGCGTCGGCGAGGATCGACTTGATGATGTCGCCGTGGCTCACCGCCACCCACACCGCTCCGGCGCCGTGCTCGGCCTCGATGGCGGCGTCGTGGCGACGGACTGCGTCGACCGCCCGGCTCTGCATGGTCACCAGCGACTCGCCACCCGGGAAGACCGCCGCCGACGGCTGGGTCTGCACCGTCTTCCACAGCGGCTCCTTGGCGAGGTCCTTGAGCTGGCGGCCCTGCCAGTCGCCGTAGTCGCACTCGCTCAGGCCGCGCTCGCTGGCGACTCGCAGCTTGCTGGGCTGGGCGGCCGCGATCGCCTTCGCGGTCTGCTTGCACCGCTCCTGGGGGCTGCTCACCAGGGCAGCGATCGGCACCGGTGCCAGGCGCTCACCGAGCCGGCGTACCTGGTCCTCACCGGTGTCGTCGAGCAGGACGCCGGGAAGCCGGCCCGCCAACGTGCCACCGGCGTTCGCGGTGGTCCGTCCGTGGCGGACGAGGATCAGGGTTGCCATGTCGGGGAGCGTATCGGCGCTACGGTGAGGCATGTGATCGTCGACAGCGCCGTGTACCGCAAGGGCGAGCGGGTCGCCGTCGACTGCTTCACCCACGACTACCCCGCGCTGCGCAAGGCCGCGAACGAGCCGGGCGACTTCGTCTGGGTCGGTCTCTACCAGCCCAGCAAGATCGAGCTCGACGATGTGGCCGAGGCGTTCGCCCTGCACCCGCTCGCGGTCGAGGACGCGCTCAAGGCGCACCAGCGTCCGAAGCTGGAGAGCTACGAGGACAGTCTGTTCCTGGTGCTCAAGACGCTCTGGTACGTCGACGAGGACGACGCCGTGGAGACCGGCGAGATCAACATGTTCGTCGGCCCCGACTTCGTGGTCACCGTGCGCCATGGTCGTGGCTCCCAGCTCCAGGACGCCCGCCACTACCTCGAGGAGAAGGCTGACGTGCTCAGCCACGGCCCGTCATCGGTGGTCTACGCGGTGTGCGACACGGTCGTCGACGGCTACGTCGCCGTCGTCGACGAGCTGCAGATCGACGTCGACGAGGTCGAGGAGTCGGTGTTCTCGCCGGCTCGCACCAACGACTCGGTGCGGATCTACACCCTCAAGCGGGAGATCGCCGAAGTACGCCGGGCAGTGCTGCCGCTGCGCGAGCCGATGCGTCGCTTCTCCACCGCCGGGGTGCCGCTGGTGCACGAGGATGCCGCGCCCTTCTTCCGCGACGTGGCCGACCACCTCGCCCAGGCTGCTGAGGTCGTGGACACGCTCGACAGCCTGCTGTCGACGGCCTTCGAGGCCCACCTGGCCCGGATCTCGGTGCAGCAGAACGACGACATGCGCAAGATCTCCGCGGGCGCGGCGCTGATCGTGGTGCCGACCCTGATCGCCGGCATCTACGGCATGAACTTCGACCACATGCCGGAGCTGTCCTGGACCCTCGGGTATCCGTTCGCGCTGCTGCTGATGGGAGGCGTCTCGTTACGGCCTGTTCAAGTGGTTCAAGAAGTCGGGCTGGCTCTAGGCGCAACGCGTGCTACGCGTTGAGCACACCCACGCCGACCAGGATCAGCGTCGCGGCGCCGAGGGCGACCCGGTAGAGGACGAACGGCGTGTACGACTTTGTCGTCACGTAGCGCAGCAGCCAGGCGATGGCGGCGTACCCGACCACGAAGGAGACGACGGTCGCCACGATCGTCGGGCCCCAGCCGTAGCTGTTGTGGCCGTCGGGGATCTCCTTCAGCTCGAACAGGCCCGCACCCACCACTGCCGGGATCGCCAGCAGGAAGGCGTAGCGCGTCGCGGCCTCACGGTTGTAGCCCAGGAAGCGGCCCATCGACAGCGTGGCGCCCGACCGCGACACACCGGGCACCAGCGCGAGTGCCTGGGCGCCGCCCATCAGCACGGCGTCGCGGAGGGTGATCTGCTTGATCTCCTTGTCCGTGGACCCGAAGCGGTCGGCGATGCCGAGCACGATGCCGAGCACGATCAGCGTGGTGCCGATGATCCAGAGGTTGCGGAAGTCGCGCTCGATGACGTCCTTGAGGAGCACCCCCAGGATCACGATCGGCAGCGAGCCGATGATGATGAACCAGCCCATCCGGGCGTCGAGGTGGCCGCGGTACTCCGGCTTCACCAGGGACTTCAGCCACATCGTGGCGATCCGCCAGATGTCCTTGCGGAAGTAGATGAGTACGGCGAGCTCGGTGCCGATCTGGATGACGGCGGTGAACGCCGCTCCGGGGTCGCCCCAGCCGAACAGCTCGGGGTAGATCCGCAGGTGAGCGCTGCTCGAGATCGGCAGGAACTCGGTGAGCCCCTGGATGGTGCCGAGGACGACTGCCTTCAGGAGATCCACCACGAGGCGGAATCCTACGGAAGCCATTCACGAGTGCCGCACGCGGGAAGTACCCATACGCCTCGCGCACCCATGGCACGCACCTCGCGGCGTTGGCGATCGCTTGAATTGACGCTGCCAGTCCGGCGCTCCGCCGCCTTGCGAGGCACGCACCCTAAGCACGCCAACCGTGCGATTACCATCCCGCGCGCGACACTAGGCGAGCCGCTGCCCATCCCGGGCGGGTCCGGCGGATACCTTTCTGCCATGCAGCACAGGTCGCTCGGCCGCACCGGTCTCAAGGTCTCGCGCCTCGGGCTCGGCACGATGACCTGGGGCCGCGACACCGACGAGCACGAGGCCCGCGACCAGCTGATCGCGTTCGCCGAGGCCGGCGGGACCCTGGTCGACACCGCGGCCGGCTACACCGACGGTGACTCCGAGTCCCTGATCGGCACTCTGATCGGCGACGTGGTGGCGCGCGACGAGATCGTCCTGGCCACCAAGGCCGGCATCTCGCGGCGCACCGGCGAGCGGATCACCAACACCGCCCGCGGCTACCTGCTCTCCACTCTCGACGCGTCACTGAAGCGGCTCGCGGTCGACCACGTCGACCTCTGGCAGGTCCACATCTGGAGCGACGAGACGCCGATCGAGGAGACGCTGACCGCGCTCGACCAGGCGGTGACCTCCGGGCGGGCGGCGTACGTCGGCATCTCGAACTACTCCGGCTGGCAGACCGCGCAGGCCGCCACCTGGCAGCGGGCGGTGCCCGGACGGGCGCCCATCGCCTCCACCCAGGTCGAGTACTCCCTGCTCAACCGCGCGGTCGAGCGCGAGGTCCTGCCGGCCTCCGCCGCCCTCGGCCTCGGCGTCCTTCCGTGGTCGCCGCTGGGGCGCGGCGTGCTGACCGGCAAGTACCGCACCGGCACCCCCAACGACTCCCGCGGGGCCTCACCGATCTTCGCCAACTTCGTCGGCGCCTACCTCGACGACCGCTCGCACGGCATCGTCGAGGCGGTGGCCAAGGCCGCGGACGGCCTGGGGTGGACTCCCCTGGAGGTGGCCCTGGTCTGGGTGCGCGACCGGCCGGGCGTCACCGCGCCGATCGTCGGGGCGCGGACGGCCGCCCAGCTCCGCGGCGCGCTCGACATCGAGGGCAAGTCGCTGCCTGCCGAGATCTGTGAAGCCCTCGAGGACGTCTCGGAGCAGGCGTGACCAGGTACTTCAGCCGCCGCGGGCCCGATCGCGCCGTGCAGTGGGAGTTCGACAAGGTGGTCTTCCCGAGCGACTTCTCCCGCAACGTCGTGACCAAGCTGCTCGTCGAGCGGGCCGAGCACGGAGGCTGGGAGCTGGACCGGGTCCGGATCACCCCCGACGGCACCCGCCGGGTGATCCTGCGCCGCAAGATCATCCGGGCGGTCCGCACCGCCTGACGTCGCTCAGATGTCGGAGAGGAATCGGTCGAAGACGCGCGCGCCGAACTCCAGCGCGTCGACCGGGACGCGCTCGTCGACGCCGTGGAACAGCGCGGTGAAGTCGAGGTCCGCCGGCAGCCGGAGCGGCGCGAAGCCGTAGGTGCGCATGCCGAGCTTGATGAAGTGCTTGGCGTCGGTGCCACCGCTCATCAGGAACGGCGCCACGATGCCGTCGGGGTCCTCGGCCAGGATCGAGCGGGTCATCGCGTCGACCAGGTCGCCGTCGTACGGCGTCTCCCAGGGCTTCTGGTTGGACACGAAGTCCATCTCGATGCCCTCGCCGCAGAGCTCGGCGATGGTGGCGAAGAACTCGTCCTCGTAGCCGGGCAGGAACCGGCCGTCGATGTGGGCGGTGGCCTCGGTCGGGATCACGTTGACCTTGTAGCCGGCGCCGAGCATGGTCGGGTTGGCGGTGTTGCGGATGACGGCGCCCAGCATCCGGGTGGCCGTGCCGAACTCGTCGACCAGGGCCTCGGCGTTCTCAGGGGTGGCCTCGGTGCCGGCCAGCTCGGCCACCGAGGCGAGCAGGGTCTTCATCGCCGGCGTCAGCCGCACCGGCCACTGGTGGGCACCGATCCGCGCGACCGCGGCGGTCAGCCGGGTGACCGCGTTGTCGTCGTTGATCATCGAGCCGTGCCCGGCCCGCCCGCGCGCCGTCAGCCGCATCCAGGCCATGCCCTTCTCGGCGGCCTCGATGAGGTAGACCCGACGGCCCCGGACGGTGGCGCTGAAGCCGCCGACCTCGCCCACGGCCTCGGTGCAGCCCTCGAGCTCCTCGGGATGGTCCTCGACGATGACCTGGGCGCCCTTGTGGCCGCCCGCCTCCTCGTCGGCGGTGAAGCAGAGCACGATCGGGCGCTCCGGCACGGCACCGGCGCGGGTGCGCGCCCGGACGATCGAGAGCAGCATCGCGTCGAAGTCCTTCATGTCGACCGCGCCGCGTCCCCAGACGTAGCCGTCCTGGATCTCGCCGCTGAACGGGTCGACCTTCCAGTCCTCGGCCGCAGCCGGTACGACGTCGAGGTGGCCGTGGAGGAGCAGCGCGTCTCCCTCGGTGCCGCCCCATCGCGCCACGACCGAGGTCCGGCCCCGCTCGGCCTCGTAGAGCCGCGACTCGATGCCGACCTCGTCGAGCAGCCCGGCGACGTACTCTGCGGCCTTCCGCTCTCCCGGGCCGTCGTCGTCGCCGTAGTTGGTCGTGTCGATCCGGATCAGCTCGCGGCAGAGGTCGACCACCTCGCCGGCCGGGTCGTAGGACTGGCCTTCCACGTCGGTGCCGAGATCGGTGCTCATGCCCCCATCAAAGCACCGTCGGGGCGACCTCCCCGATGTCGGGGAACCGCCCTTCCTTTGCTATCGTTTCGGCGCACTCGTCCGGGTGGCGGAATTGGCAGACGCGCTAGCTTGAGGTGCTAGTGACCTTTAACGGTTGTGGGGGTTCAAGTCCCCCCTCGGACACTGAGAAGGCCCTGGCTCCACAGGGCCTTTTCTTCATTTCAGGGTGCGGCGCGGATCCGCTGGAAGTTGCGGCCGCCGCGGCCGAAGCTGGCCACCACGGCTGCCGGAACGAGGTGCTCCGGCTGGCCCTCGTGTTCCCACCGAGCGCCGCGGACGTGCACCAGGTCGGCGGCGAGAGCAGCTGGCTCGTCGTCGTAGCGCCAGGGACCGACGATGCGCCCACGCCACAGGAGGCCGTCGGCGTCCCGCGTCCACACCACCGCGCCCTCGGGCACCGCAGCGAAGCGCTCGACCCGGCGGGCCAGGCGCTCGTCGTAGGCGGCGGACAGCTCCGCCAGGGCCTCGGCCAGCGTCTCCGGGGTCGTCGGGAGCTGCCCGCCCATCCCGACCAGCCCGCACTCCAGTGCACGCGCTACCGCCAGATCGGGATCTACGTCGTCGCGACGCGACCGCATGGGTGCGCGGAACTGGGGCACGCTGCCGAACCTACGACGGCCGATCACTCGGCGGCAGCATCGAGCGGCCGTCGCCAGCCCAGCGGCCGTAGTCCTTGGCGACTGAGAAGGCCGGCCGGTAGCCGTTGCAGTCCCTGAGCTTGCGGAAACCGGGGTTGCCGCCGTTCGTGCGGAGCGAGCCTCCGACGATCCGGACCGTGCCCTTGCCCGAGGCGCTGCGCTGGAGGAGATCCGGGAAGTTGGAGCTGTACGCGTAGTTGTCGCGCAGCAGCCACTTGTGGCGCTTGCGCGGGCTCATGTCGAGGTAGCTGGCCCAGAAGACGTGGGTGTAGTCCGTGGCCGGGAGGGTGCGGATCGTCTGGATCAGGTTGCGCTCGGTGGTCACGCCCAGGAGCCCCCGGCTCGAGGCGCCGTTCTCCTGCACCGTGACCGCACCGGCGACGTCGTGGATGGTGTTGTAGTTGATCCGGACGTTGCTCGAGTTGGTCTTGATGGCGCCGCCGTTGTGGTTGTTGAAGAAGATGTTGCGCGAGATGTAGCTCGGCGACGGCGGTGCCATCGACGTGACGTAGACCAGGTGGTCGTGCACCGACGGCGGATCGGTCGGGCCGTCGTGGAAGCAGCTGTAGGCGACCCGGAAGGCCGTCGGTGCGGTGCCCTGGTGTGACGAGATGTTGAGCAGCGCCTGTGCGGTGTAGCCCTGCTTGCCCATGAACTCGCTGCGCAGGATCATCCAGCCGGTCCCGCCGTTCATCCGGAGGGCCTCGTAGTCCGACTGCGCGCCCTGGAAGACCAGCCGGTCGAGCGTCCAGTAGCTGGGCTTCTGGAGCACGAGCGAGCCCTGGATGAGCGGAGGGTGCTCGGGGTCGGCCGCGATCACCGTGATCCGCTGGTCAGGAGTGCCGGCGTGCACGTCAACGCTGCGGTCGAAGACCTCGTAGGTGCCGGGCTCGAGTCGTAGCGTCGCCGGTCCGCCTGGCTCGAGGCTCTCGAGCGCCGCCGCCAGATCGTCCGCGGGGCCGATGGTGATGCTCGCCGGGTCGGCGGGCGGTGGCTCGGTGGCCGCGTCGAGGTACGTGGCGATCATGGGCACAACAGTCAGCACGAACCCCACGAGCACCCCACGTTGCATGAGCGAGATGCTGTCACGGGCCTGCCCGGTTGTCCGGCATGCTGGGCAGATGACCGATCCGTTCCGCGTTGGCTTCGTCACCGGCGCGACTCCGGACAAGTGGGCCGGCACCTGGCGGGAGCGGCGGCGCGACCCCCTCGAGCTGGTGCCCATCGATGAGGCGACCCAGGAGGTCGGCGTCCGCGACGGCTCGCTCGACATGGCTCTGATGCGGCTGCCCGTGGACCGCGACGGGCTCCACTGCATCCCGCTGTACGACGAGGTGCCGGTCGTCGTCGCCGGCCACGAGCACTTCGTGGCGGCCGGCGAGGAGGTGGTCCTCGACGACCTCGCCGATGAGCAGCTGGTCCGGCCCCATGCGTCCGGCTGGACGCCCGCCGCCGACCAGCTCGAGTGGCCGGAGATGACGGAGAAGGACGCGATCGAGACGGTCGCGGCCGGCACCGGTGTCGTGATCGTGCCGATGTCGGTGGCCCGGCTCTACCCCCGCAAGGACGTCGTCCAGCGTCCCGTCACCGACCTCCCGCCGACGAAGGTCGGGCTGGTCTGGCTGGTCGACAACGAGGACGAGCGGGTGCAGGTCTTCATCGGCATCGTGCGCGGCCGGACGGTGAACTCGACCCGCACCTGACCCCGGCACTTGTCTGTGACCCGAGGGTTCGGGTACTTCTGGAGGGTGACGACACAGGACGACAGACCTCGGACAGAAGCCCACCGTCGTACGCGTGACGTGGTGCCGCACCCAGCCCTCGACGTAGCGCTGGAGGAGAAGGCCCCGTCGCGGGAGGGGCTGGATCCCCTCGTCTTCGGCGTGCCCGCAGCCCTCGCCATCGCGTTCGTGGTCTGGGGCTTCGTCGACGCCGGCTCGCTCGACAAGGCCTCCGGCAAGGCCCTGACCTGGGTGATGGACAACATGGGCTGGCTGTTCGTGCTCACCTCCAGCGGGTTCGTGGTCTTCGTGATCTGGCTCGCGCTGAGCCGGTTCGGGCGGATCCCGCTCGGCCGTGACGACGAGGAGCCGGAGTTCCGCACGGTGTCGTGGGTGGCGATGATGTTCAGCGCCGGCATGGGCATCGGCCTGATGTTCTACGGCGTCAGCGAGCCGCTCTTCTTCTTCGTGGACCCGCCGCCGGGCACCGGTGAGGCGGGCAACCCCGAGGCGGCCCAGAACGCGATGGCCACCACGCTCTTCCACTGGACCCTGCACCCGTGGGCGATGTACGCCGTGGTCGGCCTGGCGATCGCCTACGGCGTCTACCGCAAGGGTCGGGTGCAGCTGATCTCCGCGGCGTTCGAGCCGCTGCTCGGACGCCGTGCCCACGGGCTCGGCGGGCAGGTGATCGACATGCTGGCGATCTTCGCCACGCTGTTCGGGTCGGCCGCCTCGCTGGGCCTCGGGACGCTGCAGATCAGCGCCGGCCTCGACCTCGTGGCCGGCGTCGGCGAGATCGGCAACGCCGTGCTCGTCGGCATCATCGCGGTGCTGACCGCGGCGTTCGTCGTGTCCGCCGTCTCCGGTGTCGCCAAGGGCATCCAGTGGCTGTCGAACACCAACATGGTGCTGGCGATCTCGCTGGCCTTCTTCCTGTTCGTGGTCGGGCCGACGATCTTCATCCTGAACATGATCCCGACCGCCGTCGGCAGCTACCTCGGAGACCTGCCGATGATGTCGGCCCGCACCGGCGCCGAGGGCGCCGAGACCAACGACTGGCTCCAGTCCTGGACCGTCTTCTACTGGGCGTGGTGGATCTCATGGACGCCGTTCGTCGGCATGTTCATCGCGCGCATCTCCCGCGGCCGGACGATCCGCCAGTTCGTGACCGGCGTGCTCCTGGTCCCGAGCCTGGTCAGCCTGATCTGGTTCGCGGTCTTCGGCGGCGCCGCGATCAACCTCCAGCAGGCCGGCACCGACATCTTCGGCGCTGGTGCGCCAGGAGTCGCAGCTGTTCACCACGCTCGAGCAGTACCCGTTGGCGACGCTCACCGGAGTGGTCGTGATGATCCTGGTCGCGATCTTCTTCGTGTCCGGTGCCGACGCCGCGTCGATCGTGATGGGCACCCTCTCCGAACGCGGCACCACCGACCCGCGACGACGAACCGTGGTCTTCTGGGGCGCGGCCACGGGAGCCGTGGCAGCGGTGATGCTGCTGATCGGCACCGACGCGCTCAACGGGCTGAAGACGATCACGATCGTGGCCGCGCTGCCGTTCGTCGTGGTGATGGTGGCGCTGGCCGTCTCGCTGGTGAAGGACCTGCGCAACGACCCGCTGATGGTGCGTCACGCCTACGCCGCCGAGGCGGTCGAGCAGGCGGTGATCACCGGCGTCACCGAGCACGGCGACGACTTCGTGATCTCGGTCGAGCAGGACCCGGAGACCGGACAAGCCGACCCTCGGCCTGACGGGCTACCAGCTGGTGGCGAGCGGCCGGCCCTCGTGGAAGCCCGCCGCCGACTGGACGCCGACGACAGCGCGCTCGTGGAGCTCCTCGAGCGTCGCGGCGCCGGCGTACGTGCAGGCGGAGCGGACGCCGGAGCAGATCTCGTCGATCAGGTCCTCGACCCCCGGCCGGACCGGGTCGAGGTACATCCGCGAGGAGGAGATGCCCTCCTCGTAGAGCCCCTTCTTGGCCCGGTCGTACGCCGACTCGGTGGACGTTCGGTTGGCGACGGCGCGGGCCGAGGCCATGCCGAAGGAGACCTTGTAGGCGCGACCGTCGGAGTCCTCCATCAGGTCGCCCGGCGACTCGTGGGTGCCGGCGAACCAGGAGCCGATCATCACCGATGACGCACCGGCGGCGAGCGCGAGAGCGACGTCGCGCGGGTGGCGGACGCCGCCGTCGGCCCAGACGTGCTTGCCGAGCTCGCGGGCGGTGGCGGCGCACTCCCTGACCGCGGAGAACTGCGGGCGACCGACGCCGGTCATCATCCGGGTCGTGCACATCGCGCCGGGTCCGACGCCGACCTTGACGATGTCCGCTCCGGCCTCGATCAGGGCGCGGGTGCCGTCGGCGGAGACGACGTTGCCGGCCACGATCGGGACTGCTGGAGAGAGTCCTCGCACGGCGCGCAGGGCCTCGATCATCCGCTCCTGGTGGCCGTGTGCGGTGTCGACGACCAGGCAGTCCACCCCGGCCTCGAGCAGTTCGCTCGCCTTGGCGGCGACGTCGCCGTTGACGCCGACTGCGGCCGCGATCCGGAGTCCCCCGGTCGCATCGACCGCCGGTTGGTAGAGGGTCGCGCGGAGGGCGCCGGTGCGGGTGAGCACTCCGACGAGCGACCCGTCGGAGTCGACGGCCACTGCCAGCGGGGCCTTGGCCCGGTCGAGAGCGTCGAAGGCGTCGCGCGGGTCGGTGTCGGCCGTGATCGTCACCGCGGCGGCGGACATGATCTGGCCGACCTGGGCGAAGCGGTCGACCTCGGCGCAGTCGGCGGCCGAGACGACACCGACCGGCTTTCCGTCGGCGACCACCACGGCCGCCCGGTGGGCGCGCTTCGGGATGAGCGAGAGCGCCTCGGCCACCGTCTGGTCGGGCGCCAGCTCGATCGGGGTGTCGAAGACGAGATGGCGCGACTTCACGTAGCGGACCACCTGCGCGACCACCGACGCCGGGATGTCCTGCGGGATCACGACCAGCCCGCCGCGACGGGCCACGGTCTCGGCCATCCGCTTGCCAGCGATGGCGGTCATGTTGGACACGACGAGGGGCAGCGTCGCGCCGGTCCCGTCGGCCGTGGCGAGGTCGACGTCGTAGCGGCTGGCGACCGCGGAGGGCCGCGGCACCATGAAGACGTCGTCGTAGGTCAGGTCGTGCGCTGGTGGCTGGTCATCGATGAACTGCACGTAGCAGGACGCTACCTCCCTAGGGTTGCCCCGTGACCTTCATCGAGCCCGGGGACCCGGCGCAGCTGGCAGCAGGGGTGCGGTCCGCACTCGCCGACCGCTTCGGTGCGGAAGCGGACGCCGTGGGCCGGGCTCCGGGCAGGGTCAACCTGATCGGCGAGCACACCGACTACAACGGCGGCCCCTGCCTACCGGTCGCCCTGCCGCACGCGACCTACGTGGCCGTCGCCCGGCGTGACGACGACTGTGGTGCGGGTCGCGAGCCGCCAGTCCCAGGACCCCTGGACGGGCCGGCTCGACGAGACCGGACCGGGTCAGGTCGACGGGTGGGCCGCGTACGTCGTCGGCGTGCTGTGGTCGATGCGCGAGGCCGGGCACGACGTGCCGGGCGTCGACCTCGCCGTCGACAGCACGGTGCCCCTGGGTGCGGGCCTGTCCAGCTCGGCTGCGATCGAGTGCGCGACGGCGGTGGCGCTGGCCACGCTGGCCGGCCTCGGCCTCACTCCGGAGCTGCGCAGGGAGCTGGCTCGGGCGTGCATGCGGGCCGAGTCGGAGGTCGCCGGAGCGCCGACGGGAGGCATGGACCAGATGGTCGCGATGCTGGGCGAGGCCGGCGCGGCCCTGCTCGTCGACTTCGGCGACCACACCGACCAGCAGGTGCCGCTCGAGCTCGGCGACCACGTGCTGCTGGTGACCGACACGCGCGTCTCGCACGAGCTCACCGACGGCGGCTACGGCTCCCGGCGCGCCGACTGCGAGGCGGCCGCGGAAGAGCTGGGAGTGCCAACCCTGCGGCAGGCGCGACTGGAGGACCTGACCGGCATCCCGGATCCCGTACGCCGCCGGCGGGCCCACCACGTGGTCACCGAGATCGAGCGGGTGGGCGACGCCGTACAGGCCGTGAAGGCGCGGGACCTGGCCGGTCTCGGCCGGCTCCTGCTGGCCTCGCACGCCTCCCTGCGCGACGACTTCGAGGTCTCGTGCGCGGAACTGGACACCGCGGTGGTGGCGGCGGTCGACGCGGGTGCCCTGGGTGCCCGGATGACCGGCGGGGGATTCGGCGGCTCGGCCGTGGCCCTGGTGCCGGCCGACGGGGTGGAGCGGGTGGCGGCCGCGATCGATGGTGCCTTCGCCGCGGCTGGCTTCGACCCGCCGCAGCACCTGCTCGCTCCCCCGTCCGCGGCCGCCGGTCCGGTCTGACCTGGCGTCGGACGGGGTACCTTGCGGGAACCGAGTCAAGGAGACGTCATGGCCCGCAGCACACCGATCGGCAAGATCAAGGACACCCTGAAGGACTCGATCAGCACCGCCCAAGGTGCCGCGGGTCAGGTGGTCGGCAAGGCGGTCGAGACCGCCGAGACGGTCGCGGGCCTGGTCCCCGGCCGCAAACCGAAGAAGAAGCCGGCCGCGAAGAAGGCCCCTGCCGCCGCAGCGCCACCAGCGCCGGCGAAGGCGCCGACCAAGCAGGCGGCGACCAAGAAGACCGCGGCCAAGAAGACGCCGCCAAGAAGGCACCGGCCAAGAAGGCACCGGCCAAGAAGACCGCCGGCCAAGAAGGCACCGGCCAAGAAGACCGCGGCCAAGAAGGCACCGGCCAAGAAGTCCTGACCTGGAACCCTGAGGCCGGCTCAGGCGGCCGTGCTTGAATCGCGGCATGGCCCTCATCGACAAGCTGATGGACACCGTCACCGGAGCCGTCAAGGTCGCGCGAACCGCTGGGCAGCAGGTGCAGAGCACCGCAGCGCCGGCCGTGCGGCAGACGGCCAAGCTGGTTCGCTCGCAGCTCGACCAGCGGCTGGGCAAGCCACCGGGTCCACGGGCCTCCAGCTCGACGCCACAGCCGGCTCCGGCCGTGGCGGACGCCCCTACTCCCCCGGTCGCGAAGGCTGAGACCCCGGCCCGGCCGACCCCGGCGAAGGTGGCCAAGAACATCGCCCCGAAGCCCGCACCGGCCGAGCCGGCGCCGAAGAAGAAGCCGGCCAAGAAGGCAGCCCCGGGCGCCAAGCTCCCGGTGAAGCGAGCCGCGGCCAAACCCGACCCGGCCTAGCCGAGGCCTGGCGCGTGGCGACCCTGCCCGACCCAGCCTTGGTGGTGCTGGTCGGGCCGTCCGGCTCGGGGAAGTCGACGTGGGCAGCCGCCCGCTACCGGCGCGACGAGATCGTCTCGTCGGACGCGCTCCGCGGCGTGGTCGGCAGCGGGCCACACGACCTCGACGCGTCCGACGACGCCTTCGCGATCCTCGAGCAGGTGGTGGCGGCCCGTCTCGGGCGTGGGCTGACGACGGTGGTCGACACGCTCGGCTTCGACGTCGAACGGCGCGCACGATGGCTCGGCCTCGCCGAGGCGGCCCGGCTGCCGGCGGTCGCGGTCGCGTTCATGACCGACGACGCGGAGTGCCGGCGGCGTAACGCCGAGCGGGACCGCCCGGTGCCGGCGCCTGCGTTGGCCGGCCAGCTCAAGCGGCACCGAGCCGTAGTCGGCGAGCTCGACGCCGAGGGCTGGGAGCTGGTGGAGCGCGTCTCCCCGGAGTCGGGTCGTGCACCTGAGGGTGCGCCAGGGCGCACGGTGGGGCACACGACCGCCACCCCGGAGGACCGCCGCAGCTCGCAAGGGCTCCGGATCGTGCTGCAGGTGTCGCGGTTTCCGTGGGGCGACGACCCGGTCGCCTGGCTCAGCGACGTGGCGCGCGCGGCCGACGAGGCGGGCTTCGCCGGGCTGGCGCTGATGGACCACCTGATCCAGATCCCTCAGGTCGACCGAGCCTGGGCACCGATCCCCGAGCCCTGGGTCACCCTCGGCATGCTCGCCGGGCTCAGGACCGGCCTGAGCCTCGGCACCCTGGTCACGCCGGTGACGTTCCGCGCTCCGGGCATCACCGCCAAGGCAGCGGCGACCCTCAGCGCACTCACCGACGGACGCAGCTTCCTCGGCCTCGGTGCCGGCTGGTGGGAGCGCGAGCACGATGCCTACGGCCTCGAGTTCCCGCCGCCCGGCGAGCGGCTCGATGCCGTGGAGGCCGCCATCGAGACGATGCGGGCGCTGTGGGCCTCCGGCACCAAGGAGTACGCCGGCGACAGGGTGACCCTCCCGGAGACGACGAGCTATCCCCGGCCGGCGGGGCCGATCCCGGTCCTCCTCGGCGGCTCGGGCGCACGCACCCTCCGGATCGCGGGACGGCTCGCCGACGGGATCAACATCTGGTCGGACCTGGAGGCGCTGGACGCCCGGATCGCGACGGCTCACCAGGCGGCTGAGAAGGCCGGGCGCGACCCCGCGGACCTCACCGTCACCGTGCTCGACCTGCCCGTGATCGGCACCGACCGCGACGACACCTGGGCGAGGGTCGAGCGGCTGCGCGGGCGGACTGCCGCGGCGGCGTACGCGAAACGCACGAACGCCGGCACCGCCGCCGACCAGCGCGACCGTTACGGGACGCTGGCCGACCGCGGTGTCGACACGGTGTTCGTGGCTGTCGCCGACCTGGAGCAGGCTGACGACATCAAGCGGCTGGCGCCGCTCTGCGAGTAGCTACTTGAGCTCGGCACTCGACAGGCCCAGGATCCGGCGGGCCACGATCAGCTGCTGGATCTGCTGGGTGCCCTCGAAGATGTCGAGGATCTTGGAGTCGCGCGCCCACTTCTCGAGCAGCTCGGACTCGCTGTAGCCGATGGAGCCGCAGAGCTCGACGCAACTCAGCGTGATGTCCGAGCAGACCCGGCCGGCCTTCGCCTTGGCCATCGAGGCCTCGAGCGAGTTGGGCTGCCGGTTGTCGGCCATCCAGGCGGCCTGCAGGGTCAAGAGGTAGGAGCCTTCCCAGTCCGCCTCCATCTGCAGGAACTTGGCCGCTGCGGCCGACTGCACAGTGGCCGGGCGGTCGTAGTCGATCTCCACGCCGGCCTCCGACAGCAGGTCGCGGGTCAGGTCCAGCGACGCGCGGGCACAGCCCACCGCCATCGCCGCGACCAGCGGGCGCGTGTTGTCGAAGGTCGCCATCGCGCCGGCGAAGCCCTGCTTGTCATCGATGTCGGCGGACCCGAGGAGGTTCGCCTTCGGCACCCGGCAGTTCTCGAACCGGATGGTGGCGGTGTCGGACGCGCGGATGCCGAGCTTGTGCTCGAGCCGCTCGACCTCCATGCCGGGCGTGCCCTTGGCCACCACGAACGACTTGATCGCGGCGCGGCCGAGGTCCTTGTCGAGGGTCGCCCACACGACGATGTGGTCGGCGCGGTCACCGCTGGTGACGAAGATCTTCTCGCCGTTGATGACGTACTCGTCGCCGTCGAGCACGGCCGTGGTCGTGATCTTGGCGGAGTCCGAGCCGACGCCCGGCTCGGTGATGGCCATGCCGGCCCACACACCGTCGAACCGCTCGAGCTGCTCGTCGTCGGCGACCGAGGCGATCGCGGAGTTGCCGAGGCCCTGACGCGGCATCGAGAGCAGCAGGCCGACGTCGCCCCAGCACATCTCGGCGATGGACATCACCGAGGCCAGGTTGGCGCCGTTCTTGACGGTCTTGTCGCCGTCCTCTTCGTCACGGCGTACGCCGGCAGCACCCGCACCCTCGGAGGCGCCGGACTCGGAGAGCCCGTCGATCATCGCCGCGAGCATGTCGAGCTCCTTGGGATACTCGTGCTCGGCGAGGTCGTACTTGCGGGAGATCGGTCGCAGCATGTTCATGGCGACCTGGTTGGCCTGCCCCACCAGGGCCCGGAACTTCTTGGGGTCGTCGAGATTGATCATCAGACAAGCACCGAACCTTCCAGGACGCCGACCGCGCGGAGATCGCGGTACCAGCGTTCGACGGGGTGTTCCTTCACGAAGCCGTGGCCACCGAGCAGCTGGACGCCGTCGAGGCCGATCTGCATGCCCTTGTCGCTGCACAGCTTGCGGGCCAGGGCGACCTCGCGGCTGAAGTCCTTGCCGGCGGCAGCACGGGCGGCGGCCTTGTAGGTCACCAGGCGCATCGCCTGCAGCTCGATCGCGATGTTGGCGACCATGAACGCCACCGACTGGCGGTGGGCGACCGGCTCGCCGAACGCCTCGCGCTCCTTGACGTACGGCGTGACGTAGTCGAGCACGGCCTGCGCCGTACCGACCGCCAGCGCGCACCAGGCGAGCCGCGAGAGCCGGACGCACTCGGTGTACGTCGTGCCGTCGGTCTCGCCGAGGACGGCGTCGGCGGGGACCTTCACGTCCTTGAGGGTCAGCTTGGTGAGCGAGGCCGCCCGGACACCCATGGCCGGGTCGCCCTCGATGGACAGCCCCTCGGTCGCGGACTCGACCAGGAACAGCGTCGGCTTGCCGTCGAGGCTGGCGCCGACCACGAACAGCTCGGCCGAGGCACCGCGCGCGACCAGGGTCTTCACGCCGTTGAGCGTGTAGCCGTCGCTGGTCTTGGTGGCCGTCGTCAGCCGGAGACAGGACGTCGAAGAGCACGGCCGGCTCGGTCAGCGCGAGCGCGGCGGCCGGGCACGTCGTCGCCGGTGAACGCCGGCAGGTAGGTCTGCTGCTGCGCGTCGGTGCCCCACAGCCCGAGGGCGGTGGCGACGCTGCCCGGCGCGAGGGTGGCGACGGCGAGTCCCATGTCGCCGTGGGCGAGCGCCTCGGCGACCAGCGTGCCGGCCATGGCCGAGCGCTCCTCGGAGATGCCGCCGAGCGCCTCGGGCACACCGAGGATCGGGAGACCGATCTCGAGGCTGGCCTTCAGCAGCGCCTCCGGTGCCTCGCAGGTCTCGTTGGCCTCCGCAGCGGCGGGCCGGACGACCTCGGTCGCGAACTCCGTCACCACGTCGACGAGCATCTGCTCGTCCTCGGTGGGCGTGAGGTCGAAGACGCCCTTCGGCTGCGCGGTCGCCGCGCGGACGCCCGGCTTGCCCTTGCTCCCGGCCCGCGCAAACGTCCGGCTCGCGTTGGTCATCGTCTTGAACCCACCACGGGTGACCGTGAAGACCGCCTGCTCGGCCGGCTTGCGGAGCTTGACCTTGTCGATCAGGTCGCTCTGGGCGAGCTTGTTGAGGCCGGCGACCAGGTAGCCGATCGGATCGCGCTTCGCCGAGCCCGGCACGCCGTGCTTGCCGCCCGGCTTGAGGCTGTTCATGAGGGACATGCGATTACTGTAACTCTGAGTTACACACCCGGCTACAACCCAGGCCCGTGGCTCCGGTCACAGTCGCCCGTTTCGTATGCTCCCGCCCATGCCCTCCCCTCCCGAGCACGCACCCCACGGCCTCCTGCCGGAGGGCGGCACGGTGCGCCCGATCACCCGCTGGGGCACGCCGGTGATGCACCGCCCCCAGCAGCAGGTCACGGCGTACGACGACGCGTTGCGGCAGCTGGCGGCCGACATGGTCGCCACGATGTACGCCGCCGACGGCGTCGGGCTCGCGGCCTGCCAGATCGGCGAGGACGTCGCGATGTTCGTCTTCGACTGCGCCGACGAGTCGGGCGAGCGGACCGTCGGCGTCGTCTGCAACCCCGAGCTCACCGTCCCCGAGGCCGGAGACCGTCACCTCGACGAAGCCGAGGAAGGCTGCCTGTCCTTCCCCGGAGCGTTCATCGACCTCGCGCGGCCCGACTTCGCGAGTGTCACCGGCACCGGGCTCGACGGCGCACCGGTGGAGTTCAGCGGCGACGGGATGCTCGCGCGCTGCCTCCAGCACGAGACCGACCACACCAAGGGCACCGTCTTCGGCGACCGGCTGCCGACCAAGCAGCGCAAGAAGCTGACCAAGGCCCACGACAAGGTGGCCGACGACTTCCCGCTCGACTGGCCGGCATGACCGACGCTCCCGAGGTCCGTATCGTGCAGCTGCCCGGCGAGGCGGTGCTGGCGCTCGCTGCCGGCGACCTGGCCGCGGCCAACCAGGCCTCGCCTGTCGAGCTGACCCCGTGGCTGGTCTCGGCGGAGTCGCTGAGCACGTGGGCGTTCCGCGCCAAGCAGGTGGTGGAGTCACCGGTCGACATCGACTGGTTCACCGGCATCCTGGTCGACGTCGCCACCGGCGAGGTCGTCGGCAAGGCCGGCTTCCACGCCGCTCCCGACGCCGACGGCATGGTCGAGATGGGCTACGGCGTCGACCCGGCGTACCGCCGCCGTGGCTACGCCCGGGCCGCCCTCCTGGTGCTGCTCGAGCGAGCCCGCCAGGAGCCCGACGTACACATCCTGCGGGCGACCATCTCGCCGGAGAACGCCGCGTCGCTGGGCCTGATCGCGCAGTTCCCGTTCGTCGAGGTCGGCGAGCAGTGGGACGAGGAGGACGGGCTCGAGACGATCTACGAGCTGCCCGTCTGAGCAGTCAGCGGCCCCTCCACGGTGGTCACGACGGACGTCACCGAGGGACGCCGAGGCGTCGAGGAGAACCCGAACCGGCACGGCGGGTCAACGGGTGCAAGCTCGCCGAGGTCCTGGCCGGAGAACGCTCCTGCCAGGGACACGACGGCGTGCACGTCGGTGGCTCCGTACCACTCGCGCCGCCCACCGCCTGCGGTCCCGCGAGTCCTTACCCCTCGCAACACAACGCGCGCAACGGGGTCGGTGAGCGCGCACCAGGCGGGCGCTGCTGCGACGCGACCGGGGACGGCGCTCACGGCCCACCCAAGAGGCGTGCGTCGACCCAGCCCGAGGTCCAGCCGCAGCGACGCAGAGCGAACCCTCAGGTCGTGGGCGCCGCCGTCGACCTCGATCTGCTCCAGCCGCACCTCGTCGAAGCGGTACGTCGCCTCGATGAAGTCTCGCGCCTCGGGTGTCGGTGCCAGTAGGACCCGCTGGCCCTCCGCGGTCTCGACCATCGCGTCCGAGAACCGGCCGAGCGGCGTGTCGTGCCAGTCGCCGACCACCACTCGGATGCCGCTCGTGCTCCCGGCTCCGATGATCCGGCCGCGGAACCTGGAGCGGGTGCGCGGAGTCGGATCAGGCATGCGGGAACGCGTCTCCCCCGCCGGCCGCGAGCGACTCGGCGACGATCCGGAAGTGCTCCGCTTCCAAGTCCTTCGGCACGTCGGGCAGTACGTCGTCCCAGAAGGCGAGCATCGCGCCCCGACCCTGCATCATCCCGGCCGGGCGGGCCAGCGCCCACAGATGGAAGTGCTCGCTCCCGTCGCCCCAGCGGGCGAAGTGACAGCGCGCGACGCCGGGGATCGCCTTCACGGCCGCACTGATCCGCTGCATCAGTGGGCCGAGGCCGGCGAGCAGCTCGACTGGTGCATCCTCCAGCCGCGTGTGCTCACGTGGCGCGATGCCGCCCACGAACGGCAGGCCCTGCCGGTCCCAGCCGGCGCGCACCTGCCAGTGGTCGTCGCGCCAGAGCGTGTGCTCCGAAGGTCGGCAGTGTCCGCACTCGGACCGGTCCAGCTCGCCGCTGCGCGGCTTCTCCGGCACGAGCATGGGATCCAGCGGCTTGAGGGTCGCCTCGTCGAAGCACGACAGCCAGCCCTCCAGAAGCGGAGCGCTGGACAGCCGCTCCCCGATCGGAAGCGTGCGGTGGTACGCCGAGTCAGCCCGGTCCGTCTCGTAGTCGGTCACCGGATCAGCCTCTCACCGCCGGGCGGCCACGTAACAGGCCACCGCACTCGCCGCAGCGACGTTGAGGGAGTCGATGCCGGCCGCCATGGGGATGATCGCCCGACGGTCCGCGGACTCCTCCCAGCGGGCCGACAGTCCGTGCCCCTCGCCACCGAGCACCAGGGCCAACCGGTCGACGCCGGCCACCGCCTCCTCGACCGGCACGGCATCGTCGGCCAGCGTGAGGGCGACGGTCGTGAAGCCCCGGCTGGTCAGGTCGGGCAAGGCGTCGTGCCAGTCCGGGAGGCGGGTCCAGGGCATCGAGAACACCGCTCCCATCGCGACCTTGACCGCCCGCCGATAGAGCGGGTCGGCACAGCGCGGGGCCAGGAGCACCGCGTCGAAGCCCATGGCCGCGCCGGATCTCAGAATGGCCCCGACATTGGTGTGATCGACGATGTCCTCGAGCACCAGCACCGAGCGGGCACCGTCGAGCACCGACTCGACTGACGGAAGGGGCAGTCGCCGCAGCGACGCCAGCGCGCCACGGTGGACGTGGAAGCCGGTCACCTCCTCGACCATCGACTCCGGCATCACGAAGCACGGAGCGTCGGCGCTTTCGAGCACGTCGGCCAGCGCGTCCAGCCAGCGCGGAGCCATCAGGAACGACCGCGGCGGATAGCCGGCCTCGACCGCCCGGCGTACCACCTTCTCGCCTTCGGCGAGGAACAGCCCGTGCTCGGCCTCGAGGTGCTTGCGCAGCTCGACGTCGCGCAGGTCTCGGTAGTCGGCGAGCCGTGGGTCGGCCGGGTCGTCGATGTCGACGAACTCAGCCATAGCGCTCGGGATGCGCGACCGCGACGACCTCACCGATCACGATGATCGCCGGGGGCGCGACCGCGGCAGCCTCGAGGTCGGCGGCCAGGGTGCCGAGCGTCGAGAGCACGGTGCGCTCGCCGGGCATGGTGCCGTCGGCGACGACCGCGACCGGGGTCTCGCCGTCGCGACCGCCCGCGACCAGGGCCTTGGCGATCAGCGGCGCGTTCTCGACCGCCATCATCAGCACCAGCGTGCCGCGCAGCTGGGCCACGGCAGGCCACACGGTGAGCGACTCGGGATGACCTGGCGGCAGGTGGCCCGAGATCACCGTGAACTCGTGGGCAACCCCGCGATGGGTGACCGGGATGCCCGCGACCGCCGGCACCGCCACCGGGCTGGTCAGGCCGGGGATCACGGTGACCGGAACGCCCGCCTCGCGACAGGCGATGACCTCCTCGTAGCCGCGCCCGAAGACGAAGTTGTCCCCGCCCTTGAAGCGCACCACCCGCTTGCCCGCGAGAGCCCGCTCGACGATGACGCGGTTGATCTCCTCCTGCTGGGCGGAACGTCCGCGGGGCAGCTTGGCCACGTCGATCAGCTCGACATCGGGCGGCAGCTCTCCGAGCAGCTCACGCGGCGCGAGGCGGTCGGCCACGACCACGTCGGCCTCCATCACCGCGCGACGACCAGCAATCGAGATCAGCTCCGGGTCACCGGGTCCGCCGCCGACCAGGGTGACGCCAGGGGTGTGGTCACGCTGGGCCCGCGCCGTGATCGTGCCCTCACGCAGGGCGGCGAGGATCTCGTCGCGCACTGCCGCCGACCGCCGTGGCTCCCGGTTGCCCAGCACGGCGACGGTCACTCCGGCGGCTCGGCCGACGGCCGGCGTCCAGGCGGTCGCCTTGGACGCGTCGTCGGCGCGCACGCAGAAGATCCGGCGAACCTCGGCAGCAGCGGACGCCCGCTCGTTGACCTCCGCGACGTCGGTGGCGGCGACGACGTACCAGGTCTCCTCGAGGTCGGCCTCCTCGAACTCGCGCCGGTGCCAGGTCAGCTCACCCGCGCCGGCCAGCCCTTCGATGGAGGGCACGACGTGCGGGGACACGACGTGTACGTCGGCGCCTGCGGCGATCAACGACGGCACCCGGCGCTGCGCCACGTGTCCACCACCGATCACGACCACGCGTCGGCCGTCCAGGCGCAGGCCTGTTGGGTACGTCGAAAGCTCCTCCACGGCACCATCATCGCGGCTGGTCACCCAGGGCACGTGGCACGGTGCCACGGTGCGGACTAACGTCGGCGCCATGAGTCTCGAGCGCCCCGTCAGCCCGAACCCCTACGACCTGCTGCCGTCCGTGCCGTCGTTCACGGTCACCAGCTCCGATGTGACCGATGGTCAGCCCATCAAGGGCGACCAGGTCGCCGCTGAAGGCAACACCTCACCGCAGCTCTCCTGGGAGGGCGCGCCGGAGGGCACGAAGTCCTACACGGTCACCTGCTTCGATCCCGATGCGCCCACGCCGAGCGGCTTCTGGCACTGGGTCCTGGTCGACCTGCCCGCCGACGTCACGTCGCTCGACGCCGGAGCCGGCGCCGAGGGCGCGAGCCTTCCTGGCAGCGCGTTCATGTGCCGCAACGACGGTGGAGGCAAGGCGTTCATGGGCGCCGCTCCCCCCGAGGGCGACCAGGTGCACCGCTACTTCTTCGTGGTGCACGCGGTGAAGGAGGACTCGCTGGGCGTCGACTCCGACGCGTCGCCGGCGGTCGTGTCCTTCAACCTGGCGTTCAAGACCGCCGGCCGCGCGATCCTCCACGGGACCTACCAGCACTGATCATCCTCGGGAGCGCTTGAACAGCTCCTCGAACGGCGTGGGTTCGGCCAGCTCGTCCTCGACGGTGCGGTGCCGGCGCGCGGTCGGGTCGACCTTGCCGACGAGGGCGGCGAGCTCGCCTGCAGCGCGTTCGATGCGCGCCTCGAGGCCGGGGTGGCCGAAGTCGTCGGTGGCGGCGAAGACCCCGGTCGGCACCGCGATGGCGTGCAGGTAGGCGAACAAAGGCCGCAGGGCGTGCTCCAGCACCAGCGAGTGGCGGGGCGTGCCGGCAGTCGCGGCCAGCAGCACCGGCTTGCCGTCCAGGACCTCCGGCTCGAGCACGTCGAAGAAGGTCTTGAAGAGACCGGAGTACGACGCCGCGAACACCGGCGTCACCACGATCAGCCCGTCGGCCTCGCGGATGGTCTCGATCGCCTCAGCCAGCTCTCCCGACGGGAACCCGGTGAGCAGGTGGTCGGCCAGCGCGTGGGCCAGCGGGCGCAGCTCGATGACGTCGACCTCGACCTCGCCCAGCGCCTCGAGCGTTGCGGCCGTCAGCCGATCGGCCAGCAGCCGAGTCGACGACGGGACGCTGAGGCCGGCGCTGACGACGGCGATCCTGGTCATGCCGTCACCGGCTCTGCGATTGCCGCTGACGCATGCTCGACGAGCGACCCGTGGGTCGGAGCATCGGGCACATGCCCGGGGCGTCCCTCGGCGAACCCGGCCTTCAGGTCGGGCAGGATCTCGCCGAGCAGGTCCAGCTGCTCGAGGACGCTCTTGAGCGGCAGGCCGGCATGGTCGACCAGGAACAGCTGTCGCTGGTAGTCGCCGACGTACTCGCGGAAGCCGAGGGTCTTCTCGATGACCTCCTGCGGCGAGCCGACGGTCAGCGGCGTCTGCGCGGTGAAGTCCTCCAGCGACGGGCCGTGGCCGTAGACCGGTGCGTTGTCGAAGTAGGGGCGGAACTCCCGGACGGCGTCCTGGCTGTTCCTCCGCATGAAGAACTGCCCGCCGAGCCCGACGATCGCCTGGTCGGCAGTGCCGTGGCCGTAGTGCTCGAAGCGACGGCGGTAGAGATCGACCATCTGCTTCGCGTGCGAGGCCGGCCAGAAGATGTGGTTGGAGAAGAAGCCGTCGCCGTAGTAGGCCGCCTGCTCGGCGATCTCGGGGCTGCGGATGGAGCCGTGCCAGACGAAGGGCGGTACGTCGTCCAGCGGGCGCGGCGTGGACGTGAAGCCCTGCAGCGGCGTCCGGAACCGGCCCTCCCAGTCGACGACGTCCTCGCGCCAGAGCCGGTGCAGCAGCGCGTAGTTCTCGATCGCGAGGTTGATGCCCTCGCGGATGTCCTTGCCGAACCACGGGTAGACCGGGCCGGTGTTGCCCCGCCCCAGCATCAGGTCCATCCGGCCGTCGGTGAGGTGCTGGAGGGTGCCGTAGTCCTCGGCGATGCGCACGGGGTCGGTGGTCGTGATCAGGGTGGTCGACGTCGACAGGATGATCCGCTCGGTCTGCGCGGCGATGTAGGCCATCGTGGTGGTCGGCGACGAGGCCACGAAGGGCGGGTTGTGGTGCTGACCCACCGCGACGACGTCCAGGCCCACCTCCTCAGCCTTCTTCGCGATCGTGACGGTGTTCTTGATCCGCTCGTGCTCGGTCACCGTGCGACCGGTCGTCGGGTCCTGCGTCACGTCTCCGACGGTGAAGATGCCGAACTGCATGCCCACTCCTGCTGGTAGTTGAATTCCGTATCACTTTGTGCAACGAAGGTGAGGCACTGCCTATTCCACTCCACAATGCTCCCGTGACTCGACCCCGCCTCGCTTCCGCAGGGGTGCCTATGTGGGTGCCCGCCGCCGTCCTCGTCCTTACCTTGGCGCAGCTGGCCGTCGCCGAGTGGGTGCCGGGCATCGAGCGATTCGCCGACAAGGCCTTCGGCGCCCGGCTGATCGCCTATCCCCTGCTGATGCTGCTCACCCCCGCCATCTGGTGGCTGGTCGTCCGCCGCCGCAATGCCACGGCCAGCCCGCCGTGGGGCGCCTTCACACTGGTCATGCTGCCGTTCCTCGTCGACGTGACCGGCAACAGCTTCGACCTGTACGACGCCCTGCTGTGGTGGGACGACCTCAACCACTTCGCGAACTGGTTCCTGCTCTGCGCCGGCCTCGGGCTGATCCTCTGCGCCGGCCTGCAACGGCCCTGGGCGACCGTGCTGGTCGTCACCGGGCTGGGCGCGATCCTCGCGATCGGGTGGGAGCTCGGTGAGTGGTACACGTTCATCCGGCACGGCACCGAGCTCGACACGGCGTACGAGGACACGCTCGGGGACGAGGCGCTCGGCACTCTCGGGGCGTTCCTGGCCGGCCTGCTGGTGGCTCGGCTGATGGCGCGCGATCCGGTCCGTTCACCTCCTTCGGATAGAACTACCACGTGACCAGCCATCGCGAAGTCGAGCGCACCTTCGATCCGCCGATCGACGCGGACCTCCCCGACCTGACCCAGCTGGACGGCGTCCTGTCGACCCAGAACGGCACCGAGCTCGACCTCGAGGCGACGTACTTCGACACACCCGGGCTCGACCTGATGGCCAACAGGGTCACGCTGCGGCGCCGGACCGGAGGCGGCGACGAGGGCTGGCACCTCAAGCTGCCGGCCGGCGTGGACACGCGTGAGGAGATCCATCTGCCGCTGTCCCGCGCTCGACACCTGCCGCCCAAG
Source organism: uncultured Actinomycetota bacterium (assembly GCA_963769475.1). Classification (GTDB taxonomy): domain Bacteria; phylum Actinomycetota; class Actinomycetes; order Propionibacteriales; family Nocardioidaceae; genus Nocardioides. The sequence goes on along the minus strand of CAVYLX010000005.1, from coordinate 121,333 downwards.
GCACTGCGCGACCTGGTCCTCGCGCTTACCCGCGGTCAGGACCTCACTCCGGTCGCGACGATCCATACCCGCCGCACCGAGACGCTGCTCCGAAGCGACTCCGGGGTGCTCGCGGAGCTGGCCGACGACCGTGTGGACGCCCATCGGACCCTGGCCGGCGACGAGCCACGGCTGCTGTCGTGGCGCGAGTGGGAGTTCGAGCTGGTCGACGGCGACGCCGCGCTGCTCGCCGCTGCCGACGCGCTCCTCACGCAGGCCGGGGCCGAGGTCGCTTCCACGCAGACCAAGCTCGGCCGGGTCCTCGCCGACGCGACGCCCACCTCCCCCAGCAGCAAGCCGCCTCGGCCCGGCAAGCCGGTGGCCAGGGCGTTGCATGCCTATCTCCTCGCCCAGGTCGAGCAGGTGCTGGCCTCGGACCGGGCCGTACGCCGGCGCGAGAGCGAGGGCATCCACGACCTCCGGGTGGCGCTCCGACGGCTGCGCACCTCGCTGGCGTCGTTCCGACCGCTCGTCGATCGGGAGGTCACCGACCCGCTGCGCGACGAGATGCGCTGGGTCTCGCTGACGCTGGGCACGGCCCGCGACGCCGAGGTGGTCCGCGAGCGCCTCAACGACCTGCTCAACGACGAGGTGCCCAGCGCCGCGTTGAAGTCCGCTCGCGCCGTCCTGGCAGCTGCCGGCCGCGCCGATGCTCGCGAGGCGCGGCGGGTGGCCGACGAGACCCTTCGCTCGGAGCGCTATCTCGCCGTCATCGACGCCCTGCAGCGCCTGGTCGCCGAACCGCCGTGGACGGAGCAGGCGGAGCAGAAAGCCGCCAAGGTGCTGCCGCAGGTGATCGCCGGCGACGTACGCCGGATGCGCAAGCGGGTGAAGCAGGTCGACCAGGCCGGCGACCCCGAGGAGCGGACCGCGCGGCTGCACGAGGTGCGCAAGGCCGCCAAGAGACTGCGCTACGCGTGCGAGGCCGCCGGGCCGGTGCTGGGCTCGAAGGTGGCTCGCGTGGAGAGTGCCGCCAAGGAGATCCAGTCGGTGCTGGGTGACCACCACGACACGGTGCTGACGCGCACGTGGCTGCTACAGCTCGCCGACGCCACCAAGGCGGACGGCACCTTCACGCTCGGACACCTGCACGCCCGCGAGGAGGGCGAGGCCGCCCGGCTCGAGGGCGAGTTCGAAGAGGCGTGGGCCGAGCTAGAGCGGCACGCCCGCTGAGTCGCCCGTCCGGCTCAGGATGAGCACGGCGCGGTCGTCGTCGCCGCGGCGTACTTGCTTGATGATGCGCCGGGCCGCACCCGGGAAGCCTCGGGCCACCGCCTCCCGCGCCGCACGCTGGAGCCAGGCAATGCCGACGTCGAGATCGGTCGTGCGCGACTCGACCACGCCGTCGGTGTAGAAGAGGAGCGCTCCGCTCGGTGGCAGCACGCCCTCGCTCTGGTGCAGCTCGGGGTCCGGCATGATCCCGAGGGCCATTCCACGGGCGTTGTCGACCACCCACTCGGCCGCGTCCCAGCGAAGCGCAGGAGGGTGCCCGGCGCTGGTGATCGTGTAGCGACCGTCCTCGAGGTCCATCACCACGTGTACGGCGGTCGCGAACGACTCGTCCGAGTGCTGCCGGAGCAGGAAGTTGTTGGCGGCCTCGAAGAGCTCGCGCGGTGGCAGCGCTCCCAGCAACCCGCCGAGGGCACCGGCGAACTGGAGCGACTGCGGCCCCACCGCGACGCCCTTCCCGCACACGTCGACCAGCACCATCTCCAGGCGCTTGTCGTCGACCAGGTCGGCCACGAAGAAGTCGCCGGCATAGCCGACGCCGTGGGACGAGAGCATCGCCGACTGGGCCTCCCAGCCGCGGGGCAGCGCGGGCATCACGCCCTGGGCCTGGAGCCGGTCGCGCAGCTCGGCCAGCATCGCCTCGCTCAGGGTCACCGGCAGCCCGCTGCGCTGACGGCTGGACTGGTAGAGGATCAGCGCCACCGAGAGCGCCAGCGTGACCAGTGCCGTGATCCGGGCGCCGGTGATCGGCCCGTCGTGCCGCATCGCCACGATCGCGGCCACGGTCGTGACCGCGACCAGCAGGGTGAGGGGCTTGAACCGGAGCACGAGCATGCCGGCCAGCAACCAGACGAAGTACGCCGTCAGCGGCATCCACTGGTAGGCGTTCCAGGACACGAGGAACGAGACGCCGACGCCGACGAGCAGGACCGACACAACGTAGAGCTGGCTCTCCCGGGAGCCGGTCCGCCAGCTGCGGACCCGTTCCTGGATGTAGTGGCCCGAGCGCGGCAGGACTCCCCTCACGGCTCCTACCATCGGCCCAGGCTAGACGGGTTGAGTCAGGTCCGGGCCCGGATCGCCCAGGCGGAGGCGTCGATGGTGAACGGCGGCTCGGGCAGCAGCTCGGTGCAGTGCTGGAGGAGGCGGTCGCGGGCCGGCTCGTCCAGGCCGGCGACGTACGCCCCGGCTGGGCCGACGCCGAGGGTGAACGGCTCCCACCAGTCGGCGACGCTGGCGAAGCCGACGTTGACGGTCAGCAAGGTCGCCTCGACGTCCTGGAGCCCCGCAGCGGTGGCGAGCAGCTCGAGGTGGCCCTCCCGGGCGCCGGCCAGGCCGGACTCGTCGGGAGCGTTCGGGTCGAGGTCGAGCACCGCCGTCCAGAAGAGGGACAGCGGGCCGAGGCCGCCGGCGTGGTCCCAGACGCAGGCAGCGACCGTGCCGCCGGGGCGCACCACCCGCGCCATCTCGGTCAGCCCGGCCACCGGATCCTTCATGAAGTGCACGACCAGCTGCGCCAGCGCGGCATCGAACGCGTCGTCGGCGTAGGGCAGGTCCTCGGCCGAGCCCTTGCGCACCTCGACACCGGGAAAGCGCGCCGCGGCCGCGGCGACGAACGGTGCGGACGGGTCGATCGCGGCCACCGCGCCCGCGCCCAGACGGTCGACGAGCTGGGCGATCAGGGCGCCGGGTCCACAGCCGACGTCGACGGCTCGCTGCCCGGGCTGGACGTCGGCGTACGTCGCGAACTCCCGGGCCAGCGGCTCGGAGTACTGGCCCATGAACCGGCCATAGGCATCTGCGGCGACGTCGAAGCTCATGGTCCCGACTCTAGAGCGGTGCGTTGAGCGTGACCTCGAGCTCGTAGCGCTCCCCCGCGACGTCGACCTGGAACCCTCCCCGCTCCAGGTCGACGCGCGTCACGGGCCCGTCCGAGCGCAAGCAGCGCCAGGCCGACCGAGGATCCCGACCGTCTCGCCCCAGGCCGCGCTGGTGACCTGGCCGGCGGGCGAGCCGTCGCGGAGCACCAGCTCGCCGCCCCAGAGCATCGGCTCCGGGTCGGCAACCACGAACGACGCGACGCGTCTTCGCGGACCGCCCTCCGCCAGCCGGTCGCGATGTGCCTCCAGGGCGGCGCGGCCGAGGAAGTCCTTGTCGCCCTTGAGCGCGGTCGCGAAGAGCAGACCGGCCTCCACAGGAGTCCAGTCGGGTGTCAGCTCGCGGCCGAAGGCCCGGTAGCCCTTCTCGAGCCGCAGCGACTCGATCGCGTAGTAGCCCGCGTTGACCGCGCCACCGGCTGCCAGCGCCGCATGAACCTCGGACCGCATCGGCCACGGGCACCAGCAGCTCCCAGCCCAGCTCGCCGACGTACGTCATCCGGGTCGCCCGCAGGTCCGCGCCGGCGACGTGGATACCTCGGCTGGTGGCGAACGGGAAGCCGTCCTCGCTCAGGTCGGCGTCGGTCATCCCCGCGAGCAGGTCGCGCGAGGCCGGGCCCATCACGCCGAGCACGGCGAAGTCGGCGGTGACGTCGCGCAGGCGTACGTCGAGCCCGGCGGGTGTCTGTCGGCGCAGCCAGTCGAGGTCGCGGATCGTCGTGGCCGAGCTCGAGACGATCAGGAACTCGTCGTCGCCGGTCCGGGTCACGGTCAGGTCGGCCTCGTAGGTCGCGCGGGCGTTGAGGAACGGCGTGTAGACGCACCCGTCGACGGCCACGTCGACGTCGGCCGCACAGATCCACTGCAGCGCCTCGAGGGCGCCCGGTCCGTCGACGACGTACTTGCTGAACGAGGTCTGGTCGAAGACCGCAACCCCGGTGCGGGTCGCGCGCTGCTCCGCGGACGAGGCCGCCAGCCACCCCGGCTTGCCCCACGAGTAGTCCAGGCCTCGCGGGTCGAAGACGTTGGGGCGCTCCCAGCCCATCCGGGTGCCGAAGACCGCGCCCTCGGCGGCCAGGGTCTCGTGCAGCGGCGAGACCCGCTGCGGGCGCGCGGTCTCGAGCTCGCGGTTGGGCCACGGCACGGCGTAGTGGAGCCCCAGCACCTCCGCCACCCGCGAGCGCAGCCACTCGTTGTCGCCGTGGAACGGCGCGAACCGGCGTACGTCGACACCCACCAGGTCGCTGGTCGGCTCGCCCTCGACGATCCACTCCGCGAGCGCGCGTCCGGCTCCACCGGCGGAGGCGATGCCGACGGAGTTGAAGCCGGCGCCCACGAAGAAGCCGTCCAGCTCGGGAGCCGCGCCGAGCAGGAACTGGTTGTCGGGCGTGAACGACTCCGGACCGTTGTAGAACTTGCGGATGCCGGTCTCGGCGAGTGCCGGCACTCGGACCAGCGCCTCGTCCATCAGCACCGAGAAGTGGTCCCAGTCCTCCTCGAGCAGCTGGAACTCGAACGGGTACGGCAGGTCGTCGGGCGACCGCCACGGCTTGGCCTCGGGCTCGAAGCCGCCGACCACCAGGCCGCCGACCTCCTCCTTGAAGTAGGTCCAGCCGTCGGGGTCGCGCATGATCGGCAGGTCGGGGTGGGCGCCGTCGATCGCCTCCGTCACGACGTAGAAGTGCTCGGCCGAGTGCAGCGGCACGGTCACGCCGACCTGGTCGCCGAGCGCCTTGGCCCACTGGCCGGCGCAGTTGACCACGATCTCGGTCTCCACGTCGCCCTGGTCGGTGCGGACGCCGGTGACCCTGCGGCCGTCGACGTCGATGCCGAGCACCCGCACCTTCTCGGCGATGGATGCGCCGCCCATCCGGGCGCCCTTGGCAAGCGACTGGGTGACGTCGGTCGGGTTCACCTTGCCGTCGCCGGGCAGCCACAGGGCGCCGAGGAGGTCGTCGACCTGCATCGGGGGCCACAGCTCCTGGGCCCGCTCCGGGGTGACCAGCTCGCACTCCATGTCGTACGCCGTGGCGTTGGCCGCGGTGCGCTTGAGCTGGACCAGCCGGTCCTCGGTGCGGGCCACGATCACGCCGCCGACGTTCTTGTAGCCGGTGGCCAGCCCGGTCTCCGCCTCGAGCGACTCGTAGAGCTCGGCGGAGTACTGCACCAGCCGGGTGCCGCTCTCCGACGCCCGCAGCGGCCCGACCAGCCCGGCCGCGTGCCAGGTGGTGCCACCGGAGAGGTGTCCCTGCTCCAGCAGCAGCACGTCGGTCCAGCCCAGCTTGGTCAGGTGGTAGGCCACCGAGCAGCCGACGATGCCGCCGCCGACGACCACGACCCGAGCGCGCGAGGGAAGGTCGGTCACGAGGCGGCTTCCTCCAGCAGCGAGGCGAAGGCCGGGCCCCGGAACGTGGCCGCGGCCTTCTCGTAGCGCTCCATCCCCCACCCCTGAAAGTCGAACTCGAACGGGCTCGACGCGGCCTGGATGAAGCCCCAGAGCGACCAGCCGTACTCACTGCACAGGGCACCCAACCGGACCCGTGCGAGATCGGCGTGGGTGGGAGCGTCGAAGTAGGCCTCGACCCAGGCTTCGGTCTGCTCGGCGGTGAAGTCGCACTCGGTCGAGGTGTTGCCGAGCTCGAAGTAGGCGTCGTTGTTGCCGGAGTACTCGTAGTCGATCAGCCACACCTGCTGGCCGTCGTCGATGAAGTTGGCGGCCAGCAGGTCGTTGTTGCACGGCACGGTCGGCGCCGGTCGTGCGGCCAGGACCCGGCGTACCTGCTCCCACGCGTCAGCGTGGGTGTCGTAGCTCTGGCGGGAGCCGCGCGCCCAGTGTCTCGACCGTCGCCCGGTAGGTCGCCTGGCGGTCGAACATGTCGAAGTCGCCGACGAAGGCCGGGCCCGCATGGAGCCGACGGACGGCATCGGCTGCCCGGGCCAGCACGCCGGGATCGGCGAAGTCGGGGTTGTCGAGCGCCTCTCCCTCGAGGAATCCGATGGCGAGCATCTGCAGGTCGGGCCGGTACTCGACGACCGGTGGCCCCACCCCGACTGCGGCGGCGGCCGCCGAGTTGAGGTGCTCGTGGTCTCGGTCGATGCCGAGCAGGCCGGCGTCGCTCTGGGAGCAGCGGACCACGATGTCGAGCGGCGGCCGTCGTCGGTCGAGGTGACTCGGACGTTGTGGTTGGTCAGGCCGCCCGGCAGGTCGGTGACGCGCCAGGACCGCCCCGCCAGTACGGCGAGGCGGTCCAGGTCGGCGACCGAGTCAGGCACTCAGTCGTCGAAGGCCTCGACCACGGCCGGGTCGATGTTGTGGATCGGACCCGTGAACCACTTCTTCGCAGACAGCTGCCACCACACCCCCAGGATGATCAGGGCCCCGATGGTGAGGATCGGCGCGTAGTTGACGAACTTCCACGAGAAGTCGGCCTCGCCGAACGGGTTGCCCCCCGGCACGAACGGCAGCACGAAGTAGACACAGATGATCGCGATCTCCGCGACGGCGACCAGGTTCATCCACTTGTACTTCTTGCCGTTTGTCCAGCTGCCCGGCACGAACGCGTCGCCCATCCGCCAGCGCAGCCAGATCGGGATCAGGAACGCCAGGTAGAGGCCGATCACCGCGACCGACACCACGGCGTAGAACGCCGTCGGCACGATCAGCGGATCCTCCTCGGTGCCGATGTTGACCTCGACCAGTGCCGGCAGGGTGATCAGCGCTGCCGACACCACCACCAGCATGACGGCGTTGGCCGGCACCTTCGTCCGAGGGTTGACCTTGGACCAGATCGCGGATCCCGGGATCGCCCGGTCGCGACTGAACGCGAAGGTCATCCGCGACGCGCTGGTCAGGCAGGCGGTGGTGCAGAAGAACTGGCCGACAGCCGAGACCAGGAGGATCGTCGCCGCCAGATCGACCGCGACCGCGTTCGTGAAGATGTAGGCGACGCCGCCGCCACCGACGCCGGCGTTGTCCGGGTTGCCGGTCGCGTCATCGGGGATCGCGAACAGGAACGTCAGCAGCAGGATCCAGCCACCGATCGCGCTGTAGAAGATCGAGCGCCAGATTCCCTTGGCCGCGCCGTCCGACGCGGCCTGGGTCTCCTCCGACAGGTGGGCCGAGGCGTCGAAGCCGGTGATCGTGTACTGGGTGAGCAGCAGGCCGAACGGGATCACCAGCAGCCAGTACATGCCCGAGCTGGTCGAGCCGTCGGAGTAGCCCGAGTTGTTGAACCGCTCGGTGAACACGTAGCTGAAGCTCTGGTGGTCGTCAGGCACCACGATCAGGACCACGACGATGAACGCGGCGCCGATCACGTGCCACCACACGGAGACGTTGTTCATGATCGCCATCAGATGGCCGCTGAAGATGTTGAGCAGCCCCGCCAGCGCGAGCACGATGAGGAACGTGACGAACACCCGCGTGAGCGAGTAGTCGGCGTCGTACGACTCCGAGAACGTGCTCATGGTCAGGTCGATGAACGTCGCACACCCGTAGGCCACCGATGCGGTCACGGCCACCAGGCCGATCAGGTTCAGCCAGCCGGTGAAGAACCCCGCGCGGGGGCCGCCCATCTTCGAGGCCCACCAGTAGATGCCCCCCGAGGTCGGGTACGCCGACACCAGCTCGGACATCGTGAAGCCGATGAGCAGGATGAACGCAGAGACGATCGGCCAGCCCCACGAGATCGCGACCGGGCCACCGTTGTTGAAACCCTGGCCGAACGTGGTGAAGCAGCCCGCCAGGATCGAGATGATCGAGAACGAGATGGCGAAGTTGGAGAACCCGGACCAGGTCCGGTTGAGCTCTTGCTTGTACCCGAGCTTGGCGAGGAGTGCTTCGTCCTCGTTGTGGATCAGTTGGTCGTCAGCCATGGAGACCTTCCCGGGGAGTGAACGAGTGCGGCATTCAGCAGGAAACTAGACCCGCTTGCCCTGGGGTGTAAACAGATAGCCGATAATTGGTCTGAACTCAGACCTTTAACATTCGGACTCATTGACACCGCGCTCCCCCGATCCTCAGGATGACGACATGACTGGCTCCCCTGCGTCACAGCTGCCCGAAGCGGTGCTGCGGCCGGTGCGGGGGCACCACGCGTTCGAGGCGTGCGTCGAGCAGCTGGCGACGGCGATCCGGCTCGGCGTCTACCCGCGCGGCACCACCCTGCCGTCGGAGCGTGACCTGTCCGAGCGACTGAGCGTCTCTCGCGCGACGCTGCGGGAGGCGATGGCCGCGCTGCGCGAGGCGGGGCTGGTCGAGACCACCCGCGGCCGCGGTGGTGGCACGGTCGTCACGCTCAAGCCGAAGACGCCCTCGGCACGCGCCGCGGCCCGGGTCACCGAGGCCAAGCGACGTGACTGGCTGGACGCGCTGGAGTACCGCCGGGTGGTCGAGCCCGGCGCGGCCCAGCTGGCCGCCCACCTCCAGCTCACCGACGTACGCCGCGAGCAGCTGGACCGCGCCCACGCGGACGTGGCCTCGGCGCGCAAGCCGGCCGACCACCGGCAGGCCGACTCGCGCTTCCACCTGACCGTGGCGGCGCTCAGCGAGTCGCCGCGACTGGTCGAAGCGGTGACCTCGGTGCAGGCGACGCTGCACGAGATGCTGCTGGCGATCCCGGTGCTCGAGGCCAACATCGCCCACTCCGACCGCCAGCATGCGCGCCTGGTGAGCGCGATCCTGGCCGGCAAGCCCGATCGCGCGCGGCGCGTGATGGAAGAACACTGCGACGACACGGCGGCGCTGCTGCGCGGCCTGGTCGGATAGGGACGCCAATGACTGAGCCCAGCACACTCCGCAACGATCGGCACCTGAGCATGGAGGGCCTGAAGTCCCGGATCGGCGACGGCATGATCGACACCGTCGTGGTCGCGTTCACCGACATGCAGGGCCGACTGCAGGGCAAGCGCCTGCACGGCCGCTACTTCGTGGAGCACGTCGTCGGCCACGGCACCGAGGGCTGCAACTACCTGCTGGCGGTCGACGTCGACATGAACACCGTCGGCCGGCTACGCGATCTCGTCGTGGGAGCGCGGCTACGGCGACATGGAGTTCGTCCTGGACGAGCGGACCATCCGTCTGCTCACGCACCTCCCGGCGACGGCGATGATCCAGTGCGACCTGGTCTGGCCTCGATGGAGAACTGCACACGCCGGTGGTGCAGTCGCCACGGGCGATCCTGCAGCGCCAGCTCGACCGCTGCGCCGAGCGAGGTTGGACCGCGCTGTCGGGGACGGAGCTGGAGTTCATCGCGTTCGACACGTCGTACGAGCAGGCCCACCTGGATCGCTACCAGGACCTGACGCCGGTCAACCAGTACAACGTCGACTACTCGATCCTGGGCACCACTCGCGTCGAGCCGCTGCTCCGGTCGATCCGCAACCACATGTACGACGCCGGCCTCGACGTCGAAGGCGCGAAGGGCGAGTGCAACTTCGGGCAGCACGAGATCGGCTTCCTCTACGCCGAGACGATGATGACCGCCGACAACCACGCGGTCTACAAGACAGCCGCCAAGGAGATCGCGGCCCAGCAGGGCAAGGCGATCACGTTCATGGCGAAGTACAACGAGCGGGAGGGCAACTCCTGCCACATCCACCTGTCCCTGCGCGGCACCGACGGCGAGCTGGTGTTCTGGGACGCCGAGAAGGGCGAGCGAACGCCGCTCTACGACAGCTTCGTGGCAGGCGTGCTCGCGACCATCGCGGACTTCACCCTGCTGTACGCCCCCAACATCAACTCCTACAAGCGCTTCGCCGACGGCTCGTTCGCGCCCAACACCATCGCGTGGGGCCTCGACAACCGCACCTGCGCGATCCGCCTGGTCGGCCGCGGCGCCGGCGCGCGGATGGAGAACCGGGTGCCCGGCGGCGACGTCAACCCCTACCTCGCGCTGGCCGCGATGCTCGCCGGTGGCCTGCACGGCATCGAGAACGACCTGGAGCTCGGCGAGCCGTTGGAAGGCAACGCCTACACGTCGGGCCTGCCGAAGGTGCCCAGCACGATGCCCGAGGCACGGGAGCGCTTCGCGGGCTCGGCCCTCGCGCGGACCGCGTTCGGCGACGAGGTCGTCGACCACTACGTCAACATGGCCGACGTCGAGCTCGCGGCCTACAACTCCACCGTCACCGACTGGGAGCTGCGCCGCGGCTTCGAAAGGCTCTGATGTCCAGCAACGACACTGGCACCTACACCGTCGTCAACCCGGCAACGGCCCAACCAGTCGTCGAGGTCGCCCTCGCCGACCTGGCGCAGACCGACGCCGCGATCGAGCGCGCCCACGAGGCCTTCGGGCCGTGGCGGGACCTGGCGCCCGGTGAGCGGGCCCGGCTGCTCCGGACCTTCGCGGCCGTGGTCGAGGCCCACATCGAGGAGCTGGCCGAGCTCGAGGTTCGCAATGCGGGCCACACCTGGGGCAACGCGCGCTGGGAGGCCGGCAACGTCCGCGACTGCCTCAACTACTACGCCGGCGCGCCGGAGCGGATGTTCGGCCGCCAGATCCCGGTGGCCGGCGGCACCGACGTGACCTTCTTCGAGCCGCTCGGCGTGGTCGGCATCATCGTGCCGTGGAACTTCCCCATGCCGATCGCCGGCTGGGGCTTCGCACCCGCACTGGCCGCCGGCAACACCGTGGTGCTGAAGCCGGCCGAGCTGACGCCACTGACCGCCGTACGACTCGGTGAGCTGGCCGTCGAGGCCGGGCTGCCCGAGCACGTGCTCACGGTCATCCCGGGCAAGGGCTCCGTTGTGGGCGAGCGGTTCGTGACCCACGAGCTGGTGCGCAAGGTCTGCTTCACGGGCTCCACCGAGGTCGGCAAGAAGATCATGGCCGGCTGCGCCGAGCAGGTGAAGCGGGTGACCCTCGAGCTCGGCGGCAAGAGCGCCAACATCGTGTTTGCCGACGCCGACATCGCCGCGGCGGCCGCCTCCGCGCCGTACGCCGTCTTCGACAACGCCGGGCAGGACTGCTGCGCGCGGTCGCGGATCCTGGTCGAGCGTTCGGCGTACGACGAGTTCCTGTCGAAGCTCGAGCCGGCCGTCACCGGCCTGCGGGTGCTGGACCCGAGTGACGAGGCCAGCGAGATGGGCCCGCTGATCTCGGCCCAGCAGCAGGGCTCGGTGCAGGCCTACCTGGACGAGGTGGAGGTGGCGTTCGCCGGCTCCACGCCCGGCGGCGACGGTTTCTGGGTGCCGCCATCGGTGGTGGCGACGGAGGACCCCTCAGCGCGGATCTGGCGCGAGGAGGTGTTCGGGCCGGTGGTCGCGGTGATGCCGTTCGACGACGAGGCCCATGCGGTGGAGCTCGCGAACGACACGGAGTACGGCCTGTCGGGCTCGATCTTCACCAACGACCTCGGGCGCGGGCTGCGGGTCGCGCGTGCCGTCGAGGCCGGCAATCTCAGCGTCAACTCCCACGCGTCGGTCCGCTACTGGACGCCGTTCGGGGGCTACAAGCAGTCCGGCCTCGGCCGGGAGCTCGGTCCGGACGCCCCCATGGCGTTCACCGAGGAGAAGAACGTCTTCATCGCCCACTGATCGATCATCGGTGGTCGAGCTTGTCGAGACCCCCCGAACGAAGGAGCAAGGCACCATGGCAGGACGCATCCAGGACCGGGTCGCGGTCGTCACCGGCGGCTGTTCGGGCATCGGCCTGGCGACGGTCCAGCGGTTCGTCGCAGAGGGCGCGAAGGTCGTCATCGGCGACATCGACGACGAGCGCGGCAAGACGCTCGTCGACGAGCTGGGCGGGGCCGACGTGGCGACCTATGTCCACGTCGACGTGACCAGCAAGGACGAGGTCGACGCGCTGTTCCGCACGGCCAAGGACACCTACGGCTCGGTGGACATCGCGTTCAACAACGCCGGCATCTCGCCGCCCGACGACGACTCGATCCTCGACACCGAGCTCGAGGCCTGGCGCCGGGTGCAGGAGGTCAACCTGACCTCGGTCTACCTGTGCTGCAAGGCCGCGCTGCCCTACATGCTCGAGCAGAAGCGCGGGTCGATCATCAACACCGCGTCATTCGTCGCGGTGATGGGTGCCGCCACCTCACAGATCTCCTACTCCGCCTCGAAGGGCGGCGTGCTGTCGATGACCCGGGAGCTCGGCGTGCAGTTCGCCCGCGACGGGGTCCGCGTCAACGCGCTCTGCCCCGGACCGGTGAACACCCCGCTGCTCAAGGAGCTGTTCGCCAAGGACGAGGAGCGCGCCGCCCGCCGGCTCGTGCACGTGCCGATGGGGCGCTTCGGCGAGCCCGAGGAGATGGCCTCGGCCGTGCTGTTCCTGGCCTCCGACGACTCGTCGTTCATGACCGCCAGCACGTTCCTGGTGGACGGCGGGATCTCGGGCGCGTACGTCACTCCCCTGTGATGGGTCTCTGATGTCGACGCCAGTCATCGGGCTGACGACGTACCGCGAGCAGGCCGCGTGGGGCGTCTGGCAGCAGCCTGCCGACCTCCTGCCGACCCAGTACGCCGACGCGGTCGCTGGCCACCGGCGGCATCCCGGTGCTGCTGCCGCCTGTGGCCGAGCCCGGCGCTGCCGACGAGGTGGTCGCCCGCCTGGACGGACTGGTCATCAGCGGTGGCGCGGACGTCGACCCAGGTCGCTACGGCGCCGAGCCGCACGAGCGCACGGCTGCCTGGAGGCCCGACCGCGACGAGTGGGAGGCCGCGCTCCTCTCCGCAGCCGAGGCGCGCGGGCTGCCCGTCCTGGGCGTCTGTCGCGGCATGCAGGTGATGGCGGTGCACGCAGGCGGCGCCCTCGACCAGCACACCCCCGACCTGGTCGGCCACGAGGAGCACAGCCCCGGCGGCGACGTCTACGGCACGGTGACGGTGGCCACCGAGCCCGGCTCCCGCGTCGCCGCGCTGGTCGGCGAGGAACTCTCGGTCAGCTGTCACCACCACCAGTCGGTGGCGACCCACCCCGGCTTCGTCCCCTCGGCGTACGCCGAGGACGGGACCCTGGAAGCGATGGAGGCAGCGGGCGACCGCTTCGTCGTGGCGGTGCAGTGGCATCCCGAGACCGCCGACGACGTAGGCCTCCTCGCCGGCCTGGTCCGCGCCGCCGCCGACTTCTCAGACGGTTGACCCGTCAGAAGATCTTCTGACGGGTCAACGGAAACGCGTGGCTGTCTCGTCGGAGAGGGCGGCGTCGATGCGTTCGAGGAGCATCGGCTTCATCTCCGGCAGACCGTCGATCGGCCACCAGCGGACGTCCACGGACTCGTCGTCAGCGACGTACGGGTCGCCGCTGACCCAGGTGCAGGCGAAGGCCAGGTCGAGGTAGATCGCGCGGTCGCCGTTGACGTGCGTCACCTCGATGCCCGAGGTCACCGCTACGAGCCGGTCGACACGGATCTCTACGCCGGTCTCCTCGCGCGCCTCGCGGACGGCGCAGGTGGCCGGTTCCTCGCCGGGATCCATGATCCCGGTGACCGGCGACCAGTTGCCGTTGTCGGACCTCCGCACGAGCAGCAGCTGGTCGTCGCGCCGGATCACGGCGGTCACGGCAGGGAGCCACAGCACGGCGTCGCCGATGTGCCGGCGCAGCTCGACAACGAAGTCTGGAATGGGCACCTGACGACCCTACGTGCGGCTGTTGTAAGACTGGGGGCATGCCGTCCGACCAGACCACCGACGTCCTGGGTGAGCCCTGGGTCTCCGAGACGATCGGTCTCCCGCCCGACGACGAGGGCTCGGTCGTCGCCACCCTGGTCAGCCGCCGCAGCGACGCGCCGACCAAGCGGGCCGTCCTCCACGTGCACGGTTTCGCCGACTACTTCTTCCAGACCGAGTACGCCGAGTGGTGGCTGGCGCGCGGCTACGACTTCTACGCGCTCGACCTGCGCAAGTACGGCCGCTCGATGCGGCCGCACCAGACGCCGACGTACGTCACCGACCTGCGCGACTACTTCGCCGAGATCGACCTCGCCTGGTACCGCATCGTCGAGCGCGACGGGCACGACCACGTCGTCGCGTCGGCACACTCCACGGGCGGGCTGACCTTCCCGCTCTGGGCCAACCAGCGGCAGCCGGTCGAGCTCGCCGGCATGGTGCTCAACTCCCCCTGGTTCGACCTACAGGGCGCGGCCTGGACGCGCTCCAGCGGCGCCACGGTCGCGCTCAAGCGGATGGCCCAGCGCCAGCCGATGCGCGAGATCAGGCGCACGGTCACCGGTTTCTACACCCGCAGCCTGCATCGCGAGCACGAAGGCGAGTGGGACTTCGACCTGAGCTGGAAGCCGGTCGAGTCGTTCCCCGTGCGGGCCGGCTGGCTCAACGCGATCCGTCAGGGCCAGGCCGAGCTCCATCGCGGCCTCGCCGTCCCCAGCCCGGTGCTGGTGCTGTCGTCGGGAGCCACGAAGCACCCGCCGGAGATGGGCGACGACGTGCACAGCCACGACGTGGTCCTCGACGTACCCCAGATCCGGCAGTGGGCTCCGGCCGTCGGGCCACACGTCACCTACGTAGCCGTCCCCGGTGCGCGACACGACGTCGTGCTCTCCCGGGCCGAGCCGCGAGCAAGGGTGTACGACGAGCTGAACCGCTGGCTGACCGCCTACGTCAGCCCTCCGTCACGGACGTTGCTCTGACCAGCTGGCCCCAGCCGCTAATCTCACCAGCATGATGAACCCCGTCACCCTCCTCTCGCTCGGCCGCATCGCGGTCGGAGTCGCCGCGATCGCCAAGCCCGAGCTCGTCGCCAAGCAGATGACCGGGCAGGCCGAGGACCCGCCGGTGCTCACCCAGTGGTTCGGCAACCGCGAGATCGCCCTCGGGGTGGTCACCCTGCTGGCCAGGGGTAGCGGCCGCGGCACGCTCGTCCTGGCCGGGGTTGCGGTCGACGCCGCAGATGCCGGCACGGCGTACGCGGCGATGCAGAGCGGCACGCTGCCGAAGAAGCTCGCCGCGCCGGCCATCGCGGTCGCGGTCGGCGCAGTGCTCTCCGGGCTGATCGGGCTGCGGAGCAAGAAGAACAAGAAGAGGAAGTCTGTCGAAGCGGTCTAGCCCACCTCCTGGTTAGAAGTTTCTCTTAGTTAGCCCCTCCAGGGCATTTACCTGCCGCATCGGGTACCCGATGCTGTCCGCATGACTGAACAGCCACCGCCACCCCCGCCCCCGCCCGCCCCCGGACCGATCGGTGGCCCGCCCCCATCGGCCGGCACGCCTCGCCCCGGCGAGCTGGTCGACCGTTTCCTGGCCCGCCTCATCGACGGCGTCGGCCTCGGCATCGTCTACGGCATCCTGTACGCCGTCTTCGCCGGCATCTTCCTGACCGGGCTCACCTACTCGACCGGTGAATGGCTGCTGTTCTACCTGTTCTTCTCGGTGGTCACGACGCTGATCTCGCTGGGCTACTACGCCTACTTCGAGTCCAACAGGGGCGCGACGATCGGCAAGCAGCTGATGAAGCTCAAGGTCGTCGGCCCCGACGGCACCAGCAACCCGACCATGGAGCAGGCCCTCCGGCGCAACATCTTCCTGGCGTTCGGTCTCGCGTCGATCGTGCCGTTCGTCGGCTCGTTGATCGGTGGTCTCGCCTCGCTGGTCGCGGTGATCATGATCGCGGTCGGCATCAACAGCGACACCGTCGCGCGTCAGGCGTGGCACGACAAGTTCGCCGGCGGCACCCGCGTGCTGAAGATCGGCTGACGCACCGACTCAGTCGAACAACAACACCGTGAGGGCGGCGACGCCCACCACCACGATCGTCACCCTGAGGGCGAGTGGTGGGAGTCGCCGCCCGACGCTTGCCCCCAGCAGACCGCCGATCACCGACCCGACCGCGATCAGCAGCACGACCAGCCAGTCCACGTCGGCCACGAAGATGAACAGCAGCCCAGCAACGCCGTTGACGATCGCCGAGAGGACGTTCTTCACCCCGTTGAGCCGCTGCAGCGACTCGGCCACGCCGATGCCGAGCACGGCCATCAGCAGCACGCCCTGGGCGGCGCCGAAGTAGCCGCCGTACACGCCGGTCACGAGCACTGCCGGCCACACCCACCAGGCGAACAGACGGTCGCCGGTGCCGCGCTCCTCGGCGCGGCGGGCCACCCAGGCAGAGAGCCGCGGCCCGACGATGACGAGCACGACGCCGATCAGGATCAGGGCGGGGACGATCGCCTCGAAGGCGCCCGCGGGCAGCACCAGCAGCAGGACGCCGCCGATCACGCCGCCGATCAGGGAGGCCGACGCCAGCTGCAGCACGCGGGTGCGCTGGCCGCCGAGCTCCCGGCGGTAGCCCCAGGCCCCGGTGATGGAGCCCGGCACCAGCCCGATGGTGTTGGAGACGTTCGCGGTCACCGGTGGCACGCCGAACGCGAGCAGCGTCGGGAACGTGATCAGCGTTCCCGACCCCACGACCGTGTTGATAGTTCCCGCCGCGATCCCTGCAAGCAGGATCGCGACGACCTCGAAGACCGACAAGCCCGGCTCAGCCCTGCTGGCCGGGTGTCTCCGGCGGCGGGTCGGCCGGGGTGGCGGGAGTGGCGGGGCCGTCGGTCGCCGGCGGGGCGGCCTGGCGCTGGGTCATCTGGGCGTTGGCTGCCTCGGCGATCGCTTCCTCGACGGCCTTGTTGGCCTGCGTCAGCGCCGGGTCGGAGCTGTCCTTGGTCGAGAGCGGCTCGCTGGGTCCCATGTCGACGCGCGTTGACCGGCCCGTCGACGTCGTCGGGGATGCCCTTGAGGGAGTTCATGGTGGACCCGAGGCCCTCGAGCGCCTTGCCGATCTCGCTCGGCACGATCCACAGCTTGTTGGCGCCGCCCTCCGCGATCTTCGGCATCATCTGGAGGTACTGGTAGGCCAGCAGCGACTGGTCCGGGTTGCCGTCGTGGATGGCCTGGAAGACCGTCTGGATGGCCTGTCCCTCACCCTGGGCGCGCAGGATGGACGACTCCCGGTCGGCCTGGGCGCTGAGGATCTGAGCCTCCCGGTTGCCCTCTGCGGTGAGGATCGAGGACTGCTTGGCACCCTCGGCGGTGAGGATCGCGGCCTGCCGCTGGCCCTCGGCGGTGAGGATGACGGCGCGCTTCTCGCGGTCGGCGCGCATCTGCTTCTCCATCGAGTCCTTGATCGACGGCGGCGGGTCGATGCCCTTGAGCTCGACCCGGTTGACCCGGATCCCCCACTTGCCGGTCGCCTCGTCGAGCACGCCGCGCAGCCGGCTGTTGATCGCGTCGCGACTGGTCAGGGTCTCCTCGAGGTCCATGCCACCCACGATGTTGCGCAGCGTGGTCATGGTGAGCTGCTCGACGGCCTGGATGTAGTTGGCGATCTCGTACGTCGCCGCGACCGGGTCGGTCACCTGGAAGTAGATGACCGTGTCGATCGAGACCACCAGGTTGTCCTCGGTGATCACCGGCTGCGGCGGGAAGCTCACCACCTGCTCGCGCAGGTCGATCAGGTAGCGCACCTTGTCGACGAACGGGACCACGATGTTGAGACCCGCGGGCAGGGTGCCCTTGTACTTGCCGAACCGCTCCACGATCGCGGCGCGCGCCTGCGGCACGATCCGCACCGTCTTGGCGAGCAGGACGATCACGAACAGAAGCAGTAGGCCGATCAGCACGAGCACGACAGGCACAGTGGTCTCCTTCAGGAGGGTGGGTTCAGGATTCGATGCTGGGCAGGGGGTGCACGTACGCGGTGGCGCCCTTGATCTGGAGGACCTCGACGGTCTGCCCGGGCGCGATGATGAGGCTCTCGTCGTACGGCGCCGCCGACCAGACCTCGCCGGCCAGCATCACCCGGCCGGTCTGCAGGCCGGTGATCTCCTCGGTCACGACGCCACGCTGGCCGACCAGCTTGCCGTGGCCGAGGCTGAGCTCCGGGCCGCCGTGGAAACGCTTGGCGATCGAGGGCCTCACCACTGCCAGCATCGCGATCGAGGCGCCGGCCGCGACCAGGGCCTGGAGCACGATGGGTGCGCCGACGAGCGCCAGCGCCATGCCGGCAATGGCGCCGACCGCGAGCATGATCAGGACCAGGTCGAGGCTGAACATCTCCGCCACCCCGAGCAGCACGGCAAGGCCGAGCCAGGTCTCGGTCATGTGATCGCGGAACCAGTCCATGCCCCGACCCTATCTGTGACCTGTTCTATCGTTGGCGGGTGCGGCGGCGAGCACTCCAGCGGCCGTCCTCGTAGCGCACCAGCAGCGGCATGCCGAAGGTCGCGGACAGGTTGACCGCGGAGATCACCTCGTCGACCGGCCCCTGGGCCACGACCTCGCCGCCGCGCAGCAACAGAGCGTGCGTGAAGCCCGGTGGGATCTCCTCGACGTGGTGCGAGACGAGCACGGTTGCCGGCGAGCCGGGGTCGTTGGCCAGCACCGACATCGTGGACACCAGGTCCTCGCGGCCGCCGAGGTCGAGGCCCGCGGCCGGCTCGTCGAGCAGCAGCAGCTCCGGATCGCTCATCAGCGCCCGGGCGATCTGGACCCGCTTGCGCTCCCCCTCGCTGAGGGTGCCGAACGTGCGGTCCGCGAACTTGCTCATGCCCACCTCGACCAGCAGGCTCCAGGCGCGGTCGTGGTCCAGGTCGTCGTAGGTCTCGCGCCAGCGTCCGACCACGCCGTACGACGCGGAGACGACCACATCGCGCACGGTCTCGTGGCGCGGGATCCGCTCGGCCAGGGCGGCGCTGGTGAGCCCGACCCGTGGTCGCAGGTCGAAGACGTCGACGGTGCCGAGCACCTCGCCGAGGATGCCTGCGACACCGGAGGTGGGGTGCATCTGGGCGCTGGCCACCTGCAGCAGCGTGGTCTTGCCGGCGCCGTTGGGGCCGAGGATCACCCAGCGCTCGTCGCCCTGCACGGTCCAGGAGACCCGGTCCAGCAGGGTGGCCTCACCCCGCCGGATCGTCACCTCGGAGAACTCAAGGACGGCGGGCATGTCGTCACCCTATCGAGGGACGATCGGACGCCTGGAGGGTCCTGCGTATCCTCTGCCGCGATGAGCAGAACCCTTCCCGTATCGGGACGAGTGGCGTGGTGGGGCACGGCCTGGCTGCGCGGCGAGGCCGCCCCGGACGACGTCATCGACGCCATCCAGCAGGGCGAGCTGCCACACACAGTGAGCGGGCTCGGTGACGACCCGGAGTCGCTCCTGGTGGCGCTTGCCGCGCTCCGCAACCGCGGTGCGACCTCCGTCGGCGCCGCCTTCCCGGTCGAGGGAGACCCGGTCGGGCTCGGTGGTCCGGTGTCGTTCAACGCCGCCGCCCTCGAGGCCGGCGAGGCCGTGGTCTGCCCGGACGGTGCGACCGGGCTGGTGCCGCTGCGGATCGGGCCGACGTACCAATGGATCGCGCTGGAGGCCGGACGACGACAGCTCCCGGACGTCGGGGAGGCCGACCGCGGACTGCGCGCCGCCCTCCTGGAGTCGGCCGAGCTGCTGGCCCGGCTCGACGTGGCGCGCTGGCGTCCGGAGGTGGCCGACGAGCTGCTCAACCTCCGGCGGGTCAGCGGGCTCGAGGCACCGCCGGGCGTGCCGGCCCGGTGTGTCGACCTGGCGGCCCGCGGTCTCCAGGCGCTCGGGATCGCCGGACTGGCGCTGGAGGACGACGGAGGTGCGCTCACCGCTGCCGACGCCGAGGCCCGGCGGCTGGCGATCGTGCCGCTCGACCGCGCCGGACGACGAGCGCTGACCGCAGCCTGCTCCCCCGAGGTGTGGCCGCCCGCCTAGGGCTCTAGTGGCTGAAGACTCCCAGCTCGTTGCCGCTGGGGTCGGTGAAGTGGAACCGCCTCCCTCCAGGGAACTCGTAGGGACCCTCGGTGACCTTGCCCCCGGCGGCCTCGACGGCGGTGACGCTGGCGTCGAGGTCGTCGGAGAAGAGCAAGACGAAGGGGCCACCAGGCCCGGCCTGGCCAGCCGGGTTGAGCCCGCCGACCTCGCCGTCGCCGGCGGCGTCGCGGATGCCGGCGTAGGCGTCGCCGTAGTCGTTGAACTCCCAGCCGAACGCCGAACCGTAGAAGGCCTTGGCAGCCGCGAGGTCATGGGTGTTGATCTCGATGTAGCTGATCGCGTGGTGGATTTCGGTCATGTCTCGGACTTTAGACGTGGCCGCCGACAGGCACCGATAGCCTCGGTGAGCGATGACCGCGACGACACCCAAGCCCGAGACACTGCTGATCACCCTGACCGGCAAGGACCGCCCGGGCGTGACCTCCTCGATCTTCTCGACCCTCTCCCACGCCGGCGTGCAGGTCCTCGACATCGAGCAGATCCTGCTGCGGCAGCGGCTGATCCTCGGGGTGCTGGTCACGGTGCCCCGCGACTGGAAGCGGCTCCAGACCGCTGTCGAGAAGACTGCGGCCGAGCTGGACATGACGGTCGAGGTCGAGCGCGGCTCGGGCGACAACAGGTCGCGCAGGGAGGGCCGCTCGCACGTCACCGTGATAGGGAGCCCGCTCAAGGCCGGTGCGATGGCCGCGATCGCCGGCCGGATCGCCGACTGCGGCGGCAACATCGACCGGATCGAGCGGATGGCGCGCTACCCCGTCACCGCGATCGACCTCCACGTGTCGGGCGCCGACCCGTTGCAGCTGCGGGCGCTGCTCGCCGCGGAGGCGTCGGCGCAGGGCGTCGACGTCGCCGTACAGCCGGCCAACCTGCTGCGCAGAGGGATGCGCCTGATCGTCCTCGATGTCGACTCCACCCTGATCCAGGGTGAGGTGATCGAGATGCTGGCTGCGCACGCCGGCTACGAGGCGGAGGTGGCGACGATCACCGAGGCGGCCATGCGCGGCGAGCTCGACTTCGAGCAGTCGCTGCGGGCCAGGGTGGCGCTGCTCGAGGGACTCGACGAGTCCGTGATCGACCAGGTCTACAACGAGATCGTGATCACGCCGGGCGCCCGCACCATGGTCCGTACGCTGCGTCGGCTGGGCTACCGCTTCGCCATCGTGTCGGGTGGCTTCAGCCAGATCACCGACCGGCTCGCCGACGACCTCGGCATCCACTACGCGCGGGCCAACGAGCTCGAGATAGTCGACGGCAAGCTGACCGGCCAGATCGTCGGCGACGTGGTCGACCGGGCCGGCAAGGCCGCGGCGCTGCGGGAGTTCGCGGAGAAGGTCGGGGTCGAAGAGGCGTCGGTGATCGCGATCGGTGACGGAGCCAACGACCTCGACATGCTCAACGCCGCCGGTCTCGGTATCGCCTACAACGCGCGGCCGGTGGTGCGGGAGGCCGCCGACACCTCGGTCAACGTGCCCTACCTCGACGCGATCATGTACCTCCTCGGCATCTCCCGCGAGGAGATCGAGGCGGCCGACGCCGAGGCGGGCATCGTCACCCCTTCGCCGCCGGTCTGAAGGCCCAGGGATCCCGGCTGACCGGGTCGCCACCTGATTGTCATGCTGGACGCATGGACATCTCGCTGAACGACAGGACCGCGGTGGTCACCGGCTCGACGCAGGGCATCGGCCTCGCTATCGCGACGGGTCTGGCCAGGTCGGGGGCCAGGGTGGCGGTCAACGGTCGCAGCCAGGACAGGTGCGAGCAGGCAGCGGATGCCGTCCGCCGAGAGGTGTCGGGCGCCGACGTCGTCGCCGTGGCTGCGGACGTCGCGACCCAGGCGGGCGCCGATTCCCTGGTCGAGACGGTGCCGGACGCGGACATCCTGGTCAACAACCTCGGCATCTTCGGCGCCAAGCCGGTGCTGGAGATCGACGACGACGAATGGCGGCGCTACTTCGAGGTCAACGTCCTGTCGGGGGTTCGGCTGACCCGCGCCTACCTTCCGCGGATGATCGACCGCGGCTGGGGCCGCGTCCAGTTCATCTGCAGCGACTCCGCGGTGGTCATCCCGGCTGAGATGGTGCACTACGGCATGACCAAGACCGCGCTGCTCGCCGTTTCGCGCGGCTATGCGAAGGCAGCGTCTGGCACTGGTGTGACCGTCAATGCGGTGATGGCGGGTCCGACCAACACTGCCGGCGTGGAGGACCTCGTTGCCGACCTGGTCGGCGACGAGCTCCCCTGGGATGAGGCGCAGCGCGAGTTCATGCGTCGGCACCGACCCAACTCGCTCGTCGAGCGGCTGATCGAGCCCGAGGAGATCGCCAACATGTGCGCCTACCTCGCCTCCGATGCGGCCTCAGCGACCACCGGCGGAGCGCTGCGCGTCGATGGCGGGTACGTCGACTCGATCCTGCCCTGAGCGAGACGTCAGCCGCGGCCGACGTGGAAGGCCGTCACGGTCGCCGCAGCGGGCGCCAGGTCCGCCCACGAGCCGTCGAAGGCGAACACCGCGACAGCGCTGGTCGGGAAGCCGGTGACCATCGCGTTGCCGGCCTCGACGTCGCCCTCGCCGTCGTCGAGGAGCTGGGCCAGGAAGGCCATGGTCGGGTTGTGGCCGATCACGATCGCGGTGCGGCACTCGTCGTCGATCGTCCGCAGTAGGTCGAGCGCGGTGTCGGGGTCGGCGGCGTACAGGCCGTGGTCGAAGGTCGGCTCGAGGTCCCAGCCGGCACCCTCCGCGACAGCCGCCCAGGTCTGCTGCGTACGCGTGGCGGCGGACACCAGGGCGACCGCGGGCACCAGGTGCTGTCCACTCAGCCACTCACCCGTGGCGACACCATCGGCACGCCCGCGCGGCGCGAGCTCTCGCTCGAAGTCGGTCGGGCCTACTTGCTCCGCCTTGGAGTGGCGCATCACCACCAGGGTCCGTGGAGGCGTGTCGAGTCTGTCGGGCACCCGCTCACTCTAGAAGGCGTCACCCTAAGGTTGCCCCTATGCCCAAGGGACCTCTGATGATCATCGGCGGAGCCGAGGACAAGCTGCGTGGCCGCACCATCCTCAAGGAGTTCGTGAAGCGGGCCGGCGGAGCGGAGGCGCGGATCGCCGTCATCCCCTCGGCCTCCTCGCTGGGCCCCGAGGTCACCGAGGTGTACGACGCCCTCTTCCGTCGTGAGGGTGCGGCCGAGGTCGTCGCCGTCCGGCCCGAGAGCCGCGAGGACTCGCACGACCCGGAGCTGCTCGCCGTACTCGACGATGTCACCGGGATCTTCATGACCGGGGGCAACCAGCTCAAGCTCTCCGCGATCGTCTGCGGCACTCCCCTGGGCGACGCGATCGTGGCGGCCCACGAGCGCGGGATCGTGGTGGCCGGCACCTCCGCGGGCGCCAGCATCCAGTCGAGCCACATGCTGGCCTTCGGCGGCCCGGGCTCGACCGCGAAGCAGCGGATGACCCAGATGGCTGCCGGGCTCGGGTTGATGGACTCCGCGGTCATCGACCAGCACTTCGACCAGCGCAACCGCTACGGTCGGCTGCTGATGATCGTTGCCCAGTCACCACAGCTGCTCGGCATCGGTGTCGACGAGGACACCGCTGCCGTGGTCGAGCACGAAGAGGCTCCTGGCGGGCGACGGGCCCCACGAGGTGCTGAGAGTGGTCGGCAAGGGTGCGGTGACGATCCTCGACCCCGCTCGGATCACCACCAACGCGTTCGAGGCCAAGCGCTCCGCGCCCATCCTCGCCAGCGGGGTGGTGCTGCACATGCTGCCGGCCGGATCGGCGTTCGACCTGACCGCGCGCACCCTGATCGCCCAGCTCGCGGAGGTGACCGCCGAGGACGCTGCCGAGATTGCCGAAGCGGAGCACGACCTGCGCCAGATGGCGCGCGACATTGCCGCCGCCGATGCCTCTCCGAGCGCGCTGCGCCGACGCCTGGACCGCACTCGCAGGAAGCGGGTCCACGACCAACCGGTCGAGACCCAGGACGGAGTCACTTCATGAGCGAACGCCCCACGCCCGACCTCACCATCCTCGAGACGCGCGTCTACCGCGGAGCCAACATCTGGTCCTACGAGAAGGCCATCCACCTGGTGGTCGACCTGGGCCGGCTCGAGGAGTTCCCGACCAACACCATCCCGGGGTTCACCGACCACCTCCTGGAGATGCTGCCCGGCCTGCGCGAGCACTCGTGCTCGAGAGGCAAGCGCGGCGGGTTCGTGGAACGCCTCAACGAGGGCACCTGGCTGGGCCACGTCGCGGAGCACACCGCGCTGGCGCTGCAGCAGATCGTCGGCCACGACATCCGCCGCGGCAAGACCAGGGGCGTGAAGGGCCAGAAGGGTCACTACAACGTGATCTTCGGGTACGCCGACGAGCAGGTCGGGCTCGCCGCCGCGCGCCTCGCCGTACGTCTGGTCAACCATCTGGTCGAGGCCGACCCGGAGTTCGACTGGTCCGAGGAGCTGGAGTCGTTCATCCTGCGCGCCGAGCGCACCGCCTTCGGGCCCTCGACCCAGGCCATCCTCGACGAGGCCGTCTCCCGCGACATCCCGTGGATCCGGCTCAACCAGCACTCCCTGGTGCAGCTCGGGCAGGGTGTCCACGCCAAGCGGATCCGGGCCACGATGACCAGCGCCACCTCGGCCATCGCGGTCGACATCGCCTCCGACAAGGACCTCACGACTCGCTTGCTGGGCGCCGCGGGCCTACCCGTCCCCAAGCAGGACACCGTCCGCAGTGCGGACGCCGCTGTCCGGGCTGCGGAGCGGATCGGTTATCCCTGCGTGCTGAAGCCGCTCGACGGCAACCACGGTCGCGGTGTCTGCCTCGACCTCATGGGCGAGGCCGATGTGCGTGAGGCGTTCGAGATCGCCAAGGAGGAGTCGCGCCGCGGCGTGATCGTGGTCGAGTCGCAGATCACCGGCAAGGACTACCGCTGCCTGATCATCGACGGCCGGGTGGCCGCGATCGCAGAGCGCGTGCCGGCCTCGGTCACCGGCGACGGCACCTCGTCGGTGCGCCAGCTGGTCGACCTCGCCAACGCCGACCCGCGGCGCGGCGTCGGTCACGAGAAGGTGCTCACCCGGATCAAGGTCGACGACGCGGCGATCGCGCGGGTCCGCGACCAGGGGCTCGAGCTCGACGACGTACCCGCTGAGGGGCAGACGGTCCGGCTCGCCCTCACCGGCAACATGTCCACCGGCGGCATCTCGATCGACCGCACCCTCGAGGCGCACCCGGAGAACGTCGAGATCGCCGAGGAGGCCGCCCGGATGGTCGGCCTCGACATCGCGGGCATCGACTTCATCTGTCCCGACATCACCGAGCCGGTGCGCGAGACCGGCGGCGCGATCTGCGAGGTCAACGCGGCGCCGGGCTTCCGGATGCACACGCACCCGACCATCGGCGAGCCGCAGTTCATTGCCAAGCCCGTCATCGACATGCTCTTCCCGCCGGGCGCGACCTCGCGGATCCCGATCGTGGCGGTCACCGGCACCAACGGCAAGACCACCACCTCGCGGATGATCAGCCACGTCTTCAAGGGCATGGGCCGCAAGGTCGGCATGACCTCGACCGACGGCGTGGTCATCGACGAGCGGCTGCTGATCCGCGCCGACGCCTCCGGCCCACGCTCCGCGCGGATGGTGCTGCAGAACCCGCGGGTCGACTTCGCGGTCTTCGAGGTCGCTCGCGGCGGCATCCTGCGCGAGGGCCTCGGCTACGAGCGCAACGACGTCGCCGTCGTCCTCAACGTGCAGCCCGACCACCTCGGGCTCCGCGGCATCGACACCGTCGAGCAGCTGGCCGACGTCAAGGCCGTGCTGGTCGAGGCGGTGCCGCGCGACGGCCACGCCGTGCTCAACGCCGACGACCCGCTGGTGCGCGAGATGCGCCGTCGCTGCTCGGGTCAGGTCGTGTGGTTCTCGATGGAGGAGCCCGGCTCCGAGACCCGCGACATGATCGACGCGCACTGCCGTCGCGGAGGCAAGGCGCTCGTGCTGAACCCCTCCGAGCGCGGCGAGATGATCGTCGTGAAGCACGGCCCGCGCGAGATGCAGCTGGCCTGGACCCACCTGCTGCCCGCGACCTTCGGTGGCCGGGCCCGGATGAACGTCCAGAACTCCCTCGCGGCAGCAGCCGCAGCCTTCGCCGCCGGCGCCCCGCTGCACGACATCCGGCAGGGCCTGCGGACCTTCTCGACCAGCTACTACCTCTCCCCCGGCCGCCTCAACGAGGTCGAGGTCAACGGCGTCAACGTGATCGTCGACTACTGCCACAACGCACCCGGCATGCGGATGCTGGGCGACTTCGTCGACCGGGTCGGCGACTCGCTGGAGTCGTCGCACGAGCTGGCCCGCCCCTCGCGGATCGGCGTGATCGCCACCGCCGGTGACCGGCGCGACGAGGACATGCGCGAGCTCGGCGACATCGCCGCCCAGCACTTCGACGTGGTGATCGTCCGGGAGGACGTCGCGCTGCGCGGTCGTGAGCGCGGTGAGGTGTCCGGTCTGGTCGCCGAGGGCGTACGCCGCGCGATGGACGCCGGCGCCCGGTGCAAGCAGGTCGAAGAGGTCACCCTGGAGATCGAGGCGGTGCGGCATGCGATGGCCCGCGCCAACCCGGGCGACCTGGTGGTGATCTGTGTCGACGAGCACGCAGCCGTGATGACCGAGCTCGAGACCTGGTCGTCCCAGGCCCAGGCCGGCTCCGGCGCCTCGGACGACGCGCCGGCGGCCGACCCCGACTACGTGGCGCCGGAGCAGCCGGAGCCGTCAGTCGAGGGCTGAGGCGGCCCGCACCTTCGCCGCCAGGTCCTCGGGCGAGTCGGGCGTGCCGCCCTGCAGGGCGACCCAGTCGTAGACCTCCTGGCGCTCGGCGTGGCACATCAGGCCGACGACATCGCCGGGGAGCGCCTGGCCGACCAGTGCGCTGAGGCTGGCCACCTCGGTGGGGTACGACGGGATGCCGGTGACCCCCACCCGCGCGGCTCCTGCCGCCATCAGCTCGTCCAGCTCCTCGACGGACCGGCCGCGCAAGTAGCGCTCCTTGTGGCCGATCGCCACGACATCGCTGTCGCGGGCGGCGATCTCGGCCAGCTTCTCGATCAGGTCGTCCTGGCGGTCGCCGACGACGCCCAGACCCAGCAGCAGGCGGCAACCCGGGCGGCGTACACCGTTCATGATCTCGAGCAGCGCCTCGAGCCCGGCCTCGTTGTGGGCGAGGTCGATCACGACCGAGACCTCGCCGATGGAGAAGAAGTTCATCCGGCCCGGGTTGTGCTCGGCGTCGGGCCGGAAGCTGCGCAGGCCCTCCACGACGGTCTCGCGCGGGATGCCGATCGCCAGCGACGCTGACGCCGCAGCCAGGGTGTTCTCGACGTTGAAGCGGGACAGACCGGCCAGGGTCATCGGCACCTCGACCAGCTCGACGAGGGGGTCGGGGTCGCGGCCTGGCGCGAGCACCGAGACCCAGCCGTCGATCACTGTGGTCGCACGGCCCCCGTCGTTGAGCGTCTCGCGGATCGCCGGCGAGTCGGGGTCGCGCCCGAACACCCACGGCTGCGCCTTGATCACGCCACGCATCGCGAAGACGCGGGGGTCGTCGGCGTTGAGCACCGCCCAGCCGCTCTTGCGGGTGATCCGCGGCACCACCGACTTCACCTCGGCCAGCTGGTCCACGGTGTCGATGCCCTGCTGACCCAGATGGTCGGCGGAGACGTTGGTGACCACGGAGACGTCGTTGCGGGTCAACCCGATCCCCTTGAGCAGGATCCCGCCGCGAGCGGTCTCGGTGACCGCGAACTGCACCTCCGGGTGCGCGAGCACCCGCCCGGCGCCGCTCGGACCCGAGTAGTCGCCCTCTTCCACCATCCGGCCGTCGATGTAGATGCCGTCGGTGTTGGACCAGCCGACCAGCAGCCCCGACGTACGCGCGATGTGCGCAATCATCCGCGACGTCGTGGTCTTGCCGTTCGTGCCGGTCACCGCGACGACCGGCACCTTCGGGGTCAGGGTGTGCGGCGCAGCTCCCGGCTCGCTCGCGGCCACAGCCTCGGCCGCCCGGCTCACTGCCTCCTCGATCTCGGCGACCGAGCTCGGTGCGCCCTCCTGCACGGCGTCGAGCACCTCGGCGACAGCCCGGCCCATCGCCTGCGCGCGCTCCCGGTGCGCCCACGGGAAGGCCACGACGACGCGGTGCTGGTCCGAGGTCGGCCGCACCCGCACCGCGAGCCGCGACGTACCGGACTCCTGCGCGATCGCCCGCACCAGCCGGCCGAGCGCCCGCAGCGCGAACCGCTGCCGGAACCCCGACTCCGGCGCCCCGGGCCGGGCACTCCTCAGCCCGATCCGCTGCGCGAACCTCGCCGCCCGCTCCTCGGAGACCGCACTCAGCCCACCGATGTCGAGGGTCAGCTTGATCGCGGCGCGCGGGAAATAGAGGTTGGGTCCCTCGAGGACCCGCAGCTCGACCAGAGACGTCACCCGGGCGACGCTATCGCCGACCCGGCTCGTCTTCACACCTGGGAGCGTCGACCCGGCTCGTCTTCACACCTGGGAGCGTCGACCCGGCTGGTCTTCACACCTGGCGGCGTCGACCCGGCTCCTGGCCAGGAAACAAGCGCCGGGTCGACGCCATCTCACGTCAACTCAAACCGGGTCGACGCACCCTCGCGTCAACTCAAGCGCCGGGTCGACGCACCCTCACGTCAACTCAAGCCGGGTCGACGCACCCTCGCGTCAACTCAAGCCGGGTCGACGCACCCTCACGCCAACTCAAGCCGGGTCGGTCAGGCGCCCATGGCGTGGAAGCCGCCGTCGACGTGCACGATCTCGCCGGTGGTCGCGGGGAAGAGATCCGAGAGCAGGGCGCAGACGGCCTTGGCGGTGGGCTCGTAGTCCTTGTTGTCCCAGCCGAGCGGGGAACGATCCGACCACATCGACTCGAGCTCCTCGAAGCCCGGGATCGCCTTCGCGGCCAGGGTGCGCAGCGGGCCGGCAGAGACCAGGTTGACCCGGATCCCGTCGGGGCCGAGGTCGCGCGCCAGGTAGCGCGAGCAGGACTCGAGGGCGGCCTTGGCCACGCCCATCCAGTCGTACGCCGGCCACGCGACGGTGGCATCGAAGGTCAGGCCGACCACGGAGCCGCCTTCGGGCATCAGCGGGCGGCAGGCCGTGGCCAGCGACTTCAGCGAGTACGCCGACACCTGGACGGCCTGGGACACGTCGTCCCACGGTCCCTCGAGGAACTTGCCGCCGAGGAGGGTCTCGGGGTTGCCGTAGGCGATCGAGTGCACCACGCCGTCCAGGCCGTCGACGTGCTCGCGCACGGCGTCGGGCAGGGCGGCCAGGTGAGCCTCGTCGGTGACGTCGAGCTCGAGCACGGCTGGCTCGACCGGGAGCCGCTTCGCGATCCGGCGGGTGATGCCGAGCGCCCGGCCGAAGTTGGAGATCAGCACCGTGGCGCCCTGCTCCTGGGCCACCTTCGCGGTGGCGAAGCCGATCGAGCTGTCCATGGTCACGCCCGCGACCAGGATGCGCTTGCCTTCGAGGATTCCGCTCATGTCACTCAGCCCTTTCAATGGCCCATTCCGAGTCCGCCGTCGACCGGGATCACTGCCCCGGTGACGTACGCCGCTCCGTCACTTGCCAGCCAGGTCACCGCGGAGGCGACCTCCGCCGGGTCGGCGTACCGACCGAGTGGCACCTGCGTCTTGATCGCCGACCGCTGCTCGTCGGTGAGCACCGCCGTCATGTCCGTCTCGACGAAACCCGGCGCGACCACGTTGGCCGTGATCGACCGCGAGCCGAGCTCCCGCGCGATCGAGCGGGCCATGCCGACCAGGCCGGCCTTGGAGGCGGCGTAGTTGACCTGGCCTGGCGAGCCGAGCAGGCCCACCACCGAGGAGATGAAGATGATCCGGCCCCGGCGCAGCCGCAGCATGCCCTTGCTGGCCCGTTTGGCCAGCCGGAACGAGCCGGTCAGGTTCGTGTCGATCACCGACGACCAGTCGTCCTCGGACATCCGGAGCAGCAGGGTGTCGGCGGTGATGCCGGCGTTGGCGACCAGCACCTCGACCGGACCGTGCGCCGCCTCGATCTCGGCGAAGGCCGCATCGACGGCCGCGGCGTCGGTGATGTCGCAGGTCACGTCGAGGGCGCCCTCGGGCGCCCCTCCGGACCGCGTGGTGACCGCCACCTTGTCGCCGTTGGCGATGAAGGCCTCGGCGATGGCGCGGCCGATGCCGCGGTTACCGCCGGTGACCAGGACCGATCTGGGCTCGTTCGCTGCTTCGCTCACGTCAGCGACGCTATCGACTACCACTGGGTAGCCGAAAACGCCCCTGGATCGAGATCAGTCGTCCTCGAGCCGGAAGCCGACCTTCATGCCGACCTGGAAGTGCTCCACGCCGCCGTCCTTGACCTGCCCGCGGACCTGGGTGACCTCGAACCAGTCCAGGTGACGCAGCGTGCGTGAGGCGCGCTCGATCCCGTTGCGGATGGCGTCGTCCATGCCCGTGGGTGAGGTGCCGACGATCTCGGTCACGCGATAGGTGCGGTTGGACATGGGGCCTCCGATAGGTCGAGTTCAGCGGCCCGACGGGCGGGCCAGATCCCCATAGGCTAGCGACGTAGAGTGGAGGCATGAGCCGCGACCGGAAGCGGGATGAGCACGCCGTCCGGATCACGACGGCCGCAACCAGCCGCAACGAGGACATTGCCGGCCGCCAGCGCCGCTACCTCATCTCCATGGGCATCCGCACCGTCTGCTTCGTGGCCGCGGTGATCGTGGGTCACGGGGTCGTGATGTGGATCCTGATCGTGGCTGCGCTGCTCCTGCCGTACGTCGCGGTCGTGATGGCCAACGCCGCCTCCTCGAAGTCCGACGACTTCGCGCTGCAGGGCTCCGCCTTCGACACTCCCGAGCTCCAGTCCCGCCCCCCGGAAGCGCTGTGACATGCCCGACCTGAGCGAGGACACCTGCTCGGCCAAGGGCTGCCAGGAGCCAGCGACGTGGCAGCTGTTGTGGAACAACCCGAAGCTGCACACCCCGGACCGGCGCAAGATCTGGCTCGCCTGCGAGGACCACCGTGAGTCGCTGTCGGCGTTCCTCGGGGCGAGGGGCTTCCTCAAGGACGTCGTGCCGCATCCCGCAGGAGCCAGCGCGCCGTAAGGGCGTCTAGCCGCCGATCGCGGACATCGGGCGGTCGGGCTGGAGGAACGACGGGTCGTCGATGCCGTGGCCGGCCGCCTTGCCGCGCATGGCGACCACCCAGCGGTCGGCGAGCTCGGCGTCGGACGCGCCGGCGCGCAAGGCGCCCCGGAGGTCGGACTCGGACCGCGCGAACAGGCAGTTGCGCACCTGGCCGTCGGCGGTCAGCCGGACCCGGTCACAGTCACCGCAGAACGGCCGCGTCACCGACGCGATCACGCCCACCGTCGCGGGGCCACCGTCCACCAGGAACAGCTCCGCGGGCGCACTCCCCCGCGGCTCCTCGGCGGGGGTCAGCACGAAGTCGCGGTCGAGCCGCGCGAAGATCTCCTCTGCGGTGATCATCCCCTCGCGGGACCAGCCGTGCTGGGCATCCAGCGGCATCTGCTCGATGAACCGCAGCTCGTAGCCGCGGTCGAGGCACCACTGGAGCAGCTCGCTGGCCTGGTCGTCGTTGACGTCGCGCATCAGGACGGCGTTGACCTTGACCGGCCCCAGCCCAGCGGCCTCCGAGGCGGCGAGTCCGGCGACCACGTCGTGCAGCCGGTCACGGCGGGTGATCGTGTGGAACGTGTCGGCCCGGACGCTGTCGAGGCTGACGTTGACCCGGTTGAGCCCAGCGGTCGCCAGTGCTTCGGCCGTCTTGGCGAGCCCGAGGGCGTTGGTGGTGATCGAGAGCTCGAGGTCGGGGTCCAGCCCGCGCACCTGTCGCACGATCTCGATCAGCCCGCGGCGGACCAGCGGCTCACCGCCCGTGAACCGGACCTCCTTGATCCCGAGCCGCTCCACGCCGATCCTCACCAGGCGCACCACCTCGTCGTCGGTGAGCACCTCGTCCCCCGGCAGCCAGTCGAGTCCCTCGGCGGGCATGCAGTAGGAGCAGCGCAAGTTGCAGCGGTCGGTCAGCGACACACGGAGATCGCTGGCGACTCTTCCGTACCTGTCCTCGAGCGGTTGCACCTGCATGCACCCCAGCCTACGTGGCTCCCCTACCCTCGGAGCCGTGCGTTCGTTCCGGTTCCTCTTGAGCCGCCGGTGGCTGCTGTTCGGCCTCGCGGTCGTGCTGCTCGCCTGGGCCGCGTGGTGGCTGGGTGAATGGCAGTTCCACCGCCTGGAGGACCGCAAGGAGCGCAACTCGGTGGTCCGGGCCAACGAGGACAAGCCGCCGGCA
The DNA here is from genome assembly GCA_963769475.1 of uncultured Actinomycetota bacterium. Lineage (GTDB taxonomy): Bacteria > Actinomycetota > Actinomycetes > Propionibacteriales > Nocardioidaceae > Nocardioides. The sequence continues at coordinate 89,063 of CAVYLX010000005.1, read as the reverse complement.
CCGGTCGCGGACGTGCTGGCGCCTGGGCAGGAGGTCGGCGGCGACGAGGAGTGGCGGGTGATCACGGCCACCGGCACCTACGACGCCTCGGACACGGTGATCGTGCGCTACCGCACCCGCGACGGGAGCTCGGGGGTCGACGTCGTCGTACCCCTCGAGACGGCAGCCGGCACCGCCCTGCTGGTCGACCGGGGCTGGCTGCAGACCCAGGGGTCGACCATCCCGGGACCCGACGACGTGCCCCCGCCGCCCCAGGGCGAGGTGACGATCACCGGCTGGGTCCGCGCCGACGGCACCGGCAGCAGCATCGAGGTGGCGGACCAGTCGACGCGGGCCATCTCCAGTGTCGCGATCGGCGAGGCGCTGGACCGCCAGGTGTACGGCGGCTTCGTCGAGCTGCGCTCGGAGGACCCGGAGCCCGAACAGGCCCTCGAGCCCGTCGAGCTGCCCGAGCTCGACAACGGCCCGCACTTCTTCTACGGGCTTCAGTGGTGGTTCTTCGGGGTGCTCGCGATCTTCGGCTTCTGCTACCTCGCCTACGACGAGTGGAAACGCGGACCTCGCGGTCGGCGGCGGGCCGCCCAGAAGAAGGGCACCACGAAGGCTCAGCCGACCACGGGCGCGTCGTCGCGGAACTGAGTCCGGTAGAGGTCGCTGTAGAGCCCGCCGCGGCGGACCAGCTGCTCGTGGGTCCCGAACTCCACGATCCGGCCACCGTCGAGCACCAGGATCTGGTCGGCGTTGCGGACCGTCGAGAGCCGGTGGGCGATCACCAGCGAGGTGCGACCCTCCAGCGCCGCGTCGAGCGCGCGCTGCACGGCCGCCTCCGACTCGCTGTCGAGGTGGGCGGTCGCCTCGTCGAGCACCACGATCGAGGGCGCCTTGAGCAGCAGGCGGGCGATCGCCAGCCGCTGCCGCTCGCCACCGGAGAGCCGGTAGCCGCGGTCGCCGACGACCGTGTCGAGACCGTCGGGGAGCGCGCGCACCAGGGTCGCGATCTGCGCCGCCTCGAGGGCGCGCCAGGTCTCGTCGTCAGTCGCTTCGGGTCGCGCGTAGAGCAGGTTGGCCCGGATGGTGTCGTGGAACATGTGGGCGTCCTGAGTCACGTAGCCGACCACGTCCTCGAGCGACTGCAGGGTCACGTCGCGTACGTCGTGGCCACCGACCCGCACGGCGCCGCTGTCGACGTCGTAGAGCCTGGCCACCAGGTTGGTGACCGTGGTCTTGCCGGCGCCCGAAGGGCCGACCAGGGCCACCATCTGGCCCGCCTCGGCGACGAATCCGACGTCGTTGAGGACCTGGACGTTGTCGCGGGACTCGGCCCGCGCCACGGACTCCAGCGAGCCGAGCGAGATCTCGTCGGCCCGCGGGTAGGTGAACGACACGTGGTCGAACTCCAGTCGGCCGGACTCCTTCGGGAGCACGAAGGCCTCGTGCTTCTCCTGGATCAGCGACGGCAGGTCGAGCACCTCGAAGACGCGCTCGAAGCTCACCAGCGCGGTCATGATGTCGATCCGCACGTTGGAGAGGCCCTGCAGCGGGCCGAGCAGTCGCAGCAAGAGCGTGGCCAGCGCGAGCAGGGTGCCGACGGTCAGGGTCCCGTCGATCGCCAGGTGACCGCCGAAGCCGTAGACCAGGGCAGTCGCCAGGGCCGGCACGGCCATCATGGTCGCGCCGAAGATCCGGGTGATCAACGAGATCCGCACGCCGAGGTCGCGGACCACAGCTGCCTTGTCGGAGAACAGGTCGTCCTCCTCGGCGCGCCGGCCGAACAGCTTGAGCAGCATCGCGCCGCCGACGTTGAACCGCTCGGTCATCAGGTTGCCGAGATCGGCGTTGCCGTCCATCTGGCGGCGGGTGAGGCCCGCGAGCCGGCCGCCGACCCAGCGCGAGACCAGGAACAGCATCGGGAACAGGCCCAGGCACATCAGGGTGACCTGCCAGCTCAGGGCCAGCATGGCGATGCCGACGACCAGCACGGCGATGGAGTTGGAGACGGTGCTGGACAGGGTCGAGGTGAAGGCGCGCTGCGCGCCGATCACGTCGTTGTTGAGCCGGGAGACGAGCGCTCCGGTCTGGGTGCGCGTGAAGAACGCCAGCGACTGGCGCTGCACGTGCCCGAACACCTTGGTGCGGAGGTCGAAGATGAGCCCCTCACCGATGCGGGACGACAGCCAGCCGGCGATCACGGCCAGGAACGCGTTGAAGATCACGACGCCGGCCATGCCGAGCGCGAGCTTGGTCACCAGCCCGCTGTTGCCCGCGAGGATGCCGTCGTCGACGATCCGCTGCACCAGCAGCGGCATGACCACGACCATCGCGGCGTCCACGACGGTGAGGCCGAGGAAGACGCTGATCAGGCGTCGGTGGGGACGGGCGAAGCCGAAGACCCGGCGTACGGTGCCGGGGTCGATCCGGTTGTCGACGACGCTGCGGTCGGACCTGATGTGACGCCACGCGGCCGCGCCGGGATGCATTGACGACATGGCGTCCTCCTTCCTACTGCGCTGGTGCCGGGGCTCCGAGGAGCTCCCGGAACCTGCGGATCTGCGCCTCGCGCTCGAGGCGACGCTGCTCGTCGAGGTCGCGCTCCGCCACCCCGAGCAGCAGAGCCTTGGTCTCGGCCACCGCGCCATGCGGTGCGGCGGTCAGGGCACCAACGAGATCGGCGACGGTTGCCTCGAGGTCGGCCAGCGGGACCGCTGCGGACGCCAACCCGATGTCGACGGCCTCTGCTGCTCCCACCATCCGCGCAGTCGCGCAGATCTCAAGTGCTCTGGCGTAGCCAACGCTCTCGACCAGCGGTTTTGTTCCGGTCAGGTCCGGCACCAGACCGAGCGCCGACTCCTTCATGCAGAACTGCACGTCGTCCGCGACGACCCTCAGGTCGCACGAGAGGGCGAGCTGGAAGCCCGCGCCGATGGCGTAGCCCTGCACGGCGGCGATCGAGACGAACCTCGGGTCGCGCAGCCAGGTGAAGCCCTTCTGGTAGTCGTCGATTGTCGCGCTGATGCCGGCGTCGTCGAGCCCGAGCAACCCGGCCACGGTCTCCTCGCCGTCGCCGCCCGAGGGGTCGAGCATCGAGCGGTCGAGGCCGGCCGAGAACGCCGGCCCGTTGCCCCGCACCACCACGACGCGTACGTCGTCGGGGATCTCCTCGCCCAGCGCGGCCAGCGTGCGCCACATCGTGGGCGTCTGGCTGTTGCGCTTGTCGGGCTTGTTGAGCGTGACCGTGGCGACGACACCGTCCACGTCGTAGAGGAGTCCGGCCTTCTCGAGCCACTCGGGAGTCATGGCCGGAGTCTAGAGACGGCCACCGACGTGCGCTCAGGCCAGGGAGACCAGATCGGCGTAGCCGTCGTTCCAGAGGTCCTCGTCGCCGTCGGGCAGCAGGAGCACCCGGTCCGGCTGGAGGGCGCGCACGGCTCCCTCGTCGTGGGTGACCAGGATGATCGCGCCCTCGTAGGTGCGGATCGCCTCCAGCACCTCCTCGCGGGATGCCGGGTCGAGGTTGTTGGTGGGCTCGTCGAGGAGCAGCACGTTGGCACTCGAGACCACCAGGCTGGCCAGCGCCAGCCGGGTCTTCTCGCCGCCCGACAGCACGCTGGCCGACTTGTTGGCGTCGTCACCGGAGAACAGGAAGGCGCCCAGCACGGAGCGGGTCTCGGTGTCGGTGAGCTGCGGAGCGGCGCTCTGCATGTTCTCCAGCACGGTCCGGCTCGTGTCGAGCGTCTCGTGCTCCTGGGCGTAGTAGCCGAGCTTGAGCCCGTGGCCGGGCAGCACCTTGCCCGTGTCGGAGGTGTCCACGCCGGCCAGGATCCGCAGCAGCGTCGTCTTGCCCGCTCCGTTGAGGCCGAGGATGACGACCCGCGAGCCCCGGTCGATCGCCAGGTCGACGTCGGTGAACACCTCGAGCGACCCGTAGGACTTGGAGAGCTCCTCCGCGGTGAGCGGGGTCTTGCCGCACGGTGCCGGCGCCGGGAACTTGATCCGGGCCACCTTGTCGGCCTGTCGCTCGCCCTCGAGGCCGGCCATCATCTTCTCGGCGCGCTTGAGCATCGACTGCGCGGCCTGCGCCTTCGTGGCCTTGGCCCGCATCCGGTTGGCCTGGTCGGTGAGGGTCTTCGCCTTGTTCTCGGTGTTCATCCGCTCGCGCTTGCGACGCTTCTCGTCGGTCTCACGCTGCTGCAGGTAGGGCCGCCAGCCCATGTTGTAGACGTCGATCTCGGCGCGGTTGGCGTCGAGGTGGAGCACCCGGTTGACGCAGCGCTCCAGCAGGGCCGTGTCGTGGCTGATGATCACCAGCCCGCCCTGGTGTGCGACCAGGAAGTCGCGGAGCCAGACGATCGAGTCGGCGTCGAGGTGGTTGGTGGGCTCGTCGAGCAGCAGGGTCTCGGCTCCCGAGAACAGGATTCGGGCAAGCTCGACCCGGCGCCGCTGGCCACCGGACAGTGTGTGCAGCGGCTGCCCCAGCACGCGGTCCTCGATGCCGAGGCTGTGCGCGATCTGAGCGGCCTCCGACTCGGCGGCGTACCCACCACCGGCGTGGAGGTCGTTGTCGGCGCGGGTGTAGCGACGCATCGCCCGGTCGCGCACGTTGGGGTCGTCGCTGCCCATCTCGGCCTCGGCCTCGCGCAGCCGGCGTACGACGTCGTCGAGCCCGCGTGCGGACAGGATCCGTTCGCGGGCGAGCACGTCGGGGCCACCCGTGCCGGGATCCTGCGGCAGGTAGCCGACCTGACCGGTCGCCGAGACCGACCCGGACGCGGGCAGGCCTTCTCCGGCGAGGATCTTGGTGAGCGTGGTCTTGCCGGCCCCGTTGCGACCGACGAGACCGATCTTGTCCCCCGCGGCTACGCGGAACGACACGTCTTCCATCAGCAAGCGAGCCCCGGCCCGGACCTCGAGCTGGTGGGCGGTGATCATGATTGGCTCTAGTGTTCCATCATGCGTTTCAACCCGAAGGCCCGGCTCGACCGTGGCCGCGTCAAGGACACCGGCCAGGGCAGCGGCAACAGCGGCATGGGCGGAGCCGGCATGCGGCTGCCGATCCCGGGCGGCGTCGGCACCGGGGGCATCGGCGGCGTGATCTTGGTCGTCCTGATCTACGTGCTGGTGCAGTGCATGGGCGGCAACGGCGGCAACGGCGGCGGTCTCGGTGGCTACTCGACCTCGCGCCTCTCGGACAACGCCGAGGGCACCAGCCGCTACGACCACTGCAAGACCGGGGCGGACGCCGAAGAAGACGCTGACTGTGCCCGAGTGGCGGTCGAGAACTCGCTCACCGACTTCTGGGGCGACGAGCTCGGCTCCGGCTTCCAGCCGGAGGAGAACCTGATCACCTTCACCGGCTCCGTGCAGACCGCCTGCGGCGGCGCGACCTCCGACGTGGGGCCGTTCTACTGCCCGGGCGACAACACCATCTACCTGGACACCGACTTCTTCGCCGACGTGCTGGAGCGCCAGCTCGGCGGGCCCAGGGGCGGGTTCGTCGAGTACTACGTGCTGGCCCACGAGTACGGCCACCACATCCAGAACCTGCTCGGCACCATGAGCAAGGTGAAGACCCAGCAAGGCCCGCAGAGCGACGCGGTCCGGCTCGAGCTGCAGGCCGACTGCTACGCCGGCATGTGGGCGAAGGCCGCCACCGGCACCGAGGACGCCCAGGGCGAGGTGCTGATCCTCGAGCTCAGCAGGAACGACATCAAGCTGGCGATCCAAGCCGCCGAGGCGGTCGGCGACGACCGGATCCAGGAGAAGACCCAGGGCCAGGTCACCGAGGAGACCTGGACCCACGGTTCGGCGGCCATGCGCGAGAAGTGGTTCCTGACCGGTTACGAGCAGGGCGACATCAACGCCTGCGACACGTTCGCCGTCGACCGCGTCTGACCGCTGACCCGTCGGGCCCTTCGAGACGGCGCGTCCCTCGCCTCCTCAGGGACCGGGAGTGCGGGACAGGTCAGCGCTGCATCAGTGCTTCGATCTGCGGGAACTGGCGCTGCAGGGTGCGCAGGTGCGGCGCGACCGCGGGGTGGCGGTACTTGCCGGCGAGCGCTCCCTCTCCCCCGGCCACCCGCGCCAGCGCCCACTCGGCGCGGCTGAGCGCCGTGTAGACGGCAGCCACCCGGGCGCCGAGCTCCACCTGCTCGCGGGTGGCAACGGTGTCCGGCAGGCCGATCAGGTACGCCTCGACCAGCGGCTCGAACTCCTCCCGTGCCGACAGCGCGAAATAGCCGAGGTCCGCCCCGACCGGTCCCACGCCGAGCGTCGCCCAGTCGATGGCCGTCACGTCGTCACCCGAACGGCCGGGGAGGTTCGCAGGCGTCGGATCGCCGTGCTGGGGCACCTGCGGGAGGGCGTCGAGCGCGTCGAGCATGGTCGTACGCCGCCGCCACAGATGCTCGGCCACATCGGCGACCGTCGTCCGGGCCAGCGTCGGCCAGCCACCGTTGCGCTCGGTGCGGAGCAGGCGGTCGCGCAGCTGGTTGCGGGCCAGGAAGCGGGGCCGGGCCAGGTCGCTCCCAGCGAAGCGCCCGAGGGCCATCACCACGAACAAGCCCGGCAGCGCGTCGTCCTCGACCCACTCCTGGGTGACGGTGATCCCCTCGGCGTCCTCCTCGACCGCGGCCGGCGTCGGGCGGAGCCCGGGGGTCGCGACCGTGATGCCGGAGGTGAGGACGTCGGCCTCGCGCCGCCAGTAGGCGAAGTGCGCCGGGTCGCTCAGCTCATCCGGGTCGTCCAACCCTGGCGCGGCGAGGCGCTTGATGACCACCGGCTGCCCGCCCAGGGCGGTGCGCCACACGCCGACGGTCGAGGGTCCGGCACTGCCGGGAAGCGCCAGCCACTCGGCCTCGGGCTGCCAGCTGGGCGTGTCCACGCCTCCGAAACTACTTGATGTCCCGCCTGGAAAGGCCGAACTGCGCCGCGGCGGAGAGCGCGGCGGCCAGGGCCAGGAGCACCAGCACCGGGAGCAGCCGGAAGTCGTCGGACGGCACCATCGCCAGGTGGCGGAAAGGCGAGACGTCCTGCACCCAGCCGGGCAGCTGGAACACCTCCCCGAACAACATCACCACCGCCACGTAGCCGAGCAGCAGCCAGGCAGCGGTGGCCACGCGCGGGGCGACGCCGTAGAGCAGGCGGGTCAGGCCGCTCAGGACGAGTACGGGCGCGGCGTAGGCGAGCACGGGCAGGCCCAGCCGGACGACCGCGTTCGCGTCGCCGGTGACCAGGGCGTAGCCCAGCCCGAGCCCCAGCCCGCCGCCGGCGAGCACCAGGACCGTGCCGCCGATGGTGACCAGGGTGTGGCCGAGCAGCCAGCCGCGCCGCGAGAGCGCCGTGGAGAGCAGCACCTCCGCATGCGTCCCATCCTCCTCGCCCCGCGGCCGCAGTGCGGAGGAGATGGCGAAGCCGCTCCCGATCACCGCCAGCATCAGGATCGCCGTGCCGTAGAACCCGTCGACGATGTCGGCCGCGCTGCCGCCGAACATGTCCAGCGCCACCTGCGAGTCGCCGATGATGTCGCCCGGAGCGTCGCCGATCGAGCCGTAGGCGAGGCCGCCCAGGAACAACCCGGCCGTCCAGCCGACCACCGAGCCGCGCTGCAACCGCCAGGCCAGACCGACGCCCGTGCCGAGGCCTCGGGTCAGGCCGGCGCTGGCCCGGGCCGGCCCGGGTCGGGCGGCCAGGACACCGCTGCCGAGGTCGCGCCGCAGGAACACGGCGTACGCCGCCGCCAGGGCCGCCAGCGCCGCCACGACGAGCAGCAGGGCCGGCCACCAGCGCACCCCGGAGAAGGGGTGCATCGCCTGGTACCAGCCGATCGGCGAGAGCCAGCTGAACACGGGGTTGCCGACGTCGCCGACGGCCCGCAGGGCGTAGGCGGCGGCGATCGCGGAGCCGGCGACGCCGTACATGCTGCGGGTGCTGGCGGTCAGCTGGGCCGCGATCAGCGCGGTACCCGTGAAGAACCAGCCGCAGAGGGTCAGGCCGAGGCCGGTCGCGATCGAGTCCGGCACGGCCAGGTCGTAGGAGATCAGGCTGCCGGCCACCAACGCGCCGACCACCACCTGCGCGACCAGCACGGTGACCACGGCGGCGGTCACGGTGGCGAACCGGCCGACGGGTGCGGCGCGGACCAGCTCCTCGCGTCCGCTCTCCTCCTCGGCACGGGTGTGGCGGCCCACCAGGAACATGCTCATCAGCCCGACCAGCACGCAGCCGAACGCGGCGGACTGCCAGACCACCTGCCCGCCCACAGTGTTGAGAGCCCGCGCGGGGCCGGCCATCGCGAGGAAGGCGGCGTTGCCCTCCATCGCCTCGGCCGCGCGATCGAACTCGGCCTGGGTGGCGTAGAGCCCCTTCACGCTGACGGCCTGCGAGTAGTAGAGGACCGTGATGCCGAGGCCCCACCACAGCAGGTGCCACCGGTCGCGGCGCAGGAAGGTACGCAGGAACACCGCTGCGCCGGTCATGCGTCGATCTCCACCCGGTCGTCGATGTCGTCGCCGTAGTGGCGCAGGAACAGCTCCTCGAGCGTGGGCGGCTGGCTGGTCAGCGACCGGATGCCCACCTCGAGCAGCCGCTTCAATGCGGCATCGAGCTGGGCGGTGTCGACGTCGAACGACGCGCGGTTGCCCTCGGTCACGAGATCGTGGATGCCGGGTACGCCGTCGAGACCGTGCAGGGGCGAAGCCAGCTCGGCCGAGATCGACGTCCGGGTCAGGTGGCGCAGCTCGCCCAGGGTGCCGCTCTCGACGACCCGGCCGGAGCGGACGATGCTCACCCGGTCGCACAGCTGCTCCACCTCGGCGAGGATGTGGCTGGAGAGCAGGACGGTCTTGCCGTGGTCGCGGAACTCGCGGACGCAGGTCTGGAAGATCGACTCCATCAACGGGTCCAGCCCGGAGGTGGGCTCGTCGAGGATCAGCAGGTCCACATCGGCCGACAGCGCGGCCACGAGCGCGACCTTCTGGCGGTTGCCCTTGGAGTAGCTGCGTCCCTTCTTGCTGGGATCGAGCTCGAACCGGTCGATCAGCTCCTTGCGCCGGGCCTCGTCGACGCCACCGCGCAGCCGGCCGAGCAGGTCGATCGCCTCGCCGCCCGTGAGGTTGGGCCACAGGTTGACGTCGCCGGGCACATAGGCCAGCCGGCGGTGCAGCGCGGCCGCGTCGCGCCACGGATCGCCCCCGAAGAGGGTCACCTCGCCGGCGTCCTTGCGGAGAAGTCCGAGCAGCACCCGGATGGTCGTGGACTTCCCGGCGCCGTTGGGCCCGAGGAAGCCGTGCACCTCACCTTCGGTGACGGTGAGGTCGAGCTCGTCGAGGGCGAGGGTGGCCCCGAAGCTCTTGCTGAGTCCTTGGCTGTGGATGGTGTCGGTCACGCCTCCGACCATACATAGGTTTCAGTTGTTTCTGAATATAGTAGAGTCCAGTGTCATGTCCAGCGAGTCACAACGTGCGCACTTCGTCGAACGGATGGGCGGCGCCCTCACCTCTGCCGGACTGGCTCGGCTGCCGTCGCGGATCTTCGCGGCTCTCCTCGTCGACGACGACGGCCGGATGACCGCCGCCCAGATCGGTGAGACGCTCCAGGTCAGCCCGGCCGCGGTCTCGGGGGCGGTGCGATACCTGGACGGCGTGGGCATGGTGCGCCGGGAGCGCGAGCCCGGCTCGCGGCGCGACGTGTTCGTGGTCGACGACGACGCCTGGCACGACACGATGATGCGCGCCGACCAGATCTACGCACCGATGCAGGCCGCCCTGAAGCGGGCGCTCGACGAGCTACCCCGGGATGACCCGGCCTACCGCCGCTTGCGGCTGTCGCACGAGTTCCTGGCCTTCGTCCTCGAGCAGATGAGCAGCATGAACGAGCGCTGGACGGAGCGGGTCAAGGAGCTCGACCTCTGATCAGGCGTTCGTGACCTCGACCCGCACGGACTGCGCGTCCAGGACCGCCTGGTCGAGCACCGAGCGCCGCGGGTCGGCCACGGGCAGCCAGGGTCCGACCAAGGTCATCCCTTTCAGTCTCGAGTCGGCCAACACCTCCTCGACCGCGGGCCGGTCGCCGCCGACCACCAGCGGGCCGGGCCTCAGGATCCTGGCCGCGTGGTCGGCAGCCGCCTCGTAGGCCTGACGCGCCTGGTTGTCCCGGCGGCGCGCGAACCGCTGCTGCGACTGGCCGCCCGCCTTGGTCCGGCCCTGCACGTGGCGCTGCCCGACCTTCGACTCGACGGTTTCGCCAACCTTGAGACGGGCAACCGCGAACCCGCCCTTGCGCACCAGCAGGACGCCCCAGAGCGGCGGCGCCACCGCGGCGGTGGCGAACTCAGCGGTGTCGGGCGAGCCGGCGTACACACCGGCGAACGGGAGGTTGGCGACGAAGTCCGACCCGTCGTCCGAGACCCCTGTCAGCGCGCCGTCACGGACGGCAAGCTCGGTCGGCCCGTGCCGACTCTCGAAGTTCGCGACCCAGCGCTCGATCCGGCTGCTCGGAACGAGGATGCTGGGCACGTGGGCGACGGTAGCGAAGACAACCGAGAAGAGAGGGAACCCGACCGACCGCTGCCGCGTGACATAGGTGTGGACAACGATGAGGTCGCGACGATCTACGCCGTGGCCGGACCGCGTCTGATCGGGCTGCTGACGGCGATGAGTGGATCCCGGGCCGAGGCCGAGGAGGTCGCCCAGGACGCCTTCGTCAAGCTGCTCGAGAAGTGGCCGAAGGTGCGTCACTACGACGACATCGAGGCGTGGCTGCGCACCGTGGCCGTGCGGATGATGATCTCGCGCTACCGGCGGCGGAAGGTGGCCACGCTCGGGCTCGGCCGCCTCGCGTCGGGCACCGAGACGACGGTCGCCGAGCCGACGCCGGCCCGGCTCGACGTCGCCGCGGCGCTGGCGTCGTTGCCCATCGGGTCCCGGGCGGTGGTGCTGCTGCACCACGTCCATGACCTGCCGGTCGACGAGGTCGCTGCTTTGCTGCGGCTGCCTGTCGGCACGGTCAAGTCCAGGCTCTCGCGCGCCCGCGCGGCGATGGCCCCGATGCTGACAGACAGCCTCACCGACACGGAAGTGCCCACCACACCATGAACAACTTCGATGAAGAACTGTCCGCCCACGTCGACGGGCTCACTCCCCCGGTCCCGCCGCCGTACGACGAGGTGGTGGCCCGCCGTGGCCGTCGCCGCAACCGACGTCGGGCCGCGGTCGGCATCGTGGGTTCGGCCGCGGTCGTCGCGGCGATCATCGTTGGCGCGTCCGCGCTGCGACCCGACGGGTCGACCGAGGAGCCACCGGTCACGGCGCCAGAGACCTCCCCGACGGCGGCCGCCATCGACCATGAGGCTGACATCCCGGATGTCGCCCCGGAATGGGACGAGCAGGGCGCGCCACCCATCGTGCTCCAGCTCGACGGCCGCGAAGTGGCCCTGGAGCCCTGGACCAGCTGCTACGGCAACATGTGCTCCGACGGGATGCCGGTGCCACCGTTCGAGGACGCCGGCGATCGCGACCTGGTGCAGTTCTCGTTCCCGCTCAAGGGCTGGACGTTCGAGGCCACGTTCACGCCTGTCGCGGAGGGCCAGTGCGAGCGAGCCGTCACCCTTCCGGCCGAGAAGAGCGGCGACTACACGTTCGCCATCCCGGCAGCCGGGCCTCCGGGGGCGTACCAGGTCGACGTGTTCGGACGAGGCCCAGGAGGAGACGTCGTCACGACGTTCGCGTGGACGACGTCGGTCAAGGGCACCTTCCCGGAGCCGAGCGGCTATCTGGGCCTCGTCTCCGACGACGGTGACGGTCTCGTCGCCTACCCGGCGGAGCTGGGGCTTCAGGACCTCGCCACGACCCCGAGGAGCGCCACCGCGACCGTGACGGTGACGGCCGCCGACGGGGCGACCAAGGTCTACGGCCCGCTCGCTCCCGACAAGGGCTGCTTCGGCGTGGGCCACGTCTTCTTCAGGGAGGACGGCAACGGCGGTGGTGGGCCGTTCGACCTCGGACCGGCGCCGTTCGACTACCGGGTCGAGCTGACGCTGGACGGTCAGACGTACGTCGGCACCGCGGTCTGGCCGCGCGACGAGAAGCAGGACGAGGCGCCGTACACGACACTCACGTTCGACCCGCCGCTCCCGGCCTACACCGGCTGATCGGGCCTGGCGTCCAGCGGGTAGAGCACCTCGAAGCGCTCGAGGACGACCGGCATGTCGGGTCGGAAGCCGCGGCCGTGCGGGTCGTTGTCGCGGAAGAAGCGCTCGTGACCCTCGCGCCAGGAGGCGAGGGTGCGGTCGCCCTCTCCTTCAGCCAGGGCGTGGTCCTCACCGACCTCGTCGAACGGGACGACCTGGACCTCGGTCGTGGCCACCAGCGCCCGCGGATGGCCCTCGCCGTCGAGCACGATGCCGAGGACGCCGGGCTCGGGCAGACGCTTCGCCCTCTGCGGAGTAGTCCTCAGCGGCACTGGCGGTCGCGGTCTTGACCCCGTCGACGACCAGGGTGGCCAGCTCGCTGGACTGCTCGGGAGTCGCGCCGAACGACCAGGCCGGCGGCATCACCGAAGCAAGCGGCGTCGGGCCGAAGTAGCCGGGCAGGCTCTCGAGGCGTGCCTGTCGGCTGGCCATGGCCCAGAACGTCTGCGATCTCCTCGGAGACGTCCTCGGCTGACGGGCTGTCGGCTACGTCGCTCAAACGTTGAACCCGAGCGCGCGCAGCTGCTCGCGGCCGTCGGGGGTGATCTTGTCGGGCCCCCAGGGCGGCATCCAGACCCAGTTGATGGCGACGTCGTTGACGATGCCCTCGAGGGCCGAGTTGGTCTGGTCCATGATCACGTCGGTCAGCGGGCAGGCCGCGGAGGTCAGCGTCATGTCCAGGACGACGTTGTGGCCCTCGTCGAGGTGTACGTCGTAGACCAGGCCGAGGTCGACCACGTTGATGCCGAGCTCGGGGTCGACGACGTCCTTCATCGCCTCGGTGACGTCGTCGATCGTGACCGTCGCGGTGCCGCCGCCCGCAGCCTCCGGGACGTCAGGAAGATCGGTGTGCTCAGCCATGGGTCTTTTCCTCCAGCGATTGGGCGGTGGCGTCTTTCCAGGCCATCCACGACAGTAGCGCGCACTTGACGCGCGCCGGGAACTTGGCGACACCGGCGAAGGCGATGCCGTCCTCGAGCACGTCCTCGTCGGGCACCACGGTGCCCTTGCCCTGCATCAGGGTCAGGAACTCCTGGTGGATCGACATCGCCTCGTCGACCGGCTTGCCGATCACGAGATCGGTCATCACCGACGCGCTGGCCTGCGAGATCGAGCACCCGACCGCGTCGTAGGACACGTCGTCGACGATGCCGTCGCGCACGTGCACGCGCAGGGTGACCTCGTCGCCACAGGTCGGGTTGACGTGGTGCACCTCGGCCTCGAACGGCTCACGAAGCCCCTTGTGGTGGGGGTTCTTGTAGTGGTCGAGGATGATCTCTTGGTAGAGGGAGTCGAGACCCGGGTCAGAAGTAGAAGTCATCTCACTCAACTCAACTTGAAGTACGAGCGGGTGTATTCCAGTCCCTCGACGAGGGCGTCGATCTCGGCCGGCGTCGTGTAGAGGTACGACGACATCCGGGTCGAGCTCTGCACCCCGAAGCGGGAGTGGGCGGGCTTGGCGCAGTGGTGGCCGGCCCGCACGGCGATGCCGCGCGAGTCGAGCACCTGCGCCACGTCGTGGGGGTGCACGCCGTCGATCTCGAAGGAGATCGCTCCCCCACGGTCGGTCGCCTCGAGCGGGCCGAGCACGGTCAGGCCCGGCACGGTGGCCAGGCCGGACAGCGCGTAGGCGGTGATGGCGTGCTCGTGGTCGCGGATCGCGTTCATGCCGATGTGGGCCAGGTAGTCGACCGCGGCACCGAGTCCGACGGCCTGCACGATCGGAGGCGTGCCGGCCTCGAACTTGTGCGGGATGCCGGCGTACGTCGACCGCTCCATGCTGACCGTCTCGATCATCTCGCCGCCACCGAGGAACGGCGGCAGCTGGTCGAGGATCTCGCGCTTGCCCCAGAGCACGCCGATGCCGGTCGGGCCGACCACCTTGTGGCCGGTGAAGGCCAGCAGGTCGGCGCCACTTGCGACGACGTCGACGGGCAGCTGCGGCACGGCCTGCGAGGCGTCGAGCACGACGATCGCGCCGACCTCGTGGGCGCGGCGGGCGATCTCGGCGACGGGGTTGATGGTGCCGAGCATGTTGGAGACCCAGGTCAGCGAGACGAGCTTGGTGCGCTCGTTGATCAGCTGGTCGAGGTTGGAGAGGTCCAGCCGGCCCTCGTCGGTCAGGCCGAACCAGCGCAGGGTCGCACCCTTGCGCTCGGTCAGCAGCTGCCACGGCACGATGTTGGAGTGGTGCTCCATCTCGGTGATGACGACCTCGTCGCCGACACCGACTGCCAGGTCGCCCTGCGCCCACGCCAGCGTGTTGGCGATCAGGTTGAGCGCCTCCGAGGCGTTCTTGGTGAAGATCACCTCGTCGCGCGAGGGAGCGCCGATGAAGGCGGCGATCTTGTCGCGCGCGGCCTCGAACGCCTCGGTCGACTCCGCGCCGAGCTGGTGCATGGCGCGGGCGATGTTGGCGTTGTGACGCTCCAGGTGGTCGACCATCGTGTCGATGACGACCTGCGGCTTCTGCGAGGTGTTGGCGCTGTCGAGGTAGACCAGGCCCTGCCCACCCGCGAGCGTGCGCTCGAGGATCGGGAAGTCCTTGCGGATGACCTCCAGCTCGGGGAGAAGTCCTTCCATGATCCTGGTCCTTCCTTAGTCTGCGGTGTGAGAAGCGGTGCTGGGCAAGGCGGAGGAGCGAAGGCGGCCTGTTTGCGAAGCGGCCGTCGAGCGACGACAACGCCGCCCAGTGCCGCTTATCGCGCCGCAGAGAGGTACTTGTCGTAGCCCTCGGCTTCTAGAGCTTCAGCGAGCTCGGGGCCGCCCTGCTCGGCGATCTTGCCGTCGACGAAGACGTGCACGTAGTCGGGCTCGATGTAGCGCAGGATCCGCGTGTAGTGCGTGATCAGCAGGACGCCCTTGCCCTCCTGGCGACGGAACCGGTTCACGCCCTCGGCGACGATCTTGAGCGCGTCGATGTCGAGGCCGGAGTCGGTCTCGTCGAGGATCGCGACCTTGGGGTTCAGCAGCTCGAGCTGGGCGATCTCGTGGCGCTTCTTCTCACCACCGGAGAAGCCCTCGTTGACGTTGCGGGTGCCGAACGTCGGGTCGAGGTTGAGCTGCTCGAGAGCGGCGTTGACGTCCTTGACCCAGGTGCGGAGCTTGGGCGCCTCGCCGTCGAGCGCGGTCTTGGCCGTGCGGAGGAAGTTGGACACCGAGACGCCCGGCACCTCGACGGGGTACTGCATGGCCAGGAACAGCCCGGCCCGCGCGCGCTCGTCGACCGACATGGCCAGCACGTCGACGCCGTCGAGGGTGACCGTGCCGCCGGTGATGTCGTACTTCGGGTGGCCGGCGATGGAGTAGGCCAGCGTGGACTTGCCGGACCCGTTGGGGCCCATGATCGCGTGGGTCTCGCCGTCCTTGATGGTCAGCGTGACGCCCTTGAGGATCTCCTTCGGGCCGTCCTCGGTGTTGACCGAGACCTGCAGGTCCTTGATGTCCAGGGTGCTCATGTGTGTCTCCTTGTTTCGAAAAGTCAGCTGGGGCGTACGCCGTTGAGGGTGGTCTCGACATCGACGTAGACGCCGTCGTCGCGGACCTCGATCGGGAAGGTCGCGACCGGCTCGCTGGCCGGGAGGCCGGTGGGCTTGCCGGTGCGCAGGTCGAAGCGCGAGCCGTGCAGCCAGCACTCGACCGTGCAGTCCTCGACCTCGCCCTCGCTCAGGGCGACCGCGGCGTGGCTGCAGAGGTCCTGCAGCGCGAAGAACTCGTCACCGTTGCGGGCGATCGCCACGTCGAAGCGGCCGATGGTGACGCCGAGCGCCTCATCGGTCGGCACGTCGGAGACGGCGCAGGCGAGCTCGAACGTCATCGCACTGGGCTTTCGGTCGTCGAGTAGTCCGAGCCGCTCGGCGAGGGCGTTCGAGACGCAGCACGTTCTTGGCGAGCTCCTCCTCGACGGTGGCCATCAGCTTCTCCTGGAGAGCGGGCACACCGATCTGGCGGATCAGGTCGTTGAAGAAGCCGTGCACCACCAGGCGGTGGGCCTCCTTCTCCGAGACGCCCCGCGAGCGCAGGTAGAACAGCTGCTCGTCGTCGAACCGGCCGGTCGCGGACGCGTGGCCCGCACCCTCGATCTCACCGGTCTCGATCTCGAGGTTCGGGACCGAGTCGGCGTGGCAGCCGTCGGTGAGCACCAGGTTGCGGTTCTCCTCGAACGTCTCGATGCCCTCGGCGGCCTTGCGGATCAGCACGTTGCCGACCCAGACCGTGTGCGCGCCCTCGCCCTGCAGCGCGCCCTTGTAGACGACGTGGCTCTTGGTGCGCGGCTCGTTGTGGTCGGCGAAGAGCCGGTGCTCGATGTGCTGGCCGGCGTCGGCGAAGTAGAGGCCGAGCAGCTCGGCCGCACCGCCGGGGCCGGCGTAGGTGACGTTGGCGTCCATCCGGACGACGTCGCCACCGAAGCTGATCGCCACGTGCTTGTAGGCCGCGTCGCGGCCGACCAGCGCCTCGTGGTGCGTGAGGTGCACGGAGTCGTCGGCCCAGTCCTGCAGCGAGATCACCGACACGTCGGCACCGTCGCCCACCAGCACCTCGACGACCTGCGCCATCGATGCGGAGCCCTCGTGGTCGAGCACGACGACCGCCTTGGAGTGCCGACCGAAGCGCAGCGCGATGTGTCCGGCCTCGGTGACGGAGGCGTCGGTGCCGTTGAGGCGGACCACGACCGGCTCGGCGACCTCGGTGTCGGCGGGCACGTCGATGATCAGGCTCGACGGCACCTCGGCCAGCACGCGTGCCGCCCAGCGGGTGTTGGGCACCAGGCCGCTGATGCCGCGCAGGCCACGGGCCTCGTCACCCTCGACGCCCTCGATGCGGACACCCTCGGGGCTGTTCCACTCGACGGTCGTGACGGAGGCGTTGAAGTCCGCGTCGGCGTGCAGGTCGCGGAGACGCTTCAGCGGCGTGAACCGCCAGATCTCCTCGCGACCCGTCGGCACCGGGTGGTCCGCCACGGTGAACGAGCCTTCTGGGTGCAGGTGGGAATCCACCCTCGACATCTCGAGGGCGTCGGCAACGGCAGTCATCTAGCCGACTGCTCCTTCCATCTGGAGCTCGATGAGCCGGTTGAGCTCGAGCGCGTACTCCATGGGCAGTTCCTTGGCGATCGGCTCCACGAACCCGCGGACGATCATCGCCATCGCCTCGTCCTGCTCCATGCCTCGCGACATGAGGTAGAAGAGCTGGTCGTCGGAGACCTTCGAGACGCTCGCCTCGTGGCCCATCGACACGTCGTCCTCGCGGATGTCGACGTAGGGATAGGTGTCGGAGCGGCTGATCTGGTCGACCAGGAGCGCGTCGCACAGCACGTTGGACTTCGAGCCGTGGGCGCCCTCGTTGATCTGGATCAGGCCGCGGTACGACGTCCGGCCACCGCCGCGCGCCACCGACTTGCTCAGGATGCTCGAGGAGGTGTTGGGCGCCGCGTGCACCATCTTGGCGCCGGCGTCCTGGTGCTGGCCCTCGCCCGCGAACGCGATCGACAGCGTCTCGCCCTTGGCGTGCTCGCCCATGAGGTAGATGGCGGGGTACTTCATCGTCACCTTGGAGCCGATGTTGCCGTCGACCCACTCCATGGTCGCGCCGGCCTCGCAGGTCGCGCGCTTGGTCACCAGGTTGTAGACGTTGTTGGACCAGTTCTGGATGGTCGTGTAGCGGCAGCGGCCGCCCTTCTTCACGATGATCTCCACGACCGCAGAGTGCAGCGAGTCGGAGGAGTAGATCGGCGCGGTGCAGCCCTCGACGTAGTGCACGTAGGCGTCCTCGTCGACGATGATCAGCGTGCGCTCGAACTGGCCCATGTTCTCGGTGTTGATCCGGAAGTAGGCCTGCAGCGGGATGTCGACGTGCACCCCCTTCGGCACGTAGATGAACGAGCCACCGGACCACACGGAGGTGTTGAGCGCGGCGAACTTGTTGTCGCCGACCGGGATCACGGTGCCGAAGTACTCCTGGAACAGCTCGGGCTGCTCGCGGAGCGCGGTGTCGGTGTCGAGGAAGAGGACGCCCTGCTCCTCGAGGTCCTCACGGATCGAGTGGTAGACGACCTCGGACTCGTACTGCGCGGCGACGCCGGACACGAGGCGCTGCTTCTCCGCCTCGGGGATGCCGAGCTTGTCGTAGGTGTTCTTGATGTCCTCGGGGAGGTCGTCCCAGGTCGCGGCCTGCTTCTCCGACGACCGCACGAAGTACTTGATGTTGTCGAAGTCGATCGCGCTCAGGTCCGAGCCCCACGTGGGCATGGGCTTGCGGTGGAAGAGCTTGAGGCCCTTCAGGCGGAGGTCGAGCATCCACTGCGGCTCGTTCTTGAGCGCGGAGATGTTGCGGACGACGTCTTCGCTGAGACCGCGCTGGGCCGTGGAGCCGGCCTCGTCGCTGTCGGCCCAGCCGAACTCGTAACGGCCGATGCCCTTGAGCTCCGGGTTGAGTTCTTCGATGGAGGTCATGAAGTGACCTTCTCCTTCACCTTGGGGGGCTTGCTCTGCTTGGTCTTTGCGGTCTTCTGGATCTGCTGCGGGTGGGGAATGCAGGTGGTGCACACACCGTCGCCGTGGGCGATGGTGGCGAGTCGTTGGACGTGGCGGTCGAGCACGCGGCTGATCGCCTCGGTCTCGGCCTCGCACAGCTGCGGGAACTCGTGGGCGACGTGGGAGACCGGGCAGTGCTGCTGGCACAGCTGCTCCCCCAGCGGCAGGTCGCGGACGCCGGCCGCGTAGCCCTCGTCGGTGAAGATCTTCGCCAGCACCTCGGCGGGGCTCAGGTCGGGGTTGGCCTCGGAGACGTCACCGAACCGGTCCTCCACGAACGACACCCGCCGCTCGGCGAACTTGCGGACGGCCTCGTCGCCGCCTGTCTCCGCCAGGAAGCGCAGTGCCTGGACAGCGAGGTCGTCGTACTGCTGGTCGAACCCGTCGCGACCCACCTCGGTGAGCGCGAACAGCTTCGCCGGGCGACCCCGGCCTCGCGTCGGCGCGAACCGCGGCTCGCGGGCCTCCACGGCACCCTCCTCGACCAGCTGGTCGAGGTGGCGGCGTACGGCGGCCGCGGTGAGCTCGAGACGCTCCGCGAGACCTGCTGCGGTGGAGGGACCGTTGACGAGGATCGAGCGCGCGACGCGTAGACGCGTCGGCTCCTCCGCCTCGCTCAGCTGCCCTTCCACGATTTCCACAACACCAGTGTGCCGTTATTGCTTCCGGCACTTCAAGTAAGGCCAACCTCAGTTAGTCGACCCTTACTTCACGGCTGATGGTTGGCCCGCAACCAGGCCAGCCCGGCGAACGGCAGGACGAGCGGCAGGAAGCCGTATCCCTGGCCGAAGTGCGACCAGACGGTCTTGTCCGGGAACAGGTCGGTGGCGACGTAGCTGAGGGTGCCGACGCTCAGCACGCCCACCAGCTCGACGGAGCATGCGACCGCCGCGATCGCCCAGGCCTTGCGGCCGCCGAGGAGCAGGCAGGTGGTGGCGACGAGGTAGATGATCGCGGCGACCAGCGAGAGTGTGTACGCGAGCGGCGCCCGCTCCGCGTCGGTGCCCAGCTGCACCAGCGACCGCCCGGTGGCGGCCACCGCGAAGACGCCGTAGACGAAGACCAGGACGCGGCCCCAGCCCGACGACAGGTCACGCACCCGCGCCACCCCAGATCGCGTGGAGGCGGAGCTCGAGGCCGATCACCGTGAACACGGCAACCGCCAGCACCGCGGTGCCGGCGCGGGAGCGCTCGGCGAGCGACCAGAACGCGCCGACGGGCAGCGCGAGCGCGATGCCGACCAGATAGCTCACGAACAGCACTCCCGGAGACGTCGCGCGAGGTCTGGGCGAGGGCCACCGACCCGAGCACCAGCTGGAGCAGGAGCAGCAGCTCGACCACGGCGAGGACGATGAACATCGGGTCGCCCGCGACCTCGTTCCTGACCAGCAGCACCAGGGTCCCGACCAACGCAATGCCGGCCGCGGCGTAGACCAGCACCTCCAGCCAGACGTTCACGGCGGCAACCCTAGACTCTGCGGGTGCCTGAGCCCGACGCAGTCCTCGTCGACGGCCTGGTCATGCGGTACGGCGAGAAGCTGGCGGTCGACGGCCTGAGCCTCACGGTCGAGCGGCACACGATCACCGCGGTCCTCGGCCCCAACGGGGCGGGCAAGACGACCACGCTCGAGACCTGCGAGGGCTACCGGCGCCCGCACCACGGCACCGTCCGGGTGCTCGGGCTCGACCCGGTGCGGCAGCGTCGCGAGCTGCTCCCCCGGATCGGGGTGATGCTGCAGTCCGGAGGCGCCTGGAGCGGGGTGCGGGCCATGGACATGCTGCGCCACATCGCCTCGCTGCACGCCCACCCGCTCGATGTCGACGCCCTGGGCGAGCGGCTCGGGCTCGGCGACTGCGGCCGCACCCCCTACCGACGGCTCTCGGGTGGCCAGCAGCAGCGCCTGGGCCTGGCCATGGCTCTGGTCGGGCAGGCCCGACGTGGTCTTCGTCGACGAGCCCACCGCCGGGATGGACCCGCAGGTGCGCCGGACCACATGGGAGCTCCTGGAGGAGCTGCGCGCCGACGGAGTGACGGTGGTGCTCACCACCCACTACATGGACGAGGCCGAGCGGCTCGCCGACCTGGTGCACATCATCGACCGCGGCCGGCTGGTCGCCTCCGGCACGGCGCTGGAGCTCACTCGCGGAGGGTCGGTCTCCACGATCCGGCTGGTCGTCACCGAGCCGTTCCCACCGGGAGCGCCAGACTCGCTGAAGGCCGCCCTGGGGCCCGAGACGCAGGTCAGCCAGCTCGACTCGCTCAGCCTGCTGGTCACCGGGCCGGCCGACGCCTCGACGCTGTCGAAGGTCTCCCGCTGGTGTGACGAGCAGGGCGTGGTGCCCGAGTCGCTGTCGCTCGGCCAGCGCAACCTCGAGGACGTCTTCCTGGAGCTGACCGGACGAGGATTCGAATGACCGGCACCTACACCCCGCTGCCGGGCGCTGCTCCGGTCGCCCGCCGGGTGCTGGCCCAGGCCCGGATGGAAGCCAAGCTGATGCTCGGCAACGGCGAGCAGCTGTTGCTCGCGGTGGTGATCCCGGTGATCGTGCTGATCGGCGGCGTGCGTGGAGCCGACCGGATCGGGCTGGACTTCACTCGCCCGACCGTCGACGTCCTCACCCCCGGCGTCCTGGCCCTGGCCGTGATGTCGACTGCCTTCACCTCTCTGGCGATCGCCACCGGCTTCGAGCGCCGCTACGGCGTGATCAAGCGTCTCGGCTCCTCACCCCTGACCCGCACCGACCTCCTGATCGGCAAGGTCTCGGCTCTGCTGCTCGTCGAGCTGCTGCAGATCGTCGTGATCACCCCGGTCGGGCTGGCGCTCGGCTGGGATCCAAACCTCTCGGTCGTCGGCGCGGTGCTCGCCGTGGTCGCGGGCACGGCAGCCTTCGCCGCCCTCGGCCTTGCCCTGGCCGGGTCCCTGCGGGCCGAGGCGACCCTCGCTGCCGCCAACCTCGTCTACCTCCTGCTGCTGGCCGGCGGCGCCGTCGTACTCCCGATGAGCGCGTACGGCGACTTCGGTGACGTCGTCCGCTGGCTGCCGTCCGGCGCCCTCGGCAACGCGATGCGCGAAGCCCTCGGCGACGCGACCGTTGCCTGGCGGGAGCTCGCGGTGCTGGCGGGCTGGGCGGTCGCCGGTGCGGGCCTGACCGCGAGGACCTTCAAGTGGGAGTAGCCCTCGCCGGGTCAACCAACTGGGCTCGCTGGGCGTCCAAGGGGTAGCGGCCACGAGGAGGTAGCGGGATGGCACGACGCCCCTGGGTGATCACTATCGTCGCGACAGCCCTCTCGTTCACCGCGTGTCAGACCCCGGCTGACCCGGCCAGCAGCGTCGCGACCGATGCGCCGGCGCCGGCCCCGACTCACGAAGCACGGGTGGCCGCGCTCATGCCGGACCTGGTCGGGCTCCCCTCGGCCGAGGCGCATCGGCGGCTCGGCGAGCTCGAGGGTTCAACCGGGCTGAGCCTCGGCTTCAACTGGGGTCCGCCGGTCATCGTCGCCTGCGATGTCCGGCCGGGGACGGTTGCCCGCCAAGGGCCTGCACCCGGCACGCCCCTTCGTCGACGAACGCAGATTGACATCCGTCCGACGGCGCTGGATCTCGATTCGTTCCGCGGGCCCTGCGAGCCAGCCGACGGAGACCTGGGTCCCGTTGCTGGACCAGATGCGGTGCTGGCTCGCGAGTTCTACCGGTTCGCAGCGGATCCGTCGCTCGATGCGCCGATCACCGGCGACGGGGTGTGGACCGGGATCGAGAGCGGACTGGCCGGGATCACCCTCAACGACGACGACCTGACAGACCTGGACGCGTGGCAGCTTCACACCGGGTACGCCGAGCGAACAGGTCCGTTCTCGGCGCTGGACATCGTGGCCGGCAGCGGCGGCTACTACGAGCTGCATCGCGGCATCACTCCGACGTGCGGATTCGGCAGTGGTGATCCGCCGCCCGAGCTGGAGGGGCTCCGCGCGATCAGCCTGACCGTGCCCTCGGACACGATCAGCGCGTGCATGGACTGGTGGGGGGTGACCCTGTTCCTCGAGGGCGACCGGGTCCGGGGAGTCGCACTTCGCCTCGGCTCGCCCGTAGCCCGGCGTCGTAGGTGACAAACGGGGCGGGAGAATATGCCGGTGGTCACTACCGGGAATCCCAGCCGATCCCCTCTGCCGAGACTTGCCGGCTGGGTCCGGCCGCTGGGCTGGGCCACCCTTGTCGCCAACTCCGGGCTGGTGGTCACCGGTGGCGCGGTCCGGCTGACCGGCTCCGGCCTGGGCTGCCCCACGTGGCCGCGGTGCACCGAGGAGTCGTTCGTGCCGCACGGCGCGCTCGACCTGCACGAGGCGGTCGAGTTCGGCAACCGGATGCTGACGTTCGTCCTCACTGCCATCGCCGTGGCGACGTTCGTGGCCGCCTGGCAGACCGGGCGCCGTGACCTACGGGTGCTGAGCACGGTGCTCGCGCTCGGCATCCCGGCACAGGCGGTGATCGGCGGCATCACGGTGCTCACCGACCTCAACCCGTGGGTGGTGTCCTTCCATCTGCTCTGCTCCATGGCGATCATCGGACTGGCTGTGCTGTTCGTCCGGCGGATCGACCAACCGTCGCCGCCGGTGAGCCGGGGTCCCGTAGTCACCCTCGCGTGGGCGACGTTCGCCGCCGCCTGGGTGGTCCTGTACGTCGGCACCGTGGTGACCGGGTCGGGCCCGCACGCGGGCGACAAGCTGGCACCTCGCAACGGCCTCGACTCCCTGCAGATGAGCCAGCTCCACACCGACGCGGTGTTCCTGTTCGTCGGGCTCACCATCGGGCTGCTGGTGGTCATCCAGGCCACCGGCGGCTCAGCGGAGGCGCGTCGGGCGGTGCTCGTCCTGCTCGCCGTCGAGGTCGGCCAGGGCGCGATCGGGTTCGTCCAGTACGCCACCGACCTGCCCGAGGTGCTCGTCGGCTTCCACATGCTCGGCGCGGCGCTGATCTCCGCCACGGTCACCTGGACGCTGCTGGCCGTCCGGACCCCGCGGGAGTCCTACACCTAGGCCTCGCGCCGGCTCTCCCAGCGGATCCGGGCGTCGACCTCGAGCTCGATCAGGTGGATCCACGCGGTGATGTCGTCGTGGAACTTCTGGTGCTTCGCGGCGTCGACATAGATAGCCCCGCACAGGCTGCACTCCCGCTGCTCCGCCACCTGACCTCCGCGCCAAGCCCCCATGTCGATCTCATGCCCGAAGGCAAGGTAACCCGCGGGTTCCAAATTGGTAAGAGGCAGTCGCAGGCCGAGACGGGTCAGAAGCCGAGGATCGGGTCGAGAGCGACCGCGACGAAGAGCAGCGAGAGGTAGAGGTTCGAGGAGTGGAACAGCCGCATCGGCTGGATCACGCTGAGGTCCTCGGTGCCGCGCGTCCGGGCCCACATCCGGTGCGCCTCGAACAGGAAGCCAGCGCCCAGGATCGCAGCAGCAGCGGGGTAGAACACACCCGTGCCGGCGACCGGCCACAGCAGGAGCGAGGTCGCGACCATCACCCAGCTGTAGAGCACCACCTGGCGGCCGACCTCGCGGGCCGGCCGGACCACCGGCAGCATCGGCACGTCGACGTTGGCGTAGTCCTCGCGGTAGCGCAGGGCCAGCGCCCAGGTGTGCGGCGGGGTCCAGAAGAAGACGACGGCGAACAGCACGATCGGCACCCAGGACAGCTCGCCGGTGACGGCGGTCCAGCCGATCAGGGCCGGGAAGCAGCCGGCGATCCCGCCCCAGACGATGTTCTGGGTGGTGCGGCGCTTCAGGAGCATCGTGTAGACGAAGACGTAGAACGCGTTGGCCAGCACGGCCAGCACGGCCGAGAGCGGGTTGACCCACACCGCCAGCACCACCGTCGACAGCACGCCGAGCACGGTCGCGAAGACCAGCGCGGCCCGCGGCGTCACGATGTGGCGCGGCAGCGCCCGGCGGCGGGTGCGTCGCATCTGCTCGTCGATGTCGCGGTCGTAGACGCAGTTGTACGCCGACGCCGACCCGGCGGACAGCGAGCCGCCGATCACCGTGGCCACGACCAGCCACAGCTCCGGCACCCCGCGGGCGGCGAAGAACATCACCGGCACGGTGGTGAGCAGGAGCAGCTCGATCACGCGCGGCTTGGTCAGGCCGACGTACGCAGCCGCGACGTCCTTGAGCGAAGCCTCACCGGCAGAGCGGTCGGGCGGCTCCGGCTGCCCGAGGGCAGCAGGCGACTGGCCGACGTAGGTCACGGAGGTCCTCGGGTGGAGACGGAGTGCGGGATGCGGAGCGGGTGTGAGTCTAACGGTCCCCGTGAGTAGGCTCGGTCATGGCCGACCCCGAGGCTCGCACGACCCGCTGAACACCCGAGAGGACCATGGTGAGCACTCCCCCCTCGCTGGACTGGACCGAGCTGGACGACAAGGCCGTGGACACGGTCCGAGTGCTCGCGATGGACGCCGTGCAGAAGGTCGGCAACGGCCACCCCGGCACCGCGATGAGCCTGGCGCCGGCGGCGTACCTGCTCTTCCAGAAAGTCATGCGCCACAACCCGGCCGACCCGCACTGGCCGGGGCGCGACCGCTTCGTGCTGTCCTGCGGCCACTCGTCGCTGACGCTCTACCTGCAGCTCTACCTCGGCGGCTGGGGACTCGAGCTCGAGGACATCGAGGCCCTGCGCACCTGGGGCAGCAAGACGCCCGGTCACCCGGAGTACGGCCACACCGCCGGCGTCGAGACCACGACCGGCCCGCTGGGCCAGGGCGTCGGCAACGCGGTCGGCATGGCGATGGCCGCCCGCCGCGAGCGCGGGATGCTCGACCCCAACGCCGAGCCCGGCGCAGTCGCCGTTCGACCACCACGTCTACGCCCTGTGCAGCGACGGCGACATCGAAGAGGGCGTCAGCGGCGAGGCCTCCTCGATCGCCGGCACCCAGCGGCTCGGCAACCTGACGCTGATCTACGACGCCAACGAGATCTCGATCGAGGACGACACCAACATCGCGCTCAGCGAGGACGTCGCGCTGCGCTACGAGGCCTACGGCTGGCACGTGCAGACGGTGGACTGGACCCACGGCGGCAGCGGCTACCGCGAGGACGTGCCGGCGCTCTACGAGGCGATCCGGGCGGCCGAGGCGGTCACCGACAAGCCGAGCTTCATCCTGCTCCGCACGATCATTGCCTGGCCGGCTCCCAACGCGCAGAACACCGGCAAGGCGCACGGCTCCGCGCTGGGCGCCGACGAGGTGGCCGCCACCAAGAAGATCCTCGGCTTCGACCCCGACAAGACCTTCGAGGTCCCGACCGGCGTGATCGAGCACACCCGCGAGGCGGTGGCCCGGGGCAAGGCGGCCCAGGAGGAGTGGGACAAGGACGTTCCGCCACTGGACGACCAAGCCGTCGGCCGAGGTCGAGCTCTACGAGCGGCTGCAGACCCGCGCGCTGCCAGCCGGCTGGGCCGCTTCGCTGCCGACCTTCGACGCCGACCCCAAGGGCGTCGCCACCCGGGTGGCCTCGGGCAAGGTCATCAACGCCGCGGCCGCCACCCTTCCCGAGCTCTGGGGCGGGTCGGCGGACCTCGCCGGGTCCAACAACACGACGATCGACGACGCACCGTCGTTCATCCCCCAGGACCGCTCGTCCAAGATGTTCCAGGGCGACCCGCTACGCCGGCCGCGTGCTGCACTTCGGCATCCGCGAGCACGCGATGGGCGCGATCATGAACGGCATCGCGGCGCACGGCGGCACCCGCGTCTTCGGCGGCACCTTCCTGACCTTCTCCGACTACATGCGGCCGTCGGTGCGGCTCGCGGCGATCATGGGCCTGCCGGTCACCTACGTGTGGACCCACGACTCGATCGGCCTCGGCGAGGACGGCCCGACCCACCAGCCGATCGAGCACCTGGCCGCCCTGCGCGCGATCCCCGGGCTCGACGTCGTCCGCCCCGGTGACGCCAACGAGACGACCGCCTGCTGGAAGGCGATCCTCGAGCACACCGACCGTCCCGCCGGGCTGGCGCTGAGCCGTCAGAACGTGCCGGTCTTCCCGCGCGGCGAGGACGGCTACACCGACACCTCCAACGTGCATCGCGGCGCCTACGTGCTGCTCGACGTCGACGGCGGTCTGCCCGACGTCGTGCTGATCGGCACCGGCTCCGAGGTCCAGCTGGCGGTGGCGGCGCGGGAGCAGCTCGCCGCCGACGGCATCCGCGCCCGCGTGGTGTCGATGCCCTGCCGCGAGTGGTTCGACGCCCAGGAGGCGTCGTACCGCGAGACCGTGATCCCGCCGACCGTGAAGGCCCGGGTCTCGGTCGAGGCCGGCATCGCCCAGGGCTGGCGCGAGGTCGTGGGTGACCACGGCCGGATCGTGTCGGTCGACGGCTACGGCGCCTCGGCCGACTACGCGCGGATCTACACCGAGTACGGCATCACCGCCGAGGCCGTCGCCAACGCGGCCAAGGACAGCATCGCGGCGGCCACCGGATAGCGATCGTCGCCGGCACCGCCCCACCCACTAGTTGTTTCGGGAGGAACAGATGAGTGAACGACTGAAGGCACTAGCGGACGCGGGCGTGTCGATCTGGCTCGACGACCTGTCGCGCGAGCGCATCGAGACCGGCAACCTCGCCGAGCTGATGAAGAGCAAGTCGGTGGTCGGGGTGACCACCAACCCGACGATCTTCGCCGCCGCGATCGCCAACGGTGAGCGCTACGACGACCAGGTACGCAGCCTGGTGCAGGACGGCGCCGACGTCACCAAGGTGATCTTCGAGCTCACCACCGAGGACGTCCGCAACGGCTGCGACGTCCTTGCCCCGGCCGCGGAGGGCGACTCCCCCGACGGCCGGGTCTCGATCGAGGTCGAGCCCGACCTGGCCAACGACACCGACGCGCACGATCGCCTCCGCCAAGGCTCTCTGGCAGGCGGTCGACAAGCCCAACGTGCTGATCAAGATCCCGGCCACCAAGGAGGGGCTGCCCGCCATCGCGGCCGCCACCGCCGAGGGCATCAGCGTCAACGTCACCCTGATCTTCAGCACCGAGCGCTACCACGAGGTGATGGACGCCTACCTGAGTGGGCCTCGAGCAGGCCCGCGAGGCGGGTCTCGACCTCAGCAAGATCCAGTCGGTGGCGTCGTTCTTCGTGTCCCGCGTCGACAGCGAGGTCGACAAGCGCCTGGAAGAGATCGGCACCGACGAGGCACTGGCCCTGCGCGGCAAGGCCGCCGTCGCCAACGCCCGGCTGGCCTACGCGGCGTACGAGGAGGTGATCGCCTCCGATCGCTGGCGCGAGCTGGCCGCAGCCGGCGCCAACCCCCAGCGCCCGCTCTGGGCCTCGACCGGAGTGAAGAACGAGGCCTACCCCGACACGCTCTACGTCACCGAGCTCGTGGTCGCCGACACGGTCAACACCATGCCGGAGAAGACCATGGACGCGTTCGCCGACCACGGCGAGGTCGAGGGCGACCGGGTCTCCGGCCGCAAGGCGGAAGCCGAGGCGGTCTTCGCCGAGCTGGCGCAGGCCGGCATCGACTTCGACGACGTGCTGGTCGTGCTGGAGGTCGAGGGCGTCGACAAGTTCAAGAAGTCGTGGACCGAGCTCGTGGAGACGGTCAAGGGACAGATGGAGCAGGCACGGCAGTGACCTCTTGGAACACCGTCTCGGGTGAGGGCTACGAGCTGTTCTTCGGCTACCCCGACGAGCCGGCCTTCGCCGGCACCGTCGGGCGCCTGGTGAACGACCGCGTGGCGAGCCGGCTGGCAGCACGCGACCACACGCTGTGGGGTCCCGAGGCCGAGGACGAGGCGGGCAAGCGCCTGGCCTGGGTCGACCTCGCCGAGGCGTCCAGGGTGCTGCTGCCGGAGATCGAGGCGCTCCGCGACTGAGCTCCAGGCCCAAGGGCTGACCCACATCGTGCTGTGCGGCATGGGCGGCTCGTCGCTGGCTCCGGAGGACATCTGTGAGGCGATGGGCGTCGAGCTCACGGTCGTCGACTCCTCCGACCCCGACTTCGTGCGCGACGCGATCGAGGACCGCCTGGCCGAGGCGGTCGTGGTGGTCTCCAGCAAGTCCGGCGGCACCGTCGAGACCGACAGCCAGCGCCGGGCCTTCGAGAAGGCGTTCACCGACGCCGGCATCGACCCGGCCGAGCGGATCGTGGTGGTCACCGACCCCGGCTCTCCGCTGGAGAAGTCCGCCCGCGAGGCCGGCTTCCGGGTGTTCACGGCCGACCCCGACGTGGGCGGCCGCTACTCCGCCCTCACCGCCTTCGGGCTGGTGCCGAGCGGGCTGGCCGGCGCCGACCTCGGCGTCCTCCTCGACGAGGCGCAGGCGATGCACGACGTGCTCGTCACCGACAGCCTCGACAACCCCGCTCTCCGCCTCGGTGCGCTGCTGGGCGCGGCGAACCGCGCCGGGGTCGACAAGCTGGTGCTGGCCAACGCCGGCGCGCAGTTCGAGCACTTCGGCGACTGGGCCGAGCAGCTGATCGCCGAGTCGACGGGCAAGGACGGCAAGGGGATCCTCCCGGTCGTGGTCGGCAGCACCGACTCCCCCAACTTCGTGCCGAGCAGCCCCGACGAGGTGCTGGCGACCTACGGTCCGGACTTCGTGTTCAGCTCGATCCGGCCCGCCTCGGGGTGGGGCGTCACGGTCGACGCCACTCTGGGCGGCCAGCTGCTGCTGTGGGAGTTCGCCACCGCGGTCGCCGGCCACGTGATCGGCATCAACCCGTTCGACCAGCCCGACGTCGAGAGCGCCAAGGCCGCGGCCCGCGAGATGCTCGAGGGCGGAGGCAG
Organism: uncultured Actinomycetota bacterium; assembly: GCA_963769475.1. Lineage (GTDB taxonomy): Bacteria > Actinomycetota > Actinomycetes > Propionibacteriales > Nocardioidaceae > Nocardioides. The sequence goes on along the minus strand of CAVYLX010000005.1, from coordinate 59,564 downwards.
CTCTCCGACGCCGGCGTTCGTCGACGGCCCGGTGACGGTCTACGCCTCCGAGGGCTGGCTGCCCGACGGCACGGCCACGGTCGCTGACGCCGTCGCCGCACTGCTCGGCCACCTCGACCCCGGCCACGGCTACCTCGCGGTCCAGGCCTACCTCCACCGTCACCGCGACGCGGCGCTCGCCGGCGTACGCGACAGCCTCGCTGCGCGCACCGGTCGCCCGGTGACGTTCGGCTGGGGCCCGCGCTTCCTGCACTCGACCGGGCAGTACCACAAGGGCGGACCCGCCAACGGCGTCTACCTCCAGGTGACCGGGCAGCCCGAGGCCGACCTGGCCGTGCCGGACCGGCCGTTCACGTTCCAGGAGTTCCTGACCGCCCAGGCCGTCGGCGACGGCCAGGTCCTGGCCGACAAGGGCCGGCCCGTGCTGCGGCTGCACGTCAGCAGCCCGGCCGACCTGGACGGCGTACGGCAGGTCCTGGCGTGACCGAAGTTGGTGGTCGACGCTAGCTGTCGAGACCCACCCGCTCCGGCAGGAGCAGGACCGCCGGCTCCCGAGGATCGCGGGGCCGTGCGGGATGGTGCTCTTCGGCGTCACCGGCGACCTGTCGCGCAAGAAGATCATGCCGGCCATCTACGACCTGGCCAACCGCGGGCTGCTGCCGCCTGGCTTCAGCCTCACCGGCTTCGCCCGGCGCGACTGGGCCAACCAGGACTTCGCGCAGATCGTGCACGACTCGGTGAAGCAGTACGCCCGCACGGAGTTCCGCGAGGAGGTCTGGAAGCAGCTCGCCGAGGGGTTCCGGTTCGTCTCGGGAGACTTCGACGACGACCTCGCCTTCGACCAGCTGCGGCGGACGATCGAGGAGCTCGACCAGGTCCGCGGCACCGACGGCAACCACGCGTTCTACCTCGCGATCCCGCCGGGCTTCTTCGGCGTCGTGGCCCAGCAGCTCAAGGAGCACGGCCTCGCGGCGGCCACCGACTCCTGGCGGCGGGTCGTGGTGGAGAAGCCCTTCGGCCACGACCTCCAGTCGGCTCGGGAGCTCAACGCCACCCTCGACGCCGTCTTCCCGCCGTCCGCGATCTTCCGGATCGACCACTACCTCGGCAAGGAGACGGTCCAGAACATCCTGGCCACCCGGTTCGCCAACACGATGTTCGAGCCGCTCTGGAACAACAACTACGTCGACCACGTGCAGATCACCATGGCCGAGGACGTCGGCATCGGCGGGCGGGCCGGCTACTACGACGGCATCGGCGCGGCCCGCGACGTCATCCAGAACCACCTGCTCCAGCTGATGTCGCTGGTCGCGATGGAGGAGCCGACGTCGTTCGACGCCGAGGCGCTGCGGATCGAGAAGCAGAAGCTGCTCTCCAGCATCAGCCTGCCGAAGCGGCTCGACCTGGCCACCGCCCGCGGCCAGTACGCCGCCGGCTGGGCCGGTGGCGCCGAGGTGCTGGGCTTCCGCGAGGAGGACGGCATCCGGAAGACCTCGCGCACGGAGACCTATGCCGCGATCACCCTCCACGTCGAGAACCGTCGCTGGGCCGGCGTGCCGTTCTACCTCCGCACCGGCAAGCGCCTGGGCCGCCGGGTCACCGAGGTGGCCGTGGTGTTCAAGCGGGCCGCCCACCAGCCGTTCTCGGCGCACTCGGTCGAGGACCTCACCCAGAACGCCCTGGTGATCCGGGTCCAGCCCGACGAGGGCATGACGCTGCGGTTCGGGTCGAAGGTGCCCGGCACCCAGATGGAGATCCGCGACGTCAACATGGACTTCGCCTACGGCGGCTCGTTCACCGAGTCCTCGCCCGAGGCGTACGAGCGGCTGATCCTCGACGTGCTCCTCGGCGACCCGCCGCTGTTCCCGCGTCACGAGGAGGTCGAGCTCTCCTGGAAGATCCTCGACCCGATCCTCGAGCGCTGGGAGGCCAAGGGGTCGCCCGAGCAGTACCCGCCCGGCACCTGGGGCCCGGAGTCGGCCGACGCGATGCTGGCCCGCGACGGCCGCGTCTGGAGGCGCAGGCCATGTCCCCTACTCCACGGCGTAGCGCGCCGCGCCTTCGACACTACCACTTCGCTCCTCCGCCTCGCCTCACTACTCCTCGCGCCTGCGACCCCGAGATGATCGAGCTGATGAACACCAACTCCTCGGAGATCGCTGCCGAGTTCGTGCGCGCCCGCACCCGGGCCGGCAGTCCTGCCATGGGCATGGTGATGACGCTGATCGTGGTGGTCGACGAGGACCACGCCGAGGAAGCGATGACCAACGCCCGCAAGGCCACCCACGAGCACCCGGCGCGGGTGCTGGGTGTCGTGCTGGGCGACGCCCGCGGCGCGGCCGAGGTCAACGCCCAGGTCGGCACCGGCGCCGGCACTGGTGGCGAGGCCGCGATCATCCGGCTCGAGGGCGAGGTGGTCAAGCACGCCGAGTCCGTGGTGCTGCCGCTGCTGCTGCCCGACTCTCCTGTGGCGATCTGGTGGCCGCACCAGCCGCCCGACGACCCCGCGGCCGACCCGCTGGGGGCGCTCGCGAAGCGGCGGATCACCGACTCCGCCGAGGTGACCCGGGGCAAGACCAAGGCGCTGGCGTGCAGTGCGCGTCGTACGTCGCCGGCAACACCGACCTGGCCTGGACCCGGCTGACTCCGTGGCGGGCGCTGCTGGCCGCCGCTCTGGACCAGCACCGGCTCAAGGTGACCTCGGCCCACATCAGCGCCGAGCGGATCAGTCCCAGCGCCGACCTGCTTGCCGGCTGGCTGCACCACCGGCTGCGGGTCGATGTCTCGCGGTCCGGCTCCCAGGGCCCGGGCATCACCGAGGTGGTGCTGGAGACCAAGGAGGGGCCGATCCGGATCGCCCGCGGTGACGGAAGGCTGGCGACGTTCACCTCACCGGAGCGCCCGGACCGCCCGATCGCGCTGAAGCGGCGCAAGCTGCCCGAGCTGCTCGCGGAGGAGCTGCGCCGCCTCGACGAGGACGACGTCTACGCCTCGACCATCAAGTCCATGGCACGGGTAACCGGCAAGTCGACAGGACAAGCGATGACCGAGCCACGCATCGAGGTCCAGCCCGACGCTGACGCGCTGGCGACCGCCGTCGCGGGCGAGCTGCTCGCGCGGCTGGCCGACGCCCAGGCCTCCGGCCACGTGCCCAACATCGGCCTCACCGGCGGCACCATCGCCGAGGCCGTCCACCGCGAGCTCGCCCGGCTCTCCCCCGGCACCGAGGTCGACTGGAGCCGGGTCGTGGTCTGGTGGGGAGACGAGCGCTTCGTGGCGCCGGACTCCCCCGACCGCAACGCGCTCGCGGCCCGAGCGGCGTTCCTGGACGCCGTGGGCGCCACCCAGGTGCACGAGATGCCGTCGACCGCCGACGCGTCCGACGCTGCGGCCGGCGCGGCGGCGTACGGCGAAGAGATGCGGAGCGAAGGCAGCGGCGAGTTCGAGGTGGTGATGCTCGGCGTCGGCCCCGACGGACACATCGCGTCCCTCTTCCCGGGCCACCCGCAGCTCGACGTCGACGACGAGATCGCGGTCGCCGTCACCGACTCCCCCAAGCCGCCCCCGGAGCGGATCACCCTCACCTACTCGGCCCTCAACCGGTCCCGCTCCATCTGGCTGCTGGTCAGCGGCGAGACCAAGGCCGAAGCCGTCGCCGCCGCGCTCGCCGACGTTCGGCGACGTACACGACACACCTGCACGTGGGGTGTCCGGCCACGAAGAGACGGTCTGGTTCCTCGACCGCGAGGCCGCCTCCCATCTCTGACCGTCCAGCCTCTTGCACGAGGGCGGTTGTCCTAACAGGATGATGTGGTGACGACCACTCAGGAAGAAGAAGCAGCCAAGCGAGGCGCCTTCAGCTCCCGGAAGGTGTTCATCCTCGCCGCCATCGGCTCGGCAGTGGGGCTCGGCAACATCTGGCGGTTCCCCTACGTCGCCTACGAGAACGGCGGAGGGGCGTTCCTGATCCCCTACCTGGTTGCGCTGCTGACCGCCGGCCTGCCGTTCCTGCTGATGGACTACGGCCTGGGCCACAAGTACCGCGGCTCGGCCCCGCTGTCGTTCGCGCGCCTTCGCAGGGGGACGGAGTTCCTCGGTTGGTGGCAGGTCGGCATCTGCTTCCTGATCGCGGTCTACTACGCGGCCGTCATCGCTTGGGCACTGCGCTACACCTTCTTCTCCGTGGACCAGGCCTGGGGCGATGACCCTGCCGGCTTCTTCACCGGCGAGTTCCTGCAGGTAGGGGACGTCGAGATCACCACGGACGTCGTGGCCGGTGTCCTCGTGCCGCTTTTGATCGTCTGGGTGGCCGTACTCCTCATCATGGGCTTCGGCGTGCAGAAGGGCATCGGGACCACCGCGTTGTTCTTCATCCCGCTCCTGGTGGTCATCTTCCTCATCCTGGTGGTCCAGTCACTCACCTTGGACGGTGCCGGCACCGGCCTGGATGCGTTCTTCACCCCCAATTGGGATGCCCTCACCGAACCAGGAGTCTGGGCTGCGGCGTACGGCCAGATCTTCTTCTCGCTGTCGATCGGCTTCGGCATCATGATCACCTACGCGTCGTACGTCGGCCGCAAGACGGACATGACCGGCTCCGGCATGGTCGTCGGCTTCGCCAACTCCGGCTTCGAGCTGCTCGCCGGCATCGGTGTCTTCGCGGCACTGGGGTTCATCGCCCAGGCCAACAACGTCGCCATCGGCGAGGCCGCAGCCGGCGGCGGAGTCGGTCTCGCGTTCTTCGCCTTCCCTGCCATCATCAGCGAGGCCCCGGCGGGTGCCTTGATGGGCGTCCTGTTCTTTGCCTCACTGGTGATCGCAGGTCTGACTTCCCTGGTCAGCGTGATCGAGGTGGTCATCTCCGCAGTGAGGGACAAGTTCGAGTTGTCGCGGATCGGAGCCACGCTCTCGGTCGGCATCCCGGCCGCGATCCTCAGCCTCGCCCTGTTCAGCACCACCAGCGGCCTGTACGTCCTCGATGTCCTCGATCACTTCATCAACCAGTACGGCATCCTCGTGGTCGCGGTGGTGAGCATGCTCGTGGTCGCCTGGGGCGTGCGGGCGCTGCGCAGAATCGCGGAGCACCACAACGTCCATGGCTCGTTGAAGCTGGGCCGCACCTGGATGGCCATCGTCTCGGTGATCACTCCGGCAGCACTGACCTACGTGCTCGTCCGCGGCTTCCTCGATGAGATAGACGTGGCCTATGAGGGCTACCCGCAATGGCTGCTGAACAGTGTTGGATGGGGCTCGGCCGTGGCAGTGATCGTCTTCGGTGTCCTCGCCTCGTTCGTCAGGTGGCGGCCCGGAACCTCCCTCGAGGAGCCGCAGCTGATGGAGGAGGCCCGATGAGCGCCGATGCCGTGATCATGATGATCGTCGCGATGTTGATCCTGTGGGGCGGCCTGGTGGTGGCCATCATCAGGCTGAACCGCCACGTGCCGCCCAGCCTCGACGACGTCCGCCGCGATCTCTAGGCCCTAGCTGTCGCGCGCTCGCGGTGGCGGCGTACGGCGTCGCGGTTGCTGCAGGTCGTGCCGCAGTAGCGCTGCCGTCCGGTGCGCGAGAAGTCGCCGAAGGCCCGGTCGCAGTCGGGGGCGGCGCACCTGGCCAAGCGGTGCATGCCGCGGCCAGCGAGGTGCAGCGCTGTGCCGACCGCCACCAGCGCGGCGACCACTTGACCGACGGGCAGGTCCGGGGCGCGGTAGTGCAGGTGCCAGCCGTCGCCCACGTGGTTGGTCAGCCGTGGGTACGCCGCCGTGGAGGCCAACAAGCCGTTGAGCAGCTCCACCCGAGCCCCCTCGTCCTCCGCGTCGACGACGTCGGACCACTGCCCCAGGAACTGCTGCACGGTGGCCACGTCGGCGCTGGTGACGCGCCGCGTGCCGGCCACGGCGACGCCAGACTCGAGGCAGCGATTCTTGAGCTCCACGGCCGTCGACGGCGGCCGCTCGAGCAGGTCGAGACCGAACCTGACGGGATCCTCTCCGTAAGGGTTGAGCCGCATAAGACCATTACAGCACGATGGGTGCATGGACGCCACGCACTTGCACCGATGGGACCTCGCCTCGAGCCACCAGACCAGCGAGGGCATGGTCACGTACTACCGATGCCGATGCGGCCAGCACCGGATCGCACAGTTGCCGTTCGACGTTGAACGTCGGCGTCTGCTCTGACGGCTGAGGCCCTGGTCTCGATACGCCGGTCGCGAGCTCGTTCCTCGCTCGCGCGGCTACTCGACCTTGCGGCTGGATCCCTGTCTCCCGAGCAAGCTCGGGAGCCATGGGCCGCTAAAAGATGATGTCGCCGGACTTGCGGCGCGAGCGGAGGAGCTGGATCGCCTCGTCGAGGATGACCTCGGCCTCCTGGTCGGAGCGGCGCTCCTTCACGTAGGCGAGGTGGGTCTTGTAGGGCTCGATCTTGGGCGCCGGGGGCGGGTTGTCCGAGTCCAGCGAGGCGGGGAGGCCGCACTTGGGGCAGTCCCACGACTCCGGCACGGTCGCCTCGACGGCGAACGTGACCACCGAGCGATGCTCGTGCGAACAGAAATAGGTGACCGCCTGGCGGGGTGCGGCTTCGCCGCGCTCCGCCTCCCCCATGGGGCCGGCACCGACGCGGCTGCCGCGAATCGCGTTACCTCCACCAGCCATGTTGGGTCCTCCTCAGTTCTGGTAGGCCAGCAGTAGGCCAAGGGCGATAACGCACGCGAACCAGATGACGCCCATCCCGACCGTGAACCGGTCGAGGTTGCGCTCGGCGACCGAAGATCCGCCGAGCGAGCTGGAGACGCCACCGCCGAACATGTCCGAGAGCCCACCGCCTCTGCCCTTGTGCAGCAGGACGAGCAGGATCAGGATCGCGCTCGTAGTGAGCAGCATGATGGTGAAGAGCAGTTCCACGATCGGGAATCCTACGTCAGCCTTCGTCGATTCACAGACCCGGCGTCAGAGGACGGGCATGTCGTAGAAGCGACAGATGCCGCCGAACTCGTCAGCCTGCAGGCTGGCACCCCCCACGAGGCACCCGTCGACGTCGGCCTGGGCCATGATCCCGCCGACGTTGGCGGCCTTCACAGAGCCGCCGTAGAGGACGCGTACGCCGTCCGCAGCCGCGGCGCCGAACGCCTCCCGGACCTGGCCGCGGATCGCCGCGCACACCTCCTGGGCGTCGTCCGGCGTCGCGACCTCGCCCGTGCCGATCGCCCAGACCGGCTCGTAGGCGATCACCAGCCCGGCCACCTGCTCGGGCGGTGAAGCCGGCCAGCGAGCCTTCGACCTGGGCCATGCAGTGCGGCACGTGCTCGCCCGCCTGGCGGACCTCGAGCCCCTCGCCGACGCACACGATCGGCGTCATCCCGGCGGCCAGCGCCTTGTGGGCCTTGGCGCTGACCAGCTCGTCGGTCTCGGCGTGGTACTGCCTGCGCTCCGAGTGGCCGACGCAGACATAGGAGCAGCCGAGCTTGGCCAGCTGACCGGCCGAGATCTCGCCGGTGTAGGCGCCGGAGTCGTGCGCGGAGACGTCCTGGGCGCCGTACTTCACCGACAGCCGGTCGCCGTCGACCAGCGTCTGCACCGAGCGGATGTCGGTGTACGGCGGCAGCACGACCACCTCGACCTTGCCGTAGTCGTGCTTCTTGTCGGCCAGGGTCCAGGCGAGCTTCTGGACGAGCACCACGGCTTCCTGGTGGTTGAGGTTCATCTTCCAGTTGCCCGCCATCAGCGGGGTGCGTGCAGACGCCATGCTGTTCAGTCCTCCAGGACCTTGATGCCGGGGAGCTCCTTGCCCTCGAGGTACTCGAGGCTGGCGCCTCCTCCGGTGGAGATGTGGCCGAACGCCGCTTCGTCGAAGCCGAGCTGTGCGTACGGCGGCCGCGGAGTCGCCGCCGCCGACCACGGACAGGCCGTCGACCTTGGTCAGCGCCTCGGCCACGGCGCGGGTGCCGCCGGCGAACGCGTCGGTCTCGAAGACGCCCATCGGGCCGTTCCAGAACACGGTCTTCGCGTCCGCGAGAGCCGCAGCGAACGCCGCTGCCGACTCGGGGCCGATGTCCAGGCCGAGGCTGTCGGCCGGGATCTCCGTGGCGGGTACGACGGTGGGCTGGGGCTCGCGGTCACCCGACGGGAACTCGGTGTCGACCACGATGTCGGTCGGCAGCAGGATCTCGACGCCCGACGCCTTGGCCTGTTCGAGATAGGTGCGGCAGATGTCGAGCTGGTCGGCCTCGAGCAGGCTCTTGCCGACCTCGTGGCCCTGCGCCTTGAGGAAGGTGAACACCATCCCGCCGCCGATCAGCAGCTTGTCGGCCTTCTCGAGCAGGTTGTCGATGACGCCCAGCTTGTCGGAGACCTTCGAGCCGCCGAGCACGACGACGTAGGGCCGCTCGGGATCGACCGTGAGCCGGCGCAGCACCTCGATCTCCTTGGCGACCAGGGCACCCATGGCGTGCGGCAGCCGCTGCGCGACGTCGTAGACGCTGGCCTGCTTGCGGTGCACCACGCCGAAGCCGTCGGACACGAACGCGTCCGCGAGCTCGGCGAGCTGGTCCGCGAACGCACCGCGCTCGGCGTCGTCCTTGCTGGTCTCGCCCGCGTTGAAGCGGACGTTCTCCAGCACGGCGACCTCGCCGTCCGCCAGGGCCGCGACCGTCTCCTGGGCGCTCTCGCCGACGGTGTCGGTGGCGAAGGCGACCGGACTGCCGAGCAGCTCGCCCAGACGCGCAGCGACCGGCGCCAGTGAGTACGCCGGCTCCGGCGCGCCCTTCGGACGGCCGAGGTGGGCGGTCACCACGACCCGCGCGCCGGCGTCGGCGAGCGCCTTGATCGTCGGCACGGACGCACGGATGCGGCCGTCGTCGGTGATCGTCGCTGCCGTCGAGCGGCACGTTGAGGTCCGAGCGGACCAGGACCCGCTTGCCGGCCACGTCGCCGAGCGAGGAGTACTCCCCCACGGTCAGAGGGTCTCGCCGATGTAGGTGATCAGGTCGGCGAGGCGGTTGGAGTAGCCCCACTCGTTGTCGTACCAGCCGATGACCTTGACCTGGTTGCCGATCACCTTGGTCAGCGGCGCATCGAAGATGCACGACGCCGGGTCGGTGACGATGTCCGAGGACACGATCGGGTCGGTGGAGTACTTGAGGTAGCGACCGTCGGCGACTGCCTTGATCGCGGCGTTGACCTCGTCGACCGAGGTCTCGCGGCCGGCCTCGAAGGTGAGGTCGGTGGCCGAGCCGGTCGGCACGGGCACGCGCAGGGCGAAGCCGTCGAGCTTGCCCTTCAGCTCGGGCAGCACCAGGCCGATCGCCTTCGCGGCGCCGGTCGAGGTCGGGATGATGTTGAGGGCGGCGGCGCGGGCGCGGCGCAGGTCCTTGTGGATGTTGTCCTGCAGGTTCTGGTCCGCGGTGTAGGCGTGGATGGTCGTCATCAGGCCCTTGACGATGCCGAACTCGTCGTTGAGGGCCTTCGCCATCGGCGCCAGGCAGTTGGTCGTGCACGAGGCGTTGGAGATCACCGAGTGCGCCGCGGGGTCGTAGTCCTGGTGGTTGACGCCCATCACGACGGTGAAGTCCTCGTTGGACGCCGGCGCCGAGATGATCACCTTCTTGGCGCCACCGTCGATGTGCGCGCGGGCCTTGGTGGCGTCGGTGAAGAAGCCGGTGGACTCGACGACGACGTCGGCACCGATGTCGCCCCACTTCAGGGCGGCGGGGTCGCGCTCGGCGAAGGCGTGGATCTCCTTGCCGCCGACCACGATGGAGTTCTCGGTCGACGACACGTCGGCGTCGAGGCGGCCGAGGATCGAGTCGTACTTGAGCAGGTGGGCGAGCACGGAGTTGTCGGTCAGGTCGTTGACGCCGACGATCTCGATGTCCTGGCCCGAGGCGCGGACTGCGCGGAAGAAGTTGCGGCCGATGCGGCCGAAGCCGTTGATACCTACGCGAACGGTCACTGCGAATGCTCCTGCTGAGTCGAAGACTGGTGTTCTTCGACCCTATCGCTCGCTGGTGAGCCGCCCGGAACGCGTCCCGTCGTACGTCCGGGTAACCGGAGTCCGGAGGAATTACCTGGTTTCGACGCGCCCGTCGCTGACCTCGTCCCTCGGTAGCGGGGCTTGCTCTACCTACCTTCGCCCACACCGCGTGCTCGTCCCTCGCACGCGGCTGCTCAGGCATCCTCGGCCAGCATCTCGGGCGTCAGCGACGCCTCGGTGTCGGGGATGCCGAGCTCCTCAGCCCGCTTGTCGGCCATCGCGAGCAGCCGGCGGATCCGGCCGGCGATGGCGTCCTTGGTGAGCACCGGGTCGTGCAGCTGGCCGAGCTCCTCGAGGGAGGCCTGCTTGTGCTCGAGCCGGAGCTCGCCGGCCATCTTCAGGTGGTCGGGGATCTCCGCGCCGAGGATCTCCATCGCCCGGTCGACCCTGGCACCGGCCGCGACCGCGGCCCGGGCCGAGCGGCGCAGGTTGGCGTCGTCGAAGTTGGCGAGCCGGTTGGCGGTGGCGCGCACCTCGCGCCGCATCCGGCGTTCCTCCCAGGCCATCAGGGACTCGTGGGCGCCGAGCCGGGTGAGCAGCTGGCCGATGGCGTCGCCGTCGCGGATCACGACGCGGTCGACCCCGCGGACCTCGCGGGCCTTCGCCTGGATGCCGAGCCGACGAGCCACGCCGGTCAGCGCGAGAGCCGCTTCCGGCCCCGGGCAGGTCACCTCGAGCGACGACGACCGGCCGGGCTCGGTGAGCGAGCCGTGCGCCAGGAAGGCACCGCGCCAGGCGGCGACGGCGTCGCAGCCGCCACCGGACACGACGGCCGGCGGCAGCCCGCGGACCGGTCGGCCGCGCTGGTCGAGCAGGCCGGTCTGCCGGGCCAGGGCCTCGCCGTCCTTGACCACGCGGACGATGTAGCGGCTGCCCTTGCGGATGCCGTTGCCCTGCACCATGACCACGTCGGACTGGTGTCCGTAGACCTCGGCGATGTCGGTGCGCAGCCGGCGCGCGGCGGCTCCGGTGTCGAGCTCGGCCTCGACCACGATCCGTCCGCTCACGATGTGCAGGCCGCCCGCGAAACGCAGCATGGTGGCGACTTCGGCCTTACGGCAGCAGGTCTTCGTGATCTGGGTGTTCGACAGCTCCGCCTTCACCTGTGCCGTCATTGCCATGGTCCGATCCTGCCACGTTCGTCAATCACCCTCGTCGAAGATCTTGGCGTACGCCGCCGCCAGCTTGACCGGGTCGTGGTGGGGCGTTCCGTCGTCGACGCCGACGTCGGCGACATGGAGCCGGGCACCGTGCACGGTCACGATGTCGCGCAACGAGTCGAGCTCGGCGCCGACCCGGTCGCGGTCGGCCAGGACCGTGTGGATCTTCAGCTGCGGGGCGTGCTCGGCCAGCACGGCCAGGTGGTCGACGGCACCGAAGCCCGGCGTCTCGCCCTCCTGCGCCTCCAGGTTGAGCACGATCACGACGTTGGCCTGGGTGGCGACCAGGGCGTCGCGCAGCGCAAGCACCATCAGGTGCGGGATCACCGAGGTGAACCACGACCCCGGACCGAGCACCACCCAGTCGGCTTCGTGGATCGCCTTCAGCGCATCGGCGCTGACCGGTGGGTCCGACGGGTCGAGGTCGATGGCCGCGATCACTCCGTCCGTGGTCGCCACCTCGACCTGCCCGCGCACCGTGGTCAGCTTGTGGGGGTCGTCGGCGAGACCGCGGACGTCGGCGCGGATCTCCATGGGGGTCAGGGCCATCGGCAGCACCCGGCCCTTGGCGCCGAGCAGGCGCCCCACCCAGTCGAGGGCGTCGACGTGACCATGTCCATCTTTGGCCAGCAGCTCCCAGAGCCCGACGATCAGCAGGTTGCCCACGACATGGCCACGCATCTCCCCTTCACCGGCGAAGCGGTGCTGGAGCACGCGCGCCCAGGTGTCGCCCCACTGGTCGTCGCCACAGAGCGCGGCGAGGGCCATCCGCAGGTCACCGGGCGGCAGTACGCCGAACTCGCCCCGCAGCCGGCCCGAGGACCCGCCGTTGTCGGCGACGGTGACGATCGCGGTCAGGTCGTCGACGGTGAGGTCGTCGACCAGCCGGCGCAGCGCCGACAAGGAGGCGTGCAGGCCGTGTCCGCCACCGAGGGCGACCACCGACTGTGCGCGGTCGCTCCCCACGTCACTCCCTGCCCAGGTCTCGGTGCATCACGAGGGCCGAGAAGCCGAGGTCGACCAGCCGGCGGACGATCTCCTCCGACATCGCGACGCTGCGGTGCTTGCCGCCGGTGCAGCCGATCGCGACCCGCATGAACCGTTTGCCTTCGCGCAGGTAGCCGTCGGCCACCATGGCGAGCACCGGCACGTAGGCGTCGAGGAACTCCTCGGCCCCAGGCTGGCTCCGGACATAGTCGGCGACGGCCTGGTCGCGGCCGGTGAACGGCCGCAGCTCGGGGATCCAGTGCGGGTTGGGCAGGAAGCGCATGTCGGCCATGAAGTCGGCGTCGACCGGGATGCCGTACTTGAAGCCGAAGCTGACCACGGTCACCTTGAGCCGGGTCGACTCCTCGGTGCCGAACGCCGCGGCGATCCGGTCGGTGAGCTCGTGGACGTTGAGCGCGCTGGTGTCGATGACCAGGTCGGCGTCGCTGCGCAGGTCGGCGAGCACCCGGCGCTCACGACGCAGGCCGTCGAGCAGGCGACCGCCCGCCTGCAGGGGGTGCGGTCGCCGGGCGGCCTCCTGCCGGCGTACGAGCACCTCGTCGGTGGCATCGAGGAAGACCAGCGTCGCCTTGCGACCGATGGCCCCCTGGGCGAGGTTGGCGTGCAGGGTGTGGAAGAAGGAGCCGGAACGTACGTCGACCACGACCGCCATCGGCTGCCCCGAGCCGAGGCTCTCGTCGACCAGCCGGACCACGTCGGGAAGCAGGCTCGGCGGCAGGTTGTCGACGACGTAGAAGCCGAGGTCCTCGAGCTCCTTGGCCGCCGTGCTGCGGCCGGCGCCGGTCATGCCGGTGACCACGACCAGGTCGCCCATCTGCTCAGGCGGATCGATGCCCTCGTCGCTCATGACTCCTCGATCTCGCCGGTGGCGGTGTTCACCGAGACAGTCTTGCGGGTCGCCGCGCTGGTCTCGACAGCTTCCTTGATCGCGGTCGCGGTCTGCGGGCCGATGCCGGGCACCATCGCGATCTCCTCGGCGGTCGCCTCGCGCAGCTTCTTCAACGAGCCGAAGTGCTTGAGCAGGGTCTTCCGCCGCACCTCGCCCAGTCCCGGCACGTCGTCGAGGAGGCTCTCCACCATCGTCTTGGACCTGCGGGACCGGTGGTGGGTGATCGCGAATCGGTGCGCCTCGTCGCGGATCCGCTGCAGGAGATAGAGGCCCTCGGACGTGCGAGCGAGGATGACCGGGTCGGGCTGGCTCGGCAGCCAGACCTCCTCCAGCCGCTTGGCCAGCCCGCACACGGGGATGTCGTCGATGCCGAGCTCGTCGAGCGCCTGCTTCGCGGCCGCGACCTGCGGCGGACCGCCGTCGACCACCACGAGGCCGGGCGCGTAGGCGAACTTGCGAGGGCGTCCGGTCTCAGGGTCGACGAGGAGGGGGGCAGGCTGCTCCGCTTGCGGAGCACCCTGCCCCGCCCGAGGAGCATCTTGAACATCCATTTTGGACTGCTCGTCGAGCAACCGCCGGAACCGCCGGGTGATCACCTCGTGCATCGAGGCCACGTCGTTCTGGCCGTCGACGCCCTTGATGACGAAGCGGCGGTACTCGCTCTTGCGGGCCAGTCCGTCCTCGAAGACCACCATCGACGCGACGACCTCGGTGCCCTGCAGGTTGGACACGTCATAGCACTCGATCCGCAACGGCACCTCCTCCAGCCCGAGCGCCTCCTGGATCTCCTCAAGCGCCTGGTTGCGGCTGGTCAGGTCGCTCGCGCGCTTGAGCTTGTGCATGGCCAGGGACTGCCCGGCGTTGCGGGCGACGGTCTCCTGCAGGCTTTTCTTGTCGCCCCGTTGGGGCACCCGGATCTGAACCTTGCTCCCGCGCAGCTCGCTGAAGAGCGACTCGAAGGTGCCCGCGTCGGGCGGCATCTTCGGCACCAGGATCTCCCGCGGGATCGACTCCCCCGCGTGATCGGGGTCGGTGCCGGCGTAGAGCTGGAGCAGGAAGTCCTCGACCAGCTCGGCAGTGCCGGCGTCGGTCACCCGGTCGGCGACCCAGCCCCGCTGGCCCCGGACCCGCCCGCCGCGGACGTAGAAGATCTGCACCGCGACCTCGAGCGGATCCTCGGCCAGGGCGATCACGTCGACGTCGGCGCCGTCGCCGAGCACGACCGCCTGCTTCTCCAGCGCCTTCTTCATCGCGCCGAGGTCGTCGCGCAGCCGCGCGGCGCGCTCGAAGTCCTCGGCCTCGGAGGCGGCGTACATCTGTTGCTCGATGCGCCGGATGAACGGCCGGGTCTGGCCGGCCATGAAGTCGCAGAAGTCGTCGACGATCGCCCGGTGCTCCTCGGCCGTGACGTTGCCGACGCAGGGGGCCGCGCACTTGCCGATGTAGCCGAGCAGGCACGGGCGCCCGATCTGAGCGCTCCGCTTGAACACCCCGTTGCTGCACGAGCGCATCGGGAAGACCCGGAGCAGGATGTCGACGGTCTCGCGGATCGCCCAGGCGTGGCTGTAGGGCCCGAAGTAGCGGGTGCCCTTGCGCTTGGCGCCGCGGCCGACCATCACCCGCGGGTACTCATCGCCGACCGTCACCGCGAGCCAGGGGTAGGACTTGTCGTCGCGGTACTTCACGTTGAACCGCGGGTCGAACTCCTGGATCCAGGAGTACTCCAGCTGGAGCGCCTCGACCTCGGTCTTCACCACCGTCCACTCCACGCTGGCGGCCGTGGTGACCATGGTCGCGGTGCGCTGGTGGAGGTTGCCGATGTCCTGGAAGTACGACGACAGCCGGGCCCGCAGGCTCTTGGCCTTGCCGACGTAGATCACCCGGCCCTTGGCGTCGCGGAAGCGGTAGACACCCGGCTGGGTCGGGATCGAACCCGGCTCCGGGCGGTAGCTGAGCGGACCCCGGGTGTTGCGCGAGGACGGGGGTGGTGGCACGCCCCAACCCTACGGGCGGGGGCCGACACCCAGCTGCGGCGCCAGCACGCCATTGGCTGCCGGCCCCTGGTCGACACCGGCTCGGTGCCCGATCTCGGCGAGGTGGCCAGGGTGACCGGCCGCGACAACCTGGTCCGTCCGTCGACGCCGTTCCTGGCCACGCGGCGGTGACGCTCCTGGCAATGGACGACACCTCCGGGCTCCGCCAGCTCGAGGTGTACGCCGACGGCCACAGCCACCCGACCCAGCGCACCGTGGTCGCTCCCCTCGCCCGGGCCCTGCGTCGCCTGGCCGCCGATGAGCACTCGGCGGGAGCGGGCGCGCTCGCCCGCCTCCAGGGCCAGACGGTTCGCCTGGGTGGGTCCGACGCCCAGCGCGAGATCCTCGAGGAGACCCGGATCGCGGCGCTGCTGCGCGCCTCGCGCTTCGAAGAGGCCCGGGTACTGCTCGACGACCGGATCGACCGACGGCACTCGCCACGCGACGCTCGCTGGCGGCGGCAGTGCCTGGCGTCGTCCCGGACGTGACCTGGGCCACAGTCGGCCCTGCGAATATATGCGAGACTCCGCGTTACACATACCAGGAGGTCCCGCCGCCATGGCTCAGACGCCATCGAAGCTCTCCCCGCTCGTCCACGACCGCAAGGGCGCCGGTGAGGCCGTCGTCCTGATCCACGGCATCGGCCACCGCCGCCAGGCCTGGGACCCGATCTTCGACCGCCTCGCCGAGCGCTACGACGTGATCCGGCTGGACCTCGCGGGCTTCGGTGAGTCGCCGGCGTACGCCAAGGGGACGCCGTACAACATGGACAACGCCTGCGCCGACCTCACCGCCAACTTCGCGGACTGGGGCGTCGAGCGGCCGCACGTCGTCGGCAACTCGCTCGGCGGCGCCATCTCGCTCGAGCTCGCGGCGCGTGGCCTGGTGTCCAGCGCGACCGTGCTGAGCCCGGCCGGCTTCTTCGGCCGCGTGGAGCGACTGTGGCCGCTGCTCATGCTCTCGGTCATGAAGCTGGCGAGCCAGCTGCCCGACCGGCTACTGAGGTTGAACTCCAGCAGCAAGCTCGGCCGCGTCCTGGCCGGCTACCTGCTCTACGTGCACCCGGAGCGGACGACCACCGAGTCGGCGTACGGCGATGCCCGCGCGATGAAGCGCGCGCCCGCGTTCTTCCGGACCATCCGGGCCGGCGTGAGCTACGACCTCGACGCCTCCGGCCTCACCGTGCCGACCACCGTCGCGTGGGGCAGCAAGGACCGGCTGCTGTGGCCCCGCCAGGCCCGAGTGGCCCGCCGTCGCGTCCCGAACGCCCACCACGTCTCGCTGCCGGGCTGCGGTCACGTCCCGATGATCGACGATCCGTCGCTGATCATCGACGTGATCGACCAGACCATCACTCGCGCCCGGGAGTCACGAGCCGCCTGAGCTCAGGCGGCGAGGATCTGGTCGCCGTCGACCTTGATCCTGATCTCGCCCAAAGCCGACGGCGCTGGGCCGCCCTCGACCGCGCCGGTCTCGGCGGAGAACGAGCTGCCGTGGAAGCTGCACAGGATCTGGCCGTTGTCGACCGACGTCACCGTGTTGCCCTGGTGGGTGCAGACCGAGGTGAAGCCCATGAACTCGCCCTCGGTCGGCTGGGTGATCACGATTCCCTCGTCGCCGAGGATGAGGCCGCCGCCGACCGGCACCTCGTCGGTGGTGGCCAGCGCCGCGCCTGCCTCGGGTGCGTTGTCGGACCCGGAGCCGCCATCGTCGCCTCCACATCCCGCGAGTGCGACGGCCACTCCTAGCGCGCCGAGACCCTGGAACATGATCCGCCTGCTCATCACTTCGGACATCTCTGCCTCCTCAGGCGAGTGAGATCTGGTCGCCGTCGACCTTGATCTCGATAGGCGAAAGGGGACCCACGCTTCCGGCCGGGGTGCCGCTGGGGCCGACCACGTTGCTGCCGTCCTCGATCGAGAACTCGCTGAAGTGGCAGGGGCAGTGGATCGTGTCGGTCACGTCGATGACGGTGCAGCCCTGGTGAGTGCAGATCGCGGTGAACGCCTTGAAGTCACCCTCGGTCGGCTGGGTGATCACCACCTCGCTGTCCGCGATGATCACGCCGCTGCCCACCGGCACGTCGGACGTCGTGACGATGCCCGTGGCCGGCTTCGGCACCTTGCTCGCGGCGGATGGGGGTGGTGAGCTCGGCGGCTCGCTGGTCGGGGCGGACGACGACGGGCTCCGGCTCGGGTCGGCCGCGGTGCTGCTGCCTCCCTCGTCACCTCCGCAGGCGGCCAGCAACGGCAACCCCAGTCCGATGGTCGCGGCCCCACCCAGGGCGTTGCGCCGGCTCACTGCGTTGGTGCTCAAGGCCCGCTCCTCGCGTTCGACAACCTAGTTGATGGAAACACTACGGATGAACCTGAGTGCTTCCTGTGAGCGATATACGAGCGCGCTGTGCGTCTGGTTCAGCCGGCCTTCTTGCGGGTCGTGGCGCGTGCGGCCGGTGCCCTGCGAGCCGGTGCCTTGCGGGCGGCAGCCTTCTTGGCGGGCGCCTTGACCGCGGCCTTCTTCGGAGTGGCCCGGCGGGCCGGCTGCTTGACGTCGCGACCCTCCAGGACCCGCGCCAGGAACTGGCCGGTGAAGCTGTCGGGGTTGGCGGCGACGTCCTCGGGCGTGCCCTCGGCGACGACCATGCCGCCACGTGAGCCGCCCTCGGGACCCATGTCGACCAGCCAGTCGGCGGTCTTGATCACATCGAGGTTGTGCTCGATCACCAGCACGGAGTTGCCCTGGTCGACCAGCCGGCCGAGCACGAGCAGCAGCTTGCGGATGTCCTCGAAGTGGAGACCGGTCGTCGGCTCGTCGAGCACGTAGACGGTGCGGCCGGTGGACCGCTTCTGCAGCTCGGTGGAGAGCTTGACCCGCTGGGCCTCGCCGCCGGACAGGGTGGTGGCCGGCTGGCCTAGCCGGACGTAGCCGAGCCCGACCTCCACCAGCGTCTTCATGTGTCTCGAGATCGCCGGGACCGCGCCGAAGAAGTCCAGCGCCTCCTCGATCGACATCTCGAGCACCTCGGCGATGGTCTTGCCCTTGTAGTGGACCTCGAGCGTCTCCCGGTTGTAGCGGGCGCCGTGGCAGACCTCGCAGGGCACGTAGACGTCGGGCAGGAAGTTCATCTCGATCTTGATCGTGCCGTCGCCGGCGCACGCCTCGCAGCGGCCGCCCTTGACGTTGAACGAGAACCGCCCCTGCAGGTAGCCGCGCATCTTCGCCTCCGGGGTGGAGGCGAACAGCTTGCGGACGTGGTCGAAGACGCCGGTGTACGTCGCCGGGTTGGACCGCGGAGTGCGCCCGATCGGTGACTGGTCGACGTGGATCACCTTGTCGACGTGCTCGAGCCCGGTGATCTTCTGGTGCCGGCCCGGCACGGTGCGGGCGCGGTAGATCTCCTTGGCCAGCGAGGTGTAGAGGATGTCGTTGACCAGGGTCGACTTGCCCGACCCGGACACACCGGTCACGGCGACGAACAGTCCCAGCGGGAAGCTGACGTCGATGTTGCGCAGGTTGTGCTCACGGGCGCCGTGGACGGTCAGCTCGCGGCCCTTGGTGCGCGGGCGGCGGATGGCCGGCAGCGGGATCTCGCGGCGTCCCGACAGGTAGTGGCCGGTCAGCGAGTCGGGGTGGTCGAGCAGACCCTGCACGGAGCCGGAGTGGACGACCTGTCCGCCGTGCTCGCCCGCGCCCGGGCCGATGTCGACCACGTGGTCGGCGACCCGGATCGTGTCCTCGTCGTGCTCGACCACGATCAGGGTGTTGCCCAGGTCCTTGAGCCGGACCAGGGTCTCGATCAGGCGGTGGTTGTCGCGCTGGTGGAGGCCGATCGACGGCTCGTCGAGCACGTAGAGGACGCCCACCAGGCCGGCGCCGATCTGAGTGGCCAGCCGGATCCGCTGCGCCTCACCACCGGACAACGATCCAGAAGGCCGGTCGAGGGAGAGGTAGTCGAGGCCGACGTCGAGCAGGAAGTTGAGGCGCTCCTGGATCTCCTTGAGCACCCGCTCGCCGATCTGGCGCTCGCGCGCGGTCAGGTCGAGGTTGCGCAGGAACTCCGCCGTCTCGTTGATCGGCATCGAGCAGACCTCGGCGATGTTGCGGCCGCCGGTCTCGCGCTCGCCGCCCAGGGTCACCGCCATCGACACCGGCTTGAGCCGGCTGCCGTTGCAGGCCGGGCACGGCACCTCGCGCATGAAGCCCTCGAAGCGCTCGCGCGTCGTGTCGGACTCTGACTCCTTGTGCTTGCGCTGGATCCACGGCCGGACGCCCTCGAACTGGGCGTAGTAGGCGCGCTCGCGTCCGTAGCGGTTCTTGGTGACCACGTGGACCTTGGTGGAGTGGCCCTCCAGCAGCGACTGCTGGCCCTTGGCCGGGATGTCCTGCCACGGGGTGTTGAGGTCGAAGCCGAGCTCCTTGCCGAGGGCGTCCATCAGCTTCAGGAAGTAGTCGGCCACGTGGGCCTGGCTCCACGGCTGCAGCGCACCCTCCCCCAGCGTCGCGGTGGGATCGGGCACGACCAGCTCCGGGTCGACCTCCATCCGGGTGCCGAGCCCGCTGCACTTCGGGCAGGCGCCGAACGGCGAGTTGAACGAGAACGAGCGCGGCTCGAGCTCGTCGGTGTCGATCGCGTGCTCGTTGGGGCAGGCCATCCGCTCGCTGAACCGCAGCTCGCGCGCGGGGTCCTTGGCCGGCAGGTCGACGAAGTCGAGCACCACCAGCCCGCCCGCCAGGTTGAGCGCCGTCTCGACCGAGTCGGTGAGCCGGCGCTTGGCGGAGCCCTTGACCGCGAGCCGGTCGACGACGACCTCGATCGTGTGCTTCTTCTGCTTGTCGAGCTTGGGCGGGTCGTCGAGGGCGTGGGTCTCGCCGTTGACGCGGACGCGACTGAAGCCCTGGGTCACCAGCTGGCGGAAGAGCTCGATGTACTCGCCCTTGCGGCCGCGGATCACAGGCGCCAGCACCTGGAAGCGCTGACCCTCCTCGAGGGTCAGCACCTTGTCGACGATCTGCTGCGGGGTCTGCCGCTCGATGGGCGCCCCGCAGGTGGGGCAGTGTGGCCGGCCGGCGCGGGCGTAGAGCAGCCGGAGGTAGTCGTAGACCTCGGTGATCGTGCCAACGGTCGAGCGGGGGTTCTTGGACGTGGACTTCTGGTCGATCGAGACCGCGGGTGACAGGCCCTCGATGAAATCGACGTCCGGCTTGTCCATCTGCCCGAGGAACTGCCGCGCGTAGGCCGACAGCGACTCGACGTAGCGGCGCTGGCCCTCCGCGAAGATCGTGTCGAACGCGAGCGATGACTTGCCCGACCCCGAGAGACCGGTGAAGACGATGAGCGAGTCGCGTGGGAGGTCGAGCGACACGTCCTTGAGGTTGTGCTCCCGGGCCCCCCGGATGATGAGCTGGTCCGCCACCTATTTGATCCCTCGAAGTCGGTCTGATCACTGTCCGTGCTGTTCGAACAAGTGTTCGCCATGCTACCGGGTGACACAACTCGCCACACCGGAGAATCACACACTCTCACGCACCACCGACAGTGCTCACGACGGTGCCGATCACGGGTACGCCAAGATGGGCACATGGTTCCAGTCGCCGCCGTCCAGGAGGCCACCCAGCGGTTGATCCGCACGGTGGACCACATGTCCGACGAGGAGTACGCCGCTCCCTCGCTGCTGCCCGGCTGGTCGCGTGGCCACGTGGTCGCGCACCTCCTCCTCAACGCAGAGGGACTTGCCGGCGCCCTGGTCGGAGTCGCCCACGGCCGGCCGGTGCCGATGTACGCGTCGTCGCAGGCCAGGGACGACGACATCGAGGCGCTCAGCACCGCGACCCCTACGACCTTGCGCACCCGGCTGCTCGGCGCGACGACAGAGTTCGTCATCGCGGTGAACGGGGTGGAGGACGACTCGTGGGAGATCGAGATCGAGCGCACCCCCGGCGGCACCAACTTTCCCGCCGGCGCCGTGACGAGCATGCGCGAGCGCGAGGTCGAGATCCACCACGCGGACCTGGGCCTTTCTTACACGCGAGCGGACTGGCCGTCCGACTTCTGCACCAGGCTGCTCGACCTGAAGACTGACGGCGAGGGCCCCACGGGGTTCTGGTTGCATGCGACCGACCTGGACCAGAGATGGCACTGTGGCGACGGCGACGGCGGGGTCACCGTGAGCGGTGCCGCCGCAGACCTCGGCTGGTGGCTCACCGGCCGGGGTGACGGAGAAGGACTGACCAGCGACGACGGCGTACTGCCGAGAATCGAGGAGCGGTGAGCTACACCGGAGCGGTGACTGTGGGCGGTGCTCCCGACGTGCGGGAGCTAGAGCACCTGACCATCACCAAGCTGGCCGTGGACGAGCAGATGTCCAACAACGCCTATCTGCTGCGCTGCAACGAGACCGGCGACCAGGTGCTGGTCGACGCCGCGGCCGAACCGGACAAGCTCCTGCCGCTCATCGGCGACGCCGGCCTCAGCGCGGTCGTGACCACGCACCAGCACTGGGACCACCACCGCGCTCTCGCCGACGTGGTCGGGGCCACGGGAGCCGAGGTCTTCGCCGGCACCCCGGACGCCGACGCCATCACCGAGCAGACCGGCGTCAAGGTCGCTCGCCGCGTCGGGCAGGGCGACCGGATCGCCGTCGGTAGCTGCAACCTCGAGGTGATCGCCCTCGCCGGCCACACGCCCGGCTCGATCGCGCTCCTCTACGACGACACCAACTCCGCCGACGGCGTACCCCACCTCTTCACGGGCGACTCACTTTTCCCCGGTGGTGTTGGGAACACGTTCGGAGACGAGGCGGCATTCGTGCAGCTGATCGACGAGGTCGAGACCAAGGTCTTCCAGCGACTCCCCGACGACACCTGGTTCTACCCCGGCCACGGCAACGACTCCACGATCGGCGCCGAGCGCCCCAACCTCGGCGACTGGCGTTCGCGGGGCTGGTGACCACGGGGGTCACCAAAACGGGTGAATCGCGAGCAGTGACCCCGTCATCTGTCTTGACTTCCCAGCACTCTGGCGGTTCAGGGCTCACCGACAGGAGACGTTCATGGCATACGCAATCGTGCATCACTTCCCGGGCGGCACCCAGGAGCAGTACGACGCATCACTCGTCGAGCTCCACCCGGGCGCGGACCAGCTGCCTGAGGGACAGCTCTTCCATGCAGCCGGCCCGTCCTCCGGAGGGTGGACCGTGATGGCCGTCCACGAGTCGCAGGAGAGCTGGGAGAAGTTCCGCGACGAGGTCCTGCAGCCCAAGATGGGTGCCGGCATCGAGGGCGGGCTGCCTGGTCCGCCGCAGGAGACCACGATCGACGTTTACAAGATGCTTCCCTGAGATCTCTTCGCCGATCGGCTGTCACCGCTGCTGCTTCATCAAGGTATGTAGCCGGACCGCCGCTTCCCATGGTGAGCAACCCGTGGGAAGCGAAGACTCGCCTGCATACCGTGATGAAGCAGCGACGATCAGGAGTAGGTGACCCTGACGGTGTCCGTGACCGGGAGGCTCTGGCAGCCGAGGCGGATGCCGTCGGCGAGGTCCTCGTCGTCGAGCACGTCGTTGTTCAGCATCTTGACCTCGCCCTCGACCAGCCGGATGGCGCAGGCCGAGCACTCGCCCTCGCGGCAGGAGTACGGCGCCTTCACACCCTTGCTCTCCAGGAACTCGAGCAGCTTGGTGCGCGGGTCCCAGTCGTCGAAGGTGTGCGTCTCGCCGTCGAGCTCGACCTCGAGCGACACCGGACCGCGGGAGGCGTCGGCCGCCTCCCGGGCGGCGTCCTCCTCGTCGGTCTCGGCCGCCGTGATCTCGCTGACCGCGGTCTCCACGTCGTGCAGGTCGCCGAAGGGATTGCCGCCCAGGGAGATGAACTTCTCCTGGTGCCGGCGCTCGCGCGGGAACTCCAGCTCCTTGGCCGCAGCGATCGTCATCTTCATGAACGGCGCCGGGCCGCAGACGAACACGTCGTGCGCCAGGTAGCCGGAGAGGAACGCCTTCATCTGCTCCTGCGACGGCAGGCCCTGCACCGACTCCAGCCAGTGGATGACCTGCAGCCGCTCGGGATACTCCGCGGAGAGAGCAGCGAGCTCCTTGGCGAAGATCACCGACTGCTCGTCGCGGTTGGCGTAGAAGAGCACGATCCGGCCCGAGGCCTCGGAGAGGACGGTGCGGGTGATCGACATGATCGGCGTGATGCCGCTGCCGCCCGCGCAGAGCAGGAGGTCGGCGTCGAGGGAGGCTGGGGTGAAGATGCCGCTGGGAGGCAGCACGCGCATGGAGTCGCCGACGCGCAGGTTCTCGCAGATCCAGTTGGAGGCATAGCCCTCGGCCGTGCGCTTGACGGTGACCGTGAGCGGCCCGCCGTCGTGGGGGCTGCTGGAGAGCGAGTAGCAGCGCGCGGCCACGCCGGTCTGGTCGCTCGGCACCGCCAGGGTCAGGAACTGCCCGGGCTTGTAGGTGAAGTGCTCCTCCTGGCCCTCAGGCACCTCGAAGGAGACCGACCGTGCGTCGCCGGTCTCCTCGACGACGTCGACGACCTTCAGCTCAAAAGATTCTGTGTCCATCGAGCGATCAGTATCCGTCCACGGCCCCGATGGGGACCGCGCCGTCTCGCACCGCGGCATCGATGCTCGCGGCGAGCCGGGAGCAGCCCTGCTGCAACGGCCGTCCGTCCGGCGTACCGGTCATCCGAGTGAACTCCGGGCAGGCACTGACCGCCTCCTGGCTCCACTGGATGGAGGTGTGGTGGTCGCTGTTCTTCTTCACCAGGACCTTGGCCAGGCAGTCGAGGCACGCCACCTCGGTCAGCTGCGCGGAGGTGTAGAGCCGCTGGTCCTCCAGTGTCTCGGCACTGGTCGGGACGAAGCTCGCCATCAGACTTCCGCAGTCTCGGACTTCTCCGCCTGCTCGGCGGCGGCGTCCTCCTCGGCCTTGCGGGCGAGGTTCGCGGCCACCTCTTCGTGCCAGTACTCGTTGGCCTTCGTGGTGTCGACCTCGAACTCGAACCGGTCGGTCATCTCCGGCTTGATGTCGGCCTGGTCGACGTAGAACTGCTCGTACCAGCGACGGAGCTGGTAGACCGGCCCGTCCTCCTCGCACAGCAGCGGGTTCAGGGCGGGCACCTTGTTCTGCCAGATGTGCACGTCCTGGAGGAAGCCCTCGCCGAACATCTTGGCGTACTGCTTGCCGATGTAGTCCACGGTCTTCTCGTCGAGGCCCTCGGGCTTCTTGACGGTGATGCCGTACTGCAGCGTGAACGAGCTCGGTCCGGTCGGGATGTGGCAGTTGACCAGGACGACCTCGGTCTCGAAGCCCTTGTAGTCGACCCACAGCCAGTTGATCATGTACGACGGCCCGTAGTAGGTGGCCTCGGACTTGAGGAACAGCTCCGGCGCGCCGTAGCCGCCGCTCACGTCGGGCCGCCCCTTCGACTCCATGAACTGCGTGGCCCGGTGGCCCTCGAAGATGTTCTGGAAGCTGGTCGGGAACGACAGGTGCACGTAGTAGAAATGCGCCATGTCGGCGACGTTGTCGATGAGCTCGCGGCAGTTGGACCCGTTGATCGGCACGACCTCCCACACCCAGTCGGTGTAGGCATCGGTGCCGACACCCGGCAGCTCGGGCGGCAGGATGTCCAGGTCGGGTTCGGAGCCCTCGGGGTCGTGCCAGACCAGCAGCTGGTCGTTGCGGACCACCGTGGGGTACTTCTGGGTGCGCGCCCGCAGCGGCACGCGCCGCGCGTAGGGAATCGCCTTGCACTTGCCGTCGCCGCCCCAGCGCCAGTCGTGGAACGGGCAGGCCACCTCGTCGCCCTTGACCGAGCCCTGGGTGAGGTCGCCGCCCATGTGCCGGCAGTAGCCGTCGAGGACGTTCAGCTCGCCCTTGCTGTCCTGCCAGACGACCAGCTTGCTGCCGAAGCCCTCGATCGCGTGCGGCTTGCCGTCGCGGAAGCTGTCGGCCAGGCCGAGACAGTGCCACCCGCGTGCGAACCGCACCGGGGCGATGCCCTGGTCCAGGGCCCGCGCAATTGCTGGGGTGTCGCTCATTGACCAAACCTCTCGTGAGCTGTCTCTCATCGGACGAGTGCTACTTCCACGAGGCTAGCCGAAAACGAGAACACGTTCTAGTCTGGCGGCATGCGTGTAGCCCTCGATCCCGAGCACCTCGCCCTGCGGGCGGAGCTCCAGGAGTACTTCGACCAGCTCGTCACTCCCGAGCGTAAGGCCGGCCTGGCCTCGGCCACCGGAGAGTTCGGCGAGGCCGGGGTCTACAAGGAAGTGATCCGGCAGGTCGGGTCCGACGGCTGGCTCGGCATCGGCTGGCCCAAGGAGTACGGCGGCCAGGCCCGCTCGATGATCGAGCAGCTGATCTTCACCGACGCCGCGGCCGTGGCCGGCGTGCCGATCCCCTACCTGACGCTCAACACCGTCGGGCCGACGATCATGCGCTACGGCACCGACGAGCAGAAGGAGTTCTTCCTCCCGAAGATCCTCGCCGGCGACCTGCACTTCTCGATCGGCTACTCCGAGCCCGGCTCGGGCACCGACCTGGCGTCGCTCAAGACCAAGGCCACCCGCGAAGGCGACGAGTGGGTGATCAACGGCCAGAAGATGTGGACCTCCCTCATCCAGTACGCCGACTGGATCTGGCTGGCCTGCCGCACCGATCCCGACCTCCCCCGCCACAAGGGCCTGTCGATGATCCTGGTGCCGGCCCAGGCGCCCGGGGTCTCCTACACGCCGGTGCACACGGTGGCCGGCGTCGGCACCAGCGCGACCTACTACGAGGACGTGCGCGTCCCGGTCGGCAACCTGGTCGGCGAGCTCAACGGGGGCTGGTCGCTGATGACCAACCAGCTCAACCACGAGCGGGTGGCCCTGACCTCCTCGGCGCCGCTGGTGCAGTCGCTGAAGCTGGTGCGCGAGTGGACCCAGCAGACCAAGAACCCCGACGGCCAGCGGGTCGCCGACTCCGAGTGGGTGCAGATCGCACTGGGTCGGGCGCACGCGCGGATCGAGGCGCTCAGCCTGATCAACTGGAAGCTCGCCGCCGACGCGGACGCGGGTGTCGACCTCTCCCCTGCCGAGGCCTCGGCCACCAAGATCTACGGGTCCGAGCTGGCCACCGAGGTCTACCGCTCGCTGATGGAGATCGTCGGGCCCAACGCCGGCATCACCGGCGCCTCCGAGGGCGCGGTGCTGGCCGGCCGCCTCGAGCGCTACTTCCGCTCCGCCCTGGTGATGACGTTCGGCGGCGGCACCAACGAGATCCAGCGCGACATCATCGGCTACGTGGGCCTCGGCTTGCCGGCAGCGAAGCGATAGGTCTCGATACACCCGCTCGTCCCTCGCGGGCACTCGACCACCGAACACGACCTACGGACTCCCTAGGACAAACATATGGACTTCACCTTCACCTCCGAGCAGGACGAGGCGGCCGCGCTGGCCGCCCAGATCCTCAAGGACCGGGCCACCAACGAGCGGATGAAGACGGTCGAGAAGGACGGCGACCGCTTCGACCGCGAGCTGTGGGGCGAGCTGTCCGAGGCCGGCCTGCTCTCGCTCGCGGTCCCCGAGGAGTACGGCGGCGCCGGACTCGGCCTGATCGAGCTCTGCCGCGTGCTGGCCGAGGTCGGCCGCACGGTCGCGCCGGTGCCGCTCGCGGTCCACGGACCGGCCGCGCTGCTGCTGGCCGAGCTCGGCAACGACGAGCAGAAGGACGCCTGGCTGCCCGGCGCCGCCTCTGGCGAGCTCGTGCTCACCGCCGCGGTCGCCGAGGAGCGCACCCACCTGCCCGCCCGGCCCACGGTCGAGGCCACGCCTTCCGGCGAGGGCTGGGTGCTCAGCGGCTCGAAGGCCATCGTCCGCGCCGGCACCTCCGCGCAGCTCGTGCTCACGACCGCCACGACCTCCGAGGGTGTCGGCGTCTTCCTGATCGAGCCGGACGCCCCCGGCGTGGAGACCGTGGCCCAGACGACCAGCGACGGCGACACCGTGGCCCGTCTGGACCTCACCGAGGCTCCGGCCAGCCTCCTCGGCGCGCCCGACGGCTCCGCCGCGCTGCGCCTGGGCCAGCTGCTGACCGTCGCCGGCGCCGCCGAGCAGCTCGGCGTCACCGAGGGAGCGCTGGCGCTGACCGCGGCGTACGCGAAGACGCGGGAGCAGTTCGGTCGCCCCATCGGCACGTTCCAGGCCGTGTCGCAGCGCCTCGCCGACGGCTACATCGACGTGCTCGCTCAGCGGCTCACGCTATGGGCCGCGGTCTGGCGGCTCGCCGAAGGACTTACGGCGGAGACCGAGGTCGCCACGGCCAAGCTGTGGGCCGCCGACGCCGGCCACCGGCTTGCCCACACCACCGTCCACGTGCACGGCGGCGTAGGCATCGACATGGACGGCGAGGCCCACCGCTACTTCACGACCGCCAAGCGCTTCGAGTTCCTCTTCGGGGGGTCGACCGAGCAGGCGCTCACGATCGGACGAGCGCTGGCCGCCGAGCCGGTCTGATGCCACTGACGGTCCGTGAGCAGCTGCTCGCTCAGGCCGGCAACGACGGCCCGGGTCTCCTGTTCGAGGACGAGGTCTGGACCTGGGCCGAGGTGGTTCGTGAGTCGACGGTCCGGTCGGCGGTGCTCGATGAGGTTCTGCCCGACGCCGCTCCCCCACATGTCGGGGTGCTGCTCGACAACACGCCCGAGTTTCCCTTCCTCCTCGGTGCCGCCGCCCTCGGCGGCCAGGTGCTGGTCGGACTCAACCCCACCCGGCGGGGTCCAGCGATCGCCGCCGACATCGAGCGCTCCGACACCCAGGTCGTGCTCACCGACGTGACGTACGCCGGCCTGCTCGACGGACTCGACCTGCCGGTGCCGGTGATCCGCCTCGACGAGCCCGGCTGGGGCGAGCTGCTCGCGACCCACGCCGACGCCACGGTGCCGGACAGGGACGTCGTCGAGGACACGCTGCTGATGCTGATCTTCACCTCGGGCACCTCCGGCAACCCGAAGGCGGTCAACGTCACCCAGGCGAAGGTGGCCTTCCCGGGCGTCTTCCTGTCCGAGCGGTTCGGCCTCGGGCCTGGCGACGTCGCGTACCTGTCGATGCCGATGTTCCACTCCAACGCGATCATGGCCGGCTGGGGTCCGGCGCTCGCATCCGGCACGACGATGGCGCTGGCCCGGCGCTTCAGCGCCTCCGGGTTCATCGCCGACGTGCGCCGCTATGGCGCGACGTACGCCAACTACGTCGGCAAGCCGTTGACCTACATCATGGCGACGCCGGAGCGACCGGACGACGCCGACAACACCCTGCGCCTCGTGTTCGGCAACGAGGCCAACGAGCGCGACATCGCGGAGTTCGGCCGGCGCTTCGGCTGCGTGGTCGTCGACTCCTACTCCTCCACCGAGAACGCCGTGATCGTCCAGCGCACCGACGACATGCCGGCCGGCAGCCTCGGCCGGCCGCTCGACGGGGTGAAGGTGCTCGACCCCGAGACCATGGCCGAGACGGCCGACGCGGAGTTCGGCCCGGACGGCCGGCTGCTCAACGCCGAGGAGGCGACCGGCGAGCTGGTCAACACCCAGGGCGCGGGCTCCTTCGCCGGCTACTACAAGGACCCGGACGCCGAGGCCGAGCGGATGCGCGGCGGGATGTACTGGTCCGGCGACCTCGCGTACCGCGACGCCGACGGCTTCGTCTACTTCGCCGGCCGGACCGCCGACTGGCTGCGGGTCGACGGCGAGAACATCGCGGCAGCCCCGGTCGAGCGGATCCTGCTGCGGCACCCGGAGATCTCCGAGGCTGCCGTGTACGCCGTCCCGGACGAGTCCGTCGGCGACCAGCTGATGGTCGCGCTGACCACCCTGGCGCCGCTCACGCCATCGGGGCTGGAGGCCTTCCTGGCCGACCAGCCCGACCTCTCCCCCAAGGCCTGGCCGCGCTACGTGCGGATCGCTGACGCCTTGCCGCGCACCGCCACCAACAAGGTGCTGAAGCGCCAGCTCGCCTCCGAGGGCCCGGTCTCCGGCGGCGGCTCCCTCTGGACCCGCGACGCCCGCGGCACGACGTACAGCTGACCCAAGAAATTGTCGGCCCGGCCGATGAGTTCGGCGAGGTGCTCCGGTCGATACAGGTAACAGCACAACCCACCAACAAGCAGCACCGAAGGAGGTGAGCAGCATGGCCGCATCGATCTGGGTCGAGGAGGAGTCCGGCACGTACTCCGGTCGGGTCCACCCCCACAACGGCTACTACGCCGCCGAGTTCGGCTCGCTCCGCCACGACACCCCGAGGCCGTGTTCGTCCGCCTCCGGAGTCGGCGTCTGAGCCATCGACAGCGTTAATTCACCATCTGGTGATTTATGCTGAGGGCATGACCAAGGCTGCCTGGTACACCGTCCTCTTCTTCTTCGTCGCCCCCGGCACCACCGCGGGACTGGTGCCCTGGTGGATCACGGACTGGAACCGTCCGGCCGGCCCCGTCACGGTCCTCGACGGGCTCGGCGTCGCGCTCGGCGTCCTCGGTCTGGCCGCCGTGATCGCCTGCTTCGTCCGCTTCGTCGCGGAGGGTGCGGGGACGCCGGCACCCTCTGCCCCCACGGAGTCACTCGTGGTCGGCGGGCTCTATCGCCACGTGCGCAACCCCATGTACCTCGCCGTCGCCTCGATGATCGGCGGCCAGTCCCTGCTCTTCCGCAGTCCCGGTGTCGGGCTCTGGCTGCTGGCGTTCATGGCGATGGTCTTCACGTTCGTGAAGGGCTACGAGGAGCCCGCCCTCACCGATCAGTTCGGCTCGTCGTACCAGGCCTATCGCAACGCAGTGCCGGGCTGGTGGCCGCGGCGCACGCCCTACACCGGGTGATCAGCGCCGTAGCAGCTTCTGCACACCGTTCGTGAGCCGGACGACGTAGAAGCCGGAGTTGGTGTCGGTGTACCAGACCGAGTTGTTCTTGACGTCCCACGCCGGCTGGGACATCGCATAGGACCCGTTGCCGAAGACGGTCAGCTTCTTCACCCTGGTCACCGGCTTGTTGAAGTAGGCCACCTCGCGCGGGTGCTTCACGTCGCTGATGTCGAACAGCCGGAGCCCGGACAGGATCATCGAGCAGCCCGCGATCTTGGGGTTCACGCGGGTCGGCATGCTGCAGTAGTGGGCGGCGTAGCCCTGCGCCGGGAAGATGGCGCCCGGGTCCTTCAGCTGGTCTCCCGAGTGCGCGTCCGGCTGGTGCACCTCGAGCCGGATGTCCGAGACGATCCGGGGGCGCCGCGGGTTGTCGATGTTGATGATGCGGGCGGCGCCGACCGGCGACTCCTTGATGTTGCTCAGCCCCTGGACCGAGAACAGGTCCACGAACTCGTCTACCTCGAGCAGGTAGTGGTGCCCGTTGCTCGTGAACGGCTCAGCCACCTGGGGGATCGAGTGGTCCCGCCAGCTCAGCTGCGAGAGCACGGTGACGTCCGGGTTCGACTTCCGCTCCTGGATGTCGCTGACGTCGAGGATCCGCAGCCCACCGCCGGTCAGCCCGGCACCGGTGACCTCGCCGACGTGGGCGGCGTAGAGCGTCTTGCCGTCGTCGGAGAGCCGCATGCCGTGGTACTGCACGTTGAGCTCCTGGTAGATCGTGCGCGGCTTGCGCGGGTTCGAGATGTCGACCGCCGCGAATCCGGCCGCCGTGCCGGAGGTGTAGAACGTCCTGCCGTCCGGGGAGAACCCGCTCTCGTGCCCGAACAGGCTCGCCAGCGTCGTCGAGAGCAGCTTCGGCTTCCGGCAGTCGGTCTTCACGTCGTAGATGGCCAGCACGCCCGGCAACGTCGCAGCGGTGCCCATCTCGGCGACCAGGAGCCCGCGCTTCTTGTTGACGAGCAGCGACTCGTGCGGGGTGAGCATCGCCGGCGAGAGCAGGTTGGTGGTCTTGCGCGGGTTGCTGCGGGTCGTTCATGTCCAGCACCACGACACCGAGCCCGTCACCCGAGAGCAGGTTCGCGATGATGTCGCGACCGATCAGCAGCGTGGAGTCGTAGAACGCGCAGGTGTTGCCGTTCTTGTCGGTGTAGCGCAGCGTCTTGAAGCCGCCGGAGGCACCCTGGTGGGAGACCTGGCGGGTGTTGCAGAAGTAGCCGCGATCGGCCCGGCCGGACTTGTAGTCGGCTTTGGGCACCCGGCCCTGGGTCGAGGTCTCGGGGAGAGAGCCCGGGCCGCAGTCCGCGCGCGGCACGGCACGCGGTCCGCCCTCAGCGCTGCCGAGCCCGCTGGCCGCCCAGCCCAGACCCGCGGTGGTCAGCGCGAGTACGACGACGAGCAAGCGGCGTAGGGCGGCTGTACGTGTTACCCGAGGTCCGGCCATGAGAGCGGACCCTAGTGCAGCCTGCAGCTCGGTGTCAGCCCGCGATCTCACCGAGGCGCTTGACTGTCGCCTCGAACTCGGAGACCAGGTCGGCCATCACGTCCGCGACCGGGCGCACCTCGTTCATCCGCCCGACGATCTGGCCGATCGGCATCGAGATCACGTCGGGGTCGTTGGAGGAGTTGATCCGGTTGTGGGCATCGGCGACGAGCAGGTTCTGCAGCGGCATCGGCAGCGGCTCGGGAGCATCGGCCTCGGCCCACGCCTCGGTCCACTTGGTCTTGAGCAGCCGGGCCGGCTTGCCGGTGTAGATCCGGGTGCGCACGGTGTCGGCCGACGTCGCGCGGGTGAACGCCGTCTCCCAGCCCTTGTTGGAGGTGAGGCTCTGGTACTCCTGGGTGCCGAGCCAGATGGAGCCGGTCCACACACCCTGGGCGCCCAGGCCGAGCGAGGCCGCGACCTGGCGACCGGAGCCGATGCCGCCCGCGCCCAGCACGGGCACGTCGGGGCCGACCGCGTCCACGATCTCGGGGGTGAGCACCATGCTGGCGATCTCGCCGGTGTGGCCGCCGGCCTCGAAACCCTGCGCGACGATGATGTCGACGCCGTTGTCCACGTGGCTGATCGCATGCTTGGCCGCGCCGGCGAGGGCCGCGACCTTGATGCCGTGCTCGTGGCACAGGTCGATGACGTCCTTCGGCGGCGAGCCGAGCGCGTTGGCGATCAGCACCGGGCGGTGCTTCAGTGCGACGTCGAGGTGCGAGCGGGCGATCGAGTGCAGCCAGCCGAGGACGCCCTCGCGACCCTCCCCCTCCGGCAGCGGAGGCACGCCGAGCTTCTGCAGCGTCTGCTCCACGAACGAGATGTGCGCCTCGGGGATCATCGCCTTGAGGTCGATGGAGGTGCCCTCGGTGGGGATCTTCATCGGCATCACGATGTCGACGCCGTAGGGCTTGCCGTCGGTGTTGTCGTCGAGCCAGCTCAGGGTCTCCTCGAGCTCGTCGGTCTCGTTGAACCGGACGCAGCCGAGGACACCGAGCCCGCCGGCGCGCGAGACCGCGGCCGCGACGTGCTCCGAGGGCGTGAACGCGAAGATCGGGTACTCGATCCCGAACTCTTCACAGAGAGGCGTCCTCATCAGGCAGATGCTCCTTCGGGCGCCTGGGTCTGTCCCAGCGCCATCTCCTTGGCTCGCGGGTACTGCGCCTTGCCGGTCGCGTTGCGCGGGATCTCGTCGACGAGCACGAGTGACCGGGGCAGCTTGTAGCCGGAGAGGTGCTCGCGCAGGAAGCTGCGCAGGTCCTCGAGCTCGACGGTCTGTCCCTCGCGCGGCTGGATCACGGCGGCCACCGCCTGGCCGAACTTCTCGTCGGGGATGCCGACGACGAGGCAGTCGTAGACGGCGGGGTGGCCCTTGATCGCCATCTCCACCTCCTCGGGGTAGACCTTCTCGCCGCCGGTGTTGACGCAGTTGGAGCCGCGGCCGAGCAGGGTCACCCGGTTGTCGGTCTCGATCCGGGCGAAGTCGCCGGGCACGGAGTAGCGCTGGCCGTCGATCTCGAGGAACGTCTTCGCTGACTTCTCGGGGTCCTTGTAGTAGCCGACCGGCACCGAGCCACCGCGGCCGAGCCGGCCGATCTGGCCGACGCTGGAGGCCAGGTCGAGCACCTTGTTGTCGTCATCGAGCACCACGCTGCTGGGGCCGAGGCCGACGACCGGGCCATCGCTGCTGATCGGGCCCTTGTCCTGCATGCCCATGCCCTGGAAGCCGGTCTCGGAGGCGCCGACCGAGTCGGTGAAGACACTGTTGGGGAACGCCGCCATCCACCGCTCCTTGACGGGCGGGCTGAAGATCGCGGCGCTGCTCGAGATCGCGAACAGGCTGGAGCCGTCGTACGGCGTGCCGGTGGCGGCCTTGCGCTCGAACTCCTCGATCAGCGGGCGGGCCATCGCGTCGCCGGTCATGAAGATCAGCTGGACGCCCTCGCGCTCGATGATCTCCCAGGTGCGCACCGGGTCGAACTTCGGCTCGACGATCGTGAGGTGCCCGGCGAACAGGTGCATCAGCAGGCCGGCCTGGGCCCCGCCGTGCATCAGCGGGCTCAGCGGGAAGGTGACCATCCGCGGGTCGTTGGCCTGCTTGGACTGGTCGAACTCCTCCAGCGGCTGACCGGTGTAGAAGTCGATGCCACCGCCCAGCACCCGCCAGAAGTCCTCGTGGCGCCACATGACGCCCTTCGGGAAGCCGGTGGTGCCGCCGGTGTAGATGATGTGCAGGTCGTCGGGGCTGCGCTCGCCGAAGTCGCGCTCGGCGCTCTGGTCGGCCACGGCGTCGGCGTAGCAGCACGCCGCCGAACGACGAGATGTCCTCGTCGCCGGCCGGGTCCAGCACGTCGGGGATCGTGACGATCGTCTGCAGCTTCTCGTGCTTGGGCGCGCACTTGGCGACCAGCGGGGCGTACGAGCGCTCGTGGATCAGCGCCACCACGTCCGCGTTGTCGAAGAGGTAGTTGAGCTCGCCCTCGACGTAGCGGTAGTTGACGTTGATGTTGACCGCGCGGATCTTGACGATCGCGAGTACGGCGACCACGTGCTCGATGCTGTTCTTGGCGTAGATCGCCACGTGGTCGCCCGGGCTCACGCCTTGGGCGCCCAGATAGTGCGCCAACCGGTTGGCGTCAGCCTCCAGCTCGGCGTAGGTGACAGACCGGTCACCGACCTTCAACGCAAGGTTGTCAGGCGCGGCGTCGACGGCGTGTTCGAAGAGATCAGCGATGTTCAGGGCCACGGCCCGAGACTAGAACACGTTCTCGTTTTTCGCTAGCGTGGCCCCATGACCAGCGAAGACGTGTCCGCCGAAGCCCCCACTGAGCCGCACTGCCTCGTGGAGCAGGTCGACCACAAGCTGGTGGTGACCATGAACCGGCCTGCCTCTCGCAACGCGCTGTCCGGCGAGATGCTCGCGATCATGAGCGATGCCTGGGACCGGGTGAACTCCGACGACTCGATCCGCGTCTGCATCCTCACCGGGGCCGGCGGCTACTTCTGCGCCGGGGCCGACCTGAAGTCGATGTCGAAGAAGCCGCCATCGGAGAGCTTCGAGTCCGGCGAGTACGACCCGTCGGTGATCAAGGGGCTGCTCAAGGGGTTCCGGCTGACCAAGCCGCTGATCGCCGCAGTCGAGGGCCCGGCCATCGCCGGTGGCACCGAGATCCTGCAGGGCACCGACATCCGAGTGGCCGGCGAGAGCGCGAAGTTCGGCATCTCGGAGGCCCGCTGGAGCCTCTACCCGATGGGTGGCTCGGCGGTCCGCCTGGTCCGCCAGATCCCGTACACCGTCGCGGCCGACCTGCTGCTCACCGGCCGACACATCCTGGCCCCCGAGGCCAAGGAACTCGGCCTGATCGGCCACGTGGTGCCCGACGGCGAGGCGCTGGCCAAGGCGCACGAGCTCGCCGACCTGATCTCCGCCAACGGTCCGCTCGCCGTACAGGCGATCCTGAAGACGATGCGCGACTCCGAGGGCAAGCACGAGGACGACTGCTGGAAGGACGACGCCCGGGTCGGCGCCGCCGTCTTCGCCTCCAGCGACGCCAAGGAAGGCCCGCGCGCTTTCTCGGAGAAGCGGTCTCCACAATTCACGGGATCCTGACCTAAGAGGCTGGCACACTCTCGCTCGTGCCGTGGCCGACCTGGGAACAGTCCGGGGTGGCTGCCGTCCTCAGCGGGTTGCTCTATCTCGTCCTCCGCCGCTACCGCTCGCAGTCGACGCTGGCCATTTCCGGCAGCCCTGGAGTTCGCCCTGGTCTCCACGCTGTACGCCGCCTGGCGGCTGGCCCGGCAGATCCCCCTGGGCAGCGACGACCTGGCCATCGAGCGCGCCCACCACCTGGTGTCGCTCCAGCAGGCCCTGCACCTGCCGGCCGAGCTGTCGCTCCAGCACTTCGTGCTCGATCACGACTGGCTGGGGCCGCCGTCGACGCTCTACTACGCCGTGGTGCACGTGCCCGCCGTCGTCGGTTTCCTGGTGTGGCTGTTCGTCCGCCACCGCGACCGCTACCCCCACTGGCGCAACGCGCTGGCTCTGGTCACCGCGGGCTGCCTGGCGATCCGCTGGATCCGGGTCGCGCCGCCCCGCTACCTCACCGACCTCGGCTACCAGGACCTGTCTGAGATCTGGGGACCGTCGGTCTACGGGGAGGTCGGCAGCGGGGTCTCCGACCAGTTCACGGCCATGCCGTCGATCCACGTGGGTTGGGCCGCGGTGGTGTCGTTCGGCATCTTCGCGTGCACCACCAGCCGCTGGCGCTGGTGCTTCCTCCTCCACGTGGTCGTCACGACGCTGGTCGTGGTGGACACCGGGCACCACTGGTGGATGGACGGCATCGTGGCGGTGCTGCTGCTGGTGGTCGCGCTGGCGCTGGACACGGCCGTACGGCGGCTGATCACCGCTGCCCGGTCGCGGCAGGAACCCAGCACCGCCGCTGCCTGACCGTCCACCCTTAGGGTGTCGGCGTGGAGTTCGGGATCGTCGCTGCCTTCGTCGGGTTCTTCGTCATCGCCCTGGTGCTCGTCGTGGTCGGCGTCATCCAGGCCAGGAAGCGGCGCGAGGCGATGGCGGCGTACGCCACATCGCGGGGGTGGCGCTTCGCCGAGACCGACGGCAACCTTGTCGACCGGTTCCAGGGGACGCCGTTCGGCACCGGCAGCAGCCGCCAGGCATCCAACGTCGTCTACGGCGAGCACGACGGCCGCGCGATGGTCGCGTTCGACTACCGGTACACGACCACCAGCGGCAGCGGGGAGAACCGCTCGACCACCACGCACCACTGGTCGGTGCTGGCCCTCTCGCTGGGCGTGCTGATGCCCGATCTGTCGGTGGAGCCCGAGGGCATGCTCAGCCGGGTGATCGGGCGGCTCACGAACACCGACATCGAGATGGAGTCGGAGGACTTCAACCGCGCGTTCACGGTCCGGTCTCCGAGCCGCAAGTTCGCCTTCGACGTCCTGCACCCGCAGATGATCGAGATGCTGATGCGGTGGCCGGAGCTCGGCTGGCGGTTCGAGGGCGACTCGATGCTGGTCGTCCGCAACGGCAGCCACAGCATCCAGGAGGTCGACGCCAAGCTCACGGTGATGGACGCCATCCTCGACAAGATCCCTGAGTTCGTCTGGAAGGACCTCGGCGCGCGATGACCGACAACGAGAAGTACGTGCTGTACGCCGGCGATCGGGGTCGTCGTACTCCTGCTGATCTGCGTGCTCGTCATGTACAACCGCTTCGTCCGGCAGCGCACCCACATCGAGGAGTCGTGGGGCGGCATCGACGTCGAGCTCACCCGCCGCCACGAGCTGATCCCCAACCTGGTCGAGACGGTGCGCGGGTACGCCGCCCACGAGCAGGCCGTGCTCGAGGCGCTGGTGCAGGCCCGCGAGGCCGCCACCGCCCACCAGGCCGACCAGCCCAAGCAGCGCGAGGGCTTCGAGGACGCCGTGGGTGGGGCGCTCGCCACCGTGCTCGCCCGCGCCGAGGCGTACCCCGACCTCAAGGCCAGCGCCAACTTCCTGCAGCTGCAGGGCGAGCTGACCAACACCGAGGACCGCATCGCAGCTGCGCGACGCTTCTACAACGGCAATGTCCGCGCCTACAACACGCGGGTCAGGACGTTCCCGTCGATGGTGGTGGCCGGCGTCTTCGGCTTCCGGCTCCGCGAGTTCTTCGAGATCCGCGACCAGGCCACCCGGGTCGCACCCGGGGTCGGCTTCGACCCGGGCCAGTAGGTGAAGGCAGCCGTCTACTCCGACTACGGGGTCGTCCCGACGGTCGCCGAGGTGCCCGACCCGACCTGCCCCGACGCCGGCGTGGTGATCAGGGTGGGGGCGACCGGGGTGTGCCGGTCGGACTGGCACGCGTGGAGGGGACACGATCCCGTTGCGCTCCCCCACATCCCCGGACATGAGCTGGCCGGTGTGGTCGCCGAGGTCGGGGCCGATGTCGGGCGCTACCGGGTCGGGGACCGGGTGACGGTGCCGTTCGTCTGCGGGTGCGGCACGTGTGAGTACTGCTCGGCGGGCGAGACCCAGGTCTGCCCGCACCAGACCCAGCCCGGCTTCACCGGCCCCGGATCGTTCGCCGAGCTGGTGGCGATCCATGCCGCGGACGTGAACCTGGTGCGCCTTCCCGACTCGGTCGGCTTCGTCACCGCGGCGTCCCTGGGCTGTCGGTTCGCCACCGCGTTCCGGGCGCTCAGTGCGCACGGGCGGGTCGGCGCCGGCGACTGGCTCGCCGTACACGGATGCGGCGGGGTGGGGCTGTCCGCGGTGATGATCGGTGCGGCGCTCGGGGCGCGGGTGGTCGCTGTCGATCTCAGCGCCGTGGCTCTGGATCGGGCACGAGCCCTGGGCGCGGAAGCCGTCGTCGACGCTGCGCAGGACCCGGATCCTGCCGCGACGATCCGCGAGATCACCCAGGGCGGCGCAGCAGTCTCCATCGACGCGCTGGGCTCGCCGACCACGGCCGCGGCCTCCGTGCGGAGCCTTCGCCGGCGGGGCCGGCATGTTCAGGTCGGGCTGCTGCTGGGCGCGGCCGCGGCGCCTCCGCTCCCGATGGACCTGGTGACCGCTTGGGAGCTAGAGATCTACGGATCCCACGGCATGGCGGCCCACGAGTACCCGGCAATGCTGGCGCTCATCGAGGGCGGCACCCTCCGACCCGACCTGCTGGTCGGCGACGTGATCGACCTCGACGGTGCCGGAGCCGCCCTGGCCGCCATGGATCACCCACCGTCGTCCTCGGGCATGACGGTGGTCGACCTCTCGGCCGCCTCGCCGCTGTAACTCAGGGTTCTGACCACTACCTGGGTGTTCAGACACCTGGGCAGTACGTCGAACCCTGAGTTACAAACGCGCCAGCTCAGCCGATGGAGCGCTCACCCGTCCAGTACTTCGCGCGGAGGGCCTTCTTGTCCGGCTTGCCGAGCCCGGTGAGCGGCAGGGCGTCGATCGCGATGATCTGCTTGGGCGACTGCACGGCGCCCTTGCGGTCCTTGACCATCTGCTTGATCTCGGCGTCGACCTCGTCGGTGAGCTCGTGGCCATCGCGGAGTACGACGATCGCGGTGACCGCCTCGCCCCACTTCTCGTCCGGGGTGCCGATCACGCCGACCTGGGCGATCGCGGGGTGCTCGGCCACCACGTCCTCCACCTCGCGGGGGAACACGTTGAAGCCGCCGGTGACGATCATGTCCTTGGTGCGGTCGACGATGAACCAGAAGCCGTCCTCGTCCTCACGCGCCACGTCGCCGGTGTGCATCCAGCCGTCGCGGAAGGTCTCGGCGGTCTCCTCGGGCAGGTTCCAGTAGCCGCCGGCCAGCAGCGATCCCGCCACGCAGATCTCCCCCGGCTCCCCCTGCGGCACCGGCTGTCCGTCCTCGCCGAGCAGCGCGGTGCGGATGAACGCAGAAGGCCGGCCGCACGACGACAGCCGGGCTTCGTCGTGGTCACCCTTCGGCAGGTAGGTGATCACCATCGGGGCCTCGGACTGGCCGTAGTACTGGGCGAAGATCGGCCCGAACCGGTCGATCGCCTCCTTGAGCCGGACCGGGTTGATCGCCGAGGCGCCGTAGTAGACGGTCTCCAGCGAGCTCAGGTCGCGGGTGTGCGAGTCGGGGTGGTCCATCAGCGCGTAGAGCATCGACGGCACCAGCATCGTGGCCGTGATCTTCTGCTCCTCGATGGTCTTGAGCACCTCGGCGGGGTTGAACGTCGAGAGCACGTAGAGCGAGCCGCCCTTGATCACGGTCGGCACGAAGAACGCCGCGCCGGCGTGCGAGAGCGGCGTGCACATCAGGAAGCGCGGGTTCTCCGGCCACTCCCACTCCGCGAGCTGGATCTGGCTCATCGTCGACATCGCCTGCGACGTGCCGATCACGCCCTTGGGCTTGCCCGTGGTGCCACCCGTGTAGGTGATCGACACGATGTGGTCGGGCGGGAGCAGCTTGGCCGTCAGCGGCTGCGGCCTCGAACGTCGCGGCCGTGGCCACCAGGTCCGTGCCGATGTGCGCGAGCTCGTCCGGCACCGGACCGATCGTGAGCACCTTGGTCAGACCCGGGCACTTCTCGAGCAGCGCGAGCGCGCGCTCGGTGAAGTAGGGGTCGATGATCAGGGTCGTGATCTCGGCGTCGTTGATGACGTACGCGTGGTCGTCGGCGGAGCCCAGCGGGTGCAGCGACGTACGCCGGAAACCCTGGGTCTGGCCCGCGCCGAGGATGAACAGCACCTCGGGCCGGTTCAGGGCGAGCAGCGCGCCGGCCGTGCCGGTGCCGGCCCCCAGCGACTCGAAGGCCTGGATGTAGCGGCTCATCTGCGCGGCCACCTCGCCGCCCTTGAGCGTGGTGTCGCCGAGGTACATCACCGGCTTGTCGTGGTGGCGCTTGAGCGCGGCCACCATCAGGTTGCCGTTGTGGGTCCCGGTGCGCATGTCAGTGTCGGTCACGCGGCCAGACTAGAACGTGTTCTAAGTTCGGGCAACGGACCGTCCGGCCCGTCGGGCGCTCAGGGCAGGCGGTAGGCGTGACCGTCCGTGTGATGCGTCTCCGGGATGCCGAGAGCGCGCAGCACCGTCGGCATGATGTCGACCGACCGGATGTCGTCGCGCGGTCGCGCTCCTGGGCGTACGCCGGGACCGGAGAAGATGATCGGGATCCGCTGCACCTTCTCCTGCGCGCCCCCGTGGTCACCGGCCACGCCGTAGCTCGCGTTGTCGCGCAGCAGCCCGATCACGTCCGAGCCGTAGTCGGCGGCCCCCGTGTCCACGATCTCCTGACCGTGAGCGCGCCACCACTTCCACTCGGACGACGTCCAGCGTGACCGCGGCGCGACCCACACCAGGTGGTAGCTGTCGTCGGTCCGCACATAGGTCGCCCGGACGCCGGGCAGTGTGGCCATCACCCGGGCTGCCCGCAGCTTGGCCTTCCAGGACCGGTCGACCAGCCAGGTCCGGATCGCGGAGTCCTGCATGCTCATCTCCACGTTGCCGGTCTCCTCGACCAGCCGCGCGATCTCCGGCTGCGGGGTCAGGTAGGTCTCGTCCGCGTCGGAGCCGTAGTACCAGTTGAGGTTGCCGCGCCCGACCCCGTCGAGCCCGTAGAAGTGCTTGCTGGTCTGCTGCCCGTGGTCGGTGGTCAGCACGATCAGCGTCTCGTCGAGCAGTCCGTCGTCCTTCAGCTTCTGGACGACTCGGCCCACCTGCTCGTCGGCTATCCGGGCCAGCTCGGCCAGGTGCACGTGCGGGTCGCCGCCGTCGTACGGCGGCGCGTCGTTGAGCCCGCCCCACATGTGACCGGCCTTGTCGATGCCGCCGTAGGTCAGCAGCAGTCCGCTCCAGTTCTCGTTGTCCATCACCTCGAACGCGACGTCCGTGACCCAGATGTCACCGCCGAGGTGCGCTTGGTCGAACCCCGGCACGTCCCGGTTGCCCTCCACCGGGTACATCCAGGCCGGCGAGGTCTCGAGCGTCCCGTAGTCGAGTGCGCGGTCGGCATCGACGTAGAAGCGCCCACACGTCGGGCTCGAGATGTACGCCGGCACGCCGACGCCCGCCGGACCCCGCCAGGTCAGGTCGTCGGACTGATTCGGCACGTCGTCGCAGTCGGCCGTACGGCTGCCGAACGTGATCCGCATGTCCGCCCCGGGCCCGCCCATCGTGTGCACGGCGTAGTTCTTCTCGCCGATCGCTGCGACGGTCGTGCCAGGGAAGGCCGCGTGCAGGTAGTCGGCGAGCTTCGGGTAGCCCTTGTCCGCGATCAGGGTGTCGAACTGCGCGGCGGACATCGAGCCGGTGACGTAGCGGCCATCGACCGGCCCGAGGAGACCCTCGGTGTCGCGGTACCACTCGTCGGACCACCCCATGTTCTTGGGCAGCATCCCGCTCGTCATCACGTTGTGGGAAACCACCGTCTCCGACGCCATGTGCCCCAGGTACGCGTCGGGATAGGCAGCACCGCTCCGCATCAGGCGCTTGACGTTCTTCATGTCGAAGGCGTCGATGAACTCCGGCCGGAGCTGGTCGAGCACGATCTGGACGACCCGGGTCGGGCGGTCCGGATGCTTGGTCGCGCCTGACGCGGCTCGGCCCTGGTCGGACCCGGACGCCGGTCCGGCAACCCCGGTGAGCAGGCTGGCTACCAGCAGACCGGCCGCGACCGCCGGCAGGCCGTGGTGTCGGCTTCGGATGCGCATGAGTGCTCCCAACGGCGGTGGACGGACCACCCGCCATCCTCGGCGAGCGGCCCTGCACCCTCAACCCCCAAGTAGGGGACTCCGCGGGCGCACCGTCAGGCCAGTACCTCCGCGATCGTGTTGACCTCTTCCGGCGAGCGGCAGCTCAGCAGCAGCGTGGTCACTCCGGTCTCCTCCCACTGCGCGGCGCGCTCCTTGACCTCCGGAGCGGTGCCGATGATGTGCATGTCGTCGACGAGCTCGTCGGGGATCAGCGCGGTGGCCTCGTCCTTGCGGCCGTCGAGGTAGAGCTTCTGCACCTCGTCGGACAGCTCCTCGTAGCCCATCCGCTCGAAGACCTGCTTGTGGAAGTTCTGGTCCTTGGCGCCCATGCCGCCCATGTAGAGCGACACGACCGGCTTCATCCCGGTGATCACCGCAGCCTTCTCCTCGGCGCCGCTGACGATCTGCACGTGGCAGGTCGCGGCGATCTCGAAGTCCGCGCGAGTACGCCGCGCACCCGGTCGCGCGAAGCCCTCGTCGAGCCAGGGCTGGTACATCCCGGCCGACTTGGGCGTGTAGAAGATCGGGATCCAGCCGTCGGCGATCTCGGCGGTCTGGGCGACGTTCTTGGGGCCTTCGGCGCCCAGCCAGATCGGTACGTCGGCGCGGAGCGGGTGCACGATCGGCTTGAGCGGCTTGCCCAGCCCGACGGAGTTGTCGCCGGCGAACGGCAGCGGGTAGTGCGGGCCGTCGTTGGTCACCGGGCCCTCGCGGGCCAGCACCTTGCGGATGATGTCGACGACCTCGCGGGTGCGCGCCAGCGGCTTGCCGAACGGCTGTCCGTACCACCCCTCGACGACCTGCGGTCCGCTCACGCCCATGCCGAGCACGACCCGGCCACCGCTGAGGTGGTCGAGGGTCAGCACGTGCATCGCGATCGACGTAGGACTGCGCCCGGACATCTGCACGATCGAGGTGCCGAGGCGGACCTTCGAGGTCTCGCGTCCCCACCACGCCAGCGGCGTGAACGCGTCGGAGCCCCAGGCCTCGGCGGTGAAGATCGCGTCGAACCCGGCCGCCTCTGCGGCCTGCACCAGCTCTGCGGTTCCGTCCGGAGGGCCCGCGCCCCAGTAGCCGAGCTGAAGACCAAGTTTCATGTCACACACCCTCCCAGACGCTTGCCGGGATTTCTAGAACGTGTTTCACTTTCGCGTCATGAGCCGCACGCTGCAAGCACCGGTGACGGTGAGCTTCGACTACACCCGTTCGACCGGTCCCGTCATCGGTCGTTTCCTCACCGGACTCCGCGACGGAGTCGTGGTCGGCGGTCGCACGTCGGCCGGCGACGTCGTGGTCCCGCCCCTCGAGTTCGACCCGGTGACCCACGAGGCGACCACCGAGTTCGTCGAGGTCTCCTCCGTCGGCACGGTCACGTCGTGGACCTGGGTGCCCGAGCCGGTCAAGGCCCAGCCGTTCGACCGGCCGTTCGCGTTCGCCCTGGTCACCCTGGACGGCGCCACCGCGCCGCTGCTGCACGCGCTCGACGTGGCCACCCCGGCCGAGGTCAGCACGGGCATGCGGGTGCGGGTGCGCTGGGCGGCCGAGCGCACCGGCACCATCACCGACATCGCGTGCTTCGAGCCGCTGGCGCCCGGTGAGGCCGAGTCGCCGCAACGAGGTCCCGAGCGACCACCAGCGACGAGGCCGTGACGGGTGTCGTGACGCCGGTCTCGCTCGACTACGACTACGCCGCCTCGCCCGAGGAGTCGCTGTTCTACCGCGGCCTCAACGAGGGCCGGATCATGGGCCAGCGCTGCCCCACGTGCGAGAAGGTCTACATCCCACCGCGCAGCGCCTGCCCGGCCGACGGCACGCCCACCGCGGAGGAGATCGAGCTCTCGCACACCGGCACCGTGACGACGTTCTGCATCGTCAACGTGCCGTTCCTCGGCCAGAAGATCGCGCCGCCGTACGTCTCGGCGTACGTGCTCCTCGACGGAGCCGACATCGCGGTCCTGCACCTCATCCTCGGGGTGCCGGCCGACGAGGTCCGGATGGGCATGCGGGTCAAGGCCGTGTGGAAGCCGAAGGACGAGTGGACGTTCTCGCTCGAGAACATCGACCACTTCGCGCCCACCGGAGACCCGGACGCGGAGTACGACACCTACAAGCAGCACCTCTGAGACGGGAGCACTGCCGAATGCGTGACGTCGCCGTCGTCGGGTTCGCCCAGCGACAGATGCCTGAGTTCGACGGGTCACCGACCTGCGTCGAGCTCCTCGTGCCCCTCTTCAAGGAGTGCTACGAGCAGACCGGCTGGACCCGCAAGGACATCGGGTTCTGGTGCTCCGGCTCCTCCGACTACCTGGCCGGCCGGTCGTTCTCCTTCGTGCAGGCGGTGGACGCGATCGGCGTCATCCCGCCGGTCAACGAGT
Organism: uncultured Actinomycetota bacterium; assembly: GCA_963769475.1. Lineage (GTDB taxonomy): Bacteria > Actinomycetota > Actinomycetes > Propionibacteriales > Nocardioidaceae > Nocardioides. The sequence goes on along the minus strand of CAVYLX010000005.1, from coordinate 15,459 downwards.
CGCACGTCGAGATGGACCTGGCCTGGGCCATGTACGAGGCCTGGATCAAGATCCAGACCGGCGAGGTCGACACCGCGCTGGTCTACGCGTTCGGCAAGAGCTCGGCCGGTGTGCTGCGGCGCACCCTGGCCCTGCAGCTCGAGCCCTACACGATGACCCCGCTCTGGCCCGACACCGTGTCCCTGGCCGGGCTGCAGGCGCGCGCCGGCATCGACGCCGGCGTCTGGGACGAGCGCGCCATGGCCGAGGTGGCCAACCGCTCGCTCACCGACGCCGAGAAGAACGAGTACTCCATCCGCAAGGGCGGCTCGTCGGTCGACGAGCTGCTCGCCCGTCCGGTGTACGCCGACCCCTTGCGCAAGCACGACTGCTCCCCCGTCACCGACGGCGCGGCCGCCATCGTGCTCGCCGCCGGCGACCGCGCGCACGAGGTGTGCGACCGCCCGGCCTGGATCTCCGGGCTCTCCCACTTCGTGGACCCGCTCGGCATGGGCACCCGCGACCTGACCCGCTCGCCCTCCGCGGAGCGCGCCGGTGCGGCCCTCGACCTCGGCGGCGTCGAGGTGGCCGAGCTGCACGCGCCGTTCAGCCACCAGGAGCTGATCCTGCGCCGCGAGCTCGGCCTGGCCGACGACGTGACCATCAACCCGTCGGGCGGCGCGCTCACCAGCAACCCGATGTTCTCCGGCGGCGGCATCCGGGTGGGCGAGGCGGCCAAGCGGATCTGGTCCGGCGAGGCCACCAAGGTCCTCGCCCACGCCACCAGCGGCCCCGCACTGCAGCAGAACCTCGTGTGCACGATGGAAGGTAAGAACTGATGGCGAAGCAGCCCGCCGCGATCATCGGCATCGGCCAGACCCACCACCGGGCCAAGCGCGAGGACGTCTCCATGGCCGGCCTGTGCCGCGAGGCCATCGACCGCGCGCTCATCGACGCCAACCTGACGCTCGACGACATCGACGCGATCGTGGTCGGCAAGGCGCCTGACCTGTTCGAGGGCGTGATGATGCCCGAGCTGTTCCTCGCCGAGGCGCTCGGCGCGGTCGGCAAGCCGCTGCTGCGCGTGCACACCGCCGGCTCGGTCGGCGGCTCGACGGCCATCGTGGCCTCGTCGCTGGTGCAGGCCGGCGTACACAAGCGGGTGCTGACGGTCGCCTACGAGAAGCAGTCGGAGTCCAACGCGATGTGGGCGCTGTCGGTGCCGCTGCCGTTCAACATGCCGGTGCACGCCGGCGCGGGCGGCTACTTCGCCCCGCACGTCCGCTCCTACATCCGCCGCTCCGGCGCACCGACCCATGTGGGTGCGATCGTCGCCGCGAAGGACCGCAACAACGCGCTGAAGAACCCCTACGCCCACCTGCACAACGAGGGCACCACCGTCGAGTCGGTGCTGGCCTCGCAGATGCTCTGGGACCCCATCCGCTACGACGAGACCTGCCCGTCGAGCGACGGCGCGTGTGCCCTGGTGATCGTCGACGAGGACAGCGCGAAGTCCTCCCCCAACCCCGCCTGGATCCACGGCACCGTGATGCGGTCGGAGGCGACCACCGCCGCCGAGCGCGACCAGGTGAACCCGCAGGCCGGTCGCGACGCGGCCGCCGCCCTGTGGAAGCAGGCCGGCATCACCAACCCGCTCGAGGAGATCGACGCGGCCGAGATCTACGTGCCGTTCTCGTGGTTCGAGCCGATGTGGCTGGAGAACCTCGGCTTCATGCCCGAGGGCGAGGGCTGGAAGCTCACCGAGTCGGGCGGCACCGCGATGGACGGCAAGCTGCCGGTCAACTGCTCCGGCGGCGTGCTGTCGTCCAACCCGATCGGCGCCTCCGGCATGCTCCGCTTCGGCGAGGCCGCCCTCCAGGTGCGGGGCGCCGCGGGCGAGCACCAGGTCGACGGCGTACGCCGCGCCCTCGGTCATGCCTACGGCGGCGGCTCGCAGTTCTTCGCGATGTGGGTCGTCGGCTCGGAGAAGCCCTCCAACTGAGGTCTCGTGGCGGGCCAGGCACGTGTTCGCCGAACGCGAACATCCGACGTCCTCACAACGGCTCCGACCTATCGTCGAGCCATGGGTGACGTCGTCGCATTCCCGGTCCAGCCAGCGCCCGAGCCTGCCCCCGAGCGCGAGCCGCTGTGGCGGGAGGCTGCTGGACGCGAGCTCCGCGAGGAGCGCCAGTCGGCCGGGCGCACCCTGGCGGACGTCGCCGAGGAGGCGGGAGTCTCGACGCAGTACCTGTCCGAGGTCGAGCGCGGCCTCAAGGAGCCCAGCTCGGAGATCCTCGAGGCCGTCTCGGGTGCACTCGGCCTGCGGCTGGTCGACCTGACCACCCGCGTCTCCCGGACCCTCAGCGGCATCTCCGGGCCGATGGCGCTCGCCGCCTAGGCTCCTAGACCGCCGCGAGCTTCCGGCTGTCCAGGACGGCGTCGGCGACGCCGTACGCCACGGCCTGCTCGGCCGACAGGATCAGGTCGCGGTCGGTGTCCTCGCGCAGCCGCTCGACGGTCTGTCCGGTGTGCAGCGACAGGATCTCTTCCATCTCCCCGCGCAAGCGCACGATCTCCTTGGCGTGCACGGCGAGGTCCGGCAGCGTGCCCTGCCCTCCCCCGGACGGCTGGTGCAGGATCACGCGGGCGTGCGGCAGCACCTGGCGCCGACCTTCCGCTCCGGCAGCCAGCAGGACCGCCGCCGACGAGGCGGCCTGGCCGACGCAGGTGGTGGCGACCTGCGGCTGGATGAACTGCAGGGTGTCGTAGATGGCCAGCATCGAGGTGACGGAGCCACCCGGTGAGTTGAGGTAGAGGTTGATCGGCGACTCCGGGCTCTCGGACTCGAGGTGCAGCAGCTGGGCGATCACCACGTTGGCGACACCGTCGTCGATCTCGGTGCCGATGTAGACGATCCGGTCCGTGAGCAGCCGGCTGTAGATGTCCACCGCCCGCTCGCCACGGATCGTCTTCTCGACGACGCTGGGGATCGTGTAGCTGCTCATCGGCTGACCCCCAGTCCGAAGGCGCCCTCGCGGTTGGGCGTCACCGCGGCCACGTCGGTGAGCACCTGGTCGACGAAGCCGTACTCCCTGGCCTGCTCGGCGGTGAACCACCGGTCCCGGCGCGCGTCGCGCTCGACCTTCTCGGCCGTCTGGCCGGTGTGCTCGGCGATCAGCCCGATCATCACGTTCTTGGTGTGCTCGAGGTTCTCGGCCTGGATCTCGATGTCGATGGCGGTGCCACCGAGACCGGCCGAGCCCTGGTGGAGCAACACCCGGCTGTGCGGCAGGGCGTAGCGCTTGCCCGGCGTACCGGCAGAAAGCAGGAACTGGCCCATGCTCGCGGCCAGCCCCATCGCCAGCGTGCTGACGTCGTTGGGGATCAGCCGCATCGTGTCGTAGATCGCCAGGCCGGCACTGACCGAGCCGCCGGGAGAGTTGATGTAGAGGCTGATGTCGCGGTGCGGGTCCTCGGCCGAGAGCAGCAGCAGCTGGGCACAGAGGCGGTTGGCGATGCCGTCGTCGACCTCCTGGCCGAGCACGATGATCCGCTGGCTGAGCAGGCGGGCGGTGAGCTGGTCGTCGATGGATCCGGTTGGTCGTTCAGGTGCCTGTTGGGTCATGGGACCACCGTGCCGACCGATCATCGGCAAACCCAGCGATTCTGCTGTGGGCGGTTCTGCTCGGAGCGGAGGTACCTCCTAGGCTCGTCCCATGATCGAGCTCCGCACCCCGTCCCAGATCGAGGAGATGCGTCCCGCCGGACGCTTCGTCGCCTCGGTGATCACCGCGCTGATCGAGAAGGCCGACGTCGGGGTCAACCTGCTGGAGCTCGACGAGCTGGCCCACAAGATGATCCGCGACCGTGGTGCCGAGTCGTGCTACATCGACTACCACCCGTCCTTCGGCGCCTCCCCGTTCGGCAAGGTGCTCTGCACCTCGGTCAACGAGGCGGTGCTGCACGGACTCCCCCACGACTACGTCCTCCAGGACAGCGACCTGCTCAGCGTCGACTTCGCCGCCAGCGTGGACGGCTGGGTGTCGGACTCGGCGTACTCACTGGTCGTCGGTACGCCGCGCGAGGAGGACCTGCGCCTGATCGACGTCGCCGACCGAGCCCTGACCGCCGGCATCGAGCAGGCCGTGGTGGGCAACCGGCTGGGCGACATCTCCAACGCGATCGGCACCGTCGCCCGCGACGCCGGCCTCAGCGTCAACCTCCAGTTCGGCGGCCACGGCGTCGGGCGGACGATGCACGGCGACCCGCACGTGGCCAACGACGGACGTCCGGGCCGCGGCTTCAAGATCAAGGCCGGCCTGGTGATCGCCATCGAGCCGTGGTTCCTGCACACGACCGACGAGATCTACATCGACGCCGACGGCTGGACGATCAAGAGCCAGGACGGCTCCCGCGGCGCCCACATGGAGCACACCATCGCGATCACCGACGACGGCCCGGTGATCCTCACCGCTCGCGACTGAGCTTGACGTGGTGATCGCGACCGGACCGTCGCTGCTTCATCAAGGGATGTAGGGAAATCGCCACTTCCCACGGTGAACTCACCGTGGGAAGCGCAGACTGCGGCTGCATACCGTGATGAAGCGTCGACAGCGCGGCGGACCGATCAGGCGTACTTGACCTGCAGGTCCTTGATGCCGTTGATCCACGAGTGCCGCAGGCGGCGCGGCTCGGCGAGCTTGGTGATGTCGGGCGCGTGGTCGGCGAGGGCTTCGAAGATCAGCCGGATCTCCTGGCGGGCCAGGTTGGCGCCGATGCAGTAGTGGGCGCCGTGGCCACCGAAGCCCACGTGCGGGTTGGGGTCACGCAGGATGTTGAACGTGAACGGGTCCTCGAAGACGTCCTCGTCGAAGTTGGCGCTGGCGTACCAGAGCGCCGCCCGCTCGCCCTTCTTGATGGTCACGCCGTTGACGTCGACGTCGGTGAGCGCGGTGCGCTGGAAGACGCTGACCGGGGTGCCCCACCGGACGACCTCGTCGACCATGGTCGCGGGGCGCTCCTTCTTCCACAGCTCCCACTGGGCGGGGTTGTCGAGGAAGGCATCCATGCCGTGGGTGATCGCGTTGCGGGTGGTCTCGTTGCCGGCCACCGTCAGCAGGATCACGAAGAAGCCGAACTCGTCGTCGGTGAGTCCCCGGCCGTCCTTGTCGGCGTTGATCAGCTTGGTGACCAGGTCGTCGCGCGGGCTGGCCTTGCGGTCGGCGGCCATCATCATCGCGTAGCCGAGGATCTCGGCGGAGGCGACCTCGGGCTCACCCACGATCTCCGGGTCGTCGGACGCGAGCATCTGGTTGGACCACTCGAAGAGCTTGTGCCGGTCCTCCTGCGGTACGCCGATCAGCTCGGCGATCGCCTGGAGCGGCAGCTCGGCGGCGACGTCCTCGACGAAGTTGCCGCGAGCCCTTGGCCACGGCCTCCTCGACGATGCTGTGCGCCCGCCTGGTCATGACCTCCTCGAGCGCGTTGATCGACCGCGGCGTGAAGCCGCGGGAGATGATCGCCCGGTGCGCGGTGTGGTCCGGCGGGTCCTGGTTGATCAGGATCAGCCGCTGCATCTCGACCTGCTCGCGGGTCATGCCCTCGGAGAAGCGGATGATCGCGCCGTTCTCGGCGGTCGACCAGTCCTTGCTGTTCTTGGAGATCGCCGAGACGTCGGCGTGCTTGCTCACCGCGTAGTAGCCCGCTCCGGACTCCTCGGCCATGCCGTCGTAGGTGCCGGCCGCCTGCTCGACCCAGTGCACAGGAGAGTTCTCGCGCAGTGCCTTGAACTCGTCGTGCGGCATCGCCTTCTCGTTCAGGAACGGGTCGGTGAAGTCGAACCCCTCCGGAAGCAAGGACTGGTCGGCCTGGTCGGTGGTAGCTGTCACGGCACTTCCCTCGGTTGCGCGGATCTGGAACACGTTCTAGATGCCCGAGACTACATACTCTCGGTTTGTTAGGAAAGCGTTTCGTGTCCGTTTCTCGGTCATTTTCGGGCGGATGTGACCCAGGCCGCTTGTAGAGAACGAGAACGTGTTCTAGTTTCTAGGCATGGGTAACCCGGTCATCATCGACGCCGTCCGCACTCCCCTCGGCAAGCGCAAGGGCTGGCTGGCCGGCGTACACCCCGCCGTGCTGCTCGGCTTCGTGCAGCAGCAGGTGATCACCCGGGCCGGGATCGACCCCGCCCTGGTCGAGCAGGTCGTGGGCGGCTGCGTCACCCAGGCGGGCGAGCAGTCCAACGACATGGTCCGCCGGGCCTGGCTGCACGCCGGCCTGCCCCAGCACACCGGTGCCACCGCCATCGACGCGCAGTGCGGCTCCGGCCAGCAGTCGGCGCACCTGGTGCACGACATGATCGCCGCCGGCACCATCGACGTCGGGATCGCCTGCGGCGTCGAGGCCATGTCGCGGATCCCGCTCGGCGCCAACGTGCCCGCGGGCATGGGCGACCCGCGGCCCGACGACTGGACGATCGACATGCCCAACCAGTTCGAGGCCGCCGACCGGATCGCCAACAACCGCGGCATCACCCGGGCCGACCTCGAGGCGTTCGGCCTGGCGTCGCAGCTGAAGGCCCGCGTCGCTGTCGACGAGGGCCGGTTCAAGCGCGAGATCGCCCCGATCGAGGCGCCGGTCCTCGGCGAGGACGGCCAGCCGACCGGCGAGACCAGGGTCGTCGACACCGACCAGGGGCTGCGCGAGACCACGCTCGAAGGGCTGGCCCAGCTCAAGGCGGTGCTGCCCGACGGCCTGCACACGGCCGGTACGTCGTCACAGATCTCCGACGGCGCCTCCGCCGTGCTGATCATGGACGAGGACAAGGCCCGCGCCCTGGGCCTGACCCCGCGCGCCCGGATCGCCGCCCACTGCCTGGTCGGCTCCGACCCCTACTACCACCTCGACGGACCCATCGAGGCGACCCAGAAGATGCTCGACCGCACCGGCCGGGCCATCTCCGACTTCGACCTGTTCGAGGTCAACGAGGCGTTCGCCTCGGTCGTCCTCTCCTGGGCCAGCCAGCACCAGCCGGACCTGGACAAGGTCAACGTCAACGGCGGCGCGATCGCCATCGGTCACCCTGTCGGCTCCACCGGCACTCGGCTGATCACCACGGCGCTCCATGAGCTCGAGCGCCGCGACCAGTCGTCGGCGCTGATCTCGATGTGCGCCGGCGGCGCGATGGCTACCGGCACCGTGCTCGAGCGGATCTAGCCCGCCACAGCATCCGTCACAGCAGCAGGTGCTGGCTGAGGTCGCCGACCTGGTCGACGTACATGGTCCGGGTGTCGAAGCACCACGCGCCGTCGACGCGGTGGAAGGTGTCGCGGTAGCGCCCGGTGATGATCGGCTGGAGCGGCAGGTCGTCGGTCGCCTGCAGCACCGTGTAGTACGACCGCGACGTCGCCGTGCCGGCGTCGTCGTCGACCTCGATGATCGCGTTGGTGGTCAGGTGCTTCGACTTCGGCGTGCCGTCGTCGTAGCGCCTGGTCGAGAAGCCGTACAGCTTGCGGACCGCGGCCTCGCCCTCGAACACCGTCTCCGGCGGGCCGTCCTCCTGGCCGCAGATCCGGCCGTGCCGGAACAGCTCGGCGACGCCGTCGAAGTCGCCGGCGTCGATCCGCTCGGCGTAGGTGTAGAGCAGGTTCTCGATCTCGCGGGCGCTGTCGGCGGACATGTCAGGCGCCGTAGACGGGTTCCGGGGTCGGGGCGCCGGCGAGCAGACCGCGCAGCGCCGGACCGACCTCGGTCGCGACCCAGCGCTGGCCGGCGTCCGCGGACGGGCCGTGCGCCCAGCCGTTCTCGACGGTGATCGTGCTGCCGTCGATCTCGATGACGCGCCCGGTCACGTCACCCGCCTCCTCGGAGGCCAGCCAGGCCACCAGTGGCGAGTTGTCCTCCGGCACCGCCATGGCCGAGGTGTCGAACGCTCCCTCGGTCATCCGCGTCTTCGCCACCGGCGCGATCGCGTTGACGGTGACGCCGTAGCGCCCCATCTCCTGAGCGGCCACCAGGGTCAGCCCGGCGATGCCTGCCTTCGCTGCGGAGTACGTCGCCTGGCCGACCGACCCCTGGAGGCCGGCGCCCGAGGAGGTGTTGATGACGCGGGCCGCGCGCTGGCGACCCTCCTTGGCCTCGGCGCGCCAGTAGGCGCCGGCGTGGCGCAGCGGCGCGAAGTGCCCCTTGAGGTGGACCCGGATCACGGCGTCCCACTCCTCCTCCGAGGTGTTGACGAGCATCCGGTCGCGCACGAAGCCGGCGTTGTTGACCAGGATGTCCAGCCCGCCGAACGTGTCGATCGCCTGCTGCACCATCGCGGCCGCCGCCTCGAAGTCGGCCACGTCGGCGCCGTTGGTGACGGCCTCGCCACCCTGCTCCTTGATCAGGGCCACGACCTCCTCGGCCGGCGACTCCCCCGTGCCCTCACCGGCCAGCGAGACGCCGTAGTCGTTGACCACGACCTTGGCGCCGTGGGACGCGAGCTCGAGGGCGTGCGCGCGGCCGATGCCGCGACCCGCCCCGGTGACGATCGCGACGCGACCCTCCAACAGTCCGGACACTGGTGCTCCTTCTAAGAGATGTGCAGGAAGACGGGTGGTTCGCCGCCGCCGTCGCAGGCGATCCGAGCGCCGGAGACGTACGACGCCAGGTCGCTGGCCAGGAACACGGCGACCTGGCCGACCTCGGCCGGGGTCGCCATCCGGCCGAGCGGGATGGTGCGCTCGATGGCTGCGACCCGCTCGTCGTCGCCGTAGTGGTCATCGGTCTGCTCGGTGCGGCAGAGCCCGACGTCGATGGCGTTGACGCGCACCTTCGGACCCCACTCCATCCCGAGCGACCGGGTAAGGGCGTCGAGACCGGCCTTCGCGGCGCCGTACGCGGCGATGGTGGGGGCCGGGCGGTGGGCCGAGATCGAGGAGATGTTCACGATCGAGCCGCCGGAGTCCTGCGCCTGCATCACGGCGTTGGCCGCTTGCGAGACCAGGAGCGGGCTGAGCAGGTTGAGGCTCGACGATCTTGTCGTGGAAGCGAGGCGAGGCGGTCGCGGCGTCGGCGCTCGGGGCGCCACCGGCGTTGTTGACCAGCACGTCGAGACGACCGTGGCGGGCGACGACCTCGTCGACCATCGCTCCCACCGCGTCGGGATCCCGCACGTCGCAGACCACATGGCTCGTGCCCGGCACCGGCTCGACCGCTGACCGCGAACAGGTCACCACAGTCGCCCCCGCTGCCAGGAATGACCCGGTGATGCCGAGGCCGATGCCGCGGGTGCCGCCCGTGACCAGCACGACACGGTCGGTCAGGTCCAGGGCGAGCGGCATGCTGCTACCCTACCAAGCAATTGCTTGGTTGGTCTCGAAAGGGTTCTCATGACCATCACCTCAGAGCTCCGGGACGACGGCATCCGCGTCGTGACCATGGAGCACCCGCCGGTGAACGCGTTGACCGTCCAGGGCTGGTTCGACGTGGCGGCGGCGCTCGACGAGGCCGGCCGTGACCTGGACACCCACGTCGTGGTGCTCCGCGCCGAGGGACGCGGCTTCAACGCCGGCGTCGACATCAAGGAGATGCAGAACACGACCGGGTTCGACGCCCTGATCGGCGCCAACAAGGGCTGCTACGCGGCGTTCAAGGCCGTCTACGAGTGCGCCGTGCCGGTGATCGCGGCGGTCAACGGCTTCTGCCTCGGCGGTGGGGTCGGCCTGGTCGGCAATGCCGACATCATCGTGGCCAGCGACGACGCGTTCTTCGGCGTGCCGGAGGTCAACCAGGGGGCACTCGGCGCGGCCACGCACATGGCCCGGCTGGTGCCGCAGCACCTGATGCGCAGCCTCTACTTCACCGCGCGCACGATCAAGGCGACCGAGCTGGTCCAGCACGGATCGGTGCTCGAGGTGGTCCCCCGCGACCAGCTCGACGACGCCGCGCTGAAGGTGGCCGGCGAGATCGCGAGCAAGGACACCCGGGTGATCCGGGCGGCCAAGGAGTGCCTCAACGGGATCGACCCGATCGATGTCAACAAGAGCTACCGGTTCGAGCAGGGCTTCACGATGGAGCTCAACCTTGCCGGTGTCAGCGACGAGCTGCGCGACGAGTTCGCGGGAACGGACAAGGCGAACAAGGCATGACCAAGGGACCACGCGACAAGACGATGACCATCGACCAGGTGGTCGGCGAGCTCAAGGACGGGATGACGATCGGCATCGGCGGCTGGGGGCCTCGCCGCAAGCCGATGGCGCTGGTGCGCGCGATCCTGCGCTCGGACCTCAAGGACCTGACCCTGGTCAGCTGGGGCGGGGCCGACGTCGGCCTGCTCGTCCGGGCCGGCAAGGTGCGCAAGCTGGTCTACGCGTTCGTCTCCCTCGACTCCGTGCCGCTGGAGCCCAACTTCCAGAAGGCGCGCCAGGAGGGCACCATCCCGGAGGTCGTCGAGCTCGACGAGGGCATGTTCCAGACCGGCCTGCGCGCAGCAGCCCAGCGGCTGCCGTTCCTCCCGATGCGCGCGGGTCTCGGCTCCGACGTGCATGGTCAACAACCCCGATCTCAAGACCGTCACCAGCCCGTACGCCGACGGGGAGGAGCTGGTCGCCGTGCCGGCACTGCCACTCGACGTCGCCCTGGTGCACCTCAACCGCGCCGACAAGCACGGCAACGCGACCTACCTCGGACCCGGACCCCTACTTCGACGACCTGTTCTGCATGGCCGCCGACCGGGCCTATGTCAGCGTCGAGCAGATCGTGGACACCGCCGGGCTCACCGTCGACACGCCCGTCCAGCGGCTGCTGCTGAGCCGGATGATGGTCAGCGGCGTGGTGGAGACACCCAACGGCGCCCACTTCACGACCTGCTCCCCCGACTACGAGCGCGACGAGAAGTTCCAGCGGGCCTACGCCGCCGCGGCTGGTGGCACCGACGAGGACTGGGCGGCCTTCGAGCAGCGCTTCCTCGCCGGCGACGAGTCCGACTACCAGGCCGCTGTCGCGGCGTTCGCCGAGGAGCAGGAAGTGAGCTGACGCCACCCGCGCCGACGTGTGCGCCGCAGCGATCGCCGACGCGTTCAAGGACGACGGCGAGATCTTCGCCAGCCCGATGGGGCTGCTGCCGATGCTCGGCGTCCGCCTCGCAAAGCTGACCAGCAACCCCGACCTGGTGATCTCCGACGGCGAGTCGCTGTTCCTGGCCGGAGTGCCGCCGCTGTTCGCGAAGGCCGACGTGGTCGAGGGCTGGATCCCGTTCCGCAAGGTCTTCGACGTGGTCGCCTACGGCAAGCGCCACGTGATGATGGGCGCCACCCAGGTCGACCGCGACGGCAACCAGAACATCTCCGCCATCGGCGACTTCGCGCAGCCGAAGCGTCAGCTCCTCGGGTCGCGCGGGGCGCCGGGCAACACCGTCAACAACCGCACGTCGTACTGGGTGCCCAAGCACTCCCCTCGCGTCTTCGTCGAGCGCGTCGACATCGTCTCCGGCGTCGGCCCCAAGCTCGCCAAGGCGGCCGGTCCGGCTGCCGCGAAGCACAACGACATCCACCGGGTGGTCAGCAACCTCGCCGTCTTCGACGTCAAGGGCGACGACGACACCCTGCGGCTGCTGAGCGTCCACCCCGGCGTCACGGTCGACGACGTGCGGGAAGCCACCGGGTTCGACCTCGCGATGGACAGCGACGTGCCCGAGACCCGGCTGCCGACCATGGAAGAGCTGATCATCATCCGCGAGGTCCTCGACCCGAAGGCGATGCGCTTCAAAGAGGTGCCCGACAGTGATTGAGCAGCAGATCGTCACCCCGCTCACGGAGCTGACCGGCGTCCGCCACCCCGTCGTACAGACCGGCATGGGCTGGGTCTCCGGACCGCGACTGGTGAGCGGCACCGCGAACGCCGGCGGCCTCGGCATCCTGGCCAGCGCCACCATGAGCTTCGAGGAGCTCGAGCGGGCGATCCTCGACGTCAAGAGCCGCACCGACCAGCCGTTCGGGGTCAACCTGCGCGCCGACGCCGGCGATGCGGGCGACCGCTGCGACCTGCTGATCAAGCACGGGGTCAAGGTGGCGTCGTTCGCGCTGGCGCCGAAGCAGGACCTGATCAAGAAGCTCAAGGACCACGGCATCGTGGTGATGCCGTCGATCGGCGCGGCCAAGCACGCGGTCAAGGTCGCCGCCTGGGGCGCGGACGCGGTGATGATCCAGGGCGGCGAGGGCGGCGGCCACACCGGTCCGGTGCCCACCACGCTGCTGCTGCCGACCGTGCTCGACGCCGTCGACATCCCGGTCGTCGCCGCCGGTGGCTTCTTCGACGGACGCGGCCTGGCGGCCGCCCTGTCGTACGGCGCCGCCGGAGTCGGCATGGGCACCCGCTTCCTGCTCACCCAGGACAGCGCGGTGCCGGACGCGGTCAAGCAGCTCTACCTCGAGCACGACCTGACCGGCACCGTGGTCACCGCGAAGGTCGACGGGATGCCGCACCGGATGCTGCGCACGGCTCTCGTGGAGGAGCTGGAGGGCACCAGCGCGGTCAAGAGGCTCGGGCCGACCATGCGCCGCACGCTGGAGTTCAAGCGCAGCAGCGGCATGAGCTGGCTGCAGCTCGCCAAGGACGGCCGGGCGATGAAGAAGACGCAGGGCCGCACCCTGGGCCAGCTGGCGCTGGCTGCCAACACCCCCACGATGCTGAAGGCCGGCCTGGTCGACGGTGACACGGGTGCCGGCGTGCTCGCCTCCGGTCAGGTGGTCGGCGTGATCGACGACCTGCCGACCTGCGAGGAGCTCATCGACCGGATCGTCACCCGCGCGGTCCAGGAGCTCGGCCGCGCGTCGTCGTACGTCAAGCCTTAGGCCGTGCCGGCAAACCCCTGGCCTGCTCGCGACGGCCTTGGGTTCACCGTCACGGCCTAGGCAGATAGCCCTTCGGCGGCGCCCAGGTGCCGGTCTCGCGCAGGTGGGAGTAGATGTCGTACTCCGGAGCGAAGTACTCCTCCAGCCGGGCCCGGGTCCCCGGCGTCAGCTCGGGCGTCTGCCGCACCTTGGAGACGTTGTCGGTGCCGAACGTGACGTCTGCTCCGAGCTTGTCGGTGATCCAGGACTGCCAGGCATCGGGTCGCTCGAGGGCGAACAGCCGGTCGACACCGATGTCGAGGTCGTCACCCATCGCGATGAAGCGCGCCGGACGCCCGCGCACCTTCCGCTTGCGCTCGAGGTACTCGACGGTGAACTCCTCGAAGCTCTGGTCGCCGGTGAAGCGCTTGGCGTTCTCCGTTTCCAGGGCCGGCCGCTTCCGGTAGCGCCACCACGACTCGAGCCACTCGACCGGCTCGCGGAACAGCGAGACGACCTCGTAGTCCTGGCGCTGGTAGCCGCCCTTCTGCAACACCGGGACGATCAGGTCGTGGAACTGCGCGCAGTTGAGGTGCTTGAGCTTGGGGTTGATCCGCAGCACCATCTCCGCCTGCCCGGCCACGGCCTTGACCATCGACGTCGACGCGCACTTGGGCAGCGACAGCATGACGAATCCATGGGCGGGCAGGGCGAGCATGCGCCCAAACCTAGACGGTCTTCTGGAACGCCAGCTCCCGACCCATGATCCGGTAGCCCAGGAGCTCGTTGACGCCGATCATGAAGTCGTTGGACTCCGCGTTCCAGGTGTCGACGGTCTCCAGCTGGGGCTGGGCCTCGCGCAGCCAGAGCATCATCTCCGCCTTCAGGAGCAGGCCCAGGCGGTGGCCCCGGTGGGCCCGCACCACCGACGTGTCGTGCTGCTCCGCGAACTGCGGTCGGTCGGCCTCGACGGCCACGACCGTCTGTCCTGCCAGCTCGCCGGTGCTGCGATGGCGGGCGTAGAGCCGATGGAACCCTCGGTCCAGGCTCTGCGCCAGCTGCGCCGTCTCGTAGTCGCGGATCCGCTCGGGTGTGAACACCTCGTCCTCGATGTCGAGGTCGTCGGTGGGCGCGTCGTTGATCGCGGCTGTCATCTCGGCCAGCGCGGCGAGCTCGTCGTCGGGAGTCGGCCCCGTCCGGCGGATCAGCTCGTAGTCCTGGGCGTGGCCGATGGCGTCGGCCAGCCGATTCTCGACGTCGGCCCAGTCGATCTCGCCCGGGAACTGCCGGCGGTTGACGGCGACGGAACCGAGCTCGAAGCCGTGGCGCGCGGCGAAGGCCCGGGTGGCCTCGCCCTCCCAGCCGGCGATGCCGACCGACGTACGGCCGAGTGCCCTGGCCCGTTCGACGAGCGCCTCGAGGGCAGCGCTGCCGTGGCCCCGGCGCCGGTGGTCGGGATGGATCTCGACGTCGAACCAGGCGAGATGCAGGTTGTCGTGCTCGCTCGTCGACAGCGCGGCGTAGCCGACCACCGTGCCGTCGACAACGGCCAGGAAGGGGGTATCGGGCTCGAGGTCCCATCCGTAGCGGAAGTGACCTGCCAGGTTCGCCTCGGTGGCCGGGTGCTGCCACGACGAGTCGACCGCGCGTACGGCGTTGCGCACCGCTGCGCATTCGCGGATCGCCGACTCGTCGTGCCAGGTGAACTGTCGGAGATCCATGACGCGAGCATGCCGCTCAAGGGGTGCCGGATACCAGCAGATATCGTCGGATCGAGATGAACGAACCCAAGCGCCAGCGGCATCTGATGGACCCGTCCGTGCCGCGCAAGCGCGCCAGCGCCGAGGACCTCGCCCGGCTCGCCCGAGTGCAGCGCTGGGTGGTGTCGGTGCTGGTGATGACCACGATCCTGCACCTGTCGGCGGGGCTGGTGATCGGGTCTGCGTACATCGACGAGGACCGGCCCGACGCGATCATCGTGCTCAACGTCCTGGCCTCGGCCTTCGGCGTGATCGCCATCGCCGCGGCTTTCGCGATCCACAAGCGATCGCTGCTCAGCCCGTGGCTGCTCTTGGGCGTCCTGCCCGGAATCATCGGCGTCGTGCTGATCCTGGGTTGATCAGAGGCGCTCGATGATGGTGACGTTGGCCTGGCCGCCGCCCTCGCACATGGTCTGCAGGCCGTAGCGGCCGCCGGTGCGCTCGAGCTCGTTGAGCAGCGTGGTCATCAGGCGGGTGCCGGTGGCGCCGATGGGGTGGCCGAGAGCGATGCCGCCGCCGTTGACGTTGACCTTCTCGTGCGGTGCGCCGGTCTCCTTCATCCACGCGAGTACGACGGATGCGAAGGCCTCGTTGCACTCGAAGAGGTCGATGTCGTCGATGCCGAGGCCCGACTTGGCGAGGGCGTGGCGGGTGGCCTCGATCGGGCCGGTGAGCATCCACACCGGGTCGTCGCCGCGCACCGAGAGGTGGTGCACCCGCGCCCGCGGGGTCAGGCCGTGCTCGCGGACGGCGGCCTCGGAGGCGACCAGCATCGCCGTGGACGCGTCACAGATCTGGGAGGCGACAGCAGCCGTGATCCGGCCACCCGGCGCCAGGGGCTCCAGTCCGGCCATCTTCTCCAGCGACGTCTCGCGGGGGCACTGGTCGACCTCGAAACTCGACCCCTC
>CAVYLX010000004.1:0-36751 GCA_963769475.1 uncultured Actinomycetota bacterium | reverse complement strand
TCCCGCGAGGAGTTCGTCGCTCAGGCGGAGGACTGGTTCAAGAACC
Source organism: uncultured Actinomycetota bacterium (assembly GCA_963769475.1). GTDB lineage: Bacteria > Actinomycetota > Actinomycetes > Propionibacteriales > Nocardioidaceae > Nocardioides. The sequence goes on along the minus strand of CAVYLX010000004.1, from coordinate 36,705 downwards.
AGCGGTGACCGAACGGGTCGCGGAACACCGCGGTCCGGCCGGCCTGCTCATCGTCCTCGGGCTCCCGGTCGAGGGTGACGCCGGCGGCCACCACCCGCGCCGCCGCCGCGTCCACGTCGTCGACGGTCAGGTGCAGCGACACCGCCGAGCCGCGGGTGGCGTCGGGCGCCTCGACACCGAACTCGGGGAACTCGTCGGCCATCATCCAGCGGGCACCACCCACCGCCAGCTCGACGTGGCCCAGCCGTCCGTCGGGCATGTCGATCGGGTCGTAGACCACCTCGGCGCCGAGCGCCGCGGCGTACCACTCGATCGCGGAGCGGGCGTCGGCCACGCAGAGGTAGGGAGTCAGCTCGGTCATCGTTCGTCCTCCTGCTCGATGGGCTGGTCGATGGGCTGCATGAACGACCAGAGGCCGCCCTCGCTGTCGCGGGCGGCGTACTCGCGCACGCCGTAGGGCATCTCGGTCGGCCCGTAGACGATCTCGGCGCCGGCCGCGCGCGACCGCTCGCAGTGGGCGTCGACGTCCTCGACGTCCACGGCCATGCAGTGCGTGGCGCCGCCGAGCGTGTCGGGTGAGGCGAGCGCGAAGTCCGGCGACTCCTGGTGCAGCCAGATCACCCCGTCGCCGGCGTACACCTCACCGTGGATGACCGTGCCGTCGCCGTCGCGGGTGAGCTCGCCGGCGCGCAGCCCGAACACGTCGACCAGGTGCCGCTGCGCGGCCTCGATGTCGCGGTAGACCAGCAGCGTGAGCCGGCGGGTCAGCACGGGCTCGGCGTCCGGCATGCCTGCGAGCACGGCGACCAGCTCGGAGTCGGTGGGGTCCTGCCGGCTCATCAGCCGCGCCTCGACCGTCCGGACCCGCTCGCGCAGCCGGGCCAGGTCGGCGACGCGACGGTCGATGTCGGCCAGGTGGGTGGTGGTCAGGGTCAGCAGGTCGCTCGCGTCGGGGTCGACGTCGGCCACGGGCGTGCCGAGTCCACGCAGTAACCGGATCCGGTAGAGGCGGTCGATGGTCTCCGCGTCGTAGCGGCGGCGGCCGCCGGAGTCGCGCTCCGGCGCCAGCAGGCCGAGCTCCTCGTAGTAGCGGAGCGTCCGCACGGTGACGCCGGCTTGTTCGGCGACCTCGCCGATGGTCAGGTCCATGTCGAGCACGCTAGGACCTCACGTCACGTGAGGTGCAAGTACCAAAGTCGGAGCAGTCCCGACCTTCCGCCGATGCGCGCGAGCGCACCGGGTCGTTGACTGCTCGGGTGACCATCACCCAGCCCGGGCCGACCGCCCTGTCGGCGCGCGCACTCGGGCCGGATCTTGCACGCGGCTTCATGCTGCTCTTCATCGCACTCGCCAACTCCCACTACTTCCTGCGCGGCTCGTCGGTGCTCGGCGGCTACCCCCAGGACGGTGGCGCCGTCGACTCCGCGGTGACCTGGTGCATCGCGACCTTCGTCGACGGCCGGGCGTTCCCGATGTTCGGGCTGCTGTTCGGGTACGGCGTCGCCCAGATCGTGCGTCGCTACGCGCCCTCCGAGCGATGGACCGTGCGGAAGCTGCTGTGGCGGCGCAGCCTGGTGCTGGTGGTCGTCGGCTTCCTGCACGCGATGCTGCTGTACGTCGGCGACATCCTGGCGGCGTACGGCGTGCTGCTGTTCTTCGGGGTGTGGGCGGTGCGCTGGAAGGACCGCTGGCTCCTGATCGTCGCGGGTCTCCTGTTCCTGCTCACCGCACTTCCTAGTGCTGACTCGTCGAGCGTCAGCGCCGACCCGCCGGACATCTCGATGCTCCCGCCCGACCTGCTCACCCAGTTCGCCGAGCGGGTCCTGGTGTCGCCGTTCATCGCCGTGCTCGGGCCGATCGGCTTTGCCTGCCCGTTCCTGGTCGGGCTCTGGGTCGGGCGGCGGCGGATCCTCGAGCAGCCGGAGCTGCACCGACGCCTGCTGACGGTCACGGCGACGGTCGGGATCGGGGCGGCGGTGCTCGGCGCCCAGCCGGTCGCCCTCATGCTGTCCGGAGCGGTGTCCATGCCGGACGCCGACGTCCTGGAGCTGATCGGTCCGCTGCACGACGCGACCGGCGTGCTCGGCGGGTTCGGCTACGCCGCGCTGATCGCGCTGATCGCTCATCGCATCGGCAGCCGGCGCGGCCGGGTCATCGACGCGATCTCGGCCGTGGGCCAGCGGTCGATGACCTGCTACCTGGCGCAGTCGGTGGTGTGGGCGGCCGCCTTCACGCCGTACCTGCTCGACCTCTCCGGCACCCTCACCGTCGCTTCGACTGCGCTACTGGCCTTGTTGACGTGGCTCGCGACCGTGGCGATTGCGGACCGGATGCGACGGGCGGACTATCGCGGTCCGTTCGAGATCCTGCTCCGGCGGGTCACCTACCTGCGGCCGCCGGCGTGATCGGTCACCAGACGTCGCCGGGTCGCCAGTCGCAGGTGATGGGGCCGTCGAGGTCGAGCGCGGCGGCACTCGCCATCACGTAGACGCTGTCGTCGTCGTCCGGCGTCGGCTCGATGCCGCTCGGGGCCAGCACCGATGTCGGACCACGCCACCGCTGCCACCCGCGCGACTCGTAGAGCGCCACTCCTTCCCCCGACGACGCCAGCGCGAGCAGGTCGTACGCCGGCCCGAGGGCTTCCAGCGCGGCCATCACCGTCGACGCGTGGCCGGCCCGGCGTCGGTCCATGCGCACTGCCACTGCCTCCACGTAGCCGGCCCGCAGCGCCCGCCTGTCATGGAGCAGGCGTCGCATCACCAGCGAACCGTGTGCGACCACCGCGTCGTTGCCTTCGAGCACGAGCACGTGGATGCCGCCGAGGGCGTGCTCCCAGTCGTCGTCTCCGAAGTCGCCGTCGAACGCCTCGTCCAGCAACGCCCGGATCGCAGACAGCTCTTCGTCGACGAGCTCGCCGGTGTGCGCGGTGACCAACCGGGTCGCGGTCACCAGCTCGGCGCCTTCCGGTCGGCCCAGGGCGCGGCGGTCTCGATCTGTGCGGACAGGGAGAGCAGCAGCTCCTCCTCCGCTGGCCGCGCCGCCAGCATCACCCCGACCGGCAGCCCTTCCGGCGTCCAGTGCAGGGGCAGCGAGACAGCCGGCATGCCGGTGACGTTCCAGGCCGAGGTCCACGGGGTGAAGGCCTTCTGTGCCTCGAAGTCGGCGGCCGGGTCGTCGTCGTTGCGGATGGCGCCGACCGGCAGCGGCGGCGCCGCGAGCGTTGGCGTCAGCACGGCGTCGTACGCCGCCAGGGCTTCCAGCGCGCTGGCCGCGAACCGGCGCATGGCGCCCAGCGCGAGCCCGAACTCCGGCCCGCTCACCGCGTTGCCGCGCTCGGTCAGCCAGCGGGTCAGCGGTCGGAGCAGGTGCTCCTTGTCCGGGGGCACCACGGACAGAGCGGTCAGCACCGCCCAGCAGGTCTCGAACACCGGCACCGCCTCCTCTGGCAGTGGCACCGGCACGTCGACCAGCTCGTGACCGAGCGCGTCGAGCAGGCGGGACGCGTCGTCGTAGGCCTGCACGCACTCGGTGTCGACGGGAGTGTCGGCGATGACTGGTTCGATGAATCTCGCGATCCGGAGGTGGCCCGGATCGCGGTCACAGGCAGAGAGGAACGACGAGGAGGGAGGTGGCGCCCACGACGGATCACCAGCCCGACGACCGGCGAGGACGTCGAGCAGTGCGGCCGCATCGCGGACCGTGCGCCCGATAGAGCCGGCAGTTGCCAGGCCGACCGGGTCCCCATACATCGGGTAGCCACTGATCCGGCCACGGGTCGGCTTGAGCCCCACCAGCCCGCAGCACGACGCCGGGATCCGGATGGACCCGCCGCCGTCCGAGCCCTGGGCCACCGGCACCAGACCGGCTGCCACCGCGGCGGCAGCCCCACCGGATGAGCCACCGGCCATCCGGGTCGGATCCCAGGGCGTGACGGCGGGCGGTGCGCCTTCCGGCTCGGTGTAGCAGGGCGAGCCGAACTCCGGCGTGCTCGTCTTCCCGATGCTGACCAGGCCGGCGCTCTCGATCGCGAGCGTGACCGCGTCGGAGACGTCCGGCACGTAGTCGGCGAAGACGGGCGAGCCGAAGCTGGTGCGCACGCCTGCGGTCAGGTTGAGGTCCTTGATCGCGGTCGGCACTCCGCGCAGCGGCGACGACGAGTCCGGCAGTCCGACCGCGCGGCCTCGAGCCTGCTCGGGGGTCAGCGTGACGAACGCGCCGACCGAGTCGAGTCGGTCGGCGCGGTCGAGGTAGTGGTCGACGAGCTCGGCGGAGGAGATCTCTCCTCCGCGGACGAGCTCGCCCTGCTCCAGTGCGGTCAGGTCGTGGAGTTCACTCACTCTTCGAACCTAGTGCGCGGCCGGGCATTGCCCGGGTCAGGCTGCGACGGTCTCCGGCTGGAACTCGACCAGCGTCGCGACGGCGCCGTGCAGCTTGGCGAGCACGTCGACGTCGGTCAGCACGTCGACCTCGATCGCGGACTGCGACACGGTCACGTCCTCGACGACGAGGGCGCCGGCGATGCCGGCCGAGCGGGCGGCGTCGGCGTGCGACCACTTGCCGCCGTACGGCGTGGGGGTGGTGCCGACGACGCCGAAGGGCATGCCGGTCAGGGCGCTGGCGCCGTAGGGGCGCGACAGCCAGTCGAGGGCGTTGTTGAGGACGGCCGGCATGGTGCCGTTGTACTCCGGGGTCACGGCCAGCACGCGGTCGGCCTGCCCGACCGCGGCCCGCACGGCCTGGACGGACGCGGGAGTGGCGTCGCCGTCGATGTCCTCGTTGTAGAACGGGAGCGCGCCGAGCCCGTCGATGATGTCGAGGGTGACGCCGGCGGGTGCCTGGTCGCGCAGGATCTCGGCCAGCTTCCGGTTGAGCGAGTCGGCCCGGAGGCTACCGACCAGGACTGCTACGCGGGTGTCAGACATGGGTTCTCCTTCAGGAGACGAGTTGAACGGACGTGGGCTAAAACGGACCACAGTCCGCTTTGTATTCCCGAGTCCGGAAAGAAAAATTCCGAACGGTGGGCGGGCGGCCCGCCTAGGGTGACCGGACCATGTCCGAACACCGCCTCCTGCCACTCCTGGGCGAGCCCGCCCCGGAGCGACGCGACGCAGCCCGCAACAGGGAGGCGCTGCTCGTCGCCACCCAGGCGCTGATCGACCACTGCGGCATCGACGCGGTGACCATGGACGCCGTGGCCGCCAAGGCGCGGGTCGGCAAGGGCACGGTGTTCCGGCGCTTCGGGTCCCGCGAGGGCCTGATGGCGTCCCTGCTGAACTTCTCCGAGACGGCCTGGCAGGCCTCGATCATCTCGGGCCCGCCCCCGCTGGGGCCGGGCGCGCTGCCGATGGATCGGCTGCTGGCGTTCGGGCGCTCCCGCCTGGAGTCGACGCTGCTTCATGCGGAGCTGATCCGGGCAGCGGGCGCGGCCGGCACTCGGTCCTACGCGGCGTACTCCTTCACCGCCATGCACGTGCGCTACCTGCTGGAGGAGCTCGGCGTCGACGGCGACCTGCCGCTGCTGGCCACCGCCCTGTTGGCGCCGATGGAGATGCCGATCCTGCACCAGCAGGTGCGCGTCGACGGGTTCCCGGTCGAGCGGGTCTACGAGGGGTGGGTCGACCTCGCCCGCCGGATCACCGGCACCTGATCAGTCGGTGTGGTGGCGGCGCAGGCCGTAGGTGAGCCCGTCGACCAGCGCGCCCCACGACGCCTCGATCACGTTGTGGCCGACCCCGACCGTGACCCAGCTCGTTGCTCCGTCGCTGGTCTCGATCAGCACCCGCGTGATCGCGTCACTTCCGTGGCCCTGGTCGAGGATCCGCACCTTGTAGTCGACCAGCTCGAACTTCGCGACCTCGGGGAACGCCTGGCCGATGGCGCTGCGGAGCGCCTGGTCCAGCGCGTTGACCGGGCCGTTGCCCTCTCCCGTCACCAGGTAGCGAACGTCCTCCGCCTTCAGCTTGACCGTCGCCTCGGAGACGGCCTCTTCGCCGGGCCGCGCGTGGTTGAGCGTCTCGGTGATCACCCGCCACGACTCGACCTCGAAGTACGCCGGCCGCACGCCCTCGATCATCTCGACCAGGAGCAGCTCGAACGACGCGTCGGCCGCCTCGAAGGTGTAGCCGCCGGACTCGAGCTCCTTGACCCGGTCGGTGACCCGGGCGATCAGCTCCTTGTCGCCGCCGAGGTCGAACCCGAGCTCCCGGCCCTTGAGCTCGATCGAGGCGCGGCCCGCCATGTCGGAGACCAGCAGCCGCATGTCGTTGCCGACCTCGACGGGGTCGAGGTGCTGGTAGAGGTTGGGGTCGACCTTGATCGCGCTGGCGTGCAGCCCGGCCTTGTGCGCGAACGCCGACGAGCCGACGTAGGGCTGGCGCGAGGCGGGCGCGAAGTTGGTGACGTCGGCGACCGCGTGGGCGATCCGCGTCGACTCCCGGAGCAGGCCGGGCGGGAGCACGGCCTTGTCGAGCTTGAGCTCGAGGTTGGCCACGACGGTGATCAGGTCGGCGTTGCCGGTGCGCTCGCCGTAGCCGTTGATGCAGCCCTGCACGTGCGACGCGCCCGCAGCCACCGCGGCCAGCGAGTTGGCGACGGCGCAGCCGCTGTCGTTGTGGGCGTGGATGCCGACGCGTACGCCGGTGGTCTCGATGACGTCGTGCACCACGTCGGACACCCACACGGGGAGCATGCCGCCGTTGGTGTCGCACAGGGCGACCACGTCGGCGCCGGCCTCGTCGGCGGTGCGGAGCACCTCGAGGGCGTAGTCGCGGTTGGCGCGGTAGCCGTCGAAGAAGTGCTCGGCGTCCAGGAAGACCTGGCGGCCCTCGGCCCGCAGGTGGCTGACCGTGTCGCGCACCATCTCCAGGTTCTCCTCGAGCGTGGTGCGCAGGGCCAGCTCGACGTGGCGGTCGTAGGACTTGGCGACCAGCGTGACGACCTCGGCACCGCTGTCGCGCAGCGCGGCTACCTGCGGGTCGTCGGCAGCCTTGATGCCGGCGCGCCGCGTCGAGCCGAAGGCCGCGAGCTTGGCGTGCCGGAGGTCCAGCTCCTGCAGCGCCCGCCGGAAGAACTCCGTGTCCTTCGGGTTGGCTCCTGGCCAGCCGCCCTCGATGTAGCCCACGCCGAGGAGGTCGAGCTGCCGGGCGATGTTGAGCTTGTCCGCGACAGAGAGGTTGAGACCCTCCTGCTGCGCTCCGTCGCGCAGGGTGGTGTCGTAGACGTGGAACTCGCCGTGCAGGTCCATGAGGTCGTCTTTCGCTGGTAGAGCTGGGGGCGGAGGGAGCTGTGTGGTCGGGCCCGGGCAACAAAAAAACCCCCCGATAACGAGAGGTTGGCGCGCCTAGTTTCCCGGCGCGCTAGTCAATGATGATGCGGTGCTGCATATGACCATGTTGCCACGATCCGGCAATTTCGGTCACTGGTCTCAAAATTCGGTCAGCGGGCGGGCAGCTCGTACGACGCGAACGGCCGCTCTCCGGCCGGCAGCCACGAGACACCCTCGGCGGACACGCGCACCCCGATGAGCACGGCGAGCACGACCACGACCGCCATCGCCACGGCCCAGGACCCGAGGTTGCGCGACAAGGGGTGTACGACGCGGGCGAGCGGCCCGCGCAACCGGCTCCCGCCCGGACCCCACCACAGCGCCAGGGCCAGCACCACGCCGCTGACGAACAAGGTGATGGCCAGGCCGGCTGCGACCGCGTAGCAGATCAGCGCCGCCGCAACGGCGAGGCCGGCGCTCCACAGCACCAGCATCAGGGTGCCGGGGATCGACTGGACGAGGTGCCAGGGCGCGCGCACGATCAGCTGCGCGCCGTCGTACCACTTGCGACCGCGCAACCGACGCTTGTCCTCGACCGCCGTGGCCGCGAGCGAACCGCTCCGGAGCACCCACACCACGAGCACGATCAGGCCTGCGGCCACCCAGGGCGCCGCCGCGCTGGCTGCTCCGGTCAGGACCGCACCGCTGCCGATCAGGAACCCCCGCCGGAGCTTCTCGGGCCACGGCACCGGGATCGGCTCGGGGGGCGCCTCGAAGGCGTGCTCGATGTCCCACTTCCGCTCCCACTCGGACTGGGCCGGCGCCCTGCCCTGCGCGACCGGAGCGACCGGGGCGACCGGAGGCGGCGGGAGGTTGGGCGAGACCGGCGTCGGAGCGGGCCGGACCGGCTCCACCTCGGTCGGCATCACCAAGGTGCCCGGGTTGTCCTCATCCGGCACGTGCCTGGTCTCGGCGTCGCCCGCAGCCTGGGCGGCCAGCGCGAGGGGCACCGTGAACATGTCCTCCGCCTCGGCCACCGGAACGGGGGCAGGCGGCGACTGGGGACGAGTCGTCTGGGGCCGCAGCCAGGCGAGCAGCGAGTCGAGCGTGGGCCGACGAGCCGGGTCGGGATCGAGGGCGACCGCCAGCACGCCCTGGAGGGAGTCGGGCACACCAGTCAGGTCGTGCTCACCGCGGCGGACGCGGTCCATGATCGCCATCGACGGGCCGCGCCCGAAAGGCGGGTTGCCGGTGGCGGCGTAGGCGACCGTCGCCGCCCAGGAGTGCACGTCGGAGGCGGTGGTCGCGTCGTCGCCGTAGAGGATCTCCGGCGCGAGGTAGCCGGGGGTGCCGAGCAGCCAGCCGGTGTGGGTCAGCTTGGGGTCGTCGGCGACCCGGGCCAGGCCGAAGTCGATCAGGATCGGCGTGCGGCCCTCCATCAGCACGTTCGAGGGCTTGATGTCGCGGTGCAGTACGCCGACCTCGTGCACCGACGCGAGCCCCTCGGCCAGGCAGGCCGCGAACCACACCAGGTCGTCGCCCGCGATCGCACCCTCCTCGACCACGTGGTCGTGCAGCGCCAGGCCGGGCACGTAGCGGGTGGCGACGTAGGGCACCGGCGCCCACGGGTCGGAGTCGACGATCTCGGCGATCCACTTGCTGCGGATCCGGCTCAGCGAGTTGACCTCGCGGGCCAGCCGGGCCCGCGCCTCGTCGTCGCCGACGATGTGCGGCCGGAGCATCTTGAGCGCGACCCGCTCTCCCCCGGGCTTGCGCGCGAGGTGCACGATCCCCATGCCGCCCTCGCCGATCTTCGAGAGCAGGGTGTAGTCGCCAACGGTGGCTGCGGAGGCGGCTGATCCGGACGGGGTCGACACTCTCAGAGATTACCCGCGCACCCCGCCGAGACCTGCAGTTGCCGGACCGCGTGTACGTCGCCTCGCGGAGGCTCTAGGATAGGCAAGCCTAACCTGAGGCCAACCCGTCCGAGGAGCTCGATGACCGCCACCCTGCCGGCGCCCGCGGCCGACACGGCCCGGCGACCGGCGACCCGTCGCGGTTCGGTCCGCGGCCTGGTCGTCCTCGTCGTCCTGCTGGTGCTGGCCGGCCTGCTCAGCCTGGCCGTCGGCAGCCGCAACATCCCGATCGGCACCGTGGTCGACGTGCTGTTCCGGCCCGACAGCACCGACGCGTCCACGATCATCCACGAGCTGCGGATCCCCCGCACCGTGCTGGCGCTCGCTGTCGGCATCGCGCTCGGCATCGCCGGCGCACTGATGCAGGGCCACACCCGCAACCCGCTCGCCGACCCCGGCCTGCTGGGCGTGGAGGCCGGCGCCACGCTGGCCGTGGTCGTGGGCATCTACATCTTCGGCGTCACCAACCTCACCGGCTACGCCTGGTTCGCGATCGCAGGCGCCGGCCTGGCCGCGACTGCCGTGTTCGCGATCGGCTCGACCCGCGGCGGACCCAACCCGGTGACCCTGGTGCTCGCCGGAGCTGCAGTGTCCGCGCTGCTCCTCTCCCTGACCGAGACCATCGTGCTGCGCGACGTCAACACCCTCGACGCCTACCGCTTCTGGGTGGTCGGCTCGGTCAATGGCCGCGGCATGGAGATCTTCTGGCAGGTGCTGCCCTTCATAGGCGTCGGCCTGTTGCTCGCCGCCATGAGCGCGTCGACCCTGAACCTGCTCCAGCTCGGAGACGACGTCGCGACGTCGCTCGGCCTGCACCCGACCCGGCACAAGGTGATCGGGATCCTGGGCGTGATGCTGCTGACCGGCGGCGCCACGGCCGCGTGCGGACCGATCGCCTTCGTCGGGCTGGTGGTCCCCCACGTGGCCCGCTTCTTCGCCGGTGTCGACTACCGCTGGGTGATCCCCTACTCCGCTCTGATCGGTGGCCTGCTGCTCATGGTCGCCGATGTCATCGGACGGGTGGTCGTGCGACCCGGCGAGCTGCAGGTCGGCATCGTGATGGCGCTCGTGGGTGGCCCCATGTTCATCGCCCTGGTGCGCCGGACCCGGCTGGTGAAGCTGTGACGCAGACACACGAACGCCCGCCCCGAGCCGTCACCCCCGACTTGGTGACCCCGCTGCGCCTGGGACCTGCCTCGTGGCTGGTGCCGATGCGCGCGGGACTGGTGGCGCTCGCCGGCCTCGTCGTGCTGGCCGTGCTGGTTGCGCTCGACCTGTCCATGGGTGACTTCGAGATCCCGCTCGCAGACGTCGTCCGCACCCTTCTCGGCGGCGGCGACCCCGGCCAGCAGTTCATCGTCAACGAGCTGCGGCTCCCGCAGACCCTGGTCGCCGCGCTGGTCGGCGCCGCACTGGGGCTGTCCGGGGCACTGACCCAGACCTTCGCCCGCAACCCCCTGGCCAGCCCGGACATCCTCGGCATCAACCAGGGTGCGGCGTTCGGCGCGGTCGCGGTGATCGTGCTCTCCGGTGCTTCCGGCTACGGCGGCGGTCTGCCCACCGGCATGCTCCAGTCGCTCGGCGTTCCGCTCGCAGCGTTCATCGGCGGGCTCGGCACGGCGGCGCTGCTCTACGTCCTGTCGTGGAAGCGAGGCATCGACGGGCAGCGGATCATCCTGATCGGCATCGGCCTGGCGGCGGCGCTGACCGCACTGACGTCGTGGCTGATGATGCGCGCTCGGATCCAGGACGCCGCCAGCGCGCAGGTGTGGCTCAACGGCTCGCTCAACGCCCGCGGCTGGGAGCACGCGCGCCCGCTGCTCATCACCCTGGCCGTGCTCGTGCCCCTCTCCCTGCTGCTCGTGCGTCACCTGAATGCGATGCAGCTCGGTGACGACTCGGCGAGCGGACTCGGCGTCCGGCTCAACCGCACCCAGCTGCTCACCCTGGTCGCTGCCGTCGGCCTGGCCTCGGTCGCGGTCTCGGCGGTGGGCCCGCTCGGCTTCGTGGCGCTCGTGGTGCCCCAGATCGCGCTCCGCCTCACCGGTGGCTCCCGCCCGCCGATGCTTGCCTCGATGACCCTCGGCGCGTGCCTCGTCGTCGGCGCCGACCTGGTCACCCGCGTGGTCATCCCGTTCGCCCTGCCGGCGGGCATCGTCACCTCGGTGATCGGCGCGCCGTACCTGATCTACCTCCTCCTCCGCAGCAACCGAAAGGTGTCGGCATGAACACCCACCCAGCCCGTCTCCGCGCGGACGGCGTCACGGTCGGCTACGGCGGCGACCCGGTCGTCCACGACCTCTCGCTGACCATCCTCGACGGCCAGGTCACCACGATCGTCGGACCCAACGGCTGCGGGAAGTCGACGATGCTGCGCACCATGGCCCGGCTGCTCAAGCCGACCAGCGGAGACGTGCTGCTCGACGGCGAGCGGGTGCACCACATGGGCACGCGCGAGGTGGCCAAGAAGATGGCGCTGCTCCCCCAGAGCCCGATCGCTCCCGACGGCCTGCTCGTGCGCGACCTGGTGGGCCGGGGCCGCCACCCGCACCAGAAGTGGTTCAGCCAGTGGTCGCCCGAGGACGAGGCGATCGTCGAGGCCGCGCTTGCGATGACCGACACCAGCGGCCTGCGCGACCGGCCCCTCGACGAGCTGTCAGGTGGGCAGCGGCAGCGCGCGTGGATAGCGATGACGCTCGCCCAGGACACCGAGGTGCTCCTGCTCGACGAGCCGACGACGTACCTCGACCTCGCGCACCAGGTGGAGGTGCTCGACCTGGTCACCCGGCTCAACCGGGAGCGGGGCCGGACCGTGGTGATGGTGCTCCATGACCTCAACCTCGCAGCCCGCTACAGCGACACGATCGTGGTGATGAAGGACGGCGTCATCGTCACCGAGGGCGACCCCGCTTCGGTGTTGACCAGCCCGATGCTGCAGGACACCTTCGGCTTGGGCGCCGACGTGCTTGCCTGCCCCCGGACCGGACTGCCGATCGTCGTCCCGATCTCCTCGGCCGCCACGGTCGAGCACGACCTCGTGCGCCTGGCCGTTCCGGCCAGCTGAGCCAGAGCGCGCAAGAGCCCGGCACCCGAGAGGGGCCGGGCTCCTGCTGTCGATAGGTCAGTCGGTGACGGCCGGCACCACGGTCTCCGGGTCTCCGTCGACGGCCGCAGCCAGCTGCGGCACGAAGCGCTCGAGGACGTACGGGATGCTCAGCGGCGACACGAAGCTGTGCGCCACGGCGTAGTTCTCGGTGACCTGGTCGTCGATGTCCACGAACCGGCCTTCCTTGAACGACGACGTCCCTTCGTAGACGCTCGCCACCGACTTGTCGGCATTGAGTCCGAGCCAGACGGTCACGTCGACCTCGTCGAGGTCGGAGGTGCGTTCGGAGCTCAGCGAGGCGCCGAACTCGTCGCCCGAGGCCACCAGGGCCTCCGGGAACTCGAACCCGAGCTGCCCGAGGATCCGCGATCGCGGGTCCTCCGGCCCGTAGACGAAGAGTCCCTCGTACGGCGTCACCACGACTGCGGACCTGCCGGCGAACTCGGGGTTCGCCGTGGCGTGCTCCTCGATGCCGGCGGTCACCTCGTCGACGAGCTCCTGGGCGGCCTCGGGCTGACCGACGGCCTGGCCGATGGTCACCGTCGACTCCTCCCACGGCACGCCGTAGTCGGCGTAGCCGCCGGGCTGGGCGACGACTGGGGCCAGCTGCTTGAGAAGGTCGTACTCCTTCTGGGTGATGCCGGCGTACTGCCCGATGATCAGGTCCGGAGCAAGGGCGGCCACGGCCTCGATGTCGATGCCGTTGGTGTTGTCGAGCACCTCTGGCCGCTCTGCCTCGCCGATGGCCTCCTCGGACCAGGGGTTGATGCCGCCGAGCTCCTTGTCGCCGTACCAGTAGGTGACCCCGACCGGTACGACACCGAGCGCGAGGAGGGCGTCCTGATCGGTGAGGCCGACGACGACGACCCGCTCGGGCGCCTCGGTGATCTCGGTGCTGCCGAACTTGTGCTCGATCGTGACGGGGAATGCTCCTTCCTCTACTCCCGAGGCGGGGGCGTCCGAGCCGGTCGAGCCGCTCGGTTCCTTCGAGTCCTCGCCGCAGGCGGCCAGCACAGGGGCGACGGCCAGGGCGATGCTCGCCGCGAGAAGGCGGCGACGGTTGGGCTTCATGATGCTCCTTGATCGGTGTCGTGCGGGGTGGATCAGAACTCGTAGTCGAGGGGGGCCTCACCGGCGGCGGCCTGCTCGACCATCGGCGTGAGGTTGTCGAGCACGTACATGAGTGCCAGCGGGGTCTCGAAGTAGATGGCGCCGGCGAGGATGTCGTCGGTGTAGATCGCGCGGCCCTCGGTCACGGCCGGCAGTGTGCCGATCGTGCCGAACTCGTGGAGCTGGTCGAACTGCTCCTCGCTCTCGGTGGCGAAGACGACGACGTCGGCCTCGAGCAGGTGGGTGTTCTCCGCCGAGACCTCGGCCTGCGAACCCTCGTCAGGCGCGTACTCCTCCAGGCCCGGGATCATGGTGAAGCCCAGGTCGGTGAGGAAGTCGGTGCTCAGCCCGGCCGGGTAGACGTAGAGCAGGCCGTCGTACGGCGCACCCTGCGAGAACGTCGCGCTCTTGCCCTCCCACTCGGGATGCGCGGCCGCGACCGCCGCGTAGGCGTCGTCGACCTCGTCGATCAGCGCCTGGCCGTCGTCCTCGCGGCCGAGGGCCCGGGCGATCTGCAGCACCTGGTCGCGCCAGGGAGAGAAGTACTGGGTGGAGCCCTCGATGCTGGCTACGGTCGGGGCGATGGCGGAGAGGAGCTCGTAGTCCTTCTCGGTGAGCCCGGCGTTGGTGGCGACGATCAGGTCGGGCTCGAGCGCCGCGACCTTCTCGAACTCGATGCCGTCGGACTGGCTGAGCACCTCGGGCTCCGCGCCCTCGAGGAGGTCGTGGGCCCACGGCCAGGTGGCTTGCGGCTGCTCGCCGTACCACTCGGTGACCGCGATCGGCACCACTCCGAGCTGGAGGAGAACGTCCTGCTCGGTGAGACCGACGCTGACCACCCGCTCCGGCGCCTCGGGTACGACGGTCTCGCCGAACTTGTGCGGCACGGTCGCCGGGAACGTGCCCTCGGCGGTCTCACCGGACGTGTCGCTGGGGGTCGTCGAGCCGTCGTCGTCGGTCGACGAGTCGTCTCCGCAGGCGGTCAGCAACAGGGTCGCGGCCAGCGAGGCGGCGACGAGGCGGGTGGCGGAACGGAAAAGCATGGCTCTCCTTGAGTTAGGTCAGCCTTACCTTAGCGATGGCCCCGCGCTCAGTCAGCAGCGGTGCCCGAGATGTGGATCACTCGAATATCAGTATTGCCTGATATAGTGTCGCAATGAACCTCACCCCTGCTGACCACCTGGGCGCGGTCGACCGCTCCCTGTCGACGATCACCCGTGATGGCCAGGAGCTGCGGCTGCTGACCGTCACCCGCACTTTCGAGGCGACTGCCGAGGAGGTGTGGGACGCCCTGACCACCGCCGAGCGGATCACCCGCTGGATGATGCCGGTCACCGGTGAGCTGACGCTGGGTGGCCGCTTCCAGCTCGAGGGCAACGCCGGCGGCGAGGTGCTCGCCTGCGACCCGCCCGAACGTCTCAGCCTCACCTGGGAGTACGGCCCCGACACCAGCTGGGTCGATGTCTCCCTGCGTCCCTCCGACGATGGCACCCTGCTTCAGCTCGAGCACTCGGCCTCGGTGGACCCGGACCTCTGGGCGCAGTTCGGCCCGGGGGCCGTCGGCCTCGGGTGGGAGTCGATGCTGATGGGCCTGGCCGAGCACTTCGCCGACCCCACCGTGGTGCCGCGCGAGCAGATCATGCCGGGTGAGCTCGACGGGTTCATGCACGACTGCAGTGCCGCCTGGGCCGAGGCCAGCATCGCGGCCGGCACCGACCCCGACGAGGCGCGCGCGGCCGCCGAGCGCTGCGCGGCGGCGTACACGGCGACGGAGTAGGCCGTGCACGCCTTCGACGTGCTCGGCGACCCCGTACGCCGTCGCATCCTCGAGCTGCTCGCCTCCGGCGAGCACGCCTCGGGCGACGTGGTCGCGGTGATCTCGGAGGAGTTCGGCATCGGCCAGCCGGCCGTCTCGATGCAGCTGCGGGTGCTGCGGGAGAGCGGCTTCGCGACCGTGCGGCCCGAGGGCAACCGCCGGATCTACGCCATCGACGCAGGTCCGCTCGCCGAGGTGGACGCTTGGCTAGGAGGCTTCCGCCGCTTCTGGGAGCAGCGCCTGGACTCGCTCGACACCGAGATCAAGCGCGGCCGACGGTCCTAGACGACTCTGTGCATCCAGCCGAAGGTGTCCTCGGACCGGCCGTACTGCACGTCGACCAGGGCCTGCCGGATCCGCATCGTGAGGTCGGTCGAGGCCGGAGCCGGCGTCTCGCCGCCCGCCCACTTCAGGGCACCCACGGGGGTGACCACCGCGGCGGTGCCGCAGGCGAACACCTCGACGATCCGGCCGCTGCCGACGCCGTCGCGCCACTCGTCGATCGTGACCTTGCGCTCCTCGACCTGGTGGCCGAGCTTGCCCGCGAGCTCCATGATCGAGGCGCGGGTGATGCCCTCGAGGATGGTGCCGGTCTCGGGCGTGACGATGTGGCCGTCGTCGAACACGTAGTACATGTTCATGCCGCCGAGCTCTTCGATGTACTTGCCCTCCTGGCCGTCGAGGAAGACCACCTGGTCGCAGCCGTGGGCGGTGGCCTCCTGCTGCGCCACCAGCGAGCTGGCGTAGTTGCCGCCGGTCTTGGCCGCACCCATGCCGCCGCGGCCCGCGCGCGTGTACTCCTCCGTCAGCCACAGCGTCACCGGCTTCACGCCGCCCTTGAAGTAGGCGCCGGCCGGGCTCGCGATGACCATGAACGTGACGTGCTGGGCCGGACGCACGCCGAGGAAGGCCTCGGTGGCGATCATGAACGGCCGCAGGTAGAGGCTCTTCTCCCCCGCGTTGTCGGGCACCCACCGCTGGTCGACCTTCACCAGCGCGTCGACCGCCTGCACGAAGTCGTCGACCGGCAGCTCGGGCAGCGCCAGCCGCTTGCTGGAGCGCACCATCCGTGCGGCGTTCTCCTCCGGACGGAAGGTCCAGATCGACCCGTCGTCGTGCCGGTAGGCCTTCATGCCCTCGAACGTCTCCTGCGCGTAGTGCAGGACCGAGGTCGCCGGGTCCAGCGTGAGCGGGCCGTACGGCGTGATCCGGCCGCCGTGCCAGCCGTCCTCGGGGGTCCACTCGAGGGTGAACATGTGGTCGGTGAAGTGGGCACCGAACCCGGGGTTCGCGAGGATCGCCGACAGCCGCTCGTCAGGGACGCCGCAATCCATCAGCGTGGTGTGGATCTGCATGGAGGACAAAATAGTCGAACTTCCTACTAAATGGGGATTCGGAAAGGCCCGACGAGCTGAGAGGGGCTCAGCCCAGCCGGGCGGCGATCGCGTCGCCTACGTCGGGGGTACGCCGGGTGGCACCGGGTACTCGCTCCGCGAGGTCGGCGATGACGGCCGCCTCGACAGCGGCAGCGGCGTCGGCGTGCCCGAGGTGGTCGAGCAGCAGCGACACCGACAGGATCGCGGCGGTGGGGTCGGCCTTCTGCTGACCGGCGATGTCGGGCGCCGATCCGTGCACGGGCTCGAACATCGAGGGAGCGGTCCGGTCGGGGTTCACGTTGCCGGAGGCCGCGAGGCCGATGCCGCCCGTGATGGCAGCGGCGAGGTCGGTGATGATGTCGCCGAAGAGGTTGTCGGTGACGATCACGTCGAAGCGTGCGGGGTCGGTGGTCATGAAGATCATCGCCGCGTCGACGTGCATGTAGTCGACGGTGACCTCGGGGAACTCCTTGCCGACCTCCTGGGTCAGCCGCCACCAGACGGAGCCGGCGTTGACGAGCACGTTGGTCTTGTGGACCAACGTCAGCTTCTTGCGCGTACGCCGCTGGGCGCGGGTGAACGCGTCGCGGACGACTCTCTCGACACCGAACGCGGTGTTGACCGAGACCTCGGTGGCGATCTCGTGCGGCGTACCGACCCGCAGGGCGCCGCCGTTGCCCGTGTAGGGGCCCTCGGTGCCTTCGCGCACGACGACGAAGTCGACGTCGCCCGGGTTGGCCAGCGGCGAGGTGACGCCCGGGAAGATGCGCGACGGGCGCAGGTTGACGTAGTGGTCGAGCTCGAACCGCAGCCGCAGCAGCAGGCCGCGCTCGAGGATGCCCGGGGGCAGGTTCGGGTCGTTGGGCTTCCCGCCCACCGCACCCAGCAGGATCGCGTCGTGGTCCCGGATCTCGGCGAGCACCGAGTCGGGCAGCACCTCACCGGTCGCCAGGTAGCGCTCGGCGCCGAGGTCGTAACGGGTCGGCTCGAACTTCACGTCCGCAGGCGCGGCGACCTCCAGAACCTTGAGGGCTTCTGCGGTGACCTCCTGACCGATGCCGTCGCCCGGGATGACTGCCAGCTTGAGGGTGCTCATGGGCGCGAACGTTAGTTGTCGTCCGGGCGTTCGCCGCCGTTGTCTCGCAGGTCAAGCGCCGTCTGCAGCGCACCGCGCTGGTCGGAGTTGCCCTGCTCGTCGGTCCGGTGCTTGGCCGGGCCCCATTCGGGATACATGTCGTACATCGCTCTTCTCATTCCGGGGATCTGATGGGTGATTGCTTCGGTTGGGGATGCACCGAAGGCGCCCGCCGAAGCGGGTGGCGTCACTCATGGATCACATGAGAAAGAACGGGCTACAAGATCTGCGGATCGCGCCATGTCTGGAGCTGCGACCCGCTGCGGCGGGCGTCTTCGGGGCTTGAGTTGTGTGAAGAAGCCCGTACCAACGCCGATCCACCGCGGCGAGGTGGCCTCTCGTCAGGCCTCGCCGCGGCGTTCGATAAGTACGAAAACGCTCCGCATGATGAAAGGAGCGTACGCGGGTCGCCCGCTGCCGTCTCCCCGATTCCGCCATTCGTTCGCGATGCGAGACGAACGCCCCGTAATGAAAGACTCGCGTCATGTCTGCCCCGCCCGATCTCCCTGACGTGGTGCACCGCGCCTTCGACGTCTCGCGCAAGGCCGGCTACGTGTCGTTCTGCCGCAACGAGACCGGCCGGCTGCTCGCCATGCTGGCGGCGACCCGCGAGGGGACGATGGCCGAGTTCGGCACCGGCTGCGGTGTCGGCACCGCGTGGCTGCGCTCCGGCGTACGCAACGACAAGACGACCATCCTCACCGCGGAGCTGGACCCGCGCCTGGCCAAGGCCGCGGCGGAGATCTTCGTCGACGACCCGCAGGTCGAGGTGCTCGCCGCCGACTGGTCGACCCTGCTCGACCGCGGTCCCTACTCCCTGCTCTTCCTCGACTCCGGCGAGCCCACCGAGGTCGGCGTCGACGGCGTCGCCGACCTGGTCGAGGGCGGCGGCATCGTCGTGCTCGACGACTTCGTGCCCTGCGAGATGTGGCCGCCGATCACGGCCGGCCGGGTCGACACCCTCCGCGAGCAGTGGCTCACCGACGAGCGCTTCACCACCGTCGAGGTGATGGTCGCCTCCGACGCATCGACCCTCATCGCCACCAAGCGCTGAGTCACCCTCGTGGGGTGACGGCTCCCCCGCCGGGGGGAGTTACGGAGCCTCGGCCCGGCCGATGCTCGAGGCATGACCTCGACCAAGCTCACACCCGCAACGACGGCTCGCATCGCCCCGGACCCGCGGGTGCGCAGGACCGCGCACGTTGTGTCGCTGCTGACCTTGCCGTCCGGCCTCTGGCGGATCGCGTTGGTGCTCGGCGTCCCGCTGATGGCGGCCGAGCCGGTGCCGCTGGGCGAGGCGGTCGGGATCATCATGCTCAGCGTGCTGCTGGAGGGTCTGGCTCTGCTCACGCTCGGGCTGGTGCAGCCGTGGGGCGAGGTCTGCCCCCGGTGGCTGCCGCTCATCGGTGGCCGTCGGGTCCCGCCGCTGGCCGCGACCATCCCTGCACTCACTGGCGCGGTAGCGCTGACACTGTTGTGGACGGTCACCTTCGCCAACACGACGAGGGTCGACTTCTTCAGCCACTTCGACGCGGTACAGACGGTCATCGTCGTCGTCTGCTACCTGCCGCTGCTGGCGTGGGGTCCGCTCCTCGCGGTCGTCGCCATCGACTACCACCGCCGGCGGACGTCGTGACGACAGCGGCCCGGCCCCGGCCTTACGCGGCGGCTGCGGTCGTCGCTGCCCTCGCCTACGCCGGCCTCCGCCTGCTCTGGGAGCTGCGGCCGCCGACGGCCCGCCTCTCCCCCATCGACACGGACCTGGTCGGCATCGACGGCTGGGCGGCGGTCGGCATGTGCGTGGCGGCTGCTCTCGCCGCGGCCGCCCTGATCCGGCCGACGGCGTTCGGCCTGCTCCGGCAGGTGCGGCTCGTCGTGGCCGGTGGCGTCTGCCTCGCGCTGGTTGCGGTCGGCGGCCCGCTGCTCCTGCTCGACATCGTCGGCGGACTCTTCCCGGGCACCGGGATCGGCTTCTATCCCCTCGGCGCAGTCAGCCGGGTCGCCTGCCTGACCGTGGGGCTCGCGCTCGGCTCGGCCGTGGCCACCGACGTGCTCTCTCGGCGGGCGCCGTGCGTCGAGTGCGGCCGCCGGGTCAGCACCTGGACCTCGTCACTGAAGGTGACGCCCCGGTGGGTGTACGCCGCGGCGTACATCTCCGTGGTCGGGTTCTCGATGCGGGTGCTTGCGCAGGCGGTGGTCGGCTTCGACAAGTCACCTCTGTCGTCGGGTCTCTCGCTGATCTTGTTCGAGGTCGCGGTCGGCCTGGCGGGCACCGCCCTGCCGCTCGCGCTCGTCCACCGATGGGGACGCCGGTTGCCGCGCTGGCTGGTGCTCGGCCCGGCCGCCTTCACGTCGGGCGGCGTCGTCATCTACTTCAGCGTGCTGCTCGGCCAGATGGTCGCGGAGCGGCTGGCCGGCCGGAACCCGTTCCCACCCAGCGGCGGGCTCGACCTGCCCGAGGCGTTCTTCTGGGTGGCCGTGCCTGCCTACCTCGTCTGGGGAGTCGGCATGGCGATCGCCGCGCTCTTCTACTTCCGGTCCACCCGCGCCTGGTGCGACACCTGCGGTCAGTGAGCGCGCGGCGACAGCAGGCCGGTGTCGTAGGCGATCACGACCGCCTGGGTGCGGTCCCTGGCGCCGAGCTTCGCCAGGAGGTTGGCGACGTGGGTGCGGACGGTCTCGACCCCGATCACCAGCTCGGCGGCGATCTCGGCGTTGGTCATCCCCCGCGCGATGAGCGTCAACGCGGCGCTCTCGCGGCTGGTCAGCGCGGGGCCCTGGTAGGTGGGGCGTCCACGGACGTTCTGTGCCGCGAGGCGGCGCATGGAGTCCGGCAGCACGAGGCTGTCACCGGCGTACACGGTGCGGACCGCCGCCAGGATGTGCGCGGCCTCGGCCCGCTTCAGCAGGAAGCCCGAGGCACCGGCGAGCAGAGCGTCGTAGAGCGAGTCATCGCTCTCGAAGGTGGTGACCATCAGGACCTTGGGTGGGTGGTCGGCCGCCAGCAGCAGCTCGGTGGCGCGGATGCCGTCGACCGAGGGCATCCGCACGTCCATGCAGACGACGTCGGGCGACGTACGCCGCACGACGGCCAGCGCCTCGGCACCGTCACCGGCCTCGCCCACGACCTCGATGTCGCCACCCGCCTCCAGGATCGTCCGCAGGCCCTGGCGCACCAACGGCTCGTCGTCGACGAGCACGACCGTGATCGACCCGCCGCTCATGGCCTGACTCCCAGCGGCAGCTCGGCCCGCAGCTGCCACTCGTCCTGCACCGGCTCGGCGGTGATCGTGCCCCCGAAGACCGCCACCCGCTCTCGAAGACCGGCCAGACCGTGCCCGCCCACACCGGAAGTCGACGAACCAGGCCCGCTCGGGTTGCGCACCTCGATCACGACGTTGCCGCCGACGACCCGCACGCTCAGCTCGGCCCGCGTGCCCGACCCGTGCCGCCGCGCGTTGCTCAGCGCCTCCTGGACGACTCGGAACGCCTCCTTCGACGCGAAGTCCGGAACCACGGGCAGGTCCGCGACATCGACCGACACCCTCATGCCGGTGGCGCGGTAGGACTCGACCAGCTCCGTCAGATCGTCCAAGGTCGAGCCGCGCTCCGCCGAGGCGGCGTCGCGCAGCACCCGGATCATCTCGTCCAGCTCGGCCATAGCGTCGCGGGCGGTCTTCGTCACGGTCTCCAGCGACTCCTCGGCGCGCGCCGGATCGGTGTCGATCACCTGGCGGCCGGCCTCGGCCTGCAAGGCGATGATGCTCAGCGCATGGCCGATCCCGTCGTGCAGGTCGCGGGCGAGCCCGACGCGCTCCTGCTCCTCTCGGAGCCGCTCTTCGGCGATGAGGAGCCGGTCGGCTGCGCTCGGCCCGAGCAGGTGGGCTGCCGACCACGACATGGCCACACCCATCGCGACCACGCTCCCTACCGCGACGACCAGCAGGAACACGGCACCGGCAGCCAGCTGCAGCTCCTCCTCCCCCGCGCGGACGATCAGCCAGGGCACTGCTACGACCAGCACCGTGCCGGCGACCCCGCCCAGGATCAGGTGCAGCAGGGCGAAGCCGGCGGTCCTGGCCAGCGTCCGGCGGTCGCGGGTGCTCGACGTCGACAGGGCAACCGTCGGTGACAGGAGAGAGCGGCTGGCCTGCACCTCGAGCTCACGGATGCCGGGCACCAACCCGAGCAGGCTGGGCGGCACCAGGACCAGCAACGCCAGCGCGAGCAGGGCCACCGGGCGCGGCGACGCCTCCCAGAGCAACGCCGCCAGGCCGAAGTCGATGGCGGCGAACCCGTAGAAGATCGCGGCGCCGATGAGGAGGAAGACCGTGCGCAACCCTGCGTCCCGAGCCCGGCTGAGCATGCTGCCAAGCCCAACACATCGTCCGGCGCAAGTCACGTGCGGAGGTGCACCCAGGGGTCCTCGCGCCGCCAGACCGTCGGGAAGTGCAGGCTCACGCCCTGAGCGTTGGCCAGCTCGTCGAGGATCCGCATCGTGACGTCGAGGTCGTCGCCGAGGTAGGGCAACGCCCTCAGCGGCTTGTCGAGCGGCCGGAAGAAGTCGTCCCAGTGGGTCACCACGACGACCCGCGCCCCGACTGCTGCCACGGTCTCGGCCCAGTAGGTGCGGATGTAGTCCTCGCTCTGCACGCCGAGCTGGCCGATGCCCAAGTAGGCGACGTCCGCACTCCACCCGTCGAGCGCGCCGGGCACGAAGCCAGCGCTCCCCTGGATCAGCGCCGTGCGGCCGCTGCGGTGCTCGGCGAGCATCGACCAGGCCTCACCGCACTTGTAGGCACCGACCTTCACCGGTGGCACGACTGGTTCGGTGATGACTCCTGGGAAGCGATCGGGTGGGCAGTGGTGTGACTCCACGTGGGTCAGCCGGAAGGACCCGAACGTCATCGCCTCCCCCGGCGCCGCGACCCGGATCCGCTCCGCTGGCAGCCCGCTGCCGCGGCCGACGTTGGCGGTCGACTCACCACCGACCAGCACGGCGCCGGTCCGCTCCGCCACCACCGCGGAGTCCAGCGCGTGGTCGAAGTGCGAGTGCACCGGGGCGACGGCATCGAGTCGGTCGATACCGGCCCGCGCGAGCACCGCGTCGATGCGCGCCTCGTCGGGCGCGACCTTGCTCAACGCGACCTTGCGCAGCGACGGCCGCGAGAAGAACCCATCGGTCAGCAGCGCCGACTCGCCGTCGTCCAGGAGCAGAGTCGCAACTCCGAGGAAGGTGACACCGAACTCGTCGGTCGCCGCCGGCACGTCGAAGCTGTCGGCGTACCGCCCGATGTCGGGGCGCCCGAGCCTGAGTCGCATGCGCCGACGCTACCTACGCCGAAGCGCACTCGATGCACAGCCGCGCCGTCGGCCTCGCCTCCAGTCGGGCCTCGGCGATCGGTCGGCCGCACCGCTCACAGATGCCGTAGGTGCCGGCTGCCAGCCGGGCCTCGGCGGCGTCGATCTCTGCGAGGTGCTCGCGCGCCTGGCGCACCAACGCGTCGGCCTGCGACCGCTCGAACGCGATCGTCGCGCCCTCCGGGTCGTGCTCGTCGTCGGCGTTGGTGTCCTTCGACGCGGCCACCACCTCGTCGAACGCGGCCGTCAGGCCTGCCAGTCGACGCAGCGTGCTGCGGCGCTCCGCCTTCAACAGCTCGCGTGGACCGGTCACCTCACCATGCTGGCATCCCAGAGCCGCATCGGAGTTCGGGCATCGGGGCACTGGCAGCGATGTACCAGGACAACCGGCCCTGCGAGGTCTGCGGCTCCGAGGTCCGCCTCAGCGGCGACCCGAGCGATCGCACCCTCCGCGTCAACGAACCCGACGACACGGCCGACGAGCGGATCTGCACGAACAGCGAGTGCCCGACGAACAATCCCTTCAAGTCCGCGGACACGCCTGCGCCCTGACCGCGCGGGGCTGGTCAGAGAACCTTGGTGCCGTACATCTCCCCCAGCGGGTCGGCGATCAGCTCCAACCTGGCGCCGTTGGGGTCGCGGAAGTAGATCGAGGTGCCGCTCTCGCTCTGGTAGTCGACACCCGCCGCGTCGAGCTTGGCCTTGAGCTCCGCCCACCGCTCCGGCTCGACCGAGATGGCGATGTGGTGGAGCCCGCCCATCACCTCGGCGTAGGGGCCGACGTCGAGGCCGGGGAAGTCGAAGAAGGCGATCAGGTTGCTGTTGCCGATGTCGAAGAAGAAGTGGTTGGAGCCCTGGTAGTCGCGGTTCTCGAAGATGTCCGTGAGCGGGAAGCCCAACAGGTCCTGGTAGAACCGCACCGTCTCCTCGACATCCCTGCTGATCATCGCGAAGTGGTGCAGGCCGCGGGCGGTGGAGGGCGCCCGGCTCGCCTCGGGTTTCAGGTACGTCGTGCGGATGCGTTCACGTTCGGCGTCGATCGCCGCCACGTCGATTGCTGGCTGGTCGCTGGTCATGAGAGCGGCCCACCTTCCCAGTGCTCGAGTCGGGTCAGGTCTTCGACACTAGCCCGCTTCAGCTTGGTGAGCTGGCGCACCGGCTTGCCGAGCGGCAGGACTCCGGCGACGGCGTACTGCTCGGGAATGCCGAAGAGCTCACGGACCCGCGGCTCCTCCGCGACGGCCATGGTCGTGATCGTGCCGCCGAACCCTTCGGCCCGCGCGGCCAGCAGGATGTTCCACACCAGCGGGTAGACCGACGCACCGCCCACGATGCCGACGCGGTCGAGCTCCTGGTCCAGCGCGGCCACCAGCCCGAGATCGACGCACACGACGAGCACCACCGCGGCGTCGAGCACCGGCTGGGTCCAGAAGTCGGGCACCTCGGTCGCGGCGATGACGTCGTCGGACACGCCTGGGGGCGAGAGCGCGTTCCACGGCACCTCACCGGCCGCCTTCTGCGCGGTGTAGCGGCGGGCACCCGGGAGGTTGAGCTCCGCCAGCGCCCGCCTCGCTTCGAGATCTCGGACGACGATGATCCGCGTGCCCTGCCGGTTGCCACCGCTCGGTGCGAACCGCGCGTTGTCCAGGATCGTGTGGAGTACGTCGTCGGGTAGGGGTTCGCCGGTGAACTCGCGCACCGACGCAGTCGTGCGCATCGCTTCGTACAGGTCCATTGGGACTCCTCGCGCTGGGGCCGTGCGAGGAGTCTCCCAGGCCTATTCGTCGGTGTTCTGGCCGCCCGCGTCCTCGTTGCACTCGATCTGGGGCGGCTCCTCACCCGGGAACGCCATCACGTCCATCTGCGGCAGCCGGAGACCAGTCATGTCAAAGAAGAGGGCGGACCGTCGGACCGAGGTTCCTGACTCGGTGCGGAAGAGGTAGCCCGTTCCGGGTCCGCCACGTTCGCCCATGCCGACGGTGAACATGCACTCGTCGAACTGCACGAACTCCTGGGCCGGCTCGAGGAGATCCTCGATGTCTTCGAGCGCGCCGGCCAGGTCGTGCTTCACATCCTGGACGCGCTCGGCCCAGCCCTGCTCCGGACGAGCGGCGGGCCGGGTGGCACTCCGCGTCGTGGGCACCGCACGGTCAACCGACTCCCCCGGCTCGTGGCCACACTCGGTGGCACTGAACGGTTGGTCCCGACCGATGAACGCGAGCAACATGTAGTCCGGGTCGTCCCACTCGCTGCTGTCGATGTCGATCGCAGAGAGGTACTGCCGGGGGCCTCCGCCCTCGTAGATGAACCCGAGGCCCTGGTGGGTGTGGCCGTACTCGGTGACCGGCAGCCAGGACAGGCAGGACTCCCACTCGTCGAACCGGTCGAACGCCCCCTCGAGCCGTCCGATCCGTCGCTCGAGCTGTGCCGTCCGCTTCTCCAGGTGTCGAAGCGCTGCCAAGCTTCCGCGTGCTTGCCGCAGAAGGGGAGCCAGGCTCTCCCTAGGCGCGACCGCGATGGCCCGCGCATCCTCGCCGGTGCCGTTCGGGTCCGGCGCGTTGGTCAGGCAACCGTCCTCGCGGCTGAAGCGCAACAGGCGCAGCTGTCCCCGTCCGGCCCCCTGATGGCGGGCGAGCGCCGTCCGGGTGTCGACCCCCGAGCCGTCGCGTTCGTCGTACTGGAACCCCCAACCGTGCTCGGGGTCCCCGATCTGGTCCACTGCGAAGGGCTGCACGCAGCGCCACCAGCGGTACATCTTCGTGCGGGTGCGCTCGTACTCACGCACGGGGCGCAGCATCCGGTCGATCCGCTGGTCGAGCTTGGCCAGCTCGCTGTCTCCGGCTCCGAAGACACGTGACGTCTGGGTCACTGGCAGGCTCTCCGACCGAGTCGGGCGCGGGTGCCGACAGCGCCGGGAGCATGCTCTGCGCGGCCACCACCGCGACCACTGGCGCAACCACCAAGGCGACTAGGCGAGCTTCGATGTTCATGGCGTCGTACCTCCAACCGCTCCGATGTCACAAGGCGTTCCCGCGTCGCGGGCGCCACCCAACTGGTCCTGCGCTAGTACGTCGTCCCATACCAGGTCGGTAAGGAGCTGCGCTGCCGGCACCAGCTCGGGAAGAGGGGCCCGGCACTGTCCGGAGGGGATCCGGTCGAGCACGGAGCTACCCGGCATCGGCCACATCACGCGCCCGTCCGGATCGTCCTCCAACGGGGCCAGCTTCGGCCCGTCCTCGACGAGAAGGTCCCCGGTTCCCGCGAACTTGCAGGAGGTGTCGGTCGTGAGGTTGTGGCCGAGCGAGGTGACGTCGTAGACGCGACAGCTCAGTCGGGTTGGCCGGGCGTCGCCGCTCGCGTTGAGCGTGAACGCCGGGCCGACCACGGATCCGAAGCTGCTGAACCTGCCCCCGGCGCCGACGTTCGCACCCACAGGCGCGATGTTGCTGCTCACCGTCGACCCGAACAGGGAGACCGTGCCGGCGGCCAGGAGGCCACCGCCCTGGCCCTCGGCGTAGTTGTCGGTGACGGTGGAGTTGACGACTGTGAGGTTGCCGCGCGCCCAGACCCCACCGCCCGACGTGGGCGACCGCGAGATTGCGCGCGATCGTCGAGTTGACGACGAGCACGTCGGCCTCGCCGGCGATCGCTCCACCTCGGTCATCGGCTCGGTTGCCGACAAGGGTGGAGCCGAAGACGGCCACGTCGCCGTCGAGCGTGAAGATCGCGCCTCCCGGTCCGTCGGCGGTGCTGCCATCGATGGTGGAATCCACCACCGTGACGTCGCCGGACTCGTCCGTGTAGAGCGCACCTCCGTCGCCGTCGGTGGTGTTGCCGTCGACACGTGACCGCACGATCAAGATGTCGCCGGTCGAGCCCACGGCCCCGCCCGACCCGTCGACCAGGTTGTTGCTGAGCACGGAGTCGTAGACCTCCACGCCTCCGCGCCTGGCGTACACCGCGCCCCCGTCGTCGTTGGCCAGGTTGCCGCTGATCTGTGAGCGGATCACCGTCGCCCGCCGCATCGAGAAGATGCCGCCGCCCGGCTCCTCGGCCAGGTTCTGCACGACCACGCAGTCCACCAGCGTGATCTCACCGCGGGTCGTCACCGCGGCCCCGGGACCGTCGCTTCCGCCCCTGCTGAGGTGCAGCTGTTCGAGCTGGACGTAACCGGTGCCGTCCTGGCGCAGCAGTCGCTTCTCGAAGCAGGACTGCCGGATGAAGTGCCCGTGACCGTGCACGTGCATCGGGTACGACGACTCACGGATCGGGTCACCGATCCGGCAGTTGCGCAGCTCGATGTCGCCGGTCAGGTCGATCCGCGTCCTCCGCGGGTCGGCCCACGCCTTCCGCAGCTCTGCCTCGGTGTCGATGCCCGCGCTCCCGGCGGGGCTGGCGAGTGCCGGGGAGGTAGCGACGGGCGCGGCCACGACTGGAGCTGGTGAGGTCACGCTGGCAAGCGGTGCCGAGAGCAGCACCACTGCCGCAAGCACTGGCAGCCAGAACGGCCAGCGCCGCTTCATTCGCCACCGCCGAAGGCCGAGACCATCGCTGTCTCTGCTGCTCTGCTGCGGGTGAGCGCCGCCCGCAAGGCCTGCCGGGCCACACCTGTGAGCCGGTCGTGCTGCAGAGCCTCGTTCACGGCCGCGACCTCGTCGGTGTAGGCCGGAACCGTGTCAGCCAGAGCATCTGCGTAAGCCGCTCCGGCTCCCTCCGGGTCGAGACCGGTGATCACTCTCACCAGCCCCGCCCGCGCCTTCAGTGCCCTGACCAGCGCAGAGCGGATCCGCACGACGATCCCCTTGCCGCGAACCCGGTCGAACAGTCCGGACACCGCGACGACCGATACCTGCTCCACGTTCAGCGCGGCCAGTGCGCTGTCGGGACCTGCCGTGCTCTCGTCCTCGGCCTGGGGATCGGGCACCGCCTGCACCTGGCGCAATACGGCCAGGTGCGATCGATCGAAGCCTTGGGCGGCGGCTCGCAGGGCCCGGCGAGCATCCGCCTCGACGTCGATCGTCGATGGCAGCGACGGATCTCTCGACGGCGTCCAGGGTCCGATGCAAGGCGGCGTCCACCCGGCCGGGCAGGATCACCTCGGGGTCGAACGGCTCGGCAACCGGCGTCAGGTCCACGACCTGCTGGGACCGCACGCCGACCGTGAGCACGAGGCACCCGATCAGCGACCCAGCCAGGGCGACGAAGACGGAACGTCGCACGAGATG
The DNA here is from genome assembly GCA_963769475.1 of uncultured Actinomycetota bacterium. Taxonomy (GTDB): domain Bacteria; phylum Actinomycetota; class Actinomycetes; order Propionibacteriales; family Nocardioidaceae; genus Nocardioides. The sequence goes on along the minus strand of CAVYLX010000004.1, from coordinate 8,396 downwards.
GAAGGACCCCCGGCCGCGGTGCCGGGCGGGCGGATTCGGCTTCAGCAACATGAGTAGTTCCTCTCCGGTAGCCATGTCCCGGAGTCTCCGACCCGCACCGTGGTGGGCGCATCAGTCAACCCACTGGCCCGTGCCCTGGGGCAGTCACGTGACTGGTGTCAGGGGCTGAAAAGCGTGCCTAACGTGGCGGCATGACTACTCGAACCTCCGCCGCCCGCCTGCTCCTCATCGCCGTCCTCACCGTGTCGGCTGCCACCGGATGTGGCGACGACGGTGAGTCCGATCAGCCGTCCCGAACGCCCACTGAGGCACCAGTGGACGTGCCCGATGAGAACGAACCCGACGAGAACGAGCCCGACGAGAACGAGCCCGACGAGAACGAGCCCGACGAGAACGAGCCTGACGAGAACGACCGCGGAGACTGACCGGACCGCGAGAGTCACTGGCGAGAGGTCCCTGGCCCTGACCAGGGTCCTCCCGGGTGTGCCCGTCCTGCTGGCGCGGGAACGTGGATCCGGCGCCAACGGCTGGTGCCGCGTGAGCAGAAGGAGCGAGATCGTGGACAGGAAGCTCGAACGGTTGGTGGTGGTGGGCTCCCAGCGCCCTGAGAGTGTCGACAGCCGGACCATCGACGCGGTCGGTCTGGTCACCGAGGCGCTGGAGATGACCGAGCGGGCGCGCGGTCATCTCTACTCGTTCCATCAGCTGACCGGTGGAGCGGACTTCAAGCTGGGCGACGCGGTCGACGCCCTGAGGGCGACCGGGCACGACGAGATCGCGGACTGGATCGCGACCGAGCTGGTCGGGCGCAACGTGATCCGGGACCGGTGGACGTTCCAGATCGTGGAGGACTACGACGACAGCTACTGGTCGCCATTCCGCGAGGTGGAGCGCGAAGTACGCGAGCGGCTCACCGCCGGACGGCGGCACCTGCACGAGGCAGCGCTCAAGGAATCCCGGCGTACGCGCGGCCATCCGGACCACACGGCACGCCCTCTGCACGAGCGGGAGGTGTGACAAGATGCCGGGGAGGTTTCGCGCCCGGACGGGCGTGTTGCCCGAGGCGGCGGCCGGTCTGGGAGGGCACCCGCCCAAGGCGGGAGTCGTTGGCGCCGCTGGAGCGGGCTTCGACCTCACCTGGAGGGTCCATGGCGACGAAGCTGCGGGGCAGGCAGACCGAGTGCGCGACGCTCGATGGACTGGTGGGCCGCCTGCACTCCGACGGGAGCCAGGTCCTCGTGCTGCGCGGCGAAGCGGGTGTCGGCAAGACCGCCCTGCTCGACTACCTCACGAGCGGGCTCGAGCCGCGTTGCCGGGTAGCCCGCGCGGCAGGTGTCGAGGCCGAGGTGGAGCTGCCGTTCTCCGGCTTGCACCAGCTGTGCGGCCCGATGCTGGATCACCTCGATCGGCTACCAGGCCCGCAGCGCGACGCGCTGGCCACGGCGTTCGGGATGCACGCCGGGGAACCGCCGGACAGGTTCCTGGTCGGACTCGCAGTGATGAGCCTCCTCGCGGAGGTCGCTGAGGAGCGGCCGTTGGTGTGTGTCATCGATGACGCGCAGTGGCTGGACCTGATCTCCACGCAGACCCTCGCGTTCGTGGCCCGGCGACAGATGGCCGATCCGGTCGCGCTGGTCTTCGCCCTGCGGGGAGTGCGCGAAGGCAGGGAGCTGGTGGGGCAACCGACCATGAACCTCCGCGGGCTCACCGACACGGATGCCCGCGCGCTCCTCGACTCCGTACTGACCGCCGACGTCGACAACCGCGTACGCGAGACCATCGTGGCCGAGACCCGTGGCAATCCGTTGGCACTGCTGGAGCTGCCTCGCGGCCTCTCGACCGCAGAGCTCACCTTCGGGTTCGGCCTGGCCGACAGCGTGCCGCTGGAGACTCGGCTGGAGCAGGGCTTCTCGCAGCGGCTGGGCGCCTTGCCCAGGCCGACCCAGCTGTTCTTGCTGGCAGCTGCTCTCGAGCCTGTCGCGGACGCGGACCTGCTCCGCCGCGCGATGCAGCGGTTGGAAGTCGACGCCTCGGCCTCGGCTCCCGCGGTCCAGGCCGGCCTCATCGAGATGGGTGTCCGAGTCCGCTTCCGGCATCCCTTGGCGCGCTCCGCCGTGGCCCGGGCAGCAGAGCTGACCGACCTGCAAGCCGTGCATCTCGCTCTGGCCGAGGAGACCGACCCGACGCTTGATCCCGACCGGCGGGCGTGGCATCGAGCGTACGCAGCCGGCGGTCCCGACGAGGAGATCGCCACCGACCTGGAGAAGTGCGCAGATCGGGCGCAGGCCCGGGGAGGTCTGTCGGCGCAGGCGGCATTCCTCGCCCGCGCCATCGAGCTGTCGACCGATCCCAGCCGGCGCCCGGCTCGGATCCTGGCCGCGGCGCGGGCCTCGCACCGGGCGGGCTCGACGGACGCGGCGCTGACCCTGCTGGAGGATCTCGACGCAGAGCTGCTCGACGAGCCGACCCTCGCCGCGGTGGAGGTGCTTCGAGCCCAGATCGCGTTCTTCTCCCGGGACAGCCGAGACGCGCCTCACCTGCTGCTGTCAGCAGCCAGACGGATGGAGGCACTGGATGACTCGACGGCCCGCGACCTCTATCTCGATGCGCTCTCGGCGGGACTCTACGTGGGTCGACTGGCCGCGGAGGTCGGTGCCCGGGAGGTCGCCGCGGCAAGCCGCGCAACGCCGTCATCGACCGATCGGCCGGCCGATCTCCTGCTGGACGGCCTGACGCAGCTGATGACCGAGGGCTTCGCGGAAGGTGTCCCGGCCCTCCAGCGCGCATTGGCTGCGTGGCGCACCGACGAGGTGCCGGCCGCCAGCGCGCTCCGCTGGTTGTGGCTCGCCACGCACGCCGCCCACGACGTGTGGGACGACGAGAGCTGGGACGTGCTGTGCACCCGCCACGTCCAGCTGGCCCGGCAGTCCGGAGCTCTGTCCGTTCTTCCGATTGCACTCAGCAGCCGCACGGGCCTGCACCTGTTCGCCGGCGAGCTGGCGGAGGCCGCCGCGCTGGTCGACGAGCTCGCCATGGTCACCGAGGTGACGGGCAATCACCTGCCGCCGTACGGCGCCCTGGCGCTCGCGGCGTGGCGTGGGCAGTCCGACACGCTGTCCGAGCTCGTGCGGACCTGCATCCCCGTGGCCGAAGCCAGAGGCGAGGGCATGGGCCTCAGCATCGTCGACTACTCCTCAGCCGTACTGCACAACAGCCTGGGGCAGTACCGGGAGGCCATGACCGCTGCCGAGCGCGGCGCAGCGCATCAGCACGAGCTCGGTTTCGCGACCTGGTCGCTAGTCGAGCTCATCGAGGCCGCTTCGCGCACCGACAACCTCGATCGGGCAAGGGAGGCGCTCGCGCTGCTGACGCGCACGACGACCCCCAGCGGCACCGAGTGGGCGCTGGGGATCGAGGCCCGGTGTCACGCCCAGGTGGTGCAGGGAGATGCGGCGGAGAGCAGCTACGTCGAAGCTGTCGAGCGGCTCGGTCGGTCTCGGATACGCGTCGAGCTGGCCCGCACGCAGCTCCTCTATGGCGAGTGGCTGCGACGGGAGGGTCGTCGCAACGACGCCCGCAGTCACGTGCGCGCGGCGTACTACATGTTCACGGAGATGGGTGCGGAGGCATTCGCCGAGCGAGCTCGGCGCGAGCTGGTCGCCACCGGGGAGACCATTCGCGTGCGAACGGTCGGGGCGCGGGACAAGTTCACGGCGCAGGAGGCCCAGATCGCGCGTCTCGCTGCGGAGGGGCGCACCAACCCCGAGATCGGCGCCGAGCTGTTCCTCAGCCCACGCACGGTGGAGTGGCACCTCCGCAAGGTCTTCGCCAAGCTCGACATCGGATCCCGCAGAGAGCTTTCCGGGGCACTGCTCAACGCGTGACGCCGGCACGTGTGCGGCCGGCCAGTGGGAGTCCCAGTGAGGTGACGGGCGCGGAGGACCGGCGCGTGGCCTGAGGGTTGCGTATGCCGACTTCGCAGTTGTCCGCCGAGCGCCCCGCCACCCGGCACGGGCGTCCTACGATCCCCGCCGGCGTGGCCTTCGCGGGAGCGGCGGTCACGTTCACGTGCCTCTATCTCGCGGCCGGCGCACTGACGCCGCTGCTGGTGGTCTACCGGGAGCAGTGGCACTTCCGACCCGGGCTGCTCACGCTGGCGTTCGCCGTGTACGCCGTCGGGTTTCTCGCTGCTCTTCTCACCCTCGGCTCGCTCTCCGACCTGGTCGGCCGGCGCCCGGTGCTGGTCGGAGCTCTCGTCGTACAACTGGCATCGAATGTCATGTTCCTGGTCGCCTCGGACATCGGCTGGGTGGTCGCCGCACGCATCGTGCAAGGCGTTGCCGGGGGCGCAGCCACGACCGCGTTCACGGCTGCGCTGGTCGAGCTGGCGCCGTCGAACCGGAAGAGGCTGGGCGCGATCCTCGGCAGCGTCGCCGTGACAGGCGGTCTCGCGTTCGGATCGTTGCTCGCCGGCCTGGCCATCCAGCTCACGCCGAGCGCGAACTCCATCATCTGGGTCGTCCTGACCGTCGTCACGATCGTCGGCACAGCCCTCCTCGCGCTGGCACCAGAGACGGTTTCCTCCTCACCCGGCGCTCTCCGGTCACTGGTCCCACGTCTCGCGATCCCGCCTGCCGCCCGAGCAGAGTTCGTCGCCGCTGCGCCCGTGCTTGCCGCCGTCTGGATGCTCGCCGGACTCTCCGGCGGACTCGCCCCGAGCATGGTCCGCAGCGTCTTCCACCTCGACAACGCCTTCCTCAACGGCTTCACGGGCTTCGTCGCGCCGGCCGTCTCGGCCGTGATCGGGCTCGCGTTCGCACGGGTCGACTCACGCCTCGCCATGACCATCGGCATCTACGCCTCGATCCTCGGAGCGCTCGGCATCATCGGCGGCGTACTCGTCGGGAGCCTCGCGACCATGATCGTCGGACAGGCCATCGCGGGGGTCGGCTTCGGCGCATCCTTCACAGCGGCCCTACGACTGATCCTCCCGCTCGTGGAGACCAACCAGCGGGCGGCCGTCGTCGCCGGCATCTACGTCGTCTCCTACCTCGCCTTCGGAGTGCCGATCGTCATCGCGGGCCAGCTCACCGGTCCGCTCGGGGTGGTGACCACCGTCGTCTGGTACTCCGCCGTGACCGTCCTCTTCGCCCTCCTCAGCCTGGGAGCGCAGCTGGTCACCAAGCGCAGCTCGTCCCGCCCACCTCACAACAGGGAGAACCTCGATGCAGTCTGACAACGGCGTACGCATTTTCCTGGCCGGCGCATCCGGGGTCCTCGGGCAGCGGCTGATCCCGCTGCTGGTCGAGGCCGGGCACGTGGTCGGCGGAATGACCCGCTCACCCGACAAGGCTCGGCTGCTGAGCGTGCTCGGCGCGGAGCCGATCCTGTGCGACGTCTTCGACTGGGATGCGCTCATGCAGGCCACCAGTGCCTTCGGGCCGGACCTCATCCTCAACCAGCTGACCGACCTGCCCGATGACGTGGCGCAGCTCAAGGGGCACGCAGAGCTGAATGCTCGCATCCGCACCGAAGGCACTCACAACCTGATCAAGGCCGGCCGGCGCGCCGGGTCGCCGAAGATCGTCGCTCAAAGCGTGGCCTGGCAGCTGCCCCCAGGGCCCGATGCCGACGCCGTCGCACAGCTGGAGCGTTCGGTCCTCGCGGAGCGGGGCGTGGTCCTGCGGTACGGACAGCTCTACGGTCCCGGCACCTATCACGAGGAGCCACCCGGCGAGCCCCAGGTCGACCTCGACCGGGCGGCCGAGCTCACCGTGAAGGCCCTCAGCGAGCCGACCGGCGTCATCACCATCACCGACTGAGCGCGGCCTCCGGCGCACTCGAGCGATCGCTCTTGACATTTGTAAGGATTCCTTCCAATATTTGGACAGGAAGCCTTACGTTTGGAGAGATGCCATGACCGCCATCACCGCCACCCACGTCGATGACACTGCGACCAGGACCCGCGTCCGCGCCGTCGCCGTCGTGCTCGTCGTCACGGCCGTCGCCGTCGTACCTCTCGGCCTGCTCTGGCCGGAGACCTCGACCGGCAACGAGACCTACGCGTTCACCGACATCGAGCCGATCCGCGACCGATGGTGGCTGCTGCTGCTCGGCCTCGCCACGATCGGCGCCGTCAACGTGGGGGCCCAGGCCCTGACCTCGACAGTCCTCGTGAAGCACCGTGGCTCGGCGTGGACGACCTGGGGTGCCGGCCTGATGTGGCTCGGCATCACGCTGCAGAGCATCGGCGTCGCGTTCCTGGCCGGCGCCTACTACTTCCCGACCAGCCCCGACGTCGACGCCGCCGCTGGCACAGCTGTCTTCGCCGCCATCGCCGAGGACCAGGCACATCTGTTCGCCGTCATGATCGCCGGCGCGCTGACCGTCATGATCGGAACCGTGCTGCAAGCCGTCGGGCTCCTGCGGTCGCACGTGGTGCCGAAGTGGGTGCCGGTCGCGACGCTGTTCGCTCTGATCACTTTCCTGGTCCCGGGCAACGGCCTGGCCGGGCTGGTCACCAGCATCCCGATGGCGGCCGGTGCTGTCGGCCTCGCCGTCTACGCCTGGCGTGCGGTCGAGCTCCGTCCGCGCGACGCTCTCCACAAAATTGGCTAACTGCCCGGCACTCACCACCGCGAAGGCGAACGAATCTCATGGAAACGACCTCCCGCCGCCCTAGACGGTGCCACCATCCAGAGATGGGTTGCGGGCAGCCCGGCAGGGTCCTCCGACATGGGCGGTTCGCCCATGCCTGATTTCACTGTGAGCCAGGTCGGCACCGACAGCAGCGGCCGAGAGATCTTCCACACGGCCTTCTATGACCAGGTCTTCCGTGCGGTCCTGCGTCGGCCCCGGGTCGCGCCGTTCGCCGACAAGGTGACCATCGTCCAGGGCGCCCACATGCTGCGCGTGCCAGGCGGCGGCGCCCCGGACTCCGAGGGCTATCACGACCACGGCGGCACCGACGACATCCGCACCTGGAACCTCACCCTCAAGGAGCAGCGGATCCTGTGGTGGGAGTTCGCGCAGGCAGGCATCATCGTCTGGCCGCGCGGCAAGGCGGCCTTCATGGGCGGCATGGACCCGCATGCTCACGCCGCAGCCGGCTGGGACGAGCCCGTCGCGCCCGGCATCGCCGAACAGTGGCAGGACGCGATGCCTCCGGACCGGGGCAGCGGTCTCGACTCGGGTGGGCCCGACTACGTGAAACCGCGACCCGAGTGGGTCGACTTCCCGCCCGACGAACTCTTCGAGGAGGACTACATGGCCAGCGACGACGCCAAGGAAAAGCTCAATGAAGCGCTGAAGCTGCTTCGGGGCCTGGACAGAGGTCTCGACAACTTCCGCACCATCGAGCAGAAGCGCGACCGGGTCGCGGCCGAGAAGGCCAAGCGGGTCGCATCTCGACAGATCGCCGCCCTCGGCGGGATCAACGATCGGTTGATCTCGCTCGCCAACAGCACCGACGACGACGCCACCAAGGAACAGGTCCGGGCGTTGCAGAGGTTCGTGCAGACCCACCTCACCGACGATTCCGACGTCGACGGCAGAGACAACCCGGCGCGACCCGGGTTCGGCGAAGACGACGTGTGACGACGAAGTACGGCGCCGGGTCCCTCCCCCGGCACGCCGACAAGAAGGCCCTCGTGGTGCCTGCCAAGCGAGCACCGTTGGCCTACGAAGATCTGAACCGCCGAGGGATTCAGGTCGTCGGCTGGTCCGAGCTCGCCACTGACCAGCGCGAGTTCATCGAGAACAAGCTCCGGAAGTGGAGCCTCGTGGTCGCGCCGTTCAACAACGACTTCGGGCGGCTCAAGATCGGCAACGCGATCGCCTACCGCCGCGATCATGCCGAGCTCGTCGACGAGGGTTTCCTTCATCAGAAGGTGACGGGTCGCCCGCGTGGGCTCAACTTCGCGCTGGCGCTCCTCGAGACGGAAGAGGGTCTCGTCGGCGTGATCCAGTACCACGCGATCCGGGAGCGGGAGGACCCCGCAGCCAACCACGCCGCCCGCCAGATCGTGGTCGACTACGGCCTCAAGCTGCACTCCCTCGGGGTGCCGGTCACGGTCCTGCCGGACACCAACGACGGGCAGGCGTTCGCGGAGTTCGAGGCAGCCGGCTACTCGGTCGGCGCGCGAGGCGACGTGATGGGCGTCTTCGGGCTCGGCATGACCTGGCTCGGCCGTCCGACCGCACCGTCGGTGAGCTGGTCCGACCACAAGCTGCCCGCGCGCCGCGGCCGCCCCGAGATGGCCGCTCGCGCCGCCCGCGGAGTCCGCAGGCTCCCCAACCCTTAGCCTGCGGTTTCCTCGGCTTCGCGATCCTCGCGCCGTCGTACGACGACGATGACGACCGCCAGCGCGATGAGCGGGCCGACGACGAGTACCAGC
>CAVYLX010000003.1:0-73288 GCA_963769475.1 uncultured Actinomycetota bacterium | reverse complement strand
TCGTGGAGCGGGGCCAGTCGATCTGCCGGGGCGACCTCTACGACTTCTCTCTCGTCGTCACCCGCCAGACCTGAGCCCGCACAGGGTGTCTACGGTCGTCGGTGAGGAGTAGATTGCCGCGGAGAGCGAGGGTGACTCGCTGACTACCGGTGCGGGAGGACCTCCGCCATCGCCGATTCCCAGAGCGAGAACCCCGGGGCCGATCGCATGCGCGAACGAGCCCAGGCCTTGCTGACCGACTGGCTGGGGGTGGACGACGACCTGGGCGCCGGGCTGGACCGCCTCTGCCTGGCGGCCACCAGCGAGCTGCGGCTGGCCGGGGCGGCGGTGACCCTGATGACCAGGGGCGGCTTCCAGGCGGTGGCGGGTGCCTCCGACGGCAAGAGCCAGGACCTCGAGGAGATGCAGTTCAGCCTCGGGGAGGGACCCAGCTGCGACGCATTCGGCTCCGGTCGACCGGTCCTGGTCCCCGACCTGGAGCCGGCGTTCGTGCGCTGGCCGGGTTATGTCCCGGCGTCGTTGCGCGCGGGCGTCTGCGCGGCCTACACCTTTCCCTTGCAGCTCGGCGCAATGCGCTTTGGTGTCATCACGTTCTACGCAGACCAGCCGAGCTCCTTGGGAGCCCCAGAGCTAACGCTCTGCATGATCTTCGCCGAGCTCGCGACCGAGCTCCTGCTCGACAAGTCGGCGGCCGGATCGATCGCCTCCACCATCGCCGCCACCGACGCCGGCAGGTCGGGCCTGGGCAACGCGCTCAACTTCCGTACCGAGATCTACCAGGCTCAAGGCATGGTGATGGTGGCCCTCGAAGTGACGCTCGTCGAGGCACTCGCCCGGATGCGAGCACACGCCTTTTCGCGTGGGTTGGACCTCAACGAAGTGGCCCTCGGCATCATCAACGGCTCCATCAAGATCCCGAACGACAAGGAATGACACGATGATCTCCACCGAGCAGCTCTCCGACGTCTTTGTCGAGGTTGCCGACACGCTGGTCGCGGACTTCGACCTGATCGACTTCCTCCAGCAGCTCACCGACCGCGCCGCGGATATCAGCGGCGCCGGTGCTGTCGGACTCCTGCTCGCGGACCAGCGTGGAGCGCTCCGCTTCATGGCCTCCTCCAACGAGTCGGGCAAGGCGCTCGAGCTCTTCGAGCTCCAGCACTCCGAAGGACCCTGTCTCGACTGCTACCGGAGCCAGCAGCCCGTGGTGAACGCCGACCTGCGCCAGGCCGAGGATCGATGGCCGCGGTTCGCGCCGATGGCCACCGCAATGGGCTTCCAGGCCGTGCACGCCTTCCCGATGCGGCTGCGTGACAACACCATCGGCGCCCTGAACATCTTCGGATCCAGCGACCAGCGCTTCGAGCCGGGAGAGGTCCGGATCGTCCAGGCGCTGACCGACATCGCCACCATCGCGATCCTGCAGGAGCGCAACGTCTCCCGCGCCGAGGCCCTCACCGAGCAGCTGCAGGGAGCGCTCAACAGCCGGATCATCATCGAGCAGGCCAAGGGTGCCTTGGCGCAGAGGGAAGGCGTGAGCATCGACGAGGCCTTCGAGATCCTCCGCAGCCGAGCTCGCGCATCACAGCAGCGGATCGTTGACATCGCCACCGGCGTACTGGAGCAGCCTCCGCGCTGAGCCGTTGCTGACTGCTGCTCGTCGCAGTAACGTGAGAGCACTAGAGGCCCCGGACCCCGGCCGCGAGGAGTGACTCGTCGCCTGGGGATGCCATGAACGAGCTTCAGATTGCCGAGAGCGTCGTCGGGATGCTGCACGAGTGCAGAGAGGGCCGCGCGATCAGTCGGGTCCGGCTGCTGATCGGACGGCGCTGGACCGTGGTCCCGGAGACGCTGCAGTTCTGCTTCGAGCTGGCGACGGTCGGCACTCCTATCGAGGGCGCACAGCTCCAGATCGAGAGAGGGCACGGTCGCGACCTTTCGGTGACGGCCGTTGAGCTCGTATAGGGCGAGCTCAGCGCGGCAGCCGGTCGGCGCGCTCGTCGACCAGGACCGCGGGCGCGGAGAGTCGCCAGGCCTCGAAGGTCAGCTCGGCCAGCTCGTCGCGTTCGAGGCCCTCGAGGTAGACGACCACCCAGCCGAAGCCGTACGCCGTGAACTGCACCTCGAAGACCTCCGGCCGCTCCGCGACCAGCGCGAGCTGCTCGGCGATGGTCTGCTTCAGGCCGACGGTGCAGGTCGGCTCCCAGAGGTAGCCGAAGGTCCGGGACCCGACCTCGAACTTGGAGTAGCGGTCGTGATCAGTGCGGGTCACGTCGGGCAGCTGTGAGACCAGGTCGAGGAAGTCCGCGATCTCCGTGCCCACTCCTCCATGATGTCCGATGTGGAGATCCTCCCGGCCGACGGGACCGACAGCTTCGTCGTGCGGCTCGCTGGCATGGACCAGTCGCACGTCGACCTGACCGACCCGACCCGGATCGCCTTCGACTACGTACGCCGGATGGCCGACGTGGTCGACGTCTATACGGCACCTGGTCCCGTGCGGATCGTGCACGTCGGCGGCGCCGGGATGACCCTGCCGAGGTACGTCGCCGCCACGCGTCCTGGTTCGTGGCAGGTCGTGCTCGAGCCCGACGAGGCACTGACGGAGCAGGTGCGGCTCGAGCTGCCACTGCCCCGGCGCAGCGGGATCAAGGTGCGGCCCACCGACGGCCGGACGGGGATGGCCGACCTGCGGGACGGCCAGGCCCAGCTGGTCGTCGTCGACGCGTACGCCGACGCCCGCGTGCCGGCGGACCTGGTGACCCTCGAGTTCCTCACCGACGTGGCGCGGGTGCTCGACCCGGACGGGCTGGTGCTGCTGAACCTCACGGACCGGGCGCCGTTCGCGTGGACCCGCCGGGTCGTGGCCGGCCTGCGCGACGTCTTCGGCACGCTGATGCTGAGTGCCGAGCCGGCCACCTTGCGCGGCCGACGGGCGGGCAACCTGTTGGTGGTGGCGTCGCGGACCGGCGTACCGCACGAGGCCTTGGCCGCCCGCGCGTCGACGTCGGCGGCGCCCTACCGTGTCCTCGGTGATGCGCGGGTGCGCGACGGTTTCGGAGGCGGGGCGGCGTTCACCGACGCCGACACCGAGCCCTCGCCCGTCAGTCGGCCCGGATGATCATCTGGCGGATCACGTCGCCGTCGACCTCGAAGTAGAAGTCGCTCACGCCGTTGAACCCGCCCCCGCTGACCGCGAGCGTGACGACGTAGCCGGCGCCCTCGGCGCGCACCGACCGGACCTCGAAGTGCGACTGGCGGCCGATGTTGTCGGACTGGTCCCAGCTGGCGATGCCATCGCGCCCGTGGAAGCCACGACCCCAGTCCTCGAGGTACGCGTCGTCGGCGAACGCCGCGACGAAGCCGGCGCTGTCGCCGGCGTTGGTGGCCTCGACCATGCGCAGCACGGCTGGCGGCACGCTCTCTTCCGCTTCGGTCATGAGCCCAGTCTTTCACCTGGTCGCAGCCCTGTCGCGGGGCCGTTTGTCGCAGTAGAGTAAACCTACTCGTCGCGTATCACGAATCGGGTTGCTCTATGCGCAACAAAGACCGCGCCACCGTCAGTCGGCTGCTCACCCATGCCCGCTACGAGATCCTGCCCACGCCGAGCATCGAGGCGAAGGTGCTCGAGTCGGTGCCGACCACCGTGCAGCTGACCGTGACCGCCTCGCCGTCGATGGGTCTCGAGCGCACCATCGTGATGGCCGAGAGCCTGACCGCGCAGGGCTACAGCGTCGTGCCGCACCTGGCCGCGCGGATGGTCAGCGGCCGGTCCGAGCTCGCCGAGCTGGTCGACCGGCTGAAGGGTGCCGGCATCACGAGCGTGTTCGTGCCGGGCGGTGACGCGGACCCGGTGGGGGACTACAAGGACGCGCTGTCGATGCTCGAGGACCTGACCGAGCTGGGCAGTCCGTTCACCGATGTCGGCGTCGCCGGCTACCCGGAGAGCCACCCGACGATCCACGACGACCTGACGGTCCAGTCCATGTGGGACAAGCGCAAGCACGCGACGTACGTCGTCAGCAACCTGACCTTCGACCCCGCAGTGGTCAAGGACTGGCTGCACCGGATGCGGCTGCGCGGCATCACGCTGCCGTTGCTTGTGGGCCTGCCGGGGCCGGTCGACCGGACCAAGCTGCTGGGCATGGCCACCAAGATCGGCGTCGGCGACTCGACGCGGTTCTTGTCCAAGCAGAAGGGCCTGATGACGCGGCTGGTCGCGCCGGGCGGGTTCACCGGCGAGTCGTTCCTGACCAGGTGCGCGCCGACCCTCGGAGACCCCGAGGCCAACGTGCCGGGCCTGCACGTCTACACGTTCAACCAGGTCGCCGAGACCGAGGCGTGGCGACAGGACTGGCTGCATCGGCTCCAGGTCTAGCCGACGAGAGACTCCAGCGCGCTCTCGAGGCCGGCATTGCCGGTGTCGACCACGGTCAGGGGGAGGCCGATCGCGTCGGCTGCCTGCTGGGCGAGCGCGCGGAGCTCGTCGTCCGGCTTCTGGGCCAGCCACACCACGCGCGTGTAGGAACGGAAGTAGTCCTCGCGGAGCTCGGGCCAACGGTCGAGGCCGAGCTCGCGGATCACGGTCCGCGCGAACGAGCGCGCCAGGAAGTCGGTGAGCACGTAGGTGCCGGGTTGCTCCTCGAAGAAGGTGGCCAGCCGCTCCGGGCCGGCGTACACGTCGTAGCAGTGCAGGCCGGGCACGCGCTCGATCCCGAGGTCGTCGCAGACCTCGTCGAGGGCGCCGTAGGTGCCGCAGTCGGCATAGCCGACCGCGACGCGGTGGCCATCGGCGAGCAACCGCTCGGCCAGGGCCCGGACCTCGCCGGCGATGAGCTGCGGCTGGTTGTGCAGCAACGGCGGCAGGGGGTGTACGTCGACGGGCCAGCCGCGGCGGGCGGCGATCTCGGCAGCCGGCTGCGACCAGGCGCCGCAGGCGATCAATGAGATCCGGTCAGAAGCTGAGCTGCTCGACGAACTTGTCGTTGAAGTCGGGGCGGTCGGAGAGCTCGACATAGGCCACCTCCTCCAGCAGCGTGGTCGCGCCAGCACGCTCCCGCACCGACAGCAGCGCCATCTTCGCGCCCTCGCCGGCCACGTTGCCGGCGGCGACGATCCGCATCACCGGCAGCTGCGGCACCAGGCCGATCCGGACAGCGGACGCAGGGGAGAGGTAGCTGCCGAAGGAACCCGCGAGCAGCACCTGCTGAACGTCGCGGTGCTCGAGGTTCAGCTGCTCGAGCAGCAGCGTCCAGCCCGTCGAGATCGCGGCCTTGGCGAACTGCAGCTCGCGGACGTCGCGCTGCGAGAGGTAGACGCACTCGGCAGGCTCGGTGTCGGGCGTCGGCCGGTGCAGGATGAAGACCCTCTCCTCGCCGATCTTCGCCATCCGGTCGGCCAGCGCCGGTGCGGTCGTCTTGGCGTCCTCGTCGGGGATCAGCCGACCGCTGGCGTCGAGCAGGCCGACCTTCACCAGCTCGGCCACGGCGTCGACCAGTCCGGAGCCGCACAGGCCGCGCGGCTCGACGTCGCCGATCACACCGAGGGTGACCGCGGGGTCGTCGCCGGTCGCGTTGGCGTCGAGCTTGATCACCTCGATCGCACCGTCAGCGGCACGCATCCCACAGCGGATCGCGCCACCCTCGAACGCCGGCCCCGCCGGCGCCGCGGTGGACAGGATGGTGTCGCCGTCGCTGAGCACGATCTCGCAGTTGGTGCCCACGTCGATGAAGAGACGGGTGCGCTTGTCGCGGTCCATGCCGGTCGCGAGCATGCCCGCGACGATGTCGCCGCCGACGTACGCACCGAGGGCGGGGAAGAAGAAGGCACGCGCGCGGGGGTGCAGCGTCAGCCCGACGTCGGTCGCCAGCACGGACGGCGGCTGGGCCGACGACATCACGAACGGCGCGACACCGAGGGGTTCGGGGTCGATGCCCAGGGCCAGCGCGGTCATCGTGGCGTTGCCGGCGATCGCGACCTCGTAGACCGTCGCCGGGTCGACCCCGGCCTCCCGGCAGACCTGGCCCGCGAGCTCGGCCAGGGTCGCGCCGGCCGCTTCCTGCAGCCGGCCGAGGGTGTCCTTGTCCATCATCGTGGCGCTGATCCGGGTGATCACGTCGCCGCCGAACGGCTGCTGCTTGTTGAGCATCGAGGTGACCGCGAGAGGGGTGCCGGTGCCGACGTCGAGCAGGGTCGCGACCACCGTGGTGGTGCCGAGGTCGAAGGCGATGGCGAACCGGGCATCGGTCGTGTCACCGGGCTCGACGTCGATCAGGGCCTCGTCGACGATCACCGCGGTGACCTTGAAGTCCGACTCCCGGAGGACGGTCGCGAGCCGACGTAGGACATGGAGGTCGGCGGTCAGCTCGAGGTCGTCGATCGCGTCGGTCAGCCGCACCAGGTCGGTGCGCTGGTCGGCCAGGGTCGCTTCGGCGAGCTCGACGTAGCGCTTCTGCAGGGCCGGGCGCAGGATCACCTGTCGGCCGACCCCGACCGTGGCCGCCTTGGGCCGGGTCGTCAGCGGCGGCACCTCGACCTTGAGGTCGCGGGTCGCCTGCACCAGGCAGGCGAGCCGCCAGCCCTCGGTGAGCTGATCGGGGCTGAAGGTGCGGACGTCGTGCCGGGTGACCGGCACGCTGAATCCTTCTCTGGCTCCCTCGACCTTCACCTTGCACTTGTGGCAGGTGCCGTGACCGCCGCAGGTGGAGTCGATCGCGATGCCGTTCCACGACGCGGAGTCGAAGACCGTCACCCCCGGCGGCACGCGGACGCCGCGCTGGGTCGGCGGCACCGCCGCGCCCGAGGTCGCGTCGGGGGTGGCATGCACGGTGAACGCGAGGTCGACCCGGCCGGTGCCGTCGTGCGCTGCCTGCTCGGTGCCGGACGGCGCGAGCAGACCCTCGCGGCCCATGTCGGGCAGGTCGGCGAGAGTGATCTCCGGGCCGTCGGTCCCGTCGCCGGTCATCGGGTTCCCGTCACGCGGTGGCGGCTTCCCGGGCCAGCCGGGCCCGGTGCGCGGCGATCCAGGAGCCGCCCCACTCGTCGTGCCCGAGCAGCAGGTCGGCCGCCTTGACCGCCTCGACGATCTCGGGCGTGCGCGTGTCCATGATCGCGGAGGTCAGCCCGGCGGTCATCGCCATCGGCAGGAACGCCGCGCCGAGAGCGTGCCGCGACGGCATGCCGAACGAGACGTTGGAGGCACCGCAGGTCATGTTGACGCCGAACTCCTCGCGGATCCGGCGCATCGTCTCGAGTGTGGTGTTGACGACCTCCTGGTCGGCGCCGATCGGCATGGCCAGCGGGTCGATCACGATGTCGGCGGCGGCGATGCCGTACTCCTTCGTGGCGACCTCGATGATCTTGCGGGTCAGCACGATCCGCTTCTCGACCTCCATCGGGATCTCGTCGGAGTCGTTGGGCAGCGCGATGATCGCGGCGTCGTACTTCTTCACCAGCGGGAGGATCTGCTCCATCCGCTCGTCCTCGGCGGTGATGGAGTTGACCAGCGCCCGGCCCTGGTAGACCGACAGCCCCGCCTCGAGCGCCTCCACGACGGAGGAGTCGATGCAGATCGGCTTGTCGCTCAGCTCCTGGACCATGGTGATCGCCTTGGCGAGCAGCTCGGCCTCGTCGGTCAGCGGCACACCCATGTTGATGTCGAGTACGTCGGCTCCACCCTCGACCTGGGCCTTCACGTCGCGCTCGATGGCCGAGAGGTCGCCGGCCCGGAGCTGCTCCTGGAAGATCCGGCGGCCGGTCGGGTTGATCCGCTCGCCGATCAGGCAGAAGCGGGTGTCGTGGCCGATCACCACCTCCTGGGTGGCCGAGCGCAGCTTGGTCTCGAGACGCGGAGCCGCCATTACGCCGGCACCTTCGCGCGCTTCTCGTGGAGCAGGGCCTTGGCCCGCTTGACGGTCTGGGAGGCGTCGGCGGCGTAGCCATCGGCACCGACCGCGTCGGCGTACTCCTGGGTGACGGGGGCGCCGCCGACCATGACGATCACGGTGTTGCGGATGCCGGCCTTCTCGAGGGCGTTCATGTTGGCCTTGAACATCGGCATCGTGGTGGTCAGGAACGCGGAGAAGCCGACGATGTCGGGCTGGTGCTCCTCGATGGCCGACACGAACTTCTCGGGCGCCACCTGCACGCCGAGGTCGATCACCTCGAAGCCGGCTCCCTCGAGCATGATGTTGACGAGGTTCTTGCCGATGTCGTGCACATCGCCCTTGACCGTGCCCATCAGGAACTTGCCGATGGTCTCGACCCCGGTCTCCGCGAGCAGCGGCCGTAGCACCTCCATCGCCCCGGCCATCGCGCGACCCGCGATCAGCATCTCGGGCACGAAGAAGTCGCCGCGCTCGAACCGCGCACCGACCTCCTCCAGCGACGGGATCAGGGCGTCGAAGAGCATGGTCTGGGGCTCCATGCCGATGCCGAGCCCCTCGTTGGTCAGCTCGAGCACTCGCGGCGCGTTGCCCACCAGGGTCTCGTCGTAGAGGCCGGTCAGGATTTCCTCGGGTGTCATGCCACGCCTTCCTTACGGGTTCGGCGACGGAGCAGCCCGGACAGCTGCTCCGCTCGTTCGGTCAACAGCCGGCCGAGCTCGTCGTGCCGGTCTTCCAGTCGCGGGCTGGGACCCGAGACGCCCAGGGCCGCGATCACCTCGCCCTGGCTGCCGCGCACGGGCACCCCGAGACCGGTGAGCCCGATCTCCAGCTCGTCGACGGTGCTGGCGTAGCCGCGGCGCGCGACCTGCGTGAACTGCTGGGCCAGCTGGTCGCGATCGGTGACGGTGTGGGGGGTCAGCTGCTCGAGCTCGCCGACCGGGAGGTCGATCACGCCGTAGGCGAGCAGCACCTTGCCGAGCGCCGAGCAGTGCGTGGGCACGTCGACCTCGGTCCAGTCGCGGGTGCCGAGCAGGTACGTCGAGTCGACCTGGGCCACCTGGACCACGCGGTCTCCCCGGGCCACCGAGAGGTTCACGGTCTCGCCGGTCGAGGCGCCGACGTACTCGAGGGTCGGCTGCGCCAGGCGCACCAGCTCGTCCCACGGGTCGTGCCGAGTGGCGTAGAGCCAGAAGAGGGGACCGGCGACGTAGGAGCCGGCCTCGTTGCGCTCGAGCAGCTCGGTGCGCTCCAGCGCGGTGAGCATCCGCGAGGTCGTCGACTTGGCCAGGCCCGAGGTCTCCTGGAGGTCCGCGAAGGTGAGCGGTACGTCGGCGTGGACGACCGTCGACACCAGCAGCGCAGCGCGGTCGACCGCCTGCGTCCCGCTGGCGGCGGTGCTCGTCCCGTTCGGCACGGATCTACCTCTGGTCATTGGTTCCATGATGTGGAACGGTGGTCCCACATGATGAGGCTAGGATGCCGCGAGGGCCTGGTCAAGCACAGCGTCAAGCACAGGAGGTTCGATGTTCCGCAACACGATGCCGCGCTACGAGGTGCTGTCCGCCGAGGCGATGGCGACCCTCGACCGGGGCTGGCGCAAGCTGATGACCGAGATCGGCGTCGAGTTCATGGACGAGCGCGCGCTCGAACTGTTCCGCAAGGCCGGCCAGCGCGTGGAGGACAACACGGTCTTCCTCGATCCCGACTTCGTGCTGGAGCAGGTGGCGAAGGCGCCGCGTGAGTTCGACGTGCAGGCCCGCAACCCCGAGCACAACATCCACATCGGCGGCGACGCGATGGCGTTCGGCGCCGTCTACGGTCCGCCGTTCGTGCGCCAGGGCGAGGTACGCCGCGACGCCACCATGGACGACTTCACCAACTTCACGAAGCTCGCCCAGACGTTCCCGGTGCTCGACTCCGCCGGCGGCATCATCTGCGAGCCCAACGACACTCCGCTCGACAGCCGCCACCTCGACATGACCTACGCGCTGCAGACGCTGACCGACAAGATCTACATGGGCAACGTGGTCTCGGGCGTCAACGCCGCCGACACCCTGGCCATGACCTCGATCCTCTTCGGCTCGCGGGAGGCGATCGAGGAGACGCCGGCGACGATCTCGCTGATCAACTGCAACTCGCCGCTGCGCTGGGACGACCGGATGCTCGAGGCGCAGTTCGAGTACTCCGCGGCCGGCCAGCCCGTCGTACTCACCCCCTTCATCCTGATGGGCGCGATGTCGCCGGTGACCATCCCGGCCGCGCTCGTGCAGCAGATCGTCGAGGCGCTGTCGGGCATCACGCTGTCGCAGCTGATCCGCCCGGGCACGCCGGTGATCTTCGGGTCGTTCCTCTCCAACATCGACATGCAGTCGGGCTCGCCGACGTTCGGCACGCCCGGAGTCCGGCATCGGCCTGCTCTGCACCGGCCAGATCGCCCGCCACTTCGGGCTGCCGTTCCGCACCGGCGGCGGGCTGACCTCGTCGCAGGTGGCCGACGCCCAGGCCGGCTACGAAGCGCTGATGACGATGATGCCGACGTTCCTGGCCGGCGCGAACTGGGTGATGCACTCGGCCGGCTGGCTCGAGGGCGGCCTGGTCGCGGGCTACGAGAAGTTCATCGTCGACATCGAGCTGCTGCAGATGATGCAGGCGGAGTTCACGCCGCTGGAGATCGACGAGGAGTCGATGGCCTTCGGCGCGCACGAGGAGGTCGGCCACGGCGGCCACTTCCTCGGTGCCGCGCACACCATGGAGCGGTTCCGCACCTGCTTCTACCGCCCGCTGCTCTCCTCGTCGGAGAACTACGAGCGCTGGATGCGCAACGGCGGCAAGGACGCCAACGACCGAGCCGACCGAGATCTACCAGAAGAAGCTCGAGGAGTACGTCGAGCCGACCCTCGACGACGCCGTCACGCCAGGAGCTGCAGGAGTACGTCATCCGCCGCCGCGCCGAGCTCGGCGACTGATCGGTCGGGGTAGTCTTCGCAATACTGGAGTGACTCGCTATAATTAAGTCACTATGGAGCGCGTCGCCCTCGTCACCATCGCGGGACTACATCTGGGCGCGCTCGTGTTCACCGAGGGCTTCCGGGAGCTGCCGGCGGTCGCTGCGGCGTACACCGCAGCCTGGTGGATCATCCGGATGGGGAGCAGAGATGACGTCGACATCGCGTGACGAGACGGCCCTGGTGAGGGAGCGCCGTGAGGCCGAGCGCACCCGAGCGCTCGCGGACCTGCTGGGCCGGCGCCCGGACCTCGCCGGCGTACACCCTGCCGCTGACCTCGCCACCGAAGGCATCCGCTGGTGCGCCTAGCCCGCTGAGGGTGTCGGTGGCGACGGCAAGAGTGGAGCCATCGAGCTCACCCCAGGCAGTTGCCGTCTACGGCGCGACCGGGCACACCGGTCGCTTCATCGTCGCCGAACTGATCGAGCGCGGCTTCGCCCCTGTCGTCTCCGGCCGCGACGCGGCCGCGGCTGGAGGCGCTGGCCGTGGAGCTGGCCGAGAGCGTGATCGGTGCGGCCGGCCACCGTGGACGACCCGGACTCGCTCGACCGGGCCCTCGCCGGAGCGGCGGCCGTCATCAACTGCCGCCGGGCCGTTCGCGGTGACGGGCGGGCCCGTGGTCGAGGCGGCCCTGCGCGCGGCGGATCCCGTACGTCGACGTCGCGGCGGAGATCGAGGCGAACGCCTCGATGTTCGCCGACCTACGCCGAGGCGGCCCGCGAGGCGGGCACGGCCGTGGTGCCGGCGATGGCCTTCTTCGGCGGGCTGGGCGACCTGCTGGTGACCGCAGCGATGGGCGAGTGGACCACCGCGGACGTCCGCGCACATCGCCTACGGGCTGAGCAGCTGGCATCCCACGGCCGGCACCCGCGTGGCGGGCCAGGTGTCGCACGAGCGCCGCGCGGGCCGCCGGGTGCGGTTCACCGGCGGCGCGCTCGAGTACCACGACGACAAGGCCACCGAGCAGGACTGGCACTTCCCGGCAGCCGCTCGGTCGCCGACCGGATGATCGCGGAGTTCACCATGGCCGACGTCGTCACCGTGCCCAGCCACCTGTCCGGTGCCCGAGGTCCGCACCTACATGACCGTCGAGGCGGCGCAGCGACCTGGCAGCGGGCGGACACGCCGGCACCGGAGGCGGTCGACGCGCTCGGGCGTTCGGACCAGATGTTCGTGGTCGACGTCGTGGTCACGCGCGGATGGCGTCGAGCGACGGCCACGGCCCGCGGCCAGGACATCTACGCGGTCACCGCGCCACTGGCGGTGGAGGCCGTCCGAGCGGATCCTGGCCGGGCACACGCGGACGACGGGCCTGGCCTCGGCCGGCGCCATGTTCGACGCGGCCGACTTCCTCCGCGCCCTATCCGCCGCCGTGCCGAGCTCGTCGACCGAGCTATCCGCTCGCCTGTGGCCTGTCGGTGGCTTCGGCCAGAGTTGACCCATGAGCCACCCCAGCAGTTGCCGTGTACGGCGCGACCGGGCACACCGGCCGCTTCATCGTCGCCGAGCTGGTCGCGCGCGGTTTCACCCCGATCGTCTCCGGACGCGACCAGGCGCGGCTCGACGAGCTGGCCGTGAGCTGGCCCGGCGCGATCGTGCGGCCGGCCACCGTGGACGACCCGGCCTCGCTCGACCGAGCGCTGGCCGGATCAGCCGCGGTGATCAACGCCGCCGGCCCGTTCGCGGTGACAGGTGGTCCGGTGGTCGAGGCCGCGCTGCGCGCGCGGATCCCCTACGTCGACGTGGCGGCCGAGATCGAGGCCAACGCCGCGATGTTCGAGACCTACGCCGACTGGCTCGCGAAGCGGGGATCGCAGTGGTGCCGGCGATGGCGTTCTTCGGCGGGCTGGGCGATCTGCTGGCGACCGCAGCCATGGGCGAGTGGGCCTCCGCCGACTCCGTGCACGTCGCCTACGGCCTGAGCAGCTGGCGTCCCACGGCCGGCACCCGCGTGGCCGGCAAGGTGTCCCACGATCGGCGCGCCGGGAGCGGGTGCGCTTCACCCACGGCGCCCTCGACTACTACGAGGGCCCGATCACCGAGCTGGACTGGCAGTTCCCGGCACCCTTCGGTCACCGCCGGATGGTCGCCGACTTCACGATGGCCGACGTCGTCACGGTGCCGAGCCACCTGGCGGTGCCGGAGGTCCGCACCTGCATGGCCGTCGAGGCGGCCAGCGACCTCAGCCGTGCCGAGACGCCGGCACCGGAGGCGGTCGACTCGTCGGGCCGCTCCGACCAGACGTTCGTGGTCGAGGTCGTGGTCACGGCCGACGGGGTCGAGCGGCGAGCGACCGCTAGCGGTCAGGACATCTACGCCATCACCGCACCGCTGGCGGTTGAAGCCGTCGAGCGGATCCTGACCGGCCGTACGCGGACGACGGGCGTTGGCCTCGGCCGGTGCCATGTTCGACGCGGCCGACTTCCTCCGCGCCCTCGGCGCCGTACCTCTCAGCGGAACACGACGGTGCAATTTTCTCGTCCGGCCTTTCGGCGCCCGCTCGTTGATGTTTCGTGACGAAACGTCACCCGACGTTTAGTGACTAAACGGCATCCGTTGGCGAGGCGTCCTCGCCTCATCGTCGCTCGCGGCGAGAGCTTCGACAACCCGTTCGGGAGGTATAGCGGCCGCGAAGCGAGTGTCGGACCCTGCAAATGCGCTAAACTTCCCTATTGGGAAATTTAGGGAGGCAGACATGGCTGGACGCAGGAAATCGAGAACTCCACTACCCGTTCGGGTTGCTCAACGGGGGATACTCGCCGCCATGGTGGCCGCTCGGAGGGAAGAGCTCTCACTTCGCCAAACCGAACTCGCGGAGCTCGCTGGCGTCGGGCCACGCTTCCTCAACGAGCTGGAGGCGGGCAAAGAGAGCGTGCGTCTGGACAAGGTCCTGGCTGTGCTGGACGTCCTCGGGCTGCGTCTCGAAGTCGAGCATGGGCAGGCGGAGGCAGGAGTCGTAGCTGGGCCGCGACTCTCCACCATCTACGAGCTGTCGGCCGGCTCCGAACCGGAGAAGACCGCATGACTCAAGAACCGATCGGCACAGGCGTCGTGGAGCTTTCGGACTACACGACCATCGATCGAGCAGATGTGTACAAGAAGGGAGAACTTGCCGCGCATCTAGAGCGGACGGCGGCGGGCATCGACTTCACGTACACGCCCGGGTGGATATCGGAGCGACGACCTCCGGTGGCCACGAGTCTCCCGGTCACCTCCGTGCCGCTCAGAACGACAGGGGGAGCTGTCCCGGCATTCTTTGCTGGGCTTCTCCCCGAGGGCCGTCGCCTGAGTGCCCTACGTCGAAGCATCAAGACTTCAACCGACGATGAGCTGAGCATGGTGCTCGCTGTCGGTGCAGACGCAATAGGCGACGTCTCGGTGGTTCCGCACGGACCAAGCCACAGAGTGTGCAGACTCTGCTGACTGTCTCGAACTTCAACAGTGTCGACTTTCAGGAGCTGCTGGCAGACCTCAACATCCACGTCGATCGGGTTGGCATTCCAGGAGTGCAGGACAAGGTCAGCCTGACCATGTTGAACCTCCCCGTGACGGCAGCAGGGGAAGGATTCCTGCTGAAGCTCAATCCACCGGAGTTTCCCTACCTCGTAGAGAACGAATACTTCTTTCTCGGTGCTGCGAAAACTGCGGGTCTCAACGCAGTCCATGCTGATCTGGTGCGGGATGCCACCGGCACGCCCGGACTGGTGGTGCGCCGTTTCGACCGGACCGGCAGCCAACCAGTGCGCGCCTTGGCCGTCGAGGACGGATGTCAGGTGCTGGGCCTACATCCCGAGGCGAAGTACCGCGTTCGAACGGAGGACCTCCTAGCCCGCTTGTGCGCACTCTGCGACGCGCCCCTTCCGGCCGCGCGTGCCTTCGTGGCGCAAGTTGCATTCGCGTATGTCACCGGCAACGGAGACATGCACGCCAAGAACCTTTCGATCCTTCAAGACGAGCACGGTCGCTGGGCGCCTTCGCCTGCATACGATCTCCCGAGCTCGCAGCCCTATGGGGACAACACCCTCGCCCTATCGGTGGCTGGCAAGCGGGACGGGAACATCTCGGGTGCCAAGTTCGTGGATCTCGGCGTCGATCTCGGCCTCCCGGAGAGAGCCGCGCGCCGGGTCGTCACGGCGATCGCTGACAGCGTGGACCTATGGCTGCCGGGGCTGGACGACTTGCCTTACGACACGGGCAGACTCAACAAGCTCCAGCGAGTGATCAAACGGCGACGGGACATGCTGAAAGTCTGAGGGCCTTTGCTGGCCTCACCGCTGCTCGCTTGATCAGCGGAAGACGACGGTCCGGTGCCGTTGAGCAGGACGCGGGACTCGAGTGCCAGCGCACGGCGCGGGACAGCACCTGCGCCTCGACGTCGCGGCCGGCGGAGACCAGCTGGTCCTGGTCGTAGGAGTGGTCGACGCGCATCACGTCCTGCTCGATGATCGGGCCCTCGTCGAGGTCGCCGGTGACGTAGTGGGCGGTCGCGCCGACCAGCTTCACCCCGCGGTCGAAGGCCTGGTGGTAGGGCTTGGCGCCCTTGAAGCTCGGCAGGAACGAGTGGTGGATGTTGATCGCGCGGCCCTACGAGCCGCTTGGCACAGGTCGTCGGAGAGCACCTGCATGTAGCGGGCCAGCACGACCAGGTCGATGCCGAGGTCGTCGACCAGCTCCAGCAGCTGCTGCCTCGGCCTCCGGCTTGGTGTCCGGCGTCACCGGGATGTGGTGGAACTCGATGCCGTACGAGCCGCACCAGCGGCTCGGCGTCGGGGTGGTTCGACACGATCGCCGGGATCTCGATCTGCAGCGAGCCGTGCTCGCCCGGAACAGCAGGTCGTTGAGGCAGTGCAGGTGCTTGGAGACCATGATCAGCGTCCGGTACGGCGCCCCCGCGTCCCACAGCTCGCACGTCCATCCCGAACTCGCGCGGCGACCGGCGCGAAGCCGTCGCGCAGCTCGTCGGCGTCGCCGGCGTCCGCGGCACGGTCGCGAAGTCGATCCGCATGAAGAACCGGTCGGTCAGCTGGTCGCCGAACTGCTGGCTCTCGAGGATGTTGCCGCCGTGCTGGACCAGGAACCCGCGACACCGCGTGCACGATGCCGGGCCGGTCCGCGCAGGAGAGGATGAGCACGAATCTCCGGCCGGTGCGTCGCGCTGTTCGACTGGCGAGGTGGGCAGCACCTGAGGCCTCGGATCTGGTGCGCGAACTGTTGCGCTGACGAAACTCAGTCTGCGATACGCAACACGTCCTGCGCTAGTGTCGCGTCCATGCGCAACAGCCCGCAGGCCCGACGGGGACGCTGGCGCGGCGACCGGGTCCAGTCGGTCGACCGGGCGGTGACGATCATGGAGATGCTGGCCCGCACCGGCGAGGCCGGGGTCACCGAGATCGCCGCCGAGCTCGGCGTCCACAAGAGCACCGCGTTCCGGCTGGTCGCGACCCTCGAGCGCACGCGGCTCGTCGAGCAGACCGAGGACCGCGGCAAGTACCGCCTGGGCGTGGGCCTGCTCCGGCTGGCCGGTGCCACGACGCGCCCGGCTCGACGTGGTGCAGGAGGCCCGGCCGATCTGCCGCAAGCTCGCCGCCGACACCGGCGAGACCGTCAACATCGCGGTGCTCTCGGAGACCGTCGGCGCTCTACCTCGACCAGATCGCCGGCTCCTCCGCGCTGCAGCCGCACAACTGGGTCGGCCAGCACATCCCGCTGCACGCCACCAGCCAACGGCAAGGTGCTGCTCAGCGGCCTCGACCGACGACGCAGCTCGACGACCTGCTGGGCTCGCTGCCGGCGTACACGCACGCTGACCATCACCAAGAAGTCGAAGCTGCGCGAGGAGCTCGCCCAGGTCCGCGAGCAGGGCTACGCCCTGGCCGTCGACGAGCTCGAGGTCGGCCTCACCGCGGTCGGCCGCGCCGATCCGCAATGCGCACGGCGACGTGATCGCCTCGATGAGCGTCTCCGGGCCGACCTTCCGGCTCACCGAGGAGCGGCGTCGACGAGGTCGTCGCCGCTGCTCGTGGAGGCCGCGGCGGAGGTCTCGCACCGGCTCGGCTGGGGTCACCGCTGAGCGCACGGAACCCGGGTGGGGACGCCTGCGCCTTGACGAGGTGACCGGCATCGCACAACCACGTGGACTAGACGTGTTGTGTGTGATGCACAGCGTCAGCGTCATACGCAATAGCCTCAACGGCCACATCGGGCGGCCGAGAACGGAGCAGACGGATGACCGACATCAAGGACCCTGCGCCGGACCCGACGGACGGTCGCCCGCCGACCGCGAGCCCGCCCGATCGACAACGTCGTGTTCGGCATCGCCGCGGTCCTGTCGGTCGGCGTTCGTCGTCGCTCGGCGCGGTCTGGCCCGAGGGAGATGGCCGAGAGACGACCGAGGCGCTCGGCTGGGTGACCAGGAACTTCGGCTGGCTGTTCGTGCTGACCAGCGCCGGCGTTCGTGCTCTTCTCCGCCTACCTCGCGATCAGCCGCTACGGCAACATCAAGCTCGGCCCGGACGACAGCGAGCCGGAGTTCTCGACGTTCTCCTGGGTCTCGATGATGTTCGCGACCGGCATGGGCATCGGCCTGATGTTCTGGGGCGTCGCCGAGCCGCTCACCCACCTCAACGCCCCGCCGCTCGGCGAGGGCGAGCGCGGGTCACCGGAGACCGCCGAGAAGTCGATGCAGTACTCCTTCTTCCACTGGGGCTTCCACCCCTGGGCGATGTACGCCGTGATCGGCCTGGCGATCGGCTACTTCGCCTATCGCAAGGGCTACGGCAACACCGATCTCCGCGACCTTCCGGCCGCTCCTCGGCCGCCGGTCGTCCGAGGGCCCGGGCAAGGCGATCGACGTGCTCGCGATCTTCGCGACCCTGTTCGGGTCGGCCACCTCGCTCGGCCTGGGCGCGCTGCAGATCACCGGCGGCATCGACGACGTGTTCGGCGAGGGCGGCGGCAGCAAGACGCTCGCCGTCGTGGTGATCGCCGTGCTGACCGCGTGCTTCGTGCTGTCGGCGGTGTCCGGCGTCGAGCGCGGCATCAAGTACCTCTCCAACGCGAACGCCATCGCCGCCGGCGCTGCTGGTGTTCTTCCTGTTCGTGGTCGGGCCGACGGTCTTCATCCTCGGCACCTTCACCACCGACCATGGGCGACTACCTCACGCCAGCTGCCGTCGATGTCCTTCAACACCGGTGTCTACGACGCCGAGGCGAGCTCGTGGATCGGCGGCTGGACGATCTTCTACTGGGCCTGGTGGATCTCCTGGACCCCCTTCGTCGGCATGTTCATCGCCCGGATCTCCAAGGGCCGGACGATCCGGCAGTTCGTGATCTACGTGATCCTGGTCCCGAGCGTCGTGTCCTTCGTGTGGTTCGCGATCCTGGGCGGCACGGCGATCGACCTGCAGCTCAACCAAGGCTGGTCGCCACCGACGACCGAGAAGGGCGGCATCGCGCTCGAGGCGTCGTTCTTCGAGACCCTGCGCGAGTTCCCGCTGGCCTCGATCACGGTCGCGCTGGCGGTCTTCCTGGTGGCGATCTTCTTCGTCACCGGGGCCGATGCCGCCTCGATCGTGATGGGCATGCTGAGCCAGCGCGGCACCGAGGAGCCGCTCCGCGCCCTGATCATCTTCTGGGGTGTCGCCACCGGAGCGGTCGCCGCGGTGCTGCTCTGGGCCGGTGGTCTCTCCGCCTGCAGACGTTGGTGATCCTGGTCGCCGCGCCGTTCATGCTGGTGCTGATCGGCATGTGCGTCTCGCTGATGATGGAGCTGCGCAAGGAGACCTTCGAGTCGACGCTGCCGGCCGCGGTACGGCGCGCGGTCGAGCACGCGGATCAGCTATCCCGGACGGGCCCTAGGCGCGCAGCCTGCGCATGCGTTGCGGCTCAGTGACAGATCTGGGGTCCTTGACGCGGACGGCCGGCCGACTGCATTCTCAGGTCACACGACCGGTTGCGCGTAGAGCACTCGGTTGCGACATGCGCAACATCGGGGTTGCGGAGCGAAGTGAGCCGCCGTGGCTGAGCTCTACGTGGACGGCGAGTGGGTGGGCGCCTCGGGCCGGAGGCCGCCGGGAGATCCGCTGCCCGGCCGACGGCAGCCTGGTCGCCGAGGTCGACGAGGCCGGGCCGGAGGACACCGAGGCCGCGATCGCCGCGGCGCACGCGCGCGTTCGACGACGGCCCCTGGCCGGCACGTCCGGCCCGCGAGCGCGGTGACCTGCTGCTCCGGGTCGCCGACCTGCTGGAGCGCGACAAGGCCGACGTCGCCCGGGCGGAGTCGCTCGACACCGGCAAGCGCCTGGTCGAGAGCGAGTACGACGTCGACGACGTCGTCGCGCGTCTTCCGCCACTACGGCCGGGTCGCCGCCGAGGACGCCGGGCGCGATGGTCGACACCGGCCACGCCGACGTCGGTCAGCCGGATCGTGCACGAGCCGGTCGGCGTCTGCGCGCTGATCACGCCCTGGAACTACCCGCTGCTGCAGACCGTCCTGGAAGGTCGCGCCCTGCCTGGCCGCCGGCAACACCTTCGTCCTCAAGCCGAGCGAGCTCACCCCGCACACCGCGATCCAGCTGATGCGGCTGCTCGACGAGGCCGGGCTGCCCGGCCGGCGTCGGCAACCTGGTGCTCGGCGCCGGGCCGGACGCCGGCGCGCCGCTCGCCGACGGACCCGCGCGTCGACCTGGTCTCGTTCACCGGCGGCCTCGCAGACCGGCAAGCGCGATCATGGCCGCCGCGGCCGGCACCGTGAAGAAGATCGCCCTCGAGCTCGGCGGCAAGAACCCCAACATCGTGTTCGCCGACGCCGACCGCGAGGTCGCGCTCGACTATCGCGCTCACCGCGGTCTTCCTGCACTCCGGCCAGGTCTGCTCGGCCGGCGCCCGGCTGGTGGTCGAGGAGTCGATCCACGACGAGTTCGTCGACGAGCTGGTCGAGCGGGCCGAGCGGATCCGGCTCGGCGGGCCCGTTCGACGAGAAGGCCGAGACCGGCCCGCTGATCAGCGCCGCCCACCGCGACAAGGTCGAGGCGTACGTCGCCGCCGGGATCGCCGAGGGCGCCGTACTCCGCTGCGGCGGCGCCCGCCCCGACGACCCGGCGCTGGCCGACGGCTTCTACTACCTGCCGACGGTCCTCGACGGCTGCACCAGCGGCATGTCGGTGACCCAGGACGAGTCGTTCGGCCCGGTGCTGACCGTCGAGACCTTCACCGACGAGGACGAGGCGGTCGCGATCGCCAACGACAGCATCTACGGCCTGGCCGGCGCGGTCTGGACCCAGGACGCCGGCAAGGGCCGAGCGGGTCGCGGCCCGGCTGCGGATGGGCACGGTCTGGATCAACGACTACCACCCGTACGTGCCGCAGGCCGAGTGGGGCGGCTACAAGCAGTCCGGCGTCGGCCGCGAGCTCGGCCGGCCGGGCTCGAGGAGTACCGCGAGACCAAGCACGTCTGGCACAACGTCCGGCCCGCCGAGCAACGCTGGTTCGGGGATAGGAGCGAGCAGCGATGAGCGCGGACCAGGACTACGACTTCGTCGATCGTCGGCGGCGGCTCGGCCGGGCTGCGCGCTCGCCAACCGGCTCAGCGCCGACCCGGGCACGCAGGTGCTCGTGCTCGAGGCCGGCCGCTCCGACTACAAGATCGACCCGTTCATCCACATGCCGGCGGCGCTGCCGTTCCCGATCGGCAACCGGCTCTACGACTGGAAGTACGAGTCCGAGCCCGAGCCGCACATGAACGACCGCCGGGTCTACCACGCCCGCGGCAAGGTGCTCGGCGGCTCCAGCAGCATCAACGGGATGATCTTCCAGCGCGGCAACCCGCTCGACTACGAGCGCTGGGCGGCCGAGCCCGGCATGGAGGACTGGGACTACCCCCACTGCCTGCCGTACTTCAAGCGGATGGAGACCTGCCTCGCCGGCGCCGACGAGTGGCGCGGCGGCGACGGGCCGCTCGTGCTCGAGCGCGGCCCGGCCGACCAACCCGCTGTTCGGCGCGTTCTTCGAGGCCGCGCAGCGAGGCCGGCTACCCGCTCACCGACGACGTCAACGGCTACCGCCAGGAGGGCTTCGCGCGGTTCGACCGCAACGTCCACCGCGGCCGCCGGCTCTCGCGCCGCGCGCGCCTACCTGCACCCGGTGCGGAACCGGCAAGAACCTCACCGTCGAGACGCTCGCGCTCGCCACCAACGTCCGCTTCGAGGGCAAGCGCGCGGTCGGCGTCGACTACCTGCGCGGCGGCCGGCGGCGCGCGCTCGGTCGAGCGCCGGCGAGGTGATCCTCTGCGGCGGCGCGATCAACACCCCGCAGCTGCTCCAGCTCTCCGGCGTCGGCAACGAGGCGCTGCTCGGCGCAGCTCGGCATCGACGTCGTGCACGACCTGCCCGGCGTCGGCGAGAACCTCCAGGACCACCTCGAGGTCTACATCCAGTACGCCTCCAAGCAGCCGGTCTCGATCGCGCCCGGCCTGAAGCTGGCGCAACCGGCCGAAGATCGGCTCCGAGTGGCTGTTCCTCCGCCAGCGGCCTCGGCGCCACCAACCACTTCGAGGGCGGCGGCTTCGCCCGCAGCAACGAGGACGTCGACTACCCCAACCTGATGTTCCACTTCCTGCCGGTCGCGATCCGGTACGACGGCTCGCGCGCCGACCGAGGGCCACGGCTACCAGGTGCACATCGGCCCGATGTACGCCGACACCCGCGGCCACGTGAAGATCCGTCGACCGACCCGCAGCGAGCACCCGGCGCTGCTGTTCAACTACCTCTCGACCGCCAACGACCGCAAGGAGTGGGTCGAGGCGATCCGGGTCGCCCGCGACATCCTCAACCAGCCGGCGTTCGCGCCGTACAACGACGGCGAGCTCTCGCCCGGGCCCGCGTCGAGACCGACGAGGAGATCCTCGACTGGGTGCGCGCCGACGCCGAGACCGCGCTGCACCCGTCGTGCACGGCCAAGATGGGCATCGACGAGATGTCGGTCGTCGACCCGCCCACGATGCGGGTGCACGGCATCGAGGGCCTGCGCGTCGTCGACGCCTCGGTCTTCCCGTACGTCACCAACGGCAACATCTACGCCCCGGTGATGATGGTCGCCGAGAAGGCCGCCGACCTGATCCTCGGCAACACCCCGCTCCCCGCCGCCGACGTGCCGTACTACCGCTACCGCGACGGCATGCCGCTCTACCCACCCGGCGACCACGCCGCAACACGCCAGCCGAGGAGATCCAGCATGACCGCACGCCGATCGCAGCCGCCGACCACGGTCGCGGCCGACCGACGGGCCGCTGTCGGTCGCAGCCTCTGGAAGATCTTCGGCCCGAGGGCCGACAAGATCATCGGCACGCCGGACGCCGACCTCTCCCGCGCAGACCTGCAGGAGAAGACCGGCTGCGTGGTCGGCGTCAAGGACGTGTCGTTCGAGGTCGCGCCGGGCGAGGTCTTCGTGGTGATGGGCCTCTCCGGCTCCGGCAAGTCGACCCTGGTGCGCTGCCTGACCCGGCTGATCGAGCCGACCGCCGGCACGGTCGTGCATCGACGGCGACGACATCACCGCGGCCGACGAGGCCAGCTCCGCGAGCTGCGGCGCACCACGTCTCGATGGTGTTCCAGCACTTCGGCCTGCTGCCGCACCGCCAGGTGATCGACAACGTCGCCTACGGGCTCGAGGTGCGCGGCGAGCGGCAAGGAGGAGCGGCGCGACCGGGCCGCAGGAGATGGTCGACCTGGTCGGGCTCTCCGGCTACGAGAACTCCTACCCCGACCAGCTCTCCGGCGGCATGCAGCAGCGGGTCGGTCTGGCCCGCGCGCTGGCCGCCGACCCGCGCGTGCTGCTGTTCGACGAGCCGTTCTCCGCGCTCGACCCGCTGATCCGGCGGGACATGCAGAACGAGGTGATCCGGCTGCACCAGGAGGTCGGCAAGACGATGGTCTTCATCACCCACGACCTCGCAGGAGGCGCTCAAGCTCGGCGACCGGATCCTGATCATGCGCGACGGCGAGATGGTCCAGATCGGCACGCCCGACGAGGTCGTCGGCGCACCCGGCCGACGACTACGTCAAGGACTTCGTCGCGACGTGCCGAAGTCGCACGTGCTCACCCTGCGCTGGGTCATGCGCGACGCCGCAGCCGGCGAGAAGACCGACGGGCCCGGTGCTGCAGGCCGACACGATCGTGCGCGACGCCGCCCGTGAGGTGCTCGCCTCCGAGGGCCCGGTCCGGGTGTTCGACGGCGACGAGCTCGTCGGCATCGTCGACGACGAGGCGATCCTTCGCGTCGTCGTGGCCGAGGAGGACGGCTCGTGACCGACCCGACCTTGCCGTCGTCCGCCCGCCCGGCAGCGCGCCGCCGCACAAGGAGGAGCAGCCCCACGTCGAGCCGGCCAAGAAGCGGCACACCGGCCCGCTCCTGGGCGTCGTGGTCGGTCTGGGTCGTCGGCTGGGCTTCGCTCAAGGGTAAGGACACGCTCGCGCTCGGCCTCCAGGACCAGACCGACCTCCACGAGTGGCTCAACGACCTCCGCGACGACGTCAGGTCGACAGTCCAGGGCAACTGGTTCTTCGACGGCTTGATCGGCCAGGTTCCGCGACTTCCTCAACTGGGTCGTGGACCAGCTCCAACAGCTGATCGCATCCCGGCGCTTCCCCCGTCCGGTGCCCGAGATCGGCTGGCTCGGCGTGGTCGCGCTTCTCCGCCTGGATCACCTACGCGGTGGCCGGGCTCCGGTCGCGCCTCCTGGTCATCGCACGTTGCTGCCTTCGGCGTCCTCGGGCTCTGGGATGACTCCATCGACACCGCTGATCATCACCATCATCGCCGGTGGTGTTCTCCGTCGTGATCGGGCTCCCGGTCGGGATCGCGATGGCCCGCCGCAAGGCGGTGTCCAACGTGGTCACCCCGGTGCTCGACCTGATGCAGACGATGCCCGCCGTTCGCCTACCTCGCCCCGCTCGCCCTGGTGTTCGGCATCGGCGCCGCCGCCGCGGCCGTGCTGCACGCTGATCTACTCGCTGCCACCGCTGGTGCGGATCACCGAGCACGGCATCCGGTCGGTCGCGGCCACGATCGAGGCCGCCGGCTCGCTGGGCGTCACGAGGCGGCCAGCTGCTCCGCCAGGTGCAGCTCCCGATGGCCCGGCGCACCATCGTCGTCGGCATCAACCAGTGCACGATGGCGGCGCTGTCGATGGCCACCATCGCGGCGTTGTCAACAGCCCCGGCCTCGGCAAGCCGGTCGTCGGGCCCTGCAGAGCCTCGACGTCGGCGCGCGCGACGGTGCCGGCCTCGCGATCGTGCTCATCGCGATCATGCTGGACCGCACGACGACGGCGGCCAGCGAGCGGGCGGAGCGCGGAACAATCGGCGTCGCGTCGGTCGGCGGCCCCGGTGTGGTGCTGATGACCATGATGCTCGAGCAGCTGCCGCGGTGGGCCAGCGAGGACAGCCGGAGGGGCCAGCGTCCGCCGGCGACCGCCGGCGGTTGCTGCTCCGGTGACCGCTGGTGTCCCGGTGCCGTCGCGTCTACCTGTCACGCAGCACCTGGGCCTGGCGAGTTCCCGGACGGCGCGAACATCGGCCCTGACCTGGCCAAGGCGGTCAACGACTTCACCGAGTGGTTCGTGGACGCCGTCGACACCTTCACCAACGGGTCAAGGACGTCGTCACCTACGGCTCCTCAACCCGCTTCAGTCCCTGCTCGACGAGTCACCCGTGCTGGCTGATGGCGCTGGTGCTGCTCGGCGATCGCCTTCGTGCTCGGCGGCTGGCGTCCGGCCGTGATCCGCGGTCTGCGAGGCGGTGATCTTCGGCACCGGCCTCTGGCACGACACGATGGTCACGCTGACGATGACGCTGGTCGCGACCGTGATGGTGATGGTCATCGCCGTCGTCCTGGGCGTCAGCATGGGCCGCAGCCGAAGGGCCGACACGGTCGATCCGGCCGGTGCTGGACACCTTCCAGACGATCCCGCCCTTCGTCTACCTGGTGCCGGCGCTCGCGCTGTTCGGTGCCACCCGGTTCACCGCGATCGTCGCGGCGATCGCCTACGCCGTACCGATCGCGACCAAGCTGGTCGCCGACGGATCCGCGGGGTCTCGCCGACGACCGTCGAGGCCGCCCGCTCCAGCGGCAGCACCCGCTGGCAGATGATCACGCAAGGTGCAGCTGCCGATGTCGCGCGAGGCGCTGGTGCTCGCGACCAACCAGGGCCTGCTCTACGTGCTGTCGATGGTCGTCATCGGCGGCCTGGTCGGCGCGGGCAGCCTCGGCTACGTCGTCGTCTCGGGCTTCTCGCAGACCAGCTGTTCGGCAAGGGACTCGCCGCCGGCATCGCCATCACGGCGCTCGGGGTCATGCTCGACCGGATCGCGCGGTACGCCGCCGCGCGCTACGGCCGGCGACCTGACGAGCCCAAGCACGACTCGCGCGATCGAGACGCGGAGCGACGAACAGCGAAGAGGCATGGCACGAGATGACGACGACACGCACTCGCGGCTGGCTCGGCGTCGCCGCCGTCGGTGGCGCGCTCGTGCTGGCCGCCTGCGGCGGCGGCATCGAGGACATCAAGGACGAGCCGCAGCCGGCGGGCGGCGAGGACTGCGGCGACCTGAACATCGCGGTCAACCCGTGGACGGGCTACGTCGCCAACGCCCACGTCATCGGCTACGTCGCCAAGACCGAGCTCGGCTGCAACGTGACCTACCCGGAGTCAAGGAGGAGGTCGGCTGGCAGGGCATGGCCAACGGCACCATCGACACCATCGTCGAGAACTGGGGCCACGACGACCTCGTGAAGAAGTACATCGACGAGCAGGGGACGGTCGAGGACGCCGGCCCGACCGGCGGTGACGGCATCATCGGCTGGTTCGTCCCGCCGTGGATGGCCGAGAAGTACCCGGACATCACCGACTGGAAGAACCTCAACAAGTACGCCGACATGTTCAAGACCTCCGAGTCCGGCGGCAAGGGCCAGCTGCTCGACGGCGACCCGTCCTACGTCACCAACGACGAGGCCCTGGTGAAGAACCTCAAGCTCGACTACCAGGTCGTCGCCGGCGGCAGCGAGGCGGCGCTGCATCCAGAGCTTCCGCAGGGCGGAGAAGAACAAGACGCCGCTGCTGGCCTACTTCTACGAGCCGCAGTGGTTCTTCATCAGAGATCGACGCTGGTCAGAGGTCGATCCTGCCGCAAGTACACCGACGAGGGCTGCGACGCCGACGCCGCCAAGGTCGCGTGCGACTACCCGCCGTACCACGCTGAACAAGCTGATCTCGACGAAGTTCGCCGACTCCGGCTCGCCGGCGGTGGACCTGGTGAAGAACTTCAACGTGGACCAACGAGGACCAGAACCTCGTCTCGCAGTACATCGCCGAGGACGGGATGGACCCCGACGACGCCGCGAAGAAGTGGATCGAGGCCAACCCCGACAAGGTCGAGGCCTGGCTCGAGCTGAGCTCGTCCAGCGATCCGCGCGAGCTCGACGACTCACTCGCCGCGCGCCCGGCCGTGGGTTGACAGACCCGGTCGGGCGCGGCGTCGATGCTGAGAGTTGTCTCGCATGACGCGACTCTGTTGCGCATTACGCAACACGTTGCGTCATACGCAACCGGAGGAGCCGCCCATGGCCACGGTCCCCGCCACCGCCCGCGTCGTCGTCATCGGCGCCGGCATCGTCGGCAACAGCCTCGTCCACCACCTGGCCCGGCTGGGCTGGCGCGACATCGTGCAGATCGACAAGGGCGCGCTGCCCAACCCGGGCGGCTCGACCGGCCACGCCTCGAACTTCATCTTCCCGGTCGACCACTCCCGCGAGATCACCGACCTGACGCTCGACTCGGTCGGCAGTACAAGGAGATGGGCGTCTTCACCGAGTCCGGCGGCTTCGAGGTCGCCCGCACCGAGGAGCGGATGGAGGAGCTGCGCCGCCGGATGTCCAGCGGCCAAGGCCTGGGGCATCGAGGCCGAGCTGGTCACCCCGGAGTTCGTGCAGGAGAAGGTGCCGTTCCTCGACCCCGACCAGATCATCGGCGCGTTCTGGACGCCCGGCGTCGGCGTCGTCGACTCGCTGCGCGCCGGCACGATCATGCGCGAGCGCGCGCTGGAGACCGGCGCGCTGACCGTCGTGCCGACCGTCGAGGTCATCGGCCTCGACGTCGAGGACGGGCCGGCATCACGCCGGGTGCGCACCGACGGCGGCGACATCGAGGCCGAGCACGTCGTCATCGCCTGCGGCGTGTGGAGCCCGAAGATCGGCGACATGGCCGGCGTGCAGCATCCCGCTGACCCCCGCCGTGCACCAGATGATCAGCGTCGGCCCGTGCCCGCAGCTGGCCGAGCGCGAGGGCGAGATCTCGCTTCCCGATCGTCCGCGACATGGACACGTTCTGCTACGAGCGCCAGCACGGCGCCGACATGGAGGTCGGCTCCTACGCCCACCGCGCGATCCTGCACGAGCCCGAGGAGATCCCCTCGATCGAGCAGGCCAAGCTGTCGCCGACCGAGATGCCGTTCACCTCCGACGACTTCGACCCGCAGCTCGAGCAGGCCTACGAGCTGATGCCCGAGCTGCTCGGCGCCGAGGGCGCGGAGATCCGCTACGCCATCAACGGCCTGCTGTCGCTGACCTGCGACGGCGCCCCGATCCTCGGCGAGAGCCAGGTCAAGGGCCTCTGGACCGCGGCCGCGGTCTGGATCAAGGAGGGCCCCGGCGTCGGCCGCGCGGTCGCCGAGTGGATGACCCACGGCCACCCCGAGATCGACGTCCACCACAGCGACATCGCGCGCTTCCACCCGCACCAGATGCGCCGCGAGCACACCCGGCTGCGCACCACCGAGTCGTTCATCAAGACCTACGGCATCGTCCACCCGGCCGAGCAGTACGAGTCCGACCGCGACCAGCGGCTCTCGCCGATGCACGACTCGCAGAAGAAGCTCGGCGCGGTCTTCTTCGAGACCGCCGGCTGGGAGCGGCCGCAGTGGTACGAGTCCAACGCCGGCCTGCTCGAGGAGTACGGCGACGCCGTGATGCCGCGCGAGCACGAGTGGGACTCGCGCTGGTGGAGCCCGATCATCAACGCCGAGCACCTGCGGATGCGCGAGGCGGCCGGCGTCATCGACCTGACGGCGTTCGCGATCTTCGACATCGTCGGCCCGGGCGCCCTCGACGCCGTGCAGCGCACCTGCGTCGCGCAGTGCGACGTCGCGGTCGGCAAGGTC
This sequence comes from uncultured Actinomycetota bacterium, assembly GCA_963769475.1. Taxonomy (GTDB): domain Bacteria; phylum Actinomycetota; class Actinomycetes; order Propionibacteriales; family Nocardioidaceae; genus Nocardioides. Next base: position 45,186 of record CAVYLX010000003.1, on the reverse strand, counting down.
ATCTACACGCCGGTGCTCGACGCCAAGCGGCGGCTTCCGCTCCGACCTGACCGTGATGCGGCTCGGCGACGACCACTTCCGCGTGGTCACCGGCGGCGCGCACGGCATGGCCGACCGCAAGTGGTTCACCGACCAGCTGCCCGGACGACGGCGACCACGCTGACCGACCTCACCGACGACGTGTCGCACGATCGGGCTGTGGGGCCCGCGGGCCCGCGACATCCTGGCCTCGCTCACCGCCGACGACGTCTCCGACGAGGGCTTCGGCTTCCTCACCTGCCGCGAGATCACCGGTCGGCGGCGACTCACCGGTGCTCGCCTCGCGGATCTCCTACGTCGGCGAGCTCGGCTGGGAGCTCTACGTCCCGTTGGCCGACGCCGCCGGCGTCTGGGACGCCGCTGCTCGACGCCGGCGCGCCGCACGGCGCGGTGCCCGGTCGGCATCGGCGTCTACGGCACGACCGGCCGGATCGAGAAGGGCTACCGCGCCTTCGGCTACGAGCTCGACGCCGAGCGCACCATCGTCGAGGCCGGCATGCAGCGGCCCAAGGTGAAGGCCGCCGACTTCGTCGGCAAGGAGGCCTACCTCGCGCAGCGCGAGGCGGCGCCCGACGGCCGTGCTCTGCACGCTGACCGTCGACGACCACACCTCGGCGTCCGGCGTGAAGCGCTACATGCTCGGCGGCGAGCCGATCCTGACCCGCGACGGCGGCACCCTCACCGACGGGCACGGCCACCACCCCTACGTCACGACCGCCGGCTCGGCGCCGTCGCTGGGCAAGCACGTGCTGCTGGCCTACCTGCCGCCCGAGCAGGCCGTGATCGGCAACGAGCTCGCCGTCTCCTACATGGAGGAGCTCTACCCGGTCACCGTCGGCTCGGTCGACGCGACCGCCGCTGTTCGACCCGGCCAACGAGCGGATCGCGATGACCAACGTGCTGGTCTGCGTCAAGCGGGTCGCCGGACTCGGCGGGCGAGGTCGTGCTGACCGACGACGGCAGGCCGTCGACGGCCGCTTCGCCGGCTTCACCGTCAGCCCGCACGAGGAGTGCGCGGTCGAGCTGGCCGTGCAGGTCGCCACGGCGACCGAGGGCACGGCGACCGTGCTGACCGCTGGGCGACGCCGACGCCGTCGAGCAGCTGCGCACCGCGCTGGCCCTCGGCTGCACCGCGGCGACCCACGTCGAGGCCGACGCCGTCGCGCTTCGGCCCGGCCGACGTCGCGCGCGAGATCGCCGCGTGGTCCGCGACCACGAGGCGCGGCGACGCACGACCTGGTGCTGCTCGGCAACGACGCCGCCGACACCGGCGACTTCCAGGTCGGCATCCGGCTGGCCTACGAGCTCGGCCGGCCGGTCGTCAACGGCGTCGCCAGGTCGTCGGTCGAGGACGGCGCGGTGGTCGCCGGCGGCGACGGCCCCGACGGCCACGAGACCTACGAGGTGCCGCTGCCCGCGGTCGTCACCGTGCTCGAGGGCGGCGTCGAGCCGCGCTACCCGACGATCCCCGGCCGGATGAAGGCCAAGAAGGTCGAGATCGAGCAGCGCACGCCGGCCGCGGAGCCGGCCGGGCCCAGGCGGGTCCGGCTGCTCGCTGCCGCCGCCGCAGCCGAGCGAGGTGCAGATCCTCGGCGAGGGCGCCGAGGCCGCGCCGCGCCGTCGTCGACCTCTTCGAGAAGCTGGGGGTGCTGGCCCGATGATCCTGGTGCTGGTCGAGACCGACGCCGACGGCGGCGCGGTCGAGGTCTCGCGCGAGACGCTCACGTTCGCCCGCGGCCTGTCGGCCGCCGGCGGCGGCGTGCCCGTCGACGCCGTCGTCGTCGGCGACGTGCCGGCGCGGTCGACCGCTGGTCGAGCAGCTCGCGGCGTACGGCGTCCGCGAGGTGCACCACGCCACCGGCGACGGCTTCGACGCCTACGGCGGCGCGGCCTGGGCCAGCGCCGTCGCAGTCGGTGCGCGAGCCGACGGGCTCGGTCGTGGTGACCGCGGCCGGCACGCCCCGCGGCAACGAGGTGCTGGCCCACCTCGCCGCCCGCGCCGGCGTCGCGATGGCCGCCAACGTCGTGTCGTTCGACGGGCCTGTCGCCGTTCGCGGTCACCCGCCAGGTCGTCGGCGGCGTCGGCGCTCGAGGAGATGGTGCTCGACGAGCGCCCGGCGGTGTTCACCGTCGCCGGCCACGCCGTCGAGGCCGCGCCGGCCGAGACGCCCGGCCCGGCCACGCTGGTCGAGACCCAGCCCGAGGTCGCCGCGGCCGACCTGGTCGCCCGGGTCGTGTCCGCCGAGCCGCCCGAGCCCGACCTGTCCGGCAGCCTCAAGTCGGCCCGCGTCGTGGTCGGCGCCGGCCGCGGCGCCGGCAGCGCCGACGGCTTCGCCGACCTGCTCGAGCTCACCGAGCTGCTCGACGGCTCGCTCGGCGTCTCGCCGCGTGGTCACCAGCCTCGGCTGGCGGCCGCACCACGAGCAGGTCGGCCAGACCGGCAGCCGGATCTCGCCCGACCTCTACATCCCCTGCGGCATCAGCGGCGCGATCCAGCACTGGGCCGGCTGCTCGAGCGCGAAGACGATCCTGGCGATCAACACCGACGCCGACGCGCCGATGGTGACCAAGGCGCACTACGCCGTGATCGGCGACCTGCACGAGGTCGTGCCGGCGATCAACGACGAGCTGCGCCGCCGCCGGGGCTGACCTCGCGCATGTAACACGCCGTCCACCCCTCTATCCAGCCGCTGCAACGGCGTGGTGGAGGCATCAACAGCGTGTTGCATGGGGCCTGCGCGACGGGCCCTCAGCTGGGCTTCGCGTACGCCGCCACGCCGGTGTCCAGCAGCACGCACGCCTCGTCGCCCTCGTCCAGGCGTCGTGGCCGGGGTCGATGACCACCACGTCGCCGGGGCCGATGGCATCTCCTCGCCGCTGTCGAACCGGACGGTCATCTGCCCGGAGACGCAGAAGCCGGTGTGATGCACCTGGCAGGAGTCGGTGCCGGCGATCGGCTTGACGTCGTTGGACCAGCGCCAGCCCGGCTCGAACATGCCACGGCCGAGAGTGAAGTCGCCGAGGGTGACCACGTCCATGTGGCCGTGGTCCTGGAACGGGCGGGTCTCGTGCGGGGATTCGATGTTCTGCTTGTCGGACATGGGGTTTCCTCTGTCTCGGCCGGACGACTCGAACGAGTCTCTGCGATCGAGGTTCCTCCAGCCCGCGGCCTTGACCACAAGGACGACTGATGACCGTTGTCTTACGCCCGCACCGGCGCCGCATCGCAGTGCTCGGCGTGCTCGGCCAGCACCTGGCGGCGGCGCTCCGAGGGCGGGCAGAACGGCAGGCGCCGCGCGGTCGCGACCGCCGCGCCGACCAGGGCGAGCCCGTGGCCGTCGAGCTGGATCGCCAGACCGGCGAGGGGCGGCCCGACCAGGGTGCCGATCGTCAGCGCGGCGCTGACCGCCGCGAGGCCGGCCGCGGGATGGCCGGCGAAGACGCGGGCCGACCAGATGCCGTGGGCGGCGATGACGAGGCGTAGAACGCCCCGAACAGCACCGCGGCCACCAGCGCCCAGGCGAGGTCGGCGGTGGCCGACGGCCAGCAGCGCCGAGCGACGCAGCGAGGAGCACGATCGTGCCGAGGTAGCCGCGCCGCAGCCCGAGGCGGGCGAAGGCGAGGCCGCTGGCCGAGCCGAGGAGCATCGCCGCGCCGCAGACCGCATAGACCACGCGGGCCTGTGTGGTGCCGAGCCCGGCCGTCTGCATCGCGTCGACGCTGAACGCCCACCAGACCGCACTGCCGGCACCGACCAGCACGGCCGAGATCAGCAGCGGCCGCGACCTGCGGGCAGAAGAACCAGCTCAGGCTCAGCTGCGGCCGACGCAACGAGTCGTCGCTGCGTGGCGGGCGCGAGCCGGGTCGCGACGATGCCGGTCACCACCGCGATGACGACGAAGCCGGCCCACGCGAGCCGCCACTGATCGCCGGCCACGATCGCGATCGGTCCGGCGAGCGCGACCCCCCACCCGGTGCCGGAGCTGATCGTCGACCACACCAGTCACGCCGCGACGCCTCGACCTGCCGGTCGACGATGTCGGCGTACGGCGGGAGGGCGAAGTCCGGCGGCAGCGCCAGCCACGAGCACGCCGGCAGCGAGCACCGACCACGCTGTCGGCGACGGCGATCGTACGCCATGCCGACCGTCGCAAGAAGCCGGCAGCACCGCCGACCGCGACCCGCGACCCCCATCGCGATGACGACCTGCACGACGAGCACGTTGGCGACCATGTAGGAGGCGTAGGTGGCCGAGGAGACCAGGCCGGCGGCGCTGGCGCTCATGCCGAGATCGGCCCGCATCTCCGGCAGCAGGAGACCGTAGCCGTAACGGGCCAGGCCGAAGGTGAGTGCGATCATCGCCGTGCCGGGCACCAGCACGCCAGCGGTCGAGGGACGCATGGCTGACCTCAGACATGGCGCTCTGACTCCTCCGGGACGGTGTGGTCGAGAGGGCACGGCGGCCGCTGCTGACCGGCAGGCGGTCCGGTCGCAGAGTCGACAGGTGCGCATGGCGGGGAGGTGCTCGGGGGTCGATGCGCCGACCAGGCGTTCCAGGAGCTGCTCCAGCCGGCGGCGGTCGCCGGCCTCGAGACCGGCGAGGCTATCGGTGAGCACCGAGCCGCGCGGCCTCCACCAGCTTCCTCGCCAGGGCCGAGCCCGAACGCGTGAGCCGGAGCCGCCGCTGGCGAGTGTCGGTGCCGGCCGAACGGGCGACCCAGCCCGACGACACCAGTCTGTCGACGAGCCGGGTCGCGCCGGAGCTCGTCAGGCCGAGCACCTCGCCCAGCCAGGACACCTGACGGTCAGGGTGCGCGTGCAGGGTGACCAGGGCGGCTTGGTCGGTGCCCGAGAGCCCGGCCGCCGCTGCCGACGGCGGCCATCCGGTCGGTCACCGTCAGCGACCAGGCTCCCAGCAGGTTCTCGAGTCGCGCCATCCGACCAGCCTAATTTACTTGACTGACGCAGGCAATTATGCAGGCGCCATCGAGTTGCATCGGCACCCGGTGCCCCGGACGCACTCAGGGATGCACGACCCGCCTCAGCCGGCCGGCACGGCGGTCGCGGTCTCCTCGCTTCGGCCGCGCAGGGTGATGGTCTCGTGGCGGTCCCAGTGCTGCGCCTCGTCATCAGACGCCGCCTCGACCGAGGCCCAGGCGACGAGCACCCGGCCGGGCACGTCCTTGGCGAGCTCGGTCAGGCGGGCGGCGGCGTTCACCGCGTCGCCGATCACCGTGTACTCGAACCGGCTGGCATGGCCGACGTTGCCGGCGACGACCTCACCGGTGGCCACCCCGATGCCGGCGGCGATGTCGGGCACCTCCTCTGCGAGGCGCTGCGCCATCACCCGGGCCGCGGAGAGCGCCGCGTCGGCGTGGTCGGGCAGCTCGACCGGAGCACCGAAGATCGCCAGCACCGCGTCGCCGATGAACTTGTTGACCAGTCCGTGCCGGCGGTCGACCTCGTCGACCACGATCGCGAAGAACCGGTTGAGCATCTCCACGACCTCGGTCGGTGACCGCTCGGCTGCGAACGTGGTGGAGCCGACCAGGTCGACGAACAGCACGGAGACCACGCGCGCCTCGCCGCCGAGCTCGATCTCCCCGGCCGACGCCGCCTCCGCGACGTCCTTGCCGACGTGTCGTCCGAAGAGGTCCCGCAGGTGCTCGCGCTCGCGAAGCCCGTGCCACCATCCGGTTGAACCCCGACTGGAGCAGGCCGAGCTCGGTGCCGTCGTAGACGACGACCTCACGGTCCAGCTCACCACGCTCGACGTCGAGGAGGGCGTCGTGCACGGACAGGACCGGAGCGACCACGGCGCGCGCGTTGAGCACCGAGGTGAAGAGCCCGAAGACGAGGACGACGCCGCCGATCACCAGGCAGATCACAGCCAGCCGGGTGCGGGAGGTGTCGCCCGTGGTGAGGGAGAGGATCGCCGCGATCACCAGGCCGACGATCGGTGCAGCCGTCCCGAGGCACCAGAAGATCACCATCCGGTCGGCCACGCCCGCTCCCCGCGGCCGCTCGGTGACCGGCGCCCCGGCCAGCGCCCGAGCCGAGATCGGTCGCAGTACGAACTCGGTCAGCATGAACGCGATCCCGGAAACCACCATCCCAGCGATGCCGACCGTCAGCCCGGTCGTGGCTGCCCGCTCGGGTTGGATGAGGACGGAGAGCAGGGTGAACACGACGGTGCCGCCCACCCACAGCAGCGCCTGCATCTGGGTCAGCCGGAAGGGCACCCGGAGGGCCTGCTGCCGCTCCTTCTCGTCGGGTTCGCGGCCGCTCGTTGCCCAGCGCAGCGCCCGCAGGGTCTGCTGGGTGCCGAACAGAGCGCCGACGGCCACCGCGAAGGCGACGTACGACGGCACGGCGATCGCCAACGAGACCACGGTCTCGGTCGTCGGTTTCGGAGCGGGGATCGCGAAGTAGGAGATGACGAAGACCAGGCCCGCGCCGATCACGTTGGTCGAAACGAGCATGGCGGTCAGCAGCAGCTGCACCCGGATCCGGAGCGCCCGGGCGGTCTGGTCGCTCGGACCCAGGATCCGGGCACCGAAGGGCGCCAGCCGGCTCCGTCGTCGCGACGTGGTCACGTCGACTCGACCGGGCGCGCGCCGACGCGGTGCCGCTGCGCGAGGTCGGCGTAGTACGACGGGTTGGCCTGCACCCAGAACTCCGCACCGGTGCCGGCGATCTCCTTCTTGACCACCGCGGGCGTGCCCGCGGCGAGCACCCCGGCGGGGATCTGCGTCTCGGGGCTGACCAGCGAACCCGCCGCGACCATCGAGCCCTCGCCGAGCCGGGAGCCGTCGAGCATCGTGCTGCTGTTGCCCAGGAGCGCGTGGCGCTCGAGCACGGCGCCGTGTACGACGCATCCGTGCGCGACCGTCGCGCCCGGGCCGATCTCGACCAGGTTGTCCGGCCCCGCGTGGATCACCGAGTTGTCCTGCACGTTGGCGCCCTCGCGGACCACGATCGTGCAGATGTCGGCCCGGAGCACCGCGCCGTACCAGACGCTGGCGCCCTTCTCGACGGTCACATCTCCGATCAGCGTGGCGGTCGGGGCCACGAAAGCCTCGGGGTGGACCGTGGGGCTTTTGCCCTCGAACTCGAAGAGATGCACCCGAGGAAACCTATTACGCCCACGCAGCCGGGCGGGAGGTGAGAAAATCCCGGCACCATGTCTCTCCCTCTCGGTTCCCTTCGCGGCTTGATCGCGGCGCTCGCCTGCGCGCTGCTGTCGACCCTGTTCGTGACCACCCCGCCGGCCCAGGCCCAGCTCGCACCGGCGGCACCCACCGTGTCCGCCCGCACCGACGAGGTGCCGGGCGTGCCCGACGCGTGTCTCGCGCGGCCGATGAAGTGCCGGCTCAGCCCCGACATCCCCGGCGCGCCGACGCTGGTGCTCTGGGGCGACTCGCACGCCTGGCAGCTGATCCCGGCGCTCAAGTCGGCGATCGGCCACCGCAAGATCAACCTGGTCGCCTTCCTGTTCGGCGGCTGCCCGCCGATGGATCCGGGCCTGGAGACGCCGGCCGAGGTGCGCGCGGCCGGCCCCTGCCGGCAGACCGCTCACAAGGCGCTGACCTACGTGCTCAACGCGACCGAGAAGAAGAAGGACATCCGGGTCGTGCTGGCCGGGGGCTGGGAGCTGTACCGCTACGCCCTCGACCCGCTCGGCGTCGACGAGCCCGGCTGGCGCGAGCACACCAGCGAGAGCATCGCCGGCGCGGCCGAGCTGGCCGCCGTAGGGCTTCCCAAGCTGTTCCAGGTGCTCGGGGCCGCTCGCGCGCGGGTCGACGTCGTCGGCCAGATGCCCACGGTTCCGGAGAACGCACCGGAGTGCCTCAAGTCGGAGGATCCCTACGAGTGCGACCTGCCTCGCGAGGCAGCCCTGCCGGAGGCCGCCGCCAACCGTCAGGCGCTGAAGCGCCTGGTCTCCCAGCTGCGGCGGCCGGCCCAGCTGATCGAGCCGAGCAAGTTCTTCTGCACCAGCTCCGGATGCGCCGGCCGCGTACGCAGCCAGAGTGCTTGGTACGACGACACCCACATCAGCATCGCGCTGTCCGGGCTGCTGGGCGGCTATTTCGCCGGCACCGTCCAGCGGCTGCTGTCATGACCGACACTCGGCGGCGTTTTCTGCGGAGTTGTCCCCGGATGAGAGCATGACGCCACCATGGCTCGTTCCCTGTCTGGAGCACGCCCGCTCCTCGCCGTCCTTGCCCTTGCGCTGACGTTTTCCGTCGCGCCGGGTGCCGTCGCGTCCGCTGCCTCCGCGCACCCTGATCCCCTCGCGCCGCGCGCCGTCACGACCGCCGCGCACCCGGACACCCCGGTGCTGCCGCCGCAGTGCGCCAGCGTGGCGGACCTGATCCCGCGCACGCCGATGAAGTGCCAGCTCAACCCCAAGATCAAGAACGCGCCCACCATCGTGCTGATGGGCGACTCGCACGCGTGGCAGATGATCCCGGCGATCCGCAAGGCGATCGGCAACCGCAAGGTCAACTTCGTCGGCTTCATCTTCGGTGCCTGCCCGCCCATGGACCCCGCCCTGGTCACCCCCGAGCAGCGACGCGCGGCCAACAACTGCCAGAAGACCGGCATGAAGGCGATGCGCTACCTGGCAAACGCCAGCCGGCACCACCACCGCGTCCGCGTCGTGGTCGGCGCTGCCTGGGCGATCTACGAGCACGTGTGGCGCAACGGCGACCAGGTGCCCTTCGAGGGCCACAACATCCAGGGCTACCAGCGGGTCGCCGACCTGGCGAAGACCGGCATTCCCCGCCTGTTCCGCACCCTCACCGCCCTCGGCATCCCCGCCGATGCCATCGGTCAGTCGCCGTTCGTGCCGGCCCACCCGCGGCCGTGCTCGGCCGGCATGGAGCCCTACCGCTGCTCGCTCGCGCGCTCGGTCGTGATCGAGAACGAAGCGTTCAACCGGTCCCAGATCAAGCGCTGGATGCGCGGAGTGCTCGGCAACCCCAAGATCACCTCGCAGAGCGACTACATGTGCACGCCGAACATCTGTCACGGCACCGTCGACGGCATCAACACGTTCTACGACCACGGCCACATCGGCGCGAAGATGTCGGCGCGGCTGGCGTCGTACTTCGTGCCGACCGTCGACAAGCTGCTCAAGGGCGTTCGATGACGGAGGAAGTGCCCGGGAAGCGGATGCTGACCGGCGACCGTCCCACCGGCAAGCTCCACCTCGGCCACTACGTCGGGTCGCATCGACAACCGCGTGCGCCTGCAGAACGACTACGAATGCTTCTTCATCATCGCCGACCTGCACATGCTGACCACCAAGTCCTCGCGGGAGGCGATCGACGCCATCGGCGGCAACGCGCGCGACGCCGTGCTCGACATGATCAGCGCCGGCATCGACCCCGAGAAGGCGACCTTCTACCTGCAGTCGGGGCTCGGCGGCAGCATCCACGAGCTCTACACGCTCTTCCAGAGCCTGATCTCCGTGCCGCACCTGCAGCGGCTGCCGAGCCTGAAGGACATGGTCCGCGACTCCGGCAAGAACGAGATGCCCTTCGCGCTGCTCGGCTACCCGATCCTCCAGGCTGCCGACATCCTGTGCGTGCGCGCGCAGATGGTGCCGGTCGGCAAGGACAACCTCGCCCACGTGGAGATCACCCGCGAGATCGCGCGCCGCTTCAACCACGAGTACGGCGAGACCCTGCCCGTCCCCGAGGCCCTGGTCGGCGAGGTGCCGACCCTGGTCGGCACCGACGGCCAGGGAAAGATGAGCAAGAGCATCGGCAACGCGATCCTGCTGACCGACGACACGGCCACGGTGCGCCGCAAGGTCAAGGGCATGTTCACCGACCCCAAGCGGCTCAGCGCGGACATCCCCGGCGAGACCGAGACCAATCCGGTCTTCGTCTACCACCGAATCTTCAACGACCGTCCCGACGAGGTGGCCGAGCTGACCGCTCGCTACCAGGCCGGGACGGTGGGCGACGTAGAGGTCAAAGATGCCCTCTTCGAGGCCCTCGAGCGCGTTCCTGACCCCGATCCGCGCTCGGCGCACCGAGTACGAAGCGCGCCCCGGCTACGTCGAGAAGCTGATCGTCGACGGCACCGAGCGCACCCGCCACGAGGCGGAGCTGACCCTGCGCGAGGTGCGCAAGGCGATGGGCCTCGCGGGGTCGTGGACCCGGCTGCGGCGCCGGGCCGAGCGCTACGAAAAGAAGCAATAAGAGGCGTCCAGGTTTGCCACCAATGCACCACTGAGGTGGGTCGCTGGTCGCATACTTGACAGGGAATTTCGGCACTACAACGACATGGGGAGGGAACCGGCATGAGTCTGCTAACGGCTCCCGATGCTCCCCTGACCCGTCCCGACGAGTCCCCGGCGAAGCCCACCCGGCTGAACTACCGCCCCGACATCGACGGCATCCGCGGCACCGCGGCGATCATGGTGATGGGGTTCCACGCCGGCGTACCCGGTTTCGAGGGCTCCTACATCGGCCTCGACCTGTTCTTCGTGGTCTCCGGCTTCGTGATCTCCAACCTGCTGCTCGGTGAGTTCAACAAGACCGGTCGCATCAAGTGGTCGGCGTTCTACGCGCGGCGCGCCCGGCGGCTGATCCCGGCCAAGGCGACGATGCTCCTCGGCGTCCTGATCGTCAGCCTGTTCCTGCTCACCCCGACCGGCTCCCAGCAGGAGACCGCCAAGTCCGCGGCCGCCGCCGCGGGGTTCGTGTCCAACATCTTCTTCTGGCAGAACACCGAGGTCAGCTACTTCGGCCACGCGCCGGGCACCGGCGTCCTGCTCCACACCTGGTCGCTGTCGGTGGAGGAGCAGTTCTACATCGCGATGCCGTTCCTGATCCTGCTGGCCTGGCTGCTGTCGAAGCTGATCCGTAGCAACGTCCGCGCGACCCTGCTGATCGTCTGTCTCGCGCTGTTCATGGCCAGCCTGTGGCTGGCCATCACCTGGGCCACGTCGGACCCCAAGTCGGCCTACTACCTGCCGTTCTCCCGGGCCTTCGAGTTCCTCCTGGGGGTCGCGCTCTCGCTGATCGTCTCCAGGGTCACGGCGCCGTTCGTCGCGCGCCAGATCATGGGGCTGGTCGGTGGCGGCCTGGTGGTCTACGCGCTCATCGACCCGCTGCCGACGGAGGGCTACCCGACGTACTGGGCGCTGATCCCCTGCATGGGCGCCTTCTTCATGACCTGGGCGGGCTGCGGCACCTCGACCCTGATCACCAAGTTCCTGTCCTTCCGGCTCTTCGTCGGTCTCGGGCTCCTCTCCTACGGCTGGTATCTCTGGCACTGGCCGCTGCTGGTCATCGGCCAGGCCGTCAACCTGGCTCCGCCCCCGCTGTGGATGAGGGTGGCCCTGGTGATGGTCGCGCTCGGCATCTCCTACCTGAGCTGGCGCTACATCGAGGGCATCTTCTACAACCGCTCCGGCGGCCGCCCCAGCGGCTACACCTGGGGGCCACGGCGCGTGGTGATGGCCGGCGTCTTCTCCATGACCACGGTGGCCGTGCTGGCCGCGGGCACGCTCGTGGTGGCCGACGACCAGGCCGACTCCCCGCGCTGGGAGGCGGTCAACCAGCAGCTCAACGACTTCCCCGACCTGCCCGACGAGTGCGCGACCGAGGAGGAGAAGATCCCGCAGCGGCCGATGCTGTGTCGCCTCAACGGCCAGGAGAACAGCCGCGGCACGGTGATGCTCTGGGGCGACTCCCATGCCTGGATGTACGTGCCGGCGATCGAGGCGGCCGCGGAGGAGGTCGACGTCAACCTGGTGCTCTTCAGCCAGGGCAGCTGCCCGCCTTTCGATGCCACCGGCATGCCGCTGAACAACTGCGTGAAGGGCAACCAGCTGGCCCTCGACTTCATCGAGGACCAGGCCGAGCGAGATCGGCCGCTGCGCGTGCTCCTCGGCGCGAGCTGGGAGATCTACTTCGGCGGACCCCGGATCAACCTGATGATCGAGCGCGGGGGCAACCCCGAGCACGAGAAGTACGTGAACGCCATCTCGGAGCTGTTCCGCGACGGCAACGACGGCGCTGTTCGACAAGCTCGGCGAGCTCGGGGTCGGCGTCGACGTGATCGCACCGGTCGCCGAGGTGCCGCGCAGCGCACCGCTCTGCGAGGCACAGCTCGCCCACTTCTACTCCTGCGACATCGCGGCCGCGGAGTCGGAGGCGGTCGACAAGGTCGCCCGCACCTGGCTGCAGGAGCAGATGCGGAAGCTCGCCGGCCATCCCCAGCTTCATCGACGTCAACGACGCCTTCTGCGACGACGGGGTCTGCCGGGCGCGCGTCGGCGACCAGCTCACCTACTTCGACAACAACCACCTGAGCGCGAGCTTCGCCAGCACGCTCGGCGACTACTTCGTGCCCGACGCTCCAGGAGGCCGCTGACGATGCGGAGGCGCTGTCGCGCGACTGATGCGACGAGTCCTTCTCTGGCTCGTCGCGATGGTCGCGCTGTCCATGGGCGTCCATTTCCTCTTCCAGCTTACAGCGGCCACCGGTCGCCGACCTGACGCCGACCGGCCTGGCCGCGCCGGCTGCGCAGCAGCCCCCGGCGGCTCACGGCGCCGGCCCGCGCCGCGGGCAGGGGGCCGCAGATCGATCCCGCCTGGCTGGCCCGGACGGCGCGGCGGTCCGGCCTGCCGGAGGCGGCGCTGCGCGCCTACGCCCGGGCGATGCTGCGGTCGCCCGACGGCTGCGACGTCGGCTGGACCACACTGGCCGGGATCGGGTGGGTCGAGTCGCAGCACGGCACCATCGGCGGCCGCACGCTGGGCGCCGACGGCCACTCGTCATCGCCGATCCTCGGTCCGGCGCTCGACGGCAGCGGCGACTTCGCCGCCATCGCGGCCACCGCCGAGAGCACCGCCTGGCACGGCGACCCCGTCGTGGGACCACGCGGTCGGCCAGATGCAGTTCATCCCGTCCACGTGGGAGCAGTGGGGCGCCGACGGTGACGGCGACGGCACGGCCGACCCCAACGACATCGACGATGCGGCGTACGCCGCGGCCCGGTATCTGTGTGCCGACGGCAACGACCTGGCGTCGTCCATCGGCTGGTCCGGCAGCGTCTTCTCCTACAACCACTCCTCGACGTACGTCGCCGCCGTGCACGCCGCGGCCACTGCTTACGCGGAGCGCACGAGACGTTAGTCACGGTTTCGGGAACCCCGCCACGCGACTCGGAATCGCATGGCAGCATTGCCGCATCATGCGCGCCACACGTCTCCTCGGTCTCCTGCTCGCCGCCTTCCTGGGCTTGTCTCTGCTGTCGGTCCAGCCGGCTTCAGCGACCGACCCCGACAAGGACCACACCCGGCTTCCGCGCTCGTGCGCGACGCCGGCTGAGGAGGTGCCCGCCGACGCCCTGATCTGCCGGCTGACGCCGTACCGGGAGAACCGGCCGACCCTGATGCTGTGGGGCGACTCGCACATCTGGATGCAGATCCCCGGCTTCCTGCGGGCTGCCAAGGGACGCAACGTCAACGTGATCACCTCGCTGATGGGCAGCTGCCCTCCGATGGACCCGAACCTGTCGTGGGAGAACCGCTACCAGATCGGCCGCTGTGCCGCGTCGAACGTGCTGGCCCTGCGCACCGTCGAGGAGCTGGCCCACGGCAACCAGGACTTCAAGCTGGTGCTGGCCGGCAACTGGGACATGTACGAGCGGCTCATGGTGCTGGTCAACAAGGGCAGGCAGCCCGGCCCCGGCAAGGAGTACCCCTACGCCCAGACGAAGATCTTCAAGCAGGGCGGACCGCGCCTGTTCAAGCAGCTCGGCCAGTGGGACGTCGACGTCGACTTCGTCTACCAGGTCGCCCGGGCGCCTGCGAAGCCTGCTCCGTGCAAGCGGATGGAGCCGTACGCCTGTGACTTCCCTCGGCGCCAGGCGTTCCGCAACGAGGCCTCCACCAAGCGGTGGCTCAACAACCTGGCCCGTCCGGCCCACCCGAAGCGGATGATCGACGTCAACGACTTCCTGTGCGGCGGCAGCACCTGCTACGCCAAGATCGACGGCGCCTGGACCTACCACGACAACTCCCACATCACCGCCTCGATGGCGCGGCTGCTCTGGCGCTACTACGCGCCTGCGGTGGCCGACGTGGTGCCGGGCATGGTCGCCAACCCACCCGGCAACGGCGGTGGCGGCAACCCGGTGGATCCGGCGAACCCGCCGCCCTGCAGCCTGCCGATCTTCTGCTGACGCTGGTCAGACCTGTAGCTGAGCAGGACGTTCTCCGAGCCTTCCCAGCGGCGTACGTCGGTCAGGCGGAGGCCGTTCGCGGTCACGCCCGGACCGAACGCCGGGAGGCCGCCGCCGAGCACGACCGGACCGACCAGCAGGTGCAGCTCGTCGACCAGGCCGCCGGCGAGCAGGTGGTTCCAGAGCGTGGGGCTGCCGAAGACCAGGATGTCCCGACCCTCGGTGTGCTTGAGCTCGGCGACTGCGGCCTGGCCGTGGGCGCGGGGCACGATCGTGGTCGACTCCCGCCACGGGCCGGTGTCCTGCTCGGTGATCGAGTCGGAGACCACCACGGTCTCGATGCCGTCGCGCCAGATGGTGGCGATCTCGGTGCTGCCCTGGTCCAGGCCCGGCATCGACAGGGCCTCCGGCCAGAAGCCGACGAACCCGCGGTAGGTGGTGGCGCCGAGCAGCATCGTGTCGGCGGCGCGCATGCGCTCGACGTTGGACTCGTTGAACGCGTGGTCCATCGGCATGGCCATCACGTCGTTGCCGGGGCCGGCGACGTAGCCGTCGAGGGAGACGATGTTGGTGACGATCAGCTTGCGCATGGGATCCTCTTCTCGGAGTGGTGCTGTCACCCCTTGAGAGGCAGGCCCGGTCGCCGATTCATCGGTCGCGCAGAAACTCCTCGACGAGGACCGGATCGACGAAGCCGGAGATGTCGCGATCCGACCGTCGCGAAGACCCAGCACGGTGACCGAGCCTGGCCCCCAGACCCCCTCGACCTGCTGTTCGCAGGCGAAGCCGGGCTGGCCGTTGACGGTCACCGGGCGCAGCCGCCACGGCGCCGCGAACACCCGCTCGGCCCAGAACCGCAGCACCATCTCGCGGCCGTCGAACCAGGCCGGCAGCGGCGGCATGGTGAACCGCACGTCGTCGGCGAGCACGGCGCCGATCCGGCCGACGTCGGCGCTCTCCCACGCCCGCATGAACTCCTCGACCAGGCGGCGTACGCCGTCGTCACCGAGCGCCGCGAGCTCCGCCTGCTGCGAGGCGCCGGCGTGCGGGCACCGATCGTGGCCCGGGCCCGCTGCAGCGCGCTGTTGACCGAGGCGGGCGTGGTGTCCAGCAGGCCGGCTACCTCGGCCGCCGAGAGCTGCAGCACCTCACGCAGGATCAGCACCGCGCGCTGGGTCGCGGGCAGGTGCTGCAGCGCCGCGACGTACGCGAGCTCGACGCTCTCGCGCTCGAGGTAGCTCGCCTCCGGGTCGGTGGCCCACGGCTCCAGGAAGTGGCGCTCGAGGTCCGGCTCGCCGAGGTCGTCGACCTGGGTGTACGCCGGGCCCACGTCGGGTGTGGTCACCCGCTTCTTGACGTGCTTGAGGCAGGCGTTGGTGGCGATCGTGTAGAGCCACGTCCGCACCGAGCGCGACCCTCGAAGCCGGCGTAGCCCTTCCAGGCGCCGAGCAACGCCTCCTGCAGCGCGTCCTCGGCATCCTGGGGTGAGCCGAGCATCCGGTAGCAGTGGGCGAACAGCTCACTCCGGTGCTCGGCGACGAGGGTGTCGAAGTCGGGGGTCGTCACCCGGCCATTGTGGTCAGACGGTGGCAGGGACCGGCTCGTTGACTCGTCGAGCGCGGCCGCCTTGCGCTCCTGCTTGACCGCCCAGACGATGCCGGAGATCCAGAGCGCGCCGACCACGGCGGCGATCGCGCCGACGGCGGAGCCGGAGGCGCCGAGGGCCTCGGAGATGGTCTTGGAGTTGGTGAGCACGATCAGGCCACCGGCCGCGACGCCGAGCACCCGCGCGGCGAGCTTCTTGACCAGCCAGGCGGCGATCGGTGCGGCGATGACGCCGCCGGCCAGCAGGGCGATGGCGTAGGACCACTCGATGCCCGGCGACCCGAGCGCGAGGATGAAGCCGAGCGAGCCGCCGACCGCGACCACGAACTCCGAGGTGTCGATCGAGCCGACGACCTTGCGCGGCTCGAGCCGACCCGATGAGAGCAGGGTGGTGGTGCCGACCGGACCCCAGCCGCCGCCGCCGATCGAGTCGAGCGTGCCGCCGACCAGGCCCATCGGCATCAGGAACTTCGCCGAGGGGCGGGTCTTGAACGTGGGGCGGCGCCCCCCCAGCACCAGGAAGCGGAAGACGACGTAGATGCCGAGGGCGAGCAGGAGCCCGGCCACCCAGGGCTTCGCGGTGTCGGCGGGCAGGCTCGCCAGGAAGGTCGCACCGGCGAAGGCGCCGACGAAGCCGGGCACGGCCAGGATCGACACGGTCCGCCAGTCGACGTTGCCGAGCTTGTGGTGGG
Source organism: uncultured Actinomycetota bacterium (assembly GCA_963769475.1). Lineage (GTDB taxonomy): Bacteria > Actinomycetota > Actinomycetes > Propionibacteriales > Nocardioidaceae > Nocardioides. The sequence continues at coordinate 28,638 of CAVYLX010000003.1, read as the reverse complement.
AGAAGCCGGAGACCAGCGAGGTGCCGATCTCGGAGAAGTGGACGGCGGCCGACGCGGCGGCCGGGGCGACCCCTGCCGCGAGCAGCAGGGTCGAGGAGGTGACGCCGTACGCCATCCCCAGCGAGCCGTCGATGAGCTGGGCCAGCAGTCCCACGAACCCGAGCACGAGCAGCTTGCGCATGACGAGTACCTTTCGGCAGTTCGGGGCGCGCACCACGCGCCGACATAGTCGATGTTTAGCACTAATGTACTGAATAACTAAAGATTATGGAGTGAGGCGCTTCGATAGGTCAAATGGGCACACCACCGCGCCGCCACCCAGGGACGGGGTGGCGGCGCGGCGTGCCGTCGCCGCCCTAAGGGACGACGAGGTTGCAGAGGGGTGGGGGCGCACCTGTCCCACCCGGCGCCAGCGGGTCCGTGATGGCATGACGAATCACGATGGGTCTCCCTCCCCAGTCGGGCGCGATCGCACCCGACCGGACGAATGTAGCCCGGCGCGGCTGTCTCGGGACCCCTTTTGCGACAGGTTTGACCGAACGGAGGAGAGGACTAGAACGTGTTGCAGTTCGCTGGTTGGATGGGCACGTGACCAGCGAGCCGACCTTCAGCGCCGAGGAGATCACCGAGGCGTACGCCGCCATGCACGCGCGGGTGGAGCAGCACGCCCGCAGCGGCAACTGGGACGACTTCGCGCTGAGCTTCACCGAGGACGCCGAGTACGTCGAGCACGCGTTCGGCACGTTCCGGGGTCGCGACGAGATCCGCGAGTGGTCGGTGAGGACGATGACGACGTTCCCGGGCGGCGTGATGACCGGCTTCCCGCTGGCCTGGCAGGTCGTCGACGCCGCCACCTCGCGGCTGATCTGCGAGGTGCGCAACCTGATGCCCGACCCGGGCGACGGCTCGGTGCACGAGGAGTCGAACCTGACGATCATGACCTACGCCGGCGACGGGCTGTTCAGCCGCGAGGAGGACATCTACAACCCGCTGCGGTTCATGAAGATGTCGCTGCGCTGGGCGAAGGTGGCCGAGGCCCACGGCAACCTGAGCGACGAGGGCCGCGCCTACGTCGAGCAGTTCGGCGGATTCTGAGGCGTCGTTTGCCAATGTCTGGGAGAGTCAGGGCATGAAGGGTGCGGCCAAGCGGATAGCGCTGGAGATCGCCGGCTGGACGCTGGTGCTCGGCGGGATCGCCGCGCTGGTGCTGCCGGGCCCGGGCCTGCTGATGCTGTTCGGCGGTCTCGCGATCCTCTCCCAGCAGTACGAGTGGGCCGAGCGGCGCCTCGACCCGATCAAGTACCGCGCGATGAAGGGTGCCGCCGAGGGCGTCGAGACCTGGTTCCGGATCTCGCTGTCGGTGCTCGGCGCGCTGGTGCTGATCGCGTGCGGTTTCCTGTGGATCTGGAGCCCGCCGGCCCCCGACTGGTGGCCGCTCTCCGACGGCTGGTGGCTGCCCGGCGGCGTCGCCACGGCGATCACCCAGATCGGCTCCGGCCTGATCGCCCTGGCCCTGATCGTCTACTCCTACCGCCGCTTCCACAACAACCCGGACGCCGTCGCCGAGCTCGAGCAGGACATCATCGAGGCCGACGCCGAACGCCCGCACCACCACTGACTACCTGCCCTTTCGCGATAGTCCCTGACGAAATCAGGGTCGATCGGCCGATTTCACCCCGATTTCGTCAGGGTCTAACCCGGGGGACGGTCAGGGCTGCTCCCCGATGTGGCGAAGGGGCCTCCGGCGACAGGCTGCTGGCTATGACCACCACGACTGCCCAGAGGCTCGGAGGGCTCCGATGATCCGCGCCAACGCACTCACCAAGAAGTTCGGCGAGAGGGTCGCCGTCGACGGCATCGACTTCGTGGTCGAGCCCGGCCGGGTCACCGGCTTCCTCGGCCCCAACGGCGCCGGCAAGTCCACCACCATGCGGATGATCCTCGGGCTCGACGCCCCGACGTCCGGCACGGTCAGCGTCAACGGTCACCGGTACGCCGACTCCTGGGCGCCGCTGCGAGAGATCGGCGCGCTGCTCGACGCCCACGCGATCCACCCCGGCCGCTCCGCGCGCAACCACCTGCGCTGGATGGCCGCGAGCAACGGCATCGGGGCCCGTCGGATCGACGAGGTGCTCGACCTGGTCGGGCTGACCGCGGTCGCCGACCAGCGCGCGGGCCGCTTCTCGCTCGGCATGGGCCAGCGCCTCGGCATCGCGGGCGCGATGCTCGGCGACCCGCCCGTCGTCGTACTCGACGAGCCGGTCAACGGTCTCGACCCCGAAGGCATCCGCTGGGTGCGCACGTTCGCGCGCCAGCTCGCCGACGAGGGCCGCACCGTCTTCATCTCCAGCCACCTGATGTCGGAGATGGCGCTGATGGCCGACCACCTGCTCGTGATCGGCCGCGGCTCGATCCTGGCCGACTGCTCGATGGCGGACTTCATGACCGACCACGCCGCGTCGTACGTGCGGGTCAAGGCGCCCGCGCTGGTCGACGTGGCCAACGTGGTCGAGGCCCGCGGCGGCGACGTCGACAAGGTCGACGGCGAGCTCCGGGTCACCGGCCTCGACGCCGCCACCATCGGTGAGGCCGTCGCCACGCGCGGCCTCGCCCTGCACGAGCTCACCCTCGTGCGGTCCTCGCTCGAGGACGCCTTCATGACCCTCACTGCCGACAGCGTCGAGTACCACGCACAGCTCGAAGGAGCCACCCGATGACGACCATGACCGAGTCCGCGGCGACCGACGCCGCGACTCACCCCGACGAGCGACGGCCGGGCTTCGGGCACGTGCTCAAGGCGGAGTGGGTCAAGCTCCGCACCGTCCGCTCGACCTGGTGGACCGTCGTCGCGATCTTCGTCCTCGGCGCCGGCCTGACCATCGTGATGTGCTGGGGCAACGCCGACTGGCTGGCCAGCCCGGGCGCCGACGAGTCACCCGGCTCGTTCATCACCTGGGGCATGATGATCGCCCCGATCTGCGCGGTGATCCTCGGCGCGCTGGCCGTCACCACGGAGTACGGCACCGGCATGATCCGCAGCTCCTTCGCGGCGGTGCCCTCGCGCAGCAAGGTCGTGGCGGCGAAGGCGATCCTGGTCGCGGGTGTCCTCTTCGTGGTCGGCACCGTCACCGCCCTGGTCGGCTACTTCGGCGGCAACTACTTCCTCGACCGCGAGGGCATCGGCATGGCCCTGGAGGGTGACGTGCTGCGGGCGATGTACGGCAGCGGGCTCTACCTCGCCGGCATCGGTCTCTTCACCGTCGCCGTCGGCTTCGTGCTGCGCCACACCGCGGGCACGGTCTCGGTGGTGCTCGCGCTGATGCTGGTGCTCGGCAACATGGTGATGCTCGTGCCCGGCACGCTCGGCGACTGGCTCGAGAAGCTGATGCCCGGCAACGCCGGCGGCGCGCTGGCCACCCCGGTCTCCTTCAACCCCAACCTGCTGGAGCCCTGGACCGGCTTCGGCGTCTTCGCCGCCGAGGTCGCCGTGCTCCTGGCGCTCGCGTTCGTCGTCGTACGCCGTCGGGACGCCTGAGCTCAGCCGCGCGGCCGGTCCAGCGCCCGGGTCATCGTGCTCACCAGCGTCGCCGCGTCGATGTCGGGGAGCGCCGAGAGCTCGGAGCGCTGGCTGTCGCGCCGGATCGCGGCCAGGCCGTGGGTGGTCGACCAACAGGCCATGGCCAGCACGTCGACCGGCAGGTGCGTACCCCAGCCACGGGACTGCGCCTCGGTGACGAGGCGGTTCAGCTGCTCCCAGGTCGCCAGCTTGGCGTTGGCCAGCCGTTCGTCGTCGGTGTGCACCAGCTCCGGCTGGAACATCACGTCGAACACAGTCGGGTTCTCCTCGGCGAACCGGACGTACGTCGTGCCACCTGCAGCCAGGGGTTCCCCACTCTCCTGCGGAGCAGCGGCCGTTGCCTCCTCGATCGCGGCGTACAGGCGCTCGAAGCCTTCGGCGGCCAGCACCGTGAACAACCCGGCCCGGTCGTCGAAGTGGTGGGCCGTCGCCTGATGGGACACCCCGCACCGGCGAGCGATCGCGCGCAGGCTCACCTTGCCCAGGCCGTTGAGGGCGATCTCCTGCTCGGCGGCGCGGAGCAGCCGGTCGCGCAGGTCGCGAGCCGACCTCACCGGACCGGCTCCGTCGTCGCCGGTTTGCTCGGCCACCAGAGCCGAGGTCCCATCAGGGCGGCGAAGGCCGGCACGACGAGCGAGCGGACGACGAAGGTGTCGAGCAGCAGGCCCATCCCGATCGTGAACCCGGTCTGCGCGAGCGTGGTCACCGAGCCGGACATCAGCGCGAACATGCTGCCCGCGAAGATCACGCCCGCCGCGGTGATCACTCCGCCGGTGGAGACCAGAGCTCGGGCGATGCCGGAGCGCGCACCGTCTGGTGCCTCCTCGTGCATACGTTTGATCAGCAGCAGGTTGTAGTCCGCGCCGACCGCGACCAGCAGGATGAACGCGATCGTCGGCACCGACCAGTCCAGCGGCCGGTCCAGCAGCACCTGCCAGACCAGCACGCCCAGCCCCACCGCCGCGGCGTACGACAGCACGACCGACGCCAGCAGGAAGGTCGCCGCCACCACGCTGCGTAGCAGCCAGAGCAGGATCAGGAACACCGCTAGCAGCGCCATCACCGCCAGCAGGCCGAAGTCCGAGGTCGTGTACTCCTCGAGGTCGTGCTTGATGCTGGCCATACCGGTGACGCCGACCTCGCTGTCCTCGAGCCGCGTGCCGCGCAGGCCGTCGAGAGCCGCGTCGCGCACCTCGACCGATCGGTCGCTGGCCTCGTGCCCGAACGCGTCGGTGCCACCGAGCACCGCCAGGCGCGCCGTGTGTCCGTCTTCCGACAGGAACAGGCCGCTGGCGGCCGCGAACCGGGGTCGTCCATCGCTGCCGGCGGGAGGTAGAAGCCGCCGATCGCAGGGTCGGCCGCCACCTGCCCGGTCTTGCCGATGTACGCCGCGGCACGCTGCAGCCCGTTTCGCAGCTCGGTCACCGAGCCGACGATCTGCGACGTGCCGCCGTGCACCTTGTCGGCGCCGACCGCGGCCGTCCGCGCCCCCGGAGAGCTGGTCGGCTCCGTCGGCCAGCTCGCCGAGCTTGGTGCGCATCGTCCGCTGCCCGGCCTCGAGCCGGGCGACGCCCGACCTCGCGCGGTCGAGTCCGGCCTCGAGCCGGGCCATCCCGGTCGCGAGGTCGGTGGTCCCCGAGGCGATCTGCCGCGCGGCGGCGGCCGCCTCGCGCAGCCCGGGCAGGAGCTGGTCGCGTTCGCCGGCGTACACCTGGCGGACCCCGGCGCGGGCGCGGCGGCAGATCGGGTCCAGGCCGCAGGTGAGGCTGGCGTCCAGCGCCTTGGAGGCCAGACCGAGGCCGTCGACCGCCACCTTGGTCTGGGTGTACGCCGTCTCGAGGCCGCTCGCGAGGGCAGCGGCTCCTTGGCGCAGCTGCCGGCCGCCGTCCTCGGCGTCGCCGGCACCGTCGGCCAGCCGGGCGACGCCGCTGTGCAGCTCCTCGAGTCCGTCCAACAACTGCCCGGCTCCGTCGACCGCGAGGTCCGCGCCGCCGGCCAGCTGCCCGGTGCCGTCGGCGAGCTGCCCGGCGCCGGTCTCGAGCCGACTCGAGCCGTCGACGAGCCGCTGGGCGTCGTCCGACCCGGCCTCCACCTCGTCCCCGGCCCGGTCCAGCCGCTTGCCCACCTGGGCGACCTGGTAGCCGACCGACGCCTGGGCGATCGGCGTACCGAGCGGGCGGGTCACGCCGCGGACCGAGACGACGTCCTCGGTGCGGGAGATCGACGCGGCCGCCTGCTCCAGGGCGGCCAGGTCCTTGGCGTTGCGCAGGTCGTGGTCGGCCTCGATGAGCACGTACTCGGGAAGGATCTCGTTGAGCGGGTAGTGGCGGGCGAGCAGGTCGTAGCCCCGGTTGCTCTCGGTGTCGTCGGGCTGGACGACCCGCTGGTCGTGGCTGGCCTCCGCGGCCGGGTAGAAGCCGGCCAGCAGGATCAGCGGCACCAGCCCGGCGAGGAGCACGCGTCCGGGCTTGGCCGCGACCAGAGCCGCGAGCCGCTCCCATCCCGTGCCCCGCTCAGGGCGGCGAAGGGGTCGCGGCTCGAGGATGCCGCGCTCGCCAGCCAGCACCATCAGGGCCGGCACCAGCGTGAGCGACATCGCCAGCGTGATGGTCACGCTGAGGGCGATCGCCGGTCCGGTGGTGCGGAAGAGGCCGACATCGGCCAGGCCCATGCAGGCGTTGGCGATGACGACGGTGAGCGCTGAGCCGACGATCACGCTCGAGATGCGGGTGGCGGCCACCTCGGCGGCCTCCCTCGGCGGCAGCCCCAGCCGCCGCTGCTCGTGGTAGCGGCTGACCAGGAAGATCGCGTAGTCGGTCGCCGCCCCCAGCACCACGGCTGTGAGGAAGGAGCCGGTGAACGTCGACACGTCGAAGACACCGTGGATCCCCGCGAAGGAGGTCACCGCACGCGACGCGGCGAGGCTCATGCCGACGAACGACAGCACCAGCGCGGTGACGGCGATCGAGCGGTAGATGAGGAAGAGGATCAGGGCGATCAGGCAGACCGTCACGATGGTGATCCGGACGACGCTGTGCTCGACCTCCACTGCCAGGTCGGAGATGGTGGCGGCGGGACCGGTGACCAGCACGGTCAGGCCGTCGGGCGGATCGGCCCGCACCGTCTCGCGCACCGCGGCGATCTGGTCGATCGCTGCGGGAGCGCCGGTCGAGCCGGGGAGGCCGACCTGGAGGTAGACGGACTCGCCGTCGTGGCTGCTCAGGGCGTCGAGCAGCTCGGGCGGACCGCCACGTCCTGCACGAACGTGACGTTGTCGGTGTCCGCCCGCAGCTGCGGCACCAGCTCCTTGAACCACCGCCGGTCCGCTCGGGTCAGGCCGCCTTCTCGCTCCAGCGCGACGTACACGTAGCTGGCGCTCTCGCCGTTGCCGAAGATCTCGTCCATCGCGTCGATCGTGATGACCGACGGCGCCTCCTCCGGCACCACCGAGGTGGAGTCACCCGCGACCACTGACTCGAGCTGCGGGATGCCCACGTTGAGGCCGACCACGATCGCCAGCCAGGCGCCGACCACCCAGATGGCACGCCCCGTCGAGAGCCGGGCGAGAGAGCTGAGGAAGCGGCCGGACGTGTGGTCCATGGTGGTCCTGACGTGGGAGGTGGCCACGGTATTGACGCTGCCTTGCCAGTGGCAAGGTGGGCTGCGTCACCTCGGCTGAGGAGCCGCGTCGGCGGCGGCAACTATCGTCGCCACCGATGACCCTTCATCTCCACCGCGCTCCGCGCACCGACCAGCTCGCCGACACCCTCGGCGAGCTGTTGTCGTCACCGCTCGACGATCCCTTCGCGCAGGAGGTCGTGGTGGTGCCGGCGAAGGGGGTGGAGCGGTGGCTGACCCAGCGGCTGTCCCACCGCCTCGGTGTCGGGCCGCGCGGCGGCGACGGGGTGTGCGCCGGAGTCCGGTTCCTCAACCCCCGGTCGCTGGTCTCGCTGCTCCTCGGCCGCGAGCGCGACGACCCGTGGGACCCCGAGCGGCTGGTCTGGCCGCTGCTGTCCACCATCGACGACAGCCTGCACGAGCCCTGGTGCCACACGTTGGCGCGCCACCTCGGCCACGGCTACGAAGCCGACGACGGTGACCTCCGCCGCAACCGCCGCTACTCCGTGGCGATCCGGCTGGCTCACCTCTTTGCGTCGTACGCCGTCCAGCGCCCGCAGCTGGTCACCGACTGGCGCGAGGGGCGCGACACCGACGGCGCCGGCTCGCCGCTCGACGACGACCTGGTCTGGCAGGCGGAGCTGTGGCGCCGGCTGCTCCCGCGCGTCGAAGCCGACGCCCCCGACGTACGCCATGCGGCGACGGTCGCCGCGCTCCGCGCCGGCGCCGCCGAGCTCGACCTGCCGGCAAGGCTCTCGCTCTTCGGCCACACCCGGATCCCGGTCACCGAGGTCGAGCTGCTGGCCGCGCTCGGCGAGGTCCGCGACGTACACCTCTGGCTGCCGCAGCCCTCCCCGGCGCTCTGGGACTCGCTGGCCGGTCTCGGCGGGGTCGTCGCCCGTGACGAGGACACCTCGGCGGAGCTGGTCGACCACCCGCTGCTCGCGTCGCTCGGCCGCGACTCGCGCGAGCTCCGCCGCACGCTGCATGGCGCCAGCGCCGTGGAGAGCGGCGGCGTCCCGGTCGTCGAGCCGACCACGATGCTCGGCTGGCTCCAGCACGACCTGCGCACCAACCACGCGCCGACCGCCGACGAGCGCGCCACCCGCCACCTCGCTCCCGACGACCGCAGCCTGCAGGTGCACGCCTGCCACGGCGCCGCGCGCCAGATCGACGTGCTGCGCGAGGTGCTGGTCGGGCTCCTCCAGGACGACCCGACCCTCGAGCCGCGCGACATCCTCGTGATGTGTCCCGACATCGAGACCTTCGCGCCGCTGATCTCGGCCGGCTTCGGTCTCGCGCCGACCGCCACCACGCAGATGCCGCTGGTCGGTCACCCGGCCCACCAGCTCCGGGTGAAGCTCGCCGACCGCGCCCTGACCAGCACCAACCCGCTCCTCGCCGTCGCCGGCGCGCTGCTCGAGCTCAGCGGCGGGCGGGTCACCGCATCCGACGTGCTCGACCTGGCGTCGACCGAGGCCTGCCGGCGCCGGTTCGGCTTCAGCGACGACGAGCTCGACCGGGTCAACCGGTGGGTGGCCCAGGCCGGCATCCGGTGGGGCGTCGACGCCGAGACCCGCAGCGCCTTCGAGATGGAGCGCTTCGAGCACAACACCTGGCGGGCCGGTATCGACCGGATCCTGCTCGGAGTCGCGATGAGCGGCGACGACCACCGCCACCTCGGGCGCGGGCTGCCGCTCGACGACGTCGGTAGCAACGAGATCGACCTGGCCGGCCGGCTGGCCGAGCTGCTCGACCGCCTCGGCACCTGCCTGGCCGGGCTGACCGCGGCCACCACCGTCGGTGAGTGGATGGACCACCTGCGGGCCGGCGTCCGCGAGCTCACCGACGTGACCGATGACGACGCCTGGCAGCTGCCTCAGTTCGAGCGCGAGCTGGCCCGCGCGTCCGCGTCGTCCGACCAGCTCGGTGTGGAGCTCCGGCTCTCCGACGTCCGCGCGATGCTCCAGTCGCGGCTGGCCGGGCGACCGACCCGGGCCAACTTCCGCACCGGCACGCTCACCGTCTGCACGATGGTGCCGATGCGCTCGGTGCCCCACCGCGTGGTCTGCCTGGTCGGGCTCGACGACGGCGTCTACCCGCGCACCACGTCGGTCGACGGCGACGACGTGCTGGCCCGGCGGCCGCTGACCGGCGAGCGCGACGTCCGCAGCGAGGACCGCCAGCTGCTGCTCGACGCCCTGCTGGCTGCGACCGAGCACGTCGTGATCACCTACACCGGCGCCAACGAGCACTCCGGCGCGCGCCGGCCTCCCGCCGTACCCCTCGGCGAGATCCTCGACGCGGCCGACCGCACCACGGCCGAGCCGGTCCGCGAGCAGCATCCGCACCCGCCACCCGCTCCAGCCCTACGACGCCCGCAACCTCACCGCCGACGGCCTGGTCGGCACGCGCCCGTTCAGCTTCGACACGGCCGCGCTGGCAGGTGCCCGCGCGGCCTGGGGTCCGCGCCACGTGCCCCCGCCACTGGTGCCCGGCCCGTTGCCGGCGCGGCCACTGACCGACGTCTCGCTCGCCGACCTGAAGGGCTTCTTCGCCCACCCGGTCCGGTCGTTCCTGCGGGGGCGGCTCGACGTGTCGACGCCGTTCGAGCCCGACGAGCTGGCCGACGCGATCCCGGTCGACCTCAACGACGCTCGAGCTGTGGCAGGTCGGCGACCGGCTGCTGTCCGAGATCCTCGCCGGCCAGGACCCGCAGGCGGTGATGCTGCCGAGCAGCTGCGCGGCACGCTGCCGCCGTGCGTGCTGGGCGAGCAGGCGTTCCGCAAGGTCACCGAGGAGTGCCAGAAGCTGTGGGCTCGCACCGCCGAGCTGCGCGACGGTCGGACGCCGCTCGGTCGACGTCGATGTCGACCTCGGCGGCGGGCGCCGGCTCACCGGCACCGTCGCCAACGTCTACGGCAACAAGATCGTGTCGCTGGGCTACTCCCGCCTCAAGCCCCGGCAGCGACTGCTCACCTGGATCGACCTGCTCGCCCTCAGCGCCGGCCACCCCGACGAGAGCTGGACCGGCCACGCCGTCGGCCGCGGGCGGGCCGGGTCCGCAGCGGGCGCTCTCCGGTCCGCTCGACCACCGCGCCGCCGAGTGGCTGCGCACCTTGGTCGAGATCCGCGACCTCGGGCTGACGGTGCCGCTCCCGCTGCCGGTCGCCACCGCCGGCGGCCTGGGCCGAGGCGCACGCGAAGGAGCTGTTCGGCCACGACGCGCCACCGGTCGATGCCGCCCGCCGAGACTGGGAGACCGACCCCCACAACGCCTTCGGCATCACCAACGAGGACGACGACGCCTACCACCAGCGGGTCTTCGGCCCCTCACGCCGCCGGAAGCACTGGTCGACGCCGGGCTGCCCGAGCTCGCCTGGCAGGTGTGGGAGCCGCTGCTCACCGGCGCCGAACGGGTGGGCCCGCTGTGAGCGCCCTGACGCCGTTCGACATCCGCGGCCCGCTGCCGACCGGCACCACCCTGCTCGAGGCCAGCGCCGGCACCGGCAAGACCTGGACCATCGGCGCCCTGGTCACCCGCTTCGTGGCCGAGGGGCACGCCAAGCTCGAGCAGATGCTGGTGGTCACCTTCGGGCGCGCCGCCAGCCAGGAGCTGCGCGAGCGGGTGCGCGCCCAGCTGGTGGAGGCCGAGCGCGCGCTGAGCGACGACCCCGCCGCCCTGGCCGCCATCGACGACGGCTGTCCTTCCGACCTGCTCGACCTGCTGCGCGACTGCGACGACGCCGAGCGGCGGCTCCGCCATGGACGGGTCACCGAGGCCCTCGCCGGATTCGACGCCGCCACGATCGCGACCACCCACCAGTTCTGCTCGATGGTGCTCGGCTCGCTGGGTGTCGCCGGCGACACCGACTCCCGCGCCCGCCTGGTCGAGGACCTCGACGACCTGATCAAGGAGACCGTCGACGACCTCTACCTGCGGGCGTTCGCGTTCGCGACGCCGACGGCCCGGTCTTCGCCCACGCACGAGGCGCTGGCCATCGCCCGCACCGCGATCGGCGACCCGCAGGCCCGGCTCGAGCCGGCCGACGAGGACCGCTCCACCCCGGTCGGGTCGCCGGGTGAGCTTCGCGCTCAAGGTGCGCGAGGAGATCGAGCGGCGCAAGCGGCGGCTCGGCATCCTCTCCTACGACGACCTGCTCAGCCAGCTCGCCGAGGCGCTCGAGGACCCCGAGTCCGCCGCCCGCCAGCGGATGCGCCAGCGCTGGCAGATCGTGCTCGTCGACGAGTTCCAGGACACCGACCCGGTGCAGTGGCAGGTGCTCGACCGGGCCTTCACCGGCCACGCGACGATGGTGCTGATCGGCGACCCCAAGCAGGCGATCTACGCCTTCCGGGGTGGCGACGTGACGACGTACCTCCAGGCAGCCGAGACGGCCCAGACCAAGCAGACCCTGGCCGTCAACTGGCGCAGCGACGCCCCGCTGCTCGACCTCCTTCCAGCGCCTGCTCGCCGGCGCCGCGCTCGGCGACGACCGGATCGTGGTCCACGACGTCGAGGCCCACCACCCCGGCAGCCGGCTCGAGCGGGGCGCCGGCCGACTCGCCGTTCCGGGTGCGCGTGGTCCGGCGCGAGCAGTTCGGGCGCCGCGGCTCGGGCACCCTCGCGGTCGCCCAGGTGCGCCCGCACGTCGCGCGCGACCTGGCCCTCGACGTACGCCGCCTCCTTGCGTCCGGTGCCACCTTCGAGGGCGAGCCGATCAAGCCCCGCCACGTCGCCGTGATCAGCTACCGCCACGCCGACCTGGCCGACGCCCGGGCGGCTCTGCAGGAGGTCGGCGTGCCGGCCGTGATCGCCGGCGGCGGCAGTGTCTTCGCGACGCCGGCCGCGGTCGAGTGGCTGAGCCTGCTCGAGGCGCTCGAGCAGCCGCACCGCAGCACCCGGGTGCGGTCGGCCGCGCTCACCTGCTTCTTCGGGCACACGGCCGCCCAGCTCGACGAGGGTGGTGACGACCTGACCGACGACGTGGCCGAGACGCTGCGTGGGTGGGTCGAGCTGTTCGCCACCCGGGGGATCGCGGCGGTGCTGGAGTCGTCGACCGTCGGCGGGCTGCCCGCCCGCGTGCTGGCCGAGGTCAACGGCGAACGCCGGCTCACCGACCTGCGCCACATCGGCGAGGCCCTCCACGAGGTGACCCTCAAGGAGCGCCACGGACTGGTCTCGCTGCTCACCTGGCTGCGCGAGCAGGTCGCCGAGGGCCGGGCCGGCCGCGGCACCGAGCGCACCCGCCGGCTCGACTCCGACGCCGCCGCGGTGCAGCTGGTGACCATCCACGCCAGCAAGGGGCTCGAGTACCCCGTCGTCTACCTCCCCGCCGTCGCCGACCGCTTCGTTCCCAAGCCGACGCGCCCGCTCTTCCACGACGACGCCGACCAGCGGTGCGTCAACGTCGGGGGTGGCGGCGCCGACTGGGGCGACCACTGCCGCCGCTGGGCCGACGAGGAGGCCGGCGAGTGGCTGCGGCTGCTCTACGTCGCGATCACCCGGGCCCAGTCGCAGGTCGTCTGCTGGTGGTCGCCGACCAAGAACGCCGTCGCCTCGCCGCTGCACCGGATGCTGATGCGCGCGGCCGACGACGCCGTCGTACCCGATTCCCCGTCCGTGCCGACCGATGACGAGGTGGTCGCCCTCTTCACCCAGTGGCGCGACCGAGGCGGCCCGCAGCCAGAGGCGGCGATCCATGCCGACCCCGGTGCCGACCCGCCGCGGCCCGAGACGCCCGCGCTGGAGGCCCGCTCCTTCACCCGCGAGGTCGACACCACCTGGAAGCGCAGCTCCTACTCCTCGCTGAGCAAGACCGAGGTGGTCGCCGGTCCCGCCGCCAACGACCAGGCGGTGGCCAGCGAGCCCGAGGTCACCGGCAAGGACGACGAGACCCTCGATCCGGCCGCCGAGCTGGGCGCCGGGCCAGACGACGCCGGCCCCGATGTCCCGTCTCCGATGGCCGAGCTGCCGGTCGGTGCGACGTTCGGGTCGCTGGTCCACGCCGTGCTGGAGCACACCGACCCCGACGCGCCCGACCTCCGGGCCGAGCTGCTCGGCCACATCGACGAGCAGCTGGGCTGGTGGCCGGTCGACGTCGACCGCGAGGCGCTGGCCGACAGCCTGGTCGCCGTCTGCGACTCGCCGCTGGGTCCGCTGGTCGGGGCGACGCTGCGCGAGATCCCGCTGACCGACCGGCTGCGGGAGATGGAGTTCGAGCTGCCGCTGTCCGGGGGCGACGTACGCGGCGAGCAGCCCGACGTCCGCCTCGGCGACCTCGCGCCGCTGCTCGAGCGACATCTGCCCGACGGCGATCCCGTGCGCGCCTACGCCGAACCCCTGCGTGGCGATCTCGGTGACCAGCCGCTGCGCGGCTACCTCACGGGGTCGGTCGACGTCGTGCTGCGGGTGACCTCGGCCGAAGGCCCCCGCTACGTGATCGTCGACTACAAGACCAACTGGCTCGGTCCGCGCGACGAGCCGCTGACCGCGCGCAGCTACCGGCCCGAGGCGCTCGACGCCGCGATGGGCCACTCCGACTACCCGTTGCAGGCGCTGCTCTACGCCGCCGTGCTGCACCGGTTCCTGCGCTGGCGGCAGCCCGGCTACGACCCCGTCGTGCACCTCGGCGGCGTGCTCTACCTCTACCTGCGTGGCATGTGCGGGCCCGAGACGCCCCTGATCGAGGGGGCGCCGTGCGGGGTCTTCGCCTGGCGGCCGCCGGTCGCGCTGGTCGATGCGCTCTCCGACCTCCTGGACGGATCGACATGACCGAGCTCTTCGAACCCACCAGCGACCACGACTGGAGGCTCTCCGCCAGTGCCGGCGGGCTGCTCGGGGTGTTCAACGCCGCCGGCCTGCTCACCTCGTCCGACGTGCACGTCGCGTCGCGGGTCGGCGCCCTCGGCAACGAGACCGACGAGACGGTGCTGCTCGCGGTGGCGCTGACGGTGCGCGCCGTACGCCGCGGCTCGATCGCCGTCGACCTGGCCACCATCCACGAGTCCGCGCCGGAGCTGGCCTGGCCGGACGTCGGTGCGTGGGTGGCGGCCGTGCGCGCGTCGCCGCTGGTCGAGGCGGGAGTGGTCCGCTTCGACCACGACCTCCTCTACCTCGACCGCTACCACCGGCTCGAGACCCAGGTCTGCGACGACCTGCTGACCCGGGCCGCCCAGCCGCCGCCGCCGGTCGACGACGCCTCGCCTGGAGCGGGCGGTCGAGCTGATCCGCGGTGGCCACTTCAGCGACGACCAACGGGCAGCGGCAGTCGCGACGACCGGCCGCTGGACCACGGTGCTGACCGGCGGGCCCGGCACCGGCAAGACCACCACGGTCGCCCGGATCCTGGTGCTGCTCGCCGACCAGGCCGCCACCCGCGGCGAGCGGCTGTCGATCGCGCTCGCGGCTCCGACCGGCAAGGCCGCGACCCGGCTGCAGGAGGCGGTGGTCACCGAGCTGGCGGCCATCGCCGAGTCCTCGCCGGCCGCGAAGGAAGCGGCTGACCGGGTCGGGCGCCCCGACGGGCTCACGCTGCACCGACTGCTCGGCTGGCGGCCCGACAACAGCACCCGCTTCCGCCACGACCGCACCAACCGGCTCAAGTACGACGTGGTCGTGGTCGACGAGTGCTCGATGGTCGAGCTCACGATGATGGGCCGGCTGCTGGAGGCGGTGCGGCCGCAGGCCCGGCTGATCCTGGTCGGCGACCCGAAGCAGCTGACCTCGGTCGGCGCCGGCGCGGTGCTCAGCGACCTGGTCGCCGGCTACGACGGCGACCCGGCCTCGCCGGTCGCCGCGCTGACCCACAACTTCCGCGCCCAGGAAGACATCAAGGCGCTGGCCGAGTCGCTGCGCGGAGGCGACGCCGATGAGGTGCTCGCGGTGCTGCGGGCACCCTCGGAGCAGGTCGAGTTCGTCGAGGCCACCGACTTCGCCGAGGTCGAGGAGGCGCTTAGATCCGACTGCCTCGAAGCCGCCCTGGCGATCCGGGCAGCGGCCCTGGCCGAGGATCGCCGAGGGCGCGATCGCGGCCCTCGACGAGCACCGGCTCCTGTGCGCCCATCGGGAGGGGCCACACGGCGTACGCCGCTGGAACACGCAGGTCGAGCGCTGGCTCGCCGAGACCCCGGACGTCGAGATCTACGGCCAGTGGTACGTCGGCCGACCACTACTGGTGACCACCAACGACTACGCCCTCGACGTCTACAACGGCGAGATCGGGGTGGTGGTGCGACAGGGCCTGCGGCAGCGGGCGTTCGTGGCCGGGTCCGAGCGGCTCAAGGAGTTCGCGCCGGGCCGGCTCGACGCCGTGGAGACGATGCACGCGATGACCATCCACAAGAGCCAGGGCAGCGAGGCGAAGCGGGTCACCGTGCTGCTGCCCGACGCCGACTCGCGGTTGCTCACCCGCGAGCTGTTCTACACCGCGGTCACCCGGGCGCGGCAGAAGGTGCGGGTCGTCGGGTCCGAGGCAGCGGTCCGCGCCGCAGTGGCCACCCAGGCCACGCGGGCGACCGGACTACGGCAACGCCTGCAATCGTCGCGATCCGACTCGTGACACGGCGAAATCCGTACGCAACCTGAGCGGGCTAGGGTCGAACCGTGCCCTTCCTCTTGCGCGTCGAGCTGCCCGACGTCCCCGGTTCGCTGGGTCGGCTGGCGACGGCCATCGGTGAGGCCGGCGGCGACATCGAGTCGATCGAGATCATCGAGAAGCGACCCGACGGCACCGCGCTCGACGACGTGCTGCTCGAGGTCGAGCCAGGCACGATGCCCGACTCGATCGTCTCGGCCTGCAACGCCCTCGACAACGTCGAGGTGGTCTGGATCAGCCGCTACGCCGCCGGCGGCAACCTGGTGCTCGACCTCGAGGCCGTCGAGGAGCTGACCGCCGCACCCGGACAGGCTCTGGACCGCCTCGTCGATCTGCTGCCCGACACCTTCAAGGTCGACTGGGGCGTCCGGGTGCATCGCGCCAACGGGATCGTCTACGGCACCAACGCCGCGCCGGACGAGTTCCAGTTCGTCGAGCTCGAGTCGCCCACTCGGCTCGACAGTGAGGATGACGACGTCACGCTCCTCGCCGCCTGCCGTCTCGACGGCAACGAGATCATCGTGATCGGCCGTCGCGGTGGGCCGGAGTTCGTCGACTCCGAGATCGCGCGCCTGGGCCACCTCAGCGGCCTGGCGATGTCGATCGCCGGCAAGTAGCAGGCACCGCGCGTGGAGGAGACCTTCGTCCTCGTGATCGCGATGGGCGCGGCGTCGTTCGTGGTCGTGCCGTTCCTCGGCTGGGGCATCTCCGACCCGGCCGGCCAGTGGGAGGTCGTCCAGGCCCGCCGCCGGGGCGGCAAGGCCGCGGTCGGCGAGCTGGCCGACGAGGCGTACGGCCGCCAGCGCGTGCTCAACGTGGTCGCGCTGGTGCTGTGGGTGACCCTGCTGGTCGCCCTCTTCCGCGCGGCTGGCTAGGCGGCGCGCTCGAGGAGGAAGAGCGGGATCAGGCGGTCGGTCTTCTCCTGGTAGTCGGCGTACGGCGCGTACTGCGCGACCCCGCGCTCCCACCAGGCGTCTCGCTCGTCACCCTCGAGCTCGCGGGCGACGTACAGGTGTGGCTCCGGCCCGTCCTGGAGCGTCGACCTTGGGGTCGGCGCGGAAGTTCGCGACCCAGGCGGGGTTCTCGGGCGTGCCGCCCTTGGAGCCGACCGCGAGGTAGGCGCCGTCCTTCTCGACCCGCATCACGGGGTTCTTGCGGAGCTTGCCGGAGCGGATGCCGCGCGAGGTGATCACCACGATCGGCCACTCGGGCTTGCCCTGGAGGAGGTAGCCCTCCTGGCCGCCGGTGCGCTCGTAGAGGTCGACCTGGTCGCGCACCCATTGCCACTGGCTCGGCTCGTACTCGCCTTCAAGAGTCATACCTCCAGAAGCCCGCGCCGTCGGCAGGTATTCCACCGGCGATAGCCTCGCGAGCATGAGCGCGATCGATGGTGTGTCCGAGACGTTCGACACCGACGCCTGGGACGTGGTGCCCGGCTTCGAGGACCTGACCGACCTGACCTACCACCGGGCGAAGGCGCACGGCACCGTCCGCATCGCGTTCGACCGGCCCGACGTGCTCAACGCGTTCCGGCCGCACACCGTCGACGAGCTGCTGCGCACCCTCGAGCACGCGCGGATCAGCTCGGACGTCGGCTGCGTGATCCTCACCGGCAACGGCCCCAGCGCCAAGAACGGCAAGTGGGCGTTCTGCACCGGCGGCGACCAGCGGATCCGCGGCCGCACGGGCTATCAGTACGAGGGCAACCCAGTCTGAAGATGGCACAGGGGTCGGTCCGGTCGTTGACAAGGCCAAGCTCGGGCAGGCTGCACATCCTGGAGTGCCAGCGGCTGATCCGCTTCATGCCCAAGATCGTGCTCTGCGTGGTGCCGGGCTGGACGGCCGGCGGCGGCCACAGCCTGCACGTCGTCTGCGACCTCACCCTGGCCAGCGCCGAGGAGGCGAGGTTCAAGCAGACCGATGCCGACGTGGGCTCCTTCGACGGCGGCTTCGGGTCGGCGTACCTCGCCCGTCAGGTCGGCCAGAAGTTCGCCCGCGAGATCTTCTTCCTCGGCCAGGAGTACTCCGCCGACGACGGCGTCCGGATGGGTGCGGTCAACCGCGCGGTCCCGCACGCCGAGCTCGAGGCGACGGCCCTGGAGTGGGGGCGGCTGATCAACGGCAAGTCGCCCACGGCGCAGCGGATGCTGAAGTACTCGTTCAACCTGATCGACGACGGCCTGGTCGGCCAGCAGCTGTTCGCCGGCGAGACCACCCGGCTGGCGTACATGACCGACGAGGCCGCCGAGGGCCGCGACCAGTTCCTCGAGAAGCGCGAGCCCGACTGGTCGCCGTTCCCCTGGTACTACTGATGACCCGCTGGGAGGAGAGCGCCCGCGCGATGGCGGGTGACGACTACGCGGAGATCTACGCCGCCCGCTTCCGCGCCCTGGCCGCCAAGGGTGAGGACACCCACGGCGAGGCCACGTTCGTCACCGGTCTGGTGGAGCCGCCGGAGTCGGTGCTCGACGCGGGGTGCGGCACCGGCCGGGTCGCCGCGCGCCTCTCGGAGCTCGGCTACGACGTGGTCGGTGTCGATGTCGACGCGGCCATGCTGGCGCAGGCGCAGGCGGACTGGCCCGACCTGGACTGGCGGCTGGGGGACCTGTCGACCCTCGCGCTCGGCAGCACCTTCGACGCCGTGGTGGTCGCGGGCAACACGATCCCGTTGCTCGAGCCGGACACGCTCGAGGCCGCCTGCCACAGGCTCGCGGCCCACCTGGAACCCGCCGGGTGGCTGATCTGCGGCTTCGGGCTCGACGAGGCGCACCTGCCCAAGTCCTGCCCGCCCACGCCGCTGGCCGACGTGAACCGGGCGATGACCAAGGCCGGGCTGCGCGAGGTCGAGGCTGTGGTCGAGCTGGGACCGCGAGCCGTTCGACGACTCCGGCTACGTCGTGACCGTGCACCAGCTCCAGACCGGCCGATGACCCGGCAGCTGACGAAGATCGTCGTGCTCACCGGCGCGGGCATCTCGGCGGAGAGCGGGGTGCCGACGTTCCGTGATGCCAACGGGCTGTGGGAGGGCTACGAGGTCGACGAGGTAGCCACTCCTCGCGCCTTCTACGCCCGGCCCGACATCGTGCACGCGTTCTACGACGCCCGGCGGGCCTCGCTCGAGACCGTGGAGCCCAACCCGGCCCATGCCGCGCTGGCCCGGTTGGAGCAATCGCTCGGGGACGACCTGCTGATCGTCACCCAGAACATCGACGACCTCCACGAGCGGGCCGGCTCGACCCGAGTGCTGCACATGCACGGCGAGCTCCGCTCGGCACTCTGCGCCGGCTGCGGCACCAGGACGCCGTGGACCGGTCCGCTCGCCGAGGGACCCGCCTGCCCGAGCTGCGGCGCGGCCGAGCTGCGGCCGGACGTCGTGTGGTTCGGCGAGATCCCCTACGAGATGGACCGGATCTTCGCCGCCCTCGACGAGGCCGACCTGTTCGTCTCGATCGGCACCTCGGGCGCGGTCTACCCGGCAGCCGGCTTCGTGCAGTACGCCGCCGCCCGCGGCGCCCGCACCCTCGAGCTCAACCTCGACCCGAGCGAGGGCACGCTGTGGTTCCACGAGGCTCGGCACGGCCCCGCGAGCGTGCTGGTGCCCGAGTGGGTCGACCAGCTACTTGGCTAGCCACTCCCGCACCAGCGCCTCGAGCCGGGGCCAGTCGTCGCCGAGGCCGAGCCGCGGCGCGTAGTTGCGGAGCACGTCGACGAACATCTCGCCGCTCTCGATCACGCGCGGGTCCATGTGGCCCATCACCTCGAGCGCAACGACGCCGTAGAGCTGGGTCCAGCCCTGCATGTAGACCCAGACCAGGCCGCGCTGGTCGTCCGGGATCTGCTCGATCTTGGCCGGCATGAGTGGCTCGCGGATCGACTCCTGGATCGACGGCGGCAGCTGCGTCCAGCTCGGGGATCGGGAAGCCCGTGGCCTGCCAGAGCTGGAAGATCTGGTCGGTGAACAGATGGCCGGAGCAGGACGTCGTGTGCATCTCGCTGCGTACGCCGTCGGTGTCGGCGATCGGGTTCGCGAAGACGAGCGCGAACTCGTGCGGGTTCGCCAACGCCCACGTCCGGAACTCCGCGACGGCCAGCAGCAGCCGTCCCGCCAAGTCGTCCGCCGGTCGAGTGTCCGCGGCCGCGGCGAAGCGCTCGGTGGCCGCGCGGTCCACCTCGTAGGCCACCAGGTCGACCAGCTCCTGATAGCTGGAGACGTAGCGGTAGAGGGCCGGCGCGGTCAGTCCCATCTTGCTGGCGACGGCTCGCAGCGAGAGCTCGGCGCCGTCGTTGAGCAGCTCGCGCGAGACCCGCACGATCTCGTCGTACGTCGCCTCGCGCTGCCGCTCGCGGCGGGTCGGGGACTGGTCCTTGACCTGCGTCACATCGGTCCTTTCCTGTTGACGCGGGGAGTTTACACCGTTTACGGTGAACGCCGTTCACTAGCATGACGCACGTTCACTAGCCAGTAACGAGGTGGGGGCAGAGATGATCGAACGCTGGGGCGCTTTCGTGGCCCGCCGGGCCAAGGCAGTGCTGCTCGTGGGCATCGTGACCACGATCGTGGCCGCCGTCTACGGCTTCGGGGTCTTCGGCTCGCTGTCCAACGGCGGCTTCGACGACTCAGGGTCCGAGTCGTACGCCGAGCTCCAGGCCGAGCGCGACTCGTTCGGCAACCGTTCGGTGGATGTCATCGCGATCTACTCCGACGACGAGCTCACCGCTGACTCCCCGGAGTTCCAGTCCGCGGTCGAAGAGGTGGTGGCCGGTCTCCCCGAAGGCACCACGTCGTCGGTCATCCCCTACTTCGAGGCCCCCGACCAGGGCCTGGTCAGCGAGGACGGCCACGCAGCGCAGATCCTGATCTCGCTGGCTGGTGACTCGCAGGACGAGTTCCTCGACAACTACGACGAGCTCGAGCCTCTCCTGCACGCCGACGGCCTCGAGGTCGGCCTGGCCGGGCCGTTCGCGGTCTACAACGACGTCAACGAGATCACCTCCGAGGACCTCGAGCGCGCCGAGCTGCTCTCGATGCCGATCGTGATCGTGCTGGCGCTGCTGATCTTCGGCAGCGTCGTGGCCGCATCGATGCCGGCGCTGGTCGGCCTGCTCGCCATGGTCGGCGCGCTGGCGGTCGTGCGGGTGCTGGCGCAGTTCACCGAGGTGTCGATCTTCTCGGTCAACGTGATCTCGCTGCTCGGCATCGGCCTGGCGATCGACTACGCCCTGTTCGTGATCAGCAGGTTCCGCGAGGAGCTCGCGCACCTGCCGAAGGACCAGCCGGACGCGTCGGCGATCGCGATCCAGAAGACGATGGTGACGGCCGGGCGCACGGTCCTGTTCTCCGGCCTGACCGTCGCGGCCGCGATGTCGAGCCTGCTGATCTTCCCGCAGGCGTTCCTGCGCAGCATGGGCTACGGCGGCATCGCCGCCGTCGCCATCGCCATGCTCGCCGCGCTCACCGTGCTGCCCGCCGTGCTTCGCCTGCTCGGCCACCGGGTCGACGCCGGCCGGCTGCCGTGGCGCAAGGGCAAGGCGAGCGCCGAGGCGCTGGAGCCGGGCCAGGGCCGCTGGGCCGCGCTCGCCCGTGCCGTGATGCGTCGGCCGATCGCCGTGATCGTGCTGACCGTGGTCGTGCTCGCCGCCGTCGCGTCGCCGTTCCTGGGCGTCCGCTGGGGCAGCGTCGACTACCGCGTGCTGCCTGACGACGCACCCGCGCACGTCGCGTTCGAGAAGCTGGCCACCGAGTTCGGCCCCGAGCAGTCGTCGGCCAACCTGCTGCTCGAGGGCGCCTCCGAGGCCGACGTGGCGGCGTACACGGAGGCGATCTCGGACGTCGACGGGATCACCGCGGTGCAGTCCGTCGCCGCCGAGGGCGAGGTCGTGCTGCTGCGCGCGGTGTGGGAAGGCAACTCGCAGACCGAGGCGTCCCAGGACATCGTCCGCGCGCTCCGCGAGATCGATCCGCCCGGCGGCACCGCCCTGGTCGGAGGCCTCACCGCCGACACCGTCGACCTGATCGAGTCGGTCGGCGACCACCTGCCCTACATGGGGCTGATCGTGGTCGGCGTGATGCTGGTGCTGCTGTTCATCGCGTTCGGCTCGATCGTGATGCCGATCAAGGCCGTGGTGATGAACCTGATCTCGGTGACCGCGTCGTTCGGCGTGGTGACCTGGATCTTCAGCGACGGGCATCTGTCGGACCTGCTGGGCTTCACCTCCCAGGGCTTCCTCGACGCCACCAACCCGATCCTGATGCTCGCGATCCTGTTCGGCCTCTCGATGGACTACGAGGTCTTCCTGCTCTCGCGGGTCCGCGAGCAGTGGGACGCCACGCACGACAACGACCTCGCCGTCGTCACCGGCGTCCAGAAGACCGGGCGGATCATCACCAGCGCCGCGCTGCTGCTGGCGGTCGTCATCGGAGCGTTCAGCACCAGCGGCATCGTGTTCATGAAGATGCTCGGCGTCGGCATGCTGGTCGCGCTGCTGATCGACGCGACCATCGTCCGGGCGCTGCTGGTGCCGGCCACGATGAAGCTGCTCGGCAAGTGGAACTGGTATGCACCAGGCCCGCTGCAGCGGTGGTGGGAGCGGTTCGGCTTCCGCGAAGGCGACGAGGTCACCCCTCCCGCGGCCCCCCAGGAACGGACCGAGGCGACGGCCGACGTCTGAGTGCCGGGGCCCCGGCCGTCGTCATCTCCCTCCCTAGGAGCGTCGGCCGGGCCCTGGCTGCCAGGCGCAGTTCGATTTACCCTCGTCGGCATGACCAGCGCTCCTGGAGAGATGACGATGAACCGGCTGATCCACAACGCCGTACGCCGCGACCTCGGTCGGCTGAAGGGGGCGCTGGACTCGTTCCCCGCCGGTGACGCGGCCCGGGCCAAGGGCCTGCAGGTCGCGTACCGCAACCTGCATCGCGAGCTGACCCGTCACCACGAGGGCGAGGACGACAACATCTGGCCGATGCTGGCCGGCTTCGGCACCGATCCGGCCCTCCTGAGCTCGATGGAGAGCGAGCACCAAGCCATGTCGGCGGCGCTGGCCGAGACCGAGGTCGTGCTCGACCGGCTCGCCACCGAGCCCAGCTCCGAATGCCGCCGGGACTGCGTCGGCCCAGGTCGCGTCGTTGACCGAGGTCGTGGACCAGCACCTGCTGCACGAGGAGACCGACCTCGAGCCGATCATCCACCAGCACACGGAGTCCCCGGAGTGGAAGGCCGTCGAGAAGAAGCTCCGCGGCGGGTCCATCGGTGACGCCGGCCTGTTCTTCGCGTGGCTCACCGACGGCATGCCGCAGTCCGACCGCGACTTCATGAAGACGCTGATCCCGGCGCCGGTGACGTTCCTGCTGCCCCGCCTGTTCGGACGCGGCTACGCCCGCAACGTCGCACCGGTCTGGGCCAACTGACCAAGGACGGCTGTGCCCCTGGTCTGGACAGGGGCACGACTTAGGCGGCGTTGTGTGGTTGCCTCTCCCGAGACCGAGGAGGTCCACATGTTGCGCATCAGGCTGGCGACGTACGCCATGGGGTTCGCCGTCGCGGCGACGTTGACGGGGTGTGGTGGCAGCGACGACGGCGGGGGCGACTTCGCTGACGAGAAGCCCGCCGACATCGTCGACGAGGCCAAGAAGGCCATGGGTGACCTCGAGTCGCTGGTCATCTCCGGAGAGACGAAGGCGGAAGGCGAATCCGCAGCCCTGGACCTCCAGCTCTCCAGCGCCGGCGACTGCACCGGCACCATCTCCTTCGCCACGACCGGGACGATCGAGATCCTCGGCGTCGGAGAAGACCGCTGGTTCAAGGGCGACGAGGCGTTCTGGAGCACCACCGGCCTCCCGGACGTGTCCGCGGTGCTCGACAAGTGGGTCGTCGACGGCCAGGACGACATGGCGCAGTTCTGCTCTGTCGATGACTTCGTCGGTGAGATGTTCGAGGACGAGACCGACGAGACGTTCGAGACCAAGGGCACGGAGTCCCTGGACGGCGAGGACGTCGTGGTCATCGAGCAGGACGACGCCGAAGAAGGTGTCTCGACCGGCTACGTCCTCCTCGACGAGCCGCACTACATGGTCAAGGTCGAGAAGGAAGGCGACGACGGCGGAACGATCACCTTCTCGGACTTCGACGAGGAGTTCGAGGTGACCGCACCCGGCGCCGACGAGATCGTCGACCTCGAGCAGCTGGGCTGACCCAGTTCCCGGCCCATGCGGGCGTCTGTGGTCTGGACAGGATGCCCGCGACGACACACTTGTGTGATTGCCTTCCCTCCGGATCCGAGGAGGACACATGAAGCGCAGCAAACTGGCGACGTACGCCATGGGTATCGCCGTTGCGGCGACAATGACCGGGTGCGGCGGGAGCGACTTCGCAGACGAGAAGGCGGCCGACATCATCAAGGCCGCCTCTACGGACATGGGCAAGCTGAAGTCCGTGCACCTGGCCGCCGACATCTCGTCGGACGGCAGCACCATCGGGATGGACCTGTCCCTCGACACCGACGGCAACTGCGAGGGCACCATCGAAGTCGGGGAAGGCTCGGCAGACGTGCTCAGCCTCGACGGCGACTCGTGGTTCAAGGCCGACGAGGCGTTCTGGCGGGAGCAGGCCGGTGAGCAGGCGGACCAGGTCCTCGAGCTCGTCGGCGACAAGTGGGTGGTCGACACCTCCGACCAGTTCAGCAGCTTCTGCGACCTGGACGGACTGCTCGAGGACATCGGCGACCCCGAGGACGTCGAGGACGCCGAGACCGACGGCACCGAGGACGTCGACGGCGACGAGGCCGTCAAGGTCGTCGGCACCGACGACGACGACAACGAGACCACGGTGTTCGTAGCGGTCGACGAGCCGCACTACATCCTCAAGGTCGAGGTGACCGGGGACGACGCCGGTGAGGCGACGTTCTCCGACTTCGACGAGGACATCGAGGTCGAGGCACCCGCCGAGGAAGACACGGTCACCCTGCAGTGATCCGCTGAGCTCTACGCCGGGGCCAGCAGTGCCCCGGCGTGGGGCGGCAACGTGAGCTCGTCACCGTCGAGGTCCACCCCCGACTCGGTCTCGAAGACCAGGTCGCGAGGCCCGACCTCGACGGTGGCCGGCTCGTCGCCGAAGTTCACCACCACGACCAGGTCGCCGCGCGACATCCGGAAGACGCGCCTGGCCTCGTCGACGGCACAGGTCGTCCGCCGGAACGACGGGTCGGTCAGCTCCGGATGCGCCCGCCGCAGCTCCGCCAGGCGGCGGTAGACGCGCAGCATCCGGGCCCCGCGCCCGGACGTGAGCTCCGACCAGTCCAGCCGGGAGCTCGCGAACGTCGCCTCGTCCTGTGGATCGGGCACGACAGCCGGGTCCCAGCCCATCCGTTCGAACTCCTTGATCCGACCCTCGGCCGTGGCCCTCGCCAGCTCGGGCTCGGGATGCGAGGTG
The DNA here is from genome assembly GCA_963769475.1 of uncultured Actinomycetota bacterium. Taxonomy (GTDB): domain Bacteria; phylum Actinomycetota; class Actinomycetes; order Propionibacteriales; family Nocardioidaceae; genus Nocardioides. The sequence continues at coordinate 3,421 of CAVYLX010000003.1, read as the reverse complement.
AAGAACCGGAACGGCGTGGAGGCCGCCCACTCCTCGCCCTGGAAGAGCATCGGCGTGAACGGTCCGCACAGCGTGAGCAGCGCGGCGCAGGCGAGTTGGTCGTCGTCGAGGTGGTCGGTGATCCGGTCTCCGACCGCGCGGTTGCCGATCTGGTCGTGGTTCTGGCTGCACACGACCAGCCGCCAGGTCGGCATCGACTCCGTGTCGATCTCGTGGCCGTGCTCGCGGTGCCGGAACGTCGAGTAGGTGCCGTCGTGGAAGAACCCCTTCTCGCACACCTTCGCCAGCGCACCCAGCGGCTCGAAGTCGGCGTAGTAGCCCGCGGTCTCACGGGTCAGCGCCACGTGCACCGCGTGATGGAAGTCGTCGCTCCACTGGGCGTCAGCCCGTAGCCGCCGGCCTCCCGTGGCGTGACCAGGCGCGGGTCGTTGAGGTCGGACTCCGCGATCAGCGTGAGCGGCCGCCGCTGGTGCGCCGACATCGCAGCGACCTCGATCGCCATCTCCTCCAGCAGGTGGACGTCCGAGTCGTCGGAGAGGGCGTGCACGGCGTCGAGCCGGAGCCCGTCGACGTGGTAGTCCTCGAGCCACATCCGCACGTTGTCGAGGATGTAGCGCCGCACCTCGGCCGACCCCTCGCCGTCCAGGTTGACCAGCTCACCCCAGGTGTTGGTGCCTTCCTTGAGGTAGGGCCCGAACAGGGGCAGGTAGTTGCCGCTCGGCCCGAGGTGGTTGTAGACCACGTCCTGGATCACGCCCACGCCGGCGGCATGGCAGCCGTCCACGAAGCGCTGGTACGCCGGCGGTCCGCCGTACGGCTCATGGATGGCGTGCCACAGCACTCCGTCGTAGCCCCAGTTGTGCACGCCGTTGACCGCGTTGACCGGCATCAGCTCGACGAAGTCGACGCCGAGCTGCGCAGGTGGTCGAGGCGACCGAGCGCGGCGTCGAGCGTGCCTTCGGGGGTGAAGGTGCCGACATGGAGCTCGTAGATCAGTGACCCCGCCAGCTGGCGTCCCCTCCAGCCGGAGTCGGTCCACGAGAACGAGCTCGGGTCGTAGGTTCGCGAGCGCTGGTGGACGCCCGCCGGCTGTCGCCGGGACCGTGGGTCGGGCACCGGCGAGTCCGCGTCATCGATCAGATAGCCGTAGTCGACGTCTCCCTTCGTCGGGTCTGGGGTGGGCTCCGACGGCGTCCACCAACCGCCGTCGATCTGCTGCATCTCGACCATGACACCCGCCACCGACAGTCGGATGCTGGAGCCCGTCTCACCGGCTGTGCGGCTCACGTCGAGGCCCGACTCGGCGAGGTGGCGCAGGACCTCGACGACGAAGAACGCGTTGCCCTCGGTCTCCTCGAACACCATCCGCCGAAGCTCCGGCGGCGCGCGGTCGCCGGTGTGCAGCTCGACGAGCTCGGACACCGCGTGCTCGCCCAGGCCTCCGAGCGCGACGCGCTCGCAGAGCCTGCTCGCGCGCGAGGTCGGCGAGCACGCCGACGAGCGGGTGGCTCGGGCTCGACGTCCATCTCGCGGTACGTGCCGACGACCATCAGCCGCGCCTCGCGCGGGTAGCGCGCGACGTACTTCAGCAGCAGCAGCGTGGCGTCGTCGGCCCAGTGCAGGTCGTCGAGCACGAGCACGAGCGGGCGGTGCTGCGCGGCCTCGCACAGCAGCGCCGCGACCGCCTCGAACAGCCGGTAGCGCGCGCCCTCGGGATCGCCCGGCAGCGGCTGCGCGAGCCCGGGGACGCGCTCGGCGAGCTCGGGCACGACGCGGCGCAGCTCGCCGCTGATGAGCTGGACCTGGCTCGGCGAGCAGCGCCGGCGTCGGCGTTGCATGACGTAGTGGCGCAGCGCCTCGACGAACGGCTGGTGGGGCAGCAGCGTCTCCTCGTCGCAGCGCCCGTAGAGCACGATCGCGCCGGCGGCCGTGCGCGTGCAGGGCGAGCTCGGTCGCCAGCCGCGTCTTGCCGATCCCCGGCTCGCCGCTGAGCATGACGATCCGCCGGGCGCCCGCCGCGGCCTGCGTCGAAGAGCGCGCGAGCCGCGCCGACCGCGTCGCGCGCGGCCGACGAACGCCTCGCCCTGGCGCGGGCGCAGCGCCGGCGGCAGCGCGAACGCCGGCTCGGGCCGGCTCGACGCCTCGTCGGCGCCGGCCGGCGGCGAGCCGAGCGCTCGCGCCGAGGCGCAGCGACGGCGACTGCTCGAGCGATCGCGCGCTGCAGCGCCTGCAGCGCCGGCCCGGGCGCAGGCCGAGCTCGCCGTCGAGGTGAGCGCTCACGCGGTGGTAGGCGTCCAGCGCCTCGCCTGCGCGGCCGGCGCGGTAGAGCGCGAGCATGAGCTGCGCGCACGTCCGCTCGCGCTCGGGATGCTCGGCGCTGAGCGGCTGCAGCTCGCCGACGACGCCCGCGTGGCGCCCGAGCGCGAGGTCGGCCTCGATGCGGCTCTCGAGCGCCCCGAGGCGAAGCTCCTCCAGGCGCTGGATCTCCGGACGCGCGAAGTCCTCGAAGGCGACCTCGGCCAGCGCCGGCCCGCGCCACAGCGCAAGCGCCGCCTCGAGCGCCTCCGAGGCGCCCGCCGGATCGCCGGCGCCGAGCCGCGCGCGGCCGTGCGCGACGCCGCTCCTCGAAGACGTCGGCGTCGAGCTCGCCCGGCGCGACGGTCAGCAGGTAGCCGCCGCTGACGGTCCGCAGCGCCGGCCGGCGCGCGGCCTGCAGCGGCTCGAGGCTCTTGCGCAGCCGCGCGACCGCCATCTGCACGGCCTTGAGCACGCACGGTCGTCGTCGCGCCACAGCGCGTCTTGCAGCTGGTCGTTGGAGACGGCGCGGTTGGCGTGCAGCAGCAGGAACGCCAGCAGCGCCAGCTGCCGCGGCCCGCCGGCGGGCACGCGCCGGTCGCCGGCGCAGCAGCTCGATTGGACCGAGGATCCCGAACGTCGCCATGTGACACCCGCCGTCGTGGGTCGGATGCATCACTATACCCCGACCTGGACGTCGTGCAGGCGACGATGACGCTCCGTTGCCGCGCGGTTGCCGCATGTGGTCCGCCCGTTACCGGAAAGCACAGCACCTGTCACCTCCACGGGAAGCGCATGACGAGCACCCGCCGTCCGACGAGGGGCGCCCACAGCACGACGAGGGCCCGCCGCGGGTCGCGCAACGACAGCGCGCGTAGAAAGAGCCCGCGACGCCTGCGATGGGTGGCCGCGCCTGCGCGCCGCGTCACGACGACGGCGCGGGCGAGCAGCAGCTCGACCCGCGCGTCGTCGCTCAGCTCGTCGCGCGGGAGCGTCCGCGCGAACTCGAGCCCGTCCGTGAAGCCGTGGCCGACCGCCGGCGGCGGCTGCGACCGCGCGAACGATTCGAAGCGCGCCTCGAAGTGCTCGCCGAGCGCGACCCGGAGCGCGGCCATGCGGCCTCGAC
>CAVYLX010000002.1:0-233700 GCA_963769475.1 uncultured Actinomycetota bacterium | reverse complement strand
GGGTCTGCACCTGGCCCGCCTGGAAGCGGTGGCTCGGGCCACCCTCGACGACCTGCGGCTGGTCGCCCGCGAATTGCGGCCGACCGTGCTCGACCAGCTCGGACTGGCCGAGGCGCTGCGTCGTCACGCGCAAGGTCTCGGCCTCGACGCCGAGCTCACGGTGCGGGGCGACCGGCAGGTGCCGGCGGCGGTCGAGGCGGCGGCGTACCGGATCGGACAGCAGGCCCTCGGCAACGTGGCGGCGCACGCCGGGTGCCGTCGGGCCCGGCTACGACTGCACTACGCCGATGAAGCCCTCGAGCTCGAGGTGGAGGACGACGGCCGCGGCTTCACCACCGGTGGCGCCGGGGTGCTGGAGGGGGTCGGCCTGTCGTCGATGCGCGAGCGAGCCGCAGAGGTCGGCGGCACCTGTGTCGTCGACTCGGAGCCCGGTCGTGGCACCTCGGTTGCGATCCGGATCCCGTGCACCGGCACCGCGGCCGATCCGGTAGCGGCGGGGGTCTCGTGACCGAGCCCATCCGCTGCCTGCTGGTGGACGACCACCCCATGTTCCGTGAGGGCCTGCGGTTCGTGCTGGACCAGGCCGACGACGTGGTGGTGGTGGCGGAGGCGGCCGATGGTGAGGCTGCGATCCGAGCTGTTGCCGAGCACCAGCCCGACGTGGTGCTGATGGACCTCAACCTGCCCGGCGTCGACGGGCTTGCGGCCACGAGGAGCGTGTCCGCCCTGGCTCGCGTGCTCGTGCTCACGATGTACGACGACGACGCCAACGTGGTCGCCGCGCTGCGGGCCGGTGCGGCTGGCTACCTCCTCAAAGGCGCCGGCCCCGCCGAGGTGACCAGCGCGGTGCGGGCGGTGGCCCGGGGCCAGGCGGTCTTCGGTGCCGCGCTGGCTGCGCGGGTCCTCGAGATGTTCGCGGACGGTCCGCCACCGGAGGCCGATCTGGCACTGCGGTTCCCGCAGCTGTCGGTCCGCGAGCGTGAGGTGCTGGACCACCTGGCCCAAGGTCTCACCAACCAGCAGATCGCCGACCTGCTGGTGATCTCGCCGATCACCGTGCGCAACCACGTCAGCAGCATCCTGGCCAAGTTGCAGCTGACCGACCGTCGACAGGCGATGCTCCGCGCGCGTGAGAGGGACGCCTGACCCGTTCCGCCGCAGGTCGCGGCGATCTCGCCTGCTGTTGGTCATCGGTTCAGCGCGGCTTGGTTGTACTGGGCGCATGCCACGTCGCCGTTTCCTGATCGCTCTCTCGGCGGGAGCCGGTGCGCTGGGCGTGGTCTCGCTCGGCACGCTGCTCGGCGGCAAGCACCTGCTCGAGCGGCAGGCGGCGATCGCGCGGCAGATCATCGGCAACCCGCTCGGGCGACGCGGCGCTGCCGGCGCCGACAAGACCTAGCAAGAAGCGTCGGCGCACCGCTCGACCTGCTGCTGCTCGGTGACTCGATCGCTGCCGGGCTCGGTGCGGAGCGGCCGCAAGGACACGCTCGGTGGCCGGCTGCGCAAGGGGCTGGCAACCGCGACCCACCGCTCGGTGCGGCTGACCACCGCCGCCCGGGTCGGCTCGGAGTCGTCGGTGCTGGCCAGCCAGCTCGACGACCTGCCGCCCGGCTACCGCGCCGATGTCGCGGTGATCGTGGTCGGCGGCAACGACGTCACCCACCGGGTGCCGGTGGCCGAGTCGGTGCGCCACCTCGAGGACGCCGTCCGCAGGCGCTGCGAGGCCCGGCACGCGCTGTCGTGGTCGGCACCTGCCCCGACCTGGGTGCGCTGCGTCCGGTGCCGCAGCCGCTTGCGCAGCCCTCGGTTCGCGCGCCTCCCGGCAGCTGGCGGTGGCCCAGCGCGAGGCGGTCGCGCCGCTCGGCGCGTACGTCGTCGACCTGGCCGCGGTGGTCGGGCCGTTCTTCATCACCAACCCCGACGAGATGTTCAGCCTGGACCGCTTCCACCCGTCGGCCATGGGCTACCGGCGCACCGCCAAGGCGATGCTCCCCTCCGTGCTCGCGGCCCTGGGCTTCGCCGACGACCTGCCGTTCGGCCACCACGCGCCGGCGGTGACCCGTCGCAACCGTTCTCCGCTGACCCGCGTTCGGTAGATCTACGCTCTGACGGGTCAACCTTCAAGGGCTGCCCGGCGCTCCGACAGGTGGGCGCGCTCGGCCTCGTTGTCGCACAGTGCGATCGCTTCGGCGAAGGAGCTGGCAGGCTTCGTCGAGGAGGCCGGCTCGGGCCTGCAGCTCGGCCCGCACGCCGGGCAGCCGGTGGCCGGGGAGGTCGAGGCCGTCGAGGAGGCAGAGCCCGGCGATGCGGGCCGTCGGCCTCGGCGACGGCGACCGCTCGGTTGAGGCGGACGACGGGCGAGCCGGTGAGGGTCTCGAGCTCGGCGTACCGGCCGGCGATCCGACGCCAGTCGGTGTCGACCGCGCGTGGCGCGACCGCATGCTCGGCGGCGATCAGCGCCTGGAGCAGGTACGCCGTCGACGGAGCCGCCAGCAGCGGCTTCAGCAGGCCCATCGCCTCGACGATCTCGTCGTGGTGCCAGCGGTCGCGGTCCTGGTCGGGCAGCAGCACCAGCCTGCCCGTCGCGCGACCCGTGCGTCGCGCCGCGAGTGCTGGAGCAGCATCAGCGCCAGCAGGCGTCGAGATCCATCCGTCCGGCGTACTCCTCGGGCAGCAGCGACCGCAGCACCCGCACCAGCCGGATCGCCTCGCCCGCCTCCTCGGCCCGCAGCACGTCGGCGCCCGAGCCGGGTGCGTAGCCGGCGGTGAACGCCAGGTAGGCGATGTCGGCGACGGCCGCGACCCGCGACTCGAGCTCGGCGCCGGCCGGCACCGAGAACGACTCGCTGGCCAGCCGCTTGCGGGCCCGGGTCAGCCGGGCGGCCATCGTGGCCTGGGAGACCAGGAACAGCCGCGCGATGTCGGCGGTGCTCACGCCGAGCACCAGCCGCAGGGTCAGCGCCGCCGCGCTCTCGCGCGCCAGCGCCGGGTGCGCGCACAGCAGCACCAGCCGCAGTCGCTCGTCCGTCACTGGCTCGCCGGCGTCGGCCATCACCCGCTGTGCCTCCGCGGTCAGGTGCGCCTCCACCTCCAGCAGCGGCAGCTTGCGGCCGGCCACGGCCTCGGAGCGGAGCCGGTCGACGATCCGGTGCCGGGCTGTGGTCAGCAGCCACGCCGTCGGGTTGTCGGGTACGCCGTCGGGCCAGGTGCGAGCGGCCGCCTCGAAGGCGTCGCCGAGGCCGTCCTCGGCGAGGTCGAGCCGTCGGTACTGCGCAACGAGCAGGGCCACCAGTCGGGCCCACTCGTTGCGCAGGACGCGTTCGACCTCCGTCAGCCCGCGGCCTCGCTGTCCTCGCCGAGGAGCAGCCGTCGTACCTCGACGCCGTTCTCGACGTCGGCGAGGATGCCGGCGCACTCGAGCAGGTCGTCGAAGTTGTCGGAGTCGATCAGGTAGAAGCCGCTGAGCTGCTCGACGGTCTCGGCGTACGGGCCGTCGGTGATGGTCAGCCCGTCCGGCCCTCTCCGGATCACCTTGGCCTCGCGGGAGTGCGGGAGCTCGGCTCCGCCGGTGACCGTGTGGCCGCGCGCGGCAAGGGCTTCGGAGAACTCCGTGTGCTTCGCGAAGACGGCGTTCTTCTCCTCCTGGGTCTTGCTCTCCCAGACGGACTCGTCGCCCGGCAGCAGGACGATGTAGGAAGTCATGTCGGATCCTTTCGGTGATGGTCAGTCTCTCAGGGGGATGACGGACGAGGCTGGCCGAAATCGACAGTCCTGCCGCCGGTAGTGTGCGCGAAGATCCCGATCGCCCCCTACCTCCGAGGAGCCCGCGTGACCCCCAACCCAGCCGCCGATCTGTACCTCGATCTGATGGCCAAGATCCTGACCAGGTACGGCTTCGAAGGACGCAACGTCACCGTGCACCTGGGTGGACGCTCCTACGAGTCCTACCTGTGGGAGCTGATCCGCGGCGTGCTGAAGGACCGCGACATCCGGATGGTCGAGCCGGGGCAGTTCGACGCGGACGACTCGCGAGGACGGCAAGGACTGGCCGGCGGACGCCGAGTCGATGATCGGCATGAAGCGGATGCGCAACATCCGCCACTGCGTCGAGAGCGTGCTCGCCGACGGACGTGCCCGGCGACCTGATCGAGACCGGCGCCTGGCGCGGCGGGTCCACCATCTTCATGCGCGCGATCCTCAAGGCCCACGGCGACACCACCCGCAACGTCTGGGTGGCCGACTCCTTCGAGGGCCTGCCCGAGCCGGACGCCAAGAAGCACTCCGCCGACACCGGCGACCAGCACCACACCCGCTCCGACCTGGCGGTCTCGGTCGAGATGGTCAAGGAGAACTTCGAGCGCTACGACCTGCTCGACGACCAGGTGAAGTTCCTGGTCGGCTGGTTCTCCGACACCCTGCCGACCGCGCCGATCGACAAGCTGGCGGTGCTGCGGCTCGACGGCGACATGTACTCCTCGACCATCGACGCGCTCGACGCTCTCTACGACAAGGTCTCGCCCGGCGGCTACGTCATCGTCGACGACTACGGCGCGGTCCCGGCGTGCGCCAAGGCGATCCACGACTTCCGCGACGCGCACGGCATCACCGAGCCGCTGCAGGAGATCGACTGGGCAGGACAGTTCTGGAGGAAGTCGTGACCGAGGCGCCCGAGGACACCGACGCAGCGACACCGCGACCGACTACGAGAAGGGTGTCGCCAAGCTCGAGCGGGAGCTGGCCTTCGCCCGGCGCAACGGCGCCCTGGCCGTCAAGCAGATGCACGCGATGCTGGCCAAGGAGCTGCGCCAGACCGGAGCGCGAGCTCGAGAAGGCGCGCGCCCGGGCCCAGAAGCTGAAGCACCGCGCCGAGCAGGCCGAGCAGGAGCTCGCCGCGATCAAGGGCAGCGCGACCTGGAAGGCCGGCCGGGCCGTGGTCGCGGTGCCGTCGCGGATCCGGCGCCTGGGCCGCAAGTGACCTCGGTCCTCCTGGCGACCTTCTCGCTGATGCCCGAGGGCGAGCCCGACGGTCACCACCTGACCGCGGCGCTGGCCGAGCGGGGCATCGACTCCACCTGGGTGCTGCTGGGACGACCCGGCTGTCGACTGGGCGGCCGCCGACATCGTGGCCGTGCGGTCGACCTGGGACTACCAGCGTCGCTGTGCGGAGTTCCTCGACTGGGCGCGCGCGACCGAGCGGGTCACCCGCCTGCTCAACGGCGCCGAGGTGTTCGCCTGGAACGCCGACAAGGCCTACCTGACCGAGCTCGCCGCCGTCGTCGACGTCGTACCGACCGGCCTGCTCGACAACGCCACCCTGGTCACCGGCCTGCAGGCGGCCGTCGACCGCTGGGGCACCACGGTCATCAAGCCGCGCACCGGCGCCGGCGGGGTCGGCGTGGTGATCGCCGAGAGCCTCGAGGACGAACGTCTGGTCGGGCTCACCGAGGCGCCCTGGATCGTCCAGCCCCTGGTGGAGTCGGTGCGCACCACCGGCGAGACCTCGGTCTACGTGCTCGGCGGCCGGGCCGTCTCCCAGGTCGACAAGAGCACGGGCGGCGACGAGATCCGGGTCCACGAGTACCACGGCGGCAGCAGTCGCGCCGTCGGCCCTGGGTGCCGAGCAGGCCGCCCTGGCCGAGGCCGCTGTGCGGGCCGCGGTGACCCGGCTCGACGTCGACCTGCCGTACGCGCGCGTCGACATGATGGTCTGGGAGGACCGCTGGGCGGTCTCCGAGCTCGAGCTGATCGAGCCGGGCCTCTACCTCGACATCGACCCAGCCATCGCCGACCACTTCGCGGATCTCGTCGCCTCGTTGGTCTGATGCGCTCAGGGTGGTTTCGAGGCTCGCTCCTCGCCTCGAAACCACGTGACCCTCCAACCGATCTGATGGCCCGCGCGTTGTGAAGGGCATGTCGGATGAGGCGTCGTTCACCGCCTGGGCGCGGGACCGCCAGCTCGCGCTGCTGCGGACGGCGATCCTGCTCACCGGCGACCGGCACCGCGCCGAGGACCTGGTGCAGGAGGCGCTGGCCAAGGTGGCAGTGCGCTGGCGCCGGCTCCACGCCGGCAACCCCGAGGCGTACGCCCGGCAGGTGATCGTGCGCGACAACATCTCGTGGTGGCGCAAGCACCAGCGCGAGGTCGTGCTCGAGATCAACGACGACGTACGCCGGGAGCCGGACCCGACCCCTGCCGTGGACCGACGCCTGTCCCTGGACCGCGCGCTCGCCGCACTGACCCCGCGCCAGCGGGCGGTGATCGTGCTCCGTTTCTACGAGGACCTGTCCGAACGCGACACCGCCGAGACCCTCGGCGTCTCCGGCGGCACCGTGAAGAGCCAGACCCACCTGGCGCTACGCCGCCTCCGCGAGGCAGCGCCCGAGCTCGCCGACCTGCTGGGAGACCCGCGATGACCGACCACGACCTGCGCAGCCTGCTCCGCGACCAGGTGTCCGACGTGACCACGACCGCCGACCTGTCGGCCGGCGTCTGGCACACCTCCCGCGGTGCCCGTCGGCGACGCACGCTCGGGGTGGTCGCGGGAGCCGCCGCGGCGACGCTGCTGGTGGTCGGCGGGATCGCGGTCCTCGGCAACCAGTCGAACGAGGACCCGGACCCAGCGCCGCCGTCTCCTTCGCCGGTCGTCGACACCAGGCCGGACGCCGAGTTCCGCGGTGCCCCGGTCTACTGGTCGCCGTCTCTTCAGGAGGAGGCCGGGCTGCCTCTGATGACAGAGGACCGGCCGCCGTTGCCCGAGGTGATCGACCTGTCCGCCGACGCGACTCCGGTCGAGGACGACCCGATCGATCACGCCGTCGCAGCCTTCGGCGTCGTTGACGATGCCTCGGTCGTCAGGTTGCTGCTGCTGGCTCCTGACGGCACGTACCGCACCCTCGACCTCTCTGACGTCGGGTCGGATCCGACGATCAGCTGCTGCCAGCGCCCACCGGTTCGCGAAACGATGCTGTCGCCCACGGGCAAGTACCTGCTGTTCCCGCAGATCGACAGCGTGTTGATCTACGACATTCCGGGAGACGAGTGGCGGAGGATCGACGCCGGCAGTCACGACACGACGTACGCGCGTTGGGGGAACGAGCGAGAGGTCTTTCTGCCGACGCAGGCATACGGCGGGGCAGGACCCACCTTCGGTGTGGTGAGCAGGAAGCTGAACGGGCGAGTAGCGGGCGATCCCTCGCTGCCACTTGTCGTCCCGAAACCGTCAGACCGGTACGGGCCGTTTCGAAACTCGAATGCGGGCGTACTCCAGGCCTGGGGGTCGGGCGCGCGGGTCCTGGTGCCGACCGGCACACCAAGTCGTCCGGAAATGCTGCTCGTCACCGAGCTGGAGGACACGATCCTGACCATCACCGGCAGTCCTGGCGGTGACGACCGCTGGCTGCAGTGCTGCCCGGTGGTCGGCTGGGCAGCCGAGAATGTCGCGATCTACGAGTCCCGGTCCGGCACCCCGCGGATAATCGGGTGGACCGTGGGCACCCACACGTTCGAGACCGTCTCGACGATCACCGGCTTCACGCCAGGCGAGCAGTACTACGTGGGGAGCTACGCGGACTTCTCGGAGTAGAGCTCTCGGGATCCTTTGCGACATCTCTCAGGTTGGCGGTCCAGGGTGCTGAGGTGCCCACCGTCCTGGTCGTCGACGACGAGCCCGATGTCCGGGACAGCCTCGAGGGCGGCCTGACCTTCGAGGGGTACGACGTCGCCACCGCGCCCGACGGCGGCCGGGCGCTCGGCCTCCTCGCCGAGGGCCTGCCCGACGTGGTGGTGCTCGACGTGACGATGCCGATCGTCGACGGGCTCGAGGTGTGCCGTCGCATCCGCGCCAAGGGGTACGACGTCCCCGTGCTGCTGCTCACCGCCCGCGACGCCACCGACGACCGCGTCGACGGGCTCGACGCCGGCGCCGACGACTACCTGGTCAAGCCGTTCGCGCTGGAGGAGCTGCTCGCTCGCCTCCGTGCGCTGCTGCGCCGGGCCCAGGCCAGCCCGCAGGACGACCGGCTCGGGTTCGCCGACCTGAGCCTCGACTGCGCGACCCGCGAGGTGACCCGCGACGGCGTACTGCTGGAGCTGACGCGCACGGAATATGACCTGCTGGAGCTGTTCCTGCTCCATCCCAAACAGGTGCTGACCCGTGAGGTGATCCTCCGCGAGGTCTGGGGCCTCGACTTCGATCCAGGCTCCAACACGATGGATGTGTTCGTCGGCTACCTGCGGCGCAAGACCGAGGTCGGCGGCCGTCCCCGACTGGTGCACAACGTGCGCGGCGTGGGTTATGTGCTGCGAGAGTCGACATGAAGCGACTGCCCTTGCGGGCCAGCATCGCGCTGCTCTGCGCGGCCACCACGGCCGCCGCGATCGTGGCCGCGAGCGTGCTCGGCTGGATCGCGACCAGGGACTCGATGCGCGACCAGATCGACGCGTCTCTCGGCCAAGGGGTCGTCCGCGCGGTGCGCATCGACTCCACGGGGACGCAGACGGTGCTGCCGGCCGAGACGCTCTGCGAGGCCCCGCGGCCGCCCGCGCAGGACGACGTCCCGATCCCCCTGGTGCAGCTGCTCCGCGCCGACGGCACCGGCTGCCCCAACGTCCGCGAGGACGAGCGGATCAGGGCGAGCAGCGCCGAGCTCGAGGTCGCCCAGGGAGAGCGGCCGTCGGTGCTCCGGGACGCCACGACCGCCGGCGGGGAGCACATGCGGACGCTGACCAGGCCCGTGGCGGACGGCTACGCCGTGCGGGTGAGCCGCTCGCTCGAAGAGGTCGACGCCACCATGCGCGAGCTGACCATGGCGCTCGGCCTGGTCGCCGCGCTCGGGGTGCTGGTCGCAGGCGGCGCCGGGCTCGCGGTCGCCCGGGTCGTGGTCCGGCCCGTCGACCGGCTGACCGCAGCAGCAGAGCATGTCGCCGCGACCGAGGACCTCGACGTACCGATCGAGGTGCACGGGCGCGACGAGGTCGCTCGGCTGTCGTCGGCGTTCAACTCGATGATCGACCGGCTGGCCGGCTCCCGGCGGAGACAGCGCCAGCTGATCGCCGACTCCAGCCACGAGCTGCGTACTCCGCTCACCAGCCTGCGCACCAACGTCGAGTGGCTGATGCGCTCCGAGGACCGCGGCCAGCCGATCGGCCCCAAGCAACGGCGCCAGGTCGAGCAGGCCGTGCTCGGGCAGGTCGACGAGCTGAGTGCGCTGATCGGTGAGCTCGGTGCGCTCGCCCGCGACGAGCCGGTGCGCGCACACGTCGCGGTCGAGCTCGACCAGGTGGTCCTCCGGGCCGTCGAGCGAGCCCAGCGCCGCGACCCGGCCCGCCGCTTCGACCTGCGCATCGAGCCGTGGCGGGTGCGCGGTGACGCGGCCGCCCTGGAGCGCGCGGTCCTGAACCTGCTCGACAACGCGCTGAAGTTCTCCGACGGTCCGATCGCGGTCAGCCTCATCGGCGGACAGGTCGCCGTGTACGACGCCGGCGGCGGCCTCCCCGACGCCGACCAGGACAACGCGTTCGAGCGGTTCTGGCGGGCCCCGGCCGCCCGCGAGCTGCCGGGGTCGGGGCTCGGCCTCGCCATCGTCGCGGACACCGTCGCGCAGCACGGCGGAGCCGTCTTCTTCACCGACGCTCCGGGCGGCGGGACCCGCGTCGGCTTCGCTGTCCCAGCCCTCACCGAACTCTCAGCCGAGCCACGCGAGACCCATACCTGAGGTTCCTAGCGTCCTCCACATCGCGCGACGAGAAGCGCACCTGATGAGGAGGAACCGATGAGACGACGGCTCGCCCGACACCCCGGGGTCGCCCTGCTGTTGCTGGTCCTGATGCTGACCCCGTTCGTTGCCGCGTGCGGCGCGAGCGGTGATGACGACCCCGGTGTCGCCACGCTCGGCGACTCAGGCGACAGCTCCGACGAGGAGAGCGACGGCGCCGACCCGACCAGCGAGGAGGACCTCGAGGAGCAGGCGCTGGAGTTCGCGCAGTGCATGCGGGACAACGGCGTACCGGACTTCCCCGACCCGCAGGTCAACGGCGACGGCGGGATGATCATGGGCGGTCCCGGTGGCGCAGGGGACTTCGACCAAGAGGCCGTCGAGAAGGCGATGGAGGCCTGCGAGGACCTTCGTCCACAAGGCGGCGGCAACTTCTCCGAGGAGGACCGTCAGGAGATGCAGGACGCCGCGCTGGAGCACGCCCAGTGCATGCGCGAGAACGGAGTGCCCGACTTCCCCGACCCGGAGTTCAGCGGTGACGGCGCCCGGATCCAGCTTGAAGGCATCGACCCGGAGAGCCCGGCGTTCCAGGAGGCGCAGGAAGCCTGCGAGGACCTGATGCCCAACCGCCGCAGGGACGAGGAATGAGGGCCCGGACGGCGGTCGCCGGCACCCTTGTCGTGCTGGCCGCGGCCGGCTCGGTGGCAGCGGTCGGGTTCCTCCGCGAGGACACCAAGGCCAGCGCCGACGACTCGACCGAGACCGCCACGACGGTGGAGCCGGTCGAGCTGCGCACCCTCAAGGACACCGAGCGGCTCGACGGCGATCTCGGGTACGCCGACGACCAGACCGTGTCGGCCGGCTCGGCCGAAGGCGTGCTTACCGGGCTTCCCGACGAAGGGTCGGTGGTGCATCGCGGCGAGGCCGTCTACGACGTCAACGACGAACCCGTCGTACTGCTCATCGGCCAGCTCCCGCTCTACCGCGACCTCTCCTACGGCGTCGACGACGGCGCCGACGTCCGCCAGCTCGAGCGCAACCTCGAAGCGCTGGGCTATGACCCCGGCACGGTCAACCAGGAGTTCACCTACTACACCCAGGAAGCGGTCGAGGACCTGCAGGAGGACCTCGGGCTCGAGGAGACCGGTGAGGTGACCGGCGCCGAGTTCCTGGTGCTGCCGGACGCGATCCGGGTCGGCGCGCCGCAGGCGACGATCGGCACCCAGCTCAGCGCGGCCGCCCCCACGTCTCTGTACGACGCCACCAGCACCCGCCGCGCCGTGACCATCGACCTCGACCCGGCCGACGAGGAGCTGGTCGAGATCGGTGCGAAGGCGACGGTCACCCTGCCGGACGGCTCGACCGTCGCGGCGACCGTCGACGGCGTCGGCACCGTCGCGACCGCCACCGACACCGAGTCGGAGGACCCGTCGGCGGAGGCGACGATCCCGGTGAGCCTCACCCTCGACAAGCCGAAGCAGGTCGCGGGACTCAGCGCCGCGCCGGTCACGGTCGACCTGACCCGCGACACCCGCACACAGGTCGAGGCCGTGCCGGTGACCGCGCTGGTGGCCCTGGCCGAGGGTGGCTTCGCCGTACGCCGTGAGGGCGGCGAGCTGGTCGCCGTCGAGACCGGCCTCTACGCCGCCGGCTACGTCGAGATCACGTCCGGCCTCACAGCCGGCGACCGGATCGAGGTGCCGGCATGACGACCCCGACTCCCGTGCTGGAGGTGCGCCGGCTTCGCAAGAGCTACGGCGACCTCGAGGTGCTGCACGGCATCGACCTTGCCGTTGACCCGGGGGAGCTGGTGTCCGTCATCGGCCCGTCCGGGTCCGGCAAGTCCACTTTGTTGCACATCATGGGCACCCTCGACCGGGGCAGCTCCGGCACCGTGGTCATCGACGGGCACGACACGGCGACGATGTCCGAGGTCGAGCTGGCCGGGCTGCGGGCGCACCGGATCGGGTTCGTGTTCCAGTCCTTCCATCTGCTCGACGGGCTGACCGCGCTCGACAACGTCGCGCAGGGCCTGCTGTACGGCGGGGTGCACCGGTCGGCGCGGCAACAGCGGGCCCGGGAGATGCTGGTCAAGGTCGGGCTGGAGAACCGCGCCGCCCACCCGCCGCGAATGCTCAGCGGCGGAGAGCGGCAGCGGGTGGCGATCGCCCGGGCCCTGCTCAACCGGCCGGCGATCGTCTTCGCCGACGAGCCGACCGGCAACCTCGACACCCACAGCGGCGACGAGGTGCTCGGGCTGCTGCACGAGCTCAACGAGGTCGACGGCACCACGATCGTGGTGATCACCCACGAGCACGCGGTGGCGGACGCGATGCGACGACAGGTCGAGATCCGCGACGGCCTGGTCACCCACGACTCGCGGCAGGTGCCTGCATGAGGCGTTCCAAGGTGAGCCTGCGTGACCAGCTGCGCACCGGCATGGTCGGCCTGTCCTCGCGCCGGGTCCGGACGCTCTTGTCCGCACTCGGCGTGGCGATCGGCGTGGCCACGGTGGTCAGCGTGCTCGGCATCTCGCGCAGCTCGCAGGCCGACCTGCTCGACCAGCTGGACGCGCTCGGCACCAACCTGCTCCAGGTGCAATCGGGCTCGGGGATGGGTTTCGGTGGCAACACCGACCTGCCGGACACGGCCGCCACCCAGGTGCGCAACATCGAGCCGGTCGAGGACGTCGCCACGTTCACCGACCTGACCGGACCGGCGCTGCGCAACGAGCTGTCCGACCCGGCGGTGACCGGCGGGCTCACGGTGCGCGCTGCCGACCCGTCGCTGCTGGACACGCTTGCGGGCACCATGGCCGACGGCAGGTTCCTCGACGAGGCCATCGACGACTACCCCGTCGTGGTCCTGGGGTCCGTGGCCGCCGAACGCCTCGGGGTCACGGAAGCCGACGGCCAGACCTCGATCTACCTCGACGGCCGCAACTGGCTGGTCGTCGGCATCCTCGACTCACTGCCGCTGGCGCCCGACATCGACCGCTCGGTGCTGCTCGGCTACGACGCCGCGGACACCTATCTCAACGACGACCTGGCCCCCTCGGGGCTCTACGTGCGGGCCGACCCGGACACCGTCGACGCGGTCGCCGACGTACTCCCCTCGCAGGCCAACCCCAAGGAGCCCGAGAACGTCGAGGTCTCCCGGCCGTCCGACGCCCTCGCGGCCAAGGCGGCCGCCGGCGATGCCTTCACCTCTCTCTTCCTGGGCCTGGGTGCGGTCGCGCTGCTGGTCGGTGCGGTCGGCACCGCCAACGTGATGGTGATGTCGGTGCTGGAGCGGCGCGGTGAGATCGGACTGCGCCGAGCGCTCGGCGCGACCAAGCGACATGTGCGCACGCAGTTCATCGTCGAGTCGCTGCTGCTCTCGCTCGCCGGAGGGTTGCTCGGCATCGGCATCGGGGCCTTGGTCACCCTCGGCTACGCGCTCTTCGAGGACGCGTCGTACGTCGTGCCGCTCTCGGCCGTCGGCTACGGCCTCGCCGCCGCGGTCGTGATCGGCGTCCTCGCCGGCGTCTACCCGGCCACCCGCGCTGCCCGGCTGTCACCCACGGAGGCGTTGCGCGCCTGAGTGCTGCGAGCGCAGCGAGCCTCGAAACCACTGGTGTGATGAACTCGAAGCATGCGGGTCGGGCGCGTGGTGATCGGGTTGGTCGTGGTCCTGGCCGCCGTCGCCGCGGCGATCGTGATCGGCGCGGCCAGGGGCCCGACCGAGCAGAGTGGGCGGTCGCCCGGGACCGAGCTGCCGAGCCCATGCCCGAGCGATGCGCCCGCGCTGAAGAGCTCCGTGTGGGGGCTGGATGTGAACAAGAACCAGCACACGAACGCGGTGGGCGGGGCCACGAGCTGGTCCATGGTGGCCAGGAGTGAGCACCCACCCGAGTTTGCCTACCTCAAGGCCAGCGAAGGTGGGCGCGACCCGGCCGAGGTGAATCCGTGGCTCCAGCGCGACGTCAGGGACGCGACCGCCGTGGGCGTCACTGTCGGTTTCGTCCACTGGGCGGTGCCCGGCGAACCCACGGATCTCTCGGTCGAGCAGGACGCGCTCGCGGAGGCGCGGGCCGCAGTGCGAGCGATGGGCCGCTCGCAGCACGGCACGATGCCGCCCGCACTGGCCCTCGGCCTCAACCCACGAAGGCTGTCACCGGAGGACATCACTGCCTGGGCCCTGTCGTGGCTCGCCGAGGTGGAGCGACTGGTGGGCCGTCCGCCGGTGCTGTTCGCCAGCAGCCACTTCCTGACGCGATCGATCAATGCCGCTCCCGAGCTCACGGCGTATCCGCTGTGGCTCGACGGGAACGGTTGCGTGCCCGCACCGTGGTCCGACTGGACGTTCCGGACGGCTGACTCGGCGGGGCTGCCCCGCTTCGGCTTCGCCATCGCGCCGCGCGCCCTGGTCTTCGCGTACGGCTCCAGCGAACTGACGAAACTCGCTCGAAGCTGACCTCCAACCTTTCGCAGCGGATGTGCGTTGATGAGGTGTGCAGGCGGACAAGGAGTCGTTCAGCAGGTGGGCAGGGGAGCGTCAGCTCGCCCTCCTGCGGACCGCCCTGCTGCTCACCGGTGACCACCACCGTGCCGAGGACCTGCTGCAGGAAGCACTGACCAAGGTCGCCCTGCGCTGGCGGCGCCTCCAGGACGGCCACCCGGACGCGTATGCCCGACAGGTGATGGTGCGCGACAACATCTCGTGGTGGCGCAAGCACCGCCTCGAGATCGTCGCTGACCCGGACGACCAGGCGATCCCGAGCAGCGAGGCGGCGTCGGACCGGCAGCTGATGCTGGCCCGCGCCCTCGCCTCGCTGACGCCCCATCAGCGCGCCGTGATCGTGCTGCGTTTCTACGACGACCTCACCGAACGCCAGGCCGCCGACGCCATGGGCGTCGCGCTCGGCACCGTGAAGAGCCAGACCCATCTCGCCCTGCGCCGGCTCCGGGAAGCGGCGCCCGAGCTCGCCGAGCTGCTCGGGGAGGAGACCCGATGACCACCGAACGCCTCTACGACCTCCTCGACGAGCTCGTCGTCGACACCACGCCCGTCGATGCGGTCGACGCCGCCTGGGACGGCGCCCAGCGGATCCGGCAGCGTCGCCGTCTCGCGGCCACGGGCGGTGCCGCGGCCGCGGTGATCGCGCTGGCCGTTGGTGTGGCCGTGCTCGACGGGCCCGACCCCTCCGGCCCGCCGGTCACCACCCCGAGCCAGACCCCGACCACGGACCCGAGCCCGTCGGCCCCCGAACGCCCGGACACGACGTACGCCGGAATCGACGTCAGCTGGAGTCCGACGGTTGCGGAGGAGGCCGACCTCCCCTGGTACGACGGCGCCAGCCCACTGTCGCGGAGCATCGACCTCGCCGCCGGTGCACCGGAGATCTCGGGCGAGGACCGCGCACTGGCCGTGTTCGCGATCTTCCGCAACGGGGGAGCCCTTGATCGAGTGGCGGTGCTCCTGCCCGGCGGCACCACTCGCTCCCTGGACGTGTCCCGGCTCGAGCCCGTCCGCGACGCGGACGGCAACGCCGCGGCCCTGCTGCCCAGCGATG
Organism: uncultured Actinomycetota bacterium; assembly: GCA_963769475.1. Taxonomy (GTDB): domain Bacteria; phylum Actinomycetota; class Actinomycetes; order Propionibacteriales; family Nocardioidaceae; genus Nocardioides. The sequence continues at coordinate 218,432 of CAVYLX010000002.1, read as the reverse complement.
GCGGCCTCGCGCCGGACGGCCGGCACGTCTTCTTCGCCCAGGACAGCTCGATCGAGGTCTACGAGTTCGCGACCGACACGTGGACGATCATCGACACCCCGGACTGGCAGGCGGAGGGTGCCCGGTGGCTGGACGCCGAGACGATCTGGCTGCCGTCCGGGGAGACGTTCGGCGTCGACGGCCGGTCCACGGGGATGAGCGACGTCGACTGGATCTTCGGCGAGCTGACCGAGGACGCGCTCGGCTACGGCCCGGTGAAGACGACTGCTGGCGGGTTCGCGCAGAGCCAGCGGCTGGCCGGACCGGTGCAGGGAGGGGAGCTGGCCAACCCCGAAGCGATCGGCGTGACCCAGGGCGGCCAGAAGTCCGCGCTCGCGTTCCCCGACCTGGATCGCGCGAAGGGCTGCTGCCCCGTCGTCGGCTGGCTCGACGCCGACACCGTGGTCTACGAGTCCGGCGACCGACTGCTCGCCTGGCGGGTCGGCACGCACCAGGTGACCCGGGTTTCCGAGGTCTCCGGAGGGCTCGGCGTCGGCTCCTGGGCGACGCTCACCGGCTGACCCACTGTTTGCACTCGTTGGGGTCGAGTGCTAAACATGAGGCTGGCACTCTCGTCATGAGAGTGACAACGCAGTACCCAACACAAGCCCCGGTCCGGGGAGTTGAGGGCAGCAGCGCGGGCGAGAAGTGAACGCCTGGCGGCCTGGCCGTCCGTCGCGGGCAACGAACCGGTCCGTCCAAGCTCTGAATGCGAAGGAATCGCTGGAGTTATGCCGAAGCTGATTGCTTTCAACGAGGAGGCCCGGCGCGGTCTCGAGCGTGGCATGAACACGCTCGCGGACGCCGTCAAGGTCACTCTCGGCCCCAAGGGTCGCAACGTCGTACTCGAGAAGAAGTGGGGCGCGCCCACCATCACCAACGATGGTGTGAGCATCGCCAAGGAGATCGAGCTCGAGGACCCGTACGAGAAGATCGGTGCCGAGCTCGTCAAGGAAGTTGCCAAGAAGACCGACGACGTAGCCGGTGACGGTACGACGACGGCCACCGTGCTCGCTCAGGCGATGGTCCGCGAGGGCCTGCGCAACGTGGCCGCGGGTGCGAACCCGATGGGCCTCAAGCGTGGCATCGAGGCTGCTGTCGAGGCCGTGTCCGAGCAGCTGCTCGCCATGGCCAAGGACGTCGAGACCAAGGAGCAGATCGCGTCCACCGCGAGCATCTCCGCCGCTGATCCCACCGTCGGCGAGATCATCGCCGAGGCGATGGACAAGGTCGGCAAGGAAGGCGTCATCACGGTCGAGGAGTCGAACACGTTCGGCCTCGACCTCGAGCTGACCGAGGGCATGCGGTTCGACAAGGGCTACATCTCGGCCTACTTCGTGACCGACCCCGAGCGGATGGAGACGGTCCTCGAGGACCCCTACGTCCTGATCGCCAACTCCAAGGTCAGCAGCGTCAAGGACCTGCTGCCGCTCCTGGAGAAGGTCATGCAGTCGGGCAAGCCGCTGCTCATCCTGTCCGAGGACGTCGACGGCGAGGCCCTGTCCACGCTGGTCGTCAACAAGATCCGCGGCACCTTCAAGTCCGCCGCCGTCAAGGCGCCGGGCTTCGGTGACCGCCGCAAGGCCATGCTGCAGGACATCGCGATCCTGACCGGTGGCCAGGTCATCTCCGAGGAGGTCGGCCTCAAGCTCGAGTCGGCCGGCATCGAGCTCCTCGGTCAGGCCCGCAAGGTCGTCATCACCAAGGACGAGACCACGATCGTCGAGGGCGCGGGCGACCCCGCCCAGATCGAGGGCCGGGTCAACCAGATCCGGGCCGAGATCGAGAAGTCGGACTCCGACTACGACCGCGAGAAGCTGCAGGAGCGCCTGGCCAAGCTGGCCGGCGGTGTTGCGGTGATCAAGGTCGGCGCGGCCACCGAGGTCGAGCTCAAGGAGCGCAAGCACCGCATCGAGGACGCCGTTCGCAACGCGAAGGCGGCCGTCGAAGAGGGCATCGTCGCCGGTGGCGGCGTGGCTCTGGTGCAGGCAGCCGACATCGCGTTCGCGAAGCTGGACCTGACGGGTGACGAGGCGACCGGTGCCAACATCGTTCGCTACGCCACCGAGGCCCCGCTCAAGCAGATCGCGATCAACGCCGGTCTCGAAGGCGGCGTCGTTGCGGAGAAGGTGCGCAACCTGCAGCCGGGCCACGGCCTCAACGCGGCCACGGGCGACTACGTCGACATGATCGCCGAAGGCATCATCGACCCCGCCAAGGTGACCCGCTCCGCGCTGCAGAACGCCGCCTCCATCGCGGCGCTCTTCCTCACCACCGAGGCCGTCGTGGCCGACAAGCCGGAGAAGGCTCCGGCCATGCCCGGCGGTGGCGACATGGGCGGCATGGGCGGCATGGACTTCTGAGTCCAGCTTCCCTTTAGTCCACAACAGCAAGGCCCCCGCCGAGAGGCGGGGGCCTTGCTGCGTTCTCGCGGGGTGGCTCAGCCGGCCTCGGAGGCGACGTAGCAGTACGAGTCGGGTGCGTCACCGGCGTACCCGACCATCAGGTCGATGTCGACGCTCGTGGTGATCTGCACTGGTCGGTCCTGCAGCGGTGAGTCGGCCGGGATCCGCAGGACCCAGTCGGCTCCGTCCCTGCTGAGCGTGGCGGGATCGCCGGTGCCGCAACCGGCCGGGTCGAACTCGTCGCCGGGCTCGACGGGGATGGCCTCGGTGCTTGCCTCCGGCCGGCTCTGCTGGAGCTTCGGCCCGTCGGCGCCGTTCCCGGGCCGGATCTCGGCGGTGCCGCCCTCGTCGCCGATGGCCCCGTCGGGAAGGTTGAGGTAGTGGTAGGGGCTGCCCGGGTTCGGGTCGTAGCTCACGTCGGCGTCGATCCCGTGCTCGCGCAGCGCCGCCTCGAGTCCTTCAGAGTCTTCGAGCCGGTGGATGGTGACCACGACGTCGCCGTCGGACTGCTGCGAGACGGCGTACGCCGGGCTGACGCCGGGACCACCCGGAGAGGCGATGACGACGGCCGTGGCGGTTGCTGCGGCCACGGCGAATCCCGTCGCCCAGCGCCCGAAGCGGCGTTGGTGGCGCACCGGAGCGGTGACGACATCGGGAGCGGGGCGGGCCGCTACGTGCTCGCGCAGCTCGGTGAGCAGCGCGCTCTCGAACTGGTCGAGGTCGCGCGGGTTGGTAGATGTGGTGTTCACGGGGTGACCTCCGGGGTGAGGGCGCGGACGGGGCCCGGGTCGGGCTCCGATCCACGCAGGGTGGTGGTGATCCGAGCCCGGCTGCGGTGCAGCCGAACCCGCGCGGTGGCCGGCTTCACCCCCAGGCTCCGGGCCGCGTCGGCGACCGACAGGCCGTCCAGTGCGACGAGCTCGAGCAGCTTGCGGTCGTCGTCGTTGAGCGCGTCGAGCGCGCGGTAGAGCCGTCGCGACTCGCGCTCGGCGTCGATCCGTTCCTCGATCCGGGCCAGCGACGCCGGGTCCAGCAGCCGGTGGCCACTGATCCGGCGGGCGGCCTGCAGCTCGCGGCTGCGGCGGCGCACCTCCGAGGCGATCGTGTTGCGCCCGACGCCGTAGAGCCAGGCGACGACCGGGCCCCGATCGGCGGCGTAGGTGTGGGCGCTGTCGATGGCGGCGAGGAACACGTCGGCGGTGAGGTCGGCGGCGAGATGCGGGTCGTCGACCCGCCGCGCCACGAACCTCTGCACCGCCTCGACATGGTCGCGGTAGAACGCCTCGAACGCGTCCGGCTCGTGGCCGATCCGCGTCAGCGGCGAGTAGGGGGTCTGCATGCCCATTCTTGGACGATAGGCACCCGACCGTTACAAATCGCCGCGATGTGAAACCGTTGCAGAGTGACCGACGAGGAGCGCTTCGAGGCGCTGGCCCGCCAGCTTGTCGATCCGTTGCGCCGGTTCCTGGCCCGGCGCACCGACCCCGAGACAGCCGACGACGTCCTCTCGGACACGCTGCTGGTGTGCTGGCGGCGCCTCGACGACGTACCGGAGGATCCGCTGCCGTGGGCCTACGGCGTGGCCCGCAACTGCCTGGCCAACGCCCTGCGCAGCGGCCGCAGGCAAGAGCGAGTGGCGGCGAAGGTGGCCTCGATCGATCCACCCAGTGAGGTGGCGCCGGCCCTCGACGACGGCGACGCCGACCTGGCCGCGGCGCTGGCTGCGTTGCCGGAGACCGACGCCGAGCTGCTCCGCCTCTGGGCCTGGGAGCAGCTGACGCCGGCCGAGATCGCGGAGGCCCTGGAGATCACAGCCAACGCTGCGAGCGTGCGGTTGCACCGGGCCAAGGAAAAGCTCCGGGAGCAGCTCGGTAAGAGTTCGGCCGGTGCCGGACATGAGGAGTCAAGAGAGGGGAGACAGCCATGACCGACGACGACGACCAGCTGCGAGACCAGCTGCGCGCGCTCGACCCGGCAGCCTCCCTCCCGCCGGCCGAACCCGCTTGGGTGGCCCGACTCCTGGAGGACACCATGAGCGACGACCTCGACACCGACATCCCGGAGACGCGGCAGACCGGCGTACACGAGCGGAGCCGGCTGACCTGGCTGGTGGCCGCCGCGGCGGTGCTGCTCATCGCGGGTGTGAGCGCCTTCGCCCTGATCCAGCGCGCCACCGACGACGACGTGCCGGCGGCCGGCCCGAGCGGCGAGCCCGCCGACCCGACGACGGTCACTTCGCTCTCCGTCCCGGCGGATGCGGGATCGGCCAAGTGCGCCGTACCGTCCGCCGAGATCCTGGCCCAGCAGGGCCTGGCCTTCGACGGTGTGGTCGACGGCGTCACCGACGGCATGGTCACCCTGACGCCGACGATGTTCTACGCCGGCGAACCCACCGACATCGTCCGCGTCGAGGCGCCCCCCGAGGCGCTCGAAGGGCTGCTGCTGTCGGTGCAGTTCGAGGTCGGCGAGCGCTACCTCGTCTCCGCGGCTGACGGCCAGGTCTCGATCTGCGGCTACAGCGGCGCGTGGTCGCCCGACCTGGAGCAGCTGTTCGTCGAGGCCTTCCCGGGCTAGGCGAGCTCCCGGTAGTTCCCCAGATCGGCGGTGACGCCCAGGCGCGCCATGAAGGCGCCTGGGTCGAAGCTGCTGGCCCGGCGCATCTCGAGGATCGCTGCGCCGGCCGCAGCCGCAGCGGCCTGGTCGTCCCAGGCGGCCAGGGTGACGATGCCGACCTCCTCGGGAGTCGACTCCTGCTCGAGGAGCAGGTCGTGTCGGAAGCCGGGCTGCTTCCTCAGCAGCTCGTGGGTCTTCAGCACCTCCACCAGGAACTCGTCTCGGACGCCGGCGGGTACTCGGAACTTGTCGACGCGATACACGTGGTCAGTCATGACGATGAGGCTAGAACTTCAAGTTAACTAGAGGTCAAGCGATGGGCCACAATGGCTTCGTGCACGGACTACTGCTGGCGGCCGGGGCAGGCACCCGGATCGGGATGCCCAAGGCGCTGATGCGCGACGCCGACGGCACCTCCTGGCTGCAGCGGTCGGTCGCGGTGCTGGTCGACGGCGGTTGTGACGCGGTGACGGTGGTGCTGGGTGCCCGCGCTTCGGAGGCTCTGCCGCTGGTGCCGGACAACGCCACCGCGGTCGTGGCCGACGACTGGGCCGAGGGGATGTCCGCCTCCCTGCGCGCAGGCCTGGCCGCCCTCGGCGACTCCGACGCGGCCGTCCTGAGCCTGGTCGACCTCCCGGACGTGACCGCCGAGGTGGTCCGCCGGGTCGCCACCGGCGCCGGACCCTCCACCCTCAGCCGGGCGACCTACGACGGCCGGCCGGGTCACCCTGTCGTGATCGGCCGCGACCACTGGGCCGGCGTGACCGCGTCCGCGACCGGAGACTTCGGTGCTCGCCACTACCTCGACGCCCACGAGGCCACCCTCGTCGAGTGCGGCGATCTCGCCACCGGCCGCGACCAAGACCATCGCTGACCCGTCCCAAACTTCACGCTGACCCGTCAGGAACGTCACTGACGGGTCAGCGCTGGGCGGACGGCCAACCTCCGGCCAACACCCCGCTGAGTAGCCTTGAACACATGGAGTCGACACCGGCGCTGGCCGACTGGGCCGACGTCGCCGCGCGGCTCGGGTCAACGGGCTACCTGTGCGACGACGACCTCGCGACGGTCACGTTCCTCGCACTGCGGATGCAGCGGCCGCTGCTGCTGGAGGGGGAGCCCGGCACCGGCAAGACCGCCCTCGCCGAGTCGCTGGCGGAAGCGCTGGACCTGCCGCTGATCCGGCTCCAGTGCTACGAGGGCATCGACGCCACGCAGGCGCTCTACGACTGGGACTTCCCTCGCCAGATCCTGCACCTGCGGGCGCTCGAGGCAGCAGGCTCCGGTGGCATCGACGCGACCGAGGCCGAGAAGAGCCTGTACGACGAGCGCTTCCTGCTGGCCCGGCCGGTGCTGGCCGCTTTGCAGCGGAGCCCGGCGGTGCTGCTGGTCGACGAGGTGGACCGGGCCGACGACGAGTTCGAGGCTTTCCTGCTGGAGGTGCTCTCGACCTACCAGGTGACCATCCCGGAGTACGGCACGATCGTGGCCGCGACGCCGCCGGTCGTCGTGCTCACCTCCAACCGGACCCGCGAGCTGCACGACGCGCTCAAGCGGCGCTGCCTCTACCACTGGATCGACCACCCCGGGCTCGACCGCGAGGTCGCGATCGTGCGGTCGCGCGCGCCCGAGGTCTCCGACGCGTTGGCCCGCCAGATCGTCAGCGTGGTGCAGCAGCTGCGCGACCGCGACGACCTGGAGAAGCCGCCGGGTGTCGCCGAGACCCTCGACTGGGCGCGGGCGCTGCACACGCTCGGCACGACCGAGCTCGACCTCGAGTCGTCGGCGCGGACCCTGGGCGCGCTCGTGAAGTACCGCGAGGACGCCGAGCGCGTCCGCCAGGCCCTCGACCAGATGCTCCGAGCATGATCACCCCACGACGTGCTTCGCCTCCCCCGCTTCGCTCCTCCGCCGAACAACGCCGCGGGGACCCCGAAAAACTGAACGGTGACGTCGTCCTGCTCGGGTTCGCCCGCGCCCTTCGCACGGCCGGGGTCGCCGTCACCCAGGACCGGGCGCAGACCTTCCTCGACGCTGCGTCGGTGGTCGGTCTCGACGACCGTCGCGCCACCTACGCCGCCGGCCGCGCGACCCTCTGCTCCTCACCCGACGACCTGGTCCGCTACGACCAGGTCTTCGAGGCCTACTTCAACGCGCGCGACGGGCTGCCGCGGGCCCGGCCGGCGACGCCGAGCGTGGCGACGTACACCGATCTCCCGCTGATCGAGGGCGATGCCGCGACTGAGGCCGAGGAAGCCGACGACGTGGTCCGGGCGATGGCGAGCGAGACCGAGATGCTCCGGCACCGCGACCTCGCCTCGCTCACGGCGGCTGAGAAGCATCGGCTCGCTGGGATGTTCGCGACCCTGCATCCGCGCCCGCCGCTGCGGCGTACCTCACGGCACCAGCGCTGGCACCGCGGCGACGTCGATGCATCGCGCACGCTGCGCGCCAGCCTGCGACGGATGGGTGAGCCGGCGGAGATCCAGTGGCGCCGCCAGGGCACCAAGCCGCGGCGGGTGGTGCTGCTGATCGACGTGTCCGGTTCGATGAGCGGCTACGCCGACGCCCTGCTGCGCCTCGCCCACCGGATGGTGGTGGCCAGCCCGCGCGGATCGGTCGAGGTCTTCACGGTCGGCACCCGGCTCACGCATCTCACCCGCCCCCTACGCAGCCGCGACGCCGAGCGCGCGCTGGTCAATGCCGGCGAGACCGTGCCCGACTGGTCGGGCGGCACCCGCCTCGGCGAGACGATGCGCGTCTTCCTGGATCGCTGGGGCCGCCGCGGGCTGGCCCGCGGGTCAGTGGTGGTCGTCTTCAGCGACGGGTGGGAGCGCGGTGACGCCGCGCTGCTCGGTGAGCAGATGACGCGGCTCGGCCGGATCGCGCACCGCGTCGTGTGGGTCAACCCCCACCGCGGCAAGTCCGGCTACGAGCCGGTGCAGCAAGGAGTGCTCGCCGCGCTGCCGCACTGCGACGACTTCCTGGCCGGCCACTCGCTGGCGACGTTCGCCGACTTGGTCGAGGTGGTGGGCCGTGCGTGACGTGTTGCCGGAGCTGCTGAAGTGGTGGGAGGCCGGGGAGACGATCGGTGTGGGCACGGTGGTGGCGACGTTCCAGTCGGCACCGCGTCCGGCGGGTGCCTCGATGCTGGTCGGCCCCGACGACACCGCGGTGGGTTCGGTCTCGGGTGGTTGTGTCGAGGGCGCGGTCTATGACCTGGCGCAGTCGGTGGTGGCCTCGGGTGCTCCGGTGTTGGAGCGCTACGGCGTCTCGGATGACGACGCGTTCGCGGTCGGGCTGACCTGTGGCGGGATCCTGGATGTGTATGTCGAGAAGGTCTCCCGGGAGACGTTTCCCGAGCTCGGCGAGCTCGCGGCCGACATCGAGGCCGGGCGTCCGGTGGCGCTGGCCACGGTGATCGAGCATCCGGATCCGGAGTGGTTCGGGCGGCGGTTGATCATCCGTCCGAACGAGAAGGCCTCCGGCAGTCTCGGCTCGCAGCGGGCTAACGACGCTGTGCACGACGACACGCTGGGGCTGCTCGCCTCGGGCCACAACGCGACCCTGACCTACGGTCCGGACGGGGAGCGGCGCGGGGAGGGCATGCGGGTGTTCGTGTGGGCCTTCGCACCCAAGCCGCGGATGCTGGTCTTCGGCGCGATCGACTTCGCGGCGGCGGTCGCGCGGGTCGGCGGGTTCCTCGGCTACGAGGTCACCGTGTGCGACGCCCGCCCGGTCTTCGCCACCACCAGCCGCTTCCCCGAGGCCGACGAGGTGGTCGTGGACTGGCCGCACCGCTACCTCGCCGCCGAGCAGGCCGCCGGCCGGATCGACCGCCGCACCGTGATCACGGTGCTCACCCACGACCCCAAGTTCGACGTCCCGCTGCTGGAGGTGGCCCTGCGGCTGCCCGAGGTCGCCTACGTCGGCGCGATGGGCTCCCGGCGTACCCATGAGGACCGGCTCGACCGGCTCCGGGAGGCCGGGATCACCGAGGAGGAGATCGCCCGACTGTCCAGCCCCATCGGTCTCGACCTCGGCGCCCGCACCCCCGAGGAGACCGCGGTCAGCATCGCCGCCGAGATCATCGCCGGTCGCTGGGGCGGGAGCGGCGAGCGGCTCGCCTCGACCGAGGGACGGATCCACCGCGACACCGACGTACTGCCATGAGTCGGGTCCCGGCCTGGTTGGCGCTGCTGCTGGTCGTGCCGCTGGCCGCGTGCACGGACGACGCCGACCCGGAGCCGGCACCAGCACCCTCGTCGACACCGTCCTCGACGACGCCCGCCGACCCACCGACCGAGCCGACCGAGCCGACCGAGACGGCCGAGCCGCCGCCGCCCGAGGAGACGCTCCCACCGGTCCGCGACCGCATCTCGCTGCCCGCCCTGATGCGCGAGGACTGGCGGGCCAGCCGGATCCGGCAGGTGTCGGTGGAGGTCGAGACCGACGCCTACACCCGCTCGCGGGTGACCTACCGCAGCGGCGACCTCACGATCTCGGGGGTCATGCTGCGACCACGCGGGCGGGGACCGTTCCCGGGCATCGTGCTCAACCACGGATACATCGAGCCCGAGTTCTACGCCGCCGGCCAGGGTCTGGCCCGCGAGCAGGACTGGCTGGCCCGGCAGGGCTTCGTGGTGCTGCACACCGACTACCGCGGCCACTACACGTCCGACCCGCCGGTCGGGCGCTTCGACCGGGAGTCGCGGCTCGGCTACACCCGCGACGCGATCAACGCCGTGCTCGCCCTCGAGCGAGAGCCGTACGTCGACCCCGACCGGATGGCGATGCTCGGCAGGTCGATGGGCGGCGGCGTCACCCTCAACGCCCTGGTCGCCTACCCCGACCTGGTCGAGGCGGCGGTGATCTACGCATCCGTCAGCTCGAGCTTCCCGGAGAACCTCGTGCACTTCACCGAGCCCAACCGGCCGGAGGAGCTGCAGCAGTTCTACGCCAGGTTCGGGTCGCCCCAGGACAACCCGCGGTTCTACCGCGACCTCTCCTCCCGCACCTTCTTCGACCGGGTCAGCGACCCGTTGCTGATCCACCACGGCAGCGCCGACGAGACCTGCCCGTTCCCCTGGGCCCGGGCCACCCAGCGGTTGCTCGAGCGGGCCGGCGCTGACAGCAGGCTCGAGGTCTACGAGGGGGAGCACCACTCGTTCGTGCCGAGGTGGCAGGACTCGATCGAACGCACCGTGCAGTTCCTCCGCCGGCGTCTCGCTCAGTGATCGCCGCCACACCCCGGTGCTACGTTGACTAGACCAGCACGAGGAGTCGGTCATGGGACGTAGCGAGTTGCAAGCGCGCAAACTCGAGGCGATGCGCGCCTGGACCACCTTCGTGGAGCAGGGCGACGAGGTCGAGGACCTGGTCCGGCCGGAGATCCTCACCAGCTGGGCGCGGTCCGAGGCCGCGATCTCCCGCGACGTGGCCGAGGCGCCGCTGGCCGACGAAGGTGAGACGGAGTCGATCTGGCGCGACTCGCCTCTTCAGGCCGCCGTCGAGAATGTGGAGTCCGAGCTCCGTCGTACGGCCGAGGACGGCGACCTGGTGCTGGCGGTCACCGACGCCGAGACCCGGATCCTGTGGACCTACGGCGGCCGGGTGATGCGGCGCAAGGCGGAGACCGTCAACTTCGTGGCCGGCGGGCGCTGGGACGACGAGTCCGTCGGCACCAACGCCCTCGACCTGGCCAACCGCCTGTCCGAGCCATCGATGGTCTTCAGCGCCGAGCACTACGCGCCGATCGTGCACAACTGGGTGTGCTGGGCGGCACCGGTGCTCGACCCAGTCACCGGCCACAAGCTCGGCGTGATCGACCTGTCGACGACGTGGGACCGCACCCACCCGATCGGGCTGGCCACGGCGCGGGTGATGGCCCGGCTGATCGAGTCGGCGCTGCCGCGGTCGGCGTACCACCCCTCGGCGCTGCTCGACGAGACCGGCGACCCGGGCCTGGTGATGACCCTGCTCGGCACCGCCGAGGTCCGGATCGACGGACAGCGGCTGCTGCTCAACCGGCGCCAGACCGAGATCCTCGCGCTGCTCGCGCTGCACCCAGAAGGGCTCTCGCTGGAGGAGCTGCACGCACAGCTCTACGGCGACCAGGCGATCACGTTCTCGACCCTCAAGGCCGAGGTCTCGCACCTGCGCTCGGCGCTGGGCGGCCAGCTCGGCTCGCGCCCCTACCGCCTGCTGATGCCCATCGCCACCGACGTCGACCACGTGCTCGGCCTCCTGCGCGCGGGACAGGTCGCCGCGGCGGTCGAGGCGTACGGCGGCGACCTGCTGCCCGGCTCCAACTCACCGGCGCTCAGCGAGATGGCCGAGTACGTCGCCGTGGCGGTCCGCGAGGCGCTGCTTGCCGACCCCGAACCCGACGCCGTGCTGCGCTACAGCGAGCTGGCGCCGTACGACACCGCGGTGGTGGAGCACTGCCTGGCCGTCCTCGGCCAGCAGGCGCACCCGGCGAAGCCGCTGCTCAAGGGCAAGCTCGCCGCGGCCACCCGCTAGTCACTGGCTAGTCACCGGGCGGAGCGTCCGGCCGTCGCCCGAGGCCGGCCTCGCGGGCGCGGACGATCGCTTCCGAGCGACCGGCCACCTGGAGCTTCACGAAGATCGACGACACGTTGTTGGCCACGGTCTTCGGCGCGATGGTCAGCCGCTCGGCGATCGTGGCGTTGCCGAGGCCGCCCGCCAGCAGGTCGAGGATCTCCCGCTCTCGCGGGCTGAGCTCGGGGAAGGCCGGCTCGGCCGCAGTCGGGCCGGCCCGGAAGAACGCCAGCACCCGCTGGGCCACCCCGGGCCCGAAGATGGCCTCGCCGCGGGCCACGGCGGTGATGCCGCCGAGGATCTCCTCCTGCGAAGCGCCCTTCACCAGGTAGCCGCGGGCACCGGCCCGCATCGCGGTGAACACGGAGTCGTCGTCCTCGTGCATGGTCAGGATCAGCACCGCGACGGCCGGCGCCACCCTGGCGATCTCGCGGGTTGCGTCGAAGCCGTCCATGCCTGGCATCTGCAGGTCGACCAGCGCGACGTCGGGGGAGTGCACGACCGCCTCGCGCACCGCGTCGGCGCCGTTGCCGACCTCCGCCACCACGTCGTAGCCGGGCACCGAGGAGAGCAGGGTGGTCAGGCCGTCGCGGACCACCGGGTGGTCGTCGGCGATGAGCACCCGGATGTCGGCGCTCATGTGGCCACCAGCGGGAACGTCGCCAGCACCCGGCCGCCGGTCCCGTCCGGCCCGGCCTCGAGCCGGCCGCCCAGCTCGTCGATCCGCTGGCGCATGCCGGACAGGCCCACCCCGGGGCTCCAGTCGTCGGCCACGTCGCCATTGTCGCGGATGCACACCTCGAGCTCGTCGCCGTAGCGCACGGTCAGGCTCGCGCTCGTCGCCGACGCGTGCCGGGCGACGTTGGTCAGTGCCTCCGTGGCCACCCGGTAGACGGCGACCTCGAGCGCGGCCGGCAGCGCCGGCAGGGGGTCGGTGTCGACGCGGACCGTCAGGCGGCTGCCGTCGCTGCGGTAGGAGAGCTGCTCCACCCGCTGCCGCAGCGCCTCGACGAGTCCGAGCTCGTCCAGCACCGGCGGCCGGAGCTGGTCGACCACGCGGCGGACGCTGTCGATGGCCCGCCTGGCTTCCACCTGGGTACGCCGGACCAGCTCGTCGGCACGCTCGGGATCGGTCTCGCGCAGGTTGGCGGCGGCGTCGGCCGAGAGGGCCAGGCCGGTCAGCCCGGGTCCGAGATCGTCGTGCAGCTCGCGCCGGAGCCGGCGCCGCTCCTCCTCGACCGCCGTGACCTGGCGCTCCCGCGACAGCTGCAGCTCCTCGCTCAAGGTGGTGGAGTGCACGGCCAGAGCCAGCGGGCCGGTCAGCAGCGCGACGCCCTGGAGGTCCTTGGGCGACAGGCTCCGCTCGCCAGGCCGCAGCCCCAGCACCAGGCTGCCCACGACCTGGTCCCCGCGGCCGAGCTCGACGCGGTGATGGGGCACGTCGCGGGTGCCGGCCTCGCCGAGCACCCGGTCGTGGAGGTCGTGCACGGCGACATAGGGCATCCGCAGGGTCGTCAGCAGCGACTCGGCGACAGCGGTGAACGATGCGCCCTCCGCCTGCAGGTGCGGGCTCACCGACGACATCACCCTGGCCGGGTCCCGGCGCTCGCCGTACGTCGCCTGCTCGACCAGGCGCTGCAGCCGCGGGTAGAGGGGCCCGACCATCAGCGCCACTGCGAGCGTGGCCAGCACGGATCGTTCGGTCCAGGTGCCGAGCAGGCGGTCCAGCACGGTGACCAGCACCAGGTAGACGGTCAGCGCGCCGAGCGAGAGGAGCAGCCAGGTGAGCGCGCGGGAGACGACCAGCCGGATGTCCAGGAGCTGGTGGCGCAGGATCGCGGCAGCGATGGCGATCGGGATCAGCGGGATCGCGAACAGCACCAGGATCGGCGTACCGGCCACCAGGGCCCAGGGCACGACCACGGCGACGACGACGACCGTCGCCATCAGCAGCCAGGCCAGCTGGCTGCGCTCGCGTGCGACGCCTCGGCGGTAGCGCAGGGTGAGGGCGACCAGGGCGACCACCAGGAACGCGAGCACCCGTAGCTCGGAGACCATCCACAGCGGGGCCAGGCCACCGTGGTCGGAGATCGTGAGATAGCCCCGCGGCAGCCCGGCCAGCATCGGCTCGGGCTCGGTGCCGAGCTCCAGCGCGAACAACGGCGCGGTCACCACGAACCCGATCGCGACCGGGCGCCAGCGCGGCGACGGGAGCTGTCCGGTCGGGAAGAGGAGCAGGGCCAGCGGCAGGAACAGCGCGATCGACCACGGCCAGGCCCACGCGGCCACTGCCACCGCTGCGCGCTGCAGCTCCAGCGGAGCACCCTGCTCGACCAGCACGCCCGCCAGGGGCACGGCCAGCGCGGTGGTCGCGTGCCCGAGGCCGTCGGCCACCAGGAGCCAGCCGACCGGGTTGGCCGGACGGTGCCAGGCGATCACGGCGCCGCACAGTCCGAACGACGCGCCCATCAGCGCGTTCGTCACGATGAACCCGTCGAGCGCCTCCGACCAGGACAGCCCGAGCACCAAAGTCAGGACGACTGCCGCGACCACCTCGGCCGACACCAGCACGCCGGCGATGAGGGCGCGTCCGGTCATGGGCTCAGTGTGCTCTCAGCGCTTCCCGATGGGGAGGGAACGGACTCCCGAGCACACCGGGTGGAATCCCCGCCGATCGGTCACTGCGGCCCATGCCGGGGGAGTCGCTCCGGCCGCACGGTGTGGGGGTCAGTCCTTCTCACCTCTGGAGATCCCATGAACCCACTGCCCAGGTTCGCCCTGGTCCTGCTCGGCCTGCTGTCGCTCGCCGACCTGTCCCTCCCGTTCGTCACCGACGGAGACCACCCCCCGATGTCGATCGCCGTGATCTCGGCGGCCCTCGGTGCGGCCTCGTTGGTCTTCCTGCGCGGCGCCTGGCGCGGGGACCGCTCGGGCCTCCTCGGCGTGGTCGTGACCCGTTTGCTGTCGGCCCTGCTGACCCTGCCGGCGTTCTTCATCGGCGACGTGCCTGCTGGTGTCGTCGCCGTCTCGGCCGGCACCGTCGCCCTGACCGTGCTGGGCATCGTGCTCGCCCTGGCCGGCTCCCGTCAGGCGGTGACGGCATGACGACGACCACCGCCATCCGCACCGAGACCACGACGGGCAGCGGCTGGTTCGCCCTGGCCGTTCTTGCGCCGGTCGGCGCCGTCCTGGTCGCCGTGCTCCGCTTCGTCCTGCCCTACGAAACCGTCGACAACACCAGCGAGATGGTGCGCGAGGGCTTCGCGGATCCCGGGGCGATGTCCCTGGTGCTCTGGCTGGGCTTGGGCGCCGCGCTCACGATCGTGCCCGGCTCGATCGCCATCGGCAGCTTGGTGCGACAGCGGGCACCCAAGCTCACGGCCGTGGCCCTGACCCTGCTGGTGCCGGCGTACCTGATGCTGCCGGTGTTGCTGATCGCCGACCACGCGATCTGGGCCGGTGCAGAGTCCGGCGCCTCCCAGGCGTCGGTCATCAGCGTCCTCGACGCGGCGCATCCGATCCTCGGGATCGCGACGGGCCTCTTCGTCGTGGGCCACGTCGTAGGCACCGTGCTGCTGGGCGTGGCGATGCTGCGCTCCCGCTGCGTGCCCGCCTGGGCCGCCGTGATCACGATCGCCTCCCAGCCGCTGCACTTCGTGTTCGCCGTCATCGCGCCCAACCACACCCTCGACGGCGCCGCCTGGGGACTCAACGCGATCGGCTTCGCCGTCGCGGCGCTCGCCGTCCGCCGATCCCCCCGCTGAATCCACCACAACACCCAACAACACAAGGAGAAAGTCATGCCGTACGCAGCAATCATGGAATGGCCCGTCGACTGGGCGACCCACCTCAAGATCGATGCAGCCATCGGGGAAGCGCCCGTCGACGGCCTCGTGGTCCACAGCTCGGGTCCGTGCGAGACGGGCGTGCGCGTGCTCGATGTTTGGCAGTCCAGGGAGCAAGCTGTCCGCTTCACCCAGGAGCGCGTCTTTCCCGCGCTCGTGTCGCTCGGCATCCCGACCGACAGCCCGCCGGTCTCGATGACGGAGTACGACCTCGAGATCGTCCGCACCTGAGGCTGACCCATTGCGTCGACCCGTCCGCCTCACCGGTTCCTGAGGAGGCGAGGGACGAGCCGTCTCGAAGGGCTGACGGGTCAACGCTGTCTGCGCCAACCATCACCCAACCGGGCATCCCTAGCGTGACTTGGGTCACCACTCGTCTCGAGTCACGCTCAAGGGAGAGCTCATGACCAGGATCAACCTCACCGTCGACGGGACGCAGGTCTCTGACGACGTGGAGCCGCGGCTGCTGCTCGTGCAGTACCTCCGCGAGAACCTCGGCAAGACCGGCACCGTGATCGGCTGCGACACCAGCAACTGCGGCGCGTGCACGGTGCACCTCGACGGCACCAGCGTGAAGTCATGCAACGTGCTGGCGGTGCAGGCCGACGGCAGCGAGGTCACCACCATCGAAGGCCTCGCGCAGAACGGCGAGCTGCACCAGGTGCAGGAGTCCTTCCGCGAGTGCCACGGACTCCAGTGCGGCTTCTGTACGCCGGGGATGATCATGCAGAGCGTCGACCTGCTGAAGGAGAACCCGAAGCCCACCGAGGAGGAGATCCGGCAAGGGCTGGAGGGCAACCTCTGTCGCTGCACCGGCTACCACAACATCGTGCGGGCTGTGCAGCACGCATCAGGTCAGGCGGTGAACTCATGACCGCCGTCCAGGACGCGCCCGCAGCCAAGGAGATCGGTCGCGACCGGCGCCGCAAGGAGGACCAGCGGCTGATCACCGGACGCACCCGCTGGACCGACAACATCACTCTCCCCGGGATGCTGCACCTGGCCATGGTCCGCAGCCCGTACGCCCACGCCAAGATCGTCTCGATCGACACCAGCGCGGCGAAGGCCTCGACCAACGTGGTCGACGTGCTCACCGGCGCGGACCTCGGCGAGGGCCAGGGCGTCAACATCAACGCCTGGCCGATCACGCCCGAGCAGGTGGCGCCGGTGCACGTGCCGATGCCGAGCGACCGGGTCGCGTTCGCGGGGGAGACGGTCGCCGTGGTCGTGGCCCGCTCCGCAGCGGCCGCCCGCGACGCCGCAGAGCTCGTCGATGTCGAGTACGACGAGCTGCCGGGCGCCCTCGACCTCAAGAAGTCCGCTGCGGACGAGGTGCTGGCCCATCCGGACCTCGGCACCAACAAGTCCGCGCTGTGGGTCTTCGACTCCGCCGAGGCAGGCACCGGCGGCAACGTCGACGAGGCGATCGCGAAGGCCCGCACCGACGGGATCGTGATCGAGCGCGAGTACCGCCAGCAGCGGCTGATCCCCGCCTTCATGGAGCCTCGCTCGACCGTGGTCGACCCGACCGGTGAGCAGATCACGATGTGGTCGGCGACCCAGATCCCGCACATCCTCCGCTTCGCCCTCGCGGCGACGACCGGAGTGCCCGAGTCGAAGATCCGGGTCATCGCACCCGACGTCGGCGGTGGTTTCGGCGGCAAGCTGCAGACCACGCCCGAGGAGTTCATCACCTGGGCGGTCGCCCGGCGGCTCGGCAAGCCGGTGAAGTACACCGAGACCCGCAGCGAGTCCCTGATGTCGGCCCACCACGGCCGCGACCAGTGGCAGCGGCTGACCCTCGCGGCCGAGAAGGACGGCACGGTCACCGGCTTCAAGGTCGACCTGCTCGCCGACATGGGCGCCTACATCTCGATCGTGGGCGGCGGTGTGCCGGTGCTCGGCGCGTTCATGTTCAACGCGATCTACAAGTTCCCCGCCTACCAGTTCAAGGTCCAGACGGTGCTGACCAACAAGACCTGGACCGACGCCTACCGGGGCGCGGGCCGCCCGGAGGCGACGTACGGCGTGGAGCGGATGATGGACGAGCTCGCCGCCGAGGTCGGCGTCGACCCGCTCGCGATCCGCGAGAAGAACTGGATCACCCACGAGGAGTTCCCGTTCACGACCGTGGCCGGGCTCGAGTACGACTCCGGCAACTACGAGGCCGCGACCGCCCGGGCCAAGGAGATGTTCGGCTACGACGAGCTGCGGGCCGAGCAGAAGAAGCGCCGCGAGTCCGGCGACACCGTGCAGCTCGGCATCGGCGTGTCGACGTTCACCGAGATGTGCGGGCTGGCACCCAGCCGGGTGCTCGGCTCGCTCGACTACGGCGCCGGCGGCTGGGAGCACGCGAGCGTGCGGATGCTCGCAACCGGCAAGGTCGAGGTGGTCACCGGCACCAGCGCCCACGGGCAGGGCCACGAGACGGCGTTCAGCCAGATCGTCGCCGACCGGCTCGGCGTCGCCTTCGAGGACGTCGAGATCCTGCACGGCGACACGCAGGTCTCCCACAAGGGCCTCGACACCTACGGCTCGCGATCGCTCGTCGTCGGCGGCGAGGCGATCGTGAAGGCGGCCGACAAGGTCATCGAGAAGGCCAAGCCGATCGCGGCCCACCTGCTCGAGGCGTCGGTCGACGACATCGAGTTCGACGCCGGCCGGTTCTCGGTCAGGGGCACCGACCAGGGCCTGGCCATGGCTGAGATCGCCATGGCGGCCTTCGCCGCCCACAACCTGCCGGACGGGGTCGAGGCGTCGATCGACTCCGAAGCCACGTTCGACCCGGTGAACTTCAACTACCCCCACGGCACCCACCTGTGCGCGATGGAGGTCGACACCGAGACCGGCGGCGTGAAGATGCGCAAGTACGTCGCCTGCGACGACATCGGCAACATCGTCAACCCGCTGATCGTCTCCGGTCAGGTGCACGGCGGGCTCGTCCAGGGCATCGCACAGGCCCTCTGGGAGGAGGCCGTGTACGACGACTCCGGCACGCTCGTGAGCGGCTCGTTCGTCGACTACCTGCTGCCGACGTCGGCCGACACGATCAGCTTCGACATCGACCACACCACCTCGCCGTCGACCACCAACTCCCTCGGCACCAAGGGCGTCGGCGAGGCCGGCACCATCGCCTCGACGCCGGCGGTGGTCAACGCGGTCGTCGACGCCGTACGCCATCTGGGTGTCAACGACATCGTGATGCCGTGCACGCCCGAACGCGTGTGGAAGGCGATCAACCAGGGCGGCAAGGGCGGGGCCACCGAGGGTGCGGCGATGCCGCACTTCGGCGACCAGGAAGCAGCAGGCAACCAGGAACATCCGGGAACGGCCAGCACGGAAGGAGCGGGCTCATGATCCCCGCACAGTTCGACTACCTGGCTCCGACCTCGGTCGAGGACGCCCTGTCCGCCCTCGCCCAGCACGGCGACGACGCCAAGATCATCGCCGGCGGGCAGAGCCTTCTGCCGGTGCTCCGGATGCGGCTCAACGCACCGGAGATGGTGATCGACCTCGGCAAGATCGAGTCGCTGCGCGGGATCCGCGACGACGGCGACGCGATCGTGATCGGGGCGATGACGCCGCACTCGGTGGTCGGCTCCGACCCGCTCGTGCGCGAGCACGCGCTGCTGGTCACCAAGGCGATCGAGCACCTCGCCGACGCGCAGGTCCGCCATCGCGGCACGTTCGGCGGGGCGCTCGCCCACGCCGACCCCGCCGGCGACCTCGGTGCGCCGACGTTGGCCCTGCGAGCGGAGTTCGTGATCGCCGGACCGGGCGGCACCCGCACGGTGCCTGCGTACGACTTCTTCGTCGACCTCTTCGAGACGGCCATCGGCGACGACGAGATCCTGACCGAGGTCCGGATCCCGAAGCACACCGGCTGGGGAGCCCACTACGAGAAGTTCGTGCGGGTCGCGCACCAGTGGCCGATCGTGGCCGTGGCCGCGACGGTCCGGGTGAGCGGCGACGTGATCAGCGAGGCGCGGATCGGCCTGACCAACATGGGGTCGACTCCTCTGCTCGCCCGGGCGAGCGAGGACGCCCTGCGCAGCGCGGACTCGCCGCTGCAGATCGCAGCGGCGGCGGAACTCGCAGCCGAGGGCACCAACCCGCCGTCGGACCTCAACGGTGACGCCGACTACCGGCGTCACCTCGCCCGCGTCCTGACCGCTCGCGCCGTGACTACCGCGTCCAGCTCCTGACTCCGATGGACCTCGAGCACAGATTCACCGTTCCCACCTCGGTCGAAGTGACCTGGGCGCTGTTCGACGACATCGCCTCAGTGGCCGAGTGCTTCCCCGGAGCCACGGTCACCTCGGCCGAGGGCAGCACGTTCCAGGGCTCGTGCAAGGTCAAGCTGGGCCCGATCGCGCTGGTCTACAACGGCTCGGGCACGTTCGTGGAGAAGGACGAGGCGGCGCACCGCTTCGTGGTCGACGCGAAGGGCAAGGACAAGCGCGGCAACGGCACGGCCGGGGCGAAGGTCACCCTGTCGATGGCGGAGGTCGCCGGCGGCACCGAGGTAGAGGTCGTGACCGACCTGTCGATCACCGGCAAGCCGGCGCAGTTCGGCCGTGGCGTGATGCAGGACGTCTCCGACAAGCTGCTCGGCCAGTTCGTGCAGTGCCTCGAAGACCGGCTGTCCGGACCCGTGGAACAGGCCGGTGCCACCCCGGACGCCGTGCCGGCGTCGGGGGACATCGACGCCGGTACGGTCACCGCACCGGCCCCGGTCTCAGCACCGGCCGCGGCACCAGCCTCAGCACCGGTCGCTGCACAGCCGCGCCAGGACGACGCCATCAACCTGGGCGCCACGGTGCTGCCGGTCCTGCTCAAGACCTACTGGAAGCAGGCCGTGGCCGCGCTCGTGGGGATCGCGGTGCTGATCTGGCTGATCACCCGTTGATCACCGGCGGGGGTTCGGTGGTCGAGTAGGCCGAGCCGCCGGTCGAGGCCGTCGGGGGTTCGGTGGTCGAGTAGGCCGAGCCGCCGGTCGAGGCCGTCGGGGGTTCGGTGGTCGAGTAGGCCGAGCCGCCAGGCGAGGCCGTATCGAGACCCGGGACCCGTACGCCGTTGATCGCGGGCGGCAGCTCACGCTCGAGCCGCAGCACCGACAGCATGCCGACGAGCAGGCAGCCGCCGACGAGCAGGGCGATGTAGGCGTAGCCGAGGTCTCGGTCGATCAGTACGCCGGCGATGGGAGGCGCGAGGATCGCCGCGAGGTTGAACACCCCGGAGCTCACCGCGTTGTAGCGACCGCGCAGATGGTCGGGGGCCAGGTCGTTGACCAGCGCCGGGATGGTCGGCTGCAGCAAGGTCTCGCCGAGGGCGAACACCGAGGCGCACGCAGCGACGAGCATGGTCGCGCCGAGGGTGCCGGGCACCCAGCCGGAAGCGCCCAGCAGCAGCCACGACATCGCCCAGACCAGCCCCATCACCGCGATCACCCGGGTGCGGCGCCGGCCCTCGATCCGCTGCAGCACCACGAGCTGGAGCAGCACGATCACCAACGTGTTGCACGCGAAGGCGAACCCCAGCCCTCGGGTCGAGATCTCGCCCACCGCCCGTGCGAACGCCGGCATGCCGGTGTTGAGCTGCGCGTAGCCGACGAACGCCGCGACGAACGTCATCACCGTCAGTGCCCCGACGGCCGGCTGGCGGAGCACGGTGAGGTAGGTGGCCGGCACCTCGTCGTGGGTCGGCTGGTGCACCACCGCCCGGGCGACGTGGCGCAGCGGCACCAGCAGGAGGATCGTCGGCGGCAGGTAGCTGGCGGCATCGGCGAGGTAGATGGCCTGGAAGGTGACCAGCCGGTCGACGTCGACGAGCAGCCCGCCGAGGATGCCGCCGATCCCGATGCCGAGGTTGAGCAGCGCGAAGTTGACGCCGAAGTAGCGCTGCCGCAGGTGCTGGGGCACCACCGACGCGATCAGGCTCTGCGAGGCCGGCCACGAGATGCCGAACGCGATGCCGTTGAGCGCGAGGCCGACCGCGGCGAGCAGCTGGGTGTCCGCGAACGCCAGGATCGTGTCGCCCAACGTCAGGCAGAGCAGCGACGCGATCATCACCCGCCGCGCGCCGAGCCGGTCGATCGCGACCCCGGCCGGCCCCAGGATCAGGAACCCGGCCAGCGGTGAGAGCGCCAGCAGCAGCCCCACGTCGCTGAGGGCGAAGTCGCGCACCTCGTGGAGGTAGACCACGTGGAACGGCAGCACCAGACCGGTGCCGATGAACTGGAAGACGATCACCGAGAGCAGCAGCTTGCCCTCGCGCGGCAGGTCGTGCCAGAAGGAGGCGAGGGAGGGTCGCTCGGCGGGGCTGCTCATCGCTCAGGAGTCTTCCAGGCGACACCGACACGTCTCACCTGGTTTGTCTGGACCAGGGCCTCGTGGAGGCTCTCTTGGCCCTACTGTTCTCGCCATGAAGCGAGTCCTGGCCTACCTGATCGGCTTCGGCTTCGTGTTCGCGGCCATCTTCGCCAACGCGGCAGCTTGGAACGGCGAATGGTTCGGGATGGACATCGGCGGCGGCGCGGAGGCGTCCGAGCCCTCGACGATCACCAACTACGTCGCGGACTTCGTGGTCGACGAGGACGGCGACATCCATGTCACCGAGACGCTGACCATCGACGGGCTGTTCACCAGGCACGGCATCTTCCGGTTCCTCGACCGGGCCGACCCGACGGCGCCGTCGACCCGCCGCACGCCGTACGACGTGTCGGTGACTCTCGACGGTGATGAGGAGTTCTACGAGGAGCTCAAGGAGGAGCACCGGCGGATCACGAACCTCAAGATCGGCAAGGCCACCGAGACGCTCGGCATGGGTGAGCACACCTACGTCATCAAGTACTCCATGCACGACGCGCTCCAGCCCGCCGACGGCGTCGAGGGCGACAGCCAGTTCTACTGGCAGCTGATCCCGTCGGGCTGGCTGCAGGACATCGAGAAGTCGACGCTGACCGTGCACCTGCCGGCGCCGTCGTCCGACGAGGTGCTGTGCGCGATCGGCCTCGGCGACGCCGGCATCGGCGACTGCGAGGCCACCGGCGCCGGCACCGACACGCTCACCGTGACCACCGGCGAGCTCGCCGACCACGAGCCGGTCTCGATCAAGACCGGCCTCGACCTGCCGACCCCCGACCAGGACAAGAACGTGCCCTGGTCGGCCCGGCTCGACCGGACCCTCAGCAGCAGCCCGATCCTGCTCGGGATCGTGCTCCTGATGGGCCTGGCCGCGGCCGTCATCGGCGTGGTGGCGGCGCGGAGCAGCTACGAGCGCAACCCGCAGTTCCCGCTGATGTACGCACCGCCCGACGGGGTCGGACCGGCCCAGGCGAAGTACATCTTCACCGAGTCCATCGACCAGGAGGCCTACGTCGCGACGCTGATGTACGCCGCGGAGCAGGGCGCCATCGACCTCCAGAAGAACTCGCGACGCCTGGACGATCACCGACAAGCAGGGCGCCCAGGGCTGGGCCGGCCTCGACGAGGTCACGGTCGGCGTCGCCCACCTGCTGGGCGGGCCCGGCACCACGTTCGTGGCCGCACCCAAGGACGTGTCGGCCGGTCAGCGGCTGAAGACCGAGATCGCGTCGTTCGACACCAACGTCAAGGACTGGGCGCGCAGGTCGGGCAACCTGGTCAGCTCCGGGCTCGGCGGCGTCGGCGGCCTGCTCGTCGTTCGCCGCCCTGATCCTGGTGCTGGTGATCGCGATCTGGAACCCGCTGAACATGACCATGCTTGCGGTCGTCCCCGGCGCCTTCGCGATCACCGCGATGCCGCTGATGAAGACCGGGTCGGGCACCAAGCGGACCGCACAGGGCCGCGACCTGTGGTCGCGGGTCGGCGGCTTCCACCGGGTGCTGTCCACGCCGTCGAGCCAGGACCGCTTCGACTTCTCCGGCCGCCAGGAGCTCTACACGAAGTACATCCCGTGGGCGGTGGCCCTCGACTGTGCCGACGAGTGGGCGGCCAAGTACCGCACCGAGATGGGCACCGAACCGCCGACCCCCAGCTACTTCGGGGCCTACCACGGCGCCGGCGCGGGCATACTCGTGAGCTCCATGGTCAGCGACTTCGACTCCACCGTCAGCAGCGCCATCTCCTCCTACCAGGCGACGCAGTCGTCGTCGTCGAGCGGCGGGGGCGGCGGGTTCTCCGGCGGTGGCGGAGGCGGCGGAGGTGGCGGCGGCTCCTGGTGAGCCCCGCTCGAAGCACACTCGATACACCTAGGGAAAAGAGAACAACCTGATGTTGATCGCGATCATCGTCATCGTCGTGGTGCTGGTGCTCCTCGTGGGCTTCGTCATCGTCGGCTTCAACAAGCTCCGCACCACCGACGTGAGTGCCGAGGAGGCGTTGGGCGGGATCGACGTCCAGCTCACCCGTCGCGCCGAGCTGATCCCCAACCTGGTCGAGACCGTGAAGGGGTACGCCGCCCACGAGAGTGGCGTCTTCGAGGAGATCACCAAGGCCCGGGCCGGAGTCGCTGCCGCGGCCGCCGGTGACGACGTACCGGCGAAGGCCGCTGCGGACGCCGCCCTCTCGCAGGCGCTGGTCAGGGTCAACGCGGTGGCCGAGGCCTACCCCGACCTCAAGGCCAACCAGAACTTCCTCGAGCTGCAGAAGCAGCTCGCGGAGACCGAGAACCAGCTGTCCTTCGCGCGCCAGTACTACAACGACGCCGTGGCCACGCTGAACAAGCTGGTGCTGACCATCCCCTGGATGTTCTTCACCGGCATCGCCAACGTGCACAAGCGCGAGTTCTACGACGCCCCCGAGGGCCACGACATCGCACCGACGGTCAAGTTCTAGATCCCTCGGTGGTCGAGTAGGGCGTGCCGCTGGGCGAGGCCGTATCGAGACTCCGGAGCTCGCACGAAACCGGACCCCGCTCGGGTCGGGTGCGCCGCACCGGTGGTCTCGATACGCCGCATCGCGACCTCGCGAGCTCGGTCCCGACGGCTACTCGACCTGCCCTCGCCGCGCAGTGCGCTCGTTCCTCGCGCACTGCTGCTCGGTCAGAACACGTTGAACGGCCGGAACTGCACCGAGATCCGCGGGCCGGCCGAGGAGACCTTGGGCACGGCGTGCTCCCAGGTGCGCTGGCAGCTGCCGCCCATCACCACCAGGTCGCCGTGGCCCATCTCGATGGCGATCGACTCCCCACCGCCCTTCGGGCGCAGGCACAGCTTGCGGGGGTCGCCGATCGAGATGATCGCGACCATCGTGTCGTGGCTGCTGCCCCGGCCGATCGTGTCGCCGTGCCAGGCGACACTGTCGCGGCCGTCGCGGTAGTAGCAGCAGCCGGCGGTGCGGAAGCGCTCGAGCAGCTCCGAGAAGTAGTGGTCGGAGAGCGCCTCGCGGGCCGCGGTGAGCACGGGATGGGGGAGCGGCTCGTCGATCATGTAGGTGTGGACGAGCCGGGGTACGTCGACCACCCGGTCGTACATCTGGCGGCGTTCGGCCCGCCACGGCACCTCGGCGACCAGCGTGGCGAAGACGTCGTCGGCGTCGGGCAGCCAGGTGCGGGCGACGTCGACCCAGGCGCCGTCGCTGAGCTCGCGCCGCTGTAGTCCCTCGAAGCCGAGCGCCGCCGTGGGGGGCGCCTCGAAGAGCGTGCTCTGGAAGTCCATCGCCCCATCGTAAGCCAGAATCGAACAAATGTTCGAGAGTCGGCGAGCTCAATTTCCGGGCCGTTTCCGCGTCCAACAACTAAGAGTTCGTCGGACTTCAGCGGATTCCTGATTCAGGGGACAAACCGGGCTAGACCGCCCTAGTGTGCTCGAGTGGAAGAAGTGCTCCTCTCGGACGGACGCGCTCTCAAACACGTCCAAGTGCGCGAGTACGTGCGCTCGCTGGTCGCCGGCAATGCGCCCGGCTCGCCAGCGCCGTCGGAGCGCGACCTGGTGCACCGCTTCGGGGTTGCCCGGATGACCGTGCGACAGGCTCTCGACGCCCTGGTGGCCGAGGGACTGCTGGAGCGGATCCCCGGCCGCGGCACGTTCGTGGCCCGCCCGCGTCGGGTCGCCACCACCATCACCGGCTACTCCGAGGAGATGTCGCGACGCGGCCTGCTCCCCGAGTCGCAGACCCTGCTGGCCCGCCGCGAGCAGGCCGGCCCCGGCGTCGCCCGCGCCCTCAACCTCACCGAGGGTGACGCGGTCATCCACTGGCGCCGGCTGCGCCGCGGCGACGGCGTCCCGATCTGTGTCGAGGACGCCTACCTCAACGAGGTCCTGCTGCCGGGCTTCCTGCAGAGCGGCATGCCGACCAGCCTCTACGACGACCTGGCGGCCCGAGGCCTGCACCCGAGCTGGGCCGAGGACTCGATCAGCGCCGACACGGCGACCGACGAAGAGGCGCAGCTGCTGGAGATCGACCCCGGCGGCGTCGTGCTCCGCCACTCGCGTCGAGCCCTCAACGGCGACAAGACCATCGAGGTCTCCCGCAGCGTCTACCGGGCCGACCGGTTCACGATGTGGATCCAGCTCGGGGGCGACTGAGGGTCTCGATACGCGCTCGCTCGTTCCTCGCTCGCGCTACTCGACCACCGAGAGCGCGCGTTTTTCGTTGGTCGAGTAGGCCGAGCCGCTAGGCGAGGCCGTATCGAGACCTCTTGCCGGGCCAGTTCAAGGCCGGTTCAGATGGCCCAGCGCTGCTGCGACCTGGCCGGTCTCCTCGCACACCCACACCGGGTCCGGCCCACCGAGGTCGGGCTGGATGTAGAGCGAGTGCACGGGTCCGTCGTCGCAGGCCAGGCACATCGGCCACCGCCCGACGTTCTCGAACAGGGCGTCCTGCACGTCCTGCGCGACGAGGCCGGCGACGTACACCTCGCCCTCGGGCCACTGCTGGGCCCACCACTGCCGCGACTCACACGCATCCTCCAGGGCGGAGACCGCAGCGGCCGTCGCCTGATGACGGGCCACCAGGTCGGCCAGCACCCGGGCTCGAGCCGACAGAACCAGGTTGTCCAGGCTGTCGTCCACTCGTCCATTGTGCGCCTGACTCAAACTCGGGCCCCGAACCCTGTGCCCCGCGCGCAAATCCCCTTGCGCTCCGCGCACACATCACACGCATCTCGCTTCGTTGGAGTCGCTTGAATTGACCCGCCAGTCCGGCGCTCCTCCGCCTCGCGATACACGCGCCCTGAGCACGCCGAACGGAAAGGGTTTTCGCGCGCGGGGCACTAGCCTGGGACGCATGAGCGATGCGCTCCTCGACGTCACCGTGCTGCACCAGCGCGACGTGCCTGGCTGTCACGAGGGCGGCGCCGATCGGCTCACGATGACGGTGCCCGGTGACGCCTGCGGCACCTCCCCCGATCTGCCCTCGGCGGCCTCCGTGATCCGCGCCAGCGACCTACCCGTGCGGGTCATGCTGCGGCTCAACGAGTCGTACACGACGACCGGCGGCGAGTTCGTGCGCCTGGTCGGGCTCGCCGAGGAGTACGTCGCCCTCGGCGCCGAGGGCGTGGTGTTCGGCTTCCTCGATGCCGATCTCGAGGTCGACCTGCTGACCTGCCAGGCGCTGTCGGCAGCGCTGCCCGGCGTGCCGTGGACCTTCCACCGGGCGATCGACCACACGCTCGACGCCGCCCGCCAGTGGCGCCGCATCGTCAACCTGCCCGGACTGACCGCGGTCCGCTCGGCCGGCTCCCCGCAGGGGCTCGCGCAGGGCTACGAAGACCTGCTGAGCCTGGCCGGCTCCTCACCCGACGTGGCCCGGCTGGCCATGCCCGGCGGCGGTCTGCTCCCCGAGCACGTGCCGTGGCTGACCCGGGCCGGGGTCCGGCAGTTCAGTGTCGGGCTGCAGGTGCGACCCGGAGCGACGTACAAGTCCTACGTCGACGGGGAGTTCGTGCGCTCGTGGCGGTCGATGCTCGACGACGCCAGCGCGCGGGCCAGGCCCGCATGATCCTGATCGACCCGCCCGCAGTCCCGTCCCGCGGCCGGATGTGGTCGCACGTGGCCAGCGACGAGTCCTACGACGAGCTGCACGAGTTCGCGCGCGCGCTCGGCATCCCGGAGCGCGGCTTCGACCGCGACCACTACGACGTGCCGGCCGAGTACTACGACCAGGTGATCGCCCTGGGCGCCCAGCCGGTCACCTCGCGCGAGCTGGTCAAGCGACTGGTGGCATCCGGGCTGCGCCGGCGCAAAGGTGCTACTCCGGAAGGCCCTTGAGCTCGGTCTCCATGTTGGTGCGGGCCGCGTCCTCCCAGTGCTTCAGCGCGTACGCCGTGTGGAACAGCTGCGGCTTGGCCAGCAGGTCGCGCAGCACGCCGGCCCGGCCGGCGTCGAAGACGTCGTCGGCGAGGTGGGAGTACTCGCGGCGCACGTTGACGACGTACTCGGTGTAGCGCTCGGGCGGCGCCGCCAGGATCGCCAGGTCGCCGTCGGAGAGTGCACACCCGTTGGCGTCGCTCTCGTCGGGGCGGTGGGTCTCGGTCAGCCGGACCAGCCGGGCGGCCTCGGCGACCACGGCCGGCTCCGCGAGGTCGGCGAGGGCGTCCTCGGCCCAGGTGGCCGAGCGTTCCTCCGCGTCGCGCTCGCCGTCGTAGATCGCATCGTGGAACCACGCCGCCAGCCCGACCGGCACCCGGTCGAAGAGGGTGCCGTTGTCGGCCAGCTCGTCGAGCCGAGCGAGCACCTCGCTCAGGTGTCGGGTGTCGTGATAGCCCCGCGACGGGTCGGCGTAGGCAGCGAGCAGCGCGTCCCGGACCTCGTGCCCGCCCGCCAACGGCCACGAGGAGGTCAGGGAGTCGGGCACGGGCGCGGGATCAGGCGGAGGTTGGTCCACGCCGTCCATTGAAACAAACCGGTCGGGTCCTCACGAGGCTGGTGCGGACATCGCCCACCGGATCGTGCCGATGGCGGCGCCCCCGAGCACCCGCACGACGGTCCGCTCGGAGATAGGCAGCCAGGGCAGCCGCAGTGGTCGCCGCGTCCACCGCGGCATCAGGCCGATCGCGGCAGCGACCAGCACCCCGTACGGCGGGCGGGCCGGCAGCGGCAGCGGCGGCTTGAAGAGGAGGTAGCGGACGGCCTCCTTGGCGTCCTCGGTGCCGCGCAGCTCGGGCCGGTAGGAGTCCATCAGGTCGCGCAGCTGCGCTTCGGTGGTTGGCGGGTCGATCACTCCCAGCCGCCGGGCGATCTCGGCCGTCTGGGCGATGTACTCGTCGCGCTCGGCCTGGTCGAGAGGCACCTTGCCGTAGACCTGGTGCGCGAGCAGGAAGCTGTCGATCTCCGCGATGTGCACCCACATCAGGAGATGCGGGTCGGAGGCGGCGTAGTCCGTGCCGTCCGGCATCACGCCCGTGACCCGCTCGTGGATGGCGCGCACCACCTCGACGGACTGCTGGGCGTCGTCGGCTGTGCCGAAGGTCGTGACCGCGAGGAAGCGACTGGTGCGGGCCAGTCGCCCCCACATGTCGCCGCGGTATCCCGAGTGTTCGGCAACGGCGCGCATCGCGGCGGGGTGGAGGGTCTGCAGCAGCAGCGCTCGGATGCCGCCCACGAACATGGACGCATCCCCGTGCACGCGGGTGATCGGGCTGCCGGGCTCGAACCAGCGAGGACCAGGAGTGTCATGGATCCGTTCGCGGTGCCGCGCGCCGTCGGGTCCGGCCACGCGCAGGAACAGAGCGGTGCCGAGTCGGTCGCGCAGTGCGGTTGCTGCCACCTCCCCATCGTGCCTGGCGCTCCAAGTGGTGGGTTCTCGCCGCGACCTGATGCAAGATGTGGCGACCACACCAGCGCAGGGGAGCAGCTCATGCCACAGCGGCACTCGCACGTCCGTCTCGGGTCGCTCCTCGCGGCCGTCCTCGCCACCTCGGTGCTCCTGGCGCCGTCTCCTTCCCAAGCCGCCGGTGTCCGGCTGGCCGCCCCGTCCCCCGCCGCTGCCGAGCGCGGCAGCTGGGACGTGGCCGAGCTGTCTCCGGGCACCTTCGAGGTGACTTGGAAGTCGCCGGCGCGTCTGCCCATCGGCTCCGACCGGCCCACCATTGTCGGACCGGACCTCGCCTTCGGCCCACCGACGATCGCCGCCGACGGCCGCACCGTCGTGGCGGTGGTCTCGTCGCCCGTGGCGCCGGACCCCGACGACCTCGAGGTGATGCTCTCCGGCGACCGACTCGACGAGGCCGGTGACGACGTGGCCAGGGCGAGCGCGGCCGCGGTCGAGGCAACGACAGACCTGCCGTCGGGCAAGGCGTTGACGGCGGACCCAGGCGTGCCCGGCGACTTCGCGATCGTGTCGAGCGACTACGAGCTCCCGTCGGTGCGGATCCCGCGGATGCCCGACCCGATCGAGATGGTCGGTCACGTGGTCGAGCCGGCCGCCGACGCGGCCACCGGACCGCGACCGCTGGTGCTGTTCCTGCACGGCCGGCACGGGTTCTGCTACCAGCCGGGCACCAACAACGAGAACTACAACTGGCCGTGTGCGGCTCCGTTCGTCGACATCCCGAGCCACCTCGGCTACGACTACATCCAGCGGGTGCTGGCCTCGCAGGGCTACGCCACCGTCTCGGTGCGCGTCAACGGCATCAACGCCCAGGACGACCGGCTCCAGGACGGCGGCGCGGGCGCCCGCGCGACGATCGTGCAGCGCCACCTCGACCACTGGGCCGGCCTGGCCACCGAGCACCAGCTCGACCTCGACCAGGTCGTGCTGGTCGGGCACAGCCGCGGCGGTGAGGGTGTCGACCGCGCGTCGATCCGGATCCCGCTGTCGGCGCCGTACAACATCGCCGGGCAGGTGCTGATCGCGCCGACCGACTTCGCGTCCCAGACCGCCCCCTACGTGCCCACGGTGACGCTGCTGCCCTACTGCGACGGCGACGTCAGCGACCTGCAGGGCCAGAAGTTCACCGACGTCGGCCGCGACCTGACCAGCGACGACACCTCGTTGAAGAGCTCGGTGATGGTGATGGGCGCCAACCACAACTTCTTCAACACCGAGTGGACCCCGAGCATCAGCAAGGCGCCGTCGTTCGACGACTGGGGCGGCGCCGACGAGAAGCCCTGCGGCAAGAAGAGCGAAGGCCGGCTCAACGCCGCGGAGCAGCGCGCCGTTGGCCGTGCGTACGTCGCCGGCGCCGTGCACGTGTTCACCGGCGACGAGGAGCCGCTGCCGCTCTTCGACGGCTCACCTGCCACCGTGCCGTCGGCCGGCGGCGCCGAGGTGCTCAGCCACGCCATCGGCGGTGGCCGCGAGCTGCGCAGGCCGGCCATCGACACGTCACTCTCGCTCGCGCAGGGTGCCGAGACCAGGTTCTGCTCGGGCGTGGCGAGCTACGAGGTGTCGTTCAGCAGCTGCGGCAGCAAGCTCCGGGTCGGCGCGCCGCACTGGACCCAGACCGGCGAGGCGACGCCGACCCGACGCTGGTTCGAGATGGGCTGGACCAAGGCCGGTGGACGCGGAGGGATGCTGCTCGGCACGCCACTCGACCTCAGCACCGACCGGCTCGAGCTCCGCACCATCGTCGACAGCCGGCGCGGCGACGTACAGCTCGATGTGCGGCTCACCGACGGCTCTGGTGCCTCGACCACGCTCACGCCGGAGCAGGACGGCAAGCTCCCGGAGCTGCTGAATGCTCCCGGGCTGACCAAGCTCTGGGCCCAGGCCCTGCTGGTCGACCCCGGTGCCGCGCCCGGGATCGACCTCACCGAGATCACCCGCGTCGACCTGATCGGCAAGAGCGCGAAGGGCCGGGTCTGGGTCGCCGAGCTGGCAGCGGCACCGGCCGCGCTCGCTCCCGTCCCCGAACGGCGTACGCCGCTGCTCAACCTGTCCGCCGTCCGGATCACCGAGGGCGACCGCGAGGGCACGGTGACCGGACGGCTGCCGTTCACGGTCTCGGGTGACGTGTCGCGGGCCTCCAGCTTCACCGTGCTGACGTTCGGGCAGGAGCCAGGCTCCCAGCAGCGCTTCAACGTCGACCTGGCGCCGGGACAGACCAGGGGCAACATCCCGGTCAGCTACTCGAGCGACCGGCTGGAGGACCGCAACCTCGCCCGCACCGAGGCGACCGCCTGGGCCACCCGCGGGCTGATGACCGACGTCTACCTGGGCCGGCTGCTGGTGGCCGACGACGACCCCATGCCGCGGATCACGGTGAAGCCGGTGGACAACACGGTCGCGGAGGGTCAGCCCGCGGTCTTCGAGGTCAGGCTGAAGAAGCCGATCGGCTACGACCTGTTCGAGAACGCCCGGGTGATCGAGGGGCCGGGTCGCAAGCTGACCGGGCGCGACGTGCCGCGCGAGTGGCTGGCCGACCACGCCCGCACGAACCAGCTGGACGCCACGCTGGCGCAGCTGCGCGTCTCCCTCTTCTGGCAGCTGGAGGAGGGCTCGAAGAGCGTGCGGTTCGAGATCCCCACGGCGCGCGACGGCGTCCGTGAAGGCCGGGAGTCGATCACCATCCAGATGCGGATCGACGGGAAGGTCTACGTGCGGACGGTGTTCGTTTCGGGCTAGGCCTGCCTATGCCTGCCAGGTGCGGACCCAGAGGCACTGGTCCGAGCCGCGCAGGCGGTCCAGCGCTCCCGCTGACAGGGGCTCGGCCGCGTCGGTGACGACGTAGCCGACCTCGTCGCGGGTCGACAGCAGCTGTCCCGTGACGTTGTCGCCCTGCTCGGCGAGCAGCGCGTTGACCGAGGCAAGCACGCCCGGCACGTTGCGGTGCAGGAACCCGAGCCGGTGGCCGCTGGTGAGTGCGGGCGCGGCGACGGCGGGCAGGTTGACCGAGAGCGCCGTGCTGCCTTCGAGCGCGAAGCTCGCGAGCTTGCCCGACACGAACCAGCCGATCTCCTCCTGCGCCTCCTGGGTCGAGCCGCCGACGTGCGGCGTGAGGATCACGTTGTCCAGGCCGCGCAGCACCGACTCGAACGGGTCGCCCTGGGCCTTCGGCTCGACCGGGAAGACGTCGAGCGCGGCGCCGGCGATGTGGCCGGACAGCAGGTGGTCGCGCAGGGCGACGTCGTCGACGACCATGCCGCGGGAGGCGTTGATGAACATCGAGCGCGGCTTCATCGTCGCGAACTGCTCGGCGCCGAACATCCCGGCGTTGCCGGGCCGGCCGTCGATGTGGAGGCTGACCACGTCGGAGATGGCCAGCAGCTCGTCGAGCGAGCGCATCCGCCGCGCGTTGCCGTGGGCCGGCCGGTCGGCGGTGTCGTAGAAGACGACCCGCATGCCCATCGACTCGGCCAGGTTGGAGAGCTGGGTGCCGATGTTGCCGTAGCCGACGATGCCGAGCGTGCGGCCGCGGACCTCGTGGCTGCCCTTGGCCGACTTGTCCCACACGCCGTCGTGCATCTTCAGGGTCTTCTCGGGCAGCCGCCGGGCCAGGGAGATGATCTCGGCGATGACCAGCTCCACCACGCTGCGGGTGTTGGAGTACGGCGCGTTGAACACCGCGACGCCGCGCGAGGCAGCCGCGGCCAGGTCGACCTGGTTGGTGCCGATGCAGAAGCAGCCGATCGCCAGCAGCTCGGGCGCGGACGCCAGCACCTTCTCGGTGACGTTGGTGTTGGAGCGGATGCCGAGCATGCTCACCCCGGCCAGCGCCGCGATCAGGTCGTCCTCGCCGAGCGAGCCCGTGAGCAGCTCGACCTCGAAGCCGCGGTCCTCGAGCAGCTCGACAGCGGCGGGGTGGATGTTCTCCAGCAGCAGCACCTTCACGCCATGACTCTAGGAACACTCGGCGGCTGATGGCTAAACGCGGGTACGGCGCGGACACCCCCGCACCTACCGTGGGTCCCCGTGGTAGCGACCGAATCTCGACGACGTTTCTCGCCTGATTGAGTACGGTCAGCCCATGCCGAGCGTCCGGCTCTTCACCGCTGCCTTCGTCATGCTCGGCATCGCTGACCTGGCCTACTTCACCGCTGTCGGTGTCGCGATCCACAGCCTCCCGCTGTTCGTCACCGGCCCGATCGGCTCGGACGAGGCCGGGGCCGGCCTCGCGTTCGGGGCGTTCGGCGTGACCGCCCTGCTGTGCCGGCCGTTGGCGGGCCGGCTCTCCGACACTCGCGGCCGCCGCCCCGTGCTGATCTTCGGTGCGCTGCTGGCCGGTCTCGGCATGGCGCTGCTGCCGTTCGCCGAGTCACTCGAGGTGGTGGTCGGGATCCGGCTGATGCAGGGCATCGCCGAGGCGGCGTTCTTCGTGGCGGGGTTCGCCCTCCTTGCCGACCTCGCCCCGCCGGACCGGATGGGCGAGGCACTCAGCTACAACTCGCTCGGTCTCTACCTGGGCATCGCGTTCGGGCCTCCGCTGGGCGAGGTGCTGATCGAGCAGTGGGGCTTCGAGGCGGCGTGGACCGGCGCCACGGTGCTCTCCGTGCTGGCGGCGGTGCTGGTGCTCGGCATCAGGGAGCCGCTGCGCAGCGACGACGGTGACGGGCACGGCAAGCTGATCCATCGGCCGGGGCTCCCGGTGTCCCTCGGGTTCTTCACGTCACTCGCCGCGGTCAGCGGCTTCCTCGCGTTCGCCTCGCTGCACTCCGAGGACGTCGGCCTCAGCAACACCAGCATCGCGCTGGTCACCTACGGACTGGTGGTGGTGTTCTGCCGGGTCGCGTTCGCGCGAGTGCCGGACCGGCTGGCGTCGCTGCCGCTGGCGGCCGCGTCGCTGTTCGCGATCGCCTGCGGGCTGAGCGTGGTCGCGGTCTGGGGCTCGCCGGTCGGGCTGCTGATCGGCGTAGTCGTGATGGCCGTGGGCGTCTCTTTCAGCACCCCGGCCTTCTTCGCCGCGATCTTCGCGACCGCTCGGCCGTCGGAGCGCGGCGCCGCAGCCGGTACGGCGAGCGCGTTCATCGACCTCGGCCTCGGCTTCGGCCCGATCGCGCTCGGTGTGGTCGCGGAGTCGCAGGGGATCCCGTGGGCGTTCGGCGTCGGTGCCGGCATCGCGCTGCTCGGCGGCCTCTGGACCCTCCGCCTGGCAGCTCAGGCAGGCAGGTCCTCGGCGTCGACGATCCGGTAGGCGTAGCCCTGCTCGGCGAGGAACCGCTGGCGGTTCTGGGCGAAGTCGGCGTCGACGGTGTCGCGGGACACGATCGTGTAGAAGTGCGCCGACTTGCCCTCGGACTTGGGGCGCAGCAGGCGGCCGAGGCGCTGCGCCTCCTCCTGACGGGACCCGAACGAGCCGGAGATCTGGATCGCGACCTCGGCCGACGGCAGGTCGATCGAGAAGTTGGCGACCTTGCTGACCACCAGCAGCCCGACCTCGCCGGTGCGGAAAGCCTCGAACAGCCGCTGCCGCTCCTTGACCGGGGTGTCGCCCTTGATCACCGGCGCGCCCAGGATCTCGGCGACCTCGTCGATCTGGTCGATGTACTGGCCGATC
Source organism: uncultured Actinomycetota bacterium (assembly GCA_963769475.1). Lineage (GTDB taxonomy): Bacteria > Actinomycetota > Actinomycetes > Propionibacteriales > Nocardioidaceae > Nocardioides. The sequence goes on along the minus strand of CAVYLX010000002.1, from coordinate 183,612 downwards.
ACCAGCGTCGGCTGGCCCGGATGCGAGGCGACCAGGTCGCGCACCACGTCGATCTTGTGGTGGGTGCAGGACGCGAGGCGGTAGCGCTCCTCGGGCTCGGCGGTCGCGTAGACCAGCCGCTCGTTGGTCGGCAGCGTGACGCGGACCTCGACGCAGTCGGCCGGCGCGATCCAGCCCTGGGCCTCGATGTCCTTCCAGGGGGCGTCGTACCTCTTGGGGCCGATCAGCGAGAACACGTCTCCCTCGCGGCCGTCCTCGCGCACCAGGGTGGCGGTGAGGCCGATCCGGCGGCGGGCCTGGAGGTTGGCGGTCATCCGGAAGATCGGCGCGGGCAGCAGGTGCACCTCGTCGTAGATGATCAGGCCCCAGTCGCGGGCGTCGAGCAGCTCGAGGTGGGAGTAGACGCCCTTCCGGCGGGTGGTCATCACCTGGTAGGTCGCGATGGTGACCGGGCGGACCTCCTTGACCGAGCCGGAGTACTCGCCGATCTCCTCCTCCGTCAGCGACGTACGCCGGATCAGCTCGTCCTTCCACTGCCGGGCGCTCACTGTGTTGGTGACCAGGATCAGCGTGGTCGCCTGGGCGTGGGCCATCGCGGCCGCGCCGACCAGGGTCTTGCCGGCGCCACAAGGGAGTACGACGACTCCGGACCCGCCGTGCCAGAACGACTCGGCAGCATCGCGCTGGTAGTCGCGCAGGTGCCACTCGGTCTCGTCGAGCGCGATGGGGTGGGCCTCGCCGTCGACGTAGCCGGCGAAGTCCTCGGCCGGCCAGCCCAGCTTGAGCAGGGCCTGCTTGAGGTTGCCGCGCTCGGAGGCGTGCACCAGGACCATGTCGTCGTCGATCCGGGCGCCGAGCATGCCGGCGATCTTCTTGGCGCGCAGCACCTCCTCGAGCACGGGCTGGTCGTTGCTGGCCAGCACCAAGCCGTGGGTCGGGTGCTTCTCGAGCCGCAGCCGCCCGTAGCGAGCCATGATCTCGGCGACGTCGACGAGCAGCGAGTGCGGGACGGCGTAGCGGCTGAACTTGAGCAGCGTGTCGACGACCTGCTCCGCGTCGTGGCCGGCGGCCCGGGCGTTCCAGAGCCCCAGCGGCGTCAGCCGGTAGGTGTGGATGTGCTCGGGCGAGCGCTCGAGCTCCGCGAACGGCGCGATCGCCTTGCGACACTCCTGCGCCTGCTCGTGGTCGATCTCCAGCAGCAGGGTCTTGTCCGACTGGACGATCAGGGGGCCGTCATGCACCTGCCAAGCGTACGGACCTGGTGGTGCACTGCCTGCATCGCTGGTGACAGGGGTCCGTGCCTCCGCTGAACGGGTCGTGTGCCTCACGCCGATCTACGGACCGGGCTCAGGCACACAACCCGCACACCGTCCCACCCCGGCCAGGCCAAAACCTCAGGCAGGAACGGTGCCGGCCTTCTGCCTCGCCCGGTACGCCGCCACGTTGGCGCGCGAGGAGCACCGGTCGGAGCAGTAGCGGCGGGTGTGGTTGGGGGAGGTGTCGACGTAGACGTCGTCGCACTTCGCGTCGGCGCACACGCCGAGCCGGGTCGGCCCGAGGTCGCAGACGAGCGTCGCCAGGCCGAGCAGGGCTTCGCTCACCAGCAGGTCGGCAACGCTCGCCGTCCGGCTGGCGACGTGGAGGTGCAGGTCGCCGGTGTCGTGGTCGGAGATCCGGGGCGTGATCGGGTGGCGCACCATCAGGGAGTTGAGCCCCTCCACCACCGCGCCGGCCCCACCAGCAGCGCCGGACTCGAAGACCGGCCGCAGCTCGCGCTGGAACTTCCGCAGCTGCTTGAGGTCGCGCTCGGCCACCTGCTCGTGCAGCCAGTCGCGCCCCGCGAGGTGCCCCAGGAGCGCGTCGAGGTCGACCAGGTCCGTGTTGAGGAGCCCGGCCGACCGCTCGGCGTAGGTGAGGAAGTCCACCTGCCCAATTTACGGGGCGACGTCCAATGGTTTGACGCTCGTGATCCGGTGTACGGCGAAGGTGCGGACGTCGTCCGCGCGGTGGTCTCGGGCCCTCAGCTGACCGCCCTCGAGCGACAGCGGGTCGACGATCCGGTCCGAGGCGGCGCCGTGGTTGTCGACGTAGCCGATCAGCACCGTGGTGCCCGCCGCGATCGCCTCGCGCAGCGCCGTCAGCGACCCGCTCGGCGTGAGGGTCGGCGCCGACGCGGGACGAGCGGCGGCGACCCGGTCTCCCGAGCGCACGGCGTTGACCACGGCAGCGATCCGCGCCGTCTCCCGCACCTCGCGCGGAGCGGCGCGCTGCTCGCGCGGGGTGCGGGCCCGCAACAGGTCGGGCCGGGTGACCCGCACGGTGCCGTCGGCGGCCTCGACCACCGGGGCCGCGCCCAGGTCGCGCAGCCGCGGCAGCAGCAGGTCGAGCGGCATCGTGCTGACCAGCACCGTCGGGGCCAGCCGGCGCAGGCCCAGCCCCGCGGCCTTCGGGTCGCCGAGCAGCTCCGAGAGCGCCGCCTCGTCGTCGGCGCGCAGGAACGCCTCGGCGTGGCCGACCCGGATCGTGCCGAACGTGCGCACGGTGTCGTCGACGAGGTAGGTCAGCGGCTGTGGCACGGGCGTCCGCGACACCGTGCCGAGGAACTCGTGCACCTCGGCTGCCGACCAGCCCACGTCGAGCGCACGGCGCACCGATCCCGGGCTGAACCGGTAGACGGTCGCGCCCCCGCGCGACTCGACGTCGGCCAGCAGCTGCAACCGACGGGCCAGCTCGGTCTCGAGCGGCCCGGGCGCGACGGCGGTCAGGTCGGCCTGGATCAGCACGTGGTCGACCGGCTGGGGCAGCAGGTCGCGGAGCAGCGGTGCCGGGTCCTCGCCCGCCACCAGCGCCCGCGTGTACGCCGTCAGCCCACCGAGCCCGGTCACCCCGAGCGCAGCGGCCTCGGTGATCGTCCAGGCGACCTGGTCGGCCCGGCTGCGCGGCCGGCGCGGCCGCTCCCAGGCGACCCGGGCCACCACCGACGGCGTGCCGGTCGCGGCGGCCAGCACCTCCCCGGGCGCCAAGGAGGCGAGCGCCTCGAGCGTCATCGAGCGGGCTTCGGTCATGGTCCGGCTGGCCAGCTCGGGTGACAACGCGTTCCAGGGCTTGCCGGCCGCATCGCGCGCGCCGACCAGTCCCGGCATCCGCGGGCTCTCCCACCAGGCCCGGACCAGGGTCGCCCAGCGCCCGGCGACATCGCTCGCGACCCAGGCGTCGAACGCGTCGGTCGGCACCCAGACCGGGTTGCCGTCGGTGTCGGCGCGGGCGGCCAGCAACCCGGCCGCCGAGGCCACCTCCACCAGTAGGGCGGTGGCCGGCTCGTCGACATGTAGATGAGCCGCTGCGGCCTTCAGCTCGCGCACCCCGAGGCCACCGCTGCGCAGGGCGGCGGCCGGCTGGGTGCCCCAGTGGTCGAGCAGCAGCTCGATCCGGCGTACTGCCTCGAAGGCGGCGCCGGCACCCGCGCGGTCGACGGTCTCGGCGCCACGGTCGGCCGTCGCGATCTCGGGCGCCTGGGGGAGCGGCTCCCGAGTCGTGTGGCCGCCGCGCAGCACCAATCCGACCTCTCCCGGCAGGACCACGGTGCCCCCGGCGCGCGGCACCAGCAGCTTGCGAGCGAGCAGCTCCTCGGCCGGCGTCTCGGCATCAGCGGGCAGCACGGTGTGCCGGGCGGACCCGGTCGTGGCCTCGCCACCTTCGGCGTCGACGTGCTCGAGCAACGCGCGGGCCGCGGGAGACAGCGCCTCGAGGTGAGCGAGCACCTCGTCAGGCGTCGGTGCCTCCGGACTGCGCGGCCGGAGTCCGCTGCGGTCACCCACGAGCACCTCGGCGACACCGGTCAGCGGACGGATGCCGCCGGGGGACTCCCAGGCCAGCGCCAGGTCCTGCAACCGCTCCAGGGCGCTGTCGACCTGGGGCCGGTCCGCGTGCACGATGGTGCGGAGTTCGGCAGAAGTGGTTTGACCTGCAACGACCAGGGCATCTAGGACAAAGAGCTCGAGCCGGGTCAGAATGTCGAGCGCACGGACCAGTGAAGTGCGCAACGAGGCGCGAGACGCCAGTTGACCGAAGTCGTGAGGGGCGGGAGTGGCCAGGTCGGGACGCTCGGTGAGCAGCAGCGAGAGGCGCTCGTCCGGCCAGCTCCGCAGCTGGTCGGCAAGCGAGCGGAACCCCCTCGACGTAGCCATCCCGCCAACGTTAGTGGGCACTCCCTTAGGTTCGACGGGGTCCCCGCGGCCCAGGCACGCACATCGCTTCGTTGGAGTCGGTCGTAGGAGGTCAACCACAACATCCCTCCTCCGCCTCGCGCTGCACGCACCCGGACCACGGCTACCCGCGTCGACCCTGCGGTCGTGCCCACCAGTCGGCCCCCGAGGATGCGCATGACACCAGTCGAGCTGCACCACGGGGCCGCGACCGACGTCGGCGTGGTCCGCGAGGTCAACGAGGACGCCTTCCTCGCTGCCCCGCCGGTCTTCGTGGTTGCCGACGGGATGGGTGGCCACGACCGCGGCGATGTGGCCAGCAGCATCGTGATCGAGGAGTTCGGCCGGCTGGTGCACGAGGGCTACGACCCCATGCGCGGCGCGGCCGTGATCGCCGAGACCTTCGAGCAGTGCCAGCGCCGGATCGCCGCCTACGACGCCCGCCAGCGTGCGGCCGGCAACGAGGACTTCGCGGCCGGCACCACCGCGGTCGTGGCGCTGCTGATCGAGCAGGAGCAGGAGCCGAAGTGGTTGCTCGCCAACCTCGGCGACTCCCGCGTCTACAAGTTCAACGAGGGCGTGCTGGAGCAGGTCAGCGTCGACCACAGCGTGGTCCAGGAGCTGGTCGAGTCGGGGATGATCACCGCAGACGACGCGGCGATCCATCCCGAGCGCCACATCATCACCCGCGCCCTCGGAGGCGGAGGCAGCACCGAGGCCGACTACTTCGTGCTCCCGCTCTCCGCGGCAGAGCGGATCGTGCTCTGCTCCGACGGGGTCAGCGGCATGATCGACGACGCCCGGATCGCCACGATCATGGCCGAGGCCGAGGACCCCCGAGACGCAGCCGACAAGGTGGTCGCCGCTGCAGTGGCCGCCGGCGGGCAGGACAACGCGACGGCCGTGGTCGTCGATGTGGTGGGATTGGTACACCACACGCCGTACGACTCGGAGCGGCAACGCGTGAGTCTCGAGGAGAAGCTGGGAGCGCTGCCATGAGCGACGAGCAGCCGAACGCCACTTGGTCCTACCAGTCCGGAGACTGGTTCGGCATCTTCGGGCCCGACCTGACCCTGCTCCTGCCCGGCACCGAGAAGTCCCGGGTGACCGGGCTCTGGGAGCTGGTCGACGGTGGCGCCGGCTTCGGCCAGGTCCTCGACGGGCTGCTCAGCGCCGGCCTCAGCGCACTGTCGGGATTCGTGCTCATCGGGTCGAGCGAGGGTCCGACCAGGATCCTGCTGCGCGGCGACAGCGTGCGTGCCGCGGTCGACACCCAGGACGGGCCGGTGGCGCTGGAGGGCTCGATCGCCTCGACCTGGTCCGAGCGGGTGTTCGACGGCGTCAGATCGGTCACCGTGGCGGTGGGCGATCCCGACCCGGAGGCCCGCCACCTCCCCATCGAACAGGGACTGGTCCGGGTCTCCCGGATCGACCAGCCGGAGCACTCGACGCAGCCCGTCGCGGTCGTGCCGGAGCTGGTCCCCGACATCGTCCCGCCGGTGCCCGAATTCGAGGCAGGCGTCGACGCCGACGCCGACGCCGACGCCGAGTCGAGGCCGAGGTCGACGTCGAGGTCGACGATGCACCGACCCCGGCGGTCGGCCCCCCTGTCCTGGAGGTGGTCGAGGAGTCGTCACCTCTCGACGACGATGCCGACGCCGACACCAACGCCCAGCCGTCGCCGTACGCCGCCGAGCTCGACGAGGCCACCGGCCCCATCGAGCCGCTTCCCATTCCCTCGCAGCTCCCGACCCTGCCGCCGCCCCCGCCCCTGCCGCCGATGGCCCCGACCCCGGTCGACCCCGATCACGACGGCATGACCAGGGCCGGCGTGGCCCCGGACGAGTTCGCGCGCCAGCAGCCGGGCATCCCCGGGCAGCCGCAGCCGCCCAGCGTGGTCCGCTCGGTCGCGAAGCTGATCGTGTCCAACGGGGAGACCGTCGACGTCGACCGGGTGGTGCTGGTCGGCCGCGCTCCGGAGGCGCGGCGCTTCACCTCCACCGAGCAGCCGCGCCTGATCACGGTGCCCAGCCCGTTGCACGAGATCTCCTCGACCCATGTCGAGGTCCGGCCGGGTGCCGGCGCCGACCACGGCAGCGCCGTCGTGACCGACATGGGCTCGACCAACGGCACCGTGCTGGTGCAGCCCGGCCTCGGCCCCGAGGAGCTCAAGCCCGGCATCGCCGTCCAGCTGATCCCCGGCGCCGTGATCAACCTCGGCGACGGCGTCACCATCCAGGTCGCGCGACCCTGACCGTGCCGACGTGATCACCCAGACCGCGACCAGCGGCCCCACGACGTACCCGGCGGCCGAGCTCGACCGGCGCTTCTACGCGTTCACGGTCGACCGGCTGCTCGCCTGGATCCTGTACGCCGGCGCCATCTACGTCGCCTTCCAGCAGTTCTTCGACGACGACCGCACCTGGGCCGGGATCGGCATGATCGCCGGCGTCGTCGTCGTGGTCGGGGGAGCCTTCGCAGTGCTCCTCGGCGTTGCTGGAGTCTCACCGGGCAAGGCCCTGGCCGGCCTCCGGGTGGTGCACCACGAGACCGGGGCGCCGATCGGCGTCGGCCGGGCCCTGCTCCGCACCGTGATTCTCGGCATCGCCGCGCTGCCGACGTTCTGCCTCGGCGTGGCCACGCTGGCCTGGACCGCGGTGATGGACGCGGGTGGCTGGCGCCGTGGCTGGCACGACCACGTCAGCAAGGCCGTGGTGGTCGACATCCGGCCGGTCCCCGTCGACGAGCCGGCAGAGGAGAGCCGACCGCGCCAGATCGTCAACCTCACCGCCATGCGGCTGATGCCCAGCCTCCCCGAGCCGCTCGCTGCCCCGACGACTCCGCCCCGGGCGGCGCCGAAGCCCATGGCACCGCCGCCGCCCACGTCGGCGCCGCCGAGCTCGCCGCCGCCACGTCACCGCCGCCCAGCACGCCACCGCCGCGGCCGGCCCCGACCGCCACGCGGTGGCGGGTCACCTTCGACACCGGCGAGACGTTCGTGGTCGAGGGACTCGCGCTGGTCGGCCGGCGACCCGAGGCACGCCAGGGCGAGCCGGTCCAGCACCTGGTGCCCCTCCGCTCTTCCGACATGTCACTCTCCAAGACCCATGCCCAGTTCCAGGTCGTGCCCGACGGCGCCCTCGTGGTGATGGACCGCGGCTCGACCAACGGCTCGGTGCTGGTGCGCCAGGGCATCGCCAAGGCACTATCGCCGGGACGTCCCTCCACGCTGGTCGAGGGAGACAAGGTCCGCTTCGGCGACCGCGAGATGACGGTGGGCAGAGAGACATGACCTTCGAACACTCCGGCACGGTGACCACGACCGCATCGCCTGCCGCGGTCTGGAAGCTGTGGAGCGACGTCACTACCTGGTCGTCCTGGGACCCCGCCGTCGAGCAGGTCTCCCTCGATGGCCCCTTCGAGGTCGCGACCTCGGGCACGTTGACGCTGCGCGGAGGGATCGAGGCGCCGTTCACGCTGGAGGTCGTCGACCCCGACAGCCGCTACCTCGACCAGCTCGCCATCGGCGACCTGGTCATCCGGATCGACCACCTGGTCCGGGCGACAGCGGACGGCGCGGAGATCACCGTCAGCACCACCATCGAAGGACCCGGTGCCGACGACATCGGGCCGATGGTCACCGCCGACGCGCCCGTCGCCCTCGATGCCCTGGTCGCCCAGGCCGAGGGCCGCTAGTGTCCTGAGCCCAAAGTCCGTGTGCGCTCCGCGCACACATGGCACGCACCTGGCTGCGTTGGCGTCGCTCGAAAGACGCCCAGCCTGCCTTCGCTCCGCCGCCTTGCCATGCCCACACCCTGAGCACGCCCAGTGCTCATGGACTTCCGACTCAGGACACTAGCCCGCCGCCCGCGCTGCCCAGCGGCGTTCGATCTGCCGCATGAGTGCGGGGTAGACGACCAGGTAGCGGAACGGCTTGATGAACGCCAGGTACGCCTTGCCGAACCGACCGCGAGGCTTGACGTAGACGGCCATCTGGCCCTGGAAGCGGCTGTCGCCCTGGTCGACCCAGGCCAGGTGCAGGACGCCGTGGACGGTCTGGTTGGAGATCTCGGCCGCGAACTCGCGGTCGGTGCGATAGAGCGGCACGAACGGCAGGGAGCCGAAGTCCAGGTCCGACACGGTCCCGCGGAGGTCGTCGGGCAGCCGCTCGGACAACGAGGTCTCGGTCGCGCCCGGGATCGGGAGCCGGCCGGTGGCGCCGTGGTCCGGCTCGGAGATCCGGCCGAGGCCGAACCACTTGCCGAGCAGGTCTCGCGCCTGCCACAGCACCCGGGTGGGCAGCGACGACGAGTCGGACGGGTCCGACGCGGCCGCCAGCCCGACCAGCGCAGGGAAGTCCTCCGCACGGCCGTACGCCGGGAGCGCCCAGACGTCCTCGACCTCGAAGTCGGGCGCGATCTCGCGGATCCGCCAGGGGCGGGAGGTGTGCACCTCGTTCGGAACCCTCATCAACCCTCCATCCATACGCTGTCGTATGGACTTTAGGCGCGGTGCTTGCTTCCGTCAATACGGTGCCGTATAGATATGCCGGTGGCCAACGTCAGGACTCCGCGCAGTGCCTGGGTCGACGCCGGGCTCCGGGCTCTCGCGACCGGAGGCCCGGATGCCATCCGGGTCGAGGTGCTCGCCGAGACCCTGGGCGTGACCAAGGGCGGCTTCTACTGGCACTACGCCGGCCGGCCGGCCTTTCTCGAGGAGATGCTGGACGCCTGGGAGAAGACCGTCGTCGACGACGTGATCACGATCGTCGAGGGCAAGCCGGACGGCCCTCGGGAGAAGCTGCAGCGGCTGTTCGGCCTGGCGGCCTCGGTCGAGCTCGACGTGGAGCTGGCGGTGCGCGAGTGGGCCCGCCGCGACGCCGAGGTCGCCGCGCGCGTGCACCGCATCGACAACCGCCGCATCGACTACCTGCGCTCCCTGTTCGAGCAGTTCTGCGCCGACGAGGACGACGTCGAGGCGCGCTGCCTGCTGGCCTTCTCGATCTTCCTCGGCAGCCACTACGTGGCCGCCGAGCACCGCGGCCGGACCCGCGCCGAGGTGCTGCACCTCGCGTTCGACCGGCTGCTCATCGGTTCGTGAGCGCCGCCTCGACTGCAGCGGCGGCGGTCGTCGCCCGGCGTACGCCGTCGGGCAGGTCCCAGCCGAGCAGCGAGACCACCGGCACTCCGGTGCGCACCGCCAGCGCGATCTCGCTCAGAGTGCCCCAGCTGCCGCCGACCGCGACCACCGCGTCGGCCGCCCGGACCAGGAGCCCGTTGCGCAGCTCGCCGAGGCCGGTGGGCAGCGCGAACGACAACGACGGGTGGGCCTCGCTCCGGTCGGAGCCGGGCAGCAGTCCGATCGAGGTGCCGCCGCCAGCGGTAGCTCCGTCGGCCGCGGCACCCATCACGCCGGTGCCGCCACCGCACAGCACCACCGCGCCGCGTTCGGCGAGCAGCCGCCCGACGTCGTACGCCGTCGCCAGCACCGCCTCGCTGTCCGGCTGACCAGCCAGCGACGGAGCGCTGGGGCCGACCACCGCGACGTACCGGCTGGGCATGTGGCCGCTAGCTCGGGTCCGGCACGTCGTCGAAGGCGTCGGGGCGGCCGATCCAGTCGAAGTGCTTGATCGGCCACACCAGCGCGAACACCTTGCCGACCACGAGCTCGGTGGAGACGAACGCATCGTCCGGGTCGCAGTTGGGGTCGCCGTTGCAGAGCTTCTCCGAGGAGTCGGCGGACTGGCCGCGGTTGTCGCCCATCACGAAGAGGTCGCCCTCGGGGATCGGGCCGACCCGCCACTCCTCCTTGCACTGGGACGGCATCGGCCCGTCGCACCTGCGCTGGGGAGCGAGGAAGTCGTCCTCGTCGATCGCGTAGCCGTTGATCTCGAGCCGACCGTCGTCGTCGCAGCAGACGATCGTGTCGCCGGCGACACCGATCACCCGCTTCACGAGGTGGCCGCCGGTCGGGTAGAGCCCGATCTTGGCCATGCCCTTGGTCAGCCAGTTGGTCGGACCGGCGGCGGGCGGCGGCAGCCAGCCACCCGGGTCCTCGAACACCACGACGTCACCGCGCTGGGGCTCGCCCCCGAACCAGTACGACGGCTTCTGCACCAGGATCCGGTCGTTGACGACCAGCCCCGGCCGCATCGACGACGACGGGATGTAGAAGGCCTGCACGAAGAAGGTCTTGATCACCAGGGCCAGGGCCACGGCGATCACGAGCAGGATGATCGTCTCGAGCCAGAGAGGCGCCTTGCGGCGGGCGGTGTCTGCCACGCCGCGACCTTACGTCAGCGTTCGGCACCAACCGCGGCACGCTCGCCCAGTTCTTGTCGCAGTGCAAGCGCGGCGGCTGCCTCCGCGTGCACCCGCATCGAGTCGAGCACCGGGATCGGGGAGTCGTCCTGGCCGACCAGCAGCTCGATCTCGGTGCAGCCCGACACCACCGCTTCGGCGCCGTCGGCCGCGAGCCGGCCGATGATCTGGCTGTACGCCGTCCGCGACTCGTCGACGACCCGGCCCTGGGTCAGCTCGTCGAAGATGACGCGGTCGACGACGGTGCGGTCGGCGGCCTCCGGCACGTGGACCTGCAGTCCGGCGCGGGCCAGCCGGCCGACGTAGAAGTCCTCCTCCATCACCCACCGGGCGCCGAGCACGCCGAGCTGGGTCCAGCCCTGGTCCAGGGCCCGCTCCGCGATGGCGTCGGTGATCCGGAGCAGCGGCACGTCGAGCGCGGCCTCCACGTCGTCGGCGACGCGGTGCATGAGGTTGGAGCAGATCAGCACCACGTCGGCGCCGGCGTCCTGGCAGCGCCGGCCGGCGTCGGCCAGCAGGCGGCCGGCCGCGGCCCAGTCGCCGGTCTGCTGGTGGGCGCGGACCTGCGAGAAGTCCAGCGACTGCAGGGCGATCGAGGCGGAGGCGTGGCCGCCGAGGCTGCGCCTGCACCTCCTCGTTGAGCACGCGGTAGTACTGCGCCGTCGAGTACCAGCTGAGCCCGCCGATGAGTCCGATCGTCTTCATGCGCACCATCGTGGTCGCTGGCGTGCGCTCCAAGGAAGATACGAACTTCTTCGCAGAGCCATAAGCAGGACTTATGCTCTCGGAATGGACCCGCGTCGCCTGATGATCTTCCGCGAGGTCGCGCGCTCGGGTTCGATCAGTGCCGCGGCCCGGACCCTCGGCTGGACCCAGCCGGCCGTCAGCCAGCACCTGCGAGCCCTCGAGCGCCAGGCCGGCTGCGCGCTCCTGCTGCGGTCGCCGACCGGTGTGGAGCTCACCGAGCCCGGCCGGGTGCTGCTCGGCCGCGCCGACGCGATCGCCGGCGAGCTGCACATGGCCGACGAGGAGATGGCCACCCTCACCGACCTCCGGCGTGGACGGGTCCGGCTGGCGGCGTACCCCTCGGCTGCCGCGACCCTGGTGCCCCGCGCGGTGGCCGGGCTGCGCCGGCGCCACCCCGAGGTCGACGTGGCCCTCACCGAGGCCGAGCCACCCGAGGCGATCGGCCTGCTGGAGACCGGCGATGCCGATCTCGCCCTGGTGTTCGGGTACGACGGCGAGCCGGTCGCCGGCAGCGGCCTGGTGTGGCGACCACTGGCCACCGAGCCGGTCCACCTGGTGGTGCCTCCCGGCCACGCGCTCGCGCGGCGGCGAGGCCTGACCATGCGCCACCTGGCAGCCGAGCCCTGGATCGTCGGCTGCGAGCGCTGCCGCGAGCACGCGGTCTCGCTGTGCGCGGCTGCGGACTTCGAGCCCGACGTGCGCCACGTGACCGACGACTACGTCGTCGTGCAGAACCTGGTCGCCGTCGGCCTCGGCGTGGCCCTGCTGCCGCGCTCCGCGCTGGAGGCCTTCCGCCATCCCGACGTCGAGGTGAGGGAGAGCAAGGCCTTCGGCTCGCGCACGTTCGGCATCGTGCACCGCGCCGGCGCCGAGACCGTCCCCGCCACCGCGGCCCTGATCGCGGAGCTGAGCTGACGCTCGCGCACTCGATCGTCTGAGGCGTACGTTCGAGGGCATGGAGTCCTACGCCACGGGAGAGGTCGAGCCGTCGCTCCTGGAGGAGACGATCGGCGCCAACTTCGACCGCACGGTCGCCGAGCACGCGGACCGCGAGGCACTCGTCGAGGTGGCTAGCGGGCGACGCTGGACCTGGGCCGAGCTCGGTCGCGATGTCGACGAGCTCGCCCGCGGACTGATCGCGGCCGGGCTCGCGAAGGGCGACCGGGTCGGCATCTGGGCGCCCAACTGCGCGGAGTGGACGCTGGTCCAGTACGCCACCGCCAAGGCCGGCATCGTGCTGGTCAACGTCAACCCGGCGTACCGGACCCATGAGCTCGCCTACGCCGTCAACCAGTCCGGGCTGCGGCTGCTGATCGCGGCCTCGAGCTTCAAGACCAGCGACTACCGCTCGATGGTGGAGCAGGTCAGGGACGACTGCCGGGGCCTCGAGCGGGTGGTCTACCTCGACACCGACGACTGGGCCGCGCTGATCGAGGGCGGCGCGCAGCTGCCGGACGACGCGCTGCCGGCCAGGACGGCGGAGCTGTCGCCGGGCGACGCGATCAACATCCAGTACACCTCGGGCACCACCGGCTACCCCAAGGGCGCGACGCTCAGCCACCGCAACATCCTCAACAACGGCTACCTGACCACCGAGCTGATCAACCTCGGGCCGGAGGACCGGCTGTGCATCCCGGTGCCCTTCTACCACTGCTTCGGCATGGTGATGGGCAACCTCGGCTGCACCTCCCACGGCACGACGATGGTGATCCCCGCACCCGGGTTCGACCCGGAGGCCACCCTGCGCGCGATCGCCGACGAGCGCTGCACGGGCGTCTACGGCGTCCCGACCATGTTCATCGCGATGCAGAACCATCCGTCCTTCGCCGACCACGACCTCACGTCGCTGCGCACCGGCATCATGGCCGGCTCGATCTGCCCGGTCGAGGTGATGAAGCGCTGCGTCAACGAGATGCACATGGCCGAGGTCGCGATCGCCTACGGCATGACGGAGACCTCGCCGGTGTCCTGCCAGACCCGCGCCGACGACGACCTGGAGCGGCGGACGGCGACCATCGGCCGGGTCCACCCCCATGTGGAGATCAAGGTGATCGACCCGGTCACCGGCGAGACCGTGCCTCGTGGCGTGACGGGCGAGTTCTGCACCCGCGGCTACTCCGTGATGCTGGGCTACTGGGACGACGCCGAGAAGACCGCCGAGGCGATCGACGCCGACGGCTGGATGCACACCGGCGACCTGGCCGAGATGCGCGACGACGGCTACTGCAACATCGTCGGCCGGATCAAGGACATGGTGATCCGCGGTGGCGAGAACATCTATCCACGGGAGATCGAGGAGTTCCTCTACGGCCATCCCGACATCGAGGACGTCCAGGTGATCGGCGTACCCGACGAGAAGTACGGCGAGGAGCTGTGCGCCTGGGTGCAGGTGCGGCCCGGCGCCGACCCTCTCGACGCAGCCGCCGTCCGCGCGTACGCCGACGGCCGGCTCGCCCACTACAAGATCCCGCGCTACGTGATGGTCGTCGAGGAGTTCCCCATGACCGTCACCGGCAAGATCCGCAAGGTCCAGATGCGCGAGGAGTCGGCGAAGCAGCTCGGCCTGGCCTGAGGCGTCCGCTCAGCCGAGTCGCTCGAGCAGCGGGACCGTGTGCTCCGGCCCGGGCAGGGCGGCGATCTCCGCTTCGAAGCGCTGCGCGGCCTGCCGGTAGCCGTCGTCCGCGAGCATCTCCTCGACCGTCCGCCGAACGTCGTCCGGGGTGAGCTCGACGGCGTCGAGGACGCGCGCGGTGCCGAGCTCGGCGCACCGGCTCGCGTTGTAGTGCTGGTCCGCGCCCATCGGGACCAGCACCGACGGGAGCCCGTGGGCGAGCGCGCCGAGCACGCTGCCCGAGCCGCCGTGCGATACGACCAGGTCGCACTGCGGCAGCAGCTCGTCCTGCGGCACGAATCTCTCGATCCGCACGTGGTCGGGCACCGGCCCGAAGCTGGCCGGGTCGCGGCGAGCACCGACCGTGACCACGACGTTCGCCGAGAGCTGGGAGACGCCGGCGAGCACTCGCGGGAAGAGATGGGCCGAGTCGCCGAGCACCACCGTGCCGAGGGTGAGGTAGACGGTCGGGGTCGGCGTCGTCCGGGGCCCGGCCGCCGGCTTCGGCTGCCGGAACTCGAAGGCCGTCGACGGCAGCGGAAAATCGGGATGCCGCAACGAGGCCGGGAACGGCGACAGCACCAGGTCGCGGTCGAGCATGGTCAGGCCGGGGTCGGGTGGCAGCCCGTGCTCAGCGCGCAACGCCGCCAGCGGCTCGGCGACGAGCTCCTTGCGCAGCAGGCCGCCCGTCGCGAGCACCAGGACGGTGACCGACGGTACGCCGTACCTCTCCGCCGCGACGGCGCTCCCGAAGTCGACCTCGTCGCGGACGACCAGGTCGGGTCGCCAGTCGCGGGCGATCTCCACCAGCGCCGCGGCATTCCTCCGGGCTCCCCGGTCGGCAAACCCGTCCCGGAAGTGGTTCGCCTCCTGCTCCGGTCCCCACGGCTCTGGCGGCTCCGGAGCTGGGTCGGGAGGTGCCTCCCCTTCGGGCCACGGCTCGGAGGTGGCGAAGGCGGTGAACCCGGCGTCCGTGATGACGTCCTGGATCTTCCCCGAGCCGGCCACCGCCACCGTGTGCCCGGCCGCCTCGGCCGCGCGGGCGACGGAGATCAGCGGTTGGAAGTGGCCGTAGCCACCGATGAACGTGAACAGGATCCGCATGCCGACCTCAACCGGTCCACTCGTCGCGCAACAGCCCGTAGTGCAACGAGTCGGTCCACTCGCCCTTGCTCCAGAAGTCCTGGCGGAAGTGCGCCTCCCTGGTCATGCCGAGTCGCTCGCACAGCTTGGCGGAGGTGGTGTTGCGGTAGTCGAGCTGCGCGGAGATCCGGTGCAGGCCGAAGTGCTTGAAGCCGAGGTCGATCACCGCCCGGGCGGCCTCGGTGGCGAACCCTTTGCCGCCGTAGGCCGGGTTCATCACCCAGCCGATCTCCGCGACCGAGGGCGGCTCGCCGGTGATCAGGCGCAGCATCAGGTCACCGATCACCTCGCCGTCGTACTCGATGACGAGGCTGAGCACGTCGCCGACCTCGACCGGTGCGACGTTGGCCTCGAACTTCGCCAGCTTCTCCGCCACCCCCGCCTCGTCGAGCACGGCGTGGAGGAGGTGGCGGACCACGTGCGGGTCGCCGTAGTAGCGCAGCAATGCGGTCAGGTCGGACGGGACGGCGGCCCGCAGGACGAGGCGCTCGGTGGTCAGCGGGAGAGTGGGAGCATCTGGTCACCAACGCAACCTATCCGCGCCTACCTGGAGATCAACACCGGTATTCGGGTGAGCGTGCCCGAGGCGCCGCGCCAGACGACGTAGCCGTCGTCGAGCCGGGCAGTGCGGCCGCGGCGGGACACGGTGATCCGGAACGTCGCGCTCTCGCCGGAGTCGAGCCGGATCGCGGCCGGCGTCACCGTCACCCGGCGGTCGAAGCCGACCGCCCGCGACGAGAAGTAGAGGGCCCGGCGGCCGACGTTGGTGACGGTCCGACGGGCCGAGCGCTCGCCGCCGGTGAGCAGGACGGACGCGGTGTTGAGGTGGGTCCGGCGTCCCTCCAGCCAGGCGCGGTAGTCGCCGGCGTCGATGGGATAGACGAGCCCGGGCGTCGAGGAGTCGCCGGCTCGGACCCGACCCGCGCCGGCAGCGAGCACTCCGCTCACCAGGGGCTGCGCGGTGGTGGCGAGGGCGGAGCGCACCTCGGGAGCGGAGAGGTCGCGTTCGGCCAGGAGCGTGGCTGCGACGCCGGTCGTGTACGCCGTGGCGGCCGAGGTGCCGGTGACGAAGTCCCAGGCCACCCCGCGGGTGTCCTCCGGGGTGCTGCCGAGGATGCCGGTGCCAGGTGCCACGACGTCGGGCTTGAGCAGCGCGGCGGACGGGTCGCCGCCGCTGGACCACGGCGCCACCCGCGGCACCGACGGCACCAGGCCCACCGGTCGCAGGGAGACGCGGGTCCGGGGATGGCCGGCCAGCCAGCGCTTCAGGTCGTGCCCGGCTGCCTGCGCGAGATGCACGGTCGGGACGCTGTGGAAGTCCTCGTCGAGCGATCCGCGCGAGGCGTTGACCAGCACCATGCCGATGCCGTCGGCGAGGCTGACCGCCCGCGACTTGTCGACCCTGCCCACCGTGCCCCGCTCGCAGAGCACGATCCGGTCCGCCACAGCGCCGGCGTCGAGGCTGCCGGGTGCGCAGACGCGGGCCGCTTCGCTGGTGGCGCCGGGTGCCCGCACGCGCGAGCCGAGCACCAGCCGGGCCGGTCCGACCGCGTGCGTCGCGACCATGGCACCGGTCAGCGGGGCGGCCCGGCCGCGCACGACCTTGCCCTTGCGCAGCGCGGCGGTGGTGCCGCCGACGGTGGTGACCCACGGGCTCGGGTGTCCGGCGTACGCCGTCCGGCCGTCGTTGCCCGCCGCGGCGACCACCACGATGTCGGCCTCGGCGGCGCCCAGGAGCGCTCGCTCCACCGTGTCGAACTCGTCGGGCCCGCCGACCGACAGGCTGAGCACGTCGACGCCGTCGCTGGTGGCCTGGTCGATCGCGGTCACCAGGTCGGCGGTGGCACAGCCGTCGTCGGCCGGGTCCGGTGCTCCCCAGCAGGCCTTGTAGACCGCGAGACGCGCCTGCGGTGCCATGCCGCCGAAGCTGCCGAGGGACTGACCTGGCACCCGCACAGCGACGTCGGCGTTGCCGGCCGCGATGGAGGCCATCTGGGTGCCGTGACCGTCGGTGTCGCGCGGCGACAGCGCGGCGGCCGCCCGCAGGTTGTCCTCGCCGAAGCCGTCGACGTACCACTGCGCCGCCATCAGCTTGCCGTTGCAGATGTCCGGATCCCAGGAGTCGCCGTCGGCGCAGGTGCCGCTGAAGCTGTCGGGCATCCGGCCCAGCCCCGGCACCTCGGCGAAGAGCCGGCTCTCTGGGGTGATGCCCGAGTCGACCACGCCCACGACGGTGCCGGCCCCGCCTCGGCTCGGGGCGCCGGGGGCGACCGCGGCGAGGTGTGCGCGCCCGGCGCTCGCCAGTGGCCGGACCTCGTTGGGCTCGACCAGCGCGACCTCGGGGTGCCCTGCAAGCTCCTCAGCCTGGGCGAGAGTGAGCTCGACCGCGAACCCGTTGAGCGCCGTACGCCAGGTGTAGACGGGATCCGCCCCGCCGGCGTAGTCGAGCACCTGCTCCTGCTCGGCGCTCATCCGCAGGCTCGCGAGCACCAGCGGCAGGTTGCTCTTCAAGCCCGACAGGCCCGGCCCGTCGAGCGTGACCAGGTAGAGCTCCCGCGGCTCGTCGGCCGGCGCCGCCGAGGGCACCGAGGCCACTGCGGCGATCGCCAACGCGGCAGCCAGCAGCGCACGGCGTACGCCGCTGACGGGTCGCTGCAGGTCAGGCACGGGACGTCCTTGCTCGGGGAAAGAGTCCATTCTGGCTCATCAGTCCCACAAGTGTCAGAAGACCCAGGGTTCCGCACCTAGGCTGACAGCGTGCAGGGACCTCTCGTCGTCGGCTTCGATCTCGACATGACGCTGATCGACACCGCGCCGGGATTCGGTGCGGTGCTGACCGTCCTGGGCGACGAGCTCGGCGTCGAGTTCCCGGTGGCGGAGATGACCGCCCGCCTCGGCCCGCCCCTCGAGGCGATGCTGGCCGGGCACCTCGCGGAGGACGCCGTCGGGCCGGCCGGCGACCGGTTCCGCGCGCTCTACCCCGAGCATGCGGTCCTGTCCGTGCCGGTGCTGCACGGCGCCCACGAGGCGATCGCCGCCGTACGCCGGCACGGTGGCCGGGTGCTCGTGGTCACCGGCAAGTACGCCCCCAATGCCCAGCTCCACCTCGACCACCTCGCCCTCGACGTCGACGTACTCGAGGGGTGGGTGTGGGGCATCGGCAAGGCCGACGCGCTGCGGCGCGAGGGGGCCACTATCTACGTCGGCGACCACATCCACGACGTGGAGGGCGCCCTCGCGGCCGGGGCCACCAGCGTCTCGGTGCTCACGGGCGGGTGCACCCGTGAGGAGCTGCTCGATGCGGGTACCCATGTGGTGCTCGACGATCTGCGGGATTTCCCTTCGTGGCTGGACGGGCACATCGACTAGCCTGTCCCGTCGCCCTCCATTCGGAGGGCGAGCAGCAGTCGCGAACGAGCTCGAGAAGGGTCAAGACCGTGCCCACTGGCAAGGTGAAGTGGTTCAGCGCCGAGAAGGGCTTCGGCTTCCTCTCCCAGGAGGAGGGCGACGACGTCTACGTGCACGCCGACGCGCTGCCCGAAGGCACCACCACCCTGAAGGCCGGCACCCGCGTCGAGTTCGGCATCGCCCAGGGTCGCCGCGGCGACCAGGCCCTGCAGGTCGTGGTGCTCGACGCCCCTGCCTCGGTGACCCGCAACAAGTCGGTGGCCAAGCGCCGCAAGCCCGAGGAGATGGCCCCGATCGTGGAGGACCTGATCCGACTGCTCGACGACGTCGGTGAGTCCTACCGCCACGGCCGCCACCCCGACGCCCGCACCGCCCGCCCCGCCGCCAAGCTCCTCCGCGCCCTCGCCGACGAGCTCGAGCTATCGACCCGGCTTGGGTTGACGTGGTGCTGGGTCGACCCGGCTTGGGTTGACGTGGTGTTGGGTCGACCCGGCTTGGGTTGACGTGGTGTTGGGTCGACCCGGCTTGGGTTGACGTGGTGCTGGGTCGACCCGGCTTGGGTTGACGTGGTGCTGGGTCGACCCGGCTTGACTTGACCTGCGACGGCTGTGAAGAGGAGCCGGGTCGAGGTCTCTGTCGCGTGAAGAAGAGCCGGGTCGACATCCCTGTCCGCGAAGAAGAGCCGGGTCGGCGCTCCCTCGGGTGAAGAAGCGCCGGGTCAGCTTGAGACGGGGGCTGGCGCGGGCGCTGGCCGGCCGCTCTTGCGGGGGCGGGAGCCGAGCACGAAGACCGCCCAGGCGCCGAGGGCCGCGCAGGCGACGCCGAGGCCGAGGTGCGGGTTGAGCGGCAGGGCGATGCCGACGAACCCGCCGACCACCCAGGACAGCTGCAGCGTGGTGTCGCTGCGGGCGAACGCGCTGGACTGCACCTGCGTGGGCACGTTGCTCTGGATGGTCGAGTCGAGCGAGACCTTGGCCAGGGCCTGCGCCAGGCCGGCGGTCAGGCCGAGCAGCACGAGCGGCACGATCCCGTAGAACACCGCGCAGAGGAGCGCCATCGCGGCGTCGGCCAGCAGCGCGACCACGACGGTGACGGCCGGGTTGATCTTCTTCAGGATCGAGGCGGCGAAGATGCCGAGCGTGTTGCCGAGGCCGGCAGCGCCGATCACCAGGCCGATCAGCAGCTCTGGGCGCCAGCCCTCGATCGGGTTGTCGCGCAGCAGGAACGCCATGAACATCGTGAGGAAGCCCGACATCCACCGCGGACCGCAGTTGGCCCGCAGCGCGAACGCGACCGAGGCCGGGATCCGGGTGCCGCGCTTGCCGGTCGGTTCGTCGCCGCGCAGCACCATGTCCTGCTCGCCCGCCGACGAGTCGACCTTCTCCGGCAGCCGGATCGCCAGGATGGTGCCGACCACGAACAGCACGAACGCCCAGCGCAGCGTCCACTCCGTCCCGAAGAACGCGATCGCGGCGAGCGCGCCCGCGATCGGCGCCGACGCGGCCGCGCCGACCACTCCGGCCAGGCTGACCCGGCTGTTGGCCTTGACCAGCGTGAGGTCGTCCGGGCGCAGTCGCGGTACGGCGGCGGCGCGGGTGACGCCGTACGCCTTGGAGGAGACCAGGATCCCGAGGGCCGCGGGGTAGAGCAGGTTCGACTCGTCGGCCACCGCGTTGGCCAGCACCCAGCACAGGAACGCGCGGATGGCGAAGGTCGAGCCGATCGCCCAGCGCCGGCCGTGGCTGAAGCGGTCGAGGAACGGGCCGATCAGCGGCGCCACGATCGCGAACGGCAGCATGGTCAGGCCGAGGAAGAGCGCCACCTGGCCGCGGGCCTCGCTGGTGGCGCCGGCGAAGAAGATGGTGGTCGCCAGCGAGATGGCGACGGCCGCGTCACCCGCGGCGTTGGCGGCGTGCAGCTCGATCAGCCGGGACAGCCCCGACTGCTCCGCACCCTGCGCCCGGGACGCCCGCTTGGCCTGACGCATCGTGTACGACGAGAACCGGCCGGTCACCCGCCCCATCCCGCGCAGGCCGCGGCCGGTCGCCCTGGCGCCGGTGCCGAGCCCGCGTCCGAACGCCCTGGCCCGGTCGGCGCCGGTGGGTCCGACCTCGCGGCTCCGGGCCCTCCGGTCCAGGGATCTCGCTCATGCGCCCATCCTGCACGCTGCCCCCTACAGAGAACGCGAAGACCCGGCCCGAACTGACAGGCACGCGAACCATGAGTCATGCTGTCGCCGTGACCACGTCCGTTGCCACTCCCGTCGAGACCGACTCCGTCGCCGTCACCGCTGCGGCGATCAAGGCCGCGCGCAACGCGCTGCTGGAAGAGGTCGACGCCGCGGACGTCGGCGACCACCTCGGCCACCTGGCCGAGGACGAGCGCGTCACGACCCACTTCTTCGCCTGCGAGCGCAAGGGCTACGTCGGCTGGCGCTGGGCGGTCACCGTCACCCGCGCCTACCGCCTCCGCACCATCACCATCGACGAGGTCGTGCTGCTGCCCGGCGACGACGCGATCGTCGCGCCGGAGTGGGTGCCCTACCGCGAGCGGATCAAGCCGGGCGACCTGTCACCGGGCGACCTGCTGCCCGTCGCCGACGACGACCCCCGCCTGGTGCCGACGTACTTCGCCGGCGACGACCCGCTCGACTCCGACGACAAGGCGCAGCTGCGCGAGGTGGCCAAGGACCTCGGCCTGGGCCGGGTGCGCACGCTCTCGATCGAGGGACGCGAGCTCGCCGCCCAGCGCTGGTACGACGGCGACTCCGGCCCCGACGCACCGATCTCGCAGTCGGCCCCCGAGCCGTGCACGACCTGTGGCTTCCTGGTCCGGATCGCCGGCCCGCTCTCGGAGACGTTCGGCGTCTGCGCCAACGGCGACGCCAACGACGACGGCCGGGTGGTCGCGTTCAGCCACGGGTGCGGCGCGCACTCGGAGGTGCGGCTGACCAAGCGTCAGGAAGCCCCGCCGATGCCGGAGCACGTGTTCGACACGGTCAGCCTCGACGAGATCGACGTCCTCTAGTGTCCTGAGTCGGAAGTCCATGAGCACTGGGCGTGCTCAGGGTGTGGGCATGGCAAGGCGGCGGAGCGAAGGCAGGCTGGGCGTCTTTCGAGCGACGCCAACGCAGCCAGGTGCGTGCCATGTGTGCGCGGAGCGCACACGGACTTTGGACTCAGGACACTAGGTCGTCGGGGTCTCGTCCTCGCCCAGCACCTCGACGCGGTAGACGCGTCGGCGCCGGCAGTACTCGATGCCGAACAGGCCGAGTCCCATCCCGGCCAGGCACATCCACAGCCACCAGGTGCGGCCGGAGTCCTCGAGCGCGCCGTAGAACGGCAGCAGCGCGATGGACGCCAGGAAGAAGGCGGCGGTGCCGACCTGGACCGTGCGGACGCCGTCGACGTCGAGCGGCTCGACATCGGCCACGACGTAGATCCGGTTGCCGAACTCGTGCTTCATCGGCTGGTTGTCGCGCAGCTCCACGATCCGCACGTTATCCCAGTGCGCGCCCCAGCACCCTTCCCGCAGCGGGCGGACTCTGCCATCCTGCCGAAATGACCACCATGGGGACGACCGGCAGGTCCGGCATCGACGGCTTCTTCAAGATCACCGAGCGCGGCTCGACGGTCGGTCGGGAGGTGCGCGGCGGGCTCGTCACGTTCCTGACGATGGCCTACATCATCGTGCTCAACCCGATCATCCTGCTCTCGGGCCAGGACATGAACGGCGACTCCCTCGCCAACGGCGACTTCGAGGCGATCGCCGCGGCCACCGCGCTGGTCGCCGGCGCGATCACCATCCTGATGGGCGTCGTCGCCAACTACCCGCTGGCCCTCGCCACCGGCCTCGGGCTGAACGCCTTCGTGACGTTCTCGGTCGCGAGCCAGATGACCTGGGCCGACGCGATGGGGCTGGTGGTGATCGAGGGCGTGATCATCCTGGTGCTCGTCCTCACCGGCTTCCGCCAGGCGGTCTTCAAGGCGGTTCCGTCGGAGATCAAGGTCGCGATCTCGGTGGGCATCGGGCTCTTCCTGACCATCATCGGCCTGGTCGATGCGGGGTTCGTACGCCGCACCGGCGCCGGTCCGGTGCCGGTCGAGCTCGGCCTCGGTGGGCAGCTCCAGGGCTGGCCGGTCGCGGTCTTCTGTCTCGGCCTGATCCTGGTGTTCGCGCTGCACGTGCTGAAGGTGCGCGGCGGGATCCTGATCTCGATCGTCGTGACCACGGTGGTCGCCATCATCGTCGAGGCCGTGGCCGACATCGGTCCGGCCTTCTCCGCCGCCGGGGTCAACCCGACCGGCTGGGGGCTGACCGTGCCCGCCTGGCCCGACGACATCGTCGGCAAGCCCGACCTCCAGCTGCTCGGTGAGTTCAACCTGCTCGGCTCCTGGGACCACGCGGGTGTCGTGACCGCTGCGCTCTTCGTCTTCACCCTGTTGCTCGCCGACTTCTTCGACACCATGGGCACGATGACGGCGATCGGTGCCGAGGCCGATCTGCTCGACGAAGAGGGCATGCCGCCCAACACCCAGCGGATCCTGATCGTCGACTCCCTGGCCGCGGTGGCCGGTGGTGCCGCCTCGGTCTCCAGCAACACGTCGTACATCGAGTCGGCCTCGGGCGTCGCCGACGGTGCCCGCACCGGCCTGGCCAGCGTGGTGACCGGCCTGCTGTTCCTGCTGGCGATGTTCTTCGCGCCGGTCGTCGGCGTGATCCCGCAGGAGGCGGCGGTGCCGGCCCTGGTCCTGGTCGGCTTCCTGATGATGCAGCAGGTCAAGGGCATCGACTGGGACGACCTGGAGCTCGCCATCCCGGCGTTCCTGACGATCGTGCTGATGCCGTTCACCTACTCGATCACCGCAGGCATCGGCGCCGGCTTCGTCTCCTTCGTGCTGATCAAGCTGATCCGCGGCAAGGCGAGCGAGATCCACACGCTGATGTGGATCATCTCGGTGCTCTTCGTCGCCTACTTCGCGATCCACCCGCTCACCGACTGGCTGACCTAGCCGGGTCTCGACAAGCTCGACCACCGGTCGTCGAGCTTGTCGAGACGCACTGGGAATACTTAGCAAGGGTAATGACTTATGCTAACGATATGCCAACCGTTGAGAAGGCCGCCCGCACCGATGCCGGACTAGCTTCCGAGCTCCGGTTGTCGGTCATGCGCCTACGCCGACGCCTCGCCATCGAGCGCCACCCCGACAACGAGCTGAGCCTCAACGCCATGGCCGTGCTGGGGGCGCTCTACCGCAAGGGCGAGGTGTCGCTGGGCGAGCTGGCCGCTCACGAGCGGGTGCAGCCGCCGAGCATGACCCGCACGGTCAAGTGCCTCGAGGAGGACGGCTACGTCGTCCGCCGGGCGCACGAGACCGACGGCCGCCAGGTGCTGGTCTCCCTCACCGAGGAGGGACGCACCACGGTGCGCGCCGACCGCAACCGCCGCGACGCGTGGCTGGCGACCCGGCTGCGCGAGCTGACCCCCGACGAGCGCGCGGTGCTCCGCCAGGCCGCCCCGATCATCGAGCGGCTGGCGCAAGACGACTGACCATGACTGAAGACAAGGACTGACCACAGCTTTGAGCCCCACCTTCCGCTCCCTGCGCAACCCCAACTACCGGCGCTACGTCATCGGCAGTGTGGTGTCCAACACCGGCACCTGGATGCAGCGGGTCGCGCAGGACTGGCTGGTGCTCAGCCTCGGCGGCGGCGGCGCGGCACTCGGCATCACGACCGGCCTCCAGTTCCTGCCCGTCCTGGCCCTCTCCCCGTACGCCGGCGTCATCGCCGACCGGTTCCCGAAGCGCCGGCTGCTGCAGATCACCCAGGCGATGATGGCCGTCTCCGCGCTGGCCCTCGGCCTGATCGCGGTGCTGGGCGTCGCGGAGATCTGGCACGTCTACGTGCTGGCCTTCGTGTTCGGCATCGGCTCGGCGTTCGACGCCCCGGCCCGCCAGTCGTTCGTGTCGGAGATGGTCGACCCCGAGGACGTCACCAACGCGGTCGGGCTCAACTCGGCGGGCTTCAACGTGGCTCGGATCCTGGGCCCGGGCCTCGCCGGCCTGATGATCGGCCTGCTCGGCGGTGGCGCCGAGGCCACCGGCTGGGTGATCCTGATCAACGCCGTGTCCTACCTGGCGGTGATCTGGCAGCTCGAGCAGATGGACACCGCGCTCCTGCACACGTCCGAGCCGCGGCCGCGCACGCCCGGCATGCTCCGCGAAGGAATCCGCTACGTCGGCGGTCAGCCGAAGATGGTGCTGATCCTGATCATGGTCTTCTTCGCCGGCACGTTCGGCATGAACTTCCAGATCACCTCCGCGCTGATGGCCACCGAGGAGTTCGGCAAGGGCGCGGGTGAGTTCGGCCTGCTGGGCTCCGCGATGGCGGTGGGCGCGCTGATCGCGGCGTTGCTGGCCGCGCGCCGGGTCACGATCCGGCTGCGCCTGCTGGTGTTCGCCGCGGTCGGGTTCGGGGCCGCCGAGATCGTGGCCGCCATGCTGCCGACGTACGTCGCGTTCATGCTGTTCGCACCCGCTCATCGGCTTCTGCACCCTGACCCTGCTCAACTCCGCCAACGCCACCCTGCAGCTCGAGTCGGACCCCGCGTTCCGGGGCCGGGTGATGGCGCTCTACATGACCATCGTGATGGGCGGCACCCCGCTCGGATCGCCCGTGATCGGGTGGGTCGGGGAACATCTGGGCGCCCGGTGGACGTTGTTGATCGGTGGCGGGCTGACCATCGCTGGTGCGTTGGTGGCCGTGGCCGTGTTCCAGCACCTCAACAAGAGGCGTCCCGACGGTGCTCGCACCGTTTTGACCCCGCTGACAGCAGCCGGGTAGCCTCAATCCTCGTGTCTGGGACAACCAGACCGTTGCGCGTGCCCGCCTAGGTTTGTCGAGTTTCGGGGGAAGACGCGCTCCACAGGCACAAGATCCGAGCAACACAGTCGTGCCCGGCAGAGCGCCGGACACTGAGAGCAACAGGAAAGGGAACCACCCGGTGCCCACCATTCAGCAGTTGGTCCGCAAGGGCCGCCAGGACAAGGTGTCCAAGAACAAGACGCCTGCCCTCAAGGGTTCGCCCCAGCGACGCGGTGTCTGCACCCGCGTCTACACCACCACCCCGAAGAAGCCGAACTCCGCTCTGCGCAAGGTCGCCCGCGTGCGCCTGTCCAGCGGCGTCGAGGTCACGGCGTACATCCCGGGTGTTGGCCACAACCTCCAGGAGCACTCGATCGTGCTCGTCCGCGGCGGCCGGGTGAAGGACCTTCCCGGTGTCCGCTACAAGATCATCCGCGGCACGCTCGACACCCAGGGTGTCAAGAACCGCAAGCAGGCCCGTAGCCGCTACGGCGCGAAGAAGGAGAAGAGCTAATGCCTCGCAAGGGTCCCGCTCCCAAGCGCCCGATCGACATCGACCCGGTCTACGGCTCGCAGCTCGTCTCGCAGCTCGTCTCCAAGGTGCTGCAGGACGGCAAGAAGCAGGTTGCTCAGCGCATCGTCTACACCGCGCTCGAGGGCTGCCGCGAGAAGAGCGGCACCGACCCCGTCCTGACGCTCAAGCGCGCGCTCGACAACGTCAAGCCGGACCTCGAGGTCAAGTCCCGCCGTGTCGGTGGCGCGACCTACCAGGTCCCGATCGAGGTCAAGGGCACGCGTGGCACCACGCTCGCGCTGCGCTGGCTGGTCGGCTACGCCCAGGAGCGTCGCGAGAAGACCATGCACGAGCGCCTCATGAACGAGATCCTCGACGCCTCCAACGGCCTGGGTGCCGCTGTGAAGAAGCGCGAGGACACCCACAAGATGGCCGAATCCAACAAGGCCTTCGCCCACTACCGCTGGTGAGGCGTGCGGGTGCACGACGAAGTCGTGAGCCCGCAACCGCCCGCTTGAACCCACCCCATGCCAACCTAAGGAACCAGACTCACAGTGGCTGTCGACATCACCACGGACCTCAACAAGGTCCGCAACATCGGCATCATGGCTCACATCGACGCCGGTAAGACCACGACCACCGAGCGCATCCTCTTCTACACCGGTATCTCCTACAAGATCGGTGAGGTCCACGACGGCGCTGCCGTCATGGACTGGATGGAGCAGGAGCAGGAGCGCGGCATCACGATCACGTCCGCCGCGACGACCTGCTGGTGGAAGGACCACCAGATCAACATCATCGACACCCCCGGGCACGTGGACTTCACTGCCGAGGTCGAGCGCTCGCTGCGCGTCCTCGACGGCGCGGTCGCGGTGTTCGACGGTGTCGCCGGCGTCGAGCCGCAGACCATGACGGTCTGGCGGCAGGCCAACAAGTACGCCGTGCCTCGCATGTGCTTCGTCAACAAGCTCGACCGCACGGGCGCCGACTTCTTCAACTGCGTCGACATGATGGTCGACCGCCTCAACTCCACCCCGCTGGTGCTGCAGCTGCCCATCGGTGCGGAGGGCGACTTCCTCGGTGTCATCGACCTGGTCGGCATGCGCGCGCTCACCTGGCGCGGCGAGACGACCATGGGTGAGGACTACGAGGTCGAGGAGATCCCGGCCGACCTCGCCGAGCAGGCCGCGGAGTACCGCGTCAAGCTCATCGAGACGTTGGCCGACGCCGACGACGAGATCATGGAGAAGTACCTCGAGGAGGCTGAGTTCTCGGTCGAGGAGCTCGAGGCCGCGATCCGTCGCGCCACCCTGGCCGACAAGCTCAACCCGGTCCTGTGCGGCACGGCGTTCAAGAACAAGGGCGTCCAGCCCCTGCTCGACGCGGTCGTGAAGTACCTGCCCTCGCCCCTCGACATCGGCGAGATCATCGGTCACTCCGTCAAGGACGAGAACGAAGAGGTCTCCCGCAAGCCCTCCGACGACGAGCCGTTCTCGGGCCTGGCCTACAAGATCGCCTCCGACCCGCACCTCGGCAAGCTGATCTACGTGCGCGTCTACTCCGGCAAGCTCGAGGCCGGCGCGACCGTGGTCAACTCGGTCAACGGCCGCAAGGAGCGAATCGGCAAGGTCTACCAGATGCACGCCAACAAGCGTGAGGAGATCGCGTCGGTCGGCGCCGGCCAGATCGTGGCGGTGATGGGTCTGAAGGACACCAAGACCGGTCACACCCTGTCCGACCCCAACAAGCAGGTCGTCCTCGAGTCGATGACGTTCCCGGCCCCGGTGATCGAGGTCGCGATCGAGCCCAAGACCAAGAGCGACCAGGAAAAGCTGGGCACCGCGATCCAGCGGCTCTCCGACGAGGACCCCACCTTCACGGTGAAGGCCGACGAGGAGACCGGGCAGACGATCATCGCCGGCATGGGCGAGCTCCACCTGGAGATCCTGGTCGACCGGATGAAGCGCGAGTTCCGCGTCGAGGCCACCGTCGGCAAGCCGCAGGTCGCCTACCGCGAGACCGTTCGCCAAGAGGTCACCAAGCACAGCTACACCCACAAGAAGCAGACCGGTGGGTCCGGCCAGTTCGCGAAGGTCGTCGTCAACCTCGGCCCCAACATCGACCCGGAGACCGGCACCGGTGCGGGCTACGAGTTCGTCAACAACGTGTCCGGTGGCCGCGTGCCGAAGGAGTACATCCCTTCGGTCGACCAGGGCGGCCAGGAGGCCATGGAGTTCGGCGTGCTCGCCGGCTATCCGATGGTCGACGTGAAGTTCTCCCTCGAGGACGGCGCCTACCACGACGTCGACTCGTCCGAGCTCGCGTTCAAGATCGCCGGCAACCAGGCGTTCAAGGAGGCCGCTCGCATGGCGAAGCCGGTCCTGCTCGAGCCGATGTTCGCGGTCGAGGTGATCACGCCGGAGAGCTTCCTCGGCACGGTCATCGGCGACATCAACAGCCGGCGCGGCCAGATCCAGAACCAGGAGGAGCGTCACGGTGACATGGTCATCGACGCCCTCGTGCCGCTTTCAGAGATGTTCGGGTACGTTGGCGACCTGAGGTCCAAGACCTCCGGCCAGGCTTCGTACTCGATGGAGTTCGACTCGTACGCCGAGGTTCCCACGAACATCGCCGACGAGATCATCAAGAAGGTTCGCGGCGAGTAGCCCTTGGCCATTCCACCGAACCCTCGGCACCAACCAGCAAGTACGAGTCAAGTAACAACACACCCAGGAGGAGCCCACAGTGGCTAAGGCGAAGTTCGAGCGGACCAAGCCGCACGTGAACATCGGGACCATCGGTCACATCGACCATGGCAAGACGACGCTGACTGCAGCGATCTCGAAGGTGCTTCACGACAAGTACCCGGACCTCAACGAGGAGTCGCCCTTCGACTCCATCGACAAGGCACCCGAGGAGCGTCAGCGCGGCATCACGATCTCGATCGCTCACATCGAGTACCAGACCGAGGCGCGCCACTATGCGCACGTCGACTGCCCCGGTCACGCCGACTACATCAAGAACATGATCACCGGTGCGGCGCAGATGGACGGCGCGATCCTGGTCGTGGCCGCCACCGACGGCCCGATGCCGCAGACCAAGGAGCACGTGCTCCTGGCCCGCCAGGTCGGCGTCCCGGCGATCGTCGTCGCGCTCAACAAGTGCGACATGGTCGACGACGAGGAGCTCATCGAGCTCGTCGAGATGGAGGTGCGCGAGCTTCTCTCCACCTACGAGTTCGACGGCGACAACATCCCGGTCATCCGCGTGGCGGCCTTCCCGGCGCTGCAGGGCGACGAGAAGTGGGCCGCCTCGATCGGCGAGCTCATGGACGCTGTCGACGAGTACATCCCGCAGCCGACGCGTGAGACCGAGAAGCCGTTCCTCATGCCCGTCGAGGACGTCTTCACGATCACCGGTCGCGGCACGGTCATCACCGGCCGCATCGAGCGGGGCATCGTGAAGGTCAACGAGGAGGTCGAGATCATCGGCATCCGCGAGGGCTCGCAGAAGTCGACCGTCACCGGCGTCGAGATGTTCCGCAAGCTGCTCGACGAGGGCCAGGCCGGCGAGAACGTCGGTCTGCTGCTTCGCGGCACCAAGCGCGAGGACGTCGAGCGCGGCATGGTCGTGATCAAGCCGGGTACGACCACCCCGCACACGAACTTCGAGGCGTCGGTCTACATCCTGTCGAAGGAGGAGGGCGGCCGTCACACGCCGTTCTTCAACAACTACCGCCCGCAGTTCTACTTCCGCACCACGGACGTGACCGGCGTCGTGACCCTCCCCGAGGGCACCGAGATGGTCATGCCGGGCGACAACACCGAGATGTCGGTCGAGCTCATCCAGCCGATCGCCATGGAGGACGGCCTCCGCTTCGCCATCCGCGAGGGCGGCCGCACCGTTGGCGCCGGCCGGGTCACCAAGATCACCAAGTGAGCGTCCCCAGCCTGAGCTTGCGAAGGCTGGGACCCAGACGCCAGGTCGAGTAGTGGCGCGACTGAGCCTGCGAAGTCGCGACCCGCGTATCGAGACCGTCTGATCGACACCTGCTTCATCCGAGAGGCCCCGCTCCCGCAAGGGAGCGGGGCCTCTCGTACGAGAGAATGGATTGCCATGGGCATGATCCCCGTACGCGACAACCGCTCGATGCTCGAGCGGATGCAGGCCGGCGACCTCTACCAGGCCGACGACCCGGAGATCGCCGAGCTCGCTTCCGGCGCTCACGAGCGGATGGCGGCGTACAACGCGAGCGCGCCGGGTGACCGGGCGGCGCGGCGCCGGCTGCTTCAGGAGCTGCTGAGCGAGGTGGGGGAGGAGACCGAGGTCCGGCCCCCGCTCTACGTCGACTACGGCACCAACATCACGATCGGCGCGCGCACGTTCGCGAACTTCGGGTTGGTCGCGCTCGACGTGGCCGCGATCCGGATCGGCGACGACGTCCAGATCGGGCCCAACGTGCAGCTGCTCACGCCCGACCCACCCGGTCGAGCCCACCCCGCGCCGCGAGAAGTGGGAGGCCGCGAAGCCGATCACGATCGGCAACAACGTCTGGCTCGGCGGCGGCGCGATCGTGCTGCCCGGCGTGACCATCGGCGACAACACGGTCGTGGGCGCGGGCGCGGTCGTGACCAAGGACCTCCCCGCCGATGTGATCGCGGTCGGCAACCCGGCCAAGGTGATCGGCAAGATCGGCGAGGGCCGAGCGTGAGCGACGGCGCCTCCGCCCGGCCGCACCAGAAGCTGACTGCGGACGGCCGCCGGATGCGCGAGGTGCTGAGCTACTCCCGGCGCGGCAGCCGCTTCACACCACGGCAGGCCGAGGCGTGGGCAGCCCACCACGAGCAGTGGGTGATCCCCGACGAGGCCGTCGACGACCCCGGCTTCGACTGGACGACCTGGTTCGGGCGCGAGGCGCCGATGATCGTGGAGATCGGCTCCGGAGTCGGTGAGGCGACCGCCGTACTCGCCGCGGCACGGCCGGACCACAACGTCGTCGGCCTCGAGGTCTGGACGCCCGGCATCGCCGATACCTTGTGGCGCCTCGACGAGGCAGGCGCGGACAACGTCCGGCTCTGCGGCGTCGACGCCACCTGGTCGATGGAGCACCTGGTCGAGCCGGACAGCCTGGCCGGTCTGTGGGTCTTCTTCCCCGACCCGTGGCCCAAGCAGCGGCACCACAAGCGCCGCCTGGTGACCCCGAGCTTCGCGGCCGTGGCCGCCACCCGCCTCCGGCCGGGAGCGGAGTGGCGACTCGCCACCGACTGGGGCCACTACGCCGAGCAGATGCAGACGGTGCTCGACGCTGAGCCGCTGCTCGAGGGCGGCCGGGTCGAGCGCTGGGCCGAGCGCCCGGTCACCAGGTTCGAGCGCAAGGGCCTCGAGGTCGACCGCGAGATCGTCGACCTCTGCTACCGACGGGTCACGCCAGCAGGGCTGTGACCAGCCTCCGCAGCGTCGCCAGCTGGCGACGCATGTGGTCCGGATCGCCAGTGGTGCGGGCGAGGAGGTAGGCGCCCTCGAAGGTGACCCACACGTGGTCGGACAACGCGTCGGTGTCCACGTCCGTTCGGTTGCCCAGCGCGTCGCGGAGCAGCGCGGTGTAGCCCTCGCGCCAGACCACCACCGCCTTGGTGATGGGGTCCGAGGCGCCCGACGTGACCAGCTCGCGCTCGGTCAGGATCGAGGTGTAGAGGCACCCCGACTGCTCCTCCATCAGGTCCGGCGCCATCTCCTCGAAGAAGCGGAGGAAGGCGATCGCGCGCTCGGCCGGGTCGCTGTGCTCGCGGGCCGCAGCGAGGGCGTCGTCCAGGAACGCGATGTCGGAGGCGACGTAGCGGTCGACCAGCGCGTCGGCCAGCGCCCGCTTGGACTCGAAGTGGTGGAAGAAGGCCCCTTTCGAGCTCGTGGACGCCGCGATCACCTGGTCCACCGAGGTTGCGGCGTAGCCGTTCTCGATGACCAGCTTCTGGGCGGCGGACAGGATCCGCTCTCGGGTGGCGCTGCCGTCTCTGGGCACATGGCAGTTGTAACAGACTGAACAGTCTGATACAAATACAGGCGAACAGACTGAACAGTCTGGAACGATCGGAGATAGACCATGAGCAAGCAGAGCTTCGTCACCGACGGTGGCCTCGAGACCGACCTGATCTTCAACCACGGGGCCGACCTGCCCGACTTCGCGGCCTTCCCGCTGCTCGACGACGAGAGCGGGCGGAAGCTGTTGGCCGACTACTACGACGGCTACGCGGCGATCGCCGCGAGCGCTGGCGCGTCGTTGCTGCTGGAGACGCCGACCTGGCGGGCCAACCCCGACTGGGGCACCCGGCTCGGGTACGACGCCTCCGCACTCGACCGGGTCAACCGGGCCGCGGTCGAGCATCTGCAAGAGCTCAGGTCGCGTTGGCGTGGCGACGTCGAGACGATCGTGGTGAGCGGACAGCTCGGCCCGCGTGGCGACGGCTACCGTCCCGGCGCAGCGATCGACCCCGACGAGGCCGCGGACTACCACCGGCCGCAGCTGGCGTCGTTCGAGGCGGCGGGCGCCGACCGCGCGACGGTGCTCACCCTGACCGATCCGGGCGAAGCGATCGGCATCTGCCGGGCCGCCGCCGATGTCGGCATCCCGGCCGCCGTCGCGTTCACGGTCGAGACCGACGGTCGGCTGCCGGGCGGCACCACCGTGGGTGAAGCAATCGAGGCGGTCGACGCCGACACCCCGCCGGCGTACTTCCTGATCAACTGCGCCCACCCCACTCATGTCGCGCGCGACGTGGACGACGGAGCCTGGCGCGACCGGGTGCACGGCCTGCGGGTCAACGCGTCGACCATGAGCCACGAGGAGCTCGACAACTCCGAGGTGCTCGACGACGGCGACCCGGCGCAGCTCGCGCTGGACGTGCAGGAGCTGCGCCGCGCCCTGCCCGCGCTGAGCATCATCGGCGGTTGCTGCGGCACCGACGCGCGCCACGTCGCGGCGATGTGGGGCGTCAGCCGCTAGAGCACCAGGTCAGACGCCGATGTTGACCATCCACGCAACGCCGAACTTGTCGATGACCATGCCGAACTCGTCGCCCCACGGCTGCTTCTCGAGCGGGACCGTGATCGTGCCGCCGTCGACGAGCGCGTCCCAGTAGCGGCGCAGGTCGTCGTGGTCGTCGCCGCTGAGGCTGACCGAGAAGTTGTTGCCGGGCTCGTGGGCAGATCCCGGCGGGGTGTCGGAGACCATCAGCGTGAAGCCGGCGTCGCTCTTGAGCTGACCGTGCATGATCTGGTCGGCCTTCTCGGGCGGGCCGCCGTACTCGGCGAACGTGTTGAGCGTGAGCTCGCCGCCGAGGACGGACTGGTAGAACTCAGCCGCGTCGCGAGCGTTGCCGTCGAAGCTGATGTAGGGGTTGAGCACTGACGTCATGAGGGTCTCCCGATAGTGGGTGGGCTGGTCCTCCGGACGCTAGTCCGGCCCACCGACAACGGACCAGGTCACCCAGGTGAACCCTCGAGGAGAGCCAGCTCCTCGTCGACGTGGGGGTCCTCCTCGCCGGCAGCAACGAGCTCGGCCTTGAGCGCCTGCTGCATCGCCAGCGCCTCCTCGGTGCGACCGAGGTTGCGTAGCGCCCAGGCGACCATCCAGCGAGCGACCCGGATGGTCGCGACGTCCCCGATCCGCTCCCGGGCGGCCAGAGCCTCCTCGAAGAGGGGGAGGGCCGAGACGAAGTCGCCGGCGTCGGCGTGGGTCATGCCCAGGTTGTTGAGGAGCGAGGCGTCCCAGTCGCGCGCAGCTGGTACGTCTGACCCGCGAGCAACCGCCAGGGCCCCCTGGTTGAGCGCTTCCTGCTGCTCCGGCGGAGCCACCAGCGCCAACATGTGCAGCGCGTCGATCAGCAGCACGTCGAGCCCGGCGGCGCGCGCCGTTGCCGCGGCCCCCTCGAAGTGCGGCCGGGCCTCCTCCGGCTCTCCCGCCGACCGCAGCAGCCGGCCACGCTCCAGCGAGATCCGGGTGGCGACCTCCTGGTCGTTGGTCGCCAGGTGATCGAGTACGCCGTGCGCCTCGTCGTAGCGCTCCTGGAGACCCAGCGCCCGAGCCACCTGCGTCAGCAGCACGAGCTGGTTGGCGCCCTCGGCGATCGCCACCGCCTCACGGAGGCGCTGCTCCGACCCCTCGGGGTCGTCGAAGTTCCACAGCGGCGTCGGGTCGATCATGCGCTCATCCTGCACCGAGACCTGGCGCGATGTCGTGCCCACGTGGCGGTCCTCGATCTCCCGCCCGGTCACGAACGAACCTACGCTTGATCGGTGACCGCCACCGTCGAGCGCCCGCGCCCGCCGAGCACGCGGCGCCTGCATCGCGCGTGGTTCGTCGCCGCGATCACCATGGGCGCCCTGGTCGCGGCGGCCGGGTTCAGGTCGTCGACCGGCGCGCTGCTGGAGCCGCTGGAGGAGGACTTCGGCTGGTCGCGGGCCACGACCAGCGGTGCGGTCAGCCTCAACCTGATCGTCTACGGCCTGACGGCGCCGTTCGCGGCCGCCCTGATGGAGAAGTTCGGCATCCGGCGCGTGGTCGTCGCCTCCCTCGCCATGGTCGCGGTCGGCTCCGGCCTGACCCTCGTGATGACCGAGGCCTGGCAGCTGTGGCTGCTGTGGGGCATCGCGGTCGGCGTCGGCACCGGCGCGCTCGCGCTGGTCTTCGGGGCGATCGTCGCCAACCGCTGGTTCGTGAAGCACCGCGGCGTGGTGATGGGTGTCTTCTCCGCGGCCGGCGCCAGCGGTCACCTGCTCTTCCTGCCGGCCATCGCCTGGCTGGCCGACGGTCCGGGCTGGCGCTACGCGTCCGGGATCGTCACCGGCTTCGCGCTCCTGCTGGTGCCGCTCGTGCTGCTGCTGATGCGCGACCGGCCGACCGACGTCGACACCACGCCGTACGGCGCCCCGGAGGACTGGCAGCCGCCTCCGCCGCCGGACAACGACGTCGGGGCCGCGACCGTCGCCGTCCGCACCCTGAAGGACAGCGCGCGCTCGCGCACGTTCTGGATCCTGTTCGGCACGTTCTGGATCTGCGGCTGGTCGACCAACGGGCTGATCGGCACCCACTTCATCCCCGCCGCCCACGACCACGGCCTGCCGGCGACGACGAGTGCGAGCCTGCTCGCCCTGATCGGGGTGTTCGACATCATCGGCACCGTCGCCAGCGGCTGGCTGACCGACCGGGTCGACAGCCGCTACCTGCTCTGCGGCTACTACTTCTTCCGCGGGCTGTCCCTGCTCGCCGTGCCCTACCTGCTCGCCGACACCGTGCACCCGAGCCTGTTCCTCTTCATCGTGTTCTACGGCCTCGACTGGGTGGCGACCGTGCCGCCGACGGTCGCGCTGTGCCGCGAGCACTTCGGCATCGAGAAGGCCGGTGTCGTGTTCGGCTGGGTGTTCGCCGCGCACATGGTCGGCGCCGGGGTCGCGGCGAGCTACGCCGGCTGGATCCGCCAGGTCAACGGCGACTACTACGTGGCCTGGCTGACCGCCGGCGGCCTGTGCGTCGCGGCGGCCGCGGCCTGCCTGCTGATCCCGCGCTCGAAGACCAACGAGCCGGCCGACATCGGCGAGCCGGTCACGGACTCGATGTAGACAGGACTCAACCTTTTCGGGCGAGGCGGTGTCTTTTCTCCTGACACCACCGAAGGAGACTTGATGACATCGCCCCCGGCGATCACGTTCAGCGAGTTCATGGCGGCCCGCTGGGCTCCGCTGTACCGCACGGCGTACCTGCTCGTGGGCGACCAGCACGACGCCGAGGACCTGCTCCAGGCAGCCATGGCCAGGACCTGCGTGCGCTGGGAATCCATCCGGGACAAGCGGGCGGCCGATGCCTACGTGCGGCAGG
This sequence comes from uncultured Actinomycetota bacterium, assembly GCA_963769475.1. GTDB lineage: Bacteria > Actinomycetota > Actinomycetes > Propionibacteriales > Nocardioidaceae > Nocardioides. The sequence goes on along the minus strand of CAVYLX010000002.1, from coordinate 147,926 downwards.
CGATGGTCCACCAGATGTCCCGCCAGTGGAAGAAGCGCGCTCGCGAGGTGGTGACCAACGAGCTCCCCGACCACGGGCACCTCGGTGGTCTCGGCGTGCGGGCCGACCACCTGGCGCTCTGGGCGGAGATCCGCAAGCTGCCGCCACGGATGCGGGCGACGCTGGTGCTGCGCTACGTCGAGGACCTCACCGAGGCCGACACCGCCCACGAGCTCGGCTGCTCGATCGGCTCCGTGAAGAGCCAGACCCATCACGCACTACGGCGGCTGCGCGCCGCCCTTCCCGAACTGCAGCTGAGCGAGGAGCTGGCATGACCACCAACGGAATCACCGAGACCCTCACCGAGATCAGGGACGCCGTCGAGGTGCCCACCGTCGACCAGGTCGCGTTCCAGCGGCTGGTGGTGCGGGAGCGCCGGCGTCGTACGACGGGCAGGGTGCTGCTGGCCAGCGCGGCCGTCGTCGCCCTGACTGCGGGTGTCGGCCTGGCCGTGCAGCTCGACAACCGCAACGACACGGCCCCAGCCGGTCAGCCGGAGCAGTCTCGAGCGGCGTTCGTGCCGATGAAGGAGCCGATCCCTTACCTGCGCGACCACATGCTCCAGATCCGGCTCCCCGACGGCACCACTGCCGACACCGGCGAGCAGCTCGAGGAGATCCTGGGTCTCACCGGGCAAGGCGTCATTGCCGTCGGCAAGGACAGCGAGCTGCTGCTGCTTCCGTTGCGTGACGACGGCCAGACCGGTCCGGTCACCCCGCTCATCGAGGGCCCCGTCGACCGAGCCTGGCTCTCGAAGGACCGGACGACCATCGCCTGGACCGATCCCGCCGACGTCGTACATGTGCGGGAGCTGGGTGCTGACGAGGACTACTGGTCAGGCCCGATCTCCTCGCCGGAGCGGGAGCTGCTGGCGGTGGACGGGGACCACTGGGTCGAGGGCGACCAGGACCGGCTGGCCCTGCGCTACGTCGACGTGGCCCTCGACGTGCAGCCGGTCGACGGAGTGTCCGTCGTCGAGCTCGCGGGATCGACCCTGGCCGTCGGCGGTCCGGAGGGCGTCGAGATGTTCTCGGCGGTCGACGGCTCCCCGACCTGGCCGGGTGGGGTCGGTGGCGGCGAGGGTGCGCTGTCCCCGGACGGCAGCGCGTACGCCGCCGGATACGTCCAGAGCTCAGTCGAGCAGGGCGCGTCGCAGATCTTCGAGGTCATCGACGCCGGCGACGGGACGAGCGAGGCGATCACCCTGGTCGACTACGACGGCGTGCTCGACCTCAGCTGGACCGGCACCAACTTCCTCGCGCTGGTCACCCACAACGGCAAGAACTCGGTGCTCGAGTGCTCGGCCGAGGCGCTGGCCTGCGAGGAGCTGATCAGGCCGACGACGGACCCCCTGCTGCTCCCGGCGAGCTGAGTCAGCTCATGTCCTCCGGCGTGTAGGCCCTGGACTCGACGAACACCATCCAGTTACCGGAGTTGTCGCGGCCGACGGCCTCGATTCCGTACGGGCGCTCCTCGGGGGGCTGGACGAACTCGACGCCCTGGGCCACGAGGTCCTCGTAGGTCTTGCGGCAGTCGTCGACGTTCATGCCGAGGCCGTGCATGCCGCCCTCGTCGAGGGCGCGGTTCATGGCGTCGACCATCTCGGGGGAGTGGGGCGGGCCGGGCACGGCGAGGTGGACGGCGAGCTCGGGCTGGCTCGGGTGGTTGACCGTGCACCAGCGGTAGTCACCGAGGGTGATGTCGTCCTTCAGGTCGAAGCCGAGGACCTCGGTGTAGAACTTCTTGGACTCGTCGACGTCTTTGACGAAGACACTGGCGATGGCGATGTTGGTGATCATGCGGCAACGCTAGGCCGGGCGCGCGCCGCCCGGCTTCTCCTGGCTTGCTGACCCTGGATCGGACGCCTTCTTCTCGGCGAGTCCCCACATGAAGACGAAGCAGCCGGGGATGTGCGGCGCACCGGTGGCGGCGTACCTCGCCTGGAACTCGCTCGGCGCCTCGCCGGTGATCTCGCGGAAGCGCGTGCTGAACGACCCGAGGCTGGAGAAGCCTATGGCGTGGCAGACCTCGGTGACGGTCAGGTTGGTGGCCCGCAACAGGTCCTGGGCCCGCTCGACCCGGCGCTCGGAGAGGTACGCCGCCGGCGACAGCCCGTACGTCGCCTTGAACAGCCGCTGGAAGTAGAACTTGCTCAGTCCGGCCACGGCGGCCAGGTCGTCGAGGTCGAGCGGCTCGGTGTAGTGGCGGTCGGCGTGGTCGCGGGCCCGGCGCAGGTGCACCAGCACGTCGCCGGGGACGCGCAGCTGGGTCATCGGCGGGCGGTCAGCCGCTGCCGGAGCTCGGCTTCCCGGCGGAGCCGGGCCAGGTCGCGCTCGCGGCGGGACGCGATGACCGCGGCCAGGAAGTCCTCGGGCCGCGTGCCCGCCGGCGGCTCCGGCGCGACGTAGCGGCTGACCTCCTCGGCGAGCCGGCCGCCGATGGAGGCACGGGAGGCCGGGTCGATGGTCGGCAGGCGGCCCAGGAACTGGCGGATCGCCAGCGCCAGCCCGGTCGGCAGCGACGCCATGTCGGCCTGGTGGGCCCAGCCGGCGAGGTGGTGCGGCATCGGTGCCGGTGGGGAGAGCTGCAGCTTGACGCGCTCGCGCACGACGTAGGTGCCGGCGGCGTAGTCGCCCAGCCGCTTGCCGCGCTGGCTCAGCAGCGCCGCGAAGAACGCCGGCGCCCCCTGGAACGCGTAGATCTCCACGAAGCCGACCAGCGCCCGGATCAGCGCGTGCTGGAAGGAGATCGGGCCGGCGTCGTCGCGCACGGTGCGCAGGCCCATCGCGAGCTTGCCGAGCGAGCGGCCGCGGGTGAGCGTCTCCATCGTGGTCGGGAAGACCACGAAGACCACGATCACCGTGCCGATCACCGCGACCTGCAGCAGCGCCGCGTCGGTCTGCAGCACGGCCACCAGGAACACGAAGATGGTCACCACGAACAGCACCATCGTGGCCAGGTAGTCGATCAGCCCCGAGGCGATCCGGGAGCCGAGGCTGGCCGGAGGCAGGTCGAGGGCGACGGCCTCGCCGGTGACGAGGTCATCGGTCGTGAGCGTCGCGAACTCGTTGCTGGCCATCGTCGTCAGTCTAGGTGTGGGCGCAGGGTGGCGAGGATGTCGTGCCAGTGCGCCATCAGGGTGCTCAGGTGCGTCGTTCCCGGGCGTACGACGAGGCGCGCGCCGGGGATCCGCCGCGCCAGCTGCTCGCCCTCCGCGAGGGGTGCGGCGGTGTCGAGCTCGCCGTACCAGAGGTGGGTCGGGCAGGCGACGTCCTCGGGACCGCGGTCCCAGTCGCGGAACGCGAGCGCGGCGTCGCGGAGGTAGCCGTCGTGCTGGGCCAGCGCCTCGCGCGCGGCGGCCGCCACGTCGTGGTCGGGGAGCGCGGCCAGCAGCGCCGCGTCCGCAGAAGGGAGGCCATCGCGCCACCGCGCGGCCAGCGCCGTGTCGTCGGGATCCTCGGGGGCTACGCCGGCGACCCACTCGGCGAACTCGGGCCGGAACCGCTCCACGACCTCCGCGACCGAGCCCGGCTCCTTCCTGTCGAACTGGGTGGCCACCAGCCCCAGCGCGCGGACGCGGTCGGGATGAGTCGGCGGCCGCCGTGACGGCGTACGACCCGCCGATCGACATGCCGAGCAGCCCCAGGGCGTCGGCGCCGACCGCGTCGGCCACGGCCATCAGATCAGCGGCAACGCTGGTCTGGGTCGACTCGTGCAGGTCGGACGTGCCGTACCCGGGCCGGTTGACCGCCAGCAGCCGCACCCCGACCTCACGCGCCGCGTCGTGACCGGTCATCGCGGCGTGCCGGGTGTCCGGGCAGCCGTGCAGGAACACGACGAGCGGGCCAGCGGCGGCGCCCCCGAGCCAGTACTGCGCCCTCCGCCCGTCCGGGAGCTCGATCGGGTCGCCCACGCGGACCAACCTAGACTTCGCGGCGTGGACCTCGATGCGTACGTGCTCTCGCACTCGCAGGAGTGGTCCCGGCTCGACGAGCTGACCCGGCGTGGGCGGCTCAGCGGGGCCGAGGCCGACGAGCTGGTGGAGCGCTACCAGCGGGTCGCGACCCACCTCTCCGTCGTCCGTACGTCGGCTCCCGACGCGTCCCTGGTCGCCCACCTGTCGTCGTTGCTGGCCCGGGCCCGCAACCGAGCGTCGGGCACCCGGGTCAGCACCTGGGCCGGCGTCGTGACGTTCCTCTACGAGCGCTTCCCGGCGGCGCTCTACCGGCAGCGCTGGTGGTGGCTGGGCTGCGTGGCGGCCAACGTCGTCGTCACCGCGGTGATGATGCTCTGGCTGCTCGACCACCCCAACATCGAGCAGAGCCTGATGTCGCCGCAGGAGATCGACCAGCTGGTCAACAACGACTTCGAGGGCTACTACAGCGAGTACGCCGCCAGCCACTTCGCCGCGCAGGTCTGGGTCAACAACGCCTGGGTTGCCGCGCTCTGCATCGCGCTCGGGATCCTGGGCTTCCCCATCGTGATCCTGCTGTTCAACAACATCACCAACCTCGCGGTGATCGGGTCGATCATGACCCGGCACGACCGCGGCGAGCTGTTCTGGGGGCTGATCCTCCCGCACGGGCTGCTCGAGCTGACCGCCGTGTTCGTCGCCGGCGGGGTGGGTGCCCGGCTGTTCTGGTCGTGGATCGAACCCAAGGAGCTGACCCGCACCGCCTCGATCGCCCGCGAGGGCCGCACCGCCGCGACCGTGGCGATGGGGCTGGTGCTCGTGCTGCTCGTCAGCGGCATCATCGAGGCCTTCGTGACGCCGTCCGGCCTGCCTACCTGGGCCCGTGTCGGCATCGGCATCACCGCCGAGCTGGCCTTCTTCGCCTACGTGTTCGTGCTCGGCCGCAACGCGGTCCGCCGCGGCCACACCGGTGACATCGACGCATCTCTGCTCGAGGACCGGGTCGCTACGCAGGCCTAGCGGAGACGCGCCAGCGGATCCGCTGATGGTGGTCGGGCGTGTCGAGACCCGGTGAGGGACCTATAGGAGTCCCTGCGCCTTGAGGTGCAGGTAGTGGTCAGCCAGAGCAGGCGGGAGCCGCTCGGCGTCGGCGTCGACGATGTCCACGCCGAGCGCGCGGAGCAGTCCGGCGGTGCGGTCGCGGCGCACGATGACCTGCTCGGCAGCGGCGGCGTCGTAGACCTCGTCGATGGTGGTGCGGGTGGTGGCGAGGCGGTCGAGGGCGGGGTCCTTGACGGAGGCGAGGACCACGCGGTGGTGCTTGGTCAGGGCGGGCAGCACCGGCAGCAGGCCCTCCTCGATCGCCGACGGTTCCAGTGGCGTCAGCAGCACGACCAGGGCGCGCTGTCGCCCGAAGCCCTGCACCGCACCGGCGAGGCCGTTCCAGTCGGCCTCGGCGATGACCGGCTCGAGGTCGGCCATCGTCTCCTGGAGGTTGGCGGCGACGTCGCGGGCGCCGGCCGACCGCAGCCGCGACCGCACCCGGCGGTCGCCGGCCACGAAGTCGATCCGGTCGCCGGCCCGCGCCGCGAGCGCCGCCAGCAGGAGAGCGGCGTCCATCGCCGAGTCGAGGCGGGGTACGTCGTCGACCCGGCCGGCCGACGTACGGGACGTGTCGAGCACCAGCACCACCCGCTTGTCGCGCTCTGGCTGCCAGGTGCGGACGACGACGTTGCGGTTGCGGGCCGAGGCGCGCCAGTCGATGGAGCGGACGTCGTCGCCCCGCACGTACTCACGTAACGAGTCGAACTCCGTGCCCTGGCCGCGCACCCGCACCGCCGAGCGTCCGTCGAGGTCGCGCAGCCGAGCCAGTCGCGACGGCAGGTGCTTGCGCGACTCGAAGGGCGGAAGCGACCGCACCACGCCCGGCACGTCGCGGGTGCGCTGCCGCGCCACCAGGCCGATCGGCCCGGGCACTCGCACGGTCACCCCGAACGACCTGAGGTCGCCGCGCCGCCGCGGCAGCAAGGGTGTACGCAGCATGGTCCGGTCACCGGGGGAGAGCCGCACCTGGTGCCGGTTGTCGGTGGCGCCCGCGGTCGGCTGCCACGCGTCGCGCAGCGTGGCGCGCACCGTCCGCGACGAGTCGTTGGCGACCGCGAGGGTGGTCTCGGTCGGGTAGTTCATCCGCACCGAACCCACCGGCGGCCGGGTGAGGCCGAGCGCGTCGACCTTCGGGGCGAGCAGGTAGTCGAGCAGGCAGGCGATCACGACCACCAGCAGCCACAGCCAGACCGTGCTCAGGGCAGGGCGCAGCACCACCGGGACGAAGCCCAGCGCGAGCAGCAGCGGCACCCGCCCCGACAGCGACATCAGCGCGGGACCGGCACCGAGCCGAGCGCGGAGGAGAGCACCTGCCGACGTCGACGCCCTCGAGCTCGGCCTCCGGGCGCAGCCCGAGCCGGTGCACGAGCGACGCGTGGGCCAGCGACTTCACGTCGTCGGGAGTGACGAAGTCGCGGCCGCTCAGCCACGCCCACGCCCGGGCCGCCCGGAGCAGCGAGGTGGCGCCACGCGGGCTCACGCCGAGCGACAGCGACGGCGACTCGCGGGTGGCCCGGGCGATGTCGACGATGTAGCCGGCGACCTCCGGCGAGACCTGCACGGTCTTGACCGCCCGCTGCCCGGCCTCGATGTCGGCCGCGCCGGCGACCGCGGTCACCCCGGCCCCGGCCACGTCCCGCGGGTCGAAGCCGGCAGCGTGCCGGCGCAGGATCTCCATCTCGGCGGGCCGGTCGGGGATCGGCAGGATCACCTTGAGCAGGAACCGGTCCAGCTGCGCTTCCGGCAGGGGATAGGTGCCTTCGTACTCGACGGGGTTCTGGGTGGCGGCGACCAGGAACGGCTTGGGCAGCTGTCGCGAGACCCCGTCGACCGAGACCTGGCCCTCCTCCATCGCCTCGAGCAGCGCCGACTGGGTCTTCGGCGGCGTCCGGTTGATCTCGTCGGCGAGCAGCAGGTTGGTGAAGACCGGCCCCTCGCGGAAGCGCAGCTCGCCCTGGGTGGCTGTCGATCACCATCGACCCGGTGATGTCGCCCGGCATCAGGTCGGGCGTGAACTGCACCCGCGTCGTCTCGACCGACAGCGACGCCGCCAGGGTGCGCACGAGCAGCGTCTTCGCGGTGCCGGGCACGCCCTCCATCAGCACGTGGCCACCGCACAGCAGCGCGACCAGGAGGCCGGACACCGCGGCGTCCTGGCCGACCACGGCCTTCGCGACCTCGGCGCGTACGGCGGCCAGCCGCTCGCGGGCGTCGCTCGGTGGTCCCGGTGCTGGTCCCAGGGGTGGGAGTCTCGGTCATCTGCGGCGTACCTCTTCCTCGAGTGTGGCCAGGTCGGTGGCCAGGGATATCAGGTCTCTGTCGGAGCCGGGCGCCGGTCCCTGCGTGCCGATGATCGCGGCGATCTCCGCCTCGGGCCGGCCGACGTGTCGCGCGACGTCGCGGATCAGCGCGGCTTCGTCGTGTCCGGCGCCGAGCCGGAGTCGCTCGGCCGCGCGGGTGCGGGTCGCCGCCCGCAGCCCCGCGGCGGCATGCGCCCGGTCGCCGGCCTTGCGGTAGAGGCGCCCGCGGCTGCGGGTGGTCTCGATCGCCTTCACCACGACGGGCAGCGGCTCGACCGCCAGCGGTCCGAGCCGGCGGACCCGCCACGCGATCACCACCAGCCCGATGATCGCGGCGAGCCAGAGCCCGGGCCGGATCCAGCGGGGGAGCAGGGTCTCGGCGCTCACCCCGTCACCGGCCGAGAGGTCGTCGTACGACGGGATGAACCACAGCAGCCGGTCGGTCTGGCCCAGCAGCCGCAGGGTCACCGCCGCGTTGTCGCCGCGCACCACCTGGTCGTTGGTCAGCGCGTCTCCGGCGCCGAACAGCGTGACGTTGTCGCGTTCGACGAGCACCGAGCGGTTGGCATCGGTGAAGCAGCCGGCGGTGTCGAAGACCTGCGACCGGTCGACCTCGAGCGTGAGCCCCTCCATCAGCTGGTCGTCGCAGTCGGCGTCCCACCGGTCGTCGTCGACCAGCGCGCTGCTGGAGTGGAAGTCGAAGCCGAGCGCGGCCAGCACACCCTCGCCGGGCTCGACCAGGATCACCCGGGCGTCGCCCACGTGGTCGAGCATCCGGTCGATCACGTCCTGGCCGAGGTACTGCGTCGAGGTCACCACGACGGTCAGGTCGTCGCCGGCCTCGACGTCCTCGAGGTCGGCGATGCTGCGGGCCACCTCGACGTCGACACCCTCGTCGCCGAGCACCTGGGCCAGGGCCTGCGCGCCGTCGGGTCCCGGGTTGTTCGGGTCGAGCGGGGTCGAGGTGCTGGCACCGCCGCCGGACCACAGAGCCACGGCGACCGCGGCCACGAAGGCTGCGACCAGCACCGCAGTGAGCCGGTGCCGACGCCAGCGGCCGACGGGCGCGGTGTCCGGTGCGGGAGCGGTGAGGGTGTCGGTCATCGCACGGTCGCCAGCTCGTCATCGAGGGCGAGTACGCCGGCGGCCTGGTCACTCGTGGCCGGCCGGTCGCCGTACAGCACGGCGTCGAAGAGGGCGGCGCTCGTGTCGACGCGGGGCCGCTGGTGCGGGTACTCGGCGGCCAGGGCCCGGGCGACCTCGTGCGCCGTCGCTCCCGGGGTGTCGTCGAGCCGGCCGCGCTCGACCTGCCGCACCGCGAGGGCACGGTAGGCGTCGACCACGGCGTCCTCGTAGCGCTCCTCGGCGAACGCCTGCTCGGCGCGCGCCCGCAGCTCCGCGGCCGAGATCCGCTCGTCGGTCAGCACCGCTCGCTGTTCGCGGTCGGTGCGGGCCGTGGCCCGGGCCCGCGACAGCATCCAGACGATCGCGCCGACCAGCAGCACCAGCACCACCATCGCCGCGAACGCCGACAGCGGCGGGGTGTTGCTTGCCGCGTCGAGCCCGCTGGTGACCCGGCGGTCGATCCAGCTGAGGATCTGCTGGAGCACGTTCTGCTCGTGGTACTCCGGCTTGATCAGCTCGCGGCGCAGCAGCGACTCCGCCTCCTCGGGCGAGGGGACGAGCGGCGGTTCGAGGGGGAGCCCCACTGGCCAGTTCACTGGGCAGTGATCCCGGCCCGCGTCATCAGCTCGACGTCGAAGGCCTCCTTGCGCATCCGCTGGTCGAGGTACTGCAGTGAGGCCACCGCCGCGCTGAACGGCGCGACGAACGCCGACGAGATCACCGTCGACACCGCCTGGGTGACCACGAGCCCGAGCGTTGCGTACTCCGGCGTGGCGATCGTGAAGATCTGGCCGGCCAGCGTCACCGGGAAGGCCAGCATGTAACCGGCGATCGAGGCGATCAGGATGGTGAGCAGGGCGATCCCGAAGGTGCGCCAGAACTGCTTGCGGGTCAGCCGGTAGCCGCGTCCGATGGCCCCGAAGATGCCGACGTTCTCGAGCATCAGCACGGGTGCCGGCAGGTAGTAGACGCGGATCCAGAAGTAGGCCATCCCGATCACGAACAGCGGCACGCTGATCAGCCCGAACAGGACCACGGGCAGTACGTCGTCGACGCTGACCACCAGGAGCACCCAGACCACGACGTACACAGCGAGCATGGCCAGGGCCATCAGGTTGATGATCAGGGTCAGGCCGAGCAGCCGCCAGCGCTTCCCGCGGGTCGCCGCCCAGGCCTCGCCGAGCGAGAGCCGCCGGCCGATCGCCGCCGCGTTGGAGACGTGGGCGATCATCCCGGTCACGAAGATCAGGCCGACCTGGAGCAGCAGCGCCCCGAGCCCGAGGGACAGCAGCGACCCGACCGCGCCGAACTGCTCGGCCGTGGAGCCGGAGCTGTCGAGGTTGCCGGTCTCGTCGAGGGCGGTGCCGACGGTCCAGGTCAGCACCGCGGTCAGCAGCACCGGGATGGCCATCACGACCACAGCGACCAGCACTGCCGAGCCGACCGTGGCCTTCGGGTTGAAGCGGATGATCCGGAACGCCGCGTCGTAGATGTCGCCGAGGCTCAGCGGGCGCAGCGGCATCGCACCGGGCTTGTGGGCCGCCCCGAGCATCCCGGGCGGTGGGCGCCACTGAGGTTGCTGCTGGGGATACGGCGCCGGCGTTTGCTCGGGCGCCACCCAGCGCGACGGCCCGCGCGGCTGCTCAGGCTGGTAGCCGGGGGGCGGGGGCGAGCCCGGCGGCGGGTACGACGGGTGGTCCGACATATCGCTCCTCCGAGACGGGCGGGGTCGCCCGCGTCGTAGAGCCTAGGAGACGTGACTCGGGAGCACGCACTCCGCGTCGAGACCGAGCACCCGGTTGAGCCGGCCGAACGCGATCCACGAGCCGAGGCACATCGACAGCTCGACGATCTCGACGTCGGAGTACTCCGCCTTCATCCGCGTCCAGAACGCGTCGTCGAGGCCGTGGTGGTCCAGCGAGTAGCGCTCGGCGTACTCCGCAGCGAGGCGGGCCCGCTCGTCGAGCGCGGTCGTCGTCCGCCAGTCGGTGACCGCCTCGGGGAAGCTGTCCTCGACCTTGACCCCGTCGCGCTCGGTGCGCCAGTCCTGGCAGAACAGACACCCGTTGATCTGCGCGACCCGCAGCCGCGCTGCCTCGAACTCCCGCAGCCCGAGGGTGCCGTGCTCGTAGACGCTGGTGGCGAACTTCGAGGCGGCCGGGCCGATGCCGGGCACCATCTCACCCCAGACGTACATGATCGGGTCCTTGCCCTCGGGGATGTCGATGATCATGCGGTGTCCTTTCGCGGGGCTGCTGCAGTGATGCGTCCTGATGCGGGAGCGAGCGGTACGTCGAGAGCGTCGTAGAGGCCGGGCTCGGCGGCGATCAGCCACGGCACCGCGTTGACCAGGCGGTTGGCGGCCGTGGCGTTACCGCCGGCCGCGCGGTTGCCGCCCTCGTCGGTGGCCTCGACGTTGATCTCGATCCGGGGGCGGCCCTCGATGATGACCCGGTGGGCGCCGTCGCCGCCGTCGGGCGGCATCGGCCAGTCGGTGGCGCAGTCGGCGGAGATCCGGGTGACGTGCTCGATGACGATCCGGGGCTCGCCGCCGACGATGCCCTGCACCTCGAAGCGCAGCGCGCCCTGGGTGCCGGCATCGAAGAGGCCCATCGAGTTGGTGGCGTCGGCCTCGAGCGGCCGGCGGTCGAGGGTCTCCCTGATCTCGTCGAGCTCGACCTCGAGCGCCCGCGCGATCAACCGGACCTGGCCTCCCCACACCATGGTCGGCACGCCGGCCGCCACCATCGGCGGCTCGTAGTCCATCGGCTGGCCCATGCCGACGATGTAGCGCACCGAGTCGGGGGCGTCGTAGGTGCTGTAGTCGAAGATCTCCTGGCACCTGATCTGGTCGACGGTGCCGGCGAGGCCGCTCACCAGCACTGGCAGCAGATCGTTGCCCCATCCGGGGTCGATGCCGCTGACGAACAGCGCGGAACCACCCTCCTTGCAGGCGGCCAGCAGCGGCTCGACCAGCTCGCCGGGAGCGCTGCGGTGGTCGTAGAGGGCGTACACCGCGGGCGTGACCACGGTGGCGCCGCCGGCGAGGCAGCGTCGGATGTCGGTCATCGCGTCGTCGGGGCGCAGTTCTCCCGAGGCCATGTAGGCCACCGCGCCGCCGCCGTCGAGTGTGCCGAGCGCCTCGTCGACCTCCGTCGTGGCCGGTACGCCGAGGTCGCGCCCGAGACCGGCCAGGTCCCCGGCGTCGCGCCCCACCTTCTCCGTGCTGGAGACCACCACCCCGCTCAGCCGCAGGGCTGGGTGCGCGTCGACCGCCCGGATCGCCGCCCGACCCATGTTCCCCGTGCCCCACACCACGACGGGGTAGAACGTGTTCTCGTTTTGCACGTGACGACAGTAGACGCCCGAGGGTTCGTTGGTCGAGTAGCCGTTCGATGGTCGAGCGGGAGGCGCCCTGGCGCCGACCGTTGTCGAGACCCGGCAGCCGATCTCGGGGACGTAGCGTTGACCTACCGTGGTCTCGGCACGCCCGTCGCGAGCTCGTTCCTCGCTCGCGGGGCTTGCTCGACCTCGTCTCGCGACGCAGCGCGCTCGTTCCTCGCGCCCTGCTGCTCGCTTGACTCGGCACGCCCGTCGCGAGCTCGTTCCTCGCTCGCGGGGCTTGCTCGACCTCGTCTCCGCCGGACGCAGCGCGCGTCGTTCCTCGCGCCCTGCTGCTCGCATGAATTTGGCCAGAATCACGACCGTCTGCCAAGATAGTCAGGTTGCTCCGGCGGGTTGCCGGGGTGCGGCACATCTTGACTACTGAATCGCGTCTCCCGGTCCACCTGCAGTTCACGGCGGACCAACGTGCTCGGTGGTCGGCCTGCGGTCGCACCGAACCTGGAGACCCGATCAGCTCGACGAACCGTCGAGCACCACACCAACACCCTGCATGATCCCGGTCTTGCGTTGCGAGAAAAATGCGCGACACGCCCGACCGCGGGGGTCGGCGGAGTGAGTACCACGGTGTGGCGAGAAACAGGCGGGACCGACCCAAACCCGGGGACGTGCCGGACCAAAGCGGCTGATGAGAAGAAGGACGAGCTACCTATGGCGGGACAGAAGATCCGCATCAGGCTCAAGGCCTATGACCACGAGGTGATCGACACCTCGGCACGCAAGATCGTGGACACCGTCACCCGTACGGGTGCGAAGGTCGCCGGCCCTGTGCCGCTGCCGACCGAGAAGAACGTGTTCTGCGTCATCCGCTCGCCCCACAAGTACAAGGACTCCCGCGAGCACTTCGAGATGCGAACCCACAAGCGCCTCATCGACATCATCGATCCCACGCCGAAGACCGTCGACTCGCTGATGCGCCTCGACCTGCCTGCCGGCGTCGACATCGAGATCAAGCTCTAGGTCGAGGAAGAGTCACCGAAATGACGATCGAACGAAACGTGAAGGGCCTGCTGGGCACCAAGCTCGGCATGACCCAGCTCTGGGATGACAACAACCGGATCGTCCCCGTGACCGTGATCGCCGCGAGCACCAACGTGGTCACCCAGGTCCGCCAGCCCGAGACCGACGGCTACAACGCCATCCAGGTCGGCTACGGCGAGATCGAGGGACGCAAGGTCACCAAGCCGCAGGCCGGTCACTTCGCCAAGGCCGGCACCACCCCGCGCCGCCACGTGCTGGAGATCCGCACCGCTGACGCCTCGGAGTACACCGTCGGCCAGGAGCTGCCGGTCGACACCTTCGAGGCCGGCCAGGCCATCGACGTGACGGCCACCAGCAAGGGCAAGGGCTACGCCGGTGTCATGAAGCTCCACGGCTTCCACGGCGTCGGCGCCAGCCACGGTGCCCACAAGAACCACCGCAAGCCCGGCTCGATCGGCGCTTGCGCCACGCCGGGTCGCGTGTTCAAGGGCACCCGCATGGCCGGGCGGATGGGTAGCGACACCATCACCATCCAGAACCTCACCGTGCACGCCGTCGACACCGAGAAGGGCCTGATCCTGCTCAAGGGTGCCGTCCCCGGCCCCAAGGGCGCGATCGTGGTCATCCGCTCGGCCGCCAAGCGCGCCTTCATCTCCGGCAAGGAGGCCTGAGCACCATGGCAACCAAGACGATCAAGGTCGAGCTCCCGAGCGAGATCTTCGACGCCAAGGTCAACATCCCGTTGATCCACCAGGTCGTCGTCGCCCAGCAGGCGGCGGCTCGCCAGGGCACGCACTCCACCAAGACCCGCGCCGACGTGCGCGGCGGTGGCCGCAAGCCCTACAAGCAGAAGGGCACCGGCCGCGCGCGCCAGGGCTCGATCCGCGCGCCGCAGTTCGTCGGCGGCGGCGTCGTGCACGGCCCGCAGCCCCGGTCCTACGACCAGCGCACCCCCAAGAAGATGAAGGCCGCCGCCCTGCGCGGTGCCCTCAGCGACCGGGCCCGCAACGACCGGATCCACGTGGTGGAGTCCCTGGTCACCGGCACCAAGCCGTCGACCAAGGCCGCCATCGCGGCGCTCACGGACCTCTCCGCCGGTCGCAGCCGCTTCCTCGTCGTGCTCGAGCGCAGTGACGCCATCACCTGGCTCTCGCTGCGCAACGCGCCCGAGGTGCACATCGTGGCCGTCGACCAGCTCAACACCTACGACGTGCTCGCTGCCGACGACGTGGTCTTCACCAAGGGCGCCTACGACGCGTTCGTGAGTGGTGGCGCCAAGTCGAGCGACCGCCACGGCCACGAATCGTCGAGGCCCCGGCCGCCGACGCCGTCGACGAGACCGAGGAGAAGCCGGCCAAGAAGGCGGCTGCCAAGAAGGCCGCTCCGGCCAAGAAGGTCGCCGAGGAGCCGAAGGCGCTTGCCGCCGAGGTCGCCGAGGTCGCCGACGAGGACGACAAGCCGGCCCTGCCGAAGGGCGCCAAGGCCCCGCTGAAGAGCGGCAAGGCGCCCAAGGGCTACGAGGTCAAGGGCAACGCCGACTCCGGCCTGTACCACGAGCCCGACGGCCAGTGGTACGACGCCACCGACGCGGAGTTCTACTTCAAGTCCGCCGAGGACGCCGAGGCAGCGGGCTTCACCCGCGCCGGTGAGGGGAGCGACAAGTGAGCACGCTGCACAAGGACCACCGCGACATCCTGATCGCGCCGGTCGTGTCCGAGAAGAGCTACGGCCTGCTCGACAACAACAAGTACACGTTCCTGGTGCGCCCCGACGCCAACAAGACCGAGATCAAGATCGCGGTCGAGAAGATCTTCAACGTCAAGGTGACCTCGGTCAACACGATCAACCGCAAGGGCAAGACGCGCCGGACCCGCAACGGTCTCGGCAAGCGCAAGGACACCAAGCGCGCCATCGTCAGCCTTGCTGAGGGCCACCGCATCGACATCTTCGGAGGACCGGTTTCCTGATGGCTATTCGCAAGTACAAGCCGACCACCCCGGGCCGTCGCGGCTCGTCGGTCGCCGACTTCGTCGAGATCACCCGGACCACGCCGGAGAAGTCCCTGACCCGTCCGCTCCCCAAGAAGGGCGGCCGCAACAACCAGGGCCGGATCACCACCCGGCACCAGGGTGGCGGTCACAAGCGCGCGTACCGGATCATCGACTTCCGTCGCTACGACAAGGACGGCGTGCCCGCCAAGGTCGCTCACATCGAGTACGACCCCAACCGGACCGCCCGGATCGCCCTGCTGCACTTCGCCGACGGCGAGAAGCGCTACATCATCGCGCCGAAGGACCTGGTGCAGGGCATCACGATCGAGTCCGGTGTGGGCGCCGACATCAAGCCCGGCAACAACCTGCCGCTGCGCAACATCCCCGTCGGTACCACGATCCACTGCGTCGAGCTCCGGCCCGGCGGCGGTGCCAAGATCGCCCGGTCCGCCGGCAACAGCGCCCAGCTGGTCGCCCGTGAGGGCTCCCGCGCGACGCTGCGTCTCCCCTCGGGCGAGATGCGCTACGTCGACGTCCGCTGCCGCGCCACTGTTGGCGAGGTCGGCAACGCCGAGCAGTCCAACATCAACTGGGGCAAGGCCGGCCGCATGCGCTGGAAGGGCAAGCGCCCGACCGTCCGTGGTGTCGTCATGAACCCGGTCGACCACCCGCACGGTGGTGGCGAAGGCAAGACCTCGGGTGGTCGCCACCCGGTGTCCCCCTGGGGCAAGGCCGAGGGCCGTACGCGCAAGCGCAAGGCCAGCGACTCCCAGATCATCCGTCGCCGCAAGTCCGGCAAGAAGCGCTGAGTAGGGAAGTAACGAGATGCCTCGCAGCCTGAAGAAGGGCCCCTTCATCGACGACCACCTTCAGAAGAAGGTGGACGCCGAGAACGCCAAGGGCAGCCACAACGTGATCAAGACGTGGTCGCGCCGCTCGATGATCGTGCCCGACATGATCGGCCACACCATCGCGGTGCACGACGGCCGCAAGCACGTCCCGGTGTTCGTGACCGACTCGATGGTCGGACACAAGCTGGGCGAGTTCGCGCCGACCCGCACCTACCGCGGCCACGTGAAGGACGACCGGAAGGGACGACGTCGCTGATGGCTACCACTGAGCGCCGGCGCACCAGCGCCCGCCGCGACTCGCTGCTCGGCGACCAGCCGGGCGCGTTCGCCCGCGCGCGTTTCGTGCGCATCACCCCGATGAAGGCCCGCCGTGTCGTCGACATGGTCCGTGGCATGCCCGTCGAGGACGCCCTGTCGCTGCTGCAGTTCGCACCGCAGGCCGCCTCCGAGACGGTCTACAAGGTGCTGGAGAGCGCGATCGCCAACGCCGAGACCACCGAAGGCCTGGACACCCACGACCTGGTCGTGTCGGTTGCCCACGTCGACGAGGGTCCGACCATGAAGCGCTGGCGCCCCCGGGCCCAGGGCCGGGCCACCCGGATCCTCAAGCGCACGAGCCACATCACGCTCGTAGTCCAGCCTGCCGACGCCGTGGTTCACGCCAAGCAGCGCGGCTCCAAGAATGGGAAGAGTGCCTGATGGGCCAGAAAATCAACCCGAACGGCTTCCGCCTCGGTATCTCCACGGACCACAAGTCCCGCTGGTACGCCGACAAGCTCTACAAGGCGTACGTCGGCGAGGATGTCGCCATCCGCAAGCTGCTCTCCAAGGGCATGGAGCGGGCCGGCATCTCCAAGGTCGAGATCGAGCGCACCCGGGACCGGGTCCGCGTCGACATCCACACTGCCCGCCCGGGCATCGTGATCGGCCGCCGCGGCGCCGAGGCCGACCGCATCCGCGGTGACCTCGAGAAGCTCACCGGCAAGCAGGTCCAGCTGAACATCCTCGAGGTCAAGAACCCCGAGGTCGACGCTCAGCTGGTCGCGCAGGGCGTGGCCGAGCAGCTGTCGGGCCGCGTGCAGTTCCGTCGCGCGATGCGCAAGGCCATGCAGACCTCGATGCGTTCGGGTGCCAAGGGCATCCGGATCCAGTGCTCCGGCCGCCTCAACGGCGCCGAGATGTCGCGCACCGAGTTCTACCGCGAAGGCCGCGTCCCGCTGCACACGCTGCGTGCCGACATCGACTACGGCTTCTACGAGGCCCGTACGACGTTCGGCCGGATCGGCGTGAAGGTCTGGATCTACAAGGGCGAGGTCGCCGGCACCCGTGCCGAGCGTCAGGCCCAGGCTGCTGCCCGCGCCGGCGTACCCGGCCGCGGTGGCAGTGCCGGCCGTCCGAGCCGTGGCGGCGAGCGTCCGAGCCGTGGCACCCGTGGCGACCGCCCGACCCGCTCCGACCGCGAGGCACCGGCGACCGAGGCTCCGGCCGAGGCCGCTGCTGCCCCCGCTGCCGCTCCGGTGGCAGCTCCCACGACCGCCCTTCGAGACGCCTCGTCCCTCGGCTCCTCAGGAACCGAAAACGCTAGTCCAGGAACGGAGGCCTGAGCCATGTTGATGCCCCGTCGCGTCAAGCACCGCAAGCAGCACCACCCCAACCGGCGTGGTGCCGCCAAGGGCGGGACCACCCTGGCATTCGGTGACTTCGGCATCCAGGCGGTCGAGGGTCACTACCTGACCAACCGCCAGATCGAGTCCGCTCGTATTGCCATGACCCGCTACATGAAGCGAGGCGGAAAGGTGTGGATCAACATCTACCCCGACCGCCCGCTGACCAAGAAGCCGGCCGAGACCCGGATGGGTTCCGGTAAGGGTTCGCCCGAGTGGTGGATCGCCAACGTGAAGCCCGGCCGGGTCCTGTTCGAACTTTCCGGAGTCGACGAGGCCACGGCTCGTGAGGCCACGCGTCTCGCGATCCACAAGCTGCCGATGAAGTGCCGCTTCATCTCGCGAGAGGGTGGTGAGTTCTGATGGCTCAGGGCACCGCTGCACACGAGCTCGACGAGCTCAACGACGTCGACCTCGAAGCCAAGCTGCGCGAGGCCAAGGAGGAGCTTTTCAACCTCCGGTTCCAGGCGGCCACCGGCCAGCTGGAGAGCCACGGCCGGCTGCGCACGGTCAAGAAGGACATTGCCCGGATCTACACCGTGGTGCGTGAGCGCGAGCTCGGCATCCGCGTGGCCCCGGGTGCGGATGAGACTGCGTCAATCGAAGAAGAGGCAAGCGCATGAGCGAGCAGAACACTGACAGCCCCGCTGAGGGTGCCGTTCAGCGCAACGCGCGCAAGGTCCGTGAGGGCCTGGTCGTCAGCGACAAGATGGACAAGACCGTGGTCGTGTCCGTCGAGGACCGCGTCAAGCACGCGAAGTACGGCAAGGTCCTGCGGCGCACCAGCAAGCTCAAGGCCCACGACGAGCAGAACGAGTGCGGCATCGGCGACCGGGTGCTCCTGATGGAGACCCGCCCGCTGTCCGCCACGAAGCGCTGGCGCATCGTGGAGATTCTGGAAAGGGCGAAATGATCCAGCAAGAGTCCAGGCTCAAGGTCGCCGACAACACCGGTGCCAAGGAGATCCTGTGCATCCGCGTGCTCGGTGGGTCGGGTCGGCGCTACGCCGGCATCGGCGACACCATCGTGGCCACGGTCAAGGACGCGATCCCCGGTGGCAACGTCAAGAAGGGCGACGTCGTCAAGGCCGTCATCGTGCGCACCGTCAAGGAGCGCCGTCGCGGTGACGGGTCCTACATCAAGTTCGACGAGAACGCCGCCGTCATCCTCAAGTCCGATGGTGAGCCGCGCGGCACCCGCATCTTCGGCCCCGTGGGCCGCGAGCTGCGCGAGAAGAAGTTCATGAAGATCATCTCGCTCGCCCCGGAGGTGTTGTGAGCATGCCAAAGTCCAAGAAGGCCAGCGTGAACATCAAGAAGGGCGACACCGTCAAGGTGATCGCCGGCCGTGACAAGGGCGCCGAAGGCAAGATCATCAAGGTGCTCCGCGAGGAGCAGCGGGTGATCGTCGAGGGCGTCAACCGCGTCAAGCGCCACACCAAGGTCGTCAACCAGGGCGGCCGCGGCGGCACCACCGGCGGCATCATCACCACCGAGGCGCCCATCCACGTCTCCAACGTGATGCTCGTCGAGGGCGACGGCGTGACCCGGATCGGCTTCCGCCGTGACGAGGTCCTCAAGCGTCGTCCCGACGGCTCGACCTACGCCGCGACGCGCAGCGTCCGCATCTCCCGCAAGACCGGCAAGGAAATCTGATGAGCGAGACTCAAACCGACTCAGGGACCGAGACCGAGACCCAGGTCGCCACCGAGGAAAAGGTGACGCCCCGACTCAAGACGCGCTACCGCGAGGAGATCCTCCCCGCGCTGCGGTCCGAGTTCGACATCAAGAACGTCATGCAGGTGCCCGGCCTGACCAAGATCGTGGTCAACATGGGCGTCGGCGAGGCGGCTCGCGACTCCAAGCTGATCGAGGGTGCCATCAAGGACCTCACCGCGATCACCGGCCAGAAGCCGGCCGTGACCAAGGCCCGCCAGTCCATCGCGCAGTTCAAGCTGCGTGAGGGCATGCCGATCGGCACCCACGTGACGCTGCGGGGCGACCGGATGTGGGAGTTCCTCGACCGACTTCTGTCGATCGCGCTCCCGCGCATCCGCGACTTCCGCGGCCTCTCGCCCAAGCAGTTCGACGGCCGGGGCAACTACACGTTCGGTCTGACCGAGCAGGTCATGTTCCACGAGATCGACCAGGACAAGGTCGACCGCCAGCGGGGCATGGACATCACGGTCGTCACGACCGCGACCAACGACGACGAGGGGCGGGCACTGCTCAAGCAGCTCGGCTTCCCCTTCGCGGAACGCTGAGCAGGAGAGAGACATGGCGAAGACAGCACTGAGGGTCAAGGCGGCCCGCAAGCCCAAGTTCGCGGTCCGCGGCTACACCCGCTGCCAGCGATGTGGCCGGCCCAAGGCGGTCTACCGCAAGTTCGGCCTGTGCCGGATCTGCCTGCGGGAGATGGCCCACCGCGGCGAGCTCCCCGGCGTGACCAAGTCCTCCTGGTAACTCCGGACCCCCACTACCGCTGAAGGTCCCTTCGGGGAAACCACAGAAGAGAGAGAACCCCAAGCAATGACGATGACCGACCCGATCGCAGACATGCTGACGCGTCTGCGTAACGCCAACCAGGCGTACCACGACGCCGTGGCCATGCCCTACAGCAAGCTGAAGCAGGGCGTCGCGGAGATCCTCAAGCAGGAGGGCTACATCACCTCCTTCGACGTGACCGACAACGAGGGTGTGGGCCAGACCCTGCACATCACCCTCAAGTACGGCCGCAACCGCGAGCGCTCCATTGCCGGCGTACGCCGCATCAGCAAGCCCGGCCTCCGCGTCTACGCGAAGAGCACCGGCCTGCCGAAGGTGCTCGGTGGCCTCGGCGTCGCGATCATCTCGACCAGCCAGGGCCTGCTGACCGACCGCCAGGCAAACCAGAAGGGCGTGGGTGGGGAAGTCCTCGCCTACGTCTGGTAACGACGAGACCGAGAAGGAGACCAGAAGCATGTCGCGCATTGGCAAGCTGCCCATCGACGTCCCGTCCGGTGTCGACGTCGCGATCGACGATGCCGTGGTGACCGTCAAGGGACCCAAGGGCACGCTCTCGCACACCGTCGCCGCGCCGATCGTCGTCGAGCGCAACGACGCCGTCCTGGACGTCAAGCGTCCCGACGACGAGCGTCAGAGCAAGGCCCTCCACGGCCTGACCCGCACCCTGATCAACAACATGGTCGTCGGTGTCACCGAAGGTTTCGAGAAGAAGCTCGAGATCGTCGGTGTCGGTTACCGCGTCCTGTCCAAGGGCCCGACCCAGCTGGAGTTCCAGCTCGGTTACTCCCACCCGATCGTGTTCGACGCTCCCGAGGGCATCACCTTCAGCGTCGACGGACCTACTCGAGCTCGGCGTCGCCGGGATCGACAAGCAGCTGGTCGGTGAGGTTGCCGCCAACATCCGCAAGCTGCGCAAGCCCGAGCCCTACAAGGGCAAGGGCGTTCGTTACGCCGGCGAGCACATCCGCCGCAAGGTCGGAAAGGCTGGTAAGTAGCCATGGCTGTATCCCTGAAGCAGCACAAGCACACCGCAGCGCGCCAGAAGTCGCGGCTGCGTCGTCAGATCCGCGGCCGCAAGAAGCTGTCGGGCACCCCGGAGCGTCCGCGCCTCGTGGTCACCCGCTCCTCGAAGCACATCAGCGTCCAGGTGGTCGACGACCTCGAGGGCAAGACGCTGGCGTACGCCTCGACCATGGAGTCCGACCTGCGCACGCTGTCGGGCGACAAGACGGCCAAGGCCAAGCGCGTCGGCGAGCTCGTCGCCGAGCGGGCCAAGGGTGTCGGTGTCGAGACCGTGGTCTTCGACCGCGCCGGCAACAAGTACCACGGCCGGATCGCGGCCCTTGCCGATGGCGCCCGCGAGGGCGGGCTGACGTTCTGATGTCCCCCTCGACGTCGACGAGCACACACAGTTTTCAGAGAGAAGGTAAAGACTCATGAGCGGAGCCCAGCGCGGACAGCGCGACGGTGGTCGCCAGGGCGGAGGCCGTGGTCGCGACGGCGGTCGTGGTCAGGGTGCCGACAAGAACCAGTACATCGAGCGGGTCGTAGCGATCAACCGCGTCGCCAAGGTCGTGAAGGGTGGTCGTCGCTTCAGCTTCACCGCCCTCGTGGTCGTCGGTGACGGCGAAGGCATGGTCGGCGTCGGCTACGGCAAGGCCAAGGAGGTGCCCGCGGCGATCGCCAAGGGCGTCGAGGAGGCGAAGAAGAACTTCTTCCGCGTCCCCCGCATCCAGGGCACCATCCCGCACCCCGTCCAGGGTGAGAAGGCTGCCGGCGTGGTCATGCTGCGCCCGGCCGCGCCCGGTACCGGCGTCATCGCCGGTGGTCCGGTGCGCGCGGTCCTGGAGTGCGCCGGCATCCACGACATCCTGAGCAAGTCGCTCGGCTCGTCCAACCAGATCAACATCGTGCACGCGACGGTCACGGCTCTCCAGATGCTGGAGCAGCCCGAGACCGTGGCCGCACGCCGCGGCCTGCGGGTCGAGGATGTTGCTCCGGCTGCGCTGCTGAAGGCCAAGGCCGACGGCATCGCCGCCGCCGCTGCCGCAGCAGGAGGTAACTCCTGATGGGACAGCTCAAGGTCCAGCAGCTGAAGTCGACGATCGGTCGCAAGGCCAACCAGCGCGAGACGATGCGTTCGCTCGGTCTCAAGCGGATCGGCGACGTCGTCGTCAAGGAAGACCGCCCGGAGATCCGGGGCATGGTCCACACCGTCCGTCACCTGGTGACGGTCGAGGAAGTCGATTGATATGACGCTCAAACTTCATCACCTGCGTCCGGCTCCCGGCGCCAAGACCGCCAAGACCCGCGTTGGTCGCGGTGAGGGCTCGAAGGGCAAGACCGCGGGCCGTGGCACCAAGGGCACCAAGGCCCGCAACCAGGTCCCGGCCCACTTCGAGGGCGGGCAGATGCCGATGCACATGCGGCTGCCCAAGCTCAAGGGGTTCAAGAACCCGTTCAAGGTCGAGTTCCAGGTCGTCAACCTGGACCGCATCTGCGAGCTCTTCCCCGAGGGTGGCGACGTCACCGTCGACGAGCTCGTGGCGCGGGGTGCCGTCCGCAAGAACCAGCCCGTCAAGGTGCTCGGTCAGGGCGACATCTCGGTCAAGGTCGCGGTGAGCGTCAACGCGTTCTCCGGCTCCGCCAAGGAGAAGATCGAGGCCGCAGGCGGAACCACCACCGTTCTCTGAATCGTTGGATGAGGGGCGTGAGCCTGAGACTCCGTACGGAGCTCCGGCCACGCCCCTGACCCACATCAGGCCCCTGTTAGGGTTTGTCGGGCCCGAGGGCCCGACACCCCGCTGGAGAAAGAGGAACTCGTGCTCAGCGCGTTCGTGAACGCCTTCCGGACTCCCGACCTGCGGCGCAAGCTGCTGTTCGTTCTGTTCATCATCGTCGTCTTCCGGGCCGGATCTCAGATCCCGGCGCCCGGCGTACACGTGCGGAACGTGCAGTCGTGTATCGACCTTGCGCAGGACGGCGAGAACGCCGGCCTCTACAGCCTGGTCAACCTGTTCTCCGGTGGTGCCCTGCTCCAGCTGACCGTTTTCGCGCTCGGCATCATGCCCTACATCACGGCCAGCATCATCCTGCAGCTGCTCGTCGTCGTGATCCCGCGGCTCGAGGCGCTGAAGAAGGAGGGCCAGGCCGGTCAGACCAAGATCACGCAGTACACCCGCTACCTGACGCTCGGCCTCGCGCTCCTGCAGGCCACCGGCATCGTCGCCCTCGCCCGAAGCGGCGGTCTGCTCCAGTGCGAGCTGCCACTGCTGCACGACAACAGCACCTCCACGTTCTTGGTCATGGTGGTCACCATGACCGCCGGCACCGCGGTGATCATGTGGCTCGGCGAGCTGATCACCGAGCGCGGCGTCGGCAACGGCATGTCGATCCTGATCTTCTGCCAGGTCGTGGCGACGTTCCCGACCGCCCTGTGGCAGGTCCAGATCGGCCAGGGCTGGTGGATCTTCGCCATCGTCATCGCGGTCGGACTCGTCGTGGTCGCAGCCGTCATCTTCATCGAGCAGTCGCAGCGCCGGATCCCCGTGCAGTACGCGCGCCGCATGGTGGGCCGCAAGATGTTCGGCGGCAGCTCGACCTACATCCCGTTGAAGGTCAACCAGGCCGGCATCATCCCCGTCATCTTCGCCTCGTCGCTGCTCTACCTGCCGGCGATGGCGGTGCAGTTCAACCAGACCAGCACGAGCCCGGTCATCACGTTCCTCAACGACTACTTCGTGTCGGGTGGGCACCCGCTCTACATGGCCGTCTACTTCGGCCTCATCGTCTTCTTCACCTACTTCTACGTATCGATCACCTTCAACCCCGTCGAGGTGGCGGACAACATGAAGAAGTACGGCGGCTTCATCCCCGGAATCCGGGCGGGCAAGCCGACCGAGGACTACCTGTCCTACGTCCTGTCCCGCATCACGCTGCCGGGCGCTCTCTACCTCGGTCTGATCTCGCTCATCCCGCTGATCGCCCTGGTCCTGATCGACGCCAACCAGAACTTCCCCTTCGGCGGCACCTCGATTCTGATCATGGTCGGAGTCGCCCTGGACACGGTGAAGCAGATCGAGAGCCAGCTCCAGCAGCGCAACTACGAAGGATTCCTGCGCTAAATGAGGCTGATCATGATGGGGCCCCCCGGGGCCGGGAAGGGCACGCAGGCGAAGTTCGTCGCGGAGCACTTCAAGATTCCAGCGATCTCCACTGGCGACATCTTCCGGGCCAACGTGTCCGAGGGCACCGAGCTCGGGGTCGAGGCCAAGCGCTACATGGACGCCGGCGACTACGTGCCGGACGAGATCACCAACAAGATGGTCCGCAACCGCATCGACGAGCCCGACGCCGAGCCTGGCTTCCTGCTCGACGGCTACCCGCGCACCCTGGCCCAGGTCGAAGAGCTCGACGGGATGATCAAGTTCACCGGTCACCAGCTCGACGCCGCCGTGGTGCTCACGGTCGACGCTGACGAGATCGTCTCGCGGCTCGTGCAGCGCGCGCGAGGTCGAGGGTCGCACCGACGACACCGAGGACGTCGTACGCCGCCGCCAGGAGGTCTACGCCGAGCAGACCGAGCCGCTGATCGACGTCTACCGCCAGCGCGGGATCCTGGTCGAGGTCGACGGCATGGGCGAGGTCGACGAGGTCACCCACCGGATCTTCGACGCGCTGGACGTCATTCCCGAGTCGTAACCGTCGGCTGACCTACTGATGCGCCTGCTCGACCGCGGGATCGAGATCAAGACCCGCGACGAGATCGCGGTGATGCGCCGCGCCGGCCTGCTGGTCGGCGAGACGCTCGAGCTGCTCCGGTCTGTCCGTGCGCGCCGGCATCAGCACCGGCGAGCTCGACGCGATCGCGGAGGACCACATCCGTGCCGGCCGGCGGCGTGCCGTCGTTCCTCGGCTACCACGGCTTCACCGGCACCATCTGCACCTCCGTCAACCACCAGGTCGTGCACGGCATCCCCGGCGACCAGGTGCTGGCCGACGGCGACGTCATCTCGATCGACTGCGGCGCGATCGTCGATGGCTGGCACGGTGACGCCGCGATCACGGTCGCGGTCGGCCCGGTGAGTCGACGAGGTCACCGAGCTGATGCGGGTGACCGAGGAGGCGATGTGGCGCGGGATCGCCGCGGCGCGCCTCGGCGGCCGGGTCGGCGACATCTCCCAGGCGGTGGAGGCCTACGTCCGCTCGGAAGGCGCCTACGGCATCGTCGAGGACTACACCGGGCACGGCATCGGGTCGGAGATGCACCAGGCCCCCGACGTACCGAACTACGGCCGGCGGCGCGGACCCAAGCTGGTCGAGGGCCTGGCCCTCGCGGTCGAGCCGATGATCACGCTCGGCACCAAGGAGACCGCCGTACTGGCCGACGACTGGACCGTGGTGACCACCGACGGGTCCCTGGCCGCGCACTACGAGCACACGTTCACGCTGACGCCCGACGGCCCCTGGGTGCTCACCGCTCTCGACGGCGGCGAGGCCGAGCTGTCCAGGCTCGGGGCTCCATTCGGCGGAGCCGCAGCGGGCATGAAAGAATGAGGACGCAGGAGGGGAGTATTCCTTCGTTGCGGTCTCGTCAACACGGCCGGAGTTCCGGTCCGGGGCCGCAGGTCACCGGGTCGAAGACCCGGCGGCGGGAGAGACCTCAGGCGTCCAGCCATCCCCCGATTCAGGAGAATCCTGTGGAAGTTTCGACCCTCGAATGGGCCGTCACCATCGGCGTCACCGTCGCCGTTCTCCTTTTCGACGTAGTCGTCATCGCCCGCGACCCGCACGAACCGTCGATGAAGGAGTGCGCGATCGCGCTCTGCGTCTACGTCGGCGCTGCGGTGGCGTTCGGAGCCTGGGTGCTGCTCTTCCACGGCCATGACTACGGCATCGAGTTCTACGCCGGCTGGCTGACCGAGTACAGCCTCTCGATCGACAACCTCTTCGTCTTCATCATCCTGATGGCCGCGCTGAAGGTGCCCCGGCACCTCCAGCAGGAAGCGCTGATGGTCGGCATCATCCTGGCCCTGGTCTTCCGCGGCATCTTCATCGCGCTCGGCTACCAGCTGATCGAGAACTTCTCCTGGATCTTCTACGTCTTCGGCGCCTTCCTGGTCTACACGGCGTACACGCCTGGTGCAGAACTACCGCAGCCACGAGGACGAGCACCCCGAGGACAACGCGGTGGTCAAGTTCGCCCAGAGCCACCTCAACGTCGGCGAGGAGTTCCACGGCCTGAAGCTCTGGTACTCGCCAGAACGGCAGCCGCTTCGTGTCGCCGATGCTGATCGTGATCATCGCGCTCGGCACCACCGACATCCTGTTCGCGCTCGACTCGATCCCGGCGATCTTCGGCATCACCCAGGAGCCCTACCTGGTCTTCACGGCCAACGTGTTCGCGCTGATGGGTCTGCGCCAGCTGTACTTCCTGCTCGGCGGCCTGCTCGAGCGGCTGGTCTACCTGTCCCTCGGCCTCTCGTTCATCCTCGCGTTCATCGGCGTGAAGCTGGTGCTGCACGCCCTGCACGAGAACGAGCTGTCGTTCCTCAACGACGGCGAGCACATCGAGGTCTTCGAGATCTCGTCACTGCTCAGCCTCGGCGTGATCATCGTGACCCTGGTCGTCACCGCCCTCGCCAGCCTCGCCAAGGACAGGAAGGTCCAGCGCGAAGAGGATGCGCAGCAGGGCTGACTCGTTGGTCGAGTAGGCCGAGCCGCTAGGCGCGGTCGTCGGCGGTTCGGTGGTCGAGTAGGCCGAGCCGCTGGGCGCGGTCGTCGGCGGTTCGGTGGTCGAGTAGGCCGAGCCGCTGGGCGCGGTCGTCGGCGGTTCGGTGGTCGAGTAGGCCGAGCCGCTGGGCGCGGTCGTCGGCGGTTCGGTGGTCGAGTAGGCCGAGCCGCTGGGCGCGGTCGTCGGCGGTTCGGTGGTCGAGTAGGCCGAGCCGCTGGGCGCGGTCGTCGGCGGTTCGGTGGTCGAGTAGGCCGAGCCGCTGGGCGCGGTCGTCGGCGGTTCGGTGGTCGAGTAGGCCGAGCCGCTGGGCGCGGTCGTCGGCGGTTCGGTGGTCGAGTAGGCCGAGCCGCTAGGCGAGGCCGTATCGAGACCCTCCCCGTCACCTCCTGGGTCTCGATACGCCGTTCGCGACCTCGCAGGCTCGGTCGGCGACGGCTACTCGACCTTGTCTCGCCCACGCAGCGCGCTCGTTCCTCGCGCCCTGCTGCTCGCTCAATCGATGCAGCGGTTGGCCACAGGCGAGGCCTCGGAGCCGCGGACCAGCGTGACCTGGAGGCAGACGCGGTCCGGGGCTCGCACGGTGAGCTCGGTGTCGGTCGTGCGGTTGCGGTCGCCGGTGTCGGGGCGGGTCCACTCCCAGGTGTCCTCGGGCTCGGTGCCGCCCGGCACCCGCCAGGTGAACGTCACCGAGTCGCCGGAGCGCTCGCCGTTGAGGACGGGCTGCTCGAGCGGGGCGTCGGGTGCCAGCGAGAGCGGGGTGCTCGACGACGGGTCGGGTGGCGGGTCGGTGTCGTCGTTGTCTCCGGAGCGCAGCGCCAGCAGCACCACCACGGTCACGACCACCACGATGCCGATCACCGCCCAGACCACCGACGACGGACGCTCGGGCGGACGGGGAGGGGGCGGCGTCCCCGGCCGGCCGCCGCGCGCGGCCTCGACCTGCGCCGCACGCGGGCCGGAGGCGGGGATCACGGTGATCGGCTTGACGTTCGTGACGTCCGGGTCGCCGTCCAGGCCGAGCTCGGAGTCGGCGTACGCGCTGGTCGCGGGGCGGTCGCCCTCGACCGCGATCGCGGTACGAGAGAAGCCGGCCTCCGCCTCGACGCGCTGCAGACCTCTCGCCAGCTCGAGGGCGGACCGGGGTCGGTGGCGCGGGTCCTTGGCGAGGCACTGGGCGAGCAGCCGCTCCAGCCCAGGGGGTACGTCGCGACGCTGGGTCGGCGAGGCCGGCGTGTGCAGGATCCGCGCGGTCAGCGCCTGCGCCGAGTTGTCGCCCTGGGGCACCGCGAACGGCGAGCGGCCGGTGAGCAGGTTCCAGATCGTGGCGCCGAGGGAGTAGACGTCGGAGGCCACCGAGCCGTTGGAGCGACCCTCGAGCAGCTCGGGAGGCGACCAGGGATAGGAGATCCGGACCTCGTCGTCACCCTCCACCTCGTGCAGGTGGCCGGCGATGCCGAAGTCGGTCAGCGCGGGCTCCTGGTACGTCGTCACCAGCACGTTGCTGGGCTTGATGTCCCGGTGCACGATGCCGACGCGGTGCGCGGTCTCGACGGCGCTGGCGATCTTGATGCCGGTGCTGATCGCGTCGGACGTCGCCATCGGTGCCGTACGCACGCGCACGCCCAGGTCCGGCGGCGGGCAGTAGCGCATCACCAGGTAGGGCCGGTCCTCGGTGACCCCGGCCGTGATCACCGAGACGATGTAGGGGTGGTCGGCCAGCCGGGCCATCGCGTTGGCCTCGGCCGTGAACAGCGACTTCTCGCGATCGGTCAGGGCGACGTCAGGACGCACCACCTTGACCGCGACCTTCTGCTGCGGAAATTGCTGCTCGTAGAGGTAGACGTCGGCGAAGCCCCCGCTGCCGAGATGCTGGAGGTAGGTGAAGCCAGGGATCCGAGGGCCCGTCACAAGGAGACGTTCTACCTGACTTCGTAGAGGATCTCGTAGCTGTCCGCCAGGTCGAACACCTGACCGGGCTCCCAGATGTACCTCTCCCCGGACCGGATCCGCTCGGCGGGCCGCCCGGGGATCCGCAGCGTGGTCCCTCCGCGGGAGCCGAGGTCGGTCGCGAGGACCAGCCAGCCGTCGAGCTCGATCTGCAGGTGGTTGCGGGACACGTAGCCGTTGTCGGAGGGCAGCCTGACCAGCTGGGGCCAGTCCTCGCCTGCCGGCGGCGCGCTGGGCTGGCGGCCGAAGACCACACCGCGGTCGAGCGGCACCTCGGTGCCGTCCGGCAGGTGCAGCACCCCGAGGCGGGGTCGCGGCATCCGGTGCGGCTCCTGGGGCGGCACGGCGACTCGGCAGACGCGGCAGCTCGCGGTGAAAGCCGGCGTCGGGTGCCCGGAGGGACAGTGCACGGCCAGGACGGTCTCGTGGGTGGTCTGCCGGAGATGGTCGACGCCACCAGAGTCGGGCCCAGCGTCGCGGGCGGTCGTGTGGCCGTCGTGGTCGGGGTCGGCCGACCGGCGCGCGGTGTGGTCCGGAGCTCTCATGGCCGGCGCGGGCGGGGCCACGCGGTCGGGCGCGTTGGCCGCCAGGATCTCTGGCGGGATCCCGTCGATCATGCCCGGGGCCGGCAGGAGGTGCCGGTGCCGCCGCGACGACGGCCACGGGCGGCACGGCGACGGGCACCAGGTCCGCACCGGACGCGGCGACGATGCCGGACACCAGCCGCCTGGCCGCGACGCCGGGTTCGTCCGACAGCCGCAGCAGTCGCCGCCCGTCGACGTTCGAGATCCGACCGGTGCCGCGCGCCACGCGGGTCTCGGCTCCCGGCGTCAGGTCCACGAGCACCAGCGAGCACTCGGCGCCGTAGCGTGCGTCGACGGCCGCCAGCACCCGCTCCGAAGGCGGCGTCGGCGCGGTGAGCAGGTCCCAGACGGTCTCCAGATAAGGGTCGTCCGGGTCGGCTACGTCGATCAGCAGCCACCGGCTGCCCGCGCCGAGGAGTACGCCGGAACCCGCGGCGTACCGCACCTCGAGAGCGACCGGACCGGGCATACGACCATTCTCTCGGCTGCCGTCAACCCGGGGTCAACTTGTGGCTGGCTGCAGCGCTACATAGTCTCGGGGCAGGTCTTGGGCTACATTCTTGGGAGAGAAGCACTCGTGCCGTTCTCGGCGGTGATTCGACGGCACCGGGTTGCCATCGCATCCAACCTGGCGCTGCTCATCGCAGTGACCGGGGTCATCGTCGCGGCCGTGTACGCCGACGGGTACCAGTCCCACGAGGCCCAGCTCAACGACGGTGGCATCTGGGTCACCAACTCCCGCGACGGGTTCTACGGCCGGATCAACAAGCCGATCGGGCAGCTCGACGGCGCGATCTTCGCCGAGCTCGACACCCAGCTCGACGTGGTCCAGCAGGGCGCCGCGGTGATCGGCGTCAACATCTCGAGCTCCACGCTGAGCCCGATCAACCCCTCGACGGTCGAGCACCCGGACGGCGAGGTGGCCAAGGTCCCCTCGGCCGCGCAGGTCCAGCTGGCCGGCGGCACGGTGGCCGTGCTCGACCCCGGCACCGGCAAGCTGTGGGCCGAGCGGATCGACCCTGAGCTGGGGGAGCCGCTGGTCGGCGACCTCGACGCCCAGTCACCGCCGGTCGCCACGACCGGCACCTCTGCCGCGCTCGCGGTCACCCAGGATGGCGACGTGCTGGTCGCCTCGGCCGACGACGACACCCTGGCCCGCCTGGCCCCGACCGACGTGGGCTTCGGGAAGCCGAAGACCCAGGACCTCGGCGGCGACTTCGGCGACGGGCTGATGGTCACCTCGGTCGGCGACACGGCGATCGTGCTCGACCCCGAGGCCGGCGCCCTGCAGGTGCTGGGCGGCCCGGATGTCGACGTACCCGCTGACTCGGTGCTGCAGGCACCCGGCCCCGACGCTTCCTCGGTGCTGGTCGCGACCACCGACCGGCTCCTGGAGATCGACCTCGCCACCGGCGACGAGTCGACCGTGGCCGACGGGGTGACCGGCCGCCCGAGCCCGCCGGTGCGCCTCGGCGCGTGCCAGTACGGCGCCTGGTCCGGCGGCCTCGGTGCCGTGGCCACGCACTGCGGCGACGACGCTCCGGTCACCAACCAGCTCGGCACCGAGTCCAACGACCTGGTCTTCCGGGTCAACCGCGGCGAGATCCTGCTCAACGACCGCGCCACCGGTGCGGTCTGGGACATCGACTCCGACGAGCCGACCCGCCTCGACAACTGGGACGCCTACAAGAACCGGGTGACCGAGGAGGACCAGAACGAGGAGGACGAGCAGGAGGACCTCGGCGACCGGCGGCCGCCGGAGGCCAAGCCCGACTCGCTCGGCGCCCGCCTCGGCCGGACCACCGTGCTGCACCCGCTCGACAACGACACGGCTCCCGAGGGGCGGCTGCTCGCGATCCGGTCGGTGCAGGACAAGTCGAACCCCGATGCCGAGGTCACCATCAGCCCCGACGGCCAGACCGTCCAGATCCGGCTGCCCAACGACTCCCCGACCACGACGTTCGAGTACTACATCGACGACGGGCGGGAGGTCTCCGCGCACGCCACCGTCACGGTCACGCCACGCGCCGACTCGGTCAACGCGCCGCCCCATCTGCGCGAGGGCTTCGAGCCTCGGGTCTGGACGGTCCCGTCGGGCGGCACCCTCGACGTACCCGTGCTGCCCGACTGGCGCGACAAGGCCGACGGCGACC
Organism: uncultured Actinomycetota bacterium; assembly: GCA_963769475.1. Lineage (GTDB taxonomy): Bacteria > Actinomycetota > Actinomycetes > Propionibacteriales > Nocardioidaceae > Nocardioides. The sequence goes on along the minus strand of CAVYLX010000002.1, from coordinate 116,635 downwards.
CGCTGTCGCTCGAGTCGGCGACGGCCATCGGAGGCGAGCGCACCGGCGCAGTGGCGCGCACCACGGCCAGCGGCCGGATCCGCTTCACCGCCCCGGCCAGGTCGGGCCTGGTCACGGTGGACTACGCCGTGGCCGACGGGTTCGGGCAGGAGGCGGTGACGCAGGAGCTCAAGTTCCAGGTCCAGGACAAGCTGGACCGCAAGGCCTTCCCCGCCACGGCCGAGCCCGACGTCGTCGCCGGCCAGACCGGCAAGCCGATCACGATCCGCCCGCTCGCCAACGACCTGCCCGGCTCCGACCCGGTCACCCCGAGCGCGGTGGTCCAGCTGGCCGGGAAGGTCGCCGAGATCGGCGGCGCGGAGGTGCGCACCGACCTGGTCGACGGCACCATCACGTTCCGGTCCACCCAGGCGAAGACGTTCTTCCTCGACTACGGCGCCAAGTTCGGCAACGCGCCCTTCGACGAGGGACGGATCCGGGTCGACGTACGCCCGTCCGAGCGCCCGCCGCGCGAGCCGGTGGCCGTGCCCGACAGCCTCACCCTCTACGGCCAGTCGGCCACGCTGGTCGACGTCCTCGCCAACGACATCGACCCGACCGGCGGGATGCTCGTGGTGCAGGAGGCCCGGGCGGTGGCCGACAACCAGCTCGACGTCGCGGTCGTCGACGGCCGCTGGCTGCGGGTCTCCCCACGTCAGGGCGTGCTCCAGCCCAACCCGCAGGTCGTCCGCTACTCCATCAGCAACGGCACCCGCTCGGGCATCCAGGGAGAGGTCGTCGTCACCTGGCGACCGGCGCCCGAGGACAACTCCCCGGTGACCGAGATCGACCGGGTGACGGTCCGCGCGGGCGGGGCCGCCTCGATCCCCGTGCTCGACAACGACTTCAGCCCGGCCGGCGACCAGCTCACCCTGGTGGCCAACGTCGCCGGCGAGACGGCCGGCGAGCTCGGCGTCCGGCCGCCGGGGGAGCAGCGGATCCCCACCGGTGACGCCTACGTCGCCGGGCGGTTCGTCCGCTACGTCGCCCCGCCCCGCCTCGACGACGCCGAGACGTTCAGCGTCCGCTACATCGCCACCAACGCGGCGGGCCTGACCACGCCCGGCGACCTCCAGGTCACCGTGGTGCCGGGCGACCGCCGCAACCAGCTGCCCGAGCCGCCGAGCCTCGAGGGCCGCGCGGTCGCCGGCGACACCCTGAAGCTCAAGGTGCCCGGCGTCGACGTCGACCCCGACGGCGACCCGGTGACCCTGACCGGCATCACCACCGCCCCCAAGCTCGGGCGGATCATCCGGCTGGGCGCCAACTCCCTGCAGTACCAGGCCTACCCGGGCAGCGTCGGCACCGACGAGTTCGGCTACACCGTCACCGACCAGCTCGGCGCCTCGGCCAGCGGCACCGTCCGGGTCGCGATCGTGCCGCCCGGCACCCCCCAGCCGCCGCTCGCGGTGCCGGACACCGTGACCGTCGAGGCCGGCCGTACTGCGCGGGTCGAGGCCCTCGCCAACGACCTGATCGCCGCCGGCGACCGGGTCAGCATCGAGCTGGTCGACCCGCCCGCCGGCGTTGAGCTGGCCTCGCCGCAGGGGCCGGTGATGATCGACGCCCCCGCCGACACCGAAGAGGGCCGCAACGTCGAGGTGGTCTACCGGATCAGCAACGGGCTCGACACCTCGCAGGCGGCGATCACGGTGCGCACCACCACGCCGTTCAACAACCCGCCCGTGGTCTTCGACGCGTTCGGCGAGGCCGAGTCGGGCGACACCGTCACCGTCGACGTGCTGGAGACGGCGTACGACCCCGACGGGAAGGCCGAGGACCTGCGGGTCGCGAAGGTGTCGACGCCGCCCGACGTGGAGTCGTCGATCGACGGCGGCTCGATCACGGTGGCGCGCGGCGACCAGCCGCGGGTCTACCCGTTCCGGGTCGTCGACGCCGACGGTGGCGCCTCGACCGCCTCGCTCTACGTGCCACCGATCGACACCGGCGCGCCGTACCTGAAGCCCGGCGCGCTGATCCAGGTCGACCCCGGCGACTCGGTGAGCGAGGAGCTCGCCGACTACGTCGTCAACCCGTCCGGCGGCCCGGTGCAGTTCACGCTGAAGGACCGGATCTGGTCCTCACCGGAGACCGACGTCCGTGCGGAGATCACCGCTGACGGCACCTTCGACGTCCGGGCCAGCGAGCAGTACGCCGGCCCCGGGGCCGTCATCTTCGAGGTCACCACGGGCACCTCCGTCGACGACCCCGAGGGCATCCGCGCCGTGCTGTCGGTGCCGGTGCAGGTGGGCGACGACACCCCGATCCTCCGGTGTCCCGACGACCCGATCGAGATCGCCCAGGACCAGTCGATCGAGCTCGAGATCGCGTCGCTGTGCCATGTCTGGACGCCGACGCTCGGCGACCTCGCGGACATCTCGTTCGACGCCGACTGGCAGAGCTCGGTCGACGGGCTGTCGATCATCGAGCCCAGCGGGCCGACGATCACGGTGGGTGCCGACGCCGGCGCGACGCCCGGTATCGAGGCGACCATGCTGGTCAGCAGCGGCGAGAGCGAGCCGAGCGAGCTCAGGTTCGTCGTGATCGAGGCCCCGCCGCCGTCGCTCGACCCGATCCGGATCGCCGACCTCGAGGCGGGAGAGTCGCGCACCCTCGACCTGGCCCGCTACCTCCGGCCAGGCGTGAGCAACCCCGAGCCGACCGTGGTCGAGGTCTCGCAGATCACCGACCTCGACGTCCGGATCGCCAAGGAGGGCGACTCCGGCATCACCATCACCACCGGCGACCAGGTCGACGGCCGCGCCGAGTTCCGGGTGCTGATGAGCGACGTCTCGGGCTCGTCGGGGGCGGAGCGGCAGGTCGAGGGCCGGATCGTGGTGGAGGTCCTCGACGTACCCGACACCCCGACCGCGCCCGTGCCCGGCAACGCCGTACGCGACCAGGAGGTGCTCCTCACCTGGCGCGCGCCCGACGCCAACGGCGCTCCGGTCGACCGCTACCGCCTCAAGGGCACCGGGGGAGTGAGCCAGGAGTGCGGGTCGACGACGTGCGAGGTGACCCGGCTGACCAACGGCGAGGACTACCGCTTCCAGGTCCAGGCGCACAACGCCGTCGGCTGGTCGGAGTGGAGCCCGCAGTCGACGGTGGCCACGCCCGATGCGAAGCCGGGCCGGGTCGGCCCGATCACGCTGGTGCGCGAGGGTGACCGCACGCTGACCATCGAGTGGACGCCGCCGACGACGCAGACGTCGGCGATCAAGCAGTACCACGTGTCCTACCCCGGCGGGTCGCCCAAGAAGACGAGCAAGACCAGCATCACCATCCCGCAGCTGGACAACAACCGGCAGTACACGTTCACCGTGGCGGCCGAGAACGACTTCGACATCGGCGAGAGCCGCACGTCGGCTCCGTTCCAGTCGGTCGGACCGCCGGGAGCCCCGGCTGCGCCGACGATCACCGACCAGCAGACGCCCGGCGACGCCGGTGCGGTCACCCTGACCTGGCCGGCGGTCAACCCCAACGGCCCGACCCCGGTGCTCTACACGGTGCTCCGCAACGGCGCGCCCCTGCCCGCCTGCACCGGCATCACGGCGACCCAGTGCGACAACTCCGGCATCGCCTACGACGGCACCGTCTACCAGTACTCCGTCAGCGCGACCAACAAGAACGGCGAGGGCCGCACCACCGCCGGCCCCGCGGCCAGCTGGAGCGCCGTCGGCCTACCCGCCCAGTGGGGCGCGTGGAGCGTCGCCCCGACCGGACAGAACGCCGAGGCCACGGCGACCTTCGACGTGCCGCCCTCGCGCGGTGCCACCTCCCACGTGCGGATCCTGGTCAACGGCGCACCGGCGAAGGAGCTCGACGTCCGCGGCCCGCAGACCCAGACCTTCGGAGTGCCGGGCAACGACGAGTCGTACTCCGTCACGCTCGAGGTGTGCAACGAGAAGCCGGCCTGCGAGACCTCGAGCGCCCAGCCCATCCAGACCTACGGGCCGCTCACCAACGCGCACGTGATCTCGGTGAAGCCCAACGTCGACGGCACCCGGGTCAGCTGGACGGTCACCGTCGACGCCAATGGTGATCCGGCCACGGTGCGGGTGCGCAGTGGCGAGCGCGACCAGAGCTTCTCGGCCAACGGCGTCGACGTCAGCACGTTCACCACGAGCACCATCGACATCGGCTACTCCACGACCGAGACGGTCACCGTGACCATCTCCGACAGCAGCCCCAACCGCGGCACCGGCACCCGCACGGGGTCGGTGCGCACCGAGGACCCGCCGCCGCCGGAGGTCTCGGTGAGCCGCGGTGGCAAGTGCAACGACAGTGGCGGCAGCACCCCCTGCTACCGCGGCGGGCGGCGGCACGATCTGCACCCACCCGTCGTGCGGCTTCATCACCATCACCACCGACAACTTCACCAGCAGCTCGACGACCTGCCGGATCTACGACGATGCCAGCGGCCACTGGGCGACCAAGACGGTGGGCACCAACCGCAGCGAGCAGACCACCGCGTACTTCGGCTACCCGGCCCGCTCGATCTGGGCGGACTGTGCCGACGCCTCCGCCTCACCTCGCTACAACTGGCCCAACGACTAGCCCCCGACAGGAAGACACCCCGTGACGCTCTCTCACGAACAAGCAGCCTGGTTCAGCCAGACCTTCGACCAGCTGACCGACAACATGGAGAAGGCCGTGCTCGGCAAGCGCCACGTGGTGCGCCTGGCCCTGACCTGCCTGCTGTCCGAGGGTCACCTGCTGCTCGAGGACTTCCCGGGCACCGGCAAGACGATGCTGGCGCGCGCCCTGGCCAACACCGTGCAGGGGTCGCACTCGCGGATCCAGTTCACCCCCGACCTGCTGCCCTCCGACGTCACCGGCGTGACCGTCTACGACCAGCACAAGGGGACCTTCGAGTTCCACCCCGGCCCGATCTTCCACACGATCGTGCTGGCCGACGAGATCAACCGGGCCTCGCCCAAGACCCAGTCCGCGCTGCTCGAGGTGATGGAGGAGGGCCGGGTCACCGTCGACGGCATGCCGCACCAGGTGGGCCGCCCGTTCATGGTGATCGCCACCCAGAACCCCATCGAGCAGGCCGGCACCTACCGGCTGCCCGAGGCCCAGCTCGACCGGTTCCTGATGAAGGCGTCGGTCGGCTACCCCGACCAGGCCGCCACCATCGAGCTGCTCGTCAACGCCAAGATCCGCGACCGGGCCGCGATGGTGACGCCGGTGATCACCGCCGCGACGATCGCCCAGATGAGCGGCCTGGCCGACGAGGTGTACGTCGACCCCGCGGTCGTGACCTACATCGCCGAGATCGCCGAGGAGTCGCGCCGGCAGGCCCACGTGAAGCTCGGGCTCTCCCCGCGCGGCTGCCTCGCCTTCATCCGGGTCGCCAAGACCTGGGCTGCCGCCGACGGCCGCGACCACGTCGTACCCGACGACATCAAGATCCTGGCCGAGCCGGTGCTCTGCCACCGGCTGCTCCTCGACGCCGAGGCGCAGTTCAGCGGGGTCACCGTCGAGTCCGTGATCGGCCGGCTCCTCGAGCTGGTCGCGCCGCCCACCGACCGGGTCGCCTGACCGTGCCGTCGGCCATGGGCGGACTGCGGGTGGTGAAGCCGCTGGGCTGGCTGGTGCTCGTCTCGGGCCTGGTCTGCCTGGTCGTCGCGCTGCTCGCCGGCTGGCGGGAGCTCGCGGTGGTCGGCGCGGCCTGCCTGCTGCTGCTCGTGCTCGCCGCACCGTTCCTCTACGGCCGCACCCGCGTCGACGTACGCCTCGTGCTCGAGCCGGCCCGGATCATGGCCGGCGGCACCGTCGCGGCCGGTGTCAACGTCACCAACCGTGCCGGCGGCCGGATCATCCCGACCATCCTCGAGCTGCCGGTGGGCAGCTCGGTGCACCGCTACGGCATCCCGGCGCTGGGCGCGGGGGCCACCCACCAGGAGTCGTTCACCGTGCGCACCGAGCGCCGTGGGGTGATCGCGGTCGGGCCCGCCACGACCCGCCGCGGTGACCCGCTGGGCCTGGTCTCCCGCGACTCGCTGTGGACCGGGGTCGAGGAGATCCTGGTCCGCCCGCCGATGGTGCCGCTCGACGCGCTCGGCGCCGGGCTGCTGCGCGACCTCGAGGGCGTCGCGACCGACTCGGTGTCGCAGAGCGACCTCGCGTTCCACACCTTGCGCGAGTACGTCGCCGGCGACGACCTCCGCCACGTGCACTGGCGCTCCTCGGCCAAGGCGATGGCCTCGGGCGGCGAGAGCCAGCTGCTGGTCAGGCAGTACCTCGACACCCGGCGCAGCCACGCCACCATCGTGGTCGACGACGCCCGCGCCAGCTGGGGCGGCGACGAGGCGGGCGACGACGCGTTCGAGACCGCGATGTCGGTGGCGGCGTCGATCATCGTGCGCGCGGTCACCGACGACTTCGAGGCGTCGTTCGTGTGCGGTCGGCAGGCGTCGTCCGGCTTCGAGGGCAACCTCGCCCTCGACGCGGTCTGCCGGGCCGACCTCGGCAAGGCCGGCCTGGTGGCCTCGGCCAACCGGGCCGCGCAGATGGCGGCCGACACCAGCCTGCTGTTCCTGGTCACCGGCACCGGAGCGCCGTTCGAGACGCTGCTGCGCGCCTCGGCCGCCTTCCCTCCGGAGGTACGCCGCCTCGCGATCGTGGTCGATCCCACCGCAACTGCCGGGGTCACCGAAGCCGGCGGGCTGTCGGTCCTCCGGCTGGCCACCAAGTCCGATCTCCCCGGCCTGCTGCAGTGGAGCGTGCGATGACCACCCGGGCCAGAATCGTCGACCACGTCTTCCTCCTGGCGCTGGCCGCGGCCGCGCTCGCCGGACTCGCCACCACGTTCACCGGCTCGGGCTACTTCGTGGTGGGTCTAGTCGGCGTACTCCTCGGGGCTGGGGTGGCCTACCTGACCGGAGTGCTGCGCTGGCCGGCCGTCGCGGCGGTGGTGATCGGCCTGGCGGTGTTCGTGGTGCTCGGCGGGCCGCTCTGCCTGCGCGCTGCGGGATCCAGCGCCTACCTGCCCGGCGGCGAGACCCTGTCCACGCTCGGGCGACCAGGTGGTGTTCGGGTGGAAGGAGATGCTGACCACCCTCCCGCCGGTCGACGGCGACGGGCCGCTGCTGGTGCTTCCTTGGGCGCTCGGGCTGGCGACGGGGCTGGTCGCCGGGCTGACCTCCCGGATCGCGTCCGGCCCCGCGCTGCTGCGGGCAGCCCTGCCGCTGCTCGCGCCCACCCTGCTGCTCGCGGCGGTGATCCTGCTCGGCGTCCAACGCCCGCAGTCCATCTGGGTGCAGGGCGTCGCGTTCGCCGTGCTCGCGATCGGCTGGCTGGCGGTGCGCGCCCAGCGCGAGGCCGCCCCGGTGCAGGGTGGCTCCGGCCGCGTGCGCCGGCTCGTGAGCGGTGCTGTGATGGTCGGCATTGCGGGCGCGCTGGCTCTTCCTCTCGCCACGTGGGCCACCGGAGACGACAACGACGACCGGGTCGTGCTGCGCAGCTATGTCGAGCCGCCGTTCGACATCGGCCAGTACCCCTCGCCGCTCGCGTCGTTCCGGCGCTACGTGAAGCTGCCCGCCAAGGAGCCCAACCCCACCAACCTCTACGACGAGGAGATCGCCACCGTCGAGGGCGCGCCCGAGGGCTCTCGGCTGCGGATCGCCACCCTCGACCACTACGACGGCACGGTCTGGGGCGCCGCCAACGACACCATCCCCGGCAGCTCCACCGACACCTTCCAGCGGGTCTCGTCGGTGATCGACAACCCGGTCGAGGGCGAGCAGGTCGACGTGTCCGTGACGCTCGGGGATGGCTACTCCGGCGTCTGGCTGCCGACGGTGGGCGCGCTCCAGTCGATGACGTTCGACGGTCCCGGGCGGGAGGCCAAGGAGGAGTCGTTCCGCTACAACCTGGCCACCTCGACCGCCGTGGTCCCGAGCGGGCTCGGCCCCGGCGACAGCTACCACTTCACCGCCGTACGCCCCGACGAGGACGTGACGGAGGCCGACGCGCCCTCGAGCGAGATCTCCGACGCGGCGTTCGCTTCGGCGTTCCTCAACAACCAGGCGACGTCGTGGTCGGCCGGCGCCACCCAGCCGATGGAGCGGGTCTTCGCGATCGCCGACCACCTCCGCACCGAGGGTCGCTACTCCGACGGGGTCGCTGCCGCCGAGAAGATCTACCACCCCGGCCACAACGTGAAGCGGCTCAGCGACGAGTTCGCCAACGCCCCGATCATGGTCGGCAACGACGAGCAGTACGCCGCGATCATGGCGCTGCTGGCCAGCAACGCCGGCGTGCCGGCGCGGGTCGTGATGGGTGCGGTCGTGCCCGAGGACGGCGTCATCGAGGGCCGTGACATCGAGGCCTGGGTCGAGCTCCGGGTGGCCGACGGGTCCTGGCGGGTGCTGCCGACCGAGAAGTTCATGAACCACGTGCGCCCCGCCGAGCAACCGCCGCTCGAGGAGCAGGAGATGAGCGGCACGGTGGTCCCGCCGCCGGCCCCGATCCCGCCGCCGTCGACGCTCGCCGAGCAGAACGACGCCGAGCTCGAGGCCCGCAAGGTCGACCGTGACGACGACCAGGCCGGCTGGCAGCTGCCGGGCTGGGTGCGCGCGATCCTGATCTACGTCGGCGGGCCGCTGCTGCTCGCGCTGCTCGTGATCGGGGCGATCGTCGGGGTCAAGGCGTTGCGACGCCGTCGGCGGCGCCGGGCCGAGCGGGCGTCGGCGAAGATCGTCGGCGGCTGGCACGAGCTGGTCGACCACGCCCGCGACCTCGGGCAGCCGGTGCCGGTCGGCCACGGCTGGACCCGCCGCGAGCAGTCGGCGCTGGTGACCTCGGTCGAGGCGCCCGGGCTGGCCCGGCGAGCCGACAGCCACGTGTTCGGGCCGAGCCTGCCGGCGGACCCGACGCGGCGGCGTACTGGACCGCGGTGGACGCGGAGCGCAAGGCGATGTCGTCGACGCTGACCAGGCTGCAGCGGCTCCGGGCGGCGGTCAACCTGACCACGTTCGTGCGGCGGCGGAATCGCTGAGCGCGCGACAGCCTCGACGTTGACCGAGGCGCTGAGCGTGACGATGACTTCCGACCTGCCTGCCCTCTCCGTGCTCGACCTGGTGCCGGTGCGCACCGACCAGACCACGGGCGACGCCATCGCCGCGACCCTGTCCCTCGCGCGGACCGCCGACACGCTCGGCTTCCGCCGCTACTGGGTGGCCGAGCACCACAACATGCCCGCCGTGGCGGCCACGAACCCGCCGGTGCTGATCGCGATGATCGCCGGCGCCACCCGCCAGATCCGGGTCGGCTCGGGCGGCGTGATGCTGCCCAACCACGCTCCGCTCGTGGTGGCCGAGCAGTTCGCGCTGCTGGAGGCGGCGTACCCCCACCGGATCGACCTCGGCATCGGCCGCGCGCCGGGCACCGACCCGGTCACCAGCTGGGCGCTGCGCCACGGAGCCGGCGGCGTGAGTGACGAGGCGGTCACCCGCTTCCCCGAGTACGTCGACAACGTGCTCGCGATGATGGAGCCGGAGGGTGTGGGCCTGGCCGTCCAGGGCCGCCAGCACGTGCTGCGCGCGACCCCGGCCGCCGGCTCGGTGCCGGAGATCTGGCTGCTCGGCTCCTCCGACTACTCCGCCCGGCTCGCCGCGGAGAAGGGCATGCCCTACGTCTTCGCCCACCACTTCTCGGGCAGTGGCACGGCTGAGGCGCTCGAGCTCTACCGCTCGACGTTCCGGCCCTCGCCCGAGCAGGCCGAGCCGCGCACCTTCCTGACCCTCAACGTCTCCGTGGCCGAGACCGCGGAGGAGGCCGAGCGCCAGGCGCTTCCGCAGCTGCTCCAGATGGTTGCCCTGCGCACCGGCCAGCCGCTCACGCCGCAGCCGCTGGTCGAGGAGGCGGAGAAGGTCGAGCTCCCGGCTCCTCACCGCGACCTGATCGAGGCGATGCGGAGCCGCTGGGTGATCGGGACCCCGGACCAGGCCCGCGCCCGGATCGGCGAGCTCGCCGCGACGTACGCCGTCGACGAGGTCATGCTCAACCCCGTCTCCGGGGCCTACACGGGCACCGAGCCCACGGTCAGCCCCGGCCGCGAGGAGACTCTGCGCCTCCTCGCGGGGTAGTCCCGGGTCAAAGGACGCTATTGGATCGATCCAAGACCGTCCTTTGACCCGGGACTACCTCGATTCGTGTTTCCGGGGCGGTTTCCGTAGACTTACGGGTCGGCCCAACGTGGGCTCGTTTCGTGGTGCCTCGCGGCTGCCCGGATCACTTCAAGACCTCCTCGATCGAGTCGGTCTGACGTGCGCCCGGGAATGAGGCTCAGGAAACGGCTTCACGAGGTCCACCGTTCGCTCACATCTGCGTGAGCGATGGAGGTTCCCGGGTCGACGGTAGACACCAAAGCTTGAATCCAAGTTACGACTAGTTGCAACAGATTGTGGAGGACATGCCGAAGAAAGAAGGCGTGATCGAGATCGAGGGCACCGTAGTGGAGGCCCTCCCCAATGCGATGTTCCGTGTCGAGCTGAGCAACGGGCACAAGGTTCTCGCCCACATCAGCGGCAAGATGCGCCAGCACTACATCCGGATCCTCCCTGAGGACCGGGTCGTGGTGGAGCTCTCGCCGTACGACCTCACCAGAGGTCGCATCGTCTACCGCTACAAGTAAGCCGCCAACAGCCAAGAGGAAAGGGTCGACATGAAGGTCAACCCGAGCGTCAAGCCGATCTGTGACAAGTGCAAGGTGATTCGTCGCCACGGCGTTGTCATGGTGATCTGCGAGAACCCGCGTCACAAGCAGCGTCAAGGCTGAGCTGCAGCACTACACAACTGAACACAACCTCAACGTGATCGCTTAGTCCGCCGCCAGGCGGGCGAATCACCTCCGGAGCAGAAGGCCGGAGCCCATTCGACGAGGAATGGGACGCGACACGACCAGAAACCTCTGTGAACAACCGAAGGGAAACGCCATTCATGGCACGCCTCGTTGGTGTTGATCTCCCGCGTGACAAGCGCATCGAGATCGCTCTCACCTACATCTACGGCATCGGCCGTACCCGCAGCCAGGAGCTCCTGGCCGCTACTGGGGTCAACCCCAACCTCCGCGTCCACGAGCTGGGCGACGAAGAGCTGGTCCTGCTTCGCGACGCGATCGATGCGCGCGAGATCAAGATCGAAGGTGACCTCCGTCGTGAGGTCCAGGCGGACATCCGCCGCAAGATCGAGATCGGCAGCTACCAGGGTCGCCGTCACCGCCAGGGCCTGCCGGTCCGCGGACAGCGCACCAAGACCAACGCTCGCACCCGCAAGGGTCCGAAGCGCACCGTTGCTGGCAAGAAGAAGGCGAAGTGATCTAGATGCCTCCCAAGGCTCGCGCGGCCGGGGCCAAGAAGGTCCGCCGCAAGGAGAAGAAGAACATCGCTCAGGGCGAAGCCCACATCAAGAGCACGTTCAACAACACCATCGTCACGATCACCGACCCCACGGGTGCGGTCATCTCGTGGGCCTCTGCCGGCACCGTCGGCTTCAAGGGCTCGCGCAAGTCCACCCCGTACGCCGCGCAGATGGCCGCTGAGGCCGCCGGTCGCCGGGCGATGGACCACGGCATGAAGAAGATCGACGTCTTCGTCAAGGGCCCCGGCTCTGGCCGCGAGACCGCGATCCGCTCCCTGGGTGCGATCGGCCTCGAGGTCGGCACCATCCAGGACGTCACGCCCACCCCCCACAACGGTTGCCGCCCGCCCAAGCGCCGGCGCGTCTGACCCGAGACCGAAAAGGAGTTCTGAACCATGGCCCGCTACACCGGTCCCATGACCCGGAAGTCGCGCCGTCTCGGTGTCGACCTCGTCGGAGGCGACTCTGCCTTCGAGAAGCGCCCCTACCCTCCCGGCCAGCACGGCCGCGGCCGGATCAAGGAGAGCGAGTACCTGCTTCAGCTTCGCGAGAAGCAGAAGGCTCGTTTCACCTACGGCGTGATGGAGAAGCAGTTCCACAACTACTACACCGAGGCTTCGCGTCGGCAGGGCAAGACGGGTGACAACCTGTTGCAGCTGCTCGAGTGCCGCCTCGACAACGTGGTCTACCGCGGCGGCTTCGCCCGGACCCGTCGCCACGCGCGTCAGCTCGTCGTGCACGGTCACTTCAAGGTCAACGGCCGCAAGGTCGACATCCCGTCCTTCCAGGTGACCGCTCACGACGTGATCGACGTCCGCGAGAAGTCCATCGACACCACCCCGTTCATCGTGGCTCGTGAGACCCACGGCGAGCGGATCGTGCCGGCCTGGCTCGAGGCCCTGCCGACCCGCATGCGGATCCTCGTGCACCAGGTGCCGATCCGCGAGCAGATCGACCTTCCGGTCCAGGAGCAGCTCATCGTGGAGTACTACTCCAAGAAGTAACTCCCTTCCATCAACACCAGCAGATCTGGGTCGTCAAATAGCGGTCGACCCGGGAAGGAAAGAAACAAGTGCTCATCGCACAGCGCCCCACCCTGTCGGAAGAGTCCGTCGACGAGTTCCGTTCGCGGTTCGTCATCGAGCCACTGGAGCCCGGTTTCGGCTACACGCTCGGCAACTCGCTCCGCCGTACCCTCCTGTCGTCGATCCCCGGTGCCTCGGTCACGAGCATCAAGGTCGACAGCGTCCTCCACGAGTTCTCGACGATCGAGGGCGTCAAGGAAGACGTCACCGAGATCATCCTGAACCTCAAGGGTCTCGTCGTCTCCTCCGAGCACGACGAGCCGGTCACCATGTACCTCCGCAAGTCCGGTGCCGGTGCCGTCACGGCCGCTGACATCGCGCCTCCGGCCGGTGTCGAGGTCCACAACCCCGATCTGAAGATCGCCACCCTGTCCGACAAGGGCAAGCTGGAGATGGAGCTCGTTGTCGAGCGTGGCCGTGGCTACGTCTCGGCCGTCCAGAACAAGGGCGCCGACAACGAGATCGGCCGGATGCCGGTCGACTCGATCTACAGCCCGGTCCTCAAGGTCACCTACAAGGTCGAGGCCACCCGAGTCGAGCAGCGCACCGACTTCGACAAGCTGGTCATCGACGTCGAGACGAAGCCGTCGATCCTGCCGCGCGACGCCATCGCCTCGGCCGGCAAGACCCTGGTCGAGCTGTTCGGTCTGGCTCGCGAGCTGAACGTCGAGGCCGAGGGCATCGACATCGGCCCGTCGCCCGTCGACGAGCAGCTGGCTGCCGACCTCGCCCTTCCGGTCGAGGACCTGCAGCTGACGGTTCGCTCCTACAACTGCCTCAAGCGCGAGGGCATCCACACCGTGGGTGAGCTCATCAGCCGCTCGGAGCAGGACCTGCTCGACATCCGCAACTTCGGTGCGAAGTCGATCGACGAGGTCAAGGCCAAGCTGGTCGAGATGGGTCTGTCCCTCAAGGACAGCGCGCCCGGCTTCGACCCGCACGCTGCCCTGGCGGCGTACGGCGATGACGACGACGATGCCTTCGTCGAGGACGAGCAGTACTGATTGACGCGGTGCTGGCACGCACCTCGCGGCGTTGTCGTCGGTCGACGGCCAAACCCGGGCCGCCTTCCCTCCTCCGCCTTGCGATCTACGCACCAGCACCACGTCAATCCACAACCAACATCTATCCCGGTACCTGATACGGCCGGGGAGAATCGAGAGAAGCAATGCCCAAGCCCACCAAGGGCCCCCGCCTCGGCGGTAGCCCGGCGCACCAGCGGCTGATCCTGGCCAACCTGGCCACCCAGCTGTTCGAGCACGGCCGGATCACGACCACCGAGGCCAAGGCGCGCGCGCTGCGTCCCCACGCCGAGAAGCTGATCACCAAGGCGAAGAACGCGCACAACGGCGAGAACCCCCTGCACAACCGTCGCGAGGTCCTCAAGACCATCCGCGACAAGGGTGTTGTCCACGTGCTCTTCACCGAGATCGCGCCGACCTTCGCCGAGCGTCCCGGCGGCTACACCCGGATCACCAAGATCGGTCCCCGCAAGGGCGACAACGCGCCCATGGCCGTGATCGAGCTGGTGACCGAGGCGTACACGCCGTCCGCGCCCAAGGAGAAGAAGAAGGCCGAGCCGGCTGCTGCCGCGCCTGCCCCGGTCGAGACGGAGGAGCCGGTCGAGGAGTCGACCGACGAGACCGTCACCGAGGAGGCTCCCACCGAGCTCGCCGAGGAGGCGTCGCCCGAAGAGAGCGTCGTCGCCGAGGAGGAGCCCGTCGAGGACGAGGCTGCTGCCGAGGTCGAGGAGTCCGACGAGGAGTCGGACGCCGACAAGGCCTGACCTGCTTCACACAGAGGCCCGTCACCCCACTGGGGTGGCGGGCCTCTGTCATCCGGGAGGGGTCAGCCCCTGCCCCACTCCCGGTCGACGAGGCGGGTGGCCTCGGCCAGGGTGAGGCCGAGGCGGCGCGCGGTCGCGACGTACTCCGCAGCGGCCGTGGTGGCGTCCGGGGAGTCGCCGGAGGCCATGGCGATGAAGGTGCCGCGACGACCCTCGGTGACCACCACGCCATCGGCCTCTAGCTCGCGGTAGGCGCGGGCGACGGTGTTGACCGCGAGGTGCAGCTCGGAGGCCAGAGCCCGGACGGTCGGGCAGCTTGGTGCCGGCCGTCAGCTCGCCCGAGCCGGCCCGCCGGGCGATCTGGCTGCGCAGCTGCTCGAAGGGCGGCTCGGGCGCGCCGGGGTCCAGCGGGAGGACATCCATGGAGCGACCCTATTGAATGGCGGGCATGGTCGGTGACGCGTTGGTGGTCGGAGAGTCCTTGGTCGACATCGTGCGGGCGGCCGACGGCACCACCACCGAGCGACCCGGCGGGAGCGCCGCCAACGTGGCCGTCGCCCTGGCTCGGTTGGGGAGGCCGGTGCGGTTCGCGACGGCGTACGCCGCCGACGACCGTGGCCAGGCCATCGCCCGTCACCTCGCCGACGCCGGGGTGGCCCTGGCGGGCGACCCCGAGATCCTGCAGCGCACGTCGACCGCGGTCGCGAAGATCCAGCCGGACGGCTCGGCGTCGTACTCCTTCGACCTCGACTGGCGGCTGGACGACGTGCCCGTCGGACAGCCCTCGGTTCGTGCACGTGTGCTCGCTGGGAGCCGTGGTGCGCCCGGGTGCCGCCGACGTACGCCGCCTCCTCGACGAGGTGCGTGGCTCCGCGACCATCAGCTACGACGTCAACGCCCGGCCGGCGGTGACCGGCACCGGACCCGACCTGGTGGCCGCGGTGGAGCTGGTCGTGGCCGTTGCCGACCTGGTCAAGGTGAGCGACGAGGACCTCGCGGTGCTCTACCCGACCTTCGGCGTGGCCGAGGCCGCCGAGCACCTCCTCGGGCTCGGCCCCCGCGCGATCGCCCTGACCCGGGGCGAGGCGGGCGCCACCTGGATCACCAACGCCGGTCAGGTCTCGGTCGAGGCCACCCCGGTGACCGTCGTCGACACGATCGGCGCCGGCGACACCTTCTCGGCCGCGCTGATCGACGCCCTCTGGGACGACGTCGACCGCGACCCTGCCGAGGCGCTCGCCTACGCGGCCCGCGCCGCCGCCGTCACGGTGTCCCGGCCCGGTGCCGACCCGCCGTACCGGAGCGAGCTGGCCGCGGCTCCTCCCTCCGGCTGAGCCTCCTCGGGCAAGCGACGGCGGACTGGCACCTCAGTTCTGGAGCCGGGCGGGCGCGCCTCGAGTCGTGTGTCTGGGCGTGCGCTCTAGCGCACTGTGAGGCACACGACCCGGCTAGTCGCCGGGGCCGAGGTGCCCGTGCACCAGCGGTACGACGGAGGCGCCCTCGCCCGTTGCGGCCGCGACCCGCTTCATCGAGCCCGAGCGGATGTCGCCGACGGCGAAGATGCCGGGCACGCTGGTGGCGAGGTTGGCGGGCGGGACGGTCTCCTCGGTCCAGTGCTCCTGCGGCACGTCGCGGCCGGTCAGCACGAAGCCTCGCTCGTCGAGCGCGACGCCCCGCGGCAGCCAGTCGCAGTGCGGCTCGGCACCGAGGAGCAGGAACAGGCCCTCGGCGTTGCGGCGGGTGGTCTCGCCGGACTCGATGTCGCGGACGTCGACCCACTCCAGCCGGCCGTCGCCGCCACCGTCGGCGATCTCGGCGCTGGGCTGCACGATGATCCGCGGGTTGTAGGCGATCTCGCCGATCAGGTACGACGACATGGTGGCCTCGAGCCCGGAGCGGCGCACCAGGATGGTGACCGACTTCGCGAAGCGGGACAGGTGGATCGCGGCCTGGCCGGCCGAGTTGCCGCCGCCGACCACGATCACGTCGTAGCCCTCCATCTCGCGGGCGTTGCTCATCGCGCTGCCGTAGAAGACGCCGAGGCCGACGAGCTGGTCGACGCCCTCGACCCGCAGCTTGCGGTAGGCGACGCCGGTGGAGATGACGACCGATCGGGCCAGCACGTCGCCGCCGTCGGTGCGGAGCAGGTGCGGCGCGCCGTCGACGCCCGGCTCGAGCGAGGTGACCTCCCAGCCGGTGAAGAAGCGGGTGCCGAACCGCAGCGCCTGGTTGCGCGCCCGCTGCGCCAGCCGCATGCCGGAGATGCCGCGCGGGAAGCCGAGGTAGTTGCGGATCATCGAGCTGGTGCCGGCCTGGCCACCGATGGCCTCGGCCTCGAGCACCACGGTCGAGAGCCCCTCGGATGCGCCGTAGACCGCGGCCGCCAGACCCGCCGGGCCGGCGCCGACCACGGCGAGGTCGGCGACCCCGTCCAGCTTGAAGTCGTCGGGGGAGCCGTAGATCTGGATTGCTACGTCGTGCACCGAGGTGGCGACCACGGGCGGGCGGTCCATCGCCGTCACCATCGGGTACGCCGGCTCGCCGTCGTAGCTCGCCACGACCGCTCGACCGACCTCGCTGTCGGGGTCGTAGAGCACGGTGGGCATCCCCATCCGCTCGGTGAAGTCGCGGATCGCCATCGTGAGCTGGTCGCGCGCCGGCGAGACGATGCGCACGGTCTCCACCTCGGGCGCGGCCACGGTCGAGCCCCAGTCGGACAGGAGCTCGGTGACCGCACCGTGGAACTCCTCGTCGCGGACGCCACGCGGCATCAGCAGGAAGGCGTCGTACTTGCCCTTGGCCATGCCCGCTCGCAGCTCGGCGGCATCGGCGAGGAAGTGCTCGTAGTGCGCGGCGATCAGCCGGCGGGCGGTCGGCACCACGTTGCGCCAGCGGTGGAACGCCACGAGCACCGGCGCATCGGGCAGCCGCGACTCGGTGACGAACAGGCAGACCTGGCCGCCGGTCGCCTGGATCTCGTGGGCCAGGGCTTCGGCTGAGCCGCAGTCGTGGACGGCGTGGAGGTCGTAGTCGCGCGCGTAGCGGCCGAACTCGTCGACCAGGAAGTCCGCGCGCTCGGGGGAGACCAAGATGATCGCTGGCTGCACGAAGCAAGTATCCGTCAGACTCCAACTGTGATCGCCGGCCTTCCCTACCGCGGCACCTTCGGCGATCCCCGCCCCGAGGTGCTGGACGCGCTGGTGCTGCCGCCCGCCACGATGCCCGGACGGCAGGGGCGACGCCCGCTCAAGCAGTGGCGCTACGTCGGCGTCTACGGTCCCGACCTGATGATCTGCCTCGGCTCGGTGCGGGTCGGGCCGGTCCGGCAGTCGTTCTGGGGCGTCTGGGACCGCGCCGGCCAGCAGCTGCACGGCCGCACCCGCGTCGGCGGAGCTGCGGCGACCCTCGGTGAGGGCACGGCCCAGGTGCGCGACCGCGACACGACCATCGATCTCACCTGGGCCGAGGAGCCGGGCATCGAGGCGATCGCGCCGAGCGGGGCGTCGTACGCCTGGACCCGGAAGCAGGGCGGGGTCGCGGTCCGCGGCACCGTGACCCTCGGTGGACAGCAGCGCCAGGTCGATGCCCGGGCCATCATCGACGACACCGCGGCCTACTACCAACGGCACACGACGTGGTGGTGGTCCGCCGGCGTCGGTCGCGCCGACGACGGCCGCGACGTCGCCTGGAACCTGGTCAAGGGCGTCAACGACTCGGCCACCAGCAGCGAGCGCTCGGTCTGGGTGGACGGCGTGGCGCAGGAACCGCCGCCGAGCGAGTTCGCGAGCGACCTGAGCCGGGTCGACGGGTTGAGCTTCGCGAGCGAGGCGGTGCGGGAGAACAACGAGAACTTCGGGCTGCTGCGCAGCAGGTACCGGCAGCCGTTCGGCACGTTTGCCGGGACCGTCGGTGGGGTGACCCTGGCCGAGGGCTACGGCGTGATGGAGCACCACGACGCGCACTGGTGAGGCGGATGGAAGACTGCCTCCGTGCGGCTCCGGATCGACCTTGCCTACGACGGCACCGACTTCCGCGGATGGGCGACCCAGCCCGGTCTGCGAACGGTGGAGGAGGAGCTGTCGACGGCGCTCTCCACAGCTCTCCGGGTGCCCTCGGTCAAGCTCGTGGTGGCCGGGCGCACGGATGCCGGCGTACACGCTCGGGGGCAGGTGGTGCACGCCGACGTCACCACCCAGGACGACCTCATCCTGCGCCGCCTCAACGGCATCCTGCCCCGCGACATCCGGGTACGCCGGGTGGCCGAGGCCGCGCCCGGCTTCGACGCGAGGTTCGGGGCGCTGTGGCGGCGCTACGCCTACCGGATCGCCGACTCCGCGGAGTCGCTTGATCCGCTCAGCAGGCGGCACGTGCTGGCCAGCGGCCGGTCGCTCGACCTGGACGCGCTGAACGCCGCGTCCGCCCTGCTGCTGGGCCGCCACGACTTCGCGTCGTTCTGCAAGCAGCGGGAGGGCGCCACCACGATCCGCACGCTGCTCGACCTGTCCTGGGCGCGCGACGACGCCGGGGTGGTGGTCGCGACCGTGCGCGCCGACGCGTTCTGCCACAGCATGGTGCGCTCGCTGGTCGGCTGCCTGCTGGCGATCGGCGAGGGGCGGCGCCCGGTCGCCTGGGCCGATCACATCCTCCGCGCGGGGGTGCGCGACCCGGCCGTCGCCGTCGCCCCGGCACACGGACTGACCCTCGAGGAGGTCGCCTACCCGCCCGACGACGAGCTCCCCGACCGCGCCGAGGCGACCCGGCGCAAGCGGAGCCTCGATGCCTGAGGAGCACTACTTCTCGGCCGACCCCACCGTCGCCTTCAAGCGGGCGCCGGTGCACGCCTCCGTGTGGGGCATCGAGCTCGAGCTCACCAGCGGGTCGGGCGTCTTCGCCAACGGCCGGCTCGACGTCGGCACCGCCGTGCTGTTCCGCGAGACCGAGCCGCCCACCGGCGGCCGGATCCTCGACCTCGGCTGCGGCTACGGCGTGATCGGGCTGGCGATCGCCTCGACCAGCGACGCTGACGTCACCGCGGTCGACGTCAACGAGCGGGCCGTGCTGCTGGCCAACGAGAACGCTGCGGCCCTCGGCCTGACCGAGCGCTTCCACGCGACCACACCCGACGGCGTGGCCGCCGATGCGACGTACGACGAGATCTGGTCGAACCCGCCCATCCGGATCGGCAAGGAGGCGCTGCACGAGCTGCTGCTGACCTGGCTGCCGCGCCTGGCCCCCGAGGGCCGCGCGGTGCTGGTCGTGGGCCGCAACCTCGGGGCAGACTCTCTCCAGCGCTGGCTGACCGACCAGGGCTTTCCGACCGAGCGGGTGGCCAGCGCCAAGGGGTTCCGGGTGCTGGAGACCAGGCGAGGGGAGACACCATGAGCTACCCGGCGTACGACGCCCCGCAGTCCGACGTCTTCGTCTCGAAGCGTCTCGCCGACGACCCGGGCGAGGCGGCCGCCTTGATCTCCGCGGTGCGGGCGCGGCTCGAGGAGGGCGAACGGCTGTACTGCATCCTGGCCATCTGCAAGATCGCTCCGCCGCTGGAGGTGCTCATGGTCACCGACCGGCGGGTGCTCGCCGAGGATCGAGCCGACCTCGCCCGGACCGACCAGGACTGGTCGGTGCAGCTTGCCGCTGCCGACGTCGACCGGATCGAGGTCACCGGCTTCATGGACAACGTGAAGTTCGTGGGCCGAGACGGCAAGGGCACCAAGGTCGGCAACCTCTGGGACGTCACCGACGAGGAGCCGCTGCGCGCCGCCGTACGCAGCGCGCAGAGCAGCGAGGGCGACCCGGCGGCACCGCCCACCTACGAGCTGTACCACCGGGCCGACCCTCCCGCTGAGTAGGGCCAGCGGAGTGGTTACTCCTCCGGGATGCCGCTCTCCGGCGGGGCGTCATCTGCCTGGCCGGAGTCGTCCTCGCTGATCTCCGCGTCACCGATGTCGGTGACCAGCACGGGCGTCAGCGGCTCGCCGACACCCTTCTTGATCTCGACGATCCGCAGTCCGGAGATGCCCATGTGGCTGTCGGCCGTGAAGCGGTACGGCGCGTACTGCGGGCCATCGAGACCCTCGCCGACCTCTTCCAGGGTCTCCACGAGACCGTCGCGGGTCAGGTCCTCGCCGGCTGCCTGGAGCGCCTGCACGAACGCATAGGCGTGGGACATGCCGTAGATCCGGTAGTTGGTGAGCTCGCCCTCGCCGCCGTGGGCGTCCCAGACCTTCTGCCACAGCTGGACCCACGGGTCGTCCGGAGCGTCGACGCCGGGGATGTACTCGGAGGTCAGCACGCCATCGAGGGAGTTCTCCGAGCCCTCGACCGCGCCCTCGGAGAACTGCGAGAGCAGCCCGCCCACGAGCGTCGGGTCGGAGCCGACGTTGCTGTAGTACCACTGCGGCGTGTAGCCCAGGCGCAGCGAGACCAGCTGGGTCAGGGCGGTGTACGACGGCGTGTTGAAGCCCAGCACCAGGTCGGCGCCGTCGGCCTGGAGGCCTGCGACCTGCGGCCCGACGTCGGTGTTGCCGGAGGTGTAGCGCTGGACGCTGACGATCTGGTCGTCGAGGTACTGCCGCACGCCCTGCTCGGCGTCGTCACCGAAGTCGTCGTCCTGGAGGAACAGGCCGACCTTGGCGTCGGGCAGGTTCTCGGCGACGTACTGGCCGATGATCTTGCCCTCGATCTCGTAGTCGGGCTGCCAGCCGAACGTGTAGGGCCGGTCGTCGACCTGGTCGCCCCACTGCAGCGAGCCGGAGGACACGAACAGGTCCGGCACTCCCTCGCCGTTGAGGAAGTCGACCACCGCGCTGTGCGTCGGTGTGCCGAGGCCGCCGACCATCGCGAAGATCTCGTCGTCGAGCACCAGCTCGTCGGTGACCTTGCTGGTGTTGGTCGGGTTGTAGCCGTCGTCCTTGACGATGTACTCGATCTGTCGGCCGTGCACGCCGCCGGCTTCGTTGACGTAGTCGAAGTAGGCCTGTGCGCCGGTGGGGATCTCGCTGTAGCCCGGCGCCGCGACGCCGGTGAGCGGGAAGTGGGCGCCGATCGTGATCGAGTCCTCGGTCACCCCGGTGTCGGTCGCGCCGCCACCACCCCCGCCGTCGTCATCGTCGTCGCGACCCCCGGCACCGCAGGCGGCCAGCACGAGCGTGGTCGCCAGGGCAGCGCTGATGGGCACCGTCATCCGGAGTATGCGTTTCATTCTGATGTTCCCTTCGAGGTGGTGGAGATGGCCCGCGCAGGAGCGGGGCGTCGGAGGCGGTTGCGCAGGGTGCCGGCCAGTCCCCGCGGGGCGAGCAGGATGACCAGCACCATCACGAGCCCGTAGACCAGTGGGGTCAGCTCGGCTGCCTTGATGTTGTCGAGGCCGGCGTTGGTGCCGATGTCGGTCACGACCTGAGGCAGGAAGGTCAGCAGCGCCGCCCCGAGCAGGGCGCCGGTGAGGCTGCCGAGTCCGCCCAGCACGACCGCTGCGAGCAGGGTGAGGCTGAGGGTCAGCGTGAAGCTGCCCGGCGCCGCCAGCCGCACCGAGATCGCGAGCATGGCACCCGCCGCACCGGCCGCGGCCGCGCTCACCATGAAGGCCGAGATCCGGGCCCGGCCCAGGTCGATCCCCGCCAGCTCGGCTGCCACGTCGTCGTCGCGGACCGCCCGCCAGCGCCGCCCGATCCGGCTGCGCGACAGGTTGGCGAGGAAGAAGAACGTGGCGATCAGGACCAGCCAGGCGACGTACGCGAAGAACTTGCTGCGGCTCGGGTCGCTGCCGGTCACGAAGTAGGCGATGTCGAGGGCCCACCCGGGCGTCTCCGGCTGGACCACGCGCAGGCCCTGCTCACCCCCGAGCGTGTCCTTGAAGTAGAGCGCGATGCCGGGCACGGCCACGGCGAGCGCGAGCGTCGCGCCGGCCAGGTAGGGCCCGTGCAGGCGAGCAGCGGCGACCCCGATGATCGAGCCGGCCGCCAGCGTCACCAGCACGGCCGCGAGCACGACCACCACCAGCGGGGTGGAGGCGTCGACGTCGGGCAGCAGCAGGGCGGTCGTGTAGGCGCCGAACGCCATCAGGGCGCCGTGGCCCAGCGAGATCTGGCCGTTGAGGCCGGTCAGCACGGTCAGCCCCCCGGCTGCCGTCCCGAGGTAGGCCATCTCGGCGAACTGCACGCTCCGGAAGTCGCTGACGGCGGTGAGCACGGCCGTGACGGCCACGACGCCGAGCACCGCCACCAGCACGTGGCGTGCCAGGGTCGACTCCGACCACAGGCGCAGGACGCGGTCCTTCATCAGACCCTCCGTTCCTGGGTGCCCGAGAACAGACCACCCGGGCGCAGGGTGAGGACCAGCATCAGGATCGCGAGTGCCGCGAGCGGCACCAGCTGCGAGGCGACGTAGCCGCTCACGAAGCTCAGCGAGAGGCCGAGCAGCAGGCCGCCGATCACCGCGCCGACGGGACTGTCCAGGCCGCCCAGCACGGCCGCGACGAAGCCGAACACCACGACCGAGTCCATGTACGCCGGATGCACCAGGCTGCCTCCGGCGATCAGCAGGCCGGACAGCGAGCCGACGAACGCGGCCAGCGCCCACCCCAGCGTCAGCATCCGGCCGACCTTGACCCCGAGCAGACGAGCCACCTCCTGGTTGTAGGCGGAAGCCCGCATCCGCAGGCCGACGTCGGTGAACCGGAACAGCGCGACCAGCAACGCCATCACCACCAGCACCGACACGATCTGGAAGACGCCGAAGCCAGTGAGGCCGATCGTGACGTCACCGACCTCGAAGCCCCGGATGCCGAACGGGGCCGGGAACGACCGGAAGCGGTTGCCGAAGATGACCGCCGCCAGCGCGTGGATCACGATGAACAGGCCCAGGGTGAGGATCACCGCGTTGATCTCCGACTTGCCCTCCACCGGGCGGATCACCACCCGCTCGAGCACGGCGCCCATCAGCAGGCCGGCGACGAGGGCGGCGGCGAAGCCGACCCAGTAGGAGTAGCCCTCGTCGATGACCACGAGGGCGATGAACGTCGTCATCATCGCCATCGGGGCCTGGGCGAAGTTGACGATGCGGGTCGAGCGCCAGATCAACACCAGGGCGAGCGCGAAGGCGGCGTACACCATGCCCAGCGTGAGCCCACCGAGAGCGGTGTTGAGGAACTGTTGCACGTGAATCTCCTGTCAGAAACCGAGGTAGGCGTGTCGGAGCTGGTCGTCGTCGGCGAGCACCGCAGCGTCCTCGTCGGCCACGACCCGGCCGAGGTTGAGCACTACCCCGCGATGGGCGACCGAGAGCGCGCTGCGCGCGTTCTGCTCGACCAGCAGCACGGTCAGCCCCTCGTCGCGCACGAGCCCCTGGAGGAGCTCGAAGATCTGGTTGACGACGCGTGGGGCGAGCCCGAGCGAGGGCTCGTCGAGGAGCAGCATCGTCGGCGCCGCCATCAGCGCCCGCCCGATCACGAGCATCTGGCGCTCGCCACCGGACAGCGTGTTGGCCAGGGCGTTGCGACGGTCCGCCACGGGCGGGAACAGCTCGTAGACCCGGTCGAGATCCTCACTACGGACCCGCTGACCGCGGCCGAGCCCACCCAGCCGGAGGTTCTCCTCGGCCGTCAGCTCGGTGATCACCCCGCGTCCCTCCGGCACGTGCGACAGGCCCATCGCCGGCATCGACTCCGCCGGAGCGCGTTCGATCCGCTTGCCGTCGAAGTCGACCTGTCCGGTCCGGCACCGGTGCAGCCCCGAGACGGTGCGGAGCAGCGTGGTCTTCCCGGCACCATTGGCTCCGAGCACTGCCGTGATCTGGCCGCGGGCGGCCGAGAAGCTCACCTTGTCGAGTGCGGTGATCGGGCCGTAGCCCGCGCACAGTTCCTTGACCTCGAGCATCAGTCGACGGCCTCACCGAGGTACGCCGCGAGCACGGCCGGGTCGTCGCGCACCTGGTCGGGGGTGCCGTGCGCGATCACCTTGCCGAAGTCGAGCACCGTGATCTCGTCGCAGACCCGCATCACGAGGTCCATGTGGTGCTCGACCAGCATCACCGACATGTGCTCGGTCAGGCTGCGCACCAGGTCACCGAGATCGTCGATCTCCGACGACGAGAGCCCGCTCGCCGGCTCGTCGAGCAGGAGGAGCTCCGGCTCGGCGGCCAGGGCGCGGGCCAGCGCGACCCGCTTGCGCACGGGGTACGGGAGGCTCGACGGATAGCGGCGGGCCATGTCGGCGATGTCGAGTCGCTCCAGCGTCGCCATCGCGTGCTCGCGCAGCTCGCGCTCGTCGCGGGAAGAGCGGGGGAGGGCGAGCAGCGCGCCGAGGAAGCCGGTGCGGGCCCGGTGGTCCGCGCCGACCATGACGTTCTCGAGCACGGTGACGCCGTCGAAGAGGCCGAGGCCCTGCAGCGTGCGGGCCATCCCGAGACCGGCCAGGTCGTACGGGCGGAGCCTGCTGAGCTCCTTGCCGTCGCGCAGGATCGTGCCCTGGTCGGGCCGGACGAAGCCACAGGCGACGTTGAAGAGGGTGGTCTTGCCGGCGCCGTTGGGGCCGATCACGCCCAGCACCTGCTGGGGCCGGGCCGCCAGTGAGACGTCCGAGAGAGCGACCAGGCCGCCGAAGGCGACCGTGATCCCGCTCAGCTCGAGACTCGGTGTAGCGGTCGCTCCCATCCGTGCCTCCTCGAGCGGTTCGGGCGGTGTGACCACCACCACCTTGGTAGGGCCGCACAGAATGCGCATTGGGCGGAGCGCCCAAAACTCGTTGGAGGCTGCGCTGCGATTCCGCGCTGGGGATGGCCAGAATTGGGCAAAGAGTGCGAACGTGGCTCCCATGCGCTCGGACTCGGCTGTCGCAGGGGACGAGCTGCACAACGCGTGGGCGCTCCTGGTCGACCAGTCCGACGCGATCGCCGACAGCATCACGCTGACGCTCTTCGAGCGCGATGCCGAGGTCTACGAGCACGTCGGACCCGAGCTGCGGGCCGACGTACGCCAGAGCACGCGGCAGCACATCCGCCGCGGCCTGCAGATCCTGTCCGGCGCCCGGCGGCTGGTGACCTCCGAGGGTGACTCGGCCGTCGACCTCTGGCGCGACACCGGTCGGCGCCGCGCCCGCCAAGGGGTGCCGCTCGAGCTGGTGCTCAACGCCTACACGCTCGGCGCCCGGATCCTGTGGGAGTCGCTGGTCGCCAAGGCTCGCACCGACGCTGGCGGCGAGGTCGACGACCGCATCCTGCTCAGCGCGGCCAAGACCGTGTGGTCGAACCTCGACGTCCAGAACGCCGTGCTCATCGACGCCTATCGCCGCGAGGCCGCCCGGATGCAACGCCAGGACCTGCAGCGCGAGCAGAGCGTGCTCGATGCCCTGCTGGAGGGCAGGGGCGCCGATCCGGAGTACGCCGAGGAGGCCCGGGCCGCGCTGGAGATCGACGCCGACGATGCCGTCGCCTGCGTCGTCTCCCTGCACGACGGGGCGCTGGGCGATGCGCTGGGCCCGGCCGAGGACCGGCTGGACCGGCTCGGCGTCCGGGCCCGCTGGCACGTGCGGTCGGGCATCTACTACGGGTTGCTGTCCGGTGACCTGCCCGACGAGGAAGGCCTCGTCGAGCTCTTCGCGCCGTTCGCGCCCGGGCGGATGGGAGTGGCCAGGAGCAGCGTCGGCGTGGCCGGGTTCGCGGCGGCGTACCAGCTCGCGCTGCGCGCCGCGGAGACCCTCAGCCGGGGTGAGCGGCGGGTGGTGTCGGTGAGCGAACGGCTGCCGGAGGTGCTGCTGGCCGGGAGCCCGCAGGTCGGCCCGCTCCTCGTCGCCGAGACGCTCGGCCCGATCCTCGCGATGCCCGAGGCCCAGTCGACCACGCTGATGGAGACCCTCGCCGCACTGTTGCGCCACGACGGCTCACCCACGCACGCCGCCGAGGAGCTGTACTGCCACCGCAACACGGTGATCTACCGGCTCAAGCAGATCGAGCAGCTCACCGGCCGCTCGCTCACCGACCCGCGCGACAAGATGCTGCTCGGCCTGGCCCTGATGGCCCGCTGAATGGTTTTCGAGGCTCGGGCCCCAGAGGGCCATCGCACCTCAACCATCGACGACTACACGAACGCGCTGATCCCCGTCTCGGCGCGGCCGATCAGCAGCTTCTGGATCTGGCTGGTGCCTTCGTAGAGGGTCATCACGCGGGCGTCGCGGAGGTACTTCTCGGCGGGGTGCTCGTCGACGTAGCCGGCGCCGCCGTAGATCTGGATCGCGTGGTTGGCGGCGCGGACGGCTGCCTCGGAGGCGTAGAGCTTGGCCTTCGACGCGGCCACGCCGAACGGCTCGCCGCGGTCGATCAGGTCGGCGCAGCGCCACACGAGCAGGCGAGCGGCGTCGGCGTCGACGGAGATGTCGGCGATCATGTCCTGCACCAGCTGGAAGCCCGCGAGCGGACGGCCGAACTGGGTGCGGCTCGTCGCATAGGACACCGACGACTCCAGGCAGGCCTGGACGAGTCCGACGCAGCCGGCGGCGACTGAGACCCGCCCCTTGTCGAGGGTGGTCATCGCGATCTTGAAGCCCTGGCCCTCCTCGCCGAGCAAGGCAGAGGCGGGCACGCGTACGTCGTCGAGGAACAGCTCGGCGGTGGCCTGGCCGCGCAGCCCGAGCTTGCCCTTGATCTCGCGGGCCTCGAAGCCTTCGGTGTCGGTCGGCACCAGGAAGGCGCTGACGCCCTTCGGCCCGTCGCCGCCGGTGCGCGCGAAGATCAGGGCTACGTCGGCCCAGGTGCCGTTGGTGATGAACAGCTTCTGTCCCGTGATCACGTAGTCGTCGCCGTCGCGCTTGGCCCGCGCGCTCAGGTTGCCGGCATCCGAGCCGGTGTCCGGCTCGGTGAGCCCGAAGCAGCCGAGCTTGGTCGCGGTCGCGATGCCGGGCAGCCACTCCTGCTTCTGCTCCTCGGTGCCGAAGCCGAGGATCGACTTGCCGACCAGGCCGTTGGAGACCGAGACGATGCCGCGCAGCGCCGAGTCGGCGCGGCCGAGCTCCTCCATGCCGAGCACGTAGGTGAGGTAGTCGCCGCCGAGCCCGCCGTACTCCTCGGGGATGGTCAGCCCGAAGAACCCGATCTCGGCCATCTTCGGGATGATGTCGAGGTCGACCGACTCGCGCCGGTCCCACTCGGTGCGGTGCGGCACCGCCTCCCGGTCGAGGAAGTCGCGGGCCAGGTCGCGGAACGCCTGCTGCTCGTCGTTGAGGCTCAGGTCCATGGGCTTACTCTGCCGCGCCTTCGGTCAGGATGCTGTGGCGGGCGATCTCGGCCTTGGCCAGGGAGTTCTTGTGCACCTCGTCGGGGCCGTCGGCGAAGCGCAGGGTGCGGATGCCGGCGAACGACGCCGCCAGCGGGAAGTCCTGGGAGAGACCGCCGGCGCCGTGCACCTGGATGGCCCGGTCGAGGATCTCCTGCACCACCTTGGGGGTGGCGATCTTGATCGCCTGGATCTCGGTGTGCGCGCCGCGGTTGCCGACGGTGTCCATCAGCCAGGCGGTCTTCAGCACCAGCAGTCGCAGCTGCTCGATGGCGACCCGCGACTCGGCGATCCACTCGCGGATCACGCCCTGCCGCGACAGCGGGCGGCCGAAGGCGACCCGGGTCTCGACCCGCTGGCACATCAGCTCGATGGCGCGCTCCGCGACCCCGATCGACCGCATGCAGTGGTGGATCCGGCCGGGGCCGAGGCGGGCCTGCGCGATGCCGAAGCCGTGGCCCTCCTCGCCGATCAGGTTCGAGGCCGGCACCCGGACGTCCTCGAAGAGCAGCTCGGCGTGGCCGCCGTGCTGGTGGTCGTCGTAGCCGAGCACGTGCATCGGCCGGACGATGGTGAGGCCGGGAGTGTCGCGCGGCACCAGGATCATCGACTGCTGGCGGTGCCGGGACGCCTCGGTGTCGGTCTTGCCCATCACGATGAAGATCTCGCACTCGGGGTTCATCGCACCGGTGATCCACCACTTGCGACCGTTGAGGACGTACTCGTCGCCGTCGCGGACGATGCTGGTGGAGATGTTGGTCGCGTCGGACGACGCCACGTCGGGCTCGGTCATCGCGAACGCCGAGCGGATGGTGCCGTCGAGCAGCGGCGTCAGCCAGCGCTCCTTCTGCTCGGCGGTGCCGAACATGTGCAGCACCTCCATGTTGCCGGTGTCGGGGGCCGCGCAGTTGAACGCCGCCGGCGCCAGGTGGCCGCTGCGGCCGGTGATCTCGGCGATCGGGGCGTACTGCTGGTTGGTCAGCCCGGCGCCGACGCCGCCGGTGTCGCCGGGCAGGAAGAAGTTCCACATCCCGCGCGAGCGCGCCTCGGCCTGGATCTCCTTCAGCACCGGCGCGGTCGACCAGGCGAACGGGTCGTCGAGCGCGTCGAGCTGCTCCTCGAAGGTCTCCTCGTTGGGGTAGATGTGCGAGTCCATGAAGGCGAGCACCTCGGCGCTGAGCTCCTCGGTGCGGGCGTCGAACGTGAAGTCCATGTCGATCCTTCTCAGTTGGTGCGGTTGATGGCGGCGAGGCCCGCGGCCAGCAGCGGCTGGACAGCGTCCCCGATCGGTGTCGAAGCCCGCGCCGACGGTCTGGCCGTGCAGGAAGCGGTAGTGGATGCCCTCGAGGATCACGGCGAGCTTGAGGTGGGCGAGGCCGAGGTGGAAGTCCATGGCGCCGAGGTCGCGGCCGCTGGCGGTGGCGTAGCGCTCGAGCTGCTCGTCGGCCGTCGGGTAGCCGGGCGCGATGCTGGCGTCGGCGACGGCAGCGCCGCCGGCGATGCTGCCGAGCCGGTCGTAGACCAGCAGCAGGGCGAGGTCGGTGAGGGTGTCGCCGAGCGTGGACATCTCCCAGTCGACGACCGCCTTGACCGGCGTCGCGTCGCTCGGGCACGGCAGAGCAGGTTGTCGAGGCGGTAGTCGCCGTGCACGATCCCGGCGGTGCTGGCTCCGTCGTCGGTGGGCACCATCGCGGTGAGCCGGGCCAGGAGGGTGTCGGCATCGGGCAGGTCGCGGCTGCGCGAGCCCTCGAGCTGCTTGCCCCAGCGCCGCACCTGCCGCTCCAGGAAACCAGCCGGGCGGCCGAACTCCGGCGAGCCCGACGTCGGCCGGCACCACCGCGTGCAGCCCGGCCAGCACGTCGACCATCGCGTGAGCGAGGTGGCGGGTCTGCTGCCTCGCCGATCTCGCTCGAGCTGGGCAGCGGTGCGGTACGGCGTGCCGGTCGATCGCGCTCCATCACGTAGAACGGCGCGCCGAGCACGTCGGGTCGTCGGCGCAGTGCGCGAAGGTCCGCGGCACGGGCACGTCGGTGTCGGCCAGCGCCGTCATCACCGTGTACTCGCGGCCCATGTCGTGGGCGGTCGCCTGCACGTGGCCGAGCGGCGGCCGCCGGACCACCCACCACGACGAGCCGTCGGTGACCTCGTAGGTCAGGTTGGACTTCCCGCCGGCGATCACCCGGCCACTGAGCTCGCCGGTGATGTCGCCGGGCCGCTGGCCGTCGTACCAGCGCGCGGAAGGCGGTCGAGGTCGAGGCCGGGGAGGCTCATCCGAGGTGAGCCCGTCGACCTTGGTCTGGAGGCGGCGCATGCCGGCCAGCCAGCGGTCGGTGTCGGCGGCCCGGGCGGCGTAGTAGCCGCCGACCTCGGGGTGGGGGAGCACCAGGAAGCGGTCGTCGTCGAGCGAGGCGACCCAGGCGTCGGCCACCTGCTCGGGCGTCAGCGCCTCGTCGCGGGACAGCAGGTCCTTGAGCGGGCCGGCCTGCTCGAGCATCCGCGTCTGCACGCCTTGCGGGCAGATCGCCTGCACGGTCACGCCGCGCTCGCCGTAGGTGACCGAGAGCCACTCGGCGAAGCCGACGGCGGCGTGCTTGGTGACGGAGTACGGCGCCGCGCCGATCATCGTGAGCAGCCCGGCCGCCGAGGCGGTGACCACGAACCGGCCACCGGCGCCGTCAGCGAGCCAGCTCGGCACGAGCAGGCGGGCGGCGCGGATGTGGGACATCACGTTGGTCTCGATCATCCGCGCCCAGTCGTCGTCCGAGGCCTGCAGGCTGTCGGGCTGGGTGCGGTCGATGCCGGCGTTGGCCATGAAGACGTCGATCCGGCCGAGCGTCTCGGTGGCCCGGTCGACCAGGGCGCGCACGCCGTCGTCGGACGAGCAGTCGCCGGGGGCCGCGGTGGCGCCGATCTCGGCCGCCACCTCCTCGGCCGCGGCGGCGTCGAGGTCGTTGACCACGACCCGGGCACCCTCGGCCACCAGCCGGGTCGCGAGCGCCCGGCCGATGCCGTGACCGGCGCCGGTGACGACCGCGCCCTTGCCCTGCAACGTCTCCATCACGCGCCGCCCGTCAGGGTGACGCCGCCGTCGATCACCAGCGTCTGGCCGGTCAGCCACGCCGAGTCGTCGGAGAGCAGGAACGCCACGACGCTGCCGATGTCCTCGGGCACGCCGAGCCGCTTGAGCGGGTACGCCGCCGACACCTCCTCCTCGCGGCCCTCGTAGAGCTTGGTGGCGAAGCGGGTCTTCACGACCGCCGGAGCGACGGCGTTGACCCGGATGGTCGGGCCGAGCTCGACGGCGAGGCTCTCGGTCAGGCTGATCAGCATCGCCTTGCTGGCGCCGTACATCGAGATGCCGGGAGCGGGCTTGACCCCGGAGACCGACGAGACGTTGACGACCGCGCCGCCGTGCTCGCCCATCCAGGCGCGGTGGGCGGCCTGCACCCAGGCCAGCGCGGCGATGGCGTTGACCTCCACGATCTTGCGGGCGGCGTCGAGGTCGATCTCGACCAGCGGCCCGAAGACCGGGTTGATGCCGGTGTTGTTGACCAGCAGGTCGACGCTGCCGAACGTCTCGATGGTCCTGGCCACCACGTCCTCGCGGTGCTCCGCGTCGCCGGCGTTGCCGGCGATGCCGAGTGCGTGGTCGGGGCCGCCGAGCGCGGCGACCGCCTCCTCGAGCGCCTCGGGCTTGCGGGCGGTGATGGTGACCTTCGCGCCCTCGGCGACCAGCCGCTCGGCGATGCCGAGGCCGATCCCGCGGCTCGCGCCCGTGACGATCGCGACCTTGTTGTCCAGACCCCGCATGCATCCTCCATTGCCGACCTGCCTGACTAAGCGCTTGCTTACTATGGCTTGCATGGTCGCCGACGTCAACGCCACGCGGAGCGCCCCGACGCGCGCGCCCGGCTGCTCGCCGCCGCGATCGAGGCCTTCTCCGCGAAGGGCTTCCACGGCACCACCACCCGCGACATCGCGGCCGCCGCGGGCATGAGCCCGGCGGCGCTCTACGTGCACCACCGGTCCAAGGAGGAGCTGCTCCTGCTGATCTCGCGGGAGGGTCACGACCGGACCCTCGCGCTCTGCGAGGCCGCGGTCGCGGCCGGCGGCACCGCGGTCGAGCAGCTGGACCGGCTGATCGAGGACTTCGTGCGCCACCACGCGGTCAACCACACGAGCGCCCGGGTCGTGAACTACGAGATGTCCGCGCTCACCGACGAGCACCAGGCCGAGATCGCCGAGCTGCGCCGCCGCATCGACCGCGTGGTCCGCGACCTCCTGGAGCGCGGCGCGGCCGCCGGAGAGTTCTCCACCTCCGACCCCGCGATGACGGCCTCCGCCCTGCTGTCGCTGGGGATCGACGTCGCCCGGTGGTACCGCGACGACCGCGGCTGGAGCCCCGACGACGTCGCCGCCCACTACGTCGAGCTGGCCCGCAGGATGGCCGGCGTCGGGGGATAGTGGCCCGATGCCGACACCTGTCGATCTCGCCCACCTGCAACGCTGCGTCGCCCTCGCCACCGAGGCCCTGGAGGCCGGCGACGGGCCGTTCGGCTCGGTGCTGGCGGACGCCGACGGCGTGGTCCTCGCCGAGGACCGCAACCGCGAGGTCTCCTCCGCCGACCCCACGGCCCACCCGGAGCTCGCCCTCGCGCAGTGGGCGGCAGCGCATCTCTCGCCGGATGAGCGGGCGGGCGCGACCGTCTACACGAGCGGCGAGCACTGCCCGATGTGCTCGGCGGCCCACGGGTGGGTGGGCCTCGGCCGGGTGGTGTACGCCGCCTCCGCACGGCAGCTCGCCGACTGGCGGGCCGGCTGGGGACTGCCGGCAGCGCCGGTCGCCGTCCTGCCGATCGCCACGGTGGCGCCTGAAGTCATCGTGGAGGGTCCGGTCGCGCCGTTCGACGAGGAGATGCGGTTCCTGCACGAGCGGGCGGCCGGCACTAGGCAGAGCCGGAGTGGCAGGTGGACCATGGCGTACGACGCGGCCCCGGACCGCTACGACTCCGCGACCTACCGCTTCACCGGGAAGAGCGGCCTCCAGCTGCCGCCGCTCTCGCTGGGGCTGTGGCAGAACTTCGGCACCGACCGCCCGGAGGAGACCCAGCGCGCGATCCTGCGCCGGGCCTTCGACCGGGGCGTCACCCACTTCGACCTGGCCAACAACTACGGGCCGCCCTACGGCCGCGCCGAGGAGAACTTCGGCCGCTACCTGGCCGACGACTTCGCGCCCTACCGCGACGAGCTGGTGATCTCGACCAAGGCCGGCTGGGACATGTGGCCCGGGCCCTACGGCCAGGGCGGCGGCTCGCGCAAGTACGTGCTCGCCTCGCTCGACCAGTCGCTGGCGCGGATGGGGCTCGACTACGTCGACATCTTCTACAGCCACCGGTTCGACCCGGACACGCCCGTCGCCGAGACGATGATGGCGCTCGACACGGCCGTCCGTTCCGGCAAGGCGTTGTACGCCGGCATCTCGTCGTACTCCGCCGCCAAGACGCGTGAGGCGGCGACGATCGCGCGCGACCTGGGCACGCCGCTGCTGATCCACCAGCCGTCGTACTCGATGCTGAACCGCTGGATCGAGGAGGACCTCCTCGACGAGCTCGAGGAGCAGGGCATGGGCTGCATCGTCTTCACGGCGCTGGCCCAGGGACTGCTCACCGACCGCTACCTCGACGGCGTGCCGGCCGACTCGCGCGCGGCCCGCGACGGCTCGACCATCCCGGGGACGTCGTTCGACGAGAAGACGCTGACCCACGTGCGCGCCCTCAACGAGATCGCCGCCGCGCGCGGTCAGAAGCTGGCGCAGCTCGCCCTGCAGTGGGCGCTACGCGACAAGCGGGTGACCTCGGCCGTGATCGGCGCATCGTCGGTCGAGCAGCTCGACACCAACCTCGACGCCCTGGACGGACCTGAGCTCACCGCCGACGAGCTCGCCCTCATCGACCAGCAGGCGGTCGAGGCCGGGATCAACCTGTGGGCGAAGCAGACCGAAGACTGAGCCGCCGGGCCCGGCGGCGCTCCCACCAGGCGCAGCCCACCATCACCAGGGCGGCCAGCAGCGCGCCGGCCAGGATGTCGATGACGTAGTGCTCGGCGTAGTAGACCAGCGTGGTCGACATCGCCAGGGGATAGAGCACCAACAGCCATCGCCACGGCGTGCGCAGCCGCCAGATCGCGTACATCGCGATCAGGAACGTGATGCCGGCATGCAGCGACGGCATCGCGGCGACCGGGTTGCCGACGCCGTTGAGGATCAGGTCGATCCGGTCCAGCCCGACGTGCCGCCAGCCGCGGCCGGTCAGTCGTGGCAGCTCCTCGGGGATGAACCCCTTCTCCGAGGCCATCCACGGCGGAGCCATGGGGTAGAGGATGTAGATCACCAGCGCGCCGAAGTTGATCGCGATGAAGCGGCGCATCCACAGCACCCACTCGCTGCGCTTGCGCACCCACAGCACGGCCGCGATGGTCAGGCCCGCCAGGAAGTGGGTGCAGTAGACCGTGGTGAAGAACAGGTCGTGCGGGCCGGGCTCGCTCTCCTTGGTGCAGGGGTTGCCGCACCACGCGTCCTGCAGCCGCTCGGTCGGTAGGACTCCGCCGCCGAGCCACTCGTCGAACCTGATCGGCATCATGTAGTGCACCGGCAGACCGAGCTCGTCGGTGAGGCCGCGGCTGTAGAAGTAGACGACGAGACCGACGACCGGCAGCCACCAGTCGCGGAGGAAGTTCAGGTGGTAGCGGGGCGGCGCCTCGATGTTCCACGCGATGGTGCCGACCCACAGCCAGAGGAAGACCTGCACGGTGTCGTTGGGGATGCCGAGCAGCAGGATCCAGACCACCAGCAGGACGGCGTAGCCGAGCATCGCGAGCACCCGTGCGGACAACCGGGTCGGTGGCTTGGCGGGCGCCTCGAGCTCGGGGGAGTCATCGAGGCGCGCGGACATGACGGGAGTTTAGGTCGCTAAGAGGGTGCGTCAGTCGAGCGGGTCCAGCGCGTCGTGCTCAGTGACCGTGTCGCTCAGCAGACGCAGGTGGTAGCCGCCGTCGCCGAGGAGATGGTCGAGCGCGGTGAGGTGGGCGACGAAGTTGCCGACGGCGTACTCCGCGGTCATGCCGATGCCGCCGTGCAGCTGGATCGCCTCCTGCCCGACGTGGCGTCCGCCGCGGCTCACCTGGAGCGACGCGCGGGCGGCGGCGTCGGCGACCTTGGCCGGGTCGCCCTGCGCCACCACCATCGTCGCCCAGTCGACGATGCTGTGGGTGAGCTCCTGCGAGACGTACATGTCGGCCGCGCGGAAGTTGAGGGCCTGGAACGTGTTGAGGGTGACCCCGAACTGCTTGCGGCTCTTGAGGTAGTCGGTGGTCGCGGCCAGCGCGACCTGCATGGCACCGAGGGCCTGGTTGGCCGCCATCACCCGGGTGATGTCCTGCACGGTCGCGATGCTCGAGGTGACGTCGAGGCCGGGCTCGCCCAGCGGGGTGGCTGCCGTGCCGTCGAAGGCGACCCGGGCGACCCGGCTGCCGTCGTACGCCGGATAGCCGGTGCGGTCGGGGGCGTCACCCTCGACCAGGAACAGCCCGGTGCCACCGTCGGGGAGCGCGGCGCTGACTACGAGCACGTCGGCGCGGGCACCCTGCGGCACCGGCTCCTTGACGCCGGACAGGGTCCAGCTGTCGCCGTCCTTGGTGGCGGTCACGGCCGCAGCCGTCGGCCCCCAGCCGCGGCCGGGCTCGTCGTGGGCGAACGCGAGCACGCTCTCGCCGCCGGACAGCGCGCCGAGCACCTCGCCGCGCTGCTCGCTGGTGCCGACCGCCGAGACCAGCCCGCCGGCGAGCACCACCGAGGTCAGGTAGGGCTCGGGTGCGATCACCCGGCCGAGCTCCTGGCAGACGATGCCGATCTCGACCGGTCCGGCCCCGACGCCGCCGTCCTCCTCGGCGAACGGCAGGCCGAGCAGGCCCATCTCGGCCATCTTGGTCCAGAGCTTCTCGTCGAAGCCGGGGTCGTCGGCCACCGTCTGGCGGCGGTTCTCGTAGTCGCTGTAGGCCTTGCCGACCAGTCCACGGACCGCGTCGCGCAGGGCTTCTTGCTCGTCGTCGTAGGTGAAGTCCATCGTCTCTGTCCTAACCGGCTCTCTCAGAGGCCCAGGATCGTGCGGGAGATGATCTGGCGCTGCACTTCGTTGGAGCCGCCGTAGATCGAGGCCTTCCGCAGGTTGAGGTAGGTCGGGGTCGAGTGCCGGGCCCAGAGCGCCAGCTCGGAGTCGTCGCCCGCGCCGCTGGCGATCGAGCCGGGGCCGGCCAGGTCGACGACCAGCTCGCTGACGGCCTGCTGCAGCTCGGTGCCCTTGAGCTTGAGCACCGACGAGGCGGGGTGGGGCTCGCCGTCGTGGGAGTGGGCGACCACGCGCAGGGCGGTGAGGTCGAGGGCGAGCAGCTCGTTCTCGAGCTCCACGATCCGGGCCCGGGTCAGCGGGTCGCCCTCGATCTGGTCCTTGGCCTGCTCCTTGAGCCGTGCCAGCACCCGCCGGGTCGCACCCACCGGGGCGACGCCGACGCGCTCGTTGCCGAGCAGGAACTTGGCGATAGTCCAGCCGCCGTTGAGCTCGCCGACCAGGTTCTCGGCCGGCACGCGTACGTCGTCGAACCAGACCTCGTTGACCTCGAAGCCGCCGTCGATCAGCTCGATCGGCCGCACCTCGACGCCCGGCGTGGTCATGTCGATGAGCAGCATCGAGATGCCGGCCTGCTTCTTCACGTCGGGGTCGGTGCGCACCAGGTTGAAGATCCAGTCGCCGTACTGGCCGAGCGTGGTCCAGGTCTTCTGGCCGTTGACCACGAAGTCGTCGCCGTCGCGGACCGCGGAGCAGCGCAGCGAGGCGAGGTCGGAGCCGGCGTCGGGCTCGGAGAAGCCCTGGCTCCACCAGATGTCGAGGTTGGCGGTCTTGGGCAGGAACTTCTTCTTCTGCTCCTCGGTGCCGAACTGGGCGAGCACCGGTCCGATCATCGAGGCGTTGAACGCGAGCGGCGTGGGCACGAACGCCCGCTGCAGCTCCTCGTTCCAGATGTGGCGCTGCAGGTCGGTCCAGCCGCGGCCGCCCCACTCCTCCGGCCAGTGCGGCACGGCCAGGCCGGCTGCGTTGAGCGTCTGCATGCTCTCGACGTACTGCTCCTTGGTGAGCTCGCGCCCGTCGGCCACAGCCGAACGGATCTCCTCGGACACCTCGGTGGTGAAGAACGTCCGCATCTCCTCGCGGAACGCCTTCATCTCATCGGACAGCTCGAGCTGCATCCCGACTCCTTACTCGTTGGTAACACCCATCATGCCGCGTCGGGGTATGTAACCAGCCGTATCCCCTCGATGGGCGATGCGCCCCGCCGCGGGTCGGAGTAGGCCGAGACCAGGCTGACCAAGCACGGCGGCCACGAAGGGGAAGGCCGGAATCGCCGCTTCGCGAGGAGGCTGATCGGCTGACTCGTAACGCTTTTCGGACGCCCCTGGAGTGGTGTGGGTGCAGGTTGCACCTGGGCAGCCATCGAACGAGAGGCAGATCCATGATGCGTCGAATCTTCATCCTGATCCTCGCCGGCGCCCTGCTGGGCCTGGTCGCCGCACCCGCAGAGTCGAATGCGGGCGGGAGCGTCTACGAAAGGGGTCGCTACGACGAGCCCTACACCTTCAAGGATCGGGAGTGCGGCTTCCTGTTCAAGGTCAAGGGCAAGCGGTGGGGCCGCTTCGTCATCCGCAACGTACCCGGCTCGGACGGGCAGGCCTTCCTCATGGACGAGCGCTACAACTTCGAGGAGGTCCTGACCAACCCGCGCAACGGGAAGAAGATGTACGTCTCCGGGCACGGTCGGTTCACGGAGAAGAAGGCCACGCACGTCGAGGGCGACGTCTGGGCGTTCACCCAGGTCGACCGGGGCCGTCCCTTCACCGTGAGGAACAGCCGCAAGAAGGTCGTGCTGTCCGACCGCGGCAAGGTGGTCTTCAAGCAGACCATCGACACCCTGGGCGACAGCCAGCCGGGGGGCGACCAGGTCGACTTCGAGGTGCTGAGAGTCGTTCGCGGAGAGTTCCCGTCCCTCAAGCCTGGCTTCGACTTCTGCAAGATGGCGAAGAGGCTCATCGGCTGACCGGCTCCTCCGCGCGTCGCAACACGATCGTGCCCCGGAGCGTTCAGGGTGCATGGAGACAGTGGTCGCGGCCGAGAGGGGCTTGGTGGCAGAGGCAGCTCCGGACTTCGATAGCTGGGTCGCGGCACGCGGCCCAGCTATGTTGCGGCTCGCCTACACGCTGACCGGCAACACCGCGGATGCCGAGGACGTCGTGCAGGACGCACTCTCCCGCGCGCTGCCGCGCTGGGACCGGATCTCGCGGGTCGACAACGTCGACGCCTACGTCCGCCGGATGGTGATCAACGCGCACACCTCGTGGTGGCGCAAGTGGCGCCGGCGCGAGTCGCCGACCGCCGAGGTGGTGCTGCCTCCGGTCGAGGATCCGGGCGGCCTGGCCCACGACGAGCGCGACGCCATCTGGCTCGCGTGCGGGCGGCTGCCCGAAGCGCAGCGGACGGCGATCGTCCTGCGCTACTACGAACAGCTGGAGTACGCCGAGATCGCGGCCCTCACGGGCGTCCGCGAGGGATCGGTGCGGTCGCGCGTCTCGCGCGGGCTGGACGCACTCCGTCAGCAACTGGGGCGCGAGCAGGATGAGGAGCTGTCATGAGTGACTTCGAGTCAAGGCTGAGCGACGCGCTGTCGTCGGGGGCCGAACGGGCACCGGACGCTTCTGGGTTGGCCGACGGCGCGCGTCGCCGGGCTCGCCGCCGGCGTACTGCCTATATCGGGGTGGCCGCAGCCGTCGTGCTGGCGGTGGCCGTGCCGGTCGGCGTGATCGCGCTGAACGACGGTGGCTCCGACAACGGCAACCTCGCCGAGGACCCTCCGCGCACCCCGGCGAGCGCCACCCGGGTCGAGACCTGGCACGACATCTCGGTCGAGGTGCCGGCGTCGTGGGGCTACGGCTCCCGCTCCCAGTGGTGCGTCGGCGGCGAGGTCGACACCCCGGTGGTGGAGCGGCCCGGCGGCGTGACCACTCTCGATGCTGTGCGAGCCGGACGCCATCGGCTTCGGCGTGACGTTCGGTCCGTCGGCGGCGATCAGCCCGGCGTACCAGAGCGGCCACGTGTGGCAGTACGAAGCGGGCGACGTCACGCAGTACGTGCCCGGCTCCTGGCTCGGCTACTGGTACGACGGCAACGACCTGGTCGAGGTCAACGCGGCCGACAAGGAGACCGTGCAGACGGTCATCGACTCGGTCGAACGGGTCCGCAAGGTCGACGCCAACGGCTGCCCGGTGGAGCGGCAAGAGGGGTTCACGACCGACTCGGAGCAGATGTCGGTCTGCCGCTACGACGCCGACTTCCAGCTCGAGCAGAGCGAGCTGCTGTCGCCCGAGGACACCGCCGCGGCCATCGCCGCGCTCGAGGCGGCGCCGGCGGGAGATCCCACCAAGGGTGGGGGCGGCTGTTCTCCGGCGGGGTCTGCCCACCTGCACGTCAACCTGATGACAGCGGACCTCAGCACCCTGGTGATCCTCCAGGCACCCTGCCCCTACAAGCCCGGCATCACGAGCGGCGGCGAGAGCTTCCAGGAGCTCACGTCGGACGTCCTCTACTGGGCGCTCTCGCCGGGGTGGTTCGGTGCGGTCGAAGGAGACGTCCCGCTTCCCGATCCGCTCCGCTCGCTGCCGATGCCCGAACCTGCGGCCTCGATCTGTCCGGCGGACTTCCCCGCAAGCTCGAGCGGCTCCACCTACGAGATCCAGGGCGTCGACACCTCGGCCGGGCCGGTGGTGTGTCGCTACGAGCTCGACTGGGAAGCCGAGTCGGGTGGTTCCTACGTCTTCGACGAGCAGCGCACCCCCACCGCGGACGAGCTGGACCAGCTCAAGGAGGCAGTCCGGTCCGCCCCGCTCGAGTTCGGGGGGAACGACTGCAGGGGTGGCCCAGGAGAGCTCTACGCCGTCTACGCCGATGGCTACAGCTTCTCGGTGTTCAACGGGGAGTGCGGCCAGAGCGGGGTGCTCGCCTCGGAGGAGGATCTCGCGTACCGCGACGTCACCACCGAGGTGCTGGATCTTCTCGGCTCGCCGTACGGCCTCCTGCAGTAGACCGCATAACCACGTGCACCCCAGCCGGACCTGACGGACAATCAGTCCTCGTGGGTCACGTTGATGTTGCCGGAGTGCGCTACGAGCTGCCGGACGGGCGGGTGCTGCTCGACGATGTCTCGTTCCGGGTCGGCGAGGGCGCCAAGGTCGCGCTGGTCGGGGCCAACGGCGCCGGCAAGACCACGCTGATCAGGATCATCACCGGCGACCTGGTGCCGCATGCCGGCGCGGTGACGCGCACGGGCGGGCTGGGCGTGATGCGGCAGATGGTCGGCGCGGGCCTCGGCGAGGCACCGACGGTGGCCGACCTGCTCCTCAGCGTCTCCCCAGCACGGGTGCGCGCCGCTTCGGCGGAGGTCGACAAGTGCGAGCTCGCGCTGATGGAGACCGACGACGAGCGCACCCAGATGCGCTACGCCGAGGCGCTGCACGAGTACGCCGACGCGGGCGGCTACGACCTCGAGGTCACCTGGGACGTGTGCACGATCAAAGGGCTCGGGGTGCCGTTCGAGCGCGCGAAGTACCGCGAGCTGAGGACGCTCAGCGGCGGTGAGCAGAAGCGGCTGGTGCTGGAGTACCTCCTGGCCGGTCCGGACGAGGTGCTGCTGCTCGACGAGCCCGACAACTTCCTCGACGTGCCCGGCAAGATCTGGCTGGAGGAGCGGATCCGCGAGTCGGACAAGACCATCCTGTTCATCAGCCACGACCGCGAGCTGCTCGACAACACCGCGACCCGCGTGGTGACCGTCGAGCTCGGCAGCGCGGGCAACCTCGTGTGGACGCACCCGGGTGGCTTCACGACGCTACCACGAGGCGCGCAAGCAGCGCTTCGAGCGCTTCGAGGAGCTCCGCAAGCGCTGGGACGAGGAGCACGCCAAGCTGCGCGCCCAGATGCTGCATGTACAAGCAGAAGGCGGCGTACAACTCCGACATGGCCAGCCGCTACCAGGCCGCCCAGACGCGACTGCGCAAGTTCGAGGAGGCCGGCCCGCCGACCGAGCAGCCGCGCGAGCAGCAGGTGAAGATGCGGCTCAAGGGCGGGCGCACCGGCAAGCGCGCCGTGGTCTGCGAGGACCTCGAGCTCACCGGCCTGATGAAGCCCTTCGACCTCGAGGTCTGGTACGGCGAGCGGGTGGCCGTGCTCGGCTCCAACGGCTCGGGCAAGTCCCACTTCCTGCGGCTGCTGGCGATCGGCGGCAGCGACCCCGACGTCGAGCACCAGCCCGTCGGTGACACGCCGATCAAGCCGGTGACCCACACCGGCAAGGCCAAGCTCGGCGCTCGCGTGCGCCCTGGCTGGTTCGTGCAGACCCACGAGCACCCCGAGCTGATCGGCCGCACGCTGCTCGAGATCCTGCACCGCGGAGACGAGCACCGGGACGGCATGGGCCGCGAGGCGGCGGCTCGGGTGCTCGACCGCTACGAGCTCGCGCATGCCTCCGAGCAGAGCTTCGAGAGCCTGAGCGGCGGGCAGCAGGCGAGGTTCCAGATCCTGCTGCTCGAGCTGTCCGGCGCGACCCTGCTCCTGCTCGACGAGCCGACCGACAACCTCGACGTGCAGAGCGCTGAGGCGCTGGAGGAGGGCCTCGAGTCCTTCGACGGGCACGGTGGTCGCGGTGACCCATGACCGGTGGTTCGCGCGCGGCTTCGACCGGTTCCTGGTCTACGGCGCCGACGGCGACGTCTACGAGTCCGACGGTCCCGTGTGGGACGAGGGAAGGGTGGAGCGCGTCCGATGAGCGATCTCGAGATCGTGGAGGTCGACCCGTTCGACCCCGCGTCGTTCGACCCGTGGTGGCGGGCCTACCACGACGCCGAGGAGACCGACCGCGGTGCGTCGGCGACCATCTGGCAGCTCGAGGAGCTGCGCGCCCAGATGCAGGACTCGGGCCGCCGGATGTGGATGGCCGGCTGGTCCGGCCTGGTCGACGGCGAGGTGGTCACGACCGGCTGGCTGGGCACCCCCATGCTCGACAACCTCGACCGCGCCAACCTCGCGGTCACCACCCTCGACGGCCACCGCCGGCGCGGCTATGCGACGGCGATGCTCGCGCGCGTCGAGCAGGTGGCCCGCGACCGCGGCCGGACGGTGCTCGGCGGCGAGGCCTACTGGCCGTACGCCGCGGGGCCGGACGGCGACGGGTGCCAACGGCCGGGAGTTCGCCCGGACCCACGGCTACGCCCTCGCGCTCGGTGACGTCCAGCGGCGGCTGTCGCTGCCCGTTGCCGACGAGCTGCTCGACGAGCTGGCGGCCGAGGCGACGGGCCACCACGCGGCGTACACGCTGCGGTCGTGGGTGGGGCCGGTGCCCGACGAGCTGGTCCAGGAGATCGCCGAGATGGAGGCCGCACTGATGACCGAGGCGCCGACCGGCGAGCTCGAGATCGAGCCGCAGGCCGCCGACGTGGAGGCGCTCCGGGAGGACGAAGTGCTGCTGGCCAAGCAGGGCCGGACCAAGTACTCCACCGTCGCCCTCGACGCCGACGGCCATGCGGCGGCGTACACCGACCTGGTGACGACGATCCACGAGCCCGAGCGCGCCTACCAGTGGGGCACGCTCGTCGTCCGCGCCCACCGCGGCCACCGCCTGGGCCTGGCCGTCAAGATCGCCAACCTCCGCCAGCTGCAGGAGAAGCGACCGGACCTCGGGCAGCTGACCACGTTCAACGCCGAGGTCAACTCGCACATGATCGGCGTCAACGAGCGGATGGGGTTCGTGCCGGTCGAGCGCCTCGGCGAGTTCCAGAAGAAGCCGGTCTGATCTGGGAGCCGCTGCCTCGACGGCCCAGCGGCCACCTCCTCGAGATGGTCACCGCCACTACGGCAGGGGCTCCTAGCCGCTGCTCTCCTCCGCGTCGGACTCGAGGGTGACCGTGGTCGTCTGCTCCTCGCCGTCCCGCACGTAGGTCACCTCGACCTCGTCGCCGGGCCGGTAGGACCGGACGGTTGCGACCAGCGAGTCGGAGCCGGCGATGTGGGTGTCGTCGACCTTGGTGATCACGTCGCCGCTCTCGAGGCCGGCCGAGCCGGCTGCGGAGCCGGCCGTGATGTCGCTGGATCTGGGCGCCCTCGGTGACCTCGGCACCGGTCTCGCCGGAGGTGGCCGCCGCGTCGCCGACGGTGATCCCGAGGCGGGCGTGGGTCGGCGGCTCGCCGTTCTTCATCTGGTCGATGACCGGCAGCACCTCGTCGATCGGGATCGCGAACCCGAGGCCGATCGAGCCGGACTCCTCGCCGAGGCTCGAGCCGGTGGTCCGGATCGAGGCGTTGATGCCGACCAGCTTGCCGGACATGTCGACCAGCGGCCCGCCGCTGTTGCCGGGGTTGATCGCCGCGTCGGTCTGGATGGCCGGGTAGACGGTGCTGTTGCCCTGTCCGTCGGAGCCCACGTCGACCGGGCGGTCGAGCGCGCTGACGATGCCGCTGGTCACGGTCGAGTCGAGGCCGAACGGCGAGCCGATCGCCACGACCTGCTCACCGACGTCGAGGTTGGCCGACTGGCCCACGGTGATCGGTGTCAGCCCGCTGACGTCCTCGGCCTGGAGCACTGCGGTGTCCGTGAGCGGGTCGGTGCCGAGCACGGTGGCGGTCGCCTTGGTGCCGTCGGAGAACGAGACCGTGATCTCGCCGCCCTCCCCGGCCAGCGACGCCACGTGGTCGTTGGTGAGGATCTGTCCGTCCTCGGTCAGGATGATGCCGGAACCCGAGCCCTCGCCCTGGGCGCCGGCCACGTCCAGCTTGACCACCGAGGGCAGCACCGCCGCGGCCACCTGCTCGACGCTGCCCTCGGGGGCGTCTGTGTCAGGCGAGGTCGAGACGGGCGTCGAGGTGGTCGACGTCGATCCGTTGCCGTTGCTGCCCCCGTTGTCGTCGAGTGCGGAGTACGCCGCGGCGCCGCCGACGCCGGCGCCACCGCCGACCAGCAGCGAGGCGGCGATGACGCCGGCCGCGAAGCCGCGGCGTCCGCGCTTCGGCGGGACGGCCGGAGGGGCGTTGGTGGCCGCAGGAGCTGCGCCGGGCGTGAAGACCGGGAACGGCCGCGTCTCCTCGCGCTGCTCCTCGCCCTCGGACCGGGGCGGGTCGGAGGGCGGAGGAGAGCTGGGCGGCGGGAAGCTGGGGTAGTCGCTCATGTCCCCGAGCATGTCCAGCGACCCTGTGACGATCCTGAGACTGTGCTTGAGGTTGCGCTAGAACCGTGGCTGCTTCATCAAGGTATGCAGGTGAGCCTCCACATCCCACGGGGTGCTCACCATGGGAAGCGGCGGTTCGTCGACATACCGTGATGAAGCAGCAGCGACACGACACCCGCCATGGCCAGAACGCCACCCCCGCCGCCACAGATGGTTCGCTGACTTATTGAATGTGGCGGTGGCCGACACGAACCCAGGAGCACCCGCGCACCGAGCCGGTGGGGCCCCCTCAAGCACCGCAACTTCCGGTTCCTCGCCGCGGGCACCACCACCAGTGGCTTCGGCAACGCGATCACCCCGGTGGCGCTGGCGTTCGCGGTGCTCGAGCTGGGTGGGTCGGCCTCCGAGCTGGGCATGGTCGTGGCGGCGTTCGCCCTGGCCGAGGTGGTCACCGTGCTGTTCGGAGGCGTGCTGGGCGACCGGGTCTCGCGCAAGCTGATGATGGAGGGGTCGGCTGCCGCGTGCGCGATGGTGCAGGGCTTCGTGGCGGTCAGCCTGATCGCCGGCTGGGCCGAGATCTGGACGCTGACCGTCTTCGGAGTCGTCGTCGGCTGCCTGTCAGCGCTGAGCGGTCCGTCGTCGCAGGCGATGACCCGGCTCACCGTGCCGGCCGACGAGCTCCCCTCGGCGGTGTCGGTACGCCGGATCTGCCAGACCTCCGCCCAGATCGTGGGGTTCTCCCTCGGCGGCATCCTGGTCGCCGCGGTCAGCCCCGGCTGGGCGATCGCCGTCGACGCCGTGACCTTCGCCGCGGCCGCTGCCTGCTTCTCGCTGCTCGACGTGCCGCACGTGAAGTCGGAGGCTCCCCGTGTCTCGATGCTGGCCGACATGGGAGTCGGCTTCCGCGAGGTCATGCGGCACACCTGGCTGTGGC
This sequence comes from uncultured Actinomycetota bacterium, assembly GCA_963769475.1. Taxonomy (GTDB): domain Bacteria; phylum Actinomycetota; class Actinomycetes; order Propionibacteriales; family Nocardioidaceae; genus Nocardioides. The sequence goes on along the minus strand of CAVYLX010000002.1, from coordinate 71,845 downwards.
TGCTCATCGGCCAGGCCCTGCTCTACCACCTCTTCTACGGCGGCGCCCAGGGCGTGCTCGGGCCGATCGTGGTCAAGGATGCGTTCGGCATCGAGGCCTGGGGCTGGGCCCTCGGCGCGTTGATGGCCGGCTTCGTGGTGGGCGGCCTGGTCACGCTCCGCTGGCGGCCCAGGCACGGTCTTCGGGCGGGCACCGTCTTGCTCGCACTGACGGCCGCCTTTCCCCTCGCGATGGGGGTCACCGACCTGCTGCCGCTGATCCTGTTGGGTGCCTTCCTGCACGGCTTCGGGCTGGAGATCTTCAGCGTCAACTGGGACCTCTCCATCCAGCAGAACATCCCCGAGGACCGGCTCGCCCGCGTCTACTCCTTCGACGTCGTCGGCTCGTTCGTGGCCCGCCCGCTCGGGCTCGCGCTGACCGGTCCGGTGGCCGAGGCGGTGGGGTTCGACCGGTGGCTGGTGATCGTGGCCGCGGTGATGGGTGGCTCGGCGATGCTGTCGCTCCTGTCCCGCGACGTACGCAGCCTCGAGCGGCAATAGGCGCCAATAGGCGCCAGCAGGCATTGCCGCAGACCGGATCCCGAGCGCACACTCGGTCCACGTTTCCTGGAGGGGGAGAACAAGATGGCGACGAACAGACGCATCCTGCTGGCGACCATCGCGCTGGTCGCCGTGCTTCCGAGCGGCGTCGCACACGCGGACACGCTCGAGGGCGACGCCGGCCCCAACCGGATCCAGGGGACCGCTGGCGCCGACACGATCAACGGCAGGGGCGGCGACGACCGGCTCAACGGGCGCGGCGGGGCGGATACGGTCTTCGGGGCCGGCGGCGACGACTACCTCAGGAGCACCAGTCCCGACCACGCGACGGACAGGTTGTTCGGCGGCGCGGGCGACGACTCCTTCGACCTGGCGCGGGGGGACAAGGCCGTCGGCGGACCCGGCAACGACTCGTTCGACATCCCCTCGGGAGGACTGGGCACCGTCATCGACTGTGGCCCCGGCCGGTTCGACCACGTCACCTTCCACTCGTTGCCGGAGCCGGCGACCCGTGGCTGCGAGACCGTCCGCCACTCCGAGGTTCCGTGAGCGATCCGACGCTGTACGACTGGGCCGGCGGCAGCGACGCGATCCGGCGGATGATCGACTGCTTCTACGACCGCGTCGAGCCCGACCCGCTGCTCGGGCCGCTGTTCCCCGGCGGGGTGAGCGAGGAGCACCGGGCCAACGTGACGCTGTGGTGGTCCGAGGTCTTCGGCGGACCGGCCCGCTACACAGAGGAGCTCGACGGCTACGAGCGGATGCTCGCGCACCATCGCAACCTCGGCATCACCGCCGACCAGCGCCGCCAGTTCGTCACCCTCATGTCGCTCGGCGCGGACGACGCCGGGCTGCCGGACGACCCGGAGTTCCGCTCGGCGCTGCTGGCCTACCTGGAGTGGGGCACCCGGCTCGCCATGCACAACTCCGGTGACGCCACCGACATCGCCGAGCACGCGCCGGTCCCGCGCTGGGGCTGGGGCGAGGCGCCGCCGTACCAGCCCTGAGTGCTGCTGGTTGTGCCGCCTAGTGGCTCACGTCACAATCGGCGCGTGACCGAAGACAGCGCGCCCGAGCCGAAGTTCGTCGACGACCGGATCGCCCACTGGGCCGCCGCCAAGCCCGACGCGGTGGCGATCACCTACGGGCCACGCTCCTGGACCTGGGCGGAGTGGGACGACCGGGTCCGCCGCAACGCCGGCGGGCTGCAGGCCCTCGGGATCGGCCGCGGCGACGTGGTCGCGTTCCTCGACAAGAACCACCCGGCCTGCGTCGAGACCAGCCTCGGCGCGGCCTCGCTCGGCGCGGCCAACGCGATCGTCAACTGGCGCTCGGCCGGCGACGAGGTCGACTACGCCGTCAACGACAGCGGCGCGAAGGTGCTGTTCGTGGGCTCCGAGCTGATGCCGACGATCGAGAAGATCCGGGACCAGCTGACCAAGGTCGAGAAGGTCATCGAGGTGACGCCGGAGGGCGCTGAGGGTGACGAGTACGAAGCGTGGCTGGCCGCCTCGTCGCCGGTCTCGCGGCCCGAGGACGTATCGCCGGAGGACGTCTGCCTGGTCATGTACTCCTCGGGTACCACGGGCCGGCCCAAGGGCATCATGCTCACCCACACCAACATGGTGTGCCACACGATCAACGCCCACGACGGCTGGGAGTTCTCGCCCGGCGACAAGTCGATGGTGGCGATGCCTCTCTTCCACGTCGGCGGCTCGTCGTACGTGCTGTTCGGCATCCACGACGGCGTCGAGAGCTACATGACCCGCGAGCCCGACGGCGCCTCGCTGGCCGGCGCGATCATGTCCGGCGCCAACCGGACCTTCCTGGTGCCGGCGGTCCTCGCCCAGGTGCTGCAGACCGGGCCGGACGCGATCAAGCTGTTCGGCGCCCTGAAGACCTACACCTACGGCGCAGCGCCGATGCCGCCGCCGCTGCTGCGCGCCGCGATGGAGGCGTGGCCGGAGACCGACTTCATCCAGGTCTACGGCCTGACCGAGGTGGCCGGCGTCGCCACCCACCTGCTGCCCGAGGCGCACCGCGACACCGAGCACCCCGAGCGGCTGCTCTCTGCCGGCCAGCCGATCCCCGGCGTCGAGGTGCGGATCGTCGACCCTGCCTCGCTCGAGGACCTGCCTGTGGGTGAGCACGGCGAGATCTGGCTGAAGACCCCGCAGCTGATGAAGGGCTTTCACAACTTGCCCGAGGCGACGGCCGAGGTGATCACCGACGACGGCTGGTTCCGCACCGGTGACATGGGCAAGGTCGACTCCGACGGCTTCGTGTTCGTCGAGGACCGGCTCAAGGACATGATCATCAGCGGCGGAGAGAACATCTACTCACCCGAGGTCGAGCGGGTCCTCTCGGAGCACCCGGCGGTGATGGAGGTCGCGATCATCGGCGTGCCCGACGACACCTGGGGCGAGTCGGTCAAGGCGGTGGTCTCGCTCAACGAGGGCACCTCGGCGACCGAGGAGGAGCTGATCGAGTACTGCCGCGAGCACCTCGCCCACTTCAAGTGCCCCAAGACGGTCGACATCACCGGCCCGCTGCCCCGCAACCCCACCGGCAAGATCCTCAAGAAGAACCTGCGCGCGCCGTACTGGGAAGGGCGGGAGCGGGCGGTCAACTGAGTCGTCGCTGCTTCATCACGGTATGCAGCCGAACCGCCGCTTCCCATGGTGAGCACCCCGTGGGAACCGGAGACTCACCTGCATACCTTGATGAAGCGTCAGCGCTAGCGCGCGCTGCTCGCTGAGACGCGTCACCTGCTGTTCACGCTCCCGTGCGCAGACTCCCGGCGTGTCCCTGCTCCGCGGCGCCGCCGCCCCACCACCGCGCACGCTGGTGGAGATCTTCCGGGGCATCGCTGTGTCGTACGCCGAGGCGACCGCGCTCGACAACGGCGCCGACACGCTGACCTACGAGGAGTTCGCCGAGGCAGCCGACGAGGTGGCCGACGAGCTGGCCGACCTGGGTGTGGGCCGCGGCGACAAGGTCGGCATCCGGCTGCCGTCGGGCACCAACGACCTCTACATCGCGATCATGGCCACGCTCGTCGTCGGGGCTGCCTACGTGCCGGTCGACGCCGAGGACCCCGACGAGCGGGCGCGGCTGGTCTTCGAAGAGGCGGGGGTGGCCGCGGTGATCGGCGCGGACCTTGCCGTCGAGGTGAGGGGGCAGCGCGTGCCACGGCCGCGGGAGCAGCCGACGCCCGACGACGACGCCTGGGTGATCTTCACGTCCGGATCGACCGGCAAACCGAAGGGGGTGGCGGTCACCCACCGCAATGCTGCCGCGTTCGTGGACGCCGAGGCCCGACTGTTCCTCCAGGTCCAGCCGCTCGGCCCGGGCGACCGGGTGATGGCCGGGCTGTCGGTCGCGTTCGACGCCAGCTGCGAGGAGATGTGGCTCGCGTGGCGGTACGGCGCAACGCTGGTGCCTGCGCCCCGCGCCCTGGTCAAGAGCGGCGCCGACGTGGGCGGTTGGCTGGCCGCCAACCAGGTGACGGTCGTGTCCACCGTGCCGACGCTGGTCTCGCTCTGGCCCGACGAGGCGCTCTCGGACGTCCGGCTGCTGATCCTCGGCGGCGAGGCCTGTGCGCCCGAGCTGGCCGCCCGGCTGGCCGTCGCGGGCCGCGAGGTCTGGAACACCTACGGGCCCACCGAGGCGACGGTCGTGGCCTGCGGGGCGATGCTCGACGGCACCGACCCGGTGCGGATCGGGCTGCCGCTCGACGGCTGGGACCTCGCCGTCGTCGATGCGGACGGCGTGCCCGTCGGCGAGGGGGAGACCGGCGAGCTGATCATCGGCGGAGTCGGGCTGGCGCGCTACCTCGACCCGGAGAAGGACGCCGAGAAGTACGCACCCATGCCGTCCCTCGGCTGGGAGCGGGCCTATCGCAGCGGCGACCTCGTGGTCAACGAGGCCGCAGGGCTCCGGTTCGGCGGGCGGGCCGACGACCAGGTCAAGATCGGCGGGCGTCGGATCGAGCTCGGAGAGGTGGACGCGGCGCTGCTGGGGATCGCCGGCGTCGTGGGCGCGGCCGCAGCGGTGCGGACCACCAACGCCGGCAACAAGCTCCTGGTCGGCTACGTCACCACCGACGATCGGTACGACGCGGCGGCAGCCGTCGCCGCGCTGCGCGAGCAGATGCCGGCCGCGCTGGTGCCGCGACTGGTGACCGTCGACCACATCCCGACCCGGACCTCGGGGAAGGTCGACCGCGACGCGCTGCCCTGGCCGCCGCCGCCAGAGCCGGTCGCGGCCGAGGCGGCGCTCGACGGCAGTGCCGCGCTGATCGCCGCGCTCTGGCTCGACGTCGTCGGCGCAGTGGCCACCTCCCGCGACCAGAACTTCTTCGACGTCGGCGGCGGCAGCCTCACTGCGGCCCAGCTGACCTCGATGCTGCGGCGTACCCACCCCGACGTGGCGGTCGGCGACGTCTACGACCATCCGACCCTCGGCGGGCTGGCCGACCACCTCGACTCGCTCGGCACCGGCACCGGCAACACCACCGATCGGCTGGTGCGACCTACCCCGCTCAAGACGCAGGCCGCGCAGGTCGTGGCGGTCTTCCTCTTCTGCCTGCTGTCGGCCCCGCGGTGGCTGACCTGGTCGGCCGCTGCCGCCAACCTCGTGGGGCCGGCGTACGACGTCGACTGGCTGCCGCGCACGTCGTGGTGGCTGGTCGGGCTGGGAGCCGCCCTGTTCATCACGCCGCCGGGTCGGATGCTGGTGACGGCGCTCTGTGCCCGCCTCATGCTGCGTGGCGTCACTCCGGGTGAGCACCCCCGCGGCGGCAAGATCCACCTGCGGCTGTGGGCGGCCGAGCGACTGGCGGCCGCCCTGGGTGCCGCCAGCCTGGCCGGCTCGCCGTGGATGACCTGGTACGCCCGGCTGCTCGGCGCGAAGGTGGGCCGGCACGCCGACCTCCACTCGGTGCCACCGGTGACCGGGTTCCTGCGGCTCGGCAAGGGCGCCTCCATCGAGCCCGAGGTGGACCTCAGCGGCTACTGGGTCGACGGCGACGTGCTGCGGGTGGGTGAGGTCCGGGTCGGCGCCCGCGGGCGGGTCGGAGCGCGGTCGATGCTGTGCCCCGGGGCCGACATCGGCGCCGACGCCGAGGTGGCGGCCGGCTCGGCGGTGTTCGGGCGGGTGCCGGAGGGCGAGTTCTGGTCGGGAGCGCCGGCAGCGCGCGTCTCCGGAGCTGCCCGGGGGCCCTGGAAGGAGCGTCCGGTCCTGGCCAGGTCGTGGGTCGTCGCGTACGGCGTCGTCGCGGCCGTCCTGTCCCTGTTCCCGGTCCTGGCCGTCCTCGCCGGCGCTGCGGTCACCCTCGCCGGGGCCGACCTCGAGAGTGCCGACGACTCCTGGTCGTCACTCCTGGCCGTGCTGCCCTGGCTGCTGCCCGGCACGGCGGTCGGCCTGGTGGTCCTGGCGCTGCTGGTGCTGGCCACCGTCCGGTTGTGCGCGCGCGGTCTGGCGCCGGGCGTCTACCCGGTGCGCGGCAAGGTCGCACTGCAGGTCTGGGCGACCATGCGGGTGCTCGACGAGGCGCGCACCTGGCTGTTCCCGCTCTACTCCAGCCAGCTGACCCCGCGCTGGCTGCGGCTGCTCGGCGCCCGCGTCGGCAAGGACGTCGAGGCCTCGACCGTGCTGATGATCCCGGCCCTGACCCACGTCAACGACCTGGCGTTCCTCGCCGACGACACCCTGATCGGCGGCTACGAGCTCGGCGGCGGCTGGCTGCGGGTCGAGCGCGTCAAGATCGGCAAGCGCGCCTTCGTCGGCAACTCCGGCATGGCGGCACCGGGCCGCAAGGTGCCGAAGCGGGCGTTGGTCGCCGTGCTGTCCGCCGCCCCCGGCCGCAAGACCGCCCGGGCCGGTGAGTCGTGGCTCGGCAGCCCGCCCGCTCCGCTGCGGCGGTCGGCGCAGAAGAGTGCCGACGGCCGCACCTATGCCCCGCCAACGAGGCTCAAGGTCGCGCGTGGCCTCTGGGAGGTGGCCCGGCTGGTGCCGGTGACCGTCTCCGGTGCGCTGTACGTCGCGGTCGGCGTACTCGCCCTCGACGTCTATCAGCGGGTCAACCTGCTCGTCGCCCTGCTCGCCATCGGCCCGCTCCTCGCGGCAGCCGGCACGCTCGCGGCTCTGGTGACCGTGGCCGCGAAGTGGCTGCTCGTGGGCCGGGTCCGGCCGGGCACGCATCCGCTGTGGAGCGCGTTCGTCTGGCGCGACGAGCTCGCGGACACGTTCGTCGAGACCGTCGCCGCGCCGTGGTTCGCGCGAGCCGTGACCGGCACCCCGCTGCTGTCGCTCTGGTTCCGGCTGATGGGCTCGACCGTTGGCCGCGGCGTGTGGTGCGAGACCTACTGGCTGCCCGAGCCGGACCTGGTCGAGCTCGGCGACGGCGCGACCGTCAACCAGGGCAGCGTGGTGCAGACCCACCTCTTCCACGACCGCCTGCTCGTCACCGATGTGGTGCGGATCCGCAGCGGCGCCACGCTCGGCCCCAACTCCGTGATCCTGCCCGCGGCGACCGTTGGGCGCCACGCTACGGTCGGTCCGGTGTCGCTGGTGATGAGGGGAGAGTCGGTGCCCGACAAGACCGTCTGGATCGGCAACCCGATCGGTCCATGGACGTGGGACGTCGAGGGCGAAGGGTGAGTCAACCGAGCGCCGACGACTACCTGCCAGGCCACGGGGACCCGTCGTACTCCGTCCGTCACTACGACCTCGCCCTCGGCTACACCGTGGACACCAACCGCCTCGACGGCGACGCCACGCTGGACATCGTCACGACCCAGGCGACCCAGCGGCTGGTGCTCGACCTGGCCCACCTCGAGGTCGGGAAGGTGCAGCTCACGGGGGCCAGCCTGCGCAGGTACTCGCTCAGGTCCGGCCGCCTCTCCCTGACCCTCGCTGCGGAGGTGGCCGAGGGGACCGAGCTGAAGGTCGTGGTCCGCTACCACGGGCCATCCCCGCCCGCTGATCACGCGGTCGATGGGTGACGCGGGGTGGGAGGAGCTCGAGGATGGCGTGATCGTGGCCGGCCAGCCGCACGGCGCGCCCACCTGGTTCCCGTGCAACGACCGCCCCGACGACAAGGCCTCCTACCGGATCGCGATCACCGCGCCCGCCGGCTACCACGTGATCGCCAACGGCGTGCTGCGCGACCGCAAGCGCCGGGGCAGCACCGAGACCTGGGCCTTCGAGCAGGCCGCGCCGATGGCCACCTACCTGGCGACCGTGCAGATCGGCCGCTACCGCCGCTGGGAGACGACGTACGGCGGGTCCGTGCCGATCCGGGTCTTCGCACCCGAGGACCTCGACCCCGATGCCTACATCTCCGCGTTCGGCCGCCAGGCCGAGATGCTGGACGTGTTCAGCCGGCTCTTCGGCCCCTACCCGTTCCCGTCGTACGCCGTCGTGGTGACCTCCGACGAGCTCGAGATCCCGCTCGAGTCGCAGTCGCTGTCGACGTTCGGCCGCAACCTGGTCCGCGGCGACTGGGACGCCACCCGCCTGGTCGCGCACGAGCTGTCCCACCAGTGGTTCGGCAACTCGGTCACGCTCGCCCGCTGGCGCGACATCTGGCTGCACGAGGGGTTCGCCTGCTACGCCGAGTGGCTGTGGTCGCAGGAGTCGGGCGACGAGTCGACCGAGGCCCGCGCGCGCCACCACTGGGACCGGCTGGCGGAGCTGCCGCAGGACCTGGTGCTGAGCGACCCGGGGCCGGACCTGATGTTCGACGACCGGATCTACAAGCGCGGCGCGCTCACCCTGCACGCGCTGCGCCGCGCGGTCGGTGACGAGGCGTTCTTCGCCCTCCTGCAGGCGTGGGTGGCCGACCACCAGGACGGGTCGGTGACCACCGAGCAGTTCCTCGAGTACGCCGACGAGCAGACGGGCACCGACGTCAGGTCGGTGTTGCGTCCGTGGCTGGACGCACCGGCCCTGCCGCCGTTTCCGTCCGCAGGCTGACCTCGAGCTCCGCCGCCGCGGCCAGCGTGGCGACGTAGCCCGACGGCGCCTCGAGCGTGACCGTCCAGGCCTCGTCGTCGCGGACCGTCGACGGGTCGCGGCGGACGCCCTCGCCGGTGAGCTTCAGCACCGCCTCGGCCCGGGTCCAGGCCAGGTGGCCGTCGCTCTCCACGTCGACGCCGACGGGCACGTCGGCCATCGCTATCGCGACCAGCCCGTCGGCGTACGCAAGGCTCAGGTGGGCGCCGGTCAGCCGCGGGCGGCCGTGGTCGGCGCTGCCGCAGTGCGGGCAGAGCCGGGAGGTCTTCACGCCCAGGAGGCGCTCGGCCGCCGCGCGCTGCTCGACCCGGGCGACGTCGCCGGTCAGCAGGAACGTGACCTCCGCCGTGGTCACAGCCGGTCGAACGGCTCCGCGTAGCGGAAGGTGCCCGACGGCACGTCTTCGCGCCTACCGAGGGCGCGAGCCTGGAAGTAGTCGCCCCATGTGGGGTCGGGGGAGTCGACGCCCAGCCCGGACGCCGGGCCGAACCCGAACCTCGAGTAGTACGCCGGCTCGCCGACCAGCACCACCACCGGCTCGCCGAGCGCCTCGGCCGCCTCGAGCACGCCGTGCATCAGCGCGGAACCGACGCCCGACCGCTGCAGGTCGGGACGGACGCTGATCGGGCCCAGCCCGAGTGCCGGGGTGCCGTCGATGTCGCCGCGGCTGCAGATCACGTGGCCGGCCAGCTCGCCGGAGGGATCGACCGCGACGAGCGACAGCTCCGGGATCGCGGTCGGATGTTCGAGCAGCCAGACCACGAGCGGCGCCTCACCGGGGTCACCGGAGTCGTCGATCGGCGGCGCGCTGTGCGGGGCAGACGCGAACGCGGCCGCCGTCAGCTCCCGGATCGGGAGGACGTCGGCCGCGTCGGAGCGGCGGATCAGCAAGCTATGCCCAACGCTCGGAAGCCGGCACGAACTTCAGGCCACGGTCGCCGGTGTAGATCTGCTTGGGGCGGGCGATCTTCTGCTCCTTGTCCTGCACGAGCTCCTGCCACTGGGCCAGCCAGCCGGGGGTGCGGCCGATGGCGAACAGGACCGTGAACATCTCGGGCGGGAACTGGAACGCCTCGTAGATCAGGCCGGAGTAGAAGTCGACGTTGGGGTAGAGCTTGCGCTTGATGAAGTACTCGTCCTCGAGCGCGATCTTCTCGAGCTCCTTGGCGATCGCGAGGAGCGGGTTGACCCCGGTGACCTCGAAGACGTCGTCGCAGGCCTTCTTGATGATCGTCGCGCGCGGGTCGAAGTTCTTGTAGACGCGGTGCCCGAAGCCCATCAGCTTCTCGTTGCCGTTCTTCACGCCCTCGATGAAGGCGGGGATGTTCTCCTTCGTGCCGATCCGGCGCAGCATCCGGAGCACGGCCTCGTTGGCGCCACCGTGGAGCGGGCCGAAGAGCGCGCCGACGCCCGCGGCCACCGCGGAGTAGGGGTCGACCTGCGAGGAGCCCACCGAGCGGACGGCGTTGGTCGAGCAGTTCTGCTCGTGGTCCGCGTGCAGGATGAACAGCACGTCGAGCGCCTTCACCAGGCGCTCGTCGGCCTCGAAGCGGTGCTCGCTCATCTTGAACAGCATCGAGAGGAAGTTGGCGGTGTAGCCGAGCTCGTTGTCGGGGTAGACGAACGGCTTGCCCTGCGCGTGCCGGAAGGACCAGGCGCCGAGGGTCGGCATCTTCGCGATCATCCGCACGGTCTGCATATGGCGGTTGTCGGCGTCGGAGATGTTGCGCGCGTCGGGGTAGAACGTCGAGAGGGCCCCGACCGACGCCATCAGCATCCCCATCGGGTGCGCGTCGTAGCGGAAGCCCTCCATGAACGTCTTGACGTTCTCGTGGACGAACGTGTGGTACGTGATCTCGTGGACCCACGAGTCGTACTCCGCCTTGGACGGCAGCACCCCGTTGATCAGGAGGTAGGCCACCTCCAGGAAGTTGGACTTCTCGGCCAGCTGGTCGATGGGGTAGCCCCGGTACTCGAGGATCCCCTTCTCGCCGTCGATGTAGGTGACGGCGCTGCGGCACGAGGCGGTGTTGACGAAGCCGGGGTCGTAGACGGCCAGCCCCGGTTGCTCGTCGCTGGTCCTGATCTGCCCGAGGTCCGCGGCCTTGATGGTGCCGTCGGAGATCGGGACGTCGTACTCCTGTCCGGTGCGGTTGTCACGGACGGTGAGAGAGTCGGTCACGTACTCCAACCTAAACCGGGACCGGTAGGGGTGCGAACTCGGTGTCCACCGTTTTGACGGTGTCCCGGCCGCCCGCGTATTCTTTTCTGTCGCGGCCTGCCCCGGATTCATTCATCCGTGCGGGCGGCCAGTTGAGCGTCATCCAGCAACATTCCGAAGATCTGACAACACCGAACCAAGTAAGGCTGATTCCTGTGCGCACGTACAGCCCGAAGCCGGGCGACATCCAGCGGGTCTGGCATGTCATCGACGCCGAGGACATCGTCCTCGGCCGGCTCGCCGTCGAAGCCGCCACCCTGCTGCGCGGCAAGCACAAGCCGATGTACGCCCCGCACATGGACGTCGGCGACTTCGTGATCGTCGTCAACGCCGAGAAGGTCTACCTCTCCGGCGACAAGCGGACGTCCAAGCTGGCCTACCGCCACTCGGGCTACCCGGGCGGCCTCTCGTCCACCCCCATCGGCGAGATCCTCGAGAAGGACCCGCGCAAGGCCATCGAGAAGGCCGTGTGGGGCATGCTCCCGAAGAACAAGCTGAGCCGCGCCCAGCTCAAGAAGCTCAAGGTGTACGCCGGCCCGGAGCACCCGCACGAGGCCCAGCAGGCCGTCCCGTTCGAGATCAAGCAGATCTCCCAGTAATCATCTGATGACATCCATTGCAGAGTTGAGGAACCACCGTGGTTGAGAGCAGCACCGAGGTCGAGGCGACCGAGGAGACCGAGGAGACCTTCCAGGTCGACGAGCAGGGCGTTGCCTACAGCTCCGAGAGCGCGCCGTCCGCGGACGCCCCCGAGCGCCCGGCGACGATCATCCCCGCGGCGGCCACCGGCCGACGCAAGGAGGCCGTGGCCCGGGTTCGCATCGTTCCCGGCACCGGCAACTGGATCGTCAACGGCCGCACGCTCGACTCCTACTTCCCCAACAAGCTGCACCAGCAGGTCGTGAACGAGCCGTTCGCGAACCTCCAGCTCGAGGGTCGGTTCGACGTCATCGCGCGCATCCACGGCGGCGGCATCACCGGTCAGGCCGGCGCCCTGCGCCTCGGCGTGGCCCGCTGCCTCAACTGGATCGACACCGAGGCCAACCGCCCCTCGCTCAAGAAGGCCGGGCTGCTCACGCGTGACGCCCGCGTCATCGAGCGCAAGAAGGCCGGTCTCAAGAAGGCACGTAAGGCACCGCAGTTCAGCAAGCGCTGATCCGCAGGCGCTGATGCCGCGTATCTTCGGCACGGACGGGGTCCGGGGTCTGGCAAACGGTCAACTGACCGCAGAGCTGGCCCTGGACCTTTCTGTTGCCGCAGCCCGCGTGCTGGCCGCCCGAGGTGAGTTCGAGGGCCACCGCCCGCTCGCGGTCGTCGGCCGCGACACCCGGATCTCCGGGCAGTTCCTCGAGCATGCCGTGGTCGCCGGCCTGGCCTCGGCCGGGGTCGACACCTTCCGGCTCCGCGTGCTGCCGACGCCCGCGGTGGCCTACATGACCGAGGCGCTCGGCGCCGACCTGGGCGTGGTGATCAGTGCCTCCCACAACCCGATGCCCGACAACGGCATCAAGTTCCTGGCCCGCGGTGGCCACAAGCTCGACGACGCGATCGAGAAGGTCATCGAGCAGCACCTCCACGAGGAGTGGGAGCGCCCGCTCGGCGGCGACGTCGGCCGGGTCACTCCCTACGCCACGCCCGTCGAGGAGTACGTCGACCACCTGGTCTCGACCATCGACCGGCCGCTGACCGGCCTGAAGGTGGTGCTCGACTGCGCGCACGGCGCCGCCTACGAGGCCGGCCCGCTCGCGCTGGCCAAGGCCGGTGCCGAGGTGATCGCGATCGGGGTCGAGCCCGACGGGCTCAACATCAACGAGGGCTGCGGCTCCACCGACCTCCGTCTGCTCCGCGAGGCGGTCCTCGCCCACGGCGCCGACGCCGGGTTCGCGCTCGACGGCGACGCCGACCGGTGCCTGGCCGTCGACCACGAGGGCAACACCGTCGACGGCGACCAGATCCTCGCGGTGCTCGCGATCGCCATGGCCGAGGCCGGCCGGCTCGCCAAGGACACCGTCGTCGCGACCGTCATGAGCAACCTCGGCTTCGTGCACGCGATGAAGGCCGCCGGCCTCGGGGTGCGCCAGACCAAGGTCGGCGACCGCTACGTGCTCGAGGCGATGCGGGTCTCCGGCTACACGCTCGGTGGCGAGCAGTCGGGCCACGTGATCATGAGCCAGCACGCCACCACCGGCGACGGCATCCTCACCGCGCTGCACGTGCTCGAGCGGATGGCGGGCACCGGCCAGAGCCTCCAGTCCCTGGCGGGAGTGGTCACCCGGCTGCCGCAGGTGCTGGTCAACGTGCCGGGCGTGGACAAGTCCCGCACCGACGAGGACGCCGTCCTGGCCGCCGCGGTGGCCGAAGAGGAGGCCGCCCTCGGCGACTCCGGTCGGATCCTGCTCCGCCCGTCCGGCACCGAGGCGCTGGTCCGGGTGATGGTCGAGGCCTCGACCCAGGAGCTCGCCCAGGACATCGCCGACCGGCTGGCCGCCGTGGTCAGGGCCGAGCTGTCGCTCTAGATTTCGATACGCGTCGCTGACCTCCTCGCTGCGCTCGGATCTCAGCCGAGCGCTACTCAATCTCCCGCCCAGATCGCGGGGTTCGCAGGCTCACCCGCGGGCGTGATTCGATACGCGTCGCTGACCTCTCGCTGCGCTCGGATCTCAGCCGAGCGCTACTAATCTCGCCCAGATCGCGGGTCGCAGGCTCACCCGCGGGCGTGATCGTACGCGTCGCTGACCTCCTCGCTGCGCTCGGATCTCAGCCGAGCGCTACTCAATCTCCCGCCCAGATCGCGGGGTTCGCAGGCTCACCCCGCGGGGCGTGATAACCGGTTGCCAGCGCGCCTAGCGTTGCCCGGGTGAGCACCCTCGAGATCCGGGACCTGGACCGCCAGGACGACGCCCAGATCCGCACGTTCTGGGAGGTCGTCGGCGAGTCGGTGGCCGAGCGTCCCTACAACACCTGGCTGGCGTGGGTGGCCGCGCGCACCTACCTGGCCGAGCCGCCCAACGACAGCGAGGCCGCGGCCCTGTGCGCCTGGGACGGCGACCGGATGGTGGGCACCGCGGCGATCAGTGCCCCGCGGCTCGACAACCTGCACCGGTCGTCGGCCGACGTCTACGTGCTGCCCGACCGGCGTCGCGAGGGGATCGGCGCCCAGCTGCTGGAGCGGACGCTGGACCAGGTGCGGGCCTGGGACCGGACCGTGCTGGCCGCCGAGGTGTTCGCGCCGATCGGCGATGGGAGTCCCGGCCTGGCCTTCGCCGAGCGCCACGGCTTCTCGAAGGCGATCGAGGACGGCATCAAGATCGCCGACCTCCAGACCACCAAGGACACCTGGCCGGCGCTGGCGGCCGAGGCGGCGGCGTACCACCAGGACTACCGGCTGGTGACCACCTGGGACCCGATGCCCGAAGAGCTGATCGAGGGCTACTGCCGGCTGAACACCAAGTTCTTCTCGCTCGCGCCCACGGGCGAGAGCGACGTCGAGGACGAGGTGTGGGAGCCGGAGCGGGTCCGCGAGCGCGAGCGCCGTGGCGTCCAGGCCCGCCGCCGCGACCTCTACACGATCGCGCTCGACGCCTCGGGCGAGCCCGTGGGCATGACCGAGCTGTTCATCAACGAGACCATGGCGCACCGGGTGTTCCAGAGCGGCACCCTGGTCCTGCCCGAGCACCAGGGCCACCGCCTCGGCCTGGCGCTGAAGGTGGCCAACCAGACGGCGCTGCTGGAGAGGTTCCCGGACGCCGAGTGGATCATCACCGGCAACGCCGACGTCAACGCCCCCATGAACGCCGTCAACGACCGGCTCGGCTTCCGCATCGTCGAGCGGTGCCTGGAGATGGAACGGACGGTCTAGACCTTGCGCAGCCGCACGTAGCGCACCGAGTGGTCGCGGTCCTTGCGGAGCACGAGGGTGGCCCGGGAGCGGGTCGGCAGGATGTTCTCGGCGAGGTTGGGGCCGTTGATGGAGTCCCAGATGCGCTCGGCCTCGGCGACCGCCTCGTCGTGGCTGAGCGAGGCGTACTTCGCGAAGTAGGACTCCGGGTCGCGGAAGGCGGTCTCGCGCAGCCGCTGGAACCGCGAGACGTACCAGTCGCGGATATGGCGGGTGCCGGCGTCGACGTACACGGAGAAGTCGAAGAAGTCGCTCAGGGTCAGGCCGGCGCGGCCGTCCTCGCGCACCCGTGCCGGCTGGAGCACGTTGAGGCCCTCGATGATCACGATGTCGGGCCGCTTGATCACGACCTTCTCGTCGGGCACGACGTCGTAGACGAGGTGGGAGTACGTCGGCGCCTCGACCTCGTCCTTGCCCGACTTGATGTCCACGACGAACCGCAGCAGCGCGCGGCGGTCGTAGGACTCCGGGAAGCCCTTGCGCTGCAGGAGGCCGCGCCGCTCGAGCTCGGCGTTGGGGTAGAGGAAGCCGTCGGTGGTGACCAGCGCGACGTTGGGGTGCTCGGGCCAGTGGGCCAGCATCTGCTGCAGCACGCGGGCGGTCGTGGACTTGCCGACGGCGACCGACCCGGCGAGGCCGATCACGAACGGCGTGCGCGGGGGAGTGCGCTGGTGCAGGAAGTCCTCCTGCTGGCGGTGCAGGTCGCCGGCCGCGGCGACGTACAGGCTGAGCAGGCGGGAGATCGGCAGGTAGACCTCCTGCACCTCGTCGAGGTCCAGGGAGTCGCCGAGCCCGCGCAGCTGCTGGATCTCCTCGGCGGTGAGGGGGTTCTCGGTCTGCGGGGCCAGCGCGGCCCAGGCGGAACGGTCGAGCTCGATGTACGGGGATGACTCGCGGTCGTCGCTGCCATGGCCGCCGGACATGGTCGCGATTGTTGCAGCACGCCCGGGTGGACGGCGCCGGGGTCCACCACGCCTAGAGTTGGGCCCATGTGCGGCATCGTCGGCTACGTAGGCCCCCAGCAGGCCGAAGGAGTGGTCGTCGAGGGACTCCGGAGGCTGGAGTACCGCGGCTACGACTCGGCCGGGATCGCCCTGGTGACCACGGGTGCCGGCAGCGGTCTCGCGACCGAGAAGAGGGCCGGCAAGCTGGCCAACCTCGAGAAGGCCATCGCCGATGCCCCCCTGCCCGAGGCCACCACCGGCATCGGGCACACCCGCTGGGCCACCCACGGCGCCCCCAACGACGTCAACGCCCATCCTCACCTCGGCAACAGCCGGCGGGTGGCGCTGATCCACAACGGCATCATCGAGAACTTCGGCGAGCTGCGGGCGCGGATCGAGGCCGACGACCACGTGCTGCTCTCGGAGACCGACACCGAGGTCGCCGCGCACCTGCTCGAGCTGCAGGTGCTGTCGGGCATCGACCTGACCACCGCCATGCAGCGGGTCTGCAACCAGCTCGACGGCGCCTTCACGCTGGTCGCCGTCGATGCCGAGGACCCGACCCGCGTGGTCGCCGCCCGCCGCAACTCGCCGCTGGTCGTCGGGATCGGCGAGGGCGAGAACTTCGTCGGCTCCGACGTGTCGGCGTTCATCGAGCACACGCGAGAGGCGCTGGAGCTCGGGCAGGACCAGGTCGTCACGATCACGGCCGACGAGGTGACGGTCACCAACTTCGACGGGTCGCCGGCCGAGGGTCGTCGCTACCACGTCGACTGGGACCTGTCGGCCGCCGAGAAGGACGGTCACGACTGGTTCATGCGCAAGGAGATCTTCGAGCAGCCGCGCGCGGTGGCGGACTCGCTGCTGGGCCGGCGTACTCCCGAAGGGTTGTTGCACCTCGACGAGATGCGCCTCTCCGACGACGAGCTGCGCGACATCGACAAGATCATCATCATCGCCTGCGGCACGTCGTTCTACGCCGGCATGGTGGCGAAGTACGCGATCGAGCACTGGACCCGCACGCCGGTCGAGGTGGAGCTGTCGTCGGAGTTCCGCTACCGCGACCCGATCCTCGACTACTCGACGCTGGTCGTGGCGATCAGCCAGTCGGGCGAGACCGCCGACACCCTGCAGGCGATCCGACACGCGCGCACCCAGCGCTCGAAGGTGCTGGCCATCTGCAACACCAACGGCTCGACCATCCCGCGCGAGTCCGACGCCGTGATCTACACCCACGCCGGGCCCGAGATCGGTGTCGCCTCGACCAAGGGGTTCCTGACCCAGCTGGTGGCCTGCTACCTCCTCGCGCTGTACGTCGCGCAGATCAAGGGCACCCGCTACGGCGACGAGATCGGCCAGATCATGCGGCAGCTCGAGGAGATGCCCGCCCACATCGAGACCGTGCTGAAGCGCGCCGAGCAGGTCTACGAGCTCGCGCACTCGCACGTCGACACCAAGTCGGTGCTGTTCCTGGGCCGCCACGCGGGCTACCCGGTGGCGTTGGAGGGCGCGCTGAAGCTGAAGGAGCTCGCCTACATCCACGCCGAGGGCTTCGCCGCCGGCGAGCTCAAGCACGGGCCGATCGCCCTGATCGAGCCCGGCCTGCCGGTGCTGTGCGTCGTACCTCCCCAAGGGCGCGACCAGCTGCACGACAAGATGATCAGCGGCATCCAGGAGGTGCGAGCGCGCGGCGCGAGCACGATCTGCCTGGCCGAGGAGGGCGACACGTCGATCGAGCCGTACGCCGACCACCTGATCCGGCTGCCTCGCGTGCCCGTGCTGCTCCAGCCGCTGGTGGCGATCGTGCCGCTGCAGCTGTTCGCCTGCGAGCTGGCCACCGCGCTGGGCCACGACGTCGACCAGCCGCGCAACCTGGCCAAGTCGGTCACGGTCGAATGAACACCCCGTGAGCATCATCGGGGTCGGCATCGACGTGGTCGACATCGAGCGGTTCGCCCAGTCGATCTCGCGCACTCCCTCCTTGGTGAAGCGCCTGTTCACGCCTGCCGAGGCGGTACGCCCGGTGGCTTCTCTTGCCGCCCGCTTCGCCGCCAAGGAAGCGATCGCCAAGGCGCTCGGCGCGCCGTACGGCATGGACTGGCACGACGCCGAGGTGGTCTCCGAGGACTCCGGCCGCCCCCTGCTGACCATCCGCGGCACCGTCAAGGCGCGCGCCGACGAGCTCGGCGTCGTCCACGTGCATCTCTCGCTCTCCCACGACGCCGGCATCGCCTCGGCGGTCGTGGTGCTGGAGTCCTGACCCCGGGTCGTGCACCCCAGAGTGCGCTTGGGCGCACGCTAGGCCGCACGACCTGGTACGCCGAGGGCTCGCAGGTCGGCCGCCACCCGCTCTGGCTCGTCGCGCAGCTCGCGGGCCGTGCAGCGAACGATCGTCCGATCGCGATGGGACAACCGCCGCTGCCGGGCCAGGTCGTCCTCCCAGTGCTCGACGTCCATGTGGAAGGACCCGTCGACCTCGAGAATGACCATGCTGCCGTCGGGCAGCCGCCAGTGGCAGTCGGTGAATCGCCATCGGCCGGTGGTGTCGCGGCGGCGGCTCTGTCTCAGCGGGGGAGCAAGGCGCCCGACCCGACACATCCTTCGCACGTCCATCTCGGCCAGCGACTGCGCGCCACCGGCGATGTCGCCGACCGCCCGCCGGAACAGTCGTGCCCAGCGCAGCGGCCGCATGGCCTTCACCCACCTCAGCAGGTCCTCAGGGGTGGTGAGGCCTTGCTGAACGGAGGCGGCCAGCACCCCCTGAGCTGTCCGAGTTGAGTTCTGGTAGCCCGCGAACAGCAAGATCGCCGGCTCGATCGCGGCGCGGGGAACACCGGGAGCGCGCGATCGCATCCGGTTCAGATTGCGACGGGTGCGCACGAACCGCACACCCGGTAGTTCGTCGTCGTCGAACTCCAGCTCCTTCGGGACCAGGATCGTCACCTCGTCTCGGTGCCAGTTCTTGAGACCTGCGAGCTCCGCCGCGCTCAGCCCACCCACGAGTGAGCCGGGTCCCGCGTGCAGAACTCCGGCCCACATCGTCTGTTCTCGGGACAGCGGACCCGTGGTCGTTGCGATGACCATCGAAGTGAGCTCGACCCAGCGTCTGGCCGCGATCTGGTTGCGCACTCGCCAGCGGTCCACTCCGAGCTCGTTGAGCTGGCGGCGCGAGATGAGGCCAGCCTGCGCCGCTGCCACGCGCTCCCAGGTCATGCCTGGAGATGTTGCCCGTGATCGGTCGATGTCGCTGGTCCTCCTCCACAGGCCCACGGGTCGTGCACCTCAGAGTGCGGCGGGGCGCACGCTCAGGTGCACGACCCGGCTACGTTGGCCCGGTGAGGCATGCGCACACCGTCGAGCAGGTCCGGGCGGCCGAGGCGGCGCTGATGGCCGAGCTGCCCGAGGGAGCGCTGATGCAGCGGGCGGCCCATGGGCTGGCGTACGCGGTGCTGGACCTGTTGGGGTCGGCGTACGGGCGGCGGGTGCTGCTGCTGGTGGGGTCGGGTGACAACGGCGGTGACGCGTTGTACGCCGGCGCGGTGCTGGCTCGGCGGGGCGTGCAGGTGGAGGCCTGGGTGCTCTCCGACAGTGCTCACGCGCAAGGTGTCAGTGCCCTGCAACAAGCTGGAGGCAGGGTCGTGCCCCCGAGCGTGCGCCCGAGCGCACCCTCAGGTGCACGACCCGAGGTTGTGGTCGACGGGATCGTGGGCATCGGCGGTCGCCCAGGACTGAGACCCGAGGCCCAGGAAGCACTGCGAGCGCTGGAAGGCATCCCGATCGTCGCTGTCGACACCCCGTCGGGCGTCGACGTCGACACGGGCGAGCTCGACGGGCCGCACGTCGCGGCGGCGGTCACGGTCACCTTCGGCACCCACAAGGTCGCCCACCTGGTCGACCCCGCGGCGGCGGCGTGCGGCGCCATCCATCTCGTCGACCTCGGCCTCGAGCTGCCCCAGCCGAGCGTCGAGGCGCTCCAGCCAGCCGACATCGCGGGACTGCTTCCCCGGCCCACGGCCGACGCCCAGAAGTACACCCGCGGCGTAGTCGGCATCCGCGCCGGCTCCAGCGCCTACCCGGGCGCCGCGCTGCTCAGCGTGGCGGGGGCGGCGACGGGGCTGTGCGGCATGGTGCGCTACGTCGGCGACGACACCGTCGCCGAGAGGGTTCGGCAGGCCCACCCCGAGGTGGTCGGTGCCGGCAGGGTGCAGGCCTGGGTGGTCGGTAGCGGCAGCGGCGACGGCGCCGCCGGATCACTCAAAGAAGCCCTCGACGACGACGTCCCGCTCGTGGTCGACGCCGACGCCCTGATCCATCTCCAGCGCCCCCTCGGTCGACCCGCGGTGCTCACGCCCCACGCGGGCGAGCTCGCCCGAATGCTCGGCGTCGATCGCCAGGACGTCGAGGCCCGCCAGCTGCACCACGCCCGCTCCGCGGCCGAGGAGTACGCCGCCACCGTGCTGCTCAAGGGCCGCCACACGCTGATCGCCGACCCCGACGGCCGGGTGCGGGTCACCACGACCGGCACGCCGTGGCTGGCCACCGCCGGTGCCGGCGACGTGCTCGGCGGGCTGATCGGTTCTTTGCTCGCCGCGGGGCTCGCCCCCTTCGACGCTGCCTCGGTCGGCTCGTGGCTCCACGGGGCCGCCGCGACCCTGGCCGGCCATGACGGCCCGTTGGCCGCCGGTGACCTGGCGCCTGCCATCCAAGACGTGGTGAGAGGGCTGCCGCGCCTCTGATCTCGTACGGGTCGCTCAGTTCCTCGCTTCGCTCGGATCTGTGCCGAGCCCTACTCGATCTCCCGCCCTGCTTCGCGCACCTCGCTTCGCTCGGTCCGCGGGGCGTGATGGAAGAATCGCTGTCCATGAGCCCGATCGCGCGTGCCGAGATCGTGGTCGACGTAGCCGCGATCCGGCGCAACGTGCGCCTCCTCCGCACCCTCGTCTCCGCCGAGCACCCGGTGCAGCTGATCGCCGTCGTCAAGGCGGACGGCTACGGCCACGGCATGCTCGAGGCCGCGCAAGCGGCGCGCGAGGGCGGCGCCGAGTGGATCGGGGTCGCGACCCTCGACGAGGCGTTGGCGCTCAGGGAAGGCGGCGACACCGGCCGCCTGCTCTGCTGGCTCACCGTCCCCGGCGAGGACTACGCCGCCGGCATCGCCGCCGACATCGACCTCACGGCGTACTCCGTGGCCGAGCTCGACGAGATCGCCGCGGCGGAAGGTGGCCCCGCGCGGGTCCAGCTCAAGCTCGACACCGGCCTGTCCCGAGGCGGTGCGCCCCGAGACCACTGGACCGAACTCTTCGCCAGGGCCAAGGCCGGCGAGACGGCCGGCGACTGGCAGGTCACCGGCATCTGGTCCCACTTCGCCTGCAGCGACCAGCCTGACCACCCGGACAACGACGCCCAGGAGGCGGCGTTCACGGAGGCCCTGGCCATGGCGGAGGCGGCCGGGCTGCACCCGGAGATCCGTCACCTCGCCAACTCCGCCGCCGCCATCCTGCGCCCGAGCTCCCGCCTCGACGCGGTGCGCTGCGGCATCGCGATCTACGGCCTCGACCCCGCGCCGGGCGTCACCGACGACATCGGGCTGGTCCCCGCGATGACCGCCCGCGCCCGCCTGGCGCTGGTGAAGCAGATCGACGCCGGTGACTCCGTCGGCTACGGCCACACCTGGACCGCCGACCACGCGACCACGGTTGGACTGGTGCCGACCGGGTATGGCGACGGGGTGCCCCGTCACGCCAGCAACACCGCCGAGGTGACCGTCGGAGGCAAGCGCCGACCCATCAGGGGCCGGGTGAGCATGGACCAGATCGTGGTCGACCTCGGCGGCGACGACGCCGAGCCCGGCGACGAGGTGGTCCTGTTCGGCACCGGCGCCGACGGCGGGCCGACCGCCCAGGACTGGGCCGAGGCCTGCGGCACCATCAACTACGAGATCGTGACCCGGATCGGAGGACGGATGCGCCGCAGCTACGTCGACAGCGAGGCCAACGCATGACCGCGCGCCGCCGGGTCGCCGGTGCCGTTGCTGGTGCCCTGGGTGTCGCAGCTGCCGGCACCGCGGTCGGCATCGTCCGGCAGCAGCGCGCGATCGACCGCCGAGCCGGCGAGGAGATCGAGTTCGGCGCGCTCCGGTCGACCCCGCTGACGGTGGTCGCCGAGGACGGCGTCAACCTCCACGTCGAGGTCGACGAGGTCGAGCCGAGCGACGGCGGCATCAAGCGGCGGCTGGCCAAGGTGCTCGACGAGCCCGAGGTGACGGTGGTCTTCGCTCACGGCTTCTGCCTCAACCTGGACTGCTGGCACTTCCAGCGCGCGGCCTACCGCGGCCTGGTCCGCACCGTCTACTACGACCAGCGCTCCCACGGCCGCTCCAGCCACTCCGACCGCGAGCACTCCAACATCGACCAGCTCGCCAGCGACCTCAAGCACGTGATCGATGCCGTGGTCCCCGACGGCCACGTGGTCCTGGTCGGGCACTCGATGGGCGGCATGACCATCGTCGCGCTGGCCGAGCAGTACCCCGAGCTGTTCGGCGACCGCGTGATCGGCGTCTGCCTGATCTCCACCACCGCGGGCGGCCTCGACCCGAGCCGGATCCTGCTGCCGATGCTGCCCACCCGGCTCACCGGACGGTTCACGCACCGGGCGATCTCGACCCTGCGTCGCGGACACCGGCCGGTCGACCTCGCCCGCCGCGCCGGCCGGGCGATCGCGACCGTCGCCACCGACCGGTTCGCGTTCGGAGACGAGGTGCCGCCGTCGTACGTCGCGTTCGTCGACGACATGCTGTCTGCCACGCCCTTCGAGGTGGTCGCCGACTTCTTCCCGAGCTTCAGCAGCCTCGACAAGTTCGACCACGTCGAGGTGCTGGGCCAGGTGCCGACCTCGATCATCTGCGGCACCGCCGACAAGATCACCTCCATCGGCCACTCCCGCAAGCTCCACGAGCGCATCGCCAACTCCCGGCTGCTGGAGTGCGATGACGCCGGCCACATGGTGATCCTCGAGCGCCACGACCGGGTCAACGCCGAGCTCGACCAGCTGATCACCGCCGCCGTCGATCGGCTGCGGACCGGGTGACGCTCCCCGCAAGAGTCGAAGTGCGCACGGTCGGCCCGGAGTCGGCCGCGCAGGTGCGCGCCGTCGTGCTGCCCGCCTTCCACGGCCGGCCGCCCCTCGACCCGCCGGCCGCGGCGCTGAGCGAGACCGAGGAGATGCTCGCCGAGCTGCTCGCCCACCACGGCGGCCTGATCGCGAGCTTCGAGGGCGAGGACGTCGGCGCGCTGGTGCTCGACCCGGTCGGCTCGACCATGTACCTGCGCCGCTTCGGTGTCGACCCCGACCACCAGGGCCACGGCGTCGCCCGGGCCCTCATCGACGCGGCGGTCGAGGCGGCCAAGGGCTACGAGGACCTGACCGTGGTGGCTCGCGAGGAGCTGCCCAACACCATCCAGTTCTGGGAGCGGCAGGGGTTCCGGGAGATCCTGCGGGAGACCCCCAACGTCGAGCTGCGGCGGCCGCTGCGCACCTTCATCTTCGACGTGCCGGACGCCGACGCGATGCGCGAGCTCGGAGCGGGCCTGGCCGGGCAGCTCGCGGCCGGTGACCTGATTGTGCTCAGCGGCGAGCTCGGGGCCGGCAAGACCACGTTCACCCAAGGCCTCGGCAAAGGACTCGGGGTGCGCGGTGACGTGACCTCGCCGACGTTCGTGATCGCCCGCGTCCACCCG
This sequence comes from uncultured Actinomycetota bacterium, assembly GCA_963769475.1. Taxonomy (GTDB): domain Bacteria; phylum Actinomycetota; class Actinomycetes; order Propionibacteriales; family Nocardioidaceae; genus Nocardioides. The sequence goes on along the minus strand of CAVYLX010000002.1, from coordinate 48,488 downwards.
TCGCTGGTCGATGGGCCCGACCTGGTGCACGTCGACGCCTACCGTCTCGGCGGGGTCACCGAGCTCGACGACCTCGATCTCGAGACGTCGCTCGAGGACGCCGTGACCGTCGTCGAGTGGGGCGAGGGCGTGGCCGAGGGGCTCGCGGAGTCACGCCTCGAGATCCGGATCATCCGCGCGCTGGCCCACGTCGACGAGCACGACGAGCTCGACCCGAGACGGGTGCTGATGACGCCGATCGGACCCCGCTGGCACGACCTCCAGGTGCCGTCGAGCCAGCGACCGCCGCTGGCCGAGAAGGTCGACGAGACCCTGCTGCTGGACTTCCGGCCCTGCGCCGAGGACGAGCTCGATCGACTCGATCCGGCCATCCCGCTCCGCCTGTCGCTGATGACGGCCCGGCACGAGGGCCACGTGCTGATGGTGCGCAACGTCCGCAGCGGCGAGTGGGAGCTGCCCGGCGGGCCGATCGGGGAGACAGAGACCCCACGGCGTACGGCGGAACGACGGTTGGTCGAGGAGACCCGCGTCCTGCCCGCCGCCGTGGCGTTCGTCGGGATCGCCACGGTGCAGCTCGGCCACGCCCGTGACATCGAGTACGTCGCGCTGTTCCGGACCACCCTGGAGGAGCCGACGCCGGCCGGCCCCCACCCGGCCGGGCGCGAGGTCAGCTGGTGGGACCCGGGCTCCGATCTCGCCGGGCTGTCACCGATCGACGCGCACCTCGCCCGACTCTCCGTCGCCGGCCTCGCCTAACCTCGGATCGTGCTGCTCTGCTTCGACACCTCCTCGCCCACGGTCGCCGTGGCGCTGCACGACGGCACCGACGTCGTCGCCGAGCTGGTGTCCGAGCGGGCGATGAAGCACGGCGAGCAGCTCGCCCCGCTGATCGACGCCGCGATGCAGCAGGCCGGAGTGGGCAGGCAGGACCTGACTGCCATCGGCGTCGGCACCGGCCCCGGCCCGTTCACCGGCCTTCGCGTCGGGCTGGTGACGGCCCGCACCCTGGCCTTCGTGCTCGAGATCCCCGTCCACGGCGTGTGCTCGCTCGACGTGCTCGCCGTCGAGGCCGTGGCGAGCGGTGTCGTCGCTGGTGAGTTCGTGGTGGCAGCCGACGCGCGCCGCAAAGAGGTCTACCTGGCGGCGTACGACGCCTCGGGCGCCCGCACCTCGGGCCCGGTCGTCGACAAGCCCGCCGAGCTCGCCACCGCCCTGCCGGCAGTGGGGGAGGGCGCCACGCTCTATCCCGACCACTTCCCGAACCGCCTCGGGCCCGCGCGGCCTTCGGCCGGCTGGCTGGCCCGCTGCGTCGCCGAGCGGCGGGCCGAGCTCACCGCCCCCGAGCCCCTCTACCTCCGTCGCCCGGACGCGCAGGCTCCGAGCGCACCGAAGCGGGTCTCGTGATCCGAGCGGCCGACCACCTCGACATCGCCGCGGTCGCGCGGCTGGAGGCCGAGTGCCTCGGCGCCGACGCCTGGTCACCCTGGCTGGTCGAGCAGGGCATCAGGGGTGAGCTGCCGACCGTGCAGTACGTCGTCGCGGAGGTCGAGCGCCAGGTCGTCGGCTACGCAGTGGCCAGCATCGTCGCCGAGATCGCCGAGCTGCAGCGGATCGCGGTCAGCGAGAGCCACCGCCGCACCGGCCTCGCCGGGCAGATGCTGGAGGCCATCGTCACGCGGGCCCGAGCAGGTCTGGCCGACCGGCTGTTGCTCGAGGTGCGGGAGAACAACGGGGCCGCGATCGCCTTCTACACTGGGCAGGACTTCGTCGAGATCGACCGACGCGCCCGCTACTACCGCGACGGCACCACCGCGGTCGTGATGCGTCGCAACCTGCGGACCACCACCGACGGGGCCTGAGCCAGCCCCTAGGATCCTCGGGATCGAGACCGCAGTTGTGGGGGACGGGACACTCCACTGAGACGTGGGAGAACTGCCTTGCGCATGATCGTGATCGTCCTGGGCTTGATGGCCTCGTTCCTCGTCCTGGTCGAACCCGCAGGGGCTGCCGACATCGAGAAGCGCGGAGTCACCCTTGGCCACCCGGTCGCAGCCGGGAAGGGCAGGGTCCTGTTGACCGGGCGCGCAGCGGCCAAGTGGCACCACGTGGTGCTGCAGCGCAGCGCTGACGGTCGGTGGGTCAAGGTCCGCCGGGTGCCGGTGCGCGAGGGCGCCTACCAGGTCACGGTCCCGGTGCGGCCGAAGCAGCAGCGGTTCCGGGTCCGCGCCGGCGTGGCGACGAGTCAGATCCGGATCGTGGCGGCGGGGCGACCCACGAAGACCCAGGACGCCTGCGGCAAGCGACCCAAGAAGGCCGATGGCTCGCGCTGGTCGTGCACGTTCGTCGACGACTTCGACGCCGTGAAGCTCGACCGCACCAAGTGGGTCCCGGCCACGGCGATCACCAGCGGCGGGACCAGCGGCGCCTACGCGTGCTACCGCGACCACAGGGACAACGTGTCGGTCGAGGGAGGCACCCTCCGACTCACGGTACGCAAGCTCGACCATGCGGTTCCCTGTGGCGACAAGCGGCGCGCGGCATCGCCGTACACAGCAGGCCAGGTGTCGACGCATCGCCTCTTCAGCCAGCGCTTCGGCCGCTTCGAGGCCAGGTTCAAGGTCACCGCCACCGAGCAGCAGGGCCTGCAGGAGGCCTTCTGGATGTGGCCCGATGATCGGCAGGACATCAAGGAGTCCTGGCCGGCAGCCGGCGAGATCGACGTGGTCGAGACCTACTCGTACAACCATGACCTCGCGATCCCGTTCCTGCACTACACCTGGAACGACAACGGCGGGCCGCGACCAGGCGTCAACACCGCATGGGACTGCGAGTCCCTCCGGGGTGTCTTCAACACCTACACGCTCGAGTGGAGCTCGCGCCGGATCGAGATCTTCGTCAACGGCAAGTCCTGCCTCGTCAACACGTCGGGCGACAAGGCGTTCCAGCGCAAGTACATCCTGGCGCTCACCCAAGCGCTCGGCACCAGCGAGAACCACTACGACGGCGCGGCGCCGCTTCCGGCGACCATGACCGTCGACTATGTCCGCGTCTGGCGCTGATCTCTGCCTCGCGCCCACCGACCGGCCAGGACTGGGATGGCCCGATAGGGCTATCTCGGGCGCGATCGGTCGGTCCTCGGCCAACCGGCTCCCATGGCGGAGCGATGTAAAGAACACTCTTCCGTGGGAGCAATGAGGGAGGAATCTCGCCGCGCGTGGGGCGCGGCGAGATCCCGCTGTGGGGCACCTCATCTACGGAGAGGGAAGTTTCAGATGCGTCGGATCGCTGTCGTTGTTGCGAGCCTGTTGTGCTCGTTGTTGGTCATGTCGCCAGGAGTCGCGGCCAAGCAGAATCGCCTGACCCTGGAGCCACCGGTCCAGCTGAACCAGGCCACCGTCCGGCTCAGCGGTCTGGCGCCGGCAGTCGTGCAGAAGGTGAACCTGCAACGGCAGGTGGACGGCCGCTGGGTGAGGGTGGCCCAGGTGCGCGTCGTCGACGGGCGCTATCGAGCCGAGGTGTCCGCGGCCGCGCAGCCGCGGCGGTACCGGGCGGTCGCGGGTTTCCTCGTCAGCGGAGTCCGCACGGTCTCTGCCAGCCGGGCGCCGGTCGAACCCGAGCCCGAACCCGAGCCCGTGCCCGTCACCGACGCCTGCGGCACCGCGCTGTTCCGGGTCGACGGCACCCGCCGGCTCTGCACGTTCGCGGACAACTTCGACGGCGCCCAGCTGGACCGCACCAAGTGGCTGCCGCAGGGGCGCATCTCCAGCGGAGAGCTGACCGGTGCCTACGCGTGCTACCGCGACCATCCGGACAACATCTCGGTCTCCGGCGGCGCGCTGCAGCTGACGGTGCGCCAGGAGCCGACGGCCGTCGCGTGTGACCGCCAGAACACGCCGCCGTCCCGCTACACGGCTGGGGGCGTGTCGACGTACCGCCTGTTCAGCCAGGCCTACGGCCGCTTCGAGGCGCGGATGAAGACCCAGGCGTCAACCGGCCCCGGTCTCCAGGAGGCGTTCTGGCTCTGGCCCGACGATCGCCAGTCGATCCCGGTGCTGTGGCCCGAGGCCGGCGAGATCGACATCGTCGAGACGTACTCGGGGAACTACCACCTCGCCATCCCGTTCCTGCACTACACCTGGAACGACAACGGCGGGCCCCGGCCCGGCCTCAACACCGCCTGGGACTGCGCGGCCGCCCGCGGGGTCTGGAACACCTATGCCCTGGAGTGGACGCCGAACCGGCTGGAGATCTTCGTCAACGGCAAGTCCTGCCTGGTCAACACGACCGGCAACCCTGCCTTCCAGCGCAAGTACATCGTCGCGCTGACGTCGGCTCTGGGGGTCTCCACCAACAGGCTCGTCCCCAGCACGCCGATACCGGCCACGATGAGCGTCGACTACGTCCACGTCTGGGAGTGAGAGGGTGGTCGGCACAATAGGGGGGTGAGCGACGCGCCCCTGATCCTCGGCATCGAGACCTCGTGCGACGAGACCGGTGTCGGGATCGTGCAGGGGCACACGCTGCTGGCCGACGCGGTGGCCAGCAGCGTCGAGGAGCACGCCCGCTTCGGTGGGGTGGTCCCTGAGGTCGCCAGCCGCGCCCATCTCGAGGCGATGGTGCCGACCATCGAGCGTGCCTGCGACACCGCCGGGATCGCGATCTCGGACGTCGACGCCATCGCGGTGACGAGCGGGCCGGGCCTGGCGGGCGCCCTGCTGGTCGGCGTCGCCGCGGCCAAGGCGCTGGCCATCGGCCTCGGCAAGCCGATCTACGGCGTCAACCACCTGGCCGCCCACGTTGCGGTCGACCAGCTCGAGCACGGCCCGTTGCCCCAACCCTGCCTGGCCCTGCTGGTCAGCGGCGGCCACTCGAGCCTGCTCAGGGTCGAGGACGTGACCGGCGACATCGACCCGATGGGCGCCACGATCGACGACGCCGCGGGGGAGGCCTTCGACAAGGTCGCCCGGCTGCTCGGCCTGCCGTTCCCGGGCGGTCCGCACATCGACCGGGTCGCCCGCGACGGCAACAGCGTCGCCATCGACTTCCCGCGCGGCCTGACCGCCCGGCGCGACCTCGAGCGGCACCGCTTCGACTTCTCGTTCTCCGGGCTCAAGACCGCCGTGGCGCGGTGGGTCGAGGCCCGCGAGCGGTCGGGGGAGCCGGTGCCCGTCAACGACGTCGCCGCGTCCTTCCAGGAGGCCGTGTGCGACGTTCTGGTGCGCAAGGCGCTCGACGCCGCTGCGGCCGACGGCATCGACCACCTGCTCATCGGTGGCGGAGTCGCCGCCAACTCACGGTTGCGGCAGATGGCTGAGGAGCGGGCGGCCAAGGTCGGCGTCCGGGTGCGGGTGCCGCGGCCGGGGCTGTGCACCGACAACGGGGCGATGGTCGCCGCCCTCGGCGCGGAGATGGTGGCCCGCGGTCGTACGCCGTCGGAGCTGGGGCTCCCGGCAGACAGCAGCCTGCCGGTCACCACCGTCCTCACCTAGCTAGTCGAGCACTCCGGAGGCAGCCTCGTCGTCGGAGATCCAGTCCTGAGCGTCGTCGAACAGGTCGCGGTCCGACTTCTTCTCGTCCTCGTCCTTGGAGCCGGCACGGCGTCCGCCGGCAGCTGCGCCAGCGCCAGCGCCGCGGCCGGCTGCTCCTCGGGCTCCCGCGCCGCGACCGCCCTGGTTGCGGCCCGCTTGCCCGGCTCCGGCACCAACGCCTCGGCCCGCTGTGGCGCCACGGCCCGCGGCGCCTCGGGTGCCACCGGCACCGACGCCCCTGCCGCCGGCGCCCCGACCGGTGGTGGGTGAGCCGGTGCCCATCGCTCCGGCTCCGCGTCCGAGCGCGCCGGAGACGGCCGCGCGCGACGTACTGCCGATCGGCCGGATCGGGCCGGACGGGCGCACCGCCTGACCGGGCACGGCCAGGCCGCCCCGGATCGCGTTGCTCAACCCCGCAAGCCCGAGGCCGCCGCCCACGGCGACGCCGCCTGCCGTCACGGGATCGATGCCAGCGGGGTGACCGGGGATGGTGGGGAGGTGGGGGTCGTGGGGGTCGAGCGGACCCGGCGGGTCGCTCGGTCCGGGCGGGTCCGTCGGGTCCTCGGGTCCGGGCGGGTCCGTCGGGTCCTCGGGTCCGGGCGGGTCCCACGGCTTCGGCGGGTCCCACTCGCCTGGCGGGTCCACCGAACCCGGAGGGGTGAGCGGGGTGCCCGGCTTGACGGACTTGGTCAAGGTGCCGTGGCCGCGGAGGTAGCCACCCGAGATGCGGTCCGGCTCGCCGTGGATCTGCTTCATGACCGCGACGGAGTCGGCGTACTTGGTGTCGAGCGAGTCCGCGATCCGCCGCGCCTCGGCCTCACGCTTGGCGTAGCGGTCCCAGTAGTCGTTGACCGCACCCTGGTGCAGGCCCCGGGCGGTCTTGTTCTCCTCGGAGGTCTTTTCGGGGTCGGGCCGGAACTCACCGGGCTCGGACAGGTTGGGGTTGTCGGCGTCCAGCGCGACCCGGTCCTGGCGCGCGGTGACGATCGCGGCGTGGGCGTCGATCAGCGCCTTGCGACCTTCGTCGAGGCGCTCGATCTTCTCCCGCACCGACTTCGCCGACCGGGTGAAGGCGCCCTTCATCGATGTGCCGGTGCTGCCGCGGACGTCCATCTCGGCCGCGCCGTCGAGGGCCTTCGCGACCTCCGCGAGCAGCGCCGAGCAGCGGAGCCACTCGGAGCTCGCCCCGGTCACGCTGGGCACGTCGGTGGTGTCGAGAGCCGTGTCGAGGCGGCTGCGCTGGGGTCCCTCGGCCATCAGTTGTCATCTCCTGTCGGCGCTTCGCAGGAAGGATTGGTCTGGAGGTCGGGCTGGTCAACGCACGGGGCCGCCTCGTTGAACCTGTTCTCGTCGATCCGCACGGTGATGTTGGTCATCGACCCGGTCACGCCGCCGTCGGTCTCGTCGATCTGCTGCCACGCCCACTCGACGCTCTCTCGATAGCCGTCCAGGCCGACCACCAGGTCGTTGATCGCCTGCACCACGTGGCGCTCGGCGATGCTGGTGTGGTGGCCGAGCTGGCCACCCCAGTAGGACTGCCCGAACGCGCTCTGGGAGGTGCGGTCCAGCGGCTTCGCCTCGAGGTCCTGGATGTTGCGGGCGAGGATCTCCTTGATGTCGGCGATGGTCTGCGCGGAGACGGCCAGGTCGGCCAGCAGGCCGGCGGCGGCGGCGATGGGCATCATGGCTAGTCGTCTTCCCGGGTTTCCCCGCGGCCAAACCCGAATTTTCCCCGGCTAGGGTTGCGGTCGTGCGCATCCGTCTCGGGATTGTCCTGCCGTTCCTGCTCGCCGCCGTCCTCGCTCTAGCAGGCTGCGGTGACGACCCGGCGGAGGAGCCGGACGCCGACCCCACCGGCCAGTCGTCGTCCTCGGCTCAACCGGAGTCCCCTTCGACGTCGACGTCGACCACCCCGAGCGCGACCGTCGAGCCGGCAGCGGGCGATCTCCTGGAGCTGTCCAACGTCTCGGTGAACGTGCCGAGGGGCTTCCTGGCCGATCCTCCGGACATGAGCTACCTGCGGTTCGCGTTCGAGCAGGCCGGCGTCCAGTCGATCGCGCTGGCCAACACGCCGGCCGTCAACGAAACCCTGCCGCCGCGCAAGCAGGCGGTCATCAGCATCCGCAACCACGTCTACTCGCAGCTTCCGACCATCGAGGACCCCGTGGAGATCGGCGGGGTGGAGATGTACCACTACGCGGGTCAGGTCAACGACAGCGAGTACGTCGAGGAGTACGGCGCCATCTACGACGGCAGCCAGATCTCGATCAACTTCTTGCTGTCCACCACCAGCTCCGTCGCGGAGCGTCAGGAGCTGGTGGACTCGGTGATGTCTTCGCTCACCTTCAGCTGAGCAGGGTGAACGCCGGCGTCATGTCGTCGCCCTCGGTGCTGGACATCACCTGATCGGACGAGCCGTCGACGCCGAGGCGGTAGATCCGCCACTCGCCCTTCTCGTAGGTGTTCACCAGCACGTGCTCCGGGTCCTCCCAGACGGACCTGCTGACGTAGCCCTGGTCCGGAGTGAACCGGGCCAGCTCGTCGCCGTTGGTCGCGTCGAGGATGGTGACGTAGCCCAGCCCGATGCCGTCCAGGTAGGCGGAGCTGCCTGTGAGGTGCGCGGCGTCGGGCGAGAAGTCGAACAGGGTGCCGTTGCAGGTCTCGAACACCTGGGCGCCCTGCGACGGGTCGAAGACCTCGCTGCACGAACCCGTGTCCGAGTAGCTGATCTGTGCGGCGATGAGTCCGGACGGCGCGATGCCGTTGACCTTGATCGCCTCCGGGGTTGCCACGTCGCGGATGCCGTGTGAGTCCAGCAGCTCGGGTGCGGAGCCGTCGCCGTGGTTGACGTAGGCGACGCAGCCGTCCTCGACCTCGTAGCAGTTCGGCCCGCCGGTGATAGCGGCGACCGAGTCGCCGTCGACGAAGCCGTCGCCCATGGACACCGTGCCGTCGGCCCAGCGGGTCATCAGGAGTCCGTCGGCGTCGATGTACGCGACCGTGGTGTTGTCGGCGTTCGCGACGGGGGTGGAGAAGGTCCGGAAGGAGTCCGCGACGCTGCCGTCCGCGTCGATCAAGTCGACGGTCAGCCTGCCGTTGCCGTTGCTGATGGTCGTGGCGACCAGCTGGTCGGCCAGTTCGACGGCAGAGTAGTACGCCTTGTCCAGCTCAACAGTCGAGCCGTCGGCCTTGTGCCAGGTCGAGCCCTCGAGGTAAGGAACACCGAGAACGGAGGCGGGGGCCTCGGTTGACGGCGTGGGGTCGTTGGGGTCGGTCGCCTGGGTGGGCGATGGCGAGGTGGTCGCGAAGTCCTGGCGACCGTCGTCGGCGTCGCCGAAGCCGTTGCCGGCGATCACGGCGATCGGGACGACGACCGCGGCTGCGGCGAGGATGCCGCCCGCTACGGCGATGCGTCGGTTGCGGCGGATGGTCATGGCTTTGCCCTTCACGTTGTCGAAAGTCAGTGGTGCCTCGTGGAGGTCGCGGACGCGCTTGTCGAACTCGCGGCTCATCTCGGACTCCCAGGGATCGGTGTGCTCGTCACTCATCGGTCCTCCTCCCGGTGGCGGGGGTTCAGGTCTGCGGGGACGCGGTCGCGAAGTGCGGCCAACGCTCGGCTGCACTGGCTCTTCACGGTGCCGACCGAGATGCCGAGCACGTCGGCCGTCTCGGCCTCGCTCAGCTGTTCGTAGTAGCGGAGCACGACGACCGCGCGGGCCTTCGGGGGCAGGCTCTGCACCACCTGCCAGAGGGCGTCGTTGGCGCCCTCGTCGTAGTCGTCGCGGACCTCGCGGTCCGGGAGCACCTCGGTGGCGAACTCGCGCTTCTTCCAGCCGCGGCGCCACATCGAGTTGTTCTCGTTGACCATGATCCGGCGTACGTAGGCGTCGACGGAGTCGCGGTCGCGAACCTTGTCCCAGGCCAGGTAGAGCTTGGCCAGCGAGGTCTGCAGGACGTCCTCGGCATGGTTGCGGTCACCCGTCAACAGGTACGCCGTGCGCAGCAGGCTGGGCTGCCGCGCATGCAGGTACGCCGTGAACTCCTCGTCTTTCGCACGTGTCGTCGCGCCCATGCGCCCAGTCTCGGGCCTGGGTCGTGCGGCGAGCTGCATCGCCATACCTCCTTCGTTCACGTGTCCAAGACGCGAACTCCCCGAGGAAGGTTGCAATTAGGGCTGAGAGTCCAGCACGTACGCCGGTTGCGAGCCGTTGAGGCGGACAGCCGGGGCGGCGAGCTCCGCGTTTCCCCGTGCATCGAACCTGAGGATCATGGTCTCCCGGCGCGACCAGGCGACCGCGAGGAGGTGGTGCTCGTCCTCCCAGGCGAAGCCGTACAGGTAGACGCGGTCCGGCACGTCGAGCTCGTAGCGGACGGTTCCCGTGCTCGCGTCGAGGACGCTCCAGGACCGGCTCGACGCGACGATCGAGGTGCCTCGCGGGCTGAACGTCGTCGGTTGCGTCCCGAACACTCCCCACAGACGACTGCCGGTGGTCGGATCGACGACTACGCCGATCCGTCCCTCGCGACCGGCCTGACCGGCGAACCGCCCGCCGACCTCATCGATGCTCGACACCCATCCGAGGCCCGAGATGGCCTGGGGTGCGCTCACAAGATCCGTGGTGAACGCGCCGTCGAGGAAGGCGCGGTTGAACACGATGTCGCCGTCGAGAAATCCCGCGACCGACGTGCGCGCATGGGTATTCGGCTCGATATCGATGGCTTGGACTTCGTGGCCGTTCTGCGTCTGCCGATGGATCTGAGTCGGCCCGCTGAGGATGGACGACTCCGGGCAGCCGAACGTGGCCCAGGCCAGGGTGCCGCCGGCGACACTGGTGACGCCGCCTCCGCTTGCGCAGGGCTCGAGGTCCTGGCGCTCTCCGTCCCTGACCAGGGCGAGCCCGTTGGTCGCTTCGAAGTAGCGGGTGTCGGCGACGAGGAAGCTGTCGAGGAACGGCGTGATCGAGCTGATGCCGCGGCCGCGGGGAAGTCGGGTGCGGGTTCCGTCGGGAGCGATGTGCACGTAGTGGTCGACGTACCCGACCGAGGGCGCGCGGCCCAGCGGGAGGTCCGCGAAGGGTGACGGTGGACGAGGTGGGGTGGGGGTCAGGGCTGGCGTAGAGGTGACCGGGGTCGGCTCGGCCAGGCTGGGTCCGTCGTCGGCGTCGCATGCGCTCAGCGCGATGAGCAGAGCGAGCGCAGAGACGGTCCTTGCGGCTGAGACCCTCATGCGTGTTCCACGCGGCGGACGCCGGATCGGTTGACCGCGTTCAGCGGGCTTTCAGCGCCGGCACGCGACAATCGCAAGATGCGCGTGCTGGTGGTCGACGACGAGAAGCGGCTCGCCTCCTCCCTGCGGGTCGGGCTGGAGGCCGAGGGCTTCGCCGTCGACGTCGCGTACGACGGCACCGACGGACTGTGGCTGGCTCGCGAGAACACCTACGACGCGATCGTGCTCGACTTGATGCTTCCGGGCATCAACGGCTACAAGATCTGCGAGACGCTCCGCAGCGAGCAGGACTGGACGCCGGTGTTGATGCTGACCGCCAAGGACGGCGAGTGGGACCAGGTGGAGGGGCTCGACACCGGTGCCGACGACTACCTCACGAAGCCGTTCTCGTTCCCGGTGCTGGTGGCCCGCCTGCGCGCCGTCGCCAGGCGCGGGGCGCCGGAGCGGCCGACCGTGCTCGAGGCCGGTGACCTGCGGCTGGACCCCGCCGCGCGACGGGCCTGGCGCGGGGAAGCCGAGCTGGAGTTGACCGCGCGGGAGTTCTCGATGCTGTCCTTCCTGATGCGCCATCCCGGCGACGTCGTGTCGAAGCCACAGATCCTGGACGCGGTCTGGGACGTCGACTTCGAGGGCGACCCCAACATCGTTGAGGTGTACGTCGGCCATCTGCGGAACAAGATCGACCGGCCCTTCGCGCGCAACGCGATCCAGACCCTGCGGGGTGCCGGCTACCGGTTGGCGAGCAACGGTGGCTAGAGCCTCGGTCCGGGTCCGGACCACGGTGGGTGCGGTGGTGGTCGTCGCCCTCGCGCTGGCTGCCGGCGCCGCCCTGCTGGTGGTGCTCCTGCGTGACTCGCTGACCGACGGCCTGACCACCGCCGCCGAGGACCGCGCGGAGGAGCTCGCCCACCAGATCGAGAGGTCCGGCCTGCCCGCCAGCGTCGGCGGCGGCGATGACGATGAAGACCCGGACGTCGTCCTCCAGGTCACCGATGCTTCAGGCGATGTCGTGCTCACCTCGGTGCCGCTCAGCGACGCGCTGCCGACCTCGGACGACGGGGAGCTGAACCTGCGGGGCAGCGACCAGCGCTACATCGTCGAGACCGCATCTGCCGGCGACGACTACGTCGTCAGCGTCGCGGCGTCGCTCGAGGACGTCGACGAGTCCACCCAAGCGCTCGTGCCCCTGCTCGTGATCGGGCTGCCGCTGGTGCTGATCGTGGTCGGGGGCACGACCTGGGTCGTGGTCGGGCGCGCCCTGCGGCCGGTCGAGCGGATCCGTAGCGAGGTCGCCGAGATCAGCGACCAGCGACTCGACCGACGGGTGCCGGTGCCGGGCAGCCGGGACGAGCTGCACCGGCTGGCCCTGACCATGAACGAGATGCTCGAGCGCCTGCATGCCGCCCGTGACCGGCAGCAGCGGTTCGTCTCCGACGCCTCGCACGAGCTGCGCTCACCGCTCGCGAGCATCCGGCAGGCTGCGGAGGTCGCGCGGACCCATCCCGAGGCCCTGCCGGAGGAGGAGCTTGCCGACGCGGTATTGGAGGAGTCGCTGCGGATGCAGCGGATCGTCGAGCAGATGCTGGTGCTGACCCGCACCGACGAGAGCGGGCTCCGCGAGCGCCGAGATCTGGATCTCGACGACATTGCGCTCGTGGAGGCGGCCCGGGTACGCCGGGACGGTCTGACCGTGGACGTCTCTGGCGTCGGTGGTGGCCGGGTGATCGGTGACGTCGTCGCGCTGTCGCAGGTTGTGCGCAACCTGGTCGACAACGCGGCGCGGCACGCCAAGTCGCGGATCTCGCTCCACCTGACCGAGTCGGAGGGCTGGGTGGAGCTGCGCGTTGACGACGACGGAGCCGGCGTGCCTGCTGAAGAGCGGGAGCGGGTCTTCGAGAGATTCGTCCGCCTCGACGAGGCTCGCTCGCGGGACGCCGGCGGCACCGGCCTGGGGCTGGCGATCGTGCGCGAGATCGTCGCTGCCCATGACGGCACGGCGTCGGTGACCGACTCGAGCCTCGGGGGTGCCTCCTTCGTCGTACGGCTGCCTTCAGGAGCGTTCAGGTGAGGTTCAGCGACCTCTTGCCACTCTGGGTGTCGTTCGGAGAAGTCGACCTGAGGAGACAGACATGACCAGCAAGCTGCGCAGCAAGCGCATCGTCATCCCGTCCATCGCTGCGGCCGTCGTGCTGGGCGTCGCAGGCACGGTCTGGGCCAGCAGCGCGTCAGCCGGGCCGAGCGACGCGGACATCGACCGGGCAAGCGCTGCCGCCCTGGCCGCTGTCGGCGAGGGCAAGGTCACCGAGACCGAGAAGGGCGACGAGGAAGGCGCCTACGAGGTCGAGGTGACCAAGGACGACGGCACCCAGGTCGACGTACACCTCGACGAGAACTTCAAGGTGCTTAGCCAGGAGACCGAGAGCGGTGACGAGGCCGACGAGCACGACGACGCTGAGGACGGCGACGGAGACGAGGACGAAGGCGGGGTCGACCGCTAAACCTCCATGCGGTTGCATGTGCTTCATGCAACAGGTGAAAGCAGTCGTGGCCAAGGCCAAGGGACAGCCGGTCGAGCTGGTGACCATCAACGTGCCGGACCCCGGTCCCGGCGAGGCGGTGGTGCAGGTGCAGGCGTGCGGGGTGTGCCATACCGACCTCCACTATCGGGAGGGCGGGATCAACGACGACTTCCCGTTCCTGCTGGGCCACGAGGCCTCCGGGATCGTCGAGTCCGTCGGCCCCGACGTGACGACGGTGGCGCCAGGTGACTTCGTGATCCTCAACTGGCGCGCCGTGTGTGGCGACTGCCGGGCGTGTGACCGGGGCGAGCCGCAGTACTGCTTCGCGACCCACAACGCGACCCAGAAGATGACGTTGGAGGACGGCACCGAGCTCTCGCCGGCGTTGGGGATCGGTGCGTTCGCGGAGAAGACCCTGGTCGCGGCCGGCCAGTGCACGAAGGTCGACCCCTCGGCCCGCCCGGCCGCAGTGGGGCTGTTGGGCTGTGGCGTGATGGCCGGCATCGGTGCCGCGATCAACACCGGCGGGGTGACCCGCGGGAAGACGGTGGCGGTGATCGGCTGCGGCGGCGTCGGGGTGGCCGCGATCGCCGGGTCGGCCCTGGCCGGTGCCAGCATCATCATCGCGGTCGACATCGACGCGAAGAAGCTGGAGAAGGCGAAGGCGATGGGCGCGACCCACACGGTCGACTCGAGCAAGGGCGACCCCGTCGCCGCGATCAAGGAGATCTGCGGCGGCAACGGCGCCGAGGGCGCCGATGTCGTGATCGAGGCGGTCGGTCGCCCGGAGACCTGGAAGCAGGCGTTCTACGCCCGCGACCTGGCCGGCACGGTGGTGCTGGTCGGCGTGCCGACTCCGGACATGAAGGTCCCCGACCTTCCGTTGATCGATGTGTTCGGTCGCGGGGGTGCGTTGAAGTCCAGCTGGTACGGCGACTGCCTGCCCACTCGCGACTTCCCGATGCTCGTCGACCTCTACCAGCAGGGCCGCCTCGACCTGGATGCGTTCGTGTCCGAGGAGATCGGGATCGGCGACATCGAGGCGGCGTTCGACAAGATGCACCACGGCGACGTCCTCCGAAGCGTGGTCATCCTGTGACCGCCCCCTCGACAACGCGGGTCGACCACGCCGTCTCCAGCGGCACGTTCAGCCTGGATGGGGAGACGTTCGAGGTCGACAACAACATCTGGGTCATCGGTGACGACACCGAGTGCGTCGTGATCGACGCCCCGCACGACGTCGACGACATCATGCTGGTGGTCGGGGACCGGAGGGTGAAGGCGATCGTCTGCACCCACGCCCACGACGACCACGTGCGGGTGGCGCCGGCCCTGCGGCAGCGCACGGTCGCGCCGATCCTGCTGCACCCCGACGACAAGCCGCTGTGGGAGCTGACCCACACCGACGAGCTGTGGGACGTCGACCTGTCCGACGGCATGGCCATCGAGGTCGGCGGCACCACGCTGACGGTGCTGCACACGCCGGGCCATGCGCCCGGCGCAGTCTGCCTGTACGCCGCTGACCTCGGCTGCGTGTTCACCGGCGACACGCTCTTCCAGGGCGGCCCAGGGGCGACGGGACGCTCGTACAGCGACGCGGACCTGATCGTCGAGTCGATCCGGGCCCGGCTGTTCGCGCTACCCGACGACACCGTCGTACACACCGGCCACGGCGACGACACCACCATTGGTGCCGAGAAGGCGGCGCTCGGTCAGAGCTGAGCGGGCTCGGGCTCCGGCTCCTGCGGCGTCTCGCGCTTCTCGTCACCGTGGCCCGGCCACCAGGCTGCGTGCCCGATCAGCGCGGTGAGCGCGGGCGTGAAGAACATCGACATCACGAACGCAGAGACGAAGATGCCGAACGACAGCGCGAAGCCCATCGAGACGATCAGCGAGTTGCCGCCGAGCATCAGCGAGGCGAAGGTGCCGGCCAGGATCACACCGGCGGCCGCGATTGTCGGCCCGGCGTGCTTGACGGCCTCGGCCGCCGCCTCGTGCGGGTTGCGGCCCTCGCGGGCCTCCTCGCGTAGTCGCGCGATCATCAGGATGTTGTAGTCGGTGCCGAGCGCCGTCACGAACAGGTAGATGTAGATCGGCAGCATGAAGATCAGGCCGGCGTCGCCGCCGATGTTCTGGAAGACGATCACCGACGCTCCCAGCGTGGCGCCGAAGCCCAGGCCGACTGCGGCCATCAGGTAGAGCGGCGCGACCAGGCTGCGCAGCAGCAGGGCCAGGATCAGCATGATCACCAGGGCAGCCACCGGGAAGACGACGGAGTAGTCGCGTGCCATCGCCTCCTGAAGGTCGGCGAAGACCGAGGCGGTGCCGCCGACGAAGGCTTCCGTGCCGTCCGGCGCAGCGTCCTGGACGGCGGACCGGATGGGTCCCTTGACGTCCTCGAGGGCGTCGTCGGACACGGGGTCGTGATCGAGGATGACCGAGACCGAGGCCGTGGTGCCGTCCTCCGAGAACTGGGCCGGGTAGATCTGCGCCACGCCTTCGACGCCGTCGAGCGCGGCAGTGAAGGGCTCGATGGTGGCCGGGTCGAGGGCAGACCCGTCGTCCGAGGTCACCAGGATCGGGGTCGGCTCGGCAGCGCCGGCGGCGAAGTGCTCCTGGAAGGTCTCCAGCCCCTCGGTCGACTCGACGTCGTCGGGCAGGCTGGAGTTGAAGTCGAAGCTGGCGTGGAACTGCAGTGCGAAGACAGCGAGGATCGCCAGGAGCGCTCCGGACGCCGCCGCGAAGCGGCCAGGACGGCGGCCGAGGGCGTCGCCGATCCGGGCGAAGCGGGTGCCCTCGGGCTCGCGCTGCCAGCTCTTCGAGGGCCAGAACAGGTGACGGCCGAGCAGGGTGACCACGGCCGGCACCAGGGTCAGGGCGGCGATCAGGGTCACGCCCACCGCGATCGCGAGCGCCGGGCCGATGGCGCGGAAGATGCTCAGCGAGCTCAGCACGAGGGCCATGAAGGCGACGATCACGGCGCCGCCGGCCGACGCGATCGCCTCGCCGGCCCGCTCCATCGCGTGGACGACGGACGACTTGGTGTCGGAGACCCGGCGCAGCTGTTCGCGATAGCGGAACAGGAAGAACAGGATGTAGTCGGTGCCGATGCCGTAGAGGACGACGAACAGGATCACCTCGATCGAGGAGTCCGCCTTCAGGTTGAACGCATCGTTGGCCCAGGCGATCAGGCCGGTCGCGATCGTGCCGGCCAGGAAGACCACCAGGATCGGCATCAGGCAGATGATCACGCTGCGGAAGATCAGAGCCAGGAGGATCACGATCAGCAGGATCGTGGCGATGCCGACGATGGCCAGGGTCTGCTCGCTCGACTCCTGGGAGTCCAGCGACTGGGGCACGGAGCCGGTCGCGAGCACCGTGAGGCCGGAGTCCTCCATCAACGGGTCCAGCTCGTCGCGCAGCACCTCGGCGTCCTCGATCGCCTGCGGGTCGAAGCCGGTCGAGCCCTCGGCCAAGCCGATGATCCCGAGCTGGACCAGGCCGTCCTCGGACAGGTTGGGCTGTCCGTCGGGGTCGACCGTGACGACCTCCTTGACGAAGGTCTTGCTCGGCAGCTTCGGGCCGAGCTCCCCGGCGATCCGGTCGACCTCGGCCTGGTCGTCCGCGGTGAGCTCCGCGTCGTCCTCGCGCTGGAAGACCAGGATCGCCGCCGGCGTGGTGGCACCGGGGAACTTGTCGGCCTGCAGCTCGGCTGCCTTGATCGACTCGTAGTGATCGGGGAGGAACTCCGCCTCGTCGGTGGTGGTCTGCAGCGACGGCGCGAACGAGACCACGACGACGGCGAGCACCACCCAGGCGCCGACCACGAACCACGGACGACGGGAGACCAGGCGGCCAAGCGCGGTGAACATGGCAGCACGCTACCTAGTCATTGCTACGCGCTCTCAGAAGGGGTTCACCAACAGGGCGGTGCCCTTTCCGTCGACGCGAGTCAGGATGATCGTGGCCTCTTCGTCACCGTTGAGGCCGAGCCGCCGGCGGAGCTCCTCGGGCACGATGTCGACGCCGCGCTTCTTGATGGTCAGCCGGCCGACGTTGCGCTCGCGCAGCGCGGCGCGGAGCGGCTTCTCGCGATAGGGCAGACGGGCCAGGACCTCGTAGCCGCGGGCGAACGGCGTACGGAAGGAGCCGTCGGAGGTCACGTAGGCGATGTGCTCGTCGACCAGTCCGCCGTCGACACCGGCGGCCACCGCGGTGACCAGCCCGGCGCGGATCACGGCGCCGTCGGGCTCGTAGATGAACGCCCCGACCGGGCGTACGCCGGCTCCCGGGTCGTCGTCCTCGGTCAGGGTCGCGAGGCCACCCGCGCCGATCACCGTCGCGCGCCGCCGCGCCGACGCGAGCTGGCCCGACCAGAGCGCAGCCTCCTTGACCTCGCCGTGGTCGCTCACCCACTCCGCCTCGACCCCGTCGGGCACCAGCGAGTGGGGGATGCCGGGCGCCACCTTCACGACCGCGTCGCCGGCGAACAGCGTCTCCACGAAGGTCCACGGCGGGGTCCAGTCGTCGACCCGGAACGTGCGGCCGCGGTCCGAGCGCCGTGCGGGGTCGGCGAAGGCCACGTCGAAGGGCGAGATGTCCACCCGGGTGGCATCGGCGACGCCGACCGCACCGGGCAGGTCCAGGGCAGCGAGGTTGGCCTCGGCCACCGCGACGCGCAGCGGGTCGAGGTCGACGGCGGCAACGGTCAGGCCGGCCCGGCTGGCGGCGAGCAGGTCGCCGCCGATCCCGCAGCCGAGGTCGATCATCGTCTTCGTCTGGAATGCCGCGAGCCGGGCGGACCGGTGGGCGGCGACCCGCTGCCGGGTGGCCTGCTCGAGCCCGTCGGGCGTGAAGTACATGAGCTGCGCGTCGGCACCGAACTTGTCGACCGCCTTGATCCGCAGGCCGAGCTGGGTCAGTGCGGCCGCGACCTGCTCGGCCGTGGCCGTGCGCCGCAGCTCCTCCTGCACGCGCAGCTCGTCGCCGCCGCCCAGGGGCCCGCCCGACAGCTCGGCCGCGCGCGCCAGCAGCTGTTGCCCGTCGTCGGTCAGCAGCCATCGGAACGCGTCGAGATCCACGCGGCCCATCCTGTCAGCGACCCCAGTCCGGACCCCCGCTGGCACTCGCTGGAGGTGAGTGCTAGTTTCTGTATTGGCACTCTCTTACCGAGATTGCCAGTGCTTGCGACGAAGTGCGACCCCCGCGACGGCGTACCTCCCAGCAAGCCCCAACGTGGGAGGACACCCGTCCTCCAGCAGCTAGACAGTGTTCACCCAACGTGGAGAAAGTGGAGGTCGACATCGTGTCGGTCAACATCAAGCCTCTCGAGGACCGCATCGTCGTCAAGCCCCTCGACGCCGAGCAGACCACGGCTTCCGGCCTGGTCATCCCCGACACCGCCAAGGAGAAGCCCCAGGAGGGCGAGGTCGTGGCCATCGGCCCCGGCCGCTTCAACGAGGACGGTGACGAGCGCATCCCCATGGACATCTCCGTGGGCGACAAGGTCATCTACAGCAAGTACGGCGGCACCGAGGTCAAGTACGGCGGGGACGATCTGCTCATCCTCTCCGCGCGCGACGTTCTCGCAGTCGTTTCCTGATTTCCCGGGTCGTGTGCCTGAGACCGCCCTACGGCCGGTTCTCAGGCACACGACCCGATCTCGTTAGTGACATCCTTTAGAGGAGAGCAATGCCCAAGATCCTGGAGTTCGACGAAGGCGCCCGGCGCGCCCTCGAGCGCGGCGTGGACGCCCTCGCCAACGCGGTCAAGGTGACGCTCGGCCCCAAGGGCCGCTACGTCGTCCTGGACAAGAAGTGGGGAGCCCCCACCATCACCAACGACGGCGTGACCGTCGCTCGTGAGATCGAGCTGGACGACCCGTTCGAGAACCTCGGCGCCCAGCTCACCAAGGAGGTCGCGACCAAGACCAACGACGTCGCCGGTGACGGCACGACGACCGCGACCGTCCTGGCCCAGTCGATGGTCCACGAGGGCCTGCGCGCGGTTGCTGCCGGCGTGAACCCGATGGGTCTCAAGCGTGGCATGGACGCTGCGGCCGAGGCCGTCAGCAACGCGCTGCTCGAGGCTGCCCGGGAGGTGGACTCGAAGGAAGACATGGCTTCGGTCGCCACGATCTCGAGCCGCGACAGCCACATCGGCGAGCTGCTCGCCGAGGCCTTCGACAAGGTCGGCAAGGACGGCGTGATCACCGTCGAGGAGTCCAACACCATGGGCACCGAGCTGGAGTTCACCGAGGGGATGCAGTTCGACAAGGGCTACATCTCGCAGTACTTCGTCACCGACCCGGAGCGGATGGAGGCCGTCCTCGAGGACCCCTACATCCTTCTGCACCAGGGCAAGATCTCGGCGATCGCCGACCTGCTGCCCCTGCTGGAGAAGGTCATCCAGTCGAGCAAGCCGCTGTTCATCCTCGCGGAGGACGTGGAGGGCGAGGCCCTCTCGACGCTGGTCGTCAACAAGATCCGCGGCACCTTCAACGCTGTCGCGGTGAAGAGCCCGGCCTTCGGTGACCGCCGCAAGGCGATGATGCAGGACATCGCGGCGCTCGCCGGCGCCGAGATCGTGGCTCCTGAGATCGGGCTCAAGCTCGACCAGGTCGGCCTCGAGGTGCTCGGCACCGCCCGCCGCGTCGTCATCACCAAGGACGACACCACGATCATCGACGGTGGCGGCGACGCCGCCGCGGTCGAGGCCCGGGTCAGCCAGATCAAGGCCGAGATCGAGTCCACCGACTCCGACTGGGACCGCGAGAAGCTCCAGGAGCGCCTCGCCAAGCTGGCCGGCGGTGTCTGCGTGATCAAGGTCGGCGCCGCCACCGAGGTGGAGCTCAAGGAGAAGAAGCACCGCATCGAGGACGCCGTCTCCGCGACGCGCGCCGCGATCGAGGAGGGCATCGTCCCCGGCGGTGGCTCCGCGCTCATCCACGCGGTCGTCGTGCTCGACAAGGACCTCGGCCTCACTGGTGACGAGGCAGCCGGCGTACGCATCGTGCGCAAGGCGTGCGACGAGCCGCTGCGCTGGATCGCCGAGAACGGCGGGGTCAACGGCTACGTCGTGACCACCAAGGTCCGCGAGCTCGGCCTCGGCCAGGGCTACAACGCGGCCACCGAGGAGTACGGCGACCTGGTCGCCCAGGGCGTCCTCGACCCGGTCAAGGTGACCCGCTCGGCACTGATCAACGCCACCTCGATCGCCGGCATGCTGCTGACGACCGAGACGCTGATCGTCGAGAAGCCCGAGGACGAGGAGCCCGCCGCGGCTGGCGGCCACGGGCACGGCCACGGCCACTGATCCAACCGCTCTACCCGTTGACCCGTCAGAAGATCTTCTGACGGGTCAACGTGATTTTCACGCCCCTCGGGCCGAGCTGGCGAGGACCGACACCAGGGCGGGAGATCGAGTAGGGCTCGACTCAGACCCGAGCGCAGCGAGGGGCTGAGTGACCCGTATCGAGATCAGTCGCAGTCGGGGTCGAGCTCCGGGCGGTCGACGCCCTTGAGCAGGTAGACGGGGCGGTCGTCGCAGCCGAGGCCGTGCTCGACGTAGCGCTCCTCGACGTCGGCCCGGAGAAGGGCGCCCGCCTCGTCGTTCCAGGCCTGGAAGTCGACCCACTCCACGATCCAGGTGGGCGGCCGGTCACCGGTGACGAGGGCCTGCAGGTCGGTGAGGTCAGGGTCGAGCGTGCGCATGGGCAGGCTCCACAGGTGCTCGTACGGCGCACGCAGGCCCGCGGCGTACTGGATGTCGGCCCGGCCGCCGAAGACGGTGAGCGTGTCGCCGTCCGCCGCCACCTCCGCCAGCGCTTCGCCCGTGCGCGCCTCGGTGTAGGGCACCAGGCCGGCCGCCGTGATCGCGCACCAGACGACCAGCGACACCACGCACGACGCGAGCGCTCCCACCACCAGTAGCCGGGTGGGCCGGTGCTGCGGATGCCGTCGCGCCAGCTGGGCAACGCAGAGCGCGGCGCCGGGCACGAGGGCGTGGAGGTAGTCG
The DNA here is from genome assembly GCA_963769475.1 of uncultured Actinomycetota bacterium. GTDB lineage: Bacteria > Actinomycetota > Actinomycetes > Propionibacteriales > Nocardioidaceae > Nocardioides. The sequence continues at coordinate 27,198 of CAVYLX010000002.1, read as the reverse complement.
CGCCAGTAGCTGCCGCCGGCGACCAGCGCGCCCACCTCGACCAACACGACCGCGAGCGTCCCCGCGGTCAGCACCCGGTCGGCCGCCCACTCCTCGCGCAGATGGGTCAGGAACAGGCCGATCACCAGCGCGATCCCGGCAGCCAGGGCGACGGCGAGCAGGATCAGCGCGCGTTCGGTGCGCGGGCCCCCGCCCTGGTCGGCCAGCACCAGCGAGGCATCCGTGCGGAAACCGAAGGTGGCGTACCACAGCGTCTCCAGGCGTACGCCGGCCAGCTCGGCCCAGCCGATGGTCAGCGCCACGGGCACCAGGGCGCCGGCGAGACCCACCGTCCCGAGCCGCAGCGCGTTGCGGGTCGACAGCCGCCCTGCCAGTCGCGCGCCGATCAGCACGACGGCCGCGAAGACCAGCCCGCTGACCAGGTTCTGCTTGAAGCCCGGCGCGATGGCGCCGCACAGTCCGGCGAGCAGCGCCAGCCACGCCGACTCACGTCTGAGAGCCGCCACCGTGCAGAGCACGCTGATCAGCACGAACGGCATGCCGAGCTGCTCGCCCTTGATCGCGACCACGTCGATCACGGGGTTCACCAGCAGGGCGGCGACCACGACCGCGGTCCACGCAGCCGCGCGGCGCCCGCCGATCTCGAGCCCGACCCGGGCTGCCACCAGCACCAGCACGCCGAACCACAGGGCTCCGACGATGCGCAGCAGCTCCGGCGGGCCCAGCCAGTCGACGCCCCTGACCACCGCGATGAGCAGCGGCGGGCGGTCCACGAAGAAGTGGCCGTAGAGGCTGTCCGGCTGCGGGTCCCATGACCTCGCCACCAGCAGGAACCCGGCCTCGTCGGCTCGCAGCGGCAGCCGCAGGCCGAGCAGCCGCGCCAGGACCACGCATCCGGCCGCGACCCAGGCCACGCGCCGGTGCTGATCCATGGGGAGTTTCTACACGGGCCGTGCGGGCTAGGAAGACGTTGTCTCCGCGAAACACCCCTGACGCGGTTGCGCAACGCGCCCGAGGGATTGTCAGACACATGTTGTGGAGAGTGCGAGCGAGCCTGCCCGACCGGCCCGGAGCCCTGGCGGGTCTGGCGCAGGAGTGCGGCAAGGCCGGTGTCAACATCCTGGGACTTCAGGTCTTCCCGGGCGTCGACCTGGTGACCGACGAGCTGGTGCTCAGCGCGCCGGATGACTGGACGGTGGCCGACCTGCGCGAGCTGGTCGAGCGTGCCGGTGGCGAGTCGGTGGTGGCCTCGATCTGCTCCGAGGCCGCGCTGGCCGACCAGCCGACGCGTTATGTGCGGGCCGCGCGGGCGATCCTCGTCGCGCCGGCGTCGTTCCCCGATGTCGTGGCTCAGCTCTTCGACGCCGACGCCGACTGGACGGCGGTGACGACGACGTGATGGAGCTGTCTGTGGGCGCGGTGCACGTGCAGGTACGCCGCGCGGCACCCTTCACCGCCACCGAGCACGCGCGGGGGGCTGCGATGGCCGAGCTGGTCGGAGACGTGCTCGGCCGGGCGATGATCCAAGCCGAAGTCGGCTCCGGTCGCCTCGGTCAGGGACGCGTGCCCGAGTACGTCGTACGAGGCAACACGGTCGCCGCTCGGGTGGGCGACCAGGTGGTCGGTGCCGCGACCGTGCGGGCGGCGGCCGTGCCCGACGACCCCGACACGCGCACGGTCGACCTTCAGGTGGATCCCAGCTGGCGGCGCCGCGGCGTCGGCACCAAGCTGCTGGCAACGGCCGCTCGCGTCGCCCACGACGACGGTGCGGCCGAGATCCTGCTCACGGCGCGCGCCGACAACCAGGCGGTGCTGCCGATGGTGCTGGCGGCCGGGATGCGTGGGCGGATCCGGATGGCTGGCGAAACGCTGACCGTGCGGATCGGCCTGCAGCCCTATCGCCGCGCGCCGACCGAGACCTAGCCGCGGGCCACCCAGGGGCCGTACTCGCGGCGTCCGGGTGCCCAGTCGGCGCCTTCGTACTCCATGGCCGTCTCCACGCTGATGCGTAGCCGCCGGAAGTCTGCCGACGAGCGCGGCGGGTGCAGGCAGCGCACCGGGACCACGATCCGCACCGACTGCGCGGCCACGTCGTACTGCGGCGGGCGCAGCTGGCAGCGCTTGCGGCCCAGGTCGCCGAAGCTGCGGGTCCGGTTCAGGGTCACGTCGGGCCCGGTGACGAACGTGAGCCAGGCGACCGCATCCGGACGACGGTCGCCGCGCAGGTCGATCCAGAACCGGTACTCGTCGGCGGCCATCCCGCGGGGCCGCGCGGCCGTGGCCGTGATCCGGACGACCTCCCTGGCGTGGTCGACGCGCACCTTGCCGACGTCGCCCCACTTCCTGGGGCCACTGGAGCCGGCGCCGTTGGAGCCGTCGCCGGCCCGGTCGCGGAACGTGCGGACCTCCGCCGAGCCAGCGGACGTCAGTACGCCGCTGAGCACGAGCGCCAGGACGAGAACAGTGATGCGGAGCAGAGCGAGCATGGTGCCTCCCGAGGAGCGTTGTGGTTCAGCCTAGAATGGGGTCGTGGAGCTACCCGAGAAGTTCGCCAGCCTGGGTCTCACCTACGACGACGTACTGCTGCTGCCGGGCCACTCCGACCTGGCGCCCGACGAGATCGACACCACCGCGCGGCTGACCCGCGAGATCAGCCTGAAGGTGCCGCTGGTCAGCGCCGCCATGGACACGGTCACCGAGTCACGGATGGCGATCGCGATGGCCCGCCAGGGCGGCCTCGGCGTGCTCCACCGCAACCTCTCGATCGAGGACCAGGCCTACCAGGTCGACCTGGTGAAGCGGACCCAGACCGGCATCATCTCCAACCCCGTCACGATCGGTCCCGACGCGACGCTCGAGGACCTCGACCGCATCTGCGGTGAGTACCGCGTCTCGGGTCTGCCCGTCGTCGACACCCAGATGCGCCTGCTCGGCATCATCACCAACCGCGACCTGAGGTTCACGCCGGTCGCGGAGTGGGCGACCACCAAGGTCGACGAGGTGATGACGCCGATGCCGCTGATCACCGGGCCGATCGGCATCTCCCGCGACGACGCCACCATGCTGCTGCGCAAGCACAAGCGCGAGCGGCTGCCGCTGATCGACGAGCAGGGCCACCTGGGCGGCCTGATCACGGTCAAGGACTTCGTCAAGAACGAGCAGTTCCCCCACACCTCCCAGGACGCCGACGGACGGCTGCTGGTGGGCGCGGCCATCGGCTACTTCGGTGACGCCTGGCAGCGGGCGACCACCCTGGTCGAGGCCGGTGTCGACGTGCTCGTCGCGGACACTGCCCACGGCTACGTCACGCTCCTGCTCGACATGGTCCGCCGGCTCAAGAGCGATCCTGCGACCAAGCACGTGCAGGTGATCGGCGGCAACGTCGCCACCCGCGAGGGTGCCCAGGCGTTCGTCGACGCCGGTGCCGACGCGGTCAAGGTCGGGGTCGGTCCTGGCTCCATCTGCACCACGCGCGTGGTCACCGGAGTCGGCGCACCCCAGGTGACCGCCGTCTACGAGGCCGCCCTGGCGTGCAAGGCCGCCGGCGTACCCGTGATCGCGGACGGCGGGCTGAAGTACTCCGGCGAGATCGCGAAGGCGATCGTGGCCGGCGCCGACACGGTGATGATCGGGTCGCTGCTCGCCGGCTGCGAAGAGTCGCCGGGCGAGCTCGTGTTCGTCAACGGCAAGCAGTTCAAGTCCTACCGAGGCATGGGCTCGCTGGGCGCCATGTCGAGCCGAGGCAAGAAGTCCTACTCCAAGGACCGCTACTTCCAGGCCGAGGTCACCAGCGACGACAAGCTCGTGCCGGAGGGCATCGAGGGTCAGGTCGCCTACCGCGGCCCGCTCGCCGCAGTTGCCCACCAGCTCATCGGCGGCCTCAACCAGTCGATGTTCTACGTCGGCGCGCGCTCCATCCCGGAGCTGCAGGAGAAGGGTCGCTTCGTGCGGATCACCTCCGCCTCGCTCAAGGAGAGCCACCCCCACGACGTGCAGATGACCGTCGAGGCGCCCAACTACTCGGGCTGAAGCAGAGCGCCGGCGATCGAGTCCGCGACGAAGGCGGCGTACTTCTCGATCGGCCAGCCGCGGGTGAGCACCAGCAGCTCGTACCAGTCCGGTGCCGTGGCCGCCCAGAGCACGTCCGCCGCATCGGCGGCGGTTACTCCGGGTCGAAGGCCGCCGGTCCGCACCAGGCTCTCGGCGTTGTGCGTCATCCGGACGAGGCGGGCTTGGTCGAGCTCGCTGCGCAGTGCGGCCATGTCGTCGTCGAGCGCAGCCGCGGCCCGGACCAGCAGCATCACGGGCGAGATCCGGGGGGACACCTCGGCCACGAACGCCGCCCAACCCCTGACGATGTCGTGCGCAGTCTCCGCGGTGGCCTGCAGCTCGTCGGAGCGGTCCTCGGCCGGCACTGGACCGATCCCCTGGAGCGCGAGCTCGCAGATGGCCCGCACCAGGCCGGCCTTGCCGCCGAACAGGCGGTAGACCGTCTCCGGCGACACCTCGGCGTCGGCGGCGATCGAGCTGATCGTCGTCGCTGCGTAGCCGCCGGCGAGCAGCAGCCGCCGGGCCGACTCGATCGTCCGGACCCGGGTCGCAGCTGCGCGTTCGCGGCGACGACTGGAGTCGTAGCTCCTCTTGACTTCCGTGCTGCCCGGTCGAGCCGTCGCTGATCCTGGTCGTGCGCGGGCTCCGACCCGCTGATCCACCCGCCCCGCGCGGCCCACCTGAGCGAGCTCGCCGGAGGTGGTCGGAGGGCGACTTCGCCACCCTGCGGGCGGCGATGCTCGGCGTCACCGTCGTCGGTGCATCTCCAGGCATCTCGGACGGTGGACGACGAGGGCAACGGCGCGAGCCGCAAGGGTGTTGCCGCGGCGACGATCCACCTTCGTGTCGGCCGACCGACGTCGGTGAGCGGGCGCTGCGGGCGACCACCTGGCGGCGCTACCGGCGATCATCGAGGCCGGAGACTGACGCTCACAGAGTAGAGGCCGGTGCCGTCAGCCTTGCCGGCGCCGGTGCCTGTCGGGCAGGTCGACGGGCCGGAGCAGGGTGCGGATCTGCTCGGCTCGGCTCGGACGCCTCCGCGAGCCGCATCGCCTGGCGCGAGACGGCCTCCTCGAAGACGTTGCGGACGAAGCGGCCGTTGCCGAAGCCGACCGGCCGGGGTGAGGGCACCAGCGACCTGAGCCCGTGGGCGAGGTCCGGCTCGAGGCTGAAGCCCGCCTTCTGCGCGATCAGCCAGAAGATGTGCACCAGCTCCTCGACGTCGTAGTCCTCGAACGTCAGGGTCCGGGGGAAGCGCGAGGCCAGCCCGGTGTTGGACTCGAGGAAGCGCTGCATCTCGCGCGGGTAGCCGGCCACGATCACCACCACCTCGTCGCGGTGGTCCTCCATCAGCTTGAGCAGCGTGGAGACCGCCTCGTGGCCGAAGTCCTTGCCGGAGTCGGGCGGGATCAGCGAGTAGGCCTCGTCGATGAAGAGGACGCCGCCGGTCGCCTGGTTGAACTTGGCCGTCGTCCGCGGCGCCGTCTGCCCGATGTACTCACCGATCAGGTCGGTGCGGGTCACCTCGACCAGATGGCCGTTGGAGAGCACCTCGAGCTGGGCGTAGATGCGCGCGAGCAACCTGGCCACGGTGGTCTTCGCCGTGCCCGGGTTGCCGAGGAACACCATGTGGCGGGAGCGGTCGGAGACAGGCATGCCCGCCGCGATCCGCATCTGCTCGGCCTTGAGCTCGGCGACCAGTCGGCGTACCTGCTCCTTGATGGGGTGCAGCCCGATCAGCTCGTCGAGCTCCGCCATCGGGTCGCCGATCTCGACCTCGGGGATGAGCAGCTCGAGCTCCGCGTCGTCGCCGTCCCCGCGCAGCGCGACGGGGTCGCCGTACGTGACGCCGTTGCCGGGTGACGTCGAGGCGGCCTTGCGCCGGGCCGCGCGCTCGGCCAGTCGCTCGGCCAGCGGGTTCGTGACCTGCGTCGGAGCCTGGAAGATGCTCCGGACGTCGTTGTAGTAGCCGAGACGGTCGGGGCAGCGGGTGGTCCGGTGGAAGTCGGGCAGGCCGACGGTGAGCTGGCCGACCTGGGTGGCCATCGCCAGCCAGAGGCGTACGGCGTCGATCTCGCCGGTGACCATGGCGCGGGCCAGCCAGCCCCGGTTGTCGCCCAGCCAGTCGTCGGCGTCGAAGCCGGGCCGGAGCCGCTCGACGGCGTCGTTGATCGCGACGAACCGCTCGCCGCCGACGGCCGCGGCGTACGCCGCCGGCAGCTCGTCGACGCTGTCGTAGATGGCCATCGAGGCGATCGCCTCGTCGGCGGTCTGGCCGCGGCTGACCGCCTCGCTCAGGTGGCGGTGGGCGGCGTCGAACCCCGCCAGCGACCACGCGAGCTGGTTGGGCCAGCCGCGCACCTCGGGCACGATCTCGGCCTCCGCGTCGGTGGCCAGCCCCAGCCACAGCTCGAGCAGGTCGTCCCAGGTGCCCGTCTCGTGGACGCGACGGCCGGCCGGGTCGTCGAGCACCCGCTGGAAGAGCGCGGTCAGGGTGCGGGCCCGCTGGGTGAAGTGGGGCACCGAGTCGAGGGTCTCGATCGCCTTGATGCTGAGCTCGATCCCCTCGAGCCGCCTGGCTGGCTCCTCGTCGAGCAGCCGCCAGACCAGGTAGAGGTACCACTTGTAGTCGGAGTTGGAGTAGTAGGTGATCAGGCGCGAGCCGGGCTGGTAGCTCTCGGAGTACCACGGCCTGATCAGGGTGTCGCCGAGGTGCACCTCGGTGCCGGCCCACAGTGGGATCGGGCTCGGCAGGTACGTCGCGAGGTTCCAGACCAGCGGGATCACACACGACGTGCCGGGCACGTAGTCGCTGCTCAGCGGGGCGTTGGTGTGGCCGCGCGGGTCGTCGGCCAGCTCGCGGATCCGCTGCTGGGTCTCCTGCAGCCACCCGTCCGGGATCGGCCACGGGTCCTCGCTGCCGAGCACGTCGATGTGCGGGTGCCCCGAAAGGATGGGCGCGAGGTGCTCGGGGAGGTCGATCATGACGTCGAGAGTGTAGGACGCGGCGGACGGGTCGTGAAACACTTCGGCCGTGACCGAGATCCAGATCGGACAGGCCAAGCGGGCCCGTCGCGCGTTCGCCTTCGACGACATCGCCATCGTGCCCTCGCGGCGTACTCGCGACCCCGAAGAGGTCAGCATCGACTGGCAGATCGACGCCTACCGGTTCGAGCTGCCCGTGCTGGCCGCGCCCATGGACTCCGTGATGTCGCCGGAGACCGCGATCGCCCTCGGCGGCTACGGCGGCCTCGGGGTGCTCAACCTCGAAGGCCTGTGGACCCGCTACGAGGACCCGATGCCGCTGCTGGCCGAGGTCGCCGAGCTGCGCGGCACCCAGGCGACCAGCCGGATGCAGGAGATCTACACCGAGCCGATCAAGCCGGACCTGATCACCGAGCGGGTGCGGGAGATCCGCGACGCGGGCGTCACTGTCGCCGGCTCGCTGTCGCCGCAGCGCACCAAGGAGTTCGCCAAGGTCGTGGTCGACGCCGGCGTCGACATGTTCGTGATCAGGGGCACCACGGTCTCTGCCGAGCACGTGTCGTCGCAGGCAGAGCCGCTGAACCTCAAGGAGTTCATCTACGAGCTCGACGTGCCCGTGATCGTCGGCGGCTGCGCCACCCACCAGGCCGCGCTGCACCTGATGCGCACCGGGGCGGCCGGGGTGCTGGTCGGCTTCGGTGGCGGCGCCGCCCACACCACCCGGACCGTCCTCGGCGTAGCGGTGCCGATGGCGTCCGCGGTCGCCGACGTAGCCGCTGCTCGCCGTGACTACCTCGACGAGTCCGGCGGCCGCTACGTGCATGTGATCGCCGACGGATCGATCGGCAAGTCCGGTGACCTGGCGAAGGCGATCGCCTGCGGCGCCGACGCCGTGATGGTCGGTTCGCCGTTCGCCCGCGCGACCGACGCACCGGGCCATGGCTTCCACTGGGGCGCCGAGGCTCACCACGCCGATCTGCCGCGGGCCAGCGGGTGGAGTTCGAGCAGGTCGGCACCCTCGAGGAGATCCTGTTCGGTCCCTCCCGCGTCGCCGACGGCACCATGAACCTGATCGGTGCGCTCAAGCGGTCGATGGCCACCACGGGCTACACCGACCTCAAGGAGTTCCAGAGGGTTGAGGTAGTCGTCGAATAAATTCGACTGACCTGAGACGATAGCTGGCGATGGATCCGGAAGTCCCCGCTCGAGAGCGGGTCGACGGCGCCGCACAGGGCTTGGAGGGCTCAGCTGCAGCGCTCCTCCAGCGAGCCCAAGAGGTGGCCGACCAGCTCCGTCGCGAGGCCGTCGAGGAGGCCGAACGCGCGACCGCCGAGACGCGGCGTCTCCACGCAGAAGCACAGCAGCACCACGACCAGTCCGTGGCGGCCGCAGACCGGGACCGGGAGCGCGCGGCGCATCGCCTCGACGAGGCGTCGGGCCAGGCGCGCGCGATCGTTGCCGACGCCAGCGACCAGGCCAGCCTGCTGCTGAGGTCGGCGGAGTCCGAGCGCGACCGGGTGCTCGAGGAGTCGCGGAGCGAGGCGGCCGGGGTGCGCGCGGCCGCCGAGCAGGAGCGGGCCGGCGCAGAGGCCGATGCCCTCCGGACGCGTCAGGAGGCCGAGGCAGCGGCGGTGCAGCTGCTCGAGCGAGCCCACGCCGAGGCGACGCAGCGCGAGTCGGCCGCATTCGAGCAGGCCGCGGCGTCGATCGCCCAGGCTGCCACCGAGGCCGAGACCCGGCTGCGGGAGGCAACGGCCGAGGCCGACGAGCTGCGCGAGGCGACCGAGCGTGAGCTGGCACAGCTCCGGGTGGACGCTGAGAAGGAGGCCGCGGCCGGCCTGGCCGAGGCGGAGGACGTCGTACGCCGCGCCCGGCTCGAGGCCGATGAGCTGCTGTCGCAGGCCCGCGTGGAGGCGGAGGACGAGCTCGGTCGAGCGGCAGAGCAGACCGCGTGGGCGAAGGGCACGGTCGACGCGGTCCTGTTCACTGCCGCTGCCGAGGCCCAGGCGATCCGCCGGGCCGGCCACGCCGACGTCGCCGTCTACGTGCGCGACTCCCGGCGCAAGATCCAGGGCGTGCTCGCGCGACTGACCGAGCGGCGACGGGCCGAGCTGGCCGAGGAGGACCGCCAGACCTCGGAGCTGCGGGAGGCGGCCGCCGCCGCGCTGGCCGCCGCCGAAGAGGTGACGGCCGAGAGCCGGACCAAGGCAGAGGCCGAGGGTCGGCTCATCCTCGAGGCCGCCGAGGCCACGGCGGCCGCCCTCACCGAGAGCGCCGAACGCCGTACCTCCGAGTCCGAGGCGCACGCGCACAACCTCCGCAGCCTGGTCGCCGACGAGATCGTCAGCATGCGCAGCGAAGGTACGGAGACGCTGCGCCGGAGCAAGGAAGAGGCCGCGCGGATCCTCACCGAGGCCCAGACCGACGCCGACCGGGTCCGCACCCAGGCGCACCAGGTCCTGTCGGACGCCCGCACCGAGGTCGACGCCCTGCGTCGCCGCCGCGACCACATCGCCACCGAACTCACCCAGATGTCAGGCGTCATCGAGGCGCTGGCCGTTTCCGAGACAGCGCAGACAATCGAGGAGCAAACATGAACGAGGCCGACCAGCAGTTCCGGGTCGTACTGCGGGGCTACGACTCCGCCGAGGTCGATCGCGTGGTCGCCGGCCTGAAGCGACGCCTCGCGGCGGCCGAGGCGTCAACGGCGGAAGGCGAGGTGTCGTCCGGCGAGACCGAGCGCGTGATCGCCGACCTGACGAGCCGTGCGGAAGCAGCTGAGCAGCGGGCTGAGGCAGCCGAGCGCTCGGCCGTTGACCTCGAGCTGAGCCTGCACCACGCGCTGACCGCGGAGGAGAAGGGCCCGGTCGGGCCGGCGACCTTCGCCCACCTCGGCGCCCGGGTCGGCCAGATCCTCGACCTCGCCGACCAGGAGGCCAAGCAGCTGCGCGAGCAGGCCCAGGCCGAGGCCGAGAACGTCCGCAAGCTCGCCGACCAGGCCGCCATCGAGCTGCGTGACGAAGCCGATCAGTACGCCGAGCAGCGCCGGCGCGACGCCGACACGGAAGGCGCCCGCATCCTCGCCGACGCGCGCCGGGCCGCCGACGAGGAACGCGACGCCGCCGAGCGCGACGCAGCAGCCCGTCGGCAGGAGGGCGAGGCGGTCTACGAGCAGCAGCGGGCCGATGCCGCCCGTGCCGCCGCCGACTTCGAGACCACCCTGGCCGAGCGTCGTGAGCAGACCACCGCCGAGTTCCAGATCCATCAGGCCACCACCCAGGCCCAGCTCGACGCCCTCGCTCGTCAGGTCGTGGAGAACCGCGCCGCCGCTCAGCAGGAACAGGAAGCTGCCGAGGCCCAGGCCCGCCGGATCGTCCACGAGGCCGAGGAGCGGTCCGAGAGCCTGGTCAAGGAAGCGCGGGCCATCGCCGAACGGGTGCGCACCGATTCCGACCGGGAGCTCGCCGCGGCCACCCAGCGTCGGGACAGCATCAACGCCCAGCTGACCAACGTGCGCCAGATGCTGGCCACCCTCTCCGGCTCGGCGAGCGGCTTCGCCGTCGAGGCGCTGCCCGATGTCGAGGGGCTCACGCTCGAGATCCAGGACGACCCGTCGCTGGACGTCGAGGAGTCGCTGGAGGATGCGCCCGAGGACGACGCGTCCGCGGACGTCGAAGGTGACGACGAGTCAGTCGAGGGCGACGACGAGTTCGCTGAGGAGCACAAGGCGGAGTAGCGGCTCAGCGCTCGACGAGACCCTTGGGCCAGCCGAGGCCGCCGACCGCCTCGCGGATCTCGGCCCGTGCCTCCCGCAGCCGCGCGAGGTCGCCCCGGCCCCTCGCCAGGGCCTGCACCACCCGCTGGATCCGGATCGGGCGGCCGCCGGCGTAAGAGTTCCAGTAGGTCGGGAGGTACGCCGCCTCCGTGACCACCCAGCCGCGGCGGGTCTGCGGGCGCTCGGTGAACGTGAACTGCACGGTGATGCCCTCGTAGGTGCGCGGCTGCGCGGGGTCCTGCTGGGCCACCATGTTGCCCATGCCGTAGACGACCCACTTGCCGTTGACCCGGGTGATCGGCTGGACGACGTGGGCGTGCTCCCCGAGCACGATGTCGACGTCGGGGGAGGCGGTGAGGCGCCTGACCAGGGCGACCTGGTCGGGGTTGGGCAGGTGGTCGTACTCGTTGCCGCCGTGGAGGTGCACGATCACGATGTCCGCGCCTGCCTCGCGGGCCCGCTTGGCCTGGGCGAGCAGGTTGGGCGCGTCCCACATCGAGACCGACCAGGGGCGGCCCTCGGGTAGCGGGAAGCCGTTGAGGCTGTAGGTGCCTGCCACGATGCCGACCTGCACCCCGTCGTCGGTGGTCAGGATCACCGGCTTCCGGCGCTCGCGCGCGGTGCGGAAGGTGCCGACGTGCTCGACGCCGTTGGCCTCGAGCAGGTCGGCGGTGTGCTTCAGCCCCTCGAAGCCTTGGTCGACGGCGTGGTTGGAGGCGGTCGTGCAGGCGTCCCAGCCCATGCTGGCGATCCACGGGGCGATCTGGGGCGGCGCCGCGAAGACCGGGAAGCTCTGGAGCGGCTCGCCGGGTCCGGCGAACGGCACCTCCTCGTGGCAGATCGCCAGGTCGGCGGCTGTGATCACCGGCCGCAGCGCGGCGAACATCGGGTTGAAGTCGTAGCGCCGGCCGGGCTTGGCGTCGGCGGCGGCGCTGGTCCAGGTCGTGTTGTGCCAGAGCAGGTCGCCGCCCATCACGATGGTCGCCGTGCGACTGGGGGTGGGCCCGGGTTCGGGCTCGACCTCGGGCGCGGGCTCGGCGATCTGCTGCGGCTCCTGCTCGGCCTGGAGCACGATCGCCGGCTCCGCGGCCTGCTCGTCCGGGTCGGGTGGCGGCAGGCCCAGCGTCGCGAGCGACGTACCTGTGAGGAACAGAGCGATGGCCAGAACCGGCCCCTTTGGTGTCCCCACATCGAGAAGACTCTCAGGGGCACCGAAAGGTTGCGCGGCAACCCTGGAACAATCCCGGTATGAGTCCGTCTGCGCTCGGCCCGGATGCCCGCGACGACGCGATCGCTGCGATGTCGACCGAGACCGAGCTCGACGTGCTGGTGGTCGGCGGTGGGGTGGTCGGTGCCGGCACCGCGCTCGATGCCGTGACCCGCGGCCTCAATACCGGCCTGCTGGAGCAGCGCGACCTCGCCAGCGGCACGAGCAGCCGCAGCAGCAAGCTGATCCACGGCGGGCTGCGCTACCTCGAGATGCTCGACTTCGGCCTGGTGCGCGAGGCGCTCCAGGAGCGCGGCCTGCTGCTCACCCGGCTCGCGCCCCACCTGGTCCGGCCGGTGCCGTTCCTCTACCCGCTGACCCACCGGGTCTGGGAGCGGCCCTATGTCGGCGCCGGGCTCGCGCTCTACGACGCCATGGCGATGCTCGGCAAGTACGAGATGGGCGTGCCCCGCCACCGCCACCTCTTCAAGCGCCAGATCGCGCGGATCGCGCCCGACTTCAAGTCCGAGTCGGTCGCGGGGGCGATCAAGTACTACGACTGCCAGGTCGACGACGCGCGGCTGGTCATGACCATCGCCCGGACGGCGGCGAGCCACGGCGCGCACGTCGCGACGCGGGTGAAGGTGACCGGCTTCCTCAAGGAGGGCGAGCGGGTGGTCGGCGTCCGGGCCCGCGACCTCGAGCACGGCCGCGACTTCGAGGTGAAGGCGCGGGTGGTGGTCAACGCCGCCGGCGTCTGGACCGACGAGATCCAGCAGATGGTCGGCGGCCGGGGAGCGCTCCACGTGCAGGCCAGCAAGGGCATCCACCTGGTCGTGCCGCGCGACCGCATCCGCTCGGAGGCGGGCTTCATCGCGCGCACCGAGACGTCGGTGCTGTTCGTGATCCCGTGGGGCCGGCACTGGATCATCGGCACCACCGACACCCCCTGGGACCTCGACAAGGCCCACCCGGCGGCCAGCAAGGCCGACATCGACTACATCCTGGACCACGTCAACAAGATCCTGCGAGAGCCGCTCGACCACGACGACGTCGAGGGCGTGTACGCCGGGCTCCGGCCGCTGCTCTCCGGTGAGTCGGAGCCGACGTCGAGGATCTCGCGCGAGCACACCGTGGTGACGCCGGTCCCCGGACTGGTGATGATCGCGGGCGGCAAGCTGACGACGTACCGGGTGATGGCGCGCGACGCCGTCGACGCCGCGGCCCACTCGCTGAAGACCACGGTCAACCTGACCATCCGCGACTCCATCACCGACCGGGTGCCGCTGCTGGGCGCCGACGGGTTCGAGACGCGCTCCAACCAGCGGGTGCTGCTCGCCCGGCGGTCCGGGCTGCACGTGGCGCGGATCGACCACCTGCTCGGCCGCTACGGCGGTCGCATCGACGACCTGCTGGCGCTGATCGGCGAGCGGAAGGTGCTCGGCCTGCCGCTCGAGGGCGCAGAGGACTACCTCGCCGCCGAGGTCGTGTACGCCGTCACCCACGAGGGCGCCCGCCACCTCGACGACGTGCTGACCCGGCGTACCCGGATCTCCATCGAGACCTTCGACCGCGGCGTCTCGGCGGCTCCCTCAGCCGCGAAGCTGATGGGCGACGAGCTGGGCTGGTCGGCCCAACGGGTCGCCGAGGAGGTCGACCACTACCTCCGCCGGGTCGAGGCCGAGCGGCAGTCGCAGCTGAAGCTCACCGACCAGGAGGCCGACGAGGCCCGGGTGCAGGTCACCGACATCGTTTAGTTGTGCAGGAGCGCGCGAGGAACGAGCGTGCTCCGTCGCTCAACAAGGTCGAGTAGACGTCGCCGACCGAGCTTGCGAGGTCGCGAACGGCGTAGCGAGACCTCTGCAGGCGGGATGGCTGCGTTCCCGAGATCGACTCGGCAGGTCTCGATACGGCCTCGCCCAGGGGCTCGGCCTACTCGACCAACGAGGGACTTCAGCTCACGTCGGTCGGGGAGTCGCCCGTTCCGTCAAGCCTTTCCTGGCCTAGTTCAGCCCTCGATGAAGCGGCGCTGGGCGTCGTTGAGGGGGAGCTGCATGGCCCGGCGGTCGGCGTCGTCGGCCTCGTCGGTGCGGCCCAGCCGCCGGAGCAGCTCGGCGCGACTGGCGTGCCAGAACGGGTAGTGGTCCAGGCCCCCGATCTCGTCGACGAGGGCGAGGCCGGCCGCCGCGTCGTCGCGCTCGGCCACCGCCGCGGCCCGGTTGAGGCGCACCACGGGTCCCGGGTCGATCGAGAGCAGCACGTCGTACCAGGACACGATCGCCGTCCAGTCGGTCGCCTCCCAGGTCGAGGCCAGGGCGTGGCAGGCGGCAATGGCGGCCTGCGCGACGTAGCGGTCCGGTGAGTCCGGGCTGCGGCGGAGGGCCTCGCCGACCAGCGGCACGGCTTCGGCGATGCGAGTGGCGTCCCAGAGGCCGCGGTCCTGGTCGCGCAGCAGCACGATCCGGCCGTCGGCGGTGGCGCGAGCGGGCCGGCGCGAGTCCTGCAGGAGCATCAGCGCCAGCAGGCCGAGCGCACCGGCGTCGTCGGGCTGCAGCCGCGTCAGCAGCCGGGTCAGCCGGATGGCTTCGTCGACCAGGTCGGCGCGCACCAGGTCGGGCCCGTCGGAGGCGGCGTAGCCCTCGTTGAACAGCAGGTACGTCGTCGCGAGCACCGACGCCCAGCGGTCGGGCAGCTCGTGGTCGGGTGGCACCCGGTAGGGGATCCGGGCCAGCCGGATCTTCTCCTTGGCGCGCGTCAGCCGCTTGCTCATCGTCGCCTCGGGCACCAGCAGGGCGCGCGCGGTCTCGGCGGTGGTGAGGCCGCACAGGGTGCGCAGCGAGAGCGCCACCTGGGTCTCGGGCGAGAGGGACGGGTGGCAGCAGGTGAAGATCAGGCGGAGGAGGTCGTCGTCGACCACGCTCGGCTCGGGATCCGGTTCGTCGTCGAGCCAGGTGGTCGGGTCCACGGCGCTCTCCTCCTTGCCGGTCCGGGCCGCCTCGCGGCGGACGAGGTCGATGACGCGGCGCCGGGCGACCAGGCGCAGCCAGGCCACGGGATTCGCGGGTACGCCGTCGCGCGGCCAGGTGTCCAGGGCGCGGACCAGGGCGTCCTGCACGGCGTCCTCGGCGAGAGCGAGGCTGCCGCAGGTGCGGGCCAAGGTGGCGAGCACGTCACGCCCCGACTCCCGCACCAGCAGGGTCAGGGCGCGACGTGCTTCGTCGTCGAGGGTTGGTTCAGCCACCGAAGTCGATGATCGGGCGCACCTCGACGGCGCCGGCCCAGGCCGCCGGGATCTTCGCAGCGGTGGCGATGGCCTCGTCGAGGTCGGCGCACTCGAGCAGGTAGAAGCCGGTCAGGGCTTCCTTGGTCTCGGCGTAGGGGCCGTCGGACGTCATCACGTCACCGCCCTTCTCGGAGACCCGCACGGTGGTGGCGGTGCTGGTCGGGTAGAGGGCTGAGCCTCCGCGAAGCACGGCGGCTGCCGCCTCGCCGAACTCGTTGTACTCCGCCATGTCCTCTGCGTGCTCGGGCAGGGTCGGGTCGATGTCGGCGCTGTAGATCAGGGCTGCGTACTGAGGCATTGTCGTTGTCTCCTCGTGCGGCGGGCCGGCCGGGTGCCGACTCTCACCCATGAGACGAACGAGTTCGCCCCTGACGGACACGATGGACCAGATTCGCCGAAAATTCTTCGTTCGCGCCGTCAGGGGACGTCGACGAACGCCCGCTCGATGATCGGGTCGAGGTCGAGGCCCTTGGGCATGGTGCCGAACGCGCCGCCCCAGTCGCGGGCCAGGCGGGTGGCGCAGAAGGCGTCGGCCACCGCGGTCGGTGCGTGCTGCACGAGCAGTGAGCCCTGAAGTACGAGCGCCAGCTGCTCGACCAGCCGCCGCGCACGCAGCTCGACCTCGTCCAGGTCCGACAGCTCCTTCTTCACGGTCGCGACCGCGTCGTCGAGCCGGTGGTCGGCGCCGGCGGCGATCTCGACCTCGGTGAAGAACTGCTCGACCGACTCCGGCTCACGGGCCATCGCCCGCAGCGCGTCGAGGGCGGCGACGTTGCCGGAGCCCTCCCAGATCGAGAGCAGCGGCAGCTCGCGGTAGATCCGCGGCATGCCGGACTCCTCGACATAGCCGTTGCCGCCCAGGCACTCCATCGCCTCGCCGGCGTGGGCGGGGCCGCGCTTGCAGACCCAGTACTTGCTGACCGCGAGCCCCATCCGGCGGAAGCTGGCTTCCTCGAGATCGCCGCGGGCCGCGCGGTCGGTGGCGCCGGCCAGCCGCATCGCGACGGTCGTCGCCGCCTCCGACTCGACGACGAGGTCGGCGAGCACGTTGCGCATCAGCGGCTGGTCGACCAGGTGACGCCCGAACGCGGAGCGGTGGCGGGCGTGGTGGGCGGCGATCACGGTCGCGGTGCGCATGCCGACGGCGGTGCCGAGGGTGCAGTCGAGCCGGGTCATGTTGACCATCTCCACGATGGTTCGCACCCCGCGGCCCTCGTCGCCGACCAGCCAGGCCACGGCGCCGTCGTACTCGATCTCCGAGGAGGCGTTGGACTTGTTGCCGAGCTTGTCCTTGAGCCGCATCAGGTGCATCGCGTTGCGGGAGCCGTCGGGCAGGATCCGCGGCACGAAGAAGCACGACAGGCCGCCGGGCGCCTGGGCAAGGGCCAGGAAGACGTCGGACATCGGCGCCGACGTGAACCACTTGTGGCCGGTCAGCCGGTAGCTGCCGTCGCTCTGCGGCACCGCCTGCGTGGTGTTGGTGCGGACGTCGGAGCCGCCCTGCTTCTCGGTCATCGACATGCCGGCGATCAGGCCCGACTTGGTGGTCGGCATCCGCAGCCCCGGGTCGTACGACGTCGAGGTGAGCAGCGGCTCGTAGGTGGCGGCCAGCTCGGCGTTGGCGCGGAGCGCCGGCACGGCGGCGTAGGTCATCGAGATCGGGCAGCCGTGGCCGGCGTCGACGTTCCAGACCAGGAACTTGGCAGCCCGCGCCACGTGCGAGCCCGGCCGGTCGTCGGCCCACGGCGCCGCGTGCAGGCCGTGGCCAACGGCGGTCTCCATCAGCGAGTGGTACGCCGGGATGTACTCGACCTCGTCGATCCGGTTGCCGAAGCGGTCGTGGGTGGTGAGCACCGGCGGGTGCTTCTCGGCGATCCGGCCCCAGTCCTGGGCCTCCTGGCTGCCGGCCAGCCGGCCGAGCTCGTGGATCTCGTCCAGCGCCCACGCCGCGCCCTCGCGCTCGACGGCGGCGAGCAGCGCGGCGTCCTGGGCGGTGTCGTGACCGACGAGCAGCGGGACCTGGTTGGTGACGTCATGAGTTGGCATTGCTGGCTCCTAGTGATCGGACGACGAAGGCGGTGAGCTCGGGGACGGTGCGGCGCGACGCCACGCCGGCGTGCAGCGGGACGACGAGGGCCTCGGCCATGGCGCCGACGACGGCGGCCGCGGACACCTCGGGATCCTGCGGCGGCAGGTCGCCCGCGTCGACCGCGTCGGCGATCACCTGGGCGAAGATGTCGCGGTAGGCGCGGCGGTAGATGAGCCGCTCGGCCTCGACCTGGGGGTCGACCGGCTCGGCGATGAGCGCGTAGGCGAGGCGAGGGGCCTTGAGCGCGCGGCCGGCGAAGGTCTCGACCGCCCGTGCGACCCGCTCCTCGACGGACCCGGCCTTCGAGCCGGCCTCGGCGACCGCGTCGACCTCGCGCTGGGTCGCGGTACGGAAGACCTCGGCGAACAGTGCGCCTTTGTCGGGGAAGTGGCGGTAGACGCTGCCGGTGGCCACGCCGGCGACGTCGGCGACGAGGGCGACCGAGCAGCCGGCGTACCCCTTCTCGGCGATCAGCGCATGGGCGGCCGCGACGATCCGGGCGCGGGTCGCGTCGAGCCGCTCCTGCACTGCCTGGGTACGCCGGTAGGCCATCGGACCCTCAGCCCTTGTTGGTCGACGGGCCGGCGTCGCCGAAGGGTTCGGAGTCGCGCTCGCGCACGGCCTGGCGGAAGCCGACCTCGGCCGCGCGCTGCTGGAACGCGTAGCCCTCGGTGGTGTGGCGGGCGATGCCGTCGAAGACCGACGAGACCATGGTGCTGGTGGCGACGCCCTGGTTGATCAGCGTGGAGTTGAGCGCGAGCTTGACCATCACCAGCTGGTTGACCGGCATGGCGGCGATCCGCGCCACCAGGATCTCGGTGCGCTCGTCGAGGTCCTCAGGTGCCGGCGCCTCGATGGCCAGCCCCCACTCGGCTGCCTCGGTGCCCGACAGGCAGTCGCCGGTCAGCAGCAGCCGCTTGGCCCGCTGGTCACCCAGCCGGTGCGCCCACATCCCCGCGGCCGGCACGCCCCAGACCCGGGTCGGGGGATAGCCGATCTTGGCGTCGGCGGCGATCACGATCTGGTCGGCGTACAACGCGATGTCGGTGCCGCCCGCGACGCAGAACCCGTGGATCTTGGCGACCGTCGGCTTGTTGGCGTGCAGCAGGCTCGAGAAGCCCCTGTTGAAGCGGCTCATCATCGCGTAGTCGACCATCGGGTCCCAGGTGCTGCTGGGGTCGTGGTTGGCCATCTGCACGGCCGGGTCGAGCAGGGTGCCGCTGGAGTCGGACTCGGCGTCGGACAGGTCCTCCGCGAACGCCGCGAGGTCGTAGCCGCCGCAGAACCCCTTGCCGCGCCCGGACACCAGGATCACGTGGACCCGCGGGTCGAGGTCGGCCCGCTCGACCGCGTGGGCGAGGTCGGCAGGGGTGTCGCGGGTGATCGCGTTGCCCTGCTCGGGCCGGTTGAACGTGATCCGGGCGACGCGGCCGGTGACCTGGTAGGTCAGCGTCGCGTAGTCCACCTCGGCGTCGGTCTCGTCGCGGGCGGGGTCAGGTCGCCAGGGTGCGTCCATGCAAGTAGTGAATCTCAGTTCATTGTTTGACGCAAGGGGTCTCGGCAAGCTCGACCACCCGTGGGTCGGCGCCGGTGGTCGAGCTTGTCGAGACCCATTTCGCATGGAAGGGTCGTTGACAACTAGAACACGTTCCACTGATGCTGGCGGAGTGACCCAGGCCACTCCTCCGACCGACCTCAAGCTGCAGCGATCGAGTCGCGACGCGACCACGCTCCCGACCCTTCTCGGCGAGTGGCTGGCCACCCAGCTCCCGGCGGGCGCCGACCCGCAGGTGACGCTGCACAGCGGCATCGACGCGAACGGCATGTCGTCGGAGACGTTGGTGCTCGACGCGACCTGGACCGAGGACGGCCGGCAGCGCACAGGGCGAGTACGTCGCCCGGGTGGCTCCGGCGCAGGAGGACGTGCCGGTCTTCGCGAGCTACGAGCTGCGCGACCAGTACGACGCGATGCGGATCGCCGGCGAGCTCACCGACGTGCCGGTGCCGACAGTGCGGTGGATGGAGGAGACCGGCGACGTGCTCGGCACGCCGTTCTTCCTGATGGACCGCGTCGACGGCGTGGTGCCGCAGGACGTGATGCCCTACAACTTCGGCGACAACTGGCTCCACGACGCACCGGTCGAGGACCAGCGACGCCTGCAGGACGCGACCGTCGACGTCATCGGCCGGCTGCACGCGATCCCCGACGCGGCCACGACGTTCGCGTTCCTCGACCACGACCAGCCCGGCGACACGGTGCTGGCGCGCAACCTCGCGCACACCCGCGCACTGGTACGAGTTCGCGGTGCCCGACAGTGGGCGCTCGCAGATCGTCGAGCGCGCGCTCACCTGGCTCGAGGCCAACCTCCCCGACACCGACGAGGCCGTGCTCTGCTGGGGCGACTCACGGATCGGCAACGTGATCTACCGCGACTTCGAGCCCGTCGCCGTCCTCGACTGGGAGATGGCCACCCTCGGCCCGCGCGAGATGGACGTGTCGTGGATGGTCTTCGCCCACCAGGTCTTCGAGACGCTGACCACCATGTTCGAGCTGCCGGGTATGCCGCACTTCCTGCGCGAGGAGGACGTGGTGGCGGCGTACACGAAGAAGACGGGGGTCGAGCTCGGCGACCTGCACTGGTACCACGTCCTCAACGCCGCCCAGTGGTGCGTCGTCTTCATGCGCACCGGCGCCCGGCAGGTGCGCTTCGGCGAGATCGAGAAGCCCGAGGACGTGGAGACGCTCTTCCACCACAAGCCGCTGATGGACCGGCTGCTCGCAGAGGTCGGTGCCTGAGATGGTCGGTCCCCTCGACGAGTACCCGCTCCACCAGGCCCCGCTCCCCGTCACCTGGGCGGCGACCAGCGACCGCAACTTCTACGACCGCTGCTACCTCAACGCCCACGACCGCAGCGGCGACATCTTCCTGATCACCGGCGCCGGCTACTACCCCAACCTCGGGGTCAAGGACGCGTTCGTGCTGCTGCGCCGCGGCGACACCCAGACGGCGGTGCACCTCTCCGACGAGATCGACGACGACCGCCTCAACCAGCACGTCGGCAGCTACCGGATCGAGGTCGTCGAGCCGCTGCGCAAGCTGCGGGTCGTGCTCGAGGAGACCGAGGGCATCGCCTGCGACCTGTCCTGGGAGGGCTCGTTCGACGTCCTCCAGGAGGAGCGCCACATCATGCGCGCCGGCAGCCGGGTCACCCTCGACGCGCAGCGGTTCGCGCAGGTCGGCACCTGGAGCGGCACCATCGCCGTCGACGGCGAGGACATCGCGGTCGACCCGGACACCTGGGTCGGCACCCGCGACCGGTCCTGGGGCATCCGCCCGGTCGGCGACTCCGAGCCGGCCGGCCGCCCGTCGGACCCGCCGTTCGAGGGCATGTGGTGGCTCTACGTGCCGATGCGCTTCGAGGAGTACGCCGTCATCCTGATCCTCCAGGAAGGCCCCGACGGGTTCCGGACGCTCAACGACTGCACCCGGGTCTGGCACGACGGCCGGGTCGAGCAGCTGGGCTGGCCGCGCGTGGAGATCCGCTACACCTCGGGCACCCGGATCCCGACCGGCGCGACCATCACCTGCACCACCCCCGACGGCAAGCCGCTGGTGCTCGAGGTCGAGTCGAAGCTCGCCGTACCCATCCATGTCGGTGGCGGCTACGGCGGCGACCCCGACTGGACCCACGGCCAGTGGAAGGGCCCGGGCTTCACCGAGCGCGTCACCTACGACCTCAAGGACCCAGCCGTCGAAGGCCGCGTGATGTTCGGCGTGATCGACCACGTCGGCCGCGCGACCTGTGACGGAGCCGAGGGCTGGGGACTCTTCGAGCACGGCGCCATCGGCCGCCACGACCCCAGCGGCTTCGCCGACTTCTTCACCCTCGCCCCCTGATCCAGGAGACAGACATGAGCCACGACCGCGACACCCTCTTCATCGACGGCGGCTGGGCCGCGCCGGCCGGCAGCGACCAGCTCCAGGTGGTCTCGCCGCACACCGAGGAGGTGGTGGCGACCGTGCCCGAGGGCAGCGTCGCCGACATCGACGCCGCGGTCGCCGCGGCCCGGCGGGCCTTCGACGAGGGTCCGTGGCCGCGGATGTCGCCGGCCGAGCGGATCGCCGTGGTCGAGGCCTTCTGCGGCCTGTACGCCGCCAAGCTCGGCGAGATGGCCGACCTGATCACGCTGGAGATGGGCGCGCCGACGTCGTTCTCCAACCTGGCGCAGTCGCCCGCGCCGTGGATGCAGATCGAGGCGTTCCTGGCGATCGCCCGCGAGTACCCCTGGGAGGAGACCCGGGCCGGTGCGCTCGGCTCGCCCGTCGTCGTACGCCGCGAGCCGGTGGGCGTGGTCGCCGCGATCCCGCCGTGGAACGTCCCGCAGTTCACGATCATGTCCAAGGTGATCCCGGCCCTGCTCGCCGGCTGCACCGTCGTGGTCAAGCCCGCGCCCGAGACCCCGCTCGACACCTACCTGATGGCCGAGCTGCTGGTGGAGGCCGGCGTACCGGCTGGTGTCGTCAACATCGTCGCCGCGGGCCGCGAGGTGGGCGAGCACCTGGTCGCCCACCCGGGCGTCGACAAGGTCGCCTTCACCGGCTCGACCGCCGCCGGCCGCAAGATCGGCGCGATCTGCGGCGAGCAGCTCAAGCGGGTCAGCCTCGAGCTCGGCGGCAAGTCGGCCGCGATCGTGCTCGACGACGCCGACCTCGCGAAGACCATGGAGGGCCTGAAGTTCGCCTCGCTGATGAACTCCGGCCAGGCCTGTGTCGCGCAGACCCGGATCCTGGCCAGCCGCGCGCGCTACGACGAGGTGGTCGAGGCCCTGGTCGAGACCGTCGGCGGCATGCAGGTCGGCGACCCGATGGACCCCGCCACCGAGATCGGCCCCCTGGTCGCGCAGCGCCAGCAGGAGCGGGTCGAGAAGTACATCGCGCTCGGCCAGGAGGAGGGCGCGCGCGTGGTGCTCGGCGGCAACGGCCGCCCCGACGGCCTCGACCGCGGCTGGTACGTCCGGCCGACGATCTTCGCCGGCGTCGACAACACGATGCGGATCGCCCAGGAGGAGATCTTCGGCCCGGTGCTCTCCGTCATCGCCTACGACGACGTGGCCGACGCCGTCCGGATCGCCAACGACTCGGAGTACGGACTGGCCGGCACCGTCTGGACCGCCGACGCCGAGGCCGGCCTCGACGTCGCCCGCGGGGTGCGCGCCGGCACCTACGGCGTCAACACCTACACGATGGACTTCGCGGCACCGTTCGGCGGCTACAAGGCCTCCGGCATCGGCCGCGAGTTCGGCCCCGAGGGCCTCGGCCAGTACACCGAGCTCAAGTCGATCTACACCGAGCTGCCGTCGTAGGTCGAAACCCCTAGAACTCCTGGATGGCCCCGCCCAGCTTCGGCGGCATGCCGAGCCGCTCGCGCAGGTAGGACCGGCCGCCGTCGCGCTCGAGGCTGGCCACGGTCCGGTCGACCGGGC
The DNA here is from genome assembly GCA_963769475.1 of uncultured Actinomycetota bacterium. Lineage (GTDB taxonomy): Bacteria > Actinomycetota > Actinomycetes > Propionibacteriales > Nocardioidaceae > Nocardioides. The sequence goes on along the minus strand of CAVYLX010000002.1, from coordinate 4,324 downwards.
GGCTCCAGGGCCAGGTGTGGAAGACGATCAGCGCGAGCGAGACGGCGGCACCCGTGGAGTAGCCGATGACGCTGCCGTCGTCGTGGGCGAACGCGATTGCGAGCGAGCCGATCGCGATCAGCTCCGCGAGCGAGAACCGGAGGATCGTGCCGGCCTGGAAGGCACTGAACGCCTGGGCCGTCGCGGCCTGCTGGTCGGTCTCCACGTGGATCGCCGCCGTGCGGTAGCCGACGTTGTCGAGCAGCACGTGGATCACGGCTCCGGCCCCGAACTGCGCGGCCAGCAGCCACAACGGCGGGGCCGTGAAGCGGTCGTCGTCGGGGAGCGCAACCACCAGGATCACCGCGAGCAGCACCAGCGACCCCATCATGGCGCCCACCAGGGTCTGAAGCTGCCGGAGCATGGGCGGCAGACTACTCACGCGAATCGCTGGGTGGATCGCTTCCGCTCCCGCTAGCCCCCGAGGGGGGAGACGGGATGCTGCTGCACGACTGGACCAGGTCTCTGCACGGCCCCTCAGCCGAATCCGAGCGCTTGACAAAGCAAGTGAATGTGTAAACGAACACATTCGGTTACCAAACGGTAGGCATGGAGACGGGCACCACCTACGCTCGCTTCATGAGCGCCAAGAACCCCGTTCCCTCCGGTGGTCCCGTCGTCGAGGGCCCGCACGACCCGGAGCACGACCCTCGGGCCTCCTACGCCCTCGAGCCGGAGTACGTCGCCGCGCTCACCGACCGGCTGGTCGCCACCAGCGGCAGCAGCGTCGCGGTGAACACCCCGCTCAACGGCGCGCCGCTCGCCCACATCCCGCAGTCGAGCGAGGACGACGTCGCCGAGGCGTTCAAGCGGGCACGCAAGGCCCAGGCCGAGTGGGCGCGCACCTCCCTCGACGAGCGCGCGGCGATCATGCTGCGCCTGCACGACCTGGTGCTGGAGCGCCAGGAGGAGATCATCGACCTGATCGTGTGGGAGTCGGGCAAGGCCCGCAAGCACGCGTTCGACGAGCCGCTGCACATCGCGCTGACCGCCCGCTACTACGCGCGCACGGCCCACCAGCACCTCGACACCCAGCGCAAGCTCGGCGTCGTACCCGGCCTGACCCGGGTCGAGGTCAACCGCGTGCCCAAGGGCGTCGTCGGCATCATCTCGCCCTGGAACTACCCGTTCACGATGGCGCTCTGCGACGGCCTCCCCGCGCTGATGGCCGGCAACGCCGTGGTCGCGAAGCCCGACGCCCAGACCATGCTCTCGGCGCTGCTCGGCGCCCGGCTGCTCGACGAGGCCGGCTTCCCGAAGGACCTGTGGCAGGTCGTCGCCGGGCCCGGGCGCGAGCTCGGCGGCCCGATCATCGACCGGTCCGACTACATCTGCTTCACCGGCTCCACGGCCACCGGCAAGATCATCGCCCGGCAGTGCGCCGAGCGGCTGATCGGCTGCTCGCTGGAGCTCGGCGGCAAGAACCCGATCCTGATCCTCCGCGACGCCGACCTCGAGAAGGCCGCCGAGGGAGCGGTCCGCGCGTCGTTCTCGAACGCCGGCCAGCTCTGCGTCTCGATGGAGCGGATGTTCGTCGCCGACCAGGTCTACGACCGGTTCGTGGAGCGCTTCGTCGCGCGCACCCAGGCGATGACCCTGGGGGCCAGCCTCGAGTGGGGCAACGACATGGGCACGCTGATCTCGCAGGACCAGCTCGACACCGTGGTCGCCCACGTCGAGGACGCCGTCGCCAAGGGCGCCCGGGTGCTCACCGGCGGCAAGGCGCGCCCCGACCTGGGCCCGTTCTTCTTCGAGCCCACCATCCTCGAGGGCGTCACGCCCGACATGACCTGCTTCGGCCACGAGACGTTCGGGCCGGTGATCTCGCTCTACCGCTTCCACGACGAGGCCGACGCGATCTCCCGCGCCAACGACGGCGAGTACGGCCTCAACGCCTCGATCTACAGCGAGGACGGCGGCCGCGCGCGGACCATCGCCCGGCTGATCAAGTGCGGCACGGTCAACATCAACGAGGCCTTCGGCGCCACCTTCGCCAGCATCGACTCGCCGATGGGCGGCATGCGCGAGTCCGGGATGGGCCGACGGCAGGGCAGCGAGGGCATCCACCGCTACACCGAGTCGCAGTCGGTCGGCACCCAGCGGCTGATCCGGTTCGCGCCGATGTTCGGCATGTCCGACGAGGCCTACGCCAAGCTGATGACGGCCAACCTGAAGCTCATGAAGAAGCTGGGCAGGGCCTGATGGCAGGCAAGCACGAGAGCTTCGACTACGACGTCCTGGTCATCGGGTCCGGCTTCGGCGGCTCGGTCACCGCGCTCCGGCTGACCGAGAAGGGCTACCGCGTCGGCGTGCTCGAGGCGGGTGCGCGGTTCGAGGACGGCGACTTCCCCGACACGTCGTTCGACGTCAAGAAGTACCTCTTCGCCCCGGCCGCAGGGTGCTACGGCATCCAGCGGATCGACATGGTCAAGGACTGCATGATCGTCGCCGGGGCAGGCGTCGGCGGCGGCTCGCTGGTCTACGCCAACACGCTCTACGAGCCGCTCGACGCGTTCTACCGCGACCCGTCCTGGTCGCACATCACCGACTGGAAGGCCGAGCTGGCGCCGTACTACGACCAGGCGAAGCGGATGCTCGGCGTCGTCGAGTACCCCCACCGCACGCCCGCCGACGAGGTCATGCAGCAGGTCGCCAACGACATGGGCGTCGGCGACACGTTCCACCCCACGCCGGTCGGTGTCTTCTTCGGCGGTCCCGGCCAGACGCCCGAGGACACGATCGAGGACCCCTACTTCGGCGGCGCCGGCCCGGACCGCAACCCGTGCCGCAACTGCGGCGAGTGCATGACCGGCTGCCGGCACAACGCCAAGAACACCCTGGTCAAGAACTACCTCTACCTGGCCGAGGAGGCCGGCGCGGTCGTGCACCCGCTGACGACGGTCACCAAGGTCGTGCCGCTCGACGGCGGCGGCTACCGGATCGACACCCGGTGGACCAAGGCCAAGCTCTCGCGGCGTACGGCGGTCAAGACGTTCACCGCCGAGCAGGTCGTGTTCTCGGCGGCCGCGCTCGGCACCCAGAAGCTGCTGCACAAGCTGAAGGGCGAGGGCGACCTGCCCCAGATCTCCGACCGGCTTGGGCGTGCTGACGCGCACCAACTCCGAGGCGATCCTCGGCGCGCTCGCGCCCGACCTGAAGACCGACTACACCGAGGGGGTCGCGATCACGTCGTCGTGGCACCCCGACGAGCACACCCACATCGAGCCCGTGCGCTACGGCCGGGGCAGCAACTTCATGTCGATGATGCAGACGGTGCTGGCCGACGACACCGGCACCGAGCCGCGCTGGCGCACCTGGATGCGCGAGATGTGGTCGCAGCGCAAGCACGTGATCGACCTCTACGACATGAAGCACTGGTCCGAGCGCACCGTGATCGCCCTGGTGATGCAGACCCTGGACAACTCGATCACCACGGTCGGCAAGAAGACGCCGTTCGGGTGGCGGATGAGCTCCAAGCAGGGCCACGGCGAGCCGAACCCGACCTACATCCCCGTCGCCTACGAGGCGGTACGCCGGATGGCGGACGTCATGGGCGGCACCCCCGGCGGCAACGTCGGCGAGCCCCTCAACGCCCCGCTGACCGCCCACTTCATCGGCGGCTGCACGATCGGCGACTCGCCCGAGACGGGCGTGGTCGACCCCTACCAGCGGATGTACGGGCACCCCGGGCTGCACATCGTCGACGGGTCCACGATCTCGGCCAACCTCGGCGTGAACCCCTCGCTGACGATCACCGCCCAGGCCGAGCGCGCCATGTCGTTCTGGCCCAACAAGGGCGAGGCGGACACCCGCCCGGCCCTGGGCGCGGAGTACGCCCGCCTGGCCCCGGTCCAGCCCAGTGCCCCCGTCGTACCGGAGAGTGCCGTAGGCGCGCTCAGGCTGCCCATCGTCGGGGTGTCCTGAGCGCGGTTCCTGGCCAGAGCAAAACTTTCTGGGAGACCCCGTAACCCGCCGGTCTGGGGGTCGTTTGACCGTCGGACCCGGCAAATTCATGCTCCCTCCCGAAGGACCGGGTCCCGTCCAGGCAACAGTCCATCAGTTGCGGGACATATCAGGGCCCGGCCACCCTCCCTCCCCGGCCGGGCCCTGAGTCTTTTCCGCCCTACGGCTGAGCGGAGCGAAGCCGTAGATCGAGGCGGGAAGATCGAGTAGCGCCGGCTGGGTCCGAGCGCAGCGAGGGCGCAGCGGCGCGTATCGAGATCCGGTGCCGTGGAGGAACCCCAGCCACCGATAGGCTTGATGCTTCGCCGTACGTCTCTTAAGG
>CAVYLX010000001.1:0-640910 GCA_963769475.1 uncultured Actinomycetota bacterium | reverse complement strand
ACGACGGCCAGTGGTTCGGCCCGGACCGCCTGCTGCCGGACCTGCAGCGCGTCGCGGAGGCCACCGACGACCCGGACGCCCTCCAGCTGGTGCCCGCCGAGTCGGTGCCTGCCGGTCTCGCGATCCTGGACGCGCCCGACGTCGACTCGGTCGAGGAGCGCAACCGCCAGCTCGCGGCCCAGCTGCTCGCGGCCGGCGACCTCTGGCTGTTCGTCACCTCTGCCGCGCGCTACGCCGACCAGGTGCCCTGGGACTTCCTCAAGCGGGCCGCCGAGCGCTCGACCGCCGTGGCGATCGTGCTCGACCGCACCCCCGAGGACGCCGTGCAGACGGTGTCGAGCCACCTCGCCCGGATGCTCGCCAGCCGAGGGCTCAAGGACTCACCTCTCTTCACGGTGACCGAGGGCATCGTCGACGACGAGGGCCTCCTGCCTGCTGAGCAGGTGGCCGAGATCAGGGCGTGGCTCGACTCGCTGGCCGACGACGCCGACGCCCGGGCCGGCGTGATCAAGAGGACCCTCGAGGGCGCGATCCGCGACCTCACCCGGCGTACACATGCGGTGGCGGACGCCGCCACCGAGCAGGTCGCCGCGGCCGACCGGCTGCGCGAGGACGCTGACCGGGCCTACGACGGCGCCCTGGCGTCGATCGCCGAAGCGTCGGCCGACGGCACCCTGCTGCGCGGCGAGGTGCTGGCGCGGTGGCAGGAGTTCGTGGGCACCGGTGAGCTGCTCCGGTCTCTCGAGACCCGCGTCGGCTGGATCCGCGACCGCGTGGTCAACGCGGTCAAGGGCAAGCCCCAGCAGGCCGAGCGCGTCACCGTGGCGGTCGAGTCGGGGCTGGAGACGCTGATCCTCGAGCACGCCGAGGCCGCGGCCGAGCGCGCCGAGGCCTCGTGGCAGCAGAACGCTGCCGGGCAGGGACTCCTCGACAGCTCCGACCAGGAGCTCGGTCGGGCTTCGCGCGACCTCCGGCGAAGGGCCGAGCGGGCGGTGCGCGACTGGCAGCAGGACGTGCTCGAGATGGTGCGCACCGAGGGTGCCGACAAGCGCAGCACCGCGAAGTTCCTGGCGTTCGGCGTCAACGGGCTCTCGGTGGCGCTGATGATCGTCGTCTTCGCCCACACCGCGGGCCTGACCGGGGCGGAGGCCGGCATCGCCGGCGGCTCGGCCGTGCTCGGTCAGAAGCTGCTCGAAGCCGTCTTCGGCGACCAAGCCGTCCGCGACCTCGCGGAGCGTGCCCGGCTCTCGCTCGAGGAGCAGGTACGGACCCTGCTCGCCGACGAACGTGCCCGTTATCTGGTGCTCATCGATGCCCTGGAGGTGCAGCCGCAGGCGGGCGAGCTGGTGCGCGAGGCGTCACGTAGGGTCGACGACCTGCGTTTCGCTGCCGCGCGCAGCGAGCCTCGACCGACCAGATCTGGGGGAATCGCGTGACCGGCCTGCTGGAGGGCGCCCGAAAGCTGCTGACCAGGGGGACCGACATCGGTGCCCGGGTCGAGGGGCTGGAGACGGCTGCCCAGGCGTCCCGTGGACGGCTCGACGACAAGCTGGTCGACGAGGCCGAGGCGGTCGCGAAGAAGGCTGCCTCACGGCTGCGGCTCTCCGCCGAGCACACGGTGGTCGGCATCGCCGGGGCGACCGGGTCGGGCAAGTCGTCGACGTACAACGCGCTGACTGGGTTGGAGCTCTCCGCCGTCGGCGTACGCCGTCCCACCACGTCGTGGGCCAGCGCCTGTGTCTGGGGGAGTGAGGGCGCCGAGGAGCTCCTGGAGTGGCTCGGCATCCCACCGCGCCACCAGGCCACCCGCGACTCCATGCTCGACGCCCGGACCGGCCGCGACGACGACCTCAACGGCGTGGTCCTGCTCGACCTCCCCGACCATGACTCCACCGAGGTCTCGCACCACCTCGAGGTCGACCGCCTGGTGCAGCTGGCCGACCTGCTCGTGTGGGTGCTCGACCCGCAGAAGTACGCCGACGCCGCGATCCACGAGCGCTACCTCGCCCGGCTGTCCACCCACGCCGAGGTCATGGTCGTCGTGCTCAACCACATCGACACCGTGCCGGAGGACCGTCGGCAGTCGATGGTCGACGACGTCCGCCGCCTGCTGGCCGCCGACGGGCTGCAGCAGGTGCCGGTCTACGCGATCAGCGCCCGCCACGGCATCGGCATCGACCAGCTCCGCGCCGAGATCGCTCGTCGCGTGGCCGGCAAGAAGCAGACCGTGGCCCGGCTCGAGGCCGACCTCAAGTCGGCTGCCGCTGATCTCTACGCAGCCAGCGGCACGGGCAACACGCGGGCGCTCAGTGACCGTCGCGTGGCCGAGCTCGACAACGCGCTCGCCGATGCGGCCGGCGTGTCGACGGTGGTCGACGCGGTCGAGCGATCCACGCGGATGCGCGCGGGCCGGGCCACCGGCTGGCCCGTCGTCTCGTGGTTCTCGCGGCTGAAGCCGGACCCACTGAAGAAGCTGCACCTCGACCTCGGCTCCGCAGGCAAGGCGCTCAAGGGCAAGTCGCGCAAGACGATCCCCACGACCACTCCGGTGCAGCGCGCCCGCGTCGACACCGAGGTGCGGACGCTGGCAGACGACGCCTCCGACGGTCTCGGCAAGCCCTGGGTCGATGCGGTACGCCGCGCGTCCACCTCACGCATGGGTGAGCTCAACGACCGGCTCGACGCTGCGATGGCCTCGACCGACCTGGGTGTCGCGAAGATCCCGTTCTGGGCGGGTGCGGTGCGGCTGCTGCAGTGGCTGCTCATCGTGGCTGCGTTGGCTGGGGCCGTGTGGCTGGGTGCGCTGGCCGCCGTCGACTACCTCCAGATGCCCGAGCCTCCGCTTCCCGAGGTCGAGGGCTACGCACTGCCGACGCTCCTGCTGCTCGGGGCGATCGCGCTCGGTATCTTGCTCGCCCTCGTCTGCCGGGTCCTGGTCAGGGCCACCGCTCGTCGCCGGGCCGCCTCTGCCGACGCTCGGCTGAGGGCGGCCGTGCACGAGGTGTCCGACGAGCTCGTCGTACAGCCGATCTCAGCAGAGCTGACGGCCTACGGCCTGGTCCGCAACGGGCTGACCAAAGCCCTGAAGAACTAGAAGAACGAGCCACAAGTCGTCCACAGGACGGCTCGTCGCAGCTCGTTCTCCACAGGCATCCCCCACCGAGCGGCCTGCTGTCGGTGCCCGCGCGAAGTCTCCTCCACGTCCAGATCGCACGAGACGAGGAGAGAGAAATGTCCAACGACACGATGGTGACCCTGCAGGGCCACGTCGGAGGCGACGTACAGCTGCGGACGGCGGGGGAGAGCTGCGTCGCCAACATCCGGGTGGCGTGCACCCCGCGGCGCTACCAGCGACGGACCGACGAGTGGGTCGACGGCACGACGCAGTGGTACACCGTCAACGCCTGGCGCGCGCTCGGCGAACACTGCGCCCGCTCACTGCGCCGCGGCGACCCGGTGATCGTCCACGGCCGGCTCCACGCTCGCACCTACATCAACAAGCACAACGTCGAGGTGCTGTCGTTCGAGGTCGAGGCATTGATGGTCGGCCACGACCTCAACCGAGGGATCAGTCAGTTCATCCGGGTCCCGAAGGCGCCGCCGGTCGAGCCGGGATCGACGGCCGAGACGAGCGCCGACGCAACCGCCGCCCCCGCCCGCGAACGGGAGGAGGCGGCGGCCACCGCTGCGTGATGGTCAGGGTCGATAGCTGGTCCAGACGGGGTCCTCCGCGAGCGCGCGGAGCTGCTGGAGGGTCAGCGGCGGCACTGCGGACGTGGGTGCCTCGTAGCCCGGCTTCTCACCGGTGGAGTCGGCGACGTAGAAGAACAGCCCGCCACCGTGGGGCCCGAGGAGCATCACCTCGTAGTACGACGTCCCGGCCTCGGTGTCGGTGGTCAGCCGACCGACCTGCTCACCGGACGCGTCCCTGATCGGGTCACAGTCATCCATGTAGGCGCGGCACTTGATCCGGTGCTGCATCGAGGGACTTTCGGCGGTCGCCGTCGTGTGCTCGTTGCCCGCGGCGTCGGTGGTGGTCACCGGGTCCGGCAGCTCATCCGGCTCGGGCCCGTAGAGGATTATCTGGAACGCGCCGGGGCCAGTGCTCGCCGAGAGGATGCCGTGCAGGCCGCCGATGGATTCGGCCTCGGAGCCGACGGGGACACCTTCGACGGTGGTGTCGACGGACTCGACGATCACCCCGTCAGGCAGCACCTGCTCGAGCTGCTCGGCCAGGCGGGTGCCGGGCGCGCTCCACCAGCCCTCCGGCAGCTCGGTCGAGATGCCGGAGCCCTCGGGCGCCTCGCTCGGCAGGCCGGAGCCCTCGGGCACCACGCTCGGCAGGCCGGGGCCCTCCGACGGCACGGGCGCGGAGCTGGGGTCGCCAGCGAACTGCGCACCCGCGTCGCCGGCGCCACCGAGAGCGGGCAGCGTCAATGCGGCTACGGCAGCGACGGCGGCCACGCCGGTGAGGCTGAGGGTCAACCGACGGCGGGTGCGGATTCGGCGTCCGGTCGCCAGCGCGGCCGGTCCGCAGTGGTCCGGAACGTCGAGGTCTCGTAGGGAGCGGTCCATCACGGCGCGGAGATCGGCGCCGTCGTCGAGGTGGGTCATGTGGTGCTCCTGGTCGTGGAGGTGGAAGGGGTGGAGTCGACGGGCTCAGCCAGGAGCCCGCGCAGGGTGCGCAGGGCCCGCAGGCTGCGGTTCTTCACCGCGGCCTCGGTGAGATCGAGGTCGACGGCGGTCTGGGAGACGCTGCGGTCCTCCCAGAAGCGCAGCACCACAACTGCCCTGTCCAGCGGCGCCAGCTGGGCCAGGGCAGCCATGAGTGCCACACGTTCGGTGGGGTCGGCCGGGGTTGCCGGCACGTCCGGGGCGTCGGCGACGGGCAGCTCGGTGCTGCTGCGTCGGCGGCGCTCGGAGAGGAAGCTCTTGATCAACACCCCGTGCACGTAGGCGACGGGGTCGTCGGCCGCACGCACCCGGCCCCACGACGCGAAGGTCTTGGCCAACGCGGTCTGCAGGAGGTCCTCCGCTGCGTGCGGGGAGGTGGTGAGCAGGTAGGCGCTGCGGTAGAGCTGGCTGGATCGTGCGGCCATGAACTCGGCGAACTCTGCGTCGGTTGCCGCGTTGCCTCGCACTAGTGCCTCCGTTCGGGGGTTCGGCTCGCTTCCAACCGTAGAGACGCCGTGACCCCCCGATCAGGTCTCAGGCCAGTTTCCCCGTAGGCTCGTGGACCATGGCTGAGTATGTGTTCACCCTGCGCAATGTGCGTAAGGCCCATGGCGACAAGGTCGTCCTCGAGAACGTCACGTTGTCCTTCCTGCCCGACGCCAAGATCGGCGTCGTCGGACCCAACGGCACCGGCAAGTCGTCGCTGCTGAAGATCATGGCCGGACTCGACAACCCCAACAACGGCGACGCGATCCTGGCGCCCGGCGCAACCGTCGGCATGCTGCAGCAGGAGCCCCCGCTGACCGAGGGGACGACGGTGCTCGAGAACGTCGAGGAGGCCGTCGCCGAGATCAAGACCAAGCTGGCCAGGTTCAACGCGATCTCCGAGGAGATGGCCGACCCCGACGCCGACTACGACAAGCTCCTGCCGGAGATGGGCGATCTCCAGGAGTTCCTGGACCACGCCAACGCGTGGGACATCGACAGCCGGCTCGACCAGGCGATGGACGCCCTCCGCTGCCCGCCGCCGGACGCGATCGTCGACACCCTGTCCGGCGGCGAGCGCCGCCGTGTCGCCCTGTGCAAGCTGCTGCTCCAGCAGCCGTCCCTGCTGCTGCTCGACGAGCCGACCAACCACCTCGACGCCGAGTCGGTGCAGTGGCTGGAGAGCCACCTCAAGTCCTATCCGGGCGCCGTCCTGGCCGTGACCCACGACCGCTACTTCCTCGACAACGTCGCGACCTGGATCCTCGAGCTCGACCGTGGCCAGGCCCACCCCTACGAGGGCAACTACACGACGTACCTCCAGACCAAGAAGGACCGGCTCAAGATCGAGGGCCAGAAGGACGTCAAGCGGGCGAAGATGCTCGAGCGCGAGCTCGACTGGGTGCGCTCCAACGCCAAGGCGCGGCAGACCAAGAGCCGTTCCCGGTTGGCGCGCTACGAGGAGATGGCTGCCGAGGCCGACAAGATGCGCAAGATCGACACCTCGGAGATCAACATCCCGGCCGGCCCGCGACTGGGCGACATCGTCCTCGAGGCGCACGACCTGGCCAAGGGTTACGACGGCCGCACGCTCATGCACGACCTCTCCTTCACCCTGCCTCGCGCGGGGATCGTGGGCGTGATCGGGCCCAACGGTGTCGGCAAGACCACGCTGTTCCGGATGATCACCGACCAGGAGAAGCCCGACGAGGGCGAGCTGAAGGTCGGCACCACCGTCAAGATCTCCTACGTCGACCAGAGCCGCGGCGGCATCGACCCCAACAAGAACGTGTGGGAGGTCGTGTCCGACGGCCTGGACTTCATCAAGGTCGCCAACTTCGAGATGAACTCGCGGGCCTACGTCGCGTCGTTCGGGTTCAAGGGCCCGGACCAGCAGAAGAAGGCGGGGGTCCTCTCCGGCGGAGAGCGCAACCGGCTCAACCTCGCGCTGACCCTGAAGATGGGCGGCAACATGCTGCTGCTCGACGAGCCCACCAACGACCTGGACGTCGAGACCCTCTCGTCGCTGGAGGATGCGCTTCTCGACTTCCCGGGCTGCGCCGTGGTCACCTCGCACGACCGGTGGTTCCTGGACCGGATCGCGACCCACATCCTGGCCTGGGAGGGTGACGACGAGGACCCGGCCAAGTGGTTCTGGTTCGAGGGCAACTTCGCGGCCTACGAGGAGAACAAGGTCGAGCGCCTCGGCGTCGAGGCCGCCCGCCCGCACCGGGTCACCCACCGCCGACTCACCCGCGACTGAGCCCGACCCCGGCTGCGACGGTTGACGTCCCACATGGGTCGACCCGGCTCGGGTTGACGTCCCACATGGGTCGACCCGGCTCGGGTTGACGTCCCACGGCGTCGAACAAGAGCCGGGTCGGCGCACACAGGCGTCAACAAGAGCCGGGTCGGCGCACACAGGCGTCAACAAGAGCCGGGTCGGCGCACACAGGCGTCAACAAGCGCCGGGTCGGCACTACTCCGGGTGACGCAGCTCCATCTCGGGGTGGCGCGCGATCAGGTTGTCGGAGACGGCATCCATCACCCGGCCCATCGCCTGGAAGTCCTCGTTGCTGGCGAGGTCGACCAGGTGGTCGCGCACGCCCTCGACATGGGTGGGCGCGACGTTGCGCAACAGCAACGAGCCGCGCGCGGTGAGCTTGGCGATCACGCCGCGCCCGTCCTCGGGTGACTCGCAGCGTTCGACGAGCTCGGAGCGTTCCATCCGCTTGATGGTGTGCGTGATCCGACTGCGGCTGTGGGCCATCGCGTCGGCGAGCTGGGCCATCCGCATCTGGCCATCGCGTTCGGAGAGGCGGACGAGGATCTCGTACTCGGCCAGCGAGATGTTGTGATGCCGGCGCAGGTCGTCGTCGAGACGGTCGAACAGCAGCGTGGTGCCCAGGACGAGCGCGCGCCAGGCACGCTGCTGGTCGTCGTCCAACCAGCGTGGTTCCTCCCCGATGTCCGGCATTCGGCCAGTCTATGAGCCCGTTGTGGAAACTGACGGTGTACACGGCGCTTGACCTCGAGCGCGCTTGAACTCCTACTGTCACCGGCATGCGGTATCGAACCCTCGGCCCCACCGGCCTCCGTGTCTCCGAGCTCGCCATGGGCGCCATGCGCCTGCCGGGCGACGACCCCGCAGAGTGCCGCGCGATCTTCGCGGCGTACGCCGAGGCGGGTGGCAACTTCATCGACACAGCGGATCGCTACGGCACCGAGCCCATCGTGAAAGACCTGCTGGGTGCCGATCGGGAGCACTTCGTGGTCGGGACGAAGTTCACGCTGGCCCGCAACGACACCGACCTCAACGCGGCCGGCAGCCACCGGAAGAACCTTGTGACCGCGCTCGACGACTCACTCTCGAAGCTGGGCACCGACTACCTGGACATCTACTGGGTGCACGCGCGGGACATCTTCACGCCGATCGAGGAGACGATGCGAGCGCTGGACGACCAGGTCCGGGCCGGCAAGGTCCTCTACGTCGGGGTCTCCGACTGGCCGGCGTGGCAGGTCGCGCAGGCCAACACGATGGCCGAGCTCCGTAGCTGGACGCCCTTCGCGGCGCTCCAGATCGAGTACTCCCTGCTGCAGCGCACCGTCGAGCGCGACCTGGTGCCGATGGCCCTGGCCACCGGTCTCACGGTCACGGCGTGGTCGCCGCTGGCGGGCGGGAAGCTGGCCCGGCCTGGCGACGGTCCGGTGTTCGCCGCGGTCGGCGAGGTGGCCGACCGGATCGGCGCGACCAGGTCGCAGGTAGCCCTGGCCTGGCTGCGGTCGCGCGAGGGCGTGATCCCGCTGCTCGGCGCGCGCACGCTGGCGCAGATGACCGACGCGCTCGGCGTACTCGATGTCGAGGTGTCGGCCGAGGACCTCTCCCTGCTCGACGAGGTGAGCCTGGTCGAGCTCGGCTTCCCGCACGACTTCGTGGGCAGCGACCGGGTCCGCGACGTGATCCACGGCCCCGGCCACCGCCTCATCGACTGAGGCGTTGACCCGTCAGAACATCATCTGACGGGTCAACGTCGAGCTCAGACGCGCTCGAGGATCAGGGCCATGCCCTGGCCGCCACCGACGCACATGGTGATCAGGCCGGTCGACTTGTCGTGGAAGTCGAGCGAGTTGATCATCGTGTTCTGCAGGCGGGCGCCGGTCATGCCGAACGGGTGGCCGACCGCGATCGCGCCGCCGTTGATGTTGAGCCGGTCGAGGTCGATGCCGAGGTCCTGGTACGACGGCACCACCTGAGCGGCGAACGCCTCGTTGATCTCGACCAGGTCGATGTCACCGATGCTCATGCCGGCGTGGGCCAGCGCGCGCTTGCTCGCCTCGACCGGGCCGAGGCCCATGATCTCGGGGGAGAGGCCGCTGACGCCGGTGGCGACGATCCGCGCGAGCGGGGTCAGGCCGAGCTCGGCGGCCTTGGTGTCGGACATGACGATGACGGCTGCGGCGCCGTCGTTGAGGGCGCAGCAGTTGCCGGCCGTCACGACGCCGTCGGGGCGGAACACCGGCTTGCAGGTCCTTGATGCCGTCGTAGGTGACGCCGGCGCGGGGTCCGTCGTCCTTGCTCACGACACCGCTGGGCGTGGTCACCGGGGTGATCTCGCGCTCCCAGAAGCCGTTGGCGAGCGCCTTCTCGGCGAGGTTCTGCGAGCGGACCCCGAACTCGTCGAGCTCCTGGCGGCTCAGGCCGCGCAGCTTGGCGACGTTCTCGGCGGTCTGGCCCATGGCGATGTAGACGTCGGGGATCTGGCCGTCCTCACGCGGGTCGTGCCAGCCCTGGCCGCCCTCGGCGGTCTTGTCGGTGCGCGCCTTGGCCTCGTCGAACTGGTGGTTGTGGGTGTCGGGCCAGTGGTCGGAGGTGCCCTTCGCGAACCGCGACACGGTCTCGACGCCGGCCGAGATGAACACGTCGCCCTCGCCCGCCTTGATCGCATGGAAGGCCATCCGGGTGGTCTGCACCGACGACGAGCAGTAGCGCGTGATGGTCGCGCCAGGCACCTCGTCCATGCCGTTGAGCACGTTGACCACGCGGGCCATGTTGTTGCCGGACTCGCCACCGGGCAGACCGCAGCCGAGGTAGTGGTCGTCGATCGTCTTGGGGTCCAGCGCGGGGATCTTGTCGAGCGCGGTCTTCACGATGAACGCCGTCAGCTCGTCGGGACGCATCTCAGTGAGCGATCCCTTGTTCGCGCGCCCGATCGGCGTGCGGGCTGCGGAAACGATGACTGCCTCAGGCATGGGTGGAGCTCCTTCTGGTGGATGTCCGTTCAGACTAGAACAGGTCCTAGTCCCGTGGTCTGGCAGAGTCCATGCCGTGCGTCACGTCTACGAATGCCCCATGCGATGGGCCGACCTCGACATGCTCGGCCATGTCAACAACGTGGTGTACGTCGACTACCTGCAGGAGGCCCGGGTCGACATGCTCCGGGTCCACCAGCGCAACCACGCCGGCAACGCGCTCACCGAAGGAACGGTCGTGGTCCGCCACGAGGTGAGCTATCGCTCGCCACTCGCCTTCCGCTTCCGGCCGGTCAAGATCGAGTGCTGGGTCACCGAGATCCGAGCCGCCACGTTCACGATGGCCTACGAGGTCTTCCACGACGACGGCGACGACGGCCGAGTGGTCTACCTGCGCGCGACGACCGTGCTGTCGCCGTACGTCTTCGGCGGCGAGCACCCGCGCCGGCTGACGGCGGAGGAGAAGGAGGCGCTCAGCGGCTACCACGAGCCGACCGACCGCCGGCCCATCGCCGACCGGTTCACGGTGGCTCGCTCCGAGCACGGCCGCTACCCGATCCACGTCCGGTTCTCCGACGTCGACGTCTACGGCCACGTCAACAACGTGAAGTACTTCGAGTACCTCCAGGAGGCCCGGATCAGGTGGTTCGCCTCCCTCACCCGCGACGTCGAGGCGCCGCCGGCGCACTTCGTAGTAGCGCAGACCGACGTGGACTACCGACGGCCGATCCTGTTCCGCAAGGAGACCTACGACCTGTGGTCACAGCTCGCCAGGGTCGGCAACTCATCGATCACGCTCGAGTCCGAGATCTGTGACGGTGACGACGTGCTCGCCCACGCCCGAGTGACCACGGTCTTCTACGACCTCGACACCGGGCGGGCCGTGGCGCCCCACCCCGCCGTACGCGAACGGCTGGACGCCGAGCTCACTCGAACGTGTTGACCATGAACTGCGCCGCGTGGGTGACGTAGTCCCAGAACTGCGCGTCCTGCTCCGGCGTCAGCTCCACCGAGTCCAGGGCGGCGCGGAAGTGCATCAGCCAGTGGTCCTTGGCCTCCGGGTTGACCGCGAACGGCGCGTGCCGTGCGCGTAGCCGCGGGTGCCCACGCGTGTCCGAGTACGTCGTCGGGCCACCCCAGTACTGCACCAGGAACAGCAGGAACCGCTCCTCCGCAGGGCCGAGGTCTTCCTCTGGGTAGAGCGGTCGCAGCACCTCGTCACCGGCCACGCCCTCGTAGAACTTCGCGACGATGCGTCGGAAGGTCTCGAAGCCGCCGATCTCCTCGTAGTAGGTGGTGCTCACTGGTCCATTGTGCCGAGGGCCCGTGGGCGCGTCGTACGGCGGCGTGCCAGACTTCCGAGCATGGCTACTACGCGCACCGCACAGACCATCTGGGAAGGCTCGCTGCTCGAGGGATCGGGACGGGTCGAGATGCAGTCGTCCGGCATCGGGACCTTCGACGTGTCCTGGCCCTCGCGGGCCGAGGAGGCGAACGGCAAGACCAGCCCGGAAGAGCTGATCGCCGCCGCTCACTCGTCCTGCTTCTCGATGGCGCTCTCGGGCGGACTGGCGAAGGCGGGCACGCCTCCGACCAAGCTCGACACCAGCGCCGAGGTCGAGTTCACGCCCGGCACCGGCATCACCGGCATCAAGCTGACCGTCGTCGGCACGGTCGAGGGGATGACCGAGGAGGAGTTCATCGAGGCCGCCGAGGGCGCCAAGGCGAACTGCCCCGTGAGCAAGGCCCTCACCGGCACCACGATCACCCTGGCCGCCTCCCTCGCCTGACATTTCGTTGACCCGTCAGATGATCTTCTGACGGGTCAACGGGTCAACGGGTCAGCGGGTCTCGGTGTCGGCCTCTGACGGGTCGGCGTCCTGCTCGGCGGCGGTCTTCGCCTCGCGGTGCCAGACGACGCGCTGGGCGAAGGGGATCTCGATGCCCTCGTGGTCGAAGCGCGCCTTGATCCGCTGGCGCATCTCGCGGCCCACGGCCCACTGCTCCAGCGGCAGGGTCTTGAGCATCACCCGGAGGTTGACCGAGTCGGCGGCCAGCATCTCTACGCCGGTGACTTCCGGCTCTTCGATGATGACCTCGCGGTACTCCTCGTCCTCCCACAGGTCGTGCGCGATGTCGGCCAGGATCCGCTTGACCCGGGTCAGGTCCTCGCCGTAGCCGACGCTGACGTCGATCACGGCGCGCGACCAGTTCTGGCTCATGTTGCCGACCCGCACGATCTCGCCGTTGGGGACGTACCAGACGGTGCCGTTGATGTCGCGCAGCCGGGTGATCCGCAGGGTCACCGCCTCGACGGTGCCGATTGCCTCGCCGAGGTCGACGACGTCGCCGACGCCGTACTGGTCCTCGAAGATCATGAAGACGCCCGACAGGAAGTCCTTCACCAGCGACTGCGCGCCGAAGCCCAGGGCGATGCCGATGATGCCGGCGCTCGCGATGATCGGCGCGATGTTGACGCCGAGCTCGCTCAGGATCATGGTCCCGAAGATCGCGACCAGCACGCCGGTGACGATGCTCTTCAGCAGGCTGCCCATGGTCTGGGCGCGCTGCACGCGCCGGGTCGAGGTCGCGAGGTTGATCCGGTCGGGGAGCACGCCGCCCTCGGCCCGCCGGATCACCCGGTCGATGACCCGGTGCAGGAGCCAGCGGACGGCGAGGCCGAGCAGGAGCAGGCCGACGATGGCCAGCGGCTTGCCGATCACCACATCGGCGATGTCGGCCAGCGGTGGAGTTGTCGGTCCACTCGTAGACCTGGTCGCAGATCTGCTCGCCATCGGCGCACGGGTCGGCGGACTGCAGGAGTGACATGCGCCATGCCTACCATCCGCGAGAGATCAGCTATCGAACCAAGACCGATACGCTGTCACCCGTGACCACCCCGATCTCCGCTGTCGTCCGCCGGATCGTCGTTCTCGCCGTGTCCGGGATCACCGTTGCCGGTCTCTCCCTGGCGCTGGCCGCCCCCGCCGGGGCCGACGTGCCTGAGTTCTGGGACGACCCGGAGCCCATCGACAAGCTCGACATGGTGCTGCTGCTCGGCGGCGTCCCGCTGCTGCTCGCCGTGCTGATCGCGATCGCCGTCTACGTGCCCGCGCTGGCCCGGGGCGAGCGGGTCGCACCCGGCGCACCCCAGGTCGAGAACCAGTGGCTCGGCGGCCCGCGCAAGAGCGCCGGCGAGCTCGCCGGGCCCGACTCGGACGACTCCCAGGCCGGAGGCGCAAGTGGCCGCTGGTGACCACTTCACCAACGCCGAGCGGTTCGCACTCGACGAGGCGATCCGCAAGGCCGAGCAGCTGTCGCGTGCGGAGTTCTCCGTGTTCGTCGGCCACGCGGAGGATGACCCGCGCGCGTTCGCGACCCGGCTGCACAACTCACTGGTCGCGCCGGCGCGCAGCATCCTGATCATGGTCGACCCCGACCAGCGGGCGCTCGAGATCGTGACCGGTGGCTACGTACGCCGCACCCTCACCGACAGCGAGGTCGAGCTGGCCGCGCTGGCCATGCAGAGCGACTTCGCCGCCGGCGACCTGGTCGGCGGGCTCAAGCGCGGCATCCAGATGCTGGCCGACCACGCCCGCTCACCCGAGACCCTGCATACAGGCGAGTAGCTAGCCTGGCGTCCTTGGCCTGGGCGGCCAGCGCCCGGGCCACGTCGGCCCGGCCTTCCTTGACGTAGCGGATCGCACCAGAGTTGGCGGTGGCGGTCTCCAGCCACGCGTCGACGGTGTCGAGCAGCTCCTGGGATGCGAGGACCCGCGGGAAGATGAACTCGAGCGCGACGGACGCCTTGTGCGGGCCGAGTCGCTCCCAGGTCTGCTCCACCGCGTCGAGGTACTTCGCCAGGTACGGCGCCAGCACCTCGTCCTGGCCCGGCCGCTGGAACGCCTTGACGATGCTGCGGTGGGTCTCGTTGGGGACGTTGGGGTCCACCATCGCCTTCTCCCACGCAACGGCCTTCGCCTCCGCGGTCGGCATCGAGGCCCGGGCCGCGGCCGCGAACTCCTGGCCGGAGATCGTGTTGTCGCGCGCCAGCTCCTCGTCGATGCGGGCGTCGTCGGCCTGGCCGAGCCGGGCGAGCTCGCCGAGCACGATCCAGCGCAGGTCGGTGTCGACGTCGAGGCCCTCGAAGCCGAGGGAGCCGTCCAGCAGTGCGTTGCAGGTCGGCGACCGCCTGGTCGCTGTGGGCGGCGCCGGCGTACGAACGCGCGAACGTCAGCTGTGAGTCGCTGCCGGGCTCGGCGTTCTCGAGCAGCTTGCGCAGGCCCTGCTCCCAGGTGTCGGAGAGCTGTTCCCGGTTGGCGGGGGCCGAGAAGAGCATGGCCGCCTGGGCGGCGCAGCTCGGGATCCGGCTGACGCCCCACGCGTCGGTCTCGCTGCCGATGTTGCCGAGCACCAGGGCGACGTAGTCGCTGGCGCTCATCTCCGCGTCGCGAGTCATGTCCCAGGCGGCGCCCCAGACCAGGGCCCGGGCCAGGGAGTCGTCGATGCGCGAGAGGCCGTCGATGGCGGTGACCAGGGAGCGCTCGTCGAGACGGATCTTGGCGTAGGCGTGGTCCTGGTCGTTGAGCAGGAGCAGGGCCGGCTGCGTCTTCCCGACAGCTTCGGGTACGGCGGTGAGCTCGCCCTCGACGTCGATCTCGACGTAGTCGGTGCGCATCAGCTTGCCGTCTGCCCCAGAGTCCGACACTTCGTCGTACCAGCCGATGCCGATCCGGTGGCGGCGCAGCGTCGGCCAGTCGGGGTGGGCGGTCTGCCGGACGGAGAAGGAGGAGTAGGTGCCGTCGTCGGCCAGCTCGAACTCGGGGGTGAGCGTGTTGACGCCGGCGGTCTGCAGCCACTCCTGGGCCCAGCTGCCGAGCTCGCGGCCCGACGACTTCTCGAGGGCGGCGAGCAGGTCGCCGAACTCGGTGTTGCCGAACGCGAAGTCCTTGAAGTACTGGCGCAGGCCCTGCATGAACGGCTCGAGTCCGACCCAGGCCACCAGCTGCTTGAGCACCGAGGCGCCCTTGGCGTAGGTGATCATGTCGAAGTTGACCTCGACCGCCTCGAGGTCGAAGTTGTCGGCTGCGATCGGGTGCGTGCTGGGCAGCTGGTCGGCGCGGTAGCCGGTCTGCTTGCGGGCGTTGGCGAAGCCGGTCCAGGCCTCGGTGAAGTCGGTCGCCTCGGCCTCGCAGTAGTAGCAGGCCCACTCGGCGAAGGACTCGTTGAGCCAGAGGTCGTCCCACCACCTCATGGTGACCAGGTCGCCGAACCACATGTGCGCCATCTCGTGGGTGATCACCGAGCAGCGGAACTCGTAGAACGAGCGCGGCTGGCGGCTGCGGGGGAGGTACTCGTCGCGCAGGGTCACGCAGCCGGCGTTCTCCATCGCGCCCATGTTGTACTCCGGCACGTACAGCTGGTCGTACTTCTCGAACGGGTACGGGTAGTCGAACTGCTCCTCGAAGAACGCGAAGCTCTTCCGGGTCAGGTCGACCAGCTCGTCGCGGTCGAGGAACTCCACCAGCGACTGGCGGCAGTAGTGGCCGAGCGGGATGGTGCCGAACTTGCCTTCGTAGAGGTCCTGGACCTCGTGGTACTCGCCGGCGACGACCGCGGTGATGTAGGTCGACATCGGCTTGGTCGGCGGGAAGTTCCAGACGGCCTTGCCGTCCTGTCCTTCACCGGTCAGCGGCTTCGGCTCCGGCGTCGGCGCGTTGGAGACCACCTTCCAGTGGTCCGGCGCGGTCACGTTGAACGTGAACGGGGCCTTGAGGTCCGGCTGCTCGAACGTCGTGAACACGCGACGGGCGTCCGGCACCTCGAACTGGCTGTAGAGGTAGACGCGGTCGTCGACCGGGTCGACGAAGCGGTGCAGTCCCTCGCCGGTGTGGGAGTAGGTGCAGTCGGCGCGCACCACCAGCACGTTGTCGGCGGCGAGGCCGGTCAGCGCGATCCGGCTGTCGGCGTACGCCGCCAGGTCGACCGGCTCCCCGTTGAGGGTGATCTCGTGCACCGTCGCGCCGACGAGGTCGGCGAACGTGTCCGCGCCGGGCTCGGTGCAGGTGAACGCGATCGTCGTGGTCGAGCCGAAGGTGCTCGGGTTGGAGTCTTGGGCGCCAGTCGTGAGGTCCAGGTCGATGGAGTACGACGTGACGTCGAGGAGGGCGGCGCGGGTGGCGGCCTCCTCGCGGGTCAGGTTGGTTCCAGGCATGTCGGCATCCTGCCACCCGGTTCCACGCGGACGCCCATCCGCGCGAGTCACAGGTTCCTAACGGCGGGGGCGAACTACGACGGTGTAATTCCAAAAAGTCAAGGGCGACACGCTGTAACAGGTGGGTTTTTTGGGGTTTTTGTTGCGTGATGACGCTCGCGTGGTCGATGGTGTCTCCGTGCCCTCTGCGACTGCGACTCGGAGGCTGCGACCTGCCCTGCCAGCCGGGGTGGTCGCGGCCCTGCTGCTGAGCCTGCTCGCACTGGTCCCCTCCGCACCCGCCCAGGCGACCTCCACCTACCTCTGCACGGGCTACTCAGCGTGTGCGGCCAAGGGCTATTCGAGCGCCGGCTACGCAGCGGCCAGCGACCGGATGTACTGGCGGATGTACGCCGGCCACAACTGCACCAACTACGCCGCTTACCGGATGATCAAGGCCGGCCTGCCGACCGAGCGCCCGTGGTCCGGCAGCGGCATGGCCTACAACTGGGGCATCGCGAACGCCGACATCACCGACCAGACCCCGACGGTCGGCTCGATCGCCTGGTGGAAGCGCAACTCCGGCGGCGTGGGCTCCAGCGGGCACGTGGCTTACGTCGAGCGGGTCATCTCCCCGACCGAGATCGTGATCTCCGAGGACAGCTGGGGCGGCGACTTCTCCTGGCGCTACATCGTCAAGGGGAGCGGCAGCTGGCCCAGCGGCGGCTTCATCCACTTCAAGGACGGCATCGCGAAGGTCCTGACGAACACGTCGCCGCCGACGATCGCCGGCACGCCGCAGGTGGGTTCACAGCTCAAGGCGACGGTCGGCGGCTGGAAGGGCGGCCCGACGGCGTACGACTTCCAGTGGTACGCCAGCGGCGCCGCGATTCCGGGCGCGACGTTCACGGCGTACACGCCCACCGGCGACGACCTCGGCAAGAACATCTCGCTGCGGGTGATTGCGAAGCGAGATGGCTACCAGTCCGGCGCGGCCACCTCCGCGCCGACCGCCGCGATCGCCAAGGGCGCCTTCGCCGTGGTCTCGCCCACCGCGGTCTCCGGCACGCCGCTCGTCGACGAGGTGCTCACCGCCACGCCTGGCACGTTCGCGCCGACGCCCGAGAAGTCGGCCATCCAGTGGCGAGCCGACGGCGTGGTCATCCCCGGCGCCACCGGCAGCACCCTGCCCCTCGTCCCCGCGCTGGTCGGCAAGGTCGTCACCGCGCTCACCATCGCCCGTGGCGACGGCTTCGTGAAGACCGGATCGCAGTCGGCCCCGGCCGGCCCGGTGCTGGCCGGCGCGATCGAGATCACCAGGCCGTACGCCGTCGCCGGACGGTCGCGGATCGGCGAGACCCTGACCATCCAGCCGGGCGCCTACACGCCTCCCGACGCCGCCTTCTACTACACGTGGCTGCGCGACGGCGTGCCGATCGGTGGCAACGCCTACGCCGCGGCCTACCTCCTCAGCGCCGCCGACGTCGGCCACGAGATCAGCGCGCAGGTGCGGCTGGCCAAGGGCAACTACCTCGAGCGCGTCGAGATCGTGCCCGTCGGTCTGGTCCGCACGACACCGGTGGTCGAGGCCACCGCCAAGGGCAGGTCGGGCAAGGCCGTGATCAACGTCCGCGTCACCGCCCCCGGCGCCGAGCCGCCGCCCGGCGACCTCGTGGTCAAGGTCGGGGGACAGAAGGTGACCGCCCGCGTGAAGAACGGCCACGCCCGGGTCGTCGTGTCCGGGCTGACCGCCGGCAAGCACGAGGTGCTCGTCCGGTTCCTCGGCACCCAGGTCGTCGAGCCCGGGCAACGACACGACCACTGCCTGGGTCAAGCGCTAGACCTTCCTCTCAGATCCGGGAATTCCTGGCTAACCGGACTGTTGTTCCATTTATGACCAACTCGGATTTCTGGTTCGACCCGCTCTGCCCGTTCGCGTGGATCACCTCGCGCTGGATCCTCGAGGTGGAGGAGGTGCGCGACATCGAGGTCACCTGGCACGTGATGAGCCTGGCCTACCTCAACCAGGACAAGGACATCCCGGACGAGCTACCGCGAGTTCCTCAAGGACGCCTGGGGTCCGGTCCGCGTCGTGATGGCGGCCGAGCACAAGCACGGCCGAGACGTCCTGCTGCCGCTGTACACCGCCATCGGCACCCGGATCCACAACGACGGGCGCGACCTCTCCCGCGAGCTGATCGCCGAGGCGCTGGCCGAGGCCGGCCTCGAGCCCGAGCTCGTGGACGCGATGGACGACTCGTCGTACGACGACGCGATCGCGGCCTCGCACCACGAGGGCATGGACCAGGTCGGCAACGACGTCGGCACCCCGACGATCGCGTTCGAGGGCGCCGCGTTCTTCGGCCCGGTGCTCTCGAAGATCCCGCGCGGCGAGCAGGCCGGCGAGATCTGGGACGCCGCGGTGACGCTCTCGAAGTTCCCGTACTTCTACGAGATCAAGCGCAGCCGCACCGGCGAGCTCGACTTCAGCTAGCTGCTGCCAGCGGCCGCGCCGGTGGCGGCCGTCACGGCGACGACGGCGGCGGTCGAGGCGGCGATCGCGTCCTTGATCGCCTTGGCCGCCCATTCGCCCTTGGCGATCTCCTTGGCCCGCTTCTTCACCTCACGGGACGACATGCCTTCGTGGTCGACCGCCTTGTGCGGCCGGTCGATGGAGGACAGGAGGGCGACCAGGGTGCCCGTGCGCGGGTCGGGCTCGACGCCCTGGACGAGTACGGCGGTCAGCGCCCGGCGTACCTCTTGCTCGTGGCGGGCGTCCGCCTCGGGCCAGGTGGTGCGAGGGAACAGCCCGAGCACCTTGGCCTCCCGCCGCTCGAGCATCCCGCGCTCGACCAGGCGGTCGGCGAGCCGCTCCTTCAGGCCCTTGCCCAGCCGGTCGACCAGGTCGTCGGCGGAGCGCTCCTTCTCGGCGATCCGCTCCAGTGCCTCCCGGAGGACCGGGTCGGCCGGCGGTGACACCGACGCGTCGGCGTGCACCTTGGCTGACTTCCAGACGCTCGGCTTCTCCCCGACCGTGACGTACTCGCGGAGGGCGAGGTCGGCCAGGACGGCACCTCCGAGCACGGTCTGGATCGGGGCGACCGACGACCACGTCCCCTTGTCGGCGTCCAGCAGGAGCAGCAGCAGGTCCTCCGCGAGCAGCGTGTCCATGCCCCGAACGTAGTCCTCTTCGTTGACTCCTAGGATCACCCCATGACCCACGTCCTGTCCGCCGTCGCCTGGCCGTATGCCAACGGCCCGCGCCACATCGGCCATGTGGCCGGTTTCGGTGTGCCCTCCGACGTCTTCAGCCGCTACATGCGGATGGCGGGGCACGACGTGCTGATGGTCTCCGGCTCCGACGAGCACGGCACGCCGATCCTGATCGCCGCCGACGAGGCCGGCGTCAGCCCGCAGGACCTGGCCGACCAGAACCACCGGCTGATCGCCGAGGACCTGGTCTCGCTCGGGCTGACCTACGACCTCTACACGCGCACCACGACGCCCAACCACCACGCCGTCGTGCAGGAGCTGTTCCTCGGCGTCTACGACAACGGCTACTTCGTCGAGCAGACGACGTACGGCGCGATCTCGCCGTCGACCGGGCGCACCCTGCCCGACCGCTACATCGAGGGCACCTGCCCGATCTGCGGCTACGACGGCGCGCGCGGCGACCAGTGCGACAACTGCGGCAACCAGCTGGACCCGGCCGACCTGATCAACCCGGTCTCCCGGATCAACGGCGAGGTGCCGGAGTTCATCGAGACCCAGCACTTCTTCCTCGACCTGCCGGCGCTGGCCGACGCGCTGGGGGAGTGGCTCGACGAGCGGGCGGCGACCGGGCTCTGGCGGCCGAACGTGATCCGGTTCAGCCAGAACATCCTCAAGGAGATCCGGCCGCGGGCGATGACCCGCGACATCGACTGGGGCATCGCGGTGCCGCTCGACGGCTGGCGCGACAACCCGACCAAGAAGCTCTACGTCTGGTTCGACGCGGTCATCGGCTACCTGTCGGCGTCGATCGAGTGGGCGCGGCGTACCGGCGACCCGGACGCCTGGCGCGCCTGGTGGAACGACCCCGAGGCCCTGTCCTACTACTTCATGGGCAAGGACAACATCACCTTCCACAGCCAGATCTGGCCGGCCGAGCTGCTGGCCTACTCCGGCAAGGGGTCGAAGGGCGGCGAGCCGCGCGAGTACGGCGCGCTCAACCTGCCCACCGAGGTGGTCAGCTCGGAGTTCCTGACCATGGAGGGCAAGAAGTTCTCCTCGTCGAAGAAGGTCGTGATCTACGTGCGCGACCTGCTCAGCCGCTACCAGCCCGACGCGTTCCGCTACTTCGTCGCCTCGGCCGGCCCCGAGGCCCAGGACTCCGACTTCACCTGGGCGGAGTTCGTGCGGCGTACCAACGACGAGCTGGTCGCCGGCTGGGGCAACCTGGTCAACCGCACCGCCACCCTGATCAACAAGAACTTCGGCGAGCTCCCGCCAGCCGGCGTACTCACCGAGACCGACGAGGCGATCCTCGCCAAGGTCGTGGAGGCGTTCGACGTGGTCGGCGACCTGATCTCCCGGCACCGGCAGAAGCAGGCGATCGGCGAGGCCATGCGGGTGGTGGCCGACGTCAACAAGTACGTCTCCGACGCCGAGCCCTGGAAGCTCAAGGGCGACGACGAGCGCGAGCGCCTCGGCACGATCCTGCACGTCGTGGCCCAGTGCGTGCAGGACCTCAACCTGGTGCTCTCGCCGTTCCTGCCGTTCTCCGCCAACGAGGTCGACCGGGCGCTCGGCGGCAAGGGCGAGGTCGCGCCGATGCCGCGGATCCAGGAGGCCGACGACCTCGACGGCGGCGCCGGCTACCCGATCATCACCGGCGACTACGCCGGCGCCCCGACCTGGGAGCACCACCCGATCGTGGTCGGCACCCCGGTCGGCAAGCCCACGCCGATCTTCACCAAGCTCGACACGGCGGTCGTCGACGAGGAGCTCGCGCGGCTGGCAGGGGAGTAGTGGGGCGTCAGCGGTGACGCAGCGCCGATCCGACCTACCGCGACTCGACGGCCAGCCGGGCGCTGAGCGCGACGAAGGTCGCGGCGAACGTCTTGCGGATCCGGTCGACCAGGCGCGGCCGCGAGAGCACCTTGTCGCGCAGCGCGGCCGCGCAGATGCCGTAGCTGGCGAAGACCACGAACGTCATCGCCATGAACACCGCACTGAGCGCGAGCATCTTCGCCAGCGAGCCCGGCTGGCCGGCGGGCACGAACTGCGGCAGGAACGCGAAGAAGAAGATGGTCAGCTTGGGGTTGAGCAGGTTGAGTGTGATGCCGCTGATGATCACGCTGCGCCAGCCCGCCGGTCCGGCGTCCTCGTCGACCGACAGCGCTCCCTTGTCGCGCCAGGTCGCCCAGGCCATGTAGAGCAGGTAGGCCACGCCGGCGTACTTGATGGTCTGGAAGGCGACGCCGCTCGCATGCAGCACCGCGGCCAGCCCGGTGATCGCGGCCACCAGGTGCGGCACCGTGCCGAGCGTGCACGCGAACGCCGCGAGGATGCTCGCCCGGCTGCCGCGGGCCAGCCCGGCCGCCAGCGTGTAGAGCGCGCCCGTGCCGGGCGTGGCCACGATGACCAGCGAGGTGACCAGGAACGCCCAGCTCATGACTGCACCTTCTCACTCACGTCGTACTCCTCGACCGATGCCGACTGGATCGTGGCGGTCTGCTCGTCGGACGGGCCGCTGCCGCGGAACGCCTCGAGCTCCTCCCGCGAGGCCCAGCGTTCGTAGACGTTGATGCAGGTCTCGTCGAGCAGGTCGGCGCCGATCGCGAAGTCGAGGCAGCCGGGCGCAATCCGGGCCAGGCGCACCACCTCCTCGCAACCTGCGAGGTAAGCGTCTCGCTCGGGCGCATCGACGATCAGATGTCCGGCAACGATGATCATGCAGTTCTGACTGCTGCCGCTCAGGGAACTCATCGCATCCCTGGATAAGGTCGCGCTCATGACCGCCGCCATGTACCTGCCGACGTTCTTCCTCAAGCAGAAGTTCGCGATGACCACCAACCGCTACGAGCTGTTCGCGGCCAACCCCGACGGCACCTTCGGACAGCTGATGGGCTTCGCCGAGCAGAAGCGGCTGGCGTTCAAGGAGCAGGTCACGTTCTACACCGACCCGACCAAGACCCGGCCGGTGTTCAGCTTCAAGGCGCGCGCCGTGATGGAGCTCAACGCCGGCTACGACATCTTCGACGAGACCGGCAACCAGATCGGCTTCTTCCGGAAGGACTTCGGCGCCAGCCTGATGCGCTCGACCTTCCACATCGAGGGACCCGGGTACGCCGGGCGCGGCCAGGAGCGCAGCCAGGCGGTCGCAATGATCCGCCGGTTCACCGACATCCCGTTCCTGCCGATCCACTTCGACTTCGTCACGCCGACGGGGGAGCCGCTGCTGGGCGTCGAGCGCCAGGGCTCGGTGCGCGACAAGTACACCGTGCACGTGCCCGACCCGCGGGTCGACTTCCGCGTCGCCGCCGCCGTGGCGGTGGGGCTCGACGCGCTGATGCAGCGCTGATCGGCCCAGGAAATGGCATTGTCCCCCGAGGCCCGGCTGGCGGTCGAGGCCGCCGCTGCCGCCGTACCCGTGTGGACCGAGGGGTACGACGTCGTCGCGACCCGCGAGGCCGACCAGCGGCTCGCTCTGGCCGAAGACCGCGAGGACGTCGCCGAGGTGGCGGACCTGGATGCGGCGGGCGTCCGGGTCCGGCTCTACGTGCCAGAAGGCGCAACCCCCGGGCTGGTCGTCCACCTGCACGGCGGCGGCTTCGTCTTCAACGACATCGACGTGCACGACGCCGCGTGCCGGCGGCTGGCCAACCGGGCCGGGCTGCGCGTGCTCAGCGTCGACTACCGCTGCCCGCCCGAGCACCGCTTCCCGGCGGCGCCCGACGACGTCAGCACCGTCGTCGCCTGGCTGGACTCCGAGGCACCCGCCGAGCTGCGGGAGGGCCCGACGTACGTCCACGGCGACAGCGCCGGCGCCAACCTCGCCCTGGTCGCGGCGCTGCGGCATCCGGGTCGCTTCACGGCCGCGGCGCTGATCTACCCGTTCCTCGACCCGGCCGCGGGCTTCGACTCCTACCGGACCTCGGCCGACGGCTTCGACCCGCGGGAGGCGGCCTGGTACTGGCAGCAGTACGCCGCCTCGCCCGACGACCTGACCAACCCGGACCTCGCGCCACTGCTCTCCGACCAGCTCGGCACCCTGCCGCCGACCCTGGTGGTGACCGCCGAGCACGACCCGCTCCGCGACGAGGGCGAGCACCTCGCGGCGGTCGCCGCCGAGGCCGGCGTGACCGTGATCGCGACCCGCTACCTCGGCCAGGTGCACGGGTTCTGGCGGCACGCTTCGGTCTTCCCGGCGGCCGAGGCGCTGCTGGGCCAGACGGCGGCGTTCTTCCGGCAGCATGCAGGGTCCCGCCGTGAGTGACATCCGGCCGCATCTCGCCGGCCTGGTCGAGGACCGCTGGAACCTGGGGCTGGCCGGACTGCTGTCGCGACGGGGCTGGCGCCACCGGGTGGTGGCGCACACCGGCTACGGCAGCTCCGAGTTCGTCCGGGTGCTCGCCCGGGTGATCCTGGCCCCGCCGACCTACGACCCGGCGGCGGGCGACGCACTCCTGCAGCGGCGCGGCTGGCGCAACTTCGTCACCGCCGAGGCGCTCGACACCCCGGTAACGGTGACGGTTGGCAGCATCGCGCACCAGGTCCGCACCGACCGCTCCGGCAACGTGGACGCCCGGCTGCCGAACCCCGGCCTGGCGCCCGGCTGGGCGGAGGTCACCGTGCAGGCCGGCGACTCGCCACCCGCGGCGGCCCGGGTGCGGGTGATCGGCGACGACGTCGACTTCGGGATCGTCAGCGACATCGACGACACGACGCTCAGCACCTACCTGCCGCGACCGTTGCTGGCGGCGTACAACACCTTCGTGGCGCGTGAGGAGGCCCGCCGGCCGGTGCGGGGCATGGCCGACCTCTACGCCGACCTGCTCGCCGACCGGCCCGACGCGCCGACGGTCTACGTCTCGACGGGGGCGTGGAACACCGCGCCCACGCTGCGCCGGTTCCTGTCGCGCCACGGCTTCCCCGACGGGCCGATGCTGCTCACCGACTGGGGCCCGACCAACACCGGCTGGTTCCGGTCCGGCCAGGAGCACAAGCGGGGGTGCCTGGAGTCGCTGGTGGCGGACTTCCCGCGGATCAGCTGGGTGCTGATCGGTGACGACGGCCAGCACGACCCGGGCATCTATGCCGACTTCGCGAGCGCCCACCCCGACCATGTCCGCGCGATCGCGATCCGCGAGCTGCCGATGACCGAGCAGGTGCTGGCGCACGGCACGCCCGGCGCCCTCGGCCACGGCGACACTGCCCAGAAGACGGTGCCCGAGGTGCGCGGCGCCGACGGCGGCGAGATCGCGGTGCAGTTGCTGCAGCTCCTCTGATCCGCTCTGGAAGACTGCGCGCATGCGCGTTCACCTCGGCTCCGACCATGCCGGCCTCGAGCTGAAGGACCACGTGCGGTCCTGGCTCGTGGAGCAGGGACACGAGCCGGTCGACCACGGCCCGTTCGTCTACGACGCCCAGGACGACTATCCCGTCTTCTGCCTGCGTGCGGCCGAGGGAGTGGCGGCCGACCTGCGGGTCGGCGTCGAGAGCCTCGGCGTGGTGGTCGGCGGCTCGGGCAACGGCGAGCAGATGGCGGCCAACAAGGTCGTGGGCATCCGGGCCGCACTGGTCTGGTCGACCGAGACCGCCGCTCTGGCCCGCGAGCACAACGACGCCAACGTGATCTCGGTCGGCGGCCGGATGCACTCGCTCGACGACATGACCAGCTTCGTCGCGACCTTCCTGGACACCGCGTTCTCCGGCGACGAGCGCCACGTCCGCCGGATCGGCCAGCTCGTCGTCGTACGAGACGACGCACGAGCTGCCGCCGCTGCCGGACTCTGCCCACCCAGCCACCAATGCCTGAGGGTCACACCCTCCACCGCCTGGCCCACGAGCTCACCGACGCGTTCGGTGGCCGAAGGGTGCGGGTCGGCAGCCCGCAGGGACGCTTCGCCGACTCGGCTGCGCTGCTCGACGGTGAGGTCCTCGAGGGCGCGGAAGCGTGGGGCAAGCAGCTGTTCATCGAGTTCCCGCACGAGCGGTTCGTGCACGTGCACCTCGGCCTGATCGGTGCCTTCGACGTCCACACCGGGTACGACGAGGTGCCGCCGCCGGTCGGCCAGGTCCGCCTGCGGCTGATCGGCGAGCGCCCGGACGGCTATGCCTACGCCGACCTGCGTGGAGCGACCGCGTGCGAGCTCTGGACCCGCGAGCAGCGCGACGCCGTGGTGGCCCGGTCGGGACCCGACCCGATCCGCCCGGACGCCGACCCGATGCGCGCGTGGGACCGGATCAGGCGGAGCAGCGCCCCGATCGGCGGGCTGCTGATGGACCAGAAGGTCCTCGCCGGCGTCGGGAACGTCTACCGCGCCGAGATCCTCTACCGCCACCGGATGCACCCGCTGCGGCCGGGCCGCACGCTCCGGATCGGCCAGTGGCAGGAGATCTGGGACGACCTGGTCGGGCTGATGGCCGAAGGGGTGCGCACCGGCCGGATCGACACGGTCCGCCCCGAGCACACGCCCGAGGCGATGGGCCGCGCGCCGCGGCAGGACGACCACGGCGGCGAGGTGTACGTCTACCGGCGCACCGGGCAGCCGTGTCTCGTGTGCGAACGGCCGATCCGCACGGGGGTGCTGCAGGGGAGAAACCTGTTCTGGTGCACCCGATGCCAGCCCGCCTTCCGCTCCCGAGCCGTACGCTGAGGCCCGGAATGACCATGACCAGGCCTCAGGCCCACTTGGGCCGCATCGAAACCACACGGCAGCCGCGCACCTCGCTTGCGCGGCACTACCGCAATTTCTCGCACCGCGGCCTGTCCACGGAGCAGCGCACCGCCCTGTCCCTGACGTCACTGGCGTTCGTGATCACGCTGGCGGTCTACGTGTTCCCGGACGACGTGCCGTTCTCCAGCCTGATGCTGCCGCTGCTGATCGGCGCCATCCGGCTCGGGCCGCGCACCCTGCCGTGGTTCGTGGTCTTCATCCTGCTGTGCGTCACGGCGTCGGTGACCCAGCAGAGTGACATCAACGGCCGCACGGTGGCCGCGATCGCGGTGCAGTTCCTGATGGGCCTGGTCGTGATCGCCACCGGCATCCGCCGGGCCAACCTCGGCGTCACGGGCGCCCGGGGCGAGTCGATGCTGGTCGACCTCCGCGACCGGATCCTGACCCAGGGCACGATCCCCGACCTCCCTGCCGGCTGGGACGTCCAGTCAGCGCTCCGCTCCGCCGGCGGTACGCCGTTCGCAGGCGACTTCGTCGTCGCCTCCACCTCGCGCAGTGGCGACCCGCCTGGACGTCGCCGTCGTGGACGTGTCGGGCAAGGGCGAGGAGGCCGGCACCCGGGCGCTGCTGCTCTCCGGGGCCTTCGGCGGCCTGCTGACCGCGCTGCCGCCCGACCAGTTCCTGCCCGCCGCCAACGACTTCCTGCTCCGCCAGGACTGGGGCGAGGGGTTCGCGACCGCCGTACACCTGTCGCTGGACCTCGACTCGGGCCACTTCCAGGTGCGCACCGCGGGTCACCCGCCGGCCGCCCACCGCGCGGTGGGCTCGGGCCGCTGGCAGGTGCTGCGCACCGAGGGGCCGGTGCTCGGCCTGATCGAGGACGCCACGTTCAGCATGGCCGAGGGCTACTTCCGGCCCGGTGACGCGGTGCTCCTCTACACCGACGGAATGGTGGAGGAGCCGCGGCGCGACATCGACCTCGGCATCGACCGGATGCTCGGCGAGGCGGAGTCGCTGCTGCGGGGCAGCTTCGACGACGCCGCCACCCGGCTGGCCGACGCGCTGGGCTCACCGGACGACGACCGGGCCCTGCTGGTCGTGCACCGCCGCTGACAGCCGAGTCGGCGCAAACTCCCGCCCGGAGCACGCCGGGTCGGCACAGAAGTCGAGACTTTCCGCCGACTCGCGCCAGTTGGGGGAGTGGGCGGGCGGTGTGTCAGGATGAACCCCGCCGATTTCGCACAAAAACCGGTGCTGCGGATGTAGCTCAATGGTAGAGCCTCAGTCTTCCAAACTGATTACGCGGGTTCGATTCCCGTCATCCGCTCCAAGGGGCCGTCCGGACATCCGGAGGGCTGCTTGGCGGGGCGTAGCGTAGTGGCTAGCGCGCCTGCTTTGGGAGCAGGAGATCGCAGGTTCGAGTCCTGTCGCCCCGACGTAAAACACCCACCTGAACGAGGAGAAACACCTGTGAAGAGCGCCGTCGAGACCTTGAGCCCGACCAGGGCCAAGCTGACTGTCGAGGTGCCCTTCGAGGAGCTCAAGCCGAGCCTCGACGCGGCCTACAAGAAGATCGCAGCCCAGATCAACATCCCCGGCTTCCGCCGCGGGAAGGTGCCGCCGTCGGTCATCGACCGCCAGGTCGGCCGGGGCGCGGTGCTCGACGAGGCCATCAACGACATGCTCCCGAAGAAGTACATCGAGGCGCTCGAGGCCAACGAGCTGCAGCCGCTGGCACAGCCCGAGATCGAGGTCACCAAGCTCGAGGACAACGACGTGCTGGAGTTCACCGCAGAGGTGGACGTGCGGCCCGAGGTCGACCTCCCGGCGTACGACGGGCTCGAGGCGGAGGTCGCCGACATCGAGGTGACCGACGCCGATGTCGAGGAGCAGCTGCAGGCGCTGCGCGAGCGCTTCGCGACCCTGAGCGACGTCGAGCGGACGGTCACCGACGGCGACTTCGTCGTGCTCGACCTCAAGGCCACCCAGGACGGCGAGGTCGTCGACGGCGCCGAGGTGGCAGGCATGTCCTACCGCGTCGGCCGCGGCGGCATGATCGAGGGCCTCGACGAGGCCCTGGTCGGCATGACGGCCGGCGAGGAGAAGACGTTCGCGACCCAGCTGGTCGGCGGCGACCTCGTGGGCAGCGACGTCGAGGTCGCGGTGTC
Source organism: uncultured Actinomycetota bacterium (assembly GCA_963769475.1). Classification (GTDB taxonomy): domain Bacteria; phylum Actinomycetota; class Actinomycetes; order Propionibacteriales; family Nocardioidaceae; genus Nocardioides. The sequence continues at coordinate 612,756 of CAVYLX010000001.1, read as the reverse complement.
GGTGAGCCAGGTGCAGGAGCAGGAGCTGCCCGAGCTGGACGACGACTTCGCCCAGGAAGCCTCCGAGTTCGACTCCGTCGAGGAGCTCACCGCCGACGTGCGCGAGCGCCTCGGTCGCGGCAAGCGGCTCGAGCAGGCCGCCGCAGCGCGCGACGCCGTGCTCGAGGTGCTGCTGGAGAAGGTCGAGATCCCGCTGCCCGAGACCATCGTGGCCGACGAGCTCACCGCGCGCCGCCAGAGCGTCGAGCAGCAGCTCGCCTACGCCGGCATCACCATGGAGTCCTACCTCGACGACGAGGGCCAGACGGTCGACGAGTTCGAGGCCGACCTGGAGAAGCGGGTCCGCGACGCCGTGGCCGCCCAGTTCATCCTCGACGAGGTCGCCAAGAAGGAAGAGCTCGGCGTCGACCAGAGCGAGCTCTCCCAGCACCTGGTGCGTCGTGCCCAGCAGTCCGGTCAGGACCCGCAGGAGTTCGCCAACCACATGTTCGAGCACAACCACGTGCCCGAGATGATCCAGGAGATCCTGCGCGGCAAGGCGCTGGCCACGATCGTCGAGTCGGCCGTGGTCAAGGACGCCAGCGGCGAGGTGCTCGACCTGAAGAACCTGCTCCCCGACGGCACCATCGGCGACCCCGAGGCAGACGCAGGTGAGTCGGACGCACCAGCCGACGAGCCGACTGAACCGACGGCTGTAGACACGCCCAAGAAGCTAGCGCGGCTTAGTGCACAACCGTGCACTCGATGGGTAGCCTGAGCGGCATGACCGCGACGGCTCCTCACCCCGGGCCGCGCCTGCTCGATGCGCTGTCCCTGCTCTCCGAAGTCACCGACCAGCTCGTCGTCCGGGGCGTCCGCGACACCCACCTGGCGTGGGCGAAGCGGGCGCACGGCGTCGCCCGCCGGGCGTCCGGCGGCGGCTCGACGGTGCCCGAGGCCGTCCACCGCGGCATCGCCGGGGCCGTGTACGCCGGGCTCGGCGTCGGCCTGAGAGGTGCCGCCACCGGCTTCGACCGGCTGGCCTCGACCGGCATCGGACCGGGCCTGGAGGACGGGCCTCGTGGCCGGTTCGTCAGCTCGGCGGTCAACGGCCTGATCGGCGACCGGCTGCTGCGCGAGCGACCGCAGCTGGCTATCCCGATGGCCGCGCGGGTCGACGGTCACGACGTCGACATCGACGCGACGGCCTGGAGGCGGCGTACCCCGCGGCGACGGGTCGGCTGGTGGTCTTCCTGCACGGGCTCTGCGAGAACGAGGCCTACTGGAACTTCCATCGCGACCGCACCGGCACGACGTACGGCGAGGCGCTGGCCGACCGCGGCTGGACCCCGGTCTTCCTGCGCGCCAACACCGGCCTCCCGCTGCGCGAGAACGGCGTCGCCCTGGCGGCGCTGATGCAGCGGCTGGTGGACGCGTGGCCGGTGCCGGTCACCCGCGTCGCCCTGGTCGGCCACTCGCTGGGCGGCCTGGTGATGCGCGCGGCGGGAGCGGTCGCGGCCGAGCCACCCGCGTCCGGCAACGACTGGAACCTGCTGGTCAGCGACGTGATCACGCTCGGCACGCCGCACCTCGGCGCCCCGATCGCCTGGGGGATCGGCCACGGGAGCCGCGGGCTCGGCGCGCTGCCCGAGACGGCGGCGTTCGGGCAGCTTCCTCGACGCGCGATCGGTCGGGGTGCACGACCTCGTGGTCGGGCTCGCCGAGGACGTGCCGCCGCTCCCGCACGCTCGCTACCACCTGGTGTGCGCCACGGTCACCAAGGCGCGTCGACACCCGCTCGGGGACCTGGTGGGCGACTACCTGGTCCGGCCGCGGTCGGCGTACGGACGGGACCGCCGCGGCGGACGGCTGTTCCCGGATGCCGACGTGCTGCACGTGGGTCGCACCGACCACTTCGGGCTGCTCAACCATCCCCAGATCCATCGAGCGATGGAAGACTGGCTGGCGTGACCGCAGACAGAGAGCCTGACAGAGAGCTCAGGGCCGAAGCCACCATCGACGCCCCACCCGACCAGGTCTGGGACCTGCTGACCGACTTCGGCCGGATGTCGGAGTGGAGCCCCGAGCTGGTGAAGATGGTGCCGCTCAAGCGCGGTGGCCTGCGGCTCGGGCAGTGGTACCTCGGCATCAACCGGCGCAAGGCCGTCGTCTGGCCCACCCGGTCGGTCCTGGCCGTGCTGGAGCCCGGTCGCACGCTCGCCTGGGACACCAAGTCCAGCGGCGCCCGCTGGATCTGGGAGGTCGCCCCGGCCGGCGGCTCGACCCACGTCGTACACCGGCGCCCGGTGCCGTCGTCGCTCACCGCGATGGGCAAGGTCTTCACCGGTGCGTTCCTCGGCGGCAGCGAAGGCCACGCCGACGAGCTGGAGGAAGGCATGGCCCAGACCGTGGCCCGGCTCAAGGCGGCAGCCGAGGCCTAGGACCTCGGCCGGTGTTCTGCCGTCGGCGAACAGGGCGGGATATGCCGTGGGTACGTCGGTTCTTCGGGCTAGGGTCGGCCACGTGACCCAGACGAACGTGCCCGAGTCCTCTCCCCAGCTGAATGGGGGCTCCGGACTCAATGTCCTCGACGACCACATCTACCAGCGACTGCTTCGCGAGCGAATCGTCTTCCTCGGCTCCGAGGTGCGCGACCAGAACGCCAACGCGATCTGCGCCCAGCTGCTGCTGCTCTCGGCCGAGGACCCCGAGGCCGACATCTTCCTCCACATCAACTCGCCGGGCGGCTCGGTCGACGCCGGCATGGCGATCTACGACACGATGAACTACATCCCCAACGACGTGGCGACGGTCGGCATGGGTCTGGCCGCTTCGATGGGACAGTTCCTGCTGTGTGCCGGCACCAAGGGCAAGCGCTACGCGCTCCCGCACGCGCGGATCATGATGCACCAGCCGTCCTCGGGCATGGGTGGCTCCGCGTCGGACATCAAGATCCAGGCGCAGCAGTCACTGCACATCAAGAAGGTGCTGCTCGAGCTGATCTCCGAACACACCGGACAGCCGGTGGAGCAGGTCATCGCCGACGCCGACCGCGACCGCTGGTTCACCGCCGAGCAGGCGATGGAGTACGGCCTGGTCGACCAGGTGGTCAAGAACGCCCGGGAGGCCGCCGACGAAGGCCGTCCCGCCCGCAACTCCTCCTCTGCAGACAAGGACTGATCGTGAACTACTACATCCCTCAGTGGGAGGAGCGGACCTCCTACGGGTTCCGCCGGATCGACCCCTACGCCAAGCTCTTCGAAGAGCGGATCATCTACCTCGGCACGCCGATCTCCGACGACGTCGCCAACGCGGTGATCGCGCAGCTGCTGTGCCTGCAGTCGATGAACCCCGACCAGGACATCAGCATCTACATCAACTCGCCCGGCGGCTCGATCACGGCGCTCACCGCCATCTACGACACGATGCACTTCATCAAGCCCGACATCCAGACCGTGTGCCTGGGGCAGGCTGCCTCGGCAGCCGCGATCCTGCTCGCCGCCGGCACCCCGGGGAAGCGGATGGCGCTGCCCAACAGCCGGATCCTGATCCACCAGCCCTACACCGAGGGCACGTTCGGCCAGACCTCCGACATCGAGATCCAGGCCAACGAGATCATCCGGATGCGCGAGATGCTCGAGCAGATGATCGCCGACAACAGCAACCGGACGCTCGAGCAGGTCAGCCACGACATCGAGCGCGACAAGATCCTGACCGCCCAGGGAGCCGTCGAGTACGGCCTGATCGACTCCGTGCTGGAGTCGCTCAAGGGCACCCCGGCGCTCGCCGGCTGATGTTCCAGGCCCTGCCTGACGGCAACCTCGTGTCCGTCCCCGCATCGGGGGCGGCAGGGGGTACGGTCAGGGAGATTGTTCGACCCAGACAGCTCGACCAGGACACCCGACCAGCTGCTTCTGCTGGCCAAGGAGGATGACCGCCCGTGGCACGCATCGGTGACGGAGGCGACCTGCTGAAGTGTTCTTTCTGCGGAAAGAGCCAGAAGCAGGTCAAGAAGCTCATCGCCGGCCCCGGCGTCTACATCTGCGACGAGTGCATCGACCTCTGCAACGAGATCATCGAGGAAGAGCTCAGCGAAGGCACCGAGGTCAGCCTCGAGGAGCTGCCCAAGCCGAAGGAGATCTTCGACTTCCTCAACTCCTATGTCATCGGGCAGGAGCAGGCGAAGAAGTCCCTGGCCGTGGCGGTCTACAACCACTACAAGCGGGTCCAGGCGGGGCTGCAGCCGATCGAGCGGCAAGCACAGCAAGGAAGAGGTCGTCGAGGTCGCCAAGTCCAACATCCTGGTGATCGGACCCACCGGCTGTGGCAAGACCTACCTGGCCCAGACCCTGGCCCGGATGCTCAACGTGCCGTTCGCGATCGCCGACGCCACCGCCCTCACCGAGGCCGGCTACGTCGGTGAGGACGTCGAGAACATCCTGCTCAAGCTGATCCAGGCGGCCGACTACGACGTCAAGAAGGCCGAGACCGGCATCATCTACATCGACGAGATCGACAAGGTGGCCCGCAAGGCGGAGAACCCGTCGATCACCCGCGACGTGTCGGGCGAGGGAGTGCAGCAGGCGCTGCTCAAGATCATCGAGGGCACCTCGGCCTCGGTGCCGCCCCAGGGTGGGCGCAAGCACCCGCACCAGGAGTTCATCCAGATCGACACCACCAACATCCTGTTCGTGGTCGGCGGCGCCTTCTCCGGGCTCGAGCAGATCATCGAGCAGCGGGTCGGCAAGAAGACGCTCGGCTTCACCGCAGAAGTACGCGGCGCGGCGGAGCGTGCGGGCGAGGACCTGCTCGCCCAGGTGCGACCCGAGGACCTCACCAAGTTCGGCCTGATCCCCGAGTTCATCGGCCGGCTGCCGCTCATCGCCAGCGTCACCAAGCTCGACCGTGAGGCGCTCGTGCAGATCCTCACCGAGCCGCGCAACGCCCTGGTGAAGCAGTACCAGAAGCTCTTCGAGCTCGACGGCGTCGAGCTGGAGTTCACCGAAGACGCCATCGCGGCCATCGCCGACAACGCGCTCGAGCGCGGCACCGGTGCCCGCGGCCTGCGCGCCATCATCGAGGAGGTCCTCCTCCACGTGATGTACGACGTACCGTCCCGCGCCGACGTCGCCAAGGTGATCGTCACCCGCGAGGTCGTCGTCGACGACGTCGCACCCACGCTGGTCCAGCGCGAGTCCGAGGCGAAGAAGAAGAAGTCGGCGTAACTCGCCCGATGTGACTACAGATGTCTAGTCATTTGTAGTCATCTTGCCCCTGTGCGGTCGTGCCGAAGGCCCTTGACCGTGAAGAATGGCAACGTCAAGATTTCATCACGTTCCTGATCCGGGCAGGAAAGGCGTAGGGGCCTGTGAGCCGCAACCAGAAGGCACCACTGCTGGCGTTCGTCCTCGTGGCGTTGGTCTGTGGGCTGATCCTTGTCGACACCATGCGCACTGACGGGCGCGACCACCCCCTGATCGTGCTCAACCCCGAACAGCTCGGCCCCGCCTACTTCCTGGCCCCCGAGGTCCAGCCGATCCCACCGGTCGAGATCGACGAGTCGATCGAGGTGTCCGGCGCACCGTCGTCGCCAGCCCCGGGCTTCCCCGGCTCGCCCGACGGCGTTGACCGCGGTGCGGATGAGAGTTCGGGCGCGGTCGGCGGCTCGCATTCCGCGGACGGCGCCCCGGGCGACAACGTCGACGACCCGGCCGACGAGGGTGAGCTGTGGCCCCCGAGCACGGTCATCAAGATCCCGATCATCGCCTTCACCATCTTCGGGCCGGACGATGAGACGCCGAGCGAGGAGCCGTCTGAGTCCCCGTCGGAGGAGCCGAGCGAGGAGCCTTCGGAGTCCCCGTCGGAGTCCCCGTCGGAGCAGCCGAGCGAGGAGCCTTCGGAGTCTCCGTCGGAGGAGCCCTCGGAGGAGCCGTCCACCAACGCCGACCCGGACGATGGCGACACCGAGCCCGAGGGCGCCGGTGATGCCGAAAAGGAGCCGGTCGACGCACCTACGGGCGACGGCAGCCAGAGCGCCGACCCGGACAGCGCCCCTTAGTCGTTACTCCTCGACCGGAGCCAGCTCGGCCGCGACCGAGATCTCCGTCGACTCGTCGGCGGTGAACACCAGCTCGCCGGTGATCTTGCCCGTCGCGCGCAGGTCATCGGACGCGAGCCTGGCGGCAGCGACCAGCGCCTCGGGTCCGCGGATCTCCACCCGGGAGAGCTCGGCCCGCATCGAGACCTTGGCCTGCGACTTCGCGCCACGGATGCCGATCAGGGCGGCGGCCACGGCATCGATGGCCGAGGGGTCGGCCGCTGCGGCGGAGCCGAGCTCGGTGACCTCCGGCCACGACGCGTGGTGGACGGAGTCGTCGCGCCACCACGACCACACCTCTTCGGTCACGTAGGGCAGGAACGGCGCGAGCAGGCGGAGCTGTACGTCGAGCGCGAGCGCCAGCGTGGCGCGCGCGGACTCGCCGCCGGCGGTCTGCCCCTCGGCGTACGCGCGGTTCTTGACCAGCTCGACGTAGTCGTCGCAGAACTCCCAGAAGAACTTCTCGACCGTCTCCAGCGCGGAGGTGTAGTCGTAGGCCTCGAACGCATCGGTGGCCTTGGCGATGACGCCACGCAGCCGGCCGAGCAGCGCGCAGTCGATGGGCTCGGTGATGGCGACCGGGTTGACCGAGGTGGCACCCACGCCACCGAGCACGAACTTGGAGACGTTGAGGACCTTCATCGCCAGCCGGCGGCCGACCTTCATCTGGGTCTCGTCGAACGGCGAGTCCAGGCCGGGCCTGGCCATCGCGGCGCGCCAGCGCACCGCGTCGGAGCCGAACTTGTCGAGGGTCTCGGTCGGCACGACGACGTTGCCCTTGGACTTCGACATCTTCTTGCGGTCGGGGTCGAGGATCCAGCCCGAGAGCATGGCGTGCGACCACGGGACCTGCCCGTTCTCGAAGTGGGCCCGGACCACGCGGGAGAACAGCCAGGTGCGGATGATGTCGTGGCCCTGGGTGCACAGGTCCATCGGGAAGACCCGCTCGAACAGGTCGTTGTCGGTCTCCCACCCGCCCGCGATATGGGGGGTGAGCGACGAGGTCGCCCAGGTGTCCATCACGTCGGGGTCGCCGATGAAGCCGCCGGCCTGGCCGCGCTGGTCCTCGGTGAAGCCCTGCGGAGCGGCCGTGGACGGGTCGATCGGCAGGTCGGCCTCGGACGGGAGGAGCGGGTGCGCGTAGTCGGGCTCGCCGCTGGCGTCGAGGGGATACCAGACCGGGAACGGGATGCCGAAGTAGCGCTGGCGGGAGACCAGCCAGTCGCCGTTGAGGCCGGAGACCCAGTTGTCGTAGCGGTGCTGCATGTGGGCCGGGATCCACTCGATCGCGGCGCCGTCCTCCACCAGCTGGGCCCGCAGGTCCGCGTCGCGCCCGCCGTTCCTGATGTACCACTGGCGGGTCGCGACGATCTCGAGGGGCTTGTCGCCGTTCTCGTAGAAGTTGGTCATCCGCATGGTCGGGGTCGGCTCGCCGTCGAGGTCACCGGACTCGCGCAGCTTCTCGACCATCGCCTCGCGGGCCGAGAACACCGTCTTGCCCTTGAGGTCCTCGTACGCCGCGGCGGCGGGCACCTCTGCCAGCCACAACGGAGTGTCGCGCGACAGCCGGCCGTCGCGGCCGATCAGCGTGCGGACCGGCAGGTTGAGCTCGCGCCACCAGATGACGTCGGTGAGGTCGCCGAACGTGCACGACATGGCGATGCCGGCGCCCTTGTCCTTCTCGGCCAGCGGATGGGCCAGCACGGGGATGTCGACGCCGAAGACCGGGCTGCTCACGGTGGTGCCGAACAGCGGCTGGTAGCGCTCGTCGTCGGGGTGGGCGACCAGGGCGACCACGCTGGGGATCAGCTCGGGGCGAGTCGTCTCGATGTAGAGCTTCTCCCCGTCGGGCTTGTGGAACGCGATGCGGTGGTAGTGGCCGGCGTACTCCTGCGCCTTGAGCTCGGCCTGGGCGACGGCGGTCTGGAACGTGACGTCCCAGAGCGTCGGCGCCTCCTGGAGGTAGGCCTCACCGCGCGCGAAGTTGCGCAGGAACGCCCGCTGGCTCGCCAGCTGCGCCTTCGGGCCGATGGTCGTGTAGTGCTGGGACCAGTCGACGGAGAGCCCGAGCGTGCGCCACAGCGACTCGAAGACCTGCTCGTCCTGCTCGACGAGCTGCTCGCAGAGCTCGATGAACTTGGGCCGGCTGATCGGCACCTGGCGCTTGGGGTCGGGCTTCTCCGGGGGAGTGAAGTCGGCGTCGTACGGCAGGGAGGGGTCGCAGCGCACGCCGTAGAAGTTCTGCACCCGGCGCTCGGTCGGCAGGCCGTTGTCGTCCCAGCCCATCGGGTAGAAGACCGACTTGCCGCGCATCCGCTGGAAGCGGGCGATCAGGTCGGTGTGGGTGTAGGAGAAGACATGTCCGACGTGCAGGCTGCCGCTGACCGTGGGCGGGGGCGTGTCGATGGAGTAGACGTTGGCGCGCGGCTGGGTCCGGTCGAAGGCGTAGGTGTTGTCGTCCTTCCAGCGGGTGACCCACTTGGTCTCGAGGCCCTCGAGCGCCGGCTTGTCCGGTACGACGACGGCACGCTGATCAGTGCTCGTCGTCTCCGGTGCTGGGGCGTCAGTGGTCTCGGTCATGGGCAAATCCTATGGGGCCGGTCGCCCGGATTAGTCATCGGCAGAGGGTCGTGGACCCTCGGTAGCCTGCGGGAATGACCGAGCTCGAGTTCTTCGACGACCCTCGAGCCTTTCTCGACGTGGCCGGTGAGCACCTCGCGGCGGAGCCGGTGCTCAACACCGTCGTGTCCACCGTTACCCATCGAGCCGCCGACGGCGGGCTCCCACCGGCCACCGGGGCCCTCGGCTACCGACCCGTCGTCGACATGGCCAATCTCGTCATCCGCTGACTGTTGCCTCGTGGTTGGTGTCGGCCCCGCGCGCGTAGCCGATCGATCGATCGATCGGTGGGGTCCGGACGGCTGTGCCGCTGTTGTGGGTCACCAGGTGGCTCAAAACAGCGGCATAGCGGATGCGCCCCGCCAAAACGGCCGCGGTCGAACCGACCACAGGTCGGCGTCCGCACAATGTCGCCTTCGGGAGGACGACGACTGCCCGGGCAAGTCACCACACCAGGACGGGCTTGACGACCTTTCCGGCGAGTACGTCGGCGACGGCGGTGTTGATCTCGGTGAAGGGGTAGGTGGCGATCAGGTCGTCGACCTTGAACTGGCCGGCCGCGTTGAGGGCGATCAGTCGCGGCACCATCTCCTGCGGGTCGGAGTCGCCCTCGATGGAGCCCTTCACGATCTTGCCGTTCTGCAGCATGTCGATGGCGTCGACGACGTACTCCTCGGCGCCGAGGCCGAGGACGATCAGCGTGCCCCGGACTCCCAGGGACTGCTGCGCCTGCTTCACGACGGCGGGGACGGCGGTGGTGTCGATGCCGTACGTCGCGCCGCCTCCGGTGAGCTCCTTGACGCGGTCGACGACCCCATCAATGCCGGGGCTCTCGCCGAGCTCTGCGGGGTTGATGCCGATCGCGCCGAAGCGGGCCGCGATCTCCAGGCGGCTCGGCATCAGGTCGACCGCGACGACCGGGCCGGTCTCGAGCGTCGCGGCGGCAGCGAGCGCGGCCAGACCGACCGCGCCGACGCCGTAGACGACCAGGCTGTCGGTGGGCCCGGGCTGGATCACGTTGAGGACGGTGCCGGCGCCGGTCTGGAAGCCGCAGCCGTACGGCGCCAGGGTGGTCAGGTCGAGCGACTTGTCGACCACGATCACGTTGTCGGCGTAGGCGATGGCGTGCTGGGAGAAGCTGGACTGCCCGAAGAACGAGCCGAAGACCGGCGCGCCGTCCCTCGTGTACGTCGTGGAGCCGTCCATGCGCATGCCCATGTAGTTGATGATCAGCGTCGAGTCGCAGTAGCCGACCAGGCCGGCCGTGCACTTCTGGCAGGTGCGGCAGGACCGGAAGCTCAGCACCACGTGGTCGCCGACGGCGATGCCTTCTACGTCGGCACCGACTTCCTCGACGACTCCCGCACCCTCGTGCCCGAACACGTTGGGGAACATCTCCTCGGGCAGGAAGCCCTTCATCGTGATGTCGCTGTGGCACAGGCCGGTCGCAACGATCCGGACCAGCACCTCGTCGGCGCGTGGCCCCTCGAGGTCGACCTCCTCGAACTCGAAGTCACCGCCCTGCTTGTTGATGATCGCCACGGTCGTCTTCATGCGTCGTCCCTCTCGAGCCAGAAGTAGTAGAGGTCGTTGACCCCGAAGGCGGACTGGAGCTTGCCGTTCATGATTCCCATCAGGGTCGCGTCGTCGACCAACTTGGGCGTGGTACGAAGACGGGCATCCGGTCGTAGACCATCGTCGCCGTGGTCTCACCGCGGAACTCGACCGGCCACAGCGAGGCCTCGCCGTCGCCGCCGGCCTTCAGGTTGGAGTAGAGCTCGCCGTCGTCGTCGCGACACATCAGTGGCTTGGCGTCGAGGGGGGACACGAACGTCTTGCCGTCCCACCGCACCTGCTCGAGCACGGTGCTCGCGATGTGGCCGGTGTTGAAGTCGCCCCCGCGCCACGGGCCGAGGATCTCCTCGACCGTGACCGGCGCCAGGTCGCCCCACAGGTCATCGAGGTCGTCCGTGCTCGCCGGCTGGGCAGCCCGGAGCGCGTCGAAGCGTTGGTTCAGGGAGCTCATCGGGGTTCTTTTCGGTTGTCGAGTGCGAGCGCAGCGAGCATATCGAGACATAGAACGTGTTCCACCTGTGGCGCCTCCTAGACTCCTGGAGAGATGACTGAGCCTCCGTCGACCCCCGACCTCGCACCCCGCCTCGCCGAGACGTACGCCGAGGTCGAGGACGCCCTCCTCTCGCGCTGGCCGGAGACCAAGCTGGAGCCGTCGCTGGACCGGATCCGGGCGTTCACCACGCTGCTCGGCGACCCGCAGCAGGGCTACCCCGCGATCCACCTCACCGGCACCAACGGCAAGACCTCGACCTCGCGGATGATCGACACGCTGCTACGGGCCCTGGACCTGCGCACCGGCCGCTTCACCTCTCCGCACGTGGAGCGGATGAGCGAGCGGATCAGCATCGACGGAGAGCCGCTGAGCGACGAGGAGTTCGTGCGCGCGTTCAACGACGTGGCGGCGTACACGCACATCATCGATGCATCGCGAGCCGCTCCCGTTGTCGTTCTTCGAGACCGTCGTCGGGATGGCGTACGCCGCGTTCGCCGACGCCCCGGTCGACGTGGCCGTGGTCGAGGTCGGGATGGGCGGGGCCTGGGACGCCACCAACGTCATCGACGCCGCGGTTGCGGTGGTGACGCCGATCGCGGTCGACCACGCCAAGTACCTCGGCAACACGCCGGAGGAGATCGCCGTGGAGAAGTCCGGGATCATCAAGCCGGGCTCGGTGGCCGTCCTCGCGGAGCAGAGTCGCGAGGTGGCAGCCGTGCTGCTCGCCCGCGTCAAGGAGGTCGGCGCCACCGTCGCCCGCGAGGGCGTGGAGTTCGGCGTCGTCTCACGCGCGCCTGCCGTGGGCGGCCAGGTGATGACCCTCCAGGGGCTGCGGCAGACCTACGACGAGGTCTTCCTGCCGCTGTACGGCGCCCACCAGGCCCAGAACGCCGCCGTCGCGCTGGCCGCGGTGGAGGCGTTCGCCGGCGACCAGCCGCTCGACGACGCCCTGGTCCGTGAGGCGTTCGCGCGCGTCACCTCGCCCGGAAGGCTCGAGGTCATCCGCCGTAGCCCGACGATCGTGCTCGACGCGGCCCACAACCCGCACGGAGCCCAGGCCGTGGCCGCGGCCCTGGACGACTCCTTCCAGTTCTCTCCGCTGATCGGGGTGGTCGGCGTCATGGCCGACAAGGACTACGAGGGAGTGCTGGCGGCGTTCGAGCCCCACTTCGCCCACGTCATCTGCACCCAGAACTCCACTCCCCGCGCACGTCCCGCCGAGGAGCTCGCGGCGACCGCGATCGAGATCTACGGCGAGGACCGGGTGACCGTCGTGCCCAAGCTGTCCGACGCGATCGACCAGGCGGCCGCGCTCGCCGAGGCGGGGGAGGCGTTCGGCGACCCGCTCGGGTCCGGCGCCGTGCTGATCACCGGCTCGGTCGTCACCGTCGGCGAGGCCCGCTCCCTGCTGAAGGGGCGCTCGTGAGCGCGCCACCGCGGTCCCCGCGCCGTGGCATGTGCGCCGCGGTGCTGGCGCTCGAGGCGATCACGCTCGGCCTGACCACGCCGGTGATGATCTCGATCGCCGACGTGCCCCCGCGCGCCGCGCTGTCCGTGGGTCTCGGCCTGATGGTGGCCTGCCTCGTGGTCGCCGGCCTGCTCCGCGCGTGAGTGGGGCTACCTGCTCGGCTGGGTGATCCAGCTCTGGGCGATCGCGCTCGGGCTCGTGGTCACGATCATGTTCGTCCTGGGCCCGATCTTCGCCCTGCTGTGGGGCACGGCGTACTTCCTGGGCCGGAAGATCGAGCGCGAGCGCGAGGCGGCCTACGCCGAGCTCGGGCCCGACGCAGACTCCTCAGCCTGAGAGCGCATCGACCAGCGCCGCCAGGGCGCGGTCCAGCTCGTCGTCGGTGCAGCCTCCGAACCCCACGATCAGCCCGCCGCGCACGTGGCTGCGGCAGTAGTCGGCGAGCAGCGGCACGTCGAAGCCGGCCGCGAGCGCTGCCCGATGCGCGCGGGCCGCACGATCCACGGGCATCAGCACGGTGGCGTACATCCCGGCCACCGGCCCGGCGATCTCGCCGTACGGCGCCAGGGCGGCCGCCACCCGGGGTGCGCGGACGGCGTACACGCGCCGCGCGGAGCGCACGACCTTGTCGACGTAGCCGTCGCGCAGCAGGGACAGGAACGCTCGTTGCACCGGCCAGGAGACCGAGTCGTGGGTGGCCTCGCGGATCCGGTTGACCGGCTCGAGCAGCCCGGTCGGCGGCACCAGCCAGCCCAGCCGCATGCTCGGCAGCGACGGACTTGCTCGCGGTGCCGAGGTAGGCCACCCGCTCCCGGTCGAGGCTGGCGAGTGCGGGCACGGGCGCCACGTCGTAGCGGAACTCGGAGTCGTAGTCGTCCTCGACCACGAGCGCGTCGGCCGCCCGGGCGGCGGCCAGCAGGGTGAGCCGGTCGGGACCGGACATGACCGGGCCGAGCGGGTGCTGGTGGGCGGGTGTCACGTACGCGGCGACCGTGCCCCGTCAGGTCGGTGTGCGGGCCGAGGGCCGGCAGGTCGCGGACCTCGCGGCCGCAGGTGCGGATGGTCTCGGCGGCGGCTCGGTAGCCGGGGTCCTCGAGGCCGACCGGCCCCGCCGGCAGGGCGGCCAGGAGGTGGCGCAGGCCGTCGACGGTGCCCGCGGTGACGACGATGTCCTCGGGGTCGGCGTCGAGGCCCCGGGTCCGCGCGAGGTGGGCGGCGAGCTCGGCGCGGAGCTCGGGCAGTCCGCGCGGGTCGTCGTAGCCGCTCGGGGGAGTCGCCGAGGACACGTCGCGCCAGGCCCGGCGCCAGGCGGCCGTGTGTCGCGGGTCGATCCACGGCGTGCCGGTGTCGAGCCGGATGGTGGCCGGACCCTCCGGCAGGACCGGGTGGTGCACCCGCGCGGACCGGCGAGAACCGCTGGCCGCGACGAACGTCCCGCTGCCGTGCCGGCCCTCCAGCCAGCCCTCGGCCACGAGCTGGTCGTAGGCCTGCTCCGCCAGGGCGCGGGAGACGCCGAGGTCGGTCGCCAGCGCCCTGCTGCTCGGCAGCCGGTCGCCGACCGCGGCCGTGCCGGAGATGACGATCTCCCGGATCTGGTCGGCCAGCTGGGTGCGGAGGGGAGCGCTGCCGGCGCGGTCGAGCCGCAGCGGCAGCGGGAGGAGCGCCATAGTGTCCTGTCGGAATCGTTGGAAAGTGGCCCGTGTGTGCCTGCCACTTGTCGGCCACGATAGACCCATGTCCGTCGAAGCCCCGCTGTCCCCGACTCCGCGCACGACCGTCACCCGCGGCAAGAACCGCGCGGTCGAGGACCGGACCGAGCTCTACCGCCTGCTCGACGACGCCCTGATCGCACACGTCGGCGTGGCCGTCGACGGGCACCCGATCGTGCTGCCGGTGACGTTCGCGGTCGACCTCGAGGGTCCCGACGACGGCGGCACGCTCTACATCCACGGCTCGGTGGGTGCCGGCTGGCTCCGGCGGACCAAGGACAACACGGTGTGCGTGACGATCACCGAGCTCGACGGGCTGGTCGCGGCGCGGTCGGCGTTCCACCACTCGATGAACTACCGGTCCGCGGTCGTGATCGGCACCGCCCGGGTCGTCGAGGACGCCGACGAGCGGCTGCACGCCCTGGCCCTGACCGTCGACCACATGATCCCCGGGCGGTCGGGCACGCTGCGCGCGAGCACCCGCAAGGAGCTGGCCGCCACCTCGGTGCTGGCCGTGCCGCTGCGCGAGGCGTCGGTGAAGATCCGGGCCGAGGGCCCGGTCGACGAGCCCGAGGACGTCGACGCGGGTGTCTGGGGCGGCGTGATCCCGATCCGCCGGGTCGCTGACGCGCCGGTGTCGGGCGACGACTCCCACGACGGCGTGCCGCAGGATGTCGCCCGCAGGGCTGCCCAGCTTTCGGGAGAACTGGCTGGATAGGGTTCGCCGCATGACGCAACGCAGCCTGGTCCTGCTGAAGCCCGACACCGTCCGCCGCGGGCTGGTCGGAGAGGTGCTCTCGCGGTTCGAGGCCAAGGGCCTGACCATCGTGGCGATGGAGCACCGCACCATCGACGGCGGGCTCGCCGACCAGCACTACGCCGAGCACGTCGAGCGCGACTTCTACCCGCCGCTGCGCACGTTCGTGACCAGCGGGCCGCTGGTGGCCCTGGTGCTCGAGGGTGACGAGGCCATCGAGGTGGTGCGGGCGATCAACGGCGCCACCGACGGCCGCAAGGCCGCGCCCGGCACCATCCGTGGCGACCTGTCGCTCTCCAACCGCGAGAACCTCGTGCACGGCTCCGACTCCGAGGAGTCCGCCGCGCGCGAGATCGCGATCTGGTTCCCGCACCTCTAGGACGCTCCTCTCCACAGGCTGGGACGGCGTCGGTTTCCACCCTCCCAGCGGGGGCACCCTCCGTGCATGGAGCTGCGACCCCCGACTGACGTCATCGACGATCCGTTCTTCGCCGCCGTACGCCGCCGGCATCCCGACGTCGACATCGTCGTGCTGCCTGCCGGAGGAGCCGTCGGTCGCTGAGCCACGCTCGCCCGACGAGGTCGCCGCGACGCTGGAGCGGGTCAGCGCACTGGCGACCGGGCTGTGGTCTGCCGCCGCGCCCGATGCGGCCGAGCAGCCCGAGGCCGGCTTCCGCTTCGGCTCGGGCCCAGCGGACGTCCGGGCGGTCGCGACGGTCTCCACCCGGCACGGCGACGGCTACGCGGTGCTGGTCCGGCTCCGCCACGAGCTCGAGAGCCGGGGCTGGGCGGTGCGCCGTCCGCAGGGAGTCGGCGTCGAGCGACTGACCGGGGTGCTCGACCCTTCGATAAGCCTCGTCCCTCGGCAACTCAGGACAGGCCAAGTGGAGCTGACGGCGTCGTACGCCGCCGAGTCGACGGCGCTGCTGCTCACGATCTCCTCGGGCTCGATGCCGGTCGGCACCGAGCGCGCCGGCGAGCTCACCAGCCGAGCGAGTGTGCGCTGATGGAGGTCGTGCCGGTCAGTGTCGGGGTCGCCTCCCGCGGCTGGGACGAGCAGCACCTCGACGTGGCTGCGGCGTCGCGCCAGATCGGCGGGGCGTCGACGGCCGGCTTCACGGGTCCGGTGTCCGGTGTGGCCTCCCGGTTCACCACCGGCTGGCAGCGGTTCACCGACACCCTCGGCACCGACTGCGAGGCGCGGGCCGACGGCCTGCGCGCCGCGATCGGCGACTACGTCGCCAGCGACGAGGCGCAGGGCACGCGAGCTGCTCCTGCTGATGGCCTACCTGCGGGAGGAGCGATGACCACCATCACGCTGCCTCCGCAACCACGCGCCCTCCCGGCGCTCGTGGTCGACCCCGGTGCGATCAGCGAGTGCGGCGGCCAGCTGCTCGCGGCCTCCGCCCAGGTCGACGACGTCGGCACGTTCGTCGCCGGCACCGCGCGGGTCGGCGACTGGTCGGGCGAGGGCTCGACGGCGTACCACTCCTCGATCGCGCCCATCGGCCGTCGCGCCGACGCGATGTCGCTGGCCCTGCGCGGGGTGGCCCGGCGGGTCGAGGCGCACGCGACCGAGATGACCGGTCTCGAGACCCGGCGCGTGGATCTCGAGGACCGCCGCCAGCACCTGATGCAGCAGATCGCGCTCCTGCGCGAGCAGGCGGCCTCGGCCACCGAGGCCGAGGCACCCGCCATCCAGGCGGACTGCGACCGGATCAAGCGGACAGGTGACCGGGTTCGACGCCGACGTGGCGACCTGGGTGGCGGACATCGCCACCGAGGAGCAGGAGATGAACGACGCCTTCAACCGCGTGCTGACCCTCGACCAGGTCGAACGCGTCTACGGCGGAGTCGCCGACCCGGCCGATGCGGCGCTCGCGACCAAGCCGCCGGCGGGCGCCTCACCGGAGGACGTCAACCACCTGGTGGGACAGCCTCACCCGGGAGCAGCAGCTCGCGATCATCGCGGCCGCTCCGGGTGCGATCGGCAACCTCGACGGCATCCCGGCCGAGGACCGCAACGATGCCAACACCGTCGCCCTCGACCGCGACCTGGCCGACTGGGGCCTGCTGGAGGACCGTGGCCTGCTCACCGATGACGAGCGCGAGTGGCTCGACAACGCCCGCGCCGCCGACCGTGCGATCGACACCATCGAGGGCCGGGTCGACCCGGTGACGGGCGAGCCGATCGAGACCCAGCTCTACATCTACGACCCGTCGGCGTTCGACGGCGACGGCCGCGTGGCGATCTCTGCCGGCAACCTCGACACGGCCGACAACGTCGCGGTGCTCGTGCCCGGCTTCGGCACCGATGCCCAGAGCGCGCCCTACCAGGCCGACCGGGCCGCGACCCTCTACGAGTCGACCCGCTTCCTCGACGGCACCGAGTCCAACGCCACCATGTTCTGGATCGGCTACGACGCCCCCGACAACCTGCCGTGGACCGGCGAGGGCTGGGACGGCGCCGGCGTGCTCACCGAGGGCGCTGCCGAGGACGGCGGCGAGCGCCTCTCCGACACCATCGACGGGCTGCGCGAGAGCCGCGACGGCGAGCCGGCCCACCTGACCACGATCGGCCACAGCTACGGCTCGACCACGACCGGCCACGGCGCCCACGACGACGGCCTGGCCACCGACGACCTCATCTTCGTCGGCAGCCCGGGCGTCGGCGGCGACACCAACAACGCCGGCGACACCGGCATCGACCCTGACCACGTCTGGGCCGGCGCCAACAGCCGCGACCCCGTCACCTACCTCGCCAACCACGGCTGGGTGCACGGAGAGACGCTGCTGGGCGCCGGGCTCGGCGACGACCCGGCGGAGGACGACTTCGGCGCCATCCGGTTCGAGGCCGAGTCGACCACGCGTGGGGATCTCCCCGGCTTCGACCAGCACTCGCTCTACTTCGACCACAACACCGAGTCGCTCTACAACATCAGCCAGATCGTCAACGGCAACTACGACGGCGTCAACGAGGCCGAGCACAACTACGACCCGTGGTGGGGCGGAGTCCAGGACCCCGAGCTCGATCGCGACCCGACGACTACGGTCACTCGGTGATCTCGATACGCGCTCGCTCGTTCCTCGCTCGCGCTACTCGATCACCAAAGACCCGGCTGGCAGGGTTGGTCGTGGCAGCGGTCATCCTGACCGGATGCGACTCAGGAGATGACGTGGACGTGGAGCCCGACGAGGCCACCGCTGCGCTGGAGGCCCAGCGCACCGAGGTCCGCGACCTGGTCGCGACCCTGGCCACCGACGCGGCCACGGCACTGCAGGGGCGGGTGCGCACGGCCACCGGCCACTGGGAGGGCTGTGACTCGGTGTTCCCGGAGGGCCACCGCAACTTCCGCTACCGGGCCTCGGCGCGCATCGACGCCGGTCCCGCTGCCGCCCGTCCCTACCTGGACGCCCTCGACCCGGCTGGCCTGACCGACGCGACATCCGGGGGAGCGGCCGGGCGGGCAGACCCTCGGCGGCACCGTTGGGGAGGTCGAGGTGCGGTTCTCCGAGCTGCCCGAGCAGGGCGACTACGTGCTGCTCGACGCGTCCGGGCCGTGCGTCGACGTACCGGAAGGCGACCGCGACACGTGGGAAGGCCGACCCGACCCGGCTCCGATCCTCGGCTGAGCCCCTCCGGCGTGCCTGCGCCGATCTCCGGGCGCGGAATCCTACGCTCGCAGCGGTACGGCGGTAACGTGCGCGCGTCGTACGCCTCACCCCTTCCCCGGCGCGCGGACGAGCTTGCGAGGCATGCGCGCATGGCGAACAGCTTCATCGGCCGTGACATGGCTGTGGACCTCGGCACCGCCAACACGCTGGTCTATGTCCGCGGCAAGGGCGTGCTGCTCGACGAGCCCAGCGTGGTGGCCCTCAACGACACCACCGGCGAGATCCTGGCCGTCGGCCACGACGCCAAGCGGATGATCGGCCGCACCCCCGACAACATCAGCGCCATCCGCCCGCTCAAGGACGGCGTGATCGCCGACTTCGACGCCACCGAGCAGATGCTGCGCTACTTCATCCAGCAGGTGCACCGGCGCCGCTACTTCGCCAAGCCCCGGATGGTGATCTGCGTGCCGAGCGGCATCACGCCGGTCGAGCAGCGCGCGGTGAAGGAGGCCGGCTACCAGGCCGGCGCCCGCCGGGTCTACATCGTGGAGGAGCCGATGGCCGCGGCCATCGGGGCCGGCCTGCCCGTGCACCAGGCCACCGGCAACATGGTCGTCGACGTGGGCGGCGGCACGACCGAGGTCGCGGTGATCTCCCTCGGCGGCATCGTCACCTCCCTCTCTGTCCGCACGGCCGGCGACGAGATCGACCAGGCGATCGTGGCGTGGATGAAGAAGGAACACGCCCTGATGCTGGGGGAGGGCACGGCCGAAGAGGTCAAGATGACCCTCGGCTCGGCGTTCCCGATGGCTGATGAGCCGGTTGCGGACATCCGCGGGCGCGACCTGGTCTCCGGCCTGCCCCGCACCGTCAGCATCTCCAGCGCCGAGATCCGCCAGGCGATCGAGGAGCCGCTGCACGCGGTGATCGACGCCGTCCGCGCCACCCTCGACCAGACCCCGCCCGAGCTGGCCGGCGACATCATGGACCGCGGCATCGTGCTCACCGGCGGCGGCGCCCTGCTGCGCGGCCTCGACGAGCGGCTGCGCCACGAGACCGGCATGCCCGTGCATGTCGCCGACGACCCGTTGCTCTCGGTGGCGATGGGCGCCGGCCGGTGCGTCGAGGAGTTCGAGGCGTTGCAGCAGGTGCTGGTCTCCGACAAGAGGCGCTTCTGATGGACCGGCGCGAGCGGCGCTGGACCTCCCGCGAGCCGCAGCGCGGCCGCGGAGAGCCGCCCCGCGGGCTGGTCATCGCGCTCGTGCTGGCCTGCGTCACCCTGATCACCCTCGACCTCAACGACAGCACCGACTCCGCGCTCGAGCCGGCCCGGCGCGGGCTGGGCGAGCTGTTCGGCCCGGCCGAGACGGGCGCGTCCGTCGTGGTCCGGCCGATCACCGCGATCCCCGACTGGTTCCAGAGCCGCGACTCGCTGCGCGACGAGGTCGACGACCTCGAGGCCGAGAACGCCGAGCTCCTCTCGCAGGTACGGACCTCGGACTTCGACCGCAACCGCCTCGCCGAGTTCGAGGGGCTGACCGCGGCGGCGGGCACCCTCGGCCACGCGCTGGTGCCGGCGCGGGTGGTGGGGCTGGGGCCGTCGCAGTCGTTCTCGAGCACCGTGACCATCGACGCCGGCTCCGACGCCGGACTGGTGCCGGACCTGACCGTGCTCAACGACGACGGCCTGGTCGGCCGGGTGCTGCGCGTCACCCGCACCACGGCGACCGTGCTGCTGATCATCGACCCGGACTCCACCGTCGGCGGGCGGGTCGGCGAGAGCATGGAGGTGGGCTTCCTGCGCGGTCGCGGCGTCATCGGCGACGCGGGCCGGCTGGACCTGGAACTCGTCGACGAGAACGTCGTGCCGGCCAAGCACGACACGGTGGTGACCTGGGGCAGCGAGGGCGGCGCGCCGTACGTCAGCGGCGTACCGATCGGCCGGGTCACCAAGGTCTTCACCAGCCTGCGCGACCAGTCGCAGCGCGCCGAGATCGAGCCGTTCGTGGACTTCGGAGCGCTCGACGTGGTCGGTGTCGTGGTGCCGTCGGGCACCGACAGCGATCGCGCCCTGATCGAGGCCGACGGGAGCCTGCGATGACGTCGGTCCGCGTGGCGGCCGCCGGGGTCGCGGTGTCGTTGGCGCTGGTGCTGCAGATGTCGGTGTTCTCGCACTTCTCGTGGCACGGCGTCGTGCCCAACCTGGTCTGCTGGTCGTGGTCGGTGCGGCGCTGGTGCGCGGCGCGGAGTTCGGCATGGTCCTCGGCTTCGCCGGCGGGGTGCTGCTCGACCTGGTGCCGCCCGCCGACCATGTGGCCGGCCGCTGGGCGCTGGCGCTGCTGCTGGTCGGGTACGTCGCCGGCCGGGTCTCCCAGGACACCCGCTTCGACGCCAAGCCGACCGCGCTGGTCGTGGTCGCCACCGTGGGCGCCTCGTCGTTCCTCGGCACCTCCGTCTTCGCCCTTTCCGGCGTGCTCCTGCGCGACCCGCCGCTGGCCGTGCCCGACCTGCTCCAGGTGATCGTGGTCGCGGTGCTCTGGGACGTGCTGCTGACGCCGGTGGTGCTGCCCGCGGTGATGGTGATGTTCGCGCGGCTCGAGCCCGAGCACGCGACGTGAGCGGGTCGCAGCTCGACCACCAGAAGCCGCCTGCGGCTGGTCGTCATCCAGACCATGGTGTTCGCGCTGTTCGCCACCCTCTTCGCCCGCCTGTACTACCTCCAGGTCGTCAGCGGCGACGAGTACACCGCCCAGGCTGCGGCCCAGTCGGTGCGGGAGATCGTGGTGCAGCCGGAGCGCGGGCTGATCGTCGACGACATGGGCCGCCCGCTGGTCACCAACCGGATGTCGTGGGTGGTCTCGCTCGACCGCGGCGTGCTGGACCGGATGGACGACAAGCAGCGCGAGCGGCTGCTCAAGCGCATCGGCGGGCAGATCGACCTCAGCCCGAAGCGGATCGACAAGCTCCTGGTCACCTGCGGCGAGGACGGCAGCGAGCCGGGCGTGTGCTGGAACGGCTCGCCCTTCCAGCCGGTGCCGCTCGCCCAGGACGTCGACCGCTCGGTCGCGATCCGGATCGAGGAGCAGCCCGAGGACTTCCCGGGCGTGGTTGTCGAGCAGCAGAGCGTGCGCGCCTATCCGCAGCCGTTCGGCATCAACGCCGCCCACCTGCTGGGCTACCTCAGCCCGGTCACCGAGGACGAGCTCGACCACGCCGAGGACGCCGGCGACCGCTCGATCAACGGTTCCTCGACCGTCGGCCGCGCCGGCGTCGAGCAGCAGTACGACGAGTGGCTGCGCGGCATGCCCGGCTACCGCAACGTCGCGGTCGACTCGATGGGCCGGGTGCTCGGCGACGACAGCGAGATCGGCAGCCAGCCCGGCGACACGCTGGTCACCTCGATCGACGCAAAGGTGCAGAGCGTGGTCGAGCGGCAGCTCGCCGACGCCATCGCCGTCGCCCGCGCCACCGTCGACCCCGTGACCGGCCGCCACTACGCCGCCGACTCCGGCGCCGCGATCGTGCTGGAGGCCGACACCGGGCGGGTGGTCGCGATGGCCAGCCAGCCGACGTACGACCCGGGCCTGTGGGTGGGCGGCATCACCAAGAAGCAGCTCAGCGCGCTCTACTCCGAGAAGGCCGGCACGCCGCTGCTCGGCCGGGCGACCCAGGGCCAGTTCGCGCCCGGGTCGACGTGGAAGCCGTTCATGACCGCCGGCGCGCTGACCAACGGCTACACCACCGACACCCAGCTCAACTGCTCGTCGTCGCTGCACGTCGGCAACCGCGACTTCAAGAACTACGAGTCCGGCGCCTACGGCTACATCACGTTCGCCAAGGCGCTCGAGGTCTCGTGCAACACGTTCTTCTACCGCGTCGGCTACGACTTCTGGCAGCGGTTCGGCAGCGACGTCGCCGACGTCGACGCCAAGGACCCGCTCGTCGCCGAGGCCAAGACGTTCGGGTTCGGCGCGCGAGACCGGCATCGACCTGCCGGGGGAGGCGCCGGGCCGGATCGCGGACCGGAAGTGGAAGCTCGCCTACTTCAACTCGCAGAAGGACTACTACTGCGACCTCGCCGGCAAGCCGCAGGACGCGAAGACCAGTGACTTCGTCTACCTGTTCGCCAAGGAGTTCTGCGTCGAGGGCTACGCCTACCGGGCCGGCGACGCGGTCAACTTCGCGATCGGGCAGGGCGACACGATCGTGACGCCGCTGCAGCTGGCCCGCGGGTACGCCGCGATCGCCAACGGCGGCACGCTCTACGCGCCGCGGATCGGCAAGGCGATCGTGGCGCCGGACGGCACCGTGATCCGCAACATTGCGCCCAAGAAGGTCGGCGAGGTCGACGTGCCCGACCGGGTGATCGGCTACATCGACGAGGCGCTCAAGGGCGTCACCCGGCAGGGGACGATGGCCTGGAAGATGGGCGGCTTCCCGCTCGACGAGGTGGCGATCCGCTCCAAGACCGGGTCCGCCGAGGTCTACGGCAAGCAGTCGACGTCGTGGGTCGCGTCGTACTCCGACGACTACGTCGTGGTGATGATGATCAGCCAGGGCGGCACCGGGTCCGGTACGTCGGGTGAGGGCATCCGGGCGATCTGGGAGTCGCTCTACGGCATCAACGGCGAGCAGGTCGTGCCCGGGCGCGCCGCGATCCCCGGCGTGACGCCGCCCGACGAGCTCCCCAACTTCCGCAACGACGGCTCGATCCTGCCGCCCGCTCGCGCCGACAACGAGGATGACTGATGCGCCGCGTCCCGCCCCTCGACTGGGTGCTCCTGGCCGCCGTGCTGGGCCTGAGCCTGATGGGGTCCTTGCTGGTCTGGTCGGCGACCAGCACCCGCGACGACCTCACCGGCGGTGACCCGACGGCGTACCTGTGGAAGCAGGTGGTCAACATCGCGATCGGGCTGGTGCTGCTGCTGGCAGTGCTGGTGACCGACCACCGATGGGTGCGGATCGTCGCGCCGCTCGTCTACCTCGCATCGCTCGTCGGTCTGGTGCTCGTGCTGACGATGGGCACCACGGTCAACGGGTCGCGGTCGTGGCTGATGATCGGCGGCCTGTCGATCCAGCCGTCGGAGTTCGCGAAGCTCGCCGTGGTGATCGGGATGGCGCTGGTGGTGGCCGAGCGGGCCGAGGGTCGCTGGCGCGGCCAGGTCGGGCTCGCCGAGGTGACGCTGATGCTCGCCATCGCGGCCGTGCCGGCGGCGTTGATCATGCTGCAGCCGGACCTCGGCACGATGCTGGTGCTGTCGGCGACCGTCTTCGGGGTGCTCGCCGCGGCCGGTGCGCCGCGGCGCTGGCTGGCCCTCCTGATCGGCGGCGGGGTGACCGCTGCACTGGCCGCGGTCGCGAGCGGCATGCTGCAGGACTACCAGGTCGACCGGTTCCTGGCTTTCATGAACCCCGACCTCGACCCGCGCGGAGCCGGCTACAACGTGGAGCAGGCCCGGATCGCGATCGGCAACGGCGGGATCTTCGGACAAGGCCTGTTCGACGGCTCGCAGACCCAGTCGGGCTTCGTGCCCGAGCAGCACACGGACTTCGTGTTCACGGTGGCTGGCGAGGAGCTCGGGCTGGTCGGCGCGGGGGTGCTGATCGCGCTGATGGTGGTCGTGCTCTGGCGCTCGCTGGTGATCGCGGGTCGCGCCGAGGACGTCTTCGGCCGGGTCGCCGCCGCCGGGATCGCGTGCTGGTTCGGCTTCCAGGCCTTCCAGAACATCGGCATGTGCCTCGGCATCATGCCGGTCACCGGAGTGCCCCTGCCGTTCGTGTCGTACGGCGGCAGCTCGATGTTCGCGGGCATGCTCGCCGTCGGTCTGCTGCAGAACATCCACCTGCGCTCCCTGTCCGCACCGGCCGCGCGGTTGGCGCCGGCCAAGGCCCTGGTGCGCGCCTGAAGCATCCTCTTGGCAGGATGTGGTCCGTGCTGTCGATCCGGGTGCTGCCGCGACGCGGGGTCACCCTGCGCGCTGCCCTGGCGACGCTCGAGATCATGACGGTGCTCGTAGCCGCCCATACCTGGGCCGGCGGGGAGTTGCCGACGGCCGGCTGGATGGCCGTCACGGCGGGCGTGGTCTTCGCGGGCGGCAGCGTCGCCCTGCGCGGGCGGGTGCCGCTGTGGGTCATGGTGCCCGCGCTGACGGTGACCCAGCTCCTCCTGCACAGCTGGCTGGCGGTGCTGGCGCCTGCTCCGCACAGCGGGCACGTGCACGGCGCCTACCTCGATCTCACCTGGCAGATGGTGCTGGCCCACGTGGTCGGCGCCCTGGTCACCGCTTTGGTGTGGGAGCTGCGTCGGCGCGCGGTCGAGGTCGTGCTGACCTGGACCTCCGCCGGGCTGCTGCCCGTGCCCGCGCTGCGCCACACCGTTGCGCACGTCGCGCCGGTGCTGCCGCTGCGTCGCCCGCTCGTCGTCGTACCCCTTCGTGGACCGCCGGTCGCGCTGCTCGCAGCCTGACCGTCCTACCCCACGCATCACCAACCACGAAGGAACCCACATGCTCAACCGACGTACCGCCGCGCGCCTTGGCGCGGCCACCGGAGCCGGACTGCTGATCGCTGCCTTCGCGGCGGCCCCCGCCTCGGCCCACGTGACCATCACTCCTGCCGACACCGCGGCCGGCGCCTTCACGGTGCTGACCGTCAGCGTCGGCCACGGTTGTGAGGGCTCGCCGACGACGGCGCTGGACATCCAGATGCCGGAGCAGGTCCTGTCGGTGACGCCGACGCTGCTCCCTGGCTGGCAGGTCGAGAAGAAGATGGTCCAGCTCGACACGCCCGTCGAGGACGCCCACGGCAACTCGATCACCGAGCGGGTCGGCCAGGTCGTCTACACCGCCGACGAGCCGCTCGCCGACGGCTACCGCGCGGCCATGGAGCTGTCGCTCCAGCTGCCGGAGGCAGCGGGCGAGACCCTGGTCTTCCCGGTCGTGCAGAAGTGCGTGCAGGGCGAGACCGGCTGGACCGAGGTCGCGCCCGAAGGAGAAAGCGCCGACGAGCTCGAGCACCCCGCGCCGACGGTGACGATCACGGAGGCGACCGGCGAGGACGGCCACGGTGAGGCCGCCGAGGAGACCGACGAGGAGCCTGCCGCGGCGACCACCACGACCCGGACCGTCGAGGTCGAGAGCGACACCAACGTCGCGCTCGGTCTGGCCGGCCTCGCCGCCGGCCTGATCGGGATCGTGATCGCGCTGATGGCGCTCATGCGGTCGCGTCGCGACGCGTGAGCAACGCGTGAGCCACGCATGATCCAGGCGCGGTCGGGCCCGCGGCGACTTCTGGTCGTCGCGGGTCTGGTCGCGCTCCTGCACGCCCTGTTGCTGTCGTTGGGCGCGAGTCCGGCGGCCGCGCACGCCACTCTGGTCAGCACCGACCCGGCCGAGGGCGAGGTGCTGGCCGAGACGCCGGACGTGGTCACGTTCACCTTCGACGAACGCGTCTCGCTCACCGACCAGGGCATCCGCGTCTTCGACGCCCAGGGTGAGCCGGTCTCGGCGGATGCCTCCTCGACCGACACCGTCGTCACCGCAGACCTGCCCGACGAGCTCGACGACGGCACGTACGTCGTCACCTACCGCGTGGTCTCCGCCGACGGCCACCCGATCGCGGGGTCGCTGACGTTCTCGATCGGCGCGCCCAGCGAGACGGTGGTGCCGCCCGACGTCGGCGATGCGGACCCGACCAGGTCGATGAAGGCAGCGGTCGGGATCGTCCAGGGCCTGGGCTACCTCGGCCTCCTGCTCGCTGCCGGTCTGGTGGTCTTCCAGTGCTGGATGCTGGGTGGCGCGCGCGTGTCCACCGCGACCCGCGACCTGCTCACCCGGGTCCACGTGGGGGCGGTGGGGCTGGCCGTCCTGGCGTGGGCGGCCGTGGTGCCGCTGGACGGCGCCTACCAGCAGGGGTTCGGCCTCGGCGGTGCCGTGAAGGCCGATGCGATCGACCTGTCCCTGGTCGGCGACGACCTCGTGGTGCTCGGCCTCATCACCGTCGGCCTGGTGCTCGGGCTGCTCGCGCCGCGGGCCAGGGACTTCGCGACGCTGGGGGTCGCCCTGGCGATCGCCGCGCCGTCCGTGATCGGCCACACCCGGGCCTACGAGCCGGTGCCGCTGCTGGTCGTCACCGACGTGCTCCACCTGGCGGCGGGCTCGGTGTGGCTCGGCGGGTTGGTCGGGCTGGCGCTCACGCTGCCGTCGCTGG
Source organism: uncultured Actinomycetota bacterium (assembly GCA_963769475.1). Lineage (GTDB taxonomy): Bacteria > Actinomycetota > Actinomycetes > Propionibacteriales > Nocardioidaceae > Nocardioides. Next base: position 586,236 of record CAVYLX010000001.1, on the reverse strand, counting down.
CGGGGCGTGCTCGGGACGCCGCCGAGGTGCTCGCCCGCTTCTCTGCCGTTGCCGCCGGCGTGCTGGGGCTGCTGGTCGTCTCGGGCACGTTGCTCGGCTGGCGGATCATCGGCTCGTGGTCGGGGCTGTTCGGGACGACGTACGGCCGGCTGCTGCTGATCAAGGTCGGCGTCGTCGGCCTGGTGGCCCTGGTGGCTCTCGTGGAACCGGACCCGGCTGCTGCCGCAGGCCCGCGACGCGGTCGGGCACACCGAGCTGCAACGGGCTGCCGGCGTCGTACGCCGTGCGGTGCGGGTGGAGGCGCTGCTGATCGTCGGCGTCCTCGGCCTCACGGGGTTCCTGACCAACCAGTCGCCGCGCGAGGAGCCGTCGGCCGCCGAGGCCGCTCCCAACCGGGTCGAGTCGGGGACGCTGGGCGACTACCGGGCGCTGATCACGCTCGACCCGGGCACTCGTGGCCCCAACACGCTCTCGCTGCAGATCCAGGACCAGGCCGGCGAGCCGCTCGACCTCTTCGCCGCGCCCGAGGTCTCGATCAGCGACTCGTCGGTCGACCTCGGCTCGTTGGTGCTGTCACCTGTGGGGGCCGGCACCTACTCGGCTCCGGTGGTCTTCCCGTCCTCGGGGACGTGGGAGGCGCAGGTCTCGCTGCGGGAGACGGAGTTCGACAACCCGGTCACGATCGTGGATCTCGACGTCCGCTGAGCGGTGTTCTGGGTACCGTCGTCGGATGACGGGCAAGGTGCCGTTGGGGATCCGGGTGATCGACCGGGCCATGCGCCTGCACCCCGTCTTCAGCATCTCCCGGATGGATGCCGAGCTCCTGGCTCGCGTGCAGCAGACGGCCATCCCCGACGGGGGCGTGGCGTCGTTGGTGCTGGGTCGGCTGCAGAAGGGTGTGTCGGTCTCGACCACGTCGTACGCCGCTCCGCATGGTGAGGTGCCACTGCGGATCTATCGGCCTGCTTCTTCTTCTGGCGCTGGTGGTCGGCCGTTGATTCTTGCCTTCCATGGGGGCGGGTTCGCGCTCGGGAGTGCGCGTCAGGGTGACTGGGCGTCCAGCATCGTCGCTCGCGACGTAGGAGCTGTGGTCGTGTCGGTCGACTACCGGCTGGCTCCGGCCCATCCCTTTCCGGCGGCCGTGGAGGACTGTTTTGGGGCGCTGGAGTGGGCGGCTGCGCACGCAGATGACCTCGGCGCGGATCCGGACCGGATCGGCGTGATGGGGGAGAGCGCCGGCGGCAACCTCGCTGCCGTCGTCGCGATCCTGGCGCGGGATCGTGGCGGGCCCCGGCTGGCGCACCAGGCGTTGTTCTACCCGGTCACCGACATGACCGAGGCCCTCGCCGAGACCGAGTCCTTCCGGACCAACACCCACGGCATCGTCGTCTCCCAGGAGAGCCTCGAGACCTTCCGCGGCCACTACCTCGGCCCCACCGCGGACCCCCGCGACCCCCGCCTCTCCCCGGTGCACGCCGAGTCCTTGGCGGACCTGCCACCGGCAGTGGTGGTCGTGGCGGGTCTCGATCCGCTGCACGACAGCGGCGTGGCCTACGCCGAGGCCCTGGTGGCCGCGGGCGGCCGGGCGCAGGTCGAGGACTTCCACCGGATGCCCCACGGCTTCCTCGGCTTCCCGTACCTCGCGCGGAGCGCCCGAGCCGCCATGGCTGCGGTGGTGGCATCGCAGCGCGAGGCGCTGGCTCCGGTGGGTTCGAGGCTCGCAAGCTCGCGCCTCAACCACCGGTAACCGGCCGTCGCCGGTGGTCGAGCTTGTCGAGACCTCTGTAGCTGACTGTGTCTCGGGGTGGTCGTCGTCCTCCCGAAGGCGCAATGGTGCGGCCTCCGCCGGCCCTGTCAAGGGTTCGCGTTCGCCGCCTTGCGGCGGCCTTGGACGGAAGCCGGACGGGAACGCGCGACCGTATCGGCCGGAAGCGGATGACGCCGTTCCTGGGCGAGATGGTGACTCGGTTGCGGGCCTGCGGGGAGCTCGACATCAGCGACGAGACAGCGGTGACAGCTGTGCTCGATGTCAGCGCGGCGACCATTGACCGCCGGCTGGCCGGGGAGCGTCAGCGGATGCAGCTGAAGGGACGTTCGGGCACCAAGCCCGGCAGCCTGTTGAAGTCGCAGATACCGATGCCGACCTGGGCGCAGTGGGACGAGCAGCGGGCCGGGTTTGTCCAGGTTGACTGTGTGGGTCACGAGGGCGGCAACTCCGCGTGGTCACTTCTGTCAGACCCTGACTGTGGCCGACTTTCACGATCACCTGGTCGGTGACCCAGGCGGTTAAGGACAAGGCGCATACGCGGGTCTTCGCGGCCTTGCTGGACATCACCGCGGCGTTCCCGTTCCCGGTCCGCGGGATCGATTCGGACAACGGCTCGGAGTTCATCAATAAGGAGCTGTTGAAGTACTGCATCGAGCAGTATAGATCACCTTACCTCTATAACCGCTACGTGGCTGGTGGTGCTCGGTCGACCCGGCTTGAGATCTTCGCGCCCTTGACAGAACCGGCTCCGGCCGGGAAATGCGCGCCTATCGGGACGACGCCGACCTGTGGTCGGATCGGGTGTGAAGAGGTCTGCGGCCGACGATGGTTGAGGTGCGAGGAGCGCCACCGACGAGCCTCGAAACCCCTGTGGAACAAGGGGAAACTCGTTATCCGACCGTGACCAGAGGACCGGTGGATAACCCGCACATCCGGGCCGGCAGTGTCGGTGGCGAGTGCTTGGATTGATCCATGACCAGCACCGCATCGACCAGGCATCGGGGACACCCGATCACGGTCGCTGCTGCGCGGATCGAGGATCTCCTCGACGAAGTAATCGCTCAGTCGACCTGGTCGATGGGTGATGAGGAAACCCGCACGACGCTGGCCCGACTGACCCGCGCCGGCAGCCGGATGCACGAGCTCGAGCTCCGGGTCGCCGCCCACGGAGAGGCCAACCGGATCGGCGACGAGTCCGGCGCAACGAGTACCGCGAACTGGTGGGCACACGCAACCCAACTGACCCGGACCGCCGCCCACCGCGACCTCAAGCTCGCCCAGGCCCTCGACACCGACCAACACGAGCCAGTGCGTGCGGCGCTGGCTTCCGGACGGGTGCTGGTCGACCAGGCCGCGGTGATCGTTGCGGCGGTCGACGCACTCCCCAACGACACCGAGCCGTGGGTGAAGCCCAAGGCTGAACGGTGGCTGCTCGACCACGCGGCCGACCGTGACGCGAAGGCGCTGCGGATCCTGGGCAAGCGGATCCTGGAGGTCATCGACCCCGCCGCCGCGGACGCCCACGAAGCCAAGCTGTTGGAGAAGGAAGAACAAGCCGCCGAGGCAGCTGCCTCGTTGCGGATGTCGGATGACGGGCACGGGAAGTGTCACGGCTCGTTCACCATCTCCAGCCGGCACGGCGCGATGCTCCGCAAGGGACTGCTCGCGAAGGCGGCTCCGAAGCACCGGACCGCGGTCGATGGCCACTCACCCGAGCCGGGGCGCCCTTCGGATCATCGGATGGGGGTGGCGTTCCAGGAGCTGATTGAGTCCTATCCGGCCGAGGCGCTGCCGAAGTCCGGTGGGGTGAACGCCACCGTGGTGGTGACCATGACCCTGGAGACGTTGTTGGGTGGGTTGAAGGCAGCCCAGCTCGACACCGGAGAACGCCTCAGCGCTGGCGAAGCCCGTCGGATGGCCTGTGCCGCCGGGATCATCCCCGCCGTCCTCGACGGGAAGTCCCAGGTCCTCGACCTCGGCCGCAAACGACGCTTCCACACCACTGCCCAGCGCATCGCGCTCGGCCTCGAACAGCACGGTTGCACCGCCGATGGCTGTGACTGGCCACCGGGTCTGTGCCACGCCCATCACAAAGTTCCGTGGAGCAAAGGCGGCGACACGAGCCTCACCAACGGACGACTCTTGTGTTCTAGGCACCACGCGCTCGCCCACCGCACCACCGACTTCCACCGGCGCACGTAGGCCGACCGCTAGCCCACGACGGTCAGCACGTCGCACAGGGGCGTGACGTCGACGCAGATCCGGTACAACCCGGGAGACACGTCGTCAGGGATCACCAGCTGATCGAAGGCCCCGTCCTGGTTCAGCCGGTACGGCGCGGTGATGCGCGGCGACGACAGCGGGGACATCAGGTAGTCCTCGCCGTTCGGCGTCCCTTCGGGGAACTCAACGTCCAGTACGTCGCCAGGTGTGGCGATCGCCTGCCTGATCACCATCGGCCGGTCCACCGGAATGACCACGGAGATCGTCGTGCCCAGGCGAACGGGCGAGCCGGACGAAGGGGTCGTTTCGTTGCCGGCCGACGCTCCCGGCCGGTACTCGCGGACGACCTCGGCGTCGAGGCCGGCGCGGCGTAGCTCCCTGACCATGTTCAGCGGGCTGCCGTGGGGGCGCCACGGGACCGTGGTCCAGCCGTCCGGCACCTCCAGCTGCGAGTCCTGGATCTGCTGCTCCAGCTCGAGATCGGGGGAGTCGACGGTGAAGGCCGGTCCGTTGGTGATCGGGCTGATCCGCACGTACGAGACGCCAGGGACCGCCGCTGGGGTGGCGCAGAAGAAGTCACCAGGGAACGCCAGGTAGACGGTGTCCGACAGCGGCACGTTGCAGGCGGCGTCGTCAGTGCCCCACGACTCCGGCACGGCGAGGACCTGGTCGGCGTACCCGACCCAGCGCATCCCAACGGGAGGTGGGGGCATGCCGACGGCCACGATCGGATCGGGGCCCGGATCGGGAGAATCTGCGCCCAACCGGGACACGGCGACGGCTCCGGCGGCCACGAGCGCAATCGCTGCGAACGCCACCACCAGCCTCGATTTCCTGCCCACGAACTAGAGACGCGAGATCGGGGTGTCCGGGTTCCGCCGGGGGTCCGCAATTTCGCCCAGGGCGGCAGGTAGGGTGATCCCGCTGAGCTTCCCCCGCGTCGTGTGTCTCCCGGCGCACGCGCTTCAGCGTCGACCGGCGACCTGATGGAGTCTCGCCTTGTACCTGAAGAGCCTGACCCTCAAGGGGTTCAAGTCCTTCGCCTCTTCGACCACGCTGCAGCTCGAGCCGGGCATCACGTGCGTCGTCGGTCCCAACGGCTCGGGCAAGTCCAACGTCGTCGACGCGCTCGCGTGGGTGATGGGTGAGCAAGGCGCCAAGAGCCTGCGCGGCGGCAAGATGGAAGACGTCATCTTCGCCGGCACGTCCGGGCGCCCGCCGCTGGGCCGCGCCGAGGTGCTGCTGACGATCGACAACAGCGACGGCGCGCTGCCGATCGAGTACGCCGAGGTGACGATCGGCCGCACGATGTTCCGCAGCGGCGGGTCCGAGTACGCCATCAACGGCAACCCGTGCCGCCTGCTCGACGTGCAGGAGCTGCTCAGCGACTCCGGCATCGGCCGCGAGATGCACGTCATCGTCGGCCAGGGCCAGCTCGACACGATCCTGCACGCGACGCCGGAGGACCGGCGCGGCTTCATCGAGGAGGCCGCCGGTGTCCTCAAGCACCGCAAGCGCAAGGAGAAGGCGCTCCGCAAGCTCGACGCCTGCGACGGCAACCTGACCCGCCTCAACGACCTGCTCACCGAGATCCGCCGCCAGCTCAAGCCCCTGGGCCGCCAGGCCGAGGTGGCGCGTCAGGCCGCCGGCGTACAGGCCGACGCGCGCGACGCTCGGGCCCGCCTGTTGGCCGATGACCTGGTGACCGCACGCACGGCCCTCGAGGCCGAGCTCGCCGACGAGTCGATCCTGGTCGAGCGGCGCGAGCAGGTCGAGCAGCAGCTGGCGACCGCCCGCGAGAGCGAGGCCCGCCTCGAAGCAGCCCTGCGCGAGGACCTGCCGGCCCTGTCGCGGGCCCAGGACACGCAGTACGCCCTCGGCGGCGTCCGCGAGCGGCTCCGGGGCACCCAGAGCCTGGCCGCGGAGCGGGTCCGCAACGCCGCCAGCGTCACCGAGACCGAGCTCCAGCAGGGTCGTGACCCCGAGGAGCTGGAGGCCGAGGCCGAGCACGTGCGCGGCCAGGAGCAGCAGATCGCCGCGGAGGTCGAGGACCAGCGGACCGCCCTGGAGCAGGCAGTCTCGGCGCGTAGGGCCGCCGAGGATGCCGCCGCGGAGGAGGAGCGCCGGCTCGCCGGGCTCCAACGCGCCGCGGCAGACCGTCGCGAGGGACTGGCCAGGTTGCACGGCCAGGTCAACGCGCTCAAGTCGCGTGCCGCAGCGGCCGACGACGAGATCGGCCGGCTCAGCCTCGCCCGCGAGGAAGCCGTCGCCCGGGCCGACCGGGCCCAGCGCGAGTTCACGTCCCTGGAGACCAAGGTCGCCGGGCTGGACGCCGGAGAGGAGGGGCTCGACGCCGAGCACGAGGCCGCCGTGGCCGCGCTCTCCGACATCGAGGACCGGCTCGCCAAGGCCCGCGACGAGGCCCAGCAGGCCGACCGTGACCGCTCGGCGCTCGGCGCCCGCAAGGACGCTCTGGAGATGGGCCTCAACCGCAAGGACGGCGTCGGTGCGCTGCTCGCCGCCTCCGACTCCGTCTCCGGGCTGCTCGGCTCCGTGGCGGCCCTGCTGACAGTCCGCCCGGGTTACCAGACCGCCGTGGCCAGCGCACTCGGCTCGGCCGCCGACGCGGTCGCCGTCACCGACACCGACGCGGCCGTGGCCGCGATCGCCCACCTCAAGAGCGACGACCTCGGACGCGCCGGGCTGTTGCTCGGCGGCGGACCCACTGCCGACCAGGACTGGCCGGCCCTCCCCGACTACGCGGCGTACGCCGTCAGCGTGGTGGAGTGCCCCGACCACCTGCGCCCGGCGCTGACCCGCCTGCTCTTCAAGACCGCCGTGGTCGACGACCTCGCCGCGGCCAGGAGCCTGGTCACCCAGCTGCCCGACGTCACTGCGGTCACCCGCGAGGGCGACGTGCTCGGCTCCCACTTCGCCGCCGGCGGCTCGACCGGCCAGCAGAGCCTGATCGAGATCCAGGCCGCGGTCGACGAGGCCGACGCCGCGCTCACCGAGGCGATCGCCGTCGGTGAGCGGCTCGGCTTCGACATGTCTCGGCTCGAGACGGAGCGTCTCGACGCCCAGCAGCGGGTCGACGTCGCACTGGCCAAGCTGCACGAGTCCGACGCCACGCTGGCTGCCGTGGCCGAGGAGCTGGGTCAGCACCACTCCCAGTCCCGCTCCGCCCGCGGTGAGGCCGACCGGCTGACCGTCGCGATCGAGAAGGCGCAGGCCGCCCGCGAGCAGGACCTCGCCGGCCTGGCCGAGCTGGAGACCCGTCTCACGAGCGCCGAGGACGCGCCCGACGAGGAGCCGGACACCACCGACGTCCAGCGCCTCGGCGACGCCGCCAAGCAGGCCCGCCAGGGCGAGATGGACGCCCGCCTCTCACTGCGTACGTCGGAGGAGCGCGCCCGGGCCTTGCACGGCCGGGTCGACTCACTGGTCCGAGCCGCGCAGGCCGAGCGCGACGCGCGCGCCAAGGCAGCCGAGCGCCGCGCGCGACTGCTGCGCGAGGGCCGCGCCGCCGAGGCGGTCGGCACCGCGGTCACCTACGTGCTGCAGCGCCTCGAGGTCTCGATCCACCTCGCCAGCGAGGCGCGTGCGGCGGTCGAGCAGGCTCGCAGCGGCCGCGAGCAGGAGCTGCTGGCGGTGCGCACCACGCTGCGCGAGCTCGGCCGTGAGCACGACGAGCTGGTCAACTCCGTGCACCGCGACGAGATGGCCCGCACCCAGCAGCGGATGCGGATCGAGCAGCTGGAGGAGCGCGCCCTCGAGGAGCTCGGTCTCGACGCCGCCGGCCTCGTGAGCGACTACGGCCCCGAGCTCCTGATCCCGTCCAACCAAGAGGTGCCCGAGGGCGAGGAGGCTCCCGAGCCGGTGCCGTTCGTGCGTGAGGAGCAGCAGAAGCGGCTCCGCAGCGCGGAGCGCAACCTGGCGATGCTCGGCCGGGTGAACCCGCTCGCGCTGGAGGAGTACTCCGCGATGGAGGAGCGCCACCGCTTCCTCACCGAGCAGCTCGAGGACCTCCGCAAGACCCGCAAGGACCTGCTCGACATCGTCCGCGAGGTCGACGCCCGGGTGGAGCAGGTCTTCACCGAGGCGTTCGCCGACGTCAGCAAGGCCTTCGACTCGGTCTTCGCGCGGCTGTTCCCGGGCGGCGAGGGACGGCTGATCCTGACCGACCCGACCGACATGCTCGGCAGCGGCGTCGAGGTCGAGGCCCGCCCGCCGGGCAAGAAGATCAAGCGCCTCTCGCTGCTCTCCGGCGGAGAGCGCTCGCTGGTCGCGGTGGCCTTCCTGGTGGCGCTGTTCAAGGCCCGCCCGTCGCCGTTCTACATCCTCGACGAGGTCGAGGCGGCGCTCGACGACACCAACCTCGGCCGGCTGCTGGAGATCTACGAGGAGCTGCGGGAGACCTCGCAGCTGATCGTGATCACCCACCAGAAGCGGACGATGGAGGTCGGTGACGCGCTCTACGGCGTCACCATGCGCGGCGACGGCGTCAGCGCGGTGATCAGCCAGCGCCTGCGCGAGGCTGAGCCCGCGTAGTGGCAGCGACCGAACGACCGACCAGGGCTGACTTTGTCGCCTGGCGCACCGCCACCACGCGGTGGGCCGACGACGACGTCTACGGCCACATGAACAACGCCCGCTACTTCGAGCTGATCGACACCGCCGTCAACGTGCACCTCGCCGAGGCCACCGGCGTCGACATCCGGTCGCTTGCCGGCGGTCGGGGTGGTCGCCGAGGTCTCGTGCCGCTACTTCCGCGAGATCGGCTACCCGCTGCCGGTCGAGATGGGGCTGGTGGTCGACAAGGTCGGCACGTCCTCGGTCATCTACCGGATCGGCCTGTTCCAGGGCGACGGCGACGAAGCCGCGGCCGAGGGCCGCTTCGTGCACGTGTACGTCGACAACAACGATCCGGCGCGGCCGGTGACGCCGCTGCCCGATGTGGTTCGATCGGCGGTCACACCGCTACTACGAACCGGACCTGCATGACCTCCAGCGACGAGACGCTCGACGACTACCCGCGCCGCTACTGCCCGATCTGCCACAACGTCGTACGCAGCGAGTTCCGGCCGGGTCCGGGTGGGCGCCCCAACGCGTCCTGCCCGAGGTGCAGGAGCCTGGACCGGCACCGGTTCTTCACGATCCTGCTCAGCATGCTCGAGCCGGTCATCGACGAGCTGGACGTGCTGCTCGACGTCGCCCCGTCACCGGAGACCTCGCCTCTGCTCGCCGCGCTGGAACCGAAGCTGCACCTGAAGTTCGACCTCGGCGCCGACAACCGGCTGGTCGACGTGCTGGGCAGCCTGACCGAGATCCCGCTGCGCGACGACAGCGTCGACCTGATGGTCTGCTACCACGTGCTCGAGCACATCCCCGACGACCGCGCTGCGATGCGGGAGATGGCCCGCGTGTTGTCGCCCGGTGGGCTGGCGCTCGTGCAGGTGCCGTTCCGCCCGGGCACGGTCACCGACGAGGACCCCGACGCGCCGGAGGAGGAGCGGATCCGCCGGTTCGGGCAGGCCGACCACGTGCGCTACTACGGCGACGACTTCGAGGACCGCATGGCCGAGGCCGGGTTGGCGTTCCAGCGGGTCACCCCGCGGTCGCTGCTCGGCGAGGACATGTGCAACTGGCTCCGGCTCGGGCCGCACCAGATGGTGTGGATCGTCCGCTCGTCGGCGAAGGCGACGGTGCCGCCCCCGCTCGACGAGTCCGCGACCAGCCTGACCCGCACCCTCGACGCGATGCTCGGCGAGATGGTGAAGCTCCGCGGTGAGCTGGTCACCCACCGCCGCGCCGCGCGCCAGCTCGGCAAGGACGTGGCCCGGCTGCGGGCCGAGAACGCCGCCCTGCGACAGGGCGGCCCCGTCGCAACAGTGAGGAAGATCGCGCGACGCGCCGTACGCCGTCGCTAGCGGGTCCCGTTCCGCTGTGAAAGTTTGAAGAGACCACGATCCACACCAACTCGGAGGTACCTGTCGTTGTGTTCATCATCGTGACCATGGCCGTGATCCTGGCCCTGTGCGGCGTCATCGCCGTGTTCGTGGCCTATCCGCACCGTGGCGAGGAGCTCCCCGGAGCCCCGTGGCTCGGTGACGCCATGTCCCGGGCGGCCGACGCAGTGCCGATCGTCGAGGATGAGGGCACCAACGTGTCCGCGTTCGCCGACCGCTGGTGACCAGCGCGTAGAGGCAACCTGCTTGGATTGCGCCCATGGGTGACTGGCTCTACCTGATCATCGGCATCGCCGTCCTTGCCGTCGTCGGCAGCGCCGGCTTCGTGGCGACCCGCAGCCGCGGGCGTGGCACACCTGAGGCTCCGCCCGCGCCGCCGGCCGGCACCAAGGTCGTCGCGCCGCCGACCGAGGCCGCCCCCGAGGTGGAGGAAGCGCCCACCCGGGAGAAGCCGGAGGGCACCGCCTCGCGGCTGGTGCGGCTGCGTCAGCGGCTGGCCGGCTCCCAGGGCGGGCTCGGACGCGGGCTGCTCGCGCTGCTCAGCCGCGACCGCCTCGACGAGGACACCTGGGAGTCCATCGAGGACGCCCTGCTGTCCGCCGACGTCGGCGTCGCCCCCACCCAGGAGCTGGTCGAGAGCCTGCGCCAGCGGCTGCGGGTCGAGGGCGCGGACGCCCCGGACCCCAAGGGCGTGCTGCGCGAAGAGCTGATCAACCTCGTCGACGCCGGCATGGACCGTCGCCTCCAGGTCACCGGGGCCGACGGCGCCCCTGGTGTGGTGCTCGTGGTCGGCGTCAACGGCGCCGGCAAGACGACGACCGTCGGCAAGATCGCCCGCATCCTGGTGGCCGAGGACCGCACCGTGACGCTCGGCGCTGCCGACACGTTCCGGGCGGCTGCCGTCGAGCAGCTCGCCACCTGGGGCGAGCGGGTCGGGGTCGAGGTCGTCCGCGGCCCCGAGGGCACCGACCCGGCCAGCGTCGCGTTCGAGGCGGTCAAGGGCGGCATCGAGGCCGGTGTCGACACTGTGATCGTCGACACCGCCGGCCGGCTCCAGAACAAGCAGGGCCTGATGGACGAGCTCGGCAAGGTCAAGCGGGTGATCGAGAAGCAGGCTCCGGTGACCGAGGTGCTGCTCGTGCTCGACGCCACCACCGGCCAGAACGGCATGATCCAGGCCCGCGTCTTCAGCGAGGTCGTCGACGTCACCGGCATCGTGCTGACCAAGCTCGACGGCTCCGCCAAGGGCGGCATCGTGATCGCCGTCCAGCGCGAGCTCGGCGTGCCGGTCAAGCTGGTCGGGCTGGGCGAGGGTCCCGACGACCTGGCGCCGTTCACGCCCGCTGCGTTCGTGGACGCCCTGCTCGGTTAGCCGCGCTTCAGCACGCGGCGGGCGACGGACCGCAGGCGCGAGGAGCCGCGCGCCGACGCGAGCTCGCCGCGGAGGCGGGCGACCTCGGCCTGGAGCTTCTCGACCTGCTCCTTGCGGCGCTTCAACCGGTCCTGGAGCTCGGTCTTCTTCGCGCGCAGCTCGACCCACTCGACCAGCCAGTCGGGCATCGGGTGCTCGGGCTTCGGCTCCTGGGCGAGGAGCTCCTCGGGCCAGTCGCCTCCGCGCGGCAGCCGGCGGAGCACCATGAAGAACTCGTTCTCGTCGCGCCTGGTGACCGTGCAGGCCTGCACCATCCACTCGCTCATGCCGATGTCACGGAGCTCGATCAGCTGCTCGAGCAGGGCGCCGGGAGTGAGCGGCCAGACGTGGGCGTCGATGTACTCGCCCGCACGGGCCTTCTCGACCTCCGCGAGCACCACGGGGAGGTCGTAGATGCGCTTGTCGTAGCCCGGGGGCTGCCCGCGCCAGACGTCCGGCGCCTTCGTGTAGGCGTGACCCCGCTTGTAGTCGTAGACGGCCCGCACCGACGGCACCGTCTCGCCGAGCTCGTGGGCCTGCAGCATCTGGCCGACGGTGGTGCCGGGACGGTGTACGTCGAAGCAGTAGCGGCGGTCGGGCACGACCAGCACCAGGTGGCCGCCGTCGACGGTGACCTCGGCGATGTCCTTCAGCCAGCCGATCACGTCGGGCACGTGCTCGAGCACGTGAGAGGCCATCACCCAGTCGAACGCCGGCTCGTCGCCGATCGTCTCCGGGATCGAGCGCACCCGCTCGCCGTCGAAGAGCGCGAAGTCGATCTCGGGGATCTTCTCCGGCAGGACCTGCGGGTGCGACTCGTAGTTCTTCAGGAGCATCTCGCGGTCGAAGACGTCGAGATACTTCACGTCGGCGTGCTCGCGCCGGACCGACGTGTTGTGCAGTGGCCCGATCTCCAGGCCCCGGCCGATGCTGAAGTCGTGGAGCTCCCAGAGACGGTGCTGCCGACGGTTGAGCGGTCCGTCGGGGCGGGTGTCCGGCATCTGGTGGTCGTCCTTCTGGAGGGGGTTAGGGCCGGGCCAACCGTACGGCGTGGTCGAGCAGGACCTCGGCACGGGCGTCGAAGGAATGCTCGGCCGCGACCCGCTCGGCTGCGCGCACCCGGTCGTCGCCGCTCGGGAACAGCGAGTCACGGTCGCGGACGATCCGGGCGAGGTCGTGCTCGTCGCTCCAGGTCTGCACCAGCCCGCCGAACAGCGCGGTCAGGTCCAGGCCCGGGATCTCGTCGCTGGCGACGCGGGCCCCGCTGGCGGCGGCGTCCATCAGCCGGTTGGAGACGAAGCCGGTCAGCCGCATGTCCTCCCAGTGGTCGTTGAGGACCAGTCCGGCGGCGGCGTACAGGGCACCCAGGTCGCGGTTGTCGACCAGCCGGGAGGCCACGGCGTCCGCGCCGATCATGCTGCTCCAGCCCGCGCCGTGCACGGTGACGTCGATGCCGGCGGCCTTGGCGTGGCGCAGCGAGCTGCGGAAGATGCCGCGGGAGTTGCCGACGAACAGCACCTCGGCCCCGGTGTCGAACTCCGCCCGCTTCGGGTGGAACAGGGTCGGGTCGGTGGCCTGCAGCAGCGGCAGCACCTGGCTGCCCCACTCGGCGGTGACCTTCTCGGACCAGCTGTGGCTGGCTGCGAAGACCTGGTCGAAGCCTGCGACCTCGTCGGCGGTGACCAGGTCGGGGTGGCTGATGATCCACTCGAGGTTGACGCAGCCGGGCCGCGGCGCCACCCGGTCGAGGCCGCGCAGCACCAGGATGACGTCGTCGTAGTCGCGACTGGCGCGGTGCCGCGTCTCGCGGGCGTCGACGGCGACGTGCTGACCGTGCCGGCGCAGGGCCCCGGCCAGGGCCTCGCCGAAGTGGGTGTCGCCCCAGGCCAGGCCCGCGTCGCCGACAGGTGAGGCCAGGTCGATCGCCCAGCGCAGCGCGGGAGCGGACTCGGTGATGCGAGTCGGGCGCAGGACGGCTCGGGGCGCCAGCACCGGGTGGTCGTCGGGCCCGACCGGCTGGCCGGGCAGCACGTCGTAGCGGTAGTGGCTGACGTCGAAGCCGGCGGCCGCCCAGGCCTCCGCCGATCCAGGTGGTACGCCGTCGTGCCGGCCATCGAGGACGCGCAGCGCAGCCACGGTGTCGGCGTCGGCCGGGGCCGGGTCGCCCTTCGACGCGAACCGTGCGCCCGGGTGCAGCACGACGCCGCCGAGCCCTTCGCGGTGCGCCCTCAGCGAAAGGTCGGTGACCGCGAGGTGGTCGCACAGCGGGTCGAGGCCGCCGCAGCCCGGCCAGGTGGTCTCCGCGGACCGCCAGCACCGGCCCGGCGGCCGCAGGCAGCGCCAGCCCGGCGCAGCCGTCCGCATCGTCGACGGCGTGGTCGTGCAGGAACGTCTCGGGGTGCACCGTGTCGGGGTCGAACACGGCGCCGGCGGCCAGCACCGACCCGGTCGGGCCGAGCACCAGCGGCTGGGCGACCGCCTGAGCGGGGTCGGCCAGCGTGCCGGCGAGTGCCACGGCGGCCGCCGCATCGGGCTCCACCTGCCCCAGCACCAGGACCACCCGCTCGCCGGTGGTGGCGCCGAAACCCACGTTGGCCGTCGTCGCCATGCCGCGATCGGCCTGGATGGTCACCATCGACGAGCCGGGCGAGGCAGTGGTCAGCACCGACAGCACCACGTGCTGCCAGCGCGGGAGCCGCACGCCGACCACGACCAGCTCGACATCGACGGCTGGGGTCGCGGCGAGCGCGTCGGCGACGGTGCGGATCCAGCGGGCGGTCGGACGGACCGCGCCAAACGCCGGCACCACCACGCTCGTCCGCCCCGGCACTCGCTCCGCGGCGACTGCGGCTGGCCAGTCGACCAGATGGCGCGAGGCGATGACCGAGAGCCAGGCCGGCGACTCCTGGGTGCTGATCCGCGGGCCGGCGTCGTCGGCCTCGTCGTCGACGTAGTCGACGCCGATGTAGCGCACCAGATGGAGGTCGGTGGTCCGGGCGAGCTTGAGGATGAGGTCGTAGTCGACACCGCGGCGCAGGCTCTCGTCGAAGCCGCCCGCCGCCTCGACCAGCTCGCGGCGCACCACCAGCACGTTGAGGTCGACGTGGTTGGCGACGAGCAGGTGCTGGTGGTTGCCCTCGAAGGCGCGGAAGTACTCCTCGCCGTCCTTGCTGGCCCGCAGCGCGGAGTGCGCCATGCCCCACTCGGGATGCGCCTCCAGCTCGGTGAGCATCACGTGCAGGTAGTCGGGTCGCCACTGGTTGTCGGTGTCGAGGAACGCGACGTAGCGGCCGCGGGCTCGGGCCAGGCCGCTGTTGCGGGCGGCGGAGACGCCGCGGTGCCCGCCCTCGACCACGACGATCCGCTCGTCGAAGGCCGCCATGCCGGTCACCACGGCCATGGAGTCGTCGGTGGAGCCGTCGTCGACGACGACCAGCTCCCAGTCCTGGTGGCCCTGCGCCTGCACCGACTCGATGGCGGCGCGGACCACGGTGGCGCGGTTCCACAGCGGCATCACGATGCTGACCAGCGGCTGGCCGTCGGTGCCGGTCAGCGCCGGCCCGGTGGCGGTCAACAGATCCGACGGCCGGTCCGGCGTGGTCCGCGGCGCCTGCCGCCAGCCCATCTCCTTGCGCCAGCGCTTCACTGCGGCCGTGCTCGCGGCGTACACCTCGCCCAGGGTCAGCGTCGGCGCCCCGGGTGCCGCGGGCAGCACGGACTCAGGAGTGGCCGTCTCCAGCCAGCCGACGAACGGACCGAGCCGGGCGTCCTCGAGCTCGGGGTGGGCCGCGACCATCGCGTCCAGGTCGACAAGCGGGTGCGGAGAGGCCTTCTGGCGGACCCAGGCGTGGTTGAGGTACCAGAGCAGCGGGTTGCGGCCGCGCGGCGGACGCCCGAACCGCGGGTCGAGGTACTCGGCGAAGAACAACGGGTGCGGTGAGGTGCCGGGCGCCGACAGGTAGGCGTCGGCCGCCTCGCCGACGGAGCCGAAGGACCGGCCCAGCTGCAGCTCGACCCAGGCCTGGTCGAACAGCACGGTCTCGAGCAGCACCTTGCGGCCGCGAGAAGTCAGGTTGCCCCCGGGTCGCCGGAGCGGGAGCGCCGTCGCGCAGGCCCACCTTCCGGGCAGCCTTCCCTGCGGCGCGCCGGGCGGCTCGACCGAGCTCAGGCGGCACGGCGGTACTCCACGAGGCGGCGCAGCGGACGCATCGCCACCGGCGTCGGTCGCAGCTGCGAGTCCGGCCGGATGGGATAGAGCTCGGCGGTCGAGTCGAGGTAGTGGCGGACGCCGTCGAAGGCGTCGGGGTAGGCCTTCTCGCACAGGCCCAGCAGCTTGTCCGCGCCCAGCCCGTAGGGGTCGTAGCGCAGGGTGTCGATCTTGACGTAGGGGAGCCGGCCGCCGTCGAGCGCCGCGTCGGCGAGGCCGATCGCGGGGTTCCACGGGTCCTTGGCCTTCTGCTTCAGCCAGTCCCAGTCGCGGCGGCTGCGCGGGGGCGGGAGGCGGTGGAACGACCACCACGCCACCCGGCGCTGCGCGAGCTTGCGGTCGCGCTCGGTCTCCGAGAAGTACGCCGACCAGGTGAAGCCGCCCGCGGTCATCGCCTTGGTCAGCCCGACCTCGTACTGGCTGATCACCTTCGCCCGGTCCGACACAGGCGACATGTCGTGCCAGAACTTCGCGAACGCCTGCGACTCCACGAGCCACGGCCGGAACGCCACGAAGAAGCTCTGCACGTGCGGGTGCACCCGCTGCGACGACGTGAGACCCCAGAAGTCCGCCGGCTGGTCCGCCATCGCCTCGAAGATCGTGCGGTAGCCGACCAGCGGCCCGACGTAGGTGTCGTTGCAGACCACCACCTCGTCGTAGCCGCTGAGCGGCGTGGACTCCAGGCCGGTCTTGTAGCTGAAGAAGTCGTAGCCGTAGTTGGCGCGCGGCAGCACCCGCCCGTGCTTCTCGAGCCAGACCCGCGAGCCGTCGGTCAGCTCAGCCGTGGACACGATGACCAGGTCCTCGACCGCCTCAGCGAGCGCCTCGACCTGCCGGCGTACGTGGGGAGCCACCTCGCCGCGCGGGTCGTAGTGCGCCATCACGGCCAGTCGGGTCACGGGTCGAGACTCTAGTGGTGTGTCTCGGCAGTTGTTGACCGGTGCGCGGGCTCAGGGTGCGTGCAGCGCAAGGCGCCGGTGCGAAGCCATACCCGGTCCGTCTCGCGAGCGCCGGCAACGCCGCGGGGTGCGTGCCATGTGTGCGCGAAGCGCACAAGAACTGCCGAGACGCGCCACTTGCCAAGGAAGCGGATCGGACCTGCACGCGCGCTCCGCCTGCGTAACACGGAAGTAACACCCGCGTGGAACTCGTTTCCTGACCGCAACACGGGGCTGCCAGCAGTGAAACCTCTGCCCAACAGGCTTCCTGCAATCCGGGCGGAGTGCCTCGACACCGACGTCCAGCGTCCTGCGCCCCCGAGATCGAACTCCATGGAGGTTCTGTGGACGGCTATTACGCCTTCATGCTCATCGCGACGGCCCTGGTCCTGATGATGACCGTGCCCGCGCTGGCCCTGTTCTACGGCGGCATGTCGCGGTCGAAGTCCGTGCTCAACATGATGATGATGAGCTACATCGCGGCTGCGATCGTCGGCATCCTGTACGTCGCAGTCGGCTGGTCGATGGGCTTCGGCGGCGAGGGCACGTTCTTCGCCAACCCGTTCGAGCTCCTGTGGCTCGACGGGGTCACCACCGACGGCTACATCTTCGTGATGTTCCAGATGACGTTCGCGATCATCACCGCCGCTCTGATCAGCGGCGCGGTTGCGGACCGGATGAAGTTCTCGGCCTGGATCGTCTTCGTGCCGCTGTGGTCGCTCCTCGTCTACTTCCCGCTGGCGCACATGGTCTTCAGCTGCACCGAGGACTCGCTCATCTGTGGCCGCGTCGGCGCGCAGGACTACGCCGGCGGCACCGCGGTGCACATCAACGCCGGTATGGCCGCCCTCGTGCTGGTCGTCCTGCTCGGCAAGCGCATCGGCTTCGGCAAGGAGGCCATCCGGCCGCACAACCTCACGCTGACCATGCTCGGCGCCGGTCTGCTGTGGCTGGGCTGGTACGGCTTCAACGTCGGCTCGATCGTCTTCGGTGACGACCCCGAGGGCGCAGTTCCCGTCCGAGACCGGCCGCACCTTCGCCAACACCACGCTGGCCGCGATGGCCGCCATCCTCGGCTGGCTGCTGATCGAGTACTTCCTGCACAAGAAGGCCACCTCGCTCGGCGCCGCGTCCGGCATCGTCGCGGGTCTGGTCGCCATCACGCCGGCTGCCGGTGCGGTCAACCTCAGCGGCGCTGTCGCCATCGGCGCCATCGCGGGTGGGGTCTGCGCCTGGGCCGTGGGCCTGAAGTACAAGCTGGGCTACGACGACTCGCTCGACGTCGTCGGCGTCCACCTGGTCGGCGGCATCATCGGCACCGTCCTGATCGGCGTCTTCTCCACCTCCGAGGGTGCCGGCGGTATCGACGGCCTGTTCTACGGCGGCGGCGCCGGATCGCTCGGCGACCAGGCGCTCGGCGCGCTGATCGCCATCGCCTACTCGGGTGTGATCACCCTGATCATCGGCCTGGCCATCAAGTACACGATCGGTCTCCGGCTCAAGGAGGAGGACGAGGTCGAGGGCATCGACTTCGTCGCCCACGGCGAGTCGGCGTACGACATCCACACCAGCGGTGGAGGCGGCGGCTCGACCGGTGTGCTTGCGACCAAGACGGCTCCCGTCACGGAAGGAGCGAACGCATGAAGCTCGTGACCGCGGTGATCAAGCCGCACAAGTGGGAGGACGTCCGCGAGGCCCTCGAGACCTTCGGTGTGACCGGCATGACGGTCAGCGAGGTCAGCGGCTACGGCCGCCAGAAGGGCCACACGGAGGTCTACCGGGGCGCGGAGTACGACATCGCCCTGGTGCCCAAGATCCGGATCGAGATCGTGATCGACGACGGCGACGCCGAGGACATCATCGGCATCATCGTCAAGACCGCGCAGACCGGCCGGATCGGTGACGGCAAGGTCTGGCTCAGCCCGATCGAGACGGTGATCCGGGTGCGCACCGGCGACAAGGACGAAGCGGCCCTCTGATCGTGAGACGGCCCGGCTGCCGCAGTCATCTGTTCGGCAGCCGGGCCGTTAACA
This sequence comes from uncultured Actinomycetota bacterium, assembly GCA_963769475.1. Lineage (GTDB taxonomy): Bacteria > Actinomycetota > Actinomycetes > Propionibacteriales > Nocardioidaceae > Nocardioides. Next base: position 567,687 of record CAVYLX010000001.1, on the reverse strand, counting down.
CGCCTGAAACAAAACACTTGAAGGGTGGTCGCCCATGACCGCTCTTCTTGCTCCCACCGGACTCGACTCGGGCGACACCGCCTGGCTGCTCGCCGCCAGCGCACTGGTCCTGCTGATGGCACCCGGCCTCGCCCTGTTCTACGGCGGGATGGTGCGCTCCAAGAGCGTGCTCAACATGATCATGATGACCTTCGGGTCGCTCGCCGTGATCTGCATCCTCTGGGTGCTGGTGGGCTACTCCATCGCCTTCGGCGACGACCTCAAGTGGGGTCTGGTGGGCGACCCGACCGACTTCGCCGGCCTCGGGCAGCTGATGGATCCCGCCAGCAACGGCGACTCCGCCATCCCGATGATCCTGTTCGCGGTCTTCCAGGGCCTGTTCTGCGTGATCACCGGCGCGCTGGTCTCGGGTGCGATCGCCGACCGGGCGCGGTTCGGCGCCTGGATGGTCTTCGTCGGAGTCTGGTCGCTGCTCGTCTACGCCCCGATCGCGCACTGGATCTTCGACTTCTCCTCCGGCGACCACGTCGGCGGCTGGATGGCCAACAAGCTCGAGGTGATCGACTTCGCCGGCGGCACCGCGGTCGAGATCAACTCCGGAGCCTCCGCGCTGGCGCTCGCCCTGGTGCTCGGCCGCCGCGTGGGCTTCGGCAAGGAGCCGATGCGACCGCACAACCTGACCCTGGTGATGCTCGGCGCCGGCCTGCTGTGGTTCGGCTGGTTCGGCTTCAACGCCGGCTCCGCGCTCGGCGCCAACCAGACCGCGGCCGTGGTCTTCACGACGACCTTGATGGCCGGGTGTGCCGGCTCCCTCGGGTGGCTGATCGTCGAGCGGCTGCGCGACGGCAAGGCCACCTCGCTGGGTGCGGCTTCCGGCATCGTCGCGGGCCTGGTCGCGATCACCCCCTCCTGCGCGTCCGTGTCGCCGATCGGCGCGATCGTGATGGGCGTCGTCGCCGGCGTCGTCTGCGCCCTGGCCGTCGGGCTGAAGTACCGCTGGGGCTACGACGACTCGCTCGACGTCGTCGGCGTCCACCTGGTCGGTGGCCTGGTCGGCACGTTCGGCATCGGCCTGATCGCCACCGCCGCCGCGCCTACGGGCGTCGACGGCCTGTTCTACGGCGGCGGCCTGGACCAGCTCGGGAGGCAGCTGCTCGGCGGCGGTGCGGTCCTGGTCTACGCCTTCGTGGTGTCGGGCATCATCGGACTCGTGGTCGACAAGCTCATGGGCTTCCGGATCGACGAGGAACACGAGATCAGCGGGATCGATCTGGTCGTCCATGCCGAGACGGCGTACGACCTGCATGCCACCTCCGGCGCCCGGTCCTCGGGCACCGGCGTCCTGGGTCAACATCTCCCCCTACCCAACAAGGAGAGCGAATGAAGCTGGTCACGGCGGTCGTGAAGCCGCACAAGTGGGAGGACGTCCGGGTCGCGCTCGAGGCGGTCGGAGTCACCGGCATGACCGTCAGCGAGGTCAGCGGCTACGGGCGGCAGAAGGGCCACACCGAGGTCTACCGCGGCGCCGAGTACGACATCGCGCTGGTGCCCAAGATCCGGCTGGAGATCGCGGTCAACGACGAGGACGTCGAGTCCGTGGTCACCACCATCACCAACAGCGCCCACACCGGCCGCATCGGTGACGGCAAGGTCTGGGTCTCGCCGCTCGAGTCGGTCGTGCGGGTGCGCACCGGCGACCGCGACGACGCCGCGATCTGACCGAGCCAGACCCGGACCAGACCCATGACCGCAGCCGAGCGCGCCGCGCGGACCGAGTCCGCGGACACGCTCTGCATTGCGGCGTACGACGACTGCGGCGGCCCCGAGGTGGGCGCGGCGCTGGTGGCGGTCGGCGGCTATGGCCGGGCCGAGCTGGCGCCGTACTCCGACCTCGACGTGGTCCTGGTCTCCGACGAGGGCGTCGACCTCGGCGTGGTGGCCGAGAAGGTCTGGTACCCGATCTGGGACTCCGGGTCGCAGCTCGACCACTCCGTGCGCACGCTGCCGGAGATGGTCACCGCGGCCGACGACCTGCGGGTCGCTTCCGGGCTGCTCGACATCCGTCACCTCGCGGGTGACCCGAACCTGACCCTGCGGCTGCGGACCACGATGCTCGCGCACTGGCGGCGGCGTGCGAAGGCGCGGCTGCCCGAGCTGCACCAGATGGTGCGCTCCCGGCACGAGCTGATCGGCGAGCTGGCCCACCTGTCGGTGCCGGACCTCAAGGAGTCCGAGGGCGGTCTCCGCGACGCGACCATGCTCAAGGCCCTGGTCGCCACCTGGCTGGTCGACGTGCCGCACACCGACCTGGAGCGCTGCCGCCAGTCGCTGCTCGACGTCCGCGACCTGGTGCACGGCATCGCCGGACGGGCCACCGACCGGATCGCCCCGGAGATGTGGTCGGAGCTCGCCGCCGCGCTCGGGACCGGTGCGGGGGAGCCGGGGGAGCGGGCGGCCCAGGTGCACGTGCGCGAGCTCGGCCGGCGGATCACTCACCTCTCGCGGCTGACCTGGCGCCGGGTCGACGACGTGCTGACGCGCCCCACCTCGCCGAAGACGGCGCGGCGCCCCTCGCTGGTGCCGCTGGCGACAGGTGTCGCCCTGGCCCGCGGTGAGGTGGTGCTCGACAAGGCCGCGCGCCCGGCCGATGACCCGGTGCTCCTGCTCCGTGCCGCGACCGCCGCCGCCGAGCACGACGCGGTGCTGTCGCCGCCGACCGCCGCGCGGCTGGTGCGCGAGTGCCCGCCGCTGCCCGACCCCTGGCCCACCGAGGCCCGGCAGCTGCTGGTGCGGCTGCTCGCCTCCGGGCGCGGCCTGCTCGGAGTGTGGGAGACGCTCGAGGAGACGGGTGCCCTGACCGGCTTCCTGCCCGAGTGGGAGCGGATCCGGCTGCTGCCGCACGCCTCGGTGATCCACCGGTTCACGGTCGACCGCCACGTCGTGGAGACCTGCATCGAGGCGTCCACGCTGATCCGGGCGGTCTCGCGACCCGACGTACTGATGATCGCCGCGCTGCTGCACGACATCGGCAAGGGCAGCCTGACCGAGCACAGCGTGGCCGGCGAGCCGGTCGCCCTCCAGATCGCGACCCGGATGGGCTTCGAGCCGGAGTCGGCCGAGCTGATCGCGCTGCTCGTGCGCTGGCACCTGTTGCTGGCCGAGACAGCGACCACCCGCGACCCCGACGACCCGGCCACCGTCGACGTGGTCACCTCCAAGCTGGGCTCCGCCGAGGCGCTCTCGCTGCTCGCCGCCCTCACGGAGGCCGACGCGAAGGCGACCTCGCCGAAGGCCTGGTCGTCGTGGCGCTCGGGCCTGATCCGCGACCTCGGCCGCCGCGCGCACGCGTCCCTCGACAGCGGCACCTCGCTGCCCCCGATCGTCACCGACGACATCCCGATCCCCGCCGACCTCCGCGCCGACTCGGTGTCGATCTCGGTCGAGCCGGTGCCCGACGGGTCGCGGGTGACCACGATCGCCCTCGACCGGGTGGGGCTGCTGGCCGACTTCGCCGCGATGTTCGCGCTGCACCGGATCCCGGTCCGGGCCGCGCGGGTCTGGTCGCAGGGGGAGCACGGCATCTCGGTCTGGGAGGTCGCCGACGAGCATCTCGACGCGGCGATCCTCCGCACCAAGTTCGACGCCGTCGCCGGCGGGCGGATCGACCCGGACCACCGGCTCCGTCGGGTGCCCGAGGGCGGGCTGGCGCCGACCGTCGTGGTCCGGCCGGAGGCCAGCGACCAGGCGACCGTGCTCGAGGTGCGGGCAGCCGACCGCCCGGGCGTGGTCTACCTGGTCTGCCGCACCCTGGCCGACCTGGACGTTGCGGTGCGCTCGGCCCACGTCGACACCCTCGGCCCCCAGGCGGTCGACGTCTTCTACCTCCAGGAGGCCTCGGCCGGCGCGCTGTCCGACACCCGGGCCGCCGAGGCCGCCCACGCCGTGCGCGAGGTGCTCTCCGGCGCCGGTTAGGCTGGAGACCTTCCGTTCCGACCACGAGGACTCTCTTGTTCGCCACACTTTCCGACCGCCTCGCCGACACCTTCAAGAACCTGCGGGGCAAGGGCCGGCTCTCCGAGGCCGATATCGACGCGACCGCGCGCGAGATCCGGATCGCCCTGCTCGAGGCGGACGTCGCGCTGCCCGTGGTCAAGGAGTTCGTGGAGGCGGTCAAGGAGCGCTCGCGCGGCGAAGAGGTCAGCGGTGCGCTGAACCCCGCCCAGCAGATCATCAAGATCGTCAACGAGGAGCTCGTCGAGATCCTCGGCGGCGAGACCCGTCGCCTGCGCTACGCCAAGACCGGCCCGACCGTGATCATGCTGGCCGGCCTCCAAGGTGCCGGTAAGACCACGCTGGCAGCCAAGCTCGCCCTCTGGCTCAAGGAGCAGGGCAAGCAGCCGGTGCTGGTCGCGGCGGACCTCCAGCGACCCAACGCCGTCAACCAGCTCCAGGTCAACGGCGAGCGCGCCGGCGTACCGGTGTTCGCGCCGGAGCCGGGCAACGGCGTCGGTGACCCGGTCGCCGTGGCCCGCGAGTCGCTCGAAGAGGCCAAGCGCAAGCTCTACGACGTCGTCATCGTCGACACAGCCGGCCGCCTGGGCGTCGACGAGGAGCTGATGAAGCAGGCCGCCGACATCCGCGACGCCGTGCAGCCCGACGAGGTGCTCTTCGTCGTCGACGCGATGATCGGCCAGGACGCCGTGACCACGGCCCAGGCCTTCCTCGACGGCGTCGGCTTCGACGGCGTCGTGCTCACCAAGCTCGACGGTGACGCCCGCGGTGGCGCCGCGCTGTCGATCCGCTCGGTCACCGGCAAGCCGGTGATGTTCGCGAGCGCAGGGGAGAAGGTCACCGACTTCGACGTCTTCCACCCCGACCGGATGGCCGGCCGGATCCTCGACATGGGCGACATGATGACGCTCATCGAACAGGCTGAGAAGTCGTTCGACCAGGAGAAGGCGCTCGATGCCGCGCGCAAGCTGAGCGGCGACGGGGAGTTCACGCTCGACGACTTCCTCGAGCAGATGCAGCAGGTCCGCAAGCTCGGCTCGATGAGCAAGATCCTCGGCATGCTGCCCGGCATGGGCCAGATGCGCGAGCAGCTCGAGAACTTCGACGACCGCGAGATCGACCGCATCGAGGCGGTCATCCAGTCGATGACGCCCGCCGAGCGAGCCAACCCGAAGATGATCGACGGATCTCGGCGGTCGCGCATCGCCCGAGGCTCAGGGCGACAGGTCTCCGACGTCAACCAGCTCGTCGACCGCTTCTTCGAGGCGCGCAAGATGATGCTGCAGATGGCCCGCGGTGGCGGCATGCCAGGGATGCCCGGCATGCCGGGGATGCCCGGGATGGGCAGCCCCGGTGGCAAGGGCAAGGGCAAGTCGCAGCCGAAGAAGGCCAAGGGCCGCCGGGTCTCCGGCAACCCCGCCAAGGCGGCGCAGGAGAAGGCCGCTGCGGAGGAGAAGGCCAAGGCAGCCAAGGCGAACTCCAACCCGTTCGGCGTGCCGGCCGGTGAAGAGGTCGACTACGAGCAGGCCGCCGCGAACCTCGACCTCCCCAAGGACTTCAGCAAGTTCCTGAAGTGACCTCCACGCTCGTGGTCGACGGCGCGAACGTGGTCGGCAGCCGCCCGGACGGGTGGTGGAAGGACCGGGCCGGTGCGGCCCGGCGGCTGCACGAGCAGCTGATGGTCGCCGACACGGCGTACGACGAGGTCGTGCTGGTGCTCGAGGGCGCCGCGAAGGGCGGGGTCAAGGCCGGGCGCGACGCCCATGTCCGCACCGTGCACGCCCGGGGCGAGGGCGACGACACGATCGTGGCCGAGGCCAAGGCTGCTTCGGAGCGCGGCACCAAGGTGGCCGTCGTGTCCGCCGACCGCGTCCTGCAGGCGCGGGTGGCGCGCTGGGGCACGGCGCTGAGCCCGACCTGGTTGCTCGACCGGCTCTGAGCGCGCGCTAGGAGGCGGTCGCCACCCGGGCGATCGCGAGCGCCACGGCGCCGACCACCTCGGCGCGTTCGCCGAGCTCGCCGGGGACCACCCGCACCGCCGCGGCGGTCTCCGGCTGCGCATAGCGGTCGATGGATGCCCGGATCCCCTCGACCAGTGACGGGGAGGGGCCCAGCGACCCCCCGACGACCACGAGCTCAGGGTTGAGGTTGTTGGCGAGGTCGGCGAGCGCTCGCCCGACCGTGCGACCGGCGTCGCTGAGCACCCGGCGTACGGCGGGGTCGCCCGCCGCGTCGAGCTCGAGGACGTGCTCGGTCGACAGCTCCGAGTCGTACGCCGGCTGCAGCATCTGGAGCAGCCGCGGCGCCGAGACCACGGTCTCGAGGCACCCGCGGTTGCCGCAGCGGCACACCTGCCCGTCCTCGCCGACCTGCACGTGGCCGATCTCGCCGGCGATGCCGCTGGTGCCGCGGTGCAGCCGTCCGCCGAGCACGATGCCGGCGCCGAGGCCGCTGGCCACCTTGACGTAGAGCATGTCGCTGGTGCCGCGGGCCACACCGTGGTTGAGCTCGGCCAGGGCGCCGAGGTTGGCGTCGTTGTCGGCGTACACGGACAGGCCGAGGCGGCGTTCGAGCTCCTCGCCGGGCAGCAGGCCGAGCCAGCCCGGCAGGATGCCGGTGCTGACCTTCGCCGAGCGGCGGTCGAGCGGAGCCGGCACGCACATGCCGACCGCATGCAGCTCATCCATGGTGAAGCCCGGCGGCCGGGGCAGCGGTCCGCACCATGCGGGCCGCGCGGTCGAGCGCCTCGCCGCCGTGGGCGTCGACGTCGACCAGCGCAACCTCCTCGGCCAGCACCTGGCCGGTGCGGTCGGCGATCGCGACCCGGACGTGTCCGTGGCCGACGTCGACGCCGACCACTCCTCCGGCGGGGGCGCACAGCGTGACGAGCACGGGCGGGCGTCCGCTGCCGCCCTTGTGCGGCCGTCCGCGGTCGGTGGTCTCGGCGACCCGGCCGGCGCCGATCAGCTCGGTGACCAGGCTCGAGACGGTGGTGCGCGACAGGCCGGTGCCGCGCGCCAGGTCGGCCCGGCTCATGGGGCCGTCGGCCGCGAGCATCGCGGTGATCGCGCGCCGGTTGGCCGACCGCAACCGCTCGAGTGAGCCGGGACTTCCCATGCTGCGGAGGCTAGACCAATTAGTCCGCGAACGAAACGAAAGAATCCCGAGATCGCGTTCTTTACGCATTGACCGTGAGGAAAGGCGATTCCTACGTTGGCCGTGCGCGCACTGCGCGCCCCGGGCTCGACGACGAGCCCCGGGACCTCTTGGCTCGGGCAAGGAGTTCCACATGTCTGTCCACTCACCACGAAGTCGCCGTCGCCTCCGCACGGCTCTCCTCGGTGCCGCGTTGTCCTCGGCGCTGGTCGTCACGCTGGTCCAGGCGACCGGCGAGGCCGCCCCGGCGCCGACTGCCGCGAAGCTGCCGTACCAGGACCCCAGGTTGCCGACCGACGAGCGAGTCGCGGACCTGCTGGCCAGGATGACCCTGGCCGAGAAGGTCGGTCAGATGACCCAGGCCGAGCGGATCGACGTGACGGAGGACCCGTCGCTGATCGCGACGTACCACCTCGGCAGCGTGCTGTCCGGCGGCGGCTCGGTGCCCGAGGACAACACCCCGGCCGGCTGGGCCGACATGGTCGACAGCTTCCAGGAGGTCGCGCTGGGTGACCGGCTCGGCATCCCGCTGCTGTACGGCGTCGACGCGGTCCACGGTCACGCGAACCTGCTCGGCGCCACCGTCTTCCCGCACAACATCGGCCTCGGTGCCACGCGCGACCCGCAGCTGCTCGAGAAGATCGGCCACATCACGGCCGAGGAGACCCGCGCGTCCGGCCCGAACTGGAACTTCTCGCCCTGTGTCTGCGTGGCCCGCGAGGACCGCTGGGGCCGGACCTACGAGTCGTTCGGTGAGTCGCCCGAGCTGGTGAAGCAGCTCGAGACGGTCATCGACGGGCTCCAGGGCCGTCCGGGGCAGCTGCACCGCCCGGACCGGATCCTGGCCACCGCCAAGCACTACGCCGGCGACGGGCTGACGGGCTACGGCACTCCCGAGGGCGACTACACGGTCGACCAGGGCGTCAACGAGGTGTCGCGCGCCGAGTTCGACCGGCTGGCACTCTCGCCGTACCCGAAGGCGATCGACCGCCACCACGTCGGCTCGGTGATGCCGTCGTTCTCCAGCGTCGACTGGACCGACGACGGCCTCGGCAACCCGATCAAGATGCACGCCAACAAGGAGCTGATCACCGACGTGCTCAAGGGTGAGATGGGCTTCGACGGGTTGGTGATCTCCGACTGGCGGGCGATCCAGCAGATCCCCGGCGACTACCGCGCGCAGGTGAAGGCGTCCGTGCTGGCCGGTATCGACATGTTCATGGAGCCCACCACGACCAACGAGATCGGCTACCAGCAGTTCATCGAGACGCTGATCTCGCTGGTCGACGACGGCGAGGTGCCGATGGCGCGGATCGACGACGCGGTCTCGCGGATCCTGACCAAGAAGTTCGAGCTCGGACTGTTCGAGAAGCCGCTCACCGACCGGCGCCACATCGACGACATCGGCAGCAACGCCCACCGGGCCGTCGCTCGTCGCGCCGTCGCCGACTCGCAGGTGCTGCTCGTCAACGAGCACCGCACGCTGCCGCTCAAGCCGCCAGCCGCCAGAAGGTGTACGTCGCCGGCGCCAACGCCGACAACATCGGCAACCAGGCCGGCGGCTGGACCCTCACCTGGCAGGGCGGCTCGACCAACGTGATCCCGGGCGACACGATCCTCGACGGCATCAAGGAGACCGCCAAGGACGGCGTGGTCTTCAGCGAGGACGCCTCGAAGCCGGTGCCGCGCGGTGCGGCCGGTGTGGTCGTGGTCGGGGAGACGCCGTACGCCGAGGGCTTCGGCGACGTCAACGGGCCGCTGTGGGCCTACGACCCCGGCGACAACAACGTCCCGCGCCCGCCGAAGACGATGGAGCTCACCAGCGCCGACAAGGACGCGATCCGCACCGTCTGCGCCCGGGCCGCGAGCTGCACGGTGCTCATCGTCTCGGGTCGGCCGATGATCATCCCGCCGGCGCTGCGCGTGCAGATCGACGCCCTGGTCGCCTCGTGGCTGCCGGGCAGCGAGGGCGGCGGCGTGGCCGACGTGCTGTTCGGCAAGCGCCAGTTCACCGGCAAGCTGCCGGTCAGCTGGCCGCGCTCGGTCGACCAGGAGCCGATCAACATCGGCGACGACGACTACGACCCGCTGTTCCGGTTCGGGTTCGGCCTCCGCACCTGACTCGCGAGCGCTGACCCGTCAGTAACGTTGCTGACGGGTCAGCGCTTGTAACGTCTGCGCCATGCCTGCGTTGCGCTTCTCCGGACCGGTCCTGCCCGACGGGGAGACCCGCGAGCTGTACGTCGTCGACGGGCACGTCACCTACGAGCGGCCGTCCGGCGCCGAGCTGGCGGCGGAGGGGTGGATCGTGCCCGGGCTGGTCGACGCCCACTGCCACATCGGGGTCGACGACGAGGGCGGGACGACGGACGAGGAGGCCGAGCAGCAGGCGATCGCCGACCGCGACGGCGGGGCGCTGCTGATCCGCGACTGCGGCTCGGTGCTCGACACCTCCTGGATGCACGACCGCGAGGACCTGCCGCGGCTGATCCGGGCCGGCCGCCACATCGCCCGCACCAAGCGCTACATCCGCAACTACGCCCACGAGGTGGAGCCCGACGAGGTGACGGCGTACGTCGCCCAGGAGGCGCAGCGCGGCGACGGCTGGGTGAAGCTGGTCGGCGACTGGATCTCGCGCGACGACGGTGACCTGGCGCCGTCGTGGCCGGCCGAGACCTTCGCCGCCGCCATCGCCACTGCCCACGAGCACGGCGCCCGCGTCACCGCGCACTGCTTCGGGGAGACGGTGCTGCCCTGGCTGATCGAGGCCGGCATCGACTGCATCGAGCACGGCACCGGCCTGTCCCAGGACCTGATCGAGTCGATGGTCGAGAAGCGGGTCGCGCTGGTGCCGACGGTGATGCAGATCGACAAGTTCCCGGAGTACGCCGAGGCGGGCGCCGAGCGGTTCCCGAAGTACTCGGCACACATGACCGACCTCTACGCCCGCCGCCGCGACACCGTGATGGCCGCCTACGAGGCCGGCGTGCAGCTGTACGCCGGCTCCGACGGCGGCGGCGTCTCCCGGCACGGCAACCTGGTCGGCGAGATCGTGGCGATGGTGGAGCTGGGGCTGCCGGCCGACTACGCGCTCGGCGCCGCGTCCTGGCGGGCCCGCGAGTGGCTCGGCTGGAACGCCGACCTGGCCGAGGGCGCCCCCGCCGACTTCGTGGTCTACGACCGCGACCCGCGCGCCGACCTGGACGCCCTCTTCAAGCCGAGTCGGATCGTCCTCCGAGGAAAGGTTGTGCACTGATGCCCGCACCCTCCATCTCGCTCGCCACCGTGTGCCTCGACTGTCGCGACGCACACGAGATGGCCCGCTTCTACGGCCACCTGCTCGGCTGGGAGCCGACGTTCACCGAGGACGACTGGGTCCTGATGCGCGATCCCGCAGGCGGCGTGGGCCTGTCGTTCCAGGCGGAGCCCGGCTATCTGCCGCCGACCTGGCCCGAGACGCCGGAGGACCAGCAGAAGATGATCCACCTCGACGTGCTGGTGGTCCCGCCCGACGGGGGAGACCCGTCAGGCGACGCCGGCCAGCAGGCCCTGGACGCCGCGGCCGAGGTGGCGCTGGCAGGCGGCGGCCGGCTCGCGGCGTACCAGCCTCGGGAGGACCTGCGAGTCATCCTCGACCCCGCCGGCCACCCGCTCTGCCTGTTCCTCCACTGACCGGTCTGCGACGAGCGCCTACTGCGGCGCGGGCACGTTGCGCGGCCGGCCGGTCGCGAACAGGACGCCGATCACGATCAGCAGCACGAAGCCGCCGCCACCGAGCACCAGCGGGATCAGGATGCCGGCCGACCAGGCCGCCGAAGAACGCCGCCGAACTCAGGCGCCGGCCCGATCTGGATCTCCCCGGCACCCACGGGGCAGGTGACCTCGAGCTCACCCGAGCCGGGGTCGAACTCGCTGTGGCCCTCCCACTCGCCCGAGCCGACGTCCTTGGTGAACTCCGCACCGACGCGCTCGAGGTTCACCGCCTCACCGGTCGCGGTGTCGACGATGTCGCACGACAGCTGCTGGTAGGGGTGGACCCACACCATCCGGTCCTGGTCGGTCTCCACCACGATCGAGTGCGTCTCGCCGTCGTCCTGGATCGTGGCGTCGACGTCGGTGAACGTGCGGACGGTCTGCACGATCAGCAGCACGCCGATCACGACGCCGGCCAGCATCATCAGCCCCGCGACCACGAACCACCAGGCGCTCGGACGCCGTCGGCTCGGCACCGGCTTCTGGTACGCCGGGTAGACGGGCGGCGGCTGGTAGGGCTGGCCGTAGGGAGGCGGCGGCGTGCTCATGTGCCCAGTATCTCGGTCGCGGACCCTTCCGTCGCTGCCGCAGACTGGCGCGATGACGATCGCCGACCTCTTCGCGCCGCTGGGCGTCCGGATCGTGGCCGGGCCGCTCGAGCTGCGCGGAATCACCGATCCCGACCTCGTCGAGCTCGCCGCGCTGGCCGAGCGCGGAGTGCACCCGCCCGACCGGATGCCGTTCTTCTTCCCGTGGACCGACGCCCCTGCCGGTGCCCTGGCGCGCAACACGGCGCAGTACCACTGGCGGACCCGCGCGGAGTTCTCCCCGGCGAAGTGGGACCTGAACCTCGGCGTGTGGCGAGACGGCGTACTGCTGGGCACCCAGGGCGTCAACACGCACGACTTCCTGACCACCCGGACCGGCGAGACCGGGTCGTGGCTGGGGCAGGCGCACCAGGGGCAGGGCGTCGGCACGGCGATGCGCCAGGCGATGTGCGCCTTCCTGTTCGACTGGCTCGACTTCGCGGAGATCACCTCGGGTGCCTTCACCGACAATCCCGCCTCGCTGGCGGTCTCCCGCAAGGTGGGCTACCAGGAGAACGGCCGGGCGCGCATGGAGCGGCGCCCGGGGGAGCTGGCGGTCAACGTCGGGCTGGTGCTGAGCCCGGACGACTTCGTCCGCGGCAAGCACGACCTGGTCGTCGAGGGTGTCGAGCCGCTACGCCGCCTGATCGGCCTGGATTCGTAGCGCGCGCCCGGCTCTGGCACAATCTGCGGCTGAGTCCTGCGTGTCCGGCCCCTCTCATCCGGACAGCGCGTGGCCCATTCGAAGACCCGACCTGGTGTCCCCACGCCGGCGGCGGTTCTTCACCACACACGAGTTCCGAGGAGACACCACAACTGTGGCAGTCAAGATCCGTTTGAAGCGCCTGGGCAAGGTCCGGGTGCCGCAGTACCGCATCGTCGTCGTCGACTCGCGCAAGAAGCGCGACGGCAAGGTGATCGAGGAGATCGGCAAGTACCACCCGAAGGAAGACCCGAGCGTCATCACGGTCGTCTCCGAGCGGGCGCAGTACTGGCTCGGAGTCGGCGCGCAGCCGTCCGAGGCCGTGCACAAGCTCCTCCGGATCACCGGCGACTGGCAGAAGTTCAAGGGCCTGCCGGGCACCGAGGGCACCCTCAGGGTGGCCGAGCCCAAGCGCGACAAGCTCGAGATCTTCAACGAGGCCCTCAAGGACTCCGCGAGCGAGCCCAAGGCCGGCGCGGTGACCAAGAAGAAGGCCGCCAAGAAGACCGAGGCCCCCGCCGAGGAGGCGCCCGCTGAGGCTGCTGTCGAGGCTCCGGCCGAGACGCCCGCCCCCGAGGCTCCTGCCGCCGAGGCTGCTCCCGAGGTCGAGGCCCCCGTGGCTGTGGCTGAGGCTCCGGCCGAGGTTCCTGCCGACGAGACCCCGGAGGGTGCGGCCGACGAGGCCGAGTCCGCCGAGGCCAAGACCGAGCCCGGAAACTGACGCTCGTGCTGGCAGACGCTCTCGAACACCTGGTCCGCGGTGTCGTCGACAACCCCGACGACGTCACCGTCCGCGACAAGCAGCTGCGACGCGGCTCGATTCTCGAGGTCCGGGTGCACCCCGACGACCTCGGGAAGGTGATCGGCCGCAACGGCCGGACGGCAACCGCTTTCCGCACCGTGATCAACGCGCTGGCAGGCAAGGCCGGCGCGCGGATCGACTTCGTCGACGTCGACCGACGCCGCTGAGTTGAGCGACTCGACCGAGGTCGTCGTAGGCCGGGTCGGCAAGCCGCACGGTCTTCGCGGTGATCTCACCGTCGAGGTCCGCACAGACGAACCCGAACGCCGGTTCGCGACCGGTGCCGCGCTTCGCGCGCAGGCACCCCGCGGATCGGCGTTCGGCATGTCCAGCCTCACCGTGGCCAGCACCCGCTGGCACTCGTCGCGGCTGCTGGTGCGCTTCGAGGAGCTCGACGGCCGCGACGCCGCCGAGTCCGCGCGCGGCGTGCTGCTCCACGCCACCATCGCCGCGGACGAGACGCCGGACGACCCCGACGAGTTCTACGACCACCAGCTGATCGGCCTGACGGCGTACGACGTCGACGGCCGGCTGCTGGGTGAGGTGACCGGCGTGCTCCACGGCGGTGCGCAGGACCTGCTGGCCATCCGCACTCCCGACGCGCGCGACACGCTCGTGCCGTTCGTGAAGGCGCTGGTGCCCGAGGTCGATCTGGCCGCGAGCAAGGTGGTCGTCGCCGACCGCCCCGGTCTGGTCACCCCGCTGCCCGAGGACGAGTGACGTGCGGCTCGACTACGTCACGATCTTCCCCGACTACTTCGCCCCGCTGGCCCTCTCGCTGCCGGGCAAGGCGGCCGAGGCCGGCCTGATCGAGGTCGGCGTCCACGACCTGCGGCAGTGGACCCACGACCGGCACCACAGCGTCGACGACACGCCCTACGGCGGCGGCGCCGGCATGGTGATGAAGCCCGAACCCTGGGGCGAGGCGTTCGACGAGCTCGGCATCGACGGTGCCGTGGTGATCGTGCCGACCCCGTCGGGGGAGCTCTTCACCCAGGCCCTGGCCCGCGAGCTGTCCACGAAGGACCGGCTGGTCTTCGCCTGTGGCCGCTACGAGGGGATCGACCAGCGCGTCATCGACCACGCTGCCGGCCGCGCCGAGGTGCGCGAGATCTCGATCGGCGACTACGTGCTCAACGGCGGCGAGGTGGCCGCGCTCGCGATCACCGAGGCCGTGGTCCGGCTGCTGCCCGGCTTCATGGGCAACGCCGAGTCGCTGGCCGAGGAGTCGCACGAGGACGGGCTGCTCGAGTACCCCGTCTTCACCAAGCCCGCGACCTGGCGCGAGCTCGAGGTGCCGGACGTGCTGCTGTCCGGCGACCACGGACGGATCGCGGAGTGGCGTCACGAGCGCGCCAGGGAGCGTACGGCGCAGCGCCGGCCCGACCTGCTCCGGCCGTCGTCGGTGCTCGACGGCTTCGTGGTGACCCGGGTGGAGCCGTCCGACGCCGGCGAGCTGCTGACGCTGCAGCGGGCCTGCTGGATGCAGGAGGCCCACGACAACCCCGGGGTCCGGATCCCGGCGCTCGAGGAGTCCCTCGAGGACGTGCAGGCGTGGATCACCCAGGGCGTGGTGCTCGTCGTGCGCGCCGCCGACCGGCTGGTCGGCGCGGTCCGGGCCACCCTCGGCGACCAGACCTGGCACGTCGGGCGGGTGATGGTGGCCCCCGACCTGCAGGGCCAGGGCCTCGGCCGCTGGCTGCTCGCGCGGATCGAGGAGGAGGCGCCGGCCGAGGCGACGGCGTACGAGCTGTTCACCGGCGCCGGCAGCGTCCGCAACCAGCGCATGTACAAGAAGGCCGGCTACCGCCTCGCCGGCGAGCTCGAGCCTGGTGTGGTCCGGATGACCAAGAGGATTTCAGCCCGCTGAGCCTGCTGTGGCAGAATCGCTCCTCGGCCCAGTCGGCCGAAGGACCGCCTCGAGGAACACACGGGGAGTCTGCGTCGGGCACCTGCCACAGAGGGTGCCTTACGCCGCCGGCCACCATGACTGGACCTACAGCTGAACACATCCAATACCGCGGCTGATCTGTGGCAATCGCGAGGAGAAACAATGAGCAACGTGATTGCCGAGCTCGGCAACGCCCGCAAGCGCGACGACGTCCCCGCCTTCCGCGCCGGTGACAACGTCAAGGTCCACGTCAAGGTCGTCGAGGGCAACCGGGCCCGCATCCAGATCTTCCAGGGCGTCGTGATCCGGATCCACGGTTCCGGCATCGGCCGCACCTTCACCGTCCGCAAGGTCTCCTTCGGCGTCGGCGTCGAGCGCACCTTCCCGCTGCACTCCCCGATCTTCGAGGAGATCGAGATCGTGAGCCGCGGTGACGTGCGCCGCGCGAAGCTCTACTACCTCCGCAACCTGCGCGGCAAGGCCGCGAAGATCAAGGAACGCCGCGAGGTCTGAGCCCGGTCCCACGACCGCGCCCACCGCGTACCTACACTCTCGGAGTGACCACCGACGACACGCGCCCCGAGCTGGGCGATGCCGTCCACGTCGAGCCCGAGCCGAAGCCGGCCGAGCCCGAAGCAGCAGCTGAGAGGACTCCGCGCAAGCGGAGGCACCTGCCGATCTGGCAGGAGACGATCCTGCTGGTCGGCACCGCGCTGGTCCTGGCGATCGTGATCAAGGCGCTGTTCGTGCAGGCCTTCTACATCCCGTCGGAGTCGATGGAGCCCGGGCTGGTCACCAACGACCGGATCCTGGTGCAGAAGGTCTCGTACTGGTTCGGCGACTCCCCGGACCGCGGCGACGTCGTGGTCTTCAAGGACCCCGGCGGCTGGCTGTCCCCGACCGAAGAGGTCGGGCCGGCGAACCCGCTGACCAAGGTGATGGCCAAGATCGGGCTGTACCCGTCCGGCGGCCATCTGGTGAAGCGGGTGATCGGCGTGGCCGGTGACACGATCACCTGCTGCGACGACCAGGGGCGGCTGAGTGGTCAACGGCGTGCCGCTCGACGAGTCGGCGTACATCGACGACAAGGACATCGCCTGCAACGGTCCGATGACCCAGCAGTGTGACTCCGGCGGTTGGACCGCGGGCCCGATCCCCGAAGGCCACATCTTCGTGATGGGCGACAACCGCGGCAACTCCGCCGACTCCACGGTGCACATGGAGTGCCTCAACGGTGCGGCCACCGAGTGCACCGACAGCCCGTACGTCGACGTCGACAACGTGGTCGGCAAGGTGATGCTGCTGGTCTGGCCGCGCGACCGCTTCGGCTGGGTGCACCGACCCGAGACGTTCGCCGACATCCCCGACCCGTCGTGACGGATCATCAAGCATGTCCGAGCTGCCCCGAGGACTGACCGTACGGCGCGATGCCGGCCTCTACGGCTATGAGCGCGCGCTGCGCCGGCACGGCATCGAGCCGATCGCCGGCGTCGACGAGGCCGGGCGCGGAGCCTGCGCCGGTCCGCTGGTGGCCGGGGCCGCGATCCTGCCGGCCGGCAAGGCCGGGGTCATCCCGGGCCTGGCCGACTCCAAGCTGCTCACCGAGAAGGCGCGCGAGCGCTGCTACACCCACATCGTCCGCCGGGCCCTGGCCTGGTCGGTGGTGGTGATCTCGCACGACGAGTGCGACCGCCTCGGCATGCACGTGGCCAACGTCGAGGCGCTGCGCCGAGCGGTGGCGCTGCTCGACCTGCCGCCGGCGTACGTGCTGACGGACGGGTTCCCGGTCGACGGTCTCGGCGTGCCCGGGCTGGCGGTGTGGAAGGGCGACCGGGTCGCCGCCTGCATCTCGGCCGCCTCGGTGCTGGCCAAGGTCACCCGCGACCGGATCATGACCGATCTCGACGCCGACTGGCCGGCGTACGACTTCAAGACGCACAAGGGCTACGTCACCGACGAGCACACCGCGGCCCTCACCCAGCACGGGCCGTGCCCGATCCACCGCATGCGGTTCGTGAACGTACGGCGGGCCGCAGGGCTCGAGCCACCACTCGACAGGCATGATGAAGAGGTCGCCGTCGGTATCGAGGCCGTAGAGGTCGTAGAGGAGCACGCATGAGTGCCGAGGAGCTCGAGAAGTACGAGACCGAGCAGGAGCTCACGCTCTACCGCGAGTACCGAGACGTGGTCGGCATCTTCAAGTACGTCGTGGAGACCGACCGGCGCTTCTACCTCTGCAACCAGGTCGACGTGAAGGCGCGCACGGAGGTCGGCGACGTGTTCTTCGAGGTCTCCATGACCGATGCCTGGGTCTGGGACATGTACCGGCCGGCCCGGTTCGCCAAGAACGTGAAGGTGCTGACGTTCAAGGACGTCAACGTCGAGGAGCTCGCCCAGGCGGACATCGACCCGCCCAAGCCGTAGCCGCACCGCTCATCGGTCAGACTCTGTAGCCCTTTGTGACTACATCGGGCTTCGGAGCCCCCTTTCGGTCACCAACGCCTTTACCTTGACGGGGAGGGACGGTGAGGGACCGCCCCCGATGCATGTTCTCGAGGGAAACTGATGGACGGCACGCGTACAAGCACGCGCCGACGACGCGAGGGAGGCGCCGCGGCGGTTGAGTTCGCTCTGGTGCTGCCCCTGCTCGCGATGCTGATCTTCGGCATCATCGAGTTCTCGCTGGCGCTGCGGGACCACACCGTGGTCACCGCCAATGCCAGGACCGCGGTCCGGGTCGCTGCCACGGGGGCCGGCACCGGTGCCGCCACCTGCTTCACCGGCCCCGAGGAACCACCCTGTGCCTCGGCGAACTCGCCTGCGTTCGCTCAGGAGGCGGCCGACGCCGTCCAGCGCTCCGGCACCGCGATGCCCGAGGACTACATCGACTTCTTGCTGGTCTACAAGGCCAACGCGCAGGGCTACCCGGGAGCCGACGGCAACACCACGATGCCGGTCAACTGCGGAGCGACCGCCAACTGCGTGATGTTCACCTGGAACGACAGCGTCAACGGGTTCCGCTACACCGGCGGTACCTGGATCTCGACCACCATCAGCGCCTGCTTCCCGGGCACGCCGACCGCACCCCAGCACCGGGTCGGGGTCTACATCCAGGCTCGGCATCCGTTCCTGACGGGGCTGTTCGGCAACGGCATCACCCTGAGCGAGCGCGCGGTCATGGACTTCGAGCCGCTGCCCTCGGACATCTGCCTGGCTGGGAAGCACCTGTGACCAGGCGTCGACGCTCCGAGTCCGGCGCCGCAGCGCTGATCGTCGCGATCCTGCTGCCGCTGGTGTTCCTCGGCTGCGCGGCCTTCGCGATCGACGTCTCGCGCTGGTACGTCGAGCGCCAGAAGCTCCAGTCGGCCGCCGATGCGGCCGCCCTGGCCGCCGTACCGTTCATGCCGTACGACCTCGCTGCCGCGACCACCCGAGCGCGGGAGGTCGCCGCCCGCAACGGCTTCAACGACGCCCTCGCGGACGTCGAGGTCGCCGTCTCCGAGGGTGCGAAGCCGGCCCAGCTGAGGGTCGTGATCTCGGCCAGGATCGACAACACGTTCGGATCCATGATCGGCGCGGACTCGGCCGTGCTGAACGCCGTCGCAGTCGCGGACTACCAGGGACCGGCGCCGATGGGCAGCCCGTGCAACACCTTCGGCAACGAACCCCCGGCCGGTGCCGGGCTCTCCTCGCCCCAGCCGACGGGGACAGCACGCGGAGCCACGCCGCTGCCCAACTGCACGACCCAGCCTCAGCTGTGGGCCATGGCAGAGGGGCCGCAGACGGGCAAGGTGCAGGGTGACCGCTACCAGACGCGGGGCTGCGAGAGCAGCGGCGTCGACGGCTGCACGAGCGGCAAGATCAACAGCGAGTACGACGAGTTCGGCCACGTCTTCGTGGTGAAGGTCGAGCCGGAGGCGGTCAACCACACCATCGACGTACAGCTCTACGACCCGATGTTCGTCAACACGGGGCAGACCTGTTCGCTGCTGCCGTCCAACTCCAGCTACGTCAACCTGCCGACGCCCACCAACCTCTACGTCAACGACTCCGACGCCCGCAACCGCTACTCCCGCAACGGCACGACGAGTGCCCAGTACTGCAGCGGTGACTCGTTCCCCGGCGTGCTGCCCAGTGGCAACACGCTGCCGAGCCGCGTGGTGACGTCGTTCGTGATGCGCCAGCAGACCGACAGCCAGGAGCCCCAAGACGCTCCGGTGCAGACCGATACCGGTGGTTCGGCGTGCATCCGGCAGTACGGCGGCTACTCGCCCACCCGCAGCGACGGCGACTTCAACACCATCTCGGCCAACGTGTTCAAGCTGCTCAGCCTCGGCAACTACATCCCGGAGCTGGGGGAGACGTTCCACAACTGGACCTCCTTCTGCCGGTTCACCCCGACGCGAGCCGGCGACTACTACCTGCAGGTGCGCACGAACGTGTCCATGGGCGGCACCGGGTCGACGTACATCAAGTCGGGCAACACGGCCGCGGCGGCACTGGTCGGCAACACCACCACCGGAGCCGGCGCCAACTCGTTCGCGATCCGCGCCGTCACCGACGCCGGCCTCGAGACGAAGGTGGCCGTGTCGGGGTACGACCACATGCCCATCTACGTCAACGCTCCCTCCGCAGTGAGCACGTTCAACCTGCTGCGCGTGCTGCCGGGCGCCGCGGGACGCCGGATCAGCTTCGAGTTCTTCGACGCAGCCGACGCCGCCAGCGGCTCAGGAGGCGGCACGGTCCAGGTCACCATGCCGACCGAGGCGACGTACACCGGCCAGCCGTTCCCTGGCGGCTGCCTGTCCAAGGGCGGGGGGGCCGGGTCCGGGCTGGTGCTCACCAACTGCATCGCGCCGGTCTCGAGCTCGACCAACAACGGCAAGGTCCAGCAGATGACCATCCCGATCCCCAACGACTACACGTGCGCCGCGGCTTCGCTCGGCGGCTGTTGGTACCGGGTCACGCTCTCGTTCCCGGGCGTCGCGGTCACCGACGTCACTACCTGGGACGCCCGGATCGAGGGCGACCCGGTCCGGCTGATCGAGTAACTGGGGTAGCCCGAACGGGCTAGTACTTTCGGTCAGAAATCCGTGACTCCAGCACCAAGCCGTTCGCGGCCCCCTAATCTGCTTGCAGGGGCGGGGAGGGACCGACCCACGTTTTGCCGTACTAGGTGGGTTCGATGATGCACCGAGGGATGACTTCGCGACGCCGTAATGACAGCGGCGCGTCTGCGGTCGAGTTCGCGCTCGTCGCTGCCGTTGCTGGTGCTTTTTGCTCTTCGGCAATCATCAGCTACGGCTACATGCTCAGCTTCCGACAGGCCGTGAGCCAGGCCGCTGCCGAGGGCGCGCGGAAGGCCGCGGTCACGGCTCCGGGCGTACTCGATGCGGAGCGCCAGTCGGATGCACTCGCGGCCGTGAACGAGGCGCTAAGTAGCTACTCGATGACGTGCAACTCCGGGGCATTGACCTGCACTGCGTTGCCAGACGAGTCATGCCCCACCTGTTGGGCGGTCACCGTCACATACGACTACGAAGCGGACCCCTTGACTCCGCCGTTTCCGGGGCTGGGCATCGTGATGCCGAACGTCCTTTCCTACTCAGCTGTCGCGGAGACAAGCTGATGATCGCCCACACTCGCGATGAGCGAGGTGCCTCACTCGCCATCGTTGGTGTCGTCATGAGCGTCCTCATTGTGGTTGCGGCGTTTGCTGTCGACCTAGGTATGCAGCGAGTTGTGCGACGAGACATGCAAGCCTTGGCGGACGTTGTAGCACTTGACATGGCGCGCCGGCTGGATGGCACCAGTACCGCCTTGCAACTCAAGTCCGTGATGGATTCCGCACGCGACGCGAGTGTTGCCCGGAACGGTGACACGCTCGGGGACCCGCCCAAGGTGGAATACCGCCTCGGCGGGCTCGATCTGAACGGCAATTTTAGTGTCAGCATCTCTCCCCCCACTGCTGTGGAGGTGACGGCCGGATCCAAGGTTGACTTCGCGTTCGCGCCTGGGGCGGGTGCCGCTACCCGCACGGCGATTGCCATGAGCCAGGGTTCAGCGTGCTTCAAGGCTGGGTCCTTCGCCTTGGGTCTCGCGACGAAGAACTCCGTTCTCAGCCCGATTCTTGGAAGTGCTGCCGCAGCCCGGCTCCTGTCCTACGGGGGGATCGTCGGCGCCAACGTGTCATTGCTTGGTTTGGCGGCAAAGCTGGGAGTGGGAAGTCCCACAGCCCTCCTTACAGCTCCAAACATCACGGTTGGTCAGTTCTTAGACGCCTCGGCTGCCTTACTCACGGAAGAGGGAGGGACAGGCAACCTCAACTTGGCCACGCAGCTCGGACAGATCAAGACGGATCTCGGGCCCCTCGCAAGCGAGAACATTAACTTCGGCGAGCTGCTTTCTCTCGGACAGGGCAACAACTCGGCCTTGGATGCCGACGTAAACGTCCTCGACCTCTTGACGGGAGGGCTGATCGTGGCCAATGGCGTCAACGGGGTGGCAGTTCCAGGGCTCAATCTCAGTGTTCTCGGGACAACCCTCCAAGCGAGATTGTGGATCACACAAGCCCCGCGGATCGCGTGCAACGACGGAGTCGCCACTACCGCTCAGGGATACGTGCAGCTATCGGGGACTATTCAACTCCCAATTCTCGGCCTCGTTCGGCTGAAGAACGTAACGCTCACTGTGAGCCTCGCGAATGCGTCGGCCAAACTGACCGACGATCAATCCACCACATGCACCGAGGACAAATTGTCTCTTGATGTCTTTAACCAGACATTGGCAAACGTGCGTTTGCAGGCTGTGATCGAGCTCGGACTCACGATCCCGTTTGTCGGGGAGGTCTACAGCCAGATCGGTCACATAGATACTGGAGCACCTCCTGCCGGGCCCAGCGTCACCTACGACCTGCCACTGCCGCAGGCGTATACAGACCCAGTCGAGACGAGTTCTGGTGCCATCGGCCTCAATCTTGCGAACGCGAGTGTCACCGTGGCCGGGCTCAACGTAGGCGCCCTCATCGTGGCACTAGCGCCGTTGGTCAACGGAGTGTCGAACCTGCTAACTACGGCCCTACTGCCGTCGCTTGGGATTACAACGGCTGGAGCCGATCTTTGGGCTTTGCCTGAACCGACCTGCGAAAGTCCGGTGCTCGTCGGCTGATCCAGCCCACCTGTCGTCCACAGGCGCCCGGAGCTTCGGCGTCTTTCCACAGGCTCTGACCAGCCCGGGTCTCGTTGTCCGCCCCGCCGGGCAGCCTCCTCGCAGGAGGTCAGCAGATGACGACGACAGCGGCCAAGCAGGCGATCGGTGCCTACGGCGAGACAGTGGCCCGGCGACACCTCAGCGAGCAGGGGTTGGTGGTGCTCGACCGCAACTGGCGGTGCCCGCTGGGGGAGATCGACCTGGTGCTGCGCGACGGCAACGTGCTCGTGGTGTGCGAGGTCAAGACCCGCAGCAGCGCCCAGAGCTGTGGCACCCCGCACGAGGCGATCACCGACGCGAAGCTGCGGCGGCTGCAGCGGTTGGCGACCGCCTGGCAGGAGGCGCACGGGGTCCGGGCCGACGACGTACGCGTCGACCTGGTCGCGGTGGTCCGACCGCCGCGCGGGCCGGCCGAGGTCGAGCACGTGAAGGGGATCGGCTGATGCCGTTCGCCACGACCAGCACCGTGTCGCTCAACGGTGCGCTCGGCCACCTGATCGAGGTGCAGGCCGACGTGTCACCCGGCACGGTCGGCACGACGCTGGTCGGCCGACCCGATGCGTCGCTCAACGAGGCCAAGGACCGCTGCCGGATGGCGATCATCAACAGCCTGCTCGAGTGGCCGGCCACCAAGCGGATCACGATCCTGCTCTCGCCCGCCGACCTGCTCAAGCGCGGCACCCACTTCGACCTGGCGATCTGCGTAGCCCTGCTCGCGGCCGACGGCCAGGTGCCGCGCGAGTCGCTGCGGGCCACCGCCTTCATCGGCGAGCTGACCCTGGCCGGCGGGCTCCGGTGCGTGCCGGGGGTGCTGCCGATGGTGCTGGCCGCGGCCCAGCGCGGCATCACCCGGGTGTTCGTGCCCGAGCCGTTCGCCCGGGAGGCGTCGATGGTGCCGGACATCGAGGTCTTCGGCATGCGCTCGCTGGCGCAGGTGGCTGCCGAGCTCAACCAGGAAGTCGTGCCCGAGGCGCCGCCGGTGGCACCGCTGTCCAGCAGCAAGCTGCTGGCCTGGCGCGGCGACGAGCGACTGGAGGAGGTCGACGTCAAGGACCTGCGCGGGATGGCCGACACCAAGTACGCCGTCGAGGTCGCCGCCGCCGGCGGCCACCATCTCCTGCTCTCGGGTCCGAAGGGATCGGGCAAGACCAGCATCGCCGAACGCATCCCGACGATCATCCCGGAGCTGAGCCACGAGGAGTCGCTCGAGCTCACCGCGATCCACTCGCTGGCCGGCATCCTGGACCCGGCGCAGGGCATGCTCACCGTCGCGCCCTACGCGGCGCCGCACCACGACGCGAGCAAGGCCAGCCTGATCGGTGGCGGGAGCGGGCAGGTCCGGCCGGGCGAGCTCAGTCGCGCCCACGGAGGCGTCCTGTTCCTGGACGAGTTCCCGCTCTTCCGGGCCGACGTGATCGACGCCCTCCGCCAGCCCATGGAGAGCGGCGACGTGACGATCGCGCGACAGGGAGAGTCGGCGCTGCTGCCCGCCCGGGGGATGGTCGTCCTGGCCTGCAACCCGTGTCCCTGTGGCGAATGGCGCGCCCATGCCGGCGCCAACCAGTGCAAGTGCCGCGAGACCGTCCGACGCGACTACCAGCGCAAGGTCAGCGGGCCGATCACCGACCGGGTCGACATCACCCGCCACGTCGAGCCGCTTGCTCCGTCGAAGGAGCACGACAAGTTCGAGATCAACGAGACCTCGGAGGTGATCCGGGCCAGGGTCGACCTGGCGCGGCGGCTGCAGGCCATCCGCTACGCCGACTGCAGCTGGCGGCTCAACGCCCATGCGCCGGGAGCGTTGCTACGGGAGCTCTGGCCGCTCAGTCCCGACGGACAACGCGCGGTCGACGACGCGGTGTTCAAGGGCCGACTCACCCGGCGCGGCGCGGTCCGGGTGCATCGGGTTGCCTGGACGGTGGCCGACCTAGCCTCCGTGCGGGCCGGCGTCAACCACGTGCCGGGAGCCGAGGAGGTCGACGTCGCCCTGCGCCTGCGGATGGGCGCGCCGCTGCTCTCGCGCACCGTCCAGGCGGTGGCGGCCGGATGAGCGATCGACAGCGCATCGCGCGGGCGGCGCTCAGTCGGCTCTCGGAGCCGGGTGACGCCAAGCTCAACTCACTCACCGGCGAGTTGGGCGCGGTCGAGCTGCACCAGCTCCTGCTCGAACAGCAGGACCTGGACGGGGTGGTGCTCGACAACGTCCGGGCCCGCCTCGAGACCGCCGATGCCGAGCGCGAGCTCGCGCAGGCGGCCCGGCTCGGCATCCGGTTCGTGATCCCAGGTGACGCCGAGTGGCCGACCCAGCTCGACGACCTGGCGCCGGCGGGTGAGCTCCACGAGCGTGGCGGCGTGCCGGTCGGCCTGTGGGTCAAGGGACCGCTGCGGCTCGACCAGCTCGAAGGTTCGGTGGCCGTCGTAGGCTCCCGCTCGTCGACCAGCTACGGCGACTCGGTGGCCGGCGAGATCGGCGCGATGGTGGCGCGCAGCGGCGCGCCGGTGATCTCGGGGGCGGCGTTCGGCATCGACCAGGCCGCACATCGCGGCGCCATCGCCATGGACGGGCCGACCGTGGCCGTCCTGGCCTGCGGCGCCGATCGCGTCTACCCCGCAGCCCACGCGAAGCTGATCGGCCACATCGCGGCCACCGGTGCGGTGGTGTCCGAGGCGGCGCTGGGCTGTGCGCCCCAGCGGGTGCGGTTCCTGGCCCGCAACCGGCTGATCGCGGCGCTGTCCCGCGGCACGGTGGTCGCGGAGGCGGCGATCCGCAGCGGCGCGCTCAACACCGCCAACTGGGCCAACAAGCTCAACCGCGTGGTGCTCGGCGTGCCCGGGCCGGTGACCAGCGCGACCTCGGCCGGAGTCCACCACCTGATCCGCACCGGCGCCGCCGCGCTGGTCACCGGCGGCGCCGAGGTGCTGGAGGCGGTCGGGTCCTCGGGCGACCACCTCCTCGAGGACCCACGCGAGCCGGCCAGGTCGCGCGACAGGCTCTCGATCCCGCACCAGCAGGTGCTCGACGCCGTGCCGATCTCCCGCGGGGCCAGCTCAGCGTCGGTCGCTCGCACCGCTGGTCTCGGGATCGTCCCGGTCCGACGCGCGCTGGACTACCTCGAGCAGAGAGGGCTGGTCGAGCAGTCCGACGACGGCTGGCGGCTCGCCGCGCTGGCGCACGCCTGAGCTGCGGGCGTGCCTCGGCCGCCCATTGGGTAACGGTCCGCGCGAGGAACTCTCCTCGAGAGGAGCCATATGACGCCGACCATCATCGCCAAGCGCTACCGGGTGGACCGAGCCGTCGGCCGCGGCGGGATGGGCACCGTCTGGCTCTGCACCGACGAGGTGCTGGGCCGCACCGTCGCAGTCAAGCAGGTAGGACACGCGCCGGGTGAGTCCACGCCCGACCTGGCCAGGGCGCTGAGGGAGGCGCGGTCAGCGGCGGCGCTCAACCACCCCAATGTGGTCTCGATCTTCGATGCGATCGACGACGGTGACCAGATCTGGCTGGTCATGGAGTACGTCCCGGGACGCACCCTCGCCGAGATCGTGAAGACTGAGGGACGCCTTGATCCGGCCCGGGTCGCCTGGATCGGCTCCCAGGTCGCGGACGGGCTTGCCGCAGCACACCTTCGCGGCACCATGCATCGCGACGTGAAGCCCGGCAACATCCTGGTCGCCGAAAACGACCACGCGAAGATCTCCGACTTCGGGATTGCCCGGACCATGGGCGACTCTCAGCTCACCCAGACCGGGATGGTCACCGGCACTCCCGGCTACTTCTCTCCGTCACTGGCCCGCGGTGAGGATCCGAGCCCCGCCGACGACGTCTGGGCTCTCGGCGCGTCGTTGTTCGCCGCGGTGGAAGGCCACCCACCATGGCCGGAGCAGAGCAATGCGCTAGCCATGCTGTCGACGATCGCGAGGAGCGAGCCGCCACGGCCCGAGAGAGCGGGGCCGCTGACCGCCGTCATCCTCCACATGATGGACCTCGACCCGGCAAGCCGCTGGACGATGGCCGACGTCGCCTACAACCTCCACGGCGTGCACGAGCAGCGCAACTCAACGGGCACGCATGAGCACGTCACCCTGCTCGATGAGGCGCCCACAGCGACCCTCATCGATCCCGTGCCCGTTCCGTCGCCCGCACCGGAGCCGGAGGCCCCACCCATCGACGCCGAGACACCACCGGATCACCGAAGACGATGGCCTCTGGTCCTCCTGGGACTGGCGGCGGCCGCAGTCGCAGTCGCGGTCTTCTGGACGGTTCTGGGCGACGACCCGGCGGACGAGACGTCAGGCGACGGCGGGATCCAGCCATCAGGACAGGCATCCCCGAACGGCCCGGGACAGGAGGACCCGAGCCGGACGGAGGAGGCGCCTCCGGAGGACCAGGTTGACTCGCCAGCGGCGGACGACGAAGTCTCGGAAACTGATCCCGTCAGCGCGGAACAGTTCGTCAGCGACTACTACGCCTTGCTGCCCGACGACACCGGCGCGGCCTGGCAGCTGCTGTCCCCCGAGATGCAGGCGGAGACCGGCAGCTACGACGACTATGTCGGCTTCTGGTCCACCATCGACTCGGTGAGCGTCGACGACACGACCGCGCTCGGGGAGACGTCGGTCGAGGTGACGCTCACCTACACGACCGGTGGAGCCTCGGAACAGGAAGTGCGGCAGATCGACGTTGCCGAACAGGGCGACAGCTTCCTCATCGTCGGTGACTAGACGCTCGTCGTCCCCGTTTCGGGGACCCGCCCGACCTACGATGAACGAGTGAACGACCTGCCTGAGCCGATGGCGGCCGTGCTGGGGCAGTACGAGCGCCACCTCGCCTCGGAGCGCGACCTGACGGCACACACGGTGCGCGCCTACATCGGCGACGTGTCGGGCCTGCTCGACCACGCGGCACGGCTCGGCATGACCGACGTCGCCGAGCTCGACCTGCGCAACCTGCGTAGCTGGCTCGCGAAGCAGCAGTCGATGGGCAAGTCGCGCACCACAATGGCCCGGCGGGCGACGGCGGCGCGGGTGTTCACGGCGTGGCTCGCCCGCACCGGGCTCATCCCGGTCGACCCGGGCGCGGCGCTCGGCTCACCCAAGACGCCCAAGACCCTGCCGCCGGTGCTGCGGGTCGACGAGGCCGCCGACCTGATCCGGATAGCGACCGAGCTCGCCGACGACGGCAGCCCGGTGGGCCTGCGCGACATCGCGATGCTGGAGCTGCTCTATGCGACCGGGATCCGCGTCGGCGAGCTCGCCGGACTCGATGTCGACGACGTCGACCGCGACCGCAACGTGGTGCGCGTCCTCGGCAAGGGCCGCAAGGAGCGCACGGTGCCGTTCGGGCATCCGGCCGCGCGAGCCCTGGACCGGTGGCTCAGCGATGGGCGACCGCAGCTGCACGCCGCCGGCGCCGGCGCCGCGCTGTTCCTGGGCGCGCGCGGGAAGCGGATCGACCAGCGCGCCGTGCGCACGCTCGTGCACAAGCGGATCGCCGAGGTGCCGGGGGCGCCCGACATCGGGCCGCACGGCCTGCGGCACACTGCGGCGACCCACCTCCTCGAGGGCGGCGCCGATCTGCGAGCCGTGCAGGAGCTGCTCGGGCACGCCTCACTGGCCACCACCCAGCTCTACACCCACGTCACGACCGACCGTCTGCGCAAGGCCTACCAGCAGGCTCATCCCCGCGCGTGACCCGAGCCCGGTCTCCGTCGGAGCCGGATCGGCGCCCCAGAGGCCCCAGAGGGGCAGCAGCCGGACCGGGCCGAGGCCCACCAGGCGCAGCGGGTCGAGGTAGGTCTCGCCCTCGATCCAGCCCCAGTGCAAGCAGGCCCGGGGGAAGCAGTGGGAGCCGCCGAGCTGGAGGGTGCCGATCGGGTCGCCGCGGGCCACGCGGTCGCCGAGGGACACCGAGGCGGTCACGGGTTCGTAGGTGGTGCGGGTGGCCCCGTGGTCGACCACGACCACCCCACGACCGGCGAGCGAGCCG
This sequence comes from uncultured Actinomycetota bacterium, assembly GCA_963769475.1. Taxonomy (GTDB): domain Bacteria; phylum Actinomycetota; class Actinomycetes; order Propionibacteriales; family Nocardioidaceae; genus Nocardioides. Next base: position 539,589 of record CAVYLX010000001.1, on the reverse strand, counting down.
GCGTAGGTGATCCGGCCGGCGAGCGCGGCCCGCACGACCTGACCGACGGCGCCCGCGAGGTCGACCCCGCGGTGTCCGGCGGCGTAGGGCGAGTCAGGTGGGTCGAACCCGGCCACGACCTCGGGTTCGGGTTGAAGCGGCCACACACCCACCGGATCGCTTGCGGGCTCGCCGAGCGCCACCGCCGGCCCCGCGAGAGAGAGGCCGAGCACGACGCTCAGGACGACAGGGACGAGTGACGCGATGCGAATCCGGTGGGTGGTGACCATGTGCGGGATCCTGGCCGCTGGGAGGGACGACAGGGGCTGCGGAGGGCCCGCCTGTGGATAGGCATCGCGGCGGGGCGGCCCTGTGGACGGAAAGTGGGCCATTGTGGGGCCATTCCCACCGATTGGCGGGGTGGTGGCCCGCTCGACTACTCTTGAGCCATCAATCCTCGGATTGAAATTCGCACGTCTGCAGACCACGACGGGGTTGCCTTCTGGGACCTCGACCGCCCGTGGGTGACGAGCCTTGGTCCCGGCGCAAGTCGGGTCGGCCCGCACGTAGGCGTCAGGGCAGCCGGCACCCGCTGGTTGCAGGAACTGAAAACGACCGGAGCACAGCGCCGGTGCGTCCTCGCCGTCATGCGGCTGCAAGGGCGGACAGACGGGCTGTCTCCACCCAGGAGAAGAGAAACACCATGGCAGTTGTGACCATGCGCCAGCTCCTCGAGAGCGGCGTCCACTTCGGGCACCAGACCCGTCGCTGGAACCCCAAGATGAAGCGCTTCATCATGACCGAGCGCAACGGCATCTACATCATCGACCTGCAGCAGTCGCTGGCCTACATCGACCGCTCGTACGCCTTCATCAAGGAGACCGTCGCCAAGGGCGGCACCGTGATGTTCGTGGGCACCAAGAAGCAGGCCCAGGAGGCGATCGCCGAGCAGGCGACCCGCGTCGGGATGCCGTACGTCAACCAGCGCTGGCTGGGCGGCATGCTCACCAACTTCCAGACCGTGCACCAGCGGATCAACCGCCTCAAGGAGCTCGACGAGATCGACTTCGAGGACGTTGCCGGCAGCAGCCGCACCAAGAAGGAGCTGCTGCAGATGCGCCGCGAGCGCGACAAGCTCAACAAGTCGCTCGGCGGTATCCGCGAGATGAGCCGCCCGCCGGCCGCTGTGTGGATCGTCGACACCAACAAGGAGCACCTCGCCGTCGAGGAGGCCCGCAAGCTGCGGATCCCGATCATCGGCATCCTCGACTCCAACTGCGACCCCGACGTGGTCGACTTCCCGATCCCGGGCAACGACGACGCCATCCGCGCCGTCGGCCTGCTGACCCGCGTGGTCGCCGATGCCGTGGCCGAGGGCCTGATCGCCCGTTCGGGTGTCAAGACCGGTGAGGGCGAGGCCGCCGTTCCGGGCGCCGAGGAGCCCCTGGCCGAGTGGGAGCGCGAGCTGCTCGGTGGCGACGCCGAGAAGGCCGCCATCGAGGCGACCGGTGGCGACGCCACCGCCGAGGCCCCCGCCTCCGAGGCGACCGGAGCCGCGACCGAGGCCCCGGAGGCTGCTGCGGCCACCGAGGCCGTCACCGAGGCACCGGCCGTCGAGACCCCCGCGGTCGAGGCTGAGGCTCCCGTCGTCGAGGCCGAGGCACCCGCCGCTGAGGTCGAGGCACCCGCCGCCGATCGAGGCACCGCCGCTGAGGCCCTGAGGCCGAGGCTCCCGCCGAGGACGCCAAGCCCGAGGCCTGACCCACCACCCACATCTCCATAGATACGAGGAACGAGACTGATGGCATTCACTGCCGCCGACGTCAAGAAGCTCCGGGAGCTGACCGGCGCCGGGATGATGGACTGCAAGAAGGCGCTCGACGAGACCGACGGCGACTTCGACAAGGCGGTCGAGCTGCTCCGCGTCAAGGGTGCCGCCAAGGCCGCCGCGCGGGGCGCCGAGCGCGAGGCCTCCTCCGGCCTGGTCGCGCACGCCCCGGGCGTGCTGGTCGAGCTGAAGAGCGAGACCGACTTCGTAGCCAAGAACGCCGACTTCGTCGCGGCCGCCCAGAAGATCGCGGACGCCGCGTCGGAGGCCAAGCCCGCCGACGTACAGGCGCTCAAGGCGGTCTCGCTCGGCGAGCAGACCGTCGGTGAGGTCGTCGACGGCCTGGCCGTGAGCATCGGCGAGAAGATCGAGCTGGGCCAGTACGTCTACTTCGACGGTCCGGTCGTGGCCTACATGCACAAGCGTGCGGCCGACCTGCCGCCCGCCGTCGGCGTGCTGGTCGAGTACGACGGCAACGCCGACGCTGCGCGTGCCGCTGCGATGCAGATCGCGGCCATGCGCCCGCAGTACCTCACCCGGGACGAGGTCCCCGCGGACGTCGTCGCCAAGGAGCGCGAGATCGCCGAGGCGACCTCGCGCGAGGAGGGCAAGCCCGAGCAGGCGATCGCCAAGATCACCGAAGGCCGCCTCAACGGCTTCTTCAAGGACGTCGTCCTGCTCGAGCAGGCGTCGGTCACGGAGACCAAGAAGAGCGTCAAGGCCGTCCTCGACGAGGCCGGCACCACTCTGAAGCGGTTCGCCCGTTTCGAGGTCGGTGCCTGAGCGGGTACGGTTCAGCAACGACTTGAGGAGGCCGGTTCGATGAGACGCAGATTGCTCATCGGGCCGGCTTTCCTCATTGATCTGGCCAATGATCTGCCCAGTGATCTGCCCGGTGATCTGCCCAGTGATCTGCGAGGCATGGAGAAGGAGAGTCTCGGTTGACCGGCTACCAGCGTGTCCTGCTCAAGCTGTCGGGTGAGGTGTTCGGCGGCGGCAAGGTCGGCGTCGACCCGGACGTCGTACAGACCATCGCCCGTGAGATCGCCTCGGTCGCCAATGCCGGGGTCCAGATCGCCGTGGTCACCGGCGGTGGCAACTTCTTCCGCGGCGCCGAGCTCCAGCAGCGCGGCATCGACCGGGTCCGGGCCGATTACATGGGCATGCTCGGCATCGTGATGAACTGCCTGGCCCTACAGGACTTCCTGGAGAAGCTCGGCGTCGACACCCGGGTGCAGACGGCCATCACCATGGGCCAGGTCGCCGAGCCCTACATCCCGCGGCGGGCGATCCGCCACATGGAGAAGGGCCGGGTCGTGATCTTCGGCGCCGGCATGGGGATGCCGTTCTTCTCCACCGACACCGTCGCCGCGCAGCGCGCCCTCGAGACCAAGTGCGAGGTCGTGCTGATGGGCAAGAACGGTGTCGACGGCGTCTACACCGCGGACCCCCACCTCGACCCGACGGCCACCAAGCTCGAAGAGGTCACCTTCCAGGACGCCCTCCAGCGGGGGCTGCGGGTGGCCGACGCGACGGCGTTCGCGCTCTGCATGGAGAACAAGATGCCGATGATCGTGTTCGGCATGGAGCCGGAGGGCAACATCCTCCGCGCGGTGCAGGGTGAGAGGATTGGCACGCTGGTCAGCGCCGGCTGAGACGATCAGGTCTCGACGAGCTGGACCACCGGAAAGACTGCGACAGGAGCACGCGTGATCAACGACATCCTCAACGAGGCCGACTCCAAGATGGACAAGTCGGTCGAGGCAACCCGCGAGGAGTTCGCCGCCATCCGCGCCGGACGTGCGCAGCCGAGCATGTTCAACAAGATCTTGGTCGACTACTACGGCACGCCGACGCCACTGCAGCAGCTGGCCTCCTTCACGGCGCCCGAGGCCCGGATCATCATCATCTCTCCCTACGACCAGGGCGCGATGGTTGCGATCGAGAAGTCGATCCGCGAGTCCGACCTCGGTGTCAACCCGTCCAACGACGGCAAGGTCCTGCGCGCCGTCTTCCCGGAGCTCACCGAGGACCGCCGCAAGGAGTACGTCAAGACCGCCCGCGCCAAGGCCGAGGACGGCCGGGTGGCCGTGCGCAACCTGCGGCGTACGGCGAAGCAGGGGCTGGAGAAGCTCGAGAAGGACGGCGAGGCGGGCAAGGACGACGTCAGCGGTGCCGAGAAGCGCCTCGACTCGATCACCAAGACCCACACCGACGCCATCGACGAGATGCTCAAGAACAAGGAAGCCGAGCTCCTGGAGGTCTGACCCTCCACCTCACCATGACCGACACCTCGTCCGGCGCCCCAGCGGCGCCGCAGAAGGACCACGGCCGCGCCGGCCGCGACCTGAAGGCCGCCGTCGCGTCTGGGGTCGTGCTCCTGGGCGCTGCCGCGGCGTCGCTGTTCTTCTGGAAGCCCGCCTTCATGGGCATCGTGGCCATCGCCGTGGTGGTGGCCGTCTGGGAGCTCCGCAAGGGGCTGATGGCCAAGGACATCGACCTCCCCGAGCAGCCGCTGATGCTCGGCGGAGTCGTGATGGTCGTCGTCGCCTACCTGTGGGGGGCGCCCGCCCTGGTCACCGCGACGGCAGTGTCGGCACTGGTCACGATGCTGTGGCTGCTGCGCCGGGGGATCGACGGCTACGTCAAGACCGCCACCGCATCGGTCTTCACGCTGATCTACGTGCCGTTCCTCGGCAGCTTCGTGGCCCTGCTGCTCGCGGAGGGCGGCCGCGGAGGCGGCGGTCTCGACAACGACGGCGTGGCCGGCATCATCACGTTCATCGTGGTCACGATCGCCTCCGACATCGGTGGCTACATCGCGGGCGTGCTGTTCGGCAAGCACCCGATGGCGCCGGTGATCTCGCCCAAGAAGTCCTGGGAGGGCTTCGCCGGGTCGGCGATCTTCACCGTGGCTGCCGGCTGGGCGCTGGTCGTCTACCTGCTCGACGGTGACTGGTGGGTCGGTGTCTGTCTCGGCCTGATCGCGGTCGTGATGGCGACGCTCGGCGACCTGTGCGAGTCGGTCATCAAGCGCGACCTCGGCATCAAGGACATGAGCCAGGTGATCCCCGGCCACGGCGGCCTGATGGACCGGCTCGATTCCCTGCTCGCCACGATTGCGCCGATCTGGCTGCTCCTCCACTACGCCGTCTTCTGAGCTGAGTACCCGGGCGGGTGTGCCCGGCCCGACCGCCCACGACGCTTGAGCCATGCGTCGTCTGCCCCTGGTCCTGATCGTCCTGGTGCCGCTCGGAGTCTTCGTCTGGGCCGGTGTCGACAACATGCTCCATCGCTGGTCGTGGAAGGACGCCGACCTCGACCGCAACCGGTTGACCCTCGCGTGGTCCCGCGGTGCCGAGTCCGGCGACCAGCTGGCGCGCTGGGTCACGTACGGAGAGGTCGTCTCCTCCTCGGGTTTCAGCGGCCGCACTCACGGGGGCAGTGCGGAGGTGCTCGTCCGCTACGACCGCAACAAGACGGACTTCTTCGGCTCCGAGACCGAGGAGATCAAGCGCGACTGCTACCTGTTCACGTTCGCCGAGGCCTACGAGCTGGACTTCGACCGGGTCGACTGTCCACCCAGCAAGTCGTTCACGACCCGGGTTCGGCACGCCGGGAAGTGATCGGGCGGCTTGTCGGCCTACGATCGAGGCGATGAGCACCGACGAGGGGACCACCGCCGCGCCCATGGAGGCGCCGTTGGACGACCGGTCCGACGATGACGCGGACCCGACACCGGCCGCTCCCGAGCCGGACGCCCCCGACTGGTGGCACCGCGACCACCCCGTCTTCTCGGCGCTGAGCGGCTTCTTCACCGGGCTGCTGACCGTGATCGTGATCCCGGGTGCCTTCGCCGCGATCCTCAACGCGATCTTCACCTACGAACGCGCCGAGGACTTCTTCCCGTTCGTCCTCGTGGTGTTCGCGGTGCCGTTCGCGCTGATCGCGGCGACCCGGACCCGGCGGTTCGGCAAGTACATGCTGCTCGGTATGACGCTCACCGCTGTCGTCGTCATCGGTGTCGCGGCGCTCGTGCTCTGGATCCTCTACCTGCGCGACAGTTAGGGCCGGCGCCGGCCCGATGGGAGACTGGACTGCCATGTCCGAGCCCATCGATCAGCCCATCCAGCTGCCCCTCGTGCTCTCCGAGCCGCGCGGCCGCAAGAAGCCTCCGCGCCACCTCGCCGACCTCACCCCCGAGGAGCGCAAGGAACTGGCCACCGAGCTCGGCCTTCCCGGCTTCCGCGCCAAGCAGGTCTCGACCCACTACTTCTCGCGGCTGGTCGACGACCCGGCCCTGATGACCGACCTCCCGGCCGTGCAACGCGACGAGCTGGTCGCGGCGCTGCTGCCGACCTTGATGACGCCGCTGCGCACGATGGAGGCCGACAAGGGCACCACGCGCAAGACCCTGTGGCGGCTCTTCGACGGCGCCCTGGTCGAGTCGGTGCTGATGCGCTACCCCGGCCGGGTCACGATGTGCGTCTCCAGCCAGGCCGGCTGTGGCATGGCCTGCCCGTTCTGTGCCACCGGCCAGGGCGGCCTGCAGCGCAACATGTCCACCGCGGAGATCGTCGAGCAGGTCGTCGCCGGTGCGCGGTCGCTGGCCCGCGACGAGGTGCCGGGCGGGCCCGGTCGCGTCTCCAACGTGGTGTTCATGGGCATGGGCGAGCCGATGGCCAACTACAAGGCCGTGATGGGTGCCATCCACCGGATGATCGATCCGTCACCCGACGGCCTCGGCATGTCCGCGCGCGGCATCACCGTCTCCACCGTCGGCCTGGTGCCGCGGATCAACCAGCTCGCTGAGGAAGGCATCCCGGTCACGCTGGCGCTGAGCCTGCACGCTCCCGACGACGAGCTGCGCAACGAGCTGGTGCCGATCAACACCCGCTTCTCGGTCGCGGAGACGGTCGAGGCGGCCTGGAACTACGCCCGCATCACCAAGCGCCGGGTCTCGATCGAGTACGCCATGATGCGCGGCATCAACGACCAGGGCTGGCGGGCGGACCTGCTCGCCGACGTGCTGACGTCGTACGGCGACTGGGGCTGGGTGCACGTCAACCTGATCCCGCTCAACCCGACGCCGGGGTCGAAGTGGACCGCGTCCGACCCGGCCGACGAGCGCGAGTTCGTACGCCGGCTCGAGGCGCGCGGAGTGCCGACCACCGTGCGCGACACCCGCGGCCGGGAGATCGACGGAGCCTGCGGCCAGCTGGCCGCTGCCGAGTGACTCCCGACGACGTGGTGCGGGCGAGCACCGCCTGGATCTACGTGCCGGACGACGCTCCGACGGTGGAGACCGAGGACTACCTCCTGGTCCGCTTCCCGGACCATTTCGCCAACCTCCTCGAGCTGGTCCGGTGCGCGCCGCGGCGGCCGCTGCCGGAGGTCGTCGACGAGGTGATCGACCGGGCTCGCGGGTTCGGCCTCCCATCGTTCGTCTGGCGAGTGCGGCTCGACTCGCCGCCCGGCGTCGAGCAGCTGCTCCTCGAGCGCGGTGGCACCATCGACGAGACGCTCGACGTGTTCGCCATCGACCTGACCGCAGGGCTCCCGGATCTCGGCTCGCCCGACGTGGAGCTGCGGTGGACGACCGACGCCCAGACCATGCAGGACGCGCTGGCGCTCGGCGTAGCGATGTTCGGTGGCACCATGCCGGCCGAACGAGAGAGCTATCGCGGAGCAGCCCGCGACGCCGTGGGACTGCGCGTGGGGCGGGGCGGCTCCCTGGTCGCGTACGTCGACGGCAGGCCGGTCGGCACCGGCGGGATCTCGTCGCGCGGACCCGCGGCGGGACTCTGGGGCGGCGCGGTGCTGGAGGACTTCCGGGGCCGCGGGATCTACCGCGCCATGCTGGCCGCGCGTCTCGAGTACGCCGCGGCCAACTCCATGACCATGGCCCTGGTCAAGGGTCGGGTAGAGACGTCCGGCCCGATCCTGCGCCGGGCCGGCTTCGGGGTCTACGGGCAGGAGCGGTCCTACCGCGTGCCCCTGCCCGAGGCGACTTAGAAGGGCTTGGCGACCAGCAGCTCGACGTTGCGGTCGATGACCTGACCGCGACCCGAGTCGGTGCGGTTCTGCGGGTCGTTGGCGGCCAGCTCGCGGCCCAGACCGGCCAGTGCCAGCGAGTTGCCGGTGCCGCCCGCTACCGGACCGGCGTGGTCGACCATCGTCGCGAAGATCGACAGGCTGCCGTCGCCGTTGTCGCAGATCTCGATCAGCCGCGACTGCTGGGGCCAGTCGATGTGCGAGGCGGTGTTGATCTCCCACAGGCCGCCGCCACCGGGCCGGGTGTGGGCCAGCACCGTGTTCTTGTGGGTGTGGCCGTTGACCCAGGCGACGACCTCGTTGTGGCCGAGCAGCCGCTCGAGCACCTTGGCGCCGCTGATCCGGAGCTGGAACTCGCCGCCGACCGCGATCAGCGTGTTCTTCATCGTCCACGAGGTGTGGTGGCTGCAGACCACGACGGCCTTGCCGGCCGACGAGTTCAGCACGGCCTCGAGCCAGGCGAACTGGTCCTTGTCGATCGAGCCGTCCGAGTAGCCGTTGGGGTTGACCGTGTCGAGCACGATGAACCGGACGTTGTCGCCGCGGTCGAACGTGTAGTACGCCGTGCCCTTGCTGCGGTTCTCGCTGGTGAAGCCGTGGCCGTCGCCGTTCACGAAGTGCTGCTCGACGACCTGCTTGCGGGTCAGCAGCTTGCGCGAGGTGTCGGGCGTGACGATGCGCACGGCCGGGGTCAGGGCCAGCGACTGGACGATGCCGAGGATGTCGCCGGTCATCAGGCTGTTGATCAGCTCGGCGGGGGAGAGCCCGGCGGGCGTCGACATGATCTTGAGGATGCCGGTGGAGAGCAGGCTCAGCTGCAGGTTCTGCGGGAAGTTGCCCTGCACCAGGCCGTCGTGGTTGCCGAAGACCGAGAACCACGGCATGTCCAGCCCCTCGGGCGTGAACGGGGCGCGGGCCGCGTCGAGCAGGCCCGGCACCACGGGGAAGCCGTAGCGCTTGCGGTAGACGTCCTGCGGCTTGCCGGCGGGGGTGCCGTGGGGGTGGTAGTAGGCCGGGTCGTAGTAGAGCGGGGTGGCGTCGGCCACGCCCTCGAACTTGGACAGGCTGCCGGAGTCGACGCGGATCGACGTCACGCCGTTGAGCAGCTGGATGTTCCAGCGGACCTCGTTGAGCTGGGAGTTGTCGGAGTTGTCGCCGGTCTGGATCGCCAGGTCGAGGGTCCGCCCGGTGACGGGACCTGCCCCGACGTCGTTGATCTCGCGCACCATGGCGTCGGCGATCTGGCCCGACAGCATCTCGTGGGCACGGTAGGCCGAGCTGAACAGCGTCTGCGGCAGCGGCTGGTCGTCGAGCCGGTCGCTGAACTCCAGGCGCAGCGGAGACTGGGCGTCCACCACGTGTACGTCGCTGAGCTGGGCGAAGGCGATCATCGCCACCGGCGTCCGGCCGGGGTTGGCCGCGACCCCGAGCTCCGTGCGCACGATGTGCGGCTCGCCGGGTCCGGTCACCACAGTGCGGTAGCCACCGGCTCCGGCCACGGGGTTCTTGACGAGCGTGGCGCCCGCCGTGGCAGTGGTCGCCACGGGAACGACGGAGGCGACGGGAGCAAGTGCCGCGCCTTCGACAGCGGCGGGGCTGGCGCCTACGGCAACAACCCCTCCCGCCACAGCACCGGACCGGAACAGATTGCGACGGGTGAGTTTCACCAACCATCAACGATTTCCTGTGAGCGAGGTCACGCGTGGTCCAGACAACTCGAGACAACTGGTCACACGAGGTTCACGCGCGGTCCAGCGCAGTCCGGTGGTCTGTTGTCCCGCGATTTCTACCTTCAGGGTCATGGCCGAGATTCTCGAGCTACCCCAGTCCACTCATCGGCGGACCGACCGGCTGCGGGTGCTGGTCGTCGCCGAGTCCTTTCTCCCGCAGATCAACGGGGTCACCAACTCCGTACGCCGCGTCCTCGAGCACCTCGCAGCCGAGGGCCACGAGGCGGAGCTGGTCGCACCGACCGGCCCGGCGACGTACGCCGGGTTCCCGGTCACCCGGGCCCGCGGCGCGAGCCTCCCGTTCTACAAGGACTTCCGGATCGGGCTCGAGACCCGGCGCCGGCTGCGCTCGGTGATGGTGCGGTTCCGGCCCGACGTCGTCCACATCGCCTCACCGGCCACGCTCGGCTACCAAGCGGCGAAGGCCGCCGCTGAGCTCGGCATCCCGACGGTGGCGATCTACCAGACCGACCTGGTCGGGTTCGCCGAGCGCTACGACATCCCCGGCGGCGTACGCGCCATGGCCGCGCTGACCCGCAAGATCCACACCCGGGTCGACCGCACCCTGGCACCGTCGTCGGCCAGCCTCCGCCAGCTCGAGCAGCTGGAGATCCCCGGCACTGCGCTGTGGCCGCGCGGGGTCGACCTCCAGGCGTTCAACCCTGGCCACCGGAGCCCCGAGCTGCGCCGCGAGATCGCCGCTGATGGCCGGCTGCTGGTCGGCTACATCGGCCGGCTCGCGCCCGAGAAGGAGCTGGAGCTGCTGACCCACCTCGCTGATGACCCCCGCTACGCGCTGGTGATGGTCGGCGGCGGCCCCGAGGAGCAGCGGTTGCGCACCCTGCTCCCCGGGGCACGCTTCCTCGGCGTGCTGCACGGCGAGGAGCTCAGCGCGGCCTACGCGTCGCTGGATGTCTTCGTGCACACCGGGCGTCACGAGACCTACTGCCAGTCGGCCCAGGAGGCGCTGGCGTCCGGAGTGCCGGTCGTGGCGCCTCGGGCCGGTGGCCCGATCGACGTCGTCGCCGACGGGGAGGCGGGGTTCCTCTACGAGCCGGGTGGCGGCGCCGACCTGGCGGCGTACGTCGACAAGCTGGCTTCCGACCCGCTGCTCCGGCGCCGGATGGGGCTGGCCGCACGGCGCAGCGTCGCCGGACGGTCCTGGGAGTCGGTCAACGCCCGGCTGGTCGAGCACTACCGCGACGCGGTCGGCGAGCGGGTCAGCCTGCGTCGGCTGGCCGGCTGACGCTCCGGCTGACCAGCGCAGCCGCCTCGTCGAGCGTGTCGACGAGATGCACGTGACCCTCCATCGCCCGGCCGCGCGACAGGCTCAGTAGCAGCGGCCAGGCGGGCAGGGTCTCGGTCCAGTACTCCTCGCCCACCAGCACCATCGGCGCGACCGAGGACTCGTCGGCGTAGTAGTTCTCGCACGCGTCCTGGAAGATCTCCTGCACGGTGCCGCCCATGCCGGGCAGGAACACGATGCCGGCGTCGCACACCTCGAGCAGGATCGCCTCCCGCGTGGGATTGCCGAAGTACTTCGCGATCGCGGTGGCGAACACGTTCGGCGGCTCGTGGCCGTAGTGCCAGGTCGGGATGCCGAGGGAGTCTTTCGGCTCCGGGAAGTGGTCCCGCACCTCACGTGCCGCCTGCGCCCAGGCGCCCACGTCCGGGTGGTACGACGGCACCGCGGCCAGGGCCGCCACCGCCTCGTCGAGCTCGGCGAGAGTCCGCTTCGAGAGGGAGCCGCCGAGGTTCGCGGCCTCCATCGAGCCAGGCCCGCCACCGGTCGCCACCACGTGCTGCTGGCCGAGCCTGTAACCGAGCCTGGCGGCGTCGGCGTACGCCGGCTCGCCGCGCTGGACCGCGTGGCCGCCCATCACCCCGACCAGGTGCTTGCGTCGCACCCACTCGGTCAGCGCGGCATCGATTGCCTGGTCGTGGAGCGCCTGGGCCAGCAGGTCCTCGTGGCCCGGTGCGCGTTCGGACCAGGCGTAGGCGCGGGCGTCGAGCGTCCGCCGGTAGTCGGGGTCGTCGTAGAGCTCGTCAGCGGTGTAGAGGCGCGAGCGGTAGGCGTCGACGGGGGAGTCGCCGATGTCGGGCAGCACCAGCCCGCCGGCGGCCTCGATCTTGGTGGCGTCGCCCGGCGCGAACGTGCAGCCCAGGAACGTCGCACCCCGCAAGGTCGCACCGAACAGCGCGTCGCCGCGCTCGGTGAGGTCGAGCCGGCGTACCCGCCATCCCCGCATCCTCGTGGCACCCGCCGCCACCCTCCGGTCGAAGTCCTCCAGCGACTCCACGTGGACGACACGACCCCGGGTGCGCTTCACACCTGAAACCTACGTTGACCCGTCAGAAGATCTTCTGACGGGTCAACGCTCAGAAGGCGTGGGCAACGAGCTCGCCGAACAGCTCGTGCTCGTCGGCCCGATCCAGACCCTTCGACCGGAACCAGGTGCAGATGTTGGTGCAGTCGCGCATCAGCAAGTCCATGCCGGCGGCGTTGCCGACCAGGTCGACGATCTGCGGGAGGTCGATGATCACCAGCCGATCGCCCGCGGCCAGGATGTTGTACGCCGACAGGTCGCCGTGCACCAGCCCCGCCTGCGCCATCGTGGCCATGGCGTCGCGCAGCTGGTCGAAGTACGACTCCAGCAGGGCGGGCGCCGGCCGCGTCTGGGCCAGCCGCGGTGCGGTCTCGCCGTCGACGGTGATCCACTCCATCAGGATCTCCGTGCCGTCGATCTGCACGGGGTAGGGGACCGGCAGGCCGAGCGCGTGCAGCCGCTTGAGGGCGTCCCACTCCGAGACCGCCCACTCGCCGGCCGCGACCAGCTTGCCGAAGGTGCTCTTGCGCTTGAGGGCGCGCTCGTCACGCGAGCGCTTCATGCTGCGGCCCTCGGTGTAGCTGGCTGAGCGGTGGAAGTTGCGGTGCTCGTTGCTGCGGTAGCGCTTCGCCGCCATGATCACCCCGGAGTCGGGGTCGGTCAGGTCGGCGCGCTCGACCAGGAAGACGTCTGCTTCCTTGCCGGTCTTGAGGATGCCGAGCTCGGTGTCGACCGCGCCCCGGGACTGGATGACCCAGTCAGGGCGCGGCTCCGGGCCGCGGCACAGGGGCTCTACTTCCCACCAGGTCGACCAGCGTTGGCCGTCCTCGAGATCGTCGTAGCCCTGGTAGTCGAATACGAAGAAGGGGTCGAGCTCGTCAGATGACGTTGGTGATGTGGACATCGGTGGTGGTGCTCCAATGAGTCGAGAGGATGTGGTCTGCGGACAGGCCAAGAACAGTCATGGACATGTCACGCTCCTCTCGCTCAAGCACCGGCTCTTCCGGATGTCTGTCATTCATGGTCGGGCACCGCCAGCAGGCTGCGCAAGCGATTAACGTCCCAATCTCTTCCGAGCCCTGGTCGCGCCAGGAGGTAGTCGGTGATCTCGTCGACGCCCCAGCCGTGGGTCTCGGCGATGCCGCGGGCCATGGTGGCGAGGTACGCCGCCACCGGCGGGTTGAGCGGGAGCGGGGCCGAGGCCGTGAACGTCACGACGGGGAGGTCGTCGAGGCGGCCGACCACGTGCAGCGACTCGTAGCGACCCGGGCCGAAGGTGTGGCGACCCGCGTCCCAGAGCTCGGCCAGGTCCAGATCGACGCCGGGCTCGCGGTGCATCTCCTGGGCGGCGACGTCGGAGAACTGACCGAGGCTCAGCCGGTAGGCGACACCGATCGACGCTCCAGGCGCGTCCGGGTCGTAGAACGCGATGCCGCCGCCCCAGGTCGGCGACTCCCAGGCGAAGTAGACCGACCCGTCGAGCCGCACGGGCCGCGTCTCGCGCGGGAGCGTGCGGTCGCGCGCCCCTGGGTAGGTCCGGGTGGCACCCGGCGGGCAGCCACCGGCGAGATAGCACTGGAAACGGTCCGCGGCCAGGTTGCTGCCGTAGGCGGCGTACCAGAGATCCATCCCGCCGATGGTGCCACTCCCGGGTCAGCCGATGGCGAGCCGTGCGCCGAGCCCCACCAGGGTCCCGGCTAAGACCGCGATCCGGACGGTGATCCGCTGCGGCTCCCAGGTGCCGGTAGCCGCAAGTGCGACGACCCCGCCGACGACGAACCCGCCGGCCATCACGCTGGTCAGCCGCGCGTCGCCCGGCAGCAGCCCGACGCCGAACGCGACCACGCCGGCGGTCAGCAGGCGCCAGCGGGAGAGGTAGCCGAACCGGCTGTAGAAGGCCGCCAGGCCCAGGCACCCGCCGAGCAGGAACAGCAGCCCCGGCACGCTCCCGGAGCTGCTGAAGATGATCGCACCCCCGATGAGCGCGAGGCCGAGCGTGAGCAGGATGACGTTGAGCTGGGGGTCCGCGATGCCGGCCGGCCGGGTCGCGTGGGCGCCGGGCGCTCCGGGCCCTTCGGGCGCCTCGGGCACCTCTTGGTGCCTTGCGATCGTCATGCGGCGGTGCTCCCCGTGGTGCTGGGGTCGGTGACGACCAGGTCGCTCACCCGGTCCCACGAGTCGTCGACGTGGACGACGGCGTGGCCCATCCGGTGCAGCAGGCTGGCCGCGATGCCGGCGCGGTAGCCGGACCTGCAGTGCACCCACAGCTCGCGTCGGGGGAGTGAGGCGGCGCCACGATCCACGTCCTGCACGGGTAGGTGAACGGCACCCGGGAGGTGGCCGTCGGCCCACTCGTCGCCCTGGCGCACATCGACCACGACCGGCTCGGACTCGCGGAGTGCCTCGCGGAAGCCGGCCCAGTCCGAACGCCGGTACGTCGCTGTGAGCGGCTCGTCGGCGGCCAGCACGTGCGCCCCGACGCCGTCGATGCCGATCCGCGCGAGGTCACGCAGCGCCGGCTCGAGCATCTCGGCCGAGTCGGTGAGCAGCACGATGTCGTCGCCCCATGGCACCAGCCAGCCGGCGTACGTCGCGAACTGGTCGGAGTAGCCCAGGCTGACCGAGCCCGGGAGGTGCCCCTCGGCGTACGCCGAGCTGCCCCGGAGGTCGATCACCCAAGCCCCGGCGAGGACCGCGTCGGCGACGTCCTCGGCGGTGGCGCGCCGGGCGGGCAGCGGGGTGCCCGCGCCTCGTCTGTTGAGGGGGGACGGGTGGGCGTAGTAGGCCGGCACCGGGCCGAAGCCGGAGATGAGCTCGGACACGAAGCGCTCCTTGTCACGCAGGTCGGTGGAGAGGGCAGGGTTGGCGGTCAGCTGGTCGGTCAGCGTGATCTCGGCGGGCCAGGAACGACTGGTGGTGCCGGGTGTGGCCGGGGGTGGCGATCACCTCGACGTCGAGCTCGCCGACCGTCACGTGGTCGCCGTGCCGGACGCCGACCCGTTCGAAGCTCACGCGCTCCCGGTCGGAGAGGAGGTAGTCGGCGCCGTGCCGGCGAGCCAGGAGGAGCGCGCCCGAGACGTAGTCGTTGTGCACGTGCGTGTCGGCGACGGCCACGATCTCCACGCCGGCGGTCTCCGCCGCCTGCTCGATCGCGTCGACGTCGCGCGGGGGGTCGACGACGAGCGCGGCCCGGCCGTCGTGCACGAGGTGGGACCGGTTGCCCAGTGACGGCACCTCGATGGGGATGACCTGCATCTCGCCTCCTTAACACGATAAAACCAGTAGAGTTATAGCACAAACATCCCAAAGAGGCGGTTTCATCGGTGCAACCGGCTCGACTACGTTGCTCGGGTGTCGACCCTTCTCGTGAGCCGGTCCAAGCGACTCGGTGCCGTCGCCCTCGTCGCAGTCCTGGCCGCCTCGGTGTCCGCGTCGTACGCCGAGGGTGTGGCGGATCCGGTCGTCGGCTCCGCGGGGATCGGCGATCCCTACTTCCCGGTGGACGGCAACGGCGGCATCAACGTCCTGCACTACGACGTCCATGACAGCTACGCCTTCGGCAAGGGTCGGCTGTCGGGCTGGACCCGGCTGCGGGTCAAGGCGACCCAGTCGCTGCGCAGCTTCAACCTCGACCTGCTCCTGCCCGTCGACAAGGTCGAGGTCAACGGTGTCCGGGCGAGGTTCGCGAAGCCCAGCTCGCACGAGCTGCAGATCACGCCGGTCACGGCGCTCGCTGCGGGCTCGGTGTTCTCGGTGGTCGTGCGCTACCGCGGCAAGCCCGGCCCGATCTCCTACGCCGGCGAGCGCAACTGGCTGGCCGACCGCGACGAGGTCGTCACCATGAACGAGCCGCACATGGCGCCGTGGTGGTTCCCGGCCAACGACCACCCGCTCGACAAGGCCTCCTTCGACATCCACATCACCGTGCCCGGCGACCGCAAGGTGATCGCCAACGGCCGGATGGTCAGCCGCAAGGTGCGCCACGGCAAGGCCACCACCCACTGGCGGGCGACCGAGCCGATGGCTCCCTACCTGGCGTTCTTCGCTGCCGGGAAGTTCGAGACCCACAAGGGCAGCTTCCGTGGCCGCCCCTGGTACATCGCGGTCTCGAGACAGCTGCCCGCCGGCCAGCGCTCCGGGATGGTACGGCTGATGAAGAAGTCGCCGAAGATCACCCTCTGGCTCGAGCGACAGCTCGGCCGCTACCCGTTCTCCACCACCGGCGGCGTGGTCACCGGCCTGCCGGTCGGCGTTCGCGCTGGAGAACCAGACCCGTCCGACCTACCCCGCCGTCTCGCCGGGCTCTACGTCGCTGGTCGTGCACGAGCTGGCGCACCAGTGGTTCGGCGACTCGGTGTCGGTGAAGCACTGGAGCGACATCTGGCTCAACGAGGGCTTCGCGACGTTCCTCGAGGTGCGCTACGCCGAGACCCACGGCGGTGGCTCCGGCAGCACGTGGCTGCGCCAGGTCTACGGCTCGCGCGAGGCCGCCGACTCCTTCTGGGAGGTCAAGATCAGCGACCCGGGCCCGGACGACATCTTCAACGGTGCCGTCTACGACCGCGGTGCGATGACCCTCCAGGCACTCCGGCACCGCGTCGGCGAGGCCGACTTCTGGAAGATCCTGCGCACCTGGGTCAGCAGCCGCCGCCACGGCAACGGCTCGGACACCGACTTCCGCGCGCTGGCCGAGGCGATCAGCGGCGAGGACCTCGGCTCGTTCTTCACCGCGTGGCTCGACACGCCGGCCCGCCCGGCCGACACGGCGGCCAACGGGCTGTAGTCAGTCGCGCAGCCGGACCGACAGGCAGGTCACGCAGCCCTCGAGCTTCTCGAACTCGGAGATGTCGACGGCGACAGTGCGCAGCCCGCGCGACTCGAAGAGCTCCTGGGTGCGTGGCGCGCTGGTGGACATGAGCACGGTCTCGCCGTCGAGCAGTACGACGTGGGCGCCTGGCTCCTCCGGAACCGCAAGGAACGTAGGCCAGATCGACGGGTCGTCCACCAGCGGCTCGTAGCCGATCACCGAGCCGTCGGGCAGCGCGGTGACCGACGACTTGAGGTGCAGCACCTTCGAGACCGAGACGGCCTCGACGACCGCGCCCAGTGGCGCGAGATGAGCCGCGAGCTGGCCGATGCCCTCGGCGTTGGTGCGGCCGCCTACGCCGACCCAGACGTGGCCGTCGAACTTGAGCACGTCGCCGCCGTCGAGGGTGCCCGGGGGCTCGATGTGGGCGATCCGGTAGCCGAGGCCGGCGAGGGCCTCCTCGGTCGCGGCGGTCTCGGGCTTGCGCTCGTCGGCGCCGGGCCGGCTGATCACGGCGAGGTCGCCGTAGATCACGACGGTGTCCTCGACGAAGACGGCGTCCGGGCAGTCGTCGGCCGGGCCGACCTCGACCAGCTCCCAGCCCTCCGACTCCAGCGCGGCGGCGTACGACTCCCACTGGCGCTCGGCCAGTGCAACGTCGACGGGCTGGCGGTCGAGGTGGGTCAGCAGGCCGTCGGCCAGGCGCGGCCCGGGCCGACGCACGAGCGCTCGCTTCACCGCACGCCCCAGGAGTAGGTCTGCTTGGCGAGCCGGAGGTACATGAACGTCTCGGTCGAGACGACGCCGGGCAGGGCGCGGAACTGGTGCGCGATCAGGTCGAGCAGGTGGTCATCGCTCTCGCAGACGATCTCGACGAGCAGGTCGTACTTGCCCGCCGTCACGACGACGTAGTCGACCTCCTCCATCGCAGCCAGCGCGTCGGCGATCGGCTGGAGCGCGCCCGTGGTGGTGACGCCGACCATCGCCTGCCGGGCGAAGCCGAGCTGCAGCGGGTCGGTGACCGCGACGATCTGCATGACGCCGCTCTCGAGCAGGCGCTGCACGCGCTGGCGGACCGCGGCCTCGGAGAGGCCGACCACCTTCCCGATCGCCGCGTAGGAGCGGCGCCCGTCCTGCTGGAGCTGCTCGATGATCGCCTTCGCCACATCGTCGAGCTGCACCGCCGAGCGCCCATGACCCCTGCTCATCCTCCGACGGTACCCCGGCTCAGCCGAGCAGGGGAGCGACCACGCGGGCGACCAGGCTGGGTCGTCCGGTCAGCGACTCCTCCGCGTCGGCGGCGCCCATCGCCAGCAGGCCGGTGTTGATGCCGAGCCAGCGCAGTGGCTCCGGCTCCCAGGCGGGGGAGCGGTGCCCCACCCACGGCAGCCGGGTGAGCTCGGTGTCGTGTCGCAGGATCAGGTCGCGCAGCGTGCGACCGGCCAGGTTGGTGGTGCTGACGCCGTCGCCGACGTACCCGCCCGCCCAGGCGAGCCCGGTGGCGGAGTCCAGGCCGACCGATGCGCACCAGTCGCGCGGGATGCCGAGGGGGCCGCCCCAGGAGTGGGTGACCCTCGTGCCTCTCAGCACCGGGAACAGGTCGAGCAGGGTTGCGTAGAGCCGCGCGAACACCCGCTGGTCCCGGTCGAAGTCCGGGTGCACCCGTGACCCGAAGTGGTACGGCGCACCGCGGCCGCCGAAGACCAGCCGGTCGTCCGCCGTCCGCTGGCCGTAGATGATCAGGTGCCGGTGGTCGGAGAACGTCTCGCGCCGGGCGAGCCCGATCTCCGCCCACACCTCAGGAGCCAGCGGCTCCGTGGCGATGACCAGCGAGTAGACCGGCACCACGGTGCGCGACTGCCCGGGCAGCCCGGGCGTGTAGCCCTCGGTGGCCCGGACGACGTGGTCCGCGCGGACCGTACCGGTCGCGGTCCGCGCGAGCCCCGGCTCGATCGCCGTCACCCGGGTGCCCTCGTAGATCTGCACTCCACGTCGTTCGACCGCCTCGGCCAGGCCGCGCACGAGCCGCGCGGGATGGATCGCCGCACAGTCCGGGGTGTAGGTGGCGCCGAGGGTGTGGGACCCGTTGAGGACGGCCAGCGCCTCCTCCCGCTCGAGCAGGCGTACGTCGGACTCGTCGCGTCCCCAGGCCCGCGCGTCCGCGACCTCGCCCTGCGCCCGGTGCCACTGCGCGGGGCTCCGGGCCAGGGTGATCGTCCCGCCCTTCGCCAGCTGCGCGTCGATGCCCTCGGCGGCCGCGGCCCTGGCCACCTCGTCGACGCTGGCCCGCATCGCTTGGTGCTGGGCGAGCGCCGCCTCGCGTCCCGCCATGGCCGCCAGGCTGGACGTAGCGGCCGGGAACAGAGCCGAGCACCAGCCGCCGTTGCGTCCCGACGCGCCGTAGCCGGCCACCTGCGCCTCGAGCACGGCGATCC
Source organism: uncultured Actinomycetota bacterium (assembly GCA_963769475.1). Lineage (GTDB taxonomy): Bacteria > Actinomycetota > Actinomycetes > Propionibacteriales > Nocardioidaceae > Nocardioides. The sequence goes on along the minus strand of CAVYLX010000001.1, from coordinate 520,429 downwards.
GCAGGTCGGGCGCCGCCTCCGCGAGGTAGTACGCCGTCCACAGCCCGGTGAACCCGGCGCCTACGACAGCGACGTCGAAGTCCCGGTCGCCCGGCAGCGCGGGCCGCGGGCTCCAGTCGGTGCCGGCGGTCTCGTGCCAGAAGGAGAGTCGGGAGTGGACCTCGGTCAGCGGACCCCCCAGGAGTAGGTCTGCTTGCACAGACGCAGGTACGCGAAGGTCTCGGTCGCGTCGACTCCCGGGATGGCCCGGATCGTCCCGGACACGATCTCCAGCAGGTGGTCGTCGCTCTCGGCGACGACCTCCACCAGCACGTCGTAGGTGCCGGTGGTGATCACGACGTAGTCGACGTCCTCGAGCTGCGCCAGCGCCTCGGCGACCGGCTCGACGGGTCCGCTCACGCGCACGCCGATCATCGCCTGGCGGGCGAAGCCGAGCTGGAGGGGATCGGTCACGGCCACGATCTGCATGACGCCGGTCTCGATGAGGCGCTGGACCCGCTGGCGCACGGCGGCCTCCGACAGGCCGACCTCCTTGCAGATGGCTGCGTAGGAGCGGCGGCCGTCCTGCTGCAGCTGCTCGATGATCGCCTTCGCCACGTCGTCGAGCGGGGCGGTCGGGCGTGAGTTGGGGCGCACCCCCGCAACGTACTCGTTGCGAGCGATGACGTCTCTGGCTGTCACCACGTTCATGGGCAAGCGAAACCGTTGCGGAAACACGATTGTTCGACGGGATCGCTTGTTAGGGCCCGTCCGAGCGTGGCACGATCCCCACACCCCGCGAAGAGGAGTCAGATGGCGTCAGGGTCGATCAGCCGCCGTGGCGTGCTGAAGGGCGGCGGCGCCGTTGCGTTCGCGGGCCTCGGTGTCGCGGCGCTGGGGCTGCCCTTCTTCGACGTCGACGGAGCGCAGCAGAACCCCCTCACCTGCCGGGCCGGCGACGAGTCCGAGTCCGACCTGCGGCTGCTGGTGTCCAACTGGCCCGGCTACATCGACCCCCGTCGGTTCGAGGACAACACCCGCGACCTGTTCGAGCGCGAGACCGGCATCAAGGTCCGCTACACCGACGATGTCAACGACAATGCCGAGTTCTACGCCAAGGTGCGCAGCCAGCTCGGCTCGTGCGAGGCGATCGACCGCGACATCATGGTGCTGACCGACTGGATGGCGGCCCGGATGATCAGCCTGGGCTGGACTCAGGCGCTCGACAAGGCCAAGGTGCCCAACCTCCACAAGAACCTGATCAAGCCGCTGCGCGGCGTGCAGTGGGATCCCGACCTCGAGTTCCACGCCCCGTGGCAGAGCGGCCTGACCGGCATCGCCTACAACGCCGCAGAGACCTCGGAGGTGGGAAGCTTCCAGGACCTCGTCACCCGCCCCGACCTCAAGGGCCGGATCACGTTGCTGTCGGAGATGCGCGACACGATGGCGTTCATGCTGCGCCTCGAGGGCGCCGACCCCGACGACTTCACGCAGGACCAGTGGGGCAACGCGATCGACAACATCACCAAGATCGTCGACTCGGGCCAGGTGCGCACCTTCACCGGCAACGACTACATCCAGGATCTCTCCAACGGCAATGTGCTCGCGTGCGAGGCCTGGTCGGGCGACGTGATCCAGGCCCAGTTCGACAACCCCGACATCAGGTTCGTGGTGCCGGAAGAGGGCGTGTCGCTGTGGAGCGACAACATGATGGTGCCCAACCTCGCGACCCATCAGGCGAACGCCGAGGCCTGGATCGACTTCTACTACGACCCGGCGAACGCCGCCCGGCTGGCCGCGTGGGTCAACTACATCTGTCCGGTCGAAGGCGCCCGCGAGGAGATGGAGAAGATCGACCCGTCGCTGGTCGACAACACGCTGATCTTCCCCGACGAGGAAATGCTGGCCGCCACCTTCGACTTCATGCCGCTCGATGACCGGCAGGCGATCGAGTACGAAAGGGACTGGACCAATGTCACAGCTGGTTGAGCCGGTGGGGGAACAGTCCGAGGCACCCGCGGACGCGTCGTACGACGGGTTGCGCCTGCGCGACCTGACCAAGTCGTTCGCGCGGTTCACCGCGGTCGACTCGCTGAACCTGGACGTGCCGCGCGGCTCGTTCTTCGCCCTGCTGGGGCCGTCGGGGTGCGGCAAGACCACGACCCTACGGATGGTGGCCGGGCTCGAGACGCCGACGTCGGGCTCGATCACCCTCGCCGGCCGCGACATCACGGACACCAAGCCCTACCAGCGCCCGGTCAACACCGTGTTCCAGAGCTATGCCCTCTTCCCGCATCTGGACATCTTCGAGAACGTCGCCTTCGGCCTCCGCCGCCGCAAGTCGGGCGACGTCACCAAGCAGGTCGACGAGATGCTCGAGCTGGTCGAGCTCTCCAGCCAGGCCCGCAAGAAGCCCGCGCAGCTGTCGGGTGGCCAGCAGCAGCGGGTCGCCCTGGCCCGGGCGCTGATCAACAAGCCCGAGGTGCTGCTGCTCGACGAGCCGCTGGGCGCGCTCGACCTGAAGCTGCGCCGCGGCATGCAGATCGAGCTGAAGCGGATCCAGACCGAGGTCGGGCTCACCTTCATCCATGTCACCCACGACCAGGAGGAGGCCATGACCATGGCCGACACGGTCGCGGTGATGAACAGGGGCATCATCGAGCAGCTCGGTGCCCCCTCCGAGCTCTACGAGAACCCGCGCAGCACCTTCGTCGCCAACTTCCTCGGCCAGTCCAACCTGATCGAGGGGCAGATCACCGGCCGGGCGGCCGACGTAGTGACCGTCGACATGCACGGCTCGCCGGTGTCCGTGCCGACGGCTCGCTGCCACGCCGACGGCGACCGCGGCTGGATCGGCATCCGGCCGGAGAAGGTGCTGATCGGTGAGCCCGGTGCCGAGCTCGACGCTCCCGGCAACACCATCCCGGGTGGCGTGATCACCGACGCCAGCTTCGTCGGAGTCAGCACGCAGTACCTCGTCCGGATGCCCTGGGGGCAGGAGCTGCAGGTCTTCGAGCAGAACACCGGGCGGTCCCGGCTCTTCCGCCAGGGCGAGCAGGTCGAGCTGTCCTGGCGCCCGGAGTACGCGTTCCTCCTCGACGCCAGCCAGGACGCCTTCGCCGGCGCCCAGGAGGACGTGGTGTGAGCGGTGACCACCAGTGAGTGAGACGACGCGCAAGCGCGGAAAGCTCGGCTATCTGCTGCTGCTGCCGGCCATGCTGTGGCTGCTCGTCTTCTTCGTGCTGCCGTTCTACTCCCTGATCGCCAACAGCCTCTACGACCCGGGCGGCTCGGACTTCCGGGGCTGGGACATGAGCTACGCCTGGGGCAACTACGTCGACGCGGTGCAGGCGTACTGGCGGCCCCTGGTCCGCTCGATCATCTACGGCGGCATTGCCACGGTCTGCTGCCTGATCCTCGGCTACGTCCTTGCCTACGCGATCGCGTTCAAGGCCGGCCGCTGGAAGATGCTGATGCTGGTGCTGGTGATCGCGCCGTTCTTCACCAGCTTCCTGGTCCGGACCCTGTCGTGGAAGCTGATCCTGGCCGACAACGGCATCGTCGTGGACACGCTGCAGTTCCTCCAGCTGGTCGGCGACGACGGCCGGCTGCTGGCGACGCCGTTCGCGGTGGTCGCCGGCCTGACCTACAACTTCCTGCCGTTCATGGTGCTGCCGCTCTTCGCCAGCCTCGACAAGATCGACCCGCGTCTGGCCGAGGCGTCCAACGACCTCTACGCCAACCCGTTCACCACGTTCTTCAAGGTCACCTGGCCGTTGTCCCTGCCGGGCGTGGTCTCCGGCACGCTGCTGACCTTCATCCCGGCCACCGGTGACTACATCAACTCCGACCTGCTGGGCAGCGCCAACAAGCCGATGATCGGCCAGGTCATCCAGGAGCTGTTCACCGGAGGCGACGTACCGGCGGCGGCTGCTCTCTCGGTGACGATGATGGCGCTGATCCTGGTGCTCGTGCTGATCTATGTACGCCGGGCCGGCACCGAGGAGCTGCTCTGATGAGCGCGCTGTCCTGGTTGCGGCGCAACGTCGTGCTGGTGCTCGGCCTGCTCGTGCTGCTCTACACGTTCGTGCCGATCTTCGTCGTCGTGCTGATGAGCTTCAACGACCCTGACAGCCGGCTGATCTACCGGTTCGACGGGTTCACCTTGCACAACTGGATCAACCCGTGCGAGGACGCGAGCATGTGCTCGGCGTTGCTGCGCAGCGTCGAGATCGGCCTGCTGGCGACGCTCGTGGCGACGATCCTCGGCACGCTCGCTGCGTTCGCGCTGGTGCGCCACGACTTCGCCGGCCGGTCGAGCACCAACCTGCTCGTCTTCCTGCCGATGGCGGCGCCTGAGATCGTGCTCGGCGCCTCGCTGCTGGCGCTCTTCGTCGCGGGCGGCTTCGCCGGTCAGCTGGGCTTCTGGACGATCCTGGTGGCCCACATCATGTTCTGCCTGTCGTTCGTGGTGGTGACCGTGCGCGCCCGGCTGGCGGGCATGGACGACAACCTCGAACAGGCGGCGATGGATCTCTACGCGACGCCGTCCCAGACGTTCTGGAAGATCACGTTCCCGCTGGTGTTCCCGGGCATCCTCGGGGCCGCGCTGCTGGCGTTCTCGCTGTCGTTCGACGACTTCATCATCACCAACCTCAATGCGGGCACGACGACGACGTTCCCGATGTACGTCTGGGGCGTGGAGAAGGTCGGCGTGCCGATGCAGGTCAACGTGGTCGGCACCCTGATGTTCGTGATCTCGATCGCGATCGTGCTCGCGGGCGAGGCGCGTAGTCGCCGCCGTGCCGCGGCATGAGCTGGGCCCCGTCCGCGCTCGCCGACGCCGAACGATCGGTCTTCTGGCTCGATGACCCCGCGCGGCCCGAGCCGGCCGCGCCGCTGGTCGGGGACGCCACGGCCGACCTCGTGGTCATCGGCGGCGGCTACAGCGGACTGTGGACCGCGCTGCGTGCCGTCGAGCGCGACCCGGCCCGGTCGGTCGTGCTCCTGGAGGCCGAGACCTGCGGCAACGAGGCGAGCGGGCGCAACGGTGGGTTCGCCGCGGCCAGCCTCACCCACGGCTTCGGCAACGGCCTGGCGCGCTGGCCCGACGAGCTCGCCACGCTGGACCGGCATGGGTGCCGACAACCTGCGCGGCATCGCCGACACCATCCAGCGCCACGGCATCGACTGCCACTGGGAGGAGACCGGCGAGCTGTCGGTCGCGTCGGCGCCGCACCAGGTCGCCGAGCTCGAGGAGCTGGCGGCGGCGATGACCCAGGCGGGCCACCAGGTCGAGCTGCTCGACGCGTCGGCGGTCCAGGCGCGGCTGGCGTCGCCGACGTACGTCGGAGGGCTGGCGGACCGCACGGGCACCGCGCTGGTCGAGCCGGCCCGCCTCGCCTGGGGGCTGCGCCGTGCGTGCCTCGACCTCGGCGTCACGATCCACGAGCACTCGCCGGTGACCGGGCTCGACCGCGACGGCGCCGGGATGGTGGCCCGCACGGCGACCGGGTCGGTGCGCGCCGGCCGGGTCGCGCTGGCCACCAACGCGTTCCCGTCGCTGCTCCGTCGGCTGCGGCTGATGACCGTGCCCGTCTACGACTACGTGCTGATGACCGAGCCGCTGAGCGCCGGCGCAGCTGGCGTCCATCGGCTGGGCCGGGCGCGAGGGTGTGGGCGACTGCGCCAACCAGTTCCACTACTACCGGCTCACCCGCGACAACCGCATCCTCTGGGGCGGCTACGACGCGGTCTACTACTACGGCTCCAGGATCGGGCGCGCGCTCGAGCAGAGCGAGCGCACCCACCAGCAGCTCGCCGAGCACTTCTTCGCGACGTTCCCGCAGCTCGAGGGGCTGCGCTTCAGCCACCGCTGGGGCGGCGTGATCGACACCTGCACCCGCTTCGCGGCGTTCTTCGGCACCGCGCACGGCGGCCGGTCGGCGTACGCGCTGGGCTACACGGGCCTGGGGGTGGCGGCCACTAGGTTCGGCGCCGACGTGATGCTCGACCTGCTCGACGGCAACCCGACCGAGCGCACCGAGCTGGAGATGGTGCGGCGCCGGCCGCTGCCGTTCCCGCCCGAGCCCGTGCGCTACGCCGGCATCCAGGCGACCCGGTGGTCGATGGACCGGGCCGACCGCAACGCCGGGCGGCGCAACCTGTGGCTGCGGACCCTGGACCGGATGGGGCTGGGCTTCGACTCATGAGCCATGCCAACGAATAGGGGAGAGGATCGGACCATGGACACGATCACGCACTGGCGGGCCGGACACGCATGGCCCGGGAGCGGCGAGCGCTTCGGCGACGTCTACGACCCGGCCACCGGCCAGGTGGCGCGGCAGGTGGCGTTCGCGTCGGGGCCTGATGTCGACGCGGTCGTCGCCGATGCGGTGGTGGCCGGCCGGGAGTGGGCGGCGACCTCGCTGTCCCGTCGTACGTCGGTGCTGTTCGCGTTCCGCGAGGCCCTGCAGCGGCGACGCGGCGACGTGGCGGCCGCGATCACCGCCGAGCACGGCAAGGTGCTCGACGACGCGATGGGCGAGGTGCAGCGCGGGCTCGAGGTCGTGGAGTTCGCCTGCGGGGCGCCGCACCTGCTGAAGGGTGGCTTCAGCGACGGCGTCTCCACCGGCGTCGACGTCTACTCGATCCGGCAGCCGCTCGGCGTGGTCGCCGTGATCTCGCCGTTCAACTTCCCGGCCATGGTGCCGCTGTGGTTCGTGCCCGTGGCGATCGCCTGCGGCAACGCCGTGGTGCTGAAGCCGAGCGAGAAGGACCCGTCGGCGTCGCTGATCATGGCCGAGCTGTGGGCCGAGGCCGGCCTGCCGCCCGGGGTGTTCAGCGTCGTGCACGGCGACAAGGTCGCGGTCGACGCGCTGCTCGAGCACCCCGACGTGAAGGCCGCCTCGTTCGTCGGCTCCACTCCCGTCGCGCGCTACGTCTACGAACGCGGCACGGCCCACGGCAAGCGGGTCCAGGCCCTGGGCGGCGCCAAGAACCACATGGTGGTGCTGCCCGACGCGGATCTCGGGGCCGCGGCCGACGCTGCGGTGTCGGCGGGCTTCGGCTCGGCGGGGGAGAGGTGCATGGCGATCTCGGTGATCGTGGCCGTCGACCCCGTGGCCGACGAGCTGGTGCCGATGATCTCGGAGCGGATGGGCTCGCTGCGCACCGGCGACGGTCGCCGCGGTTGCGACATGGGCCCGCTCGTGACGGGTGCCCACCGCGACAAGGTGGCGTCCTACGTCGAGGCCGGCGCGACGGCCGGCGCGTCGCTGGTCGTCGACGGGCGCGAGGTCGTGCCCGACGGCGAGGCCGACGGCTTCTGGCTGGGGCCGACCCTGTTCGACCGGGTCACGCCCGAGATGTCGATCTACACCGAGGAGATCTTCGGGCCGGTGCTCTCGGTCGTCCGGGTGCCGACGTACGACGACGCGCTCGCGCTGGTCAACGCCAACCCCTACGGCAACGGCACCGCGATCTTCACCCACGACGGTGGGGCTGCTCGCCGCTTCCAGCGGGAGGTCGAGGTCGGCATGGTCGGCATCAACGTGCCCATCCCGGTGCCGATGGCCTACTACTCGTTCGGCGGCTGGAAGTCCTCGCTGTTCGGCGACACCCATGCCCACGGCGTCGAGGGCGTGCACTTCTACACCCGCGGCAAGGTGGTCACCTCGCGCTGGCCCGATCCCGATGCTCCCCGCCCGGGCGTCGACCTCGGCTTCCCGCAGCACACCTGACATGGACTTCGAGTTCGAGGGCCCGGTGATCGAGTGGCGCGGCCCCGCACCCTTCTACTTCGTGCGCATCCCCGGGGAGGAGAGCGAGGACATCAAGTTCGCCGCCAAGGGCCAGGAGTACTGGGGCCAGGTGCCGGTGAAGGTGCGCATCAACGACGTCGACTTCACGACCGCCCTGTTCCCCAAGGACGGCCTCTACCTGCTCCCGGTGAAGGACGCCGTGCGTAAGTCGGCCGGCATCGAGCTCGACCAGGTGCTGGCCGTCGGGCTGAACGTCGGGCGCGAGTAGCAAGACCTAGGGTCAGGCGAGCAGCCGGGCGAACTCGTCCTGGAGGAACTGTCGGACGACCGCGGCGCGGTCTGTTCGCTCGGCGTCGGTGAGGGTGACCTGCTCGCCGGCTCGACGGCGCGCGACGCCTTCGACAACGTCAGCCGGGACACCTCGTTCGGCCATCCTCGAGATGGCCTCTGTCTTCGTGATCAACACGCCCTCGCTCATGGTGGCGTCGACGCGAGCCCAGACCGTGAGTCCGAGATCGACGTACACGTCCTGCTGCCAGATGGCGCGCTTCCGCAACGCTCGGCGCCAGTAGCCCGTCAGCTCGGCGCGGGCACCCTCGCGCAGCTCTGCGCTGCTCAGGGGTGGCAGCCACGCTGACGGGGGCGGACCAAGCACGACGACCGGGTCCGCCAACAGCTCAGCGCGGGCGATCATGCTGAACGGGCGTCGGAAGAGCTCGTCGAAAGCCCACATCCAATGCTTGTGAGTCACGTCCGCCAAGTCTTTCGCCGAGACGTAGACACAATGCAGCACCGCGGCCTCTTCGTGGCGACGAGCGAGACGTCGATGAATCGCGATCAGCTCCGCGCGAACCGCCGGCTTCGGAGCCGAATCCAGCACGGCCACGCCGTCGATGTCGCTCACTCCGGGTCGATAGTCACCCGTGGCAAGGGAGCCACCGACGTAGAGCCCGGCCACGATGCCAGACAGCGCCTGAGCCAGCTCGGCCACCACTGGCACTGGCTCGAGTCGAGGGTCCACGCGCCGACGCTATCGCCTAGGTTCGATCGTGACTCCGGCTGCAGCCGATGGAGCGGACGCGAGGATTTGAACCTCGACTCCTTCCCTGGAAGGGAAGCGTGCTGCAACTACACCACGTCCGCGAAGCCAGCCTCTGACGAGCCTGACACGTTCGTAGTATGAGTCACCTGCGGGACTGTCCGGGCGCCGGGTGCGAGTGGGGGCGGCGAAAGACCCGCCCGACTGGACATCCGACACCTCGGACCTGAAGGGGCGGCTCGGCGGCGTGCACTTCCAGAAGATTCGCATGGCTGACGAGGTGTACATCGTCGATCCGGGCGGCTACGTCGGTGAGTCAACCCGACGGGAGATTGCCTACGCGGAGTCGCTCGGCAAGCCGGTTCGGTATCTGAGTCGCGAGAGCTGGCCTCGAAGGGGAGACGGCCCCCAAGAGTCGACTGGGCGACGGCGAGATAGTTTGAAGCGTGTTCCATGTGATGTTCGTCGAACCTCGGATCCCGCCCAACACGGGGAACGCGATTCGCATGGTGGCCGGGACGGGGGCCACCCTGCACCTCGTCGAACCTCTCGGGTTCGACCTCGCGGAGCCCCAGCTGAAGCGCGCCGGTCTGGACTACCACGACCTCGCGTCGGTGGTGGTGCACGCAAACCTGGACGCCGCACTGGCCAGCACGGCGTTGGGTAGCGCGCGAGTGTTCGCCTTCACGGCTCACGCGACCCGTTGGTACACCGAGATCGAGTTCGAGCCGGGTGATGTGCTGCTCTTCGGACCTGAACCGACGGGCCTCTCGGACGAGGTGCTGGGCCATCTCCGGGTCACCGAGCGAGTCCGGATCCCGATGATGGGCGGTCGCAGGTCGCTCAACCTCTCGAACTCTGCGGCCGTGGCGACCTATGAGGCCTGGCGTCAGCAAGGATTCCCTGGCGCGGAGTGACTGGCGTCGCGACAATCCAGCGATCAGGTTCGGGCCCGCTGCAGCCGTTGAGCCGCTAGATAGATCTTGCACCCCAAACAGACGCCGGTGGTTGCGCGGACGACGGCCCCGGCGACGGCGACGGCGGTCAGTCCATAGCCAACGACATCGACGCCGAGTACGAAGCCGAGCAGGGCCGAAACGGTCAGCACGAAGCCGATGAGCTGGGCGAAGCGCGCCGGGCGCGCATCCTCCAACTCCGGTGCTGCTCTGATCCGCGGCCAGATGACGCGGGCGAAGAGCTGCGCCCACACTGACCAGTGCACGCTCACGAACGCGGTGAACCCGAACACCGCAACCTGGGAGGCGAGCAGCCCGAGAGCCAGAGGTCGAGCGACACCAACGGTGAGCAACACGATGGCGAGCACGCTGGCCGTTGCTGCGGCACTGAATCGGAGGGCGCGCGGATCGACCTGATCGCGGAGTGGACACGAGGTGAGGTCGATGCTGCCCATGTGCCGAGGATTCTACCCTTCAGGCGAGGAATCTCGCGCGTCATCTGTGTCGGCTGGCCGCAGGGCCTGCAGCCGAGCCGGCCCTCCTCAGCGCCTGGTTGGTGCGTGACTGGCACGGCACGCCCGCGAATGTCGCGCCCGAGGAACACGACGGCATGGGGTGGTTCAGCCTCGAGGAGCTGCCTCCAGCACCACACGTACTTGTGCGCGCGGCTCTGGTGAGCGCGATGCGCAGGCACCGCGGCTGACCCAACACTCGCTGGCTCAGGACCGAGCTGACAACAGCCTGAGCAGGGCCGCGGGCTTATCGGTGGGTGGTCCGGAATCGATCTCGACATGCGCTGGGTGAAACGCCGACGCGGGCAGCGAAGGCCCGTCGCAGGGACTCAGCGGATCCGAAGCCGGCTTCGCGCCCGGCAGCAGCAACGCTGCTTCCCGCGATGACCAGGCGCTTCGCCGCGTCGATGCGAACAGACTCCACGAACCTGGCCGGGGTGATCGACAGCTCGTCCTGGAACATCCGGCGCATGTGCCTCGGGCTCACCGACACGCTCAGAGCCATCTGCTCGAGTGAGTGGTCGCCGGCCGGGTTCGCTACGACGGCATCGACGAGTGCCTCAAGCCCCGGCGCTGAGGCTCGCGCCGGGGCCGAAGGACGTGAGTCGGATGGTGCCGGCCGCCAGGCGGCGCCGCCTCGAAGTTCCAGTTGGGTCAGTGGCCTCGCACCGACTCAGACCATCGAGGACGCCTTGTCGAGCACGACCCGCAGGATGTGCTCGATCTCGTCGAAGTGCTCCTGGGTGCAGATCAGCGGCGGGGCGATCTGGACGACGGGGTCGCCGCGGTCGTCGGCGCGGCAGTAGAGGCCCTCGGCGTAGAGCTGCTTGGAGACGAAGCCGTAGAGCAGGCGTTCGCACTCCTCGGCGGTGAAGGTCTCCTTGGTCTCCTTGTCCTTGACCAGCTCGATGCCGTAGAAGTAGCCGTCGCCGCGGACGTCGCCGACGATCGGGAGGTCCTTGAGGCGCTCGAGGGTGGCCCGGAAGGCGGCCTCGTTGTCGCGGACGTTGTCGAGGATCTTCTCGTCCTCGAAGATGTCGAGGTTGGCGCAGGGCGACCGCGGTCGAGACCGGGTGGCCGCCGAAGGTGTAGCCGTGGGCGAACATCTCGCCGTTGGTGAGGAACGGCTCCATCAGCCGGTCGGTGGCGATCATCGCGCCGAGCGGGGCGTAGCCGGAGGTGATGCCCTTGGCGCAGGTGATGATGTCCGGCTCGTAGCCGTAGCGCTCGGCGCCGAACATGTGGCCCAGCCGGCCGAAGGCGCAGATGACCTCGTCGGAGACCAGCAGTACGTCGTACTCGTCGCAGATCTCGCGCACCCGCTGGAAGTAGCCGGGAGGGGGCGGGAAGCAGCCGCCGGCGTTCTGCACCGGCTCGAGGAAGACCGCGGCGACCGTGTCGGCGCCCTCGTTCTCGATCGCGACCGCGATCTGGTCGGCTGCCCAGCGCCCGAAGGCCTCGGGGTCGTCGCCGTGGATCGGCGCGCGGTAGATGTTGGTGTTGGGCACCCGGAACGTCGAGGGCACCAGCGGCTCGAACTGCTGCTTGAGCAGCGGCAGCCCGGTGATCGACAGCGCGCCCTGGGTGGTGCCGTGGTAGGCGATCGCCCGACTGATCACCTTGTGCTTCATCGGCTTGCCGACCAGCTTGAAGTAGTTCTTCGCCAGCTTCCACGCGGTCTCGACGGCCTCGCCGCCACCGGAGGTGAAGAAGACCCGGTTGAGGTCGCCGGGGGCGTAGCCGGCGATCCTGCTCGGCGAGCTCGATCGCGCTCGGGTGCGCGTAGGACCACAGCGGCATGAACGCCAGCTCCTTGGCCTGCTTCGCGGCTGCCTCGGCCAGTTCGGTGCGCCCGTGACCCAGCTGGCTGACGAACAGGCCGGCCAGCCCGTCGAGGTAGCGCTTGCCGTTGGCATCCCAGATGTAGGCACCCTCGCCCTTGACGATGATCGGCACGTCCGCGCTGTCGTAGCTCGAGTGGCGGGTGAAGTGCATCCACAGGTGGTCCTTGGCGGCTTGCTGCAGGTGGTCGTAGTCCGGGTGCATGCCCTCATGATGCGCCTCCCGTCACCGGGCAGGCAAGTGAATCCGTCGGTCTATACGGCTTTTCGCGACGGAATCCGTCGCCGTGGCCCGTTCTGGGACGCCTGGTAGGAATCACCCATGCCCACCACGGTCTTCCGCAACGGCTCGCTGTTCGACGGCCGGAAGCGCCACGGCGCGGTGCGGTGCGGTGGTCGTGACCGACGGCCGGGTTGCGGCGGTGCTCGCGGACCCGGCCGACGCACCGTCTCGCCGACCGGACCGTCGACCTGGCGGGCGGGCTGCTCGCGCCGGGGTTCGTCGACGCGCACGTGCACGCCGTACAAGGCGGGCTCGAGCGGATCCGGTGCGACCTGTCCGAGGCTGGACGGCCGCGACGACTACCTCGCCGCGATCGCGGAGTACGCCGACGCCAGCCCCGACCTGCCCGTGGATCCTCGGGCGGCGGCTGGGCGATGTCGGCCTTCCCCGGCGGCACGCCGACCGCCGCCGACCTCGACCGGGTCGTGCCGGACCGACCGGTGTTCCTGCCCAACCGGACCACCACGGGGCCTGGGTCAACACCGCGCCCTCGAGCTCGCCGGCATCACCGCGACACGCCCGACCCGCCGCACGGCCGGATCGAGCGCGACGCCGACGGCCGTCCGACCGGCACCCTGCACGAGGGGGCGATGGACCTGGTCGCGCGGCTCACGCCGGCCACCTCCGAGGACGAGTACGACGCGGCGCTGCTCGCCGGCCAGTCCTACCTCCACTCGGTCGGCGTCACCGGCTGGCAGGACGCGATCGTCGGCGACTACGCCGGCATGGCCGACGTCGGCCCGACCTACCTCCGGGCGGCCCAGCGCGGTGACCTCACGGCCGACGTGGTCGGCGCGCTCTGGTGGGACCGCGACGCGGGGCTCGACCAGGTGGCCTCCCTCGTCGAGCGCCGCGCGGACTACTCGCACGGTCGCTTCCGGGCGACGAGCGTGAAGGTGATGCAGGACGGCGTGGCCGAGAACTGCACCGCCGCGCTGACCTCGCCGTACCTCGACCGCTGCGGCCACCCGACCGACAACTCCGGCCACTCCTTCGTCGATCCGGCGGCGCTGCGCGAGGCCGTGCGCGCTGCTCGACGCCGCGGGGTTCCAGGTGCACGTGCACGCCATCGGCGACCGCGGCGCGCGCGAGGCGCTGGACGCGTTCGCAGGTCTCGACCAGCTCGACCACCGGGAAGGGACCGGCGGCACCACATCGCCCACCTCCAGCTCGTGCACCCCGACGACGTGCCGCGCTTCGGCGCGCTGGGCGTGGCCGCCAACATGCAGGCGCTGTGGGCCTGCCTCGACGACCAGATGGTCGACCTGACTCTGCCGTTCCTCGGCCCCGAGCGGTCGGCGTGGCAGTACCCGTTCGGAGCGCTGCACCGCTCCGGCGCCCGGCTGGTCGCCGGCAGCGACTGGCCGGTGAGCACGCCGGACCCGCTGCAGGCGATCCATGTGGCGGTGAACCGGTGGGCCCACGGCGAGGAGGGCCGGGCCGGCAGCGAGCCGTTCCTGCCCGAGCAGGCGCTCGACCTCGAGACGGCGTTCGCGGCGTACACCTCGGGGAGCGCGTGGGTGAACCACCGCGACGACGCCGGAGTCATCGCACCGGGACGGGTGGCCGACCTCGTGGTGCTCGACCGCGACCCGTTCGCGGGCCCGCCCGAGGCGATCGGTGGCACCCGGGTGGTCTCCACCTGGATCGACGGGACTGCCGTCTACGAGGCCTGAGGGCGCAATTCGCGACGGAATCCGCACGAGACGGTCGCACCCCCTACAGATTCCGTCGTCCGCTCACTAGGCTCGCTCGCATGGCCGACCACACTTTCCAGAACGTCATCAACGGCGAGCTCGTCGACGCGGCATCGGGAGAGACCTACGAGGTCGTGGACCCCAGCACCGGCGAGGTCTACGCCCGCGCACCCATGTCCGGCGCCGAGGACGTCGACCGCGCGTACGCCGCCGCCGACGCCGCCTTCGACGGCTGGGGCAGCGCCACGCCCCAGGAGCGGGCCCGCGCCCTGCTCCACATCGCCGACGCCATCGACGCCCGCGCCGACGAGATCGTGCGGGTCGAGAGCAAGGACACCGGCAAGCCGCTCGGGCTGACGGCGTCCGAGGAGCTGCCGCCGAGCTCCGACCACTTCCGGTTCTTCGCCGGAGCCGCGCGCCTGCTCGAGGGCAAGTCGGCCGGCGAGTACATGGAGGACCACACGTCGTTCGTCCGCCGCGAGCCGATCGGCGTCGATCGGCCAGGTGACGCCGTGGAACTACCCGCTGATGATGATGATCTGGAAGATCGCGCCGGCCCTGGCCGCCGGCAACACCATCGTGCTCAAGCCGAGCGACACCACTCCCGCGAGCTCGACGCTGCTGGCCGAGCTGTGCCAGGAGTTCCTGCCGCCCGGCGTGCTCAACGTGGTCTGCGGCGACCGCGACACCGGCCGCCGGCTGGTCGAGCACAAGACCCCGCAGATGGTCTCGATCACCGGGTCGGTGCGGGCCGGCATGGAGGTGGCCGGGTCGGCCGCGGCCGACCTCAAGAAGGTCCACCTCGAGCTCGGCGGCAAGGCGCCGGTCATCGTCTTCGACGACGCCGACATCGAGAAGGCGGCGGCCGCGCATCGCGGAGGCGGGCTACTTCAACGCCGGGCAGGACTGCACCGCCGCCACCCGGGTGCTCGCGGGGCCGGGGGTCCACAGCGACTTCGTCGCCGCCCTCACCGAGCAGGCGCATGGGCACCAAGACCGGCATGCCCGACGACGAGGACGTCCTCTACGGCGCCCTCAACAACGAGAACCAGCTGGCCCGGGTGACCGGCATGGTCGACCGGCTGCCCGACCACGCCAAGGTCGAGGCGGGCGGCCGCCGACAGGGCGAGAGCGGCTACTTCTACGAGCCGACCGTGCTCTCGGGGCTCAAGCAGGACGACGAGCAGATCCAGGACGAGATCTTCGGTCCGGTGATCACCGTGCAGAAGTTCACCGACGAGGCCGAGGCGCTGGCCTGGGCCAACGGCGTCCAGTACGGCCTGTCCTCCTCGGTCTGGACCAAGGACCACGGCCGGGCCATGCGGATGTCGCGCAAGCTCGACTTCGGGGTCGTCTGGATCAACACCCACATCCCGTTCATCTCCGAGATGCCGCACGGCGGCTTCAAGCACTCCGGCTACGGCAAGGACCTCTCCATGTACAGCCTCGAGGACTACACGCGCATCAAGCACGTCATGAGCTACATCGGTGAGTAGACGCCGTGAACGCGGCGCCTGGCGGCGTTGTCGTCGCTCGACGGCCGCTTCGCGCCCAGGCCGCCTTCGCTCCTCCGCCTTGCCACGCACCACGTTTGACGACGTCTAGGGAGTACACGATGAGGATCCTGCTGGTCGGGGCCGGGGGAGTGGGGTCGGCGTTCACGGCCATCGCGGCCCGGCGCGACTTCTTCGAGACGATCGTGATCGCCGACTACGACCCGGCGCGGGGCGAGAAGGCGGCGGCTGTCGACGAGCGGTTCGTCGGGGCGCAGATCGACGCCTCCGACGCGGCCTCGGTGACGGCGCTGTGCCGCGAGCACCGGATCACGCACGTGATGAACGCGGTCGACCCGATCTTCAACATGCAGATCTTCGAGGGCGCGCTGGCGGCCGGGGCCGACTACCTCGACATGGCGATGTCGCTGTCGAAGCCGCACCCGGAGTCGCCGCACGAGAAGACCGGCGTCAAGCTCGGCGACGAGCAGTTCGCGCAGGCGAAGGACTGGGAGGACGCCGGCCGGCTCGCGCTGGTCGGCATCGGCGTCGAGCCCGGGCTCTCCGACGTCTTCGCGAGGTACGCCGCCGACCACCTCTTCAGCGAGATCGACGAGCTCGGCACTCGCGACGGCGCCAACCTCGTGGTCACCGACGACGACGGCAACGAGATCTTCGCGCCGTCGTTCTCGATGTGGACCACGATCGAGGAGTGCCTCAACCCGCCGGTGATCTGGGAGAACGGCGAGTGGTTCACGACCGCGCCGTTCAGCGAGCCGGAGGTGTTCGACTTCCCGGAGGGCATCGGCCCGGTCGAGTGCGTCAACGTCGAGCACGAGGAGGTGCTCCTGATGCCGCGCTGGGTCGACTGCAAGCGGGCGACCTTCAAGTACGGCCTCGGCGACGAGTTCATCAACATCCTCAAGGTCCTCAACACCCTCGGCCTCGACCGCACCGAGAAGGTGCGCGTCAAGGGCGTCGAGGTCAGCCCCCGCGACGTGGTGGCGGCGGTGCTGCCGGACCCGGCCACGGTCGGCCCACGGATGAAGGGCAAGACCTGCGCCGGACTGTGGGTGACGGGCAAGGGCAAGGACGGCGCCGCCCGGTCGACGTACCTCTATCACGTGGTCGACAACGAGTGGACGATGCAGGAGTACGGCCACCAGTGCGTGGTCTGGCAGACCGCGATCAACCCCGTGGTCGCGCTCGAGCTGCTCGCGGCCGGCACCTGGAGCGGCGCCGGCGTGCTGGGGCCGGAGGCGTTCGACGCCGTGCCGTTCCTGGAGCTGCTGACCGCGTACGGGTCGCCGTGGGGTATGCAAGAGGTCTCTTCCGGGTAACGTTCGTCACATGAGTCTCGGGAAAGACGAAGCACCCGCGCGCCCAGATCCTGAGGTGCCGGAGACCGACAAGCGCAAGATGGCCGCAGCCGGTGTGCTGCTGCTCATCCCGATCGTGGCCCTGATGTGGGTGCCGTTCTACGCGCGGGAGACGCCGAAGCTCTTCGACTTCCCGTTCTTCATCTGGTACCAGTTCGCGTGGGTGTTCCTCTGCTCGGCGATGACCTGGACGGCGTTCAAGCTGACGCTGTCGGCGCGCGCCCCGCGCAAGACTGACCAGGACGACAAGTGAGCGCGCCGCAGCTCGCTCCCATGGCCGCCTCCGACGGCATCAACGCCGTCGCCTTCAGCGTGCTGGTCGCGCTGTTCGTCCTGGTCACCGTGCTGGGCTTCATGGCCTCGCGCTTCCGTCGCGTCGAGAGCCTCGAGTCGCTCGACGAGTGGGGCCTGGGCGGGCGCAAGTTCGGCACCTGGGTGACCTGGTTCCTGCTCGGCGGCGACCTCTACACGGCGTACACGTTCGTGGCGGTGCCGGCCGCGATGTACGCCACCGGAGCCGTCACCGGCTTCTTCGCGGTGCCCTACACGATCGTGCTCTACCCGATCATCTTCGTCTTCATGGCACGGCTGTGGTCGGTCAGCCACCGCCATGGCTACGTCACTCCGGCCGACTTCGTCCGCGGGCGCTACGACGACCGCACGCTGTCGCTCGCCGTCGCCGTGACCGGCTTCATCGCGACCATGCCCTACATCGCCCTGCAGCTCGTCGGCATCCAGGCGGTGCTCGAGGTGGCCGGCATCGGCGGCGGCGACAACTGGGTGGTCAAGGACCTGCCGCTGTTCGTGGCGTTCGCGCTGCTGGCCGCCTACACGTACTCCTCGGGCCTGCGCGCGCCGGCGCTGATCGCGTTCGTGAAGGACATCCTGATCTACCTGGTGATCATCGTGGCGATCGTCTACCTGCCCGGCCAGGTCGGCGGTTGGGACAACATCTTCAGCTCCGCGCAGGAGAAGATGGCCACCACCAACGAGGCCACCGGAGCGCCGACCGGCGCGTTCGTCCCTGGCACCGAGCAGTTCTGGGCCTACGCGACCCTCGGCCTCGGCTCCGCGCTGGCGCTGTTCATGTATCCGCACTCGATCACCGCGACCCTGTCGTCCGGTAGCCGCAACACGATCCGCCGCAACGCGGCCATCCTGCCGGCGTACTCCTTCGTGCTGGGTCTGCTGGCCCTGCTCGGTTGGGTCGCCATCGCGGCAGGCACGAACCCGGTCGGCGGCGACGGGGAGCCGAACCCGCAGCTGGTGATCCCGCAGCTGTTCGAGGACATGTTCCCGAGCTGGTTCGCTGGTGTCGCCTTCGCGGCGATCGCGATCGGGGCGCTGGTGCCGGCGGCGATCATGTCGATCGCGGCCGCCAACACCTTCACCCGCAACATCTACAAGGAGTGGCTCAACAAGGACGCGACCCCGGCCCAGGAGGCGAAGGTCTCGAAGCTGGCGTCGCTGGTGGTGAAGGCGTTCGCGCTGGTCTTCGTGCTGACCCTCGACAAGCAGAACGCGATCAACTTCCAGCTGCTCGGCGGCATCTGGATCCTGCAGACCTTCCCGTCGATCGTGTTCAGCCTCTACACGCGCTGGTTCCACCGAAAGGCGCTGCTGGTGGGCTGGGCGGTCGGCATGGTCTACGGCACGGTCGAGGCCTACAAGGTGGCCAGCCCGACCAGCGAGCACTTCGGTGGCTCGCTGCGGGAGATCCCGGTCATCGGCGACCTCGGCTACATCGCCATGACCTCCTTCGCGCTCAACATCCTGGTCGCCGTGGTGGTGACCCTGGTGCTCAACGCCCTCAACGTGCCCAACGGCAAGGACTCCACCAAGCCGGGCGACTACTACGCGGACACCGACGACCCGCGGGTCCAGGCGGACCTGTCCGACCCCGACCTGCTCACGAAGGGAGAGCCGGGGCCGGGCACGACCTGACGACGGTTTCGTCGGTCACAAGCTGGTAACGACGACGAAAAACGTCGTCACCGGGCTAGTTGACCATGGAGGTCGATGCCCCGCCTTCGCTACGGTGCCGTCATGTCGACTGCGATTTCACTGCGGGGACTCAGCAAGCACTTCGACGATGTGCGCGCCGTCGACGACCTGGATCTCGACATCGCCGACGGCGAGTTCTTCTCGATGCTCGGCCCGTCCGGGTCCGGCAAGACCACGGTGCTGCGGCTGATCGCTGGCTTCGAGCAGCCGACCAGCGGCCGTATCCACCTGGGTGCCGACGACGTCACCGACCGGCCGCCGTACGCCCGCGACGTCAACACCGTCTTCCAGGACTACGCGATCTTCCCGCACATGAGCGTGCGGCAGAACGTCGAGTACGGCCTGCGGGTCAAGAAGGTCCCGTCCGGCGAGCGGCGCACGCGCGCGGAGCAGGCGCTGGCCACCGTCCGGCTGGAGGGGTACGCCGAGCGGCGACCGCACCAGCTGTCCGGCGGGCAGCGCCAGCGCGTCGCCCTGGCCCGGGCGCTGGTGAACCGGCCCGAAGGTGCTCCTGCTCGACGAGCCGCTGGGCGCGCTCGACCTCAAGCTGCGCCGCGAGATGCAGATCGAGCTCAAGGAGATCCAGCGCGAGGTCGGCATCACGTTCGTCTTCGTGACCCACGACCAGGAGGAAGCGCTCACCATGAGCGACCGGATCGCGGTCTTCAACGAGGGCCGCGTCGAGCAGGTCGCGACGCCGGTCGAGCTCTACGAGCGGCCGACCAGCTCGTTCGTGGCCGGCTTCGTCGGCACCTCCAACCTGCTCGACGGCGAGGTCGCCCGCGAGCTGATGGGCGCCGGCGGCCCGTTCGTCGTCCGCCCCGAGAAGGTGCAGCTGGTCGCGCCAGCCGACGCGCCGACGGCCGACGCCGAGACCTGCGTCGCCCCCGGCGTGGTCCGCGAGGTGGTCTACCTCGGCGCCACCACCCACTCGGTCGTGCAGCTCGACGCCGGCGCGACTCTCACCGTGTCCCACCAGAACTCCGACCGCTCCATCGACGCCGCCCTCGAGCGGCGGGAGCAGCGTGTCGTGCTCACCTGGCGACGCGACCACCTGGTGTCCCTGGGCGGGTCCGAACCCGACCCGGTGGCGTCCCCTGAGGAGGAGACAGCATGAACAGAAGTATCGGAAAGAAGTGGAGCATCGTCGCGAGCGCCTGCGTGCTCGTGCTCGCCACCGCGTGTGGCACCGATTCGGGAGACGACGACGGCGACGGCGGGGGTGACCCAGGCGCAGCCGGGTTCCAGCCGCCGGACCTCCCGATGGTCGAGGAGCTCGGCGACATGGAGGGCGAGGTCAACATCCTGGCCTGGCCCGGCTACGCCGAGGACGGCAGCACCGACCCGGCCGTCGACTGGGTGACCCCCTTCGAGGAGGAGACCGGCTGCCAGGCGAACGTGAAGTACTTCGCCACCTCGGACGAGGCCGTCCAGCTGATGAAGACCGGCGAGTACGACGTCGTGTCGGCCTCCGGTGACGCGTCGCTGCGGCTGATCGCTGCCGGCGATGCCGAGCCCGTCAACACCGACCTGATCCCCAACTACGCCGACCTCTACGACTACCTCAAGGACCGCGACTGGAACTCCGTCGACGGGCAGATGTACGGCGTGCCCCACGGCTACGGAGCCAACCTCCTGATGTGGCGCACCGACGAGGTCCAGCCGGCACCGACGAGCTGGAGCGTCGTGTTCGACGAGGCCTCGGACTACGCCGGCAAGGTGACGGCGTACGACTCGCCGATCTACATCGCGGACGCGGCGCTCTACCTGATGGCGACCCAGCCCGACCTCGGCATCGAGCACCCGTACGCGCTCGACGAGGACCAGCTCGCGGCCGCCGTCGACCTGCTCAAGGCACAGCGGGAGAACGTCGGTGAGTACTGGTCCGACTACCTCAAGGAGGTCCAGGCGTTCACGACCGGCGACTCCGTGGTGGGCACCACCTGGCAGGTCATCGCCAACGTCGCCCAGGGCGAGGGCGTGCCGGTCGAGGTGACCCTGCCCGAGGAGGGCGCGACCGGTTGGTCGGACACGTGGATGGTGGGCGCCGACGCGGCGAACAAGAACTGCGCCTACGCGTGGATGAACCACATCATCAGCCCCGAGGCCAACGCCGCGGTGGCGGAGTACTTCGGGGAGGCGCCGTCGAACCCGAAGGCGTGCGACATCGCCTCCGAGGGCCACTGCGACACGTTCCACGCCGGTGACGAGGAGTACGCCTCGCAAGATCTGGTACTGGACCACGCCGATCGAGCAGTGCCTCGACGGCCGCGGACGTGAACTGCACCGACTACGGGGACTGGACCCAGGCCTGGACCGAGATCAAGGGCTGAGCCCTAGGTGTCTGCCCCCAGGACGAGCACGCTGAGCCGCCGACCCGGGCTCCGGGCAGGTCTACTCCTGTTGCCACCGATGGTGTGGCTGGGAGTGGTCTACCTCGGGGCCCTGGCCGCGCTCTTCATCACCGCGTTCTGGGGGCAGAACGCCTTCACCGGCAACATCGAACGGGTCTGGACGCTCGACAACTTCCGCGACCTGTTCACGATCGAGGTCTACCGCACGATCACGCTGCGGACCCTCGGCATCGCGGCACTGGTCACGATCATCGACGCGCTGCTGGCCTTCCCGATCGCGCTCTACATGGCCAAGGTCGCCTCGCCGCGGATGCAGCGGGTGCTGGTGATCGCGGTGCTGACGCCGCTGTGGGCGTCGTACCTCGTGAAGGCCTACGCCTGGCGGGGGATGCTCTCCCAGGACGGGCTGATCGACTCGATCTTCAAGCCGTTCGGGCTCGGCAGTCCCGGCTACGGGCTGGTCGCCACCACGATCACGCTGGCCTACCTGTGGCTGCCGTTCATGATCCTGCCGATCTACGCCGGGCTGCAGCGGCTGCCGAACTCGCTCTTCGAGGCCTCGGCCGATCTCGGCGGGCGGTCCACGATGACGCTGCGCCGGGTGGTGCTGCCGATGGCGTTCCCGGCGATCGTGGCCGGCTCGATCTTCACGTTCTCGCTGTCGATGGGTGACTACATCGCGGTGCGCATCGTCGGCGGCACCGGCCAGCTGCTCGGCAACGTCGTCTACGACAACCAGGGCGCGGCCAACAACCTGCCGTTCGCGGCGGCGGTCGCGACGATCCCGGTGGTCGTGATGCTGGTCTACCTCGCCGCCGTACGCCGCACGGGAGCTCTGGACTACCTATGAAGCGGGGCCACCCGTGAGACTCCCGTTCGGCCTGCGGATGACGCTCGGCGGGTTCACCGCGCTCGTGCTCGTGGTGATCTACACGCCGCTGCTGCTGGTGCTGCTCAACTCGTTCAACGCCGACCGCACGTTCGGCTGGCCGCCGAAGAAGCTGACCCTGCACTGGTGGGACGTCGCCGCGCACTCCGAGGGAGCTCGGGCGGCGCTGTGGACCAGCGTGCAGGTGGCGCTGCTCGCGACCGCGATCGCGCTGGTGCTCGGCACGCTGGCGGCGATGGCCCTGCGGCGTACTCGCTTCTTCGGGCGCAACGTCGTCTCGCTGCTGATCATCCTGCCGATCGCGCTGCCCGGCATCGTCACGGGCATCGCTCTGCAGAACGCGTTCAAGACCGTGATGGGTGTCGACCTGAGCATCCTGACGATCGTGATCGCGCACGCGACGTTCTGCATCGTCACCGTCTTCAACAACGTGCAGGCGCGTTTCCAACGTCTCGGCGGCAACCTCGAGGACGCCTCGATGGATCTCGGTGCGGGACCGTTCACGACGTTCCGGCTGGTCACCCTGCCGATGCTGCGCTCGGCCCTGCTCGCCGGCGGGCTGCTGTCGTTCGCGCTGTCGTTCGACGAGATCGTGGTGACCACGTTCACGGCGAGCAGCCAGGACCAGACGCTGCCCATCTGGATCTTCCAGAACCTGTTCCGGCCCAACCAGGCGCCGGTCGTCAACGTGGTGGCGGCCGTGCTGATCCTGCTCTCGGCGATCCCGATCTATCTCGCGCAGCGGCTGTCCGGCGACACGACGGAGTCGATGACCGGGGGTCGCTGAGTCAGGCGGTGGCGGCGAAGGCCTCCGCCACCACGCCGAACGCCTCGTCGAGCAGCTCGTCGGTGGTGGACAGCGGTGGCAGGAAGCGGAGCACGTTGCCCCAGGTGCCGCAGGTCAGGGTGACGACGCCGTGCTGGTGGCAGTACGCCGACACCGCGGCCGTGCGCACCGGGTCAGGGTCGGTGGTGCCGGGTGCGCAGAGCTCGATCGCCAGCATCGCCCCGCGGCCGCGGATGTCGCCGACGACCGGGTGGTCGGCGGCGAGCGCCTTGAGCCGCGCCCCGACCAGTGCGCCGATCTGCTGAGCGCGCCCCGCCAGGTCGTTGCTGCGCATCTCCTCGATCGCCCCGAGGGCGGCGGCGCAGGCGATCGGGTTGCCGCCGTAGGTGCCGCCGAGCCCGCCGACGTGCACGCTGTCCATCAGGTCGGCGCGACCGGTGACTCCCGCGAGCGGGAGGCCGCCGGCGATGCCCTTGGCGGTGGTGACCAGGTCGGGCACGACGCCCTCGAAGTCGCAGGCGAACCAGTCGCCGGTGCGGCAGAAGCCGGTCTGGATCTCGTCGGCGATGAACACCACGTCGTTCGCCGTGCACCACGCGGAGATGGCGGGCAGGAAGCCGGGCGCGGGCACCACGAAGCCTCCCTCGCCCTGGATCGGCTCGATCACGACGCAGGCGAGGTTCGTGGCGCCGACCTGCTTGTCGAGCACGTCGATGGCGCGGGCGGCCGCCTCCTCGCCGGACAGACCGTCGCGGAACGGGTACGACATCGGCGCGCGGTAGACCTCGCCGGCGAACGGCCCGAAGCCCTGCTTGTAGGGCATGTTCTTCGACGTCATCGCCATCGTCAGGTTGGTGCGGCCGTGGTAGGCGTGGTCGAAGACCGCCACCGCGTCGCGGCCGGTCGCGACCCGCGCGATCTTCACGGCGTTCTCGACCGCCTCGGCGCCGGAGTTGAACAGCGCGGACTTCTTGGCGTGGTCGCCGGGAGTCAGCTCGGCCAGCGCCGCGCACACGTCCACGTAGCCGTCGTACGGCGTGATCATGAAGCAGGTGTGGGTGAACGCCGCGACCTGCTCCTGCACGTTGCGCACCACCGCGGGCGCGGCATTGCCGACCGAGGCGACCGCGATGCCCGACCCGAGGTCGATCAGCGAGTTGCCGTCGACGTCGACGATCACGCCACCGCCTGCCGAAGCCACGAAGATCGGCAGCATGGTGCCGATGCCGTCGGCGACGTGCGCCTTCTTGCGCTCCAGCAGCTCCAGCGACAGGGGCCCGGGGATGTCGGTGACGAGCCTGCGTTGCTGGGGGAGTGCGGGGCCACCAGCCAAGGAGTCGGTCATGTCCCGAGCCTATTGCGTGAGGACGGTGCCTGGGCTGTCGATTTCGTCGCCGCGCAGGCGGGCGAGCGCGGCGAGCTCGCGATGGATCTGGGGTTCGAAAGCGGACGCTCCGGTCTCGCGTGCCCGGTCCAGGGCGTGAGCGAGGAGGGAGTCGATGCGGTCGGCGGCGGCGACACCCTGGGTGGCGGACAGGACCTGAGCCAGCGTGATCGGTGCGGCGAGCGCGCAGGTGCCGAGGCCACGCGCGTCCGCGATGGCAACGGCCTCCTCGGCGGCGGCCAGGGCGTCGTCCGGCTCGTCGAGCGCGAGCTTCGACCGCGCGATCGTGGCGAGCAGCACCGGCTCGAAGTAGAGGCCGACCCGACGCTGACGGACCGATGCCAGGTTCGTCTCGGCCAGAGCCAGCGCCGCTTCGAAGCGGCCCACGCCGGCCGCAGCCACCGCGGCCGGGACCGAGCAGGCGATGAGGTGGACCACGTTCGCGGCCTGCTCCGCGGCCAGGCTGCCCCGAGCGGCGAGGTCGAGAGCGGCCTGGTGGTCACCGATGCTGGCCTCGAGCAGCGCGAGGTTCGCATGAGCTGCGGCCACGGTCTCGGGGTCGCCGGCCGCGCTGGCCAGGGCGATGGCATGGAAGAAGTCCGCGCGCGCCTCGTCGAGCTCTCCGAGGTAGCCGCGGCACAGACCCCGCGATCTGGTACACGTGCCCCAACGGGACACCGAAGACGTCCTCCAGGCCGATGAGGGCGTCGTCGTCCGCGAGCGGTAACGCGCCGTCGATCGTCTCCACGGCTGCGCGCAGCTCGCCGGCGACCCAGCTCGCGTAGGCCAGTCCGGTGCTGGCGAGGAAGGCCAGGCCGGCATGCCCCGCGGTGACCGCCTGCCGGCTGACGGCGCGGAACCCCTCGAGGCCCTCTCGCTCGCGGCCGCTGTGCATGAGGAACCCCGAGAAGTACAGGTCGCCGCGGCCTCGGTCGAAGTCGTCGTACGCCGCCGCGTGGATCGCTGCCGTCTCGTCGGGAGACATGCCGAGGCGCCAGGCCAGGCTGAGGAGACCGATCCGGGCCCGGGCGGCCAGCTCGGCACGCTCGGCAGATGCATCGAGCCCGGTCAGCCAGATCGCGCACCCGGCGCCAGTGCCGCAGGCTGTCCGCGGGTGAGGCGGCCTGGGCCCAGTCGGCGGCGCGGGCATGCCACGCGGCCGCCTGGGCAGGGTCGCCGGCGGCCTCGTGGTGGTGGGCGAGCAGTGCGGCACGCTCGTCGAGGACGTCCGGGTAGATCCGCTCGATCGCCGCGGCGACCATGCGGTGCGCTTCCGCTCGCCACTGCGAGAGCTGCGACTTGTAGGTGACCTCCTGGGTCAGCGGGTGCTTGAACACGTACTCGCGTCGGCGACGTCGGGCCGGCGGGATGACCCACTGGCCACGCTCGAGCACGTCCACGGCGTCGGCCAGCTCGGACTCGTCGAGCTCCGCGACCTCGCTCGAGCAGCTGCCCGGGGATCTCGAGGCCGACCACCGACATGGTCTGCACGCAGCGCCTTCTCGCGCGCGGGCAGCCGGTCGATGCGGGCGGCGAGACCCGCCTGCACCGTCGGAGGCAGCGCCAGCTCCGCGTCGGCTGCTTCCAGCCGGTACGCGCCGCGCGCACCGGTCAGCTGGCCGTTCTCCACGAGCGCCTGGACCACCTCCTCGACGAAGAACGGGTTGCCTCCGGTGCGCGCCTCGATCAGCGACGCGAGTCCGTCCAGGGAGGCGTCGCCTCCGAGGAGCCCAGTGAGCAGGTCGCCGGTCGCCTCGGCGTCGAGCGGGCCGAGTGCGAGGCGGCCGTGCGGACACATCGCTCGTCCACGCGTCGTCGTACTCCGGCGCGGTAGGTCGCGACCAGCAGGATCCGCGTGCCGACGACGGCCTCGACGAGCTCGTCGAGGAACGCGTCGCTCGCGTCGTCGATCCAGTGCAGGTCCTCGAGGACCAGCACCGCGGTCTCTCGCGGCTGCGCGCCGTGAGGGCTCGGATCGCCACCTCCAGAAGTCGGCGACGGCGGGCCACGGGGTCGGGCACGGCAAGCGGCCGATCGGGGTCCGGCGACACCGAGGAACTCGAACAGCAGGGGCAGGTCGTCCTCGAACGCCGGGTCGAGAGCCAGCATGGTGCTGCTCGACCCGCTCGCGGGCGACCTCCGGGTGCGTCGTGCTCGCCGATGCCGAAGTAGTCGCGGTACAGAGCCAGCACCGGGAGGAACGGGACGTAGCGACCGTGAGCCACCCCACCTGCCGTGGTGACCGATCATTCCGCGTGCGGCACAGTCGGCGACGAACTCGTGCACCAGTCGGCTCTTGCCCACGCCGGCCTCGCCGACGATCCCGACCGCGCGCCCGTCCCCGGCCAGCGCGTGCCCCAGCGCGGTCTCCAAGGTCGCGCGCTCGGCGTCGCGACCGACGAACCGCGACAGCCCGCGCGTGGCCGCCATCGCCTGCAGGCGCGTCTGCGCCGGCCCCGCGCCCGACCAGCTCGAGCACCCGCTGGCGCGTCGGCACCCCCTTGAGCTCGAACTCGCCGAGCTCGCGCAGCTCGAACTCGCCTTCGACCAGGGCGGCCGTGGACGCGCTGATCGCCGTCGACCCCACCGGCGCCAGCGCCTCGATCCGCTTGCCCAGCGCCGTCGTGTTGCCGACCGGCACGAAGTCCATGTGCACGTCGTCGCCGATCGCGCCCACGACCACCTCGCCGGAGTTCAGCCCGCACCGGATCGCGAACTCGACCCCGTCGTGCCGCGCCACCTCCGCAGCGAGCCCGGCCACCTCGCGCTGGAGCTCGAGCACCGCCAGGCACGCGCGCCGGGCGTGGTCCTCGTGGGCGAGCGGCGCGCCGAAGACCGCCATCAGGCCGTCGCCGGTGAACTGGTTGACGGTCCCCTCGAACGTGTGGACCGCGCCGGCCGCGATCGCCAGGAAACGATCGAGGACGAAGCCCCAGCGCTCGGTGTCCAGCGAGCGCGTCAGGTCCATCGAGCCGACGATGTCGGTGTACATCACCGTCACCTGCTTGCGCTCACCCTCGATCCCTGTGCGCTCGCTGAGGATCTTGGCCTCGAGCGTGCTCGGCGCCCGCAACGGCGTCGGCGCCCGGCGTCAGCGCCGCCCCGCACTGCTCACAGAACCGTGCGCGCTCGGACGCTGCGTGCCCGCAGTCAGTGCAGCGTCTCGACCCCATGCCTCCGCCTCGTCCCGAAAAGGCTACGACTCGGCTTTACCTCCTGTCGGGCGTTTCTGAGGATCGGTCTTAGGCGGCGCGTTGGGTGAGCGCGGGCAGGTCGAGCACGGTGATGCGGCGGCGCTCGGTCCGGATCCACCCCCGCTCTCGCATCGTCCGCAGCGCACCCGCGACGCTGGCGCGCGAAGATGCGGTCCAGCTCCCGAGGTCCTCCTGGGTGACCGGGAGCGCGATCTCGATGCCAGCGGCGGTGCTCTCGCCGTACCGCTCGCAGAGCTCGATCAGCCGGGCGGCCACCCGGCCGACCGTGTCCAGGTCGCCGAACTGGGCACGTGCGCGGTTGGCGTCGCGGAACCTCCGGCCGATCACGTCGATGAGCGTCAGCGCTGCCGATGGCCGCTCCTCGAGGTAGCCGCGAAACTCGGAGGCGGCCAACGCCTGGGCCTCGACCGCCTCGATGGCGGTGACGTTGCTCGAACGCGGCTCGAGCGTGGCTGAACGTGAGCTCGCCCAGCACGTCACCCGGCCCGCGGAAGCTGAGCACCATCTCGCGACCGTCGGCATCGACGTAGCTCGCCTTCACGTGCCCTTCGATCAGGACGAGCACCCGGTCACCGGGTTCGCCCTGCCGCATCAGATGATCTCGCCGCGGGCGAACCGGCGGTAACCGCCGCCGCTTCAGCAGCGCGTCGCGATCGCCGTCCGAGAGCAAGGCCAGGAAGGTGCCGACCTCTGGTCGTCCGAGCGCCACCGGCCGATGCTAGTGCCCCGACCGCGAGATTGTGTGCGCTTCGCGCACCCGCGGCACTAGCGGCTATCCCCCTTCGGGCGGGGCGCCGGAGGCGGGGGTAGGCGCGCACCGCAGCGCCGGCAGAACCGTGCCGTCGCCGATGGCGCCTGCCCGCACACGGGGCAGGTCGCCGCTTCCCCTTGCTCCATCGGGGGCGCTACGTCGGGTGTCTCCTCACAACTACCCAGTTCTGGACAGTTCGGAGAGGTAGGCGATGAGTTTCCGCTCCGACCTGGGTCTGTCGGCAGGTGACGGACGTCTGGACCATGGTGCACGCGGAGCGGGCGAGGTTGCTGCGCGATCTTGAGAGCCTGGCCGACGAGCAGTGGGAGCAGCCCTCCTTGCCCTGGGCGACGGCCCCAGCTTCGTGGCCCGGTCGTGTCGCTGCTCCTGGCGATCTCGGGACGGCAGGTCGCCGTAGGTGATCTCGACGGCCGGGATAGCCGACCTCGCCGTGGCTGGCCCTTTGCGAGAGGATGGGGCCGTGGGTCAACGCGACATCGTCATCCTCGGCTCGACCGGCTCGATCGGCACCCAGGCGCTCGACCTCGTGCGCGCCAACCCCGACCGGTTCCGGGTGGTCGGGCTGACCGCGGGCGGCGGCAACCCCGAGCTGTTCGACGCACAGGTGGCCGAGTTCGCGCCGGCGTACTCCGGGCTGGGGGAGGAGGCCTCGACCGAGGCCGCCGGGCGGCCGTGCGACGTCGTGCTCAACGGCATCACCGGCGCCGTCGGGCTGCGCCCGACGCTGGCCGCGCTCGACGCCGGCACCACGCTCGCGCTGGCCAACAAGGAGTCGCTGATCATGGGCGGCCCGCTGGTGCTCGACCGCGCCAAGCCCGGCCAGATCGTGCCGGTCGACTCCGAGCACAGCGCGCTGGCCCAGTGCCTGCGCGGCGGCTCGCCCGACGAGGTACGCCGGCTGGTGCTGACCGCCAGCGGCGGGCCGTTCCGCGGCCGCACCCGCGAGCCGACCTGGCCGACGTCACGGCCGAGCAGGCGCTCGCCCACCCGACCTGGGACATGGGCCCGGTCATCACGATCAACTCCGCGACCCTGGTCAACAAGGGCCTCGAGGTGATCGAGGCGCACCTGCTCTTCGGCATCCCGTTCGACCGGATCGAGGTCGTGGTGCACCCGACCAGCGTCGTGCACTCGATGGTCGAGTTCGTCGACGGCTCGACGCTCGTGCAGGCGAGCCCGCCGACGATGCTGATCCCGATCGCGCTCGGCCTGGCCTGGCCCGACCGGGTGCCCGACGCGGCGCCGGCCGTCGACTGGACCGCGGCCGGAGACCTGGGAGTTCTTCCCGCTCGACGACGAGGCGTTCCCGGCGGTCGCGCTGGCCCGCGAGGCGGGGGAGCGCGGCGGCACCGCGCCCGCGGTCTACAACGCCGCCAACGAGGTCTGCGTCGAGGCGTTCCGGCCGGGCGGCTGGCGTTCGTCGACATCGTGCCCACGGTCGCCGCCGTGGTTGCGCGCCACGACGTACCCTCGAGGGGAGACGACTCACCGTCGACGACGTCCTCGCCGCCGACGCCTGGGCCCGCGACGCAGCCGCAGACCGTGATCGGGAGCCCGCAGTGACCGCCGCTGCTACTACGCCCTCGGCGTGGTGATCTTCGTCGTCGCCATCCTGGCCTCGATCGGGCTGCACGAGCTCGGCCACATGATCCCGGCGAAGAAGTTCGGCGGGAAGGTCACCCAGTACTTCATCGGCTTCGGCCCGACCGTGTGGAGCAAGCAGGCGGCGAGACCGAGTACGGCGTCAAGGCGATCCCGCTCGGCGGCTACGTCAAGATCGTCGGGATGCTGCCGCCGGGCGCGGAGGACCTCGCCGACGAGGTCGACCTACGACGCCGAGGGCAACCAGGTCACCAAGATCCGCAAGTCCAACACCGGCCTGTTCACCCAGCTGATCTCCGACGCCCGCGCGGCCGAGTGGGAGCTCATCAGGCCCGAGGACGAGGACCGGCTCTTCTACAAGATGCCGTGGTGGAAGAAGGTCATCGTGATGGCCGGCGGGCCGACGGTGAACATCGCTGATCGCGTTCTTCATCTTCCTGGGCGTCTTCGCGACCTACGGCAACCGGACGTCGAGGCGGTCGACGCCGGCCGCCCGGTGGTCGACGAGGTCTCGCAGTGCGTCGTCCCCGTACGCCGAGGACGGCGCGCGCGAGTGCACGGCCAGCCGACCCGGTCAGCCCGGCGTACGAGGCCGGCCTGCAGCCGGGCGACCGATCGTCGGCTTCAACGGCACCGCGATCACCGGCTGGGACCAGCTGCGCGAGCTGATCCGCGACAACGAGCGACGGCGAGGCCGTCGATCGTCTACGAGCGCGACGGCGAGCAGCTGACCGGCACCACCAGCACGACCGTCGAGCCGCGGCCCGACCGTCGGACGACCGACGAGACGCTCACGCGAGGTCGGCTTCCTCGGCGTCACGCCGACCAGCTCGACCGTGACGACGACCGGCGGCCCGCTCTACACGCTCGAGCAGATGGGCGACATGACCGTCGACACCGTCCAGGCGCTCGGCCACCCTGCCGGTCAAGGTGTGGGGCGTCGCCAAGGCGATCGTCGGGCGTCGAGGAGCGCGACCCGGACAGCCCGGTCAGCATCGTCGGCGGCGGCCGGTTCGCCGGCGAGACCGTCTCGCACGACGAGTTCCCGGTCAAGGAGAAGGCCGTCTTCCTGCTGATGCTGATCGCCGGCTTCAACTTCTTCATCGGCATGTTCAACTTCGTCCCGCTGCTGCCGCTCGACGGCGGCCACATCGCCGGCGCGCTCTGGGAGGCGATCCGCCGCGGCTTCGCCCGGCTGCGCGGCCGGCCCGACCCCGGCTACGTCGACGCCGCCAAGCTGCTGCCGGTCGCCTACGTCGTGGCCGTCGTGCCTGCTGGTGATGAGCGTCGTGCTGATCGTCGGCGACCTCGTCGTGCCCGTCCACCTCGAGCCTGAGCGCTCGGAGCGGTCACCGCAGCCGAACTAGGATCGAGCCATGACCGCGATCAGCCTGGGCATGCCCGCGGCCCCCCCGCCGGTGCTCGCGCCGCGCCGCAAGACCCGCCAGATCCAGGTCGGCAAGGTCGGCGTCGGCAGCGACTCGCCGGTCTCGGTGCAGTCGATGACCACGACGCTGACCTCCGACGTCAACGCCACGCTCCAGCAGATCGCCGAGCTGACCGCGACCGGCTGCGACATCGTCCGGGTCGCCTGCCCGAGCCAGGACGACGCCGACGCGCTGCCCGAGATCGCCCAGCACTCGCAGATCCCGGTGATCGCCGACATCCACTTCCAGCCGAAGTACGTCTTCGCCGCGATCGACGCCGGCTGCGCCGCCGTCCGCGTCAACCCGGGCAACATCCGCAAGTTCGACGACCAGGTCAAGGAGATCGCCGCAGGCCGCCAAGGACCGCGGCACCTCGATCCGGATCGGCGTCAACGCCGGCTCGCTCGACAAGCGGCTGCTGGAGAAGTACGGCAAGGCCACGCCCGAGGCGCTGGTCGAGTCGCGCGGTCTGGGAGGCCGGCCTCTTCGAGGAGCACGACTTCCACGACTTCAAGATCTCGGTCAAGCACAACGACCCGGTCGTCATGGTGCGCGCCTACGAGCTGCTCGCCGAGGCCGGCGACTGGCCGCTGCACCTCGGCGTC
The DNA here is from genome assembly GCA_963769475.1 of uncultured Actinomycetota bacterium. Lineage (GTDB taxonomy): Bacteria > Actinomycetota > Actinomycetes > Propionibacteriales > Nocardioidaceae > Nocardioides. The sequence goes on along the minus strand of CAVYLX010000001.1, from coordinate 488,448 downwards.
ACCGAGGCCGGCCCGGCGTTCCAGGGCACCATCAAGTCCGCCACCGCGTTCGGCGCCCTGCTCAGCCAGGGCATCGGCGACACCATCCGGGTCTCGCTCTCCGCGCCGCCGGTCGAGGAGGTCAAGGTCGGCATCCAGATCCTGCAGTCGCTCAACCTCCGGCCCGCGCAAGCTCGAGATCGTCTCCTGCCCGTCGCTGCGGCCGCGCCCAGGTCGACGTCTACAAGCTGGCCGAGGAGGTCACCGCCGGCCTCGACGGCCTCGAGGTGCCGCTGCGCGTCGCCGTCATGGGCTGCGTCGTCAACGGCCCGGGCGAGGCCCGCGAGGCCGACCTCGGCGTCGCCTCCGGCAACGGCAAGGGCCAGATCTTCGTCAAGGGCGAGGTCATCAAGACCGTGCCCGAGTCGCAGATCGTGGAGACCCTGATCGAGGAGGCCATGCGGATCGCCGAGGGCATGGAGCCCGTCGACGGGCGGAGCGCCGAGGTCACCGTCAGCTGACGTCGACTCCTCGGCGACGCGCGGTCAGCTCGGCTCGATCGAGCTGTCGCCAGTCGCTCGGCCTTCATCGCGCGGCATGCGTCGAGGCCGGCGTCGCGCGAGTGCCGCCGCGAAGTCGTCGCTGGCAGCCTGCACGCTGCCCGATCTCTGGCGACCTGCCGGAGCTGCGGCTGGAACTGGGTGGGGTCGCAGGTCGCCGGTCCGCGCGCCTCGGCGTCTGCTCGCGCGGAGGCAGCTCGAAGGCGCGCATGACCGTGGCGGCCCGGGTTGTGCTCCGGTGAACTCCTCGGCAGTCGGTGCAGCTCGCCGTTCGGCGAGGCGCAGCTCGAACGCGGCCTAGTCGTGCCGGTGAGTGCCGTACATCAGCGCGCTCGAGGCCGTCCCAGGACCTGCGGCTGAACGCCGAGCTCCGTCGCAGTTGGCATCTGGCGACGACCTCGGCAGTGCCGAGCCGGCGCTCGCAGGACGTCGGTGTCATCCACCGCGCCACTGGAGCGTCGCCGGCCTGGTCTCCTGGCTGGCCGTCTGGGTCGCCGTTCTCGACCGTGCAGCCGGTGCAGCGTCGCTCCACTGGCGTGCCGGCAGCGAGTCGCGGGGCAGCCGTCCGCATCGGCGCGACCGCCGCCCGGACGCGTCGATGGCCCGGCAGGTGCCGACGGCGCGACCAGCGGCTCCGAGACAGGCGCATGGTCGCACGCCATAGGTCGAGCATCTGGCCGTGATCACGGTGCACACCTCGTAGGCTGCCGCCGTGCTCGACGACGCGTCACGGGGTCCGGGCGCTGGAGCCGGCCGACCTCGACGCGTTCCTCGCGCTCGCCGGCCGCGACCCGGTCGTCAACGTCTTCGCCGAGCTACCGCGCCCGCACCACCAGCCTCGAGCCGCGCTGGCTCGGCGGCGAGATGTGGGGCCGGTTCGACGGACGGCGAGCTGGTCGCGGCCTGCCACGTCGGCGCCAACCTGGTGCCGGTCCAGGCCGACGCCGACGACGCCCGCGCGTTCGCCGAGCGGGCGCTGACCCGGAGCCGCAGCGTGCTCGACGATCGTCGGGCCGCACGGACGCGGTCGGACGTTCTGGGACACCGTCGCCGGCGCCTGGGGCCGGCCGCGCGAGCTCCGCTGGCAGCAGCCGCACCTGGAGATCGGCGGCCCGCCCGCGGTCGCGCCCGACCCCGCCGTCCGGCGTACCGACGCCGGCGACCTCGACGCGCTCTACCCGGCCTGCGTGGCGATGTACACCGAGGAGGTCGGCGTCTCGCCCGAGGCCGGCGGCGGGGGCGAGCTCTACCGCGCCCGGGTCACCCAGCTGATCGAGCCGCGGCTGGTCGTTCGCCCGCTTCGAGGACGGCCGGCTGGTGTTCAAGGCCGAGGTCGCCTGCGCGACCGCCGCACGCCGCGCCAGATCCAGGGCGTCTACGTCGCCGCCCGACCGCCGCGGCGAGGGGCTGCGCGTCGGCCGGCATGGCCGCCGTCGTCGAGCTCGTCCGCGCGCGACATCGCGCCGTCGGTCTCGCTCTACGTCAACGACTGGAACGAGCCGCCCGCCGGGCCTACGAGCGGGTCGGGCTTCCGCAGACCGCGAGTTCTCGACCGTGATGTTCTGACCCGTAGGGTCGCAGCTGTGTCAGCATCAGCTCGCAAGGACGCTCAAGGTCCGTGGTCGGCTGCCTTCGCGGTCAGCGGCACCGTCCACCTGGTCAAGCCGGAGGTCTACGAGCCGCTCATGCCGTCGTGGGTGCCCGCGCACCGCGAGGTGATCCTCGGCAGCGGCGTCGCCGAGCTCGCTCTGCGCCGCGGGCCTGCTGATGCCGCGCACCCGCAAGCCGGCCGGGTGGGCGAGCGCCGCGCTGCTCCTCGGCGTCTTCCCGGGCAACATCAAGATGGCGGTCGACGCCGCAAAGGTGGCAACAAGCCGCTGCTGGCCGCGACCATCGCCCGGCTCCCGCTCCAGTTCCCGCTGATCTAGGCGGCGTACGACGCCGACCAAGGCCTGAGCTGCTCACGACCGAGCAGCAGGGCCAGCGCCGAGGCCACCATCAGTGCCGTCGCGAGCCCGGTGATCAAGTTCCGCATGCCACGCTCCCGAAGTCGTCCGGGCCTTTCCCGGCGTCACTCTGATGACGCACGCCGGAGTCGATGGTTGCCCGGTACTCGGTCGAGCTGCGCCGCAGGCCGCCCGTAGCCTTGCGCGCATGACTTCCTCGTCGGGGCCACCCGCTCCGCCGCATCCTCCGCATGTCGACCCTGTTCGTGCGCACCCTGCGCGACGACCCGGCGGACGCCGAGGTCCCGAGCCACCGGCTGCTCGTGCGCGCGGGCTACATCCGCCGCGCCGCGCCGGGCATCTACACCTGGCTGCCGCTGGGCCTGCGGGTGCTGCGCAACATCGAGGCGCATCATCCGCGAGGAGATGGACGCGATCGGCGCGCAGGAGCTGTCGTTCCCCGCGCTGCTGCCGCGCGAGCCCTACGAGGCGACCGGCCGCTGGACCGACTACGGCGACGGCATCTTCCGGCTCCAGGACCGCAAGGGCGGCGACTACCTGCTCGGCCCGACGCACGAGGAGATGTTCACCCTCGTGGTCAAGGACCTCTACTCCTCCTACAAGGACCTGCCGCTCTCGATCTACCAGATCCAGACCAAGTACCGCGACGAGGCGCGGCCCCGCGCCGGCCTGCTGCGCGGCCGCGAGTTCGTGATGAAGGACTCCTACTCCTTCGACATCGACGACGCCGGGCTCGACGCGAGCTACCAGCAGCACCGCGACGCCTACGTCCGGATCTTCGACCGGCTCGGCTTCGACTACGTGATCGTCAAGGCGACCTCCGGCGCCATGGGCGGCTCGAAGTCCGAGGAGTTCCTGGCCAAGGCCGCGGTCGGCGAGGACACCTACGTCCGCTGCACCAACTGCGACTACGCCGCCAACGTCGAGGCCGTGCAGGTCCGGCCCCCGAGCCCGCTGCCCTACGACGACGCGCCGGCCGCGCACGCCGAGCAGACGCCCGACACCCCGACCATCGACACGCTGGTCGACCACCTCAACGAGGAGTTCCCGCGCGACGACCGGCCCTGGGCGGCCGGCGACACCCTCAAGAACGTGCTGGTCGTGCTCAAGCACCCCGACGGCACCCGCGAGCCGCTGGCGATCGGCCTGCCCGGCGACCGCGAGGTCGACCAGAAGCGGCTCGAGGGCCAGCTCGAGCCGATCGAGGTCGAGCCGATGGACGAGGCCGAGTTCGCGCAAGCACCCCGCGCTGGTCAAGGGCTACATCGGCCCGGCGCGCTGGGCGAGAAGAGCGAGTCCGGCATCCGCTACCTCGTCGACCCGCGCGTCGTCGAGGGCACCCGCTGGGTCACCGGCGCCAACGTCGACGGCAGCCACGTGCTCGACCTGGTCGCCGGCCGCGACTTCACGCCCGACGGCACGATCGAGGCCGCCGAGGTCCGCGACGGCGACCCCTGCCCCAACTGCGACGACGGCACGCTCGAGTCCGCGCGCGGCATCGAGATGGGCCACATCTTCCAGCTCGGCCGCAAGTACGCCGACGCGCTCGACCTCCAGGTCCTCGACGAGAACGGCAAGCTGGTCACGGTCACGATGGGCTCCTACGGCATCGGCCCCTCCCGGGCGGTCGCCGCGATCGCCGAGGGCACCCTCGACGAGCTCGGCCTCTGCTGGCCGCGCAACGTCGCGCCGGCCGACGTCCACCTGGTCGCGGCGGGCAAGGACGAGGCGGTCTTCGCCGCCGCCGAGCGGGTCGCGCACGAGCTCGCCAGGCCGGCATCGCCGTCCTCTACGACGACCGCGCCGGCAAGGTCAGCCCCGGCGTGAAGTTCAAGGACGCCGAGCTGATCGGCGTCCCGACCATCGTGGTGGTCGGCAAGGGCCTGGCCGACGGCACGATCGAGGTCAAGGACCGCGCGACGGGCGAGCGGCAGGACGTCCCCGCCGACCAGGTCGTCGACCACCTGGTGCGGCTGGTCAGGGCCTGATCACGAGCCCGTCGACGATCCCGATCAGGCTGGTGCGGACCTCGGCGGTGGCGAGCGCCGGGTCGTCGGCCCGGGCGGCGTAGAGCGCGGCCTCCTCCAGCGCGCCGACCAGCACGTGCGCGAGCGGGCGCACCGGCTGGTCCGGGAGCAGGCCGGCGTCGAGCAGGCCCTGGATGGCGAGCTCGACCAGGCCGAGGCCGTAGCGCTGCCCGATCTCCCGCCACCGCTCCCAGCCCAGGGCCGCCGGCGCGTCGATCAGCACGATCCGGCTGATCTCGGGCTCGGCGCAGATCTGCAGCCAGCCGTCGATGCCGTCGTGGAGCACCGCGACCGGGTCGGCGCCGGAGGTGCAGCCGCGTGGCCAGGCGCCCGGCGATCTCCGCCTCGACCTGCTCGAAGACCGCGGCGAAGAGGTCCTCCTTGCCGGCGAACTGGTGGTAGAGCGCGCCCCGGGTCACCCCGGCCGCGCGGGCGATCTGGTCGGTCGAGACCGCGGCGAAGCCCGTGCTCGGCGAAGAGCGGACGGGCGGCCGCGAGGAGGGCGTCGCGGGTGGCCGCCGACCGGTCCGCCTGGGTGCGCTTGCTTTTCATACAACCTGTCCGTAAGTTACGTACATCCTGTACGCAACAGTATCGGAGCAGACGCATGTCCCACCACTCCATCGACCTGCCCGCCGGCACCATCCACTACCGCGCGTCCGGGCCGGCCGACGGGCCGCCGGTCGTGTTCGTGCACGGTTCCTGGTCGACGACACCTGTGGTCCGACGTGCCCGAGCGGCTCGCGGAGCAGGGGTTCCACACGTTCGCGCCGACCTGGCCGCTGGCCGCGCACCGGACCGCGATGAACCCCGGCGCCGACCTCTCGCCGCGCGGCGTCGCGCGGATCATCCTGTCGTTCCTCGAGGCGCACGGACCTGACCGACGTCATGCTGGTCGGCAGCGACACCGGCGGTGCGGTCTCCCAGTTCGTGCTCGACGAGGACGCCTCGCGGATCGGCCGGCTGGTGCTCACCAACTGCGACGCCTTCGACACGTTCCCGCCGTTCCCGTTCGACCTGCTGTTCCGGCTGGCGAAGCACCCGGGGGCCAGCCGGGCGGTGCTGCAGTGCATGCGGTCGACGTTCCTGCGCAACAGCAAGCTCGGCTTCGGCTGGCTGGTGAAGCGCAAGATCGGCGCCGAGGAGAGCCGCGCGTGGGTCACGCCCTACCTCACCGATGCCGGCGTACGCCGTGACGTGGCGCGTTCGCCCGCGGCTGGTCGGCCGCCGACCTCGCCGATGTCGCCACCCGGCTGCCGCGGTTCACCAAGCCGGTGCTGCTGTGCTGGGCGCCGGCCGACCCGTTCTTCAAGATCGCGCTGGCGCGCCGGCTCGAGTCGCACGTTCCCGGACGCGAAGCTGGTCGAGTTCCCCGGACGCGCTCACGTTCGTCGCGCTCGACCAGCCCGAGCGGCTCGCGGAGGAGATCGCCGGTTTCGCTGCCGGCGGCGGTCGCGTCCTAGGCTCCCGGCCATGCCCGGATCGACGCCGTGATCTTCGACTGGGGCGGCACGCTCACCCCCTGGCACGACATCGACTTCCACGCCGAGTCGCTGGCGCTCGCCCAGGCCGTGGTGCGACGGCGACCACGACCACGCGGCCTTCGCGACCCAGCTGCACGAGGCGGGCCGCACGGTCTGGGGCCGGGCTCCCGCGACCACCAGCAGAGCTCGACGGTCGCCGACCTGTTCGCCGAGGCCGGCCTCGAGCACGACCCGGACCTGCTGACGCCTACTACGACTTCTGGGAGCCGCACACGCCCACCGACCCCGAGGTGCGGCCGACCTGGGAGGCGCTGCGCGCTGCCGGGATCAAGGTCGGCGTGCTGTCCAACACGATCTGGCCGCGGGAGTGGCACCGAGGGTTCTTCGAGCGCGACGGCGTGCTCGACCTGATCGACGGCGACGTCTACACCAGCGAGATCCCGTGGACGAAGCCGTCGCCGCACGCGTTCCAGGCCGCGATGGAGGCGGTCGGTGTGACCGACCCGGCGCGCTGCGTCTACGTCGGCGACCGGCTCTTCGACGACGTCTGGGGCGCGCAGAACGCCGGCATGCGCGCGATCCACATCCCGCACAGCGTCATCCCGGCCGACCAGCTGGGCCACACCGAGGGCGACGCCCGACGCGGTGGCTCACGCGCTGTCGGAGATCCCGGCGTCGTCGCCGCCTGGGCTGTGACCGACGGTTACCGTCAACTCTGCAGTTTCTGCATTGCAGATTTGTGAGGAACCGCTAGCCATCGCGCTGCGCTGCACATTCCTGCATGCTCTTGGACGACAGCCGACGGATCCCACCCCAGCGGCCGTCATGGCCTCTGTCCCAGGCCTCAGCGGTCCGCGTACTCGTCACCTCCGGGGAATATCTCGGGAATTCCTCGGAAGGCGAGTTCGCGGACCGCTGCGTCGTCGTACCAGGAGCGCTCGGTGATCCGCCGCGCCAGCGCCGCGCCGCTCGCCGCGCTCGTCGGGCTGTTCGCCACCAGGTAGGCGTACGTCTCGGCGCAGGACCTCTCGAGATCGCAGCGCCCTGCGCATCACCAGGTCGGGCGTGCTCAGGTCGCCGGGCAGCTCGTACGCCGGCTCCGCCGGCGTCGGCTCATCGCCCTCGTCGAGGATGGTCGCGGACCAGCTGGTCGCGCCGCGCCGCGGTGCTCGCTGTAGGCGGCGCCGATGTCGGCGAAGAGCGTGGGCTGCGGCGGACTGCGAGGTCTGGGCGCCCAGGGCGCCGTAGACGTAGACCGCGGCGTGCTCGGCGGCGAGGGCGGTCTGCAGCGCCTCGATGGTAGGTCATCCGAGCACCGCCAGGTGCTGGGCGACCGCTGCCGACATCGAGGCCAGCAGCTTGGCGAGGGTGCCGCTCTCGGCCTGGACGGCCGCCGTGACCAGGAACCTCTGCAGCCGGGCCTCGGCGGCCAGCACGACCTGCGCGTCAGCGGCGTGCCGTCGGGTGACGCATGGGAGTGCTCGCGTCGGCGTCGAGCGCCTCCAGGTGAGCCGGTGCATCGACTGGAGCGGCGGCGCAGCTCCGGCCAGCGGCGCGGCGGCCTGCCGCGGCCTGGACGACGTGCGCCAGCGCGGTGGCCAGCCGCTCGACGACCTCGTCGACGAGGGTCTGGTCGGCGTCCACCGGCGGGGCGGAGGTGGTGGCCGGGTCCGCCGGATCGTCGGGGGAGTCGGAGGTGCATCCGCCGACGGCCAGGCCGGTCACGCCGGCCGCCACGGCCAGCGCCGTTCGGCGGGTGGTGACGACGGGGCGGGCGGGCACGGCGCGACCCTAACAACCGCGGCGACGGGTGCAGATCGGCCCACGGGGAGCGGCTATCCTGGGACAGCACCACCACAACAGCACAGGGAGGTCACACCGATGAGCGCCAGTCACGCAGGCCAGTCCGGCACTGCAGCGACCGCGACTCGGGTCGAGGAGGCGCTGATCGCGCCCCTTGCCTCCCTGGGCCTCGATGTCGAGGCGGTCGAGCTGACCGCCGGCCGGCAAGCGCCGGGTGCTCCGGGTCGCGGTCGACAAGGACGGCGGAGTCACCCTCGACGAGGTCGCCGACGCCACCCGTGCGGTCGGCGAGGTGCTCGACGGCTCGGACGTGATGGGGCAGCAGCCCTACACGCTCGAGGTCACCTCGCGCGGCGTCGACCGGCCGCTGACGCTGCCGCGCCACTGGCGCCGCAACCACGACCGGCTGGTCAAGGTCACGCCCCACGAGGGCGAGGCGATCGTCGGCCGGATCACGGCTCCGCCGACGACAGCGCCACCCTCGACGTCGACGGCACGGCCCACGAGGTCGCGTTCGACGACGTGAAGAAGGCGATGGTGCAGATCGAGTTCAACCGCAAGCGGCCCGTCGAGCCCGACGAGCCTGCGGACAGCGACGCCGAGGAGGACCTGTGATGGACATCGACATGAGCATCCTGCGGATGCTGGAGCGGGAGAAGGAGATCTCCTTCGAGGTGCTCGTCGAGGCGATCGAGCAGGCCCTGCTGACGGCGTACCACAAGACGCCGGGAGCCCGGGAGACCGCGCGGGTCGAGCTCGACCGCAAGACCGGCCACGTGACCGTGCTGGCCACGGAGGTCGACGAGGAGGGCAACCCGGTCGGCGAGTTCGAGGACACGCCCGACGGGTTCGGCCGGATCGCGGCGACCACGGCGAAGCAGATCATGCTGCAGCGGCTGCGCGACGCCGAGGACGAGATCAGGTTCGGTGAGTTCTCCGGCAAGGAGGGCGACATCATCTCCGGCGTCATCCAGCAGGGCCGCAACCCCGACGACGTGATGGTCGACCTCGGCAAGCTCGAGGCGCTGCTGCCGGTGAGCGAGCGGGTGCCCGGGCGAGGACTACAAGCACGGCACCCGGATCAAGTGCCTGGTGATCTCGGTGCGCAAGGGCATGCGTGGGCCGCAGATCACCCTGTCGCGGTCGCACCCCAACCTGGTCAAGAAGCTGTTCGCCCTCGAGGTGCCCGAGATCGCCGACGGCACCGTCGAGATCTCGGCCATCGCCCGCGAGGCCGGCCACCGCACCAAGATCGCGGTCTGGACCGACGCGTCCGGCGTCAACGCCAAGGGCGCCTGCATCGGCCCGATGGGCCAGCGGGTGCGCAACGTGATGTCGGAGCTGCACGGCGAGAAGATCGACATCGTCGACTGGTCCGAGGACCCCGCCGAGCTGGTCGCCCACGCGCTCTCGCCCGCCCAGGTGCAGTCGGTCGAGGTCGTCGACCTGGCAGCCAAGTCGGCGCGCGTCGTCGTACCCGACTATCCAGCTGTCGCTCGCGATCGGCAAGGAGGGCCAGAACGCCCGCCTCGCCGCCCGCCTCACCGGCTGGCGGATCGACATCCACTCCGACGAGGAAGCCGAGGCGCCGGTCGCGCCGGCTGACCCAGCCGACAGCTGACCGGTCATCCCCAGGACCGGCAGACCCAGCCGTCGGCGTCGATCTCGATCTCGATCGTCGAGCAGTTGGCGAGCGAGCTCGGCTCGACCTCCATCCGGGCGACGGAAGGTACGGCGAGCCGGAGCACGCCGCCGTGGCTCACGGCGAGCACGGTCTCGCCGGGGTGGGCGTCCGCGATCTCGCTGAACACGCCGCGCATCCGGTCGACCAGGTCCTGACCGGACTCGCCGCCGGGGACCTGCGCCGACAGCTCGCCGTCGAGCCAGCTGCGGAAGATCGGCACGAACGGGTCGATCTCCCGCTCGGTGCCGGCCAGGTCGCCGCAGCCGAACTCCCGCAGGCCGGCCCGGGTGGTCACGGCGACTCCCAGCCGCGCAGCGGCGATCTCGGCGGTCTGCACCGCCCGGGCGAGGGTGCTGGTCCACACGTGCGCCACCCGTCGACCGGCGAGTCCCTCCCCGAGCATCGCGGCCTGCCGGCGTCCGAGCGAGGTGAGCGAGCCGCCCTCCTCGGCCCAGCACGGGTCCTCGTACTCGGCCTCGCCGTGCCGAGCGAGGATCACCGTGGTCGCGCACTGCAGCGGACGTCATCCGCGCTCCGACGAGCACGTGCTCGACCACCAGCTCCGGCACCAGCTGGTCGTCGTCGCCGACCGACCACTCCGGGAAGTCGAAGACGGCGAGCATCAGCTGGAGCGGGTACGTCGGCGGGCCGGCGCAGCGGCGTACCTCCACGTCGTCGACGGTGAAGACGGCCTTGCTGGCGTCCCAGTCGGACGGCGTAGGTGTGCGGCTCGGTCACGTCGATCGGCACCCGCGGGGCGGCGAAGTCGTCGGTCAGGGCAGGGTCGCGGAACGGCTTGATGCCGACGCCCACCTCGGCCGAGGGCGGGTCGGACTGCAGGGCGTTGCCGAAGATCTCGAACACGCAGATCTCGCCGCACTGCTCCTGCGCGTCGTCGTCCTCGAACCCGCTCATCCACAGCGCCGCCATCGAGCGGGGCGACAGCGTCATCCGGGCCCGGATCTCGACGCGGCCGGAGCCGATCAGCCAGCCCTCGAAGTGCTCCTGCTCCTCGCGGACCTCTTGGCCCTCCCGGAAGCGCAGCTGGCCGCGGGTGGAGCCCACCGGCCCCGACCAGCTGCCGGTCTGCAGGCCGGAGACGCGAAGCGGAGGGGTGTGGTCGCCGGGGCACCACACGGGATGGTCGACCGGCACGGTGAGCCGCAGCCCGTCGTCGAGCCGATAGCTGGCGCGGGTCTGGTCGAGCGATGACCAGGCGGGCAGGTAGTGCGGGAGCCAGACCTCGCGGTCGAGGTCGGGGCCCGCGAAACGCTCCTCGAGTGCGTCGTTGGGCATGCGCCAAGACTAGGAAGGCGCAGCCGGGAACAACAGCTCCCGTGCGCCCGTTTCAACACTGGTGGCTCGTAGCGGTAGGGTTGTTGCTCGGTGGCACGCGATCCGAACATCTCTGCGAGCCCGGCCGACACATCCCTCACGGGCCCGGTCCGGACCTGCATCGGATGTCGGCAGCGAGTCGCCAAGCGCGAGTTGTTGCGGGTGACCGCCGGCTCGGGTGCCGATGGCCGACCAGCCGTCGTCCCCGATCCCGACGCCACCGCACCCGGTCGGGGAGCGCACCTGCACCCCACGACCGAGTGCTACGACCTCGCGGTGCGACGGAAAGCCTTTGCTCGTGCCCTGCGTGTGCAGGGCGCAGCGAGCGCGGGGCTCTCCACCGCACCGGTGGGTGACTACCTGACCAGCGCAGACCGACAGATCAACGAATGACCGACAGAAACTGGAGCAGCAGCTCATGAGCACTCGATGAGTAACTCGAAATGAGTTTGCACAACCCCCCATTCAGGGACAACAGAGCGGTCTGAGTTACACCCCGACCCGGGTCTCAGGCCAGAAGGAGAATTGTGGCTAAGACCCGAGTCCACGAACTCGCCAAGGAGTTCGGAGTCGAGAGCAAGTTCGTTCTCGAGAAGTTCAAAGAGATGGGCGAGTTCGTGAAGTCGGCGAGCTCGACCGTCGAGCTTCCCGCCGAGATGCGCTTCCGCAAGGAGGTCGGCGAGTCGCTGAAGGCCGCCGCGCCAGCGGAGAAGGCCGAAGAGAAGGCCGCCCCCAAGCCCCCGGCCAAGAAGGCCGCGGCCAAGAAGGCCGCCGCGCCCGAGCCCGAGGCCGAGGCGCCGGTCGAGGTCGTCGCTGAGCCCGCGCCCGAGCCGGTCGTGGAGGAGCAGCCGCCCGCCGAGGAGCCCCCGGCACCGGAGGCACCCGCCGAGGAGGCGCCCGCCGCCAAGGCTCCGGCCCCCAAGGCACCCGCCCCGGCCCCGCGCCCGGTCGGCAAGCCCGGCGGCACCCCGCGCCCGGGCAACAACCCGTTCTCGTCGAGCCAGGGCATGGGCAAGCGCCCCGCCCCGGCCGCTCCCGAGCGCGAGGTCGAGGAAGGCGGCGACGTACGTCCGCCGCGTCCGCCGGCCGGCCGTGACGGCGCGCCGGCACGCCCCGGCATGCCTCGCCCCAACCCCGCGATGATGCCCAAGTCGCCGGCCGCCTTCGGTGGCGGACCCGGCGGTCGTGGCCCTGCGGGCCCCGGTCGCGGAGGCCCCGGTGGCCCCGGCGGTGCCCGCGGTGGCCCCGGTGGCCCCGGTGGAGCCCGTGGTGGCCCTCCCGGTCGTGGAGCGCCCGCCGGCGCAGGTGCCGGTGCACCCGGTCGCGGTCCCGGTGGCTTCGGCCCCGGTGGTGGCGGTCGTCCCGGTGGCGGCAACCGTCCCGGCCAGCGTGGTCAGACCCAGGGCGCCTTCGGTCGCCCCGGCGGTCCGTCGCGCCGAGGTCGCAAGTCGAAGCGGGCACGTCGGCAGGAGTTCGAGGCCATGGAGGCCCCGACCCTGGGCGGCATGCGCGTCCGCAAGGGCGAGGGCGAGACCGTGCGTCTGGCCCGTGGCGCCTCGCTGACCGACTTCGCCGACAAGGTGGGCGTCGACGCCGCACAGCTGGTGCAGATGCTGTTCCACCTCGGCGAGATGGTCACCGCGACCGAGTCGGTCAACGACGCGACGCTCGAGCTGCTCGGTGAGGAGCTCAACTACGTCGTCGAGGTCGTCTCGCCCGAGGACGAGGACCGCGAGCTGCTCGAGTCGTTCGACCTCGAGTTCGGCGCTGACGAAGGCGGCGAGAGCGACCTGGTCATCCGGCCGCCGGTCGTGACCGTGATGGGTCACGTCGACCACGGAAAGACCAAGCTGCTCGACGCGCTCCGCAACGCCAACCAGGTCGACGAGGAGGCCGGCGGCATCACCCAGCACATCGGTGCCTACCAGGTCCACACCGATGTCGACGGCACCGAGCGCCGGATCACGTTCATCGACACCCCGGGTCACGAGGCGTTCACGTCCATGCGTGCCCGTGGTGCCCAGGCGACCGACATCGCGGTGCTGGTGGTCGCGGCCGACGACGGCGTGATGCCGCAGACGGTCGAGGCGCTCAACCACGCGAAGGCCGCCGGCGTACCGATCGTGGTCGCGGTCAACAAGATCGACAAGCCGGAGGCGGACCCGACCAAGGTCCGTGGCCAGCTGACCGAGTACGGCCTGGTGCCCGAGGAGTACGGCGGCGACGCGATGTTCGTCGACGTCTCGGCCAAGTCCGAGCTCAACCTCGACAAGCTGCTCGAGGCCGTCATCCTGACCGCCGACGCGTCCCTGGACCTGCGGGCCAACCCTGTGCAGGACGCCCAGGGCCTCGTGATCGAGGCGCACCTCGACCGCGGTCGCGGTCCGGTCGCCACCGTCCTGGTCCAGCGCGGCACGCTGCGCGTTGGTGACTCGCTCGTCGCGGGCGCGGCCTACGGCCGGGTGCGCGCGATGATCGACGAGCACGGCGAGAACATCGAGGAAGCCGACCCGTCGCGTCCCGCGATGGTCCTCGGCCTCACCGCGGTGCCCGCCGCCGGCCAGAACTTCATCGTGGTGGAGGACGACCGGAAGGCGCGGCAGATCGCCGAGCGGCGCGAGTCGCGCGAGCGGGCGGCCATGCAGGCCAAGCGCCGCGTGCGTCGTACTCTCGAGGACTTCATGGCCTCCATGGAGGGCGGGGAGAGCCAGGAGCTCAACCTCATCCTCAAGGGCGATGTGTCCGGTTCGGTCGAGGCGCTCGAGGACGCACTGTCCAACATCGATGTGGGCGACGACGTGGGCATCCGCGTCATCGACCGCGGTGTCGGTGCGATCACCGAGACCAACGTCGACCTGGCCGCGGCCTCCGACGCCATCATCATCGGCTTCAACGTCCGGCCCCAGGGCAAGGCGACCGAGATGGCGGCCAAGGAAGGCGTCGAGATCCGCTACTACTCGGTCATCTACCAGGCGATCGACGAGATCGAGGCGGCCCTCAAGGGCATGCTCAAGCCCGAGTTCGAGGAGTCGACCCTGGGCCAGGCGGAGATCCGGGCGATCTTCCGCTCGTCCAAGATCGGCAACATCGCGGGCTGCATGGTCACCAGCGGTGTCATCCGTCGCAACGCCAAGGTCCGGGTCATCCGGGACGGCGCCGTGGTGGCCGACAACCTCGACCTCCTCTCGCTCAAGCGGGAGAAGGACGACGCGTCCGAGGTCCGCGAGGGCTTCGAGTGCGGTCTGGTGCTCCGCAACTTCCAGGACATCAAGGAAGGCGATGTCGTGGAGGCCTTCGAGATGCGCGAGATCCCCCGCGCCTGATCCATCCAGTCGACCCGGCTGTTCTTCACGCTTCTACACGTCGACCCGGCTCGACTTCACGTTCACCGCGTGAAGTCAGGCCGGGTCGGCGAGGCATCATGTGAAGACGGGCCGGGTCGACGCCCCCTCCCGTGAAGAAGAGCCGGGTCGACGATAGGAATGAACCATGGCTAGTCCCCGCGTGCGCAAGATCGCCGACCGGATCCAGGTGATCGTTGCCGAGATGCTGGAGCGACGGATCAAGGACCCACGGCTGGGGTTCGTCACGATCACCGACGTACGCCTCACCGGCGACAGCCAGCAGGCCACGATCTTCTACACCGTGCTGGGCGAGGACGCCGACCGCGAGAGCACTGCGGCCGCGCTCGAGTCGGCCAAGGGCGTGCTCCGCTCCGAGGTCGCCAAGCAGCTCGGCATGCGGCTGGTGCCGACGCTCGACTTCATCCCCGACGCCCTCCCGGAGAGCGCCCGCCAGCTCGACGAGGTACTGGCCAAGGCGCGCGAGCACGACGCGGCCGTCGCGGCCGCGCGCGAGGGGGCGACGTACGCCGGCGAGGCCGACCCGTACAAGAAGCCGCGCGAGATCGAGCCCGACGATGACGAGATCGACGAGACCGACGACGAGGACGACGACCTCACGTGACCGACGAGGCCGGGCTGGTCGTCGTCGACAAGCCGGCGGCATGACCTCGCACGACGTCGTGGCCCGGGTCCGCAAGCTGGCGGGCACCCGCAAGGTCGGGCACGCCGGCACCCTCGACCCGATGGCGACCGGCGTGCTGGTGCTCGGGCTCAACCGCGCGACCCGGCTGCTCGGGCACCTGATGCTGACGGAGAAGGCGTACGACGCCACCGTGCGGCTGGGGGAGGCCACCACCACCGACGACGCCGAGGGCGAGTCCGTGTCGACCGCATCGACGGCCGGTCTCGACGAGGCGGCGATCCGGGCCGCGTTCGCGGACCAGGTCGGTGACATCGACCAGGTGCCGACGGCCGTGTCGGCGATCAAGGTCGACGGCAAGCGGGCCTACCAGCGGGTGCGCGACGGTGAGACCGTCGAGCTCCAGCCGAGACGGGTCACCGTCCACGAGCTGGTCGTCCACGAGATCGCCGGCTCCGACGTCCGGATCTCGGTGCGCTGCTCGAGCGGCACCTACATCCGTGCGATCGCCCGCGATGTCGGAGCTGCCCTGGGCGTCGGCGGTCACCTCACGTCCCTGCGGCGCACGGCGGTCGGCCCCTACGACCTGGCCGCGGCGCACACCATCGACGAGCTCACCGACTCCTTCGCGATGATGCCGATCGCCGAGGCGGCCCGGGCGGCGTTCGCGAGCATCGACCTCGACCAGAGCCAGGCCGACGACGTACGCGTCGGTCGGCCGCTGGAGCTGGATCTGCCCGGGCTGAGTGCCGTCTTCGCACCCGACGGGGAGTTCCTCGCCCTCTATGAGCCGAGGTCGGGTCGGGCCAAGGCGGTCGCGGTCTTCGTCTGAGGTCATAGATCTGACGGCTATGCATCGTGAGGCGATGTATAGTCGCCGCATGACCGAGCAGGCGCTGTTCATCCTGGCCAGCCTGGCCCAGGGGGACCTCCACGGGTACGGCATCGCGCGCGACGTGGAGGAGCTGTCCGACGGGCGCATCAAGCTGACCGCCGGCACCATCTACGGCGCCCTGAACCGGCTGTCCGACGAGGGGCTGGTCGCACCCGCGGGGGAGCAGCAGGTGCAGGGCCGTCGCCGCCGCTACTACCGGCTGACACCCGCCGGCCACACCGTGCTCACTGCGGAGGTCGAGCGGCTCCGGTCCGCGGCCACCGCGCTGGGTGCCCGCGTCGCCTTGGGGCCGGCATGAGCCACCGGCTGATCGACCTCTGCCTGCGGGCCTACCCGCGCCCGGCCCGCGATCGCGACGGTGACTTGCTCCGCGACCTCGCCCTGGAGCTCGGCGCGGACCATGGCGTCGTTCGCGAGGCCTTCGGCCTGCTCCGCGGCGGACTCGGCGAGAGGTGTCGCCACACCCGCCCGAGGCAGCGGGCGCTGCTGGCCGTGGGTGGGGCGGGTCTCGCGGTTGCCCTCCTGGCCGGGCCGGCGGTGGCAGCCCCGATCAGCGTCGAGGAAGAGATCAACACGTGCTCCGCGGACCCGTGCAGCGGATCGTGAGGCGGGTTGCCGCTGCTCTGGCTGCGGCCGTCCTGCTCGGATCGTGTGCGGAGGACCCGGGGGCGGGACAGAGTCCCACGCGGGGCGACGTCTTCATCGCGTCGAACATGCCGGGGGGATCCAGCGGGACGCTGGTGGCCGCGCGCGACGGCGAGCTGGTGGCGTGTGAGGGCTGGGGCCTGGCCGACCATGAGTCCGCGGTGCCGTCCGACTGCGACACGGTCTACGACGTCGGTTCGATCACCAAGCAGTTCACGGCGGCCGCCGTGGTCAAGCTCGAGATGCAGGGCGAGCTGAGCGTCACCGACCCGATCGGCCGCTACCTCGACGGCGTACCGACGGACAAGCGTGCGATCACCGTCCAGCAGCTGCTGACGCACACGGCCGGCTTCGTCGACTCGCTCGGGGGCGACTACGACCCGCTGAGCCGAGCTGACCTGATCGCGGACGCGTTCGCTTCCGATCTGCGCACTGCCCCGGGGGCCCGGCACCACTACTCCAACGTCGGATACAGCCTGCTGGCCGCCATCATCGAAGAGGTGTCCGGCATGGGCTACGAGGACTACCTCGCCGAGCACCTCTTCGGCCCCGCCGGCATGACCCAGACCGGCTACGTGCTCCCTGACTGGCGGCCGGAGCAGGTCGCGATCGAGTACGACGCGCAGGGAGTCGCGCAGGGCCGTCCCTTCGAGCATCCCTGGGCCGGCGACGGGCCGTACTGGAACCTGCGTGGCAACGGGGGGCTCCTCTCCACCGCTCGCGACCTGTTCCGCTGGCACCTGGCACTCGAGGGAGACGAGGTGCTCGACCAGCGGGCGAAGAGGGAGCTCTTCGAGCCGCGTGTGCCGGAGGAGCCGGGCGGCGACAGCTACGCCGCCTACGGCTGGGTGGCTTTCGATTCCGAGTACGGCCCGGTGCTCTGGCACAACGGTGGCAACGGCTGGTCCTACGGCGAGATCGCGCATCTCCCCGGCTCGGGAGCGACGGTCTTCTGGATCACCAACCAGTACCGGAGCAAGGGCGGCTGGAACCTGGAGCGCGACGGGGCCGACCTCACCCAGGGCGTCCTGGAGCGGCTGCTCGGGCTGCGCCAGTAGTCTCACGCCGTGCACATCTGGCGTTCTCTCGACGACGTGCCGGCCGACCTCGGCCGCTCCGTCGTCACCATCGGCAACTTCGACGGCGTCCATCGCGGACACCGAGCCGTGATCACCCGCGCCCATGAGGAAGCCGAGGCCCGGGGCATCCCCGTGGTCGCGGTGACTTTCGACCCGCACCCGATGGCGGTGCTGCGGCCCGAGCACGCCCCGTCGATGCTGACGTCGGTCGAGGCGCGTGCCGAGCTGCTGGCTGCGGCTGGTGTCGACCACGTGCTGGCCCTGCCGTTCGACCGATCGGTG
The DNA here is from genome assembly GCA_963769475.1 of uncultured Actinomycetota bacterium. GTDB lineage: Bacteria > Actinomycetota > Actinomycetes > Propionibacteriales > Nocardioidaceae > Nocardioides. Next base: position 470,724 of record CAVYLX010000001.1, on the reverse strand, counting down.
GCCGACTGGGATCCGCAGGAGTTCGTGGACCGCGTGCTCGTGGCCGCGCTCCGGGCCGAGGCCGTCGTGGTCGGCGCCAACTTCCGCTTCGGCCACCGTGCCGCCGGCGACGTGGCGTTCCTGCGCGAGGTGGGCGACGCATCCGGGTTCGCCGCGAACGGCGTACCGCTCGACGGCGGCCCGCAGGTCTGGTCCTCCACCTACATCCGCACCTGCCTCTCGATGGGCGACGTCGCCGGCGCGGCCGAGGCGCTCGGGCGCCCGTTCGCGGTCCGCGGCGTGGTGATGGAGGGCGACAAGCGCGGGCGCGAGCTCGGCTTCCCCACCGCCAACCTGCCGATCGACCCGGCCGCGGCGGCTCCCGCCGACGGCGTGTACGCCGGCTGGCTTCGGCGCCTCGATGACGACACGACGTACCCCGCCGCGATCAGCGTCGGCACGAACCCGACCTTCGACGGTCACCGCGAGCGCCGCGTCGAGGGCTACGTGCTGGACCGCGACGACCTCGAGCTCTACGGGGTGGAGGTCGAGATCTCGTTCGTCGAGCGGCTGCGGGGGATGCTGCGCTTCGACTCGATCGAGACCCTGGTCGAGGCGATCAACGACGACGTCGCGCGCACCCGCGAGATCCTGAGCGACTGACATGGTGACCCAGGCCGAGCTGCAGGCCGTCGAGCGCTGGTTCGTGGCTCACGGGCTGCCCTACTTCGTCGACGACATCCGCGAGAAGGTGCACCACCGCCTCAACCGGGGACGCATCGTCGCCGTCGTGGCGATCGGGGTGGTCCTCGGTGTGATCACCGGGTTGGTCGTCGGTCCGCTCAGCGGCGAGTCGTCTCTCGGGGTCTCCGCCGGCACCAGCGTCGCCCTCGGCTGGGCGGTCCTCTACGCACTGCAGGCCCTGCGGGCACAGGTCATTGCCGGCTGGGCACTTCGACGCGCGTTCCGGAGCCTGGGGCTGCTGCTTCCCCTGCTGACGCGGGCGCTGCCGATGTTGCTTCTCTTCGTGACCTTCCTGTTCATCAACGCCGAGGTCTGGGAGGTCGCGTCCTCGCTCCATGGCGGGATCCTCTGGGGCACGGTGCTGTTCTTCGGCGCGGCGGCCGTCCTCTTCCTGGTGCCCCGGCTAGCCGAGGAACTGGACGCCTTCGACGACTCGATCGTCTCCGCAGACCTGATCGCAGCCAGCGAAGGCACCCCGCTCGAAGCCGCGGCGCAGCGGCTGGTCGACGCGGACATCGACCTGCCGGAGGAGGCGCAGGTCACGGGTTTGCAGATGGTCAACCTGGTGCTGGTGCTGGTGATCGCGCAGGCCGTTCAGGTCTTGCTGCTCGCCCTGGCTGTCTTCGCGTTCTTCATCGTCTTCGGGATGGTGGCGATCGAGGACCAGGTCATCAAGAACTGGACCGGTGTGCCGGAGGGCCAGGATCTGGAATACGTCTTCGGCATCAGCTTGGTGAGTCTGGCGCTGGTGAAAGTGGCAGTGTTCCTGGCGTCCTTCTCCGGCCTGTACTTCACCGTGTACGCGATCACCGACGAGCTCTACCGCAAGGAGTTCTTCACCGTGATCATGAACGAGCTCCGCCGCGCGGTCGGAGCGCGCGTGATCTACCGGGCGCTCCGCCGCGAGGCCGACGACGGGAGCTGACTAGGCGTCGAGGTCCTGCTCCACCAGCGCGGCGATGGCGGCGACGGCTGCCTCGTCCTCCCCGGAGACCTCGACGGTGACGCCGTTGCCGGCTCCGATGGTCATGATCATCAGCGACGACCCGGCGTCAACGGGCTCCTCGCCGGGCAGGCCGATGAAGACGTCTGAGTCGAGGTCGCCGGCCGCCTCGGAGATGATCGCGGCGGGACGAGCGTGGAGGCCGACGGCCGAGCCGACGACGACGGACTTGGTGAGCATGACTTCTCCTGTGGTGGTGGCGGGTGGGTGGTGCTGGACGGTCAGTGGGTTGCCGGCACGGCGGCGGGCCGACCGATGGACTTCAGGACGATCACAGCGAGAGCACCCGCCGCCACGCCCGCGCTCAACGACACGAGGTAGCCGGCGACACCGTCAACTGCGAAGAGCACGAAGATGCCGCCGTGCGGGGCCCGGACACTGACGTCCAGGGCTTGGGAGAGACCGCCGGTGACCGCGCTGCCGAACATGATCGCGGGGATCACCCGGAGCGGGTCGGCAGCGGCGAACGGGATGGCACCCTCGGTGATGAAGGAAGCTCCGAGCAGCCAGCCGGCCTTCCCGTTCTCGCGCTCGGCGACGTCGAAGAGTCCGGGGCGGACGACAGTCGCGAGGGCCAGAGCGATCGGCGGCACCATGCCGGCGAGCATCACGGCAGCCATGATCTTCAGCTCAGGGGCGTCGGCAGCCAGTGAGGCCCCACCGACCCCGACCGCCGCGAAGCTGTAGGCCACCTTGTTGAGCGGCCCGCCCATGTCGAAGGCCATCATCAGGCCGAGGATCGCGCCGAGCAGGACTGCGCTGCTTCCGCTCATCGAGTTCAGCCCGTCGGTGAGCTGGTCCATCAGCCAGCTGATAGGGCGGCCGAGCACGACCAGCATCAGCAGACCCGCGACGATCGAGGTGACCAGCGGGATCACCAGCACGGGCATCAGGCCCCGGGCCCACGAGGGCACCTTCCGGCCGGCCATCCAGTGCGCGATCAGGCCGGCGAGCACACCGCCGATGATGGCGCCCAGGAAGCCGGTGGCGGGCAGGGCGACCGGATCAGCGGCCGAGGACTGGACGTTGAACATGTTGGTGGCCAGGCCGCCCATGACGAACCCCGGCGCGATGCCTGGGCGGTCGGCGATCGCGTAGGCGATATAGCCGGCCAGGGCTGGGATGAAGAGCATGAACGCGGTCTTGCCGATGATGAAGAACAGCGCTCCGACGTACGCCATCAGGCCCGAGCCGAACAGGGCGTGGTCGAGGCCGAACGCGCCGGGGTCGGGGAGGTCGAACAACGTGTGGTTGACGGCAATGTCGCCGTAGGGCCCGGCTATCTCGTAGCCGCCCAGCAGGAAGCCGAGCGCGATCAGGAGGCCGCCTGCGGCGACGAACGGGATCATGTACGAGACGCCGGTCATCAGCACTCGGCGGGTCCGGGCTCCCCAGGACTCGTCGCCCGTCCCGCCGCCGCTCGCTGCGTCGGAGGCGCTGCCCTCGACGCGCGGCGCGGAGGGGTCGTCGGCGTATCGGAGTGCCTCGGCCACCATTGCGTCGGCGTCCTCGATCGGGCGCTTGACGCTGGAGGACACCATCGGGAGCCCGGCGAACCGGCCCCGGTCGCGGACTCCGACATCGACGGCGAAGATCACCGCGGATGCCGCGCGGATCGTCTCCGGAGCGAGCGGCGTGGAGCCCGCGGAGCCCTGGGTCTCCACGGCGATCTCGACACCGGCCCGCTCGGCGGCTGCTTCGAGCGCTTCGGCGGCCATGTAGGTGTGCGCGATCCCCGTCGGGCAGGCGGTGACGCCTACCAGGCTTCGCGTCTTCGTGGTGGTGGCGACGGGTGCCGCCTCGGCAGCGCTCGGCGCCGCGGCGGCTGCCACGGTGGCCGGCGCGGGCTCGACCACCTCGCTGATCAGCGCGACCACCTCGTCGGTGCTCGCGGCGCTGCGCAGCGAGGCAGTGAAGTCGGCCTTCACCAGGGCGCGCGCCAGCTTGGTCAGCAGCTGCAGGTGGGTGTTGTCGCCACCCTCGGGGGCGCAGATCAGGAAGGCGAGATCGGCCGGACCGTCCTTGGCGCCGAAGTCGACCGGCGGTGCCAGCCGCGCGAAGGCCAGGGTCGGCTCGTCGACGCCCGCGGTGCGGCAGTGCGGGATGGCGATCCCGCCTGGCAGACCGGTCGGTGAGGTCTCCTCCCGGGCGAGGGCGTCGGAGACGAGTTGCTCGACGTCAGCGGCCCGCCCGGCGTCACCGACGACCTGGGCCAGGGCCCGGATCGTGGCGAGCTTGTCGGCTCCGAGGTCGGCGTCGAGCCGGACCAGATCGGCGGTGATGAGTTGCGACATTGCGTTCACATTCCTTGGGTGAGGTGGAGCTCGCGGACCCGGACCAGCTCTGGGCGGACCTGCGAAGGGATGGGGATGGTGGTGCCGGGCAGTCCTGCTGCTGCGCTGCCGTAGGCGACGGCGAGCGCGAGTCGTGACTCGGGGTCCTGCTTGCGCAGGTCACCGAGGAGGTAGCCGAAGAGGCTGGAGTCGCCGGCACCGACGGTGCTGACCACATCGGTGGGTGGGGGAGAGGCGTGCCAGGCCCCAGCCCTGGTGACAAGTACGGCGCCGTGCGCACCGAGCGTGGCGAGCACCGACTCGACGCCGGCGTCCACCAGCGTCCGGGCGGCCGCCGCTGCGACCCGGGGGTCGGCCTCGAGGTCGTCGGCGTCGGCCCCCGTGAAGGAGGCCAGCTCGTGGCCGTTGGGTTTCATCAGGTGCGGTTGCGCGGTCGGCAGTGCGTCGACCAGGGCACCCAGGGCGGCGTCGCTGGTGTCGACCGCCACCCGGGCCGGGCTGTCGGCCAGGGCGCTCACCAGCTCGGCGTACCAACCGATCGGGGCGCCGGGGGGCAGGGACCCGGCGAGCACCACCCAGGCGGCGTCCGCCGCGTAGTGCCGGAGCCGGAGCGCAAGGGCCTCGAGCATCTCGGGCGTGGCCGTCGGTCCCGGGCTGTTGAGCTTGGTCGTGGTCCCGTCGGGCTCGCTGATCGTGAGGTTGACCCGGGGCGGGCCGGCGGCGGGCACGGGGTCGCACGGGATCCCGGCGGCGGTGAGCTCGAGCACGAACGGGTCGACACGGGGCGCGGGCAGCACTGCCATGGTGGGCACCCCGGCGGTGACGGCCGCCCGGGAGATGTTGACCCCCTTGCCGCCGGCCTGCGAGATCACCGACTCGGCGCGCTGCACCGCACCGCGCTGCAGCGGTCCGGTCAGCAGCACCGTGCGGTCGGTGCTGGGATTGGCCGTCAGCGTGACGATCATGCGACCACGACCTCGATCCCGGCCTGCTCCAGGTCGCGCACGTCGGCGTCGGCGACCGTTGCGTCGGTGACGAGCACGTCGACCTGGTCGACGTCTGCGAACCGGACGGCGGCCTCCAGGCCGAGCTTGGTGGCGTCGGCGAGCACCACGACCTGCCGCGCCGCCGCCACGATCGAGCGCTTGGTGGCGGCCTCGTCGGGATCGGGGGTGGTGAAGCCGTGGCCGACGGTGATCCCGTTGGTGCCGACGAACGCGAAGTCGACCCTCAGTTCGGAGAGCGCCGCGACGGTGTCGGAACCCACCGCCGCCTGCGTCTTGCTGCGCACCCGGCCCGGGAGTAGATGCAGGTCGACCTGCGGGTGGCCGACCAGCCGGGTGGCGACGGGAAGACTGTTGGTGAAGACCGTCAGCCGCAGCTCGTGCGGGAGAGCGGCCGCGACGCGGGCGGTGGTCGACCCGGCGTCGAAGAGGACGCTGCCGCCGGCTGCGGGCAGGAAGTCGAGGGCCGCCTTGGCGATGCGGTCCTTCTCAGCCGCGCGGGCGCTGTCGCGCTCGCCCAGCGCGGGCTCGATCGTGCTGAGTACGCCGGCGGGGACGGCGCCTCCGTGCACCCGGCGGACCAGGCCGATCCGCTCCAGGGCGGTGAGGTCACGGCGCACCGTTTCGGTCGTGATGCCGTACTGGTCGGCCAGCTGGTTGACGGAGAGCCGGCCGCGGTCGGTGATCAGCTTGACCATGGCCTGCTGGCGCTCCTCCGCATACATCTTCGACCCTCCGTTCGTGTGGATTTGATCTTTGTATCTGTTGTTTTATCCCCGAATCTGTTGACTGTCAAGGTGGCCGGGGGCTAATTTGTGAGCGTGGTCACCGAATCCGCCGCCCCTTCGCCCGCCCCTTCGCCCGCCTCTTCGCCCGCACCGTCCGCACCGCTGGGCGGCACTGCCGTGGTGCCTGGCAAGGCCTACGCTCCGGCCCTGGTGGTGCGGAGCGAGATCTCCCCGAAGGCGGTCGCCGAGTTCGGCACCGGTGACTTCGCCGACGCCGACGCCGCCCTGGTCGCCTTCGACGGCGCCGTCGACGCAGTGGCATCCGGCTTCGCTGCCAAGGCGGAGCGTGCCAGCGGCTCGGCCGCAGAGGTGTTGACGGCCAGTGCCGGCATGGCACGCGACCGCGGCCTCCGCAGCGCAGTGCGGCAGCGACTAGGTGCGAGCGACGACCTGCTGACCGCCGTCGCCGCTGCCGTGGAGCAGTTCGCCGGTGTGTTCGCCGGCATGGGGGGACTGATGGCGGAGCGCGTCACCGACCTCCGCGACATCGAGCGCCGCCTGGTCGCCCGCATCGTCGGTGTGCCGGAGCCGGGCGTGCCGACCCCACCCGAGCCGGTGGTGCTGGTCGCCGAAGACCTCGCGCCTGCAGACACAGCCGGACTCGACCCCGCGCTCGTCCGTGCCCTGGTGACCGAGCGGGGCGGGCCGACCAGCCACACCGCGATCATCGCGCGGCAGCTCGGGATCCCGTGTGTGGTGGGTGTCGCGGGAGCCATGGCCGTATCGGCCGGCACCTGGCTCCTGGTCGACGGCACCGCCGGGACCGTCGAGTCCGACGTGGACGAGACCTTCGCCCAGGAAGCGGTCGAGCGTGACGAGGCGGACCGGGCCGCGCTCGCATCATGGGTCGGCCCGGCCGCCACCGCGGACGGCACGCCCGTGAAGCTGCTGGCCAATGTCGCCGACGGAGAGTCCGCGTCCGACTCGGCGCTCGCCCCCGTCGAGGGTGTCGGGCTCTTCCGCACCGAGTTGTGCTTCCTCAACCGCGCCGAAGAGCCGACGGTCGAGGAGCAGACCGATATCTACGCCTCCGTGCTCGGCGCCTTCAGTGGCGGTCGGCACGTCGTCGTCCGCACCCTCGATGCCGGCTCGGACAAGCCGGTGGCGTTTGCCTCCCACGCTGACGAGGAGAACCCTGCCCTCGGTGTGCGCGGGCTGCGGCTGGCCCACGACAACCCCGGCCTGCTGGAGCGCCAGCTCGACGCCATCGCTGCCGCCGCGACCCGCACCGCGACCGAGACCTGGGTGATGGCGCCCATGGTGGCCACCGTCGCCGAGGCCGGCGACTTCGCCACCCAGGTCAGGGCGCGCGGACTCAAGGCAGGGGTGATGGTCGAGGTGCCGAGTGCGGCGCTGATGGCCCATCAGATGCTCGAAGTCGTCGACTTCCTCTCCATCGGCACCAACGACCTGACGCAGTACACGATGGCCGCCGACCGGATGGCCACCGATCTGGCGTACCTCACCGATCCATGGCAGCCTGCCGTCCTCCAGCTGGTCGCGATCACCGCGGAGGCCGGCAAGCAGGCCGGCAAACCGGTGGGCGTGTGTGGTGAGGCGGCCGCCGACCCGGTGCTGGCCTGCGCTCTGGTCGGTATGGGCATCACCTCGCTGTCGATGGCCGCCGCGGCCGTCCGGCCGGTGGGTGCCCGTCTCGCCACGGTGAGCATGGACACCTGCGAGGAGGCCGCGGAGACCGCCTTGGCGGCGATCGACCCCACGGAAGCGCGCGCGGCAGTGCTGGCCGTGCTCGGAGGCTGAACCTCAGCAGGCACCTAGGCGGGGAGCACCGTCACCGGTACGCCGTTGAGAGCCGCGTTGCCCGAGACGTCGAGACGCTCGGGGTCGGTGAGGTCGTTGATCGACACTCCCGCGACCGTGGACGCGTGCGCGGTGCGGGTGCCCGCGACCTGGTGGCCGTAGCCGTGGGGGAGCGAGACGACCCCGGGCATCATGTCGTCGACCCCGGTGGCCTCGACCTCGACCTTGCCGACCCGCGAGGTGACGACCACCCGCCCGCCCTCGGAGATGCCACGTGCGGCGAGGTCGTCGGGGTGCATCAGGAGGTGGTGGCGGGGCTTGCCGCGGGTCAGGCGAGGGGTGTTGTGCATCCACGAGTTGCAGTCCTGCTTGTGCCGGCGACCGATCAGCAGCAGCTCATCAGGCGTCGTGGGGGAGCCCTCCGCCAGCGTCTCGCGCAGCCGGGAGAGGTCCGAGACGACCAGCTCCGGCGCGAGGTCGATCCGCTTCCCCTTGGTCTGCAGCCGCTCGGGCATCGTCGGCTTGAGCGGGCCCAGGTCGACGCCCTCGGGGTGCGCCCGCAGCTGGAGCATGGTCGTCCTGCGGCCGGTGTAGAGGAGGCCGACGAGCAGCGTCGCGGGTGACAACGCCATCCGGGCCTTGGCCATCAGCCGCGCCTTGAGCGGGAGCTTGGACCCGAGCCGGTCCGCCAGCCGGGACGTCAGCTCGCCGTAGATCTGCCAGTCGTGGCGCTGGTCCTTGCCCTTGGCGAAGACCGCGGGCGTGTAGCGCGCGGTGTTACGGACCGCGAGGTTGTGGAAGACCAGGTCGTACTGGTCGCGCTCGAGCGCCGAGGTCGGCGGCAGGATCACGTCGGCGTGGCGGGTGGTCTCGTTGACATAGATGTCGATCGCGACCATGAAGTCGAGGCCGGCGAGGGCTGTGGCCAGGCGCTTCCCGTCCGGCGTCGACAGCACCGGGTTGCCGGCGTTGGTCAGCATCGCGCGGATCTGCCCCTCGCCGGGGGTCTCGATCTCCTCGCTCAGGGTCGCGACCGGCAGCTCGCCGGCGAACTCCTTCGCGCCGCGCACCCGGCTCTGCCAGACGTCGAAGTGGCCAGGTCCGATGATCCGGCGCCCGACCACGTCGATCGCCGGCTCCGGGAAGAGCACGCCGCCCTCGCGGTCGAAGTTGCCGGTGAGGAGGTTGAGCAGCTGGATCGCCCACTGGCAGATCGAGCCGAACCCGTGCGTCGAGACGCCGATCCGGCCGTACGCCGCGGCACCGTCGGCCGCCGCGAACTCTCGCGTCAGCTGCCGGATGACCGCAGCAGGCACGCCACTGATCGGCTCGGCCCGCTCGGGGGTGAAGTCGGCGACCAGCTCGGCGACCCGGTCGGCGTTGTCGACGTACGCCGGCGGGGTGGTCAGGCCCTCTTCGAACAGCACGTTGAGCATCGCCAGCAGCACCACGGCGTCGGTGCCGGGCCGGACGAAGTGGTGGTCGGTGGCGACCTTGGCGGTCTCGGTGCGCCGCGGGTCGATCACCACCATCCGGCCGCCGCGAGCCTTCAGGTCGCGGACCCGGTTGGGGAAGTCGGGCACGGTCATCAGCGAGCCGTTGGAGGCCATCGGGTTGGCGCCGAAGACCAGGAAGTACGACGTGCGGTCGATGTCGGGCACCGGCAGCAGGAGCTGGTGGCCGTAGAGCTGCCAGCCGACGAACTGGTGGGGGATCTGGTCGACCGACGAGGCGCTGAAACGGTTGCGGGTGCGCAGCGACTTCACCATGGCGACGCCGTGGGTGGCCGAGCCGAGCGAGTGGGCGGTGGGGTTGCCGAGGTAGACCCCGACGGCGTTGCGCCCATGCTCCTCGATGGTCTCGGCCAGCTTGTCGGCGACCAGGTCGAGCGCCTCGTCCCAGCCGATCTCGACCCACTCGGCGTCGGGGCCTTCACCGACCCGCCTCACCGGTCGCCGGAGCCGGTCGGGGTCGGTGTAGATGTCGGCCATCGAGACGCCCTTGGGGCAGATGTAGCCACGCGAGAGCGGGTCCGCCTCGTTGCCGCGGATCGAGGTGACCTCACCCTTCTCGATGGTCAGCTCGATGCCACAGATGGCCTCGCAGAGGTTGCACACGCCCAGCCGGGTGCCCGTGAAGTCACTCGGCACCGGCCCCTTCGCCAACAGACCCATACGGGCATCGTGCCACGGAGGTGTCGGAGGGGCTTCCCCTCGTTTTGGGCGCGACACGCCGACGCTGATAGCCTTCCTTGGTTGTCTGAGCCACGGCGTACATCACTGGGTATGCCGACGGACACGGACGACAAACCACATCAGGACCGCCGTACAACGGCCGCGGATCCAGAGTGCCCGGGTGAACAGGCCCCGGCGCGCCGCGCAACGAGTGAACCAGAAGGAGCCGCATGTCGATCGGAACCGACGCAGCGACGAAGAAGAAGATCATCGCCGAGTACGCCACGACCGATGGCGACACCGGTTCGCCCGAGGTGCAGATCGCGCTGCTCAGCCACCGGATCAGCCACCTGACCGAGCACCTCAAGACGCACAAGCACGACCACCACAGTCGTCGTGGCCTGCTGCTCCTGGTCGGCCAGCGCCGCCGGCTGCTGAACTACCTGCGCAAGACCGAGATCGACCGTTACCGCTCGATCATCGAGCGCCTCGGCCTGCGCCGCTGACTTCTCCGTTGGGACTCACCGTCTGGTGGGTCCCAACGTTGCTATTGCGTACAGTCACAACTGAATACAAGAACATCAAACTGGAGCGACCGCTGAGCCACGGCCCGGTCCTCGGTAGTGATCTTCAGAGCGACGCTCTGCGGGTCTCGATCGAAGACCGGCCCCCCGTCCGACCACCGGGTCGGGCAGCAGCGGCTCATCCGCGGTTCGCTTCGCGAAACCAAGGACAGTCCAACGTGACAGAACCAGAAATCCACGCCGTAGAGACCGTTATCGACAACGGCAAGTTCGGCACCCGCACCGTCAAGTTCGAGACCGGCCTCCTGGCCCGCCAGGCAGCCGGATCGGTGACTGCCTACCTCGACGACGACACGATGCTCCTCTCGGCCACCACGGCCGGCAAGCACCCCAAGGACCACTTCGACTTCTTCCCCTTGACGATCGACGTCGAGGAGCGGATGTACGCCGCGGGCCAGATCCCCGGCTCGTTCTTCCGTAGCGAGGGTCGTCCCGGCGAGGACGCGATCCTCACCTGCCGCCTGATCGACCGCCCGCTGCGCCCGACCTTCAAGAAGGGCCTGCGCAACGAGGTCCAGGTCGTCATCACGGTGATGGCGCTCAACCCCGACGCCCCCTACGACGTGCTCGCGATCAACGCGGCGTCGCTCTCCACGCAGCTCTCCGGCCTGCCGTTCTCCGGCCCGGTCGGCGGCGTCCGCGTCGCCCTGATCGACGGCCAGTGGGTCGGCTTCCCGAGCCACAGCCAGCTCGAAGGCGCCGTCTTCGACATGGTGGTCGCCGGACGCGTCACCGAGACCGGCGACGTCGCGATCATGATGGTCGAGGCCGAGGCCCCGGAGACCGCTTGGAACCTCGTCCAGGGCGGAGCCCAGGCTCCCAACGAGGAGATCGTGGCCGGTGGCCTCGACGCCGCCAAGCCGTTCATCAAGCAGCTGTGTGAGGCCCAGGCCCAGCTGGCGGCCATCGCCGCCAAGCCGGTCCAGGAGTTCCCGGTCTTCCTCGACTACGAAGACGACGCGTACGCCGCCGTCGAGTCGTCGGTGAAGGAGGAGACCGCCCAGGCCCTCACCATCGCCGACAAGCAGGACCGTGAGTCGCGCCTCGACGAGATCAAGGGCGGGCTGCTCGACAAGCTCGCCGGTGACTTCGAGGGTCGCGAGAAGGAGATCGGCGCGGCGTTCCGCTCGCTCAACAAGTCGCTCGTCCGCGAGCGCGTGCTGCGCGACAAGGTCCGCATCGACGGTCGCGGCCTCGCCGACATCCGTCCGCTGCACGCCGAGGTCGGCGTGATCCCGCGCGTCCACGGCTCGGCGCTGTTCGAGCGCGGGGAGACCCAGATCCTGGGTGTCAGCACGCTCAACATGCTCACGCTCGAGCAGAAGCTCGACACGCTGTCGCCGGAGAAGTCGCGCCGCTACATGCACAAGTACGTCTTCCCGCCGTTCTCCACCGGTGAGACCGGCCGGGTCGGCTCCCCGAAGCGTCGCGAGGTCGGTCACGGTGCGCTGGCTCGCCGCGCGCTGCTGCCCGTGCTGCCCTCGCGCGAGGAGTTCCCCTACGCGATCCGCCAGCTCTCCGAGGCCATGGGCTCCAACGGCTCGACCTCGATGGGCTCGGTCTGCGCCTCGACCCTGTCGCTGCTGCAGGCCGGTGTCCCGCTGCGGGCCTCCGTCGCCGGCATCGCGATGGGCCTCATCTCCGGTGAGGTCGACGGTGCGACGCAGTACGTCGCGCTGACCGACATCCTCGGTGCCGAGGACGCGTTCGGCGACATGGACTTCAAGGTCGCCGGCACCCGCGAGTTCGTCACGGCGCTCCAGCTCGACACCAAGCTCGACGGCCTGCCGGCCGAGGTGCTGGCCGCGGCGCTCAACCAGGCCAAGGACGCCCGCATCGCGATCCTCGACGTCATGGCCGAGGCCATCGACGCCCCCGAGGAGATGTCGATCCACGCACCGCGGATCATCTCCGTGCGCGTACCCGTCGACAAGATCGGCGAGGTGATCGGGCCCAAGGGCAAGGTCATCAACCAGATCCAGGACGACACGGGCGCGACCCTGTCGATCGAGGACGACGGCACGGTCTACATCGGTGCGACCAACGGCGAGGCGGCCGAGGCCGCCCGCGCCGCGGTCAACGCGATCGCCAACCCGACCATGCCCGAGATCGGCGAGCGCTACCTCGGCACGGTCGTGAAGACGACCAACTTCGGTGCGTTCATCTCGCTGATGCCCGGCAAGGACGGCCTGCTGCACATCAGCAAGCTGCGCGCCCTCGCCGGCGGCAAGCGGGTCGACGCGGTGGAGGACATCGTGTCGGTCGGCCAGAAGATCCAGGTCCAGATCGCCGAGATCGACGACCGCGGCAAGCTCTCGCTGATCCCCGTGGTCGAGGACGACGCCTCCGGCGAGGCGGCTGCTGACGCAGACGCCGACGCTGAGGCCGTCGAGGCGGCCGACGAGGAGTGACCTCCTCGTGACTAACAAGTCCCAGACGGCCGGTCCCCAGAGTCCTGGGGGCCGGCTGTCCGGTTCTGTCCAGAAGGTGGGTTCGACCCGGACCCTGATGACCGTCAAGGACGACGCCGGTCAGGTCACCTCACGCGTACGCCGCACGGTGCTGCCGGGCGGGCTGCGCGTGGTGACCGAGCAGATGGCCGGCACCCGGTCGGCCAGCATCGGCGTGTGGGTCGGGGTCGGGTCGCGCGACGAGTCACCGAAGCTGCACGGCTGCTCGCACTTCCTCGAGCACCTGTTGTTCAAGGGCACGACCGAGCGGTCGGCGCTCGACATCTCGATCGCGCTCGACGCGGTCGGTGGCGAGTTCAACGCCTTCACCGCCAAGGAGTACACCTGCTTCCACGCGCGGGTCCTCGACGGCGACCTGCCGCTGGCGGTCGACGTGCTGGGCGACATGATCACCAGCTCGGTGGTCACCGCCGAGGACGTCGAGGCCGAGCGCGACGTGATCCTCGACGAGATCGCGATGCACGACGACGACCCGGACGACGTCGTACACAACCTGTTTGCGGAGCAGGCCTGGGGGAGCGAGTCGCCGCTGGGCCGCCCGATCGCGGGATCGGTGGCCTCGATCGAGGCGCTGACCCGCACCCAGATCATGCGTTTCTACCGTCGCCACTACCGCGCGGCCAACATGGTCGTGTCGGTGGCCGGCAACCTCGACCACGCCGCCGTGGTGCGCGCGGTGAAGCGGTCCTTCGGCCGCAACGGCTTCCTCTCGGGCTCGGAGTCGCCGGACCCCGTGCGCGCGCCGCGCCGGGCACCGCACGTCTTCCCCGGCCTCGTGGAGGCGGCCCGTCCGTTCGAGCAGGTCAACGTGGTGCTCGGCATGAAGGGCCTGCCGCGCAACGACGACCGGCGGTTCGCCCTCGGCGTACTCAACACCGCGCTGGGTGGCGGCACCTCCAGCCGCCTCTTCCAGGAGGTGCGCGAGCGGCGAGGGCTGGCCTACTCGGTCTTCTCGTTCGCGACCCACCACGCCGACTCGGGTCTGGTCGGGGTCTCGGTCGGCTGCCTGCCCAGCAAGCTCGACGACGTGCTGTCGACGGTGCGGATCGAGCTCTCCCGGGTGGCTGCCCACGGCATCACCGAGGCCGAGCTCGAGCGCGGCAAGGGCCAGCTGCGCGGCGGCCTGGTGCTCGGGCTCGAGGACTCCGGCTCCCGGATGTCGCGGCTCGGCAAGTCCGAGCTGGTCTATGACGACCTGCTCGGCATCGACGAGGTGATCGCCCGCATCGACGGCGTCACGCTCGTCGACGTACAGGAGATCGCGGCCGAGGTCTTCGGCCAGCCCGAGATCCTGGCCATCGTCGGTCCGGCCTAGCGGGCTTGTAACGCCCGGTTATCCCAACTGCTGTACCCGTTGCAACGGTGCGACCAGAGCGGATAACCCGGCGTTACATATGCGGTCAGGCCACCAGCTGGGACAGGAAGCGCTTGGCGTAGTCGCGGACGGCGACGGGGTCGGTGACGTCGAGGCTGCCGCCCGGGTCGAGCAGGAACGTCGAGGCGAGGCGCAGCAGGAGCTCGCCGACCAGGTGCAGCTCGTCGTCGGGCATCCGCGCGCCGGAGCGCCGCAACGTGTTGGCCACGCGGTCCGCGTGGGCCAGGATGAACGAGCCGCCACCAGCCATGCCGGTGAACATCTCGGGCTCGGTCTGGGCCAGCCGGCCGAGCACCGGGATCTCGCGCATCATCGTCATGCCGCGCACGAAGCACTCGATCACCGCCTCCTGGGGAGGCAGGTCGGCGGCGATCTCGTCGAGCTCGTCGAAGAAGACCCCGGTCTCCCGGGTCACCACCGCGACGAGCAGCGCCTCCTTGTTGGGGTAGGCGCGGTAGAGCGTGCTGCGGCTGATGCCGGCCGCGCGGGCGACGTCGTCGACGTTGGCCCGGCGGGCGCCGTACTGCTCGAAGACGTCGCGGGCGGCGTCCAGGATCGCGTCGCTCACAGCCGCTCCAGCTTCACGGGAAGCCCGTCGCGGGCGACGGGCAGTGCTGCCAGGTCGATCGGCATCTCGTAGCCCTCGGGCACCGACCACTTGTAGGTGGTCAGCAGCTCGTGGAACGTCGCGCGCACCTCCATGCCCGCGAAGTGCATCCCGATGCACTTGTGTACGCCGGCGCCGAACGCCTCGAACGCCAGCCGGTGCACCTTGTCCTCGTGGCGCTCGCTGGAGAAGCGCTCGGGGTCGAACCGCTCCGGGTCCGGCCACACCTCGTCGCGGTAGTGGTTCGTGTAGGGCGATGAGGTGACGACCGCGCCCTTCGGGATCCGGTAGCCGTCGACCGCGGTCTCACGCGTGGCGGTCCGCGGGATCGTCGGCACCGGTGCGCACATCCGAAGCGACTCCTTCATCACCAGGTCGAGGTCGGTGAGCTTCTGGGCGTCGTCGTACGACGGGTTGGTCATCGCCTGCGCCTCCGCGCGGCAGCGCTCCTGCCACTCGGGGTGCTTGGCCAGCATGTAGGCCATCGACGTCATCGTGGTCGTCGTCGTGTCGTGGGCCGCCATCAACAGGAAGATCATGTGGTTGACGATGTCCTCGTCGCTGAACTCGTTGCCGTCGTCGTCCTTGGCGACGCACAGCTGACCGAACAGGTCGTCGCCACCGTCGCGACGCTTGGCCGGCAGGGCGTCGTAGAAGAACTTCTCCAGCACCCGACGGGCCTCCAGGCCCTTCGACCAGGGCCCGATGCCGCGGGGGAGGTCGCGCCGGATGATCGAGGTGCCGGCCCGGACCGAGTGGATGAACGCCTTGTTGATCCGGCGCCGCTCGGCCGGCTCGAGGTCGACCCCGACGAAGACCTCGAGGGCGAGGTCGAGGGTGAGGTCCTTGAACATCCGCTGGAGGAGCGGGGTCTCGGTGCCTTCCCACGCGGCCAGGTTGCGGCGCAGGTGCGGCATCATCATCGAGTGGTAGCGGCGCAGCTCGTCGCTGCCGAACGCGTGCTGCATGATCCGCCGGTGGTGCAGGTGCTCCTCGGAGTCGAGCAGCATCAGGCCCCGCGGGAAGAACGGCCCGATGAACCGGCTCCAGGCCGGACCGCTCGCGAAGATCTTGTCGCGGTTGACGAAGAGCTGCTCGAACGCGTCCGGCCCGTTGACCACGTGCATGTCGATGCCGAAGGCCCGCATCGTGTAGACCTCGCCGTACTTCTCCCGCAGCCACGCCGCGTGCTTCACCGGCTCCTTGCGCAGCTTGAGCAGGTGCACCAGGCCGAACCGGGGCCCGGTGGCCTCGCGCAGGGCGACGTTCGCGGTCGTGGTCATCAACTACCTCCGGGCCATTGAAACAAATCCATTCCAATGTATCATCAGCCCATGTCGCTGGCTTTGCAAGAGACAACCGAGGTTCTTCCTCCGGGCGGTTTGCCGCTGGGTCCCGACTCGCTGACCTGGCAGCTGTTCGCCGACAAGCGGATGGCGCTCCTCGGTCCCCGCGCGGCCGTCCTGCAGAACATGCTGCCGTCGCTCGGACAGGGCGTCGAGGAGCACTCGGTGTGGTTCGAGGAGACGCTCGCGCGGCTGCAGCGGAGCATCCCGCCCATCTTCACGACCGTCTACGGCGCCGACCCGGTCGCCTCCGGCCACGAGGTGCGCGACTTCCACAAGAACATCAAGGGCAAGCTGCCCGAGGAGCTGGGCGGCAAGCCCTACAGCGCGCTCAACCCCGACACCTACTACTGGGCGCACGCGACCTTCGTCGAGCACCTGGTCACCGCCGCCGACACGTTCATCCGGACGCTGAGCCCCGCCGAGAAGGACCAGCTGATCGGCGAGTCGGTGACCTGGTTCGCGCGCTACGGCGTCAGCGCCCGCTCGGTGCCGCGCACGTGGGCGGAGTTCGAGGCCTACTGGGATGACGCGCTCGCCAACCGGTTGGTCCGCCACAAGACCGCGGCGTACGGCGTCGGCTACGCGACCAAGGGCTGGCCGAAGCCCGGCCGGGTGCCCGGCCCGGTCTGGTTCCTGGTGAAGCGACCGATCAACGCCGTGAGCTCTTTCATCACCATCGGCGGGATGCCGGAGCGCGGTCGCGAGATCCTCGGCCTGCCCTGGACCGACGACCAGGAGCGCCGGTACCGCAGGTTCGCCCGCGGAGTGCGAACGCTCGACCGCTTCGTCCGCCGGCTGCCGAGAAGGTGGACGCTGCACCCCATCGCGGCACGCGCGTTCGAGCGCGAGGCCGGCCGATGAGCCTCCCGCCCCGCCTCGACCAGGCGTACGTCGATCGCCTGCTGACCCTCGTCGCGTCCTCCGGCGAGACCACGTCGTCGGCCATCGAGCCCTACACCGGCGAACCGCTGCCGGCCGTGCCGCAGTCGAGCGCCGAAGACGTGGCCGCGGCCGCCGCACGGGCCCGCGCCGCGCAGCCCTCCTGGGCCGAGCGCCCCCTCGACCAGCGGGTGGCCATCATGCTGCGCTTCGCGAAGCTCACCCTGAAGCACCGCGACCGGCTGCTCGACGTCGTGCAGTGGGAGACCGGCAAGTCGCGCGTGCACGCCTCGATCGAGCTGCTCGGCCTGCCGGCCGTCGCGGCCCACTACGGCACCCACGCGTCGTCCTACCTCGCCGAGACGAAGGCGGCTTCCGGCACGCCCGGTGTCGTGCGCACCCGCGTCGCCCACCGGCCCAAGGGCCTGATCGGCGTGATCGCGCCGTGGAACTACCCGCTGTTCCTGGCCGTCGGCGACGTCATCCCCGCGCTGCTCGCCGGCAACGCAGTGCTCAGCAAGGCCGACTCGCAGGCCCCGCTCAGCCTGCTCGCGGCCCGGGCGCTCGCCGCCGAAGCCGGGCTGCCCGACGACGTGTGGCAGGTCGTGGCCGGCCGCGGCTCCGTGGTCGGCCCCGCCATCCTCGATGCCGTCGACCACCTGGCGTTCACCGGATCCACGACCACCGGCCGCGACCTCGCTGCCGAGTGCGGTCGCCGGCTGATCGGCGCCTCGATGGAGCTCGGCGGCAAGAACCCGATGATTGTCCGCGCCGACGCCGACGTAGCTGCAGCCGTCACCGGTGCCGTCCAGGCGTCCTTCGCCAACGCCGGCCAGATCTGCATCGGCATCGAGCGGATCTACGTGCACGAGAGCGTGCACGACGAGTTCGTACGCCGGTTCGCGGAGGCGACGAGCGCCGTCACGATGGGCGCGACCTACGACCTCTCGGTCGAGATGGGCTCGCTCACCTCCGCCGAGCAGCTCGCGATCACCGAGGACCACGTCGCCGACGCCCTCGACCACGGCGCCGTGCTGGTCGCCGGCGGCAAGGCCCGTCCCGACCTGGGGCCCTACTTCCACGAGCCGACGGTCCTCACCGGCGTACTGCCCACGATGAAGGCGTACGCCGAGGAGACGTTCGGGCCGGTGGTCGCGGTCTACTCCGTGGTCGACGACGACCAGGCGGTCACCCGCGCCAACGACACCGACTACGGACTCTCGGCCAGCATCTGGTCGGCCGACCTCGACGCGGCCCGCGCGCTGGCCGCCCGGATCCGTTCCGGCTCGGTCAACATCAACGACGGCTACGTCTCCGCCATCGGTTCGGTCGCCGCGCCGATGGGCGGCATGAAGGCCAGCGGCGTCGGGCGTCGTCACGGCCCCGACGGGATCCTGCGCTACACCGAGAGCCAGACCGTGGCCGTCCAGAAGCGCCCGCTGCCGTACCCCGCCAAGCCCGGCCCCTTCCTCGCGGCGGCCGCCGCGGCGATGCGGGCCCAGATCGCAACCGCGAGCCTAAGAAATCGAACTCGGCGAAACCGAACAAGGAGCAATTGATGGCCCAGCAGGAGATCAGGCTCGACGGACGAGTCGTCGCCCTCACCGGTGGCGCGCGCGGGATCGGCGCGGCGACGGCCCAGGCCCTCTCGGACGCCGGCGCCCAGGTCGTGATCGGCGACCTCGACGTCGACCTGGCGAAGAAGTCGGCCGAGGCGTACGACGGGCTCGCCCTGCCGCTCGACGTCTCCGACCAGGCGTCGTTCGCGGAGTTCCTCGACGGAGTTGTCCGGGAGCACGGCCGGCTCGACGCGCTGGTCAACAACGCCGGCTTCATGGTGCTCGGCCGGGTGCGCGAGGTCCCGCTCGAGCGCCAGCTCTCCCAGCTCGACGTCAACCTCAAGGGCGTCATCCACGGCGCCTACGAGGCCGCCGAGCGGATGGGACCCGGGGGAGTGATCGTCAACATCGCGTCGCTGGCCGGCCGGATCCCGATGCCGGGCTCGGCCGTCTACAGCGCCACCAAGGCCGGTGTGCTCGCGTTCAGCGAGGCGCTCGACGCCGAGCTCTCCGCCCAGGGGATCCGGGTGGGCTGTGTGCTGCCGTCGTTCACCAACACCGAGCTGATCGCCGGCACCCACGCCACCGGGCTGATGAAGCCGATCGAGCCCACCGACGTGGCCGCTGCCGTGGTCCGGATGATCGACCGGCCCAAGGCGACCGCCACGGTGCCGAAGCTGTTCGCGTTCAGCGGCGCCAACTGGTCGCTCACCTCGCACCGCGCGAAACCCTGGCTGCGCGGCAAGCTCGGTCTCGACACCGTCTTCACCGAGTACGACCCCACTGAGCGCTCCGCCTACGTCGACCGCAACGAGCACTGATGTACGAGTGGTCCGACGACGAGATCGCGATCCGCGACGCGGTCCGCAGCTTCGTCGACAAGGAGGTCCGCCCGCTGCAGGACGACCTCGAGCACGGTGACCTGCCGCCGTACGACCTGATCCGGAAGTTCTACGCCGCGTTCGGGCTGGCCGAGATGGCCGGCGCCGCGTTCGACAAGTCGATCGCGAAGACCGACGGCGAGTCCGGCGGCAGCTCCATGGATCCGGCGATGAGCATGATCGTCTCGAGCGAGTTCTGCCGGGTGAGCATGGGCATCCCGGCCGCGATCGGCGTCTCCGTCGGTCTCGCCGGCGGCACCATCAACAGCCGCGGGACGGTCGAGCAGCGCCAGCGCTGGGCCCGCGACATCCTGACCTTCGACAAGGTCGGTGCCTGGGCGATCACCGAGCCGGACGCCGGCTCCGACGCGTTCGGCGGCATGCGGACCACCGTGCGCCGCGACGGCGACGAGTGGGTGCTCAAGGGCCAGAAGACGTTCATCACCAACGGCCCGTTCGCCGACACCATGGTCGTCTACGCGAAGCACGACGACGGCTCGGGCGTCGACCGCCGCGACCAGCCGGTGCTGACCTTCGTGCTCGACTCCGGCATGCCCGGCCTCGAGCAGAGCAAGCCGTTGCGGAAGATGGGCATGCACTCGTCTCCGACCGGCCAGCTGTTCTTCGACGACGTGCGGCTGGGCGACGACCGCCTGCTCGGGTCGCCGTCAGACGGCGGCGGCCGCGAGAGCGCCCGCTCCAACTTCGTCGCCGAGCGGGTCGGCATCGCAGCGCTGGCGCTCGGCGTCATCGAGGAGTGCCTGCGCCTGTGCGTCGACTACGCCCGCTCGCGCGAGCTCTGGGGCCAGCGGATCGGCGACTTCCAGCTGATCCAGCTCAAGCTGGCCGAGATGGAGGTCGCCCGCGTCAACGTGCGCAACATGGTCTTCAGCACCATCGAGCAGCGGCGCGCCGGCGTATCGCCGTCCCTGGCGGAGGCCTCGGCGATCAAGCTCTACTCGTCGCGGGCCGCCACCGAGGTCGCGATGGAGGCGGTGCAGCTGTTCGGCGGCAACGGCTACATGGCCGAGTACCGCGTCGAGCAGCTGGCCCGCGACGCCAAGTCGCTGATGATCTACGCCGGCTCCAACGAGGTGCAGGTCACCCACGTCGCGAAGGGGCTCCTCCGAGGCTGAGCACGGGCCTGCGCACCTCAAGCAGCGCCTGGCTGCGAACGGTTATCGCTTTCCTATGATCCCGACGACGGCCGGCTCCTTGGAGTCGACCACGAAGACCCGGAAGCCGCCGTCGGTGAGCGCCTTCGACGCCTTCCGGACGATCTCGGGGACCTGCTCGGGGCGCACGGCGTCGTAGAACAGGTAGACGGCCCCGCCCGGCTGCACCCGCTCGTGGAGCAGCGCCACCTCGTCGGCGCAGTCGCGGACCCAGAACAGGTTGACGTTGAAGGCGAAGACCTTGGTCAGCCGCTTCACCGGCACCCGCAGCGTGGCCAGGTCGATCTGCCGAACGGTCAGGCGTCCGGCCTTGACGTACTCGGCGCAGCGGCGCTTGGTGCGGTCGACGCCGGACTCCGAGCGGTCGATCGCGAACAGCTTTCCGGTGACCAGTCGGCTGCAGATCAGCTCCGCTGCATCACCCGGGCCACAACCGATCTCGAGGATGCTGTCGGACGGCCCGACGTCCATGAAGTCAACGGCCCAGCGAATCCGCGCGGGGATCGTCTGCAGTGCCATGAGGCCCAGCCTGCCAGACCCAGACGGACAGCGGGACCAGCGTCGCGCGCGTGGGCGATACCTTGTCGCCGTGACGCAACGGATCAAGGTCGGCGTGCTGGGTGCTCGGGGCAAGGTCGGCTCGGAGGTCTGCCGCGCGGTGGAGGCGGCCGATGACACCGAGCTGGTGGCCTCGATCGACCTCGACGACGAGATCGACGGGCTGGTGACGGCCGGTGCCGAGGTGGTCGTCGACTTCACCCACCCCGACGTGGTGATGGACAACCTGGAGTTCTGCATCGACCACGGCATCCATGCCGTGGTCGGCACGACCGGGTTCGTCGAGGACCGCCTGGCCACCCTGCGCGGCTGGCTGGAGTCCGCGCCCACCACCGGCGTGCTGGTGGCGCCCAACTTCTCCATCGGGGCGATCCTGATGATGCGGTTCGCGGCCGAGGCGGCGCCGTACTTCGACTCGGTCGAGGTGGTCGAGCTGCACCACCCTGACAAGGCCGACGCACCCTCCGGCACGGCAACGCGTACGGCGGAGCTGATCGCCCGCGCGCGCCGCGACGCGGGCGAGCCCGCCGATGCCGGACGCCACGTCCACCGGCCTGGACGGTGCCCGCGGCGCCGACGTCGACGGCGTCCACGTCCACTCGCTGCGGGTCCGCGGCCTGGTCGCGCACCAGGAGGTACTCCTCGGTGGCCTGGGGGAGACCCTGACCATCCGGCACGACTCGCTGGACCGGGCCTCGTTCACCCCCGGCGTGCTGACCGGTATCCGGCAGATCCGCAGCCACCCGGGGCTCACGGTCGGCCTCGAGAACTTCCTCTGAGTCCTGCAGACTTCTGCAATTTCATGCGTTGCAGCAACCTGCAACTCTGATCTGTTGTTACCCGTGAGTCCTGCCTGCCATGGTCCTGTCAGGACGTCCTCGGTGGGCGTCCCCTTGAGGAGGAATCATGCGGAAGACAGTGGGTCTCGCTGCGGCCGCGGTCCTGGCAGCCACCACCCTAGGCGGCCAGTTCGCGACGAACAGCGCAACCGGGTCCCCGGCTTCGGCCGACCGTGCATCCGAGCGTGCATCCGACCTGGGCAGTAGGGCGGTCCAGGAACTGCTGCGGCACCCCGCAGCGGCACGGCAAGCCAAAGATGGGCCGGCCGGGCAGCAGGAGTTCGTGGTCACCGACACGATCAGGGACGGCGACGGCGGCACCCACGTGCGGATGGACCGCACCTACGGTGGCCTGCCGGTCCTCGGCGGCGACCTCGTCGTCCACCAGTCCGCATCGGGCCGATGGGAGGGCGCCAGCCAGACGCTCGGGGCGCCGCTCACGCTGTCGGTCAAGCCGACCGTGGCGCGGGACGCTGCGACTGCCAAGGCGCTCTCCCCCTCCAAGGCCACCCGGTCGATCAAGCGCCTGCGCGCCACGGACCGCCCGCCGCGCCTGGTCGTCGACGCGCTCAGCGGCAAGCCGCGGCTCGCTTACGAGGTGCTCACCTCCGGACGGCGCGCCGACGGCACCCCGAGCCGGCTCGCGACGTACGTCGACGCGACGACCGGCAACGTCCTGCGGCGCGAGGAGCAGATCGTCAACGTGGACGGCTCGGGCCAGTCGCTCTACAGCGGCACGGTCACGATCCAGGTGACCCAGTCGGGGTCGACGTACCAGCTGAAGGACCCCGTGCGCGGCAACGCCACCACCACCGACATGCAGAACAAGAGCGACTCCGTCATGTGCACCCTGCTCGGCATCGGCTGCACCAACGGCGTCGCGTTCAGCAGCCCGGACACCTCGTTCGGCAACGGCACCAACACCAACCGCGAGTCGGCCGCGGTCGACGCCCACTACGGCGGCGCGAAGACGTTACGACTACTTCAAGAACGTGCACGGCCGCAACGGCATCTTCGGCACCGGTGCCGGCGCCCCGAGCCGGGTCCACTACGGCAACAAGTACGTCAACGCCTTCTGGGACGGCACCAAGATGACCTACGGCGACGGCGACGGCGTCGAGTTCGGCCCCTTGGTCTCGCTCGACGTGGCCGGCCACGAGATGTCGCACGGCGTCACCGAGAACACCGCAGGGCTGACCTACTCGGGCGAGTCCGGTGGCCTCAACGAGTCGACGTCGGACATCTTCGGCACCATGGTGGAGTTCTACGCCGCCAACGCCAACGACCCTGGCGACTACTTCATCGGCGAGGAGTTCGACCTGGCCAGCGGCCAGGGCTTCCGGCGGATGGACGACCCGGCGCTCGACGGGGCCTCGCACTCCTGCTGGTCGGCCACCACCAAGAACGTCGATGTCCACTACTCCTCGGGCGTGGGCAACCACTTCTTCTACCTGCTGGCCGAGGGCTCGGGCAGCAAGCAGATCGGCAACAGGACGCACACCTCGCCGACCTGCAACAGCTCGACGGTGGCCGGCATCGGCAACACCGACGCTGCGAGGATCTGGTTCAAGGCACTCGACGCGTACTTCACGTCGGGCACGACGTACGCCCAGGCCCGGGCGGCGACGCTGAGTGCCGCGACCGACCTGTTCGGCGCGTCCAGCAACCAGCGGGCCGCGGTGGCGGCGGCGTGGAGCGCCGTCAACGTGAGCTGACCGCACGTGCCAGGGCCCGCGTCGGACACCCTCCGGCGCGGGCCCGGTGCCGTGCTCAGAGCAACCGGAGCAGCGCGGCGACGGCCGCGGACCCGAACACCACGACCAGGAACGGCGCCCGCGCGAGCAGCAGCACGACGGCGGTCCCGAGTGCTGCGGCCCGCGCGTCGAGCACCAGCGTCTGCCCCTTGGTGAACACCTGGACGGCCACCAGCGCCGCGAGCAGGGCGACCGGGATCAGGCCGGCCACCCGGGCGACCAGCGGCCGCTCGAGGATCCGGGGCGGCACGGACAGGCCGGCCAGCTTGAGGAGATAGCAGCCGACGCAGGCGGCGATGATCGCGACCCACATCAGGCGGTCTCCGTCCCGTCCGGTCGGTGGCTGAGGACGCCGGCCAGCAGAGCCACCCCGCCGGCGACCAGCACGGGCACGCCGACCGCGGTGAACGGCACCGCGCCGAGCGCCACGGCAGCGGCGAGCACGGCGACGAGCTGGTTGCTGCGGCTCTCCTTCAGCCGCGGCCAGAGCAACGCGAGGAACGCGGCGCCCACCGCGGCGTCGAGCCCGAACGTCCGCGGGTCGCCGATTGCCCCACCCGCGACTGCACCGACCAGGGTCATCAGGTTCCACAGCACGAAGATGGTGAGGCCGGTGGTCAGAAACCCCAGTCGCGCAGCGGGTGTCGACTCCCGGGTCACGCCCATCGCCGTCGACTCGTCGATCAGGACGTGCGCGGCGCCGACCCGGGGCCAGCCTCTCCAGGCGAGCAGCGGCGCCATCCGCAGGCCGTAGAGCGTGTTGCGGGTGCCCAGCAGTAGTGCGGTCCCGGCCCCGGAGAGCGGCGTGCCGCCGCCGGCGATCACGCCGACGAACGCGAACTGCGAGGCGCCCGTGAACATCAGCAGTGACAGCACGCAGGTCTGCCACACGTCGAGCCCTGCTCCGACCGACACCGCTCCGAAGGAGATGCCGTAGGTGCCCGTGGCGATGCCGACACCGAGGCTGTCGCGGATGATGCCGGAGCGCTCGGTCGGCTCGAGATCGGTCATGTCTCGGATCTCAGGCGAGGGAAGTGTGCAGCCGCACCTGCTTCACGACGGTGCTGCCGGTGCCGTCGAAGTCGAGCCCGCGGTGCGCCGTGTCGGGCGCCCAGCCGGCCTCGGTCAGGAAGGCGCGCAGCGCGTCGTCGTCGGCGATCGCCCACAGCACCGCGCGGGTGAAGCGGTCGGCCTGCATGGTCTCGACGGAGGCCTGGAGCAGGCGGGACCCGTGGCCCTTGCCGCGCTCGTCGGGGGCGACGGTGAGCTCGGCCAGCTCGGCATCGGCCAGCGGATCGCAGTCGGGGTCGGACGCCGGTGCGGTGATCGCGAAGCCGACGACGCGGTTGCGCTCGAGGGCGACCAGCACGCGGTTGCGGGCGTCGGGCGGACGGCTGAGCGATGCCTGCCACTGGGCCGCAGCCGCCCCGATGTCGCGGGGGAGGGCATCGGGCGGGAGCACGCCGGCGTACTGCTCCTGCCAGGTGCGCAGCTGAAGCTCGGCGATCGCGGGAGCATCGTCGGCCCAGGCCACCCGCACGGAGACGTCGGCGGTCGGACTGGGCATGGCCCCATCCTGACACCGGGCACCGACGACTCCAGCCGCCAGCCCCTTTCCGGCCGTGGACAGACCGTGGATAGAGTCGTGCGCATGGAGTTTCGCAGTCTCGGCAACAGCGGCCTGAAGGTCTCGGAGATCTCGTACGGGAACTGGCTCACGCACGGTTCCCAGGTCGAGGAGGACGCCGCCCTGGCGTGCGTCCGCCGAGCCCTCGACGAGGGGATCACGACCTTCGACACCGCAGACATCTACGCCAACACCAAGGCCGAGACGGTGCTGGGCAAAGCACTGAAGGGCGAACGACGCGAGGGGCTGGAGATCTTCACGAAGGTCTTCTGGCCGACCGGGCCGGGTGGACCCAACGACCAGGGCCTGTCGCGCAAGCACATCTCGGAGGCGATCAACGGCTCGCTCTCGCGGCTCGGCACCGACTACGTCGACCTCTACCAGGCGCACCGCTACGACTACGACACCCCGCTCGAGGAGACGATGGAGGCCTTCGCCGACGTCGTCCGCCAGGGCAAGGCGCTCTACATCGGTGTCTCGGAGTGGCGGGCCGAGGAGATCCGGGCGGCTCACGCGCTGGCGCGTGAGCTCAAGATCCCGCTGGTCTCCAACCAGCCGCAGTACAACCTGCTCTGGCGGGTGATCGAGGCGGAGGTCGTGCCGACCTGCGAGGAGCTCGGCCTCGGCCAGATCGTGTGGTCGCCGATCGCGCAGGGCGCGCTGACCGGCAAGTACCTGCCCGGTCAGCAGGCACCCGCGGGTTCCCGGGCCACCGACGACAAGGGCGGCTCGGACATGATCAGCCGCTGGCTCGCGGACGACGTGCTGACCCGGATCCAGCAGCTCAAGCCGATCGCGGACGAGGTCGGCCTCAGCCTGGCCCAGCTCGCGGTGGCGTGGGTGCTGCAGAACCCCAACGTCTCCTCCGCGATCATCGGCGCCAGCCGTCCGGAGCAGGTGACCGAGAACGTCAAGGCCGCCGGCGTCAAGCTCGAGCCGGCGACCCTGAAGGCCATCGACGAGGTCGTGGACCCGATCGTCGAGCGCGACCCGGCCAAGACCCAGTCACCGAAGCGCTCTGCCTAAGTGCCCCAGTGAGCTGACTGCATCTCGATACGCCCGTCGCGACTTCGCAAGCTCAGTCGCGCCGGGCTACTCGATGACCATCGAGCGGGCCCGCTGACGCGGTCCAGCTCAGCGGTAGTGCTCGGGAAGCTCCTGGCCGATCTTGACCTTGGCCTTGGGCATCCGCATGAACTTCATCTGGAGCGAGCGGGTGACGGCGTAGTAGGTCGTGCCCTTGACGCTCTCGTCGGGGAACCGGATCGCGAGCTGCTTGCGGATCCGGCGGCGCAGCAGCACCAGGTCGAGGACGACCAGGAGCAGCATGCCGAAGAGGAGCGTGTTGCCGATGGTGGCCAGCTGGGAGTTGCCGGAGTAGCCGAGGACCATGGTGACGATCAGGATCGGGATCATCAGCTCGACGAACGAGAACCGGCTGTCGACGTAGTCGCGGATGAAGCGGCGCACGGGGCCCTTGTCGCGGGCGAGCAGGTAGCGCTCGTCGCCGGACTTCATCGCCGCGCGTACCTGCTTGCTCGACTCTGACTTCGTCTGGCGCTGCCGCTGAGCCATCTCCTTGCGCGTCCGCGGCACCTTGGCGCGGGCCTTCGCGGCCGCCTCGGCCTCCTTGCGGGTCGGCGTGGGCCGGCCCTTCCCGCCGACCTTGGTCGGCTGCTCGACGAGCTCTGTGTCTTCGGACTTACGACGGAACACGGACAGCCTTCTAGCGACGACGATGGAGTGGAACCCTCAGCCTACCTGCGACGCGGGGCGGCCCTAGTGCGCCCTTTGCGCGCGCGGCATAGGGTGACGGCATGAGCCTGGCGAAGCGCATCAGCCTGATCTTCCGGTCGAAGGCCAACAAGGCCCTCGACCGTGCCGAGGATCCGCGCGAAACCCTTGACTACAGCTACCAGCGGCAGCTCGACCTGCTCTCGAAGGTACGCCGCGGGGTGGCCGACGTGGCCACCAGCCGCAAGCGCGTCGAGCTGCAGGTCAACCAGCTCGAGCAGCAGGCCACCAAGCTCCAGGGGCAGGCCGAGAAGGCGCTGCAGATGGAGCGCGAGGACCTCGCCCGCGAGGCGCTGACCCGCAAGTCGGCGCTCAACGGCCAGATCACCGACCTGAAGGCCCAGCACGCGCAGCTCCAGGGCGAGGAGGAGAAGCTCACCCTCGCCCAGCAGCGGCTGCAGGCCAAGGTCGAGTCCTTCCGCACCCGCAAGGAGACGATCAAGGCGACCTACACCGCCGCGGAGGCGCAGACCCGCATCGGCGAGGCCATGTCGGGCATCGGCGAGGAGATGGGCGACGTCGGCATGGCCATCCAGCGCGCCGAGGACAAGACGGCGCAGATGCAGGCCCGGGCCGGCGCGATCGACGAGCTGATCGCCTCGGGGGCGCTCGACGACGCCTCGGCGATCAACGCGGGCGACGACATCTCCCGCGAGCTCGAGCAGATGAGCTCGCAGTCCGACGTAGAGCTGGAGCTGGCCCGCCTCAAGGGGCTGTCGGCGCCGCAGGCTCCCGACGCACTCGAGGCCGGTGCCGAGCCCAGCGGTGAAGCGGTCGCCGAGCCGGAGACCTCGACGGAGGAGGAGCAGCCGCGATGATCGTCCGGATCCTCGGCGAGGGGCAGTACGACGTCTCCGACGATGCGCTCGACCGGCTCAACCAGCTCGACTCCGACGTCGAGGCGGCCGTGGAGGCCGCCGACGAGGCGGCGTTCACGACCAGGCGCTGCACGCCCTGCTCGAAGGCGTGCGGACCGTCGGCGTCGCCCACGACATCGACTCGCTCGACGAGTCCGACCTGATCCTGCCGGCCGCCGACGCGACCATCGAGGACGTGCGCGAGCTGCTGAGTGACGACGGACTCATCCCAGGCTGAGGTTTCCTCGGCGTCCCCACAGGATCCTCTTGGGGTCACCAGCAAGACTGGACTCATGGCACACAGCCGCTTCCTCCCCGACCGGGGCCTGACCGCCCGGATGACGACTCGTCATGTTCCTGCTCGGCGCGCTGTTCGTCGCGCTCATCGTGGCGCTGATGGCGATCTTCGCGAGCTCGACCGGCGGGCTGGGGATCCCCGTCTTGATCGGCCTCGCCGGCATCGGCTTCGCGGTCTACCAGTGGTACAGCTCCGACAAGGTGGCGATGCGGGCGATGCGGGCCCGCGAGGTCAGCCCCGAGGAGGCGCCGGAGCTGCACGGGATGATCGACCGCCTCTGCGCGCTGGCCGACATGCCCAAGCCGCGGGTCGGCATCGCCGACACGCACGTGCCCAACGCGTTCGCCACCGGACGCTCGCCCGACCGGGCCGTGGTCTGCGTGACCACCGGCATCCTGCAGACGCTGACCGCCGAGGAGCTCGAGGGTGTGCTCGCCCACGAGCTCTCGCACGTCGCGCACCGCGACGTACTCGTGATGACCGTCGCCTCCTCGGCCGGCATCGCCGCCGGCATGCTCACCCAGGGGGCCCAGTACGGCGCGTTCTTCGGTGGTGGCCGACGCGACAACAACAACGGCGGGCTGCCGATCTGGCTGGTCGTGCTCATCGTCAGCCTCGTCGTGTACGCCGTCAGCTTCGTGCTCCTGAAGCTGCTGTCGCGCTACCGCGAGCTCTCCGCCGACCGCGCGGGCGCGTACCTCACGATGAAGCCGCACGCCCTGGCCTCGGCGCTGCAGAAGATCACCGGCGAGATCAACCAGATCCCCGAGAGGGACCTGCGCCAGGTGAGCGCGGCCAGCGCGCTGTGCATCGCACCGGCGGTCAGGGGCGTCTCGCTGCGGACCCTCACCTCGACCCACCCTCCGCTCGAGAAGCGTCTCGAGCAGCTCGCCAAGATCCAGGCCGAGCTCGGCCGGCCGACCTCTTGAGCGCCGAGCTGATGGGCCTCTGGGACGCCATCCGGGGGCAGTCCCGGCCGAAGCCGGCCAACCTCGACTCACTCTTCCTGGTGCCGAGCGCCGCGATCGCGCTGCAGACGGAGCTCGGGCTGATGCCCACCGGCGACGGCTCGGTCTGCTACCGCGCGGCCACCGGCGCGGCGTTCGACCAGACCCAGCAGGAGCTCCTCGAGCTGGTGCGCAGCGCCAGCGACGCACCCGAGGTGCGGGTCACCTCGGACTCGTTCGGCTTCACCTGGATCGAGATCGACCGCGAGCCGGGCGCGGACGTCGAGGGACTCTGCACGGGCCTCCACGCTGTCAACACCAGCCTCGAGGCCCAGGGCTTCGGGCCGGGCCTGCTGTGCACGCTGGTCACGTTCGAGGGCACCGACGGCCGACGGGTCGCGCTGGTCTACCTCTACAAGCAGGGCAGTTTCTACCCGTTCGCTCCGCTGCCCGGCGCCGGGCGGCAGCGCGACAACCTGCTCGAGATCCAGGTCCGCGACGTCCTCGACGGCGAGCTGCCGCTCGAGAAGCAGCTCTCGCGCTGGCTGGCCGTGTGGGGCGCGCCCGGGCTCTGATCTAGTCCAGGCAGAACTCGTTGCCCTCGGGGTCGGTCATCACGATGAAGCCGTGGCTCAACGGTGGGGCCGGCTCGCTGCGGCTGACGCGCTGCGCGCCGAGCGCCACGAGCCGCTCGCACTCCGACTCCAAGCGCCGCCATCCGGTCGTCGCCCTGGAGGCCGGGAGCGGCCCGGACATCGAGGTGCACGCGGTTCTTCGCGGTCTTGCCCTCCGGCACCTTCTGGAAGAACAGCCGCGGTCCGTTGCCGTCGGGGTCGTGGCAGGCAGAGGCGTCGTTGCGTTTCTCGGGCGGGATGCCGAACGACTCGAGGGCGGCGTCCCAGGTGTCGAACCCGGGCGGCGGGGCGTCGTACTCGTAGCCGAGCACCTCGCACCAGAAGCCCGCGAGGGCGTTGGGGTCGGCGCAGTCGAAGGTCACCTGGATCTCTCTGGTCATGTCACTCGGTTCCCTTCTGGGTGTGGGCGTAGAGGTCGCGCAGCAGGCAGACCTCCGCCAGGTGGTGGATGAGCTCACGGTTGATGTGCAGGACCAGCTCGGCGTAGGGGCTCTCCTCGTGCCCGGGCTCGGTCGAGCCGACCTGGTCGGCCAGCCGGTCCGCGCCGAGTGCCTCGACGCCGGCCTGCCAGGCGGCGTACTCGTCGTCGAGCTGGGCGAGTGCCTCGGCGGCGGTCTCGGCGTACTCGAAGGACTCGTAGTCGGTGGCCGCGCGGCCGAAGTGGCTGGCGTTGCGCATCGCCAGCACGCCGACGACGACGTGCGCGAGTCGCCAGGCGATGGTGGTGACCGGCGGCGGGTCGGGCTCGGGGAAGGCGAAGTCGATGGTCATCGCCCCACTGCCGGCCTGGATCGGCGCGGTGCCGGTGCCGCGGGGTCGCACGCTCCAGGAATCGGGCGCGGGCTCCCAGAAGTACTCGGCATCGGTGAGTCCCTGGAGGCGGTCACGGAGCTGGGAGTTGATCTGGCTGCGGAGCAACGGGTTCCAGGTGAGGTGGTCGGTCATGCGGGCAGTCTGGCAGCGAATGCGGACAGATACGGTCCGCTATCCGGGCTAACCTTGGTCCATGACCGAGGGGACCACCGAACGGGTGCTGCGGCTGTTGACCCTGCTGCAGCGTCGTCCGGTATGGACCGGGCCGCAGCTCGCGACCGAGCTCGGCGTCACCGATCGCTGTGTACGCCGAGACGTCGAGCGGCTCCGTGCGCTCGGCTACCCGGTCAACGCCACCCAGGGAGTCGGTGGCGGCTACCAGCTCGGCGCCGGCCAGGAGCTCCCGCCGCTCCTGCTCGACGACGAGGAGGCGATCGCCACGGCGGTCTCCCTGCGGCTGGCCGCCGGCGGCACCGTGGCCGGGGCCAGCGAGGCGGCCGTTGCGGATCCTCGCGAAGCTCGACCAGGTGATGCCGCCGCGGCTGCGCGCGGAGGTCCGCGCCCTCCAGGACGCGACCTCGACCCTGACCGGCGGGGGAGTCGAGGTCGACGGCGAGGTGCTGATGACGTTGGCCCGGGCCTGCCGCGACGCCGTCCGGGTCACCTTCGCCTACGCCGCCCGCGAGGGCGAGACCTCGACCCGCACCGTCGAGCCGGTGCAGCTGGTCGCGACCGCCCGCCGCTGGTACCTCATGGCCTGGGACACCGACCGCGACGACTGGCGCACGTTCCGGCTCGACCGGATGCGCGACACCGCGGCCACCACCTGGCGCTTCCGCCCGCGCGACCACCCCGACCCGGCGGCGTACGTGCAGCAGTCGGTGGTGGCCTCGCCGTACCGCTTCGTGGCGAGGGTCCGCGTGCACGCTCCGGCAACCGAGGTGCGCGACCAGATCCCGCCACAGGTGGGGTCGGTCGAGGAAGACCAGGACGGCTGGTCACTGCTCGTCATCGGCGGTGACGACCTCGGGTGGATGGCTGCCCACCTGTCCAGGCTTGGCCACGACCTCGAGATCCTGGAGCCGCCCGAGCTGAAGGATGCCGCCGCCCGGATGGCCGCCACCCTCACCGCCATGGCGCGGTAGTCCCGGGTCAGTGGCGGGTGAAATCGCTCGAACAGGCCGCCACTGGCCCGGGACTACCCCGGCGTCAGTCGCGGTGGGACTTGCCTGGCAGGTCGAGCATCCGCTGCAGGGCGACCAGAGCGTCACGCTCGGTGTCGGGGTCGACCTGGATCTGGTTGACGACCTCTCCGGCCACCAGCGACTCCAGCGCCCAGACGAAGTGGGGGAGGTCGATGCGGTTCATGGTCGAGCAGTAGCAGACGTTCTTGTCGAGGAACGCGATCTTCTTGTCCGGGTGCGCGTCGGCCAGCCGCTTGACCAGGTTGAGCTCGGTGCCGATCGCCCAGGAGGAGCCGGCCGGCGCGGCCTCGATGGTCTTGATGATGAACTCCGTCGAGCCGACCAGGTCGGCCTTCAGCACCACCTCGTGCTGGCACTCGGGGTGCACCAGGATCTGTACGCCGGGGATGGTCGCGCGCAGCTCGTCGACCACGGCGGGGGAGAAGCGCCCGTGCACGGAGCAGTGGCCCTTCCACAGGATCACCTTGGCGTCGCGCAGCTGCTGGGCGGTCAGGCCGCCACCGGGGAGCTGGGGGTTCCAGAGGACGCAGTCGTCGA
The DNA here is from genome assembly GCA_963769475.1 of uncultured Actinomycetota bacterium. GTDB lineage: Bacteria > Actinomycetota > Actinomycetes > Propionibacteriales > Nocardioidaceae > Nocardioides. Next base: position 438,233 of record CAVYLX010000001.1, on the reverse strand, counting down.
GGGTGTAGCCCATCTTCAGCACCGCGGTGTTGCGGCCGAGGTGCTGGTCGGGGAAGAAGATGACCTTGCTGTCGGGGCCCTTCTGCTGGAAGGCCCACTCGAGCGCGACCTCGGCGTTCGACGACGTACAGACCACGCCGCCGTTGCGGCCGCAGAACGCCTTGATGTCGGCGCTGGAGTTCATGTAGGTGACGGGTACGACGACGTCCTGGATGCCGGCGTCGGCCATCGCGTCCCAGGCGTCCTCCACCTGCGCGATCCGCGCCATGTCGGCCATCGAGCAGCCGGCCGCGAGGTCGGGCAGGATCACCTTCTGGTCGGGGCTGGTCAGGATGTCGGCCGACTCGGCCATGAAGTGCACGCCGCAGAAGACGATGAACTCCGCGTCGGGGCGGCCGGCCGCGTCGCGCGCCAGCTTGAACGAGTCACCGGTCACGTCGGCGAACTGGATGACCTCGTCGCGCTGGTAGTGGTGACCGAGCACGAAGACTCGTCCGCCGAGCGCATCCTTGGCCGCGCGGGCCCTCGCCACCAGATCGGGGTCCGATGCCGACGGCAGATCGCCCGGGCACTCGACGCCGCGCTCGGAGCCGACGTCACGACCCCGGCCGAGAGGAAGCAGGGGCAGGTCGACGGTGGTCATGTTCAGATCCTATTCCGCGGTGTCCGGCTAGAGCAGGGCACCGTTGTGAACGTACGGCGCCGGCGGTTTCATCCCGCGCAGCGCGAGGTAGCCCTCGGTGTGCAGCTCGAGGCGGGCTTCCATGCCGATGTCGACCGCCCACTCGTTGGCAGCTGTGACATGGCTGATCGTCTGCTCCGCCCCGCCGTCGGCCAGAGCGGTCCACAGCAGTCGGGAGGCGGTACGCCGGTTCGTGGCGGCCAGCAGCTGCAACCTGCCCTTGTCGTCCAGGTACGCGTAGCCGGACCCGGTCGTGGTGTCAGAGACGATCCAGCGCCACATGCCCTGCATCAGCTGGTGATCGGGACCGTGCGCCGCCTCTCGGACCTGGCGGTCGATCGAGTCCATCAGGTCGGTGTCCGCCTCGCTGCCCTCGCGGACCTTCTCGATGACAGGGATCGCGGAGCGGTCGACGGTGCCCTTGAGGAACATCTGCGGGTGCAGCGAGAAGCCGGCCAAGCGGTAGCGGCGGGCCGCCTTCGGGTCGGACGAAGCCGAGAGCATCCCGCGCAGGCACCAACGCCCGTGGTGCATCGCGGCCGCGAGCAGCTGCTTGCCGATGCCGCGGGACTGCAGGCCCGGCCGTACGGCGTAGGTCGCCAGGCACCAGGTCTTGTCGCGCACGAAGCTGGTGGCCATCCCGACCATCCCGGTGTCGTCCTCGGCGACCCAGCACCCGCCCGGGTCGGTGTCGAGGAAGTGCAGGGTGCGCCGCACCCAGCTCGCGGCATGGGCGGGCCGCGCGGGGCTCCGGATCCGGCCAGTCGCGGCGGAAGGTACGCCGGTCGAGCTCGAGGAAGCTCTCGTCGCTGAGGCGCTCGGCAGCGGGTACGTCGTCGGGCAGCATCGGCCGGATCGTCGCCTCGGTCACGGGCCCACCGTAGGCACTGGGCAAGATGGGCGCATGCGAGTTCTGGTTGCCCCCGACAAGTTCGCCGGCACCCTGACCGCTGTCGAGGCGGCAACGGCGATCGCTGAGGGCTGGCGGCGTCGGGCTCCCGACGACGAGCTCGACCTCGCGCCGATGGCCGACGGCGGCCCGGGATTCGTCGACGTGCTCCACGCCGCGCTCGGCGGCGAGCTGCTCGTGGTCACCGTCGAGGCGGTCCACGGCGAGCGGGTGCCGGCCACGATCCTGCGGGTCGAGGACACGGCGTACGTCGAGAGCTCCCAGTCGTGCGGGCTCCACCTGCTCGAAGGCGGAGCCGAGCTGGCCACCACCATGGGGGTCGGCGAGCTGCTGCTGGCGGCGGTCGAGAGCGGGGCCAAGCGGATCGTGGTCGGGCTCGGCGGGGCCGGCACCAACGACGGCGGCGCCGGGCTGCTCGCCCAGCTGGGAGCCACCTCCGACGGCATCCTCGACTGCGGCGCGATGCTGCTCGACGGCATCACCTCGGTCGATCTCGCGCCGGCGAAGGCGCGGCTCGAGGGCATCGAGCTGGTCGCCGCCACCGACGTCGACATCCCGCTCACCGGGTTGTTCGGCACCACCAAGACGTTCGGCGCCGAACGCGGCATCCGCGAGGATCTGATCGCCATGGTCGACGGCTGGCTGGAGGAGTTCGCCATCGCCACCGATCGGCGCACCGCGCTGGAGAAGGGGGCCGGTGCCGCCGGTGGCGTCGGCTACGCGCTGCTGTGCCTCGGCGCGCGACGGGTGCCCGGCATCGCCATGGTGTCGGCCGCCGTGCGGCTGGAGGAGCGGGCCCGTGCTGCCGACCTGGTGGTCACCGGGGAGGGCGCCTTCGACTTCTCGAGCCGCTCCGGCAAGGTGCCGTACGGCGTCGCCGAGGTGGCCGCGGAGGCGCTGCGGCCCTGCGTCGCCCTGGCCGGGCAGGTGCTGGTCGGCTCGCGGGAGATGCGAGCGCTCGGCGTGGAGTCGGCGTACTCGCTGGTGGATCTGGTGGGGGAGGAGCGCGCGTTCGGCGATCCGGCCGGCTCGCTGGCCGCCCTCGCCGAGCGCGTGGCGCGCACCTGGTCCAGGTGAGCCACAACACCTAGGAATAACCCACGGTGTGCGACCATTGAGCAAGTAAGACGTGCACACGACGACCCCTGGGAGCAAGCACATGACCGAGCAGGTCGAGACCACCGAAGAGCGCCGCACCGACCAGATCAACCTGAGCTCGGTCGCCGCCAGCAAGGTGAGGAGCCTCCTCGAGCAGGAGGGCCGCGACGACCTCCAGCTGCGGATCTCCGTTCAGCCGGGCGGCTGCAGCGGACTGCGTTACCAGCTCTTCTTCGACGAGCGCACCCTCGACGGTGACGTCGTCACCGACTTCGACGGCGTAGGCGTCGTCGTCGACCGGATGAGCGTCCCTTACCTGAGCGGCGCGATGATCGACTTCGTCGACAGCATCGAGAAGCAGGGCTTCACCATCGACAACCCCAACGCCACGGGTTCGTGCGCGTGCGGCGACTCGTTCCATTGAGCTAAGTCGCCAACTAGACGACGCAACAGCCCCCGCCGGTTCGGCGGGGGCTGTTGACGTCTGCGGGGGCCGCTGGAAAGTCAGATATCAATCGAGATGCAGGTGCAGCGCGTTGGCGACGCGGGCGGCCGCGGCGGAGATCTCGATGTCGCGCTTGGGCACCTCGCGCGGGAAGTCGGCGTAGTGGATGCTCGGCACCGGCCCGACCGCTGACTCCGCGGCTCGCTCCAGACGCCGCTCCAGACCGAGGTTGCGGCCCACTGCCTCGCAGTCCGTGCGCATGTCGGCAGGGCTCGCCAAGTCGTCGTAGGAGCTCATGCCGAAGACGCTATTGGCTACTCCCAGGTATCCCTAGCTGTACCCCTCGGTAGTCTTCGCGCCATGTCTGACGCCCCCCATGGGTCCACCGGTCCACTGCTGATCGCCGGCTCCATCGCCACCGACCACCTGATGTCCTTCGGCGGGAAGTTCTCGGACTCCCTCGTCGTCGAGCAGCTGGACAAGCTGTCGGTGTCGTTCCTGGTCCAGGATCTCGAGATCCGCCGCGGGGGCGTCGCTCCCAACATGTGCTTCGGGCTCGGCCGGCTCGGCCTGCGTCCGGTGCTCGTCGGCTCGGCCGGCGAGGACTTCGCCGACTACCGCTCCTGGCTGGAGCGCCACAACGTCGACTGCGACTCGGTGCACATCTCCGAGAGCCTGCACACGGCGCGCTTCGTGTGCACGACCGACTCGACGATGGCGCAGTTCGCGTCCTTCTACCCCGGCGCGATGAGCGAGGCCCGGCTGATCGAGCTCGGCCCGATCGTGGCGCGGGTGGGGGAGCCGGCCTACGTGCTGATCGGCGCCGACGACCCCGACGCCATGCGGCGCCACACCCACGAGTGCCGCCAGCGCGGTTACGCGTTCATCGCCGACTGCTCCCAGCAGCTCGCCTTCGGCGAGGGCGAGCTGATCCGCGACCTGATCGACGGCGCGGCGATCCTGTTCTCCAACGAGTACGAGTCGCACATGATCGAGCAGAAGACCGGCTGGTCAGCCGAAGAGGTGCTCTCGCGGGTCGGCACCCAGGTGACCACGCTCGGCAAGGACGGCGTCCGGATCCTGCGCGCGGGTGAGGACCCGATCGTGGTCCACGCCGCCAAGGGCGTCACCGCGGTCGAGCCGACCGGTGTCGGCGACGCGTTCCGTGCGGGCTTCCTGGCCGCACTCAGCTGGCAGCTCAGCCTGGAGCGGGCCGCGCAGGTCGGCGGCGTGCTCGCGGCCTACGTCGTGGAGACGGTCGGCACCCAGGAGTACAGCTTCTCGGCGGACGAGTTCGTCGCGCGGGTCGAGGGCTCCTTCGGCCCCGAGGCTGCGAAGGACGTGGGCGCGCACCTCAGCTGAGGTCTAGCTGAGGCGTCGCACCAGATAGCGGGGTACGCCGTCCTCGGCGGTGTCCTCGCCGGCGTACTCCTGCGCGCGCATGCGGCACCAGGCCGGGATGTCGTGGCGGGCCGCCGTGTCGTCGGCGACGACGGCGAGCACCTCGCCGACCTCGACGTCCGCGATGCGGCGGCCGAGCTCGATGACCGGGGAGGGGCAGAGCTGGCCGCGGCAGTCGAGCTCGAGGGCGATCACAGGTTCAGCTCCGATCGGAGGTCGGCGACCACGCCGGGCAGGTCGGCGCAGAACCGGTCGACCTCGTCGTCGGTGGCCTCCCGGGTCAGCGACACCCGGATGTTGCCGTGGGTGAGCGCGCCCATGGCTGCGAGCACGTGGCTGGGCTCGAGCGTCGAGGAGGTGCAGGCCGATCCGCTGGCCACCCCGAACCCGCGGCGCTCGAGCGCGTGCACCAACGACTCTCCGTCGACGTAGAGGCAGGAGAAGGTCACCAGGTGGGGGAGCCGCTCGACTGGATCGCCGACGACCTCGGTGTCCGGTACGCCGCCGGCGGCGGCGCGCACGCGGTCGATCATCGACCGGTGCCGCGCGTTGAGGGCGTCGCGCTCCTCGGTCATCGCCCGCAGTGCGGCTGCGGCTGCCAAGGCGGCCGGCACGTTCTCGAAGCCCGAAGAGCGCTCGTCGACGCGGTCGTCGCCCGGGAAGGGGTTGCGCCACCTGGCGCCCTTGCGCACGAGCAGCACGCCCACGCCCGCCGGGCCACCCCACTTGTGCGCCGAGCCCGCAGCCGCCGCCCAGCCGCCCGGCAGCGGCAGCCGGCCCATCGAGGCGCAGGCATCGACGAACAGCGGTACGTCGCCGAGTGCCGCCGCGGCCTCCTCGACCGGCTGGAGCGTGCCGACCTCGTGGTTGGCTGACTGGAGTGCGACCGCAGCCGTGCCGGGTCGCTCTGCCGCCGCGGTCAGGTCCGGCGAGGCTCACCCGGGCGTCGGCACCCACCGGCACCGCCAGGTGCTCGCCGCCGGCCCACGAGGCGGCGTGCAGCACGGCGGAGTGCTCAACCGCGCTGTGCACGATCCGGTCCCCCGCGCGGGCGCGCCCGAGGCGCAGGCCCAGCAGGCCTCGGTGGAGGGCGTCGGTGCCGGACGAGGTGAACGTGACCTCGTCGGGCCGCACCTCCAAGCAGTCCGCCACGACGGCGCGAGCGTTGTCGAGGATCAGCCGCGCGTTGCGGCCGGGACCATGCAGCCTGCGGGGGTCGGCGTACCCCTGCTCGAGGGCCGCCAGAAACGCTTCCCGCGCCGCGGGATGCAGCGGCTCCGACGATGCTGCGTCGAAGTACCCAGCGGCATTTGTCACAACGCCACGTTAGCGACCCACCCTGCCGGTCCATCGGGGGGCGATTCCGATAGTGTTCGGTCTGTTCGATGTGGTGTTCGTGACCGCCTGAGAGGAAGGCTCGTTCGTGGGTCTGCAGCTCCCCGCGCGCACGGCAGGATCGGCGCAGCGACTGCGTCGCTTGTCCTTGCTGGCGATGCCGCTAGTCGGCGTACTCGTCCTGAGCGGTTGTTCCGAGGAGGGCAAGCGCCTCGCGATGCCCGAGCCGATCACCGAGGAGGGCGAGCACACGCTGGCCCTGTGGCAGGGCGCCTGGATCGCGGCCTTGATCACCGGCGTCGTGGTGTGGGGTCTGATCTTCTACGCCGCCTGGCGCTTCCGCCGGCGCAGCGACGACGAGATCCCGATCCAGACCCGCTACAACCTGCCGCTGGAGATCTTCTACACGATCTTCCCGATCGTGATGGTCGTGGTGTTCTTCGCCCAGACCGTGCACGTGCAGAACATCGTGCTCGACGACTCACCGGCCGACAACGAGATCGTCGTGGTCGGCCAGCAGTGGTCGTGGACCTTCAACTACCCCGACTCCGTGGACGGCGACAACGTCTACGAGTCCGGCACCGGCAACGTGATCCCCACCCTGGTGGTGCCGGTCGACGAGACCACCCGCTTCGAGCTGCGGACCCCCGACGTGATCCACGACTTCGGCGTCCCCGGCTTCCTGATGAAGATGGACGTCATGCCCGGCCAGGAGAACCACTTCCAGGTCACGCCCAAGACGACCGGTGACTACTTCGGCAAGTGCTACGAGCTCTGCGGGGTCTACCACTCGCGGATGATCTTCAACGTGAAGGTCCTGACCCGTGAGCAGTACGACGCCTACCTGCAGGGGCTGGCCGACCAGGGCAACACCTCCGACACGCCGATCCTTGGCGGCAAGTACGCCACCACGAAGGTCGGCGAGGACATCCCCGAGGAGGGTGCAGAGTGACTACCACCGCCGCTCGTGCCACGGACGTACCCACGACCCGCAAGCCGCTGGGTCAGGAGCTCGTCAAGATCCTGACCACGACCGACCACAAGCTGATCGGCAAGCTCTATCTGGTCACGTCGTTCGCGTGGTTCCTGATCGCGGGCCTGATGGCCATGCTGATCCGCTCCGAGCTGGCCTATCCGGGCTCGCAGGTGGTCAACGAGGAGCTCTACAACCAGCTGTTCACGATGCACGGCACGATCATGCTGCTGCTGTTCGCGACACCGCTGTTCTTCGGCTTCGGCAACGTCGTGATGCCGCTGCAGATCGGTTCGCCCGACGTCGCGTTCCCACGCCTGAACATGTTCAGCTACTGGCTGTTCCTCTTCGGCGGGCTCATTGCCGGCTCGGGCTTCTTCACCCCGCAGGGTGCGGCCGACTTCGGCTGGTTCGCCTACACACCGCTCTCCGATGCGGTCCGATCGCCAGGCGTCGGCGGTGACCTGTGGATCATGGGTCTCTGGATGGCCGGTCTCGGCACCATCCTGGGTGCGGTCAACTTCATCACCACGATCATCTGCATGCGCGCGCCCGGCATGACCATGTTCCGGATGCCGCTGTTCGTGTGGAACACCCTGGTCACGAGCCTGCTCGTGCTGATCGCGTTCCCCGTGCTGGCCGGCGCGCTGCTCTCGCTGGAAGCCGATCGGCTCCTCGGAGCCCACGTATTCGACACTGCCCATGGCGGAGCTCTGCTCTGGCAACACCTGTTCTGGTTCTTCGGGCATCCAGAGGTCTACATCATCGCTCTGCCCTTTTTCGGCATCGTCACGGAGATCCTGCCCGTCTTCAGCCGCAAGCCGCTGTTCGGCTACATCGGCCTGGTCGGCGCGACGCTCGGCATCGCGATCCTGTCGGTCGCGGTGTGGGCCCACCACATGTTCGTCACCGGTGCGGTCAACCTGCCGTTCTTCTCCGGCATGACGTTCCTGATAGCCGTGCCTACGGGCGTGAAGTTCTTCAACTGGATAGGCACGATGTGGGGCGGGTCGATTTCATTCGACACCCCTATGCTCTGGTCGATCGGCTTCCTGACCACCTTCCTGTTCGGTGGTCTGACCGGCATCATCCTGGCCTCGCCGCCGCTGGACTTCCATGTCTCCGACTCCTACTTCGTGGTCGCGCACTTCCACTACGTCGTGTTCGGCACGGTGGTGTTCGCGATGTTCGCCGGGTTCTACTTCTGGTGGCCGAAGATGACCGGGCGAATGCTCGACGAACGACTCGGCAAGCTGCACTTCTGGCTGCTGTTCGTCGGCTTCCACACCACGTTCCTGGTGCAGCACTGGGTCGGTGTCGAGGGCATGCCGCGGCGGATCGCGGACTACCTGGGCGCAGACGGGTGGACCACCCTCAACCAGATCTCGACGATCGGCGCCTTCCTACTGGGAGCCTCGACGCTGCCGTTCCTCTACAACGTCTACATCTCGCGACGTGCGCCCCTGGTCGAGGTCGACGACCCGTGGGGTTGGGGCCGCTCTCTCGAGTGGGCCACCAGCTGCCCGCCGCCGCGGCACAACTTCGTCACCATCCCGCGGATCCGCTCCGAGTCGCCGGCGTTCGACCTCCACCACCCGGAGATCGCGGCGATCGAGCTCGACGAGAACGAAGCCGCGCGGGACGGCGACTTCGCCGACGCCCCCGACATGGAGGGCCGCCAGGAAATGCTCGACGAACGCCGCGAGGGCAAGAGTCCCACCGAGGATCTCGATCCCGATGACGGCAGCGCGGACCAGGGAGGCGACGGGCGATGAAGTCCGAGGCACTGATCTTCGGCATCACCACCCTCTTCCTGGTGCTGGTGACGCCGGCGTACTGGTTCATCACCGACGCCAGCGACCGCGGCCCCGACTGGACCGGCACGTCCGCGCTGGTGATGACCACGCTGCTGGCCGCCATGGTCACCCTCTACCTCGGGTTCCACGCGAAGAAGATGGACCCGCGTCCGGAGGACCGCAAGGACGCCGAGATCGCCGACGGCGCCGGCGAGCTGGGGTTCTTCCCGCCGTACTCCTGGTGGCCCCTGTGGTGCGCGCTCACGCTCGCGGTGATGGTGTTCGGGCTCGCTGCGGCCGCCTGGTGGATGTTCATCATCGGTGTGGTGCTGGGCTCGATCGCCCTGAGTGGCCTGATCTTCGAGTACTACCGGGGTGAGCACGCTCACTGACCGCCCGCCTCCGAGATTTCCGGATCTCGACCGGTCACCGGTTACCCTGAATGGGTCGGCCATCCGGCCGCGCCGCTGCCCCCAGCGACGAATTCACGGGAGTTAGAACATGCGTCTTCGGCATGCTCGCCACACGGCTGGCGCCACGGCACTAGTCCTTGCCTGCTTCGCGCTGGCCGCCTGCGACGCGGGTTCCGCGCTGCCCGGCAGCTCCGACGACGACCCGAGCGCCAGCGAGAGTGCGGACGAGCCCGACGTGCCGGCCGCGGTCGTCACCGCGAACGTCGACCGGGGCGAGACCAACGTGCCCGTCGACCAGACGATCGAGATCGCGGTCGCCGACGGCACCCTGACCAAGGTGTCGGTGACCTCCGAGGCCGGCGACCTCCCGGGCGAGATCTCGGCCGACAGCAAGGGCTGGTTCTCCACCGACGGCCTCGAGCCGGGCACGACGTACTCCATGAGGACCCAGGCCAAGGGCGACGACGGCGAGACCGTACGCCAGACCTCGCGGTTCACGACCGTGCCGCTGACGCTCGACGAGCAGACCTTCCCCTCGGTCGCGCCGCTGGCAGGTGAGGAGGTCGGTGTCGGTATGCCCGTCATCGTCACCTTCGACATCCCGGTCACCAACAAGGCCAACTTCGAGAAGCACATGAAGGTGGAGTCGACGCCGGCGCAGCCCGGCAGCTGGCACTGGCTCAGCGACTCCGAGGCGCACTGGCGCCCCAAGACCTACTGGAAGGCCGGCACCGACGTCTCCGTCGACGTCGACGTCAACGGTGTTGCCGCAGGCAAGGGCATCTACGGCCAGGAAGACCGCAAGATCGACTTCAGCATCGGCGACGCGAACATCTACCGGGTCAGCGCCATCACCCACCAGATGAAGGTCTTCTCCAACGGCCAGCTGCTGCGCACGATCCCGATCACGACGGGGGAGCAGCCGGCGTTCACCACCCGGTCCGGGGTCAAGGTGATCATGGAGAAGTTCGACAGCAAGCGGATGAACTCCGAGACCGTCGGCATCACCGGCGCGGAGGCCTACGACCTCGACAACGTCCAGTGGGCGATGCGGGTCACCAGCTCCGGTGAGTTCATCCACGCCGCGCCGTGGTCGGTCGGCTCCCAGGGCTACGCCAACGTCTCCCACGGCTGCACCGGCATGAGCACCGACAACGCCGCCTGGCTCTACTCCATGTCCAAGCGCGGCGACGTCGTCGAGTACTCCGGCACCAACCGCCCCATGGAAGACGGCAACGGCTACGCCGACTGGAACACCCCCTTCCCCGAGTACAAAAAGGGCTCCGCCCTCAGCTGACCCCTCCTGTGCCGAGGTCAGTGGGTGCCGACCCGGCTTGGGTTCACGTCAGTGGGTGCCGACCCGGCTCGCGTTGTCGTGGGGACGTGTCGACCCGGCTCTTCTTCACGTCAGTATCGGCCGATCCGAACCCGTCGCTGACGGGGTCATCCACAGGCTGCTCGAGCCTCTGATTGGCTCGTGCAGGTGCGGGGCATCTCGCCTCGCATGGCAATTGCTCCTTGGGGTGGCGCGGCGTTCCTGGACGACAGCGCACCAGTACCGATCGACCGGCCGTTCACCCGGGCAATGGCGCAGCGCGAGGGTGTCAGCGATCGGCGGCTCGCGCAATGGGTTCGGGCCGGCCTTCTAGTCAGCCCGATGCGGGGGGTCTTCTACGCCGCCCAACTGCCAGACGGCCTCGAGCTGCGCGCGGAGTCCCTTCGTCTCGTCGCGCCGCCTGAGGCGGTGATCACCGACGAGACGGCTGGCTGGTTCCACGGAGCGTCAATGGTCCTGGAGCCGAACGACCACCTTGCGGTGCCACAAGTGTCGATGTTCCTGACGCCGGGGAATCGGCTGCGCAATGAGTTCGCCAGGAGCGGAGAGCGGACCTTCGTCAACGGTGAGGTGGTCGACCTGCATGGGGTTCGCGTCACCTCGAAGATCAGGACCATGTGCGACCTGGGACGCTCGCGGAACTCGGATCGAGCGTTCGCGGGCATGGACGCCATGGCCAACATTCTGGAGCTCGACCTCTCGCACTTCGTTGGCGTCGTCAATGGCCCGCGGTTCCGCGGCTACCGAAGGGTGACCCAACTGCGGGCGTGGGCGCCTCACGTGCGCCGAGGAGCCCAATCCGCATCGGAGAGTGTGCTCCGGAAGCGGTGGCTCGAGTGTCCGACGCTGCCCTATCCCGAGCCGCAAGTGCCCGTCATGGGGCCGCACGGGCTCTGCTACGTCGATGTTGGCAATGAGGAGGTTCGATACGCCGCGGAGTATGACGGAGAGCGGTGGCACGGGCCTGAGCAGGAGAGTCATGACGCCGAGCGACGGGAATGGTTCGACCGTGAGCAGGGGTGGACGATTGATGTCTTTCGGCGAGCGGATCTGTACGGCCGTGAGCAGAACGTTCGGGAGCGACTCATTGCAGGGGTGGTAAGCGCCCGGAAGGGTGCCGGATTGCGGGCTTGGCATGGCCAGGACCGGCTCGAGTCGTAAGACGGGCCGGGTCGGCGTCCCCATCGGTCAAGCCCGGCCGGGTCGGCGTACACAGGCGTCAAGAAGAGCCGGGTCGGCGTACACGGAGGTCAAGCCAGGCCGGGTCGGCGTACACAGAGGTCAAGAAGGGCCGGGTCGGCGGCTCCCGGCGTCAACCCGAGCCGGGTCGGCATGAAATGAGACCGGCCCGCCTGGCATCAGATGCCTAGCGGGCCGGACTGCTGGAGCAGTTGGATCAGTGGTCGCCGCGGAGGGTTTCGCCTTCTACCTCGTGGTGACCGTCGAACTGGTGGCCGTCGGCCGGGTGGCCGTCCAGGGCTGCCTGCAGCTCGTGCTCTTCGTCGGCGTGGTGGTGCCCGGCCTCGAGCTCCTCGGCAGTCGGCTTCTGGATGTTGTCGGCGAACATGAGTGACGACAGCTTGGCGCGGACGCCGTTGAGCCGCCCACCGGGAGCGGGTACGCCGTTGGCGTCCGCCTCCGAGTCGGGCGTCCAGACCTCGTCGCGGTCGCGGGCGGTGAGCGTGTAGGCACGCTCCTCGCTGATCGGCAGGTGACGCTCGCTGTAGCCGCCCTCGGCCGACCGCATGATGATGCCGGTCTCGTAGCCGTGGAGCAGCTTGCCCTCGTCGTGACGCTGCAGCGAGATGCACCAGCGCTTGGTGATGATGAAGGCGATCAGCGGCGCCAGGAAGATCAGCACCCGGAACACATAGGTGATCTGGTTGATGCTCAGATGCAGCTTGATGGCGATGATGTCGTTGCCGCCGGCCATCCAGGCGATGGCGTAGAACGTCATCAGGGAGACCAGCACGGCAGTCCGGGTCGGCGCGTTGCGCGGGCGCTGCAGGAGGTGGTGCTCCCGCTTGTCGCCCGTGATCCACGACTCGATGAACGGCAGCACCATCAGCACCATCAGCATGAGCGGCGGCGCGATCAGGATCGGGATCATGATGTTCCACGAGACCAGGTAGCCGAAGATGTCCGACTCCCAGCCGGGAATGATCCGCAGCAGACCGTCGGGCCAGCCCATGTACCAGTCGGGCTGGGAGCCGGCCGTCACCTTCGTCGGATCGTAGGGTCCGAACTTCCACACCGGGTTGATCGTCAGCAGGGCACCCATGATGGCGGTGACGCCGAAGACGATGAAGAAGAACCCGCCGGCCTTGGCGGCGTACACGGGGAGCATCGGGAAGCCCACGACGTTCTCCTCGGTCCGGCCGGGACCGGGCCACTGCGTGTGCTTGTGGTAGACGAGCAGCAGCATGTGCGCCGCGATCAGGGCCAGCAACAGGCCGGGGATCAACAGCACGTGCGCGATGAAGAAGCGGGGGATGATCGACTCGCCCGGGAACTCGCCGCCGAAGATGAAGAACGACATGTAGGAGCCGACCACCGGGCTGGCCTTCATGAACCCGTCCGCGGCGCGGACGCCGGTGCCCGACAGCAGGTCGTCGGGGAGGGAGTAGCCGGTGAAGCCCTCGAGGGTGCCGAGGAGCAGCAGCAGGGTGCCGATCACCCAGTTGAGCTCACGCGGCTTGCGGTACGCGCCGGTGAAGGCCACGCGCAGCAGGTGGATCATCATCGCGGCGATGAAGAGCATGGCCGACCAGTGGTGCATCTGCCGCATCAGCAGGCCGCCGCGGACGTCGAACGAGATCTTCATGGTCGAGGCGAACGCCTCGGAGACGTGTACGCCGCGCAGGGGGTCGTAGGAGCCGTTGTAGGCGACCTCGCCCATGCTCGGGGTGAACCACAGCGTCAGGAACACGCCGGTGAGCAGGAGGACGACGAAGCTCCAGAGCGCGATCTCGCCCAGCATGAAGGACCAGTGGTCGGGGAAGACCTTGCGGACCTGCTTCTTCATGGCGGTGCCGAGGCCGAGCCGCTCGTCGGCCCAGTTGGCTACGACGCCCACCTTGCCGGGCCTGGCGGTCGTGGCTGCGGTGGTCGCGTTGGTGCTCGCGACCTTGCTGGTGTCGATGCTTTGGTTGCTCATCCTTTGTTCCGCTCCCAGAAGCTCGGTCCGACCGGCTCGGTGAAGTCCCGCTGTGCCACCAAGTATCCCTCTTCGTCAACCATGATCGGTAGCTGAGGGAGGCTGCGGGCCGCCGGCCCGAAGACCACCTTGCCGGAGTCGGCGAGGTCGAACGTCGACTGGTGGCACGGGCAGAGCAGGTGGTGGGTGGTGCGCTCGTTGAGCGAGATCGGACAGCCGACGTGCGTGCAGATCTTCGAGTAGGCCACGATCCCGTCAACGGTCCAGTTGTCGCGGTCCTTGCCGTGCTTGATGTCCTCGGGCTCCATCCGGAGCAGGATCAGCGCCGCCTTGGACTTGGTGATCTGGACCTCGACACCCTCGAGCTCCAGCTCGCCGGTCTCGGGGTCGGGTTCGTAGAGGATGGCCGGCGCCGCGTTGACGAGGTCACCCACCTCGAGGTCCGAGGCCTTGATCCGGGTGCCGATCGCGTCGCGCACGATGTGCATTCCCTGGTCCCACACCGTGTGGTAGAGCCCGGCTCCGGGATAGTCCTCGGCTTCCTCGACCTGGCCCGGGGTCGGACCGAGGTCGCGCAGCCCGAGTACAACGGGTACGCCGAGCAGGCCCATCGCGGCGAGCAGCGAGTTGCGCACCAAGGGGCGACGGCCGATGCCGGACTCCTCGGTGCCGAGGGTGATCGAGTTGACGATCTCGGCGCGGTCCTCGTCGGAGGAGCGGATCGCGTGGCGCATCTCCACGATCTCGTGGTCGCCCATCAGCTTGCGGGCCCACTGGATGGCGCCGACGCCGATGCACAGCAGCGCGAGGCCCAGCGTCAGACCGAGCGCGAGGTTGGATGCGCCGAGCCCCGCGAAGGTGTCGTCCTTCTGGACCGCGAAGTAGGAGACCGCGAACAGGATCGTGAAGACCGCCGAGAGCCCGAACAGGGCCGCGACCTGACGCTCCGCGCGCTTCTCCTGGGCGGGATCTACGTCGGTGGGCCGCCACACGTGCTCCGGGAGACCCGGGTTGGCGATGGGTTCCTCGGGAACCACAAGAACGTTGTCGTCGTGTGCGTCGCTCACGCGTCCGCCCCCTCGCTGGACGTGCTGGGCTTCTTCCGGTTGGAACGAGTCGTGTGGGCGGCGATCCAGATCGCGAAGCCCACGAGGCTGCCGATGCCGACCAGCCAGGCGAAGAGTCCTTCGCTCACGGGGCCGAGACCGCCGAGGCCGAAGCCGCCGTAGCCGGGCTGTTCGTCGAGCGCCTCGAGGTAGGCGATGACGTCGCGCTTGGACTCGGGCGGGATGTTGCCGTTGGAGAAGGTGTCCATCGACTGCGGACCGGTGAGCATCGCTTCGTAGATGTGCTTCGGCTCCACACCACGGATCTGAGGAGCCTGGCCACCACGGGGCATCGCGCCGCCGGAGCCCTCGAAGTTGTGGCAGGCGGTGCAGTTGGTCAGGAAGATCTGGCCGCCGCGGGCGATGGCCTCGTTGCGCTCGGTCTCGCTCATGCCCTCGAGGCTGTAGTCGCTCTCGTCGGGGATCGCGGGGCCGGGGCCGAGCTCCGCGACGAACGCCGCCAGGTCGGCGATCTCCTCGTCGTCGAAGACCGCAGGCTTGGGCTCGGCCTGGGCGCCGGGCTGGGCCATCGGCATCCGGCCGGTGCCGACCTGGAAGTCGACGGCGGCGGCGCCGACGCCGGCGAGCGACGGGCCGTACTGGGTGCCGTCCTTGGTCACCACGCCCTCGCCGTTCTGGCCGTGGCAGAACGCGCAGCTGATCAGGAACAGCTCGCGGCCCTCCGCGGCGGAGCCGGCCTCGCTCGCGGTGTTGTCGGCCGAGGCGGGGGCGAACGCGGCGTACAGGCCACCGGTCAGCAGGAGGCCGAACAGCAGGACGACGAACCCGGCAAGGGGGCCCCGGCGATGGCGGGAGAGTCGGCCGGCGGAGCGGTTCAGGAGGCGCACTGTCTGTCCCTTGTCAGTCCTGGTCGGTGTTCGGTCGCGAACGGTGGAGGCTCACTGGATCAGGTAGATCGTCGCGAACAGCCCGATCCAGACAACATCGACGAAGTGCCAGTAGTAGGACACGACGATCGCGCTGACGGCTTGCTCGTGAGTGAACTTGCGGGCGATGTAGGTGCGGCCGAGCACGAAGAGGAAGGCGATCAGCCCGCCCGTGACGTGGAGGCCGTGGAAGCCGGTGGTGAGGTAGAACATCGTGCCGTACGCCGAGTCCTGGATCGTGGTGCCTTCCTGGACGAGCGTGGCGTACTCGACCGCCTGGCCGGCGATGAAGATCGCGCCCATGACGTAGGTGAGCATGAACCACTCGCGCAGGCCCCAGCCGGCGACCTTGAGCAGCGAGCCGGTGCGGCCGACCTGACCCCGCTCGGCGGCGAACACGCCCAGCTGGCAGGTGAGCGACGAGAGCACCAGGATCGTGGTGTTCACGGCCGCGAACGGCACGTCCAGGAGCGCGGTGTTCTGGCTCCACAGATCAGGGCTGACCGCCCGGATCGTGAAGTACGACGCGAACAAGGCCGCGAAGAACATCAGCTCGCTGGACAGCCAGATGATCGTCCCGACCGCGACCATGCTCGGGCGGTCGTGGTGGCCGTGCAGACGCGAGGCCGGAATGGTTGCTGTGGTCGCCACCCGGTCATTATGTCGGTTGTGATCCCCGAGGGCACCTCGACCCCCTGATCCACGGGGGTCATAAAGTTCACACCGTGCTGAAAGAGACGGGGCTGCCCCGTTGGTGACGCTCGGGTACGCCGCCGACGCGCTCCCCAGACTCACCGCTGGAGCGTTCTTCAGCGAGTGGTCGCTGGCCCCGCTGCCCCTCGTGATCACGGTCTGGGCTACTGGTCTCTACGTGCTCGGGGTGGTCACGCTCCGCCGCCGCGGCGACCACTGGCCGCTGGGGCGGTCGATCGCGTTCGTCGGGGTCGGAATGGGGTCGTTCTACGTCGCCACGTCGTCCGGCCTGGCGACGTACGACACGACCCTGCTGAGCGTGCACATGGTCCAGCACATGGTGCTCGCGATGATCGTCCCGCTCGCGCTGGCGCTCGGGGCGCCGGTCACGTTGGCCCTGCGCACGCTCCCGGGCGCGCCCCGCCGCTGGCTGCTCGCGGTGTTGCACTCCCGGGTGGCGAAGGTGCTGTCGTTCCCGCCCCTCGCGTTCCTCCTGTACGTCGTGTCGCCGTGGGCCCTCTACTTCTCCGGCTGGTACGACGCCTCCCTGGAGTCGGCGTACGTCCACGAGCTGATGCACGTCCACCTGGTGCTGGTCGGCTCGCTCTTCTTCTGGCCGCTGGTCGGCATCGACCCGCTGCCCAACCGGGTCGGCTACCCGTTCCGGGTGCTGCTGACCGTGCTGACCCTGCCGTTCCACGCATTCCTGGGCGTCACGATCATGGGCCAGGAGACGCTGATCGGCGGCGACTGGTACCCCTCGCTGCACGACGGCCCGATGGGCGCCTGGCTGCCCGACCCGGCCGACGACCAGCAGCTCGCCGGCGGGATCCTCTGGGGCGCCGGCGACCTGGTCGGACTCACCTTCTTCGCTGTGCTGTTCGCGCAGTGGGTGCGGTCGTCGATGAAGGAGGCCAAGCGCGAGGACCGGCGGCTCGACCTGATCGAGGCCCGCGAGCGTCAGTCCGGCGACGGCACTAGTCGCGGAGCAGGCCGGGGGTGACGGTGACCGGGAACGGCAGGGTGGCGGCGTACTCCTCGTCGCCCATCACGTGGGCAACTTGCGCGTACGCGCCGTTGACGAGATGCCACGACGTCAGGGCCGGATCGATCGGGTCGACCACCCAGTAGGCCGCAGTGCCGGACGCCTCGTAGCGGCTGCGTTTGGTCATCAGGTCGAAGCGTCGGGTGCTCGGGGAGAGCACCTCGACTGCGAGGACGGGCGCGACGGGGAGGTCACGGTGGGTGATGTCGCTGCGGCGGGCAACGAGCAGGTCGGGGATCATCACCGTGTCGTCGGCCAGAGCGACGTCGAACGGCGCCACCATCACCTTGAGGTGATCCGGACAGGCCGCCTTCAGGAGCAGGGCCAGCTCGAGGACGACGTCCTGGTGCGGTGCCGAGGGCGACGGGCTCACGATGAGCACTCCGTCGATGAGCTCGTGGCGGTAGCCGTCGTCGGGTAGAGCGTCGAGATCGGCGCGGGTCATCGGCAGTGCCCGCGAGCCCAGGGTCATGGCGTCCATGGTGCCTCCTCGTGGTCATGCCCACCAAGCATCAGCAACTGGCCCGCCCATGCAACCGCTCCTCCACAGGCGCGGGACCAGCGGTAGCATCGCGCCCGTGAGTGACTCCAAGTCCGCCCTCAAGGTGCTGGTCTACAGCGACGACGTCAACACGCGTCAGCAGGTGATCCTGGCCCTCGGCCGCCGTCCGCACCCGGACCTCCCCGAGCTCCAGTACGTCGAGGTGGCGACCGAGCCCGTCGTGATCCAGAACCTCGACGCCGGCGGCATCGCGCTGGCCATCCTCGACGGCGAGGCCGTGCCGGCCGGTGGCCTCGGGATCGCCAAGCAGCTCAAGGACGAGATCTACAACTGCCCGCCGGTGCTGGTGCTGATCGGCCGTCCCCAGGACGCCTGGCTGGCCACCTGGTCGCGCGCCGACGCGACCGTGGCCCACCCGATCGACCCGATCCAGCTCGCCGACTCCGTGGTCGCCCTGCTGCGCTCCCGAGTCCCGGCCTGACGTTCGTGTCGACCTGGGCCGACGTGCTCGGCGCGCTGGTCGCCCGCACCGACCTGACCGCCGCGCAGACCAGCTGGGCGATGGGCGAGATCCTCGCGGGCGAGGCCACCCCTTCGCAGATCGCCGGCTTCGCCGTCTCGCTGCGGGCCAAGGGCGAGACCATCGACGAGCTCTCCGGGCTGATCGATGCCATGTACGCCGTCAGCACGCCCATCGAGGTGCCCGGCCGGCTGCTCGACGTGGTCGGCACCGGTGGCGACCGCTCGATGTCGGTCAACATCTCCACGATGGCGGCGATCGTCGCGGCCGGCGCCGGCGCACGCGTGGTCAAGCACGGCAACCGCTCCGCTTCGTCGAAGGCCGGCTCGGCCGACGTGCTCGAGGCGCTCGGCATCCGCCTCGACCTGCCGGCCTCGCGGGTCGCGGAGGTGGCCGAGGAAGCCGGCATCACGTTCTGCTTCGCCGCGGCCTTCCACCCGGCGCTGCGTCATGCGGCGGTGCCGCGCCGCGAGCTCGGCATCGCCACCACCTTCAACCTGCTCGGACCCATCGCCAACCCGGTCAAGCCGGCCGCTCAGGCCATCGGCTGTGCCGATCAGCGGATGGCGCCGGTGCTGGCCGGGGTCTTCGCCCGCCGCGGCGTCGACGCCTGGGTGTTCCGCGGCGACGACGGCCTCGACGAGCTCACCACGACCACCACCTCGGCGGTGTGGGTCGTGCGCGACGGAGCGGTCACCGAGGAGCGGGTCGACCCGCTCGAGCTGGGCATCGCCCGCTCGACCACCGAGTCACTGCGCGGCGGCGACGCACACCACAACGCCGACGTCGTACGCCGCCTCCTGGACGGTGAGCAGGGCGCAGTGCGCGACGCCGTACTGCTCAACGCCGGCGCCGCCCTCGCCGTCTACGACGCTCCTGGCGCTCCGGTCGCCGAGGCGCTGTCCGCCGGCGTCGAACGCGCCCGCGAGGCCGTCGACTCCGGCGCCGCCAAGGCCACCCTCGACGGCTGGGTCGCCGCGGCCGCGCGCTGAAGCGATTGGTCAGGCCGGGCTTGGCTCCGATGGCAACGCGGTGATGAACTCGGCATCCAATCGCTCGATCACGTCGTAGATATTGTCGAGCTTGCTCCCGAGGACCGAGAAGAGGCCGGGCATCCCGCGGTAGTTCTCGACCAGGATTGGCCGACTGTCGTCACCTTCGCTCTGCACGAGGACTGTCTTGACCTCGAACAGTGACTCGACGTGCTTTGCGTCGGCGATGGTCGGGACATATCGAACTGCGTCACGTTGCATCCAAGCGAATCGCGACTGCCGTTGGCGTAAGGCGAGCTCTCGGTAGGGATCAACACCCGCCTGGTCGATCCAGCTCGCGTGCGGTGTGTAACGGACGTGCGAAAGGGTGTGCAGACCGCGAGTCGGGTATGGCATCACTGAGAAGAAGGGACCGTCCATGACTGTGATGGCGTAGGGACGCAGGTCGGGCGGCATCTCAACCAGCGGCATCTCCGTGATTTCGTGTTTCAGGCCTGAAGGCATGCCGGGGGTCGACCGCTCAATCTGATTCAACCCGGCGTAGGTGCAGTTGATGATGTAGTCCGCGTCGAGCACTTCTTCGCCTGCGGCACTCATGGTCAGCGCTCGTAGAGTGCTTCCATCTCGGGTGACCTTGGCGCATTTGGTGTGCAGGCGTACGTCCACTCCAATGCGCGCCAGGTCCAGCTCGAGCGTCTCCCGCAGCACGTCCGAGTCGAAGGCGTACTCCTCCACCATGAAGACGTGCGAGATTCGGCGGGCGTCGAAGAGGCCTCGCGTATCCGCATCCGCGGGTGTGCAGCGTGCCCCGATTGCGTGACTGAAGCTCATGAACTGCTCGCCCGTCACCCGTGAGTTGGCTGCGACGGCGTAGAGGGCCTTGAAATCGGATCTCACGGCTCCCTCCCACTCCTGCGCGAACCGCGGCATGTTGATCCGGCTCCTGTACCCAGTCCGAAAACTGCGCGGGTAGTGGTACCCGTTGTGGACCCGGGCCTGATTGTTGTGACTCGCCCTGGCCAGCAGCCGATCCTCCTGTTCGATGAGAATTACTGAGGTGAGCCCGCGCTCGCGCCGGAGGTAGCGGGCGACACAGCTTCCATAGAATCCGCCCCCGATGACGACGGCCCTCATTGCCCCTCGAGCACCCTGTACGCGTCGAACAGGTCGCGCGCCTCCACGGACTCGACGTTCAGCCTTTCTCGGGTTACCAGGACCCTGCTGTTGAATTCCTGGCTGACGTCGACGGGATCCCGGCCACGGGAAACCGCGGAGCCATGAATCACGTATTCGCCGAGAACCATCAGGACCATCGAGATTAGGAAGAACATCCCGGACGACATCAGCGACAGGCTCACCCATCCCTCAGCCAGGTCGTCTCGGAAGAAGCTGAGGATCACGACATAGAAGCTGTAGGTCAAGCTCGCCCCCGCGCCGAACAGCGCCAGAATCGATACCAGGCGCATGGGGACGCGCGTTGTGGACACCAACAATTGCAGCCCGCGGTCGAATGCCTCGCCAAAGCCACGTCGGCGCCTGGCCATCGGCCGTGACGCATAGTGGACGTACTTGCGCACGAACCCCGCGGTCCCGGGCAGCACACGATACGAGTTGGCGGGGTCGCGCTGGCGTCCGATGAACGCGACGACGCGGCGGTTCATGAGCCGGAAGGCTGGTGCGTCACGCGCGTAGTCGACGCCGCCGAGCCGGCGCAGCAGTACCTCGAATGCCCAGCGCGCCACGCGATACGGGAGGGGTGCGGGTTCAGGGTCTGAGTTGATTGCGTAGACGACATCTGCGCCGGCGACGAAGAAGTCGAGCATCTCCGAGAGAATCGCGATGTCATCGGAGACAGGGTCAAAGACTGCGAAGACATCCCCGAGTGCACTCTCGATGCCGTGCCACGCAGCCGCGTCATGGTCGATTCGCTTGGTCATGGCGTAGACCTGCACATTGGGCAGGTCTGTTTCTTGGGTCAGCCGCTTGAGCACGCCGAGAGTGTCGTCGGTCGAACCGTTGTCGACGACGACGATCTCGAAGTCGCGGGCGATCCGGCCGACCTCGTGCACCAGTGCGACCAAGGACTTTTCGATGTGCTCGACGGCGTCCTCGACGACGCAAATGACCGACACAAATAGTGGATGACCCTCCACACTGACCGCCCTCCCTCAAAGGCCGCCACGTCGCCCCGCGGATCCATCCGGCTTGCCCTCGCGCCGCGTTGTGGCTCTGTAGGGTAACTTCCCGGTCCGCCATAGCGCGGGCGTTTGCCGAACTCGCGGAAGGGCTGGGACAGCGTGACGGGCTCCCGCGGGCTGGTCGGATACTCGGGCTTCGTCGGCTCTACGCTCCTCCGGCAGACCGCGTTCGACAAGCGCTATCGCTCGACCGACATCGCAGCCATCCAGGGAGAGCACTTCAAACTGTTGGTCTGTGCGGGTGCTCCGGCTCAGAAGTGGCTCGCGAACCAAGACCCTGAGGGCGACCGGCGCACGATGGCCGACCTGATGGCGAATCTCGGGGAGGTCACCTGTGAGCAGTTCGTGCTCGTGAGCACCGTCGATGTCTTCGCAGACCCAGTCGGGGTGGATGAACGGTCAGCTGCTGGTGGCGATGGAACCACCGCCTACGGCAAGCACCGCCTCGAGCTCGAGAAGTTCGTCCAGGAGACGTTCCGCGCCACGGTAGTCCGATTGCCCGGACTTGTCGGACCTGGCCTCAGGAAGAACGTCGTGTACGACCTTGCGCATGGCAACGCCCTCGACGAGGTCGACAGTCGCGGGGTCTTCCAGTTCTATCCGATGGTGAATCTGTGGCCGGACATCGAGCGGGTTCTCGAGCTTGGACTGGTCCTCGCTCACCTCAGCGCGGAGCCGGTCTCGGTGGCTGACGTCGCACAACACGGATTTGATCGCCATTTCGAGAACCACGTAGTGCCTAACCCCGCGACTCTATGACGTCGGGTCGTTGCACGCGTTCTCGCTGGGCGGCCGAGTCGGCCGCTATCAGTACTCGGCACGAGAGTCCCTGCTCGCGATCCGCGCCTTCGCGCAGTCAGTCAAGGCGGAAAGCAGCGAGCGGTGAGGGTAAGCATCAGCAACATCGCCTGGGACCCAGCGATGGATGATCAGGTCGGGAAAGTTCTCAGTCGACAGGGCGTCGACGCTGTCGACATAGCCCCCGGCAAGTACCTCTCGGTTCCGGATGCGTCTGAGGCAGATGCGGCCGACGTGCGGCGCGCGTGGCAACGTCGCGGATGCGACATCGTCGGTATGCAGTCCCTGCTGTTCGGGACGACAGGTCTCGAACTCTTCGGTGAAGCCGAATCTCGTAGGCACCTGCTCGATCGGTTGCGGCAGGTCTGCCAGGTTGGCGCATGGCTGGGTGCCACCCGCCTCGTGTTCGGCTCGCCGCGCAACCGAGATGTGCAGGGACGACCGGCTCACGAGGTCGACGAGATTGCTCTCGACTTCTTCAGTCGTCTGGGCGATGTCGCACGTAGTTACGACGTTCAGGTGCTCCTCGAGCCGAACCCACGCGAGTACGGGACAACATTCATGACAACCAGCGAAGAGACCGCGAGCGTGGTGCGCAACATCGACCACCCAGCGATCGGGATGCAGTTGGATCTGGGAGCCATTGCGATGAATGACGAGAGCACCGCGAGGGTCCTGGCGACAAGCCGCGACATCATCGGCCACGTGCACGTCAGCCAGCCACATCTTCGCCCAGTGATCGAGGGGCCATTCCTGAACGAAGCTGCGCCGGCCGTCCGGCGGCTCCTGCCGGATCTGGTTGCTTGTATCGAGATGCTCACCACGCCGGCCCATGCATTGGCCGAGATCGACCGGGCTGTGACCTACGTACGTGCGGTGTTCGGGTTAGCAGGGAGTGCGGTATGAAGTGGCTCATCCTTGCCATCGGCATCCTGTGCAACGCCGCCGCCAGCCTTTTGGTCAAGAAGGCGGTTGAGCCTCCCCGGCAGCTGCCGAGCATCGCGGCGCCGTGGGGTTTGTTCACTAACTGGCCGCTGCTCGTCGGTCTGGGCCTCTATGGGGGCGCGTTCCTCGTCTACGCCGTGGCGCTAACGCGCCTTCCAATCAACGTCGCTCACCCGATCCTGACGTCGGGCGCGATCGCTACCGTGGCTGTCGGGGCCGGAGTGTTCTACAACGAGACCTTCCAGGTGCCGACAATTGTGGGCATCGTCCTCGTAGTCGTGGGAGTCATCCTGATCGCGAGCACCCAGGCATGAGCTCTGCCGAGTCCTGGGAGAGCGGACGGCCGTGAGCGCTCCCGATCCGGATTGGCAGGTGCCGGCGTGTCGCGTCGAGCGGTGGCTCGGGCGGCAAAGCCGGTGGTGCGTGGTAGTTCCTGTCATCAACGAAGGCGAGCGGATCGGTTCGTTGCTGCGCGCCATGGCGGCACTGCGCATCCCGGCCGTCGCCGATGTCCTGGTCGCGGACGGCGGCAGCACCGACGGGTCTCTGGAGCCGTCGCTCTTGGACCAAGGCTCAGTCCACTGGTCTCCTCGTGAAAACCGGACCGGGTCGCCTCAGCGCGCAGCTGCGCTGTGCCTACGCGTTTGCGCTGGACGAGGGCTACGACGGGATTGTGACCATCGATGGCAACGACAAGGACGATCCAGCTGCCATTCCAAGTTTCCTGGAAGCTCTCGACGCTGGAGTGGATTTCGTCCAGGCCTCGCGATACGTACGAGGTGGCGCCGCTGTGAACACACCCAGGTCGCGGGACCTCGCTATCCGCTTCCTGCACGCGCCGGTGCTCTCGATGGCTTCGGGATTCCGCTGGACCGACACCACCCAAGGGTTTCGCGGCTACAGCGCTCGGCTGCTCCGAGACCCTCGGGTGGCTCCCTTCAGGCACCTGTTCGCCGACTACGAGTTGCTTGCTTACCTGTCGTACCGGGCGCCACGGCTCGGGCACAGCTGCCAGGAACTGCCGACCACGCGCAGGTATCCAGAGGGTGAGGTCCCCACCAAGATCGGTGGCCATCGCGGCAACTGGGCCTTGTTGAGGACCCTCGCGTTAACCGTCTCCGGGCACTACAACCCGCCCGAGCCGTTGGAATAGGTGCAGACCCATCGAGATGGGCCTAGTCACGATTGACTACGCCGAACCGACCTCTCGTAGGTACCGATCTGCCTTCGCCAACAGGATGATTCTTCCAACTGTGGCAAGCGTGGATGGGCCGTTCCGACTCTAGGAATCGGCAGGACGCGTGGATGATCGAACGACATTCGAAGGCGAAATGAAGCTCGGTGCAGGCAACGTTCAGTCCGGTGTCGTGATGTCGCGTCGCGCGGGTCGCGCGATGCCGCCTGTCGTGGGTGCAGCCGGTCGGGTCGAAGGTCGTGCTGAACCGGTGCACACCGACGGCTGGAGAGCGGGAAGCAGGCTCGTCGGATGGCTGGGAGCCGGGCTGGGTAGCGTGGTCACTGCCTTCGGTCTGGTCGGCGGAACACTCGGCGACACTTTTCACTACGGCGAGTATTTCGTGGCTGAAGTCACCCTGCGCCATGGGTCGCCAGCAGGCGTGCCGATGACAATCCATGGCGGTGTCGACTACCTGCCAGCGCAGCTGAATCGGGCAGCGTTCGGGGATGGCTACCTGTTCCCGACTTGGTTGACACTCGCGGTTTGTGCGCTCGTGGCGGCGGTCGTGGCCGTGCAGATATTGGTCCGGATCTGCCCCTCAGCGCTGTGCTCTCGATCTCTGATGTTCACTGGCGGCCTAACCACCGGCGATCTAGCCATAGAGGGATATCGGAGAGCTGGGCTTGATCTTGGGTGTTCTCGTCTTCGGTGATGTTTCGACACTCGACGCGGCGTTCGGCCCAAACGTGGATGGCACTCATCGGTGGTAGCACTCGTCACCCTCGGTCTCGTGTGGTCCTGGCAATCGTGGTCTCATCGGGGTGGTGGCTCTGGGCGGGGGTTACCTGTTGAGCCGCCCGGACTCAGCGAGAAGCACTCTTCGGTGTGCTTGGGGCAGGTGTCCCAGGAGCGGTCCTGATTGCCATCAGCGATCTTTACTCGCCCAGGGTTGTCTCGGAGAACATCCGGGTGCTCCTTGGCGGTGGTGACAACTGGCGTACCCGGTGGACCACCGGGACCGTGGCCCTCGGCCTGATCTTGGTTGCCGCACTCGCGGGAGGGTCGATCGCCATGGCGTACTTGACTTCGTCCGCGGCAACTCGCTGGGGGCCAGCTTGAAGTGCTGATGTGGTCGGTCGTCTCGATCGGCCTGGCCAAGGCCGCACTCGACCGTCTGGATCGTCTGAACACCTGATAGTCGAACTCCTCGTTCCGCTAGCCCTGCTAGCGGCCGCCGGGCGACAGTGTCAGTGAACGTCGCTACGGCGCACCGGACCCCTGCTGTCCTCGTTGCCACGTTGTCTCTGGTCGTCGCCGGGACGTTCGTGGGCAGTGTCTCCGCCCTCGCGACGCTGCTTCTCATTTGTGTGGTGTGGAGTGTCACGCGAACGCGTCAATCCTCCGTGGCGACGAGCCTTAGGTCTCGACGATGGCCGCGACAGGTGGTGACGGTACTCCTGGTACTTATTGTCTCGGCACAGTTCCTCGTAGGAGTTGGAAGAGCTGCGCCGTACCACTGGGCGCGGTACTTAGCTGGGGTGCTCGCTCAGCCTCGGAGGTTGTATCCCCGGACGTCCGTTGGGGCCGGAGATCGCCTGCTCGACCATGACGCTCGCTGCGTCTTCGATCTGAGTAATAGCGGCATGATCAACGCCGTCGCAGACCTGCCGTCATGTACGCCTTACGGCTACGTTGTCTGGGTGCCGTCGGAGCGGCAAAATGAGCTCATCGAACTCGTTCAAGAGGCCGATCTCTGGCCGTCGTATGGTCCAGCGAGCAGTGGATGTATGCCATTGACGACAGACCGATGACCGAGCGCTATCCGATCCTCACAGCCTGGATCGAGCAGGCGTATCCAGTGCGTGAGTGCAACCTCGGATATTGCGTGGCCTCGAAGTCTTCAGCTGAGTTCAGCTCGAGCGCGTACTGCTCGCCCTCACGGTTGAAGCCGACGTTGCCGTAGTACGCCGCCACCATGCCGGGCGGCGTCAGCACCCGCCGGAAGCCGCGCTCGCGCAACAGCCCGCTGCGCCGCCACACGAACTCACCGGGGGAGAAGTCGCGGTACTTCGGCGTCACGTAGTCGAGCAGGATCTGCGCCACGTCGCCGTCGGCCTGGAGCAGCACCGCCCCGACCGTCTCGTCCCCCTTGACCAGCACGAAGGCGTGGGCGCCGGGGCGATCAGGGTCCCAGTCCAGCTCCGGGTTGAAGGTCTTGATGTCGTCGGCGTGAGTGGCCAGCACATGGCGGAGGTAGTGGTCGTCGGTGCCGACCTCGATCACCTCGAACGCCTCCTCGTCGTGCCTCTCCCTCAGCAGGCGCACGATGAACACGACGTTGATGAGGGCCAGCACGGTGTTCATGCCGACCATTGGCCAGACCTCGATGACCGCGTTGAACAGCAACAGGATCAGGGTGGCCGCGAGATTGATCGCGCGGAACCGCAGCACCCGGGCCTGCAGCAGCGAGTACACCAGGAGCGCACTGCCACCCCAGCCGAGGATGTCGATCCAGTAGTCGTCCAGCCAGTTCACTCGCGCAGGCTAGCGGGGCGCGTGAACGCCGCGCCCAAGGCGCCTACCGTGACCAGCCCGCCCAGGATCAGAAACCACGGAGTCCACGAGTGTGCCGCGCCGCCCAGGTCCACGTTGAACATCGAGACGAGGGTCGCCCAGTGCAGGAAACCGAAGCCGACGGCGGCTAACCAACAGGTCGGCGCCCGCGGCCCGACCCCACGAGCCAGTGCCGTGCACGCGATGACGACGATGCCGAGTGACAGTGCCAGTCCGTAGCGGCCCTGCCATGCTGCCGCCACTCGGGGATACGCCGCGATCGTTGCGGCGAGCGGGATGGCTAGCGACATCACGGCGATCGCTGCCATCGAGATCTTCTCCGGCCGTCGACTGGCCCGCCAACCCGCGAGCACGAAGACGGCAAGCATTGCCACGCCGACCGCGTAGACCGCGATCGGTGCTGCGGTATTACGCGTCTGAAGGGTCGCGATGGA
Source organism: uncultured Actinomycetota bacterium (assembly GCA_963769475.1). Classification (GTDB taxonomy): domain Bacteria; phylum Actinomycetota; class Actinomycetes; order Propionibacteriales; family Nocardioidaceae; genus Nocardioides. The sequence continues at coordinate 410,816 of CAVYLX010000001.1, read as the reverse complement.
CTGGAGCGGCCACAGGATCAGTCCTTGCGCCAGTGTCTTGAGCGGCACCGGACCGAAGTCGTAGCTGCCGTTCTCACTGAGATCGTTGGTGCCGGACGACAGCACCCAGGTGGCGTTGGCGGCGGCGGCGGCGGCCAGCACGAGACCGACAGCGATGATGGCGCGCTTCGACCGGGTCCACGCGTGCCGTAGCCGGGGAAGGACCAGCGGGGCCGCGCAGACGAGCGACATCGCAACCCAGAGCAGCCCCGTTGAGTGGGTCGCCATCAGCACCGGCGCGCTCACGGCGACGCCTGTCAGGGGCCCCTTGAGTGACTCGGACGGCTCGCGGGGCAGAGTCAGCAGCGATACCCACAACAGGATGCCCGCGCAGTAGCCCAAGCCATTGGGAGCGGCATTGATGCTGCTGTAGAGGAGCACCGGCGTACAGGCGAGGACGATCCCCAGGTTCGCCCATCGACTAGCGGTCCGCGACGCAAGGAGCCACAGTGCGGCGCCAATGGCCAGGTTGCAGAGCAACAGCGAGCAAAGCCTCATCGCGAGTGCAGCTTGCGCTCCGTCAAAGGGGCGCGCCGCTGTGCCCACGACGAAGTACCACGCCGGGTTGTACGCCGCTGCCGCGCTTGCGATGAGAACCTGACCGTGTGCGTCGGGCCGGGTGGTGGGGATGCAGTTGTCGGGGCCTACGTAGGTGAGCTCCTCACAGCCGGCACGTGCGGCAGCCGCGATGTCGTCGGGCACCGGGATCAGGGCGCCCCGGCCATCGTCGGGCTGTACGTCGGAAACCTGCCAGTGACCCCTGGCGACCGACGAAGCGCGATAGACGTGGTCGATCTCGTCGATTCCGTAGAAGACGGGCACAGCGAGCAGCCAACCGATCTGCACCGACACCAGACCCAGCAGGACCAGCGCGACCCCTCGACGGCGCCGCGGCGTCGTGGAGGACGAACCGGGGATCGAGGTCATGGAGGCACTGCTGACAGTCATCGCTCGTCAACCGTAGGAAGCAACGAGGGGTGCGGGGAGCAAACAACACTGTTCTGGCCGTTCGACCCGGCGAGTAGCCCGATCGGACTACGAGCGGTGCACCGACCGGGCCAGCATCAGTCCAGCCCGAGCGAGAACGCCGACTCCAGGTCGTGCTGGGAGTAGGCGCGGAAGGCGATGTGGGTCTCGGTCTCGTTGACGCCCTGGACCTTGTTGAGGCGGTCGGCCACCACGGCCGCGACGTCGTCGTGGTTGCGCACCCGGACCATGGCGATCAGGTCGATCTGGCCGGTCACGGAGTAGACCTCGCTGACGCCGTCGATGGCCGCGATCTGCTCGGCCACCTCGGGGATCCGGGCGACGTCGGCCTTCACGAAGACGATGGCGGTGATCATGGGCGCGAGCCTAGTCGGCCTCTCTCGCGGCGCGTCTCCACCGAGGCGTCGAACGGCGCCGGCTCGACGACGGAGGTGGCCAGGTGGCGGGTGGCGCCGTTGACCGGACAGGTCCACTCACCGTCGATCTCGATCAGCCGGATCGTGGGCGACTCGAGCCAGCGCAGCACGCGTTCGCTCTCCTCGGCGCTGGCGGCCGGCACGGGACCGGGGGCCGGGGTGACCGTCTCCGCCATCGCCCTCAGCTCCGCCACGAACGCGTGGGCGTCGGCACCGGGCGGGATCACCGCGGCGGCAGCGAGGCGGCCGTAGCGGACGACGTGGACGGCCCAGCGGCCGTCGTCCTCGCGGCGGGCGGCGACCACCTCGGCACAGCGGGTCAGCGAGGTGAGCCGCTGCGAACGCGCGGCTGCCCGCACGAACGCGGCCAGGCGATCTCGGTGGACGCCGGCCTCCTCGAACCGCTCCTCGGCGGCGAGCGCCGACATCCGGGCGTTGACGATCTCGACGACGTCGTCGGGCCGGCTGAGCAACGTGTCGCGCAGCTGGCGGACGACGGCGGCGTAGGTGTCGGTGTCGGCACTGCCGTCGCACGGGGACAGGCAGCGGCCCATCTCGGCCAGCACGCACGCCGCTCGGGACGAGCGCAGCGCGAGGCGGTCGGTGCACTGCCGCACCGGGAAGGTGTCGTGGAGCGCCGCCAGGCTCTTCTCGGCGATCCTCTTGGACCCGAACGGCCCGAGGTAGTCGGCATCGTCGTCGAGCACCTTCTTGACCAGCGACAGCCGCGGCCAGGGCTCACGGGTGAGCTTGATGAAGGTGACCTTCTCGGGAAAACGCGAGCGCCGGTTGTAGCTCGGCTTGTGCTCGGCGATCAGCCGCAGCTCGCGCACCTCGGCCTCGAGCGGGGTCGCGCACTCGATGCCGGTGACCGACGACGCCAGCCCCACCATCTCGCCCATCCGCGACCGGGTCTCCGAGGCGGTGAAGTAGGAGCGGACGCGGGTGCGCAGGTCACGCGACGTGCCGACGTAGAGCACCCGGGACCGGTCGTCCTTGAACAGGTAGACGCCGGGGGAGTGGGGCAGCCCGTCGGCGAGGTGGCGCTTGCGGCGCTGGGCCGAGGTCACCCGCGACGAGAAGGTCTGCAGCTCCTCGAGCGTGTGTACGCCGAGGGCCCCGAGCCGCTCCATCAGACCGTGGAGCACATCGACGGTCGCGCGGGCGTCGGACAGCGCGCGGTGGTTGGGCGTCGTCGTGGACCGGAACGCCCTGGCCAGCGAGGAGAGCTTGCAGTTGGGGGCGTCGTCACGCGTGATCACCCGGCGCGCGAGCTTGGCCGTGTCGACGACCTCGAAGGTCGGCCAGGCGCGCTCCTGCTGCTCGCAGAAGTGGCGCAGGAACCCGACGTCGAACGGCGCGTTGTGGGCGACGAGCACGGAGCCGGCCGCGAACTCGAGGAACGCCGGCAGGGCGGAGTCGATGCTCGGGGAGTCGGCCACCATCGAGTTGCTGATGCCCGTCAGCACGGCGATGAACGCCGGGATCTCGGTGTGGGGGTTGACCAGCGTCTGGAACTCGCCGAGCACCTCGCCGCCGCGCACCTTGACCGCGCCGATCTCGGTGATCATCGATCCCGCCGCGGCCGAGCCGCCGGTGGTCTCCAGGTCGACCACGCAGAACGTGAGGTCGCGCAGTGGCCGTCCGAGCTCGTCAAAGCTGCGCTGGCTCTCCCAGAGAGAGCTGTGGGCGGTGGTGCTGGTGGGACTGACGGTCACGTTCCGACCGTAGGGCGGTCCACCGACAGAGCCGTGGCGCCGCGCTGAATAGGGTGACGCCGTGGCTCTCTCGATTCCGGACGACGCACACCGCTGGCGGTGCGGTGGCTGCGGCAACCTCACCCGCTTCGACGTGACGCGGACCCGGCGGACGACGGAGTACTGGCACTTCGACATGGCCGGCGAGCACGGGGTCGAGGAGAGCACGTTGCTGGCCGAGGATCGTGGAGCAGGTCACCTGCCGCTGGTGCGGCCGCGCCGACGCGATCGAGACCGTCACCCGGGTCGACGCGCCGTTGTCGGAGGACCCCGCCGCCGACTGACCCGGACGTCTAGACGTCACAGACACACCCCCGTCGGATCACCATCGGTTCACCCGCCACACGGACCATCCGAACCATGCTCTGGGTGGTGGTTCCTGCTCTGAACGAGGCCGACAACCTGCGCGATCTGGTGCCCCGGATCGCGGACGAGGTGCTGACCTTCGACCCGGCCGGGCGGGTGCTGATCGTCGACGACGGCTCGACCGACGACACCGGCAAGGTGGTCGCGGAGCTGATGAGTGACCTGCCGTGCGTCGAGCTCGAGAGCCACCGGCACAACCTGGGGAAGGCGGCCGCGCTGCAGCACGGCTTCGCCCGCGCGCTCGACGGCGGCGCCGACGTGATCGTGATGATGGACGCCGACGGCCAGGACGACCCGATGGAGCTGCAGCGGCTGCTCGCCCAGGTCGACGCCGGGTCCGACCTGGTGACCGGCGCCCGCCTCCAGCGGCAGGACCGCTTCGTCAAGCGGACCACCTCGAAGCTCTACAACCGGACCACGGCCATGCTCTCCGGCGCCCCGGGCCGCGACTTCAACTCGGGCTACAAGGCCATGCGCGCCGCTGTCGCCCGCGACGTCTCGCCGATGTTGTACGGCGAGATGCACCGCTACCTCACCGTGATCGCCCACGGCCTGGGCTACCGGGTGTCGGAGGTGCCGGTGCAGCACCACCCGCGAATGGCGGGGGAGAGCAAGTACGGCGTCAACCGCTTCTGGCGCGGCCTCGCCGACCTCGTGACCGTCCGCTTCCTGCTCAGCTACGAGCACCGCCCTTCGCATCTCTTCGGCGGCATCGGCCTGCTCAGCTTCCTGGCCGGGATGCTGTGCCTGGGCTACCTCACGGTGGTGAAGATCGGTGGCAGCTCGATCGGCGACCGCCCGCTGCTGATCGCCGGCGTGCTCATGGTGATGGTCGGGCTGCAGCTCTCGCTGTTCGGGCTGCTCGCCGAGCTCGTGGTCAACGCCCGCAACCGAGATACAGTCGGCCGCCGGGTATGAGCCTGGACCTGTCGGCCCGCCGCGCCTCGACCGTGGCCGCGGCGCCCGGCGATCGCCTGGCACCTGCCGTCCCCCGTCCGCTGTTGCTGCTGTCAGCGGCGGTGGTCGTGGTCGGCGTGGCGGTGGTCTTCATCGGCGGCTGGCGGACCGGTGTCTCCTGGGACGAGACCTACCACGTGCTGCGGATGCGCAACTACCTCGAGCACGGCTGGTACCTGCTCGACGCAGACCTGCTCGGCGACCAGCCGGGACCCTGGGAGGACCAGCAGTTCGTCTACGGCCCGGCGACGATGCTGCTCCTCCAGGGCTGGTCCCTGCTCTGGGGAGTCGATGGTGCCAGGGGCGTGGCCGCCACCCCCGAGGCGTACGCCGTGCGCCACCTGGCCATCGGGCTGATCGCGATGGTCGGCGTCGCCGCTGCCGCGTCGCTGACCCGGATCCTGCTGAAGAGCTGGTCGTGGGGCCTGGTGACAGCCGGGGTGCTCCTGGCCCTCCCGGTGTGGGCCGGGCACGCGATGTTCAACGTCAAGGACATCCCGGTCGCCACCGGGTTCACGCTGGCCACCTTGGGGCTCGCCCTCTTGGTCGTGCGCACGACGACGAGCCGGCCGGTCCTGACGACAGTGGGTGGCGCGGCCAGCCTGGCCGCCGGCCTCGTGCTCGCCGTCGGCACCCGGCCGGGAATCTGGCCTGGCATCGCTCTCGGCGTGGCGCTGGTCCTGGTCACCCGCGACTGGCGGCGCATCGTCGCTGTCGGCGTCGGGTTGGCAATCGCGTACGTCGCGCTGCTCGCCATCTACCCCGAGGTCTTCAGCACGCCCGTCACCGCGCTCGTCGAGGGAGCCCTGGAGTCGTCGCGCTACAACGGCGCCAAGGGCGAGTGGTGGTGGCTCCCGCTGTTCGTGCTCGTGGAGATCCCCCTCGGCTACCTGGCCTCGGCGTTCCTGGCGACCGGGCTCGCCGTCCGCACTGTCTGGCGGCACCGGCTGCCGCTCGACGCGCGCGGCACGGTCATCGCACTCGTCTTCCTGCAGTGTTTCGCCCTGCCGATGATCGCCATCGCCCGCGAGTCGAACATCTACACCGGCGTACGTCAGATGCTGTTCTCTGCGCCGGCCACCGCGGTCCTGGTGACGCTCGGGATCGCCGCGCTGCTGGGGATGCGGCAGCACTCGTCGAAGCTCTGGCTGCGTCGCCTGGTGCCGGCCGCGATCGCCCTGACCGTCCTCGGCCCGGTCGTCGCGCAGCTCCAGCTCTTCCCCTACAGCTATGCCTACTCGACGGTGTCGGCCAACCTGGCTGCGCCGCTCGTGGAGCGGGTCAGCGACTACGAGGTGCCCACCGACTACTGGCGCACCAGCGTCCGCGAGCTGGCCCCCGGCGTGCCGACCGGCGGCTGGGTCACGTGCAGCCCGTCGTCGGACTCGGAGGGCAGGTTCCTGCGCACCTCACGCGAGGGCCGCTTCGACTGCGCCACCGACGTGATCGGCCCCTTGGCGGCGTACGACGACCTGCGGTCGGGCAGCTGGGAGGTCTCGCCGACCAGCTTCCTGGTGATCGAGACCGGTCGCTCGGCCCTCGGGTCCAACTGCCACCAGCTCGCCGACGTCAGGCGATGGCTGTTCTGGCGGCACGTCGAGATGGGCTACGTCGCCGAGTGCGACCTGGTCCTCCTGCCGTTCCCCGACGAGGGCATGGACTTCGAGGGTGGGGCCGGCTCCGGCAACCTGCTGGGCGGCTGGTCCATCCACCAGTCCGACCGGGGCATCGGGCTCCGCGAGGAGCCGGCCGAGCTCGGCTTCGCGTTGCCGCCAGCCGAGGCCGCGCGACCACTCACGCTCACCGGCACCGCGTTGGGTGCCGAGGGCATGGCGGTGGAGGTCAACGGCGAGCCCGTCGAGACGCACGTCGACGGGAGCGCCTTCCGGGTGGAGATCCCGGCCGACACCGCGGCGGCGTACGGGGAGGGCCGGGTGGTGGTCGGGTTCGGAGACGCCGACCGTGACCTGCGGGTGCTCACGCTCCGACTGGGAGGTACGCCGTGAAGACGTTCTACATCCGCATCGTGCGTGCCGTGCGGGTGGTGCTCCGGGTGACCGGCCTGCTGGCGCTGCTCGACCGGCTGGCCGCGCGGTCGCGGACCGTCCTCTGGGTGCGCTCCTGGCTGTCGGTCTACGACCTCGAGGACCTGCTCGCCTTCGACGTGCCGTGGTGGACGTTCGAGGCCGCCGACCGGGTCGAGGCCTTCCTGGCCGAACGGCCCGCGAGCCGCGCCTTCGAGTGGGGCTCGGGCGCCTCGACGGTCTGGCTCGGCCGCCGCTGCGGCACCGTGATCTCGGTCGAGCACGACCCGGGCTGGGCCGACCGGATGCGCACCGCGCTGCCCGGCAACGCTCGGCTGCGCCTTGTTGAGCCCGTCCCCGGAGTCAGCGTGCCGTCGGCCAAGCCGGGTTTCGCCGGCCTCGACTTCACCGACTACGTCGCCGCGATCGACGACGTGGCCGGCCCGCTGGACCTGATCGTGATCGACGGGCGGGCCCGCGAGGCCTGCCTCGACCGCGCGGTGCAGCGGCTGGCCGGCGGGGGACTGATCGTGCTCGACAACGTCGACCGGGCCCGCTACCGCGACGCCATCGCCACCTTCGGGTGCCGGCTCGAGGTGCAGTGGACGCGCGGGCGCACCCCAGCACTGCCGTACCCGACCCGCACGGCGCTGATCTCCGTCCGGCCACCGTCCGCGAGGGCCGCATGACCCGCCGCCGCTGGCTCGACGTCGCGCGCTGGGTCTTCCTCGGCGCGGTCCTGGCCTTCGCCTGGTGGGGCCTGCACGATCGCACCGACGAGCTGGTGGACGCGCTCACCGCCACGTCGCCGGTGCGGATCGTCCTGTCGGGCGTCCTGGTGGTCGTCGGCATCGCCGTCACCAGCACCGCCTGGCTGCGATTGCTCGCGGCCTACGGGCGAGAGCTTCCGCCCGGTGAGGGCCGCGCCGTCTTCTTCGTCGGACAGCTCGGCAAGTACATCCCCGGCGCCGTCTGGTCGATGGGTGCGCACGCGCAGCTGGCCCGCAAGCACCAGGTGCCGGTGCGGACCACGGTCAGCACCTCGCTGGTCTTCCTCGGCGTCAACCTTGCGACCGCGGCCCTGGTCGCCTCCTCGGCCGCTCTGCTCGGCGCGTCGTCCGTGGCGGTGCCGGGCTGGGTGCTGGTCCTGGTCGTGCTCGCCGGGGTGGCCGCGCTCAGTCCGTGGGTCGTCAACTTCTTCGGCTCGCTGCTCGCCCATGGCGACCGGCTGGCGCTCACCCATGGCGGCGTTGCTCGCGTCGTGGTGCTCCAGGCGGTCACCTGGGCGGCGTACGCCGGCGCGATGTTGCTGCTGGCGCCCGACCCCTCGCCCCGCGTGTTCGCCGTGGCAGCGGGTGCGTTCGCCACGGCGTACGCCGTCGGGGTGCTGGTGGTGGTGGCCCCGGCGGGGCTGGGTGCCCGCGACGTCACCCTCGTCGCGCTGCTGACGCCGGTCATGGGCCTGACCAGCGCCACCGCGATCGCCCTGATCACCCGGGTGCTGCACACCGGCGGCGACCTCGGGCTGGCCCTGCTCGCCTGGGCCTGGGCTCGGGTCCGCCGGAAGCCCGCCGTGGTGGAGTCGACCGAGGGAGTTCTGCTGTGACGGAGCCTCTGGCAGGGCCTCTGACAGGGCCTCTGACAGAGCTCTGTCGGTGGTGCCTGGGAGCGTGTCCTGCATGACGACGAGAATCGACTGCGACACCTGCGTGGTGCGCGGCCTGGCGTGCCACGACTGCGTGGTGACCGTGCTGCTGGGCCCTCCTCCTGAGCTCACCTTCGACGACGAGGAACGCCGGGCGTTCGACGTGCTCGCCGAGGGCGGGCTGGTGCCACCGCTGCGCCTGGTGCGCCCCGTGGCCGGCCCCGAGGTCGAGTCGGCCTGAGTCGGAGCCCGGAAAATGCGCTGCGACACGTGTCCACGACCTGACAGCAAGAGTTGGCGCAGGTCGCCAAGGCGGCTAACGTGGCGCCTCAGGTGCCCGTGACAGTGGATCAGCAGGATCCGCGCGGGCGCCGCGCTGAGTCCGAGACGTCGCATCTACCCGATGCTGCGGATCGGAGCCGGGGAACCAAACGGTTGTCGCACCAGCACCACCTGTCACACGGGGCGGCACCACCTGGGGTGAATCTCCCGCGAGGCGCCACGAAACCGGTGGCGAGGAGCGGGCGTAGGGCCAGTCGTGCTCGAACCCGTCAGCTCACCCGGTAGGCGTACGACACGCAAGGAGAGCGCCCGCTCGTGCAGCACGGTCGGACCACCTCTCGGCACCTCAGCCGACACCGCATCACCACCGTCCTCTTCGGACTCGCCCTCGCCGTCGCGATCGGGCTGGTCCCTTCGACCTCGGCCCAGGCCGAACCCGACATCGACGACGTCCAGGCTCGGGTCGACAAGCTCTTCCACGAGGCCGAGCAGGCCTCCGAGCGCTACAACGACGCCAAGCTGGAGCTCGCCGAGCTCCACCAGGACCTCGGCTCCCTCTCGTCGGACCAGAAGCGCCAGGACGAGGCGCTGAAGTCCGTGCGCGAGCGGCTCGCCGACTCCGTCGTCGACCAGTACGAAGGCAGCGACATCTCCGCCGCCGGCCAGGTCTTCCTGTCCGAGGACTCCAGCTCGTTCCTGTCGCAGCTGGCCACCATGGCGGCGTACGGCGACTACCAGGACCAGCTCTTCAACGACTACGCGACCGAGATCGAGGCTCTCGACATCCGGCACGACGCCACCGAGCGGCGCGCCGAGCAGGTTGCCGAGCTCGAGAAGCGCCTGGCTGCCGAGAAGAAGAAGATCGACGCGAAGCACTCCGAGGCCGAGGCGCTGCTCGACCGCCTCAAGGAAGAGGAGCGCGAGGCGCTCCTGACGCGCGGCACCGTCCGACTGCCGTCCGACGTGCCCGCCTCCGGCCGGGCCGCGGTCGCGATCCAGTACGCCATGGCCCAGGTCGGCGACTCGTATGTCTACGGCGCGGCCGGTCCGAGCTCGTTCGACTGCTCCGGCCTGACCATGATGGCGTGGGGCGCGGCCGGCGTCGGTCTGCCGCACTCCTCGAGTGCCCAGTACAGCTCCGGACCCCATGTCTCGGCCGCGGACCTGCAGCCAGGCGACCTGGTCTTCTACTACAGCCCGATCAGCCACGTCGGGATGTACATCGGCAACGGCCTGATCGTGCACGCCGCCAACCCCGGCTCGGGCGTGCTCGTCTCCGACCTCTACTCCATGCCGTACGTCGGCGCGGTCCGGCCCGGCTGACGCTGGCCCGATCCCGCGCTTCCAAGGCCGGCCGTCCACTCTGGTGGGTGGCCGGTCTTTCGCTGTCCCTCCTTGCAGTGGTCGCCGGGCTGGCCTGGTACGCAACGCGTCCCGACCCCTACGTCGCCCCTAGGCCCGACCACTCCGGGCCGGAGGTCGCCCCCGGAGCGGCCACCGCCACCCTGGACGACCTGACCACGGCCGTGGAGAGCGGCGACACCGGCGCCGCCGCCGAGCTCGCCGCCGTGGACGATGCGGCTGCAGAGGCGCAGCTGGTCGCGCTGGCCACCAACGCCGGCCTGCTCGACCTCGAGGACTTCACGCTCCGCTACGTCGACGAGGCCAGCGGGATCTCGCCGGACGGCACCTGGAGCGCGGCCGTGGATGCCACGTGGGCCTTCGGCGGCTTCGACTCGGCTCCGTCACGCACCGAGGTGCTGGTGACGTTCCGGCTCGACCCGGACGATCCGGAGCTGGTGCGGATCGTCTCGATCGGTGGGGGAGACCGGCGGAGTCCGGTATGGATGTCGGGGCCGGTGGCGGTGCGGCGTACACCGCGAACGCTGGTGCTGGTGGCCGGCGACCCGAAGCAGCTCGAGGACTACCAACGGGTGGCCGAGGCCGCGATCCCGTACGTCACCCGCGTGCTCACCTCGTGGCGCCCGCGGCTGGTGGTGGAGGTGCCCGCGGACCGGGCCGGCCTGGAGGCCGCGCTGGATGTCGAGCCCGGCGTCTACTCGGCGATCGCGGCGGTGACGGCCTCACCCGACGGCCTGCTGACCCCCGACGCCCCGCTGCACGTCTTCGTGAACCCCGAGGTCTTCGAGCGCAACAGCGAGCAGGGCGACCGCGTGGTGATGAGCCACGAGGCCACGCACGTCGCGACCAGGGCGCCGGAGAGCATGGGGCCGAAGTGGCTCGTCGAGGGCTTCGCCGACTACGTCGCTCTGCGCGGCATCGACCTGCCCACCTCGCGCACGGCCGGGCAGATCATCGAGCAGGTGCGACGGCAGGGCGTGCCGCCGGCGCTCCCCGTCGAGGACGACTTCAGCGGCACCGAGGCGCACCTCGGCGCGGCCTACGAGGCCGCCTGGCTCGTCACCGTGGTCCTCGCCGAGCGTGGGGGTGAGGCGGCGCTGGTCCGGTTCTACGAAGCGGCCAGCAGCGGCGAGCCGCTGGTCGAGCTGTTGCGCGACGGGTTCGACTGGACCGAGGCGGACCTGGTCCGCGCGTGGCAGCAGCGCTTGGAAGAATTGGCCGGGTGAACGACGAGAGCCGGCGCACCGCGCTGGTGGTGGCCGCCATCGGCGGCATCGCGTTCGTGGTGCTGGCGTGGTGGCTGGTCCCGTGGGACCCGGTGCCCGGAGGGGACCTGACCCCGGTGTCGGCCCGCTCGGTGTTCAGCGCTGAGGAGATCCAGCGGGCCGAGGAGTTCTCGCGCTGGGCCCGGGTGTGGAGCTGGAGCTCGCTGGTCGGGTCCCTGCTGGTGGCCTGCTGGTTCGGATTCAGCCGTAGAGGCAGGGGCCTGTTCGAGCGCCTGCGCGGACCGTGGTGGCTCCAGGTGCTCGAGGCGGTGGCGGTGCTCGCCGTGGTCGGCCGGCTGGTCACGCTCCCGTTCGGGATCGCGCAACGAGTCCTCTACCGCGACTACGGGCTCACCGAGCAGGCCTGGTCCGGGTTCGCCGTCGACGTGGCCAAGAACGAGCTGGTCGGCATCGTGATCACCGCCATCGGCGTGATCGTGGTGATGGCGTGCGCCCGCCGCTGGCAGCGGGCCTGGCCCGCGGTGGCGGGCGCGCTGCTGGTGGCCCTGGTCGGCGTGGGCTCCTTCGTCTACCCGGTGGTGGTCGAGCCGGTCTTCAACAAGTTCACCCCGCTGGCCGACGGGCCGCTGCGCACGGAGATCTTCGAGCTCGCCGACAAGGAGGGCGTGCCGATCGACGACGTGCTGGTCGCCGACGCGTCCCGGCGTACGACGACGCTCAACGCCTACGTGTCCGGCTTCGGCAGCACCCGGCGGGTCGTGGTCTACGACAACCTCGTGGAGTCGCTGCCGCAGGACCAGGCGCTGTCGGTGGTCGCGCACGAGCTCGCCCATGCCAAGCATCGCGACGTGGTCACCGGCACCGCGCTGGGCGCCTCGGGCGCCCTGGTCGGGATCGGTCTGCTGGCGCTGCTGCTCGGCGCGCTGCGCAGGCGCGGCTGGCCGGCGTTGCGGGATCCGCAGGTGGTGCCCGTGCTGCTGGCCGTGGTGGCCCTGGCGACGCTGGCGACCGCCCCGATCCAGAACGGCATCAGCCGGCAGATCGAGACCCGGGCCGACGTGGACGCCCTCGCGACGACGGGGGACTCGGACGCGTTCATCGCCATGCAGCGCGAGCTCGCCCTGCGCTCGTTGGCCGATCCCACGCCCATGGCCTGGTCGCAGTGGTGGTTCGGCAGCCACCCGACGGTGCTCAAACGAATAGCCCTCGCCGTCCGGATGAGCGGCGACTGAGTCGCTGTCATCCCGGTCGACGAGGGCTGTGTCCCTCTCGAAGGGGCTATTCCGTGGGGCCGGTCTGTGGCCGGCTCCCGCTGACGGTGCGGAGTGGCGCTCCCTCACGCCACCCCGCACCTGCTGAGATCGCGCGGTGCCGCTCCCTCGATGGCACCGTGCGGTCAGCTGTCAGAGGTCAGCGGCGAGCAGGCTGGCGGACGTCTGGCGCGCCGGCCTTGATGCTGGTGCAGGTGTCGGTGAACGCTTCCTTGACGACCGGGCCGAGCGCGAACACGGCGACCACGATCAGGGCGGCGATGCCGGCGATCAGCAGGCCGTACTCGACGGCGGAGGCGCCGCGCTCCTCGCGCTTGGCGAGGCGGTTCTGGATGAAGGCATCGATCTTGGCGAACATGGTGTTGTCTCCCTGCGTCGGTTGTCGTCCCCCAGGTGCCAGCAGGAACTTCTTGCGAGAATCCTCGTGCACCCGGCACCTCTCCCGAATCGGGAGTTCGGCTCGATCGGAGTAGTCATTTGGGACTAGCCCGCGGGGACTCTCGGAGGCGCCGACGATGGCTGATCGGGCACGCGAACAGCCCCCGCCGTCCGGATGGTTCGGACAACGGGGGCTGTTCGGCGCCGCGACTGGGCGACCGTCAGCTGTTGCAGTGGCGCTGATGGTGGTCGGCGTGCCCGTCATCTCGTCACAGGTGTCCGTGAAGGCTTCCTTGACGACCGGGCCCAGCGCGAACACCGCGACCACGATCAGCGCGGCGATGCCGGCGATGAGCAGGCCGTACTCGACGGCGGAGGCGCCGCGCTCCTCACGAGTTGCGATGCGGGTCTCGATGAAGTTGATGAGCTTGTCCATCATGATGTTCTCCCCTGTAACGAAGTGGCTGTCCCCAGTACGAGGCGCAGGTACCTCACAAGGAAGATCGTGGTGGAGCGGCCACATCGTCCGAATCGGGAGTTCGGCTCGACCCGGGTAGTCACATAGGACTAGGCGAGTCGGCTGGGTGGGTTCAGTTACCCCTGGCCGCGGGCGCCACGCTGGACAGCAGTCCCGTGCGCATCGCCGTGACCAGCGCCTGGGCGCGGTTGGCGGCCCCGAGCTTCTGGTAGATCCGGGCGATGTGGGACTTGGCCGTCGACTCGCTCAGGTAGAGCTTCTCGCCGATCGCGGCGGCCCCGAGCCCGTCGGCGAGCAGGAGCAGCACGTCGTGCTCGCGCTCGGTCAGCCGCGAGGACTCCGAGGCCTGGCGGCGCATCATCGCCCCCACCAGGCCGGCGCAGATGAACGAGCGCGGGGACACGGCGGCGTGACGGGCCGCCTTGACCACCTCGCCGGCCGGTGCGTCCTTGCCGACGAAGCCGGACGCGCCGGCCTCCATCGCGGCGAAGATCTGGTCGTCGCCGGAGTGCATGGTCAGCACGATCAGCCCGACGTTGTCGGTGTCCTTGCGGATCGTGCGCACGATGTCGAGCCCGGTGCCGTCCTGGAGCTGGAGGTCCGCGATCACCACGTCGGGCTTCAGCTCGGCGTAGGAGGTCAGGGCCTCGGCGACGCTGCCGGCCGTGGCGATGACGGCGAGGTCCTCCTCGAGGTCGATCACGGCGCCCAGGCCGTTGCGGATCAGCTCGTGGTCGTCGACCAGAAGGATGCGGGTCGGAGCGTCGCTCATGTGCTCACCTTTTCGGTTGATTCGGCGTTCAGTTCGGTGGTGTCGGGTACTTCGGGGACGATCCGCACCTGCACGGCGAGCCCGCCTTCGGGGCTGGAGCCGATGGTCAGCTCGGCGTCGACCAGGAGGGCGCGTTCCTGCATGATCTGCAGGCCGTGCGAGTCGCTACGGGCCTGCTGCAGACCCCGCCCGTCGTCGGTGATGGTGATCGAGGCGGCCGGCGCGTGCACCTGGCAGTGCACCCTGATCGCCGTCGCCTTGGCGTGCTTGATGGCGTTGTTCATGGCTTCCTGGGTGATCCGGTAGAGCTCGGCCTCGACGGCCGGCCGCAGTCGCGTCGTGTGCTCGTCGAGGGTGACGTGGATCGGGATGCCGGACACCTCGCTGAGGTTGCGGGCCACCGAGCTGATCGCCGCGCCCAGGCTCTCGCTCTCGCCGACGCTGGTGCGCAGCGTGAGCACCGACTGGCGGACCTCGGCGACGACGTGGCTGACGCGCTCGCGCAGGACCTGGAACTGCTGGGCCTGCTGCGGGGTCGCGGGCTTCGCGGCGAGTGCGTCGACCAGGTAGCCCAGCGACGCGATGTCCTGGGCCACGCCGTCGTGCATCTCGCGGGCCAGGCGCTGGCGTTCGTCGGCGGTGGCGGTGGCGCGGAACTCCGAGAACATCAGCGCGGTGTCGAGGCGGACGGCGTCGGCCTTCAGTCGTTCCTTGAGCAGGCCGATCTTCGTGGGCAGGTTGAACGTCTCGAGCTTCACCCGGTCCGACAGCACGCCGCCGATGATCGCGCGGTCGCCGACCGGGAACGCGAACGCGCTGCCGCCGATCACCGTGTCGGTGCGGGCCCAGGCCTCTACGGCGAGCGCCTCGCCCTGGTGCAGGTCGTCGGGCGACTCCGAGGAGCGGCCGATGACGGAGATCAGGGTCTCGCCGCGCGGCACGTAGAGGGCGATCGCCGAGACCGGCAGCTTGTCGCCGACGGTGCTCAGCAGGCTGCCGGCGATGGTGTTGACGTCCAGGCCCGAGCTCAGTCCTCCGGAGATGTCGATCAGCTGGCGGATCAGGTTCTGGGCATGCCGGTACGGCGCCAGGTCGTCGTCGTCCGCGAGCGCGGTGGAGCGGATGAAGACCGAGATCAGGCCGACGCCGAGGGCGGCGATGCTCCAGGCGAAGATCGCCTGGCTCGTGTCGCCGAGGAAGTCGCCGGAGTTGAAGAACAGGGCGGCGGGGACGAGCGCGATCAGCTGTGCCGAGAGGGCCCGGGCTGCGCCCCGGAAGCCTTCGTTGAGTCCCGCGACGAACGGAAGCACCGTGAGCGCGATCAGGGGCGCGAGCGTGTAGTCGAGCGCGATGGCGCAGACCAGCCCGGTGAGCGCGGCCTCCTCGGTGCGCGACAGCGTCGTCCGGAGGCGGGGGCGCCAGGCGGCGATCTGGCCGAGTCCCCAGATCGCCAGCAGGCGTCAGCGAAGACCGCGAATGATCACCTTGAGCGACGGGTCGTTCGTGTCGGCCCGCTCCGCCATCAGGGCGACCGCGATCGCGACCAGCACGAAGCGCGCGTGCGGCCCCGGACAGCCGGAGGAGTTGCCTGTTACGCATCAAGGCCTAACCGAAGCCATCCAGAACAGTAAGCACAGCCGGTCCCATAACGGCCATGAACAGACAAGGAAGGATACAGAAGATGAGCGGGACGGTGATCTTGACCGGCACCTGCTGGGCCTTGGTCTCGGCCCGCTGGCGGCGCTTGACGCGCATTTCCTTGGACTGCACGCGCAGCACCGTGGCCACCGGGATGCCGAGGATGTCGGCCTGGACCATGGCGCTGACGAACGACCGCAGGTCGGCGACGTCGCTGCGGTCGGCCATCGCCCGCAGCGCCTCCGACGCGGCCCTGACCGATCTGCATCTCCCGCAACAGCCGGGAGAACTCCTCGGCCAGCGGGCCCTCGGTGTTGCGCGCCACCTGCTGCACGGCGGCGTCGAAACCGAGGCCCGACTCCAC
The DNA here is from genome assembly GCA_963769475.1 of uncultured Actinomycetota bacterium. Taxonomy (GTDB): domain Bacteria; phylum Actinomycetota; class Actinomycetes; order Propionibacteriales; family Nocardioidaceae; genus Nocardioides. Next base: position 394,854 of record CAVYLX010000001.1, on the reverse strand, counting down.
GCTGATCGTCATCAGGTCGATGGCGTCCGGCAGGTCGCGCTGCATCTGCTGCGAACGGTCGTAGCTGCGCTGGTAGAGGTAGAAGTCGGGCACGAAGAAGCCGACGCCCAGGCCGACGAGCAGGGCCAGGATCCGCATCGTGCCCGGGGCGCCGACGATCAGCGCGAAGGCGAGGCCCACCAGGGCGAGCGCGATCGCGCCGATCACCTTGCCGGACAGGACCCGGTCGACGGTCCAGCCGCGGGGGTTGCCCGCGAGGTCGAGCTTGTGGCGGATCCGGTCGGCGGCGTCGGAGCCCGACAGGCGCCGGCCGACCTTGAGCGCTCGGGCCTGGAGCGGCTCGAGGATGCGCTCACCGAAGGGCCGGTCGAGGTCCTTGGTCATCTCGGACGGCGCACTGCCCATCGCCTCGAGCACGGCCAGCGAGCGGGTGATGCCGCCGGTGGGGCGTTCGCCCGCGAGGGCCATGCCGGCGAGCGTGAGCGCGGACATCACCAGGATGAGGCCCATCACGAAGAGCAGGATCATGTCAGACCTCCACCTTGACCAGCTTGCTCATCCAGAAGACTCCGACCAGGAGCCACAGGGTCGCGCTGACCAACATCACCAGTCCGCGGATGTCGGTGAAGAGCGGCATCACGTAGTCGCGCTGTGCCACGAGCAGGTAGATCAGGAAGCCGGGCGGCAGCACGGAGAGGACGATGGCCGACAGCCGGCCCTCGGCGGACAGCGAGTTGACCTGCCGGCGGAGGTACTCGCGCTCCCGCATCGTCGCGGCCACCGTGTCCAGCAGCTCGGCGAGGTTGCCACCGACCTGGCGCTGGATGTTGATCGCCATCACGACCCACTCGAAGTCCTTGCTCTCGAACCGTTCGGCAACGCCTTCGAGCGCGACCTCGAGTGGCACGCCGAGGCGCGTCTCCACCAGCACGCGCTTGAACTCGGAAGCCACGGGCTCGATGCCCTCGCGGACGATCGTGTCGACCGACTGGGTCAGCGAGAGGCCGGCCGCGAGCGATCCGGACATCAGCTGCAGAGTGTCGGGCAGCGCGGCGTTGAACGCCTTGCGGCGGCGCGACCGGCGGAACCCCAGATAGAACCAGGGGCCGATGATGCCGAGCCCCAGGAAGATGAATCCGATGACCAGGTTGCCCTGGCCGAGCAGCAGGCCCACCGCACCGGCGACGACCATGATCGTGATGTGGAGCAGGAGCCACTCGGATGACTTGAGGTCGCTCCCGGCGCCTTCGAGCCGGTGGGTGATCCTGGCGTCGAGGCTCTGGTTGCGTCGGAGGACCTCGGCCGCGGCCTCCTTCGCCTGAGCGAGTGGTTCGCTGCCCTCCGCCTTCGCTTCGACCTCGTTGCCGGCACCGGTCGACTGCGTGTACGACGCGACCCGGTCGACGACACCGACGGGGCCCGGCGCGGACGGCACCAGCATGACGAGAAGCGCGACGAGGCCCAGGCCGACGGCTCCGACGCCGGCGTACATCACCCAGTCGGGCGGTGACCAGCCGCGGTCGGTGACGACCGCTTCCGGCACGATCTCGCCCTGGATGGTGGTGTACGCCGAGGCGGTGATGTCGCCGGCGGACGAGGGGATGGTGACCTCGATGGTGCCCTGCGTGCCGCTCTCGGACGCGGGCACCTGCGCGGTGACCAGGACCTGGGTGGCGAGCACGTCGGCCTCGGCGGAGAACGTCTCGGCGAGGGCGTCGCTGTCGGCGCTGATCACGCGGCCGTTGCCGGCCTCCGCGAGCTGCTCGAGGGCAGTCAGGTTGGGCCCACCACCCTGCTCGAGGGCGACGACGTCGACGAGCAGGCCCGCCTCGGAGATCGCCTTGGTGACGTCGTCGACGGGGGTCGCGCTGGTGTCCGCGCCGTCGGAGAGGACCAGCAGCGAGCGCTGACCCTGGTCGCCGGCCATGGCAGCGGCGGCCAGGATGCCGTCGTAGAGGCGGGTCTGCTTGGAGAGGCTGAGCTCGTCGATGACCTCACGTGCGGTGTCGCGGTCCTGCGTCGGCAATAGCGAGCTGGTGACCTCGCCCGCGAAGCTCACGATGCCCACCGAGACGTCGTCCGGGACGGCGTCGATGTAGGCGAGCGCGGCTTCCTTGGCAGCCGCGAAGCGCGGACCGCGCATCGAGCGGCTCGTGTCGATCGCGAGCACGGCGGTGCGCTGGACGAGCGTCGAGGTGTCGGCCGGCACCGCAACGGCGTCGGCGTCGGCCTCGTTGATCGTGACCGTCACCCCGTCGAGCTCGACGTCGGCGTCGGCCGGCACGGAGACCAGGATCTGCAGGCCGTCCGCGGTCGGTTCGACGTGCGCGATGGATCCGTCGGCGGCCGAGGCCGCTCCGGCGGAGCCCAGCACCACGGTGCCCGCGACGACGGCCGCGGCGATGAGGGAGCGGATGGCGTGCAATAGGACGCGCCCACTCCCTCTATGGCCTGCTGCGCGCCGCCCCGCGGGCGCCTCGCGGTGTTGCAGACGCTCGAAAGGCAGAACCCGGTCTGCCATCGCATCTGCGCCTTGCGATTCATCCCGCGGATGCGACGCTCGCGACGGCCAAGATCGAGTGCACACGTCCTAGATCCGATCCGTGTGGAAGAGGAGCGGGTCGACGGTGACGTTGGCGTTCGCGAGCTTGTCGAGGAACTTCGGACGCAGCCCGGTCGAGCGCAGGCGGCCGAGGTTGCGGCCCTCGGAGTCGAAGCCGGCGGTGTTGTCGAAGACGAAGATGTCCTGGAGCGTGATCACGTCACCCTCCATCCGCTCGACCTCGCTGATGTGGGTGATCCGCGCGGCTGCCGTCCTTGAAGCGCGTCTGGTGCACGATCAGGTCGACCGCGGAGGCCACCTGCTCGCGGATGGCGCGGACCGGAAGGTCCATGCCGGCCATCAGCACCATCGTCTCCATGCGGGCGAGCGTGTCGCGTGGTCCGTTGGAGTGGAGCGTGCAGATCGAGCCGTCGTGGCCGGTGTTCATCGCCTGCAGCATGTCCAGCGCAGAGGCGTCCCGGACCTCGCCGACGATGATGCGGTCGGGCCGCATCCGCAGGCGTGTTCTTGACCAGGTCCCGGATGGTCACCGCGCCCTTGCCCTCGATGTTGGCCGGGCGCGACTCGAGGCGGACGACGTGATCCTGCTTGAGCTGCAGCTCGGCGGCGTCCTCGATGGTCACGATCCGCTCGTCGTTCGGGATGAACGACGAGAGCACGTTGAGCGTCGTGGTCTTGCCGGCGCCGGTGCTGCCGGACACGATCACGTTGAGGCGACCGCGGACGCAGGCCTCGAGAAGTCCAGGGTCTGCGGGGTCAAGCTGCCGAAGTTGACCATGTCGACCGACGTCAAGGGATCCGCCGCGAACTTCCGGATCGTCAGCGCCGAGCCGTCCACCGCCAGCGGCGGCACCACGGCGTTGACGCGGCTGCCGTCGGGCAGCCGGGCGTCGACCATCGGGCTCGCCTCGTCGACGCGGCGACCGATGCGCGACACGATCTTGTCGATCGTGCGGCGCAGGTGGGCCTCGTCGGCGAACGTGGCGTTGGCCGGGACCAGCTTGCCGGCCTTCTCCAGGTAGATGCTGTTGTAGCCGTTGACCATGACCTCGGAGACGTCGACGTCGCGCAGGAACGGCTCGATCGGGCCGTAGCCGAGGATGTCGTCGCTGATCTCCTGGGTGACCCGGGCGCGGTCGCTGCTGCTCAGCGGCCGGTCCTGCGAGGACAGCACGTCGCCCAGGACGGCGCGGACCTGCGTGTCGAGCTGGTTCTGGTCCATCTCGGCGTCGTAGAGGTGCGGGCCGAGCTGGGTGAGCAGCTCCGTCGTGGACGCTGGCCTTGAGCTCGTCGATCCGGTCGTTCTGCTGGCTGGCGAGGGTGCGCCGGGTCGATGACGGGTCCGTCGTCTTCACCGGCGGCGCGGCGGCCTTGGCGTAGTTGCTCGCTGAGGCGGCCGGCTTCGCGGCGCCTTCTCCGGCGATGACGTCGACGGCGGTGCCGTCGTCGAGTACGTCGTCGGGGGAGTCGGCGGCGTGCTTGCCGGTCCCTTCGCTGGTCTGCCGGGCGGCGGCCAGACGGTCCGAAAGAGTGCTCATGAGGTGGTCACCTGTTCTTCCTGCCGAAGCGCCGCTTCTTGGTCTCGACCGGCGGTTCCTCCCGGACGCGGTCGCGCGGCGGCGGGCGCCGTGACCGGCTCGCCGGCGAGCGTGGCGGCGAGCCTCGTGACGGCGATGCTGGAGGGGTGGCCGGGGTTGTCGGCGACGATGGGCGTGCCGGCGTTGGTCGCCGCCGCGATGGCGACGTCCGTACCGATCTGGATCGCGACCGGCATGCCCAGGATGGTCTCCACCTTGTCGACGCTGATCCCGACGAGGTCGTCGGCCCGGTTGAGCAGCAGGTGGCGGTGCCCGCGCGAGATGTTCAGGAGGTCGAGCGTCTCCAGGGCGACCTTGACGTTCTTCAGGGTCGGCACGTCGAGCGTGGCCAGGATGATGCACTCGTCGGTCTCGTCGAGGGCGGTCAGCGTGATGTCGTCGAACGTGGGGGCGGTGTCGACGACGACGTAGTCGAACTCCTCCTTGAGCGTCTTCAGGATCCGGGAGATCAGCACCGGCGTCACCCGTTCCCGGACGTCGGGGTGGGCGGGCGCCGCGAGCACCATCAGCGAGTCCTTGTGGCGCGTGAGCAGCCCGTCGAGCATCGCCTGGTCGATCGTCTCCTCGGAGCCGACGGCCTGCTCGATCGAGTGGGTCGGGAAGAGCTGCATGGTGATCGCGACGTCGCCGAAGGCGAGGTCGAGGTCGACCAGGCACACCTTGCGGGCGCCCTTCTCGGTGAGCGCGAGGGCGAGGTTGACCGCCATGGTGGTCTTGCCCACCCCGCCCTTGGGCGAGAAGACCGTGACCACCTTGCCGTAGCGGACCGCCCCGGCCGGCCCGCGCAGCGCGATGTGCAGCTGGTGCGCGCGCTGGATGGCAGCGGAGATCGAGGCGATGTCGTCGCCGGCCGCAACATCGCGGGCACCGGCCTTCATCGCCCGGGTCAGTACATCGGTGTCGAGGGTGTCGCGGACCAGGATCACGCTGACCGTCGGTCGCGCGATCCGCAGCTCCTCGCAGACCTCGATCGCAGCGTCCATCAGCAGGTCCGGCCCCAGCACGACGACGTACTCGTCGGGGTGGGAGTCGAGCCAGGCATGCATGCGGTCGGGTGAGTTCACTCCGTGTGCCCCTGGCGGCAGCGCCTTGAGCAGCGACTCCGCGGTGGGGTCTTCAGGTTCGACGAGAACGGGCATCCGGCATCACTCGAAGAGCTGCGGGGCAGTGGTGCCCGCATCGGTGTCGATCTGGCTGTCCGGCGTGAGCAGGGCGAACGCGAGCTCGCCATGCCCTTGCGCGAACAGGACCTTCTCCACCTGGTCCTGGTCGAGCGACAAGGTGAGCAGGGTGCGCGGCAGCTGTTCCACCGTCTGCGCGCCCTCTGGGTCGGTCGTCGTCGTGGTGACCTGGGTGGTCGAGCCGACGCCGATCACCGTCACCCGGTCGAGCAGCAGGCGGGTGAAGTCCTCGTTGGCGGGCTGCACGTTGCCGCTGAGGAAGATCGCGACCTCGGAGCCCGGGTTCACGAACCCGGCGACTCGCGCCGTGTCGGTGAGGTTGACCGAGATCGCCATGTTGCCCTTGGGGATCGGCAGGCTGGCCTCGACCTGTACGTCGGAGGCGCCACCGAACTTCTCCGGGATCAGCTGCTCCCCGGGGTAGATGTTGCTCAAGCGCGATGAGGTCGGTGAACGCGTCGCCGTCCGAGGTGGCGCCGGCGAGGACCTGAGTCTGCGGCACCGCCTTCAGGACGATCTTGCCGCTCTCGTACGAGTCGTTGGCCGCCTCGCCTGCCGCGATCTGCTGCGTCGCGACCAGGACCTCGACCGTGTCGAACTTGTCCTCGGCGCGGTCCTCGGCTCCTCGTACGTACAAGAAGACGAGCGCGGCACCGAGCGCTGCCACTACGGCAGCAGACATCAATAGAATTCTGCGTCGGTTCATCATGAACCCTTCACCCTCATGGGCGCACGCTGAGCCGTGCGGTCCCTCCCAATCCCGACGGCGCCGCTCCGTTGCTCCCCAGCTGAAACGGCTCCGAAAAGTGACGCTAGCGGCGGGCGCTCACCGGCGGGGGCGTTATGGGTGAAATTGGCCGATCGGTCATTTCTACCGATCCCGAATGACTAGTTCGTCGGCTATTCGTCAGATGTACAGCGCGGCGATCTCGTTGCGGCACTCGCGGGTGACCACGTTGCGCTTGAGCTTCAGGCTCGGCGTCAGCTGGCCGCCCTCCTCGGTCCAGTCGTCGGGAAGGATCCGGAACTTCCGGATCGACTCGGCCTTCGAGACCGCCTTGTTGGCGTCGTCGACGGCGGTCTGGATCTCGGCGCGGAGGTCGGGGTCGTCGACCAGGTCGGCGATGCTCCTCGACTTGCCGTTGGCCTCGGCCCAGGCCGGGAACGACTCCGGGTCGATGGTCACCAGCGCGGCGATGAACGGCTGGCGGTCGCCGACCACCATGCACTGGCTGACCAGCGGGTGGGCGCGGAGCCGGTCCTCCAGGACGGCCGGGGCGACGTTCTTGCCGCCGGCGGTCACCAGGATCTCCTTCTTGCGGCCGGTGATCCGGACGAAGCCCTCGTCGTCGACCTCGCCGACGTCACCGGTGTGGAACCACCCGTCGCCCTCGAGCACCTCGGCCGTCGCCTCTTCGTTGTGCCAGTAGCCGCTGAAGACCTGGCCGCCCTTGAAGAGCAGCTCGCCGTCGTCGGCGACGCGCACCGACGTGCCCGGGATCGGGCGGCCGACCGTGCCCACCTTCTGCGCGTCGGGCAGGTTGACGGTGAGCGCGGCGGTGGTCTCGGTGAGCCCGTAGCCCTCGAGCACGCTGAGCCCGATGCCGCGGTAGAAGTGGCCGAGCCGCTCACCCAGCGGGGCGCCTCCCGAGACGGCGTACTCGCAGGCGCCGCCGAGGGCGTCGAGCAGCTTGCCGTAGACCAGGCGGCTGAACGCCGCGTGCTGGGCCCGGACCGCGACGCGACGGCCGGCCCTTGCGCGAGTCGAGGCCGCGCGAGTAGGCGATCGCGGTCTCCGCGGCCCGGTCGAAGATCTTGCCGCGGCCGTCGGCCGTCGCCCGCTGCGAGGCGGTGTTGAAGACCTTCTCGAAGACCCGCGGCACCGCGAGGATGAACGTCGGGCGGAACTCCTGGAGGTCGGGCAGCAGCGACTTGATGTCGGCGCTGTGGCCGAGCCGGGTGCGCGACTTCACCGCGCCGACCTGGATGATCCGCGCGAAGACGTGGGCGAGGGGCAGGAAGAGCAGCGTCGAGGCGCCCTCGGTGGTGAACAGCCGGTCCAGCTCGTCGACCGCGACTCCGAGCTCGAACATGAAGTTGCCGTGGGTGAGCATGCAGCCCTTGGGGCGGCCGGTGGTGCCCGAGGTGTAGATGACGGTCGCGATGTCGTGTGGCGTCGTGGCGGCGCGCCGGCGCTCCAGGTCGTCGTCGGAGATCTCGTCTCCGAGGTTGGTCAGCACTTTCACCGCGTTGTCGGTGATCGACCAGACGTGGTTGAGCTGGTCGAGCCCGCCGCGCACCTCGGCGATCCGCGCGATGTGCTCTGCGCCCTCGGCAACGATCGCCCGCGCGCCGGAGTCGCGCAGGATCCACTCGACCTGGTCGGCCGAGGAGGTCTCGTAGACGGGCACCGTGACCGCGCCGGCGAACCAGATCGCGTAGTCGAACAGGGTCCACTCGTAGCGGGTCTTCGAGATCAGCGCGACCCGGTCACCGGCCTCGATGCCGGCCGCGATCAGCCCCTTCGCGACTCGCGCGGACCTCGTCGAGGAACTCGGCCGCGGTGACGTCGGTCCAGCCGGACCCGGCCCGGCGGCTGAAGACGACGGTGTCGGCCGCCTCCCGCGCGTTGGTGACGACGTCGTCGGTGAGGTTGCCCGTGCTGGGAATCTCGATCGTCAGCGGCGTGGAGAACTCACGCACTGTTCCTCCTGTGGTGGCGGGGCTGCGGTCGGGCTCCGGGCAGGCTACCCCTGGGAGCCGCCCGCATTGAGAGGTGCCCGATCCGGTAACCTCCACCCGTCATCTGTCCACCGACAGCTTGGGGTTTCGTCATGGCCGAGCAGACCGCTTCGTCGATCGTCGTCGACGCCGCCCCTGCCGACGTGATGGCGGTCATCGCCGACTTCCCGGCGTACCCCGAGTGGGCCAAGGGCGTGACCACCTCGGACGTCGTCTCGACGAGCGACGACGGCCGCGCGGAGCAGGTGTTCTTCAAGCTCGACGTCTCGCCGATCAAGGACGAGTACACGCTGGCCTACGTCTGGGACGGCGACCGTCAGGTCACCTGGACCCTGGTCGAGGGCAAGATGCTGCGCTCGCTCGACGGCGCCTACGTGCTGCGCGACCTGGGCAACGGCTCCACCGAGGTCACCTACCGGCTGGCCCTCGACGTCTCGATCCCGCTCATCGGCATGCTGAAGCGCAAGGGCGAGAAGATCCTCATCGACACCGCGCTGAAGGGGCTCAAGAAGCGCGTCGAGTCGCTCTCCTGAGCGAGGCTCTCCTCCATTGCGCATACTCCTTTTCACCGGCAAGGGCGGCGTCGGCAAGTCGACCATCGCCGCCGGCACTGCCGCCCTGGCCGCCGCCAAGGGCCTGCGGACCCTGGTGCTGTCCACCGACGCGGCCCACTCGCTGGCCGACGCGTTCGGGTCCCCGGTGGGCTCCGACCCGACCGAGGTGTCCCCGCTCCTCTTCGTGCAGCAGGTCGACGCGCAGCTGCGCTTCGAGCAGTCCTGGGCGGACATCCAGCGCTACCTGCTCTCGGTGCTCGACGTGGCCGGGGTCGACCCCGTGGCGGCCGAGGAGCTGACCGTGATCCCCGGCGCCGAGGAGGTCCTGGCGCTGCTCGAGCTGCGGCTGCACGCGATCTCCGGCGAGTGGGACGTGATCGTCGTCGACTGCGCGCCGACCGCCGAGACCCTGCGGCTGCTCGCACTGCCGGAGGCCCTGGGCTGGTACATGGAGCGCGTCCTGCCCATGGAGCGCCGCCTGGTCAAGGCGCTCAAGCCCGTGCTGACCCGGGCGGCCGGCGTACCGATGCCTGGCGACAGCGTGTTCGACGCCGTCGAGCGCCTGCACGCCGAGCTCGACCAGGTGCACGACCTGCTGGCCGGCCCGCAGGCCAGCGTGCGGCTCGTGATGACACCCGAGACCGTGGTGCTGGCCGAGGCCCGGCGGTCCTACACGAGCCTGTCGCTGTTCGGCTACCGCGTGGACGGCGTCGTCGCCAACCGGATCTTCCCCTCCGACAACGCCGACGACTGGCGCGCCGGCTGGGTGATGGCCCAGGACCAGGTGCTGACCGAGGTCGACCAGTCCTTCGCCGGACTGCCGATCTGGCGCTCGGAGTACCGCTCCTCGGAGCCTGTAGGAGTCGAGGCCCTCACCAGGCTCGCCGAGGACCTGTACGCCGGCTCCGACCCGCTCGCGGCGCCCACCGGAGCCGGCCCCTACCGGGTCACCAGGACCAGCGCAGGGGCGGTGCTCCACCTGGCGCTGCCGTTCGTGACGCGCGCCCAGGTCGGTCTCGCCAGGAACGGCGACGAGCTGGTGGTGACCGTGGGGTCGTATCGTCGTCTTCTCACCCTGCCCGCCGGCCTGGCCCGGTTGCAGGTGGCTGGTGCCGGGGTGGACGAAGGCGAGCTACGGGTGCGCTTCCGCGAGGCCGCGACGACTGCGGCGCAGGAGAGATGACGTGAGCGATCAGGACAAGCCCGGCCCCGAGGACGCCTCGAGACTCCGGCGAGATAGGCAGCGTCGGCGAGGAGGCCGCCAAGCTGCTCGGCGCCTTCTCGGAGTGGGCGCGCGACCAGGGCTCCGACGTGGGCACCGGTCTCGGCGGGCTCGCGAGCCAGGCAGCGGCGTCGATGGCGGGCATCAACGAGCACCTCGCCACCGGCAGCGCCGAGTGCAGCTACTGCCCGATCTGCCGCACCGTGCACGCCATCCGCGAGACCAGCCCCGAGGTCCGGGCCCACCTGGCGACGGCAGCATCGTCGTTCCTCCAGGCCGCGGCCCACCTGATGGCCACCCAGGTGCCCAACGACTCGGGGCGCGCCTCCAGCGTGGAGCGGATCGACCTGGACGACGACGACAGGCGGGGTGTGATGGGGCTGTCCTGCGGGATCGACGTCGGCGGCACCAAGATCGCCGGCGCGGTCGTCGACGACCACGGCAAGATCCTCGAGCACCGGCGGGTGGAGTCTCCGGCGACCGAGGTCGAGGCCATCGAGGACGCCATCGCCGGGCTGGTCGCGGACCTCCGGTCGCGCCACCAGTTCGACCGGGTGGGCCTGGGCGCCGCCGGCTACGTCGACGCCAGCCGCGCCAAGGTGATCTTCGCGCCCAACCTGGCCTGGCGCGATCTCGACCTCAAGGCCGAGCTCGAGGAGCGCATCGACCTGCCGGTCACCATCGAGAACGACGCCAACGCCGCGGCGTGGGGCGAGTTCCGCTTCGGCGGCGGCGAGGACGTCGACGACCTGCTGATGGTCACCGTCGGCACCGGCGTCGGTGGCGGCATCGTGCTGGGCGGCAACCCCCAGCGCGGCGCGTTCGGGTTCGCGGCCGAGATCGGCCACCTCCGCGTCGTACCGGATGGTCGGGACTGTGGGTGCGGCAACCGCGGCTGCTTCGAGCAGTACGCCAGCGGCTCGGCCCTGGTCCGCAACGTGCGCGAGGCGGTCGAGATGGGCTCGCCCGAGGCAGCGGGGCTGTTGCTCCGAGCCGGCGGCGACCCCTCGGCGATCTCGGGCCCGTTGGTCACCACGGCCGCCCAGGAGGGCGACCCGTTCGCGGTGGAGAAGCTCGCCGAGCTCGGCGACTGGCTGGGCCAGGGCGTCGCGTCGCTGGTCACGGTGCTCGACCCGGCCGTGATCGTGGTCGGCGGCGGCGTGAGCGAGGCCGGCGACCTGCTGCTCGAGCCCATGCGCGCGTCGTTCTTCGACCACCTGGCCGTGCGCAGCTACCGGCCGCTCGCGGAGATCCGGCTGGCCCAGCTGGGCAACGAGGCCGGGGTCATCGGCGCCGCCGACCTCGCCCGCCACTAGGCCGACCGTGTACGTCGGGGTGGACGTCGGCGGCACCAAGGTGCTCGCCGTGGAGACGGACGTCGACGGCGTGGTCATCGAGGCCGCGCAGCGGTCCACCCGCGGTGAGCACGGGACGGTCGAGGAGCTCGAGGACGCGATGACCGCCGCGGTCACGGAGGTGGCTGGTGGGCGGACGCTCAGCGGCGTCGGGGTGTCGGCCGCCGGGCTGGTCGACGTCGCGGCCGACGTCGTGCGCTACTGCACGCACCTGCCGTGGCGCGAGGACGGCGTACGGGCCCGGCTCGCGGAGCGCTGGCAGACCACGGTGGTGATGGACAACGACGCCAACTGCGCGGCCGTCGCCGAGCGTGCTTACGGCGCCGCGCACGGCATCGACTCGTTCCTGCTCGTCACGATCGGCACCGGCATCGGGGGAGCCATCGTCCACGACGGGAAGGTGCTGCGCGGGGCGGGAGGCATGGCCGGCGAGTTCGGGCACATGCGCGTGCAGACCGACGGCCGCCCGTGTGAGTGCGGGCTGGTCGGCTGCTGGGAGCAGTACTGCAGCGGCAACGTGCTGCCGAGGCTGGTCGCCGCCGAGCGACCGGACCTGCTCGACGGGCCGGCCGTGACCGCGGCCGCGCAGGCCGGCGACCCGGTGGCACGGTTCCGCTTTCGCGCAGGTGGGCGAGTGGCTCGGGGTCGGCGTCGCCGGTCTGGTGGCGGCGTTCGACCCGGAGATGGTCGTGGTGGGCGGCGGCGTGTCCGCTGTGGGTGACCTGTTGCTCGACCCGGCCCGCGAGGCCCTGATCCGCTCGACGTACGCTGCCGCGCACCGACGCCTGCCTCCGCTCGTACCCGCCGCTCTCGGCCCGCCCGCCGGGGCCATCGGTGCGGCGTACCTCGTCACCGCCTCCGCGGGGTAGTCCCGGACGGAATCGGGCTCGATCGGTCGATTTCACCCCGATTTCGTCCGGGACTACCGCGAAAGCCAGGTCGCGGCTAGATGACAGCCCCGTCGTCGTCGGGATCGCGGGGTCCGCGCGGCATCAGCCAGACCAGGTAGAGGAAGCCGCCGACGAACGCCGCCACGAGGGCGTAGGCGATCAGCTCGGGCAGGTCGATGCCGAGGACCAGGCAGACGAGCAGGATCGCCGGGGAGCCGAAGACCCCGAGCCACGCGAGCAGGCGGTCGCGCGCCGGGCGCGGCAGCGGCGGTGGTGGCGGCGGAACGAACCGGTCCTCGGTCCAGTCGGAGTCGGGGAAGGGGTCGTCCCAGGTGCGCGGGGGCTCCGGCGCCGCGGGAGTGAGCCGCCGCCCATTCGTCGCTGCCCTCATCGGGCAGGGGAGGGTCGGGCTCGACCTCTGCCCGGTCGCCGTAGTTGTCGACGATGGACCGCCAGACATCGTCGTCGTCGCGCTGCACCATGCGAGCCTACGGGGCGGTCATGGCCCCGTCATTGTTCGGTCACGCGGGCGATGAACTCGGCGGACTCCTCGAAGATCTGCGGAGCGTCGTTGTCGAGGGTGGCGACGTGGTAGCTCTCGCCGAGACTGCGCTCGATGATCTCGCTGGAGGAGACGCGGCTGGTGATGATCGGCTGCGAGGCGCCGTCGACCACATGGTCGACGGAGGAGCGGAAGTAGAGCATCGGAGCAGTCACCTGGGGCAGGTCGGCGATGAGGGGCGGCCAGGCCTGGAAGAGCGAGTGGATCGCCTTGAGGGGCGTCCGCGTGTAGCCGTGCTCCTCGACGCCGGGCTTCTTGATGTCGTTGGCGATGCCGGGAAAGGACTTCACCAGGTGCTTCAGCACCGGGAGCAGCTTGACGTCGAGGCGCTTCGTGGCCACCGCCGCGTTGACCATGACGACCCCGGAGATCGAGTCGGCGTGGTCGGCGGCCAGCCGCAGTGCCAGCGCCGCGCCCATGGACAGGCCGCCCACGACGACCGCGTCGTGCTCGGCCCGCATGGCCTCGAAGACGCCGGAGAGCTCGGCGTACCAGTCGCTCCACGTCAGCGTGTTGAGCTGCTCCCAAGACGTGCCGTGCCCGGGCAGGAGCGGCACCTCGACGCCGTAGCCGAGCTCACCGAGATGGCGGCCCCACGGCTTGATCGAGCCGGGCGAACCGGTGAAGCCGTGGCTGAGCAGTACGCCGACCCGGCGACCGCCCGTCAGCTCGGGACGAGCCTCGATCGACAGCGGCTCGGCATGCAGGTCGATCGTCATGCGCGAGATTGTGCCGCATCGGTTGGCCCGGCCGGGCGGGGGCAGCGCGTCCTGGTCAGCGGTAGGAGGGTTGGGGCTTTGGCACTACGCTGCGCATTGTCGGTGCAGGTCGGTTTCGGTCTCGGGGAGAGGTGCTGCGGTGTTCTACTGGTTCCTCAAGTGGATTGCCCTCGGGCCCATCCTGAAGTTCGTCTTCCGCCCCCAGACCGAGGGTGTCGACAACGTCCCCGAAGAGGGGCCGGCGATCCTCGCCAGCAACCACCTCTCGTACGCCGACTGGCTGTTCATGCCGCTGACGCTGCCGCGGCGGGTGACGTTCGTGGCCAAGGCCGAGTACTTCAACTCGCCGGGCATCAAGGGCTGGTTCCAGAAGCAGTTCTTCTCCGGCGTCGGCCAGGTGCCGATCGACCGTTCGGGTGCCTCTGCGGCCCAGGGCGCGCTGACCGCCGCGAAGCGGATCCTCGACGACGGTGACCTCTTCGGGATCTACCCCGAGGGCACCCGGTCGCACGACGGCAAGCTCTACCGCGGCAAGACCGGCGTCGCGCGGCTGGCGCTCGAGACCAAGGTGCCGGTGATCCCTGTCGCCGTGGTCGGCACCGACGTGGTGGCCCCTCCGGGGAAGAAGTTCGGGTCGTTCACCCGGCCGGTGGTGCGCTTCGGCAAGCCGCTGGACTTCTCGCGCTACTACGGCATGGAGAACGACCGCTACATCCTCCGCTCGATCACCGACGAGATCATGTACGAGGTCATGCGGCTCTCCGGCCAGGAGTACGTCGACATGTACGCCACCCGCGCCAAGGAGGAGTCCAAGCGGCTCGAGACCGAGGCGAAGGACCAGGCCCAGCAGCAGGCCCAGCAGCTGGCTGAGTCGGCGGGCGAGCAGAAGAAGGCGTCCTGACCGAGGCCACCCGCTCGATCCGGGCGGCCATCGCAGTCGAGGACCAGCTGTTCCGCGCCCTCGCGGCGCTCCGGGTGTTCTTCCTGATCAACGCCGTCGTGCTCAATGTCCTGCGGGCCGACAACTTCAAGCATCCCGTCGGCGGTTGGCTCTGCGTCGGGCTGATGGTCGCGTGGACCGGCTTCGCGATCTGGGCCTACGCCGACCCGCCGCGTCGGGGCGTCGCCCTGCTGACCGCCGACCTGGCGGTGGCCGTGGCCCTGCTCGTGCTCACGCCGATCGTGAAGGGCGGTGGCTTCGAGGCGACGGTGCCCGGATTCTGGGTCGCGGGCGCCCTGCTCGCCTGGGCGATCCGCTACCGCTGGGTCGGCGGGCTGGCCGCGGGCGCGGTGCTGTGCGTGGTCGACGTCGTGGTGCGCGAGGACATCGACCAGGCCAACTACGGCAACCTGTTCCTGCTGCTGATCGGCGGGCCGGTCGTCGGCTTCATGGCCGCGTCGCTGCAGCAGATGGCGGCCGAGCGCGACCAGGCGGAGCGCGAGGCGGCCGCCGCCTCCGAGCGAGCGCGGCTGGCGCGGGTGGTGCACGACGGCGTGCTCCAGGTGCTGGCGCTGGTGCAGCGTCGTGGCGCCGAGCTGGGTGGTGACGCCGCGGAGCTGGGCCGGCTGGCCGGCGAGCAGGAGGCCGCGCTGCGCACCCTGATCCGCTCGCAGGACTCGGTGCGCGTCTCGCCCGCCGCCACGGTCGACCTGGCCGCGGAGCTCGCGGTGCTGGAGTCGCGGCCCGGCGTCACGGTGGCGACGCCGGGGGAGCCCGTCGCGATCGAGGCGGACCGGGCGCGCGAGCTGCTGGCGGTGGTCCGGGCCTGCCTCGACAACGTGACCGCGCACGTCGGCGAAGGTGCTCCGGTGTGGGTGCTTCTCGAGGACCTCCCGGGTGAGCTCGCGATCGACGTACGCGACGAGGGGCCGGGCATCCCGGAAGGCCGGCTCGAGGAGGCGGCGCGGGACGGCCGGCTGGGGGTCACGGAGTCGATCCGCGGGCGGGTCGAGGCGCTGGGCGGGACGGCCGTCCTGACGACGAGCTCGGCCGGCACGGAGTGGGAGTTCGTGGTGCCGCGATGACCATCCACTCGACCCATCCCTTTGCCTCCGAGCCCGACCCGGTACGTCGGTTCCGGGGCCGGTTGGGCGGCGCGGTCACGCTCTGGACCGCCGGCGAAGGCGGTGGTCGGTCCGGGCTGACCGTCAGCTCGCTGATGGTGGCCAACGGCGAGACCGCCTCGGTCCTCGCCTTGGTCGACCCCGACTCCGACTTCCTCGACGTGGTGCGGGAGACCGAGCGCTGCGTGGTGCAGGGACTCGCGTGGCCCGACCGCGCGCTGGCCGAGATGTTCGCCGGCACCGCACCGGCTCCTGGCGGTGCCTTCGCCCATGCGGACTTCGAACAGACCGAGTGGGGTCCTCGGCTGGTCTCGGCCAGCAGCTGGGCCTTCGTCGCTCCGGTCGACGAGCGCGAGGTCGGCTGGTCGGTGCTCCTCACCTGCCGGGTGGAGGAGGCGGGCGTCATGGACGAGACGGAGCCGGGGCTGGGCCATCGGCGCGGTCGGTTCTTCCCGTTAGGGTCGACGAGTGACTGAGCCCGAGGTGCCGGGGATCCGGGTGATGGTGGTCGACGACCACCCGATGTGGCGCGACGCGGTCGAGGGCGACCTGCTGGCCGCCGGCTTCGACGTGGTCGGGGTCGCAGCGACCGGCGACGAGGCGATCGCGAGGTTCCCGGCCTGCCGGCCGCAGGTGGTGGTCCTCGACCTGCAGATCCCGGGTCCCAACGGCGTAGAGGTCACGGCCGAGGTGCTGAAGTCGGACCCGAGCGCGCGGGTGCTGATCCTGTCGGCGTCCGGAGAGCAGTCCGACGTACTGGAAGCGGTGAAGGCCGGAGCGACCGGCTACCTGATCAAGTCGGCGTCGCGCGACGAGCTGCTCAACGCCGTACGCCGGGTGGCGGCGGGCGACACGGTCTTCACGGCCGGGCTGGCCGGGCTGGTGCTGGGGGAGTACCGGAGGATGTCCGACCCGGACGAGCCGGACCACCCGCAGCTCACCGACCGCGAGACCGACGTGCTGAAGATGGTCGCGAAGGGGATGTCCTACAAGCAGATCGCCGAGCGGCTGGTGCTGTCGCACCGCACCGTGCAGAACCACGTCCAGAACACCCTGCGCAAGCTGCAGATGCACAACCGGGTCGAGCTGACGCGCTATGCGATCGAGCAGGGACTCGACGAGGAATGATCAGCGGCTACCTTCGTCGCCTCGGCATCGACCACGCCCTGCCGCCGACGCTCGAGTCGCTGCGGCTGATCCATCGCGACCGCGGCCACGCCGAGCTCCAGCTCGCCTGGTGCTCGTGGTCTCCGGGCTGCCGACCGAGGAGGGGCACGCACTGCTCTCGACCCCGCCGGACGGGCACTTCGCCAGGATCCTGGTGATCCAGCGGCGTGACGAGAGCGGCCTCGACACGGTGCGCGGGTGTGTCCACGTCCGGGTCGACGCCACCGGTCGGCACAGCACCGACCTGACGACGTACGACGAATGGCGGGCGGCGCTGGTGGCCATCGGCGTGTCGCTCGAGGGTGTGGCGGACGACGGCTGCACGCGCTGTGGAAGCGCTCGTGGGAGAGCCACGAGGCCTGGGTGGCGGCGGGCAGGCCATAGTTTGTCTATGTCCGACGACCTGCTGGCGATCGCCGACGAGCTCTACGCGCTGCCCCTGGCCGACTTCACTCCGGCGCGGGACGCGAAGGCCAAGGAGCTCAAGGGCACCGACCTCGCCCCGAAGGTGAAGGCGCTGAAGAAGCCGTCGCTGGCGGCGTGGGTGGTCGACCTGCTGGCCCGGCGGGAGGCCGATCAGGTGGAGCAGGTGCTGACCGTCGGCGCGGCGCTGCGCGAGGCCCAGGCGACGATGTCGGGCGACAGCCTGCGGGAGCTGACCAAGCAGCGGCGACAGCTGACCGCGGCGGTCACCCAGCAGGCGCGCTCCTTGGCGTCGGAAGCAGGGGTGAAGCTGACCCAGTCGGTGGCCGACCAGGTCGAGGCGACACTGACCGCGGCGATGGTCGACGAGGCGTGCGCTTCGGCTGTTCGGAGCGGGCTGCTCGTGGCCGCGCTGTCGGCGACCGGGGTGGATGAGGTCGATGTGGCGGCTGCCGTTGCGGTGCCCGAGGCGCTGGGCTTCGTGGCCAAGCCGCGCGAAGAGGAGGTGCCGGGCCCGCCCGACCTCCACGTCGTGCCGCGACCCCGACTCGGACCGCAAGGCCTTCGCTGCCGCGCAGGAGGTGCTCGCCGGCGCCGAGAGCGAGGTCGAGAAGGCCCAGGAGGGCTATGACGCCGCGGTCGGCGAGATCGAGCAGCTGGAGGCGCGCAGCATGCAGCTCCAGGCCGAGATCGACGAGCTCCGCCGCAAGCTGGCGGACCTGGAGGCGGCGTACGAAGAGGTCGACGACGAGCTGGCCGACGCCGAGGACGTGCGCTCCGAGGCCGAAGAAACCCTCCGCACCGCCTCCCAGTCCCGCGACAAGGCCCAGGCCGCCGTCGACAAGCTGCGGTAGTCCCTGGCCGCCCTGGCCGGGTAGTCCCGGGTCAGTGGCGGGTGTTTTCGCTGATCTGACCCGCCACTGACCCGGGACTACCCTGACGGTGGCGTCATGCCGAGCGGTGTTTGAGGAAACGCTCCCGCTGGACCGACGTAAGGCAGCGGCGGTCGGCGACGGTGAGAGTGGGCGTCCACCACCACGGCGGCTCGATCGTCCAAGTGCGGTGAGCCGGCTGCCGTACGAGCGGCGGCCGCCCGGGCTCGATGAAGTCGCTCGAGATATCGACCGAGGTGGCCGAAATCGTCAGCGAGCATGATGACGGACTCCAGGTCGTGTGCCCGCAATAGTTCCGCACGCTGTACGTCGCGTGCGTGCTGAACTCGCGTCAGGTGACCTGGCCCGTCGTACTCGCCCATCAGGCCGGTCTCGAGATCGAGCAGGTCTGGTGTGCCGAGATGGCGACCGTCAAGGTCGAAGATCGGCACGTTGCAGAGTGGACGAGGCAGCTCTGCGTCGACTTCCCAGACGAGTCGCATCAGCGTCTCCTGCGGTGACCAGCTGTTCTCAGCCGCGAATGCGAGAGCCTTGCGTGCCTTCGGTATGCCCGTCCAGCCGTTCTGGTGGGTGAAGAACTCCGCCTGCTCCTCGAGTGAGACGAGGTCGTTGTACGCCGCCATGTCGAGAGCGACGACAGCCTTCCGCCAACTCTCGGCGTAGCGCATCTCGAACGACACCGACCACACGGCACGTGTGATTGGTAGGCCGTCGTGCATGACCACCATCCGCCGCCAGAGCCCTTCGCCAGTGACCGCGATGCCGTACTTCGGCTGCGGCTTGATGTCGTAGGTCCCGATCGCGATGGTGACCGGTCGCCGCCCGCCATCGAGCGTGGTGCCGTCGAACCAACGCCCGCCGAGCCACTTCAATCCGGCCCACCCGGTCAGACCGAGGCCGTTCGGTACCACCACGGAGGCTTCCACGATCCGCTGCTCGACGGCCTCATTGGTGACGTGGCTTGGCACGTAGAAGCCGTAGCTGGTTCGGCGCCACGAAGGGCCTTCGGCTTGGTTCTTGGTCGGCCCAGCGCGGCCCGTGCGGTCTCGGCGTACCGGCACGACGAGACCCGGGCGCGGAGGCTCCGGTGGGTACGTCTCGGGCATTCCAAAATGGTGCCGGAGACCATGCGGGTCTCGCTTTCCTTCTCCACAGGGGGTAGTCCCGGGTCGGTGGCGGGTGAATTCGGCAATCTGACCCGCCACTGACCCGGGACTACCGCGCGAACCAGCTCAGACGGAGGCCCAGCCAGAAGAGCGACGGACGGCTTCGGACCAGCGGGCGTGGGCGGCGTCGGCGGTGGCGCGGTCGGCTTCGGGGGAGAAGGTGCGGTCGAGCTGCCAGGTCTCGCGGAGCTCGTCGGTCGACGACCAGACCCCGGCGCCCAGGCCGGCGAGGAAGGCGGCGCCGAGGGCGGTGGTCTCGACGAGCTTCGGCCGTTCGACGGGTACGCCGACCTGGTCGGCCTGGATCTGGCAGAGCAGGTCGTTGGCCGACGCGCCGCCGTCGACCCGCAGCGAGGACAGCGCGGCCGGCATCGTCTCCAGCACGTCGCGCACCTCGAAGGCGATCGCCTCGAGCGTGGCCCGGACGATGTGGGCGCGGGTGGTGCCGCGGGTGATGCCGATGATCAGGCCGCGGGCGTGCGGGTCCCAGTGCGGCGCCCCGAGCCCGGTCAGCGCGGGCACGAAGACGACGCCCTCGCTGTCCTTCACCGTCTTGGCGATCGCCTGCGTCTCCGCGGCCGAGCCGACGATCTGCAGGCCGTCGCGCAGCCACTGCACCGCCGCGCCGGTCACGAAGATCGCGCCCTCGAGCGCATACGTCAGCTCTCCCGATGGCGACCGCCAGGCCGCGGTCGACAGCAGCCCGGCGTCGGAGCGGGCCAGGGTGGTGCCGGTGTTGGTGAGGATGAACGAGCCGGTGCCGTAGGTGCACTTCGAGTCGCCCTCGTCGAAGCAGGTCTGCCCGAACAGCGCCGACTGCTGGTCGCCCGCGATCCCCGAGATCGGCAGCGACAGGTCGAGGAACGACTTCGGGTCGGTGGTCGCGATCTCGCCCCAGTTGGGCACCAGCTCGGGCAGCGCGTCGCGCGGCACCCCGAACAGCCCGCACAGCTCGTCCGACCAGTCCCCGGTCGTCAGGTCGAAGAGCAGCGTGCGCGACGCGTTGGAGACGTCGGTGACGTGGTAGGTGCCGCGGGTCATCCGCGCGATCAGGTAGGAGTCGACGGTGCCGACGGCGTAGCGACCCGACTCGACCAGCGCCCATGTGTGCGGCTCCTGCTCGGCCAGCCACATCAGCTTGGTGGCGGAGAAGTAGGGGTCCAGGCGCAGGCCGGTCAGCTCGGCGACGCGGTCCTCGTGACCCTCGTCGCGCAGCCGCGAGCAGATGTCGGCCGTACGCCGGTCCTGCCAGACGATCGCCCGCCGCGGCGACCCGAGCGTCTCGCGGTCCCAGAGCAGGATCGTCTCGCGCTGGTTGGTGATGCCGACGGCCTTCAGCTCGGAGGCGTCGTACGACGACAGCGCGCCGCGGGTCGCCTCCAGCGTGGCCTGCCAGATCTCCTCGGGCGTGTGCTCGACCCATCCGGGCTGGGGGAAGTGCTGGGAGAACTCCTCGTAGCCCTTCGCCGCGATCGTGCCGTCCTCGGTCACCACGACCGCGGTGACGCCGGTGGTGCCGGCATCGATCGCGAGGACGCTCATGCGCCGCCTCGCTGGACGATGTCGAGGATCTTCTGGTCGATCCAGGACACGTCCGGGGCCACCCGCATCTCGTAGTTCTCCGTGCCGACCCAGGTGGTGAAGTCGGGGTGGCCCTCGGTGCGGGCGAACTCGTCGAGCTCCTTGCGGAGCTGGTCGCTCACCGTCACCTTCTCCTCCTCGGTCGAGGCGGTGAGGTAGAGGTCGTTGAGGTCGAGCAGCCGCGCCAGCTCGTCGATCGGCGCGGTGTGGTCGTCGACCCGGAGGTCGACGGCGATGTCGTCGCCGCCGCCGTAGCCGGCCTCCTCGCGCACCACCAGCATCGCGGCCGACTGGCGACCGCGCTTGTCGCCACCAGCCGCGTCGCCCGCGGCCAGCGCAGCCAGCAGCCGGTCTGCGAACGGCAGGTCGCCGCCCGACTTCCAGGTGGCCTCCATCGCATCGATCACGTCCGAGCCGGCCAGGCAGTTGCCCTGGATGGCGTAGCCCGCGCCGATGGTGCCGCCGGCCCACTCGATGCAGGCCTGCCCGGTGTGCGAGGCCGAGCCGCCGTCGGAGTCGACGATCCCGACCTGTCTGTCGGCTCGTGCCCTCGTCCTCCTCGATCAGCCGTTGGAGCGCCACCGGTGCGGTCGCGCCCTCGTCGAGATGGGACAGCGCGAGCCCCTTGTAGGCGACGTTGGCGTCGGCCTGGGTCGCGATGGCGCCGACCTCGGCGACCGCCGCAGGCACCACCGCACCCACAGCCAGGAACTTGGACGCGACGGCCACTCCCCAGGACTCTCCGTCATCGGACCGGGCCACGATCGAGAAGGTCACACGCAGACCCTAGAGACCCGCGCCCGTGCTCGCCACGTGACCCGCCTCGTCGCTAGGGTGAGGAGCTGCTTGTTGAACGATCCAATTCTGGAGGTCCAATGCGTGTCGGAGTGCTCACCGGTGGGGGCGACTGCCCAGGTCTCAACGCGGTCATCCGGGCGGTGGTGCGCAAGGGCGTCAAGGAGCACGGCTTCGAGTTCGTCGGCTACCGCGACGGCTGGAAGGGTCCCCTCGAGGGCGTCACGATGGAGTTGGGCGTCCAGCAGTGCCGCGGCATCCTCCCCCGCGGCGGCACCATCCTCGGCTCCTCCCGCACCAACCCGTTCAAGATCGACAACGGCGTGGAGAAGATCAAGGACAACCTCGCGAGCGACGGCGTCGACGCGCTGGTCGCCATCGGCGGCGAGGACACGCTGGGGGTCGCCACCAAGCTCTCCGGTCTGGGCGTCAACGTGGTCGGCGTACCGAAGACCATCGACAACGACCTCTCCGGCACCGACTTCACGTTCGGCTTCGACACGGCCGTCAACATCGCCACCGAGGCCATCGACCGGCTGCACACCACCGCCGAGTCCCACCACCGTGTGCTCGTGGTCGAGGTGATGGGCCGTCACGCCGGCTGGATCGCGCTGCACTCCGGCATCGCCGGCGGCGCCAACATCGTGCTGATCCCCGAGCAGCCCTTCGACATCGACGAGGTCTGCCGGCTGGTCGAGTCGCGCTTCGAGTCCCACTACTCGCCGATCCTGGTCGTCTCCGAGGGCGCAGTGCCGACCGAGGGCGGCGACATGACCCTGGTCTCGGGGGAGAAGGACGCGTTCGGACATGTCCGCCTCGGCGGCATCGGCGACCGGCTCGCCAGCGAGATCGAGGCCCGCACGGGCAAGGAGGCGCGCGCGGTCGTGCTGGGCCACATCCAGCGCGGCGGTACGCCGACAGCCTTCGATCGCTGGCTCGCGACCCGCTTCGGCCTCCAGGCCATCGACGCCGTCGCCGAGGGCGACTTCGGCATGATGATGGCGCTGCGGGGCACCAGGATCGAGCGGGTGCCGCTGACCGAGGGCACCAGCAAGCTCAAGCTGGTCAGCCCCGAGGAGTACGCCGAGGCGCAGGTCTTCTTCGGCTAGCCCTTCCGGCCGCGTCCGCTTTGGTGAAGGGTGTGCGGGGTACCTCTGGCTTTGGGGAAACAGAAGGGCTAATTGATGAGCGCACAAGCGGACGAGGTCGACGTCAACGGACCGGAGCCCGATCTCAAGCGGGTGATGGGCCCGAAGCTACTGCTCCTGTTCATCGTCGGCGACGTCCTCGGCGCCGGTGTCTACGCCGTCACCGGCGAGATGGCCGGGAAGGTCGGCGGCATCGTCTGGCTGCCCTTCCTCGTCGCGTTCATCGTGGCCACCCTGACCGCGCTCTCGTACCTGGAGCTGGTGACGAAGTACCCACAGGCGGCGGGCGCGGCGCTCTACAGCCACAAGGCGTTCGGCATCCACTTCGTGACGTTCCTGGTCGCCTTCGCGGTGATCTGCTCGGGCATCACGAGCGCCTCCACCTCGTCCAACGTGCTGGCCACGAACCTCACCGGCGGGCTGGTCGCCAACGGCTGGCTCGACTCCGAGCCGAGCACCGGCGTGATCACCCTGATCGCCCTCGGCTTCATGGTGCTGCTCGCGCTGGTCAACCTGCGCGGCGTGGGGGAGTCGGTGAAGTTCAACGTCATCCTCACCCTGGTCGAGGTGACCGCGCTGACCATCGTGATCGGCGTCGGGTTCTTCGTCATGCTGCGGGGAGACGCCGACCTCGGCCGGATCACGACCTTCGAGTCGCCGGACGACAAGGGCTTGTTCCTGGCCGTGACGGCCGCGACGTCGATCGCGTTCTTCGCCATGGTCGGGTTCGAGGACTCGGTCAACATGGTCGAGGAGACCCAGGAGCCGGAGAAGATCTTCCCGCGCACCATGCTCACCGGGCTCGGCATCGCGGTGATCATCTACATGCTCGTCGCGGTGTCGGTCGTGTCGGTGCTGTCCTCCGACCAGATCGCCAACGCCCCCGACGGCCGCGCGTTGCTCGAGGTGGTCCGCGTCGGCTCACCGGACTTCCCGATCGACAAGATCTTCCCGTTCCTGGCGGTCTTCGCCGTGGCCAACACCGCGCTGATCAACATGCTGATGGCGAGCCGGCTGCTCTACGGCTTGGCCAACCAGGACGTGTTGCCCCGGACGCTCGGCAAGGTCTCGCCCAACACGCGGGCGCCGTACGTCGGCATCCTCTTCTCGACCGTGCTCGCGCTCGGCCTGATCACCTACGTCGCCAACCGGGCCGAGGACGACATCGTGGTCAACCTGGCCAGCGTCACGTCGCTGCTACTCCTGGGTGTCTTCACGGTGGTCAACGTCGCGTGCCTGGTGCTGCGCCGCGACGGTCGCGACAGCATTTTCCGGTCGCCCGGCATGACGCCCCTGATCGCCGCAGCCGCCTGTCTGTTCCTGATCGGCCCCTGGGTCGACCGCGACGCGATCGTCTACCAGATCGCGGCGGGGCTGCTGGTGATCGGCGTCGCACTCTGGGCGGTGACCTGGGTGACCAACCGCGGAGTCCGCGCGAAGAAGACCGGTTTCCGCGACATCGACCACCTCGACAGCTAGCGAGACTTGATTCGGAGGCCATGCCCCGCCCGCGTACGATTCAGGGGTGTCCATCCCCGACCTCGCGAGCCTGCACGCCCTCGGCCCGGCCCAGCAGCCGACGTACGCCGACCAGGCGGCCGTCGACGCTGCCGTCGCCCGCCTGCGCACCATGCCGCCGCTGGTCTTTGCGGGTGAGTGCGACGAGCTGAAGGCCAAGCTGGCCGCCGTGGCCAGGGGAGAGGCGTTCCTGCTCCAGGGCGGCGACTGCGCCGAGACCTTCGCGGGCGTCACCGCCGACAACGTGCGCAACAAGCTGCGGGTGCTGCTACAGATGGCCGTCGTGCTGACCTACGCCGCCTCGGTGCCGGTCGTGAAGCTCGGCCGGCTGGCCGGCCAGTACGCCAAGCCGCGCAGCTCCGACCTCGAGACCCGCGACGGCGTCACCCTGCCGGCCTACCGCGGCGACGCGGTCAACGGCTACGACTTCACCGAGGCCTCGCGGAGGCACGACCCGCAGCGGCTGGTCGACGTCTACAACTCCTCGGCCGCCACCCTCAACCTGGTCCGCGCCTTCACCACCGGTGGCTACGCCGACCTGCGCCAGGTGCACACCTGGAACACCGACTTCGTCCGCGACTCGGTCGTCGGCCAGCGTTACGAGGCGATGGCCAACGAGATCGACCGCGCGATGTCGTTCATGGAGGCGATCGGCGCCGACCCCGACGAGTTCCACCGGGTCGACTTCCACTCCTCCCACGAGGCGCTGGTGCTCGAGTACGAGCACGCGATGACCCGCGTCGACTCGCGCACCGACCAGCCCTACGACGTCTCCGGCCACTTCGTGTGGATCGGCGAGCGCACTCGTCAGCTCGACAACGCGCACGTGGAGCTGCTCAGCCACATCCGCAACCCGATCGGCGTCAAGCTCGGTCCGACCACGTCCGCCGACGACGCGCTCGCCCTCGCCGGCAAGCTCAACCCGGACAACGAGCCGGGCCGGCTCACCTTCGTCACCCGCTTCGGCGCCGGCAAGATCCGCGACGGCCTGCCGCCGCTCGTGGAGAAGGTCACGGCCGAGGGTGTGCAGGTGGCCTGGGTGTGCGACCCCATGCACGGCAACACCTTCGAGGCCAGCTCCGGCTACAAGACCCGCCGCTTCGGCGACGTGATCGAGGAGGTGCAGGGCTTCTTCGACGTCCACCACGCCCTCGGCACCTGGCCGGGCGGCGTCCACGTCGAGCTCACCGGTGACGACGTCACCGAGTGTGTCGGCGGCGGCGAGGAGCTGCTCGAGGTCGACCTGGGCAACCGCTACGAGTCGGTCTGCGACCCGCGCCTCAACCGCGTGCAGTCGCTCGAGCTGGCCTTCCTGGTCGCGGAGATGCTCCGCCGCGCCTGACTTCCCGCTGACCCGTCAGCCCTGCGAGACGGCTCGTCCCTCGCCTCGGATCTTCACACGCGGGTCGAGGCCGTTGAGGATCATCGAGGTCACGCCGGCGTCGGCGGCGATGCCGACGTGGCCGACCGGGTCGAGCGGGCACTTGTCCTGGACGTAGTCGTTGGTGACGCCGGGCTCGCGCACGAAGGCGGTCGAGGTCGGGGTCACGACCAGCGTCGTAGCGGGTGGCGATGATCGTGTAGGTCGACGCCGGACTGGGCGATCGGTCCGTCCTCGAGCGCGGGCAATGCCCGGGCCGCCCTTGACCAAGTCGGTGCAGGCGTAGCACTGGGCGCCGTCGGTGAAGGCGCTCACCAGCGCCTGGCCGCCCGAGGATCTGGCCGAGGGTCACGATGCCGGCGACTGTGGTGCCGTGCGTCGGCGGTGCGAGGGCGACGACCCGGCCGACCTTCGGCGCGTAGCCGGTCACCTTCGGCACGTAGAGCGACTGCAGGGCACCCTCGGAGTGACCCACCAGGTCGACCTGGGCGGCGCCAGTCTCGGCTGAGCACTCGGTCGATGAACTGCCCGATCTCGCGGCCCGACTCGTCGATCGGGTCGAATCCGCCGAGGCCGTAGGAGCCGACGCCGTAGGTGACCGAGAAGACGCAGTAGCCGGCGGCGGCGATCTTGGGAGCGTGGAAGAACCAGTTCTGCTGGCCGTTGCTGCCCAGTCCGTGGAGCAGCACGACCGGCCGCGGGTGCGCCGCCGATGGCTGGCAGGACCAGTCGTTGTAGCCCGACGTGGGAGCTGCGGTCGCCGGCGACGACGGGGAGCAGGGCTCCGGCCGTCGACGGCGGCGGCGGCGAGCAGGACGGCGAGGCAGGCGGCGTACGGACATGGTGGGCTCCCGGAGAGGTCGAGGCGAACTTTACGGACCGTAAGTTACGGACTGTATAGTTGTCAACGTGTCTGTCACATCCGACAAGAAGCTGGCGCCTCAGCGCCGTAGCCGCCTTCATGGTGCTCGACGTGGCCCAGCGACGCGCGGTTCCCTCACCGTCGAGCGTCGTCGACCTGCTGCGGCAGAGCCACCGCGGCTTCCTGATCGACCGGTTCGTCGACCTCGTCTGGTCCGGACTGGAGCCGCACGTCAAGATGGGTGCGTGATCGACCTCCGCAGTGACACCGTGTCCCGGCCCACCGAGGCGATGCGCCAGGCGATGGCGCGGGCGGAGGTGGGCGACGACGTCTACGGCGAGGACCCGACCGTTGCCGCCCTCGAGGAGCGGGTGGCCGACCTGTTCGGCCACGAGGCCGCGCTGTTCACGCCGACCGGCTCGATGGCCAACGTGCTCGCGGTCCGGTCGTTGGTGGCACCTGGCCAGGAGGTGCTGTGCGAGGCGAGCGCCCACATCGCGCGCGCCGAGCTGGGCGCCCACGGCGCGTACTCCGGCCTGACCATGCGCACCTGGATCGACGCCGGCGGCCAGATCGACCTGCCCGTGATCCAGCAGCTGTTCGCGCCGGAGATGGGCCCGTTCTTCGTGCGCACCGCCGCGATCTCGGTCGAGAACACCCACAACTTCGCCGGCGGCGCCGTACTCCCGCTGAGCGGACCTGCAGGACCTGCGTGAGTTCGTCACCGGGGTGGGCGCGGCAATCCACCTCGACGGCGCCCGGATCTGGAACGCCCATGTCGCGACCGGCACGCCCTTC
The DNA here is from genome assembly GCA_963769475.1 of uncultured Actinomycetota bacterium. Lineage (GTDB taxonomy): Bacteria > Actinomycetota > Actinomycetes > Propionibacteriales > Nocardioidaceae > Nocardioides. The sequence goes on along the minus strand of CAVYLX010000001.1, from coordinate 367,672 downwards.
CGTGAGTACGGCGCCGTGGCCGACGTGATGTCGGTCTGCCTGTCCAAGGGCCTCGGCGCACCGGTGGGCTCGCTGCTGATCGGCAGCCGCGACACGGTGACGGAGGCCCGCGTGTGGCGCAAGCGGATGGGCGGCGGGATGCGGCAGGTCGGCATCCTGGCGGCTGCCGGGCTGCACGCCCTGGACCACCACGTCGACCGGCTCGCCGAGGACCACGGCCACGCCCGGCTCCTCGCCGAGGCCTGCGGCGTCGACCCCGCCACCGTCGCGACCAACATCGTCGTCGTCGAACGCTCCGACGCCGCCGACTTCGTCGAGCGGGCCCGAGGCGGCCGGTGTGCTGGTCGCCACCGTCGGCCCGAGCGTGGTCCGGCTGGTCACCCACCTCGACGTCTCGCAGGCCGACGCCGAGAAGGCCGCCGCGGTGCTGGCCGCGCTCTAGGCAGAGCGCGGCGGGTTCGGCTCCAGCTGCACAGGGGAGCGCCGGAGGCGATGTCGGCCAGCGTCGGGCGGAGCTCGTCGATGCGCTGTTGCGCGCGCACGACCAGCCGCTGCTCGACCTCGTGCCAGTCCTGCCCATGGCGCCGTCGGGCATCTCGTCGAAGATCTCGGCGATCTCGCGGACCGTGAGGCCGACCCGCTGCGCCACGCGGGCGATCCGGATCCGGCACGACGCCTCCTCGCCGAAGCGCCGCGCGTTGCCCGAGGTGCGAACCGCCGTGACCAGGCCGTTCTTCTCGTAGAAGCGGACGGCCGAGGGGGCGACACCCGCCAGCTCGGCGACCTCGCCAACGCTCAACGAGCGCTGCTCGACCGCGTCGGCGCTCATGCCGGAACCTCGTGCGCGCGGCGGCCGTCGCGGAGCGTGAGCGCCCACCAGCGGAGCTCGGTCATCGTGGCGACGAGCGCCTCCTCGCTGCTGTCCGGCGGCCGGAAGCTGCCGTCGGCGTCGAGATGGGCCCACGGGAAGCTGAGGGGTACGCCGTTGCGCGTGGTCGTCGCGTAGATCTCGGAGAAGACGGTCCGGAGGTGCTCCACGGCCCGGATGCCGCCCGAGCCGGCGCCGTACGAGACGAAGGCGACGGGCTTGTACTGCCACTCGGCGTAGTGCGTGTCGATGGCGTGCTTCAGCGCCGCCGGGTAGCTGTGGTTGTACTCAGGGGTCAGCACCACGAACGCGTCGGCAAGGTGCAGCCGCTCGCTGATCGGGCTCTCGCCGCGCAGCACGCGTGGGTCGAGGTCCTCCTCCGCTAGGTCGACGACGTCGAGCTTGAGCCACTCGACGTGGGCGAGGCGCTCCTCGAGCCAGGGCCATACGGCGTCGGCGAACCGGCCGGTGCGGACGCTGCCGATGATCAGGGCGACGCGCAGGGTGTCGTCAGTGAGGGGCTCCATGTCTGACGACGCTAAGAGTTGAACAAATGTTTAAGTCAAGCGAGCAGCAGTGAGCGAGGCACGAGCTCGCTGCGTGGGCGAGCGCAGGTAGAGCAAGCGCGACGGGCGCGTCGAAACCCGGTGAGGTGCCTGCGTCGTCCAGTCAGGCTGCTTCGCCGACCAGGGACACGTCACTGATGGCGGTGTAGTCGCGCGCGGACCGGCCGCGACCGGGGTCGCTCACGTCGAGCAGCCGCAGGGTGACGCTGGTCGTCGTGACGGGATCGATGGTCAGCGTCTGCAGCTTGCGGGTGTCGTCGAGGGGCTGCTCGATCGTGGTGCCGTCGTCGAAGACCCACTCGACGTCGAGGACCCGGCGGTTGCCGTTGTACCAGTCGAAGTCGCCGGAGGTCTTCGCATAGCCGTTGATCAGGCCGACCTCGGTGAGCTCGACCGGAGCCTGGAAGGTGAAGACGATCTCGCCGTCGGCAGCGCTGCCGGGCATCCGCCAGCAGGTCTCGGCCACCCCGTCGAGCATGTTCGCCGCGTCGTACTGCACCTCGTTGCCGTCGACGTCGACGTTGGGCGGTGCGGTGCCGGGGACCTCGGTGGCGGCGTAACGGGCGAGGTCGAGCGGACCCTCACCGGACGGCGGGGTCTCCGACGGCTTCGGGGTCCGAGGCTTGTCGGTCTTGCCAGCGGAGGTCGGCTCCGCGGTGTCGCCGGCGCTGTCGTCGGCCCGCGGGTCGTCGTCGTCGCCCGTCACGAGGAGCAGCGCGCCGACCATCGCGAACACGATCACGCCGACGGCTCCGACGGTCCACGGGAGCCAGCCGGCGCGGGCTCCCTCCGCCCGGCGGGACTTCGGCGGTGGGGTGCGCTCGCGGGCGAACCACTCCGGCGGCGGCGGGAGGTCCGGGGCCGGGCTGGTGCGCGGAGGCGGGCTCGGAGCAGGCGGGACGACGTCGTCGGCGAACAGGGGGTAGCGCGCCTGCGGTGGCGGCTCGACGGCAGGCGGCGGCAAGGTCGGCGCCGCTGCCTCAGGCACCACAATCGTGGGCTGATCCGTCAGGTCGACGCGCTGTCCGCAGTTGGTGCAGAACCGGCCGACACCGAGCTGGTGCCCGCAGTTGGAGCACACCCCCATGTCGGTCCTCCAGGATCCATCCGTCGCTATGTCGCGGACAGGTTAGTTGACATGCCGCACCAGTTCACGTGCATCTGCGCGACCGAGCAGCTGGGGGAGCCGGCGTACGGCCTGGGCGAGCTCGCGCAGGTCGGTGCCGTGGAGCGCCTGTGGGCCGTCGCAGAGCGCGGTCTCGGGCGAGGGATGGACGTCGACGATCACGCCGTCGGCGCCGACCGCGATCGCCGCGCGCGAGAGGGGTACGACGAGGTCCTTGCGCCCGGAGGCGTGCGACGGGTCGACGATGATCGGCAGGTGGCTGGTCGCCTGCACGACCGGCACCGCCGAGATGTCGAGGGTGTTGCGGGTGGATGGCTCGAAGGTGCGGATGCCGCGCTCGCACAGGACGACGTCGAGGTTGCCGCGCTGGGCGATGTACTCGGCCGCCATCAGCCACTCCTCGATGGTGGCGTTCATGCCGCGCTTGAGGAGCACCGGCTTGCCGGAGGTGCCGACGGCCTGCAGCAGGCCGAAGTTGGCCATGTTGCGGGTGCCGACCTGGAGCATGTCGGCGTGCTGGGCGACCACCGCGACGTCGCGAACGTCGACCACCTCGGTCACCACCGGCAGCCCGGTGGCTGCGCCGACGTCGGCCAGGATCTCGAGGCCCTTCACGCCGAGGCCCTGGAACGCGTACGGCGAGGTGCGCGGTTTGAACGCGCCGCCGCGCAGGATCGAGGCGCCGGCCGACTTGGCCATCTGCGCCGCCTCCAGCGTCTGCTGGGGAGTCTCGACCGCACACGGCCCGGCCAGGAACGTGAACGAGTCCGGGCCGATCGGCACCTGCCGGTCGGCGGGGCCGACCCAGACCGTCGACCGGCCGGCGTGGTGCTGCCGGCTGACCAGCTTGTAGGGATCGGAGATCCGGTGCACGTCGGCGACGCCGCGCAGGGTGCGGAGGTTGAGGTGGTGGAACGACTCGACGTCACCGACCAGCCCGATGATGGTGCGGACCAGCCCCTTGGAGACGAACGCCTCGCCGCCGACTCCCTCGACCTTGGCGACGACCTGCGCGATGTCCTCGTCAGTGGCGTCCGGTGACATCACGACCACCATGGATGCTTCTCGCTTTCGCCCGGCGCCGACTCCGGCACGCCAGGACTGTAACGCCGGTCACCGACCCCGCCGCGGAGTTTTCAGACGGCGAGATGCTGGACCTCGCCCTCGGGCTTGCGTTGGGACCGCAGCTCGACGACGAGCATGGCGGCCAGCACCATGGTGCCGCCGAACAGCATCCGGCTGGTGAGCGACTCACCACCCAGCAGCACCGCGAAGAACGCCGCGAAGACCGGCTCCATGCTCATCACGATCGCGGTCCGGGTGGGGGACAGGTGGGACTGGGCCCAGGTCTGCGCGAGCATCGCCAACGCGCCCGCGACGAGGGCCATGTAGACGATGGCCAGCCAGTCGGCCGCTCGGGTGGGCAGCACGACGCCGTCCGGGGCCGTCGCGACGAGGCACACCACGGAGATGACGATGATCTGCAGGATCGACATGCCCAGCGCCTCGCCAGGCTTCGACCAGGCACCGAGGCCGACGATGTGCAGTGCGTAGAGCAGGGCAGCCACGAACGTGAGCGCCTCGCCGTAGCCGATCGACAGTCCGTCGAGCGTGAGCACGCCGAGGCCGGCTGTCGCCAGGAGCACCGCGCCCCAGGTGAGCCAGGTGATCCGGGTACGCAGGATGACGGCCGCGAACAGCGGTGTGGCGACGACGTACAGCCCGGTCACGAAGCCGGACACGCTCGCCGGCGTGTGGGCCAGGCCGGCGGTCTGCAGGATCTGCGCGACGCCGTAGACGCCACCCAGCACGACCGCGTGCCGGCGTGACTCACGGGAGAGGCGGGCCAGCGCCTTGGGTGCGACCGCCACCATGACCACGCTGGCGATCGCGAACCGCACCGCCAGGAAGTCGAGCGTCGGCACCCGGTCGAGCAGGTCCTTGATCAGGAAGAACGTGCTGCCCCAGGTCGCGGTCACCGCGAGCAGGGCAGCGGTGGCCAGCAGGGTGGTACGCCGGCTCATCGGCCGGGATCAGACAAGGTAGATCGTGATGGTGCTGCCCGCGGGAGCGAGGTCGCCGCCGCCCGGGTCCTGGTCGAGGACGTACTCGAGGCCGATGTACTGGCCGCTCTTCTGGACATCGACGTCGAAGCCGGCATCCTCGAGCTCGTCGACCGCGTCGTCCCGGCCGGAGCCGATCACCGACGGGACCTCGATCAGCTCCTGCCCCTTCGAGACCTTGATCTCGACCTTCTGGCCGCGGAACAGGGTGCCGCTGTTGGGCTGGTAGGAGATGACGTCGCCCTCGTCGATGGTGTCGCTGAACTCCTCGGCCACGACGTCGACGACCAGGCCCTTGTCCTCGAGCTGGGCGATCATCTGGTCGGCGCTCTTGCCGACCCAGTTCTCGCCGATGGTGATCGGGCGGCGGCCCTTGCTGACGATCAGGTCGACCGAGGCGCCGGGCCGCAGGATGGTGCCGACCGGTGGGTCGCTGCCGATGACGGTGCCCTCCGGGACCTGCTCGGAGTAGCGGAGGATCGACTCGTCGAAGGACAGCTTGCGTTCGAGCAGGGCGTCCTGGGCCCGGTCCTCGCTCATGCCCTTGACCTTCGGCACCTGGTAGCGCTCGGCGCCCAGCGACATGGTCACGGTCACGGTGCCGTCGTCGAGGATCCGCGAGCCGGCGGTCGGGTCGGTCTGGATCACCTGACCCTCGGGCACGGTCTCCGAGTAGGCCTCCTCGAAGTCTGCCCCCAGGCCCGCGGCGTCGAGCTTCTGCTCGGCCTCGGTCTGGGTCATCAGGATCACGCCGGGGGTGGTCGTGTAGCGGGCCCAGCCGAGCCAGTAGGCGCCGAGGCCACCTCCGACGGCCAGCAGCAGGGCGAGCACGAGCAGGATCGGTCCGCGCTTGGAGCGTCGCGGGCGCTTGGCCCCGGGAGCCGGCGGTGCGGGGCGGGCGTTCGGCGGGGGAGAGGTGGGCGGCGGCTTCGCGGCGGGGTACGTCGAGGTGTGCTCCGGCTCCGACCGCTGCTGGGGCGGCGACAGCAGCGCCTCCATCTCCTCCTGGTCCCACATCTCCGGCGCCGTGTCGGTCGGCGCCGCGCCCGGCACCATCATCGGCGCCAGGTCCTGGGTCAGCTCGGGGTCGTGACGGACGTTGTTGGCCAGGGCGTGGCTGACGCGGTGCACCTGGTGGAGCAGCACCCCGGCGTCCGCGGGCCGCAGGCTCCGGTCGCGCGCTGTGGCGCGGGCGACCAGCGCGTCGACGTACTCGGGGAGGTCGGGCGCCAGCTCGGAGGGCGGGGGCACGTCGTTGTGCACGTGCTTGTAGGCCACCTGGATCGGGGTCTCGCCCTCGTGGGGCTTCTTGCCGGTGAGCAGCTCGTAGAGGAGTACGCCGGCGGCGTACACGTCGGCGCGGGCATCGGCCCGCCCCTCGACCACGAGCTCGGGGGCGAGGTAGGAGACGGTGCCGATCAGCACGCCCTGGGTGGCGGTGTGCTGGGTGTCGGCGCTGATCGCCTTGGCGAGGCCGAAGTCGGCGACCTTGATCCGGCCGTCGTCGGCAATCAGGACGTTCTCGGGCTTCACGTCGCGGTGGATCAGCCCGGCCCGGTGGGCCGCCGCGAGAGCCGAGAGCACCGGCTCCATCAGCGACAGCGCCTTGACCGGCGACATCGGGCTCTCCTTGGAGATCGTGTCGCGCAGCGTGTGGCCGGGGATCAGCTCCATGGCCAGGAAAACGACGCCGGCGTCGTCACCCTGGTCGTAGACGGCGACCACGTTGGGGTGGGAGAGCCGGGCGGCGGCCTTCGCCTCGCGGACGAACCGCGCCGCGAACTCGTCGTCGTCGCCCATGCCGGCGTGCATCACCTTGATGGCGACGGTGCGGTCGAGCCGGATGTCGGTGGCCTCGTAGACGCTGGCCATGCCCCCGCGGGCGATCCTGCCGCTGATCGCGTAGCGACCGTCGAGCATCCGCCCGATCAAGGGGTCGATCGAGCCGCTGGCGCCGCCCGACTGGGCGCCACCGTCTGCCCGACCACCTGGCTGCACAGCGACCCTCCTGCTCCGGACGGGGAAGTATCCGGAGGCCCAATCGTACGTTCGCGAGCGCTCGGCGGGGCTCCCAGGCCTCACCGGCGTGGCGTGGCTCTCCATGCCACGGGCAAGATGGGCGCTATGTCCGAGACACCACTTGCCGACCACGACCTGGCCGCCCTCGTCCCCGACTGGATCGACTGGGCCACCGCCGCGACCCAGCTGGGTGTCACCGTGGCCAAGGTGCGCACGATGATCCGCGACCACGAGCTCGCGGCAGCGGTGCCCGCGCCCGGCACCGGTCAGCAGGTGCCGGCCGACCTGATCCAGGACGGCCTGCCGGTCAAGGGGCTGCCGGGACTGCTCACGGTGATGCACGACAACGGCTATGACGACCGCGAGTGCATCGCCTGGCTCTACGTCGACCAGGACCTTCCCGGCCGCCCGATCGACGCGCTGCGCGAGAACCGCGGCGCCGAGGTCAAGCGGCGCGCGCAGGCGATGGCGTTCTAGGGCCGCGTCGGGTGATGGCCGCGACGCGGCGCTCCTCCACCGGTCTGGTCGGCCTGCTCCTGGTCGTGGCCCTGGTGGTCGCCGTGTGGCTGCTCAACGGCCGCGACCCCGGCACCTCGACGGGCTCGACTGCCGACCCGACGCCGTCTTCCTCGTCGTCATCCTCGTCGACGTCCGGGCTGCCGGTCGTCGCGCTCGAGGACCTACCGCCTGAGGCGGCCGACACGGTTCGGCTGATCGACAGCGGTGGGCCGTTCCCCTACGACCAGGACGGCGCGACGTTCGGCAACCGCGAGGGGCTCCTGCCCGACGAGCGCTCGGGCTACTACCGCGAGTACACGGTGGAGACCCCCGGCTCGGACGACCGCGGCGCGCGACGGATCGTCGGCGGCGACGAGGGCGAGCTCTACTGGACCGCCGACCACTACGCCTCCTTCGCGGTGATCGAGCGATGAGCAGCCTCGCGGCCGTGCTGGCCGGACGCACCCCGTCCGGCGTCTACCTCTGGCATGCGGCGTACGACGTCGCCGACGTCAGGCACACCGTCGAGCACGTCGGCTGGCGGTTCGCCTACGTGGACGGGTGGGTCTTCCAGGCGAAGGCGGAGTTCCTGGCGGCGGTGGGGGAGGCGCTCGCCCTGCCCGCCTACTACGGCCGCAACCTCGACGCGCTGGAGGAGTGCCTTGCCGATCTCGATGGTCCGACGGTGCTGCTCTGGGACGGCTGGTCGACGCTGGCCCGGGGTGACGAGCGGGCCTTCCGGAGCACCGTCGACATCTTCGCGGCTCGCAGCGACGGCCTGACCGTGCTGCTGCGGGGCGAGGGGCCCGAGCTCGACGTACCGAGCCTGGACTGAGCCCGTCGCCTCAGCCGAGGACGACTTCGACGAGCCGGTCGAGATCGTCCTTCCCCAGTCGCCGTGGGGTCATCAGCTTGGCGTAGAGAAGCGCGCCGGCCAGCGCCACCGCCGCCAGCTCGGCGTCGGTGTCCGGCCACTCACCGTCCGCCACACCACGACGGATCGCCCTGACCAACCGGGCGCGACGGGCGTCGTTGGCCGCGTGGTGGACCTCGCGGAAGCGAGGGTCGCGGACGGAACCTTCGATGATGGCAGGGAGGCACTCGGCGACGAGCGTGTCGTTGAACGCCGTGTCGAGGTGCCCCAGCAAGGCACGTACGTCTTCGCGTGAGCTGTCCTGCTCGGCGGGCTGGCGATGGAGGGTGCGCAGGGCGTCGACGATGAGGGTCGCCTTGTCGGGCCACAGCCGGTAGATGGTGCTGCGGGCCGCGCTGCTGCGGGTGGCGACGCCATCGATGGTGAAGCCGCCGAAGCCTGCTTCGGCCAGCTCGTGCACGGCGGCTTCGAGGATCGCCGTACGCGACCTCGTGACACGGGGGTCTTCCTGGCTCAATCGACGCTCCAATCTCTGCAACAGAAGTGTTGCATAGATGCAGAACCCGGCCTAAGGTCGAGAGCGACCGGAGGTGGGAGACATGACCACGAACGTGCGCTACATCGTCAACGACACGTCGGATCTCAGCTTCTACGAGCTGCTCGGCTTCGAGGTCCTGATGCACCCGGCACCCGGCTTCGCGATGCTGGGCAACGGGGAAACTCGGCTGCTGCTCAATGTCCCCGGCGGCGGCGGAGGTGCCGGGCAGACCTCGACCGGTGAGCTACCGCAGCCCGGGGGATGGAACCGGCTGCAGATCGAGGTGGACTCCCTCGAGGAGACGATGTCGCGGCTGGCCGCGGCCGGCGTCCGGGTCCGCAGCGACATCGTGGCAGGCAACGCCGGCCGCCAGGCGATCGTGGAGGACGCCTCGGGCAACCCGTTCGAGCTGCTCGAGCCCGTCGGGCGCTGATCGTCAGACGGTGCGCTGGGTGGCGGCCGTCGCGAGCCCGCGGAGCACGGCGCGCGCGTGCTCGTCGACCGGCGCTACGTCGAGCGCCGAGTTCGCCCGCTCGGCGAGCTGGGTGATCACCGACTCCACCTGGGTGTGCGCTCCCGACCGGTCGATGATGCCGCGCAGGTCCTCGACCTCGGCAGGCTGCAGCGGCCGGCCGAGTGCGTGGTCGAGGCGCTTCGCCTCGTCGGTCCGGGCGCCGTCGAGCGCCAGGGCGACCAGCACGGTCCGCTTGCCCTCGATCAGGTCGTCGCCGGCGGGCTTGCCGGTGACCTCGGGGTCGCCGTAGACGCCGAGCAGGTCGTCGCGCAGCTGGAAGGCCTCGCCGAGGGGCAGCCCGAACTGCGACAGCGCGGCCAGGATGTCCGGGCCGCCACCAGCGAGGGCGGCGCCGATCTGCAGCGGCCGCTCGATGGAGTACTTCGCGGACTTGTAGCGCAGCACCGTCATCGCCGCGTCGACGTCGGCAGTGGCCCGGGCCTGCACCGAGACGTCGAGGAACTGGCCGGCGATCACCTCCGAGCGGCACAGCGCGAAGAGCTCGTGTGCGGGGGCGACTCGGTCCTGCGGCAGCCCGCACCTCCCGAGCAGCTCGTCGGCCCAGCCGAGCAGCAGGTCGCCGAGCAGGATCGCGCCGGCGGCGCCGTACTGCGCCGGGTTGCCGCGCCAGCCGTGCTCGCGGTGCTGGGCCTCCATCGCCCGGTGGGCGGCGGGGTGGCCGCGGCGGGTGTCGGAGGCGTCCATGTAGTCGTCGTGGACCAGCGCACTGGCGTGCAGCAGCTCCAGGGCCGCGCAGGCGCGGACCAGCGCGGTCGGGTCGGCGGGCTCCGGGTCGACCGCGTGGTAGCCCCACCAGCAGAACGCCGCGCGGAAGCGCTTGCCCCCTGAAACCGCGTGCCGGGCAGCTGCGATCAGACGCGCGGCGTCGTCGCCGAGGGCGGTCAGTCGCAGGGTCTGCTCGTCGAGGAAACCGTCGATCGCCACCTGGAGGTCGTCGCGGAACGCCACCTTGTCCCACTCGGTTTCCCTCGCCACGCCGACGAGACTACTGAGTGGACTTCGGCCACGAAGACGAGGAGCCCTCCCTAGACTTCCCGGCATGACCGACGCGACGACCGACCCGAGGCAGGAGCCGACCAGCAGCATCGGCGAGCTCCTGCGCGCGGGTGGCCGGTCCTTCTCCTTCGAGTTCTTTCCCCCCAAGGACGACGAGGGCGAGCGGATCCTGTGGAAGTCGATCAACGAGCTCGAGCCGCTGCGCCCGACGTTCGTCTCGGTGACCTACGGCGCGGGCGGGGCGACCCGTGACCGCACGGTGTCCATCACCGGCCGGATCGCCAAGGAGACGTCGATGCTGCCGATGGCGCACCTGACCTGCGTCGGGCACACGACCGACGAGCTCCGGGCGATCCTCGACCAGCTGGCGGCTGCCGGCGTACGCAACGTGCTCGCGCTGCGCGGTGACCCGGTGGGCGGCCCCGGCACTCCGTGGCAGAGCACCGAGGGCGGCGTCGAGTACGCCTCCGAGCTCGTGGAGTTCATCAAGTCGACGACCGACGCGGTGGTCGGGGTGGCGGCGTTCCCGGAGGGCCACCGCGATGCGGCGAACCTCGAAGAGGACGCACGCGCGATGAAGGCCAAGTACGACGCCGGCGCGGAGTTCGCGGTGACCGAGATGGTGCTGCGGGCCAGCGACTACTTCGATCTGGTCGAGCGCTCGCGCGCCGACGGCGTCGACTTCCCGATCGTGCCCGGCATCATGCCGATCCTCAACTACAACTCGATGCGCCGCATGGTCGAGCTCTCAGGCCGAGAGATGCCCGACGAGGTGATGGCCCGGATCGAGCCGCTGCGCGACGACCCGGACGCCGTGCGCGCCGAGGGCATCAAGATCGCGACCGAGCTCTGCGACGCGCTGCTGGCCGGTGGCGCGCCGGGCCTGCACTTCTACACGCTCAACCGGTCGAAGGCGACGCGGGAGATCTTCGCGGCGCTGCAGATCCCGGCCTAGGAGTCTGCTGAACAAGACGGGCGAGCGCGAGCGGCGTCCGGTGCGTGCGGTGGCAAGACCGCTGAGGGAAGGCGTGGCGGGTCACTTCGACCGACGCGGCCGCAGCCAACGCTCCACCGGTCGTCGCGTAGCCGCGCGGATTGTTCGGCAGGCTCCTGACTTCGACTGCCCCGATAGCGTGCGCAGCATGCGCACGATCACCGTCACCGGTCACGGCACCGCCTACGCCACTCCCGACACAGCGGAGGTCCGGGTGGCCGCCGTACACCGTGATGCGGGGCTCAGCGAGGCCCTTGCCGGAGCGGAGTCGGCGCGGGCCGGCGTGGTCACCACCGCGCGGCGCTACGTCGACGCCAACCGGGTGGCCTCGACCAACCTCAGCGTGTGGCCGGCCCACGACAACGAGGGGCGACCGGCGGGGTTCGAGGCCAGGCACTCGCTGACGATCCGCTGCGACGACCTGACCCAGGCCGGGGCACTAGTGACGGCGCTGGCTGCCGACGTCGGCCACCGGCTCCAGGTCGAGAGCGTGTCGCTGGTGGTGTCCGACCCGAGCGAGGCAACGCGGCAGGCGCGGGAGAGCGCCTACTCCGACGCCGTGGCCCGCGCCGACCACGTGGCCGCCCTCGCTGGCGCGGCTCTGGGCGAGGTGCAGTCGGTGGCCGAGGGCAGCGGGCACGGAGAGGTGCCGATGCAGGCGTCGTTCGACCGCGCCCTGAAGTCCGAGGCGGCGTTCGAGCCCGGCGAGCGCGCCATCGCCACCTCCTTGACCGTGACTTTCGAGCTCGCCCCTGCGGGGTAGTCCCGGGTCAGTGGCGGGTGGATTCGGGGATTAGACCCGCCACTGACCCGGGACTACCCCGAAAACCCAGGTCAGGCCGGACCGATGACCTGGGCGACCAGAGCAGCGGAGAGGCCGACGAAGGGGAGTCCGGCCCCGGGGGTGGCGTGGGCGCCGGCGGCGTACACGCCCTGGATCGGGGTGGTCGGGCCGAGGCGGTGGCGGACCGTGCCGCGGCCCTGCCAGAGCACGCCGTGCGGCGAGCCGCCCCAGCGCTCGACCAGGTCGCGGGGTGACTGGTCGATCCGGGTCACCACCTGCTCGCGGATGTCGATCTTGGACCGCGCCAGCGCCCGCAGCATGTCCTCGGCCAGCTTCCCGCGCCCGTGCACGGTCCACGCGGCATGGCCCTCCGGCGCGATCCCGCCGGTGCGGATCACCAGCATCGGGTCGCCGTGCAGCACCACCTCGGCCGGCAGGTCCGGCACCTCGCCCTCCAGGCCGAGATAGGCGACGACCGGCGGGATGGCCGGCATCGTCCGGTCGACGTACGCCGCCAGGGCGGGCAGGCGGCGTGGGTCGATCGCGCAGACGACCACGTCGGCGGCGTACTCCCCGCTGGGGGACGACACCGCCGCCACCCGGCCGTCGCGCACCACCAGGTCGCGTGCCTCGACGTCGGTGACCACGGTGACCCCGCGGGTGGCCAGGCGCTTCTCGAGCGCAGCGGTGAGGGCGCCCATCCCGCCGGCCGAGGCCGGCACCCGCCAGGCGCCGAAGATCTGCTCGAGGTAGGCGCGCAGGCCGTTCCAGGCCGGCACGTTGCGCGGGTCGTGACCCTCCGCCACGAACGGATGGGCGGCGACCATCGCCAGCCGGTCGTCGCGGAAGATCCGGCGCAGCCGCTTGTGCAGCGTCTCGCGGGTCTCCAGCCGGGCGGCCACCTCGCGCGGCAGGTCATCCGGCGTCCACGGCACCTCGAAGTAGTGGCGCCGCAGCACCTCCCAGTCGTCGGCGAACGAGTCGACGTAGTCGACCCACTGCTGCCCGAGCCCCTTGCCCATCTCGTCGAAGTCGGCGAGCTGGGCCGCCCGCGAGCCGCCGGTGATCCGGACTGAGGTGTGGTCCTCGAAGCGGTGCTCACGCACGGGGTCGAGCGGCTCGAGCTCGATGCCGAGCTCGGCCTCGAGCGGCCTCCCCGACTTGCGGAAGAGATCGCGGATCACGGCGGGCACGAGGGTCGAGGCGGGCGCGGCGTCCCAGGTGAAGCCGTTCTCGCTGATCGGCGCCAGGGCCCCGCCGAGAGTCGGCGACCGCTCGAGCAGGGTGACCTCGTGGCCGAGCTTGGCCAGCCGGGCGGCCGCCGCCATGCCGCCGAACCCGCCACCGATCACCACCACCCGCGCCATGGGCGGAACCCTAGCGACGTACGTCGGCACCGACCTCGAGGGCACCGAAGTCGGACCCGTGCTCGCGGTCCAGGAACTCGGCGAGGGCCAGGTTGATGTCGGCGAGACGCTGCCCGGGCCGAAGGGCTGCGCACGGGTCGACCTTGACGAAGAACCCGTTGGCGGTGTCGGCAGCGGAAAGAGTGTTGCCGGTCTCGACGTCGGACCGCTCCATCCGAGCCCCGTCGTAGGTCACGGGATAGGTAAGGACTTCGCCGAGCGACCGACCCTGCCCGATCGCGACCACCCTGCCGACCCGCGTGGCGTCCATCATCGGCACCAGCGACTCCACGTCGGCGACGGTGAGACCGACGTCGTCGCCGGACACGAGCCGCGCCTGCAACAGGGTGAAGAACCGCCGGTCGACCTCACTGACCACGGCGGCGCCGCCGGACATCCGGGTGTTCAGCTCGGTGGGCACGAAACCGTCCACGCTCAGCACCCCGTCGATGCCGAACGCGCCGCGGTAGCCGTAGGCACCGGCGAGATGGTCGCCCACGCGGCGGGCGGTCTCGCGCATCTGCTCCCGATCGGCGACGGGCGGGTCCCAGTAGGTGCCGAGGCCCGCGTAGACGAACTGCCGCCGCGCCGCGTCGCGGAGCGTCACGATCTCCACCGGCCGGAACACCGCGGTGCCATCGGGCAGCACGAAGCCGTGGATCGAGCACGGCACGCCTTCGAGGAACGGCATCACCCGCACCTGGTCGCAGCGCGGCCCGAAGAACCAGGCGGCATTGCGCTGGTCGTCGTCGTCGACGATCCAGCGGACGTAGTTGCCGCCACCGTTGACGCCGTCGCGCGCGTCACCCGACCACACCGCTCCCAGCGGACCGGACAGCTCGGCCGTCGCCTCGGCGAGTGCGGTCGTCTCGTTGGGCACGACGCGGTACGCCGCATGCGCCACCCCGGCGCCCTCCCAGATCGCATCGGCGAGCGTCTTGTCCTCCAGCGCGAGGAACGACGACGGGCGTCCGAACGCCACCGGCCGGCCGTCGATCGGCTCGTCGTTGGTGACGAACGGCGACGCGAACCAGCACCCGCGCCGGTCCGGGTCGATGGCCTCGATCGCCGCGGTGGCCAGCGGCGGCAGATGGCGGGCCATCCGGTCCAGCTGGCGCACCTCGTCGGTCATCGTCGAGGCAGGCGGCGGCACGATCTCGACCACCTCGCAGTCGCCCGGCCCCGGGATCGGCCCGGCTCCCCTGGCAGTCGCCACCACCAGCACCGGGCAGCCGAGCTCGCGGAACCACTCGACCATGCTCGTGTACGCCGCCAGCACGCCCGGGCCCATCAGGACCGGCCGGCCGGCGTACGGCTCGGCCAGGCGCGCCGTGACCCCGTCGCGGGTCTCCTTGTCGCTGAGGTCCATGTCAGGCCGGCGTGGGTGACGCGCGACCCCGCCCTTTCCATCGGCGCCAGCCGCGGCGGATCAGCTTCGCCACCAGGTAGAGGACCACCAGGCCGAGGGCGAGCAGCACGCCGGCGATCGCGGCCGCGACCTTCGGGTTCTCGATCGCGAACCACACCAGGCCGAGCACGGCGAAGTCCTCGGTCACGCTGGCGGCGATGTTGGTGACGGGTTCGGGTGAGGCGTTGATGGCCAGCCGGCTGCCGGCCTTGACCAGATGGGACAGCAGCGCGGTGCCGCCGCCGACGACGCCGTACACGGCCTGGTCGAGGGAGCTGGCATCACCGGCGAGCAGGACGCCGATCACGGCGCCCGCCGTGGGCCGGATCGCCGTGGAGACCACGTCCCACGTCGAGTCGATGTAGGGGATCTTGTCGGCGACGAACTCCATCGCGTAGAGGAACGCCGCGACCCCCAGCACGTCCCACCGGCCGAGCGCGTCGGGGATCCCCTGGGAGTCACCGACCCGCTCGGAGATGCCGAGCACCAGCACGACGAGGTAGCAGTTGACGCCGCTGGCCCAGCCGCTCGAGAACGCCAGAGGAAGTGACTCCACGGGCTGACTCTAGAGCGGCCGGGCCAGTCGGACCGGTCGGATCGATCAGGGGATCGGCGACGGCTCCTGCTCCGGGAGGGCAGGAGAGGTGTTGTCACCGAAGTCGTCGGGCACGGGGATCACCAGCTCGGGGTAGGAGCCGAGCTCGGCCCGGTCCGTGGCGGGCACGGCGAACTGCAGCAGGGCCGCGGTGAGCGAGGTTGCCTTGACCCGCTCGACGACATCGGTCAGGAACGTGTCGCCCTTGAGCACCTCGGTCTCCTGCTCGAACCACAGGATGTCGGCCGGCACGCGGTCGAGCTGGTCGGGCCCGACGACGCCCCAGCCCCATTCGGGGCCGGCCTTCTGGAGTGCGGCGATCCGGTTGATCACCACGACCCCGTCGGCGAGCACCTCGACCTCGCACTTGAGGTAGCTGCCCTCACGGAGGTCCTGGTCGCAGGTCTCCTGATGGTCCGGGGCGTCGTTCTCGCCCGTGTGCGACACGGAGACCCACCACTGGTGCTCGCGCGGACCGAAGGTGACCGACATGCCGCCGGCCTGGTCGTAGTCACCGGGCTCCAGCAGGACGCCGTCCGTGGAGTACGCCGCGAAGCTCCCGGGGCCGAGGTCGTCGACGCTGCGGGAGAGCACCGACCGGGCCGTGGTCTCGAGCACCTGGGGCATCGCTTCGGCGTCGTAGTCGTCGAGGGCCTGCTGGATGGCGACGTCGATGCCCCTGGGCTCGGTGCCTTCGTCGTCGCCGAGCTGCGGGACCACGAGCGTGCCGGCGACGGCCAGCACCGCGGCGACGCCGACCCCTGCGGCCAGCCGGCGGGTGCGGACGGTACGCCGGCCGCGGGCGATGGCGTGCTCGGGGCCGGCGAACGGGGGCTCGTCATGGCTGACGTGTTCGCGGACGAGGGTGGAGAGGTCGTGCTCGGTCATCAGGACTCCTCGGAGAAGACGAGTTCGGGAAGGTGGGCGCGCAGCGTGTCGAGCGCGCGGGAGGTCTGGCTCTTGACGGTGCCCTCGGCGATGCCGAGCGCCTCGGCGACCTCGGCGACGGGCAGGTCGTCGAGGAACCGCAGCGCGACGATCGCGCGCTGCCGGTCCGGCAGCAGGGCCAGGGCCTGCCCGATGTCGAGAGGGGACTCGTGGGTGGCCAGCGCGTTGTCGGGCAGCCGGTCGGTGGGACTCTCCGGACGTCTGCGGCGCAGGTGGGTCAGGCAGGCGTTGACCACGGTCTTGCGGGCATAGGCGTCGACCGACTCCCGGCGGATCCGCGGCCAGGCGGCGTAGAGCCGCACGAACGACTGCTGCGTCAGGTCCTCGGCATGGTGCCAGTCGCGCACGATGAGGTACGCCGTCCGGCGCAGGGCCGGGCCTCGGGCGAGGTAGAACTCCGAGAAGTCCTGCTCGCGCTGGTCACGTCGCATTCGGTGCTCCGTCGTCGGGGGTGGATGTCACCCCTTCTACTCCCGCCATCCGCTCCGAGGTTCGCATGAAGGGAGAGATTCCTACTCGACGTCGATGGTCGGCGCGCCCGTCATCGCGGCCAGCTCGTCGTAGGACGTGGAGAAGACCGCGGCGGGGTGGCCGGCGGCGGCCCAGACGACGTCGTACTTCTTGAGCCAGGTGTCGAGATAGGTCGGCACCGGTGCGGGGTGGGCGATCGGGGAGACCCCGCCGATCACCTGGCCGGTGTGCTCACGCACGAACTCCGGCTTCGCCCGCTTCAGCGCTCCAAGGCCGAGGTCGGCCGCCACCTTGTCGGTGTCGACGCGGTGGGCGCCCGAGGTGAGGATCAGCACCGGCGTGCCGTCGGCGTCGAAGAGGAGGCTGTTGGCGATGGCGCCGACCTCGCAGCCGAGGGCCTCCGCGGCGAGCGCCGCGGTGTGGACGGAGTCGGGCAGAATGACCACCTCGCCGCGGCCCCCGAGCCGCGCGTGCTCGTCTCGGAAACGGGTAATCGTTGGATGCTCGGTCGCCATGGTGCGACCCTAATGGCCCAGCACCACTGACCACCTCTAGCCGCATGGAGCTCGCCACGATGCCGTCACCGGCCCAGCAGGACCCGCAGCACTCGCGACCGGCATCTGTCGACCGGGCTGTGCTGCTGCTCTGGGGACTGGTCGTCGTCGGCGTGGTCGTCACAGTGCTCGTGGTCGTCTTCCGGCAGGAGCTCGCCGAGGCGTGGAGCGCCGGGCACCCGCCCGACTCCGCGATCAAGCAGCCGGAGTTCGTGCCGGTCGTGATCGTGTCCTACGTCGTGTTCGCCGGGCTGATCCTCACCCTGGTCCCGTTCCTCCGCGGCGGCCACAACTGGGCCCGGCACTCGCTCGGCGCCACGGTGGTCTTCATCGGCATCACGACCGTCGCCGGGCTGCGCACCGACCCGCCGGCGGTGTTCGTCGCCTGCGCCGCCGTCTCGCTGATCTACAACGCGGTGCTCCTCTTCCACCTCTACCACCGCGCCACCACGGCCTACGTGCGCGGCCCGTTCGCGGCCGTCGAGGTCTGACCCGTCCTTTCCGGGCGAGCCTTGACGGGCTGTCGGGGGAGGGGTGTACCTTCGGAGGCGTTCGAACACTTGTTCGAACGCTCGCCGGTGGGGACGACCTCGACCCCCGTCCCCGCCGGCACTCCAATGAGCAGGGTGCTCGAGGTGCGTGAGGTGGGTGGTGGCGATGAGGCGGTACGCCGATCCGGTGGAGGTCCGCAAGGGCTGGGTCTCGGACGCAGAGACGGAGGGTCCCGAGCAGTTCCTGTGGCACGGGCGCCTGTGGAAGGTGCGCGCGGTGCTCGCGCACTGGGTGGAGACGGGTCCCTGGTGGAGCCGCAACGGCAACGGCGACGAGACCGCCACGATCGGTGACCTGCTGACCGAGCGTGAGCACTGGCGGGTCGAGGCCGGACGCAGGGACATCAGCGGGGTCTTCGAGCTCTCCTTCGACTGGTCCGACGGCTGCTGGCAGCTCGTCGGCTGCACCGACTAGGGGCACTGATGACCGAGACGGGCACCAACCCCTACGCGCTGCCGGCCACCACCCACTCCTACCTCGCGCGGGCGGCCGAGTCGCTGAGCGAGGCGATCGTCGCGACCGAGGTCTCCACCCGCTACGCCTGCGCCCACGTGGCAGCGCTGCGCGCGGCGGCCGCGCTGCTGGCGGCCCGGGCCCAGCCGGCGCCCGCCCGGCGGCGTACTCAGAAGAACGCGTGGGTGCTCCTCTCGGAGGTCGCCCCCGAGCTGGGCGAGTGGGCCCGGTTCTTCGCGGCCGGGGCCTCGAAGCGGGCCGCGGCCGAGGCCGGCTCGACCCGTGCGGTCACCGAGCGTGAGGCCGACGACCTGGTCCGCGATGCCGACCGGTTCCTCGGCGTCATCGAGCAGGCCCTCGGCCTGGTGCCGCATGCCCCGCTCCGCACGCACCTCGTGGTGCGGCACGTCTCCTAGGAAGGGAGGTAGCGCTCGACGAGCTTGCGCTTGACCAGCTTGCCGGTGGGAGTCCGGGGGAGGGAGTCGGTGAAGTCGACGGTGCGGGGCGCCTTGTAGTGGGCGATCCGCTCCCGCACGTAGTCGATCAGCTCGCGTTCGAGCTCCGGCCCGGTGGGCACGCCCTCGGCGGGTTGGACCACGGCCTTGACCACCTCGCCCATGTCGTCGTCCGGCACGCCGATGACCGCGACGTCGAGCACCTTCGGGTGGAGCGCCAGGACGTTCTCGGTCTCCTGCGGGTAGATGTTGGTGCCACCGCTGATGATCATGAACGCGCGCCGGTCGGTGAGGTAGAGGAAGCCGTCGTCATCCAGCCGTCCGATGTCACCGGTGGTGGCCCAGTTGTCGTGGTGCGGGTGCTGCGCCTGGCGGGTCTTCTCCGGGTCGTTGTGGTAGCGGAACGGCATCTCGTCGCGCTCGAAGTAGACCAGCCCGGTCTCGCCGACCGGCAGCTCCTCCTGGTCGTCGGTGGCCTCGTCACAGATGTGCAGGATTCCGAGGGCGCCCCGGCCGACGCTGCCCGGATGGGCCAGCCAGTCCTCCGGCCCGATCAGGGTGACGCCGGCGGCCTCGGTGGCGGCGTAGTACTCGTGCAGGACCGGGCCCCACCAGTCGAGCATGCGTTGCTTGACCTCGACCGGGCACGGCGCGGCGGCGTGGATCGCGAACCTCAGGCTCGAGAGGTCGTAGCGGTTGCGCACCTCCTCGGGGAGCTTCAGCATCCGCACGAACATGGTCGGCACCCACTGGCTGTGGGTGACGGCGTACTGCTCGATCAGCGCCAGCGCCTGCTCGGGGTCGAACTTCGACATGATCACCAGCGTGCCGCCGGTCGCGTGCACGATGCCGCCGAAGCGCAACGGTGCTGCGTGGTAGAGCGGCGCGGGGGAGAGATAGACGGTGTCGGCGTCGAAGGAGTAGATCGCCCCGAACACCGCCACCAGGAGGTCGCCTGGCTCGTCGACCTGGCGCTCGGGCCGCGACACCCGGATCGCCTTCGGGTGTCCGGTGGTGCCGGAGGAGTAGAGCATGTCGGCGCCGGCGGGCTGGTCGGCGAAGCGCTCCGACGAGGCTGCGGCCAGGGCGGTCTCGTAGTCGTCGAAGCCCTCGACCGGTCCGTTCTCTTGGCCACCGAACGCCAGCCGCACCTCGATCTCGGGCACCGCCTCCGCGATCCGGGTCGCCAGGTCGGCCATCGCGGCGGAGACGATGAGCACCTTGGCCCCGCAGTCGCGGACGATGTAGATCTGCTCCTCGTCGGAGAGATGGATGTTGAGCGCGGTGAGGTAGAGCCCGCTGCGCAGCCCGGCCCAGTAGCACTCGTGATGACGTGGCCCGTTCTCCGCGAGCAGCGCGAACGAGTCGCCCGGCCGCAGCCCGTTGTCGTGCAGCACATGAGCGAGGCGGATCGTGCGGTCCTCGAGCTCGGCGTAGGTGACCGTCTCTCCCGTGTCGGCCATGATCAGGGCGGCCTTGTCGGGCGTGAGGGCGGCATGGGTTCCGGGATACAAGGGATCCTCCAGTCGGTGGGCGCCCCCAGCGTGGCCAAGGTGGGGATGCTTGTCCACCGTGGTGCAGCTACGTTCGAGGCATGACCGAATCGCCTGACACTGCATCCGCTGATGAGGGCCGGGTCGAACGCCGCTCGGAGCTGCTTCCCGAGGAGCAGGAGGCCGGCAGCGACGACCCGACCGCCCAGGCCGAGGCGATCCTGGCGGACTCCGATGAGCGCACGGAGGATCCCGAGAAGACGCGGCACGAGTCCACCCAGACTCCCGACTAGGGTCCCGACCGGCTCCTGACAGAGATAGGGCGGACCCGGGGTTGACCGGGTCCGGAGGGGGCGTCGTACACTGGATCCTGTTCGAACAGTTGTTCGAACGACAGCCCAGGGGTCGAGCCGGCTGAGCCGAGGAGGCCCACGTGTCCGACCCCTTCGTCCACCTCCATGTGGCGTCGGGCTACTCCCTGCAGTACGGCGCCTCGCACCCCCACGTGCTGGTGGAGCGGGCAGCCGAGCAGGAGATGGACATCCTCGCGCTGACCGACCGCGACGGCACCTACGGCGCGGTGAAGTTCGCCAAGGCCTGCCTCCGGGCGGGCATCCGGCCGGTGCTCGGCGTCGACCTCGCCTACCGCATGCCGGCCGACGACGATCGGCGGTCGAGCCCCGCCCGCACGCCCACTCGGGGCGGCGCCTTCCGCGACCTGCCGGCCGAGCGCGGCGGACTCCCGAGGGTCACCATCCTGGCCAGCGCCGACAGCTCAGCTGGTCAGGGTGGTGGCCGGGCCGGATGGGCAGCGGTGTGCCGGCTGATCTCGGCGACCCACCTGTCCGGTGAGCGGGGGAGTCCCGTTCTGGATCTCGCCGAGCTGCCCGACGGCGTGGCCGAGCTGCTGGCCAGCGGCGACCTGATGGTGCTGCTCGGCCCCTCCTCGGCGGTGGGCGTGGCCGCGACCCGTCGCCGCGACGACCTGGCGCTGGCCGCACTGGCGCCGTGGCGCGAGCTGGTGCCGCGCTCCCATCTGATTGTCGAGCTCGTCTCCCACCGGCTGCCGGGCGGAGCGGCCGGCCGCCGGGAAGGCTGGGGCCCGGGCACCAGCCCCCATGCCGCCCGGATGGCCGGCGTGGCCCGGCAGGCCGGGCTGACCACGGTGCTCAGCAACGCCGTCCGCTACGCCGACCGGCGTGACGCGGTCACCGTCGACGTACTCGACGCCTCACGGCGGCTGGTCGCGCTCGACCAGCGCCACGTCGACCGGGCCAACGCCGAGGGCTTCCTCAAGTCCGGCAAGCAGATGCACGAGATCGCCGAGGAGATCTGCCGGGTCGGCGGGCTGGGGGAGCGCGACGCAACCCAGCTGCTGGCCGACACCCGCAAGATCGCCGAGCGGTGCGCCCTCGACCCGCGCGCCGACCTGGGCCTGGGGGAGGTGCACTTCCCGGAGTTCACCCTGTCGACCGACCATGCGACCGCCGACATCGCGTTGCGGGCGCGCTGCGAGGGGGCGGTCGGCGATCGCTACGGCTCGGCGCCGCGACAGGTGATCTGGAAGCGGCTCGACGACGAGCTGGAGATGATCCGCGGCCTCGGCTACGGGTCCTACTTCCTCACCGTCGCCGACGTCACCGACCTGATCAGGGAGATGGGGGTGCGGTGCGCGGCGCGGGGGTCGGGCGCCGGCAGCCTGGTCAACTACCTGCTCGGCGTCTCCGGGGTCGACCCGATCCGCCACGGGCTGCTGATGGAGCGGTTCCTCTCGCCGCTGCGCGAGGCGCTGCCCGACATCGACATCGACGTGGAGTCGGCACGACGGCTGGAGGTCTACGAGGCGATCCTCGACACCTACGGCGGGGAGCGCTGCGTCTGCGTCTCGATGATGGACACCTACCGGGTCCGCCATGCCGTGCGCGACGTCGGCGCGGCACTCGGGATGCCGCCGGGAGAGATCGACGCGATCGCCAAGGCGTTCCCGCACATCCGGGCCCGCGACGCCCGGATCGCGCTGCGCGAGCTGCCCGAGCTGCGGGCAGGTGGCCTCGGGGAGGCCGACCTCGACCTGATGTTCCAGCTCGTCGAGCGGCTCGACGGGCTGCCCCGCCACATCGCGGTGCATCCCTGCGGAGTGCTCCTCTCCGACACGACGCTGCTCGACCGGACGCCGGTGGAGGCGAGTTTCGCGGGCTTCCCGATGAGCCAGTTCGACAAGGACGACGTCGAGGACCTCGGCTTGCTCAAGCTCGACGTGCTCGGCATCCGGATGCAGTCGTCGATGGCGCACGCGGTGGCCGAGATCAAGCGGGTCGACGACGTAGAGATCGATCTCGACGACGAGGAGCAGGTGCCCTTCGACGACGAGCCGACCTACCGGATGATCAGCTCGGCGAAGACGCTCGGCGTCTTCCAGATCGAGTCACCCGGCCAGCGCGAGCTGGTCGGCAAGTCCGGCATCGAGACGTTCGGGCAGATCATCACCGACATCTCGCTGTTCCGGCCGGGGCCGGTCAAGAGCGACATGATCACCCCTTACCTGGAGGTCAAGC
Organism: uncultured Actinomycetota bacterium; assembly: GCA_963769475.1. Taxonomy (GTDB): domain Bacteria; phylum Actinomycetota; class Actinomycetes; order Propionibacteriales; family Nocardioidaceae; genus Nocardioides. The sequence goes on along the minus strand of CAVYLX010000001.1, from coordinate 344,921 downwards.
AGGGCTGGCGGCCGGCGACCTACCTCCACCCCGACCTGCGCCCGATCCTCGAGGAGACCTACGGCGTCGTGGTCTTCCACGAGCAGATCATCGAGATCATCGCCAGGTTCGCCCGCATCGACTACGCCGAGGCCGACGAGAAGCGCCGGGCCCTCGGCGACGTGGAGGGCATGGCCGACACCAAGCTGTGGTTCTTCCCCCGCGCGCTCGGACACGGCTACCCGCTCCCGGTCGTGCACCAGATCTGGAAGGTGATCGAGGCGTTCGCCTCGTTCGGGTTCTGCAAGGCGCACGCCGCGGCGTTCGCGCTGCCGACCTACCAGTCCGCCTGGCTCAAGACCCACTGGCCGGCGCACTTCCTGGCCGGGGTGCTCACCCACGACCCCGGCATGTACCCCAAGCGGCTGATCCTCGAGGACGCCCGCCGCCACGACATCACGATCCTCGGCCTCGACGTCAACACCTCGGAGAAGGAGTACGTCGTGGAGCGAGTCACCGGCGCCCTTCGATACGGCTCGTCCCTCGCCTACTCAGGGACCCAACCCCCGTACGGCATCCGGCTCGCCCTGGCCGAGGTCAAGGGGATCAACGAGGCCGAGGTCGAGCGGATCGTGGCCGCCCGGCCCTACCAGTCGCTCACCGACTTCTGGCACCGCGCGCGGGTCTCCCGGCCGGTCGCGGAGCGACTGGTGCTGGCGGGCGGCTTCGACAGCGTCTACTCGATCGGCCAGGGGATCGGCGGTGGTGACGGCATGGCCCGGCGGGGCCGGGTCACCCGGCGCGACCTGCTGCTGCAGGTCGCCGAGCTCGACCGCTACGCCCGCTCGATCGAGAAGGCCGGCCGGGGTCGCGGGCTGGGTCGCACCCGGCGCGCTCCGGTCGCGGTCGCCCGGGCCGACGACGCCGGGCTGCGCAACAGCACCGACCCGCGCTCCCGCGACCAGGTCGCCGACCTCGAGCGGCACCCGCTCGGCCAGCAGGGCGTCTGGGCGAAGGCAGCGGCCCAGAGCAAGGCGACCGCCCCGCCACCGCCGGTCAGCTCGGTGCAGCTCACGTTCGACCTCGGCGACGGCCCGCGCGAGGGTGAGGTCTCGGGGCTCCCGGAGATGACGGCGGCGGAGTCGATGGCGGCCGAGCTGGAGATCCTCGGCCTCGACGTCAGCCGCCACGTGGTCGATGCCTACGACCGGTTCCTCACCGAGCTCGGCACCACCCGCAGCAGGGACCTGCTCTCGAAGCGCAGCAAGTCCGAGCTGCTGGTCGCCGGGGTCAAGGTCGCCACCCAGACCCCGCCGATCCGGTCCGGTCGCCGGGTCATCTTCCTGACCCTCGACGACGCCACCGGTCCGGTCGACGCCACGTTCTTCGAGGACGCCCAGGGCCCTTACGCCGCCACGGTCTTCCACTCCTGGCTGCTGGTGGTGCGCGGCGAGCTGCGCCGCACCGGCTACCGCGGGGTCTCCCTGCGCGCCACCGGCTGCTGGGAGCTGCCCGCCCTCCACGCGCTCTGGAAACGCGACGGCATCGAGGCGGTGCACGAGCAGATGGCGATCGTGCCCGAGGGCTTCGGCGCGGTGGGCGTCGAGCGGGCGGTCAAGGGAGCGGCCGAGAGCCGGTCGACCCGGCCGGTGATGGCGAACCCTCAGTCCTTCACCGACGAGCCAGACGACCACTCGACGGCCGGCGGGATGGGGCGCCGCCGGGTGCTGGTGCACTCCAGTGGGTTCCAGATGTCGCCCTACTCCGACATCAAGCCGGCCGGCGAGGACACCAAGCAGGTGGCCCGCAAGCTGTGGCACCGCAGCCCTGGGAGTGCGGGATGACACCACTAGGGTTGAGCACATGTCTGCCAGCGAGAGAAGGGGCGCCACCCGCACCGCTGTGGTGTGGGACGTCTTGCGGCCGGTCCTGGAGTCCGGCGGGCTCGACGTGCTCGACATCGGTGGCGGCACCGGCGGGTCGGCGGTCACCGCAGCCGAGCTCGGCAACCGGGTCACCGTCGTCGATCCCAGCCCCGACGCGCTCGCTGCGCTGGCGCGCCGGGCCCGCGAGGTCGGGGTCGAGGTCGCCGGCGTACAAGGTGATGTGGACGGCTTGGCAGGGTTGGTCGAAGAGGTCGACGTCGTGCTCTGCCACGGCGTGCTCGAGGTCGTCGACGACCCCGCCGCCGCCCTGGCCACGATCCGCGGGGTGCTGCGACCCGGCGGCAGCCTCAGCCTGCTCGTCGCCCAGCGCCATGCGGCCGTCATCGCCCGGGCCATGGCCGGACACTTCCCCCAGGCTCTCGCCCTGCTCGACCCTTCGACAAGCTCAGGACAACGCGGCGGAGCCACGGGTCGCGCCGGCCACCGCTTCACCAACGCCGAGGTGGGCGAGCTGCTCGCCGGCGCCGGCTTCGAAGCGGTCTCGACCCACGGCATCCGGGTCTTCGCCGACCTGGTGCCCGGCTCGCTGCTCGACCTCGAGCCCGGTGCCACCGCGGCCCTGGTCGAGCTCGAACGCGCGGTCGCCGAGCGTCCCGAGTACCTCCCTCTCGCGACCCAGCTGCACGTGCTCGCCAGCTAGCCCACTCCTCACGGGGGGCGTCCGGTGATCGACCGCTCCCACTCCACCCCGATCCTCCACATCGACATGGACGCGTTCTACGCGTCGGTGATGATCCGCGACCGGCCCGAGCTGCAGGACGTGCCGGTGATCGTCGGCGGCGGCTACCGCGGGGTGGTGCTGGCGGCCAACTACCCCGCCCGGCAGTACGGCGTCCGCTCGGCCATGACCGGCACCCGCGCCCGCCGGCTGTGCCCGCACGCGGTGGTGCTGCACCCCGACTACGACACCTTCACGACCGTCTCGACGGCGGTGATGGAGAACTTCCGGCGGGTCACCCCGCTGGTCGAGGCGATCTCGCTCGACGAGGCGTTCCTCGACGTCCGCGGGGCGACCCGGCGGCTCGGCTCACCGCTGCAGATCGCCGAGCAGCTGCGCGCGGTCATCCACGACGAGCAGCGGATCACCTGCTCGGTGGGGGTCGCGGCCTCGGTGTCGGTGGCCAAGCTGGCCAGCCGCCGGGCCAAGCCGGACGGGGTGGTCGTCGTACCCCCCGAGGAGATCACCTCCTTCCTGCACCCGCTCGACGTGGGCGAGCTCTACGGCGTGGGGGAGAAGACCCAGGCGATGCTGCACCGGCTCGGCCTGGTCACCGTCGGCGACGTGGCGCACACGCCGCTGCGCACCCTCAAGCGGGCGATCGGCGACCACCTCGGCGCCCACCTGCACGAGCTGTCCTGGGGTGCCGACCGTCGCGAGATCACCCCGCGCAGCGCGGGCGTCTTCGGGCACGGCCAAAAATCAGGGGAGGGAGATCCCGACAAGTCGATGGGCGCCCAGGAGACCTTCGGCCGCGACACCGACGACCGGGAGGTGATCGCCCGCGAGCTGCTCAAGCTGACCGCCAAGGTCACCCGCCGGATGCGGACCGCCGGCGTCGCGGGACGCACCGTCTCGATCACGGTCCGCTTCGCCGACTTCACGACGATCACCCGGGCCCGCACCCTGGGTGAGGCCACCGACGTGACCCAGGAGGTCTACCAGGCTGCGCTCCGCCTCTACGACGCACTCGGTCTGCAGCGCGCCCGGATCCGCCTGGTCGGGGTCCGGGTGGAGGGACTGCTGCCCCGCGAACGCGTGCACCGGCAGCTGGTTCTCGGTGAGCGCGAGCACGGCTGGGCGGACGCCGACCGGGCCGTCGACCGGGCCGCACTGCGGTTCGGATCGTCCGTTGTGGGCCCCGCCAGCCTCCTGTCGTGACCGAATCGGCACACAAAATTTCAACCAACATGGGGTGACCGCTACCGGGAACGGAACCTCCTGCCTAGAATTGACGTAACCGGTGGTGGGGACCACTGGTCCACGAGCAACAGGTTGGAGGACCCGGTGCCACTCTCCGAGGAGGAGTTGCGACTGCTCGAGCAGATGGAGCGCGCCCTCGTCGAGGAGGACCCGAAGTTCGCCTCCACCCTGCGCGGCACCTCGTTGCGACGGTCTGCCCGACGCCGCGCCATCGCCGCCGGCCTCGTCTTCCTGGTCGGCATCGTGGTGCTGATGACCGGCGCGGTCAGCCAGCTGTGGCCCGTCGGCGTCGTCGGCTTCCTGATCATGCTCGCCTCGGCCACCGTCGCCCTCAGCGCCATCAAGGGCCAGGCCGCTGCCGACCCGCGGGCCGCCGCACCGACCACCGGCCACCCCTCCGGCTTCAGCGTCATCGACGGTGGCAAGGTCGGACGCACCCGTCGCCAGAAGGCCCAGCGCCCCCGCAGCTCCGGCACGTTCATGGAGCGCATGGAGGAGCGGTGGCGTCGCCGCAAGGAGAACGGCGGCTTCTGACCGTCCGGGCTGGGCTCAGCCCACGTGCTCGACCACTCCACCCCACGGAGTGCTGACCGTCTGGTCGTCGGCGATCGCCCGTGACCGCGCCTTCCTCGACAGCACCGACGCCGGCAGCCACTCGGCCCGGCGCCTGACCCGGGGCGACACCCCTGCCTCCAGCGCCTCGGTCACGGTCTCGACCTCGGCCCGCAGCAGGCCGGCCTCGGCCTCGTGGGCGCGGGAGTAGCGCAGCAGCTCCAGGTCGCGCACGATCCGGTCGATGGCGACGACTGCGTCGGGGTTCATCGCCGGACCGCGAGCCGGCCGCTCCGCGGCGAACTCGTCGCCGGGAGAGCCGAACAGCTGGACCAGCCGGTCGCGGGTCTCCCGCGGCGAGCGCGAGCCCGGCCAGAACAGCCGTAGGTCGAGGGCGGTCGCGCGCAGCTCCTCCCAGGCGGCCTCGGGACCGGCGACCAGCCGGCGCTCCCTGGCCCGCCGCCGCAGCAGCCGCGGGGTCATGGCGAGCAGCACCAGGAGTGCCGCGCCAACGATCCCGAGACCCACCGGTAGCCAAGGGAACGCAGAGTCCTGGTCGCTGCTGCCGGCGTCCTCGCCTCGCTCCGGACCAGCCGAGGGCTGCTCGGTGTCGGGAACTCGCGTGATGTCGTCGCTCTCCACGGCGGTCGGGAGCTCGGACGGCACCTCGCCACCCCCGCGCCCGGTCGTGTACGCCGGCACGGTCGCCGAGTTGCCCGGAGTCGGCTCGAACTTCACCCAGCCGAACCCGTCGAAGTACAGCTCCGGCCAGGCATGGAGGTCGTGGGCGCTGAAGACCCACCGGTCGTCGGTGCCTTCGACCAGCTCAGGGGAGAGGAACCCGACCGCCATCCGGGCCGGGATGCCGATCACCCGCGCCATCACCGCCATCGACGCGGCGAACTGCTCGCAGTAGCCGACCCGACCGCCGGCACCCGGGGTGAGGAAGGCCTCGAGGTCGTCGACGCCGTTGCCGCGGGGACCCTCGTTGAGGTCGTACTCGAAGTTCTCGCGGAACCAGTTCTGCAGGGCCACGGCCTTGTCGAACCGGGTCGCGGCGTCGGCGGTGACACCGAACGCCAGCTCCTCGACGATCTCCGGGAGGTCGTCCGGCAGCTCGCGGAACTCCGAGGCCACCCCGGTCACCGACAGGCCCGCGTCGGCCAGCGCGGCGCCGTCGAGGTTCAGGTCGAGCGCGGTCATGGAGTAGTCCAAGTCGCGGGTGTCGAGGTCGTCGTCCCAGGCGAAGAAGTCCATCGTGCTGTCGTCGTAGCGCCAGTCGCCGTCGGCGTTGATCGACGAGATCGGGAACTGAGTCGGCAGCCAGGCCGACTCGAAGTCGTCGTTGATCGAGACCTGGTAGTCGTACTCCTCGTAGGTGAGCTGCGTCGAGACGCCCTGCAGCGGGGGCATCTCGCCGTCCGGGCTGTGGTCGCTGGGGATGTCGCGGTTGCCGGGGCTCCACTCGTTCTCGGAGAAGCGGTTCAGCGAGGTCACCCGGAGGTAGTCGGGGTCCGGGTCGTTGGTGGTGATCTCGATCAGCGGGATGTCGCGACCGCGGTTCAGGTCGCGCAGCAGGTCGGCCGTGGGGTTCTGGATCTTCACGTTGCCGTCGCCGCCGTTGCCGGCGCCGAAGTCGAAGATGTTGAGGTTCAGGGTCGGGACCAGCAGCGGCACCACGACCGCCAGGCCGGTGGCGACCGAGCCGATGGCGGTGGCGCTGGACCGGGCCGCGCCGGTGCGCACCCCGAACGAGCCGACCGAGCCGGCCGCGTCGGCATCGGAGCCGATCGGGCGACCCCACCGGTTGATCAGGTCGTTCTCGTGCAGGAACAGCAGCGTCATGAAGCCGAGCGCGGTCGGCACGAACACCCAGAGCGAGACACCGCCACCGAGCACGCTGATCGGCACGCTGTAGATCGTCAGCAGCGGCAGACCCGCGAGCGGCACCTTGCGCGCGCTGCACGCGAGCGCGTCGACGATCAGCATCGACACCAGGCCGCCGCTGATCAGCAGCGGATGGATGCCCGGCACCTGCATCGGCACCGGCGCGGCGTACTCCTGTGAGCTGTCGATGGCATCGCGGAACCCGTTGATCAGCTCGGTCCAGGCTCCCTGGATCGGGATGGGCGAGCCGGTCAGCAGCAGGCTGAACATCAGCGCCGACACGACCACCTGCACCAGGATCACCAGCGCGCCGGGCAGCCGCCACCAGCGAGCGACGGCACCGCTGATCGCGACCGTCGCCGCCAGGAACAGCAAAGGGCCGAGGTACGCCGGGTCGTTGGCGGTGAAGCCACCCCACGACAGCATGGCCACCCACGTCGTGCCCGCGGCGACCAGGGACATCACGAGACCGGAGGAGAGGCTCCCGCGTGGCTTCCTCATCCGGGCACCGCCTCAGCCCGGGCCTCCGGCGCCGGACCACGGTTCTTCGACGACTGGGCGCTGGTCCTGCCGAGCTCGGTCCAGACCCGCTCGAGGCGGTCGCGCGGGGCCAGCGCCGCGCAGCGCCACCCCTGTTGAGCCAGCACCGGGAGGGCGCCGCCGTTGCCGGCGCCGGGCGCCCGCCAGGCTTCGACGTCGAGGGCGATCGCCAGCGCGGCGGCCGTGTGGTGCTGCATCCGGCGGAGCACGGGTACGTCGAACTGCTCGATGTGGCCGACCACTGCGACGGTGAGCCCGCCGTTGGACTGCTCGGTGAGCCAGCCGGTGTCGAGCTGGACCTGGGGCACGGCCTGGACGACGGCCAGCGCCTCGAGCAGGGGAGCGGTGCTGCTGTCCGCCTCGCGGGAGTGCCAGGCACTGGCGGGGTCCTCGCCGGCGGCCGTGACCAGCCGGACAGTGAAGCCGCGATGAGTCAGGTGGACCGCGATCGACGCCACCGCGGACACCGCCGCCTCCAGGGACGAGGCGATGCCCTGGCCCCGGTGCGCGCTCATCCGGTTGTCGAGGAAGAGCGTCGCGCGCGACTGCCAGGGCTGCTCCTCGCGACGCACCATCAGCTCGCCGACGCGGGCCGAGCTGCGCCAGTGGACGCGGCGGAGGTCGTCGCCGCGGCGGTACTCGCGCACGGTGACGTCCTCGGCGGAGCCGATGGCGAACGCCCTTGGCCGGTTGTCGCCGGACCCCGTCCAGCCACCACCGAGCGGGATGGTCGGTAGCGCGACGGTGCGCGGAGTGACGGTGAGCGGCACGGTGGTCCGGAACGCGCGACCGAGCTCGACCAGCCCGAACGGGTCGCTGACGCGCACCGACATCGGGCCGATCTCGAAGTGGCCGCGCACGTCGGAGCGCACCTGGTAGCGGACGTGCCGCTTCCAGCCGTGGCCGATGCCCTCGAGCACGAACCGGGGCCGGGTGCCGAGCACGTAGGGCACGTGGTCCTCGAGCAGGAGCACGCCGCTCGGCGTGCGTCCCTCGTTGGTCAGGGTGAGGTTGACGTGGGCCGGCTGTCCGGCCGAGACCAGCTGCGGGCTGACGGTGCGGACCAGGGCGAGGCGGTAGCGGCTGCGGCCGATGAACGCCGCGGTGACCAACGGCAGCGCCAGCACCAGGATGCCGACCCGGGTCAGCGCCGGCTGACCGAGGAGTACGGCGCACACCACAGCGGTCGTGCCCGCGGCTGCGAAGGCCCGCCCGCGGACCGTCAGACCAGACAGCGCCTCACGCACGGTGCTTGCTGGCCCGACTCTCGGCCAGCGACTCGGCCGACGGCGGGTCGGGCACGGGGACCGCGGAGACGATGCCGTCGAGGATCGCGCCCGTGGACCGCCCGCTCATGGCGGCCTCGACGCTGGGCAGCAGCCGGTGCGTCAGCACCGGTCGCGCGAGCATGCGGACGTCGTCGGGGAGGACGTAGTCACGGCCCTGCATCGCCGCCGACGCCTTGGCCGCGCGCACCAGGTGCAGGGTCGCCCGAGGCGAGGCGCCGAGGCTGAGCTCGTCGGAACGACGGGTGGCCGAGGTGAGCGCCACGCTGTAGCGCTGCACCGCCTCCGACACGTAGACCTGCCCGACGATCGCGCACAGCTTGCGGATCTCTGAGGCGTCGGTGACGGCCTCGAGGTCGTCGAGCGGGTTGCGGTGCGTGTGCGAGTTGAGCATCGCGATCTCGGCGGCCTCGACCGGGTAGCCGACGGAGACCCGCGCCATGAAGCGGTCGCGCTGCGCCTCGGGGAGGGCGTAGGTGCCCTCCATCTCGATGGGGTTCTGGGTCGCGATGACCATGAACGGCATCTCGAGCTGGTACGTCGTGTTGTCGACGGTGACCTGCCGCTCCTCCATGCACTCCAGCAGGGCGGACTGCGTCTTGGGCGACGCGCGGTTGATCTCGTCGCCCACCACGATGTTGGCGAAGATGCCGCCGGGCCGGAACTCGAACTCGCGGGTGTTCTGGTTGAACACCGAGACGCCGGTGACGTCGGACGGCAGCAGGTCAGGGGTGAACTGGATCCGGCGTACCGAGGAGTCGATGCTGCGGGCCAGGGCCTTGCTCAGCATCGTCTTGCCGACACCGGGCACGTCCTCGATGAGCAGGTGACCCTCGGCCAGCAGCACGATCAGGCTGTAGGTGACGACGTCCGGTTTGCCCTCGATGACGCTGTCGATGTTGCCGCGGATCTGTCCGACCACCCGCTTGAGGGTCTCGAGGTCCGCACCTCCTGTGGTCCCTGCGATCGGGGGAGCGTCCACGTCCGGGTCCTTCCTCGGGCAATGTCCGTGGCGGTTCGCGTCACGGACCTCGTCAGGTGCCAGCGGCACCCCCTGGTGATCAGGCTGGTGATCAGGGGTTGATCTGGGTGTGTTCACACCCTAGGTAATGCAGGCAACCTACGTGGCCCCGCCGTCACTGGTTCAGACTCGCGCGATCACGGTTTGGTTGCGGTTGGGCACCACAATTCTGCGCCGTCGCGCGCCAAGTCCCCACCTTTCACCCCACTTCCCTCCACCGGGCTCAGCTGGAGCCCGTTTCCGCCTGCCCAGGCGGCCCGTGCCCCCCAGCCGTCGGCGTCGCGTCCCTCGAATCCGTGGGTGACGTTCGCGGAATGTGCTTGCCAGTGGGGCAAAGTGGAGTAGTGTGGGGGAAAGTGGAGCAAGAGACCGTAGGGGGTGCCCGCTATGCGCTTCATGGGCACCTTCACCCCGAAGCTCGATGAAAAAGGGCGGCTCTTCCTCCCAGCGAAGTACCGGGAAGCACTGGCAGAGGGGGTTGTCGTGACACGAGGTCAGGAGAACTGCCTCGTCGTCTGGCCTCCCGAGGTCTTCGACCGCGAGGCGGACCGGGCCGCCGAGAAGCCGGTGACCAGCAAGGCCGCTCGTGGCTACAACCGGATGTTCTTCTCCGCCGGTGACGAGGTCTCTCCCGACAAGCAGGGCCGGATCGGCATTCCGGCCGTCCTGCGTGAGTACGCAGCACTCGAGCGGGAGGTCGTGGTCATCGGAGTCCGCGACCGACTGGAGATCTGGAACCCCGCCACCTGGCGTGACTACCAGGAGGCAGAGGTCCGCCGCTTCTCCGAGCTCGACGAGGGCGACGAGAGCTAGCAGCACCAACACCAGCACCAACACCAGCAACAGACAAGTCAACAGCGGATCCGCAGGACGAGGTCTCTGACCCGCTCCCGCACCACCTCGATCCTCTGGGGCAACTTCCCCGGCTCCAGACGATCGGCAGTCCTATCCAGCACATCCCTTTCGGGGGAGCGGGCAGGGACCTGGCTCTGCGGATCCTCACCAGCACCACACGCGCAACTCGAGCAGGGGTCGAACCAGATGAGCAGCACGCACACCGAGGCGTCGCCGGCGGACCGCAGGGTCCGCGACCAGGCGCGCGACGCGGTGATCGTGATGGCGTTCTCCGCCGGGCTGTCGGCGGCCTTCGCTGTGGCCCTTCTGCTCGCGTCCTCCGTGGGCCGCTGACATGAAGCCGACCCACGTCCCGGTGCTGCTCGACCGGGTCGTCGCCCTTCTTGCGCCCGCCCTCGACCACCAGGACGCAGTGCTCGTCGACGCCACGCTCGGACTCGGTGGCCACAGCGAGGCGGTCCTGGCCACGTGCGAGCTGGCCCGGGTGATCGGGATCGACCGCGACCCGGCAGCGCTGGAGCGCGCGCAGGAGCGACTGGCGCCGTACGGCGACCGGTTCAGTGCCGTGCACGCCGTCTACGACGAGATCCCCGAGGTCCTCGACGAGCTCGGTCTCGCGTCGGTCGACGGAGTGCTCTTCGACCTCGGCGTCTCCTCCATGCAGCTCGACGTGCGCGAGCGCGGTTTCGCGTACGCCGTCGACGCACCGCTGGACATGCGGATGGACGGCACCAGCGGACCCACCGCCGCGGACGTCCTCAACACCTACAGCGCGGCCGAGCTCACCCGAGTGCTCAGGGACTACGGCGAGGAGAAGTTCGCGCGCAAGATCGCCGGCGCCGTCGTGCGGCAGCGCGAGGTCGCGCCGTTCACGACCTCGGCCCGCCTCGTCGAGCTGCTGTACGACGAGATCCCGGCGCCCGCGCGGCGTACCGGGGGACACCCGGCCAAGCGCACCTTCCAGGCCCTGCGCATGGAGGTCAACGACGAGCTGGCCGTGCTGCGGCGCGCCCTGCCCGCCGCCATCGACTCGATCGCGGTCGGCGGCCGCATCGTCGTGGAGTCCTACCACTCGCTCGAGGACCGGCTGGTGAAGCAGGCCTTCGCCGCGGTCACCCGCAGCGTCGTCCCGCACGACATGCCGGTCATCCCCGAAGGACTCGAGCCCGAGCTCCGCCTGGTCACCCGCGGCGCCGAGCGCGCCGACGCTGCCGAGTCCGAGGCCAACCCGCGCGCTGCCTCGGTGCGGCTGCGGGCCGTGGAGCGCGTGCACCCCCGCCGACCTGGACGAGGAGCCGCGTGATGAGCACCAACCTCAGCCCAGCAGCCCAGATGCGGCACCGGATCCCTCGGATCGCCGAGGCCGCGGTCGAGCGAGCGCGACTCACCGTGGTGCCACGCGGCCGGACCCAGACGGCACGGGTGCCGTTCGTGGTGCTGGTCAGCCTGCTGCTCGTCGGCGGCGTCGTCGGGCTCCTTTTGTTCAACACCTCGATGCAGCAGTCGTCGTTCGCGACCACCGCGCTGGAGAACCAGGCACAGACCCTCTCGGCGCGCGAGGAGACCCTGCGGATGGATCTCGAGCGGCTGCGCGACCCGCAGCGGCTCGCGGAGAGCGCCCTGAAGGCCGGCCTGGTGCCGCCGCCGGCAGCGGTCTGCTTCCTGCACCCCGACGGCAAGGTCACGGGCACCTGCGCACCGGCGGTGGCCACCGATGCGTTCCCCATCGGCAACCCACCGCCGACCAAGCCCGACGTGCTCTCGCCCGATCCGGTGATCGAGCACGCCGCCATTCGGTCGGACGACACGACCGCGGGCAACGGCAGAGGCGGCGCCGCAGAGGGTAGAACAGGACAACACCAGCAACAGCAGTCACACCAGAACCACCAGAACCAGCAGCAACAGAACAACCCGACCACCAACCGTTGACCCCTCCGAGCCGCCCGTCGAGGAGCCCCGTGCGCCGCACCCGTGCCCAGGCCCCGCGGTCAGCCACGCCCTCGATCCGTCGCCGGACCCGCCGCGGCACCGTGCGCGGCAAGCCGGTCCGGCGGCTGAGCATCGGCTTCCTGGTGATCGCGATGCTGCTGTCGGTCTTCGCGGCGCGGCTGGTGCAGCTGCAGGGAGTCGACCCCGACTCCTACGCCCAGATGGCAGCCGACGAGGCCATGGCCGACGTGATCCTGCCTGCGGAGCGCGGCGACATCCTGGACCGCAACGGTGAGCCGCTGGCCGACTCCGTCGCCGGCCTGATGGTGGTGGCCGACCCCACGATGACCGCCGACCGTGCGCCCGAGCTCGCCAAGTTCCTCGCCACCCGGCTCAAGCTCGACTACTTCACCACCCTCGAACGGCTCCGGGTCGAGGACAGCCAGTTCCAGTACATCGCCCGGCAGGTGCCGGCCAGCCTGGCGCAGTCGGTGGTCGACGCCGCCGACGAGAAGGGCTTCGAGGGGCTCGACACCCGGCCGGACCCGGTGCGCGTCTACCCGGCCCGCGACGTCGCCGCCAACCTGGTCGGCTTCCTCGGCACCCCGCGCAAGAGCGGGGCCGCCAAGCCGCTGGCCGGCTTCGAGGACAGCTTCGACACCTTCCTCTCCGGCACCGACGGCGAGGCGAGCTACCAGCTCGGCGCAGGCAACCGGATCCCGCTCGGCGACAACACCGTGACCGAGGCCATCGACGGTCAGGACCTGACCACCACGATCGACCGCGACCTGCAGTGGTACGCCCAGCGGGTGCTCGCCCAGACCGTTCGCCAGTACGGCGCCGAGTCGGGCTTCGCGGTGGTGATGGACAGCCGCACCGGCGACATCCTGGCCCTGCCCGACTACCCGACCTACGACGCCAGCAAGCCGCTCGACTCGCCGGAGGAGCTGTTCAAGTCCAGCGCGCTCAGCGACATGTACGAGCCCGGCTCGGTGCAGAAGGTGATGACCCTCAGCTCCCTGATCGACACGGGCAAGGTCACGTCGCGGACCAAGCTGCTGATCCCCGGCGAGCTGCCGCGGCAGGACCGGGTCATCCACGACTGGTTCGAGCACGGCCTGCTGAAGCTGACCCTCGCCGGCGTCCTGGCGAAGTCGTCCAACATCGGCACGGTGCTGGCCTCCGACAAGTTCGAGCGCGGCCAGCTGCGCCGCTACCTCGAGGCGTTCGGGCTCGGCCAGCGCACCGGCGTAGGTGTGGGCGGCGAGTCGCCCGGCCTGCTGCCCGACCGGAGCATGTGGACCAGCCAGGCCGAGGACCGGATCGCGTTCGGCCAGTCCCTCTCGGTCAACGGCGTGCAGATGGCTGCGGCCGTCAACACCATCGCCAACGGCGGGGTGCGGATCGACCCGAGCCTGATCGAGGGCTCGGCCACGATGGACGACGGCACCGAGGTCGGCACCGACACCGCCACCCGCCGTCGGGTGGTCAGCGCCGAGGCCGCCCGCCAGACCGCACTGATGATGGAGCGCGTGATCGACCCGGTCGCAGGCGTCGCCCCGGGTGCTGCGGTGCCCGGCTACCGCGTGGCCGGCAAGACCGGTACCGCCCAGCGGGTCGGGCCGGAGGGCGGCTACGACGGCTCGTTCACGGTCTCCTTCGCGGGCTTCGCACCCGCCGACGACCCCCGGTTCACCATCTACGTCGTCATCCAGGACCCCGAGAGCGGCGGCGGCGGATCGGTGGCCGGCCCGGTCTTCGCCAAGCTGATGAGCTTCGCGCTGCGTCGCTACGAGGTGCCGCCGACCAACACACCGCCCTCGCGCCTGCCCGTCGAATGGAGATGAGCGAGGATCACTCCGTGGCCTTCGCTCCAGACCGACCTCAGCACTCCGAGCCGATCGCGCTCAGGGTCCTGGCCGACGCCCTCGGCGCGCGGCTGGTCGGGTCGGCCGACGGCGTCGAGGTCACCGGCTTCACGCTGAGCTCGCAGCGGGTCCACCCCGGCGACCTGTACGCCGCGCTGCCCGGGTCGCGCAGCCACGGCATCGCGTTCGCCCCCACCGCCGCCGAGTCCGGAGCCGTCGCGGTGCTCACCGACCCCGACGGAGCCGCCGCCGCGGGCGAGCTGGCCCTGCCGCTGCTCGTGGTCGACGCGCCAAGGGCCGTGCTCGGACCGACCGCGGCCCGCATCTACGGAGATCCGGCTGCCTCGATGCGGATGATCGGTGTCACCGGCACCCAGGGCAAGACCACGACCACGCTCCTGGCCGAGGGCGGCATGCGGGCCGCCGGCATCGCGGCCGGTGTGATCGGCACCGTCGGCACCCGGGTCAACGGCGACGAGGTCAAGACCAGCCTGACCACCCCCGAGGCGCCGGACCTCCACGGCGTCTTCGCGGTGATGCGCGAGCGCGGCGTTGAGGTCTGTGCGATGGAGGTCTCGAGCCACGCGCTGGTGCTCGGCCGGGTCGACGGCGTGGTCTTCGACGTCGCGGTGTTCCTCAACCTCGGCCGCGACCATCTCGACTTCCACACCGACGTCGAGGACTACTTCGCGGCCAAGGCGTCGCTGTTCACCCCCGAGCGCTCGCGCCTGGCGCTGCTCAACATCGACGACGAGCACGGCCGCCGGCTGGCCGACGAGACGAGCCTGCCCGTCCGCACCATGTCGGTGAGCGGACCAGCCGACTGGTCCGTCAGCGACGTCGTCCGCGCCGCGTCCGGCTCGACGTTCGTGGTCCGCGCGCCGGACGGGCAGACGTTCCCAGGCGGGTGCTCGCTGCCGGGTGACTTCAACGTCTCGAACTCCCTCGCGGCCATCGCGGCCTGCGGCGAGGCCGGGCTGGATGCCGAGGCCGTCGCTGCCGGGATCATGAGCGCCGGGGGAGTCCCCGGTCGTTTCGAGCGCGTCGATGCCGGCCAGGACTTCGTGGTGATCGTCGACTACGCCCACAAGCCCGACGCCGTCGAGGCCGCGATCCAGACCATGCGCCCGCTCACCGAGGGCCAGGTGATCGTCGTGATCGGGGCCGGCGGCGACCGCGACCCCGGCAAGCGGCCGATCATGGGCGAGATCGCCGCGCGGCTCGCGGACGTGCTCGTGATCACCGACGACAACCCCCGCACCGAGGACCCCGCCACGATCCGCGCCGCGATGAAGGCCGGTGCCGACCGCGGCGTGGCCGAGGTGCTCGAGATCGGCGACCGCCGGGCGGCGATCTTCGAAGCGATCGGGCGGGCCAGGGCCGGCGACGTCGTGCTCGTTGCCGGCAAGGGTCACGAGACCGGCCAGGAGATCCAGGGAGTCGTGCATCCCTTCGACGACCGCATCGTGGTCCGCGAGGCACTGCAGGAGCTCGCCCGATGATCCCGATGACGCTGGGCGACATCGCCGGCGTGGTCGGCGGCACCATCGCTGGCCCAGGCGCCGGCGACGCCGCGCTGGTGGTCGACGGGCCGGCGTACGTCGACAGCCGGAGTGCCGTGCCCGGTGGGCTCTTCGTGGCGATCGTCGGCGACCACGTCGACGGCCACGAGTACGCCGACGGAGCGCACGCGGTGCTCGGCAGTCGCGCCACCTCGGCGCCGACGGTCGTGGTCGCGGATCCGGTGGTCGCGCTGGGCCGGCTGGCCCGCCACGTGCTCGACCGGCTGGACGCGATGGTGCTCGCGCTGACCGGGTCGCAGGGCAAGACCGGCACCAAGGACTACCTCGCGCACGTCCTGGGCGCGTCCGGTCCGACCGTGGCGACCTCGGCCAACAACAACAACGAGCTCGGCGTCCCTCTCACCGTGCTGCGGGCAGAGGAGTCGACGAGGTACCTGGTGGTCGAGATGGGCGCCCGCGGCATCGGCCACATTGCCTACCTCTGCGAGATCGCACCGCCGCAGGTCGCGGCCGTGATCAACGTCGGCACCGCCCACATCGGCGAGTTCGGCAGCCGCGAGGCGATCGCGCTGGCGAAGGGGGAGATCCTCGAGTCGCTGCCGGCGACCGGGGTCGCGGTGCTCAACGCCGACGACGACCTGACCGCCGCATTGGCCGTGCGCACCGATGCCCGGGTGCTGAGCTTCGGCCTCGAGGGCGACGTGACCTGGCGGTCGGTGCAGCTCGACGACCTCGGACAGCCGTCGTTCGAGCTCGGCCATGCCGGCGAGTGGCACGCCGTCCGCCTGCAGCAGAGCGGCACCCACCAGGTCGCCAACGCGGCGGCGGCGGCTGCGATGGCGGTGGCCGCCGGCCTGCCGATCGGGGCCGTTGCGGACGCCCTGTCCGAGGCGCAGCCGGCATCGCGGTGGCGGATGGAGCTGCACGAGCGGGCCGACGGGATGTTCGTGGTCAACGACGCCTACAACGCCAACCCCGCCTCCATGACCTCCGCGATCGACACCCTCGCCGAGATCGGCACCCGGCGCGGGCGGCGTACCGTCGCGGTGCTGGGCGAGATGAAGGAGCTGGGCGGTGACCACGTCACCGGCCACGAGGAGGTCGGGCGGGCCGTCGCCGCCGGTGCGATCGACGTACTGGTGGTCGTGGGAGACGCAGCAAGCGCGATCGCAACCGGAGCCCGGTCCCGGGCGTCCTGGGAGGGTGAGGTGATCCTCACGGCGAGCCGGGAGGAAGCCATCTCCTGGTTACGACAGAATGCTCTGTCGACCGATGTGGTGCTGATCAAGGCATCGCGCGGCGCCGCCCTGGAAGAGATCGCGGAGGCCCTGCTGGCCGAGACCCCACCGGAAGGAGACGCTGAGCGATGAGAGCGATCCTGTTCGGTGGCGGCCTGGCCCTGCTGATCTCGCTGCTCGGCACCCGGGTGGCGATCAACTACTTCACCAAGTGGGGCTACGGCCAGGAGATCCGCGACGACGGTCCGACCAGCCACCACACCAAGCGGGGCACCCCGACCATGGGCGGCGTCGTCATCATCGCGGCGACGGTCTTCGCCTACTTCACCGCCAAGCTGCTCACCTGGACTCCGCCGTCGGTCTCCGCTCTGCTGCTGCTCTTCCTCTTCGTCGGGATGGGCCTGGTCGGCTTCCTCGACGACTTCATCAAGATCTCCAAGCAGCGCAGCCTCGGCCTGCGCAGCAAGGCGAAGATGGTCGGCCAGACGCTGGTCGCGGTGGTCTTCGGCTTCCTGGCGCTCTCGCCGATGCTCGAGGACGACAACGGCCGCACCCCGGCCTCGCTCAAGGTGTCGTTCCTGCGGGAGATCGACTGGCTGGTGCTGCCCACCATCCTGGCGATGCTGCTGATCTGGCTGATCGTCACGGCGACCAGCAACGCGGTGAACCTCGCCGACGGCCTCGACGGTCTGGCCACCGGCGCCAGCGTGATGGTCTTCGGCGCCTACACGCTCGTCAACATCTGGCAGAACAACCAGTTCTGCCAGGAGGACCCCAGTGCCACCTGCTACAACGTCCGCGACCCGCTCGACCTGGCGGTCATCGCGGCGGCGCTCACCGGCGCCTGCTTCGGCTTCCTGTGGTGGAACGCCTCTCCGGCGGCGATCTTCATGGGCGACACCGGCTCGCTCGCGCTCGGCGGTGCCCTCGCCGGCTTCGCGATCCTGACCCGCACCGAGCTGCTGCTGATCATCCTGGGCGGCATCTTCGTGCTCGAGACGGTGTCGGTGATGCTGCAGGTCACCTGGTTCAAGGCCACGAAGCGGGTCACCGGCGTCGGCAAGCGCATCTTCCGGATCGCCCCGATCCACCACCACTTCGAGATGCTCGGGTGGGAGCAGGTGACCGTGGTGATCCGGTTCTGGATCATCACCGGCCTCTTCGTCGCCACGGGTCTCGGGGTGTTCTACGCCGAGTGGGTCGCGAGGCTGTGATCCGCAGGGACCGAGCAGTCGACGACGCGAGGTACGAGCGCCGGCGAGTGCCAGCGAGGGACCGGAGGAGGTCGAGTGTCAGGCGGCGCGACGAAGGAGCGACGCCTGATGTATCGAGACCAGGTGAGGTGCGCGCATGACTGATCCACAAAGTCTTGGCCGCACGGACTCCTGGGAGGGCGTCCGGGCCGTCGTCGCCGGCTTCGGCGCGTCCGGCTTCGCGGCCGCTGACAACCTGCTGCACCTCGGCGCCTCGGTCACCGCACTGGCCGACGGTGCGACACCCGAGCAGCTCGAGAAGGCCGAGCTGCTGGAGATCCTCGGCGCGCAGGTGCGGCTCGCTCCCGGCGCCACCGCCACGCTGCCCGACGACGTCGACGTGCTCGTCACCTCGCCCGGCTTCCGGCCCGACGCTCCGTTGCTGGCCCAGGCGCGCGCTCGCGACCTGCCCGTCTGGGGCGAGGTCGAGCTGGCCTGGCGGCTGCGCGCCTCCGGTTCGGACGGCCGCCCCGCTCCTTGGCTGTGCGTGACCGGCACCAACGGCAAGACCACGACCGTGCAGATGCTCGACGCGATCCTCCAGGCCGCCGGGCTGCACAGCATCGCGGCCGGCAACGTCGGGCTGCCGATCGTCGAGGCGGTGATGGACCCGACGCCGTACGACGTGTTCGCCGTCGAGCTCTCCAGCTTCCAGCTCCACTACACCCAGTCGCTGGCGGCCGAGTCGGCTGCGGTCCTCAACGTGGCCGAGGACCACCTCGACTGGTACCCCTCGATGGACCAGTACGCCGCCGACAAGGGCCGCATCTACGAGCAGGTGGAGCGGGCCTGCGTCTACAACGTCGCTGACCCGGTCACCGAGCGGCTGGTGCGCGATGCCAACGTGGTCGACGGCGCCCGCGCGATCGGCTTCACGCTCGGCACCCCCGCGGTCGGGATGCTCGGCGTGGTCGAGGACTTCCTGGTCGACCGGGCGTTCATCGAGCAGCGGCAGAGCAGCGCCGCGGAGCTGTGCACGATCGGCGACCTGGCCAGTCCTGCTCCGCACTTCGTGGCCAACGCCCTGGCCGCGGCCGCGCTGGCCAGGGCTCACGGCATCAGCCAGGCGGCGGTCCGCGACGGCCTGCGCGGCTTCGTGCCCGACGGACATCGGATCGCGGTCGTGGCCGAGCGCGACGGCATCACCTGGGTCGACGACTCGAAGGCCACCAACCCACATGCCGCGCAGTCGTCGCTCCAGGCCTACGACCCCGTGGTCTGGGTGGCCGGGGGACTGGCCAAGGGTGCGCGGTTCGACGACCTCGTCGCGGCCGTGCGCGAACGCCTGCGCGGCGTCGTACTCATCGGCCAGGACCGTCAGGTCATCGCGGACGCCCTTTTGCGACACGCACCCGATGTCCCGGTGATCCTGGTCGACGGCGACGAGACTGGCGCCGTAGCAGGTGGACGGGACCTGATGAGGTTCGTCGTCGACGCCGCCGCGCAGTTGGCGGTGCCCGGCGACACGGTGCTTCTCGCACCGGGATGTGCCTCGATGGACCAGTTCGCCAACTACGCCGAACGGGGCGACGCGTTCGCCGACGCGGTGCACGAGAGGTACGACCCGTAGCCGACTGGCAGCCGACGAGGGGATGACGAAGGGCAGCGATGACGACCACCGCGAACCCTCCTCAGTCCTCGGACCAGTCGTCCGGCGCCACCCGACGTCGGATGGGCACCTGGTTCGGTGCGCTGAAGGTCGCGCTCGACCGGCCGCTGACGTCCTACTACCTGCTGATCGGCGCCTCGCTGCTGCTGCTCACCATCGGCCTGATCATGGTGCTGAGCGCCTCCAGCGTGTGGTCGTTCAAGAACCACGACGGCGACTCGTACGCCGTGGTCAAGCGGCAGCTGATGTGGGTCGTCATCGGGCTGCCCTGCGCCTGGGTCGCCAGCCGCGTGTCCCACCAGTGGGTCCGCCGCCTGGCCTATCCGGCGTTCTCCGTCTCGCTGGTCCTTCTGCTGCTGACCGCCTTCATCGGGGTGGAGCGCAACGGCAACACCAACTGGCTCGGCGTCGGACCGCTCGTGATCCAGCCCTCCGAGATCGCCAAGCTCTCCCTGGTCATCTGGGCCGCCCACATCTACGCCAACAAGGACCGGCGACTCGGCAACCTGCACCAGATCATGGTTCCCGTCGTCCCCGGCATGCTGCTGGCCACCGGACTGGTCATCGTGGGCAAGGACCTCGGCACCGCGCTGGTGCTCTTCGCGATCCTGATCGGCATGCTGTGGGTGGTCGGCGCTCCGCTGCGCTTCTTCGCGTTGGTGACCTCGATCGTCAGCGTCGGCGTGCTCGCGCTGGCGACCACCAGCCCCGAACGCTTCGCCCGGATCACCACGTTCGCCGACCCGTTCAAGGACTTCCACTCGACAGGCTGGCAGCCGGCCCACAGCCTCTACGCCGTCTCCAGCGGTGGCGTCTTCGGCGAGGGCATCGGGGCC
Organism: uncultured Actinomycetota bacterium; assembly: GCA_963769475.1. GTDB lineage: Bacteria > Actinomycetota > Actinomycetes > Propionibacteriales > Nocardioidaceae > Nocardioides. The sequence goes on along the minus strand of CAVYLX010000001.1, from coordinate 324,678 downwards.
AGCCAGCAGAAGTGGGGCACGCTGCCCTATCCGCACACCGACTTCATCTTCGCCGTGCTCGGCGAGGAGCTCGGGCTGGTCGGCGCGCTGCTGGTGGTGGCCCTCTTCCTGACCATCGCCTTCGCCGCCCTGAGGGTGGCCCGCGAGGCCACCGACCCGTTCGTCCGCTACGCCACGTTCGGGATCGTGGTCTGGTTGCTCGGCCAGATGATCATCAACGTCGGCATGGTGCTCGCGCTGCTCCCCGTCATCGGCATCCCACTGCCGCTGGTCTCCTACGGCGGGTCCAGCCTGCTGCCGACGCTGGCCGCGCTCGGCCTGCTGGTCGGGTTCGCCCGCCGCGAACCCGCCGCTGCACGGGCACTCGCCCAGCGCCGGCAGAAGCGCTCGGCCGGCCTCGCCGCGCGCCGGTGACGGTGTGAAGGTCCTGTTGGCAGGTGGCGGTACGGCGGGGCACACCTCGCCGTTGCTGGCGACCGCTGACGCGCTGCGCCGGCTCGACCCGAGCATCGAGATCACCTGCCTCGGCACCCCGCGCGGTCTCGAGACCCGCGTGGTGCCCGAGGCCGGCTACGCCCTCGAGCTGATCCCGCCGGTGCCGCTGCCCCGCAAGCCCAACGCCGACTTCTTCAAGGTGCCGGTGCGGCTGCGGCGCGCGGTGAAGGCGACCTACGACGTGTTCGACCGGGTGCGGCCCGACGTCGTGGTCGGCTACGGCGGTTACGTCTCGATGCCTGCCTACCTCGCCGCCCGCCGCCGCAAGCTGCCGCTGGTGGTGCACGAGGGCAACGCGCTGCCCGGCCTGGCCAACAAGGCCGGCGCGAGGTTCGCGAGCCGGGTCGCGGTGAGCTTCCCCGACACCGACCTGCGCCATGCCGAGTACGTCGGCCTGCCCATCCGCCGGATGATCTCCCAGCTCGACCGGGCCGCCGTCCGCGACGAGGCCCGCGCGTTCTTCGGGCTTCAGCCCGACCTGCCGACCCTGGTCGTCACCGGCGGCTCGCAGGGTGCGCGCCGCCTCAACCAGACGGTGTCCGCCTCCGCAGGAGTGCTCGGAGCGGCGGGCGTCCAGGTGCTGCACGTCGTCGGACCGAAGGGCGAGGCCGAGCCGGTCGCGACCGACGTTCCGTACGTCGTCGAGCACTTCGTCGACCGGATGGACCTGGCCTTGGCCGCGGCCGACCTGATGATCTGCCGGGCCGGCGCCAACAGCGTCATCGAGGCTGCTGCCACGGGCGTGCCGGCCGTGTTCGTGCCGCTGCCGATCGGCAACGGCGAGCAGGACCACAACGCCCGGCCCGTCGTCGATGCCGGGGGAGCGCTGCTGGTCCAGGACGCCGACTTCACCCCCGACTACCTCACCGTGACCGTCGTGCCGCTGGTCACCGACCCCCAGCGGCTGGCCACCATGAGTGCCGCGGCCACCGGGCTGATCCCGCGCGACGCCGACGAGCGCTTGGCCGCGATCATCCTGGAGGTGGCGAAGTGAGGGTGCCGGTGCCCGCCGAGATCCTCCCGGCCGACCAGCTGGGCCGGGTGCACTTCATCGGCATCGGCGGCGCCGGCCTGTCCGGCATCGCCCGGATCATGGCCGCCCGCGGCATTCCGGTGACCGGCAGCGACGACCAGGACACGCCGTTCCTCCCGTCCCTGCGCGAGCTCGGGGTGACCTGTCATCTCGGCTACGCCGCGGAGCACGTCGGCGACGCCGACACCGTGGTGATCACGACCGCCGCCCGCGACGACAACCCGGAGGTCATCGAGGCCACCAGCCGCGGACTGCGGATGCTGCCGCGGTCTGCCGGACTCGCTTCGGTGATGAAGGGCCAGCGGGTGCTCGCGGTCGCCGGCACCCACGGCAAGACCACCACGACCTCCCTGCTGACCGTCGCCCTGCTGGCCGCCGGCGCCGACCCCACCTACGCCATCGGCGGCGTGCTCAGCGCCACCGGACGCAACGCCGACGCCGGCGGTGAGCTGTTCGTGGCGGAGGCCGACGAGAGCGACGGCGCCTTCCTCGTCTACGAGCCGTACGCAGCGATCGTCACCAACGTGCTCGCCGACCACCTCGACGAGTGGGGCACCGAGGAGGCCTACCGGGAGGCGTTCACGACGTTCGTCGGGCGGATCGCGCCCGACGGCTTCCTGGTCTGCTGTGCCGACGACCCCGGCGCGGCCGGGCTCGCCGCGGTCGCCCGCGACCGCGGCCTGACGGCGTACACCGTGGGGGAGGCGGAGGGTGCCGACATCCGCGCCGTCGACCTCGTCTTCGAGGGCACCACCTCGGCCTTCACCGTGGTCGACGGCGACACCGACCTGGGCCGGGTGACCCTGCAGATCCCCGGCCGCCACTACGTCCTCGACGCGCTGTCCGCGCTGGCCGTCGGCCTGCGGCTGGGCCAGGACTTCGACGCGATGCGCCGCGGCCTCGAGGACTTCACCGGCACCCGGCGCCGGATGGAGCCGAAGGGCGAGGCCGCGGGCGTCCGGGTCTACGACAGCTACGCCCATCAACCCGCCGAGATCTCGGCCGACCTGGCCGCCGCCCGTGCGGTGGCCGGCGCCGGACGCGTGGTCGTGGTCTTCCAGCCCCACCTGGTCTCGCGCACCCGGATCTTCGGTCGCGCGATGGGGGAGGCGCTCGGCGCGGCCGACGCGGTGATCGTGCTCGACGTCTACCTCGCCCGCGAGGACGCCGACCCCGAGGTGACCGGAGCCCTGGTCGCCGACGCCGTACCCCTTCCTTCTGGTGCGGTCGCCTTCGTGCCCGACCCGGCCGATGCCCCGGCCGAGGCCGTCGCGCGGGCCACCCGCGGCGACCTGGTGCTGACCCTGGGCGCCGGCAGCGTCACCGATCTCGGTCCCCGCATCCTCGACCTGTTGGAGGCCGGTGCCTGATGGTCACTCTGGACACGAAGCCCGACTCGGAGCTCACCAGCAGCCGCAAGCGGTTCGCCCGCCGTCAGTGGGCCAGGCGGTGGCTGGCCTGGCGCCGGGTCGCGGTGGCCCTGCTGGCGCTGCTGATCGTCGGTGGCGGGGTCTACGCCGTCTACTTCTCCTCGTGGCTGGAGGTCGACGGGGTCGAGGTGCGCGGCACGGTCGACCTCACCTCGGCCGACATCGCCACGGCCGCGGAGGTGCCGGTCGGCGAGCCCCTGGCCAAGGTCGATCTCGAGGCGATCGAGCGCAAGGTGATGTCGCTCGGTGCGGTTCGATCGGTCGAGGTCTCGCGCCAGTGGCCGCACGAGGTGCTGATCGAGATCGAGGAGCGGGTGCCGGTCGCGGTGGTCAAGATGGGCGACCTGCTGCGCAACCTCGATGCCGACGGCGTGGTCTTCGGCGACCGCAAGCGCCCGCCCGGCAACCTCCCCATGGTCGAGACCTCCTCCGACGTCGGCGACGACGCCCTGCGCGAGGCGGCCACCGTCGCCGCCGCGCTCGAGCCGGCAGTTCCTGGCGACCGTCGACCACCTCGAGGTCGAGACCGTCGACCAGATCACGCTGGTGCTGCGCGACGGCCGGAAGGTGCTGTGGGGCAACGCCGAGCAGTCGGGGGAGAAGGCAGAGGTGCTTGCCGCCCTGCTCTCCCGCGAGGCCCAGGTCTACGACGTCAGCGTGCCCGGCTCGCCGACGACCAGCCCCAGCTGAGCGACCCGCCTGCCGATTGTCGGAGCGCTGTCGCGGCGTGTCGCCGCCAGGAACGGCGGGGTCCTGCCTACTGTCGTGACCACGACGAGGTTGACATAACTATAACCCTCAGGCTGAGGGTCACAGTTCTTCGAATCGCCGACTTCCCCGCGCTGGAACACCGCGCCGCTCGTACACCGCTGGACACCGAACGACCACAGACATGACATGGAGAGGTGAAGCCGCCGTGGCAGCTGCACAGAACTACCTGGCCATCATCAAGGTGGTCGGCATCGGCGGTGGCGGCGTCAACGCCGTCAACCGGATGATCGAGGTCGGCCTCAAGGGCGTGGAGTTCATCGCCATCAACACCGACGCGCAAGCGCTGTTGATGAGCGACGCGGACGTCAAGCTGGACATCGGCCGCGAGCTCACCCGCGGCCTGGGCGCCGGCGCCAACCCCGAGGTCGGGACCCAGGCGGCCGAGGACCACGCCGACGAGATCGAGGAGGTCATGAAGGGCGCCGACATGGTGTTCGTGACCGCCGGCGAAGGTGGTGGCACCGGCACCGGTGGCGCCCCCGTCGTGGCCCGGATCGCGCGCTCCATCGGCGCACTGACGATCGGGGTCGTGACCCGCCCGTTCGCGTTCGAGGGCCGCCGTCGCGCCAACTCCGCCGAGCAGGGCATCGCCCAGCTCCGCGAGGAGGTCGACACCCTGATCGTGATCCCCAACGACCGGCTGCTCTCCATCAGCGACCGCAACGTCTCCGTGCTCGACGCGTTCAAGCAGGCCGACCAGGTGCTGCTGCAGGGCGTCTCCGGCATCACCGACCTGATCACCACTCCCGGCCTGATCAACCTCGACTTCGCGGACGTCAAGTCGGTCATGGCCGACGCGGGCTCCGCGCTGATGGGCATCGGCTCGGCCCGCGGCGAGGACCGCTCGGTCGCTGCTGCCGAGATGGCCGTCTCCAGCCCGCTGCTGGAGGCGAGCATCGACGGCGCCCACGGCGTCCTGCTCTCGATCGCCGGTGGCTCGGACCTCGGCCTGTTCGAGATCAACGAGGCGGCGGCCCTGGTGGCCGACGCGGTGCACCCGGAGGCCAACATCATCTTCGGTGCCACGATCGACGACGCGCTCGGCGACGAGGTGCGGGTGACCGTGATCGCTGCCGGGTTCGACGGCGGAGTGCCCAAGCGCCGGCACGAAGGCGCCGGGCTGCGCAAGGACGCCCGCCCGGTCCAGAGCCAGGAGGAGACGCGCGCCGCCGCGGCCGCGCTGGCCACCCGGCGCGAGGACGGCACCGAGCCGACCGGCGAGACCAAGGAGACGGCCCTGGCCGGAGCCCGGACCACCCCGGCCAGCCAGGACGGACCGTCGGTGACGCCGACCCCGAAGCCCGCACCGCGCCAGCCCGTCTACGACGACGACGAGCTGGACGTGCCCGACTTCCTCAAGTAGCGGCTTGTACTCCTTCAAGCATCGCCTCGGCCCCGTCGACCTGGCCTTCACGGACAGGTACGGCGGGGTCAGTGGCGTTCCCTTCGACGAGCTCAACCTCGCGCTCGAGGGCGACGACGAGCCGAGCTCACGGGAGGAGAACCTGCGGCTGCTGCTCGCGGACTTCGCGCCCGGCGACTGGTTCGCCGACCTGCACCAGGTGCACGGCGCGGAGGTGGTGGTCGCTCGCGACCCCGTCGATCGCCTCCGAGGCCGACGCGCTCGTCACCGACCGGCCCGGCACGACCCTGCTCGTGCGCGCCGCCGACTGCGTGCCGGTGCTCCTCGCCGATCCCGACGCTGGGGTGGTCGGGGCGGCCCACTGCGGGCGGCCCGGCCTCGCGGCCGGTGTGGTGCCGGCGACGGTGGCCCGGATGCGCGAGCTCGGTGCCGACTGACCTCACGGCCTGGGTCGGACCGCACGTGTGCGGCGCTTGCTACGAGGTGCCGGCCGAGATGCAGGCCGACGTCGGCGCGCTGGTGCCGGCGGCGGTGGCCACCACGTCGTGGGGCACTCCGTCGCTCGACCTCGGAGCCGGCGTCCACGCCCAGCTGGCGGCCGATGGCGTGACGGTGCACGACGTGTCCCGCTGCACCCGCGAGTCGGCCGACCTCTACTCCTACCGTCGCGACGGCGGCGGCGCCGGTCGCTTGGCCGGTGTGATCAGGTGTGGCTCCATGAGCCTCGCCGAGCGCCGCCAGGAGATCGCGGCCAACCTGGCCGCCGTCCACGAACGCATCCGGCTCGCCTGCGCCGACATCGGCCGCGAGCCCGACGAGGTACGCCTGGTCGTGGTCACCAAGTACTTCCCGGCCAGCGACGTGCGGCTGCTCGTCGACCTCGGCGTCACCGACCTCGGCGAGAACCGCCACCAGGAGGCCGAGGCCAAGGCAGCCGAGTGCGCGGACCTCGACGTCACCTGGCACTTCATCGGCGGCCTGCAGAGCAACAAGGCGGCCGCCGTCGCGGCGTACGCCGACGTGATCCACTCGGTCGACCGCCGCAAGCTGGTAGGCCCGCTCGATCGCGGCGCGGCGTCCCGACCCGAGCCGCTCGACGTACTGCTGCAGGTCAGCCTCGACCCACCCGGTGTCGACCACCGCAACGGCGTCGACCCGGACCAGCTCGACGACCTGGCCGCGTCGGTCGAGGAGGCAGCGCGGCTCCGGCTGCGCGGCCTGATGGCCGTGGCGCCGCTGGACGCCGAGCCGGCCGCTGCCTTCGAACGGCTCACCGGAAATCCGCGAGCGGTTCCTGGGCTCCCATCCCGACGCCGGATGGCTCTCGGCCGGCATGAGCGGCGACCTCGAAGAGGCCGTGAAAGCCGGCGCGACACACGTGCGGATTGGCTCCGCGGTCCTCGGTTCGAGGCCTCGACTCAAGTAGGGTCCAACACAGGAAGAGCGCTCTCTTCACAGCGCGCCCGTAACTCTGGAAGGCATGTCATGAGCGGTGCGATGCGCAGGATCGGCGAGTACCTCGGCCTGCTCGAGGACACCGGTGTCGACTACGACGACTACGACGGTGACGACCACCACACCCAGGAGACCGAGGCCATCCAGAGCGACCGGCAGGCCCGGGTCAGGGACCGGCGCAACGCCGGCGTAGCCGACCTCGCCGAGCGTCGCCGGCCGACCCCTGTGACCGGCCCCGCTCCGGTGGCCGCCGCGTTCTCCCAGATCACGACCCTCCACCCGCGCACCTACAACGAGGCCCGCACGGTCGGCGAGAACTTCCGTGAGGGCACTCCCGTCATCATGAACCTCTCGGAGATGGACGACTCCGACGCTAAGCGCCTCGTGGACTTCGCCGCCGGGCTGGTTTTTGCCACCCGTGGCACGATCGAGCGCATCACCAACAAGGTGTTCCTGCTCTCACCGCCCAACGTCTCGGTCGCCGCCGAGGAGAAGGAGCGGATCGTCCAGGGTGGGTTCTTCAACCAGAGCTAGCACTAGGCTCCGCGGGTCACACCCGAGCCATAGCCCACCCCAGCAGGAGTCGCACTCGATGGATCGCCCATGCCCATAGCCGGACAGATCATCCAAGGAGTCCTGTGGTTCTTCATCGCCATGCTCTGGGTGCGCTTCGTGGTCGACTGGGTCCAGGTGTTCGCCCGCTCCTGGAGCCCGCGAGGAGTGCTGCTGGTGGGCCTCGAGGTCGTCTACTCGGTGACCGATCCGCCCATCAAGGCCCTCCGAAAGGTGATCCCGCCACTGCGGATCGGCAACTTCGCCCTCGACCTGAGTTTCTTGCTGGTGATGGTCATCGCATACGTTCTTCTGTACATCAACACGAGGATCTGGCTGTAGGCGCTCGGTGCCGCCGCCCCGTAGGACAACTGGCCGACCGCGCCAGTCACCGGGGTCACACCAGTCCCACGCAGGCGCTATTGTTCGCAAGTAACGCATAAACGAGAATGAATTGGGTGAGGTCATGCCGCTGACGCCTGAGGACGTGAGCAACAAGCGATTCACGCCTGTCCGGCTCCGCGAGGGCTACGACATGGGCGAGGTGGACCAGTTCCTCGATGAAGTTGAGGCTGAGCTCGCGCGGCTGACCAAGGAGAACGACGACCTTCGGTCGAAGCTCGCCTCGGCCCAGAGCGGTTCGCTCGCCCCGACTGAGACGTTCTCCGCTCCGGTCGTGCGCCAACCGGAACCCGAGCCCGTACCCGTGCCGGTGCCGACGCCGGCGCCCGCCGCGGTGGAAGCTCCGCAGACGATCCGGGTGGAGACGGTCCCGGAGGCCTCCAACGCGGCCGCCAGGCTGCTCGAGATCGCGACCAAGAACGCCGACGAGCTGGTCGAGGACGCGAAGAACCAGGCCGACAAGATCATCGGCGAGGCCCGCACCAAGGCCGAGCGCCTCGAGAACGAGTCGAAGGGCAAGGCCGACCGGCTCGAGTCCGACGCCCGGGCCCGCTCGCAGATGCTCGACGCCGAGACCTCGGAGCGCCGGGCGCAGCTGTTCGGCGACCTGGAGAAGGAGCGCGACAAGCTCAACCTGGACGTGGAGAACCTTCGGTCGTTCGAGCGCGAGTACCGCTCCCGCCTGAAGACCTACTTCACCCAGCAGCTCGAGGCCCTGACCGGCTCGGCCGAGGCGCCGACACCCGAGCGACGAGGCACCGGCGCCCAAGCGTCTGCGCTCGATCCTCGGCGAGGACGACAGCTGACCCGCAAGCAGTAAAATCACTCAGACGGCCGACCCTGCGGGGTCGGCCGTCTGTCGGTTTCATCGGTGCGCCTGTTTGAGCGGTCACACGCCAACGGCTACCCTCCCGGCAGTCCGTGAGACCGGTGAGGGGTCGCGGTCACCTAGGGAGGCCACTTCATGGCTCGCAGCACGAGGTCTTTGGCTGGCTCAGCCGCAACCGCCGCGCGGAAGGCGATCTCACGCGGCTCGAAGCGATCAGCCGGCGCTACAACCGCGGCCAAGAAGGCTCCCGCGAAGAAGGCGGCTCCGGCCAAGAAGGCGGCGCCGGCGAAGAAGGCGGCTCCCGCGAAGAAGGCGGCTCCGGCCAAGAAGGCGGCACCCGCGAAGAAGGCGGCTCCGGCCAAGAAGGCGGCACCCGCGAAGAAGGCGGCACCGGCCAAGAAGGCGGCCCGGCCAAGAAGGCGGCCCGGCGAAGAAGGCGGCTCCGGCCAAGAAGGCGGCTCCGGCCAAGAAGGCGGCTCCGGCCAAGAAGGCGGCGCCGGCCAAGAAGGCGGCACCGGCCAAGAAGGCGGCACCCGCGAAGAAGGCGGCACCCGCCAAGAAGGCCGCACCCGCGAAGAAGGCGGCACCGGCGAAGAAGGCGGCACCCGCCAAGAAGGCGGCACCCGCGAAGAAGGCCGCTCCCGCCAAGAAGGCAGCCCCCGCGAAGAAGGCGGCCCCGGCCAAGAAGGCGGCACCCGCCAAGAAGGCAGCTCCGGCCAAGAAGGCGGCGCCGGCGAAGCAGGCGGCACCGGCCAAGAAGACCGCGAAGAAGGCCCAGGTCAGCTCGCTGGCGGTCAAGGCCGGCGAGAGCGCGTGGACCAAGTCCGAGCTCAAGGAGGTCCTCGACGAGCTGCACGGCCAGCGCGCCCACAGCCTCGAGATCATCCAGGCCCAGGAGACCGAGCTCTCCGGCCTGCTCCGCGACTCCGGGGACGGCGCCGGACAGGACCAGGCCGACATGGGCGCCACCAGCTTCGAGCGCGACCACGAGCTGACCGTGCTCAACAACGAGCGCGACAAGCTGGCCCAGATCGACCGGGCACTGGCCCGCATCGACGACGGCACCTACGGCATCTGCGAGTCGTGTGGTGAGCCCATCGGCAAGATGAGAGCGATGGCGTTCCCCCGTGCGACACTGTGCATGACATGCAAGCAGCGCGAGGAACGTCGGTAGAGGCCGCGGCAGGCACCACCGCCGCACCCCGACGAGGCCGACTCTGGGGCCTGTTCGCCGCCGTCTTCGTCGTGCTCTACGCCGGCGACGTGATCACCAAGATCCTCGCCGTCGACCGCCTGACCGGGCGCGACGACGTACACGTCATCGGTGAGGTCCTGCAGCTCCACCTCACGCGCAACCCGGGAGCGGCGTTCAGCACCGGCACCCAGTTCACGGTTGCGCTGTCCTGCGTCGCCATCGCCGCCGTGATCGTCGTGCTCTGGCTGAGCCGCCGCATCGGCACGGTGGGCTGGGCCGTTCGCACTGGGCGCGCTGCTCGCCGGCATCTCCGGCAACCTGACCGACCGCATGCTCCGTGACCCGGGCCCGTTCCGCGGGCACGTGATCGACTTCCTGCAGCTGCCGAACTGGCCGGTCTTCAACGTGGCCGACATCTGCATCAACCTCGGCGCCGCGCTGGTCCTCATCCAGGCCTTCCGCGGCATCAGGATCAACGGCACCCGCGAGGGTCGGCCGCAACCCGCGACAGACGCGGAAGCCGAGCCGGAGCCGGTGGAGTGAGCCAGGCCGACTACCGCAGCCTCAACGTGCCCGAGGGGCTGGCAGGAGAACGTGTCGACGCAGCGATGGCCCGGATGTTCGGGCTCTCGCGCAGCCGCGCTGCCGAGCTGATCGCGAGCAACCTGGTCCAGGTCGACGGCAGCGATGTCGCCAAGAGCGACCGGGTACTCCCCGGCTCGCTGATCTCGGTCACCATGCCGGTCGTGTCCGACCCCCTCGTGGTGGTCCCGCAGATCGTCGAAGGCATCAAGATCATCCACGACGACGACTCCATCGTGGTGATCGACAAGCCCGTCGGCGTCGCCGTCCACCCGTCGCCGGGCTGGAAGGGGCCCACGGTCGTTGCCCACCTTGCCGGGGCCGGCTTCCGGATCGCCACCAGCGGGGCCTCGGAGCGACAGGGCATCGTGCAGCGGCTCGACGTCGGCACCTCCGGCGTGATGGTGATCTGCAAGTCCGAGCACGCCTACTCCCTGCTCAAGAACGCCTTCCGCCACCGCACGGTCGACAAGGTCTACCACGCGATGGTCCAGGGCCACCCGGACCCGCTCGAGGGCACCATCGACGCCCCGATCGCCCGCCACCCGGGCGCGGACTACAAGTTCGCGGTCCTCGACGGCGGCCGGGCCAGCGTCACCCACTACGAGACGCTCGAGGCGCACCGCTTCGCCAGCCTGCTCGAGGTCCACCTCGAGACCGGTCGCACCCACCAGATCCGGGTGCACATGGCCGCCCTCAAGCACCCCTGCGTCGGCGACCTGAGCTACGGCGCCGACCCGACCCTCTCCAAGCGTCTCGGGCTGACCCGCCAGTGGCTGCACGCAGTGCGCCTCGGCTTCGAGCACCCCGACACCGGCGAGCACGTCGAGTACGCCTCGACGTACCCCGAAGACCTGGCCCACGCGCTCGAGGTCATCCGCGGTGCCGACTGACGACCTGGTGCTGCGGCCGGCTCACGAGGGTGACGCCGGCGCGGTAGCCGACATCCATCTGGCCTCGCGTCGGGAGGCCGCGATGCCACCTCCGGTGCACACCGACGACGCGGTCCGGTCCTGGCTCGGCGGCCGACTCCAGAGCGCCGACGAGATCTGGCTGGCCGAAGTCGGCGGGATCCCGGGCGGTTACGCCCGGATGACCGCGACCTGGCTCGACGACCTCTACGTCGCTCCGGCGTTCGCTGGTCAGGGCATCGGCTCGGCGCTGCTCGACCTGGCCAAAGCCCAGCGCCCCCAGGGCTTCTGCCTGTGGGTCTTCGAGAGCAACACCCCGGCCAGGAACTTCTACGCCCGGCGCGGCTTCGTCGAGCTCGAACGCACCGACGGCTCCGGCAACGAAGAACGCTCGCCGGACGTGCGGATGGCCTGGCCCGGCACCGAACCCTCTGACCTTCTTCCGCGGCCTGATCGACGACGTCGACGCCCAGCTCGGCGACCTCCTGGCCAGACGCGCAGCCCTCACGGCCGCCGTACAGCCACTCAAGGACGACCCCGAGCGCGACCCCGCCCGAGAGCACGCGATCGCCGAGACGATGGCCCAACGCGCCCCCGCCCTCGGCACCGACCGCCTGACCAGGATCGTCCACACGATCATCACCGAGAGTCTCGACGCGGCGAACTAGCGGTCAGCGACCTGCAACAGCCGCCATCGCCTACCCAACCCACCGCGACAGCGAGAAGCGGGGGACCGCATGGGGTCTGGCCGGAGCGAGGTGCGTCCTGGCGCAGGACAGGCCCCACTGGAGAGCAAGTTCGAGCCCTCGGACTCTCCCCAGCTCCCACCCATCCGAAGGATGTCGGTGCGCCCTGCCACCATGGCGGCAACGGTTCCCGTAGGCTGAGGACCTTCCCCTAACAGGTCGCTCGGCACCCACGCCGTGGCCATTGATGCACGCCCGATCACGACCGACGAGGAGTCTCGACACTCATGACGTCAGGTGCCAGCGACAGCTTCGTTCACCTGCATGTCCACACCGAGTACTCCATGCTCGACGGGGCCGCCAGGCTCACCCAGCTGACCGAGCGGGCGGCCGAGCTGGAGATGCCGGCGATCGCGATGACCGACCACGGCAACGTGTTCGGGGCCTACGAGTTCTACAAGAAGGCCAAGGCGGTCGGGGTCAAGCCGATCATCGGCATCGAGGCCTACTTCGCCCCCAACATCTCGCGCTTCGAGCGCAAGGGCGTCAACTTCTACGACGGCGGCGACGACGACGTCTCGGCCCGCGGCGCCTACACGCACATGACGCTGCTCAGCGAGAGCACGGAGGGGATGCACAACCTCTTCCGGCTCTCGAGCGGCGCGTGGCGCGACGGCTTCTTCAAGCACCCGCGGGCCGACCGGGAGCTGCTCGCCCAGCACGCGAAGGGGCTGATCGGCACCACCGGCTGCCCGTCGGGCGAGGTGCAGGTCCACCTGCGCTACGGCAACTACGAGGCGGCCCGCAAGGCGGCCGGCGACTTCCAGGAGATCCTCGGTCGCGAGAACTACTTCCTCGAGCTGATGGACCACGGGCTCGAGATCGAGAACAAGGTGCGCGACGGCCTGCTCCGGCTGGCCAAGGACCTCCAGATCCCGTTGCTGGCGACCAACGACTCCCACTACGTGCTGGAGCAGGACGCCCCCTCGCAGGAGCACCTGCTGTGCATCAACTCCAGCAGCACCATGGACATGCCGGTGGGCTCGGGGGCCGGCAAGCGGTTCGCGTTCGAGGGCACCGGCTACTACCTGAAGTCCGCGGCCGAGATGCGCCACCTGTGGGCGGACAAGAACGGACTGCCGGAGGCGTGCGACAACACGCTCCTCATCGCCGAGCGCTGTGACGTCGAGTTCACCGAGGGCAACGGCACCTACATGCCCCGCTTCTCGTGCCCTCCCGGTCACTCCGAGCACACCTGGCTGCTCGAGGAGGTCGCGCGCGGGCTGGCGGTCCGCTACCCGGGCGGAGTACCTGCCGAGGCCCGCGATCGGGCCGACTTCGAGGTCGGCGTCATCCTCGAGATGGGCTTCCCCGGCTACTTCCTCGTGGTCGCCGACTTCATCAACTGGGCCAAGGAGCAGGGGATCCGGGTCGGGCCGGGCCGCGGCTCGGGCGCCGGCTCGATCGTCGCCTACGCGCTGCGGATCACCGACCTGGACCCGCTGGTGCACGGGCTGCTGTTCGAGCGGTTCCTCAACCCCGAGCGCATCTCGATGCCCGACTTCGACATCGACTTCGACGAGCGTCGCCGTGGTGAGGTGATCCGCTACGTCAGCGACAAGTACGGCGACGACCGGGTCTCCATGATCGTCACCTACGGCACGATCAAGGCCAAGCAGGCGGTCAAGGACTCCAGCCGGATCCTGGGCTACCCGTTCGCGATGGGCGACCGGATCACCAAGGCGATGCCCGCAGCGGTGATGGGCAAGGACATCCCGCTCAAGGACGTGTTCGACCCCGAGCACAAGCGCTACGGCGAGGGCGGCGAGTTCCGCTCCCTCTACGACAACGACCCCGATGTGAAGAAGGTCGTCGACACGGCCATCGGCATCGAGGGCCTCAAGCGCCAGTGGGGCGTGCACGCGGCCGGCGTGATCATGTCCAGCGAGCCGCTGGCCGACGTCATCCCGCTGCTCAAGCGGCCGGCCGACGGCGCCATGATCACGCAGTTCGACTACCCGACGTGCGAAGCGCTCGGCCTGATCAAGATGGACTTCCTCGGGCTGCGCAACCTCACCGTGCTCGACGACGCGCTGAAGAACATCAAGGCCAACCGGGGCGAGGAGCTGGTGCTCGAGGACCTGGCTCTCGACGACGCGCCGTCCTACCAGCTGCTCGGCACCGGCAACACGCTCGGCATCTTCCAGCTCGACGGCGGACCGATGCGGTCGCTGCTGCGGCTCATGCGTCCCGACAGCTTCGCCGACATCTCGGCCGTCCTGGCGCTCTACCGGCCGGGTCCGATGGGCGTCGACTCCCACACCAACTACGCCCTCCGCAAGAACAACAAGCAGGAGATCACCCCGATCCACCGGGAGCTCGAGGAGCCGCTCGCGGAGATCCTGGAGCCGACGTACGGCCTGATCGTCTACCAGGAGCAGATCCTGGCGGTCGCCCAGAAGGTCGCGGGCTACTCGCTCGGACAGGCCGACCTGCTGCGCAAGGCGATGGGCAAGAAGAAGAAGGAGATCCTCGACGCGGAGTACGGCCCGTTCTCGGAGGGCATGAAGGCCAACGGCTTCTCCGACGCGGCGATCAAGGCCCTCTGGGAGACGCTCGTCCCGTTCTCCGACTACGCGTTCAACAAGGCGCACACCGCGTCGTACGGCCTGATCTCCTACTGGACCGCCTACCTCAAGCAGCACTACGCGCCCGAGTACATGGCGGCGCTGCTGACCTCGGTCAAGGACGACAAGGACAAGTCGGCGATCTACCTCAACGAGTGCCGCCGGATGAAGATCCAGGTGCTGCCGCCCGACGTCAACGAGTCCGCGTCCGACTACACACCGGTCGGCAACGACATCAGGTTCGGGCTGACCGCGATCCGCAACGTCGGCAGCAACGTCGTCGACGGCATCGTCGCGGGCCGGGAGGCCAACGGCCGGTTCCTCGACTTCAACGACTTCCTCGACAAGGTGCCCGCTCCGGTCTGCAACAAGCGGGTGATCGAGTCGCTGATCAAGGCCGGTGCCTTCGACGACATGAAGCACAAGCGCCGGGCCCTGGTCGCGGTGCACGAGACGGCCGTCGACCAGTACGTCGACATCAAGCGCAACGAGGCGATCGGGCAGGACTCGCTGTTCGGCGGGCTCGACGACGAGGGCGGCGGCTTCGGCATCACCGTCGCGATCCCCGAGATCGACGAGTGGGACAAGACCACCCTGCTCGGCCACGAGCGCGACATGCTCGGCCTCTACGTCTCCGACCACCCGCTGCTCGGGCTGGAGCACGTGCTGTCCAGGGGCACCGACTGCACCATCGGCCAGCTGATGACCGACGAGGAGCGCGCCGACGGCTCGCCGGTCACCGTCAGCGGCCTGGTCACCTCGGTCCAGCGCAAGATCACCAAGCGCGGCGACGCCTGGGCGATGATCACCCTCGAAGACCTCGAAGGTGCGATCGACGTGCTGCTCTTCCCGAGCTCCTACCAGCTGGCCAGTACGTTGCTGGTCGAGGACGCCATCCTGACGGTCAAGGGGCGGCTCTCGCGCCAGAAGGACCAGCCGGAGCTGCACGGACAGGAGATCACGGTGCCCGACCTCGCCGATGGTCCCTCCGGTCCGGTCGTGATCAGCCTGCCCTCGACGCGCTGCACGGGTCCGGTGATCGAGCAGCTCAAGGACGTGCTCGGCACCCACCCCGGTATGACCGAGGTCCGGCTGCGGCTGATGACGCGGCAGGCCACCAAGGTGATGCGCCTCGACGACCGGCTACGGGTCAGCCCGAGCCCCGCGCTGTTCGCCGACCTCAAACAGCTCCTGGGACCCGGATGTCTGACCGGATGACCGAGCCGGCGCCCGTGACGACTCCGGAGTCGCCCGGCCGGCGCCGCTGGGTCGCGCCCGCAGTCCAGGGCGGGATCATCCTCGCCCTGTTCGCGGCCGCCGGCCTGTTCGGCGGCTGGGTCTGGTGGAAGCTGTGGTCCCCGGCTCCGGACGGCGCCGTGTTCGAGAAGCAGTGGTACCCCCAGGCCACCGAGGGCCTGATGGCGGAGTTCGCCGGCACCGGGTGGTACGTCGTCGTCGCCATCGTGGCCGGCCTCCTGTTGGGCCTGGTCGCCGGCCTGGTGCTCGACCGCGACGAGATCGTGACCCTGGTCGCGGTCGTCGTGGGGAGCGCGCTGGCCGCGTGGCTGATGCTCAGGATCGGCCTCCACTTCAGTCCGCCCGACCCGCAGTCGATCGCGAAGACCGCGAAGGACGGCACCGAGCTCCCCGGCTGGCTCGAGCTCGCCGGCGCGGTCAACCTGCCCGGGCACGCGCTCGACGACGACGTGCGCAGCCCCATGCTGGCCTTCCCGATCGGCGCGCTGGCCGGCCTGGCGATCGCGCTGTTCGGGATCTCGAAACAACAACGTCGCCGTGCTTGATCCGGGGTTGACCCGGAACCTCGGCGGGTAGTCTCCCGTCCGACCCACGACCTTGCTCCTGTTCTCAGAACGCGCCGAGGGGGAACCTCACATGTCCACGAACCTGCCGCCCACCGGCCCACCATCCGGCCCACCATCCGGCCCACCATCCGGCCCGCCATCCGGCCCGCCCGGGACCGCCGCTGGGCCCACCGCCGAGCGGCCCGCCGGCCGAGGTGCTCGAGCAGGGTGGCGGAGGTCCGATCCCACCCGCGCCACCGGCGCAGAAGTCCGGCGACTGGGGTCGCAAGGGCCTGATCATCGGCGGCGTGGTCGGCGTACTGGCCGTCGGCGGAGCTGCGTTCGGCGCCTACTCGTGGCTGACCTCGACCGGTCCGCAGCCCGCCGAGGCACTGCCCTCCGACACCCTCGGCTACGTCAGCATCGACCTCGACCCGAGTGGCAGCCAGAAGATCGCCGCTCTGAAGACGCTCGAGAAGTTCCCGGCGGCCGACCAGTGGCTCGACGACGAGGGCATCGGGTCCGGCGACGACATCCGCAAGTTCATCTTCACCAAGATCCAAGAGGAAGAGGGCGCCTGCGAGGACCTCGACTTCGAGGACGACATCCAGCCGTGGCTGGGGGACCGGTTCGCGGTCGCAGCCATCGACCAGGGCGACGGCGAGGTGCCGGCACCGGTGGGCGTGGTCCAGGTCAAGGACGCCGACGGCGCCCAGGGTCAGGTCGAGAAGATGATCGAGGCCTGCGGCGGCAACCCCGATGAAGGTGGCCTCGCCATCAACGGCGACTGGCTGATCATCGCGGAGACCGACGACATCGCCGAGCAGGTGGCCGACGACGCCGCCGACTCGAGCCTGGCCGACGACGGTGACTTCCAGAAGTGGACCGAGGAGGCCGGCGACCCCGGCATCCTGACGGCGTACCTCTCTCCGGACGCAGGCAGGGTGCTGGCCGAGGAGCTCGGCGGACTCGGCGGCGCCCTGACCGGCGGCGACATCACCGACTGCGCGAGTGGAGACCTCGACGGCTGCCTCGCGCCCGAGGGGCTCGACGCCGAGCCGCTGCCCGAAGACGCGCTCGAGGCGTTCGAGGACTTCGGCGGTCTCGCCGTGACCGTGCGGTTCGACGACGGCTCGCTCGAGGTGGAGATGGCCGGCGACACCGCGGCCGCGGGCCTGGGCTCGCTCACGGCCAGCGACGCGGGCGCCGAGGCCATCTCGACCCTCCCGGAGGACACCGCCGCGGCGTTCGGCATGGGCTTCGAGCCCGGCTGGTTCGAAGACGTCCTCGACTACGTCGACTCGGCATCCGGCGGGGCACTGGGCATCGAGGAGTTCCTCGGCCAGGCCGAGGAGCAGTTCGACCTGACCCTGCCCGAGGATGCCGAGACCCTGTTCGGCGAGTCGGCGGCCATCGCGGTGGGCAGTGACTTCGACCCGGAGGCGTTCTTCAGCTCCGACGGCGGCACCGGCGACCTCCCGATCGGCGCCAAGATCAAGGGCGACCCCGACGCCATCCAGGAGGTGCTCGACAAGGTCAAGGCGACGGCGCCGACACCCGAGGATGCGGAGATCTTCAGCTCGGACTCCGACGACGACTACATCGTGATCGGACCCGACACCGACTACCTCTCGGAGCTGCTGGACAACGGCGGCCTCGGCGACACGGACACCTTCCAGGACGTCGTGCGTGAGGACGACCCGCAGTCGATCTTCTTCATCAATTTCGACGCCGGCGACAACTGGCTGGCCGAGCTGGCCGGCGACGACGCGGAGGTAAGGGACAACCTCGAGCCGCTTGCCGGACTCGGCATCACCAGCTGGGGCGACGACAACGTCGGGCACGTGGTGCTGCGGATCACGACCGACTGATATCTGCGGTGGTCGCCCCCGTGACCGTGACCAGGTCATCGGGGGCGATCTCCAGGTCGAGCCCGCGGCGTCCGGCCGAGACGTACACGGTCGGATGGGCTAGTGCGCCCAGGTCGACCACGGTCGGATGCGGGCGCTTCTGCCCGATCGGCGAGATGCCGCCGGCGACGTAGCCCGTGGCCCGCTCGGCCGCCGCTACCTCGGCCATGACCGCCTTGCTGCCGTCCAGCGCCCGCGCCAGCGACTTGAGGTCGAGCCGGCCGGAGACCGGCACTACCGCTACGGCCAGCCGCCCGTCGACCGACGCCATCAGGGTCTTGAACACCCGCTCCGGGTCGAGGCCGAGCGCCGCGGCCGCCTCGTCGCCGTACGACGTCGCCCGCGGGTCGTGCTCGTAGGCATGCAGCGTGAAGTCAATGCCCACGCGGGTCAGGACGACCGTCGCCGGCGTACCACCCGACTGCTTCTTGGCCATGCTCGGTCAGGCGCGGGTCAGTTAGGGGACCAGCGGGTCCGCGCGACCTCGGTGGCTGGCAGCGACGGGATCACGTTCATGGCCCGCAGCTCGGAGCGGAGCAGGTCGGTGACCAGGACCAGGCGCTCGGCGGCGTCCTCGGCCTCGAGCAGCGACTGGCGCTCGGCCATCGGCAGCGGCGCGCAGGCGGCGAGCGTCCACGACAGGTAGCCGGCGTCGCGGGGGAGCGAGCCCTCGTAGGGATCGGTGCGCACCTGCGCCAGCGCCTGCCGGTACGCCGTGAACGTGGCGCGGGCCCGATCGAGCAGCTCGTCGGGCACGATCGCGTCGGCCTCGGGGCGGTCCTGGACATGTCCCACCGGGAACGGGCCCGACGTCTCGAGCCGGTCGAGCTGGATCCGGCCCATCCCCACGGCCACGATGTCGAAGGTGCCGTCGGCGTGCGACTCCACCTCGGTCAGCTGCACCCGGCAGCCGACGCGGTAGAGCGACTGGGCGCCGTGGTCGCCGACCTCGTAGCCCTCCCGGATGCCGACCGACCCGAACAACCGCTCCGTGGGGTCCTCCACGCGGAGCAGGTGGTGCACCAGCGCCCGGTAGCGATCCTCGAAGACCTTGAGCGGCACGCTGACGCCAGGGAACAGCACCGTGTTCAGGGGGAACATCGGCAGCGTGTCCGTCACGCCGTCAACGTAGCGGCTCGAGGGACAGAATCCGTGCGCTACGCGCACACATAGCAGGCACTTCGCTGCGGCGGCGTCGCTCGAATTGGGCCGCACCAGTGCAGCGCTCCGCCGCCTTGCGCTGCACCCCCTCTGAGCACGCCTAACGGAACGCATTCTCCCCCTCGAGCCGCTGTCCAGCCCCCGTCGCGAGTCGGGGAGAACGGCCGTCGACTCGTAGAATTGCCTCATGATCCGCCGCATCGACCTGCGCGGGGCCCAGCCGACCGACGGTGGCCCCGTGGACTACCGCGGCGCCGTGCCGCGGGCCGACTTCGACGTCGAGGCGGCGATCCCCGCGGTGCACGCGATCTGCGAGGCGGTGCGCACCCGCGGACTCGAGGCGGTCCGGGAGTACTCCGAGCGCTTCGACGGCGTCGTCCAGGACGACATCCGGGTGCCGGAATCTGCCACTCACCGAGGCTCTCGAGCGCCTCGACCCCGACATCCGGGCCGGTCTGGAGGAGTCGGTCCGCCGGCTGCGCGCGACCTGCATTGCCGAGCTGGAGCACGACGTCACCACCGAGCTCGCCGCCGGCGCCACGGTCACCCACCGCAAGGTGCCGGTCGACCGGGTCGGGCTCTACGTGCCCGGTGGCCTGGCCCCGCTCGTCTCGAGCGTGCTGATGAACGTGGTGCCCGCCCAGGTGGCCGGCGTGACCTCGATCGCGCTGACCTCGACCCCGCAGAAGGACCACGGCGGCCTGCCGCACCCCACGATCCTCGCGGCCTGCGCGCTGCTCGGCATCGACGAGGTGTACGCCGTCGGCGGCGCCCAGGCGATCGCGATGTTCGCCTACGGCGTCGGACCGTGCCGCTCGCGTGGATCTGGTGACCGGCCCCGGCAGCATCTACACCGTCACCGCCAAGCGCCTGCTCAAGGGACTCGTCGGCATCGACTCCGAGGCCGGGCCGACCGAGATCGCGATCCTCGCCGACGACACTGCGGAAGCCGCGTTCGTCGCCGCCGACCTGGTCAGCCAGGCCGAGCACGACCCGCTGGCGGCCGCGGTGCTGGTCACCCCGTCGGAGGAGCTCGCCGACCGCCGTCGAGGCCGAGCTGGAGACCCAGGTTGCGGCCACCAAGCACGCCGAGCGGATCAGGACCGCCCTGGCCGGCGCCCAGTCCGGCGATCGTGCTTGTCGCCGACCTCGAGCAGGGCCTCGAGGTGGTCAACGCCTACGCCGCCGAGCACCTGGAGATCCAGACCGCCGACGCCGCGGCGTACGCCGCCCGGGTCCGCAACGCCGGCGCCATCTTCGTCGGCCCGCACGCCCCGGTCTCGCTCGGCGACTACTGCGCGGGCTCCAACCACGTGCTGCCGACCGGCGGCTGTGCCTGCCACTCCTCGGGGCTGTCGGTGCGCGCGTTCACCAAGTCGGTGCACGTCGTCGACTACTCCCGCGAGGCGCTGGCGGAGGTGGCCGACCACGTCACCACGCTGGCCGAGGCCGAGGACCTGCCCGGCCACGGCGCGGCGGTCCGGGTCCGGTTCGGGCAGGACTGACCGATGACCTTTCCTCCGATCAGGGAGGAGCTGCGCGGCATCGAGCCCTACGGGGCGCCGCAGCTCGACGTGCCTGTGCAGCTCAACGTCAACGAGAACCCCTACCCGCCCTCGCCTGCCGTGGTTGCCGACGTCGCAACCGCGGTCGCCGAAGCGACGATGACGCTCAACCGCTACCCGGACCGCGAGTTCGTCGCGCTGCGCAGCGCGTTCGCCGACTACCTCGGGCACGGCGTCACCGCCGAGCAGGTGTGGGCGGCCAACGGCTCCAACGAGGTGATGCTCCAGCTGCTCCAGGCCTTCGGCGGCCCGGGTCGGGTGGCGCTGAGCTTCGCGCCGACGTACTCGATGTATCCGGAGTACGCCCGCGACTCCATGACCGAGTGGGTCACCGGGCACCGCGAGAGCGACTTCAGCCTCGACCTGGACCACGCGCGCGCGCTGGTCGTGGAGCGGCAGCCGTCAGTGGTGCTGCTGCCGAGCGCCCAACAACCCGACCGGCACCGCCCTGCCCCTCGACGCGGTGACCACGCTGTGCGAGGCGGCCGCCAGCAATGAACGGAGCGGCATCGTCGTCGTCGACGAGGCGTACGGCGAGTTCCGGCGCACCGGCACGCCCTCGGCGCTGGAGCTGCTGCCGCGGCACCGCAACCTGGTCGTCACCCGCACCATGAGCAAGGCGTTCGCGCTGGCCGGCGCCCGGGTGGGCTACCTCGCGGCCGACCCGGCGATCTGCGACGCGATCCGGGTGGTGCGGCTGCCCTACCACCTCTCCGCGGTGACCCAGGCGGTCGCGCTCGCGGCTCTCCGCCACGCCCCGGAGCTGCTCGGCAACGTCGACACTGCTGCGCGCCGAGCGCGACGCGACGGTGGACTGGCTGCGCGGCCAGGACCTGCAGGTGGCCGACTCCGACGCCAATTTCTGTTTGTTCGGGACGTTCGAGGACCGTCATGCTGTCTGGGAGGGTCTGCTCGCTCGCGGCGTGCTGATCCGCGAGACTGGACCCGACGGATGGCTGCGGGTCTCGATCGGGACCGCAGACGAGATGACAGCGTTCCGCGATGCACTCGAGCAAGTGATGTGAAAGAGGAGGACGCGATGAGCAGGACAGCACGGATCGAGCGGCAGACCAGCGAGTCGAAGGTGCTGGTCGAGGTCGACCTCGACGGCACCGGACGCCACGACGTGTCCACCGGTGTCGGCTTCTACGACCACATGCTGATCTCGTTCGCGCGCCACTCGCTGGTCGACCTCACGGTGCAGACCGAGGGCGACACCCACATCGACGCGCACCACACCGTCGAGGACACCGCGATCGTGCTCGGGCAGGCGCTGCGCGAGGCGCTCGGCGACAAGGCCGGCATCCGCCGCTTCGGCGACGCCACCGTGCCGCTGGACGAGGCGCTCGTGCAGGCCGTCGTCGACGTGTCCGGGCCGGCCCTACTGCGTACACACCGGCGAGCCCGAGGGACAGCAGTACGTCGTGCTCGGTGGCGACTACCTGGGCTCGCTGACCCGCCACGTCTTCGAGACGCTCGCCTTCCACGCCCACCTCGCGCTGCACGTGCGCGTGCTGGCCGGCCGGGAGCCGCACCACATCGTGGAGACCCAGTTCAAGGCCTTCGCCCGGGCGTTCCGCGACGCCGTGGCGATCGACCCTCGGGAGACGGGCGTCCCGTCGACCAAGGGCAGTCTCTGATCCCGCTGGCCCGCTGATGAAGTCTGTTGTCGTCCTCGACTACGGGTCGGGGAACCTCCGCTCTGCCGTGCGCGCGCTCGAGCGCGCCGGCGCGGACGTCACGCTCACGAGCGACATGAGCGCCTGCCCTGGAGTGCGACGGCCTGGTCGTGCCCGGCGTCGGTGCCTACGCCGCCTGCATGCGCGGGCTGCGCGAGGTCTACGGGCCGCGGATCATCGGGCGCCGCCTCGCCGGCGCGCGTCCGGTGCTCGGCATCTGTGTCGGCATGCAGGTGCTGTTCGCGCGCGGCGTGGAGCACGGCGTCGAGACCGAGGGCTGCGACGAGTGGCCCGGTGTCGTCGAGCGGCTCCAGGCTCCCGTCGTACCCCACATGGGGTGGAACACCGTCGAGGCGCCCGAGGGCACGCGGCTGTTCGCCGGAGTCGAGGGCGAGCGCTTCTACTTCGTCCACTCCTACGGCGTACGCCGCTGGGAGCTCGAGACCAACAACCGCACCCAGGCGCCGCTGGTGACCTGGGCCGAGCACGGTGGCGACCGGTTCGTGGCCGCGGTCGAGAACGGCCCGCTGACCGCGACGCAGTTCCACCCCGAGAAGTCCGGCGACGCCGGGGCGGCCCTGCTGCGCAACTGGGTGCAGGGCCTATGAGCAAGGAGCGGCAGCAGCGCCGGGCCGAGCGCGAGCGCGAGGCGGCCTTGCGCGCCGCGGCCCGAGCGGCCGAGCAGGAGCGCGCCGAGCGCAAGGCGGCGCGCAAGCAGCGGCTGACCCGTTGGCTGCCGAAGCCCGCGCCGCGACCCACCGGAGTACTTGCCGAGCGGCAGCGCCAGCAGACCGGCCTGATGATCGCGGTGCTGATCGCCGTGAACGTGCTGGTCTGGGTGTTCTTCCCGGACTGGTCGGCGCGGGCCATGGTCGCCGTGCTCACGCTGCTGATCGCACCGCTCATCCATGCCATGTTCGTCCGCAACTGAAGGTGACCCCATGAGTGACTACCTCGAGCTGCTGCCCGCAGTCGACATCGCCGACGGCCAGGCGGTGCAGCTGGTGCAGGGCGTGGCCGGCTCGGAGAAGCGGTTCGGCGACCCCGTCGAGGCGGCGCTGCGCTGGCAGTCGGCCGGTGCGGAGTGGCTGCACCTGGTCGACCTCGACGCGGCGTTCGGGCGCGGCCACAACCGCGAGCTCCAGGCCAAGATCGTCGGCACCCTCGACATCCAGGTCGAGATGAGCGGTGGCATCCGCGACGACGAGTCGCTGGCCGCGGCGATGGCCACCGGGTGCCGCCGGGTCAACATCGGCACCGCCGCGCTCGAGCAGCCGGAGTGGTGCGCCGCGGCGATCGCCGAGTACGGCGACCGGGTCGCGGTCGGCCTCGACGTACGCGGCCGCACCCTGGCCGCCCGTGGCTGGACCCGCGATGGCGGTGACCTCTACGACGTGCTGTCCCGGCTCGATGCCGAAGGTTGCGCGCGCTACGTCGTCACCGACGTCAACAAGGACGGGATGCTGCAGGGCCCCAACCTCGAGCTGCTCAAGGACGTCTGCCTGGCCACCGACCGGCCGGTCGTGGCGTCGGGAGGCGTCACCGAGCTTGCCGATCTCGTCGCGCTGATGGCCTTGGTGGCCGACGGTGTCGAGGGCGCGATCATCGGCACGGCTCTCTACGAGGGCCGGTTCACGCTCGAGGCCGCCCTGGAGCTGACGCGTCCATGAGCCTTGCCGTCCGCGTGATCCCCTGCCTCGACGTCGATGCCGGGCGGGTGGTCAAGGGGATCAACTTCAAGGAGCTCCGCGACGCCGGCGACCCCGTCGAGCTGGCCCGCACCTACGACGCCGAGGGTGCCGACGAGCTGACCTTCCTCGACATCTCCGCCTCCCACGAGGGTCGGGCCACGACCATGGAGATCGTCTCGCGCACCGCCGAGGAGGTCTTCATCCCGCTCACCGTCGGCGGGGGAGTCTCCTCGGTCGAGGACGTCGACCGACTGCTCCGCGCGGGCGCTGACAAGGTCGCGATCAACACCGCGGCGATCCGCCGCCCCGAGCTGGTGGCCGAGATCGCGGACCGCTTCGGCAACCAGGTGCTGGTGCTCTCCGTCGACGCCCGTCGCGCCGCTGGCACGCCGTCCGGCTTCGAGGTGACCACCCACGGCGGCCGGGAGTCCGCTGGGCTGGACGCGATCGAGTGGGCGGCCAGGGCCACCGAGCTCGGCGCCGGCGAGATCCTGCTCAACGCGATGGACGCCGACGGCACCCAGGACGGCTTCGACCTCGACCTGATCCGCGCCGTACGCCGCGAGGTCACCATCCCCGTGATCGCCTCCGGTGGCGCCGGCGCGGTCTCCCACTTCTCTCCGGCCGTCGAGGCCGGAGCCGACGCGGTCCTGGCCGCCACCGTCTTCCACTTCGGCACGCTCCGGATCGCGGACGTGAAGGCCGGGCTGTCCGGGGCCGGCCACCCGGTGCGCGTCGCCCACCCTTCCTGAAGGCTCGAATCCACAGCTCGTCGAGGTGTGCTTGACCCGCTTCGGGGGCAGGTCGCTAATAGGTGCCTCCAGCGCCTCATCGGAGACGCATTCGATCTCGGGACGTGACTCATGCATCTGTCGAAGCACCTCATCGCCGCCGTGCTCATTGCTACGGGACTGGTCGCAGCCAGCGGGCCGGCCACCGCAGCTGACCCACCTTCTCTGTCCCGCCTGCTCGACGACTGCAACGCACGAAGTGGTGTCTCCGGGGCGGTCACCGACGGCAGCGGCATTCCGGTCGCCGGCGCAGCCGTGATGCTGCACGCGGAGCCCGAGCCGCAGCAGGTGGGCGTGGGTGATCGAGTGCGGATGCGGCTCCTCGGCTGGACCCGCACCAACGCGCGGGGTTGCTACGTCATCCCGCTCTACCCGACGAAGACGCCCGTGCGGATCACGCTCCAGCGCGAGGGCTCGCTCGAGCTCGTCACCATCCCGCAGGCCGTCCGTGGGGTCGCGGTCCATCAGTCCTTCGGTGCCCAGGCGGACCGCGCCAGGTCCGTGGCGGCCCATGACGCCGTACAGGTTGGTGGCTACGTCGGAAGCGTCGCATCGGCAGCGTCTGAGGCACTCGAGCGCCGAGTCGGGCTCGCTCCTGACACCTCGGCCTTCGACCTGCCCGGTGACCGTCCGCTCCTGCAAGGGGACACGCAGCTGCTGAAGGTCTATGCGAAGCGCCCGGTGCTGGTCGGTCAGTGGTTCAGCCGGATGAAGGGGGTGGCGCAGGTGTGGCGCTACTCGCAGGGCGCCCGCACCAGTCTCTCGTCGGGTTTCTCGCAGACGGGACGCGCGGGCAGCTACACCCGCAGCACCACCGTCGACCGCTCCGCCGAGGCGACGGTCGCGTTTCCGGTCGCCCGTGGGAAGGCCGGCAACTACTACCGGTCCTACTTCCGCTACGCGAAGTACATCCACTGGTACTGCGACGGTGTCGCCTGCGGAGCGGCGGGCTACTCGATCCGGCCCTACTCCTGGGAGCGCGGCACACAGGTGACCACTGGCCTACGGGTCCCGGCCGTCAAGCGGACCAACTGCTCGCCGTACCGGAAGGGGAGCACCGACGCCATCCAGGGCAGCAAGGCGGTCACCTGGACCAACGGGGTGTCCATCGGTGGAGAGCTGGCGATCGGGCTGGGGCTCAACCTGACGATGTCGTCCCAGACCGGTTTCAGCAGCACCGCCCAGAACGTGGTGACCTTCCACAGGCGAGGGTTCCTCTGCGGTGTCTTCGCTCCGCTCAGTGGCCGCCCGGGCATCTTGGTTGCGCGGCAGTTCGCGCGATGATTCGTCGCACCTCGCTCTGCCTGGCGACCGCCGTCCTGGCGTCGGCGTGCTCCGGGACGGACCAGTCACCCAGCGGCGACCTCGTGGACCCGGCCCTGGTCGGACCGGACCACTGGCGGGAGATCTGCGTGTCCCGCCGCTACGCCGACCACTTCACGGTCGGGGTCGCCACGGTCACCAACGACTCGGACGAGTCGCTGGAGCTCACGGAGCTGACCCTCACCGAGCCGGACGGGATCACACTCGAGGGTGCGGACTTCCTGGTCCGGGACGGGCGGGTGGACAGCTTCGGGGTCTGGAACGGCTACCCACCCTTCGGCCTCGCGAAGGACCCGCTCTTCTCCGACCTGTGGTCCAAGCGTGAGCCCATTGCCGGCGGCACGATCGAGCCCGGCGAGAACGTCAGCTTCCTGCTGCACCTGACCGGAGACGCAGGGATCGCCACGGCCGGCCCGATCGAGGTGACCTACCAGGACGAGTCAGGCGACACCGGCACCTGGGTCTCCAACGTCAGATACCGGATCAGGTGGCGATGTCAGAGCGGTTTTCCTTACCCGACCGGGCCGCTAGACGCCGAGGTTGGCGGCGCGCAGGGCGGCGATGGAGTCCTCGGAGCCCTCGAAGGTCAGGTCGCTGACCTGGGTACGGCCGAAGACGAAGAGGACGAGCTCGGAGGGCCGGCCGAAGATGGTGACGGGGTCGGCACCTCGGTGCAGCGTGGCCGAGCCGTTGCCGTCGGTGCGCGACAGCCGTAGCGGTACGTCGACGGAGCGGGTGAGGTAGCGGCCGCCGCGGCGGATCGCCTTCCAGAGGGTGTCCTCGTCGTCGCTGGGCAGCTCGCGTGGCGTCCACCCGGGCTGGGCGCGGCGGAGGTCCTCGTGGTGCACGAAGTACTCGAGGGTGTTGGCGAGCACCTCGACCGGCTTGAGGCGGTACGCCGTCAGGCCGGGGTCGCGGAGCTTCTCGACGAGCACGGCGAAGTCGCGCCTGGCGAGGCGGGCCATGGCCCGCTCGGTCAGTCCGGACAGCGGACCGATCATCAGGCCGGCCGAGCCGATCGGGTTGCCCTCGCGGACGAGCAGGTGGGTGACCAGGTCCTTGGCGGTCCAGCTGCCACAGAGCGTCGGCGCGTCCTCGCCGAGGCAGAGGGCCGTGTCGCAGAGGGCATGGCGTTCGCGGCGCGCCAGCGGGGGAGTCGCCATGCGTCGAGACTAGCCGCGAGGGAATAGCCTGCCCGGGACGCAGGTTGGCGCGAGACCGAGGTGTGAGGGAGTCATGAGCGAGGCGAGCAGAGAGGGCAGGGGTTCGACCCGTGCCGGGTTCGCCGTACTCCTGGTAGCGATCAAGAAGGAACCGTGGATCTTCGCGGTCTCCACCCTCGGCAGCCTGCTCTTCGGCGCCCTGACCGTGGCCGACGCCTGGGTGCTCGGCTGGTCCACGGACCACGTCGTGCTGCCGGCGTTCGAGAACGGCGAGATCGGCGACGGGCTCCTCTGGGCGATCCTCGGCCTCTTCCTGGGCGTCGCCATCCTGCGCGCGGTCGGCATCGTGGCCCGGCGGCTCGGGGCGGGCATCATGCAGTACCGCATGCAGGCCTCGACGCGCCGCGCGGTCACCCGGCAGTACCTCTCGCTCCCGATGGAGTGGCACCAGCGCCACCCGACCGGTGAGCTCCTCTCCAACGCCAACTCCGACGTCGAAGCCGCGTGGGGACCCATCGCGCCGCTGCCGATGGCGGTCGGCACCGTCGCGATGATGGTGATCGCGGTCGGACAGATGCTGGTCGCCGACCTGGTGCTGGCCGTGGTCGGACTGCTCGTCTTCCCAGCCGTGATCGCGGTCAACGTCATCTACCAGCGGATGGCCCAGGGCTGGGCCACGCGCGCCCAGCAGCTGCGCGGCGAGGTCAGCGAGATCGCGCACGAGTCGTTCGACGGGGCGATGGTGGTCAAGACCCTCGGCCGCGAGGCCGAGGAGACCGCTCGCTTCGCGGCCAAGTCGCGCGAGCTCCGCGACGTCAACATCCGGGTCGGCCGGATCCGCGCGGCGTTCGACCCCACCCTCGCGGCGCTGCCGAGCTTCGGAGTCCTGATCGTCCTGTCCGTCGGCGTCTCGCGGGTGCTCAGCGGCGCCACCGACGCCGGCGACGTGGTGACCGTGGCCTACCTGCTCACCATCGTGTCCTTCCCGATCCGCTCGATCGGCTGGCTGCTCGGCGAGTTCCCGCGCAGCGTCGTCGGCTACCGGCGGGTCCGAGCGGTGCTCAATGCCACCGGCGAGATGGAGTACGGCGACCAGCGGGCCGCGCCCGACGAGGCCGGCGCCGAGCTGACCGTCGCCGATCTCGGCTACGCCTACACACCGGAGCAACGGCTCCTTGACGGCCTGGACTTCACCGTCGAGCCGGGCCGCACGGTCGCCCTGGTGGGTGCGACCGCGTCGGGCAAGAGCACCCTGACCACCTTGCTGACCCGCCTGGTCGACCCCGACTCGGGCCGGGTCACGATCGACGGCGTCGACCTGCGTGACCTCGCCCGCGGCGAGCTGGCCGGCGTCGTCTCGCTGGTGCCGCAGACCGCATTCCTGTTCGACGACACGGTGCGCGGCAACGTCACCCTCGGCGCCGACGTCAGCGACGCCGAGGTCTGGGCGGCGCTGCGCACCGCTCAGGCCGACGGGTTCGTCGCCGCCCTGCCCGACGGACTCGACGCGCGGCTCGGTGAGCGCGGCACGTCTCTGTCCGGTGGCCAGCGGCAGCGGATCTCTCTGGCCCG
Source organism: uncultured Actinomycetota bacterium (assembly GCA_963769475.1). GTDB lineage: Bacteria > Actinomycetota > Actinomycetes > Propionibacteriales > Nocardioidaceae > Nocardioides. Next base: position 295,690 of record CAVYLX010000001.1, on the reverse strand, counting down.
GGCGCTGGTCCGCAGGCCGAGGCTGCTGATCCTCGACGACGCCACCTCGGCGGTCGACCCCGAGGTCGAGGCCCGGATCCTGGCCGGCCTCCGCCAGGCCGAAACGGGCAGCACCCTCGTCGTCGTCGCTTACCGCAAGGCCACCATCGGGCTGGCCGACGAGGTGCTGCACCTCGAGGACGGACGGATCGCCGACCGCGGCACCCACACCGAGCTGCTCGCTCGCAGCCCGGCTTACGCGAACCTCGTGAACGCCTACGAGCAGGCCGCCGCCGACGCCAAGGCTCTGGCCAACTCACTGGCGGAGGACCCGGCATGACCCTCATGGACACCGGCGAGGACATCGCCGCAATGGAGACCATCCGCCGGGGGGTGCACTTCTCGCCCGAGCTCAAGGAGGGCATCGGCGGCACGCTCGGCCTGGCGGTGCTCGCGTCGGTCGGCCAGGTGATCGTGCCCATCGCCGTGCAGCAGACGCTCGACCGCGGCATCAACGGACCCGACGGGCCCGACGTCTCCTACACGGTGCTGATGGGAGTGCTCGCCGCGTTCGCTGTGGTGCTGACCAGCTGGGCGTCGTACGCGATGACCAGCAGGCTGTTCACCACCTCGGAGCGCGGCCTGGCGACGCTGCGGATCAAGGCGTTCCGCCACGTGCACGACCTGCCTCTGCTCACCCAGAACACCGAGCGCCGCGGCGCGCTGGTCTCGCGGGTCACCAGCGACGTCGACCAGGTCAGCCAGTTCCTGGTCTTCGGTGGCCTGATCTTCGTGGTCAGCATCGGCCAGGTGCTGGTCGCCACCGTCGTGATGGTCTTCTACAGCTGGCAGCTGGCGATCGTGGTGTGGGTCTGCTTCGCGCCGCTGTTCCTCTCGCTGCGCTTCTTCCAGCGCAAGCTGTCCGACGCCTACGGCACGGTCCGCCGCCAGATCGGCCTCATGCTCTCCGCGATCTCCGAGCCGGTGGTCGGCGCGGCCGTGGTCCGGTCGTACGCCGTCGAGGATCGCACCCAGGCCCGGATCGACGGCGCGATCGCCGAGTTCCAGGCAGCGAGCACCCGGGCCCAGGGCTTCACGGCGTTCTCGTTCTCGCTGGGCGGCATCTCCGCCGGCCTGGCCAACGCCGGCGTGCTGATCGTCGGCATCTGGCTCGGGTTCGCGGGCCAGATCACGGCCGGCGAGGTGATCGCGTTCGCGTTCCTGGTGACGCTGTTCGTCGGGCCGGTGCAGATGGGCACCCAGATCCTCACCGATGCCCAGAACGCCATCGCCGGCTGGCGGCGCGTGATCGGCATCCTCGAGACACCGGCCGACCTGGTCGACCCCGGACCCGACGGCGAGGTGCTGCCGCGCGGACCGATCGACGTACGCATCGAGGACGTGGAGTTCGCCTATCCCGGCGGCCCGCCGGTGCTGCACGACGTGACCATGGACATCGCGGCAGGGCAGCGGGTGGCGATCGTGGGGGAGACGGGCTCGGGCAAGTCGACCTTCGCCAAGCTGCTCACCCGGCTGATGGACCCCGCCGCCGGCGCCGTCCTGCTCGACGGCATCGACGTACGCCGGATCCAGCAGTCCTCACTGCGCCGCAGCGTCGTGCTGGTGCCCCAGGAGGGCTTCCTCTTCGACGACAGCATCGCCGCCAACGTCCGCTACGGAAAGCTCGAAGCGACCGAGGACGACATCCTGGCCAGCGCCGCCGAGCTCGGCCTGGGCGACTGGGTGGCCGGACTGCCGGCCGGGCTGGAGACCTCCGTCGGCCAGCGCGGCGAGTCGCTCTCCGCCGGCGAGCGCCAGCTGGTCGCACTGCTGCGCGCCCACCTCGCCGACCCGGACCTGCTGGTGCTCGACGAGGCGACCAGCGCGGTGGACCCGGCCCTGGAGATGCGGATCAACCTCGCCCTCGAGCGCCTGATGTCCGGCCGCACCAGCGTCACCATCGCCCACCGCCTCTCGACCGCCGAGGCTGCCGACGAGGTGATCGTGGTCGACAAGGGCCGGATCGTGCAGCGCGGATCGCACGCGGCACTGGTCGCCGAGTCGGGCAGCGTGTACGCCGGCCTGCACGCGAGCTGGGTGGCCCAGCAAGGCGCGTAACGGTACAGCCGCCCAGGCGGGCGTTGACGGCGCCGGCCGAGAACTGGTCGTCGACGACCATCCGGGTCAGACCGACGATCGCGGCATCGTCGCCGAGCACGCCCAGCTCCAGCGCCATGTGCCGGGTGGCGCGCGGGAGGCTGAGCCGGTAGAGGGTCTCCCGGATGCCGGCGAGGAGCGGAGCGGAGGCGAGGTCGCCTCCGATCACGACCACCTGGGGGTTCAGCACGCACACCATCGTGGCGAGGACCTCGCCGATCTGGAGCCCGGCCTCCTGGGTCAGGCGGGCGGCATCGGCGTTGCCGGCGGCGAGCAGGTCTCCCACGTCGCGGCCGGAGTAGGCATCGACGCCCAGGTCGCGCAGCCGGCTGGCCACGGCCCGGCCGCTGGCGACGGCAGCCAGGCAGCCCTGAGCGCCGCACTGGCAGCGGGCGTCGGCCTGGTCGCGGAGCCGCACGTGGCCGACGTCGCCGGCACCACCGTCGGCGCCGCGGTAGGTGCGGCCGTCGATGACGATGCCGGTGCCGATACCGGTCGAGACCTTCACCAGGCACAGGGCTCGTGCCTCGGGGTGCCCGGCGGTGTGCTCACCGAGGGCAGCGGCGTCGGCGTCGTTGGCGGCCAGCACCGCAACCGATGAAGCCAGCGCCGCCTGCAGGTGGTCGGCGATCGGGTAGGCGTCCCAGCCCGGCATGATCGGCGGCTGGCTCGGCCGCCCGGACTCGGGGTCGATCGGTCCGGGGACGCTGATCCCGAGACCGCACACGGAGGCCAGGTCCACGTCGGCCTTGTTCAGCAGGGCGAGTGCGGTGCTCGTGATCGCGTCCAGGGTCCGTTGCGGGCCGCTCTCGACCGCAACGTCGACGTGGTCATCGACGATCACCCGGCCGTCGAGATCGGTCACGGCGACCCGGGTGTGCGTGGTGTCGACGGTGGCCGCGAGCACCCGCGAGTGCTCGGCGTTGAACCGGAGGCTCTTCGAACGCCTGCCTCCCGTGGCCAGCCCGGCCGCTCCCTCGACGATCAGCCCGTCGGCCAGCAGCGTGTCGACGCGCTGGGCGACCGTCATCCGGGAGAGGCCGGTGAGGTCGAGGACCTCGCCCCGCGTGGTGGCGTGTCCGTGGCGGATCAGGTCGAGCACATCGCCGGGCCCAGTAGGCATGAGCGCGAGTATAGACCGTTGGCCGAAGATGCTTGACCATTGCGCAACATATGTCTAGTTTGTGGACAAATGCTGCAATGACGCCCGTCACATCCTGGAGGAAGCATGCACGTAGGACCCCGCCTCTCTCGCGCCACCACGCGGCGCCATCGGGCTGCCGCTGTCCTCGCCGTTGGCGCCCTGGTCTCGACGCTGGCTGCCTGCGGGGGCGACGACGATGACGGCGGCGGTGGCGACGCCGACTCGATCACCGTCTGGATCCAGGAGGACCTGCCCGACCGGGTGGCCGCGACGCAGGAGATCGTCGACGCCTTCTCGGCGGAGTCCGGCGTCGAGGTCGAGCTGGTCGCCGTTGCGGAGGACCAGTTCAACCAGCTGCTCACGTCCTCGGCCGCTGCCGGCGACCTGCCCGATGTCATCGGCGGGATCTCCCTGCCGCAGGTCCGCACCCTGTCCTCCAACGAGCTGATCGACACCGACGCCGTCGGCGAGATCATGGACACCCTCGACCCGTCCACGTTCTCCGAGCGAGCCGTCGAGCTGACCGCAGATGGCGACACCCAGCTCGCCGTGCCGAGCGAGTCGTGGGCCCAGCTGCTCTACTACCGCACCGACCTCTTCGAGCAGGCCGGGCTCGCCGCCCCGTCGACGTACGACGACATCCTGGCCGCGGCCGAGGCGCTCGACAGCGGCGACATGGCCGGCTTCGTCGGCGCCAACGCACCCGGCGACGCGTTCACCGAGCAGACCTTCGAGCACGTGGCGCTCGGCAACGGCTGCGAGCTGGTCGACGACGACGGCGAGGTGCAGCTCGACAGCGACGAGTGCGTCGGCGCGTTCGAGTTCTACGGCGACCTGGTCGAGAACTTCTCCGTGCCCGGCGCCCAGGACGTCGACACCACCAGGGCGTCGTACTTCGCCGGTCAGGCGGCGATGATCATCTGGTCGACGTTCCTGCTCGACGAGATGGCCGGCCTGCGCAACGACGCACTGCCCAACTGCCCGGAGTGCGCCGACGACCCGGCGTACCTCGCCAAGAACACCGGCGTCGTCACGACCATCGAGGGCCCCGACGGCGAGGGCCCGGCGGTCTTCGGTGAGATCACCTCCTGGGTGGCCACCGCGGAGTCCGCGACCGAGCCTGCCAAGGAGTTCATCGAGTACATGTTCGGCGACGGCTACATCCCCTGGATCGCGATCGCGCCGGAGGGCAAGGTGCCGGTCCGGCTCGGGACCGCCGACAACCCGACGGACTTCTCCGACCAGTGGGCCGCGCTCCCGGTGGGTGTGGACACCAAGGCCCCGCTGTCGGACTTCTACACGCCGGATGTCCTCGAGGCCCTGGCGAGCGGTCCGACCGAGCTCTCCCGCTGGGGGCTCTCCCAGGGACAGGGTGACCTGCTGGGCGCCCTCCAGGGCGAGCAGCCGGTGGCCACGGCCGTCAACGAGGTCACCTCGGGCACAGATCCGCAGGAGGCCGCTGAGCAGGCTGCCGAGACGGCTCGCTCCGTCGCGGAATCCCTGCCGTGAGCGACGGTGGACGCGGGGCGTCGAGCGTCGAGGACCCGCCTCGCCAACGGGCACCACGACGCGGCCGCCCCGCGTTCACCCGCGCCCGGCAGGACGCGCGGACCGGGCTGGCGCTGATCTCGCCGACCTTCGTCATCGTCCTGGTGATGGTGGTCCTGCCGATCATCTGGACGATCTCGCTGGCCTTCCAGCAGGTGCGGCTGCTCAACCTCCGCACCACGGGCATCATCGGCGACTACGGCATCGACAACTTCACGAACGTCCTCACCTCCGACGGGTTCGTCGACGCGCTCGTCACGACGCTCGTGTACGCCGTCGGCGGCACCGCTTCGGCGATCGGTCTCGGCCTGCTCGTCGCCCTGGCGCTCCGCAAGCCGTTCCGGGGCCGCGGCCTGGTGCGGGCGGCCATGCTGCTGCCCTACGTGGCGCCGGTCGTGGCCGCGGCGTTCGTGTGGTCGACGATGCTCAACCCGCAGTACGGCCTGGTCAACGAGTGGGGCACCGGGTTCCTCGGCTGGGAGGACCCGATCGCGTTCCTGAGCTCGCGCAGCGACGAGATCTCGCTCTTCGGGCTCGACCTCGGGGTGCCGACAGCCCTGCTGACGGTGATCGCCTTCGAGGCCTGGCGATCGTTCCCGTTCGCGTTCCTGTTCATCACCGCACGGCTCGAGGCGATCCCGGCGACGCTGGAGGAAGCAGGTGAGCTCGACGGCGCCACGCCGACCCAGCGGTTCCGGCACATCGTGCTGCCCCAGCTGCTGCCCACCATCGCGGTGCTGACCGTGCTCCGCTTCATCTGGACCTTCAACAACTTCGACGACATCTACCTGCTGACCGGTGGAGGTGCGGGCACCGAGGTGGTGAGCGTCCGGGTCTTCAACTACCTCACGGCCCGTGGCGACATCGGCGCCGCGGCCGCGCAGGCCCTGGTGCTGGCCGTGATCCTCGCGGTCCTGGTCACGTTCTACCTGAAGGTGTTCGGGCGATCGGAGGAGTCGGCATGAGTGCCACCACCACTGGCATCCCGCGACGGTCCCGGCGCAACACGCTCGAGGAGCGCGCCATCCGGCTGCTGCGGCCGGTGATCATCGTCGTCTTCCTCGTCGCCGCGATCCTGCCGTTCTACTACATGATCCTGCTGTCGTTCCGCCCGCTCGAGGAAGTGCTCCAGAACCCCGGCTCGCTCTGGGTGTCACCGGGCGACATGGATCTCAGCACCTACACCGACGTCCTCAAGTCCGTCGACGACGGCGGCCAGGGGTTCCTCAACTTCATCCGCAACAGCATGCTGGTGGCCATCGGCACCGTGATCGTCACGCTGATCGTCGCCGTACCCGGTGCCTACGCCGTGAGCCGGCTCAAGTTCTTCGGGCAGCGCCACATCTCCGCGCTGTTCCTGGCCGTCTACTTCTTCCCGAGCATCCTGCTGGCGGTGCCGCTGTTCGTGTTCTACACGCGGATCGAGCTGCGCGGGTCCCTGATCGGCCTGCTGTTCGTGTATGTCGCGCAGGTGGCTGCCGTCTCGATCTACATGCTGCGCAACTACTTCGACACCATCCCGGTCAGCCTCGAGGACGCCGCCGCCATCGACGGCTGCTCGCGGCTGCAGACCATGCGCCACGTCAGCCTGCCGCTGGCGATGCCGGCGATCGTGTCGAACGCACTGTTCATCTTCATGATCGCGTGGAACGAGTTCCTCTTCGCCCTGCTGTTCCTGGTCGAGCGGCGCGACAACTGGACGGTCTCCCTCGGACTGTCGCAGCTCGCCGGGAGCATCGAGGTCCCGACCACCATCCTGATGGCCGGCTCGGTGATCCTCACCCTGCCGATCATCGTGCTGTTCTTCTTCAGCGAGCGCTGGCTCACCGGGGGCCTGACCGCCGGAGCGGAGAAGGGGTGAGCGGCCCCCAACCCACCCAGACCCACCCTGACCGAGCACTGCACCATCGAGCAAGAAGGACCATCCGTGCCCTCCGTCGTCCAGTTCAACGCACCCCACGACGTGTCCCTGGTGGACTGCGAGCAGCAGCCGCTGACGGCTGACCACGTCCGCATCCGGACCTGGTACTCCGGCATCTCCGCGGGCACCGAGCTCACGGCGTACCGCGGCTCCAACCCCTACCTCACCCAGAGCTGGGACCCCGAGCAGCGACTGTTCCGCGCAGGAGAGCCGACCTTCGCCTACCCCGTCGCCGGATGGGGCTACTCCGAGATGGGTGAGGTCATCGAGGTCGCAGACGGCGTGGACGACGTCCGCGTCGGCGAGCTGGTCTACGGCATCTGGGGTCATCGAAGTGACGCGGTGGTGCCGGCAGCTGCCGTTGCCGGGCGCACGCTCCAGCCCGGCCAGGATCCCCTGCAGGGCACGTTCGCCCGGGTCGGCGCGATCGCGCTCAACGCCGTGCTGGCGGCCGACGTCAGCCTCGGCGACCGGGTGGCGGTCTTCGGTCAGGGCGTGATCGGCCTGCTCGCCACCCGGCTCGCGACGCTGGCGGGCGCGGAGGTGGTCGCGGTGGACGGGTTCGAGTCGCGGCTGGCCGCGGCCCGGGAGTTCGGGGCCACCCACGTCGTCGCGGCCGACCACCCCGACGGAGCAGGTGCTGCGATCCGCGAGCTCACCGGATACGTCGGGGTCGACTCAGCGATCGAGCTCAGCGGCAGCTACCGCGCCCTGCACGAGGCGACCCGGAGCGTCGTCGTGGAGGGCACCGTGGTCGCGTCGGGCTTCTACCAGGGCGGGGCCGAGCATCTCCGCCTCGGCGAGGAGTTCCACCACAACCGGGTGCGGATCGTGGCCAGCCAGATCTCCGGCACACCGACGTCGCTGGGCGCTCGTTGGGACCAGCGGCGGTTGGTGTCGGTGGTGATGTCCGAGGTGGCGGCCGGTCGCCTCGACGTGGGCCGGCTGGTCACCGACGTCGTCGATGCGACCGACGTCGCGGCGGCGTTCGAACAGCTGGACCGGGGCGACCCGGACACCCTGCAGGTCGTGCTGCGCTTCGACGCGGCGCCACAGCGATGAGCCCAGCGATGAGCCCAGCGATGAGCCCAGCGATGCCCGACGCCCGGCCGACCTTTCCCGCGGACCGCGGGGGCGTGGCCATCCTCGGCTGCGGCACCATCGCCCAGTCCGCCCACCTCCCGGCCTACGAGCAGTACGGCGTCGGCGTGGTCGGTGTCTGGAGCCGTTCCCGAGCGACCACCGAGCTGGTCCGCGAGCGCTTCCCGTTCGTCGGGCGGATCTACGACGACGCCGACGAGCTCCTGGCCGACCCCGCTGTGCGGATCGTCGACATCGCCACCCCACCCGCCGGGAGGATGGCCTGGGTCGAGCGGGCCATCGACGCCGGGAAGCACGTGCTGGCGCAGAAGCCGCTGACGGTCGACGCGGCCGAGCTCGCCGCGCTGCCGGCGCTGTTGGAGCGCGCCGAGGCCAAGGGCGTCCGGGTCGCCGTCAACCAGAACGGCCGCTGGGCGCCGCCCTGGCGGCTGGCCACGCTGCTGGCCCGCGACGGAGCCGTCGGCGACGTGGTCGGCGTGACCCACCTGCACGACAAACCGCTGCCGCCACTGGTCGGTACGCCGTTCGACGACCTCGAGCACATGCTGGTGACCGACTACCTCATGCACTGGATCGACATCACCCGCTGCTGGCTCGAGCCCGGGTCGGTCACGCGGGTCCAGGCCTTCGACTCGCGTGTGCCGGGCCAGCCGGCCGAGTCGCACAACCCCTGGTCGGCCACGATCAGCATGGTCACCGACACCGGCGCGACCGCGACCCTGCGGATCGCCGGCAACGTGCAGACAGCCGCCCCGTCGTGCCCCTTCTGGATCCACGGCACTCAGGGCACGCTGCGCGGCAGCGTGCTCACCGACTCCGACCGGCTCTCGCTCGACCGCGACGGCATCAGCACCGACCTGCCGCTGCAGGGGCAGTGGTTCGTCGACGGCTTCGCCGGCACCATGGGCGAGCTGATGACGGCCGTGGCCGAGGATCGAGAGCCGGAGAACTCCGCCGTGCACGCCGCCGTCTCGGTCGCGATCATGCTCGCCGCCCGCGAGTCGGCGCGCCGCGAGGGCGAGCCGGTCCGCCTGGGCGGGGGAGCGGCGGGATGACGTTCGAGACCGTCGACGAGATCGTCGTCGACCCCGCCAACCTTCGGGTGTACGCCGAGGGCTGGCAGAGCTGGAGTCCTACCACTTGGTCCCGCTGGGGCACCGGCCACCGTCCCGCAGCGGCGTGGGAGCACACGATGCGCTTCCGGCCGGGCACCGACCTGCCGCCCGCCGGCGTACAGGCGGAGGGGCTGCTCGTCGTCGACCCGGGCACCGGTGCGCCCACTCGCTCGTTCGGCGTCGCGGAGGCCGTGACCGAGGTCGCGTCGCTGCGCGCGAGCCTGGACGGCGACCGGCTGACGGTCACCGCCGACGGCGCAGTCGACTCGAGCTCGCACGCCGGACCCGTGGCCGCCCTCACCGCGTACGGCGAGGCCTTCGCGCAGGCGGCAGGCGTGGACCAGCTGCGCGACGCACCCCGCGTCTGGTGCTCCTGGTACCGCTACTTCGAGGACGTCACCGCCGCCGACATCCTGGAGAACGCGAAGGCGCTCGCCGACCGGGGGCTCGAGGTCGACGTGATCCAGATCGACGACGGCTGGAGCCACGGCATCGGGGAGTGGCTGCGGCCGACCGACGGCCTGCCCGACCTCGGCCGGGTCGTGACCGACATCCGCGACAGCGGCCGCAGAGTCGGCATCTGGCTGGCGCCGTTCTTCGTCGGCATCGACAGCGCACTCGCCCGCGAGCACCCCGAGTGGCTCACGGCCGGGGCTGGGCACAACTGGGGCCAGGACCTGGTGGGGCTGGACCTGACCCACCCCGGTGTCCGCGACTACCTGCACGCCGCGGTCGTCGGCCTCGCCGACCTCGGCATCGACTACTTCAAGCTCGACTTCCTGTACGCCGGCGCCGTGCCCGCCCAGCGGCACGAGGACGTCACCGGGGTGGCGGCGTACCGGTCGGGTCTCGAGCTGCTCCGCGATGCGGCCGGGCCGGATGCCTACCTGCTGGGGTGCGGTGCACCGATCCTGCCGAGCGTCGGCCTGGTCGACGCGATGCGGGTCTCGCCGGACACCTTCCACGAGGGCGGGGAGGACGGCTCCCACGGGCTGCGCGGACGGATGTCGCTGGTGGCCCGGGCCTGGCAGCAGGGCCGGTTCTGGGTCAACGACCCCGACTGCCTGGTCGCCCGACCCAGCTACGGCCAGCGCGAGGAGTGGGCCCGTGCGGTCGAGGAGTTCGGCGGTCTGCGCTCCTGCTCGGACCGGGTGTCCGAGCTCGACGAGTGGGGGCTCGCGACCACTCGCCAGGTCCTCGAGGGTGCCGGACCGGCTCGCCCGTTCGCCGACGACGTCGTGGCCCGCGCTCTTGATCCGGCCGAGGTGGCGGCGCCATGAGCGACGAGAGCCTCAAGGCCGTGGTGCTTCCGCTCCTCGAACAGCTCTACCCGGGCCGGGGCGACGACGTCGCCGACCGGGTCGTGGCCCTGGCCGCTGCCCGCGCGGGTCGGCTCGGCCGGCCTCGGCCCCGGCCGAGCGAGGCCACTGCCGTGCTGATCACCTACGGCGACGCCATCCGGCGCACCGGCGAGACGCCGCTGCACACGCTGGCCGAGGTGCTGCACGAGCAGGTGGGCGACCTGGTCAGCGACGTCCACCTGCTGCCGATGTTCCCCTGGACCTCCGACGACGGCTTCGCGGTGGTCGACCACCGCGAGGTGAACCCCGCCCTCGGCACCTGGGACGACATCGCCGACCTCGCGGCAGAGCACTCCCTGATGTTCGACTTCGTCGCCAACCACGTCTCCGCCAGCAGCCCGTGGTTCACCGGGTGGCTCGCCCGCGACCCGGCGTACGACGGGCTTCTTCGTCGAGCGTGACCCGGCCTTCGACACCTCACGCGTCGTGCGCCCCCGGGTGCTCCCGCTGCACCACGACTACCACCGGCCGGACGGGTCGACGGTGTCGGTGTGGACGACGTTCGGGCCGGACCAGGTCGACGTCAACGTGGCCAGTCCCGAGGCGCTGCTCGAGCTGACCGACGTCCTGCTCGGCTACCTGGAGCGGGGGGCGTCCTCCATCCGGCTGGATGCCATCGGGTTCCTCTGGAAGGAGTCCGGCACCACGTGCCTGCACCTTCCGCAGACCCACGCCATCGTCAAGCTGTGGCGGGCGATCGTCGACCACGTCGCGCCCGGCACCCAGCTACTGACCGAGACCAACGTGCCGCACGCCGAGAACATCTCCTACTTCGGCGATGGCACCGACGAGGCCCATCTGGTCTACCAGTTCGCGCTGCCGCCGCTGGTGCTCCACTCGTTCGTCTCCGGCGACACCTCCACCCTGGCCGCCTGGGCGCGCGGGATCGGCCGGGTCAGCGCCACGGCCACCTGGTTCAACTTCCTGGCCAGCCACGACGGCATCGGCCTGCGCGCGACCGAGGGCATCCTCGACGACAGCGAGCGCCAGGCCCTGGTCGAACGCGCGCTCGCCCACGGCGGCCGGGTGTCGATGGCGGCGCCGGCGGGTGGTCGGGAGACCGTCTACGAGCTCAACATCAACTTCCTGGACGCCCTGGCGACGCCCGACGAAGTGGGTGATGACGCGGTGGTGACGGCCAAGACGCTGGCGGCCCACAGCATCCTGCTCTCCTTCCTCGGTGTCCCCGCCATCTACTACCACTCGTTGTTCGGGTCCGGCCCCGACCACGAGGGGATGCGGTCCACGGGCATCAACCGGCGGATCAACCGCGCCGTCCTCGACGCCGACGGTCTCGTCGACGGGCTGCACCATCACCCGCGGCGCAAGGCGATCTTCGCGGGCCTGGCCGCGATGCTCGAGACCCGTCGTCGCCACCCGGCGTTCTCGCCCTACGGCACGCAGCTGGTCGAGGAGAGCGATCCTCGGGTGCTGGTGCTGCGCCGCGGGGCCGGGACGTCCGACGAGATCGTCTGCGTCACCAACGTGACCGGGGAGGCGGTCGAGCTGCCCGGCATCACCGGGACCGACGTGATCACCGGGCACGAGCACCGTCCGCTGCGGCTGCCTGCGTTCGGCTATGCCTGGGTGAGCCCCGATACTTGACGGGTGAGCGCTCTCGACCCTGACCTCGCCTCCCGCCTGAAGCGCAACGACGCCGGGCTGGTGGCGGCCGTCGTCCAGCAGCACGACACCGGCGAGGTGCTGATGCTCGGGTGGATGGACGACGAGGCGCTGCACCGCACGCTCACCTCCGGCCTGGCGACGTACTGGAGCAGGTCGCGGCGGGAGTACTGGGTCAAGGGCGAGACGTCCGGCAACCTGCAGCGGGTCAAGGAAGTCCGCCTCGACTGCGACGGCGACACGGTGCTGCTCAAGGTCGACCAGGAAGGCGTGGCCTGCCACACCGGCACCCGCACCTGCTTCGACGACGGGCGGATCGGTTGACATCCTCAGCGGCGCAGCCGCGCCGGAAGGGCTTCGCGGCCACGGTCGTCGCCGGCCTGGCCACTGCTGCGCTGACCGCGGTGGCGGCCAACCAGACCTGGGCGACGGCGGAGGCAGACGAGGGGCAGTTCGCGTTCACGACGCTCACCGATGCGCCGCAGGTGCCGCTGGTGCTGACCCTGGCCCTGGTGGTGCTGGCGTCGTGGGGAGTGCTGCTGGTGACCCGAGGTCGGGTACGCCGGGTGGCGGCGGGTCTCGGCGCGGTCGCGGCGATCGGCGCCCTGGTGGCTGCCGTGGTCGGGCGCTGGACCCTGACGGACTCCTTCGAGCAGGACTTCGCGGACCAGGGCGCCACCGCCCTCGTCGACTTCGGCGCCTGGTGGTGGGTGGCGGTGGCCGCCGCTGCCCTGAGCGCCGTGACCGCGGTGCTCGCTGCGGTCAACGTCGGACGCTGGCCGGAGATGGGCACGCGCTACGACGCACCCGGCACCGCGACCGAGACCGGCCCGAAGCAGGCCCCGGCCGAGGAGCAGACCAACCTCGATCTCTGGAAGTCGATCGACGAGGGACACGACCCCACCGCGTGAGCGGTTCGGCCCACCCTTGAATACACTGCAACCCACCACCGCCCGACCACTCAGCAGGAGCCCGCATGTCTGACAACCACGGCAACACCCCGGCCGCCTGGACCGCCGTCGTCGTCGCCCTGGTCGGCTTCGTGGTCGGCGGCATCGGCCTCATGCTCCAGCCGGAGAGCATGCCCATCTTCTACGTCGGTGTGGCGATCGTCGTGGCCGCCGGAATCCTCTTCGCCGTGATGGCGAAGATGGGTCTGCACGAGTCCTGACCCTGGACGCGACCCTGATTCCCGGCCTGGCCCCGTCCACCCTCGCCACCGGGCGCAGGGAGCGGATGCTCGCCCCGGTTGCGCTGGTCGGCGGTCTCGGCCTGGCCACCCTGGCCCTGCACCTGCGCGACCCGCACGACTCCTACAGCTGGGGGCTCTGCCCGAGCGCCGCGCTGGGCCTGTCGTGCCCGGGCTGCGGAGGGCTGCGCGCGGTCAACGACCTGACCAACCTTCGTCTTGCCGACGCCGCGTCCAGCAACCTGGCCCTGGTCATCGCCATCCCGATCCTGATCGCGGCGATCCTCTGGTGGAGCCTGGCCCGATGGCGCGGCACCACCGTCGAGCTGCCGGCGCGCGTGCGCCGACCGGCGGTGGTCGTGGCAGTCGTCCTGGTCGCCGGCTTCACCGTGCTGCGCAACACCCCGGCCGGGGCCTGGCTCGCTCCCTGACCTGACTGCCGGGCGGGCTTCGCCCGCGTGAAACACTCAGTTCTGCCAATCCCTGCTCGTTCCCTGCTCTCCCGGAGGCTGCCGTGTCCGTGCTCGACGACATCGTCGACGGCGTCCGGCGCGACCTCGCAGAGCGGGAGGCCGCGGTGCCGATCGCGGACCTGCGCGCCGCCCTCGCCGACGCTCGACCCGCCGCGTGACCCGATGCCCCACTTCCGGGCGCCCGGGTCCAGTGTGATCGCCGAGGTGAAGCGACGCAGCCCGAGCAAGGGCGAGCTGGCCGACATCCCCGACCCCGCCGTGCTCGCGGTCGAGTACGCCGCCGGGGGAGCCGCTGCGATCAGCGTGCTGACCGAGCAGCGCCGTTTCGGCGGCAGCCTCGACGACCTCCGGGCCGTACGCGCCGCCGTGGACGTGCCGCTGCTCCGCAAGGACTTCGTGGTCACGACTTACCAGCTGGTCGAGGGCCGGGCAGCCGGCGCCGACCTGGCGCTGCTCATCGTCGCCGCCCTCGACGACGACACCCTTCGCCGCCTCCACGACGAGGCGCGCGAGCTCGGCCTGACCGTGCTCGTCGAGGTGCACGACGAAGCCGAGACCCAGCGCGCCGTCGACCTCGGCGCCGAGCTGATCGGCGTCAACGCGCGCAACCTGAAGACCCTCGACGTCGACAACGCGACGTTCGGCCGCCTGGCCCCGCAGATCCCCAGCGACCGGGTGCTGGTGGCCGAGTCCGGCATCGCCAGCCCCACCGACGTGAAGCGGTTCGTGGCCGAGGGCGCCCACGCCGTGCTGGTCGGCGAGGCGCTGGTCAAGGACGGGGCGCCGCGCGAGGCGGTCGCCTCGATGACAGGAGTCGAAGCATGATTTCACCCCACGACCTTCTTCGTCTCCCCCGCTTCGCTCCTCCGTCGAACAACGCCGCGAGGACCCCGAAATGACGGACTACGACGCCGACGCCCGAGGGTGGTTCGGAGACTTCGGTGGCCGGTTCATGCCGGAAGCCCTGATCGCCGCGCTCGACGAGCTGACGATCGCCTGGCAGGACGCGATGGGCGACCCGTCGTTCATCGAGGAGTTCGACACGATCCTGCGCGACTACGCCAACGTGCCGAGCCCCCTCTACGAGGCCCAGCGCCTCTCGGAGCAGGTCGGCCTCCGGATCCTGCTCAAGCGCGAGGACCTCAACCACACCGGCGCCCACAAGGTCCGCAACGTGCTCGGCCAGGCGCTGCTGACCAAGCGGATGGGCAAGAAGCGGGTGATCGCCGAGACCGGCGCCGGCCAGCACGGCGTCGCCAGCGCCACCGCCGCGGCGTACTTCGGCCTCGACTGCACGGTCTACATGGGCGCCGTCGACATGAAGCGGCAGGCACTCAACGTGGCCCGGATGCAGCTGCTCGGCTCCACGGTGGTCTCGGTCGACTCGGGCAGCGCGACCCTCAAGGACGCCATCAACGAGGCGCTGCGCGACTGGGTCGCCAGCGTCGACCACACCGCCTACCTGTTCGGCACGGCTGCCGGCCCGCACCCGTTCCCGAGCATGGTGCGCGACTTCGCGCGCGGCATCGGCGACGAGGCGCGCGCCCAGTGCCTCGAGCAGTACGGCGCGCTCCCCGACGCGATCGCCGCCTGCGTCGGCGGCGGCTCCAACGCGATCGGGCTCTTCCAGGCGTTCCTCGACGACGAGTCGGTCGCCATCCACGGCTTCGAGCCCGGCGGCGACGGCGTGGAGACCGGTCGCCACGCGGCCACCATCTACGCCGGCGACAGCGGTGTCCTGCACGGTGCCCGCACCTACGTGCTCCAGGACGAGGACGGCCAGACGATCGAGTCGCACTCGATCTCGGCCGGGCTGGACTACCCCGGCGTCGGGCCGCAGCATGCCCACCTCGCCAAGACCGGCCGGGCGACGT
The DNA here is from genome assembly GCA_963769475.1 of uncultured Actinomycetota bacterium. Lineage (GTDB taxonomy): Bacteria > Actinomycetota > Actinomycetes > Propionibacteriales > Nocardioidaceae > Nocardioides. Next base: position 280,205 of record CAVYLX010000001.1, on the reverse strand, counting down.
ACACGCCGGTCACCGACGCGGAGGCGATGGACGCGATGGCCCTGCTGAGCCGGACCGAGGGGATCATCCCCGCGATCGAGTCCGCGCACGCCGTGGCCGGCGCGCTGGAGGTGGCCAGGAAGCTCGCCGCCGAGAAGGGCCCGGAGTCGATCGTGCTGATCAACCTCAGCGGCCGCGGCGACAAGGACATGGAGACCGCGCTGGAGTGGTTCAAGCTCGGCGAGGAGAAGGCCGAATGACGGTCGCGCGGGCCTTCGAGAAGGCCAAGGCCGAAGGCCGCTCCGCCCTGATCGGCTACCTGCCCGCCGGCTTCCCCGACGTGCAGGGCGGCATCGACGCGCTGCACGCGATGGTCGAGGCGGGCTGCGACGTGATCGAGATCGGGCTGCCCTACAGCGACCCGGTGATGGACGGTCCGACCATCCAGGCCGCGGCGCAGCAGGCGCTCGACCGCGGGGTGCGCACGGCCGACGTGCTGCGCACGGTCGAGGCGGTCGCCGCGACCGGCACGCCTACCGTGGTGATGACCTACTGGAACCCCATCGAGCGCTACGGCGGCAGCCGTAGAAATGGGCACAGTGGCGTTGAGCGGTTCGCAACCGACCTGGCCAGCGCCGGGGGAGCGGGGCTGATCACGCCCGACCTGACTCCCGACTTCGCGCCGGAGTGGATCGCCGCCGCTGACGCCCGCGACCTCGACAAGATCTTCCTGGTCGCCCCCTCGTCGACCGACGAGCGGATCGCGATGACCACCGCGGCCTGCCGCGGGTTCGTCTACGCCACCGCCGTCATGGGCGTCACCGGCACCCGCACCACCACCAGCGACCTGGCCGGCCCGCTCGTCGCGCGCACCCGCGCGGCCACCGACCTACCGGTCGGCGTGGGCCTCGGGGTCAGCAACGGCGCCCAGGCGGCCGAGGTGGCGGCGTACGCCGACGGGGTGATCGTCGGCTCGGCGTTCGTGCGCGCGCTGCTCGACCACCCCGACGACCGGACCGCCGGGCTCAAGGCCCTGACCGCGCTCACCGAGGACCTGGCCGGGGGCGTGCGTGCGTAAGGCAGTTGCCGCCCTGCTTGCCCTGCTCGTGCTGCTGCTCGCCGCGTGCAGTGGCAGCGAGGCCGACGACCTGAAGTTCCACGGCAAGGTGCTCGAGAACCCCTACGAGGTGCCGGACACCGCGCTCACCGACACTTCGGGCAATCCCTTCTCGCTGGCCGCCGACACCGACAAGCGGCTCACCCTGCTCTTCTTCGGCTTCACCAACTGCCCCGACATCTGCAACACCGTCCTCGGCGCGCTCGCGTCGGCGCTCACCCGCCTCGACGACGCAGACCGGGATCAGGTGGAGGTCGTGTTCGTGACCTCGGACCCCGCGCGCGACGGCGAGCAGACGATCCGCGACTACCTCGACCGCTTCGACCCCTCGTTCATCGGCCTGCGGAGCGACCTCGCCACGACCATCGAGGTGGGCGGGGCCCTCGCGGTCGGGATCGACGAAGAGGATCCCGGCGGCCACACCACGACCACCCTGGCGATCGACAGCGCCGACGAGACCCCGGTCTACTGGGGCGCGGAGACGTCCGCGGCGCAGTTCGCATCCGACATCCACTCCCTGCTGGAAGAGTGACACCCGTGATCTCACTGACCGCCCTCACCATCCCGAGCCCCGGCGACGGAGTCTGGGAGCTCGGCCCGGTCCCGATCCGGGGCTACGCCCTCTGCATCATCCTCGGCATCGTCGCGGCGGTCTGGATCGGCGAGAAGCGCTGGGTGGCGCGCGGCGGTCGCCCGGGCGACGTACAGGACCTGGCGGTCTGGGCGGTGCCGTTCGGCATCATCGGCTCCCGGCTCTACCACGTGATCACCGACTACAACCTCTACTTCGGTGACGGCAACAACCCCGTCACCGCCCTCTACGTCTGGCGGGGCGGTCTCGGCATCTGGGGCGGCGTGGCCCTGGGCGCGGTGGGCGTGGTCATCGGCGCGCGGCAGAAGGGCATCAAGCTGCTGCCGGTGCTGGACGCGATGGCTCCCGGGGTCCTGATCGCGCAGGCGCTCGGCCGCTGGGGCAACTGGTTCAACCAGGAGCTCTACGGCAAGCCGACCGACCTGCCGTGGGGCCTGGAGATCGATGAGGCGCACCGGCCCGCCGACTACATCACCAAGGAGACGTTCCACCCGACGTTCCTCTACGAATGCATCTGGAACGTCGGCGCCTTCGGCCTGGTCATCTGGGCCGACCGGCGGTTCAAGCTGGGCTTCGGCCGGGTGGTCGCGCTCTACGTGATGGCCTACACCGCCGGCCGCGGCTGGATCGAGTACCTCCGGATCGACCCCGTGCAGCTCGACGACGTCGCGGGCCTGCGCCTGAACGTCTGGGTCTCGATCGTGCTGTTCGTGCTGGCCGCGGCGTTCTTCGTCTGGCAGGGACGCCGGCACCCGGGTCGCGAGGAGACGGTGTACGTCGAGGGCCGCGAGCCCCCGTCGGCAACGGATGAGGCCGACGTGGCGGACGAGGCCGATGAGGCGACCACTGAGCCGGCCCAGGATCAGGCCCAGGATCAGGCCCGGGATCAGGCCCAGGATCAGGCGGAGTCGCCTCGTGGCGACCCGTCCGGCTGAGGCTTCTCTCACGGTCCAGCGGACAGATATCAGGCGGGGGCACCGGTAACCCGGTGGTAATCTGGCCTTTCCGCCGCGTGGGCCAATGTTGTCCCCTGCGCCCATGATGCAGTTCTCGGAACCTGCACCGACGACGACGGGAGAACAAAGTGGCCTATCAGCACGCGTTCCCGCCGAAACAAGGGCTCTACGACCCGGCCAACGAGCACGACGCCTGCGGCGTCGCCTTCGTAGCGACCCTCACCGGGGAGGCCAGCCACGACATCGTGGCCAAGGCCCTCACCGCCCTCCGCAACCTGGACCACCGCGGCGCTGCCGGCGCCGAGGTCAACTCCGGCGACGGCGCCGGCATCCTGATGCAGGTGCCGGACGCCTTCCTGCGCGCCGTCACCGCGGAGGCCGGCTTCGAGCTGCCGACGCAGCACTCGTACGCCGTCGGCACGGCCTTCCTGCCCGGTGACGACGAGCAGGTCGCCAAGACCCGCCAGCAGATCGAGGAGCTCGCCGACGAAGAGGGCCTCTCCGTCCTCGGCTGGCGCGAGGTCCCGATCGAGCCCGACGTCCTCGGCACCACCGCACGCGGGGTGATGCCGGCGTTCAGCCAGCTGTTCGTCGCGGCCAAGGGCCAGCGGGTCACCGGCATGGCGCTCGAGCGGATGGCGTTCTGCCTGCGCCGGCGCGCGGAGCGCGAGACCGACGTCTACTTCCCGTCTCTTTCGTCGCGGACCCTTGCCTACAAGGGCATGCTGACCACCGACCAGCTCGACCACTTCTTCCCCGACCTGGTCGACGAGCGGATCGCCTCGGCGCTCGCCGTCGTGCACTCGCGGTTCTCGACCAACACGTTCCCGAGCTGGCCGCTGTCGCACCCGTTCCGGTTCATCGCGCACAACGGCGAGATCAACACCGTCATGGGCAACCGCAACTGGATGCGGGCCCGCGAGGCCCTGCTCGAGTCCGACCTGATCCCCGGCGACCTCGAGCGGCTCTACCCGATCTGCACCCCGGGCGCCTCCGACTCGGCGTCGTTCGACGAGGTGCTCGAGCTGCTCCACCTCGGCGGCCGGTCGCTGCCCCACTCGGTGCTGATGATGATCCCGGAGGCCTGGGAGAACCACACCGAGATGGACGAGAAGCGCCGCGACTTCTACGCCTTCCACTCCGCGATGATGGAGCCCTGGGACGGCCCCGCCTGCGTGGTCTTCACCGACGGCTCGCAGATCGGCGCGGTCCTCGACCGCAACGGCCTGCGCCCCTCGCGCTACTGGGTCACCGACGACGGGCTGGTCGTGCTGGCGTCCGAGGTCGGCGTGCTCGACCTCGACCCGGCCACCATCGTCCGCAAGGGCCGGCTCCAGCCGGGCCGGATGTTCCTCGTCGACACCGACGAGCACCGGATCATCGAGGACGAGGAGATCAAGTCCGAGCTCGCCAGCGAGCACCCCTACGGCGAGTGGCTGCACGCCGGGCTGATCCACCTCAACGACATCCCCGAGCGCGAGCACATCGTGCACACCCACGCGTCGGTGACCCGGCGCCAGCAGATCTTCGGCTACACCGAGGAGGAGCTGCGGGTCCTGCTCACGCCGATGGCCAACACCGGCGGCGAGCCGCTCGGCTCGATGGGCACCGACACCCCGATCGCCGCGCTCAGCGACAAGCCCCGGCTGCTGTTCGACTACTTCAGCCAGCTGTTCGCGCAGGTCACCAACCCGCCGCTGGACGCGATCCGCGAAGAGCTGGTCACCTCGCTCAACGGCACCATCGGCCCGGAGGCCAACCTCCTGGAGCCGACGCCGGCCTCGTGCCGGCAGGTGGTGCTGCCGTTCCCGGTCATCTCCAACGACGACCTGGCCAAGATCCGCCACATCAACCGCGACGGCGACATGCCGGGCTTCATCACCCACGTCTCGCGCGGCCTCTACTCCGTCGAGGGCGGCGGTGAGGCGCTGGCCGCGCGGATCGAGGAGATCTGCCAGGAGGTCAGCGCGGCGATCGCCGACGGCGCCCGCGTCATCGTGCTGTCCGACCGTCACTCCACCGCCGAGCTCGCCCCGATCCCGTCGCTGCTGCTGACCGGTGCGGTCCACCACCACCTGGTGCGCGAGAAGACCCGCACCCAGGTCGGCCTGCTGGTCGAGGCCGGCGACGTCCGCGAGGTGCACCACGTGGCGCTCCTGGTCGGCTACGGCGCGGCCGCGGTCAACCCCTACCTCGCGATGGAGTCGGTCGAGGACCTCGCGCGCGAGGGCTACTTCGTCAAGATCGAGCAGGAGAAGGCGGTCGCCAACCTGGTCAAGGCGCTGGGCAAGGGCGTGCTGAAGGTGATGTCCAAGATGGGCGTCTCCACGGTCGCGTCCTACACCGGAGCCCAGATCTTCGAGGCGGTCGGCCTGTCGCAGTCGGTCGTCGACAAGTACTTCACCGGCACCACCTCCAAGCTCGGCGGCATCGAGCTCTCCACGATCGCGGAGGAGGTCGCGCGGCGGCACGCCACGGCGTACCCGCGCGGCGGGATCCTGCCCGCCCACCGCGAGCTGGAGATCGGCGGCGAGTACCAATGGCGTCGCGAGGGTGAGCCCCACCTGTTCGACCCCGAGACCGTCTTCCGCCTGCAGCACTCGACGCGGACCGGTCGCTACGACATCTTCAAGCAGTACACGAAGGCCGTCGACGAGCAGTCGGAGCGGCTGATGACGCTGCGTGGCCTGCTGCGCTTCCGCGACGCGGAGACCGTCGGCCGCACCTCGATCCCGATCGAGGAGGTGGAGCCGGTCTCGGAGATCGTGAAGAGGTTCTCCACCGGCGCCATGTCCTACGGCTCCATCTCGAAGGAGGCCCACGAGACGCTGGCGATCGCCATGAACCGGCTGGGCGGCAAGTCCAACACCGGTGAGGGCGGCGAGGACGCCGACCGTCTCTACGACCCCGAGCGCCGCAGCTCGATCAAGCAGGTGGCCTCGGGTCGGTTCGGCGTCACGTCCGAGTACCTCACCAACGCCGACGACATCCAGATCAAGATGGCGCAGGGTGCGAAGCCCGGTGAGGGCGGACAGCTGCCGGGCAACAAGGTCTACCCGTGGGTGGCCAAGACCCGTTACTCCACACCCGGCGTCGGCCTGATCAGCCCGCCGCCGCACCACGACATCTACTCCATCGAGGACCTCGCCCAGCTGATCCACGACCTCAAGAACGCCAACCCGCAGGCCCGCGTGCACGTGAAGCTGGTCTCCGAGGTCGGCGTCGGCACGGTCGCGGCGGGTGTCTCGAAGGCGCACGCGGACGTCGTACTCATCTCCGGGCACGACGGCGGCACCGGCGCCTCGCCGCTGACGTCGCTCAAGCACGCCGGCGGTCCGTGGGAGCTCGGCCTGGCCGAGACCCAGCAGACCCTGCTGATCAACGGCCTGCGCGACCGGATCGTCGTGCAGACCGACGGGCAGCTCAAGACCGGGCGCGACGTCGTGATCGCGGCGCTGCTCGGAGCCGAGGAGTTCGGCTTCGCCACCGCACCGCTGGTGGTGTCGGGCTGCATCCTGATGCGGGTCTGCCACCTCGACACGTGTCCGGTCGGCGTGGCCACCCAGAACCCCGTGCTGCGCGAGCGTTACAACGGCAAGGCCGACTACGTCGTCAACTTCTTCACCTACGTCGCCGAGGAGGTGCGCGAGCTGCTCGCCGAGCTGGGCTTCCGCACCCTCGACGAGGCGATCGGCCAGGTCGGCTCGCTCGACGTGGCCGAGGCGGTCGACCACTGGAAGGCGTCCGGTCTCGACCTCACGCCGATCCTGCACTCGCCCGACACCAGCCACTTCCCCGACCAGGACCTGCGCAACACCAAGACGCAGGACCACGGCCTCGAGAAGTCGCTCGACGTCACCGAGCTGGTGCCGCTGGCGCAGCCGGCCATCGACTCGGGTGAGCCGGTGCGCGCCCAGGTGAAGATCCGCAACGTCAACCGCACCGTCGGCACGATCCTCGGACACGAGGTCACCAAGAAGTACGGCGGCGAGGGGCTGCCCGACGGCACCATCGACCTGACCCTGATCGGCTCGGCCGGACAGTCGTTCGGCGCGTTCGTGCCGAAGGGCATCACGCTGCGGCTGGAGGGCGACGCCAACGACTACGTCGGCAAGGGCCTCTCCGGTGGCCGGATCGTGGTGCGGCCCGACCGCGCCGCGACGTTCCAGGCCAACGAGCAGATCATCGCCGGCAACGTGATCGCCTACGGCGCCACCGCGGGCGAGATCTACATCCGTGGCGGGGTCGGCGAGCGTTGCTGCGTCCGCAACTCCGGCGCCTGGGTGGTCACCGAGGGCGTGGGCGACCACGGCTGCGAGTACATGACCGGCGGCCGCGCCGCCATCCTCGGCAAGACCGGCCGCAACTTCGCGGCCGGCATGTCCGGTGGAGTCGCCTGGGTGCTCGACCTCAAGGACTTCCGGGTCAACAAGGAGCTCGTCGAGCTCGGCCCGGTCACACCCGACGCTGCCGTCGAGCTCGAGGGCATGGTGCGCCGGCACTTCGAGGAGACCGGCTCGACCGTCGCCGAGGAGCTGCTGGCCGACTGGGAGACCTCGCTGACCAGGTTCACCGAGGTCGTGCCCACCGACTACCGCAAGTCGCTCGAGGCCAAGGCGAAGGCCGAGGCCGACGGGCTCGACGAGGCCGCGACGGCCAACGCGATGATGGAGGCACTTCATGGTTGAGCGGCCCCACGACCTCGACCCGAACTGCACCTCCCGCCGCTCAATCATGAAGGGGGCTGGGGAGCATGGCTGACCCCAAGGGATTCCTGAAGAAGGGCCGGGAGGTCGCGGAGCGGCGTCCGGTCGAGGAGCGCACGAAGGACTGGGACGAGGTCTACCCCGGTGGGATGGGGCGCGCACTGCTCCCGATCATCACCGAGCAGGCCGGGCGCTGCATGGACTGCGGCATCCCGTTCTGCCACCAGGGCTGCCCGCTCGGCAACATCATCCCCGAGTGGAACGACCTGGTCTGGCGCGATGACTGGGAGGGCGCCATCGAGCGCCTCCACGCCACCAACAACTTCCCGGAGTTCACCGGCCGGCTGTGCCCGGCGCCCTGCGAGACCGCCTGCGTGCTGGGCATCAACCAGGACCCGGTCACGATCAAGAACGTCGAGGTCTCGATCATCGACATGGCCTGGGACCGCGGCTACGTGCGGCCCCAGCCGCCGGAGTGGCTCTCGGGCCGCACGGTCGCAGTGGTCGGTTCGGGGCCCGCCGGCCTTGCTGCCGCCCAGCAGCTGACCCGGGCCGGCCACACCGTGGCGGTCTACGAGCGCGCCGACAAGATCGGCGGGCTGCTGCGCTACGGCATCCCCGAGTTCAAGATGGAGAAGAAGCACCTCGACAAGCGCGTCGACCAGATGCGTCGCGAGGGCACCATCTTCCGGGCCGGCGTCTCCGTCGGCGAGGACGACCTGACCGCCGCGCGGCTGCGCGAGCGCTACGACGCCGTGGTGCTCGCGATGGGCGCCACCGACGCCCGCGACCTGCCGGTGCCGGGCCGTGAGCTCGGCGGCATCCACCAGGCGATGGACTTCCTGCCCCAGGCCAACCGGGTCGCTCTCGGCGAAGAGGTCGAGGACCAGATCGTCGCGACCGGCAAGAACGTCGTGATCATCGGCGGCGGCGACACCGGCGCGGACTGCCTCGGCACCGCCACCCGCCAGGGCGCGGCGTCGATCACCCAGCTCGAGATCATGCCGGAGCCGCCCGAGTCGCGGCCCGCTGGTCAGCCGTGGCCGACGTACCCGATGATCTTCCGGGTGTCCTCGGCCCACGAGGAGGCGGGGGAGCGGGTCTATGCCGTCTCCACCAAGGAGTTCCTCGGCGCCGATGGCAACGTCACCGGGCTGCGCCTGGTCGACGTTGGCCCCTCGAATGTGCCCGGCGAGGGTGGCAAGCTGACCGAGATCGAGGGCACCGAGCGCGACATCCCGGCCGAGCTGGTGCTGTTCGCGATGGGCTTCGTCGGTCCGGAGAAGCCCGGCCTGGTCGAGCAGCTCGGCGTCGACCTCGACGAGCGGGGCAATGTGGCCCGCGACGCGGCGTACATGACCTCCGAGCGGGGGGTCTTCGTGGCCGGCGACGCCGGCCGCGGCCAGTCGCTGATCGTGTGGGCGATCGCCGAGGGACGGGCCGCTGCGGCAGCCGTCGACAAGTTCCTCACCGGCTCGACCACCCTCCCGGTGCCGATCCCTCCCACCGAGCGTCCTCTGGTCGTATGACGAGGGGCGCGCGCAGCGCGTGCCCTCGTCGATGGTGGTCGAGCAAGCGGCGCGACCGAGCTTGCGAGGTCGCGACCCGCGTGCCGAGACCTCTGGCCCGAACCCGCGAAGTCTCAGGGCTGACCCGTCAGGAAAGTTACTGACGGGTCAGCGTTGGGTTCTTTGTTGGATCGATCCAAGAACCACTAGGCTCCCAGCGTGAGAAGAGCCAAGATCGTCTGCACCCTGGGCCCCGCGGTCAGCACCGAGCGGCGGATCAGGGAGCTCGTGTACGCCGGGATGGACGTCGCCCGGATGAACATGAGCCACGGCAGCCACGACGACCATGCCCTGGCCTACCGACTCGTGCGTGAGGCGGCCGACGCCAGCGGTCGTGGGGTGGGCATCTTCGCGGACCTCCAGGGTCCCAAGATCCGGCTCGAGAGGTTCGCGGACGGTCCGGTGAAGCTCGAGCGCGGGCAGCAGTGGACGATCACCACCCGCGACGTGCCCGGCGACGCGACCATCGCCGGCACCACGTTCAAGGGCCTGCCCGGCGATGTCGCCCCCGGTGACCCGATCCTGATCGACGACGGAAAGATCCGGCTCCGGGTCACCGCCGTCGACGACACCGACGTGGTGTGCGAGGTGCTGGTCGGCGGCATGGTCAGCAACAACAAGGGCATCAACCTGCCCGGCGTTGCCGTCTCCGTGCCGGCTCTGTCCGAGAAGGACGAGGCTGACCTGCGGTTCGCTCTTTCCTTGAGCGTCGACTACGTCGCCCTGAGCTTCGTCCGCGATGCGAAGGACGTCGAAGACGTGCGCCGGGTGATGCGCGAGGTCGGCGTGATGCTGCCGGTGATCGCCAAGATCGAGAAGCCCCAAGCGATCGACAACCTCGACGAGATCATCGAGGCGTTCGACGGGTTCATGGTCGCGCGCGGCGACCTCGGCGTGGAGTGCCCGCTGGAGGAGGTGCCTTTCCTGCAGAAGCAGATCATCGAGAAGGCCCGCCTCAACGCCAAGCCGGTGATCGTTGCGACCCAGATGCTGGAGTCGATGATCTCCTCCCCGTCGCCGACCCGCGCGGAGACCAGCGATGTCGCCAACGCCGTGCTCGACGGCGCGGACGCGGTGATGCTGTCAGGGGAGACGAGCGTCGGGGAGCACCCCATCACGACCGTCGAGACGATGGCCCGGATCATCGCAGCCACCGAGGTGCACGCCCTGGAACACCAGGCGTTCGGTCACTTCGAGGAGATCGACTGGGACCCCAAGACCAGGGGCGGCGTGATCGCCAAGGCGGCCGAGGAGGTCGCCACCCGCGTCAAGGCGAGGTACGTCGTCGCCTTCACCCAGAGCGGCGACTCCGCCCTGCGCTTCTCGCGGCTGCGCAGCCACATCCCGATCCTGGCCTTCACCCCCGAGGCCCGCGTGCGCTCCCAGCTCTCGCTGAGCTGGGGGGTCGAGACGTTCAAGACCACGACGGTCGACCACACCGACGAGATGGTGCGCCAGGTCGACGAGCAGCTGCTCCAGATCGGCCGTGTCGAGGAGGGGGACCTGGTGGTGATCATCGCCGGCAGCCCTCCCGGCATCCCCGGCTCGACGAACGCCCTGCGGATCCACCGGATGGGCGACGCGATCAACGAGGTCGCGCCCGCCTACCGGCGTACGCACTGATCACTGCTTGAGGCCGATCAGGTCGTCGAGGAGAGCGACTGCTTCTCGCCGGGAGACGCTGATGCAGTAGGTGTTGGACTGCCGCCACGGAATCTCGACGAGATCCAGCGCCCAGCAGCAGAGCTCACGGATGTCCATGGACTTGTTGACGAACTGCCAGCGGGGGTAGTCGTAGCGCTTGCGCTGAACCGGCCAACCATCCGGGTGGCCCAGTTCTTGACTCGGCTTCCGTCGGAATGGAACAGGCCGCGCAGAAGCGGCCCTGGATGGTCCTCGCACGATGTCGCGCTGCCAGTCGTCGAGCACGATCGGTCGTTCGTGCTTCCGGCCAGGACCGTGTTGCGGGAACAGGCACGGCCAGTGCTTCCAGGAGACAGTGGTGATGAGACAGCCGGGCGCCTGCCGCGTATGAGGTCGTCCATCCGGCTTGACGCGACCCATCAGCTCCGAGATGCGCTGCGTTGTCCATCGGGTACACGGAGGTCGTTGACGATGTGGAGGCCGAACACGCCGCGTCGCTGCCGACTGATGTGCCCGTCGCCTAGGTACCAGCCCAAGCAGCTCGGCATACGCGGCACGATCAAGGTCGCCGTCTCCACAGATGGGGCACGGCACGGAGCAGTGGGCCTGCCCACGTGGGTGGCCGCGGCGCTGGTACTCGCGGCGCCAGCGCCGGATCGTCTTGACGGCAACGCCGTGTCGAGCCGCGTTCTCTGCATCCGCCATGCCGAGGTCCGAGCAGCGCAGCGCGCTGTCAACGGTTGCCTGGGGTCGGACGTGTGGCATTGCCTCGATGATCCAACGAGCCACCGACAAAGGGTGCCGGGTGCGGGATTCGAACCCGCAGTCCTTTCGGACATGGTGTTTGAGACCATCGCGTCTGCCGTTGCGCCAACCCGGCTGGGGCGGCGAGAACGATAACCGAGGCGCGTCGCCGAACTCGCTACTGGACAAAGTCGATCAAATCACTACAGTTAGTCTCCAGGCTCGGACGAGGGAGACAGCATGTGGAAGCCGTGGCAGTGGGCAGTGAGCAGCAACCAGCAGGCGATCACCAACGCGCGGGTGGCGACCACGGACTGCAGCCGTCGTCGTCTCGAACGCGCCGACGTGACGCTCTTCCTCGCCTCACTCACCAGCGCGGCTGGCAGCACCAAACATCCGGCCTGACCGGTGAGGGGCGGCGGCGCGGCGATAGCCTTGCGCCGTGTCCGAGCCTGCTGAAACCCCTGCCGCAGCCCCCGCCCCGCCTCGCACCGTGGTCATCGCGGAGGACGAGACGCTGATCCGGATGGACCTCGCGGAGATGCTGACCGAGGAGGGGTACGACGTCGTCGGCCAGTGCGGCGACGGGGCGAAGGCGATCGAGCTGGCCGAGGAGCTGACGCCGGACCTGGTGATCCTCGATGTGAAGATGCCGGTGCTCGACGGCATCGCGGCGGCCGAGTCGATCGCGGGCAAGCGGATCGCGCCCGTCGTCATCCTGACGGCGTTCTCGCAGCGCGACCTGGTCGAGCGGGCCCGCGACGCCGGGGCGATGGCGTACCTCGTGAAGCCGTTCACGAAGAGCGACCTGGTGCCGGCGATCGAGATGGCGGTCAGCCGGTTCACCGAGCTCACCATGCTGGAGGCCGAGGTGGCGGACCTGTCCGAGCGCCTCGCGATGCGCAAGGCGGTCGATCGAGCCAAGGGAATCCTGCAGGAACAGCTGAAGCTCTCCGAGCCGGAGGCGTTCCGCTGGATCCAGAAGACAGCCATGGACCTGCGCCTCTCGATGCGCCAGGTCGCCGACGGTGTGATCGAGCACGGACCCGCCATCGCCGACGCCTGATGGCGTTCGGATCACGGCTCGGTAACGCCCTGGTTTCGGCCACGGTGCGACCAGATGTCTACCCCTCCCAAGTGGCGCGGATCACGGGCCGCACCCCTAGACTGCCGGGCAGCATCCGGGTGGGTGCGTAGATGGAGGTAACCGAGTGAAGTCTCGTCATCCAGTTACTGACAGGGTGGTGAGCAGGGGGTTGGTCGGCCTGTTGGCGTCCCTTCTGCTTGCTCCGGTGGCTCTGGTGATGCTGACCGCGGGGCCTGCGGCCGCCGTCCCTCTGTGTCTGGCGCAGGCGGACAAGACGGCCTGTGTGAGCAACACCGTCGGGTCGAGAGCGGCTCCCGTCGAGGGCGCCGACGTGATCCTCCTCGACGAGGCCGGCACCGAGGTCGAGACCCAGACCACGGAGGCCGACGGCAAGTTCGCCTTCCAGGTCACCGTGCCCGGCACCTACTACGTCAAGCTCGACAACGAGACCCTCCCCGAGGGCCTGGAGCAGCTGCCACCCGCCAAGGCACTCGAGGGGCCCGACGGCTCGCTCAAGGTCGAGGTCCGCCTCGGCCGCACTGCCATCCCCGACCTCGAGGTTCGTTCGGTCGACTACGACGCCTCCGGCGAGTCCAAGGGCGACCAGCTGATCCGCGCGGTCTTCAACGGTCTCAAGCTCGGGCTGCTGCTTGCCCTCGCCTCGCTCGGTCTCAGCCTGATCTACGGCACGACCGGTCTCTCCAACTTCGCCCACGCCGAGCTGGTGACCCTCGGCGGCGTGGTCGCCTTCTTCCTCGTCAGCACCGAGCACCTGGGCATGAATCTCTGGCTGGGCATCGTGTTGACCACACTCATCTGCGCGGCCTTCGGGTTCCTACAAGACGTGGTGATGTGGAAACCATTGCGCAGACGGGGCCTCGGCCTGACCCAGCTGATGATCGTCACCATCGGTATGTCGCTGGCCCTCCAGTACGTGTTCCAGTACTCCATCGGCAGCGCCAACGTGAAGGTCACACTTCAGTCGTTCTCCACGTCCGACGTCGGCCCGGTCAAGGTCACCAGCATCTCCTGGGTCGCGATGGGCATCGCGATCGTGATGATCGCCCTCGTGGGCTACGTCCTGCTACGCACTCGGCTCGGTCAGGCCACCCGCGCGGTGTCCGACAACCCGGCCCTGGCCATGGCCTCCGGCATCGACGTCGACCGGATCATCCGGATCGTCTGGACCGTCGCCGGCGGCCTCGCTGGACTCGGCGGCGTGCTCTACGCCCTCACGGTCAGCAGCGGCATCCGCTGGGACACCGGCATGCAGATCCTGCTGCTGCTGTTCGCTGCGGTCACGCTGGGCGGGCTCGGCACCGCGTTCGGTGCCCTGATCGGCTCATTGATCGTCGGCCTGGTAGTCGAGCTGGCGGGCCCGTTGGGCGCTCCGGGCGACCTGAAGTACGCGGTCGCGCTGGGCATGCTGATCATCCTGTTGCTGTTCCGACCGCAGGGCCTACTCGGCCGCGCCGGACGAGTCGGTTGAGAGGGGCATCGACATGGACACCATCCTGAGCATTCTCAACCAGTCGCTACGAGAGGCGATCACTCCGGGCACGGCCGGGGTCGCGATCGCGGTGATCGGCCTCAACATCCACTTCGGGTTCACCGGCCTGCTCAACATGGGCCAGGCGGGCTTCATGCTCCTCGGCGCCTACGGCTTCGCGATCTCGATCATCGAGCTCGACGCGAACATCTTCCTGGCGGCTCTGATCGGTCTGGGCTGCGCGTTCGTCCTCGCGCTGATCCTCGGCGCGCCGACGCTGAAGCTGCGCGGTGACTATCTGGCGATCGTGACCATCTCCGCCGCGGAGATCGTCAGATTCGTCGGTCGACTATCCATGTTCGAGGACTTCACCGGTGGCGCCCTCGGGCTGCGCGGCAGCGAGTACAACGGTCCCTTCCTGGACCTGTCGTTCCTGCCCGACCAGAGCTGGACCCTCAGCCCCTTCAACTACCGCGACGCCTTCGACGGTTCGGGCGCGATGCGCGGGCTCGGTGGGGCGGTCTGCGTCGCCATGATCGTGCTCGCGGTGCTGCTGATCCGGCGCTTCCGAGGCGCCAGCGTGGTCGGTACGAAGCCGCGAGTCCTGCGGGGTCTGCTGGTCGCGGGTGTCATCGCGGTGGCCGTGCTGGCTGCTTTCTTCGTCTTCCCGATCACCTACCAGAACAACGTCGCCCAGGGCTGGTGGGTCCGGCTGGTCGCGTGGACGTTGGTCCTCGCGTGCGCCGCGATCCTCGCGCTGTTGGTGCGCAGCCCCTGGGGTCGGCTGCTGCGCGGCATCCGCGAGGACGAGGATGCGATCCGGAGCCTCGGCAAGAACGTGTTCGCGTTGAAGATGCAGGCGCTGATCATCGGCGGGTTGTTCGGCGCGCTGGGCGGCATCGTCTACGTGCTGGGCAGCACGGTCCAGGCCGACTCCATGGGTCGCTCCTTGACCTTCTTCGCCTACACCGCCCTGCTGCTCGGTGGCGCGGCAACCATCTTCGGGCCGGTGCTCGGAGCGGTGATCTTCTACGGCGGTCGCGTGCTCATCCGCGAGACCGCGAACGCGTACGTGCCGTCGGGCGTCATGTCCGACACCCAGACCGAGACGTTCTCCTTGATCGTGGTCGGGACCGTACTGATGTTGTTGGTCATCTTCAGACCGCAAGGCATCCTGGGCGACAAGAGGGAGCTGAAGATCAATGTCTGAGGCGAAGGTGGAATCCACGACGTCGAACGACCCGGAGGCCCGCAAGGCGATCCTGGCCGGCGTCGAGAGCACGCCCGGGTCGGCGAAGCCGGACCCGATCCTCAAGGTCGACACCATCGTCCGTCAGTTCGGCGGCATGACGGCTGTCGACGTGACTCACCTCGAGGTGCAGCGCAGCATGATCACCGCGCTGATCGGCCCGAACGGAGCTGGCAAGACGACGTTCTTCAACCTGATCACCGGCTTCGACAGACCGACCTCGGCACGTTCCGGTGCCCACTGGTCCTTCGACGGGCGGAAGCTCGACAAGACCTCGGCCTCGAGCGTCGCCAAGGCCGGGATGGTCCGCACGTTCCAGCTGACCAAGTCCCTCAACCGGATGACGGTGATGGACAACATGATGCTGGGGGCCCAGGGTCAGCGCGGCGAGACCCTCGCCGCCGCGATGCTCCGGCCGCTGTGGCGCAGCCAGGAGCGCCAGGTCGAGGAGAAGGCCACGGAG
This sequence comes from uncultured Actinomycetota bacterium, assembly GCA_963769475.1. Taxonomy (GTDB): domain Bacteria; phylum Actinomycetota; class Actinomycetes; order Propionibacteriales; family Nocardioidaceae; genus Nocardioides. The sequence goes on along the minus strand of CAVYLX010000001.1, from coordinate 264,611 downwards.
CTGCTGGACCGCTTCTCCCTGCTCGAGAAGAAGAACGACTTCGCGGGCAGCCTCTCCGGAGGTCAGCGCAAGCTGCTCGAGATGGCGCGGGCGTTGATGAGCGATCCGAAGATGATCATGCTCGACGAGCCGATGGCCGGTGTGAACCCTGCTCTGACCCAGTCGCTGCTCGGCCACATCCAGTCCCTGCGAGACGAGGGCATGACCGTGCTCTTCGTCGAGCACGACATGCACGTGGTGCGCCACATCTCCGACTGGGTCGTGGTCATGGCCGAGGGCCGGATCGTGGCGGAGGGGAGCGCGGACACGGTGATGTCGGACCCCGCCGTCATCGACGCCTATCTCGGTGCGCACCACGACACGGATCTCGGCGACGACGACCTGTTGTCGGAGGAGACCCTGGAGCAGTTCGCCGAGGAAGTGGCTGCCGAGGATGAGCAGCGCGAGGAGGAGCAGTCGTGACCACCGAGCAGACCGGCCAAGCGGTCATCGAGGCATCAGACGTCGTGGCGGGATACCTGCCGGGCGTGAACATCCTCAACGGTTGCAGCCTCGTCGCCTACCCGGGCGAGATGATCGGGATCATCGGGCCCAACGGCGCGGGCAAGTCGACCCTGCTCAAGGCGATGTTCGGCCTGGTCAAGGTCCACTCCGGCAACGTCACCCTAGGCGGGCGCGACATCACCAACCTGCGGGCCAACAAGCTCGTGCAGATGGGCGTCGGCTTCGTGCCGCAGACCAACAACGTCTTCCCGTCGCTGACCATCGAGCAGAACCTGCGGATGGGTCTCTACCTACGCCCCCGCAAGCTCGCCCAACGCCTCGAGGCCATGTGGGAGCTCTTCCCGGTGCTCCACGACCGTCGCAACCAGAGCGCGGGGGCCCTCTCCGGTGGTGAGCGCCAGTCGCTCGCCATGGCCAGGGCGCTGATGATGGAGCCGTCGGTGCTCCTGCTCGACGAGCCGTCAGCCGGCCTCTCGCCGGTGCGGCAGGACGAGGCCTTCATCCGCACCCGGATGATCAACAAGACAGGGGTCTGCGTGGTGATGGTGGAGCAGAACGCCCGCCGGTGCCTGCAGATCTGCGACCGCGGCTACGTTCTCGACCAGGGCACAGACGCCTATACGGGCACCGGTCGAGAGCTGGCCAAGGACCCGAAGGTGATCGAGCTGTACCTCGGCACCCTGGCCGAGGACGTCGACGCGGAGAAGGCCGAACGCCAGGCCTGACCCGCTCCCTACGCATGAAACAGCCCCCGGACCTCGCGGTCCGGGGGCTGTTGCGTGTGGTGCGTTGACTCAGCCGATCAGGAAACACCCTCGATGGTGTTGGCCCGGGTGTTCTTGTTGGCGTCGTCGTAGCTGTAGATACCGACCAGACCCGAGGACGGGTCGTTCTGGTCGTTCAGCGGGCCGATGCCGGAGGGACCGGAGTACTTGATCTCGCTGCCCTCATCGAGAAGCGCGACACAGTCTGCGAACGACGTGCACTCCTCACCGTCTGTCGCGCCGGAGACCGCCGCGTAGTTGTCCTTGACGGTGACCGAGTCGTTGGCGCCGCCGCGGACCGCAGCGAGCGCGGCCAGGATGACGGCGTCGTAGGACTCAGCCGCGTAGGAGTAGTCGGACAGGTCCTCGCCGTTGACCAGGGTGCTCCAGGCGCCGAGCTGCGTCTTGAACTCGTCGGGTGCGTCCGCACCGGGGATGGTGCCCTGGGCTCCGGTCATGCTGCCCGGAGGCAGGTCCTCGCTGTAGTCGGCGGTGTTGCCGTCCGACAGGTAGGACTTGGACATGTCCCAGCCCTGGGCGACGAGCTCAGGCACGATCGCCTTGGTCTCGTCGAACGCGAGGATCATGATGGCGTCGGGGTTGGTCGCCAGAACGGCGCTGACCTCCGAGGAGAACGTGGTCTGGAGCGCCGGGAACTCGTCGCCCTGACCCTTGCAGCCGTAGGTGCACTCGCCACCGTTGGCCACGAAGTTCTTCTCGATCTCGTTGCGCAGGCCGGTGCCGTACGTGTCGTTGAACACGAGGAAGCCCAGCTTCTGGTAACCGTCACCCGCGATCAGCGTCGCGAGGGCGTTGCCCTGCACGCTGTCGGGAACGACCGTGCGGAAGTAGAACGGCGAGACGCCGCTCAGCGCGGTTGCGGTGTTGGCCGGCGAGACCTCGGTGATCTGCGCGTCCGTGAACGTCTGCACGACGTTCTCGGTGACGCTCGAGGAAGCCGCACCGATGACCACCGACGGCAAGCCCTGGATCAGCTTGTCCGCGGAGTTACCCGAGACAGCGAGGTCGGACGTGTCGCCCGAGTCCTCGACCTGGTGGCACGCGTCGGCGCCGTTGACGCCGCCGGCCGCGTTGATGTCTGAGACGGCGAGGCCGAGACCAGCGATCTCGGGCGGGCCGAGGAAGGCCAGGTTTCCGGTGATCGGAAGGATGCCGCCAACCTTGAACGAGTCTGCGCTCGTGGCACCCGCATCACACTTGTCGTTGGTCACCTCCGGCGCAGCCTCACTGGCTGACTCGGTGGCCGAGGGAGAGTCCTCAGCCTGCGGCTCGTCTTCGGGCTCGTCGGAGCCACAAGCTACGAGAGCCAGGCTGAGCGCGGCGGTACCCGCCATCAGCTTGACCCATGAAGCGGTTGTTGATCGATTCACTTCGTGAACCTTTCTTTCGCGTTGGGTGCACTTCAGCGCCAGCCAGCCCCCGAAGGACGGGTCAGCCCTGACACCGTAGGTCCGGGTACGGAGTGCGTGGTTCCCCCGCACCCTCTCGTTAGCGAACCGTTACGTCAACGAATCGCCGCAGCGAACTGCACCAGCGCCGGCGCGACGAGCAGGGCCGGGAGCAGGTTCGCCACGGGAATCTCCCGGATCCGGAGCAGTCTGAGGGCTACACCGACGAGTAACAGGCCGCCTGTGGCGGTGATCGCGGCCAGCGTCGCATCCGACAGCACGTCGCCCAGGAGTACGCCGACCAGGGTCAGCCCGCCCTGCACGACCACGATCGTCACCGCGCTGGCGGCGACGCCCAGGCCGAACGACGCGGCGAACGCCATGGCGGCGAACCCGTCCAGGGTGGCCTTGAGGAACAGCTGGTCGGCACCGTTGCCGAGACCGTCGTTGAGCGAGCCCAGGATGGTGAGCGGGCCGGTGCAGAAGATTAGAGAGGAGAGCACGAAGCCCTCGATGAAGCGCTGGCGCTCCACGGAGCCGGTCTCGCCGGCGAGGCGCTGTTGCAGCCAGCCACCGAACTGCTCCACCCGCTCCTCGAGGCGCAGCATCGAGCCGACCACGCCGCCGAGTCACCAGCGACCCGAGCACGATCAGCATCGGCGCGCTGTCGCCGACCCGGGCGGCGAGGTCGTCGTCGAGGACGGCCATCGCCGACGTAGCCGCAATGAGCAGCGTGGTGAGGCCGAGGGCGTCGGTGACCAGGTCGCGCGTGCGCACGGGGAGCCGGTTGCCCAGCAGCTTGCCGATCAGGGCTCCGAGCAGCACCGTGAGGACGTTGACGGCGGTGCCGGTTCCCGGGATCACGGCTCTCCTCAGACCTCGTGGGCGGCCAACTCGGGCACCCCCCTGACAGCGTGGCGCGCTGAGCGTAGTCTTCCGCTCAGCGTGGTCAACAATTCAACGGACCTTCGGGGGTCCACGTCGGGCCGGGGAAGTCGAGGTGACCATGAGTCGCTCGTTGGTGACGATGCGTGTCGCGGAGCTGAGCGACGCGCCTGCCCTGGCCGAGCTGTGGACTTCTGCGATGCGGCGGGCCGACCTGCGTGACCACATCGGTGACCTCGAGCTGATCATCAAGGCCGCGAGTGCCTCGCCCGAGCAACGCGTCGTCGTCGCCGAGTACGACGGGGTGCTGGCCGGTGCGGTGCTGCTGCGCGTGGCCACCCTGACGGGCCTCAACCTGGAGCCGACCGTGCAGGCGATCTCGCCGCACGTGTTCCCCCAGTTCCGCCGGCGGGGCATCGGCCAGGCGCTGATGGAGTGTGCCGTCGCGTTCGCCGAGGAGATCGGCATCGGCCACATCACCACCGCTGCCTCGTCCGGGCTCTCGCGACGCCAACCGGTTCATGGCCAGGCTCGCCCTCGGCCCGCACGCCACGCAGCGGGTCGCGCCCACCCACGCCGTCCGGGCCAAGCTCACCGCCGCGCGCCCGGCGACCGCCACCACCAACGGTCGCCACCTCACCCGCGTGCTGGCCGCCCGGCGTTCGATGAAGCGGACCCAGGACGCCCGCTAGGGCGTCGCTACTTCCCGATCTTCTCGGCGTCCACCAGCGCGCAGGTGATCCGCGAGGTGCAGACGCGCTTGCCGCGCTCGTCGGTGATCGCCACGTCGAACGACGCGAACGAGCGGCCGAGGTTCAGCGGTGTCGCGACGCCGGTGACCACGCCTGACGTGGCGGCGCGGTGGTGGGTGGCATTGATGTCGACGCCGACGCACAGCTTGCCGAGCGACTGACCGTGCAGCGCCTCCGGCGACCGAGCCCAGAGTCTCGGCGAGTACGACGGACGCCCCGCCGTGGAGGAGGCCGTAGGGCTGGGTGTTGCCCTCGACGGGCATCGTGCCGACGACGCGCTCGGGACCGATCTCGAGGAGCTCGATCCCCATCTTCTCGTTGAGCGCTCCCATCGGCATCGCCTTCAGGAACTCCTCGACATCCACGGTCTGCTTCTCCTCGGTCATGGAGCCATTCTTGCCGACCGGTGGCGCTGTCGGAGCCCCGGGATAGAGTCCGGGACGTGCCTGAGACTGCCCCTGACCAACCACTGGCACAGCGGCCCCGCCTGCTGCTGCTCGATGGCCACTCACTGGCGTACCGCGCGTTCTTCGCGCTTCCCGTGGAGAACTTCTCGACCACGACCGGGCAACACACCAACGCGGTCTTCGGCTTCACCTCGATGCTGATCAACGTGCTGCGCGACGAGCAGCCGACCCACCTCGCGGTGGCCTTCGACGTGTCGCGGCAGACGTTCCGGCTCGAGGAGTACTCCGACTACAAGGCCAACCGCTCCACCTCGCCGACGGAGTTCAAGGGCCAGCTGTCGCTCATCGAGGAGGTGCTCGACGCCCTCCACATCCCCTACCTCAAGAAGGACGGCTTCGAGGCCGACGACATCATCGCGACCCTGGTCACCCGCGCGGTCGCCGACGACATGGACGTGCTGATCCTCACCGGTGACCGCGACTCGCTCCAGCTCGTGAGCGAGCGGGCCACCGTGCTCTACCCCATGCGCGGGGTCTCCGACCTGGCTCGGATGACGCCGGAGGCCGTCGAGGCCAAGTACGGCGTGCCGCCCGCGCGCTACCCCGAGCTCGCCGCGCTGGTGGGGGAGACCTCCGACAACCTGCCCGGCATCCCCGGCGTCGGCCCGGGCTACGCCGCCAAGTGGATCAACCACTACGACGGCCTCGACAACGTGATCACCCACGCCGACGAGATCACCGGCAAGAAGGGCGAGGCGCTGCGGGCCCACCTCGGCGACGTGATCCGCAACCGCCGCCTCAACGCGCTGGTCTGTGACCTCGAGCTGGACCTCGCGCCCGCCGACATGGCGGTGCGGCCCTGGGACCGCCAGGAGGTGCACAACCTCTTCGACAGCCTGGAGTTCCAGGTGCTGCGCAACCGGCTCTTCGAGTCGCTGACCTCCGAGGAGGACATCGAGGAGGGCGGCTTCGAGCTCGCCGGCGCCACCCTCGAGGAGGGCGGCGTGGCCGCCTGGCTGGCCGACGCCGGCACCCAGACGGTTGGCATCCACGCCCGTGGCACCTGGGGCGCGGGCACCGGCCGGCTCGAGGGGCTCGCGCTCGCGACGGGCACCGGCCTCGCGGCGTACGTCGACGTCGCGGCGCTCGGCCCGGCCGACGACACAGCCGCTCGGCGACTGGCTCGCCGACCCGACCCGGCCGAAGGTGCTCCACGACGCCAAGGGCCCGAGCCTGGCGATGGCCGCCCATGGCTGGACGCTCGCCGGCGTACAGAGCGACACCGCGCTGGCCGCCTACCTGGTGCGACCCGACCAGCGCTCCTACGACCTGGCCGACCTGACCCTGCGCTACCTGCGGCGCGAGCTGAAGCAGGAGGAGGCCGAGGCCGACCAGGGTGCCCTGTTCGACGAGGGCACCGACGTCGCCAACACCGCGATGCTCCACGCCCGGGCGATCCTCGACCTCGCCGAGGCGCTCGACGCCGCGATCGAGGAGCACGGCGGCGGCAAGCTGCTCGCCGAGATCGAGCTGCCGCTGATCGACCTGCTGAAGACGATGGAGCAGACCGGCATCGCGGTCGACGCCGACCATCTCGAGTCGCTTGGAGAGCCACTTCGCCGTCGAGGTGAAGGATGCGGCCGACCAGGCCTTCGCCGTGATCGGCAAGGAGATCAACCTCGGCTCGCCCAAGCAGCTGCAGACCGTGCTGTTCGAAGAGCTCGAGATGCCGAAGACCAAGCGCACCAAGACCGGCTACACCACCGACGCCGACGCGCTGCAGGCCCTCTACGTCAAGACCGAGCACCCGTTCCTGCTCCACCTGCTGCGCCACCGCGACGTCTCGCGGCTGCGGCAGACGATCGAGGGGCTGCTGAAGACCGTCTCGCCCGACGGCCGCATCCACACCACGTTCAACCAGCTGATCGCCGCCACCGGCCGGCTCTCGAGCACCGACCCCAACCTGCAGAACATCCCCATCCGCACCGAGGAGGGTCGCCGGATCCGCGAGGGGTTCGTGGTCGGCGCGGGCTACGAGTGCCTGCTCACCGCCGACTACAGCCAGATCGAGATGCGGATCATGGCCCACCTGTCGGAGGACAAGCTGCTGATCGAGGCGTTCAAGTCGGGCCACGACTTCCACTCGATCACTGCCTCGCGCGTCTTCAACGTGCCGGCCGAGGACGTCACGGTCGAGATGCGCGCCAAGATCAAGGCGATGAACTACGGCCTGGCCTACGGCCTCTCGGCGTTCGGGCTCGGTCAGCAGCTCGGCATCGACCCCGGCGAGGCCAGGGGGCTGATGGACGAGTACTTCGAGACCTTCGGCGGCATCCGCGACTACCTCGGCGGCATCGTCGAGGTGGCCCGCAAGTCCGGCTACACCGAGACCATCATGGGCCGGCGCCGCTACCTCCCCGACCTGATCAGCGACAACCGCCAGCGGCGAGAGATGGCCGAGCGGATGGCGCTCAACGCGCCGATCCAGGGCTCGGCCGCCGACCTGATCAAGATCGCGATGCTCCACGTCGACACAGCGATCGCCGACTCCGGGTTGCGCTCGCGGATGCTGCTCCAGGTCCACGACGAGCTCGTGTTCGAGGTCGCCGAGGGCGAGGCCGACGCGCTCGACCAGCTGGTGCGCGAGCAGATGGGCTCGGCGGCCGACCTGCTGGTGCCGCTCGACGTGTCGGTGGGCACCGGCCGGAGCTGGCACGAAGCAGCGCACTAGCCGTGTCCGTCCGCAGCCAGCTGCGTCTGTTCGTGGAGCGGCGGATCGACCTGCCGGTCAGTGCCGACGCACTGGTGCTCGACGTGGGCAGCGGCGACAAGCCCTCGTGGCGAGCCGACGTACTGCTCGACCGCTACGTGGGTGCCGACTACGCCGGCCAGCGCTCGGGCACCGGGGCGGCGAAGGTCAGCCGCCCGTTGTTCGACGCCGACGCCGCGGAGATGCCGTTCGCGGACGGCGCGTTCGACTACACGATCTGCTCCAACCTGCTCGAGCACGTGCCGGACCCCGGTGCGGTCATCGAGGAGCTGATGCGGGTGTCGCGGGCCGGCTACATCGAGGTGCCGGAGGCGGCCAGTGCCAAGATCGTCGACTTCCCGAGCCACGTCTGGTGGTGTCGCCTGGACCGCTCGACGCAGCCGCCGACGCTGACCTTCGAACCGAAGGGCGACCGCTGGGCGGACCGGGAGATCGGCGACTACTTCGAGCGCACCGGCCTCGACCGGCAGGTGGCCAAGGTGCTCGACAGCAGGTTCGAGGACCGCGTGGTGATGCTCCACTGGCAGGGCCAGATCGCCTACCGCGTCGACGGCGCCGTGCCCGACGGCTTCATGCAGCAGGCGCTGACCCAGCCCGGCCACACCAAGGACCTGCGGGCGCGCGCGATCCTGGCCGCGACCGAGGCCTTCACCTGGCGCCGACGCTCCGCCATGCGCACCCGTTCGATCCGCTACGACGACATCGTCCGCCCCGACCTGCGCCGCGGCGACGACTCCCTGCTGGAGCGGCGGATCTACCGCTTCTAGTAGGGGTCGTACGGCGAGTCGTGGCCGACCAGCCGGCCACCGGACGCAGCCGCAGGCGGAGCAGCACCTTGATGCCGACGTTGCGGATCCACCAGGGCAGCTGGGCCAGCATCCGGAGCCGGTCGCGCGTCGTCGGGCGGCGTACCCGGAACAGGGCGAGGGAGTCGGCCCGGCCCTCGTAGGCCAGGGACCGCGACCCGAGCACGTGGCGCAGCAGCCCGAGCGTCACGCCGATCGAGGAGAACGAGTCGTGGACCAGCACCGCCGCGCCCTCCGGCAGGTGCACGGCCCAGCGCAGGTCGTCGGAGACGGTCCAGTAGTCGTGCTTGCCGTCGATGTAGAGCAGGTCGAGCGGCCGGGTCCAGCCGGGGCGGGCCTTCGTCGAGTACTCCGCCACCAGCTCGACGGACCCGTCGACCCCCGCGCCCCGCACGTGCTGCTCGAACTTGGTGCGGGTCGGCGTACCGCCGAACAGCCGGCCCTCGACGAACGGATCCATCGCGACCAGCCGGCTGCCGCTCTCGCCGAGCGCCGAGGCGAGCACGATCGTGGACCGGCCCTGGTGGCTCCCGATCTCCAGGGCGAGCGAGCCGGGGGCGAGCCTGCTGGCCTCGTCGTGCAGCAGCCGGCCCTGCGCGGGTTTCAGCCATCCGGGCACGCCGATCGGCCTGCTCCCAGGCGCGCGAGAAGAGTCGCGTGGGGCGGAGTCGGACGGCAAGAGAACCAGTCAGCTCGGCCGGGCCGCGGGAGATCGGAGCTTGGCACATGTACGAGCCGTCGTTCGCTAATTGGCGCTGCCAGTCCGGCGCTCCGCGCCTTGCGACTCACGCGGCACGCCATACGGACGGGATCCCATTCCGGGCACGGGACTCAGCGCCACATCGGGAGGGCGTGAGCATCGCGGCGTTCGCCACGCGCCTGGGACCGGCTGGTCTGGCTGCTCTTCGTCGTCGGCTCTCTCCTGCAGCAGCCCGGCAAGACCACGTGGGACACCAAGTTCGACCTGACCACCGACCCGGGTGCGTTCCTGTCCCGCACGCTCCATCTCTGGAACCCCGACGCGTCGTTCGGCGAGCTGCAGAACCAGGCCTACGGCTACCTGTTCCCGCAAGGACCCTTCTTCCTGCTCGGTGACCTCGCCGGCCTGCCCGACTGGGTGGTCCAGCGGCTGTGGTCCGCGCTGCTGCTGATCGTGGCCTACGAGGGCACCCGCCTGGTCGCGCGCGCCCTGGGCCTGCCTGCGTTCGGCGCCATCCTCGCCGGTCTCGGGTACGCCGTCTCCCCGCGGCTGCTCGGCGCCGACGGCGTGCTCACCGGCGAGATCCTGCCGAGCGCGGTGCTGCCCTGGGCCGTGCTGCCGCTCGTGCTGGCCGGCACCGGCCGGCTGAGCGCGCGCCAGGCCGGCCTGTGGTCGGGGGTGGCCGTGCTCTGCATGAGCGGGGTCAACGCCGCCGGCACCCTGGCCACCCTGCCGATCGCCGCGATCGTCGTGCTCGACCAGCTACGCCGGCCGCACGGCCGCACGCTCGCGGCCTGGTGGGCGGCCGGCGTCGCGGCCGCCTGTGCCTGGTGGATGGTGCCGCTGCTGCTGCTCGGCAAGTACAGCCCGCCGTTCCTCGACTTCATCGAGACCGCCAACGCGACCACGGCGCCGACGGGCTGGGCCAACGACCTGCGTGGTGCCGACCACTGGCTCTCCTACTACGCGATCGGCGACCAGCCGTGGTGGCCGGGCGCCCACCAGATGTCCACCGAGCCGGTGCTGATCGTCGCGGGCGGCCTGGTCGCAGCGATCGGACTGATGGGGCTGTGCCACCGCGAGATGCCGTTGCGTCGCGCCCTGCTGGCATCGGCGCTGATCGGGCTGCTCTGCCTGACGGCCGGCAACCCCGCCACCCTCGGCTCGCTGGTCGACGGCCCGGTGCGTGACCTCTTGGACGGGGCGCTCGCTCCCTTCCGCAACATCCACAAGGTCGACCCACTGGTTCGGCTGCCGCTGGCTCTCGGGGCGGCCCACGCAGCTGTCCTGCTGCTCCGCCGGCTGGAGCCACGGCGCGACCTGCGACGCGTCACGGCCGTCGGCGCTGGCCGCACTGGTCGATCGGCAGCGGGGCCCCGCTGCTCACCGGCGACCTCCGGATGCCCGGCTTCCGCGCGGTGCCGGAGGCCTGGACCCAGGCGGCCGACTACCTCGAGCAGCAGCCGGACAGTCGCGCGCTCGTGCTCCCCGGTTCCGGGTTCGGCCTGCAGACCTGGGGCTGGACCATCGACGAGCCGCTCCAGGGCGTCGCGTCCTCGGCCTGGGTGGCCCGCAGCCAGGTGCCGCTCGTGCCGGGACCGACCGCGCGCTACCTCGACACCATCGAGCGGCGGATCGCCTCGGGCGAGGGCGGCGCCGGCCTGGCCGACGCTGCTCGCCCGCGCCGGGATCACGCACGTCGTGCTGCGCCGCGACCTGGACCCGCTGCGTGGCCGAGACGATCCCGGCCGACCGGGCGGAGCTCGCCCTGGTCCAGCTCGCCGGGCCTGGAGCGCGTCGCCGGCTTCGGCAGCAGCGGCTTCGGCGACCAGGCGATGATCGAGGTCTACCGGGTCGACCGTGACGTCGCCGCGCGTCTCGCTGGTCGACGCCGACCAGCTCGACCGGCTCCACGGAGCGCCCGACGACGTGCTGAGCGCGATCGAGGCGGGCCTGCTCGACCCGGACCGGCCGGTCGTGATCACCGCGGACGAGACCGGCGGCCGGATCATCGGAGACGGCTACACCAGGGTGGAGCGTCAGTTCGGCCGCGTGCACGACGCGGTCAGCGAGGTGATGACGCGAGCCGCGGACCTGGCTCAGCGACCGGCCGACCCACGACTACCCCGGCGTGCCGGGCGTGCCCCTGGCGACGGCCGAGTACGTCGCCGGCCTCCAGGTGCGCGCCTCCACCTCGCAGGGCTACGCCGAGGAGTTCGGCCCGGTGCTGCCGGAGTACGGGCCGCATGCGGCGGTCGACGGCGACCCGAGCACCGAGTGGCGGTCCGGCAGCCTCGAGCCTCCCGACGAGCAGTGGCTCGCAGGTCGACCTCGAGACGCCCGTCCACGGCGGGACGCTGACCGTGCAGTTCGAGCGCCGGTCGCAGGCCGCGCAGGTCACCCGGGTCCGGGTGCGGGTCAGGGCCGATGCGGGCAGCTCGGCGGAGGTCCACGACGTACCGGAGTCGGGCCTGCTGGAGGCCCCGCTTCCCGACGACAGCATCGAGTCGGTCCGCGTGTCGGTGCGTCGAGGCCACCGGTGACGCGGCTAGGCCAGGTGCGCTGTCTCGGAGCTGAACGCTACCCGGCATCGAGCCCGGTCGGACCACGGTCGTGCCCGGCCCGATGCACCGCGACGACTCCCTGGTCCTGCGGCTCGACCCGCCGCGGCGTGCCTGCGTCGACCTCGGTCTCGGGCCCCACTGCGTCGCGAGCCAGGCCCGCCCGGCCGCAGGACGCCGGGCGTCTCGACCGCACCATCGAGGTCGCCGAGGCAGGGGAGTGGGAGGTCACCGGCACTGTGGTCGCGGCGCCGGGCGCCGGCAGCGCCGCCCTGCTCGCGCCGGTCGACGGCAGGGCCACCGCGGTCGCGCCGACTCCGTGCTCGCCGAGGACCCGGCCGTGTCGGGGGCGTTCGCCTTCGACGGCAATCCCGAGACCGAGCTGGCTCGACCGCCGGCGACGCCGAGCAAGCCACGCTCGAGCTCACCTGGCCGGGCCGGCGCGAGATCAGCACCCTGGCGATCGCCCGGGCCGCGGGTGACGTGGTCGCGCCGGCGAGTGCGACGATCCGATCCGGAGATGAGGAGCGGCTGGTCGACCTGGACTTCTCGAAGGAGCTGGAGCCGTTCGTGGCGGACGGCCGGCTGACCATCACGTTCGAGCGTCCGGAGGGTCCCGGCACAGCCGGGCAACCCCTGGGCGCTCGGCGAGGTCGAGATCGGCGGCCTGGAGGGGCTGGCCAGCAGCCCCGACTGGTCCGGCCGCACCGGAGCCGCTGTGCGGGCTCGGGCCCGAGGTCCTGGTCGACGGCGTTGTCCACGCGACCGAGGTCGACGGCACTCTCGACGACGTACGCCTCGGGCGGCCGCTCTCGTGGTCGGTCTGCGACGGACCGGTCGAGCTGGCCGAGGGGACCCACCGGATCGAGGTCGCGCCGACCATCCAGTTCCAGCCGGTGAGCCTCGGCTGGCAGCCGGCGGCCGCCGCGGCGCAAGGGCGACCCGATGTCGGCCCGGCCGCTGGAGGTGGGTCGTTGGGACGCCGACCGACCGCTCGGTCGAAATCGGTCCCGGTGACGAGGCGGTGCTGCGGGTCGCCGAGAACATCAACGACGGCTGGGAGGCGACCCTCGGCGGCAAGCGGCTCGACCAGGTGACGATCGACGGCTGGCAGCAGGGCTACCGGGTGCCGGCCGGCGCGGGTGGCGGAGGTCTCGCTGGTCTACCGACCAGACCGCACCTACCGGATCGGTCTGCTGGTCGGCCTCGCGCTGGTGGTCCTGCTCCTGGCCGGTGCCGCGCTGAGCCAGCTGCGAGACCGGCACCGGCCGCGCCCCGATTCCGCGACACGAAGCCACCGAGCCCGGTCGGAGGACGCCGGCCGGGCGGGCAGGATCGTCACCGTCGCCGGGCTGCTGGTGCTCGGCGGACCCGTGGCCGGATCGGCGTACGCCGTCGCGGCGCTGCCCCGCCTGCGCAACCTCACCTGGGTGCTGGGCGGTCTGCTGGTCGTGGCGTCGGCGGTGCTGGCGGCGACGTCGGACACCGCGAGGGTGGGGTCGCCGGGGGTGGCCGCCAACCTGGCGGCCGCGGCCGGCGCCGGACTGCTCGTGGGCTCGGCTCAGGTCAGCCGCGCCCGAGCACCGAAGCGATGGTCGTCGCGGTCGTCTCCCAGGTGAACTGCTCCGACCGCACCTTCGCCTTGACGCCCAGGTCCCTGCGCAGCGAGGCGTCGGAGAGCAGCCGGTCGACCTGCTCGATCAGGTCCGGCAGGTCGATGGCCAGCAGCCCGGTGACCCCGTCGAGGATCGACTCGCGCACCCCGCCCGCGTCGGTGTAGGCGATCGAGGGCACGCCTACGTGGGCGGCCTCCACGATCGAGAGCCCCCAGCCCTCCTTGACCGACGGGAGCAGGTGCACCCACGCGCTGGAGAGCTCCTCGAACTTCGTCCGGTCGCAGACGTGGCCGAGGAACGTCACGACAGTCCTCCAGCCCGAGCTCGGCCCGGCGCTCGAGCAGCTGGGGCTCCCACCACCCGGACCCCATCACCGTGAGGTGCAGGCCGGGATGGCGCGCACGCAGGGCGGCCACGGCTTCCAGCGCGTGCTCGACCCTCTTGTGCGGCACCAGGCGCACGACCATGACCAGCCGGGGATCCTCGGACTCGCGCTGTGGCACGAAGTCGGGCACCGGCGGCATGCCGTTCCAGGCGATCGTGATGTCCTGCGCGCGCACTCCGAGGTCGACCAGCTCCGACCGGGTCACCTCGCTCACGGTGATGTAGGAGGCGCCCCGGTTGACGCGGACGGCGACCTTCGACTCCATGAACCAGCCGACGCGGGCGAGCACCGGACCGAGGATCGACCACTGCTCACGGTGCACGTGGTGCACCAGCACCGTGACCCTGGCCCGGGTGACCAACCGGGCCAGGAACGGCATGCCGTTGTGCACCTCGAGCACCTCGTCGATCCGGCCGAACCTGCCCGTGAGCAGCAACAGCGCCGACCACAGGTAGACCGTCAGGTGGCCGCCGCGGCGCAGGTAGCGGATGCCGTCGACCTGCTCGTCGCGGGCGGCGCCGGGGTAGAGCGCGCTGAAGACGGTGACCTTGATGCCCGAGTCGTGCAGCCGCTTGGCGACCTCGGCGACGTACAGCTCCGACCCGCCGCCCTCGGGGTGCCAGGGGTCGCGCCAGTTGAGGATCAAGAGTCTTCGGGCGCGCCGACGACCCCGCTTTCCCTCCCAGGAATACGCAAACAAACGCACGGTGTCGTCCCCTCCCAAAAACGGACACTTGCGTGACGGAGGTTACACGGACGGGAGGGTTTTCATTCGGGCGCTGGAGCGGGTTTCCTCGCGAGATAGAGGCTGATCGCAGCCAGTACGCCGAGCAGCAGCGCGTCGACGCCGACGACGACGGCCAGCAGTGACTCGAGGCTGTTGCAGTTGAGCCCGAGCACGACCACGAGCACGAGGGCCGCCCACGGCGCGTAGACCGAGCGCCGGCCCTGCCGGGCGAGCACGGCGTACACGAGGAGCTGGAGCATCGCGAGCAGGGTGCCGAGCACCGCGAACAGCCACAGCCGCGACTCGATCTCGGAGTACTCGCCGCCGCCGACGAAGATCATGGCAAGCCCCGAAAGCAGGTATGCGCCTGCCACGGCGACGACACCGATCCCGCCGACCATGAGCATGCCGCGGACCAGCGCGCGACTTCGTTCTCGGGGCGTCGACATGGCCGGGAAGGTCACGACCACCACGAACTGGGGCAGGAACAGCACGGCCTTGGTCATGATCAGGCCGGCGGCGTAGAGGCCGGCATCGTGGCCGTCGAGCACGTTGCGGGCGACGATCACGTCGACGTTGCTGAGGGCGAAGAAGGCGAGCAGGGCCTGCGAGCTGCGGGCGACCTCACGCAGGATCGACGGGATGTGCAGCTCCTCGCGGCCGACGTGCTCGCTGCGCGGGCGCCGCAGCGCGAAGTAGCCGACGACGACCGGGACGAGCGCACCGAGCGCGACGCCGGCAATGGCGGTGAGCTCGCTCGGGTGCCAGATCACCAGCGCTGAGCCGAGCAGCAGACGAGGTACGCCGGCGGCCACGTAGACCCCTGCCAGCGGGAGCCAGCGGCGCTCGCCCTGGAGCACGCCCGCCTGTCCGCCCATGATCGTCAGCGGCACGGCGATCAGGCCGACGACCGCGGCGCTCGCAAGACTCTCGAGCCGCAGGACCAGGTTGATCACCGGTGTGAGGGCGAGCAGGACCAGCCCGAGCACCGCCGCCGACTTGTAGGTGACGCCGAGGATGATCCGCTCGATCTCCACCACGTCGCGGGGCTCGGTGGAGATCCGGCGGGCGGCGGTGGCCTGCACGGCCAGGGACATCACGCTGACCACGAGCATCAGGTTCATCAGGGCGGCGAACGCGCCGTACTCCTGAGGACCCAGGGCGCGGGCGGCGACCATCTGGAAGCCGTAGGTGGCGACGTTCATGATGGCCATCGCCACCGCGATCACGAGGCCGGTGTCACGCCTGCGCGCGCGCACCTTGGTGGCCTCATCCGTCACCGCGCCAGACTAGTTGAGGCCCCGGCGCAGCCCACACTCGTGGTTGGATCACCGCGATGGCGAGCCAGGTCCGGTCCGAGTCCAGGTGGGTCCGCGCGGTGCCGGTCCTCTGGTGCGGCCTGCTCGCGGTGCTCCTGCTGGGCCCGGCCCTGGCCCCCGGACTGGTGCTGAGCTACGACATGGTCTGGGTGCCCGACCTTGCCCTCCGTCCCGACTTCCTCGGCGTCGCTTCTGGTCTGCCCCGGGCCGTGCCGTCGGACGCCGTGATCGCGGTGCTCGACGAGATCGTGCCGGGCCAGCTGCTGCAGAAGACCGTGCTCCTGGCGAGCCTGGTGGGCGGTGGCCTCGGCATCGCGCGGCTGCTCCAGGAGTCGTCGCTGACCGCTCGGCTGGCGGCGATCACGGTCTACCAGTGGAGCCCGTTCGTCGTGGAGCGCCTGGTCATCGGGCACTGGCCGGTGCTGGTCGGGTACGCCGTCCTGCCCTGGCTGCTCGTCCTCGGCCGGCGCTGGCGGGTCGATGCGCGGTTCCCGTTGGCCCTCGCAGTGCTGGTGCCGATCGGATCGTTGAGTGCCAGTGCCGGCCTGGCCACAGGAGTTGCCCTGCTGGCCGCCGTGGCCGGCCGGGACCGCCGCCGGCTCCTCCAGGCCGCGGCCCTGGTGCTGGTGACCAACGCTCCGTGGCTGGTCTCGGGGTTCCTGCACACCGCGGCGAGCAGGTCCGACCCAGCAGGTGCGGACGTGTTCGGCGCTGGCCGGGGAGGGGTCGGTGCCGGCGCCACTCGCCGCGCTGACCCTCGGCGGTATCTGGAACTCAGAGGTGGTTCCGCCATCGCGCACCGACGTCCTCGGCTGGGTCGCCCTCGGCATTGCTGGTGGTGCTGGTGGCCGTGGGTCTGCGGCGCTGGTGGGAGACGTTCGGAGGGCGTGAGGTGATCACGCTCAGCACGTGTTGGGCCATCGGGATGGTGGCCGCCCTGGTCACGTGGGCCAGCCCGGACCTGGTCGGCTGGGTTGCCGCCAACGTGCCCGGTGGTGGCCTCTTCCGAGACGGCTCGCGGCTGTTGTTGCTGTGCGCCCCAGCCGTCGCGACCCTGTCCGCGGTGGGCGTCGCCAGGATCGCCGAGCTGCTCGAGGCGGGAGCTGGCCGGTGGCTCGTGGCCGGAGCGCTGGTCGCGCTGCCCGTGCTGCTGATGCCCGACACGCTGCTCGGCGTCGACGGCCGCCTCCGCGCCGTCGACTTCCCGGACGACTACGCCGAGGCCAGGGCCGCCATCGAGGACGCACCCTCCGGCGACGTACTGCTGCTGCCACTCTCGAGCTATCGACAACCGGACTGGAACCACGACGCCAAGGTGCTCGACCCGGCCGGTCGCTTCCAGCCCCGCGACTTCGTCGCCAGCGACGAGCTCGTCGTGTCGGGCACCAGCCTGGCCGGTGAGGACCCGAGGGTGACCGACGTGGCAGAGGCGCTGGCGTCGGACACCCCGTCGGCGCGGGCGGAGGCCTTGGTCGAGGAGGGGATCGGTGTCGTCCTGGTCGACCTCGACGCTCCCGGAGAGGTCGCCGAGATCGAAGGAGAGGTCGTGTTCGCCGGAACGCGGCTCGAGGTGCTGGCGCTCGCTGACGCAGAGCCGCCGGCCGTACCGAGTGTTTGGTATGTCGCCATGACCGCCGCCTGGCTGGGCTTCGTCGCCGGGCCGCTGGTCGCGATCGCCCTGGCATCCCGGCGTCGCGCTGCTAGGCTTCCGCGCACCTAGGGAGGGTGAACAACTGTGGGAATTTCAGGTCTTGCGGGACTCGTGGCTGCACTGGTCGTCGGGGGAGCGGTCGGCACGGCCGCGCTCGTCGGCTACGTGAGCGCCGAGACCGGCCCGCCGAGCAAGTCGCCGGTCAACGTGGAGCAGCCGGTCATCGAGTACGGCTCGACCAACTGAGCCGAGCCGCACGGGGAGCAACTCTGCGGCGGTCGATCCGCCTGCTCCAGGACTTCCGGCACGAACAGTCCGATCCAGCCCGCTTCTACACCGCGCTGGCGGCCGACTCCGTGGCCCAGCTGCGCGACTACGTCGACCCGCGCGGCTCGACGCTCCTCGACGTGGGCGGTGGCCCCGGCTACTTCCGCGACGCGTTCGAGGCGGCCGGAGCGACGTACTTCGCCCTCGACGCCGACGTCGGTGAGCTCGCCGGCCTGGGTGACATCGCCGCGGGCACCGTGATCGGCAGCGGCATGCAGCTGCCGTTCGCCGACGACTCCGTCGACATCTGCTACTCCTCCAACGTGCTCGAGCACGTGCCGGACCCCTGGCTGATGGCCGAGGAGATGGCGCGCGTGACCCGGCCGGGTGGGCTGGTCTACCTCAGCTATACGGTCTGGTTCGGCCCGTGGGGCGGCCACGAGACCTCGCCATGGCACTTCCTGGGCGGCCGCCGCGCGCGCCGTCGCTACCTGCGCAAGCACGGCCGCGAGCCGAAGAACCGCTACGGCGAGTCGCTGTTCGCGGTGACCGTCTCCGACGGCCTGAGGTGGGCACACCGGCAGGAGGTGGCGGCCGTCGTCGAGCTCCGCCCGCGCTACAACCCCGGGTGGTCGTGGTGGCTGCTCCGGGTCCCGCTCCTGCGCGAGCTGGTCACCTGGAACCTGGTGATCGTGCTGCGTAGAACCCCCGTGTAGCGCGAACAAGCCGGGTGTGACGTGCGCTACTCTTCCGGCAGCCAACGTGGGTTCCTGGGGAGGGGCACAACTGTGCGAAAGAATTTTGGCGTCATTTTGCTCGGACTGAGCGGCGCATTGCTGCTCGCGGCTTTCATGGCCGTGGTCTGGGCGCCGGGCGTCGCCGAGAAGACGCCGCTCGACGTCGACACCACGACGCTGCTCAGCGGTGACGTGGCCAAGCTGGATGCGTCCACCGGTGAGCTCGTGGACAACCCGGTCAAGGCCGAGAGCATCACCAGGGTCGACTCCAACGCGAGTGACGACGACGTGTCCGTCTTCGTGCAGACCACCTGCCTGGTGGTCGACGAGGGTGACACTCCCAGCTGTGTGGAGGGCAACGACCCCCGGCTGATCACAGCCAGCGTCGACGTCTTCGCCACCGACCGGGTCACGGCGCTGTCGGTCAACGACGCGAAGTACCTACCGGAGGACGCGATTCCCCACGAGGGCATCGTCAACAAGTTCCCGTTCGACACCACGTGCAAGACCTACCCCTACTGGGACGGCACCGTCGGCGCTGCGGTCAACGCCGAGTGTGAGGGCAAGGAGACCGTCGAGGGCATCGAGACCCTCAAGTTCGTGGTGACCATCGAGGGCGCCGAGATCGACGTGGCTGAGGGAGTGCCGGGCACCTACGACACCGTCAAGGAGATGTTCGTCGAGCCGCGCACGGGCGCGATCATCAACCAGACCGAGGACCAGCAGCGCACCCTCGCCGATGGCACCCCCGCCCTTGACCTCCAGATCGGGTTCACCGACGAGCAGGTCGACCAGTTCGCGGCCGACGCCGACGACAACATCGGCAAGCTGAACCTGATGACCCGCACCGTGCCGCTGATCGGGTTCATCGGTGGCGGACTGCTTCTGATCCTGGGACTGCTTCTCGCCGTTCGCGGCGGGGGAGCCGCTCCGCCGGCTCACGCTGAGCAGCGTGAGCCGGTTGGGGTGGCTTAAGGCGTGTCTCCCAACCCCATGGCCTGCTACGCGCCGCCCCGCGGGCGCCTCGCGGCGTTGCAGCCACTCGACAAGCAAACCCGGCGTGCCTTCGCGGCTGCGCCTTGCGAGGCATCCCGCGGATGCGACGCTCGCAACGGCCGAGAGTTGGGAGACACGCCCTAGAGGCTGGCGCCGAAGATCGCCGTGCCGGGGGTGAACTTCCCCCGCACGGCGGACCAGCCGCCCCACAGCCGGGTGTTGCCCTCGGGCCACTCCGGCTCCAGGAGGTCGGTGATCGTGAAGCCGGCGCCGGCGAGGATCGCGACCCAGTCGCCGAGGGTGCGGTGGTGCTCGACGTACGCGACGGTGCCGGTCTGGGGATCGACCTCGACGTACGGCGTCCGGTCCCAGTAGGACTGGCTCGCCACGAGGCCCTCCTCGCCGGGGTCGTCGGGGAACATCCAGCGGGTCGGGTGGGTCACCGAGAACGCGAAGCGCCCACCGGGCCGCAGCACCCGGACCGTCTCGGCGACCGCGATCTCGATGTCGCTGACGAACTGCAGCGCGCCGAACGAGCAGAACACCACGTCGAACGAGTCGTCGGCGGAACGGCAGGTGTGTGGCCGTGCCGAGCACCGACGGCACGACCACGCCGGAGTCGTCGTCGATCCGGCGGGAGTGCTGCAGCTGGCGGTAGGAGAGGTCGAGCCCGTAGGAGCGGCCGCCCTGGGTGCGCACCCAGCGGGAACACTGGCCCGCGCCGGAGCCGAGCTCCAGCACGTCCTTGTCGGCGAGGTCGCCGAGCACGCCGGCCTCGGACTCGGTCAGTCCCTCGGGACCCCAGACGAAGCCGACGTCACCGAGGAACGCTCCGTGCGTGGCCTGGTACTCGTCGGCGTAGCGGTCCCAGTCGGGCCCGTTGGCCCGCCGAGACTCCGCCTCGTCGACCGGCCGGCGTTCCACGTGCACCGGCGGGTGTGACGACTCCGGCTCCACGGGTCGAAGGGTAGACCGTCTTTCGGCGGTCCACCCCTCGACCCTTCGCGATCCGGTACGCGGTGGAAACTACTGGCGGACGGAGTCCCTGCCGGGTCCGCCGATCAGCTGGTCTCTTCCGGGACCCCCGGAGAGGGTGTCGTTGCCCTGGTTTCCGCCAAGACGGTCGACGCCGGCGTTGCCGGACAGGGCGTCGTCGCCGCGTCCGCCGAGCAGTCCGTCGTTGCCAGGGCCACCGGACATCCGGTCGTCACCGTTGCGGCCGCCGAGCCGATCGTTGCCCGCGCCACCGGAGACGCGGTCGTCGTCCAGGCCCCCGAGAACGAAGTCGTTCCCCGACCCGGAGCTGATGATGTCGTCACCGTTGCGTCCGCACAGGATGTCGTTTCCGCCGAGGCCTCGGATCTTGTCGTTTCCAGCCCGGCCGTTGATGACGTCGCGGCCGGGAGTCCCGGTCAGTACGTCGTCGCCGGGCGTGCCGAGGATGGTCGGAGCGTTGTTCTTGCACATGATGCTCGGTCCGCTCGGCGCAGGCTTGTCGTCCGAACCGTCGTTGGGGTCGGTGCCGGCATCGACCTCGGCCCCGTCCTTGACGCCACCGTTGTCACTGTCGGCGTCGCGCGGGTCGGTCGGCTCGTTGCCATGGGCGTCGTTCTCGGAACCGGAGGTCTCCTGCTCGTTGTTCAGCCCGTCGGCGTCAGGGTCCTCGAGGCCGTCCTCGGTGCCGTCACCATCGGTGTCGCGCACGTTGGGGTTGGTCCCGGTCTCGTAGATCTCTTCGCTGTCGGAGAGACCATCACCATCGGTGTCGGGGTTGCGCGGGTTCGTCGGTTCGTTCTTGTAGAGGTCGTTCTCGGTGCCGTTGACCTCTTCGAGGTTGCTCAGTCCGTCGCCGTCAGGGTCCTCGGCGCCGTCGTTGACGCCGTCATTGTCGGAGTCGGCGTCGGCCGGGTCGGTGTTCGTCAGGGTGTTCTCCTGGACGTCGGTCAGACCGTCACCGTCACCGTCGGCCGGCGGGGGCGCGGGCTTGTCGTCCGCCTTGTTGTTCGGGTCGGTGCCGCGACCGACCTCGACGCCGTCCCAGACGCCACCGTCGTCGCTGTCCGGGTCGTTGGGGTCGGTGGGTGCCTTGCCGAAGGGGTTCTTGGTGCCGTTGACCTCTTCGAGGTTGGTCAGCCCGTCGGTGTCCGGGTCCTCGGCGCCGTCGTTGATTCCGTCCCCGTCGCTGTCTGGGTTGGTGGGAATGGTGTGCGTGATGGTGTTCTCCTGCACATCGGTGAGTCCGTCACCGTCGGAATCCGGACCGGCCGGGCCGCTGGGACCACACGTGACGCCGCCCGCCGGGGACTTGGCGCTGACCTCGAACGGGAACAGGTCGAGGTCCACGACGGTGATACCGAGCAGCGTGACGTCCACGTTGAGCACGCTGGCCGTACCCGCGGCCGTGGTGCCGTCAGCCGACGTGACCACGTTCTCCAGCTGTCCGAGCTGCAGCTTCAGGCCGAGGACACTTCCGGGCACCACGATGTTCAAGGGGCTGCCGTCGACCGGCAACGTGTACTCGGTGCCGCCCGCGGTGATCTTGAGCAGGGGAGCGTCCCAGTCGACCTTGGCGCCGCCGGCCTTGCCCGTCGCGGTCGCCTTCAGAGTGGGAGCCTCGGCCACGGAGATCCGGACCTGTCCCTCGAAGAGGCGCACGTCGGCGAGGCTGCCGGACACGGCCGCCACCACATCGCGGCCGCCCTCGGCGGTCGCACTGTTGGGCACCAGGGCCGAGGCCTGGCTGGTCTTCGCGGTGCCCGGCAGGGTGAGCAGGCTGCCGACGGGCGACGTCTCGAGCAGGTCGAGCTGCGCGGTGTTGACCGAGGAGAAGCTGAGCGCACCGCTACCGGGGCGGCAGGTGTCTGTGGCTGCCGGCGTCCGGGCCTGGGCCGTCGCCGTCGAGACGTCGAGCTTCAGCAGCGGGCTGAGGTCCGCGGGGATGGACGTCTGGCTGGTCGGGGTGGGGTTGTCCGGCGGCGCGGTCTGCTTGGCGCTGGCCAGGACGGAGGCCGGTGCTCCACCGAGGAGGCCGACGTCGAGGTTCCTCGCCTCAGCGGTCGCGGCGTGTGCCGGGGCGCCGGAGGTGGTGCCGGTCGAGATGCCGAGGCCGACATCGGCAACGCCGGGGAAGCCGACGAGGCTCAAGGCGTTGACGTGCAGCACCTCGCCGGACGCCGAGGTGCTGTAGGGCTGGCTGAACGGGGCCACAGCTGCGGCAGCCGATGCCGGCTGTGCGGGGGACTGGACGGTCAAGGCCAGCGCGGACGCGGTCGAGAGGGCGGCAACGATGCCGAGGGGGGTGCGGTATCTCACGGTGGGGGGCTCCATGGCAGATGGGCGGAGCTCTGCCTGGCTCGAACCCGGAGAGCACCTTTGTGTACTTGTCAACGACCGGTCGCGACCACAGTTACGACCGGGTGAGTGCGTACCCGGTTGCGGGCCAGCCATGCGGACCACCTCATGGTCGGCGGCGCGTGCCATCATCACGCGAGTGGACTTCGCCTCGTTGACGCCGCTCGCCGGCGGCTGGTCGGGACAGACCTATCTCGCAGAGGTCGCCGGAGAGCGCCAGGTGGTGCGGATCTACCCGCCCGAGGGCGGGGGCGACCGCGGCGACCAGGCGGCCGAGGTGGATGCGGCGCTGCTGGGGCTGGTGCGCGGCCTACTGCCCGTGGCCGAGGTGCTGGAAGTACGCCGGGGAGTACCCGAGAGCGACCAGCCGGCGCTGCTCATCACGTCCTTCCTCCCGGGCGTCCGCGGTGACCTGGTGCTGCCCGAGCTCGACCCGGCCGGCCAGGAGCGACTCGGCCACGCCGTGGGCGAGGTGGCCGCGATCCTCGGCGGCATGCCGATGCTGCGCCGGGGGACGTTCGTGGATCCCGAGCTCCGGATCGAGGCCTTCGACGGCGACCTGTCGAGCTGGGTCGAGACCCAGCGGGTCGGGCTGCACCACTGGTCCGCCTCGGAGTTCGCGGGCCTGGTCCAGGTGGCTCAGGAGGCGCAGGCCCTGCTCGACACGGTCAAGCGCCAGTGCCTCGTGCACAGCGACCTGAACCCGAAGAACCTGCTCGTCGACCCCGAGACGCTCACCGTCACCGGCGTGCTGGACTGGGAGTTCGCGCACGCCGGCCACCCCGCGACCGACCTCGGCAACGTCCTCCGGTTCGACCGCGAGCCGGCGTACGCCGAAGCGGTGGTGGCGGCGTACTGCGAGCGTCACGGAGGTGACCGCGACGAGCTCGTCCTGCTCGCCCGGGCCGCCGATCTGTGGGCGCTGGTCGAGCTGGCCGGGCGACGAGGCGACAACCCGGTCGCCGAGCGGGCCCACGACCTGCTCCTGGGCATCGCTCGTGAGCGTGACGCCAGTTGGACTCCGCCGCGAAAAGCGACGTAAACTCGATCACTGCGCCTGCTGTCTGCCTGGGTTCCATACGGAGCGGACTTTGGCTCGCTATCAGTTCCCGCCCCGATCCGGGGTGTGGGACATCACCATCGGTAGTGAAACCGGACTTCCGGCGTGCCCAGACAACATCTGCCCACGCAAAGGTTTCTTTACCTTATGACGAGCACCATCTCCATCCTTCCGGACTACGACGCCCCTCAGGTGGCTGTCAACGACATCGGGTCCGAAGAAGACTTCCTCGCTGCGATCGACGCGACCATCAAGTACTTCAACGATGGCGACATCGTCGAAGGCACCATCGTCAAGGTCGACCGTGACGAGGTCCTCCTCGACATCGGCTACAAGACCGAGGGCGTCATCCCCTCCCGCGAGCTGTCCATCAAGCACGACGTGGACCCCTCCGAGGTTGTCGCCGTCGGCGACAAGGTCGAGGCCCTGGTTCTCCAGAAGGAGGACAAGGAAGGCCGGCTGATCCTGTCCAAGAAGCGCGCCCAGTACGAGCGCGCCTGGGGCACCATCGAGCAGGTCAAGGAAGAGGACGGCGTCGTCGAGGGCACCGTCATCGAGGTCGTCAAGGGCGGCCTGATCATCGACATCGGCCTCCGCGGCTTCCTGCCCGCGTCGCTGGTCGAGATGCGCCGCGTGCGCGACCTGCAGCCGTACGTCGGCCAGGTCCTCGAGGCGAAGATCATCGAGCTCGACAAGAACCGCAACAACGTGGTCCTGTCGCGTCGCGCCTGGCTCGAGCAGACCCAGTCCGAGGTCCGCCACGGTTTCCTGACCCAGCTCCAGAAGGGCCAGATCCGCAAGGGTGTCGTGTCCTCCATCGTCAACTTCGGTGCGTTCGTGGACCTGGGCGGCGTCGACGGCCTGGTGCACGTCTCCGAGCTGTCGTGGAAGCACATCGACCACCCGTCCGAGGTCGTCACCGTGGGCGACGAGGTCACCGTCGAGGTGCTCGACGTCGACATGGACCGCGAGCGCGTCTCGCTGTCGCTCAAGGCGACCCAGGAAGACCCGTGGCAGCACTTCGCCCGGACCCACCAGATCGGTCAGATCGTGCCGGGCAAGGTCACCAAGCTGGTGCCCTTCGGTTCGTTCGTCCGCGTCGAGGAGGGCATCGAGGGCCTGGTGCACATCTCCGAGCTGGCCGAGCGCCACGTGGAGATCCCCGAGCAGGTCGTCCAGGTCAACGACGACGTCATGGTCAAGATCATCGACATCGACCTCGAGCGTCGCCGGATCTCGCTGTCGCTGAAGCAGGCCAACGAGACCGCCACCGCCGCGGACGTCGAGGAGTTCGACCCGACGCTCTACGGCATGGCTGCCACCTACGACGAGCAGGGCAACTACGTCTACCCCGACGGCTTCGACCCCGAGACGGGCGAGTGGCTCGAGGGCTTCGACGAGCAGCGTGCGGTCTGGGAAGAGCAGTACGCCAAGGCGCACGACCGCTGGGAGGCGCACGTCAAGCAGCAGGCCGAGGCGAAGGTTGCCGAGGTCGAGGCGAGCGAGGCCACGTCGTACTCCTCCGAGGCAGCGACCACCGAGGACGCACCCGAGGGCGAGAGCACCGGTGGCGGATCGCTGGCTTCCGACGAGGCGCTGCAGGCGCTCCGCGAGAAGCTCACCGGCGGCAGCGAGAGCTGACCTAGCCGGCACCCAGCTACAACGTCGCCGACCCACCCGGACTCGTCCGGGTGGGTCGGTGTCATTTGCACCCGAAATCACGTTGACCCGTCAGAAGATCT
Organism: uncultured Actinomycetota bacterium; assembly: GCA_963769475.1. Taxonomy (GTDB): domain Bacteria; phylum Actinomycetota; class Actinomycetes; order Propionibacteriales; family Nocardioidaceae; genus Nocardioides. The sequence continues at coordinate 239,202 of CAVYLX010000001.1, read as the reverse complement.
TCTGACGGGTCAACGCTTGTTCGGGGGATTCAGTTGTGGGGGTGGGCGGTCAGTCATGCGCGCCCGGGGGCCCGGAACTGCGGGTCTTCGAAGTGCGACACGGGCGGCCGCTGCGGGCCGCGTCCGTCGCGGATCACGAGGCGGATGGACTCGAAGCTGAGCGCCACCGCCATGGCCAGGAGAATCAGTAGGAAGGTCATGGCAGTAAGTCTGCGCCTTATGTGATCCTGCCACGAGTGGCAGATATGTCACCCTGCATTGATTTTCTGCCAAAGACGTTGCATGCTGTGCCCATGAGGTGGATCCAGTGCGGAAAGTAGCTGTGGTGGTGCAGGACGGGGTCGAGCCGTTCGGACTGGGGTCGATCTGCGAGGTCTGGGCAGAGCCGTACCACTCCGAGGACGACAACCCGGTCTTCGACTTCGTGGTCGTCACGCCGCGTCCGGGGCGGGTGAAGGGGCCCTCGGGCTTCGACATCCACGTCGACAACGGCCTGGACGCTGCCGAGGACGCCGACCTGATCTGCCTCGCACCCAAGCGCGACTACCTCCAGCCCTCGCCGGAGGTCGCTGCCCTGTTGCAGCGTGCCGATGCCCGTGGTGCGCAGATCTTCGCCCACTGCACGGCCGCGTTCATGCTGGGGGAGGCGGGCCTGCTCGAAGGCCGGCGAGTGACCACCCACTGGCGCCACGTCTGCCACCTCGAGGAGGCCTACCCCGAGGCCAAGGTCGACTGCGGCGTGCTCTACGTCCAGGACGGCAACATCACCACCGGTGCGGGCTCGGCTGCCGGCCTCGATGCCGCACTCCACCTGATGCGCCAGCAGTTCGGCTCGCGAGTGGCCGCCACGGCCGCGCGCCGGATGGTGATCCAGCCGCACCGCGACGGCGGCCAGTCCCAGTACATCGCCCGCGCCATCCCCGACCTGGACGCGGAGACGCTCGGCCCGCTGCTGGCCTGGATCTCCGACAACCTCGCCGAGGACCTCGGCGTCGAGCGGCTGGCGCGCGAGTCGCACATGTCGGCCCGCACCTTCGCCCGCCGCTTCCGCGACGAGACCGGCACCACCCCGCACGCCTGGGTCACCCGGCAGCGGGTGATGGCCGCCGAGGAGCTGCTGGAGCAGAGCAACCAGTCGGTCGACTGGATCGCCGTCCGAGGTCGGCTTCGGCAACGCCGCGACCCTGCGCCACCACTTCGGCAAGGTGCGCGGAGTCAGTCCGAAGGAGTACCGGCGCCAGTTCGCTTGCTGAGCTCGGTCCCGTCGGACCTTGCCGGTCAACGTTCGCGGCAGCTCGGCGTAGAACGTCCAGGTCTTGGGTCGCTTCGGCGGGGCCAGCCGCTCTTTCGCGTACGCCGCCAGCTCGGCCTCGGTGGCCGAGCCGACGACGGCCGCGCAGACCCGCTGGCCCCACTGGGCGTCCGGCTCGGCGTACACCGCGACGTCGGTGACGCCCGGCGTGCGAGCCGAGCACCTGCTCGACCTCGAGCGGGTAGACGTTGACGCCACCGCTGATGATCAGGTCCTCGCGGCGGCCGTCGAGGTAGAGGTAGCCGTCGTCGTCGAGCCGACCGTGGTCGCCGACCGTGAACGCGTCGTCGCGCCAGGCCGCGGCCGTCTTCTCGGGCGCCCCGTAGTAGGTGAAGCGCGCGTGCTCGCGGCACCGAGCACCAGATCGTGCCGTCGTCATCCGTGCTCAGCCGGCGACCGGGTCGGGCCCGGCCGACCGTGCCGGGTCGCTCGAGCCACTCCTCGCTCCGGCAGGCCGTGAACTGACCCTCGGTCGAGCCGTAGAACTCCCACGTCGAGCCGGGCGGGAAGGCCTCGATCAGCCGGCGCTTGAGGTCCGGCGGGCACGGTGCGCCCGCGTGCGCGACCAGCCGGAAGCAGCCGAGGTCGGGCCAGCCGGTCTCGTCCCAGTGGGCGAAGAGCCGTTGCAGGTGGGTCGGCACGCAGAACATCGTGGTCGGTCGATCACGCTGGATCGCCGCCGTCACCGCCGCCGGATCGAAGGGGCCCGGGATGATCAGCCGGCCGCCGGCCAGCAGCGTTCCCATCGCGAACCGCAGCGGCGCCGAGTGGTAGAGCGGGCTGAGCACCAGGTTGACGTCGTCGTCGCGGAAGCCCCACAGGTCGCGCTCCTCGGCGACCAGGGCCGCCGCGTCGTCGTCGCTCAGCAGCCCGCTGTAGACGCCCTTCGGGGTGCCGGTGGTGCCACTGGTGACGTGCATCGGCCGGGCCCGGGGGAGTCCCTCGGTCGGGGCGACCAGGTCGCCCAGCGCGGCCTCGTCGGTGACCACCAGGTCAGGTGAGAGGTCGGCCAGGATCCGGTCGCGCTCGTACGCCGTCAGCCGCGGGTCCAGCGGGATCGGGATGACCCCGCCGGCCAGCAGGGACAGCACGGCGTCGACGTACTGCTGCGACCCGGGGACGAGCAGCGCGACCCGTGACCCCTCGGGAAGCTCGACCAAGTCAGGACTCGAGGACGGAGAGCACGTTGCCGGCGGGGTCGGTGAACCACGCGATGAGCGGCCCGCCACCGCGGAAGATCCCCTTCTCGTCGGTCTCCGCCGGAGTCCCTTCGTACTTCTCGAACTGCACGCCGTGATCGGTCAGGTCCGCAACGGCGGCTTCGATGTCGTCGACGGGGAAGTTGAGCACGGTGTACGTCGCCGGGGTGTGGTCGGCCTTGGGGTAGACCAGCACCCGGTGCCCGCCGGTCAGCTCGAGCCAGAGCAGGCCGTTCTCCTCGAGCACGACCAGGCCGAGGGTGCCGCGATAGAACTCACGGGCTCGCTCGATGTTGTCGACCGAGAAGCCGCTGAACGCCACAGATTCGTTGAGCATGCCTCGATCGTGCCACGCGCGGGCTCAGCCGGGGAGCCCGAGATCCGCCGCGAGCTGGTCGACGACCTGTGCGAAATGGGCGTCGTAGTCGAGTACCGCCCGGTGCATGTGCCCGAACAGCTCCAGTGACAGGTGGCCGAAGAGCGTCGCCCACGCGAAGTAGCGGTAGACCGCCGACGAGGCCATCCCGAGCTCGCGGGCCACGGCGCGCGGAGAGGGCGGCTGGCCCGACCTCGGCCAGCTGCTGGGTGGCGCTCTCGAGGATGGCCCGGGTCAGCTCGACGCGGGCGATGGCTCGCGCGGTCCGGGGGGCGCTCTCGGTGGTCATGCCGCCGGCCAGGCCGAGGCGGTGGCCGACAGCTGCCGCGCGGTCGGGCGCCAGCCGGTCAAGGTGAAGGCCTTTCCCCGCGCCCTGCTCTCCGTGGGCGGCATCGTCGTACCGATCCTGCGCGAGATGCGGGAGACGGTCCACCAGTTCGAGAAGCCCTACGTGCTCGACTCCTCGGCCATCCAGACCCAGCTCGGCCTCAAGCCCACGCCGTGGGACGAGGTCTGCCGTGCTACCGCGGCGAGCGCGCTGGCTTCCTGAGCTCAGGGAGCGACGAGCCGTGCGAGATTGCTGAGCGCCGGTCCGAAGTGCTCTCCGAGAGACACCACGGCCGACCCGACCTCGGGGTCGTCCATGCGGTCGGCAGCTCCGCGTGCGGGATTGAGTCGGGAGGCTTCGTTCCAGGCCGCGAGGTCCGGTTCGCCCGAGCGCAACGCCAGGCCGGTGATGGCGGTGTAGGACAGAGCGAGCACATCCGAGACCTGCCCGGTGAAGGTGAGCGGCGGGCAGAGCCGGTTCTTCTCGGCGTCGTCATCGCGAGTGGCCTCGACGACACCGAGCGTGGCCGCTCCCCACGCCACGAACCCGAGAGTCACGTACTGCAGGGTGATGCGGTTGGGCTCGAAAATCGGACGAAGCTCGGTAGACCTCACTCCTCTAGCAGTGCAGTCGACGAAGATCTGGCCGGGATCGGAGGGGATCGATCCCTGCTCCAACGTGACGCTGTCCGTTGCGACGCGCAGCACCCTGCCCTTGCGGACGACGTTCTCGATCCGGCGCAATGACTCGAGCTCGGTGGCGCTCAGCGTCGCTCCCCGGTAGGTGTCGGGGTCGACGCCCGGGTCGAGGCGCACGAAGACCCCGGCTGCCTCGAGCCGGCGCGCGAAGTCCTGGCCGTCGTCCGCTTCTGCCGCTGCGTGCAACCAGCGCGCCTGGAGCTGCATGTAGGAGCCCACCAGCTCGAGGGGTTGCAGGTAGGCGCGATCCTGCATCCATCCGTCTCGCGGCCTGATCCAGCGGATGAGGTCCGGCGCCACGCCCTGGTCCAGGAGCCAGCTGCAGGTGTCCATCGCCGTCTTGCCGGCTCCGACCACCGTGTAGCCCGTGGCGGCTTCACCGAGGTGGACCAGGTGGTTCGGCGGAACCACTCGTGCTCCAGGATCGATGACGAAGCCAGGCGTGTGCGTCGCAGGAATCGACGACTCGACGTAGGTTGCGTCGACCAGCTTGCGGCGCACCTTCACCGTCGTTTCCACGCCCGTCACCCGCGACACGAAGTGGTGCCCGTCGGGGCCGCCGCCCTGGTAGTCGCACATCCCGAAGAATCGGACCCGACCCGACGGAATCAGCTGCTGGTCGAGCACACTGCTGTAGTAGCTGCTGATGTCCGTCGCCGTGGCCCGCTCGTAGAAGCCGCTGTTGGGGCCGGCGTCGTCGATGCGATCGGCGCCCAGGACGCGCGAGTTGACGCCGTACGTCGCCGATGGCTGGTGCAGCCGAACGAACGGGTAGGAGTCGAGCCAGTGACCACCCGGGCGATGGCGCCGATCGACGATCACCACGTCAGCGTCCGACTCGGCGATCAACGAGTCGACGAAGGCCATCCCCGATGTGCCCGCACCGACGACCAGGTAGTCCGTGTCGATCTCACTCATGCCGCCCCCTGGCTCAGCCTCCTCGGCGATGACGACTGACTTTACGCCCAGTCAGGCGGCAAGACCTTCGCCCGAGAGGCCGACCCGGACCAGGTCGGCGTAGCGGCCGCCGCGGAGCAGGAGCTCCTCGTGGGAGCCGAGCTCGACGACCCGACCGTGGTCGAGCACCGCGATCTGGTCGGCGTTGCGCACGGTCGAGAGCCGGTGGGCGATCGTGATCGTGGTGCGGCCGCGGCTGACCTCGTCGATCGCCGCCTGGACGGCACGCTCGGTCTCGTTGTCCAGCGCGCTGGTGGCCTCGTCGAGCACCAGGATCCTGGGGTCGCGCAGCAGGGTGCGCGCGATCGCGAGCCGCTGCTTCTCGCCGCCGGAGAACCGGTGGCCGCGGGCGCCGACCACGGTGTCGTAGCCGTCCGGAAGCGAGGCCAACAGGTCGTGGATGCGGGCGGCCCGGCAGGCCGACTCGATCTCGGCGTCGGTGGCATCGGGCCGGGCGTGGCGCAGGTTGTCGCGGACGCTGGCGTGCAGCAGGTAGGTCTCCTGGGTCACCACGCCGACCAGGCCCGCAAGGTCGGTCAGGGCCAGGTCGCGCAGGTCGACCCCGTCGATGGTGACCCGGCCCGACCTGGGGTCGTGCAACCTGGCCACCAGCGAGGCGAGCGTGCTCTTGCCGCTGCCCGTCTCGCCGACCAGGGCGAGCGAGCCGCCGGCCGGCACGTGCAGGTCGATCCCGTGCAGCACGTCGGCCCCGTCGTCGTACGCGAAGTCGACGCCCTCGAGCCGCACCTCACCGCGGACGTCGTCCAGCACGGCGGGGTGGTCGGGGTCGGCGATGTCGACGGGGAGGTCCTGGTACTCGAAGATCCGGCTGAACAGCGCCAGCGAGGCCGTGACGGAGACGCCGACGTTGAGCAGGCCCATGAGCGGCCGGAACAACGTGCCCTGCAGGCCGGTGAAGGCGACCAGGGTGCCGATGGTCATGCCGCCGGCGGTGGCCGGCAGTCCCGCGACGAGGTAGATCAGCGCAGGGATGGCGGCGAAGATCACGTTCATCGTGGCCATCCGCCAGCGGCCGGCGAGCTGGGAGCGGATCTCCAGGTCGATCAGGTCGGTGCTGGTCTCGGTGAAGCGGGCGGTCATGGCGGGCGCGGCGCCGAGCGTGCGGGTCAGCAGCGCGCCACTGACCGAGAGGCTCTCCTCGACCTGGACGTGGAGGTCGGCCAGCTTCCGTTGCCGCTGGGTCGTGATCGCGTGCCGCATCCGCGCCACCTGCCGGGTCAGCCAGACGGCCGGCGGGAGCACGATGAGGGACAGCAGGGCCAACCGCCAGCTGAGGGCGCACATGGCGACGGCGGTGCCGATCACGACCGTCACGTTGGCCGCGATCGAGGTCGCCGTGGAGGTGACGACGCTCTGCATGCCGTTGATGTCGTTGGTCAGCCGCGACTGCACCTCACCACCGCGGGTGCGGGTGAAGAAGCCGATGGACTGGCGCTGCAGGTGCGCGAAGAGATCAGTGCGGAGCCGGTGCATCACCTGCTGGCCGACCGCGGTCGCCATCCAGGTCTGGACGACGCCGAGGACGGCGCTGAAGGCAGCGACGCCGACCATCGCGCCGACCAGGGCCAGGAGCAGGCTGACGTCCTGCTGGGGGAGCGCCTGGTCGATGACGTGGCGGACCAGGAACGGCTGCGCCAGTCCGACGAGCGAGCTGGCGACGATCAGGGCCATGATCACGGCCAGCTTGTGGCGGTACGGCGTGAACAGCCGGCCGATCCGGCGAAGGGAGACGGGGGAGTCCGCGAGCTGCCGCTTGTCGGCAGGGTCGGGACGCGAGCCGCGGCTACCGCGGCGGGGGTTGAGGTCATCCATGTGACACCTCGATTCAGGTCTAGTTCATATGCAGAGGTTACCTCACTATGAGGCAGCAGCACAAATCCGGTATCCTGCTCCCATGACCGAGTCCACGGGAGAGCTGCTGATGTCGACCGCGCGTCGGCTGCGGCGCAGGTTCGGCGAGGCGATGGGCGACTGGGACATCACTCCGGGGCAGGGGCGGGCCCTCCGGATCGTGTGCGAGCACGAGCCGGTGCGCTTGTCGGTGCTGGCCGAGCACCTCCGGATCGCACCGCGATCGGCGACCGAGGTGGTCGACGCGCTCGAGGCGGCGGACCTGGTGCGCCGCACCGCCGACCCTCTGGACCGGCGAGCCACCTGCGTCGAGGCGACGGCCGCGGGCCACCAGCGGAAGGCGGTCATCGACGGCGTACGCCGCAAGGCAACCGAGGATTTCCTGGCTGATCTCTCGGAGCGCGACCGAGCCACCCTCGACCGCATCCTGCGCAAGCTGGGAGAGGATTAGCCCATGCGGGTCGGACTGACCGGGGGCGTCGGCTCCGGCAAGAGCACGGTGTCGGCGTTGCTCCAGGAGCTCGGGGCGGTGATCATCGACGGCGACAAGCTGGCCCGTGAGGTGGTCGAGCAGGGCACGCCCGGGCTGGCCGCGGTCGTGGAGGCGTTCGGGCCGGAGCTGCTCACTCCCGAGGGCGACCTCGACCGCCCTGCGATGGGAGCGATCGTGTTCGCCGACGAGGCGAAGCGCCGCACCTTGGAGGGGATCATCCATCCGCTGGTCTTCGAGCGGATCGTCGCTCTCGAGGCGGAGGCCGGCCCCGACGACGTCGTGGTGCACGACATCCCGCTGCTGGCCGAGTCGGGGCGGGGCAGGACGTTCGACGCGGTGATCGTGGTCGACGTGCCGGACGAGATCCGGATCGAGCGGATGGTCCGTGACCGCGGCTGGACCCGGGAGGACGCAAAGTCGCGGATCGCGGCTCAGGCCTCCCGCGAGGACCGGCTCTCCATCGCCACCCACGTCATCGACAACAGCGGGACCCTCGACGAGCTGCGTGCCCGGGTCACCGAGGTCTACGGGGAGCTCACAGCCCCCGGGTCATGAAGACGCTCAGCGGGTCGGGCCGGTAGTCGCCGAACGGCTCGCAGTAGTCGAAGCCGTGCCGGGCGTAGAGCGCCCTGGCCGGAGCGAAGAACTCCTCCGACCCGGTCTCCAGGCTCACCCTCGAGAAGCCCATGGCGCGCGCCTCCTCGAGCACGTGCGCCACGAGTCGCGACGCCACTCCCTGCCGGGTGCGGTGGGTGGCGGTGCGCATCGACTTCAGCTCGGCGTGACCGGCGTCGAGAGTCTTCAGGGCCGCGCAGCCGACAATCTCGCCGTCGTCGTCCACCGCCGTCCAGAACCGGACGTCCGGTGAGCGCAGGCCGGCCAGGTCGAGGGCGTGGGAGCTCTCGGGCGGCGACAGGCTGCGCAGCTGGGCGACGTGGGCCTCCAGGAAGGCGATGATCTCGGCGCCCTGGAGGTCGTCGATCGCGATGTGCACGGCGGGAGCCTACGAGCGAAGCCGCTGGTCGGAGCGAGCGACCCATGTGGCAGCGTTCGGGCAGTGACAGCACGCACCCGCCTCGGCCTGCTCGTGGTCGGGATCGTGGTCCTCTCGTTCAACCTACGGCCGGCCGCGGTGAGCGTCGGGCCGGTGCTCGACAGCATCCGCGACGGCCTCCGGATGTCCGGCGCCGAGGTCGGCGTCCTCACTTCCCTCCCGGTGGTGGCGTTCGCCGTGTTCGGCGGTCTGGCACCGCGGCTGGCACGGGGGCTCGGTCCGCACCGGCTCACCTTCGCCGCCCTCCTGTGCGTCGTGGTCGGGTTGTTCGGCCGCAGCCAGGTGGACGACGTCCTGGCCTTCCTGGCGTTGTCGCTCCTGGCGCTGGCCGGGATGGCGACGGCCAACGTCGTGCTGCCGTCGCTGGTGAAGCTCCACTTCCCCACCAAGGTCGGGACGATGACGGCGGCATACACGACGTCGATGGCTGTCGGCCTCACCTCCGCCTCGGTGCTCACCGTGCCGCTGAGCGACGCGCTCGGCGGATGGGAGTCCGGGCTGATGGTCTGGTCGCTGACCGCGGCCGTCGCCGCGGTGCCGTGGGTGGCGCTGCTGCGCGAGGACCGCGTCTCCGAGCACGACGAGCCGCCGGCGTCACCGATCGGGATGGGCCAGGTGGCGCGGACCCGCCTCGGCTGGATGATGGCGCTGTTCTTCGGCACGCAGTCCTTGCAGGCCTACGCGATCTTCGGCTGGTTCGCCGAGGTCTACCGCGACGCTGGGTTCTCCAGCAATGACGCGGGCCTGCTGCTGGGGGTGATCACGGCGATCAGCATCCCGATGTCGTTCGTGGTGCCCGCGCTGGCGGCCCGGCTCGAGCATGTGTCCTGGATCGTCGTCTTCTACTTCGGTTGCTACGTCGTCGGCTACACGGGCCTGATCATCGCTCCGGTCGGCGGCGCCGTGGTCTGGGCGGTGCTCGTCGGTCTCGGCACCACGACCTTCCCGCTGATCCTCACCCTGATCGGGCTGCGGTCCCGTACGGCACCCGGCACCGCTGCCCTGTCCGGCTTCACCCAGTCGGTGGGCTACCTGATGGCCGCTGGGCGGGCCGTTCGTGGTCGGGCTGCTCCACGACCTCACCGATGGCTGGACGGTGCCGCTGCTGCTGCTGATCGCGCTGTCGGTGCCCCTGCTGCTGTCCGGCCTGGCCGTCTCGCGGACCGTCTACCTGGAGGACCAGCTCCGCTAGGCCACCGCCGCCGTGGCCGGAGCTTCGGCGAGCGTGCGCAGCACCGAAAGCGCGGCCACCCGGCCCGCCCGGTTGGCGCCGATGGTGGACGCGGACGGGCCGTAGCCGACGAGCTGGATCCGGTGGTCGCGCGCGGCGGTGGTCGGCGTGTGGGCATCCTCGCGGGCGATCAGCCGGATCCCGCCGGTGTCCTCGCGCAGGCGCAGCGGCGCCAGGTGGGTGAGCGATGGCCGGAAGCCGGTCGCCCAGATGATCGCGTCGGCCGGCCCGAACTCGCCGTCGGCCCAGCGCACCCCGTCGGGCTCGATCCGCGCGAACATCGGATGGCGGTCGTAGGCGCCGAGCTCGGCGGCCCGTTGCTCCTGGGGCCGCAGCGCCAGTCCCGTCACCGAGACGACGCTCTGCGGCGGCAGCCCCCGGCGCACCCGGTCCTCGACCAGCGCGACCGCAGCACGGCCCGCCTCGGCGTCGAACCCGATCTCCCGCCAGATCGGCGGTCGGCGGGTCACCCAGGTGGTTGTCGCCAGGGGAGCCAGCTCGCCGAGGATCTGGACGGCGGAAGCGCCGCCGCCGACGACCACCACGCGCTGTCCGCGGAAGGACTCCGGGCCGTCGTACTCCACGGTGTGCAGCTGCCGGCCCAGGAACGTCTCGCGTCCCGGGTACGCCGGCAGGAACGGCCGGTCCCAGGTGCCGGTGGCGTTGACCAACGCCCGGGTCTGCCAGGTCTCGCCGTCGGTGTGCACGAGCAGCGTGCCGTCGGGACCGTCCTCGACGCGGTCGACCCGGACCGGCCGCTCGACCGGCAGCCGGTACTCCGCCTCGTAGTGGCGGAAGTAGTCGGGCACCACCTCGCGCGCCGGCGTCTCGTCGTCGTGGGCGGGGACGGCCATGCCGGGCAGCGAGGCCACGCCGTGCACGTCGCCCATGGTCAGCGTGCGCCAGCGGTGCTGCCAGGCACCGCCGGGCTGCGGGTTGGCGTCCAGGACCACGAACCGGTCGACGCCGAGGCGGGCCAGGTGGTGAGCCGCGGAGAGACCGGCCTGGCCGGCCCCGATCACCACGACGTCCACGTTCCTCACATCGGTTTCAACCCGGGCCGCCAGCGGTCTGTTCCGCTGTCGTCGGCCCGTTCTAGCGTTGCCCCGTGACCACCCTCGACCGTGCGACGCTGACCCGGGCGAGCGCGGAGCGACAGTGGCTGAGCGGCCGCCGGCCCGCGCCTGCGACCGCCGCGATCGAGCACCTCGTCGGGCTCCAGGCGCAGGAGCCGCTGGAGCCCTACGTCGGCCTCTGGTCGCGTCTCGACGGCTTCCGGCCGGCTGAGCTGGTCGACCTCCTGGAGCAGCGCCGGGCCGTGCGCACGCTGATGATGCGCCGCACCATCCACCTGCACACGAGCGGCGACGCGATCGCGATGCGGCCGGCGTACGACGCGATGCTCCGCCAGCGGATGCAGGGCACGCTGGGGCCGCGGCTGCCGGGCGTCGACTTCGACGAGCTGGCCGCCCTGGGGGAGCCGCACTTCGCCGCGCAACCGCAGATCCTCGCCGACGTCGCCCGCGCCGTGGCCGACCGGTTCCCCGGCGCCCCGGTGCGTGACCTGGGCGACGCGCTCAGCACGCTGGTCCGGCTGGTCCAGGTGCCGCCGCGAGGGCTGTGGGGCCAGAAGGCGCCGGCCCTCAACACGACCTACGACGCCTGGCTGGGGCCCGATGACGACGACCGTCCGGCCGAGGAGCGAGGGGCCGCGATCCTCGCCGACGTCGTCCGGCGCTACCTGCGCGCCTACGGTCCGGCGGCGAGCGCCGACATCCGCGCGTGGTCCGGCCTGAGCGGGCTGCCCGCCGTGATCAAGCAGCTCGAGCCGGAGCTCCGGACCTATCGCGACGAGCGCGGCCGCACCCTGCTCGACCTGGCGGACGCATCGCTCCCACCCGAGGGTCTTCCGCTGCCGCCGCGGTTCCTACCGGCCTTCGACAACGCTGTGCTCGGCTACGACGACCGCTCGCGGATCATCGACGACGAGCACAAGGGGCTCAGCGTCCTCGGCACCCGCTACGTCCTGGTTGCGGGTCGGGTCGCCGGCGTCTGGACCAGCGAGGGCGACGCGGCCGGGGTCACGGTCACGGTCGAGCCGTTGCGCAAGCTCAGCCGTGCCGAGCGCTCCGAGGTCGCCGCCGAGGGCGAGCGGCTGGCGGCGTTCCTGGCCGACGGGCGCGACGGTCGGCTCAGCTGGTGGTGAGTGGGCGAAGGCCCCCGCCTTGGGAGCGGGGGCCTTCGGCTTGGGATGATCTCGGAGGTCAGGCGGCGAGGTCGGGGTCGCCCAGGCGGCGCAGCTTCTGCAGCGCCTCCCGCTCGAGCTGACGTACCCGCTCGGCAGAGATGCCGTGCTTCGCGCCGATGTCGGCCAGCTTGTGCTGGCGACCGTCGACCAGCCCGTAGCGAGACCGGATGATGTCGGCGGCCCGGTCGTCGAGCTGCCCGACCAGGCTGTTGAGCCGGTCGCGGGACTCCACGTCGAGCACGGTCAGGTCCGGCCCGGGTGAGGTCTCCTGCGCCATCAGGTCGCCCAGCGAGGTGTCGCCGTCCTCGTCGACGGGGGTGTCGAGGCTGACGTGCTCGCGACCCCAGGCCATCAGGTCGAGCACCCGCTCGACCTCCATGCCGAGCTCGGTGGCGATCTCCTGCGGGTCGGGGTCACGGCCCAGCTGGCGCTCCAGCGTCCGCCGCGCGCCGCCGACCTGGTTGAGCTCCTCGACGACGTGCACCGGCAGGCGCACCACGCGGGCCTGCTGCGCGATGCCGCGGGTGATCGCCTGGCGCACCCACCAGGTCGCGTACGTCGAGAACTTGTAGCCCTTGGTGTAGTCGAACTTCTCGACCGCCCGGATCAGGCCGGTGTTGCCCTCCTGGATCAGGTCGAGCATCGGCATCTGGGCCCGGCCGTACTTGCGCGCGATCGAGACGACCAGGCGCAGGTTGGCGTTGATGAACGTCTTGACAGCCTGGCGGCCTTCTTCGGCGAGCCACTCGAGCTCTTCCTCGGTGGCGCGCATCGGAGCGCCACCCTTCTTGCGACCTACGCGACCCTCGGCCAGCAACGCCTCAGCCATGAGGCCCGCCTCGATGGTCTTGGAGAGCTCCACCTCCGCTGCGGCGTCGAGCAGGGGGTTGCGCGCGATCTCGTCGAGATACAACCCGACGCTGTCGCGGCCCTCGATCTCACGAGAACGCCTCGCTGCGGTCCGTACTGCCATGGGGACCCCTCCTTCGCACTTCTGTCATCCACAACGCCGGTTGACCCTCCCGGATTCCCCGGTACCCCGGTTGGAGTGGGTCTCACCAGACTCTTCGTAGTGAAAGACGTCCCGGCTCGGTCAGGAGTTGCGTGGATGCCGAACTCTCAGGGACTTCTCAGGGGGCTGTTATCCCTGGTCAGGGCCGCCCCGGGGTCCAGATCAGGCCAGGCCCATGCGGTCCAGGATCCAGGCCAGCGAGAAGGCCCGGTCGTGCCACGCCTGGTAGCGCCCGGAGACACCGCCGTGGCCGGCCGACATCTCGGTGCGCAGCAGCACGTCCGCCTCGGGAGCCGTGGCCCGCAGCCGGGCCACCCATTTGGCCGGCTCGACGTACAGGACCCGGGTGTCGTTGAGGGAGGTCTCGGCCAGGATCGGCGGGTAGGCCTGGGCGGTGACGTTGTCATAGGGCGAGTACGCCGCGATGTAGTCGTAGACAGCCGGGTCGGCCTCGGGGTTGCCCCACTCGTCGTACTCGGTGACGGTCAGCGGCAGCGTCGCGTCCAGCATCGAGGTGAGGGTGTCCACGAACGGCACGCCGGCGACGAAGCCTCCGAACGCGTCGGGCGCCTGGTTGGCGACTGCTCCCACGAGCAGGCCGCCGGCGCTGGCGCCCTCGCCGATCAGCCGGTCGGCCGTGGTCCACCCGCTGTCGACCAGGTGCCGGGCGCAGGCGATGAAGTCGGAGAACGTGTTCTGCTTGTGCAGCTTCTTGCCGTCGTCGTACCAGCGCCGGCCCATCTCGCCGCCGCCGCGCACGTGGGCGATGGCGAACGCCGCGCCCCGGTCGAGCATCGAGAGCCGGGCGATGGAGAAGTACGGGTCGTAGGACATCTCGTAGGCGCCGTAGCCGTAGAGCAGCACCGGGATCGGTCCGGTGCCGCCGCCGATGTCCTCGCGGGACCCGCGCTTCGCCACGATCGAGATCGGCACCTGCTCGCCGTCGTCGGCGGTGGCCCAGAGCCGGTGCTCCTCGTAGTCGCCGGGGTCGTAGCCGCCGAGCACGGGTGCCCGCTTGAGCAGCGTCAGCTCGCGGGTGCGGACGTCGTAGTCGTAGACCGACGACGGCACTGCCATGCTCGTGTAGCCGACCCGGACCGTCGGCTGGTGGAAGTTCGGGTTGCCGCCGGAGCCGACCGTGTAGATCTCCTGGTCGAACTCGACCAGGTAGTCCTTGGTCACTCCCGCGTCGCCGAGCTCGAGGATCCGCAGCTGGGTCAGCCCCCGGCTGCGCTGGTGGACCACGAGGTGACCGGCGAAGGCGTCGACGTCCTCGAGGCGTACGTCCGGGTCGTGGGCGATCAGCGGCTCCCACTGCTCCGGCGGGGTGGGGGCGATGGGCGCGAGCCCGAGCTCGAAGTCGGCGCCGCTGGCGTTGTGGAGCACCAGGAACCGCTCCTCGCCGCCGATCACGGCGTGGTCGAGGGAGTACTCCACCTCGTCCCGCCGCTCGGCGAAGACCTGCCAGCTCGCGTCGGCGTCGGCGGTGTCGAGGTAGTGGTACTCCGCGGTGGTCTTGGACCCCGACGCGATCACCAGGAACCGCTCGCTGCGGGTGCGGCCGCAGCCGACCCAGAACCGGCCGTCGGTCTCGTGGTAGACGAGCTCGTCGTCGGCCTGGGTCGTGCCGAGGCGGTGCCGCCAGATCTTGTCGGCGCGCCAGGAGTCGTCGACGGTCGTGTAGTAGAACTCCTCGCCCGACGGGTGCCAGGTGACGCCGCCGAGGGTGCCGGTGACCGCGTCCGGCAGCAGCTCACCGGTGCGCAGGTCCTTGACCCACACGTCGTAGCGCTCGTCGCCGACCACGTCGATCGCGTAGGCCAGCAGGTTGCCGTCGATGCTGATGCTCGATCCACCGAGGGAGAAGAACTCGTGACCCTCGGCCAGCTCGTTGAGGTCGAGCAGCAGCTCCTCGCCCGGCAGCGCCGGCTGGTCCGGAGCGGTGTCCTCGGCCAGCTGCGGGGGAGTCCAGTCGTCGGGGTCGGCCACCGCGACGCGGCAGCTGGCGCCGTACTCGCGGCCCTCGAAGGACCGGCCGTAGTACCAGTGGCCGCGGTTGCGGGTCGGCACCGACAGGTCGGTCTCCTTGGTGCGCGCCTTGATCTCCTCGAAGATCGACTGGCGCAGCTCGGCCAGGTGGGCGGTCCGCTCCTCGGTGTAGGCGTTCTCGGCCTCGAGGTGGGCGAGGACCTCCGGGGCGTCCTTGTCGCGCAGCCACTCGTAGTCGTCGGTGCGGGTGTGCCCGTGGTGCTCGCTCGTACTGGGGCGCTTGTCGGCGACGGGCGGTTGCATGCGGCGACGCTATCTGCGGCTGGGCTAACGTCCGCGCATGGGTGTCCGCTGGGTAGACCTCAACGCCGATCTCGGCGAGGAGGTGACCGATGACGACGCGCTGCTCGAGGTGGTCACCAGCGCCAACGTCGCGTGCGGCTACCACGCGGGCAACGAGGACATCATGCGCGCGGTCTGCGAGGGAGCGGCGCGGCTCGGGATATCCGTCGGCGCCCAGGTGTCGTACGCCGACCGCCCCAACTTCGGCCGGGTGGCCCACGACGTGGCCCACGACGTGCTGCGCGAGCAGGTCGCCGACCAGGTCGGCGTGCTGTCGCAGATCGCTGTCGCGGCCGGCACCGAGGTCCGCTACCTGAAGCCGCACGGCGCGCTCTACCACCGGGTGATCGACGACGAGGAGCAGGCGGCTGCGGTGCTGGCCGGCTCGGGATCGCTGCCGGTGCTCGGCATGCGGGGTCGGTTGCTGGAGCTCGCCGATGAGGTGGGTCGGACGACGTTGCTCGAGGGCTTTCCCGATCGCGGCTACGGCGCCGATGGCCGGCTGCTGCCGCGCGACCAGCCGGGTGCGGTGCTGGACGACGAGGACGAGATCGCGGCCAACGCGGTGCGGCTGGCCGAGTCCGTCGACTCGCTCTGCGTGCACGGTGACCACCCCGGCGCGGTCGCTCATGCCCGCGCCTGTCGTCAGTCTCTCGAGTCCTCGGGTTGGTCGCTGCGCGGCCTCTGAGCTCTTCACCGCCTGTGCACGAACCTGTGCAGGAACCTGTGCACTCGCGGAGAATCTGTGGACGACCTGGCCGGTTTCTGTGGACGAAACTGTGGGACCAGAAGTTTGTGGGAAATAGTTCTCGAAAGCCTTGCGCAGCTGGCCCGCCGCCCCGTAGAACTCTCCCTACCAACTCGGAGCCAACCGCAAGGAAGGCGAAGAGCTGGGGATCAGGCAGGCACGAAGATCCACACCTCGAAGCAATTCGAGGCGGCGTCCCGGTGACGGGGACGGTGGGGTCGGAGAGCCAGTCGGGTCGTTCGGACGTCACGTAGCCGGACAAGCCGAGGGCCCGCTGTCGCTCATACCGACGACGGGCCCTCACCCTTTTCCTCACTTTATTCTCGCTTGACCGCCAAGTCGGGGGAGCACCGCCCGGGTGAACACCTGGTGTCGGTTTCCGGGCAGACTGGTGGCGTGGAGCTGAGAGCGGTGGGCCCGCGGGCGCTGCTCGCGGAGGTCGCGGACGTCGGTGAGGCGCTCGCACTGGCCACCTGGGCCCGCGGCGCGCGGCTCGGCGCCGACGAGATCGTGCCCGCCGCCCGCACCGTGCTGCTCGACGGGATCGACGACGTGGCAGTGGCGCGAGAGGCGCTGTCGCGGTGGCAGCCCTCCGCCGAGGTGCCTGCGGGTGAGCTGGCCGAGATCGCCGTGCACTACGACGGCCCGGATCTCGAGTGGGTCGCCGAGAGCTGGGGCACCGACGTCGACGGCGTGGTCGCCCGCCACACCGCCACCGACTTCGTGTCGGCGTTCTGCGGCTTCGCGCCGGGCTTCGCCTACCTCGCCGGCCTGCCGGACGACCTCGCGGTGCCGCGGCTGGACTCGCCGCGGTCGCAGGTGCCGGCGGGGGCGGTCGGTCTGGCCGGCGCGTGGTGCGGCATCTACCCCACGGCCTCGCCCGGCGGGTGGCGGCTGATCGGCCACACCGACGAGCAGCTGTGGGACCCGACCGCGGCACAGCCCGCGCTGCTGGCTCCGGGCACGCGGGTCAGGTTCGTGGTCGCATGACCCTGCTCGTCGTGGACGCACCCGGCCTGGTCACCATCCAGGACCGCGGGCGGATCGGGCTGGCCCACCTGGGAGTGCCCAGAGCGGGGGCGCTGGACCTGCCTGCCGCGGCGCTCGCCAACCGGCTGGTCGGCAACGGTGTCGACGAAGCCGTGCTCGAGGTGACGCTGGGCGGCCTGGTGGTCTCCAGCGCGACCGGGCGCTGGGTGGCGGTCACCGGGGCCGACTGTCCGGTCTCCGTCGACGGGCAGCCGGTGGGACACGGCCGCGCCGAGTGGCTGCCGGCCGGTGGCGAGCTGCGGTTGGGCCCGGCGTCTTCCGGAGTGCGGTCCTACGTCGCCGTCGCCGGGGGCATCGCGGTCGAGCCGGTGCTGGGGTCGCGGTCGACGGACACGTTGGCCTGGGTCGGCCCACCACGCGTCACCGACGGTGCTGAGCTCGCGCTGGGAGAGGCTGCCGGGCGCCCGGCCGCGCACGACACCCCGCGGCCGCCGGCCCGCGGACCGCTGCGCGTCGACCCCGGGCCGCGCGCCGACTGGCTGGTGCCGGACGCCCTGGACCGACTGTGCCGGACGGCGTACACGGTGACGACGGAGTCGAACCGGATCGGGCTGCGGCTCGACGGGGACCCGATCGGGTGGGCACGTGAGGATGAGCTGCCGAGCGAGGGGATGGTGCTCGGAGCCGTGCAGGTGCCGCCGGACGGTCGGCCAGTGGTGTTCCTCGCCGACCACCCGCCGACCGGCGGCTATCCCGTGCTCGCCGTGGTCCGGACCGACGACCTGTGGCAGTGCGCGCAGCTGCGGCCGGGTGACGCGGTGCGGTTTGCGCGCGACCCGGGGCACCGGGGTCAGTAAGGCTCGCCTAAGTTTGCGCCATGCGAACCGCCCGCCCTGACGCTCCTGCGACCGGCTGGCAGGTGGTCCGCCGGACTCTGGTTCGCCAGCGCCGTCGGATGGTCGGGTTCGTCGGTCTGCTGACCTCGTGGCAACTGTCCGAGGCGATGGTGCCGGTGCTGATCGGCGTCACCATCGACCGCGGCGTCACGACCGGCGACGGCGGCGCGTTCGCCGTCTGGGCAGGCGCACTGGTGGGGCTGTTCGTGGTGCTGAGCTACAGCTACCGGTTCGGGTCCCGCATCGGCATGCGCGCGATGGAGACCGAGGTGCACGAGCTGCGGGTGGAGATCGCCGCGCATGCGCTGGATCCCCGCGGGGTGCGCTCGGACCGGCTGTCGGGGGAGACCCTCTCGCTGGCGACCTCCGACGCCGAAGAGGTCGGCTACGTGCTGCGCATGGTCGGCTACGCGTTCGCCTCGCTGTCGGCAGTGGTGGTCGCTGCCGTGGTGCTGCTCAGCACCGACCTGGTGCTGGGGCTGGTCGTGCTGGCCGGCGTGCCGTTGTGCCTGGCGCTCACCCAGGTCGTCACGCCGGCGGTGAGCCGACGCAGTCGTGCCCAGCAGGAGCGGGCAGCGCAGTCGGCCGGCGTCGCGACCGACCTGGTGCGTGGCATCCGGGTGCTGCACGGCATCGGCGGGGAAGCGGCGGCGATCGCCCGCTACCGGGTCGCCAGCCAGGAGTCACGGGTCGCCGGGGTGCAGGTCGCCGCGGCGCGGGCCACGCTGGTGGGGCTGGCCCAGACGCTCAGTGGCGTCTTCCTGGCCGTGGTCACGTTGCTCGCTGGACGGCTGGCCCTCTCGGGTGACATCTCGATCGGTGAGCTGATCGCGATCGTCGGCCTGACCCAGTTCCTGGCCGAGCCGATCACCGGGCTGGCCGAGATGAGCGCAGAGGTGGCGGCCGCCGTCGCCTCCGGACAGCGGATCGCCGACTACCTCGCGACGCCGCACCTGGCCACCTCGGGTCCCGAGCGGCCCGAGGCCGGGCCCGCCGAGCTGGTCATCGCCGACCTGCGACACGGGTCGCTGTCCGGCCTGGACCTGGCGTCTCCGCCGGGCGAGCTGCTCGGACTGGTGCTCGCCGACCCGGCCGACGCGCAGTCGCTCGTGCGAGTGCTCGCGGCGGAGGCTCCGCCCGAGGAGCTGTCCGGCCAGGTCACCCTGGGTGGCACCGACCTCGCCGAGCTCGACGTCGACGCTCGCCGGTCGCGGATGGTCGTGGTGCCGCACCGTTCCGACCTGTTCGAGGGCACGCTTGCGCAGCAACATCGACCCCTGGGACTCGCTGGACGGCGACGCGCTGTCGCGGGTGCTCGCGGCTTCGGCTGCCGACGACGTCGCCGGCCTGCGCTCAGGGGGAGTGGACGAGGAAGTCACCCCGGACGGCACGACGTACTCCGGCGGCCAGCGGCAGCGGATCGCCGTCGCCCGCGCGCTGGCCAGCAGGGCGCCAGTGCTCGTGCTCCACGACCCGACCACCGCCGTCGACTCGGTGACCGAGCAGCGGATCGCCCAGGGCATCCGGGCGGTGCGGGGCGACGGGTCGCTCACCACCTGGCTGCTGACCAGCAGCCCCGCCCTGCTCGAGCAGACCGACCGCGTCGCCCTGGTGCGCGGCGGGCGCGTGGTGGCCACCGGCACCCACCACCACCTGCTCTCCGACGACGCCTACCGAGCTGTGGTGCTCCGATGAGCCGCCGGATCCTCGACATCGCCTCCGCCGGCGACGCCTGGGCGGTGGCCCGCGGGCTGCTCGCCAAGCGACGGCTGGCGCTGCTGGTGAGCCTGGTCGCCTTCTGCGTCGTCGGCGTGGCCCAGCTGGTCGGCCCCTGGTTGATGGGGCGCACCGTCGACGTCGTCGCTGCCGACGGCGACCCCTCCACGCTCCTCGAGTACGCCGTGTGGATCGCCGGCGCAGCGGTGGTGATCGGTCTCGCGACCGTCGCTGCCCAGGTCGCGCTGGCCCGGGCGACCGAGCCGGCCCTGGCCGACCTGCGCGAGGACGTGGTCGACCAGGTGCTGCACCTCGGCTACCACCGGGTCGAGGAGGCGGGCAGCGGTGACCTGCTGAGCCGAGTCGGCGACGACGTCCGCGCCATCTCGCGGGCGCTCGACATGATCGTGCCGACGCTCGTCGGGTCCGCCGTGGCCGTGGTCTTCACAGCCGGCGGGCTGTTCGCGCTCGACTGGCGGCTGGGGCTCGCGGGGCTGGTCGCGGCACCGGCGTACGTGATGAGCCTGCGGTGGTACCTGCCCCGCTCCGGTCCGTTCTACAAGCGTGAGCGGGTGGCCCAGGGCGAGCGCGCCGAGGCGCTGGTCGCGGGGCTGCAGGGCGCGCCGACCCTGAGGGCGTTCCGGCTGGAGCAGCAGCAGCTCGGGCACATCCGGACGGCCTCGTGGGCCGCGGTCCGGATCACGCTCGAGGTCTTCGCGATGCTGACCAGGTTCTTCTCGCGCAACAACCGGGCCGAGTGCATCGGCCTGCTGTCGCTCCTGACGACCGGCTTCTTCCTGGTTCGCGCCGACGCGACCTCGGTCGGCGAGGTCACTGCGGCCGCCTTGTTCTTCCACCGACTGTTCAACCCGATCGGTGCGCTCGTCGTCCTCTTCGACGAGGTGCAGTCTGCTGGTGCGTCGCTGACCCGGCTGGCCGGTGTCGTGCTCATGCCGCGCGCCGTCGAACCTCCCGACGAGCCACTCGACCGCGGGTCGCTCACCGTGCACGGCCTGACCCACGCGTACGTCGCCGGAGAGGCGGTCGTGCACAGCGTCGACCTCACCATCGCTCCCGGTGAGCGGGTGGCTGTGGTCGGTGCCAGTGGTGCCGGCAAGACCACGCTGGGTGTGGTGGCGGCCGGCATCCTGCAGCCCACGACCGGCGAGGCAGGGCTGGCCGGGCTGCCGTTCGCAGCGGTGGGCCGGCGCCGGTTGCGTCGCCATGTGGCCCTGGTGAGCCAGGACGTCCACATCTTCTCCGGCACCGTGCGCGACACCGTTCGCCTGGCCTCGCCCGCGGCGTCCGACGAGGAGGTGCGCACGGCCTTGACCACGGTGCTGGCCGGGGACTGGGTGGCTACCCTTCCCGGCGGCCTCGACACCGTCGTGGGCGAGCACGGGCACGACCTGACGCCGACCCAGGCCCAGCAGCTGGCGCTGGCACGGGTCGCGCTGCTCGACCCGTGGTTCGTCGTACTCGACGAGGCGACCGCGGAGGCCGGGTCGTCCGGTGCCCGCGAGCTGGAGCACGCGGCCATGGCTGTCACCGAGGGCCGAGGTGCCCTGGTGATCGCGCACCGGCTGAGCCAGGCAGCAGTGGCCGACCGGGTCCTGGTCATGGACGGCGGGCGGGTGGTCGAGCAGGGCACCCACGCCGAGCTGGTCGCCGCGGGAGGGCGCTACGCCGAGCTGTGGTCGGCGTGGTCGACCTGACGGGCTAGAGCTTCCGGAACATCTCCGTCGACGCCTCGACCGGCTCGAAGCCCATCAGCACGTTGATCGAGACCATGTAGTCGTTGGTCTCGGCGTTCTGGGTGACGATCCGCTTCATGTCGGGGTGGGCAGTCTGCATCGCCTGGAGGTTGGCGGCCTTGGTGGCGAGCCCGAGCCGGCGTCCGCGGTGCTCGCGGTGCACGAACGTGCCCCACTGCGAGACGTCGGTGCGTCCGGGCGGTGGCACCGACAGCGTCGACTGAGCGGCCACGAGCCGGTCGGGCGTCACGGCCAAGGTCTCGTAGATGGTGCGACCCGCTTCCAGGAGGGAGGCGCGGAACTCCAGGAACCGCTCGGGCGTGATCACCTCCTCCTCCCAGTCGACCGCGCCGGTGGGCGCATCGACCCCGAGCTGACCCATGAGGGTGCACAAGGACGGGATCAGGTCCTCGGGCACCTCGTTGACGTAGGTCTCGATCGAGTAGCCGTCCTGCCTCTCGGCAGCCTGGGCGGTCCAGGCCTCGAGCTCGTCGTCGGCCACCGGCAGGTCGAGCCAACGCACAACCTCGACGTTGGAGAACTCGTAGCCGTTGCGCTCGCAGAACCTGCGGTAGCCATGGGTCTCCCGCTCGGCGAACGGGAGCTTGGTCTCGCCAACGAGCAGAGTGCGCCCGTCGGCGGTCAGGATCTCGGTGATCGCCGCCAGCAGCTCCGTGCCGTAGCCCTGCCGCTGCTGGTCGGGGTCGACGTCAACGCCGACCCAGGCCTTCTCGACGTTGTCGAGCAGGGGCATGAAGGCATAGCCGAGTGCGACCAGGCGACCCTCGACGAAGCCTCCCAGCAGCTCCTGCCGTTCACCGCTGTCGGCATGACGGTAGGCCGCAGACATCTCCTGGTAGCTCCAGTGCGGGGAGTCCTCGCGACCCAGCAGCTCGGCCCGCCGCATGACGTCGTACGCCGTCTGCAGCTCGTCGGAGGCGAGGTCGATCGGTCGGATGTCCACGATCGTCGAGGCTAGGCCGGTCGCGACCTCGCGGCCACCGAGTTAATTCTCGTCGTCTTCGGTCGGCGGGAGCCAGGGCGTCAGGGCAGGGTCGTCGATCGGGTAGGACCGCACCGGCCCGGGTGGCGTCTCCGCGGTTTCGAAGCGCACGGTCACCACGCCGCGACCGGAGCCCCAGACCCACCCGCGGCCCAGCTCGGTGTGCTCGACGTCCATGCCCGGTGCCCACGTCGTACGCCGTTGGGGGAGCTCGGCGAGGACGTCGATGTCGACGTCCTCGGGCTCGTCCTCCTCGGTGCCGGTCTCGCCGAAGAGGTCGTCCTGGATCCAGTCCGCCAGCCCGGAGACGCCCACGCCGAGCAGCCGAACGCCACCGGAGGTGTCGAGATCGGCGAGCAGGGTGCGGGCCAGGCGGCTGATGGTCGCGGTGCCGTCGGTGGGCGAGGGCAGGGTCGTGGAGCGGTTGAGGGTGGTGAAGTCGTGGAGGCGCACCTTGATCGTCACCGTGCGTCCCGACAGGCCGTTCTTGCGCAGCCGGGCCGCCACCTCGCCGGCCTGCCGGACCAGCAGGCCCTCCATCAGCTTGCGGTCGGTCAGGTCGGTCTCGTAGGTGCCTTCGACGCTCACCGACTTGGTCTCGCGCTCGGCGAGGACCGGCCGGTCGTCGAGCGCCCGGGCGAGCTGGTGGAGACCGTTGCCGTGTGCGTTGCCGACGAGCTGGACGAGCTCCTCGAGGCCCACCGACTCCAGGTCGGCCACGGTGTGGATGCCGGCCCGGCGCAGTCGCTCGGCGGTGGCGGGACCGACCCCGGGGATGACCGTCACGTGCATCGGTCGCAGCAGGTCCTGCTCGGTGCCGGGCGGGACCACGGTCAGGCCGTCGGGCTTGTCCAGCTCGCTCGCGACCTTGGCGATGAACTTCGACGTGCCGACGCCGACCGAGGCGGTGAGTCCACCGGTCACCTCGACCACCCTGCTGCGGAGGTGCTCGGCGAAGGCCGTCACCGCTGGTACGCCGAGGTCGTCGAGCCCGGCCTGCTCGAGGTCGACGAACGCCTCGTCGAGCGACAGCGGCTCCACCAGTGGTGACGCCGACCGCAGCAGGCTCATCACGGCGAGGCTGGTGCTGCGGTAGGCGTGGAAGCGGCCGCTCAGGAACGCCGCGTGCGGGCACCGCGAACGCGCCTCACGGGTGGACATGGCCGACCGGACGCCGTACTTGCGGGCCTCGTAGGAGGCCGTCGAGACCACGCCCCTGCCACCGACCCCGCCGACCACGACCGGCTTGCCGCGCAGGGACGGCTTGTCGCGCTGCTCGACCGCGGCGAAGAACGCGTCGAGATCCAGATGGAGGACCGACGCCTGCTGCCGCACTCGCGCAAAGTACCTCCCGGCACCCCCAGAACCCCGAGAACAGCCCACGAGTCGTGCACAACCGACCGGTCCGAGCCTCGGCATCCACAGCCCCGACC
Organism: uncultured Actinomycetota bacterium; assembly: GCA_963769475.1. Lineage (GTDB taxonomy): Bacteria > Actinomycetota > Actinomycetes > Propionibacteriales > Nocardioidaceae > Nocardioides. The sequence continues at coordinate 215,551 of CAVYLX010000001.1, read as the reverse complement.
CGCACCGGGCCCGACCGGGGGTGCGCCGGGGCACCGTCCTGAGCATGACCACGTCAACGCCCCACCAGACCGCCCCGACCACCCTCACCGCCCGCTGCCCGGAGGACGTGCTGGCCCTCGTGCCCGTGCTCCTCGGCTTCCTGCCCAGCGAGTCGGTGGTGATGCTGACCTTCGGTGCCGCGCAGGCCTTCCATGCGCGCGTCGATCGGCCCGACCGACAGCGAGGAGGTGCTGGCGGCCGTGCACTCGCTGCTCGGGCCGGCCCGGCGACATCGCGTGCGGCGGGTGGTCTTCGTCATCTACGGCGAGGGCGACGACCTCACCGACCAGATCGCCGACACGTTGCGCGACGAGTTCTCCGATGCCGGCATCGACATCGCCGAGATGCTCCGGGCCGACGGGTCGCGGTGGTTCCCGCTGCTCCACGACCACGACGACCACGGCGGCGCGGGCGTCCCCTACGACATCTCCTCCCATCCGTTCCTGGCCCACGCCGTGCTCCGCGGCCAGGTCACCCATGGGTCGCGCGACGCGCTGGCCGCCAGCCTCGCGGTGGAGCCAGACCGGGCCGAGCGGATCGCCGAGCTGGTGACTGCGGCCAACGACCGGTGCCTGACCGTCGACGCACCGGTCGAGGACGTGCTCGCCGAGGGGGAGTGGGTGCACGCGCTGGTCGGCGAGCAGACCGCCGCCGGGGAGTTCCCGACCGACGGAGAGGCCGCGCGGCTGCTGAGCTCGCTCCAGGTCCGGAGGATCCGCGACGCCGCGTGGTGCACGTTGACCCGCGAGACGGCCGAGCAGCACGTGTCGTACTGGACCGACGTGTGCCGGCGCACGCCGCGCCGAGCTGCTCGCGCCGCCGGCCACGCTGCTCGGCTGGGCGGCCTGGCAGGCCGGCCACGGCGCCCTGGCCTGGTGTGCGGCCGATCTCGCTGCCGAGTGCGACCCCGACTACACGCTGACCCACTACCTCGCCCACGCCCTCGAGCACGCGATCCCGCCGACGGTGTGGGAGTCGGGCTGGGACTGGAAGGAGGGCCTCACGACTGGTTGACGCTTTTCCGGTGGGGTACCAGGCCCCATGGTCCGCACCATCGGCATCGAGGAGGAGCTGCTCCTGGTCGACCCCGAGACCCGGCAGATGAGCCCACGGGCCCAGCAGGTGATCAAGGAGTTCCGGGAGCACGCCGGGCCAGCCCGGGCGTCGGTGGCGACCGACGAGCTCGACCACGAGCTGTTCCGCCACCAGCTCGAGGTGCGCACCGACCCGACCGCCGTGCTGTCGGACGCCGCCGAGCAGGTCGTCGCTGCCCGTCGCACGGCCGGGGAGGCCGCCGAGGCAATGGGGCTCGCACCGATCGCCTGCGGCATCGTGCCGCGCGGCGACACCGCAGTGAAGGTCTCGCCCAACGACCGCTACCGCGACATGGTGGACACCTACGGTGAGGTGGCGCGTCACGGAGGCACCTGCGGCATGCACGTCCACGTCGAGATCGACAGCGACGAGGAGGGCATTGCGGTCATCGACCGGATCGCGCCCTGGCTGCCTGCTGTGCTGGCGATCAGCGCGAACTCACCGTTCTACGAGGACCGCGACACCGGCTACGCGTCGTGGCGATCGCAGGTGTGGACGCGGTGGCCCAGCAGCGGCAGCCCCCAGACCTTCGGCTCCCTCGAGACCTATCGCGCGGTCTGCCAGTTCCTCCTCGACTCGGGGGCCGCCCGCGACCCCGGGATGTTCTACTTCGACGCCCGGCTGAGCGTGGATCACCCGACGGTCGAGATCAGGGTCTCCGACATGTGCACCGACCCGGCCGACACCGTGCTCGTGGCAGCGGTGGTCCGCGGGCTGGTCGAGAGCGCGGCGACCAGGTGGCATGCGGGGGACGAGGCGTCGGTGTGGCGGGCCGAGCAGCTGCGCGCCTGCCACTGGCGCGCCGCGAAGTACGGCGTGACCGATGCCCTCGTGCATCCGGGCTCCCGTGAGCTCCGCGGTGCGCGCGAGGTGCTGGACGCGCTGGTGTCGGAGATCGCCTCCGCGCTGCGCGAAGCCGGCGACTACGACCTCGTGGTCGACGGGGTGACCCGGGTGCTGGGTCGCAGCGGGGCCACGGCGCAGCGCGCCGCCTACGAGCGCACGGGGGACGTCAGTGGTGTGGTCGACGACCTGGTGGAGCGCACCAGGGCGTCCTGGAGCGACTGAGAGGAGCGGCAGGCCGTAGTGGCCGCCGTTAGTGTGCCGTCATGGGCGAAGAGGTCGACGCACAGGAGTTCAGCAGGGCCGACCGCACCCGACACCGGGAGAAGGTGCGCCGCTGTCTCGACGTCTTCGCGCGGATGCTGCGGGAGGCGGCCTTCGACACCGATGACCCGATGACCGGGCTGGAGGTGGAGCTCAACCTGGTGGACGAGGCCGGCGACCCGGCGCTGAAGAACGCCGAAGCGCTGGAGGCGATCGCCGACCCCGACTTCCAGACCGAGCTCGGCCAGTTCAACATCGAGATCAACGTGCCGCCGGCCAAGCTGCGCGAGGGCGGGCTGACCACGTTCGAGGACAACCTGCGGCGCAGCCTCAACGACGCCGAGGAGAAGTCGGCCGAGGTGGGCGCCCACCTGGTGATGATCGGGATCCTGCCGACCCTGGCCGAGGGCCACATGAACGTCGAGTCGCTCAGCGGCAACCCGCGCTACAAGCTGCTCAGCGAGCAGATCCTGGCCGCGCGCGGCGAGGACATCACGATCTCGATCCTGGGCACCGAGCGCCTGCACACCACCGCCGACTCGATCGTGCCCGAGGCCGCGTGCACGAGCATGCAGCTGCACGTGCAGACCTCTCCCGACCAGTTCGCCTCGTACTGGAACGCGTCGCAGGCGATCTCGGCCATCCAGCTCGCGGTCGGCGCCAACTCGCCGTACCTGCTGGGCAAGGAGCTCTGGCGGGAGACCCGGATCCCGCTGTTCGAGCAGGCCACCGACACCCGCAGCGAGGAGCTCAAGGCGCAGGGGGTGCGGCCGCGCGTGTGGTTCGGGGAGCGCTGGATCACCACGGTCTTCGACCTCTTCGAGGAGAACGTGCGCTACTTCCCGGCGCTGCTCCCGGTGACCGACGACGAGGACCCGCTGGAGGTGCTCGAGGCCGGCGGGACGCCCAACCTGTCCGAGCTGCGGCTCCACAACGGCACGATCTACCGCTGGAACCGGCCGATCTACGACATCAGCGGCGGGGTGCCGCACCTGCGGGTCGAGAACCGGCTGCTCGCCGCCGGACCGACCGTCGTGGACATGATGGCCAACGCCGCCTTCTACTTCGGGCTGGTGCGCCACCTCGCGGAGAGCGAGCGGCCGCTGTGGTCGCAGATGTCGTTCAGTGCGGCGGAGGAGAACTTCCACGTCGCGGCCCAGCAGGGCATCGAGGCCCAGGTCTACTGGCCCGGCGTGGGTCAGGTGTCGGCCACCGAGCTGGTCCTGCGCCGGCTGCTGCCGATGGCGCACGCCGGCCTCGACGAGTGGGGCGTCGACGCCGAGACGCGCGACCGGCTGCTGGGCGTGATCGAGCAGCGCTGCCTGACCGGCATCAACGGCGTCCGAGTGGTTCGTGCGCCGGATGGAGGCGCGGGAGGAGGCCACGCCGGGCATCGACCGCTTCGACGCGCTGCGCGAGACCCTGCTGGAGTACGGCGAGCTGATGCACACCAACGAGCCCGTGCACACCTGGGAGCTAGCGGGGACGCGCCAGCGGATCCGCTGATGGTGGTCGAGCGCGTGTCGAGACCCTACGCAACCTCGAGGACCCGCTCCAGGAACTCGACCTGCGAGTCGATGATCGCGGCGGTGCTCTCGCCGGTGAACGGCGCGAAGTGGTCGCCCTCGAACTCGTGCAGCTCGCCGAGCGGCGCCCGGCCGGCCACCTCTGCGACCGCCTTGGCGTCGACGGTGATGTCCAGGGCGCAGCGCCCGACCCAGATCGGTGGCCGGATCCGGGCCGCACGGCGCACCGGCCGGAACAGCCCGACCGTCAGGAGCACTCCGGCCGAGATCTGGTTGCGCCAGCGCGAGCCCGGCGGCACCGAGGCTGCGAAGCCGTCCGCCTCGCCCGCGAACGACATGGCGGCCCGGCCGCCCTCCGGAGCGGTGACCGGGATGGTGACGGGGCGGCCCAGGCGGTCGAGCAAGGCCCGGGGGAGGATCCACGCGGTGACTCTCCACGGGGTCGACAGCACCCGCTTGAGCCCGTCCGCGAACGGGCAGAGCACCATCGCCGCGAGCACGTCGACCGAGCGCCTGCCGAGCAGGCTGGTGACGTGGCCGCCGGCGAAGGAGTAGGCCCACAGCACGATCCGGTCCGGGTCGACGTCCGGGCGGGACTTCGCGTGGGCAACGACGCTGCGCCAGTCGCGCTGCTGGGCGCCGATCCGGAACCGCTGCCGCGGGCTGCCACCGGAGTCGCCCAGGAAGCGGTGGTCGAAGACCAGCGCGTGCACTCCAGCGGCGGCGAACCGCTCGGCGTACTCCGCGAGGCCGTCGGCGCGGGTCAGGCTGAAGCCGTGTCCCATCACCACGCACGGCGCCTGGGCGTCCCCGTCGACCCCCGGTTGACCGCTGGGTAGAACCAGGCAGCGAGCTGCGATCCGTCCGACTCGATCTCGACATCCTCGCGGTGGACCGGGACCGGCGGCTGGCTCATGGAGATGATTGTGCACTCACCGATCGCGCAGCCGCTGCCAGACGCGACCGACGCCGGTGCGCGGGTCGCGCCAGGCCCGCCGGTTGATCACCACGTACGGCAGGTGGCGACCCAGCTCGGCGCCGGCCGCCCGGGCCGCAGCGAGCCACTCCAGGTCGACGTCGCGGACCTCGCTAGGAGCGCCCGGACGCGACAGCCACACCAGGGGCGTATCACCTCTCGGCGCGGCCAGCCGCACCATCGCGGAGACGATGTCGGTGCGCAGCGCGTGGTCGGTGTGCTCGTCGGGCTCGATGGCGAAGTCGGCCACGGTGAGGCCGGGCGACCCCACGTGGAGCACCGGAGGGAAGACCCGGCGGCGCTCGGTCCGCGCATGGTCGAGCACGGCACGGCGCAGCCGCACGTAGAGCCCACGCGCGACGGGTTCGACGATGCCTTCCTCCATGCCGGCCTCCTCGATGCAGGGTGCCTCACGGAGCCGTGTCGTGCGCTCGTCGTCCACAGGGGTTTACGTGGGTCCGGATCTGAGTACCGTGCCTGCATGGCAACAGTCGTGGTCGGATACGTCCCCAAGCCCGAGGGCGACGCCGCCCTGAAGACCGCCATCGAGGAGGCGAAGCTCCGCAACGCGACGCTGGTGGTGGTCAACTCCCACCGCGGTGGCCCAGGGTTCGACGAGGAGGCTTCCAACAAGGCCGACAGCCACATGGACGGCGTCCGCAAGCAGCTCGACGACTCCGGTCTCACCTTCGACGTGCGTCAGCTGGTGCGCGGCTTCGAGCCCTCCGAGGACCTGATCAAGGTCGCCGAGGACGTCGACGCCCAGCTGATCGTGATCGGCCTGCGCCGGCGTACGCCGGTCGGCAAGCTGATCCTCGGCTCCAACGCCCAGCGCGTCCTCCTCGACGCCCACTGCCCGGTGCTGGCGGTCAAGGCCGACTGACGGCGCCCGTTCAGGCGTGGGCGATGCCGACGTAGGTGATCCGCCACCCGTAGCCGCCGTCGGCGGGTTCCAGGATCGCGTAGTAGACGGTTGCCGGGTCGGCCTCGAAGGCGATCTCGCAGTCCTTTGTCCCGCCTCCGTTGTCGCGACAGGTGGAGCCTGAGCCGGCCCCGCCTGCAGCGAAGCCGACCAGTTGGTCCCACCACTCGTCGCTGATCACGCCCGGCTCGAGGAGGCTGGCGCGGTTGTTGGCGACGACCGCCTCGACCACGGCGTCCAGGGCCTCCTCGGCGCTGTAGCCACCCTTGTCGGTATCGGTCGAGGGACCGGCGAAGGCGCGGCAGGCCTCGAGGGTGACGCTGCAGCGGACCAGCTGTGCCTCGCCCTGGTCGGCACCACCATCAGGCAGTAGGACCGAGATCAGGGTCTCGTCGTCCTCCCAGGTCCAGGTGCCGTTCGCGAAGCCCCAGCCCTCCGGAGCGTCCAGGACCACCTCGTCGCCGGCTCCGACCGCCTGCGCGCTCAGGGTCGAAACAGAGGTGACCTCGCCACCGAGGGTGCCTGCCGGGGATCGGACCCACCAGGTGCCGCCGGGGTTGACGTCGAGGGTGTCGTACGTCGGCAGCGCCTCCCCGGGAGTGAGCAGGCCGGCGGCGGAGATTGTCGCGAGGTACGGCTCGGTGTCGGTGGCGTCGACGGCGCCGTCTGCTCCGTCGACGACGACCAGTCCGGCAGACGTTCCTTGCAGGAACACCTGGTCCGGGGCGGTGTCGGCCAGCTCAACGACAGTCCACTGGTCCTCGTGCTGCGTGCGCCACATCAGGCTGGTGCGGGTGCCCTGGACGATCACGTCTCCGTCGTCGGTGACGGCGCGGACCCTGATCGGGACGCCGTCCTCGGTGTCGGGCAGGTCGAGCGGCAGGCCGAAGCCCTCGCCCGCTGGCTGGGTGTCGAATCCGGTCAGGCCTGCGCGACCGCTGGTCAGATCGACGTAGGCGACGTAGCGGCCGTTCGGCGAGATCACCGGTGGTTGATCCAGCTGGGCTTCGAACTTTCCGGTGTCCACGCCGGGACCGCCCCACCACCACGAGCCGTCGGTCTGCTGTGCCAGCCAGACCCCGGCGCGAGACTGCACGGACCACCAGTCGCCTGGCACCTGACTGCCGTTGACGTAGAGCCGCTGGTCGAGGACGTAAGGGACCGTCGGCGCGGACACGCGGATGGTGACGTCCGGCGCGGAGGGCGGGACGCTCGGCGACGGTGCGGGCTGGGAGTTGTCGACGTCCTGCTGGCTGAGCACCAGGGCCACCACTCCGACGATCAGCGCGACGGCGGCGGCGACCACGATGGGCTGCCAGGGTCGAACGGCGCGCGGCCGCGGCTCGTCGGTGGGCGCCACTGTGGGCATCGGCGGCACCCAGACGCCGCCGGCGACCTCGCGCAGCTCGCGGGCCAGGGTCTCCTCGAGTTCCGTTGTCACCTCAGGCCTCCTCTCCGGTGTGTGCCTCGGGGCCGATCGCGGCTCGCAAGGTTTGGAGCGCGCGGTGCGCCGTGGACTTGACGTTGCCCGTGGAGCAGCCGAGCGCTTCAGCGATCTCCCGCTCGCTGAGCTGTTCGTAGTAGCGGAGCACGACCACGGCTCGTTGCCGGGGTGGCAGTGACGCGATGTGCGGCCAGATCACCATCCGGTCCTCGGGGCCCGCGGCCGGCTCCGGGCGCGGCTCGGGGGGAGCGTCGGTGAGCAGCTCGAGCCTGCGGCCCTTGGGGCGACGCTGCGAGATGTAGAGGTTGGTCTGCATCCGTCGCAAGTAGGCCGCGGGCTGGTCGGCCCGGCTCACCTTGGCCCACGACTGGCAGGCCTGCAGCAGTGTCTGCTGGGCGAGGTCCTCGGCGTCCGCGTGGTTGCCGGTCAGCAAGTACGAGGACCGGTAGAGCCACGGCCATGCGGTTGCGGCGTACTCCTGGAACGACGGCGCGTCCTGCGCCAGCTTTGTGGTCGAGAAGGCCATCGGGCACCCCTTTCGTACTCCACTGACGACGGCTGGGGCAAAGAGGTTGCGTCGGGGCGACAGCTATTTCATGCGGTTCGAGATACTGGGCGCCATGGACATCCACATCACCGGCGATGCCGCGGCCGACCAGGTCCTGACCGACTCACCGTTCGCACTGGTGGTCGGGATGATGCTCGACCAGCAGTACCCGATGGAGCACGCGTTCCGCGGGCCGGCGAAGGTGCTGGACCGGTTCGGCACCTTCGAGCCGGGCGCGATCGCCGAGGCCGATCCCGAGACCTTCGCCGCGCTGTGCTCGACGCCGCCGGCCATCCACCGCTTCCCGGGATCGATGTCGGCGCGGCTCCAGGAGCTGGCCCGCCTCGTGATGGAGAAGTACGACGGCGACGCGTCCCGGCTGTGGACCGAAGCGACGTCGGGCCAGGACCTGATCAAGCGCGTGCAGGAGCTGCCGGGCTTCGGCAAGCAGAAGGCGCAGATCTTCGTCAGCCTGCTGGCCAAGCAGCTCGACGTACGCCCCGAGGGGTGGGAGTCGGTCGTCGGCGACTACGCGCTGGAGGGCTATCGCTCCGTGGCCGACGTGACCGATCCGGCCTCGCTGCAGAAGGTGCGCGACTTCAAGAAGGCGAAGAAGGCAGCGGCCAAGGTGGCGGCCGGCCCGGCTTGAGTTGGTCTGTCGGCCCTACAAGTGGGGAAGATGTGCGGGCGATGCGAAAGCATCGCCACCACCGTGGCAGAATGACGGTGCGGCTCTTGACACCAGCGGTCTTTGTCGCGCCCTAAGCCAGTGTGAGCCAGTTTCTACGAGAGGTGTTCGTGTCCTCGAACGCGCGCAAGATTCCTGCTGAGGTGCTCAGCCACCCCGCAGTCACCGCCCTGATCAACAAGGGCACCCCCGCCGGAAGCGTGACCCCCGAGGCGGTCCGCCAGGCCAGCGACCAGGCCGGCGTCGACTCTCGGCACCTCAAGGGTCTGCTCGCCCACCTGAGCTCGCTCGGGATCTCGGTGGCCGTCCCGGCTGCGGGCCGGACTGCTGCGGCGTCGGCGACGAAGAAGACCACCACGGCCACGGCCAAGAAGGCGGCTCCCGCCAAGAAGGCTGCTCCGGCTCCCACCGCGAAGAAGGCAGCTCCGGCGAAGAAGGCTGCTCCGGCCCCCGCCGCGAAGAAGGCGGCCCCGGAGGAGACGGCAGCACCGGCCAAGAAGGCTCCGGCCAAGAAGACCGCCAAGCGTCAGGCCACGAGGGCCGACGCCGATGCCGACGTGCAGGCCTCGATCACCGACCAGCCGACCGTCGGCCCCGACGGCAAGAAGATCCTGCCCGACCTGCCGGACGAGCAGTTCGAGCAGGACGTGAAGGCCGACCCGACCATCGTCGAGGACGAGAAGTCCGCGACCTTCGTCGTCTCCGCGGCTGACGACACCGACGAGCCCGAGCAGCAGGTCATGGTCGCCGGCGCGACCGCCGACCCCGTCAAGGACTACCTGAAGCAGATCGGCAAGGTGCCGCTCCTCAACGCCGAGATGGAGGTCGAGCTCGCCAAGCGGATCGAGGCCGGCCTGTTCTCGGAGGAGAAGCTCGGCAAGGGCGGCAAGATCACCCCGAAGATCCTCGAGGAGCTCGAGTGGATCGCCGAGGACGGCCGCCGCGCCAAGAACCACCTGCTCGAGGCCAACCTCCGGCTCGTCGTCTCGCTGGCCAAGCGCTACACCGGCCGCGGCATGCTCTTCCTCGACCTGATCCAGGAGGGCAACCTCGGTCTGATCCGCGCGGTCGAGAAGTTCGACTACACCAAGGGCTACAAGTTCTCGACGTACGCCACCTGGTGGATCCGGCAGGCGATCACCCGGGCCATGGCCGACCAGGCCCGCACCATCCGGATCCCGGTGCACATGGTCGAGGTCATCAACAAGCTGGCCCGCGTGCAGCGCCAGATGCTGCAGGACCTGGGCCGCGAGCCCACTCCGGAGGAGCTCGCCAAGGAGCTCGACATGACCCCGGAGAAGGTCATCGAGGTGCAGAAGTACGGCCGCGAGCCGATCTCCCTGCACACGCCTCTGGGTGAGGACGGCGACTCCGAGTTCGGCGACCTGATCGAGGACTCCGAGGCGATCGTCCCGGCCGACGCGGTCAGCTTCACCCTGCTCCAGGAACAGCTGCACGCGGTGCTCGACACCCTGTCGGAGCGCGAGGCCGGCGTGGTCTCGATGCGGTTCGGCCTGACCGACGGCCAGCCGAAGACCCTCGACGAGATCGGCAAGGTCTACGGCGTCACCCGCGAGCGGATCCGGCAGATCGAGTCGAAAACCATGTCGAAGCTGCGCCACCCGAGCCGTTCCCAGGTGCTGCGCGACTACCTCGACTGAGCGGTGCACGGTGGCCGCCGGGCCTGCCCAATGGTCCTAGGACCATTGGGCACTGTCGGAGCGCACCGGATCGCACTAGGTTGAGTGCATCCCGGCTCGCGGAGTCTCGCACTTCGCCGAGCGGGGAGCAGCGGCACTAGGAAGGCCTCCCCCTTGTCGGGTGGAGGCCTTCTAGTTTTCCTGCGCCGTCCAGATCGCGAGCAAATGGCGAGACCCCGTCACCCACGGGGGGTGGCGGGGCGGTGCCATCGACAGCAGGGGCAGCGGCGTCCCTGCGGGTCGACGGTTCCAGTATCGCTCGGTCCGGGTGACTTCGTCAGCGGAAGTTCTCGTTTGTCCGATGGGCGGCCACAGCCTCGATCAGCTGACTCTGTCGACCGCGTCGATGACCAGCTCGAGCCAGGTGCGTCGTCCCAGGCCCGGAGTCTGGTGGATGCCCTCGGCAAGCAGCGGAGACCTGCCGGACCGGGGGTTCGGGTTGCTCTCCTTCACCAGCCGGCGCCAGTCGGCCAGGACGGTGTGCGGCCGTTCGGCGGCGATCTCAGCGAGCCAGCGAGCATGGCGCCGGGTGGTCTTCGACTTGGGCCACAGAGTGCCGAAGACGGCAGGCGTGACCAGGACGACCTTCGTGTCCCGGGGGAGCAGCGCCAGGCTGAGCTCGTAGTGCACCTTCTCCCAGCCCGGGTACGGGTTGGTCCCCAGCGCCATCACGAAGGTGTCAGGTGATCGATCGACGTTCACCAGGTACCAGAGGATCCGGATGGGCAGGGCCAGCAGTGTGCGCCCGCCGACGGCGTCGACGTGCCAGTCCAGGCCGTACTGCTCGAAGAGGTTGGCTCTGCCGTCGTACTCGCCGGTGAGCCTCCACGTGGTGCTGTCTCCCACCACGTAGGTGCTGTCGCGTCTCGGCGCTTGCGCCTCGGCCGGCGCCAGCGTGCCGGCAAGGATCACGGTCGCAAGCGTCGCTACCAGCAGCGCGCGGACGTACTTCACGCCGTCGGCCTCCCCAACGTTCGACGGGCAAGGCCGATCGCCTGCCATCCCGACCTGAATTCTAGGTCGCTCGTGCTGCCGGTGATGGCGTTTTCGGGGATCTTCGAGGCGCCTCCCCGCTGCGGACTAGGGTCGCGCCATGGGCATCGTCGCTGTGGGAGACAGCCTCGTCGCCACCGACGATTCCTGGGCCTACTGGCTGAGCCGGGCCATGGGTCTGTCGCTGCGCAACCTTGCGGTGGGCGGGTCACGATCCGGCGACGTGCTCGGGCAGCTGCCCGGGCTCGCCGAGGAGGGGTACGCCGTAGCCTGCCTGACGGTGGGCACCAACGACATCCTGTTCGACTGGGATGCCGGCCGGTTCGCGGACAACGTGGCGACGATCGTGAGGACGGCCAAGGAGAGCGCAGAGCAGGTCCTCACGCCGACGATCGCCCTCGGCCTGGCCGGGTTCCCGGGCACGGGGGCGGCGTTCCGGCGAGGGGTGCGCGAGGCGAACGCGATCCTCGAGGGTTCGGGGGCGCTGGTGTTCGCAGGCAGTGATCTACGCGGGCCGCGGACGATGAGCCCCGACCGGATCCATCCGACGCAGACGGGCCAGCTGATCCTGGCGGACCGGGCGGCCGAGCTGCTCGGCGTCACGCCCCTGCCGTCGACGCTGGCCGGGAGCGCCGGCGCAACGGACTGGCAGGGCTACTACCGGACGGGAGCGCGACAGATGCCGCGGCGGATGGTCGAGCGGGCGCTGCGCAGACGGATCTACTGAGCGATCAGACCATCTGGTTGATGAGCAGCAGGGCCACGCACTCAGCTGCGATCAGGGCGCAGGCCGCGGTCAACGCGGTCATGAATGCGGTCGCGAGGCTTCGCGTGGACATGAGCGTCCTATACCCGGGCGAAATGTGGCCCAAACCAGGGATTCTCCGAATCAGCCGATCGCGACCAGCACCACAGCGAGGCCGCACAGAGCCAGCCCGAAGCCCTGCGTGCGGTGGATCCGCTCGCGCAGCACCGACGCCGCCAGCAGGATCGTGAAGGCGGGGTAGAGCGAGGCCAGCACCGCGGTGACGGTCAGCTCGCCCTGCTGGGTGGCGACGAGGAACGCACCGGTCGCAGCGGCGGCGAGCGCCCCGCACCACAGGCCGACCAGGGCAGCGCGTTCCCGGGGCAGCCAGTCGGTCCGGAGCACCAGGGCCACCGCGACGATGACCACGCCCGCCACGACCTGGTTGAGCGCCAGTGGGAGGAGCCCGGCCGACTCCGGGATCTGGCCGAGCGCCGCGAACAGCGTGCCGAACCCCAGCCCGGCGAGGACGCCGTCACCGACCCCGCCGCGCACGGGGTTGTCGGCCAGGTCGGGCTCCCGCGACACGAACCAGATGCCGGGCAGCGCCAACAGGATGCCGACCCAGACCACCGCGCCCGGACGTTCCCCGCCGATGAGGCCTGCTGCGACGGGCACGACGGCCGCGCCGACCGCAGAGATCGGGGCGACCACGCCCATCCGGCCGGTGCTCAGCCCTCGGTAGAGGAACGACGTACCGAAGCCGTTGCCAACGCCCGCCAGCACGGCCCACCACAGGCTGGTCGCGTCGGGCGAGCCGTCGGCGAAGATCGAGGCCACCAGCACCAGCACAGCCGCGGCGAACGCGGAGACCATGGCCACGGCCCAGGGGGAGGTACGCCGGGAGGCCAGGCCGCCGAGGAAGTCGGAGAGGCCGTAGAGCACCGCCCCGGACAGGGCCAGGAGCACGCTCATGTGACGAACAATCCGACCACCCAGCAGAGCGTGGCGAGGACCCCGGCGGCGAGCTCGATCAGGATGCTGAGCCCCACCGCCCGCAGGGCGTGCTTCGTCGACGGCCAGGCCCGCGCCTCACCGACGCGCTGGCGCTCGGCGAGATAGACGCCGAGGACGAAGCCCAGGAAGATGCCGACCACCGGCACCACGAAGAAGCCGACCACGGCACACCCGGCGCCGATCCACTGCGTGCGGGCCGGGATGCCGGCCTGTTTCAGGTGCTTGCCGGGGACGGCGTACTTGACCACCGCACCGCCGACCAGCAGCACAGCTGCGATCGAGAACACGACCCAGCCAGCCGACTCCTGGAGCTCGAGAGCCCAGACCAGGACCGCCCCGAGGATCAGCACCGACCCCGGGAGGATCGGCACCAGGATGCCGACCAGGCCGACCAGGATCGCGATCGCGACCAGGACCTCGGTAGCCGTCACGCGGACCACCCTGGCATGACCGGGGAAGCCGAAGGCCCCGGACGTGGGTCCGGGGCCTTCGGGGAGTCGTTGGGTGGTGGTCGCAGCGCTTAGGCCTCGGGAGCTACGGCAGGCGTCTGGGTGAGCTTGTGCGTCTCGTCGATCACGGTGGCCGCGATCTCCTTGAGCTTGTCACCGTGCTCGCGAGCGTGGTGGGCGCAGAAAAGCAGCTCACCACCGGACTGGAGCTCCACACGAAGGTAGGCCTGAGCCCCGCAGCGGTCGCAACGGTCCTCAGCAGTCAGTGGAGCACTGGTGGCAACGGCAGTTGTCACTTCGGCCTCATCTCTCATCAGTCGGTGTCGCTTCTACAACCTATAGAGGGATCCCAAGATTCCCGTATCCAGGTGTCGAATGACACGTCCATCCAATCATCCGATGTCCCTCCCCGTGGCCGGGTTTCGCATGCTGTGTAACCAAAAAGAGGGACTGATGCAGTTGTGGTGTCCTGTGGTGCTGAACTTTTCGGTGTCGAGAGTCTGACGCCGTTGTCCTCGACAAGGTTGCGGATCGGCCGGATCGAGCACCGATCGTGTCCACATCGTGACGCGCGCCGGGCAGGCGTGCCTGCATCGGGCCCCGGCGTGTCGCAGGTAGATTCGGAACACCACCAAGCATCAGATTTCCGCAGGAGCCCACGATCGTCGACAACACCTACAACGCCGCACACCTGCTGGTCCTCGAGGGCCTCGAGGCGGTCCGCAAGCGTCCCGGCATGTACATCGGGTCCACTGACACGCGCGGGCTCATGCACTGCCTCTGGGAGATCATCGACAACGGCGTCGACGAGGCCCTGGCGGGCTCGGCCCACAAGGTCGAGGTCACCTTGCACCCCGACGACTCGGTCGAGGTCTACGACGACGGCCGCGGCATCCCGACCGACAAGGAGCCGAAGACCGGGCTGCCCGGCGTAGAGGTCGTCGCGACCAAGCTGCACGCCGGCGGCAAGTTCGGTGGCGGCTCGTACGTCGCCACGGGCGGCCTGCACGGCGTCGGGCTCTCGGTCGTCAACGCGCTGTCGGCCCGGATGGACATCGACGTCGACCGGACGCCCAGCCAGCAGGGGCTGAGCTTCCACCGCGGAGTGCCCGGCATCTTCTCCGGCGAGGGTCCGGACGCGGAGTTCACGGCCAAGTCGGGCCTGACCCGCAAGGGCAAGCGGGTGGCGAAGGGCAAGACCGGCACCCACGTCCGGTTCTGGCCGGACCGGCAGGTCTTCACCAAGGACGCCAGGTTCGAGTTCGAGGGACTGCTCGGGCGCGCCCGGCAGACGTCGTTCATCGTGCCGGGCCTCGAGCTGGTCATCCGCGACCTCCGCGGCGACAATCCGGTCGAGGAGAAGTTCCGGCACGACGGCGGCATCGCCGAGTTCGTCGACTTCCTCGCCGGCGACGAGCCGGTGACCGACGTGCTCCGCCTGCAGGGCATGGACACCTTCACCGAGACCGTGCCGCTGCTGGACGCCAAGGGGCACATGTCGCCGCAGGAGGTCGAGCGCGAGCTGGTCGTCGACATCGCGGCGCGCTGGGGCACCGGCTACGACACCGAGCTCCGCTCCTACGTCAACGTGATCGCGACGCCCAAGGGCGGCACCCACGTCAGCGGCTTCGAGGGCGCCCTGACCAAGACGTTCAACGAGGCGATGCGCGCGACCAAGGCGCTCAAGGTCAACGACGACGACGTGGTCAAGGACGACATCCTCGAGGGACTGACGGCCGTGGTCACGGTGCGGCTGGCCGAGCCGCAGTTCGAGGGCCAGACCAAGGAGATCCTCGGCACTCCGGCGGCGCGAGGCGTCGTCCGCAAGGTGGTGTCGGCGGAGCTGAAGAAGTTCCTCACCTCGACCAAGCGGGCCGACAAGGCCCAGGCCAAGCTGCTGATGGAGAAGGTGGTCGGGGCCTCCAAGACCCGGATCGCCGCCCGCCAGCACAAGGAGACCCAGCGCCGGAAGAACGCGCTGGAGTCCTCGTCGCTGCCCTCGAAGCTCAACGACTGCCGGAGCAACGACATCGAGCGCACCGAGCTGTTCATCGTGGAGGGCGACTCGGCCATGGGCACGGCCAAGGCCGCCCGCAACTCCGAGTTCCAGGCGCTGCTGCCGATCCGGGGCAAGATCCTGAACGTCCAGAAGGCCTCGATCGGCGACATGCTCAAGAACACCGAGTGCGCCTCGATCCTCCAGGTGATCGGTGCCGGCACCGGCCGGACCTTCGACCTCGACGCCGCCCGCTACGGCCGGATCATCTTCATGGCCGACGCCGACTCCGACGGCGCGCACATCCGATGCCTGCTGGCCACGCTGTTCTTCAAGTACATGCCCGAGCTGGTGCAGGACGGCCGGGTGTTCACGGCGGTGCCGCCACTGCACCGGATCGAGCTGTCCAACCCCAAGAAGGGGATGGAGAAGTACGTCTACACCTACTCCGACGACGAGCTGCAGCGAAAGCTCGCCGAGCTGACCAAGAAGGGCGTGCGCTGGAAGGACCCGGTGCAGCGCTACAAGGGCCTCGGCGAGATGGACGCCGACCAGCTGGCCGAGACCACGATGGACCCACGCCACCGCACCTTGCGCAAGCTCACCGTCGACGACGCAGACGAGGCCGCCAAGGTCTTCGAGCTGCTGATGGGCGCCGACGTAGCGCCGCGCAAGGACTTCATCGTCCAGGGCGCCTACGAGGTCGACGTCGAGGCGCTCGACGCCTGAGCAGGCTGCGGCTGAGGCAGGTGCCAGCGAGCCGGTACCTGCGGTCGACGGCCCGGCACTCACGGTCGATGTGGCGAGCCAGGCAGGCAGCGAGGCTTTCGTCATGCTCTCGACTACCGCGCGCCGATCGTCCGCCATCACCTCCGCCCTCGCCCTGGTCGCCCTGCTCGTGGCCGCCTGCGGCGGCGGCCCCGAGCCTGATCGCGACGGGTCAGCCCACCCGGTGTCGACCCCGGCCCGCCCACACTTCGCCGAGGCGCCTCCTGGGCCACCTCCCCGCGGCCGGGATGGGGAGCTCTCGCCCCTGGACGTCAACGCCCCGCAGCTGGCGAACCTGGACCCGGACCTGCTGGAGGCGGTGCAGCAGGCCTACGACGACGCGTCGGCCGATGGTGTCGAGTTCTGGGTCACCAGCG
This sequence comes from uncultured Actinomycetota bacterium, assembly GCA_963769475.1. Classification (GTDB taxonomy): domain Bacteria; phylum Actinomycetota; class Actinomycetes; order Propionibacteriales; family Nocardioidaceae; genus Nocardioides. The sequence goes on along the minus strand of CAVYLX010000001.1, from coordinate 199,161 downwards.
GCTGGCGCAGTCGCGAGGACCAGCAGCGGCTGCTCGACGAGGCAGTGGACGAGTACGGCAGCCTCGAGGAGGCGCTGAAGTACGTCGCCACCCCGGACAAGTCGGCCCACGTCTCGGGCGACGCTGTGGACATCGGTCCGGTCGATGCCGACAGCTGGCTGATGCAGCACGGCGCCGACTACGGACTGTGCCAGACCTTCGCCAACGAGATCTGGCACTTCGAGCTGGCGGTGTCGCCTGGTGAGGAGTGTCCCCAGGCACTGCCCGACGGGACCTACCGCTAGTACCGCTGGTCGAGCCGGCCGCTGTCGACGTCGTACATGAATCCGCCGACGTGCACGGACTCCGGGACCAGCGGGTGGCTCCGGACCTTCTGCACGTCCTCGGCGAGGGCTGCCATCTGGTCTCGGACCACGTGGAAGGGCTGCCAGGACGCGTCGACGCCCGCCGACCGCCCGATGCGTTCGTGCAGCTCCTGCTCGGTGGCCGAGGCCATGGCGCATCGCGAGTGCGGGATGATCAGGATGCGGTTCACGTTGAGCAGGTGGACGCCGAGCACCAGGGCTTCGAGGGCCTGCGGGGTGACGCGCCCCCCGGGATTGCGGAAGATCTTCGCGTCGCCCGCACTCAGGCCGAGCATCGCCAACGGGTCGATCCGCGAGTCCATGCACGTGACGATCGCGACGCCGGCCTTCGCGACACCGTCGAAGCCGGAGAACTGGAAGTGCTGGGCGAACGCCTTGTTGGCAGCGAGCAGGTCGTCGAAGTCGGCCATGGTCAGGACGGTAGTGGACGCCTCAGCCACCGGAGCGCAGGAGTTCCGCCGGCGAGACGCCGCGGGTGGCCGCGCCCCGGAAGACGATCAGGGCTGCGGCGGCTGCGATCACCGCGCAGACCGCGGCGCCGGCGAACACCGCGTGCTCCTGGGGGATGCCGGCCGCGGCGATCAGATCGGTGAACTCGGAGCAGCGGGTCCGGCCGTCGGGGCAGACGTCCTGGGCGGAGGGGAGCGGGTTGTCCTCGAGGCCCTGGTAGTAGCGGCGCAGGCCGATCGCGGTCAGCGCGGAGATGCCGACGAGCATGCCGACCATGCGGGCCACGACCACGGTCGCGCTGGCGAGACCGTGTACGTCGTCGTCGGTGCTGGCCAGGATCGCCGCGTTGATCGGTGGCAGCGCCAGCCCGAACCCGAAGCCACCCACGACCAGCGGGATCGTGGACCAGAACGAGTCGAGCGAGTCGATGTCCCACTGCGTCATCCAGACGAAGCTGGCTGCGGCCAGGAGCATCCCGGCGGCGGCAACCACGCCGGCTCCGAAGCGACGGGTGAGGAACCCGCCGACGACCGCGCCGACCGGCAGGGCCACCAGGAACCGGACCAGCACCAGCGCCGCCATCAGCTGCGAGTCGCGGTGGACGGTGGTGCGGGCGAACAGCGGGATGTCGAGCACCGCGGCCATCAGCGCGGCGCCCATGAAGAAGCTGACCAGGATCGCGCCCCAGGCGGGCCTCGCGCGCAGGGCGCCGCGGGGGACCAGGGGCTGGTCGGTGCGGCGGAGGTGCAGCACGAACGCGACGGTGGCCACGGCCGAGCCGAGGAGGTACCACCAGCCCTGGTCCGCGAAGACCTCCACCTTCACGTCGGCGGTGGCGAAGGCCAGGATCACTCCTCCGAGCGCGACGGCGAGGTAGGTCGCGCCGAGCAGGTCGGCATCGCGCATGCTGCGGATCCAGCTCGGCAGGTCGACCAGCGGCCGCCGCGCGGTCAGGCAGCGCACCACGAACAGCAGGGCCGCCGCGATCGCGACCGCACCGATCGGCGAGAGCCACCGGCCGTCGGTCACGAACGGGATGAACAGCTGGCCCCAGGTGAGGTCGCGCAGCAGCGACGACGGGCGGACGAAGACCAAGGCCCCCGCGCCCAGGGTGATCAGCAGCAGGACGGCGCCGACGAGGTCGGGGAGTGGACGTTTCTCTTGCGGTGGTTTCGAGGCTCGCTGCGCTCGCACCTCAACCACCGTTGACGCCCGGATGGCGGCGGCCAGCACCAGGCCGACGGCCAGGTTGATCAGGAAGATCGCGCGCCAGTCGGCGACGGCGAGTACGACGGCGCCGAAGACCGGGCCGAGCACGCTGCCCGCCTCCTGGACCGCCGAGACGATGCCCAGCGGCACGGCGCGGCGATGCACCGGGTAGAGGTCCGCGACCAGGGCCAGGGTGGCCGGCACCAGGCCACCGCCGCCGAGACCCTGCAGGAACCGGCCGGCGACCATCGACGGCATGTCGTAGGCGAGGGCGGTGACCAGCGACCCGAACGCGAAGATCACCAGTGCGGCGACCAGCACCGGGGTCCGGCCGCGCAGGTCGGCGATCCGGCCGATCAGCGGCAGCATGGCGACGTAGCCGAGCAGGAAGCCGGAGATGATCGGGGCGGCCCGCTGCAGCTCCTCGGTCGAGACGCCGACCGCTCCCACCATCTCGGGGAGCGCGAGCACGACGACGTACGTGTCGGCCGCGGCGAAGGCCACAGCGACCGCCGCGAGGGCGAGCAGCGCCCGCGGACTAGCCACCTTCACCGGGCGGTCACGGCGCGGTGATGTCCTGCTCGGTGCCGTAGTCGTCGAACCCGAGCGTGTAGGTCATCTCGTCGCTGTCGGGGTAGAAGACGCCGGTGAGCACCACTTCGCGCAGCTCGCCCTCGGAGGTGATGGAGTAGGTGACGTCGAAGTCGCCCTCGGCGCTGGGGATCACGTTGACCACGGCCGAGCTCGGAACGGTGCCGGTGTACTCGGTCAGGACCTCCTTGTTGTCCTCGCCGCCGCGCACGGAGTCACCCGCCTCGAGCTCGGTGGTGGCTGGCAGCAGGGAGGAGAAGCCCTCGTCGGGGCTCATCAGCTGGGCGGGGTCGGGTGCGCCGTACTCGCCGGGGTCGATGCTCTGGTAGTCGCTGGTGAGCGGCAGGATCACGAAGACCTCGTCGTCGGCGGCGATCACCGGCACCTCGACCGAGTTGCCGAGCAGGCGCACGGTGATCGTGCCCTCGAAGGCAGGTGCGTGAGTGCCGACGCCGTCGGCGGCCACGATGCCGGTGACTCCGTCGGGCAGGTCGTCGGTGCTCAGCGAGATCGAGAGGCCGCTGGTCTCGTCGACCGTGGTCTTCGCGAGCTCCATCACCTCTTCGGGGGGCTTGCCCTCGCTGACCGGCTCGTCGTCGTCGCTGCAGGCGCTGACGGAGATGCCCAGGAGGCCGATCAGACCGGCCGCGGCCAGGGCATGGATACGCATGCAGTCACCCTTCCACACCGGCGGGCACGCGCGACGCGAGCGGGCCTGCCGCTGCCGCGATCGGCTGGCTGCCGGGGATGCCGGAGCCGTCGCGCTTGCCGGTGGCCTCGGGCAGGTCGACCGGAGAACCGCTGGCCGCCGCGGCCCGGGCAGGCGCGGTGCCGGCCCAGGCGAAGACCAGGACGTCCTCGCCCTTGAGGAAGCGGTGGCAGCGGACGCCGCCGGTGGCGCGGCCCTTGCCGGGGTACTCGGCGAACGGAGCGACCTTGACCGCGCCCGGCTCGGTGCCGGGCAGTGCCGTCGAGGATCCCGACGCGGTGACCACGACCGAGCCTTCGGGGGCTGCAGGGTCGATCGCACCGAACCACGCGACGTGCTGGCCGGCGGCCAGCTTGACGCCGGCGATACCGCCACCGGACCGTCCCTGCGGGCGTACGCCGTCGGCTCCGAAGTGCAGCAGCTGCGCGTCGGAGGTGATGAAGCACAGGGTCTCGGCGCCGGTCGTGAGCTCCAGGGCGCCGACGACCTCGTCGCCGTCCTTGAGCCCGATCACCTCCCAGTCGTCCCTGCCGAGGACCTCGGGGTTGACCCGCTTCACGATGCCCTGCTTCGTGCCGAGGGCCAGCCCGGGCCCGTCGGCGCTCAGCCGGCACAGCCCGAGGGCCCGCTCGCCCGGGTCGAGCGGCAGCACCTCGCTGATCGGCAGCCCGCCCTGGAGGTTGGGGTCGTTGGCCGAGGCCGGGATCGTGGGCAGGTCGAGCACGCCGAGCCGGATCACCCGGCCGGCCGAGGTGAGCACACCGACCTCGCCGCGCGCCGTGGTGGCGACAGCGGAGACGACCACGTCGTGGTTGGTGCGCGCGCCCGCCGGCGCCGACGTCGGCACCCGAGGTGCGGGCGAGCAGCCCGGACGACGACATCAGCGCCAGGCACGGGTCGTCGGCCACCTCGAGCTGGGTGGTGGCGGCGGTGACCGCAGCGCTGCCGGCCGACTCGAGCAGCACCGTGCGCCGCGGGGTGCCGTAGGTGCTGGCGACCTCGGCGAGCTCGTCGGAGACGACCTTCCAGCGCATGGTCTCGTCGTTGAGGATCGCGTCGAGCCGCTCGATCTCCAGCTCCAGCTCGGTCTTCTCCTTCTCGAGCTCGATCTTCGAGAACTTGGTGAGCCGGCGCAGCGGCATCTCGAGGATGTAGTTGGTCTGGATCTCGGTCAGGTCGAAGACCTGCATCAGGCGCTCCTTGGCCATCGCGGTGTCGTCGGAGGTGCGGATCAGCTGGATCACCTCGTCGATGTCGAGGATCGCCAGGATCAGTCCGTCGACCAGGTGCAGCCGGTCGGCAGCCTTGGCGCGCCGGAACTCCGAGCGCCGGCGGACGACCTCGAAGCGGTGGTCGAGGAAGACCCGGAGCAGCTCCTTGAGACCCAGCGTGCGCGGCTGGCCGTCGACCAGCGCGACGTTGTTGATGCCGAAGGAGTCCTCCATCGGCGTCTGCCGGTAGAGCTGCTCGAGCATGGCCTCGGGCACGAAGCCGTTCTTGACCTCGATCACCAGCCGCATGCCCTTCTCGCGGTCGGTGAGGTCCTTGATGTCGGAGATGCCCTGCAGCTTCTTGCCCTGCACCAGCGTCTTGATCCGCTCGATGACCTTCTCGGTGCCGACGCCGTAGGGCAGCTCGGTGACCACGATGCCCTTGCGGCGCCCGACGGTCTCGATCCGGGCCGACGCGCGCATCCGGAACACACCTCGGCCGGTCTCGTAGGCGTCGCGGATGCCGTCGAGGCCGACGATCTTGCCGCCGGTGGGGAGGTCGGGCCCGGGGATGAACCGCATCAGGCCCTCGACGTTCGTGGCGGGGTGCTTGATCAGGTGGCGCAGCGCCTGCACGACCTCGACCAGGTTGTGCGGCGCCATGTTGGTGGCCATGCCGACCGCGATGCCGGTGGAGCCGTTGACGACCAGGTTGGGGATGGCCGACGGCAGCACCGACGGCTCGAGCTCGCGGCTGTCGTAGTTGGGCCGGAAGTCGACGGTGTCCTCGTCGATGCCGGCCGTCATCGCCACTGCGGCGGGTGCCATGCGGCACTCGGTGTAACGCATCGCGGCGGGGGAGTCGTCGGGCGAGCCGAAGTTGCCGTGGCCGTCGATGGTCGGCACCCGCATCGACCAGGGCTGCGCCAGGCGCACCAGGGCGTCGTAGATCGCGCCGTCACCGTGCGGGTGGAGGCGGCCCATCACCTCGCCGACGACCCGGGCGCTCTTCACGTGTCCGCGGTCGGGGCGCAGGCCCATGTCGTTCATCGTGTAGAGGATCCGGCGCTGCACCGGCTTCAGCCCGTCGCGGGCGTCGGGCAGGGCCCGGGAGTAGATGACGGAGTAGGAGTACTCCAGGAAGGAGGCCCGCATCTCGTCGCCGATGTCGATGTCGAGGATGTGCTCCTCGAAGTCGTCGGGAAGGGCCTGTTTCGTGGTTCGCCGTGCCATGGGCGCATTCTCCCCGCTGCCGCCGACCAATCGCCGGCGGGCTCGCCGGGGAAGGCTCACCGCAACGTGACGGTCATCTCCTGGCCGGGAGCGACCGGTCCGGCCGGCGCCACGACGCGGTACTTTGTCCTCCGCCGGAACAGTCCCGTAAGCGGAAAGGTAGGGCATGACAGAGGCGCCCGCCGCCCCGCGGCACTGGGAGGCCGATGTCCTGCTGCGCGACGGCCGGACCGCCCACATCCGGCCGATCCGGGCCGAGGACGCCGACCTGCTGGTCGAGTTCTACAGCCGGGTCTCCGACGAGTCGAAGTACTACCGGTTCTTCTCGCCGATGCCGACCCTCTCCGAGCGCGACGTACGCCGCTTCACGCAGGTCGACCACGACCGTCGGGTGGCGCTGGTGATGCTCCTCGGCGGCCGGATGATCGCCGTCGGGCGCTACGACGCCGACCCCGACTCGCACGAGCCGGCGGCCGAGGTCGCCTTCCTGGTCGAGGACGAGCACCAGGGCCGCGGCATCGCGCAGCTGCTCCTCGAGCACCTGGCCCAGGCCGGGCGCGAGCGCGGCATCGAGCGGTTCCACGCCGAGGTGCTGCCCGACAACCAGCGGATGATCCAGACGTTCCGCGACGCCGGCTACCACGTCGTCAGCGGCTACGAGGACGGCGTGCTGATGCTGGAGTTCCCCATCGACCCGACCGACACCGCGGTCGGCGTGATGCGCGGGCGCGAGCACCGGGCCGAGGCGGCGTCGATCGAGCGGTTCTTCAACCCGCGCTCGGTCGCGATCATCGGCGCCAGCCGGCGCCAGGACACGATCGGCCAGGCGCTGGTGCGCAACCTGGTCACCGGTGACTACACCGGCCGGGTCTACGTCGTGAACCCGACGGCGTCCGCGGTGTCCGGCATGCCGGCGTACAAGTCGGTCAACGCGATCCCCGACGACGTCGACGTCGCGATCGTCGCGGTGCCGGCCGAGGCGGTCAACGACGTGGTGCTCGACTGCGCGGCCAAGGGCGTGCACGGGCTGATCGTGATCTCGTCGGGCTTCGCGGAGGTGGGCGAGGAGGGCCGGCAGCGGCAGCGTCACCTGGTCGGGCTCTCGCGGTCCTACGGACTGCGGCTGATCGGCCCCAACTGCCTCGGTGTCATCAACACCGACCCGGCGGTCTCGGTCAACGCGTCGCTGTCGTCGGTGATGCCGCCGCGCGGCCGGGCCGGCTTCTTCTGCCAGTCCGGCGCACTGGGTTCGGCCATCCTCGAGAAGGTCCAGAACCGCGGGCTCGGGCTCTCGACGTTCGTCAGCGCGGGCAACCGTGCCGACGTCTCGGGCAACGACCTGCTGCAGTACTGGGAGGAGGACGACTCCACCGAGGTCGTGCTGCTCTACCTCGAGTCGATCGGTAACCCGCGCAAGTTCTCCCGCATCGCGCGCCGGGTCTCGCTGCGCAAGCCGATCATCGCCGTCCGCTCGGGCCGCACCACCCAGGGCGTGCCGATGGGCCATGCCGTACGCCGGATCGAGGCGCCCGCGCAGGCGGTCGACGCGATGTTCCGGCAGGCGGGGGTGATCCAGGTGGACACGCTCGAGGAGATGTTCGACGTCGCCCAGCTGCTGGCCCACCAGCCGCTGCCGCGCGGCCGCCGGGTCGCCGTCGTCGGCAACTCCGACGCGCTCGGCCTGCTCGCGGCCGACGCTGCTGCCGCCGTAGGGCTGGTGGTCAACAAGTCCGTCGCTCTCGGCGCGGAGGCCACCGCCGACGACTTCGAGGACGCACTCGACGCCGCGATCGACGACCCCGAGATCGACTCGGTGATCGCGGTCTACATCCCGCCCCTCAACGTCTCCGGCGAGGACGTCGCCAACGTGCTGGCAGCCGTGGGGGAGCAGTCGGACAAGCCGCTGGTCTCCTCGTTCCTCGGCGCCGAGGGTGTGCCCGAGCTGCTCCGCGTGCCCGACGTCGCCGGCTCGACCGCCGGTCGCGGCTCGGTGCCGTCCTACCCCGCGGTCGAGGCCGCCGTCCGCGCGCTCGCGCGCGTCGTCGAGTACGCCGTGTGGCTGCGCACCCCCGACGGCCCGCCGCCCGACCCGGCCGAGGTCGACCTGGCCACCGCCCGGAGGATCGTCAACGAGGCGCTGAGCGCTCACCCGGAAGGTGCGGCCCTGGCCCCGGAGCAGCTCACCGAGCTGCTCGCGGCGTTCGGGATCGAGCTGTGGGAGACCAAGTCGGTCTCCACCCTGCGGCAGGCACAGGCCGCCGGCCGGGCGATGGGCTGGGACGTGGTGCTCAAGGCCACGGCGGAGTCGCTGCGCGAGCGTCCCGACCTGGCGCACGTGTGGCGCAACATCGGCAGCTCCGCGGAGATGCGCGAGGCCTGGCAGTCGCTGTCCACCCTGATCAAGGACCCGGAGAAGGCGCAGTTCGTGCTCCAGAAGAACGCGCCGCCCGGAGTGCCGATCGCGGTCAACAGCGTCGAGGACCCGCTCTTCGGGCCGGTGGTCTCGTTCGGCATCTCGGGGCCGGTCATCGAGCTGCTCGCCGACAAGTCCTACCGGATCCCGCCGCTGGGCGAGCGCGACGCGGCGGCCATGGTCCGCGAGGTGAAGAGCTCGCCGATGCTGTTCGGCTACCGCGGCGCGGAGCCGGTCGACGTCGAGGAGATCGAGCGACTGATCGCGCGGGTCGCCCAGCTGCAGAACGACATCCCCCAGCTGGCTTCGCTGGAGCTCGGGCTGGTGCTCGTCGGAGTGCAGGGTGCCTCGGTGCTCACCGCGTCGGCCCGGGTGGCGCACGTGGCCGAGCCGCGCTCGGACCTGTTCGTCCGCCGGCTCACCGACCAGGCGGGCGACACCATCCCGGAGTAGTCCGCTGCTCGATAAACCCGAGCGGCGCGGACCGAAGCTGGCGCATGATGGACCATGCCCAGCTCGAACCAGTGGATCGCGTTCCTCGTCGCGTCCTTCCTGTTCATCCAGGTCCCCGGGCCCAGCGTGCTGTTCATGCTGAGCCGGGCGCTGACCGTCTCCCTGCGCGACGCGCTGATCTCGGTGGTCGGCAACGGTCTCGGCGTGGTGACCCAGGTGCTGCTGGTGGCGCTCGGGCTCGGCGCGGTGGTGGCGGCCAGCGCGACGGCGTACACGGTCTTGAAGGTGGCGGGTGCCGGCTACGTCATCTACCTCGGCATCCACGCGATCCGGCACCGGTCCGATGCCCGGCTCGCCCTGCTGGAGGGTGGCTCGCCCCAGCCGGAGGGACGCGGCCGCGCCCTCGGCACCGGCTTCGTCGTCGGGGTCACCAACCCGAAGACGATCGTGTTCTTCGTGGCCTTCCTGCCGCAGTTCACCTCGGAGTCGGCAGCCGCCGGACCGCAGCTCGCTGGTGCTCGGGCTCGTCTTCGGCGTCATGGCGGTGATGTCCGACAGCACCTGGGCGATCCTGGCCGGCAAGGCCCGCCAGTGGTTCGCCCGCAAGCCGACCCGCCTGGACAAGCTCGGCGCGGCCGGCGGAGTGATGATGATCGGACTCGGCACCACCATGGCGGTGGCGGAGTGAGCAGAGGGTGACAGACTGCGGACATGCCGAGGCCCGTCCGCCAGCCCACCCACCGTCACGACGAGCGCGACCGGATGCGTGAGCTCCGATCCGCGATCGACCTGACGGGCTACTACCCCGAGGTCGTCGCCGACAGCGTGGAGGGGGCGGTCGCCGGAGAGTCGGTGGTCTCGTTCTTCGTCCACCACGAGCCGACCTTCGAGCGCGACGAGGTACGCCGCCACCAGAGCGTGGTCGTGCTGACCCCGACCCGGCTGATCCTGGCGCACACCGACGAGCACACCGGCGACGACCTGCTGCCCGAGCCCTACACGTCCACCTCCACCGAGGCGGTCCGGCTGTCGGCCGTGAAGTCGGTGGTGGTCACGCGGATGACGGCCAACCCGACCTCGGGCCCGAAGGCTCCGGCCGAGGCCGTGATGACGATCGGCTGGGGCGGCGTGAGCCGCGTCGACCTCGAGCCGGCCGGCTGCAGCGACCCCGAGTGCGAGGCGGACCACGGCTACACCGGCGTCTTCGCCTCCGACGACTTCTCCCTGCGGGTCTCGGCTGCGGCCGATGGCGTCGACGCCGTCACGCGGCTGCTGGCGTTCGCCGAGTCGCTCTCGGCGCGGACGCACAGCGACGCGTGAGCACGTTCCAGGAGCCCGCCTACGGCGAGCGGTCGCTGGGCGACGTCGTGCCGGCTGTCGGTGCCGCGCTCGGTGTTCCCGTCGGCGTCGCGCCCTCGGAGCTGGTGCTGCCCGACGCCCCGTCGTACGTCGTGTTCCTGGTCGACGGCCTCGGTGACGAGCTCCTGCGGCGCTACGCCCACGCGGCGCCGTACCTCTCCGCGCTGCAGGCGGGGCAGCAGCCCGGCACCGCCGGCGTACCGTCGACGACCGCGACCAGCCTGACCTCCCTCGGCACCGGGCTGACCCCGGGCGCGCACGGCCTGGTCGGCTTCACCGCCCGGGTGCCCGGCACCGACCAGCTGCTCAACCACCTCTTCTGGGACCAGGACGTCGACCCGCTGGAGTGGCAGCCGCACGCGACGGCGTTCTCCGGGCTCAAGGCGGCCGGCGTGACGGTCACCGTGGTCAACAAGCGCGCCTTCGACGGCAGCGGCCTGACCGTGGCCGCCCACCGCGGGGCCGACTACGTCGGCGCCGACAAGGTGGGCGAGCGGATCGCCGCAGCCGTCGCCGCGTCGACCGAGCGCCCGTCGCTGACCTACCTCTACGACGGCGACCTCGACTGGACCGGTCACAAGTGGGGTATCGCCTCCAGCCAGTGGCTGATGCAGCTGTCGATGGTCGACGCCGAGGCCGAGCAGCTGCGCGAGGCGCTGCCGCCCGACGTGCGGCTGCTCGTGGTCGCCGACCACGGGATGGTCGACTCACCCGTCGAGGGCCGCACCGACGTCGACGCGCACCCCGAGCTCCGCGACGGGCTCGCCCTGCTCGGCGGCGAGGCCCGCTTCCGACACCTCTACTGCCGCAACGGTGCCGTCGACGACCTGGTCGCGACCTGGACCGAGCACCTCGGCGACCGGGCCGAGGTGATGACCCGCGAGATCGCCATTCGGCGCGGCTGGTTCGGGCCGGTCGACGCCTCGGTGCTGCCGAGGCTCGGCGACGTGATCGTCGCGTGCCGCGACGACCACGCGGTGGTCTCCACCACCGACTTCCCCTACGAGAACCTGCTCGTCGGACTCCACGGCTCGCTGACGCCCGACGAGATGCTCATCCCGCTCCTCGTCGACTAGCTACTGGAGCGTCATCCGGGGCTCGCCGTTGACCAGGCCGGTGCCGGAGATGCGGCAGCTGCCGCCCCTCGTCGTACCACCGTTGTAGGCCTGGCGCACGCAGCTGCGGGTCGCGAGCTGGGCCCAGTAGTTGGGGTGCAGCGACTCCTGGATGTAGTACGGCGACCCGCTGCCGCAGCACGTCGAGATGGTCCGGATCTGGTTGACCCACTCGGTCTGGTCGACCGCTCCGGGCGAGGTCCAGTTAGCGATGCCGCGCTCCTCGTAGAGGCCGACGGTGTTCTCGCACAGTCGGCGGCCGTTGAACGCCGCGGAGAGGTCGAGCATCTTGCCGTTGGGCAGACCGGAGTCGGCGATCGCCCCGGAGACGGCGCTGTTGATGGTGGGCAGTGCGTAGTCGTTGGCCCAGTCGGCGTCGCCGTTCCAGAACCCGCAGCCGCCGACGGTCTGCCGCGTGAACCCGCTCTCGGAGTAGCGGAGGCCGTTGCCGCGCGGGATCGGCGACGGGTAGGTCTGCACGAGGAGCGTCCAGGAGGTGTCGGCGTAGCCGGCATTGCGCATCGCCGTCTGCACGTTGCGGAAGGCACCCGCGATCCGGGCCCGGACGTTGGCGACGTTGGCGGGGGTGAAGTTGTTGACCACCGAGCTGTCGTCGCGGCAGTAGTCCTTCCACCAGGTGGGGGAGGTGAGGAAGTCGACCACGCACGACTGGACGATCGAGGCGAAGTTGAAGTCGTTGCCGCCGATCGAGACCACGACCATCTTCACGTTGTTGGTGGTCGCGAACTGCTGCAGCGCCTTGGCCTGGCCGATGCGACCCGCGCCGTTGTCGAAGAAGTCGATGCCGGGCTTGAAGTTGTCACCGTTGGAGGTGGCCGTGGTGGCGCCGGAGCAGGCGAGGTTGAGTCCGTTGACGCCGCCGCCGATGTAGGCCTCGGACGACTTGCTGCGATGGCAGCGGTTGATCTGCTCACCGGTGCCGCCCGCGTTGTCGTAGTACGCCGTGGGGCCGAGCGCGTCGGCCCGGCTGCTCGAGGCGTTGCTGCTGCCGGCCCAGCGGCCGGCCTCGCCGCTGATGTAGGAGTCGCCGAGGGTGACCACCCATGGCGTGCCCACGCCGGGTCCGTCGGCGGCGGCTGGTGAGGGCGCCAGCCCGACGACGCCGAACAGGCCGGCAACGAGAGCGAGCAGGGCAGTGAGGACAGCTGTTCTGGTGGCGCGCACGCTAGCTCCCGAGAGGGTTGCGGTCAGTTGGCTCCTCGCAACGTACTGGTGGGTAACGCCCTTGGGAAGAGGGGTTTGCCTCGGGGGTGACACAATCCGGCGCGTGGCCGAACTGACCTTCTGGACCGGCAGCATGGACTCCGGAAAGTCCACGCTCGCACTGCAGACGAACCACAACCACGCCGCTCGCGGCCGGGTGGGCCGGCTGTTCACCAGCCACGACCGGGCGGGGGAGTCCGTCGTCTCGTCGCGGCTCGGGCTGACCCACGCGGCCCTCGAGGTGACCGACGAGTTCAACTTCTGGCACTACGTCGTCGACGAGCTGACCCACGGTGGCCGGATCGACTACCTCATCTGTGACGAGGCGCAGTTCTACACCGTCGACCAGATCGACCAGCTCGCGAAGATCACCGACGAGCTCCAGATCGACGTCTTCTGCTTCGGCATCCTCACCGACTTCCGCACCAAGCTCTTCCCCGGCTCGGGCCGGCTCGTCGAGCTCGCCGACCGCACGGAGGTGCTTCAGGTGGAGGCACTGTGCTGGTGCGGCAAGAAGGCCACCCACAACGCCCGCACCGAGGACGGCGTGATGGTCACCGAGGGCGAGGTCATCGTGGTCGGTGACGTGGAGGACCGCAGCGGCCCGCCGGCCGAGGTGGCCTACGAGGTCCTGTGCCGTCAGCACCACCGGCGCGGCCTCACCGCGGCCCGCGCCAAGGCGGTCAGCCTGGCCCCGGAGCCCCTGCCCTTCGGCTGAGCGATCTGGATCTCGATACGGGTCGCTCAGCCCCTCGCTGCGCTCGGACCTGAGCCGAGCCCTACTCGATCTCCCGCCCTGCTCTCGGTCCTCGCAAGCTCGGCCCGAGGAGCGTGAACAGGCCCGGGTGGGGCGCAGTGCGCGTCCCACCCGGGCCCGGGTTTCAGTCGGTGCCCTGGATCAGGGCAGGTCGGACAGCGGAAGCGAGCCGATGATGTCGGTCAGCACAGAGCTGACCACCGGGTTCGCCGTCACCTGGTCGATCACCGACACCACGGCCTGGTCCACGGTGTCCATGACGTAGCGGATCGTCGGGTTCGGGGTGCTGATCGAGTCGACCAGGTCCTCGAAGCCGTAGGCGAGCGGGTTGTCGAAGATCGCCACGCCGGTGCCGAGCATGAAGTCGACCACCAGGCAGCCGGCGCCGATCGGGGACTCGCTGGCCGACCACGTGGCCGTGCCGAGGTAGTCCATGGTCTTCGCGTTGGCGACGTGGTTGGGCGAGCTCAGGAACGGCTCGATCCAGATCGGGTACCCGTTGGGCTCGTCTGCGGCCGTGTCGACGCCGATGACCGCGCTGGCGGTGTTGACCAGCGGTGTCGTGGCGCCCTTGAAGTCACCGAAGATGCTGTAGACCGGTCCGCCGACGATGGCGCCGAGCGGGCCGACCCGCGGGACCTGCGGGAAGCCGTCGGAGGTGCGCACGGTGTAGCCGGCGTCCTCGTTGGGCGTGTACGCACGGGTCCCGGCCGCCGAGCTCCCGGCGTTGGGCACACAGGCCCCGCCGCTGGTCCGCAGGTGGCTGTAGATGTCGAGCAGCACACCTGCCTGCACGGTGCCGGTCGTCCTGAGGCTGATCCCACCCTCGGTGGAGCTCGGGTCGATCTGCAAGCCGTTGAGCAGGCTCAGGCTGGTCGTCGAGGTGCCGTTGCGCACCTCGATCGTGGTGCCCAGCAGCGCCGGCAGGTCGTTGCCCTGGCTGGCCCACTGCTCGGTGAGCATGGCCAACAGATCGTCGTAGTAGGGATCGATCACGTTGCCGAGGGAGAGCATCGTGCGCTGAGTTCCGTCGACACTGGCCATGGCGATGAACGCCTTGGTCTTGAGGTCGAAGACGCCCTGGAGGCCGTAGGGGTCACCCATGGCAGCCTGCGGCGCCTTGTCGACGAGCATCACCCGCGGCACGCAGCCGGTGCCCGGGAGACAGGGGTGCGCCTCGAGCGGGAGACAGCTGCTCGGATCGGTGACACACGCGACAGGATCGGCCGGCAGCGGGTAGTTGATCAGGTCCAGCGAGTAGAAGCGCTGGTGCCCGGTCATGACCGGCGAGGTCTTGCTGCCGATGGAGACCTGGACCTCGGACGGGTCGAAGTTCGCGTGCACCTTGCCGCCACCGAGGATGTCCTCGAAGTTGTAGGTCCACGGGCGGTACTCGAACGTGCTGACGTCCACGACGTTGCCGGGGGTGAAGCCACCGGGGACGGCGGCGGGAGTGCCGTTGGCGCAGGCACCGAAGCCGGTCTTGACCATGTTGGTCGTCGTGGTGGTGACCGTGTAGACGCCGGCCGGCTGGCCCGCGAGGTTCAGCGTGGCCTTCATCCCGTGGTACGTCGCGCCGGGGAAGTCGCCGCGGTAGTTGGCGTTGCCCGGCCCGGGCTGGGGGACAGCCGGACCGTTGGGGGGGCTGGTCAGGAAGCCGCCGACGCCCAAGTCACGGACCGGGCTGGTCTGCGTGAGCAGGACAGAGGAGTCCGGACGGGTGACCGTCAGCACGGTGCGCGGCGAAAGGTTGGTGCCGGCCGGGTTGTCGCCGCGGCAGGCGGTGAAACCGAGCACGACGGCCAGGGGGGACTGGGCGTTGAACGTGCCTGAGGCGCTGGAGCGCTGGAAGGTCTGGCCGACCTTGTCGATGTCGACGTTCACGCTGGAGTTGCGGACCACTGGGGGAGTGCCCGCTTCGGCGGGGCCGACGGTGGTTGTGGCGGTCGAGGAGGACGACAGGCCGAAGACGGCCAGGGTGGCGGCGACCATGAGCACTGAGGTCGCGGCGGCAGCGGAACGGAGGCCACGCGGTGGCCGTCTGAGAATGGATCGAGACAAGGCGGAGCTCCCATGTTTGCCGATCGCACCCGAGACGGTCGAGGTTTGAGGTGGCAGGGTTGTAACCCGCTGGGTACAACGACGCAGAAACCACCCAGAAACGCGCGATGGCACGGAGGTCTGGACCAGGTCCGGGAGTTTGGGCGAGTCGCTGGTAGTGACGGCGGCCACGTGCTAAGAGGCCTCTTCGCCGCGGGCGACCCTGGCAGGCTTGGCCACATGAGTGGACCACTGATCACGGCGACCGAGCTGACCACTGTGCTGAGCGAGGTGACCCTGCTCGACGTCCGTTACCGGATGGGTGGCCCTTCAGGGGAGGCGGAGTACGCCGCCGGCCACCTTCCGGGTGCGGTGTACGTCGACATGGACACCGCCCTTGCCGCGCCGGCCGGGGCCGGCGGCCGGCACCCGCTGCCGGATCCGGCTGTCTTCGAGGCGGCGATGCGGCGGGCCGGCGTGAGCGGCGACCGCGCCGTGGTCGTGTACGACGACTGGTCGGGCCGAGCGGCCGGCCGCGCCTGGTGGCTGCTGCGCCACCACGGGCACCCCGACGTGCGGGTGCTGGACGGTGGCCTCGCGGCTTGGGTGGCTGCCGGCGGAACCCTCGACACCGAAGCTGTCGAGGTCCAGGCCGGCGACTTCACGCTGTCGAGCGAGAAGGGCATGCCGGTGGTCGAGGCGGGCGGCGTGCTCGACGTGCCGGTGCTGGTCGACGCCCGGGCGGCGGAGCGCTACCGCGGCGAGGTCGAGCCGGTCGACCCCGTCGCCGGACGCATCCCCGGCGCGGTCAACGTGCCGACATCGACCAACCTGCGCGCCGACGGCACGTTCCGCAGTGCCGACGAGCTGCGGGCCCTCTATGCAGCGGCCGGTGTGACCGGTGACGATGAGGTGGCGGCGTACTGCGGCTCGGGCGTGACCGCCATCCACGACATCCTCGCGATGGAGATCGCGGGGATCCCGGCCGCGCTCTACCCGGGCAGCTGGAGCGGCTGGATCGTCGACCCAACCCGTCCGATCACCAGTGGATCCCCCGGAACACCTTCGCCAGCATGATCTGCTCGGTCTCGCGGGTGCCGGAGGCGGGGGCTTCCTGCTGACCCTTGGCCGCGGCCGAGTCGGGGAAGACGTGGTAGGCCATGTTGAGCAGGCGGAAGGCCATCTTGGGGGCCACCGTGTGCGCGATCGCACCGGCGTTGCCGAGCATCGTGTTGATCTCGTGGGGCCTCTCGACGAGCGCCTTGATCACCGTGTCGGCCGCCTGGGCCGGGGAGATCGTGGGGAACTTGTCGTAGATCTTGGTCGGCGCGATCATCGGCGTCCGCACCAGCGGCATGTGGATGTTGGTGAACGTGATGCCGTTGCCGACGACCTCCGAGGCGACGACGTTGCTCCATGAGTCGAGTGCCGACTTGGAGGCGACGTAGGCGGAGAAGCGGGGCGGGTTGGTCTGCACGCCGATCGAAGAGATGTTCACGATGTGCCCGGACTTCTGCTTGTGCATGGCCGGCATCAGTCCCATGATCAGCCGGATCGCACCGAAGTAGTTGAGCTGCATCGTGCGCTCGAAGTCGTGGAACCGGTCGTGCGAGAGCCGCAGCGAGCGCCGGATCGAGCGACCGGCGTTGTTGACCACGAAGTCGACGGAAGGCAGCTCGTTGTTGAGCTGCTCGCAGAGCCGGTCGATGGCCTCGAGGTCGGAGAGGTCGCACGGGAAGACATGCGCTGTGCCGCCGCGCATCTCGATCGTGGACTTGGTCTCCTCGAGCTTGTCCTTGCCACGGGCCACGAGGACGGGGATGCCGCCGGCCTGAGCGACCTTGAGGGCGGTGACCTGGCCGATGCCGGAGGAGGCGCCGGTGATGACGACGTGCTTGCCGGACAGGGCGGCGCGGGCCTTGGGGTCGCGGCCCGTGGTGGTGTCGAGGTTCTCCTCCCAGAAGCCCCACAGCGTGCGCGCATAGGTCTCGAGGTCCGGCACCGCGATGCCGGAGCCGGCCAGCGCCTTCTCGGTGATCCGCGAGTCGAAGACCGGCTTGAAGCCCGTGTGGGCGAGCACCTCGGCGGGGATGCCGAGGCGGCCGATGGTCTGGTCCAGCATCGCCTGGACCGGGCCCAGCTTGACCAGCCCGTTGGCGATCGACGACGGCCGCAGCTGCCGGGGGATCATGCCGAAGACCCCACCTGTGCCGGTGCGGCCGCCCAGCCCGTCGAGGGGAGTGGCGAACCGCGGGGCGCCGGCAGCGGCCGCGAACGCGTTGATCATGTCGACCGTCGGCTGGGGCTCGGGGTTGACCAGGTGGAAGGCCTCGCCGTCCCGGTCGGGGAGGTGGGCGAGGTGGTCCATCGCCTTGGCGACGTAGTCGACCGGCACGACGTTGGTGTCGCCGAGGTCGACCCCGACCAGCGGCAGCCAGGCCGGGAGCACGTCGCGCATCATCTTGAGCACGGGGAAGAAGTAGTAGGGACCGTCGACCTTGTCCATGGCACCGGTCTGCGAGTCACCGACCACGATCGCGGGCCGGTAGACCCGCCACGGCACCGTCGACTCGGTGCGGACGATCTTCTCCGACTCGTACTTCGTGCGGTGGTACGGCGAGGGCAGGTGCTGGCCCTCGTCGAACATGGTCTCGTCGAAGTGGCCGGAGTAGTCGCCCGCGGCGGCCACGGAGGACACCTGGTGGAACCGCCCGACGTTGAGCTTGCCGGCGAGCTCGACGGCGTTGCGGGTGCCGCCGACGTTCATGGTCTCGTTGGTGGCGTCGTCGGCGGTCATGTCGTAGATCGCCGCGAGGTGGAAGAAGTGGTCGAGAGAGCCGGCGTGCTCGGCGACCCAGGCCGGGTCTACGCCGAGCGCGGGCTGGGCGAGGTCGCCCACCACCATCTGTACGCGGCTGGAGTCCCAGCGCCGCATCAGGGTCTCCATGCGCGCCTTGGACCCCTCGCGCACGAGCACGAAGATGTCTCCGTCGCGGTGGTCGACGAGCTCCTGGACGAGATGACGGCCGATGAACCCGGTGGCGCCGGTGACGAAGTACGACATTCCCGGAGCGTACTTGCAGGTAACCCCGTGTGGGGAGGGTCTCGACCCGCCGTCGCGACTTCGCAAGCTCCGCGGGCTCGCTCGACCTCCTCGCGTGAAGAGTCCGCGCTTCGCGCGGCTCTTCGCTCGGACTTACTGGTCGCCGCCGCCGAACATGATCTCGTCCCAGCTCGGCACCGAAGCCCGGCCGCGCTTCTTCTGCACCGGGCGTCGGGAAGGCGGTTCGTCGTTGTCGTCGGTCTCGTCGATCTCGTCGTTGTCGTCGGGCTCGATGTCCTCGGCGGCCGCGGCGTCGGCCGCCTCCTCGCGCAGCTCGGGGTCGTCGGAGGCGGGGGATTCGTCGAGGAACGCCTCGACGGGCTGGTCGGTGTGGACCAGCTCGATCGCGTCCACCCCCAGCGGCAGCTCGTCGGCGCTGGTGGTGGGAGTGGCGGGCGCGGGCTCGTCGCCGGGGACGGCCGAGAGCCGGCGGCGGCGCTCCTGGAGGTCGTCGGTCGGCGCCTGGGGCAGGGGGCTGTCGGTGACCTCGCCGACCAGCCAGCGGGCGTCGTCGTTGTCGAGGACGGCGTAGTTGCCGGGGGCGTCGTAGGTGAACTGGCCGGTGCCCTCGCGCGGGCCCGTGAGCTGACCGCCGAACTGGGCGGTGAGCGACCAGCGGCCGTCCTCGCGCCGCCAGGCGTCCCAGATGACGGTGTCGGGGTCGACGTTCAAGGAGCGTAGATGGGCAGCGACGGCCTCGCCGAGGGTGCGGACCTGGCTGGTGTCGCCGCCGCGGCGGCGTACGGACGCTCGCTGGGCGCGTTCGGCGACGTGTTGGCGCTCGTCGAGCACCGGGCCGGCGTAGACCATGATCTTGTCGACGCTCGTCTGGGCTGCCTGGGCCACCGCTTCGGGCGTCTCTCCCGCCCGGATCCTGGCCTGGATGTCGCGGGGCCGAATCACACTTTCCATCTGAATCTCCAACTGGCCGAGGCGTGAGGTGTCGCCGTTGAGGGCGGCCCGCAGGCCGGGAGTGATGTCGAGCGTGAACTCCACGCCTTTGTCGCTGACCAGAAGCAACCTCTTGCCGTCGTCGCTCACTCCGGCGAGCGTGAGGTGGGCCATGGCCTGCTTTCCCCTGCGGGTCGTGCGGTGGTGCCTTCGGTTTCGGCGAGCCTACGCCAGCGCGGGCGGCGAACCACGGCAGCGCGCGGCGTGCCTGACCTGGGAATGCGTCTCGATAGCCTGCCCAAGTGCCACAGACCCTGGTGACCCTCGACCTGGTCGGGATCTTCGTGTTCGCGATCTCCGGGGCGCTGGTGGCGGTGCGCAAGGACATGGACATCTTCGGCGTGCTGGTGCTGGCCGGTACGACGGGTCTGGGCGGCGGGTTCCTGCGCGATGTGCTGATCGGCGCCATCCCGCCCGCTGCGCTCGCCGACTGGCGCTACCTGCTGGTGCCGGTCGGGGCCGGACTGCTCACGTTCGCCTATCACCCGGCGCTGGCCCGGATGGAGCGGATGGTCAACGTCTTCGACGCCTTCGGGCTCGCGCTGTTCTGCGTGGCCGGGGCCCTCAAGGCGGTCGACTACGGGCTGGGCCCGGTGCCGGCGGCGCTGATGGGCATGGTGACCGGCATCGGCGGCGGCATGATCCGCGACGTGCTGGCCGGCCGGGTGCCGGTCATCTTCCGCGGCGAGCTCTACGCGACCCCGGCCCTCGCCGGTGCGACCGTGGCCGTGCTCGGCGACCGGGCGGACCTCCACGTCGTCGCGGTGGCCGTCATGGGCGCCGGCGTGTGCCTGGTCTGGCGGCTGCTGGCGATGTGGCGCGACTGGCGGGCCCCGATGCCCGCCGGCCCCGCCAGCGTCTAGTCCCAAACCACTTGGTGCTGACTGCGTCCTGGGGTGGGCGGCGTCCTCCCGAAGGCGCAATGGTGCGGCCTCCACCGGGCCTATCAAGGGTTCGCTTCGCCGCTTCGCGCCCTTGACAGGCCCGGCTCCGGCCGGGAAATGCGCGCCTATCGGGACGACGCCGACCTGTGGTCGGGGGACTCGGCGATGTACTCAAGCCGACAGACGGTGGTTGAGGTGCGAGGCCGCCTGCGGCTGTCATGTGTCAGGACATCGGCGACACATGTGACAAGACATCGGTGAGGCTATCGGGGGGTCCGGGTTTGATGTTGTAGGTCGGGGTCGATGCTGAAGAGCTCGAGGAGTTGTGTGTCGTGAAAGATCGCGCAGACGGGGTCCTCGCGTAGGACGTCGACGACGGCGTGGGCCCAGTCGCGGCCGATGCTGATGGTCTGGCTATGGCCGAGGCTGACGGCGCCGTTGGCCCAGACCTTGACTCGGCGCAGTTCGGCGGGAGCGGCCAGGGGGTGTGGGGCGGGGTGTGCCTTCTCGGCTTGGGCGTACCTCTGGGCGGGGGTCAGTCCGTGGAGTGCTTGGTGGCGGCGTTGATGGTTGAAGACCATTCCGTAGGTATCGAGCTGGTGTTGCAGCTCGGACAAGGTGCGGGCGGGCGGACGCACGGCCAGCCACTTGTCGAGGGTCTGCCACTCGCGTTCTTTCTTGCCGCAGGTCTGGGGCCGGGCGACCGAGGAGGTGACCGGGAGGATCCCGGCGCCGCGGAGCCGGGCCTCGAACTCGCTCATCACGCCTTTGGCGCGGCGCTGGCTGAACGCGGAGCCGTTGTCGCTGAGGAACATCGCCGGCCCACCATGCTCGGCGATCGCGGTCTGGACGCATGCCCAGGCGTCGGCGGAGTTCTCCGATGCCGCAGCCCGGGTGGCCATGATCTGACGGCTGCAGTCGTCTTGGACCCGCAGCACTACCGCGGTGGTGCCATCGACCAGGGCGACCTCGTGGCCATCGAGCTGCCACGAGGATCCGGTGCACAGTCCGCACTGAGCGCGGCAGAAGACCTTCCAGACCCTCCTCGCGAAATCGCTTCCGCAGCTTGTAGTACGTCTTCACCGACATCTCGTGCTCGACGCAGAACGCCTGCGCCGAGACCCGAAGCCCTGCCTTCTCGACCTCGCTCAACGCCGCGGTCGCCATCCGAACATCCATCGCAACCACCTGATCCGCCACAACGTGAACAACACGTCATGACCAGCCGGGTGTCACCGATGTCCTGTCACATGCCACTCACCGATGTCTTGGCACAAACACAAGGCCGCCCGCTGCCGAGCCTCGAAACCCCTGTGGTTGACAGCGAAACTCGACCAATACCCACTCTTGCACCCCGCAGCATGGTGACGTATAATCGAACATACGTTCGAACACAGGAACTCCGCTCGGGAGGTGACATGCAGGCCCACGACATCCAGACCTGGACCCAAGCCCTCACCGACTCCGACGGACCGCAGACCGACACCGAACGCATCGACGCCCTCCGGGCCCTCGAAGTGCTCAAGTGCGCTGCCGAGGCGATGCAGGCCCGGGTCACCGCCGCGTTCGACGCCTCCCAACGCGCCGAACAAGCAGCAGCCGGAGTCCCGACCGAACGGCAAGGCCGTGGGGTCGCCGGGCAGGTCGCGCTGGCGCGACGTGAGTCCCCGCACCGCGGCCAACGACATGTCGGCCTCGCGGTGATCCTGCACGCGGAGCTGCCGCACACTACGGCTGCGTTCCGGGCCGGTCGGATCACCGAATGGGCCGCCACCATCGTGGCCCGGGAGACCGCCTGCCTCACCCTCGACGACCGCCTCACCGTTGATGCCGAGCTCGCGAGTGACCCCGACCGGCTCGAGGCCATGGGGATCGGCGAGCTCGAAGCCGAAGCGAAGAAGCTCGCCTACCAGCTCGACCCCGCCTCCTTCGTCGAGCGCCGCGCCCGGGCCGAAGCCGACCGGCGGGTCACCCTGCGACCCGCACCCGATGTCATGTGCCAGCTCTCCGCGCTGCTGCCGGTCAAGTCCGGCGTCGCGGTGTTCGCCACCTTGTCGAAGGAAGCAGACGCTGCGATGGCAGCAGGCGACCCCAGGACGAAGGGCCAGATCATGGCCGACAGCCTGGTCATGCGCATCCTCTCCGCGAACGGCACCCAGGGCGACACGGAGTCCGGGGTGATGATCAACCTGGTCATCACCGACCAGACCCTCTTCGCCGGTGGCGACGAACCCGGGTGGGTCGAGGGCTACGGCCCTATCCCGGCCGACCTCGCTAGAGACCTCGCCACCGACGACCGGGCCTGGCTACGCCGTCTCTACACGGCGCCCACCACCGGCGAGCTCGTGGCGATGGACTCCCGAGCCCGCCTCTTCCCGGCCAAGCTCGCCCAGTTCCTGCGACTCCGCGACCGCAGATGCCGTACGCCCTGGTGCGACGCACCCATCCGACACTCCGACCACATCGAAGCCATCGAAGAAGGCGGCCAGACCACCGCAACCAACGGCCAAGGACTCTGCGAAGCCTGCAACTACAACAAACAAGCCATCGGCTGGCGCGCCAAACCCCGACCAGGACCAGGCCATACGGTCGAGACGATGACCCCCACCGGGCACACCTACCAATCCACCGCACCACCCCTGACCCAACCCACCTGGGTCGAGGTCGAGCCCGGACGGTGGCTCCTCGCGGCCTAGTCGCCGAGCACCCGCCGCAGGTAGGTGTTGGCGAAGACCCGGTCCGGGTCGAGACGGTCGCGCATCGCCAGGAAGTCGCCGAACCTCGGATAGACCTCGGCCAGGTCGTCGGCCTGACGCGTGTGCACCTTGCCCCAGTGGGGACGGCCGCCGTGGGCGCGCAGGACCGGCTCCATCAGCGCGAAGTACGCCGCGTGCTCGGCTCGTCGGTGGGTGTGGAAGGCCAGGTAGAAGGAGTCGCGGCCGCTGGCCGTCGAGAGCGGGATGTCATCGGCGGGAGCGACCCGGATCTCGACCGGGAAGCTGATGGCCAGGTCCGAGGCGTCCAGCGCTGCCCGTGCCTCCTTGAGCACGGTCAGGCCGACCTCGCGCGGGACGGCGTACTCCATCTCCCGGAAGACCACGTTGCGCTCGGTGGTGAAGACGCGGTGCGCGACGTTGCTGTAGGTGCGGGCGCCGAGCATCCGGGCGTTGAGCTGGTTCGCCCGGGGGATGGCGCGGGGGAGCCGGTTGAGGGCGGCGGTCTCCACCCCGAAGAGCCGGTTGGACAGGAAGTCGTCGTCGAGCCACTCCCGGAAGCGAGACAGCGGGCGCGCCTCGGACAAGTCGTCGTCGAGCCGGTTGTTGCGCTTGGTGAGCATCCGGTCGGTGTGCGGGAACCAGTACATGTCGACGTGGTGGTTGTCCGCGGTCAGCTCGTCGAAGGACCCCAGGGCCTCGTCCCACGACATCGGCCGCTCGACCGCCTCGAGCAGGAACAGCGGCTCGACGGCGAAGGTCACCGAGGTGATCACGCCGAGAGCGCCGAGACCGATCCGGGCGAGCTCGAGGACGTCCGGACTCTCCTCAGGTGTAGCCCGGAGTACGTCGCCGGTGCCGGTGACCAGCTCGAGGCCGACCACCTGCGCGGCGAGACTGGCGGCCACGCCGCCGGTGCCGTGGGTGCCGGTGGAGATCGCGCCGGCCAGGGTCTGCTCGGCGATGTCACCCATGTTGTGCAGGCTGAGCCCGAGGGCCTCGAGCGCCGCGTTGAAGTCCTTGAGCCGGGTGCCGGCCAGCGCCGTCACCGTCATCGCCTCGTGGTCGACGGCCACGATGCCGGTCAGACCCTGGGGCGTGAGCATCGTGTGCTCGGGGGCGGCGATCGCCGTGAAGCTGTGGCCGGTGCCGACCATCTTCACGGTTGAACCCGCGGCCCGGGCCCGCTCGACCTCGGCGACCACCGCGGCCACATCGACCGGCTCGCTGACCCGGGAAGGCCTGGTCGACTCGAGACCGGACCAGTTCCGCCACCCCTCACTCACGGATCGGAGCCTAGTGTCCCGAGCCCAGAGTCCACGTGCGCTTCGCGCACACATAGCACGCACCTCGCTTCGTTGGCGTCGCTCGAAAGACGCCCAGCCTGCCATCGCTCCGCAGCCTCGCGATGCACACACTCTGAGCACGCCAAGAACGCGTGGACTTCAGGCTCGGGACAGTGACGTCCTAGGGTGCGGTCCATGGCAGACGTCCCCGCAACTGGCACCCACGGCAACGGGCCCGACCGCAACAAGTGGTTCCAGCAGATGCTCGCGATGTTCCCGCCCGGACGTCTCATCGACCTGGGCTCGGGCCACGGCACGTTCGCCCGCGACGCTGCTGACAAGGGCTGGACGGTCACTGCGCTGGACGCCCGCGGCGACCGGTTCCCGACCGACGAGCCGCGCGTGGACTGGCAGGTCGGCGACGTCCGCACGGCCGATCTGACCGACTACGACCTGATCCTCTGCCTGGGGCTCTTCTACCACCTGACCCTGGACGACCAGCTCGGCCTGCTGGCCCGCGCCAAGGGGCGCCCGATCATCCTGGACACCCACGTCGCCAACGACCGCAAGGGCGGCACACCGTTCCGCCTGTCCGAGCCGGTCACGCTCCAGGGCTACACCGGCCGCAACTACCTCGAACCGGACCAGGCCACCCACTCCCACGCGTCGTGGGGCAACGAGCTGTCGTTCTGGCCGCGCACCCGCGACCTCTACAAGATGCTCGCCGACCACGGCTACGACGTGCTGACCGCGACCCCCTGGTACGAGCCGTCGCGCACGTTCTTCCTCTGCCTGCCGGTGCGCTGACCCTCAGCCGCCAGAGTCGGCCGCGCGGGCCCGCGGGATGGTCTGGGCAGCGATGGCCGCGACCACACCCGCGCCGAGGCTGACCAGGTACGCCGCCGACGCACCGGAGTGGTCGACGACGAAGCCGCTGGCCGTGGCGCCGGGGGCGACGCCGGCCACGAGACCGGTCTGCATGATCGCCATCCCCTCGGTGAGCCGGGAGGCCGGCACCACCTGCTCGGTCATCGACAGGGTGGCGACCAGGGTCGGGGCGATCGCGAAACCACCGAGCAGGAGCATCAGCCCCATCAGCGGCACCGAGCCGATCAGCGAGAGCGGCGCCATGGCACAGGCCATGCCGAGCGCGCCCCAGCGCACCCGGACAGCCGGGCCGCTCTTCCAGTGCACGGCGCCGGTGATCACGCCGGCGATCAGGCTGCCGAGGGCCCACAGGGCGAGCAGCGGGCCGGCGTACGCCTTGCTGCCCTGCTCCTCGCCGAACGCGACCGTGGTGACCTCGGCCGCTCCGAAGAGCACACCCAGGGCGGCACAGACGATGGTGAGGGGGATGACCGTGCGCCAGGGCATGGGCGGCCGGGCACCGACGCTGCGGTCGTGCGGGTGGGCCGGCGGCTCGGTCGCTCGCTGCGCGCTGAACGCCAGGCTGCCGGCAACGCCGGCCACGATCGCCGTGGCCAGCCCGGCCACCGGGTCGATGCTGGTCGCCAGCACCGTCACCAGGATCGGCCCGAGGATGAAGACCGCCTCGTCGACCACGGCCTCGAGCGCGTACGCCGTCTGCACCTCGGCGGGAGCGCTCAGCACGTAGGACCAGCGGGCCCGGACGCAGGACCCGATCTGCGGGAGCGACCCGCCGGCCAGCGCCGCGAACGCGTACGCCGCACCGATCGGCCAGTCGGCCTCGACCGACCAGATCAGCATCACCATCGCGATCCCGAAGATCGCGCTGGCGCCGCTCAGCACCCGGGCCTGGCCCAGGTTGTCGACCAGCCGACCTTGGAGGATCGCCAGGATCGCGTTGGCGATCATGTAGGCGGCGGCGACCGCGCCGGCCACGCCGTAGGAGCCGGACTTGCCCTGGACCAGCAGCACGATGCCCAGGCCGACCATCGAGATCGGAAGCCGCGCGAACAGCCCGGTGACGCTGAAGAGGGCCGTGCCGGGGCGGCCGAGGATCCGGCGGTAGGAGTCGAGCATCAGGGCCGCAGGTTAGATCCATACGATGGCCACGTGCCTAATCCGGAAGCCCACGACGTGACTCCGTACGACGCCCTGTTGCTGGTCTCGTTCGGCGGCCCGGAGAAACCGGAGGACGTCGTGCCGTTCCTCGAGAACGTCACGCGCGGTCGCGGGATCCCTCGGGAACGGCTGGCGGAGGTGGGCAAGCACTACGAGCTGTTCGGCGGGCGGTCGCCGATCAACGACCTGAACCGGGCCTTCCTCACCGCTCTGCGCAAAGACCTGGCCGACGCCGGGATCGACCTTCCCGTCTACTGGGGCAACCGCAACTGGGACCCCTACCTCGCGGACACGGTCGCCACGATGGCCGCCGACGGCGTGACCCGCGCGGCCTGCTTCGTGACCAGCGCCTACTCGTCGTGGTCGAGCTGCCGGCAGTACCGCGAGAACCTCTACGACGCCGTCGACGGCGTGCCCGACGCTCCGGTGCTCGACAAGCTGCGCCACTACTTCAACCACCCGGGCTTCGTGGAACCCGTCGTCGACGCCACCCTGGCCGCGCTGGCGGAGCTGCCCGACGGCGTACGCGACCAGGCCCGGCTGGTCTTCGTCACCCACTCGATCCCGACCTCGATGAACGAGACGAGCGGAGCGCCCGCGGCCCGCGGCGCCTACGTCGCCCAGCACCTCGACGTGGCCGCAGTGGTCACCCAGCGCGTGCAGGAGGAGACCGGCGTCCGGCACGAGCACGACCTTGCCTTCTGTTCGCGCTCCGGGCCGCCCCAGGTGCCGTGGCTCGAGCCCGACGTCAACGACCACCTGACGTCGTTGAGCGAGGCGGGCACCGCAGCCGTGGTGCTGGTGCCGGTCGGTTTCGTGTCCGACCACATGGAGGTCATCTACGACCTCGACACCGAGGCGCTGGCCACCGCGGAGGAGCTCGGCCTGCCGGCCCGGCGGGCGGGGACCCCTGGTGCCGACCCGCGGTTCGTGGCGGCGGTGCGCGACCTGCTGCTGGAGCGGGCGACCGTCGAGCGCGGAGGCGAGGTGGCCCGCGCCGCCGAGGGGAGCATCGGCCCGCTCTGGGACAGCTGTCCGGTCGACTGCTGCCCCAACCCGCGCGGCGACCGGCCGGCGTTGTGCGGCCAGTGACCGGCCCAGTGACGAGCACCGACGACCTGGCCGACCTGGCCATCGAGGCTGCCCGGGCGGCCGCGGAGCTGGTGCGCGACCGGGCCACCCGACGGGTCACGGTGGCGGCCACCAAGTCCACCGACATCGACGTGGTCACCGAGGCCGACCGCGCGTCGGAGGAGCTGATCCGCGACCTCATCGGCCGGGCCCGCCCCGACGATGCCTTCCTCGGCGAAGAGGGGGACGACGTCACGGGCACGTCGGGCGTGCGCTGGGTCGTCGACCCGATCGACGGCACCGTCAACTTCCTCTACGGCCTGCCGCAGTACGCCGTCTCCATCGCTGCCGAGGTGGACGGCGAGATGGTCGCCGGGATCGTGCTCGACGTCGCATCGGGCACCGAGTACGTCGCCCGGCCCGGGCCGGACGGGGTCGTGGCGTTGCGCGACGGCCAGCCGATCGGCGTACGCGCACCGGCGCCGTTGGGCCACCGCCTGATCGGGACCGGGTTCAGCTACGAGGCGGGGAGACGGGCGGTCCAGGGAGCCGCGGTGGCCCGGCTGCTGCCGCACGTGCGCGACATCCGGCGGTTCGGCGCCTGCTCCCTCGATCTCTGCCTGGTGGCCGAAGGACGCCTCGACGGCTACGTCGAGGAGGGCGTCAACCTCTGGGACTACGCCGCCGGTGGCCTGATCGCCCGGGCGGCCGGGGCACGCACCGAGGAGCTGCCGGGAGCCAGCGGCGGGACGCTGCTCCTGTGTGCTCCTGGTCACGGTTTCAACGAGTTCCGCGCTGCGGTGCTCGACGCGGGCTTCGCCGCGGGCTGACCCCTGTTCTGAGCGGGGAATACCCCGCCCTGAGCCCACGTTGTGGTGACTTCCCGAGACCGGTGTAGGCACTGGGGCGGGGATGGTGCACAATCTGGCGCGCCGGACACAGGTGAGGGGAGTGAGCGAACGCGATGGCGACTGACTATGACGCACCGCGCAAGAACGAGGAAGATCAGTCCGAGGAGAGCATCGAAGAGCTCAAGGCCCGTAGGCATGACAAGAACTCGGGAAAGGTCGACGAGGACGAGGCGGAAGCCGCCGAATCCTTCGAGCTGCCGGGTGCTGACCTGTCGCACGAAGAGCTGGCCGTCGAGGTCAAGCCCAAGCAGGATGACGAGTTCACCTGCATGAGCTGTTTCCTGGTACATCACCGCAGCCAGCTGGCGGACGAGAAGAAGATGATCTGCAAGGACTGCGCCTGAGCGCAGTACGACGATGAAGGCCGCGACCCTCGGGTCGCGGCCTTTGCTGTTCAAGCGAGCAGCATCGCGCGAGGAACGAGCGCGTTGCGCGCGAGACGAGGTCGAGCAAGCCCCGCGAGCGAGGAACGAGCTCGGGACGGGCGTGCCGAGACCCAGGTTGCGGTCTCAGACCAGGGTCGGCTGAGGATCAGGTCGTGGGGGTGGGCGCCTTGTCGGCGTCCTGGTTGTCCTTCTGCAGGCCGGGAGGCAGGTGGCCGGTCGACTTGGCGTAGTAGGTCGCGGCCTTCCGGGCCGCGAGCATCCGGGCCAGGGCGACCAGGGTGCCGCTGACGGCGGCCCAGGTGACGGCCTCCCAGATGTCGACGTCGGGGTCGGCCGGGTTGGCGGGCGGGTTCTTGCCCGTGGCCGCCTTCCACGAGGTGTTGAGCCCCTTCTTGGCCATCGCGGCGGCACCCAGCGCCGCGACGAGGGAGAAGACCGACCAGACCTTGGAGCTATCGGATGCCATGCCCCGACATTACCCAGATGGGGTGCTTCCATTCGGACTGCCCAGGGCCGCGAGCCTGCTGACTGCCGCGGCGAGCTGGTCGGGGTGCCGGGTGCAGACCAGCCAGTACGGCGCCGGGTCGGCCGGATCGGTGATCCTCACCTTCACCGCGCGCTTGAGATAGGGACGCAGCACCAGGTAGGCGCGGGCGTCGGCCTCGGGCCCGGCCACCCGCCGCGTCTGCTCGGGGTCCAGCGCCTCGGCCGCGCCGAGGAAGGTGCCGGCGATGTGGGCACGGCCGGCCCGCAGCTCCCCGTCGGCCACCTCGACCCGGGCGCCGCCGTAGGACAGGAAGCAGGCGGCCATGAACAGCAGGAGCGCGCCGGTGACCGGCCAGGCGACCGCTCCCGGCACGGCGACGATGAGGGCCAGCCAGAGCGTGGCCACCAGCATCGTGCCCTGCACCCACCAGCGGAGCGGGACACCGAGCCGCTCGCGGTAGGTCACCGGGTCGGAGGTCGTCGCCACGTGGCAAAGCCTCGCATCAGGCACGCCGCGACAGGGCATAGGGTCCGTTCGTGCTCGACATCGCGATCCTCCGCCTGGACCCCGATCTGCCCCTGCCGTCGTACGCCCACCCCGGCGACGCCGGCGCCGACCTGCTGACGACGGTCGACGTCACGCTGGCGCCCGGCGAGCGGGCGCTCGTGCCGACCGGCATCGCGATCGCGCTGCCGCAGGGTTACGTCGCCCTGGTCCACCCGCGCTCGGGGCTCGCCGCCCGACACGGCCTCTCGATCGTGAACACCCCGGGCACCATCGACGCCGGCTACCGGGGCGAGATCAAGGTGCTGCTGATCAACCACGATCCGCACGAGCCGATCGAGCTGCAGCGCGGCGACCGCGTCGCCCAGCTGGTGATCCAGCGCTACGAGCAGGCGCACTTCAGCGAGGTCGCCGAACTGCCCGAGAGTTCGCGTGGGGACGGGGGTTACGGTTCTACTGGAGGCTTCGGGTCCGCTGTATCCCAGTCGGCACCCGCCCGGCCCGCCACCCCCGACCAGGAGAATGCTTCGTGAAGTTCCGCCGCAAGAAGGACGAGGACTCGTCGACAGACGTGACCGACGCGTCCGAGACCACCACCGAAGAGACGGAGACGCCGGCCGGCCCCTATGACGCCGACGAGCTGCCGGACGACGGGGTGGAGCGCGTGGACCTCGGATCGCTGCTCATCCAGCCGGAGCAGGGACGCGAGCTGCGGCTCCAGGTCGACGAGGCCTCGGGCAACGTGCAGGCCGTGATCCTGGCCGGCCCGGACGGGGCGATCGAGCTGCGGGCCTTCGCCGCACCGCGCAACGGTGACCTGTGGAGCGAGATCCGTCCGCAGATCGCCGCCGACATGGCCCAGCGAGGCGGCACCGCCACCGAGCGCGAGGGCAGGTTCGGCACCGAGCTCGTCTGCCAGGTGCAGGTGCAGCGCCCCGAGGGCGGCACCACCGTGCAGCCCTCCCGCATCGTCGGGATCAACGGACCCCGGTGGCTGCTCCGCGCCACCTTCCTCGGCAAGCCCGCTGTCGAGACCGAAGGCATGGACGCCTGGGAGGCGACCGTCACCAAGGTCGCGGTACGCCGGGGCGCCCAGGCCATGCCCGTCGGTGAGCCGTTGCCCGTGATCCTCCCCGAGACGGCCCGTCGGGTGCCTCCGCCCCAGGCCTGACGCATGCCCGAGAAGAACAAGCTCCGGAGCACGATCAGCCGCTGGGCCAACAGCAGCGACCAGCACGCCCGTGACCTGCGCCGCACCCACACGGAGTCCGGCGACCTGAACATCGCCGACGCGCCCGACCGCCAGATCGTCGAGCTGAGCGGCACCCTGCGCACGGTCACCCTGCGTCCGCGCGGCGGAGTGCCGGCGCTCGAGGCAGAGCTCGACGACGGGTCCGGCGTGCTCACCATCGTGTGGCTGGGCCGCCGCCGGATCGCCGGCATCAGCCCCGGCCAGTCGATGCGGGTCGCCGGCCGGATCGGCAACCACGACGGTATGCGGATCATGTACAACCCGCGTTACGAGCTGATGCCATGACCGCCCCCGACCCCGAGCCGAACGCTGGGGCCGGGCCCGACGACGAGGCACCCACCTCGGCTCCGCCGTCCGTGGAGACGGTCGAGGCCGTCGTCCGCGCGCAGCTGTCGAAGGCCCTCGGCGGCCGCCGAGGCATGATCGAGGCCGCGGTGCCGACGATCATCTTCACCGTCCTCTGGCTGACCACCCGGGAGCTCGTGCTCGCGCTGAGCGTGAGCGTCGGCGCCGCGCTGGTGCTGCTCGCGGTGCGGCTCGTGCAGCGGTCGAGCCCGCAGTTCGTGCTCAACGCGCTGTTCGGCATCGGCATCGGCTGGCTGTTCGTGCGCCTCGCCGCCAGTCGCGGGGGGAGCGAGGACGAGCAGGCGCTGGCCTACTTCCTGCCCGGCATCCTCTACAACTCGGGCTACACCGTCGTCCTGGCCCTGACCTGCCTGATCGGGTGGCCGCTGATCGGCTTCATGGTCGGCAGCGTCACCGGCGACCCGACCGCCTGGCACGCCGACCGCCAGGTGGTGAAGCTGTGCACGACCCTGACCTGGCTACTGGCCCTGCCGTGCCTGCTGCGGGTTGCCGCCCAGGCGCCGGTCTGGCTCGCAGGCAACTCCGGGGCGATGGACGCCGACGCCGCGGTCGCGGTGCTCGGCGTACTGAAGATCGCCCTCGGCTGGCCGCTGCAGCTGGCCGCCATCGCGGCGATGATCTGGGTGCTGGGCCGCGACCGGACGCCGGTCCGCCCGACCTGACTGACTGACTGACGGGCTAGCCGCCGTGGGCCTGGGGCGCGAGCAGCCGCTCGAGCTCGTCCTCGCCCTCGGCGGGCACCACGAACAACAGCTCGTCGCCGCCCTCGACCGGCTGCTCCGGGTCGGGCACGTAGACCTGCCCGTCGCGCAGGATCGTGACCAGGGCGCAGTTCTCGGGCAGTGGGATCAGTCCCGAGGGCTTGCCGACGAACGGCGAGTCGGCCGGCAGGGTCATCTCGACCAGGTTGGCGTTGCCCTGACGGAACGTGAACAGCCGCACCAGGTCGCCGACGGTGACCGCCTCCTCGACCAGCGCGGACATGATCCGCGGGGTCGACACGTTGACGTCGACGCCCCAGGCCTCCGTGAACAGCCACTCGTTGTTGGGGTGGTTGACCCGGCCGACGGTGCGGGGCACCCCGAACTCGGTCTTGGCCAGCAGCGAGGTCACCAGGTTGGCCTTGTCGTCGCCGGTCGCGGCGATCACCACGTCGCACTTGTCGAGCCGGGCCTCCTCCAGGGAGGACAGCTCGCACGAGTCGGCGAGCAGCCACTCGGCGTCGGGTACCCGCTCGGGGTGGATGGAGCCGGGGCTCTTGTCGATGAGCAGGACCTCGTGGCCGTTCTGGATCAGCTCGCGGGCGATCGAACGGCCGACCGCACCTGCTCCGGCGATGGCGACTCTCATGCTGGTCCTCGCTGATCAGTCGGTGTCGTCGGGGCCGTTGTCGATGGCCTGGTAGGCGTGGGCCGCGTTCTCCTCGCGGATCACGAGGTGGAGCAGGTCGCCCTCCTGGATGACCGTGTCCCTGGTCGGCAGCATGCCCTCTCCGAGGCGGTCGATCCAGGCGATCCGGCCCTTGACCTGCTCCTGGAAGATCACGGTCCGCTGGCCCACCCAGACCTCGGTGATCGGGATCTGGTCGAGCCGGATGGTGCCCGACGGGTCGCGGAAGTCGGGTTCGGCGCCGGCCGGCAGGATCCGGCGCAGCACCTGGTCGGCGGTCCACTTCACGGTGGCGACCGTGGTGATGCCGAGCCGCTGGTAGACCTCGGCCCGGCCCGGGTCGTAGATGCGGGCCACGACCTGCTGGATGCCGAACGTCTCGCGGGCCACGCGCGCGGCGATGATGTTGGAGTTGTCGCCGCTGGACACCGCGGCGAACGCGTCGGCCCGGCGGATGCCGGCCTTCTCCAGGACCTCCTGGTCGAAGCCGTAGCCGGTGACCTTCTCACCGTTGAAGCCAGGCCCGAGCCGGCGGAACGAGTCGGGCTCGCTGTCGATCACGGCCACCGTGTGGTTGCGGTCCTCGAGGCTGCGGGCAAGCGTCGATCCGACGCGGCCACAACCCATGATCACGACATGCACAGGTTCACCCTAGGGCCATCCGTAGGCGCGATGAGCAGGATGCTCCCGACACGTCCTTTGAGGCGTACTCTTCTCGCTCGTGGGTGTCGGCGATGTCTCCAAGCGGATCCTGCTCGGACGCAAGCTACGCAGCTCCCAGCTGGGCGAGACCCTGCTCCCGAAGCGGATCGCACTTCCCGTCTTCGCCAGTGACGCGCTCTCCTCCGTGGCCTATGCCCCGGACGAGGTCTTCATCATGCTGTCGCTCGCTGGCGCCTCCACCTACATCTGGTCCTGGAAGATCGCCATCGCGGTCGCGCTGGTGATGGCGGCGGTGATCGCGTCGTACCGCCAGACCGTGCACGCCTATCCCAGCGGCGGCGGCGACTACGAGGTGGCCACCGTCAACCTCGGCGTCACCGCCGGCACCACGGTGGCGAGTGCCCTGCTGGTCGACTACGTGCTGACGGTCGCGGTCTCGATCTCGGCCGCCTCGCAGTACGCCGCCGCGGCGATCCCGTCGCTCAGCGGCCATGAGGTGCTGACGGCGTCCGTCATGGTCCTGGTGCTGATGTCGATGAACCTGCGCGGCATCCGCGAGTCGGGTGCGTTCTTCGCGGTGCCGACGTATGCGTTCATGTTCGCGATGCTGGGCATGTGCGGCTATGCCTTCCTGCGCATGGCCGCGGGCAACCTGCCGGACGTGGAGAGCGCCGACCTCGTGATCGAGGCGGCGCCCGGGTTCGACGGGTCGCTGTCGACGTTCGCCCTGCTCTTCCTGCTGGCGCGCGCGTTCTCCTCGGGGTGTGCGGCGCTGACCGGTGTCGAGGCGATCTCCAACGGGGTGCCGGCGTTCCGGCGGCCCAAGAGCAAGAACGCCGCCACCACGCTGTTCCTGCTCGGGCTGATCGCGATCACGATGATGGTCAGCGTGATCGTGCTCGCGCGACAGATGGGGCTGCGCTACGTCGACCCGCACGAGATCGAGCGGCTCACCCGCAACGGAGAGGCGCTGCCGGGTAGCTTCGACCAGCACACGGTGATCTCCCAGATCGCCCGCGCCGTCTTCAGTGACTTCGGGCCTGGCTTCTACTTCGTCGTGACCGTCACCGGGGTGATCCTGGTGCTGGCCGCCAACACGGCCTTCAACGGCTTCCCGGTCCTAGGCTCGATCCTCGCCAAGGACGGTTTCGCCCCGCGAGCTCTCGGCTCGCGCGGTGACCGGCTGGCCTACAGCAACGGCATCGTCTTCCTCGCGGTGATGGCGATCATCCTGATCGTGGCGTTCGACGCCGAGACCACCCGGCTGATCCAGCTCTACATCGTCGGGGTCTTCGTCTCGTTCAACCTCAGCCAGCTCGGCATGATCCGGCACTGGACCCGCAATCTCGCCACCGAGCGGGACGCCGCCGTCCGGCGCCGGATGATCCGCTCGCGGTTGATCAACGCCATCGGCCTGACGTTCACCGCGGTCGTCCTGGTCATCGTGCTGGTCACGAAGTTCCTGGAAGGCGCCTGGATCACGATCCTCGCGATGCTGTTCTTCTTCATCATCATGCGCGGCATCAAGGGCCATTACGACAGCGTGAAGCTGGAGCTGTCCGCCGACGAGGAGGACAACGTCCTGCCGACGCGGGTGCACGCGATCGTGCTGGTGTCCAAGCTGCACAAGCCGACCCTGCGCGCACTGGCCTTCGCCAAGGCGTCGCGGCCCAACGCCCTCGAAGGCGTGTACGTCGCCGCCGACCCGGCCGAGACCAACCGGCTGCTGGAGGAGTGGGACGAGCGCAACCTCGGCGTGCCGCTCAAGGTGCTCCACTCGCCGTACCGCGAGCTCGTCCGGCCGATCGTCGAGTACGCCACCGAGATCCGCCGGGCCAACCCGCGCGGCGTGGTGGCCGTCTACATCCCCGAGTACGTCGTCGGCCGCTGGTGGGAGCAGCTCCTGCACAACCAGACGGCGCTGCGGCTCAAGGGCCGGCTGCTGTTCACCCCGGGCGTCATGGTCACCTCGGTGCCCTATCAGTTGCGGTCGTCGCAGATCGCCCGCGATCGCGAGGAGCGCGAGGTCGGGCCGGGGTGGCGTCCTCGGTGAGGCGGCACCCGCGTGCCCGGAAACCCCGCGGCGTCTCGCGGGTGGGGGAGCGCTTCGAGGTCGAGGTGGGCCCGGTAGCCCACGGCGGTCACTTCGTGGCCCGGCTCCCGGAGCCCGACAACCGGGTGGTCTTCGTGCGCCACTCGCTGCCCGGCGAGCGGGTCGTCATCGAGATCACCGACGGCACCGAGGGCGACAAGTTCTGGCGGGCCGACGCCGTCTCCGTCCTGGAGGCGTCGGACGACCGGGTCGTGGCGCCGTGCCGCTTCGCAGGCCCGGACGCCTGCGGTGGCTGCGACTTCCAGCACGTGTCGCTCGAGCGGCAGCGCGCGCTGAAGGCCGACGTGGTCCGCGAGCAGCTGCGGCGCCTGGCCGGCCTGGAGGTCGACGTCACGGTGGAGGCGGTCGCGGGCGATGACCACGGCCTCCGCTGGCGGACCCGGCAGAGCTACGTCGCGCTCCCCGACGGACTGGTGGGCATGCGCAAGCACCGTTCGCACGAGGTCGTGGCGATTGACGAGTGCCTCATCGAGAGCCCCGCGGCGCCGTCGTACGACGTGCACGGTCGGCACTTCGACGTGGCCGAGGACGGCTTCTGGCAGGTGCACCCGGGCGCGCCCGAGGTGCTCGTCGACACCGTGCTCGCTGCACTCGACCCGCAACCAGGTGAGACCGCGCTCGACCTGTACGCCGGCGTCGGCCTGTTCGCCCGGTTCCTGGCCGAGCGGGTGGGGGAGTCGGGGCGGGTGGTCGCGGTCGAGGCAGACCGCGCCGCCGTCGACCATGCCCGGACCAACCTTGCCGACCATCCCTTCGCCGAGGTGACCGCCGGAGCTGTCGAGGCGGTGCTGGGTGCGGCTGCCGACGAGCGGTTCGACCTGGTCGTCCTCGACCCGCCCCGCACCGGTGCCAAGCGGGCCGTGGTGGAGCAGATCGTGGCGCGCTCGCCGCGGGCGGTCGCCTACGTGGCCTGCGACCCGGGCGCCCTGGCCCGGGATGTCGCCATCTTCGCCGAGCACGGCTACCGGCTCGACACGCTCCGCGCCTTCGACCTGTTCCCGATGACCCACCACGTGGAGTGCGTGGCCCGCCTGGTGCGTGCCTGACCGCCCCTCGTGGAAATATCGCTCGGCGTCATGTATCTTGATATCAAGAGATATCGAGCGGAACGGCTTAGGTCTGCCTTACTACCGGGGTCACCCGGAGCGGCGGCAAGATGGTCGGGACGGTCCCACGAGCACCACCGAGGAGATGGCGATGCCCAGCAAGGACAGCTTCGGAGCCAAGGCCGCACTGGATGTGGACGGCACGTCCTATGAGATCTTCCGCCTCGACGCAGTGACCGGCGAGGGGCTCGACGTCGCCTCGCTGCCGTTCTCCCTCAAGGTGCTGCTCGAGAACCTCCTGCGCACCGAGGACGGCGCCGACATCACCGCCGACGACATCAAGGCGATCGCCGGCTGGGACGCCGACGCCGACCCGAGCCAGGAGATCCAGTTCACTCCGGCCCGCGTGATCATGCAGGACTTCACCGGCGTGCCGTGCGTGGTCGACCTGGCCACCATGCGCGAGGCGATGGCCGACCTCGGCGGCGACCCGGCGAAGATCAACCCGCTCGCTCCCGCCGAGATGGTGATCGACCACTCGGTCATCGCCGACGTCTTCGGCACCCCGGAGGCCTTCGAGCGCAACGTCGAGATCGAGTACGAGCGCAACCGCGAGCGCTACCAGTTCCTGCGCTGGGGCCAGGGCGCCTTCGACGACTTCAAGGTCGTGCCGCCCGGCACCGGCATCGTGCACCAGGTCAACATCGAGCACCTCGCCCGCACGATCTTCACGCGTGAGGTCGACGGAGTGCTGCAGGCCTACCCCGACACCTGCGTCGGCACCGACTCCCACACCACGATGGTCAACGGCATCGGCGTGGTCGGCTGGGGCGTCGGCGGCATCGAGGCCGAGGCCGCGATGCTCGGCCAGCCCGTGTCGATGCTGATCCCGCGCGTGGTCGGCTTCAAGCTCAACGGCGACCTCCCCGAGGGCGCGACCGCCACCGACCTGGTGCTCACGATCACCGAGATGCTGCGCAAGCACGGCGTCGTCGGCAAGTTCGTCGAGTTCTACGGACCCGGCGTCTCGGTGCTGCCGCTGGCCAACCGCGCCACGATCGGCAACATGAGCCCGGAGTTCGGCTCGACCATCGCGGTCTTCCCGATCGACGAGGAGACCATCAAGTACCTCAAGCTCACCGGCCGCAGCGAGGAGCAGCTCGCGCTGGTCGAGAAGTACTCCAAGGAGCAGGGCCTCTGGCACGACCCCGACGCCGAGCCTCGCTTCTCCGAGAAGCTCGAGCTCGACCTGGCCACCGTCGTACCGTCGCTGGCCGGCCCGAAGCGCCCGCAGGACCGGGTCTCGCTGTCCGACGCCAAGGAGTCGTTCCGCACGGCCCTGGCCGACTACGTCGACGAGTCCGATGACGAGAACGGCTACGACGAGTCGGTCGCCGAGTCCTTCCCGGCCTCCGACCCGCCGTCCAACGGCCACGGTGAGGCGCCGCCCAAGGAGTTCGTCTCCGCGGCGCCTGTCGACGGCGGCCGCTCGAGCAACCCCGCCCAGGTGACCCTGGAGGACGGCACCAAGTTCGAGCTCGACCACGGCGCCGTCGCCATCGCCGCGATCACGTCGTGCACCAACACGTCCAACCCGTCGGTCATGATCGGCGCCGCCCTGCTGGCGAAGAAGGCGGTCGAGAAGGGCCTGCAGCGCAAGCCGTGGGTCAAGACGACCCTGGCTCCCGGCTCGAAGGTCGTGTCCGACTACTACGAGAAGTCCGGCCTGACGCCGTACCTCGACAAGCTCGGGTTCAACCTCGTCGGCTACGGCTGCACCACCTGCATCGGCAACTCCGGCCCGCTCATCCCCGAGGTGAGCCAGGCGGTCAACGACAACGACCTCGCGGTCGTCTCGGTGCTGTCCGGCAACCGCAACTTCGAGGGCCGGATCAACCCGGACGTGAAGATGAACTACCTGGCGTCGCCGCCGCTGGTGGTCGCCTACGCGCTGGCCGGCTCGATGGACGTCGACCTGTTCAACGACCCGCTGGGTCAGGACACCGACGGCAACGACGTGTTCATGAAGGACATCTGGCCGACCGCCAAGGAGGTCGAGGACGTCATCGCGACCGCGATCACCTCCGAGATGTTCACCACCGACTACGCCGACGTCTTCGCCGGCGACGAGCAGTGGCGGTCGCTGCCGACCCCCGAGGGCAAGACGTTCGCGTGGGACGAGGACTCGACGTACGTCCGCAAGCCTCCCTACTTCGACGGCATGCCCGACGAGCCGGAGCCGGTCGCCGACATCAGCGACGCCCGCGTGCTGCTCAAGCTCGGCGACTCGGTCACCACCGACCACATCAGCCCGGCCGGCGCGATCAAGAAGGACTCGCCTGCGGGCAAGTACCTCGCCGAGCACAACGTCGACCAGCGCGACTTCAACTCCTACGGCTCGCGCCGCGGCAACCACGAGGTCATGATCCGCGGCACGTTCGCCAACATCCGGCTGCGCAACCAGCTCGCTCCCGGCACCGAGGGCGGCTTCACGCGCGACCTGGCCGGCGACGGCGAAGTCACGACGGTCTTCGAGGCGTCCGAGAAGTACATCGAGGCCGGCATCCCGCTGGTCGTGCTCGCCGGCAAGGAGTACGGCTCCGGCTCGTCGCGCGACTGGGCGGCCAAGGGCACGGCGCTGCTCGGCGTCAAGGCCGTGATCGCGGAGTCCTACGAGCGGATCCACCGGTCCAACCTGATCGGCATGGGCGTGCTGCCGCTGCAGTACCCCGAGGGCGAGAACGCCGAGTCGCTCGGGCTCACCGGCGAGGAGACGTTCTCGATCACCGGCGTCACCGAGCTCAACGACGGCACGACGCCGCGCACGGTGAAGGTGAAGGCCGGCGACAAGGAGTTCGACGCCGTCGTCCGGATCGACACCCCCGGCGAGGCCAACTACTACCGCAACGGCGGGATCATGCAGTACGTCCTGCGCAACCTGCTGAAGAGCTGACCCCTCCTTCTCGGGTGGTCGTCGCGTAAGTACCTGTGAGAGCACAGGAGGAACGATGACGACGCTCGAGGACCGGCTGGCAGCACTGGCGGACGACGCACCCCTGGCGGGGGCGTCGCCCGGGTTGTGGGAGCGCGGGCTGCGCCTGCATCGGCGGCGCCGGCGCGGCACGGTCGCGATCGCGGCGGCGGCCGTGGTGGCTTTGTCGGCGTTGGGTGTCGCTTCCTGGCGGTTGGCCGACGTCGACGTCGCTCCGGCCGTCCCCCGGCGACGGACTGCGGCTGCCGGACCAGCTTCTTCACGCCCAGCAAGTGGCTGCCCGGCACCGACGACGAAGGTCCGATCGGCCCGCTGGCCGCGGTCACTCGGCGCAGGAACTGGTCGGGCTCGCGGAACGGGGTGGTGGGGGTCTCGGCGACGGGGGAGTACCGCTTCCTGGACCTGCCCGTCGCGGGCAGATGGACGACGACCTTCGGGACGCAACGATCTCGCCATCTCGGCGGACGGGTCGACGGGTCGGGTACTGGTACGAGGGAGCCGACCGCGACGGTCGAGGGCGTTGCGGTCTACGACACGGTCGACCGGCCACGTGGACCGGCTGGCGATCGACAGTGACCACGGGCTGGCAGATGGAGGCCGCTGGTGTGGTCCGGCGATCGACTCTGGTTCGAGGTGATGCGCGAACTGACGACGCCTCGGCGGACGTCGGCCACCGGCGACGGGTCGCGCGTCTGGGACCTCGCCACCGGCCGAGGTGGCCGTCGCTCGGCCAAGGCACCGAGCCTGTCCGACGCCACGCCGGTTCGCGCGACGGCTTGGTCGTGCGGCTCCTGGAAGCGGCTCGAGCCTCTTCGAGCCCGAGTCGCCCGCGCTCGAGTCCGCAAGGTGCGTGCTGGACCGCCCCGTCACAGACCGCACCTGTGTTCGCGGCGGACGGCAAGCTGTTCGCGGCGGTCGCTGGACGATGACGGTGCGA
The DNA here is from genome assembly GCA_963769475.1 of uncultured Actinomycetota bacterium. Lineage (GTDB taxonomy): Bacteria > Actinomycetota > Actinomycetes > Propionibacteriales > Nocardioidaceae > Nocardioides. Next base: position 158,931 of record CAVYLX010000001.1, on the reverse strand, counting down.
CGGGCACCGTCACCGCTTCCGTCGCCGATCCTGGTCGGCCGCCTCGGGGACGATGGCCGGGTCCGGCTGACCGAGGTGCCTGCGGCCGAGACGAACCAGCTGCTCGGCTGGCGCGACGCGACCCACGTCGTGGCGCTCTCCTAGCGAGGAGTCCCGCGCTACTACTCGATCGACATCAGGACGGGCGAGTCGGAGCGGCTCGAGCGAGCCCGCGCCGGTCAACTGGACGGCCACGGCACGCCGGGTCGCCCTGGACTGCCTGGGCTGGGCCGGTCTTCGACGCCCCGGAGCCGCCGAGCCCGATGAACCCGCGGGTCGCGGTCGGGCCTCGGCCTCGGCATCGTCGTGGCTGGCCGGGCTGGGCGTCCTGGTCTGGAGGCGCCGTGTCCGACCTTGAGGGGCGGGACGGGTTCGAGTCGTTCGTGGCGGCGCGGAGGCAGGCGCTGCTGCGGACGGCGTACCTGCTCACCGGGCAGCACGAGGACGCCGAGGACCTGGTGCAGGTGGCGCTGGTGAAGGCGGTGCCGCACTGGAAGAAGATCGCCGGCGTCGCCGGAGCCGTACGTGCGCAAGATCCTGGCGCGCGAGGCGATCTCGCAGGTGGCGGGGGCGGCGCTGGCGGGAGGTGCCGAGCGAGCACCTGCCCGAGGTCGAGGGGCCTGCCGACGACGTGACCGAGCGGGAGGCGATGCGCGTCGCCCTGCTGCGGCTCGCGCCGCGGCAGCGAGCGGTCGTCGTGCTCCGCTACTACGAGGACCTGACCGAGCGGCAGACCGCCGAGGCGCTCGGCATCTCCGTCGGCACCGTGAAGTCGCAGGCCCGCGACGCCCTGGCCCGGCTGCGCGAGCTGGTGCCCGACCTCAGCTACGCCGCTGCAGGTCGTACGCCGCGGTGATGGCGGCGCGGATCGCGTCGTCGTTGCCGTGGTCGAGCACCGCCTGGACCTTGAAGTGCTTCTCCATCGCGGGTGGCACCCCGAAGGTCTCGGGATGATCGGCGAGCAGCCGCTCGCGTCCGGCGAAGGTGGCGCGGATGGTCAGCGTCGTCGGGTCCTCCAGCCGGGCGACCAGCCGGTCGTCGACGTACCAGGCCGGCCGGCCGCGGTCCGCCCTTCCTCTTGCAGCGCGGCAGGCTTGCGGCGTGCGCGGCGACGTCATCGGCGTCCATCGACCCATCATCGCTGTCCGACGCGCCGCCGGCGCAGAGCAACGCGGCGCTTTCGCTCTGGAAGGCTGTGGCGCGTGAAGCGTGTGTGGATGGCCGCCCTGAGTCTTGTCGTCCTCGGCACCCTCGCCGGGTGCGGGGACGACGGTGACGACCCCGAAGCCCCGACGACCGTGACCCAGACGGTGACGGCGACCCCCACGCCGACGGAGCCGACGTCGCTGCCCCCCGAGACCGAGAGCCCTTCGCCCACCGAGACGACACCGCCCGCGGTCGACCTGTCGCAGCCGCCGACGACGTACGACGAGGCCGTCGCTCACATCGCCGCCGGAGGTGAGGCCCAGGAGCTGGGCACGTTCCAGAGCGCCGACGAGAAGTTCTACTGCTCGTTCGACGACAGGTTCATCCGGCCCAGCTGCGAGATCCTCGACTCGATCCAGGACCCCGAGACCTGCGCCGACTCACCCAGCCCGGGCGTCGGGCGGATCGAGCTCACCCGCCGCGGCTGGGCGCCGTTCTGCAACACCGACACGATCCGCCAGCCGGGTGCCTCGGTGCTCGACGAAGGGAACGTGGCCAGCCTGCCGATGGCCTCGATCGGGTGCGTCCTGGAAGGCATCGGGCTGACCTGCGTCAAGACAGACACCGAGCAGGGCTTCTTCCTCGGCCCCGGCCGCTACCAGGTGTTCTGAGGCCTTCGGCGGCCGGATAGCGTCAGCACATGATCGTGGCGTTCAGCATCTCCCCGTCCGGTGCCGCAGACGAGACCGGAAGTGTGGCCGAGGCGGTCGCCTCCGCGGTGCGCGTGGTCCGTGACTCCGGGCTGCCCAACGAGACCAACTCGATGTTCACCAACATCGAGGGCGAGTGGGACGAGGTGATGGCCGTGGTCAAGCAGGCCGTCGACGCGGTCGCTGCCGTCTCGCCGCGGGTGGGCCTGGTGCTCAAGGCCGACATCCGCCCCGGGTTCACCGGTCAGCTCACGGCCAAGGTCGAGCGCGTCGAGCAGGCACTCCGCTCCTGATGTCCGAGCCTCCGGGCCCGCCGCCGGCATTCCCGCCGCCGTCGTTCCCGCCACCGGCGTACCCACCGCCGGCGTTCCCACCGCCGCCTTACCCGCCGCCGCCCGCCGCCCCCGCCGCGTCGGCGCCGCGTGGCCGGTGATCGCGCTGGCCCTGGTGCTCGCGGCGATCGTCGTGGCCGCCGCGCTCGTGGTGCCCCGGCTCGTCGACGACGAGGACGACGGCGGCGAGCCGGAGTGCAGACCAGCCGACCCAGTCGGCCGACGCGTCTCCCGACGTGGCGAGGCGAACCTCGACGACGTGCAGGTCTACGACCCGCAAGCCCGGCCACGACAACGGCGACCTGACCTACGCGGAGTCGCCGACCGTCGGCGGCCTGCACAACGACATCTGGCTCGACTGCGGCGTCTACGACGAGCCGCTGCCCGAGGAGCACCTCGCGCACGACCTCGAGCACGGCACGGTCTGGATCACCTACGAGCCCGGCCTCGACGTCGACGACGTCGCCGCGCTCGTGGAGGTGCTGCCGCAGAACGGCATCCTCTCGCCGTACGACGACCTCCGGGCTCCGGTCGTGGTCACGGTCTGGGGCCGCCAGCTCGATCTCACCGGCGCCGACGACCCGCGGCTCGCGCTGTTCATCGACGAGTTCTCGGAGGGAGTCACCGCACCCGAGCCCTTCGCGTCCTGCGCCGGTGGTGCGACCCTCGAGCAGCTGGAGGAGCTCGGCGTCGACCACCGTCTGAGCGGCCCTCAGCCGAGCAGGGCGGCGAGCTGAGCACTGGTCGGCGCGGCCGCGTCGATCCGCTGGTGGGGGATCCGGGGCTGCTCCTGCTGCTCGACCGGGAAGCGGTCGCGCGGCTCGCCTCGCGCTGTCCGGCGCTCCTCGTAGAGCGCGACCGACCCGTCCAGCCACACCACCCGCGGCGTCACAGGTGCCACCGCCGCCAGCAGCCTGCGTCCACTCGGGTCCGCCGCGGAGCTCGGCCGTGAACGGCGCGACCAGCACGATCTCGTCGACGACCTGGTCGGCGGCCACGGCCAGCAACGTCGCGTAGCGGGCCGGCCGCAGCTGGTCGCGGCGGTCCGGGTCGTTCCAGTGCCCGTCCGGGGCCAGGGTCGGACCCAGCGCGTCGAGCAGCGGGTTGGTCACCGTGTCGAGGTCGAGCAGCACGGCGCCACGTCGCGCCGCCAGTGCCCGGCCCAGGGTCGACTTGCCCGACCCGGCCGGCCCGGCGACCACCCAGACGGTCATCGCCGATAGGTCTCGTGCCAGTCGGCGGGCAGCAGCTCGACAGCCTCGCCGACCGGTCGGGGCGTGCGCCAGCCGCGGCCGTGCTCGCGCAGCACGTCCGGCGAGCTGGTCGAGCCGGGCGCACGCGGTGGCCACGCCGGCCGCGCGGGTGGCCGCGTCGTAGCGACCCACGGCATCGCCCCAGATCGCCCGGCCGGCCATGAAGCCACAGGCGCCGGCACCGGCCGCGATCCGGAGCTGGGTGGCGAACTGGTCGAAGGTCGCCGAGGCCGACAGCAGCACCCAGGGCACGTCGATGGCCGAGTCCAGTGCGGCGCAGGCCTGCGCCGCGTCGGCTTCCGCCTCGGCCGTGCCGACCGCACCCGGGAACTCGACCTTCATCACGTCGGCGCCCAGCTGCGCGAAGGTCGCGGCCGATCGGACGGTGGCCGCGAACCGCTGCGCGCCGTACGCCGGGGTCGGCCGGGTCCTCGCCGGGCAGGGCGTACCAGAGCGGCTCGACCACCAGGGGCAGCTCGAGGCGGTCGCACTCGTCGGCGAGCCGGCGTACGAGCGCGTGCTGCTCGGTGGCGATGTCCTGCGAGCTCCTCGCGGTAGAACACCACGAGCTTGGCGGCGTCTGCTCCGAGCTGCGCGAGCACCGGCACGGTCCACGCGCTCGCGGACCTCGGTGGCGGTCGCGAACGTGGCGTCGGTCCAGTAGCAGGCGCTCGAGGCCGCTGATGATTCCGACGTCGCCGGGGATCGCCCCGGTGAGCACGCCCTGGCCGAAGCTCCAGACCGGGTCGACGAGGACGGCGGTGCAGTGGTCGGCCATGCCCGCGACCAGCTCGAGCTTGGACTCGACGACCTCCTCGAAGCGCACCTGGCGACGAGGTCGGCGTCGAAGAGCAGCGAGGTAGTTCTCGGGATGGTCGATCGCCGCGACCCGGATGAATCCGTCGCGGTCGCTGATCCGCTGCAGACGTCTCAGCTTGCCCAGGCGGGTGGCCGCGGAGGAGGCGGTGGCGGGGGAGAAGTGGGCGGTCTGCGACCTGTCCGTCACGTTTCACACTCGATTCGCACTCGGTTGCCGAGGGGGTTGACAACGTTGTCATGTGATGGACACCATACCCCAAACGACCCGAGGAGGCCTGCGTGCTCGTCATCACCCCCAACCTCTGCTTCGACCGCACAGTGCGCGTCGAGAGGTTCGAGGCGGGCGCGGTGGTGCGGCCGTACGACGCGGTGCTGACCGTCGGGGGCAAGGGCGTGAACGTGTGCCGCGCGATCGCGGACCTGGGTGGCGAGGCCGACCTGCTCGGCCTGGTCGGGCGTCGACGACGCGGCCAGGTTCGAGTCGCTGAGCCGGGCCGAGGGGCTGCGGCTGCGCAGCGTCGCGGTGCCCGGGAGCGTGCGCCAGGCGACGATCATCCTCGAGGACAGCGGACGGGCCAGCGTGCTCAACGAGCCCGGCCCGAACGTCGGCGCCGAGCAGGCCGACGCGCTGCTGCGAGCTGGCCGGGGTCTCGGCGGCCGGCTCGCGAGTGCTGGTCTGCAGCGGCAGTCTTCCGCCGGGCCTGCCCGACCGACTCTCTACGGGCGGCTCGTCGCCGTCGCCCGCGAGCACGGCGCGCTGTCGGTCGTCGACGGCGCGCGCGAGGCGTTGGTGGATGCGCTTGCCGTTCGGACCCGACCTGGTGACCCCCAACCTGCACGAGGCCGAAGGCGTGCTGGGCGGACGGTTCGACGAGTCGTCGCACGACGACGCGCCGCTCGACGAGGTGCAGGCGCGAGCGTTCCTGATGGCCGACGGCCTGCGGGAGCGCGGGGCCGTGCGGGCGCTGGTCACCGCCGGCGCCGCACGGCGCGGCGTACGTCGCCGACGGCGAGCGGCACTGGGTGGCCGCGCCGGCGGTGCAGGTGCGCAACCCGATCGGCGCCGGCGACGCGCTCGTCGGTGGCCTCGCCGCACGCCCTGTCGGAGGGCCGCCCGTGGCTCGAGGCCGTGCGCTGGGGCGTGGCCGTGGCCAGCGCCGCGGTCGAGCACCCGGACGCCGGTCACCTCGACCCCGACCGGGCGCGCCAGCTCGCCGACGCGTCAGGTGACGGTGCCGTGAAGCGACCCACCCTCCACGACGTCGCGGCCGAGGCCGAGGTCAGCATCAAGACCGTCTCGCGGGTCGTCAACGACGCCGAGAACGTCTCGCCCGAGGTGCGCGAGCGCGTGCAGAAGGCGATCGAGGAGCTGCACTACGTGCCCAACACGCTGGCCCGTTCGCTGAAGGCCGGCCGCGGCGACACCATCGGCGTCGTCATCGACACCATCGCCGACCCGTTCTTCGCCTCGCTCACCAGCGCCGTCGAGGAGCGGGCCCTCGCCGAGGGCCTCGGCACCGTCTTCGGCAGCACCGGTTTCGACGCGGCTCGCGAGCGCGCCCAGATCGAGCGGATGGCGATGCAGCGGGTCCGGGCCGTGATCCTGGCGCCGACCCAGGGCCCGCACGACTACCTGCGCCGCTTCGAGACGTCGTTCCCGGTGGTGATGATCGACCGCAAGGTCGCCCTCGAGGGCTACGACACCGTGCGGGTCGACGACGTCGGCCTGGCCCGGCGGGCGGTCGCGCACCTGGCCGAGCACGGGCACCGCAAGATCGCCTTCGTCGGCAGCGACGAGCGCTTCGTCACCACCCGCGACCGGCTGACCGGCTACCGCAAGGCGCTGGCGGACGTCGGCATCGAGCCGCGCGAGTCGTGGATCCGCCCCGGCCCGACCCGCGACGTCGACGGCGCGCAGGTCACCGACGAGCTGCTCGAGCTCTCCGACCCGCCCACCGCGATCTTCGCGGCGAACCCGCGCGCGGCCATCGGCGTCGCCCACGCGCTGCACACCGGCGACCGGGCCGACGTCGCGTTCCTCAGCTTCGGCGACTTCCCGCTCGCCCGCACGCTGCGGCCGGGCGTGACGGTGGTGGACCAGAACCCCACCGCGATCGGGTTCACCGCGATGGACCGGGTGATGGCGCGCCTCGGCGACGGGGCCCAGGCCGACGGCGAGGCCGCGGACATCATGGTCGACGCCGAGCTGATCCAGCGCGGCTCCGGCGAGCTGGGGGTGCCGGCATGATGCCCGCCCGGCTCGCCCCCAACCTGATCGACCACTTCTACGCCGGCGGCGCGCGGATCGCCGCCCTGCGCGGGATCGCGACCACCTCGACCCACCAGCCCGAGGAATGGCTCGGGGCGACCGTTGCGCGAGCCGGTGACAACGTTGTCGGGCTGGCCAGCACCGCCGACGGGGCCCTGCTGCGCGACCAGGTCGCCGCGCGACCCCGCGCCTGGCGCGGCGTCGGCCCGCTGGCCCGGCATCGCCGACAGCGACACCGGTCTGCTCCTCAAGCTGCTCGACGCCGGCCAGCGGCTGCCGGTGCACGTCCACCCCGACCGGGCCTTCGCCGCCGCCCATCTCGCGCTGCCCCTACGGCAAGACCGAGGCGTGGTACGTGCTGGACGCCGACCCGGACGCCGCGGTCTACCTCGGCTGGCGTCGACGACCTGGATCCCGACGGAGGTGGCCCGGCGCAGGGACGCGCAGGACGGCGACTGGATGCTGGAGCGGATGCACCGCATCGGGGTGCGTCCCGGTGACGGGATCCTGGTGCCGTCGGGTCACGGTGCACGCCATCGGCGCGGGCGTGTTCGTCGCGGAGGTCCAGGAGCCGACGGACTTCTCGATCCTGCTCGAGTGGTCGGTGACGACATCGGGCCGCGACGACTCCCACCTCGGGCTCGGCTTCGACCGCGCGATGGCGGCGGTCTCGCACAGCGCCCTGTCGGAGACCGAGCTGGCCGGCTTGCTGCGGGGCGGTTCGGACGAGTCCGACCACGCAGCTGCAGTCGTGCCTGCCGACTGCCGCCGACGACTACTTCCGGCTGCACCGCGCGGTCTCCGGCGCGGCCGTGCCGGCCGGCTTCGCGGTGCTGCTGGTGCTCGAGGGCGCGGGCCAGGTCGTCGGCGCCGGCACCGTGGAGCTCGCCCGCGGCGAGGCCTGGGTGGTGCCGGCGGCGTACGGCGACTGGTCCGTCGAGGGCGACCTCACCCTGCTCGTGGCGCGGCCCGGCGCCGAGTGGCCCAACGACCTCGGAGGTCTGCGATGACCTGCTTCGTCGGCCTCGACATCGGCTCCACCTGGGTGAAGGCGCTCGCCGTGACGCCCGAGGGTCAGCAGATCGCCTGCGTCCGTCTCGCGACCCCGTGGCAGAGCGTCGGTGGCGGCGGCACGGAGATGTCCGCGGCCAGCCTCGGCGCCACCGTGCGCGAGCTGCTCGCGGCTCTCGACCTCGAGCTCGAGGGCCGGCCGGTCCGCGCGATCGGCATCTCCGGGATGGCCGAGTCCGGTGTGCTCGTCGATGCCGCAGGCGCGGCCGTGGCCCGGCTGCCGGCGTGGTTCGACCCGCGCGGTGGCGCCGAGTTCGCCGCGCAGCCGGCAGAGCTCCGCGCCGCGTTCCCGGCGGTCACCGGCCTCCCCGTCAGCTCCCTGGCGACCTTCGCCAAGCTGCTGCACCACCGCGCGGCCGGCCTCGACCTGCGCGGTCTCACCTGGCTGAACGTGCCGGAGTACGTCGCGCACCTGCTCGGCGGTGACCGGCTCGGCGAGGTGTCGCTGGTGGCGCGCACGGGCCTGGTCGACCAGGACACCGGTGCACCGTGGTCAGCCGTGCTGGACGTCCTCGGCGTCGGGCCCGGCCTCCTGCCGACGACGGTGTCGGCGGGCTCGGTGTGGGGTCACGCGGCCGACGTACCTGGCGCGATGCGTGGTGCGGTCCTGACCGTCGCCGGGCACGACCACCTGGTCGCCTCCGTAGCAGCAGGCGTCGTGCATCCCCATCAGCTCTACGACTCCATGGGCACCGCTGAGGCGCTCGTCCGCGTGCTTGGCCGAGCCGCTGCCCGCCGAGCGCCGGGCCGCGCTCGCCGCGGGCGGAGTCAACGTCGTCCGCCACCTGCTGCCGGGCCGCTCGACCATGCTGGCCGGCACTCGAGGTGGCCTGGTGCTGCGACGGGTGCTCAGCATGGTCGGCGTCGACGACGACGCCGGGCGCGACGCGCTCGACGCGGCGGTGATGGCCCTCCCGCTCACCGCCGGAGACGCGATCGAGGTGACGGGCGCGCTCAACACCTCGTCGACGCTCACGGTCCGCGTCGACGACGACGACGTCTCGCCGGCCCGGCTCTTCGCCGCTGCGCTCACCCACGGCAGCGACGTGCTGCGTGACGTGGTCGCGCTGCTCGACGCCGAGGTCGGGCGCGCCACCGAGACCGTGGTGGCCGGCGGCTGGGCCCGGATGGCCTGCGTGCAGCGCTCGCGACGGCATGCGTTGCCGGGCGTGACCTTCTCACCGCGCTCCGAGGACACCGCCTACGGCGCCGCGCTCATCGGCGCCTACGCCGCGGACGCCGAGCGGGGCGACCTCATCGACTTCGTCACCCGCAACCCCACACCTGTGCCCCACCCCTGACCCGCCATGAACCGGAGGAACCATCCATGACCACCACGCAGTCGACATCACTGGACGACATCGCCACGAGCGACGGCACCTTCGCCGTCGTGGCGATGGACCAGCGCAACACCCTCAAGCGGATGTACGCCGCGGTCGGCATCGACGACCCGGCGACGAGCGAGCTGGTCGACATCAAGGCCGACGTCGTCGAGGCGCTCGCGCCGGTGGCCAGCGCGTTCCTGCTCGACCCGACGTACGGCATCCCCGCGCTGGAGCAGGTGGACCCCGGCGTACGCCGTGACGCCGGCATCCTCGTGGCCGCGGAGCCGTCCGAGCGCCTGAAGCTGGGAGAGGAGCCACGCGGCACCCGCGACCCAGCCCTCGACGCGGCGTGGGTGCGGGCACAGGGCGGCGACGCGCTGAAGTTCCTGATCCAGGTCCGTGCCGACCGGCCCGCCGGCGGTGGCCCCGACCTCGCGGCCGAGGGAGTAGAGGTGATCCGGCAGGTGGTCGAGGACTGCCGCAACGCGGGCGTGCCGTCGGTCATCGAGAACCTGATCTACCCGCTGCCGGGCGAGGAGCTCACTCCGCAGGCTCGCGAGAACGCGATCATCGAAGCCGCGATCGCGCTCGACTCCCTGCGGCCGGACCTGCTCAAGCTCGAGTACCCCGGCAGTCCTGAGGGCTGCCGGCGGCTGGCGGCCGCGATCTCGAGCCCATGGGCGGTGCTCTCGGCGGGCGTGGCGTTCGAGGAGTTCACGCACGTGCTCGAGGTGTCGTGCGACGAGGGCGGTGCGTCCGGCTTCATCGCCGGCCGGGCCGTTTGGAAGGAGACGGTCGGTATGAGCCGGCCGGAGCGTCGGGCCTACCTGGCCGACGAAGGCAGGCGACGGCTCGAGCGCTGCGTGGCGGCGATCGACGGACGGGCGGTGCCCTGGCGCCGTCCGGAGGAGAGGTGATGACATGACCGAACCCGTACTCGAGGCCCGAGGCCTCACCCGCCAGTTCGGGCACGTGACGGCGCTGGACAACCTGGACTTCGACGTCCGGGCCGGCGAGGTGGTCGCCCTGATCGGTGACAACGGTGCCGGCAAGTCGACCCTGGTCAAGGCGCTCTCGGGCAACCTGGCCGTCGACCAGGGCGAGGTGTTCTTCGACGGCGCACCGATCGAGATCCACACGCCGACCGCGGCCAGCGCCCTCGGCATCGAGACCGTGCACCAGGACCTGGCTCTTGCGCCCCACCTGGACCCGGTGCAGAACATGTTCCTGGGCAGGGAGACCATGCGCAGCGGGCTGCTGGGGCGGCTCGGCTTCATGGACACCCCCGCCATGCGGGGCGAGGCGCAGGCGGCGTTCGACGTGCTCGGCGCCACGGTGCGCAGCCTCACCACACCGGTCGGGGCGATGTCCGGCGGTCAGCGACAGGCGATCGCGATCGCCCGGGCGGTCCACTGGGCCAACCGGGTGGTGTTCCTCGACGAGCCGACCGCGGCCCTCGGCGTACGCCAGACGGCCAACGTGCTCGACACGATCCGCCGGGTGCGCGACCACGGTGTCGCGGTGGTGTTCATCAGCCACTCGATGCCGCACGTGATGGACGTTTCCGACCGGGTACAGGTGCTGCGCATGGGCAAGAGGGTCGCGACGTACCAGACCTCGGAGACGAACATGGAACAGCTGGTCGGCGCGATGACCGGAGCGATGGGAGACGCGGCATGAGCGTCCCCGTGAAGGAGTCGGCCGGCGTCGCCGTGCCCGACGACGAGAGCACCACCGTCCTCGGACGGGTGCTCCGGCTCCAGGCATTCCAGATCCTGCTGGTGCTCGCGCTGATCATCGCGGTCTTCGTGACGCTCGCACCCAACAACTTCGGCAACCTCGAGAACGCCAGGCAGATCGCCCAGAACGCCGCGATCCTGGCGGTGCTCGGCGTCGGCATGACGTTCGTGATCGTCACCGCCGGCATCGACCTGTCGATCGGCTCGGTGCTGGTCTTCTCCGGCGTCGTGGCCGCGAAGGTGATGATCGCGATGGGTCCGGACGACGGCTCCGGTGGACAGGGCTGGGGCGTGGCCAGCGTCGGCATCCTGGTCGCCGTGCTGTCCGGCCTGGCGTGGGGACTGCTCAACGGTGTCCTGATCGCCAAGGCCAAGATCCCTCCGCTGATCGTCACGCTCGGGTCGCTGGGCGCCGCGCTCGGCCTGGCCCAGATCCTCACCGGCGGCATCGACCTGCGCACGGTGCCGACGGTCATGCAGGACTCGATCGGCTACGGCAACGCCGTCGGCCGGCTGCCGATCATCGTGGTGATCGCAGTCGTGGTCGTGGTGCTGGGAGCGGTGCTGCTGCACCTGACCAGGTTCGGCCGCTACACCTACGCCATCGGCTCCAACGAGGAGGCCGCTCGGCGGGTCGGGCGTCCGCGTCGACCGCCACCTGATCCTCATCTACGCCCTCTCGGGGACGCTGGCCGGCTTCGCGGGAGCGCTCAGCCTGGCCCAGTTCGGGACGACCGCCATCGCGGGTCAGTCCCAGACCAACCTCAACGTCATCGCGGCGGTCGTCATCGGCGGCACGTCTCTGTTCGGTGGCGTGGGATCGATCTTCGGCACGGTCGTCGGGCTCTTCATCCCGGCCGTGCTGCAGAACGGGTTCGTGATCGTCAGGGTCCAGCCCTTCTGGCAACAGGTCGCCGTCGGCACGGTGCTCATCGCCGCCGTCTACGTCGACCAGTCCAGACGGGCCGCTGCCCAGCGAGGCGGGTCCACCTCACGGCTCCGGCGTCGGAGCCATCGCAAACCCTCGTCCGAGGAGCAAGGAGAACCAAGATGAGATCAGCACTACGCACATTGTCCGTGGGCTCGATCGTCGTACTCGCGGCCACTGCGCTGACCGCGTGCGGTGCGGCCGAGGACGGCGGGTCTGACGGTGGCGACGACGAATACTCGATCGCCTTCGTGCAGGGCGTCGCCGGCGACCAGTTCTACATCACCATGGAATGCGGGGTGAAGGAGGAAGCGGAGAAGCTGGGGGCGACGGTCGACGTGCAAGGACCGCAGGAGTTCGACCCGACCCTGCAGAAGCCGATCGTCGACTCCGTGGTCGCCTCGAAGCCCGACGCGATCCTGATCGCACCCACCGACGTGACCGCCATGCAGGCGCCCCTCGAGGCGGCATGCCGAAGCCGGCATCGAGGTCGTGCTGGTCGACACCACGGTCGACGACCCGTCGTTCGCGGTCTCGCAGATCGCCTCCGACAACGAGGGCGGCGGTGCGGCAGCGTTCGAGGCCATCAAGCAGCTGGCACCCGAAGGCGGCAAGGTCCTGGCCATCTCCGTCGACCCCGGCATCTCCACCACCGACGCGCGGGTCAAGGGCTTCGAGGAGGCCACCGCTGCCGACCCTGCGTTCGAGTACCTCGGCGTGCAGTACAGCCACAACGAGCCGGCCACCGCGGCCCGGCTGGTGACGGCCGCACTGCAGGCGGACCCCGACATCGTGGGGGTCTTCGCGACCAACCTGTTCTCTGCTGAGGGCACGGCCACCGGGATCCGGCAGGCCGGCAAGCAGGACCAGGTGAAGGTCATCGGCTTCGACGCCGGTCCCGACCAGATGGCGGCACTGGAAGAGGGCACCATCCAGGCGCTCATCGCCCAGATGCCGGGCGACATCGGCGTCCAGGGCGTGCAGCAGGCCGTGGCGGCGCTGGAAGGTGACGAGACGACCCCGGAGATCGAGACCGGGTTCACGATCATCACCAAGGACAACATCGACGGCGAGGGCGGCGACGCCGCCTACAAGTCGAGCTGCTGATCCGGTAGGACTCGGGTGAGGGCCGGTCTGTCGGGGCCGGCCCTCACCGGCGGATCGTGAGCACCATCGAGTCGACCTGTGGCGGGGGCCGGAACGCGCTCCGCGGCACGGACAAGCCCGCCTCCAGACGGTAGCGACGGGCATGGCGGGCGCGCGGCGCGCGCTCGACCAGGCGGCGTACGGCGGAGCGCTGGAGCACCAGGTCGGCGGACAGCAGCCGGTCGGTGCCGAGCAGGATCCGGACCAGCTCGGTCGACAGCTGGTACGGCGGGCTGGCGACGACCCGGAACGGGCGCTGTGGCAGCCGCAGGTCACGCAGGTCGGTGCGCACGACCTTGAGGTCACGCCCGGCGAAGCGCTCGCGCAGCACGGCGGCGCGGCGAGGATGCAGCTCCACGGCGACGACCCTGGCCCGGGCCGCCAGCAGGTGAGCGGTGAGCGCGCCGTCGCCGGCGCCCAGGTCGAGCACCAGCTCGCCCGGTCTCACGTCGGCGGAGTCGACGACGCGACGGGCCCACTCAGGCCGTAGTGGGTGCCATCCCCAGTCGCGCCGGCTGCGTGGCCCGGAGGCGGGCACGACGCACCATCACGAAGCAATTACCCATGGCTCGACGCTACGGCTGGAGGCAGGCTCGGCGCATCCGAATATCCGGGGGCTGGCACGATCTGGATATGGACACCGAGACCAGGAGCTATCGCACCGGCGACGAGGATCGGGTCCTCGACCTGACCCGCGACTGCGCCGAGTACGCATCGCGGTCATGGCGACGGGTTGCTGCACGTGTTCGTGCCGCACGCGACCGCGGGGATCGCGATCCTGGAGACCGGAGCCGGCAGTGACGACGACCTGCTCGCGGCACTGCGCGACCTGCTGCCCGCCGACGACCGCTGGCGGCACCAGCACGGCAGCCCGGGCCATGGCCGGTCGCACGTGATGCCGGCCCTGATCCCGCCGTACGCGACGGTGCCGGTGGTCGGCGGCCAGCTCACGCTCGGCACCTGGCAGAGCATCTGCCTGGTCGATCTCAACGTGGACAACCACGAGCGAGAGGTGCGGTTCAGCTTTCTTGGGGGATAGGTGTCAGTCGAACAGGTGTTCGACTACGCTGGGCCGATGAGCCGACTCGTGACGCCGCCCGGCTGGCCGGCCCAGGTGCGACCGCCCGATGCGCCGGCCTGGGAGCGGACGGCGGTCAACTGGCTGCTGGACATCTGCCCGCCGGAGTACCGCACCTACCCGGCGCTGCGCCGGCACGACGTGGTGCTGGCGAGGTTCGCGGTGCTGCACGTCGAGGCGTGCCAGGCCGCCTGCCAGCGCGGCCTCAGCGAGGCGCGCTCGGCCCTGCGCGACGTGGCCGCCCTCGACGTGGTCGACGCCGCGGTCGAGACCTGGCTGGCCGAGGACGCTCGGCTCGGCGGCGTACGACGTGCGGTCGGGCTGGTGGAGGAGGCGCTGCGCGGACGGCGGTTCGTGGCGCGGCTCTGAGCGCTCAGCGCTCAGCGACGTGGCGCTAGCGTGGGCGGGTGCAGCTGTTCTCCGCCGTGGTCCTCGTGGACGGTCGGGGATGGCTCCTGCTCCAGGAGCGCGACGAGCACGCGCCGATCGACCCGGAGCGGTGGGGGATGCCGGGCGGGCACGTCGAGGAGGGCGAGGCCTTCGAGGCGGCGGCGTACCGCGAGCTGGCCGAGGAGACCGGGCTTCGGCTCGATCCCGGTGAGCTCGAGCTGTGGCGCGATGTCGAGGTGTTCCACGAGGTCTATGACTCCTTCGACCGGATGCAGGTCTTCGTCGCCCGGACCGCGGTCACCGATGCCGACATCGTGGTGGGCGAGGGACGGCAGATCGTGTTCGTCGACCCCCTCGTCGCCCGGGACCTTGACCTGACTGCTGCGGCGAGCATGATCGTGCCGGAGTTCCTCGATTCCGATGCTTACCGGAGGCTGTGCCCATGACATCCGCTACCCAGACCAAGTTCACCGTCTTCCCGGTGCCGGCCTTCGGCGCGGAGGACGTGGTCGTCGGCACGTCCGGCGCCGACGAGGGTGCGGTCTTCACCGGCACCGAGGACGGCTCGATCTTCCGGATCACCCCGGACGGGTCGAAGGTCGACCGGGTCGCGCAGACCGGCGGGCGCCCGCTCGGTATCGAGATCGCCCCGGACGGGCGGCTGCTCGTGTGCGACTCCACCAAGGGTCTGCTGTGGGTCGACACCGCCTCCGGTGCGGTGGAGGCGATCACCGACAGCATCGACGGCGTGCCGATGCGGTTCTGCAACAACGCCGCGATCGCGAGCGACGGCACGGTGTGGTTCTCCGACTCCTCCACCAAGTACGGCATCGCGCAGTGGAAGGACGACTTCGTGCAGCACACCCGGACCGGGCGGCTGGCCCGGCTCGACCCGGACGGCTCGGTCGAGGTGGTGCTCGACGGCCTCGCCTTCGCCAACGGGGTGGCCCTGTCGAAGGACGAGGACTTCGTCTGCGTCGCCGAGTCCGGGGGCCGCACCGTCGTCCGCCGCTGGCTGACCGGCAACCGCGCCGGCATGCGCGACCTCCTGTGCCAGAACCTGCCCGGCTACCCGGACAACATCGCGCGGGGGAGCGACGGCCTGATCTGGGTGTCGCTCGGCAGCCCCACCAACCCCCTGGTCGAGCGGCTGCACACGAGCCCGCTGTCCTTGCGGAAGGTGATCACCAAGATCCCCGAGGCCCTCCAGCCCAAGCCGCAGCAGACCGTGCGGGTGCAGGCCTACGACAACGAGGGCACCCTCGTGCACGACATCGACGTGAACGCGAAGGAGCACGGCGCGGCGTTCCACATGGTCACCGGCGTGCGGGAGCACGAGGGCCGGGTCTGGATGGGCAGCCTGCACGAGCCCGCGGTCGCGGTCTACACGCTGTGAACCCGTAAACTCGCCGGCATGGGCCTTCTCGAGTCGATCAGCGGCCCCGGCGACCTGCGGGGCCTGAGCGACGACCAGCTGGTCGGGCTCGCCGCTGAGATCCGGGACCTGCTCGTCGAGACCTGCTCACGCACGGGCGGTCACCTCGGTCCCAACCTCGGCGTGGTCGAGCTGACCCTGGCCATCCATCGCGTCTTCGACTCGCCGCGCGACCGCGTCGTCTTCGACACCGGCCACCAGGCCTACGTGCACAAGGTGCTGACCGGGCGGGCCGACGACTTCGACGGGCTGCGCCAGGAGGGTGGCCTCAGCGGCTACCCGAGCCAGGGTGAGTCGCCCCACGACATCGTCGAGAACTCCCACGCCTCGACCGCGCTCAGCTACGCCGACGGGCTGGCGAAGGCCTACGCCATCCGCGGCGAGGACCGGCACACGGTCGCCGTGATCGGCGACGGCGCGCTGACCGGCGGCATGGCCTGGGAGGCGCTGAACAACATCGCGGTCGCCCGCAACAGCAAGCTCGTGATCGTGGTCAACGACAACGGCCGCTCCTACACGCCGACGGTCGGTGGGCTGGCCACCGCGCTGGCGACGTTGCGCACCAACCCGCGCTACGAGCAGCTGCTCGACCTGGTGAAGAAGCGGCTGACCGCGGTCCCGGGCGTGGGCGCGCCGGCGTACGACGCCCTGCACGCGATGAAGAAGGGGCTCAAGGACGCGCTCGCTCCGCAGGGTCTCTTCGAGGACCTCGGCCTGAAGTACGTCGGCCCGATCGACGGCCACGACCGGCTGGCGGTCGAGCAGGCGCTCGCGCAGGCGAAGCGGTTCGGCGGCCCGGTGATCGTGCACGCGCTCACCCGCAAGGGCTTCGGCTACGACGCCGCGGAGCGGCACGAGGCCGACCAGTTCCACTCGCCCGGGCCGTTCGACGTCGACACGGGGGAGGAGAACCCCAAGTCGCGGATCTGGACCGACGTGTTCGCCGACGAGATGGTGCACATCGGTGCCCGTCGTCCCGACGTCGTGGCGATCACCGCCGCGATGATGCACCCGGTGGGGCTGGACAAGTTCCAGGCCCGTTTCCCGGACCGGACGCTCGACGTCGGCATCGCCGAGCAGCACGCCATCACCTCGGCGGCAGGCCTCGCGATGGGTGGGCTGCACCCGGTGGTCGCGGTCTACGCCACGTTCCTCAACCGGGCCTTCGACCAGGTGCTGATGGACGCGGCGCTGCACAAGTGCGGCATCACCATCACCCTGGACCGCGCGGGCGTGACCGGCGACGACGGTGCGAGCCACAACGGCATGTGGGACATGTCGGTGCTGCAGGTCGTGCCGGGTCTGCGGCTGGCCGCACCCCGCGACGCCGCGCGGCTGCGCGAGCTGCTCAACGAGGCCCTGGACGTCGACGACGCACCCACGGTGGTGCGGTTCCCCAAGGGTCCGCCGCCTGCCGACATCCCGGCGCTGGGCAAGGCCGGCGGCAGCCGACGTGCTGGTGCGCAAGGGGCTGAAGGACGTGCTGGTCGTCGCGGTCGGGTCGATGGCCTCGGTGGCGGTCGACCTCGCGGACCTGCTCGACGCCCAGGGCATCGGCGTGACCGTCGTCGACCCACGCTGGGTCAAGCCGGTCGACCCGGCGATCCTCGACCTGGCCCGCGAGCACCGGCTTGGTCGTGAGCATCGAGGACAACGGCCGGATCGGTGGCTGCGGCGCGGTGCTGCTGCAGGCGTTGACCGACGCGGGCGTGACCACTCCGGTGCAGGTGCACGGCATCCCGCAGGAGTTCCTCGGTCATGCCAAGCGCGGCGCGATCCTCGAGCGGATCGGCCTCACCCCGCAGGCGCTGGCGCGCGGGATCATCGAGCAGGTGGCGGCCCGGTCGGCGGCCGACGACGCGGAAGCTGCCGCGGCCCGATCCACGGTTGATGTCGACCACCCCCGCTGATCCTCGGCGGAAGCTCTGCGCGTCGCTAGCGGCGCTCGCGCTCACGGTGGGCCTGGTCGGCTGTTCCGATGACGACGTCGCCTCCGAACGAGCCCGCACCCAGCCCGTCGCAGGACGCCGGCGGGCCGTCCGCGGTGGAGATCCCGCCCGACCTCGGCCGGTCGTTCACGCGACTGCTGAACCGGCGGGCAGCTGCCCTGCTGTCGGGGGACCGGGTCGCGTTCGCCAGCGGGCTGGAGCTGTCTGACGAGGCGTTCGTCACCGAGCAGGCGGCGTACTTCGACAACCTGCGGCACCTCCCGATGGCCGAGCTGGGGTTCGACCTCGACCCACGGAGCCTGGTCCGGTCGGGTGACGACTACTGGGGCGTGGTCGAGGTGTCGCTCCAGCTCGACGGCTACGACGAGGAGCCGGTGGTCACCATGGACCGCTACCGGTTCTCGCCGGTGGGGGAGGCCGGCCGCCGGTTCGCCCTGAGCTCGGTCTCCGACGCCGACTGGGAGGAGCGCAACGAGGTCTTCTCGCAGCCGTGGGACAACGGACCGATCGAGGTCCGGTCGGGGGTCGGGGTGCTGGGCATCTTCGACGCGGGATCGGTGCGCGCCTCCGAGCGGCTGGTGCGCTCGGTCGAGCGCGGGATCAGCGACGTGGCCGCGACCGTGCCGTACGACTGGTCGCGATCGGTCGTCGTCTACGCGCTGTCCGACACCGACTTCCTCTCGTCGATCGAGGACCCGCCCGGAGGTCATCCCGAGCGGCTGGACGGGGTGGCGTTCCCGGTGGAGACGAGTCCGACCAGTGGCGAGGTCGCGTCGACCAGGTTCGTGCTGAACCCGCGGATGCTCGACCGCCCGAGGCTCGAGCGGGACCGGCTGGTCCGGCACGAGCTCGCCCACGTCGCCATCGGCGAGCACGACGACCACGCCCCGGTCTGGCTGAGCGAGGGGCTCGCGGAGTACGTCTCCGTCCGGCCGCTCGCGCCGGAGGACCGGAGGATCTCCGACGCCGCGATCGCCGCGGCGAAGGGAGGGCTGATCACGGAGCTGCCGGACGACGCGACCTTCAACGAGGGAGACTCAGCCCTGCACTACGGCGTCGCCTGGTGGGCCTGCGAGTACCTCGCGACCGCGTTCGGGCCAGCCGAGCCTGTGGACGATTCTCGACGAGCTCGACGCCGCAGGGGCTGACGGAGATCCCGAGATCGACGCCCGTTCTCGAAGGGCTGACCGGCATCAACTCCCGCACGCTCGCGCGCAAGGCGGCCAAGCAGATGATCGCGACGTTCGATCCTGGCTACGAGGTCAAACCCGACCCGTCCGCGGACCCGTCCGGCGACCCGGGGACGGCCAGCGACGATCCGGATCCCTTGGGGGAATAGGGTCATCCCGTGGCTGCCGAATCTCGTCTCGTGCACATCGTCGACGATGTGCCCGAACTCGAGGGGCTGTCCGAGCTCACGATGGTCGTCGTGCTCGACGGATTCCTGGACGCCGGCAACGCGGCCGCGATCGCCGCGCGCCACCTGATCGACGCCACGCCGCTACGAAGTGAGCAGGCGCGCAGCGACCAGAGCGGGATCGTGGTGGCCACGTTCGACATCGACCGGTTGCACGACTACCGGGCCCGTCGCCCACCGATGTCGTTCGTGCGCGACCACTACGAGGCGTACGAAGCGCCGCGGCTGGTCGTCCGGGTGTTGCAGGACACCGGCCGGACGCCGTACCTCCTGCTGCACGGGCCGGAGCCCGACACCAGCTGGGAGGGCTTCGCCGCGGCGGTGCGCGAGGTCGTGGATCGCTTCGGTGTCACCCGCGTGGTCGGGATGGGGTCGGTGCCGATGGCGGTGCCGCACACCCGGCCGATCGCGATCACCCATCACGCCAACGACGCCGACCTGCTGATCGGTGAGAGCCGGTGGCGCGGGGAGCTGCGGATCCCCAGCAGCGCGCAGGCGCTGCTCGAGATCAGGCTGGGCGAGTGGGGCATCCCGGCGCTGGGGTTCGTGGCGCACATCCCGCACTACCTGGCGCAGCTCGACTACCCGCGTGCCTCGGCAGCGCTGCTCGAGCAGGTCGAGCTGGCCGGGCGGCTGACGATCGACCTGACCGACCTGAAGGCCCTGGCCGACGAGCGCGAGGGTGAGATCACCCGCTACCTCTCTGCCAACGAAGAGGTCGCGGACGTCGTGGGGGCGCTGGAGCGCCAGTACGACGCGTTCGAGCGCGCCGAGGACGAAGGGGCGAGCCTGCTCGCACCGGACCAGCCGCTGCCCACGGGAGAGGAGATCGGCCACCAGTTCGAGCAGTTCCTGGCCGGCCTCGAGGGACCCGACGACGGCGACTCGGGCCGGGACAACGGATGACCGATCGCGCTCCCGCGACGCAGGAGCTGGTGGACCTGCTCGACCTCGAGTACCTCGACGTCGACCTGTTCCGTGGCCGCCAGCCCGACTCGGTGCGGCAGCGGGTCTACGGCGGCCAGGTGGCTGCCCAGGCCCTGGTCGCGGCGGCCCGCACTGTCGACGACGGGTTCGCGGTGCACTCGCTGCACTCGTACTTCCTGCTTCCCGGCGACTACCAGGTGCCGATCATCTACGACGTGGAGCGGATCCGCGACGGTCGCTCCTTCGCCACCCGGCGGGTGATGGCGAGGCAGCACGGACGCCCGATCTACTACCAGACCCTGAACTTCCAGCGGCCCGAGGACGGTTACGACCACCAGGACGCCATGCCTGCGGTGGGAACGCCCGAAGAGGGTCTCAACCTCGTCGACCTGATGCGCGACCGGGGCAACGTGGAAGCCGACGCGCTCGGCAAGGAGTGGGCGGCGCTCGACGTACGGTTCCTGGGCAACTCGCGGCACGGTCTTGAAGCGAATCCTGCGCACCCGGCAGAGGCACGGATGTGGATCCGGATCGAGGGGCCGCTGTCGGACGACCCGCTGGAGCACCTGGCTGCGTTCACCTACGCCAGCGATGTGAGCCTGCTGGGAGCGACCCTGGCCGCCCACGACGCGAACCCGGCCAAGACCCAGATGGCGTCGCTGGACCACACGATCTGGTTCCACCGGCCGTTCCGCGCTGACGAGTGGTGGCTCTACGACCAGTGGTCGCCGTCGGCCAGCGGCGCTCGGGGGCTGGCGCTCGGGCGGGTGTTCCAGGCCGACGGCACGCTCGTGGCCACGGTGGCGCAGGAAGGCCTGATCCGTCCCGCGGCCCGACCTCGAGGGTGGCACCGGTCTCAAGGACTGACCGGTGTCGTCGTTCGGTCAGAGGGCGGTGGCGGCGCCGGCGAGGTGCGGTGCGCCGGACGTGGGGTTGGTGAGCGAGAAGGCGAACCCGTCCTGCGTGGGTGTCGACCCGAAGGCGACGCTGCCGGGCAGGATGATCGGCTTCTTGAACGCCACGTCGACCCGCACGTGGTCGGGCAGGCGGTTCTCCAGCGCCGCGATGCAGCGAGCCTTGGTCCACATGCCGTGCGCGATCTGCCGCGGGAAACCGAGCGCCTTCGCGGTCAGCGGGTAGAGGTGAATCGGGTTGTGGTCGCCGGAAACGGCTGCGTAGCGGCGGCCGAGGTCGGCGGGAAGCCGCCACTCGATGCTGCCAGCCGGGGTATCGGGGAAGCTGCTGCCCGACGACGCGGTGTCATTGCCCTTGCCTCGGCGCAGGTAGGTGGAGGTGCTCTCCCACACCACGTCGTCGCCGTCCTCGGGGCGCACCTGAGTCACGAACTCGTAGATGGTGCCCTTCGGGTGTGGCTTCGGGGCGCCGACGCTGGACGTGACCGAGAGGCTCTCGCCGATCGCGATCGCGCGGCGGCCGGTGATGGAGTTCTCCAGGTGCACCGTGCCGATCGCGGGGGCGGGGAACGCGGCGTCGGTCATGATCGCCATGTGCAGCGGAAACGCCAGCATGTGCGGGTAGGGGAGCGGCGCGACGTCCTTGATGGGGAAGCCGCAGACAGCGGCGTACGCGTCGACATGGTCGCGCTCGACGGTCACCGGAGGGCGACTGAAGGCGAGGCCGACGAAGGAATCGGCCGAGGACTTCTTGACTCCTGGGAGCTGGCCGACCACCGGGATGGACGGCAGGGCTGCCTTCAGCAGCGTGCCGAAACCGCCGGGCTCGCCGCGCAGCTCCTTGGTCTCGACGGCTCTGTGCCCACCCATGTCAGGCACCCAGCATCATCTGGCCGCAGACGCGGACCACGTTGCCGTTGACGGCGTTGGAACCTGGGTTGGCGTACCAGGCGATCGTCTCGGCGACATCGACGGGCAGGCCGCCCTGGGCCATGGCGTTGAGTCGCTGGCCGACCTCGCGGGTCGCGAACGGGACCGCCGCCGTCATCTGCGTGATGATGAATCCCGGAGCGACGCCGTTGATCGTGATGCCGTCCTTCAGCTCGTCGGCGAGCGAGTCGACCAGGCCGATCACTCCGGCCTTGGACGTGGCGTAGTTGGTCTGGCCGACGTTGCCGGCAATGCCTGCGATGGAGGCGACGCCGACGATGGAGCCACCCTTGTTGATCACGCCCTGGGCGAGCAGCTCGCGGGTGATCAGCTCCGGAGCCGTCAGGTTGACCGCGATCACGGAGTCCCAGCGGTCCTCGTCCATGTTGGCGAGCTTCTTGTCGCGGGTGATGCCGGCGTTGTGCACCACCACGTCCACTCCACCGTGCTTCTCCTTGAGGTGGTGGGCGATCCGCTGGGGCGCGTCCTTGCCGGTGATGTCGAGGGTGAGCCAGTCGCCGTCGAGCTCCTTCATCAGCGACTGCAGCTCGCTGGCGGCCTGGGGCACGTCGACTCCGACGACGGTCGCGCCGTCACGGTGCAGCACCCGGGCGATCTGCTCGCCGATGCCGCGGCTCGCGCCGGTGACCAGGGCGACCTTCCCGGACAAGGGCTGGTCCCAGTCAGTCACCTCGGGGGCCTTCTTGGTGCCGTGGGCACCGATCCGGACGACCTGGCCGGAGACGTACGCCGACTTGGGGGAGAGCAGGAAGGCGAGGGTGCTCGTGGCCGAGGCCTCGGCTCCCTCGGCGACGTACACGAGCTGGACGGCGCCGCCGTGGCCGATCTCCTTGCCGAGGCTGCGGGTGAAGCCCTCGAGTGCGCGCTGGGCCACTCGTTCGGCGCCGGCGACCTGCTCGGGTGGCGTGCCGATCACGACCACGTGGGGACAGCGATCGAGGCTGCGTAGGACCGGGTTGAAGAACGCTCGCAGCGCCTCCAGATCGCCGGTCGTGGTGATGCCGGTGGCGTCGAAGACCAGTCCTTTGAATCTCGCGCCGTCCTCGGCGGCCTGGGTCGAGGCGATGCCGACCAGATCCAGCAGGCCGGGGAGCGACTCGGCGAGCCGCCCGCGGCCGCCCACCAGGACGGTGCCGTCGACTAGTGGAGCGCCCTCGGTGTAGCGATCGAGCTTGGTGGGGCTTGGCAGGCCGAGGTTCTTGACGACCAGCTTGCCGATCGCGGACTGCGTGAAGCCCTGGTAACGGTCGCTCATGGGGGTGGTGTCCTCCGGTGAAGTCGTGGGCAGGTGCCTGGTTCAGCCAAGCACCGAGACAACATGTAACTCCAGGTGTAACTCAGAGTCCACATTTCGTGACCTGGCCCTCATTGCCTTCTCTGCGGGCACCGGGAGGGCAAGGATAGGTGCATGAACACGAGCACTCGTCGCGTTGCCGTCCTCGGTGGCAACCGGATCCCCTTCGCCCGCTCCAACTCCGCTTACGCCGACGCGTCCAACCAGGACATGCTCACGGCAGCCATCGACGGACTGGTGACTCGGTACGGACTGGAGGGCGAGCGGCTCGGGGAGGTCGTGGCCGGTGCGGTGCTCAAGCACGCCCGCGACTTCAACCTGACCCGCGAGTCCGTGCTCGGGTCGAAGCTGTCGCCCGAGACCCCGGCGATCGACATCCAGCAGGCGTGCGGCACGGGTCTTCAGGCGGCGATCGAGGTGTCCAACAAGATCGCCCTGGGCCAGATCGACGCCGGCATCGCCGGCGGCACGGACACCACGTCGGACGCGCCGGTGGCGATCAGCGACAAGCTGCGCAAGAAGCTGATGAAGGTCAACGCGGCGCGGGACACCGCATCGCGGATCAAGGCGCTCGGCGCCATCCGGCCCGGTGACATCGGCCTCGAGATCCCCCAGAACGGTGAGCCGCGGACCCGTCTTTCCATGGGCGAGCACGCCGCGCTCACCGCGTTGGAATGGCAGATCGGCCGTGAGGAGCAGGACGAGCTCGCGGCCGCCTCCCACCAGCACCTCGCCGCGGCGTACGACCGTGGCTTCTTCGACGACCAGATCACGCCGTTTCGCGGTCTCGAGCGGGACAACAACCTGCGCGCGGACTCGACGGTCGAGAAGCTCGCCAAGCTCAAGCCGGTCTTCGGCAAGGGCGAGGCGGCGACGATGACTGCCGGCAACTCGACGCCGCTGACCGACGGTGCGTCCGTCGTGCTGCTGGGCTCCGACGATTGGGCCAAGGAGCACGGCCTCGAGCCGCTCGCCTACTTCGCCGACTCGGAGACTGCCGCTGTCGACTACGTCCATGGTGGGGAGGGCCTGCTGATGGCTCCGGCGTACGCCGTGCCGAGAATGCTGGCGCGCAACGGGCTGACGCTGCAGGACTTCGACTACTACGAAATCCACGAGGCGTTCGCGTCGCAGGTGCTGTCGACGCTCAAGGCGTGGGAGGACCCGGTGTTCTGCAAGGAGCGACTCGGCCTCGACGCACCGCTCGGCTCGATCGACCGGGCCAAGCTGAACGTCAACGGCTCCTCGCTGGCTGCCGGCCACCCGTTCGCCGCCACTGGCGGTCGGATCGTCAACGGTCTGGCCAAGCAGCTGGCGGAGAAGGGCTCGGGCCGCGGCCTGATCTCCATCTGTGCGGCTGGCGGCCAGGGCGTCGTCGCGATCCTTGAACGTCCCTGACTAACGTGGCTGGTGGCGACCTACCGGGAGACGAGCGCTAGCGCGGAAGCCACCAGGTAGTCGCGGACCTGACCCGGAGCGATCTCTCCCACCGTCGGGACGCCCGGTGCCGCCTCCTTGACCAGGATGCCGACCCGAGCGAGCTGCAGGGCCCCGAGACCGTTGGCGTAGAGCATGTTGGCCAGCAGGATCGGGTCGTTCTCCAGCACGAAGTCGCCGGAGACGATGCCCGCCTCCAGCGCGCTCGACAGCACTGTCAGGCACGACGAGATGCCGCGGCCGAGGCGGAACAGCGCGCTCTCCGAGATCTCGTCGAGCAGCTCGGGACCGGACCGTCGCATCAGCGCCTGGGCGCAGTCGACGAACGGTGGGTGCGCCAAGCCGTAGTCCACGAACGCCCTGACGATCGCCGCCAGCCGCTCCCGGGGGTCAGCTGCGGCATCGGCAGCGGCGCTCATGTCGGCACGCAGCTCGTCGAGGTACCCGACCAAGGTGAGGGCGAAGAGCTCTTCCTTGCCCGTGAAGTGCCGGTAGACGATCGCTCGGTTGATCCCCACGGCGCGAGCGATGTGCTCGATCTGGACCTCGCTGACGCCCCTGGTGTCGAACAAGATCCGGGTAGCCGCGATGATCTCGGCTTCGCGCGCGCGTCGGCGCGCGGCAGCCGCCTTGCGACGGCCGTCTGTCTCTGGGACCGGACCTGCCATGAGGTCAGGGTACGACTGTTGTAAACCCGAGTTGCACAACTGTGACGCGACGCTCAGTACGCAGCGTGGCAAAGCTCAGGCGTCACTCCCGACGAGGTCTTTCCCTGATCCACTCGGCCTCGGCGCGAGCGCCCGGCGGACTGAACTCCGGCAGCGCGGACTCATCGTCCATCCGCACCTGCCACGGCGTCTGGTGGATCGTCCGGTGATGGTGTCCGCACAACAGGACCAGGTTGCTCAGCTTGGTGGCACCGCCAGCTGCCCACGAAACGATGTGGTGGGCGTGGCACATGATCGGTGGTCGTCGGCAACCAGGGAATGCGCAGTGCCGGTCGCGGACCACGAGTGCGGTCCAGATGGGGCCGGTCACGAGGCGATAGGAGCGGCCCACGTCGAGCACCACGCCGGCCCCGCCGAGAGCAACGGGGATGATGTCGGCGTCGCAGGCCAGCCGACGCACGACCGAGGGGGACAGCTCCAGGCCGTCCTCGGTGAGCCCACGCTCGGCCGCCTGCTCTCGCAGCGTTTCAAGATCGGTCGTCACGGCGACTCGCGGCCGGGCACCGTGCGAGTCCGGCGGGACGTTGGCATCCAGCGACGTCTGCGCCTGCTGGATCAGCGCGTCCCACAGCCGGACGCCGTAGTCGCGCGGGTCCGGGATCTGCTCGCACGTCTCCGGGTCGGTCGTCGACACCGGCGTGGTGAGTGGCAGCAGGGCCGCCCGCAGTGTCGCGCCATCCTCGACGGAGCCTCGGCCCTTCACGCTGATGCCGCCGGCCCCGTCATCGGTGATCGACAGGAACCGCCGAAGGTGCGCGACGCGATCCTCGCGGGCGAGCTGCGCCTCTCGTTGTCTCTCCGTGCCGTCGGGGTCGATCACCTGGACCACACCCCTCGCCCGGCGCTGAAGCTCCGTGGCTGTGAGCCGCGCCGCCTGATCGAGGAGGACTCGCTCGCCATCTGCCCGAGTCTGCTCGTCACCCGGCAGCCGATCGACGGCATCGAGGACGACGTCGGCTTGCTCCGGGCTGATCCGACCCTCCGCCAGAGCGGCCAGCGTCGCCGGCCGCTCGTTCACCAGCTCGTGCGCGTGGTCGACAGCTTGCTTGCCCTGACCGTGCCGTACGCCGGCCAGGTGCGTGAGCCAGTCGGCGGTGGATCCCCACCCGAGCTGCTCGCGAGCCAGGTCCCTCGTGTCGATCTCGGCGATCACCCGCGCCTCCAGCGCGCGCAGCACGCTCCGCACCGTCTGGCAGGCCTCGACCACCGCGACCAGCTCGTCGTCGCTCACCTCGGTCCATGCCACCTCGCCCAGAGCCGCGAGCAGGGCACCGGCCTCGGCCACCACGTCGTGTGGCAACGGAAGGGGGAGTGCGGAAACAGCCATGTCGCCCACCACACCACGTGTCCAAGACATCGACCATCAAGCCCAGAGCAGCTGTGGACGACGCCCTCACCAACCCGGCCTGTGGACGACTCCTGGGCTCAGCGCCCGAACAGCTCCCGCACCATCTCCACGGTGTCGGCCTCCGCCGCGCTCTTGTCGTCGCGGTAGCGCACCACCCGCGCGAACCGCAGTGCCATCCCACCGGGATACCGACTCGACCGCTGGATCCCGTCGAGCGCGATCTCGACCACCTGCTCCGGCCGGACCCAGACCACATGGCCCTCACGCGAGGTCTCCAGCCCGAGGAACCGTTCGGTCTGCCAGGCCAGCATCTCGTCCGTCATGCCTTTGAACGTCTTGCCGAGCATCACGAAGCCACCAGTCGCAGGGTCCCGCGCGCCCAGGTGGATGTTCGAGAGCCAGCCCTGCCGCCGGCCCGAGCCCCACTCCACACCCAGCACCACCAGGTCGAGCGTGTGCACCGGCTTGACCTTCACCCACGAGGCCCCGCGTCGACCCGCGTCGTAGCCCGCGGACAGGTCCTTCACCACCACCCCTTCGTGTCCCGCGGCCAGGGCCTCGGCCAAGAAGGCCGCAGCCGCCGAAGCGTCGGAGGTCACCAGCCGCGGCACCCGATAACTCTCGGGCACCAGCCGCTCCAGGGCCGCCGCCCGCTCCGCACCAGGCGCGTCGAGCAGGTCCTCACCGTCGAGGTGCAGCACGTCGAAGAAGTACGGCGTCACGGCCACCCCGCTCGCCATCGCCGTGCGTGACGCAGTCTCCTGGAACGGGCGCGGCCGCCCGTCCTCGTCCAGCGCCAGCGCCTCGCCGTCGAGCACGAACGAGGTCGCGGGCAGCCCGCGCGCGATCTCGAGCACCTCGGGCAACCGGTCGGTGATCAGGTCCAGGGACCGGGTCGCGATGATCACCTCGTCACCGTTGCGGTGCACCTGGATCCGGATCCCGTCGAGCTTCGTGTCGAC
This sequence comes from uncultured Actinomycetota bacterium, assembly GCA_963769475.1. GTDB lineage: Bacteria > Actinomycetota > Actinomycetes > Propionibacteriales > Nocardioidaceae > Nocardioides. The sequence goes on along the minus strand of CAVYLX010000001.1, from coordinate 131,324 downwards.
CGCGACTTCGCCACCGCCAGCCTTGGCCAGCGCATCGTCAAGCGTCGGCGCGCTCGAGGCGAGCATCGGCAGTACCGGCCGTCCCACCTCGAGCCCGAAACCTGCCAGCGCCTCCTCGCCACCGACCAGCGCCGCCGACGCCACGGCGACCGTCGAGCCGGCCAGCATCGCCGCCCGTCGCACGGCGACCAGGGGCACGCCCGCCGCGGCCGCGAGGCCCTCTTGCACCAACGAGTCGAGCGCGCCCTGCCGGATCGCACCCGTCACCAGCCCCCGCAGCCAGGCCTGCTCGTCCGCGGTCGCCGCACCGAACAGCTGCTCCACGGCCTCGGCCCGCGCTGCCTGCGACCCCGCTCCGGCAAGAGCCGCGATCCGCTCGAACGACTCGTGCACCTCGAGCACCTCGAGGCCAGGGGAGTCGGCGGGCTCCGGCAGCGTCTGCAGACCGCGCCAACCGAGACCCGTCCGGCGCTGCAACAGCGCCCCTCCCACGTACGACGTCACGACTGCCGTCTCCGGGACCGACACCCGCCCCAACAGCTCCGCGATCGCGGCCACCTTGGCCTTGCGCGACCGCGTGGCGGAGACGGTGGCGGACGTGGCGACGACCTCGGCAAGCAGCACGCTCCCATCTTGCCCAACGCAACCGACATACCAGGGACAAGAACCAGGGACAAGAAAGGGTGAGGACGTCCGCACCCCCGTGTGGACGCCCCCACCTTGAAGGCCTTCGAAGCCGGACGGCCTACGGATTGCCAGAAGGACGAGAGAGCAGGAAGTCGTCGACGGCGGTGCGCACACCGCCCGACATCAGGTGGCCGATGTGGCCGCCGGGATGCCAGTGGACCTGCCCGCCCCAGCGCTCGTGCAGGCGCTGGGCAGCGTTCACCGACGTCATCCGGTCTCCGAGAGCCGCCACCACCAACCGGCGCTCAGGAGCACAGTGCGGCTCCAGCGCCGTCGGGTCGACCACCGCGCCGACCGCCCGCACCGGCTCCGAGCGGAGCAGGACAGCCAGCTTGCGGCCCCGGCTACCGGTCTTGGCGGTGTGGTGGGCGATCGTGGCGTGCGCGTCCAGCATCGGCACGGTGGCAGCCACCGCATCGACTCTGTTGTCGAGGCCGGCGGTGAGCGCCGCGACCGGCCCGCCCAGCGACATGCCGACGACGGCCAGCGAAGTCGGGCCCTGGTCGTCGATCCAACCGATCACCGCGCGTACGTCCGACACGGCGCGGATCATCGTCGCGATGTTGCCCAGCAGGTCGAAGCCGGGCCACGAGTGCCCTAGGTCCCGCCGAGGCCCGTGGTGCGGCAGCACCGGCAGAGCGACGTTGAGGCCCAGCTCGCGGTGCAGGTGCTTGACCCGGAACGCGAACAGGTCGTCGACCCGTCCCTGCTCGGCCCCGTGGATCCAGACCACCCACGGCCGCGGCCCACCCGCGTGGCGCAGCACCCGCGCGTGCGCGACCTCGACCGCGCCGTAACCGGCAGCGCGCAGTGACTCCGGCAGATCGGGCCGGCTCTCGAACTCCAGGTGCTCGAACCGGATCCCCGCCATCTTGCGCCGCCGCAGCCCGAGGAGGGTCAGCGGGGGAGGGTCGCGATGTGCTCCGGCGACGCCGAGCGCCGTCAGCTCCGGGGCAGCAAGCGCGCAGGCCTCCACCGATGCGCGCACCGAGTCGAGGTCCGGGACCTCGCGATAGAGAGCGCTCAGCGCGATGAACAGCTCATCGGTCGCGGTCTCGCCGAACTCCCGCAGGCCCAGGTCCCAGGCCGGGATGCCGCTCTCCGGTGTACGCCGGCCGGCCGCGCGCGAGCTCGCAACCGCCCGCGGCAGCACGCTGCCGAGGAGCCACAACCGCGCTCGGGTGGACTCGATCCGGTCGAGCCAGCTCGCCGAGGAGTCAGGCAACCTGTGCCTCCCTGGATGCCAGCTCGAGGCGGGCAGCCACCTCGAGCAGCTCGTCCAGGGCCGGCTGCAGCCGGGCCAGGAACAGCGCGGGGTCGGGCATGGCTTCCGGTGTCGCCACCAGGCCGAGCTCCAGCCGCCCCTCGTAGGAGTACGCCGTCAGGTTGACGTCGGCGGGCGCCACGGCCACCGCGTAGGAGATCCAGTCCACGACCGCGACGTCGCCGAACCACCGTCGGCTGCGCGGGCCGGCCACGTTGGCCGTGGTGATGTTGTTGACGACCCGCGGCGCAACCGGCGCGAAGGCCGCGCGCAGCGCTGGTGCCAGCCGCGGCAGGTAGGCGAACGCCCGGTCGCTGAAGTCGAAGCCCCGCCGCCGCCGGAGCTCGACACCCAGGAGGCAGCTGCGAGCGGTGGCGCGCAACCGTGCCTCAGGCTCAGCCAGGTCGACCCGGAGGTAGACGTTCGCCGGCGCGATCTCGTTGCCCCAGCGGCGGGTCGAGGAGGTGTCGGACGCGACCCCGAACGTGGCCACGGCAGGGGCGGACACGGAGTCACCCCGCGCGGCGTACTCCTCGCGCATCGCGCCGGCGATCACCGCATGCAGCACCCCGTTGACGGTAGCGCCGGTTGCTCGGCCCACCCGCTTGAGGTCGGCCAGCGACAGCTCGCCCGAGGCACAGACCCGGGCCACCCCGCCGCGCTTGTTGAAGCTGCTCCGCGTGGCACCGAGACCGACCGGCACGGCGTCCCAGCCGTCGAAGTCGGCAGCACACTGTCGAGAAGCAGCGCGTGCCCGAGCCAGGGCCGGCAGGCCGGCGGCGAGGCCGGCCACCTCGCGCCTGGCCCGTCCACGCAGCTCCTCCCGTGAGGGCGCGATACCGGGCTCGGCAGGCGAGATTGCGGCGACGGCGCCGGCCACGTCGGTGGTCGCTGCGAGGAAGGTGTTCAGTGCGGCCAGCCCGTCGCACACGGCGTGGTGCACGCGCACCACCACCGCCTGCCGACCATCGGCCAGGCCGTGCACCAGCGTCATCGCCCAGAGCGGACGTGAGCGGTCGAGGTGCCGTTCGGCCAGCCGGCCGCAGAGCTCGTCGAGCTCGTCGCGGGCCCCGGTGGGCAGGGTGTGCTCGTCCAGATGGTTGCCGAGCTCGAAGTGCGGGTCGGAGGCCCAGAACGGCCGACCGCCCACGCCCGGGGCGGCGTAGACCTTCTGCGTGGACCGAGCGACCAGCCCGAGATAGGGAGCAACCGCGGCCTGGAGGTCGGCCCGGCTCAGCGGGCCGCGAGCACCCGGCTCCAGCACCACGACCTTGAGCGTGTGCATCGGCACCGTGGGCCGCTCCATGTGCAGCATCAGGGCGTCCGGACCGGTCATCCGCTCCATCTCGGCGTACGACGACATGCCGGCCTCCTGGAGCGGTTGGGTGCGAATGGTTTACGAAACCTATTCGTACCGCGACGAAGGAGTTACGGTCAAGCCGAGACAGTGATGGGCTGTGTGGCCTCCAACACAGCGGAGGTCACCGCCCCGCGGATGACCTGTTCGAAGACGGACTCCAGGTCCGGCACGCCACCGAAGTAGCCGCTGACCTCGAGCGACACGAAACCGTGCAGCGCGGAGAAGATCGCCATCCCCGTCGGCAGGATCCGCTCCTCGGGAAGGCCGGTCGAGCGCACCATCACCGACAGGGCCTCGATGGTCTCGACGGCGGCCTCGTAGAAGGCGTCGCGGTCGATGGGTTCGCGGGTCAGGGCGGCGTAGCGGTGCGGGAACTCGCGGGCGAACGCCCGCAGGGCGTGGCTGAGCACCCGGAGCCCGTCGGCGCCGGCGTGGCCCATCGCCGCGCGCCGGACGTGCTTGCCCAGGAGTTGCATGGCGCGCACCTGGATCTCGGCGCGCAGGTCCTCGAGGTTGGCCACGTGGTTGTAGAGGGAGGAGACGCGGGTGTCGAGCTCCGCAGCCAGGAGGGTCATCGAGAGCGTGTCGTAGCCCTGGCGGTCCACCAGCAGCTCGGCTGCCTTCAGGACCGACTCGTGGTCGAGCCGCGGTCGTCGCTGGCGTGGCTTGTCGTCCGTCATGCCGGTCCCCATCCGTGCACTAACAGTGAACTACTTTCGTGCGTGCACGAATGACTATAGACCTCTCGCGCCGGATCCGGGTCACCAACCTGGCGGGAGCGTCGTGAAGTCGGGTTGCCGCCCCTCGGCGAAGGCGGTGAGCGCCTCGAGGTTGGCGGGTCCGCCCATCAGCTCGGCGAACGCCGCGTTCTCCCGGTCGCGCGCGGCCCGGACCTGCTCGCGGAGCGGTTCGGTCATGGTGCGCTTCACCGCCATCAGCGACGAGATCGGCCGGGCGGCCAGGAGCTCGGCATGACGGCGGGCCTCGGGCAGCAGGTCGTCCGGCTCGCAGACCCGCCAGACCAGTCCCATCGACAGCGCCTCCTCGGCCGACACCCACTCGGCCGAGAGCAGCATCCAGGCCGCGTCCTGGCGACCCATCAGCCGGGGGAACAGGTACGACGACGCCGCCTCCGGCGCCACCCCGAGGCTCGTGAACGGGCACTTGAGCCGGGCGGAGGTCGACATGAACGCCAGGTCGGCGAAACCCAGGATGGTCGCCCCGATGCCCAGCCCGAGCCCGTTGACCGCGCAGACCAGCGGCTTCGGGAACTCCGCCAGGGCATCGATCAGCCCGATGAAGCCGTGCTTGCCGGCCACGAAGTCCGGGTTGGTGGCCCGCTCGTGCATCTCGAGGAGATCGGTGCCGGCGCTGAAGGCGCGCCCGTTGCCGGTGAGCAGTACGACGGCGACGCCGGGGTCCTCGGCGGCCGCGAGCAGCGCCTCCGCGGTGGCGTCGTACAGCTCCTCGTTGAACGCGTTGAGGGCGTCGGGCCGGTCGAGCGTGAGCGTGCGGACCCGATGGGCGTCGGTCACCTGGAGCGTCATGGCGCCCAGACTAGAACGTGTTCTAGGCCGTGTCTCTTCAACCAGGACCGCGCGCAGCAGGTCGGGGATGGAGAGACGCGGCCTCGGGTCGGTACGCGGATCTACGCTGACGCCATGACGTCCGAGCCGAGCCGCCGCCGGGTCTGGCGACCCGACTGGCCGTGCCCGGTCGGCTCGATCCTCGGGCAGCACCGCCGCGGCGGTGGCGACCCGACCTACCGGATCGACGAGACCGGCCGCACCTGGCGCGGCATCCGGACGCCCGACGGTCCAGCCACCCTCGTCATCGAGGCACGCCCGAGCGACGGTGAGGTGGTCGCCGAGGCCTGGGGGCCGGGCGCCGACTGGGCCCTCGGCTCGGTGCCCGACCTGCTCGGGGCCAGCGACGACTGGACCGGCTTCGTGCCGCACCATCCCGTCCTCGCCGAGGCCTGGCGCCGCCACCCGCACGCGCGGCTCGGCCGCACCGGGCTGGTCATGGAGGCCCTGGTGCCGGCGATCATCGAGCAGAAGGTGACCGGCCAGGAGGCCTTCGCCGGGTTCCGGATGCTGGTGCACCGTTTCGGCGAGCGCGCGCCCGGCGCGGGCCGCGAGCGGAAGCTGTGGGTGCAGCCTGCGCCCGACGTGCTGCGAGCCATCCCGTCCTGGGAGTGGCTGCGGCTCCACGTCGACCCCGCCCGCTCCCGCGCGCTGGTCACCGCCGCGCGGGTCGCCGACTCGCTCGAGCGCACCATCACCGAGACGCCCGAGGTCGCCGAGCGCCGGCTGCGGTCGCTGCCCGGCATCGGTGTCTGGACCAGTGCCGAGGTCCGGCAGCGCGCGTTCGGCGACCCCGACTCGGTCTCGTTCGGCGACTACCACGTCGCCAAGGACGTCGGCTGGGCGCTGACCGGGGAGCCGTTCGACGACGCTCAGCTCGAGGCGTTCCTGGAGCCCTACCGGCCGCAGCGAGGACGGGTCCCCGCGCTGGTCGGGATGGCCGGACTGCGCCGCCCGCGACACGGTCCGCGGATGTCGCCTCGTGGTCACCTACCTGCGAAGACCCGGCTTACGTGATATCTGTTACTCCCGGCACCAGGTAACTCTCCGGAAGTATCCACGAAGTCGACACGAGGGGCGCATGGGACCCGAGCTCACACCCCTGCTGCGGGCCTCCGCACAGGAGGCCGCCGCCTTCTTCGCCGGCGTCGATCCCGAGCGCCTCGTGGAGGCGGTGCGGGACACCACCGACGACGAGCTCCTCGAGCTGATCGGTCGCGACGAGATCCGGCCGGCTGCCATCGAGGGCATCCTGTCCCGCCTGCACGAGTACGCCGTCGAGGAGCGCATCGCGGTCATCGAGGGCACGGTCCGCTTCGACCTCGAGCGCCGCGGCGTGCTGCTCGAGCGGTGCAGCCTGGCGTTCCAGCAGGGCAACCTCGAGTTCGTCCCGGACCCCGCTGAGAGCGACCCGGTCGACGTCGTCCTCCGCACCAGCGTCCTGCGCCTCGTCCGGCTGGTCAGCGGCGAGCGCAACGCCGGGTTGGAGTACCTCGGCGGCAAGCTCGACATCGAGGGTGACGCCGACCTGGCGCTCGCCGTCGGCGGTGTCTTCCGGGTCCCCGGCTCCGGGGAGATCGCGATGGACCCGACCGCACTCGACCCGGTCGACGTCTCGGCCGCCCTCGCGGGTGTCTCGGCCGACCACCTGCGCAAGGTGATGGCTTCGGGGTTCCGTGGAGTGGTGCTGGGCGAGATCTTCCGCCGCCTCCCCGACTTCGTGAACGACCGCAAGGCAAGGGGAGCGGACCTCCTCATCGGCTTCCGGCTCCTGGGCCACCCCGACGGCGAGATCGAGCGGTACGCCGTGCGGGTGCGCGACGGGGTCGCGACCGTGAGCCGGCCGGAGGCGGGCGACACCGAAGCCGACGGAGAAGCTCGCGACGCCACCGTCACCTGCGAGGCCTACGACTTCCTGCGGCTGGCAACTGGTCACCTCAGCGCCATAACCGGAGTGCTCCGTGGCCAGTTGAAGGTCAAGGGTGACAAGGCAAAGGCACTCCAGCTGAGCTCGATCATCGACATCCCCCATACCGACAAGCGCACCGCCCGGTGAAGGACCACGGATGACCACGATCGCGACCAACGCCCGCTCCGGGTGGGACAACGTCTGGGGTCGCGCGCGGGCCGGCATCGTCACCGGCGGCCAGCTGGTCACCCTGGGGGTCGAGGCATCGGTTTTCGCGGTCCGCGACATCCTCACGCGGCGGTTCTCCTGGTCGGAGTTCCTGCTCCAGGCCTGGTTCATGACCCGGGTCTCGCTGCTGCCGACGATCCTGGTCGCCATCCCGTTCGGCGTGATCACCTCGGTCCAGATCGGCGCGGTCGCCAACCAGATCGGCGCGACGTCGTTCAGTGGTGCGGTCAACGGCATCGGTGTGCTCCGGCAAGGCGCCCCGCTGGTCACCTCGCTGATGATCGCGGGCGCCGTGGGGTCCGCGATCTGTTCCGACCTCGGTGCCCGCACCGTCCGCGAGGAGATCGATGCGCTCCGGGTGATGGGCATCAACCCCGTCCAACGGCTGGTGGCGCCACGCGTGGTCGCGGCGCTCCTGGTCGCCGTCCTCCTCACCGTCATTGTCGCGATGACCGCGATGATCACCGCGTTCGTGATGAACGTCGGCGCCGGCACCATCTCCGCCGGCGCCTACCTCGAGTCGTTCGTCAGCTTCAGCCAGCCCGCCGACCTGTTCCTCGCGGAGTTCAAGGCCCTGATCTTCGGCTTCATCGCCACCATCGTCGCCGCCCACAAGGGACTCCATGCCCGCGGTGGACCAAAAGGCGTGGCCGATGCGGTCAACCAGGCCGTCGTGCTCAGCGTGATCCTGCTCGCCCTCGTCAACGTCGGCCTGACCCAGGCCTACGTCATGCTCGCTCCCCAGTCGGCGGTCTGACATGTCGAGCATCGGTCGCAGCAGCAGCAATGCCCTGGTGGGCCTCACCAACGGCTTCATGGAGACGTTCGCCAAGCTCGGGTCCTTCGCCAGCTTCGCCGCGATCACGCTCCGCAGCGTCCCGTCGACCATTCGCATGTATCCCTCCGAGGTGCTCCGCCAGCTCAAGGACATCGCCTGGGGCAGCGGCGCGATCCTGGTCGGCGGCGGCACCGTCGGCGTGATGATCCTGCTGTCGATCTCGGCCGGCACCTCTCTCGGCATCGAAGGCTTCAGCGGCCTCGAGCTGATCGGCCTCGCCCCGCTGACCGGCTTCGTGTCGGCCAGCGCCAACACCCGCGAGCTCGCGCCGTTGGTGGCCGCGCTCGCGCTCGGGGCACAGGTGGGCTGTCGCTTCACGGCGCAGCTGGGCTCGATGAAGATCGCCGAGGAGGTCGACGCTCTCGAGGTGATGGCGATCAACCCCATGCGGTTCCTGGTCGCCACCCGAGTGGTCGCCTGCATGGTCGGCATCCTGCCGCTCTACCTGATCGGGCTGCTGGGCTCGTACGTCGCCTCGCAGGCCTCCGTGGTGATCCTGTTCGGGCAGTCACCAGGGCAGTACGACCACTATTTCTCGACGTTCATCCAGGGCCGCGACGTCTTCTACTCGGTGATCAAGATCTTGGTCTTCGCCCTGGCGATCGCGTTGATCCACTGCTGGTACGGCATGAAGGTCCGCGGCGGTCCGCAGTCGGTCGGGGAGGCCACCGGAGCCGGCATCCGGGCCAGCATCGTGGTCATCGTCGTGCTCGACATGATCATGACCCTCGTCTTCTGGGGCGGCGACCCAGGCTTCAGGGTCTCGGGGTAGCGCGATGAAGCACTCCCTCAAGCACCGCCCCCGGGCCGAACCCACCCGCCGCGCCCTCGCCGGTCGTGGGCTGATGGTCCTCGCGGTCTTCGTCGCGCTCCTGGCAGCGACCTTCCTGCGATCTACCGGCGCGATCGGCGGCGACCCGGAGGTCTCGGCGCTGGTCCGCAACGCCGGCGGCTCGCTGCGTCCCGGGTCCGACGTGAAGATCAACGGCGTGATCATCGGGCGGGTCACCGAGATCAGCCGCGGCCCGGGCGGCGACGTCCGGATCGGCATGCTCGTGGACCAGGACGACCTCGGCAGCATCCCGGCCAACGTGGAGGCCCGGATCCTGCCGGCCACCGTCTTCGGCACCACGTTCGTCGACCTGGTCGTCTACAACGGCGCCTCCGACGACGCGCTCGAGGCGGGCGCCGTGATCCCGGCCGACAAGTCCCAGGGCACGCTCGAGCTGCAGCAGGCGCTCGACGACATCGACCGATTGGTCACCGCGCTCGGCCCCGCCGAGCTCGCGTCGGCCATCGGCTCAGCGGCCGAGGCGCTCGACGGCCGGGGCGAGAAGATCGGCCAGATCATCGAGACCGCCGACACCTATCTCGCGCGGCTGACCCCGCAGATGGGCCTGGTCCGGTCCGACCTGCGCAAGTTCGCGGCCAACCTCGAGCTGATCGACAGCATCGCGCCCGACCTCCTGCAGGCCACCGAGGACGGCCTGGTCACCCTCCACACCATCGCCACCCAGCAGGCCGCGCTCACCGCGCTGATCTCCGGCGGCACCGCCCTGTCGCGTACGGCGACCACCGTTCCTCAGCAGCAACCAGCGCGAGCTGGTGCGCTTCATCGACAACGGCGCGCTGCTGATGGACATCCTCTACGACAACCGCCGGGCCGGGATCTCCGGCGCGATCTCCACCAACATCTCTGTCGGCCGCGCGCTCCCGTCCGCGATCCGCGAGGGCTTCGTCAGGTCCGACGCGATCATCCAGCTCGTCGCACCGGAGTTCTACACCGCTGCCGACCGCCCGCGCTACGGCCTGGCGGATCCGCGCACCCGGGTCGGCGACGTACCGGATGAGAAGTCCGATCGGCTGACCGGCACCGGACTGCGCGGCCTGATGGTGGGGGCGGCGCGATGACGGGTCTGAGAGTCATCCTCGTGAAGTTCGCGGCGTTCGCGGTCGTGAGCCTGGCGCTGCTGCTGATCCTGGTCAACACGATGAGCAACGGGCTGGGGTCCGACTCCCGCAACTTCGAGGCGGTGTTCGCCGACGTCAGCGGGCTGCGCCCGGGCGACGACGTCAAGGTGGCCGGCGTCCGGGTCGGCCGGGTGCAGGACATCGAGGTCGACGGCGAGTTCGCCCGGGTCAGCTTCGAGCTGAGCGACGAGCAGCCGCTGCTCGACACCACGCAGCTCGTGATGCGCTACCAGAACCTCCTCGGGCAGCGCTACCTCGCTCTGGTCCAGGACGGCAAGCGTGGCGACGAGCTCGACGGGGGAGCCACGGTGCCCGTCGAGCGGACCAACCCGGGGTTCGACCTCACCGAGCTGCTCAACGGGTTCCGCCCGCTGTTCGAGGTGCTGGAGCCGGCCGACGTCAACAAGCTGGCGACCTCGATGGTCAAGGTGCTCCAGGGCGAGGGCGGCACCGTCGAGGTGCTGCTGCAGCAGACCACCGAGCTGACCAACTTCGTCGCCGACCGCGACGAGGTCTACACCGACGTACTCACCAACCTGACGCCGGTGCTCGAGAACCTCGCCGGGCAGGGCGACCAGTTCACGTCAACCGTCCAGGAGCTGCGGGCGCTGATGACCGGCCTGGCCCGCGACCGCCGGGCGATCGGCAGCTCGATCGACGGGGTGAGCCGGCTGGTCGGCTCGACCTCCGAGCTGCTGCAAGACGTCCGCGAGCCCGCCATCGCCTCCATCCGCGAGTTCGTGAAGGTGGCCGACATGGTGGCCCGCACCCGCAAGGACCTCAATGCGGCGATCGAGAAGTTCGGCGTGATCTTCGAGGGCCTCGGCCGGACCGGCTCCTACGAGAGCGCGATCAACGTCTATCCCTGCTCGTTCATCCTGGTCGTCGGCGCGTTGGCCGAGGTCAACCCGGCCGGAGACCACGGACCCTGGTCGCAGGTGTGCCGATGAAGCCCCTCTCTGAGCGCGACCCGTTCCGGATCGGCATCGTCGCGATCGTCATCGGCAGCCTGATCGGGCTGGCGATCCTGGTGCTGAGCGTCGTCTCCTTCGGCACCGCTTCCTACACGGCAGTGGTCGAGCACACCGCGGGCCTCCGCAAGGGCGAGGACGTGCAGGTGCATGGCGTCTCCGTCGGCGAGGTGACCGGCATCCGGCTGATGGACACCGACGTCGAGGTGAGCTTCGTCCTCGACGAGGACATCGAGCTCGGCTCCGAGACCAGTGCCGCGGTCAAGGTGGCCACGCTGCTCGGCACCCACTACCTGGAGGTCACGCCCAAGGGGCCGGGGGAGCTGGCGGACGGGAAGATCCCGCTGGAGCGGACCGTGGTGCCCTACAACCTCCAGGACGTGATCGAGGTCGGCACGACGCGCCTCGAGGAGCTCGACGCGGTGCAGCTGGCGAAGGCGCTCACGGCCACCAGCGACACCCTGGCGGCCTCCGGCGACGACATCGGCCCGGCGCTCGAGGGTGTCACCCGGTTGTCGCAGGTGCTGTCGACGCGCACCGAGCAGACGGGCGCGCTGCTGCGGGCCGCGCGGGCGGTGACCGACCAGCTCTCGCGCAGCAGCGGCGACATCGTCGGGCTGATGGAGCAGACCAACCTCGTGGTCAGCGAGGTCACCGCGCGACGGGAGGCCATCCACCGGCTGCTCGTGGAGACCACGTCGCTGGCGCGGGCCCTGTCGGCGATCGTCGCCCAGACCAAGGACGACCTGAAGCCGGCCTTGGTCGACATCAACCTCGCCCTGGACACCCTCAACGCCCAGGACGACGCCCTGGAGCGGGTGCTGCACCTGATGGCGCCGGCCGTCCGCTACGTCGCCAACGCCACCGGCAGCGGGCCGTTCATCGACCTCTACACCGTCGAGCCGGCGCTGCCGACCGACGACCAGCTCTGCCAGCTGGGGGACTGCCCATGAGCCGCCGCCTCCGCCGCCTCCGTCTGCTCCTGATCGGCTTACTGGTGCGTCATCGCTGACCAGCTGCATGCCGAGCAACCCGCTGGACGACAAGATCACCGTGACCGCGTACTTCCCGGACTCGGCCGGACTCTTCGTCGGCAACGACGTCGGCATCCTCGGCGTCCCGATCGGCAAGATCACCGAGATCGAGCCGGCCGGCATCGAGGTCAAGGTCACCATGGAGATCGATGGCGACCGCGCGATCCCTGCCGACGCGGGAGCCGCCGTGGTCGCCCGGTCGGTCGCCACCGACCGCTACGTCGAGATCACTCCGGTGTACGCCGGCGGGCCCAAGCTCGGCGACGGCGCGGAGATCCTCCGGGAGAAGACCGCGACCCCGGTCGACTTCGACGACGTGCTGGAGGCGCTCAACACCTTCGCCACCGGGATCTCCGGATCCAAGGAGGGCACCAAGGCGATCCAGGACATCATCAACAACGGCGAGGCCGCCTTCCGCGGCAACGGCGAGCTCTTCAACGGCACCATCAAGTCGCTCGCCGAGGCCGTCACGGGCGTGTCCGGCCAGCGCGAGGACCTCTCCCAGACGCTGGTCTCCCTCGACGTCCTGGTCAACGAGATCGCCCAGAACGAAGGCACCGCGCGGACCTTCATCCAACAGGTGTCGCGGGCCAGCCGGATGCTCGCCGACGAGCGGATCAACTTCCGCAGCGCACTACGGGCCCTGGACCAGGCGGTCACCGTCGTGGCGGAGTTCGCGGTCACCAACCGGGCCCAGGTCGTCGACGCGATCGGCGGCACCTCGAAGGTGTTCCGCACGATGCTGCGCAAGCAGAAGCAGCTCACCGAGATCCTCGAGGTGATGCCGCTGGCGATGCAGAACCTCACCCGCGTGGTCACTCCCGACGGCCGCGCCCCCGTGCGGGTCCCGCCCAAGGTGATCCTGCCGCTCGGCACCGAGATCGAACAGCTCTGCGAGACGCTGCCCGGCCCGATCTGCGACCTCATCTCGGGCACCGACCCGACGCCGTTGGTCCCGCCGGGAGGTGCGCGATGAGCCCGCGCCTGAAGGCCGTCGCGGGCGCCGCGATCGCAGCGATCCTGGTGTCCGGCTGCAGCACGACCATCGACGACATGCCGATCCCGGGCACCGGGGTGTCCGGCGAGACGATCACGATCAAGGCCGACTTCGAGGAGGCGCTCAACCTCGCCAAGGGCGCCACGGTCAAGATCAACGGCGTCGACAGCGGCCGGGTGCAGGAGGTCGTCGCCGCCGACTTCCAGGCCCAGGCCAAGATGCTGGTCAAGGAGGACGCCGAGCTGCGCGAGGGGGCGACCGCCCGGCTCCGCTACACCACACCGCTCGGCGAGCTGTTCGTCGACGTCAACAACCCGCCGACGGGTGCGCTGCTCGAGGACGGGGCGGTGCTGACCACGGCCTACACCGACACCGCGCCCACGGTCGAGGACGCGCTCTCGCAGGCCTCACTGCTGGTCAACGGCGGCGGTCTCGCGCAGCTGCAGACGGTCACCGAGGAGCTCAACGCGATCGTCGGCGGCCGCGAGGACAAGGTGCGCTCCCTGCTCGAGGGCTCGGCGACCTTCCTCACCGAGGCCAACGCGACGACCGACGACATCGACCTGGCCCTGCGGTCCCTGGCCTCGGTCGCGAAGACGCTGCGGGCGCGCCAGGACGTGATCGACCGGGCGCTGCAGGAGATCCGGCCGGCCGCCCGCGTACTCCGCGAGAACACCCCCGGCCTGACCAGGCTGCTCCAGGAGGTCGAGAAGTTCTCGGCCGTCGCCAACGAGACGGTTTCCCTGACCCGGACCCAGCTGCTGAACCTCATCCGCCAGGCCCAGCCGGTGCTGGCGGAGTTCACCCGCAACCAGGGCGAGTACGCCGCCTCGTTGCGGAGCCTGGTGACGGTGGGCGACACCATCGACGAGGTCGTGCCGGGCGACTACCTGTCGATCTCGCTCGCCCTCCACCTCGACAACATCGCGCTGCCGGACCTCGGTGACCTCCTCGACGACCTGCTCGGCATCGACCTGCCGTTCCTGCGCGGGCAGGAAAGCCAGGCGTCGGCACCGCTCGGCGGGGCGAGCCTGCAGGGCCTGCGGCCTGCTGAGGAGCGCACGATGAGACAGTGCGGAAGATCTTCAGCGATCGCCTCTACCTCAGCGCCGTCGGCGTGGCGACCATCCTCGTGGTCTGCGTCGCCTACCTGTTCGCCGCCGTGCTCAGCCAGCCGCTGACCTCACGACCGATCGGCGTCACCGTCATGCTCGGCAACACCGGTGGGCTCTTCGAGGGGTCCGCGGTGACCTACCGCGGGGTCAAGGTCGGCAAGGTCAAGGAGCTCACGATCACCCGCCAGGGTGTCCGGGCGGACATCACCCTCTCCTCGGGCACCGAGGTGCCGACCGACTCGATCGCCCGGGTGCGCAGCCTCTCGCCCGTGGGCGAGCAGTACCTCGACTTCCAGCCCAACACCGACCAGGGGCCGTTCCTCGAGGACGGCGCGGAGGTCGCTGCGGAGTTCACCGACCTCCCCAAGAGCCTCAGCTCGACCGTCATAGCGGTCAACAAGGTGCTGCGGCAGGTCGACGACCAGAAGCTGCGGTCGTTCCTCGTCGAGCTGAGCACCGGCCTGCAGGGCACCGGCGACGACATCGGCCAGCTGGTCGACCAGGGCGACCTGATCCTGGCCGAGCTCGACTCGGTCTGGCCGCAGACCGAGCGACTGCTGCGCAACAGCGACCCGGTGCTCGACATCGGCACCGACAACGCCACCGCCCTGCGCGACCTCGGCGCCTCGGCGCGCCAGCTGGCCGGCTTCCTGCGCGCCTACGACCCGGAGCTCCGGCGCACCCTCGACCGCGCGCCGAGCCAGCTGCGCCAGCTCGAGATCCTGTTCCAGGACGCGCAGAAGGTGCTGCCCGGCTTCCTCACGGTCGGCGTGAGCCTGACCGACATCTTCGCCCTGCACGACCCGCACCTGCGCGCCCTGCTCCAGGCCTACGGCCCCGGCCTCGGCACCCTGGCCCGGGTGATCCGCGACGGGGAGCTCAAGCTCGAGCTGATCATGGACAAGGACCCGCGCTGCCGCTACGGCACCCCTCGCCGCGAGCCGCGTGACCCCACGCGGGTCAAGGCGAACCTCGACGCGCACTGCGCGGCATCGTTCGCCACGCTCCAGCGCGGCGCCGCGCACGCCCCCGGGCCGGTGTCGCGATGAGCACCGAGGAAGAGGCGCCGCAGGAGCCCGGCCGGGCCCAGCGCCTGGTGACCCTGATGCTGGTGGTCGCGCTCGGTGTCGCCCTGATCGCCGTGGTGATGCTCTGGCGCGACCGCGACGAGCTGCTGGACCGCGTCGACCAGGCCGAGCACGCGCCGAGCGCCTCGGTGACGACGGCAGCCGAGACGGCCGCCCGCGCTGCGGTGACCCGGATGACGACCTACGACTACAAGACCGTCGAAGAGGACTTCAGCTGGGTCGACGACGCCGGCACGGAGGAGTTCCAGCAGACGTTCACCGACGCGAGCGCGGACGCGATCGAGCTGATCAAGGGGTTCAAGTCCAGTGCCGTCGGCACCGTGATCGACTCCGCCGCGACGGCCGTGGACGACGACCCACGTCAAGGTGCTGCTGTTCGTCGACCAGGAGCTCACGGCCCCCGGACAGGAGAAGCCCAAGCTCGAGGAGTCGCGGGTGATCATGCAGATGGTGCGCCAGGACGGCCAGTGGCTGGTCGACGACGTACAGCTCCTGAATCTCCTCGGACAGTGAGTGGTCCGACACCGGCCCGGACAGTCGGTAGATTGACCGCGTGAGTGGGAGAGCGGACGCCGAGAGGCTGTTCACCATTCTGCGCCGCACCCTGCTCACGATCTTCGGCATCCAGGTCGCGCTGGCGATCGGCATGTCCCTGGTCGACTCCTACCGCCGGCGCGGCAAGAAGCCCAAGCCGTTCCCGGTCGCGGCGCCGCAGACGGTCACCATCGGCGACGGGTCGGTGACGACGTACACCTACGGCAAGGACCTGTACGCCGACATGCTGGCCGCCATCGACGGCGCCAAGCGGCAGATCCTGTTCGAGACCTACATCTGGAAGGGCGACGAGACAGGGGAGCGCTTCAAGCGGGCGCTCGCGGCCGCGGCCGACCGGGGCGTCGAGGTCTACTGCATCTACGACGGCTTCGCCAACCTGGTCGTCTCGCCGGTGTTCAAGCGGTTCCCGCCGAACATGAAGGTGCTGCGCTACCCCGTCTACTCCGCCGGCTGGCGGTTCTTCGACCTGCGCCGCTACGGCCGCGACCACCGCAAGATCCTGGTGGTCGACGACGACACCGGTTTCGTGGGCGGCTACAACGTCGGCTCGTCCTACGAGACGGAGTGGCGCGACACGCACTTCCGGATCACGGGTGCCGGGGTCTGGGACCTGAAGCGCGCGTTCGCGGACTTCTGGAACCTCAACCGCCGCCGCCGGTTGCGCTCCAGCGAGCGGCCGCTGCTGCTGGAGACGGCCTCGACCTGGGAGCCGCGGATCCGGTTCCAGCGCAACGTGCCGCGGCTGTGGATGTTCCCGATCCGGGCCATGTACATCGAGGCGATCAACCGGGCGAGCAAGAACGTCTGGATCACCACGGCGTACTTCCTGCCCGACCAGGACTTCGTCGACGCCATGAAGGACGCCGCCCACCGGGGCGTCGACGTCCGGCTGCTGCTGCCGCTGAAGTCCAACCACATCGTGGCCGACTGGGTCTCGCGGGGCTACTTCAGCCAGCTGCTGGAGGCCGGCGTCCGGGTGCTGCGCTACCGCGACGCGATGGTGCACGCCAAGACCGCCACCGTCGACGGCACCTGGTCGACGGTCGGCACCGCCAACATCGACCGGCTCAGCCTCCAGGGCAACTACGAGATCAACGTCGAGGTGATCGACGAGTCGCTGGCCAAGACACTCGAGGAGATCTTCACCCTCGACGAGACCAACTGCCTGCCGCTGACCCGCAACGAGTGGGAGGCGCGCGACCTGCACCGCAAGTTCACCGAGTTCGTGCTCGCACCCCTACGGCCGCTTCTGTAACTCAGAGTTACAGTCACCGCTAGACTCCCGCCATGTTCGGCAAGCGCAAGCGCGACCTCGACGGCGCAGAACGTCTTCATCACCGGAGCCGCCAGCGGCATCGGTCGGGCGACCGCGGAGCTCGCCGCTCGCCAGGGAGCCCGCCTGCACCTGACCGACATCCAGGCGGAGGCGCTGGCCGCGACCGCCGCCGACATCACCGCCGCCGGCGGCACCGTGGTGCTCGCCGAGCCGGCCGACATCTCCGACCACGACGAAGTGCGGGCCCTGGCCGCCCGGGTCGACCGAGGCCTCCGGATCGATGGACGTGGTCATGAACATCGCCGGCATCTCGGCCTGGGGCACCGTGCGCAGCCTCGAGCACACCACCTGGCGGCGGATGGTCGACGTCAACCTGATGGGGCCGATCCACGTGATCGAGGAGTTCGTGCCGCAGATGATGGACGCCCGCCGGGGCGGCCACATCGTCAACGTCTCGTCGGCGGCCGGGCTGATCGGGATGCCGTGGCACGCGGCGTACTCCGCCTCCAAGTTCGGGCTGCGCGGCGTCTCCGAGGTGCTGCGCTTCGACCTGCGGCCGCACGGCATCGGCGTCAGCCTGGTCTGTCCCGGAGGCGTCGCGACGCCGCTGACCGAGACCGTGCACATCGACGGCATCGACAAGGCAGGTCCCAGGTTCCTCAAGGCCCAGGCCCGCTTCCGCAAGCGCGCGGTCTCGCCGGAGGAAGCGGCCGAGGCGATCATCAAGGGCGTCGAGCGCAACCGCTACTGGGTCTACACCTCCAACGACATCCGGCTCGCGCACGCCGCGCAGCGGCTGTGCCCGCCGCTGTACGTCGCGCTGATGCGCGGCTTCAACGCGGGCGCCAACCGGGTCCTTCCCGAGGTACGCCGCGCGCGGCGGAGGTCGCTGTCGTGACGGCCCGGATCGGCCCCGGCCGGACCCGGGACACCGGCCTGCTGGTGCAGGGCTTCGCGCGCCTGGCCGGCCGGGTCACCGGCACCGAGCCACCGGCCGTCTTCCTCACCCTGGGTCGCCACCGCCGCCTGTTCTGGGGCTGGCTGATCTTCGCCGGCGCGCTGATGCCGGGCGGGCGGCTGACCCGTCGCGAGACCGAGCTGGTGATCCTCCGGGTCGCCACGCTGTCCGGCTCCGACTACGAGCTCGCCCAGCACCGCCGTCTCGGCCGCAGGGCCGGGCTGTCCGCGAGCGAGATCGACCGCGTCGCGCTCGGTCCCGACGACCCCGCCTGGTCGGCGGGCGATCGGCTGCTCCTCGAGGTGACCGACGAGCTGCACGCCTCCGCCGACCTCTCGGACGCCACCTGGGGGCGGTTGCGGACGGCGTACGACGAGCGCCGCTGCATCGAGGTCGTGATGCTGGTCGGCCACTACCAGATGCTGGCCACCGCGCTGAACACGCTGCGGGTCAGCCCCGACCGCTCGCGCTGACCGCGGCGCACCGTAGTCTCGCCCGATGCTTCGAGGGTTCGCAGGTGTGATCGCCGTGTCGCTGCTCGGTGCCGGCGGGGCGGTCCTCGGCCTGGTCCTCTCCGGCGACGACGACTACCCCGATCAGTGGACGGCCGAGATCCAGCCGTTCGTGGAGATCGTCGAGGACGAGCGCGACCTGGAGTTCGAACACCCGGTCTACGTCGAGTTCCTCCCGGCCGCGGAGTTCGAGGAGCAGGTCACGGCCGACGAGGCCGACCTCACCGACGAGGACCGGGAGGAGATCGAGCAGACGAGCGCGATGCTCCGTGCCGTCGGCCTGATCGAGAGCGACGTCGACCTGTTCGACGCCACCAACAGCCTGCTGGGTGCCGGCACCCTCGCCTACTACTCCACCAAGGACGAGCGGATCCGGATCCGGGGCGAGCAGCTCACCCCGGCGATCGAGGCCACCCTCGTGCACGAGCTCACCCATGCCTTGCAGGACCAGCACTTCGACATCGGTGACCGGGCCAAGGAGCTCGACGAGGCGGACGACGACGGTGGGGCGGGCGCGGCCTTCCAGGCGGTGGTCGAGGGCGACGCCAACCGGATCGAGTCGGCGTACGTCCAGGACCTCGACGAGGAAGACCTCGACGCGGTGATGGAGGAGCAGCAGCGGCAGGCGGAGGACTTCCAGGAGCGGGCGGCCGACCTCCCGCCGGTGCTGTCGACGCTGCTGGGTGCGCCGTACACCTTGGGTGAGGCGATGCTCCAGCTCGCGGCCGAGGACGACGGCAACGAGTCCGTCGACGAGCTCTTCGAGAGCCCACCGACGACCGAGGAGCACCTGGTCGACCCCTGGACGCTGCTGCTCGGCGACCCCAACGACGCAGTCGACGTCGACGTGCCTCCCTTGGAGCAAGGTGCCGAGGAGCTCGACTCGGGAACCTTCGGCGCCATGGGCTGGCTGCTGGTCCTGGCCGAGCGGATCCCTGTGCTGCAGGCGCTCGACGCCACGGACGGGTGGGGCGGTGACGCCTATGTGTCGTTCGAACGCGGTGGCCAGTCGTGCGTCGCGATCAGCTACCAGGGCGACACAACCGACGACGTCAACGAGCTGGATGCCGCCCTGCACCGGTGGATCGCAGTGTCCCCGGACTCGCCCGCAGCGGTGGCGCACCAGGAGGACGGCGGCCTGCTGTTCACCTCCTGCGATCCCGGCGCCCCCGTGGGCTCCGGCTCGTCCCAGGAGGCGCTCGACGTCGCGCTGACCCGCACCTACGTGGCCATCGGCTTCCTGGACAGTGGCGCGAACGACAACCAGGCTCGTTGCCTGGCCGACTCGCTCGTCCACAACTTCTCGGTCCAGCAGCTCACCGACCCCGACCTGGTCATCGACGCGGAGATGCAGGCCGAGCTGCAGGAGCTGTCGGCCGCCTGCGAGTGACCCTGCGGTCAGCCCCGATCGTTGGCTGGCGTCGCGCGGGCGTACCGGTCACCCAGCACGCGTAGGTGCTCGACCAGCTCGGGTGGCTCGGTGACCTGGAAGTCGAGGCCGAGCATGCCGATCCACACCGCCACGATCTCGACGCTGTCGGCGCCGGTGACCAGCACGCAGTGCGTCTCGTCGACGGTCTCGACCACGCCGACGGCCGGGTTGATCCGGGACAGCACCTCCTCCGCAGCGGCGTCCACCGCGATCCGGGCGTGCACGTTCCACCCGGTCGACGCGACGTCACGCAGCACGAACGCCGAGTAGTCGCCGCCCTCGAGCGGCCGCGGCGTGAACCGGCCGCCTCCGGGCACCCGCAGGGTCATCCAGTCCGCCCGGAAGGCCTGCCACTCGTCGTCGGGCCGGCGCCGCCCCACGACGTACCAGTGGTGCTGCCAGCTGACCAGCCGGTGCGGCTCGGCCTCGACGGGCGCCTGCGCGTCGCCGTAGAAGAAGCGGATCGCCTCGTGGTCGCGTACGGCGGCGGCCAGGTCCGCGAGCAGCACCGGGTCGACCGGCGGCGGCTCGACGTTGGTCGAGGTGTTGGCCGGACCGATGTCGGTGTTGTCGTGCAGCGCCCGGATCCGTCGGCGTAGGGGGTCGGGCAGGATCTGCTCGAGCTTGGCGAGCGCCAGCGTGCTCGTCTCCTCGATCCCGGGCACCGTCGTGACGACGCCGAGGCCCACGGCCACCGCCACGGCCTCGTCGTCGCTCAGCAGCAGCGGCGGCAGCCGGCCGTGGTCGCCCAGCTGGTAGCCGCCTGCAGGGCCGCGCACCGAGTCGATCGGGTAGCCCAGCTCGCGCAGCCGCTCGATGTCCTTGCGCAGCGTCCGCTCGCCGACGTCGATGCGCTCCGCGAGCTCGGACCCGGCCCAGCTGCGCCTGGTCTGCAGCAGCCCGAGAAGGGCGAGCAGCCGGGCCGATGTCTCCAGCATTCAGTCTCCGAAAAACTCGTGGAAAGGAGCACGAATTTCCGGAACGAACCGTGCCGGAACCGTTTCTAACGTAGCCGCATGACCAACAACAAGAGCAGCCAGCAGACCACCGCCCTCACGATCCGCCCCTTCGAGGTAGCGATCCCGCAGGCCGAGCTCGACGACCTGCAGACCCGCCTCGAGCGCACCCGGTTCGCCACCGAGGTCCCTGGTGACGGATGGGAGCAGGGCACCCCGGTCTCCTACCTGCGCGAGATGGTCGACCACTGGCGCACCGTCGTTCGACTGGCGCGAGCAGGAGGCGCGGATGAACGAGTTCCCGCACTTCCTGACCGAGATCGACGGCCAGACCGTCCACTTCCTGCACGTCCGGTCGCAGCACGAGGACGCGACGCCGATCGTGCTCACCCACACCTACCCCGGCTCGTTCGTCGACTTCCTGGACGTGATCGGGCTGCTGACCGACCCCGAGGCGCACGGCGGAAGCGCCGCGGACGCGTTCCACGTCGTCGTACCCAGCATTCCGGGCATGGGCTTCAGCACCCCGCTGTCGGACGGCGAGTGGACGATGGCCCGCGTGGCCGGGCTGTGGGACGCGCTGATGCGCGGTCTCGGCTACGACTCGTACGGCGCCCACGGCTCCGACGGCGGCGCCATGGTCTCCCGTGAGCTCGCCAAGCTGAACCCGGGGGTTTCCTCGGCGCCCACGTCCTGCAGCTGTTCTCGTTCCCGTCGGGCGACCCGGCGGAGTTCGAGAAGATGAGCCCGGCCGACTACGCCGCACTCGAGTTCGCCGGCTGGTTCCAGACCGTCAACGGCTACGCGCAGATGAACGCGTCGCGGCCCCAGACCATCGCCGCCGCGCTCAGCGACTCTCCGGTCGGCCAGCTCGCCTACAACGAGCTGTTCGAGAACTTCGGCAACGGCACCAGCCTGGTCACGCGCGACCAGGTGCTGACCCAGGTGAGCCTCTACTGGCTGACGAACACCTCGGCGGGAGCGGTGCGCTACCACTACACCGAGAAGTCGGTCGAGGCCGACCGTCAACGAGGGGCCGATCGGCGTCACCGTCTTCGCCGACGACTTCAAGTCGATGCGGCCGTTCGCGGAGCGCGACAACACCAACATCGTGTCGTGGACCGAGCAGCCCCGCGGAGGTCACTTCGCCTCCATGGAGGTCCCGGACGTGCTGGCCGAGGAGATCCGGGCCTTCTACGCGGTGGACCGGACCGTCTGAGGGCCGGCTCTCCCTCCTCGAGGATCGCTGTCGGTGGCGGGTCGTAGGCTCAACGCATGCGTCCCGTCACCGATCTCGAGCGCCGTGTAGCGCCGTTCAAGGTGGTCTCCGACTACCAGCCGTCGGGCGACCAGCCGACGGCCATCGCCGACATCACCAAGCGGCTCCAGGGCGGCGAGCAGGACATCGTGCTGCTCGGCGCGACCGGCACCGGCAAGACGGCGACCGTGGCCTGGGTGGCCGAGCAGGTGCAGCGGCCGATCCTGGTGATGCAGCCCAACAAGACGCTGGCGGCCCAGTTCGCCAACGAGCTGAGGCAGCTCTTCCCGGACAACGCGGTCGAGTACTTCGTCTCCTACTACGACTACTACCAGCCCGAGGCCTACGTCCCGCAGACCGACACCTACATCGAGAAGGACTCCTCGATCAACGAGGAGGTCGAGCGGCTCCGCCACTCGGCCACCAACTCGCTGCTGACCCGGCGCGACGTGATCGTGGTCTCGACGGTCTCCTGCATCTACGGCCTCGGCACCCCGCAGGAGTACGTCGACCGGATGCTCCGGCTCAAGGTCGGCGAGGAGCACGACCGCGACTCGATCCTGCGGCGGCTGGTCGAGATCCAGTACACCCGCAACGACATGACCTTCACCCGTGGCACGTTCCGGGTCCGCGGCGACACGCTCGAGGTCTTCCCGGTCTACGAGGAGCTTGCGGTCCGCATCGAGTTCTTCGGCGACGAGATCGAGCGGCTGATGACGCTCCACCCGGTGACCGGCGAGGTGCTCACCGAGGACCAGGAGCTCCACATCTTCCCGGCGACCCACTACGTCGCCGGCCACGACCGGATGAACCGCGCGATCACGGGGATCGAGGCCGAGCTCGAGGAGCAGCTGGCGACCTTCGAGCGCCAGGGCAAGCTGCTGGAGGCGCAGCGGCTGCGGATGCGCACGACCTACGACGTCGAGATGATGCGGCAGGTCGGCTCGTGCGCCGGCATCGAGAACTACTCCATGCACATCGACGGCCGCACCCGCGGGTCGGCGCCCAACTGCCTGCTCGACTACTTCCCCGAGGACTTCCTGCTCGTGGTCGACGAGTCCCACGTCGCGGTCCCGCAGATCGGCGGGATGTACGAAGGCGACATGTCCCGCAAGCGCAACCTGGTCGACCACGGCTTCCGGCTGCCCAGCGCGATGGACAACCGGCCGCTGCGGTGGGAGGAGTTCCTCGACCGGATCGGCCAGACCATCTACCTCTCGGCGACCCCGGGCAACTACGAGCTCGACAAGGTCGGCGGCGACACCGTCGAGCAGATCATCCGGCCGACCGGGCTGATCGACCCCGAGGTCGTGGTCAAGCCGACCAAGGGCCAGATCGACGACCTGATCCACGAGATCCGCACCCGCACGGAGAAGAACGAGCGGATCCTGGTCACCACGCTGACCAAGAAGATGTCCGAGGACCTCACCGACTACCTCCTCGACGCCGGCGTCCGCACCCGCTACCTCCACTCCGAGGTCGACACGCTCAAGCGGATGGAGCTGCTGCGCGACCTCCGGCTCGGCGACTACGACGTCCTGGTCGGCATCAACCTGCTGCGGGAGGGCCTCGACCTGCCCGAGGTGTCGCTGGTGTCGATCCTCGACGCCGACAAGGAGGGCTTCCTGCGCTCCGACAAGTCGCTCATCCAGACGATCGGCCGTGCGGCCCGCAACGTCTCCGGCCAGGTGCACATGTACGCCGACAAGATCACGCCCTCCATGGAGAAGGCGATCGACGAGACCAACCGCCGGCGCGAGAAGCAGGTCGCCTACAACACCGCCCACGGCATCGACCCGACCCCGCTGCGCAAGAAGATCGCCGACATCACCGAGATGCTGGCCCGCGAGGACGAGAACACCAAGGAGCTCCTCGAGACCTGGCAGCACCTCGACCCGAAGGCGAAGAAGGCTCCCGTGCCGGGCCTGTCGAAGCTGAAGAACGGTGAGACCGTCGGCGTACACGCTGCCGATCTGGCCGGGCTGCCGAGTGCTGAGCTGGCCCAGCTGATCCAGGACCTGACCGACCAGATGAAGAGCGCCGCCGCCGAGCTGCAGTTCGAGCTCGCGGCCCGGCTGCGCGACGAGATCTCCGACCTGAAGAAGGAGCTCCGGCAGATGATGGAAGCGGGCGCCCGCTGACGGCATCCGCACCCACTGACCCCGTGTGACGCCGGTGACACGCCTACGCTTCGGGGAGTGACCCCGCCCTCCGCATCGCGTATGTGGACGGTCTGGGCCGTCGGCCTGCTGGTCTACATGCTCGCGGTCTTCCACCGCTCGTCGCTGGCCGTGGCCGGCCTCGAGGCGGGGGAGCGGTTCGACATCACCGCCTCCCAGCTCGCCACGTTCACCACCCTCCAGCTGCTGGTGTACGCCGCCATGCAGATCCCGGTGGGCCTGCTGGTCGACCGCTTCGGCTCCCGCAGCGTGATGCTGGTCGGCACCACGCTCCTGGCCGCCGCGCAGGCCGGCTTCGCCCTGGCCGAGAGCTACCCGGTGGCCGTGATCGCCCGGGTCTTCGTCGGGGTCGGCGACGCGCTGACCTTCATCTGCGTGCTGCGGCTGGTCAGCCGGTGGTTCCCGGCGCGGCGGGTCCCGTTCGTCACCCAGGTGACGGGGACGCTCGGCCAGCTCGGCGCGGTGGGTGCGGCGGTGCCGATGACCTGGGCGCTCGGCCGGTGGGGGTGGACGCCGGCGTACCTCTCCGCTGCGGCTCTCGGCGTGGTGCTCGCTGCGGCCCTCCTGCTGGTCGTCGACGACTCTCCCGACACCCGGCACGCGCGCGGTCCGCAGCTGTCGCTCGGTGCGGTGCGCGCCAGCCTGGCGGCTTCGTGGTCGCACCCCGGCACCCGGCTGGGTTTCTGGATGCACTTCACCACGCAGTTCAGCGCCACCGCACTGTCGTTGCTGTGGGGCTTCCCGTTCCTGGTCCGCGGCGAGGGGCGGTCCGAGCACACGGCCGGCCTGCTGCTGACACTGATGATCGTCGCGGTGATGGTGAGCGGACCGGTGCTCGGCTGGCTGATCGGACGTCACCCCTGGCACCGGTCCACCACCGTGCTCTCGATCGTCTGGTCGATCGTCGCCGTCTGGACCGCCGTGCTGACCTGGCCCGGCCCGGCGCCGCTGTGGCTGCTCGTGGTGCTGGTGATCGTGACCGGCATCGGCGGCCCGGCGTCGATGATCGGGTTCGACCTCGGCCGCACCTCCAACCCGGCCGAGCGTCTGGCCAGCGCGAGCGGCATCATCAACCAGGCCGGCTTCAGCGCCTCGCTGGTGCTGGTGATCTCGATCGGGCTCATCCTCGACTGGCGGACCCCGGGCTCCAGCACGGCGTACGAGCCCTCGGCCTTCCGCTGGGCGATGAGCGCCCAGTACGTCCTGTGGGCGCTCGGGCTCATCCAGATCTGGCGCTACCGCCGCCGCACGCGAGCAGTCGTCGACCGGGCGGCGCTCCAGGCCGGGAGCACTGGGTGACCGTTCTAAGGTGGTCGCATGACGACGTCCATCGATCTCGGCAGGCCGATCTCCGGCGACGTGGTGGAGCTGATCCTCGACGACCACCGGCTGTTCGAGGAGCTGCTGCGAGACCTCCGCGACAGCACCTCGGACCGGGACGCGGTCCGGCACGCCTTTGCCAGGCTGCATGTCGCGCACGCGCTCGCCGAGGAGAAGAAGGTCTACCCGCGGCTGCGCCGCAAGGACGCCATCTCTGAGCACGAGGCCGAGCACGGCGAGGAGGAGCACGCCGAGGGCAATGAGGCCCTGCTGGCGGTGCTCGAGCTCAAGGGCACCGACACCCAGGCCTTCGACGACGCCGTCGAGGAGCTCGCGAAGGTGGTCAACCACCACCTGACCGAGGAAGAGCTGACCATCCTCAACCCCGCCCGCGAGGAAGTCTCCGACGAGGAGCGCACCCGCCTCGGCGACGCCTTCGCCAAGGAGCGCAACGCCCAGATCGACGACAACTGCGGCACCCTGACCCACGTCCGCGAGCTGGTCGCGAAGGCCAGGCGTGAGGGTCAGCTCGACGACGACGACGAGGATGACTGAAGCAAACCGGTTGTGAGCAGGGCCGGCACCACGCAGGCTGACCCAGTGCCGGGGACCATCCACCAACATCCGCTCGCCTACCTGCTCGGACTCGAGGGCGTGGCCCTGATGCGCGCCTTCGCCGGCGAGCACGACCGGGCGTTCACCGAGGCCCGGATCGCCGAAGTGCGCCAGCTGCTCGACCGCGCCGACGAGCTCGGGCCGGGGATCGACGTCCCGCCGCTGCCGGTCGCCGACGGCTACGACGGCTGGGCGACGACCTACGACGGCGAGGACAACGGCTGCTTCCCCCTGCGCGACGAGGCGCTCACCCCATTGCTCGAGAGCCTGACGCCGCGCCGCGCACTCGACGCCGCCTGCGGCACCGGCGCGGTGGCCCAGCAGCTGGTCAACCTCGGCCACGACGTCGTGGGCGTCGACATCTCCGCGGCAATGCTCTCTCGCGCCCGGCGGGCCGTACCCGGTGCTCATTTCACAGCTGGCGACCTCACCGACCTGCCCCTACCGGACGGGGACGTCGACCACGTGGTCTGCAGCCTGGCGCTGGCGCACCTGAGCGACCTGCGCCCGTTCTTCGCGGAGGCCGCCCGAGTGATGCGGCCCGGCGGTCACCTGGTCCTGCTCGACACCCGCGGCCACTTCACCGGATCGCCCCGCTATCCCCTCGTCAAGGAGGCACCCGACGGCCGCGTCGGACACATCGCCGGCTTCAGCCACAGCCTCGGCGACTACCTACGGGCCGCGCTTCCGCACGGCTACGTCGTTCGAGCCTGTATCGAGACGTATCGCGACGCCCAGACGGTCGGTCCGGACGAGCAGCCCGAACCACTCACCCCCGGCCCTCCCGACATCTGGGAGCTGCACCCGTGGGTGCCGGACGCCGCCAACGCCGCCAAGGCCGGCCAACCAGCCGTCGTCGCCTGGGACTTCGAGCTCCGCCCCGACGTGTAGAAGGCATCGCCGGTGGTCGAGCTTGTCGAGACCCCTGTAGGCGATCTGCCCAACGCGACCTATCCGGGCTCGAGTGGAGCCTGGTGCGGGAGACGGGTCCCGCCGCGTCCGACGTACGCCGCGCGGGCGGCCTCGAGGCTCAGCGGCCCGTTCGGACCTCCGCGTACGACGTGGGCGTCGTGGTCGTCCTGGCCGTCGTCCTCCCACTTGCACTCGCCGCAGATCTCGTAGCCACCGCGTTCGGACAGCGTGACGTGCCCGCAGCACGGGCACGAGTAGGGCCCGTGCGAAGCCGGAGCCACCACGTTCGGCATCGACGTGTACGCCTCGAACCAGGCGGTCCTCTTGGCGGCCAGCTCCTCGTCAGTCGGACGCCGAGCGCGGCGGAACCAAGGCATCAGAACGCCGAAACCGGACCGGTGGCCCGTTCCTCGCGAGCGAGTGCTCGTACGACGGCGTCCTGGCCGTGCCGGCGCTGGGCGAGGGCGGCCATGAGGCCGAGGACCGGGTCGAGGACCTCGGGGTCGAACCGCGGGGTGGGCAGGTCCACGCTGACCGCCAGGTCGTCGGCGTGGACCACGATCTCGAGCAGCCGGCAGACCAGGAAGTCGTCGAGCTGGAGGGCGCGGTCCTGCCAGGGGACGTACGTCGCCGGGCCGGCCGCGGCGATGGCCGGTCCGAGCTCGGCGCGTGATCGTTCGAGGATGGCGAGCGAGTCGCTCGCTCCGGGGGCCGCCAGCTCGTTGAAGTCGTCGCGGATCGAGGTGTTCTCGGGCTCGTTGACGCCGGCTGCCAGCCAGTCGACGCCCGCGAAGTAGTCCATCAGCGAGACGGTCTGCGCGTGCGCCGGCGGCGGGCTGCTCAGGAACTCGACCGCGCACTCGGGCTGACTCACCAGGTGGCGGGTCAGGCCGCCGACGGTCATGCCCGGCAGCGCGGACTCGTTGTCCCAGGCAGCTGCCACAGCCGGGGAGGCCACGAGCTCGACGAACGAGTCGACCGCGCGGACGACGGCAGCGTGGTCGAGGATTCCGGCGTAGGTGAGCGTCACGTGACGAGGATAAGGACCTGGGTTCCCGCAGGGGAGTGGCACAGGCTGCCAAGATGGCCGACATGGACGTCGAGCGGATGCAGGAGTACTGCCTGGCCAAGCCGGGCGCCTGGGCGGACAACCCGTGGGGGCACGAGCACCCCGTGATCAAAGTGGGGGAGGGCGCCGACGGCAAGATCTTCGCGTTCCTCGGCTCCGGCGGGGTCGGCATCAAGGGCGGCGCCGACCGCGACGCGGCCAACGAGTGGATGGATCGCTATCCCGGCGACGTGAAGGTGATGGCGTACATCGGCCGCTCCGGCTGGAACGACCTGTCCTTCCGCGGGGAGATCCCCGACGACGAGCTGCTCGAGGCCGTCGACGAGTCCTACCGGCTCGTGGTCACCGGACTCCCCAAGAAGCGCCGGCCCGAGGGCTGGGACGCCCCACCACGCCGCCGACGAGCCCGTCGATGAGCCCGTCGATGAGCCCGAGGACGATGCCGACGACGAGTAGTCGTCAGTCCTCTCGCTCGAGGCGCGCCCTGCGGTTGGCGTTGAGACCGACGAGACGGGCCACGACGAGCGCGACGTAGAACACGCCGGCGATCATCTCGACCATCACCAGCGACCGGGCATGACCGAAGACGGGGATCACGTCGGAGAGGCCGACGCTGGTCAGGGTCGTGAACGACAGGTACAGCAGTTCGAACCACGGCCGGTCGCCCTCGCCGCCGTAGGCCACGAACGATCCCGGCCAGACCACCTGGGCCGCGGCGTACACGTAGGCGAAGCCCCACGCGACCACGGTGAACGCTGCGCCCGTGGCGAACAGCTCGTCGCGGGTGACCCGGTCGTCATGGAACAGGTAGCGGATCATCCCGTAGGAGATGAAGAAGTAGAACGGCGCGTGGAACAGGGCCGAGACGAGCACGATCCAGCCGGTGGTCGGCTCGAAAGCCTCGAAGATGGTGAACACCATGGCCGGTCCGCCGAGGAGCACAGCGACCAGGTTCAGCGCAGGGGTGCGCCGCACCGCCCAGAGCGCGATCAGCACCACGCTCATCTGGACCACGCCGAGGATGGCGCGGCCGGCCGTGGAGTCGTCGAGGAACGGGTAGGCGAGTACCGCTACGAGTTGAGCGATCAGCAGCACCCCCGAGGGATGGTTGCCGAGGACCCGCCGGATCTCGCCGCGTTCGTGCGGCTGCGCTCGGAGTCGTCATTCGTCAGACCTCTTCGACCGCAGCTGCTTGGCCTGCTTCTTCTCCAGGTAGCGGACGCCCTCCTCGATCGAGTCGGCCTTGGTGACCTGGGTCCGGATCACGTTCGCGAGGGACGCGGCCATCACGATCAGCGGCCAGGGGAAGTAGGGGTCGAAGCTCGCCGTCGCGAAAGCTGGTCGCCAGCCAGATCGCCCAGGTCACCAGGCTGGCGCCGAAGAAGCCGACGATGGCGTTGCGCCGCTCGGCCTGCCAGTGCAGCTCGGCCCGGCGCCGCAGCTCCTGGGGCGACGCGCCGACCAGCGACGACGAGTGCCGCTCGATCGTCCGGTCCGGCACCAGGTCCGCGATGATCGGCGGCAGCTCGCCCAGGGTGCGGGCCGAGGTGACCTGCTCGCTGCGCTCGTCGAACTCCTCCCGGTCCAGCCGTCCTTCGGCGTACGCCGTCGCGAGGGCCGTCCGGATCACGTCGCGATCGCGGTCGGCGGCGCGCAGGGGAGCGTTGGTCGGCACGCGTGGGTCGTGGTCGAACGAGGACCACAGGTCGCCGGTCGCACTCACGGGCTCACTCCCACGTCACCGATCGGCTGCACATCCACAGTTCCGCATCCTAAAGAGGGGTTGCGTACCTACGCTGTTGCCGCCTCGTTAAGCCACTGAGGGAAATGGCCGAGGCACGGTAAGACACGTCTCGTTGATGTGAACGAGAACACGTTCTAGTCTGTGGCGGCCGTCGTATGCGATGGGGAGGTGACGGATGGCGTTCAGTGCGGTGTCGGTCATCCGTGGCCCCGGCGAGATCGCAGCGATGGTGGTCGAGGTGACCAAGCTGATCTTCACCCGACCCTTCCAGTTCCGTGAGTTCGTGGAGCAGGCGTGGTTCATCACCAGCGTGACGCTGATGCCGACGATCCTGGTCTCCATCCCGTTCGGCGCGGTCATCTCGCTGCAGGTCGGCAACCTGACCGGCCAGCTCGGCGCCCAGTCCTTCGCCGGCGCGACCGCCGTGCTCGCCGTGGTCCGCGAGGCAGCCCCGATCGCCGCCGCCCTGATCATCGCCGGCGCGGCCGGCTCCGCCATCTGTTCCGACATGGGCGCACGCAAGATCCGCGAGGAGATCGACGCCATGGAGGTGCTGGGGGTCGACCCGCTCGAGCGCCTGGTCGCCCCGCGCGTGGTCGCCACCATGTTCGTCTCGCTGATGATCATCGGCATCGTGATCGGCGCCGGCATCGGCGGCGGCTACTTCTTCACCGTGATCGTCCAGGGCGGCTCGGCAGGCGCGTTCCTGTCGTCGTTCACCGCCTTGGCGAGCCTTCCCGACCTCTACATCGCCATGATCAAGGCCGTGATCTTCGGCTGGCTCGCTGCGATCGTGGGCGCCTACAAGGGCCTCAACGCCGGCGGCGGACCCAGCGGCGTCGGCCGGGCGGTCAACGAGTCCGTGATCATCGCGTTCATGCTGCTGTTCTTCCTGAACGCGATCATCACCGCGGTCTACTTCCAAGTCGTTCCGCCCCCGGGGATCTGACGCGCATGGCGAGCATCGGATCGATCACCAACGCGGTCACGGCCGGACCCCGCCGGTCGCTCGAGCAGTACGGCGACCAGCTGCTGTTCTACGCCAAGGCGATCGCCTGGACGCCGCGGGCGATCAAGCGCTACCCCCGCGAGATCACCAACACCCTCGCCGAGGTCACCTTCGGCGCCGGGCGGGCTCGCACTGATCGCCGGTTCGGTGGGCGTGATCGCGTTCCTGGCCTTCTTCGCCGGCACCGAGGTCGGCATCCAGGGCTACGCCTCGCTGAGCCAGATCGGCGTCGCCAAGTTCAGCGCGTTCATCTCGGCGTACTTCAACACCCGCGAGGTCGCGCCGCTGATCTGCTCGATCGCGCTCGCCGCGACGGTCGGCTGCGGCTACACCGCCCGCCTCGGCGCCATGCGGATCTCCGAGGAGATCGACGCGCTCGAGGTGATGGGCATTCCGTCGCTGCCGTTCCTGGTGACCACCCGGATGATCGCCGCGTTCGTCGCGGTGATCCCGCTCTACATCGTGGCCCTGAGCGCGTCGTACCTCTCGCCGCGGCTGATCGTGATCTTCATCTACGGACAGTCGCCAGGCACCTATGACCACTACTTCCTGGCCTTCCTGCCACCGATCGACATCCTCTGGTCGTTCTTCAAGCTGCTGTTCCTGGCGGCCGCGATCATCCTGATCCACTGCTACTACGGCTTCACCGCCTCGGGCGGGCCGGCCGGCGTGGGCATGGCCGTCGGCCGGGCGATCCGCACCAGCATCGTGTTCACCGTGGTCGCGGACTTCTTCCTCAGCTTCGCCATCTGGGGCTCCACCACCACCGTGCGGATCACGGGGTAGCGCGGCGATGCTGGTCAACATCCATCACGACAGCGCGCGGGAGCACAACCGCCTGCTGGTCGCCGGCGTCGTCTTCATCACCGTGATGGCGCTGCTGGTCGGTCTGTCGATCGCGATCTACCAGAAGGTCTTCGACAACGTCACGACGATCACGATCAAGGCCGACCGGGCCGGGCTCCAGCTCGCCAAGTTCGGCGACGTGCGGCTCAACGGCGTCCTGATCGGGCAGGTGCGCAAGATCGAGCAGGACGGCAAGGAGGCCTCGATCGAGGTCGCGCTGCAGCCGTCGGTGGCCGACGGCCTCCCCGAGAACGTCAACGTGCAGATCCTGCCGACGACGCTGTTCGGGCAGAAGTACATCTCGTTCGTGATGCCCGACCAGCCGTCCTCGGCCCACCTGCGAGAACGACGACGTCATCCCCTCGAGCCAGGTCGAGGTCAACGTCGAGCTCAGCCGGATCCTCGCCGAGCTCTTCCCGCTCCTGCGCGCGGTCCGGCCGGCCGACCTCAACATGGCCCTCAACGCCCTGGCCACCGCGCTCGAGGGCCGTGGCGACCAGCTCGGCGACACGCTGGTGGACCTCGACGACTACCTCGGCGTCATCGAGGAGCACCTCCCGACGCTGCGCGAGGACCTGGTCCGGCTCGCCGAGGTCGCCGACACCTACGACGACGCCGCACCCGACCTGCTCGGCGTGCTCGGCAACCTGACCGTGACCAGCAAGACGATCACCCAGAAGTCCAAGGAGATCGACGTCTTCTTCAGCGACCTCGGCGGCCTGGCCAAGACGTCCACGCGGATCCTGGACGACAACGAGGCCAACCTGATCCGGGTCGGCGAGGTGACCGCGCCCGATCCTGAAGCTGCTGGCGGCGTACTCGCCGGAGTTCCCGTGCCTGATCGAGGGCGCGGCCGACTACAAGCCGCTGCTGGCCAAGACGTTCGAGGGCAACGAGGTCAAGCAGTACATCGAGCTGTTCACGCCGCAGTACGAGGCCTACGGACCCGACGACATCCCCGAGTACGGCGAGATCGGCCACGGCCCGTGGTGCGCCGGCCTGCCCGACCCGGTCATCCCGGCCGGTCCCAACTCCTTCGACGACGGCACCGACATCGACGAGGACCCGCCCACCAACGTGATCCCGGGCAGCGCCCGCACCTCGCCCGGCTTCGACGGCGGAGCGAGCCAGACCATGTCGAGCGGGTACGCCGGCTCCGAGGCCGAGAAGGCCGTGATCAACGCGATTCTCGCCGGCCAGACCGGGCGCGCCGCCGACGGCTACGGGTCCCTCGGCTCCCTTCTCTACGGCCCGGTCGTCCGAGGGGGTGACGGCTCGTGAGCGAAGCCCCCGACAGCAAGCAGCCGAAGGCCGAGGCCAAGCAGGCGGCCGCCGCCAAGATCCGCAACCGGCGCAACGCGGTCACCCTGAAGGCCGGCATCAAGCTGCTGATCTTCACGATCATCTCGATCCTGGTCACCGGCCTGCTCGCCGCGATCATGGGCAACATCGGCTTCGGCGCGGGCCGCGAGTACCAAGCGATCTTCACCAGCGCCTCGATGCTCGAGAAGGGCGACGACGTCCGGGTCGCCGGCGTCAGCGTCGGCGAGGTCAAGGACGTCGAGCACTACGAGCGCAACCACGCGCTGGTGACCTTCCGGGTCAAGTCCGACGTGCCCCTGACCACCGCGTCTCGCGCCGAGATCCGCTTCCTCAACCTGGTCGGCGACCGCTACCTCGCGCTCGAGGCCGGCGCCGACGCCGACGCCGAGCCGCTCGACGAGGACGACCCGCTGCCGATCGAGCAGACCAGCCCGGCCCTCGACCTGACCACCCTGTTCAACGGCTTCAAGCCGCTGTTCCAGGCGCTCCAGCCCGAGGACGTCAACGAGCTCACGCTCAACCTGGTGCAGGTGCTCCAGGGCGAGGGCGGCACGGTGCAGGGGCTGCTCCAGAAGACCGCCTCGCTCACCTCGACCCTGGCCGACCGCGACCAGCTCATCGGTGACGTGGTCGACAACCTCACCACGACCCTCGACACCGTCGACAGCCGCTCCGACGCAGCTGACCACGCTGGTCACCGAGCTCAAGGACTGGATGCAGGACCTGGCCCGCGACCGCAACACGATCGGCTCGTCGCTGTCGAGCATCTCCGACCTCACCGTCGTGGTGGCCGACCTGCTCCACGACGGCCGTCCGCTGCTCAAGGCCGACATCGCCGAGCTGCGCGAGCTGGCCAAGCTGCTCACCACCAAGCAGTCGCGCAAGCTGGTGGTCGAGCTGCTCGACCGGCTGCCCGAGTCGATGACCGACCAGACCCGCACCGGCACCTACGGCTCCTGGTACAGCTACTACATCTGCGGCTTCTCGGCGGAGATCAACCTGCCGAAGATCACCGGCCTCCCGCTGGGGCTGCTCAACCAGCTCAACGACCTGCTCAGCCAGATCAACTTCCGCAGCACGGCGCCGAGGTGCAACACATGACGCGCTACTCGGACGCCAAGGTCCTCCGGCTGGGAGCCATCACGCTGGTCGTGATGCTGATCCTGCTGGCGGCGACCTTCAACCTGTCCAAGTTCCCGGGCTTCGGCGGCACCACCTACACCGCCGAGTTCGCCGACGCGAGCGGCATCCACCGCGGCAACATGGTGCAGGTCGGCGGCATCCGCGTCGGCCGCGTCAACAAGGTCTCGCTCGACGGCGACAAGGTCATCGTCGAGTTCGAGGTCGACAACGGCGTCGAGTTCGGCAAGGAGAGCCGGGCCTCGGTGGAGGTGCTCAACCTGCTCGGCGAGAAGTACCTCGAGCTCACCCCCGCGGGCGACGGCCAGCAGGCCGAGGACACCCCGATCCCGCAGGGAGCGGACGGAGTCGGCGTACGACATCATCGGCGTGTTCGGCGACCTCACCACGACCACCGAGCAGATCGACAAGGATCAGCTCGTCGACGCCCTCGGCGTGGTCTCCTCGACGATCGAGCAGTCCGCTCCCGAGATCCAGGCCAGCTTCGACGGCATCGCCCGCCTCTCGGAGACCGTCGCCTCGCGCGACGAGCCAGATCAAGGCCCTGCTGGAGAGCTCGAAGAGCGTGACCACCCTGCTCGCCGACCGCAGCGACGACATCGTCGACCTGATGGGCAGCGCCGACCTGGTCTTCCAGGAGGTCGAGAGCCGCAAGCAGGCCATCCACCGGCTGCTCGTCAA
This sequence comes from uncultured Actinomycetota bacterium, assembly GCA_963769475.1. GTDB lineage: Bacteria > Actinomycetota > Actinomycetes > Propionibacteriales > Nocardioidaceae > Nocardioides. The sequence continues at coordinate 96,490 of CAVYLX010000001.1, read as the reverse complement.
CGCCCGCACGCTCGCGGTCGAGCTCCGCGGCGTCGCCACCGACAACCAGGCGCAGATCGGTCCGGCGCTCAAGGAGATCGACGACCTGACCAGCCTGCTGATCAGCAAGGAGAAGGAGCTCAAGGCCACCCTGGCCGCCCTGGGCCCCTACGCCAGCATCCTGTCCAACATCATCGGGACGGGCCCCTGGTTCGACGCGTACGCCGTCAACCTGGCGTCGATCCCGACCGGCGAGTTCGTTCCGGCGGCGCCCCGATGACCGGCCTGCTGCGGAGCCTCGGCGGCCGGGTCCTCGGGATCGCCCTGGTCGTGGTGCTCGTGCTCGGCCTGATCTTCGTCATCCGCGGCGGCGGGGACGACACGAAGACCGTGACCGCGCACTTCCCGCGGGCGGTCAGCGTCTACGAAGGCACCGACGTACGCATCCTCGGCGTCAACGTCGGCCACGTGACCGCGGTGATCCCCGAGGGCAACTCGGTCCGCGTCGAGATCGAGTACGACGCCGAGCACAAGCTGCCCGCTGACGCGACCGCCGCGATCGTCACCCCGACCCTGGTGGCCGACCGCTTCATCCAGCTCGGCCCGGCGTACACCGAGGGAGACGTCCTCGAGGACGACGCCGACATCGCCCTGGCCAACACCGGCGTGCCGGTCGAGCTCGACCGGATCTACGCCGCCCTGCGCGACCTGACCGCCGCGCTCGGGCCGTCCGGCGTCAACGCCGACGGCACGCTCAACCGCACGCTGAAGGCCGGCGCGGACGCCCTCGGCGGCAACGGCGCCCTCGGCAACGAGATGCTCCGCAACCTCTCGGAGGCGGCCACCACGTTCGGCGAGGGGAGTGGCGACCTCTTCGAGACCGTCACCCAGCTGGCCGAGTTCACCGACACGCTGGCCACCAACGACGCGCTGGTCCGGGCGTTCATCGCCGACCTCGCGGGCGTCTCGGCGAGCCTGGTCACCGAGCGCACCGAGCTGCAGCAGGCGCTCAACGCGGTCGCGCGCGCGGTCGGCACCGTGAAGACCTTCGTGCAGAACAACCGCGAGGCGCTGGTCACCGACGTCGAGAAGCTCACCCGGGTGATCAAGGCGGTCAACTCCGAGCGTGACTCGCTCGACACCGCCCTGACGGTGGCTCCCGTAGCCATCGGCAACCTGGTGCTCGCCTTCAACACCCAGTCCGGCTCGGTCGGCTCGCGGATCGGCTTCGAGGGCAACATCGCCGACGCCGACGGACTGCTCTGCGCGGTCGTGCAGCAGTCCGACATCCCGCCGGCCCTCAAGAAGCTCGCCTGCCAGATCTTCAAGCGGATCCTGGAGCCGCTGCTGCCGCCCACGGGAGGCAACCCGAAGAAGCCCGCCGACGGTGCCAACGCCCCGGCGACATCGCAGCGGCGGGCCAACACCCCCACGATCGGCTCGACGCCGCCGGACCCGGGCGCCTACGTCATGGGCGACGACGCCACGCTCGAAGGACTCCTCGGGGGTGGCTCATGACGAGCACCCTGACCCGTGGCCGCCGCCTGCGCCGCACCGTCGGCGCCACCCTGGCCGGCGCTCTGCTGCTCACCGCGTGCGAGTTCAACGGCGCCTACGACCTGCCTCTCCCGGGCTCGCCGGTCGACGAGGACGACTCCTACGAGATCACCGCGGAGTTCGCGGACATCCTCAACGTCGTACCCCGCTCGCCGGTGATGGTCGACGACGTCACGGTCGGCGAGGTGACCGAGGTCGACCGCGACGGCTGGCACGCCAAGATCACGATGCGGGTGCGCGAGGACGTCGAGCTCCCGGACAACGTCATCGCCGACATCCGCCAGGTGAGCCTGCTCGGTGAGAAGTACGTCGCGCTCGAGCCGCCCACCGGCGTGGCAGCCGGAAGGCGAGCTCGGCAACGGCGACAACATCCCGATCGAGTCGACCGGCCGCAACCCGGAGGTCGAGGAGGTGCTCGGCGCCCTCTCGTTCCTGCTCAGCGGGGGTGGGGTCGCGCAGCTCGGCACCATCACCAAGGAGCTCAACAACGTGATGAGCGGCCGGACCAACCGGCTGCGCAACCTGCTCGGCACCCTCGAGAGCGTCGTCGGCACCCTCGACGAGCAGAAGACTCGACATCGTCCGCGCCCTGGAGTCGATGAACAACCTGACCTCCACGCTCAACGCGGAGCGCGACACCATCACCTCGGCGCTCGACGCAGTCGGCCCGGCCATCGGCGTGCTCGCCGACCAGCACGACGAGCTGGTCGACATGCTGGGCGCGCTCGACCGGCTCGGCGTGGTCGGCACCCGCGTGATCGGGGCGAGCAAGGACAACATCCTCCGCTCGCTGCGCGACCTGCGGCCGGTGCTCGACAAGCTCAGCGATGCCGGTGACAAGCTGGCCGCCGGGCCTCAACCTCATCGTCAGCTTCCCGTTCCCGCAGGAAGCCTCCGAGATCGTCTACGGCGACTACGCCAACACCTCGATCCGGCTGGAGGTCAGCCTCCAGAACCTGTTCGACGGGCTCGGCATCCCCGCCATCGACCTCTCCGGCCTGCTCGGCAACAACCCGATCGGCCCGATCCTGACCAACGTCCAGAAGTGCCTGCGCAGTGGCAGCCTCACCAGCAAGGCCTGCAGGGACGTGCTGGGCAGCGGCAACCTGCTGCGCCAGCTGATCAACACCTGCAAGCGCGACGGCTACCGCAACAACCTCGTCTGCCGGGCCCTCGGTGGCGGCGGTCTCGGGGGTCTGCTCGACGGGCTGGGTGACGGCCTCGACGGCCTCGGTGGCCTGCTCGGACTCAACCGGCTCAGCAACGAGCTGAGCAGCGGCGCCCCGTCGCCGGCGCCGTCGCCGTCTGACCTGTACGGAGGTGGGTCATGACAGGGATCATCCGCGCCCGACTGGTGGCGTTCGTCCTGCTGAGCGCGTTCGGCGTCGTCTACATCACCGCCTCGTACCTCGGCTTCATCGACCAGATCCTCGGCCGCGGCATCACCGTGCAGGCGACCCTGCCGACCTCGGGCGGTCTCTACGAGGGCGGCCAGGTGAGCTACCGCGGCGTGCAGATCGGCGAGATCTCCGACATGACCGCGACCGACGACGGCGTCACGGTCGAGCTGAAGCTCGAAGAGGGCACCAAGCTGCCCCTGGACGCCCCGATGTTCGTGCACAACCTGTCGGCGGTGGGGGAGCAGTACCTCGACTTCGAGCCGGCCACCGACGAGGGGCCCTACGCCAAGGACGGCTCCGTCCTGGAGGGCAGCGCAGTCCTCGCTCCCCGTCGACGAGACCGACCTGCTGGTCGAGCTGGACGCGTTCGTGAGCTCGGTCGACAAGGAGAACCTCCAGGTCGTGGTGAAGGAGCTCGGCGCCATGTTCGAGGGCACCGGGCCGCCGTTGCAGAACCTCCTCGACAACGGCGCCCGCTTCGTCGAGGAAGCCTCCGCCCACACCGACGAGACGATCGCGCTGCTCGACAACGGCCTCACCGTCTTGCGCACCCAGCAGGGCCAGGGCGAGAACATCCGCTCCTTCTCACGCGACCTGCGCCTGATCACCGACACCCTCCGCGAGAGCGACGGCGACCTGCGCCAGGTGCTCGACGACACCCCGGGCGCCGCCCGCGAGCTGAACACGTTGCTCGAGGACCTCGAGCCGACCATCCCGGTGCTGCTCGGCAACGCGATCAGCGTCGAGCAGGTCGTGGTCAGCCACCTGGGCGGCCTGGAGCAGCTGCTGGTCACGTTCCCCCGCGTCATCGCCGGTGGCTACACCGGCACCACTCCCGACGGCTACGGACACGTCAACCTGCAGTTCAACCAGACGCCGGTCTGCACCGACGGCTACAAGCCGTCCAGCCAGTGGCGCCAGGGCAACGACCTCACCGACGGGCCGATCTTCCCGGCCCGGTGCGCGGAGCCCAACTCCAACTACCGCGGGTTCAACTACTCGCCCGGCACGCCCAACAACCCCAACCCCGGACGCGCCGCTGTCGGCGGCTACGACCCGACCACGGGGCTCTCCGACAGCGGCCGTCGATGCCCAGGGACAGCCGGTTAGATTTGGCAGTCCGAACATCTCGATCCTGGGGGACGACTCGTGGAAATGGCTGCTGGTGGGCCCGGTGGCCGGCCAGTGACCCCTGCCCCGGATCCCGGCTCGTCGCGGGTGGGTATGAACCTCGTGCTCTACGTCGTCGCCCTGCTGACCGCGGCCGCCTGCGTGGTCGTCACCGTGGCTGTCGTGCGCGCGCTCCAGGACGACGAGACCGCGCGCTCGGGCGCCGACGTCGGTGCAGGTGGAGGAGCTCGACGAGTCCTCCGCAGACGAGCAGCAGCGGTTCGGCGACATCATCGCGTCGGCCAGCAGTGTCGCCACCGCCTTCGTCAACATCCGCTACGACGACGCGCAGGCCTCGATCGACGAGGTGAAGGCCGGCGCGACCGGTGCCTTCCGCGAGCAGTACGAGAAGTCGACGGGTGGCGTGATCGAGGTGATCAAGCGGAACAAGTCCGTGATGACCGGCGAGGTGCTGTGGGCCGGTGTCGTGAACGCCGACGAGGACTCCGCGACGGTGATCGTGGCCACCAGCGGCACCGTGGCCAACAACCAGACCGAGGACAAGCCCGTGGCGCGCAACTTCCGCCTCCAGCTCGAGCTGGTCAAGGAAGCCGACCAGTGGCTGACCAGCGACCTCCAGTTCGTGGCGTGAGCTGACGATGGTGAAGCAGAACCGTCGGCGCCCGTCGAGCGCCAACCCCACCTCGCGGCCGCGGCGGGTCGCCGGGGCGCACCGAGCCGACCCCGGAGGCTCCAGAAGAGACGGAAGCGCCCGAGGTCGACGAGCCCGAGGTCGACGAGCCCGAGGTCGACGAGCCCGAGGTCGACGAGCCCGAGGTCGACCGAGCCCGAGCCGCTGTCCGACAACCCCTACGACGAGCCGATGGGCGGGCTGGTCGGCTCCACCCGGACCACCCGGATCCTGATGGGCGTGATCGCCCTGCTGGCGTTGGTCGCCCTGGCCGGCGGCATCTTCCTGCTCGTCGACGACGACGACGAGCCGTCGTCCGCGTCCGACACCGGCTCGACCATCTCCGCGGACGCCGAGACCCCGGTCCGGATCACCGGCAGCGAGGCCCAGGTCGCGGTCGCGGAGGCGGCCCAGGCGGCGTACACGATCGTGGCGACGTCCTACCAGGACTACCAGGACCAGGTCGACGAGGCGGCCGCGCTGATGACGCCGACGTTCGCCGAGGAGTACCGGCAGACCGCGGCCGACGTCGAGGACGCGATCGTGGCGGGCAAGACCGAGGTGCAGGTGAGCGTCGTCGCGCAGGGCGTGGTGCGGGCCGACCAGGACCAGGTGCAGGCACTGGTCTTCCTCAACATGCTCACGACCAAGAACGGCAAGGAACCGGTCTACACGCCGTACCGGGTGCTGGTCACCGTGGTCAACACCGACCAGGGCTGGCTGGTCTCCGACCTCGAGACGAAATGATCGGTTCCGAGGTGCTGGACATCACTCCCCGCCGCGGTTAGTTTTCTGTCAAACTAGAACACGTTTCAGTCTTGCCGTCTCGCCAGGACGGGCAACGGTTGAGCCCAGCCCGCGAGAGAGGAAGGATCCCCGACGTGACCTCCACCGTCGAGTGCGACCTCCTCATCATCGGAGCCGGCCCCACGGGCCTCTTCGCCGCCTACTACGCAGGCTTCCGCGGCCACCGGGTGGCGGTGGTCGACTCGCTGCCCGAGCTCGGCGGCCAGATCACCGCGATGTACCCCGAGAAACAGATCTTCGACGTGGCGGGCTTCCCGACCGTCAAGGGCAGGGACCTGGTCGAGGGGCTGGTGTCCCAGGCGGCCACCGCCAAGCCCGAGTACCTCCTGGACCGCACTGCCGCAACGCTGACCCACGACGACGACGGCGTGACCGTCGGTCTCGACGACGGCACCGAGGTCCGGGCCGGCGCGGTGCTGATCACGGCCGGCATCGGCAAGTTCAGCCCGCGGGCGCTGCCCTCGGGCGAGGGCTGGCTGGGCCGGGGCCTGGAGTTCTTCGTGCCGAGCTTTGCTCCCTACGCCGGCAAGGACGTCGTCATCGTCGGCGGCGGCGACAGCGCCTTCGACTGGGCGCTGAACCTCGAGCCGGTCGCGAAGTCGATCACGCTCGTGCACCGCCGCGACGCCTTCCGCGCCCACGAGCGGACCGTCCAGCAGGTGCGGGACTCCTCGACCGAGATCATCACCAAGGCCGAGGTCAGCGCCCTCCTCGGCGGCGATGGCGACGACGGACTGCTCGAGGCGGTCGAGATCACGGTGGGCGACGAGGTCACCCGCCGGCCCGCCCAGGCCGTCGTGGCCGCCCTCGGCTTCATCGCCGACCTCGGCCCGATCCAGCAGTGGGGCGTCGAGGTCTCGAAGCGGCACGTGCTGGTCGACCCGTCGATGCGCACCAACCTGCCCCGCGTCTTCGCGGCCGGCGACATCACCGAGTACTCCGGCAAGGTGCGCCTGATCGCGGTCGGCTTCGGCGAGGCCGCGACGGCGGTCAACAACGCGACCGTGGCGATCGACCCGACCGCGCACGTCTTCCCCGGCCACTCCTCGGACGTGTGATGAGCGGGCGCGACGAGGTCAAGATGAGCGACGAGGAAGTCACCGGCTTCCTCGCTGACAACATCAAGGTGCAGGTCGCCAGCCTCGGCCCCGACGGCGCGCCCCACCTGACCACGCTCTTCTACATCGTGCGCGACGGGCGGATCGCGTTCTGGACCTACGCGCGCAGCCAGAAGATCCGCAACCTCGAGCGCGACCCGCGAGTCAGCGCCCTGGTCGAGGGCGGCGACGACTACTTCGAGCTGCGCGGTGTGTCGGTCAACGGTCGCGCCGAGATCGTTCGCGACTACGACGGGATCTTCTCGATCGGCTCGGAGGTCGCGACCCGGATGGTCGGCGCCGACTCGTTCGAGGCATTGGGGGACTTCGGTCGGGAGACCGTCGAGAAGCAGGCCCAGAAGCGCGTGGCCGTGGTGATCCACCCCGACCACGTCGCGACCTGGGACCACCGGAAGATGACGTAGGCCCTTCGAGGCTCGCAAGCTCGCACCTCAGGAACCGATTGGAGAAGCTAGTGAAGATCAAGGTGGACTTCGACCTGTGCGAGTCCAACGCACTCTGCGAGGCCATGGCGCCCGAGGTGTTCGAGCTGGATGACGACGACTTCCTCCAGCTGAAGACCGAGGAGACCACGGACGAGAACATCGAGAACGTCAAGCGAGCCGTCGCGGCCTGCCCGCGCGCCGCCATCTCCCTGGAGGAATGAACCACGTGACTGACCCATCCCCCAACCTCGATAGCACCAGCCTCGACGGTCGGGTAGCGATCGTCACCGGCGCCGGGGCCGGTCTCGGGCGCGCCGAGGCGCTCGCCCTGGCCGATGCCGGCGCGCGCGTGGTGCTCAACGACCTGCCCGGCGCTGCCGACGACGCCGCCGACGAGATCCGGGCCCGCGGTGGCGAGGTTGCGATCGTCGAGGGCGACGTGGGGGAGCGGTCCACGGCTGACGCCATGGTGGCCGCGGCCGAGGGACTGGGCAGCCTCGACATCGTCGTCAACAACGCGGGCATGACCCGCGACCGGATGCTGTTCAACCTCTCCGACGAGGAGTGGGACGACGTCATCCGGGTGCACCTGCGCGGCCACTTCCTGCTCTCGCGCAACGCCGCGGCGTACTGGCGGACGAAGTCGAAGGAGGCCGACGCCCCCGTCTACGGCAGGGTCGTCAACACCGCGTCCGAGGCGTTCCTCGGTGGCTCGCCCGGCCAGGCCAACTACGCCGCCGCCAAGGCCGGCATCACCGCACTGACCCTGTCGACCGCGCGCGGTCTCTCGAAGATCGGCGTCCGCGCCAACGCGATCTGCCCCCGGGCCCGCACCGCGATGACCGCCCAGGTCTTCGGCGAGGACGAGTCCGGGCTCGAGATCGACCCCTACTCGCCGGAGCACGTCGCTCCGCTGGTCGCCTACCTCGCCTCGCCCGCCGCCGACGCCATCACCGGCCAGGTCTTCGTCGTGTACGGCGGGATGGTCGCGCTGGTCGCCGCTCCCGTCGTGGAGCAGCGCTTCGACAAGTCCGGCTCGACCTGGAGCCTGGACGACCTCGACAAGCAGCTCGGCGGCTACTTCGACGGGCGCGACCCGTCGGTCGGCTTCGCCGCCGACTCGATCATGCAGCTCTCGGTCTGAGCAGAAGGACACCACTGATGGGTCGACTCGACACCAAGATCGCCATCGTCACCGGCGGCGCCCAGGGCCAGGGCGCCGCGATCGCGCGTGCCTTCGTGGCCGAGGGCGCCAAGGTGGTGATCGCCGACATCGCCAAGGACGAGGGGCAGGCGCTGGCCGACGAGCTCGGCCCCGCTGCCCACTTCGCCCACCACGACGTCAGCGACGAGGCCTCCTGGACGGCGCTGGTCGCGGACACCGAGTCGCGGTTCGGGCCGGTCAACGTGCTGGCCAACAACGCCGGCATCCTCCGCTTCGGCGACATCGAGCGGATGGGCCTCTCCGAGGTCGAGCTGCTGTTCCGGGTCAACCAGCTCGGCTGCTTCCTCGGCATGCAGGCGGTCTCCCGCACGATGCGCAAGAACGGCGGCGGCTCCATCATCAACGCCTCCTCGGTCGAGGGCCTCGCCGGCATGCCCGGCTGCACGGCGTACGCCGCCACGAAGTGGGCGATCCGCGGCATGACCAAGTGCGCTGCGATGGAGCTCGGACGCAAGGGGATCCGCGTCAACTCCGTGCACCCCGGCATGATCGACACCCCGATGACCCGCGTGCACGGTGGCGACGCGGCGATGGAGTTCGGCGCCTCGAAGATCCCGCTCCGCCGGGTCGGCCTCCCCGAGGACGTCGCGCCGCTCTACGTCTACCTGGCCTCCGACGAGTCGTCGTACGTCAACGGCGCCGAGATCGCGGTCGACGGGGGAGTCACCAGCACGCACGCGTTCGGCGGCTGACCGACTCAACCATTCGGGCTCCCGCTGCGTCTGTTATGGGTAGACCTTCAATCGACGTCCGGGAGCCCACTGTGCGAGTTCGTGACAGCGCCGTCATCGCTTGCGTCATCCTCGGGCTGGCCGGGGCGTACGTCCCCGCCTCGGCCGAGCGAGCCGTCGTCAACGATCGGGTTGGTGACGACAGCGGCTGGGGCGACATCCAGCGGGTCGAGGTCGACCACGGCGACCGCAACGTGCGGGTGCTGATCCACCAGCCTCCCGAGGTCAGCAACCCCGATCAGTTCGAGGTGTGGGTCGACACCACACCGCGGCAGTCCGGCCCCGACTTCGTGCTGTTCGACTACCACGGCTACTGGGGGAGCACCGAGAGCATCAACCGCGTGGACCGGTGGTGGCAGCAGGACTGGGGGCACAGGGTCAGCTGTCGCGGGATGGAGATGGACCGCTATCGAGACCGGGCAGGTGACGGGCACCTGGTCATGGACTTCACCATCCCGCGCCGCTGCTTGGGCAACCCGGGGAAGCTGCGGCTCGTCGCCAAGACTGCGCAGGAGCACATGGCCGCGTCACCAGCACGCACGCCTTCGGCGGCTGATCAGCAGGCGCTTGCCGAGCTCGGCCCGGCTAGAGGACCTCTGCGACCTTGATCGCAGTCAGGTGGAGGTAGGAGAGGTCGACCTGGTCAGAGCCGCCACCGCCACTGGAACTGCACACGATCGTGATGTCGCCGCCGCCGAAGCCGGTGAGAACGCCCTGCAGAGCGAAGGCGTCGTTCTGGCCGCCGTCCGTGTTCTGCTCCCAGAGCTTGAAGTGGACGAAGTCCAGGTTGGCACCGCCGGCGCGGAGGTAGCAGGCGGCCAACGCGCGGTCGTCGTCGTCCTCGTTCTCGATGACGCCCTTGCCGTTGACCACGTAGGTGCCGGCCGCACCGCCTTCGTCAGGACCGTCTTGTCATCGGGTCCGACGAAAATGTCGGGCTGGAAGTGCTGGGCGTGGTACGCCGTGATCGCCCCCGGGTCTCCCTTGTCGCCTTTCGGGCCCTGTGGTCCCGTCAAGCCTTGCGGTCCCGTCGCACCGGTCGAGCCGGTCGGGCCCGTCAGTCCGGTCGGTCCGATCAGCCCGATGGGACCTTGCGGACCTGCGTCCCACCGGGCCCTGCTGGTTCCACGAGATCGCCTTCTCGTTGTAACCGCAGGTCGTCTTGGTGGGGTCGATGATCCGCAGCTTGCCCACCACTCCGTCGCCGGTGTTGCCCAGGGTGTAGCAACCGCTGATGAGGCCGTCCGCGGCCGGGATCTGGCTCCAGGCCAAGGCGCCTCCTCCTAGTAGGGCGACGGTGCTGGCGGTGATGACCAGGGCGGCTCTTCTGGGCAGAGACTTCATGCGGGACACGTCCTTGCTGGCGTCGGGTATGCGTACGGTCATAGAGCACGTCAAGGATTTCGCCCCCACCCGAAGGCCGCGATCCGGTTCGACCGAACGATTGACCCAGCAGCGGTAGCGTGCGCACCGGTGCCGCGATCAGATCGGCTGACGAACATGGTGGAATCTCGACAGGATTCGCCTGCCTCGCAACCCTTGCTCGAGCGGGGGGCAGAGGTGCGGCGATCGCCGAGGCGCTCGACGACGCTCAGGAGCGTTCGGCCGGGAGCGTCCTGCTGATCGAAGGCCTGCGGGAATCGGCAAGACGAGCTGCTCGGGGACCTCCGGCCCAGCGATCACGCGCGGCTTCCAGGTGTTGGCGGCGCGCGGGTCCGAGATCGAGCGCGACTTCGGTTCGGGGTGTTCGCCAGCTGCTGGGGACGACCGTCGCGGCCCTGGACGCGGACGGACGAGCCCAGCTCTTCGGCGGTTCGGACGCGCAAGCGGCGCGGATCTTCGAGATCGACAAGAGTGACCACGACGACACCCAGGCTGGCGCCTGTCGAGGCCTCGATGTACGGCCTCTTCTGGCTTCTGGTCGGCCTCGCTGAGGCGGCGCCGACCGCGATCCTGATCGACGATGCGCACTGGGCCGACAACGCTTCCCTGCGCTTCATCCATTACTTTGGAGCGCCGACTCGAGGGAGTCCCGTTGCTGGTGGCTCTTGCCGCGCGCCCCCATGAGCCGGGCGCACAGGCCCAGCTGCTGGGCCGCTGACCGGCGGAGCTAGATCTCCCGACGCTGCGTCCAGCCCTGCTCAGCGAGGCGGCGACGGCGAGGCTCGTCCGAAGGCGTCTGGATGGACGTGGCTCGGCGGAGTCGGACGGGTGCCACGAGCCACGGGAATTCGTAGTCGAAAGAGCATGGAGGACCTCGACCGCGAGACGCGGTATCCAAGAGTCGTCGTCGCGCGTGCCCGAGCGGATTCCCGAGGTCACGCCCGGGCACAGGCTCGATCCCGGCCGAGCACGTTGTCCCCATCGCGTCCTCGCACGGACGACGCTTCGTGGTACGATCGCAGCATCGCCAGACTCGATCGCAGCGATCTCGACGCACCCGCGCCTCCATCTTCGCCCCCGGCCGGCCGCTTGCGCACCCGCTGCTCCGCACGCCGGACGACGTCATCCCAGGCATCGCAGTCGACGCTCACGCACTCTCCTGCCCGTGATGCAGCGCAATGGCGCCCTCGCCGAGGAGATGCAGCGCATTCTCTCACTCGCTCTGTTGTTCCCGCGCTGGTGTTCTACGTGTCAGCACGACCAGCGGAGTCCAGACAGCGCGGGCGTAACTGCGCCGAGCTCTGTTGTAGCTAGCGCTCAGGCGGCGTGGCGAGTCTGGTCTCGATGCCGAGGTGGCGCTGCGCGACCCCGCGGCGATCAGTCATCTCGAGGAGGCAGCCGACATCACGGAACCGGCACAAGTTGGACATCACCCTTCTGCTCGCCGACGTGCTCACGATGGCGGAGCTTGACGCAGCGTCGAGATCATCGATGCCGGCCTCGAGCGCTTCCGGGGTAGTAGCCTGCCAGGGTGCTCGACCTCGAGGCTCTGAGAGCCGGCTTGCGGGACCTACGACCCGTCCGGGTCGCCGATCTCGAGCGCGACCTGCCGCGGCTGCGGCCTTCGTCCGCGGACGCCGCGATCTGGAGTCGAGCCGGCTGCGCTGGATTCTGGCAGCATTCGGCACGCAACGGGAACGCAGCCCGAGACGACGTCCTCGCGCTCCTGGATGCGGACGGGAAGTACTTCTCTAGTCTCACGTGGTGCCCGAAGAGTACCTTCGTTGCCCAGGCGCTCGCTGCGTTGTGCGCGTCGACGCGCTCGATGAATGTGAAACCGTGCTTGCTGGGCTCCTCGACGACGGACGACGGCGGGGATCACTGTTGACGATGGTCGGCGGATCCGGTTTCGCAGCCAGCCGGAGCAGCGGCAGACCGCCTGGAGGAGAGCGAGCCGGACCTGCAGACGGCGATCGAGCGGTCAGGGAGCACGAGCTGGTGTCATAGCCCTGACCACGTTCCTCCACGAGGCGTCGACCTGCTCGTCGAGCGCCGCGGTCTCGCGGACGTAGCCAGTGCAGAGGAGTCGGCTGCCCCCGACTTCGCACGCACCTACAGCGGCGCCCAGCTGCTCGAGACTCGTGCACTGATGCGCTTGCAGCGCGGCGACCGCGACGCCGGTTGGCCGATCTGCGAGACGCCGTTCGAGTACTCCGCCCCCTCAAGGTGGGCCCGCGGGTGAGCCCGTGGCGCTCGCGGCTTGCGCTCGCTCTCCCCGACGACTCGCGTGGGGAGGCCATGGCACTGGTCGAGGAAGAGCTCGAGCTCGCCCGGCAGGTGGACTCGCCACGGCGGTCGGCGTGGCGCTCCGTGCTGCGGCGTCCTGATGGCGGGATGCGGGCATCGAGCTGCTCGAGGGGTCGGTCGAGGTGCTCCGCCGGTCGCCGTCGTCGTACGAGGTTGCTCGGTCCCTTGCCGCGCTGGTGGCTGTCTGCGCCGCAGCAACCGACGCAGCGAGGCGCGCGACCGGCTGCGCGAAGCGCTCGACGCGGCTCAGCGCAGCGGTGCCGAGCGACTGGAGGCGCAGGTGCTCGACGAGCTGAGGGTAGCCGGGCCACTGCGGCGTCGCGACGTCTCGGCCCGGCCTCGCTGACTCCAGCCGAGCACCGGTGGCCGTCGCGCCGCCAAAGGCGCTACGAACCGCGAGATCGCGCAGACCTTGTTCGTCTCGCTGCGGATGGTCGAGATGCACCTCAGCCGCTGCTACCGCAAGCGCGATCTCCTCGCGAACGGAACTGGCGGACACCCTCAAGCTCCCAGCTGGCGAGCCCGCCGTAAGGGCGCGCACAATCAGTCATAGAGCGAGGAGGACCGATGGGTCTCAGCAGCTATCGGCTGAACGCGATGATCGCTGTCACCGACATGAGCCGGGCAGCGGAGTTCTACGAGGGCAGGCTCGGTCTTGCCGCGGCTCGCACCGACCCCGACGGGAGCAAGGTCTACTCGTCAGGTGGAGCCGAGTCTCTGGTGGTCTATCCGTCCCCGGACCACGCCGGTACGTCGACCGCGACCCTGGCGACCTGGTACGTCGACGACGTCGAGCAGCTCGTCGACGAGCTGACCGCACACGGCGTCACGTTCGAGCACTACGAAGGTGTGCTGGAGAGCGGCTTCGACTACAGCACCGACGAGCGGGCATCTCCGATCGCGCCGGCGGCGGCAAGGTGGCCTGGTTCAAGGATCCTGACGGCAACCTCTTCTCGATCGAGCGCTAGCTGAGGCAACCCCTCGGTGGTGGCGGGCGTCTTTACACATATGAGCTTTCGTCGCACTGCTGTCGTTGCCCTGCTCGTCTTCGGGCTCACCGGTGTCGTGGCCACTGCCTCGGCCGAGCGAGCCGTCGTCAATGATCGCGTCGGTGACGACAGCGGCTGGGGCGACATCCAGCGGGTCGAGGTCGACCACGGCGACCGCAACGTGCGGGTGCTGATCCACCAGCCTCCCGAGGTCAGCAACCCCGATCAGTTCGAGGTGTGGGTCGACACCACGCCGCGGCGTCCGGCCCCGACTTCGTGCTGTTCGACTACCACGGCTACTGGGGGAGCACCGAGAGCATCAACCGCGTGGACCGGTGGTGGCAGCGGGACTGGGGGCGCCGGGTCAGCTGTCGCGGGATGGAGATGGACCGCTATCGCGACCGGGCAGGTGACGGGCACCTGGTCATGGACTTCACCATCCCGCGCCGCTGCTTGGGCAACCCGGGGAAGCTGCGGATCGTCGCCAAGACTGCGCAGGAGCACATGGCCGACGACTACGCGCCCGGCAGGCGCAAGCCCACCCGCTGGCTGAGTGCCGGGTAGCTCAGTCCCTGAGCAGCATCCGGACGGCGGTCTCCATGTGCTGCGCGGTGTCGGCAGCCGAGGACCGGCCGGTGACCCAGGCGACGAGGGCGGAGAGCCAGACGTCGCCGATCACGCGGGCGATGGCGACGTCGTCGTCGGTCACCTCGGAGGTGCGCTCGGGGTCCATCGCGTGGGTGAGCATCGAGGTCATCAGCATGCCGACGTTGTGGATCTCGGCGGCCACCGACGCGTCGGCGAACATGAAGGCACGGGTGAGCGCCTCGGTGAGGTGCGGGTCGCCCTGCAGGCCACGGGTGGTCTTCTTGAGCACCAGGATGACCCGCTCGGACGGGGTGTCGCCGGGGATCGGCTTCTCCCGGAGCGTCGCCTCGGCCTGCTCGAACTGGCGGCCGAGGGCGGAGACGAGCAGGTGGATCTTGGACGGGAAGTAGCGGTAGAGCGTGCCGAGGGCGACGTCGGCCCGGTCGGCGACCGCTCGCATCTGTACGGCGTCGAATCCGCCCTGTGAGGCGAGGTCGTAGGTGGCGTCGAGGATCCGCTTGCGCCGGTCGCGCTGGGCGGCCGACCCGAGCTCGTCGACCGTCAACGAGTTGGCGCTGCTCACTTGGCCCCCCAAGAATCCTGATGTGTCGTTCAGCACGTTGAGCCTGAGGAATGTGCTGATGACGTCTGTCGGTTCTGATCTGCGCGGCTAGGCTATCAACTCGTGGGACATAATAGGAACACGTTCCACTTTGTCCGGCCCGGCGTGTCAGCGCATCCGGCAAGTGTCCGGAAGAGGCGTTGACGAGCAAAGAAGGGGTCGAGACGTATGCGGGTTGCACTGCTGTCCTATCGCAGCAAGCCGCATTGCGGCGGACAGGGGATCTACATCCGGCATCTGAGCCGGGAGCTGACCAACCTCGGGCATGAGGTCGAGGTCTTCTCCGGACAGCCGTATCCGGTGCTGGACCCCGGCGTACGCCTGACCAAGGTGCCGAGCCTGGACCTCTACCGTGAGCCGGACCCGTTCCGGGTGCCGAAGCTCCGGGAGTTCCGCGACCTGATCGACGTGCAGGAGTTCGCGATCATGTGCCTGGCGGGGTTCCCCGAGGCGCGCACGTTCAGCCGGCGGGTGGCCAAGCTCCTGGCCGAGCGGGTCGACGAGTTCGACATCGCCCACGACAACCAGGTGCTCGGCTACGGGATGCTCGACATCGAGAAGCCCGAGAAGGTCGGCCTGCCGCTGATCACGACCCTGCACCACCCGATCACCTTCGACCGGCGGATCGACCTCAGCCAGACCAGGAACCCGTGGCGCAAGCTCACGCTGAGCCGGTGGTACGGCTTCCTGCGGATGCAGGGCAAGGTCGCCCGCAAGGCGCGCAAGATCATGACGCCGTCGGAGACCTCGAAGCGCGACATCGCCAAGGACTTCGGCGTCGACCCGGCGAGGATGGAGGTCATCCTCCTCGGCGTCGACGACAACTTCGTGCCGCCCACGACGCCGCGGGTGCCCGGCCGGATCATGGCGATGGCCAGCGCCGACGCGCCCGATGAAGGGCGTCGCCACCCTGCTGGAGGCGTTCGCCAAGCTGCGCACCGAGCGCGACGTCGAGCTGATCCTGGTGACCAAGCCCCAGGCCGGCGGCCGCACCGAGAAGCTGATCGACAAGCTGGCGATCGGCGACTCCGTCCGGTTCGCCCATGGCATCAGCGACGACGAGCTGGTCGCGCTGATGGGGTCGGCCGAGGTGGCCTGCGTGCCCTCGCTCTACGAAGGATTCTCGCTGCCGACCGCGGAGCTGATGGCCTGTGCCACGCCGCTGGTCGTCTCGCGGGCCGGCGCGATCCCCGAGGTCGTGGGACCGGACGGCCTGTGCGCCGACCTGGTCACGCCGGGTGACGTGGGCGAGCTGCTGCACGCCCTCGAGAGCATGCTCGACGACCCTGAGCGCCGCGACCGGATGGGTGCCGCGGGTCGGGTCCGCGTCCAGGAGCTGTTCAGCTGGCGCGCGGTCGCGGCGAAGGTGGCCGCGGCGTACGAAGAAGTGATTGCCGATTACGAGCAGGAGCCGAAGGACCCTTGACATGCTGACCGTTGATTTCGACCGGCTGGGCCTGAAGCCTGGCGACCGGGTCCTCGACATGGGCTGTGGTGCCGGCCGACACGCCTACGAGGTCTACCGCCGCGGTGGCGACGTCGTCGCGTTCGACATGGACGCCGACGAGCTGGCCGGGGTGCTGGAGCTGTTCGGCGCGATGAAGGAGGCCGGCGAGGTGCCCGACGGCGCCGAGGCCGACATCAAGCAGGGCGACGCCCTGCAGCTGCCGTTCGCCGACGGCGAGTTCGACCGGGTCGTCGCGGCGGAGGTGCTGGAGCACATCCATGCCGATGTCGACGCGATCAAGGAGCTGGTCCGCGTCCTGCGCCCGGGCGGCACGCTCGCGATCTCGGTGCCGCGCTGGCTGCCCGAGGTCATCAACTGGAAGCTCTCCGACGACTACCACAATGCCGAGGGCGGCCACATCCGGATCTACACCGACCACGAGCTGGTCGACAAGGTCACCAAGGCCGGCCGGTTCAACGACGGCACGCCGGGCGACGCGATGGTCTACGAGGGCAAGGACTACGCCCACGGGCTGCACGCGCCGTACTGGTGGATCAAGTGCGCGGTCGGGGTCAACAACGACGACCACCCGCTCGCGAAGGCGTACCACAAGCTGCTGGTCTGGGAGATCATGAAGCAGCCGAAGGCGCTGCAGGTCGCCGGCAAGGTGCTGGACCCGCTGATCGGCAAGAGCATGGTGCTCTACTTCCGCAAGCCCGAGACCTCCGGTGCCGATGTCTGACGCTGCACCCGACGCGGTGAGCCTGGCCAGGCTCCCGTACGTCGAAGGCATCCTCAGCGCCGACCAGGTCGCCGCAGTCGGCAGCGTCGATCGCCCGGATGCAGGAGCCCTCCGGCGCCATCCCGTGGACGGTCGGCGAGCACGTCGACATCTGGAACCACGTCGAGGCGGCCATGGCCCTGCTGGTCGGCGGACAGGTCGACGCGGCCGAGCGGGCCTACGCCTGGATCCCGACCCTGCAGCGCGCCGACGGCTCCTGGCCGATGAAGATCGTCAACGGCGTGCCGGATGACGAGCGCGGCGACGTCAACATGTCGGCGTACTTCGCGGTGGGGCTGTGGCACCACTGGCTGGTGCGGCGCGACATCGACTTCGTGCGGCACTACTGGCCCTCGGTGCGGGCCGGCCTGGACTGGGTGACCTCGCAGCAGTCGGCTTTCGGCGGCATCAACTGGACGCCGACCGAGTCCTTCTCGCTGCTCACCGGCAGCTCCAGCATCTACCACTCGCTGCGGGCCGGGGTCGCGCTGGCGGACCTGCTCGACGACCCCCAGCCCGAGTGGGAGCTGGCCGGCGGCCGGCTCGGCCACGCCGTGCGCGAGCACCGTGACCTGTTCGAGGACAAGTCGACGTACTCCATGGACTGGTACTACCCCGTGCTCGGCGGTGCCGTGCGTGGACGCGACGCCTTCGAGCTGATCGAGAGCCGGTGGGACGAGTTCGTGGTGCCGGGCCTCGGCATCCGCTGCGTCGACACCAACCCGTGGGTGACCGGCGCCGAGACCTGCGAGCTGGTGCTGGCCCTGGACGCGATGGGCGACCATCGCCGGGCGCTCCGTCTGCTCGCGGACATGCAGCACCTCCGCGAGGACGACGGCAGCTACTGGACCGGCTGGGTCTACGAGGGTGAGAACCCGAACGTGAACTGGCCGGTCGAGCACACGACGTACACGGCGGCCGCGGTGATCCTGGCCGTCGACGCGCTGGGGGAGACCCACGGCCACAGCACCGCTGGCTCCGGCATCATGCGCGGCACCTCGCTGGCGCCGCACTTCCGCGAGCTGATGCTGGAGTGCGACTGCCCGCTAGCGGACGGGGTCGCCAGCCTCTCCTCGCACTCGTCGTAGGACCCGCATCGAGCCGACCGCCTCGGCCTCCTCGAACGCGCCGGACTCGAGCGCGCGCTGGAAGACGTGGTACGGCGCCTGGCCGCCGTCGGCGGGGTCCGCGAAGACGTCGTGGATGGCCAGCGCGCCACCGGGACTGACCCAGGGTGCCCAGCCGGCGTAGTCGTTCTGTGCGTGCACCTCGGCGTGGCCGCCGTCGATGAACAGCAGCGACAAGGGAGTGCGCCACCGCGCCGAGACGGTTGTGCTCCGGCCGACGATGGCGACGACCTGGTCCTCGAGGCCGGCCAGTGCGATCGTGCGCCGGAAGACCGGCAGCGTGTCCATCACCCCGAGCTCGTCGTCGACCAGGGTCGGGTCGTGGTGCTCCCAGCCCGCCTGGTTCTCCTCCGAGCCGCGGTGGTGGTCGACGGTGAAGACCACGCTGTCGCCGCCGACCTGGCGTGCTGCGGCGCCGAGGTAGATCGCGGACTTGCCGCAGTAGGTGCCCACCTCCAGCAGCGGCCCGTGGGGCGCGCGCTCCAGGGCGACCCGGTGCAGAAGCGCCCCCTCGTCCTCGGGCATGAAGCCCTTGGCGGCGCGGGCGCGGTCCAACAGGTCGGCGGGCATGTCGGTCACCTGCTCAGTTTAGTAGCATGTAGAACACGTTCTAGAAATGGGAGCCGCGCCATGTCGATCGGGATCACCGACGAGCACGTCGAGCTGGCATCGAGCCTGCGCAAGTGGGCCGTGTCTGCCGGCGGTGCCGAGGTGGCGCGCGCCAGCGAGGACGAGGCCGACGCGACGTTCGCGGACGCGTGGAAGGCCGTGTCCGAGATGGGCGTCGCCACGATCGGGCTGCCCGAGGCGGCCGGCGGTGGTGGCGGGTCCGTGCTCGACCAGGCCGTCGCCCTCGAGGCCTGCGCCTACGAGCTGGTGCCCGGCCCGCTGCTGGGCCCGGTCATTGCGGCGTCGTTGCTGGGGGAGACCCCCGAGGTGGCGGAGGCGATCGGCGCCGGCGCCGTGGTCGGTCTCGGCCTGAGCCGCGAGGCCGCGTGGGATGCCCCCTCGGCGACCCACCTGCTGCTGAGCAACGACGCGGACGAGTGGTTCGTGGCCCCCGCCGATGCCGCCACCATCACGCCGATGACCGGCCTCGACCTGAGTCGCCGGTTCGGCTCGGTCGGTGTCGATCTCGCCGGCCCCGGCGTCGTACCCGTGCCGGGCCTGACCGCTGAGCTGGTACGCCGGACCGCGATCACCTACGCCGCCGCCGAGGCGTCCGGCGTCGCCCGCCGCTGCCTCGACCTCGCGGTCGACTACGCGAAGGTGCGCGAGCAGTTCGGCAAGCCGATCGGCAGCTTCCAGGCGGTCAAGCACCTGTGCGCCGAGATGCTGGAGACCTCGGAGTCCGTGACCGCTGCCGCCTGGGACGTCGCTTCCGTCGCCTTCGCTGACGACGAGCAGTGGGCGTTCGCGGCCGACGTGGCCGCCGCGGTTGCGTTCGACGGTGCCGTCGAGGTCGCGAAGACCTGCATCCAGGTGCTCGGCGGGATCGGGTTCACCTACGAGCACGACGCCCACCTCTACCTCCGACGCGCCCTGGTCCTGCGCGCACTGCTCGGCGACAGCGATGCCGCGGCCGAGCGGCTGACCGCCGGTGCCGTCGCCGGTGTACGCCGCCGGGTCGAGGTCGACCTCGACGGTCGCGACGAGCCGATCCGCGACGAGATCCGGGCGACCGCCGAGCGGGTCGCGGCAGCCGACGACCAGCGGGCCGCGCTGGTCGAGACGGGCTACCTGACTCCGCACTGGCCGGCTCCGGCAGGACTGGCCGCCGACGCGGTCACCCAGGTCGTGATCGACCAGGAGCTGGCGCGGGCCGACGTGTCGCGGCCCGACATCGTGATCGCCGGCTGGGCCCTGCCGACGATCCTCGAGGCCGGCACCGACGAGCAGCGGGAGCGGTTCGTGCGGCCGTCGCTGCTGGGCGAGCTGGTCTGGTGCCAGCTGTTCTCCGAGCCAGGGTCGGGCTCCGACCTGGCCTCGCTCCGCACCCGCGCCGAGCATGTCGACGGCGGCTGGAAGCTGACCGGCCAGAAGGTGTGGACCTCGGTCGCCGAGCGCGCCGACTGGGGCATCTGCCTGGCCCGCACCGATCCCGACGCACCGCAGCACAAGGGCATCAGCTACTTCCTGGTCGACATGAAGTCGGCCGGTCTCGACATCCGCCCGCTCCGCGAGCTGACGGGGGAGGCGCTCTTCAACGAGGTCTTCCTCGACGAGGTCTTCGTGCCCGACGACTGCCTGGTCGGTGAGCTGGGCGACGGCTGGAAGCTGGCCCGCACCACGCTCGCCAACGAACGGGTCGCGATGGCGACCAGCCGCCTCGACAAGAGCACCGAGCGCGCCGTCGCCCTTGCGGCTGGCGACCTGACAGCGGCCCAGCGGGTCGCCGTCGGGCACTCGGTGGCACTGGCGACGGTGTGCATGCTGCTCGCGGTCCGCACCACCCTGCGATCTCTGGCCGGGCTCGGCCCCGGCCCGGAGTCGAGCGTGGCCAAGCTGCTCGGCGTGCGCAACCGCCAGGACAGCGCCGAGCTGGTCGTCCAGCTCTACGGCGACCGGATCGTGGCGCCGGACGACGACGTACAGGCGGCGGTGTGGGAAATGCTCAACACCCGGTGCCTCTCCATCGCGGGCGGCACCACCCAGATCCTCCGCAACGTCGCCGGCGAGCGGATCCTCGGCCTCCCGCGCTAGCGAGTGCGGCCGGTCACCGCGATCGCCACGGCCCCGACGAGGGTGAGCGCGGCCGAGACGAGCACGGCAACGTCCCAACCCTCGAGGATCGTGTCGCCGGCGTGCGTCGCGACGATGACGAAGAGCGTGATTCCACAGGCAGCACCCAGGTAGCGGGCGGTCTGGTTGGCGCCGCTCCCCATCGCGGCTGCGGCCGGGGGGACGCTGGCGATCGCCTCGCGACCGAGCACGGCGTTGAGCACCCCGGTGCCCACGCCGGCCACGACCATCGGCACCACGAGCCGCCAGATCGACGAGTCGGCCTGCAACCCGTACCCGAGCAGCTGGCCACCGGCGACGAGCACCAGCAGCAGCGCGATGGGGCGGGAGCCCTCCAGCGGGTGGGGGATGCGGCGGACCAGCACCGAGGTGACCACGCTGACTCCGGCCCACGCGAGGACGGGCAGGCTCGCGACCCACAGGCTCCGGCCGAGACCCACCTGGGCGATGGTCGGTGTGAAAGCCGACATGCCGATGATGCCCGCTCCCACGAACAGCGAGCCGCCGGTCGCCGCCCGGAACCGCGGGTGCCTCAGCAGGTCGGGATCCAGCAGTGGCTGCGCGACCCGACGTTCGACAACGACGAACGCGACGAACGCACCCATCGACAGGATCGCGAGCGCGACCACGGACGCACCGAGGCCGTTGCGGGCCTGGGTCAGAGCCGAGACGGCGAGGGTCATGGCCGCGATCAGCAGGGCCAGCCCGGGCAGGTCCATCTTCCTCGGAACCGCGGCCGACGACTCCGCCAGACGCCGCAGGCTGGGCAGCACCAGCCCGAGGCCGAGGCCAGCGGTGACGGCGTAGGCCTCGCGCCATCCGGACCCGAAGTCGAGGGCAGCTGCCAGCGCGGCACCGGCCGCGATGCCGAGGCCCACACTCGCGGCCCAGACGGAGGTGGCGTGGATCCGCTCGGGGCCGGGCGGGTAGCGGTGCGCGAGCACCCCGAGTCCGCAAGCCAGCACGGCGGCGCCTCCGACCCCCTCCACGACGCGCGCGAAGATGAAGACGAGCGGCTCCTGCGCGATCGCGCAGACTGCGGCACCCAGGGCCAGGGCCAGGGATCCCGCGACGTACACGCGTCGCCGGCCCAGCAGGTCGCCCAGCACTCCTGAAGCGAGCAGCGCCGCAGCCAGGCCGACGCTCATGGAGCTGAGGATCCAGGCTCGTGCCGCCGGTCCCGCTCCGAGGTCGGCCGCGGTCGCCGGGATCGTCGCCATCGGCGTGACATACGTGACCAGCACCAGTGCCGTGCCGAGTGCGACGGGCAGGAGAGGGCGGCTCGTGTCGGTCGGGATAGTTGGTTTGACATTCAAACTCACCCGCGACACGCTAGCACGCATGACGAGCAGTGACGGCCAGAGCCCGTTCCCCAGCCTGGCTGACCTCCCCGGTCGTCCCTGCCCGATCGCCGCCTCCCTGGAAGTCGTGGGGGAGCGGTGGGCGCTGCTCGTGGTGCGGGAGCTCTGGATGGGCTCGCGCGACGTTCGGTGAGATCGTGCGCGGCACCGGCGCTCCGCGGGACCGGATCGCCGCCCGGCTCAAGGTCCTGGAGGCGGCAGGCGTCGTCTCCCGCGTCCAGTACCAGGAGGCACCCCAGCGGTTCGACTATCACCTCACCGAGTCGGGCAATGCCCTGATCCCCGTGCTGAAGGCACTGCTCGCGTGGGGCCGCGAGTACGCCGTCGCCGGCGACCCGGACCTCCACCACTCCGAGGCCAGGCACTCCGGCGACCGGAGCTGACTGCACGTACACGACCGTCCGCTTGGAGGTCTCGCGCAGCTTCTCGACGAACATCCGCGCCTGCTCGACCGGGAACAGGGTGAGGCGACGTCCGAGCGATGAGTCCGCGACCTAGGCGGGGAAGTTCGCGAACAGCAAGGCACTGCCGAGGCCCAGCATGGCGACGCTGACGCCCAGCAGGAGCCAGGTGACGATGCGCCGCCGGAAGAGCGATGCGACACCGCCGAAGAACAGGGTGAGGGCAAGAAGCACGGTCGCGAGGTTGAACTGGGTGGCCTTGTCGTCGGCCGCTTCGGACCGGTCCACCTGCGACTCCGCCTGGTCCTCCAGGTCGTTTGCGGTGGCGAGGTCCTCCAGGACGTAGGGGTTGCCCTCGATCTCGTCGAAGGGGGTCACCGCCTCATCCGTGTCCAGCCACCACTGGGTCGCTTCTTGCATCACCGGTCGCATGGCGCCACTGAGGAAATCCTGGAGCGGCCCGTTCTCCTCCTGGTTCGCCTGGGCATAGGCGACGAACAGCACCTGGTCACCGGTCTGCACCTGATTGGCTTGCGAGTAGAAGAAGTTGGCGTCGGCGAGGGTGCGGCCGGCATCGGTGCGCAGGCTCGCGGCATCGCCGCCAGCCACCGACGAGCTGTAGGAGGACAACGCGGTGAGGACCGCCGCCAGACCCAGGATGATCGCGGCAAGCAGCTGTCTCCGGTTCGTGGAGTGAGCGTCGGTGCGCTCGATCGCTGGTTCGGTCACGGCGCGAAACTATTGCATCCGGAGCTCGACGCGTTGCAGATCCTGAGGAAACGCCGACCGAGGCTCGAACCATCGCTATGCCCGGCCGAGCTGGGTCCTCGCCGCGACCTATCGGTACGTGCCGGCCGGGCCTGGTCTCACTCCGACACAGCCAGCTCTGGTATGCCGATCTTCCGGTACCGGTTCCAGTGCCAGTGGAGGTAGCGGTCGATCGCGCGGACGACGTGGGAGGACCGGATGGACGGGAACACGTCGAATGCGTGCTGGGCGCCGGTGAGCTCGGCATAGACCACCGTGCGCTTGGACGTCTGCCGCAGTTTGTCCACGAACAGGCGGGCCTGCTCGACCTGCACGAGGCTGTCGTGTACGCCGTGCAGCACGAAGAAGTCCGGCGCGTCCGGGGTGATGCGGAGGATCGGGGAGGCCGCCTCGAAGCGCTCGGGGTGCTGCGACCAGCGGGTCTTCAGCACCCGCGGTGCCAGGAAGCGGTCGCGCATTTTCACGGCGCTCTTCAGGCCGGTCGAGCCTGCGAAGTCGTAGACCCCGTAGTGCGGCACCGCAACCTGCACTGAGGTGTCGGCGTCCTCGAAGCCCGGCTGCCAGTCCTTGTCATCGGGGGTCAGCGCGGCCAGCGCGGCCAGGTGCCCGCCGGCCGAACCGCCGGTGATCGCGACGTAGTCCGGGTCGCCGCCGTACGCCGCGATGTTGTCCTTGACCCAGGCGATCGCCTGCTTCACGTCGATGACGTGAGCGGGGAACGCGTCGCGCGGCGCGAGCCGGTAGTTGATGGCCACGCAGACCCAGCCCTTCGCGGCCAGGTGCTGCATGAGCGGGATGCCCTGCTGGTCCTTGGTGCCGATCGTCCAGCCCCCACCGTGCACCTGGAGGAGCACGGGCGCGCCGCCGTCGGGCACACCGGCGGCCGGCACGTAGACGTCGAGCACTCCTCGGCGGCCGTGGTCGTTGTAGGGGATGTTCTTCTCGACCTTGACGTCGGTGTTGCGCATCCGGAACGGGTTGACCAGCTTGCGCCATGGCGTGGCCAGCTCGGCCGGTGTGGGCTGGGCGTCCAGGTGCGTCGAGGTAGTCGCCGCCGATTCCGTCGGCCAGGGCGTCCTCGACCTGGGTCTGCACGTCTCGGCTCTGCTTGATCAGCAGGGCCAGCCCCGCCGCGCTGGCGCCGGCCAGCGACCATGCCGGGCAGGCTGCGGCGCTTGCGGGTGGTGTGGACCACCGCGTCCGCCGCGGTGACGGCCAGGAGGTGCGGAGCCAGCTCACCTGGTCAGCCAGCCGGCGAAGAACGCCGGGATACCGACCTCGAAGCCCGGGAGCGGACGCAGCGCGTTGGCGGTGAGAGCGGCCGTGACGGCCTGCCGGCGCAGGAAACCCATGGGTCAAGGTTAAGGGGCCCTCTTGCGCATCTGCGCCTCGGCTCACCCTGCAACACGTTCTAGATCCGCCCTAGGATGCGCACATGCACCGACTGTCAGGCCTGGACGCCAGCTTCCTCTACCTGGAGACGCCCGCGCAGCTGATGCACGTCTGCGCGGTCATGGTGCTCGACCCCGCCAGCATGCCGACGGCGTACACGTTCGACGGCATCCAGACCGAGATCGAGCGCCGCGTCAGCGACGTACCGGCCTTCACCCGCAAGCTGCGCCGGGTGCCGCTCGGCCTGGACCACCCGATCTGGGTGGAGGACAAGCAGTTCGACATCGAGCGGCACGTGCACCGGCTCGCGCTGCCCGCGCCCGGCGGCTACGCCGAGCTCACCAGCTCTGACCGCCCACCTCGCCGGCCTGCCGCTGGACCGGTCGCGGCCGCTGTGGGAGATGTGGGTGATCGAGGGCTACGACGACGGCAAGATCGCGGTGTTCACCAAGATGCACCACGCGACCGTCGACGGCGTCTCCGGCGCCAACCTGGTCTCCCACCTGTGCGCGCTCGAGCCCGACGCCGAACCGCTCGCGCTCGACAACGACGAGGACCACGGCCGCTACGTCGGCTCGCGCGAGCTCTTCGGCCGCGCGATGGTCAGCAACCTGACCCGACCGGTCGATCGCCGTCAAGCTGGTCGCGCCGACCAGCCAGCTGCTGGCGAAGACGATCGGCCGGGCCCGCTCCGGCACCGCGATGGCGGCGCCGCTGACGGCTCCGCGCACGTCGTTCAACGGCACCATCACCGGCCACCGCTCGATCGGTCTCGCCGACATGAGCCTCGACGACATCAAGGCGATCAAGGTCGCCACCGGCACCACCGTCAACGACGTCGTGCTCGCCGTCTCGGGTGGCGCCCTGCGCGCCTACCTCGAGGACCGCGGCGAGCTGCCGGACTCCTCGCTGCTCGCGACCGTGCCGGTCAGCGTGCGCGAGAGCTCGCAGCGCTCAAGCGGCGCCAACAAGGTCTCGGCCCTGTTCGCCAAGCTCGGAACCGACACCGCGGACCCGCTGGAGCGGCTCGAGGACATGGCCGAGGACAACCGCAATGCCCGCGACCACCAGAAGTCCATCAGCGCCGACGCGCTCCAGGACTGGGCGGAGTTCGCAGCGCCGCGCACGTTCGGTCTCGCCGTCCGCGCGTACGCGGGCCTGCGGCTCGCCGAGAAGCACCCGGTGGTGCACAACCTGGTGATCTCCAACGTGCCCGGTCCGCCGGTGCCGCTCTACTTCATGGGCGCCGAGATCAAGGCGCTCTATCCGCTCGGGCCGATCATGCACGGCGCCGGCCTCAACGTGACGGTGATGTCCAACAACGGTGAGATGCACGTCGGCGTGATCGCCTGCCGCGAGTCGATGCCGGACGTCGACGCGCTGGTGAAGCACTTCCCGGCCGAGCTTGCTCGGCTCAAGGAGGCCGTGGCCGCCCGCGAGCAGGCCACGCCCATCCGGAAGCCGCGTGCCAAGGCCGCAAAGAAGTCCTAGCGCCGTGGCGGACTCGTCGTCGGTGGGGGCGCGCCTCAACCCTCTGACCGGGCTTCGCTCTGGCAGTATCTGGACAGGTCTACATCCCGGAGGTGGCGCCATGCGCACCCGTTCCCGCCTCGTCGCCATGCTGGCGGCATCCCTTGTCCTGACTCTGGCCGCCTGCGGAGGTGACGGAGACGACGGCGACGACGGTGACGACGCGCGCGGCCCGTCCAGCGAGGGCGCGTGCGTGGGCGACCCCGTCGACCTGCTCGCAGAGGTGTGCGAGGAGGGCGTGCTCACGGTGTCCACCGACCCGGCGTACCCGCCGCAGTCGTCGCTGAACGAGCAGACCGGCGACTACGAGGGCTTCGACATCGACGTCGCCACCGAGATCGCTGAGCGGCTGGGCGTCGAGGTCGCCTGGGAGGCGCCCACCTGGGACATCATCACGGCCGGCAGCTGGAACGGCCGCTGGGACACCACTGTGGGCTCGATGACGCCTACCAACGACCGCCAAGAGGTCCTGTACTTCACCGAGCCCTACAACTACACGCCCGCTGTGGTCGTGATCCTGGCGGACGACGACGACGTCAGCGACCTGAGCGCCGACCTGGACGGCAAGAAGATCGGCGTGTGCGCCGGCTGCACCTACGAGCAGTTCCTGAACAAGGAGCTCACGATCGACGGCTACGAGTTCGACTTCGTCATCGACGACGCCGAGGTGTCCGGCTACGACACCGACACCACGGCCCTGCAGGACCTGGCCAACGGCCGGCTCGATGCGGTCATCACTTCGGTGACGACTGCCCAGGGCTACATCGACGCGGGCAACCCGGTGAAGATCGTGGGCGACCCGGTCTTCTACGAACCGCTATCGGTCGGCTTCGACAAGAGCTCGGACCCGTCGTCGGAGAGCCTCTTCGAGGCGGTGGACGCGATCGTTGCCGACATGCACGAGGACGGCACGCTGACCTCGCTCTCGGAGGAGTGGTACGGCCTGGACCTCACCACGCAGGAGTGATCGCCCAGAGGAAGGAACCCGGCCATGGGTGACACCTGGGAGCGGGTTCAGCTCGCCTCCGCGAGGGTGCCGTTCCGGCTCAAGGTTGCCGCCGTCTGGGTGGCGTTGTTCGCCATCCTCATCTTCATCGGCAACGCGGCCCGTTTCGACGTCGACTGGATCCGCGACAACTTCCGCTACATCCTCGGCGGGCTCCGTTACACGATGGTCATCGCGGTCAGCGGCATCGTGCTGGCCATCGTCCTGGCTCTGCTCGGCGCCCTGGCCCGGATCTCACGCAACCCGGTGGCGTACGGCCTGGCCGGTTTCTACGTGTCGTTCTTCCGAGGCACCCCGTTGATCGTCCAGATGTTCCTGCTGTACCTCGCCCTACCTCCGGTCGGTCGCAACCTCGCGGCGGAGTACGGGTGGCTGCCGGAGGGCTTCGACCAGGCGCTGGTGCTGGACGCGGCCACGGCGGGCACGCTGGCCCTTGGCCTCAACTACGGCGCGTACATGACCGAGATCTTCCGGGCCGGCATCCAATCCGTGGCAGGCGGCCAGGGCGAAGCCGCCGACGCGCTGGGCATGACCTACGGCCAGAAGATGCGCAAGGTGGTCCTGCCCCAGGCGTTCCGCGTCATCATCCCGCCCACCGGCAACGAGTTCATCGCGATGATGAAGGACACGGCCCTCGTCTCGTTCCTGGGGGTCACCGTCGCGAGCGCCGAGGTCTTCCGCCGGTCCCAGCTGGTCGGCAAAGCCGACTTCAAGAACCTCGAGGCGTACGTCGCCGCCGCGCTCGTCTACTGGGCCCTGACCATGGTGTTCACGTTCTTTCAGGCGCGCCTGGAGAGGCGGATCGGGCGCGGCTACAACAGAGACCACGTGGCCCGGGCCATGCTGGCCGCAAACCAGCACGGCCAGCCACACGGCGCGGGAGGGGTTGGCCAGTGAGCGGCGACGCGGTGGTGCGCATCGAGGGACTGCGCAAGACCTTCGGGCACCTGGAGGTGGTCCGTGGGGTCGACATGGAGGTCCGCCGCGGCGAGGTGGTGGTGATCTTCGGGCGCTCCGGCTCCGGCAAGTCGACGATGCTGCGCTGCGTGAACTTCATCGAGGACCCGACCGAGGGCTCGATCGAGGTCTCCGGCATCCGGCTCGAGGGCGGCCACCGCACCCGGCGCAAGCGTGAGCAGATCCGACAGCTCCGGCTGCGCGTGGGCATGGTCTTCCAGCAGTTCAACCTGTTCCCCAACATGACGGTGCTCGACAACGTCCTGTGCGCCCCCCGTTGTGCTGGGAGGAGCACCGCCGAGGTCACCAAGCGAGCCCAGGACCTCCTCGACCGGGTCGGCCTGGCCGACAAGGCGGGGGAGCACCCCATCCGGCTCTCGGGCGGTCAGCAGCAGCGCGTCGCCATCGCCCGCGCACTCGCGATGGAGCCAGACGTGATGCTCTTCGACGAGCCGACCTCGGCGCTCGACCCGGAGCTCACCGGCGAGGTCCTCTCGGTCATCAAGTCGCTCTCCAGCGACCTGCACACGACGATGATGGTGGTCACCCACGAGATGGGCTTCGCCCGCGAGGTCGCAGACCGGATGGCGTTCCTCCACGAGGGCCGGATCCTCGAGGAGGGTCCGCCCGGCCAACTGATCACCTCACCGGAGCACCCCGAGACCCGGGCGTTTCTGAACGCGGTCCTCTAGTGCCCCACACGCGAAGTTTCGGCCCACAACTCGCACCCAAGCACGCAATTCGCGGCGTTGCCGTCGGTCGAGGTGACGCTGCCACGCCTTCCCTCCGGCGCCTTGCGATGCACGCACCTGAAGCACGACTTATGGATCTAGCCTCGCGCGTGGAGCACCAGCCCTGCCGGATCAGGCCAGGGTCGCCGCGTCGATGACGAAGCGGTAGCGCACGTCGGAGGCGAGCACCCGCTCGTGGACCTCGTTGACCCGGTCGACGGAGATGACCTCGACCTCGGAGCCGAGGTGGTGCTCGGCGCAGAAGTCGAGCATCTCCTGGGTCAGGGCGATGCCGCCGATCATCGAGCCTGCGAAGGAGCGCCGGCCGGTGAGGAGGGAGAAGACGTTGACGGCTGGTGAAGCACATGCCGGCCGAGCTGGCCCGGCTCAAGGAGGCCGTGGCCGCCCGCGATACCGCCACCCCGATCAGGAAGTCCCACGCGAAGTGCTGTCAAGAAGTCCTGAGAGGCCGGCCGAATTCTTACCTTCCCGTGACGAGCTGATCGATCCCGGACTTCAAGCGTCGTTCAGTGGGACGATCGAGCTGTGCCGCAGGCCGCCGATCAGCTGCTGGAGGAGGGGCGCTTCGCCCTGCGCAGCGGCGACGGGTCGGCGGCCAGGTTCGCGTTCCTGCAGGCCCTTGCCCTTGGTCGCAACGGCGAGGTGCTCGAAGACCTCGGGAAGGCTGCCTACCTCCTGTTGGACCTCGACGAGACGATCGAGTGCTGGCATGCGGCGTACGCCGAGTACCGCCGAGCCGGGCAGGGGGCCGGCGCGGTGCGGGTCGCCCGCAAAGTCGCCTCTCTGCACGGCACCTACCGCGGTGACTGGGCAGTCGCCGGCGGCTGGATCGCCCTGGCCAAGGACCTGCTGGGCGGTGCGGATGCTGCCGAGGAAGAGGGCTGGGTCGCCTTGGCCATGGGGATGTTCGACCCCGACAGGACCCGGAAGCACGAATTCCTGGAGCGGGCGCTGCGCATTGCCACCGAGATCCCTGACGCGGAGCTGCGCTCCGCCACCCAGGCGTACTACGGGGCCAGCCTGGTGCACGCCGGTCGAGTCGAGGAAGGGATGCTACGGCTGGACGAGGCCCTGGCCGCGGCGGTCGGAGGTGAGGTCGACGACCAGATCGTGATCGAGGAGATCTTCTGCCAGCTGTTCTCGGCCTGCGAGCGCGCGCACGATCTGTCGCGGGCCGAGCAGTGGATGCGGGCCGGCGACCGGCTCGCTCAGCAGCGCTGCCTGCCCAACATCACGGCGTACTGCCGCACCCACTACGGAGGGCTGATGACCGCGGCCGGGCGGTGGCCCGAGGCCGAGGAGGCGCTCACCGAGGGGGTACGACTGTGGGCCCTCGGCAAGCGCAACCTGCGCGACGGCGCCCTTTCCCGTCTGGCCGAGCTGCGGGTCCGGCAGGGCCGCCTCGCGGAGGCCGGCGAGCTCCTGGCCGGTCTGGCAGTGAACGACGAGTGCGCCCGGCCGCTGGCGGCCTGGCAGCTCGCCGACGGTCGGCTCATCGAGGCGCAGGAGACCCTCGAGCGCTGCCTCGAAGGCATGGACCCGGTAAGCGCCGAGACGCTCCCGCTGCTCGCCCTGCTGGTGGACACCCAGCTCGCGGCCGACCACGTCGCCGACGCACAGGCGACCATCGTCATCATGCGCCGCGCCTCCGAGCACGCCTTCGGGCCGTACGCCGCGGCAAGCACCGCGCTGGCGAGCGGACGAGTCGCACTCGCTGCCGGTGAGGACGCGCGGCCGATGCTGCGCGAGGCGCTCGACGGTTTCACCCGGGCGCAGTGTCCTTGGGAGTCCGCCTGCTGCCGGATCGAGCTGGCGATCGCTTCCACCCGAGATCGCCGGGAGGTTGCTGTGGCCGAGGCCCGCGCTGCCTACGACGCGTTCGAACAGCTGCACGCGGCGCGGCAGGTCGACGCAGCCGCGGCCCTGCTGCGCAGCCTGGGCGTGAAGGTGGCTTCCGCGATGCCCGACGGCGGGCCGCTGACTCGTCGTGAGCGGGAGGTCCTCGCCCTGCTCGGCGAGGGGCTCAGCAACCCCGAGATCGCGGCTCGGCTGTTCATCAGCCGCAAGACGGTCGAGCACCACGTCGGCAACGTGCTGTCCAAGCTGGGGCTCCGCAGTCGCGCCGAGGCGGCGGCGCACGCGGCGCGGACGAAGCAGGCCATCGAATAGGGGAGTTCCCCGATCCGTTGGGAGAGTGCGGCGAGCAACCTGGGGGTCCGCCATCCCAGGAGGCACCTCATGTCCGCCACCAACACCACCACCTACGACGCCATCGTGGTCGGAGCCCGTTGCGCCGGCTCCCCTGCCGCCATGCTCCTGGCCCGCCGAGGCCATCGCGTGCTCCTCGTCGACCGCGCGACGTTTCCCAGCGACACCCTGTCCACGAACGTCATCCACGCGCCGGGTGTGGCCCTGCTCGACCAGTGGGGCCTGCTCGACCGGCTCGTGGCCACCGGCTGTCCGCCGATCCCGCACTACCGGTTCGACTTCGGCCCCACGGTTATCAAGGGCACCACGCGGCCCGTCGACGGACACACCGAGGGCTACGCGCCGCGGCGCATCCTGCTCGACCAGATCCTGATCGACGGCGCTCGCGAGGCCGGCGTCGAAGTGCGGGAGGGCTTCAACATGGACGACCTGCTGGTCGAGGACGGTGTGGTTGTCGGCATCCGCGGACACTGCGGCGACGGGCCCGTCGAGGAGTTGCGCGCGCGGATAGTGATCGGCGCCGACGGCCGCAACAGTCACGTCGCCAGGCTGGCTGGTGCGACGACGTACAACGAGAAGCCGAGGTTGCAGTACGGCTACTTCACCTACTTCCGCGATCTTCCGGTCGACGGCATGCAGGCCTACATCCGGCCCGACCGCGCCTTCGGTGTGATGCCCACCAACGACGACCTGACCCTGGTGGTGATCGGTTGGCCCTACGCCGAGGCGGCCGCGCTCAAGGCTGACGTCGAGGGAAACTTCTTCGCGACCCTCGACCTGGTGCCGGAGTTCGCCGAGCGCGTGCGCCGCGCGACCCGGGTGGAGCCGTTCCTGGGTGGGGCAGTACCGCACTTCCTGCGTACGCCGTACGGCCCCGGCTGGGCGCTGGTCGGCGACGCCGGTGTCACCCGCGACCCCATCACCGCCCAGGGCATCAGCGCTGCGTTCGCTGATGCCGAGCGCTGTACGGCGGCGGTGTCGGCCTGGCTGCGCGGTGAGGCGGTCTACGACGTCGCCCTGTCGGAGTGGCACGCAGAGCGCGACGCTGCCGTGCTGCCGATCTACGAGTTCACCGCCCAGATGGCCGCGCTCGAACCGCCTCCTGAGGAGCTGCAGCAGCTGCTCGGGGCGATCCAGCACGACCAGGATGCGATGGACCAGTTCGTCAGCGTCAACGCAGGTACCCTCTCGCCACAGGCCTTCTTCGCCCCGGAGAACATCGGCGCGATCTTGCAGCGGCAGATGGTGCCCCGCTGATCGCTGCTCAGGCGAGCGTGGCCCCGTCGATCACGAAGCGGTAGCGCACGTCCGAGGCGAGCACCCGCTCGTAGGCCTCGTTGACCCGGTCGATGGAGATGACCTCGACCTCGGAGCCGAGGTGGTGCTCGGCGCAGAAGTCGAGCATCTCCTGGGTCAGGGCGATGCCGCCGATCATCGAGCCGGCGAAGGAGCGCCGGCCGGTGAGGAGGGAGAAGACGTTGAGGCTCAGCGGCTCTGATGGTGCGCCGACGTTGACCAGGGTGCCGTCGACGGCGAGGAGCCCGAGGTAGGCGTCGACGTCGATGGGTGCGCTGACGGTGTTGACGATCAGGTCGAACCGGCCGGCGAGCTGCTCGAAGGTGGCGGGGTCGGAGGTCGCGAAGTAGTCGTCGGCCCCGAGCCGCAGACCATCCTCCTGCTTCTTCAGCGACTGGGACAGCACGGTCACCTCGGCACCCAGGGCGTGGGCGATCTTGACGCCCATGTGGCCGAGGCCGCCGAGGCCGACGATGGCGACCTTCCTGCCCGGTCCGGCACCCCACTTGCGCAACGGCGCGTACATGGTGATGCCGGCGCAGAGCAGCGGTGCCGCCTCGGCCGGCTCGATGCCCGCAGGGACGCTGAGGACGTAGTCGGCGTCGACGACGACGTGGGTGGAGTAGCCACCTTGGGTGGTCGTGCCGTCGCGGTCGGTGCCGGCGTAGGTCGGGACCATGCCCTGGACGCAGTACTGCTCGTCACCGTTGCGGCAGTTGGTGCACTCGCCACACGAGTTGACCATGCAGCCGACGCCGACGCGGGAGCCGATCTGGTGGCGCGTGACGTCCGACCCGACCTCGGTGACGATGCCGACGATCTCGTGGCCCGGCACCACCGGGTATGGCTGCGGGCCCCAGTCGCCGTTGACGGTATGGATGTCGGAGTGGCAGATGCCTGCGTACTCGATCTGGATGAGTACGTCGTTGGGTCCGACCTCTCGGCGCTCGATGGGGGTGGGGACGAGGGGCTGGCCGGCGGCGTGCGCGGCGTAGGCGTTGACCTGCATGGGGATCGTTCTCCTTGAGGGTTGGGTTGAAGGCGTGCGGGGCCTGCGGACCGGTCCGGTCCGCCGCCTCTGTCGTTGTCGGTTACTGCTTCTTGGCCAGGGTGAGCTCGTCGGCCAGCGCGCTCGCTTCGCCGGAGATCAGCTCTGCCCGGTCGGGGTCGTTCGCCTCGACCGCGTGCCAGTAGTCGATCTTGAGCCGGACGTAGCGCTCGCGCAGTGCGATGTGCTCGGCCTCGAGTGCCAGTCGCTGCTGCTGGGTCGTGAGGAGGTCGATCTGGTCGCCGGCAGCTGCCGGACCGCGCTGCCCGTTGGCGACGTACTGCCGCATGTCGCTGACGGACATGCCGGTGGCTGCCAAGCAGGCGATCCACATCAGCTGGTCGAGGTCATCCTCGTCGTAGACGCGGTGCTTGCTGCTCGCACCGCGACTGATCGGCGCGATCACCCCGATGGACTCGTAGTAGCGGAGCGTGCTGGCCGGCAGCCCGGTCAGCGTCGCGGCTTCCTTGATCGTGTAGCTGCGTTGGCTCGTCTGTGCACTCACAGCTACGACGTTAGAAACTTCAAGTACTTGAAGTCAAAGGTCACCTACGTCACACGTGAGGGTCGAACGCCTGGCTCTGCGCGGCATGATCTCGCGCATCGAGGTGACGACGGTGCTGTCGAGGTCGATGTGCGGACCGAGCATCACGGCCCTGGCGCTGGTGGGGGCCACCGGCCCGCCCCGTGCGGTGGGGTTACGGTGCTGGTATGAGCATCCGAACCCTGTCCATCGCCCTCGGCACAGCGGCGATCGTCCTCGGTGCGGCAGCTGGCTGCGCCAAGGACGACACGACGACGACCACTGAGTCGGGTGCCGAGCTCATCAATGAAGACACGCTGACCATCTGCACCCACCTCCCGTACGAGCCCTTCGAGTTCACCGAGGGCGGCGAGGTCGTCGGCTTCGACGTCGACGTACTCAAGATCGGGGCCGACGCAGAAGGCTGGGACACCGAGGTCGTCGACATCGCGTGGGAGACGATCGTCTCGGGCGAGGCGCTCAACACCGGCGAGTGCGACGTTGCCGCGGGCGCCATGACCATCAACGACGAGCGCGTAGCCGTCATGGACTTCACCGACCCCTACTTCGAGGCCACCCAGGCACTGTTGGCCAAGACCGGCTCCGGCATTTCCTCCCTCGAGGACCTGGCCGGGAAGACCATCGCAGTCCAGGACGGCACCACCGGCGCCGACTACGTGCGCGAGAACGCGCCGGACGACGCCGAGATCATCTCCTTCGAGGACGCCACCTTGATGCAGCAGGCCGTCAAGACCGGCAAGGCCGAGGCGGGCGTCAATGACAACGGGCTGCTCAACTACTTCGTCAGCCAGAACCCGGATGTCGAGGTGACCAGCGAGTTCAAGACCAACGAGAGCTATGGCTTCTCGGTCAAGAAGGACGGGAACGACGACCTGCTCAAGGTCGTCAACGACGCGATCGCCAGCGACGAGTACGACCAGGTCTACGAGGAGTGGTTCGGCAAGGCTCCCGCCGCGTGACCCTGCTCCACCGACTTCCGTGACCCTCGAGCTGAAGGTGATCTGAGCCATGGCGAGCCCCCGCCAACGTGCCGCGAGATGGCGCTACGTCCAGTACGCCGTGCTCGTGCTCGGGCTCGCAGCGATCTTCTTCCTCGCCGACTGGGCCGAGCTGCAACGGGCGTTCTTCGACTGGGAGCTGGTCAAGGACCAGTTCCCAAGAGTGCTGACCATCGCGCTGAAGAACACGCTCATCTACACCGCCTGCGGGTTCGCCTTCGGGCTGGCGCTGGGGCTGGTCCTGGCGCTGATGCGTCTCTCGAGCGTTGGACCCTACCGGTGGATCGCCACCACCATCATCGAGCTGTTCCGCGGGCTGCCGGCCCTGGTGGTCTTCATCGCGCTCAGCGTCGGCTTCAGCCTCGCGTTTCCGACCCGGGAGATCCCGTTCGGCAACCTGGGGATCGTGACCGTGGCCCTGGGGCTGGTCGGCGGCGCCTACATGGCCGAGACGATCCGGGCCGGCATCCAGGCGGTGCCGAAGGGGCAGATGGAGGCGGCCCGCTCGCTGGGCATGTCCCACTCTCGCGCGATGATCAGCGTCGTCGTCCCCCAGGCGTTCCGGATCATCCTGCCGCCCCTGACCAACGAGCTGATCCTGCTCACGAAGGACTCGTCGCTCGTCTACATCCTGGGACTGTCGCTGAGCGGCTACGAGCTCACCAAGTTCGGCCGGGAGGGCATGAACAGCGCCGCCAACCTGACTCCGATCGTCGTGATCAGTCTGTGCTACCTGCTGATCACGGTGCCGTTGTCGATCGTCGTACGTCGCATGGAGAGCCGCGCGGAGAGGGCCCGCTGATGACCGCCGAGCAGACCACCGCCAGCACCGAGCGCAGCGATGCAGCCATCGACGTCCAGCATCTCCACAAGTACTTCGGCGACAACGAGGTGCTCAAGGGCATCGACTTCCACGTCGGCCACGGGCAGGTGGTGTGCGTCATCGGGCCCTCGGGATCCGGAAGTCGACGCTGCTGCGCTGCGTCAACCTGCTCGAGATCCCGACCAAGGGAAAGATCTTCGTGGAGGGCGTCGAGATCACCGACCCCGACGCCGACGTCGACAAGCTGCGCTCGCGCATCGGGATCGTCTTCCAACAGTTCAACCTGTTTCCACACATGACCGTGCTGCGCAATCTCACGATCGCGCAGGAGAAGGTCGCGGGTCGCAAGAAGGTGGAGGCGGTCGAGATCGCTCGGGCCAACCTCGAGAAGGTGGGGCTCGCCGAGAAGGAGTCGGCCTACCCCGCGCACCTCTCCGGCGGCCAGATGCAACGCGCCGCGATCGCGCGGGCGCTCTCGATGCAACCCGACATGATGCTGTTCGACGAGCCGACCTCCGCCCTGGACCCCGAGCTGGTCGGTGACGTCCTGGCCGTGATGAAGGACCTGGCGACCGAGGGCATGACGATGATGGTCGTCACCCACGAGATGGGCTTCGCCCGCGAGGTCGGCGACAAGCTGGTGTTCATGGACGGCGGCGTCATCGTCGAGGAGGGCGTCCCCTCCGAGGTCCTGGCCGACCCCCAGCACGAGCGCACCCGGTCGTTCCTCTCGAAGGTCCTCTGACGGGACCAGCACCTGGCGCTGGGTGGAGACTAGCCGGGCCCGAACGCCTCGCTCTGGCGCCGCATGATCTCGCGCATCGAGGTGCCGCGCGGCACGCCGTAGACCGTGCCGGGGAAGTCGAGCGGCTCCTGGACCGCCCACAGCTCCTCGTGCCGGTCGGGCGAGAACAGCTCGGCCGGGTCGCCGGCGGCGATCCAGCCGATCGGTACGACGGTGCCGGCTGCCAGGGTCGAGTTGACGTGGAGCACGCTGTTGATCCGGAGCTCCGAGCCGGCGCCGACCGTCGAGCCCGGGAACAGCGAGGCGCCCGTAGCGATGAAGACCTCGTCGGCGACCGTGGTGCCGTTGAGGTGGGTGTGCGGGCCGATCATCACGGCGTCGCCCACGGTCAGCGGGTGGTCCCGGCGGCCGCGCAGCAGCGCGTGCTCCATGACCACGACGTCGGCGCCGATGACGATGGGGCCGAGGTCGCCGTTGAGCACGGCGCCGTGCAGCACCCGGGAGCCGGCCCCGATCGAGACGTCGCCGGTGACGACCGCGGACGGAGCCACCCAGGCACTGTGGTCGATGTCAGCCATGGACCGACCCTAGAACGGCCGGAGTTCAGGCGGTGTTGCGCCTCAGGTCGCGGCGGCGGGCGTTGACGGTGTTGATCGCCTCGACCACGCAGGGCACGAACTTCTCGGCCTCGAGCACGCAGGCGGCGTGCCCGCCCTCGAAGTCGTGGATGGTCGCGCCGGGGATGGCCCGGGCCAGGCCGATCTGCCGGTCGCTCGGGATCACGTGGTCCTTGGTGCCGACCACCACGGCCGTGGGCACGTTGATCTTGCCGAGCCAGGGACGCGAGTGGTGCCGGCCGAGAGCCGCCAGCGCCTGCCCGACGGCCCACGGCGACGTCGAGCGGAACTCGCGCAGCGCCCACTCCTGGATGTCGGACGGCTCGAGGTCGACCGCGTCGGCGGCGGCCCGGGCCGCGCGCAGGGCAGTCCGCGATCGTGACAGCCCGCGGGCGCCGAACATCGCGGCACCCATGCCGGCGAAGAAGAACCGCTCCTGAGGGGTCAGCTGGAACCGGTCGGTCGTGGCGCACAGGACCAGGCCCTGCACCTTGTCGGGGTGCTGGCGCCAGACGCGCTGGGCCACGATCGAGCCCATCGAGTAACCGGCGACGATGACGTCCTCGAGCTCGAGCACGTCGATCAGAGCAGCTACGTCGTCGGCGCAGTCGTAGAGCGAGAAGTCGTCGCTCTGGATGCCCTGGCCGTGCCAGCGCAGGTCGAGGGTGACCACGCGGTAGCGCTGGGAGAGCTGCTCGATCGCCGGATACCAGGTCAGCAGCCCGGTGCAGCCGAGCGCGTGGAGGAGCACGAGGGTCGGAGACGCGGGGTCCGGCCCAGGGGTGTCGGTGACGTACGTCGACCCTCCTCGCCCGGGCAGCTCCACCAGCCGGCCTTCCGGGATCCGCGCCCAGGGCATGTAGACCTGTCGGCGGATCAGGTCCCGCGGGGAGAACAGACTCACGCCTGGCTCCTCCTCTCGACGTCCGTGTCCTTCTAAGGTAGAACACGTTACAGTTTTCTCGTATTGATCAACTCGCGACACGAGCAGGAGTCACGCGTGGCATCGGACGGTTTCGTTCCGCCAGACCAGGAGTCGATCGAGGCGGTGCGCTCGGTGGTCCGCCAGGCGCTCGACCGCGGAGCCGGCTCGCTGGACGCGGACTGGTCGGCCTGGGCCGACGCCGGGCTGCTCTCGCTCGCCGTCCCCGAAGCACACGGTGGTGAAGGTCTCGGCATGGCCGAGATCGCCATTCTCCTGCGCGAGACCGGCGCCCGAGCCGTGCACCTCCCGGTCTGGGAGACGCTCTGCTGCGGCGCCCTCACCCTGGCCGCGGCCGGCTCCGACGCGCAGCAGCAGGCCTGGCTGCCCAAGATCGCCGCCGGCGAGGCGCTGCTGACCCCCGCCCTCCGGGAGCCGGGAGCCGGCATCACCGACCCTCCGGGCACCACGTTCAATTCCGGCAAAGTGACCGGACGCAAGGTCGGGGTGACCTACGCTGAGCACGCGGCCCGCCTGCTGATCACCGCCGTCGCTGACGGTGACGCGGTCGTCTGCCTGGTCGATCCCTCGGATCCCGGCGTCACGCTGCTCGCGAGCCCTTCGTCCAGCGGCGAACCCCAGCACACCGTCGTCCTCGACGGCGCGGCGGCCGAGCTGCTCGGCGAGGGCGCAGCACAGGTCCTGGTCGAGCACGCCGTCGCCGGGCTCGCACTCACGGCCGCCGGCCTCGTCTCCGGCGCCCGCGACCTCACCGGCGACTACATCAAGGGCCGCACCCAGTTCGGCCGGGCGCTGGCCCAGTTCCAGGCCGTGGCCATGCAGATCGCCGACGTCTACATCGCCTCGCGCACCATCGACCTCGCCGCCGAGAACGCCGCCTGGCGGGTCGGCGCGGGGCTCGACGCCGCCGACGACCTGGCCGTGGCGGCGTACTGGATCTGCACGGAGGGCCCGAAGACCCTGCGCACCTGCCACCACCTCCACGGCGGCATGGGCGTGGACATCACCTATCCGTTGTCGGCCTACTTCTCGTGGGTCACCGACATCGGGCACGGGCTCGGTGCGCTGGCGAGCGACGTGCCGATCGAGGACCCCACCTCCAAGAACCTCGAGCTGACCCAGGGCCAGCGGGCCCTGAAGACGCAGCTGCGCGAGTACTTCGCCGGCATCCACGCCCAGCAGGACGTCCACGGCGACCCCGGGCCGGACGGGTCGCGCGACCGGCACGGCGAGACCTACCAGAAGGTCATCCGGCAGATGGGTGCCGACGGCTGGATGGGGATCGGCTGGCCCAAGGAGTACGGCGGCCACGGGCTCGGCGAGATCGAGCAGACGATCTTCGCCAACGAGGCCCAGTGGGCGGACGTACACCTCCCGGCGGTGACCCTGCAGACGGTCGGGCCGACCCTGATCCGCTACGGCACGGAGAAACAGAAGGACCTGTTCCTCGAGCGGATCCTGAAGGGCGACGTGCACTTCGCGATCGGCTACTCGGAGCCCGACGCCGGCACCGACCTGGCCGCGCTGCGCACCACTGCCCGCAAGGACGGCGACCACTACGTCGTCAACGGCCAGAAGATGTGGACCACCGGCGGACACCAGGCCGACTATCTCTGGTTGGCGGTCCGCACCGATCCCGATGCGCCGAAGCACAAGGGCATCTCGATCCTGATCGTCGACACCTTGGACCCGGGCTACTCCTGGACCCCGATCATCACTGCCGACGGATCGCACCACGTCAACGCGACGTACTTCAACGACGTGCGGGTGCCGGTCGACATGCTGGTCGGTGAGGAGAACCAGGGCTGGAAGCTGATCACCACCCAGCTCAACCACGAGCGGGTGATGCTCGGCCCCGCCGGACGGATCGAGGGCCTGCGCGACCGGATCGCCCAGTGGGCGACCAAGGCCGGAGTCATCGACCGTCCCGACGTCCGCGACGTGATGGGCAGGGTGACCGCGGTCTTCCGGGTCAACGAGCTGCTCAACTGGGAGGTCGCCCGCGCTGCCGCGCAGGGCGAGATCTCGGTCGGTGACGCGTCGTCGTCCAAGGTGTTCGCCGCCGACCAGGTGCAGCACCTGTCGGCCGACCTGGTCTCGGTCGTGCAGCGCTACGGCGACCCGGGCGACAGCGAGACGGGTGAGCTGCTGGGCTATCTCGACGCCCAGGCCAAGCGCAACCTGGTGCTGACGTTCGGGGGCGGCGTACAGGAGGTGCAGCGCGAGCTGATCGCGATGTTCGGGCTCGGGCTGCCGCGGGTGCCCCGATGAGCCATGAGCGGATCATGGCCGAGGCCGAGCGGATCAAGGCCCTCGGTGAGGCGTCGGAGTCCCTGGCGCCCTACCCGGTCAACCAGCCGACGATCGGCACTTGGCTCGATGCCATGGGCTACGACAACAAGCGGTTCCGGGACGGCGAGGCCCCGCCCTCGATGGCGCAGGTCTGGACGATGCCCGGGCTCGGCCGGAGGCGGCCGCCGGAGGACCCGCTGAGCCGGATGACCGAGTTCCTCACCGAAGAGGGCTACCCGGCCGTCCTGGGCACCAACTGCGAACAGACCTACGAGCGCTACCTCCGCGTCGGCGAAGAGGTCCGGGTGACCAGCGCGCTGGACTCGGTGGCCGGCCCCAAGCAGACGGCGATGGGCGAGGGCTACTTCGTCACCTCGCGCAACACCTGGTACGTCGGCGATGAGGTCGTCGCCACCATGCTGTTCCGGGTCCTGAAGTTCATCCCACGGGAGAAGGCATGAGTGCCGTGGTGCGGCCGATGATCGGCCGCGACTCGCAGTTCTTCTGGGACGGCACCGCGGTCGGTGAGCTGCGGATCCAGGTCTGCAACGCCTGCGGCGCCAAGCGGTTCCCGCCCGGACCGGCCTGCCCCGAGTGCGGCGCGTTCGACCGCGGTCATCTGGTGACCGCCGGCCGCGGCACGGTCTTCTCCTACGTCGTGCACCGGCACCCACCCGTGCCCGGCAAGGAGCTGCCGATCGTGATCGCGCTGATCGACCTCGAGGAGGGCGTCCGGATGGTCGGCGAGGTCGTCGATGTCGCGGACGACCAGATCGAGATCGGGATGCCGCTGCAGGTGGACTACAACCGCATCGACGACGAGCTGACCCTTCCGATCTGGCGTCTCGATACGCCTCGTTCCTCGGCTACTCGACGACCAAAGGATTCCGAATGAGGACGCTGACCGCGGGAGACCAGCTCCCCGAGTGGAGCCTGCCGATGACCCCGACCACGATCGTGAGCACCGCGATCGCGACCCGGGACTGGCAGGACGTCCACCACGACCGCGACGTCGCGCAGGCCGCGGGGTCCAAGGACATCTTCATGAACATCCTGACCACCAACGGGCTGGTCGAGAAGTTCGTCGCCGACTGGGCCGGCCACGACGTCGAGATCAAGGGCATCGCGATCCGGCTCGGCGCGCCCGCGCACCCCTACGACACGCTGACCTTCAGCGGGAACGTGGCCGACGTGACCGACGGCATCGCGACCCTGGACATCGTCGGCCGGGTCTCGCTCGGCGACCACGTCACCGGCACCGTCAAGGTGGCGGTGTGAGCCTCTCGGGCAAGGCGGCCATTGCCGGCATCGGTGCGACGGAGTTCTCGAAGGCGTCGGGTCGCTCCGAGCTCCAGCTCTCGGTCGAGGCCGTGCAGCACGCGCTCGCCGACTGCGGTCTCACCGCAGCCGACGTCGACGGCCTGACCACGTTCACGATGGACACCTCCTCGGAGATCGCGGTCGCGCGCGAGCTCGGCATCGAGGAGCTGCGGTTCTTCAGCCGGATCAACTTCGGCGGCGGTGCCGCGTGCGCGACCGTCCAGCAGGCCGCGATGG
This sequence comes from uncultured Actinomycetota bacterium, assembly GCA_963769475.1. Lineage (GTDB taxonomy): Bacteria > Actinomycetota > Actinomycetes > Propionibacteriales > Nocardioidaceae > Nocardioides. The sequence goes on along the minus strand of CAVYLX010000001.1, from coordinate 54,223 downwards.
CAGTCGCGACCGGCGTGGCCGACGTCGTCGTGGCCTACCGCGGCTTCAACGAGCGCTCCGAGAGCCGCTTCGGGCAGTTCTCGCTGGCGGCCGCCACCCAGGTCAACACCAACGGACTCGACAACGCGTGGACCTACCCCATGGGGCTCGGCACGCCGGCCGCGACGGTGGCGATGCAGGCGCGCCGCTACATGCACGAGTACGGCGCCACGTCGGAGGACTTCGGCCGCGTGGCCGTCGCCGACCGCCGGCACGCGGCCAACAACCCCAACGCGTTCTTCCACGGCAAGCCGATCACGCTGGAGGACCACCAGGCCTCGCGCATGATCGTCGACCCGCTCCACCTGCTCGACTGCTGCCAGGAGAGCGACGGGGCGGTGGCCCTGGTCGTCGTCTCCGCGGAGCGCGCCCGCGATCTCGCCAAGAAGCCGGCGTACATCGCGGCGGCGGCCCAGGGGAGTGGCGCGGACCAGTTCGTGATGACGTCCTACTACCGCGACGACATCGGGATCCCGGAGATGGGCGTGGTCGGCCGCGAGCTGTGGCGGCAGTCGCGCCTCTCGCCCGATGACCTGCCGATGGCGATCCTCTACGACCACTTCACGCCGTACGTCCTGATGCAGCTCGAGGAGCTCGGCTTCTGCGGCCGCGGCGAGGCGCCCGGCTTCATCGCCGACGGCGCGATCGAGCTCGGCGGACGGCTGCCGCTGAACACCCACGGCGGACAGCTCGGCGAGGCCTACATCCACGGCATGAACGGCATCGCAGAGGGCGTCCGCCAGGTCCGCGGTACGTCGGTCAACCAGGTCCCCGACCCGGCGCACGTGCTGGTCACGGCTGGGACGGGTGTGCCGACGAGCGGCCTGATCCTCTCGGCGTAGCCCACCGAGGGTGGTTGAGGTGCGAGGAGCGCCAGCGACGAGTCTCGAAACCACTGGCCCGGAATGATCCTCGGCGGAGTGTGTCGGAGTCGGCCGCTACGGTCGCAGGCATGACGCTCTCAATCGGAATGATCACGGTGAACAGCACGGATGCGGAGTCACTCGCGTCGTGGTGGGCCGCGCAGCTCGGCGCGGAGACCCTCGCCACCAACGACGGCTGGTACGTCATGCTCGGCGGGGAGGGCATGCCCGTCCGGCTGTCCTTCCAGAAGGTCGACGACCCGACGCCCGGCAGGAACAAGCTGCACCTCGACCTGGTGGCCGACGACCTGGACGCCGAGACGGCCCGGCTGGTCGCGGCCGGGGCGACCGAGGTGGCGCAGCGCTCCGCCGGCGACTTCCGCTGGGTGACGCTCACCGACCCGGACGGCAACGAGTTCTGCGTGTCCGGCAGCGAGTAGCCGGGCACTAGGGTTTCGAGCGTGCCCGATCTGCCCCAGCTCGACCCGACCGAGCAACGCATCCTCGGCAGCCTCCTGGAGAAGGAGGTGACGGTGCCGGCGTCGTACCCGCTGAGCCTCAACGCGCTGCGCACCGCCTGCAACCAGACCAGCAGCCGCGACCCCCTCACGTACTACGACGAGCAGCTCGTGGAGGAGACCGCTCGCGCGCTCAAGCAGCGGGAGCTGGTGCGGATCGTGTGGGCCGCCACCGGCCGCCGCACGCTGAAGTACCACCAGACGCTCGCCGAGGTCCTCGACCTGGGTCCCGACGAGCGAGCGCTGATCACGGTCCTGCTGCTGCGCGGCGCCCAGGCGCCCGGTGCGCTGAAGGCGCGCACCGAGCGGCTGCACGCGTTCTCCGACCGCGAGGACGTCGAGGCCTGCCTGCGGCGGATGGCGGACCGACCCGAACCCCTCGTCCGCGAGCTCGAGCGGCGGGCCGGCCAGCACGACAACCGGTGGATCCACCTCCTCGGCCCGGTCGACACCGGCTCGCCGGTCGCCGCCACCGAGCGGGCGGTAGACCGTGACGTCGTGCTCGCCGAGGGCACCCAGGCGCGCGACGAGCGGATCCGCCGGTCCTACAGCGCCGTCGCGGCGTCGTACGCCGACAACCTGTTCAACGAGCTGACCAAGCTGCCGTTCGAGAGCTGGCTGCTGCGCCGCATCATCGACCTGGCCGACGGTCATCCGGTGATCGAGGTGGGCTGCGGCACCGGACACGTCACCGACTTCCTCGCCGGCGAGGGCGCCGACGCGATGGGGCTGGACCTCGCCCCGGGGATGGTCGAGGAGGCGCGGCGCCGCTACCCCGACCGCCGCTTCGAGGTCGGCGATCTCAACCTCCTGATGCGACCGGTCAACGACGACGGCTGGGGTGCCGTGCTGGCGTGGTACTCGCTCGTGCACGCCGCCGCCTCCGAGCTGCCGAGCAGCATCGCCGCGCTCAGCCGTCCGCTCCGACCGGGAGGCTGGCTGGTGGTCGCGCTGCACGCCGGCGCCGAGGTGCGCCATCTCGACGAGTGGTGGGACATCGAGGTGGAGCTCGACTTCGTCCTGCACGACCCTGCCGAGGTGCGCGCCGCAGCGGAGGCGGCGGGACTGGTCGACCTGGAGTGGTACCACCGCGGGCCGATCCCCGCGCGCGAGGAGACCACGGAGCGGTTCTACCTGCTGGGCCGCAAACCGGGCTGAACCAGCGCTAGTCTCCGACCAGCGAAGGAGCCAGCCATGCGAGTCCTGTTCTCGTCGACGTCCGGCTACGGCCACGTCTTCCCGATGCTCCCGCTGGCCAAGGCGTTCGCTGCAGCCGGCCACGACGTCCTCTGGGCGATCAGCGAATCCTCGCGCCGGCTCCTGGAGGGCACCGGGATCGAGACGGCGCCGTCCGGCCTGGCCGGGGAAGCGCTGCTGGAGGCCCGGCGGACGGTCCTCGCCGCAGCGGAGGAGCAGCCGCCACCGGAGCGGGCGGCGTTCACGTTCCCCCGCTTGTTCGGGGAAGCGTTGATGCCGCCGATGGTCGAGGACCTGGTGCCGCTCGCCACGACCTGTCGACCCGACCTGATGATCCACGACAACGCCGAGCTCGCCTCGGCTCTGGTGGGGGCAGTGCTCGACGTGCCCAGCCTGACCCACGCGTTCGGCGGTGCGGTGCCCCGCGAGGTCCTCACGGCGGCGGGCGAGCGCACCGCTGGGATCTGGGACGCCCACCGGCAGGCGCTCCCGCCGTACGCCGGTTGCTTCACCTCCGGCTATCTCGACCTCTGCCCGGAGTCGCTGCAGTCGGTGCCGGTCGACCACATCGACGACCGGCAGCCGGTGCGGCCGGTCTCCGACGTCGGGCCGAGGCCGGAGTCTCTGCCCGACTACCTCGAGGACGCCGGACGTCCGCTCGTCTACCTCACCCTCGGCACGGTCCGGAACCTGTCGCCCGTGCTGGGGCGGGCTGTGGAGGGCGTGTCCGCCCTGCCCGTCCGACTGCTGGTCACCGTCGGGCCGGACGGCGACCCGGAGGCCCTGGGCGAGCAGCCGTCGAACGTGCGGGTGGAGCGGTGGGTGCACCAGCCCCAGGTGCTGGAGCACAGCACGGTCGTCGTCTCGCACGCCGGCTCCGGCACCTGCTTCGGTGCCTTCGCGCTCGGCCTGCCGCAGCTCTGCCTGCCGGAGGCGGCCGACCAGTTCCGCAACGCGGCGGGCGCGGCTCGTAGTGGTGCTGCGCTCGTGCTCCAGCCAGCAGAGGCGGCCACGGACGCGATCGCCGGCGCGGTCACCCGCCTGCTGGGGGAGGAGCGCTTCCGCCGCAACGCGGGAGTCGTGGCGGCCGAGATCAACAAGATGCCGTCGCCCGATGACGTGGTCGGCGTGCTGGTGGAGCGGTTCGGCGCAGGCTCCTAGGCCAGCGTGACGACGCAGTCGGCGAGCACGGGGGCGTTGTCGCGCTCGCCCTCGCCCGCGATCGACGCCGCCGCCACGATCCGGCCGTCCTCCAGCCAGCCGCGCACCCGGATCGTCTCGCCCGGGAACACCACGCCGGCGAAGCGGCCGGTGAAGCCGCGCACCTGGGTCGCGTCCCCACCCAGAAGAGTGTCGGTCAGCTCGCGCAGCACGATGCCGTAGGAGCAGAGCCCGTGCAGGATCGGCGCGGGGAACCCGGCCGCCTTGGCGAAGTCGGGGTCGGCGTGCAGCGGGTTGCGGTCGCCACAGAGGCGGTAGAGCATCGCCTGCTGCGGCGTGACGGCGTACGACGTGTCGGCGTCGGGTTCCCGCTCGGGCAGCTCGACGGCCTGCGACGCACCGCGGTCGCCACCCCAGCCGCCCTCGCCCTTGACGAAGATCGAGGACCGGACCGTCCAGAGCTCCTCGCCGGACTCCGAGGTCGCGACGCCCTCCTGCCAGATCACGCAGGCCTTGCCCTTGTCCCAGATGTCGGTGAGCGTGGTCGAGAGGGTCGCGGTGCCCGAGGTGGGCAGCGGGCCGTTGACGGTGATCGACTGCGAGCCGTGCACGACCTGGGCCAGGTTGATGTCGCAGCCGGGCAGGTCGAGCGGCGGCGGGTCGGTCTCGTGGAAAGTGGGCACGACCACGCCGAACGACGGCAGCACCTGCAGCGACGGGCCGTCGAGCGTGTAGCGGAGAGCCGCGGGGGAGAGGTTGTCGCCCGGATGAGCGCCCGCGCCGATGCCGAGGTGGTAGAGCAGCACGTCGCTCTCGGCCCAGGAGAACGTGCGGGTGCCGACGTGGGCACCGATCGCGACGGACGGGTCGATGGGCATCAGGCACTCCCGGTGGTCGAGCTTGTCGAGACCCCTGAGGCGATGTCCTCGGCGGCGAGGTAGCCGAAGACCAGTGCGGGGCCGATGGTGGCGCCCGGGCCGGCGTAGGTGTGGCCCATCACGGCCGCGGAGCAGTTGCCGGCGGCGTACAGGCCCTCGATGACCGAGCCGTCGGCCCGCAGCACGCGGGCCCGCTCGTCGGTGACCAGCCCACCCTTGGTGCCGAGGTCGCCGGGCACGATCTTGACCGCGTAGAACGGCCCGTGGTCGATCGCGTGCAGCGACGGGTTGGGCTTGACCCGCGGGTCCGCGTAGTACTTGTCGTAGCCGCTCTCGCCGCGGTGGAAGTCCTCGTCGACGCCTGACTCCGCGAACCCGTTGAAGCGGTCGACGGTGGCCCGCAGGGCGTCGGCGGGCACCTCGATCTGCGTCGCGAGCTCGTCGAGGGTGTCGGCCTTCTTCACGGTGCCGTGCTTGTACCAGCGACCGGGGAACGGCTGACGCGGCGACAGACCGGCGAACAGGTAGCGGTTGCGGTAGCGCTGGTCGATCACCATCCACGCCGGCACATGGCGTACGCCGGTCGCCTCGCCCTGGTAGATCTCGTGCACTGCCTCGACGTAGGGGAGCGCCTCGTTCATGAAGCGGCGGCCGTCGGCGTTGACGATGATCGAGCCGGGCAGGTTGCGCTCGGCCAGGCAGAACCACGGGCCGTTGGGCAGCGGGATCGACGGGCCCCACCAGGCGTCGTCGAGCAGTGCGGTCTGCGCACCGGCGGCGATGCCGGCCAGCAGCCCCTCACCGGTGTTGAACTCCGACGCGGTGGTCCAGTCGATCGAGGTCGGCTGGGGCTGGTACTTCTCGCGGAGCTCGAGGTTCTTCTCGAAGCCACCGCTGCCGAGCACCACGCCGCGACGGGCGCGCACGACGTGCTCGGTGCCGCCATGGTTGACGCGGACGCCGACCACCCGCCCGTCCTCGATCACGAGCCCGGCGAGGTCGCTGCCGTAGACGACGGGCACCTGCGCGTCGGCCAGCCCCTTCCGCAGACCGATCGCGATCGCATTGCCCATCGCGTACATCTTCTTGCCGCGCAGCAGGGTGAAGAACCGCAGCAGCACGGCCCGCAGGATGGTGAGCGGCCCCCTGATGGAGCGCATCCCGAGGCTGATCTTGCGGTAGTCGGCCTGGGTGATGATCAGGTTGGCCGGCGCCTTCGTGTACTGCGGGTGCAGGCGCTCCAGCTCGTCGCCGAGGAAGCGCGCGTCCAGCGGGATGGGCTCGACGCTGCGGCCCTTGAGCCGCCCGCCCGGTGCCTCGGGGTGGTAGTCGGAGTAGTCCGGCACCCAGGTGAAGCGGAGCGGGGTCTCTGCCTTGATGAAGTCCATCACCTCGGCGCCGCGGTCGATGAACGCGTCGCGGTTGAGCTTGGGAGAGGTGTCCCCGACGATCGCGTCGAGGTACTGCTTCGAGAGAGCGGGGTCGTCGCCCTGCCCGGCGTCGACCAGGGCGTAGTTGTTGGGGATCCACACCCCGCCACCGCTGCGGGCCGTGGTGCCTCCGAAGTACTCGCTCTTCTCGAGCAGCACGGTGTCCAGGCCGCGTCGTTTGGCGGCGAGCGCGGCGGTCATCCCGGCTCCGCCAGCGCCGACGACCACGACGTCGACCTCGGCGGGCAGGACAGCAGAAGGCGTACCCGTCATGGCGCCAAACTGTAACAGGTTCTAGTATCGGTACGTGACCTCCGAGGACGCTGTTGCTGCCGCCGTCGAGCGCCTGGCTCGGGCACTGGAGACGCGCGTTCCGTGCGCGGCGGTGCGCGACCTGATCGGCACCGACGACCTGCCGGCGGCGTACGCCGTCCAGCAGGGCCTGGTGCAGCAGCGCCTGGCCACCGGCGCCACCGTGGTCGGCCGCAAGATCGGTGCGACCTCGGTGGCCGTGCAGCAGCAGCTCGGCGTGGACCAGCCCGACTTCGGCTACCTCCTCGACGAGATGGACGTGAGCGACCACGACCCGATCTCCATGGAGCGCCTGCTCCAGCCGCGGGTCGAGGCGGAGGTGGCGTTCATCCTGGCCGGTGACCTCGACCCGGCCGGCGAGGACGACATCACGCTGGAGGCTGTGCGCGATGCGGTCGACGTAGCACTGCCGGCTCTGGAGATCGTCGACTCCCGGATCGCCGACTGGAACATCGGGTTCACCGACACCGTGGCCGACAACGCTTCCAGCGGCCTCTACGTCGTGGGCAGCGAGGGCCGCCGCCTCGACGACTTCGTGCCTCGCGACGTGGAGATGTCGCTGACCATCAACGGCGAGGTGCGCTCCAGCGGCAACGGCGCCGCCTGCCTGGGTGACCCGCTCGAGGCCTTGCGCTGGCTCGCCGTCCAGGCCTACCGCTTCGGTGACCCGCTCCGCGCCGGTCACCTGGTTCTGTCCGGGGCCCTGGGCCCGTTCGTCCCCTTCGCCCCGGGAGACCGGGTCGAGGCGTCGATCAGCGGCTTCGAGCCGCTTGTTGCCGAGTTCAAGGAGTAGCGCGTGACCAAGAAACTGACCGCCGCCATCGTCGGCCCGGGCAACATCGGGACCGACCTCCTCTACAAGCTGCTGCGCTCCGAGGTGATCGAGCCGCGCTGGATGATCGGCGTCGACCCGACCAGCGAGGGGCTCAAGCTGGCCGCCGACAAGGGCCTCGAGGCGAGTCACGAGGGCGTCGACTGGCTGCTCAAGCAGGACCAGCTGCCCGACCTGATCTTCGAGGCGACGTCGGCCTACGTGCACCGCGAGTACGCACCGCGCTACGAGGAGGCCGGCATCCGCGCGGTCGACCTGACCCCGGCCGCCGTGGGCCCGGCCGTGATCCCGCCGGTCAACGGCGAAGAACACGTGGCCGCGATGAACGTCAACATGATCACCTGCGGCGGCCAGGCCACCATCCCGATGGTCGCCGCCGTCTCCCGCGCCGCGACCGTGTCGTACGCCGAGATCGTCGCGTCGGTCTCCAGCCGCTCCGCCGGCCCCGGCACCCGCGCCAACATCGACGAGTTCACCCGCACCACCGCGGCCGGTGTCGAGACGATCGGCGGCGCCCAGCGCGGCAAGGCGATCATCATCCTCAACCCCGCCGACCCGCCGATGATCATGCGCGACACGATCTTCTGCGCGGTGCCGCCGGACGCCGACCGCGACGCGATCATCCAGAGCGTCTTCGCGATGGAGAAGGCAGTGCAGGAGTACGTGCCCGGCTACCGCCTGCTGCAGGAGCCGCAGATCGACGAGCCCTCGGCAGCCACCCAGGGCAACGTCAAGGTCTCGGTCTTCGTCGAGGTCGAGGGCGCGGGCGACTTCCTGCCGCCGTACGCCGGCAACCTCGACATCATGACCGCCGCGGCCGCCCAGGTCGGCGACAACATTGCCCGCTCGATCCTCGGAGGACAGGCATGAGCACCCCGGTGAACCCCGAACCCCGCGACACCCTGACCCGCGTCTGGTCCGACGACCTGGACCTGCGCCTGACCGACACCTGCCTGCGCGACGGGTCGCACCACAAGCGGCACCAGTTCACCGCCCAGGAGGTGCACGACATCGTCGAGGCGCTCGATGACTCGGGCGTCCCGGTCATCGAGGTCACCCACGGCGACGGCCTCGGCGGCTCGTCGTTCAACTACGGCTTCTCGCGCACGCCTGAGCAGGAGCTGATCAAGATCGCGGCCGAGACCGCGAAGCGCGCCAAGATCGCGTTCCTGATGCTGCCGGGCGTCGGCACCAAGGACGACATCCGCGCCGCGCAGGACAACGGCGGCCAGATCTGCCGGATCGCCACCCACTGCACCGAGGCCGACACCTCGATCCAGCACTTCGGGCTCGCCCGCGAGCTCGGCCTCGAGACCGTCGGCTTCCTGATGATGAGCCACACCCAGTCGCCCGAGGTGCTCGCCAAGCAGGCGCGGATCATGGTCGATGCCGGCAACCAGTGCGTCTACGTCGTCGACTCCGCCGGTGCGCTGGTCATGGAGCAGACCGCCGACCGGGTCGCGGCGGTCGTCGCCGAGATCGGTCACGAGGCCACCGTCGGCTTCCACGGCCACGAGAACCTCGGCCTCGGCGTCGCCAACACCGTGATCGCCGCTCGTGCGGGCGCGACCCAGATCGACGGCTCGGTCCGCCGCTTCGGCGCCGGTGCGGGCAACACGCCGCTGGAGGCGTTCGTCGGGGTCTGCGACAAGCTCGGCTGGAAGACCGGCATCGACTTCCTGACCATCGTCGATGCGTCCGAGGACGTCATCAAGCCGGCCATGCCCGAGGAGTGCCAGCTGGACCGGATGACGCTGATGATGGGCTACGCCGGCGTCTACAGCTCGTTCCTCAAGCACGCCGGCAACGCCGCCGAGCGCTACGGCGTCTCCGGCGCGAAGATCCTGCTGGAGGCCGGCCGGCGCAAGCTGATCGGCGGCCAGGAGGACCAGCTGATCGACATCGCGCTGATGCTGAGAGCCGAAGCCGAGAAGGAAGCCGCCAACTCCTAGGGAGTCGCGCTCGCGTCGGGGGTCGTCGACGTCGTCTCGGTGGGCGACGGCTCGTCAGTGGGAGACGGCTCCTGGGTCACCGGAGGCTCCGTGGGGTCCTCGGTCGGCGGCTCCGTGGGGTCCTCGGTCGGATCGTCCGTGGGGCCCGGAGGTCCGGGGAGGTCGGGCTGCTCCTGGTCGGCCGCCACGGTGACCACGAAGTGTGTTGACGTGCTGCCCTCGGCCAGCGGCCGGTCGGCGAAGCGGAAGCGGTAGACGGTCGACACCGTGGGCCGGACGACGACCACGGGGTCGCTGTCGGCGGCCTCCAGGACCTCGACCACCTCGAACTCGCCGTTGCCGACGGGCTTGGCCTCCAGCATCAGGGTGCCGGTCTGCAGCCGGTCGCCGATACCGAGCCGCACCCGGCCGGTCAGGGTGACCCTCTCGCCCGGCCTGACCCGCTGCCGCGACCCGACGATCGCAGTGGTGGTGGTCAGGCCCTCGAGGTCGTAGCTGGTGACGTTGCCGGCGCTGCCGACCCGCCACGCGTCCATGCTGAACCGCGCACCGTCGCAGCCGAAGCCGATCGTGTAGAAGCCAGCACCGTCGCCACCGTGGTCGCCAGCGAACTCCGGCACCGTCGCGGTGGTCAGCACCTCTTCGGTCTCGAGCACCGCGTGGGTGGCCATGTCGTACTTGGTCCACGTGTAGGTCAGCTCCGGCGCCGACACTCGGGTCCAGGTGGCGTTGGGAGCGGAGACAGAAGCGCGACCGATCCAGACGTCGGGCGTGCCCTCGTCCGCGGGCTCCTGGTAGCCGGCGTACGCGACGCCCTGGGCCCCACCTGTGGCGTGGACAGCGAGCTCGGCGATGGTGGTGTCGAGCATGGACTGCACGTAGTGGACGGAGCCGACGGCGTTGCCGCCGGCCAGGTCGTAGCCGAGGCTGCGGGTGCCCAGCGGTGCCCGGTCGGGCCCGCGGCCGATGAACGGTGCCAGCGACTCGTCGGTGCGTTCGTAGAGCGAGGCACAACCGACCATCGACAACTGGGCGAGCTTGCCCTCCGGGAACCCGACCCCGCGCACCGTGACCTGGCTGTCGGCGACAGCCGGGGCCGCTCCGACGACGAAGGCGGCCGCGCAGCCGGCTACGCCGACGGTCACTAGGGAGAGTGCGCGGAACACCGGTCGACCTTCCGTGCGAGCTTGGTTGGGACAAAATCGTAAGTCCGACCTGGCCACCCCGCCGAACAATTTCCTGAAGATTCGGTAACAGTTCGTACGCTGCCGCCATGGAGCTCCCAGATGTGCTCGGCCGGCGGCCTCCGCCGTCGTCGCAGTGGAGCATCGCCGCCGTCGACGTGTCATCCGGGGCGCAGCTGTTCGGCCACGAGGAGTCGCAGCTGCTGCGGACCGCCAGCGTCGGCAAGGTCTTCGTGCTGGTCGAGCTGGCGGCGGCGGTGGTTGCCGGTGACGTCAGCCTGTGGCTACCCGTCGCCCGCGGCGACACCGACCCGGTGCTCGACTCGGGGCTCTGGCACACGATGCTCGCGGACGTACTGCCGGCCGGCGACGTGGCCCGGCTGGTCGGAGCCGTCAGCGACAACTGGGCCACCAACGCACTGATCGACCTGGTCGGCCTCGACGCCGTCCGCGAGCGCGCGCGACAGCTCGCTCCGGGTGGCAGCGCCCTCCACGACTATGTGCGCGACGAGCGGCTGCCGGGGATGCCGCCGACGCTGAGTGAGGGCTGTGCCAGCGACTGGGTCTCGATCTGCGCCCGGCTGGAGCGCTCCGAGCTGGTCGGATCGGAGGCGGACGCGCTGGTGCGCGACTGGCTGGGCTCGGGAGTGGACTACTCCATGGTGCTGTCGGCCCTGTCCCTGGACCCGCTCGTGCACACCGACGCCACCGACGAGATCCCGGTCTGGCACAAGACCGGCACCGTCGACGGCGTCCGGGCCGACATCGGCGTGGTCCGGGGGAGCGCCCGTACGGTCGCCTACGCCGTCCTGTGCAACTGGGACCCCGCTCAGGCGTCCGTGCCGGAGATCCTGTCCGGTATGCGGGCGGTCGGTCGGCGGATCGGGGCGGTTCTCGACCAAAACGAGAACGTGTTCTAGTATTGCTCCTGTCCCACGAGACAGGAGAACCACATGTCCCAGGCTGTTCTTGACGCCGTTCGAGATCTGCTCCCAGCCTTCCGCGAGCGCGCCGACGACGCGGAGCGGCTGCGAGTCGTTCCCGAGGCTTCCATCAAGGAGCTCGAGGAGACCGGGTTCTTCCGGCTGCTGCAGCCCAAGCGGTTCGACGGCTTCGAGGCCGACCCCATCGACTTCTACACAGCGGTCCGCGACATCGCCTCCGCCTGCGGCTCGACCGGCTGGGTCTCCAGCGTGGTCGGCGTGCACCCTTGGCAGGTCGCGCTCTTCGCCGACGAGGCGCAGCAGGCGGTCTGGGGCGAGGACACCTCGACGCGGCTGAGCTCGTCGTACGCGCCCACCGGCAAGGCCACCATCACCGACGGCGGCTTCACGCTGTCGGGCAAGTGGAGCTTCAGCTCCGGCTGCGACCACTGCTCGTGGGTGCTGCTCGGCGGCCTGGTGTTCAACGAGGACGGCAACGTCGTCGACTTCCGGACGTTCATGGTGCCGCGCGAGAAGTACCAGATCATCGACGTCTGGAACGTCGTCGGGCTCCGCGGCACGGGTTCCAACGACATCGTCGTCGACGAGGTCTTCATCCCCGAGGCGTTCACGCTGAGCATGGGGGAGACCGGCCAGTGCAAGGGACCCGGCCAGGAGCAGAACACCTCCGACCTCTACAAGCTGCCGTTCCACTCGATCTTCACCGGCACGATCACCACCCCGATCATCGGCATGGCGCGCGGTGCGTACGCCGAGCACGTCGACATGCAGCAGAAGCGGGTGCGCGCGGCGTACATCGGGGAGAAGGCTTCGCTCGACCCGTTCGCTGCGGTCCGGATCGCGCGGGCGAGCTCCGAGATCGACGCCGCTTGGGCGCTGCTGGTCAACAACATCCGCGAGGAGCAGGCGCACGTCGCCAAGGGCGAGAAGATCCCGCTCGAGCTGCGCCTGCGCGTGCGGCGCGACCAGGTGCTCGGCACCCAGCGCTCGATCGAGGCGATCGACCAGCTCTTCGAGGCCTCCGGTGGCCGGGCGCTGGCGGAGGGCACCCACCTCCAGCGCGCGTGGCGCGACGCCCACGCCGGTCGCGTCCACGCGGCCAACGACCCCGAGCGCGCCCTGCAGATGTACGGCGCGCAGCAGTTCGGGCACAAGGTCGACCCGGGGATGTACTGAGAGTGTCCCTGACCAAGGAGTCCACGCAGCGCTCGGCCAAGGCCGGCGACGTCACCCTCAACTACTACGAGGCCGGCGTCGCGACCGAGGTGGGCGGAGGCCTGCCCCTGGTGATGCTGCACGGCGGCGGACCCGGTGCGTCGGCCTGGTCCAACTTCGGTTCGGCGCTGCCGACCTTCGCCGCGACCTTCCGGACGCTCCTGGTCGACCAGCCGGGTTTCGGTGGCTCCGACAAGCCACCGGTCGTCGGCAACTACTTCCGTCACTCGGCCGAACACATCGTCCAGCTGCTCGACGAGCTGGGGATCGACCGGATCCACCTGCTCGGCAACAGCCTCGGCGGCGGTACGGCGATGCGGCTGGCGCTGACCCACCCCGACCGGATCGGCCGGCTGGTGCTGATGGGTCCCGGCGGCCTGTCGCTCAACCTGTTCCACGCCGACCCGACCGAGGGCGTGCAGCGACTGATGGACTTCAGCGCCAACCCGACTCGCGAGGCCCTGCGGGCGTTCATCTCCACGATGGTGGTCAACCAGGCCCTGGTGACCGACGAGCTGGTCGAGGAGCGCTTCGCCGACGCGACCGCGCCGGGTGCCCAGGAGGCGATGACCCAGATGGGCATGTCGTTCTGGAACCCCGAGACTGCTGAGGACGGCATGCTCTGGCGCGAGGCGCATGGCCTGCGCAAGCACACCCTGCTCACCTGGGGCCGCGAGGACCGGGTCAACCCGCTCGACGGCGCCATGGTCGCGCTCAAGCTGATCCCCAAGGCCCAGCTGCATGTCTTCCCCAACTGTGGGCACTGGGCTCAGATCGAGGCGGCCGACGAGTTCGCCGAGATCACCACTGCGTTCCTGGCCCGTCACGTCGAGCGGAGCAAGTGATGACCATCGACATCAAGTCCATGGGCTACGTCCGCGTGGCCTCGACCGACCTCGACCAGTGGACGACGTTCGCCGGCAAGGTGCTCGGCCTCGCTGCCGGCCGCGGCCCCAATCCTGACCACCAGTACTGGCGGATCGACCAGGTCTCCGCCCGGCTCGTGGTCTTCCCCTCCGACGTCGACCAGCTGTCGGCGACCGGCTGGGAGGTCGCCGACCACCAGGCCCTGCAGGAGGCGCGCGAGCACCTCGCGAAGGCCGGCGTCGACTTCGAGGAAGGCACCACCGAAGAGCTCGCCGAGCGCCGGGTCCAGGAGCTGGTGCGGTTCTCCGACCCGTGGGACAACGTCTTCGAGCTGTTCCACGGCATCACCTACGAGTCGCGCCCGGTCGTGACGCCGTACGCCGCCACCTTCGTGACCGGCGACCAGGGCATGGGCCACATCGTCCTGCCGGTGCTCGACGACGTCGAAGCGCTGCGGTTCTACACCGACGTACTCGGCTTCCGGCTGCGTGACTCGATGAGCATGCCGGGGGAGTTCGTCGGCAAGGAGCCCGGCTCCAAGGTGTGGCTGCGCTTCCTCGGGGTGAACCCCCGCCACCACTCGCTGGCGTTCCTGCCGATGCCCAACCCTTCGAAGTGCGTGCACATCATGCTCGAGGTCGACGAGCTCGACCATGTCGGTCGCGCGCTCGAGCGGGTGCGCAAGCACCAGGCGCCGCTGTCGGCGACGCTGGGCCGCCACATGAACGACGAGATGGTCTCGTTCTACGTCCGGTCGCCGGGCGGGTTCGACGTGGAGTTCGGCACCGACGGCCTGCAGGTCGAGGACACCCGCTGGGTCGCCCGCGAGTCGACCGCCGTTTCTTACTGGGGGCATGACTTCGGTGGCGGCGGGCAGTGAAACAGTGGGGTCTGTGACGTCGAGCGATCCGACCCCCGAGATCCCGGAGGGCATGAGCTCCGACGCTCGCGAGACCTGGCCCAGCCCCGAGCTGATCCAGTCGTGGCTCGGTGACGCCGACTTCGACTTCGAGTGGCGCCCGGGCGAGGGCACCACGGTCCATGGCGACGACCCGGAGGCGGTGGCCGCGGCGCGGCAGTTCCGTGACGTGCTGGGTCGCTTCGCGTCCGGGGTCACGGTGGTGACCGCCATGAGCGGCAACGAGCCGGTCGGCATGACCTGCCAGTCGTTCTCGAGCGTCTCGCTCGACCCGCCGCTGGTGCTGTTCGTGCCCGCCAAGACCTCGCGCGCCTGGCCGCTGATGCAGCGCGCCGGCAAGTTCTGCGTCAACTTCCTCGCCGGTGACCAGGCCGAGCTCTCCAACACCATGGCCAGCCGCGGCACCGACAAGTTCAACGGCATCCCGTGGCAGCCGTCCGCGGCCACGGGCTCCCCGGTGCTCGACGGGGTGCTCGGCTACGTCGACTGCTCGATCCACTCGGTGCACGAGGCCGGCGACCACTACGTCGTGATGGGGCGGGTGCTCGAGCTGGCGGCCTCCGAGGCCGACCAGCCGCTGCTCTTCTACCAGGGCAAGTACGCCACGACCGAGCGCTGATCCCAGCGTGCCCCGGCGCATTGGCCGGGCGCTTCTCCGTCGGTTCAGTTTGACAATGATTCTCATTCTCATCAAGGATGACGAATCTCAACCGAACCGAAAGGCGATCCATGTCCTCTCAACTCCACCGATTCGCAGTTGTCGCGGCGTCCGCCGCACTCCTCCTCGGAGCCGGCACCACCTCGGCCCTGGTCGCCGCCCCGGCCACGGCTGCTTCGGCAGCCGTGGACGAGCTCAGCCTGACCGTCACGCCGAACCGTGAGGGCGGTGCCTACTTCTACGGACAGGGCATCACCCTCGTCGCCTCGCCGTCGGAGCATCCCGGCGCCGGCCACTACCACTGGTACGTCAAGCGGGCCGGCGGCTCGTTCGCGACGTTCGCCGGCGCGGAGACCGCAGAGCTCAAGCTCCCCAGCTCTCCGGTGTGGGACGGAGCACAGGCGTACGCCGCGTGGGTCACCGAGGACCACCGCACCGTCGCCGTCAGCGATCCGGTCTCGCTCTCGATGACCGTGAAGCCGGCGAAGTACCAGATCGCGATCGCGCCGGTGCCCGACCATGTGCACAGCGGAGCGACGATGGACTTCCGGCTGCTGGCGAACCCGGCGCAGGCCGGCGAGCACTACCACTGGTACGTCCGCAAGCCGGGTGAGGAGTTCTTCACCTACCTCCCCGGCCCGACCGACGCCACCGCGACGCTCGAGGTGACGCCGGAGCACGATGGCGCCGAGGTCATTGCCCGGCTGTTCGACGGTGACCACGCAGTGATCGCCGAGGCCGCGCCGGTGGTGGTCGAGGTCGATGACCACGAGTCCCACGCAACCAGGACCACGGCCCGCCCGGCGCGCAGCACCGTCACCAAGGGCGGCGCCCGCGCCCGGCTGCTCGTGCGGGTCACCGCGCCGGGAGTGGACGAGTCGGTGACCGGCCGCGTAGTCGCCACTGTCGGTGGCAAGCGCCTTGCGGCAGCGGTCCTGGGCAAGGACGGTCGCGCGACGATCACGCTGCCGCGGTCTCTGAAGCGTGGCTCCCACCGCGTCGTGGTTACCTACCGTCCGGCCGCCGGGAGCGAGCTGGAGCCATCCTTCTCGACGCCGGTGCGGCTCCGGGTCCGCTGAGAACTTCCCTGAGAGGCGGGGCCGTCGACCGCCGGTCGGCGGCCCCGCTGCTGCGTGGATAGCGTGTACGCGTGCCCACCCACCCGCACTGGCGGCCCTTCGACCCGCCGACTCCCGAGGAGATCGCCGAGGCCCGGGTGGCGCCGCCCGAGCAGGCCATCGTCGAGGTGGTCGCGCCGGATGCCTCCTGGCCGGAGCAGTTCGCCGCCGTCGGCGACACCGTCGTGGAGGCGCTCGGAGACAGAGCCCTGTCGGTGCGGCACGTCGGCTCGACCTCGGTGCCCGGGCTGTGGGCCAAGCCGATCATCGACGTGGACCTCACGGTCGCCGACTCGGGTGACGAGGCGGCGTACCTGCCCGCCCTGGAAGCGGCGGGGTTCGTGCTCCGGGTCCGCGAGCCGGACTGGGAGGAGCATCGCTGTCTGCGAGGCGCGGATCCGACGTCGAACCTGCACGTCTGGTCACCTGGCTCGATCGAACCGGCGCGCACCGCGGCGTTCCGCGACTGGCTGATCGCCCATCCGGACGACCGGGAGGCCTACGCCGCCTTGAAGCGCGACCTCGCCGGCCAGGGCTTCACCGACGTCATGGACTACAACAACCACAAGGCCGGCCTGATCTACGACATCTACGAGCGAATCTTCGCCGCGGACCCCGATCACCAGCACACCCCGCGCCCTCGATGAGCCCCTCGGTGCGCAGCCTGGAGCCGGCCGAGGACCTGGCCATCACCTTGGTCCGCCGGTTCCTGCTGCTCTGCGAGAGCCCACGCACCCGGCGCACGATGCTCCGGATGGTCAAGGGCTCCACCGGCAACGCCCGCGCCGGGCGACGCTTCTACCGCGTCGTGAGCCGGGTCGTGGTGAGCCCCGCGCTGCGGTCCCGCGGCCTGCAGGTCTCAGCGATGAAGACCGAGCTGGTGGCCGCGCAGCTGATCGGCATCGCGGTGCTGCGCTACGTCGTCAAGGTGGAGCCGATGGCCTCGGCCACGATCGACGACGTGGTCGACCTGGCCGCGCCGTCGATCCGGGCGACCCTGCGGGCGTGAGTCAGCCGTTGATGGCGTGCCGAATGTCCGGGCGGTTGAGCGTGGCCAGGCACCACGCGAAGTGACCGTCGGTGAGGTCGCGGCCGAAGCAGCAGGCCGTGACCAGGGCGTAGGCGGCGCGGTAGACCGCGAGGCGGCGTGGGTCGTGCCCGAGAGCGCTGCTGAAGGCTTGGTCGAGGGTGCGCTCGACGATCTGCGAGCGAGGCCCGTACATGTCGAAACAGCTCGCCGCGATCGCGGCGTCGAAGGCGGGGTCGCCGGCAGTGCTGAGGAAGCCGAAGTCGAGCACGGCGGTGGCCCTGCCGCGTGAGGCGAGCACGTTCCCCGCGATCAGGTCGCCGTGCACGAGCGTCGGCTGCGCGAAGGGCAGCTCCGAGAGTGCGTCCACTGCGGAAGCCAGAACGTCGTCCAGGTCAGGCAGGGCCGCCCGTAGCTCGGTGTGGAATCGAGTCGCTCTGCGCGTCACCAGGCGGGCCAGCTCTAGCTCGAAGGGTGCTGAAGGATCCAGTGGCGGCTCCCCGGGGAGGATCGGGAGAGCCCGGAAGGCCGGTTCTCCAGGGATGGCTGCCAAGGCAGCAAGCGCTTGGATCATCGCGTCGATGTGGCGCGGGCCGAGGGTCGGTGAGGTCCCGTCGGCTATCCACACCGGGTCCCCTCGGAGCCTCCGCTCCACGGTGATGACCGCGGTGTCGACCTCACGCAGCTCGAGGATCTGCGGCAGGGCGACACCTACGGGTGACGAGGCGTGGACGGCGTCGTAGAAGGTGCGCAGGAGCTCGAGCTCCGCCCGGGTGCGTCCCGACCACACTTTGGCGACCGTGTCGTCTCCGAGGTCGACCACGATCCCTTCGATCCCGGAGCCCAGCACAGCTCCGCCGCGGAGACCCGCGAGCTCGAGCAGTCGTAGCGCCTCGACCTGGTCCCCGTGCATGACGCACGGTTGCACACCCTGCCCGCTTAGGCTGGGACCGCGACCAGGGAGGCAGTGTCGATGTCGAGCGTGCCGTTGTACGACACCATCGGGGCCACGTACACCGTGACCAGGCGGACTGAACCGCGGATAGCGGCCCGGATCTGGGGCGCTCTGGGTGATGCCAGGACTGTCCTCAACGTTGGCGCGGGCACGGGCTCCTACGAGCCTCCTGATCGCTACGTCCTTGCGGTGGAGCCGTCGGCGCTCATGCGTTCCCAACGCCTCCCGGACGCGGCGCCCTGCCTGGCTGGGTCTGCCGAAAGTCTGCCGTTCGATGACCAGGCCTTCGACGCTGCGATGGCGGTGTGCAGCGTTCACCACTGGCACGACCCGGTCGCGGGACTCCGCGAGCTGCGGCGCGTCGCTCGCCGCGTGGTGGTGTTCCTGTTCGACACCAGCGAGCCTGATGAGTTCTGGCTGAACCGTGACTATCTGCCCGAGTTCGCCGAGCTGAGAGCATGCAAGGTCCTGGCGTCGCTGCCCGAGATGGCCGACGCGATCGGCGGGCGGGTGACGCCAGTGCCCATCCCGTGGGACTGCGCTGATGGGTTCCACGAGGCCTACTGGCGACGGCCGGAGGCGTACTTGGACGAGCGCGTCCGTCGGGGGATCTCGGTCTGGGACGCAGTCGGGCGGGACGCCGAGCACAGGGCGGTACGCAGCCTCCGTGACGACCTCGCTTCGGGTAGGTGGGCCGAGCGCAATCGTGACCTCGTCGATCTCGACGCAGCCGAGCTCGGCGCTCGCCTGCTGATCGCCTGAACGCGCCTGCTCCGAGTTCGACTCCGCCGACTGTGTCAAGGGCTTGGCGCGCCGCCACGATCGTCTTGCGGCGCATTCGCGAGGCGGTCTATGGCGGCGGATAGACGCATCGTCTTGGAGCCCAGATCGCGGCAAGACAGGGCGGATGCAGGCAGTCGAATGACTCCTGGAAATCCAGGGGCGCGTACCGCTGCCGGACGAGCGCAATGTGAGGGTGGACAACATCGAGTTCCGCCTGATCGGCGGAAGGGTGGTGGCACGGCTGTACCCACCATTCACCTGGTGATCAACGATGTTTTGCTGCGTGACCTCGCTCGCGAAGTTGAGCGCCCGGCGGCGCTCGCGGATGGTCAGCCAGATCTCGCGGGAGGTTATGACGGTCTGTATGCAGGCAAGAAGGTGCGCTGGCCTTCCCGGCACTTCCTCGGTGAGCCTGCGCTGAGTTGGTTCGACGACGGCGACACCGTCCTGCTCGGCTGTGACTGTGGTGAGTGGGGATGCTGGCCGCTAACCGCCGCAGTCGAAATCGTGAGCGGAGAGGTTCGGTGGTCAGGCTTCCGCCAGGGTCACCGCGACTGGGATCTGTCCGCGCTGGGCCCTTTCGAGTTCAAACTTGGGCATTACGAGGACGCATTGCATCGGACGGCCGGCTAAGGGTGCGTCCTCACCAATTCGCGCACTGGAGGGCGCGATCCGCGGTATGCGCGATCGCACGTGGTCGACGGTTCATGGCTGGGGCAAGACCGCACGCCGTGCCGGTCTAGGTTTCGGTGCGCTCCTTCGTAGTGCTCAGTCGTTCTTGGATTGGGGCCCTGTTTGTGGACACCTTGACGCGTAACGCTTGACACGGTGTCTAAGTCCGAGACATGATCTGTGCCATGGGTCACACCGGATCGGTCGCCACGGAAGTTGCGACCACAGCGAAACCGACCGCCCGCCGTCGGGGCGACACACGGGACGAGTCGGCTGGCGGCGTGGCCGTCCGGTTCTCCTCGGTGTCTCATTCGTTCGTCTCGGACAAGCGGGTGGTCGACGCGCTGACTGACATCGACCTGGACATTCAGCCAGGAGAGTTCGTGTCCTTAGTGGGCCCGTCCGGGTGTGGCAAGACCACGCTGCTGAACATGGCCGCTGGGCTAGTCGCCCCGACGGAAGGAAGCGTCACCATCGGGGACGGCGCCGTACGTGGCCCTCGGGAGGATGTCGCTTACATGCTGGCGAGGGACGCGCTCTTTCCGTGGCGCTCGGCGCTCGACAACGTCGTGCTTGGGCTCGAGGTGCGCGGCGTCGACCGCAAGACGCGACGCGACACTGCTCGCGAGTGGATGAAGCGACTGCACCTGGACGGTTTCGAGTCGGCCCGGATCACCGAGCTGTCCCAGGGAATGCGCCAGCGCGTCGCGATCGCACGGACGCTGGTGATGTCGCCCCGCTGCGTGCTGATGGACGAGCCGTTCGCTGCCCTCGACGCGCAGACCCGATTGCTCATCCAGCAGGAGTTTCTTGCACTGTGGGAACGCTCCGGCACCACCGTCATCTTCGTGACGCACGACCTGCAGGAAGCTGTCGCGCTGAGCGACCGCGTCGTTCTGCTCGGCAGCCGGCCAGGTCGGATCACCAAGCAGGTAGTCGTCGACATCGACCGGCCGCGCAACATGGCGGAGATCCAGACCGACCCCGTGTGGCAGCGTCACTATCTCGAGCTCCAAGAGGCGCTCAAGCACGAGACCGGGGCGATCCCGGGTGATTCCCCGGAGGTCGCGCGATGACCGCCCTGCTCGAGCCTGGCACCAGCCGGGCGGATGTGCACCAGGAGCTGCTGGCGGCACGACGCTCCTCGCACACCCGGTCCCTTGGCCTGATGTGGCTGATGCGGATCGGAGTAGTTGCCGTCCTGCTGGGCATCTGGCAGGCCGCCCACACGTTCGAGTGGATGAACCCCGTGTTCATCAGCGACCCGCGCAGCGTGGCCGAGAGCCTGGTCGAACAGCTCACCGGCGGCGAGCTCTGGCCGGATCTCTGGGCGACCCTCAAGGCGGCGATGCTCGGACTCGCCATCGGGTCGGCGTCCGGCATCCTCAGCGGTCTGTTCCTCGCCGAGTTCCCGCTCTTCCGCGAGGCGGTCCGGCCGATCATCACTCTCGCCAACGCCTTGCCTCGCCCTGCGCTCGCGCCGATCTTTCTGGTCTGGTTCGGTCTGGGTGTCGGCTCGAAGGTGGCGGTCGCAGTGAGCATCGTCTACTTCCTGCTGCTCATCAACACGCTCGCCGGTGTCGATGGCGTGGACAGCGACCGGATGATGCTCGCCCGCACGTTGCGGATGTCGCGTCTCCAGCGGTTCCGGCTGCTCCAGCTGCCGACGGCGGGGCCGTCGATCATCGCCGGGCTCCGGCTCGGCGCCGTCTACGGTGTTGGGCGCGGTGGTGGCCGAGATGGTCGCGTCCACTGACGGACTCGGTCTGCGGCTGGTGCGTGCGGCCAACCAGTTCGACATCGCAGGCTCGTTCGCCATCCTCTTCATCCTCGCCGTCCTCGCCTTTGCGCTCGACTGGATCGTCGGACAGTTCGAACGCCGCATCTCGTGGAACAGACCAGGGTCCTAACCCTTCCCGTCACCACCTCGTCCCTGCTTATCCCAGCCCGCCCCACCGTGGGCTGACCGCATCCCGACTCGGGTCAGGTCCCCATCCGCCGACTCCGGCGCTCACAGAAGGAATGCCCATGCCCACATCGACGCCCACAAGGACCGTCAGGCTGATCACCGGTCTCGGTCTCGCTGTTGCTCGCCGCCTCCGCGCTCAGTGCGTGTGGTGACGACTGGATAGGCGGACGACTCGAGGACGGCCTGACCAAGATGACCCTGCAGCAGTATCCCGGGGCTCTGCTCTACACGAGCGACCTCGTCGCGGACCAGCAGGGCTTCTTCGAGGACAACGGCCTCAGTGTCGACTTCGTCAACCCGGGGGACGGTGCCACGTCGATGCAGCTGCTGGCCAACGGCAAGGACACCCAGGGCGTGATCGGTGACATCAGCGGTGGGCTCTCGGCTCGCAGCAAGGGCCAGCCGATCGTCGCTGTCGGCAGCGTGATCAACAAGAACCTCTTCCAGATCCGCTTCCAACGACCTCCTCGAGAGGTGCCGGCGACTGGGAGGCCAAGATGCAGGCGCTGCAGGGCAAGACCATCGCCGTGCCGGGCATCGGTGGCAGCGCGAGCCTGACCATGAACGGCCTGCTGAGCGCCGCCGGTCTGGACCCCGACAACGACGTCACCATTATCTCCGTGACCACGATCCCGGCTGCGGTCTCTCAGCTGGAGAACGGCGCGATCGACGCCTTCATCTACATCGCACCGGCCGCTGACCAGATCGCGTCGGCTGGCGTCGGAGGCCTGTACCTCGACATCGCCAACGAGGCGCCGCCCGAGTTCGCTGACGCCCTGATCGCCATGATGGCCAACGAGGACTACGCCAAGGAGAACCCGGGACGCCATCAAGGCGTGGATCGCCTCCGAGGAGCAGGCCATCGACTGGCTGCGCGACGACGCCAACCGTGACGAGGCCATCGGCATCATCGCCGACAACACCACTTCGGGGGACGAGGAGCTCGCCGGCAAGCTGCTCGACTTCCTGGTCGACACGGCGTACTCGGCAACGCCGGAAGGCCTTCCCGTCGATCAGGCGCTGCTCGAGACTCAGATCGCCACGCTGTCCGCTGGCGGCGTCATCGAAGAGGGCTCGGTGACGGCGGCAGACGCCGTCGTCGCTACCAACTGATCACCGAGGGAACCTGACCATGACATCGAGTGCCCGCGTAGCGATCGTCGGTACCGGCACGACCGGTTACCTGCGCGAGCAGCCGGTGTCGCAGGCCGCGCTAGCGGCGAGGGCGGTGCGAGCCGCCCTCGCCGACGCTGGGCTCAGCCCCGATGAGGTCGACGGGCTCGTCCACCGAGTCGGCAGTCATGCCACGTCAGCTCTCTGCCGACCTTCTCGCCGCGGTGTGCGGGTTCCGGCCCCGGTTTGCGGTCCAGTGGCTCGTCGGGCGGCCGGCACCGTCGCGGCCCCCCGACTGGCCGAGCTCGCCATTGCTGCGGGTGACGCGCAGGTCGTCGTGGTCGTGCAGGCACTGGGTCGTGTTGACGATCGTCCAAGCGACCCGTACTTGCCTTCCATGCCGACGACCCCGTCAAGGCCGCCTACGAGATGCCCATGGGTTGGTATGGGCAGGCCGTGTACTTCGCGGCGATGGCGACGCGCTACGCACACCTGCACGGACCGGTCGAGGATGGTCTCGCTGCCGTCGCCGTGGAGGCGCGGGAACGTGCCGCGGCTACGCCAGGTGCCCAGCGGACCACTGCGCTGAGCCGCACCGACCACGCGACGTCCCGGATGATCTCCAGCCCGCTGCGTGGTCCGGACTGCGCACTGATCTCCGAGGGGGCGACGGCCTACGTCATCACCTCGGCCGAACGTGCTCGGGACCTCGCGCAGCCGGTGGTGGAGGTCGCCGGTGTCGGTCTGTCGCCGGCGGACGGGACCCAGACCACCTGGTTCACCCAGCGGGAGGACCCGCTTAGCACCGGCGCTGCTGTCAGCGGCGCCCAAGCCTTCGCCAGGGCCGGCCTCCAGCCGGCCGATGTCGACGTCGCCGAGATCTACGACTGCTTCTCGATCACCCGCTGCTGCAGCTCGAGGACCTCGGGCTGTGCCCTCGAGGTGCGGCGGCCCGGATGGCCGCGGACGGCGAGCTCGCCTTCGGTGGACGCCTGCCGGTCAACACCCACGGGGGACTGCTGGCCTACGGCTTCTGCCTCGGGATCTCCCACCTGACCGAGGCGGTCGCACAACTGCGAGGCACCCGCGGGGTCGGCCAAGTGCCCGACGCACAGGTCGCGCTCGTCGCCGGGCTGGGCGTGCCGCCGGCATGCGACCACGATCCTGACGAAGGGAGCCTGACGTGGAACTCACCCAGCTCGTGCCACGCCACCGGCCCCCGGCAGGCAATGACGAAGACCCCTTCTGGGCAGGCGTCCAGGCAGGGCACCTGTCCCCTGCCCGAGTGCGTCGACTGCAACGCCACCAGGTGGTACCTCTTCCCGACCTGTCTGGTCTGCGGCAGCCTCCAACAGCCACGGTGGAAGCAGCTGACCGGCGCAGCCGAGCTCTTCACCTGGACCCGCGTGGAGCGGCCCTTCGTGTCCGCATCCGGCCCGTTCACCGTTGGCCTGCTGGTGTGCGACGGCGCCGAGGACGTACGGGTGGTGGCGCCGATCGCGGTGCCCGGTCTCCCTCGTATCGGCGCTCGGCTCACGGTGCGGTTCGTCACGATCGACTCGCACACCATTCCGGTCTTCACCGACGAAACGAGCTGGTCATGGTCAAGCTAGGTGTCCTCTACCAAGGGATCGACGGGGTCCGCCCGAGCGAGGTCGGACGCTGGGTCGAGGAGCTCGGATACGACTCGATCTGGGTGGGCGACCACGTGCTCTCGTACGTCGACGGGCTGACCACCGCGATGGCCCTCGGCGCTGCCACCCGCGACGTCACCGTGGGTACGGCCATCCTGCTGGTGCCGTTGCGGCACCAGGCCCTGCTCGCCCGATCGCTGGCGACGCTCGCGATGGAGATGCCCGGTCGCTTCGTGCTCGGGGCCGGCGCGGGCGGCGACGTACCGGCCGAGTTCGAGGTGCTGGACGTGCCCCTGGCCGGACGTGGCGCGCGCATGGAGCGGACCTTGGCCGCCGTACGAGCCACGCTCGACGACGGGGTCCTGGACGGCCACCCGTTCGCGGGTGCCCCTGCCGCTGGCTGCCCGCCGGTCTGGTTCGGCGGCCGCACCGACCGGGCCGCGCGGCGCGCGGCCGAGCTCGGGGACGGCTTCATCCCCTACCTGGTGACGCCGGCTCACTACGCCGCCCTGCTCGATCAGGTCGCCGAGCTGCGCGCCGCAGGCCCGCGGGCTGAGCGCCCCGTTACTCGGGGCGTCGACGTGATGGTCTCGGTCGCACCGACCGTGGAGCAGGCTCGCGGTGACTCCAGCGCCTATCGGGCCTACGGGTTGGACGACGAGCAGCTGCGCCGCCACACCGTGCTCGGCACCCCTGACGAGGTCGTCGCGGGGCTTGCTGCGTTCGTGGAGCGCGGTGCTGAGCACCTGATCCTGCACGTCACCGCACCTCCACAGCGCAAGCGCGACCAGATCGCGCTGCTCGCCACGTGCCTGGACCCTGTCCGTTCCCTCTCTGCAACAGGAGCCCCCCGATGACCACGACGCCCCCGGACGCCCAGGCCGCATCGCCTGCACCTGACGAGCGCAAGCTCAGCGGCCCGCGCGCCTTCCGAACCGTGAAGCAGCTCGCGGATGCCGCGATCGAGGTCTTCGAGGAGCAGGGGTTCCATCCTGCCCAGGTGGGTGACATCGCTGAGCGCGCTGGGGTCTCCCGCGCCACGTTCTACAACTACTTCTCCTCCAAGGAGGAGCTGCTCCAGCACATGGTGCTGGAGGCCTTCCCGGCGTTGCTGTCCACCGATGTCTCCACGGCTGACCCGAGCGTGATGGGCAGGATCCGCGCCACGACCGACGCCTATCTGCGGGCCTACGAGCAGCACTCGACGCTGATGCACGTCTGGAGTGAGGCGGCCACCCGCAACGAGGAGATGGCCAGGCTCCTCCACGACTCGCGCAACCCGTTCCTGGTGCGCACCGAGCAGAGCATCCGGCGGCTGCAGGACCAGGGAATCGCCGCAGCGAGCATCGACGCGACGTACGCCGCACACGCCCTGACCGGCATGGTCAGCAGCTTCGCCTACACCTGGTTCGTCGAGGGCGAGCCGTTCGACCGCGAGCGCGCAGTGGACACGCTGAGCAGCTTGTGGGCGCTGTCGATCGGCATCTCGCAGGAAGAGGTGACTGGTGACGGTGCCTGATCTCGCGGAAGCCGAAGATCCATGCTCGAGCGGGTGG
The DNA here is from genome assembly GCA_963769475.1 of uncultured Actinomycetota bacterium. Lineage (GTDB taxonomy): Bacteria > Actinomycetota > Actinomycetes > Propionibacteriales > Nocardioidaceae > Nocardioides. Next base: position 28,427 of record CAVYLX010000001.1, on the reverse strand, counting down.
ACGGGGTGGCGCTGCGCCGCGTGTGACTGCGTGACCTTCGGCGCTGCCACTGCTTGTCCGCGCTGTCAGTACGCAACAGGTGAGGAACTGATACTCTCTCGCCACGGTGTGGTGTGGACGGTCACCGTGCAACTTTTCCAGCCCAAGTCGCCGCCCTATGTCGCGCCGGAGGACGGGTTCCGGCCGTACGCCGTGGCCTACGTCGAGCTCGCCGAGGGCATCCGAGTCGAGGGTGTCGTGCACAGCGACGACCCCGGTGCGGTGCGGATCGGCCAAGCCGTCGAACTGGTGGCAGCGCGGCCGGTGCCGGTGTTCGCCCTCACCGGTGCGGAGGCCTGATCGCGTGGCGGATGACGTGTTCATCGTCGGGGTCGGGGTTGTCGAGCTTCGAGCGGGATTCGTCCCGACCGGCCAGGGCCCGCGCCCTCGAGGCGATCCAGGCCGCGCTCGTGGACGCCGGTGTTCCGGTGGACTGAGGTCGGCATCGCCTACGGCGGCAGCGACGCGGCCGGGCTGGCCGACACTCTGGTGACCGACCTGGGGCTCACTGGGCTCCCGTTCACCAACGTCAAGAACGGCTGTGCCACGGGCGGCAGCGCGCTGGCAGGTGCGGCGTTCGCCGTCCGGGCCGGCGCGGCCGATCTCGCCCTGGCAGTCGGATTCGACGAGCACCCTCCCGGCGCGTTCGACCCCCGGCCGGAGGAGTGGGGGCTGCCCACGGCGTACGGCTCGGAGGGACTGATGGTGACCACGCAGTTCTTCGGGGCGAAGATCGCCCGCTACCTCCATGACCACGAGATGTCCCGCGCGTGCTCGGCGCCGTGGCCGAGAAGGCCTACCGCAACGGCGCCCGCAACCCGAAGGCGTGGCGGCGGCTGGAGCGCACGGCCGAGGAGGTCATGGCCGCACCGATGGTCAACGACCCGCTCACCAAGCTGATGTTCTGCACGCCTGGGCAGGGCGGGGCCGCGGTGCTCCTGGCCAACCGCTCGACCGTCGCCCGGCTCGGCGTTGCGGCTGTGGCGGTGCGCGCGATCGAAGCGCGCACCCGGCCGTTCGGCTCGTTCGAGGTCTTCAGCCCCCTGGATCGCTGCGGGCACCCCCACCAGCGTCTCCCGGGAGACATCGCGAGCGGCCTTCGAGGCCGCCGGCGTTGGTCCTTCGGACATGGACGTCGTCCAGCTCCAGGACACCGAGAGCGGCGCCGAGGTCATGCACCTCGCCGAGTGCGGCTTCTGCGCGGACGGTGAGCAGGAGGACCTGATCTTCTCCGGCGCCACCGAGATCGGCGGTCGGTTGCCGGTCAACACCGACGGCGGCTGCCTCGCGAACGGCGAGCCCATCGGCGCCTCTGGCCTGCGCCAGGTCGTGGAGGTGGCCGAGCAGCTGCGCGGCCGGGCAGGTGACCGGCAGGTGGCCGGCGAGCCGAGGCTCGGCTTCACCCATGTGTACGGCGCTCCGGGTGTCAGCGCCTGCACCGTGCTCGAGGCCGTCCGATGAGCGCCCCCGACCACGGCGAGTTCCGCGAGCAGGCCCGAGCCTGGTTGTCCACGGTCGCCGAGCCCGTTGACCGCGCCACCACCCGGGACGGCTCTGTGGCCATCTTCGAGACGTGGACGCCGGACGAGGAACGGCTCGCAGACCCTCGGCCGCACGCGACTACGAGCGGTCGAAGTACGACGCCGGGTGGGGTGCGCTCACCTGGCCCCCCGAGCACGGTGGTCGCGGCCTTCCCGTTCCCCTACGAGCTGATTTTCCGCCAGGTCGAGGCGGAGTTCGACCTGCCGCGACGCACCGAGATCTTCCCCGTGACCCAGCAACTGGTCGCTCCCGCGGTCGCGCAGTGGGGTACGCCGGAGCAGGTGCAGCGACAATGGTTGCGCGCCATGCTGCGCGCGGACACGCTGATCTGCCAGCTCTTCTCCGAGCCGGCTGCGGGGTCCGACCTCGCCTCGGTGCGCACGACGGCCCGGCCCGCGGGCGACGGGTGGAGCGTCCAGGGCCAGAAGGTGTGGACCTCCGGAGCCTCGGTGGCCGAGCTCGGGCTGGCGCTGTGTCGCACCGACTCCTCGGTGGCCAAGCACGCCGGCCTGACGATGTTCGTGGTGCCGCTCGACGCCGCCGGCGTCGAGCTTGCGCCCGATCCGCCAGATGACGGGCGGGAGATCGTTCAACGAGGTGTTCCTCGACGACGTGCAGCTCGGCGACGACGCCCGACTCGGCCCGGTGGGCGCCGGCTGGAAGGTCGCCCTCACCGTGCTGGCCGCGGAGCGGCTCGACTCCGGCTCCCTCGGCCTCGACAACGCCGACCGGGCCGTCGAGCTGGCGCTCAGAGCTCGGCCCTGCCGCCGACCAGCTGGCCGACCTGGTCGCCCGGGCTACGTCCAGCGACTGGTGGGGATGCAGGTGGCGGCAGCCGTGGTGGCGGGCACCGATCCGGGACCTGAGGCCTCGCTCGGCAAGCTGCTCGCCACCGACACCATGCGGCGTACATCGCGCGTGGTGCGGTCGGTGCTGGGCGCATCCGTGACGACCGACGCCGCAGGTCCCGAGTTGTGGCGCTGGACCGAGCACCTGCTGGGCGCACCGGGCTACCGCATCGCGGGCGGCACCGACGAGATCCAGCACAACATCATCGCCGAGCGAGTGCTCGGCTTGCCTGGGAGGCGCGGGCGTGACAGCCGAACAGACGGTGTCCAACCTGGACGAGCAGCTCTGGGGACGCATCCACCGCGTCTTCACCGAGGGCTCGCCAGGAGCGGAGGTCGGGCCGCTGCGACCCCTGCCCGGTGGGCACTCCGGGCGCACCTATCGGCTGGCCGTCGACGGCCAGGAGCTGGTGGTGAAGGCGGCGCCCGAGGGACGGCAGCCGATCGGGCGCCACGACGTGTTGCGCCAGAGTCAACTGCTGCAAGCCTTGGAGCAGACGAACATCCCTGTGCCTCGGGTGGTGGCCGCCGATCCGACCGGCGCACCATGGTTCGCGATGACCTTCGTCGAGGGCGAGGCGGTCGAGCCGGTGCTCGACGTCCCGCTGCTCGAGCCAGAGCTGGCCCGCGCGCGGATGCAGGCCGCGGTCGACCTGATGGCCCGTTTTCACGCCCTGGTGCCGGGTGACCTGGGCTTCACCGAGCTGGCGTACTCGCCGGGTGACGAGCTGGACCGGTGGTCGCGCACGTTGGGCGCGGTACCCGCCGAGCTGGTGCCGCACGCGGAAACGCTGCGCAATCGGCTGGCCGCTGCTATCCCGGCAGGCCACCCCGCCGGCGTTGGTGCACGGCGACTTCCGGCTCGGCAACCTGCTCTGCGTCGAGGCGACCCCGACCGGTCTGATCGACTGGGAGATCTGGAGCGTCGGCGACCCGCGTGTGGAGGTCGGCTGGTTCGCGTTGTTCGGCGACGCCGCCAACTTCCCCGGCGTCGGCACGCCGGTGGCCGGACTTCCGAACCCCGACGAGCTCGTGGCGGCCTATTCCAGGAGCGCACCGGCCTGACCGCAGACTTCCCGTGGTTCCGCGCTCTCGGGTCATTCAAGATGGCCGTGATCATGACGCACAACCTGGTGCGACATCGCGAGGGCCGGCACGACGATCCCGAGCAGGAACTCCTGCCGGACACCATCACCCATCTGATCCGCGGCGGGTTCGACCTGCTCGTGGGCGGGCCCCGACCCCTCTACCTGGAGGCCGTCATGGACTTCGCGTACTCCGACCGCACCCAGGACCTCCTGGCGCCGGCTGCGCACCTTCATGCATGAACACGTCTACCCCGCCGAGAGCATCTACGACGAGCAGCAGGCCGCCGCCGACGACCCACACCGGCAGCCCGCGGTGATGAAGCACCTGCAGGCCGAGGCGCGGTCGCAGGGGCTGTGGAACCTCTTCATGACCCACGGCTCGTACGGCGCCGGGCTCACCAACCTCGAGTACGCGCCCATGATGGAGGTGCTCGGCACCTCCATCATGGGGCCCGAGACCGCAAACTGCTCCGCCCCGGACACCGGCAACATGGAGCTGCTGGCGCATGTACGGCACCAAAGCGCAGAAGGAACGTTGGCTGGAGCCGCTGCTTGAGGGTCGGATCCGGTCGTGCTTCGCGATGACCGAGCCGGACGTCGCCAGCTCCGACGCCCGCAACATCGCCTCGACCATCACCCGCGACGGTGACGAGTACGTCGTCAACGGACGCAAGTGGTACACCTCGAGGGGTCCTGGACCCCGAGTGCGAGCTGATCATTTTCATGGGGGTCAGCGACCCCCACGCCGAGACGTACCGGCAGCAGAGCATGATCCTGGTGCCACGTGGCACGCCGGGCATCACGGTGCTGCGCGACCTGCCGATGCTCGGCTTCACCGATCGTCTCGGCCACGGCGACGTGCTCTTCGAGAACGTCCGGGTTTCCCTCCGCCAACCTGCTGGTCGGTGAGGGAGAGGGCTTCGCCCTGGCGCAGGGGCGGCTGGGTTCCGGCCGGATGCACTACGGCATGCGGGCCATCGGGTTCGCCGAGCGAGCGCTCTCCCTGATGTGCGAGCGCGTGGAAGCGCGAGTGGCGTTCGGGGGCCCGCTCGCGGAGCAGGGCGTCGTACGCGAGTGGATCGCGCGGAGCCGGCTTGAGATCGAGCGGTCGCGGCTGCTGGTGCTGAAGGCCGCATGGCTGATGGACAGCCAGGGCAACGCTGCCGCCCGCACGGAGGTTGCCGCCATCAAGGTGGACGCGATGGAGACGGCGCACCGCGTCGTCGATCGCGCCATCCAGGCGCACGGCGCCGCCGGCATCAGCAACGACACGGTGCTGGCCAGGCTGACGCGATCACCCGGTCGCTCCAGATCGCCGACGGACCAAACGAGGTCCACCTGCGCACGATCGCCCGCCTCGAATTCCAGCGGGCGCGCCTCGAGCGCGCGGCGCGCGCCGACGATGGAATGCCGGTATGAGCGGCGTGATGTCCGGACAGACGGCGGTGATCACGGGCGGTTCGCGCGGGATCGGCTGGGGCATCGCCCGCCGGTTCCGCCAGGAGGGTGCCGACGTGGTGATCACGGCCCGGAAGGCCGAGCCGCTCGAGCTCGCTGCCGAGAGGCTGCGCGCGGAGGTGTCGGCGCCCGGCGGCGTGCTCGCCGTGGTGGCGCACGCCGGGGAGCCCGAGGACGCCGACGAGTGCATGCGTCAGGCTCGAGCGGCCTACGGGCCGGTCACCACCCTGGTCAACAACGCCGCGACCAACCCCTACTTCGGTGACCTGATCCACCTCGACGTGGCCCGGGCCATGAAGACGGTGCAGGTCAACCAGTTCGGCATGGTGACCTGGACCCGCAGCGCGCTCGAGGTCGGTGGCATGACGGACGCTGGGGGCGCGGTGATCAACATCGCCTCGGTCGGAGGCACGATCGTGGACCCCGGCATCGGTTGGTACAACGCCACCAAGGCAGCGATGCTGCTGATGACCCGGCAGCTGGGCTACGAGCTCGGTCCGCACGTGCGCGTCAACGCCATTGCGCCGGGTGTGATCGACACCGAGCTCGCCGCGGAGGTCGTGGCTGCACGGCGACAGCTGCTCCTCGACCAGCTGCCCCTCCGCCGACTGGGCACACCGGACGACGTGGCTGCCGCCGCGCTGTTCCTGGCCACCGATCAGTCCGCCTGGATGACCGGGCAGGCGCTCGTCATCGATGGCGGCGCCACCACGCTCCCGATCGCCGTAGAGGAGATCCGGTGACGGCGGGCGATGCCTGGGTGCCGCGGATCGACCCGGGCGACCTGCTGGTGCCGGCCGACCAGACCGAGCTGGTGTCCGCGCTGCGGGACGTACTCGTGACGCATGCGTCCAGCGAGCGCACCCGGACCGCGATCGCCGCGACCGACCAGCTGGCGCCGTACGACGCCGACCTCTGGCAGCGGCTCGGCACCGATCTCGGCCTGGCGGGGCTACTCGCTCCCCGAACTGGTCGGAGGGCTGGGCATGGGTGTCACCGAAGCCGCGCTATGTCTCGTGGAGGCAGGCCGGGCGACGGCGTGCGCACCCGTGCTCAGCTCGAGCCGTGCTCGCCGTGACCGCAGCTCTGGCCGACCCCAGGTCGGACCGTTCCGACTCTCCGCTCGGCCGGCTCGTTTCCGGCGCGGTGGGCACCGTCGCGCTGAACACGTTGGCCGACCCGCTCGTCCTCGATGCTGTCACCGGCGGGCACGGCGAGCTCGCTGTCGTATCCGGCCGGGTCGACCACGTGCTCGACGCCAAGCTGCGGCGGAGGTCGTCGTGGTGCTTGCCGAGGGCGAGGCCGGCGTCGTGCTCGTAGGGGCGGTCGAACGCTCGACCGGTGGAGCATCCGGAAGCGGCGACGGTGGAGCCGCACCAGGCGCCGACCTGACCCGCGGCCAGGCAGGGATCACGTTCGAGTCCGCTGAGGGACACGTGCTGGCGTTCGAAGCCAAGGCCCACGAGCTGGCCAGACAGCTGCAGCAACTGGCGACGCTCGGGCTGGGCAACCGAGCAGCTCGGAGTGGCCGAGCGGTCCTTCGAGGCCACCTGTGACTACGTGCGCGCCCGCGAGCAGTTCGGCCGCCCGATCGGCTCGTTCCAGGCGGTCAAGCACCGACTTGCAGACGTGCTGCTGGCCGTGGAGAGCGCGCGGTCGGCGGTGCGGGCGGCCGCCGTACAGGTCGAAACCGGCGAGGCGCAGGCGACTCTGTCGGTGGCCGTGGCCGCGCTCGTGGCGACTGAGGCATCGCTGCTGGCCACGGAGGAAGCGGTCCAGCTGCACGGTGGCATCGGTTTCACCTGGGAGCACGACGCTCACCTGTGGTTCCGACGCGCCCTCAGCTGCGAAGCATTGCAGGGCGGAGTCGGGCGGCGCCGGGACGAGGTCGTGACCGCCCTGGGGTGGGCATCTTGATCTCCTCGACCGTCACGTCCTCACGACCACAAGGTGTCGAACTCCTGCTGGTCGGTCGGGTAGGTGTGTCCTTCGACCAGGAGGCTGTCGACCCAGCGCAGGTGGTACAGGTGCCCGGTCTCGAGGTGCTCTGCGTGGCCGCTCAACCACGACCCGCCCCACGACCAGCACAGTCAGGAGTCCGCCCGCACCTCGGTGGCGACGGATTCGGGCACGAAGCGCACGGTGCACTCGCTGATCTCGCCGGCCAGCCGCATCCACGCGAGCATGCCCTCGACGCCCTCATAGGTGCCGGACAGGCGGGCGCCGCCATGGATGACGTAACGCACCGTGGGAGCCACGACGGCGGCGATCGCGTCAAGGAGTGCCGACGGCGTACGCCGCCAGCAGCCGCGCGTACGCCGCACGGGCGGCATCGCCCCCGCCTCGGTCGTCATTGTCCCTCCTCAGATCCGGTGTCGCTGGAGGAGCATCCTTGCACCAAGCGCACCTGACCCCGGCCGACCCGGCACCCGACCACCCCTCCCCAGGAAGGACCACCATGCAGCACCTCGACAGCATCCGGCTGGATCGCATCTTCCTCGACCGGGCCCTCAGCCGGCCGGACGCGATCGCCGTCGTGGTCGGGGACCGGTCGTGGACCCGCGAGCAGCTCCACACGATGGCCCGTCAGGCGACGGCCCGCCTGGCCGAGGCAGGCGTCGCCGCCGGCGACCGGGTGCTCGCCCAGTACACGACGGACGCCGAGGACCTCGCGATCGCCGTCGCCGTCTCCGGGCTGGGCGCGACCCTGATCCCGGCACCCACCAGCCTCGGCGGCCTCGAGCTGACCCACATCATCGGCCTGGCCGCGGCGAAGGTGGTAGTCAGCCACGGCGACCTCCCCCGCGGCACGGTCGTGCCCGCCGGCGTTCGGGTGGTCGACATCGCCCAGGTCGTGGCGGGGGAGGGAGACGATCTCGGGTGCGCCCTGATCGGCCCGGACCACACCGCTGTCATCGGGGTCACCTCCGGCAGCACCGGGCTGCCCAAGGGGGTGATGCACACCTGGCCGAGCATCCATTACGCCGCCACCCATGCGGCCGATGTCGTGCGGATACGCGACGGCGAAGCGATCTGCACGCCCGGCGCCAGCGCCGGCGCGCCTGGTTACGCCTTTTTCACGTACCTGGGCCTCGCCCACGGCGCGACGATCGTGCGGGCCGAGAAGTGGAACGCCGACGTGGTGCTCGACCTGATGGAGAAGCACCGGGTGGTGTGGTCGATGACCGTGGTCACGATGATGCACATGTTCGTCGACGCCGCTCGCAAGCGCTCAACACCGACGGGATCTCTCGGCCCTGCGAGCCATCTGCGTCGGCGGCTCGGCCATCAAGCCCGAGCTGATCCGCGACGCCCGCGACGTGCTGGGCGTCGACGCGCTGCGGATGTTCGGGCTCTCCGAGTGCCTCGGCTTCGCATCCATGCGTCCGGAGGACCCGTTCGAGCTTCGTCAGGAGCTCGACGGCTACCCCTACGCAGGCACCGAGGTGCATGCGTTCGATGACGACCGACGACGACTTCCTGCTGGCGAGGTGGGGGAGGCCGGGGTACGCGGTCCGTCCCTGATGCAGGGCTACCTCGGTGACGCGGACCCCACGAGTCGGATGGCCGACGGCGGCTACTTCCTCACCGGCGACTGGATCCGAGTGCTGCCGGACGGCCACGTGCAGGTGGTGGGTCGCAAGAAGGACCTGATCATCCGGGGCGGCTACAACATCGATCCGTCGGAGATCGAGCACCTGGTGCGCCGACGCGACGACGTGCTCGACTGCGCTGTGTTCGGGCTTCCGGACGAGCGCCTGGGCGAGATCGTGTGCCTCAGCGTCGTACCGCAGCCGGGAGCGGCACCCTCCGCAGAAGTCGTGCTGGCTGAGCTGAGGGAGCTGGGACTGTCGACGCAGAAGCTGCCGCAGGTCTTCGACATCCGTGACGAGTTCCCCCTCTCGCCGGACGGCAAGGTGCTGAAGCAGGAGATCCGCGAGCAGGTTCTGGCCACGCGCACTGTCGGCGCGGCCTCGTGACGGCTGTGGACGGCCCGGATGTCGAAGACAGCTCTTTGGCGGGCCGGTGGGCGATCGTCACCGGCAGCAGCGGCGGCATCGGACGCGGCATCGCCGAGCACCTGGTGCGGCTCGGCGCGAACGTGGTGCTCGCGGCTCGCACCCCTGAGCCCCTCGAGCGGGCTGCAGAGGAGCTGCGTGCACTCTCGGGCAACAGCCAGGAGGTGCTTGGCATTGCCGCCGACCTGTCAGTAGAGGCGGAAATCGACCGCTTCTTCACCGAGGTGCGTACCCGAGCCAAGCATCTGGACATCTTGGTGGCCAACGTCGGTGGAGGGCAGGTTAAGCCGTTCTTCGAGCTCACCAGCGCCGACTGGACCGACACCTTCCAGCTGAACGTGCTCGGACCGTTCTCCGTCTCGCAGCGGGCTGCCGCCATGATGCGCGACCTCGGCGGGACCAACCAATCGATCACCCTGGTGTCATCCATCCGGGCCTACAGCGCCAAGCCCGGCCGTGCGGTCTACGCCTCGACCAAGGCGGCGATGAACCAGCTGATGCGAGTGATGGCCCTCGAACTCGCCCCCCACGGCATCCGGGTCAACGCACTGCTGCCGGGCATCACCGCGACCCCCTTGACGATGCGCAACCGGGCGGCCTTCGACGAAGCGATCGTCGGCGTACCGCTCGGGCGCGGCGGCACGCCTGACGACATGGGCGCCGCTGTCGCCTTCCTGGCCAGCGACGCCGCCCGATTCATCACCGGTGTGGAACTGCCCGTCGATGGAGGAGAGCGACTGCACTAACCACACCCTCACCGGTACACCGGACTCCTTGCCCTTGCAGTATCCGTGTTCCGGCGCGGTCAGACGCGGTGGAAAGACGCGGCTTGTGCACGCCCCGATCGCGGCAGATCCGGATGGCGGCAGTCACGCTGTCTGCGGTACGTGTGAGCACTGCCTGGACCGGAGTTCCCAATTGTCGGCGGTCATGGGAAGCCTGTTCCAGGCGCCGCCTGGCGGGATGCGGAGGCTGGTGCTGGTGCGGGTGCCTAGGGAGCGTCACCAGATACTATCGGTAAATGGTTACGCCAGTGAGGCACTCTCCCGACTGGGATCCTTCCCATCACGCACCGGGGAGGCTCGAACTCATTCGGCGCTTCGTGAATACGGACGATCTGTATCGAAACCGCGACCAACTTTCCGACGCGGACCGGGCCCGTGATGCCCTGACCGCCTTGGGCTTGCTCACCGCTGAGGAGCTGCTCGGCGAAGCCGAGCTGGAGCAGACGCGGCGATTCCGGGAAGCGGTGCGGTCGGTGTTCGTCGAAAATGACGCCCCGCCAGAGCCTGGGTCGCCGGCCTTTGAGTTCCGTGTCGTCATCACTGGGGTTCGTCGTATCGCTGCCGAGAGCACCAGTCCCGGCCTTTTGGGTCGGCTCGCCGAGTTGTCCGTCGAGCTCCTGATCGCCGACCGAACCGGCCAGCTGTCGCGATTGAAGGCGTGCGCGAACCCGCAGTGCCGTTGGCTGTTCTGGGACGCGTCGCGCCCCGGGACCGGTCGTTGGTGCTCCATGCAGGTGTGCGGCGGTCAGCACAAGGCCCGTACCTATCGTGCTCGACGTAAGCAGCAGCTGTAATGCCGGGCGCCGTACCCCGCACCCTTGGCGGCACGATGCTGGTGATCGTTTCGTGCACTGCCGTACAGGGCTCGGCGGCGCTATCGGTGCCCCTGTTTGACGTGATCGATCCCGCAGTCGCCGCCGCGTGGCGACAGGTATTCGGCGCTCTCGTCCTGCTGACTCTCTTGCGGCCACGACTACGCGGGCGCACCGGGAAGGAGTGGGCGACTGTGGTGGCGCTCGGCGTAGCGATCGCAACCATGAACGTTGCGTTCTATCAGGCGGCTGACCGACTACCCCTCGGCATCGCCGCAACGGTGCTGTATCTGGGGCCATTCGCCGTCGCTGTCGCGCACACCGAGTTTGGCTGGCGCCTCCTTCTCCCCGTCTTTGCCCTCATCGGCGTCGTCCTTGTCAGCAGACCCAACGGTGACGCAGACACGGCCGGCATCGCCATCGGACTTGTGGCCGCGAGCGCGCTCGCCGCCTACACGGTGATCTCGCATCGACTCGGTCGTGACGGCGGCCTCGACCGACTTGCTCTCGCCGTCACGGTGTCGGCTCTCATCCTTTCCCCACTCTCCGCGTCGAGCGGAAACGCTTTGCAACCGAGGCAGTGGCTGATCCTTGTCATCTCTGGTGTTGTCGGGGTCGGGGTCGCCTTCTCTTGCGACTTCACCGCGCTGCGACTCGTCGGCACGCGAGTCGTATCCACCTTGTTCGCACTTGACCCCGTCATCGGCGCGGTGATCGGCGCTGTCGTGCTGTCTCAGCTCCTGACCCAACAGACAACCCTCGGCATTGTCCTCATCGCGGTCGCGGGCGCAGTGACCACAGCAACCCGCAACAAGCCCGCACCCCTCTCCTCCCATCGCTCAGCGCAATCAAACGCGTGAGCCCCATCTGGAACGCGATCCAACTTGAAGCTCAAGGCACGACCCGCGCTGACGCACGCAGATCGGCAGATCCGGACGTCCGGCTCGCGGTGGATGGACATATCACCTGGCCGCGAGCACCCTCGAAGCGACGACCGCGGGGTACCGGCAGGATCGGGGCATGGACCTTTCTCCATTGGGCGTACGCGCCACGTCTGGGACCCTTCGAGCTACGGAAGGGGTCATCCTGGATCACGTGTGGACAGATGAAGGGGTCGTCGCCGCTCCGGCTGTGAACGGCGCCCAGCTATTTCACCTGTCAGTGGCCCTCTGCGTGCTGAACGACACCTACCGTGAGGCGGAGCGACTCGGCATTCAGGTGGACGGCGTCGCCGTCGAGGCTGACGGCGGCTTTGACGAAGAGTGGCGTTCGACCGGTATCGAGTACTCCGTCACTCTCGATTCGCGGGCTAGGAAAGAGGACCTCGCACGCCTCGAAGCAGTTGTCGACGACACCGCGGAGATCCCGCGCGCAATCCGCGCCGGAGCACTCGTAGCTAGGCGAGTGTAGGGCCAGCGGATCGGCTGCTCGCTCCCAAACGATCGGCGAGGCCGCTGCGCCGTCGCGGCGGAAGGACGCAACGTACGCCGAAAGCTAACGGTTCGCGGCGCGGGGCCAGCCCACAGGCCGATCCTGCCGAGTGAGCAGAGTCTCAACGGATCCTGCGTCGCATCAATGACGCATCGGGGCCTGCGGGATCTGCGAAGGTACTGAGCACCTCGTACCCCAAGCCTGCATAGAAGTCGACTCGATCGGGGGCGCACTCGAGAACCAGCTCCGCTGGTTCCCCGATCTCGAGCGCGGTGGTAACGGCTTCGAGCAGCTGGCGCCCGATTCCCAGGCCGCGAAGCGCAGGTTCGACGGCAGCCTTCTCGACCCAGGCATGCTTTCCGAGCTGTCCATGGACTTGTGCGACGTTCTGGTGAAACTGCCAGTCGATGGCGAGGAGTTGATCGTCGGGCCGAGGCTCGCGCCCCAGCACCTGACAAAGCCGGCATTGCCCAGGCAAGCTTCCCATCACGACGCCGACCAGCACGTCACCCACATAAGCGCCCAGAACGACAATCGCGTCGTCACTCCGCAATGAGGAATACAGACTCCAGGACCCACCCCACCGATCCAGGACCGCTGGACCGTACATCTCCACGGTGAAGGGCTCGTTGACGAACGCGCGATGGAGCAACGCACGTGCAGCCGGCCACTCACTCCCCCCAAGTGGGCCCACTGACAGCTCCATGCCTTGGAGTATCCCGCAGAGCCATGGAGTCGCAGCCGTTGAGTCGCAGCCGTTGAGTCGCAGGCCATGTTTCACGCACTACGGATCAGGTCTCCAAGTTGGCCCTCGACTCGAAGTGCAGTCGCGGCTATGACGCACCCGACGGATCGCTCGACCAGCGATCCGAACGCCGGTCAGTTCTTCCGAGACTCCAGATGCGCTGAGCGTCCGCCAGATATTCGAGTGGCTTGTACGGCTCTGGGCCGCTGGTCGCCCGGTCATGGTCCCGAGACCGCTAGGCCCGTAGAACCGTCCTGGACACCGTCTCGACTGCAAAACGACGTGGCGTCATGCGTCCGGCGCGCCTCAAGGCTGTCCATCGGTCAGCAATCGTTCGCCTGGTCTGACGGCGGTCTGCCCTTTGTCACTGCGGTCTGGGTGGCCGTTCGGCCTCGCGGTCAGTAGTCGAGGCAGTCGAGGCGCTCGTCACTGGACGCGCACCGGCCGGGACGCGCGCTCGTGGACTGCTTCAGCGAATGGGCTCCAGAGGAACCACGTTGGAAACGACCGCACCAGGTGCGGTGATCCCGCGACGTGGATCAGATCGTCGGCGATGGATTCGTCCCAACGGCAGAATCCGCTGAAGACATCGGAAAGCGCTCCGGTTGGTGCTGTGACGACCAGGTCGACCTTGAAGCCGGGGTGATGCGTGCACACCGATGCCTCGCTACGGTCGAGAACGATCCAGATGACCTCTCGCATCGGAGCGGTGTGCTGGAACTCGATCACCGTCCGGTGTGGAGGGAAGCGATCGGGCCGAATGCGTCGATGCATCCACCAGGTCAGGGTCACCGGATCGATGTCGTGCGGCCTTATCTCATCGAAGAGCCACTCAATGGCCCATTTCCCCAGGGAGTCGATGACCTGTTCCATGTCCTTGCCTGCTGGCGTCAGGTGGTACTCGTTGCCTTTGCCGGTGGGCGAGGGCCACGTCTCGACCACACGCATGCGTTCGAGGTGGCGAAGGCGCTGAGACGAGCAGTGAGCGCGAGATGCCGGGCATGCCTCGCGCGATGTCGTTGAACCGCACGTTGCCGAGCACGAGTTCGCGGATGATGAGTGGAGTCCATCGGTCGGCTATGACCTCGCTGGCCATGGCGACCGGGCAGTAGTGACCGTAGTCGGGCATGCCCTGATCGTCCCACCGGTACCCATCCCTAGGTAGTACGAAATCGATACCAGTGAGGTCGCATCGGCGGACTAGTTGCCCGCCCCCCGCAGCGACACAGTGGTCACATGGCATCCATGACTGAGTTGCAGGAGCAGATGCGGGCGCGCATCGTCACGCCCGAGGACGACGACTACAACACGGCGAGAGCCGTCTGGAACGGAATGATCGACCGGCGCCCGGCAGCCGTCGTGCAGGCCGAGCATGTCGCCGACGTGGTCGCCGCGGTGAACTTCGCCCGCGACGAGCACTTGGAGCTGGCGGTGCGCGGTGGAGGTCACAGCGCGCCAGGTTTCGGGACGATCGACGACGGCTTGGTCGTTGACCTGTCGCCGATGCGTTTCGTGCACGTTGATCCGGCAGCTCGCACTGCACGGGTTGGGGGCGGTGCGACCCTCGGTGATCTCAACTACGCCACGCACGCGTATGGGCTGGCGATGCCCGGGGGCATCGTTTCGACAACGGGCATTGGGGGCCTCACGCTCGGTGGCGGCATCGGCTACCTCACGCGCGGGTTCGGGTTGTCCATCGACAACCTCCGGTCGGCCGATCTGGTCACGGCCGACGGGCGGATCCGTCGAGCCAGTGCGGATGAGAACGCCGACCTGTACTGGGCGCTCCGGGGCGGCAGTGGAAACTTCGGGGTCGTCACGTCGTTCGAGTTCGACCTGCACCCTGTGGACCAGGTGGTTGTCGGGATCTTCTTCTACGAGCTGGAGTACGCCGCGGACTTGCTGCGCTTCTTTCGTACCTGGATCTCGGATGCCGACGAGCGGTATGGGGCGTTCCCAGCGTTCCAGGTGGCGCCGCCCCTGCCGTTTCTGCCGGAGGACCGCCATGGCGACACGTTCTGCGCCGCAATCGTCCACTGGAGCGGGCCGATCGAGAAAGGCGAGGCAGCCATGCAGCCATTCCGCGACCTTGCCCCGCGGGTTGGCGAGATGGTCGAGCCCATGCCGTACCCCTGGCTCAACAGCGCGTTCGACGAGCTGTTTCCCCGCGGTGTCCGCAGCTACTGGAAGGGCAATTACGTCACCGAGTTGACCGATGAAGCTATCGACGCACATCTGGCCCACGGTCCGAATGCGCCGAACCCCAGTTCGACGATGCATCTCTACCCGATCAACGGGGCCGCCGCACGGGTTGGCGTCACCGACACGGCGTTCTCCTACCGCCACGCGACGTTCTCGACGGTCATCGTCTCCGCTTGGCCGGACGCCTCCTGCGACGTTGAGAACATCGCCTGGGTACGCGGATACTCCGACGCGCTCACCCCCCACTCCGAGGCGGGGGGATACGTCAACTTCATGTCCGACGATGACCAAGGACGCGTCTCAGACACATACGGCAGCAACTACGCGCGGCTCGTGGATATCAAGCGGGCATACGACCCGCACAACCTGTTCCGACACAACCAGAACATCCGGCCCTGACCGGAACTCGGCGGTGGTACGTCGTCGCGGCCGATCCTTGTGCGCATGCCGCGCACACCCCGCGGCATGCGCGGGCAACTCGGTGCGCAACTGGTGCGGGCCAGCCCTTCCACCGCTCAGAATGGAACGACGTGCGTCCTGCGTTCCTGGGCTAAAGGCTGCGCGTCGGCCAGGAAGCGCTCGCTTGGCCTGAGGGCGGTCTGCGTCTTGTCACTGCTGTCCAGACCCCGGCGCCGGTCACCAAGCGATGGGCGATGCGGTGCGGCTCAGCGACCTCGTGTGCAAGCGTGAGTAGCGCACACCGAACCATGGCCATCGTCCATCCGTGACGTGGGCGCACCTTGACTTGCTGAGCCCCTGACAACACCCCTGTCGCGGGAGCTCCGTCGATGTCACTGCCTGATTTCGGGTCTTCGGCGGCTGGCAGCGCCGACGTGGGTGACCTCGCCCGATTCAGCGATCGCAACAGGTTCGCGTCCTGGACTGGCACCGCGCCGCTGGATGCCTTCTCCGGCGAACAGAACCGGCACCGCCTGTCACGAGCCGGGAACCGTCGGGTCAACCGCATGATCCACATCGCCGCGGTCACCCAGCTCCGGCTCGCGACCGAAGGCCGTGCCTACTACCGGCGCAAGAGAGCTGCTGGCAAGAACCCGAGGGAGGCTCTCCGTTGTCTCAAGCGACGGATCTCCGACGCCATGTACAGCCAACTCGTGGCGGACGCCCAACTTGCGGCAGGCGAATTCATTGGCGCGGGTCCGGGAGGACACTGCGGGGCGTCTCAAGAATCCAGCGCGGTCGACCTGCCCCCGCACATCGACACTTCGGATAAGTCACTTCCCGGACCCGCGACCACGACGCTACGCCGCACACCTACGACACGGAAGCCCGCGCAACGAAGATTCCTCCACAACAGAGATTGACGACAGGGGGCGCCGAAAGGTGAAACCGTCGATCAGGGCGACCCTGCGGGCGTGAGCTGGACCTGCAGCCGCACCGGGGTGTGGACCGCGAGTTCGCCGGTCGTGACCACCAGGGTGCCGGTGCCGATTCCATCTACGTCGCACGGCCCCGCGTCGCCGATCGTGCAGTGCGCTTCCGCGGCATCGGCCGGAAGATCGACGCTCAGGTCGGCGGCGAGGATGCCCATCGTCCACCCAGCTGGGACGAGCAACCAGTCGAGCTGGGTGGTCCCCGCGCTCCCGTGGGTGAGTACGTCGGGAACGACGTACTCCAATCGGACACTGTGCTCGCCGACAGCCAAGGTCCGTTCGGGGTCCCCGACCTTGAACACCGTCTCGCCGTTCTCGGCGGAGTCGTCGACCGGTGTTGGGTTCCCGTCGAGAGTGGCCGTGAAGCCCTCGACCGGGACCTCCAGGTCGAACGTGCGGAAGATGCCGTGCCGGTCATCAACGGGTACGTCGAGGGTCAACGTCTCCACGACGGAGAGGTCCCCGGAAGCGGCCACAGTGAAGTCGGCGTCGTAGAGCGTGATGCTGACCGGATCTTCATCGGGCGGGTCCTCCGACGAGCCGGTCGTCGCTGCCGGAGTCGACGGCGTATCCACGGCCGCGTCGCTACCTTCGCTGCCGCATCCGGAAAGCAGCACCAGGCCGAACGCGGTCAGCACGAGGACTCGGGCGGCGGAAATCATGGCGTCACCTTAGGGGTGACCATGGCCGCCCGTGGCGGCCCGTCAACCGGTGGTCGCTCGCCGCAGACAACTTTGTGCGTGGTCTCGGAGTCGCACGAGTATGGACCTCGACGACCTGACGCGACGCCGTCGCGTGCTCGCCCTCGCCGCCGTCGCCGTCGCGAGCGCTGCGGCCCTCGTGATCGGCCCGAACGTGATCGGTGACCCGACCGGTGCGCAGACCAGGACTCCGACGCCAGGAACCGACGACGCCGCCGATGTGCGGCTTCGCGACCTGACGCCGGAGCAGGTCGCCAAGCTGCCGGTCGCCAAGGTCGCGCAGGCAGCGATCGGTGCCGACCTCGATCACCGCGCCGTGGTCTGGCAGCGCGGTCCGCGGCAGGTCCTAGCCGTGACCGCTGACGGTGGCGAGTCGTGGACCTACACCGGCGAGATGGGCCAGACGTTCGCCCTGTCTGGCCCCACCGACCGGTCCGACACCATCTGGGTCAGTGTCGACGGCGGGGGAGCCCGGCGTCAGGAGAGGATCGTCGATCCTGATGGCGAGCTCGTCGCGGCAGACCCGCCGAGCGGCGTAGCTCCCGTCGGTGATGGGGAAGTCCTGGTGATGCACCTGCCGCGCCCCAATGCCGAACGTGAGATCGCAGTCGACACCGACGGTGTCGCCCACTACTGGCCCGGCGACCCGTGGTTCGGGGAACAGAGCACAGGGGTGGTGGGCGCGTGGGAGTTCGCCGTGCAGCTGCCGACGGGTTGGATCGTTCAGGAGATCGCGGGCCGTCAGGCAGACTTCGGCGGCTTCTGCTGCGCAGCGAGACCCGTGATCCGCTGGTCGCAGGACGGTGGAGCCACCTGGTCGACCCGGGAGCTCGACACCTACGGCGCCTCTGCTGACGCGATCTTTCCGTTCACGACCACCATCGCCTCGCTGGACCCGGAGACGATCGCAGTGCACGAGTCGACCGAGGGCGGCACGCGCACCGCGCGGCCGCTGCTGGCGACCCAGCGGTTCGCGGTAGACGGCTCACGAGCAGACCGGTTCGCAGGGCAGTTCGGCTCGGCGGTGGTGGACGCGGCGTGGTCGGTAGTGCTCCCGGGCGGGGAGCTTCTCGTGTGGGTCGAACCCGATGGCGGTGCGATGCCTGCCGGCCCCTGGCTCAGCGACGGCCACAACTGGGGCGCCATGGCACCAGCAGACGACTACGCCCCGCCGCCAGGGGTCGACGCGGACGGACTCGCGCTCGCCGACGTGCACCTGGCCGAGGGCCAGGCCCGCATCGTGGCCGTCGCGCCCTCGGGCGACATGCTCGTTGTCGAAGGCACACACGTCGACTGGACCCGCATCACCAACAACTGACGTGATGGGCCAGAAGGAAGGCGACTACCGGTCCGCCGTGGTGCCGGGATGGTCGGGCCACGCGATCACGTAGTCACCGGCGCTGCCCTCGCTCAGTCGTGCATAGCGAAGCAGCTCACGAACAATGCCTGCGTTGCCCATGGCCCAACCGGGGTGTGGTGCCAGCGCTGACGGGACGGCGCGGTGTTCGTGGTTCGACCAGCGCACGCCGGCTTCGTCGACGGTCGCCCGGGTCGCGAGATCCTCGACGAGGGCGTCTGCGAAGTCGAAGTCGTCACCGCGTTCTACGATCCGGTCGCAAGCCAGGGCGAGCACCCCTGCGGTGCCGCAGCACCGCCCGTTGTTGTCCCAGAAGCCCGGACGCATCCGTCGCGGCAGGCCCGACTGGGTGATCGTGTGCCAACACCGGTCACCGAGCTTGATCCAGGCCGCGTCACCGGTCACCAGCGCGAGGAGCCGGAAGGTCTGTGCATCGCCGGCCGGGCCGTTGCACCAGCCAAAGCTGTAGCGCTCGATCAGCTCAGGCCGGTGC
This sequence comes from uncultured Actinomycetota bacterium, assembly GCA_963769475.1. Taxonomy (GTDB): domain Bacteria; phylum Actinomycetota; class Actinomycetes; order Propionibacteriales; family Nocardioidaceae; genus Nocardioides. The sequence goes on along the minus strand of CAVYLX010000001.1, from coordinate 9,516 downwards.
GGTGGGTCGGAGTGCGGCACGAGGAACCCGGCGGAGCCCGCATCGTTGCGGCCCACGACATCGGCCGCTCCGGCGAGAGCGAGGTCGATCAGGTCCTCGCGGTCTGCGGCCCGACCGACGGCGGCCAACGCGTGGACGATGCCCAGGGTGCCGTGCGCGATGTGATGGGAACGTGCCGGAGTGGGCCGGACCGGCCAGTTGACGCCGTACGCCGTCTGGTCCGCGGTGGTGAGGTAGGGGGTCACTGCAGTCACGGCCAGATCCACATCGCCGGCGGAGAGTGCTCCGAGCCCGATGCCGGCATTGCCGAAGAGGAGCTCGAACATCGGGCTCCAGCGCTCGCCGTCGAACCGATCCCGGATCCGGTCCAGCGCCCGGCTTGCCGGGTCGGGCTCGCCGAGTGCCTGCAGAGCTGTCGCGACGCCGGCCAAGCCGAAGTAGAGCGACGAATCCTCGAGACCGTCGATGCTCATGGCTAGAGCATCCACTCCATCGGCAACGGCGCGGTGATAGCGATCGTCGCCGAACTGCTGGGCTGCCTCCTCCAGCGCGAGCACGATGCCGGACAGCCCGTGGTAGAGCGATGGGTCCTCGCAGTCGGCCATGCTGTCGACCAACCAGTCGGCCGCACCTCGCCCCAGGCGCAAAGCCTGCTCGGCGCCTAGCGCGCGGTCCGCCGTGCCCATGCAACGAGGCTACGTGCGGACGCCCCGTCGGTGGGGGCTACTCGGCGGGGGTGAGGGCGGCGATCGCGTCCGCCAGGTCCGCGACCGCGCGGTTGCGCTCACGGGTGCTGACGTCGAGCGGCAGGTCCAGCTGGAAGCCCATGAAGGCCGCGTCGATCAGGTCGCATGCGCGGCGGGCGAGGGGACGGCGCACGCCGGAGCGGACCAGGTGGTCGACCATGGCCGCGATCCAGAGGTCGTTGGCCTCGCGTACGACGGAGGCGTAGGGCTCCTGCCCGAACAGGCCGAGGGCCGCGGCCTCGACGTAGAGCCGGCTGCACGGCGCGACCTGGGGCGCCAGCATCGCTGCCCACAGGTCGCGCACGGCAGCGCGCAGGTCCTTCGATGGCTTCATGTTGCGGAGGTAGCCCGTGGACCGCACGTTCGAGGCTCGGAGCACGTCGGCGACCAGCTCGTCCTTGGACCCGAAGTGGTAGATGAGCATCCGGTCGCTGGTGCCGAGGTCGGCTGCGAGCGGACGGAGGCTGAGGCCGATCAGACCGTGCTCGAGCACGTAGTCCGTGGCCGCCTCGGTCCATTCGGCTCGGCGCGTCGCGTTCGGTGCCATCCATCCTCCTGGCCAGCGTCTTGGCTTCGACTGTAGCAGTTGCTACAGTCGAGTTGTAGCAATCGCTACACCCTGTCGTCGAGGAGAAGCGTCATGCTGATCGCCTTTGGATTGCTGACCGTTGCGATCCTCACCGAGGTGGCCGCGACGTCCGCGCTGCCTCGGGCGGACGGCTTCCGCGACCCGCTGTGGACGGCCCTCGTGCTGGGCGGCTACGCCGTCTCGATCTGGCTGCTCGCCCTGGTGGTGCGCACCCTGCCGGTCTCGACGACGTACGCCGTGTGGTCGGGCGTCGGCACCGCGGCGATCGCGCTGGTGGGCGCGCTCTGGCTCGGCGAGCGGCTCGACTGGATCAGCGTGTCGGCGCTGACGCTCATCGTGGTGGGCGTGGTGGTGCTCAACCTGCACACCGTGGCCCACTAGGTCACAGCTCCAGCAGGGCCCGATGCTCGTGGGCCGCGCCGAAGAGCTGGCCGAGGGCGTGCGCGCGCTTGAAGACGAGGTGCGCGTCGTGCTCCCAGGTGATCGCGATGCCACCGTGGAGCTGCACGGTCTCGCCGGCGATGGTGGCCAGCGCCTCGGAGCAGTAGGACTTGGCGATATGGGTCAGCTCGGCGGCGTTGTCGGCGTCTCGTCGAAACGGCGTACGACGCCGACCAGGACGCCGAGCGCGACATCTCGAGCAGCACCAGCATGTCGGCCATCCGGTGCTTGAGCGCCTGGAACGAGCCGATCGGCCGGCCGAACTGCACCCGCTCCTTGCTGTAGCTGACCGTCATGTCCAGTGCCCGCGCGGCGAGGCCGATCTGCAGCGCGGTCACGCCGACTGCCCCGACCAGCTCGGCGCGGCGTCTGGCCGCAAGCCCGTCGCCGATCACTGCCGCCGGTCGCGTCGAGAAGGCGACCGAGCCGGATCGTCTGGTCCATGGACTCGGTCCACTCCGTCTCGGGGTGGGCGATCTCGACCAGGTCGTCACCGACTACGGCCAGCACGATCGCCGCATGGTCGACATCGAGGACGGGCTGCTGAACGTCGATGGCGACCGTGGCGACCTCACCCGCGGCGATCCGGGGGAGCAGTCGTCGCTTGGCGTCCTCGTCACCGCCGGCGAGCAGGGCCTCCGCGGTGACGAGTGATGACAGGAGCGGCGACGGCACCAGCGAGCGGCCGATCTCCTCCAGCACGATCAGGGACTCGAACAGCGAGAAGCCGGCCCCGTCGTAGTCCTCGGGGATGCCCAGCGCGGCGACGCCGATCTGCTCGCACAGGGTCTGCCAGAGCTCCTGGTCGTAGTCGGCCAGCCGCGGGTCGGCGCGCTTGGCGAGCAGCGAGCGCACGGTCGACGCGAGCTCGGTCTGCTCCTCGGAGAACGCGAACTCCATCAGAGGCCCGCCAGGATCTGCGCGCGGTGGTACGCCGGCGTGCCCCACGCGGTCACCAGGGCCCGGACCTTGGTGAGCCAGATGCTCAGGTCGAACTCCTGGGTGTAGCCGATCGCGCCGTGCACCTGCAGGCCCGTGCGGGAGGAGAGGTAGGCCGCGTCGGCGCAGGCGACCTTGGCGGCCGAGGCGCTGATCGCCCCGACCGCGGCACCGTCGACAAGCGGGCCGGGCGAAGTCGAGGGCGATCCTGACGTCGGCGAGCGCGTGCTTGATCGCCTGGTAGGACCCGATCTCGCGCCCGAACTGCTTGCGCTGCTTCACGTAGGTCACTGAGTCGGCCAGGATCCGCTCCCCGGCGCCGAGCAGCTGGGCCGAGGTGGCCAGCACCGCAAGGTCGAATGCTGCCTCGAGGTCGCCCGCGTCGGTGGTCGAGCTCGCCGCGACCTCGAACAGGCGCCGCGTCCGATCGACGGAGACCTTGGCCTCGCCGACGGTGGCGGTCGAGAGCTGGCCGTCGACGACGGCGAACACGTGGTCGGCGACGTCGGCATCCAGGGCGTAGGGCACGTGTGGAGGGACGGCCACCGTGGCGATGCCCTCGATCTCGCGGCCGAGGGCAACAGGCAAGTACGCCGCGGACTCGACCCAGGGGCCGGGCACGCCATGCCGCCCGAGCGCCTCGAAGGCGATGACCAGCTCGACGGGAGTCGCCTCCGTCGCGAGCATGGTCAGGCCCTGCTCGGCGAGCCGCGCCCAGAGCTTGAGTCCGGGATCGGCGTCGCCCTCCGCCCAGGCCCGAGCCACCGCGGCAGTGTCGGACGACGCCAGCAGCGACTCGAGGGACGCGGCGAAGTCGCGCTGGTCGGAGGTGTGCTCGAACCTCATCCGCGTCTCTTTTCGGTTCCTGAGGAGGTGAGGGACGAGCCGTCTCGAAGGGCCTTCGGCTCGCGGGGGAGGCCGAGGATCCGCTCGGCGATGATGTTGCGCTGGATCTCGTTGGTGCCGGCGTAGATCGGGCCGGACAGCGAGAACGTGTAGCCGTCGAGCCAGGTCGAGTCGAGCTCGGCCTCGGGCCCGAGCAGGTCGAGCGCGGTCTCGTGGAGGGCGATGTCGAGCTCGGACCACCACACCTTGTTGACCGACCCGGCCGCACCCATCTCCCCACCGTCGGCGAGCCGGGTGACCGTGCCCCAGGTGTAGAGCCGGTAGGCCTGCGCCTTGATCCAGGCGTCAACAACGCCCTCGCTGAACGCCGGCTGCGGGTCCGTCCGATACAGATCCGACGAGGCGGTCGGCGGCCGCGCAGAAACGACCGGGGGAGCGCAGAGAGAGCCCGCGCTCGTTGCCCGCGGTGCTCATGGCCACCCGCCACCCGTCACCGGGCGCGCCGAGCACGTCGGCGTCGGGCACGAAGACGTCCTCGTAGAAGACCTCGGCGAAGCCGGGCTCCCCGTCGAGCTGGGCGATCGGGCGCACGGTGATGCCGTCGGCGTCGAGCGGGAACAGGAAGTAGGTCAGCCCGTTGTGCCGGGCGGCCTCGGGGTCGGAGCGGAAGAGACCGAAGCCCCAGTCGGCGTACGCCGCCCGCGAGCACCAGGTCTTCTGGCCGTTGAGCACCCAGCCACCGCGCTCCTCGTCGCGCCGGGCGGTGGACTTCAGCGACGCCAGGTCGGAGCCGGCCTCGGGCTCGGACCAGCACTGCGCCCAGATCTTCTCGGCCGTCGCCATCGAGGGCAGGAACCGGTCCTGCTGCTCCTTCGTGCCGTGGTCGAAGATGATCGGGGCGAGCAGGAAGATGCCGTTCTGGGAGACCCGGCCGGGGGCGCCGGCGCGGTAGTACTCCTCCTCGAAGATCACCCACTCGATCAGCGACGCCTCGCGGCCGTGGTAGTCCTTCGGCCACGACACCACCGACCACTTGGCGGCCGACAGCGTGGCCTCCCACGCCTGGTGGGCGGCCCAGCCGTCGGGGGTGTCCATCGAGGGGAGCGCCTCGGCCGGCACGTTGGCGGCGAGCCACTCCCGCGCTTCGGCCTGGAAGGCCAGCTCGGACTCGGAGAGTTCTAGGTCCACGTCAGTCGGTCTTCCTCAGCTCGTTCTTGAGCACCTTGCCGGACAGGTTGCGGGGGAGCGCGTCGCTGAGCTCCACCTCGCGGGGCACCTTGAAGTTGGCCAGGCGCTCCTTGGCGAACGCGATCACGTCGTCGGGCGTCACGGCCGCGTCGGGTGCGAGCACGACGTACGCCTTGCCGACCTCGCCCATCCGCTCGTCCGGTACGCCGACCACGGCGACGTCGGTGACGCCGTCCATCCGCATCAGCGCCTGCTCGACCTCGGCGGGATAGACGTTGAACCCGCCGGAGATGTACATGTCCTTGAGCCGGTCGGTGATCGCCAGGTTGCCGGCGTCGTCGAGCGTGCCGATGTCGCCGGTGTGCAGCCAGCCGTCGCCGTCGATCGCCTCGCGGGTCGCCTCGGGGTCGTCGAGGTAGCCGAGCATCACGTAGTCACCGCGCACCAGAAGCTCGCCGTTGTCCGCGATCCGGGTCTCCATGCCGGGGATCGCCCGGCCGCACGTGGTGGCCACGGTCTCGGCCGAGTCGTCCTCGCGGCACATCGTGACCACGACCGCCTCGGTCATGCCGAACGCCGTGACCACGTGGTCGATCGCCAGCTCGTCGCGCATCCGCTCGATCAGCACGACGGGCACGACCGCGGCGCCGGTCACGGCCAGCCGCAGCGACGAGAGGTCGTAGTCGGCGCGGTTCGGGGCGGCGAGCAGGGACTGGTAGATCGCCGGCGCACCGGGCAGCAGGGTGATCCGCTCCGACTGGATCAGCCCCATCGTCTGGTCGAGATCGAAGGTGGCGACGGGATAGAGCGTCGCGCCGGTCAGCAGGCCGACGACGATGCCGATCTTGTAGCCGAACGAGTGGAAGAACGGGTTGACCACGAGGTAGCGGTCGTCGGCCTGTACGCCGCCGAGCTCCGCCCAGGCGCGAGCGACGCCGATGGTCTGGCGATGGGCCGACATGGCGCCCTTGGACCGACCGGTGGTGCCGGAGGTGAAGAGGATGTCGGCCACGTCGTCCGGCTTGATGGCATCTGCCCGGGCCTCGACCTCCTCGGTCGTCACGTCCCGGTGGTCGAGCTGGTCGAGATCCTCGAGGTCGAGCAGGAGCCGCACGGACGCAAGGTCGCCCGTCGCCTTCAGGTCGGCGATCTGGGTGCGTCCGAGGAAGCCGTCGGCCGACGATCACGATGCGCGGCCGCCGTGCGCTCGACCAGGTCGGCGACCTCGTGGGCGGTGTAGCGCGAGTTGGCAGGGACGAGCGTGCCGCCGGCGTAGGTGACGGCCAGGGCGGCGACGGCCCACTCGATGCTGTTGGGAGCCCAGATCACGACCCGGTCGCCGGGCTCGAGCCCGGCCGCGACGTAACCGCGCGCGGTCCCGCGCACGCGGTCGAGGAGCTCGGCGTACGAGACCTGCGTGGTCGCCGTCGACGTACGCGGCATGGTCGCCGAACGTCTCCGCGGCAGCGCGCAGCACGCCCGGGATCGTCTCCGGCATCCGACCTCCTCACCAACCAAGCAATTGCTTGGTAGGGTAGCACCTGTGGACCTGAGCTACTCGGCCGAGGACGAGGCATTCCGGACGGAGATCCGGGACTGGCTCGCCGCGCACCTGACCGGTGAGTGGGCCGACCTCAAGGGGCTCGGCGGTCCCGGCCGCGACCACGAGATGGTCGAGGAGCGCCTCGCGTGGAACCGCCACCTCGCCGCGCACGGCTGGACCTGCGTCGGCTGGCCCAAGGAGTACGGCGGCCGCGGGCTGAGCCTGTGGCAGCAGGTGATCTTCCACGAGGAGTACGCCCGGGCCAACGCCCCGTCGCGGGTCAACCACCTCGGCGAGGAGCTGCTCGGGCCGACCCTGATCGCGTTCGGGACCGAGGAGCAGAAGCAGCGCTTCCTCCCGAAGATCGTGGCGGTCGAGGAGCTGTGGGCGCAGGGCTACTCCGAGCCCGAACGCCGGCTCCGACCTGGCCAACGTGCAGACCAAGGCCCGCCTCGACGGCTCTGCCGATGAGGGAGCTGGGTCATCGACGGCCAGAAGGTGTGGACCTCCAACGCGCACTTCTCGCAGTGGGTCTTCGTGATCGCCCGCACCGAGCCCGGCTCCGAGCGCCACCACGGGCTGTCGTTCCTGCTGGTGCCGCTGGACCAGGACGGCGTCGAGATCCGGCCGATCGAGCAGCTGACCGGCGGCTCGGAGTTCAACGAGGTCTTCTTCACCGGCGCCCGCACCTCGGCCGACCTGGTCGTCGGTGAGCCCGGCAAGGGCTGGGGCGTCGCGATGGGGCTGCTGGGCTTCGAGCGCGGCGTCTCCACGATCGCGCACACGGTCGACTACGCCCGTGAGCTGCGCGGGGTGATCGACCTGGCCAAGGACAACGGGGCCATCGACCAGCCGGTGCTGCGCGACCGCCTCGCCGGCCTCAAGGTCGAGCTCGAGGTGATCCGCGCGCAGGCGCTGCGCGGCCTCTCGGCGGTCAGCGGAGGCGACGACTCGGCAGCAGCCGGGGGAGCCGGCTCGATCTTCAAGCTGGTCTGGGCCAACTGGCACAAGCGCCTCGGCGAGGTGGCGATGGACGTCGCCGGGCCGGCCGGCCTGCTGGCGCGAGAGTCGGAGACGGCGTACGACCTCGACGAGTGGCAGCGACTCTTCCTCTTCTCCCGCTCGGACACGATCTACGGCGGCAGCGACGAGGTCCAGAAGAACATCCTGGCCGAGCGGGTGCTCGGCCTTCCCCGAGAGGCCCAGGCCCGATGACTGCGACGCGACCCGAGCAGCCCGTCCCCGACTACGTCGCTCCGCACGACCTGCTGGTCGGCAAGGTCGTCGTGGTCACCGCCGCGGCGGGCGCAGGCATCGGCGCGGCCGTCGTACGCCGGGTGCTCGAGGAGGGTGCCAAGGCCGTCGTCTTCAGCGACACCCACGAGCGACGGCTGGCCGAGGCCGAGGAGGCCCTGGCCGCGGAGTTCGGCAGCGAGCGGGTCCGCCAGCTCGTCTGTGACGTCACCGACGAGGCCCAGGTCGGCGCGCTGCTCGACGCGGCCGACGAGTTCGGCGGCGTCGACATCATGGTCAACAACGCGGGCCTGGGCGGCACCGCCAGCATCCTGGAGATGACCGACGACCAGTGGTCGAAGGTCCTCGACATCACCCTCACCGGCACCTTCCGCTGCGTGCGCGCAGCCGGCCAGCGGTTCGTGGCTGCCGGCAAGAAGGGCGTGATCGTCAACAACGCCTCCGTGATCGGCTGGCGGGCCCAGGAGGGCCAGGCCCACTACGCCGCGGCCAAGGCCGGCGTGATGGCGCTGACCAGGTGCGCCGCGCTCGACCTGGCGCCGCACGGCATCCGGGTCAACGCCGTCAGCCCCAGCCTCGCGATGCATCCGTTCCTGGCCAAGGTCACCTCCGACGAGCTGCTCCACGAGCTCAAGCAGCGCGAGGCCTTCGGCCGGGCCGCCGAGCCGTGGGAGGTGGCCAACGTGATGGTGTTCCTGGCCAGCGACTACGCGACGTACCTGACCGGTGAGGTCGTCTCGGTGAGCAGCCAACATGCCTGACGTGGATCTCGACAAGCTCGATCAGCGGGTCTCCCGCCGCGGCGAGCTGCTCCGCATCGCGGCGCAGCTCTTCGCGAGCAAGGGCTTCAAGAACACGACCGTGCGCGACATCGCCGACGCAGCCGGCATCCTGTCGGGCAGCCTCTACCACCACTTCGACTCCAAGGAGTCGATGGTCGACGAGATCCTGTCGACGTTCCAGGACGAGCTGTTCGGCAAGTACGACGCCATCCTGGCCGGCTCCGACGATGCCCGCGCCAAGCTCGAGCAGGCGGTGCGGGTCTCGTTCGAGGCGATCGACCGCCACCCGCACGAGGTGGCGATCTTCCAGAACGAGGCCGACTACCTCGGCGGCTTCGAACGGTTCGACTACCTGGCGAAGCGCAACGCCCAGTCGCGCAACGTCTGGATGACCCTGCTGACCGAGGGCAAGAAGTCGGGCGCCCTGCGCCCCGACCTCGACGTCGAGCTCACCTACCGCTTCATCCGCGACACCGTGTGGGTGGCCGTGCGGTGGTACCGCCCCGGCGGCAAGCTCGCGCACGACGACATCGCCGACCAGTACCTGCACATCCTTCTAGACGGGATCTCCCATGGCTGAGGCATTCATCATCGACGCGGTCCGTACGCCGGTCGGCAAGCGCGGGGGAGCGCTGGCCGAGATGCACTCGGCCGACCTGGCCGCGCACACGCCTGAGCGCGCTGATGCGGCGCACCGGCGTCGACCCGGGTGCCGTCGACGACGTGATCCTGGGCTGCTGCGACACGATCGGCTCGCAGGCCGGCGACATCGCCCGCTCGGCCTGGCTGGTCGCCGGGCTGCCCGACCACGTGCCGGGGGTGACCATCGACCGCCAGTGCGGGTCCTCGCAGCAGGCCGTCCACTTCGCGGCCCAGGGCGTCATGTCCGGCACCCAGGACCTGGTCGTGGCCGGCGGCGTGCAGAACATGAGCGCCATCCCGATCTCGGCGGCGATGATCGTCGGCCAGCAGTACGGCTTCTCCACGCCGTTCGCCGAGTCGCCCGGCTGGCAGGCGCGCTACGGCGACCAGGAGGTCAGCCAGTTCCGCTCGGCCGAGATGATCGCCGAGAAGTGGGACATCTCCCGCGAGGACATGGAGGCGTTCGCCCTCGCCTCCCACGACCGGGCCAGCACCGCCATCGCGGAGGGTCGCTTCAAGGACGAGATCGAGCCGGTGGCCCTTTCT